>JADJOT010000001.1 GCA_016713625.1 Candidatus Accumulibacter affinis
GGCCTGGTCGGCTCGCTGGATGGTCGTCGTCACCCGCTTCGTCCGCAGACAGGCTGCGCCACGCCGGCGCTGAAAGTGATCAGCCAGCTTTTCGTTGCCGGCGAGAAAAGAAGTTCCTGGTCAGTTCCTCTGCAAACGCGTCGAATTGCTTCGACTCCCTCGTCGAGATGGTATCCGGCATCAGGATGACGAATTCCTCGCCGCCGTAACGCGCCAGCGCGTCGATCGGCCGCATCAGCGGTGGCGAACCGTCTTCACCAACGAGATGGATCAGCGCGGCGTCGCCGGTGGCGTGGCCAAGACGGTCATTAGATTGCCCGAAGTTGTCGACATCCAGCAAGGACAGTGACGGGGCGGCGTTCTTGCGGCGAACACTGGCGATCCTCGCGCGCCAGCGCCTCGTCGGAACCCCTGCGGTTGAGCGCGTCGGTCAAGGGTCGTGGCGAGCCGACGCGCTCGCGTACTGGAGTTCCTGATGCAGTTGCGGCGGTTCGGCGTCGCTCGCCCGCGCCGCGCGCCTGCAACTCGGCGAGTTCATCGCGCGCGTTGGCGTGTTTTCGGCCATCGCGCGTGTCGCGTCGATCTCCTTTTTCAGGGAGCGGCGTCAAGTCTTCCAGCGTTCTGACTTCCTCCAGCTGCTGCGCACTCTGTTCGAGGTTGTTCTGAAGTCGGTGCTCGATTGATTCATCATCGCCGGGTGATCGATGAAAGCGGCGAGCATCTGGCGCATCGCTTCCTGCGCTTCCAGGCTGCGGTCTCTGGCCTGGCGCTGCCGGGTGATGACGTCGTGCAAGCGGCGCTCGACGTCGTCCAGGCGCCGCAGGGTGAAAGGCGGCAGCACCGCCTGGACGAGAGAATCGATCTGACCCTGCACACAGTCCTGATCGAGGCTCAAGGCGCCGATGTTGTCGATGATCAGTTGCAGGAGTTTGAGCAGGGTCTGCCCGATTTCCCCTGTTCTTCGGCAGCCAGCGATACCCGCTGGTTGAAGCCGGCGAGCAGAGTCAATAGTACCTGGTTGTCCCCGGCCGGCGATCGGAGGACCTCCAGAAGCTTGCGTGCCTGGCCGGACAACCGATCTTCGTTGCCGAGAGCGGGCAGCAGGTTTTCGATCAGGCGCGTGACTCTCGCCAGCAGGGCGGTGCCAGTTTCGGGCGCCTGGCTGGCCGGCGGCGTTGGCGGCAGGAGCGTGGTCACTGGCTGGGTGCCTGGCATCCAGGTTGCCGAGCGCGACCAGAGCGTCCTCGACGCCCGGCCAGCTACGCTTGCCGACCGCCGCCGCCAAACGTTCCACCAGCGCCTTCCTGCGGATTTCGTGTGGGCAGCGCGGCCACGATGTGACGCAGCTGTGCCTCCGGGAAAGCGGTCACATTGGGCAGATTCGCCACTTCGTTGTACAGACCTGGTAGTTGGCCGGCGTTGGCGGCAGCTTGCGCAGGGCGGAGTTGTCTGGCGGGCCTCGCGGGCAACTTCGAGGGGATTCTTGGTGTCGGTCATCGGGCGCGCATCGAAGGTACTGAAGAAGTTGCGAAACACCGCGGGCAAACCCGGCTTAGACCTTCTTCCGGTGTTGATATCCCAGCGTGCCGGAGTTTACTGCCAGATGCGCTTGTGTGGTGGCAAATCGATCGACCAACCCCATTTCTGCGCTCTGCCATGCGGGCAGGTCGTTGGCCAGGCGGCGGGGCAAGGCAACCCCTGGCTGCTGACGCCGGCGTGCGCCGACGCTGCGACGGTTAAAAGAAGCCCGGTCGGCGGGTACAATGGGGCTGCGACTTTAACGCTGGGTTGACGATGGGAAAACTGCTGCTGGCACCGATGGACGGTCTCGTCGACGACATTCTGCGCGATGTGCTGACGCGGGTCGGCGCTTATGACCTCGCGGTGAGCGAGTTCATCCGGGTGTCGGGCAGTTTGTTACCGGCACGTAGCTTCCATCGCAGCTGTCCCGAACTGACCCGCGGCAGTCGCACCGATGCGGGTACGCCGGTGGTCGTGCAGCTCCTGGGCAGCGATCCTGCCTGCCTGGCGGAGAATGCCGCGCAGCTGGTCGAACTCGCGCCGGCAGGCATCGATCTCAACTTCCGGTTGCCCGGCGCCGACGGTCAATCGCCACGGCGGTGGAGCGACGCTGCTCGCCGATCCCGAACAGTTGTTCCGTATTGCGGTGGCAGTCAGGCGCGCGATCCCCCCGGCAATCCCGTTCACTGCCAAGATGCGGCTCGGGGTAGACGGTACGGCGACGACGCTCGATTGTGCGCGGGCACTCGAAGCGGCCCGGGTGGTGTCGCTGGTGGTGCACCTGCCCGCACCCGGGCCGGGCCTATCGACCACCAGCGCACTGGGAATGGGTCGCGCGAATTCGCGATGTCGTGCAACTGCCAGTGGTCGCCAACGGCGAGGTGTGGACGACCGATGACCATGCCCGCTGCTGCGCCGTCAGCGGCAGCCAGGACGTGATGGTCGGTCGCGGGGCGGTCGCCGATCCCTTTCTCGCCCGGCGAATTCGCGCGCTGGCGGCGGGCCAGTCGGTCGCCGCCGATCGTTCGCTCGACTGGCGCCGCCTGCTGCCATTGCTGGCGTCCTACTGGCAACAGGTCTGCGCCAAGGTTTCGGCACGCCAGGCGCCCGGCCGGCTGAAGCTGTGGTTGGCGGCGCTGCGCCGGACCCATGGCGAAGCCGACGCCCTGTTCCTCGCCGTTCGCTCGCTGTGCGAGGTCGACCAGGTCAGCCGCGTGCTGGTGCAGCACGGCGTGCCGTTGCAATCGTCGGCAAGTTGAGCCGCCGTTGTTCAGCCAGCGAGGCAGCACGGTGACTTCAGCCAGCCTGCTGCAGTTCGCAGAAGACGATCCGGCGGCGATTCGCGCCGAGCTGCTCGCCGGTCTTCTGGCGGCGCCGGCGGCAACGATCTCGCCCAAGTACCTCTACGATACGCTCGGCTCGCGGCTGTTCGCGGCGATCACCGAGCTGCCCGAGTACTATCCGACGCGTACCGAGGCCGCGATTTTCGCCGAGTATCAGGACAGCATGGCCGCGGTGCTCGCGCCGGTGGCGACGCTGGTTGACCTTGGCGCCGGCAACTGCGCCAAGGCTGCCATCTGCTTGCGGCGCGACGCGACACGACGGTCCACTGGGCCGGCGGTGAGCGGCGCTTTGCCGCGTCCGGGCGCATGCACACCGAGAACTCGTACAAATGGCGCCGCGACGATTTGGCCGTGCTGCTCGAAGCTGCGGGCTTTTCATCGCCGCGCTACTGGTGCGACGCGCGCGGCTGGTTTGCGGTCTTCGCCGCCTTTGCCTGATCGGCTGCTGCGGCCAACGATGCAGGCGGTCGGGCTCGGCAGCACGGGCGCGTGTTGGCTGCGGCGTCTTGACTGACATGGTCAGTGCGCAGGGCGCCCTTGCCACATGGCGGGCCTGCTTTCCTTCAGCACCCGTGTTTGTGGCGCAAGCTCACCGGCCCTCGAAGAAACGGACGGCGTCGAGCAGCTCCGGAAAATTGTAGATGACATAGTCGGGCTGCACTCCATCTGCGTGCGTTCCCTGATTCGACTGGAAAAAGACCGTTTTCATGCCGAGTTGCTGCGGCCCAAAAACGTCACGGTACATGTCGTTGCCGACACACACTACATCGGACGCTGCCATTTGCATGCCGGCCAATGCTGCTGCAAACAGGCGTTCGTCGGGCTTGCGATAGCCGAAATCGCCGGACACCAGAATCGGGTTGAAGTAAGCGGAGAGCCCGATGGCGTTCAGTTCCGGAACTGCGTAGGCGGTCTGACCGTCAGAAATGACGGCAAGGTGATACTTGCGGTGCAGTTGCTGGAGGGTTTCCTCGACGCCTGGATAGAGTTGCAAGCGGAAGCGCGCTGCGGCGCGGTAGGTTTCGGCCAGAAATCCCGGAAGCTGCGCCAGCTTCGCGGGCGGAAGCGTGCGTGTGAAGTCGCTCGCGTGCTGCGTGATGATCGCATGGAAAATCTCTGTCGCATCAAATTCCGGGTAACGCTCGACGCTTGTCGCAAGCTGTCGCTGCATCCCCTGGAAATAGGAATCCTTGACCACAGCCGGATCAAGGACTATGCCTGATAGGACAACAGGTTGCTGATGACGCGATATACGTCAGCATGCCATTCGTCCGTGCGGATATCCGAAAGCGTGCCGTTGATGTCGAAAACAATGCCTTTGACGGTCATTCATGGTCTCCCCAGACATTCCACCGTTGCGCGGATCAGAGAATAAGGTAGTTGCGCAGTGGCCACGGCCAGCAGCGTATCACCGCTGAGCGGCAAATTGCCGACCTGGCCACCGGCGGTACCGCGATGTTGGCATAGTACACCGAGGACGGCGTTGGCCCTGGCCGAACTGAGTGGGAACGAGCGCGCCTGGGAGTTGCTGAACACGATCAATCCAATCAAGCATGCGCTCTCAGCGGCGGCGGTCGCGATCTGAATAGGGAGCCTCAGGTCGTCGCTGCCGACGTCGCCCCTTGCGCCGCACATCGGCCGCGGCGTTTGGAGCTGGTATACTGGCTCGGCGGCCTGGATGTAGCGGCTGATTGTCGAATCGCGGATCGGTCTGCGGCGTGAAGGCGAGCAGTTGCGTCTCGTCCCCTGCCTGCCCAACGGTCATGACTCTTGGCAGCCTCCCCGGACGATGGAAGAGGCGACCGTTCCCTCCCTGGCAGGGCGCATTCCGGCGTGCACGCCGGAATCGTTCGTTGGGCACAGGCCTGGCTCCGTGAATTCCCATCTCCCTTGCAGGGCGCATTCCGGCTTGCACGCCGGAATCGTTCGTTGGGCACGGAGCTTGGCTCCGTGAATTCCCCATCTCACCCCCCGCCCCCGCAAGCGGGGCGAGGGAGAATTCCGTCACCCCGCCCGCTTGCGCGCCTTGTGCAGTAAGGGCACCGAGCGGGATGGGGACTACTCGGTGGTGGCGCGCGCCAGCAGGCCGCCACCTCGTTGTTGTAGCAAAGCAGGACGCATATGGGAGTGATTCGAATGAAAGTGAAAAACAAAGTTGAAAAGGCAGTCTTTCCGGTCGCCGGTCTCGGGACGCGCTTTCTGCCCGCGACCAAGGCCAGTCCCAAGGAAATGCTCGCGGTAGTCGACAAGCCCCTGATTCAGTATGCCGTTGAAGAAGCCTACGCGGCTGGAATTCGGGAAATGATTTTTGTCACTGGCCGGAACAAGCGCCATCGAAGATCACTTCGACACCGCCTACGAACTCGAGGCCGAACTCAGCGCCGCGGAAACGACGCGCTGATCGCCCTGGTGCGTTCTTTGATCAAGCCGGACGACATGGATTGTGTCTATATACGCCAGCCGCGGGCCCTCGGCCTGGGCCACGCTGTCCTATGCGCCGAACGAGTGGTTCGTGGTGAGCCCTTTGCGGTGCTGCTGGCCGACGACCTGATGATCGGTGAGCCGCCGATCATGCGACAAATGATCGAACTGTTCGCCGAGCATCAGTGCAGCATCCTGGCCGTGCAGGAGGTGCCGAAGGACCAGACCAGGCGCTACGGGATCGTCAAGGGGCAAGGCCCTGTCCGCTGATCTGGTGAACGTCGAGGGCCTGATCGAGAAGCCTCACCCGAATGTTGCCCCATCCAATCTCGCGATTGCCGGCCGCTATGTCCTGACCCCGGCGGTTTTTGACCTGATCCGCGAGCAGCCCCGCGGTACTGGTGGAGAAATCCAGCTGACCGACGGCATCTCTGCCCTGCTGGCCTCCGAACAGGTGCTCGCTTATCGCTATCACGGTAAACGCTACGACTGCGGTAGCAAGCTGGGCCTGATGCAGGCCAGCGTGGTCCTTGGGGAAGTTCACCCTGAACTGGGTGGCGAGTTTGCCGCTTGGCTAAGGGACCGTCAAAAGGTCCTTGAGTCACGGGATTACGGAGACCGCGGACTCGTTTGAGTCGAGCCCCCTGCGCAGAAGCCCCATCGACCTTCGATCCGGTTTCTGTTCTTCGCTTTGTCGGGCAAGTAGAGGACCTTCACCTCCAGGTAAGTGCGCGCCCGGCCTGGCGAACAAAAAAAAGCGCGACTCGTTGGAATCGCGCTAAATCCACACCAAAGGAGGAGGGTGGAGGAGACAAGCGAAGCAGACCAGGAAAACCAACTGCAATTCAGTTACGTTGGGCAGATTATGACTCTTCCGACGCCGTAGGTCAAGCGTTTTTTGTGCGTTGCGCCATGATTTCTGCCGAGACCCAGTCGATTCCTTTGGCTGTACCAAAGACTCCCGTTGTATCAATTGTTTATTGATATATTAGGACATCTGTTGCACAATAAGAAACTTTCTTTCGCAGTATATAAGCTATCTTCCAAGGCGTTGATGTTGCGACGCAGCATTCCGCAAGGGTCTGCTGTATCGGGCTTGGCGCTACAATCGAAAATTGCGGCGAGGGTTGGGTGACGGCTTTTTCTGCTGTCAGTGGGGCGTGGCGCAAATTGTTCGCCAACTAACGCCAATTCGGAACACGTGTCTTGGGTGTGGACGTCGGCAGCTTTGTCGCGCCCGTCTGGAGGAGTAACACATGGAATGTAAAGTGAAGTGGACCGGCGAAGGGATGTCGTTTGTCGCCGAAACGGGAAGCAACCACGCGGTGGTGATGGATGGGGCACCCGAGGCCGGTGGGCGCAATCTGGCGCCGCGACCGATGGAACTGCTGCTTGCCGGAACAGGCGGGTGTACCGCCTTCGACGTCGTCTTGATCCTCAGGAAGGCGCGCCAGGTCGTCACCGCTTGTGAAGTGAGCTTGCAGGCCGATCGCGCGGGAAGCTGAACCGCGGGGTGTTCACCCGCATCCATTTTCACTTCCGGGTAAGCGGAAAGCAGCTCAAACCGGAAGCAGTGGCGCGAGCCATCGAGTTGTCGAAGGACAGGTACTGTTCTGCTTCGATCATGCTCGGCAAGACCGCCGAGATCACGCACGACTTCGAGATCGTCGAAGCCTAGACGTAATAGGCGGTACGAGTCATTGTCAGCGACGCCAGCTTCATGATCAGCACGGTCGGCAACGACAATTCCCTGGCGCCCAGGCGCACGGCCGTTTCTGCGTGGGCAATTTCGTCGAGTCGCATTTGCGCTACGATGGCCCGTGACCTGCTGTCCTGAGTCGGCAGTTCGCGCAGATGATGGTCAAGGTGCGCTTCGACCTGTCGCTCGGTCTCGGCGAGAAACCCCAGACTCCAGGCGTCGCCGATTTTGCCGGCGGCGATGCCGATGGCCAGTGCGCCGAGGTACCAGACCGGGTTCAACAGACTCGTCCGTCCGCCGAGCTCAAGCAGACGGCGCTCGGTCCACGCCAGATGCTCGGTTTCCTCACCGGCAGCCCGCGCAAGCACCCGCCGTGTCTCCTGATCACGGCAGGTCAGCGCCTGTCCCTGGTAGAGCGCCTGAGCACAAACCTCACCCACGTGGTTGATCCGCATCAGGGCGCTGGCATGCGCCCTCTCCTCGTCGGACAGGGTCGCTTCCGCTTGCTTGCTGCCGGGGACCGCGCGAGTGGTCGACGCCGGCACAAAGAGCGTGCGCAGCGCCTTGTCAAACTCGATGAGGATTCGGTCGCTGATCATGGGCAGCCTCGGTCGTTTCGGTTGAAGTGCAGCAACGGTCGATCCTAGTGTTGTCTGATGCTGGGGTGGCCGCCACGGCGCAGCACCTGGCGGGCCTCGTCAGTGTTGCGGAGCGGCAAGCCGATGGGGCAGAAATAGTTGGTGTACAGCTCTGCATAGTGTCGATTGACCGTGTTGTCCCGGATCTTTAGCCATTGATCGCTGCGGGCTCTGGACCAGGTCTTGTCCGAATGGCCCAGGGCATACAGCCGACGCTCGCTGGTGAGACAGTTCATGGCTTCGTAACTCACATTCTGCGCTCCGGCAGAGCTGACAATCACCAGCGTAAAGCGCACCACGCCGTCGTTACCCACGCTCAATGACTCGCTGTCAACCATATACTTGTTGTCGGTGGTTGCACTGCCCTCGAAAGGTAGCAGATTCTCGGCTAGGGAAATGGGGGCAGCGTCACCTCGCTTTCCTTCGCCGGCTTTTCCTCGAACTCACTGTCAGCCGAGGCGGCCCCGCCTGCTATAGGAAAAGTCAGCGCGGCAGTCATGAGCACGCTGGCAACGGTTCTCCGCACCAATCGTCGTCGGCTGTGGGTGTGCTTCTTCATGGTCGCTGGAGGAAGGCTCCTTTCTCGCCTGGAAGGTCCGCCTCGGCAAGGGCTTCCCCATGCGTGGGCGGATGGCGCACGCGCCGGTGGTCCGCATTGAGAAAACGGGCCAGTTCGTTCAAGGCCTGCTCATACACCCGCCGTTTGAACTCGATCACCGCTTCAAGCGAAACCCAGTAGGTATTCCAGCGCCAGGCATCAAACTCTGGATGGTCGCAGGCGCGCAGGGGAGACGTCGCAATCTCGGCCAACGAGACGAAGCAGGAACCAGATCTGCTTTTGTCCCCGGTAACTGCCACGCCATTCACGTCTGACCCAATGCGTCGGCACTTCGTAACGCAACCAGTCTTTGGTTCGACCGAGAATTTGAACATGTTCCGGCAGCAGACCGACTTCTTCATGCAACTCCGGTACATCGCCTGTTCGGGTGTCTCGCCCCGCTGGATGCCACCCTGCGGAAACTGCCATGAATGCTCTCGGATACGCTTGCCCCAGAAGACCTCGTTCCTGGCGTTACAAAGAATGATGCCGACGTTCGGGCGATAGCCTTCACGGTCAAGCATTTCTCGAACCTGCAAATCAATTAGTTGCGCCCATTTTTTCACATTTCGATTACCTTGGAAAGTAAAGTCTGGCGCTCGGCTGCGTTTGGCCCACCAATCCGCCCATTCCCGTGATTTTCTGCCCGTCGCGAAGCTGCCGAGAGCGTACAATTCGCGTCGCGGTTTGCTGGTCTGTCTAGTAAAATCGCCCCTTCGTCCTTAGCAACCAGATTCCCATGCGTACTTCACGGTTTTTCCTGTCAACGCTCAAAGAGGCGCCCGCCGACGCCGAGATCATCAGCCACCAGCTCATGCTGCGTGCCGGGATGATCAAACGGCTGGCGGGTGGGATTTACACCTGGATGCCGATCGGGCTACGTGTGCTGCGCAAGGTGGAGAAGATTGTCCGCGAGGAGATGGACCGTGCCGGTGCAATCGAGTTGTCGATGCCGGCGGTGCAACCAGCCGAGCTGTGGCAGGAGTCCGGGCGCTGGGAGAAGTATGGGCCCGAACTGCTGCGCTGCAAGGATCGCCACCAGCGTGATTTCGTCATTGGACCCACGCATGAAGAGGTGATTACCGACGTCGTGCGCAGGGACGTCAAGAGCTATCGGCAGTTGCCATTGCACTTTTACCAGGTGCAGGTGAAGTTCCGCGACGAGATCCGGCCGCGTTTTGGGGTCATGCGCGGCCGCGAGTTCCTGATGAAGGACGGTTACTCGTTTTCACAGCAGCTTCGAAGACCTGCAGCGTGAATACCACAACATGTTTGACACCTACGCGCGGATATTCACCCGTCTGGGACTGAAGTTCCGTGCCGTGGCTGCCGACACCGGTACGATCGGCGGCACCGGATCACACGAGTTTCACGTCCTGGCGGACTCCGGCGAGGATGCCCTGGCGTATTGTCCGGACTCCGGCTTCGCCGCCAACGTCGAGCTGGCGGAGGCGGTGGCTCCGTCGGCAAGCCGCGCGCCAGCGGCCGCCCTGGAAAAGGTCGCCACGCCAGGGCAAACCAGGTGCGAGGACGTCGCCGCATTCCTGGGCATTGCGATCACCCGAACGGTCAAGGCCATCGCCGTCGTGTTGACTTCAGCGGCACCAGCTGGCGGCCAGTTCGCCCTCATCCGGTTGCGCGGTGATCATCATCTGAACGAGGGGAAGGCCCAGAAGACCCTTGGTGAGTTCCGCTTTGCGCGCGACGACGAGATCATCGATGCCTCGGCTGTCAGCCCGGCTACATTGGTCCGGTTGACGTGGTCGACATTCCGGTCTTCGCGGATCGTAGTGTGGCGGTGATGAGCGACTTTGTTTGTGGTGCCAACGCGGTTGGTTTCCACCTGCTGGGCGTCAACTTCGGGCGCGACCTGGCGGAACCAACGAGCGTCGCCGATTTGCGCAACGTCGTCAGCGGTGATCGGTCGCCTGACGGGCAGGGTCCGCTGGAGCTGTGTCGTGGCATTGAGGTAGGGGCACATCTTCCAGCTGCGTACCAAGTACGCCGAGGCGCTGAAATGCAGCTTTCTCGATGAAAGCGGTCAGAGCCGAGCATGGAAATGGGCTGCTATGGAATTGGTGTGACGCGCGTCGTTGGCGCTGCGATCGAACAGGGACACGATCAACGCGGCATCATTTTCCCGGCGGCGATTGCGCCGTTTGAGGTCTGCATCGTCCCCATGGCCTACGCCAAGAGCGCGGCGGTGAGGGCGGCGGCGGATGCCCTGTACGGCGAGCTGACGCTTGCCGGCATCGACGTTCTGCTCGATGACCGGAATGAACGTCCGGGAGTGATGTTCGCAGAAATGGAGCTGCTCGGCATTCCGCACCGCGTCGTTGTCGGTGAGCGCGGCCTGGCCGCAGGAAAACTCGAATACCAGGGGCGTGTCGACGCCGAGTCGCAAATGGTGCCGCTGGCCGGCATTGGCCAATTCCTCAAGGAGCAACTGTGCGCTTCCTGACGGCCCTGTTCGCCTGTGTGCTGCCGGTGGTTGCGCACGCCGGTGCGCAGAAGTACGAGCCGTTGTCGGACAGTGTTCAGTCGGCGCTCTCGCGCTCGGTCTCGGACCGGGCACCACAGCGAAGTTCCTTCCAGGATTCGATGGATTCGATCGACTGGTTGACCGAGATGTCGCGCCGCCTGGAGAAGCGCATTCCGGACCGCGAAGCGCGTTTCGAGTTTCTCCGCTCGGTGCATTACGAAGCAACCCGCGCGGGTCTCGATCCGCAACTGGTGCTGGGCTTATCCAGGTTGAAAGTGGCTTCAAGAAATACGCCGTGTCGAACAACGGTAGCCTGGGTCAGCCCCAGTACCCGAACATCGTGCGCATGGCGTGGCAGAATCAATGGTCGTACGCCAGGAGCAAGCTCGCCCTGCGCTGAAAGTCTGCGCGCTCAGCGCATTCCCGGCAGCATGCCTTTGATGCCGCGCATCAGTTGCGCCATGCCGCCCCGCGAGAACTGCTTCATCATCTTCTGGGTCTGTTCGAACTGCTTGAGCAGGCGGTTGACCTCCTGTACCTGAACGCCGGCGCCCATGGCAATGCGGCGCTTGCGTGCAGCCTTGAGCAGCTCGGGCCGAGTGCGGCTCGAGCGGGGTCATCGAGTTGATGATGCCTTCGATCCTTGCCACGGCCTTTTCCTCACCGCCTGCCGGCAGCTGTCCAGCCGCCTGCGAGAACTGCGCCGGCAGTTTTTCGATCATCGACGACAGGCCGCCCATCTTGCGCATCTGGCCGATCTGGTCCTTGAAGTCGTTGAGATCAAATCCCTTGCCGGACTTCATCTTCCTGGCGAACTCGATCGCCTTGTCCTCGTCGATTCCCTTCTGCGCGTCCTCGATCAGCGATAGTACGTCACCCATGCCGAGATTCGCGATGCCTGCGCTCGGGATGAAAGGCTTCGAGACCGGACAGCTTTTCGCCGATCCCGGCAAATTTGATTGGTCGGCCGGTCACGTGCCGGACGGAGAGTGCTGCGCCGCCGCGTGCGTCACCATCCAGCTTGGTGAGGATGATCCCGGTCGGCGGCAGCGCATCGCTGAACGCTCTGGCGGTATTGATGGCGTCCTGACCGAGCATTGCATCGACGATGAACAGGGTTTCGATCGGCTTGATGGCAGCGTGAATGTCGGCAATTTCCTTCATCATCGCCTCGTCGATTGCCAGACGACCGGCGGTGTCCACCAACAGGACATCGTGGTAGTGCCGCTTTGCCCAGTCGACGGCATTGCGCGCAATATCCACCGGCTTTTCGGACGTCGTCGACGGAAAGAAATCGGCACCAGCCTGCGCCGCCACGGTCTTCAGCTGTTCGATGGCCGCCGGGCGGTAAACGTCGCAGGAAACCACGAGAACCTTTTTCTTTTGTGTCTCGCGCAACATCTTGGCGAGTTTGCCGACCGTGGTGGTCTTGCCCGGCACCCTGGAGGCCGGCCATCAGGACAATCGCTGGTGCCTGCGTGGCCAGGTTCAAGCCGGTGTGTGCCTCGCCCATGAGTTTGGTGAGTTCGCGGTGCTGACACCGACCAGTGCCTGACCAGGGCTCAGTGACCCGATCACCTCTTCGCCAATCGCTTTCTCCTTGACGGCGGCGATGAGTTCCTTGACTGCGGGCAAGGCGACGTCCGCCTCGAGCAGCGCCAGGCGAACCTCGCGCAAGGCGTCGGTGATGTTGGCCTCGGTCAGGCGCGCTTCACCGCGCAGCGTCTTCATGACGCGGGCAAGGCGTTAGGGTCAGGTTGTCGAGCATTTGGATTCCGGCATGGTGTAAAACTTCTGGGATGTCCGACATTCTACTTCAGCTTCTGCCGCACGTTGTTTCGTCCCTGCTCTATGCGGTACTTGGCGTCCATTTCTGGCGTACGCTTTGGCGGGAAACCAAACTGCCGCTGCTGAACACGCCGATGCAACCGTGGGAGCGGGCGGCCATCTTCGGCGCCCTGGTCGTGCAGGATTCGGGCTTTACGAAGGGCTTTTCAGTGCCGGCGGCATGCGCTTTCGTTCAGTTTTGCGCTGTCGCTGGATGCTCTGGCTGGCGGTCCTGTTCTACTGGGCGGAAAGCTTTCGTTCGCGCATGGACGGCCTGCAGCCGATGGTTTTGCCGCTCGCCGCACTGGCTGCACTGGCGCCGGCGCTGTTTCCAGTTGCGTGAGGTGGCCAATGCCGGGCCTGGGTTTCCAGCTTCATTTCCTGACGGCGATGCTGGCCTACAGCCTGTTTACCCTGTCCGCACTACACGCCGTGTTCAGTGGGTTTTGCCGAACGCAAGCTGCATCAGCGGGCAGTCACCTCATGAGCCTGGCCAGCCTGCCACCGATCCTGACCATGGAAGCGCTGCTGTTTCGCATGATCCTCGTCGCTTTCTGCCTGCTGACGCTGGCGCTGGTCAGCGGGGTGATCTTCTCGGAAGCGATCTTTGGCAAGGCCATGGCTTTCGATCACAAGACCCTTTTTGCCTTCGCCTCCTGGGGGATCTTCGCTGCCTTGCTGGTGGGACGCCGCGTTTACGGCTGGCGAGGCCGGATCGCACTGCGTTGGACGCTGGCCGGATTCATGGTGCTGTTCCTGGCGTACATCGGCAGCCGATTTGTCGCCGAAGTCGTTCTCGGCCGCCTGTGAAGCGGATTGCCGGGTTAGCCGGCACAGCCATGGTTGGCTAGGGGAGGGCAGGATCACCGACAGGGTCAAAGCCGTCCTCATCCTTGAACCGACCGTTTCTCGCTACCGGCGGGGCACCGCCAGAATACAGAGTATTCCCGGTGAATCGGAGGCTCCACCAAAAGACCCGGCCAGGGCGTCGGCGTAGCTTGTCCCGGAAATTTCTCCGTGGTAGAAGCGCGAGGTCACGTCGAGAAAATACGCATTCGGACTGGACGTTTGCAGCAAGTCCCAGCCGATGCTCTTGTTTCCTATCCGCTGCTCGCCGCACTGCTTCTGGACCCGGTCAAGAAATGCGTCGTATGGCTTGTCGGGTCGCCAGGCATCAGGGGCACAAGCACTGAGCAGCACCGCCAGTAGTGTGACGAATGATG
The DNA here is from genome assembly GCA_016713625.1 of Candidatus Accumulibacter affinis. GTDB lineage: Bacteria > Pseudomonadota > Gammaproteobacteria > Burkholderiales > Rhodocyclaceae > Accumulibacter > Accumulibacter affinis. The sequence continues at coordinate 13,753 of JADJOT010000001.1, forward strand.
CCTTGCCGAAGGACTGGAAGGTAAGTGATTGGTGACCGGGACGGCGCAATTGGTGCGTCGATGGAGACATGTCTATTCTTTCGGTTCGCAGGTATCGGGCGTGTAGCCAACCCGATACCTGGGAGTGTTTAGCGGGGAACGACGCGAGAGTTCTCGCCATTGCCTTCGATGAACACCCGCTGCCCCTGGTACAGGCCCTGACTCATCGGCTGCGTCACCGAAATCAGGACGCCGTTGCCGGTGCGGACAATGATCTGCTGTCCCGGCACGGGCTGGTCATACTTCTTCTGGACTTCGTTGCCCGCGACCGCGCCGCCGACCGTGCCGAGGACCATCGCCACATCACGGCCGGTGCCGGCACCGATCAGGCTGCCGATGCCGAGGCCGGCAAGCCCGCCGACCACCGCACCGACCCCTGCATGGTGATTGCTGGGCAGTTGTACAAAGTTGATTTGCTCGATGACGCCGCTGCGGATTTCCATCTCACCCGGCTGCTGTCCGGGGGCAGCGCAGGCGGTCAGGAACAGGGCAAGGGCGAATGCGAAAAGCCAGGACAATACTCTTTGGAACATGTCGATCTCCTAAGGATGGTAAAGCAGCTTACTGCAGAATAGTCTGGTTTCTTCCTGTAACAGCCAGCCAGTACCAGAACCAAAGCTGACAGTGAGAGTAGTCTGCCTCTGGAGATCATGATTGTCTCCTCTTGGGTATGAAAAAAGCTGAACATACAAGGTCCGGTCTGCGACTCTTGCCGCCTCGATCAGGGGTGGCCTGTCTGTTCGAGCGGAACGAGTTGTGGAACTGCAGGCTCCAGCATCGGCCGGCGTCGTCGCGACCCTAGCGTCGGCCACCGCCACGAAATCCTCCGCCACCAAAGCCGCCGCCACCAAAGCCGCCGCCACCGAAACGGCTGGAGAAACTGCTGCCGCCAAAACGATTTCCCCAACTACCACCGCCGAAATGGTCGCTGTCACCACCACCCCAGCCGCCGGCAGAGCGGTCGCCGCCACCGCTGTCCCAGCCGCCGGCGCGATCTTGGTAGCTGCTGCGCGTCTGTTGTTCGCGATCGGCCCAAGAGGTGTCGCCTGCGGTGGATTGCCACCCTCGTGAAGTGTGTTGTTGCCAGCCGCTGGCGTTGTTTCGGTAGACATTTCCGTCGGCGCCTGCGTAGTGGTCGCCAAACAGACCGCTTGAGGTATAGCTCTTGTGTTGCCCAGTCTGCGCATCGTAGGCCGTGACCGTGTGTTGGGCGCCAACACCCTCGGGCCCGGCGGTGGCCGTCGCAGTCTTCGACACTGAACTTCCCTCGGGGCCGCTGGCCGAGGCACTCGAAGCAATAGTCGTTGTTGGCGGTGTTGACCAACACATCGGCGGTGGTATTTTCAGCCCACAGCAAGCCGGTTCCGGTTATTGGGATGAAATTCGGCTGACCCTGGAAGACAATCAGTTCGGCCGGTACCTGGCTCACGTAAACAGATCGAGTGACATCGTGGCCATCACAGTCGGCAAGCGGCTGCGCAACTGACGCAGATACTCGCGGCCATGGTCTGCTACCGTCGGGAATCTGGCCTGGGTGAGGGTGAGCTCGTCGAGCGTCACGGTGCGCGTCAGACGATCGACACCGGTACGCGCGTTACCCCAAATGACACCGAAGGTTTCCTCGTTGGAGCCGCTCGTCTTGATCGCCACGGCAGCACGAAAAGTCAGCTGGTTGCCTTCCAGGCACTGATTTGAGGCAAATAGACCAGAGCCGTCGCGTCTGCGAGGGCGACCTGGCGCGGCCAGGGGTCGCCGAGCGTTGGCGCTGACGAAGTCGGCTGGCTTGATGAATTACTTGCCCCGGCAGCCGCGTCGAGCGCCGGATTGACGTCGAGAGGCGGCAAGGCTGCGGCCATTCCGGGATCCGTCGTCAGGGACCCTGATGGCTTGCTGGCGCAGCCCGACGCACCGGCAACGACCGCGGCAAGCAGGCAGGAGAGCAGAAAAGGCTGTTGCATCTGGATCATTTCCCGGTGAGCAGTCGGCAAAAGTCGCAGAGCGAGAGTATGTCGTTGCCGGTCAAGGCCGTCAATACGCCACCGTGGGCTTGGCAGGGAGAAATCCGCTCCGCGCCAAGAGATGGAAAATCAAGAGATGGAAAATCAATTGACAGCCCACTCGTTCGTCGTGGCTGCTCGCCTTCCCGCGCGCACTCGGACCTCCCCGGAGTCTCCCGCTCCGCGGCACCGGCATGCGTTCATGGTCGATCGCGGAGTTTTGCTGACTGTGCTCTCAGTTGTGACGACAGCCACAACCGTCGTAGAATGATGACCTGCGCGGGCGTCGTATAATGGTAATACCCTAGCTTCCCAAGCTAGAGCCGAGGGTTCGATTCCCTTCGCCCGCTCCACTTCCCGCCTATCACGCTGATTTTATTGCAATCAGTGCTCAGATTACGGTGAAAGTCGCGCCAGCGACTTCACGAATCTCCCTCGCCCGCTTGTGGGAGAGGGGTCGGGGGATATCGGGGATAGCTCTGAAGTCTCGGGCAGTGATGGCAGCAAGAGGTCTTCGGAACTTTCTGACTTGCTCTGGTCCAGCAGTGGGCATTTCTCTGTCCAGTCGCCGGCAACGCGCGTCCGGCCGCTTGGCCGAGAATGCCCCGCTGGCCGCTGGTAGTGGCTGATGCGCAGCGGTTTGGTCGTCATCTTCCGCTTCCTCTAGAATGCGGACTTTACCCGACAGCGACCAACCACCATGATCCGCACCCGTTTTGCGCCCTCGCTAACCGGCTTCCTGCATATCGGCGGTGCCCGCACCGCCCTTTTTTCCTGGGCTTACGCCCGTCGCCATGGCGGCAGCTTCATCCTGCGCATCGAGGATACCGACCTCGCGCGCTCAACCCCTGAAGCCGTGCAGGCGATTCTCGATGGCATGCGCTGGCTCGGCCTCGACCATGACGAGGGTCCGTTCTACCAGACGCAGCGCCTCGATCGTTACCGGGCGGTGATCGAGGACATGCTCGTCGCCGGCAGCGCGTACCACTGCTACATGACGCCGGACGAGCTCGACTGTCTGCGCGAGGAGCAACGCTCCGCCAATGGCAAGCCGCGCTACGACGGTCGCTGGCGCCCGGAAGCGGGGGAAGACGCTGCCGACTCCGCCAGCAGGTGCGCGGCCGGTGGTCCGTTTCCGGAATCCGACCGACGGAGTGGTGGCCTGGGACGACCTCGTCAAGGGGCGGATCGAAATCGCCAACAGCGAACTCGACGACTTGGTGATCGCACGCCCCGACGGCACGCCGACCTACAACTTCTGTGTCGTCGTCGATGACTGGGAGATGGGCATTACACACGTCATCCGTGGCGACGACCACGTCAACAACACGCCGCGCCAGATCAACATCCTGCAGGCGATCGGCGCTCCGGTGCCGCGCTACGCGCACCTGTCGATGATTCTTGGTGACGACGGACAGAAACTGTCAAAGCGGCACGGCGCGGTCAGCGTCATGCAGTACGACGACGAAGGCTATCTGCCGGAAGCGGTGCTCAACTATCTCGGGCGTCTCGGCTGGTCGCATGGCGACGACGAGGTTTTTTCGCTGCAGCAGTTCTGCGAATGGTTCGACCTCGACCACATCACCCCGTCGGCGGCGCAGTTCAATACCGAAAAGCTCAACTGGCTCAACGCTCACTATCTCAAGCGCGTCGAAACACCGCGCCTGGTGGCGTTGGTGCAGCCGCGGTTGGAGGGCGCGCGGGGTGACGGTCACCGGCGAACCGTCGCTGGCAGCCATCATCGAGCTGCACCGCGAGCGCGTCGGCAACCTCAACGAACTCGCCGACGTGGCGGAAGTGTTCTATATTGACCTGCATCCGAAAGCGGAGCTGCTGGCAAAGCACCTGACGCCGGAAACCCTGCCGATGTTGAGCAATTTCATCGAGCGCCTGCCGGCGATCGCCTGGGAAACCACCGCCATCGGCGCCTTGATCAAGGAAATCGTCGCCAGGCACGGGCTGAAGATGCCCAGGCTGGCGATGCCCCTGCGGGTGCTGTTGACCGGAATGGAACAGACGCCGTCGGTGGACGCCGTGGTCGCCATCTTCCCGCGCGCGACGGTGCTCAAGCGACTCGCCCTGGCCAAACGCGTTACCGGGACCGGATCTTCCTAGACCAACCTGTTCGTTACCGAGCGTCGCGCGGAATGCTTTACAGCGGCGCGCCCTCCCTATAATCCCGGCTTCTTTCGGGCGGGGTATAGCTCAGCTGGGAGAGCGCTTGCATGGCATGCAAGAGGTCCGCGGTTCGATCCCGCGTACCTCCACCATAAGGCCGAAAGAGTTCCGGGTCCCCATCGTCTAGAGGCCCAGGACACTACCCTTTCACGGTAGGTACCGGGGTTCGAATCCCCGTGGGGACGCCAGCGATGGCAGCAGGGCCTGGCTCGCGCAGCTACGGTCGTGGTATGGAGTTGCCGCCGGGCTATTCCGGATGGCGTGTATCGATGCTGATCGTGACTGGCCCGTCGTTCTCAGATGCAATTGCATGTCGGCCCCGAAAACTCCTCTGGGTACGCACCGCCCGAGCACGCTTTCGAGCTGCCCGACAAAGTGCTGAAAGAGTGGCTCAGCTACTTCAGGCCGAGCCGCACGGCTCCAGGAGGGCCGATTGCCCTTCTTCGTCGACGCGAAGAGCGTGAACTGGCTGACCGCCAGGATCTCCCCCTGGGCCTCGACGACGCTGCGGTTCATGACGCCGGCGGCGTCCGCGAAGATGCGCAGCTTGGCCAGCTTGGCCGCCATCCAGGCAAGATCCGCGTCGCCGTCGATCTCTTCGAAACCGGCCAGGATCAGCAGACCCGCTTCGATCGCCGCCACCACTTCGCCGCCGACTTCGACCCGCGCCGCAGCGACGCGCTGCACGACCACCCTCATGGGGAACCCTGCCGACGGCCTTTCTCGGGGGCGGGCAGCCAGCGCACGGGGTAGGTCAAGGGCTCCGGCTGCAGCGTGACGTGCGTGATGCCCTGCGCAGCGAGCGTGTGCCGGCTCGCGGCGAGGACCGTCGGCCATTGTTCGAGCGATTCGACGATGAGGTGCGCCGACAGGGCGACACGCCGCGATGACAGGATCCAGATATGCAGGTCGTGCACCGAGGCGACGCCCGCGATGCCGGCCAGTACTCTGCCGATCTGCTCGCTCGACAGGCTCGGCGGTACGCCTTCCATCAGCGCCTGCAGGACTTCGCGCAACAGGCGCAGACTGGAAACGAGCATCAGCGCGCAGATCAGCATCGAGAGCAGCGGGTCAATCGTTGTCCAGCCGGTCCACATCACCACCGCGCCGGAGACCAGCGCAGCCACCGAACCGAGCAGATCGCCGAGGACGTGCAGCAGCGCGCCGCGAGTATTCATCGTCTGCTCGCCGTGCATCAATAGCCAGGCGACGGCGATGTTGAGGAGCAGTCCGAGCGCCGCCACCAGGGTGACCGCCTCGCCATTGACCGCCGCCGGCTCGAGAATGCGGCCGACTGCGGCGACCGAGATGCCGACCACCACCAGGACCATGAACAAGACATTGCACAGCGCGGCCAGCGTCTCGACGCGGCCTGGACCGCCATCTGCATGGTGATGATGGGCGTGCTCGTCGTGCGGGTGGTGTTCAGCGTGATCGTGGTGATCGTGGTCGTGTGGGTCGCTCATCTTGCGGGCATTCTACCCGACATCGACCTTGCTATCGCGGCGGAGCGCACGCAACATGGCGCCGCGGACGGTCGCACCTGCGGCTGCCGACCGGGCATGCAGGGAAGGGGCCCGCGAGCGAACCCGGCAAGCGCTCCCGAACAGAGCCACGCCAAGCCCGTCAGATTTAAGGCTGGCCTAAGGTTTATCAGCTAAAATAGGGCCTTACCTGCAAGGATGCCGATGACCCAACTGCCCGAACTGCCCTCCCGCAACAGCATCAACCAATTCTTCCTGCTCACCGGCCTGTGGGTGGTGCTGCACGTCAGCGCTTTCACCACGGACCAGGCCTACAGCAACCTTCCCGTGGCGCTGTGGACAGTGGCGACCACGGTCAGCTACGCCTTCCTCTACCTGCTGCCAGCGCTGCTGCCGGGCTACCTGTTGCACCGAGTACTGGCGCGCGGCGAGGCGACGCGTGCCAAGGCAGTGACTCTGGCCTGCGTGCTGATCGGCCTGACCGGGATGATTCAGGTCCTGCTCTTCGCCGACCGCGTGATCTACGGAATGTACGGATTCCACATCAACGGCTTTGTCCTGGATCTGGTGTTCACCCCGGGCGGTATCGCCTCGCTGGGAGCCAGTCGCAGCACCGAGCTTACCGCCACCCTGGTGGTCATCGCGCTGCTGGCGCTGCAGGCGGTGACCTATTTTTGGGCGACGCGCCGCTCTCGTTGGCACCTGCGTCCGGGTTGGGTACTCCTGGCCATCCTGGGTTTTGCGGCCGGCGAACGCGTCGCCTACGGTTTCAGTGCGGCCGCCAACTACCAGCCGATTCTTTTTGCCAGCGAGCGCTACCCGCTGTACCTGCCGACGACTTTCCGCAGACTCGCTTCGCAGCTCGGAATCAAGGCCAGTGTCGATCCTGCCGACGGGCTGCACATCAAGAGCAGCGTACTCAACTATCCGCTGCTGCCGCTGCACGTCGAGCCACCGGCGCGGCCACTCAACATCGTCTGGCTGGCCGTCGAATCGCTGCGTTTCGACCTCCTGGACCGCGCGATCATGCCCCAGCTCTGGGATTTTTCCGAGCAGGCGCTGCGCCTGGAGAATCACTACAGCGGCGGCAATACCACCCAGATGGGCATCTTCTCGATGTTCTACGGTCTCTACGGCAACTACTGGTTTCCGATGCAGGCGGCGCGCCGACCGCCGGTCGTGATGGACGTCCTGCAGCAACAGAACTACCAGTTCAGTCTGCACACCAGCCAGAGTTTCACCTACCCACCGTTCCAGGAAACGGTGTTCGCGAAGATGAACCCGGCCGACATGCATGCGCTGTCGGAAGGCGCGCCGCCGTGGCAACGCGACCGCCAGAATATTGACGACATGCTCAAGTTCATCGACAGTCGCGACCAGTCGAGGCCATTCATGACCTACATGTTCTTCGAAGGGACGCACGCCAACTACAATTTCCCGCCCGAGAGCGTCATCGCGCAACCCTATCTCGAAGACTTCAACTACCTGTCTGCCGATTTTGCGAAGCAGATGGTTCCGATCAAGAACCGTTACCTCAACGCCGCGCACCATGTCGACCACCTGATCGGGCGCATCATCGCGCATCTGCGCGAGAAAAAACTGCTCGACGACACGATCATCATCGTCCTTGGCGATCATGGCGAGGAGTTCATGGAACGTAACCGCTGGGGACACGCAGCCGACTTCAACCGCTTCCAGACCAGCACCCCGGGCGTTCTCTGGATACCGGGTCAGAAGCCGCGCGTCATCAGCGGCATCAGCAGCCATCTCGACATCCCGGCGACGCTGATGCCGCTGCTCGGGGTGCGCAATCCGGCCGAGGACTACTCGCTTGGGCAAGACCTGCTGGCCGCCGATTTTCACCGCGATTACGCCGTCGCTGCCGGCTGGAACACGGTCGCCTACCTCGGCGACAATTTCAAGGTCACCTTCCCGGTCAATGCCGCGGGTGTCGCGCGCATCCAGGTGCTCGATGGCGACGACTGGCCAGTGACGGATCGTGAACGGGCAAAAAGCGAAATCCGGTCGGCGACCATGGAGATCATGAACAACCTGACTCTTTTCAGCCGTCCGAAGGGCTGAGGGCGGCGCCGAGCGGGGAGGTGTATGGCAACTCATCGTGAGCGCCGCGCCATTGCGCTGCCACCGGAATGGCTGTTCGATATCGTCGCCGACGTCGAGCGCTATCCCGAGTTCGTTCCCCTGATCCGCGATGCAACCATCGTCAACCGCTATCAGGATGCCTACGAAACCGAGCAGAGCCTGGCACTCGGTCGGTTGATGCACCGCTTCCGCACGCGCACCGAACTCGTTCGCCCGCGCGGCATCCGCGTCACTTCCGACGATCGCTCGTTCTGCCGTTTCGACGTCCGCTGGACCTTCTCGGCGCTCGGCGACGACCATTGCCATGTCGACTTCGCGCTCGACTGCACGAGCCGCTCGCTGTTTCTCTTCCCGGTCGTCGAAATGCTGGTGCTGCCGATGGCGGCCAGCATGGTCACCGCTTTCGAGACCCGGGCGCACGCGCTGGCTGCGCGTGCTGGCGTTGGCAAGGCGCCAGCGCTCGATGCTTCGCCGGATGCCGAGGTCCCTGCGGGCGGGGCCAGGCCGTGACCCAGGATCGGCCTGTTCGGCCTGGTGCTACCGTTACCGTGAAAGGCGCAGCAGCGCCGCGAGCGCTTGCGCAGCGTCGATAGCGAACACTAAAAAGGGGAGTTATGCGCCATGTCGGCCACCGCGAAGAGCGTCCGATCAGCTTCTCGGCTTCCGCAGCCCTGTTGGCTGAGGGTGCTCGCTTCAACGACGAGATTCATCGCCTGCCAACTGGCAATGCGACCTTTATTCCGAAAGGCATTTTCCGCTTCAAGACCCATGCAGACGCCAACCGCCACCAACTCGATTGCCTGGTCGAAGGTATGGCCCAGGTAGCCTTGGCGCGTCGCTGATGGAAGAGTACAGCCGACCGGCCACGCTGGCAGACCTCAAGACGCTCATTTCGTCACTGAATCAGCAAGGTGCCGAGTACCTGCTAATCGGCGGTTACGCCCTCTTCGCGCATGGCTACCACCGCGCGACCACCGACGTTGACCTGCTGGTGCCCGCGACCCGGCAAGCCGGGGAACGCATCAAGGCGGCCCTGATGGTGTTGCCGGACCAGTCCGCCCGGGATATTGACCCGGCCTGGTTCGAGGAAGGCGAAAACATCCGTGTGGCCGATGCCTTCGTGGTGGATATCCTGCTCAACGCCTGCGGGGAGACTTACGAGACGCTGCAGCAGTTTGCCGAGACGATTGATCTGGATGGTCTGCCAATCCGTACGATCAACCTCGAAGGGCTGCTGCGGACCAAACAGACCATGCGTGACAAGGATGTGGCAGACCGCATAATTCTGGAGCGGGCACTGGAGACACTCCGCAAACGCGCCTCAGATCGGGCGGGCCGGCCGTCGACATGAACCGCAATGCGGTTACAGGAGACGAACGTCATTTCGGGCCGAGCAGGCACTGAAGCAAAGCGCATCTCCCCAACATCGCTTCGAGCGAATCTCCGAGAGATCCAGCCTCGCGATCCGCCGTGTTGTGCGGTGGTCTACTCTGGGGCCGGGCGCGCAGCCCAACGTCCATGGCGAGCGGCTGGGCGAATGGATAATCGTATCGTCGGTTGCGGATGCTCATCATCTCGTTCCGCCGACCGGTGGCGTCGTCGCTGCGAACTGGGCGCCGTTTCTCGTCATGCCGACAGTGCGGCTTCGAGAGTCGAAACCCGTTCCGGTGATAGACGACTTCGTAGTTCAGGCCGGCGATTGCACAGCATGGACCGACGATTTCGTCACGGCGAACTACAGCGCCGTTTCTCGCAGTACGAGGCCGTAGCCCGGAGAATCGCAACAGGGTTCTGCGCTGGACGACTTGATGGCCTCTGACCGCCGCCTTCGTTGCGCAGGCGGCGCGAGCCCGCATTGGCTAGACGATCACCAGCCAGAGAATGTCGTCTGCCTGGCGATCAGACCGAAGCGGGAGGCATCAGCGTCGCCGGCGCTTCACTGCGCGCCCGGCTTCGCCGCGCGGCGCTTGCTGCTGAAGCGTGTCGCCATCGCTTCCTTGAGCGCATCGAGGCTAGCCCTGACGCATGACTAGCGAAGGCCAGTCGTAGCAAGGCTTAGGGCGCCCGGAAAAATAACTTTCGCAAGGGGGCTAGACAGGCGTACGGGTTTCTGGCAGGATACGTGAAGGACAACAGGTCTGCGCTTGAGTCGGAGGATCCGTGGTGGAGGTCATGAATACGAGAGGTTGGGTGCACTGCGGTCGCGAATTCAGCGCTGCGGAGATTGCTGATCTCTGTGCGACCGTGGCATGGCTGCCGGGATTGCCGCGCCAGGAGTTGGCGGCGACGCTCTGCGAACATCTCGCTTGGTCCACCCTATCGGGAACCCCGAAGATCCACGCCTGCCTGGAGTTCCTGGAACGTTTGCGGGTGGCCGGGTTGCTGGCGCTTCCTGCACTGCGGCCCTCGCCGCCGCGCCGCTGCGCGCCCCCATCGGCAGCCGTAGAGCCGATCGCCGAGGAGTCCCCGGTGCACTGCGCCCTGTCAGCACTCGCCCCGGTCTCCCTGGAAGTGGTTCGCGACGCGGCCGTGGGGGCGCAGTGGGATGCGCTGGTGGCGCGCTGGCACCCGTTGGGTTTCCAGGGGGCCTTCGGCTACCGCTTGCGCTACTTCATCCTGGCGGGCGACCGGCGCCTGGGCTGCGTCCTGCTGGCCGGCGCTGCCCGGGCGGTGGCCGTGCGCGACCGCTGGATCGGCTGGACGGCCCAGGCCCGCCGCGAGAACGTGGCGCGGGTGGTGAACAACAGCCGCTTCCTGATCTTTCCCCACGTCCGGGTAGCGCATCTGGCCAGCCATGTGCTCGGACAACTCGCGCGCCGCGCACGCGCCGACTGGCTCGATCACTGGGGCTTCGAGCCCCTGCTGCTCGAGACCTTCGTCGATCCGCGTCACTATGCCGGTACCTGTTACCGCGCCGCCGGTTGGCAGTTGCTTGGGGAGACCAGCGGGCGTGGGCTGGCCCGCCCCGGCCAGTCCTATCAGAGCACGCCCCGCCAGGTGTGGGTCAAGCCGCTCTGCGCCGATGGTCGCGACCGGCTGTGCGCCGTCCCTGGGAACTCCCGGTCGTGAGCCGTCGCCCGACACGCGCCACCATCCAGGGGCTGCGCAAAAAAAGAAACAGCAGGAAAAGGCGCTGAACTTGAAACTGCGCGCGAGTGGACAAGTTCCCCACTCCCCCGCTTCTTTGCCCAACCGATGCTCGACCTTCGCGACCATCGCCGAAGAGAGAGAGGCCCGCGAGGACGCCGTGAGCAAACAGATGCGCCTCCTGCGCAAAGAGCTGCCCACCTTGCTCCGGTCAACTGGAACAGATTCCCGACCCAAGAGACCCCAGGGAAGCGCCGGCACAAGCTCACCGCGCTGCTGCTCTACGGCTTGTTGATGTTCGTCTTTCAGTTCTCTTCCCGGCGCGAGACCAACCGCGAAATCAGCCGCCCGCAGTTCGCTGACCACCCTGCAGCTGCTATTCCCGGAAATCGATACCCTGCCACACGCCGACACCCTGTTTCGGCTGCTGCGCGACATCGACCTGGAACACCTCGAACAAGCCCACGTCGATTTGATCAAGCGGCTGATCCGCGGCAAGAGCTTTCGCCGCTATCTGATCAACCGCTGCTATCCGATCGCCATCGACGGCTCACAGAAGCTCGCCGGCGACACCCTCTGGGCGGAGGAACTCCTGCAGCGGACCGTCGGCAAGGAGGAAACCCGTCACACCCAGTACTTCGTCCCTCTCGGATGCCAGTCTCGCCTTCCACAACGGTCTGGTCATCCCGTTGCTCAGCGAGTTCCTCGAACACGCGCTGGGCGATAGCGAAGCGCAAAAGCAGGATGGCGAGCTGCGCGGCTTTGGTGCGCTTGAGCGACCGGCTCAAGACGCTGTTCCCCCGCCTGCCGATCCTGCTCCTGCTCGATGGCCTCTACGCCAACGGGCCGGTGATGCAGCGCTGCCGTGGCTACCACTGGCAGTTCATGATCGTGCTCAAGGACAAGGATTTGTCCACGGTCTGGCAGGAGTTCCACGCGCTCCATGCCCTGAAAGCCTGGCGCATGTCTTCAATACCCTGGCACGCTTCACCCGGCAGCTACGCGACCTGTATCGGCAATTCGGTGTGCGCGGCGCCATCGCCTTTATCCGCAGTTCCTGCGCCGCTTCCTGGCTCGATCCCGCGCGCATGCGCGTGCTCCTCGCCAAACCGTTCCTGCTGCCACTCGAATAACCTTCCCGGGCCTGCCCAAGACCTCTTCCCCAGCGCGGCGCACTCCGCGCCGGGAAAGCAGCTCGCCTGACGATCACAACGGAGCTCCGACGACCTCTCACGTCCCATTGACTGACCCCACACTCCCCGCGCTACCAGCGCTCCTTTGCCGCTAGCCAACCCCCATCTGACCGCCTCGCCAGCGAAAACGGGCGGTACCGGCAAACGCATCCGATTCGGCTGGGTCATGCGTCAGGGCTGCCAGACAAAGCTGACGGGGAAGGAGTTGGCCAGGGAGGTGTTATCCTGCGCGGGAATGACGGCAACCTGCCACAGCAAATTTACCGTGCCTGACGGGAGGAGCGGAATGGCCGTCTTCAGCACGATCAGCCAGCCGCAGCGGCTGCTTGCCGAGATCGGCGGCGACACGGTCGCCCAGATGGCGAGCCGAACGCCTTAACGACGGTGGTTCGTCCCGGGTTTTCTGATGATCAAGCCGGCCTGATTTGCTGACGGTGCTTGTCCTGATGTCGTCGAATTGATCCCGCCGGTTCCGGGATTGGTCGAGCAGTTCAAACCCCGGCTGAAATACCTGCTGATCGACGAGAACGCCTATACCGACAGCGATCTGGCCTCGCTCAAGAACCTGGTCGCGGCCGTTTTCCGGATCGAACACCCGGCCTCGCCGGAAGTCATCGGCGGTTTGCTCGGCCTTCTGGAGGAGTGGCTCGCCGACCGGCCCGACCTGCGCCGGATGTTCGCCCTCTGGATCCGGGCTACATTGATGCGCAAGGCGGAATACCGTATCGTGTTGCCTCTGGTTGATGACTTGCAGGAGCTGAATGTCATGTTGGCTGAACGACTCGAAGAATGGGCGAACGCGTACAAGGCCGAGGGTAAAGCCGAGGGTGAAGCGCTGGCGCTGCAAAAGCTGCTCAAGAAGCGTTTTGCTGCCGTCCTCCCGATGTGCTGGCCAAGATCTCTGCGGCTTCCTGGAGCAAATCGATACCTGGCTGGATCAGGTGCTTGATGACCGGAGTCTGGAAGACATCTTTGGGCCAACTACGTGCTGAAGCCGCGAGTACCTTACCAACCGAGTTTCGTTCGCTTCGTTCAGCATCCCGCGTCGCGATCCGCCGTCCGGGATGTCTGACTGCCCCCGACCGCGTACTTGCCGTGACAGTCGCGGCAGCGACTCACGAACCTCCCCTCGCCAGCTTGCGGGATGGGTCGGGGTATGCGGTCATGGCGTTCATCATTCGAGGTGTCTGAAATAGCCATGACCGTTGCGGAGGCGATCGGCAGCGAATCGGACGCGGGCGCCGGCGTTCGCCGCAGCCGCTGACCAGTCGATGTTTCGGGCAAGCAGGAATTCTCGCGGTTTTCTCGGCCTGGCCGGTTAAAATGCGAGCCTTCTCGAATCAAGGACTGCATTGTGAGCCAGGAGCCAAAAAGCCAGGCGGCGAACCCAGCCGGACTCGCCAGCACCAACTTCATCCGCAACCTCATCGAGGCCGACCTCGCCGCCGGCAAGCACGCGGCGCGCGCCGCTGGTCGGGCCGCCCCGGTCCGGCTGCGCAGCAGCTCGCTGGCGCGCTTGACGCGGCGCAGGTCCGCACGCGTTTTCCGCCGGAACCGAACGGCTATCTGCACTTCGGCCATGCCAAGTCGATCTGCCTCAACTTCGGGCTCGCGCAGGACTATGGTGGCCGCTGCCATCTGCGTTTCGACGATACCAATCCGGAGAAGGAAGAACAGGAATACGTCGATTCGATCATCGACTCGGTGCGCTGGCTCGGCTTTACCTGGGAATCCGCCGCTGGCGAAGGCCGCGACGAAGGTGAGTGCAACCTCTATTTCGCCTCCGACTACTTCGGCTGGATGGTCGAGTTCGCCGAATACCTGATCGCCAGTGGTCACGCCTACGTCGAAAGCCAGAGCGCCGAAGAGATGCGCGGCAGTCGCGGCACGCTCACCGAAGGCGGCACCGACTCGCCTTTTCGCGAGCGCAGCGTCGACGAGAACATGGACCTCTTCAAGCGCATGCAGAAAGGCGAGTTCCCGGACGGCGCGCATGTCCTGCGCGCCCGGATCGACATGGCGGCGGCGAACATCAATCTGCGCGATCCGGCGATCTACCGGATTCGCCACGCCAGCCATCACAATACCGGTGACCGCTGGTGTGTCTATCCAATGTACACCTACGCGCATCCGATCGAGGACGCGCTCGAAAACATCACCCACTCGATCTGTACGCTCGAGTTTGCCGACCAGCGCCCGTTCTACGACTGGTTGCTCGAGCGCCTGGCCGAGGGCGGTCTGCTGCAGCGCCCGCTGCCACAGCAGATCGAGTTCTCGCGCCTGAATCTGACTTACATCGTGCTCTCGAAGCGCCGGCTGATCCAGCTGGTCGAGGAAAAGCATGTCAGCGGCTGGGATGATCCGCGCTTGCCGACCCTCGTCGGTGCGCGCCGGCGTGGCTACCCGGCGGCCGGTTTCCGCCTGTTTGCCGAGCGCGTCAGGGTGTCCCGGTCCGATTCGCTGATCGAGTACTCGCAGCTCGAAGACAGCATGCGCGAAGTGCTCAACGAATCAGCCGAGCGACGCGTCGCCGTTCTCGACCCGCTCAAGCTGATCATCGACAACTACCCGGCCGGCCAGAGCGAGGACTGTTTCGCGCCCAACCATCCGCTCAAGCCCGAGCTGGGCAAACGCGCGATGCCCTTTGGCCGGGAGCTGTGGATCGAGCGCGAAGATTTCATGGAACAGCCGAGCAAGGGCTATCGTCGTCTGTACCCTGGCAACATGGCGCGTCTGCGTTATGGGTACGTACTCCGCTGCACTGGCTGCGAGCATGATGAAAAGGGTGCCGTCAGCGCCAGGCACTGCGAGTATCTGGCGGACTCGAAGAGCGGCACGCCAGGTGCTGACGCCTACAAGGTCAGGGCAATCTGCACTGGGGTGGCGGTAGCGGACGCCTGTCTTGCCGAGGTGCGGCTATACGACCGGCTGTTCGTCGTGCCAACTCCGGGTGCGCGACGCGAAGGTGACCCCGAGGGTCTCGAACGCGACTTCCGCGACGACCTCAATCCGAACAGCATGCGGGTGATCAAGGCCTGGCTCGAGCCGGCCCTGAAAAACGCGCAGGCGGAAGAGAGCTTCCAGTTCGAACGCCACGGCTATTTCGTCGCCGATCGCGTCGATTCTCGCGCCGGCGCGCCGGTGTTCAACCGAACGGTGACGCTCAGGGATTCGTGGGCGACCCGGCCTGGTCAGGGCAAGTAAGCGCCGCGCTCGGCCGGGCGAGTGCAAGCGCCAGATCACGCGCGGGAAAGCGGCGGCAAATGCCCGAGCGGCAGCTGGCCGCCTCGCTACGGCAATTCCAGCAATTCCAGCAACTCCAGCACCCTCTCGGGTGACCGACCGAGGACTGCCCGGTCACCACGCACGACGATCGGGCGCTCGATCAGAATCGGGTGCGCGACGAGCGCGTCCAGCGATTCCTCGTCGCTCAGCGAGCGTCCCGCGTAGATCTCCTTGAACACCGCTTCGCCGCGGCGCAGCAGTTCACTGGGCCGCATGCCGAGCATTTTCAGTAGCGTTCGCAGATCTTCGCGGCTTGGCGGCGTCGCGAGGTAGTCGATGATCTCGGCAGTGACGCCTCGCTCGGCGATCAGCTGGCAGGCCGCACGGCTCTTGGAGCAGCGCTGGTTGTGATAGATGCGAACTGGTGGTGTGTCGCTCATGTGGCTTCCTCGTCAAAAAGTGGTCGCTGCCGCCTGCCGGGGGCGTGCCTAGCGCCAAAGGCTCAGCGGCGGGTCGATGATGACTGCACGCAGGACGTCGCTGCGCGATACGACGCCGACCAGCGATACACCGAAAATACGCGATTCTCCTCGTTCGACGTTCCGAGCGGCCAGCACCACCGGCGGTGAGCCCTGGCCATTTCTTGGTCGCTGATTCTACAGCGACTTGCCCCCATGGCCAGCGGCCCAGTGGCGCAGCACGACGCCGATAGGCACCGTTCTGGGCTTGAGTTAGAATGGTCGCCCGCATTGCGGAAGGCGGTTTTCAGCTTACGCTCCCCGGCGCTTGCGGCTGCTCAGGCGTGCACTCCGCAAAGGCGTCCGCGCTGTACAGCGCTTTTCACATCCTCCAGGCGGAAACCCCAAGTGAAGATTCTCGAATACACCGGTCTTGACACCTCGCGCGTCAAGGCCAGCTACCGCAAGGTCGCCGATGCCATTGCCCGGCACGACTTCCGCGCCGCACAGGTAAAGAAGCTGGTCAATCTCAGCCATGGCAAGTTCTACCGGGCCAGGCTCGACGACGCCGACCGGCTGCTGTTCTCGCTGGTTCGGCATGGCGACCAAGTCTGCGCGCTGATGCTAGAAGTGATCGCCAATCACGATTACGATAAATCGCGCTTTCTGCGTGGTGCGGCGATCGACGAGAGCAAGATCCCCGACATCGACGCCGACGCGGCAATCCGCGAAGCGCAGACCGTGCGCTACCTGCACCCGGAGCGCACGGCGATTCACCTGCTCGACAAGCCGATCTCCTTCGACGACACGCAGGATGCGATCTATCGTCAGCCAGCACCACTGATCGTCGTCGGCAGCGCCGGCAGCGGCAAGACCGCGCTGACCCTGGAAAAACTCAAGCATGCCGAAGGCGAAGTCCTTTACGTCACCCACTCGAGCTACCTCGCGCAGAGTGCCCGCGACCTCTATTACGCCAACGGTTTCGAACACACCGGACAGGAAGCCGTATTCCTTTCCTACCGCGAATTCGTCGAGTCGATCCGCGTGCCGCCCGGCCGGGAAGCCAGCTGGCGCGACTTTGCCGGCTGGTTTGGCCGCATGCGGCAGACCTTTCGGGAGTTCGACGGCCATCAGGCCTTTGAAGAGATTCGCGGCGTCCTGGCCGCCGGCGCCGGAGGTGTTCTTGCGCGCGACGACTACCTGGCGCTGGGTGTTCGCCAGTCGATCTTTCCGGTCGATCTGCGTGACAGGGTCTACGATCTGTTCGAGAAGTATCGCGGCTGGCTCGCCGAGGCGAAGCTCTACGACCTCAACCTCGTCGCACAGGACTGGCAGGCGCTGGCCGCGCCGCGCTATGACTTCGTGGTCATCGACGAAGTGCAGGACATCACCACCGTGCAACTGGCGCTGGTTCTCAAGACCCTGAAGAAGCCCGGCCACTTCCTGCTCTGCGGCGATTCCAACCAGATCGTCCATCCCAACTTCTTCTCCTGGAGCCAGGTCAAGAGCCTGTTCTGGAAGGATCCGAAGCTCGCCGAGCGGCAGCAGCTGCGCGTGCTCACCGCCAACTTCCGCAACGGGCTCGAGGCCACGCGCGTCGCCAACCAGTTGCTGAAGATCAAGCACCAGCGCTTCGGGTCGATCGACCGCGAGAGCAACTTCCTCGTCCAGGCCGTTGGCGGTGAGACCGGACAGGTCGCGTTGATGCCCGACAAGGACGTCAGCAAACGCGAACTCGACCAGAAGATTCGCCAGTCGACGCAGTTCGCCGTGCTGGTGATGCGCGACGAAGACAAGGCCGAAGCGAGAAGGCATTTTGCCACGCCGCTGCTGTTTTCGATCCACGAAGCCAAGGGCCTCGAATACGAGAACATCGTCCTATACCGCTTCATCTCCGACCATCGCGCCGAGTTTGCCGAGATCGTCGACGGCGTCGCGTCGGCCGACCTTGCCGTCGACACGCTCGACTACCGGCGGGCGAAAGACAAGAGCGACAAGTCGCTCGAGGTCTACAAATTCTTCGTCAATGCCCTGTACGTGGCGCTGACGCGT
The DNA here is from genome assembly GCA_016713625.1 of Candidatus Accumulibacter affinis. GTDB lineage: Bacteria > Pseudomonadota > Gammaproteobacteria > Burkholderiales > Rhodocyclaceae > Accumulibacter > Accumulibacter affinis. Next base: position 31,569 of record JADJOT010000001.1, read on the forward strand.
GCGATCAAAAATGTTTACGTGATCGAGTCGGACACCGGCCATCCGCTGTTCGGCCTGCTCGGCATGAACCTCGGCCAGGTCAAGGTCGAGGCCCGACAATCGACCCTCGAAGACTGGCAGAAGGAAGCGCGCAAGCTCGAACTGCAAGGCAAGCAGGAACAGGCCGAAGCGATCCGCCGGACGATCCTCAAGGAAACGCCGGTGCCCTGGCCGGTGCTCGGGGAAGCGAAGGTCATCGAGCTGCTGGTCAAGGTCTTCCGCGAACAGGCGCCCGGCGCCAAGATGAAGCAGCAGCTCTACGAATACGCCACCTGTCATGACGAACCGCAGCTCGCCGAATGGCTGGCCAGCGAAGCGAAATTCGACCAGGCGAGCAATTTCGCGCAGCAACGCCCGATCTTCGGCCGCAAGACCTTCGTGCCGTACTTCGCCAACCATTTCAAGGACATCCTGAAGCAATGCGAGCAGTATGGCAGCGAGCATCGGCTGCCGATGAACCAGACGCCGCTGATGGCCGCTGCGGCCGCCGGCAACCTGTCGTTGGTGGAAGCCCTGCTCGAGCGCGGCGCCGATCGCGACGCGGTCGATCACTATGGCTACAACGCGTTGCACTGGGCCTTGCGCGAGGGCTTCCGCGATGCGAAATTCGCCCGCGGCCCACTCGCCGCGCTTTACGAACGGCTTGCCCCGGCGAGCATCGACGTCAATACCGGGGAACGTCTGGTACGCATCGACCGGCATCTGACCGAGTACTTCCTCTTCCAGACGCTGTGGGTGCTGTTCAAGTCGCGCTTCACACACAGGCAGCGCCGGGGCATCGGCGCTTTCGAGACGCAGGCGATTCTCGAGGCCTGGCAGCATCTGCCGACCAATATCGTTCGCCCGGAGCGCAACAAGCGTCAGCATCTCTCCGGCGTTCTCGCGCGCAACGAAATCGATCGCGACTACGCCTACAACCGGGCGCTGTTCAAGCGGGTCGCGCAGGGCTGGTATCAGTTCAATCCAAAACTCGCCGTGCGTCGTCGCCAGGGCGAGGAGGAGGTGTGGACGCCGGTCTACGCGGCGCTCAATCTGCCGTTGATCAACGAGTTCTCGCACTGGAATGAATGGCGATGGGAGTCGGTGCAGGAGGCCATCGCGGATTACCTGGACCTGGCCGGGCTGCCCGCATGTGGCGCACCGATCGCCGCCGAAAGGGCGAGCGCGCGCGGCAGGGCGGTGGACCGACAACACCTGGCCGCAACCCAGGCGCTACAGGCGCAACGCGACGCAGACCGGGCCGCCGTGTCGCAAGGATCAGCACTGTGGGGGACTCCCGAGGCCAGGCGCCAGGAACTCGAACGCCTCAGACGGGAAGCCGAGGCGCGCAGGAAGCGCTGATGGCGCCGAAATCGCCTAAACTGTGCGCCAGCCACGGCAGGGAGAACAACGATGGAGCAGGTTTTCCTCAGTTACAGCCACAGCGACCAAACTGCGGCAACGAAGTTGCGCGAGCAGCTCGAGCAGGCCGGAGTGAGCGTCTTCAAGGACGATGCTTCGTTGCGCGTCGGCGACCGCTGGCTGGAGCGTCTGGAGGACGCCTTGCAGGGCTGTTCGGCGTTCGTCGTTCTCACCGGGCGCGACGGGGTAAGGCGTTGGGTTGGCGCCGAAGTCCAGGTCGCATTGATCCGGCATCTATCGCCAGATCAGGACGAGGACCGTCTGCCGATCTTCCCGATCCTGCTCGAAGAGGCGCGACCGGAAGCGCTGCCGCCGTTTCTCGCCTTGTTCCAGGCCACTCGCTGGCAACCTGCCGAAGCGGTCTCGGCGACGCTGATCGACGCCATCCGGGCACACGCCATCCGCCTTGACTCGCCGCCAGTGATCGAGGGTTGCCCGTTCCTCGGCCTCAACGCCTTCAGCAGCAAGGATTCGCGGCTGTTCTTCGGACGCCGCAAGGAAACCCTCGAGGCCCTGACCTACCTCGGCGACCAGCAGCAGAGCAACCCCGAAGGCCTGCGCGGCGGCGGCGGCGCCGCCTACTGCCGCTGGCTGCAGATCGAAGGCAACAGCGGCACCGGCAAGTCGTCGCTGGTCAATGCCGGCATGCTGCCGATGATCGAACAGGGCGCCCTGTGGGCGCGCACCGGTTTCGAGCGCTGGCGCATCCTCGGCCCGATGATGCCGGGCAGGGACCCGCTGACGCGCCTGGTCGAAGTCATCGAGCACGGGCTGGTGAGCGACGACCGCCGGCGCAACATGCTCGCCAGGCAACACGCTTTCGAACAGGACGAGCGCGCGCTGGCCTTCGCCCTGCGCGATGCGCGGAACGAACAGACGGCGTTCCTGCTGATCGTCGACCAGTTCGAGGAACTGTTCACCTTCGCCGACACCGCAGCGCGCAAGCGCTTCGACGCACAGCTCGCCAACGCGCTGCAGGACCCGGAGTGCCCGCTGTTCGTGATCAGCACCGTGCGCGCCGACTTCCTCGACCGTTTCGAGCACTTGCCGCGCCTGCAGGCGATCTACAACAGCCACTGCAAGCGCTACTTCCTGCCGACGATCTCCGAGCACGGGCTGCGCGAAGTCATCGAGCAACCGGCGCGTCTGGCGGGTCTTGATGTCAGCGAGGTCAGCACCGCGATCATCGAGGATGCCCGTGACGAGATCGGCGCCTTGCCGCTGGTCGAGAACGCGCTGTTCACGCTCTGGCAGCAACGCCAGGGAACGCGCCTGAGCGGCGAGCACTACCGTCGGTCCAACCGTATCGCCGGCATGCTCAGCGCGCAGGCCGACGAATTGCTCGCGCGCATCGATGGCCAGGTCAGCAAGGGCCGGCAGGCGGCGCTCGAACTGCTGCTGCGCCTGACCCGGATCAACGACGAAGGTCGTCACACGCGGCAGCGCATCGCCCGCGAAGAGGCGCTGATGATTGCCGGCGACGGCAAGCCCGAGGTCGGCGAACGCGTGCTGCAACTGCTCTCCGGCGAGCGCCGCGCCGATGCTCCCGCGCTGGCGCACACGGGCGCGCTGCGGCTGATCACCATCAGCACGGAGCAGCAGCGGCAGTACGTGGACCTGATTCACGAGACGCTGATCCGCGCGCGCGGCAGGGACGAGCAGACCGGCAAGGCCGTCGCCTATTGGCCGACGCTCTACGACTACATCGAGAGGAACCGCGATCGCGACATGCTCCGCCAGCAGCTCAGGTTCCAGACCGAGCGCTGGGGCCAGAGCCGTATCCTCGGTCGCTGGTGGAACCTCGCCGGCTGGCACGATCTCTGGCGCTACCGGCGGCTGCGGGTCGACCAGCACAGCGCCGAAGGGCGCTTCGTGCGCTGGAGTCGGTGGGCGGGGGCGACGCAGCTCGTTCTACTTCTGGCGGGGGTGGGCGTATTTGGCGAAGCTGTCTGGTGGGCCAGCCGGAACAATCTGCCAATCGGCTACACCCTCCAGAAGCCGCTATGGTTCGTCCAGTCGCTCGCCGGCCATGCGCCGCTGCCGGAGATGGTGGAGATCCAGCCGGGAAGCTTCACGATGGGCTGCCTGCCGGGGCGCGACGACGTCGAGGGCGCCACCTGCGACACGGGCGACGTCGCGCATCAGGTCACCCTGTCCAGGCCGTTCGCCTTGGGCAGGTACGAGCTCACTTTCCGTGAGTACGACTACTATGTGTGGGACCAGCAGCGCCACGGAAAGGAGATCGAATTCCCGCCGGACGCCGGCTGGGGACGCGCCGATCGTCCGGTAATCAACGTCAGTTGGAACGACGCCAGGGCGTATACGCAGTGGTTGAGCGAGAAAACCGGTGCGCCCTATCGCCTGCCGACCGAGGCCGAGTGGGAGTACGCCGCCCGTGCCGGGACGGACACGGCGTACTGGTGGGGGAAGGACTTCGCGAAGGACAAGGCCAACTGCGACGGGTCGCGAACGACGCCGGTGCGTGATCGTTATCCGCCGAACCCCTGGGGCTTGCACGACACGGCCGGCAACGTCTGGGAGTGGGTGCTTGCCGCGCCTGGAGGCGTGTCCCGCGTGCTGCGCGGCGGGGCGTGGCCCAACATCCCGGGGGACTGTCGCGCGGCGGAGCGCAGCGGCAGCGCTCGGGGCGACCGCAACGACAACGTCGGCTTCCGGGTGTGTCGTGGTGCCCCCATCGAACCGCTGGGCGCCGCGTAGCGGTGCCCGCGAAATTGGCCCTTGCCGCCGCATCCCCCTGCGCTCGCGGCACGTCACCGGGCTTCAGTACCAATGGCGCCAGCAGGTGCCGGCGCAGACCCCACGAATCGGCATGCCGGACGTGGTTGATCCAGCCGCGCACGCCGGCGTCGAACTCCGCGAAGGGCATCGCGCCGGACAGGTAGGCTGCGTAGCGCTGGTCGAGGCGGCGGGTCGCATGCCGTACCTTGCGCGCCTTGATCAGGCGATGATCCGGGAAGACCACGAAACCCAGCCAGGGAATGCCATCGGCCGTCGGCGTCACCTGCGTGCAGCGCTCGTGGACGGTCAGGCGCAGGTCCGCCAGCCGGGCCTGGATCGCCTCCTTGCAGGCCCACAGCGTCGCCTTGTGGTCGGCGAACAGCGCGAAGTCGTCGACGTAACACGCAGCTAGGCGCGGCAGCCGTAGGTCGGGTTAGCCCGCAGGGCGTAACCCGACACCCATTGGCGCCAGAGTGTCGGGTTGCGCTACGCTAACGGTCATTGCAAGACGGGCAGCCACCTCGTGTCATGAAACATCTTGAGGCGCGGCCTGCTCGCCGACCAAACTGAGAGACAGCAGGGGTGGTGCTTGACCGAGGCAACAGAGCGGTCGCGCCAAGCTCTTTTCCTGGCATCGCGGCTTGATCGTCGACGATGCTATTTTGTGCCCGGAAGCTCCCGCTACAGGATGTCGGGTTACGCCCTGCGGGCTAACCCGACCTACGGGCTACGGGCTCAACGACGGCCAGTATGCGCACGTCAGCGCCATGGTGGCGAAAATCGGCAGGTTGCTTGGTGGCTGGGTGAGACAGAATGCCCCCTGAAACAGGTGGGCGCCACGGGAGCGAATCCAGGTGGCGCCCGGTCTTGCTATGCGCCCGACGCACAGAGCTCGTGCGGACGAGACAGGCCTGCGCCATCGATCATTCCCCGGCCTCGCCCCGGCAAACCGTGGTCGGCCGGAAGTTCCGGCAAGCGCCAGAATGCTCCCTGGCGCCTGGCGGGGATGATCACGGTGCGGGCACCACGACACACCCGGAAGCCGATGTTGTTTTCGCGGTTGTCCCGAGCGTTGTCGTTGCGGTTCGCCGCGCGACAGATCATCGGGTTGTTGTTCCACGCTCCGCCGCGCAGCACGCGGGACACGTTTCAGGCCGCCCCGCAGGCCGAAGCCGGCCCGAGCAGTATGGCTGGCCGAGCATGAGAAGGGGAAAAAGATTTCGCGGGCGCCGCGCGCAGTGGTTCGATGGGCGAACCACGACACACCCGGAAGCCGACGCCGCTGAAGCGGTAGCCCGGAGCGCCGCCGTAGCGGTAGGCCGCGCGACAGTACCCCGGGTCGCGGCCCCACGCCCCGCCGCGCAGCACGCGGGACACGTCCGTACTCGGGGCGATACTGGCGGGGGCCTGGTACTCGTTGGCACACCATTCCCAAACATTGCCGGCAAGGTCCAGAACCGGCCAGCCAGCAGGCGCACCGAGCGGATACATGCCGACCGCCGTCGTCCGGCCGACGCCACTCTCGTAACTGTTCGCGCGCATCGCATTCCATTCCCCGTGCCACGGGTATTCGGCCGCTGCCGCGCCTGCCTGCGCTACCCACTGCCATTCCCATTCGGTCGGCAGGCGGATGGCCTCGTCTCCGAGCAAGCCCAGGCGGTCGCTGAGCCAGCGGCAGAAAGCGACTGCGTCGTACCACGAGACATGGATCGCCGGGTAATTGGCAAAGCTCCAGCGTTCCTCGCCCGGCTGATCTTCGTGCTTGAGCTCGTCCCACCAGCGTGGATCGCGATAGCCGTCGGCGGCGTCGAGAAAAGCCCGGTACTGCCGCCAGGTGATTGGGTAGCGGGCGATACGGAAAGGGTGGACCACGAAGGTTTCGGGCGGATCGGTTTCCAGCGTCACCTGGCCCGCCGGGATGTCGACCCAGGCCAGGTCCGGCAGGCCCTTGCCGTCGAGGCCGACGCCGTGGCGCGGGTCGCCCATCTGGTTGAGACGCAGGCCGATCTCCTCGCGGCGGTGGTGCGGCGTTGCGTCGGACTTCAGCTCGGCGAGCAGGCGTAGCGGTTCGGGGGCGAGGAAGCTCTGCAGCGGTTCGGCGAGCACGCTTTCCAGGCTGCGCCAGGCGGTGATGCCGGTGTCGACGAAATTGGCGAAATCGTCGTCGGGCTGCGCGGTCAGGTGCGGATGCAGCGCCAGCAGCGCTTCGAGGGCAGGCTTCTGGCGTTCCCAGGTCCAGCGCAGGAGGTCGCTGCGGCGGGCGCTTCCCGGCTGCCCGGAGGCCTTCTCGCTGGCCCTGGCCTTCTGCCAGTCGCTGGCGGCGAGTTCGGCCTGGCGGCGCAACGCCAGCTTCTCACCGTAGCGCCCGCACCACTCGCGCAGCCGCGGCCAGTGGGTCAGCAGCGTTTCGTGCGCGAGTTCGACGTGGCGGTCGTCGGGGTCGGCCAGCAATCCCTGCGCGCGCAGCGCGTCGACCAGTGCGCTGAGCGGTGCATCGGCGCGCAGGCGCTGAACATCGGCGGTGCGGCGTGTCGGCAGTTCGTCGATGACCGTCGCCAGCTCGGCGAACAGGCGCTCGCAGGCGTCGGCCAGCGCCGGGTTGCCAGCGATCCGCCTGTCGATCGGCGCGAGGGCCTGCTCGACCACTTTCTGCAGGCCGCCCATGTCGCGATACCCCTGGAGCGTCAGGCCCTTGAGCGGGTCACGCCGGGCAAACAACTGCGCCAGGGTCAGGGCGAGCAGCGGCAGCGCACCCGCCATGTCGCGGGCCGCCGGCAACAGCTCCGCGAGCAGCTCGGGCTGGACCGCGACGCCGCTGGCCGCGGCCGGACGAACGATGATTGCGCGCAGCCGTTCTTCGTCGTGGATCGAATCGAGCACGAGCAGCGAAGCCTCGAACAACTCGGCGCGCAGCCAGTCGGCCAGACGCGGCATGAACTCGCTGCGCAGCGTCAGCACCAGGTACAGCGCGTCGTTGCCGCGCAACGCGTCGATCAGCTCGCGAAAGCGATTGGCTGCGGCGGGGGGCGTCTGGGTGAACAGCTCCTCGAACTGGTCGGCGAAGAGCAGGACCGGCGCCGGCAGCGCGCCGAGATGCTCGCTGACCGCTTGCACCGGGTCGCTCGCGAGCGCTTGGCGAATCTCGTCGGCGCGCGACTGGCCGAACGGCGAGCGATCTTCGGGCAAGGCACGATCGAGCGCTTCGGCGAGCTGCCGGTAGGGATCGGACTGCGGCTTGAAGCGCAGATAGGTCAGCCGCCCCGCTCGTTTCTCCAGCGCGGGGACCACGCCGGCGGCGACCAGCGACGACTTGCCGGTTCCCGAGCGGCCGACGACGCTGACGAAGCGCGACTGTTCGAGACGTTCGACGACGCGCGCGGTGTCCGCTTCGCGGCCGAAGAAGAAGCGGGATTCTTCGGGACGGAAAGCGGCGAGTCCGGGGTAGGGATTGGCAATCTCCAGCCATGGCGCCGCCTGGCCCGCTGGCGGTTCGGCGGGCTTCGCCGGCGAAGGCGGTGGCAGTGGCGACAGGTGTCGTATCTCGCCGACCGCCGGCGCCGGCGTCGCCGGCTGATCGGTCAGCAGGCGGTAGAGCGCCTCGTATTCCTCGTCGAGCCGGAAGTTGCGATAATCCTTGAGAACGAACGGGATGCAGGCTTCGTCGCCGCCCGGCGGCAGGAGCGGCACGAAGCGCCGGTTGCTGAACTTTTCGTCGTAGAGCGCCTGCGTGATGTGCTGCGACTCCCAGCGAACGCCGCGGCCGCTGCCGGCCGGCGTGTTGCCGTCAAATCGTCTCTTGTACTCGTCGGTGCATACCACCAGCACCCACTCGGCCTGCTCGATCTGCTCGTTCATCCACGTCCGCCAGCCTTTTTCGACCCAAGGAAAATAGCGGTCGATGACGGCAGTGATGCCGCCGCCGCGCAGTCTCGTGGCGAGCGCCAGCACCCAGGCGGAATGGTCTTCGGATTCCTGCGCGTAGCTGATGAAAACGCGTGGCGAGTGATCGAGCATGGTGGTCCGTAGCGAGAAGCTTGAGCAGGTTTGATCCGTCGGTCGACGCCTGCTCCGGAAAAGACGACAGCCTCCACAGAGGCTGTCGGGGCGGTCCTGTCTCTCGTTTTCAGCCTACCTGGTCTGCATCCGGTGCACGTAGTCGACCAGTGCGGAGATGCGGCCGCGGGCGTACGCTTCGGAAGCGTAGGGGTCGGCGTTGCACTCACTGCCCTTGAACTGATACGCTTTGCCCCAGATCGGCATCTCGCGGGTTCCATGCGACGCCACATCCTGCCGGCCGTCGATGACGCCATAAACGCGCTCATACGGGAACACGCCGGCGTTCTTGCTCGACAGTTGTGTGAGATCCGGCGGCATCGCTTTCAGGAAGAACTTGGCGGTGGGCCCACCCTTCAAGTCCTTGCCATGGCAAAGGATGCAACTCGACTCATATTCAAGCTTGCCGAGATCGCCATAATCGGCTGCGATGGCACTCGTCACTCCGGCGGCCAGCGCGACGACGACTGCCGCTTTCGTCCAGTTTCGCTTCATTTCTTCTTTCTCCCCAATCAATCGTGAGTTCACTCGTATTACTCTTCCACTCTAGTTCACGGCAGGGTGTGCACGCAATTGGCGCCTCGCGGTATTTTTCCGTGGCTTGACACATGTCAAAAAAACCGGCGAAAACGGTCGCCCGCAGGATCTCCGACGGTGGCAGGCGACGGGATCGTTTCTCGGGATCGAAAATGGAGGCCGAAAGCTCCAATCAGACCGCGATGTGTTCTGGTTTGTGCTTCAGGAAGGCTCGCGCCTGATGCGAGCAGAGCAGCATGGGCGGCATCGAACATGGCGTAGTAGGCACGGTTGCAGGCGCCTTCGACATCACCGTTGTCGAACAGAACCCGCGCCGCTGCAAGCGTGCGCTCGGCCTTGTGCAGGTATTCGTTGGCATTCACTCGCGCAGCCTGACCCCATCGCGGCGAATGTCCTCGATCAACGCGGGGTTGTTGAAGTGCTCCGGGTGGTCGAATTCGTCTTGCCACAAGGGCAAAGCTTCGATCAGTACCCCAGTGGACAGAAGGACTTCGAATGCCACCCCCGCCATGTCCAGGGCCACGGTGGATCGCTTGCCATGGCTGCCTTGAATGACCACAGCAATATCCGCATCGCTATCCTCCCGGTGGGTACGCCGCGCGCGGCTGCCGAACAGGATCGCCTCGCTCACGGCATAACTGCTGGCGATACGATCCAGGAAGACCCTGGCTGCCCTCGCCGTCTGTGCATCAACGACATCGGTTCGCATTCTGACCACCTCACACTCAAGTCGGGCCAAATGATAGCGCGACAAGGGAGCGTCAGCCAAAGCAAATAGATGCACGAGCACGAAGTCGGCGAGTTTCCTCCAGTTTCGCGGACAGTACCCTGACCCCGTTGCCGTTCCTCGCACCCCTGTCCCCACCCCTTGGCTATGCGATTCTGGAATCAACAATCATTCGGGCGTACGCAGATCCTGGTTGCCGGTCATTGCCGCTGGCTGCACCCAGCGCGCGAACTCTTCGGCGGTGACGTAGCCGAGCGCCAGCGCCGCTTCGCGCAGCGTGCCACCGTCGTGGTGCGCGCGTTTGGCGATCTCGGCGGCGCGGTCGTAGCCGATGTGCGGAGCGAGTGCCGTCACCAGCATCAGCGAGCGTTCGAGCAGGTCGGCGATGCGTTCGCGCCGCGCTTCGATACCGCGCACGCAATGCGCCTCGAAGCTGCGCATGCCATCGGCGAGCAGACGCACACTCTGCAGGAAGTTGTGGGCGAGCAGTGGCTTGAAGACGTTGAGTTCGAAGTTGCCGGAAGCGCCGCCGATGCCGATGGCGACGTCGTTGCCGATCACCTGGCAGCAGAGCATGGCCAGCGCCTCGCATTGCGTGGGATTTACCTTGCCGGGCATGATCGAGCTGCCGGGTTCGTTTTCCGGCAGGCTGATCTCGCCGAGCCCGCAACGTGGCCCCGAGGCCAGCCAGCGGACGTCGTTGGCGATCTTCAGCAAGGCCACGGCGAGCGTCCTCAGCGCTCCATGCGCGGCGACCAGGCCGTCGTTGGCGGCGAGTGCCGCAAACTTGTTGGCCGCGCTGACGAAAGGCAGGCCGCTGCTGGCGGCGAGTTCGGCCGCCACGCGCGCGCCAAACTCCGGGTGGGTGTTGAGGCCGGTACCGACGGCGGTGCCGCCGATGGCCAGCGGATAGAGCGAAGACAGCGCGGCAGTGAGCAGCGACTCGGCATGTTCGAGTTGCGCCACGTAGCCCGAGAACTCCTGGCCGAGGGTCAGCGGCGTGGCGTCCTGCAGGTGCGTGCGGCCGATCTTGACGATGCCGGCGAAAGCCGTCGACTTCGCTGCCAGCGTCGCGCGCAACTGCGCCAGCGCCGGCAACAGCGCGTGCACGATGCCGGTCGCGGCGGCGAGGTGCATGGCGGTTGGAAAGACGTCGTTCGACGATTGTCCGAGATTCACGTCGTCGTTGGCATGCACGAGGCGCTGCTGGCCGCGCTCGCCGCCGAGCAGTTCCGAGGCGCGGTTGGCCAGTACCTCATTGACGTTCATGTGGCTCTGGGTGCCGGAACCGGTCTGCCAGACCGCCAGCGGGAATTCCTCCGCGTGGCGGCCGGCCAGCACTTCCTCGGCGGCGGCAACGATGGCCGTCGCCTTGTCTGCCGCCAACAGGCCAAGCTCGCAATTGACGCGCGCGCCAGCGGCTTTGACTCTGGCGAGCGCATGCACGATCTCCATCGGCATGCGCTCGCCGGAGATCGCGAAAAGTTCGAGCGAGCGCTGCGTCTGCGCGCCCCAGAGCCGGTCGGCGGCGACCTCGACGGTGCCGAAGGAGTCGCGTTCGCTGCGTGTGGCGCCCATCAGCGATCCAGGATCTGATCGAGAAACTGCCGCGTGCGCTCGGATTTGGCTTGCGAGAAAAAGATCTCCGGCGGCGCCTGTTCGACGATTTCGCCCTGGTCCATGAAGATCACGCGGTCGGCGACGGCGCGGGCGAAACCCATTTCGTGCGTCACGCAGAGCATCGTCATGCCGTCGCGGGCGAGCGAGACCATGGTGTCGAGAACTTCCTTGACCATTTCCGGGTCGAGCGCCGAGGTCGGTTCGTCGAAGAGCATGATGCGCGGCGCCATGCACAGCGCACGCGCAATCGCCACGCGCTGCTGCTGGCCGCCGGACAACTGGCCGGGATACTTGGCGGCCTGGTCGGTGATCCGCACGCGTTCAAGAAGCTTCATGGCCGCGGCTTCGGCGGTGGCGCGCGGCTGTTTCCTGACCCAGATCGGCGCCAGCGTGCAGTTTTCGAGCACCGTCAGGTGCGGAAACAGGTTGAAGTGCTGGAATACCATGCCGATGTCGTTGCGCACGGCCTCGATGTTCTTCAGCGAATCGTTGAGCCGGATACCGTCGACGATCACCGTGCCGGCCTGGTGCGTTTCGAGGCGATTGAGGCAGCGGATCAGCGTCGACTTGCCCGATCCCGAGGGGCCGCAGATGACGATGCGCTCGCCGCGTTTGACGGTCAGCGAGATGTTGCGCAGGGCCTGGAAGTTGCCGAACCACTTGTCGAGGCCCGCAATGTGGATGATGTCGTCGGCCGTGGCCGGCATGACTTGGGCGGAGTGGTGCATGGCAGGCCTCAGTTGCGCTGGTCGCGCGAAAGGTGTTGCTCGAGCCACTGGCTGTAGTGGCTCATCGTGTAGCAGAACAGCCAATACACCGCCATCGCGAAGAGGTAGCCCTCGACGAAGTAGTGGCGCCAGTCGAGGTCGCTGATCACCGCCTGCCTGACCGCGTACAGGAAGTCGAAGATCGAGACGATGATCACCAGCGAGGTGTCCTTGAAGTTGTCGATGAAGCTGTTGACCTGCGCCGGGATGGTAATTTTCAGCGCCTGCGGCAGCACCACCAGCAGTTGCGTCTGCCAGTAGCCGAGACCGAGCGCGTCCGCCGCTTCGTATTGTCCGCGCGGCAGCGCCTGCAGGCCGGCGCGCACGACCTCGGCGAGGTAGGCGGCGTTGAACAGGATGATCGCCACCTGCGCGCGCAGCAGCTTGTCGAAGCTGACGCCCTCGGGAAGGAACAGCGCGAACATGATCGAGGCCATGAACAGCACGGTGATCAGCGGCACGCCGCGCACCAGCTCGATGTAGCTGATCGACGCGGCACGCAGGATCGGCAGCGACGAGCGCCGGCCGAGCGCGAGCAGGATGCCGAGCGGGAAGGCAAACAGGGTGCCGAAAACGGCGAGCATCAGGGTGATCGGCAGGCCGCCCCAGAGCGCAGTCGGCACCGGTGTGAGGCCGAGACCGCCGGCCATCAGCCAGGCGCAGAGCAGGCTGCCGCCGACCCACAGCACGAGCAGGCGGCGAACGCGCCAGCAGGCGCGCATCGCCGAGAGCACGAGGATGCTGCAGAACACCAGCACGGCCAGGGCCGGCCGCCACTGCTCGGCCTGCGGGTAGATGCCGAAGAGCATCTGCTGCCACTTGTCGGCGACCACCGCCCAGCAGGCGCCCTGGCCCATCAGCGCGTTGCAGGTGGCGACGCTGGCCTGGCCCCAGACGGCGTTGAGCACTGCCCAGGAAAAGAACCGGCCCGCCAGCCAGGCGAGCAGCGTGAGCACGAGCAGCGTGGTGAGGGTATTGGCCGGCGACGAAAAGAGGTTCTGGCGCAGCCAGTCGCGGCTGCGTTCGCTGGCCGGACGGCGAGCCGTGGCGTGGCTATTCATCTCAACGTTCGACCAGGCGGACGCGATGGTTGTACCAGTTCATCAGGCCGGAAATCGCCAGCGAGATGGTCAGGTACACGCCCATCATCAGGGCGATCGCTTCGATCGCCTGGCCGGTCTGGTTGAGCGTGGTGTTCGAGATGCTCACCAGATCGGGGTAGCCGATGGCGACGGCGAGCGACGAGTTCTTGGTCAGGTTGAGATACTGGCTGGTCAGCGGCGGAATCATCACGCGCAGCGCCTGCGGCAGGATCACCAGGCGCAGGCGCTGGCTGCGCGACAGGCCGAGCGCTTCGGCGGCATCGGTCTGACCGCGGCCGACGGCGAGGATGCCGCCGCGAACGATTTCGGCAATGAAAGCGGCGGTGTAGGTCGACAGGCCGATGAACAGCGCGATGAACTCGGGTGAGACGGTCTTGCCGCCTTCGAAGTCGAAGCCCGAGATCAGCGGTACGGAAAACTCGCTCGGCGCTCCGAAAGCCGCCCAGCCGGCCAGCGGCAGCAGCAGGCAGGCGGCCAGGCTCGGCCACAGCACGCGCGGGGCGTGGCCGGCGCGGTCGCGGATGCGGCGTGCGCGGCGGGCCCAGAACAGCGAGCAGGCGAGGGCGGCGAGCAGCCCGAGCAGCGCCGCCCACCAGCCGGCATGCGCCACCGGCCAGGGCAGCGTGCAGCCGCGCTGACTCAGATAGATGGAAGCGAAGCGGTGGGCCTCGGCGACCGGTGGCAACAGTTCGGTGAGCACCCCATACCAGAGCAGCAGCTGCAGGATCAGCGGCACGTTGCGCACCGATTCGACGTAACCGCCGGCGAGCTTGCGCAACAGCCAGTTCGGCGACAGGCGTCCGATGCCGATGGCCAGCCCGATCAGGCTGGCGGCGATGATCGCCAGGAAGGAGACGAGCAGGGTGTTGAGCAGGCCGACGCCAAAGGCGCGGCCGTAGGAATGCGTGGGGTCGTAGTCGATGAGCTTCTCGGAGATGTCGAAGCCCGCTTCCTGGCCAAAATACGAGAAGCCGATGGTGATCGCCCGGCTTTCGAGGTTGTGTACCAGATTGTGGATCGCGTAGCCCGCCAGCGTGCCGATCAGCAGCAGCAGCGCGATCTGGTAGAAGACGTTGCGGAGTCGCTCAGAGGACCACATGGCTGTCCAGGCAGAAAGCGCCTCGCCAGCGGCCGGCGGCGAGGCGCTGCGTGCACACCTGGTCGATCAGTCGAGTGGCATCGGATACATCAGACCACCCTTGTTCCACAGCGCGTTCATGCCGCGCGTCAGACCCAGCGGTTTGATGTTGCGGTCGTAGCTCTCGCCGTAGTTGCCGACCGCCTGAATCGCCCGTACCGCCCAGTCAGCATCGAGGCCGAGCCCCTTGCCGACTTCGCCACTGGCGCCAGTGAGGCGCTGGATCGTCGGATCCTTGCTCTCGGCCTTCATCTGCAGCACGTTCGCCTGCGTCACCCCCGATTCCTCGGCCTGCTGCAGCGCAAAGATCATCCAGCGCATGATGGCGAAGAATTCCTGGTCGTTGCGGCGCAGCATCGGGCCGAGCGGCTCCTTCGAGATGATCTCCGGCAACACCGTATAGTCGGCGCGCGACGGCAGGTTGACCAGCATCGCGGCGATTCCCGACGAATCGGTGGTATAGGCGTCGCAACGGCCCGACTGGAAGGCTTTCTCGGTGGCCTCCTGGCCTTCGAAGACGACCGGCTTGAAAGTCAGCTTGTTGGCGCGCGCGTAGTCGGCGAGGTTGCGCTCGGTGGTGGTACCGGTTTCCACGCACACCGACGCCTTGTTGAGATCGGCGAGTTTCCTGACCTTGGGATTCTTCTTGCTGTTCACGACAAAAGCCTGGCCGTCAAAGAACCAGACGCCGGGGAAGACCGAACCCATGGTCGTGTCGCGCTTCGAGTTCCAGGTGGTGTTGCGCGAGAGCAGGTCGATTTCGCCGGACTGCAGGGCGGTGAAGCGCTGCTGCGCGGTCAGCGGCACGTACTTGACCTTGTCCGGGCTGCCGAGAATCGCCGCCGCCAGCGCCTTGCAGTAGTCCACGTCGATACCGGCGTACTTGCCGTTCCTGTCCGGCGCGGAGAAACCCGTCAGGCCGGTATGCACGCCGCACACCAGGGTGCCGCGCTTGTTGATGGCGTCGAGCGTCGGGCCGGCCAGGGCGGTGCCGGCGGTGACGCCGAGGGTCAGTGCGGCAAGGCTGCGGGCGATGTTTTTCGTTATGGGCATGGTTGTCTCCTTCTTCGGGGGTGGGTTTGTACGGAACTTCAGGCGGATTCAGCAGTGATTGGCGGTGCGGCTTGTCGGTAACGGGCGAGCGCGCTCTCCATCCGCGCCAGTGCCTCCTGGAGCAGACGCGGTGGCGTCGCAAAATTGAGTCGCACATAGCCGGGCTGACCGAAATCGGCGCCATCGGAAAGTCCGACCCCATGCTCTTCAAACCAGGTCGCGGCATTGCCGACCTGCTCGGCGAGAGCGCGTGCGTCGATCCAGGTCAGGTAGGTGGCTTCGGGATGGCTGTGCGGCAACTGCATGCGGTCCAGCGCCGCCGAGACGAGATCGCGGTTGCTGCGCAGTTGCGCCAGCAGCGCCAGCCGCCACGGCTCACCTTCGGCGAACGCCGCCTGCGCGGCGGTGAAGCCGAAGCAGCAGGCGTCGGGCACCAGCCCCTGCATGGCGACCTTGAAGCGCGTGCGCAGGCCGGCGTCGGGGATGATCGCCCAGGCGATGCCGAGTCCGGCGATGTTGTAGGTCTTGCCCTGGCCATTCAGCGTGATGGTGCGCTGGAGCAGCGCCGGTGAACGCTCGGCCATTACGCGCGCGAAGGGCAGGTGCGGCACCTTTTCGTCGAGGATCAGGTCACAATGCACCTCGTCGGAGCAGACATAGAGATCGTGCCGCTCGCAAAAAGCCGCCAGGCGATCGAGCTCGGCGCGCGTAAACAGGCGACCGATCGGGTTGTGCGGGTGGCAGAGCAGCAGCAGGCGCGTCGCCGTGCTGGCGTCGCCAGGCACGGCGGGGGTTGTCGCGTCCGGCGGCTCGCTCATCACCGCTTCGAGCCGGTCGAAGTCGATGACATAGTCGGTGCCAACCACGCCGATGCGCTTGAGTGGCACCTCGACCAGGCCGCGTCCCTGCAGGCCGGGCGCCTTGAGGAAGGGCGGATAGACCGGCGAAAACGAGATCACCTTCTCCTGCGCTGCGCAGCAGGCCTTGACCGCCAGGTTGATGCCGAGCACCAGGCCCGAGAGCCAGACGATCCAGGCGGGATCGACCTCCCAGCTGTAGCGCCGGCGATGGTCCTCGACCAGCAACTGCCGTAAACCGTGCGGCGCCGACATGTAGCCGAAGTTGCCGTGCGCGACCTGCGCCGCCACCGCCGCCTGGATCGGCGGCGCCACCGCAAAATCCATATCGGCGATCCACAGCGGGATGACCTCCTGGTCGCGGTACTTGACCCATTTGGTGGCCGACCAGCGGCGGCGGTCATGAACGGTGGTGAAGTCGAACACGATGGGCTCCCGAAACAAGGGACTCAATGTCTCACATCGGGATCTGGAATGTCAATTCATTGGCATGCGAGCGGCCAGGCTCGAGTTTCCTTCCCTGGTGCCGCGATCCAGCGGTGCCTTTCACCGGCAACCACGGCTCGAGCGCCTGTGGTCGGTTACCGCGGAGCAGAGGACAGCGGCCGCGATTGTTGAGTTGCTTGGCGGCAAGTAGAATAGCGAGATTTTCTGAAGAGGGAATATGCCACAAGAACCAGCATCGTGATTGATGGCCAGTTGATCGACGATGCGCTGCGCTCGAAGGCACTGAAGACAAGAATGGACCTGAAACGTATCTCGGGTGGTCTGCAACGGTTGCGGCGACCGGACTCGCTCAACGCGGTTCGTCATAAACTCGCGTCAATGGTTGACGGCGTCTGGGCGCTGACGGTCAAGCGCCTGCAGCACGTACCCTCGACCACGCCCGTCCTTGAGGACGACCCGCGAGTCGCGCTGGTGACGGTTAACTTCTCGACCACCCGTTACCTCAAACTAATGCTCGTCACGCTTGCCGAGCAATCCGCGCTTGGACTCCTGACCCGTATCGTGATCGTCGACAACTGCTCGCGTGACGGTGGCGTCGGGTTCCTGCGGGAACTTGCCGCGCGCGTCGACCGCATTGACCTGGTCGAGCGGCGCCACTTCCTGAGCCACGCCCACGGGATGCGGGCGGGTGTCGCGGCGCTTCGTCGCGCCGATCGCGATCTACTTCCGGGCGAGCGCGCCAACCACCTCCTGTTCTCGGACACCGACGTAATCTGGCGCAACCCCGACGCGCTTCTCCACTTTGTTGCCGCAGCGTTCGCGTACGATGCTGCGTTGACCGGCGAGCTACGTCACGTGAACGTTCAGCCCGACATTCAGGCGTCGTTGTTCCTCACCCGGCTTGACGTGTACGACGATCGTCGCACGGCCCCCCTCATCAATGACGGCGCGCCCGCTTATCGCCTGCAGCGCAGCATTTGCGACCGTGGCCTCCCCGTCGTCGACTTTCCCTCGAACCACGGCGGCTATACACTGCACCGTGGCCGCTCCGGCGTGGCTGCCGCGGCCAAGCACTATCCGGGCCACCCGTACGCGCGCTTCCAAAACACTAATGCGCACTTCATGGGAGTGCCCGACGGCGCTGCCATCTGGGCTGCGGTCGAAGGCACGCATGCCGACCTGCTGACCACCGCGGCAGAGCCACGACTGCTCGACCATCTCGCCGACCGCTTCGCCGCTCTCGGAACCCCTTTCGTTCTTCCCAACGGATAGTCAAAAAGGGGTCAAAGCTCAATGGCACTACCTTAACAGAAAAGTCTTTCCGATCAGATGTATAGAGGTGGGCTGAAGGCCTCTTGGCGTTATTATTCGGGTGTCGAATCCGATCGAGATTACGTGGAGGATCAGCCCAAATGGATAGTAACAGGGGTCAGCGGCTTGCGGAACAGGTGAAGCGATTTCGGGCACGTTTTGTCCAGTCAGTGGGATCGGTGCTCGGGGATGTGATTCCTTCGAAGCTTTTGATGGAATGGGCGATGGAAGAAGTTGGTGTCTGGCGCGAGCGGGTCTATAGTCCGTTCCGACACTGGTGTTGTTTCTCGAACAAGTGCTCGGAGCGGATCACAGCTGCCAGGATGCGGTGGCGCGTGCGCTGAGCGCTCGGGTGGCGGACGGACAAACCCCGTGCAGCCTGAACACCGGGCCGTACTGCAAGGCACGGGCACGGTTGCCCGTTGAGCTACTGGAGCGTTTGGGTCGAGAGACTGGCGCGCGGGTGTGTGCGCAGCAACCGGCCGGATGGTTGTGGCATGGGCGCCAAGTTAAGCTGGTCGACGGTAGCACGGTGTCGATGCCCGACACGGCGGCGAACCAAAAGCGCTTTCCACAGAATCGATCGCAGAAAACGGGTCTGGGTTTTCCTCTCGCACGCCTGGTGGCGATGTCTCCTTATCCTGTGGATCCGTCCTGGATTGGGCGGTTGGTCCGTGTCAGGGTAAGGAAACCGGGGAGACCGCGCTCCTGTGGAGTTTGGCGCAAAAGCTGCAGCCTGGTGACGTCGTGGTTGCCGATCGCGCCTATGCCGGCTACTTCATGATTGCGTGGTTGATCCAGCAGGGCGACGTAGTGATTCGCCAGCATCAACGGCGACACACCGACTTTCGACGCGGCCAGCAACTGGGTGCGCGCGACCATCTGGTCCCTGGATGCGCCCCAGCGTCCGACCTGGATGAGTGAATCAATCTACGCCAGCATGCCCGAGAGTCTGACCATGCGCGAGGCGCGCGTTGCCGGCTGGACGCTCGCTTCCACACGATCGACCCGCAGCAGGAACAAACGCGAGCTGTTCCACTGTACCGCCAGCGCTGGCACGTCGAACTTGACCTACGTTCGATCAAGAGTCATGCAGATGGACCTCTTGCGTTGCAAGAGCCCCGAGATGGTCGAGAGGAGATCGCCGCCCACTTGGTCGGTTACAACCTCGTCCGCGCCGTGATGGCGCAGGCCGCGTCTCTGAGCGCCGTCCTGCCACGGCAATTGAGTTTCAAGACCGCTCTACAAATCCTGAATGCTTTTGAACAGCCTGGGTGCTGCCCCCGCGGGCGCCTCGCCAGTCGCCACGCTTTCGTGCTCGGCGGCATCGCTCAGGCGCGCCTACCCAACCGACCAGGTCGGGTCGAACCACGTGTCGTCAAGCGAAGACCCAAACCCCGAGCTCTCCTCACTAAGCCCCGGCAGGCGCTGCAAAAGGGCTTACGCCGCAAACAGCAGTCAATACAGAAGCAAATCGACCAAGGCTTAAGGTAGTGCCATTGGGGTCAAAGCTCGTTTCTGCACGATTGCCCGCTGAATTACAGGTCTTCGGGCGTGATGCCGGTATGCTTGGCGATGCGAGCCAGCATTCGCGGGCCGATTTCCTCGCCCTCGTGAAAGGCGAAGACAAAGTCTGGCCAGCCGTCGCGGGACAGAGTGCGGTGCGAACCCGACTGACGTTTGAGTTTCCACCCCAGGCCAAACAGGGCCGAAAGCAACCGTTTGGCCTTGATGGACGGCCGTTGCCTCATGCAGCGACAGGAAGAGAGATCTTGATTTCAACGGCGCGTGACTCGCCATGTTCAAGGCGTTCGGCCATGGCACGAAGAGCAAGCACTTCAGCTTTTGCCATGGCCTCCTCGGCTGTATTGCCATAACAGAGGACGCCGGGAAGCTGAGGAATCTCAGCTATCCAGCGGCCATCAACTTCCTCCTCGCACTCGATGGTGAAGTTCATGAACGATCTCCGGTTGGGGATGAGTGGAATGGTAACGCGTCATGGCTGCTGCCGCAGAACGTTCGACACTTCTAGGCTTTTTCGTTGCGGCAACAAATAGGGGTCAGGTTTTTTCTTTTGCCTTGCGTCCCGCCGACTCGGCGAGGTGCACGATCTTGCTCACTCGGGAGTAGTGCAGGCCGACGTAATCACCAATCTCCTTCAGCGTATACCCACCACTGGCGTAGGCTGCCGCTATCGCACTGTCCCGGTCGGGGTACTGATGGGCAAAGTGAGCAAGCGGCTTGGGTACGGGCCGTGCCCTGGCCTGTGGCACCTCGCGTAGATCGCCACCGGCAGAAGGGCGGCTGCGCATCGCATCCACGAAGACGTCAGATCCCAGAAACATCTGGTGCTTCACGTTTGCCCATGGGGTGATCGCGGTGCAGCTTCCCTGGGCAACGAAGCGAACGTAGGCAGCCACGGCTGCCGGTGTCGTCTCGCCGAACCCCGTCAGGACCCATCGTGTCGCCAACCAGTCCGGCGCACATTTTTTCCCGACCATCGCGCGATAGCTGCTCCAGGGCCATTCTCCCGGGGTTGCGACCATTCCTGCCCGAACCGGGTTGAGGACGACGTAGCGGGCCAGTTCCAGCAAATGCGCTTCCTTTTCGATCAGGATCGCTTTGTATCGGCCTTGAAAAACGTGTCCGACGCGTTGATGGACCCTGTTGAAGGCCTGCGTGTAAACCCCGTTGAGTTGCCGCATCCCTCTTGAGAGATTCGCATCCGGCGTTTCGACCAGCAGGTGATAGTGGTTACTCATCAAACAGTACGCGTGAATCGTCCAGTTGAAGCGCTGTACAACGCCGCCCAGCACTTCAAGACAAAGGCGCCGGTCGTCATCGGAGAGATAAATATTCTCCCGCCCATCCCCGCGCGCGGTCACGTGGTACAGGGCGCCAGGAAACTCTAGACGAAGTGGTCGTGCCATGTCGGCAATTGTAGCCGACGTTTGGGAAAAAGAAAAGACCTGACCGTTCGCAGTAACAGCAGTAAGTCTAACGGGTTGAAGTCCCGTCCGGGGAGTTGTCCGTACGCCCCGGTAGCATGAGGAAGCGGCGTTGTGGTGACACGGGGTCGTGAGTTTCCAAACAGCAAGAGAGCAGTCGGGTAGCTGGACGCGGTTACCCGCGCCCAGCCCCCTCAGAACCGTGCATGGGTCTTTCGATCCACACGGCTCAAGCCTCTACAAAGGCATCTTTCGACACCCGGTTACACCACTTCGTTTTTGGCGTAATATTGACTTCCACGGCAACTGAGATGTTGAAGTTGAAGATTGCCGGCTGCATCGGACCCGCCTTCAGTCACTTTCACAATATGGCAAGCCTTCCAAGGAGTGCTCTTTGTGATGGGTGCTTGGCAGGTAGAACACAGCCCATCTTGCCTTCGCCAGACACGGTAGAACGTCCGGCGACCTTTTGACGAGTTGAGCATCTTCTGTCCCCATCGGGACTCGAAATACGGCTCCCATTTTGGGTCGTGAGGATTCGCCTTGGCTTGAATCTTGACGTGCCGACGTATTGGCGTATCCGATTCTTTTAGCAAAGTGACTTCTCGTCGCGTTCCATCCTCTTTTTGTTCTGTTGCGGCAAATATCCAGTTTCTGGTGCCTCTGGACTTAAAGTATTTCTCCTTAACCCATCGGGCTCCTTTATTGGGATGCCTTCTTGCCGCCCATCGCCATAGCATTGACCAGATATCGTCATCAATCCGAGCAAAAGGTGTCCTTGGCGACTACATGGCTGTGGTAATTCGCCCATCCTCGTAAAACAGGATTGAGTCGCCTTATCAAGTTGGCCTGTTTAGCCGCCTGATTTTCCTTGATGACGTCACGGATTTTGTCAAGATGCGCTTTGACGTTCGCTTTCGACGGCTTAATCAGTAACTTGCCGCTGTACTTGCGAATGTTCCATCCGAGAAAGTCAAACCCTTCCTTGATATGTGTTGTTTTCGTTTTTTCCGGCGATAGGACTAGTCCACGTTCCGCCAGAAACCCGATTACTACGGGCTTGACCTCATTTTCCAGCCATTTTTTCGAGTTGCCGGTGATAATGAAGTCATCCGCATAACGCACCATGTTCATTTTCAGACCTGTCTGCGTCGCTTTAGGGAATTTCTCCGCCAGCTTTGCTTCAAGGCCATCAAGAGTCATGTTTGCCAGTACCGGTGAAATAATGCCTCCTTGCGGAGTGCCGGCCTCTGTGGGGAAAAGTTCGTTTTGATACACAAATCCCGCCTGAAGCCACTTGGTCAGAATTACCTTGTCCGTGGGGATGTTGGCGATCATCCATTCGTGGCTAATTTTGTCGAAACAGCCCTGAATATCAGCCTCTAGCACCCATTCCGCGTTTGCTCGCTTAGCCAGAGAATTGAAACATTGCCCCCAGCATCGGCGGTTGAACGTTCCGGTCTGAACCCATAGGAATTCGGATCGGCGGTGGTTTCAGCGATGGGTTCCAACGCCAGCAGATGGAGCGCTTGCATGGCGCGGCATTTCATCACCGGGATGCCCAGTGGCCTCGTCTTGCCATTTTTCTTCGGAATATATACTCTCCGAAGCGGAAGCGGCGAATAACCCCGCCTCTTCAACGACGCAATCGCGTTGGTCTTTGCCCCCGGTGTTTTCCAGGTGACTTTGTCCACCCCGGGAGTGTTCTTGCCTTTATTTTCAGTCACCCGCTTGACGGCTAATGCTTTACCGCTAAACGAATGGGTCAGCAGCCATTGCAACGATCTCGCCTTGTTGTGTCTGCCCTCCTGTGTTGCCTTCACAATACGTGTTTGCAGCCGTCTTACGTGACGTCGAACATTGGCCCAACTGATGCCATTCCACGCCACGCCAGAAGGTGCACACACCCGTGTTGCAGCGTCCATTTGCTTTCCTTCTGCGATGATGGTTCTACGAACTCTCTTGTGAAGAGAGACCATAAGGAAGTCTGCCCGCTTTCGCGTCGGGTAACCTTAAAACCCGTATCCGCACCATTACAGCACGGCATTCGCTTTTTCCTCGTTCCTGTTCCCGCACATCCATGGGCAGACTTCACAGCCTGCTGTCCCCGAAGGGGAAGTACAGGGTTTCCACGTTCCACTGGTAAGAGTACATTGGGTTAGGTGCCTGCATTAGACCGGGAGGCGTATGGGTCACGAAAGCGCAACGGCTGAGCGCTGTTCCCACCTCCAGTACCTTTTGGTTCAAGCGTAATAGCCATTTCCGCTTGTTTTACGTCACGATCTTTATCGCAGATTCAAATTTATTCACCATACCAATTATCTAGCACTTATCCGGCTTATGGCTGCCAGAAGGGTATGCCTCTCGCGATTTATACCCCGCACCTGGCGGTGCTTCGTTACGTTGTCAGAGTCGCTCTTTATTCAGACTCTTAGATGCACCAAGTGACATTGGTGGTTCCCTCCTGGTGAAGTGGGAACAACTTCTACCAGCGACTTCGTGTCGCACGGCCGTAGCGCAAGTGAACCTATGAGTAGCCTCGTAAACTATGTGGAGAAGCCGACCCTGTGGTCAGAAGGGGAAGGCCGTTGGATGGGCGCTCGAATAACGGAAGTGGCGTCAATCGACTCCCGGGGTAGCAGGGACGGCATGTTCTCGAAGATTTACTGCCCAGTGCTGGAGACCTGTCTGTGGGGGTGGGGAGACCACCGACCGCTGCGTATAAGGCAACGAAAGCGCAGCGGCTGCAGGCAGGAGTCGGAGGGGTTCATAGTACCGATCGAGATCGCGGGACAACAGAACCCCGGTCGAGGGAAGGAACCCTACTTTGTTCGTGCAACCGAAGAGCGGAGGGTCGAGGGATTGCCATGTCGCTAACCACCCCAGATACGATCAGGACGCTACAGAGGAAGCTCTATGCCAAGGCCAAGCAAGAACCAGCCTACCGCTTTTACGCGCTCTACGACAAGATCAGCCGGGAAGACCTCCTCAGTCATGCCTGGCGGCTTGTCCGGTCGAACCGAGGCAGTCCTGGCATTGATGGGATCAGCTTCGAGGCCATAGAAACCGGAATTGGGGTAGAAACGTTCCTGAAGGACCTGGCCCGTGATCTGAAAGACAAGACCTACCGAGCCCAACCGGTACGGCGCGTCATGATCCCCAAAGCGGACGGCAGTCAGCGCCCGCTCGGGATACCGACGCTGCGCGACCGGGTCGCACAAATGGCGGTGAAACTCATCATCGAACCGATCTTTGAAGCCGATTTCTGCGAGCATTCGTACGGATTCCGGCCGCAGAAATCGGCCCACGATGCTGTGGATGACATTGCCAATGCGCTCTGGGCCGGCTACACCCAAGTCATAGACGCCGATCTATCGAAGTATTTGGATGCGGCTTCATAATGCCCCCTGGTTCATGAGGTATGGGAAAAGAGGTCGGGTTTGTCATCTATCACCCGGATTCGTAAACCTTTTCTGCGTCCCTGGCAGACATGAACGGCTTCGAGTTCGCCACGCTTGACACGCTGCAAGACGGTCTGGCGTGACACCCCGAGCCGCTTAGTGGCCTCTTGCATCACGACATAGCCTTCGGGTGCGTCCTCGACAAATTGACGGGCAAGGTCATCGGACATACGAATTTGCCAGGGCGCACCGGGCGCGACCTGCTCGCCGACGACAAATCCGTCGTTGACCCAGCGATGAAGCGTCGAGGGTGCCATGTTCAGGACAACAGCGGCCTGTTTGATGCTCATAAGCTCACCCACGGGCTGCTCTGCGGGGGGCTCGTAGCGAGGAATGTTCCAATGCCGGCGGGTATTGCCCACCAGGTTGGCCGTAAAGGGCAAGCCCCGTGCCGTCGTTCGGCCTTGCCGATTGAGAATGCCGGCGATGACCTCGTCCGGGTGGCGAGCTGCCAAACGGCGCAGGAGTGCCAAGGTTTCTTCATCGGTGCGAACGGTGGCCGGGCGAGAGCGCGGCAAATGGACATCCAGTTCGGTCAGTTGGCCACCACGCCAGCGCAGAGTCAGATGAGCCCGGTAGTCGTCGCGGAAAACGGCGATGATGACTTCTTCTACCAGGCTGCGCAGGAGTTCCTTCTGGTCGCGGGGCGTAGTCGTGGGGGCGAACCAGACGCGCTTGAGATCCTGGCCGAGCGCCAACAGCGCCTGCTGCTCGCCAGCGGTCAATGCGGCTGGGCGTTGCTGTTGACGACGGGTCAGTTCGGCCCGCGCCTGATCGACTTCTCGTAAGCGCTGCTCCCACTCGCTTTCGAGTCCGCGCGCTACTAGGCGGTTTTCTGGCTCGACTGCACGGTATCGCCGTTCGGCTTTCTCGGCCTCATAGCGGGCGCGCTCGACGGCCAGTTGCCACTGCGCCAGTGCCGCATCCCGATCGGCTTCGTACTGCTGCGCAGCGAGCAAGGCCGCTTGCACCCCGGCGGGCTCCAGGACTTCCAGAAAAGCCTCGCTGACCGCTTCATCGATCTGCACGCCACCGACGCTGAGGCAGTACACGCCGCGTCCGCCGACGATGTCCTTACCGGCACAGTGGTAGCCTGGCGTGACGTTGCGGCCGCGATAGTGGGTGCGCAGATGACGGCCGCAGTGTCCGCAGATCGCGAGGCCTTGCAGCAAGGCCGTCCCTTCCCGCAGAGCGCCACCCGCCTGGTGGGGCTGGGGTCGGGTATTGCCGTCAAGACGGGCCTGATTGGCCTCGTAAGTGACCCAATCGAGATACCCCGGGTGGTGCTCGGGGATCAGAACCGCCCAATCCGCTTGCGGCAGTTGGCGGATGCGCTTCCTGATCTGCCCCTGCTCATCCACATACCGCTCATTCCGGGTTTTTCCATAGCAGTAGGCGCCCGCGTACACGGGATTCGTGAGGATGTGGTGGATGGCCGTATAAGTCGGCGGTGTCCAGCGTATCTCGTCGGTCTGGTTGAAGCGCAGCGGGAAATTCAGGCCCTCGGTGTGAAACCAGAGCCAGACCCGGCGTGCCGAACCCAGTTCGGCAAACTGCTCGAACACCGAGCGGATCGCGGCGACCACCGCCGCATCGGGATCAAAGCGTATCTCCCCTTCCTCTTCGCCCCAGACGAAGCCGATCGGTACGCCACGACGCAGTTCGCCGCGGGCGGCCTTGTTGCGGATGCCACCGTCGAGCCGTGCGCGCAGGATATGAAGTTCGGCTTCGCTCATGGTGCCTTTGAGCCCCAGTACGAGACGATCGTTGAATAGTCCAGGATGATAAAGCCCATCAGCATCACCGATCAAGGTATCGGTCATGCCACAGAGGTCGAGCAAGCGATACCAGTCGGCATTATTGCGCGCCAGACGGGAGACTTCCAGACCCAGAACCATCCCGACATGACCCAGGGCGACTTCGGTGGTCAATTGGACAAAGCCGGAACGCTGTGCCGCACTGGCGCCGGAAAGGCCAAGATCCTGGTCGATGACGATGACCTGGTCGCGTGCCCAGCCGAGCGCCACGGCGCGGTCGGCAAGTGCGTACTGACGGGCGGTGGATTCGCGGTTGTGCTCAACCTGAGCGGCAGATGATTGACGAATATAGACGACGGCGGCCCGCTGCAAATGGGTCTTACCGATTTTGCTGTCGTCACTCATGGCTGGGTTCCTCCTTTCCCGTTTCGGTCTTGGCGATCAGTTGCGCCAGCTTGTCGACAATGGCGGCGCGATGCCCCTCGTCGAGGTCCTCCCAGACCTTTGGGTCGCGCGGTGGGTTCTCCAGGAACGGCAGGCTCAGTTGCATGATGATTCTCCTCAGAAGGCGATGGACGGCGGAGAAGAGCGTCAACCAAAGTGCGGGTTCGGAGCAAGTCTGATAAGGAAGCCAAGCGAGTTCCGTTACTGTTGGGTGTCTTGACGGGAGTCTGGTCGGTGCCCCCCAATCGGTCCACTCAGCGGGGATGAGTGACCGGCTCCGGTCCGGCAGGATCAGCAAGAGATAAGGGCCGCTGCTTCGGCGTGTACCTCCGCAAGACCTGCAGGGCGCGGCCCGCAAAAGGGTGGCCCGGACGGACGATGGTGACCTGGTCGGGAGAGTCTTCGGAATGGGTAGTGTGTCGCGGTTTCCTTTGATAGCATTCCGCACGCCAAGCTACTGGCCGTGGTGGCCGAGCGCATCGTCGATGGGGGATTCTGCACCTCATCAAGCAATGGCTCAAAGCCCCGGTCATCGGCGAAGACGACAACGGAGTGAAGAAGACCGTGGGCGGTGGGAAAGCCAATCGTCAGGGACGCCGCAAGGTGGCGTGATTTCCCCGTTGCTGGCCAACTGCTACCTGCATATTCTCGACCGCATATGGCAACGGCGGCACCTGAAGGGCAAGTTGTCCGCACATCTCGTGCGTTACGCGGATGACTTTGTCGTCCTGTGCCGAAAAGAGGTAGAGGAACCGCTGAAGGTGGTGCGGCATGTCCTGGCACGTCTGGACCTCAGTCTCAACGAGGCGAAGACCCATATCGTGGACGCCACTCAAGCAAGCTTCAATTTCCTGGGTTTCACGATTCAGATGAGTCGAGGGGCCAAGACCGGAAAACCGTACCCGAGCGTCCGGCCAGCCGATAAATCGCTGAAGAAGATCAAGGCGAGGCTGACGGAACTAACGGGCAGGAATTTGACCCCATCCTTTGAGTGACGTCGTGGGAAATGTGAACCGCAGCCTGCGAGGCTGGGCAAACTATTTCCACTTCCACAATTCAAGTCAGGCGATGAACAAAGTCAGAACCCACGCGGAAGACCGGCTGCGGACTCACTTGATGGCGCGTCACAAGGTGAAGGACCGTGGAATTGGCTCCGGCCGGTTTCCAAGTGCTCATCTCTACGCGCGCTACGGGCTGTACAAAGTCCCTACGAAAGCGGGCTGGCACTCGGCGCATGCCTTGGCGTGAAGAACATCGGAAAGCCGTGTGCGGGAAAACTGCATGCACGGTTTGATGAGGGAGGGCAGGCGAAAACCTGTCCTCTACTCTACCCGCCTGCCTCTATGCAGAACACTTAGCGATAGGTAGCGTGACGTTCATGCGCGTTCATTCTTGTGAGGTTGTTTGGCAAACCTATGTTCGATGAACTGCTTTGCCTGCTCTTGAGTAAGGACCTCATAGGGCCACATGAAGTGACGGTACAGGAAGGGCGTGCCTTCGCGATTGGTTACCTTGCAATCGACTTTGAAAAGAGTGCCAGGTGGATGTGACTCTCGCATTGCAGTCGAGCATTCGACATTCAGGTTGGGAGATACACCTTGCCCAGGAAGTGGCTTGGCGCGAACCTTTTTGTTTGAAGGCTCACCTCTGTTTTCATACGTCTCTATAACGAAGAAGCGGTAGTGGCTCATATTTCAATTGCTCCCAAACGATATGCTATCGCGCATGTTTGCGAAGAGCCTAACCCATCATGATTGACGATTGACTCGCCCCTGACGATGAAAGCGAAGTCAAAGAGCCGGGCTTTCACGGTAATCGGGATAGGAGAAAGCCTCGCGGCCTCCCCCTCCCACACCACCGGACGAACGGGTCACGTATCCGGCGGTTCGATGAAGCAAATTCCTACCGGGGCGCAAGGCTCGGTAGTCCCATTTGTTCGAAGAAGCGCAAGGGTAGCGCGATCGACAGGGCCGGTGTCTGCGACACCCGCCACGGACCGTGCGCGGACTTGCTGACGTTCCACGCTTCGCGGACCGACACGCCGCGTTTGCGCAGTTCCCGGTAGCCCGCTCGACCCCATTGTTTCCAGAGATAGCAGCGTAACTTGCGTCGTACCCACTTGTCGATGTCGCGCAGAGGGCTCAGCACTTCGGTGATTCCGAAGTACGCTTTCCAACCAAGCAGGGTCTCTCGAAGCTCTGCGACGACAACGGCAAATGTGGTGCCTCTTGTACGGCGGGTCAGTTCCCGCACGCGGTCCTTGAGCTTGTCGAGGGCCTTGTCGGCCACCTTGAGCTTGGCCCCGTTGCGGCTGACCGTGAAGCCCAGGAACTTGCGGTTCATGGGCCGATCGACCGCGCTTTTCAGTGGATTCACTGTGAGCCGCAGCGAGTCACTGACAAAGCGTGTCACGCTGGCCATCACGCGCTCGCCCGCGCGCTTGCTTTTGACGAGGATGTTGCAGTCGTCGGCGTAACGGGCAAAGCGGTGGCCACGCCGGTCCAGTTCCCAATCCAGTTCATCCAGCACCACGTTGGCCAGCACTGGCGAGAGCGGCCCACCTTGCGGCACGCCGAGAGGCGTCGGTTCAACCTGCCCCTCGATGCTCACGCCCGCCTTCAGAAAGCGATTGATCAGGCGCAGTAGGTCGGCGTCCGGGCAGCGACTCTTCAGCCGCGTGTGAGCGGCGGCGTGAATTCCCGTTGAATTGGGCGGTTTGAAATTCGTGATCGTAGAGAAGCGCAAAGCAGGGTTCCGCGGCTTTTAGAGGCGCGAACTTGGGCTTTGATGATGACGATTTTGGTCTGGCGGGGCTGAGTAGGACGGTCGCGACTTGCGTATACATAGCGCCGAGACCGCATTGAAGGATGGTGCGCTTTGAAGTCGTAGCCAAGTGCGGACAGGAGACGCCCGGTACTTTTCGGACTGCGATAGAAGATGCCCGTTTTCAGTCTCTCGGTTGCTTACCCGGAAGATGTGGGCCGGGTTTCGTGACAGTCACCAAGGGGTCCGTCATCCGCTGATCCAGGTTTCGTGACGGTCACGACGATCTGGGCAGGTGCCGCTCATGCCGTGGGAGCGACGAGGTGCGCTCTGGTCGAATTCGGCGGCCGGAAATTCGTGATCGTAGAGGATGAGCGAGCGTGCGCGAAGCAGGTCCACCGTCAGTCCTGGTGAGGCCAGGCAGTCTGGTTTTCGATCACATCTCCTGATGGCGTGACGGTCACGAATCCATACCGCTGGCCGAAAGCCAACCATGCCCGTCGTGCACAATGGCGAGCGGGTTCGGAGTCCTCCACCCTTCCGAGAAGATCCAGGAGCGCCCGCAGTGGCGCGTCCGCCTCATGGCCGCTGGGTTCTATGACCCTCCTCCTGTCGCGCATCCGCTGCGCACGTTTGCGCTCGCTGCCGGTCATCGATCGCTTCCCCTGGAGAGGCCGGCCAGGTTTCGTGACGGTCACCAGGGGGTCAGTCATCCGCGGACTCCGGTTTCGTGACCGTTACGACGATCTGGGCAGGCGCCGCTCATGCCTCGATCTGCTCTTTCATGCGATAGCTCTTGCCCTCGATGAGGACGGTTTCGGCATGGTGGAGGAGCCGATCCAGGAGCGCCGAGGTCAGGGTGCTGTCGTGATTGAAGATCTCCGGCCAGTGCTTGTAGGCGCGGTTGGTCGTGATGATCAGGGCGCCGTGCTCATAGCGTTCGCTGATGATCTGAAAGAGCAGGTCGGCACCATGCTTGTCGATCGGAAGATAGCCCAGTTCGTCGACGACCAGCAGTTTCGGCTGCAGATACTTGCGTAGTTCGCGCTTGAGATTGCCCTGCGCCTGAGCGGCGGAGAGCGTGTTGATGATATCCACGGCGGTGGTGAACAGCACCGGGTAGCCGCGCAGACAGGCGGTGTGTGCCAGCGCGATACCGAGGTGGCTTTTTCCCAGACCGACATTGGCAATGAAGATGACGTTGCCCTTGTCCTCGATGAAGCGCAGCCGGAAGAGATTCTGAATCTGGGGTCGGTTGATTTTGCTCGGCCAGTTCCACTCGAACTGATCGAGGGTCTTGAGCACCGGAAAGCGGGCGAGCGCTACCCGTCGCTGGATGCTGCGGTCTTCGCGGGCATGCGCTTCGCCTTCGATCAGCCGCGCCAGATAGTCGACATGCGACCACTGCTCGGCTCCCGCTTCCTGGGCCAGGGGTTCGAAGCGTTCGAGCAGATAAGGCAATTTGAGGAGCCCCAACTGCGCGCGTAGCGCATCGGTGCTGATCTGCACAGGGGAAGCCATCCGTCGGTCAATGCTCATCGCCATGCCTTTCGTAGGGGGAGAGATCGGGGCGGGGATCTCGATGTCCAGGAGATCCTGGCGGCGGGTGAGATGCAACGCCCCCGGCTCGGGGGTCTCGCGGGCCCGCATCTCCAGGATGTTGGCGATGTACTCGCAGCTGTAGGCGGCGAATTCAATGCCGTCCCGGATCGCTCGGTCGAGTGCATCGACGCCGTAGATTTCGCCGAGCGCGACGATCTTGCGCAGGTGATGACGCGGGTTCATGCGGCGTTGCTCGATGCCTTCGAGATAGGCCTGGGCGTGCCGCGACAGGCTCAGAAACTGCACCAGCAAGCGCTGCTCACGGGCCTTGCGCCGCTGGGCGAGCAGTTCCTTCGGATGATCGGGGTCCTCGATATCCTGGCGCCGATCGTAGCTGCGGACATGGCGAGCGACGAGCTTGTCCTGGTGGTATATGCACACCCGATCCGGGTAAGCCTTCAGCGTCACGCGCTGACTCGCCAACTCGGCCGGCACCGAATAGTGGTTGGTGTCGAGCGCGACACGGAACTGCTTTGAGACGCGCTGGCTCTGGATGCGACCGATGTCATAGGGCATGGGATTGAGGGGGTGCAACAGCGCCTGCTCTTCCTTGAAGCGATCCACCGGTCGCTGGTGCGTTTCACCATGGATACGCACGTTGGCAATGCTCTCCAGCCACAACGCGGCGGCCGGGTTCACCGCGCTGAAGTCGAGCAAGTCCAGACCGTTCAGGAAATTCTTCTTGATATAGCCCACGCCATTTTCGACGCGCCCTTTTTCGTTCCCCTTGGCCACGTTGCACGCCGAGATCCCGAACCCCCAATGCCGAGCGAAATCGACATAGCGGGGATTGAACGTCGGCGCTTCACCGACGACGCGGCGAAGTACCGCCGACTTCAGATTGTCGATCATCAAGCGACCCGGACACCCCTGGAAGGCCGCGAACGCGTGCTCGTGGGCCGCGAGAAAGTGCTCCATGGTCTGCGAGACGGTGAATTCGACGTACATCAGACGGCTATGGCACAGCACCATGACGAAGAAGGACAGGCGTCGGCGCGTCGAACCGACGCCGATCGTTCCGTATTCCCCCAGTCCAGTTGGGCACATTCTCCGGGAGCAAAGGAGAGCTTGAGGAACGCCTGTCGGCGCACCGGCCGGACCTTGCGCACATAGCTCTTGACGATCGTGTAGCCGCCGGCGAAGCCGTCCTCGCGCAGACGCTGGTAGATCTGCTGCGCGCTGTAGGGATGGGTTTCCAGCAGGCGAACGATCTGGTCCTTGAACGGGTCGAGCTGACTGCTGCGCGGTGCGGGCTGCCGGGGATGGAACTGCGCGCAGCCCACCCACTTCGCCACCGTCTCGGCATGCAGATCGAGGGTACGGGCGGTCTGGGCGATAGTCAGCTGCTGCCGATCGTGGCAATCCTTGATCTTGCAGTACATCTCGTAATCGATCATGGCGTGCGTCCCAGGACGGCACGCAGCGCGCCGATGCGCAGAGCGATCTCGTCTGCCGCGAGGGTGCGCGCTTCGACCGGCCGGGGGGCATCCAGCGCCAGGACCTGGTAGAGCGGGCGTTGAAAGGCGATCAGTCCCGCCTGGACGAGATCGTCGCGGGCCTGATTCAGATGGGCAGAGGCCAATGACAGGGCGCGACCGACTGCGGCATCCGAGTAGTAGCTCAACCCCTGGACGTCGGCAACGGTCACCAGAAACAGATAGAGCGCCGCCGCCGGGGGTTACAGCGATCGAGGTAGCGCTCGCGCACCAGGCGGTGGTCGACCCAACTGAACTGGGGCGGTATCTGCCTGATCCGTTCCGGACAAAGCACTCGTTTGATCGTCATCACCCATCCTTCCAGCCAAGATATCGTGCCCCAGTTTTACCAGTCGCCGGGTGTTCCTGGCGATGTCATCCTGTAACGCACTGCCGGTAAATTGGGCAATAAAACCAATCAAAACAGCGGGTTGATCGCGCCAGACATCTTGTAACGCACTTTTCGGCGGTTCTTGAGATTCCTCAACGATTTCAAGTGCTTGAGAGGGCAGACATCTTGTAACGCAAGCACCACCTGCGCTTCCACCTCGATTTCCCGTCGCGGTCGTCGCCAGTACCCCGGGTGCGCCGCCCGCCACGCCTGTACCCGCGCAACATTCTCCGGTCCGCGGAAGTAGTCCTGGTTCTCCGATTTGGCCAGCCAGGTGCGCCGGCTCGCCGTCTGGCTGGCCTTTCGACAAGGCGCTTCGGAACAGTATTTCTGGTGCGCTGCGTTGCGCGCATCGGCCTGGAAGACTTCTCCGCAAAACAGACAGTTGTGTGCCTTCTGGTGTGCCATGGCTCACCCTCCTTGCACCGAATCATGCAATGCCTGCAGGCGCCGCCAGGCGCCATACGAGCACTATCGGAACGACAGGAAAGCGAACAAGGAAGAAAACGGAAGGGCGCGGAAGAAGACTCAGAAAACCATTGAAATGAAACCCGCTGAAGAAAATCGAGGAAGAAGAAACACGACTTTCAAACCGCCAGGTTTATGGGACTTTCAGAACGCCGCTGACAGCCGCGCCATCAGCCGGTCATGATTCACCCGGTCAAAGGAAACCGCGACACACTACCCATTCCGAAGACTCTCCCGACCAGGTCACCATCGTCCGTCCGGGCCACCCTTTTGCGGGCCGCGCCCTGCAGGTCTTGCGGTATACACGCCGAAGCAGCGGCCCTTATCTCTTGCTGATCCTGCCGGACCGGAGCCGGTCACTCATCCCCGCTGAGTGGACCGATTGGGGGGGCACCGACCAGACTCCCGTCAAGACACCCGACAGTAACGGAACTCGCTTGGCTTCCTTATCAGACTTGCTCCGAACCCGCACTTTGGTTGACGCTCTTCTCCGCCGTCCATCGCCTTCTGAGGAGAATCATCATGCAACTGAGCCTGCCGTTCCTGGAGAACCCACCGCGCGACCCAAAGGTCTGGGAGGACCTCGACGAGGGGCATCGCGCCGCCATTGTCGACAAGCTGGCGCAACTGATCGCCAAGACCGAAACGGGAAAGGAGGAACCCAGCCATGAGTGACGACAGCAAAATCGGTAAGACCCATTTGCAGCGGGCCGCCGTCGTCTATATTCGTCAATCATCTGCCGCTCAGGTTGAGCACAACCGCGAATCCACCGCCCGTCAGTACGCACTTGCCGACCGCGCCGTGGCGCTCGGCTGGGCACGCGACCAGGTCATCGTCATCGACCAGGATCTTGGCCTTTCCGGCGCCAGTGCGGCACAGCGTTCCGGCTTTGTCCAATTGACCACCGAAGTCGCCCTGGGTCATGTCGGGATGGTTCTGGGTCTGGAAGTCTCCCGTCTGGCGCGCAATAATGCCGACTGGTATCGCTTGCTCGACCTCTGTGGCATGACCGATACCTTGATCGGTGATGCTGATGGGCTTTATCATCCTGGACTATTCAACGATCGTCTCGTACTGGGGCTCAAAGGCACCATGAGCGAAGCCGAACTTCATATCCTGCGCGCACGGCTCGACGGTGGCATCCGCAACAAGGCCGCCCGCGGCGAACTGCGTCGTGGCGTACCGATCGGCTTCGTCTGGGGCGAAGAGGAAGGGAGATACGCTTTGATCCCGATGCGGCGGTGGTCGCCGCGATCCGCTCGGTGTTCGAGCAGTTTGCCGAACTGGGTTCGGCACGCCGGGTCTGGCTCTGGTTTCACACCGAGGGCCTGAATTTCCCGCTGCGCTTCAACCAGACCGACGAGATACGCTGGACACCGCCGACTTATACGGCCATCCACCACATCCTCCACGAATCCCGTATACGCGGGCGCCTACTGCTATGGAAAACCCGGAATGAGCGGTATGTGGATGAGCAGGGGCAGATCAGGAAGCGCATCCGCCAACTGCCGCAAGCGGATTGGGCGGTTCTGATCCCCGAGCACCACCCGGGGTATCTCGATTGGGTCACTTACGAGGCCAATCAGGCCCGTCTTGACGGCAATACCCGACCCCAGCCCCACCAGGCGGGTGGCGCTCTGCGGGAAGGGACGGCCTTGCTGCAAGGCCTCGCGATCTGCGGACACTGCGGCCGTCATCTGCGCACCCACTATCGCGGCCGCAACGTCACGCCAGGCTACCACTGTGCCGGTAAGGACATCGTCGGCGGACGCGGCGTTATACTGCCTCAGCGTCGGTGGCGTGCAGATCGATGAAGCGGTCAGCGAGGCTTTTCTGGAAGTCCTGGAGCCCGCCGGGGTGCAAGCGGCCTTGCTCGCTGCGCAGCAGTACGAAGCCGATCGGGATGCGGCACTGGCGCAGTGGCAACTGGCCGTCGAGCGCGCCCGCTATGAGGCCGAGAAAGCCGGAACGGCGATACCGTGCAGTCGAGCCAGAAAACCGCCTAGTAGCGCGCGGACTCGAAAGCGAGTGGGAGCAGCGCTTACGAGAAGTCGATCAGGCGCGGGCCGAACTGACCCGTCGTCAACAGCAACGCCCAGCCGCATTGACCGCTGGCGAGCAGCAGGCGCTGTTGGCGCTCGGCCAGGATCTCAAGCGCGTCTGGTTCGCCCCCACGACTACGCCCCGCGACCAGAAGGAACTCCTGCGCAGCCTGGTAGAAGAAGTCATCATCGCCGTTTTCCGCGACGACTACCGGGCTCATCTGACTCTGCGCTGGCGTGGTGGCCAACTGACCGAACTGGATGTCCATTTGCCGCGCTCTCGCCCGGCCACCGTTCGCACCGATGAAGAAACCTTGGCACTCCTGCGCCGTTTGGCAGCTCGCCACCCGGACGAGGTCATCGCCGGCATTCTCAATCGGCAAGGCCGAACGACGGCACAAAGCTTGCCCTTTACGGCCAACCTGGTGGGCAATACCCGCCGGCATTGGAACATTCCTCGCTACGAGCCCCCCGCAGAGCAGCCCGTGGGTGAGCTTATGAGCATCAAACAGGCCGCTGTTGTCCTGAACATGGCACCCTCGACGCTTCATCGCTGGGTCAACGACGGATTTGTCGTCGGCGAGCAGGTCACGCCCGGTGCGCCCTGGCAAATTCGTATGTCCGATGACCTTGCCCGTCAATTTGTCGAGGACGCACCCGAAGGCTATGTCGTGATGCAAGAGGCCACTAAGCGGCTCGGGGTGTCACGCCAGACCGTCTTGCAGCGTGTCAAACGTGGCGAACTCGAAGCCGTTCATGTCTGCCAGGGACGCAGAAAAGGTTTACGAATCCGGGTGATAGATGACAAACCCGACCTCTTTTCCCATACCTCATGAACCAGGGGGCATTATGAAGCCGCATCCAAGAAGGCTTGCAGGTCCATATCCACCACCCAGTTGAAGCCTGCTTGGATGTTGGCCTGGACGGCGCGGACGGCTTGGTGGGCCGAGCGCTTGGGGCGGAATCCGTAGCTGTGGGTGTTGAAGTGGGGTTCCCATTGCGCCGAGACAACTTGCGCGATGGCTTGCTGGATGAAGCGGTCCAACACCGTCGGGATGCCCCAAGGGCGCTTTTTCCCGTCCGCCTTCTCGATTTCCACGCGCTTGACCGGTTGCGGGCAGTAGCAGCCCACTTCCAGTTGCTCGCGGATTTCCGGCCAGTGGTGCCGGAGGTAATCCGGTAGTGCTTCGACGGTCATGCCGTCGAGACCCGGCGCGCCTTTGTTCTGGCGCACTTGCTTCAGGACGCGTCGCAAATTGGCCCGATCCAGCACTTGGGCCAGCAACGCCTGGGGAGGAATCGGCTCGGGGGTCCCTGACAAACCAGCGACGAGTTCATCCTGCGGTGTAGCCGCAGCTTGCGTAAGCAAGTGGTCAGATGCGATCCCGTCTCTCTTCGTCATGGTCCTTCGCCTTTCATCGTTCGGGCCTTCGGTGGGAAGCGCCACCTACTATGCCCTCGGCTGACTTCTCTACGGTATTCAGCGCCAGTCACCCAACGCCCAGCCTCGGTCCTCTGAGGCACCGGGGAGATCTCCCGGGGTAAGACTCGTTACCTTCGCTGCATAGACGCCGGATTTACAAAATGCACCCCAACCGCAGATGGAGGGCTTCGCGGTCACGTGCCCGCTCGCCCCAGATGCATCACGCCTGATATCCGGTTTTTGTTCATCGCCCCGCAGCTTTGGATTGGGCTTCCTCCAGACCCCGCCTCGCGGCGACGCCCTTGCCCTTCTCCTTGCCTTCGGCTCTGCGAAAACCTGGCCATATGACTTTCACCTAAGAAGTAACGCGCCATGCCCGGCGCACACGTGGACTTCACCGGCTCGCCGAAGGCGAGTCCGGTGCAAGACAGGGTTAGGCCACACTGCGCCGGTACTCCAGGTGCAGGAATAGCCTGCGGATTCGTTCTATAGCGACACGTAGACGGCGATCGGATCGATCACCACTTCCCGCTCGATCTTTCCCGACAGGGAGGATTCCATTGCTGCAATATGATCAACCATATTGGTAACGGCTTCCTTCATATTCGCCGGCTTGAAGTCCGGCCCTGCGGTCTTGGTGTTCGTAGGAATCGCCGTCTGCGTTACGAGCCCGAGAACTACCAATGACTTCTCGGTCTTCCTGGAGTACTTTCGGATCAGCAACCCTTCAGGCTCGCGAAGACAGTCGCGTTTGAGGGGAGTTGAGTAAAGCAGATCATCG
Source organism: Candidatus Accumulibacter affinis (assembly GCA_016713625.1). Classification (GTDB taxonomy): domain Bacteria; phylum Pseudomonadota; class Gammaproteobacteria; order Burkholderiales; family Rhodocyclaceae; genus Accumulibacter; species Accumulibacter affinis. The sequence goes on from JADJOT010000001.1 coordinate 68,917, forward strand.
ACGCGCTGCTGAACTTCCAACTGATCTGAAAAGGCGAAGTTAGTCAACAGTGATAAGTTCTCCAAGAATTTTGGGTCTTGATAGAGGCCCGAGGCCTTTGCTAAATGGGCGGCATCCGTCAATTCCTTTGCTTGCTTCGTAAGTTGCGCCAACTTTGTCTTGTCCTTCAATCCTGTCTTTGCGGCCTCAAGGGCCGCATGTGCAGCCTGTATGTTCTCATTATTCGTCACGTACGCCAATGCCTCGCCGATTCGATTGAACATGCCCAGTAGGTTGTTCAACTTCTCTGCATCAATGAAACTCGCTGGTGCCGCGACCCTTATGAAAGACTTTAGGACTTGGTTGGATGATCCGGGTGCATTAACTACATTTACGACTTGGCCTGACGCTAAGAGCTTGTCCTCGAAAAGGGCAAGAGCATGATCATGAAGTACGCGACGCTCTACGGATGTGCTGGAGCGCTTCATGGCATCCGCGAGTACCTTGCCGCTTGCTACGGGGCCCTTCTGGGTTTCTGATTCTTCGCTTGCGGAACTCGTCTCGGTCAGCAAGTATTCGGTTAGACCTTCGAGCACCTGTGATGACAAGGAGTAGAGCTTCTGCTCATCTAGGTAGAGAATGCTTCGAATCACTTTGCCCGCCTTCCGATATAATTATCGTAGTACTTCTTTCGCGTATCAATGTATGACCAAATGACTACACCGAGCCCGAGAATTATCCCGATTCCAACGACAGTGAATATGATATTTGCAGTCATGGTGTGCCCTTCACTGTTGCTGTCAGGCGGTGGAGAATGCTGAGACTAAGTAGGAATGAGGTTACAGCCAACATTGCAACACATATCAACAAGGAATTGGCGTTTACGAGCTTTGGATTCTTTTCAGCAAGCAGTAAAACGGCAAATAAGACGCTGTACAGTGCAATGAATATTACAGATACTCCGTTCTGAACAGTCTTCCAAGATTTGTTTTGCGCAGACACGTGCTCCAGTTCATTGATGTTTGAAATGTGCAGAACCAGTCCAAACGCTACGAAGTCGGTCGCAGCAAAAGGCAAGACCACTTCGTTGCTTGCGATTGACCAAACAAGTAGGCGCGAAAGTATTGGTATCAGTCCGACGAGCACTGTGTAAGCGAGCCACTTGCTCTTGGAGTTCTTCATAGGGACGGCGGAAAGGTGCTTGTTGTGTGGCCTAACGTAGAGCTAACCGGCGCTGCGCGGCTTTATCGCGCAGCGTCCAGCGACTGAAAGGAGCAAGGTTGAGCGCCGGGTTGGGCGTCCGGTTCGTCCAAGAAGCTCGGCACAGCGGGACACGCACCACGACGGACAGTGGCAAATGCTCCGGACAAGGAAATAGGAAACCCATGTAAGCAACTGGAAGTTTACAAGAGCCGACGTGGTGCTCAGAGCCCATTAGCTTCAACCATGGCGACGTACTGTCGCATGGCCGAGCAGTAGTTGCGGATGGTTCTCTCCTTCCTCTTACCGCTGATACTTCTGGCAATGTTGCACACGTCAATTTCGGTTCGAAGTTTCGCAGGCGTGATGTCTGAGTCGATGAGCTTAGCGACGCTGTTTAAGTACGAGATGTATGAAGCAGGCGACGATGCGACAACATCATTGGAACCAACCCCTCGGCGAGCGATGAAGTCGAGAAACCGGTCTGCGTGCTGGATCATTTCGTTTCCTTGTAAGACGCCCAACGTCAAGTAGCAGTCCTACTTGACGCAAAGCTTTGCGTCGTTATACTGTAGGAATGTACAGCTCTCGGAAAAATCTCAGACAAAACAGTGAGGTGCGCCATGGACCCGTCCACTAAAATTTCCGGCAATTGCGTCAATGCCCTCCCGGCTCCGCCACCGCCCCGGCGGCTGCTCGATCAGCTCAGCGACCGCATCCAGTTCAAGCATCATAGCATACGCACGGAAGAGGCCTACAGCGGCTGGGTGCGACGTTTCATCCTCTTTCACAACAAGCGGCGGTTTCGGGGACGGCATACCTGCTTACCGCTGCAGCTTCCCTGGCGAGCTTCGACACTTCTCGGTTTTTCGTTGGGGAATGCGCATTTGCGTGGGCTGTCCCAGTAAAATCCGGGAAGGAAGTGCCCGCGACCCGCGTCGGCGGCTCCCGCGAGCCGGTCATCGTTCCCTCGGCAAGCTGCCGTAACCCACTCTGATAGCCAAGGCCATGAATACTCATCCCGCCGACCTGCTGCCGATCAACGACGAAGGCGCAGGCCTGATCCTCACCCCCTGCCCGGGGACCAGGGGTGTCGATGCGGCGAGCTCGCTCGAACAGCTACACGCCGCCGGTGCCGATGCACTGATCACGCTGATGCCGGAAGCCGAGTTGGCGAGCAACGGCGTCAGCGATCTCGCGCAACTCTGCGCAGACCGAGGTGTGCAGTGGTTTCATCTGCCGATCGAAGACGAACACGCGCCCGAGGCGGATTTTGCGGCCGCCTGGCAGGCGCAGCGCGCTGCGGTGCACCTGCTGCTCGACGGCGGCAAGAAGATCGCCATTCACTGCAAGGGCGGTTCCGGAAGAACCGGCCTGATGGCCGCGCAGATTCTGCTCGAACGTGGCTGCTCGCAGGACGATGCGGTCGCTGCCGTCAAGGCCTTGCGACCGAACGCGCTGAGCCTGGCCGTGCATCGCGAGCATCTGCTGCAGGTGGCTGCGCACGCGGCCACGGCCGCATAGGTCAGCCGGGAAGAGGGGAGCAGGGGAGCAGGGGAGGACGCGGCGGTATTTGTCGGCAGTGCGCGTCGCGGACGGGCTGGCCGCGCCGGCTTCTGTTAGCATGCGGGCTACTTCCGGCGAACCGTCCATGACCGCTTTGCTCTCCGATGTCTTTTCTGCCGACGGGCCATTGGCGGCCAATATTCCCGGCTATCGCCAGCGCCAGCAGCAGCTGGAGCTGGCCGAGAGCATCGCCGCCGCGATCGCTGCCAATCGGGTGCTGATTGCCGAGGCGGGAACCGGCACGGGCAAGACCTATGCGTATCTGGTGCCGGCGCTGCTTGCGGGTGGCAAGGTGATCGTTTCGACCGGTACGAAGAACCTGCAGGATCAGCTTTTTGCGCGCGACATACCGACCATCCGCAAGGTGCTCAACTCGCCCGTCAGGGTCGCGCTGCTCAAGGGGCGAGCCAACTACCTGTGTCACTATCACCTCGAGCGTTCGCTGGCCGATGGCCGCTTCCTGTCGCGCGACGATGCAGCGTACGCGCAGCGCATCGCGCGTTTTGCCCGCAAGACCCGCAGCGGTGACAAGGCCGAGTGCGCGGGTGTGCCGGAGAGCGCGACGGTGTGGGCAATGGTCACTTCCACTCGCGACAACTGCCTCGGCCAGGACTGTCCGCATCACAAGGAGTGCTTCGTCCTTGCCGCTCGCCGCGAGGCGCTGGCCGCCGACCTGGTGGTGGTCAATCATCACCTGTTCTTCGCCGACGTGATGCTGCGTGACGAGGGCACGGCCGAACTGCTGCCCGCCTGCAACACCGTGATCTTTGACGAGGCGCATCAGTTGCCCGAGGTCGCCAGCCTGTTCTTTGGTGACAGCGTATCTACGGCGCAGATCCTTGAACTGGCGCGCGATGCGCAGCTCGAAGGCCTGGCGTCGGCGCGCGACTGCCTGGATCTTCCGAAACTGGCCGGCGTTGTCGAAAAAACCGTGCGCGATCTGCGCCTCGCCCTGGCGGTCGAGCCGGCCCGCTACGCCTTGCTGCAACTCGAGGCGCGCGCGGGCTTCAGCGAAGGGCTGCAGCGGGTGATCGACGCCCTCGCGGCGTTGGCAGCGCTGCTCGAAACGCAGGCGCAGCGCGGCGAGGGTCTCGAAAGCTGCTGGCGCCGGGCCGGCGATCTGCTGACCCGGCTGCAGGGGTGGCAGAGCGGGGCGAACCTGGATTTCGTCCGCTGGGGAGAAACCTACATCCACTCGCTGCAGCTCAACGCGACGCCGCTGGTGATTGCCGAGATCATGCAGAAACAGATGGGTGGCCATCCACGAGCGTGGATTTTCACGTCGGCGACCCTCGCGGTGCAGGATGACTTTGGCCACTACTGTGCCGAGATGGGGCTTGGCGACGCCGCTTCGGCGCGCTGGGAGAGTCCGTTCGACTACCAGCGGCAGGCCCTGCTCTACGCGCCGCGCAATCTGCCCGATCCGAACAGCCAGGAATATTGCGAGGCAGTGGTCAAGGCTGCGGCGCCGGTACTGAAGGCCAGCGGCGGCAGGGCTTTCTTCCTGTGTACCTCGCTGCGCGCAATGCGCCGCACGCACGAGTTGCTTGCCGACTGGCTGGCGCGCGAAGGACTCGAACTGCCCCTGCTGCTGCAGGGCGAGAGTGGCAAGAACGAGTTGCTCGAGCGTTTTCGCCGCCTCGGCAACGCCATCCTGATCGGCAGCCAGAGCTTCTGGGAGGGCGTCGACGTCCGCGGCGACGCGCTGTCGCTGGTCGTCATCGACAAGCTGCCGTTTGCTCCGCCCGACGATCCGGTGCTCTCGGCACGTATCGACAAGCTGCGCAGTCAGGGCCGCAATCCCTTCATGGAATATCAGTTGCCGCGCGCAGTGATCAGCGTCAAGCAGGGGGCCGGGCGTCTGATTCGCGATGAAGCAGACCGCGGCGTGCTGATGATCTGCGACCCACGCCTGCTTAGCAAACCCTATGGTAAACGCATCTGGCGCAGCCTGCCGCCGATGAAGAGATCTCGCGATCTCGCTGACGCCGTGGCCTTCTTCGCCAATGCGCCAGCGGCCTAGCCACATGCACTCGCCGCCGCTTCCTGCTGCTGTCGATCGCTTGCCGGTGGACTGTCGGGCGGCAGCCGAAGTGCTCAATCGCGGCTGCGCCTGCATCTCGGTCGATCACCAGTCCCTGCAGCAGGCCCTCGAAGCCGGCGCGGGGAGCATGTCGCACGCACAGCTGCTGGCGTCCCGACCGCATCTCTTTTCGGACAGCATGGTTTTCGTCAGTGCAGCGCATCTCTTGCGCATGGCGCAGACGATCGCCGTGCTCGAGCGGGTGGTGGCGCTGCCAGCCTATCGCGACAGAGTGCTGGCCTACGCCCCGGCAGTGGCCCGGCATTCGCCAGGCGCTGCAGGAGTCTTCCTCGGCTACGACTTCCATCTCGGTCCCGATGGCCCGCAACTGATAGAGATCAATTCGAACGCCGGCGGAGCCTTGCTCAACGCGCGGCTGCTGCGCGCGCAGCGCGCGTGCTGCGAGCCGGTGGCGAGGATGATGCCGGCGCCGGCGCCGCTCGAGGAAGTCTTTGTGGCGATGTTTCGTGCCGAGTGGCGGCTGGCGCGCGCGGCTGTGCGGCCGCTGGCGCGCATCGCGATTGTCGATGTGCTCCCGGAGGAACAATACCTGTCGCCCGAGTTCGAGCTGTTTCGCCAGTTGTTCGAGGCGCATGGCATCGCCACGGTGGTGGTCGACCCGGCTGAGCTGACCTTCGACGGCGAACGGCTGTGCTGTCGCGGTCAGGCAATCGACCTGGTATCCAACCGGCTGACCGACTTTGCTTTCGAGGAATCGCAGCATGTCTCGCTGCTTGCGGCCTATCTGGCCGACGCCGTGGTGGTCACGCCGCATCCGCAGGCGCATGCGCTGTTCGCCGACAAGCGCAACCTGGTGGCCTTGAGCGATGCCGTCTGGTGCCGCGAAATCGGCCTCAGTGAAGCGGAACGGGAGCTGCTGTCGGGTAGTATTCCGCGTACCGAGGAAGTGCTCCCGGCGACGGCCGATGCCTTCTGGGCCAGTCGCCGGCGATGGTTCTTCAAGCCGGCGGCGGGGTTTGGCAGCAAGGCGACCTATCGGGGCGACAAACTGACGCGACGCGTATTCGAGGAGATTGCGCGCGGCGGCTACGTTGCGCAGGCGATCGTCGCGCCTTCCGAGCGGCGCCTGCTGGTCGATGGCGTCGAACAGGACTTCAAGCTCGATCTGCGCAATTACGTCTATCGCGGCGACGTGCAGCTGGTTTCGGCGCGTCTTTACCGTGGTCAAACGACCAATTTCCGGACTCGTGGTGGCGGTTTTGCTGCGGTCTTTCCGGTGCCCTGCCAGGACCAGAGGAGAAGCTGCGCATGAGGCTGTTTGGCATTGCCGGCTACTCCGGCTCAGGCAAGACGACGCTGCTGGAAAGGCTGCTGCCGCGCATGACTGCGCGCGGGCTGAGGGTTTCGGTGCTCAAGCACGCGCACCACCACTTCGATATCGACCGCCCGGGCAAGGACTCCTTTCGCCACCGTGCGGCAGGTGCCCGCGAGGTGCTGCTGGCCAGCGGTGCACGCTGGGTGTTGATGAACGAGTTGCGCGGCGCCGCGGAGCCGACGCTGGCGGAGTATGTCGCACACTTTTCGCCGTGCGACCTGGTCTTCGTCGAGGGCTTCAAGCAGGAAGCGATTCCCAAGCTCGAGGTCTATCGACCGGCCAACGGCAAGCCGCCGCTCTGGCCGGACAGTCCGCACATTGTCGCGGTGGCTACGGATGCTGCGCGGTCGCTGCTGCTGCCGGCGCACCTGGCGCGGCTGGACTTGAACGACACCGAGGCGATTGTTCGCTTCATTCTATCTGCCGTACACCTTCAGGGGGAGACGCATGCGGTCCTTTGATGACGCGCTGTCGCGCTTGCTGGGCAGCGTCCAGTCGGTTGCCGAAGTTCGCTATTTACCGACGCTGGCGACCGCCGGGCGAGTCCTGGCAGAGTCACAGCAGGCGACAGTCGATGCACCGCCACTCGATAACGCGGCGATGGACGGTTACGCGCTGGCGCTCGCCGACGTTGCGCAGCCGGGGATCTGTCTGCCGGTAGCGCAGCGCATTGCCGCCGGCAGCGTCGGCAGCAGGCTGCAGCCGGGAACCGCTGCCCGGATTTTCACTGGTGCGCCAATCCCTGCCGGCGCCGACGCGGTGGTGATGCAGGAGCTCTGCGAACACGCGGCGGATGCGGTGCGGATCAATCATCTGCCGCAGGCGGGTGAGCATATTCGCCGCGCCGGCAGCGATATCGCCGCCGGCAGCGAGATTCTCCCGGCCGGACAACGGCTGCGACCGCAGGACATTGCCCTGGCAGCGTCGGTCGGGATTGCCCAGCTGCCGGTCTTTCGGCGTCTGCGCGTGGCGCTGTTGTGCACCGGCGACGAACTGCGCATGCCTGGCGAGGAATTGCCGCCGGGGGCGATCTACAATTCCAACCGCTTTCTGCTCACTGCCCTGCTCGAGGGACTCGGTTGCGTGGTGCGCGATCTCGGGCAGGTGCCTGACGATCTGCTGGCAACGCGCGCGGCCTTGCGCGAAGCGGCACTCGACAACGACCTGGTGCTCAGCTCGGGCGGCGTTTCCGTTGGCGACGAAGATCACGTCAAGGCCGCCGTCGAACTCGAAGGGCGCCTGGAGATCTGGAAGATCGCCATCAAGCCCGGGAAACCGCTGGCTTTCGGCCACCTGCACGCGTCTCAACGCACGGCGGCATTCGTTGGTTTGCCGGGGAATCCGGTGTCGAGCCTGGTGACCTTCCTGACGCTGGTACGGCCCGTGCTGTTGAAGATGCAGGGCGTGCGCCGGACGGCTCCACAGAGCTTCCTCTTGCGTGCCGATTTCGACTGGTTGCGACCCGACGCGCGGCGCGAGTTTCTGCGTGCCAGAAGCAATGCCGACGGCGGCGTGGACCTCTTTGCCAACCAGGGTTCGGGTGTCCTGAGCTCGGCGGTGTGGGGCGATGGCCTGATCGACAATCCACCGCAGCAGGCGATCCACCACGGTGACCTGGTGCGATTCCTGCCGTTTTCGGCGCTGCTGAGTTGACGGAGAGGGCGATGCTGAAGATTCTGTACTTTGCGAGTGTGCGCGAGAAGCTCGGGCAGGGTAGCGAAGAGCTGGCTCTGCCGGGCGGTGTCACGGATATCGCCGGCCTGCTTGGGTTCCTGGCACAACGGGGCGGCCCCTGGGAGAGCCTGGCGACTTTCAGGAACCTGCGCTATGCGGTCAACCAGGAAATGGTCAGGCTCGATGCCCCGCTCCGGCCGGGCGACGAGGTCGCCTTCTTCCCGCCGGTGACCGGAGGTTAGCCAAGTGGTGCGAGTTCAGGAAGCCGATTTTGACGTCGGCGTCGAGTTGGCAGCGCTGCGTCGGGAGCATCCGCAGGTGGGTGCGCTGGTCTCGTTTGTCGGCGTCGTGCGCGAACTGAACGATGCTGCCGGCGTTTCCGAAATGCTCCTCGAACATTACCCCGGGATGACCGAGAAAGCGCTCGCAGCGATCGTCGACGAAGCCCGGCGGCGGTGGACGATCATCGATGCCACGGTGATCCACCGTGTTGGCCGCCTGCTGCCGACCGATCAGATCGTCCTCGTCGCCGTTAGCGGCGGCCACCGTGGCGAAGCCTTCGCCGCCTGCGAGTTCATCATGGACTACCTGAAAACGCGGGCGCCGTTCTGGAAGCGCGAGCTCACCGCGGACGGTGCGCGCTGGGTCGCTGCCCGCGCGGTCGATGAGCAGGCTGCCGAACGCTGGCAGGGCTAGCAGCGCCGGCCAGGTCATCGCGGGGTGGTGCGCGTTCGCAGCAGGGAATGACATTGAGCAGGAACTCGGTGGTGCTCTGCATCTTGCCCGGGCCGGTGTAGGCGACCAGCGATTTGGTGTCCAGCGTCGCCGGATCGACGTTCATGCCGGTGCCTGGTTGCACCAGGTTCACGATCAGCAGTCCGATGACCAGCGCCAGGCTGCTGACCATTTCGAAATAAAGCAGCGCCAGGCCGCCGGTCTTACCCACCGCCTTCATGTGTGCCGACGAATCCCTCGCTTCGGGTCAGTCACCGCGCACGCCTTGCACACCGAACAGTTGTTCGAGGTGGGGACTCATTGGCAGCTTCAGCCGCTCGCCGTGCGGTAGCGGCCGCATGAACCACTTGTCGTAGATCGCCATGATGGCGCGACTTCCGAAGAGGCGCGTGGCGAAAGCGCGCTCAACGATTTCGGCGAAGTCGGGGTCGTCCTTGCGGAAACTCAGCGCGTAGTCGGCATAGGTCAGAAAATCGCCGACCACCCGATATTGACCGGTGCTTTTCGTTTCGGCGAGCATGCCGTAGAGCTGAACGTCGTCGTTGGCGAAGGCATCGGCCTTGCCGGCGGTGAGAATGCTGAACGACTCGTTGTGGTCGCCGCCAGTGACGAAGCTGATTCCCAGCTTCTGCCGATCGGCAATTCCGGGCATCAGTTCGGCGTGCACGGTGCCGCGCGTGAGGACTATCGTCTTGCCCTGGAGATCGCGCAGCGACCTGGCACGGCTGTTCCTGGGAACCAGCAGCTTGATCCCGGTGACGAAAATCGTCGGCGAGAAGGCCACCCGTTTGCGTCGATCGAAGGTGTTGGTCGTCGAGCCGCATTCGAGGTCAATCTCGCCGGAGGTGACCCGATCCAGTCGATTCTCCGGAGTTACCGGCCGATAGGCAACGCGTATCTCTTTTTCCAGTTCGGCGGCGATCTCTTCGATGACCGCGTCGCAGATGTCCAGAGAATAGCCGACGGGTTTGCCCTTGGCGTCGAGGAATGCAAACGGCGGCGAGTTCTCGCGATAGCCGATGCGGATGACGTCGCTATCCTTGATCTGCTTCAGCGTGCCCGAATACTGAATCGGGATCACCCGCTTGCCCTCTTGCGCTGTCGCGCTGATGGCCAGGCAGAGCAGCATGCAGGCCGCGGCGTTTCGGAAAAGGGTGCATCGCATGCGAAATCCTCCCAGGAAAGAAGAACCTTCACAAGCAGGGCGGTATATGACGGACGGCCCTCGCCATCGGGAAATCGCGCCTCTCATTCTCCCGGTGGCAAATGTATCACCTAATCGGAGTCAGAACGGCCGCTCCGGCTTCTCCAGACAATTCTCCTGGCGCGGCTCGCTGGCGAATTCCCGTCAGGGTGCGATGGGTTCCGCGGCGCTGGTCGGCCAAAGGGCACACGGCGTGGATCTCGCGTCTTCTTGAATTGGTGGCGCTCGTCCCCATTTGTCGAGCATCAACCTATTTGTACCGAGGAGAGCAGCATGCGTTTGGACAAACTGACGACCAAATTCCAGCAGGCTTTGGCCGATGCACAAAGCCTGGCGGTGGGCCACGACCACCAGATGATCGAGCCGCAGCATCTGTTGCTGGCTCTGTTGCAGCAGGAGGATGGCTCGACCTCGTCGTTGCTGGCGCGCGCCGGAGCCAATGTGCAGGCGCTCAAGGCGGCGCTGCTGCAGGCGATTGGCCGGCTGCCCAAGGTGCAGGGACACGGCGGCGAGGTGCAGGTTGGCCGCGAGCTGACCAAGCTGTTGAACCTGACCGACAAGGAGGCACAGCAGCGCGGCGACCAGTTCATCGCCTCGGAGATGTTTCTGCTCGCCCTGTGCGACGACAAGGGCGAGTGTGGTCGCCTGGCCAGACAGCACGGGCTGGTCAAACAGTCGCTCGAGCAGGCCGTGGCGTCGGTGCGTGGCGGGCAGGGAGTCGATACCCAGGAAGCAGAAGGGACGCGACAGTCCCTGAGCAAGTATTGCATCGACCTGACCGAACGTGCACGCCTCGGCAAGCTCGATCCGGTGATTGGTCGTGATGACGAGATTCGGCGAGCAATTCAGATTCTGCAGCGGCGCACCAAGAACAATCCGGTGCTGATCGGCGAGCCAGGGGTCGGCAAGACGGCGATTGTCGAAGGTCTGGCACAGCGCATCGTCAATGGCGAGGTTCCGGAAACGCTGAAGGGCAAGAAGGTGCTGAGTCTCGACATGGCCGCGCTGCTCGCTGGCGCCAAATACCGTGGCGAATTCGAGGAGCGCCTGAAGGCGGTGCTCAAGGAAATTGCCCAGGAAGAGGGGCGCATCATCGTTTTCATCGACGAGTTGCACACCATGGTCGGCGCCGGCAAGGCCGAGGGGGCGATCGACGCCGGCAACATGCTCAAGCCGGCGCTGGCGCGTGGCGAACTGCACTGCGTCGGGGCGACGACGCTCGATGAGTATCGCAAGTACATCGAAAAGGATGCCGCGCTCGAACGCCGCTTCCAGAAGGTGCTGATCGATGAACCGACGGTCGAATCGACGATCGCGATCCTGCGCGGCCTGCGCGAGAAGTACGAGTTGCACCATGGCGTCGACATCACCGATCCGGCGATCGTCGCGGCGGCCGAGCTCTCGCATCGCTACATTACCGACCGCTTCCTGCCGGACAAGGCGATCGACCTGATCGACGAAGCTGCGGCGCGAATCAAGATGGAAATCGACTCGAAACCGGAGGTCATGGACAAGCTCGACCGGCGCATGATCCAGCTCAAGATCGAGCGCGAGGCGGTGCGCAAGGAGCGCGATGAAGCGTCGAAGAAGCGCATGCACCTGATCGAGGAGGAACTCGTCAAGCTCGAACGTGAGTACAACGACCTCGACGAAATCTGGAAGGCGGAAAAGGCGCAGGTGCAGGGTAGTGCGCACATCAAGGAAGAAATCGACAAGCTGAAACTCGAACTGGCGAATCTGCAGCGCGAGAACAAGTGGGAGAAGGTCGCTGAAATCCAGTACGGCAGGCTGCCACAACTCGAGGCACAGCTGACGGTCGCCGAAAAGTCGGGCGATGGCGCTCCGCACAACAAGCTGTTGCGTACCGAGGTCGGCACCGAAGAAATCGCCGAGGTAGTCTCGCGTGCCACCGGCATCCCGGTGTCGAAGATGATGCAGGGCGAACGCGAAAAGCTCCTGAAAATGGAAGAACGGCTGCACCAGCGAGTCGTTGGTCAGGACGAGGCGGTACGTCTGGTGGCCAACGCCATTCGCCGTTCGCGCGCCGGTCTGGCGGATCCCAACCGGCCCTACGGGTCGTTCCTCTTCCTCGGACCCACTGGTGTCGGCAAGACCGAATTGTGCAAGGCGCTGGCCGGTTTCCTGTTCGATTCGGAAGAGCACCTGATTCGGGTGGACATGAGCGAATTCATGGAGAAGCACTCGGTGTCACGTCTGATCGGCGCGCCGCCAGGTTACGTTGGCTACGAAGAGGGCGGTTATCTGACCGAAGCCGTACGGCGCAAGCCCTACTCGGTGATTCTCCTCGATGAAGTCGAGAAAGCGCATCCGGACGTTTTCAACGTTCTGCTACAGGTTCTCGACGACGGTCGGATGACCGACGGCCACGGTCGCACCGTCGATTTCAAGAACACCGTGGTGGTGATGACTTCGAACCTCGGCAGCCAGATGATTCAGCAGATGGCCGGTGACGATTACCAGCTGATCAAGCTGGCGGTGATGGGCGAGGTGAAGACCTATTTCCGGCCCGAGTTCATCAATCGCATCGACGAAGTGGTCGTCTTCCATGCGCTCGACGAGAAACATATCAAGTCGATCGCCGGGATTCAGCTCGCTTACCTCGAAAAGCGGCTGGCGCAGCTGGAGCTGAAGCTGGAGGTCGCTGACAGCGCCCTCTCGGAGGTCGCGATGGCCGGTTTCGACCCGGTTTATGGTGCGCGCCCGCTGAAGCGTGCGATCCAGTCACAACTCGAGGATCCCCTGGCCAGAGCCCTTCTCGAAGGACGTTTTGTCGCCGGCGATACCATCCGGGTGGCTTGCGAAGGCGGCGTCATGCGCTTCGATTCGGTGCCGAGCGGGGAACCGTCAGCGAGCGTATAATCTGGCGAATGACTTCAGCAGCGAAGTCGTGCTAACGGTCATGGCGATTCCAGACACCCCCGATGATGAAAGCCATGACCGTTCCCTCACCCCCGACCCCTCTCCCACAAGCGGGCGAGGGAAGCTTCGTGAGTCGCTGACGCGACTTGTACATTATTCGTGAGTCGCTGACGCGACTTGCACATTAATTCTCCGGGAGCAGGCGAGATGGCCTTGTACGAATCCGATCACACCAAGTTCATGCGCGAGATGATGGCCAGGAACCCCGAGTGGGCCGACGATCAGCGCCGCGGTCGGGCGATCTGGTGGGACAGGAAAGTTGACCTGAACGAGCAGAAATCCCGCCGCGACGCCAATGAACCGCATCGCTCGTATCCCTACGACGTGAATTTCGACCAGCAGTAAGCCGCGCCCCGCGGGGGCAGCAAGTCCTCCCCCGCCCATCCGGTTTTGCTTCGCAAGCTGCTGGCACCGCGCTACAGTGGCACTACACGATGTGTAAGGCGCCGTTGCCGAATCCTTCCGGGTTGGCGCCAATGACGAAAAGGCGGAAGTCGCGTTGGGCGAAGTTGCCGAGGACCTTGGCTTGATTCGCCATCAGCACCCCGACGTCGCCTTGCGGTTCGAGGGTGTTGCCGTTGAACGCGCAGTTGAAGCCGGGGTAGTGGTCCTCCTCGCTGTCGATGCGATTGTTGGTGACCTGCAGGTTGTGCCACGCGGGCAGCTTGCCCTGAGCGCTGTCGATGACTGTCCCGAACGCCTTGGCGCTGATACGCATGCCCTGCAGCGAGTTCCGTTCGAGAACGAGGGTGCCGCTGTCGTCCAAGGTCACTGCGCCGGCCTTCATGGCGGCGGCGAGGCGGCCGATCTGATCAGTGTTGAGGTCCGGCAGTTCGTCGGATTCGCCAAACAGAGTGATGCGACCACGCAGGCGGTTGTCGATCAGGCTGGCATCGTCGGTATCGTCCAGGGCCAGCGCGAAGGTCGGGGCGCCAGTACGCAACAGGGCGGCGGCGAGTTGATCGAGCGTTCTGCTCACGCTGGCGACCGGACTGTTGCGGTCGACTGCGAGGCGCAGGTTGTTCAGGCCGGTCTGCTCGCGGCTGTTCAGCCTGGCCAGGTCGTTGCTGCGCAGCAGGGTGGAAATCTCGCTGGACAGCTTCTTACGTTCTGCGGGGCTGAGCGCGGCGATGGCTTCGGCGGCCTTGGTCAGGCTGCCATCGATGCTGGCCGTGGGGCCGAAGGCATCCTTGTGGGCAGCAAGGCTGGGCACGCGCTGGAGGACAAAATCCGGTTTTTCGTTGTTCGCGGCGGCAGTGGCGAAAATGGAGCAGCCCTCGATCAGCAGGCGTCCTGCGCCGGTGATCCGCAGCAGGCTGCTGCCGGTCGTTGAGCGGCCAAAAAACAGGACGTGGCTGAGGTGGAGTTCCTGGCAGCGCAGGAAGCTGAAGCTGCGTGGCTCGCCGGAGTTCACCACGCTGAGATCCCGCAAACTCAGCGCAGCGAAGGTGTCGAACTCGAGGATTTCCTCCTTGAGTAGCAAGCGAGTGGCCGGGCCGGCGCCATGGATGCTGATGCGGTGACGCGTCGTTCCGGTCAGGCTGAGCGCATCGGTCAGGCTGTGGTTGCCGGGCAGCAGGCAGATACAGATATCGCGGCGACCCTCGCCGATCAGCTTGCGCAGAGCCAGGTCCAGCGTCTCGAATTCGCCCGCCAGGCCGACGGTGACGCAGCAGCCGCCGCCCTGGGTGCGCTTGCACAGAGTGTCGATGGCTTGCTGCACGGTATAGGCGTTGGCGGCCAGCAGGTCAGCGCAGCCGGCGGGGTCGTAGGCGATGCCGCTGGCGAGGGCAAGCTGGGCCGTGAATTGCACCGGCAGGTAACGGCCGGCGAGCACTTGACCGGCAACGAGCAATTCGGCGGTGGCATGCTGAACGGGTTTGCCTGGGTCCGAAGCCAGCGACCAAACGATGGCCGCGGTTCCGTCAGCCAGCGTTTCGACCACTTCCACAGTCGAGCCATTGGGCAGTTCGCCGGCATCCACCGTAAAGCGCACCTGGGCGTTGGCGACCGGAAACTGGCCATTGCTGACGCCGACCCGCAGCGGGCTCGGCAGGGCGACCAGCGGTGGGGTGTTGGGCGGTGGATTGGTGTTGATGCTTTGGCCGTCGCCGCCGACGTAGTGGAGCTGCGTCAGTTCGCTCAGGCTGGGGAAGAGCGGCCGACAGTCCGATCTCGGCGACCAGGCGCCGGCCGTGAATTCGAGCAGGGCGAGCCGGGCGAAAGCGCGCAGTACGCCGGCCGGGGCACGGAAGGCTGGCTGGCCGCTCTCCTGCGGCCATTCGATGTTCGCCGTGGGGGTACGTGCCGGAATCAGCCAGTAGTCGCCAATGCGGTAACTACCCGGGGAGAACTTGAGTTCTATGCCGTCCTGGGCGAGTTCTTCCCAACCGGTGTTGGGATTGGCGATGGCGGCAGGCTTGATTTCGGCGACGCCATCCCAGCGACGGACGCGCGGATTGCTCGGGAACAGTGCCTTGTCCAGCGCATGGCCGATCAGCCTGGTCAGGTCGACGGTGACGACATTTCCTTCGGTGCGGACTACCGGTACCAGCGGTCCTGGCTGGCCAAGGAGTTCGTGGGTGTCGTCGATGAACTCGACCCAGCAATCGCCGGTGATCGCCAGCACCTCGTCGCGGCCGATGCTGGCGACTTCGAATTCGTTGGCAATGGGGTCGTCGAGCCAGCGCACGACCCTGCTGAGCAGGCTGCCGTTGTCGCGCGACCACTTGTAGCAGGCCTTGCCGGCAACGCTGCCGTCATCGTGTATTTCGACGCGATAGAGATGGTTTTCGAGCAAGCGGTAGCCAGCTTCCGGCGGCAACTGGCAAGGGGTCCTGGGCGGGATGCTGGCCTCTGCGCGGGCGGCGAGGCGACCGTCCGGTGCGGCGGTCAGGACGTTCCAGGCGGCAATGTTCGACAGGCAGTCGAGCGCGGCGCCGGTATCCCCGGCGCGCAGCAGCTTGACCTGCCAGACGGTTTTTTCACGGGTGCAGGTGTCGGGGCCGCCGAGCGCCACTTCACGCATGCTGGTGTCTTTCACCGGCAGGTCGATCGGGCTGAGGTGGCGCTGCCAGGCTTCGAGATAGGCAAGGTAGGTGCCTTCGGCAGGCGGCACGACAGTGCCGCCGTTGAAGACGACGACGCCGGTGATGCTGTCTGCGGTGACCCCGGCGGGCGGCAGCGGCAATAGTGAAGCACCGGCCGGGAGCACCGGAGACGCAGTGTCAGGAAGATCGGGCTGCCTGGCGACGGTGGCGGTGGCCGGGTTCTCGCAGAGCAGGCCATCGACGTAGAGGCGACCGACCGAGATAGCCAAATCGGTACCGGCCGGCGTCAGACCGAATCCGGGGTTGTCGATCGGCACGGCCACCGGACCCAGGCTGTCGCGTGTCTCGATCTCGATGCGCCGGTTGAGGATGTCCTGCTGCTCGTTGAAATCGGCGTCGAGCTGCACGCGGCCCTGCTGCATGCGCACGCTGCGATAGCGTCTGGCCTGGTCGAACGTGGCGCGGCTGAGGTCGGCTTTCATGGGGTCTCTCCCGGGTGGCTGGGGATGTTCAATGGTTGGGTCAATTGACGAACAGGGCGGCCGCTTCGAGGCCGAAACGCAGGTATTCGTCCAGCGCCAGCGCGAGGTTCGCTTCGCGCTGCGGTTGCTGGAGCAGGTTCCAGACGCCCATCTCGGCACCGTTGTCGGCGCCGGTGCGTATTTCCGGGGCGGTCGTTCGGGTCAGCTGAGCGTAGGCCGGCGTAGCGAAGCGGTTACTGGTGAAGGCTGGCGTTACGCGCATGGCCTCGCGGACCGCCTCCGGGGCAGGCAGATCGCTCATCACCAGGTCGGGCTGGCAGCGGTGGCGGCGCGGGGTGGTCGATTTGGACGGCAGGTAGCTGTAGCGGACACAACCCTCCTGGCGGCGGGCAATGCTGACCAGGCCGTCAAACAGGCTGTTGCTGGCTTCGAGGCGACCGGCTGCGGTGGTGCCGAGCAGGGTGCAGGCAATCACGGTCAATGGGCTGTCATCGACGTCTACCGCAAGGCTGCCGCTGTCGCCATCGATCAGGCTGTCGCGCAGGACAACGGCCGCGAGCGGGAGCTGGCTGTTTATCGGCCCACTCAGGCAACGGTACAGGCTGAGATTGAGGTCGGTGCCGGCACCGCTGTGGACGATGCCGTCCTTGGTCGGGACCAGGCTGCAATGGCGCAGGGTGACGGCGTGTAGTGGTCCTTGCAGGCGTAGGGCGCCGTCGAAAAGCAGACCGCCCAGACTGAGCCGGGTGCTGGCGTTGCCCTGGAGCGTGAAGTCGCCGACCAGTACCGGGCGTCGGCCGGGCGCGGCCTGGATGGCGAGGTGGCTGTCGGGCAGGTCGAGACTGGGTGTCACGGCTTCAGCGGCATCGGTGTTCAGCACGAGCAGGGTTCGTTTTCCGGCAACGACGCGGTTGAGCGCATCAGCCGGGTTGGCAGGGGAACTGAAGGCCGAGGCGAGGGTCGGCGTCGCGGTACTCGGAATCTCGATGACGACCTCGAAATCGCCCGCATCGGGCAGGGTGGCCAGCGGGTCGGTGTCGCCGGGGCCGGGGCGCCGGTCGAAGGGGCCGGCCCCGATATCGCCGGGAAAGCCGTAGGCGTAGCCGACTTCAACGCTGCTCGCGGTGATCCCGCTGGGCAGCGCCAGGCGACCGCGCAGCGGATCGATGCCGACCAGCACGCCACCGGCAGCCGGGAAAGTCATCTGCGGGCGACCGGCCTGGCGGGCGGTGACGGTCAGGCTGGCCGGAGGACGCCGCCAGTCTTCCGGCACCACCGTGGGGATCGGGCTGAGGTCGCAGATCACCAGATGTTCGACCGGTACTTCGTCGCCGTCGACCCACACGCGCAGCACCGGACCGCCTCCAGCCTCGGCGAAATACTCGTCGTCCGGGTCTTCGCCGTCGGTCAGGGCCTGGCGGCGGGCTTCCAGTTCAGCGTGGAGATCACGCCAGTGCAGGGCTTCGGGAACGTTGATCGGCTCCGCCAGATGGCTGATGTCGGCCTCGGTGCGCGGCCGGTTGAACAGCGGCTGATCGACGCCGAGTGGGTCGAAGGTATAGAAACCGGGCCGCGTCGTCGCCGCGCGAGCGGTGGCGCGCTGCACCGGGTAGGCCTGCAGGCGCCAGAGGAAGAGGCCGACATTGGGGAGGTTGTAGCGACCGGCCGGCAGGGCGCGGATGTCGGCGGTGTGTGCTTCCGTGCCGAAGGGGCCATCGCTGCGGTCGAGCGGTCGCGGCTGGCGCAGATCGGGCGTACGCAGGGAGTGCGGGCGCAGGTGACGCATGTACTGGGTGGTCGAAACCCGCTCGAAAAATTCGACGGCGCGAGCGCGCCAGCCGGTGGTGTCGAAGGCCAGTTCTTCGAGGACCAGCGCCGTTCCCTTGCGCCGGCGCAGGCGCAACGTGTTGGCGACCAGCGCCCGCGGGCCGAAGGCAGCGGTGCCGCTGACGGGATACAGGGCGCGCACGCCGAGCAGATCGCCAATATAGGGCACCACCCAGTCCTCGCAGGTTTCGATAAAGGCGTTGTCATAAAGTCGTTCGATATCGGCGGTGACCAGCGCTCCCTGGCGGGCGATGACGCCGAGCAGGGCGCGTAGCGGGCCGTTCACTTCGGCATCCCGCTCGCGGTAGAAGGCGGGCAGCAGGGCGAGCAGCGTGTCGGCGTCGAGTTTCATGACGGGCGCTCCGTAAGGTTGACTGCTGTCGGGTCAAGCAGCAGCAGATCGGCCGGCTGCACGCTGTTGTCCTGCCAGTGGGCGCTGCGGGCCGGGATGCTGCCGTCGGGGCCACCTGAGGTGAGGACGGTGCGCCCGGCGTCGACCTGAATCAGTTGGTCCAGATCAGTGCCGATGACGCCGGCGACACCCTGCAGAGCAGCCAGCACTTCGCTACCACTGACTGGCTGGCCGAAAGCGCGGGTGGCGAAGCCGAAGGCGGTTTCGAGAGCCTGGCCGGCGGCGGCCAACACCTTGGCAGACTCGTACTCCGGGGCAATCCACAAGCCGGCGGTGAGGCCGAAGCGCAGGTTGCGGCAGGGGCTGACGCGCAGTGGCTGGTGCGGCGGTCGGGCGGTGTCGATGGCAGCGAGCAGGTTGCGGTAGAGGGCGGCGTTCGGGTCGAGCGGGGCGCCGTCGGTACCGGCGACGGTCAGATGCACCGTGCGTTGCTCGCCGTCCCAAAGCCAGACGGCCTGGGCCTTGCCGATGCCGGTAAAGGCAGCGGCGAAATCCTCGAAATCGCGCAGCGAGACGATGCGGTCCAAGGTGCGGACGCGCAGCGGCGCGTTGCGGCGGGCTTCGTCGCCGGCTTCGGCATTGGTTCCGCCGCTCGCTGCGACCGGGTTGGTGACCGCTTTCAGGCCCTGCGGCCGGGTCAGCAGCATACTGATCTGGTCCGCCGTGACGTTGCCGGCGGTGCCGAGACCGACGCGGTAGCGGGCTTCGACATTGCCGCTGCCGGTAGGTAGGCGCGCACCGTGGGTGCCATCGCCGAACTGCACGCTGGCGCTGCCGTTTTCATCGAGGCGTACGGTGTAGGCGCGCGCGCTCGGGCCGGCCTCGGTGAAGCGTGGAGCCTCCTGCCAGAGCAGGCCATCGACGCGGATTTCGAGGGTGCTGGCCGTGCCGCTTGGGGTGGCGGCGGTGAGGTAGGTCAACGGCCCCTGACGCAGCGCGAAACGTTGCAGGCGGCTGCTGCCGTCGCCGCTGCCCAGCGGCTCGGGCTGGATGCGCATCTGCTTGCTGTCACCGGCGCTGGCTGGCGCGAGATTGGCGTTTATGCGGACCGTCGCCGGCAGGTAGGCCTGCATCAGGTCGCTTTCCAGCAGCAGGCTGGTCACGCCGCCACTGCTGTCGTTGTGCCGGATGCGCACGATTTCGGCAGCCGGGGCGAGGCCTACGGTCAACCGCGAGAAATCCTCAAATTCGAGGTCGGCCGTCTTGTGGTCGCGAGCGAGACGGATTGATGCCAAAGCGTCGCCCTTGTTCAGGCGATTGCGGGCCTTGTTGTTGGCCGGCAGGTCCGCCAGCACCAGACCGCTAACAGCCAGCCAGCGGCCTTCCGGCAGATCGGGCTCGTAGCCGGCCAGTTCGATGAGGTGACCTCGCAGAAAACCGGAGCGCGGCCGGGACGACC
Source organism: Candidatus Accumulibacter affinis (assembly GCA_016713625.1). GTDB lineage: Bacteria > Pseudomonadota > Gammaproteobacteria > Burkholderiales > Rhodocyclaceae > Accumulibacter > Accumulibacter affinis. The sequence goes on from JADJOT010000001.1 coordinate 88,804, forward strand.
AATCGAGTGACTCGGACTGGCCGAAAAGCGTGGTACTGCGGACCTGGTCGCCAAAAATGTCGCGCAACTGTTCGCCCTGCAGCTTCAGTCGGGTGGCGGTCGCGGATAGCGTGAAGTCGGCGCGGGCATCATCCTCGGCGTTACGGATACGATAGACCTCCTCATAGTCCGGAATAGTCATCACCACCCAGCCATCCGGCAGCCACTTCGGGTAACTGTTGTCGAGGTGAACGCTGTATACGTCGCGCGGGTAGAGGCGTTCGCTCGGGATCGTCGCCTTGGCCACGCCGGGGCCACCCCAGGCCAGCTTGCAGCTGGCAGCGCCGCCATTTTCGTAATACTCGAGCCGGATGTCGTGCTTGTGGTTGGCCTGCAGGCGGGCCGTCCCCGCACGTTCGGTGGCACCCTGGTCGACCCAGAAATCGATGATCAGCTGGCCGTCGATCCATAGCCGAAGCCCGTCGTCGGAGGTCACGTAGAAGGTGAACATCCCACTGCTTGGGGCCTGCACCCAGCCTGACCAGCGGACCGAAAAATGGTCGGCCGGTACCGCTGGAGCAGGACTGCCGATACCCCAGTTGAAATCAACCACCGGGTCGGTGTTGGTGTAGACCTTTTCTCGGAAGCCCTTGCCCCGGTAGTATTCGCCGAACAGGCCGCTGCCCGACGCAGCAGTGGTCGGCGGATCGGAAATGTCGGCCAGCGTGAAGCCAGGCCATTCCGGATATTCGGCGATCGGTGGCTTGGCGTCGTCGGCCAGCCCAAGAAAGGTGGCGCGCAGGTTGGCCGGCATCGCCCGCCACTGGGGAGCGTTGTAGCCAAACAGGTGGGCGCGGGCGCGCAGGGCATAGCAGCGCGGGTTGACGGCCGTTGGCGGCACGCCGCGGTAGGGGCTGCCGAGGCCATGGTCGAGCGTGACGACGGTGTAGCCGATATCCTTCGGATCGCTCGGGTCGCTGGGCAGGACTTCGCGCAGGCGGGCAACACGGCGGAAATCCCAGTTTTCGTTGCCGGGGTCCTGGCTGCGTTCGTCGCCGATCACCAGCAGGGCATCGCCGGCTTGCAGGCGGGTGGCGGTGCCGGCCAGATACATCGTACGCAGGCCCATGCGCGGCGGCACCGCTTCGCTGGCCAACACCGGCAGCGCATTCCAGCGGGCCTTGGCGTCGATCGCCTCGAGCGTCTCGAAGGTCTGCGCGGTTTCGTCCTGACCGGGAACGCTCTGGGCGCGGGCGCCGATGTCGATACGGGTTTCCAGCGGAGCGCCGGGGGCTGTTTCGAGGGTGAAGGCGAGCCAGGTCGAGGCGGCGACGCCGGGGCGCAGTTCATAGCCGATGGCGCGCGCCAGTTCGAGCACCGAGCGGCGCTCGCTAGCGGTGCGCAGGTAGCTTTCGTTGCCGATACGTTCCTGGTAGAAGCACAGCACGTCGAGCACGCCCGCCCAGCTGTCGAGCAGTGCGATCGCCGGATCGCTGCTATCGCGAGTGGTCAGCCCGGCAAGCGGGGCCTCGTCGGCGAGGTCGGCCAGCATGCTTTGCCGGAAGCGGCCGTGGGTGCCGATGCGCAAGGCGAGTGCCGGCTGCCCGGGGGGCTGGGTTGCGTCGACCGGGGTCAGCGGGCTGACGCCGGAACAGCAGCCGCAGTTGTCGGAAGTACTCATGATCCACCCTCCGCAATGAAGCTGATCTGGCCGTTTTCAGGGAAATTCGGGTCGCTGTCGGCACGCAGGACTTCCACGGGCGAGGCCGTGATGACACCGGCGGCCAGTTCGCCCCTGGCGCTGCGCCCCCAGCGCTGAAACTTGCGGATGTCGACCGAAGCAACGCCGGCCACCGCCATGGCGGTGGCGACCACGGCCGACAGGTAGAGCGGCGTGCCGAAGGTGTAGCGGTCGGGGTGGAAGAAAGCGGGTCGACCATGCTGGTCGACGCCGACGGAGAACGCGGCAAGCAGGGCGGATTTGACGTCGGTAGCGAAGTAGCCGCTGGCAACGCAGACCTGGAACTGGATATCGAGCGGAACATGCACCGGGTCGGCCAATTCCAGATCGTAGCCAGCCAGCCGGAAGCGTTCGAGGAAGCTGCGCATGGTCGCCTTGAAGGCGGCATCGACCGGTTTGCCGTCGCGGCGGTCGAGCATCAGGAAGACGGTGTACCAGCTACCAGTCCAGCACAGGCGGGCAGCCGCCCGTTGCACGTCGGGGTGGCGCTCGGCGGCCCGGGCGTAGTCGTCGCTGGTGACGGCACGTTCCTGGGTACGGAAGGCTTCCGGGGCGTTGAGGCGGATGGCCTCGAGGCTCTCCGGCTCGGCGCCGCCCTGGGCGGGCAGCGGATTGCGCAGGGCGGTGACGCCCAGCAACAGGCTGGCATCGTCGCTGAGCAGGGTGCTGATCGCCTCGGCGCCAACGTTGCCGCGCGTGCCGCCGCCCAGCCGGTAACGGGCGAGTAGACGCTGGCCGGGGATCGGTGCCGCGCCAAACTGGTGGTCACCGAAGCGCAGCCAGGCGGTGCCGTCATTTTCGGTCTCGACGACGAATTCGCGGGCGAAGCGTTCGCTGCCGAGCAGGTCGCGTTGCGGTGTCCACGCGGTTTCGCTGACGTCGGGCTGATCGCCGAACAGGCTGGCGTCGTCGGCCAGCAAGCGCATGTCGGCGGGGCGCGCGCGGCGTGGCTCCTGGGTCAGCACGCGGCTAGCCGACAGCGGCAGCTGGTCGTTGGTCGCCATGTCGTGATCGTAGGGCTCGGCGAAGGCGAGGCCGGTCTCCTGCAGGCGTGGCCGGTAAGACAGACGCAGGCCCGGGGTGCCGCCGTCGCCGACCACCGCCGGTTCCATTGTCTGCCAGGGTCGGGTCAGGCCATGATCGGCGAGCACGACATTGCCGCGGGCGACGGCGATGGCCTGCTTGACGAGAGCGCCGCCGATCTCGAATTCGTGGCTGACGCAGAGCGGGAAGGGCAGCGCGTCCTCGGGGTGCCAGTTGATTAGCAGCAGTTCGGTGTTGGTCAGCTCGTCGCGGCCGCGGCTGACGGCGGTGAGGCGGATCGGGTGGCGGTGGCTGCGGTCGACGTCGGCGACTTTGCCGGTGGTCGGGCTGAGCGTTTCTTCGAGAATCAGCACGTCGCCGGGGGCGAGGGAAAGCGCCAGTTTCTCGTTGACCAGGGCAGCTGCCGTAGTACCGCGCGGCAGGCAGTAGGCGGGGTCGGCGAAGTCATGAATGGCGATCTCGCTGTGCGCGGCGTGTAGCACCAGATCGTGCAGGGTCTCGAACACCTCGATGGTAGTCAGCGGCTGCAGGTCGAGCAGTTCCGGCGCGCGTACCGGGGAGCCGTCGGCAGCCATGGCCAGCAACTGCCGGCCGACCGCCAGTTTTTTGCCCTCGGCCTTGGCGGTAACTTCGAGGGTCACGAAAACCCGCGCGTTGCAGCCGTCGTGCAGCGCGTAATCGAGAAGCCGGGCATGGCGGCGCAGCGAGGTACGGCGGCGGGCGGTGCCGAGATAGGCTTCGCTGGCGACGGCATCCTGGGTGTAGGAAAGATGGTCGCCGACATAGGCCAGCGTCTCGACCAGAGCCACCGTGAAATCGGCCGGGCTGCCTTCGTTGAAGCCGGGCAGCAGCTGCGCCATGCGGTCGAGCATCAGGCGGCGGAAGCTGTCGTAGTCCTTGGCCAGATAGTCGAGGCGAGGTTCTGGCGGAGTGACGGGCGGGCAGTCGTGGACCTCGGCGCAGTCGAATTCCGAGGGGCAGCCGGCCTTGAAGTTGATGCGGATGGTAGACAGACAGATATCGAAGCCCGGAGCCGGGGCATCCTTGTCGGCCGGGTCGATCAGGCTCAGGGTGTACCAGGAGAAATCGCCGGCCTGGTCGACCTTGAGGTGGATTTCGCGGCCGTTGAGCACTGGTTCGGCAGCCAGCACGATGCCGGTGACCCGGACACCGCCTTCAATGCGAACGTTGGCGCGGTTAATGGCAATGACCGGATGGACGCAGACGACGCGCAGGCTGCGCTGGTCCACCGAGGTGATCTCGACGAAATCAATGCCGTTCTTGCCGACCGGCTTCTGGTCGCGCAGCAGTTGCAGGCGGCGCGGGTTGTCGCTGCGGAACTGGCGGTTCATGGCGCACCCCGGGTGAAGCGGGTCAGGCGACGCTCCTGGCCGCGGCGAATGATGTATTGAACGTCAACGGAGAGCACACCGTCATGGTGCTCGACATTGACCTCCTCGACCACGATGCGGTCGCCCAGCCATTGCTGCAAGGAGCTGTGCACCGTCATCTGGACCGCTGCGGCCAAGGTATCGCTGTTCGGAGCGAAGACCAGCTGCAACAGGCCGCAGCCGAAATCGGGCCGATTCACGCGTTCGCCGGGGATGGTGAATAGCACCTGTTCAATCATGTCGCGCAGATGGGTAGCGTTGTCCGCCTCGCCGCTACGGCCGCGATCGTCGGGTTGAAAGGGGAAGTGCAGGGTCATGTCTGGCCTCCTGCCCGGCCGTCCCGAGGGAGGCCAGCGCCCCCGCGGGGGGCAGCGAATTCGATGTGCGTGGTGGTGGTCACGTCACATCCCCGTTACGCGAGTTTGCACGACAGCGACCGTCATCGGCGTGCCGGTCGGGGCGCAGATCGAGGGCGCAGCCTGGAGCAGGGCCGGTTGGCCGCCGATCAGGACGCGCGTGGCACCCATCAGCCATTGGCCGGTGACGCAGGGACCGTTGCCGGCGATGGGCGGCGGCATGGCGCAGCCGGCCACCAGGTAGGGGGCGCCCAGTGTCGTGGCCGGTTGACCCGACAGCAACACGCGCGGGTTGGGCGCGCTTGGCGTGGCCTGGCCGCCGTGAGCGCAGAGGACGGTGGCGCCGAGGTGAAGAAGGAATCCGGGCATGGTCGTGTCGTCCTTTTCGTTCAGATCACCGTCAGGGCGCCCTGATTGATGTTCACCGTCGGTCCGGTGAGCATGATGGTCGCGCCCTGGCCGTTGGAAATGGTGATGCCGATCTCGCTGATCGAAATCATCGCCCCGGTCATTGTTTTGAGCAGGATGCCACCGGCCGGCCCGGGCAGGTCGGAGATCATCAGCGTGTTCTGGTTGCCGGTCTGCAGCACGATGCTCGGCGAGACCGGCAACCCCGCCAAGGCGAGCGCCGGCACTTCGGCCGCCGAACCCCAGAAGCCGCCGACCCAGATCGGGTAGTCGGCGTCGCCCTGCTCGAACTCCACCCAGACTCCGGCACCGATCTGCGGCTGCACGAAGACGCCGCTCTGGATGCCGGCGAAAGGAACGCAGGGCATGGCCCACGACGACAGCGCCGGGCCGAGCACGTCGGGAACCTGGACCTGGATGCGGCCCATCTGCATGGGGTCGATGTTGTTGAGCACCACCCCACGGAATTTGCCGTAATGGCGCGTTTTTTCAGTCATGCCGGCACCAATGGAAGGGTTGACACGAGACCGTTGCGCGCCAGGGAAAAACGCTGCTTGAATTCGCCTGCTTTGAGGTTGCTACTGACCTTTTTGACGTAATAGAGGCCGTCGAACGCGAGGCCGGCACCGCGCACGCCGACCAGCTGGCGAGCTTTCAGGACATGGCCGTAGCGCAGCACGTCGAGACTGCCGTCGCCGGTGACTGCGTCGGCCGACGAGCCGGCAGCGGCGGCCAGTCCTTTCCCGAGGGCGGCGAGGGGCGACAGCTTGGCGGTCTCCTTCATCAGCTTGAGGCCCTTGGGCATCGGCGGAATCAGGCCGAGAGGCGGGTTGGCCAGGCTGACATCGGGGATGGGCAGCGGAATCGGGAACTTGGTGATCGGATTTTGAATAAACACGATGGGAAGTTCGGCGTCGGACTGGTTGACCGCAAACGACAGCGATTCGACGTTGCTGTGCACATCCATGCCCAGATTCAGCGCCGGCTGAACCATGCCGATCCGGATTTCCGGTCCCCAGTAGGCAATGTTGGCACCGGGCAGCGGGCCGGGTTCGATGTAGAAGACGTACCCGGCTTCCTCCGCCAGCTGGCGGATGTAGGCCAGGTCTGTACCTTCATGGATGGGAATGCGGTCGACCGGGATCGGGATGTCCTCGAACAGCGAAGGGATGATGATCGGCAGCATGCCGTACAGGCCGTAGCGAGCAACGATCAAGGCGACGCGCGCAGCCGGTGGCATGGCCGGGTAGGGCAGGCCGCTCATGTCCTGCTTGTCCATCGCCACGGTCAGGTCCTCGCCGGTGATGGTCAGGCGGCTCTGGCCGGGTTCGTTGGCGCTGGTAATCTCCTGGCGGGTGATCAGGCCATCCATCAGCACCGTCGGGAGGCTGTTCAGGGTGGCGATCAGGATCACCCGCAACCACGGCACCTGGCCACCGGCGACCAGCAGCAGCGTATGTAGCGGCGAGCGATTGTCGACGACAAAGCTGAGCTGGAACCCACTCGGGGTGTCGGCAGACGAAGTAACTTCGATGCTCTCCAGCGCATCCATCAGCGGCTTCGGGGCCGGGATGGGAACGCCCGGGCCGACCAGTAGCGTCAGGTGGATGCCTTTAAGCACCGTTCCCTCGATTCGGGAAACCGCCACCGAGGCTGGCCGGCAGGGTCAGGCGCAGGGAGTCGCCCGGCCGTTCCAGTTCGCTGGGCACCTGGGCGCCGTTGCCATCGGCAATCCGCCAGTACTGGATCGGGTCGCCGAGATTGGTCGCCGCCAGGCGGTCGAGGCGGTCGCCACCTTGTACCTGCACTTCGCCAACCGGCACCAGGGTGGACGGGTCGGGTACGAAGCGGCGGCGCAGGTAGACAATCTTCTCGCCATCAGGGCCAGCCATTTCTGCAGTAGCGACACCGTTATAGCGGCTGTTGGGTGGGAAACGTTCGATGCTCATGGCAGTCCACTCAATCCCAGTGAGGCAAGGCTACCGAGGCCGGCATCGGCCGCCATACGTTCCTTGCGCTGCTGATAGACCATGTAAAGGTGCCCGCCCTTGTCGCCGAAGCCAAGATCGCCGACATGGAGGACTTTCAGACCAAGCGAAACCTTGGCGCGGATCGGGTTCAGCGCGTTGTCGAAGGCCTCCTCGGTAACTGAAAAATCGGTGATCCGTACCGGCACGATCCGCTCCTTGCTCCACGCGAAGAGCGTCAGCGGCGCCACGGTGGGGGCGATCTCCAGCGTGCCGAAACCGAGCAGCAGATTATTCTGGATCAGTGTGTTGCTGTCCGGATAGACGATCGTCTCGAGGGCCGCGAGTTGCGGATGGATGCCCGAAGAAACCGCCTTCGGGTGTTGGTCCGGGAATTCGAGCTGGTCGGTGGCATCGATCTCTGCGTCAAGCTTGATCGTCTCTGTCGGCGGCCCCTTCAGGCGCAGCGGTTCGGAAAACGGTCCGCTGTGCTCGCTGGCCTGCGGTTGCAGCGTCCGGGTCAGGGTTTCCGGGTTGTATTGCAGCGAGATCACCCGCTGCACGGCGCCGCTGGCCGGATCGATGAGGATCAGGCCGCCTTTGATCAGCTTGGGGCTACCCGGGAATGAACTCATGGATGACTCCGTGTTCTTCGGTCAGATACGCTTTATCCATCAGCAAGGATTGGATTTCCTTGACTTCGGGGCCTTGATCGCCTTGTTTCAATGGCCTTGCCATTTTTCTGTCCTTTGTTTGGTCGGGCGCGAGTCGGGTAGCGGTCTGCCATTACTGCTGGCCCAATCCATTCGGTTTAAAGGCACTATTTCTGCAATACCGGTTCGTCCTCTTTTTTCTTTTGCTCACCGGGCAGTTTGAGCTTGAACTCGTCGCCGAGCAGCGACGGAGACTGGATACCGAAAGATGGCTTGGGCATCGTCAGTTGCAGCCCACTTTTCGGCTGGGGAGTTGCCAGCCACGGATACTTCTTGATGGTCGCTTCGATATCCGGACCACCGGAGGACTTCAGCACGGCCTTTCTGATCGCTTCCTGCTCGGCTTTTTGCTGCAGGTCTTCCGGCGAACCTGGCTGGTAAGTCATTCCGGCCTGGAACCTGGCATTCGCAGCGGCCAGCCGGGCGGTTTCGGCGCGGAATTTGTCCATCTCGCTGAGCGGCTTCCGGTCAGCGCTACCCTTCGGCGCCTGCTCGGTAAACTTGAACGTAATCATTGCCTCGGTGGGCTTGTCGACCGGACCTTTGTAGGTCAGTTGCACGCTCAGCCCAGGCGTCAATACATCCAGCGGAATCTCTGGAATCTGCGCCGGCAACTCTTTATGCGTGGCAGCCAATGCGGCGACTGCACCGGTTGCTGCGGCGCCCGTGACAATTTTTCCCGGCCACGTTGAAATAAAGTCCTTGCCGAGTTCTGCAGCCCCTTTGACCAGGGCATCCTGCTTTATCTTTTCCAGAAGTTCCTTGCCCAGGGGGGTTTTCAGGAAAGCTTCACCCAGCTTCTCGAGGCCCTCCAGGTACTTTTCCTGACTGGTTTTTTCCTTGGCTGCCTCTTGTCGCTGCAATCGCCCGGAACCCGAGGTGGCAATCGATGGCGATGCGGGCAATGCGCTGCCGGTCACCTGATCCGCGACCCGGTCAGCTTCCCGTTCCAGCGGATCGTTACTTACTCCCATGCTGAGTTTGGTTTGCAGACGTTTCCTGCTTTTGCATTCTGGGCAGGTGCCGGTCAGCGAGGAGGTCGGCGACCCGCACGCGCATTTCCGGCGCAGCAGTAAGCTCGCGTGGCTTGAATTGCCTAAAGGCGGTGACTTGGTGGCAAGTGTCTTCAAGGCTGCCGTGCTCATTTCGGTATCTCCCTGCCAGTGCCGAGCGCCAGGCCTGCTATGGTGCTATGAGCCACGGCTTGCGGGCGTTGGTCCGGCGAAGTGACGCGAAGCACCCCGCGCTTCTCGGGTTGCAGTTCTCGCGGAACATCGGGGGAGGACAGGCAGGTCAGCAGTTCCCGTTCGAGCGCTGCAACAAAGTCGCGCCGCTCGGCCGGGGTGTAGCCGGGAAGGCTGAGCTGCTCGATGTGAAGATGGACTTTCGTCATTCCCAGCCTCGTGTTTCGGCATCGGCCAGCGGCCGTTCGCGCTTCGAGGCTTCGCTATGGGCGGCCTGCAGCAGGTGGGCCATGCGCACCGGTTCGCCGGCATCGGCGGCGAGGAAGGCGGCGTTGAGGGCGATGTTGCGGATGCTGCCACCGGTCATCGAGAGGCGTGACAGTTTGACGAGATCAAGATCGCGGGTCGGCGTGGCAGCCGGGAAGACGCGCTGCCACAGGGCCAGGCGCTGCGCCTGGTCGGGGAACGGGAACTGGACGACGAAGCGCAGACGGCGCAGGAAGGCGGTGTCGAGGCTGGACTTGAGATTGGTGGTGAGCACGGCGAGACCGTGGTAGGCCTCCATCCGTTGCAGCAGGTAGCTGACCTCGATATTGGCGTGGCGGTCGTGGCTGTCCCTGACTTCGCTGCGCTTGCCGAACAGGGCGTCGGCTTCGTCGAAAAGCAGGATGGCACCGCAGTCTTCGGCAGCATCGAAGACCTTGCGCAGGTTCTTCTCGGTTTCGCCGATGTACTTGCTGACCACGGCCGAGAGATCGATGCGGTAGAGGTCCAGTTGCAGGGTATGCGCCAGCACCTCGGCAGCAAGGGTTTTGCCGGTGCCGCTCTCGCCGGAAAATAGCGTCGCCAGCCCGAGGCCACGGTTGCCTTTGGCAGCAAAACCCCATTCTTCCTGGACGGTGAAGCGCTGGCGCAGGTGCGCGGCGATCTGGCGCAGTACGGCGAGCTGGGCTTCCGGCAGCACCAGAGTGTTCCAGTCGGCCGTAGTTTCCAGTCGTTGGGCGAGGTGGTCCAGCCCCCCCCGGCTTGCCTGTCGACAGCCATCCCACAAGGGGCTGAGCGCCGCCGGGGTTTCGCCGCCGGCCGGCATGGCGAGCGTGCTTTGCAGAGAATGCGCAATGTTCTGAACGGCCCGGCTGCCGAGGCGGAAATGGCTGGCGGCGCGGTCGACTTCGCGACCAGCGCGCTGCGCGCAATGGGGGCCAAGGGCGTCAATCCAGAGCTGACGCCGGTCGGCGCCACCGGGTCTGTTGATCTGGAAGCGCATGCTCTTGGCGGTGAGCGCCGGTGGGCTAGGGCAAGCCAGCAGGCACAGGCCGCCGACCCGCTCGGCCAGCGCACGCGCAGCTTCGCCGGCTGACGAGCGGGGGTCGGCAACGAGGACCAGCAGGGCAGTGCCAAGCAGCGTCGTTTCGCGCTGCCAGAGGGTGATCAGCGCCGCCCGTTCTTCGCCGGCGCTCGGGATGTCCTCGGCCAGCAGTACCAGGCATTGCAGGCCGAGCGCCTGGGTGCTGCGCGCGGCGACGTCTTCCTGGGCGGCCGCGTCGTCGCCTTCGAGGACGATGATCGGCAGCGGTTGACCAGCGGTGCTTTCCGCGTTCAGTGCCGTCAGTACGGCCTGCATCGCGGCAGCATGGCAAGCGGCCTGCCGCGGCAAGCTCTGCGCCGGGCGCAGCAGGTGGGCAAGGCGGACATCCAGCTCGTTGATGCCGCCCAGCAAATGCAGCACCCGTTCGTCGATGCGCAGCCGTCCGGCGGCGAGGCCGGCGCTATCATCGACTTCGAGCAGGCGCCAGCGGCGCAAGGGGCGCTGCGGTGTCAGGGCACTCCAGTGCGGTGAATCGAGAGCGCTCAGCGAGAGGCCGAAACTGACCCACGGTCGGCTGGGGTTTCCCTGGGCCTGGGCGCAGCTGCGGGCCAGTTCGTCGTCCATTTCGACGCCGGCGCAGAGCAGCAGCAGGTCGCGCTCGAAGGCGGAGAGCCCGAACGCGTCGCTCAGCCGGTCGATGGCGCCGTTGCCGCGCAGTGCCCGGCGGGCATCGGCGATAGCGGGCAGCGGGTCGGGCTGGCTCGGCACGGTCTGGTCCGTTGCCGTTTGCAGGCGCCGCTTGAGGCGGGCGAACTCGGCGACCAGCAATTGCTGGTTGGCGATCGTCCAGTCCTGGGCCAGCGGGGCGTTCACGGCAGCGTGATCCGGCGGTCGAGGAATCTGCTGGGCGTCACCGTGCGGTCGATGATCGGGCTTTCGAAACCATCGACCCGCAGGCGGACGAGCAGGCTGCTGCCGGGGGCGGCGGCGTCGGCCATCCTGAAGGTCAGGCGGCTGGCGGGTACGGAAGTCGGCTCGGCAACGATTTCGCGATCACCGAGGATCAGGGCGACCGTCTGGCCCGGCCGTACCGTCGGCGCCATGTCGAGGACCAGGGTCACGGTGCTACCGTTGCGGGTGGCGCTGAATGGTGGCAGTAGCGCTTCCGGTGCCAGCGCCAGCGGCAGCTGGTTGGTGCTGCGGGGGTGGCTGTCGTCCAGGCGCTGGACCGACAACTCGACGCGGTAGAGACCGACCGGCAGGTCATTCGGCACGGTGAAGCTGGCCGTGCTCGGCCCACCCTTGGTCACTGGCACGCTGCGGCTGATCTGGAAGGTGGCGAGGCTGAGCGTGACCTGGCGGTCGACGCCGTCGAGATGATGACCTTCCAGCATCACTTCACCGCCCGGCACGGCAACCGGCTGTTGGTCGGCCGGAATCACGGCTTGCAGCGTCGGCAGGGGTGGTGTCAGGCCGCTGAAGGCAAGCACGCCGCGTTCGCGCTTCGAGAGCGGGTCGGTTTCACCGCGACTCAGTACCGGCAACGCGCTGCGCGCGGTCTTGCGCGACTCGATCAGCACCACCGACACCTGAAAGGCAGCGGTCGGCCGGTAGTGCGCCTGGAGGGCTGACCAGAGCCGTGACATCTCCTCGCTGCCGAGTACCGCCGGGGTGATTTTGAGAAGTTCAACCTGCTCGGCGAGGTCGGCGCCACGCAGGCTCTTGTACACCGTGGGCAGAATGGCGCCATTGACCACCGCCGGGCTGAGTGCGCGGCGAATGGCATCGCGCGGTAGTACCGGAGTTTCGTGCAGCAGTTGCAGGGCGTAGCCGAGCAGCACTTCGGCCTGCAGATCGGCGCGGCCGTAGGCGGTGAGCAGGTAGTGCAGATCGAGCGCCAGCGGCGGGTTGGTGATGCGATTGCCGGCGGCATCCCGCGCGGGCAACGCCGCGTTGCGCCAAGCAGTGTTCGGCGTCACCTGGTGCAGGAAAAGGTTGAGCTGGGGCGCTGCCTGATCGTCCAGCGAAACCGTATCCGGCGCCATGGTGGTGACGGTGACCCCGGCGCCCAGGGTATCCGTAATCGCCTGGTCGATCAGGCCCGAATCGAGCAGGTCCTTGATGACCGCCGTGACGCCGGCGATGGCCAGGGCATTGCTCATGCCTGGCCTCCCTTGCGGCGGGCCAGGTAGTCGGTCAGGGAAAGCGGCGCCGGGCCGCGGGGGCGTGGTGGTGGCGGTGGCGTCGGGCGGCTGGCTGGGTTAACTTCGAGGCGGCCGATGGTGATATGCACTTCCGTCGCCTGCTCGGCTTCGGCAGCAGGGCTCAGCGGGCGTTCCTGGCTGCCCAGCTGGCCGCGGCTGTTGACCGGATGCGCGCGCGCGGGCCCTGGCAAAGGCATTTCGACGGCGGTCAACGGCGCCGTCGCCGTCTGCTCGACCGTGCCGTTTTCGTTGCTTCCGACCAAGCGGGTGACGAGTGTTTCAAGGTCGGCGAAATGACTTCGCGGGTGCTCTTCGCCTTGACGCGTTGCTGGCGCTGGCGCAGCTTGCGCTTGCCTGTGGATAGACGACAACTCCGCCGTCGCCGGGCTGGCGATCGCGTCGAGACGGCGGCGGGTCGGCTGGCCAGCCTGCCGGTCTTCATCGGCAGGGCCTTGGGGGAGAACCATACGCGGCGGCGCGTCGCCCGGCGTCGCCGCCGGGAGCGGGACAGCCGGCCCTTCGGCGCTGGCGCTACGCATGACCGTTTCGGCGACGGGAAGCGCCGGCAGTGGACTGGCAACATCGCGTTGGCCGCGAGCAATGTCCGATGCCGGCAACTCGTGCCGCCGGGTTGCGTCCGCCCGGCTGGCCGGCTGCACAGCGAGCTCGCCGGCATCAGCCGCCGGCGTGTCGGCTGCCGCCGCGGCGTAGGGCAGGGCCACGCGGGTCTTGATCTGCGGGGCGAGGCCCAGGCTGCGGGCGGCGAGTTGATGGAGAAATCCGCGCATGTTTGCCTCAGCCGATCATGTTCAGATAGGCGGCCCGGCGGGCCGGGCTGAGCGCCAGAATGGCGGCCTCCGGCCAGCCGTAGGCGCCGGCCAGCCGATGCACGGATTCAAGCAACTGGCGGGCGCGGCTGCAGATCTCGTCCCACAAACAGGTGCCAATATCGAGGACGGCATCCCAGACGTGGCCGCAATCGGTACAGCGCATGCCAAGGCGGATGTTGGCGGCCGGGTCCAGCGCTTCCATGCGGGATTCCAGTTCGCTGATCAGTGCTGGCGAGGTGGTGATTTCCGGCATTTTCCTGGTGTCGACCGTGGCCGGGCGATCCGGCTGCCGAGGATCATCGATCAGGCAGCGATCCAACAGCGTCAGTACCGCAGTTTCCGGATCGGGCGCGTCGAGAATCATCGCTTGATCACGACTGCTCGGCAGCCGCCACTGCCGGCCACCGACGCGCACGCGCGCATCGCGCAGCGGTGCCGAAAGTTGGCTGAGCAGGGTGGCGCCATCCAGGCTGAACTCCATCAGGCTGCCGCAGGACGGACAAGCTGCGTAGCCATCGAGCGCGCTGCCGAAGGTGGCATTGCGCAGGGCGAGCAGATTTACGTCACGCCAGCCGACCGGGCGGTCGGCCAGTTCGTCGGGCGCTTCTTCCGGCATCGCCAGGGCAAGTGCCAGCAGCGCGCGGTCAATGGGATGACGTGTCTGTCCGGCGTCCCACAGGGCGAGGATTTGGCTGGCACTTAACGGTTGCATGGCGGGATTCCATTGGCTCGCTTAACCTGGCTCGACAAAGCTCGGCTCCGCCGGTTCGCCGACTTCGTAGTCGCGTTCCCAGCCCTCGTTTTCCAGCTTGATGTGCTGTATCGCAATGGCATTGGCATTGGCGTCGAGATCGGGCAGCGCCTGGTATTCCGACACCCAGCAGCGGAACACCTTATAGGCCAGCGCGAGCTGCCCGGCTTCGTTATAGACCTCGATGATCAGGTCCTTGCGGAAGTCCTTGAGCGATACTTCGCTGCCCAGGCCGGAGCCGAAGTTCCAGACCTTGTTGGCCCACTGCTCGAAATTGCTGTCATGCGTGACGCCCCGCTCCAGGGTGATCGCCTCGAACTTGCTGCGGCCGGGTGACTTGCGGCCGCTGGACGGATCGCCGCCCTCGCGGTGCTCGACGACCTCGGTGGTCCGCTTGAGCGACGACACCTTGCTGATGCCGGCAACATAGCGGCCATCCCACTTGACGCGGAATTTAAAATTCTTGTAGGGGATCAAACCGTTGGGAATTGACAGTGAACTGGGCCATGTTGCAGTCTCCTCGAAAATCGCTTCAGGTTTGCCTTGGCGGGCGATCAGACCTGAATCTGTCCGGCCAGCTGCTGAATACTGATGACCACGAATTCCGCTGGCTTGAGCGGGGCAAATCCGACCAGAATGTTAACCACGCCGCGGTTGATATCGTCCTGAGTGGTGGTCTCGCGGTCACACTTGACCAGATAGGCGTCGCGCGGCGAACTGCCCTGGAAGGCGCCCTGGCGGAACAGGCCATTCATGAAAGCGCCGATATTGAGGCGGATCTGCGCCCACAGCGGTTCGTCGTTGGGCTCGAAGACCACCCACTGCGTGCCACGGTAGAGCGACTCCTCAATGTAGAGGGCGAGGCGGCGCACCGGTACGTACTTGTACTCGGAACTCATCTGGTCGGCGCCGCGCAGGGTGCGCGCGCCCCAGCTCACCGCGCCGTAGACCGGGAAGGTGCGCAGGCAATTGACGCCGAGCGGGTTGAGGCTGCCGTTTTCGCCATCGGTCAGCGGCACAGCCATTGACTGCACGCCGGCCAGATTGGCGTCGGTGCCAGCCGGCGCTTTCCAGACGCCGCGGTTGCCGTCGGTGCGGGCGTAGAGCCCGGCCATCGTGCCGCCGGGCGGCGTCAGGCGAGCCTTGCCGTTTTTGAGTGGGTCGGCGACGTAGGTCCACGGGAAGTACACCGCGGCGTGGTCCGATTTGGGCAGGTCGGTGCCCGAGGCAACCGCTACCATGCCGGCCACGTCGGTGGCCGCGAGGGGCGCATCGACGATGAAAAAGGCCCGGCGTTCCTGGCAGTAGGAGGCGGCATCGGCGAGCACGCCGGGATCGGTGATGCCGGGCAGGACCAGAAGGTTGAAGATATCGGCGTCTTCCAGCGCGTAAAGGCCTTCGCGTTTGGCGCGACTGCCGATGAAGGCGGGATAGACATCCGCGGCGGCGTAGGGCGTTTCGCTACCGCCGTTGAGGAAAACGTCCGTCGGTGGGGTGGACAGCGTAGCGCCGGCGAGCAGTTGCAGGCCGGTGGCGAGATCGTTGGCTGCTGCGGCACTGACGGCAATCGCCGAACCGGCGCCGCGGGAACCACTGGCGAGAACCAGCGTGCTGCCGGCGATACCCACCGTGAAGTCACGGTAGGCCGGGTTGCCGGGTTTCAACGCCCGCACGGCGACTTGCAGGCGGCTCGCCACGTCAGCCAGTTTGGCTGCGAGGTTGGCGCCGGCGGCGCCGGCGTTGCCGAGATCGACGACATCCGGGCCATAGCCGTCCAGACTGATGCGCAGACTGGTGTGGGTGGCATCCGGCAGGGCGTCCAGGTCAGTGGCAGCGAAGCTGCCGCTCGTCAGGGTCGCCTGATCGGGCATCAACGCCGGGCGAATGCTGGCGACGGCATCGACTTCGACACCACCGGACGCGACACCCAGTTTCAGCACGCCGGCGGCATTTTTCCCGATCCCGGCGAGGACGCGGACCGATGACGATTCACCACCCGTTCCCGAGGTCAGGAGCAGGTTGCTGCCACTACGGGTGCAGGTGAACGCCGAGAGCGCAGCCTGACCAGCTGCCTGGGCCTGAACCTTGGCCTGGATGGCGGCGGCGAGAGCGGTCAGGCGCGTGGTCGGGGTGCCGCCCGCTATGTCGGCCGGTAGCGTGATGCTGACGGTAAGCGGCGGGAGACCGTTTACTACCACGCGGAAATCGGTATGGGTGGCATCGAGCAGGGTCTGCACGTCGGCCAACGGGCCGCTGGTCGAGGTGCCGGCGGGCAGGCCGTTGAGGGTCGCGGGGAGAACATCGCGGGTGACTTTCACCAGTTGGGAGACGCCATTCACCAGATCCGGCAGGTAACGAGCATCCGCCGAGTTCATCGAGACGTTCTGGTACTGCTCGGCGCGGCCGTCGCTGCTGCGGATCAAGTTGACGTTGAAGGTACTGTCCGGAAAGGCCGTCGCGTAATCGACGCGCACCTGAATGCTGTTGCCGGAAGAGCCAGGATCGAGTGCTGTCAGGGTCAACACCGGAATGGGGGTGAGATTCTGCAGTGTGCGACTGGCCGGCGCGGCGTCTTTGACGACCCGCACGATCCAGGCGTCGGTGCCGCCATTAAGGAAGAACTGGCGCACTCCGTAACTCATCTCCGAATCGGCCGCCAAGCCGCCGAAGCCGCGCTCGAAATCGGCGAAGCTATAAATACGGGTCGCCTTGTTGATTGGCCCCCTGGGCGCGGCGCCAAGGAAGGCAGCAACCGAGGTGGCAACGCCGGCAATGGTGCGGACGCCACTGGGAACTTCCTGAATGTAGACCCCGGGGGAAGCAAACTGGATGGGCATGACGGACTCCTTTCAGCGGGGCGGCCTGCGGCCATCCCATTTACGATCACTTAGCTACGTGCTTCCGACCACGGCATCAAAGAAGAAGTTCCGGGAAATTTCGCAAGGAGACGGAAGCCAGCGCCGCCCCTGCGCTAGGCGATCAGCCCTCCGGCCAGCACAACTCGCCAGCGTGTGATCACGCACAGCCCCGTGGACCAGCGGTCGGGAACTTCGCCCGTGACCCTGACCAGCCGCCGCGTGGCAGCGCTCGTGCAGGCCCTGCGCAGGCACGAAGTGTCTGGCGGGGTCGAAGAATCTGGCTTCGCTGCGCTGGACGCGTCGCCTTTTCCCCGACCCCTGAAAAGCTTGCCTAGTTGTTCAAGGGCTTGATGACCCGTTTGACGGCCGGATCGTCGGGGTGCGGATGCGTCGTAAAGCCCAGCTTGCCCATCAGATTGAACATCTTGGTATTCATCGACAGGACGTCGCCGACGACGGTGCGGTAGCCCTTGGCGCGTGCGCAGTCGATCAGCGCGCTCATCAGCTTGCGGCCGACGCCATGTTTCTGCCAGTCGTCGGCAACGGCCAGCGCAAACTCGACGGATTCGCCATCGGGATTGGTAACGTAGCGGGCAACCCCAATCTGCATTTCCTTGCCTTCCGCGTCAGGAAGTGTCGCTACCAGGGCCATCTCGCGGTCGTAGTCGATCTGGGTGAAGCGCACCAGCATGGTCTGCGTCAACTCGCGGATGGTATCCATGAAGCGGTAGTACTTGCTTTCGTCGGACATACCGATGACGAACTGCTGCTCGCGTTCGGCGTCTTCGGGGCGGATTGGTCGAATCGTCACCGTTCGACCGTCCGGGAGTTCCCACTCCTGAATCAGATGTACTGGATAGGGATGGATCGCCATATGCGCATAGCGGTCGCCTGAAGCCGCAGCATAATCGATCACGATGCGCGCGTCGGCAGCGATGCCGCCAGTTTCATCGACGATCAGCGGGTTCAGATCCAGTTCCTGCAGCCAGGGTAACTCGCAGATCATCTGCGAAACGTGCAGCAGCACGTCTTCGAGCGCTTCGAGATTGACCGGCGGCATGTTGCGAAACTCGCCGAGCAGTTTCGAGGCGCGCGTCGAAGCGATCAGATCTCGCGCCAGGAAGCGGTTGAGTGGCGGCAGGGCAACCGCCCGATCACTGAACACTTCCACTTCGGTACCGCCGGCGCCAAAGGTGATGATTGGACCAAAGATCGGATCCCGCGAGACACCGATCATCAGTTCACGGCCGTTCGGTCGAGCCAGGTACGGTTCGATCGAAACGCCAGTGACGCGCGCCGTCGGGTAGCGCTTCTTTACTGTTTCGAGGATGTCGTGGTAGGCATTGCGAGCTGCCGGCGCGTTGGTGATATTGAGCCGCACACCGCCCACCTCGCTCTTGTGGAGGATGTCCGGCGAATCGATCTTCATGGCGATCGGGAAACCGATCTGTTCGGCAAGCAGCAGCGATTCGGTCGGCGTGTGCGCGACCATGGTCTGGGCAACCGGGATACGGAAGGCACGCAGGATGGCTTTTGATTCCATCTCGGAGAGGACCTTGCGCCGCTCATGCAACACCGCCTCGATCAACATCTTGGCGCCTTCGGTTTCCGGACGCGAATGCTTGGACAACGGTGCCGGCGTCTGCAGCAGGAGTTTCTGGTTCCAGTAGTAGGTGGAGATGTGATAGTAGAGCTCGACTGCGGTTTCCGGCATGCGGAAGGACGGGATGCCGGCGTCTTCGAGCAGGGCACGTGCCGCATGCACCTGTTCCTCGCCCATCCAGCAGGTGAGAATCGGCTTGGCGGTCAGCAGGTCGACGTCGATCACCGCCTTGGCCACCTCCATCGGCTGTGTCATGGCCTGTGGAGAAAGCATCACCAGGACGCCGTCGACTTCCGCGTCCTCGGCGACGGCGAGAATGGCATCGTGATAGCGCTGTGGAGTGGCATCGCCTTCGATGTCGACGGGGTTGCGTTGCGACCAGGTCGGCGGCATCTTCGCATTCAGCGTCTGGATGGTGCTCGCCGACAATTCGGCGAGGGGGATTTCGAGATCGCCGGCGCGGTCGGCAGCCATGGCGCCCGGTCCGCCGCCGTTGGTGATGATCGCCAGGCGCTTGCCCTGCGGGCGGAACTTGGAGGCCAGCGCCTTGGCCGCATAGAATAGCTGCCCGATGTTCTTGACGCGGACGACGCCCGCGCGGCGTACGGCCGCTTCGAAAACGATGTCGGAGCCACCCGGCATGCCGGAGTGCGTCTCGACTGCTGCCAGCCCGCCGGCGTGGCGACCGGCCTTGAGCAGTACGATCGGCTTGATGCGCGCAGCTGAACGCAGTGCGCTCATGAAGCGTCGGGCATCACGAATGCCTTCGACGTAGAGCAGGATGTAATGGGTGAGGTTGTCGTAGATCAGGTAATCGAGGATTTCACCGAAATCGACATCGGCCGTGCCACCCAGCGAGATGACGCTGGAGAAGCCGACGCGGTTGCTGGTTGCCCAGTCGAGAACCGCCGAGCAGATGGCGCCCGACTGGGAAACCAGCGCGAGGTGGCCGACGTTGGCATAGATGTGGGCAAAGGTGGCGTTTAGCCCGAGACTCGGGCGAATGATCCCGAGGCAGTTTGGACCCAGCAGGCGAACGCCGTAGCTGCGGGCGATCTCCATCATCTTGCGCTCGAGCGCGGCACCCGAGTGACCCGCTTCGGCAAAGCCCGAGGTGATCACGATGGCGTTCTTGACGCCGCTGCGTCCGCATTGCTCGATGATTGTCGGAACCGTCTGCGGTCTCGTGACGACAACCGCCATTTCGACGCGGGCGCTGATCTCTTCAATCGATTTGTACGCCTGCACGCCCTGAATCGTGGCGTGCGCGGTGTTGATCGGGTAGAGGCGTCCCTTGTAGCCCGAATCGAGAATATTCTTGAAGATCACGTTGCCGACCGAATTCGCGCGGTCGGAAGCGCCAATGACGGCGACCGACTTGGGTTCAAACAGGGTGGTGAGGTAGTGATGTTCTAGCATGATCTGATTCGCCTCTTGTTCGATAGGCGCCGCACAGGTTGATGTTGCAGTGCGTCAATTGTACTACGGATGCGCTCGAAAGTCTCTAGTGGGAGGGTTCTA
Source organism: Candidatus Accumulibacter affinis (assembly GCA_016713625.1). GTDB lineage: Bacteria > Pseudomonadota > Gammaproteobacteria > Burkholderiales > Rhodocyclaceae > Accumulibacter > Accumulibacter affinis. Next base: position 108,663 of record JADJOT010000001.1, read on the forward strand.
ATCCGGTCGATCTGTGACTTTTTGTTCGCCGGGGAGGACTCCGTCGGCGATCATGGTGGTGTTCGAAACATGATAAGGGAAGGATGCCCGGTGATGACAGTTTCTTTGCCGCAAGCTGCGGCATCGCCAAAGCGCGGCACCGAGGCGGGCCGGCGCTGACTAGCGGCCGCAAATCCGGTGCGCCAGGTCCTCAACTCCGGCAGCGGTCAGATCATCAGTGGTCAACGTGGTCGGCGCGCCGAAACCGACGTAATTTTGCTGCTGCGAGCGTTTGTACAGCGGGTCATAGTGCAGGGCAAGCAGTTCACCGACCAGTTCGCGCCAATGCCCCTCGTTGATGTGCTCTCGCCAGCGCAGCAGCGTTTCGCAGCTCTGCAGATGCTGTAGCGGTTGCAAGCGGGAATACAACCACTCCGGCGTGCTCAGGAAGTAGTCGTAATCGCGCAACAGGAAATCGACGCGGGCTGCGAAAGATGCGCAGACGTGCACGCAGGCGCCGGCGCGCACGTTTTCGATCAATGCGGTCGGTAGCTGCAGCGAACCGATCTTGCGGCTTTCCGCCTCGACATAGACCAGGCGAGCCGGGTCGAGGGCGAGCAGCGCGGTCAGCAGCTCCGACTCGAACATTTTTTGCGATGGTTGCGGGCGGTCGCGCAGGACGCCAAGCACCGAGCCCTTGTGGCAAGCGAGTTCCTCGAGATCGAGCACCTGCTCTCCGAGTCGGCCGAGAGCCTGCAGGATGCGGCTCTTGCCGCTGCCAGTGGCGCCACAGATGACCTTGAACCTGAGTTTGCCGGGTAGTTCGGAGAGCAGGTCGATAACCAGCCGCCGATAGGTCTTGTAGCCGCCTTCAAGCTGCTGTGCGTCCCAGCCGATGCGCCGCAGGACATGCGTCAGCGAGCCGCTGCGCTGGCCGCCGCGCCAGCAGACGACCAAGGGCCGCCAGCCTTTTGGGCGGTCGACAAAGCGGGCCCGCAGGTGGCCGGCAATGTTCTCCGAAACATGCGCCGCACCGACCTTTCTGGCTTCGAAAGGCGAGACCTGTTTGTAGAGGGTGCCGACTTCGACGCGCTGCTGATCGTCGAGCACCGGGCAATTGACCGATCCCGGGATATGATCCTCGGCAAACTCGGCGGGTGAACGCACGTCGATGATTTCGTCGAAGGACGCCAGTTCGTCGATCCTCCCGACGGTGGCAATATGGTGTCTCATGCGGCGAACGTCCCTGGCTTACGGCCTGTTATTTTAGCAGCGGGGCAAGTCCCCGCCAGACGTTGTTGAGTAGCAAGGGTTGCGCTTCGGCGGTCGGATGCAGATTGTCGGCCTGGAACAGTTGCGCGTCGGTCGCCACTCCCTCGAGGAGAAAGTCGACCAGCGCAGTCTTGCGGGCTTTCGCCACCTCGCCAAAGGTATCGTGGAACTGAATCGCGTAGCGGCCATAGTTTGGCGGGATGCGTTGGCCGACCAGCAAGACGCGGGCCTTGCTTTTTTGCGCGCTGGCGACGATGGCGGTCAGGTTGTCGCGCAGTTGAGTGACCGGCAGCCCGCGCAATCCGTCGTTTGCGCCGAGCGCGACGATCACCACCTGTGGCGCGTGTCGGGCCAGCGCCTCGTCGATGCGCGTACGGCCGCCACTGGTGGTTTCTCCCCGGAGATGCTGGCATTGACAACGCTATAATCAAGCCTCTTTGCCTGCAGGCGTTTGGCCAGCAAGGCGGGCCAGGCGGCGTCCTGGCGGATGCCGTAACCCGCTGACAGTGAATCGCCGAAAACCAGGATGGTTTGCCCTGCCTGTGCCGCCGGGGCGAGGAGCATCAGTGCGGCGAGCAGCAGGCCGCGGTAGTTGGGGAATCGGAACATGGCTGGAGACGCATCGATGGTCGTTGAGGTGAGAGATCTTGGCAAACGCGTGGATAACGGTGGCGAGCCGTTGACCATTCTGCACGAGATTTCGTTCGCCGTCGCGGCCGCCGAGACGGTAGCGATTGTTGGCGCCTCCGGTTCAGGGAAGTCCACTCTGCTGGGCTTGCTGGCCGGCCTCGATCAGCCAAGCAGTGGCTCGGTTACGCTCGCCGGCGAGGAACTCGGGAAGCTCGACGAAGATGCGCGGGCGGTATTGCGCGGCCGCCTGCTGGGTTTTGTTTTTCAGACCTTTCAGTTGCTGCCGTCGCTGAACGCCATCGAGAATGTGATGTTGCCGCTGGAACTTGCCGGTACCGCAAATGCCCGCGCCGAGGCCGAATACTGGCTGCAGCGGGTCGACCTGTCGCACCGCCTGCGGCACTATCCCAAACACCTTTCCGGTGGTGAGCAACAGCGTGTCGCCCTGGCCCGGGCGTTTGCGCCCAAGCCCAGGTTGCTGCTTGCCGACGAGCCCACCGGCAACCTCGACGCCGCGACCGGCCACCAGGTGATCGAGTTGATGTTCGCGATCAATGCCGAGCGGGGCACCACGCTGATTCTCGTCACCCATGACGAAGAGATTGCCGCGCGCTGTTCCCGACGTCTGCGGATGCACGCCGGGCAGCTCGAAGAGGTGCGCTGAGCAGAATCTCCCGGGCCGCCGCAACGCCACTGCGAACTGCCGCCTCGAGGGTTGCCGGATACTCGGCGCAGACGTAGTCGCCGGCCAGCCAGCAACCGGCGACGGCGGTCCTGGAAGCTGGCCGGCGCAGACCGGGGCGACAGGAGAAGGTCGCTCGCTGTTCGCGGATGACCTGATGCCACAGCGGGGGTGGCAGCTGGGCAGGCAACGCGGCGGCGAGTTGACCATGGAGAGTGGCAGCCAGCGCGGCATTGTCGAGCCCTTCCCAGGCGCCATGGCCGCTGAGAACGAAGGCCATTAGCCCAGCGCTGCCGCACAGGATGCCGCGATCGAATACCCACTGGCCGACCTGCCCAAGGCGGCCATCGTCCAGCCCGAGCATCGGAAAAGGCAGGCGAATCCGCGGCGGATACCCACAGTAGACGGTGCCGATCGGTTCGAAGCGGTAGTCGGCAAGCACTTGCGCGAGCGCGGTGGCCGCCGCGTGCGCGGCCAGCAAGGCCGCAGCGTGCTGCGGGCCGACGGCGAGGACAGCACAGTCAAAGCGTTCGCCACCCACGCTGGGTCCCTCGTCAATTCCTTTGACCCGCGCCGAGAGCCGGATTTCTCCGCCTTGCGAGCGGATGAACTTGGCTGCGGCTGCGGGGAAGAGGCAGTCGAGGTCGGCTGCCGGTAGCAGCAGGTCAGTGGCCGCACGCTCGCCGCCCAGACTGTCACGTAGCGTATTGACGAAGATCCGTGCCGAGGCCTGCTCCGGCGCAGTATTGAGCGCCGCCAGGCAGAGCGGCTGCCACAGGTAGCGGCGCAGACTGCCGTGCTGGTCATGGCGATCGAGCAGAGCAGCCACCGTACAGTCATCGCCGATCCGGTAGCCGGTGTCCAGCAGCCCGCGCAGGAAACGAACGGCGCGAAATTTTTCTCCGAGGCCGACGCCGCGGGCCATCAGCAGACCGGCTGCCAAATACAGCGGCGAGGGCAGCCGCGGCAGACGCAGATGGAACGGTACCGGCTGCCTGGCCGGAAAGCTCAGTTCCAGGGGCAGGCGCTTGAGCAGCCGATTGGGGTCGGCACCGACGGCCTGCATCAGACGCAGCGTTTCGCGATAGGCGCCGACCAGGATATGCTGCCCGTTGTCGAGCCGGCGTCCCTGGATCTCGACGCTACGGGCGCGCCCGCCGAGTTGCCTGGCCGCTTCGAAGACGGTCACCTGGACTCCGGCCGTCGCCAGCTCGACAGCAGCGGCGAGACCCGCCCAACCACCACCGATGATCGCCGCCCTCATCCACGTAGCCAGGTCCGCCAGGCGATCCACAGCTTGCGGACCGGGGTCAGCGAAGTGCGCTGGGTGAGCACCTGACAGCCATCGCGCCTGATCTCGTCGAGCAGCGTGCGGTAGATGGCGGCCATCATCAGGCCCGGGCGTTGCGCCTGCCGGTCGACGGCCGGCAATTCGCTGATCGCCTGCGCGTAATAGCTTTCGGCACGCTCGATCTGGAAGTCCATCAGGCGACGAAAATTGTCCGAATGGCGGGCGTTGAGGAGTTCGGCAGCGGTCACCTCGAAGCGCTGGAGGTCCTCGATCGGCAGGTAGATGCGGCCCATGCGGGCATCCTCACCGACGTCGCGGATGATGTTGGTGAGCTGGAAAGCGATGCCCAGGTCGTGTGCGTACTTCTGCGTCTTGCGGTCCTGGTAGCCAAAGATTTCTGCGGCGAGCAGGCCAACCACACCGGCGACGCGATAACAATAGAGGGAAAGTGCTTTGAAATCGAGATAGCGGGATTGTTGCAGGTCCATCTCCATCCCGTCGATGATTTCCAGCAGTTGCTCTTCGGGCAGATTGAATTCAGATCTCGCTGTCTGCAGTGCCTGCGTCACCGGATGCTGCGCTGTGCCGGCATGCAGTCTGGCGAGTTCCTGTCGCCACCAGGCCAGTTTGGTGGCGGCAAGCTGTGGGTCCTGGCATTCATCGACGACGTCGTCGACTTCCCGGCAAAAAGCATAGAGCGCGGTGATCGCGCGCCGCTGATTGTGCGGCAGGAAGAGAAAGCTGTAATAGAAGCTCGAGCCACTGCGCGCGGCTTTCTGTTGGCAGTATTCGTCGGGGGTCATTCGCGATCTCGGGATTTCCACGGGCTGCCATTCTCCCACGACTTACATGCACAAAGCGCGCCCGCCGATGCGTAGCCAGTCGCCGCCGGCCAGCCGGGGGCGGTGTTGAAAGACGTCGCCACGCACGCGGCGGATCCTTTCCAGGATGCGTAACCCTCCCTGAACGGTCAGCCGGATCTCCCACCCCATGCGCCCCGGCAGTTGATGAACCAGCGCTGTGCCCTCATTCATCAGGCGTTGCGTGCGGTCGATCTGGAAGTCGAGCAGAGCCGCCCAGTCGGCAGTCCAGCGCCCCGCAGCGACCTGCGCCTCGTCAATGCCAAAGCGTTCGAGTTCGGCCTGCGGCAGATAGATGCGCTGCTTCCGCCAGTCGATGGCGATGTCCTGCCAGAAGTTGACCAATTGCAGCGCGGAGCAGATGCAGTCGGAGCAGTGCAGGTTGCTGGCACTGCTTCGCCCGACGAGATGCAGCAGCAGTCGACCAACCGGATTTGCCGAGCGCCGGCAGTAGTCGAGCAGCTCCGGGTAGTCGCAGTAGCGCTTTTTGACGACATCCTGGGCGAAGGCGTCGAGCAGGTCCGCAGCAGTTGCAGCGGCAGCTGCCACTCGCCGATGATGATTGCCAGTTCCGCGCAGGCCGGTTGCACGGGAGGCTGACCGCGCTCGATGCGCTCGAGATCCTGGCGATAGTCAGCCAGACCTTCAAGACGCTCCGCGTCGCTGGCATCGCCTTCGTCGGCAATGTCGTCGGCAGCGCGAGCAAAACGGTAGATCACCTCGATGGGTCGGCGCAGGCGGCGGGGCAGGAGCAACGATGCAACCGGGAAATTCTCGTAGTGGTCGACAGGCATGGTGGAAGAACAGAGTGATTCGCGCGCACCGGAAGTGCTCGAAGAGAAGCTGACAGTATAGGGTGGTCGCGGTTAGAATACGCTCCTTGCTCGACAAGCGGGTGCGGCGGAGGTGAGCGGCGATTGCGTCAGTGAATTCTCCGCACCTGTAGTCGGCAGCATGCTGGCAAGTGCCCAGGTGGCGAAATTGGTAGACGCAGCAGGTTTAGGTCCTGCCGCCGCAAGGTGTGGGGGTTCGATTCCCTTCCTGGGCACCAAACAGCAATCCAAGTTAGTCCATAGCAGTCCAGAGAACCCGCCTAAGTGCGGGTTTTTTGTTGCCTTTTTGTCCGTTAAGGGGTAACTTGGTCCCATTTCATCCGGATTCTGGCAGGGGTAACTTTCGGGGTAACTCCCCGTGCTGCTGGGGTAACTTTCGGGGTAACTCGGATTTCGCCTGGGGTAACTTTTCAGACCGGAACCGAATTGAGACCAAGGAGCCTGTCAATGCCACTTACCGATACCGCAGTGCGCCAAGCCAAGCCTGGCGAAAAACCCACGAAGATGTTCGACGGGCTGGGGCTGTTCCTCATCGTCACCCCTGCCGGCGGCAAGTGGTGGCGTTTCCGATACAGCTTCGGCGGCAAGGAAAAGCTGCTTTCTCTTGGCACCTATCCCGATACCAGTCTCGTGAAAGCGCGGGATGCACGCAACGAGGCGCGCAAGCTCATCGCTCAAGGCATCGACCCCGGCGCAGATCGGAAGGCGGCGAAGGAAGTACAGGCAGCACTGACAGAGAACTGCTTCGAGGTTGTCTGCCGGGAATGGCTAGGCCATCGCAAGGATTCAGTAGAAGCGGCGCAACACGTCAAGACGCTGGCGAGGATGGTGAACGATGTTTTCCCCTGGCTGGGGGAGAAGCCGATCAACGAGATTTCATCGCCTGATGTGCTCGGGGTGCTGCGGCGCATCGATGAGCGCGGCGCGCGCTACACGGCGCACCGAGTGCGTAGCGAAATCAGCCAAGCATTCCGCTACGCCATCGCCACAGGGCGCGCAGAACGCGACCCGTGCCCCGATCTGAAGGGCGCGATACCTTCCCCAAAGGCCGAGCACTTTGCGGCTATCACGACACCGAAGGAGGTTGCCGAACTACTGCGCGCCATCGATGGCTTCCGCGGAACCTTCGTGGTCAAGAGTGCGTTGCTGCTCGCCCCGTTGCTGTTCGTTCGACCGGGTGAACTGCGCAAGGCGGAATGGTCCGGCTTCGACCTGGACAAAGCCGAATGGCGCTACCTCGTCACCAAGACGAAGACCGAGCACCTTGTGCCACTTGCCCCGCAAGCGGTGGCGATACTGCGCGAACTGCACCCGCTGACCGGGAACGGGCGGTATGTCTTCCCTGGGCGAGATCCGCACAAGGCAATGAGCGAGGCCGCCGTCAATGCGGCGCTGCGGCGCATGGGATACGACACCAAGACGGAAATCACCGGGCACGGGTTCAGGGCGATGGCGAGAACCATCTTGCACGAGGTGCTGGGCATCAAGCCCGAAGTGATCGAGCATCAACTGGCCCATGCCGTACCGGATAACCTGGGCGGCGCGTACAACCGTACCAAGTTTATCGACGCGCGGCGGGCCATGATGACCCAATGGGCGGATTACTTGGGCAAGCTTAAAGCCGGCGCGGCAGTGATCGCCATCACGACGGCGGCTTGACCGGATAAACTGAGCACTGCTGCGCCTATCTCGACGGAGAGAAAACCGGGAACCCTTGCCCGGCTGGCGCGGCATCCTGAACCAAGGGCGAAGCGTGAAAGGGGCGCTATTGAGCACGGTCAACGTTCATGATGGAATTTCCTGCCTGAATGATCAAGCAGGGTGATGTGGAGGGGGTGACCCCCCTCAGGGAGCTTGAACAAACGCGCCCTTTGGGGGAGTCTCTGGTTTCCATTCCAAGAGACGATGCCAGTGTGCCATGCCCTACTGCAGAATCCCCAGTTTTTTCGATGGTTGTTGCGCGTTGACGCGGAGCTGGCGGGCGAGGCGCGCGGGGCGGGATGTGCGTGCGGCGGCGTTCTGCACCGTGCCGACTATCCACGAAAGCCGCGAGGGTGTCCGCCGGAAGTGCGCGCCGACTTTGCTACGCGCTTCAGCTTCTGCTGCAATCGTTGTCGTTGTCGGACGACGTCGATGTCGGTACGGTTCCTGGGCCGGCGCGTCTATCTGGCGCTGCTGGTGGTGCTGGGTTCTGCCCGGCATGCCGGGCAGAACCCAGGGGCGGTGAGGCTTTCCACGACGCTGGCGATTCCGTTGCGTACCCTGGAACGTTGGCGTCAATGGTGGAAAGACCAGTTCCCGCGGAGCACGCTCTGGCAAGCCGCGGGTGCGCGCTTCCTGCCGCCGGTCACGGAACGTTTTCCGACCAGTTTGCTGGAACGTTTTGTCGGTGACGCCGCCGCAGCCATGGGGCATCTGCTCCTCTTTCTGACGCCGGTCACGGTTCGGCCGACCGCGTTGCGCGGGGGTCGCTGATTTCCCGCAGAGGATGTGGATAGGCGACTGCGGGCAGGGCTTGTAGCCTTCCCTTCCCGTCCTGGTGCCGCCGGCGCCGACGTTCTGGAAGCTCCTTTTGACCTCTCCTCTCGATCCCCTCAAACGCGATCGCTGGGCGCGCCTGCGCTTTGCGATCATCGGCCCCTTGCTGGCAGCGCCGCCGCCGCCGGGGAGTTATCCCCGGCGCTCCTCGCCCTGTCGACCAAGTCCTGGCGGCATCCGGTGTCCGGACTGGACGTCTGCTTTGGCGCCTCGACCATCGAGCGCTGGTACTACGCGGCCCGTGCAGCGGCCGATCCGGTGGCCATTCTCCGGAATCGCCTGCGCGGCAACCTTGGTCGTTTCAAGAGTCTCTCCCCGCTGCCCTCCAGATCCTGACGGCGCAGTATCACGAGCATCCCGGCTGGACCGTGCAACTGCACTTCGACAATCTCCGGGTCGCCCTGGCCGGGACCGACTCGTCGCTGCCGTCGTATCCGACGATCCGGCGTTACCTCCAGGCGCAGGGAATGTTTCGCCAGGCGTCCCCAAACGGGCGACCGCCGGGGCGCTGCTGGCCCGGGATCGGCTCGACCGGCTGGAGGTCAGGAGCTACGAAGTCGACTACGTCTGCGCACTCTGGCATCTCGACTTCCATCACGCCTCCCGCAAGGTCCTCACGCGTGCCGGCCTGTGGGTCAAGCCGCTGCTGTTTGGCGTCATCGACGATCGCTCGCGGCTGGTCTGCCATCTGCAGTGGTATCTCGACGAGACCGCCGAGAGTCTCGTGCATGGCCTGTCGCAGGCCTTCATGAAACGCGGATTGCCACGCGCCCTGATGACCGACAACGGCGCCGCCATGCTCGCCGAAGAGACCGTCAGCGGCCTCGCCCGTCTGGGGGTCGTGCATCAGACGACCTTGCCGTATTCGCCGTATCAGTATGTGGCGCTCAAAAATATGTGGCGGTGAAGCTGGCGTCCCTCGTGATTGAGGGTGGTCAGTCAAATTTGCGCCACATAAATTTGCATGGTTCAGGATCACGATGATCGTTCATCTTGTTCAAGAAGGAGATCGATCATGATTGAAGAGCTCTTCACGCGCCCCACGGTTGTGGCGCGCTACCGGGAAGGCCCGCTGGCGGACGCGAGAGAAGAATTTCTCAAGCAATGTGCGAGGGAAGGTTACTCACACTCGATGCTTCAGAAGATCGCCTGGGTACTCTTGGCCGTCGCAGACGGCATTGACCTTGGCCATGGCGAGGTCAGCGCGGCGGACATTGAGCGCGCTGTAGACTGCCGGGTGCGATTCAGACATCGACCCATCGGCGCCAAGGAATCGGTGTGGACACGCCAGATGTTTATCCACTTCGTGACGGAATGGCTGCAGCGCCTGGGCTGCCTTCAGCAACCCCAAAGGCCCTGAACGTCTTCGTCGCCCAGATCGATGCGTTTGCCCGCCAGATGCGCGACGAACGGGGCCTGTCGCCGGTGACGATCGCTACACGTAGTGAGCGCCTGGTCTGGTTCTTTAGCGGACTGTGCCCCCTCGGGATACGTTGAGCGCGATCACCGTTGCCGATATTGATGCCTTCCTTGAGTCGAAGGGCAAGCAGGGTTGGACTCGCGCCTCTCTAGCCGCGTTAGCCAGTTCGTTGCGGAGCTTCTTCCGCTTCGCCGAAGCCCGTGGGTGGTGCGCTCCGGGAATCACCGCTGTCATCGAGGCGCCGCGGCTCTATACCCGTGAAAGAATCCCGGAAGGCCCTGGCTGGGACGACGTACAGCGCCTCCTTGTCGCCACCGGTGGTGATCGGCCCGCGGATATTCGCGACCACGCCATCCTGATGTTGCTCGCGGTGTACGGACTGCGGCGAGGCGAGGTCGCGGAGTTGCGGCTGGACGATCTGGATTGGGAAGGAGAGCTGATCCACATTGCGCGACCGAAGCAACGTCGTGCTCAACGCTATCCTTTGCTGCCCGTCGTGGGCGAGGCAATCTTGCGTTACCTGCGCGAAGTGCGACCGCGCTGCGGGCATCGGGCGCTGTTCTTGACGCTCGGCGCACCCATTCGTCCGTTGTCGGCGCCGAGCATCACGCCGATCGCGCACGCCCATTTGAGCCGCCTCGGCCTCACCCTGTCCCCGCGCGGAGCGCACTGCCTACGCCACGCCTGTGCCAGCCACCTCCTCGCGTCGGGCTTTTCCCTGAAGCAGATTGGCGACCATCTCGGGCATCGCAGCGCCAATTCGACCTTGAGCTATACCAAGGTCGACCTGGTGGGTCTGCGGCAGGTGGCCGAACTCGATCTGGGGGCGCTGCGATGATGCTCCCGGCGCTGATCTCCTGTACATCGCTCACAAGCGCGCTTTGGGACACCGGTTCCAGACCGAGGAGGCGGTCCTCAGATCCTTCTGCCGGGCGGTCGGCGAAGGCCCGCTGGCAAGCATTCAAGCGGAACCTGTGCTCTCCTTCCTCAACGGCAACGGACCGGTGACCGGCTACTGGGTCAAGAAGTATCACGTGCTGTCGGGTTTCTACCGCTTCGCCCTGGCACGTGGTTTCGTCAGCAGCGTGCCGCTGCCGCACAGCATCCCAAGGCTGGACGCCCCCGCCTTCGTGCCCTACATCTACTCCCACGCGGAACTCAAACGGTTGCTCGACGCGGTCCCCGCGGCGTGCACCGGTGTGAGCGGCGTTCTGAAAGTCCCATAAACCTGGCGGTTTGAAAGTCGTGTTTCTTCTTCCTCGATTTTCTTCAGCGGGTTTCATTTCAATGGTTTTCTGAGTCTTCTTCCGCGCCCTTCCGTTTTCTTCCTTGTTCGCTTTCCTGTCGTTCCGATAGTGCTCGTATGGCGCCTGGCGGCGCCTGCAGGCATTGCATGATTCGGTGCAAGGAGGGTGAGCCATGGCACACCAGAAGGCACACAACTGTCTGTTTTGCGCAGAGATCTTCCAGGCCGATGCGCGCAACGCAGGGCACCAGAAATACTGTTCCAAGGCGCCTTGTCGAAAGGCCAGCCAAGCGGCGAGTCGGCGCATGTGGCTGGCCAAGTCGGAGAACCAGGACTACTTCCGCGGACCGGAGAATGTCGCGCGGGTACAGGCGTGGCGGGCGGCGCACCCGGGGTACTGGCGACGACCGCGACGGGAAATCGAGGTGGAAGCGCAGGTGGTGCTTGCGTTACAAGATGTCTGCCCCTCTCAAGCACTTGAAATCGTTGAGGAATCTCAAGAACCGCCGAAAAGTGCGTTACAAGATGTCTGGCGCGATCAACCCGCTGTTTTGATTGGTTTTATTGCCCAATTTACCGGCAGTGCGTTACAGGATGACATCGCCAGGAACACCCAGCGACTGGTAAAACTGGGGCACGATATCTTGGCTGGAAGGATGGGTGATGACGATCAAACGAGTGCTTTGTCCGGAACGGATCAGGCAGATACCGCCCCAGTTCAGTTGGGTCGACCACCGCCTGGTGCGCGAGCGCTACCTCGATCGCTGTAACCCCCCGGCGGCGGCGCTCTATCTGTTTCTGGTCACCGTTGCCGACGTCCAGGGGTTGAGCTACTACTCGGATGCCGCAGTCGGTCGCGCCCTGTCATTGGCCTCTGCCCATCTGAATCAGGCCCGCGACGATCTCGTCCAGGCGGGACTGATCGCCTTTCAACGCCCGCTCTACCAGGTCCTGGCGCTGGATGCCCCCCGGCCGGTCGAAGCGCGCGTCCTCGCGGCAGACGAGATTACTTTGCGCATCGGCGCGCTGCGTGCCGTCCTGGGACGCACGCCATGATCGATTACGAGATGTACTGCAAGATCAAGGATTGCCACGATCGGCAGCAGCTGACTATCGCCCAGACCGCTCGCGCCCTCGATCTGCATGCCGAGACGGTGGCGAAGTGGGTGGGCTGCGCGCAGTTCCATCCCCGGCAGCCCGCACCGCGCAGCAGTCAGCTCGATCCGTTCAAGGACCAGATCGTTCGCCTGCTGGAAACTCATCCCTACAGTGCGCAGCAGATCTACCAGCGGCTGCGCGAGGACGGCTTCGCCGGCGGCTACACGATCGTCAAGAGCTATGTGCGCAAGGTCCGGCCGGTGCGCCGGCAGGCTTTCCTCAAGCTCTCCTTTGCTCCCGGAGAATGTGCCCAACTGGACTGGGGGGAATACGGAACGATCAGCGTCGGTTCGACGCGCCGACGCCTGTCCTTCTTCGTCATGGTGCTGTGCCATAGCCGTCTGATGTACGTCGAATTCACCGTCTCGCAGACCATGGAGCACTTTCTCGCGGCCCACGAGCACGCGTTCGCGGCCTTCCAGGGGGTGTCCGGGTCGCTTGATGATCGACAATCTGAAGTCGGCGGTACTTCGCCGCGTCGTCGGTGAAGCGCCGACGTTCAATCCCCGCTATGTCGATTTCGCTCGGCATTGGGGGTTCGGGATCTCGGCGTGCAACGTGGCCAAGGGGAACGAAAAAGGGCGCGTCGAAAATGGCGTGGGCTATATCAAGAAAAATTTCCTGAACGGTCTGGATTTCCTCGACTTCAGCGCGGTGAATCCGGCCGCCGCGCTGTGGCTGGAGACCATTGCAAACGTGCGTATCCACGGGGAAACGCACCAGCGACCCGTGGATCGCTTCAAGGAAGAGCAGGCGCTGTTGCACCCCTCAATCCCATGCCCTATGACATCGGTCGCATCCAGAGCCAGCGCGTCTCAAAGCAGTTCCGTGTCGCGCTCGACACCAACCACTATTCGGTGCCGGCCGAGTTGGCGAGTCAGCGCGTGACGCTGAAGGCTTACCCGGATCGGGTGTGCATATACCACCAGGACAAGCTCGTCGCTCGCCATGTCCGCAGCTACGATCGGCGCCAGGATATCGAGGACCCCGATCATCCGAAGGAACTGCTCGCCCAGCGGCGCAAGGCCAGTGAGCAGCGCTTGCTGGTGCAGTTCCTGAGTCTGTCGCGGCACGCCCAGGCCTATCTCGAAGGCATCGAGCAACGCCGCATGAATCCGCGTCATCATCTTCGCAAGATCGTCGCGCTCGGCGAAATCTACGGCGTCGAGGCCCTCGATCGAGCGATTCAGGACGGTATTGAATTCGCCGCCTACAGTTGCGAGTACATCGCCAACATCCTGGCGATGCGGGCCCGCGAGGCCCCGGCGCACGGAGCGCTGTATCTGACCCGCCGCCAGGACCTCCTGGACATCGAGATCTCCGCCCCCGATCTCTCCCCCTACGAAAGGCATGGCGATGAGCATTGACCGACGGATGGCTTCCCCTGTGCAGATCAGCACCGATGCGCTACGCGCGCAGTTGGGGCTCCTCAAATTGCCTTATCTGCTCGAACGCTTCGAACCCCTGGCCCAGGAAGCGGGAGCCGAGCAGTGGTCGCATGTCGACTATCTGGCGCGGCTGATCGAAGGCGAAGCGCATGCCCGCGAAGACCGCAGCATCCAGCGACGGGTAGCGCTCGCCCGCTTTCCGGTGCTCAAGACCCTCGATCAGTTCGAGTGGAACTGGCCGAGCAAAATCAACCGACCCCAGATTCAGAATCTCTTCCGGCTGCGCTTCATCGAGGACAAGGGCAACGTCATCTTCATTGCCAATGTCGGTCTGGGAAAAAGCCACCTCGGTATCGCGCTGGCACACACCGCCTGTCTGCGCGGCTACCCGGTGCTGTTCACCACCGCCGTGGATATCATCAACACGCTCTCCGCCGCCCAGGCGCAGGGCAACCTCAAGCGCGAACTACGCAAGTATCTGCAGCCGAAACTCCTGGTCGTCGACGAACTGGGCTATCTTCCGATCGACAAGCATGGTGCCGACCTCCTCTTTCAGATCATCAGCGAACGCTATGAGCACGGCGCCCTGATCATCACGACCAACCGCGCCTACAAGCACTGGCCGGAGATCTTCAATCACGACAGCACCCTGACCTCGGCGCTCCTGGATCGGCTCCTCCACCATGCCGAAACCGTCCTCATCGAGGGCAAGAGCTATCGCATGAAAGAGCAGATCGAGGCATGAGCGGCGCCTGCCCAGATTGTCGTGACCGTCACAAAACCGGAATCAGCGGATGACCGACCCCCTGGTGACCGTCACGAAACCTGGCCGGCCTCTCCAGGGGAAGCGCCCGATGACCAGCAGCGAGCGCAAACGTGCGCAACGGATGCGCGACAGGAGGAAGGCCATAGAAGCCATCGGCCATGAGGCGGACGCGCCACTGCGGGCGCTCCTGGATCTTCTCGGAAGGGTGGAGGACTCCGAACCCGCTCGCCATTGTGCACGGCGGGCATGGCTGGCTTTCGGCCAGCGGTATGGATTCGTGACCGTCACGCCATCCGGCGATGTGATCGAAAACCAGACTGCCTGGCCTCACCAGGACTGACCGCGCACCGGCTTCGCGCAGTCTCCCGCAGCATCCACTACGATCACGAATTTCCGGCCGCCGAATTCGACCAGAGCGCACCTCGTCGCTCCCACGGCATGAGCGGCACCTGCCCAGATCGTCGTGACCGTCACGAAACCTGGATCAGCGGATGACGGACCCCTTGGTGACTGTCACGAAACCCGGCCCACATCTTCCGGGTAAGCAACCGAGAGACTGAAAACGGGCATCTTCTATCGCAGTCCGAAAAAGTACCGGGCGTCTCCTGTCCGCACTTGGCTACGACTTCAAAGCGCACCATCCTTCAATGCGGTCTCGGCGCTATGTATACGCAAGTCGCGACCGTCCTACTCAGCCCCGCCAGACCAAAATCGTCATCATCAAAGCCCAAGTTCGCGCCTCAAAAAGCCGCGGAACCCTGCTTTGCGCTTCTCTACGATCACGAATTTCAAACCGCCCAATTCAACGGGAATTCACGCCGCCGCTCACACACCGGCCGCGTGCCAATCGACGCTTACGTCTTCAGAGCCTTGCTCTTGCTGCTCTACGGCGCGGGACTTCGGATCAGCGAAGCCATCTCCCTCCACATCGTCGATGTCGATCTCGAGCAAGCGCACCTGATCATCCGTGGGACGAAGTTTTACAAGACTCGGCTGGTGCCACTGGGCAACGATCTGACGCAAGTCATGACCGAGTATGTGGGCCAACGCAACAACCGCCACTCAGGCGCCGCGGACACGCCGTTGTTCTGCTTCCGGGACGGCGCCTCCCTGAGCAAGTCCGCCGCTCAAAGCACCTTTCGACGCCTGCGGGCTGCAGCCGGTGTGGTCCGCGAGGGGGGCCAGAGACAGCAGCCACGGCTCCACGACTTGCGCCATTCGGCCGCTGTTCATCGTCTTGTCGCTTGGTATCGCAGCGGTGCAGACCTGCACGATCTGCTGCCCAAGCTGGCGACCTACCTCGGCCACGTGAACCTCTCAGCGACGCAGCATTATCTGACGATGACACCGGACCTGCTTCACGAGGCCAGCCTACGCTTCGAACGTTACGCAATGGAGAAATCTCATGACTGACCACGCCTTGCTCGGCCCTTGGGTACGGCGTTTCCTGTCGAGTATCTGGTGCAGGAGCGCAACCTTTCGATCAATACTCAGAGAAGTTATCGCGACATGCTGGCGCTGCTTCTGCCCTACGTTGGCGATCATCTCAAGAAATCGGTGGGACCGGCTGACGGTCGACGATCTGTCGGCAGATCTGGTTCGGCAGTTCCTTGCCGATCTGGAAGCGCAGCGTCACTGTATCGCAGCCACTCGCAATCAACGCCTCGGCGGCCTTCACGCCTTGGCGCGATACATCGGCCAGAACAGTCCCGAGCATATCGAGTGGTGCGCGCAAATCCGCCTGATCCCGTTCAAGAAGACGGCTCACCCTGACATCACCTATCTCGATAAACCGGAAATGGACGCGCTTCTGGCGTCTCCGGATCGCCGTACCGCGCAGGGTCGGCGTGACTACGGGCTGTTGCTGTTTCTATACAATTCGGGGGCTCGCGCGAGTGAAGCGGCCGAGGTCCGGATCAGCGATATTGACTGGTACGCGAAATGCGTTCGAATCATCGGCAAAGGCAACAAACGGCGTGCTTGTCCATTGTGGCCAAACACCTTGGATGAGTTGCAGTGGCTGGCGGCAAAGCGTGCACCGGAACATCATCTGTTTCTGAACCGCAACGGTCAGTCGATCACCCGTTTTGGTATTCACACGCTGGTCGAACGCTATGCATCAAGGGCCTGTGCGCAATCACCGTCGCTTGGCACGAAGCGAGTCAGCCCGCACGTGATTCGCCACAGCACGGCAACCCATCTGCTACGTTCCGGCGCCGACATCAACACCGTCCGTGCCTGGCTGGGTCATGTCTCTCTCACCACGACCAATATCTACGCCGAGACCGACCTCGAGACCAAAGCCCGTGCCCTGGCCCAGTGCGCACCGGCAGCAGAGCCAGCCGTCAACAAACCCTGGCGCCAACAGCCAGACCTGATGACCTTCCTGCGCAGTTTGTAGCAAAAATTTATGTGGCGTTTGCCCGGCCCCCGGCCTCGCAGCAGTTCTCATTTCAAATTCCATGGTAGCGGGTGGTGAGGGTAAGGACTGTTGGATGGGGTAAGTCAGCCGGTGTCTGGGGCGTTGGGAGCGAGGCGCTGCTGCATGAAGCGCATGAGGTGATCCCAGTCATCGAACGGCAGGTACTGTAGCAAGGCGCGCAGGTGTTCGAAGAAGGTGCGGCGGGAGGGCAGCAGGCCGCGGACCTTGGCGTAACGGGTGTCCATCCAGTCCAGGGCGGTATGGACCAAGAAGGCCAACAAGATCAGTGTGGCGAAGAGGTTGGCCAAGAACTGTTTGCCGTGTCCGAAGTTGTGGTCGAAATGGTAGCCCTTGGTCTTGAGGGTGTTGTTGTTCTCGTTCTCGATTTTCCAACGCGCGCGCCCGGCGGAAGCCAGAGCGGCGACGTTGTGGTCGGTGATGGCATGCGAGGTGGCCCAGGCGTTCTTGAAGACGATGGCACCGTGGGCATCGGTGGTGACCAGTTCCAGCCAGTTGGCCATCACGGCATCGTCCGTGTTGCGCAAGGGCACTTGATGGGCATAGCGATAGGTGTCGGTAAAGTGCTTCTTGCCGACGCGTCGCGCCTGTACGACGCGGCCGAGTTGCTCGTTGCGCTCGAAATCGCCGACCCACTCGTAGAGCGTGGCATGGGATTCGAGCTTGCAGGTGAACAGGAAGTCGGCCTGTTGCGCCCGCACCCGCAGGCAATGCGACTGATGGCAGTACAGGTCGTCGCCCAGGTAGGTGATGCGCCACGGGCGGTAGTGCTCGCCCCAGCGCGCCAGCCAGCGGGCCGAGGCGGCCAATTCGCAGTCCTGCTTGTCCTGGCCGTCCTGGGGCTGCACGAATTCCGGCGGCAACGGGATGGCGTTCGCCTGGCCCGGCGCCACCAGCACCGGCGTCACGGCAATGTGGCGATAGAGAACCCTGTCGTTCTTCAGGCGCGTCTCGCTGCAACAGGCACAGGAAATCTTTTCCGAGGAGAAGAAATCAGTGCCGTCCAGGGCAATCAGCAAGGTGTCGTTGATCGAGCGAAATCCCGCCAGATAGCCTTGCTGGTACAGGGCATCGCCAATCTCGGCCAGGACCGGGTACACCGTTTCCGGCGGCACCGGATCCAGCAGATTGCGAATCTGGTTATCGCAGGGAATCTCATGCACCCCGAACAGCGAAGAGGCATTGTTCCGCCCCAACTGCTTCTGCATCCTGACTTGGCTATCGAGGAAGGACGGACTTTGCGAGAAAAACACGGCGAAGGCCGACAGGGCCGCATCCTCCATCTCATAGCGCCGGGCGTTGCTCTGCTTACGCGCGTCCGGCAAAGCCCGGAATGCATCCCGAACCTTCTCGATCAAGGAGACGGCGGGGCTCGGCAAGGGGATGGGGGCAACGGTTGAAATGGGCTGGGCACCTGAAAATCATCAACACTTCGATCAAGTTCGAGGTTAACACTATAACACACTGTTTACCAGCATTATTTTCAGAAAAGCCGGAGTTTCCCTCAATCTTCATCGCCCAAGTCTGCCAATCCTCGTGCGCCAACCTACGCCAACAGCCGCCTCGCGTGGGTTTGAAATGAGAACTGCTGCCGGCCTCGTGTCTTCGAGGAAATGAAACCGGGCGCCACATATTTTTGAGCGCCACATACTGATACTTATGTGGCCGACCACATAAGTATCAGAATGCCAAACAGGAATCGTTCTGGGGACGCATCGAAGGGCGCCTGATGGCGATGCTCGAAGGCGAGGAATTGCTGACGCTCGACCTGCTCAATCAGGCCAGCCAAGCCTGGGTCGAACAGGAGTACCACCGCACGGTCCATTCCGAGATCGACACCACCCCCTTGGCGCGCTATCTCGCCGGCCCCAGCGTCCGTCGGAACTGTCCGGATACGGCTACCCTGCGGGCCGCCTTCCGGATCGAGGTGATGCGCCGCCAACGGCGTGCCGATGGCACACTCAGTCTGGCCGGAACCCGCTTCGAGGTCCCCGCCGCGTATCGCCACCTGCCCATGCTTCCTCTGCGCTACGCCCGCTGGGATCTGACGCACGTCGATCTCGTCGATCCGCGCAGCGGTGCGGTCCTTTGTCCGATCAAGGCGCTCGACAAGTCGGCCAACGCCGATGGGCAGCGTCGGCGCTTCGCGCCGGTCACGACCGCAGCGCGGGTGCCCCCGTTCACCGGGATCGCGCCGCTGCTGCGCCAGTTGCTCGCCGACTACGCCGCGACCGGCCTGCCGCCTGCGTATCTACCTTCCGACGACCAGGAGCCGGCATGAACCATCGGCTCCTCGCCCTTTACGGGCTGAAGTGGAATCCCTTCTCCGCCGAATTGCCGATCGAAGCGCTCTTTGTTCCGCCCCGGATCGAGAACTTCTGCTGGCGAATCGAACACGCCCAGATCCGCGAAGGCGGCTTCGCGATGATCCACGGCGATCCGGGCACCGGCAAAAGCGTCGCCTTGCGCCTCCTCGACGACCGTCTGGGACGCCTGCCGGACGTCACCGTCGGCGCGATCCACCATCCGCAGAGCAACCTGGCGGACTTCTATCGCGAAATGGGCGATCTCTTCGCCGTGCCCTTGCGCCCGCACAACCGCTGGGGTGGCTTCAAGGCCTTGCGCGAGGTCTGGTTCGCGCATCTGGAAACGACCCGTCGCCGGGCGGTGTTACTGGTCGATGAGGCGCAGGAGATGAGTCCGGCGGTCCTCTGCGAGTTGCGCTTGCTCGCCAGTGCGCGTTTCGATTCGCAACCGCTCCTGTGTGGTGCTGGCCGGCGATGCGCGTCTGATCGAGAAGCTGCGCCGCGAGGAGTTGATCCCGCTGGGTTCCCGCATCCGCACCCGCCTCGCCACCGAGTATGCGTCGCGGGACGAGTTGCTCGCCTGCCTGACCCATCTGCTGAGCAGCGCCGGCAACGCCAGCCTGATGACCCCCGCACTGGCTCATACGCTGTGCGATCACGCCGCCGGCAACTACCGCATCCTGACCACGCTCGCGGCCGAACTGCTCGCCGCCGCCGCGCAGCGGGAGTTGCCGCAACTCGACGAGAAGCTCTACCTCGAGGTCTTCGCTTCCCCCGAGGCGCCCTCGCTGCGTCGGGTGGGGGCCGGCCGGTGAGGAATCACCAGCCAGGCGACTGCTTCGCGCGGTCATGCGATCGCGCCCAACGACCCGCGGCAGTGGCTCCGGGCGGAACGACGCCTCTGGACCTTGGGAGGGACGACCGCCGAACGGTCCGGTCCTTTCGTGACGGTCACCCGAACCGGAGGAGAAGATGACCGACCCCATGGTGATGGTCACGAAAAGAGGCCGCCCACCCCAGGGCGAGCGAGCGATGACGGACCGGGAGCGCAAGCGTGCGCAGCGGATGCGCGACCGAAGAACGGTCATCGAGGCCATCGGTAACGAGACGGACGCGCCACTCAAAGCGCTGCTGGACCTCCTCGGGCGGGTGGAGGCTTCCGAACCGGCTCGCCTCTGCGCCCGACGGGCCTGGCTGGCTTTCGGGCAGCGCTACGGATTCAGGACGGTCACCGAATGACGAGAGGCGGCAGGAACGACGGGAGGAAGGTCCAGTCGGGAAGAGTGGGCGCGGCACGCTCGACGAAAGACCCGACGGAAGAGGGAAGTGCTTTGACCTGGAAAGGGGTCAAGAGGACCGTGGAATAAATGGACCGGCTTCATCGGCCCGTTTATGCCGCGAAAGCCTCTTGACGCCTTGGAGGGTCCCGATGCTTGCGAGCAGTTGCCGGGGAGAACTTGTTCATCCCCGGCGGCTGCCTCGCGGCGAGCGCGGGGTCTGGGGCAGAGCCCCAGGGTTGGATCCTGCACGAGCACCCTCGCAAACCATCGCCGTACGTGAACATCAGAACATCAAATCGGGTGATCACACTCACTATGGGAATCATAAATTTTTCGAAGGATCTCCAAGACAAAATGTATGGCGATGAGATGGCTCTTCGCTGCCTAAAGAATTGTGAAGACCGCTACAGCGCAGGCAAGCGTGAGGCGCTTTTTGAGGCTCTCATACTCTGCGCTCGCTTTCAGGCGGTCATTCCGGAGTGGGCTGCTGACGCAATCATTGACGGAGAAACCGCGCTGAATTCTGGCGAATGCAAGGACTTGAATGAGCTATTCGGTGGCGACGAGTTGGCTAACCAGAGCACGCGGAAACGCGAAGCGCGCATTCGGGACAACACGCAAAATGTACTTGGCATGCTCATGAAATATAGGTGCGAGGGCGGATGGATGAATGCCGAGCAGGCGTTCGGGGAGATTTCAGAAGGCATGAATTTGCCTAGGCGCGACGTTGAGGAGATCTACCGTCGCAGTGGCAAATGGGTGAAAGACATTCCACAAGGGAATCCCGGAGGCGTGAACTACTGCTTTGGCCACGGTGTTATACCGTGGCCGCGTAGGCGTGGCCGCTCTGTCTTGTAGCAGCCCCAAGAAGGACACAGTTCTTGCGGAAACTGTGTCTGACTCGCCTTAACGGAAAGGAGAGGATTGCACCGTCACTACTTGGATAAGGACGGATGCAAATGACTCTTCCCGAAACAGGCTTCCTACGCCTGCCGCAAATCATCGGCAACCCCGATGCAATACCGCCAGTTCCCCCGCTAATCCCCGTCAAGAAATCCTGCTGGTGGGCTGGCGTCAAGACCGGGCGCTTCCCCAAGCCGGTAAAGCTTGGGCCGCGCGTCACTGTCTGGCGCGTTGAAGACATTCGCGCACTGATTGCACGGGCATGAGGCCGCGAACGATGACAGACAATCAACGCTTGACGATGCGTGACCTGATGGCGCATCCTTCGCCTGTCGCTGCACATCAGCGATGCGAGATTGGCGTCTCGGATTAGTAGGCGGACGAACCGCCACCAGTGCGGTATTTTTCGCCCGTCGCATGGTCACCAGTTATGGGCGGCCGTGTGGGGAGCTTCGCGCTCGCCGGAACCTATGCCCGGTACGCCAACCCGCACGGTCTGCCCTCCCCGATTGGCGTCGGGGAAGGCGGAATCACCACCCGCAGCATAGGAGCATCACCATGCCCGAATCCATCGGCGCCGACCCGCGCCAATCCCGCCTGTTACAAAGTCTCAACCGCTTCGATCGTAACGAACGCGACGCGCTTGCTGTCGTCGGCCTGGCGCTGCTCGATTGCATCAACAGCGCTCGTCTCGTCGTCAATGACGATCATCTTGACAACGCACTGGCCATTGCGACATGGCGCATGGTGGACACGCTGTACCCCTTGCAGGACGCCTTGCACGGGCCGTCGGGCAAACTTCCCGCGGCGCTGGCTGTGTTCCTCGCAACGGTGGAAGGGGTGAATCATGGCTAAGAACCTTCTTCGAGTAGACGACGGGCCGGGCGAGGATACGCGGCGCATGGTGCGCGAAGTGCTCGCCTTCATGGTGGATTCGCTCTATGACATGGAGAATAGAAGCGTCCACTCCACGGGTTCCTCGCTGGGGGCTGGACACATCCTGTTCATGTGCGCCGACGCCTTGAGAGAAGCCGACGACGGGGGAGGGGAGCAATGACCGCACCCAAAGAAAAAGCCGCACCGGCGGGCACCGGAACGGCTTCGAGCGCTGCATTCTCTGCTCACCATTCTACCGCAACCCTTGACCCGCTAGCGGGCTGGTTCGCACTTGCCGGCAACGTGACGCCTTCGCGCAATCGGCAGCAGAAACGCGGCTGGAAAAGGGGAGCGAAGCGATGAACGCGCCCTATCCCATTCCGCAACCCGATCCGGCAGCAATCGTCAGTGCTCTGGCAGCACTGTTTCAACCTGGCGACGTGATCGAGCTTCGATCCTTCGCCAAGGGCCGCAAGCGAACCGATGCCGGATACTTTGACGGCGAACACTGGCCAGCGCTGGCAGAGCAAGCGGTGCGGCTGAACAGCAACGGCGCGGCGGTCTATGTGACCCTCAATCCAATCGACCCGCAATTGCTGAGTCGCTATGCCAATCGGATTGAAGGCGGCGCGACGGCAACGACAACGGATAAGCAAGTAACCCGGCGGCGCTGGCTGCTGCTCGATTTCGACCCGACCCGACCGACCGACACAAGCGCGACTGATGCGCAACTTGAGGTAGCCAAGACGGTAGCGCGGGCGTGCTACCAGTCATTGCAGGCTGAGGGTTGGCCGGACCCTCTCGCGGCTGAATCAGGCAACGGCTTTCATTTGGTCTATCCGATTGATCTTCCCAACGACAACGAAAGCCGGGATCTGGTCAAGGGCGTCTTGGCTGGCTTGGCGGCGAGGTTCGACACCGACCAGGTGAAAGTGGACCAGAGCGTTTTCAATGCGGGCCGGATTACCAAGCTGTACGGGACAGTGGCGACCAAGGGCGACCATACCCCGCTTGCACCGTGGCGCCTTTCGCAATTGGTGGCAACGCCAGAGCGCGGCGCGGCGGTCACAGGCGATGAACTGCGCGCATGGCTACCTGCCAGACCTGTTGCGCAAGCTGCCAGCTATCAACCCGGCAACGGGCGGGTCAGCGCTTTCGACCTGTGCGACTTCCTGGGGCGCTTGGGCATCGCGTTCGAGCAAGACACCCACGAAGGAAGCGAGCGCTTCAAGCTGGCGCACTGTCCGTTCAATCCGGAGCACGGAAGGGGCGAGGCTGCGATCTTCAGGAAAGCCGGCGGCGCTTTGGGCTTCAAGTGCCAGCACAACTCCTGCGCTGACAAGGCTTGGGCGGATGTGCGGACGCTGGTGGACGGGCCGCGGGAGCAACGCCAAGGGCCGCCAGTCGACTTCTCTGGCGTGCTCAAGCAAGGGCAAAGGGCGGCAACTGAACACGCACTGCGGGGCGATGAGCGCGGTTCTACGTGGCTTAGGTCGTCGGGCAATTCCCCTGCGGAGCCTGAACCCTGGGGCGTCCCGCTGCCGATCCCTTCGGCGCTGCTGCCGGTAGAACCGTTTGATGTGGCGCTGCTGCCCGCGGCGCTGCGGGCATGGGTTGCTGATATTGCGGCGCGGATGCAATGCCCTCCTGATTTTTCGGCGGTGGGCGCCTTGGTGGCGCTGTCGTCTGTCATTGGCCGGAAGGCTTGCCTTGCACCCAAACGGCGCGATGACTGGCGCGTGATTCCGAACCTATGGGGCGTCGTCGTCGGGCGTCCTGGCGTCATGAAATCCCCAGCGCTGTCGGAAGTCATGCGACCGTTGGACAGGCTTGCGGTCATTGCCAGCGAGACATACCAGGCCGCGATGGCTGACTATGAGGTCAAGTCGAAGCTGCAAGGCATGGGCGCGAAAGATTCCGAGAGCAAGGCGCAAAAGTTGATAGCCAAGGGCAACTTTGGCGGCGCTGAGCAATTGCTGATTGATGCGACCAACAGCGAAGCGATACCTAAACCCTGCCTTCGGCGATACAAAGTGACCGATTCAACAGTCGAAGCCTTGGGCGAAATCCTCATTGAAAATCCGTGGGGCACGCTGGCTTACCGCGACGAGTTGAATGGGTTGCTGCGCAGTCTCGACCGAGAGGGGCAAGAGGGCGCGCGGTCTTTCTACCTGCAAGGTTACGACGGCAATCAGGGATACACCTTCGATCGAATCATGCGAGGCCGCAACCTGCATATCGACGCCGTGTGCATTGCCATGCTGGGCGGTATTCAACCCGGCAAGCTGAAAGCCTATATCCACGATGCAGTAACCGGCGGCAACGGCGATGACGGCTTGTTGCAGCGCTTCGGCCTGATGGTCTGGCCGGATGTGTCGGGCGAGTGGCGCAACGTCGACGAGTGGCCAAACACCGAAGCCAAAAAAATGGCCTTCGATACTTTCCAGCGGCTTGATGCGCTGTCACCGGCAATTGACCCCGAAAGCGGCGAGGACGTGCCGGCGGTCTACCGCTTCTCTGCGGATGCTCAATTGCTGTTCGAGGAATGGCGGGAAGGATTCGAGAACGATCTGAGGATCGACGACCGGCACCCGGCAATGGAATCGCACCTTGCCAAGTTTCGCAAGGTCGTTCCGGCAATTGCCTTGGTCTGCGCTCTGGCCGATGACGAAACGGTGGTGAGCAAGGATTCTCTGCTGCGGGCGCTGGCATGGTCCGAGTATCTGCAATCGCACGCGGCAAGGGCTTATGCGGCAGGAACCCGACCGGAAACTGACGGAGCTACTGCGCTGCTGCCAAGATCAAGGCGGGCGGGGTCACTGACGGGTTCAAGCCGGCGGATGTGTACCTGAAGGGGTGGTCACATCTCGGCGAGCCAGAAGCGGTCAAGGGATCTGCGCAAATGCTGTGCGACCTGGGGTATCTGCGCAAGATCGAAACAAGACTCGGCGCGGGAACCTCAGGCGGCAGACCTTCAATAACCTACCAGATCAACCCGGCAACGATGGCGAAGGGCTGACCGTGGGCTATCTGGACCAACTGAAAAAAAGTTTCAACACGCCAGAGCGGGAGCCTAAAGAACCTAAAAAACCCAAGATAGGGGGTTCTTTAGGTTTCTTAGGCCCCCTGCCTGGGGTCTTTGAAAAAATTCATGCAAGCGATGAACCGGCCGAAGCTGCCAACGAAAGGCCCTTCGGGGCTTCGCGCTGGCTACGCCACTTCGCTGACCGCAACCCGGTGGAGGTCGCTTTCTCCCCGAAGGTCAGTCATGCCGAAGCACTGGCGATCTACCCGAGCGCACTGGCTGCTGAACCCGCGGTGGAGATCCGGCGGCAACCCGACGCACTGGTGACGGCGCGGCAAGAGTCCAGCATCCGGGCCTGGCTGACGCAGATCGGCGAGCTTGACGCTGCCGCCGTCGGCGATGTGCTGGCGCAGTGTCGGCAGGATGAGGTCGCGCGGCAGTACTTCCTTGCTCGAGTTGGCGAAGATCGCACCGACGACGAGGTTGACGACCGGCGAACCTGCACGCAGTGCCTGAACCTGCGTGGTGGCGTGTGCAGCATCGCTTCACCTGGCGGGCTAGTGTCGGCGGTGCGCGGCTACCGGCCGGCACTTCTCGAAATACTGCAACGGTGCCACGGCTTCGCTGAACGCGAGACTCAGTGCAGCGGCATCGTCGATTGAAATATCAGGAGAGATTCAGAATGGTTTGGGCAAAAGGGCAAAGCGGTAACGCATCAGGGAAGCCGGTCGGCGCGAAGAACAAGGCCACCCGTATGGTGCAGACCATCATGGAACGTGGCGCGAAGGAAATCACTGAAGCCGTCGTCGATCTGGCCAAGGGGGGCGACTTGTCGGCGGCAAAGATCGTCATCGACCGTCTGTTACCGCCAGCAAAGGAGCGTCCGATCTTCCTGACGCTACCGGACACGAGCACGGCCGCGGGCATCGCCGAAGCACAGCAAGCCATCCTGCAAGCTGTTGCCGCCGGCGATCTGCTACCAGGGGAAGCCGCAACGATGGCCGGCATCGTGGAAGCGCGACGCCGGGCAGTTGAGACGCAAGAATTTGAAGCGCGAATCAGCGCATTGGAGGAAAAGAAGTGAGCACGCCAATCGAACGCCGGCTGAACAAGCTGGAAGAAATCAGGAACCGCAACGAGGTGGGGAGCGAAGTCGACATTGCGCTCGAACGAAGAGGAACGAGCCGCGCCGCCGTGCTGGCCGATTTCGGCAGTCTGGCCAAATTCCGAGACTGGCTTGTCGCGCGAATTACTGCGACCGACCATCAGGCCGGAGTGCCAATAGCCGCACATCAGCGTAAGTGGTAAGGCGATTGCGCAATCTCCGCGAAATGGAATGCGATTCTCGACCAGGACAATGCGCTACAGACCGCTGCCCCTGGCGCGTGATTTTCCAACCAAGAGGTAACTGCAATGAGCACAACACTTGAGCGCCGAATGGCCAAACTTGAGGCGTCCCGTCCGGACGCGAACCAGATCGACATCATCATCCATCGCATCATCGATACCCCCGGCGACGAGGTTGTCCGCGCCGTCATCGGCGACATCGTTATCGACCGCCGGGCCGACGAGGCCGAAGACGCCTTCATCGAACGATCGAAGGCCGAAGCCCTGGCCGGGACCGACCGGCGACCCTGCTGCATGATTCTCTTACCCGAAGAGGTACTGCAATGAGCGCACTCGAACGACGCCTGACCAAACTGGAAGATGCCTTTCTGACGCCACCCGTGCAGGCGTTCTGCTTGCTGGCGGAACCGCCGACCGATGCGGCCACCGCGGCATGGGACGAGCACCGGCAGAAAGTCGAAGAAGCGAAGGATCGAGGCGATTTCGTCGCCATCGTTTCGCCCGTCCGGCAGGGAGACAGGCCGCTCTACGACAAGGATGTGGCGTACTTCGCCAGCGAATTCGAGGCGAGGCTGGTAGAGGCGTCAATGCTTCCGTCGGCGCGTGGCAACGACAGTCTGCTGGCCGATGCGATGAAGGATGCGATGGGCAGCGTAGTGGGGCCTGCGCCAAGGGACAAGGCAGGGAAGGACAGAGCGTGAATCTAAAGCAATCGAGGTTTTGCAAGGAATACCTCGTCGACCTGAACGCGACGCAGGCAGCGATTCGTGCCGGGTACAGCGCAAAGACCGCGCGCCAGATCGGCGACGAGAACTTGTCAAAGCCAGATATTGCCGCTGCCGTCGCTGCCGGCATGGCAGCCAGATCGCAGCGAACGACGATCACGCAGGATAAGGTTCTGGCCGACCTGGAAGCGGTCAAGCAGAACGCCATGAGCAAGACGACCGACAAGGATGGCAACGTCAGGATGACCAGCTACACGGCCGCGCTCAAAGCGTGCGAACTGCAAGGCCGGCACTTGGGGATGTGGAACGATCGGATAGCGGTCACCGGCCAGGTGACCATTGCCGTTGCCATTCGCCAACGCATTGCAAACAGGATCGCGCCGGGCGGTACCGGCTGACCGGCTGAGATCGTTCGCGGTGGTCTTGGCTGCCTAAATGTTTCGTGTAGACTCCGACACGATCGGTAGTTGCCGACAAACCCCCGGAGATCTAGATGAAAACTGCCCCGGTCCTGCTTGTCACTCTAGCTGTTTTGGTGGCTCCTGTGGTATGCGAAGCGGCCAGCTTCAAGTGCATGATGGGAATTTCTCGCTGCATCAGATCCCAAGGCACAGAAATTCCTTCAAAGAAGGCGATTGAAGCCAAAGAGCGCTCCCAAGGATCTACACAACAGGATACCGGTCTGGCGGTTTTGCGGATGACAGACCAGCAGATCATCGATCGGGCCGGTGATCGCCTCACGCCGCTTACCACCGCATGGCTTGCCTACGACTATTTGTATGACAGCCCGCTGCTTTTTGACCGAGATCTCAGGCCACTGCCTGCCCAATACCCAGAAATTAAAAGAAGTTGCGCTCAACTTGAGAGGGACTTTGCCAACGACGCGAAATGGACAAAGTAGGGTTAGAGCAAGCGAGGCTGCCCATATAAACGTAGCAAGGGCGCAGGAGTGGGCGCATGCCCCCCCTTCGGGGCTCAAACCTTGCGGCTTACCGACGAGCTTACCGCCGGGAGGGCTTTTCCGCGCCGGGACGAGCAATGAACAAGCGCGCTTTCAAGGTGGCAGGCGCGAAGGTGGCGGGCAAGGTGTCAGCGTCCGGGATGGTTTCAGACCTTCAGGGCAAAGTTCATATCAAGGTTCAAGCTCTTGGCGAAGGCTTTTGCCAAGGTTTCTGCCAATTTCGCCAATGTTGCCGGCGATCGTTGACGGCATGGTTGATGCTCAGAAGCAAGGTGTCGGCGCGATGGTGTCACTCATGGTGTCAGGCTACGAGATAGGCATAGCCGGCCGGCGACCGTCCGCTGGGGGCGATTCCGCGGGCCGGTAAAATGGCTGGCTGCCGAGCATGATGCTTTCGTCGGGGTATCGCTGGCCGGGATGGCTGCACGCCTGGGGCTGAGGATCTAAATAGTGATGGCTGAATTTGCCATCTTCGGATCGTGAAAGCCGGCGATGAATCAAGAAAAAGCAGCGCATTGTTGGAGTCAAGATCGTTGACTATTTTTCCAATATCTCGCCTCGTAATTGCAACTACCAGGTAATTGTTCACACCCCCCCTGTGCTTTCCTCCTCTGCCCGAGGGCAAGGTGTTGATTCGTCAAGAAAGTGGCAGCGTGGCGGATGGGGGGGTGTGAACGGTTACACTACCAGACGGTAACCAGTGTCCCGCAAATCGTTTTCCCGCCACCAATCGACTGGAGAATATCTTCTTGTTTTGGCATGTTGACTACTTGAGAATCAGCAGGCTGTAGTGGCGGATCGAATTGTAATAGATAATACACATACGGCCCCTTTCTTCTGCTTCCACAGTCTCCGCCGAAATTCAATTCGTACGCCAAGCCAGACATGACTCCCGTCGTAAGATTGGAAGCATAGATGTGAAAACCAAAATCATCCATCCACCAAATTTCACGGTCCGTAAGGTATTTAGTCACTGCCACTGGGGCATTTCTAATTTGTTGCTTTAGCAAATAATTGTTGATAGCTAATACATCACTAAATCGAGCAGGAGAATAGTTGCTCGTTTGTAGCTGATTTGTCTTAATCCATTCGCTAATAATTTTTATCTGGGCAAGATACGGTTCCGCGTGCAATCTGTCATTTATGCGGATCGCTGTGTCCATACGAGATTCGACCAGCGCCCTAGTATTGGATCTTTCAGCGCCCGTCCCGACGATCGCGTAGCCGCTAGGAGCATAAACCACGTCGCGTATCACCAACTTGCCGTCCTTGATCTCGAAGACCGTGATCGCGCCGTTCTTGATGTCGCCCTTTTCGTCGAACTCGATCTTGCCGGTCACGCCATCGTAGGCGGTCTTGCCAACTTCGGGCAGGTACTTGACCGGATCGACCGAATTGGCACGCTTCATGGCGTCGATGAGGACCATGACCGCATCGTAACTGTACGGCGAGTAGATCTGAATCTGGCCATACTTTTTGGTGAAGTCCTCGACGAATTTCTGACCATTCGGGAGCTTGTCGGCGGGCAGGCCGGCCTGCGTGCAGATCACGCCTTCCGATGCGCCGCCGGCGAGCTTGATCAGCTCGGGCGAGCAGCCACCGTCACCGGTGGTGAACTTGGCCTTGATGCCGAGTTCCTTCATCTGCTTGAGCATCGGGCCGCCGATCGCGTCCATGCCGCCGAGGAAGATCACGTCCGGATTCTTGGCCTTGATCTTGGTCAGGATGGCCTTGAAGTCGGTCACGTTGTCGTTGGTGAACTCGCGGGCGACAATGGCCGCGCCGTTTGCTTGGGCAGCTTTCTCGAATTCATTGGCAAGTCCATAACCATAGGCAGTCCGGTCATCAACGATTGCGATCCTTCTGGCACCGAGATTCTTGACCGCGTAAGTACCGACCACGGAGCCCTGTTGAACGTCGTTGGCCATCACCCGAAACGCGGTCTTGAAACCCTGCTGGGTGTACTTCGGATTGGTTGCCGAAGGCGAAATCTGCGGGAAACCGGCCTGATTGTAGATTGCCGACGCCGGAATGGTGGTACCCGAGTTCAGGTGGCCGACGACACCGGCGACGTGCGCATCAACCAGCTTCTGAGCCACCACGGTGCCGGTCTTCGGATCAGCCTGATCGTCCTCACCGAGCAGTTCAAAGGTGACCAGCTTGCCATCGATGACGATTTTTTGCGCGTTGGCATCGTCGACGGCCAGGCGAGCACCATTCTCGTTGTCCTTGCCGAGGTGGGCAATCGGGCCGGTCAGTGGCGCCACGTGGCCAATCTTGACTACCATTTCAGCTTTGACGGCTGTAGCAGTTCCCGATCTATCTCTTAGAAAGTCCTCTGCAGGCTTCTGGCTAGCGCCCGCTGCCCCAGCATTGCTCGTCTGATTGAATGCCTCTTGATCAGAAAGCAAGGCGGTCCTCAAATCCCTTTTCAGAGTTTGTTTATTTAGGTTGCTGAGGACCAGACCGACCAACAGCAGGAGCACGCTTAATGATGCTCCAAGCAAGAACCTGAACGAGCCGATGGTTGATTGCGTAACCGTTGATCCCACTTTGTCATCCCAAGACGTGCTGCCCGTTGTCGTCAGGACTTTGTATCCTCGCCACCAGAAGAACACTGTTGCCGCGGGGAAGAAAAAATAGCAAGCGTTGCCGCTGGCCCATGCCCAAAAGGCTCGATGGAAGGCAGTCTTCAGTTCCAAGAGCCTGCCGCCTTCAGCGCTGATGCGAAGTCCAAACGCAGCCTTGCCTATGGTGGTGCCGAATAGGGAGATGGCAACTGCCTCATATCCAAGCAACGCGACCCCGAAAAGAGCCGTGCTCAGTAACGCCGAGGGGATAGCTCCCAATTTCCAGATGGGCAACGTGAACGCCATCGCAATTCCTGCGATGAGAGCCAACACAGCGACGACCGCAAGATCAATCGCTCTGGCCAAGAACCTAGCCCACGGAGACACGTCGCGAATTGTTTCTGCCGGCGCCGATTCGTCCGGCTGCTGCTTTGGCGGCACGGTGCCGGGCGATTCTCGGGAACGATCTGAAGCGTTACCCGAAGATGTCTTTGCACTCTGGCGATTGGCCATCGCATGTGCGCGTGTCGCAACGGTCTGTGCGATGCCCTCCGGGCAACCTTCTGTCATGAGCGCCCGGTAGATGGTGATCTGATCGCCGCCCCGTAATGCCATCTCGAAAGCCAAGTCGAGCATCGCCGCCAAGAATGTGGCGAAGGCTTTGTCTTCAGTGAAGTCGTCGCTTCCCTGCTGGAAAGCAGCATCTCCCCCAATTGCTGCCTCATCGTAGCTCTTTCGCTTAACGGGATCGGAAAGGACGCTGTAGGCGTGAGCAATTTCCTTGAAACGACGCTCAGCTTCCGCCCGATTGTCAGGGCTTCTGTCCGGGTGCCAGCGCATCGCTTGCCGGCGATATGCCTTCTTGATTTCATCAGATGATGCCGTCGGGCTAACGCCAAGAAAGTCGTAAAGGCTTGTCATGTGAAATCACCGGGCAAACTTCGCTGCTGTTGAGAGAAACCACAGGAATTTGAGGCAGATACGCCTAAAGTGTATGTGGTCTTGTCAACATTGGTCAATCGGGTGGTTCAGGGGATGACTCAACAAATATCGACCAATTGCCCAGCAGTTGCCCGTTATAGCTATTGCATGGGCTTGGCTGCGCAGACCGCCGCGCTACCAGCGAGATTGCCAGAGAGCTTACCGGCCGGCGGGATGGTATCGACGCTGGCTTGATCGTTCGGCCTGGCGCGTTCCTTGGGCCTTGCCGGGCACGATGACAGGGGCGAACAGGCTGAATCGCGGCGAGGTTGGCCTGTGGATAAACGCGCTGCACAATGCCATCGGCAACGCCAAGCAAGACGCAACCCAAGTCATGCACCGTGAGGCTTCGAGCCGGTACATGCGCAAGCCGGCACGTGTATTGCATGCAATGCGATGCAGCAATGCTGACGGCAAGGCGCACAGACGAGGCGTGAGAGCGATCGAACCCGGTACGCTTGGCGACGGTAGCAGCTCGGTGCCGTTCGCCCATCCTGGCGCGCCGCAGCGGTCTTGCCGAGTCGATTGGCCGGGCCTGGCAAACGCGGGTCCTCCTGGCGAGTTTTGAATGCGGGTAATGCGAAGCCCGTCTCCCATGTAGATAGCCGCTTACCAACATAGCCAAAACTGTTGCAAGAAAACCACATTCGCCCGTTACGCCAGGCAGGCGACGTGCGTGGTGGTCACGTTTCGGTCACTGATGCCCGAGCCTGGGGGATCGCTGGCGCTGTCGTCGGGCCGGGTCTGGCGGGGGCTGTCAAATCTCTGGCGATGCTCAACCGGGGAGCGTTCGGGAAG
Source organism: Candidatus Accumulibacter affinis (assembly GCA_016713625.1). Lineage (GTDB taxonomy): Bacteria > Pseudomonadota > Gammaproteobacteria > Burkholderiales > Rhodocyclaceae > Accumulibacter > Accumulibacter affinis. The sequence continues at coordinate 140,938 of JADJOT010000001.1, forward strand.
ATCTACGATAACGCTAACCCACAAAAACGCGTCGTGCGCGCGCGAGGCGCGGCCGGTAGCGGCTGCAATCTCTGGCGCCGATCGCCATGCGCACCCGCGAAATGGGAACGCTTTTTTCAGATCGGGCGACGACGGACACCATGCCGGACACCTTCACTGATCCCGAAGCAATCGTTAGTTCTACTTTGTCAGATTCGTTTTCGCTCTTGCGCGATCTGCGTTTGTCATGTGGTAGAATGCTGTATGTCGTGATTGTTCAATCTATTCATGGAGTTGTAAATGACAATGTCAACTCCAATACGTCGATAGCATATCTGCGCTGGTCGCTTCGGCACTCGAGCACTTCGATTCGCACTTCACGCCCTATCTCCATTGCTTTCAAAGCCGGACCCGTTCGGTAGAAGACACCGCGCGCCGGTATCTGCACGGGCTGTTCCAGAGTTCGCGCCGTAACCTGGAGTGCATGGCGGAAACCGTAGCCGACAGCCGCTATCAGCCCCTGCATCATATGCTGAGCGAATCCAATTGGGATCGGCGCGGGGTGCGTCGGCAACTGGTGGTCGATGCCAATACGCATTTCGGCTACCCCAGCGCTCTGCTTCTCGACGAGAGCGCATTCGGAAAGAAGGGAAACCTGTCCGCAGGCGTGGCGCGGCAGTGGAACGGTCGCTTGGGGAAGGTTGATAACTGTCAGGTGGGCGTCTTCGCGGCGGTGACGCGAGACGGCGTGGCGAGCGTGGTGGATGCCGACTTGTATCTGCCGGAAACGTGGACCAAAGATACGACCCGTTGCGAGGTGGTGGGGGTGCCTGAGGAGGCGCAGGTGTTCCGCACCAAGGGCGAGATCGCCCTGGACATGGTGATGCGCCTGAGGCGGGAAGGCTTGCACTTCTCTTTCGTCGCCTTTGATGGTGGCTACGGGCACTTGCCCTGGCTGCTCGGGGAACTGGATGGCGAGGGAGAGATCTTCTTCGCGGAGGTGCATTCGGATCAGGCGATCTATCTCCAGGATCCCGCACCCACCGTGGTGGCTCGTCGTTCGCCAAAGGGTCGAGCGCCCCGTCGGCGGCAGACCGCGGCGGTATCCATGACGGTGGCGGAGTGGGCAGCCACGCAATCGGCATCCGCCTGGGGGCGTTTGTCGATCCGTGACGGCGAGAAGGGCGAGGTGATCGCCGACTATCTCACCCAGAGGGTGTGGGTCTGGGACGGCGAGGCGCCGTCGGCGAGCCGCTGGCATCTCCTGGTACGACGGGAAATCGATGGGACGAAACTCAAGTTCGGCCTGTCCAATGCCAAGCCCAGGGCTTCCTTGCGCCGCTTGGCAGAAATGCAGGGAGCGCGCCATTTCGTCGAGCAGTCCTTCCGGGAGGCCAAGAGCGCCTGCGGCATGGCCGAGTATCAGGTCCGCCGCTGGCAGGCGTGGCACCATCACATGGCCCTGGTCATGATTGCGACCATGTTCCTCGCCAAGGAGCGCATGGCCCATCGCGAGACGGCCGAACTTCTCTCCTGCCGCGACTTGGTGGAGATCATGCGCCATCGGTTGCCCACCAAGATCGTCACCGACAACGATCTCGCAGCATCCATCATCGACCGACATCGACGGCGGCGCCAAGCCATGGAATCCGCCTATAGACAGCAAGCTGCCATGCTCTCAGCATCAAATTGAAATGCAATCTGACAAAGTAGAATTAGAAAGGTTCGATTCTCTTGGGGAATTCGCCAACTTTCAGACGGTCGATCGGGGGGGGTTCAGGGGCAGCGTCGCATAAAGTGGGGTAACCTTCGGGGTAACTCGGAAATGCTAAGCGGGTATCGCAAGTATTGGCAAGGCTTGCGGCTGTTTGTTCGATTCCCTTCCTGGCACCAGCAATCCAGGGTAGTCCATAGCGGTCCAGAGAACCCGCCTCGCAAAATCGCATGCTCCACCTTGCCAGCAGGTGCGATCACCCGGTCTTCTCCATGGTCGGTGTTGTAAAGTGGCAGGCTTCTGCCGTTTGCCGTTACAACACCAACAAGCCCGCTCATGGCCATCAAGAAATCCGACCTTTACTCGTCCCTCTGGGCCTCCTGCGATGAGCTGCGCGGCGGCATGGATGCCAGCCAGTACAAGGACTACGTCCTGTTCATGCTGTTCATCAAGTACATCACCGACAAGTACGGCGACAGCAACGACTTCGCGCCGCCGGTCAACATCCCCAAAGGCGCCAGCTTCAAGGACATGATCGCGCTCAAGGGCAAGAGCGACATCGGCGACACGATCAATACCCGGATCATCCAGCCGCTGATCGACGCCAACAGCCGGCTCGCGCGCACCGACTTTCCCGACTTCAACGACCCGAACAAGCTGGGCGAGGGTCAGGCGATGGTCGATCGCCTCACCAACCTGATCGGCATCTTCCAGAAGCCCGAACTCGACTTCTCGCAGAACCGCGCCGAGCACGACGACATCCTCGGCGATGCCTACGAGTACCTGATGCGCCATTTCGCCACCGAGAGCGGCAAGAGCAAGGGGCAGTTCTACACCCCCTCCGAAGTCAGCCGCGTCATCGCCCGGGTGATCGGCATTTCGCCCGCCAACACGCGCGCCGCCACCACCGCCTACGACCCCACCTGCGGCTCCGGTTCGCTGCTGCTCAAGGTGGCGGCACAGGCCGGCAAGCACATCACGCTCGAAGGGCAGGAGAAGGACGTGACCACCGCCGGTCTCGCGCGCATGAACATGATCCTGCACGACTTCCCGACCGCCAGCATCCTCTCGGGCAACACCCTGGCCGCGCCCAAGTTCAAGGACGGCGAGAGTCTGCGCACCTACGACTACGTCGTCGCCAATCCGCCGTTTTCCGACAAGACCTGGAGCACCGGCCTGACGCCGTCGAATGACCCCTGGCAGCGCTTCGCCTGGGGCGAGCCACCGACCCGGCAGGGCGACTACGCCTACCTGCTGCACATCATCCGCTCGCTGAAGCATACCGGCAAAGGCGCCTGCATCCTGCCGCACGGCGTGCTCTTTCGCGGCAATGCCGAGGCCGTCATCCGCCAGCAACTCGTCCGCTCGGGCATCCTCAAGGGCATCATCGGCCTGCCGGCCAACCTCTTCTTCGGCACCGGCATCCCCGCCTGCATCCTGGTGCTCGACAAGGAAAATGCCACCGCCCGCAAGGGGGTGTTCATGATCGACGCCAGCAAGGGCTACCTCAAGGACGGCAACAAGAACCGCCTGCGCGAGCAGGACATCCACCGCATCGTCGATACCTTCACCCGGCAGGCCGACACCCCGCGCTACGCGCGCATGGTGCCGTTCGACGAAATCGCCGACGCGAAGAACGACTTCAACCTCAACCTGCCGCGCTACATCGACAGCAGCGAGTCGGAGGACCTGCAGGACATCGACGGCCACCTGCGCGGTGGCATCCCCGAGCGCGACCTCGATGCGCTGGGCGGCTACTGGCAGGTGCTGCCCGGCGTGCGCGCCGCCCTGTTTGCATCGCTGCGCCCCGGCTACGCCCGCCTCAAGCGGCCGCTGCCCGAGGTCAAGCCGGCGATCTTCGGCCACGCCGAATTCACCGCCTTCAATCAGGCAGCGACCCGGCGCTTTGCCGACTGGCGAACCGCCGTCACCCCGCAGCTCACCGGCTTCGCCCAGGACGGACACCCCAAGGCGCTGATCGAGACCATCGCCGAGGCGCTGCTCGCCAGCTTCAAGGAGGTCCCGCTGCTCGACGCCTACGACATCTACCAGCACCTGATGGATTACTGGGCCGAGACGATGCAGGACGACGCCTACCTGATCGCCGCCGACGGCTGGGTGGCCAAGACCAGCCGCATCGTGGACAGCGACCGGAAGGGCAAGGCCAGGGACAAGGGCTGGACCTGCGACCTGATCCCCAAGCCGTACCTCGTCGCCCGCTACTTCGCCAGCGAGCAGGCCGCCATCGGAGGGCAACAGGCCGAACTCGAAGCCGCGATTGCCAGCCTTGCCGAGCTGGAAGAGGAGCACGGTGGCGAAGATGCCGCTTTTTCCGGCTTCGACAGCATCAGCGCCGCAGCGGTGAAAGAGCGAATCCGTGAAGTCGCCAGGGACCCTGACGCTGGCGAAGAGCTGCGGGTGCTCAGACAGTGGCTGGCACTCAACGAGTCGATCGCCGCTCTGAAAAAGAAGCTCAGGGAATCCGAAGCCGCCCTCGACCGGCTCGCCTACGAGAAATACCCCACGCTCGGCGAGGCCGAGATCAAGGCGCTGGTGGTGGACGACAAGTGGATGGCGCGGCTCTCGGCCAGCGTGCAGGGCGAGCTGGATCGCGTCTCGCAGACGCTCACCGGCCGGATTCGCCAGCTTGCCGAACGCTATGCGACGCCGCTACCGCAACTCAGCGAGGAGGTGGCGAGGCTGACCGCGCGCGTGGAAGAACACCTGAAGACAATGGAGAGTGGAAAGTTGAGAGTGGAGAGTGGGCAATGAGCACAATCGCTAACTTTCAACTATCAACTATCCATCCTCCACTGGTTTTGCAGATGGGCGCGTCATGGAAGTGAGGCCGGGATACAAACAGACGGAGGAGGGAGTTATTCCGGCGGATTGGGATTCCACGAATCTCGGGAACTTCGTGGCACTACAGCGTGGCCACGACCTGACTTGGCGTGATCGCCGAAACGGCGAAGTTCCAGTGATTGGATCGGCGGGCCACAATGGATTTCACGATGTGGCGCTCGCAAAAGGTCCTGGGGTTGTGCTTGGGCGCAGCGGTGCGTCATTCGGGCAAGCACACTATTGCGATCAGAACTATTGGCCACACAATACGGCGCTATACGTTACCGACTTTTTGGGTAACGATCCGCTGTTCGTTTTCTACTTCCTCAGGGCTTTTGACTTCACTCGCCACAACTCAGGCGGTGCCCAACAATCGCTTAATCGCAACTTTATCGCACCAATTCCAGTTGGAATTCCTCGGCCTGCCGAACAACGCGCCATCGCGGCGGCGTTGAGCGATGCGGATGCGCTGCTGGGCGGGCTGGAGCGACTCATCGCCAAGAAGCGCGACCTCAAACAGGCCGCCATGCAGCAACTCCTCACCGGCCAAACCCGCCTGCCAGGTTTTGGCGGGAAGTGGGAGGTGAAGCGGCTGGGGGATCTCGCTAGCTTCTACAAAGGCAAAGGGCTGCCGAAGAGTGTACTCAGCTCGTATGGCGCGGAACCCTGCATTCACTACGGCGAACTCTTTACCCGCTACGCCGAGACAATCAGCGAAGTACTGAGCCGGACTGACAGCCGAGGCCTCAGCTTTCGCTCCGTTGCCAACGACGTGCTGATGCCCACTTCAGACGTAACACCACGAGGACTGGCCAAGGCGAGTTGCGTCACTGCTGACGGGGTAATTCTCGGCGGAGATATCCTCGTGATTCGCTCCGACACGAAACTCATCTCCGGCTCGTTCTTGAGCTACCTGATTCGCTACCAGGAAGAACAGGTTCTCCAACTCGTTACTGGCAGCACCGTCTTCCACCTCTACAGTACCGACATGAAGAAATTCACTTTCGCCATGCCACCCCTCCCTGAACAGACTGCGATTGCCAGGGTGCTGGCCGACATGGACGCCGAACTTTCCGCTCTCGAAGCCCGCCGCGACAAGACCCGCTCCCTCAAACAGGCGATGATGCAGGAGTTATTAACCGGACGTATCCGGTTGATTAGTGGACAGTTGAAAGTGGAGAGTGGAGAGTGATTGAGACCAACTCTCAACTTTCAACTGTCCACTCTCAACTGAACAAAGGTCCCCTGTGGACAAAATCGTTCGCCTTTGCATTGCGGGTGGTGAAGTTGGCGAAGTATCTCCAAGAGGATAAACGGGAGTTTGTTCTGTCCAAGCAGGTTCTGCGCAGCGGAACAGCCATCGGGGCCTTGGTACGCGAGGCCGAACATGCCCAAAGCAAGGCCGATTTCATCAGCAAAATGAACATCGCCCTCAAAGAGGCGAATGAAACCGACTACTGGCTGGAGCTACTCCATCAATCCGGCTATTTGACACAGGGAAGTTACCAATCAATTCACCCCGACATGCAAGAACTGCTGAAACTTCTGGTTGCGATCGTCAAGACGTCAAGAGAATCACTACATGCCAAATAACTCTCCACTCTCCAACTCTCCACTAAGAAGAGAGCAGCAGAACCTGGAGTGGAAAGAGTCCTGGCGCGACGACTACCTGCGCTGGATCTGCGGTTTTGCCAACGCCGAGGGGGGCGTGCTGGTCATCGGGCGCAATGACCGGGGCCAGCCGGTGGGCGTTGCCAATGCCGCCCGCCTGCTGGAAGAAATTCCCAACAAGGTGCGCGATGTGCTGGGCATCATGGTGGCGGTGAATCTGGTGTCCGAAGACGGCAAGGAGTTGGTCGAGATTCGCGTCGACCCCTACCCCAGCCCGGTGAGCTACAAGGGCGAGTACCACTACCGCAGCGGCAGCACCAAACAGGAGCTGAAAGGTGCGGCGCTGTCGCACTTCCTGCTCAGGAAACAGGGGCTGCATTGGGACAGTGTGCCGGTGGCTTATGTCAGCGTGGCCGATCTCGATGCACGGGTGCTGGGGCGGTTCCGTACGCTCGCGTTGAAAAGTCAGCGTCTGTCGGCGGAGATGCTGCAGGAGCCCGACACCGGCCTGCTGGAAAAGCTTCATCTCCTGGAGCGCGACTATTTGAAACGCGCCGCCGTGCTGCTGTTTCACCCCGACCCGGAGCGCCACGTCGGCGGGGCATACATCAAGATCGGATTCTTCGAAAGCAACGTGGATTTGCGTTACCAGGACGAGGTGCATGGCGATGTGCTCTCGCAAGTGGGCAAGACGCTCGACACGCTGAAAGCCAAGTACCTGAAGGCCTGGATTTCCTATGACGGGCTGCAACGCATCGAAACCTATCCGGTGCCCGAGCCGGCCTTGCGTGAAGCGCTGCTCAACGCCGTGGTGCACAAGGATTACGGCAGCGGAATTCCCGTTCAGATCAGCGTCTATCCCGACAAGCTGATGATCTGGAATCCGGGGCAACTGCCGCCGCAATGGACGGTGGCGCGCCTGTTGGCCAAGCACGCCTCGGCGCCTTTCAACCCGGATCTGGCCAACGCGTTTTTCCGGGCTGGCCTGGTCGAAGCGTGGGGGCGCGGGATCGAGCGCATCCTGGAAACCTGCCGCCAGGCGGATCTGGCCGATCCTGTTTTCGCGCCGGAATCGACGGGGGTCTGGGTGACGTTCAACTTCGCCCCGCCGACGGGAGGCCGCCCCACCCAAGAAACTACCCAAGAAACTACCCAAGAAACTACCCAAGAACTTGCGCCAACTACCCAGGAGCGAGTTTGTCTGCTGCTCCAGGGCGAGCCCCGCCTGACCCGCCGGGAGCTTGCGGAACGACTGTCCTTGACGCCAGACGGGGTGAAGTACCACCTGCAAAAACTGAAGGCCATGGGTCGGATTCGGCATGTCGGTCCGACCAAAGCCGGACGCTGGGAGGTGTTGAAATGAATGAGCAGGGACCTCCCATGCCTGAACTACCCCGCTCCGAACGCAACACGCAGCGCCGCGTCATCGCCCTGTTCACCGACCCGGCGCGGCCCGATGGCCTCGGCTACCGCTACCTCGGCGACTGGAGCCAGCGGGGGAACAACCGCTCCATCGAAACGGCGCTGCTGCGCGACAACCTCGCGGCCCGCGGCTATTCCGCCGCCCACATTGCCGCCGCCTTGCAGAAGCTGGAGACGGCCGCCGACGCCACCGGCATCACCCTCTATCAGGCCAGCCTGCGCACCTACCAGCTTCTGCGCTACGGTGTGCCGGTGCAGATCGCGGCGGGGCAGGCGCACGAGAGCGTGCACCTGATCGACTGGGCCAAGCCCGAGAAGAACGACTTTGCTCTCGCCGAGGAGGTGACGCTCAAGGGTGGCGAGTTTGCGTCACATCAGCGACGGCCGGACATCGTGCTCTACCTCAACGGCATCGCCATCGCGGTGATCGAGCTGAAGCGCAGCTCCGTGGAGTTGGCCGACGGCGTGCGCCAGCTGATCACCAATCAGGAAGAGATCTTCAACAAGGGCTTCTTCAGCACGGTGCAACTCGTGCTGGCAGGCAGCGACTCGCAGGGCCTGCGCTACGGCACCACCGGCACGCCGGAGCAGTTTTTCGTCGAATGGAAGGATGAGGCTCCGGCCGAAACGGGTGCGACCGCAGCCGCCGGAGCGCTGCTCGACCGGCCGCTGGCGCAACTGTGCGACAAGGAGCGGCTGCTCGACCTGATCCGCGACTTCATCCTCTTCGACGCCGGGCAGAAGAAGGTGCCGCGCCCGCACCAGTTTTTCGGCGTCAAGGCGGCGCAGGCGCGCATCGCCAGGCGCGAGGGGGGCGTCATCTGGCACACTCAGGGCAGTGGCAAGAGCATCCTGATGGTACTGATCGCCAAGTGGCTGCTCGAACACGACCCGCAGGCCCGCATCCTGGTCATCACCGACCGCGACGAGCTGGACAAGCAGATCGTCGAGGTGATGAAGAACGCCGGGGTGATCGGCGCCGACTCACCCTCACCGCGCATCACCTCGCGGGCGCAGTTTGTCCGGAAGCTCGCCGCGCCCGCACCCCGCCTGCTCTGCGCGCTGATCCACAAGTTCGACGTGGCTGACCTGAAAGGCCCGCCGCCGCCGGTACATGGGCGCTTCTACGTCTTCGTGGACGAGTGCCATCGCACCCAGGGCGGCGACATGAACAGGCAGATGAAGCGCTGGATCGAGGGTGCCATCTTCATCGGCTTCACCGGCACGCCGCTGTTGCGCAAGGACCGGCAGATGACGCGGGACGTCTTCGGCAGCTATATCGACACCTACAAGTTCCACCAGGCGGTCGCCGACAAGGTGGTGCTCGACCTGAAATACGAGGCTCGCGACGTACCCGAACGGCTCACCTCGCAGGCCGCGATCGACCGCTGGTTCGAGCAGAAGACGAAGCACCTCAACAACTTCCAGAAGGCGATATTGCGCCGCCGCTGGGCGACGATGGAGGAGCTGATGAGCGCCAGCGAGCGCAAGCAGCGCATCATCGCCAACATCATCGAGGACTTCAGCCTGAAGCCGCGCCTCAACAACGACCGGGGAACGGCGCTGCTGGTGGTGGCCTCGATCTACGATGCCTGCCATTACTTCCGGCTGTTCCAGAACACGCGCTTCGGCCACTGCTGCGGGATCATCACTTCCTTTGAACCGAACGCCAACGCGATTTCGCGCGAGCCGGCCCACAGCGACGAGCGCTACAAGTTCGACACCTACACCCGACACGTCCTGAAGAATGGGCAGACCACCAGGCAGTACGAGGACGAGGCCAGGCGCCGGTTTGTCAAGGAGCCGGCGAACATGAAGCTGTTGATCGTGGTGAGCAAGCTGCTGACCGGCTTCGACGCGCCGAGCTGCACCTACATCTACCTCGATAACGAATTGCGCGACCACAACCTGTTCCAGGCCATCTGCCGCACCAACCGGCTCGATGGCGATGACAAGGACTACGGGCATATCGTGGACTTCAAGGAGCTGTTCAGGGACGTACAGCAGGCCATCGCCGTGTACAGCTCCGACGAACTGGACATCGACGAAGGCCAGGGCGGCGACAACAATGTGCACCTGAAGCACTGGCTGCAAGAAGGCAGGAAGCAGCTCGATGCGGCCCGCGAGGCGCTACGCTACCTGTGCGAGCCGGTGGCGCTGCCGCGCGAGATCGAGCAATTCCTGCATTATTTCTGCGGCGATGCCGCCGACGCCAATGCGTTGAACGAAACCGAGGCGCTGCGCGTGTCGTTCTACAAGGCGGTGGCGCTTTTCGCCCGTGCCTTTGCCGCCATCGCCCAGGAGCTGAGCGACGCGGGCTACTCCGATGCCGAGGTGGCAGGGTTACGGAAGGAGGTCGAGTTCCAGGTCGAGATTCGCGCCGCGATCAAGAACCATTCGGGCGAAGAACTGGACATCAAGCCCTACGAGGCGGACATGCGCCACCTGATCAATACCTACGTCCAGGCCGAGCCGGCGAAGGATCTGGGGCAACTGGGCGAGTTGTCGCTGACCGAGCTGATCATCGAGACCGGCATCCACGACGCCATCGCCAGGAAGCTCAACGAGAAGGGCAAGCTCTCGCAGAACGCCATCGCCGAGGGGATCATCAACAACGTCCGCAAGACGATCATCCGCGACCAGCTCACCGACCCAAGGTTTTACGAGCAGATGTCCAAGCTGCTGGATGACCTGATCCAGCAGAGCCGGGCGGACACGGCGGCCTACGAGGAATTCCTGCGCCAGGCCGAGGCTTTGGTGAAGCGGCTGGCCGGGAAACAGCCCGACGGCGGGGTGCCGGCCGTGCTGCATGGCAAACCCGAGGCGGTCGTCCTGTTCAACAATCTTGCTTCGCTGCCGGCGACGAGTTTTCGCTACCCCAGCGCCGCCGCAGACCAGGCCACTCTGGCGCTGAAGATCGACCGCGCCATGCGCGAGCGTGCGCCTGCGGGCTGGTACGGGGACCAGGCGCGCGAGGCACAGGTACTGAATGCGCTGTTCCCGCTCATGGATCGCGACCGCGAGGCAACACAGGCGATCTTCGAGATCATCAAGCACCAGCCGGGCTATCAGTGAGCGAGACGATCCAGCTCGGCGACGTTGTCATCGTGGTGACGCGCAAGGCGGTCAAACACGTCTACCTGTCGGTGCATCCGCCGGCGGGACACGTGACGCTGGTCGCGCCGACCGGCACTCGGCTGGAGGTGGCGCGTGCCTACGCGGTGACCCGCTTGGGCTGGATTCGCAGCCAGCAGGCGAAGCTGCAGGCGCAGGAACGTGAGTCGCCACGCCAGTACATCGAACGGGAGAGCCATTACCTCTGGGGGCGGCGCTATCTGCTGTCCGTCGTCGAGAAGGACGCGAAGCCCGCCGTGAAGCTGGATCATCGCCGGATCACGTTGAGCGTCCGCCCTGGCAGCTCGTTGGTGAAACGGGAAGAAGTTCTTTCCGAATGGCACCGCGCCCTGCTGCATGAAGCCGTGCCGGCACTCATCAGGCGATGGGAGGGAAAGCTTGGCGTGCAGGTCGCCGGCTACTTCCTGCAGCGGATGAAGACGAAGTGGGGCGGATGCAGCCACCGGACCGGCAACATTCGCCTGAATACCGAGTTGGTCAGGAAGCCTCGGGACTTGCTTGAGTACGTCGTCGTGCATGAAATGCTCCATTTGCTTGAGCCAACGCATAGCGAGCGCTTCGTGAGACTTCTGGAACTGCACTACCCGAGTTGGCGGGAGGCTCGGGCGGAACTGAATGAGTTGCCGCTGGCGGCAGAAAGTTGGCATGAGCGATCGCTGGAAGCGGCGCTTGGGGGCGGGAAAGTCGGCCTGAGCAGTCGCTCTCTGGCTGGCCGCTGCAGACCATGAGCGGCCTCTGAGTTTTCGTGGTTTGCTGAGGGAGGGAACGGTCATGGCTTTCATCATCGGGGGTGTCTGGAATCGCCATGACCGTTAGCGGCGTATGCTTGGCTCCAGCATGAAAAAGTGCTCGCGCTCTACGCTCCGGCCCTATCCGCCACTTAGGGCCTGGACGATTACCACGTCATCGCCGGGTCGCATCGACTGCGACAACGCATGCGCAGACACGCCATTGACGAAGATACGAATGTGACGGCGTAGCTGCTGTTGCTCGTCAATCATGCGAAAGCGAATCCCGGGATACTGCCGATCCAGATCGACCAGCACCTCATCGAGCGTCGATCCGCTGGCCTCGGCGTAGCCCCTTTCGGTGTACGAGCGCAAGGCGCTCGGGATCAGCACATTCATCACACTGCACCGTTATAGAACAGCCGCTTCTACGGCGTAGATTTCCGGCAGATGCTGGGCAATGCATTGCCAATTTCGGCCCTCATCGCGGCTAATCCACAGCTCGCCGCTCGTCGTACCGAAGTAGAGACCCACCGGATCATGGCTATCGCAGCACATCGCCTGTCGTTTGACCGTCCACCACGCTTGTTCTCTCGGCATGCCGGCATCTTTACGCTGCCAGGTTTCGCCGCCGTCCTGCGTACGGTAGACCGCCGGCTTTCCGTCGGGGCTGGTGCGCGGCCATACCGCGGTGCCATCCATCGGGAACACCCATGCCGTCTGGTCATCGCGTGGGTGCACCGTCATCGTAAAGCCAATGTCGCCGACTTCCTTAGGCATGTTTCTACCAATGCGAACCCAGCACTCCGATGGTCGGTCGATGCGATAAATGCCGCAGTGATTTTGCTGGTAGATGCGATTGGGATTGCTTGGGCATATGCGCAAACAATGCGGGTCATGGAAAGTGGGCTTCGAGGGATCGAAGTCGTAGCCCTCCACCACGCCCATGCCCGTGATGAGCACCCGCCACGTCTCGCCACGGTCAAGCGACTCGTGCACGCCGCCGCCCGACATTCCGAAGTACAGATGACTCGGATCACGTGGATCGACGATGATTGAATGCAGCTTGGGGCCGTCGGGCGTGCCGTCCTTCTCGCTCCCCATCCACTCGCGATATTGCGGGTCGTCATTGATGCTTGAAAACGCTGCCCAGGTCATGCCGCCATCCGCCGAACGGAACAGACCTTGCGGCGAGGTGCCCGCGTACCAGACATTGGGTTCATTGCTGTGCGCGGGTGTCAGCCAAAAAGTGTGATCCACCGCACGGCCTGCTTCGCCCTCGGGCGCTTTGGCAAACGCGGGCGGCCGCGCAGCTTCCTGCCAAGTACTGCCCCAGTCGGTAGAGCGGAAAATGGTCGGCCCCAGATGGCCAGTTTTTGCCGCAGCCAGCAAGGTGATTTGATCACGCGGATCGAGCACCAAATGGCTAATGATGTGGCCGAGAAAATGCGGGCCATCGACCGCCCAAGTGGTCCGCATCGCGTCAGCGCGGAATATCCAGGCTCCTTTGCGCGTAGAAACCAACAGCGCGATCGTAGTCATTGCTTTCTCCTTTTGGTCAGAATCCTGAATCCCTTTATCGCTGCCCAGTCCACCGCCGGCGGCACTTTGACACTCGCCTCAACGCAGGGCATCTGATGAAAGCAGGCGTACCCGACACAAATCATATCGTTTTTTGCACGTAAAGTGCAATAATGGTTCAAATTCCTACTAGGAGGCCAATCATGTTGCTCGAATTTCGGGTTCGTAACTACCGCTCGATTCGCGACGAGCAAGTGCTGAACCTTGTGGCATCCTCCGGCGACAAGGATCTGGCTGAGACGCACTTGGCATCCACAGGGCTGAAGTCGCTGCCCAGCACAGTTCGGAGCGCCGTGGTGTACGGGGCGAACGCAAGCGGCAAGTCGACCTTGCTACTTGCTCTGAACTACATGCGTGCCGTAGTGGCGGAATCGGCGACCGTCATCCAGCCTGGGCAGACGTACAAGGTGCAGCCCTTCAAGCTGGACGAGGAATTCGCGAAGCAACCCACCGAGTTCGAACTAGCCTTTTTGGTGGGCGGCATACGGCACCAGTATGCCTTCTCTATGACTGCACAGCGCATAGTTAGAGAGTCGCTCCTGGTCTACCGCACGTCCAAGCCCACCCAGTGGTTCAGTCGCAGACTCGCCGATGATGGTGAAACCTACGTGTACGAGTTCAGCGCTTTCCTTACCGGATCACGAAAGCTCTGGCAGGAAAGCACGCGGCCCAACGCCCTGTTTCTTTCTACCGCAGCGCAACTGAACAGTGAATTGTTGGGCCCGGTGTTCCGGTGGATCGTGGAGAGCGTCGTCGTCTTGCCGGCCGGTGCGCTGGTTAACCACGACTTGACCACCGCTTTGTTGGCGACAGACGAAGGCCGCGCCACCATTCGCGACTTCCTGTCGGCCGCTGACATCAGCATTGCCGATGTCCAAGCTGTGCCGCGCAAGGGCATTCGCAACCAATTTGTTTTTCATGCAGGTGGCGTTGCACATGCTACCCACGAGGAAAGTGAATTCCTCGTCCCCATTTTTCAGCACTCGACCCCCAAGGGCAGTGCCAAGTTCGAGTTGCACGAGGAATCCGAAGGGACTCAACGCCTGTATGGCTTGGTGGCCCCGGTCGTAGACGTGCTCAAGGAGGGCCGCATCCTCGTTGTAGACGAGATCGACTGTAGCCTGCACACCCTGCTTGTCCGGCGCATTATCTCGATGTTCCATGACCCAGCGCTGAACAAGAGAGGTGCCCAGCTTATCTTCAGCACACACGATACCTCGCTACTGGACCACACCCTGTTTCGACGTGATCAGATCTGGTTTACTGAGAAGGATGGTGACCAAGCCACCCGCCTGTACCCACTGAGTGACTTCAGCCCCCGCAAACACGAGGCTTGGGAGCGGGGTTACCTGATGGGTCGCTATGGTGCTGTTCCCTTCTTTGATGAACTGCCTGACATCCTGCAGCACATCTCACCACGGCGGCCCAGGCCTCAATTTCAGCCATCTGATTTGACGGCGGCCTGAGCCCACGAGCAAAGACGAGCCACTGCATGGGAAAAGACAATTGCACAATACGCGCGTCGAGGCCGACCCGCTTATGATCACGATCACACTGACTTTAGGCGGTGGGCCGGGACCGACGGTACGATGGCAATACGCTCGCCGGTGATGTCGAGCGTGCCGTCGGCCTGCAAGCGACTCAGCGTCCGATAGAGTGCCTCATGAGTCAGGCCCAATTCAGCTGCCCAAGCCTTGCGAGATTGGTTGAGCATAACGATTCCGTTGATGCCCTCCGATTCGATGTAGTGGAAAACACGATCCGCTGCACTGCGCAGGTTCAGCCGCTCGCGCTGGGCGCGCAATTTGCGGACTTCACGGGCCAAGTGAATCATCCAGGCATCCCGGAAATCACAGTCCGTATCAAGTGCCTTGCGAAATGCCAACACGGGAAAGCGCAGCACAGATCCGTGTTCGGTAGCCATGTCTAGCGCCAACTATGCCAAGGCCGCCCGTATCGCAAATACCCGCCTGGGCATGGACTCGCCCGCAGCAGAGGGCTGCAAAGATGAGGGTGCATCCGGAGCGCCCCAAGTGTCGAAGCCCTCAAGCATGGACCACCAGATGTCGCAGCTCATGCCGGAAGGCATGCGCAAGATCGGTCTGGAAATGCACCAGTCAGCGAGCGATTTTGCCGCCCAGGCGGCGAAGGCGAGCAAGACGGGAAACGCCGATGCCGCCCTCGCGTCGCTCTCCCGTGTCACCCAGCAGTGCACGGCTTGCCATGCCGCCTATAAGGAACGTTCAAAAAACAAGTTGAGCAATTCGAGTATTTGGTAAGATGACAAGCCTTCCCTTGTATAAGCCTTGTATAAGATTTCTTTCCTCGCATGAAGCCTTACACTGAAGAAATGGAACGTTTGATGAGGGCGATGTTTTGCCGGCTGTCCGAAAAGGATCGGCGGCGGTATGCGGCGGTTGAAGCCCAGAAATTAGGATGGGGTGGAAAGGAATATATTTCGAAATTGTTGGGGATAGACTCCAGGACGATCTGCCAAGGCTTGGCGGATTTGAAAGAAATGCAAGAGCCCACGCCGGGTCGGATCCGTAGGCAGGGGGGCGGCCGCAAATCCATCATCAGCACCACGCCTGAATTGGAAAGCATTTTTTTTTGAAGTCATCGCTGAGCATACGGCAGGAAGTCCGCAACACGACATCGTCTGGACGAACCTAAGACCGCAAGGGATAGCCGAGCGAATCACGACGAAGGGCATTTCGGTGAGTCGGTACATTTGCTGCAAGCTGTTGAAGAAGAACAAATTTGTAAGTCGCCAAGCCCAGAAAAAGAAGTCATTCAAGCAACACCCAGAACGTAACCCGCAGTTTGAGAACATCACGAAAATCAAAGCGACGTATCTTGCACAGAACCAGCCGGTGATCAGCATGGATACGAAGAAAAAGGAGATGATAGGCAACTTCTATCGCGCGGGGAAATTGTACCACGAGAAACCATTGAGGTCTTGGACCATGATTTTGCCAGCTACGGCGAGGGCAAGATTGTGCCGCACGGACTTTATGACGTGGGGTTAAACAAGGGGCACGTGAACATCGGAACGAGCCGCGATACCACTGAATTTGCGTGCGACAGCGTCGCGCACTGGTGGGAAAATGTGGGCAAGTACGACTATGCTCACGCTACCCAACTCCTCCTGACGTGCGATAACAAAAAAAACAATCCCTCCAATTCCTCTTTGTTTCGACAGGATCTGCAAACCTTGGCCAACCGCATCGGGCTGGAAATTCGCATTGCCCACTATCCGCCGTACTGTTCCAAACACAACCCGATCGAACACCGCCTTTTCCCTCATGTCACGCGCGCCTGCGAAGGCGTCGTCTTCAAGAGCGTGCCATTGGTGAAGGAATTGATTGAACGCACGCAGACTAAAACAGGCCTGCGTGTCTCCGTCGACATCCTCAACAAAGTCTGAAACTGGGCGCAAAGCTTCAGAGCACCTAAAATCAACTCTGAAGATTATTGCCGATTCCGTTCTTCCCCAATGGAATTACACCGTTTCTCCGCAGTCAGATAACGAACTTCCGCAAGTTGTTTTTTGAACGTTCCTAAGGCGCCGTGAGGAACCTGGCCCTGGTAGGAAAGCGCATGGTCTTTACCCCGCTTATTGCGCGAGGGGTCATCCCATGCCACGCTCGCTCACGGCCCGTCGGTGGCCAACTGGTCACCGCATTCTTATGGCTACCCCTCAAATCATATCGATAGGCGATTTTTTTCCCGACTCGCTGCCGCCCCTCCGATTGGACTGCAACCATGAAAATCCCTTTTCCCCTGCCACGGCAGGCCTGGTTTGCCGCCTTCGGCATTGGGTTGTTGCTTGCCTTGGGCTGGGTTGCCACGACGAGCGGGCCGCTCGCGCCGATCAAGGTGACTGTCACCCAGATTGCTAAAGGAGAAGTGGCGCCTGCCCTGTTCGGTATTGGTACGGTCGAGGCGCGGCGTGCTTAGGAACGTTCAAAAAACAAGTTGAGCAATTCGAGTATTTGGTAAGATGACAAGCCTTCCCTTGTATAAGCCTTGTATAAGATTTCTTTCCTCGCATGAAGCCTTACACTGAAGAAATGGAACGTTTGATGACGGCGATGTTTTGCCGGCTGTCCGAAAAGGATCGGCGGCGGTATGCGGCGGTTGAAGCCCAGAAATTAGGATGGGGTGGAAAGGAATATATTTCGAAATTGTTGGGGATAGACTCCAGGACGATCTGCCAAGGCTTGGCGGATTTGAAAGAAATGCAAGAGCCCACGCCGGGTCGGATCCGTAGGCAGGGGGGCGGCCGCAAATCCATCATCAGCACCACGCCTGAATTGGAAAGCATTTTTTTGAAGTCATCGCTGAGCATACGGCAGGAAGTCCGCAACACGACATCGTCTGGACGAACCTAAGACCGCAAGGGATAGCCGAGCGAATCACGACGAAGGGCATTTCGGTGAGTCGGTACATTTGTAACTCCTCAAAAACCCCGGGCATAAGCGTTCGCTGAATTCGGGGTGCTTGCTTGCAGGAAGGGCTGGACACAGCGCGCGAGATGTGATTCAATCCGCAGCATGAGCACGGAAACCCCACGGAAGCTTCCCGGTATCCCGGATATCCCTGCCGACCAAAGGACACCGGCGGTCGTGCAGCTGCTGGAACTCTGCCATCGGCAGCAGGAACAGATTCAGGCGCTGCGCGATGAGGTGGCGCGACTGAAGGGTCAGAAGCCGAAGCCCGTGATCAAACCGTCGGCGCTGGAAGGCGATCGCACCGAGAAGAAGCAAGGGCAGGCGCCGAAGCCTCACGGCAAACGCCACAAGACGGCAGAGCTTGAGATCCACGAGTCGGTCAAGCGACAGCCGGCAGAGACGATTCCGCCGAACAGTCGCTTCAAGGGCTACCAGGATTTCGTGGTGCAGGAGCTCCGGATCAGGGTTCACAACACCCGGTATCGGCTGGAGCGCTGGGTCACCCCCGAGGGCGAGAGCCTGATCGGCCAGTTGCCTGCCGAGATCGGCGGTGTGCATTTCGGCCCGCAGCTGCGCGCTTTCATCCTGTACCAGTACCACCATGCGCATGTGACGCAGCCGCTCTTGCTTGAGCAACTGCGGGAGTGGCAGATCGACCTCTCGGCCGGGCAGCTCAGCGCGTTGATCACCGACGGCCATAGCGAGTTCCATCGCGAGAAGGACGCGCTGCTGCAAGCGGGGCTGCAGCGCAGCCGGTACGTTCATGTGGACGATACGGGTGCGCGCCATCGGGGCAAGAATGGGTACTGTACGCATATCGGCAACGAACGCTTCGCCTGGTTCGCGAGCACCGACAGCAAGAGTCGGATCAATTTCCTGGAATTGCTCCGTGCCGGGCACGATGCCTACACCCTGAATCAGGCCGCGCTGGCCTACCTGGCCGAGCACAAGCTGCCGTGCGCCCAACTCCAGGCACTCACCGCGCTGGCACCGGCGGTATGGACGGGTCAAACCGCCTGGCAGGCGGTCTTGGCTCAGCAGGCCATCACCGATCCGCGCCATGTTCGCCTGGTGACCGAAGGCGTCTTGCTCGGTACCGTCGTCGAGCAGGGCGTCGCCCCCGATCTGGCGATCGTCAGCGATGACGCCGGGCAGTTCGATGTGCTGACCCACGTCCTGTGCTGGATCCATGCCGAACGCGTGCTGGCCAAACTGCTCGGCTTCAACGATCTGCAACGCCAGGCGCTGGCCTCGGCGCGCAGCGAGCTGTGGGCGATCTACGATGCGCTCAAGGCGTACAAGGAAGCGCCGGAGGCACTCACTGCAGCCGCGATCGAAGCCCGCTTCGACACGCTTTGCGCCACCCGGACCGGTTATGCCAGCCTCGATCAGGCCCTGAAACGAATGCGCCGCAACCGGGAGGAGTTGCTGCGCGTGTTGCAACGTCCCGAGCTTCCCCTGCACAACAACCTCAGGAGGCATTTTCGCTCCTCGCAAACCCTTGCCATTACTGGGTTTCAGACGGGGGCAGAAATTTTCTACCCCAGTTTAGGGCCTGTTTTCCGGCCTTCAGCGGTTCTTTATGCATTGGCCATGGATTTTCACCCCACCCCAAGTTTTCTGATTGGCAAAACAAGAAATATACATAGTAACAGGCACTTAAACGCATCGTTATATGGTATTATCATACTTTCTATCTGCTCGTGAGCGCTACCATGGCCCATGTCCCGCAAGCCCGGCTCTTTTCCTGGGAAGACGTTGAAAGCTGCTCCGACCTCGACCGCTTGTCGTTGGCGCTCGATTACCTGCCGGACGATGCGCTGATGCAGGCCCTCGAAGCCCGTCGGGCGAAGGGGTCGAGACGACTATCCGGTGCAGGCGATGTGGAATGCGGTGATCGCCGGGGTGGTCTTCCAACACCCGAGCATCGCCTCGCTACGGCGGGAACTTGGCCGCAACCCGGCGCTGATGGATCGGTGCGGGTTTGGAAATGCTTCCCGTGGCGAAGAAGCCAGCGGTCGGAGCCCACGTGATTCCCCTGGAGCCCTATCTCGGCGTTCCACCCGACTCCGCGTTCTCCCGCTTTCTGGCGACCCTGATCCAATTGGAAACGGCCGGCGGCTACACGAAGCAGATGTTGGCCTCGCTGCGACAAGGCCTCACCGAGGTGTTGCCGGATTTCGGCCGGCACCTGGGCTTCGACGGCAAGGCGGTCGAAAGCCACAGTACCGGACAAAAAGACCGCGAGACGAGCATGACCTCCGATCCAGACGCGGACTGGGGCCACCACAAGACCTCTGGCGTCGATGCGAACGGCAAAGCCTGGAGCAAGGTCAAGAGCTGGTTTGGCTATGGCTTGCACGTGATCGCGGACACGCACTACGAGTTACCGGTCGCCGTCGTGGTGACTTGTGCCTCGGCATCGGAATCCCCGACCCTGCGTCAGATGATCGGCGAACTGTTCACCGAACAGCCGGTACTGGCCGAACGATGTGAGGATTTCAGTGCCGACCGGGGGCTCGATGCGGGTGAAACGAAGGCACTCCTGTGGGATACCTACCGTATTCGGCCACTGATCGACACGCGCGAACTGTGGCGCGCAGAGAAAACAGGAACCCGGCTTCGATCCGTCCAGCACGATTACTCGCCCGCTGTTTCCCGATCGTGCCGATACTCTCGTCCATACCGAAATGGGCCATGTCCGCTGCTGCTGTCCGCAGACGGGCGAAGTCCGCGACCTGGTCTTTCAGGGCTTCGAAGCCGATCGAGACACGCTGAAGTACCGTTGCCCGGCGGCTTACGTGGGGAGTGTGTGCCCGGGCGCTGAGACCTGCCACGCCGCAGGCGACGTCCATCCCGGCGCCTATGGCCGGATCGTTCGCATCAAGATTACCGAGCAGGATCGCCGCATCTTCGTGCCGACGCCCCATGGCAGCCCGAGCTGGCATCGGGGCTACAACCGGCGCACCGCACTGGAACGAATCAACAACCGTATCGACAACAGCTTCGGCTTCGAGCACCACTTCATCCGCGGCATGGACAAGATGAAGCTGCGGGTAGGGCTGGCCTTCGCGGTCATGCTCGCGATGGCGCTTGGGCACATCAAGCAGGGGCGTGCTCACCAAATGCGCTCACTGGTTCAGACTCCACGACAGGCCAGCGGTTAGCGCCACCAGGCGACTCCCCAGTATCAGGCATACCAGACCGCGATTCTCCGGCGGGGACGGGTGGCGCCCACGGATCGTCAAAACTGAAAAAACCGGGCGCCGACGATAAAAAAACCAGCGCAGCCTCGCCTCCTACGGCTGCCGGTAGGTCGACGCCAGCGCCAAAAATGCGTACGGTATATTTTTGACGCTGGAAAATCGACACATCGAAAATGTCTCCTCAGTGAGTCGGATATCCGCGACTACGTCAAGAAGCGCAAGATCAGCGGCTCCACCCGCAGCGCGTCCGGCCGCCGCTGCCGCGATACCTTCGCCAGCCTCAAGAAGACCTGCCGCAAGAACCAACTTTCCTTCTGGCAATACCTTCAGGACCGCGTCTTCGGCTGGCATCGGATTGCTCCGCTGGCGCAGTGGATCTTTGAGGCCACGCCGACGGGGGCGAATGTTCCCGTACACGGCCCCTGAAACGGCGTCCGCTCGCTATTGCGGGCGCATCTTCAGCACCGCGGAGCTCGACCAGATCCGGCGGCTGATCGCAGCCAATCCTGCCGCCTCGCGCGCCCAGTTGTCCCGCTTGGTCTGTGCCGATCTCGGCTGGTGCCGCGAGGATGGGCGGATCAAGGAGATGAGCTGCCGCGTGGCGATGCTGCGCATGCAGACCGATGGCTTGCTGCAACTGCCGCCGCCGCGCAACGGCAATCACAACGGAAAACCCTGGCACCGTCGTACCGCGCAGGCCGAACCCGACGCGCTTTTGCGTGCCGACGGCCCGCGTAGCCTGGGCACGCTGCAACTGCACTTGGTGAGTCATCGCGCCGAATCGCAGCTGCACAACGAGCACATCGACCGTTACCACTACCTCGGCTATCAACCGCTGTTTGGCGTTCAACTGCGCTACTTCGTTCGCGCGGGCGGACGACTCGTCGCCTTGCTCAGCTTCGCCGCCGCCGCCTGGAAGACCCAGCCGCGCGACCACTATATCGGCTGGACGCCTGCGCAACGCCAGGAGCACCTGCACCGGGTCGTGAACAACGCTCGATTCCTCATCCTGCCGTGGATTGAATGCAAGAATCTGGCCTCGTCCATTTTGGCTCGCGCCGCCCGGCAGATCGCCGCCGACTGGCAGCTCCAATACGGTTACCGGCCGCTCTTGCTCGAAACCTTCGTCGAGCAAGAGCGCTTTCGCGGCACCGCTTACCAGGCGGCCAACTGGATCTGCCTCGGTCAAACCACCGGCCGCGGCAAGCTCGATGTTCACCACCAAGCCCTGCTGCCGATCAAGACCGTCTGGCTCTATCCGCTCGACAGGCACTTCAGACGGGTACTCTGCGGGTGAGTGCGTCGCTCCGAAGCCAACCCAGTGCCATGCTCCTGCCCAGGGTTTTTGAGAAGTTACGTACATTTGCTGCAAGCTGTTGAAGAAGAACAAATTTGTAAGTCGCCAAGCCCAGAAAAAGAAGTCATTCAACCTAGATTCCTCTGTTGCACAGCGCGTTGTTGCTGGTGGTCGGAGCCAGCTCTGCCTTCGGATACGCCAGCCTGAAGCAGCCGCGGACCACCCTGCACACTCAGGTTGCATCACTCGACTTCCTGGGTCTGTGGCCACACAGCCCAATAATCCGGGATTTTTTCGCTAGCCAGAGAGCAGAGCAGGTAGAGCGTTCCCGTGGTCATGACAGGAGGCTTTGGCGGCGAGGATTTTGGCGGCGATGTAGCCGATCAACGCCCGCCATCGGTTGCCCGGGGGCAACTGAGGCGCAGTTGCTCGGATATGCTGTAAGCCCTCACGAACATTGGAAATTAGCGCCTTGACCTGATCCACGGCGGTGTGTGTGATGCTGATCAGGAGGCGTTTTTGCCCGGCATGCTCGGTCAGTCGTCCCACCGCAGCGAGTAACAAGGGGCGGCTGGTGATCGCTTCCAGTCGCGCCTTCGGATTCGCTAGCCGCATGTACCAACTCCACCAGTTATAGACCAGCGCGACCGCTTGCGCACTCAGGTTGCATCGCTCGATGTCCTGGGTGGTGTAACCTCCCCAGCCCCACTGATTCTTCAGTTCATCAAAACCGTTTTCGCAGTCGGCCCGGTCTCGGTACAGCTGTCCGATGGCTTCCAGAGGGTACGGGGTGTTGGTAACGAGTACGGCGTATTCCCATGCCTTCACCGGATCGTTCGTATCGATCAGATCCAGGCAGGCTTGCTGCGGCTTTTTGCCTTGGTGGGTGGCATTGCGCCTTGCCCGCTTGCGCTTGGGAGTTTCGGCGAGAGCGTCTTTGGTCACTTGGCGGCGCATCACGACGACGCGTCGGGTCTTGCTCCAGCCTTCCAGCCTCAACTGGTCTTCGTGGGCTTCCCAGCCTTGCCCCACGTTGCACCAGCCGTCTCGCGGCCAATGGCGAAGCACGAGCCGTTTGACGTTGGCGCTTTGCTTGAGTTTGAACAGGTGCGGCTGGTCAATCTCTTCGAGTTCGCACATCACTCTGTCCGTGCCATACGCGCAGTCTCCGCGCACCAGGCGCGGGCGCTCTTGAGAGCAAAGCCGAGAATCAGCTTCGTGAGGCCGGGCAGGCCATGCGCGGCGCTGTTCGATTTGCCACTTTGAACCTGCGCCAGGAGCACCAACCGTAGATTGGCTACCCAGTAGGTGTGAACGGTATGACTTGGGCGACCTGGTTTCGTGGGGTTGTAGCCGATTTCTGCTCCGCTTTGGTGTCCGTACAGGACTTTGATCGTGGTGTCGCAATCCAGTATCCAGCCATGGGTCATCGCTGGCTTCACACTCTCCAGTAACGAGCGCTCCATCCACGCTTCGGCGCGCTTGAGTTGGGCTTCCTGCTGCGCTTGCTGTTCCTCGGTGTCCGTCGCTTTGGGGGCCGGCGCGATCAGCTTCAATCCCCGCCGCAAGCTTTCGTCGCCCACGAGGCTGGTCATACCGAGAATATCCGGTGCTACACCGTCACCACGCAAACTCGCAACATGCGCATAGCGCCACTGCCCGTCAAGAATCGACAACATCCACGTGCCCAGGACATCGCGTACCGTGGGGGCATTCCCGCTGGTGTACTCCAGCGGGCACTCACGAACCCAGTTCTCGAAGAGCTCTGTCGTAGCCAGGTACTCGCCAAAAAAACCCAACTGCGCCATCGCCGTGACGTTCCCTCTGGGATCCCAGACCACTTGAAAACGACCTCCGGGCGTCAATACGCTCATCGCGTCCGTATCCACAAACCGCTCTTCAATCGCTTGCTCGACCGCTACCACTAGCCGCTTCTTACTCAATTCGCATTCACCCATTTGGTGACCTCCCTGATCCGCGGCAAACCCGCTCCACGCCTAAGTTTGCAGCAAATCCAGGAGGGTCAACTGAGGAAAATAGGTTCAAGCAACACCCAGAACGTAACCCGCAGTTTGAGAACATCACGAAAATCAAAGCGACGTATCTTGCACAGAACCAGCCGGTGATCAGCATGGATACGAAGAAAAAGGAGATGATAGGCAACTTCTATCGCGCGGGGAAATTGGCACACGAGAAACCATTGAGGTCTTGGACCATGATTTTGCCAGCTACGGCGAGGGCAAGATTGTGCCGCACGGACTTTATGACGTGGGGTTAAACAAGGGGCACGTGAACATCGGAACGAGCCGCGATACCGCTGAATTTGCGTGCGACAGCGTCGCGCACTGGTGGGAAAATGTGGGCAAGTACGACTATGCTCACGCTACCCAACTCCTCCTGACGTGCGATGGCGGGGGAGCAATCCCTCCAATTCCTCTTTGTTTCGACAGGATCTGCAAACCTTGGCCAACCGCATCGGGCTGGAAATTCGCATTGCCCACTATCCGCCGTACTGTTCCAAACACAACCCGATCGAACACCGCCTTTTCCCTCATGTCACGCGCGCCTGCGAAGGCGTCGTCTTCAAGAGCGTGCCATTGGTGAAGGAATTGATTGAACGCACGCAGACTAAAACAGGCCTACGTCTCTCCGTCGACATCCTCAACAAAGTCTGAAACTGGGCGCAAAGCTTCAGAGCACCTAAAATCAACTCTGAAGATTATTGCCGATTCCGTTCTTCCCCAATGGAATTACACCGTTTCTCCGCAGTCAGATAACGAACTTCCGCAAGTTGTTTTTTGAACGTTCCTTATCTCATTGGGCCGACTGCCGCCGGACGGGTGAGACAAGTGCTGGTGGATGTGGGTGACAGCGTCCAAACGGGCCAATTGCTGGCGGAAATGGACCCGGTTGACCTTGATGCGCGGGTGACTTCCGCGGTCGCGGCGACGGCCCGCGCCGGTAGCGCCGTGACGACGGCGCAAGCCCAGATGGACGATGCGAAGAGCCGCCAGGCTTTGGCCGCCAGCGAGGCGCGACGCTTTACTGATTTGGGGCGTAAGGGGTTTGTCAGTCAGAGCGTGGTGGATGGCAAATTACAGCAACAGCAATCGGCGGATGCCCAGTTTGCTGCCGCCGAGGCCGCGCTGACGAGTGCCCGGCAAGACTTGGCCCGACAGGACGCTGACCGCGAGGGTGCGCAGCAACAACGGGGGGAATATCCGCCTGGAGGCGCCCGCCAACGGCGTAGTGACTTCGCGGGATGCCGAGCCCGGCTCTACGGTGGTAGCCGGGCAAGCGGTGCTCAAGCTGATCGATCCGACCAGCCTGTGGGTCACGACGCGGCTGGACCAGGGGCGATCTGCTCGACTGCAACTGGGGCTGCCCGCCGAGATCACGTTGCGCTCCAAGGGCAGGAAACCCTTTGCAGGCAAGGTTGTCCGTATCGAGCCGAACAGCGACCGCGTGACCGAGGAGCGCATCGCCGAGGTGGCTTTCGGTAGTCTGCCGCAAGGCGTGACGACCGGCGAGATGGCCGAAGTGACGTTGCATCTGCCGGCGATTCGTGACACGCTGGTGATCCCGAATGCAGCACTGCGCTATCGCGGCAGCACAGCGGGCGTCTGGCTGCGTGCCGACGGACGATTGCGCTTCGTACCGGTGAAAGTCGGAGCCGAAGGTCTCGATGGCAAGGTGCAGATTGTGGAAGGAGTGAAGGCCGGAGACGAGATAGTGGTCTACAGTGAAAGCGAGCTCAAGGACGACAGCCGCATCAAGGTGCTTGCTTCATTGGGCGGAAAAGCGAAATGATCAGCCTCGCTGGTCGCGACATTCTGCATTCATGGAGCAAGTTTGTTCTCACGGGACTGGGTCTCGGCCTGCTCATTGGCGTTACTTTCACCATGGCCGGTGTCTATCGCGGCATGGTGGACGACGCGAAGGTGCTACTCAACAATAGCGGCGCCGATTTGTGGGTGGTGCAAAAAGACACGCTGGGCCCCTATGCTGAGTCGTCCAGCATCCACGACGATGTGTATCGCAGCATTCTCGGCATGCCCGGCGTGGCGCAAGCCGCCAACGTCACTTACCTCGCCATGCAGGTGCGCAGAGGCAGTACTGACGTACGCGCCATGGTGGTGGGCTTTGAGCCCGGCCAGCCGGGCGAGCCGGGCTATCTGGTGGCGGGTCGGCGCGTTACCCGCAGTCATTACGAGGCGGTGGCCGATGTCAAAAGCGGGTTCGCCCTGGGCGACCGTATCAGTATCCGCCGTCACGATTACCGCGTGGTCGGGCTCACCCGGCGCATGGTGTCCTCCGGCGGCGACCCAATGGTGTTCATCCCGCTCAAGGATGCCCAGGAAGCGCAATTTCTCAAGGACAACGACGCCATCGTCAACGAGCGCATCCGCACCGCCGCCAATCCCGCGCTCAACCGCCCTGGTGTGCCGGGCCTGCTGGACGCGATCAACGCCTCGCAGACCAGCAACCACAACGTCAATGCGGTGCTGGTGCGGGTGGCCGAGGGCCGCTCTGCCGAGATGGTGGGGCGGGATATCCACCGTTGGAAGCATTTGCAGGTCTTTGACCGCGAGCAGATGGAGGAGATTCTGGTCGCCAAGCTGATTGCTACCTCTGCCAAGCAGATTGGCATGTTCCTGGTGATTCTGACGATCGTCAGCGCGGCCATCGTGGCTTTCATCATCTACACCATGACCTTGGGAAAAATCCGGGAGATCGCCGTGTTGAAGCTGATCGGCACTCATAACCGCACCATCGCCGGCATGATCCTGCAACAGGCGCTGGGCTTGGGGCTGATCGGATTCGCCGTCGGCAAAATCACCGCCACCGTTTGGGGGCCGGCTTTTCCGAGATATGTGTTGCTCGAACCAGGCGATGCGCTGCGTGGCTTCGTCATCGTGATGGTCGTCTGCACCCTCGCCAGCACCCTGGCGATACGCGCGGCGCTCAAGGTCGATCCGGCCACCGCAATTGGCGGCTAACATGGACCAAGGCGTCGGCATCCGCATCGAAGGCTTGAGCAAGCGTTACGGCGCCGGCGAAACCGCCGTCGATGCGCTCAAGGAAGTGAATATGAGCGTCGCTCCCGGCGAGGTAGTCGGCCTCATCGGCCCCAGCGGCTCCGGCAAGACCACCCTGCTCAAATGCCTGGGGGCGGTGATCGAACCGACGCGCGGCCGCATGACTCTGGGCGGCGACGTGATCTACGATAACGCCTGGAAGATTTCCGACCTGCGGGTGCTGCGCCGGGACCGCATTGGCTTTATCTTCCAGGCCCCCTACCTGATCCCCTTTCTGGATGTGACCGACAACGTGGCGCTGTTGCCCATGCTGGCAGGGCGACCCAACGGGGAGGCTCGCGCCCGGGCGCTGGAACTACTCCAGGCGCTCGACGTGGCACACCGGGCGAAGGCGGAAACCTCGGAACTCTCCGGCGGCGAACAACAGCGGGTATCCATTGCCAGGGCGCTAGCCAACCGACCGCCGGTCATCCTGGCCGACGAACCCACCGCGCCGCTCGACAGCGACCGGGCGCTGGCCGTGATGCGCATCCTCAACCAGATGGCCAGCCAATACCAGACCGCCATCATCGTCGTGACTCATGACGAGAAAATCATCCCCACGTTCAGGCGCCTCTATAACATCCGAGATGGACGGACCTTTGAGGAAGCGGGGGTCGGGCGGGCATTGGTGTAATCATGCCAAGGTAACCGCAGGAAGGGACCTGAGACGCCGACCATTGAGATGAAAAAGGAGACGAGGCCGGCGACGAACGGCGGCAGCCACCACGAGACTTCAACGCTGAAAACAGGGAAGAGGATCATGGCGCGAAACCGCTACGCCGCAGTTCGTCGCGCGGCACGCATGACGATCGCCATCAGTGCCAAGGTGCTGAAACCCGCACCGGCAACAAAAGTGAAGGTTGCACCAAAGCTGTCCCAGAGTAACCCGGCCAAAGCGCTGGCCACCAGCATCGCCATCCCGCTGACGAGATTGAAGAAGCCGTAGGCCGTGCCACGCAGATCAGCGGGTGCCGTGTCAGCTACCATGGTCGCCAGTAGGCCTTGGGTGATGCCCATGTGCAGACCCCAAAGGGAGATGCCGGCCCACACCCAGGCCCAGTGGTTGCTGTAGGCCAAGGCGACATCTGCCGCAATCAGGACTACCAGCCCCCATGCCATTAGCGTGGAGTGGCTCATGGAGTCCGACAGCCTGCCGAACGGGTAGGCACTGACCGCGTAGATCACATTCAAGCCGATGAGCACCAGCGGCGTAAAGGCGACAGGCAAACCGCCCTGGGCGGCGCGCAGAACCAGGAAGGCTTCCGAAAATCGTGCCAGTGTGAACGCAGCACCGATTCCCACCACCCACCAGTAAGCTCCCGAAAGGCGCCGTAGATTCTCGCGAGATATTGGATTGATACGCTTTCCGTCCGGATGACGTTCAGGCTCCTGTACGCCGAAGAACAGCAATGCGACGGCAAGGAACGCCGGGACGATCGCCACCCAGAACACTGCGCGAAAATCGTTTGCCCAAACGAGCATCAGTCCCATCGCCAGCAGGGGACCGAGGAACGCACCGATGGTATCGAGCGACTGGCGCAGACCGAAAGCCGCGCCGCGTATTCCGGGCGGAGCGATGTCGGCTACCAGCGCATCGCGCGGCGCGCCACGAATGCCCTTGCCAACACGGTCGATGAGACGGGCGGCCACCACCAGCCCGGCGCCCCCCGCCAGCGCGAACAGTGGTTTGGAGATCGCCCCCAAGCCGTAACCGAGCACGGCCAGTGGCTTGCGTTTGCCCCACCAGTCGGAAAGCACGCCCGAGAAGACCTTTACAATCAACGCCGTCGCTTCCGCCGCGCCCTCGATCAAGCCGATCGTGAAGGCACTGATGCCGAGAGCGGTGAACATGAACACCGGCAACAGGCTGTGGATCAGCTCCGAAGACACATCCATCAGCAGGCTGACGAAGCCCAGAGCCCAGATGGCGGGTGGAATTTTGCCGGCGGTGGGGGCGGTCGGGATAGTCATCAATCATTCCTGAAAATCGAGGCTCGAATCGGCGTGCTTGCCGCCATTGAGGACGTTCATCATCGGCGCCGGCAGATGCCGGGCCCCGACGCCGCCGAGGTAGGCGTAAAGCGGCAGAGCACAGGACGTAGCGGCGGCGCGCGCCACGGCCTGCGAGACGCCGAGAATGGCATTGGCCCCGAGGCGCGACTTGTTTTCAGTGCCGTCCAGTTCAATCATCGCGCGGTCAATTTTCGCCTGGCGAGTGGGATCGAAGCCGACCAGAGCAGTGGCGATTTCGGTCTCGACGTTCTTCACCGCCTGGCGCACCCCCTTTCCTTGATAGCGAGACGGATCGTCGTCGCGCAGTTCGGTGGCTTCATTCTCGCCGGTCGATGCGCCGGAGGGAACCGATGCCGTGCCGACAATGCCATTGTCGAGGACGACATTGACGCGGACGGTGGGGAAGCCCCGTGAGTCGAGGATTTCGAGGGCAGTGATGGTTTCGATGCGTGCAGTCATGGCAGTTCTCCAGCGTGTGGGTGTGAAAGCTTGTTTCAGCGCGCCACCAGTACGGCGCAAGGTGCGTGGGTGATCGCATGGCGGGCCACCGAACCGATCAGCAAGCGATCGAGGAAAGTGCGACCGCGATGCCCAACGACGATCAGATCGGCCTTCCAGTCTTCGGCATGGCGGACGATCTGCTCTCCCGGATGGCCGGTGGCAACCTCGAAGCGCGTCGGAATTTTTGCTGCTCCGACCACCGTGTGCAGCAGTCGCAGGATGTCGTGACAATGCCGCTTCGAGTTTTCAATCACGGCTTCGGTGTCCACCTCCGTGCCGAATACTGTGCCTGATCGATCAACGCGTACGACAGGCCGAACAAGGCCGAAATGGTGCCGAAGGTGAGCCCGGTGTTGTTGTTGCAGAACACCGTGCCTTGCCAACTATTCGGCACGATGACGTTCCGATTGGCGGTCAGAGGCTGTGAATTTTTCACTTCCGCACCACGTTGGGCACAACCAGACGGCTGGCGCCCGCCTGCGGCCAATTATGCTTAATGCATGTTTTGGCTAGCCTTTTGGCCTGGATCTACCCCTTTTCCGCGCCTTTCTCCCGATTACCCTGCCATTTGCGGTACTGCGGACGTTCCTGTCCCTAGGCCGACCAGTTCGGGGGCGAGCGTAGCGGCGCGCATGAGGTTGTGCGCCAGTGCGAACAGCAGCGCGACGCCCTTGACTTTCTTCAGCCCGCGAACCAGTAAGCACTTCAGGCCGCGGTTGCGTGCCAGCGCATTCACACATTCGGCAGTCGCCGCGCGATCCTTGTAGAGCGCCTTGGCCTCGTCGCTTCCCATACGTTCCCGCCATTTGGCCACCGCCGGGCTGTCCTTTGCCTTCGCTTGGTGAACGTCGACTGCCGGGTCTTTGGTCTTCGGCACGGGCGCATAGACGGTGGTCTCCTCGGCCACCGCGTCGAGTTGCCCATGCCCAGGATAGCCGCCATCGACCAGCCAACTCTCCGGGGTCTGACCACAGCGTTCGCTGACCTGCTCAACCATCGGTGACATCTGTCCCTGGTCGCTGCCGGCGGTCACCACCTCCACACCGATGATCACCTGACTTTCGGTGTCGGTGGCGTACTGAAAGTTGAACGCCGGCCGAAATCCCCCATCACCCAATGGCACTACCTTAACAGAAAAGTCTTTCCGATCAGATGTATAGAGGTGGGCTGAAGGCCTCTTGGCGTTATTATTCGGGTGTCGAATCCGATCGAGATTACGTGGAGGATCAGCCCAAATGGATAGTAACAGGGGTCAGCGGCTTGCGGAACAGGTGAAGCGATTTCGGGCACGTTTTGTCCAGTCAGTGGGATCGGTGCTCGGGGATGTGATTCCTTCGAAGCTTTTGATGGAATGGGCGATGGAAGAAGTTGGTGTCTGGCGCGAGCGGGTCTATAGTCCGTTCACGACACTGGTGTTGTTTCTCGAACAAGTGCTCGGAGCGGATCACAGCTGCCAGGATGCGGTGGCGCGTGCGCTGAGCGCTCGGGTGGCGGACGGACAAACCCCGTGCAGCCTGAACACCGGGCCGTACTGCAAGGCACGGGCACGGTTGCCCGTTGAGCTACTGGAGCGTTTGGGTCGAGAGACTGGCGCGCGGGTGTGTGCGCAGCAACCGGCCGGATGGTTGTGGCATGGGCGCCAAGTTAAGCTGGTCGACGGTAGCACGGTGTCGATGCCCGACACGGCGGCGAACCAAAAGCGCTTTCCACAGAATCGATCGCAGAAAACGGGTCTGGGTTTTCCTCTCGCACGCCTGGTGGCGATCGTCTCCTTATCCTGTGGATCCGTCCTGGATTGGGCGGTTGGTCCGTGTCAGGGTAAGGAAACCGGGGAGACCGCGCTCCTGTGGAGTTTGGCGCAAAAGCTGCAGCCTGGTGACGTCGTGGTTGCCGATCGCGCCTATGCCGGCTACTTCATGATTGCGTGGTTGATCCAGCAGGGCTGGACGTAGTGATTCGCCAGCATCAACGGCGACACACCGACTTTCGACGCGGCCAGCAACTGGGTGCGCGCGACCATCTGGTCCCTTGGATGCGCCCCCAGCGTCCGATCTGGATGAGTGAATCAATCTACGCCAGCATGCCCGAGAGTCTGACCATGCGCGAGGCGCGCGTTGCCGGCTGGACGCTCGCTTCCACACTGATCGACCCGCAGCAGGTGAACAAACGCGAGCTGTTCGCACTGTACCGCCAGCGCTGGCACGTCGAACTTGACCTACGTTCGATCAAGAACGTCATGCAGATGGACCTCTTGCGTTGCAAGAGCCCCGAGATGGTCGAGAAGGAGATCGCCGCCCACTTGGTCGGTTACAACCTCGTCCGCGCCGTGATGGCGCAGGCCGCGTCTCTGAGCGCCGTCCTGCCACGGCAATTGAGTTTCAAGACCGCTCTACAAATCCTCAATGCTTTTGAACAGAACCTGCGGTGCTGCCCCCGCGGGCGCCTCGCCAGTCGCCACGCTTTCGTGCTCGGCGGCATCGCTCAGGCGCGCCTACCCAACCGACCAGGTCGGGTCGAACCACGTGTCGTCAAGCGAAGACCCAAACCCCGAGCTCTCCTCACTAAGCCCCGGCAGGCGCTGCAAAAGGGCTTACGCCGCAAACAGCAGTCAATACAGAAGCAAATCGACCAAGGCTTAAGGTAGTGCCATTGCCCCATCACCCATCTTCATGACCGTTGCGTCAGCATCGGTGGTCGAGGCACGCGCTTCCTTCGGGTCCTTTCCTTGACCCTTCTTGATCGCCGCCAGCTCGGGCAGCCGAGCCAAGGCGGCTTCGATGCGCGCTTCCCGTTCCTCCGCCGCACGCCGCTGTGCGGCTTGCTTGCGCGCTGTTTCGCCGACCGGGTCGTCATCCACTTGCGCCTTGAGGCTGCTCACCTGCTCCCGCGCCGCTTCGAGGCACGCTTTGAGCTTCTCTTCTCGCCGGAACGAGGCGGCTCCGGCACTCGCTCGTACTCGCATCCCGTCCTGCGCCGCTGCCTTGAGCTTGACGGCACCCGCGGCCATCAGACTCGCGACGTTGTCGGTCAACAGCTCGTCCAAGGCGTCCCCTTGGTGGCTGCGAAAATCGGCCAAGGTGTGGTAATTGACTTGCACGCCACCACAGATCCACCGATAGGCGTCATGAGCCTGCGTCAGTCTGGCCAGCGCACGAGCACCACCGACTCCTTCCAGTGTGGCGTACAGCCACAGAGCGTACAGAATCTCCGGCGCAATTGCCGCTCGTCCTACTCCCCCCTCAACCACTTTGATTCCGGCATACAGCCCTTCCAGGTTCTGCCGCTCAACATACCCCCAGACGATCCTGGCCCGGTGCCCAGGCAGTAGCAGCGATTCCAGGTCACTCGCCCGCCATTCGAGTTGATTGCGGTTCGGCATCAGTACGCGCGCCGCCGCCTTTGGTGACGATGCCTTCGCACTACTCTGGCTCGTCGGCTTCGCTGGCGTCGTCGGCTCGTCGGGAAAAAGCGGGGAAGTCTCGGTCATGCTCGTAGCCTGGCAATATCAATGACCACAGCATTATACCTGCTCCGCCGTCCCGGGGCGGAAGCGCGCGGGATATTTTCACAGCCTCTCAGTGCGCCGGTCGTCGTCAGGCACGAGCAGCGTGCCTTGTTGGAATTGGCCGGTACGGTGAGATCCACTTCGGCCGTGGTCATGGCGACACTGCCGTTCCCGGGAAGGTAGGCCGGTGTCACCCAGGCCCGGCTACGCTCGTTGGAGATCGCAACCCGGTGCGTACCAGAGCGCCCGAGGTAATCAAGCACTGCTCCTGGTCCGCCAAGGAACGTTCAAAAAACAACTTGCGGAAGTTCGTTATCTGACTGCGGAGAAACGGTGTAATTCCATTGGGGAAGAACGGAATCGGCAATAATCTTCAGAGTTGATTTTAGGTGCTCTGAAGCTTTGCGCCCAGTTTCGTAGACTTTGTTGAGGATGTCGACGGAGACACGCAGGCCTGTTTTAGTCTGCGTGCGTTCAATCAATTCCTTCACCAATGGCACGCTCTTGAAGACGACGCCTTCGCAGGCGCGCGTGACATGAGGGAAAAGGCGGTGTTCGATCGGGTTGTGTTTGGAACAGTACGGCGGATAGTGGGCAATGCGAATTTCCAGCCCGATGCGGTTGGCCAAGGTTTGCAGATCCTGTCGAAACAAAGAGGAATTGGAGGGATTGCTCCCCCCGCCATCGCACGTCAGGAGGAGTTGGGTAGCGTGAGCATAGTCGTACTTGCCCACATTTTCCCACCAGTGCGCGACGCTGTCGCACGCAAATTCAGTGGTATCGCGGCTCGTTCCGATGTTCACGTGCCCCTTGTTTAACCCCACGTCATAAAGTCCGTGCGGCACAATCTTGCCCTCGCCGTAGCTGGCAAAATCATGGTCCAAGACCTCAATGGTTTCTCGTGTACAATTTCCCCGCGCGATAGAAGTTGCCTATCATCTCCTTTTTCTTCGTATCCATGCTGATCACCGGCTGGTTCTGTGCAAGATACGTCGCTTTGATTTTCGTGATGTTCTCAAACTGCGGGTTACGTTCTGGGTGTTGCTTGAATGACTTCTTTTTCTGGGCTTGGCGACTTACAAATTTGTTCTTCTTCAACAGCTTGCAGCAAATGTACCGACTCACCGAAATGCCCTTCGTCGTGATTCGCTCGGCTATCCCTTGCGGTCTTAGGTTCGTCCAGACGATGTCGTGTTGCGGACTTCCTGCCGTATGCTCAGCGATGACTTCAAAAAAAAATGCTTTCCAATTCAGGCGTGGTGCTGATGATGGATTTGCGGCCGCCCCCTGCCTACGGATCCGACCCGGCGTGGGCTCTTGCATTTCTTTCAAATCCGCCAAGCCTTGGCAGATCGTCCTGGAGTCTATCCCCAACAATTTCGAAATATATTCCTTTCCACCCCATCCTAATTTCTGGGCTTCAACCGCCGCATACCGCCGCCGATCCTTTTCGGACAGCCGGCAAAACATCGCCCTCATCAAACGTTCCATTTCTTCAGTGTAAGGCTTCATGCGAGGAAAGAAATCTTATACAAGGCTTATACAAGGGAAGGCTTGTCATTTTACCAAATACTCGAATTGCTCAACTTGTTTTTTGAACGTTCCCAAGCGGCTCCTTCGCATAGACCATGCGGTCATAGACCTAGACCGATTTGCCCGGATCAGGGCTTTTGCGCTATAAGGCCAATCAGCGCCGAACGCCCCTTGTGGCCCATTCCCTCGGCAATGTGATCCTCGTATTCCACGAGTTCCTCGATTTTCCAGTCGGCAAAGGCTGCTCGTAGCAGTTCTTCCGTGTAGAGGTTTTCAACGGCTGACGGCCCCCCGGTCCCATAGTCGAGTTGCTTGGGTGTGTACCCCTGCAGCAGGATGCGTCCACCCGACTGGGCAAGCATCTTCATCGCCGCGAACTGTCGTTCCCTTTCCTCGGGGCCGGTGAACTGAATGAAGATGGCGATCACCCAGTCGAAAGCGTCGCGCAGTTCCACCGGCGGCCAGTCCGGCGCAAGCATGTCGGCGAGTACGAAGCGGACCGCGGCCCCGCGTCCGGCCGCGAGCCGCCGGGCCTTTTCAATGGCGACCGCGGAGAATTCGATCGCGGTGACCTTGAGCCCCTGCTCGGCAAGCCAGACCGAGTTCCTACCTTCGCCATCGGCAACCGACACCGCAGTCCGACCGTTCTGCAAGAGGACAACTCGATGCGCGAGAAACTCATTCGGTTCGGTGCCAAAGAGATACTGTTCGCCAGCATCCCGGTAACGATTACTCCATGCAATTTCTTGACTCATTGAAAGCCTATCCTTTCCCATCAAATTCCGCCAGCGATGAGCGTGGGCGGTTGCTATCGGTCCACTATCTTTGCGGCACTTCAATATGGTGGGCGGCGAGCCAGTCGTGATCCAGTTCCCAGCGCACCTCCTTGATGCCGGGCTGGGAGAGAACGATGGATCGCGCCTCGGACTGCACCTCACCGAGCAACTGCTCGGCAGCAATGAAAGCCGGATCATTCGGGTTCTTGGTAGCGATCTCCGGATAGAGCACACCCAGCGCCTTGAACGCCGGCACGTCAAAGTTGCGCGGAGTGCTCATGACGGCCGTTTCGCCGTTTACCTTCATAACCCGGAACTGGTACGGATAGCTCTTGAGTTTCGCGCTGGCCTGCGCCTCGATGGCACTGGTCAGCTGGCGTGATCGAGAATCCGGTGCGCGAATGTACCAGTCCAGGCCAACCAGAGAAAGCAGTACAAGGATTGCCCAGTATCTTTTTTTCACCTTGCTTCTCCTCTTTCTTGTAGCACGCGTTGCTCGCTGGATGACCATCGCAGGGCGTCGTCCAGAAAACGGATGACCATCCCGATATGCTGCTCCAGTTCGCCGTACTCGTCATGGCTGCCCGGCATCAACAGCAGGCGAACCCGGTCATCCCGGCGATTGGCGTAGATTTCCTGCGCTTCGCTCACTGGCACTAAGTGATCCTCGGTACCGTGCGCGAGTAGTATCGGGCAGTTCGCTGTCCGGATCGTGTGGCATGGAGCAATGTCATCGAAACGGCACCCGATGACGCGTTGGACATAGTGAAGGATATAGGCGCCCAGCGGCCAGTAGGGAATCCGCTTGAGTTTCAGCCAGCGCCGCATGATGTCGGCTGGATGGGCGAAGGCGGCCACACTCACGGCAGCGGCCAGATCGTGCCTGTGGGAAACCAGAAGCAGCGCGGCTCCCGCCCCCACCGAGTGGCCGATGACGCCGACGCGGCTCGAATCGACTTCGGCTTGCCCTTGCAGCCAGTCGACCGCATGTTCCAGATCTTCGGCGAAGCGTGGCAAGGAGGCGAAGCTGTCGCCATCGCTGCGCCCGTGGCTACGTGTATCGAAAAACAGCAGGGCATAGCCGGCCGCATGCAGCGGTCTGGCCAGCGGCAACATCATTTCGGCATTGCCTCCCCAGCCATGAAGAACGGCCAGCGCGGGCGCACCTTCGCTGGCCGGAATGAACCAGCCGAACAGTGTCTTCCCACGCACTGTGGGAATATGCACGGTGCGCCAGGGCAAGCCATCGGGCACGCCCGTCTCGCGCACGCGTGGCGCAGCCAGACTGGTGAGGATCATTCGGTTTATGACAGACATCGTCAGGATGGCGAGCAACAACAGACCGATAGCCACCGCCCAAAGCATGTGTCGTTTGCCGGATTCAGTTCAGAAGGGGTGGTGCTGCCCGGCGATCATCGGGTTCGATAGGAGAAATGGCAGGCTACGCATGCGCTTGTCAGATTGGGCAAGAGAACGATGGCGCAAACCCCTCAACGTCATGGCCCGACTCGTCTGTCGGCTTGAATTGTCAGCCATTGAAAAGTGTTTCATGAAATCCTCTAGGTAGAAAAATGTGACGTTCTGCGGATGGATTGGTCGGAACTCAAAGCCCTCATTCCTTGCCGCTTTCCTCGGCGATTCATCCCCGCAAAAAACATTGGTGCTGTTGCTACCAAAGACATCGCGCTTGCGATTAGAACCATTCTTGAGGCGATGAGCACCGCGCTGACCAAGGGGGATCGGATCGAGATTCGTGGTTTTGGGAGCTTCGATCTCAATTTCAGACCACCGAGAATTGGTCGAAATCCCAAGACAGGTGAACTCGTGCAGGTACCAGGGAAAGCAGTACCTCACTTCAAAGCAGGCAAGGAACTACGAGAGGCTGTGGATTTTTGGGGGCTGGATCAGGCGGAGTGATGGGAATGTGGGGGATCGGGTAAGGGAATGCCTCCACGGCTTGCACGTTGCCCCGCTGGAGGGCTTTTCTGGTCAATACGTAGTGTGTGGGGGCCTGTGGTGATTCTGACATGCTGCGTGCGCTTTCTACGGATTTAGCGGGGGCTGGTGCTTATGACTAAGCCTATCATATCAGTTACTCGATTGCCTTGATACCACGGCACTTTGGAAAAGCAGTACACCCCCAAAATGCACCTCCTGCATTCGAGCCTTGTTTGGCAATACGTTTAGCCATCGCGGAACCGCAACGTGGGCAAGTTGGATCCATTGTGGACGCAGTCTGTAATTTTGGTTCTGCTCTGATTGGAGCATCAGCTATTGACACCACGACTGGTTGTGTGGCTCGTGCCTTTTCTATCATTTTATTGAGTGCCGTGCCATCGATTAACTCAATATTCTTTCCTTCCGCGAAAGAATGGGCATCTGCGGTGAACACACCCGAGGTGACAACAAAGCCTCCTGCCGCGCCCTGAGATGCCATCACCCCATATAATTCACGTACCACGTTGACTGAAACTTTGTAGGCACGCCACTGCTTGCACTGAACAAGGAAGACTTCTCCCCCTTTCTTCAGTTGAAGATCAATGCCGCCGTCGGCACCACCACCACCAGTTTCAGCTACAGAGAAGCCACGCATTCTGAACGCTTCACCTACGAGCAACTCGAAATCTTTCCAATTCAGGGTGCGCACGGTTTCACCAGAACTGTCGCCAGCAACGTCGCGAAGGAGTCCTTCACGTTTGCGTCTTCCAAAAAAGGAGGCGGCTGCTCCAACAAGGAACACCAGAGGGATGACGAATTGACCGTAAAAGGCCAGCGTTTTGATCACTTGACCTGTGACCATTTGCCCAATCTGCCCAGGGGTTATATTTGTGGCCACATCTACAGAAGCATAACGGTGCAGAATTACGTAGGAGACCAATGCCAATTGCTCCCTACCCACCAAGGCAGCACCGCAGCGATCCCGAACAGGTCTTCAAGGACGCTAGTATTCTTTCTTCTTGCCATCGCTAACTCCTGTCGTACTTCTTTACTTCTTTCCCATAACTCAACTAGTGCCAGTTACCGACGCAAAGTTGCACGGATGTCAAATGATTCTGCCACCTTGCCAAAGCCAACCGAGATCGCATTAAGTCCAAACTGGGCGTATTTCTGAGCCGGATAAAGAGCTAGCGTTCCTAGCATACGGCGATTGAAGCTTGTATATGTACAGCCAGAGAATGTCACGTCAACGTTTGAGATGCTTGCCATCACCCCTGGCGTAGCAAGTCCCTTTATTTTGCATCCGTTTTCTACACATCGATATTGAGCATGAGCGGATGCAGCGAAAAACAAGATGGTGACAGTAACTAAATTAACTTTCATTTCCTATACTGAAAACTTAGTCTATTTTGATTGATTGGAGGGATTCCTGAATGCGTAGAATGCCTACTTTGCCAAGCAGCGGTATCTTGTTAAGATAACCTACCCGACAGTTCATCAGGTCGCCAACCGTCTTGATACCTTCGCTATTCAAAGCGTGCAATGTTATAGTCGACAGTTTTGTCAGTTTATGAATAGGAGTATCCCGCGTTACCGAATCATCCTCCACATCCAATGGCACGAGGAACTCCCCGGTAAATTTACGCAAAGCGGCAAGGGGTACAAGTCGCTGTCCCGAGACTCGTAATGAGTCGTACAACTCTGGATTAAGTCGGCTACAAATCGAATGCACAAGTTGGTAACAGCGATTTTTAGATAAACCAGACTGACGCGAAACGTCCTTTACTGGCAATCCTTCAAGCACCGCCTGCGCAATTGAAAGATTGCGACTCTTCGTTTCAGTTCTCATCAAAAGGTCTTAGTGCAGTTCAAGCATCGCCAGGCTTGATTATGGCAGCAGCCAAAACACGAACTTCACCGTTCTCAAATCGTACATTGAAGGAGACTACATGACGCCTGTCACGGGGGAAGAGCGCTTGTTTCTTGGCAATCAGTCGTTCCACATGACCCAGTGCTTCAGGCACGATTGCTGGATCCTCCCCCTTACGGGGTGTGGTGAAATTCTTGAGCGCTGCTGATCGCTTCTCAGCATCAAGCAGGCTTAGGTTCCAGGCGGTGACAATGACTGACAGTGCTGCCCGGTACTCCTCCAGTGGGGAGTCATCGGGAACCTCTTCTTGCAGCAACATGCACAAGGCGTGGGAAATCTTCTCCTCTTCTGGCGAGTTGCTGACAACGACAACATCCTTGGTGCCAGCCACCGCTTGAATGGCACTCCTTGCCTTGTCCAGAAGGCTCTGTGGGGTGCGGCCTGCTTTCCTCCTGCTTGCTCTTCCCATGGTCACCCTCGTTCCGAAAGTTTAGCGAAATTGTGCAGAAATCATCGTAGCGATCAGGCAACAAACCTTCAAAAGAATACGAAGCGATAAAAGCTAGCAGTATCCGAGAACCGCTCAGAATCATCGAAGCAAGAGCATATTGTCCGCATTCCTGCCGCCATATTGGCAAGGGACAAGTTTTTTCCGCCAGCAATAGTTACCAAGTCCGTACTCTTAGATCCATCATCCGAATTGACGTGCTTCTCGATAAAATCACTTACGTTGTCGCGAATGTCGTAGACAATTCTATTACGGCCAGGAATACTTTTCCATCTACTTTCCTTTTGAAAAAGCATTTCGCGGCAAGCACTTTTTAAATCATAATCACTCACGCGGTCTCGCACGCAGGCTAACAGCAGCATCAATTTTGTCAGCCGCTGCTGTCCATCAAGTAGTTCGTATTCATCAAAGCTAACGCCGTCCTCGGTACGCACAGCCTTTCGCAATACCATTGATCCTAGAAAGTGGTTACCATCAGGACTATGTTTTGCCGCATAATTTACATCGTCGATAAGTTCGGAGATTTCATCCTTACCCCACACCTAGGATCGCTGGTAATCTGGAATGCGAAACCAGAATCGAGTGAAAACCTCCTTAATGACAACTTTGGCACTGTCGATTTGTCCTTTTTCATTCCAACTCATTTTTATCTTTCATTTTAAAAAGCCGACTTTGCAAACAATTCATCCAACTGCGGGTTGCTGGTAATCAGTAGCAATTGTTTGATTGTGGTTGTCTTGTTGATTTCCAGTCGCGCAAAATGGTCACCCCCAGCAGGAGAGTTTAGCTTGCGGATCAACTGAATTCGGCCAAACAGGTACCCGTGCTGCTCGGCAAACCGCGCCAAGCCAACCGCCTTCTCGAAGTTGTCGCCCAAACTTGGGTCGTGAGGCTCAAGAATGTCGATGGCAAATTCACTGTCAGCCTTTCGCACCACGACCAGATCCGGAAACATCGGGCGAATGTCGCCGCCCGTCTCATAGGGAATCTCCAGTGACCAGGGCTTACGATCCACATTTCGCAGCCAACCCACCACTGAGGTATCAACCAGTTCTTCGTGCAACACGCCGGTTTCCCAAGTCCCTAGCTCGGCGCGAAACTGACCGCTGCTTTCCACGTACATGTGCTGCTTCCAACACGGTGCTGTGGGTAGCCGGCGAAAGTCGATAGATTCGGGCAAGTGCCATTGCACCTCGTTCGGTTTGGCCGTAGCCAGCCGCAATCTCTCGTAGGCAATGCGCCTTTGCTCCTTGAGCTTGCCGATCGCCTTCTTGTGGCTGTCGTACAACTCGTCGAATGCGCCCCCAGCAGCCGACTCCAGCGCGCTCATTGCCGAGTGATGGCGCGACAAGACGATCACCTCGACCTTTACTTCCAGCGCATCACGGTCGGCGTGGGCTTGCCAGTAGTTCATGTGCAGACCGTGGCTCAATGCGCGACCTGCTTCATCAAACAGCCTGTCGATGTCCACATCCGAGGCATCGATGGAGTAATCGGCTTCAGGCTCGGCTATCCCGGTACCATTTTGTACGGCCAAGGTTTTCAAGCCAATCCGGGTGATGGCCTGCTCAGCCGCAGTGAACTGGCCAGCAGTCTTCATCCCTGCCACTTGTGCTTCCATCCATCCGGTGATTCGCTGCTTCGCGACAGCCCATGCTGTTTCGACGATCTCGTCAATCGTCAAGCTGCGCGAAATCGCCATGAAACGCCGCAGATTGCTTTGGGCACGTGCCGCATTGACACGGTAAGTGATCAATTCGCCAAGCGCTTTGAACTCTGCTTCGGTGCCCTCGCGCCGATGCAGCACCACCAGTTCCCGACCTGAACCGGTTTCAGTGGGCGGCACCTCCTCGGGATTGTGCAATGAAAGGATGACTTTCTTTACCGCCTGCGTGTCGAAGTACGGCACGAACAGGTGCACATCATTCAGCGCGGCATCACGTTCGATGCGCCTTGCCAGGGGGGTGCGCACCATCCGTCCCAGCAACTGCGCGATATAGGTGTGGTCCTCTGCGCGACGAAACGACATCATCACTTCAGCACGCGGGCAATCCCAGCCAGTAGACAAACTGGTCTTGAAGAGCACCACACCGATGTTCTTGTCACCATTGATGCGCGAGGCATCCACCTTGCGGACACGCCTGCATCCCACGTCCAGATCACCGGTGTCGTGCATCGCGTGCGCCACTTCACCTTCATTGAGGCGGCGACCAATGGCACTCTCGATCACGTTCAGGGCATCGATCAGGCTGGTCTTGGTCAGTTGCTTGTCGGAACCATTCTCGACTTGCAC
This sequence comes from Candidatus Accumulibacter affinis, assembly GCA_016713625.1. Taxonomy (GTDB): domain Bacteria; phylum Pseudomonadota; class Gammaproteobacteria; order Burkholderiales; family Rhodocyclaceae; genus Accumulibacter; species Accumulibacter affinis. The sequence continues at coordinate 182,924 of JADJOT010000001.1, forward strand.
CACCAGCACGGGCCAAACCGTCTGCTCACCTTCAGCTTTACAAAAGCGCGCCCAACGGTTGGTCATTTGCATCCAGCGTCGAGCCGCTTCTTCCAACAAGGCGATCTCGGCGGCGGTGGCAAAATCGGGGTGATGGATCAGGATGCGGTCTTTGAGCAGACCTGACATGCGCACTTCATCGGGCGGAATAGCGACTTTGTATAATGTGTGCGGCGCGTGCAACAGGAGATCCGTGAAGCGCTGGGGTGTGGCCGACACACCGATCACCAGCGGCATCTTGACCAAACCCACCTCGGGGTAACCGAGCAGGAAACGCTGCATCAGCGTCTGTGCTTCCTTGGCGCCGCGCCCTCCAGCCATCCCTCTGTGTGCCTCATCGATCACCACGTAAAATCGATCGGGTAATGCCTTGGCGGTGTTGCTCAAAGTGGTCCAGATCGAATACTGACGGCCATCGCCTACCTTGGTCAGCAACTTGTCGTTGCCCAGTTTCTGCGTGTTGATGAAGTACACCCGGCCACCTTGGAGCCGCTCGGCGTCGAAAGTGGACTCGATCGGGATAAGCTGATTGACGCGGAAGATACGATCCGACTGGCTCTCGATCTTGAGCCTGGTCTGCTCGTTCAGTTCGGGCATATCAGACACCCACAGAATCACGGCATCAGGTTGCGGTTGCCAGTCCAAGGGCCACGCGAGTTGATCGTCAGGCTCATCGAGGATGGCTTCGAACAGTGCCGTCATCACGATGGTTTTACCACTGCCGGTCGGTGCCGAAAACGCTATTGCCTGCGGGTTGTCACTGGACGCGAACTTTCGCGCAGCCAAGAGCTTGTCACGCAACAGGTGCAGGGCGTCTTTCTGAAAATCGAACAATGAAATCTTCATCCCTGCGCCCCCGAAGCCGCTACGGTGGTGCCGCCTTGTCGTTTGTTGATCATGAAATTCGTGAGATAGTCGCGGTAGAGTTGCACCACCTGCAAGCCTGGGTTCTCCTGTCGCAGGGTATCGAGCACCTCGGCTGCCATCGCCTTGAACGACTCATCGGCATCGGTGACGATGAAGACGTGTGACAAGTTGCTACGACCCGACAGACTCTGCAGCAACTTGGTCAAGCGACCCTCGTCCAGCAGCACGGCGAAGTTGTTGCCTTCTGGCACAAAGACTATCGGCTCGGCAGCCCCTGCCGGTAATTCGGGGCGAGCACCTACGGCACCGGCTTTCAACCACAGCAGAGGCAGGATTTCGCGGAAAGCTCGCTTGAGGGCTACTCTTTCCTTGTCCAGGAAATCCAGCTTGAAGTACGCCAGATTGGCGGCAAAGCCTGCGCCCATCGGTCGCTTCTCGTCCTCGCTCACCAGCAGCGGGCCGAGCAGATCAACGACCTGCTCCTTCAAACCATCGAACAACTTCTTGATCGGCGTGACGATGAAGAAATCGCTGATGTGCTCCTGATCGGCAAGCGCCTCAAGCCAATCCCCGCTTGCTGCGGTATCGAACAGGATGCTGGCTTTGTGGTCTTCAGAGACGATGAACGGGCAAAGGTCTTTCACCAGCGTTTGCGGCAGACCGTCGATCAGAGCAAGCACCTGCTTTTTCTTTGCTGGAGTATCCAGGGTGACCGGATCGACGAAGCCAATCTGGGTAACGTGTCGGGATTTTTCCCTCTCGACGCTCTTCCCGGTCAGGTAGTCACCGGGCAAGGCGGTACCATCATCTCGCTGACCACGAATGGTGAACTTGGAGCGCGGCCAGGTCACCGAGCGGCAGATACCTACCGCTTCCCAGTCAGAATCGCTCGGTTGCAGACCACGGGCTCGCAGGTTCTCGGCTTCCTCGGCAGAGACTTCGTTGTTGGTGACCAGAATGCAACGGCGCTGGCCACCATCGGTGGCATTGATGAGGTTGACCGCGTTTAACGTGGTGCCACTGCCTGCGAAGAAGTCGACGATCAATGCTTGTGGTCGACAGCCGACAACAGCAGCAACCGCATCGCGCGTGGAATACAAAGATTTAGGGAACGAGAAAGCTCCAGCCTTGCCAATAATTGACTTCAGGAGGCCTGAGCCATACATCCCTGAGTCATGCAGCGACCTATGCCACACAGTCTTTAAGGAACGTTGCTGGGTATTAGAATATGCAACCTCAACGCAACCCAGGTGCTCATCGCGGCGAACAATTTGAAGTACCCCGCTGGCTATTTGTTGCTGAGCTTTTGAACCGAGGTACAGAATCGTCCAAGTCTGTCGCTTCTTGTCAAAGCCGCCCAGGCGTACGAAACCCCTGTCGATAAGTCGCTCAAGCGTTTCAGGCCCCACCTGCCAAGTTGCATAGGATCCATCACGTCGTATCGGCCAAGCGATACTTTCGATCCCCAGCGTGTCTGATGCAGGCATCTCCCCCTTCGGCAGAGGTCGCCCCACAGAAGCGATGCGCTTTGCAATTCGATCTATGTAAATGGGGTAAAACAAACCGAAGCGCGCCTCTGGAGTGGCATTGTTTCCGCCACGCTGAAGACGCTCCCACCTTGGCGGGCCACTGGAAGCAGCGACTTGAGATGATACTCCCTCAAGTCGTGTTGAAAGCAAATCGTCGGCACCTTCAGAAACGGCACTTTCGCCAAAAAAGCAATAGCAAGCGTATTCCTCGACACGAGCAAATCGGCCTTGCTCCACGCCTTTCTGGTTAATTACGATGGTTACCAGTTGCCGAAATACCTCTGGAAAAAGCGATTCCAGCAACATGCCAAGGTGATGCACCTCGTGCTCGTCAATCGTGACGATCAGCACGCCAGTGTCAGGTTTTAGCAGGCGCTTGGCGAGCTTCAGCCGCTTTTCCATAAAGGCTAGCCACTTGCTGTGCCGCCAGCTATCGTTGCTGTCCACGTAGTCGTTGTTGTACTTCCAGTCCCGAGCCCCGGTGTTGTAGGGCGGGTCGATGTAGATGCAATCGACCTGACCCTCGTACAGGTAGGTCAACAGTTGCAGTGCGTGGTAGTTGTCAGCCTCTATCAGCGTGTGCCAGGGGGCATCGGCAGGACCATTTGCCACAGCATCGATCGGTACCAGTGCAAGGAAGATAGGCTCGCCAAACTCCCGTACTACCAGCAGATCGTCCACTGGAAAGACTACTGGAGTGCTTGCCGACGCGTTCGCCTCATCCGGATGTGCTCCGTCCTGTGGCTTGATGCAGGTGGCCACGCCATCGCGTAAGGTGCGAACCTGCCACACCTCCTTCAACGGACCAAGCTTTCGGCACACCAGATCGCCCCGGCGCAGCTTGACGCCGTAGAGTGGCAACAACTCAGGCAGGTGGTCTTCGAACACCAGTCCGAACTTCTTGTCCTGCGAGGCGGTAGCCCACTCGGCAGATAACCGCTCACGAAGGCGAGGATCGCTGACTTGGGCGATCAAGTCATGAATGGCGGACAACGGGCTCTCCCTATTCTTGTTCTGTTACGGCGGATCGCCGTCAATCAGTCACCAACTCACCCCATCACCCTTGCCGACAGGAACAACAGCAGTGGATTATCTGGGGATGCTACGAAGCCGAAGCGTTGATAGTAGCCCGCAGCCTGCTCATCGATGGCATCAACGAACAGACCGATGCCGCCACCCTCAGTGTAGATTCTTTGCGCCCGAGTCAGGGCATCTACCAGCAGCAATTCGCCCAGACCTGTATAGTGGTCCCAGGAATTGAGACAGTGGTTTAAGCTAGGCGCTGTCATAAGGAACGAGAAGCGATGAGCGAAGTGAAGATGCGGAAGGTGCACACCCCGGAGTTCAAGGCGAAGGTGGGTCTGGAAGCCTTGCGGGGGTGAAGACGATCAACGAGATTGGCCAGGAGCACGGGGTTCATCCGGTCCAGGTTGGGCAGTGGAAGAAGGCGATCCAGGAGCAAGCCAAGACCTTGTTCGAGGGCAAGCGCGGTCCCAAACCGGTCGCCGCACATCGGGAGCCGGAGTTGCTGTACAGCGAGATCGGCAAATTGAAGGTGGAACTGGACTGGCTCAAAAAAAAGTCTGGGATCAGCCTGTCGTGATGCGCAGAGCCTGGATCGAGTCTGGCGAGGCGGTGGCCGTGGTGCAGCAATGCCTCCTGGCCGGGGTGTCGCGTGCCACGATCTATGCTCAGCAGAAGCCTGTGGTACTTGATGACAGCGAGTTATTGCACCGGCGTCTGATTGATGAGGAATACACCCGGCACCCGTTCTACGGCAGCCGCAGGATGGTGATCTTCCTCGGGAGAGCGGGTCACACGGTCAATCGCAAGCGGGTCCAACGGTTGATGCGGCTGATGGGGCTGGCCGGCATGGCGCCGGGTCCGAACACCAGCCGGCGGCACCCCGCGCACAAGGTCTATCCGTACCTGCTGCGCGGAGTTTCGGTGGTCAGGCCGAACCAGGTGTGGAGCACGGACATCACCTACATCCGCCTGCCGCGTGGCTTCGCCTACCTGGTGGCGGTGATCGACTGGTATAGCCGCAAGGTGCTCAGCTGGCGGATCAGCAATAGCATGGAAGCGGTCTTCTGCGTCGATTGCCTGGAGGATGCCTTGCGCACCCATGGCAAGCCGGAAGTCTTCAACAGCGATCAAGGCTCGCAGTTCACCAGTGAAGCCTTCACCGACGTGCTGACCCGAGAAGGGGTGGTCATCAGCATGGATGGACGAGGGCGAGTGTTCGACAACATCTTCGTCGAGCGGCTCTGGCGCAACGTCAAGCAGGAGGACGTGTATCTGAAGGGCTATGCCACGATGGGCGAGCTGATGGTTGGCCTGACCGAGTACTTCGCCTTCTACAACGGCGAGCGCCCGCACCAGTCGCTGGGCGACCAGACGCCCCAGATCGTGTATCGAACCGCTATCGGTGGCGGGGCGGTGATCGTCGATAAATTCGGCGGCGCGGGGGGAGGAACCCCTGTTCCGCTACGCTCCACAGGGGTTCCTCCCCCCGCAGAAGCAAGATCAACAGCCACAGCACAAACCAAAGCAAAGGCAACACCGGGGCAGCGCCGTCCAGCTGCTACTGAAGTCAAGTGCCCAGCTTAAACAGACTTGATTCTTGTCTTGACTTCGGGGTCCACTTTACCGTGCCCTGGTATTGCCGATCAACAGCCAGACGCCCCAAGCGCACACCAGGAATTCGGCGCGGCAGTTTCTTGCGCCAGGCTTCAGGCAGATGGTGGTTTTCGAGTTCGGCAAGCGTGAGCGCGTAGTAAGCGCAGATACGATCTGGCGTTTCCTCTCGGGTGGCTACGAAGGTCTTCGACAGTCCCTTCTCCTGATGCTGCCGGGCAACTTGCCGCAGCCAGTCGTTCAGTTCCTGGCGACCACAGTCGAAATCTTGCCGTTTATGGCTTCCAGTTAAAGGACGTACCTGCATCGTCTCCCCTGGCTTCTTGGTAGCGCTCGATAGCAGCCTGCAGCATAGCGTTGGGCTTGGGTGGGTTCTCCATCAGTTCGAGCAGCCAATTCCAATCGCGAGGGGAGAGGCGGATGAGTTCTTCACGCTCGATAACAGCCTGTGCCTCCTTCAGCGCCGACTGCACCAAAAACTGATTGACCGTGGCACCAGTCAGTTCTGCTGCACGGCAAAGCGTTTCGTAGACCTCGTGTGGGACGCGAGCACCGATGCGGTCTTGCTTAGCAATGGTGGTACCCATCTTCATCTCCTGCATTGAAGTGAAGTGCCAGTGTATCACTGTCGCCAAAATGGCGCCAATCTCTGCGTTGCCACGCTACTTCGTCGTAAGGGTGACATGTTGTGGGAAGATGAAGATCAAAGCGGCGTGAGCTTTGGTTTCAATCTCGATCTCTCTGGAGCCTCTCCCAGGCCCTCTGGGCCGCTTCCTCGTTGCTGATGCCTGGTGATCTAAAGTGGACCCCGATGCTTGCGAGCAGTTGCCGGGGAGAACTTGCTCATCCCCGGCGGCTGCCTCGCGGCGAGCGCGGGGTCTGGGGCAGAGCCCCAGGGTTGGATCCTGCACGAGCGCCCTCGCAAACCATCGCCGTACGTGAACATCAGAACATCAAGTCGGGTGATCACACTCAGCTGCAGCCCTGATCCCCATCATCGAGTCTGGCTTGTTGGAGTCAAGGCTCTCCGTCGAACGGGCTGCGCTCATGGCTCCGTTCTGCACATGGACGGTAGAGAACGTTCCTGACGATCCCGAGGTAGTGAAACTGGCGGAAATTGTGGGCAACGGCCTGAAACGCATCAAGATGGCGCTGTCGTCTGCGGGTTGAAGCCTCACGAGTGCTGCCCGTGACCTGTGATCAGGGTGCTAAACAGCCGGCAATACCATTCACAGCTGCCCCCTCGACCAGACAGCAGGACAACCGACCCGTCTGCAATCCGCTGCTACGGGGATTGAGACAGTTCGCTGATCCTATCCAAAAGCGACCGCTTCTGCTCGTCCAGTTCCCGATAGCGCGCGTAAAGACGCTCCAGTTCCACGGCGTAGCGCTGCAGTTGCTCGTCCAATTGTTTGCGCTGGCGAGCCTGATCGTCATAGCTGGGCAGATCACCGTCGATGCCACTCACCGCCGGCGGTGGCGGCGGCGTTGTCTGTTGGATCAGTGAGCGGCGCAACTCCTGAACCATGCCGAACTGCTGGTACGCCGACTGCTGCTCCTGCTGGATTCGACTAACGGCGACCTGCAGCCGCCGCAACTGAGCATCCTGATCTCCGTCACTGGCTGCGGCAAGCGACGCGCACAGCAGCAAGATGGATATCCAGAAAGTCCTCAACGTCGGCATTATTTGCCCCCTTTCTCATCTGATATGGATTGCAGCCAGCTTGTCGCTGGCATCACGCCGTACGAGATCGGAGTTCTGCTGGTTGATCAAAGCTGGGTTCTGGCGACGGGCGATGGCGGCGCGGCTAGCGCTGCAGCCGAAACACGGACCGTGTTCCCCTGCAGCCACACATCAGATGTCACGATCGTGCGCTGGTCGTGGGGAAACAGCACCTGTTTTCTGACAATCAACCTTTCGACGTGACCCAGTATCTCACGTTCCATTGCTCCTCCCTCGCACTTCATGGTCGTAGCGAGATCCTGAAGTGCCTCGGATCTCTCCTCGGCATCCAACAAACTCACGTTCCAGGCGATGACGATGAAGCGAAGTGCCGCCTGATATTCTTCCAGCGGGGCGCCCGTAACAACCTCAGATTCCAGCAACTCGCACAATGCATGGGAGATCTTCTCTTCCTGCGGCAGGTCCCTGCGAACGACGATCCCTTTCGGGCCGCCGACTCGTTCGATGATAGTCCGCGCCTCATCCAGCACGCCCTGCGAGCGATTGGCTGCCTTCCTTCTGCTTGCCCTTCCCATTTGTCTTCCTCACGTCCTGAAATTTCGGCGCCATTGTACGAAGGTCCGGTCCTGCACGCTATGACGAGATCGCCAGTGGGGGACCGGCAGAACCTTTCGGAAATGCCGGGAGCGATCAATACTTGCCCGTCGTGGAGAGACGCTCCTTCAGCTTCGACCAGCGCCGTTCCACTTGCTTCCCCTTGACCGCCATGGCGAGCGCCTTCTTCTGGCCGACAAGAACGACCAGCCTTTTGCCACGAGTGATGCCCGTGTAGATCAGGTTGCGCTTGAGCATCATGTAGTGCTGGGTCGAGATCGGAATGACCACCACCGGGTACTCTGAGCCCTGCGACTTGTGGATCGTCGTTGCGTAGCAGAGTACCAATTCGTCGAGTTCGCCGAATGGATAGCTGACCGCCCGGCCATCGAAGGTCACGGCGAGTTCCTCTTCGTCTCGATCAATGCCGGTGACGCAGCCAATGTCGCCGTTGAAGACGTCCCGGTCATAGTTGTTCTCGATCTGCATCACCTTATCGCCAACGCTGAAGCGGTTGCCAAACTTATCGACACTGTGCTCGCCGGGCGGATTCAGCGCCGCCTGCAAGGCCTGGTTGATGCCTCGCGCGCCAGTGATCCCTCGGTTCATCGGGCAAAGCACCTGAATGTCCCGAACCGGATCGACGTTGAACTTCCGGGGCAGGCGCGTCTGCACCAGATCGACGACGGATTGCGCGATCACGTCCGGTTCCTCGGCCGCGACGAGGTAGAAATCTGAGGCTTCTCCTCTGGCGGGCAGACTGGGAAAGACTCCCTGGTTGATCTGGTGGGCGCTACGCACGATGCGTGAGGTTGCTGCCTGACGGAACACTTCGGTCAGACGGATAACGGGCACGGCACCCGAGTCGATGAGATCGGTCAGGAACTGGCCGGGACCGACCGAGGGCAGTTGATCCACATCGCCTACGAGGATCATCGCTGTAGAGGTAGCGACCGCCTTGAGGAGTTGGTTCGCCAGCGGCACGTCGATCATTGAACATTCGTCGGCAACGAGAAGATCACATTCGAGGGGGTAGTCGGCATTGCGCTTGAACTGGCCATTGAGCGGATTGACTTCCAGCAAGCGATGGATGGTTTTGGCTTCGAGACCTGTCGATTCGGAGAGACGCTTGGCCGCCCGTCCGGTGGGGGCGCACAGCAGCGGCTTGACGCCCTTGACGGTCATGATGGTTAGAATCGAATTGACCAGGGTGGTCTTGCCGACTCCGGGTCCGCCAGTGATCACCAGGAGCTTCGAAGACAGCGCCAGACGGATGGCTTCCTTCTGGCTGTCGGCCAACTGGATGGAGAGCTTCTGTTCGACCCAGGGAATCGCCTTGTCGGCATCGAAGGCCGGCAGGGTCGTCGCACCGCTCTTGAGGCGCCGGATTTGGGCGGCAATCGACTGCTCGGCGTAGTACAGAGGCGCCAGAAAAACGCAGGGCTGGCCCTCCACGGTGTCGGGGAACAGTACCTCGTCGGTGATTTCCTGAGCGACGGCGGTTTCGATGATGGATTCCGGAATGTCGAGCAGCTTCACCGCCAAGGGCACCAGTTCGGCATAGGGCAGACCGCAGTGACCTTGTGCCGAGGCTTCGGTGAGCGCATAGGAAATGCCGGCCTGGGCGCGAAGGGGAGAATCCTTGGCGATGCCGATCTTCTGAGCGATCGTGTCGGCAGAGAGGAAGCCGATGCCGCGAATGTCCTGGGCCAGCCGGTAGGGATTCTCGCGAACGATGTCGATGGTGCCTTGCCCATAGGTCTTGAAGATGCGCACCGCACGGGAGGTCGAGACGCCATGCGCGTGCAGAAAGACCATGATGGTGCGAATGATCTTCTGGTCGGCCCAGCCGGAGGTGATCTTTCTGGCGCGGACTTCGCCGATGCCCGGAATTTCACGAAGACGTTCGGGTGATTGCTCGATGACATCGAAAACGGCTGCGCCGAAGGACTTCACCAGTTTGCCGGCGTAGATCGGGCCGATCCCCTTGACCATGCCCGACCCGAGGTAGCGTTCGATCCCCGTCAAGGTGGTCGGCGGGGAAATCTTGACGAACACGGCGCGGAACTGGCGGCCATGCTCGCGATCAGTGACCCAGGTCCCGGAAGCGGAAGCGTATTCACCGGGGGAAACGATGGGAGTGTGGCCGATCAGAGTGATCGCTTCTCGCTCACCCTTCACTTTCAGGCGCAGAACACAAAAGCCATTCTCCGAGTTGTGGAAGGTGACGCGCTCAACGAGGCCAGCGAGACGGTCGAGTTCGGCGAGGGTCGCGTCAGTCATGGCGAACCGTGGTCAGGCTATCGCACGCGGTACTCACGAATGCGAGTGTGCTCGACGAGCAGGTGCATAGTTGATAGGGTGAAAACCTTACCACACGTCGCTTGCAAGAGCCGACGCATATCCTCGGCCCGTACCTTAAACCCTCGCCCGGCAATGCACGCTATCACGTCGTAGTCTCTGCCGCTCTGATTGCGCAGTTCCCGCAGTCGCTGCACACGGGCTACCTTGTCTCGGGCTGTTCCGTCATCCTCCGTCAGCTTGGCCTCAATTAGCGCCGCCGGGTTGGACTCATCCGGAATGATGAAATGCGGGGCTTGGTCAAAGCCATTGATTCGTTCGGCGCGCTTCGTTTCGCGAAAGCTCACGCGTGCTGCTGTGAGCACATCCTTAATAGCCCCTTCAACCACCTCGCCAACCAACTCACTCACGGAGTCACGATGAGTTGCGAACGGACGCCCCAAGAAGCGCTCATATAGCAAGACTGGATATGGCACGCCAAGCTCCGCTAACGGCTGCAAGCTACGCAGCCCTTCGCGAGTATCGGCCTTATCGAGCCGATGCAATACTGCCGGCACCTCCACTGTCGCGCCGGCCAGTAAGGTGCTCACTCCTGCGGTAATCATTGACTGAATGCGCCTGTCGGTTAGTGAGGTACCCAGCGACCGAGGCGTGAGGGGCCGCAAACGGATGTTCCGGTCAATGCTTCGTGCAGCCCCCTGGTCGATGGTCACGCCAGTGATTTCGCTCGTGACGTAAGCCCACTCTGGCGGAGTAAAGCCGAGGATCGCACGAAAGACAATTAAGGCGATGGGCTTCGCCATCACCGCAGCCTCGACGGTCTTCGGGTTGACATTAACAAAAGCATCGGTCTCACGCTTGAGCGCTTGGTAGCCTTGCTCGAAAGTGCCGTAGTCGATGAAACCGTCGCCGCGCGGCATTGCGATGAAGGTGGATGTCAACTCGGAGAAGACTTCGTCTACCAGGGGATCGAACGAGACCGCCGGATCGTTGTAATCGACCTCAAAACGCAATGGCATCAAATTCACTCCTGGCCTTTTGTTGGGCGAACGAGCAACTCACATTGGCTTGGTCGGGGGCGCTCAGGCCCGCCAGCTTTTCCGTTGTGTCGCTAACCGTCGCGATGGCGTCCATAGTCCTGCGAATAAGTGCGAGCTTCCATTCGGTTGCCTGCGAAGCGTCCCACGTCGGTCGCAGATTCCAAATAGCCATCCTAGTAATGTGGCCGAAGGCTATGCAACGGATGTCCCCCGGCGTGGGCGTCATGCCAGCCACACGTAGTTCATCCAACTCACGTGCAATAATCGTTGCGAGGTGCTCCGCATCGTCGAAAAGCCAGTGCCGGCGAGCGTCGCCACGATCTCGGCACACGAACACCGTATCAACGATGGATGATGCGGTGCCATGAATGTGGATGGAGCCACCCATTTCAGCTGGGCAAGGCAGTGATGCGGAGCAGGTCAGTCCAGCGTCGAGAATGGCCATCCCGACCGCCAAGTAAGCTTCCTGCTTGTTGTGGTGGTACGTGAATACCAACGGAGCGCCAGACTTGAGAGCTGCAGCTATTCGCCTATACACAGCGGCCAGGCCATTCGCAAAGTGCGCGATGTCACGCGCAGCCGTGTCGTTGCCTGTCAGTTCCTGCGCATGGCACGTCGTTTCTGGTTCGAGGCCGGGGAAAGTCGAACCCATGAGCTTTCGCAGCCAGACATAGCAGAAATGCATCAACTCACCGTACTGCACCATGCCGTAATAGGGTGGATCAGTGAACACCGCATCAAGGCTCTTTGCGGGCAAGTCCATTTCCGTTGAAGAGGCGCATCGGACATCTATGTCGCGACGGTGAGCTTCTGGGTGCTCAGGGTTGTACTCGCCGATCCACTCACCACTAATGGGGAGAACTGATTTCTTCTTTCCGTCGAAGGCCACCTCAAACGGATTGGTGCAATACCGTTTCGCCTTGGCGTACTTGTCGGTGATGTTCGTCCAGCCGCCGGATCCCACTGGCAGTCCTGTTGCACCTCGGATGCCTAGAAAGTTTGATTCAGCTTGTAGGTACCCAACCGGGAAACCGTGAATCGAGAATACATCAAGCGACTTGAGGGCCATCGCGTCGTAACGGCAAATCATGTTCTGGTAACGCAACAAGTCCGAGAAATTGGTAGCCAAGGCACGGCGCAGCCGCTTGTCCTTGACTTTGGCGATGTAACGGGCCGCGGTCTCAAGGGCTAGAAGCTGGCGGGGATTGAAAAGCTCGCGGAACCGGTCGTAACCCCAGCGATGTAGCCGGGCTGTCTCGTCTCCATTGGGAATCACGTCGTCCGGGACGTACTCTGTCTTCATGACCCTGAGCCGATCAAGTGCCTTGTTGACGCGCGCTGCGTCTTCGGCATCTGGTTTCTTGAACAGCCTACCCGGGCGACCCTTCAAATCAGGGTTGTAGTATTCAATGGCGTAGAGCCGATGGGGTGGCGGTCCATTGCCATGAAACGGTGCTCCGTTGATGTGCCCGCAATGCGGGCAAGCCCCCTTGTTGCGTTTGATCGGGCCTTCAGTGGCGAGTTGCGTACCGCAATCGCAGCGACCGGGGTGGTTGTGGTCATCTACCTCGTTGAGATCGCCGCAACTCGGGCAAACGAGAACATACGACGTATGTCTTGCATCTTCTGCCACCACGTAGGTTGGGAAGAGATCGAAGTCATTGTGACATGCTATACAGGTGCCAGTCTTGACCCACAAGAAGTACTTGGCGTTGGCGTCCTCGCGGCCGGTAATCGGGCAGCGGGTCTTGTAGAGGTCGCCAAGCTGCTCACTCAGATGCTGCATGAGGTCATCGACCGCATTCTGGTACACCCTCATTTCAAGCGCGTCGATCTCTTCTCGAACCACCCAGACGGCCATCGGGTTGACGTCTATGCCAATCACGCTGCAGCCAAGCCGGTTGGCCTCGAGTAGCGGCGTGCCTCCGCCCATGAAGGGATCGGCGATAGTGATGCCATCGAGGCTGTTGGCTCGGTAGTAGGTATCCGTAACTGGCCGGTTTACGAATTCGGAGAGCAAGAGGCCTCGGAACAAACTGCCGGGGCGGCGAGCAAACCACTTATGCACCGCTATGATCGGGCGATAGTTTTGCTGGATTTGCTTCTCCCGTAGGGCCAGTGCTGCGATAAAGGGAATAGAGTAATTGGTCTCGATGCTCATGGTGGGTCTCTCTTGGAAGATTTCGCTTCTTCCATGTGTTCTTGCAGCGTCCTGCCCCAATCTCGCCGAAGGAGCCGATCTACCCTCATGGACCGTGCTAGACAAATAGGATTGATCGGAAGAGCCGGTCAGTCTTTGGGCTTGGCGGCAAGGGGCGGCGGCTACAGAATATGACTATACCATTGGTGAGCTTGCCGGTAGCTGTCGCTCACGTGGTTAACTCGCTCTCGACATGGCAGTCTGCTCTCCAGCAAGCGTGTATAGAAGTTCGCTCAGTCGTTCCTCCTATGTCGTGGACATCGATCTATGCTTGCACGAATTTTTGCTATATGCTTGCATTTCTACGCACAGACAGGGAAGGCGCAATGACGACTAAAGATGAAACGAAAGTAGCCGGGGGGATCGCTCGCGCCGAAAAGCTCACCCCGCAGGAGCGGAGCGAAATAGCCAAGGTCGCCGCAGCTACGCGATGGGGAGCACCAAAGGCTACACACCGTGGCGAAATCATCATCGGAGAAACGCGCATCCCATGTGCTGTCCTTGACGATGGTCGACGGGTCCTCACAGAGAACGGCATTAGCAACGCCCTCCTTGGATGGCGTAGCGGAGCCTCGAAGCGGCTGAAGAAATCCTCGGCAGAGGATGGGGCACCGGTCCCCGTCTTCCTAGCCCCGGAGAGGCTTAAACCCTTCATTTCTCGAGAAATGATCGATGGGCCATTGACGCCTGTCACCTACATCGATGGATCTAAGACAATCGTTGGATTCGACGCGACAATTCTTCCAACCGCCTGCGAAATATGGCTTAGGGCGAGGGACGGTGGCGTCCTTCAAGATCAACAGCAGGATAAAGTGAAGCGCGCAGAAATGCTCATGCGGGGCCTCGCCCATATCGGTATTCTTGCTCTTGTTGACGAGGCCACGGGATACCAAGAGGTCCGAGACAAGAAGGCGCTTCAGGCAATTCTCGACAAATATCTTGCCAAGGAACTTGCCGCCTGGGCCAAGCGGTTCCCAGATGAGTTCTACCAACAAATGTTCAGGCTGAAGGGATGGGCGTTCAACCCATTATCCGTGGCCAAGCCAGGTGTCGTTGGGAAGTACACGGTCGACGTTGTCTACGAGCGCCTTGCGCCTGGGCTTGTTGATCAACTTGAGAAACTAAACCCGAAAACCGATACCGGCACCCGTAAGTCACGTCACCATCAGTGGCTCAGTAGTGACGTCGGGCACCCGGCGCTTGCCATGCATTTGCATGCTGTAATCGGTTTTATGCGCGTCTGTTCCAGTTGGGAGCAGTTCCTAAACCTCCTCGACTGTGCATTTCCTAAGAAGGGTCATACGATTCCGCTCCTTTTCGAATACAAAGACGTATAGACTGCCGGCGCAGTTGTTTGGCCGCTAGATTGGTCGCAGCAAGGATTAGCTCTCACGCCAAGCACCTGCAGTAAGCCGCTCTACAGCGGCAGCGTAGACGGTCTTCGAGCTTTCTGCATCTGCTTTGGCGTTGAAAAGGTCGTGGATATGTTCGGTGACGACAGACGCGATTGCATGAACGGCCTCATGCCGGCTCAGACCTTCCGTAGTGAGACGAGTCATTGCACGGGCCGTGGGTTCGTAGTTCTCAGCGAGTTGATTCTCGACGACAACGTGAAAGGCTGCGTGGATCGTCACGTTGGGCAACGCGACGCGTGCCCGGCGATGAAAGCTTTCCACAAGTCCAAGGCGCAACTGCTCATCAAGTGCCAGCCATTCCTCGGGGTTTGGGATCTGATCGGGATCGTAACGATTCATCCTAGATGCGGTCTCCGGACGACCAAGCTGAAGGGGAACAGCGCCCTTTGCTTCCCCCAGTTCCAGCGCCAAGCTTGCGGCAAGTCTCAGCCACGATATTCAACGCCATATTTCCCAAGAAATTCGATGACTTGGAAATATAGCCCTGAAATGGTGGCTGCTCTTATTGTATGGGCTAACGGCATATTCACTGAAGACGGATGCGGAGGGAGGAATGTCATTTCGAGTGAAACCGGAAGCCTTCCACCATCTTCTATCTTGAGCACACACGAATACTCAATCCAATCGTCTGCCCGAGGCACTACACCTGAGATAGTCTCCTTTACTTCAAATACCACATTGTACCCGGGCATGTTTCGCGGCTTTCCCATGGCTGCACCTATCGCGCCCGAGGTCAAGATAAGCGGGCTGTGAAGGATCCCGGTTCGTTCCAGTTGACCGCCGAGATCGGCTGCCGCAGTTTCTCTGGACAGTGCAATCCATACGGCATTATCCATATCCATCCGTGCCTGAACTGCCTGTCGGTCCGCCAGAATCACAGTCTTCGGAGCATCACTTCGATTCCGCTCTATTTCGGAAGCGTTCCACGACAAATAGACCAGGGCATAGGTCTCTGGTTCATCGTCGGTCTCGTAGATGATCGCGTCTGGGTCACGCCGCAACGCCAAAGGGAAAGCCTCCCGACGATACAGGACGTGCTCTGGACCAATCGTGTCCCTCCGGCAAGCTTGCATGAAATCTCTGAACGCCCTTGGTAACGTTTGCTGCGAATTCAACCCGAAGAGGAGAGCAGCAGATGGACGATCTGGCGAAGGTGATGGAAGCAAGGGGTGGCGAGAGCCTTGAACAGGTACGGGAGCGCTTCAAGCGCTGGCGCGAAACACGGGGACGGGGCGAGCACGTCCCTCGAGAGTTGTGGGCGGCGGCGGTAGGGATCGCCCGTGTCCATGGCCTGCACGTCACCGCGCGGGAACTGCACCTGGACTACGGCGGATTGAAGCGGCGCCAGCAGGAGCAAGCCGGTAGCACCCTGCAGGCCGCCAGGAAGGAGACACAGTTCGTCGAATGGACGATTGCGCCCGCCCGCGAGTCCGGCGATCCGCTCCGGAGGGAGTGCGTGATCGAGATGGAGAGCCGGCGCGGCGCGAAGATGCGGGTGGAACTTAATGGCCAGGGCCTGGCGGGCCTGGTAGGCTTGTGCAGCGCCTTCTGGAGTGCCGCATGATTCAGATCACGCCGCACATGCGGATCCTGGTCGCGGTCGAGCCGATCGATTTCCGCGCCGGCATCGATGGGCTGGCCAGCCTCTGCCGAGAGCGCCTGGAAGCCGATCCGTTCAGCGGGAGCCTGTTCGTCTTCCGCAACCGCGCCCGCACCGCCCTCAAGATCCTCGTTTATGACGGCCAGGGGTTCTGGCTTTGCCACAAACGGCTATCGAGCGGGCGCTTCGCCTTCTGGCCCGACGGCACGGCGCCGACCCAGGGACTCCAGGCCTGCGAGCTGCAGGTCCTGCTGATGGCCGGCAACCCGGCGCAGACCCGGGCGGCACCGGCCTGGCGTCGCCTCGCGGCGTAGGGTCGCAGAAAGCGTGGGCCGTCGGCTCACGCCGCGCCGGCCAATTGCTCGCGGTAATTCCAGGGCAACCACAAGGCCGCCTGGGCCAGAACCTCTTGGGCATGGCCATGCAAGGCCTGCAGATAGGCGAACGGATTGACGCGGCAGAGCTGGCAGGTATGAATCAGGCTCATGTAGATATCGCCCACCTCGGCCCCCTTCAGGGTTTTGTAGAACAGCGAATTCTTGCGATGCAGGATCGCCCGTTTGAGGGCCTCTCGCAAAGGTTGTTATCCAGCGGTGCCCCAGCCTGGCGCAGAAAGAGCGTCAGTCCGTCCCAGTGCTTGAGCAAATAGTTCAGGGTCTTGTCCAGCCTGCTATTCGGCTCGACGAGTCGTTTCGTGAATTGATCGTTGATCTTGTCCTTCAGTTTTTGCAGCGGCGGAGCGCTGTGCGTCTGATGGGTGAGCAGGCGTTGCTCGGACGAGAGCTTCTCTTCGCGACAGTGCGCATCGTTGGCGTAGACCTTCGCCAGAATCTCGATCACGTAGCGGCACGGCTGAGGAAAATGCGCGATCACGTCGACGATCTGGCGTCGTCCGTGGGTCAGGCATTTGCCGATGATCGTCGCGAACTCGCTGACGAAGTTGCACGCCAGCGCATCGCTCATCTGCATCGGTGGCGCCAGCGCCGGGTCCCGCTGCGCCAGGATATCCGACAGGTTCTGCCCGGCATGCGGATGGCCGGTGAAATACAGCGCCACGTGCTGCCCCTGAGCGAGCACGGCGACGATGCCGGAGGTGTTGATGGCCTTGGCCTCGGGCGCCAGACCGGCGGCTTCGAGCTGGTTGCGGGCGACGATCAGCGACAGAATCTTCGCCCGGGTGTCGTCGCAGTGCAGCAGATCGCCCTGTCCGGCCTGGCGGATCAGTTCGCCGAAGACGGCGCGCGGCGCCGGCACGGCCTGGACCACGAGGTCCCACTGGGTGGCATCCGGCAGTGGCACGTGGAGACTCGCCTGCAGCCCTTCGATGCGGTAGAACGGCAGACCACTGCCGTAGCGCAGCAGGGCGAGCAGGCTCGCACAACTGGGGTCATACTTCGCCGCGCAGGTGCCCTCGGGCAGCGGCGCGGTGAAGGTCGCATCGCACAGCCGGCAGCGCAGATGTTGCCGCTGGTAGATCGTCGCCCGCATCGGCGGTTGTCCGACGACTTTGACGACGGTCTTCGGCGGTGCGTCATAGACCCTGCCAGTGGGGCAGGCCGGGCAGGGATCGCCGGATTTCAGATCAGGAACGGCCAGTGCGATGACCGGGGCGTCGCCATACTTCGCGGCGCCATTGCGGCCGTGACCTTTCTTCGGCTCGGGTTTCGCCGGGGAGTTACGGCCGCCGGCGACGCCTCTCCCTCCGGCGCTGATGCTTCAGCCGAGCCTGGCTCCTCGGCCGCGGCGGGCTTCTCGTCCCAATGGCCGCCCGGGTGAAGGAGCTTGTGTTTGCTCTCGGTGGACGCGCCAAACAACCTCTTGCGAAAGCGCGTCAGCGACGTCTTCGCGTTCTGTAGGGCCTGCATGACGAAGACAAAAGTGGCGAGCACCTGGCGGAGTAGTTCGTATTGCGGCGCCGGGAACGTTGGCTTGGCCAGTGCCAGCAGTTCGTCTAGATCTTCCTGCGTGGCCTGGACGTATTCGGGCGGCTTCGTCACGCGACCTGCGACAGCCGTTGGCGAAAGTCCTTGACCAGCGCATAGCCCAGGACGTCCTTGAGCGAACGATTGGCGACATGGGTCGGCGCATCCTTGCCGCGTCCGGTCGTCCTCCCCAGCAACTGCCAGTTGGCGGCTCGGTAGCAGGTGCCACGAAAGCGCTGCGGTTCGATGAAGGTTTCCAGAAAGTAGATCGGGTGCCCGTACATCGACTGCCAATCGGCCGACAGCCGGCGCGCCATGCGTCCGAGCAGGTGCGAGGCGAGATGGGGCACCATCACCCACGGCAGAATCAGAAAGCGCGTGTGGTAGGCAAGCAGCCGGATGTTCTGCAAACGGGCCTGCGGCCCCCAGCCGATGAAGCGGTCGCGGCTGCCCAGATGACGGGGCGCCGAGCACCACGCGAGACAGGCCACCGGTCGGCCGCGAGCCCAGACGAGATACTTCAGATGCTCGCCCACGGGCTGCGTATAGCCCAGGTAGTGGTGCTGCTGGAGCAGGCTGTTGAACAAGGCTTCTTCCGGCGTGCGTCGGACCTGGCGCACTTCCACTGGCCCCAGTTCGCCAAAGTTCATTTGCAGTGACGTTTCGTCTACCCTGATCAGCGCCGGCGACCGGCGATCGGCCAACGGATTGCGGGTGAGCTGGCGCACCGGCGGCAATTCGATCCGCCCCGCGCGATGCAGCATCAGCATCATCCCGCGGCACACCATGTCGCGTAGCGCGCCATTGACCTGCACCCAATTCCAGGCTTCGCACAACCGCTTTGACAAACCTCTGCGGCTCAGCTCGGGATGATCCGCGATCAGTTGGCGCATGAAGGCAAGGTCGTCTTCGGAGATCTCCCGGTGGCGGTAGCTCAGGGTCGTTTGCATGTCCTGCACAGTACGCGACCCCGCAGCGGAACGCAAGCGAAAAATTCAGACTCCGTCTGTAACGACAGCTTCTAACCGATTCCTTCCGCAAATTCATGCAGGCTTGCCGGAGGGACACGACCAATCTGCATATGAAGCGCGTCAATAAGAGCGCCCACCATGCGAAGGTAGGGCAGCGTCCAAGGGTCGCGAATCTGAAGCTCAAAAGACGACATGGTCATGTTCTGCGCAAGGTTAACACTCTCCGGCGAGGCCGTTGTTGCCTCATTGTCGGGGAGCGAGGTTCGGGTATCCACTACGTGATCATGGCCTTCTCCATCTCCGTCTTCCGAGCCTGAAGTTCATCCAGTCTCTTCCTCAGGATGGCCATTTCCTTGTTGATCTTTCGAAGTTCCGCCTGATTCTTGATGCACAGCAAGTGATCTGCACCAAGCTCCTCCGTGATGTACTGCTCAAGCTCATGCCGAAGGACTTTGAGGTATGGATTGCCCCAGACAGCCCCCTCGCGGTAATCCAGTTTGCCGGCACGTATGCCCTGAACAATGAAGTCCCGGGTCACGCCGTATTCCTTGGTCGCCGTTACGTCACTGAGGCTTGCGCCTTTGCTGGTCCATTCTCCGTGTTCCGCCATGTCTCATCTCTCGAACCGGCTATGTTGTTGGCGGCTACTACCTTCCGGATCTCCCAAGCCGCATCTACCCCCACACACCTGGGCCCCGACAGTCCTTCTACCTCTTCTGCGCACTCGCTCGCTTGGGCGATCTCGAGAGGTTCTTGAACATCGTGTAATGGCGTTTCAGCCGATCGACGTAGGACTTGTCCTGGAGCACTACGTGCTTGAACAGGCTGAGGAAGGCTCCGGCGTGCGCGGACTGAGAATTCAGAGGGTCAAGGGTCGCGCCGAACCACTCTGCGCCGCCCTCCGTTCCCGGTGAGCATTTCCGATAGAAGGCGGCGTCTTCCCATCCGTAGCTGATTGTCGCCCAGACCTTGTCAGCGCTATTCTTGCTGACGATCTGGATGATCACCCGCCGGCAGTCGCAATCGTCGTCGGTGCAATAGAATTCGAGCAAGCCATAAACGCCCGCCGGCACCGCTTTCCCGGGAGGAACGGTAACCACCCGCGTTTCCTCAAACGCGAGATCGCCAAATCTTTCGAAAAACGCCAGCATTCCCATCGTCTAGCCTCGTCGGACCGAGGCGCACATGCTACAACAGAAACGCTGCTCCGGTCCGATCGACGACAACGGAACGTCACATACTTGGTTGGTGATCGTCGTCGCGCGGGTTTTCACGGCCACACCAACCAGAAATTTCGCGTTGGCGTACCTCACCAAACAAAAGCATACGCCATCGCAAAACCCTTCCAAGCCCCTCAAATACTCACAAAAAAACAACAGGTTAAAAAACCGTACCAAATTTGCGAAATCAGGAGGTTTCGAGAGAAATGGCCCTTAAGAGCGCAGATATGACATTTGTAGGGTAGGCGAGGTCAACAGGTTTACACGAAAAACCCCGCAGAACATGGCGTTCAGCGGGGTTGTCGTTTTTGCTGCAGAGAGTTTACAGCCGGTATCCTGGCGGGCCAGAACGTACGCCATCGCAAACGCTCTGCAGTTTGAGTTGGTGCTATCGAGATATTTTTTGCAGCGGATGGTCTGCCGATGAACGCAGACAGATCCATTGCCATCAGACGATCATTCGGCAAAAACAAAAGTCTCCACCCCAGCGACGATCACAACGGCCAGCAGGAGGAATACTAACAGTCTCAAAAGATCGGCGTTCATTGCTGGGCATCCAGCCAGGGGTGATGATCACGTAGTGCAGCGAGTAGAGGACCGGCAAGGCCCGCGACACTCACCAAGACCTTCTGCCCCAGTGGTGGCAGATTGGGAAACAGGGTGGCCACTACCAACCCCACCACCACGAGCAAGATGGGAATTTCCAGTAGAATTCATGAGGCTATTGTGCCCCCAGGGCCTCGCCACTCGGACAGCATATGGCTAACATTCATCAACAATATGATTTGTATAGACTTATATTGCAGTCCCGCATCGCCTCCCGAGCCACTCGGTCATGCTAAGGCCGACAAGGTTTGGACTGCCGAAGAATCTGCCAAGTGCATGCAAATCCAGCATAAACAGCGCCTCAGTGTATGCATTTCGAGTGACGAGGCCCTGCTCTATTCTCCAATCGCTGGTCGATTTAAGGTAACGTGAACATGATTATTGTGGACGCTATTATAGCTCACCTTCGCATTACTCCAGCTACCTACCCCAAGATCAAGCGTCAATGGCACATTATTTGTAGTTTTGGTTACTTTTCCGGTCTCGATTAGGGCCTTAGCCCAGCCATTAGACAGACCAGAACCTGCAGAACCTATAGAATAATAAAGAGCACTTACGGTACCGAGGTCTGCCAATTTTTTCAGCCCATCCCGCGTGGCGCTAACAAAACTTTTTAGATTGTTGACAGCATCAAGCGCGGCTGCAGGTGGAGTTGGATTCGGTGTTCCATTGGCTAACAACGTCCCGAATGCAGTCACTGCCGCATTGCTCAACTTATTATAGTTATCGGTACCGCTCGTGGCGCCAGAGAAACGATAGAAATGGTAAGTATCGATATCTGTGCCGTATTGATGGGTGTTATGGCCAATGTTTTTACCGTGTTCTCCTGAAATATCATCAACGTCATTAATGAGGCTGGCATTCTGCGACAGCCAGTTATAAGTGCCTCGAGCTCCCCAATCGTCATGGCCGACGTCACGGATACCGTAGCGGCCTGGTAACAGATTAACCATGCGCCACAAACTCCGCCGACCCGTGACGGTCTTCTCAGCGGAAACAGGATTCCCGGTGTTATCCTCACCGACTATACGGAACTTATATGCGATATCACGTGTGGGTGGTGGGTTGTCGTTCACAGTAGAAGCTGGATTCAATACAGTTGCCCGCACTTTCAGAGACATACTCGTGGCGGATTGAGCCAGAACTTGCACGTCATTGCCAGATGGAATGGGCAATTGATGAACTACCTCCATCAGATCTCCGGAGCCCTGCAGAGTAACTGTGACATTTTTCACGGTGATTGCATCGCCTTTGCTTAGCTCCAGTGTAAAGTAGCGTTGCATGGTGTTGGTGTCACCGATAGCCGGGATAGAATAGAATGTACCATTATTATTTGTGTTGATGATGTCTGGGTTGGCGGCATCAATGGTTAACTGTGGCGCTTGTTCTAGGCTGGCTCCAACGACGGTCGGCAATGCAGAGTCGCCAACATTCATCGCTGTGGCAATGATTTGCAGGGTCACGGGACCAGCCACGGTCAGCCCGGAAACATTAATGGTTTGGCGGATATCGCCGGTTGTGCTGTTCGCCAACCACGTTGGTGCCTGGGTCAACTGGCTATTCACCTGTCGGCTGATGTCGTACAGCGAACCATTACTGCCGGTCAGAGACAAGGACCAGACATCATTGAATACGCTCTGGGCGGTGACATAATAGGGATATTCTGCCGAATAGACGTTATAGAGGAGTGCTACGCTGGCCGTTCCTTGCGGAACGGTATAGGACTTGCTCCCTGATATCACTTGATTTTCGGCTGCAGCGGATACCGTCAGGTCGTAGGCATAAACAAAGTTTGCCCAAAGCCAAGAGGCCAGGGCCGTAGATAACACGGTCATTCTCATGATCTGGCTCCTTTGGCTCACAGGGGGGAAGTGGCGATGGGCGGTACGTTGTTCGCCACATCGATTGGCCCGCGCATCTTGAGATCGATGCGAACATTGCCGGAGATGACGGCCGTGCCCTGACCAAGGTAGAAAATGCCTCCACTGGAAGCTACAGCCCTGATATCCAAATTACCCGAGGGTAACAAGGGCAACGGAAAAGTCCCGTCCGCTGCCGATTCAGTATCGAACGTGATGTCCGTATTGAGCACGGATACCTTAATAGGGATACCGCCAAGCGGCAGGCTGGGATTAGATGGTGGGGCGCTCAGCTTGCCTTGGACCGTCCACTGTGAGATATAAAATGGAATCTCTTGTAGATGAGGAATACCCTGCTTGTCGAGTACTTGGACAAAGAGCAGCTTCTTCTGGTTGAGATTGCCAATCGCCGTAAAGAAAGCCATCGAGTCGGCAAACAAGCTACCGTCGCTTCGAATGGCAAACAGGCCAGTAATGTTTTTGGGATAGCCGCCTGCAGGATCGCGCAATTCGACAAGCTCCACCAAGTCGCTGACCACGGCCTTCTCGTTTTGAAAAAACCTTAGGACAACTAATGGAACGCTAGTCAACAACATGAGGTGTTGTAAGCGGTCCATGCGTAGCACGGATTCGGCTCCGAACTCTCCAGAGTCACCTAGTTCAACATCGACATAGCGCGTTTCACCTGCGGTAAGCCCTACCACCTGAGTGGCCCCATAGTAATTAGGAGGGGTGCTCACACTAATCTCAGACACATCCAAGGGAGCAACGACGCTCGCACGCCCCTGGGCATCTGTCATGGCACGGGTCACCCCGTCAAGCTTAATCGCATAACCCGCCTTCACAGAGTTACCACCATTCTCCGTGTTCATCCTAGCAGCGATCTCCAGCCGGGCTGTGCCAGCAGGGACTAACTGTTCCGCCTGTACGCTGAAGGTTGCGGCCGTTACTGTTTTTCCAAGGTTGACGAACCGCACAGGAACGGTGGTGGATTTGCCCGCATCAAGAACGAATTCTGGTAGTGGCACCTCGACATATGGTTTCCCCAAGGCGGTCTTGCCGTAAATGTTGTAAAGGCTAACAGAGACCGGCTTGACCGACTCCAAAACCAGCCTCATCGGGGCAGCTAAAGGCATTGTGCCGGTGTTGTGGATGGTGACAGTGGTATCAAATGTATCGGTCTGACGGTTATATAGGAAACCTGATCGGTTGACCTGAACTTGGTTGATCGGCTGCGGTGCCGAGAAAGCCCAAGGGGCGGACACAATAGCCAGGACGAATGCAAATGTTCTCAGAATAAGGGTTGTCATAACCAACCATCCTTGCGTAATGATCCGGTAGCCAGTACGATAAGGCCGATGGCCAGTAATGGCAAAGCACTAGGTTCAGATATTAGATTCTGATCTTCGATGTATGTGCCTGACCACGTCACTGGTGCAGGTGACGACGGTCCATACACAAGGAGGTCACCGGAGTTCAATCCAGATGCTGTCCAAGACATCAAGGCATTTGTGCCCAATGGCTCATCGGTGTAGATTGACGGTAAACCGCTGGAACCATCCAAAACATAGATGGCCAGCATGTCCGCGAACATGCCTGGCGCAGGTGCGTTGTTGGTTGGGTTAAATTGCAAACTGAGTTGTGTACCTCCCGAATACTCAAGCAGCAGACTGGTGTAGAAGACTGTATCTTCCAGTAGGTAGCCGCCTGCTGAAACAGACGCACCTCCGACCAAGGTAACTGGTCCAGCTGTCCCGTTCGTGTTGATGTCTCTCACACTTACGCTATTTGATGGCCCGTCGCCATCTATAAAGTCGATACCAAAGAGCACATCTGGACCTAGTGAGGCGAGTCCGGATATGTCGAACTGAATAGTGATGGCATGTGCCTGCCCAACTGATGCGGCAAGGAATGCCATAAGCATGAACGCTCGTGGAATGGCTTTCACAGATACCCCCTTCTAAAGTTTTCCCCTATAGCTTTCAATCGGCTCTATGTCGTTTCGTGTGGAACCGGGCGTCTACCCCTCCCCAGCGCCAAGCGCGGGAACCTCGAAGAGCGATCTGTTTAACCCAAAAAAAGAAGCAATATTTATGCCAAAATTATAACCCCTTGTTTTTGCGAATGTTTCTCGAAGACGCGTATTCCGAGTGTAAAATATTCCGACAGTTGGCGACTCTTAAGCGGTCAGCAAAAAGTCTTGCCAGTCCGATCAGATCAACGAATTCTTGCGCCTCCATCACAGCACTTCCTTCACTTCGTTCGCGACCTCGTCGATTCCAGCATCGCGATTTTTCTCGATGAAGTTAAAGAACGAGCGCCTCCGCTCGGCAGTTACAGATCAAGCCGCCCAGTGCCACGAGCCCTGTCACCGAAGTTTATCGACACGGAATATACCGGCATTATGGAGCAGCTACCCCTAATCTCTGGCGAGCTCCGCGGCGGCGACGAACTTTTTTTCTGACAGGCTCACTCTGTGAGCCCGCAAGGTCTTACACTGATCCTCATGACCCACCTCCATGAGCCAGTGCGATGAGTTTACATTTCCTGTTGAAAGCCGAAGCCCGTACCCTGTCCGTGGTTCAGGTTCTGGCGATGAGTGACGATGACGCTTTGCCCTGTTCCGCCACCTGCGCTGGGGCGAAGGGAGGAAGTGGTCTGCCCGCACTGCGGCATGGCGCACCGGCACTACTTCCGCCCGACCCGCAAGATTTGGCGCTGAGCGGGCTGCCAGGAAGATTTCTCCGTCACGTCCGGAACGATCTTCGCCTTCCACAAGCTGCCCCTGCGCCTGTACCTTGCGGCGGTGATCCT
Organism: Candidatus Accumulibacter affinis; assembly: GCA_016713625.1. GTDB lineage: Bacteria > Pseudomonadota > Gammaproteobacteria > Burkholderiales > Rhodocyclaceae > Accumulibacter > Accumulibacter affinis. The sequence goes on from JADJOT010000001.1 coordinate 208,222, forward strand.
GTTCACCAACGCCGTGAAGGGCATTTCCGCCCTGCAGGTGGGCCGCGACCTGGGCGTGTCCCACAAGACCGCCTACGTCCTCCTGCACAAGATACGGGAGAGCCTGTGGGTGAGCCGGGACGAATCCGCCCTGCAGGGCGAGATTCACGTGGACGGGGCGGGGCGTACGTTGGCGGGACGGTGCGGCCGGAGAACAAGAAGGAAGTCCGGGTCGACCGGCGCCTGGCGGAGAATCAAGACCCGGACAAGCGCTGCATCCTGGTGATGCGCGAGGCCTACACCGAGGCGGAGGTCGAGGCCGGCAACGCCGGCGCCAGGAAGACGCTGACCTTTATCCTGAAGAACGAGAACCAGGCCGACATCGGCAAGTTGGCGCCGGTCTACCTCGCCAAGGGTGCCGTGATCGTGTCCCTCCGGCAAGCCTGCATGAATTTGCGGAAGGAATCGGTTAGAAGCTGTCGTTACAGACGGAGTCTGAATTTTTCGCTTGCGTTCCGCTGCGGGGTCGCGTACTGTGCAGGACATGCAAACGACCCTGAGCTACCGCCACCGGGAGATCTCCGAAGACGACCTTGCCTTCATGCGCCAACTGATCGCGGATCATCCCGAGCTAAGCCGCAGAGGTTTGTCAAAGCGGTTGTGCGAAGCCTGGAATTGGGTGCAGGTCAATGGCGCGCTACGCGACATGGTGTGCCGCGGGATGATGCTGATGCTGCATCGCACTGGGCGGATCGAATTGCCGCCGGTGCGTCAGATCCACGCAACCCGCTGGCCGATCGCCGGTCGCCGGCGCTGGTCAGGTGGACGACACGCCGCTGCACATGAACTTTGGCGAACTGGGCCCCCTGGAAGTGCGCCAGGTCCGACGCACGTCGGAAGAAGCCTTGTTCAACAGCCTGCTCCAGCAGCACCACTACCTGGGCTATACGCAGCCTGTTGGCGAGCATCTGAAGTATCTCGTCTGGGCTCGCGGCCGACCGGTGGCCTGTCTCGCGTGGTGCTCGGCGCCCCGTCATCTGGGCAGCCGCGACCGCTTCATCGGCTGGGGCCGCAGGCCCGTTTGCAGAACATCCGGCTGCTCGCCTACCACACGCGCTTTCTGATTCTGCCCTGGGTCACGGTGCCGCATCTCGCTTCCCACCTGCTCGGACGCATGGCGCGCCGGCTGTCGGCCGATTGGCAGTCGATGTACGGGCACCCGATCTACTTTCTCGAAACCTTCATCGAACCGCAGCGCTTTCGTGGCACCTGCTACCGAGCCGCCAACTGGCAACTCCTGGGGAGGACGACCGGCCGCGGCAAGGATACGCCGACCCATGTCGCCAATCGTTCGCTCAAGGACGTCCTGGGCTATGCGCTGGTCAGGACTTTCGCCAACGGCTGTCGCAGGTCGCGTGACGAAGCCGCCCGAATACGTCCAGGCCACGCAGGAAGATCTGAACGAACTGCTGGCACTGGCCAAGCCAACGTTCCCGGCGCCGCAATACGAACTACTCCGCCAGGTGCTCGCCACTTTTGTCTTCGTCATGCAGGCCCTACAGAACGCGAAGACGTCGCTGACGCGCTTTCGCAAGAGGTTGTTCGGCGCATCTACCGAGAGCAAACACAAGCTCCTTCAGCCCGGCGCCCATTCGGACGAGAAGCCCGCCGCGGCCGAGGGGCCAGGCTCGGCTGAAGCATCAGCGCCGGAGGGAGAGGTGTCGCCGGCGGCCGTAACTCCCCCGGCGAAACCCGAGCCGAAGAAGGTCACGGCCGCAATGGCGCCGCGAAGTATGGCGACGCCCCGGTCATCGCACTGGCCGTTCCTGATCTGAAATCCGGCGATCCCTGCCCGGCCTGCCCCACTGGCAGGGTCTATGACGCACCGCCGAAGACCGTCGTCAAAGTCGTCGGACAACCGCCGATGCGGGCGACGATCTACCAGCGGCAACATCTGCGCTGCCGGCTGTGCGATGCGACCTTCACCGCGCCGCTGCCCGAGGGCACCTGCGCGGCGAAGTATGACCCCAGCTGTGCGAGCCTGCTCGCCCTGCTGCGCTACGGCAGCGGCCTGCCGTTCTACCGGATCGAAGGGCTGCAAGCGAGTCTCCGATGCCACTGCCGGATGCCACCCAGTGGGACCTCGTGGTCCAGGCCGTGCCGGCGCCGCGCGCCGTCTTCGGCGAACTGATCCGCCAGGCCGGACAGGGCGATCTGCTGCACTGCGACGACACCCGGGCGAAGATTCTGTCGCTGATCGTCGCCCGCAACCAGCTCGAAGCCGCCGGTCTGGCGCCCGAGGCCAAGGCCATCAACACCTCCGGCATCGTCGCCGTGCTCGCTCAGGGGCAGCACGTGGCGCTGTATTTCACCGGCCATCCGCATGCCGGGCAGAACCTGTCGGATATCCTGGCGCAGCGGGACCCGGCGCTGGCGCCACCGATGCAGATGAGCGATGCGCTGGCGTGCAACTTCGTCAGCGAGTTCGCGACGATCATCGGCAAATGCCTGACCCACGGACGACGCCAGATCGTCGACGTGATCGCGCATTTTCCTCAGCCGTGCCGCTACGTGATCGAGATTCTGGCGAAGGTTTACGCCAACGATGCGCACTGTCGCGAAGAGAAGCTCTCGTCCGAGCAACGCCTGCTCACCCATCAGACGCACAGCGCTCCGCCGCTGCGGGAACTGAAGGACAGGATCAACGATCAATTCACGAAACGACTCGTCGAGCCGAATAGCGGGCTGGGCAAGGCCCTGAACTATTTGCTCAAGCACTGGGACGGACTGACGCTCTTTCTGCGCCAGGCTGGGGCACCGCTGGATAACAACCTTTGCGAGAGAGCCCTCAAACGGGCGATCCTGCATCGCAAGAATTCGCTGTTCTACAAAACCCTGAAGGGGGCCGAGGTGGGCGATATCTACATGAGCCTGATTCATACCTGCCAGCTCTGCCGCGTCAATCCGTTCGCCTATCTGCAGGCCTTGCATGGCCATGCCAAGGAGGTTCTGGCCCAGGCGGCCTGGTGGTTGCCCTGGAATTACCGCGAGCAACTCGCCAACGCCGAATGAACCGATGGCCCACGTCTTTCGCGACTCTACGCCGCGAGGCGACGCCAGGCCGGTGCCGCCCGGGTCTGCGCCGGGTTGCCGGCCATCAGCAGGACCTGCAGCTCGCAGGCCTGGAGTCCCTGGGTCGGCGCCGTGCCGTCGGGCCAGAAGGCGAAGCGCCCGCTCGATAGCCGTTTGTGGCAAAGCCAGAACCCCTGGCCGTCATAAACGAGGATCTTGAGGGCGGTGCGGGCGCGGTTGCGGAAGACGAACAGGCTCCCGCTGAACGGATCGGCTTCCAGGCGCTCTCGGCAGAGGCTGGCCAGCCCATCGATCCCCGCCCGGAAATCGATTGCTTCGACCGCGACCAGAATGCGCATGTGTGGCGTGATCTGGATCATGCGGCACTCCAGAAAGCGCTGCATAAGCCGGTGAGACCGGCGAGACCCGGGCCATTCAGTTCCACCCGCATCTTCGCGCCGCGCCGGCTCTTCATCTCGATCACGCACTCGCTCAGGAGCTGAGCGCCGGACTCGCGGGCGGACGCAATCGTCCATTCGACGAACTGTGTCTCCTTCCTGGCTGCCTGCAGGGTGCTACCGGCTTGCTCCTGCTGGCGCCGCTTCAATCCGCCGTAGTCCAGGTGCAGTTCCCGTGCGGTGACGTGCAGGCCATGGACACGGGCGATCCCTACCGCCGCCGCCCACAACTCTCGAGGGACGTGCTCGCCCCGTCCCCGTGTTTCGCGCCAGCGCTTGAAGCGCTCTCCGTACCTGTTCAAGGCTTTCGCCACCCCTTGCTTCCATCACCTTCGCCAGATCGTCCATCTGCTGCTCTCCTCTTCGGGTTGAATTCGCAGCAAACGTTACCAGAGGCGTTCAGAGATTTCATGCAAGCTTGCCGGAGGGACACGGCGTACCTCACGAAACCAAAGCATACGCCATCGCAAAACCCGTCCAAGCCACTCGAAAAGTCACTTAAAAACAACCGCTTGCAAAATCCGTACCAAATTTGCGAAGTCAGGAGGTTTCAAGATAAATAACCCCTAAGAGCGCAGATATGACATTTGTGGGGTAGGCGAGGTCAACAGGTTTAAACGAAAAACCCCGCAGAACATGGCGTTCAGCGGGGTCGTCGTTTTTGCGGCAGAGAGTTTACAGCCGGTGCGCTGGCGGGCCAGAAAGGATGCGAACTCTTGGTACTGATTCGTACCAAGGGCACCCGACGATTCGGGAGCGCGCGCCGCTGATTGCCGGCCGCGTGGCGTTACTGTCCAGGCTGTCCTTGCCAAAGCGACCTTGACTGCCCCAACCGACAACCCAATCGTCGCCGTGACGGCGGACTCCTGGCGGGCTGTGCAGGAGGGGCGACGACTGTCCTACGGCCTCGCGCTTGCCGTTCGCGCTGGTAGAGCCGGTGCTGGCCTGTGTCTTCGGGCCATCGAGGGCGCCAGATCGTACCTCTGACCTTGCCTGTACCTGCCGCCTAGCGGGTCATCAGTTCCGCCTGGTAATTCCAGCCACCGCCCATCGCCCTGGCGAGGTCGATCAAGGCGAAGCGCACGTCGCGCGCGGCGAGGATCTGCAGGGTCTGCGCCTGCAAGAGCTGGCGTTGCGCGTCGAGTACGTCGATGTAGCCCGAGTAGCCAGCACGGTAGCGCAGCTCGGCGAGTTCGAGCGCGGTCTTGAGCTTCTGCGCACGTTCGCTCTGCGCGGCAAGCGAGTTGCGGGTCGTGCGGTTGGCGATCAGCGCGTCACGCGTTTCGCGGAAGGCCGTCTGCACGGTCTGCACGTAGCTCACTACCGCTGCCTCGCGGCGGGCGGTTTCGGCCTGTACGTTGGCCTCGATCGCCTTCAGTCCGATCAGCGGCTGCAGCAGCGAGGCGCCGATTCCCCAGGCCAGTGCCGGCCCGGAAAAGAGGTCGGCAAGCGCCGTCGACTCGGACCCGTACGAAGCGGTCAGCGACAGTGACGGAAAATACTGCGCGCGTGCGGCATCGATGCGCAGGCTGGCCGCCGCAAGCTGCGCTTCGACCTGCTGCACGTCGGGTCGCCGTTCGAGCAGGTCGGAGGGCAATCCGGACATTACCTCGGGTACCCCGAGCAGGCGCAGCTGCGTGACATCGCGGTCGATCTTCGCGTCGAATACTGCGCGCGGTGAACGGCCGAGAATTGCTGCCAGGGCTGATTCGTAGGTGCCGACGGCGCGCTCGGCGACCGCCAGGTTGGCGGCGACTGCGGCACGTTCGGCCTGCGCGCGCTGCAGGTCATAGTCGCCGATGACGCCGGCCTGGTAGAGGTCGAACTGCAGCGCCACCGTCTCGTCGCGCGATTTCAGCGTCTCGCGCAGCAGCGCCAGCTCGGCGTCGGCAGCGAGCAAGCCGAAGTAGGAACGTGCGGTCTCGGCGGCGACCGCGGTGCGCACGGTCTGGCGCGCATACTCGGTGGCCAGCAGCTCGCTGCGCGCGGCACTCGCGCCCTGCCGATAGCGTCCCCAGAGGTCAAGCTCGTAGGACGCGCGCAGGCCGGCCAGGTAGTCGTTGTTGGTCGGATTGAAGCGCTCGGGCAGCGGCTGTGAACCGACCAGCGTCATGCGGTTGCGGCTGGCGTCGGCGCCGAGGTTGACGCTCGGGTAGAGGTAGGACTGGGCGAGCAAGACGTTCGAGCGCGCCAGGTCGACGCGCACCATTGCCGCCTGCAGGTCGAGGTTGTGGGCGAGCGCCTCGTCGATCAGCGCCGTCAGCGTCGGATCGTCAAAGGTCGTCCACCAATGTTCGAGATCCGGAGCGACGCTCGCCGTTGCCGCTGGCAGGTCGAGCAGCGGCGGCGCCGTCGGCGTCGCCTGGCAGGCGACGAGGGCGAGGGCCGCGACGGTGACCAGCGCGGGCAGCCGACGCGAGCGAAAGAATTGCCAGGGCTCAAGCATGGCTACCTCCCTGGCCGGCTGCGGGCTGCTCCGGGGTCGCTGCCGCAGCGTGGGGTGCGTGCTGCAGGTGCCTTACTTCGTCGAGCAACTCATCATGTGAGCGGGTTTCCCGGATGCGTCGATCGTAGAGGACCTTGAAGAACAGCGGTACATGGAAGACCGCCAGCAGGGTCGCGGCGATCATTCCACCCATCACGCCGGTACCCACCGAGTGCCGCGCGCCGGCACCGGCGCCGGTCGAGATGGCCAGCGGCAGGACGCCGAGGATGAACGCCAGCGACGTCATCAGGATCGGCCGGAAGCGCAGCCGCGCCGCCTCGATCGCCGACGCCGATGCCGACAGGCCCTCGGCGTGTTTCAGCACCGCGTACTCGACGATCAGGATGGCATTTTTCGCCGCCAGGCCGAGCAGGGTGACCAGGCCGATCTGGAAATAGACATCGTTGGTCAGCGGCGCCGCGTGGAAGAACGGGCCGAGCAGGTTCTTGACCCAGATCGCCAGCAGCGCGCCAAAGGTACCGAAAGGCAGCGCCAGCAGCACCGACAGCGGCAGCGACCACTTCTCGTACTGTGCGGCGAGGATCAGGAAGACCATCACCACTGCCAGCCCGAGCGCGAAGGTCGAGGCGCCGCTCGATTTCTTCTCCTGGTACGACGAACCGCCCCAGTCAAAGCTGAAGTCGGGCGGCAGCACCTCCCTGGCGATCGCCTCGACGCGCGCAATGCCTTGCCCCGAGCTGATGCCGGGTGCCGTCTGACCGATGATCTTGACTGCCGGCAGGTTGTTGAAACGGTCGAGCGAGTCCGGACCCGAGGAGTGCCTGACCTTGACCAGCGCAGCCAGCGGCACCATCTCGCCCTTCTGCGCGCGCACGTAAAGCCCCTCGATGTCGTCTGGCCGCTTGCGATACTCGGGTTCGGCCGACATCAGCACCTGCCAGGTGCGGCCGTACTTGTTGAAGTCATTGACGTAATAGGTACCGAGTGTCGACGACAGCGCCGCGAAGACTTCGTCGATCGAGACGCCGGCCTGCTTCGCCTTCTCGCGGTCGACGTCGACGAATAGCTGCGGCACGGTGGCGCGCCACAGTGTCTGCGCGCCACCGAGCTGTGGGTCGCTGTTGGCACGTGCAAGGAATGCCTGCAGCACTTCCTGCAGGCGCTTCGAACCGCCATCGCCCCGATTCTGGATGAAGAACTCGTAGCCGCCGGCGGTACCGAGACCGAAGATCGCCGGCGGATTGAAGGCCAGCACCAGCGCTTCCTTGATGCCGGCGGTCTTCATGAACAGTTCGCCAACCAGTTGCTGCGCCGTCGTCGTGCGCTCGTGCCAGGGCTTTTGCGTCACGAACACGGTCGCCGCGTTGTTGCGGAAGCCGCCGCCGATGAAGTCGAAGCCGGCAAAGGCGACGACATCCTGGTTGTCGGGGTTGCTGCGCACGACCGCCTCGACCTGCTCGACCACCCGCGTAGTCCGTTCGAGCGTCGCGCCGTCGGGCAGGATCACCGCGCCGATGTAGAAACCCTGATCCTCGTCCGGTACCAGGCTGCCTGGTGTCGTTCGCCACAGCAAGACGGTGATCGCCACCATGCAGGTGAACAGCGTCAGCACGATCGCGGCACGGCGGATTACCCAGACGACGCCGTCGAGGTAGTGCCGGGTGACGCGCGCGAACCAGTCGTTGAACCAGCGAAAGAAACGATTGGGCTCGCGGTGACCGTGCTTGAGCATGATCACGCACAGCGCCGGCGACAGCGTCAGCGCAACGATGCCCGAGAGCACTACCGAGATCGAGATGGTCACCGCGAACTGCCGGTAGAGCTCGCCAGTGAGTCCGCCCAGAAAGGCAATCGGCACAAACACCGCCGTCAGTGTCAGGACGATGGCGATGATCGGCCCGGTCACCTCGTGCATCGCCTGCACCGCGGCGTCACGCGGCGGCAGGCCGTCTTCGCGCATGATCCGTTCGACGTTCTCGAGCACCACGATGGCGTCGTCGACGACGATACCGATCGCCAGCACCATGCCGAACAGGGTCAGCGTGTTGATCGAATAGCCAAGCAGGTAGATGCCGGCGAAGGTGCCGATCAGTGACACGGGAACGGCAGCGAAGGGGATGATGGCGGCGCGCCAGCTCTGCAAGAACAGGTACACCACCAGGAAGACCAGCAGCATCGCTTCGGTGAGCGTCTTCAGCACCTCCTCGATCGACACCTTGACGAAGCGCGTCGTGTCGTACGGCACGGCATAGCTCAGGCCCTCGGGAAAGCGCTGCTTGAGCTCGTCGACGGTAGCCTGCACGCTCCTGGCGACATCGAGCGCGTTGGCGCCGGGCGACAGGAAGATGCCGACCAGCGTCGCCGGCTGGCCGTTGTAGCGGCCGTTGAATTCGTAGTCGCGCGAGCCGAGCTCGACGCGCGCGACGTCGGCAAGGCGCACCGTCGAACCGTCGGGGTTGGCGCGGACGATGATCTCGTTGAACTGTGCCGCATCGGCCAGACGCCCTTTGGAGGTGACGGTGTACACCAGGTCCTGGCCCTTGCCGATCGGCGCCTGGCCGACCTTGCCAGCGGCAAACTGTGCGTTCTGTTCATTGATCGCGCTGGCGACATCACCCGGCGTGAGCTTCAGTTGCGCGAGGCGGTCGGGCTTCAGCCAGATGCGCATCGCGTAGTCCTTGGCGCCGAAGATCTGCACATTGGTCGTTCCCGGCAGCCGCTTCAGACGGTCGAGCACGTTCAGCGTCACGTAGTTCGAGGTGAACAGGTCGTCGTAGCGGCCGTCGGGTGAATAGAAGGCGAGCACCTGCAGGAAAGCTGACGAGCCGGGCTCGACGGTCACTCCCTGGCGGCGTACTTCCAGCGGCAGCCGCGATTCGACCTGTTTTACGCGGTTGCTGACGTTGACCGCGGCAAGGTCGACGTTGGTGCCGATCTCGAAGGTCACCTGAATCTGTGTGACGCCGTTTGACGACGAGTTCGACGACATGTAGATCATGCCGGGAAGGCCGTTGATCGCGTTTTCGAGCGGCGCGGCGACTGTCGCTTCGAGCACCTCGGCCGAGGCGCCGGGGTAGGTCGCCTGCACGGTGACCACCGGCGGCGCGATTTCCGGATACTGCGCAATCGGCAACGAGCGCATCGCCGCCAGGCCGGCGACGACCAGCAGCACCGAGATGACCACCGCGAAGATCGGGCGGTCGATGAAGAAGCGCGAGAACATGGCGGCGTGCTCGAATTATGGTTTGTTGCCGGCGGCTGCCGGTGTTGCGGGGGCAGGCGGCTGGCCGGCGAGGGCGGTCTCGGCAGCCGACTCGGCGACGCGTACCGGCGAGTTTGGCATCATGATTCGCGCCAGGCCGTCGACGATCACCCGGTCACCGGGAAGCAGTCCCGAGTCGATCAGCCAGACGTTCTTGCCGTCGCTTTCCGACCAGTCGCCGACGGCCACCGGTCGGGGAACGGCGATGTCCTTGCCGTCCTGGTCCTTGCCGAGCACGTAAACGAACTTGCCCTGCGGCCCTTCGAGCACCGCCACCTGCGGTACCGCCAGTGCCCCCTGGCGCTGCGCTCCCTTGAGCGTGACGCGCACGAACTGACCCGGCTTCAGCGCCAGGTCGGCGTTGGCGATTTCGGCGCGCATCTCGTAAGTACCGGTCTGCGGATTGACGCGGCTGTCGGCGAAGTTGATCCTGCCGCTACGCGGGAAGGTCGAGCCGTCGGAGAGTTTCACGGCAACCTCGAAGGCATGGTTGCGGGGCAGCGTCAGGCGACCCTCGGCCATCGCCTTGTTGAGCCGCAGCTGCTCGTTGTCGGAGACGTTGAACAGCACCCAGATCGGATCGACCTGCGACACGGTGGTCAGCAGCGTGGTATTGGCGTTCGCCAGGCTGCCTTCGGATTGCTGCGCGCGGCTCGACAGACCGTTGATCGGCGCGACGACGCGCGTGTAGGCGAGATTGAGCCTGGCCTCGGTCAGCCTGGCCTGCGCGGCCTTGATCGAAGCGCTGGCGAACTCGGCGGCGGAAGCGGCATCGTCGGCTTCCTTTTGCCCGATCGCCTTACGTTCGGCGAGCGGCCGCAAGCGCGCCGCCTCGCGGTCAGCTTGCGTCTTCTGCGCCCTGGCGCGCAGCAGCTCGGCTTCGGCCGACGCCAGTTGTGCCTCGAAGGGCTTCGCGTCGAGCAGGAACAGCGGTTGTCCGGCGCGCACCGCGGCGCCTTCCTGGTACAGCCTTTTCTCGACGATGCCGGTGACGCGCGCGCGCACCTCTGCATCCTTCGAACCGGCAGTCTGTCCGACATATTCGAAGGTCACCGGGAAGGACGCGGGCTGCACGCTGATCGTCGTCACCTCCGGTGGTGGAAAGCCAGCCGTACCGCCTGGCGGCTGCTGCTGTCCGCAGCCGGCAGCGGCAAGCGCACAGAGCAGGCGCAGCAGTCGAGAAGAAATGGCAAAGCGGGACAACGGCGCAGACATGGGAACTCCTTGGACACGCGTCGCCGTACGGAGCGACCTGAGAAAGGGGCGAATTTTACGTACATTCAGGAATGTTTGCATTTCCCATGGGGTCATCGCGCTCTGCCTGACCGATCCTGCGGCTGGCGACCTCGATACGGTGGCAGCGGTGATGGTCGACCTGCGGATCGCGGGGCGGCTTGCCGCTCGGCTGCTCGTCGCAAGCACTCGTTGCGGCACGCTGGTGATTGCCGCACAATGCAGCAGCGATGGCTGCCGCATCATCGCCAATTCCCTCGGCTGCGGCATTGGAAGGAGATCGGATATGGCTGGCAAGAAAGCGCTCTTCGTGGGCATCAACAAATTTGCAAACTATCCACAGTTCACCCTCAATGGCTGCGTCAATGACGCCAGGGATATGGCTGCTCTATACAAGGACCTGCTCGGTTTCAAGACGACAGAAATGAGCGTTCTCGCCGACGCGCAGGCGACCAAGGCCAACATCATGGCCAGGTTGAAGGCCATGGTTGCCGACGCCAAAGCCGGCAAGCTTAGCTATCTGGTGTTCAGTCTCTCCTCGCATGGCACCCAGATGAACGACACCAGTGGCGATGAGCCCGATGGCAAGGACGAGGCCTTCGTTCCCCACGACATTGCCGAAAAGGCTGGTGGCTGGGACCCTGCCCACATCATCAGCGACGACGAACTGCATGATCTTTTCCAGCAGTTGCCCGCCGGAGTGCTGCTCGAGGTTTACCTTGACACCTGTCACAGTGGCACGGGGCTGCGCGACGCCGCATTTGGTCTGAACGCCCCGCGACCTCGTTACATCGCGCCGCCCGACCATGAGTTCGGCGAGGAAACCGCAAAGATGCGGGGATTCACACTCGATCGCCCGGCCGACGTCACCAGGAAGGGAACGGAAACTGCCAGCAAGGCGGCCGTTGCCGGTGCCCATCACGTCTTGTGGACGGGCTGCAAGGCCAACCAGACCAGTGCCGACGCCTATTTCAACGGGCGCTACAACGGCGCATTCACTTACTATTTCGTCAAGGTGATGCGCGATACGCAGAACAAGCTGTCGCGCAAGGAGGTGGTGGCCAAGACGCGGGCCCTGATAAAGACCGGTTTTGCGCAAAACCCGCAGCTGGAAGGCAACGCCACCAACCGCACACAGGCGATCGTCTACTGATCCGCACTGCGCGGACAACTGATCGAGGGGTTCGCAGGAGCCCCTTCCTTTCTATCTGACGATCAAGAAGGGCATGCAGCAAGCCGCGGTGCGCGGCAGGGTGTTCAACGCGGCGGGGGCAGGCTATGATCGCCTTCTTCCTGCCTGCCCATTGACTGGAGATGCGATGCGGCCGATCCTCAACCTGCTCCTTGCACTGCTCGCACTGCTGGGACCACCAGGCGTGTTTTCTGCCGAGAGTGATCCGCACACCGCGGATCGCCAGGCGTTGATCAAGGTTTTCCGGGAGATCGAGGCGAGCATCAACGCGCAGGATGTCGAACGGATGCTGGCGCAGATGGCTCCCGAGGCGACGGTTACCTGGCTGAACGGAGAGGTTTCGCGCGGACACGCCGAGATCAGGGCTTACTACCAACGGATGGTCAAGGGTGAAAAGCGCATCCTGGATCGCTATCTGACGACCGCCAAACTGGGCGCTTCGGCACGCTTTTTCGGCCACGGCGAAGTTGCCGTCGCCGATGGCACGATGGTGGACGAGTTCTTTCCGGTGGCCAGGGGGCCGTTCACCCTCAACTCGAACTGGACTTCGACCTCGGCGAAGATCGACGGGCAGTGGAAAGTCGTTTCCATGCACCTGTCGTCGAACGTGTTTACCAATTCACTGATCGCCGAAGCGAAAGCCGCCATCTGGTGGGCGGCAAGTGGCGCAGCGCTGGCTGGCCTGGTCCTGGGATGGTTGATCGGCAGGATGCGGCGACGCGCCTGACGCGGCGGCATTGGCCGGTTCGCTTCAGTCGGCCCAACCAAAACGCAGCAGATAGAAGAAAGCCGGCGCCGACAGGAACAGCGAATCGAGCCGATCAAGCATTCCGCCATGACCGGGAATCAGCTTGCTCCAGTCCTTGATCCCCCGGCTGCGCTTGAGGGCCGACATGGCCAGACCGCCGAGGAAACCGAGCAGGGTGATCAGCAGCGAGATCAACGCCGCTTCGGGAACCGAGAACGGCGTGATCGATGCCAGTGCGGCACCGAGTGCGCTGGCGGTGGCGATGCCGCCGATGGTGCCTTCGACTGTTTTCTCGGGCGACAGCTGCGGAGCGATTGCGTGGCGCCCCGCAAGTTTCCCCCAGAGGTATTGCAGCACATCGCTAGCCTGCACGACCAGCACCAGGAAGACCAGCAGGAAGGTATTGCTTCCCGGCTGGCCGCTGATCGGCAGCGTCAGGAGCGCCGGAATATACGAGATCGAGAACACGCAGATCAGAAGTCCGGCTTGCAGGGTGCGGATGCGCATCGCGGAGGCGCCGCCGTTTCCCGCCAGCAGACTCAGCAACGGCAACCCGACGACCACCAGCAACGGAATGAAGCTGCTGTAGAGCGCGTAGCTGCCATTCCAGACCAGCAGGTATTGCAGCGGCACGACGAACACGAAGCTTCCCAGCAAAAGCGTTCGCGGGATCCTGCGGGAGGTCTCACCGGCCACGAATTCCCGCAGCGCGGCCAGCGAGGCCAAAGCAAACAGCACGGTCAGCCCCCCTGCGCCGGCGAGCAAGGCCAGCCCGAAGATGCTGGCGATTACCCACCAGGCGTCGATGCGACTGTTCAGGTTGTCGATCACCGCATGTGGTCGGCGTCTGGCCAGGGTGATCTTGAGCACCCGTCCGCTTACCGAGGCGACGATCAGAACCGTGGCGATGCCGGCAATCAGGGGCCAGGCGTCATCCTGCAGCAGCGGCAGATGGTGACTGGTCATTGGCTCGATCCGGCAGATTTCGACAGCCTGATCTGCAGAGCACCTTCTGCAGCAGGATGGCTCACGAATTCGGTAGCAGGTAGCCCTGCCACCAGCAGTGAAGCAGGTCGATCTGAGCTTGGCCGAGTACCACCGCCGGCCGCGCCTTGAGCACCAGGGCGACCGCCTCTTCGGGCGACGTTGCGATGCCCGCGCGCAGCAGCCAGGCGGCTGCCACCAGCGCGCTGCGTGCGAGTCCGAGCGCACAGCACACCAGCACCGGTCCGCCGGATGGCGCTTCAGCAATCGCCGCCGACGCACGTTCGATCTGCTGCGGGTCAGGCACCACGAGGTCGAGCATCGGCACCACGGCATGCTGCAGACCGGGCGTCGGACAAGGCAGTTCGGCGCACACATCGACGATTGCTGTTACCCCGAGACGTTTCACTTGGGCCGGCGTCGGCAGTCGTCCGAGGAGGACGCCGGGTGCTACCGGGGCGACCGCCGCGAGCTGGCGAGTCCACCAGCGCGAGTTCAGCCAGGCGCCGAGTAGATACGGTCCAAGCAGCCAGCGCACGGCCAGCGGAAATGAACCGTCAGCGCGCTTCTCGAAGGCTTCGGCGTCGAGCAGGAGGTAGATCGTGGCAACCAGCGCCAGCGAACCGGCTGGCCAGAGCAGCCACAGCCAGCCACCGCCAGCGTAGGCAGCGCTGCCGCCGACGGCCAGTGCGGCCGTCGCGTAAGCCGTGGCCAGGCGCCGCGGCGCTCGCTCGCGGCTCAACGCGGCCCGGCGCAGCGGCGAACCGGCGTCGGTCGGGAATACCCACACCACCAAGCAGCCGAGCCAAAGCCCGGTCGGGATGTCGAAGAAGTGGTGTTGCCAGGTGGTGAGAACGGACACTCCGATCAGCAAGGCCGTGGCCACGACCAGTCCCTGGCAGGCGCGCGGCACGGCGCGCAGATACGGCTCGAGCAGCACCACGAGCAGCGCAATATGCAGGGATGGCGCCTGATTGTAGGGCTGGTCGAAAGTCATCAGGGCATCGAACATCCAGCCGAACGCGCCGCTCACTTCGCCACGCTCGAAGGTGCAGCGCAAGGGAAAGAGCAGGAAGCAGCTAACGGCAAGCAACTGGGTCAGCAGCAGACGCGAGGCGTGCGTGTCAAGCTGACGTCGCGTCGTGCACAGCAGCAGCGACACGCCATAAAACAGGTCCATCGCCCAGTAGGGCAGGATCGTCCAGGGCAGCAGCGGAATGTGGCGCTCCCAGGAAAAAACGATCGAGCCGACATCGGAGCGCTGGCTGCTGGCCCAGGTTGCCAAGCCATAGCTGAGGAAAAAGAAGGGTCCGAGGACGAGCAGCCAGGCGAGCGCCCTTCGCCACGGACGGCCCTCGGCGGCGGGATTGGCATTGCTCAAGCTCAATTGCGGCGGGCGAGAGAGACGGTGAACATTCCCCAGTCGTCGATCCACTGCTCGATTTTCGAGAAACCCGCGCTGCGCACCAGTTCGTCCAGTTCGGCCTGCGTACGGCGGCGCATGATCCACGGCTGGTGGCCACGATGGCTGGTCAGGGTGCGAGCAATCAGTTCGATCTGCGGATGCCAGGGCTGGCCGGTATAGATCAGGTAGCCGCCGCTGTCGACCGCCCGCGCCAGCCCGCGCAGCGAGCGCCCGACCAGCTCGTTGTCCGGGAAAAGCTCGTAGAGACCCGAAACGATCGCCAGATTCGGTCGCGGAGCCAGGGCCGCGACCGCGGCTTCGTCGAAAGCGTCTGCCGCTTCGCAACGGGCGACCGCGGTGAGCTCGCGTGCAGCGATCAGGGCTTGCCCGCGACGGACGTTCAGCTCGCTGAAGTCACGCAGCACGATCGACTGCGGACGTTCCGGCAGTTGTGCGACGGCGTCCAGCACGTAGCGTCCAGGGCCGGCGGCGAGATCGGCGATGCGCAGCGTCTGGCCCTTGCCCCGGAGTTTCTCGGCAGCGACGGCAATGCCACGCAACAGGTGGGTTCTGCGCACCCGCACACCGCGCCAACCGATCGAATCGAGGTAGCCGCGATCGATCAGCTTGCCGACCAGCAGCCGACCGCAGGCCTGGTTCAGATAAACATAGTCGAGGCTGCTGCCCGAATCGAAGCCTGTCGTCAGGCCGATGCGGATGCCGTCCGACAGGCGCCCGAGGGTGCGCATCGCCAGCCGGGTCAGGGCGAAGTTCAGGCCGCTCGGGGAAAAGGGCGGTAGCGGCCGGCCGAGACGGATTTCCTCGTCGCGGGTGTAACCGTCGCGATGCGCCTGCAGCAGCGAGTCGACCGGCGGCGGGTTGCGGAACATCCTTTCGATGAAGGCACGGATCTTGTCGATGGCGAGCTTGCGATCACGCTCACCAAGCGTATCGTGAAGGAATCCGGGAAGCAGGTGACGTTCCTTGACGGGCGAACCAAGACCTTCGAAGAATCGGTCCTGCGGCGCGCGATGCACCACCCAGTCCTTCTCCGAAATCAGCAATTGCACTGGCAGACGGATCGCCGCTGCGTCGGACACCACTCTGTCGGCAGCGTCGTAGAGGCCCAGCAGAACCCGCGCCGAGATGGCACGGGTGACCAGCGGATCGTCGTCATACGAACGGACCCGCTGCGGATCGTGCGTCAGGAACTTGGCCTTCACATACGAAGTGATGAAAAAATTGCCGAACCAGCGATGCATCAAGGCCAGCCCTGGCCGCGCCAGGGGAACATAAAGCTTCACCTTGAAGGCCGGCGCGGTCAACACCAGACAGCGCACCTGCGGCGCGTAGTCGTGTGCCCAGGTCGCGGCCAGGACAGCGCCAACGCTCTGGCCGATGACGGCGATGTGGCTGCTGGCGATCGCGTAGCGGTCGCTGATGTGCCGGACGAAGTGGTCGACGTCCTTCACCAGGGCGGCAAAACCTGGACTGTCGCCGCGCGCGCCCGGCGACAGCCCGTGGCCGCGCGCGTCCCAGGCGAACATGGCGAAGTCATCCAGCCCGAGTTCATCGACGACATGCTGCAGCCGTCCTGAATGTTCATGACCGCGGTGAAACAGGACCACCGCCCGACCAGGGTTTTCGGGGCCTGCCGGTGGCCAGTAGCGGTAGAACAGCGTGCTGCCGTCGTGGGTCGTGAATTGTTTTTCCTGCGCAACGCGCATTGCCGTAGTCTCCGGTGGCTTTTCTTAATGGCCTGCGTTGGCGTTGGCTTCCGCAATGCCGCGCCTGACCCGGTTGGCGATGGTGAGCAGCAGCAAAAGCGCAATCAGCGCCATCACCGCGGACAGCCAAGCGCCAGGAGCGACGCCAGCGCCGAGCAGAAGGCCGAGCAAGCCGAAAACGAGCGCCCGATCACTCTTTCCCATCGGTCCGTCGTTACGGCGATTTCCGGCCGTGACGACTCCGAGCACCCCGGCGATTTCGGCAAGGTTCGCGAGAAAGATGAGCAGCAGGGTCAGCGCGACGCCAGCTTCCGGAATGAAGGCAAAAGGCAGATAGAGCGCCGCATCCGAAACGACATCCGACAGTTCGTTGAGGTAGGTGCCGAGCGTCGAGATCTGGTCGAACTCACGGGCGAGCATGCCGTCGATCGCATTCAGCGCCATGCGCAACAGGAAGCACAGCGGCAGCAGCAAGAGCCATCGCAGTTGCCCGGCATCGGCGGCGAGCGTTAGACCGCTGCCGACGATGAGCGAGGCGGCACAGGTGCCCAGGGTCACCTGATTGGCGCTTGCGCCGAGCCCGTTCAAGGTCCGTACTGCAGGCCTCAGCAAGGCCTGGAAGCGGGGTTTCAAAGCGTACAGACTGGTCAACGGAAGGCGTAGAAAGTGAAATTATCGCGATGATAGCCGATTCGGCGTCTGATCGACCCCGCTCGGGTCTGCGCCGATCAGGAATCAGATCAGTGAACAGGCCATGCCGCCCGTAGGCGGCATGGCGAAGACACATCCGGACTCCGCGGATTTCAGGCCGCGGGCCGGTAACTCATGCAGCGCTGCTCAGAACTCGAAGTCCTCTTCGTAGAACTCCATCGCGCCACGCGGAGCGCCACCGCGATCCTGTTCGCTCTTGCGCAGTTCGACACGACGGATCTTGCCTGAAATGGTCTTCGGCAGCTCGCCGAACTCGAGCCGCCTGACACGCTTGTAGGGCGACAGACGGCTGCGCAGGAAGACGAAGATTTCGCGGGCCAGCTCGCGGCTTGGTTCATAGCCCGCGCGCAAGGTCAGGAAGGCTTTCGGCACCGCCAGACGCAAGGCGTCGGGACTCGGCACCACGGCAGCCTCTGCCACCGCGTCGTGCTCGATCAGGACGCTTTCGAGCTCGAACGGGCTGATGCGATAGTCGGAGGCCTTGAACACGTCATCGGCGCGACCGACATAGGTGATATAACCGTCGGCATCGACCGCGGCGGTGTCGCCGGTGTGGTAGAAGCCATCACGCATTACTTCGGCGGTCTTCTCGGGATCGTCGTCGTAGGAGATCATCAGCCCGAGCGGGCGTGGCGACAGGGTCAGGCAGATTTCGCCTTCTTCCGCGACATGGCCGTCCATGTCAACCAGGCGCACCTGGTAGCCCGGCATCGGCCGTCCCATCGAGCCGAGCTTGACCGGCTGGCCGGGCGAGTTGCCGACCTGCGCGGTGGTCTCGGTCTGACCGAAACCATCGCGCAGCGTGATTCCCCAGGCCTCCTTGACCTGGTCGATCACCTCCGGATTCAGCGGTTCGCCGGCGCCGATCAGCTCGCGTACCTTGACCGGATACTTGCTCAGGTCTTCCTGAATCAGCATCCGCCAGACGGTGGGTGGCGCACAGAGGGTAGTCACCGAGCATCTGACCAGGGTTTCGAGGATCGCCGAAGCGGTGAAGCGCGCGTAATTGAAGATGAACACCGTGGCGCCGGCGTTCCACGGCGCGAAGAAGCAGCTCCAGGCATGCTTCGCCCAGCCAGCCGAGCTGATGTTCCAGTGCACGTCGCCGGGCTGCAGTCCGAGCCAGTACATCGTCGATAGATGCCCGACCGGATAGCTCTGCTGACTGTGCAGCACCAGCTTGGGCTTGGAGGTCGTCCCCGAAGTGAAATAGAGTAGCTGTGGATCGGTCGCTTTGGTCGGACCGTCGGGCTCGAATTCGCTCGACCCCTGATAGGCCTGTTCGAGTGGCTGCCAGCCAGCCACCGCGCCGCCAACCGTGATGCGCGTGTAGTCGCCGGGCAACTCGTTGAATTTGTCGGCCTGCGTGTGGCCGATGATTACGTGGCGGATCTGGCCGCGATCGAGGCGGTCGCGCAAGTCGTCAGGGGCGAGCAGGGTGGTTGCCGGTGACAGGACAGCGCCGAGCTTGATCGACGCCAGCATGGTATCCCACAGCGGCACCTCGTTACCGAGCATCATCAGGATGCGATCGCCGCGCCGGACGCCTTGCCCGCGCAGCCAGTTGGCCACCTGGTTCGAGCGCTGCGACATCGCGGCAAACGACATCTTCTGTTCCGTTCCGTCTTCGTTAACCACCCACAGCGCCGGGCGGTCGTTGCCCGCCGCCATCACATCAAAATAATCGAGTGCCCAGTTGAATTCGCCGAGCTGCGGCCATTGGAAGTCGCGATAAGCGGTTTCGTAGTCGGTACGGTGAGCGAGAAGGAAATCGCGTGCCTGCACGAAGGCCGAGTAAGACATGATTGCTCCTTTCTTGTGGATGAAATCGCTGGACAACCGCCCAACGCACAGGCCGCCGCGTAAGGCGGCCTGTGCGTTGCAGGCGGCGTCTCTCCCCAGTTGGTCCTTGGCGGCGGCAACTGCTGCGACCTCTGCCGCATGCCGCCGATCATCCCCTGCCTTTCTTGGCAGGGAATCATCGCATTGTAAGGACTTGGTACGCGCTTAGGGGAGATCGGGAGATCTGTTCCAAAGAGACAGGACGAGCCAGGCCAAGGGACTCCGATCACTTCAGGCTGAGGATCCACTTCACCAGTTTGTTGGCCTCGTCAGGCGTCACCGACGGATTCGCCGGCATCGGCACCGGGCCCCAGACCCCCTTGCCGCCCTTGATGACCTTCTCGGCCAACATGGCTTCATCTTTGGCCGTATATTTCTTGGCGACGTCCTTGTACGACGGACCGACGACTTTCTTGTCTATGGCGTGACACGCCAGGCAGTTCTTCGCCTTCGCCAGGGCTTCTTCATCAGCTGCCTGGGCAGTGCCAGCGGAAAGCAGGCTGGCGGTGGCCAGCAGGAACAGGGGGATTAGGTTCATTTTTTTCTCCCGTGAGAGGATGGGTTTGAAACACTCCGCAGAAAGCGCGAACCGGCAGGGTCCGGCAGCCGGCCGAGCGGGCCGATGCGACTGGCCCGGTCGGCGGCGATAGCTCAATAGACGTCGTTCTGCGTGTTATAGACGTTGAACTTGCCAGTCGGCGTGACGATGCGCGGATCCTTGATGACGGCCTTCAGCTTGCGCGTCTTGTCGTCGACCACCACGATCGCCGATTCCTCGCTGCCGCTGCTCCAGACCGAGAACCACACTTCGTCGCCAGCGCGGTTGTACTCGGGCTGAACGACGCGCTTGCTACCCGGCTTGACGCCGGCCCACTCGGCGATTGGCAGAAGTTCGAAGCCTTTGTCGAGGTTGTTGATGTCGAACACGGCCACCGACTGCGAAATGGCCGGATCCGGATTGAGCGGTGCATCGACCCACAGGTTCTTCGACTTCGGGTGCGTCTTCAGGAACAGCGAACCACCGCCCGCTCCCTTGAGTGTCTGCACTACTTTCCAGGCGGAATTGCCGTGCTTCACCGGATCGGTACCGATCAGCGAAATGGTCTCGTCGCCGAGATGGCTGGTTGCCCACACCGGCCCGAACTTGGGATGGACGAAGTTGGCGCCACGACCCGGGTGAGGCGTCTTGCCGACGGAGACCACCGACGCGAGCTTGTTCTCCTTGGTATCGATCACCGCAATCTTGTCCGAGGCATTGGCCGCATCCATGAAGTAGCGGCCGGTGGACTCGAAGCCACCGTCGTGCAGGAAGCGCGGCGTATTGATCATCGTCACCTTGAGGTTGTCGATGTCACTGTAGTTCACCATATGCACGACGCCCGTTTCCTTGGCGTTGACCAGGAACTCCGGGTGAAAATGCGAGGCAACGATCGCCGCCACCCGTGGCTCGGGGTGGTATTCGTTGGTATCGGAGGTCATGCCGCGCGTCCCGACTACCTTCAGCGGCTTGAGCGTGTCGCCAACCATCAGCGTGTACTGTGGCGGCCAGTAGCTGCCGGCAATCGCGTAGCGATCCTCAAACCCCTTGTACTTCGAGGTCTCGATTGAGCGCGCTTCGAGTCCGACCCTGATTTCCGCGACCGGCGACGGCTTCTCCATCCACAGATCGATGAGCACAATTTTCGCGTCACGGCCAATCACGTAGAGATAGCGTCCGGATTTCGACAGGCGCGAGATATGGACGGCGTAACCGGTGTCGATGACCTCGACGATCTTCTTGCTGGCGCCATCGATTAACGCAATTTTTCCGGCATCACGCAGCGTCACCGAGAACAGGTTGGGCAGGTCGAGCTTGTTCATTTGCGACTTCGGGCGCTGCTCCGGCGGGACGATCACTTTCCACGTCGCATTGATTTCCTTCAGCCCGAACTCCGGCGGCGTCGGCGGCTCGTGCTGGATGTAGCGCGTCATGATGTCCATTTCTTTTTCGCTGAGCGTGCCGGAAGTTCCCCAGTTCGGCATGCCCTGCGGCGACCCGTAATTGATGAAGGTCTTCAGGTAGTCCGAACCGCGTTCGAGCGTGATGTCGGTGGTCAGCGCCTTGCCGGTCGCCCCCTTGCGCAGCACACCATGGCAGCCGGCGCAGCGCTCGAAGTAGATCTTCTTGCCAACTTCGAAATCAGCCTTGCTCATTGGCGGCGACTTCGGGTTCAGCGTCTGCATCATCTCGACCGCGCCGACCGGCGACGAACCACCGATCTGCATCTTTCCTTCTTCGAGCAGCTTCGCTTTGTCGGTTTTTGCTTCCTGCGCGTTGAGGTTACCGATGGCCAGGGCCATCACGGACAAGGCCACGACCCATTTCTTTGCATGCAGCTGTTTCATTTTTTTCCTCTCTCCATTCTCTTGGGAAACTCCTCGACCCGGCAGTGCTAGCGGCCTGCAGGTATGCGTATCGTCGGAGCACAGCGGCGTCGCCTTGCGTGCTGCCAATGATATCCCCGCGATTTAAGCACGGACGAAAACAGCCGGTAATTGATCCAGGTCACTTTTTTGGCAAACATCGGCGGCGGCGAACGATTGCGGCGCTGCACGTCGCGACGCCAGCGCGCTGCCTGTTCGACGCTGGCCGGCGATGCCTGCGGCAGCCACGACGCGG
This sequence comes from Candidatus Accumulibacter affinis, assembly GCA_016713625.1. Classification (GTDB taxonomy): domain Bacteria; phylum Pseudomonadota; class Gammaproteobacteria; order Burkholderiales; family Rhodocyclaceae; genus Accumulibacter; species Accumulibacter affinis. The sequence continues at coordinate 229,940 of JADJOT010000001.1, forward strand.
ACTGGTAGAATGGCGGCCATGAGAGTCCATGGCACGCCGACGCGAACGATCTGGCCCGTAGCCGGACCGCGCGCCGTCGACATCATCGACCAGACGGCGCTGCCGCACGCCTATCGCGTTCTGCGGCTGCACAATCTCGCGGACACTGCGCAGGCGATCCGCAGCATGCAGGTGCGCGGCGCGCCACTGATCGGTGTCACCGCCGCTTATGGAGTGGCGCTGGCGCTTGCTGCCCGCGCCGACGATAGCTCGCTGCAGGCGGCGCTGCGTACCCTCGCCGCGACCCGCCCGACCGCAGTCAACCTGCACTGGGCCCTGGCGCGCATGCAAGCCTGCCTGGTCGACCTGCCACTATCGGGTCGCGCCGAGGCGGCGTGGGCGGAGGCCGGTCGGATTGCCGAAGAGGACCTCGAGCAGTGCCGCCGCATCGGCGACAACGGCCTGCCACTGCTGCTCGCCAATGCCAGGCCGCCGAGCCGGCTCGAAGTCATGACCCACTGCAACGCCGGCTGGCTGGCGACCGTCGACCATGGCACCGCGCTGGCGCCGGTGTATGCGGCGTTCGATCAGGGAATCGACATCCACGTCTGGGTTTCCGAGACGCGTCCGCGCAATCAGGGCCTGCTGACCGCCTGGGAACTTCGCCAGCACGGTGTGCCGCACACGCTGATCGCCGATAACGCCGCCGGCCTGCTGTTGGCGCGCGGCGGCATCGACGCGGTGATCGTCGGCGCCGATCGCATCGCCGCCAACGGCGACGTCGCCAACAAGATCGGCACCTACCTCAAGGCGCTGGCCGCGCGTGCCTCCGGCGTTCCCTTTTATGTGGCTGCACCGCGATCGACGATCGACTTCGCCTGTCCGGACGGTGCGGTGATTCCGCTCGAGGAACGTGCTGGCGAAGAGTTGCGAATGGTCCAGGGGCGCGATGCCACCGACCTGCCCGGCGAGCTGCGCCAGCTCGCGATCGACGAAGCCGTGGTCAATCCGGCCTTCGACATCACCCCCGCCAGCCTGATCAGCGCGCTGATCAGCGAACGCGGCAGTTGTGCGGCGAGCAATGCCGGACTACGGAATCTCTACCCGGAGCAGCCGCTTGTCTGACCTGCGCCAACAGCTGATCGACGGCGCGCGCCGCATGGGCACCGTCGGCCTCAACCGCGGCACTGCCGGCAACCTCAGCGTCCGCCTCGGCGCGGCGAGCGCAGGGAGCGCAAGGAGCGCAGCAAGCGAAGCCACCGGCGACGGCTTCCTGATCACGCCGACCGGCATGCCCTATGACGAGCTGGCAGTCGACGACCTCGTTTGCATGCGTCTCGACGGCAGCGTTCAGGGCCGCCGCCGGCCATCGTCCGAATGGCGGTTTCACCGCGATCTTTACGCCGCGCGCCGCGACGCCGGTGCGATTCTGCACGCGCACTCACCGTTCGCCAGCAGCCTCGCCTGCCTGCGCCGCGACATCCCGCCGTTTCACTACATGATCGCGCGCTTTGGCGGTGACAGCCTGCGCTGCGCCGGCTACGCGACCTTCGGCACGCAGGCGCTTTCCGACGCCGTGCTGCTGGCCATCGAAGGCCGTCGCGCCTGCCTGCTCGCCAACCACGGCATGCTCGTTGTCGGCGACGATCTGCAGCAGGCGCTCGATCTCGGCGTCGAACTCGAAGCCCTCTGCGAGCAGTATTGGCGCGCCTGCCTGCTCGGTCAGCCAGTCCTCCTCGATGCTGCCGAAATGGCGACGGTGCTGGAAAAGTTCGCCAGTTACGGACAGCAGTCCTGAGCGTCCAGCTCGGCTTCTTTCAGGAACCGCGCATGTTGCGAATCAGCGAAATCCGTCTCCCGATCGAGCATCCGCCGGCGGCGCTGCGCGCGGCGGTGGCTGCTCGCCTCGGCATTGGCGAGGCCGACATCGGCGCGATCAGCGTTTTCCGGCGCAGTTGCGATGCCCGCAAGGCAAGCGCGCCGACCTTTATCTACAGCGTCGACGTCGCCCTGGCCAACGAGGCCGATCTGCTCGCCAGCTTCGCCGGCGACCGCCACCTGCAGCCGACGCCGGACATGCGTTACCATTTCGTCGGGCATGCACCGGCGCAGCTGGCGACGCGGCCGATCGTCGTCGGCTTCGGCCCGGCCGGGATTTTTGCCGCACTGGTTCTTGCGCAGAGCGGCTTTCGGCCGATCGTCCTCGAACGCGGCAAGGCGGTGCGCGAACGCACGCAGGATACCTGGGGGCTGTGGCGGAAGAAGCTGCTCAACCCCGAATCGAACGTGCAGTTCGGCGAAGGCGGCGCCGGTACTTTTTCCGACGGCAAGCTGTACAGCCAGATCAAGGACCCGCGGCACTACGGACGCAAGGTGCTCGAGGAGTTCGTCAAGGCCGGAGCGCCGGCCGAGATCCTCTACGTCAGCAAGCCACACATCGGCACCTTTCGCCTGGTCGGCATGGTCGAGCAGATGCGCCACGAGATCGAACAGCTCGGCGGCGAGGTGCGTTTTCAGCAGCGGGTCAATGGTGTGCACATCGAACAGGGCCGGGTGCGCGGGGTGACGCTCGCTTCCGGCGAGGAACTGCGCGCCGAACAGGTCATTCTGGCACTCGGCCACAGCGCCCGCGATACCTTCGAGATGCTGCACCAGGCCGGGGTGTTCATGGAGGCCAAGCCCTTTTCGATCGGCTTCCGTATCGAGCACCCGCAATCGCTGATTGACCGCGCACGCTTCGGCGCGCACGCCGGCAACCCGCTGCTCGGAGCCGCCGACTACAAGCTGGTGCATCATTGCCGGAGCGGGCGCTCCGTGTACAGCTTCTGCATGTGCCCCGGCGGCACGGTGGTCGCCGCCACTTCCGAGGCCAACTGCGTCGTCACCAACGGCATGAGCCAGTACTCGCGCAACGAGCGCAATGCCAACGCCGGCATCGTCGTCGGCATCACGCCCGCCGATTACCCGGGTGGCCCGCTGGCCGGCATCGAACTGCAGCGGCAACTCGAGAGCCATGCTTTCGAACTCGGGGGGAGCAGCTACGAAGCCCCCGGGCAACTCGTCGGCGACTTCCTTGCCGACCGGCCATCGAGGCAACTCGGTGCGGTAGTTCCATCGTACCAGCCCGGGGTTCGCCTGACGAATCTCGCCAGCGCGCTGCCGGACTACGCGATCACCGCGATTCGCGAAGCGCTGCCGGCCTTTGATCGGCAGCTTCGCGGTTTTGCGATGCCCGACGCCGTTCTCACCGGCGTCGAGACGCGTACCTCGTCGCCGCTGCGCATCACCCGTGGCGACGATTGCCAGAGCCTTAACGTCAAGGGCCTGTACCCCGCCGGCGAAGGCGCCGGCTACGCCGGCGGCATTCTCTCGGCCGGCGTCGATGGCATCAGGGTGGCCGAAGCGGTGACACGCGAGCTACTGACTACTCGCTCAGCCGGGTAATCTTGTTGCCCTGCAGGCCAACCCCGGCCATCAGGCCCTTCTGGCTGAAGATGAAGGCGTAGATGTCGTTGGTCGCGGTCGTGGAGGTCAGCGACTTGCCCATTCCCTGGTCGACGACCACGACGCTGGGGCCAACGCCGACCTCGAATCCCTCGTTCGCGGTCAGGGCATTCAATGACTTCTCGTTCATGAAGAACATGGCATAACCATACTCCTGGACACCGGCCTGAAATCCGTACGAAGCGCCAGAGGTGTTGTAGTAGCCTGCTGCCGTCCCGTTCCTGAACAGTACGCCGTCGCCGGACTGCCCGCCGACGACGAGACCGGCCTTGATGATCTTCGGAAAGACGAGGACCGCCACCGCGTCTCTCGACAATGCCTTGGCCACCGGCAGCCTGGCGATCAGCTTCTGATAGGCATTGCGCGCGTCACGTTCGAGCGCGGCGCGATCGGCGGCGATGGCGCCGGCGGGGGCCAGCAGAATGGCAATGACTGCGATCAGGAGCCAGCGCGCTCTTTGAAGAAGTTGCGAAACAAGTGTCGTGGACATGAAGTTACCTCCGAACAATGGATAGAAGGAATCGCTTCGCCGGCTGGGGCGGGCGGGCACACATCGTCTAGAATATCCTTTCTTCGGCCTTTTCACCAACCCCCATCGACAACGAGCTGATCATGACCTCAGAAACCCTCCAGAATCGTTGTTTCGACGAAATCTCCATTGGCGAAAGCGCCAGCATCACCCATACCCTGAGCCTGCGCGACGTACAGCTTTTTGCGGCCGTTTCGGGCGACCTCAGCCCGACCCAGCTCGACAGCGAGCTCGACCGGCATCTTGGCCCCGCCGAGCTCAGCGCGCACAGCATGTGGCTGGGTGCGCAGGTTTCCGGGCTGCTCGGCAACCAGCTTCCTGGCCCCGGCAGCGTTCACTCGGGACAGGATCTTGAGTTTCTGGCGCCGCTGCCGGTCGGCGAGCAGGTCACCATCACCATTACTGCCACGGCCAAGGATGCCGCAAGCCACCGGGTGACCTTCGACTGTCGTGGTGTCAACGCCCACGGCGAGACGATCATGACCGGTACCGCCCGGGTTATCGCGCCCACGGTCAAGATCACGATGGACCGTCCGGACACGGCGCAGGTGGCGATCCAGAGCCACGACAACTTCGCCCGCTTCGTCGAACGCTGCCAGCAACTGCCGCCGGTGCCGGTGGCGGTAGCGCATCCCTGTGACGAGTCGTCGCTTGGCGCTGCCCTGCAGGCGAAGCGCGAAGGGCTGATCGAGCCAATTCTCGTCGGCCCGCTGGCGAGGATGCGGGCGATCGCCGAGCAGCATGGTCTCGATCTCTACGGTGTGCAGATCGACGACGTGCCGCACAGCCATGCCGCTGCTTTCCGCGCCGTCGAACTGGTGCGCCTGGGCAAGGCGACGGCGTTGATGAAGGGCAGCCTGCACACCGACGAGCTGATGGCCGAAGTCGTCAGCCGTGACACCGGCCTGCGTACCGAGCGGCGCATCACCCACGCCTTCCTGATGGACGTGCCGACCTATCACAAGGGGCTGATCGTCACCGACGCCGCGATCAACATTGCCCCCGACCTCGACACCAAGCGCGACATCTGCCAGAACGCGATCGATCTGGCGCATGTCCTTGGCGTTGCACGCCCCAAGGTAGCGATCATCTGCGCGGTCGAGTCGATCAATTCGCGCATGGTGTGCACCACCGACGCCGCCTCGCTGTGCAAGATGGCCGACCGTGGCCAGATCACCGGCGCCATTCTCGACGGTCCGCTGGCCCTGGACAACGCGATCAGCAAGGAAGCGGCACGTATCAAGAAGATCGACTCGGCGGTCGCCGGTGATCCCGACATCGTCGTTGTTCCCGACCTTGCCAGTGGCAACATCCTCGCCAAGCAGCTCACTTTCATGAGCAACGCCGACGGCGCCGGCATCGTCCTCGGCGCGCGCGTGCCGATCATCCTCACCAGCCGCGCCGACAACCAGCGTACCAAGCTCGCATCGTGCGCGGTGGCCGTCCTGATGGCCAGCGCGGCGGCGGGGCAGACGCTGACGAAAACGGGAGCGTGACATGGAGAAGGTGATTCTGGTACTCAACGCGGGGTCGTCGAGCCTCAAGTTCTCGGTCTTCGCACTTCCTGCTGCCGATGAAATGCGCGCCGTCGCCGTCGGCCAGGTCGAGGGCCTGGGCACCGCGCCACGCCTCAAGGTCAAGGACGGTGCCGGCGAGCGAATAGCCGACGCGCAGTGGGACACCAGCGAGGTGGCCAGCCATGCGCAGGCACTGCAGCGCATCGCCGAGCTGCTGCGCGCGCGCTTTCAGGGCAGTGTGCTTGCCGGTGTCGGTCACCGCGTGGTGCATGGCGGCCCGGATTACTCGGCGCCGCTGCTAATCACGCAGGAGGCGATGACCAGGCTGGAAACCTTCGTGCCGCTGGCGCCGCTGCATCAGCCGCACAACCTCGCCGCAATCCGCGCCGTGCAGGAGGTGCAGCCGGACCTGCCGCAGGTCGCGTGCTTCGATACCGCCTTCCACCGGACGCAGAAGATGGTCGGCGATCTTTACGGTCTGCCGTACGAGTACTACGAGCGTGGCATCCGGCGTTACGGTTTTCATGGGCTCTCCTACGAATACATCGCGGCGACCCTGCCTGCCATCGCCCCGGAAATTGCCGGCGGGCGCGTGGTGGTGGCCCACCTCGGCAGCGGCGCCAGCATGTGCGCGATCGACAATGGTCGCAGCGTCGGCAGCTCGATGGGCTTCACGGCGCTCGACGGCCTGCTGATGGGCACCCGCCCGGGTAACATGGACCCCGGCATCGTCCTCTACCTGCTGCAGCAGGAAGGGCTCTCGGCGAAGCAGATCGAGGACCTGCTCTACAAGCGCTCGGGCCTGCTTGGTCTGTCGGGAATTGGCAACGACATGCGGGTCCTGCTGGCCAGCGATGTGCCACGTGCCAGGCTGGCGATCGACCATTTCGTCTACCGCATCAGTCGTGAGCTCGGTGCACTTGCCGCGGTACTCGGTGGCCTCGACGCGCTGGTGTTCACCGCGGGTATTGGCGAGAACAGCGCGCGCATCCGCGAACTGGTCTGCGAGCAGGCGGCATGGCTGGGGATCGAAGTCGATACTGCGGCCAATGAAGGCGGCGGTCCGCGCATCAGCCGCCCCGGCGGCAAGGCCTCGGCCTGGGTAGTGCCGACCAACGAGGAGCTGATGATCGCCCGCCATACCCGCAAGCTGCTGGCCCTGTGAGCGCCACGCCGGGGCCTGACTCCGGCGCTGACGACCGCCTTGAGAACTTCAGATTCCGCCTGTCGCCAATGGCACGATCTGCGTCCTGTTCAGCCGATGACGTGGTAGCCGCCGTCGATGTGCATCGTTTGGCCGGTAATGAGCTTCGCGTAGTCGGACGCGAGGAAGGCCGTTGTCATGCCGACATCCTCGAGGGTGACCAGCATGTGGGCCGGCGCGCGCGTCGCGGCGCTCTCGATCAACTCGTCGAAGCGATCGATGCCGCTGGCGGCGCGAGTCCTGATCGGGCCGGGCGAGATCGGATGCACGCGAATCCCTTTCGGTCCAAGTTCGGCGGCAAGGTATCGTGCCGACGCCTCCAGAGCCGCTTTCACGGGGCCCATCAGGTTGTAGCGATCGACCACCTTCTCGGCGCCGTAGTAGCTCATGGTAAACAACGAGCCGCCATCGATCATCAATGGCTCGGCGAGTTTGGCCATGCGGATGAACGAGTGGCAGGAGACGTCCATCGCCATCAGGAACCCATCGCGCGAGCAATCGGTGACCCGACCATGCAGATCCTCGCGTGGGGCGAAGGCAATCGAGTGCAGGGCGATGTCGAGACGGCCCCAGCTTTTCTCGATCGCCTCGAACACCGCTTCGAGCTGTCCGGGGATACGCACGTCGCAGGGGAGGAAAAGTTCTCGATCAACCTCCAGGTGATCTGCCAGCGCCTGGGTGTAGGGCCTGGACTTTTCGTTGAGATAGGTCATCGCCACGCTGGCTCCGAGCGCGCGGAAAGCCAGTGCGCAGCCGTAGGCGATCGACTGGTTGTTGGCGATTCCGACCACCAGTGCCTTCTTGCCTTCGAGCGCGCCGGCCGGGCCCTTCACCTTTTCTGCGAGGTCGCGGAAAAAAGCCTCGGTGGGATTCAGTTCGGTCATGTCTTGTGCTCCTCATCAGTGGGTAGGATGGAGTTTGCTGGAGTAGGGTGGGGATGCCTGGCGACGGGCCACGACGGCTCGCAGCCAGTGCCTGGCAAGCATCCTTCGCCGCTAGCACGCCTTGCCGCCGGTTCTTGCCTGAAGGGCCTGGAAATGTTCGATTGCCGCCCGGGAATTGTACAGCATGCGCTCAGGGCCCAAGATGTCGGCCAACCCGGAACGTCGCACCACCTCGAGTACGCCGGGATTGAGCCCGACCAGCCACAGGGTGGCGTCCCGTTCGCTCACGCGCTTCTCGCCCTGCAGCAACATCTGTAGCGCCGAGTATTCGATGTCGAGCACCCGGCTCATATCCAGCGCCAGCACGCGTGGCTTGTGCCTCTCGACCAGCGCCCTGATATCCTCGCCAACCTGTTGCGCGTTGGCAAAGAACAGGCGTCCCTCGGGGCGGAGGATGAGCAAGCCCTCAATGGTCTCGTCGTCGGCATGTTCGGGAGACAGTGGCCGCAGCACGTCGGGTCCGCGCTTGCGGCCAATGACCGAAATCCCAGGCGCAGCACGGCGGCCAGGATCAGCAGCAGACCGACCAGCGCGGTCAGCGTCGCGGCGGCGGTGATCAGCCGCGTCGGGTCGCCGTCGGGCACCGCGAGGCCGATCTGCGTGCCAGCCAGGATCGCCAGCGTGGCGGTTGAACTGACGCTCAGCAGCCGCGACGAACCGAGCAGGGCGTACACGATCATTGGCACGAAAGCGGTATACAGACCCACCGCAACGGGCAGGCCGGCAACCGTTGCGTAGGCCATGGCTTTCGGAACAACCACCGCCGCGGCCGTCAGGCCGGCGACCACGTCGAAACGCAGCGCGCCCCCTCCCGGGCCGGTGTTCCCTGCTGTCAGAGGTCTGTTCATCCGGATTTCCCTGCTGGTCGAGTGTGCCGGCAATCGGGCGGCGGCAAGCTACATGAATTATACGCAGCCCGAGAGGGCAGGGTGGTTTGACCCGGTCAACTTCGCCGGCATGGTCGCCGCCGACATCCTGTGCGGCGACATGCCCCAGAGTCACTGGGATGCCAGCGAAGACGGATTCCTCCTCGATGTGCGCGAGGCCACCGAACGGGCAGTGGAGAGCGTGCCGGGCTCGCTCAACATCCCTCTCGGCGAGCTTCGCGCACGCCTCGGCGAACTGCCTCGCGACCGGGAGATCCTGGTCATCTGCCGCTCAGGCCAGCGGGCCTACTATGCGACCCGGGCGCTCCTGCAAAACGGCTTCAAGGCGAGGACGGTCGCCGGCGGCATGCTGTCGCGCTTCCATACCTATCTTCTCGACAACTGAGAATCAAGGCGCGAGTAGGGCCGCGCGGTCATCGCCGAAGTGTAGGCCGCTTGGGCCTTGCGGTGCAGGGGAATGTTTCGGCAGAGCTGTCCCCTGGGGGGATTTCCTTCGCGTCACCTGGCGCGATCCCTTCGCCGCCATCTAAGGTCTTGCCTGCTTTTCGCTAGCCAGCTCCGCAATCAGTAAATTCGCAGCGTCCTGGTCTCCCAACTCACCGTACATTTGCAGCAGGCGCAACCCGGTCGTCACGGTTGTTTCATGCTGCGGGCCATTTACCTTGCGGTACAAGCCGTATAGTGATTTCGCCATGTCGCGGGCTTCCTCTTGCTGGTTCGCATCCCAAAGCGTTGCGATCAGGTTGCGCATCCCGCCGAGGGTGTCCGGGTGCTCGTCGCCGAGGACGCGGCGGCGGGTCGCCAGCACCTGTTCCTGAAGCGCGCGGGCGCCGTGCAGGTCGCCCTGGGGGGGGGGGGGGGGCAGTCGCCCTGGCTGCGGAACGTTACGGCCAGGTTGTTCATGCTGCTGAGGGTGTCCGGATGCTCGTCGCCGAGGATGGGGGAGCGCGAGCACCTGGTCCCCAAGGGGGGGGGGGGGGGGGGGGCCCCCGGGCCCCCGGGGGGGCGGGCCGGGGGGCGCGGGGGGCGGGGGGGGCCGGGGGGCCGGCGGCGGGGGGGGGGGGGGGGGGGGGGGGGCCCGCGCCGGGGGGGGGGGGGCCCGGGGGGGGGGGGCCGGGGGGGGGGCGGGGGGGGCGGGGGGGGCGGGGGGGAAGGGGGGGAGGGGGTGGGGGGGGGGGCGGGGGGGGGGGGGGGGGGGGGGCCCCCCAAGAGCGGGGGGGCGGGGGGGGGGGCGCCGGGGGGGGGGGGGGGGCGGGCAGGGGGGGCCGGCGGGGGGGGGGGGGGGGGGCGCGAGGACGCGGCGGCGGATCGCCAGTGCCGACTCCTGGAGTGTGCGTGCCCCAGCGTAGTCTCCCTGTTTTTCCAGCAGCGTGGCGAGAATGCTCTTGTACTGCTGGACATCCACATGTGGATCGCCGAGTTGATTCGTACTCTGCGCAAGCAGCTTTTCTGCCATCCCGCGGGCGGTAGCAAATTTGCCCTGCTCGGTGAACAGTTGTACCAGAGCGCCCCGGAATGCCAGGCTTTCGACATGTGTTTCACCGAGGGACTTGCGCGCGTAGGCCTCGCCCATGCGGACGGCCAATTCGGCATTGCCGCTGTCGCCGTCCGTAGCGAAGCGCTTCGCCAGCGCGCGCAGGGCAGACAAATCTTCGGCGAAGGCCACGGCTTCGAGTGGTCGCGCGCGCACGGTTTTCCAGTGATCGCATCAGGCGTATTGCTTCGGGGCTTTCCCACGGAAGGTATCCGGGCTCCAGCCAGGCGAGGAGATTCTGGTAGGCACGCGTCAGGGAATAGTCGTCCTCGACCTTTTGCATTCTTTCACTGAGTACCGCGATCTCTTCACCGAAAGCATAGACCGGGCTTTGCTTGATCTGTACTTCGTCGAAGAAGCGCTTCAGATGGCAGTGCTTGATCCCGTACGCGTCCTTCAACGCCTTGGTCAGGAAGGTCACTGTGGTAATACTCGGGGCTGAGGATCGCGACCATGCAGATGCTCTGGGGCAGGGCACCGGCCATCGCGATGTTGAACTTGTATCCTGCTTTCAAGCGTTCGCGGTCAATGTAAACGCCTTGCCCGAGGCGCTGATCCAGACTGTTCTCAAGCGCATCGACAAACTGCTCTATGAACTTGACCGTCTTTTCCTTATCAGCTGGTCGACGCCTACAGTTGCGGGAAGGCGCGAATCAGCCCGCTGCACAGGCCCTCGACGTCGCGTTCCCGATATTCCCCGACGAGGTCTTCCGGACGTTCGTTGCCGCTGACGCTGCGCCCGTCGAGCGGGGTCGGTTCGTCGAGTCCAAAGGCCGAGTAGTAATCGGCGAATTTGAGGTTCGAACGGATGTTGCCGGAAAGGAGGAGGCGCCGGTTGGGGACGGCGAACGCATCGCTGATGATCAGGCCGTGCAGGCTGGACGAGACGACGCAGGCGCAGGCGAGGACTTCCTTGAGCACCTCGTCGATCGGCGCAAAGACGTTGATCAGCCGGGCACCACGGATACGCAGCAGGATCTCTACGGCGGCGCTGTCCTGGTCGACAAAATGCGGGATGACGCCCAGGGCATACTGTTTCGGCGGGCGAGGGCGGCCGCTCCAGTAGTGGCCGACGAGCAGCCCCGGGTCGCCGAGCGCGACGTCGCCGCCACCGCCGTCGATCGCGGCCAGGGTGTGCTTGCCACGCACGGCATGGTAGTGGTGGCGGGCAGGAAAACGCTCGGCGGAGTCGCCGGCGCCGCTGCCCCAGATGTGCAGGCGACGGGGTAGCAGAAACCGCCTGGCCTGGCGTTGTCGCTGGAGAATGGTGCCAATGCCCAGCAGCTCTGCCGATTCGACCGGCGCATGGACGACCGCTCGCCCGGAAACCATTTCGACGATGAGCGGCGAAAGGTAGTCGCCGAAGTTCCGCCGGTTGGCGTCGTGCTGGCCTTCGCCCTGCCACCAGTACAGTCTGATCGGTTTCAAGCGGCTCTCCCGATGCACGGTCGCCCGCGTTCGTGATACGAGGTATCCCTGGCTAGGCGGTTGTGACGGCGACCATGACGTTGATGTCGCCGTGCTCCGGCCACGCTTTCAGGGCGCCGCGATACGCTCGCCAGGCGCGCATTCCCCAGCGCGGCCTGGTCAGCAGCCGCCGCAGTGATGGTGCCGAGTGGTCGACGTCGAGCACGTTGAAGGTCGAGAAGCCGGCTCGCGAGGTGGCGATTTCCAGGCTGTACGGAGTGAAGTAAAAATGGTGATCGAGCAGATAGAGGCCCCAGCGATCGCCCTCCAGGACTCGACGCCAGTTTTCGTAGTTGCCCGTTTCCAGGAACAGCCTGCCGCCCACGGCGAGCCGCTCGTGCAGGAGCCGAAGCACGGCGATCGGGTCGCGCAGGTGTTCGACGACGTCCCACATGGTGATGACGTCGAAGCGATCGTCGGGAAGCGTGCTCTGCAGGTCAACGCTGTAGTACTCCCTGGCGCGCGCGATCGCCGCTGCGCTCTGTTCGACGCCTACGGTATCCCAGCCGCCATCGAGGCTGGCGCGGACGAAAGCGCCAGAACCCGCACCGAAATCGAGCAGGCGACCAGGCGCGCTGCGGACCGCCTCGACCTGGCGCAGCTTTTCACGGGCGGCGCGGCGTTTGCTCTCGGAGTCGGTGACGTAACGGTCACCCGAGGACCAGCGCCAGTTCATGTACGCCCGCGACGCCTCCTCGGAGGGGCGTGGCGTCTGATAGGCCAGCCGGCAGGCAACGCACTCGGCCACCGAGGTCTGCATGTCGAAGCGGGCAGGAATCGGTCGCGGGCTGTTGACGCGACCACACAGTGGGCAGGCGATCGGGTCCAGCCGCGGGTAACTGTCGCCGTTGATCAGGTCGATCATGCTCATCGTGCCTCCAGTCCTGGTTCACGGCAGCCATCGACGCGCAGCGATGTCGACGCGCAGAAAGGATCATTCACCGCTGCAGGTTCGGAAAATGGTGCTGTAGCGAGCCGTGAAATCAGACCGCGAACGATCCAGCGGCTCGAGTGTCCAGTAGCCCCACGGCCAGGCCGATCGGCGCATCTCGTCGCTGTCATGAATGGTTTCGATCTCCCAGTCGACGGGGGTCAGGTGGTGGGACTTGATCAGCTCGACCTTGGTGTCGAGATCCATTCCCCCGACAAAAATCGCTCCGCCCGGTTTCGCCGCAGCAACGATGCGCGCGAACGCTTCCGTGGCGTCCTGCTTGTTCATATGTACCAGGAAGTTCTGCGCCAGCACCAGGTCGTAACAATGCTTGGCAGTGAAATCGTCGGCGAGCAGGTCGCCATGCGAGACCTCTACCCGCTTGCGGATGTCCGGCACGATCGTCCGTTCTTCGCCCTTACGTTCGAACAGCCGATCGGCATAGCGTCGGGCCGTGCTCTCGAGTGGCTCGGCGAGTCCGTGCCTGGGACCGTAGACCGCCCGTTGCGCGACGGCGACCGCTGGCTGCGCGATATCGAAGGCGTCGATCGTCCATTGCACCTGCGGAAACTCGACGGCCAGATAACCGGCCAGCGAGTAGGCTTCACAGCCGAAGCTGCAGCCGGCGACCAGGATTCGCAGTGGCGCCTGGCCATCGACGAACTGCGCAAGCGGCCCTTGCAGTGCCTCGAATTGCTTGAGATTCCGGAAGAAGCGCGTTGCCGTCGACTGAAAGCGAACCTGGCGAGTCGCCCGTCGGGAATGGATCGAGCGGCCGAGCCCGCGCAGCGGCGGCAGATCGAAGAGTCTCTGGTTGAATTTGATGCGTCGCGACATGGATTCCGATGAGCTTCCCGAGGAGGGCCGGCCTGGCCAGATCGTTGCCGGCGCAGCAGCCACGATCCGCGATAGTCCGGGATCGTCCGGCATGGCGCCGGTCACGCCGTGGCAGGTCAGCAGCAGAGCCGGCAGCACGACGGGCGCAATGATAGCACCGAACGCGTCGACCGGCTCCGCCCGACCCGGTCACGCCGCCCGATCTTCGTCGCCAGCCGAACTGCTCGCGGCGAGGCGATTGACGCCGTTTACCAAGGCCTTGATCGAGGCAGTGACGATGTTCGCGTCGACGCCGACGCCGTAGCATTCGCTGGTGCTGCCGGCGCGAGTCAGTTCCATGAAGGCACAAGCGCTGGCGTCGCTGCCACCGCTGCGCATCGAGCGCTCTTCGTAGCTGCGTACCTGCACGACCAGGCCGACGCTGCGCAGCGCATGCACGGCCGCGTCAATCGGGCCATTGCCCTCGCCGGCGAGCAGGTGCCGCCGCCCGTCGATGTCGACGCTGAGGCGGATTCCCTGCGCGCTGCCATGCTCGACGAGATGGTGTTCGAGATAGCGTACCGGCCGTCTGCTGTCGAGATAGCTCTGCGCAAACAGTTGCCAGATTTCGCCAGCGCTCATCTCGCCGCCGTGGCGGTCGGTGTGCGCCTGCACGACGCGCGAGAACTCGACCTGCAAGCGGCGCGGCAGGACGACGCCGTATTCGGCTTCGAGCAGATAGGCGATGCCACCCTTGCCCGACTGGCTATTGACCCGGATCACCGAATCGTAGCTGCGTCCGAGGTCGGCCGGGTCGATCGGCAGGTAGGGAACATTCCAGCCAGCGTCGTCCTGTTGCGCGGCAAACCCCTTTCGGATCGCGTCCTGGTGCGAACCCGAGAAGGCGGTGAACACCAGATCGCCGACGTAGGGATGGCGCGGGTGGATCGGCAGCCGGCTGCAGTGCTCGACGGTACGCGCCACGGCGTTGATGTCCGAGAAGTCGAGCCCCGGCGAGACGCCCTGGGTGTAGAGATTGAGCGCCAGGGTGACCAGGTCGACGTTGCCGGTGCGTTCGCCGTTGCCGAACAGGCAGCCCTCGACGCGCTCGGCGCCGGCCATCATCGCCAACTCGGCGGCGGCCACCGCCGTGCCGCGGTCGTTGTGCGGATGCACACTGAGGATGATGCTGTCGCGGCGGGCGAGCTGGCGGTGCATCCACTCGATCTGATCGGCGTAGACGTTCGGCGTCGTCACCTCGACCGTCGTCGGCAGGTTGAGGATCACCTTGTTGTCCGGGGTCGCCCCCCAGGCAGCGGTCACCGCATCGCAGACTTCGAGGGCAAAGTCGAGTTCGGTGGCGGTGAAGGTTTCCGGACTGTATTCGAGCCGCCATTCGGTTTCCGGCTGCGCGGCGGTCAGCTCCTTGACCAGGCGGACAGCGACCACCGCCATGTCCACCACATCCGCCTTGCTCATCGCGAAGACGTTCTCGCGGAAGGGCTTCGAGGTGGCGTTGTAGACATGCACGATCGCCCGTCGCGCCCCCCGGAGCGACTCGATGCTGCGGCGGATGAGGTGCTCGCGCGCCTGCGTGAGCACCTCGATGGTCACGTCGTCGGGGATGTGTCCGCCTTCGATCAGTTCACGAACGAAATCGAAATCCGTCTGCGAGGCGGAAGGGAAGGCCACCTCGATCTCCTTGAAACCGATCTCGCAGAGGGTGTGGAACAAGCGCATCTTGCGCTCGGCGTTCATCGGCTCGAACAGCGCCTGATTGCCGTCGCGCAGATCGGTGCTCATCCAGATCGGCGCCGCGGTGATGCTTCGATTCGGCCATTGCCGATTGTCGATGTGGATCGCGGGGAAAGGCGTGTATTTGCTGGAAGGATTTTTCAACATCATCGTGGGCTCCTGAAGGTGGGCTGCTGGCGGTTTCTGACGAGGCAAATGGTACGCAGGATCGGCCGGCAGGTGCTTGCGATTTGCCTGACAAATATCCTGGTAATTGGCAGACTGTTGCGTAGAATAGCAATAATTAAAGACATTCTGCTACAAACCAAACATGGAGAAAAAGATCATGGAACTCGACCGCTTCGACCGGCTGATCCTGCAGGTGCTGCAGCAGGACGGACGCATCAGCAATCAGGAACTCGCCGACCGCATCGGCCTCTCGCCGTCACCGTGTTTGCGGCGCGTGCGCGCGCTCGAAGAAGCCGGCCTGATCATCGGCTACCGGGCGCTGCTGGACCCGCGGGCGCTCGGCTTGCCACTGATGGCGTTGATCCATATTTCAATGGACCAGCACACGCCCGAGCGTTTCAGTCACCTCGAAGCGGCGATCAGCGAGATCCCCGAGGTCATGGAATGCCTGCTGATCACCGGCCAGGCCGCCGACTACCAGCTCAAGGTGGTGGTCAAGGACATGGACGCCTACCAGGAGCTGTTGCTCAATCGGATTACCGGCATCCAGGGCGTCACTGGCGTCCATTCGAGCTTCGTTCTGCGTCGGGTGGTGGACAAGACCGCGCTGCCGGTCGCCGCAAAGTAGCCGGGCAGGTATTTCTACCACTCGGCTGCGGGCAGGCCGGGTCGCGGAGTTCGCGAACTTCGCGAACTCCGCGAAGTGTGAAATATTTCATGTCGATTAAATTTACACGCGGGCGTGGAAATTGGGCCGGAGGGGTAATCGACGATCTGCGCGACGGACGCAAAGCATTGAAATAAAGAAGGTGATTGGCCGATAAAAAAGTACTGGCATGGTATGTGCTTTAGCAAATCAAGCGTCGGCGCGACGATGGTAGCGGCAGGAGAAAAGCGTATCGGTTCCTGGTTTCTCCGCTCTCGCCAGCACGCGAAGATCTGCTCACTTGGCTCGTTTCTTACTGGTACTACAATGGAGAATTCAAAATGAAAATGCTTTCGATCGTTCGGCCGCTGGTCATCACCAGCGCCTTCCTCGCCTGCGGTCTCGCGCAAGCGAATCTGATCCAGAACGGCAGCTTCGAGAATGGAACAGACCCAGGCCGGATTTACCAAACTGGTGGCGGTGAACAGCACCTCGATCACTGACTGGACGGTTTCGGCGGGCACCATCGACTACATCGGTAGCTATTGGCAGGCTGCCGAGGGAGTTCGGAGTATTGACTTGGTCGGAGACGGTGGCCTGCTTGGCACCCTCAGCCAGACCTTCAACACGACCATTGGCTCACTGTATACCGTCCAGTTCGCCATGGCAGGGAATCCAGATGGCGGGGTCAAGAGGATGAAGGTTCTCGCTGGCGGCGAATCGCCAGAATTCGCTTTTGATACCGCTGGAAAAAGCACAACGGCTATGGGCTGGGAGACCAAAAGCTTCCAATTCACGGCTCTGGCCGCTCAAACCACCTTGTCGTTCGAGGCACTGACCGCTGGTGAGTGTTGCTATGGACCAGCACTCGACAACGTGATCGTTGAGGCTCAAGAGAACACTGTGCCGGAACCCGCGTCGAGCCTGCTCCTTGGCCTGTCGCTGGCGGGTCTGGGATGGTCGCGGCGGATTCGGCAGCAGACGGCAGGGTAAGCGCCTTGCCGGCGAGAGTCCGCACGTCTTCGTGATTGCGCTCCGACCTGGCGGCTACCCCGCCAGGTCGGGCTTCACCAATCGTTACGAGTTCCCGCCAGGTCAGCGCTCAACGTCGATCCATCGCAAGCGCGCCCAGTCGCACCGTCTTTCCCTATTCCGCAGCAGGCCATGAAGTGCTGCTGTGCCCGTATACCCCCCGCGTTTATTGATCCTCTCCCGGAGGAACTGACTCCCGTCCCTCGACCATAGAAGCCATAGCCCGCGCCAGACCGGATGCGGGTCGCCCGTCACGCGTCATCGCCTGGCTGCTCACTTCGCGAAATCCTGCAGGTCGGGGGAAAAAGCCCAGGCGCCCGGCATTCTGGCGATCACTGTGAGGAATCGCACAGGGGCTGCGACGCTTAAATGTTCCAATCTGTCCGTGCTTACGAAAAACAGTGTGCTTCGTTGAATGACCGCACGACACGCTGTAGCTACGGATCCGGATGACCGCAAACATCCCAACGGACAGAATCAAGGAACGACCATGAACAGCAGTCTCCAGCAACTCAATGGAAAAATCCTCACCACTCTCGTGGTAGCGGCCCTGTCCGCAGCGATGGGCAATGCCGATGCCGCGATGATCACCATCGAGACCGGCCACTCGACGGCTGGCGCTCAGGCCAGCGCCGAGGCCTATCGGAACGTGGTCGACGCGGCGGTCGTGGCCGCGACGCCTGGTTATGGCACCAGCCACCCGGCGCTGTTCGACAACGTCTCGAACCACGGCCTGTTTGGCGACACAACCCAGGATATCGCCTTTAGGTTTACGATCAATTTTGGCGTAAGCGCAGCGCAGGCGGGGATATGGGATTTTCGTGCTGGAGTCGACTTTGGTCGCGGCGGCGCAATGTTCCTTGACGGCGTTGCCCTCGGCTTCAACTCCAGTGACATGTGGTGGGATGGCTCGTACGGCAACTCGAACCAGTATCTGGGTTTCGCATCGACCGCTCCGCTGGCTGCCGGCAACCATGTCCTGAACATCTACGGGCTGGAAGGTTGCTGCGATGGAGGTGAACAGGTGCAGTACCGGCTGCCCGGGTCAGGCAACTTCAACACCTTCGGTGCGACGACCCTGGGTTCGATCGATAGCCTGTCGGCAGTTCCCGAACCCGCGACCTACGCACTGTTTGGCATCGGCCTCCTGGGTCTGGGTATGGCTCGCCGGCGTAAGGGGTAGCGCGCAGCCAGCGGCGGCAAGCGGGCGAGAGAAGGCCCGGTGCAGGGCGCGCTGCAGACAACACGAGGGTGGCTGGCGTTACGGCTGCCGCTGGAGCTGGCGGTGGGCCTGACACGTCGGAGAACACCGCGGCCTGCCGGCGCAGTTCGAGGCTAACGGCGTCCTGCGGGTCTTCCATCCTCCGAGTGCCTGCAACGCGGCTGGCTGTCCGGCGAGAAGATTGACGAGCTTCGATGCGGCTGCCTATACTCCAGCCGCGATACGTGGATGCCGTCTAACCTCGAGTCCGAACGCATGAGCGAATACCAGTATTACGAATTTCAGGCCATCGACCGGCCGCTCACCGCCGCCGAGATGAGCGAGCTGCGGTCGGTCTCTACGCGGGCACGCATCACGCCGACGAGTTTCGTCAACGACTATGCGTGGGGCGACTTCAAGGGCAGGCCAGAGGTGTGGATGGAGCGTTACTTCGACGCCTTCCTCTACCTCGCCAACTGGGGCACGCACCTCCTCAAGCTGCGCCTGCCGCCGCGTCTGCTGAATCCGGCAACCGCGCTGACCTACTTCGGCAGCGACAGCGCTTTCGTCAATGTCAAGTCCGGCCAGGTGATCCTCTCTTTCGCCTCGGACGACGAGGACGGTGGCGAGTGGGTCGACGGCGAAGGCCAGCTTTCGTCGCTGATCTCGGTACGTGCCGAGCTGGCACGCGGCGATCTGCGCGCGCTCTACCTCGGCTGGCTGCTGCGCGTGCAGGCGGGGGAAATCGACGACCAGGAACCCGAGCCGCCGCTGCCACCGGGCCTCGGCCAGCTCAGCGCCTCTCTGGACAGCCTCGCCGAGTTCCTGCGCATTGACGGCGATCTGCTGCACGTCGCCGCCAAGGCAAGCGCGCCACTCTCCGACCTGGGGCTCGATCGCGACGAGTTTCTGGCCTGGGTTGGCGGCCTCGCCAGCGCGGAAAAGGACGAGTGGATCACCAGGGTCGTCATCGACTCCGATCCAGTCGCCGTCGCCGAACTGCGGCAACGCTTCCTCAAGCAGGGCAGTGCTGCCGGCGCAGTGCCGCTGACCACCGGCAGGACCGTCGGGCAACTGCGCAAAGCTGCCGAAGTGCTCGCGAAGCAGAGGAGACGCATCGAGGCTGAAAAGCGGGCCGAAGAAAAGACGCGCCGCGAACGCGAGGCGGCCATCGCCAGGGAGCAGCACCTGAACGCTCTCGTCGGCCGCGAAGCCAGCCTGTGGGCCGCAATCAACACCCTCGTCGCCACCACGCAAGCGGCGGGCTACGATCAGGCCTTGCGGCACCTGCTCGACCTGCGCGACCTCGATGCGCGGAGCATAGGCGGCGACTTTCGCCTGCGCATCGAGGCGCTGCGTCAGGCGAACACGCGCAAACAGGCCTTCATCAAGCGGCTCGACAAGGCCGGGTTGTGAGTGCTCACCAGCCCTGCTGCCGCTACCTCAGGGGTCGGCCGAATCTGGAGCGCCGCCCAGTCTGACCGGCCCTCGCAGCGGCTGGCGCCGAGGAGATCCCCCAACGGTCATGGCTTTGTCAGACACCCCGGATGATGAAAGCCATGACCGTTTCCTCCCTTGCAGGGCGCATTCCGGCTTGCACGCCGGAATCGTTCGTTGGGCACGGAGCATGGCTCCGTGAATTCCCCATCTCACCCCCCGACCCCTCCCGCGAGCGGGCGAGGGGAGATTCGTGAGTCACTGACGCGACTTTCACGGTAACCAGCGGCTCTGTTTGATTGGCGCTCCGGAAAAAGCACGCTGCTTGCATACCGTTCCATTCATGTGGAAACGGAGTGTCCACCAGGAATCCACACGACCTGTTCGGTCCTCGGCCTCAGGAAGGTCCGATTTTGGCGCCGGAGCTGCCCTGCAGCAGCCGGGCGAGAGCCTCGGCTTGTCGGCCTGACCCCGACAATCACGGCGACTACTGGCAGTTCGACTACGTCCGCTTTGCCGATGCTCAGTTCAACGGGTACTATCGGCCAGCGGGGCACGCTGGCGATTTTTCTCCATAGCCGACGTTGATCTGGAGCGTTTAGCCGTAAGCAGCGATTGGACGAGGCATGTCCAATTCTTCTCGCCTGACCGGCCGCTACGCCTGGCGAAGCGGCCAGTGGGTTTCGGGTGTCGTCGGTCGCCAACCGGCCAGGAACGGACGGTGAAGAAGTCTACCGAAAGCAGTCAGTGAAGCGATCTGGGTGTATGCTATCGCCCTACAGTACGAAGTGCTGCTTTTCGCGGAATTTTAGTACCATGTAGAAGAGCAACCGTACGACCGAAAGCCTGCTGGGAAGCGCCTTCCAGCGCGATGCAGGGCGTCGAGTTAGGGAGCAGGCGCCGGAGTTATGCAGCAAAACTGTCTCCCGATAACAAAGTTAGCCCTCTTATGCGCGTTTACTACCTCACTGGTGCGCAGTTTGCATTGAGCAACCTCGCGCTACGCCGAATCAAGATTGCGAGGTTCGAAGACCTCAATGATCCGTTTGAACTGCTGGGCGTCGATGTAGGGGACAAGGAGCACCGCGCGGCGTTTCGCGCGACAAAAGAGCAAATCAATGAGAACAAGGGCCTCATTTGCTTCAGCAAGTCATGGAGCAATCCGCTTATGTGGGGCCACTATGCAGAGAAGCACACGGGCATGTGTTTGGGGTTCGATGTCCCAAACAAACTACTCGCTCCAGTCATTTACGCAGAGCGCCTGCTCAAGATGGAGATTGATCCAAAGACAAGAGAACGTAAACTGACCGAGAAGGATGTGAATCAACTTCTTCGGACGAAGTTCTTCGACTGGAAGTACGAAGATGAAATGCGTCTCTTTGTCGAACTCGATCACGACACCGTGGAATCAGGAAAGTATTTCTATTCGTTCTCAGAGGACTTGATGCTTCGCGAAATCATCCTTGGACCACGGTGCGAATTGCCGATTGAAGGCGTTCGGAACATCGTCGCAGATTTTAAGCCACAGGTAGTCGCGTTGAAGTCGAGAATTGCCTTCACTCGGTTTGAGGTACTGGAGAACAAAGTTGCATCGCGTACTACAACCAAGGGCTAACCTGGCGGTCGAGGGGAGCTGCGCTAAAAGCCGCGCAGCCCCCTCAACTCTACGTTAGGCCTCATAGACATCGGTCGTGTTGCTTCTTCACCTCAATACCAAAGTCATGATATTGCCAACTTCCAACCGTACTGTGTTTTTCTTAACCAACGAAAGTGGAGAGCGAAATTGAGCAAAAGACTACTGATTGCCTCGGTTGGAGTTGCAGTGTTGTGTAGCAGTTCGGTTGCCAATGCCGAACTATTTGATCGTGGCGGTGGTTTAATATACGATGCAGATCTAAATATTACATGGTTCTCCGATCCAAACCTTGGCCGCGGCTCCGTATTTGACGATGGTGTGCAATCTGCTGATGGACGAATGACATACGATTCAGCTGTAGCGTGGGCTAGCTCACTCGTTTACGCGGGGTACTCTGATTGGCGTCTGCCGAAAACACCGCAGCGCGATACATCGTGTAGTCTTGACAATAGTGCGGTGAACTACGGATTCGGGTGCTCTGGAAATGAACTCGGACACCTCTTTTATACAGAGTTTCTGGCAAGCGCCGGGCATGCTGTTTCCACTAGCGGCAGTCAGTACTTGGCGTTGTTCGCCCCAATTGCAGACGGAACTGGAGCAACTCCTTACTGGTTTGACAGTGTATGGTGTTGTGACAACAAGCCAGGATTCGAATTCGCAGGAGGTGAGCTTATTTACGGTCCTCTCAATGCCCAATACTTTGCATGGGCGGTAAGAGATGGCGATATTTCTCCGATATTTGAACCATCAATTACATCAATGCTGGTGCTGGGTCTGATCTTTGCGTATTGGAGTCGTCGCCAAGTTGCCGGGATTCGATTTTCAGCAAGTCAAAGCTTCTGTTCTAAGAACGAGATTGTGGCAACGATAGATAGCGGAGCGAAAGGGGCCAGGCTCAGCAATCATGCACTCATGCCGAACCTTGACCGCCCTGGGTCGCTGCCCAAGAAAGCCGCGTAGCGCACCCGCGCTTCCACATCAAGCATTGGTGCAGTAGTCCGGCCACACAGCAACAGGGAATTTCTTGTGGAACTAATTGAGGAGATACGAGCGCAAGGTCTTGCGGAAGCAATATGCGTTCTCCAAACACGCGGTTGATCAAAGCATTATCCGAGACATCACTGTTACCGAGCTTGAACAGGCTATCACCAACCAGAGCCAAGTGATCGAGCATTATCCAGAGGACAAGTACGAACCGAGTTGCCTGATACTCGGGTTCACGTCTTTTGGGCGACCTCTGCATGTGCAGTGCAGTTATGCTAGCCGCCCAGTGGTGAAGATTATTACACTCTATGAGCCTGACCCTGGCCTGTGGATCGATTTGCGTATTCGACGGACAGGTTGAAGAGGAGATCACGATGAAAGAAACAATGATTGACACCGAGGTTACGTACACTCTGGAGCTTGCCGGGAGGTTTTATATCGTTGAGCACGTTCCGGCCAGAGTGTGCCAGGAAACTGGGGAGCAATTTTTCTCCCCCGAGGCAGTGGAACATATTCAAGCACTCATCAAGAGCAACAGGAAGCCCAGCAGAGTAATAGAAACGTCGGTGTACCAGTATCCGTAGTCTATGCCCAACAAGCGGCGCCAGCCGACATCCTTGCCTCCGCTTCGCTCTGCAAGGCCGCCGCTTACATTCACCCTGAAGACGCGAACCGGCAGGCAGCGCGATGTGGCAGATGCTAACGCACAGGAACGTTTGAAGACCCTGGGGCAGGGATGAGCATGGAACGTATGGATTTCAGCTATGACATATCGGACGAGCGGCTGCTGGCCTACAGCCAGCTGCCCATTCTGGATCGCCTGCGCTGGTTGGACGAGGTGCGCCAGTTCACGCTGATGGTACGGCAGGCGCCGCTGGTAGATAGTGTCTGGCCGAAATCGAAAACCAATATATGTATCAATGTGTTAGAATGCGTTCTGAGGAACGAAGATAGCGATGCCATACGGATATGCTGATTGGTTGTGTTTTGTAAGTTACTGATTTGTAATGGATAGTGTATTTTCAGATGTAAAAGTGGTGGGCAGTGGTAGCAGACTTGGGGTTTTTCCGGAAAAACTTCGATACAGGAATAAACCGATGCGGGAAGTCATGAAGCGGCAGGCGGAGTTGGGAGAGTTGTCGATTGGATCAATCGTCCTCGATCCCAAATCACGGGATGACATACCCAAGCTTCTGGTGGGATTGCAGTACATTTATCTGAACCGTGAACTGCGGGACGAGGTTTTTTCGATCCTGCAAGAGGTCATTCCGCGGCTTGCTGACGGCAAGAAGGCCAGCGATACCCTGGGGCGTCCCGGGATGGAGCAGTGGAAGATTCTGGTATTAGGCGTCGTGCGCCTGGGGCTCGATGCGGATTACGACCGGTTACAAGAACTGGCCAATCAGCACAAGACGCTTCGGCAGATGCTGGGGCACGCGGACTGGTACGATCAACAGACGTACGAATTACAGACCCTGAAAGACAACCTGCGGTTATTCACACCGGAGATTCTTGGACGAATTAACACGGCAGTGGTGCGCGCTGGTCACGCCCTGCTAAAAAAAAGTCCAGACGAGGTACTCAGAGGGCGCTGTGACTCCTTTGTGGTCGAAACCGACGTTCATTTTCCGACCGATACCAATCTGCTCCTGGATGCGGTGCGCAAGATCATCGAATTCAGCGCACAGATCAGCGACAAACTCTCCCTGAAGGGATGGCGCCAAAGCCGATATAGCCTTCGCCAATTCAAGAAGTTGTACCGCAAAATACAGAGGCTCAGGCACTCTACTTCACAAGAGGAAAGCGTGCGCCAGGCAAGGATACAAGAAATTCGGGAGGCCCACCAAGACTACCTGGCGGCGGCTGTGGGCTATCTGGGACGTGCGCGAGAGACCCGCATCGAGGTGCTCACCACACCGGCTGCGTCGCTCTGTGACGTGGCGATGCTCAGCGAACTCGACGGCTACCTGGTCCATGCCGAACGTCAGATCGACCAGATTCGGCGTCGGGTGCTGCAAGGCGAAGTGATTCCGCATCACGAGAAGGTCTTCTCCATTTTCGCACCGCACACCGAATGGATTGTTAAAGGCAAGGCGGGGGTTCCGGTAGAACTGGGATTGCGGGTGTGTATTCTCGAAGACCAGCACCGTTTCCTTCTCCATCACCAAGTCATGGAAAAGCAAACGGACGACCAAGTGGCGCTCGGCATGGTTGAGCAAAGCCAGACGCGTTTTCCAAGCCTGCGAGCGGTGAGTTTCGATAAGGGTTTCCACAGTCCGTCGAATCGACAGGCACTGGAAGAACGACTCGAGTTGGTCGCCCTGCCCAAGAAAGGCCGGCACTCGATGGCAGATCGCGAACGAGAAACCGCGCCGGCTTTCCTCAAGGCTCGGCGGAAGCATTCAGCAGTGGAATCGGCGATCAACGGACTGGAGCATTTCGGTTTGGATTTGTGCCCGGATCACGGGATTAAAGGATTCAAACGCTATGTCGCCATGGCGGTACTGGCGCGAAACATCCATCGCCTGGGGGTCGTAGTCCGAGAGCGCAATGCCCGCGCAAAATCGACAGTACCTGAACCACAAAAACGTGCCGCCTGACACAATTACCAAGAGTTGGATGTATCGGCCAAGAATCCACTTGCCCACAATTTATGTCCATAGCATATCAGAGTCCTTAAAACGGGATTCGACTCGAATAATGGCAAGGTATTACCAAAATTACTCGCGGATCAGCTCCACCCCGTAGGGCTGGCACGCCCAATTTTCTAGAAAACAGGCTTTTTCTGCCAGACACTAGATAGAGAAACGACGATGGCCAAATGATGATCGGCCAACAGGGGCAGAGCATCCAAGCGTCGGGTTACGCTACGCCAACCCGACCTACGAACTCAGGGGTCGAGGCGAATCTGCAGCGCCGCCCAGTCTGGCCGGCCCTCGTGCTTGCTGGCCCCGAGGAAGTCGCTTAACCAACTGCTCTGCTGGATCGGCGCTCCGGAAAAGCAGGCGGGTTGCCGGCCGTTCCATTCGATCCTCGGCGGCAACGCGTGCGGCTGGCTCGCGGGCAGCGCGATTCCGCTGCCTTGCCTCGCCCGGGCTGAAATAGCCGCCCCGGCCGCCGACACCGCCATCGACAGGGGCCTGGCAGTGGCGCTGGCGCAAGGTTTTCTCGGGCTCGCGAAGTTGACTGTGAAGCGCTGCTCGACGCGGCCGCCACGGCCATCGTCCACTTGCAGGCGGAAGAGCTGGTTGCCAGCCTGCGGCTGATCCCAGGTGAGCAGGCCGCTGGCGGCGTCGATGCGGGCGCCGGCTGGCCCTTCGAGCAGGCGATAGGTCAGCGGATCGCCGTCGTCGTCGCGGGCCCTGGCCTGGTAGATGAAGGGCAGGGGTGGAGCGGTCAAGCCGCTGGCCTCGATGATCACTCCCCGGAAGGCACCGCTGCAGCCCGGACCGCTGGCCACCCCGGCGATGCGTAGGCTGCCGTCGCTGGTCCAGCTGGCATGCAGATGAGCCAGGTGATCCGCGTTTGCGGCGGGGACCGAGAAGAAAGCACGCCGACCCTGACCACTGCCGTTGCCGGGCTGGTTGTTCCGCCATTGCGTCGCGCTGCCGTTCTCGACCAGGTAGAAGCCGAGATACTGGCCGGCAGGAAGTTGGGCCATGCGCTGCGAACTCTGACCGGCGGCCGTCCGGAAGAATGCGAGCACGCGATCCTCCGCCAGCGCCGCGGCGGCGTAGCCGGGGTCGCCGGGTTTGATCTGGCCAATACGTCCGCTGGCGTCATCGACGCGGTAGAGACCAATTTCGTCGTTGAAGACTGCGTTGCTGAAGGTCGGGTCGAGGGTCACGGTGCCAATGCCGCTCGCCGTGCTGGCCACCTGGAAGATCGTGTCGGCAGTCGCCGGCCGCAGCTCGCAGCGCGCAGGCGGTGTGCTGGTCCATCGCGGTGGATGGTTCACCGGCGTGACTGTCAGAGTAATCGTTGCGGTCGCGCTGAGTTGGCCGTCGGAGACGGTGTAGCGGAAACTATCCTGGCCACTGTAGTGGCGATTCGGGTGGTAAGTCCAGGTGCCGTCGGTGTTTCTGCTCAGCGCACCATGGCCGGGATCGGCCAGGCTCAAGGTCAGGCGATCGCCATCGATATCGCTGATCAACGGCGCCAGGTCAATGATCGTGCTGCCGCCCTCGTCCAGCATGATGCTGGCATTGCGGGCAAGTGGCGCGTCGTTGACTGGCAGCGCCTGCACCTCGACGTTGGCCGTAGTGCTCGCCTGCGCCTGATTCTGATGCTCGGTGGCGGTGGCG
This sequence comes from Candidatus Accumulibacter affinis, assembly GCA_016713625.1. Classification (GTDB taxonomy): domain Bacteria; phylum Pseudomonadota; class Gammaproteobacteria; order Burkholderiales; family Rhodocyclaceae; genus Accumulibacter; species Accumulibacter affinis. Next base: position 256,415 of record JADJOT010000001.1, read on the forward strand.
ACAATACGCAGGGTGATGTGGCCATGGTAGTCGGGCGGTGGCGTCACCGACAGCGTGGCGAGGTGCCAGTCGCTGACATCGGCCGTTCGCTCATCCGCGGTCGCCGTGAACCGGTGCTGGCCGTCGCTGAGCGTCGCGCCGGCAGGGATTTCTGTGACCTGGACGGCCAGCGTCTCGGAGCCGTCCGCATCCCGCAGCGCGGCATCGATCGCCGACAAGGCAATCGCCGTGTCTTCGTAGCCGGTGTTCGCCGGCAACAGTTCGGTGAGCGTGAGGTCATCGATCATCATGCCGCGGCTGCTCACCTCGAAGCGCGTCGCTGCCGGGGCGATGCGGATGGTCTGCCGGCCACCGCTGCCAAGGAACTCGAAGGTCCGCGTCTGCCAGGCCAGTCCGCTGGCCGGACTGCTGCTGGCGTCGCTGCCGATCGTCTGGCCATCGACGCTGATCGCGATGCGGATGTAGTCAGCGCTGTAGTTCGGCGGGCTGGCGACGTCCAGCGAGAGGAGGTAGCGGGCACCGGCGATGGTGTTGACGCTACGTTCGATCCCCAGCAACCCTGGCTGATTCCTCGGCGCATTGGTCAATTCGAGCCAGTTACTGCCGTTGCCAGCCGCCGCCTGGTAGCTGACCGAGCCACTGCCGGCCGGCACGGCCAGGTGGTCGCCGTTACTCCAGACGACGAAGCGGTTGCTGAAAGGGGTTGCCGGGTTCGCCTCGCTGACGAGCCGCCAGCCCTCAAGCTGGTTCTGCCAGACCACGGTCGCGCTGCGGTTGGGGTTGCCGACGCTCTCCCAGCTGGTGCGGAAGACTTCGCGGGTGGCTCCGTCGCCGTTTTGAATCCGTAGCATCGGTGCATCGGCGACCGGTGTAACCAGCACGCGGACCGTGGCGACGTCGGTGCGGGCCACGCCGTCAGCGAGCAGGTAGCTGAAGCGATCATCGCCGTGCCAGTTGCTCTCTGGCGTGAAGGTGAAACTGCCGTCGGCATTGACCTGCACCTGCCCATGTTCCGGAGCGTCGACCAGCAGCGGTGCGAATCCGGGCAGGTCGGCGTTGAGGTCGTTGGCCAGTGCGTCGATCTGCAGCGGCGTGTCTTCCAGCGTGCTCGCGGTGTCATCGATCAGCTGCGGAAGCTGCGGCTCGTCGCCGAGGTGCAGGTCGCGGATGGTGACCCGGCTGTCGCGGGCCTGCGACCCCTTGCCGAAGCCGATCAGGTCGAACGAGAGATTGAGCACGCTGCCAGCCGCGACTGGCGAAGAAGCTGCGGCGAGGTCGATCCGGTAGCTGCGGCTGCCATCGGCGTTGCTCAGCACGCGGATGCCGTCGGAGCGATACTCGCTGCCGTCCTCCTGGCGATTCAGGAAGGCGTCGCTGTGGGTGAGGCCGTTACCACCGAGGAGCGAACGACCGGTGTTGGCGTCGAGCAGCGCCACTTCGAAGGCATCGTCGGGGCCATCGGCCTGGTCACTCTCGCCACCGGCGGAAGGATCGCCCAGGGTGAGGTCGTCCACCGTGAAGGAGAGGAAGCGATCGTTTTCGCCAAGTACGAAGACCTGGTTGAGGCGCGTCTGGTGGTCTGGCGATTCCACGAGAGTCGCCGAACCATCGGCGAAGCGAACATCGCCGCTAGTGCTCCAGCCGGTGCCGTTGGTGAAGGCCGGGTTCTCCAGCCTGGTGTTGGCAGCGATGTCGTATTGGGGGACGCCACTGCGGCTATCGGGCGAGCCATCCGCGCTGCGCAAGCGGGCGCTGCGCGCCAGGCCATTGACCCGCGTGAAGGGGATCGGCGCGCCCGGGTCGGTCGGCGCGTAGGGCTCACTCGGACTCTCCGGCGCGGGGAAGACCCCCGCCAGGCGTAGCAGGGTGAGCTGTTGCTCGGCGGAAAGCGTCCGCCGCACCCCGGGCGGTAGCGTCGCGGCCATGTTGTCGTGAGGGTCGAGGCTATGGTCAAGGCCCAGCGTGTGGCCGTACTCGTGCAGGAGGACGGTGAGGAGATCCATCCTGCCCTCGGCTTCGGAACCGGGTTTGGCGATCCATTCGGTGGGGCTGCTCGTGGGCAGGAATTCTTCGTTGAGCCAGGGGGTGGAGTCCACGAACCAGCCGTGACCAGCGGCGTCGGGGGAGAGGGTGATGGTGGCGGCGGGGCCGGTACCGGTGGTTTGAGCAACGATTGCCCCTATGAAGTCACGATAGCCTACGGTCAATCTGCTGATCGCCCCGATTAATCGGAATCGTATCTCCGAGTGCCTCCAACCGACGTTCGTAGCGTTATCTGAACCAGCACGGGACTGGGCGATTTTCCAATCCAGGCCCGTCGCATCGCAAACTTCCGCCTTCTGGAAAGCTGCTGTATCCATCGAGTGAAAATAATACCGAACTCTAACGGAAAAGCCATTTACGTCAGCATCTATAATCGCCGAATCCTGACCAAAGTAGCCTACTTCAGGCCTATAATAATAGGCTTGGTGAGTACAATAGGCATGGTGCTCTTCGCATTTTGCTTCAACCAGAACGCCATGTTCAGGACGTCGCACCACTTTCACATTCGACTCGTCAAAAGGACCAGCGCTGCCGTACCAGTGATTAATCTCTTGATGTTCGTACTCCCTAAAATAAAACGAGACGTCCGAATAGGGCAGGATTGGTTCCTGTTCTGGATAGGAACCAGATGCTGTCTGCACATACTTGAACGGGACGTTTGGCACTACGCGGCAGACGCCCATTTCATGAGCTTGGTTTACCATCGTCGGTCTTGAAGTGTGTGCCTGCGCCAATAAGACAGACTGTACCTGTACGGCAGGGTGTGGAGGCTCTAGCACAAACATATTGCTTTCTCCTGGTTCGAGTGCAAGAATATTTAGAGTCCCTTCGTTTATCAGGGACCCAACCAAGCTATGAAATGGTGATGGCGAAGGGGTGTTAGTAGAAGCGGGCATCGAATAGTTGCCCATTTCAATATTCAAAGACTTGGGAATCTTGACCAGGCTGGGTTGTCGGAGCGTGATTCCGAACTTGCTTTCGTAAGACGCCTGCGCGCTAGACTGAATCCCAAGATGCGCGAGCGCTTGTCGCAACTGCTCATGGGGATTACCACCGGTCAGCGCCAGATCGACATTTGCCTTGTAATTAGACCAGCGTGCGTCGTGATCCTTGTTTCCTATGCCAGCAGAAATTCTGTTAAATTGTGTTTTTTCGGTTTCTGACTTGCTCATGTCGAGATTATCGGCGAGAGAATTCAGATTCCCTCTTGAAGACCGAAACCTCCAAAACCACCCCGCGGAGCGGGTGGCTAGATAGTCGTTTGAAGAAACAGGGCCAGGGTCTTGCATTACCTCCGCGCCGGCCGGCTGTCCGGAGATTGGATGGCTGTCGAGGTAATTGGCAAACGCTTGGTAGTTGGCTCGCCCGGTAATTTGCTTTAGCCCACGCCCTCTGAAAAGCCAACCGTCACCACTTAGAATATTACCGTTACCCAACTGAGAGTTTGCTTCACTGCTATAAACTGTATTGGCAATGAGTTCCTGCCTGGCCTGAGGCACGCGCGATTCACCTGCTTGTCTACCCCACAGTTGAGCTAAGGTCTTGGGACTGCCTGTGGCGCCTGTCCCATAATGTGTTGATAGGTATGAAAAAGTATTTGCCAGCCCGTCTTGAGAATAATTAAAGCTTTCGCTAAGATTAGTCATGCCGCCAGATTCTTGGTTCACCTGTGCGAGGAACGAGATAATTCGTTGTGGAGTAACCATGTCGAATTCAAGCATGGCCTGACGCAAAGGGGGAAGCCAATTCGCATAGTAATCAGCGGTCCTCCGGTCACCCATTAGCCTGCGCAGTGAGTCTGCAGTAGTTTCGCTTCCAATAGTAACGGATGTCCCACCTATAAGCACATTACGACCGTCCACCAAGCCATCTGCTTCGCTGCCATTCCCGAACAACGCTCGACGAACAGTGATGGAATCCCCATTCTCGATCAAAATGTTTCCCCATGAGCCATCTGTTTGTGTTACAGAAAATATTGCAAGAAAATCAAGCATTACCTCGTTCTGCCGATTAGCCTGCGGGTCCTGTGTCGTACCGTTGCTTGGATTGTTGCCAAACGTTTTGCTTGTCGGATTGTAGTTGCTTAGATTTGGATTCAACAAACGCCCGGCGATATTCGGCGCGTTTTCGTAATCCCAGATCCTGTTGTTATAAGCTTCCTTGTTAGGCATTGCGTCTGGCGCGACATCCGGAATTACACCGAGTATTACGTCTTTGCCATTGACTTGTCGTTGATTCTGCTTTGAGACATAGTCCGTATTGATCCCAAGATTCAACCGATTCCCCAAGAGGTTTGTCCCGGCAAACCACAGCGCTGGTCTCGCTGTCCCGTCAGCAGTCTTGTTCGCATCCTGACTGGCAGTCATCAGGTCATAAACCCAGCTGACCCCCATCGCTTCGACTGGTTTCTGTTGGTTGGTCTGGTTGACCCAGCCGGTCAGCTTCGAGCCATCGGCCGGGAAGAACTGCATCCAGTGCGGCGCGTTGTAGGCGTTCAGCCAGGCGACGTCATCATCGGAGAGCGTGATCGGCGGCAGTGGTCTGGTCACCTTCTAGGCTGTGCCATTTCTGCCCACGATGGTTTCGCTAATGCTGTCCTGGTAATCGCTCTTGTTCTGGACGATCTGGTCAAACTGCCGCAGGGCGATCAGTTCTCCCGAATCGAGAACGCCGTTGACCGTGACTTCGTTGTTGCCGGCGATCGCCGACAGGCCATAACCGAGATACTTCAGGCGTTGCTCGACGCGCAGCACGTCGAGGAGCTGGTTGGCATTGGCCGTGTCGCCGCCTACCGATCCGGCCAGCGTGAAGGGATGATAGCCCGGGTTGTTCAGTGGCCGGTCGCCGAAGAAGACGGTGTCGGCAGCTCGGCTGTAGTCGACCACGCGCAGCTTCAATTCCAGCCGCTGCTCAGGCCGGTTCTGGTCCACTCCCGATACGAAAATACTGATCTCGTGGGCGTCGATGGTCTTGCCGGTGCGCAGGCGCGTGACGTCGAGGGTTGGTGCCAGGAAGACGATGCCGCTGCTGCTCAGGGTCTTCTTGCCGGCGTCGCTGCCGACGCTCTGCAGTGCCCTGTAATCGCGCCTGACGGCGGCTTCGACCGAACGCAGGGCGTCCTCGCGTTCGGCCGTCAGGACGAATCCCTGGCCATCCTTGACCAGGCTGGCGTCGCCGCTGACTTCGATGTTCGACCAGTTGAGGCTGAGGTCAGCGTCCCTGGCATTGGCGAAGCTTGCCGGGTGCTGCTTGCGGAGGAGGGCGAAGAGATCGACGCGGGCGATGTCCCCGTAGTTGAACTCGGGGACCGTCTGGTCCGTGTCCGGCTCGATTGGCCGGACGACCTGTCCGTCGTCGACGGGAGCGGTGAAGTCCACTGCTGTCGGCTTTTCCAGCGGGCATTCGGCCATCCCGATTACCCAGCCGGAAGTGATCCGCTGGCCGTTGCCGAGGTCGTACTTGCTCGGCGTGACCACCTGGATGACGTTGCCACCCACGCGCTCACGATCGATCGGCAAGGGCCGCGGCGACGCCTGTCGGGCGAGCGAGTTTTTTTCCGCGGCTTCGATCAGCTTGCCGAGATCCCACATCAGCAGGCCACTCGCTGGCGGCGATTCGTCGAGGGTCGGCCAGTAGCGGATGTCGGCCCACAGCACCTTTCCGTCGCCGCTCACCAGCAAGCGCGAGAAGTTGGCATCGATGATCGGCGAGGTAGCGCCGAGGTATTCCGGCCTAGCGCCGAAGGGGTCCTTGATGATACCGATCTTGCCGCCCATCTGCCTGGCGCCGCGGCGGGGATCGTCGTTGGCATAGAGCGGGTCGAGGAAGTCGAAGAAGTAGTCGGCGACCAACGCATACTCGCTGCCATTCTGCGCAGTGACCACTGCCGGCGATTGCGCGCGTTGAATGTTCAACTGATATTGGCCGTCAATGCGGCTCGTTCCCGGCAGCGCGCCGAGCATGGGGACCTGCCGGAAGATCGGCGTTCCCTGGAAGTGGCCGTCGGCGGTCAGTCCGACGCTCAGCGTGGCGAAGCCCGCGTTCTGGTCGAGCGCATCGCTCAGCACATAGCGCAGCGTCTGGTCCTGGATGCCCGCCGAGGCGATGAACTGCGGCGCCTTGCCCTGGCGATCCGGGAAGCTGACCGGCAGGAAAGCGCCGGCGGCAGCGGCGTTGAGGCGACCGCCGGTTTCTTTTGCCGCGTCGAGGTCGAGCAGAAAGACCTTGCCGCCCGCGGCGGCGGCGCGCCCGCTGGCCACGCCAGTGCTCTGCTGGCTGGCAGTGACCGCCAGGTAGGAGTGCACGCCGAGCGTCATCGCCAGGTCGAGGTAACCGTAGGGCGCATTTTGTCCGCTCACTTCGGCGGGCAGGTCGATCTGCTGGACCGTGAGGAAGCGGTTGTTGCCCGCTGCGCCCGTGGCCCGCCCGACGCCCCCGTCGTCCCCGTCGCCCGTGGCCGCCTCGTCGATATTCACGCGCAACAGCCGATAGCCGCCGCTGGCGTCGTATGGGCTGCCCTCGGCCACGTAGAGCCACTGGCCGGAGACGGCCAGGCTGGAGATGTTGGCGGTGCCGACCTGGAAGCTGCGCGCGAGTTGCAGCGTCGCGGTATCGAGCACCTGGATGTCGCCGTGCGCGCCGGCGACGAACATCAGGCGGTTGTCGAGGCTGAAGGCGATCTGATCGGTATGGCTGCTGCCTGCGCTGGCGGGCTTGCCTTGGGCATCCTGGTAGTCGATCTCCTTGACGAGCAGCGAGTCCTTGAAGATGCGGATGCGCTGCTCGTCGGTGACGACGCGAAAGCCACTCTGTCCTTCGAGGCGCGTGCTCGCGGCTTCGCCGTTGGCGACCCAGCGGGTCTTGCCGGGGTCGTTCGGGTCGAGCGTCTGCAGCATGCGCTGCACAGTGAAGACGTGCAGGCCGGCGGCCACCTGCTGCGGGAGGTCGAATTCGACGCGCGCGCTCCCGGCATCGGCGGCAAGCGGCTGCAGGTCGAGTAGCCGCTGCCACACGCGCATGCCGTCGCGACGCGCGCTGCCGTCGTCGTCCCAGTGTGGCGCAGTGGCGCGGCCGTTCTCATCGATGCGCAGGGCCTCCGGCGACATCCAGACGCGCAGCGCCGTGGCTTGCGGGAGCGTTGCCGTGCCGGGCGCCTGCAGCCGGTCGACGGTCAGCCGGAGCTTGCCCGAGGCCAGCGACTCGATGCCGGTGATGCGCGGCGAGCTGGCATCCGAGGCCACTGCGGTCGGGGCCTCGATGCTCAGCGTCAGATCGCCGTTGGAGAGGTCCTTTTGCACCGGCAGCAGTTGGTAGGCGCCGCCGAAGTCGAGATGGATCGCGTAGAGATCGGACAGACCGGCGATGTTGCCGATCAGGTCGCTGGCGGCTCCCGCGCCTGCCAGGCCGCTGTTCGCCAGGTTGCCGGCCATCGAGAAGGCGCGGTCATTGGCCAGCAGGGCAAAGACGTCGATCCCCATCCCTGACGGTGATCGCTCCGGTCTGCCGGTCGCGGGTGGTCTTGACGCAGATCAGGTCGCCCGATCCGCTGATCCCGTTGTACGGCGGGCTCGCCGTCCGGGCGACGAGCTGGCCGCTGGCATCGCTGCCGACAAAGCCGTTGTCGAGCACCCACCACAGCGGCTGCAACTGGCCAGCGAATGCGGCGGTCGTGGCCGGCGCGACGCCGCGGCGCAGGAAGAGCACTTCGTCGCCTCCTGTGCACTCCCGCCGTGTCCTGCAGCGGGATCGAGAGTTGCACCGGCGCCTGCGTGCCTGCCTCGCCGATTTCGAGCTGGAATGCCCCGAGCAGCTGCAGCAGCCCGGGTTCCGGCGCGCGCAGACCGGCGACCGCTTCGAGTTGGGCGAGGTCGATGCGGCGGATGGCCACCACCGCGTCCTCCGGCAACGCGCCGGGGCCGATCAGCACGCTTTCACCGCTGGCCGCCTGCACGATGCCGCCGTGCCCGGCGGCGATGGCCACCCCCGCCGGAGCCGGGGTCGCCGGGTCGTCGTCGGTGAGCTGCGCGGTTTCGACGACCAGCACGATGTCGGTCTGGGCGATGACACGGCTGCGGACGCTCCCGGAATCGTCGACCTCGTTGCTCAGATGAACGATCGAGATTACGGTCCGTCCGCTGCCGTGCGCGGTAATCAGCCCATCTTCGCTGACGCTGGCAATGCGCCCGTCAGCGACGAAGTAGCGCGTGCCGTTGCTGACTGCGGGAAGCGCCGGGAGGACCAAGCGGACCCACTCGCCGGTATTCGGGTCGAGCGCAATCGCGCCGGTTTGCGGATCGATCACGAAATCGCCGGTCTCGGGGTCGAGCAGCGGCGACTGCGTGTTCGGGTCGAGATAGCTTTCCACCTGCTCCGGCAGGCCGGCAAAGACGATCTGGCGGGCGCTGTGGAGGTCGGTTTCCTCGCCGCTGTCGGGGTCGACGCCATGCACCCTGAGCTGGCGGGTACTGCCGGGAGTGAGGGTGAGCGTGCCGGGATAAACGTCGGGCTGGAGGGTGATGGCTTCGGGGGCCGCGCCCTGGTTCGCGCTGGCCTCCGGATCGGGTGGCGCCGCCGCGGCGTTGAGGCTCGCGACGGCTTGCAGCAGGTGCCCGTCGCGGTCGATACGCCGGACGACGACGAGCGCCGGGCCTTCGCCGGTGGCCCGGATCTGGTCGTGCGCGTCGTCCACCTGCAGCACCTGGCTGCCCACGTAGCCGAGGTCAGCGAGGTCAGCGAGATCGGCCGTGGTGACCTGGAGGTAAGCGGCGTCGGTGACGACCACCCCGAGCGCATCGGTGAAGTCGAGGCTGGCCTGGACCCGCGCGGTCTGCCCGGCGTGCAGCCGGGCCAGCGGCGCGAGGTGGATGGCGGTGAGCTGCGCGTCGCTGACGTTCACGCTGAGAACCATGGGGGCTGCCGCCGTATAGCCGTCGTCAGCCTGCAGCGTGATGCTCGCGGCGCCGGCGTAGCCGGTCTCGGGAGCGAAGAAGAGCGTCTGGCCATCGGCGCCGAGGCGGGCGTTGCCATGCGTGGTGTCGAGAATCCGCCAGAAGACCGGATCGCCCTCGGGGTCCTCGGCGATCGCCGACAGGCGGGTCGTGGCGCTCAGATCGGTGTGGGTGACGAGTGCTGGCAGGAGCGCTGGCAGCGGCGTCGCGATCGGCGCACGGTTGGCCCGGAAGCCGGTATTGGCGAAGAGGATCTGGCGGTCGAGCGCGTTGCTCGTACCATCGCCGTTGAGGTCGGCAGCGCTGCTGCCGGCGGCCGCCTGCCAAAGCGCCGAATCGACGGCGTCAACGCGGCCATCGCGGTTGAGGTCGCCGGCGACGCGGACGCTTACGCTGGCCTGGCCGCTGCCAGTCAGGCGCAGCAGCTTGAGGCCGGCTTCGCTGACGCGCAGCAGCGTCGTGCGCGTTCCCTCGTTCAGACGGCTGCCGAGCACCTCACCGCCGACGCATTCGAGAACTGCGTTGGCATCATCGCTGCGGCTCTCGACGGCAAGGAGGATAGCGCCCGGAGCGCCGGGAAGCTGCGCGGTGGACGCCGCTTCGCTGTCGCGGATGGTGAAGCCGAGTACGGCGCTGCCGCTGAGTTGGCCGCTCCAGGCCAGCCCATCCCATTGGCTAGCCGTGCCGAGATTCGCGGTGAGGGTGTCGGTCAACAGGCCACCGTCGCGTGCGTAGCCGTAGGGCGTGCCGGTGGCGTCGAGCGGGCGAACGAGCTGCAGCCGTCCCTGGCGGTCGTAGGAATAGACCGTGCTGCTGGTGTGATCGCGCCCCTGCGGGACGCCGCTGACGCGAGCGATCCGCCCCTGGCTGTCACGAACGAAGTCGAGACGCTCGGCCGGCTGGCCGTCGCTGCCGATCGCGGCGATGCCGGCGTCGGAGACCAGCCACTGCGCGCCATCGGCAAAACTGATCCGCTCGATGCGGCCCTCACCATCGAGCTCATAACGATCGCCGTTGGGGGCGGTCAGGGTATAGGCGGCGGGAACCCAGGGCAGGCCGCTGAGCTGATCAAAGAGGCGGCTTCCCTGGCGAACGAGCGGGTCGGGCCGGCTGCTGCCGGCGACGGCATGCGCTGCAAGTTGCCAGCCCTGGCTGCCGGTGAACACCGGATGGCGAAGCTGCGGCGCGGCCGCATCGTTGCCGAGCCGCTCGGCACTGCTATCGAGCACGAAGGCGAGGGCAAGCTGTCCGGTGCTCGCGTCGGAGAGGCTCGCCGGCATGCTGAACCAGACGCGCGCGCCCTCGCTCCACGCCGCGGTGGCGCCGGATTCGAGCGTGGCGGGCTGGTCGCTGCTGCATTGCGTGTTCAGCAGCGGCAGCATCCAGTTGCCGAAGTCGACTCGAAGCGTCATTAAGATTTTTTGGCCACTGGCTGCAACTGACTCAAAGGAGCCGGTCAGGAGTTTGGAAAGCAGCCATCCAGCGGACCCCGCAACAACACCGAAGCCGCCGTTCAATTGCCAACGGTGCTATCCTTGCCCGACTGGCAGCTCTGAAGCGAGAGCGGTCAATGGATGCAGGATGGCGTCCGTCGGCAGCCGGTGAGGAAGAGACAGTGAAGAAGTAAGCCGAAAGCGGTCGTTGCAGCGGTCTGGGTATACTCTATCGCCCGACATTTGAAGCCGCTGCCATTCACGGAAATTTAGTACCACGTAGAGGTCGCAGCCGAATGAGCGAGAGCCTGCTGGGAAGCGCCTTCCAGAGCGATGCCGGGTGGCGAGTTAGGGAGCGGGCGCCAGAGAGTTACGCAGCAAGACTGTCTCCCCACAACAAAGTTAGGCAACGACCGCACACCGAATAGGAGATCGCAATGGGGTTTGGGGATTCGTTGGGAAGGCAACACTAGCTACCGCAAAGGTTACTGGCAAGGTTGCATGGGGTACGACGAAAGTCGCTACTAAAGTTGCGGTTGGTACAACTGCGGTTGTTGCCAAGACCATCTACGACAACCGCGAGGGAATTGCAAAGGTTGCAGGGACGACAGCAGTATTAACGGGTAAAGCCGCCTTAGGTGCAGCCAAACTCTCCGGGAATGTGATTGCCGCCGCAGAAAATCCGGAAAGGCGGCAGTCGTGGTCGCTGCAGCTGCCGCAACGGGAAGGCTGGCTTACGCAGCGGCTCCAGTTATTGGGGCTGCTGCGAGCGCCGCAGCTTGGGTTGCAGGCGGTACTTAGTGGCGCGGCGGCTACATCGGCTGGGTTGGCGGCTCTTGGCGGCGGAAGCTTACTCTCCGGAAGGGGTCGGCATGGCCGGAGGCTCCGCACTAGTTGCCGGAGCGGGCGCCTTAGGTGGTGGTGCGGTAGCCGGTGTTCTGGCGCCAGACGATAAGAAATTGGCGAAATGAAATCGCCTAACACTACGCTTAGGGGGCGCGGCGCGATAAAGCCGCGCCGCGCCTGAGCTGGACGTTAGACCTACCAAGAAGATTACGGAAATGACTACATTGTGGTTTGCGAAAGATGGTTCCCGCCCTAATAGTCAATCGGGGCCTGGAATACCATTACTGCTGACGAAGTTCGGGTAATTTGTCGGGTTGCAGCGCGCGAAATTTGTAGGAAGGGATGCGCCAAGTATCAACCCTGACAGGCCATCCCATTCGCTTAAGAATGTTGTGCTGGAGATTGAAGAAGGAACAGAAGTTGACTTGCTGTTGCCCGAGGTAGGGTTTTTACGTTGTCCCTGACATCACGCCAGAGGAAGCACAGCACGCGCTAAATTTTCATCCCGGGCAGAGTCGGAATAAGCCGTGATCTGAAAGTTTGATATGCCAAAAATCAGAACCCATTACGACAATTTACAGATTTCTAGGTTGCGTCTGATGCAGTAGTTCGTGCGGCTTATCGCGGACTATCTCAGCAACATCACCCGGACAAGAACCTAGGGGATCGTGAAGCAGCAGATCTGATAATGAAAGTCATCAATGAGGCATACGCAGTGCTTTCTGATCCGGTACGACGAAGACAGCACGACGAATGGATCGAAAGCCAGGAGTCAGGGCAGAATAAAAATGACAATACTACATCTACTAAAACCCAACAGTCGCCCGAATCATCCGAAGAGTTAATTGTGACGTCAAAGCGTTGGGTTGCAATTGGGTACTTTTTATATTTTCGGTCGCGTTGCTTGTCTATGGCCTATCGGCATGGTTCAGCCCGATTGGCGGTGAAGGATGGACGGGCGGGGCCGATTGGAATCCCAATGAATGTCTAAAATCTTTGAACGCTTTGTTGGTGCTCCTTTTGGCCTTTTACTACGATCTACATTGGGCCAGTCGTATTGTCCGGCACACTGATGATCATCAGTTCGAATGGAATACGCTTTTCCGATAGTGGTAGGCAGATGTTTAGATGGAGCGAGATTACTCGGTGTGATGATAATGGGAAGCATATTGTCATTGGCGGCATCCGCAACAATAAGAAGTGGAAAAGCGCTTCATTGGCTCTATGGTTGCCGGCAATATTGAACAACTCGTGCAGCGAATAAAATTCGATTTGCAGAGATCGAATTGACGGGGGTACGCACGCTTTTAGAAAAGTCGGTGCTGGCGAGACGATAGGTGGAAGATATGAAGAACTATTGGGCCTTGATCATCGTTCCGGCCACCTACCTGGAAGCGCTGTACCTCAACCCGGCGTGGTCTATCCACGGTTCGCAATGCTGAGGTCGCTTGCGAAGCAGCGCCACGCGTGCAGCGTCTCGAACCGACGACCGCGCGTGCCCTCGCCACGTCGCCGGGGTAGTGCCGCCACAGTGACGTGGCCGGAACGATGATCAAGGCCCTCTATTGCCTACTACTCCGCTCCAAGGACACTGAGCCTGGACGTTGAACGTCTGCTTTCCTTCGCGCTGGCGGTCGGCTATGGGTCGATTGCGGCCCGAG
>JADJOT010000002.1 GCA_016713625.1 Candidatus Accumulibacter affinis
ATTGGTCAACCAGGTGATCATCGGGCACGCCACCAGTTGCGATATCGTTGCCGATGAACTCAAGCTCGATATCTCGGAGGCTTGCGCTGGCCGGCAAGAACATCCATATCGGTCTTGCCCGTTCGCCGCCAGGTTGACAGCGTGTTGCTGCTGCGCTTACCACGACCTGTCCAGCCAGGATGCGCAGATCGCCGTGCTGCAAACGAAGCGTGCCGCACCGAGGCAGCGCTTGCCGATCATCGCGCCGGAATGGATGCCCCTGCGTGGCGACCAGGACTCGCCCGTTACCTGCTGCTGGGCGGCAAGCCGCCGCCACGAGGTGAGTCTGAACCCGGAGCAGCACCTTGCCTGGCGGCGGCTTTCGGTGCTGGTTGCCCCGGCCCTGCGGACGCTGTCGCAGCTGGCTGATCTGGTCAAAGGAGCAGGATGCCGGGTTGAACGCCCTGCGGCACAAATCGCCGACCTGCTTGGCGGCCGGGGAGCAGTCCTGCAGCGGCCTGGCCTGCTCGGTCGACCGGATTGACAGGAAACGCGTGTCGCTGCCTTTGCTGCTTCGCCTCGCCGATACGCCGCTCAGCGAACTCCCTGGCAAGGATCTGAAGGGTCCGCCTGCGCAGGGCGATGCGGCGACCAAGCTGCTGTTCCACCGGATCGACCGGAACCTTTCGTGGACTTACCGGCCGCCGTTGACGTAATTGCCGACGACCGGCCTGGTGCGTACTCGGCGCCCGGTCAGCCTTCGGCCACTCGGCAGGATATGTTCCAGGCTCCTCGATCTGATCGATCAGGACCAGGCAGGTGTCGCCCGCCTGCAGTTCAGCCAGCGCACTGTCGATGGCGATGAACTCACCGCGGATTTCCCCTGACCTCCGAGGTCCGCCGGGCATTTTTCAGTCCTTCGTGCAGCAGGGCCAGGACTTCGCCGTCGGCACGGCCGCGTTGGCACTGATCCTGATACAGCACGACCTGGTCGAAGGCGTCGCCGAGGATTTCGGTCTGCTGGCGGATGTCTTCGTCGCGTCGGTCGCCAGCGCCGCTGATCACCACCGAGCGCTTGCAGCCCGGCGGTGACGGCAGGTTGTCAATGGCCGCGACCAGTGCCTGTATGGCATCGGGTTGTGGCCGTAGTCGGCAATCAGCGTGGCGCCGCGATAGCTGAACATGTTGAAGCGTCCGGGTGCCGTCTGTGCGTCGTTGACGAAGCTGCCCAGACCGCGCGATGAATCGTCGGCCAGTCGATGCCCACAGAGCCCAGAGCCGCCGCGGTGGCGGCCATCGCGTTCTCGACCTGGAAACCAATGGCGCCGTTCTGCGTCACCGGGATCTCGGCGAGGCGCGATGCGGTGTTCGACGCCGCCACCGGAAGCGACGATCGAATCGCCATCACGATAGACCACCCGCTTTCTCTGCGCGCGGCGCATGGCCATCACCGGATGATTCCGGTCACAGGCGAAAAAAGTGACGCTGCCCGGGCACGAATCGGCCATTCGGGCGACCATCGGATCGGCCGCATTGAGCACAGCGACAGCGGTTCCGGGTCTGACGTTCTGAACGATCACCCGCTTGACCACCGAAGATCCTCGACGGTGCTGATGTAGGAAAGCCCGAGGTGATCGCCAGCCCGATGTTGGTAACCACGGCGACATCGCAACGGTCAGAAGCCCAGTCCCTCACGCAGCACGCCACCGCGCGCGGTTTCGAGTACGGCCGCGTCCTCCGTCAGGGTGCAGCAGAACATTCTTGGCGCTTTTGGGGCCGCTGCAGTCACCGGTATCGATACGTCGGCCTTCGACGTGAGACCCGTCGGTGGTCGTCATGCCGACGCGCAGGCCGTGCTGGCCAAGAATGCTGGCGATCAGGCGGACGGTGGTCGTCTTGCCGTTGGTTCCGGCCACGGCCACCAGCGGAATGCGCGCATCATCGCCGGCAACGAACATGTTGGCGATGATCGCTTCACCGACCGCCCGCCCTTGCCGAACGACGGCTGCAGATGCATGCGCAGTCCAGGCGCGGCGTTGATTTCGACGATGCCGCCGCCCTGAGCTTCCAACGGGCGCAGGACGCCATCGCAGACGACGTCGACGCCGGCGATGTCGAGGCCGATGGTCTGTGCGGCGGCAATTGCCTGTGCCGCAAACTCTGGATGGACGTCATCGGTGACGTCGGTGGCCGTACCGCCAGTGGAGAGGTTGGCGTTATTGCGCAGGACCACGCGCCGGCCTCTGGCAGGCACCGTTTCCGGGAGTCAGACCGGCGCTGGTCAGGCGGGCGAGGGCCACCTCGTCGAGGCGGATCCTGGTCAGTGAGGTGGCGTGGCCTTCACCGCGGCGTGGGTCACTGTTCACCCGCTCGACCAACTGGCGAATGCTATGCACGCCATCACCGATCACCAGCGGTGGATCGCGGCGGGCGGCGGCAATCAACTTGTCGCCGATCACCAGCAGTCGGTAGTCGTGACCCGGAAGGTAGCGTTCGACGAGCACTTCGTCGCTGACTTCATAGGCGATCGCGTAGGCGGCTTCAATCTGCTCGCGGCTGCTCAGATTGACGGCGGCGCCTTTGCCCTGGTTGCCATCCTGTGGTTTGACGACCACCGCACCGCCAATCTCGCAGGCCGCTGCCCAGGCGTCCTCGGCACTCAGGACCGGCCGACCGGTGGGCACCGGGACGCCGGCAGCGTGCAACAGGATCTTGCTCAGTTCCTTGTCCTGGGCGATCGATTCGGCGACGGCGCTGGTGCGATCGGTTTCTGCTGCCTGAATGCGGCGCTGCCGGCTACCCCAGCCAAACTGCACCATGCTTCCTTCGGTCAGACGGCGATAGGGGATGTTGCGCGCCACTGCCGCATAAACGATCGCTCCAGTGCTTGGGCCAAGGCGCACATCCTCGTCGAGTTCGCGCAAGCGGTCCAGCGCTTGGGCAAGGTCGAAAGACGCGTCCTCGACTGCAGCTTTGCAGAGGTCCTGGGCGATCTCCAGGGCCAATCGACCCACCGCCTCCTCGCTGTATTCGACCACCACCTGATAGATGCCCGTTTCCAGCGTCTGCGCGGTGCGGCTGAACGTGACCGGGCAACCCGCCTGTGCCTGCAGGCCCAGTGTCGCGAACTCGAGCACCTGCGCCATCGATACCGCTTCGTCATGACCAGCGGGGCCAAGCATGGCCAGTTCCGGGAAACGTTCGCGCAGACGGATTTCGAAACCCGGCATATGATCAATGCTGCGCTCCTCTTCAGCGCAGTAGACAATCGCTTCAATAGCCGTATGTCGGCTCCAGAGATTGGGACCGCGCAGGGCGCGGATACGCGAGACTTGCATGAAAAGTTTCCTCTCTCTGGTTCTGTCCGCAGGCCTGGCGGCCAGGAACGATGCGCTGGTTCTCGACTCAGGCGACGGTGAAAGTTTCGAGCCCGGTACGGATGATTTCTGCTCCGATGCCGAGCGCCCACGCCGCGCCGCTGGCGGCGAGGACATTTTCGATCTGGAAGGCGGTCGCTCGGGCGCTGATCAGGGGAATGCTCTGCAGACTGACGATTGCCGTTTCGTCGGCGCCGCTGGCCAGGACTACCTTACCGTTGCGAACATACACCGCGCGTTTGCCTTGCGCCCGGTGGTCTCGAGGGCGGGCAACTCGGGGTCGGCGGCAAAGAAGATCACTTCGCCATCGCACAGGGGAGCCATGTCGACCAGCATCGGCTGGCCGGCATTGAGGACGGCGGCGCCCGCCGGCAGTACCACATCGACCTGGGTCCGCAGAACGGTGAATACCTGCGCCGGCGTATTCACGTCGTAGCGGGCCGAAATGCCGAGCCTCGTCGACGTTGGTAATCACGCCAACCTGGCAACGGTCGTAGGCCAGACCTTCGCTAAGGATGGTGTCGCTGCCGTTCTCGAAAACGGCCGCTTCGACAATGCGATTCATCAGGATGCGGTGCGCGGCTCCCCAGTTGGCGCTGTCGCCCTGGTCGATACAACGCCGGTCCTGAACATGCCGCTGCTGCAGGCCAGACCGGTATGCTTGCCCGAAAGGGCGAGCAGACTGGCAATCAGGCGGGCGACGGTGGTCTTGCCGTAGCTGCCGGTGACGCCGACCACCGGGATGCGTCCGTCGCCGCCGTTGGGGAACAACTCGTCGACGATGGCGCGGCCGACCGCACGTGGCTGACCGGTCTCCGGTTTAAGGTGCATCAGCAGGCCTGGGCCGGCATTGACCTCGACAATCGCACCGCGCTGTTCAGCGAGCGGCCGGGAAATGTCTTCGCAGACCAGATCGACGCCGGCGATGTCGAGTCCGACGATGCGGGCGGCCAACGAGGCGGTAGCTGCCGTCTCGGGGTGTACGAGGTCGGTGACATCGTCGGTATGGTTGCCGCTGCGCACGATCAGCACTTCGCGACCCGCCGGCGGGATCGAGTCGGGAGTAAATCCCTGGCGAGATACCTCGAGACGGGCGACCGGGTTATCGCTGAGGTCGATGATGTCCAGCGGGAATTCCTCGGCGGTGCCGCGGCGCGGGTCGGTATTGATCTGGCTGTTGATCAGCTCGTTGATCGTTGAACGGCCGTCACCGATGACCTTGGCGACCTCGCCGCGCGCCGCGGCGGCGAGCTTGCCGCCGACCACCAGCAGGCGATGCTCTGAGCCGCGCACATAACGCTCGACAATGACGCCGCTACCCTCGACGACCGCCGCCGCATAGGCTGACTCGACTTCCTCGCGGGTCATCAGATTGGTGAACACGCCGCGCGCGTGGTTGCCGTCCGAGGGCTTGACGACCACCGGGAAACCGATCTCCTCGGCCGCTTCGCAAGCATCGTCGGCACTATCGACGAGGCGTCCTTCGGGGACCGGCACGCCACAGGATTGAATGAGCGTCTTGGTGAGGTCCTTGTCGCGCGAGATGCCTTCGGCAATCGCGCTGGTGCGGTCGGTTTCGGCGGTCCAGATGCGCCGGCTGTGGGCGCCGTAGCCGAGCTGAACCAGATTGCCGGTGGCCAGCAGGCGAATCGCCGGAATACGGCGGTCCTTGGCGGTCGCCGCTTCGACGATGCAGCCGGTGCTCGGACCGAGCAGCTTGCGCTCGGCCATGTCAGCCAGGTGCGCCACCGTGCCGGCAACGTCGAAAGGAGTGTCCTTGATTGCCGCCAGCAGCAGATCGCGTCCGGCATACAGGCAGGAGCGCGTGACGTCCTCGTGCCAGGCCCGCACCACCACCTTATAGACACCACGCGTCGAGGTTTCGCGCGCCTTGCCGAAACCACCGGGCATGCCGGCCAGGTTCTGCAGTTCGAGCGTGACGTGTTCGAGGATGTGCGCCGGCCAGGTGCCTTCCTGGACGCGCCGCAGGAAGCCGCCGCGCTCCCCGTAGCTGCAGCGGTGCTCGATCAGCGACGGCAGCAGCGCGGTCAGACGCTCGTAGAATCCCGGGATGAGATTGGACGGAAAGTCCTCGAGTTCGCCAATATCGACCACCGCTTCGATGACCGGGCGGTAGGTCCAGATGTTCGGACCGCGCAGGTAGCGGATCTCGACGAACTTGATGTCTTTGGTTTTCATGGCGACAGTCCAGGCACAGGAAGGGTGGCACGCGTCGGCGCGGAACAGGCGGCAGGCAAGAAGACCACAGGCCAGGCCCTCAATATCATGGGAGTAACGTTGCAGGCGTCAATCGGCTGACCGCCAGAGCGGGCGATTGAGGTAAGTTGCCTCACAGGAAGCGGTCCAGAATCCGCTGACTTGGCTGATCGAGCGCGT
Organism: Candidatus Accumulibacter affinis; assembly: GCA_016713625.1. GTDB lineage: Bacteria > Pseudomonadota > Gammaproteobacteria > Burkholderiales > Rhodocyclaceae > Accumulibacter > Accumulibacter affinis. The sequence continues at coordinate 5,754 of JADJOT010000002.1, forward strand.
AACGGTCGCGGATCAGGAAGTGAATGCCGTGGCTGTCGGCAATCAGCAGCGCCGGCGGGGTGAGACGCCGAATGTCCTCTTCGCCCTTGAGGATCAGGCTGGCTGCACCGCGATCGGTCTCGACCTGCCAGGTGCTCGGCGTCGCAAAGCTCGCGACGCTGACGATGCGGGTAATGACCGGCATGAACTCGCGTCGGGCGAGTTCTCCTTCGACGATGCTGCGCAGCTCGTCCGGCAGGTCTTCGAGCCGGTCGATCCAGGCCAGTTCGTTGCCGTAGGAGTCGACCAGCCCGATGCCCTCGTCGGGCGCGGTGATCGGGAAGGCGCGTACCGGCACTACACCCACTTGCGTCTCGCCGTCCGGGCCGACGAATTCGAGCTTGCCGAAAGCGTTGCGGCGCAACTGGTAGCCAGGGGCGTCGATCATTCGCGGTCTCCCTCGTCCTTGGGGTCGATGTCCATTTGGCGTAGTTCGTCTTCGGTATCGATATTCCGTGCCTGCGCCTGATAGAGGCGGTAGTAATGGCCTTCACAAGCCATCAACTCATCGTGGCTGCCCACCTCGACGATGCTGCCACGGTCGAGGACGACCAGGCGATTGGCGTCGCGCAGGGTGGATAGGCGGTGCGCGATGGCAATCGTCGTACGTCCGCGCACCAGGTTGTCGAGGGCTTTCTGGATTTCCTTCTCGGTCGTCGTGTCGACCGACGAAGTGGCTTCGTCGAGGATCAGGATGCGCGGGTCGATCAGCAACGCGCGGGCGATCGAGATGCGCTGTCTTTCGCCACCCGACAGCGCCTGTCCACGTTCGCCGACCAGCGAATCGTAGCCGTGCGGCAGGCGCAGGATGAACTCGTGGGCGTGCGCGGCGCGGGCGGCAGTCATGATCTCGGCACGCGTCGCTTCGGGCTTGCCGTAGGCGATGTTCTCGGCAATCGTGCCGAAGAACAGGAAAGGCTCCTGCAATACCAGGCCGATGTGTTTGCGGTACTCGGCCACCGGTAGCGAGCGGATGTCCACGCCGTCGATCAGGATCGCGCCTTCGGTGACGTCGTAGAAGCGGCAGATCAGGTTGACCATCGTGCTCTTGCCAGAACCGCTGTGCCCGACCAGGCCGACCATCTCGCCGGGTTCGATGACCAGGTTGATGTCGCGGGTGACGCTGCGCGTTCCGTAGCGGAAGCCGACACTGCGCAATTCGATGCGCCCCGAAACCCTGGAAAGGTGCACCGGGTTGGTCGGCTCGGGAACGCTCGATACATGGTCAAGAATATCGAAGATGCGCTTGGCGCCGGCCGCAGCCTTCTGCGTGACCGAGACGATGCGGCTCATCGAGTCGAGGCGCAGGTAGAAACGGCTGATGTAGGCGAGGAAAGCGGGCAGCACCCCGACGGTGATCTTGTTCTGCGAGATCTGCCAGATCCCGAAACCCCAGACGATCAGCAGGCCGATTTCGGTGAGCAGGGTGACGGTCGGTGAAAACAGCGACCAGACCTTGTTGACCCGGTCATTGACATCCAGATTGTGCGCATTCGCCGCCCGGAAACGCGACGCCTCGCGGCTTTCCTGCGCGAAGGCCTTGACCACCCGGATGCCGGGAATCGTGTCGGCCAGCACATTGGTGACTTCTGCCCAGATGCGGTCGACACGTTCGAAACCGGTGCGCAGCTTTTCGCGGACGACGTGGATCAGCCAGCCGATGATCGGCAGCGGCAACAGGGTCACGGCCGCCAGCCAGGGATCGATCGATACCAGAATCGCCGTGGTCATGACGATCATCAGCACGTCGGTCGCGAAATCGAGCAGGTGCAGCGAGATGAAGATGTTGATGCGGTCGGTTTCGGAACCAATGCGCGCCATCAGGTCGCCGGTCCGCTTGCCGCCGAAGTACTCCTGCGACAGTTTCAGCAGATGCTCGTAGGTGGTGGTGCGCAGGTCGGCACCAATCCGCTCGGAAACCAGCGCCAGAATATAGCTGCGCCCCCAGCCGAGCACCCAGGCGAACAGCGACGCTCCCAGCAGGCCCGAGAGGTAGAGCATGACCAGGTGGGTGTCGATCGGCTGGCCGTTCTGGAACGGGATCAGCACCTTGTCCATCAGGGGCATCGTCAGGTACGGCGGCACCAGCGTCGCGGCGGTGGTCAGCAGCGACAGCACGAAGGCCGCCAGCAATCGTCCGCGGTAGGGTCTGGCGAAGCGCCCGAGGCGCAACAGCGTCCAGGTCGAGGGCGGTTCGTGGATTTCCTTGCTGCATGCCGGGCACTCCTCCTGTCCGGCCAACAGCGGCGTTTCGCACTTCGGGCAGAGCGCCAGCGCCGACGGTGGCGGTAGTTCGCCGGTGACCCGGAAGGTCAGTTGCCGCGTGAAGTGGTCAACCAGACGGCCGGCGGCGATGTCGGCGCCAAGCGTGTAGCGCCAGTGTCCCAACAGCGAGTTTCCATCGCAGAGTTCGAGGGTCCCGACACCAGAATGGTCACGGCGCGTCAGCGCAAGTCCTGGCCGGTAGGTCCAGCTCTGCCATTGACTGTCGTCTGCCGACATCACCAGCAGGCGCTCGCTGGTCACCACCACCACGCCGGTGGCAAAGCGCAGGCGGGCGTCGAGGTCGATCTCGAGCGAGGCCAGGATCTTCTCGTCGCTGGCCAGTTGCGTATTCACCTGCGCTGACCAGACGGCCGGCAGGGAGGCAACCGCCAGCCCCGAGAGTGCAGGGTCCGGCGGGGAGGCTGCGTGGATGGCTTGAGTCATGACTTGGGCATTTTTTTGGGAGCAGGCTGCGGGAAGCATCGAGAGGCCGCAAGTATACCCGTGACACCGTGTTTTACGGGAGCTTCTGGAGATGCCGCCATGCGCTCGATGAGAGTACGCATTAAATGCTGAGCAGATCGCTGCTCAGGTACTGTTCCAGTTGCAGCCGGGAGACGGTTGGCAGCAGGTTCAGACCCGTTTGTTCCCGGCACTGGCTGGCGCGGCGGATCAACACGTCGTAGCGCGCATCGACGCGATCGCCGGCGGCAGCGAAGGCGATCGTATTACCGCTGTCACAGGACGGAAAGACCACGACGCGGCCATCGAAAGCCTGCTGGATACGATCGACACTGGCCTGAAAACCACGCTCGCGACCGAGCAGATTGACTGCCAGCAGCCCGTTCTCGCTGAGGCGAACGCGGCAGGCCTGGTAAAAGGGCAGGGTGTCGAGGACGCCAGCGCGGGCGTTGCGGTCGAAACCGTCGACCAGGATGTAGTCGTGGTGGCTGTCACCCTGGAGCATGTACTCGGCGCCGTCGGCGATGACCACGCGTAGTCGCAAGGGGTCATCGGGCAGTTTGAAGTGCACGCGCGCGACAATCTCGACCTGCGGATCGATCTCGACCACGGTGATCTTCGTTGCCGGCAGTTGATGGTAGATGAACTTCGCCAGCGATCCGGCGCCGAGGCCGATCAGCAGTGCCTGGCGTGGCCACGGCGGCTCGCGCAGCAATAAGCCGGCCATCATCTCGCGCGTGTACGGCAGCTCGAGGGCATTCGGCCGCTGAATACGCATCGCCCCCTGCACCCAGGCGGACGAGAAATGCAGGTAGCGGACGCCGGCTTTCTCGCTGATTTCGATAGCGTTACGTGCCATCAGGCGCGGTAAGCGCCGGCGCAGCCAGGCTGCGAGTGCGCCCATAGCCTTCCCGATGCGCTTTGCAAGCGGGAGGCCTCTAGCGGCGCGCAAGGAAAGGCATGCGCAACCGGGTGGCAGGATACCAGCATCCCTTTGCGGTCATGGTGGTGGTCGGCCGATGTCGGCTGGTTGAGGTTGATGAACACGTGCGACGAGCGCAAGCCAATGTGGGTGCCGCGCATTCTATCGGATGCTGGGACAGCAGGGAGTTCTTGTGGTCTATGCGACAGACGCCCGGACGCGACATGGTCACAGCGGGCGCCACTGGTTCTAGCCGTTGGCCCGTAGGTCTTCTTCGACCGGGTGAACCTGGATCGACGCAAGGCGCGGCTGAAAAGCCGTTGCCGGGACACCGACCCGCTGCGCCAGCTCGATCGCTGGCTGCAGGCGTTAAAGAATTCCATATCAACGTATGGCTTTTTGCATTGCCGAGTGCTGGTCTTTAGCCATGGCGCGCACTCGCTTCGATTGGCACCCTGACAAGGACGACGAGTACCTGAGGAAGCACGGGGTTTCGTTCTCGCGTGCGCAATATGCATTTGCGGACCCGCGGCGCGTGATTGCCAAGGATGTAACTTACAGCCAAGACGAAGAACCTTTCTATTGCTTCGGCGAAGTCGACGGTGGCGTACTCACGGTGCGGGTCACTTACCGCGCGTCGCTTGTTCGAATCATCGGCGCCGGTTACTGGCGCAAAGGAAAGGCAATTTATGAGCGCGAAAATCAAATACACCGATGAGCCGCTTGGCAAGGTTCAGGTGATTCCAGACTTCCTTCCATCGCCAGCCGAATTGGCGTTTCGTGAAGAAGGCGTAAAGGTCACTTTGGCCCTGAGCAAGAGGGGCATCGAGTTCTTCAAGTCGGAGGCAACAAAGCATCACACTCAATACCAACGCATGATTCGTCGGCTGATCGACGCCTATGTTGATGCCCAGGCCCCAACCGATCGTTCGAGTGGACCTCGCGCGTAAAACCCGCGCGCGGCTGCGCAACTTCAGCGTATGCGCCGGGGATAGCGCATCGCTTCATAGGTGTTGGAATGTTAGACCCCGGCCGCCTTGCTCGGACAAGGCGGCACGCAGGACATCGGCCAGCCCGAAGGTCTTGAGGACGATCCCCCGGAGTTCCGTGAAGATCGGCGATTTCCGGTTGGCCTGGTAGTGTTTCTGTCGGCCGATCGGAGTCATGGTGATCAGACCGGAGGATGTCATTCGTTCCAGTTCACGCTGCAGCGCGCCACGCCCGGTCAAGGCAAGCTTTGCAATTTCGTTGGCGTAGAAAGATCGGTCCGGTTGACCAACCAACAGCCCAAGCACCCGCTGCTGGCCGCCAGAGAAAAGCACATCTGAAATCGACACAGAGGCTTTATTCCCCATAATGGGTACTATGGTACCTGATCTGGGGATCAGCGCGCTACACTGAGGGCAACGCTTGTTCCCCTCTATGGGGCTTGGCGACCCCAATTCAGGGAACCCATGATCGCGGGTAACTTGTTTGCCAACGATCCTCTCGCCATTCCCCCTTTTCGATGAGCGTCCATGGCGCAGGTCAAGGCACTTGTTGTGCGACGTGTTTGACACGCAGAACCTGTACCGTGCGCGCGTCGTCCAGAACTCGGTAGAAGACAATGTAGTTCGGATGTACGACCAACTCGCGGATGTCCGGTAGTCGGCCCGGCCGACCAAGCTCGGGGTATTCCGCCAGCTGCGTCGTCTTGTCGCGCAGCGACTTGCCGAAGGCCCTGGCGATCGTCGGGCTGTCCCTGCCGATGTATTGAACGATGGCGCGCAAGTCCTCGCGGGCCATCGGCCGCCATTCAATGCAGTAGGCTTTGCCCGTCACGCTTCGTTCTCGTCGCGGATGCGCTGGCACATGCCCGCTTGTTCTAGGCCGACGGCCAAGCGGCAAGGTCGGCGTCCATTTCGGCCATCACTTCTTCGTGTGGGATGCTCGGCCGAGGGTCGTCGATCGAGGCCTGAAGTTCGGCGGCCACCCACCTGGTATAGGCAGCGGCTTCGTGCGCCTCGCGCATGGCCTGGGCGCGGTCTTGTCGGCTTTGGCTCATGTTCTTCTGGTCAGGGTTCCAGTCGGTCGCGTCGAGTTGGGCAACGGCAATGCCAAGATCACGCAACACGACTAGCGCGGAGGTAGGATTGCCGAAGCGGCGCGGCTCGGTACTGCGGGCTTTGGACAGAATGGCGTCGTGGCCGCTACGAGTGGCGATCTCCAGGAAGAAGCCACCGCCATGCCCTTTCAACGTGACCTCGACAACACCACCAGCGCTGACGGTCGCCCGTAGCTGTTCCAGAGTCATGCTTCGCATGATTTGTCCCTCTATCGGTTGAGTTACAACATTGGCGATAAGTGTGCAGGTTCGATAGAGAAACTACAAGCATCGACGACCTTCTCGAACCCGACAAGAGATGCCCAATGACCAAGCCCGAGACTTTCAGCAGCGTGTGGAATGCGATCGCCGACACCCCCGAACAGGCCGCCAACCTTTAGGTCGGCGCCGAACGGATGCCACAGATCGGGGCCATCATCAAGGACAGCGACTGGAAGCAGGCCGACGCGGCAACCTATCGCGGCGTCACCCAAGCGCGCATCAATCAATGGTCTGTTGCGCGGGCGCGTGTCGCGGTTCTCTCTCGATGCCCTGGTGAACATCGCTACGGCTTTGGGTCGGCGCGTGCATGAGTTGAAGGTGGCTAACCAGGGTTGCCGGCTAACGCGCTACACTACACGATGATCGGTGATTTGGAGAGTGAGGCGGCTGTGGTACTTGAATGAATCAAGCTGGGCTCGTTTTTTTCTCTGTTTCTTTGTTGGAATGTCAGACCCCGGCCGCCTTGCGCTTGCCAGATGACTTTTCAGCGGGGCCGTCAGCGTGTTGGGCAACATCGTCACCCGGTCCTTGAAACCTTTCCCCTCGCGCACGAGGATCTCGCCGCGCGCAAAGTCCATATCCTTCACCCGCAAGCGCAGACACTCCATGATGCGCATGCCGGTGCCGCAGAGCAGCCGCAGGATCAGGCCGGTGGTGCCCTCGATCAGCACCAGCAGGCGCTGGACTTCTTCAGGCGTGAGAACCGCCGGCAAGCGTTGCGAAGCTTTCGCCGATTCAACGTCATCCAGCCACGGCAGCTCGGCCTCCAGCACCTCCTTGTAGAGGAATAGCAAGGCGCTCTTCGCCTGGTTCTGAGTCGATGCCGAAACACGCTCCGCGACCGCAAGGTGAGTAAGAAACGCCTCGACCTCGTGTGCCCCCCATTTCCCGAGGGTGCCGCTTGTTGTGAAAGAGGATGAAGCGTCGCACCCAGCCGCAATAGGCCTGCTCCGTGCGTATGCTATAGTGCTTGAACCGGATGCGGTCGCTGAGCTGGTCGAGCAGCCGCCGGGGTGGTGGCGGAGCCGGGAGAGCATTGACGCAATTGCCGGAAATTTTAGTGGACGGGTCCATGGCGCACCTCACTGTTTTGTCTGAGAATTTTCCGATCGCTGTACATCCATACAGTATAATGACGCAAAGCTTTGCGTCAAGTAGGATTGCTACATCACGCTATGCCTTCTAATTTGACTCCGCCACCACTGCCAGAATTCGAGGACGAGGCAACCCTGTACTCGCTTTCGTCAGAATTCTTGGAGGCCGCTACAGTGTTGTTCAATACTCCGCCTACGCGAGTCGCCTATACCTTGGTTACTTACTTTCTCGCTGGACACGCAGCAGAACTCATGCTCAAGAGCTTTCTCTTCAAACATGGTGACACCATCGACGTATTGGCAAAGCGCTACGGCCACGATCTCAAGCGGCTGGTGAAGCGTGCTCGCCTGAAAGGGCTGCCCGACACTGAATCTACTGAACACATTCAAGGCTTCGCCCGTGCATACACAGGCAAACGTGCTGAGTACAGACAAAAGCGTCACCTCCGGCTTCCGCCGCTCAATCTCCTTCTTCTGGAGGTCAAGGCGCTTCAGTCACATGTGTTCAATCATGTCGCTGACTTCTAATCAACCTTAAGCCTTTCCTGCAATGGACACGACAAAAGACTACTACGCGATTCTTGGAGTACTACCCACTGCGGAAGAAGTTGTTATTCGTACCGCATATAGGACGCTTGCCCAGCGGTATCACCCAGACCGATTTGAAGGCGACAAACAAGAAGCAAATCGGAAAATGGCTGAGATAAACGAGGCATACTCAATTCTGTCTGACGCCGACAGACGACAGGAATATGACAGAGTTCGTGGCCCAAACACACAATCTGGAGATTCGTATTTCTACGGAGAAGCTGACGATATTCCGCCGCACTATGATCCGCTTGAACGAGATTGGGCGGTTGCTGTCAAGTACTACTCTGATCTACAGGAAATCGAGTCCCAACTGGCCAAGATATCGTGGCGCCTTGCATACTCATTTCGTGCATATTTGCTAGAGGAGAAGCTATTTGCGGATCGCAAGCGTGTTGCCGATGCTATGGAAAGCAAATTCCTTGAACTGTATTTCGGAACGAACTCAAATCTGGTTTCATTTGCTCGTGAATTGATTGAGCGTCGCCATAAGCGCGCCGCCAAGGCGCTAAATGAAGCAGTTCGTATCCTGGGGAGCAACATTGATGCTGCTCGGGTAATAAAGCAAATTCAACGCGACTTCTTATCACCGCACGTCGGGACTGAAGCAGATTTGATGTCGATGCACGGCATTACTTTCGATGGTGAGCGCTACCACTACAAAGATTATCAATACGACAAACTGGCTGATGCCGTTAACTATGCGACTCTGCAGAAATCACGAGCAAAGGCATAACCCGGCAGTCCACACGGACGCTGCGCGATAAAGCCGCGCAGCGCCGGTGACTTCTACGTTGGGCCTCAAAGAGCTAGTCCATGCCTTCATCAACCGTTCCCATTTTCACGCCGGACAATGAGCCATACCTTGGCCGGCCGCTGCTCGTACTTTTTGACCGCACCATCACAAAGTCTATGGCTGTACATCGCCAGCTTGGAGCGCGAACGTTCGCGACCGATTTGACAGGCATTCAGATTGCAGCCGTAGAGATAATTCCTCAAGGTATAAGCATTGCGTTGAGTATGCGAGAACTCATACGTCAGGCCTACCTTTTCTCAGCGGGCATTCTTATGCGCCCACTGATCGAGAGAACGGGCATGATCTACCACCTCAAAGATAATCCAGCAGCAATCGACGCTTGGAACAATGGTTGGTCCCGCAAATCGCAACCGACTTTTGACAGCCTCCTAGACTTGGTAATGGGAAAGGGTTCAGAGGAAGAACGACAAGCGGCTAGAACCGTGCTGCACAAGTTGGTTCATAGCGATCCGCGTTCTGCTGGTTTCAATGCCACAGTTCGGTCAGACGGCTTACTCGCCTCTGCTGCGGGAAAGGAACTGAACGAACCGATGAAGGCTGACACCGTTAGCGCCCTTGCGACGAACTGCCTCGACAAATTGACCAACATTTCTATCGCGCTTCTTGGCGCGCCAAGCGAGCACCTCCATTGAGGCCCAACCCATCATTCCAGCGGACCGCCAAAAAGCTGCGCTTTTTGCCGTCCGCTGAATTCAAACGTTGGGCGTCGAGCCAGCAAGGTGCGATCGTAGGTTGACACGCGGGAGACACATGAGATCAATAGGTAGCCTGGCGCAAATGCGGCCGGTGACAGCGGTGGAAGCTATTTGCCAAGTCTTCGCATCGTTCGGTTTGACGACAATCCGGACGCTAGAACACGGACAGTATCGACCGTTGGTGTTGGCGGCACTCCTGGTTGGTCTCTGCCAAACAGGCCAGGCGCAGGAAACGCAGCGAGCGAGGCCTTCTACTCCTTCCGGCGGCGCGGTCACGCTATTTCAGAACGTCCGCGTCTTTGACGGCAAGAGCAGTGCGCTTTCAGGGCCAACAAACGTCCTGGTGCGCGGGAATCAGATCGAGCGCATCTCGACAGGTCCGATCCCGACGGATCGAAGCGCCACCACCTTGCTCATCGACGGGGGCGGGCGCACGCTGATGCCCGGGCTGATCGAGGCGCACTGGCACACGATGCTGGTGCGGCCGACGCCTGCAACGCTGCTCACGGGGGACATCGGCCATCTCAACCTCGTCGCAGGCGCCGAGGCCACGGCCACGCTGATGCGCGGGTTCACCACCGTTCGCGACATGGGCGGGCCGGCGTTCGGGCTCAAGCGAGCCATCGACGAGGGCACCGTGGCCGGGCCGCGCATCTTCCCCTCCGGCGCAATCATCACCGTCACCAGTGGTCACGGTGACTTCCGCCAGCCGTTCGAAGTACCGCGCGTGCTCGGCACTCCGCAATCTCGCGGGGAGCTGCTCGGCGCCGCCATGATCGCGGACAGCCCGGATGAGGTCCGCGTGCGCGTGCGCGAGCAGCTCATGCTGGGTGCGTCGCAGATCAAGCTAACGGCGGGCGGAGGGGTGGCTTCGCCTCACAGTCCGCTCGACGCCTCCACCTTCACCGAGGTCGAGCTGCGCGCGGCGGTCGAAGCCGCCGGGAACTGGGGCACCTATGTCACTGTGCACGCGTACACGCCTGAGTCCATCGGGCGCGCGATCGCCGCCGGCGTGAAGTGCATCGAACACGGCCACCTGATGGACGACGCGACCGCCAAGCTGATCGCCGAGAAGGGCATCTGGCTGAGTACTCAGGCGTTTCCCGATGAAATGGCCGATGCGTTTCCGCCCGGATCGACTGAGCGAGCCAAGTTTGCGGAAGTGTTAGCCGGCACGGACCGAACCTTCGCGCTGGCTAAGAAGTACAAGATTAAGACAGCGTGGGGCAGTGACGTCCTCTTTTCCAGGGCGCTGGCGCAGCTGCACGGGGAACTGTTGACGATGTGGACCCGCTGGTACACGCCCGCGGAAACGCTCGTCATGGCGACCGGGACCAACGCCCAACTGCTGGACCTGTCGGGAAAGCGCAATCCGTACCCTGGCAAGCTCGGCGTGGTCGAGGAAGGCGCGCTCGCCGACCTGCTGCTCGTCGACGGCGATCCGATTGCCAACATCAATCTGATCGAGGATCCGGAGAAGAACCTCCTCGTCATCATGAAGGACGGCAGGATCTACAAGAATGCACTGCGCAACTAAGGCCCGATCAGTGTGCGTTCCCTGTTGCCCTTTCGCCGCGAGAATGACGCACACACCTTGTCGTCCTCGCGAGCAGCGACGCCCAACCATCAGTTGCAGTGGACCCGCCTACGCGGGCCGCTGAACTGAAACGTTGGGTGTCCTACTTTGCATATACAGTATGAGTTGAAAATGAAACAACCTGTCACCCATTACACAGAAGGTCGAAACGCATGGAACCTTGGGGTTGTTGGTAGCCTAATAAGGGTACGAGGGCTCGCAGTTACCGCGACTGTTACCCTCGTTACGATGGGCGCACCTTGGTGGTGGCCGCAAAGTACTCCGTCGAAACTCGAATTTTCTTTATCCTTTTTCATTGCCGCGATCGTGCTCGTCTGCGGAGGAATGTTCTTTGCCTCTCTCATTTATCTGAGAAGGCGGACGATTCGTTCTCTGAACATGAAATACCTGTTGCACAGGCTGACTCACAATGCACGTGACCGGCAAACCGCATTGCACAGTAAGCTCATACCCGGCAAGCCGTATTCGAAAGGAAAGCTAACGAAAGAACTGGAGCTGATGCTCACAGAACTGTGCCAGAACCTATCTGACTACTTCAAGACGCTTATTGGCGACGAGTCCATCACCGCCTCGATCCGTCTTGCTGTGGAGGACAACAAGACGGGATTGATTGTCTATAAGACCTTTGCACGTTCGGCCGGGCTGAATCCAAATCGAAGGGGGACTTCCGAAGCGATCCCTGTAAATCAGGGGATACCCAGGTTTCTTCGCGACGACAACAACGGTCAGGGTGTTATTTTCTACCACGACCTAAAGGGGGCAGCCGCAATCGGCGCCTACAAGATCACAGAGAATGATCGAAGATATCCTGATGACATCGCCACGATGATGGTGGCGCCGTTGAATGCATGGTCCGGAACCAGGCAAGACATGATTGGGCTTCTATACATCGCATCTCGTCAAACTGATGTCTTCGAGGTTAGCCATGTTGATTCAATCGCATTCGTGGCTGATCATGCAGCTACCGCCATCGCCAATGTGGTGGAGCTTGTTCGTTTGAAGTGCAATACTGCAAGTCCGCTAGGAGGACACACTCATGCATAGGCGATCCGTAGGCTTCTTTTTATCACCAGCCGATGTTGGAATTGAGAAGTATCGATCTGTGGATATTGCTGAACTGATGAAACCTGTTGACCCAGTTAAGGATGATGATCTTTTGCTGTTCGCGCAAGCAGTCAGCGCGCTACTTGAGGAACCATCAGGAGAGACCGTGAGCGCGCACGAGGCTACTTGCAGCAAGTAGCGCTACACCCAACCCGGCAGTCCACACGGACGCTGCGCGATAAAGCCGCGCAGCGCCGGTGACTTCTACGTTACCGTGAAAGCCCAGGGGGAAAAGGCAAACAAAGACCTCCCGCCGTCAGCAGGATAGTCACGTAAAGCGATGGCTGGTCAGGCTGAGGCAGTGGTTGCTTCTGGCAACTTGCCGATATTTTTGAGAGCCTTGATCCAGCGTGGAGCGTTTTTCTGAGCGGACATGGCTTCGTAATTCACCCCTGGATCACGATAGGGCTCACGCCGCGACAGCATGAAATAGATGATGCGAATCATTTTATGTGCGATAGCGACAATGCACTTGTTGTGGCTCTTGCGGACTTTCAGGTTGCGGTATTTGGAGGCCAAACTGCTTTTCGTCATTCGCGCTGCATTCGCGCACTCACACAAGAGGTAACGAACAATGGCGTTTCCTTTTCGCGTTTTTCCTGATTTTCGCTTGCCCGCCGATGCATTGTTACCAAGACACAGAGCGGCCCATGAGGCCAGTCGGTCGGCATCGCCAAAACGCGACATGTCGTCGCCGATCTCAATCAGGATCAGGGCACTGGCGATGGCATCAATGCCGGGAATCGTCTGCAGGAGTACCCATGCCCAGTGGTAAGGTGTCATCGCCTGAAACAATTCGGCATCCATTTGGGCGAGTTGCCGTTCCAAGGAGGTCACGTGCTCATGCAACTGGCGCAGGACGAACAGGTGGCGCGGCGAGAGATCGCCATCAAGCGATGCGGCCAGGTCATCGCGTTTGTTCTTCAGGCTGCCACGCGCCATGGCGAGCATCTCGCCAAGCGGTTTGCCTTCAATCAGCCCAGCCACCATCTCGCGTGCGGAAACGCCGTTGATGTCGGATACGACGGCCCCCAATTTGATCCCGCCATCCTCAAGCACTTTGTGCATCCGGTTGGTTTCGCTCGCGAGCATCTGCGATACTTTGCGGCGATAGCGCGAGAGGATGCGCAATTCACGCAAGTCCTTCGGCGGAATGAAGCTGCCCCGCACCAGCCCAAACCGCGCCAGCACCGCCAGCCATTCCGAATCACCCATGTCGGTCTTGCGGCCCGGCACATACTTGATGAAATGCGCATTCACGACCAACGCAGGAATGCCCACCCGTTCGATATGCGCATGCGCACTCTTCCAGTAAATGCCGGTGCTCTCCATCACCACCAACTCGACACCCAGCTCTTGCAGCCAGGCCGCCATCGCCTTCAGGTCGCGCTTGAAGCCACCAAACTCCCGCTGATGCTTGCTGATCGTGCCATTCACACGGAGACCGAACATGAAATCCGCATCATCTCCTTCCGCAAAGCAACCGCCCGTGAAGCAAGCATCTACTTCAATGAAATCCAACACTGATTGGGCACGTCTCAAAGAGAAGACAGGGCCTGTCACGCCAACCAGGGAGCATCCCGAAGCCAGCGTCCGCCACATCGTGCGAGGCGTCGTTCGGCGAGGTTTGCAGCCCTTGCCGTCTAAGGCATCAATCTCGCTTCGGGTCGATCTAGATGTCCTTGAGTGGTTCAAGGCGCAAGGGCCGGGCTATCAAACGCGGATCAACACGGTTCTGCGCGCGTTTCGCGATGCATCGGTCTAACCCATCATGATTAACGATTGACTCGCCCCTGACGATGAAAGCGATGTCAAACAGCCGGGCTTTCACGGTAACGAATAAGGTTAGATCGTGAGAGCGAAGGGAAGCCACGATCTGAACCGTTTGTTGGACGAGCCCGGGGGACGCTGACCGAGCCGCATAGAAAATATGTTTTTGGGAAGTGGCCCGGTGGGTCGTTCTGCCGGGCTGACGGGCGCTTGAAGGCGCCTCGAATGCCTGCCGCTGCGGCAGGTGATGGGCAATCTGGGCCGTGGTGGGGGATTCCCCCCGGATTCAACGTCGACTCAAGGCGAGCGAGATTCTCAGCTTGTGGGCGCTGAACTCCCGTGACGCTTCAAGGATCGTTTGCCTACACGATCAGCGAGCCCTCACGGCGGCAAGGGGGACGGGCATCGGCCCCGGGAACACCGACGGAATGCGCGTTCTCACGATCGTAACTTCTCAAAAACCCTGGGCAGGAGCATGGCACTGGGTTGGCTTCGGAGCGACGCACTCACCCGCAGAGTACCCGTCTGAAGTGCCTGTCGAGCGGATAGAGCCAGACGGTCTTGATCGGCAGCAGGGCTTGGTGGTGAACATCGAGCTTGCCGCGGCCGGTGGTTTGACCGAGGCAGATCCAGTTGGCCGCCTGGTAAGCGGTGCCGCGAAAGCGCTCTTGCTCGACGAAGGTTTCGAGCAAGAGCGGCCGGTAACCGTATTGGAGCTGCCAGTCGGCGGCGATCTGCCGGGCGGCGCGAGCCAAAATGGACGAGGCCAGATTCTTGCATTCAATCCACGGCAGGATGAGGAATCGAGCGTTGTTCCGACCCGGTGCAGGTGCTCCTGGCGTTGCGCAGGCGTCCAGCCGATATAGTGGTCGCGCGGCTGGGTCTTCCAGGCGGCGGCGGCGAAGCTGAGCAAGGCGACGAGTCGTCCGCCCGCGCGAACGAAGTAGCGCAGTTGGGCGCCGGGCAGCGGTTGATAGCCGAGGTAGTGGTAACGGTCGATGTGCTCGTTGTGCAGCTGCGATTCGGCGCGATGACTCACCAAGTGCAGTTGCAGCGTGCCCAGGCTACGCGGGCCGTCGGCACGCAAAAGCGCGTCGGGTTCGGCCTGCGCGGTACGACGGTGCCAGGGTTTTCCGTTGTGATTGCCGTTGCGCGGCGGCGGCAGTTGCAGCAAGCCATCGGTCTGCATGCGCAGCATCGCCACGCGGCAGCTCATCTCCTTGATCCGCCCATCCTCGCGGCACCAGCCGAGATCGGCACAGACCAAGCGGGACAGCTGCGCGCGCGAGGCGGCAGGATTGGCTGCGATCAGCCGCCGGATCTGGTCGAGCTCCGCGGTGCTGAAGATGCGCCCGCAATAGCGAGCGGGCGCCGTTTCAGGGGCCAGGTACGGGAACATTCGCCCCCGTCGGCGTGGCCTCAAAGATCCACTGCGCCAGCGGAGCAATCCGATGCCAGCCGAAGACGCGGTCCTGAAGGTATTGCCAGAAGGAAAGTTGGTTCTTGCGGCAGGTCTTCTTGAGGCTGGCGAAGGTATCGCGGCAGCGGCGGCCGGACGCGCTGCGGGTGGAGCCGCTGATCTTGCGCTTCTTGACGTAGTCGCGGATATCCGACTCACTGAGGTTGTTGTGCAGGGAAGCTCGGGACGTTGCAACACGCGCAGCAACTCCGCCCGGTTGCGGCGCATTCGTTTCAGGGCCTGATCGAGGCTGGCATAGCCGGTCCGGGTGGCACAAAGCTTGTCGAAGCGGGCTTCGATCGCGGCTGCAGTGAGTGCCTCCGGCGCTTCCTTGTACGCCTTGAGCGCATCGTAGATCGCCCACAGCTCGCTGCGCGCCGAGGCCAGCGCCTGGCGTTGCAGATCGTTGAAGCCGAGCAGTTTGGCCAGCACGCGTTCGGCATGGATCCAGCACAGGACGTGGGTCAGCACATCGAACTGCCCGGCGTCATCGCTGACGATCGCCAGATCGGGGGCGACGCCCTGCTCGACGACGGTACCGAGCAAGACGCCTCGGTCACCAGGCGAACATGGCGCGGATCGGTGATGGCCTGCTGAGCCAAGACCGCCTGCCAGGCGGTTTGACCCGTCCATACCGCCGGTGCCAGCGCGGTGAGTGCCTGGAGTTGGGCGCACGGCAGCTTGTGCTCGGCCAGGTAGGCCAGCGCGGCCTGATTCAGGGTGTAGGCATCGTGCCCGGCACGGAGCAATTCCAGGAAATTGATCCGACTCTTGCTGTCGGTGCTCGCGAACCAGGCGAAGCGTTCGTTGCCGATATGCGTACAGTACCCATTCTTGCCCCGATGGCGCGCACCCGTATCGTCCACATGAACGTACCGGCTGCGCTGCAGCCCCGCTTGCAGCAGCGTCCTTCTCGCGATGGAACTCGCTATGGCCGTCGGTGATCAACGCGCTGAGCTGCCCGGCCGAGAGGTCGATCTGCCACTCCCGCAGTTGCTCAAGCAAGAGCGGCTGCGTCACATCGCATGGTGGTACTGGTACAGGATGAAAGCACGCAGCTGCGGGCCGAAATGCACACCGCCGATCTCGGCAGGCACCTGGCCGATCAGGCTCTCGCCCTCGGGGGTGACCCAGCGCTCCAGCCGATACCGGGTGTTGTGAACCCCGATCCGGAGCTCCTGCACCACGAAATCCTGGTAGCCCTTGAAGCGACTGTTCGGCGGAATCGTCTCTGCCGGCTGTCGCTTGACCGACTCGTGGATCTCAAGCTCTGCCGTCTTGTGGCGTTTGCCGTGAGGCTTCGGCGCCTGCCCTTGCTTCTTCTCGGTGCGATCGCCTTCCAGCGCCGACGGTTTGATCACGGGCTTCGGCTTCTGACCCTTCAGTCGCGCCACCTCATCGCGCAGCGCCTGAATCTGTTCCTGCTGCCGATGGCAGAGTTCCAGCAGCTGCACGACCGCCGGTGTCCTTTGGTCGGCAGGGATATCCGGGATACCGGGAAGCTTCCGTGGGGTTTCCGTGCTCATGCTGCGGATTGAATCACATCTCGCGCGCTGTGTCCAGCCCTTCCTGCAAGCAAGCACCCCGAATTCAGCGAACGCTTATGCCCGGGGTTTTTGAGGAGTTACTCACGATCGCCATCACCGCCCCGCAGCAGGCGCACAGAATCGGTGCCCGCTCCTTGACCCAGGCCGTCGTCTGAGCAGGAACGAACTTCAGCAGCACGTGCAGCAAGGCGATGATGCGCTTGCAGTTGGGGTGCAGAAAGCCGAAATTTCGCGCCCGCCGAAAACCTTTCGGCAGCACATGCTGCAGGACCAGCCAGGGAAAACACGCGCCAGACACGGTCGGCCGTTCGCTCCTCGCCGTCTTGGCGTTGCGATAGCGGAAGCACACCTGCCCGTCACCGCAGGCGACGATATCGCTCTCTCGAATCACGCCCCGGTACAAATAGCGCCCGAGATAGATAGATTAGGGCCGGCTCGCCGCTGCCAACCGATTTGCAATCCACCACCCACTCCTTGGGATAGCGAGCAGGAAGCGGCAGCCCGGCCGTTTCAATCGCCGCCAGGATCTTCGCCCGGAAGACCTTGGCCAAGGCTTTGTGGTTGAACAGATAGCCTTCCTTGGCCTTGCCCCGTTTGGCTCCCCATTGCTTGCGCTGCACATCCACCGTAGCGGCCGGCATGATCAGATGGACATGCGGGTAATGGAGAAGCCATCCATCGGGCCGTTGATCCGCTCCAGCGCGTGATAATTGTTCGCTGAGCCTGAGTGATTTGTTCGCTATCGGGTTGGTCGGAACGGCCGTTCCCATCGCTGAATGGGTTTGCTGCGATGGCATCAGTTTGCGGACCTTGATTGTTCCATGCGGCGAGCGTCGATGCCATCTGCGAAAACAATCGTCGTGTCCCGCAATTGCCGTAGCGCGACTCCTGGCGGTCAAGAGTTCAGCAGCTGGTGCGCGCTGTCAGCGCTCATCCTGCAGCGACCAATTGGCCAATTTCGGCTGCGCTGAGCCCCGCTTGGCGCAACACCTCGGCGCTGTGTTGGCCGCGTTTCGGCACGCGGCCGGGCAGGTTGCAGGCATCTCCGGAGAAGCGCGGCGCCGGCATGGCCTGAAAGAGACCATCGCTTTCCATATAAGTGCCGCGCGCAGCCATGTGCGGATGACTGGCTGCTTGACGCGGCGTCAGCACCGGGGCGAAGCAGGCGTCGGTTCCTTCCAGCAACGCCACCCAGTGGGCACGCGGCTGCGACGCAAATATCCCCGCCAGCCGTCCGCGCAGCTCGGCCCAGGTAGCGCCGTCGTATTGGCGCTGAAATTCGGCATCGCCCTGGAGAGCCAACTTGTCGAGGAGCAGCGCATAGAACTGCGGCTCAAGCGCCCCGAGGCTGATGTACTGGCCGTCGGCACAAATATAGCTGTTATACCAGTGCGACCCGTCGAGCATGCCGCGGCCGCGCTCCATCGGCTGCAAGCCGCCGGCATGCAGCGAGAGGATCAGATTCATCAGGTTGGCACTGCCATCAACTATCGCGGCATCGACCACCTGCCCTGTGCCGCCACTGCGTGCATGCAGTATTCCGGCCAGCATGCCCATGGCGAGATAGAGCGCGCCGCCGCCCAGGTCGCCGACCAGGGTGGGTGGTGCCATGGGCAACTCGCCCGGCTGGCCGGAGTACCACAGGGCGCCGGAAAGGGCAATGTAGTTGATGTCGTGCCCCGCTGCCAGAGCCAGCGGCCCGTTCTGGCCCCAGCCGGTCATCCGTCCGTAGACCAGTTGCGGATTGCGTGCGAAGCACTGCGCCGGCCCGAGTCCGAGACGTTCCATGACACCGGGTCGCATCCCTTCGATCAGACCATCCGCGCCATCCATCAGTCGCAGCACCGCATCGATCGCACGTGGGTCCTTGAGATCCAGCGCCAGCGAGCGTTTACCACGATTGACGATGGTCTTGTCGCCCAAATCGAGCGGGTCACCGGGTTTGATCGTGCTGCGCTCGACCAGGATGACCTCAGCCCCCATATCGGCCAACAACATGCCGCAGAACGGCGCCGGCCCGATGCCGGCAATTTCGACAATGCGTACGCCTTGAAGAACACCCATGCTTGTCACCCCTGAACTTGATTTAATCATACGCCAAACCTCTTCTGATAGCTCGGCCCCCGGAGGCGAACGCACCAGGCCGAGCAAGTGCAGCTTAGCCACGCAGACTGCTACTCGTCACGCAGGCTTGCCGGATGGACACCCTTCATTGACCAGCTTGTCATGAAATTTTTTTATAGTGCATTAGAAATCATATTCTCTTGCTGTATCTGCCAGAGAGATAAGTTTTTTTTACCTCCCACGGATAGGTTATGGCCTATAGTTTGTTCATCCTGCTTGCTGCTTTTTCCCTCTGTCCGACGGTAAGGTGTTAGTTTGTCGGGAAAGCTCAAAAGGTGATGTCTGGTCATTGATTTGAAGGAATTCGGGGAAATCGGTTTTTCCCGATTACGGGCTGAAGTTGTGAAAGGCAGAATATTTTCAACTTCAATAACTCCAGTTTATTAGCCAGGAGATTATTATGATAATCACACTTGATGTTTTTTCTGGAAGGCCAAACCCTTCGTGGATACTTTCCCAAAAAGACAGCCATCGACTTTTGGAACGGCTTTCTGACAGGTCTCTGGCGGAAGCTGAAGCGGTGGACGGCGTTCTTGGCTACCGTGGTTTAGTGGTCTCCGCCATCAATGACGAGCAGCTGCCCGAGGGCATGCCCGCCACGTTCCGCGTCGGCGGCGTGCTGCCTGCCGACTACGCGGCACCGGAGTCGGCGTTGCGTGCGCTTACCGCAGACGAGTCGGATGACGCAGTCCGCTGGTTGCTATCTACTGGCCAGCATGCAATCAAAGAGGATGTTTTTGCATATCTGGAGGATACGATAGAAATGCGTAAGCAGAGCCTCGAATCAGAGCCGCCTGCCGAGGCGGTCATGGAAGAGAAAATGTGGAAGGAAGAGGCCAAACTTGTCGCCACGGCTGCCTGCATCATTCAAAATACGGCCTACAATCCCAATTTCTGGAATGCCGCCGCTGTGATAGGAAAAAACAACTGTTACAACTATGCGATGAATTATCGCTCGGATACGTTCGCCCAGCCGGGGCGCATCTCAGGGCATCCGAACGGCGTTATGGCTTGCCCGAATGTTGCCACCGCAGCCAATTGGGATGGTTGCAAGGCAACCTGCTCCGGCCCGAACAAGAACGTGGCCTTGGTGATCTGGCCGGGGCAAGACTACCATTGGTATCGGAAGCATTCCAATGGCTTCTGGGGGCACAAACCGGGCGGCACGGCGGCGCGCAACACCGATAGTCTAAACAGGGTCATCAACGGCACGACATTGACGCCTAAAAATTGTGCCCGAGGACCGTATACCGTCTTCTGTGGTTACCGTTACTCGCCCACCGGGATGAAGGTTCGTTGAATATTCCCGGGAAGAGCTGGACATTATTGGCTATCATGGCCTTGTCTTCTGCCTCTTCCCCGGAAAACAGCAATGGGGAAACTGCCGTGATCGTGGAGTTGGATGTATTCAGCGGGAGACCGAATCCCACCTGGAGCGTGTCAGCAGAACGGAGTATGGAATTGCTGGACGCGCTCCAAGACCTGCCTCCTGCTGATCAGCCTTCACGGAAAAACGGACTCGGCTATCGTGGCTTTGTTCTTTGCAACCCCGACCGGGTGGGTGGATTAGCGCCACATATTCGCATCTACGGCGGCATAGTGACCATGACTGACGATCGTGTACAGTCGTACCGAGACGTGCATGACATTGAACATCGACTACTGTTGCAAGCATCGCAAAATGGCTACAAGACCATTGTGGAGGGCGTGTTGGCGGGGATGCCTGATCCGTAAGCGACGACCGGAAGCGAGCAACAGGCACGGGTAGCGCGACAGCGGCTGCACCTGGAGATCGAGAAACAAGTCGATATCGAGGGGGGTCCGCTTGGTAGGCTGGGCCAACCAATCAGGCCAACGTTCCCGGCGCCGCAATACGAGCTGCTCCGCCAGGTGCTTGCCACTTTTGTCTTCGTCATGCAGGCTCTGCAGAAAGCGAGGACATCGCTGGCGCGCTTTCGCAAGTTGTTGTTCGGCGCGTCTGCCGAGAGCAAACTCGCGAGGATCGTCGGCAAATGCCTGACCCACGGCCGACGCCAGGTCGTCGACGTGAATCAGCAGCACCTGCAGTTCGCAGGCCTGGAGTCCCTGGGTCGGTGCCGTGCCGTCGGGCCAGAAGGCAAACCGCCCGCTCGATGGACGTTCATGAGGCGCGGCGTGCCGGCACGCTGGCTTCAACGAGAATTTGCGGCTACCATCCGGGTTCGCTGCGCGCTCCAGGAAATTCCCCGCCTGCGCGTGCTCCCGATGCTCTCTCAAGGCGACAGCAATGCTCGACAAGCATCCGCCTCACGACCTGGCTGGCTGGCTGGCCCTGGTCAGCGAAAGAGAAATGCCCGTCCTGCGCCAGACGACGCGTCGCCTCGATCTGGCGCGCCAGGATATTGATCGCCTCAGCGGCCGCGACATCACCGACATCGTGCTGCAGGATCCGCTCCTGGCGGTCCGCGTCGTCGCCTACGCGGTCAGCGGCGGTCGCCTGCAAAACGACATCACGAATATCGCCAGCGCGGTGATGATGCTCGGCGTGGACCCGTTTTTCCGGAAGTTCGAGCGGCTACTCACCCTCGAGAGCCTGCTGAGGGGTCAGCCGCAAGCCTTGCTCGGTGTGCTGCAGGTGATCGTGCGCACGCAACGCGCGGCACGCTACGCGCACGAATGGGCATTCGCGCGACACGACATGAACGTCGAGGAAGTGGCGCTCGCCGCGCTGCTGCATGATCTCGCGGAGATCCTGCTGTGGTGCTTTGCTCCGCAGCAGGCCATGGAAATTCGCTCGCGACTGCACGCCGACCGCAGCCTGCGCAGCGCCAGTGCGCAACAGGAAGTGCTGGGATTCCCGCTCGCCGACTTGCAACTGGCCCTCTGCCACGCCTGGCACCTGCCCGAGTTCCTGACCACCATGATGGACGAGGGCAACGCGCATCTGCCGCGGGTGCAGAACGTCAAACTGGCCGTCAACCTGGCTCGTCACTCGACCAATGGCTGGACTGACCCGGCGATAGCGAATGATTTCACGGCCGTCGAGAACCTGCTGCGCATCAACCGCGAAACGTTGCTGCAGCGCCTGCAGCTACCACCGGAAGTGCTGCCCGGGTTGATCCGTGCGGAGACGTCAGTTGCCGACGCCGGCTCGCCGGACAGGCGCCAACGCTGAACCCTGACGCAGGGCCAGGTGAACAGGCAGTAGCAGACGCTTGCAAGCAGCCGCCTCGAACCGGGTTTCTTCGGCGTTGGCGCCCGCATTGACATACGATCGCCCGCCAACGAGACCGCCGGACGACCGACGGAAACGCCAGCGGCTGCGGTATAGTGCCGGCTCATTTCGCCCGGCGCCACTCCCTCCATGTCACGCATCAGGCTCTTTTTCATCATCTTCATCGAAGGCTTCTGCTCCCTCGGTGCGGAGGTCGTTGCGCTGCGTCAGATCATCCCGCACATGGGCAGCTCGATCGTCGTCACCGCCCCGACCATCGGCTTCTTTCTGCTGGCGCTGGCCCTCGGTTACCACGCCGGTGCCAGAATCGCCGACAACTATCTTGAAGTGGTGGCCAGGAACTTTCTGATCGCGTCGCTGCTGATCGGTGTCGGTCTCGCCGGGGTGGGCGTGGATCTGATTTTCACGGCGCTCAATCCACCGGAAGTCGCTTACCTGGTGCTCATTGCCGGTGTGCTCTGCCCGATCGCCTGGCTGCTCGGACAGACCGTCCCCATCCTCAGCAACCTGCTGCACCACGAACGCGTCGGCGAGGCCAGCGGACAGGCACTGTACTACTCGACACTAGGCTCTTTCCTGGGTTCTCTATCCCTGTCGCTGCTGGTCATGCAGTGGCTCGGTGTTGCCGCAGCCGTTGCGCTCTGTGCGCTGCTGCTGGTCGTCGGCTACGCGCTGCTGAGCCGCCGCGGCTGGGTTACGGCAGCGGCGGCCCTGAGCGTCGCCGCACTGACTGCGGGAACCAACGCCTGGCTGCGCCCGGAAATCGAAACCGCCTATGCCAGCTATCTGGTCGTACCCGTCCGGTACGATGGCGCGATCAACGGGCGCGCCTTGAAGAACAACAGTTCGTACGCCTCGCTGATCGACGATTCCGAGCCGCCACGCTATGCACGCTACCTCCACCACATCCGCAGCCTGCTGGTCGATGAACTCGGCTTCCGTGACCGCCGGATTCTGGTCCTTGGTGCCGGCGGCTTCACCTTGTCACACCGCGAACCGAGCAACCATTACACCTATGTCGATATCGACCCGGCAGTGCGCAGCATTGCCGAAAGACACTTCCTCCACGAAACGGCGCGCGGCGACTTCATCGCCGACGACGCCCGCCGCTTCGTGGTCCGTACCGACCAGCGCTTCGCGGCAGTGATCGTGGATGTCTACGGATCGCATTCGTCGATTCCCGGTCATCTTGTCACCCGGGAATTCTGGCAGGCAACTCGCCGAGTGCTTGAACCCAATGGCCTGCTGATCGCCAATCTGATTCTCGACAGCAGCCTCGCCACGCCCTATTCGCGCAACCTGCTGGCGACCATCGAGAACACCTACGGTCGCTGCGCCGTCGAAGTGCTGCAGAAGAAACAGGTGCTCGCCAACGTCGTCGTCACCTGCCGCAATGGCGAGCCGCCCGAACCGGCAAGTCTCTTTGTTGACGAACGCAACACGGCGGACCTTGATCTGGCGCGCTCGCGCTGACCATCGCTGTGGCTGCGATCATTGCTCGACGGCGACGGCGACGCGGCGGCACGTCGGTCCGCCACGCCGTCGCCACGCACTCAGTTCCAGTGCAACGCGCACGCCTGAGCCAACTTCGCAAAGTTCCCGTGTGACAGGGCGATCAATTCCCCGCGCTTTTCCTGTCTGGCGTTTTCGGGAATGGCCAGAACCTCTTCGACACGCGCCGGCAGGTCGTTTAGCGGCGCACAGTGCGACTGCCCGGGGAGGTCCCACGTCCCGAGATAGAAATCGACCTTGCATGGCTGATCGCTCAGACCGAGATGCGGCACGGCAAACGACTGCGACGTGATGTTGCCGTGCAGACTGGTGCCGAGAAACAGCTTCGCGCGCGCAATCGTCAGCATGATTTCGAAGATCGACGCTTCATCGCTGACGATCTCGACCGGCGAACGCAGCTTGTCGCGGATGCTGCGCAAAGCGACCTGATCGTCGAGCCCGACATAACGGCCAATCGGCAGCAACAGCGCGCGCAGGCCGTGTCTCTCGTGGATCAACTCCAGCGCGGCAACGATGCGCTCCGCATTCTTGACTGCATAACTCAGGTTTGCCTGAAAGCAAAGGTAGGGACCGGCGTCGAGCGACTGGCGAAGGCTAGCGGCAGCCCGCTCTTCCAGCCAGGCGACGGGGAATTGCTCGGACATCAGGATGGCGGAATCCGGCGCGAGTTCGACCGACAGGCAAGCCTGGAGCGGCGAGAACAGGCGCTTCGTTTCTGCGTCCCGAACGGACAGGTAGGCCGCTTTCGCCAGCCTGGCCAGGGTCTGTTCCCGGACGGCGGGGGCCAGTCGAGAAAACTCCGAGCCGCCAACGGCATTGTAGGCAACCTTGACCGGCACCGGAAAATCCTCGGGCCCGGCCACCCACGGAAACGGTGCGCGCGCGCCAAAATGGCGACGCACCAGTGCATTCACGGCTCCCTCGCCAAGCAGACGCCGCAGATAGTAGAGGGCGCTGTTGCCGGCCTTGCCCAGCAGATTGGCGTACATATAGGTCCAGTCGACACCGATCGTGCCGCCTCCCGCGAAGATCACCGCGTCGCCGGGACGGAGCATTCCCGACCGGTAAATCGCTTTGACGGACTGCGTCGTGAGCGCGCCATAACGCGTCAGGTCGCTATCGACCAGTGCATGTATTGCCGTTTCGGTTGCCGGACTGCGGGCGGCGAATTCCTTGCGGACGACGATCGGAAAGAGCAGGTCGCCATAGTTGAAACGATCGAAAGCCCCAAGCAGAACGGCTTTGCGTTGGACGTGGGTGGCAACAGTCATGTTCGTGGACCTCTATGGTTTTGGCGCTAACGTCGCAACAACTCGAGTGCACTTCGCAGTTGATGAGAAAAGCAGCCCTGCAAAATGGCCAGATAGGCGATCATCCCCGCGCCGACTTCGGCTCCGAGCCGGATCAATACCGGTTCATCGGCCACCAGCACTTTGACGCCAACGACCGCGAGCGCCATCCCGGCCGTGCAGACCAGTGCCGGGCGCAGGCTCCTGGCAATTCCGCGGAACGACGTCGCGATGGCTTGCTTGCCCCAATGAACGGTAAGCAGGGTAACGATCGGTTCGCTCACCAGCACGGCAAGCACGACACCGATGACGCCGTAATTGACGCCGACCAGGATCAGAGTCAACAGCAGCAGCAGGCTCAGCAGGGCGGATTTCAGGGCCAGCCCGGCGTAGCCGATGGCGCCGAGCGTCTGCCGGAAGAACGAGGTCAGCCCCCGGAAGGGCACGCTCAAGGACAGCAGCGCCAGCGGCACGATCGCCGCCAGCCATTTTTCGCCGAGGATGGCCAGCACGAATTCCTCGGCCACACAGGCCAGTCCAATCATCAACGGCAGGAGGATCAGCGCGGCAATGCCGACGGATTTTTCCAGGTAGCGGGCGACGGCTGCCGGCTGCTCCTGGAACTTCGAGAAGGCAGGAAAAACGATCGGATGGATGACCGGCATGATCTTGGCCAGCGGCAGCAAGGCGAATTCCATGGAAACCACAAAGATGCCCAGGGCTTCGGCTCCGAGGCTGGGGCCGGCGACGAGAACCGGAAGCATGTTGCCCGTATTGGCGACCGCCCCCGCCAGTGCCATGGTCCCGCCAAATGCCATCATTCCACGTACGCTCTGAAACTTGAGCGAGGGCGCCACGAACCACGGCTGCAAGACCATCAGAATGATGGCCAGGAGCACACGATTGCTCAGGACCCCGGCAATCAGCGCCCAGACTCCGAATCCCATGACGGCAAGGGTCAGCGTGGTGATCGCCGCCGTGACACTAGCGACCAGTTCCGCGAATGCCTTCAGCTTGAATTTCAGATCGCGGTCGAGCAGTGCATCGGGGATGACGCGAAAGGGAATCAGCAGGAAAACAAGGGCCAGAACCTGCGCCAGAAGTTCCAGACGGGGCTCCTTGAAGTAGGCGGCGATCAGGGGGCTGCCGAAGAAATAGGCGAGAAAGAGTAAACCGTTGATCATCAGCAGCCAGCCGAAGGCGCTGCGCAGCTCATCGTGCGCAAGTGTCTTTGCCCGTACCAGCGCATTGTCCAAACCAAAGGTGCTGAGCAGGAGAAGAAATCCCAATGGTGTTTCCAGCATGGCGTTGAGGCCGTAATCGCCATTGCTGATGAAACGGACGACGACGATCGTGCAAATCCAGCTCACCACTTGGGCAAATATCCGCAGCACGGTCGCCCAGCGAGCGCCGGACAGGATCCGGCCAATGACCGCAGCGTTTTTTTGATCGTTTTTCAAGTCAGGATTCATGTCGGCCGGTGTTGGGTTGGTCGCAAGGAAAGTGGCGCCAGCGCTGTCGACGGCGAGCGTAGCAGAGAAAAAGCATCGCGCTTCCTGCTGGCCCGAATTTTCTCTAGCAGCGTAGAATCCGCGATTATCCCAAGCACGGCCTTGATAGCGGCCGTTTCGACTATCCTTCACGGCCAGCGAATCGCGATGCGTGTATTGCTCGTAGAAGACGACCTGATGATCGGCAAGAGCGTCCAACAGGGCCTGCGCCAGGACAGCTACCGTGTCGACTGGGTGCGCGATGGCGAGACCGCCGAACTGGCGCTCGCCACTACGCCTTACGAGATCCTGCTGCTCGACCTCGGGCTGCCCGGCAAGTCCGGCCTCGACCTTCTCGGCAGGCTGCGGCGCGGCGCCAATCGTATTCCGGTGCTCGTCATCACGGCCCGCGATTCGGTTGCCGACCGCATCGCGGGGCTGGATAGCGGTGCCGACGATTACCTCGTCAAACCCTTCGACCTCGATGAACTTTCGGCCCGCATGCGCGCGGTGCTGCGCCGTCACGCTGGCCGCGCCGATCCGCAGATTGCCGTCGGCGACCTGCGCATGAATCCGGCAACCCATGAGCTGACGCAGAACGGTCTGCCGGTATCGCTGTCGGCGCGTGAGTTTGCCCTGCTGCAGGCGCTGCTTGAACAGCCAGGGGTGCCACTGTCCCGGGCGAAACTCGAGGAGCGGCTCTACGGCTGGGGCGAGGAGATCGAAAGCAACGCCATCGAGGTCTACATCCATTCCTTGCGGCGCAAACTCGGCGGCGAGCGGATCAGGAACATCCGCGGCGTCGGGTACCTGGTACCGACCGGCGGATGAAGTCGATCCGCCGCCAACTGCTGATTACCCTGTTGTCGGCGATCTCGCTGACCATCCTGCTTGGCGCGCTCGCCACCTACCGGACGGCGCACAAAGAGGCGCACGCGATGTTCGACTACCAGTTGCGTCAGCTCGCGCTGTCGTTTCGGGACAAGGCCCTGCATAGCGGGCAAGGACGCGAATTCGGGGACGACGAGGATGTGCAGGACTTCTCGGTGCAGATTTGGGGTCCGGACGGCACCCGCATCTACCTCTCGCATCCGCGTCAGGAACTTCCCCACCAGGCACCGATCGGCTTTGCGACGATCGACACCGGCCACGGCAAATGGCGGGTTTTTGGCATGCAGCAGACAGGCCAAATGATTCAGGTGGCGCAGCCGATGCAGGTACGCGACCAGTTGGCGCTGGCCGCCGCCTGGCGGACGGTGGCGCCATTCCTGTTGATGTTGCCGATCCTCGGGCTGCTGATCTGGGTGGTGGTCGGTCGCGGTCTGCGACCTCTCGCTGCCGTGGCGCAGGCAGTGAGCACGCGTACGGCGACAGCGCTCGATCCGCTGCCCGCAAAGCTGGTGCCCGTCGAGGTCAAGCCACTCGTGCTGGCGCTCAACGATCTGCTGGCGCGCCTCCAGCGTGCACTCGAGGCGCAACGCGACTTCATCGCCGACGCCGCACATGAACTGCGGACGCCGCTCGCGGCCTTGACCCTGCAAGTGCAACTGGCTGCACGCGCCGACGATCCCGCGTCACGTGCCGACGCCTTCGCCGAACTCAGAGGCGGGCTGCAACGCGCCACCCATTCGGTGCAGCAGATCCTGACCCTGGCCCGCCACGAACCGGGCGGTGGCGAGCGGCCGCAGACGCCGGTGAATCTTGGCGAACTCGCAGCGCAGGTCATCGTCGAGCATTTGCCACTGGCCGAGGCGCGTCAGATCGACCTCGGCGCGACGCCAGCCGTTGGCGCAAGCGTCGTGCAGGGCGAGGAAGATGCGCTGCGCATCCTCCTCGGCAATCTGGTCGGTAACGCGCTTCGCTATACCCCGGCCGGCGGCAAGGTCGATGTCGGCAGCGGGGAAGACGAGGCCGGACCCTACCTCGAAGTCTGCGATTCTGGTCCCGGAATTCCGATCGAAGATCGGCAGCGTGTCTTCGACCGCTTCTATCGCCGCGCCCACAACCACGAAGCCGGCAGCGGTCTTGGGCTGGCGATCGTGAAAACG
This sequence comes from Candidatus Accumulibacter affinis, assembly GCA_016713625.1. Lineage (GTDB taxonomy): Bacteria > Pseudomonadota > Gammaproteobacteria > Burkholderiales > Rhodocyclaceae > Accumulibacter > Accumulibacter affinis. The sequence goes on from JADJOT010000002.1 coordinate 34,155, forward strand.
ATCGCCGATCGTCATCAGGCGCGCGTGCGCCTCGACGGTTCAAGTCTGGGTGGCCTGCGCGCCCGGGTTGAGTTCCGCCGTTGACCGTCGTCTTAAGTCTGCCTTAAGTCACCGTCTTCTATCGTCCACCGCATGGGAAGCCATCTGCTTCCGGTTCTGGAACGAAACAGGAGATCGCTATGCCAGCAAGTATCTTCAAACGCAGTCTGCTCGCCGTCACCCTGCTGGCCGCCCTCGGCGCCGGCTACGCGAAATTCGGCAGCGAAGTGGGCCGCCCCGGCGAGGTCGTTGCCGCCGTCGCGGCGCCTGCCCCGGCCGCCCCGCCCCGGGCAGGGACGGCCCTGCCTGATTTCAGCACGATCGTCGAGCACGTCGGTCCAGCAGTGGTCAACATCAGTGTCAGTGGTAGCGCGAAGACCGCTGCAGCGATGGACCCGAACGATCCGATGTTCGAATTCTTCCGTCGCTTCGGCATGCCTTCGCCCTCGCCCCGCGACCAGGCGCCCGCACGCGGCATGGGTTCCGGCTTCATTATCAGTGCCGACGGATTGATCCTGACCAACGCCCATGTCGTCGCTGACGCCGACGAGGTGACCGTCAAACTGACCGACCGCCGCGAATTCAAGGCCAAGGTCGTCGGTTTCGACAAAGTGACCGACGTGGCGGTCCTGCGCATCGACGCGACGGGCCTGCCCGCCCTGCGTCTCGGCGACCCCGCGCGGACGCGAGTGGGCGATTGGGTCCTCGCCATCGGCGCTCCGTTCGGCTTCGAGAACAGCGTCACCGCCGGCATCGTCTCGGCCAAGTCACGCTCGCTGGCCAGCGACAGCTATGTGCCGTTCATCCAGACCGACGTAGCGGTCAATCCGGGCAACTCCGGCGGACCGCTGCTCAACCTGGAAGGAGAAGTGGTCGGCATCAACTCACAGATCTACAGCCGCAGTGGTGGCTATCAGGGCATCTCCTTCGCCATCCCGATCGACGTGGCGATGAACATCAAGGAACAGCTGGTGCAGCATGGCAAGGTCAGCCATGGGCGCCTCGGCGTCAGCATCCAGGAGGTGTCGCAAGCGCTGGCAGAATCGTTCGCCCTGAAGAGTACGGCCGGCGCCCTGATCAGCTCGGTCGAGAAAGGCAGCCCGGCTGCTGTTGCCGGTATCGAGCCAGGCGATATCATCCTCAAGCTGAACGACACCGCGATCGGGCGATCGTCCGACCTGCCGCCGCTGGTTGCCGCCATCAAACCGGGAACCCAGGTCAAGCTGCAGGTCTGGCGCAAGGGCGCGAACCATGAGATCGCGCTCGCCGTGGGCGAGATTCCAGGACCAAAACTGGCCGCAGCGGCCAGTGCTGAGGCGGACAAGTCCCGCCTTGGTCTGGCGCTGCGGCCATTGACCCCGAACGAGCGTCGACAGGTCGACAATCCCGACGCTCTGGTCGTCGAAAGCGTCAGCGGTCCCGCCGCACGGGCCGGCATCCAGGCTGGCGACATCGTCGTTGCACTCAACGGCCAAAGTGTCCGGGACGTCGCACAACTGCGCAGCCTGCTCGACAAGGCGGGCAAGAACGTGGCGCTGCTGATCGAGCGGGAGAACGCCAGGATTTTCGTACCGATCGACCTCGGTTGATGAACTGGCGCCGGTGCATGGCCGAGCAGCACGAGCTCGCAGCTCATTTCCCGGAGGCAGGCTGGCGATGATCAACGCCCTTTTCGACCTGCTCGGCATGTTCTATCAGAGCGGCGATTTCGTGCAGGCCGAGTGGATGGCACGCAGCGTTCTGCTGGCGATCCCCGATGACATCGTGTCGTTGCAGCTACTCGGTCTGGTTTACTACCGGACCGAGCGCCGTAGCAAGGCCCTGCAGGCATTCAGTGCCGCCACGACCGGAGGGGGGGGGGGGGGGGCCCGGGCGGGGGCCGGGGGGGGGGGGGGGGGGGCGTGGGGGGGGGGGGGGGGGGGCGGGGGGGGGGCCGGGGGGGGGGGTTCGCGCGCGCGCGCCCCGATTTTCGCAAGGCACAGCGAGCGCTCGCCACCACCCTGAAACAGCGAGCAGGCCGGGCCAAGCGATGAAGTTCTGGTGGCTCTCCTGGCTCTCGTAGCCTTACTTGCCGGCGTCAGGCTGCGGGCGCGGGGCGAGACTGACGCGATTGCGCCCCTGTACCTTGGCGGCGTAGAGCGCCCGATCGGCGCGACCGATAAAGTCAGCGGCGGACTCTCCCGCAACGTGGTCGGCGACGCCGATGGAAACCGAGATGTTGCCGATCAAGGCATCATTGCTGCCACCCCGCCTGACCCGACAGTTGGCCACCATCGCCCGCAGTGCCTCGGCCAGACCAACGGCTCCGCCCCGGGGCGTCTGCGGCAGAATCACCGCAAACTCCTCGCCCCCATAGCGCGCCGCAGTGTCCTTGCCCTTCACGTTGGCCCGCAGGATCTGGCCGATGGTAGCCAGAACCCGGTCGCCAAACAGGTGCCCATGGCCATCATTGAGTCGTTTGAAATGATCAAGGTCGATCATCAACAGGCAAGGGCCGGGCGCGTCCGTGCTGGCCTCTTGCATGCAAAAACTCAACGCGCGGTCAAAACCCTTGCGGTTGGCCAGCCCGGTCAGGGCATCGATGAGGGCTTCCTCACGCGCCCGCACGACCTCCTGCCGGAGTTGCTGGGCTTCGCGCGTGCTCTCGTCCAGTCTGCCACGCAGCGTATTGATCGCTTGCTGCATGTCACGAGTGCCACGCAGAATGTCCGCCAGACCGGGGACCAGCCCGGCATCCGACGCTCCCGACAACGATTCACCCCAGCGTTCGAGCGAACTGCCAAAGCGGCCAGCGTGGTCACCCGCCGCGACAGCCGACTCCGCGACCTGGTCGACGAGATGGCTGACGCTGTCACCGATGCGCAAGGCGGCTTGCGCATCGAGTCCAGCGACGTGCCTGCTGTACAGCCCGTAGGTGGTCTCATCGTCCAGCCGCCCGGCCACCGTTAGGCGCGAGTCGATTGCCACCTGCAGGTCCGGGTTGATGCCCGCCACATACTCGTACCAGATTGCGTAGCTCGCCGGATGCAGACTGGCTTCCTGTTGAGCCATCCGTTTCAGGGCCAGGCGCAGGTATTCGGCGCTCTGCGCAGTACTGTGACGATACCTCATTCTCCTGGTCTCCTGCTGACGGGTGGTAGGCGGAAACATGCTAGCAGAGCTTACCCCTTCTCTGGAAATTTTCGCCGGCCAACGGATGCAAACGATCCCCACCAGACGACGCCAGGCGTGCCCGCGGTGACCACAGCACCCCGGTTAACGGCCACCGCCGCCAGATCCTCGGTCCCGTAGTGCCCCAGCAGGGCGGTGTCAATGACCATCATTCCCATCGACGCCAGATGGGCGATCCACATCGGCGTCGCATGCGCAAGAATCAGGCGGAACTGTTGGGCGAACATCGGACGGCCGCAGCAAGGAAGGTCGCTCAGGCTACCCGTTTTTGCGAGTACCGCTTGGTCCCCGGTGGCGAAAAAACGTATAGTTCGCTCCTCATCGGAACCAGAAATGGAGTTGGACAGATGTCCTTGCATCCGCCGGCGCCAAGCAGTCCAGGAGTCCCGTGGTGGTAAACAAGCACACACGGACGCAGACCCTTGCCAACGATGGGGTGATTCCGATCGCCGAGATGCTTTCCTTGCTGATGGCCGCGGAAACTGGCGTTGCTTTCGGGGTAAAAGGGCTGGACGGACGTTACCAGCTCGCCAACCAGGCGATGGCCCGACTCCTGCATCCGGCCGCCGCCTGCCTGGCCGGAAAGTCCGAGAGCGACCTCCTGCCGGCAGCACTGGTCGATCAGCTCGTACGCGCAGACCAATCGATCATCGAGGGCGCGACAGCCGCGTCGGTGGAGATCGATTTTCCGGTCAACGGTCAGAGCCGCCACCACCAATGGGTCAAGGTGCCGGTCCTTGGACCGGACCACGGGCTGCAGGCGATTGCCTCGATCATTTACGAACTCGCTCCGCTGGCGGCGCCCGGCACGACTCAGGAAACGGTCGACCGCCTGGAGCAGGCCAATCTTGAATTGCAACAGACGGTCATTGACCTCAAACAGGCGGCCGGCACCGACAAATTGACCGGCACCTGGAACCGCCGGCGACTGGAAGAGTGTGTGCACTACGAGATGGATCGCCGCAACCGCTATGGCCATCCGCTGAGCATGCTGATCATCGACATCGATTTCTTCAAGGTGGTCAACGATCAGAACGGGCACGCGACCGGCGACCAGGTCCTGCAGACGCTCGCTACCCTGCTCCGCGGCAGGCTGCGCGGCAGCGACACGCTGGCGCGCTGGGGAGGAGAGGAATTCGTTGTCCTGTGCCCCAACAGTAGACGCAGCAATGCGGCGATGCTTGCCGAACGTTTGCGCAAAGATGTCGCGACGGCGATGTTTCCGGTCGTGGGGCTGCTCACCGTCAGCATCGGAGTCGCCGAATGCGAGCCCCGAGAAAGCTGGCAACAGTGGTTCGAGCGCGCTGACGAAGCGCTTTACCGGGCAAAAAGGTCTGGCCGAAACCAGGTTCAACTCGCCGCCACAGCGCGCGGGCCCGATGCCTCGGAGGAATACATTGTCGCCAATTTCGTGCAACTGGTATGGCGCTCAGCCTACGAGAGTGGCGACGAAAGGATCGATCATGGTCACCGCCAGCTCTTTGCCGACGCCAACGAGCTGCTGTCGGCAATCCTTTCCGGAGAGACGCCCGACAGCGTCGGCAAAATCGTCGACAGCCTGATGGACGATGTGGTGCAGCACTTTCGCGACGAGGAAGCGGTCATCGGCACCGCGGGCTTCCCCGCGGCTGTCGAGCACATCGTCCTGCACCGCGAACTCGTCGACAAGGCATCGCGACTGGTCGACGATTACCGCGCGGGCAAACAAGGCATTGGCGACGTCTTCCAGTTTCTCGCCTATGACTTGGTGACCAAACACATGCTCGGCGCAGACCGCCAGTTCTTCGCGTACGTGCGACCAGACGTTCCACCCGCTGACAGGACCGGAGACAGACCACCGACGGAAAATGCTCGGCAGCGCGGCAGCCGCAGCACGCTGGCAAGCCCGGCCGATCCGGCGTGAGGACCGGGATGGCTGGTCATTTCGGGGCCGCGCGAACGCAGCGAGTCGCCGCAGCACGAGCGCCCGGTGAGCGACCTGCTACAAGGGCCGCGGACTACTTGCTGACGGCAGCTTTTGCCCTGTCCGCCGCGTCCTTGGTTGCGTCTGCAGCCTTGACGACCATCTCCTTGCCAGCCTCCTTGGTGGCCTCGACGGCCTCCTTGCCGGCTTCCTTGGTTGCGGCCATGGCATCCTTGCCGGCCTCCTTGGTGGCCTCAGCCGCTGCGCCAACGGCCGCTCCAGCCTTCTTGGCGGACTCGTCCGCTTTCTGTGCTGCCTCCTTGGCGAGTCTTGCGGCATCGGCTTTGGCAGCATCTTCCTTCTGACCGCAGGCGGAAACGGTGAAAGCAAACAGAGCGGACATAGCGAGCAAGCGGATTTTCATGATTTGGCACTCCGGTAGTTATAAAACATGGGCTGGCGAAGTTCAACAAAGCTACGCGTACATCCCTGGTGCGAATCGCGGGAATCATCGACAACAGACCAAGGGTGTTTGCGAATCGGCGCTATCACAACATATTCACGCACTTGAGTAAACCCGCTGCACCGCAGCAGCGGTGCAGTCCGCGACCGCAGACCTGCTGGCGGCGGGCTAGCGTGACATTCCACCCGACCACAAGGGAGGCCCATGAAATCTGTTCACCATCGACTCGATCCCGCGCTACACGCGGCCTTGCACGCGGCGATCGGCAGCGATATGGGATCACTGACCGGCATCGACGCCGCGACCGAGATCGCCGGTGGTTCGATCTCCCGCGCGCTGGTCGTCGAGAGCGGCGAAAGGCGCTATTTCGTCAAGCTGAACGATGCCCAAGGGGCTGAGATGTTCGCCGCCGAGGCCGACGGCCTGAACGCACTGGCAAGATGCAACGCCCTGCGGGTACCGCGCGTCGTCGCTCACGGCAGCAGTGGCCGCCAAGCCTATCTGGTACTTGAATATCTGCCACTGCACGCCTTGTGTGAGCGCGCCCAGGGCGCTGCGGCCGGGTACGCGCTGGCCGCGCTGCACCGCATTCAGGGACCACAGCATGGCTGGCACCGCGACAATTTCATCGGCAGCACACCGCAGTCGAATACCGAGCATCGTGCCTGGCCTTTCTTCTTCGCCCGTCGGCGGCTGTTGCCGCAGCTCGAACTGGCCAAGCGCCACCCGGAGCATGGCCAGTTGATCAGCAGCGGCCAGCGCCTGGCCGAGAAGCTTGCGGCACTGTTCGTCGACCATCAGCCACAGCCGAGTCTGCTGCACGGCGATCTGTGGCACGGCAACGCAGCAACCGACGACGCGGGCATGCTGACCCTGTATGACCCGGCGGTCTATTTCGGTGACCGGGAGGCCGATCTGGCGATGAGCGAGCTGTTCGGAGGTTTTCCGGACAGCTTCTACGCCGGCTATCGCGAATCCTGGCCGCTGGCCGACGGTTTCGAGCAGCGCAAAACGCTGTACAACCTATACCACGTGCTCAATCACCTCAATCTTTTCGGCAGTGCCTACCTGCACCAGGCCGAGCGAATGATCGCCAGGCTGCTGGCGGAGATTGGTAGCTGAGGGCGTCCGCAAGCAGCCTGCGGTAGCCTTGCGCAGTAGCAGGAAGCGCTGCTGCCTGAGCCGACGTTCCATTTCAGGAGGTAGGACATGCAACCGACAATGCCAACCACTGAGCAAGGGGTCAACCATTTCCGGCAGATCCTGCTGTGGCCGCTGCAGTTGATGCCGCTGCCAGAGGGAAGCCCGTTGCAGCATCACCATCAGTTGCTGGAACGGGAAGCGGCCGACAACCCGTGGCGGGAACTGGCCGACGAATTCTGCGGCGACCCCGAGCAATTCCACGAACGCCACTACAGTGAATTTGTCACCTTCCTGCCGTATGTGCAGCGCTTTCTCTACGGCGAGGGCGGTGGTCAGGAAAACCGCTCGCCATGCGGGGAGTCGCCAATTCGTGTGTTCCGCCGTCACGACGTGGCGAAGGTACGCATGACCTTCAAGGAAAGTGACGCGCCGATCAACTTCGAGATCGTGCACCTGGATCTATATTTCTTCTACGACATCGACGTCGTCATCCTCGTCGTCGAGATCGCCGCCGACGATCTCGAACTGCGACAGGTACAGGAAGCGCTGTACCGCTTCGGCCGCGCCTATCCGCCGTACTGGGACGACGACGGCAGCGGTGGCCATTGCCTGAAGCGCGCCGAGTGGATCTCGACAGAAGGAGAGGTTCTGGCCGTTTCCGACTACGAAAAGCGCAGCAAGTATCTGGCCTTCGTCAGCCGTTTCCGCGCGCCGTGCATTTCCTCGCACTGGGAATTCCTGTTGCGGCCGCTGGTGCTGCATCACTCCGACGAGGAGGGCCTGGTCCGCTACCGGCAGATCGAATATCACCGAATGCCGCTGCTCGCCTACCTGGCGCTGGATGATCCGCGCACCCTGAGCCGTGGCGACTTTGCCCGCCTGGTGCTGGTCACCGGAGCCGGCAAGAAAGGTTCGCTGCCCTACTCCGACCAGCACCTCGAGGGTTTCGAAGCGCAGTACTGTTTCGATCGCTTCTGGCATCCGCAGGCCGAGCAGCCGGGAACCCGCCTGCTGTCCTGCGGACACGCCTTCGTGATGGTCGGCAGTGCTCTCGACACCTACTTCACTGGCCTCGAAAAGGGGCTGCTCGGCCAGTTTCGCCATCAGTTCTTCCTGCTGGCCCTGATTCCGCATTTCCACAAGGCGGCGCTGCTGATGCTTTCGGATCGGCTGGTCACGGCGCTCAACCGACTCGAGATCGGCAACGCTGAATCGGTCAAACAATTCAAGCGCGCCATCCGGGAGATTCTCGAGGTCTTCCTGCGCTTCAGCCATCGCTACTGGTTCCACGAAATCTCCGATCAGGCGCAGGCGCGCGCGCTGTTCAGGATGACCCGAGAACACCTCGGCACCGAGGCTCTGTACACCGAACTGCGCGAGGAGATCCAGGACATGAGCCAGTACCTCGACAGCGACAGCCTGCGCCGGCAAGCCAACACGGTGGTCCGGCTGACCGTGGTTACCACGGCCGGCCTGGTAGCGACGATTACCACCGGTTTCCTGGGAATCAACCTGATCGACGCCGCCCACGATGAGCTGTTCGACAGAATCCTTTTTTTCGCCCTGGTGGCCATCCCGTCGGTGATGCTGACGGGTTTTGCGGTCGTCAAGTCGAAGCCACTGTCGGACTTCCTCGAAGCCTTGTCCGACGAACGCCTGTCGCATCGTGACAAGCTCGCGGCGGTGCTTCCCGTCTGGCGCAGGAAACGTCCGCCGCGGCTGGGCTGAGTACCGGCAGTGCCGGGCACAGCCCGGGCGTTGGTTCCGGCGAGTGGACCAGCAATCGTCGGCGGCCGCGATGCCGGATTGTCTGCCTATGCAAAGATCGGCCCGCGAAATACACGACGCACACGGCGCCGAGTGCATCCTTGGCGTCAAGGGTGTAGATTGCGGTTTTCCAGCGCCCCTCGCAAGCAGCCGCCAGCGCATCCTCTGGCGATGAAATTACACGCAATGAACGCAAGCCATTTTCTCCAGCGGCCCGTGCCGGATCGCTCTGCCCGGCTCGGCGGTGAGCAACCTTGCAACCTTGCAACCTTGATTTCCTGCTGACCTGACGGAGTGGAGGCCGACCGTGCGCCACCAGGCAACCCGCTGGAGCAACCCCGATCCAGGAAGCGCATCCGGTGCGAATTCATTCCCTGACTGTTGAACAAGCTCTGACCAGCCTGAATTCCTCAGCTGGCGGCCTCAGCGCCAGCGAAGCGGCACGCCGGCTGGCCGAGTTCGGTCCCAACCATCTCGAGGAGGTGGAGCGCGAGCACCTGCTGCTGCGTCTCGCGCGCGAGTTCACGCACTTCTTCGCCATTATTTTGTGGATTGGCGCGGCTCTGGCTTTCTTCGCCGAGCATTTCGATCCAGGCCAGGGCATGGCGCGCCTCGGCGTGGCCATTATCGGCGTGATCATCATCAACGGCGTCTTCTCCTTCTGGCAGGAATACAAGGCGGAGCGGGCGGTCGCCGCACTGCGTCATTTGCTGCCACAGAAAGCGACGGCGCTGCGGGCCGGCGAGATCGTCGAAATTCTCGCCAGCGACCTCGTGCCGGGGGACCTTCTGCTCCTCGAAGAAGGCGACTTCGTTCCTGCCGACTGCCGGCTGATTGCAGTCTTCGGTTTACGGGTCAACCTGTCGACGGCGGGGGGGCGCGCGTTGGGGGGGGGGGGGGGGGGCCCGCGCGACCGTCACCCTGTCGCTGGCCATGGCCACGCAGCGGATGGCCAAGCGCAACGCGCTGGTGCGCCACCTGCCTGCAGTTGAAGCGCTGGGTTCGACCACCGTGATCTGTAGCGACAAGACCGGCACGCTGACCCAGAACCGGATGTCGGTGCAACAACTGTGGCTGGGGGGCGCATTTCTGCCGTGCACTGATCTGGCGACGAACCGTCAGCTGGCGCAGGATCACCGCGAGTTGTTCGTCAATGCAGCACTGTGCCACGACCTGAAGGAGGTCGACGAACAGGGGATGACCCTCGCCGGGCTGATCGGCCTCGCAGACCCGCCGCGCGCCGAGGTACCGGAAGCCATCGCACGCTGCAACGCGGCGGGCATCCGGATCATCATGGTTTCCGGCGACCACCCGCGCACGGCACTGGCCATCGCCCGCCAGATCCGCATGGTCAGGAGCGAGCAGCCGGTCGTTATCATTGGTGAGCAACTGCGCCTGATGTCAGCAACGCAACTACAACTGGCGCTCGACGCCCCGGAGATTCTTTTCGCTCGCGTCGCTGCCGAACTCCAGATCCTGGCCGTCGATCTCGGCACCGACATGCTGCCGGCACTTGCTCTCGGCGCCGAGAAGCCCGATCCGGCGGTGATGACCAGGCCGCCGCGAGCACGCGGTGAACGGCTGCTATCGTGGGGCCTGATGGCGCGGGCCTACCTTTTCCTGGGCGTGCTCGAAGCGGCGGCGGCGATGTTCGTGTTCTTCTTTGTCCTCGACGCCGGGGGCTGGCATTTCGGCCAGTGGCTGGACCGCACTGACCCCCTCTACCTGCAGGCGACTTCCGCCTGTCTGGCGGCGATCGTGGTGACCCAGATCGTCAACGTCTACCTCTGCCGCCACCCGCGCAAGTCCGTGTTCACCTACGGCTTCGGTGGCAATCCCTACCTGCAGCTCGGCATCCTGGCTGAAGTGACGGCAATTCTCTTCATCTTGTACACATCGCCGGGTAACTGGCTATTTGGCACGGCACCGGTCGACAGCGCTACCTGGCTGCTGGCCGCCGGCTGCGCCGCGCTGATGTGGTCGCTCGAAGAGCTGCGCAAAGCCGCGCTGCGCCGAACCAGCAAGGATTGAACGATGGCCAGTGCCCTGCCACCATTGATCGAAGCCCTCCTCAACCCAGCCCTCTATCCGGACCCGACGGAACGGGTGGAGCTCATCGAAACGCATGCCTCCTGGGTTCTGCTGGCGGGTGAGTTCGTCTACAAGATCAAGAAGTCGGTGGTTCTGCCCTTTCTGGACTACGGCACGCTCGCCCAACGGCGCGTCTGCTGCGAAGCCGAGCTGCGTCTGAACCGCCGCTTTGCGCCACAGCTCTATCTGGCGGTGCTGCCCATCGTCGGGTCGCCGGCCAGTCCGCAGATCGGTGGTCCCGGCACCGCAATCGAGTTTGCGGTCAAGATGCGCCGCTTTGCCGAAAGCGGCCGCCTGGACCGCCTCTGCCGGCGCGGCCAGCTACGCCTGCAGCAGGTTTCCGAACTCGCCGCGACGATCGCCGCATTTCATGAGCAGGCTGCACCGGCGCCGCAAGCAACTCGTTTCGGCGAACCCGCGCAGGTACTGGGACCGATGCTCGAAAACTTTGACGAACTGCGCAAGCTGCTGCCCGACCGCGCACAGCAGACGCGCCTCAAGCTGCTGGCCGACTGGACCGCTGCCACCGGTGAGCGCCTGACCCCGCATCTCGCCGCCCGCAAGACGGCGGCGCGGGTACGTGAATGCCACGGCGACCTGCATCTTGGTAATCTGGTGTTGATCGACGGGAAGGTGCAGATCTTCGACTGCATCGAGTTCAGTGAAGACCTGCGCTGGATCGACGTCGCCAGCGAAATTGCCTTCACCTACATCGACCTGCTCGACCAGGGACAGCCCGGCCTGGCCGGCTGGCTGGTAAACGAATGGCTGGCCTGCAGTGCTGATTACGACGCGGTGCCGGTACTGCGCCTCTACGCCGTCTACCGCGCCCTGGTGCGCGCCAAAGTGGCAGCCATTCGGGCCAGGCAGGCCAACGCTGATGTCGGCCAGGCCATGAACTACCTGACGCTTGCCGAGCAGCTCATGACGCCGCCGCCGGCACGGCTGATCATCACCCACGGCGTCGCCGGCTGCGGCAAGACCCGTGCCTCAAGGCGTCTATTGTTGGGCGATCCAGCGGCAACGACGCTGCGCCTGCGCTCGGATGTCGAGCGTAAACGCCTGTTTGGCATTGCGCCAATAGCCGTCAGCGGATCGCCAACGGACGGCGGCATCTACGCCAGCGAGGCCAGCGAACTCACCTACCGGCACCTTTACGCGTTGGCTTCGCAGTTGCTGGCTGCAGGCTGGTCGGTGATCGTCGACGCCGCTTTCCTCGAGCGCGCGCGGCGCGATGCATTCCGCCGGCTGGCGCGGGAAGCCGAAGTTGCCTTCTCGATCATCGCACCACAGGCCAGACCAGCACAATTGCGCGCCCGCGTCCGTGGCCGGCTGGCCAAAGGACGTAACGCGTCTGAAGCGACGATCGACGTACTCGAGCGGCAGCTGGCCCGGATCGAAGCACTGGGCGCAGACGAACGACAGTGCCTGCTGGCGGCCTCGTCCGCCAAGTACTGAAATCGACCGTCGGTGAACGGCTGCAGCTTTTCCGAGACCGTCTTTTGGCCGCTGTTGTACACAGATTTCCCCGCTTGCACACGCGCAGTGTCGAAAAATTTTACAGCCAGACGCCAAGGCACCGTTTACGGAATAGACACGCTACTGTTTTAACACGCAAAGGAATTTCTGAAAGTTTCAGGCAAGGTTCTTGCTTTCATGATTACTGTCTGTCTCACACCGCAGAACGCGACATCGCTCAACCAGATGGGGCAAGCGAACACGCGCATCGGAAGCCGCTGCGCGGGCTGCATGCGAGCCACCCCTACGGACTGCGCACACGGTCACCTGCTTCGCAACAGGCGTCCGTCTGGCGCTGCCAGCGGCGGAAATCAGGCTCCCGTCGTCGTGCAGCTTGGCGAACCCGCCACGCATGAATGGCTTAGTTGAAACTGACAATCATGGCGAATTTTTTCACCTATTTACCATCGGGGCGAGGGCATTGCTCCTGCCTGCGGAAGACCCAAAGAGTCAATTTCTGGCGTAGAATCGAGAACCTTTCCGGTACCTCGCTTCTCACACAGAGGGGAGCAATGCAATGAATATTCTGAATAACTGGAAGATGCTCGAACTGATGACCCGCCAGGGAGAGTCACTGGTGTGTATCGAGGGGCGAGTCTACGGCAGCAACCCGCGTTTTCCGACTTCCTCACACATCCGCACCTCACCGGTCACCGGCTACAGCATGGAAGCGAACTCAATGGTCATCACGACCCGACGCGGCTCGGAATATCTCCTTGGCAAACCTGATCAAAAGCAGATTTTTGCGCAGCAGCGGCTGATGCGACGCCTGTCAAGCCTGGGGCAAACCTCTACGCCCGGTTTCAACGAACTGGCCACCGAGGTCACTGGTTTCCAGGATCAGCAGACGCAGGAAACCCCCAGCGAAGCCCAGCGCAGCTGAAACAGCGAGGGGTTCAACGCTCAGTGCCATTCAAAGGGGGAAATGACGGCGGGGGCCGAAGCCCCCACCGATAGCCATTCTGTTTATTGGACGGCTACGTCCTCAGCAGGCCTTAAGCGGCCAGTGCGAAACGCTCATCGTTGGCGTTTATGGATTTGCTCGGATTACGTCCGTCGCCTTTCGGGTCGCCTGCTCGCCATCTGTCACCCTGTCGAAACCAGTGCACCCCCGCAGTGGTGGAGGTGGCGGGAATCGAACCCGCGTCCAGAACGCTTCCGGGTTGCCGGAATTACGACCATGCCTGCCATTGTGGGCGTAAAGCCCCCCGAATGCAAGACCCAGCCGACGGCAGTTGAGTGGCGTCAGACCTGCATGTTCATCACGTCATGGTAGGCCGAGACAAGCTTGTTGCGTACCTGAATCATTTCCTGGAAGGAGATGTTGGCCTTCTGCAGCGCGATCATCACTTCGTGCAGGTTCTCGGTGCCGTTCCCGGCGGCAAAATTTGCCGCCATCGCCTCGGCCTGCTGCTGCGTCTGACTGACCTGTGCAATCGAGGTCTGCAATACCTGCGCAAAGTCCGTCCCCGCGGCTGCACTGCCCGGCGCCTCGCCACCACGGCCTTTGGCGGCTACCGAGCTCGCCTGCAGCAGGCTCAACATCTGATCAATACCCTTGGTGTCCATTCGCTTCTCCAAACACTTCCTGATCCATTCAAGCAAAACTCGCGCCAGGAGTCCAGCCACACCAGCCAGAACCTCAGTCCTTAAGAAAGCCCTGCAGGCGATACTGTCGCAGCTTGTAGCGCAAGGTTCTTTCGGGCATTCCGAGACGCTGCCCGGCCAATTTTCGTGATCCGCCCGCGGCGGCCAGCGTCTCGATAATGTGCGTACGCTCGACGTCCCTGAGATCATCGCTGGATCGAGGGCTGGCTGACAGCGCCGCAGCCGGGACAGCAAGCTGCTGCCCTGGCCCTGCCTTCGGCGCAAGCGGACGATCGACGCCGAGGTGCAGCGCATCGACCTCGACGACGTCACCGGGAGCAAGAATCACTGCCCGCTGGATGCTGTTTTCCAGTTCACGCACGTTGCCGGGCCAGGCATGGCGCCGCAAGGCGGCTTCGGCAGCAGCCGACAGGCGCAGGCGCGGGCGGCCGGATCGAGCACCGTGTGCAGCCAGGAAGTGGCGTGCCAGGGGGGCGATATCCTGGCTGCGCTGCCGCAGGGCCGGGATCAGCAACGGAAAGACGTTCAACCGATAGAACAGGTCTTCGCGGAACAGACCTTTTGCCACCGTGTCGGCGATGTCGCGGTTAGACGTGGCAATGACGCGAATATCGAGGACCACCGGTTGCTTGCCCCCCACCCGCTCGACCTCCCGCTCCTGGAGAACGCGCAGCAGTTTGGCCTGCAGGGCTAGCGGCATTTCGGTGATCTCGTCCAGCAACAACGTCCCTTTTTGCGCCTGTTCAAACTTGCCGGCCTGAGCGCTCTGGGCACCACTGAAAGCACCTTTTTCATGGCCGAAAAACGTGGCTTCCAGCAGGCTGTCCGGAATCGCCGCACAGTTGATGGCAACGAACGGGCCTTGGCAGCGCGCCGAGTGCCGATGAATATAACGCGCCACCACTTCCTTGCCCACCCCGCTCTCGCCAGTCAGGAGAACCGTGGCATCGGTCCGTGCGACCCGCCTGGCCAGCGCAAAGAGATTGCCACTGGCCGGATCATCGGCGATCACACGGTCGTCATCCAGCGCTTCCGGCAGCCGATAGCGAACGACATGTTCAAGCAGCGCCTTCGGCTCAAAGGGCTTGAGCAGAAAATCGCAAGCACCGGCGCGCATCGCCTCGACGGCACGCTCGACATCGGCGAAAGCAGTCATCAGCACCACCGGCAGTTGCGGGAAGCGACTACGGATCTGCTTGAGCAGGGCAATGCCATCGACCGGGAGCATGCGTACATCGCTGACAACCAGCGATACCGCTTGCCTGGAGAGCACTTGCAGCGCCTCATCGCCACCTGCGGCCGACACCACTCGCTGTCCTGCCAGTTCGAGGGTATCGCACACCGCCTCACGTAGAGCGGCGTCGTCTTCAACCACCAGAATCGGCAATCCCTTGTTGGTCATGGCGATCGGCAATCCTCAGGGCGCTCGTTCTGCTGCCGCTTCGATGGGCAGCAGGATGACGAACTCCGACCCCTGGCCAGAGATCGAACTGACCTTGATCGTACCGCGGTGGGCGCGGACCACCCCGAGCGCGATCGCCAGACCGAGCCCGGTGCCCTGCCCTCGCGTCGTGAAAAAGGGTTCGAAAACACGCTCTTGTACCTCGGGCGAGATCCCGGAGCCGGTGTCGCAAACGCCGATGCGCAGCTGCCGACCGCAGGTGGTGGCCGCCAGGATCACCTGTCCGCCGGCAGCACAGGCCTGCAATGCGTTCTCGAGCAGATTCACCAAAGCCCCCGCCAGGGCCTTTCGGCTCCCGGTGACGATCACTTGGCCAGCCTGGCAGCTGACCCTGAAAGCGACACTCTTCTCCAGAAACAACGGCTGCACCGTCTGCGCAGCGTCGCTGAGCAGTTGCTCGGCACGAATCGTTTCGCGGCCGATGCTCTCGCCGCGAGCAAAAAGCAGCACCTCCTGGATCAGCCGCTCGAGGCGTTGCAGCTGCGCCGTCGTTTTGCCAGCAAAGCGGATACGCGCTGCATCGGCGAGGTCCTCCCGACCGAGGTTGGCACTGTAGAGCAGTGCCGTTGCCAGAGGCGTTCGCAACTGGTGTGCCAGCGAGGCGGCCATCTCGCCCATTGCCACCAGGCGTTGATTCCGCTCGAGTTCCGCTTTGAGGTCGTGCGCTGCGGTCACGTCGTGAATCAACAGGATGCGTCCACCGGCTGAATCGAGTGGGCTCTCGACGATGGCCAGGCGCCGCGAGTGGACCTGCCACTCACCCGGTGTATCGGTCGCCAGCAGCCTCGTCGGCGCCAACGCCGGCCAGTTCTTGCCGATGATCTCCCGACCAAACATCGCGCAGGCCGCCGGGTTCGCGGCACTGACGCAGGCAGCGCTATCCAGCACCATCACCCCCGCGGGCAAGGAGTTGAGTAACAGCGAAAGACGTTCTGAAAGCGCTTCCTTGGCCTCGTATTGGCGACGCAACTCGCCATTGGCGACCGCCAGCTCGGCTGTCAGCGACTCCACACGACCCTGCAAGCCGTGGTACGCCAGGGTCAGGGCCTGCGAAACCTGGTTGAAAACGTCGAAAGCCCGTTGCAGTTCCTGCGCTTCATGACCGAGCAGCTGCGGTACTTCATTCATCGGATCGAAGGTCCTGGGCAATTAAAGGCTACAATAGGGAAGCAATTATCAGCCCTTTTTCTGCATTTAGCCTGCTTGATCGCAGGCTTTTCACCGTATTACAGGCATGGCGGCAGCCGACACCGAGACCACACCGACAGCAGGCGCGGGCAATCCGCTGGATCGCGCTCGCGAGGCTCTGGCGCGCCTGAGCAACCGGCAGAAAGTGGTATTGATGGTTGCCATCGCCGCCGTAATCGCCCTGCTGGTGGCCGCTGGCACCCTGCTCAGACAAAGCGAGTTCAGGATCCTGTTCTCCAACATCGGCGAGCGTGACGGCGGCGCAATCATCGCCGCCCTGGAACAGATGAACATACCGTTCCGCTTCAATGAGTCGGGCAGTGCCATCCTGGTTCCTGCGGCCAGAGTCCATGATGTACGCCTGCGCCTTGCCTCGCAGGGTCTCCCGGAGAGGCGGGGCGGTCGGCTTCGAGCTAATGGAAAGCCAGAAATTCGGCATCAGCCAGTTTGCCGAACAGATCAATTATCAGCGCGGCCTCGAAGGCGAACTGTCGCGGACCATACAATCCATCGCCGCTGTTCAGGCGGCGCGTGTACACCTGGCCATCCCCAAGCCGAGCGTTTTCATGCGCGAGGAAATCAAGCCGTCGGCGTCGGTGATGTTGAGTCTCTACCCGGGACGCTCGCTCGATGCGGCCCAGATTGCCGGCATCCAGAATCTCGTCGCCGCCAGCGTGCCGCAGCTGGCGGCGTCCAGCGTCACGCTGCTCGACCAGAGCGGGACGCTGCTGTCGCAGATGAAAAGCAGGCTGCTCGAAGCCGGTCTCGATCCGACGCAGGTCAAGTATATTCAGGAAGTCGAGGCGAGTATCATCAAGCGGGTTGAAGATATCCTGGCACCGATCGTAGGCCCGGGCAATGCACGGGTGCAGATCGCCGCCGATATCGACTTTTCGCAGTCCGAACAGACTGCCGAGACGCATCGGCCGAACGCGCTACCGCCGGAAATCAGCATCCGCAGCCAGCAAATCAACGAGACCGCCAGTACGAGCCCAACGGCACAGGGGGTTCCCGGCGCGCTCAGTAATCAGCCGCCGGTACCGTCGACGGCCCCGCTGACGCAAACGGCGACGCCAGGCAGCGCAGCCGCTGCCTCAGCGACCCAGCCAGCACCCGGGCAGATCAATGCCGCTGGCGTGCAGGCGCCGATCGCCAGTGTCGGGCAACCGATCAGCACCAGCAAGAACTCAACGATCAACTACGAAGTGGACAAGACCATCCGTCATATCAAGCAATCGGTGGGTACGGTCAAGCGCCTGTCGGGCGCGGTAGTGGTCAATCAGCGCAAGGAAATCGGCAAGGACGGCAAGTCCATCAGCAAGCCGCTACCGGACACCGAGCTGCGGCAGATCAGCGATCTCGTCAAGGAAGCGATGGGTTTCAGCAAGGATCGTGGCGACACCATCTCGGTGGCCAATGCGCCGTTTACCGCCATCGACAGAGACGAGGGGCTGCCAGCCTGGCGAGACCCGGAAGTGCTCTCCCTGGCGAAGGAGTTGATCAAGTACGTCGCGATTGCCGCGATCATCGCTTATTTGCTGCTTGGGGTCGTGCGGCCACTGCTCAAGACCATGCTTGAGCCCGCTGCCGGAAGTACGGCAGCGGGCATCGGCAGCAGAATCGACCTGCTTGCCGATGAAGAGGATGAAGAACACCAGCCGGAGCAGGTTCCGACGGCGGCGGCGCTGCTCGAGAAACGACTCGCCGAAGCGCGCACACTGGCACAGCAGGACCCGCAACTCGTTGCCAACATCGTCCAGGAGTGGATGAACCCCAATGGCAGCTGACGACGGCGTCGAGAAAAGCGCGATCCTGCTGATCTCTCTTGGCGAGGACTATGCCGCCGAGGTGCTCAAGCATCTCGGTCCGAAGGATGTGCAAAAGCTGGCCCACGCCATGGCGGCGCTGAAATCGGTAGCGCGCACGCGCGTCGACGAGGTGCTCAGCGAATTTCAGCAAGCGGCCAATGAATCCGCCGCCGTACACGTAGACACGGACGCCTATATACGTTCGGTCCTCACCAAGGCGCTGGGTGACGACAAGGCCTCGAACCTGATCTCGCGCATCCTGCAACCCGGCGATACCCATGGGATTGAAGGCCTGAAATGGATGGACGCGCCGACGGTCGCTGATCTGATCAAGAACGAGCACCCACAGATCATCGCGACGATTCTCGTTCACCTGGCGCATGATCATGGCAGCGAGATCCTGAACGAGTTTTCCGAACGTCTGCGCAATGACGTGGTCCTGCGGGTGGCCACCCTCGAAGGCATCCAGCCGGAAGCCCTGCGAGAGTTGAACGAGGTGATGCTGCGCCTGCTCTCGGGTTCTGCCAGCATGAAGAAATCCGCCATGGGCGGCGTGCGGACAGTCGCCGAAATGCTCAACTTCATGGGCAGCGCCAACGAAACGGCAGTTCTCGATTCGATCCGCGAATACGATCCCGACCTGGCGCAAAAAAATTCTCGACGAAATGTTTGTCTTCGAGAATCTCCTCGATCTCGAAGACCGCGCCATTCAGCTGCTGTTGCGTGAGATTCAGTCGGAGTCGCTGATCCTGGCCATGAAGGGGGCCAACGAGCCGCTGCGCGAGAAGATTTTCAGGAACATGTCGCAGCGCGCTTCGGAGATGTTGCGCGAAGATCTCGAATCGCGCGGCCCGGTTCGCCTCTCCGAAGTGGAAGCCGAGCAGAAGGAAATCCTCAAGATCGTCCGTCGTCTCGCGGATGAAGGCCAGATCGTGCTGGGCGGCGCGGGTGGCGAGGAAATGGTCTGATACGGCAACGGACATGAATAGCTGGACTCCCAAGGACAAGCTGACCGCCTACCAGCGTTGGCAGGTGGGGACCTTCGACGAAGAACAAGGTCTCGCCAGGCGCCCGGCCACCGCAGCAGCGACCGTGCCGCTTGAACGCGCCGGCGAAGAGGAGCAGACCCTGCCGGAGCCGGTGGCTGTCCTGCCCAGCGCGGAAGAGGTCGACGCGATACGTCGCCAGGCCCAGGCCAGCGGCCACGCTGCCGGCCATGCCGCCGGCTATGCGGAAGGTATCGCCGCGACACAGACTGAGGCGATGGCCATCGCGACGCTGCTCGACAAGCTGCACCAGGCACTGACGGTCATCGATCAGGGAGTAGCCGAGCAGTTGCTGGCTCTGGCGATCGAGATTGCCAATCAGGTAGTGCGGCAAAGTCTGCGCGTGCAGCCTGAACTGCTTTTGTCGGTCGTCCGGGAAGCCCTGAGCACGCTCCACCCGCATCACGGACAACCCCTGTTGTTCGTGCACCCCGATGACGCCGTGCTGGTACGCAAGCACCTCGGGGAGCAGCTGGCACATGCCAGCTGGCGAGTCATCGACGACAGCACGCTGACCGTTGGTGGCTGTCGAGTCGAGCTGGGTACGAGCGAAGTCGACGCGACCCTGGAGACGCGCTGGCGGCGGGTCATTGAGGCGATCGGGGTCAGCCAGGAATGGCTCCGCAGCCTGCCAGCGACTAGGTCATGACCGATCGCCCGGATAACCAGCACCTGCTGGCATGGGGCGACTTCCTCGAGGGCTGCCGGCAAACCGCCAGCCAGGTCAACCCGCTGCTCGCCAGCGGCCACCTGACGCGCATCAACGGCCTGGTCATGGAAGCGTCGGGGCTCAAGTTGGCGCTCGGTAGTTCCTGTCGGATCACACCTCTTGGCGGCTCGCCGATCGAAGCAGAGGTGGTCGGCTTTCATGGCGAGCGACTCTTCCTGATGCCATCGGAGGATGTCTACGGCTTGTCGCCGGGCGCGCGCGTGGTCGCTCTCGATACCCCCAATCAGCCCCCGCAAGTCGGTCTGCCGCCGCCGGCGCGCCGGCGCTCGATCGATCGCGCCAAACTGGTTCCGGTTGGCGACTCCCTGCTCGGCCGTGTTCTCGATGGTGCCGGCCGGCCACTCGACAGGCTCGGCCCGCTGCGCGCGAAGTCGCTTCGCCCGCTGCAGAGCCGGCCCGTCAATCCGATGTCCAGAGCAGCGATCGAGCAGACGCTCGATGTCGGGGTGCGTGCGATCAATGCCCTGCTATGCGTCGGCCGCGGTCAGCGCATGGGGCTTTTCGCCGGCTCGGGCGTCGGCAAGAGCGTCCTGCTCGGCATGATGGCTCGCTACACGGCGGCTGAGGTCATTGTCGTTGGCCTGATCGGTGAGCGCGGTCGTGAAGTCAAGGAGTTCATCGAACAGATTCTTGGCGACGAGGGCCTGCACCGCTCGGTGGTCGTCGCCGCGCCGGCTGACGTCAGCCCGTTGATGCGTCTGCAGGGAGCAGCCTACGCCACCTGTATCGCTGAATACTTCCGCGATCAGGGCCGGCATGTCCTGCTGATCATGGACTCGCTGACGCGCTACGCGATGGCGCAGCGGGAGATTGCCCTGGCCATCGGCGAACCGCCGGTGACTCGCGGCTACCCGCCGTCCGTTTTCGCACGCCTGCCGCAGCTCGTCGAGCGCGCTGGCAACGGCCTCGACGGCGGCGGTTCGATCACCGCCTTCTACACCGTTCTCGCAGAAGGCGATGACCAGCAAGACCCGATCGCCGACGCCGCCAGAGCCATCCTTGACGGCCACATCGTGCTGTCGCGGACGCTCGCCGATGCAGGCCACTATCCGGCCATCGACATCGAGCAGTCGATTTCACGCGCCATGGTCAACCTGGTCAGCCCCTCGCATCTCGAACACATCCGCCGGTTCAAGAGCCTCTTTGCACGCTATCAGCGCTCGCGCGACCTGATCAGCGTGGGGGCCTATGCGGCAGGTTCTGATGCGCAACTCGACCAGGCGATCGCCATCTATCCGAGGTTCGAGGAGTTACTGCAGCAGAACCTGGTCCAGCGCGCGACGTTCGCCAGCAGTGTCGCGCATCTGCACGCCTTGTTCGGTGCCGCTGCTTGACCTGCATGGCGCCGAACCGCGGTTGCACCTCCCATTCCACAGGCTAGGCGTGGCCAGACCCTTTTCTCTGCAGAGTGTTCTCGACCTGATGCGCAGTCGCAACGACGAGGCGACGCAAGGCCTGGCGCGTCTGATTGCAGCCGAACGTGACGGCAGGAAGAAGCTGACCATGCTGTTGCAGTATCGGGACGAATACGCGGCCCGTTTTCGCCAGGCGGCCCAGGAGGGGCTGGCGCAGCCGGCATGGCGAAACTACCAGGATTTCCTGGAGCGTCTTGACGAGGCGATCCAGCTGCAGCTGCAGGCCGTCGCCCAGCAGGCAACGCACACCGCAGCCGGCCAGGAAGACTGGCACCGGCAGCGGAGCCGACTGCAAGCCTTCGCTACGCTTGCCGAGCGTCACCGCACCAGCGAAGCACAACAGGAGAGTCGCCAGGAACAAAAGACCCAGGACGAGTTTGCCGCGCGCCGCAACGACTACGATCCTTGATCTGGTCATGGAGGCATTTTCGCTCCTCGCAAACCCTTGCCATTACTGGGTTTCAGACGGGGGCAGAAATTTTCTACCCCAGTTTAGGGCCGGTTTTCCGCCCTTCAGCGGTTCTTTATGCATTGGCCATGGATTTTCACCCCACCCCAAGTTTTCTGATTGGCAAAACAAGAAATATACATAGTAACAGGCACTTAAACGCATCGGTATATGGTATTATCATACTTTCTATCTGCTCGTGAGCGCTACCATGGCCCATGTCCCGCAAGCCCGGCTCTTTTCCTGGGAAGACGTTGAAAGCTGCTCCGACCTCGACCGCTTGTCGTTGGCGCTCGATTACCTGCCGGACGATGCGCTGATGCAGGCCCTCGAAGCCCGTCGGGCGAAGGGTCGAGACGACTATCCGGTGCAGGCGATGTGGAATGCGGTGATCGCCGGGGTGGTCTTCCAACACCCGAGCATCGCCTCGCTACGGCGGGAACTTGGCCGCAACCCGGCGCTGATGGATCGGTGCGGGTTTGAAATGCTTCCCGTGGCGAAGAAGCCAGCGGTCGGAGCCCACGTGATTCCCCTGGAGCCCTATCTCGGCGTTCCACCCGACTCCGCGTTCTCCCGCTTTCTGGCGACCCTGATCCAATTGGAAACGGCCGGCGGCTACACGAAGCAGATGTTGGCCTCGCTGCGACAAGGCCTCACCGAGGTGTTGCCGGATTTCGGCCGGCACCTGGGCTTCGACGGCAAGGCGGTCGAAAGCCACAGTACCGGACAAAAAAGACTGTGAGACGAGCATGACCTCCGATCCAGACGCGGACTGGGGCCACCACAAGACCTCTGGCGTCGATGCGAACGGCAAAGCCTGGAGCAAGGTCAAGAGCTGGTTTGGCTATGGCTTGCACGTGATCGCGGACACGCACTACGAGTTACCGGTCGCCGTCGTGGTGACTTGTGCCTCGGCATCGGAATCCCCGACCCTGCGTCAGATGATCGGCGAACTGTTCACCGAACAGCCGGTACTGGCCGAACGATGTGAGGATTTCAGTGCCGACCGGGGGCTCGATGCGGGTGAAACGAAGGCACTCCTGTGGGATACCTACCGTATTCGGCCACTGATCGACACGCGCGAACTGTGGCGCGCAGAGAAACAGGAACCCGGCTTCGATCCGTCCAGCACGATTACTCGCCCGCTGTTTCCCGATCGTGCCGATACTCTCGTCCATACCGAAATGGGCCATGTCCGCTGCTGCTGTCCGCAGACGGGCGAAGTCCGCGACCTGGTCTTTCAGGGCTTCGAAGCCGATCGAGACACGCTGAAGTACCGTTGCCCGGCGGCTTACGTGGGGAGTGTGTGCCCGGGCGCTGAGACCTGCCACGCCGCAGGCGACGTCCATCCCGGCGCCTATGGCCGGATCGTTCGCATCAAGATTACCGAGCAGGATCGCCGCATCTTCGTGCCGACGCCCCATGGCAGCCCGAGCTGGCATCGGGGCTACAACCGGCGCACCGCACTGGAACGAATCAACAACCGTATCGACAACAGCTTCGGCTTCGAGCACCACTTCATCCGCGGCATGGACAAGATGAAGCTGCGGGTAGGGCTGGCCTTCGCGGTCATGCTCGCGATGGCGCTTGGGCACATCAAGCAGGGGCGTGCTCACCAAATGCGCTCACTGGTTCAGACTCCACGACAGGCCAGCGGTTAGCGCCACCAGGCGACTCCCTCGCATCAGGCACACCAGACCGCGATTCCCCGGCGGGGACAGGTGGCGCCCACGGATCGTCAAAACTGAAAAACCGGGCGCCGACGATAAAAAAACCAGCGCAGCCTCGCCTCCTACGGCTGCCGGTAGGTCGACGCCAGCGCCAAAAATGCGTACGGTATATTTTTGACGCTGGAAAATCGACACATCGAAAATGTCTCGTCATGGCACGCAACTTGCTGTGGCTCTGTCAGTGTCTTCGCAAAAGGATCCATCATGACCATTGCCATCGTCGCAACGTTCGCCGCCATCCCGGCAACGGCGGCCGCGCGCGCCACCGTCGGCCCAGTCGCAACCGGCGCGCCGAACAGCAAGGCGGCGTTTGCCGGCCTCCTGCTCGGCCTGCCAGCAACGGCGACCGAGCCTCTGGCCGAGGACGAGCTGCCACCATCCGACAGCGCGGCGGTTGCTCCCGAGGCCAGCCCGACTGGCACTGATCCACAGATTCTGCTTGCCCTCGCCCTGCCATTGCCCCCGTTGCAGCCGCCAGGGCAGGAAAACAACCCGAGCCCGACGATCGCGGCAGCACGGCCGACGCCTGCGGCATCCCTGCCTACGGCCACACCTGCCGCTTTTGCTGCTCTTGATGCCGTGGTACACGATCGGCACGCCAGCGATCCAGGACCGGCAGCGGCCACGCTGCCGGCCGCCGCCGGGCAGGCGGCAAAATTTGCCGTAGCCAACTTCACCGCCCCCCTCGCCGAGCCCACCCCCGCCAACGAGCCCGAGCCTGGTCTGGCGACCAGCACCCTGAGCACCCTCGCAGCGCCGCTGGCACACCCCGCGAACGACAGCGCAGAACTCCCTCCCGGCATTCCGACACCGCTGCGTGATCCCCTCCTGGGCGGGCGACTTTGGTCAGAAATTGCTGTGGTTCGTGGGCAACGAAAAGCAGTCCGCCAAACTCACTCTACATCCGCCACAACTGGGGTCGATCGAGATCACGCTGAACCTTGACCAGGACGGTGCCAACGCCCACTTTGTCTCGCCCAACGCCGAAGTTCGTGGCACGCTTGAAGCGGCTGTGCCGCGACTGCGCGAAATGTTCGCCAGTGCGGGGATTGCCCTTGGACAGGTCAGTGTCGGCAACGAATCGTTCCGTCCGCCGCCGGACGGACAACGTCAGCCCGCGCGCCAGCCCCGCCCGTTGGCCGATAACGCTATACTTGGCAGCGATTCAGCCAGCCGTCTGACGAGCGCGCTCTTCGTCACGCAGCGCGGGCAGGGGTTGATCGACACTTTCGCATAGAAATACCCGTCCGGCCTGGCCGCAGCAAGCGAGTACCGGAATGGACGAGGCGCAGACCCAGGGAGAGAACTGCTGAATGGCCAAGGATGCAAAGCCCCCAACCGAGGGCGCGGACGCCGCGCCTGCGAAGAACCGCAAGAAACTGCTGATCATCATCACCGTTCTGGTACTGGTCCTCGGCCTCGGCGGGGTGACCACCTTCCTGCTACTGAGGCCGGCGCCGGAACATGACGAGGACGACGGCGAAGTCGCCGTTGAAAAAGCCAGGCCGACCAAGAAGAAGAAGGCTGACAAGGGCGCGCCGCCCGTCACGTCGCCCTGGATGCCTTCACCGTCAATCTCGTACCGGAACGTGGCGACCAGTTTCTGCAACTGGTCCTGTCAGTGGAGGTCGAGGAGGCGCAGACCGCCGACCAGCTCAGAGGTGTACATGCCCAAACTACGCAACGACCTGACCTTGCTGCTGTCGAGCAAGAAGGCCTCCGATCTGGTCAGCACGGTCGGCAAGGAAGAGCTCGCGCAGGAGATCAAGGAGAAGATCAACAGCGTTCTCGACCCCGCCGGCCAAGGCAAGAAACGGGACTCGCCGGTCAAGGAAGTACTGTTCACCTCGTTTATCATTCAGTGATCCGCAATGAGCGCCGATTTCCTCTCGCAGGATGAAGTCGACGCCCTGCTCAAGGGCGTCAGCGGCGAAGCCGACGAGCCCGAAGCGGCCGAGGAACTTGCCGATGGCCCGCGTTCGTACAACCTCGGAACGCAGGAGCGAATCGTTCGCGGGCGCATGCCGACACTCGAACTGGTCAACGAGCGTTTTGCCCGCTACCTGCGGATCGGCCTGTTCAACTACGTGCATCGCAGCGTCGAGATCTCCGTTGGTCCGATACGCGTGCAGAAATACAGCGAGTTCACTCGCAACCTGGTGATCCCCACCAACCTGAACCTGGTCAACGCCAAACCGCTGCGTGGCACGGCCTTGTTTGTCTTCGACCCGAGTCTGGTTTTTCTCGTGGTAGACAACATGTTCGGCGGCGATGGCCGCTTTCATACGCGGGTCGAAGGCCGGGATTTCACCGCCACCGAGCAACGGATCATTCAGGGACTGCTGGGGGTCGCCTTCACCGAGTACGCGCGTTCCTGGCAACCCGTATACCAACTGACTTTCGAATACATCCGCTCGGAAATGAATTCCCAGTTTGCGAATATCGCGACACCGTCCGAAGTCGTCGTGGCGACGACCTTCTCTCTGGAATTCGGCGGTTCGAGCGCCGACATGCACATCTGCTTCCCGTACTCGATGATCGAACCGATTCGCGACCTGCTGTACAGCGCGATGCAGAGCGATCAACTGTCAATGGACCGGCGCTGGATCGCCATGTTGCGCAAGCAGTTAAAGAACGCGGAAGTCGAGATCACGGCGAAACTGGCGACCACGACGCTGAACCTGCGCCAGATTCTGACGATGCAGGTGGGCGACATCATCCCCTCGACATCCCCGCGACAGTCGTCGCCTTTGTCGACGATGTACCCCTGATGGAATGCCGCTATGGCCAGCAGGGTGGACAATACGCACTCAAGATCGACCGCTTCATGGCAGCCGATAACGCGGAAACTTCTCTCGGAGAGAGCAATGGCTAAGGAAACCGACGATTTCGGAAGTTCCGCAACGCACGCGGCCGGCCTGGACGACGACTGGGCTGCGGCGATGGCCGAACAGGCCCTGGCGGAAGCCGCACCGGCAGACGACGCGCAAGCGGCCAACATCTTCCCGAGCTTCGATGAATCGAGCAACAAGCCGTCGATGATGAACGAACTCGACATGATCCTGGACATTCCCGTGCAGATCGCCGTCGAACTCGGGCGCACCAGGATTACCATCAAGAACCTGCTGCAACTGGCGCACGGCTCGGTCGTCGAACTCGACGCGATGGCCGGCGAGCCGCTGAACGTCTTTGTCAATGGTACCGATCGCTCAGGGCGAGGTGGTGGTGGTCAACGACAAGTTCGGCATTCGTTTGACCGACATCGTCACCCCCTCTGAACGAACCCGCAAGATCGGGCATTGAGCACCTGCGTTGCCGCTCGAACAGCGGCGCCCGGCCAATCGCGACAGTTTGACGTAACTCCTCAAAAACCCCGGGCATAAGCGTTCGCTGAATTCGGGGTGCTTGCTTGCAGGAAGGGCTGGACACAGCGCGCGAGATGTGATTCAATCCGCAGCATGAGCACGGAAACCCCACGGAAGCTTCCCGGTATCCCGGATATCCCTGCCGACCAAAGGACACCGGCGGTCGTGCAGCTGCTGGAACTCTGCCATCGGCAGCAGGAACAGATTCAGGCGCTGCGCGATGAGGTGGCGCGACTGAAGGGTCAGAAGCCGAAGCCCGTGATCAAACCGTCGGCGCTGGAAGGCGATCGCACCGAGAAGAAGCAAGGGCAGGCGCCGAAGCCTCACGGCAAACGCCACAAGACGGCAGAGCTTGAGATCCACGAGTCGGTCAAGCGACAGCCGGCAGAGACGATTCCGCCGAACAGTCGCTTCAAGGGCTACCAGGATTTCGTGGTGCAGGAGCTCCGGATCGGGGTTCTACAACACCCGGTATCGGCTGGAGCGCTGGGTCACCCCCGAGGGCGAGAGCCTGATCGGCCAGTTGCCTGCCGAGATCGGCGGTGTGCATTTCGGCCCGCAGCTGCGCGCTTTCATCCTGTACCAGTACCACCATGCGCATGTGACGCAGCCGCTCTTGCTTGAGCAACTGCGGGAGTGGCAGATCGACCTCTCGGCCGGGCAGCTCAGCGCGTTGATCACCGACGGCCATAGCGAGTTCCATCGCGAGAAGGACGCGCTGCTGCAAGCGGGGCTGCAGCGCAGCCGGTACGTTCATGTGGACGATACGGGTGCGCGCCATCGGGGCAAGAATGGGTACTGTACGCATATCGGCAACGAACGCTTCGCCTGGTTCGCGAGCACCGACAGCAAGAGTCGGATCAATTTCCTGGAATTGCTCCGTGCCGGGCACGATGCCTACACCCTGAATCAGGCCGCGCTGGCCTACCTGGCCGAGCACCAGCTGCCGTGCGCTCCACTCCAGGCACTCACCGCGCTGGCACCGGCGGTATGGACGGGTCAAACCGCCTGGCAGGCGGTCTTGGCTCAGCAGGCCATCACCGATCCGCGCCATGTTCGCCTGGTGACCGAAGGCGTCTTGCTCGGTACCGTCGTCGAGCAGGGCGTCGCCCCGATCTGGCGATCGTCAGCGATGACGCCGGGCAGTTCGATGTGCTGATCCACGCCCTGTGCTGGATCCATGCCGAACGCGTGCTGGCCAAACTGCTCGGCTTCAACGAGCCGCAACGCGAGGCGCTGGCTTCGGTGCGCAGCGAGCTGTGGGCGATCTACGATGCGCTCAAGGCGTACAAGGAAGCGCCGGAGGCACTCACTGCAGCCGCGATCGAAGCCCGCTTCGACACGCTTTGTGCCACCCGGACCGGTTATGCCAGCCTCGATCAGGCCCTGAAACGAATGCGCCGCAACCGGGAGGAGTTGCTGCGCGTGTTGCAACGTCCCGAGCTTCCCCTGCACAACAACCTCAGTGAGTCGGATATCCGCGACTACGTCAAGAAGCGCAAGATCAGCGGCTCCACCCGCAGCGCGTCCGGCCGCCGCTGCCGCGATACCTTCGCCAGCCTCAAGAAGACCTGCCGCAAGAACCAACTTTCCTTCTGGCAATACCTTCAGGACCGCGTCTTCGGCTGGCATCGGATTGCTCCGCTGGCGCAGTGGATCTTTGAGGCCACGCCGACGGGGGCGAACCTTCCCGTACATGGCCCCTGAAGCAGCGCCCGCTCGCTATTGCGGGCGCATCTTCAGCACCGCGGAGCTCGACCAGATCCGGCGGCTGATCGCAGCCAATCCTGCCGCCTCGCGCGCGCAGCTGTCCCGCTTGGTCTGTGCCGATCTCGGCTGGTGCCGCGAGGATGGGCGGATCAAGGAGATGAGCTGCCGCGTGGCGATGCTGCGCATGCAGACCGATGGCTTGCTGCAACTGCCGCCGCCGCGCAACGGCAATCACAACGGAAAACCCTGGCACCGTCGTACCGCGCAGGCCGAACCCGACGCGCTTTTGCGTGCCGACGGCCCGCGTAGCCTGGGCACGCTGCAACTGCACTTGGTGAGTCATCGCGCCGAATCGCAGCTGCACAACGAGCACATCGACCGTTACCACTACCTCGGCTATCAACCGCTGCCCGGCGCCCAACTGCGCTACTTCGTTCGCGCGGGCGGACGACTCGTCGCCTTGCTCAGCTTCGCCGCCGCCGCCTGGAAGACCCAGCCGCGCGACCACTATATCGGCTGGACGCCTGCGCAACGCCAGGAGCACCTGCACCAGGTCAGGAACAACGCTCGATTCCTCATCCTGCCGTGGATTGAATGCAAGAATCTGGCCTCGTCCATTTTGGCTCGCGCCGCCCGGCAGATCGCCGCCGACTGGCAGCTCCAATACGGTTACCGGCCGCTCTTGCTCGAAACCTTCGTCGAGCAAGAGCGCTTTCGCGGCACCGCTTACCAGGCGGCCAACTGGATCTGCCTCGGTCAAACCACCGGCCGCGGCAAGCTCGATGTTCACCACCAAGCCCTGCTGCCGATCAAGACCGTCTGGCTCTATCCGCTCGACAGGCACTTCAGACGGGTACTCTGCGGGTGAGTGCGTCGCTCCGAAGCCAACCCAGTGCCATGCTCCTGCCCAGGGTTTTTGAGAAGTTACAGTTTGACCTTCTCGGCGCTTGCTTTAACATGGCGAACAGCACCCACGTCTGGCCAATCCCCTTGATTCGACATTTCAACGCCATCCTTTCCAGCAGCGCCCGCCAGCTGTGGCGGCTGGCGCTCGTGCTGTTTGCGAACCGCGTCTGTGCGCAGCCTGCGGCCGCCGAAATGCCGGGCGTTTCCGCGAGTCTGCTGCTGCAGACCGTTCTCGCCCTGGTGGTGGTCATCGGCGTACTGTTCCTGGCCGCCTACCTGCTGCGCAAGCTCAATGGCGGTCGCGGATTCGGCAGCACTGGCCCCTTGCGCGTCGTCGGCGGGCTGATGATTGGCACCCGTGAGCGGATCGTACTCGTCGAGATCGCCGACACCTGGATCGTCGTCGGACTCGTGCCGGGGCAAATCCGTACCCTGCACACGCTGCCAAAAGGCGAACTACAGCCTGCCGGCGACGGCGAACGGCATTTTGCGCAATGGCTGAAGCAGCTCACCGAGCGCAAGAATGAAGGCAGCTAGACGCCTCGCCTGGCTACTCGCGCTGGGCGCCCCAGCGGCCGCCTGGGCACAAACTGGTGGACTACCCATGCTCACCAGCACGCCTGGCGCCGACGGCAGCCTGACCTACACCCTGTCGGTGCAGACCCTGCTCACGCTGACCGCGCTGACCTTCGTTCCGGCGGTGCTGCTGCTGATGACCAGCTTCACGCGCATCATCATCGTGCTCTCGCTGTTGCGGCAGGCGCTGGGCACGCAGAGTTCACCACCGAATCAGGTGCTGCTCGGACTATCGCTGTTCCTGACGTTTTTCATCATGTCGCCGGTGCTCGACAGCGTGTACACCGATGCCTATCTGCCGCTGTCGGAGAACCGCATCGGCTACCTCGAGGCCCTCCAACGGGGCGCCGTGCCACTGCGCAAGTTCATGCTCAAGCAAACGCGTGAGGCTGATATCGCCCTTTTTGCGCGCATGACGCAGGCGCCGAAATTTGCCTCGGCGGATGACATTCCGATGCGCCTGCTGATCCCGGCATTCGTCACCAGCGAGTTGAAGACGGCCTTTCAGATCGGCTTCATCATCTTCATCCCGTTCCTGATTGTCGACATGGTCGTCGCCAGCGTGCTGATGTCGATGGGCATGATGATGATGTCGCCGGTGATCGTCGCCCTGCCCTTCAAGCTGATGCTGTTCGTACTCGTCGATGGTTGGCATCTGCTGCTCGGATCACTGGTCGTGAGCTTTGCCACGTGAGCCCCGAAGTGGTCATGGAGATCGGACGGCAGGCGGTCGAAATGACCTTGCTGGTGTCCGCACCGATGCTCCTGGCAGCGCTGGCCATCGGACTGATCGTCAGCGTCTTCCAGGCAGCGACCCAGATCAACGAGCAGACGCTGTCATTCATCCCCAAGCTGGTGGGCATGTTTCTGATCCTGCTGCTGGCCGGCCCGTGGATGCTCGAGATCATGGTCGACTACATGCGGCGACTATACGAGAGCATCCCGTTACTGATCGGCTGAACGCCACATGATCAGCCTGACCACGGCCGAGATCAACGCCTGGATCGTTGCCTATTTTTTCCCTCTCGCGCGCGTCCTGGCGGTGCTCGCCGCGGCCCCGCCATTCAACAGTCCCGCCCTGCCGGCGCTGACCCGGCTGATGCTCGGTCTGGCGATCAGCCTGGCGATCGTCCCGGGGCTGCCCGGCATGACCCCGCTCGACCCGGCATCGGGAGCGGGCCTGCTGCTCCTGGCGGAGCAGCTACTGATCGGTTTGGCCATGGGTTTCAGCATGCGCCTGGTGTTCAGCGCGGTGGATCTGGCTGGCAGCTTCATCAGCCTGCAGATGGGCCTCGGCTTCGCCTCCTTCTATAGCCCGCAGACGGCCGGCCAAACCGCGGTGGTTTCGGAATTCATGGGGCTGCTGGCCGTGCTGCTGTTCATGGCCATGAACGGCCACCTGATGATCATCGCCACGCTGGCGCACAGCTTTAGCGTGCTTCCGCTCGGCCGCCAGAACCTCGCGGCGGACGTCTGGTGGAGGCTGGCGAGCTCCGGCGCGATCGTCTTTTCTGCAGGGCTGCTGCTCGCGCTGCCGGTGGTGGTGGCCTTGATGATCAGCAACCTCGCCCTGGCCGTGCTGAGCCGCGCCGCGCCGCAACTCAACCTGATCGCGATCGGTTTCCCGCTGACCATCGCGCTCGGTTTCGCCGCGCTGATGTTCGCCATGTCGAATCTTGGCGCCCCCTTGCAACAGCTGTTCGAGTACGGCCTGGAGTCGATCCTCGGACCTTTCGCGAAAGCTGCTTAGGACCTGGCTGTGGGCGTGCCATCGCGGCCAGATCGCCGTCGGCAGCCGCTCGCACGGCAGCAGCGAGCGCCCCGATTCGCCCGACCTCGTCGTCGAAAACGTCTCGCTGCCAGGGACGGCGCAGAAAGGGCCCTCGCTGAAGGGCAGCAGTCCACTCGGCAGGTATGCAAAAGGCTTTGTGCCATGGCAACTGGCGACCGGGGCAATCTGCTAGTATCCGTCATGACCTTGGTCTCGCTAACGGTCATGGCGATTCCAGACACCCCCGATGATGAAAGCCATGACCGTTCCCTCCCTTGCAGGGCGCATTCCGGCTTGCACGCCGGAATCGTTCGTTGGGCACGGAGCATGCTCCGTGAATTCCCCATCTCACCCCCCGACCCCACAACCGGGCGAGGGGAGGTTCGTGAGTCGCTGACGCGACTTTCACCTTAAACGCAAGCTGTCGGAAGTGGTCGCCCACGTCCTCCGCTTTCGTCTCCGGCCACAGAAAAACTGCCCCGGCAGGGCGGGTTTTGCAAGCAGCGCAGCTTTGTGTTCTGCGATCCGTTTGAACCAGAAGGGCTGAAACATGGCTACCTTAGCGAAGCAGGCCAGAAAATATCATCACCGCCTGCGCGACTACCTGGACGCGCTGCGTGACTTGAATGGCTTCCGCGAGTTCACGCGCGAGGTTCGGAATTACCTGCGCGCCATCGATGCTGCTGACCGACCGCGCCGCGCTGATATCGCCAGCAGCGCATGCTTGACAACCGGGTCTAGCGCAATGACGTCGAGACCGCTTTTCAGGCCTGGCGCAGCTTCCTCGGCCAGGCGAGGTGGCCCGGCATGACGACGCGCCGCCTCATCGTCGGCATCTCGGGCGCCTCGGGCGCCATCTACGGCGTCCGCATCCTGCAGACGCTGCAAGGCAGCGACATCGAGACGCACCTGGTGATGTCCGAGTCGGCGCGCATGACACTGGCGTCCGAGTCTGAGCTGACGGTGCCCCAGGTCGAGGCCCTGGCGTCGAAGGTGCACCCCGTGCGCAACGTCGGCGCCACGCTGGCCTCGGGTTCGTTCAAGACCATGGGCATGGTCATCGCGCCCTGCTCGATCCGCACGCTGTCGGAAATCGCCTGGGGCGGCACGGGCAGCCTGCTCACGCGCGCCGCCGACGTGGTGTTGAAGGAGCGACGCCGCCTGGTGCTGATGCTGCGCGAGACGCCGCTGCACGCCGGGCACATTCAGTCGATGCTGCAGGCGACGAACAACGGCGCCATCGTCATGCCGCCGGTTCCGGCCTTCTACACCCGGCCGAAGACGCTGGACGACATCGTCAACCACAGCGTGGGGCGCGTGCTCGACCTGTTCGACATCGAGACCGATCTCGTCGCCCGCTGGAACGGCCTCGGCAAGTCATGACCCAGGCGGCCGCCACTCCAGATTGAGCCCATGGCACGCAATGACAGGCAGTAGAGGTGACGGGTAAGGATACTCCTTTTTGCAAAAGCAGGTTTTGGGGCTACGCAGCCGGCGCTTTCGGAAGATCTCCCGAGATTGACCGCCTTGCATCGGGTAGGTATGCTGCACTGGACGCAATTGGATTTGCTGCCCTTCTCGTCGCGGGCCCACCGCTGACAACTCGGGGGGACAGCTTCACGCGGGTACAGATTGGCGCCACAGGGGACCCTGGCGTCGGGAGGAGCGGGATGGAAAGAACCGAAGTACACGGTCGTCGGCGCCTGCTGGATGACTTCTTCAAGGTAGACGAGGCGGAGGTGAGTTTCGAGCGCGCCGACGGCTCGATGACGCCGCCGGCGCGGCGCCTGGTGTTCGAACGCGGCGACTCGGTGGCCGCCGTGGTCGTCCATCGCGAATCGCACAGCCTTCTGTTCACCGAACAGTTCCGTTTTCCGACGCTGGGCAAGGGCTCCGGCTGGCTGCTCGAAGTCATTGCCGGCATGATCGATTCCGGCGAATCACCCGAGGCCGCGCTGCGCCGCGAGATCGAGGAGGAACTGGGCTTCGCGGTCGCGCGGCTCGAGCCGATCAGCACCTTCTTCGTTTCGCCGGGCGGTTCGTCCGAGCGAATCTGGCTGTATTACGCCGAAGTGACGGACTCGGGTCGGCTCTCGGCTGGCGGCGGGGTCGCGGCAGAGCAGGAAGAGATCCGCATCGTTCGCCTGTCGCCCGACGCAGCACAGGCCGCGCTCCGCGAAGGCCGTCTGCCCGACGCCAAGACGATCATCGGCCTGCAGTGGCTGTTCGCGAAGTCCTTGAAGTAGGTTTGCAGGTCGACAGGCGAGTCATCAGAAAAGGGAGTGATATGCCAACGGACGAGCTGGCGCGACAATGTTTCGTGATCATGCCCTTCGGCGAGAAGGACGACCAGAGGAAACTCGTCGACTTCAACGCTGTTTACGAGCAAGTCATCAAACCCGCGGTGGAATCCTTGGCGCAAGACAGGATCCTCATCAAATGCCTGCGCTGCGACGAGGTCGAGAAATCCGGCCTGATCCACGAGCGAATGATCAACTACATCCTCGACGCCGAGGTTGCCGTGGTCGACATCAGCACCGCCAATCCGAACGTCTATTACGAACTCGGTGTGCGCCATGCGCTCAGGGACCGCGTCACCGTGCTGATCCGCCGGGAGGGCACGCGGAACCCCTTCAATATCACCGGGATGAACACGATTGACTACGACGATAGCGATCCTGCGAAGCTCGAACAGGCGCGCTCGAAGATCCGCAACTTCATCCGCAACGGTTTGCTGTCGAGCACGCGCGACAGCCTCGTGCATGCGGCGGTCCCGGGTCTGGAGGTAACTTCGCGGCAGGGGTCGATCGCTGCTTCGCGAGTGTATCGCTACGCACCGGCAAAGGCACCGGACAAGGAGATCCGGCTGGTCACCGGCGATCTGCGGCACGTGAATCTCAACTGCGAGTCCACCGAGGATCAGATCGACATCTGGGTCAGCTCGGAAAATATCAACATGCAGATGGCGCGGGTCTTCGACGCATCGATTTCGGCGCTCGTTCGCTACCTGGGCGCCAGGAAGGACGACATCGGCGACATCGTCGAGGACACCATCGCCGACGAGCTGCGCGCCAAGATGCGCGGGCGGCAGCAGGTCAACCCGGGAATGGTCGTGTCGACCGGCAGCGGCTCGCTTGCCGAGACGCATCATGTCCGGCGCATCTTCCACGTCGCCTCGGTTTATGGCGTCATCGGCGGCGGTTATCACCCGATTGCCCAGGTGGAGCGCTGCATCACGGCAGCGCTGGTGGAGGCCGACCGCGAATCGGCGCGTGCAGAAAAGGCCGGCGAGAAGCCCTATCGCGCGATCATCTTCCCGCTGCTGACGACCGGCAGCGGCTCCGGCAGCCTGGTGGACAACGCCAGGAAACAACTCGAGGCGGCGCGCAACTACCTCGAAGCGTGTTCCGCCGCGACCAGGCTCGCGCGGGTGTGCTTCCTGGCGCCGACGCAGAAGCACCTGTCGGCACTGCAGGTGGCCCTGGCGGAACTCGGTGTTGCCGAGGCAGGTGCGCGCGAGGCCGATGCGGCGACCGCTGCAGGGGAGAATCAGGCATCGCCCCCCGCGCCTGCTCAGCCAGTGCAGCCGGGCTGATCAATGCCCCCACCTGACATGCTGCTCGAGCAGGCGCTGCCTGCGACGACGACGCAGCCCGACGGCCGAACGGATCGGTAGCGCGCGCCGCCCTGGCAACCAGATTCGCTTACCCACTACTTGCCCGGAGTCCGCCCAGCATGTCCACCGAATCCTCACCTGGCGATCCGCCGATCCCGCCGCAACTCCTCGTTCACCTGCGCGAGGGCCGGCTGGTTCTTTTCGCCGGCGCTGGCCTGTCGGCGCAGGCCGGACTGCCGACCTGGCGATCGCTGGTGCAGGACATCGTCGACGCGACCATCGCCGAAGCGATGCAGGGCGAGGAGGCGCGCGCTGAACTCGAGCGAATGATCGAAGCCGGCAAGTGGCTGCAGATCGCCGACCACTGCAAGGTCAAGCTCGGTCCCGGCGGTTATGCACGCCTGCTCGGCGAGCGGCTCGGCGATACCGGACGGCCGGTTCCCGAGGCGCACCGGCTCGCCGTGCGGCTGCCGTTCGCGGCGTGGATCACGACCAATTACGACAAGCTGCTCGAACGCGCCTACGCCGAGGAACGTGGCGGCCTGCCGAAGACACTGACCAGCCTCGACACCGAAGCCCTCGGCCGCCTGCTCTTCGACGGCGCGCCCTTCGTGCTCAAGGCGCACGGCGACCTCGACAAGCCCGACAGCCTGGTATTCACCTCGCGCGACTATCGCGACCTGATCCACGGCAACACGGCGTTCAGCGCCGCGTTCTCGGCGATCCTGCTGACGCACTCGGTGCTCTTCGTCGGCTACTCGCTCTCCGATCCCGATTTCAACCTGCTGCTCGACCAGCAACTCCTCACCTTCCGTGGCTTTGCGCCGGAGCGCTATGCGCTGATGTCGGGGATCGGCAAGGTCGAGGAGGAGTACCTCTGGCGGGTCTGCCAGATCCGCGTCATTCCCTATCCGGAAGGGCGCCACGAGGCGATGCCGGCCTTCCTCCAACGGCTCGCCGACCGGCTCGAACCGGAAGTCGCAGCGGCGCCACGCAGCGCGCGCGCGGCACCGGCCGCGCCGAGGCAGGCGCGAGCGGCCCCGGCGCTGCGCGCGGCGGCCGCCGCACCGCCACCGCTGCTCCTCTCGCTCGACTGGCGCGACGGCGCGGCGCACACTACGCTGAGCGATGGCAGCACGGTGCTGACCACGGCCAGCGGGCCCCGCGAGCCATGGGCGACGCTGGCCGCGGCCTCGCGCTCACTCGAGTCGTCGAGCGCCCGCGACGGTTCGCTCGCCGCCTGCAGCAAGGCCCTGGCCAGGATTCTCGGGGCACCAGCGGTCAAGGCGCTGGCCAGGGCGGTGCAGGGGCAGGCCGGTCGGCCGCTGCGCCTTGAACTCACGCGCGAGGCGGAGCGCCTGCCGTGGGAACTGCTCGGCCTCGCTTCGCAAACGCTGGCCGAACTGGCTCCCATGTTCCGCGCACCGGTCGGCGTTTCGGAAAACGCGCGCGGCCTGCCGGCGATCGGCTCACCGTTGCGCGCGCTGATCGTCGGCGATACCAAAAGTGCCTCGCCTGCCCTCGCGCTGCCGGGCGCGGCAGCAGAGGCGCGCGCCGTCGCCGACGAAATCCAGCGCCGCGGTGTCGGTGCGGTGACGCTGCTGCTCGGCCCGGAGGCGACCTATGACGCGGTGGCCAACGCCTTCGAAAAGCTCGACCCGGACGTCTTTCACTTCGCCGGCCATGCCTGGTTCGACGAACACGAAGCCTACCTCGAGCTCGCCGACCGCCGCCTGACGGCGACGATGGTGCGGCCCTGGCTGACCCGGCGATCGCCGGCCTTGATGTTCCTCAACTCGCACTACACGGCGTTCATTCCGGCCGGCGTCGAGAGCCCGAGCGCCCAGCACGCCGAGACCGCGATCAGTGCGGGCCTGCGCGGGCGCCCGGGCTTTTCGGATCTGGCGATGCGCAGCGGCGTCGGCGCCTTCGTCGGTACCTTCAGCGGTGCGATCGACGACAGCGGCGCGCGCGACTTCGCCGTCTCCGTGTATCGCGCGCTGCTGCTTGGCGCGACTGCAGCCGCTGCGCTGCAGTCGTCGCGCATTGTCGCCGCCGATCAAGGGAGTGCAACGGCACTGCTTTACTGCCTGTACGGCGAGGGCGAGCTACGCCTCGTCGACGGCGGCGAAGCGACCTGAGCGTCTGTTTGCCCGGTCGCTAGCTGCCGCCTGCCGGTTTCTGCGCCGCTTCCGCCAGCATGCGCGGCGCGTAGTGTTGCGTCAGGATCGGCCCCAGGATCGCCGTGACCAGTACCACGATGACAACGGCGTTGAGCAGGCGGCTATCGACCAGTGCCTGGCCGGTGGTAGCGAAGGTCTTGTGCGCGACCAGCGTCGCCGTCAGCGTTGCCGCAACCTGCGGCAGCGTCAGCGACCACACGGTTCGGCGCGCCGCCGGGGGATAGCCGAAAGCCCGCCCGCAAGCTTCCGCGGCGATCCATTTGCCCACCAGGAGGGCGCCGATGAGGCCCATCGCCAGGAGAAAATCCTCTCTGATGCTGTTGGCCAGCGCCATTGGATCGATCAGGAAACCGGTAACGATGAAGAAAATCGGGATGAACAAGCTGTTGCCCAGGAACTCCAGCTTGCCCTTGGCCGGCTTGTCCTTTACCGAGGCGTTCACCGCCAGGCCGGCAAGGAAGGTGCCGACGATCCCCGGCAGCTTGATCCACTCCGCGAGCAGCGCAGTCACCGCCAGGATTCCGAACATCAGCGTGAAGTAGGTCTCTTCGTCGTTCTCCACACGCCGCAGCAACCAGGCCCCGGCACGGCCAAGGCCGAGCAATACAAACGGAATGAAGACGACGATTTCGATCACCTGGATGGCGGTCCCGGCGATTGAAAAGCCGCTGGCGTACAAGGGCACGCAGATGGCGAACACGAGCAACGAGAGCGTGTCGGACACCATTGTTGCGCCGAAGGTCACGACCATGGGTTCGAGATTCCTTGCCCCCAGCCTGGCGACGATGGTCGAGCCGAGCATCGTGTGCGAGGCGACCAGCGATCCGACGACGATGGCCGGTAGCAGCTCATGGCCGAGTGCCAGGGCCAGCAGCGTGGCCAGCAGCAGGGGAAGCGCGGTCGTGATCACCCCGAAGCCGAGCGCGCGAAAGATTTTTTGCCGAAAGAGCGTCAGGTCGAGTTCCAGCCCGGCAAAGAACATCAGGAACAGCGCGCCTACTTCGGCGAAGAACTTCAGAACGGGATGCTCATGGGGAAAGATGTCGAGCACATGCGGCCCGAACAACATGCCGCTCAGCAGCAAGCCGACCGCCTCCGGCAGATGGGCGCGGCGCGACAGGCGCGGAATGACGACGATCAACACCATGCACAGCGCGAACCTGGCCAGGGTCGGCAGAACTGCGACCAGCTTGTGCAGGTATTCGAGAAACCACATGCTGGCCTTCCAGAAGTGATCTATTTCGGGAACATGAACTGCACTTGGGCGCGAATCGTCCAGTTCGCGCCATCGTCGGGCTTCGCGACGTTGTAGTACGCCTGCACGCTTGTATTCACCGGCAGCTTGCCGAAGTGGAAGATCTTGCCGACGCCGCCGCCTAGCGGAACGGTCCATTGCTGACCACTGTCCGCTTTCCAGTTCACGGTCAGGATCGGCGCGCTGACCAAGTAGAAACCGCTGTCGAAGTTGTAGTTGACGAAAGGCTGGATCAGGCCGTTGTTGTACGATCCCCCCTGATGGTTGCTGGAGAGCGACCAGATGTTATTGGCCAGCACGCCGTAGACCCAGGGATCGCCCTTGTCGAGGTGGAGTACCACGATCGACGGGCCAAGCCCCCAGTTCCTGTTGCCGAGGTCCGAATTGCTGTTGGTCGGAAGCTGCACCACCGGCCCGGCCCCCCAGATGAGGCTGCCGGGTTTGGCCGGCGAGAGAAAGGCTGTGAACACCGTGTCGCCGATTCCATTGGTCCGGTCGTCGCCGGGGTAGAGTGAAGGCATCGAGATCACCGGCACGATGGTGCGGGTGATGATGTTCCACTCATCGCTGACCGAGACCGGAATCACCGGCTGGATGTTGAGGACGTTCTGCGTGCCCTTCTGCGGCCCGAAGTTGAGATTGGTGTTGTTCTGGAAAGGCACGCTGATCAGATTGCCGACCGGGTTTTGGGCGAGTTTGGCGAGCTCTTCGGCGCTCATTTCGGCCAGTGCCGGCGTGGCGGCAAGCAGTGTTGCGGTCAAGGTTGAAAAAGCACGGATTTTGGTTCTAAGGGTGAAGGTCATTGAATGCTCCAGGAAAACAAATGCTGATCGCTGAACGACCGGGAATGTAATGTTTACTGCGGTCAAACTGTGGGGGGGGGAGTAGTGCGCCGGGGAAGAACAGCAGCTGGTTGTCCGAGCCATCGGCAATCCAGACATCGCCGTTGTCGGCGACACCGATGCCCATCAGGCCGAGAAACTTCTCCTTGAACGGGAAATCGCTTTCGCTGGCGACGGGCCTGCCATCGAAATCCATCACCAGGATCTTTCCGTTGAAGCTGCTGATCCAGACCCGGTCTTTGGTGACCGCGGTACCCCAGCCCACGCCGTCGATGCCCATGCCGCGAAAGCCCATGATGGGCGGAGAGAGCGCGGTGCCGTTGGGGCTGTACTTGCCTACGCCGCCACCGGTGCTCTTGTTGACACCGGACTGCGAGCCGGGCATCCAGTTCATGCCGCTCCACAGGTTGGCATCGGCATCGAACATGAAACGGCCATTGGCGAAATTGCCGCCCCCCGAGAAAGCCAGCGAGAGCGCGAAGTCTTCCGGCGCGTAGACAAGGTACGGTGCGCAGGGTGCCGCCTTGCGCAGCCCGTCGGGCGCCGGCAGCGGATAGGCTTCGTCATACAGCGCGTACAGCGCGTACAGCGCCTTGGGTTGCGCCCACGGCTTGCGTGCGATGCCACCCATCGCTTCGAGTGTGTTCTTTGGCGTGGCCGCGCCGGCCAGCGTGGCCGCCTTGAAGAAGCGGGCGCGCCAATCGTCGTTGGCGATGGTGAAGGTGGCCGTGATCAGCGAGCCGAGCGTGTGCAGCTTGGCCATCGTCGTGGTCATCGAGCTGTTGAGCGGGTCGAGCAGGACCTTGCCTCAGCCACCGGTCACGGGGTCGACCAGGTTCGGCGCGTTGCCGGCGGCGATGCGCAGCCCTAGTGCATGGCCCGAGATCGCCTCGCCTTCGATGAAGCGCGCGGCGGTGAACACCGAGGCCACGGTGGTGAGTGGGGGGGGGGGGCCCCGGCGCCGCCCTCGTTGACGGCGGGAGGGGGGGGGGCCCCGGGGCCGGGCCCGCCCCCCGGGGGGGGGGGGGGGGGGGGGGGGGCGGGGGGGGGGGGGGGGGGGGGGGGGGGGGGGGCCGGGGGGCGGGGCGCGGGCGGGGCCGGC
This sequence comes from Candidatus Accumulibacter affinis, assembly GCA_016713625.1. Classification (GTDB taxonomy): domain Bacteria; phylum Pseudomonadota; class Gammaproteobacteria; order Burkholderiales; family Rhodocyclaceae; genus Accumulibacter; species Accumulibacter affinis. Next base: position 75,011 of record JADJOT010000002.1, read on the forward strand.
CGCCGGGGCGTTGACCGTGAAGCGGCCCTCGGCGCCGCTGCGCGCCTGCGCCAGTTGTTTCGGTTCGCCGGCACTGGCCGCCCACAGGGTGACCGTCGAGTTGGCGATCGGCGCGCCGCCGCCAAGTACCTGCCCGTTCAGGCTGGCAGCCGCCAGCGCCGGCGCTGCCGAAAACAGGCTTGTCGCGGCGAGCGCCAGAATCGACCAGCGATCTACGATGACTGGCTTGCGTGTGTGCATTTTCGTTTCCACTTCCTGTCTCCCTGAACGTCCGAAGCCGATTGACATCGCCTGCCCGTTTTCACCCCGCAGTCGGTTGATTCGCCGCGCCAGTCGTGTCGCGGCGAACGAACCATGCGACCGGGCTTACTTGGTAACTGCGGGTGCTGCGGGCGTCGCCGGTACCGGCGCTGCCGCTGGTGCCGCTGGTGCCGCTGGTGCCGCCGCTGGTTCGATCCTGGCCTTGGCCTTGAGCTCTTCCAGTTGCTTCTTGACGTTCTGCTGCTGAACCTGCTGGGCCAGATGAGGTTTGACTTCTTCAAAGGGAGGTGCCTCGACGGGCTTGGCATCCTCCAGCTGGATGACGTGGTAGCCATACTGGGTTTTCACCGGCTCTGGAGTGATCGCGCCCTTTTCCAGCTTGCTGACCGCAGCGCCAAATTCGGGAACCATTCTGCCCGCATCGAACCATCCCAGCTCGCCACCCCTGGCCTTGGAGCCGGCATCTTTCGATTTTTCCATGGCCAGCTTCTCGAATGATCCGGGATCCTTCCTGAGTCTGGCAATGATGTCCTTCGCATCAGCTTCCTTCTCGACCAAAATGTGGCGCGCCTTGTATTCGGAGCCGGTAATCGTTGCCTTGATCTTCTCGTATTCGGCTTTCAGCACCTCGTCACTGGCCGTACTGGTCTTGATCAAATCCTGAACATAGGCGTTGGCCAGGACCGATTGCCGAATCAAGTCAATTTGCTCGATGACTTCAGGCGACTTGTCGAGGCCTTTCTTGACCGCCTCCTCGGCAACCACGGTTTGCATGATCAGCTTGTCGACGATGCCCTGTCTGGCCTCCGGGTTATCCGGCTGGCCGTTGCCGGCAGCCTGCTGGACAAGCATGTCAACACGCTTCTTGCTGATGACGATGCCGTTCACCGTCACTTCGGCGGCTTCTTTCGCCGCCGGGACAGCGGCGGCCGGTTTGGCACTGTGGTCGGAGTTGCAGGCGCCGAGGACCAGCAGCGAGGTAGCGCTGGCCAGCAGGATACGGGATTTGAGCAATTTCATTTACGCTTCCTTACGGTGAGAGTCGCGTCAGCGACTCGGGAATCTGCCCTTGACCGCTGGTGGGGTTGGGGGCAAGAGGGAGAATTTGCAGCGAATGCTCCTTGCCCAACGAGCCATCCCGGCAGGCAAGCCGGAATGCGGTCTGCAAGGGTGGGAAACGATCGTGACCTTGACGACCAAGGCTGTCTGCTGCCAGCCATGACCCCCATGCCTTATGTGCATTGCTGGACAGGGCGTTAGTCTACCATTCCAAGGGTCGTCGCAGGAGCGAGGGCAGGGAAGACGAGGTACAGCGCCTGCAGGATGACTGGAACAAAGTCGCGACCATTTCGCAGTGACCAGGCAATTGGACCAGCTTGACGGATCGAGCCGAACTGGGCATTGTCGCCTTGGCGGCAGGCGACCATTCCCGCTGTTTCGAGGTTCAGTAACCACCGGTGAAGGCCGACGCCGCAAACAGACCAGAAAAACACCCAAGGAGCAGGTTCATGGATTTCAAATACGAAGAATGCAAGCCGGATGCAACCCGCAGCGGGCGCCTTTATCAGTTGAAGGTCGCTGACCTGCACCCGACACAGAGTGCCGTCGGTCTCGACGAGGTGAACGCGAAGGCGGAATCCATGTGCCAGAAAAACCGGGATGAACTCATCGCCTTTCTCATTACCCGGCCGGTCCCTGTGGTCATTGGCAATGACGACAAGTTTTATGTGACCGATCACCATCACCTGGCGCGCGCGGTATGGGACATGGCCCACAAGAAAAATGCGGCGGCCGTTGATGGCGGCAGCGCCAGGGTTGTCGTCGAGGTGGTGGCCAACTGGCGCGTGCTGACGGACTACAACTTCTGGAAGGCAATGCACGACAGCGCCTGGGTCTACCTGTTCGACCCCACGGGCGGTGGACCGATGCAACCGGCCAAGTTGCCAGCGCACGTAAAGGACCTGCGCAACGACCCCTACCGCGGTCTTGCCTGGTATGTGCGTACGCACTTCGGCTACGAAAAAGGGCCGGCCGATTTTGCCGAGTTCCAGTGGGCACAGTTTTTCCGCAACCGTATGATTCTCGACAATCGCCTGCTCAAGAACCAGATCCAGGACGAGGACATCTTGCTCTCGACGATGAAAGACGAGGAGCGGCAGGCCATCGTAGAGGCAGCAATTCATCTCGCCACGTCGCCCGAGGCCGCCGGTTTGCCGGGTTATTCGGGACACGGCAGCAGAGGCTGAAGATTCGGGAAACAGGGGCAGCGATCGCCGGTCGCTCATTGATCAACGCGAGCGCTGCTTGCCGGCACCGTGTCGAAGCTCCCGCCGAGCGCCAGCAGCAGCGCGATGCGGTTGATGTGACGGAGCGCGCGCAGTTTGATCAGATCCTCTTCGGCGCGGATCTGGTTCGTCTGCAGGTTCGAGACCCACAGCAGATCTTTGCTTCCGGCCAGATACTGCGTGGTGGCGATGCGCACGGCGCTGGTCCGGTTGCTCAGCGAGCTTTCGTCGAGCAACGCGCGTCTGGCCAGCAAGGGCTCGTTGGCGAGTGCGGTCTCCACCTCGCGGAACGCCGTCAGCACCACGCTGCCATAACGGGCGACGGCCTGCGCCTGTTGCGCGGTGGCAATCCGGACCTGGGCTTCGAGGGCGCCGCCTTCGTAGATCTGGATGGTCGCGCCGATGGCCGCGGTCGCCAGCCACGGATTGAGGCGCAGCAAGGTCAGCAGGGGGTCGGCCAGGCGCCCGCCGGTGAGGGCGATCGCGAAGTCGGGCAGCAGCGCCAGTTCGGCCGCCGCGGTCTTGCGAAAGGCGGCCAGCACCAGGCGCTCCGTCGCGATCAGGTCGGGCCGGCGCTGCAGCAAGGAAGCGGGGATACCTGTGGTGGTCGGCGGCGGGTCCGGGGTGTACCTCATGGCGGCCTCGATCTCGGCAGCCGGGTAACGCCCCAGCAGCACTTCGAGGCTGCGCCGGACGTCGCCATACGACTGCCGCGCGGCCTCGACCGAGCCGAGCGCGGAATCGACATTGGCCTGCATGTCGACGACGTTGAGATCGGTGTCCTTGCCGGCGGCACGCCGCGCCTTGACCAGCCTGAGCAACTCGCTGTAGACGGTGACCGCCTGCTCGGAAAGCGCGAGCAACTGCCGTGTCTCGGTCGCCAGGTACCAGGTCTTGGCCACCGTGGCCGCGAGGGACTGACGCGCCCATTGGTAGTCGAGCGCGGTCGCCTGGTAAGCGGCCTCGGCAGAGGCGCGCTGCGCGCGCAGCTTGCCCCAGACGTCGAGTTCCCAGGAAACGCTGGCCAGCGCCCTGGTAGAGTCGGTATGGCCGCTGTGGTCCTGGTCATGGAGGACGCGCTCACCCAGCCCGATGCCGACCTGCGGCAGCAGTTGCGCGCCGACCACCACCACCGTTTCCTGCGCCACCCGGACGCTCTCCGCCGCGGCGCGCAGATTGGGGTTGTTGGCGATCGCCTCGGCGACAATCGCGCTGAGCTGCGGGTCGTTCAGCGACTGCAGCCAGTCGTCGACCACCGGGCCGTTCTCCGGCGCCGAAGTCCAGGTTGGCGGGATGCGCGTGTCCGCCGGCAGCGCACGGGTGACGACCTCGTCATGCGAGGGTGCGGGGGCCAGCGCGCAGCCGCTGAGCAATGCCGCAGCCGCAGCCGCGAGAATTGAGGTGCGCATCAGCCCGAGAACGGATAAATCCAGTTGAACCAGGAGTAGGCGCGCAGCAGGATCTTGCGCAAGGGGACAAACCAGCTTTCCGGATTGGCATAGATCGCCGCCCGCCCCTGGGTGCCGATCGGGAACTTCGCCTGATCGGGGTCGTCGAGCTTGATCGCCACCGCGAACTGGCCCTGCGGACGGTCGGTCGACACCGCCTGGAAGTTCGGCAGCACACCGCTCGGCAGCATCTGCCCGGCGCCGCTCCCCTGCCAGATCGCCAGCACCTTGCCCTTGAAGATCTGCCCGGGGTAGAGGTCGATTGCCGCCTCCACTTCATTTCCTGGTTTCACGTATTTCAGGTTTTCCTGGAAGAAGTTGGCCAGCAGATAGCGGTCGGCGTCGCATACGAAAGAAGCGATGGCGCCGAAGCGCACATCGCCGGCGACCATGCCGGGGCGCGCCTGCAGGTTGATGAGGTAGCCGTCTTCGGGGGCCACCATCAGGGTGTTGTCGAGGTAGAAGCGCGCCTGATCGAGTTCGGCCTTAACGGCAGCCACGCTGGTGTTGACGCCGTTGATCTCGGAGGTGTAATTCAGGACGGCGCGTTGTTCTTCGGCCTGCGCCTCCTTGATCGCGGCGACATCTGCCGCCACCTGGGCGGCCCATTTCTGTGCGTCTTCTTCGGGTCCGGCTCCCTGCTTGGCCAGCTTCGCCGACAACGCCTGCTGGTACTTCGCGAACTCCAGATGGCTCTTCAACTTGACCACCTTCTGCGCCGCGATGCCGGTATCGGCCTTCATCACCAGCACGTTCTGCTTCGCCTTGGCAAGTTGCGCCTCGAGCTGTCTGACCTGGTACTCGAACATCCGGCGGTCGAACTGGAAGAGCGGCTGCCCTTTCTTCACCGGGACGTTGGGCTCGACCAGCACGGCCATCAGCAGCGTCGGCTGCGGCAGGCGGGGGGTGAGCTGGATGGTGTGCTGGATGACCTTGGCTTCGGTGGCCAGCGGGGTCATGAAACGCAGGCCGATCAGGAAGATGATCAGCAGGTGCACCCCGACGAAGGCTGAAACGACGCCCCAGGGGATGCTGAATTTGAGCCACTTGAACCTGAAGAATACTGCCCAGACCATGAGGACGTAGGCAAACACCATCACCAGCCCAGCGATCATGGCTTGCCCTCATCCGTAGCGGACGGGGTATGGCCGTCTCGCATGGCGAGTCTGTCGGTGGCAGCCTCCGCCGAGGACTCCGCTACGGCCGCGTGCATCGTTGATGGCAAGCCGCGCAAACGGGCAATTTCCTTGTCGGTTTCGATCGCCTCCTCACGCGGGAAACGCCGAATATCGACGATGTCGGTAGGCTTGAAGGCCCAGATCAGGGCCTGCATCCAGGGGTAGACGGTGGGCAGCAGGCCGGCATAGCCGAGGTATTTGACCGCCTCGGCCTCCGGATGCTGGCGCGCGATGGCGATCCGCCCGGGCAGACCTGCCAGGAAGAGCCAGCTCATGATCAAGGCGACGACACAAATCGCCAGGGTCAGGAAGGTCAGGTAATCCCAGAGATCGAGATCAAATCCGAGCAGCGCTTCCATCGCTTCGCTCCCGGCTCAATCCTTGCCGTCTTCGAAAGGAATCCGTGCGTCCTTCTCGAAGCGCGCCTTGCGCTTGCGCCCGAAGGCCCAGATCACGACGCCGATGAACGCGGCAATGATCAGCCAATGATAGATGGTCAGTTCCATGTCGATATTCCTTTTCAGGAGGTTTTTCGGCAGGTTGGTCACCGCATGATCCTGAACCTGTCCCGACTTCATTTCTGCGAAGCGCCATGCGTCCGCGCTAGTTCATCTTCGCCGGCGAGGGGGTATTCAACATTTGCTCCATCACCTTGTCGATGGTGAAGCTTCCGGCCTTCTGGCGCGGCGGGAATTCCTTGAACGTGGCCAGGAAGTTCCCCACGTAACCGGCTGCCGGGCCCATCACAAACGCGTGATCGATCATCCAGTCCCAATAGGTGTTGGAGGTGATGTCTGCCCGCTCGTAGGGATCCATCCGCAGATTGAATAGCTTGGGTGCCCGCAATGACGTGTAGGGGTTGAACCAGACGGCCAGAGTACCCGGCTGGCGCTGCTCCATGAAAACGAATTTCCAGTTGTCGTAGCGCAAGGCGGTCAGGTCGCCATCGTCGGAAAAGTAGAAGAAGGAATCGCGTGGGCCCTTCGCTTCCTGCCCGGTCAGATAGGGCAGGAAGTTGTAGCCGTCGAGGTGCACCTTGTAGTTCATCTTGCCGACCTGGTAACCCTTGAGCAGTTTGCCTTTCACGTCCGCGTCGCCCGCCGCCGCCAGCAGCGTGGGCATCCAGTCCAGGTGCGACATGATCTCGTTGGACACCGATCCGGCCTTGATCTTGCCCGGCCAGCGCACCATGGCCGGAACGCGGTAGGCGCCTTCCCAGTTGCTGTTCTTCTCGTTGCGGAACGGTGTCATGGCCGCGTCGGGCCAGGTGTTCATGTGCGGCCCGTTGTCGGTGCCGTACATGACGATGGTGTTGTCGGCGATGCCCAGCTCGTCGAGCTTCTTCAGCACGGTGCCGACGTTCTTGTCGTGGTCGATCATTGCGTCGTGGTATTCGCTCTGCCAGCGCCCCGACTGCTCCAGGCTTTCGGGTTTGACATGAGTGCGGAAGTGCATGTGGGTGAAGTTCACCCACACGAAGACCGGCTTGCCAGCCTTGTGCTGCTGTTCGATGAACGCGGCGGAGCGGGCAGCGACGTCGTCGTCGATGGTCTCCATGCGCCTCTTGGTAAGCGGGCCGGTGTCAGTGATGCGGCCGTCGGCGAAGGCGTGGAGCACGCCGCGGGGCCCGAACCGCTTGCGAAACGCCGGGTCCTTCGGATAATCGCGGTGCTCCGGTTCCTCCTCGGCGTTCAGGTGGTAGAGGTTGCCGTAGAACTCGTCGAAGCCGTGCGCCGTGGGCAGCATTTCGTCACGGTCACCCAGGTGGTTCTTGCCGAACTGGCCGGTGGCGTAGCCCTGGGCCTTGAGCAACTCGGCGATCGTCGGGTCCTTGGCGCTGAGCCCCTCCTTGGCGCCTGGCATTCCCACCTTGCTCAACCCGGTGCGGAACACGCTCTGCCCCGTGATGAAGGCGGAACGGCCTGCGGTGCAGCTCTGTTCACCATAGTAGTCGGTGAAGATCATTCCCTCGTTTGCGACGCGGTCGATGTTGGGCGTGTGAAAGCCCATCAGGCCCCGCGTGCAGGCGCTGATATCGGACTGGCCGATGTCGTCGCCCCAGATGATGACGATGTTGGGTTTCTTTGCCGGCGCCTGCGCGAAGGCAGGCGTGGCTCCAGCCAGCGCCAGCCCGATCGCGGCGGTGATCACGAGGAGAATTCGTTGCAGGATCATTTCCTTGCTCCCAGGAGTTGTACCGTTACTGGATCGGGCCGTGCACTTGCATCACTCGAAGGCGAAAATCTTCTTCCAGTCGTCCTTCATGCTGATGATCGTCCAGCCCTGCTTCTTCGCCTCATCATACAGCGCCTGCGTGAAGGTGCCGACCTTGGTGGCAGGCAGGCCCTGCGCCGGACCATAGGCGTACTCACGCTTGGCATCGTCGTGCAGCACCAGCATCGACAGCCGCGCACCGTCGCCGGCCTGGGTGTATTCGAGCATCTGCTGGTCGCCGGTCGAGTTGCCGACCGCCATGGTTGGCCGCCGGCCGATCATCAGGTGGATGCCTTCGGGCTTGCCGGCGTTGTTGTCGTTGAGCAGCAGCTTCGGTTCCTTGGTCAGGATGGGTTTGCCATCGTTGGCGTAGCCGTACTTGGTGCCTCCGGCGGTGCCGATCACCTGCTCGGGCGGAATGCCATAGACCTTCTCGGAATACTGGCGTACGAAGTCCTGCCCGCCGCCGGTGACGATGTAGGTCTTATAGCCACTGGCGCGCAGATACTTCAATACCTCCTGCATCGGCAGGTAGGTTAGTTCCCTATAGGGTTTCTTCCAGCGCGGATCCTTCGCCTCGGCCAGCCATTTCTTCACTTCGGCGTTGAAGGTGTCGACCGGCATGCCGGTCAGCGTGGCAGCGGCGAGCTTTTCGAGGTCGGGCAGGGTCAGCTTGGCGATGGCCGCACGATCACCCTTCAGTATCTCCAGCACCGTCGAGAACGGGGCGACCTTGGCCAGTTCGGGCTTGGCCTTGACCAGCGCCGGAACACTTTCAAGGATGTACATCACCTGCGAATACATCGGATGTTCGACCCACAGCGTGCCGTCCTGGTCGAAGGTGGCGATGCGCTCGGCGGGCGGGACGAATTTCGTACTGCCTGGCGTCGTCGTCACCTGGACGAATTCGACGATGGCCTTTTTGGCCGGGCCATCGTTCCACGAAGGCAGCGGGTCGGTTTGCGCCAAGGCGGGGGGGCACAGTACGAGGAGCGTGCCCAGCACGAGGCAGCGGGCAAGCGTGAATAACGGCATCGTGTTTCTCATGTGGATTCTCCTTTCACTAGAGAACAAAAGGGCGGCCCTTTCGAGCCACCCGCTTGTCAATATCACGGACGCCTTCCAAGCGATCTGACTTGCTACGTCCTAGTCTCTGCTTCCAGTTTTCGCCATCTGATCCTTTACCTGCTGGAGAACCTGGGCCAGGCTGTAGGACGCCGGCGACTGCAGCGCCGGGAATGGGCCGTAGGACTCGAGTTCCTGCAGCCACAGCGCCTGGCCGATAGGAATGATGTTCCAGTCGTAGATATAAGCGGTCTGGGGTCCGGCAAGTGCGCCGCCCTGGCCGAGAAGGGTTGACGGTTGGAAACCGACCGACCCCTCGAACGGATCGCGCTTGATGTTGTTGACCAACGGCCAATGGAAGGTCTGGACCCCCATCAGGCCACCGGTCGCGGCCTCGGATGCCATCGCGAAATAGATCTTCCAGTTCTTGTAGCGCACTGCCGATGGAACAGGGCCGGCGTAATAGAAGAAGGTATCGCGTGCCGATTTGTCCGACTTGCCGGTCAGATAGGCAAGCTGGTTGACCCCTTCAAGCTTGGTCTTGACGATGCCGGGGTACTTGCCCGCCATGATCTGCTTGTTGAGTTCGTTGCCCTTGGCTCCGCCGGCAATCTCGACGAACGTTGGCAGCCAGTCATACGACGCGAAGATGTCGTTCAGGACGGTGCCCGCCTTGATTTGCCCCGGCCAGCGGATCAGCGCCGGAGCGCGCATGCCGCCTTCCCAGGTGGTCAGCTTGCCGCCTTTGAAAGGCGTATTGCCGCCGTCGGGGTAGGTGATGACCTCGGCGCCGTTGTCGGTGGTGAAGACGACGATGGTGTTGTCGAGCTCGCCCATCTCTTCGAGCTTCTTCAACACGTAGCCGATGTTGTCGTCCATCTGCTTCATGCCGGCTTCGTTGGAACCCCAGTCCTTGCCGCCGGGGGTACCGACCATCGCCTTGTACTTGTCCGACAGCATGGTGGTGATGTGCATGCGCGCCGGGTTGTACCAGACGAAGAACGGCTTGTTGGTCTTCTTCGGATTGTTGCGATCGAGAAAGTCGATGACCTTGGCCGAGATCTCCTCATCCACGGTTTCAGAGCGCTTCAGCGTCAGCGGGCCCTCATCACTACAGCTCTGGTTCTTCTGCGTTCCGTCGGAAGACCTGCAAGCGAGCACCGGCCGCGGCGGCATCATGCACAAGGCGGTCTTCGCATCCACCGCGCCCGGCGGGTCGCTAAGGCCGGGCACCGGCGTGTTCTTGCACGGCGGAACGATGGCCTGCTCGGTCGGGGACTTGTTGATGTCGGGGAAGCTCACCCCCTGCATCGCATCCAGGTGGTAGAGGTAACCCCAGAATTCCTGGAAGCCGTGCGCCGTCGGTAGCGCCGCCGAATGGTCGCCCAGATGGTTCTTGCCGAACTCGCCGGTAGTGTAGCCAAGGTCGAGAAGGAACCTGGCCAGCGAAGGCGTGCCGGGCTGCAGGAAGGACGGGCTGCCGGGCAATTGCGGCGGGATCATGCCGGCGCGCAGCGGCGTTATGCCGGTGAAGAAGGAGACGCGCCCGGCGGTGCAACTTTGCTGGGCGTAATAGGTCATGAACTTCGCACCCTCTCGGCCGATGCGGTCGATGTTTGGTGTCTCGCCGACCATCAGTCCCTGATGGTAGATGCTCGGCTGCATCCAGCCGATGTCGTCGCCCATGATGAACAGGATGTTGGGCTTGCCGCCCGACGCCGTTGCGGGTGCCGCCAGCGCGGATGCCGAAACACACAGCGTGGTGGCCGCAACAAGCGCCAGAGATAACAAATAGGACAAACGTTGTTTCATAGCACTTCTCCTTTGGCAAAAAATGGCAGACTACGCCGCTGTTTCAACTACGTACCACTAAAACCAGAGGTCGAACAAGCTGACAATCGATCCATTACCCGGTGGCGAAAGCTTCGTCAACGCCTTCAAACCCGGCATGCCCGGCCTCACACGAACTCTGCATTGATCGCCGCAAGCAGCGCGGCACCCTGAAACGGCTTGCTCAGGCAGGCCGCCGCACCCTGTCGCGCGGCTTCCTTGCGCAGCCTTGGGGTATCATGCGCGTTGATCAAGATTAATACAATGTCGGCCGCCGCGTGCTTGCAACGCGGCCAGCAAATCCAGGCCGGATATCGCCGGCAGCTTCAGGTCGCTGACCACGCATCCGGCTCCTTCGACGGCGCCACTCGCCAGCAGCGCCTCTGCCGAGGCGTAGGCCGCGTACTCCAGACCCGCCGCATCCAGCAAACGCCCGAGCGCCTCGCGCATGCTTCGTCGTCTTCCACCACGATCACCTTGCTGATTGCACGCCCCATCGCCGGCCCAGATAGTGAATGATTGAGCGAATGCCTGTCTGGAAGAATACTACTCAAACCTGGCAGTAAAAGCATTGTACGAAAGTGCAGTGTGCGTTGCCCGAAGGGGCAATTGGCGATCGACGAAATGATTGTCAACACCCCTGCTGCTGCAGCCCGATGAAGTCTGAAACTGCCGTCATACCTCAGGAAAGATCAAATCGGGCCAGCCCCAGCGTCTCGCTTGCTTCGCACAAGCGGCGGTCAAGACTGGCGATGCAGGCACCCAGGCGGGCGGCCAACCGCCAAATGCAGCGCATCTCCTGCACGCAGCGCGATGGGTGTTTCAATGAACACGGCGGCGGTGCGGAAATCCCCAGGTTCCATTTCCGTCATGCTCAGATTAGCTGAAGCAAAACGCTGAAAATTTGCCAGCGCCTGCTGGCGGGTACTGGCGTCGATGGCGCCCGTCCGCTGTTTGATGCCACCAATGCTGGCCATTTCGGTCAATGTCCAGGCCGAAATCATCAGCCGCGCTTGGCGCTGTTGCTCGAGTCGCGTCACCAGATCGGCCGCGCCGGGTTCGCGAAAGAAGATTGCGCCCAGCACCGAGGTGTCGATGTAGATCACAGCAGATCCCGTTCGCGCATCTTGGCAACCGTCAGGCCCGACACAGGGGGAGCGGACACCCAAAGGTGCAATTCAGCCCAGTCAAACCCCCCCGCTCGCGGCTCCGGGACGAGACGGGCCACAGGCATTCCCCGACGGGTGATAACCACGCCCGCACCGGCCGCGTCGGCCTCCACTTCAGCCAGCACGGCGGATAGATGCGACTTGGCATAAGCTACTGTGGCAGTTTTCATCGTTCAGGCTCTTCTTAATGGTCATCATAGGGATTATTTTTTACTAAGTTGGTCATTTTGTAAATCCCAAACACAATGATTTGTAGTCCCAATTGTTTGCCAGGCTCAGGATTTTTCTTTTGACCGCGACGAGGCCAACGCGAGGTGAGAACGTTCATCGACGCCAATGTGCTGGTTAATTGGGTGGATGACAGCGCGCGAGCTGACGCGGTTGAACAATTGCTGGCAGGCGAGAGCGTCATCAGCGTTCAGGTGCTCAATGAATTTGCCAACGTGCTGCGGAAAAAACGAGCCATGCCCGTAGCGGACATCCGGACATTGAGCAACGCCTTGAAGCGAAGCGGCTGTGCCCAGATAATGACTCTGCCCTACGGGATTTGCTGCGCGGCACATTCCGTTGACATCTCAACGAGTCATCTCTGCACCGCCAGCACAGAAATTTGCCCGGCCTGGGTGGCGTTGTCACGTGGCCGGATCATGATTTCGACATCCTGGTTGAGTGCAGTCAGAAACTCCATCAAGCGCTCGACGGAAAACTGATCCAGGCGGTAGTTCTTCAATGCCGAGACTTTGGGTTGAGGCACGCCGAGGACACTGGCAATTTCGCGCTGTTTCAGCTTGCGCGCCTTGAGCAGTTCATTGACCGCCAGTGCCAGTCGGGTTTTGATCTGCCGCTCGGAGGCATCTTGATAACCCAGGTCAGCGAAGACATTGCCGGTGCCGCGAGTAATCGTGCTCATGATGTACCTCCGCTTTCATAATCGATTTTGGCGCGCTTCAGGCGCTCCGCAATTAGCTTTACGTCCGTCTGATCTGTATTGATACCGCTCTTCGATTTCTTCTGGAAGGCATGCAACACGTACATGGTATCGGCAAAACGCACAGTATAGACTGCGCGTATCTCTTCCCCCAGCCCACGTGACCCTCATCAGGGTAGTCGGGCTCTGCATTCCCTGAGGTCACATGGAGAGGGGTGCTAGCCCTCGACCTGGTCACCGGAAAGCTGTTGCAGCCGCTCGGCCAGCCGGCCGAGTTCGGCGGCCGAGTTGACCCGGAGTTTCGCCATGCACTGCGCGCGCTCGGCCTTGACGGTGCGCTCGGAGATCGCCATTTCGTCGGCAATCTGCTTGTTGAGCCTGCCGGCGACGATCCGATCGAAGACCTCGCGTTCGCGGAGCGTGAGCGAGGCAAAGCCGGCACGCAGTTGCCGCGCTTTGTCGCGCGCTGAGCGCTGTAGCGCGTCGAGCGCAAGCGCACGCCGAAGCGCATCAAAAAGAGTGTCGCGCGCGATCGGCTTGGCCAGAAAGTCCACGGCGCCGGCCTTCATCGCCCGGACACTAGAGCTGACGTCGGCGTAACCGGTGAGAAAGATCACCGGTAAGGCGACTCCCTGCGCTTGCCGTGCCGCCTGCAGTTCGAGGCCGGAGGGTCCCGGCAGGCGGACGTCGAGCAACAGGCAGCCGGGGCGGTCAGGCCGCGGATGCAGCAGGAAGTCGCCGGTCGAGGCGTAGCCGCACGCCTCGAAACCGGCCGCTGCGAGCAGCCGCAGCAGTGCGTTGCGCAGCGACTCGTCATCATCGACGACACGGATCAGCGCTGTCGTGATCATGCCGCTTCCACTGCAGGTTTTGCTGTGGCGTCGGTCGCCGGCCATGCAATACGGAGCAGCCACCGCGGCGTAGGTGCCGGCTTCGGTCAGGTAAGCGCGGGTGCGCTCGATACGGTACGTTGCGATCGCTTTTTCGATGCGCTCCTGCAGACTCAGCGCCAGATCCGCGCGGTTCTCCTGCTCGAGCCGCGCATCGGCATCGGTGATGTTCATGACCTTGTGCCTGCCCGCCATTAAGCTTGACAAGTCACCTGTGTCGACAATGGACACGACTTGGGGCTTCAGCGCCGGGTCCGCAGAAATCTGCTTGATGCGCTTCTCGATCGCGCGAGCGCGCTCCTCCGCCGGGAAGCTCGTTATGCCGCGCACGCGGAACAGCGCTCGACCGTCGATCACCACCGGCTCGGTGGCGATTTCGGCTTCGGCAGTGATCCCGGCATCGAGCTTCGCAGCGTCGCCGTCCGCCCCGCGCGCCATCGGCGTACCGGCCGAGGCGAGCGCCAGGAGCAGGAGGAAAATCGCCTGGACGCCGCGTCTCACCGTGCCATCCACTCGCGTGGCGGGTAGCAGTCGGCGAACAGCGCGCCGCGCTAGCGCCGCCAATAGACCGCGCGCCGGTACGCCGTCCGCCGCGCGACGCCGGCGTACGAGAGCGGCGTCAGCGGCATGCCGATGATATCGATGAAGAGCGACACCGGCCCGCCCTTCGCGGGCATGTCGCCCTCCAGGATCTTCACGTCGTAGGCGAGGTCCTCGCCTTTCAGCACCGGGTTACGCAGCGTCACCACGATGTCGGCGACCACCCGGTCCTGCTCCAGGATCGAAAGGTTCGCGTTGGGGGCGTCTTTCGAGAAGCTATCCCTGCCATCGCTCCAGAACGGTACAAATGCACGCGTTGGCATGTTGCCCGCGATGCGCTCAGGCCGATCGGTGAAGAAGATCGTGACCGGGCTGATGCCTTTCAGCGTCAGCTTGCCATTGGTCTGGTCGAAGGTCATCGAATTCGCGTTCTGCACGAACAGGAAATCTGCCTCCTTCGCCAGTGCCTTGGTGGTCTGCGCCAATGCGGTCTTGAGGGGTGCTGCCGATGCGATGAGCGCGGCGGCCGTGATGAAATTGCGACGGCTGGTCATGATGGGTCCTTCCTTACTTGACAAGTTGGTTGACGAACTGCTGCAAAGCCTTCTATTGCTGAGGTGCCGCGAATAGCAACGCGAGCTGGAAGTTCACCGACCAGTTCGGCCCGCCGGTCGGCGTGACGACATTATAGAAGCTCTGCAGCGACATACTGATTCGGGAAGCGCTGGTCGGTCTGGATCATCGAGCGGGTCTGGTCGCTGTACAGGATGACTGACCAGAAGTCCTTCACCGGAACGTTCGGCGGCACGTGCAACTTGTAGTTCTTGCCGCCGTCGAGCACATTGCCCTGGCTGTCGCGCGCCGTCCACATGTATTGCGATCCCTTGCCGATCAGCTTGATCGCCATCGCCGGCGTTACGCCGGTCGCCATGAAGTAGAAGAAATTGGCGCCGTCAAGATTCAGCACCCCCGGCGCGGTGTGGAACTTGTAGCCGCCGATGAACGCCGGTTGCCAGTTGCTGTTGGGGTAGTAGTAAGCCTCGCGATCACGGGTATGGAAGGCGTTGGACCCGCGAGCATGGCCGAATCTCCCCTGTGTTGCAGTCCTCGACGGCGGCGTTCGGCCGCGCGTTCAGCCGTGCCGCCCGGTCAGCCCGGCGCAGAAAAGCGCGCGGCGGGGCTGCGCACGCACGGCAGCCGCCAGTCTTTTCGCCGGTTCGACGCCCACCGCACCGGGACTGCGTGTCTTGGCCGGCGGTCCGCACGCTTGCCCCGGCCAGTTGTGCAGCAACAGGAAGCATGGCCGTGCACACTGCGTGACATCGAAGCGAAGCGGGCTTGGTGGTCAGCGCTTCACGGGAGCCGCGCCCGCCGGCGGCGCACCGTCCTTCGCCGCTGCCATGGCCGCCTCCAGCGTCTTGATATCGGCCGGTGACAGCTGCGGGCGGTCCACCTTGATCGTCAGCTTGTTGAGCTTGGCGGTCAGCGGGAACGGCGGCTTGTAGTCAGCGTCGTTCACACCAGTCAGCGTGTCGGAGCCGATGTCGAAGCTCTCGTCCCACTGCAGGATGATCGGCAAGGTTTTCTCCATGCGCTTGGTCGCGACCACCTTGCCGTCAACCTTCAGCGTGCCCGTGCCGGGCCGACCGAGTCCGCTGAAGCTGTTAAACACGAGTGTGCCAACGCCGAGGCCCTCGTACTTGAAGTCGAATTCGACCGTGTGCTTGCCGGGAGCGAGCGCGTCCGGGCCTTCCCACTTCAGACGCTCGAGGTCGATCAGATTCCACAGGAACACCGGCTTGCCCTTGAGCAAGTAGAAGCCGTAGCCGGCGAAACGGCCGCCCGAGGTCAGGATCATGCCTTCGCCGCCGCCCTGCGGCACTTCGATGTCGGCGGTAATGGTGTAGTTGGTGTTCAGCAGCAAGGGTGAATCGCCCTGCGGCAGGCCGACCATCGGGCGCGTGTAGACGAACTCGCTGCGCCCGGCGGTGATGTTCGGGCGCGGCGCGATGACGCGCGCCGCCACCGATCCATCGAGCGGGAGGACCTGGTACTTTTTGGCCTCGGCAAGAAACTGCGCGCGCATCTCCTTGACCTTCTGCGGGTATTTGCCCGCGAGGTCCTCGGACTGGGTGAAGTCATTAGTGAGGTTGTAGAGCTGGAACACCTGGTTGTTCAACGGGTCGGAGTTGGCCGCGCCGAAGGCCTCCCATGGCGCGCGGTCGACCTTGGTGCTGAGCAGCCAGCCGTCCTCGTACAACGCCCACTGGCCCATCATCTCGAAGTACTGCGTCTTGTGCTTTGACGCCACCTTGGCATTCTTCTGGTCGAAGGTATAGAGGAAACTGGTGCCCTCGATCGGCTTCTGCTTGATCCCGTCGACCATCTCCGGCGCCTTGATGCCGGCCGCCTCGAGAATCGTCGGCACGACGTCGATGACGTGCACGAACTGCTCGCGCAGCGCGCCCCTGTCCTTGATGCGCTCTGGCCACGATACCACCATGTTCTGGTTGGTGCCGCCCAGGCGTGAGGCGTTCTGCTTGAACCAGTCGAAGGGGGTGTCGAAGGCCCATGACCAGCCGGCCGACATATGGTTGTAGGTCTGCTCGGTGCCCCAGACGTCGTACCATTTCATCTGCACATCCACCGGCACGCTGACGCCGTTGAAGAACGCCACCTCATTGGGCGTGCCCAGCGGCCCGCCCTCGGCGCTGGTGCCGTTGTCGCCGTTGATGTAGATGACCAGTGTGTTGTCGAGCTTGCCCAGGTCCTGGAAGGCCTGGATCACGCGCCCGATCTCGTAGTCGCTGTAGGCGGCGTAGGCGGCAAAGACTTCGACCTGGCGAATGTAGAGCTTCTTCGCCTCGGGAGTGAGCTTGTCCCAGGGCGTCAGCAGCTCATTCGGCCATGGCGTCAGCTTGGAATCCAGGGGGATCACGCCCAGCTTCTTCTGGTTCTCGAAAATCCGCTCGCGCAGCTTTTCGTAGCCGTCGTCAAACAGATGCATCGCGCTGATCTTGTCCACCCATTCCTTCATCGGATGGTGCGGCGCGTGCGTGGCGCCCGGCGCGTACTTGATGAAGATCGGCTTGCTCGGGTCGGTCTGGTGCATCCGCGTCGCCCAGTCGATGGCCTCGTCGGCCATCGCAGTGATCAGGTTCCAGGTGCCGGGTGGCTTGCCCAGAAACGGGTAGATCTGCGTGGTGTTGCGGAACAGGTTGGGCTCCCACTGGTTGGCGTCGCCACCAACGAAGCCATAGAAATACTCGAAACCCATGCCGGTCGGCCACTGGGTGAACGGGCCGGTCTGGCTGGCCTGGAAGGCCGGCGTGTTGTGGTCCTTGCCGAACCACGAGGTGTTGTAGCCGTTGTCGAGCAGGATGCGGCCGATGGTGGCGTTGTCCACGCCGATGATGCTGTTGTAGCCGGGGAAGCCGGTCGACTGCTCGGAAATCACGCCGAAGCCGACGGAGTGGTGGTTGCGCCCGGTAATCAGGGCGGCGCGCGTCGGCGAGCACAGCGAAGTGGAGAACATGCGGTTATAGCGCAGGCCTTCGTTGGCGATACGGTCCATGGTCGGCGTCGGGATCACGCCACCGAAAGTTGAGGGCACGCCAAAGCCGGCGTCGTCGGTGATGATCAACAGCACGTTCGGGGCGCCCTTGGGCGGCACGATAGTCGGCGGCCACCAGGGCTTGGACTGCAGCGCGTCGTTCTTGATGACGCCGCCGAAAGCCGGTTCCGGCGCCGGCAACTGCTTGCCGGGGATGGTGGTGGTGGCGCTGGGCGAGCCCAGGGTGCCGGTGACCTGCTGCGCCGTCGCCGGGCTGACGGCCGAAAGCGCAGCGCAAAATACGAAGAGCGTACTGATCCAGCCGCGAGTCTTGCCCATGATTTCCCTCCGTTCATTAATAGCGTCGTCAATATAGCAGTGTTGTCCGGTATGATGTCTTGCAATTCCGGACGATTTTTGATCGGAATTGGCCGCAGCGCAGAGGCCGCCCGGGCGTCACAAGACGATCGGCCTCAGAGAATCGGAGCAGCCCAGTGGAGAAGAGACTTGAATCGAAACCGCCGCCGGTGCAGGCGCTGTCGATGAGCTTGCCGGGAAATGTTCGAATTGGCCCTATCCTTGCCATCCCGGCACTCCTCAGCGAATCGGGAGTCAGTCCGCAACGTGCCTTTGCGCAAGCCGGTATCGATCCACGACTTTTCGATAACCCTGACAATCGTGTCCCGATCGAGGCGGTCGGACGCCTGTTCGCGATCCACGAGCGCACGCTTCGGCGGCGCCTGGAGAAAGAGCGAAAGAATCTGCAACAGCTCGTCAACGAAGCACGATTCGAACTTGCTCAGCAGCTTCTTCAGAACACCTGTCTTTCCGTATCGGCAATTGCCACGGCCCTCCGGTATGACGATGCGAATGCGTTCTCCCGTGCATTTCGGAACTGGGCGAACCTCAGCCCCACGCAGTGGCGCGCCCGGCAGTGACCCAAGAGCGCGGAAACCAGGCTCCGGCATTGTTCAACCGGCAGTTCAGGCGATCGGGGGGGTCGGCAATCGCCATGAGCGTTAGCGTCGCCGCACCATCGCCGCCGCTGTGTTTCGCCGAGCGGGGCCTAGCCTCTTGCAGGAAAACTCAGCACCAGGTTCGAGCTTGACGCGGCTTGATGGGGGTTCATATACTCTCCGCGGCACGCTTGGATTTCCTGTCCGGCAAGGACCGCAAAGTGCTGGACGAAGGTCTATTGCCGATTCAAGAACTGATTTCCCGGAAGCGCAGATGCCGCTGGTCAACATTCTGAATGAAGGTAAATGAAATGATCAACTCAAGAGTCAAATCGTTGGTAGTCACTTCCATCCTCTCCATACTGACGGTGTTTCCGGCATTCGTGTCACAGGTCGAAGCAAGGGGAGTGGCCGTGGAAGGGCCGCGCGGTAACGAAGCGGCTGCGGTTCAAGGGCCGCGCGGTAACGAAGCCGTTGCGGTCAAAGGGCCTCGCGGCGATGAAGCGGTTGCGGTCGAAGGACCACGCGGCGGTGTTGCCGTGGGGGCGAGGGTGAATGTCCTGCCTTACACCGCCAGGCCCGTCGTGGTGGGCGGAAAGTCGTACTACGTTGATGGTGATGTCTATTACGCAGCCGACGGCCGTGGCGCTGAGGCGGGTTATGTCGTCGTGCCTGCACCGGCATGGTAGTGTTTTTCTTTTCACCGCGACGAGGCCAACACGCTTTGCTTCCGAACAGCGATCACAGCCCGCACAGAGCGGGCTGTCGCGGTGACAGCGGACCGGTCAGCGCTCGCCGTAGCTGCGGCGAGCGCCGCCATGACTCGGCTTCGCGGAATCGTGATAGGGCGCACGCGGCGCGCCATCGCGCCGGGGAGCACCAGCGGGTTTACTGAAGCGCTTGTCGGCGGGCGCGCTCGGCTGCCCGTAACTGCGCTTCTCGCCACCCTTCCACGCCGGCTTGCCGGCCGGACGTGGATTCGCCGATGGCGCCCGCCGAGTCGGCTCATGGCCGACCACGACTTCGACCGGAATCAGCTGTTTGGTGAAGCGTTCGATCTTCCGGACGTTGAACTGCTCGGCGAAATGGACCAGCGAGATCGCCAGACCACTGCGGCCAGCACGCCCGGTACGACCGATGCGATGGACGTAGTCTTCGGCAGCCTTCGGTAGATCGTAGTTGAAAACGTGCGTGATCGTCGGTACGTCGATGCCGCGTGCAGCAACGTCGGTGGCCACCAGGATACGCACCTGACCGCGACGCATCGCGGCGAGGGTACGATTGCGGGCGCCCTGATGCATGTCGCCGTGCAGCGCCGCGGCGTTGAGGCCGGCGACATTGAGACGATCGCTGACGGTGTCTGCATCACGTTTGGTGGCCGTAAAGACGAGCGCCTGATCGATCGAGACATCGCGCAGCAGATGGTCGAGCAGACGGTTCTTGTGTGCCAGATCGTCGACAAAATGCATCCGCTGTTCGATGTTGTCGTGCTTGGCCGAAACGGCATCGACCTGGATGCGCAGCGCGGAACGTGTCATGCGCTGCGCCAGGTCGCCCACCGTCCCGTCGAGCGTGGCCGAGAACAGCAGCGTCTGGCGCGACGCTGGTGTCGCCGCAACAATCCTTTCGATGTCTTCGATGAAACCCATGTCGAGCATGCGGTCGGCTTCGTCCAGGACCAGGATCTGTAGCTGCGAGAAGTCGATCTTGCCCGAACTCATGTGGTCGATCAGACGACCCGGGGTGGCGACCAGGATCTCGGGGTTGCGGCCGAGGAGTTCCATCTGCTTCGGGTAGGGCATGCCGCCGAGGATGGCCACAGCGCGCACCTGATGCAGCTGGCGACCGTATTTCTCGGTGGCGGCGGTAACCTGCAGGGC
This sequence comes from Candidatus Accumulibacter affinis, assembly GCA_016713625.1. Classification (GTDB taxonomy): domain Bacteria; phylum Pseudomonadota; class Gammaproteobacteria; order Burkholderiales; family Rhodocyclaceae; genus Accumulibacter; species Accumulibacter affinis. The sequence goes on from JADJOT010000002.1 coordinate 95,208, forward strand.
GAGTTCGCGGGTCGGCGTCAGCACCAGCATTTTCGGCTGCGCCGGCTGGAAACGGTGGCGATCGTGGCCGCGCGGCCCCGGGCGGCGCTCGGCGCCGCCCGTCCGAGGCGCCACCGCCGGGCGTTCCTGCGAGGCAAAGAGATGCAGTGCCGGCAGCATGAAGGCGGCGGTCTTGCCGGAACCGGTCTGCGAGGAGACCATCAGGTCGCGACCGGCGAGGGCCGCAGGAATGGCTTGTTGCTGAACCGCGGTCGGTTCGCTGTAGCCGGAATCGGTAAGGGCTTTGAGGATGGCCGGATGAAGGCCGATTTCTGCAAAAGTCATGTTCTCTTTCGTGTGGATAGGCGGCACGCGGCCGTAACGGCATAGCGTGCTGCGATAGCAATAGGGCAACGCCAACCAACGAAAAAGCTGAGAGACAGACTCTGTTCGATTCACAGAAGTCAGCACCAATCAGCACAAAAGCTTTGTGCCAGGACGGCGCTGAATGAATCGACACCAGAAGGCAGGAGGGCTTGAGAGTTACGACCAGGTTCGCGATGCTTGTCGCACGCAGCGGTGACCCCGCGTTGTGCGGCGCGCATTATAGCACCCGGCGGTGCTACGTCCAGCTTTCTTTGCCGGGCTGCGGGCGTGCGTGCCGGGAATTCAGACCTCGAGGTGGGCGTAGAGCGCGGTGGACAGGTAGCGCTCGCCGAACGAGGGAATGATCACCACCGTCAGCTTGCCGGCGTTTTCCGGGCGCCGCGCCACTTCGAGCGCCGCCCACACCGCCGCACCGGAGGAGATCCCGACCAGCAGCCCCTCTTCGCTGGCCATGCGGCGGGCGATCGCGAAAGCGTCGTCGGCCTTGACGCGCAGTACCTCGTCGTAGATTGCGGTGTTCAGTATCGCGGGCACGAAACCGGCGCCGATGCCCTGGATCGGATGCGGCCCCTTCGCTCCGCCCGAGAGCACCGGCGACGCATCGGGTTCAACGGCAATCACCTGCAAAGCCGGTCTCCTCGCCTTGAGCACTTCGCCAACACCGGTAATGGTGCCACCCGTGCCGACGCCGGCGACGAAGATGTCGACCTCGCCGTCGGTATCGCGCCAGATCTCCTCGGCCGTCGTCGCGCGGTGCACCGCCGGGTTGGCCGGGTTCTCGAACTGCTGCGGAATCAGGTAACGGGAGTCAGCCGCGGCCATTTCCTCCGCCCGACGGATGGCGCCGCCCATGCCATCCGGCCCGGGCGTGAGCACCAGGTCGGCGCCATAAGCCTTGAGCAGCAGCCGGCGCTCGCGGCTCATGGTTTCCGGCATGACGAAGCAGCACCTGATGCCGCGCGCCGCGCAAACCATTGCCAGACCGATGCCGGTGTTACCCGAAGTCGGTTCGAGAACCACCGTTTCCGGGGTGATCCTGCCGGTGGCCTGCGCCACATCGATCATCGCGGCAGCGATGCGATCCTTGACGCTGTGCGCCGGGTTGTAGAACTCGAGTTTGACGGCGACGGTGCCGTCAATGCCCGCGTTGACACGGTTGAGCCTGACCAGTGGCGTGTTGCCGATCAGTTCAGTGACGTTGCTGGCGATGTGCATGGGCATTCTGGAAACTCCTCTGGCGTCGGCGGGATTGGGCAGGCAGTACGCGCAGTGTATTCTCGAAACGCCTTGCCGAAAAAGAACATGCGCTTATGGTGTCAGAATCCTCGGCTATGAGGTCAGGCCAGGAACAGCTTGTAGGCCGGATTGTTGCTCTCGTTCCAGTGCGCGTAGCCGAGCTTCTGGAGGAAATCCTCGAAGTCGCCCAGCTCGCTCGGCGGCACCTGCATGCCGACCAGCACGCGGCCGTAGTCGGCGCCGTGGTTGCGATAGTGAAAAAGGCTGATGTTCCAGCCGGCGCTCATGCGGTTGAGGAAGTTCATCAGCGCGCCGGGGCGTTCGGGAAACTCGAAGCGGTAGAGGATTTCGTTGCTGATCCCTGGTGAGTGTCCTCCGACCAGGTGGCGAATGTGGCCCTTGGCCATTTCGTCATCGGTGAGATCGAGCGTTGCGTAGTCGTGCCTGCGCAAGTGCTCGAGCAGGCGCACCGACTCGGCGCGCGAAGCGACCTGGACGCCGACAAAGATATGCGCAACGCGGTGATCGTTGTAGCGGTAGTTGAACTCGGTGATGTTGCGGGCTCCGATCAACGAAACGAAGCGCTTGTACGCGCCGGGCCGCTCGGGCAAGGTGACGGCAAAGACGGCTTCGCGCTGCTCGCCGATCTCGGCACGCTCGGCGACGAAACGCAGGCGATCGAAGTTCATGTTGGCGCCGGAGGCGGTGGCGATCAGCGTCTTGTCCCTGATCCGGTGCAGCTGCACGTATTCCTTGGCGCCGGCCACCGCCAGCGCACCGGCTGGTTCAAGCACGGCACGGGTATCCTCGAAGACATCCTTGATCGCCGCGCAGATGGCATCGGTATCGACCAGCACCATGTCGTCGACGTAGGCCTGGCAGAGGCGGAAGGTTTCTTCACCGACATACTTGACCGCCGCGCCGTCGGCAAACAGTCCGACGTGGTCGAGCCGGACGCGTTTGCCGGCTTTCAGTGAACGCGTCATGGCAGCGGAGTCGAGAGCCTCCACACCGATGATCTTCGTTTGCGGTCTGACCCGCTTGATGTAGGCGGCAACGCCCGCAATCAGCCCACCGCCGCCGACACAGCAGAAAACGGCATGAATCGGCTTGGCATGTTGGCGCAGGATCTCCATGCCGATGGTTCCCTGGCCGGCGATCACTTCGGGATCGTCGAAGGGGTGGACAAAACTCAGCTTCTCGCTCTTCTCGACTCCCAGCGCATGCGCGTAGGCGTCATCGTAGGACTCGCCGGCAAGCACGACTTCGCCGCCTCTCGCCTCGACCGCCTGGATCTTGATCTGCGGCGTCGTCGTCGGCATGACGATCACTGCTCGGCAGCCAAGCTTGGCCGCCGCCAGCGCAACCCCTTGCGCATGGTTCCCGGCCGACGCGCAAATCACGCCGCGCTTGAGTTTCTCCGTCGAGAGGTGAGCGATCTTGTTGTAAGCGCCGCGCAGCTTGAAGGAAAAAACGGGTTGCAGGTCTTCGCGCTTCAACAGTATTCGGTTGCCGGTCCGCGCTGAAAGACTTGGAGCCAGGTCAAGTGGGGTTTCGATCGCGACGTCGTAGACCTGCGCGTTGAGAATTCTTTCGAGGTAATCCATGGCAAGCGATCGGCCGTTCGCGGCGGAAAGCGGCGATTCTAGCAGTAGTAGCGACGCACTGCGGTAAGATAGAATTCGCCCTTTGGCGGCCGCCGGGACCCAGGATGAACGCACGTCTGCGCGAGATTCCCTACAACTACACGTCGTTCTCTGACCGCGAGATCGTCATTCGCCTGCTCGGAGCGGAGAACTGGGCGCTGCTCGATGAATTGCGTGCCGAACGGGTTACCGGCCGCTCGGCACGAATGCTCTACGAGGTGCTCGGGGACATCTGGGTGGTGCAGCGCAACCCTTATCTGGAAGACGACCTGCTCGCCAATCGCCAACGGCGCACCGCACTGGTCGAGGCGCTGCGCCACCGTCTGCGGGAAATCGAGAAGCGTCGCCAGGGCAACGACAAGGTCGGGCAGTTGATGGTCGCCGCACGCGCAGCGATCGACGGCTTCGCACAGCATTTCGCGGACACTGCGAAACTGCGCGCCCGGGTGAGAAAAGTACTGGCCCGACATACGCGCAAGGACAACATCGCCTTTGACGGTCTGGCACGCGTCGCGCACGTCACCGACGCTACCGACTGGCGAATAGAATACCCCTTCGTGGTCCTCCATCCGGATAGCGAGGAAGAGATGGGCCCGCTGGTGCGTGGCTGCATCGAACTCGGGCTGACGATCATTCCGCGCGGCGGCGGTACCGGTTACACCGGTGGGGCAATCCCGCTGACGCCGCTCTCGGTAGTGATCAATACCGAGAAGCTGATCGATCTTGGTGCCGTTGAGGAACGACTGCTGCCAGCTTGTGATCGCCCCTATGCCACGATCCGTACGAGCGCCGGGGTGGTGACGGCGCGCGTCGCGGAAGCTGCCGCGGCCGCCGGCCATGTCTTTGCCGTCGACCCCACCTCGGCGGAAGCCTCCTGTATCGGCGGCAACGTCGCCATGAACGCCGGTGGCAAGAAAGCGGTGCTGTGGGGAACCGCACTCGACAACCTGGCGTGGTGGAAGATGATCGATCCAAGCGGTCACCAGATGGAGGTGACGCGCCTCAACCACAACTTCGGCAAGATCCATGAACAGGAGTTGGTGCGTTTCGAGATCCGGCGTTTCCGCAAGGATGGTCGGACGCTGTATGGCACGCCGGAAATCCTCGAAATCCCGGGTTCGCGATTTCGCAAGGCCGGCCTCGGCAAGGATGTGACCGACAAGTTCCTGGCCGGTCTGCCCGGCGTGCAGAAGGAGGGAACCGATGGCCTGATCGTCGCCGCCCGCTGGGTCCTGCATCGGATGCCGGAACATACGCGCACCGTTTGTCTCGAATTCTTCGGACAGGTGCGTGAGGCAGTGCCGGCGATTGTCGAGATCACCGATTACTTCAAGCCTGGCGGTGCCGGCAACGTGGCAGGCGTGCTGCTCGCCGGACTGGAGCACCTTGACGAGCGTTACCTGCGCGCGGTCGGCTACGCGACCAAGGCCAAGCGCAAGGCGGAAACCGCCGGGCGACCAAAAATGGTGCTGATTGGCGACATCGTCGGGCACGACGAAAAGGCGGTGATGACCGCCGCCTCGGAGGTGGTACGCCTGTGCAATCTGCGCAGCGCCGAAGGATTCATCGCTGTCGACCCGGAAATGCGCCGGAAATTCTGGCTCGATCGCTCGCGTACGGCCGCCATCTCACGCCATACCAACGCCTTCAAACTGAACGAAGACGTGGTGATTCCACTGCCCCGCATGGGGGAGTACTGTGATGGAATCGAACGCATCAACATCGAACTGTCGATAGCGAACAAGCTTTCACTTTGCGACACGCTGACCCAATTTCTGCGTGGCGACCTGCCCCTGCATCGTGGCGACGCTGATCTGGACAAGGAACTGCTGATCGGCGAGCGGCGACCGGCAGCGCTGGAGGTCATCGCTGGCGTCCGTTCGCGCTGGCAGTGGCTGCTCGACAACCTCGACCTGCCGCTGGCACAAGCGGAAGCGCAGTTCGCCGCGCTCGGCGTGCAGGCTGAAGCGCTGCGCAACCGGGCAGCCAATCCAACGCTGTTTCATCGCCTGCAGGATTACTCGCTGCGCGTCTCGTGGAAAAGCGAGCTCAAACCCGAGCTCGAAGACATTTTTGATGGCGTCGTCTACCGGCCGGTGCTCGATCGGATCGCCGCCATCCACCAGGAAACGCTGCGCAGCCGTCTGTTTGTCGCGCTGCACATGCATGCGGGCGACGGCAATGTGCACACCAACATCCCGGTGAACTCCGATCATTACGAGATGCTGCAGACTGCCTATGGGGTGGTCGAACGGATCATGGCGCTGGCGCGCACGCTGGAGGGAGTGGTCTCCGGCGAACACGGCATCGGTATTACCAAACTCGAATTCCTCACCGAGAAGGAAATCCAGCCGTTTCGCGATTACAAGAACCGGGTCGATCCGCAGGGACGTTTCAACAAGGGCAAGCTGCTGCCCGGAGCCAACCTGACCAACGCCTATACCCCGTCGTTCTCGCTCCTCGGCACCGAGTCGCTGATCATGGAGCAGTCGGAGATCGGCAACATCTCGGCAATGGTCAAGGATTGTCTGCGCTGCGGCAAGTGCAAGCCGGTCTGTTCAACGCACGTGCCACGCGCCAACCTGCTGTACTCGCCACGCAACAAGATTCTCGCCACTTCGCTGCTGATCGAGGCCTTCCTCTACGAGGAGCAGACCAGACGGGGAGTCTCGCTGCGGCATTTCGACGAGTTCAATGACGTCGCTGATCACTGCACCATTTGTCACAAGTGCGTCACGCCTTGCCCGGTGGACATCGATTTCGGCGATGTGTCGATCCGGATGCGCAATCTGCTGCGTGAACAGGGCAGGAAGAAGTTCGTTCCGGCGAAAGCCGCCGCCATGGCCTTCCTGACGATCAAGGATCCGGCGACGATCAAGCTGGTCCGCAAGCTGATGATCGACTGGGGCTACCGGGCACAGCGACTGGCGCACCGCCTGGCCAGATCGTTTGGCATGATCCAGGGTCAGACACGGCACCCCCCGGCGACGCTCGGTTCGCCGACGGTCAGCTCACAGATCATCCATTTCATCAACAAGCCGATGCCTGGCGGACTGCCCAAACGCACGGCGCGCGCCCTGCTCGACATCGAAGACGACAAGGTGGTGCCGATCATTCGCGATCCGGTAAAGGTGAGCGCCCCGGATTACGAGGGCGAGGCGGTCTTCTACTTTCCCGGTTGCGGCTCCGAGCGCTTGTTCTCGCAGGTCTCCCTGGCGACGCAGGCGATGCTTTACGAAATCGGTGCGCAAACGGTTCTGCCGCCGGGCTACCTGTGTTGTGGCTATCCGCAGACGGCTGCCGGCGAAGCCGACCAGGGACAGCGCATCACTACCGACAACCGGGTACTCTTCCACCGCGTCGCCAATACGCTCAACTATCTTGATATCAGGACGGTCATCGTATCCTGCGGTACCTGCATGGACCAGCTCGAAAAATACCATTTCGAGCAGATTTTCCCCGGCTGCCGCCTGCTGGACATCCATGAGTACCTGCTCGAGAAGGGGCTTCGCGTCGACGGTGTCACGGGAACCCGCTACCTGTACCATGACCCCTGTCACGCGCCGATGCGCACGCTGCCGGGAATCAAGGTGGTTAACCGACTGATGGGGCAGCCGGTTGATCTCTCCGAACGTTGCTGTGGAGAATCCGGGACGCTGGCGGTGACGCGTCCTGACGTGTCAACACAGGTTCGCTTCCGCAAGCAGGAAGAGATCGAGAAGGGTGCCAGCCGGCTTCGCTCCGATGGCTTTGCCGGCGGGATCAAGGTGCTTACCTCGTGCCCATCGTGCCTGCAGGGCTTGTCGCGCTACAACGACGACGCCGGCACGCAGGCGGACTACATCGTTGTGGAAATGGTCAAACGTCTGCTCGGTGAGGATTGGCTGGCGCAATACATTACTCGCGCCAACAACGGCGGCATCGAGCGCGTCCTCCTGTAGGTTCACGCCGCCCGCCGCTTGGCCCCGCCTCGGGCAGCGGAATTGCGCGCAACGCCGCCGCGCATTTTGAACCTTGCCCCTTCTGTGACCTAGTTCCTCTCGCCTGCCCGCTCTCTGCCGTATCGTTCAAGCCAAGACGGTGCAGTGGCGCCCAGAGATCAGCAAGGAGTCGGAGAGTGGGTGAATCAGGGTTTGATGAGTGCGAGCTGTGCGAATCGCCGGGTGGCGAAGTGGTGTGGGAGAGCGACCTGTGTCGCGTTGTCCTGGTCGGTGAGCCCGATTACCCTGGCTTCTGCCGCGTCATCCTGCAGCGGCACCTGCGTGAGATGACCGACCTGCCCAAGCCGGAAAGGCTGCAGCTGATGAACGTGCTGTTCGCCGTCGAGACAGCCATCCGCAGCCTCTGCCAGCCGGACAAGATCAATCTCGCGAGCCTCGGCAACATGACGCCACACGTGCATTGGCACCTGATTCCGCGCTGGCGCGACGACCGGCATTTTCCCCTGCCCGTCTGGGCAATGCCGCAGCGCGTGACGAGCGCGCAGCACCGACAAATCAATGGCCGGCAACTGGGTGACGAGATCATCGCCGCCCTGCGCACCACTTAGAACGCAAACCGCGGCCAGAGGAGAGAACACCATGAATGCGGTCCTTGCCAAAGTCCGGGGCACCATGAAAATCAGCGACCTGCAGAGTGGATTCCAGATCCTCGCACGGCTTCCATTGGCCAATTCGCAACAGGCGGCGATTGAAATCAACGCATTCCTGGACAGTCTGCTACACACTCCGCCCGACGGCGAAGTCTACCTGCAGCTGCTCGAACAAACCCGCATTTCCCTGTGTTTCATCGGCGAAGAGCTTTCCCGGCGCTATGTCAACAAGCCGCTGCCGCTCGGTGATCCTGAAGCAGCTCCTTTCAAACAGGTCGTCGCCCTCTGGTTGAAAGCCGCGCGAGCTTACTCGCACTGTGCTCAGCTGCAGCCGAACGATGGCGGTAGCACGGCTGCCGAGCGGTTGGCATTGATTCTGCACCGTTGCATTTACTACACCGGAATGGCGATTGGCGAACACCATCGCGCCCGCCAGGAACTGCCGGTGGGCGTCTGGCTGAATCTGCACGGGTATTACGCCAGCGCCGAGGAATGGGGTGTGGCGACCGTCCCCGTTGCGGACTCGCTTGATTCACTCGGCCGGAGCAGCCATTGCACTGCTGCTTATGTCAGCCTGCTCCTCGCCGATCTGGCGAGTCCGTACACGCTGTCGGTTCGCGACCTCGGGCTAACGCGTCGCTGGCTGTGCACCTGGTCGCCACTGGTAAGCCTGCATCCGGTGCTGGCGCAGCAATCGCTGCCGCAGTCGGTGCTGGATCTCCGCCGTGACTGTGGATTGCGCACTGCCAATGAGTGCCTCGAAGGCGACAATTCGCGTCGCCTTGACACCTCTCGCCTGGCGACTCAGATCAATCAGCTCATGCGGCAGCTGCGGCACCGAATTTCGCCAGCGCAGCTTGGTCTTGGTGAGGACTGTACTTCAGGGCATTGTTATCAACTTCTCAAGCGACTGCGCGAGCGCTGGTGCACGTTGCGCGCCGCGCGCAAATTCCCCCGTCACCATGCCTCGGGAATTGCCAGGATGGCAACCGGATTCGCGGCAATTCACTACCACATCTCGGGAAAGGGATTCACTCAACCGGGCGATAGCAGCATCTATTCGCGGCGGGAGTTCGAACGCCTGTTTGCTTTCCGCCACTCGCTCGACCCAACACAGTTGCTCGAGGTGCATCAGGTACAGCTGGGCTTTGGACTGGACAACTGGGAGGTCCTGGACCAGTCTGCGAGCGGCTTCCGCCTGTTGCGATCGAGCGTGGGCAGGAAGGTCGAGCTTGGCCAGTTGCTGTCCATCTGCCCGCATGACGGCAACACGCATCTCCTGGCGCAGGTGGTGTGGATGGTGCAGGAACAGGGTGGCAGCCTGGTCGCTGGCGTTGTCGCGCTGCCCGGCAAACCACGGGCGGTGGCAGCGCGCCCACTGGCGCCCGAGTCGGAGTCGTCCGCTCCCTACAGCCGGGCCTTCATCCTGCCCGCCGTTTTTGCCATCGGGGCAGAGCAGACCCTGGTCCTGCCCTTGGGTTGGTACCGGCCAGAGCGCGTGCTGGAGGTCTACGCGGACGCGCCGATGCGGGTAAAGTTGCAGAGCCGGGTGGACGGTGGGGCAGATTTTGAACGGGCAAGCTTCGTTATTGTTTGAAAGCGACCTGCATCACGATTTGCGCTATCATGTCCAGCCAAATCTTGCGCTGAGACATCGATGGCTGGCCTGAACGAGAACACGAAGACCCCGACCGAGATCAAGCTGCACCAGAAATCCCGCATCCTTGAGATCAGTTTTGCCGGCGGTGAGCGTTTTGAGCTGAGCTGCGAATTCCTGCGAGTCTTTACGCCTTCTGCTGAAGCGCGTGGGCATGGGCCCGGGCAGGAAGTTCTGCAGGTCGGCAAGCGCGATGTCGGCATCGATCACCTGGAAGCCGTTGGTAACTACGCCGTCAGGCCGATTTTTTCGGACGGTCACGACAGCGGCCTGTATTCATGGGATCTGCTCCACAATCTGGGCGTCAACCGGGACCAGCTATGGCTGGCGTACCTCAAGCGTCTGGAGCAGGCGCACGCCAGCCGCGACCCATCCGAAAACCAGCCAGTCGCCACCAAACCACATGGTGCTTGCGGCAAGCATTGATTCAGCACGACTCATCCCCATCTAGCAGCCGATGAACGATAGAAACAAGACGCACTTTGGCTATCACGAAGTAGCCGAGGACGAGAAGGCGCGGCATGTCGCCGATGTGTTCGACTCGGTTGCCCAGCGCTACGACCTGATGAATGATCTGATGTCAGGTGGCCTCCACCGTCTGTGGAAGACCTTTGCCATTGCCAAGAGTGGCGTCCGCGAGGGTGGACGTGTGCTTGACGTCGCTGGCGGTACAGGTGATCTGGCACTGGCTTTTGCGAAGAAGCTGGGCGACCGTGGCGAGGTTTGGCTTACTGACATCAACAACGCAATGCTGGCGCGGGGTCGTGATCGCCTCTGCGACAAAGGCTTCATCATCCCGGTGGCGCAATGTGATGCCGAGCAGCTGCCTTTTGCAGACGATTACTTTGACTGTGTGAGCGTTGCTTTCGGCCTGCGCAACATGACCCACAAGGAGCTGGCGCTGGCGGAGATGCGACGCGTGCTCAGGCCGGGCGGGCGCCTGTTGGTGCTGGAGTTCTCGCGGGTCTGGGAACCCCTGTCGGCCGCCTACGATTTCTATTCTTTCAAAGTAATCCCACGCCTCGGCCAGTTGGTCACCCACGATGAAGCGAGCTATCGTTATCTGGCCGAATCGATTCGCGTGCATCCGGATCAGGACGCGCTGAAGTTGCTGATGGAACAAGCCGGACTCGAGCAGGTCGAATACTTCAATCTGGCGCTGGGGGTAGTAGCCCTGCATCTTGGTTTCAAGTTCTAACAGGAGACACCTACGAATGAAAAAAATCCTTTTGGCCCTGAGCATCTGTGTACTGAGCCTGGGCCTTGGGCTTGGCGATGCCGAAGCCAGGCGGCTGGGCGGCGGCCGGTCCACTGGCATGCAGCGGGATTCGGTGACCCAGCGTCAGGCAAGCCCACCGCAGAGCTCGCCGACAGCGGCGCCTGCCGCGGCGGCGACGGCCGGTGCGGCAGCGGCTGCGCCAAAGCGCAACTGGATGGGCCCGCTGGCCGGTCTCGCCGCTGGCTTGGGGATTGCTGCGTTGTTATCGCACTTCGGCATGGGTGAGGGCATGTCCAACCTGCTGATGATCGCGCTGCTGGGAGTGGCCGCGGTGGTCGTCTTCAAGCTCCTCTTTCGTCGCAAGCTATCGCCGACGCCAGCGTCCGGACACCTCCAGTACGCGGGCGCAGGCAGCGCGGGGACTTCTGCGCAACCGCCGGTCGATCCGGGGCAGGGCTTGCCACAACGTGACCTTGGCGTCGGTGCAGGCGCCGCAGCCGTTGCCGGTGTGGCGGCAGCTCCGGTCGCCAGCATTCCAGCCGGTTTTGACGTGGAAGGCTTTCTGCGGATCGCCAAGCTGAATTTCATTCGTCTGCAGGCGGCCAACGATGCGGGAAATCTGGAAGACATACGCGAGTTTGTCGCGCCGGAAATGTTTGCCGAGATCAAGTTGCAACTGGACGAGAGAGGAAAAGCGGTTCAGCAGACGGACGTGGTGACCTTGAACGCGGAACTGCTGGAGGTCGTCAGCGAAGCCGCGCGACACGTCGCCAGCGTTCGCTTCCACGGCATGATTCGCGAAGAGGCCGGGGCAGCGGCGGCGCCCTTTGACGAGGTCTGGAATCTTTCGAAATCCCTCGACGGCAACCAGGGCTGGGTGGTCGCCGGCATCCAGCAGCTTTCCTGACGTAGATGTTGGCAAGACCCGCGCTCGCTCTGGTCAATCACCTGTTGACCAGCGAGCCGTGGGCGCGCCAGCGCCTGGTCAGCTTTGCCGGCCGTACCGCTCGTCTGCAGTTCGGCGAGGACGCAGCCTGGCTGCTGCGGATCAGCGAAAACGGGCTGTTCGAGATTGCCGAGCCGGGTACGCCGGCAACGGTCAGCATCGGTCTACCCGATGATGCACCGGCGCGTGCGCTGATCGACAGCGCATCGCTCTTCTCTTCGGCGACAATCTCCGGTTCTGCCGATCTCGCGGAGACGCTGGGTTTTGTGGTTCGCAACCTGCGCTGGGACGCCGAGCACGACCTGTCGCGATTGTTTGGCGACGTACTGGCCAGGCGCGGACTGCAGCTGGCCAAGGACCTGGCACGCTGGCAAATCCACGGCGTCGGCAAGCTGGCGCTTGGTGTCGCGGAGTATCTGACCGAAGAAGACGCTGCCATCGCGCGCCGCCGGGACGTCGAAAGCTTCTGCACCGAGGTGGACGCACTGCGCGACGACCTTGCCCGCTTTGAAAAGAGGCTTGGGCGGGCCGAAGTCGCCTGGAAGCACTAGTCACACACCTGAGCGAATGAAAAAAAGGCAGCCTCGGAAGGCTGCCTTTGGTTGGCGCGACGACCACAATCCATCAGTGCCGATTGCGCAGCCTCTTGATCGCCTGCAACTGCGCCACCGCCTGCGCCAGCTCGGCCTCGGCCGTTGCCAGACCAACGTCCGAACTGCGATCCTTGAGCGCTTCTTCAGCCCGCCGTTTGGCCTCCATCGCCTTGGCCTCGTCGAGGTCGTGCGCACGAATCGCCGTGTCGGCGAGAACGGTGATCAACGCCGGCTGTACTTCCAGCATTCCGCCAGATACATAGACCATCTCATACTCATCGCGGTCGGGAATCTTCAGGCGGACCGTTCCCGGCTTGATGCGGGTCAGCAGCGGCGTGTGCCGCGGATAGATTCCGAGTTCGCCGGCCTCGCCCGGAAAGACTGCGAAGTCCGTCTCGCCGGAAAAGATCAACTCCTCCGCACTGACGACATTAACATGTACTCGAATTGCCATGGTTTTTCCCTTGCTGGGTCGTATCCCGGGCGCTGGTGGCGCCCCGCGGATACGGCGTTTTCTCCTGCTCCGCTTTAATGCAAAGGTGGGGTCGGGGGCCCACGCACCCCCCCCCCCCCCTTTGGGGGGGGGGGGGGGGGGGGGGGGGGGGGGGCCCCTTCTTTCTTTCGGGGTATCTGGAATCGCCATGACCGTTAGAGTGTCTTGGCCTTCTCGAGAACTTCCTCGATACTTCCCACCATGTAGAAAGCCTGCTCGGGGACGTTGTCGCACTCACCCTCGACGATCATCTTGAAGCCCTTGATGGTGTCCTTGAGCGTAACGTACTTGCCAGGCGAGTTGGTGAAGACTTCAGCTACATGGAAGGGCTGCGACAGGAAGCGCTGAATCTTGCGCGCGCGATAGACCGCGAGCTTGTCTTCCGGCGACAACTCGTCCATCCCCAGAATGGCGATGATGTCGCGCAACTCCTTGTACTTCTGCAGGGTCATCTGCACCGCGCGGGCGACTGAATAGTGCTCTTCACCAACGACCTGCGGGTCGAGCTGGCGCGAGGTCGAGTCGAGCGGATCGACGGCTGGATAAATGCCGAGCGATGCGATGTCACGCGACAACACGACGGTGGAATCCAGATGCTGGAAGGTGGTCGCCGGCGACGGGTCGGTGAGGTCGTCGGCGGGCACATAAACGGCCTGGATCGAGGTGATCGAACCCACCTTGGTAGACGCGATCCGTTCCTGGAGACGGCCCATTTCTTCGGCCAGCGTCGGCTGATAACCGACGGCCGACGGCATCCGGCCGAGCAGCGCCGAAACTTCCGTACCGGCCAGCGTGTAGCGGTAAATGTTGTCTACGAAAAAGAGAATGTCACGGCCATCGTCACGGAAACGCTCGGCCATCGTCAAGCCGGTCAGGGCAACGCGCAGGCGATTGCCCGGCGGCTCGTTCATCTGCCCAAACACCATCGCCACCTTGTCGAGAACGTTCGACTCCTTCATTTCGTGGTAGAAGTCGTTGCCCTCGCGAGTCCGTTCCCCAACGCCGGCAAAGACCGAAAGACCCGAGTGTTGCTTGGCGATGTTGTTGATCAGCTCCATCATGGCGACGGTCTTGCCGACGCCGGCGCCGCCGAACAGACCGACCTTGCCGCCCCTGGCGAAAGGACAGACGAGGTCGATCACCTTGATCCCGGTTTCCAGCAGGTCTACCGCTGGCGAAAGCTCGTCGAACTTCGGCGCCAGCTGGTGAATCTCCCGACGCTCGTCGGTCGCAATCGGTCCGGCTTCATCGATCGGCCGGCCAAGCACGTTCATGATGCGGCCGACCGTTGCATTACCGACCGGCACCGAGATGCCGGCACCGGTATCGTTGACTTTCATGCCGCGCCGCAGGCCATCGGAAGACCCCATGGCAATCGTGCGCACGATACCGTCACCCAGTTGCTGCTGGACTTCGAATATCAAGTCGGTTTCGCACATGTCCGACTCTTCCGCCTTGTCGAGCTGGAGTGCGTTGTAGATCCTGGGCATTGCGTCACGCGGGAACTGGATGTCCACCACGGCGCCGATACACTGAACAATGTTTCCTTGACTCATCGTCGTATCCCTAATCAATAAACAAACTATGCCGTGGTCAGACAGCCGCTGCGCCGCCGACGATCTCTGAAATCTCCTGGGTAATCGCGGCCTGGCGCGCCTTGTTGTAAATCAGCTTGAGCTCGCCGATCACATTCTTGGCGTTATCCGAAGCCGATTTCATGGCGACCATGCGTGCGCTCTGTTCGGAAGCCATGTTCTCGGCAACCGACTGGTAGATCATCGCCTCGACATAGCGCACCAGAAGATCATCGATGACCGTCTTGGCGTCAGGCTCATAGAGGTAGTCCCAGCGGTTTTCCCCACCGCCGACGAGATCCCCGGACAGCGGCAGCAACTGATAAAGCGTCGGCTCCTGCTTCATCGTGTTGATGAAACGGGTGAAGGCGATGTAAAGAACGTCGATCTCGCCTTTGATGTAGGCGTCCAGCTGAACCTTGACCGGGCCGATGAGTTTTTCCAGGTGCGGCGTATCGCCTATTCCAGTCAGTTGCGATACGATGTTGGCACCGGCGCGCTGCATGAAACCCAGACTCTTGTTGCCGATTGCCGTTACCCGCAGCTTCTTGCCTTCGGCATCCCACTCTTTCATCTTCGCCAGCGCGAGACGCAGAACGTTGGTGTTCAGGCCGCCGCAGAGTCCCTTGTCAGAGGTAACCGTGATCAAGCCGATCGCTTTCACCTGCTCACGTACCGTCAGGAAAGGATGACGGTAGTCAGTCAAGGCGTGCGAGAGGTTGCCGGCGACCAGGCGAATCTTCTCGCCATAAGGCCGGGCAGCTCGCATCCTGTCCTGCGCCTTGCGCATTTTTGATGCGGCGACCATCTGCATCGCCTTGGTGATCTTGGCCGTACTCTCGACGCTCTTGATCTTGTTGCGGATTTCCTTGCCGCTAGGCATGGCAATCTCCTCGATCGATCATCAGGCCAGCGTGGCCTTGAACTCCTCAATCGCCTTGGTGAGCTTTTGCTCACCGTCAGCGTCGAGATCCTTGGTTGTTTCGATCTTGCTGATGAGGTCGGCGTATTTCTGCTTGATGAAGCCCTGCATCTGCTTCTCGACAGCCAGTGCCTTCTTGACCTCGACATCATCGAAGAGACCCTTGTTCACCGCCAGCAGGGTGATCGCCATTTCGGAGATGGCCATTGGCGAGTACTGCGGCTGCTTCATCAGTTCGGTCACCAGACGTCCACGATCAAGCTGTTTGCGGGTCGCTTCGTCCAGGTCAGACGCGAACTGCGAAAACGCGGCGAGTTCGCGATACTGGGCAAGCGCCAGTCGGACGCCACCACCGAGCTTCTTGATGACCTTGGTCTGGGCAGCACCACCGACGCGCGAGACGGAGATACCGGCATCCATGGCCGGACGAACACCCGCATTGAACAGATCGGTATCGAGGAAGATCTGACCGTCGGTAATCGAGATGACGTTGGTCGGAACAAACGCCGAGACGTCACCCGCCTGTGTCTCGATGATCGGCAGGGCCGTCAGCGAGCCGGTCTTGCCTTTGACTTCGCCGTTGGTAAACTTCTCGACCCATTCCTCGGAAACGCGAGCCGCACGCTCAAGCAGGCGCGAGTGGAGGTAAAACACGTCGCCCGGGTAGGCTTCACGTCCCGGCGGACGGCGAAGCAGCAATGAAACCTGGCGATAGGCCCATGCCTGCTTGGTCAGGTCGTCGTAGATGATCAGCGCATCCTGGCCGCGATCGCGGAAGTACTCGCCCATGGTGCAACCGGAGTACGGCGCGATGTACTGCAGCGCAGCCGTTTCCGAAGCAGTGGCGGCAACGACGATGGTGTATTCCATGGCGCCGTTCTCTTCGAGCTTGCGGACGACGTTGGCGACTGTCGATGCCTTCTGGCCAACCGCAACGTAGATGCAGATCAGGTCCTGGCCCTTCTGGTTGATGATCGTATCCACAGCGACAGCGGTCTTGCCGGTCTGGCGGTCGCCAATGATCAGTTCACGCTGGCCACGACCAATTGGCACCATCGCATCGATGGATTTGAGACCGGTCTGCACAGGTTGCGAAACCGACTTGCGCCAGATGACGCCGGGTGCAACTTTCTCGATCTTGTCGGTCAGCTTGTTGTTTACCGGACCTTTGCCGTCGATCGGCTGGCCAAGTGAATTCACCACCCGGCCGAGGAGTTCCGGACCAACGGGAACTTCGAGGATGCGGCCGGTTGTCTTGACGGTATCGCCTTCGCTGATCTGGTCGTATTCACCGAGAACCACCGCGCCAACCGAGTCGCGGTCGAGGTTCAAGGCCATGCCGAAAGTGTTGCCCGGAAACTCGAGCATTTCGCCCTGCATGGCGTCGGTCAGACCGTAGACACGGCAGATACCATCGGTCACCGAAACGACGGTGCCCTGGGTGCGCAGATCGGCGCTGATCGCAAGATTCTCGATCTTGCTCTTGATCAGTTCGCTGATTTCGGAAGGATTCAACTGCATGGAAATTCTCCTAGTTCTTGAGCGCTAACCTCAGGCTCTCCAGTTGTCCGCGTACGGAGGTATCGAGAACCTGGTCGCCAACCACAATCTTGACGCCGCCGATCAGTGATTGATCGACGACCACTTCGGCAGTCAGCCGGGTATTAAAGCGCGCTTCCAGGTCCTCGATCAGAGCCTTGCGCTGCTTGTCGTCAACTGGAAAGGCGCTGTAGATTGTGGCTTCCTTGACGCCTTCCTGGGCCGCTTTCAGCTCCTCGAAGAGCTCCGCAATCTCTGGCAAGGCGGAAAGCCGCTCATTGGTGGCGAGGACGTCGATCAGATTGGCTTCGCCGCCTTCCTGCACCTTGCCGACCAGCGACTTGAAGAGCGCGCTCTTCTGCGTGGCGGACAATTCGGGGTTGCCGATGCACGAACGCATCTGCTTATCCGCGGCGATTGCAGAAAGTAGCGACAACCGCTCGGACCAGGCCGCCAGCGCCTTGTTTTCCAGCGCAATGCGGAAAACCGCTTCCGCGTAGGGGCGCGCGATGGTAACGAGTTCGGCCATGGTCTTAGAGTTCCTGTTTGAGCGCGACCAGCATTTCGGCATGCGCCTTGGCGTCGACTTCGCGCTTCAGGATGCGCTCGGCGCCGGCCACGGCCAGATCAGCGACCCGGTCACGCAGTTCGGCGCGGGCCTGCTCCAGCAGTTGGGCGATTTCGGCTTTCGACGCGACGACCACCTTGTCGGCTTCGACCTTCGCCGTCAGCTTCGCCTCTTCGACCATCTGCGCACCGCGTTTTTCTGCCGCAGCGATCACTTCGGCAGCCTTCGCCTTGGCATCGCGCAGGGCGTCTGCGGAGCGCTTCGCGGCCAGTTCCAGCTCATTCTTTCCGCGCTCGCCCGCAGCCAGCCCGTCAGCGATCAGTTTCTGGCGATCAGCCATGGCTTTTGCCAGGGGTGGCCAGACGTATTTCATGGTAATCCAGATGAAGACGCCGAACCAGATCGCTTCGCCTATCAACGTTGCGTTGATGTTCACGCTAACCTCCTGTTAAGAGTTAGTCCGCAAGGAGAAGCGATCAGCCCTTGACGACGGCAATGAAGGGGTTCGCAAAAAGCATGAACAGCGCGATACCGACACCGATCATGGTGACCGCGTCGAGCAGACCGGCAACGATGAACATCTTGACCTGGAGAGTCGGAATCATTTCCGGCTGGCGAGCAGCGCCTTCGAGGAAGCGGCCACCGAGCAGACCAAAACCGATAGCGGTACCAAGAGCACCCGCACCGATCAGGATGGCGACGGCGATGGCGGTGTTACCAAGCAACATTGACAGAGCGGCTTCCATTTGTTTCTCCTAGTAAGACATGCTAAATGGGTTAAACAAAGACAACGTGAATCAAACTTTCAAGCGGACCGGGGCCTGCCACTAACCGTGCGACTCACTGGCCATCGACATATAGACGATGGTGAGCATCATGAACACGAAGGCCTGCAGGGTGATGATCAGGATATGGAACAGTGCCCAGGGCAAGGCCAATGGCAACTGCCACAAGCCGAGCAGAGCAATCAGGATGAACACCATCTCACCGGCGTACATGTTGCCGAACAGACGCAGGGAGAGAGAGATCGGCTTCGCGACGTCTTCGATCAAGCGGAAGAGGAGATTCACTGGCGCCAGCTTGGCGCCGAACGGCACCGTGAACACCTCGTGCATGAAACCGCCAAACCCCTTCACCTTGAAGCCCATGACGATCATCATCACGAAAACGGTCAGCGACATGCCGAAAGTCAAATTTGGATCGGTGGTCGGCACCGACTTGAAGAAATGCACCCCACCCATGCTCAGGACCCAGGGGATGAAATCGACCGGGATCAGGTCCATCGCATTCATCAGCAGGACCCAGACGAAGATGGTGATCGCCAATGGCGTGATCAGCGGGCTCTTGCCGTGGTAGGTATCCTTGACCTGCTGATCGATGAACGAAACCAGCATTTCGACGAAACTCTGCATCTTTCCCGGAACACCGGAGGTCGCTTTGCTGGCCAACTTGGCCATCCCCACGAACCCAAACAGGCCAATAAGACCGGAGACGATCAGGGTGTCCAGGTGAACAGTCCAGAAACCGTGACCGACGGTCAGGTTGGTCAGGTGGTGGACAATGTAACCACTCGTCGTTAACGCTTCGCCCGAAGCCATATATTCCCCCTGTTCGACTATTGCTGCCTGAGCAGCGCCATCCAATAAACGACAACCGTTGCAGTGTAGGCCAGGAAGAGCGGCAAGGCTGCAAGCTGTGCGTAACTCTTGAAGACCACGGTGAACAGCAAAAGGGTCACCGCAAACTTGTACCCTTCGCCAGCCACCTGGCCCTGGAATGCCTTGCGTGCATCACTGCCTGCCTGTCCCGATGACCGCAAGGCCCGCCATGCATAGGCAAACGCGCTGGCCATGGCAATACCGCCACCGAGGAGAGCAGAAAGCGCAGCGTTGAACCCCAAAGTCATCCCTGCTATCAACCCCGCCGCCAAAGTGACCATCAACTGGCAGCGGAGGACCCAGCGGACCTGAGGATGCACAGCTAGCCCCTCCAAAACATGCGGAGGATACCAGACTCGTGGGGAGGAATCAAACCGCAAGTGCAGAAAAGTTTGAATTCCTCGACAGGATCAGCGCTGTAGGGCGAGTCAGACACGTCTGAAAAGCCGTCTACGGTGCGCTGCATCAATGACGCAGGCGCTCTAGAATACCTTCCAGTTGATCGAGATCTCCGAACTCGATCAGCACCTTGCCCGACCCGCGCTTAGTGGCACGGATGGCCACCTGCGCCCCGAGCAGATCGGCCAGTTCGTCCTGCAGACGCAGGACATCGCGATCCGGCCGGACCACGGTCACCTCCACTGGCGGTCGCAGGGCGTACTGAACCAGCCGCTCGGTTTCGCGCACCGACAAGCCTTTCTGCACTACCCGCTGCGCCAACTGGACCTGCAGCGCGCCTGCCAGAGGAAGAAGCGCCCGCGCGTGACCCATATCGATTTCCGCGCGCATCAGCAGTTCCTGGACCGGTGCGGCGAGCTGCAACAGACGCAGCAGATTCGATGCGGCTGGCCGCGATCGCCCTACGGCATCCGCCGCCTGCTGATGGGTCATCGAGAACTCGTCGATCAGTCGCTGCAGGCCAAGCGCCTCTTCGAGCGGGTTGAGGTTTTCGCGCTGAATGTTTTCGATCAAGGCCATCGCCAGCGCGGCCTCGTCCGGAATTTCCCGGATCAGGGTGGACACCTCGGTCAAGCCGGCCATCTGCGCCGCTCGCCAGCGCCGCTCGCCAGCAATGATTTCGTAACGATCGTCGCTGACCGGCCGGACGAGAATCGGCTGCATCAGTCCCTGGACGCGGATCGATGCCGCCAGCTCTTCGAGCGAAGCGCTGTCCATGTGCGTGCGCGGCTGGTATTTGCCCGGCTGAATCTGGCCTACCGGCAACGCTCGCTGCTGCTCCCGGTTCTGCGCGTCATTGCCCGCCAGCAAGGCGTCGAGGCCGCGGCCCAGCCCTTTCGGCTTCATGGTTGTGCTCCGAGCGCGACCGGTCCGGCGCCGACCTTACCGGCATGCCGATCGAGAATCTCCAGCGCCAGCTGCAGATAGGCCTGCGCACCCTTGGAGCTGCGGTCGAAGGCGATCGCCGGCTTGCCATAGGACGGTGCCTCGGCCAGGCGCACATTGCGGGGGATGATCGTCCGATACACCTTCTCGCCGAAATGACTTTCGAGTTCGCGGGAAACCTGCTGGGTCAGCGTTGAGCGTGCGTCAAACATGGTCCGCAGCAAACCCTCGATCTCGAGCACCGGATTCAGCTTGGCGCGCACCTTCTTCAGAGTCGCGACGAGGTCGGTCAGGCCTTCCAGCGCATAGTATTCGCATTGCATCGGGATGATCACCCGATCGGCGGCGACGAGTCCGTTGACCGTCAACAGGTTCAGCGCCGGCGGACAATCCATGAGGATGAAGTCATAGTTGCCACGGATCCCGGCCAGCGCGTCGCGCAGGCGATATTCGCGCTGCCCGAGGTCGATCAGGTCGATCTCGGCGCCGGCCAGTTCACGATTCGCCGGCAGCAGGTCGAAACCGAACTCGGTGCTCAGGCAGCTATCGGCCATCGTCGCACGGCCGATCAGAATCTGGTAAACCGTCGGCATCGCCTCGCGCTTGACGATCCCGCAACCGGTGGTCGCGTTACCCTGTGGATCGAGGTCGACGAGCAACACCCGCTGGCCGAATTCCGCAAGGCAGGCCGAGAGATTAACGGCCGTGGTCGTCTTGCCGACGCCCCCCTTCTGGTTGGTTACCGCGAGTATTCTTGCCAAGTCGATTCTCCCCTCTATGCCGCCCGGCTGCTCATCACCACCAGATGTCGCGCCGCTGCGACACCCGGAACGTTCAGCGGATGCACCGCATCCACCCCGACATCCGACGGCAGATGGGCCAGCTCGTCGTGTGGCCAGAGACCTTTCATGGCCAGCCAGTGCCCGTCTTCCTGGAGCAGGTGGCGGGACAGCTTCACCAGCTCGGCCAGATCGGAAAAGGCACGCGCCGTGATCGCCGCAAATCTCGCCGGTGGGCAGTACGCTTCGACGCGGCCGCAGTGTACGGCCATATTCACCAGGCCCAACTCAATGGCCGCCTGCTGCAGGAATGCCGTCTTCTTCGAATTGCTGTCGAGGACGACCACCCGCAGTTCCGGGCGGGCGATGGCCAGGGGGATTCCGGGCATGCCGCCACCGCTGCCAACGTCGAGCAGCGTGGTCCTATCGACAAAGGGCAGGAGAACCAGAGAGTCGAGCAGATGATGGCTGATCGCCAGCGATGGATCCTCGATTGCCGTCAGACGGTAGGTTCTGTTCCACTTGGCCAGCAAGGCTGCGTAAACAAGCAGCCTCTTCTGCGCAACAACCGGCAGGTCAACACCGAGGAGGCCCAGTCCCTGGGCGAGTTGAGCTTCCGGGCTCATGTGGCGGAGCCCGCGCCGCGCCGGCCCTGCGCATCCAGTTGCCGGCGTTTCAGATGCACCAGCAGGATCGAGATCGCCGCCGGGGTGACGCCCTGGATGCGCGAAGCCTGACCCAGCGTTTGCGGCCGATGTTGCGCGAGCTTCTGCTGAATTTCACGGGACAAGCCACTGATCTCGAGGAAATTGAAGTCGTCGGCAAAGCGCGTCTCCTCATTCGCCAGGTTCCTCGTGACTTCGTCCTGTTGACGTTCGATGTACCCCTGATATTTGGCCTGGATGTCGACCTGCTCGATCACCTGTGCAGCACGCACGCCGGCATCGACAGTGGTCTCGCCCAGACGCAGCGTCATCAAGACCGGGTAGCTCACCTCCGGCCGGCGCAGCAGCTCATGCAGTGTGTATTCCCGTTCGAGAGGTTTACCGAAAATCCGCGTTGCGTCTTCATCAGCCAGCCTGCTCGGCTGTACCCAGGTCGACTTCAGGCGCTCCTGTTCACGCGCGATCGCCGCGCGCTTTTCGCAGAAGGCCGCCCAGCGCTGATCATCTACCAGGCCCAATCCGCGGCCCTGTTCGGTCAGGCGCATATCGGCATTGTCCTCGCGCAGCGACAGGCGATACTCGGCACGGCTGGTAAACATCCGATAGGGCTCGGAGACGCCGCGCGTAACCAGATCGTCGGCCAGGACCCCCAGATACGCCTCATCGCGGCGTGGCGTCCAGGGCTCCTTGTCCTGCACCTGCAGGGCCGCATTGACACCGGCCAGCAAACCTTGTGCGGCGGCCTCCTCATAGCCGGTGGTGCCGTTGATCTGGCCAGCGAAGAAGAGGCCGCGCAGCGCCCTGGTCTCGAGGCTGGCGAGCAAGCCGCGCGGATCAAAGTAGTCGTATTCGATGGCATAGCCAGGGCGAAGGATGTGGCAGTTTTCCAGGCCGCGCATCGAACGAACAATGGCTAGCTGCACATCGAACGGCAGACTCGTCGAAATCCCGTTCGGGTAGATTTCATGCGTGCTCAGACCTTCCGGTTCGAGAAAGACGTTGTGGCTGTCCTTGGTCGCAAAGCGATGGATCTTGTCTTCGATCGACGGGCAGTAGCGCGGTCCAACGCCTTCGATCACCCCGGTGTACATCGGCGATCGATCAAGATTGGCCCGGATGATGTCGTGCGTCCGCGCATTCGTGCTGGTGATCCAGCATGGCAACTGTTGCGGGTGACGGGCCGCGTCCCCGAGAAACGAGAAAACCGGCAGTGGAGCGTCGGAATGCTGTTCTGCGAGCAGCGAGAAGTCGATGCTCTTGCCATCCAGTCGGGGTGGCGTGCCGGTCTTGAGGCGTCCGACCGGCAACTGCAGTTCCCGCAGACGGGCCGCCAGCGAGAGCGAAGGTGGATCGCCCATACGCCCGCCACGATGATTCGACAAGCCGACGTGAATCAGCCCGTTGAGGAAGGTGCCGGCAGTCAATACCACGGTCTGGCTGGCAAAGCGCACCCCGAGCTGGGTTACCACGCCCGCGACGCGATCGCCCTCGAGCATCAGATCGTCGCAGGCCTGCGCGAAGATCGTCAGATTCGGCTGGTTTTCCAGGCGACGACGGATCGCCTGGCGGTAAAGTAGGCGATCTGCCTGCGCACGGGTGGCGCGCACCGCCGGGCCCTTGCTCGAATTGAGGATCCGGAACTGGATGCCCGCTTCATCGGTGGCCGCGGCCATTGCCCCGCCGAGGGCGTCGATTTCCTTGACCAGATGCCCTTTGCCAATCCCGCCGATCGACGGGTTGCAGCTCATCGCACCGAGTGTCTCTAGGTTATGCGTCAGCAGCAGCGTCCTGGCTCCCGTCCGCGCTGCGGCGAGCGCCGCCTCGGTGCCGGCATGGCCGCCACCGACGACAATGACGTCGAAACGGTCAGGGAAGAGCATGGACAATCGGCTTTCTGGCAACAGTCGGGGAAACGGAGCGGAATTCTACGGCAATTCGCGGCAACATACCTGTGGGCGAAACCCACGGCCGGCTGAGCAGAAGATAAAATCCAGTGTGCCTGGCAAAGGCGGTCCCTGCCCGAGGCCGAGTACGCGACGCGGTGTGATTGCCGGGTCAAGCCAGCCCCGAGAAATAGCGTTGGACTATGGCGCAGATTGTCAGAATCAATTGGAACAATTCTGGCGACTCCACTACCATCCGTTCGTCGCTTCTTTTATCCACTGAACTCGAAGGAGAGCTCACCATGTCCTTGATCAATACCGAAATCAAACCGTTCAAAGCCACCGCTTTTCACAACGGCAAGTTTGCTCCGATCTCCGACGCTGACCTGAAGGGAAACTGGTCTGTTGTCGTCTTCTACCCCGCCGACTTCACCTTTGTCTGCCCGACGGAACTTGGTGACCTGGCCGACGAATACGCTTCATTCCAGAAGATCGGCGTCGAAGTGTATGCCATATCGACCGATACGCATTTCACACACAAAGCCTGGCACGACGCCTCCGACACCATCAAAAAGATCCACTACCCGATGATCGGTGACCCAACCGGCACGATCACCCGTAACTTTGACGTGATGATCGAAGAGGAAGGTCTGGCACTACGCGGCACCTTCGTGATCAATCCCGAGGGAGTGATCAAGGTCTGCGAGATTCACGACCTCGGTATCGGTCGTGACGCCAAGGAGCTCCTGCGCAAGGTTCAGGCGGCGCAATACGTGGCCAGCCACCCGGGAGAAGTCTGCCCGGCCAAGTGGACCCCCGGGGACGCCACGCTGGCCCCTTCACTGGACCTGGTCGGAAAAATCTAGGACCGGTCGCTGGCGCGCTGCAGGTGCTTCCGTCTGCAGCGTGGTTGCGGGTCTCAGTGCAAAGGGGCCACCAAGGAGACTGCTTGGCGGCCCCTTTTCCATGCCACTCAAAAAGGAAGAATGAAGATGCTGGATGCGAACATCAAGGCGCAACTGCGCGCCTACCTCGAAAAAATCAAGCACCCGATCGAACTGGTCAGTTCGTTGGACGGCAGCGCCAGGGCGCAGGAGATGCTCGCCCTGCTGCAGGACATCGCGGCGCTTTCCGACCTGGTCAGCGTCAGACAAGGAGGCGATGCCGTTCGCCAGCCCTCATTTGCCGTTGCCCGCCCAGGCGAAACGCCACGCATCAGCTTTGCCGGCATCCCGATGGGGCACGAGTTCACTTCGCTGATCCTTGCCCTGCTGCAGACCGGCGGCCACCCGCCAAAGGCTGATGCCAGCGTAATTGAAGAGATCCGCGCGATCCCCGGGCAATTCCACTTTGAAACCTTCATTTCGTTGTCCTGCCACAACTGTCCGGATGTCGTGCAGGCGCTCAACCTGATGTCGGTGCTCAACCCCGGTATCAGCCATCAGATGATCGACGGCTCGCTGTTCCAGGACGAGGTCAGCGCACGCCAGATCATGGGAGTACCGACGGTCTTCTTGAACGGTGTGCAGTTCGGCCAGGGGCGCATGACCCTCGAGGAAATTATTGGCAAGATCGATACCGGCGCTTTGCAACGCGAGGCCGACAAGGTCTCGGCCCGCGAACCCTTCGATGTACTGATCGTCGGCGGCGGCCCGGCCGGCGCCGCCGCCGCCATCTACGCGGCGCGCAAAGGAGTTCGCACGGGTGTGGTCAGCGAACGTTTCGGCGGGCAGGTGCTCGATACCCTGGCGATCGAAAACTTTATCTCGGTCAAGGAAACCGACGGTCCGCGCCTCGCCGCCGGCCTTGAGGAGCACGTCCGCGAGTACGACGTCGATATCATCAATCTGCAGTGTGCCGAGGCGCTGCTGCCGGGGACCGACGGCGGCCTCAGCGAAGTCCGCCTGGCCAGTGGCGCAACGCTCAGAAGCAAGACCGTGATCATTGCCACCGGCGCGCGCTGGCGGGAAATGAATGTTCCCGGCGAACAACAGTACCGCGGCCATGGCGTGGCTTACTGTCCGCACTGCGATGGGCCGTTGTTCAAGGGCAAGCGGGTTGCCGTCATCGGCGGTGGCAACTCCGGCGTCGAAGCGGCGATCGACCTGGCCGGTGTCGTCGGCCATGTCACGCTGCTCGAATTTGAAGCCATTCTGCGTGCCGACGCCGTACTGCAGAAAAAGCTTTTCAGCCTGGCCAACGTGACAGTGATTACCCAGGCCTTGAGCACTGAGGTGACCGGTGACGGGCAAAAGGTCAACGGCCTTCTCTATACCGACCGGGCCAGCGGTGAGGCGCAACGCATCGACCTCGAAGGGGTGTTCGTGCAGATCGGCCTGCTGCCAAACAGCGACTGGCTCAAGGGGACGCTCGCCCTCTCGCCGCGCGGCGAAATCGAAGTCGATGCCCGTGGCGAAACCTCGCTAGCCGGCGTCTTCGCCGCGGGCGACGTCACCACGGTTCCCTACAAGCAAATCATCATCGCCATGGGCGAAGGAAGCAAAGCCTCGCTGAGTGCCTTCGATTACCTGATTCGCAGTTCGGTTTCCTGACGCGGCGGCCGCAGGTGGTCACCGACCGGCGGCCGGCGGCCGGCGGCGGCGGATGGCCGCCATATTGAACGTTCCGACAGGATTCGGTAGTACACTCCGCAGCTCGATGCATCCTTGCGCCAGGCTTTGCTCTGGCGCTTTTGTATTCGGCCGCAGCGGCCGCTGGAGATGTCAGGGCAATGAGTTATACCGCAGAATCGATCGCTGTTCTCAAGGGACTGGAGCCGGTGCGCCATCGTCCCGGGATGTACACGCGTACCGATTGTCCCCTGCACATCGTCCAGGAAGCGATCGACAACGCTGCCGACGAAGCACTGGGCGGTTATTGCAAACGCATCGTGGTGACCCTGCACGGCGATCATTCGGTCACCGTGCAGGACGACGGCCGCGGTATCCCGGTGGAAATGCATCCGCTCGAGAAGGTGCCGACCGTCGAAGTGGTATTCACCCGACTGCATGCGGGTGGCAAGTTCAACAAGGACGACGGCGCTTCGGCGTATCGCTTCTCGGGTGGCTTGCATGGCGTCGGCGTCTCGGTGACCAACGCGCTGTCGACCCGGCTTGAAGTCGAAGTGGTCAGGAACGGCGCGCGGCATCAGATGGCTTTCGCCGGTGGCGACGTCGTCGAGCCGCTACGCCGGGTCGGCGACGCACCGAAGAAGACCAGCGGCACCCGCGTGCGTGCGTGGCCGGACCCGGTTTTCTTCGATTCGCCAACCATCCCGCTAGCGCAGCTCGAACGTCTATTGCGCAGCAAGGCGCTGCTCTTGCCCGGGCTGCAGGTTTCCTTGATCGTCGAGAATGGTGTCACCACCGAGTGGTGCTTCGCCAACGGCATGCTGCAGTATCTTGGCGAACAGATTGACGGCGAGCTGGTGGCGCCGGTGTTCAGCAGTGAAAAGTACGCCGGCAAGGGTGACGAAAACTTCCCGGTGGGTTCCGGCGCCGCCTGGGCGATCGGCTGGACAGCCGAGGGTGGTCTGGCGCGCGAATCCTACGTCAACCTGATTCCGACCACGGCCGGCGGCACGCACGAGGCCGGCCTGCGGCAGGCGACCCTCGATGCCATCCGGAGTTTTGCCGAACACCATGCGCTCTTGCCCAAGGGCGTCAAGCTGGCCGCTGAAGACGTGTTTTCGCGGGCCAGTTTCGTGCTTGCCGTGCGCATGCTCGATCCATCGTTCCAGGGTCAGACCAAGGAGCGCCTGAACTCGCGCGACGCGGTCTCCCTCGTCGCGCGCATGGTGCGCGACAGCTTCGAACTATGGCTCAACGATCATCCGGAGGCGGCCAGGCGGATCACCGAGTTGGCCATCCGGGCAGCGCAGGCGCGTACGCGGGCGGGGCAGAAAGTCGAGAAGCGCAAGCAGTCCGGGGTGGCGATCCTGCCCGGCAAGCTCTCCGATTGTCAGAGCGAAGACAGCAACCGCAACGAGATTTTTCTCGTCGAGGGGGATTCTGCCGGCGGTTCGGCAAAGTCGGGGCGGGACAAGGAGCTGCAGGCGATTCTACCGTTGCGCGGCAAGGTGCTGAATACCTGGGAGGTAGCCGCCGGCAGCCTGTTTGCCAACCGCGAGGTGCACGACATTGCGGTGGCGCTGGGCATTGATCCGCACCCTGCCAGCGCGCCCGATTCGGTGCTCGACAACCTGCGCTACGGCAAGGTGGTGATCATGACCGATGCCGATGTCGACGGCTCGCATATCCGTGTTCTGCTGTGCACTCTCTTCTACCGGCATTTTCCGAAGCTGATTGCGAGTGGCCACCTGTACTTTGCACAACCGCCGCTGTATCGCCTCGATGTGCCGGGGCAGGGCAAGACGCGGCCGCCGCGCAAGATTTATGCGCTGGACAGCGCCGAACGCGAAGCCGCCATCGATCGTCTGCGACTCGAGGGTGTCAAGCCGGAGGCGGTTTCGATTTCGCGCTTCAAGGGACTCGGCGAAATGAATCCCGAACAGCTCTGGGAGACCACGATGTCACCCGACACGCGCCGCCTGATGCGTATTCGCATGCCGGGCGCCGAGACCGCCAAGCCGGTAATGAACATGCTGATGGCCAAGGGCGAGTCGGCAGGTCGGCGGGCGTGGATGGAAGAAAACGGTGCCCTGATCGGCGCGGAAATCTGAAGGTGAGCCGACGGTGAGCAAAGATTCGACGCCAGACCTGTTTGCCGACGTGCCGGCAGACCGCCAGCCGCCGCCGGCACCACCGGCCGCGCCACCGTTGCCACCTGCCGAAGACGATGACAGCATCCTGCTGCACGACTCGGCGGCGCGCGACTACCTCGAATACGCGATCGCGGTGGTCAAGGGGCGCGCCCTGCCGGATGTCAAGGACGGGCTGAAACCCGTCCAACGCCGCGTCCTCTTCGCGATGCGCGAACTCGGACTGTCGGCGACGGCCAAGCCGGTGAAGTCGGCTCGCGTCGTCGGTGACGTGATCGGCAAGTATCATCCGCACGGCGATACCTCGGCCTACGACGCGATGGTGCGGGTGGCGCAGCCCTTCATGTTGCGTTACCCGCTGGTCGACGGGCAGGGGAATTTCGGCTCACGCGATGGCGACAACGCCGCGGCGATGCGCTACACGGAAGCGCGTCTGACGCCCATCGCCGAGCTGCTGCTCGGCGAACTCGGCGAAGGCACCGTCGATTTCCAGCCGAACTACGATGGTTCCTTCGACGAGCCCGCCTTCCTGCCGGCACGCCTGCCTTTCCTGTTGCTCAACGGCGCTTCGGGAATTGCCGTCGGCATGGCCACCGAAATGCCCGCACACAATCTGCGCGAGGTGGCTGCCGCGGCGATCCACAAGATCGAGCAGCCAGGCGCCGGCGTCGGCGAGTTGATGCAGCACATTCCCGGGCCGGACTATCCCGGCGGCGGCCAGATCATCTCCTCGGCGAGCGATATTGCAGCGGCCTACAACAGCGGTCGCGGCAGCCTGCGCGTACGTGCGCGCTACGAGATCGAGGAAATGGCGCGCGGGGCCTGGCAAGTGGTGTTCAAGGAGTTGCCGCCGGGGGTTTCTTCGGCGAAGGTACTCTCGGAAATCGGCGGCCTGCTCAATCCGCAGCCAAAACCGGGAAAGAAGGCGATCGAGCAGTCGGCGGCGCAGCTGAAGGCGCTGATGGCCTCGCAGCTCGAACGGGCGCGCGACGAGTCGGGCAAGGACGACGATGTTCGCCTGGTGTTTGAACCGAGCAGTTCGCGCATCGACCGCAGCGAGTTCGTCGCGCTGTTGCTCGCGCATACCAGCCTCGAGACCTCGGCGCCGATCAATCTGGTGGCGGTCGGTATCGACGGCCGGCCCTGCCAGAAATCGCTGGCTGACCTGATCGGCGAGTGGTGTAGCTTTCGCCTGCGGACCGTGCGTCGGCGGACCGAGTTCCGCCTGCAGAAGGCCGACGACCGCATCCACATTCTCGAGGGTCGGCACATCGTCTTTCTCAACATCGACGAAGTGATCCGCATCATCCGTCAATCCGACGATCCGAAAGCCGCCTTGATCGCGCGTTTCACGCTGTCCGATCGCCAGGCCGAGGACATCCTGGAAATCCGCCTGCGCCAGCTCGCTCGCCTCGAAGGGATCAGGATCGAACAGGAACTCGAAAAGCTGCGCGGCGAACGCGAGGGATTGCTCAAACTCCTCGGCAGCGATACCTTGTTGCGCCGTCAGGTGATTCGCGAGATTCGCGCCGACGCCGAGAAGCATGGCGATGCACGGCGCACGATCATCGAGGCGGCGGCGACCGCTTTGCGCTCGGAGATCGCCGCCGTTACCGATGAACCGGTGACCGTGATCATTTCCGAGAAGGGTTGGGCGCGTGTCAGGCAGGGACACCATCTGGATCTCTCGGGCGTGGTTTTCAAGGACGGTGACCGCACCGGTTCAGCGCCGGAGTGCCGATCGGTCGACTCGCTGGTGATCCTGTCGACCGAAGGACGTGCGTTCACCGTGGCGATCGCCAGTCTGCCCGATGGTCGCGGCATGGGGGCGCCGCTGTCGTCGTTCGTCGAGCTGGGTGCCGGGAAAATCGCGCATGTACTCACCGGCCTGCCGGACGATGAACTCCTGGTCGCCAAGACCTCGGGTTACGGTTTCATTTGCACCTACGGTGACCTGCTTTCTCGTCAGAAGGCCGGCAAGGCCTTCCTGACTGTCGAAGACGGAGCAAGCATCCTGCCGCCACTGCGACTGGCGGGCAAGGATCATCTGGCGGCATTATCCGAGGACGGCCGCCTGCTGGTTTTTCCGCTCGACCAGATGAAGCGCCTCGTCGCCGGCAAGGGTGTGCAGATCATCGGCTTGCACGCTCAGGAATCCTTGCGCGCCGTGGTCGCCACGCTCGGACCGCGGGTGACGATCAGGGGAACGCTGCGCAGCCGCATCAAGACCCTGCTTTCAGAGGACCGGCATGTCGGCCAGCGCGCCCGCCGCGGCTCGCTGGTTGGACAACTCGGCAACGTGATGCTGCAGGCGTGTCCGGATTCGTGATCTGCAGCAGCGAAAAGTGCTGACCGGGCTTCCCCGGCAGGGCGCAGCCCGCGATCGGCTAGACCGGACGTCGGGTTGCTGTGCGGGTTGCTGCGCTGAACCAACTGGTGCGGTTTTCGGTAAAGGAGAGAGGTCGATGAACAGGAGTCAGTGGCAGCCGCACGGACTGGCGGCGATCGGTGGTGCGCTTGCTTTCTTCAGCACTCTGGTGGTGGCCGAGCAGGTCGCCTGCGTGACCACCGAGTGGAAGCTGGTTGGCGCCAATCACCGCGTCTGCGTCGAGAGTTTTCGCGATCCGAACGTGTCCGGGGTCACCTGTCACGTCAGCCAGGCGAGAACCGGTGGCGTCAAGGGCTCACTCGGAGTCGCGCAGGACCCCTCGCAATTCTCGCTATCGTGTCGGCAGACCGGGCCGATCACGCTGCCCGCGAAGTTGCCGAAAGATGCCACGGTGTTCTCCGAAGGCACCTCGCTCCTCTTCAAGGAGACCCGCGTCGTGAGAATTTGGGACGAAGCCAACCGAACGCTGGTCTATCTGGCGATCAGCCGCAAGCTGATCAATGGCGCGCCGGCAAACAGCCTATCGACGGTGCCGGTGATGCCCTGGAGCGAGAACTGATGGAACGATCCGGGAGTCGGCAGCGGATCCGGCGATGTCCGTGACCTCGCCAGAGTCCATCGATTGCGATATCAACCACCTCGGCCAGGTGTTCACGCCGCCGGCAGTTGTCGACGCGATGCTGGCGCTGGTGCGCAACTGCGGTCGGGTGCTCGAGCCGGCCTGTGGCGACGGGGCTTTTCTGCAGCACTTTCCGTTTGCCCTGGGAATCGAGATCGATGCCCGGCATGCGCCAGCCGGCGCCCGCGTGATGGACTTCTTCGAGCTGCCGGAGAGCGAGTCTTTCGCGACCATCATCGGCAACCCGCCTTATGTGCGCTATCAGGACATCGTCGCCGAGACGCGACGGCACGCCAGGCACAGCGTTCTCGACGGGCGTGCCAATCTCTACCTTTTTTTCATCGAGAAGTGCCTGCGGCACCTGGCGCCTGGCGGCGAGCTGGTGTTCATCACGCCGCGTGATTTCGTCAAGGCCACTTCGGCCGTGCCGCTCAACCGGCTGCTCCACACGGCTGGAACGATCACCGATTTCGTCGATCTGGGCGATTCACGCCTGTTTGACGGCGCGACACCGAACTGTGCGATCTGGCGGTTCGAACGCGACAATTTCTCGCGCCGGACGCGTTACGCGGTGCACGGCGTCGCCGACGGACTGGCTGGAATGACCCGGTTGCAGTGGGAGGAGCGGCACTTTGTCGAGAGTGGTGGGCACCTGCTATTTACCCGCGGCGACTATGCCCTGCAACTGGCCGACATCGCTTTCGTCAAGGTCGGTGCGGTGTCGGGCGCTGATGACCTGTACGCCAACGAGGAGTATGGCAATCGCAGCTTCGTCTGTTCGGCGACACTGACTACCGGTGACACGCGGCGCATGCTCTGGTGCGAGCCGGGTCAGCCGCCACCGGCGGTGCTGCTACCACACAAGGATCGCCTGATCGCCCGCCGCATTCGACCTTTCGATGAGTCCAACTGGTGGAATTGGGGGCGCGGCTACCATCAATCGGTGCAGCCGCGGGTTTACGTCAACTGCAAGACGCGGCGTCCGCAGCCCTTCTTTGTGCACCGGTGCACTCACTACGACGGCGCGGTGCTGGCAATTTTTCCGCGCGACCAGGCAGTGGATGTGCAGGCGCTGGCTGCCGCGCTGAATGCCGTCGACTGGGCCGACCTTGGCTTTGTTTGCGACGGCCGCTTTCTGTTCACCCAGCGCAGTCTCGAACAGACACCACTGCCCGAGTGCTTGCGCGCTTTTCTGCCCGGTGACGGTGTAAGATCGCAGGCCAATCTGCCGCTGCGGCAGCCGTTGTCACCGAGCATTTCGCAGCGCCGCAAGGCGCCGATGGGGAGGAAATAAGCCATGGTTCCACGCCTTACGACTGCCTTCAGTGGCCCTCTGCTGGAAATTGAGCGCCGCTTTCTTGACGCCACGCCGGAGATCGAACGCTGGTTGCGCGGCCAGTGGCAGGAACACACGCCACCGTTTTACGGTTCGGTCGACCTGCGCAACGCCGGTTTCAAGCTCGCGCCGGTGGACATGAATCTCTTTCCCGGCGGGTTCAACAATCTCGACGCGACTTTCCTGCCGCTCTGCGTGCAGGCGGCCATGACCACCATCGACCGGCTCTGCCCCGACGCCAGGAAGCTGTTGCTGATCCCCGAGAACCACACACGCAACCTCTTCTACCTGCAGAACGTGGCACGGCTGACGACCATCCTGCGCCTGACCGGACTCGATGTGCGCCTCGGTTCGCTGTTGCCGGAAATCGACAAGCCAACGCCGGTGGCGCTGCCCGATGGCAGCTCCCTACTCCTCGAACCCCTGGTCCGCAACGGCCACCGGCTTGGCCTGGCCGGCTTCGACCCGTGCGCCATCCTGCTCAACAACGACCTGTCAGCGGGCATCCCGAAAATCCTGGAGAATCTCCACGAGCAGTTCCTGTTGCCACCGCTACACGCGGGCTGGGCCTTGCGCCGCAAGTCGCACCACTTCGCTGCCTACGACGAGGTTGCGGGCAACTTTGCCAGACTGGTCGGCATCGACCCATGGCGGATCAACCCCTACTTTGCGGTATGCGACAGCGTCAATTTTCACCAGCGGCAGGGGGAGGACTGCCTGGCCGCCAACGTCGATGCCGTGCTCGGTCTGATCCGCGAGAAGTACCAGCAATACGGGATCGAGGAAACCCCTTACGTGGTCGTCAAGGCCGACGCCGGCACCTACGGCATGGGCGTGATGACGGTCAAGGATGCTTCGCAGGTGACTGGGCTGAATCGTAAGCAGCGCAACAAGATGTCGGTGATCAAGGAAGGCCTGGCCGTCTCGCAGGTAATCATCCAGGAGGGGGTTCATTCGTATGAGCGGGTGGGTAGCGGCAGCGAGGAAGGGGTCGCCGAGCCGGTGGTCTACATGATCGACCGCTTTGTCGTTGGCGGTTTCTACCGTGTGCACAGTGGGCGCGGCAAGGACGAGAACCTCAACGCCCCGGGAATGCACTTCGAGCCGCTCGCCTTCGAGACCAGTTGTTCGCTACCCGACCATTGCCAGAACCCCGATGCTGCACCAAACCGCTTTTATGCGTATGGCGTGGTTGCCCGGCTGGCCCAGCTGGCGGCCTCGGTCGAACTCGAACGGACGGCCCCGATGGAGGAGCAACACGCATGCGCATAGCATTCATCGTCGACCCGCTGCGGTCGCTGAAGGCGTACAAGGACACCAGTATCGCGATGATGCGCGCCGCCCAGGCCGCCGGGCACGCGGTGTGGACGATCCAGCAGGAGGCGATTCACTGGTCAGCGCTGCACGGCGTCTGCGCCGAAGCGGTGCACCTGGAAATGCTCGTTGACGACCAGGACTGGTTCGTCGAGGTCGATCGGCATGTGGTGGCGCTGCGCGATTTCCGCGCCGTGGTGATGCGCAAGGATCCCCCCTTCGACATCGAGTACGTGACCACTACCTGGTTGCTCGAGCGCGCCGAAGCCGAGGGTGCGCGCGTTTTCAACCGGCCGCGCGCCTTGCGCGATCATTCCGAGAAGTTGTCGATCACCGAATTCGCGCAGTTTTCGGTACCGACGATGGTGGCGCGTTCGGCAGCCGTGATCCACTCATTCATCGACCGCGAACGCGACACCATTCTGAAGCCGCTGGACGGCATGGGGGGGAGCCAGATCTTCCGTGTCCGTCACGATGATCCCAACCGCAATGTGATCGTCGAAACGCTGACCCACGACGGCACACGCACGCTGATGGCGCAACGCTACATCCCGGAGATCGTTGATGGCGACAAACGCATCCTGATCGTCGGTGGCGAGGTGCTTCCCTACTGTCTGGCGCGCATCCCCAAAGCCGGAGAGACCCGCGGCAACCTGGCCGCCGGTGGCACCGGCGTGGCCCGCGAACTGAGTGCCCGTGACCGCGAAATCGCCGGCACACTGGCACCGCTGCTGGCCGCCCGCGGCCTGCTGCTGGTCGGGCTCGACGTGATCGGCGACTGGCTGACTGAAATCAACGTGACCAGCCCGACGTGCATGGTCGAAATTGCCGAGCAGACCGGTTTCGACGCCGCCGAAAGGTTCATCGCCGCGCTGGAACGGCAGTGCCTGGCCACCCTCTAGGCTTCCTGCTGCTTCTGGTCTGGGCCCTTGCGGCCTGCGGCCGGGCGCCAGTGCATCACCAGGAAGCCTTTGTTTTCGGCACCCGCGTCGAAGTATTGATCGCCGGCCTGGACGAAGCAGAGGCGCGTACAGCGGCGGCGGCAGTGCTGCGCGAGTTCGACCGCCTGCAGCGTACCTACCACGCCTGGAAGCCATCCGAACTGAGCGCCCTGAACGCGGCGCTTGCTGCCGGCCGACAGCAAGCGGTGACGCCGGAAATGGCGGCGCTGATTGTCGAGGCGCAGCGCCTGACGCAGCTCAGCGAACAGCTTTTCGACCCGGGTATTGGCCGTCTGGTCAGCCTCTGGGGGTTTCAGTCCGATGAACTGCCGGCGGCGCTACCCGATGCGGCTGCTCTCGCTGCCTGGCGAGCGGCGCGGCCGAGCATGGTCGATCTGCGCCTGGACGGGCAGTACGC
Source organism: Candidatus Accumulibacter affinis (assembly GCA_016713625.1). Classification (GTDB taxonomy): domain Bacteria; phylum Pseudomonadota; class Gammaproteobacteria; order Burkholderiales; family Rhodocyclaceae; genus Accumulibacter; species Accumulibacter affinis. Next base: position 130,624 of record JADJOT010000002.1, read on the forward strand.
GAGTAGTCAGCAGCGCCTGCTGGCGCTCGATTTCGGTGGTTACCTCAAGGGTGTCGCGCTCGACCGCGCGGCGACTATCCTGCAGGCGCACGGAGTACGCCACGCGCTGATCAACATCGGTGGTAATGTCATGGCGCTGGGCAGCAAGAACGGGCAACGCTGGCGGGTCGGTATCCAGCATCCGCGTCAGCCCGGTCCGCTGGCGACGATCGAGCTGAACGATGGGGAGGCGATCGGTACCTCGGGCGACTATCAGCGCTACTTTGAACTCGACGGCCGGCGCTACAGTCACCTGCTCGACCCGCGCAGCGCTGAGCCAGTGTTGCACACGCAGGCGCTGACCGTCCTGATCACGCCCCGCGTCGCCGCCGGCACCCTCTCTGACGTGGCTTCCAAACCCTTGTTCATCGCTGGTCGTGACTGGCCGCGCCTGGCGCGCCGGTTAGAGGTCGAGCACGTCCTGCGGGTCGATGCCGACGGTCGCGTGCAGGTCAGCCGGGCCATGCAGGATCGGCTGGTATACGTCGGCGGTCAGCCGCCGGCGATCGAAGTGACCCAGTGACTGCTGCCGAGGCGTGCAGAATCGCTTAGAATGCCGGCTTGGGGTAATGGATGGGACGATGATAGGCATTTTTCTCGTAACGCATGGCTCGTTTGGTGAAAGCCTGATTCAGACCGTATGCCATGTGCTGAACAAGCGTCCGCCCTTGATCGCGCAACTTGGTGTCGCAGCACAGGATGACCCGCACGACATCCTGCCACTGGCGCAACTGTTGCTCAAGGAAGTCGACGGGGGCGACGGGGTCCTGGTGATGACCGATATTTTCGGTGCGACACCGGGCAACCTGGCGCTCAAGCTGCTCGAACCCGACCACATCGAAGGCGTTGCCGGCGTCAGCCTGCCGATGTTGCTACGCGCCCTGACCTACCGCGAGAAAGGCATGGAAACCATGCTGCAGAAGGCGATCAGTGGTGCGCGCGACGGCGTCATGAAGCTGCCGCCACCGACCTAGGATCAAAGGAGTGCTTTGATGGTACGTGCTGAAACTGCAATCATCAACAAGCTGGGCCTGCACGCGCGTGCTTCGGCCAAGCTGACGCAACTCGCCGGCCGTTTTGCCAGCGACGTCTGGATGGAGAAGGGGGCCCGCCGAATCAATGCCAAGAGCATCATGGGGGTGATGATGCTGGCTGCCGGCAAGGGTTCGACGGTGGTGGTCGAAACCGACGGCAGCGACGAACAGGTGGCCAACGAGGCGATCATCGAACTGATCGCGGACAGATTCGGCGAGGCGGAGTGAGCGCGTCATGAGCTTTACGCTGCACGGCCTGCCGGTTTCCGGCGGCATCGCGATCGGTCAGGCGCATCTGATGTCGCACGCGACGCTCGAGGTGTCGCACCTGGTGATCGCTCCCCGCATGGTGGAGAAGGAGGTGGCTCGCTTCGACGCGGCGATGTTACGGGTGCGTGTGGAATTCGAGAACCTCAAGGGGCGCATGCAGCACAGCTCGGCCGAATTCGGTGCCTTCATCGACCTGCATTCGATGATCCTTGCCGATCCCGAACTTGCCGAGGCGCCCAAGCAATTGATCCGCGAGCGCCGCTGCAATGCCGAGTGGGCACTGGTGCAGCAGATGGAAGTCCTGGTGGCCCAGTTCGAGAGTTTCGACGATCAATACCTGCGCGAGCGTAGCTACGACGTGCGCCAAGTCGTCGAGCGGGTGATCAAGGAACTCGTCGGCCAGCCGGGCCGGATGTCGCTGAAGTCCAGCAAGGGGATCAAGGAAGAGAATCTGATCGTGGTTGCGCACGATCTCTCGCCGGCCGATGTGATTGCCTACAAGGAGCATCGTTTCGCCGCCTTCGTCACCGATGTGGGCGGGTCGACCTCGCATACCGCGATTCTCGCGCGCAGCCTGCGTATCCCGGCTGTCCTCGGTCTGCATAACGCCCGGCAACTGATCCACGACGCTGAGGTGCTGATCGTCGACGGCACGCGCGGGGTGCTGATCGTGAACCCCGATCCGCGCATCCTGGAAGAGTACCGGCTCAGGAAAAGCCAGATCGCGCTTGAGCGCACCAAGCTCAGGCGCCTCAAGACGGCCAGCTCGGTCACCCTTGACGGCGTTGACATCGCTCTGCACGCCAACATCGAGTTGCCGGGCGACGTGGCCGATGCGCTGGACGGCGGCGCCGAAGGGATCGGCCTGTTTCGCACCGAGTTCATCTTTCTCGATCGTGGCGACATGCCGACTGAGGACGAACAGTTCGAGGCCTATCGTACGGTGGTCAAGGGGATGGGCGGGCGCCCGGTGACCATTCGAACCTTCGATCTCGGTTCCGACAAGGATGTGCACCCGGAAAAGATGCAGGGCGAGCGCCTGCAGAGCAATCCGGCGCTCGGGCTACGCGCCATCCGCCTGTCGCTGGCCGAGCCGAAGATGTTCCAGACGCAGCTGCGAGCGATCCTGCGTGCCTCGAAGTACGGCAAGATCAAGCTGCTGATTCCGATGCTTTCGCAGGCCCACGAGATCGACCAGACGCTGGCCGCGATCGAGCGGGCCAAGTCGAGCCTGCGCGGTGAGCGCGTTGCCTTCGATGAAGCGATCCAGGTGGGGGCGATGATCGAGATCCCGGCGGCGGCGCTGGCGGTTGGCCTCTTCCTGCGGCGGATGCATTTTCTGTCGATCGGGACCAATGACCTGATCCAGTACACCCTGGCCATCGATCGCAGTGACGAAGAGGTCGCGGCGCTCTACGACCCGCTGCATCCGGCGGTGCTGATGCTGCTGGCGCACACCATCGCCAGCGCCGAAAAGGTCGATATCCCGGTTTCGATCTGTGGCGAACTGGCCGGCGACCCAAGCCTGACGCGCCTGCTACTGGGAATGGGTCTGCGCCAGTTCTCGATGCATCCAGCCCAGATCCTCTCGGTAAAGCAGAAAATCATGCAGAGCAACTGCTCCGAACTGGCACCAATCGTTCGTCGCATTTTGCGCCACGAGGAGCCAGCGAAGATTCGCGAACAACTGGACAAACTCAACGCTTGCACGTGAATTGACTTTTTCGTGGGCTGCGGGTAACTTTCGCCGCCTTGGCGCCGATTTGAACGATCAGCTTGCGGGCGCCCTACAAATGCGGCTAAAGCGCGACATACCCGGTCCGCTTTGCTAGCTGACCGGTTTTTTTGTCACCGATACGATCGCGATGTCACCAGAAAATTCAGTCGGAGTTGTTGCGCCGCGGCGAGTATGCTTCATTGAGCCGCTGCAGCTGACGAGTGGGGCTGCCTTGCCAGGTTTCGAACTGGTCTTCGAAACCTACGGCATGCTCAACGCGCAATGCTCCAACGCGGTGCTGGTCTGCCACGCACTTTCTGGCAGTCATCACGTGGCCGGACATTATGCCGACGATCCGGAGAACCTTGGCTGGTGGGATAACCTCGTCGGTCCCGGCAAGGCGCTGGACACCCGCAAATTCTTCGTCGTCGGCGTAAACAATCTTGGTGGCTGCTACGGTTCTACGGGTCCTCTGTCGATCAATCCCGAAACCGCCAAGCGCTACGGCGCCGACTTTCCGCTGGTCACCGTCGAGGATTGGGTTGCCGCGCAGGCCAGGCTGGCCGACCATCTCGGCATCGTCACCTGGGCGGCAGTGATCGGCGGCAGCCTCGGTGGCATGCAGGCGCTCGAATGGTCTCTGCAGTTCCCTGAGCGCATTCGGCACGCCATGGTGATTGCTTCGGCGCCGAAGCTGTCGGCGCAGAATATTGCCTTCAACGAAGTGGCGCGGCAGGCGATCATCTCCGATCCGGACTTTCACGGCGGTTACTACGCCGACCATGGCGTCGTCCCGACCAGCGGCCTGCGGCTGGCCCGTATGGTCGGCCACATCACCTACCTGTCGGACAGCCAGATGGGCGAGAAATTTGGTCGTCGCTTGCGCCATGGCGAGCACAAGTTCAGCTATGACGTCGATTTCGAGATCGAGTCGTATCTGCGCTATCAGGGCAACAAGTTCGCCAGTTTTTTCGACGCCAATACCTATCTGATGACCACCAAGGCGCTCGACTACTTCGATCCCGCCTACCACTTCGACGGCAATCTGGCGGCGGCGCTGGCGCGCGCCAAAGCGAGCTTCTTGGTGGCCAGCTTTTCGACCGATTGGCGTTTTTCACCGGCGCGTTCGCGCGAGATTGTCTTCGCCCTGCTGCACAATCGGCTGCGCGTGGTCTACGCGGAGATCGATTGCGGCGCCGGGCATGATTCCTTCCTGCTCGATGACGAGCACTACCATGCACTGCTGCGCGCCTATCTGGAGAACATCGCCGTATGACCGAGCACGAGAGGAGAGCCAAGGCTGAACAGCGGGAGCGCTTCGACTTTGCGGTGATCGCCAGCTGGATTCCGCCTGGTGAGCGCGTTCTCGATCTGGGCTGCGGTGACGGCAGGTTGCTGCGCTACCTCAGCGAAACTCGCGATGTCAGCGGCTATGGAGTCGAGATCGACCGCGAGAGCGTTCTCGGGTGCATCCGCAATGGGGTGGATGTGATCCAGATGGACATCGAGTGCGGACTTTCCGGTTTCGAGGACAACTCGTTCGCGCATGTGATCATCTCGCAGGCGCTGCAGACCATGCGCACTACCGAACGCATCCTCACCGAAATGCTGCGCGTGGCTGCCGAGGCCGTGGTCAGCTTCCCCAATTTCTCGTACCGCGCCAACCGCGCCGCGATCAGCGAAGGGCACATGCCGGTTTCCGAAGACTTGCCCTATGACTGGTTCGATACCCCGAACGTACGCTTCTTCACCATCGCCGACTTCGAGAACCTGTGCGCTCGCCTCGGTATCGAAATCCGCGAGCGTCTGGCTTTTGACGAAGCCGGCTGCGAGGTGTGTGAAGACCCCAACCTGAACGGCAGTCTGGCCTTCTATCGCCTCGGACGAAAGTCCTGATGCCTGCCTGGTTGCGTCTGCTGCTGACCAGGCAGATGCTGATCTGCGTGTTCACCGGTTTCAGCTCGGGCTTGCCGCTGTACCTGCTACTGAACCTGCTGCCGGCCTGGTTGCGTAGCGAAGGGGTCGATCTGAAGACCATCGGATTGTTCGCGCTGATCCAGTTTCCTTACACCTGGAAATTCATCTGGTCGCCGCTGCTCGATCGTTATCGCCTGCCCCTGGGTCGCCGGCGTGGCTGGATGCTGCTCTCGCAGGTCGGTCTGTTGCTGTCGATTGGTCTGCTCGGAGGCTTTTCGCCGTCGAGCGATCTGATGCCGGTGATCTGGCTGTCGGTACTGCTGGCTTTCCTGTCGGCGACCCAGGACGTCGCGCTCGACGCGTTTCGGCGCGAAATCCTGACTGACCAGGAACTCGGTCTCGGCAATTCCGTGCATGTAAACGCCTATCGCATCGCCGGACTGGTGCCGGGATCGCTGTCGCTGATCCTGGCTGACCTGGTGCCCTGGGCGGAGGTCTTCTGGATTACCGCTGCCTTCATGCTGCCGGGGATGGTGATGGTGCTGCTGGTCAGCGAACCGGCTGTGATCGGCGCCCCGAAGACCTTGCGTCAGGCTGTCGTCGAACCCTTCCATGAGTTTATCGGCCGCAAGGGCTGGCAGGGAGCCCTGCTGGTGCTCGGTTTCATCTTTCTCTACAAGCTGGGAGATTCGCTCGCGACGGCCCTGGCGACGCCCTTTTATCTTGATCTCGGTTTCAGCAAGACCGATATCGGAGTGATTGCCAAACATGCGGGTCTGTGGCCGGCGGTCTTCGGCGGTCTGCTGGGAGGCCTGTGGATGGTCCGTCTGGGCATCAACCGCGCCCTGTGGCTGTTCGGCCTGGTGCAGATGGTGACCATACTCGGTTTCGCGTGGCTGGCGTGGCGCGGCGTGCAAGCGCCCGTCGACGGCGTCGATCGCGCTGCCCTGGCCGCGGTGATCGCCGCCGAATGCCTTGGCGTCGGCCTCGGTACGGCTGCTTTCGTTGCCTTCATCGCACGGGCCACCAACCCCGCCTTTACCGCCACCCAATTCGCACTGTTCACCAGCCTGGCCGCCGTTCCCCGCACCTTCATCAACGCTACAGCGGGTGCCCTGGTCGAGTCGATGGGCTGGATCCGCTTTTTCATCCTGTGTTTCGCACTCGCCGCACCAGGCATGTTGCTGCTGGTGAAAGTTGCGCCATGGAACGAGCCCCTCCGCTTGCCGAGACCCTGATTGTCGCCGCGCAGAGCTTGTCGGTGAGGCTGTCGACGCTCCGCTTCTCGCCGCCGGTCAGCCACGTCTACAACCCGCTGATTTACGCCTGGTCAGCCCATCAGCTGTACCTGCGCCGCTACGGCGCAAGCACCCGCCGGGTGGTCTTCCTGGGCATGAATCCGGGTCCCTTCGGGATGGTGCAGTCGGGCGTGCCGTTCGGCGAGGTAGCCGCGGTGCGCGACTGGCTGGGGATCGAGTCGGAAGTGCACAAGCCGGAAGGTGAGAACCCCTGGCGGCCCATTGAAGGCTTTGCCTGTTCGCGTTCAGAGGTCAGCGGTCGGCGCCTGTGGGGTTTGTTCCGTGAACGCTTCGGTACCGCCGATGCCTTCTTTGCCGAACATTTTGTCGCCAATTATTGCCCGCTAGCCTTCTTTGACCACGGCCGCAATCTGACACCGGACAAGTTGCCGGCAGCCGAGGCGGCAGCGTTACGCCTTGCTTGCGACACGCACCTGCGGACGCTGGTATCTGCCTTGCAGCCGCAATGGGTGATTGGCGTCGGCGCTTTCGCCGCAACGCGCGCCGCCGGGGCGCTGGTCGGCAGCGGGGTGAGAACCGGACGGGTGCTGCACCCCAGTCCGGCGAGCCCGCTCGCCAATCGAGGCTGGGCGGAAGCCGCAAGCGGGCAGCTGCGCGCGCTGGGGGTCTGGGACTGACCGCGATGGGAATACTTGTTTTGGCGAGCCGCCGTGAACCGCAGCTCCCCCGCTAGGGTCGCGTGACCAGGCCGAGGTCGAGCATCTGCGTGCGCAGCATGCGCCAGGTGCGCCAGGCGAAAAAGCCCCGCTTGCTCCATCGCCAGACGCGGCGAGGTTGCAGAACGACCAGCACGGCGACGGCCACGGTGACCACTTCGGGGTTTTGCTTGAGGTAATTGCTACCGTTACGTAGCGTCACCACTGCGCGATCGGCAGCAGCCAGACCCGCCTCAAGAGGTTGCAGTTGCTGGGCAAGCAGTTGCCGCTGGTTGCTGATGCGCTCGAGCAGTCTGCCGCGCTGGATGGCAATGTCAATCAGTTCCTGATTCATTGCGGGCAGCGCCTCTCAGTTGACGGAGATCCTCTCCAAGCTCGGCAATGCTGCTTGCAAAAGGCTTTCTGGTGCTGCTCAACGAGCGTCGCAGGGCGACGTAGGCGAAGCCGCCGGCAGCCCAGAAGAAGGCGATGAAACCGCCCAGGACGAGTAGCCGGTTGTCCCAGAATACGACGATCAACAGCCCGACAGCCAGGATCGTCCCAATCATGAGACAGAACGCCGCCACCTGAGAAAGAAGCACGACGCGGACGGCACGCAGCTTCTCTTCCTTGATTTCATTACCGAGAAGCTCAAGGCGCGTGCGTCCGGTAGCCAGTAGTGTCGCAGCGCTGTTTCTGGTGGCAGCCAGGAGGCCGCCACTGACCGGCGTTTCGCTCATGGCCTGGCCGGGTTTGATTTAGCGGCGGCCAATGATCACGCCAAGCAGTAGACCGATGCCCGCGGCAACGCCGACGGCGCGCCATGGATTCTCCTGGACATAATCATCGGTGGCACGCGCGGCAGCCTTGGTGCGGTCGACCAGCGCCGCTTCGGCATCCGCCAGGCGAAGTTTGGCGTCGCGCAGCCGCTCGCCGATGCGTTCGCGCAGATCGCCCATCTTGTCGCCGGCCACGCCGGCGGTGGCGCGCAGGATTTCCTCTGCGTCGGCGACCACCCCTTTCATGTCGGTGACGAGTTTTTGCTTGTTGCTGGCGGAAAGATCGGTAACTTCGGACATGATGGACCTCACAGTGAGTGGAAGGTGATGACAGGAATCGCAATGTTACAACAACAGCCTCGGATTACACTATAGTAATCACGTGCAAAGATCAACGCAAAGATGAGAAGCAGCGCCGCCCGGGTATTCGCTCAGAGCGGCGTGCAGCCAGTTGGCCCGGTCTGCAGATGGTAATCGTAATCGATGCTCAACGGGGCGTGGTCGCTGAAGCGCTGTTCCTTATAGACGGTTGCCCTCCTCGCCTTGCTGGCGACCGCGGCAGTCGCCAGCTGATAGTCGAGCCGCCAGCCGACATTCTTCGCCCAGGCCTGGCCACGATTGGACCACCAGGTATAGGCCTCGTCGGTGGCAGCTGGATGCAACTTGCGGTAGACGTCGGACCAGCCGGCTTCGTTCAGCAGCCGGCTGACCCAGGCACGCTCCGCGGGCAGAAAGCCTGAATTCCTGCGGTTGCTGCGCCAGTTCCTGAGGTCAATTTCCTGGTGCGCAATATTCCAGTCGCCACAAACGATGACGTCGCGCCCGCTCGCCGCAAGCTCTACCAGATGCGCATAAATCAGCGCCATGAATCGGAATTTGGCCAGCTGTCGTTGCTCGGAACTGGATCCTGAAGGCTGATAAAGCGAGACGATCGACAGACCGCCAAAATCAGCGCGCAGATAGCGACCTTCGCCGTCAAACTCATCGTTTCCCAGCAGATCAAACACTCGCTCGGGTTGCTTGCGGCACCACAGACCGACACCGCTATACCCCTTCCGTTCCGCATGGCGGTAGTAGGCATGCAGGCCGTCCGGGTTCTTCATTTCTTCGTCGAGATCTGCCGCCTGCGCTTTCAACTCCTGCACACAGACGAGGTCCGCATTCTGCCCGCTGACCCAGGGCAGAACGCCCTTTCGCCATGCTGAACGAATACCGTTGAGATTCAGCGTAATGATGCGTACCATAGGGTCCCGGCGCCGACAACGGCTTTGCTCCAGAAAAAATTATTGTATGGACTTTCGTCAGGAATTCATCGAGTTTGCCATCGCTCAGGACGTGCTACGCTTCGGTAACTTCAGGACCAAGGCCGGTCGCCTGTCGCCCTACTTTTTCAACGCCGGGCTGTTCAACAACGGTGCGGCTCTCGGCCGGCTGGCGGAATTCTACGCCAAGGCAATCAGCGCCAGTGGCATCGTCGTCGACGGACTCTTCGGCCCGGCTTACAAGGGCATCCCGCTGGTGGCCGTAATCGCCGTCGCGCTGGCGCGCAGTGGGCGCAATCTGCCGTTCTCGTTCAATCGCAAGGAGGCCAAGGATCATGGCGAAGGCGGCAGCATCGTTGGTGCGCCGCTCGCCGGGCGGGTGCTGATCATCGACGACGTGATTACCGCCGGCACTTCGGTTCGCGAGTCGGTGGACCTGATTCGTGCAGCCGGCGCTTCTCCCTGTGGTGTGGTGATCGCCCTGGATCGTATGGAGCGCGGCAGCGGCGAGTTGTCTGCGGTGCAGGAGGTCGAGCAGAACTACGGTATTCCGGTGCTTGCGGTGGCCAATCTCGACGATCTGATGAGCTTTCTGCACCAGCGCGATGATTTCAGGCAGAACGAGGCTGCCGTGGCTCGCTATCGGCAGGAGTACGGCCTTGCGCGTAGCGCTTAGCTGCGGCCTGGTGGTGCTGGCGCTAGCGGGCGGCCGGGCGAGTTTCGCTGGCCCTTCGATCTTCTGTTGCCATGACGATTCCGGCAAGCAGGTGTGCGGCGATGTCCTGCCGTCCGCCTGCTACGCACGCGCCTATCGCGAACTCAGCGATTCCGGGCGGACCGCACGGACTATCGATGCCCCCTTGACTGCCGAGCAGCGAGCGCAGCGGGCAGCTGAAGAAAAGCGGCGCAGTGAGCAGGAACGTGTGCTCAACGAGCAGCGGCGCAAGGATCAGGCCCTGCTCAATACCTATGGCAGTGAAAAAGACATCGAAATTATGCGCAGCCGTGCCGAGCGGGACATCGCTGCGGCGATCAGGGCAGCGCAGGAGAGGATCGTGGAGATACGCAGGCAGCGCAGGAGGTTCGAGGATGAGGCGGAGTTCTACAAGAACCGACAGTTGCCGGCCGACGTGGCCAAGGGCCTGCGTGATGCCGATCAGGAGATCCGGGCGCAGGAGTCGGTGATCGAGTCCAAGAAGAAGGATCTGGAGTCGATTCGACTCAAATACGACGAGGATCTGCGGCGTTATGTCGAACTCTCGAAGCGGCCGCCGGCGCGGCCCTGAGAGCCGCTGTTCGTCGCTTCGCCGCTCAGTCGAGCTTCTTGCGCAGCAGATCGCTGACACGCTGCGGGTTGGCCTTGCCTCGTGTCGCTTTCATTGCCTGCCCAACCAAGGCGTTGAAAGCCTTCTCCTTGCCAGCCCGGTACTCGGCAACCATCGCTGCATTGGCAGCGAGCAGTTCGTCAAGCATCGTGTCCAGGGAGCCGCTGTCGCTAATCTGCTGCAGACCCTCTCTGGCGATGATCTCGTCAGCTTCGCTGCCGGCGCCGCTCCACAGCGCATCGAACACCTTGCGGGCGATGTTGGTCGAGATCGTGCCGTCGCCAATGCGGGCAACCAAACCGCCGATTTGATGCGCAGAGACCGGGGACTCGGCGATCTCGCGGTTTTCCTTGTTGAGGCGGGCGGCGAGGTCGCCCATCACCCAGTTCGCGCAGGCCTTGGCGTTCGACCTGCCGGCAACGGCCACGGCGGTCTCGTAGTAGGCGGCAAGTTCCAGTGAACCGGTGATGACCTTGGCGTCGTAGGCCGAAAGACCGTAGTCGGCAATCAAACGGTCGCGTTGGGCAGCTGGCAGTTCCGGCAGTTGTGAGCGAATCTTGTCGACCCACTGGCGATCGATGGTCAGGGGCGGGAGATCGGGGTCGGGGAAGTAACGGTAGTCGTGCGCATCTTCCTTTGAACGCATGGCGCGTGTTTCGCCACTATCCGGATCGAACAGCACCGTCGCCTGTTCGATGCAGCCGCCATCCTCAAGCGTCGCGATCTGCCACTGGACCTCGTAATCGATGGCCTGCTGCATGAAGCGGAAAGAGTTGAGATTCTTGATTTCGCGGCGGGTCCCGAAATGCGGCTGCCCGACAGGACGTACCGAGACGTTGGCATCACAGCGGAAGGATCCCTCCTGCATGTTGCCATCGCAGATCCCGATCCAGCGCACCAAAGCGTGCAGGGCGCGCGCATACGCGACGGCTTCGGCTGCCGAACGTAGGTCGGGCTCGGTAACAATTTCCAGCAGCGGCGTTCCCGCGCGGTTGAGGTCAATTCCCGAGCGGCCATGGAAATGCTGCCCCAAGCCCTCGTGCAACGACTTTCCGGCATCCTCCTCCAGGTGGGCGCGGGTAAGAGCGACGACTTTCTCGCTATCGCCGACCTGAATCAGCAAGCTGCCGCCGACCACCACCGGCAGTTCGTACTGGCTGATCTGATAACCCTTGGGAAGGTCCGGGTAGAAGTAGTTCTTGCGGGCAAAGACGGAGCGCGCTGCGATGCTGGCACCGACTGCCAGACCAAAGCGGATCGCGCACTCGACGGCGCTTCGGTTGAGTACCGGCAGGACGCCGGGCAAGGCGATATCGACCGCGTTGGCATGGATGTTTGCTGCCGCGCCAAAAGCGGTCGAGCTACCCGAAAAAATCTTGCTTCGGGTCGCCAGCTGCGCGTGCGTTTCGATGCCGATGACGACTTCCCATGCTTTCATCAATGCTTACTCACTCTATTCAGGAACAACGACCGTCGGCGCAACGCTTGCCGACACTGACCGCAGGGAAACGGCTACTGGTTGGCAAGCCGTGCAGAGACGCTGCGCACCTCAAGTAAACCCGCCCGGACCTTGCAGGTGCCAGGCGTTTTCCTGCTGGTAGCGGTGCGCCACGTTGAGTAAACGGGCTTCGGAGAAATAGTCGCCGATCAGTTGCAGACCGGCGGGGAGGCCGGCGGCGAACCCGCAGGGAATCGAAATTGCCGGCAAGCCGGCGAGGTTGACGGCAATCGTATAGATGTCTGACAGGTACATCTGCACCGGATCGGCCGCTTTCTCCCCGAGCTTGAAGGCCGTGCTCGGGCTGGTCGGCCCGATGATCACGTCGCATTGACTGAAAGCCCTGGCGAAGTCATTGGCGATCAGGCGGCGGATGCGTTGCGCCTGCAGGTAATAGGCGTCGTAATAGCCGTGCGACAGGACGTAGGTGCCGATCAGGATGCGGCGCTTGACTTCGGCGCCGAAGCCTTGCGCGCGGCTCTTGCAGTACATGTCAGTAAGGTCATGATAGGCTGGTGCCCGATAGCCGTAGCGCACGCCGTCGAAGCGTGCCAGGTTCGAACTTGCCTCTGCCGGCGCGATCACGTAGTAGGCGGCTACCGAAAGCTGCATGTTCGGCAGGCTGACGGCGATGGTCTCGGCGCCGAGCTTGCGGTACTCGCCGAGGGCCGTCTCGACCAACTGCATCACCACGGGACTACAGCCTTCGCCAAAGAACTCCGCCGGTAAGCCAATTTTCAATCCGGCCAGGGGCTTGCCGCCGGTTGTCGCGGCGAGTTCACGGCCATAGTCTTCGGCTGGGCGGTCGAGGCTCGTCGAATCACGCTCGTCAAAGCCGGCCATGGCGTTCAGGAGAATCGCGCAGTCGGCCGCGGAACGGGCCAGCGGACCGGCCTGGTCGAGTGACGAGGCGAAGGCGATCATGCCGTAGCGCGAGATGACGCCGTAGGTTGGTTTCATGCCACTCAGGTTGCAGAGTGCGGCCGGCTGGCGAATCGATCCGCCCGTATCGGTACCGGTTGCTGCTGGTGCCAGGCGTGCAGCCACCGCGGCAGCCGAGCCGCCGGACGAGCCGCCGGGAACGCAGCTGGCGTCCCAGGGGTTGCACACCGGTCCGTAAAAGGACGTTTCGTTCGAGGAACCCATCGCGAACTCGTCCATATTGGTCTTGCCAAGCATGACGGCCGCCGCCGTCTTGAAGCGGGTAATCACCGCGGCGTCATAGGGGCTGACAAAATTGCTCAACATTTTCGATCCGCAGGTGGTGAGCCAGCCCTGGGCACAGAAGATGTCTTTGTGCGCGATCGGGATGCCGGTCAGTGGTCCGCCTTCGCCCCTGGCCAGCCGTGCGTCGGCAGCGCGTGCCTGCGCCAGACTGCCGTCGGCATCGATGGTGATGTAGGCGTTGAGCTGCGAGTTATACCGGGCGATGCGGTCGAGGTACAGTTGCGTCAGTTCGACACTCGATATTTCCCTGCTCGCCAGGGCCTGCGCCAAGGCCTGGAGGCTGTGCTCAATCATTCGAGGACTTTCGGCACGAGGTAGAGGCCGGCCTCGGTTTCCGGTGCGATGGCCTGGAAAGCGCTACGCTGGGCGAGCTGATCAGACTCGGTAACACGGTCGGCACGCAGGCGCTGTGCTACATCCTGCGCCTGCGCCATGGGCTCGACGCCTTTGGTATCAATGGCCTGCATCTCTTCGATGAGGGTGAAAATCTCGTTCAGGCGGCCGAGAGTAGCGTGCGCCTCGACCTCGTTGACTTCGATTCTGGCAAGGTGGGCAACGCGGAGAACCTGCTCCAGGGTAAGCGACATGGTTACGCAATCACTAAGGTGTTAAACGAGGAAGCCATATAAGGTATCATAAAAGTTTTTCCCTCCGCAGCCCCCGCTGCGCACCATCACGGATTTCGCAAGCATGTTCAGTTTTCTGCGCAGTTATTTTTCCAACGATCTAGCGATCGATCTGGGCACCGCCAACACACTGATTTACGTACGCTCGAAGGGAATCGTCCTTGACGAGCCATCGGTGGTCGCCATTCGTACGGAGGGCGGGCCGAACTCCAAGAAGACGATTCAGGCGGTCGGGAAGTCAGCCAAGGAAATGCTCGGCAAGGCGCCTGGGGCAATCACCGTCATTCGTCCGATGAAGGACGGCGTGATTGCCGATTTTACCGTGACCGAGCAGATGCTCAAGCAGTTCATCAAGAAGGTGCACGATTCCAGACTGTTGTCGCCGTCACCACGGATCATCATCTGCGTGCCTTCGGGTTCGACGCAGGTGGAGCGTCGCGCCATTCGTGAGTCGGCCATCGGCGCAGGTGCGAGCCAGGTCTTTCTGATCGAGGAGCCGATGGCGGCAGCGATCGGTGCGGGCCTGCCGGTGTCCGAACCGACCGGGTCAATGGTCGTCGATATCGGTGGTGGGACCACCGAAGTCGGCGTTATTTCGCTCGGCGGCATGGTCTATGCGGGTTCTGTGCGCGTCGGTGGTGACAAGCTCGACGAAGCGATCATGAATTACATCAGCCGCAACTACGGCATGCTGATCGGCGAAAACACCGCTGAAAACATCAAGAAGAAAATCGGTTCGGCTTTTCCCGGCGCCGAGGTGCGCGAGATGGAGGTCTCGGGGATCAACAAGGCCGAAGGCATTCCTCGCAAGTTCACCATTTCCTCGAACGAAATCCTCGAAGCACTTACGGAGCCGCTGAATAGCGTCGTTTCGGCGGTCAAGTCGGCGCTCGAGAAGACGCCGCCCGAGCTGGGTGCCGACATTGCCGACAAGGGCATGGTCCTCACCGGTGGGGGTGCCCTGCTGCGTGACCTCGATCGCCTGCTGATGGAAGAGACCGGTCTGCCGGTGATCGTTGCCGAAGAGCCGTTGACCTGCGTTGCCCGAGGCTGTGGAATGGCGCTCGAGAAGATGGACAACCTCGGCAGCATTTTCGCTTCCGATTGACGTGCGGCGGCGTCGGCGCCGCGCGTCGCCAACACCAGGCCTGATTGATGGACCACCAGCCGCCACCGTTTTTCAAGCGCGGGCCGGCGCCCGTGGCGCTGCTCTCGTTCTACGTTGCACTTTCCGTGGCCCTGCTGGTGGTCGATGCGCGCATGCAGACTCTGGAGGTGCTCCGCCAGGCGCTGTCGTTGTTTACCCATCCCGTGCAACATCTGGCCCACCTGCCGGCACAACTGCTGGATAATGCCGGCAGTTATTTCGTGAGCGTGTCGCGTTTGCAGGAGGATAACGCCCAGTTGAAACGCGTCCGCCTCGAAAACGTGACGACACTGCTGCGTACCCAGCAACTGGAGGTCGAGAACGAGCGTCTGCGCAAACTCCTCGGCGTCAAGGAGCGGCAGCAGGCAAGTGGGCAGCTGGCGCAGATTCTCTATTCGGCGCGTGATCCCTACTCGCGGCGCATCGTCATCGACAAGGGGCAGCAGGACAAAGTCATCGCCGGACAGCCGGTCATCGATGACGCGGGAATCGTCGGTCAGGTGACCAGGGTGTTCCCTTTTGTCGCCGAGGTCACCCTGATTACCGACAAGGAGCAGGCGGTGCCGGTGCAGATCGTTCGTACCGGCCAGCGTTCAGTGGTTTTTGGTCTTGGCAATGGTCAGCTCGAACTGCGTTTTCTGCCGGCCAACGCGGACGTCCAGGAGGGCGATGTGCTGGTTACCTCGGGACTGGACGGCATCTTTCTGCCGGGCTTTCCGGTGGCCAAGGTGACGCACATCGAGCGTAACACCTCCTACTCGTTTGCCAGGATCCTGTGTATGCCACTGGCCGGTGTCGAGAACTTCAGCGAGGTGATGATCCTCGACCCACGTCCGGCGGTCGCACTGCCGGAGCACCTGGCCAGGGAGGCTGCCGGGCGGGACGTCAAGTCTACGGCCCGCTCCGGGCTGGCGAAGAAGAAGCGCTTGAAGAAGGACTGATCCGCATGCAGACAAGTTACTCGTCATCGCGAATTCTCTTGCCGGTGCGCCCCTGGTTCATCGGCTTCAGTCTGATCGTCGCACTGCTGTTGAACTTCCTGCCAACCGCCGCCTGGCGTGGCATGCCCGACTGGGTGGCTTTGCTGATCGTTTTCTGGAGCGTCCGCGAGCCTCGCCGTGTCGGGATGGGGCTGGCCTTCCTGTTGGGTGTGGCGATGGACGTTGCCGATGCGAGCCTGCTCGGGCAGCACGCGCTGGCCTATGTACTGGTGGCCTATGGAGCGTCGGCGCTGTCGCGACGGATCCTGTGGTTCCCTCTCGCGCAGCAGGCTTTGCAGGTTTTTCCGCTGCTCTTGCTGGTGCAGGTCGTGCAATTCAGCGTGCGCATGCTGACTGGCGCCGATTCGCCAGGGATCAGCTATTTCCTTGGGCCGCTGTTGTCCGCTCTGCTCTGGCCACTGCTGACCTTCCTGTTGCTGCTACCGCAGCACCAACCCGTGGACCGTGATGCCAACCGCCCGCTCTGAGGCCCGGCACGCGACGCCAGTCCGCTGCGGGCAGTACGCGCCTGCCGGTTCCGGCGTCGCAGCATGCGCCAGACGCGATCGCTGAGGGCCTGGCCTTGCTTGCTCGTCGGTCTCCACCGCATGTTCGCGATAGCGAACGGGATCGCTTTCGCTTCCGTTTGCTCGTTGCCGGGGTCGCGGTGCTGGCGGCCTTTGCTTTGCTGATCGCCCGCTTCTTTCACCTGCAGGTGGTTCAGCACGACTACTACACGACGCGTGCCGAGGACAACCGCATCTCCCTGGTGCCGATTGTTCCCAACCGTGGGGTCATTGTCGATCGCCATGGCACGGTCCTGGCCCGGAATTACTCTGCCTTTACCC
Source organism: Candidatus Accumulibacter affinis (assembly GCA_016713625.1). Taxonomy (GTDB): domain Bacteria; phylum Pseudomonadota; class Gammaproteobacteria; order Burkholderiales; family Rhodocyclaceae; genus Accumulibacter; species Accumulibacter affinis. Next base: position 147,247 of record JADJOT010000002.1, read on the forward strand.
TGGAAATCACGCCGTCGAAGGTCGACGACCTCGACGCGACGATTGACGGGCTGAGCAAGGTGATCGAAGTCCTGCCCAAGGACCGCAAACGCTTTCGCAGGTTGCTGGAGGAAAGCAAGAACTTTGAAAGCCTGCCGATCCGGACGCGCCTGACCGAGGAAGAAGTGGCGAGGTTTGCTGCCAATCGCTACCTCTTTCCCGGTGTCGAGGTCAAGGCGCGCCTGTTCCGCCAGTATCCGCTGGGTCCGCTCGCTGCGCATGCCATTGGTTACATCAATCGCATCAACAAGCGCGACCTGGAACTGATCGAGGAAAACGAACAGGCGGCCAACTACAAGGGCACCGACCACATCGGCAAGACCGGACTTGAACAGAAATACGAATATCAGTTGCACGGAGAAACCGGTTATGAGCAGGTAGAAATCGACGCCGGCGGCAGGGCCAGTCGCAGTCTGTCGCGAACGCCTCCGGTCCAGGGCAGCAACCTGACGCTGACGCTCGACGTGAAGTTGCAGGAAATGGCCGAAAAGGCCTTTGGTGACCGTCGTGGCGCACTGGTGGCGATTGAACCGTCGACCGGAGGCATTCTCGCTCTGGTCTCGAATCCGTCTTTCGACCCCAATCTGTTTGTCGATGGCATCCGCAGCGATGACTGGGATCTGCTCAACAACTCCCCAGACAAGCCAATGGTCAATCGGGCATTGAACGGCGCCTATCCTCCGGGCTCGACCTTCAAGCCGTTCATGGCCCTGGCTGCTCTGGAAACCGGCAAGCGCACGCCCGGTCAGACCATTTTTGATCCCGGGGTGTACAACTTCGCCGGGCACCAGTTCCGCGATGACAAGAAGGGTGGTCACGGTAGCGTCGACATGTACAAGTCGATTGTTCAGTCGTGTGACACCTACTACTACATGCTTGCCAACGACATGGGAATCGACGCCATCGCGCGCTTCATGGGAGAACTGGGTTTCGGCCAACGCACCGGGGTGGACATCGAAGGCGAGTCGGAAGGCGTGCTGCCCTCGCCGGAGTGGAAGAAGCGCCGTTTCAAGCGCCCCGAGCAGCAGAAGTGGTTTGCCGGGGAGACGATTTCGATCGGTATCGGCCAGGGTTACAATGCGTACACGCCGATTCAGCTGGCGCAGGCGACCGCCACCATCGCCAATAACGGGGTGATGTTCCGTCCGCACCTGGTCAAGTACATCACTGACAGCCGCAGCGGCGAAAAGGCGATGGTCGAGCCCGAGCCGCTGCGCACCCTGCCGTGGAAACAGCAGAACGTCGACACCATCAAGCGGGCGATGATCGGGGTTAACACGGCGGGCACGGCCGCCCGTGCTTTTGCCGGCGCCGGCTACGTGTCCGCAGGCAAGACCGGCACGGCGCAGGTTTTCAGCCTGAAGGGAGCGGAATACAAGTCAGCCAACGTAAAGAAGGAATTACGTGACCACGCGTTGTTCATCGCCTTTGCACCGGCAGATCAGCCGAAGATCGCCCTCGCCGTGCTAGTCGAAAACGGCGGCTTTGGAGCGCAGTCGGCGGCGCCGATCGCACGCATGGTTTTCGATTACTATCTGCTCGGCAAACTGCCCAAGGGGGCAGCCGGTGAAGACGCTGTGGAGGAAGACTAGCTGATGTTTGAGCAGTTCTGGCACCGTCTGTGGGTGCGTCTGGTGGCGCATATCGACGGCCAGCTGTTGCTGATCACCTCTTTGATCATGGCCACCGGGCTGGCCACCGTGTACAGCGCCACTTACGACGCCAACAATCGTCTGCTGGCGCAGACCCTGAACATGGCAGTCGGGCTTTTTGCGATGTGGGCGGTGGCGCAGTTGCCACCGCAGAAGCTGATGGGTTTTGGCGTCCCGCTCTACGTTGTCGGCGTGATCCTGCTGATCTGTGTTTTTCTCTTCGGGGTCAAGGTAAATGGTGCGCGGCGCTGGTTGTCGCTCGGCTTTACCCGCATCCAGCCCTCCGAAGTGCTGAAGATTGCCGTGCCGCTGATGCTCGCCTGGTACTTTCACAAGCACGAAGCGATACTCAAGTTCCGTCACTACGTGGTGGCCTGCCTGTTGCTGCTCGTGCCTTTCGCGCTGATCGCCAAGCAGCCTGACCTGGGAACCGCTATCCTCGTTGGTGCCGCCGGCTTCTACGTCCTCTTCTTTGCCGGCCTGCGCTGGCAGGTGATCGTTGGGCTGGGCGCCGCCGCCGCTGCTGCGGCACCTTTTGTGTGGACGATGCTGCATGATTACCAGCGCAAGCGCATCCTGACTTTGGTTGATCCGACCAGCGACCCGCTCGGCGCGGGCTATCACATTATCCAGTCGACCATTGCCATCGGTTCGGGTGGCAGTTTTGGCAAAGGCTGGCTGGAGGGTACGCAGACCCACCTCGAATTCATCCCCGAACGTCACACCGACTTCATCTTCGCCGTCTTTTCCGAAGAGCGGGGTTTGCTGGGCAACAGTATTCTGGTGCTGCTGTACTTCCTGTTGATTGCTCGTGGTCTGATGATTGCTGCCAACGCCTCGACCCTTTTCGCGCGGGTGATGGCCGGCTCGGTCACGCTGAGCCTGTTTACCTATGTCTTTGTCAACATGGGCATGGTCAGCGGCATCCTGCCGGTGGTCGGCGTGCCGTTGCCGTTCATGAGTTATGGCGGCACGGCGCTGGTGACGCTGTCGATCGGCATCGGGATCCTGATGAGCATTCAGACTCACCGGATGCTGGTGAGGAAATGAGGCGCGCGGAGGCGGCAATGGGCAGGCACGGGTCTAGTCCTTCAGCCCTCTGGCTATGCCTCCTGCCAATGCTCCTCACGGCCTGCGGCGGCCAGCCGTCGCGGCCGCCCGACACGGCCGCACGCACCGTCGATCCGGTGAAAGCACCGACCAGGATGGTCAGGAAATCGAACGTCGTGCAAAAGCGCGGTGGTGCCTATTACAAGGACGATGGCCCGGGCGACGAGTTCCCGGACAATCTCGATGACCTTCCCGATGCGCAGCCACGGATCGAGCCACTGCATCGCTTCGCCAACCGGCCTTATGTCGTTCTGGGGAAGGCCTATGAGCCATATACCAGCCTGCGATTGCATCAGGAGCGTGGCCTCGCCAGCTGGTACGGCAAAAAGTTTCATGGCCAGAAAACGTCGATCGGCGAACCCTACGACATGTTCGCAATGACCGCCGCACACCCGACCCTGGCGATCCCCTCGTACGTACGCGTGACCAACGTCAGCAGCGGCAAATCCGTGGTCGTGCGGGTCACCGATCGCGGTCCCTTTCACGCCGATCGTGTCATCGACCTCTCCTACGCTGCCGCCTACCGCCTGGGCTATGTCGACAACGGCAGCACCCTGGTGGAGGTCGAGTCGATTCTGCCGGAGGGGGCGACGACGATGACCTATGCGCAGGTGATGCCGGCGCCACGACCGCCAAGAGCTGCCGCCAGCACCTCCGAACGCGACGATATTGAGCTGTTGGCGGCCAAGCTGGGCCTGGACAAGGTCGCTGCACCATCACTGCTGCAGGAGGTGACGCCGCCGGCTGCCGGCAGCGAATCCTGGTCGGCCGGTGGGCGCGGTGTTTTCCTGCAACTGGGAGCATTTTCCAGCGCCGAGAACGCTGAAAGTCTGCGCGCTCATCTGCTGCGCGAACTGGACTGGCTCAACGAGGGCATCCAGATCAACACGGGTGGCGGCATGCACCGTGTCCACCTGGGACCTTATGGCAGCCGTGCGGATGCCGAAAAGGTGGCCGAGAAGATTCGTTTGGCGCTGGGTTACAAGCCTACTTTCGTGGCTCGTTGATCAGCTGTCGGTCGATTCCGCGTCGAGTGGGCAGAACACGCCCTGGACAATCTGCCGACCTTTCGCGGGCGATCTCCGGGCGGCCATCATCACAAAAGGCATAAGGGCGCAACGGAGCTGGCTTGCTATAATCGCTGTTTTGCCAAGAAATCCAGCCATGCTCAAGCTTCGAACCTTACTCTTCGTCCTGCTCTGCCTGCCGATCCTGGCCATCGCCGAGCAACTGCCAACACCACCGACGCTGGCGGCCAAGTCATGGCTGCTTGTCGAGTCTGCATCGGGACAGGAACTCGCCGGGCAAGCCCCCGACCAACGCCTGGAGCCGGCGTCCCTGACCAAGCTGATGACCGCTTATTTGAGTTTCGCGGCCATCAAGCAGGGGACGATCAAGCTTGATCAGACCGTGCCCGTCTCCCAGAAGGCCTGGAAAACCGGCGGTTCGCGAATGTTCATTCAGGTCGGTACGCAGGTCAAGGTGGAGGACCTGCTGAAAGGCATGATCGTCCAGTCCGGTAACGACGCCTGCGTCGCGCTTGCCGAAGCGATCGCCGGTGACGAGGAAAACTTCGCGCAGATGATGAATCGTGAGGCGCAACGACTTGGCATGAAGGGGTCGAGTTTCCGCAACGCGAGCGGTCTGCCTGACCCGCAGCACTACACAACCGCGCGAGATCTGGCGATCCTGGCGGACGCCCTGATTCGTGACTTCCCGGAGGAGTACGCCAGGTACTACTCGATGAAGGAGTTTCGCTACAACAACATCACGCAGCCGAATCGTAACCGCTTGCTGTACATCGACCCGACCGTCGACGGTCTGAAGACCGGTCACACCGAGGCGGCAGGCTATTGTCTGGTCTCGTCGGCGAAACGCGGGCCGCGTCGCCTGGTCTCCGTGGTGCTCGGAGCCGCATCGGACAGCACGCGCGCGCAGGAATCGCTCAAGCTGCTCAACTACGGGTTTCAATTCTACGATGCCGTGCAGCTGTATGCGAAGAACGAGGCGGTCGCCACTCTGAAGGTGTGGAAAGGAAAGGAAGACGCGGTCAAACTGGGCTTTACGAATGCTCTGGTGATTGCGGTTCCCAAAGGTTTCGGGCCAAAGATCAAGACCGAACTCGTCTCGCAGCAGCCTCTGCTCGCGCCGATTACCGAGGGGCAGGTGCTTGGCACGCTGAAGGTCAGCATGGATGACAAGCCTTACGGCGATTATCCGGTGGTGGCACTTGCCGGAGTGCCGGTAGCGGGCCTCGCCGGACGGATGGTCGATAGCGTTCGTCTTTGGTTCAAGTAGCACATGGGAACGGTGGCCCACCCGATGTACCTCTGGGTCTGTGCCGGTCGTGAGCAAATGAACAGGCGTGGCGATGTCTGACGAAGCTGCCGACCTGTTCGCATTTCCTTGCGAATTCCCGATCAAGATCATGGGCTTGGCCAGCGACGCCCTGGCGCAGGCGGTACTCGAAGTGGTGCTGCGGCAGGCGCCGGATTTCGATGCAGCGACGATGGCGATGCGTACCTCGTCGGCTGGTAAGTACCTTAGCCTTACCTGTACCATCCAGGCGACCAGCCGAGCACAGCTTGACGCACTTTACCAGGAACTGAGCAGCCATCCGCTGGTCAGATTTGTCCTGTGACCGTCGCCGCGGGGTCTCTGGCGCGTGAACACGCGGGTCTGTGTACTGCTGCGAATCTGTCGGCGACCCAGGTGCCACTGCTGGTTCGTAATCTCGGCCAGACCGATTATCAGCAGACCTGGCAAGCGATGGCCGCCTTCACCGCCGCGCGCAGTGAGCAGACCGTCGACGAACTGTGGTGTTGCGAGCATGCGCCGGTGCTTACCCTCGGCCAGGCGGGCAGACCCGAACATCTGCTGGTCGACCTGGGCATCCCGCTGGTGAACAGCGACCGCGGCGGGCAGATCACTTACCATGGCCCCGGCCAGGTGGTGGTGTACCTGTTGCTGGACCTAAACCGGAGAAGGCTGAAAGTGCGTGAACTGGTCTTGGCCATCGAGCAGGCCGTGATCAACCTCCTTGCCGAACATGGAGTGATCGCTGAGCGCCACGGCGGCGCACCCGGAGTTTATGTTGGCGCGGCCAAGGTCGCGGCGCTTGGTCTGCGCATACGCAAGGGCTGCTGCTATCACGGCGTCAGCTTGAACGTCGCGATGGACCTGTCGCCCTTTGCAGCAATCAACCCCTGCGGCTACGCCGGCATGCCGGTGACGCAGACCAGTGATCTGGGCATTTCGCTGACCCCTGCACAGGCGGCCACCGCGTTGGCCGAACATCTCGCCGTACAACTGGAGCACAAGCAATGAGCAGTCACCAGGAAGGCCATGCGGCGACAGGGCAGACCGGCAGAATCGCCGGCGTCAAGGAAAAGGGCGAACTCAAGACCGCACGCATCCCGATCAAGATCATCCCGCAAACTCCCCAGCGCAAGCCCGACTGGATTCGTGTGAAAGCCGGCAACGATGCAGGCCGTTTCGGCGAGATCAAGAAAATGCTGCGCGAACAGAAGTTGCACACGGTGTGTGAAGAAGCTGCCTGTCCCAACATCGGCGAGTGCTTCGGTCGCGGCACGGCAACCTTCATGATTCTCGGGGATATCTGCACCCGTCGCTGTCCCTTCTGTGACGTTGGGCACGGCAAGCCGCTGGCCCCCGACGCGGGCGAACCGGTCAATCTCGCCGACAGCGTTGCCCGCCTCAAACTCCGCTACGTGGTGATCACCAGCGTTGACCGGGATGACCTGCGCGACGGCGGCGCGCAGCACTTCGTCGAGGTGATCGCTGCGGTCCGGCACAGATCGCCGGGAACGACCATCGAGACGCTGGTTCCCGATTTTCGCGGCCGCATGCAGCTTGCCCTCGCGGTCCTCGGGCAGTCGCTACCCGACGTACTCAACCATAACCTGGAAACGGTGCCGCGCCTGTATCGGCAGGCCAGACCTGGTGCCGACTACGGGCATTCGCTGGCCTTCCTCAAGGGCTTCAAGGCACTGTATCCGCAGGTTCCTACCAAGTCGGGCCTGATGGTCGGCCTCGGCGAGACCGATGACGAAATCCTCGAAGTCCTGCGCGATCTGCGCGCCCACGCCGTCGAAATGCTCACCATCGGCCAGTACCTGGCTCCGTCGGGCCACCATCTGCCGGTGGCCCGTTATGTGCATCCGGAAATCTTCAGGATGTACGAGAAAGAGGCGCTGGCGATGGGCTTTACCGGCGCGGCCTGCGGACCGATGGTGCGCTCCAGCTACTGGGCCGATGTGCAGGCGCACACTGCGGGGCTTGCCTGAGCAGCGCGTTGGCTCAGCTGTAACGGATAAAGCGTGCCGGATAGCGGGCCGTGGCCCAGGCCAGAAACAGATACTTGACGGTCTTGCCGATGCCGACCGCGGCGAGAATGCCCAGTGTCGACACGTTGCCCAGTGCGCAGAAGAGCAGGGCCGGTGTCTGCGGTAGCGGCGAGCCGGCAATGATCAACATCGCCAGCAGACCCCAGCGCTGCAGCCATTCGCTGGCGGTCTGCCAGGCCTGGGTCTGCAGCAGTTCCGGGTAGCGCGCGAGCACAAACTCGGATCCCATGTACTGGAAGATCTCGACCAGTGCGGCGGCGCCAAGGCCACTGGCAATTCCACAGAGCAGGCCGAGGGTGAGCCAGCGCCCGGGGGATAGCAGCACCGCCGGGATCAGCACGGCGACGAAGGGAAAGCTGAAGGTCATGGTTGACCAGAAAGCGATCGCGGTGATCACCAACGAATAATGGCGATGCGCGACGCTGCGCATCAGCAGGCGTCGCAACCAGTCGGGGATAACGTGAGTTTTCATGTCTGCGAGTGCTCCGGTAAAGCATTCTGGCATGCCGCCGGCCTGTCTTGTCGGTCGCTCCAGCGCCAGCGTGATCGCCGGGCGGCTTGTGCGTGCGCCGGTGAGCAGGATAAGCTTGCGTTAACGAGGGCTGACGATTGCTCGTGGCCACCGCGCAGTCTCGGTGCCACGCGGCGTGCTGCTCGAAATGGGGGAATTGTAAGCGCTCTGCTGGTCGGTGCGCAGCTTGTCGAATTTCTGGCCAGCTTGAGGAGCCTTACCCGGTGAAACTGGTTCTTGCGGTGCTGGCTGCGGCCCTTTCAGGATTCGCTTTTGGGGAGTCTTCTCCGTCCCTGGGCAGGCCAGGCGAGTGGCCGGGTAGGCCGCCGATCATCTCCGGCAGAGCCAGCTTTTACGGCGCAGCGTTCGGCGGCCGCAAGACAGCCTCGGGTGAGATCTTTGATCATCAGACAATTTCGGCGGCAAGCAATCGTTTTCCCCTAGGTACTCTGGTGGCGGTTCGCCGCGTTTTGTCTACCCGTTGCGTGGTGGTCCGGATCAATGACCGCATGGGGCATCGGAGTCGGGTGATCGATCTCTCTCGTGAGGCAGCCGTGCGTCTGGGAATGATCGACGCAGGCGTGACCGAGGTGGAAGTGGTTTCCTTGCCGAAATACCTGGTCGGTCACGAACACGCCTGCGCGCTCGCTTTCTTGCCGCCGGCACACCTGCATGCCGGTGAGGGGCCGGCTTCAGGAATAGCCGACAAATGACCTGCGGGGAATTGGCAAGAAAATGGCGCGCGCCGTGGACAGCCTCCTGCCCGGGCAGAGCGGCGTCTGCGCTTGACCTTACTGGTCGAAGTCGGGAATACTCCGCAAAGGGATGCTGTTGATCGGTCACCTGGCAAGCCTTGCCGACGCCTTGTGGCGATCTGCACTCGGGCTGCGCGCCCACTGGCGGTACGACAAGGGGGAGAAGACGATGGACGAGCTGCGCAAGAGCGAACTTCCGCGAGCCAAGAAATCCGTGGCCTTGTCCGGTGTCGTTGCCGGCGACACCGCGATCTGTTCGGTTGGACGGATAGGCAACGACCTGTACTACCGTGGCTACGATGTGATTGCGCTGGCCGAGCATGCCACTTTCGAAGAGGTGGCCTATCTCCTGCTTTACGGGCGTCTGCCGAATCTGACCCAGCTCAATCAGTACAAGAAGAAACTCAAGACGTTGCGTGGATTGCCGGTCATGCTGAGGCCGATGCTGGAAAATCTGCCGGCCTCGGCGCATCCGATGGACGTCTTGCGCAGCGGCTGCTCGGCGCTGGGAACGATCCTGCCCGAAGCGCAGGATCACAACCCAGGTGCGGCACGCGAGATTGCCGATCGCCTGATTGCCAGCTTCGCCTCGATGCTGCTCTACTGGTATCACTGGTCGCATAATGGCCGCCGCATCGAAACCGAGACCGATGACGAATCGATCGCCGCGCATTTCCTCCACCTGCTGCGAGGTAAGGCGCCGACGCCCCTGCAGGCGAGCAGTCTCGACAAGTCGCTGGTGCTCTATGCCGAACACGAGTTCAACGCCTCGACCTTTGCGGCACGGACGATCACCGGCACCGGCGCCGATCTCTATGCGGCGATCAGCGGCGCCATCGGGGCGCTGAGTGGGCGTCGCCACGGCGGCGCCAACGAGGTCGCTTTCGAGATCCAGAGCCGCTACAACGACGCCGAGCACGCCGACCAGGACATTCGCCGCCGCCTCGAGAACAGGGAGATCATCATCGGCTTCGGGCATCCGTTGTACACCATTGCCGATCCGCGTCACAAGGTGATCCGGGCCGTCGCCGAGCAGTTGTGTATCGATGGCGATAATCGGGTGCTGTTCGCTATCGCCAGTCGCATCGCGGAGGTGATGTGGGAACAGAAGCAAATGTTCCCCAACGTCGACTGGTTCTCGGCGGTAGCGTTTCACATGCTGGCGGTGCCGACGCCGATGTTCACCCCCCTGTTTGTCATCGCCCGTACCAGCGGCTGGGCCGCACACGTCATCGAGCAACGCATCGATGGAAAAATCATCCGCCCTTCGGCCAACTACGTTGGTCCCGAGGCGCAGGAGTTCATTGCTCTGGCGCAACGCACGTAAGTCAGCAGCCGAGCGCCGATTTGACGCGCAGGGAATCCCCATGAGCACCCGCATTCCTGATACTCGTCCCGCTCCCGACCAGGTCCTGGTGGACATCGCTGATTACGTCCTCGACTTCCGGATCGAATCGAGGGCCGCCTTCGAGACCGCACGCTACTGCCTGATCGACGCTCTCGGCTGCGGCCTCGAAGCGCTCGCCTACCCGGCGTGCAGCAAGCTCCTCGGCCCGATCGTTCCCGGCACGGTCGTCCCCGCTGGCGCCAGAGTTCCCGGCACCCGGTTTCAACTTGACCCGGTGCAGGCAGCCTTCAACATCGGCACCCTGATTCGCTGGCTTGATTTCAACGATACCTGGCTGGCAGCCGAGTGGGGGCACCCTTCGGACAATCTTGGAGGAATCCTCGCCACCGCCGACTGGCTGTCGCGGACGCGTGTCGCTGCCGGGCAGGCGCCGCTGCCCATGCGCCAGGTCCTCGAAGCGATGATCAAGGCCTACGAAATTCAGGGTGTGCTGGCGCTCGAGAACAGCTTCAATCGCGTCGGGCTGGATCACGTGGTGTTGGTCAAAGTGGCCACGGCTGCGGTATGCACCTGGCTGCTGGGCGGTGGGCGCGAGCAGATCATCAACGCCGTATCGCAGGCTTTTGTCGATGGTCAGCCCTTGCGCACCTATCGACACGCGCCGAACACCGGCTCACGCAAGTCCTGGGCGGCCGGCGATGCCACTGCTCGGGGGGTGTTGCTGGCGCTCTTCGCGTGCAAGGGCGAGATGGGCTATCCGGCGGTGCTGACGGCGCCGACCTGGGGTTTCTATGACGTTCTATTCAAGGGCCAGACCTTCCGCCGGTCGCGCGCGTACGGCAGCTACGTGATCGAGAACGTGCTGTTCAAGATCAGCTTTCCGGCCGAGTTTCACGCCCAGACGGCGGTCGAATGCGCGGTGGAACTGCATTCGCAAGTGGTCGGACGACTCGCCGGGATCGCCAGGGTGCTGATCCGTACCCACGAATCAGCGCTGCGCATCATCGACAAGAAAGGGCCGCTGCACAACCCCGCCGATCGCGACCATTGCTTGCAGTACATGGTCGCCGTCGCGCTGATTTCGGGCCGGCTGAGCGCTGCGGACTACGAGGACGCCGCAGCGGCAGACCCGCGCATCGATGCGCTGCGAGCGAAAATCGAGGTCCGCGAGGAACCCAGGTTTTCAGCGGACTATCTGGACCCGGGCAAGCGCTCGATTGCCAACGCCGTGCAGGTGGTCTTCGCCGATGGCAGCCGGACTGCCGAACTGATCTCGGAATACCCGCTCGGACACTGTCGTCGGCGCGCCGAGGGAATCCCGGTACTGGTCGAGAAATTCAGGAGCCACCTGGGACGCAGATTCTCGGCCGAACAGCAAGGTCGCATCGAAGATTGCTCACGCGACCTGCAGCGCTTGGGGGTTCTCGCCGTGCATGATTACCTCGATCAATATGTGGCCTGATCCTCCTCGGCACAGGAATGTTGCTGGCGCCGGGGAGCGACAACCGCTGGAAGCGCGATTAGCGTCAGCGGCGTGCTCGAACTTGTACGATTGCGGGGCAAAGCCGGCGGCCGGCCGGTATAATTCGCATCCGTGAAACCGACTCCTGCATGCACCGTTCGATGACCTCTCCCCTGGCGGCGGCCGTCCAACGTTTGCGTGGCCGCAGCAAGGCGGCGACGGGTCTGGACGGTCTGCCCTCGATTCCGGTTGCGCTCGGGGGCGTCCTCAGCCTGTGCGGTCCCGGCGAGTTCCGCGCGACGCTGCTCGAACGGATTGCCAGCGCGCAAGAGCGAATTCTGATCACCACACTCTATCTGCAGGACGACGACAGCGGTCGGCAGGTGCTCGCTGCGCTCTATGCTGCCAAGGCGGCGCGGCCGCAACTGCAGATCGCCGTCTTCGTCGATTGGCACCGCGCCCAGCGAGGCCTGATCGGCAAGACGGCCAGTCCCGGCAATGCCGCGCTGTACCTCGAAATGGCTCGCCGCCACGGTGCTGGTGTGCCGATCTACGGCGTTCCTGTGCAGACCCGAGAGTGGCTGGGGGTGATGCACCTGAAAGGCTTCGTCATCGACGACGCCCTGCTCTACAGCGGCGCCAGCATCAACGACGTGTACCTGTATCGTGCTGATCGCTATCGCCTCGATCGCTACCATCTGATCGAGAGTCGCCAGGTCGCCGATAGCATGGCCTCGCTGATGACGCGGGTCCTGCAAGCGAACGCTGCCGTCTATCCTGTGGACAGCGAGTGGAGACCACACACGCGTGCGCTGCGCAGCGCGATCATCCGGTTTCGCCGGATACTTGCAAAAAGCAGCTACAGCGTCCCTGCCGGTGCGATCGGCAAGGGCGGGCTGGCCATCACGCCGCTGCTCGGCTTCGGCTCCCGCGACAACCAACTCAATGCCGCGATTGTGCAGCTGATCCAGCGTGCCCAGCATCGCTTGGTGCTATTCACGCCTTATTTCAACCTGCCGGGGGTCGTCCGCCGGGCGATCGACGAGAAAATCCGGCAGCGTTGCCGCGTCAGCATCCTCCTCGGCGACAAGACCGCCAACGATTTTTACATTCCCCCTGAAGATCCGTTCAAGACGATTGGCGCACTTCCCTATCTCTACGAAGCCAATCTGCGCCGCTTCTGCACGACCCACCAGGACGCCGTCGACAAGGGTTTGCTCGACCTGCATCTGTGGCGCCACGAGCGGCACAGTTTTCATCTCAAGGGTCTGCTGGTGGACGACGATTACGCGCTGATTACCGGCAGCAACCTCAATCCGCGCGCCTGGCGCCTGGACCTTGAAAACGGGCTCCTGATCCACGACCCGCAGCGAAGTCTACTGAGCCAGCAGCAGGCCGAACTTGAACGTATCCTGGCGCACACCCGTCGGCTGTCTCATCACAGCGAACTCGATGCCCCCGACACTTACCCGCTGCCGGTGCAGAAGATTCTCAAACGCCTTGCCCGCACCCGCGCGGATCGCTTGGTGAATCAGGTACTTTGATTGCGGGCGCCACCTTTCACCAGCGCCCTACCCCGAACCTTGCGAGGCCATAGAAACATGCCCATTAACGTCGATTTCCGCCATGTATCACCCTACGCCATGCCGCTGCAGAAGCTTCCCTGAGTCTGCCCCAGTGCTGCCCAGTTCCTGCCCTTTCCTGAGCACGGGAAGCTGCAGGGTTCCATCCCTATGCGGTCCTCACAACCATAGCACGCACTGTCGCTGCGGCGGCAAAGAAAGGACATGTCTTGGCAAAGCCCAACTATCAGTTCGAAAAGCGCCAGCGAGAGCTGGAAAAGAAAAAAAAGCAGGAAGAAAAGCGCCTGCGCGACCAGGCCGCCAGGACTCAGAACGACAGCAGCCCAGAGCCAGGCGCCACTGATGTACCGCCAGCGACGGACGCCGACGCAGCGGATCCGCCGGCTTGAGCGAAAAGGCGGGTGCGCGCGTAATCTCCTGCCAAGCCACTGGTCAGCGGTGACCAATGCGAATTCAGGGCAGCAGCATTCGCTGGCCGCGCGCCGCTTGAGCTGGGGCCTTCAATCACCATCGTCCCGCTGCTTTCAGGGAGGCGAGCCAGTCCGCTGGCACGGCGTCGTGCCCCTACCCTGACCCGCTTCTCTGGTCCTCTGGTCCTCTGGTCCTCTGGTCCTCTATTTCCGACCGCCAAGCAGACCCAACAGCCCTTCGGCGAGGCGTTGTACGGTTTGTGGGTCGGGTACGGGCAGCTTGAGGTAGCGTTGTCCGGTCGCTGGATCGGTGTGTACCCAGGGCGAATCACCTTCCCCTTGCGATGCCGCCGACAGCTCGCCAAGCAGCTGCGTGCCGGCGGCCAGCAGCGGTGCCCAGGGATCGGCGGCGCCCGCTGCCGCTGCGCTGGTAGGTGTTGGCAGAGCAGGCTGGGTGGCAGGTTCGGCAGCGGGCTGCTCACCGGCGTCTGGGCGCACGGCTGCAGTCTCCTGGTATTCTGCCGCGCCGTCGGCTTCCGTCGCGGCGCCTGCCTCGGCGGTCGCGTCGAGAGGCGGAGTGTCCTCGCCTGGCTCTTCGCTGCGGGCATCCGTTGCCACCGCACCGGAGACCTGCTCGACGGTTTCCATGAACTTCGACAGGCGCGTCCCCTGCAGCACGACTTCGTTTTCGCCGCCGTCGAGGATGCCGGCGAACAGCGACTGCTTGAATGCCAGCACCGAAAGCATGCTTTCCTCGATGGTTCCCCTGGCGACAAAGTTGATTACCTGTACGCCGCGCGTCTGGCCGAGGCGATGCACGCGACCGATGCGTTGTTCGAGGACGGCGGGATTCCACGGCAGATCCATGTTCACCACCACCGCTGCGGCATGTTGCAGGTTGAGGCCGACGCCACCGGCGTCGGTACTGAGAAAAAGGCGGCAGGCAGCATCCTGGTTGAAGCGGTCGACCAGCGCGCCGCGTTTGTCGCTGGGCACACCGCCGTGGAACAGGACGTGCTCCCAGCCACGCCGATGCAGCCGGCGGATGATCAGCTCGTGGGTGCGCAGCCACTGGCTGAAGACGACGACCTTGGCCTGCGGGTCGGCGAGAATGTCGTCGAGCAGGGTGAGTAGTTCATCGGCCTTGTAGCCGTCGTCGGTTTCGTGGTCGATCAGAAAGCTGCTGTTGCACACCATGCGCATGTTCTGCAACGAGCAGTGCAGACGCAGCTGGTCCTTTTCGGAGAGGAAACCGGTGTGCCGCCAACGCTGCACGATGCGGGCAACGGTCAGGCGGTTTTCTTCGTGATGGTCGGCCTGCAGCGGGCTCATCGGCATGAACAGGGTGTTGTCGACACGTTCGGGAAGTTGTTCAAGCACTTCCGCCTTGCGCCGGCGCAACAGGATCGGCGCCAGCGTCTGGCCGATGCGGTGCAACTCGCGGTAGCCAACGACACGGCCGCGCTCGTCGCGTTGCTGATGTTCGTCGAGCAGGCGCCAGGTCGGCCCGAGTCGGTATTGATCGACAAACTGGACAATCGAGATCAATTCTTCAAGCCGGTTCTCGAGTGGCGTGCCGGTCAGCACGATGGCGTAGGGGCTGTCGATACGTTTCAGCGCGCGGGCGGCGATGGTGTTCCAGTTCTTGATCCGCTGCGCTTCGTCGACGATCACCACATCCGGTGCCCAGGCCTGAATCAGGTCGAGGTCGCGGCTCAGCGTCTCGTAGTTGGTGATCTTGCAGAACTCTTCCTGCGCATAACGCGTCTGGCGGACCGCGCGCAGGCCGCCGATGACCGCTGCGCGGCGATCGGTGAAGCGGGCAAACTCGCGTTCCCACTGATGTTTGAGCGAGGTCGGGCAGACGATCAACACGCGCTCGGCAGCAAAGTGGCGGGCGAGGATTTCGACGGCCGCGATCGCCTGTACCGTCTTGCCGAGACCCATTTCGTCGCCAATCAGGCAACGCCCGGCGCGCACGGCGAACAAGGCGCCGGCGCGCTGGTAGGGATAGAGCTCGGTCTTCAGCAGCGTTTTCAGTTCGGGGCTGTCGGCGCCGAGCGGATAGAGCGCAGCGAGCCTCTCTTGGCGAATCTCGCCGTCGCGGACTTCGGCGACGAAGGACAGCGCGTCCTCATCGCAGCGCAGTTGATGGCCGGCGGCGCGTACCTGCTCGACGAATGCCGAGAGATCGGCAAAGTGTTGCGGCGGTAGCTGCCAGCCGTCGGCGTGCACGAACAGCTGGCGTACTACGGCCTGCAGCTCAGCGGGAAAATCGCTGCCAAGGCGCAGGCGGATTCGTCGCAGCCCGGCATGGTCGAGGAACAGTTCGCTGAACGATCCGCGGAAGCCGCCGGCGAGCGCGTTCTTGCCGTCCGCCTGCGCGGCGATCCGGGCGAGGGCGAATTCGATGTGCTTGCAGGTGCCGAGGTCGTTGGTGGCGAAATCGGGACAAGAGCAGTGGTTGTCGCCGGCCTGTGCGCCGCGAATGGCGACCCGGTAGCGGCGACGGCTGTCGGGGTTGTATACCGAAAACTCGGAGAAAACCGGATCGTCGCCCAGGTTTTCGAGTTCAAACGCCTGCTCACGACCGAATTGACGGCGCAAGGCCCTTTGCCAGTCATCGATCGGCAGGTCCTGCGGTTTGCGCTGGCGCGAGAGGCGCGGTTCGCCAGGATTGCGGGCGGAAGTCTTGCGGTCGGCAGGTTTTGCGGTAGTCCTGGGCATGGTGGGCGGTTTCGATAGCGTGCGTGGGAGAAGTGATCCGGTGACCGTCCGCCGATTAGCGCTTGAGGCGGGCGAAAGCGCTGGCCATGGCGCTGGTCGGATCGGGCTGGCTGTTCTGGCGTTGCCGGGCCTTGGCCGAGACCGCTACATTACTGATCTTCGGAGCCGTCGGCAAGTCGTCGGCGAGCCGCATGCTGAGCGCAATTCGCTGCCGCGGCAGGTCGACCTCGAGCACCTTGACCCTGACCACGTCGCCGGCTTTGACGACGCTGCGCGGGTCCTTGACGAAGCGGTCGGCGATGGCCGAGATATGCACCAGTCCGTCCTGATGGACGCCGATGTCGACGAAGGCGCCGAAGTTGGCGACGTTGGTGACCACGCCTTCGAGGATCATTCCCGCTTGCAGGTCCTTGACCGCCTCGACGCCTTCGCGGAAGGTGGCGGTGCGGAACTCCGGGCGCGGGTCGCGGCCAGGCTTTTCGAGTTCCCCGAGGATGTCGCGGACGGTCGGCAGGCCGAACCTGTCGTCGATGAATCTTTCCGGCGCCAGCGTCTTGAGCAGTCGCACGTCGCCGATGACCTCGCGAATCCCCTTCCCGAGGTCGGCAAGAATGCGCTCGACGAGCGGGTAGGCCTCCGGGTGTACAGCGGAGCGGTCAAGCGGGTTGTCACTCTCGTTGACCCGCAGAAAGCCGGCCGCCAGCTCGAAGGTCTTGTCGCCGAGGCGCGGCACTTCCCGGAGCGCCTGCCGGTTGCGGAACGCGCCGTGCTGGTCACGGTGAGCAACGATGTTCGCCGCGAGCGTCGGGGTGAGACCGGAAACACGGGTCAGCAGGGGCGCCGAGGCGGTATTGACGTCGACTCCGACGGCGTTGACGCAGTCCTCGACGACGGCGTTGAGCGTCTTGGCCAGCCTGGTCTGGCTGACGTCATGCTGGTACTGGCCGACGCCAATCGCCTTTGGGTCGATCTTCACCAGTTCGGCGAGGGGGTCCTGCAGGCGGCGGGCAATCGACACCGCACCGCGCAGGCTGACGTCAACTGCGGGGAATTCGCGTGAGGCGTACTCCGATGCCGAATAGACCGAAGCACCCGCCTCGGAGACGACGATCTTGCTGAGGTGCAGGTCCGCCTGCTGGCGGATCAGGTCGGCGGCCAGGCGATCGGTTTCACGCGAGGCGGTGCCATTGCCGATGCTGATCAGGTCGACCTGGTGCCTGCGCGCCAGCTCGGCCAGCGTGTGCAGCGATCCATCCCAGTCACGACGCGGCTCATGCGGATAGATGGTAGCCGTTTCCAGGAGCTTGCCGGTGGCATCGACGACGGCGACCTTGACGCCGGTGCGCAGGCCGGGGTCGAGACCGATGGTGGCGTGCTTGCCGGCGGGTGCGGCGAGCAGCAGGTCGTGCAGGTTGGCGCCAAAGACGCGGATTGCCTCGGCTTCGGCGCGCTCGCGCAAGGCGTTCATCAGTTCCAGTTCAAGGTGCAGCGAGGTCTTGATTCGCCAGGTCCAGCGCACCGTGTCGGCGAGCCAGCGGTCGGCCGGCCGGCCCTGGTCGACAATGCCAAAGTGCCGCGCGATGCGCGCCTCGCAGGGATTGCCAGCGCTCTCGTCCAGTTCGCGGTCGACGACCAGCGCCAGTTGCAGCATCCCTTCGTTGCGGCCGCGAAAGAGCGCCAGCGCGCGATGCGAGGGAATCGCCAGGATTGCCTCGGCGTAGGCGAAGTAATCCTGGAACTTGGCTGCTTCGCTTTCCTTGCCGGCGACCACCGTCGACTTCACGAAGCCCTGCGCTTCGAGATAGCCGCGCAGTTCGCCGAGCAGACCGGCGTCCTCTGAAAACTGTTCCATCAGGATCTGGCGGGCACCGTCGAGAACACTGCGGACGTCGGCAAAGCCGGCTTCGGCGTTGACATAGCGTGCGGCCTCGTCTTCCGGACAGCGCATCGGGTCGGCCAGCAGCGCTTCGGCGAGCGGCGCCAGACCGGCCTCGCGGGCGAGTTGCGCCTTGCTGCGCCGTTTCGGTTTGTAGGGCAGGTAGAGGTCTTCGAGGCGCTGCTTGGTCTCGGCGGCGGCGACTGCCGCCGCCAGCTCGGGGGTCAGCTTGCCCTGCTCGGCTATCGAGGCGACGATGGCGCGGCGCCGCTCCTCCAGCTCGCGCAGGTAAATGAGACGTTCGTCGAGCAGGCGCAGCTGGATGTCGTCGAGCCCGCCGGTCACCTCCTTGCGGTAGCGGGCGATGAAGGGAACGCTGGCGCCTTCGTCGAGCAGGGCGGCGGTGGCCAGGACCTGCGCCGGGCGGCAGCCAATCTCTTCGGCGATCTTCGCGGCAATCTTGCGGGAAACTTCTGGTTCGGTCTGTGATGGCATTGATGGGGGCGGGGGCGTCGGTGGAGAACAGAAAAGACCGCGAACTATGCAGAATCGGACGGCAAAACTCAAGGAAACCGAATTCCTGGCAATCGGGCGGAACGGATCGCTGCGCTCAAGGCGCGCTGGCTTGTGCCGTAGACCTTTGAGAACAGCTCAACAATGACGAGAGGACGAGGATGAATGGAGTCGCTTGGAAAATCCGTGCCGCCATGCTGCTGCAGGTCATCGCCGCAGCCTTGGCCGGCTGGCTGGGCCACGCCGTATTCGGTGGCGGACTCTACGGTTGGCTCGGCGCTTTGGCCGTACTGCTGCTGCTTGCCGGGGTGATTGCTGTGCTGCTCGAACGCAATCTGGTCGGTCGCCTGGAGGTGCTGCGCGAGGTGCTCGCCACGATGTACCGCGATGGTGACCTGACCAGGCGCGCAGCCGTCGAGGGGCGGGACGAAATCGCTGCGCTGGCCTTCGATTTCAATCGCTTGATGGGAAGCTTCGCCACCATCGTCGGCAAGGTGCTGTTCAACTCGGCCGAGGTCGGCAGCGCCTCCCGGCAGTTGCTCGGCGAGGTCAGTCGGGTCGCCGCCGGGTCTAGTCAGCAGCGGGACGCCGCCCTGGCGACGGCCAGTGCCATCGCCGAACTGACCGAGAACATGAACCAGGTCAGTCAGAATGCCGGCGAGACGGCGGGAATTTCGGAAACCTCGAACAGCCTGTCGAGCGAGGGAATGGGGATCGTGCGCAGTGCCTCGGCAGAGATGGAACAGATCGCCGCTTCCGTGACGCAGTCGGCGAAGGTGGTGTGCGCGCTGGGTGAGCGCTCGAAAGCGATCAGCGGCATCGTCCAGACGATTCGCGAGATTGCCGACCAGACCAACTTGCTGGCCCTCAACGCCGCCATCGAAGCAGCGCGTGCAGGCGACCAGGGGCGGGGCTTTGCCGTGGTCGCCGACGAGGTGCGCAAACTCGCCGAACGGACCTCGCAGGCCACCGGGGAAATCAGTCAGATGATCGCTGCGATTCAAAGCGAGACGCAGTCGGCGATTGCCAGCATCGATGCGGGCAGCGGACAGGCCCGCAAGGGGGCTGAACTTGCCCGTCAGGCGGCCCAGTCGCTGGAGCGCATCAACCACGGCGCTCGCGAAACGATGGAGAAAGTCGAGGCCATCGCCGCTGCTGTCGCGCAGCAGAGCCGCACCGGCCAGGGGATCGCCGAGCACGTGCGCCGGATCAGGGAAATGGCCGAAACGAACAATGCGGTCACCGCCGAGACCTTGCTGGCGGTGGACCATGTCGAATGTCTGGCCGAAAATCTGCGGGAAATCGGCAATGTCTTCAAGCTGGGTCCGGCAGGCGAGCAGTCAGTCGCGACGCACACGCGGATGCCGGCAATCGTCCGACAGGCGGCGCTGGTGGCCAGCGAAATCTTCGAAAAGGCGATTGATGCGGGCAGGATGCGGATCGAGGATCTGTTCGATGATCGCTACCAGCCAATCCCGAATACCCGACCGCAGAAGTTCAAGACCCGTTTTGATGACTTCACCGATCAGGCCGTTGCGCCACTGCAGGAGAAGTTGCTCGACCAACACCCATTCCTCGTGTATGCGATATGTATCGATCGCAACGCCTACGTGCCGACGCACAACCACAGGTTTTCGCAGCCGCTGACCGGCGATGAAAAGCTTGATTTCGTGAATAGCCGGGGCAAGCGCATCTTCGATGACCCGGTCGGCAAGCGTTGCGGTAGTCACCAGCAGCCCTTCCTCCTGCAGACCTACCGGCGCGACACCGGTGAACTGATGCATGACATATCGGCACCGATTTATATCAAGGGTCGGCGCTGGGGTGGCTTCCGAATTGGTTACAAGACCGAGGTCTGATGCGGCCTGCGCCGTCGATTCCGTCGCACCGTGAGCGGGGAAGCGGACGCCTGGTTGCTTATTGCATTAAGATGCCCGAGACCCGGCCTGCGGTGGTCTTGAGGCGAGGAAAAGGAATGTCGGATCTACTGAAAAACATCGATGCACGTACCAAGCTGGCGGGAACCAACAAGCTCGAGATCCTCCTGTTCTCGCTTGGCACGGATTCGCGAACGCAGCGCAGTGAGACTTTCGGGATCAACGTCTTCAAGGTGCGTGAGGTGATGCGTACGCCGCCGATCACCGCGGCACCGGAAATGCTTCCTTCGGTCGAGGGGATGGTCAGTCTGCGGGGAGCGCTGGTGCCGGTGGTTGACCTGGCGCGCTATGCGGGGGTGGACACCCGGACGCCGCGCTCGATCATGATCGTTACCGAATACGCAGGCCATACGCAGGGTTTCCTGGTCGAAGCTGTGGACACCATTCTCCGCCTCGACTGGAGTCAGATGCGGGTGCCGCCGGCGATGCTTCTGGCCGAGCTGGGCGGTCTGGTGACGGCAGTTACCGAATTGCCCGACGGTCGTCTGGTGATGATGATGGACGTCGAGAAAGTGCTCTCGGAAACGACGAACTACGACGACGAGATTGTCTATCGCAATATCAAGCCCATCGGCAATGCCGGCCTGACGGTCTATTTTGCGGATGACTCGGCGGTCGCTCGCAAGCAGATTCAGCGCACCCTGGAGGCGATGGGTGTGCAGTACGTAGCGGCGATCAATGGCCGCGAAGCCTGGGACGAACTCGATAAAATGGCGAAATTCGCGCAGGCATCGGGTCAGGAAGTGAAGGACCTGATCAGTCTGGTATTGACCGACATCGAGATGCCGGAGATGGACGGTTACATTCTGACCAAGAAAATCAAGTCGGACCTGCGTTTCGTCGGCGTGCCGGTAATCATGCATTCATCGTTGTCCGGGATGTCCAACCAGCAACTTGGCAAATCGGTCGGCGTCGACGAGTATGTACCGAAATTCGAACCGCAACGCCTGTCCGAAACGCTGGCGCGGCGCCTGCAGCAGGGTGCTTGTCCGGCCCTTCCGCAGCCCTGATTTCGCGATCTTTCTGGAGCGCTACAATGGATTTGGCAGAAAGGAAAAACCTGCTTGAGGGCGTTGACGCGCGCACCCGCCTGGCCGGTTCCAACAAGATGGAGATCCTGCTGTTCTCCCTGGGAACGCGCGAGACCTTCGGAATCAACGTGTTCAAGGTCCGTGAGGTCGGCCGGACACCGCACATTACCCGCACACCGAACATGCCACGCGGGGTCGAAGGCCTGATCTCGCTGCGCGGCAACGTCATCCCGGTGCTGTCGCTGATTTCCTTTCTTGATCACCAGGATGCGCCGCATGAGCATGGCCGGACGATGATGGTCGCCGAGTACTCGAAGC
Organism: Candidatus Accumulibacter affinis; assembly: GCA_016713625.1. GTDB lineage: Bacteria > Pseudomonadota > Gammaproteobacteria > Burkholderiales > Rhodocyclaceae > Accumulibacter > Accumulibacter affinis. The sequence continues at coordinate 168,886 of JADJOT010000002.1, forward strand.
GGACGCTGGGTTTCCTGGTGCACGACGTGGATCGGATCATCCGCGTGGACTGGGAAAAAGTGAAGGCGCCGGAGACCGTGCTGTCGAACAATCAGGGTCTGATCACGGCCATCACCGAACTCGATGACGACAAGCTGGTATCGATTCTCGATGTCGAGCAGATCCTGGCGAATGCTTTTGGTGAAGCGGTCATCGTCGATATCCCGCCGGCCAGGGTTGCTGAGGAGGTGACCATATTTTTTGCCGATGACTCGATCGTCGCCCGCCGAAAGATTGGCGAGGTGCTCGACAAGCTCGGCGTCAGGCACAAGCACGCAACCAATGGGGCAGAGGCATGGAGCCGATTGCAGGGAATTGCCGCGCACACGACGCAGACCGGCCGGGCCGTTCGCGACGAAATTCGCCTGATTCTGGTCGATGCCGAAATGCCGGAGATGGACGGCTATGTGCTCACCAAGAACATCAAGGGCGACCTTCGTTTCGCAGGGATTCCAGTGGTCATGCATTCGTCGCTGTCGTCGCAGGCCAATCATGCGATGGGCAAGGCAGTGGGGGTGGACGCCTACGTGGGCAAGTTTGACGCCAGCGTCCTGGCCGACACCCTGCGTCCCTTGCTCGAACACTGAGCGAAACACGGCAACCAGGAGTAGAGAATGGCTGATCCGAAAATGAGAATTCTGGTGGTGGACGATTTCTCGACGATGCGACGTATCGTCAGGAACCTCCTCAAGGAATTGGGTTTCGCCAACGTCGACGAGGCGGAGGACGGTGCTGTGGCCCTGCAGAAGCTGCAGAATGGAGCGTTCGACTTTGTCGTGACCGACTGGAACATGCCCAACCTGGATGGTCTGCAACTGCTCAAGGCGATTCGCAGCGCGCCGGCACTGAAGCATCTGCCGGTGATGATGATTACCGCCGAGGCGAAGAAGGAAAACATCATTGCGGCGGCGCAGGCGGGGGCAAGCGGCTACATCGTCAAGCCTTTCACCGCCGCGACGCTTGCCGAAAAGCTGCAGAAGATCTTCGACAAGATGGGTGGCTGAGATGAGTGACGCGGATATGGCGGGAGATTCCAGGGAGCTTGAAGCTCTCTTCGACAGTATTGCCGCGACAGTTGCCGCCCCCGCAGCGCCGGTGCCGACAGCGTCTGCCGGGCCATCGCTACTGCAGCAGTTGGCTGAGGGCGACGGCAGCGGTGACAGCGATGAGCTGCAGTCGCTGTTCGATTCGGTCGTCGCGGCGCGCACCACGGCCGGCGGTGAACAGTGGGCGGGTCAGGACCGGGTGTTTCAGCGCGTCGGCCAGATGGCCAGGCAGTTGCACGACACGCTCGGTCAACTGGGCTATCACGAACTCCTCGAAAACACCGTCGCAGCCATCCCGGATACCCGGGACCGGCTCAATTATGTCGCCAACCTCACCGAGCAGGCGGCCTGCCGGGTGTTGAATGCGACGGATGTCGCCAACCCCTTGCAGGAGGAGCTCGAGGCTGACGCCGCCGCGCTGGCACGGCAATGGGACGCGCTGTTTGCCAATCAGATCGGCGTCGACGAGTTCAAGCGTCTGGCGGAGGAGACGCGTTGCTTCCTCAAGCAGGGGCTGCCGCAAAAAACTGCCGCCACCAGGACGCAACTGCTCGAGATCATGATGGCGCAGGATTTCCAGGATCTGACCGGACAGGTGATCAAGAAGATCATCCATGTAGCGCAGGAACTGGAGACACAACTGATGGGGGTGCTCATCGAAACCCTGCCCGGCGAGCGGCGCACCGATTCGGTGATGAGCCTGCTCAATGGACCAGTGATCAACAGCGAAGGGCGCAGCGACGTTGTCGCCACGCAGCAACAGGTCGACGACTTGCTCGGCAGCCTGGGATTCTAGGAGGTTCAGGATGAGTGACTTTGGCGGCATGGAAGACCTTCTGCAGGACTTCCTGCAGGAGGCTGGTGATCTCCTGTCGGATGTCGACAACAAGCTCGTTGATCTGGAGCGGGCGCCGGAGGATCGGCGTTTGCTGAACGACATCTTTCGCGGCTTTCACACCATCAAGGGCGGCGCGGGTTTTCTCAACGCCGCCGAGCTGGTTACCCTCTGCCACCTGACCGAGAACCTTTTCGACAAGCTGCGCAACGCCGAGATGGCGCTGACGCCGGCATTGATGGATACCATCATGGCCGCAACCCAGAGCGTGCGCGACATGTTTGGCGAGATCGCCCAGGGCCGGCAGCCGGACACGGCGCCCGCGCAGGTGATCGACGATTTGCGGGCGGTGCTCGCCGGCGCTGTCGACCGGCAGTCTGCGGTCGCCGCGGCGGCCACGCCTGCGCCGGCCGCTGTGGCTACGGCAGAGGGCCCGAACTGGCTGGCCCTGCACGCGGCGGTGACTACCGGCCAACACGCCGGGTCGCCGTCGGTTGCCGCGCGTCGCCAAGCGGCGGGCGTAGTGGACACCGCCGCCGCGGTGGATCTGGGCAGTCTGCAACCGCATTTCCCGCCCGAGGGGCGTCGCGCCACCGACAAGCCAGCAGCGGCGGTAAGCGGCGCCACCTCCGGGCGCCGTGCCGAGGAACGAGCGGCCGCGCGTGAGACGACGATTCGCGTCGATACCGCGCGCCTCGATCAGGTGCTCAACCTGTCCGGCGAGATCGGTCTGACGAAGAACCGCCTGACCAGCCTGCGCGCCGACATTCTCGCCGGCAGAACCGATACGGAAACGCTGCAGGCACTCGACCAGGCGGTCAGCCAGCTCGACCTGCTGGTCTCCGATTTGCAGAACTCGGTGATGAAGACGCGCATGCAGCCGATCGGCCGCCTATTTCAGAAGTACCCGCGTATCGCACGCGATCTGGCGCGGCAACTGGGCAAGGACGTCGAACTGGCGCTGGTCGGCGAAGAGACTGAAGTCGATAAGACGATGATCGAGGATCTGGCCGATCCGCTGATTCACCTGATTCGCAATGCCGTCGACCATGGCGTCGAGTCCGCCGAAGAGCGCCGGCTGGCCGGCAAGCCGGTGAACAGCGTGGTGCGCCTGGAAGCACGGCAGGAGGGCGACCACATCGTCCTGATCATTGCCGATGACGGCCGCGGCATGAGCCCGGAACGGATCCGGGCCAAGGCCATCGAGAAGAAGATCATCGGCGAAGAGGAGGCGAATGCCCTCGATGACCGGCAGAGCCTGAATCTGATCTTCCTGCCCGGCTTCTCGACGATGGCCCAGGCGTCGGCGGTTTCCGGCCGGGGCGTTGGGATGGATGTCGTCAAGACCAATATCCAGAAGCTCAATGGCGCGATCGAGATCCGCTCCGAACCTGGAAAGGGCTCGGTGTTCATCATTTCGCTGCCGTTGACGCTGGCCATTCTGCCCGTCTTGCTGGTCCTGCTCGGTGAGCAACCCTTTGCGCTGCCGCTGTCGATGGTGCGCGAGATCCTGCCGATCGACCACCAGCGAATGCAGGAAGTCGGCGGCAGGGAAACCCTGGTGGTACGTGGCGAGATCCTGCCGGTGATCGCGCTTTCCCGTTTGCTTGGCTGGCCGGAGGTGCAGAAACCCGAGTACGGCGTTTTGATGCAGTCTGCCGAGCGCAGCTTCATTCTGGCAGTCGACAACTTTGCCGGCCGCGATGACGCGGTGATCAAGGCGCTGGACGACTTCCGTCCGCGTGGGGTGGCCGGGGTGACCACGCTGTCCAACGGTCAGATCGTCCTGATCCTGGATATGAAGGAATTGCTGGTCGACCTGACGACGTTTCCCGAGCGGGATGCGCGAAGCGTACCGACGCGCGCCCTGGAGGTCTTCGCCTAGGTAGGTGCCGGCAAACGCCCCTGCAGACGCGTTGTTCTTGCGCAACTGTTCGAGAAGTCGTCTAAATTACAGATCATAATCGTCTATTTTAACGGTTGTTTTTCTATAATAGCCGCGAGTAAAACGAAAGCTCGACATGGCTGAGGAAAGCGACCTCGAAAGAACGGAACCGGCGTCGGCAAGACGCCTGGAACAGGCGCGCGAAGAGGGTCAGGTCCCACGTTCGCGGGAGGTCGGCGCGTTCCTGGTCCTGATCGTTGCCGCAGCCGCGTTCTGGCTGCTGGGACCCTGGATGGTGCAGCGGCTGGCGGAGATTTTCCGGCGCGGCTTGCGCGTCGATGCGGACCTGGCACGCGAGCCATTGCTGATGCTCGTGCGTCTGGCCGACAGCTCGATTGACGCCCTGCTCACGCTGGCCCCCTTGTTTGCAGCGCTGGTCGCTGCCGCGTTGCTGTCGCCTTTCTTTCTTGGTAGCTGGAATTTTTCCCCGCAGGCCCTGCAACCGGATCTGAGCCGTGTGAACCCGCTCAAGGGCCTTGCCCGCCTGGTTTCCTGGAGCGGTCTGGCGGAACTGCTCAAAGCGGTCGCCAAGGCTTCGCTGCTCGGTGGCGTTGCGGCGTGGATTCTCTGGAGTGAGCGCGGCGACCTGTTCGCCATGTTTGCCCAGTCGATTCCGGTCGGACTGTCAAGCACCGGTCATCTGCTCAGTTTCAGTTTCCTGGCGATCGTTGCCGCGATGTTGCTGATCGTTGCCGTCGATGTGCCATTCCAGATCTGGCAATACCACGACAAGCTCAAGATGAGTCGCCAGGAACTCAAGCAGGAAGGCAAGGAACTCGAGGGCAACCCCGAAATCAAGGGCCGCATCCGCCAACTGCAGCGGGAGGCGGCCCGCAAGCGGATGATGGCCGCCGTGCCGGCAGCCGACGTGATCGTGACCAACCCCGGCCACTACGCGGTGGCCCTGGCCTACAAGAGCGGCATGCAGGCGCCGAAGGTGCTGGCCAAGGGGCTCGGCGAGATCGCCCTGAAGATCCGTCAGCTGGGCGCCGAGAGCGATATCCCGATCGTCGAGGCAGCCCCTCTGGCGCGTGCCCTCTATCGCCACGTCGAACTGGATCAGGAAATCCCCTCGACGCTCTATGCGGCGGTCGCCGAGGTGCTGGCCTATATCTATCAGTTGAGCAACTGGCGCCAGAGCGGTGGGGAGCAGCCGCTGCCGCCGCGCGCGATCACGGTACCTGACGAACTGCTGGTGGAGGACGCGGATGACTAGCGCGAGCCTCACGCTGCAGGACTTCTTCGCTCGTTTCGGCCAGCAGCGGCAGCTGGCGGGTCCGCTGCTGATCCTGCTGATTCTGGCGATGATGGTCTTGCCGCTGCCACCATTTTTTCTGGATCTCTTTTTCACCTTCAACATCGCCATTTCAGTGATCGTCATGCTGGTCGCCATGAGCGTGATGAAGCCGCTCGACTTCTCGGTCTTTCCGACGGTGCTGCTGGTCACTACCCTGCTGCGGCTGTCGCTCAACGTCGCTTCGACACGGGTGGTTCTGCTCGAAGGCCATACCGGCCCCGGTGCCGCCGGACGAGTGATCGAAGCATTCGGGCATTTCCTGGTCGGCGGCAACTATGCTGTTGGCCTGGTGGTGTTCACGATTCTGGTGGTGATCAATTTCGTGGTGATTACCAAGGGTGCCGGGCGCGTTGCCGAGGTGGCCGCCCGCTTCACCCTCGACGCCATGCCGGGCAAGCAGATGGCGATTGACGCAGACCTCAACGCCGGCCTGATCGGCGAGGACGAGGCACGCAAACGCCGCACGACGATCGCCCAGGAAGCGGATTTCTTTGGTTCGATGGACGGCGCATCGAAGTTCGTTCGCGGCGACGCGGTAGCCGGTATCCTGATCATGCTGATCAACGTCATTGGCGGCCTGTTCGTCGGTGTTCTTCAGCACAACCTCGATATCGGCACCGCTGCCCGGACCTACACCCTGCTGACCATTGGCGATGGTCTGGTGGCCCAGATCCCGGCGCTGATCATCTCGATTGCCGCAGGTATGGTGGTGACGCGCGTCGGCGACGACCAGGATGTATCGCAACAGTTTGTTTCCCAGTTGTTCAGCAATCCGAAGTTGCTGTTTCTGACGGCCGCGATCATCGGTCTGCTGGGTCTGATCCCCGGCATGCCCAATTTCGTTTTTCTGCTCATCGCCAGCATTCTCGCGGCCATGGCCTGGCAGCTGGAAAAGCGTTCGCGAACAGCAACGCCGGTGCCCGTAACGGTCGCGCCGGTGGCCAGCCGCGAAACGCAGGAGGCCAGCTGGAGCGACGTGACGCCGCTCGACGTACTTGGCCTCGAAGTGGGCTATCGCCTGATTCCGCTGGTCGACAAGTCGCAGGACGGAGAGTTGTTGCGCCGAATCCGCGGTATCCGCAAGAAGTTTGCGCAGGAAGTGGGTTTCCTGGTGTCGCCGGTGCACATTCGCGACAACCTGGAACTGAAGCCCAACGCCTACAAAATTCTGCTCAATGGCGTCGAGATCGGTGAAGGAGAAGCCTTTCCGGGCAGCCTGCTGGCGATCAATCCCGGTCGGGTTGCCGGACAGCTGCCCGGTACAGCCACCAAGGATCCGGCCTTCGGCCTGCCCGCAGTCTGGATTGATCCGGCACAGCGCGAGCAGGCACAGGCTTACGGTTACACCGTCGTCGATGCGAGCACGGTCGCCGCAACGCACCTCAACCACCTGATTCTCTCGCATGCTGCTGAACTGCTCGGACGGCAGGAGACACAGGCCCTGCTCGATCACCTGGCCAAGGAGATGCCCAAAGTGGTCGAAGACCTGGTACCCAAGACCTTGTCGATCGGAGTGCTGCAGAAGGTATTGCGCAACCTGCTGGAAGAGGGGGTGCATCTGCGCGATATGCGTACCATTATCGAGACCCTGGTCGACCTGGCTCCGCGCTCCCAGGACCCGGAACTGCTGACGGCACAGGTGCGTAACGCCCTGGGCCGCTCGATCGTTCAGGAGCTTTATCCGGGAGGGGCTGACCTGCAGGTGATCTCTCTTGATCCGCAACTCGAGCGCCTGCTTCTGCAGGCGGTTGCCGGTGCTGGCGATGGCGCCAGCATCGAGCCTGGCCTGGCGGATACCCTGGTCCGTGAGGCCGTTGCTGCCGCGCAACATCAGGAGGAGGTCGGTTTGCCGATGGTGCTGCTGGTTCCCGGCAGTCTGCGCACCCTGTTGTCCCGTTTCCTGCGTCGCAGTGTTTCCCAGCTGAAAGTCCTGGCCCACACGGAAGTACCTGAAGACAGGACCATCAAAGTGACCTCCATCATCGGACAAAGAGTATGAACGTCAGGAAATTCATCGCCGCAAATGCGCGGGATGCTTTGCGCAAGGTCAAGGAAACGCTGGGGCCGGAGGCGATCATTCTTTCCAATCGCGCCATTCCCGGGGGGGTCGAGATCATGGCGGTTGCTGCCCGCGACATGGACAGCATCGTGCCGACGCCCGAGCGCGAAACGCCGCGCAGCAAGGACTACCCGCCTGCCACGGCAGCCACCCCGAAGGCCCGCGCGACGCCTGCCCCGACCCCTGCAGCCGAGCGCGGCTGGTTGCCGGCGCGGGCAGGCGCGCCCGCCACGGGGCAGCCGAGTAACCACTCGGTGCGGCCGCCGCCAGCGCTGGCGGCGAAGCCTCTGCCCCGGGTCGAGCTGCCGCGATCGCCGGCGGGCAGCGCGTCGGTGCCGGCGGCAGAAGTGGTTCCGGCGGGAGTGATGGAGGAAATTCGCAGCCTGCGCAGGATCGTCGAACAGCAGCTCGCCGGCTTTGCCTGGGGCGAGTCAACGCGCGCAGAACCGGTCAGGACGGAAGTTCTTCGCCAGATGCTCGACGCCGGCTTCTCGCCGCAGCTGGCGCGCGACCTGCTGGCTGATCTGCCCCGTGATCTGGAGGCCGGAGCGGCCCTGGCCTGGGTCAGGAGTGGTGCCGAGCGTGGCCTGCTGACCATCGGCAAAGAGACCGACATCGTCGACCAGGGCGGTATCTATGCCCTGGTCGGACCAACCGGTGTCGGCAAGACGACGACCACCGCCAAACTTGCCGCGCGCTGCGTGTTGCGCCACGGTGCGCGCAAGCTCGCGCTGGTGACCACCGATGGCTACCGGATTGGTGCGCACGAACAATTGCGAATCTACGGGCGGATCCTCGGCGTCCCGGTTCATTTGGCCCGCGATGCCAAGGATCTGCGCGCCACCCTGCGCGATCTACAGCACACCCACATGGTCCTGATCGACACCATGGGCATGAGCCAGCGGGACCAGATGGTCGGCGAACAGGTGGCCATGTTCGGGGATAGCAGCGTGAGATCGCTGCTGCTGCTGCCGGCCACCAGTCGCGGCGACACCCTGGACGATGTCGTCCGCTCGTACAGTCGGCTGGATCTGGCTGGCTGTATTCTGACCAAGGTCGATGAAGCGGCAAGCCTGGCGTCGTCCGTTGACGTGATCATTCGTCAATGCTTGCGGCTGTACTACGTCTCGAACGGGCAGCGGGTGCCCGAAGATCTGCACTTGCCGAATCGCCAATACCTGCTGCATCGCGCCTTCAAGGACCGGCCCGAAAGTGCGCCGCATCGTCTGCTCGGCATCGAGGCCGGGTTGATGATGGCCAACTCGACGGCCAGCCTGCAATCGGCAGGAGGGCCGTGTGGCTGATTTCCACGGCGATCAGGCGGCTGGCCTGCGGCGCCTCCTGGGGCGTCCGCAGGCGCGTATCGTGACCTTTGTGGCGGGTAGCCTCGGGGTGGGCAAGAGCGTCGTGGTCGCCAATCTGGCGGCGGCGCTGGCCCGTAAGGGCATGCAGACCCTGGTGGTCGACGAGAACACCAACGACAGCATCGCTGCCTTCTACGGAGCCCTGGCGCCGTACGATCTGCAACAGGTGATCGATGGGGAGAAATCGCTCGCGGAGGTGATCCTCTCGATCGCGCCGGGGGTCCGCGTCCTGCCAGCGGCGAGGGTCGTCAAGAAACTTGCCCGCCTCAGCGAGGTCGAGCAGCGCATTCTCCTCGACTGTCTAGGCGAAATCGAGCCGTCGGCAGATGTCGTGCTGGTCGACAGCTCGCTCGACCACCCGCTCGGTTTCTCGCCGCTCGGTCTTGCCGCACAGGAAACCGTGGTTGTCGTCGCGCCGAACACGGCTTCGATTACCGAGGCCTATGCGTTGATCAAGAAAGTCAGTCTGGGTTACGCGCACAAGCACTTCCGTATTCTGGTAAACAAGGCTCGGGCCGCCGGCGAGGCGCGGGCGATCCATGACAATATTGATCGGCTGACGCGCAGCCGCCAGCTCGCCAGTCTTGACTATGCCGGATATGTGCCTCTCGACGAGCAGTTGCGACAAGCCAGCAGGCTTTGCCAGCCAGTCGCCGCGCTGTTTCCGGCTTCGCCCGCAGCCAAGGCGCTGCAGAGCGTCGCCAATGAGCTGCTGAACTGGTCTGCAGCTGGCGACGGCGACGGAGGACTCGAACATTTTGTGCAACAACTGCTACACTTGAGCCACCGTATCGATCCGATCGCTATCTACGCCTGATAGCCACTCCTGAATGCATGTATAACGCTGCTGGTCAGCTCAACAGGGATCAGCTGGTCCAGCGCTTCGCGCCGCTGGTCAAGCGCATCGCCTGTCATCTAATGGCTCGGCTGCCTGCCAGCGTCCAGGTCGACGATCTGGTTCAGAACGGCATGCTGGGCCTGCTCGATGCCATCAGCCGCTTGCAGACCGGGATGACGGCTCAATTCGAAGCCTATGCGGCGCAACGTGTGCGTGGTGCGATGCTCGACGGTCTGCGCGAGAACGACTGGTTGCCGCGCAGCCTGCGCCGTAACTGTCGGCGGATCGAGGTGGCGATTGCGCAGCTCGAACAGGAGCATGGCCGACCACCGACGGAAAAGGAACTCGCGGATTCTCTGGGGATGGTGCTTGCCGACTACCAGAAGATGCTGCAGGAGGCACGTGGACATCAGCTGGTCTATCTGGAAGACATGGTTGCCGAGCGTGGCGAGGACTTCCTCGAACGACATCTGGTCGACGCCGGCGCAGATCCCTTGAAGCTGCTGGAGGACGAGAGTCTCCGGCAGGGGCTGGTGCACGCGATCGAACTGCTGCCGGAACGTGAACGACTGATGATGGCGCTCTACTACGAGCAGGATCTCAACCTGCGCGAAATTGGCGAGGTGCTCGGTGTGACGGAGTCGCGCGTGTGTCAGCTGCACACGCAGGCGGTGATGCGCTTGCGCGCGCGTTTGTTCGAAGCTCCGGGCAAACAGCCGACGCCGTCCGAGCGTGATGGATAGGAGCAGCATCTTCGGGCTGTTGATCGGCCTCCTGGCGATCGTTGGTGGCCAGATTCTGGAAGGCGGGCATCTCGGATCGCTGGCCCAGCCGACCGCCTTGCTGATCGTCGTCGGTGGTACGCTGGGTGCGGTCATGTTGCAAAGTCCCTACGCCACGTTCGTGCGCAGCATCCGCATGGCCAAGTGGATCTGGTCGCCCCCGCTGTTCGATGACCAGCAGCTGATCCAGCAGGTCTCGAGCTGGAGCCAGGTGTCGCGGCGAGAGGGCTTGCTGGCGCTGGACTCCATCGTCAGCGAACTGCACGACGAGTTTACGCGCAAGGGGCTACAACTCCTGGTTGACGGCGCGGAGCCGGAAAGACTGCGCGAGGTGCTGGAGGTGGAGATCAACACCTTCGAACAGGAAATGAAGCTTTCGGCGAGGGTGTGGGAGGCGGCCGGCGGTTACTCACCGACCATCGGTATCCTCGGCGCGGTGATGGGCTTGATCCAGGTGATGGAGAATCTCTCCGATCCCGCCAAGCTCGGAGCCGGCATCGCCGTCGCCTTTGTCGCGACGATCTATGGCGTTGGCCTGGCGAATCTGGTCTATCTGCCGATTGCCAACAAGCTCAAGGCGCATGTCAATCGCCTCATCGTGCGGCGTGAAATGATTGTCGATGGCCTGGTGGGCATCGCCAATGGCGATAATCCGCGCATCATCGAGAGCCGTTTGCGCGGCTATATCTTCTGACGGCGATGGACATTCCACCCACCCCCCGGCTGATCAACGCCATGATCGTTTCCCGAGACTAGGCGATGGCACGGCGCAAGCGCGAAGATGCGCCCGACAATCACGACCGCTGGCTGGTGTCGTACGCGGATTTCATCACCCTGCTGTTTGCCTTCTTTGTCGTGATGTACGCGCTGTCCTCGGTAAATGAGGGAAAGTACCGCATTCTGAGTAATTCGATGGTCACCGCCTTTCGCAACATTCCCGCCAGCAGCGCCGGGCCAATGCCGCTGGTCATGCCTGCGGCGGCACCGGCCGTACCGAAACCCGGTCTGGCGAGCAACGCGCAGGAGGCGGTCAAGCAGCAACAACGCGACAAGATGCGTCACGTCGCCAAGGAGATCCTGGAAGTGATGGCGCCGCTCATTGAGCAGGGAAAGGTTCGGGTTCTCGAAACCAGCCGTGGGGTGAGCATAGAAATCAACGACAGCATCCTGTTCTCCCCCGGGCAGGCCTTGCTGCAACCGACCCTGGTCAAAGCCATGCAGTCAGTGGCGGAGGTGCTGGTGGCTGCGGAGTTTCCGATCACCATCGAAGGCCATACCGACAACGTCCCGATCAAGAACGCGCAGTTTCCGTCGAACTGGGAACTGTCCGCCGTACGTGCCACCACGGTTTTGCGCCTGTTTGCCGATGCCGGCGTTGCCGCCGAGCGCCTGACAGCGATTGGCTATGCCGATACGCGCCCGGTCGAGCCAAATGTGCTGGCTGATGGACGCGCGCGCAATCGTCGCGTGACCATCCTGATCGACTCGGACATTCCCGAAAAGAGCACCGAGGTCACCCTGCACGGGCAGCCCGCCGCTCCCGAGTCAGTGCCGGTACCGGCAGCGGCACGCTAGTCGCGAGTCAGGCGCGGTCGCTGATGCGGTGACCGCTCGGTAGGGAACTCTGGCCGTCCGAACCATACAGACCGAGGGGGTTGGTCGTGCCAAGCAGAGCCTCTAGGGCCAGTGCGTTGTGCTGCATGCGCAACTGGATCAATTCGCCATTGACTCGGTTCAGTTCGCGCGCCCGGGTGGCCAGTGACAGTAGCAAGGACCAGTCCGTACGCGCACGACGCGCGCTGGGGTGCGCTGCCAACCAGGCCACGACGCCCGCGCGATCTGCCGCCAGTCCCTCGGCGGCAAGCGCCTCGGCGCGCTGCTTGGCGACGGCCGCCAGGGCCGCGGCAAGCTCGTTCTTTTCCTGCACCAGCTGCAGCAGCGCATCGATCTCCCCCTTGCCGAGCATCTGCTGTTCGCGCTCAAGCAGCGTGCAAAAGCGCTGCAGCGCGGCAATCTCGGTCTCGAACATTGATCCGCAAGGCGATCTGGAACGTTCAGGAACGCTGCGACGCGACCAGTTCGCTGGCGGAGGCGATCAGACGGTCGGCAATCGCCCCGGAATTGATCGTGAAGCGGCCTTCGGCGATGGCTTGCGTGATTTCAGCAACCCGCCTGGCATCGAAGGTCGACGCTTCCCCGGTGGACTGAAGTTGTGCGGCGAGGGCGCTGAGATGAACCTCCGAGGCGGCGCCCGCGGTCGGCGTGCTGTGGGTCTTGCGGGGCTGCGTCTCGCTGACGCTGCCGGCAGTGGTCCTGGTGTTTTCGATCTTCACGGTCGTGCCCTTTAACGATGGTAGTCAACCCAGCTATCGGCTGAAAACGGCTGAACTTTAACACTATTTTCCAGGCTGCAGGAAAGCCCGCGGTTCTCCATCCGGTCTGGCAGCGGCAGGTCAATAGGACACTTCGACGACGCCACCGCTGCGCGCGATGCCACTGACCACCTGTCCGGAAGCTGTCCGCACCTGGGCGATCTGACCATCCGTGGCGTTGTTCAACGCCTTCCCCTCGTTGCTGATCGTGAACCCGGCGCCGGTCGTCAGCAGGCGGACGCTCTGCCCTTGCTGCACCGCCCAGGCTGCGGTCAGCAGATCGCTGCGCAGCGGATGGCCAGCGGCGATGCCGTTGCGGATGGTCTTGCCGATGGCCTGTGCCGGATCGGTGACGACGCTGGCCGGCAGGGCACCGAGATCACCACTCTGGCTGAGCAGGTCGGCGCTGCTCACGACCTGGCCGGGCGCCAATTGGCGCGCGGTGACCAGGTAAGTTCCCGAGATTCTCACCTGCACCGGCACATACACCGTCCACGCCGTCGGGCCGAGGCAGCGCACGCCAACCGTAGATTTTCCCCAGAGTCGACTGCCGGGCGGCAGGAAGGGCTCGAAAGCGTCGCACGCTCCGAGCTGCGCGCGCCGCTCCAGCGCTCCGACGCTGTAACTGACCTTGCCCGGCAAGCCTTGCGTCTGGGTGCGCAGGAACTGGTCGAGGGCAGTGGCCAGGGAAGTCTGAGCGCACAGCGCGTTGCTCGTGACGGCCAGCATGGCACACAGTAGCCGTGGCAGGCGGGCCGGGCGCCGGGAAACAGGAGGATTGAACATGCTCTCATTCTGCCTGAATCTGCCTCGCTAGCGAAGGATGCCGGTGCGGCCAGCGTTTCGCCACTGGCGGCAATATTTGCCGGAAAGCCGGCAACTGTCGCGATGGCAGTGGTGCCGGTCGACGTCAAAGACCTTGCGGGTGGTCGCCACGGAGGTTTGGCATGGGTATTGCTTACTTGCTTTGCATTAGGTCCCGGATGGAGCGCATGGTGGTCAGCAAACTCGACAGTACGCTGTTCCTGCAACAGCAGGCGCTGACCCTGCGCGCCAATCGACAGCAGGTGCTGGCCGGCAATATTGCCAATGCCGATACCCCGAACTACCTGGCCAGGGATTTCGACTTCAGCGCTGCGCTGGGCAACGCGCTGGCCGGTCGCGGCGCCGCAAACCTGACCATGACGGCCACTTCGCCGCGGCATTTGCAGCGAAGTGCCCATGGCGACGCGCTGCGCCTGCAGTATCGCCAGCCGACGCAACCGAGTGCCGATGGCAACACCGTCGAGATGGACGTCGAACGTTCGCAGTTTGCCGAAAATGCCGTCTCGTACGAGGCCAGCATGACCTTCATCACGCATCAGATACGCGCGCTGACGGCGGCGCTGCAGCCGTAATCCGGATGAGCCTGTTCACTACCTTCCAGGTCGCCGGCAGTGCCATGACGGCGCAGTCGATGCGCCTCAACGCGGTGGCCAGCAACCTGGCCAACGCCGACAGCATTGTCAGCGCCGACGGCAAGCCCTATCGGGCGCGCCAGGTGGTGTTTGCGGCAACGCCGATGGGCCGCGCTGCGGCCCAGGGGGTAAGGGTCACCCAGGTCCGCGAGGACAGCAGCCCGAGTCGTATGGTCTATGACCCGCGCAACCCGGCGGCCGATGAAAAGGGTTACGTGGCGATGCCGAATGTGAACGTCGTCGAAGAAATGACCAATATGATCTCGGCGGCGCGCTCTTACCAGACCAACGTCGAAGTGATGAATACCGCCAAGCAACTGCTGCTCAAGACGCTGACGCTTGGCCAGTAGGAATTGACCCACTCAAGGAGTGACTGATGGCCACCGTACAAGCAGCCAATTCAACAAGTGAGCTCTTTGCCACGCTCAATGCCCAGGGCAAGGCCGCTGCCGCCGGTTCGGGGTCGACCAGCGAGGAAGTACAGAATCGCTTCCTCAAGTTGTTGACGACGCAACTCAAGAACCAGGACCCGCTCAACCCGATGGACAACGCCGCGATCACCAGCCAGATCTCGCAGATCAATACCGTGACCGGCATCGAGCGGCTCAATGCTTCGCTCGAAACCCTGCTCGCTTCCTACCATGACGGCCAGGCCATGCAGGCCGCCGGCTTGATCGGCAAGAGCGTCCTCGCGCCCGGTTCAAGTCTGTCGCTGGTCAACGGTACAGCGAACGGCGGTGTCACGCTGGCCGGTGCAGCCGATAGCGTGACGCTGACGATTCTCGATGCTGCCGGAAAGGTGGTACAGAGTCAGAGCCTGGGTGCGCGCGCAGCCGGCAACTTCGGTTTCGCCTGGGATGGCCAGACCAATGCCGGTACGCTGGCGCCGGCGGGTAATTACACGTTCAAGGTCGATGCCCTGCGCGGCAGCGAGAAAGTGGCTGCGGAAACTTTGCAGATTGGCATGGTTTCTGCGTTGGTCAGGGATAACGGCAGCTTCCAGCTCGAACTCGGTGGGCTCGGAAGGGTAGGTTTTGACAAGGTGCAAGAGATTCTCCAGGAGCGGTAAGCATGAGTTTCCAACAAGGTTTGAGTGGTCTCGATGCGGCGTCGGTCGCGCTCGACGTGATCGGCAATAACATTGCCAACGCGAGTACGGTCGGTTTCAAGAGTGGAAACCCGCATTTCTCGGATGTTTACGCCGCGTCGCTGGGTCTCGTTGGCGCTTCGCAGGTGGGTATTGGAGCGAACGTTTCGGCGATCCAGCAACAATTCAGCCAGGGCAATGTGACGACCACCGACAACCCCCTTGATCTGGCGATCAATGGCCGCGGATTTTTCCGCATGAGCAATGATGGGGCGACCACCTACACGCGCAATGGTCAGTTTCACCTCGATAACCAGGGGTACGTGATCAACGACCAGAACCTCCGGCTGACCGGATACGTGGCGGCAAACGGCGTGGTTTCGTCCACGCTGGGCGAACTGCAACTGTCTGCCAGCCAGATAGCGCCACTGGCAACGAGCACAGTCAGCCTCGGGCTCAATCTCGACGCAGGACAGCCGGCCGGCTACAGTTACTCCACCGCACTGCCGGTCTTCGACACGCTCGGCGAGTCGCATGTTCTGACCACCTCGTACGTTCGGACGGCCGCGGGTCCCTGGGATGTCAGCGCCAGTCTCGATAATGCCGTCCCTGCCGGGTCTCAGCCGGTTGGCAGTCTGACCTTTGACTCCGCGGGTGTGTTGCAGACCCCGCAGCCACTCACGCTGCCTTCGTGGACCCCGAGCAATGGTGCCGCGGCGTGGACGGCAAGCCTGGATCTCGCTGGTACCACCCAGTACGGCAGTGAGTCGACCGTCAACACCCTGGAGCAGAACGGCTACACCACGGGTAGCCTGCTGGGAATCAGCGTCGGCGACGACGGCATCCTGCAGGGGCGCTACAGCAATCAGCAAACGCTGAATCTGGGGCAGGTGGCGCTCGCCACCTTTGCCAACCCGAACGGCCTGCTGAATCTCGGCAACAATCAATGGACCCTGACCTCGGCGTCCGGGCCCGAACTGATCGCCGTGGCGGGCAGCGGCGGTCGCGGCGTACTCCAGTCCGCTGCGGTCGAGGACTCGAACGTCGATCTGACCAATGCTCTCGTCGAACAGATCATCGCCCAACGCAATTATCAGGCCAACGCGCAGACGATCAAGACCCAGGATGCGATCATTCAGACCCTGTTGAGCCTGCGCTAGGTGAATGCCCGGTAGACGGCGGAGAAGACCGATGGATCGACTCATCTACACCGCCATGAGTGGCGCCAAGCAGGCCTTTCTGCAGCAGGCCGGGGTGGCACAGAATCTCGCCAACGTCGCCACCATCGGCTATCGGGCGATGGAGAATCGCTTCCGCGCCGTGCCGGTGCTCGGAGCGGGCGCGGCGACGCGTGCCTTCACCGTCGACGCTTCGGTCGCCAACGCCTTCGAGCAGGGACCACTGACGACCACCGGGCGGCCGCTCGACGTGGCTGTCCAGGGCGCCGGCTGGATTGCCGTGCAGGGAGCCGATGGTCGCGAGGCCTACACGCGTGCCGGCAATCTCCGCACCGACGCCAATGGCGCGCTGCTGACCAGTTCCGGTTTCCCGGTGCTGGGCGAAGGGGGGCCGATCGCGCTGCCGCCGGACAACAACCTCACCATCGCCGCCGACGGGACGGTATCGAGCATTCCGCGCTTCGGTGCCGGGGCGATCAGCAACGTCAACATCGAAGGCCGCATCAAGCTGGTCAATCCGCCGGAAAACGACCTGGTGCGCGGCGACGATGGACTGTTCCGGACGCGCGGCGGGATTCCGGCGATTGCCGACGAAAACGTCAAGCTCGCCCCCGCGGCACTGGAGGGCAGCAACGTCAACTCGGTAGACGCCATGGTCAGAATGATCAGCCTGGCCCGCCAGTTCGAAATGCAGGTCAAGATGTTGCAGACGGCTGACGCGAATGCGCGGGCAGCCACCCAGATTCTCACCATCACCGCCTGACAGGACCACCATGATCCGCTCGCTATGGACCGCCAGCACCGGCCTCAACGCCCAGCAGGTGCAGATCGACATCATCGCCAACAACCTGGCGAACGTCAGCACCAATGGCTTCAAACAGGCGCGCGGAATTTTCGCCGATCTGCTCTACCAGACCTTGCGGCAACCCGGCGCCCAATCATCGCAGACCACCCAGATCCCGGATGGTCTGCAGATCGGCCTGGGGACGACGCCGGTGTCTACCGGTCGCATCTTCACCCAGGGATCGCTGCAGCAGACCGGCAACAGCCTGGACATGGCGATCGACGGCGCCGGCTTTTTCCAGGTGCTGCTGCCCGACGGGACGACCGCCTACACGCGCGACGGATCGTTCCAGAAAGACAACCAGGGGCAGATCGTTACGACCAACGGCTATCCCCTGCAGCCGGCGATCACCATCCCGCAGAATGCCCTGACGATCACCGTCGGTACCGACGGTGTGGTCAGCATCACGCAGCCGAATGTCACCGCGACGGTGCAGATCGGGACCATCCAGGTGGCCACTTTCATCAACAACGGCGGCCTGCAGAGCGTTGGCGAGAACCTCTACCTGGAAACCGCGTCGAGCGGCACGCCGACGCCCAATACCCCGGGAACCAACGGTTCCGGTCTGGTCGTGCAGAATTACGTCGAGGCGTCGAACGTCAACGTGGCGCAGGAACTGGTGCTGATGATTCAGACGCAGCGCGCTTACGAACTCAACTCCAAGGTAGTGTCGACCTCGGACCAGATGCTGGCGCGTCTGACGCAGTTGTAGGGAGCAGGAATGGCCAAACGACCGATCCGCATGCCGCCGCTGCTGATGCTCGCGGTGGTGTTGCTGGCGGCGGCGTGCACGACGGTGCCGCCAACCAACGTCCATCAGCCGATGAGCGCGCGGCCAGCCGCCCGACCGGATGCCCTGGTCGCCAATCTCGCGGCGACCGGCAGCATCTATCAGGCCGGCGCATCGCGAACGCTGTTCGAAGACCGGCGCGCGCGCTATGTCGGCGATACGATCACGGTGACGATCACGGAAAACACCTCGGCGGCGACCAAGTCGAACAACAACATCGCCAAGACCGGCAGTATCAACGCCTCCGTCGGTCCGAACCTCAATCTGCCTGGGCTGTCGCTCTATGAGCTGAAAGGCAGCAGCAGCAACACCGCCAGCGGCAAGGGGGACGCCGCCGCCAACAACGTGTTCACCGGGACCATCACGGTGACGGTGATCGAAGTGCTGCCCAACGGCAATCTGCTGGTCTCCGGAGAGAAGCAGGTCGCCATCGGGCAGGGACAGGAGTACATCCGTCTTTCGGGCATCGTCAATCCCTATTTCATCAACGCCTCCAACACCATCGCGTCGTCGCAGGTTGCCGATGCCCGTATCGAATACAAGGAAAGTGGCGCGATCAGTGAAGCCCAGGTGATCGGCTGGCTGGCGCGCTTCTTCCTGACTTTCCTGCCTTTCTGAGGAGACGAACGATGGCCGTCATCACGGACACGCAGGCAGGCAGACATCTGCGCCGGACGGTGATTCTCGCTGTCCTGTGCTTGCTGAGCGCCACCGCCTTTGCCGAGCGGATCAAGGATCTGGCTTCCGTGCAGGGGGTGCGCAACAACCAGCTGGTCGGCTACGGCCTGGTGGTTGGTCTCGATGGTTCCGGCGACCAGACCACGCAGACGCCATTTACCGTGCAGAGCATCATCAACATGCTGGCGCAACTCGGCACCACCTTGCCGACGACCCAGTCGCTGCAGTTGAAGAACGTTGCGGCGGTGATGGTCACTGCCAATCTGCCGCCCTTCGCGAGGATTGGTCAGCAGATCGACATCACCGTGTCGTCGATGGGGAATGCCAAGAGTCTGCGTGGTGGGACGCTGGTGATGACGCCGCTGAAAGGCGCCGACGGTCAGATTTACGCGCAGGCACAAGGCAATTTGCTGGTACCCGGCGCGGGAGCGGCAGCGGCCGGCAGCCGCGTGCAGATCAACCACCTGCTGGCCGGCCGTGTCGCTGGTGGCGCGACGGTCGAGCGCGAAGTGCCGACGGCCCTTGGCCAGGGGCCGTTCATCCATTACGAAATGGCCTCGACCGATTTCGGGACGACGCAGCGGGTGGTCGAGGTGATCAACCGCGAAATCGGTCCCGGGACGGCGCAGGCCGTCGATGGCCGGCTGATTCGCGTCGCCGCGCCCGAGGAAGCCAATAGCCGGGTGGCTTTCCTGGGTCGCCTCGAGAGTCTCGAAGTGCGGCCGGTGAAAACGGTCGCCAAGGTGATCATCAATTCGCGTACCGGCTCGGTGGTGATGAACCAGACCGTCACCATTGATTCCTGCGCGGTGGCGCATGGTAACCTCTCGGTGATCATCAACACCGAGCAGAAGGTCAGTCAGCCCAACCCCCTGGCGGCAGGGCAGACGGTGACCACGACGCAGAGCGAAATCGACATCAAGCAGGGTGGCGGCACCTTGATCCAGCTCAAGGCGGGTGTCAGCCTCGCCGAGGTGGTCAAGGCGATCAACGCGCTGGGGGCGGGACCGCAGGACCTGATGTCGGTCCTGCAGTCGATGAAAGCCGCCGGCGCACTGCGCGCCGAACTCGAAATCATCTGAGCCCGTATCCGGCAGAAAGCGACAGGCAGGATCATGAAATCCACCGATCTCGGCACCCACCGTCTGGCCCTCGACCCGGCGTTGGCCAGCGATCTGCGCGCCAGGCTCAGGCAGGATCCGCAAGCTGGCGTGCAGCAGGCGGCGCGACAGTTCGAGGGCATGCTCCTGCACCTGATGTTGAAAAGCATGCGCGATGCGAGCGCCGGCGATGGTTTGCTGGACTCTGAGCAGAGCCGCTTCTTCACCGCCATCGGCGATCAGCAAATGGCACAGGACCTTGCTGCGCAAGCGCCGCTGGGTTTCGCCGCCTTGATCGAGAAGCAACTGGCGCGCCAGACGACGGCCAACCAGGAAGTGGCAGCGACTTCGCCGCTCGACGCGCTGCAGCAGTCGCTGCTTTCCCGGTATGCCCAAACCGCGCCGACGCGGGCACTGCCGCCACCCGGCGCCGGCGCGGCGCGCCCGGTGGCCACGCCAACTGCGGCGAGCAGTCCGGCCGCCACGGCCAGCGCCGCGACTCCCTTTGTCGACCGCGTCTGGCCGCATGCTCTCGAAGCCGCCCGCCTGACCGGTGTGCCGGCGCATTTTCTCGTCGCCCAGGCGGCGCTCGAAACCGGCTGGGGAAAACACGAGATCAAGGCCGCCGACGGTTCGCCAAGCTTCAATCTTTTCGGCATCAAGGCCGGCAGTCGCTGGTCGGGGCCGAGCGTCGAGGTACCGACTACCGAGGTCGTCAATGGCCAGGCTCAAACGGTGCGCGCCAGGTTCCGCGCTTATGGCTCGTACGCTGAAGCGTTTCGTGATTACGCCAGGCTCCTCAGCGACAATCCGCGCTTTGCCGGCGTGATTGGCCAGCAGGATGGCACGCAGTTCGCACGTTCCCTGCAGCAGGCGGGCTACGCCACCGACCCCGGGTACGCCGGAAAGCTGGCCCGGATCATCAACGGTACCGCCTTGCGGCAAGCACTGGCCGCTTGACGACTTGACTGATTTGCCGCTCCGGGACTAAATAGTGCGCGGGAGCTGCCGTTAACCAGGCAATCAACCAGGAGTTTCCGGATGGGCTCAGGAATCATCGCTACCAGCCTCAGTGGTTTGCAGGCCGCACAGCTCGCTTTGTCGACCACCGACCACAATATCGCCAACGCCAATACCGCCGGCTTTACCCGCCAGCGGACGGTGCAGGCGAGCAATCCTGGCCAGCAGACCGGCGCCGGTTTTGTCGGTCGAGGGACCCACGTGGCGACCATCGAACGAGTGTACAGCCGGTTTCTGACCGAACAGGTCAATCGTTCGCAGAGCAAGGCCAGCGACCTCGATACCTACTACGCGCAGATCAAGCAGATCGACAACATGCTGGCCGACCCGACGACCGGCCTGTCGCCGGCGCTACAGGATTTCTTTGCCAGCGTGCAACAGCTGGCAGCCAATCCTGCGCAGTTGTCGAGTCGCCAGGCGCTGCTGTCGACGGCGCAGTCGCTGAGCGCTCGCTACCAGTCGCTGGGCAAGCAGCTCGCCGAAATCGGTGACAGCATCAACGGCGAAATCAAGGCGGCCGTCTCCGGCATCAATTCCTACGCCGATCAGATCGGCATCCTGAATCAGCAAATTGGCTTTGCCGAGGCGGCCAGCGGGCAGCCAGCCAACGATCTGCTGGATAGCCGGGATCAGCTGGTAGCCGAGCTGAACAAGTTGATCAAGGCCAAGACCACGAGCAATAGCGATGGTAGCGTCAATGTCTTCATCGGCAGCGGTCAGCAACTGGTCGTCGGCACCCAGGTGAGCCACCTCGCAACGCTCCCGTCGGCGAGTGATCCCGCGCATCTGACAGTCGGTCTGAAGACCGCGAGCGGTACTCAGGAGATTCCCGAATCCCTGCTCGGCGGCGGCAACCTCGGTGGCTTGCTGGCGTTTCGCGCGCAGTCGCTCGATCCGGCAAGCAATGACCTGGGGCGCAACGCTGCGTCGCTGGCCCTGACCTTCAACGCCCAGAGCGAGCTCGGTCAGGATCTGTATGGGCATTCACAGATCGCTGCCGGGAGTCCAGGTTTCACGCCCAAGCTGTTCGCTGTCGCCGCTCCGGCGGTGATCGCCAACACCGGCAACCCGACCGGCAGCCCGGCGCTGACCGCCGCGTTCGTCAGTCCACCGCCCTTCAACGGTAACTTCTATACCAATCTTGGCAGCAGCGATTACCAGCTCGCCGCAGATGCCGGCAACGGCACGCTGACGTTGACGCGCCTGGCTGACCACAAGCAGTGGCAGGGAGCTGACCTGGCGGCAATCAATGCCCAGTTGACCACCGATCCACAAGGGTTTGTGCTGGCTTCCGACACCCCCCTGAGCGCCGGTTCGAGTTATCTCATCCAGCCGACCCGCGATGCCGCCCGCCAGCTCGCGATAAATCCGCTACTCGCCTCGGACGCAGGTCTGATCACGGCGGCCGGGCCTATCCGCAGCTCGCTCGGAGCGGCCAACAGCGGTAGCGCCAGGATCTCGGCAGGCCAGGTTGGACCGGGCTATGCGGCGGCTGTTCAAGGCACCCTGCCGATCACCCTGGAATACCGGGGCGGCAGCCTGCGGAATTTTCCGGTGGGCGCACAGGTGTCGATCGATGGCGCTGTTCCGGTCGCGATCAGCACGCCAACGGACGCCATCCCCTATACCAGCGGCGCCAGCATCACCCTCGTCGGCTCCGTGGACAGCAAGCCTCCGGTTGGTGTCAGCTTTTCGATTACCGGCCTGCCGAATGACGGCGATCTTTTTTCCATCGGCAGCAATCCCGGGGCCATCGCCGACGGGCGCAACGCGCTGAGCCTCGGCCAGTTGCAGACGCAGAATACGATGACCGGGCAGACCGCTTCCTTCCAAGCGGCCTACGCGCAACTGGTCAGCGAGGTCGGCAGCCGGACGCGCCAGGCACAGGTCAGCGGCGACGCCCAGCAGACCCTGCTGGAGCAGGCGCAGAGCAGTCGCGACGCCGTTTCGGCGGTGAATCTCGACGAGGAGGCCGCCAATCTGATCCGTTATCAACAGGCTTATCAGGCTTCGGCCAAAGCGATGCAGATCAGCGCCAGCCTGTTCGACACCATTCTGCAGATAGCCGGCTAAGGAGAGTCAGATGCGCATCAGCACCAATCAGATCTATGGCAAGGGGGTGCTGGCCATGGAACGTAACCAGAGTCAGCTCGTCAAGCTGCAGAACCAGATTTCCAGTGGACGGCGGCTGCAGTCTCCGGCGGACGATCCGGCCGCCGCGGCCCAGGCGCTGGGCGTGACGCAGGCCAGGCAGGTGGCGGCGCAATACGCACAGAATCAGGGCGACGCCAGTAACCGGCTGAGCCTGGTCGAAACGCAGCTGACGTCCTTGACCGATCTGCTCCAGAGCGTTCGTGAACGGGTCGTGCAGGCCGGGAACACGATCCTCGCGGACAGTGATCGGCAGGCGATTGCTGCCGACCTCGAGGCGCGTTTCGACGAGATGCTGGGGATTGCCAATAGTCGGGATGCGCAGGGTGAATACCTCTTTTCGGGCTACCAGGGTGGTAAGGAGCCGTTTGCCCGCAGCGCCGGTACGACGCCGGGCAGCACGTCGGTGACTTATTCTGGTGACGATGGCCAGCGCCTGCTGCAGGTGACTTCGTCGCAACAGATGGCGACCAACGTCACTGGCAGCGATCTGTTCATGAACATCCGTGCCAGCGACGGCAGCACGAGTGTCAGCGCTTTTCAGACCCTCCAGAAGACGATCGACCTGCTGCGTGCGCCGCTCGCTGCGGGTGGCGCGGTCGCTTTCAGCGGGCAGTTGCAGGGGCAGCTGGGCAATCTTGATCAGGTTCTCGGCAAGGTCAGCAGCGTAACCGCTACGCTGGGTGCTCACCTGCAGGAACTCGACGCCTTGAGTGCCAACTCCGAAGCGCTGGGCATCCAGTACCAGCAAACCCTATCGGATCTCGAAGATCTCGATTACGCCAAGGCGATCGCGGATTTCACGATGCAGCAGGTGAGCCTTGAAGCAGCGCAAAAATCCTTTGTGGCGATCAGCGATCTGAGCCTTTTCAAGTACATCTGAGCGACCAGGAGAGCAGGCGATGAAGCGTCTCCGTGCCGGTTGCTGGCTGCTCGCGCTGTTGAGCGGCTGTGGCAGCGTCGATTGGCATGCCCCGCCGCGTGCCGACGGCGGCGCTGCCGATTACTCCTTCACGCAGTCGCCCAATCCGACGATCAGCCTGTCGCCGCCGCAGGCCGTCGCGCTCGTCGGGGCGGCCGCCTATGCCGTCGACTATGCCAGCCAGGCCGCCTACCTGGGCCCACTGGCGGCTGCCGCGGTGGCCGCCTACGTCGTCTACGATCCGCTGGCCCCCAACTGGACGATCGAGGAGCGCATCCTTGACCGGGACACCTACCGCCTGTCGATGCGGGCGAAGAGCTTTCGCACCGGTGGGGACGGCGAGTCGGGCCTGATTCTCAAGCGACGCGCCTTGCAGTTGCAACGGGAACGGGGTTTTCCTGCCTACCGGATTCTCGACTATTCGGAGGGCGTCGAATCGAGCACGCCGTTCACGCATCGCTTTGCCGAAGGCGTCATCCAGCTGGTCCGCGCGGATCCGGCCGCCGGAAGACCCTGAATACTCATTGATCCGGCAGGGCGTCCTTACGTTCGAGCCGGTCTTCGAGTTCGCCGACATACGCTGCGACACTGTTTTCCGAATGCTCCAGTGCGCTAAGCAGCTCCTTTTCGAGCCGGTCGAGCCGGGCCAGCACGATCGCCGGGTCGGCTGCTGTCGACGAGCCAGCGCCGCGGCTGCCCAGTTTCTGCAGCTCGACCTCGAGGAAGCTGCGCAGTTCGGTGAAGCGCGACGCCTCGGCCTTGTCGGCCAGTTCCCGGTTGAGCTGCAGTTCCTGGGCGTGCCGCCGCGAGTCGAACAGCGCCGAGGCCTGCACATAGACGACGAAGACCAGGAAGAAAGCGGTGAGGAATGCCACCACCCCGAGCATGATCACCCCGAGCGGCGCCTGTATTTCCGAGAGGCCCAGCGAAAGGCTTGTCTGGGTGGTGAAA
Organism: Candidatus Accumulibacter affinis; assembly: GCA_016713625.1. GTDB lineage: Bacteria > Pseudomonadota > Gammaproteobacteria > Burkholderiales > Rhodocyclaceae > Accumulibacter > Accumulibacter affinis. Next base: position 193,641 of record JADJOT010000002.1, read on the forward strand.
GCAGTCCAGTTGAGCGCCGAGAAGGCAGCGATGGCGCCGAGGATGAGCAGCAGGAAAACGGTACGAAGCTTCATGGGGTATCACTCCTTGATTGGTCTGGTCGCCGGCCCGTCGGGCGTCGACGAAACAGCGATAGTATCTCAGGCTTGCCGATTGCTCGCCAGCGGGCGGCGGTAGATGCCGGAATCTGTCGTCGGACCCGTCAGGGGACGTCGGCAGACGGCATGCGTGCGAGGATGATCGCCGTCTTCCTGGCCAGCCCCGGTGCACTGCGGTTGCGGTCGTAGAAGCGCGGGCTGGGGAGCATCCCGGCCAGCCGCGCGGCCTGCTCGGGCGCAAGCTGGGTGGCAGAAACCCCGTAATAGTGGCGGGCTGCCGCTTCGGCGCCGAACACACCGTTGCCCCACTCGATAACGTTGAGGTAGACCTCCAGAATCCGCTGCTTGCTCCAGACGGCTTCCAGCATCAGCGTGATGACCGCCTCCTCGGCCTTGCGCCAGGGCGTCTTCGCAGGGGTCAGGAAGAGATTCTTGGCGAGCTGCTGCGAGATCGTCGAGCCGCCGGCGAGAACACGTCCCTTCCTCTGGTTCTTCTCGATGGCGTGCTGGATGCCGGCCCAGTCGAAGCCCTCGTGGTCGACGAACTTCGCGTCTTCGGCGGCGATGATCGCCCGTTTCAGGTTCGCCGAGATCCGCTCGTAAGCCAGCCATTGCTTGTGCAGCTGCGCCTGCGGATCCTGGATCCGCAATTCGTCGAGGCGAATGTTCATGAAACGAGTGGAATCCGGGTTGACCCAGTTCCACCACAGGACCCAGCCAAACACCCAGAACTGATAGAGCAGTAGCAGCGCGAGGCAGCCGAGCAGCAGTCGCTTCGACCACAGCACGAGGCTCATCGAGCGCTGACAGCAGTCGCCCGCAGCATGGCGATCACCGGTGCGCTGTCGGGGCGCAACCCTCGCCAGAGATGAAAGGCCTCGGCTGCCTGCTCGACGAGCATGCCAAGGCCATCTGCCAGACGGGCCGCGCCCTGGTTCCTGGCGAAGGCGAGGAACAGCGTCTCGCACTCGCCATACATCAGGTCGTAAGCCAGACTGGCAGGCGCGAAGAGGCCCGCCGGCAAGGGCGGCAATTCGCCGACCAGGCTGGCCGAAGTGGCGTTGATCACCAGATCGAAGGATTGGCCAGCCAGTTCCGGGTAGCCGCAGGCGCGTAGCGAAGCAGCGCCGGCAAAGCCCTGTGCAAGATCGCCGGCCCTCGCGACACGGCGGTTGGCAATCACCATGACGCCTGGTCTGCTGTCGAGCAGCGGCCCGAGAACCCCGCGCGCCGCGCCGCCGGCGCCGAGCAGGAGAACCCTTTGACCAGCGATCCGACAGCCGAGGTTGACCGTCAGGTCACGCAGCAGACCAGCGCCATCGGTGTTGTCACCGAACATGCCTGAGTGATCAAAGACGAGAGTGTTGACGGCGCCGGCGAGCTCGGCGCGCGGGCTCAGCCGCGTCGCCAGCCGCCAGGCTTGTTCCTTGAACGGCACCGTCACGTTGGCCCCGCGACCGCCGGCAGCGATGAATGCACGCACCGCGTCAGCAAAGCCATCCGGCGCGGCGAGAATCGCTTCGTAGCTAAGGTCCTGGCGGCACTGCGCCGCGAAGGCAGCGTGGATTGCCGGCGACTTGCTGTGGCCGATCGGATTGCCGAAGACGCAATAGCGGTCGCTCATCACTTCAGCGCCTTGGTTTCCAGGCTGTCACGCTGGGTAAAGTTCCAGGTGCGGGTGATTTCCAGCACGTCGGTATCGCTCCGGATGGCCGGGGGGAAGGCGGCGAAAGGCGCGGCCATGGCGACGATCCGGCGAGCGGCATCGTCGAGGATCTGGTGACCCGACGAACGGTTGATCTCGATTCCCGCGACCGTGCCATCACTCCGGATGGTTACCGTCAGCACCAGGCTGCCGTACAGTTTGCCTTTCGCCGCTTCCGGGTAATTGAGGGTGCCGACACGCTCGACCTTCAGCCGCCATGCCTCGAAGTATTGCGCAAAACGATACTCCACAGCGCTGGTACCGATGAATTTCTTGCGCGGCCGCTTGTTGTAGTCGTCGAGTTCCTTGGCGATCTCGCCTTCGAGACGCGCCATCGCGAGCGCACTTTGCGCCAGGTCGCGGCCGCGGACATTGGGCGTTGGCTCGGGCTGCGCCTCCTTCTCGGCTTTCGGGGCAACGGCGGTCTTGCTCTGCGCCTGCGTCGCCAGTTGCTGCTGGTGCGCCTCAAGCGCCTGGATGCGTTTCTGCGAGTGCTCGAGATCGTCGCCTTCCTGCTGCCTGGGCGCCGCCGGCAGCGGCGTCCTGGCGCGGCGATCGTGTTCGGTGTTGCCGCCGTTGTCCAGATTGGCCTGCGCGTGCACCGGCGCGTCGGCAGGCTTGCGGGCCGAGCGGCTGTTCACCAGGATGATGTCGAGGGCGCGGTCCTTGAAGGCGCGCGAGGCGTCCGGGAACTTGAAATGCAGCGACAGCGCCAGGCCGTGCAGCAACAGCGAGATGCCGAGCGCCAGCCACAGACGATGGGCGGCGATCCAGCGCATGACCGTTTGACGCGTGGCGGCGTTCACCTCAATCGATCGCCTCCAGCACCTCGTCCTCGGCCGCACTGGCGGCAACTTCCGCCGGTACCAGCGTTTCCAGATAGCGGCAGCCGAGCGACAACGTCAGATAGTCGATCGACTCGATGCGCAGGCGAATTCGCTGGCCTGCCTTGAGTTCCGGCGCTGACGGTACCCGCTGCACGAGCGGCAGGTGATCCAGCCGCGCCAGGTTGTCGCGGCCAATCGTCGCGTCGATGGTCTCCAGTCCCTGCTGACGCAACCAGCGCAGGCACCAGTAACGTTCCATGCCGCGCTGGAAATCGGCGTACGCTGCGTAGGTCAGTTCGAAGTCGCGGAGCGCCGCGAACAGCGCATCCGAACGGGCTGCAAAAGGCGGTGTGTCGCCCTGCAGGCAGGCGACCAGTTGCCACTGGTTGAGCAGGTCCACGTAACGGCGCAGCGGCGACGACGACCAGGCGTACTGTTTTACCCCGAGGCCCTCGTGCGCCTGTGGCGAAGTACTCATGCGCACCTTGCCACCGGTCTGCACCCGATAGATGGCGGCCACGCCGCTGGCCGCAAGCAGTCCACCCCAGGTGCTGTTGGCGACGATCATCAGCTCGGCGACCAGCTTGTCGAGCGGGCTGCCGCGCTGGCGCACGGAAATGTCGACCCGGCAGGCCTCGGCGTTGCTGATCTCGCCGTCGATCCGGAAGTTGTAGTCGAAGTTTCCCTGCATAGCCGATGGCTTGCCGCGCCGGCCTTCGCAGGCATTGGCGAGTTGCCAGAGGGTCATCAGCTCGTCGCGAAAGGCGAAGTCGGCGAGGCCGCCGGCGATCGTCTGCTCGTTGAACAGCGGTTCGATGTCGTGGTGGCGAAGGTTGGCGACCACCGGAACGATCTCGATGCGCGACTCATGGGCAATGATCTCGAACTCCGGGCTCACCGTGAGGTACAGCGACAGGGCCGGGCAGTCACGGCCACTGGAGAGCGTGAAGCAGTCAAGCAGCGTCTCCGGCAGCATGGTGATCTTGCTGCCAGGCAGGTAGACCGTCGACAGCCTGGTGCGCGCAATGTCGTCGAGCGGAGAGCCGGGCGCGATGCCCAGCGATGGCGCGGCGATGTGGATGCCGACTCGCCAGCCCAGGCCGGGCAGCGTCTGCAGTGAAAAAGCGTCGTCGATCTCGGTGGTCGTGGCGTCGTCGATCGAAAAAGCACGTACGTCGGCGCGTGCCAGACCGGACGGCAGGAGCGGCGCGGCAGTCGCCGGAAGAGCCGTGCCTTGCGGGAACTGTTCGAGCAGGAAACGCTGCAGATGATAGTCGTGCGCCGAGGGGATGGCGCCGCATTTCTGCAACAGATGCGCCGCCGAAAGGCCGGTCTCGCTGCACGCCGCTTCGAGTGCCTTGGTCTCGCCGCGGTTGCGGTCGGGTTTATAGAGCAACTGGCTGAGCACCGGCGAGAATTCGGGCGGCAGCGCGAAAGACTTGAGCTCGCCCACCATGCGCTCGATGGTCAGGGCCTGCTGGCGCTTCTTTTCAAGCCCGACGAGAGCTGCCTGCAGGATCTCGGCCGGAGCTTTGCGGAAGCGGCCCTTGCCCTTGCGATGGAAATACATGGGCGCCGCATGCAGGGCCAGCAGCAGCGCAGCCGCTTCGACCGCCGTGGCGAGGTGACCGAAGTACTCGTTGGCAAAATCAGAAAAAGAAAACTCGCCGTCACCAATACACTCCCAGAGAAAGTCGGGTTCGATTTCGCCAGCCAGGGCCTCGGCCTGATCGAGCAGGGCCGTCGGGGGCGGCTCGTTGTAGCGCAGCAGGACGTTCGCCGACTTGATCTTGCTGCGCTTGCCGGAGGCAGTCTCGACCTGCAACGAGGTATCGTTGTCGGTCACTATGGTGGCCGTCTTGAAGGCCCCCTCTTCTTCGAATAGAACATGCATTGCAGCGATTATAACCCACAGAATTCAATGATTTGCGGCACCTGCTCAGGGAAGCGCGTAAAGCTGTGATCGCCCCCTGCGAGAACGATCTGGCGGCTGCCGGAATAACGTTTGACGGCCTGACGATAGTCGAGCACTTCGTCGCCGGTCTCGACCAGCAGCAGATAGCGTGCGGGGGTGACCAGTGGCGTGTCGAGTGCGCGCAGTTGTTCGACGTGCTCGCGGGTGAACTCGAAGGTCTCGGCGGTGTGGAAGTTGGTCTGGGTGCCGAGCAGACCGGCGAGCAACTCCGGCGCCATCACCGCCGGGTTGATCAGAACCGCACGCAGATCGTGCTTTTCGGCCAGCCAGCTTGCGTAATAGCCGCCGAGCGAGCTGCCAACGAGCGTCGTTGGACCCTCGGCACTGGCCAGCATGGCCTCGATGCTGGCCAGCGCCGTCCGCGGCACCGGCGACAGCTGTGGGCACAGAAAGCGGTCGCCGAGGCCGGCTGCGGCCAGGCGTTCGCCGAGCAATCTGGCTTTCCACGACGCCGGTGACGAGCAGAAGCCGTGCAGATAGAGAATGCGCGGACCGGCCACCTCAGCCACTCGTCCAGGCAACCCAGTCGTAATGCCAGGTGGCCAGCACGACGATGCCGAAGGCGATGCGGTACCAGGCAAAGATCGAGAAGTCGTGCGTGCTGATATAGCGCAGCAGCCCCCGCACGGCCCAGAACGCCGAGATGAAGGCCGCCACGAAACCGACGACCCACATCCCCAGGTCGTCGAAGGAAAGCAGCGCACGTTCCTTGTAGAGCTGGTAGAGGGTGGCGGCGATCAGCGTCGGGATCGCCAGGAAAAAGGAAAACTCCGTCGCCGCACGGCGCGACAGCCCGAAGAACAGACCGCCGATGATCGTCGCTCCCGAGCGCGAAGTCCCCGGGATCAGCGCCAGTGCCTGTGCGCAGCCGAGCTTGAAGGCATCGCTCAGCGTCAGATCGTCGACCGACTCGACCCGAATCCGATGCTGACGCCGCTCGGCCCAGAGAATGAACAAGCCACCGACGATGAAGGCCGTCGCCACTACCGGCGCGTTGAACAGATACGCCTTGATCGTCTTGCCGAACAGCAGGCCAATAACTGCCAGCGGCAGGAAGGCCACCAGCAGATTCAGCGCGAAACGCTGCGCCGCGCGCTCGCGGGGCAGGCCGAGCAGCACCTGCATGATCTTCGCCCGATACTCCCAGCACACCGCCAGAATGGCGCCCGACTGGATGACGATCTCGAACAGCTTGCCACGGTCGTCGTTGAAGTCGAGCAGGTCGCCGGCGAGAATCAGGTGGCCGGTCGAGGAAACCGGCAGGAACTCGGTGACGCCTTCGACGACACCGAGAATCAGGGCTTTCAACAGCAGGAGCAGATCCACAGCAGGCTTTCGAAAAAAGCCGCATTTTAGCACTCAAGGTCGGCTTGCCTGCTCCAGTGCCGCCAGCCAGGCGATCGCCTGTGGTCGATGTTCGCCACACATCTCCGCCGACGGCTGCAGGCCAGCGCAGACTGCCGGCCGTTCGGGGCGGCCCCACAAGCCGCAGCGCAGATCGTCGGTCAGATTCGCGCAAGGCTCGCCTGCCGCTTTGCCAAGCGGATGGCCCGGCATTGGCGTGCTGATCGAGGGCGCGATGCAGCAGGCAGCACAGCCCGGACGACAATCAGGAACTGGCAACGCTGCCGTGACCGAGTCGTCGTGAAAGTGTCGCAGCGGCCTCCCGGGTACTCTGCGCCATGGGACTGTCCCAGTCCATGTCGAAGTTACCGACGATGCCCAGCGAAGTGATCGCGGCGACCATGTGCCCGCTGTGTTCAAAGACCGGCGCGCTGAAACCGTTGATTCCCGGGTGCACGCTGCCCGAAGCGCGGGCGATGCCGTGGCGGCGGATTTCTTCGAGTTGCACGGCGACTGCCGTCAATACCGTCGCCGCCGTCGCATTCCTCGCCGCGGCAATCGCCTGGATTTCGGCGTCGAGCATTTTCTTCAGATACGGCGACCGGTAGAAGGCAGCGAAGGCGAGACCGGTGGCCGAGGAAGTCAGCGGCAGAACGACGCCGGTACGCAGGGAGACGGTCACCGGACCACCGGCCTCGACCCAGCGCACACAGGTCGCGCCGTGATTTCCCCACATGGCGAGCGCCACCGTTTCGCCGCTCCGCTCACAGAGGTCGTCGAGCACCGGCCCCGCCAGCCGCACGGGATCTAGCCGCGCCAGGCTCGCCAGCCCGAGTTCGAGAGCAAACCCGCCGAGATCGTAGCGGCCGGTGTTGGCATCCTGCTCGACCAGCCCCATGCGCATGAAGCTCACCAGGTAGCGGTGTGCCTTGGCCGCCGGCATGCCGGCATTGCGGGCAACGTCGCGCAACATCATCGAGCGACCATTGGCCGCCAGCGCCCGCAGCAGCCGGGTGCCCACTTCGATCGACTGGATGCCCTGCCGCGGCTTCTTCGCTGGAGTACTGGTGTTTTCGGTCATTGGCCCGTTTTGCTCGTGGTCTGCGTGATGTCAGGTGAGCGCCTGCAGCGCCGCCTCGTAATCCGGCTCGTCCTTGATTTCGCCAACCAGCTGGCTGTGCAGCACCTGGTCATCGGCGTCGAGCACCAGCACCGCACGTGCCGCCAGGCCCGCCAGCGGACCGTTGCTCAGCGCCACGCCGTAGCTTTCGAGAAAGTCACGGCCACGCATTGTCGACAGCGTCACCACCTTGTCAAGACCCTCGGCACCACAAAAACGGCTGAGCGCGAATGGCAGATCGGCGGAAATGCACAGCACCACCGTATTCTCCAGTCCGCTCGCCTTCTCGTTGAATTTGCGTACCGAGGTCGCGCAGGTCGGCGTGTCGACGCTGGGGAAGATGTTCAAAACCTTGCGCTGGCCAGCAAAACTGCTCAACGCAACGTCAGCCAGATCCTTGCCGACCAGCGTAAAAGCGGGGGCAGCCTGGCCCTTTTGCGGAAAACTGCCGTCCACCTGAAACGGATTGCCACCCAGGGTTACTGTGCTTGTCATGTTGATTCCTTGTCGGGATGAAGCGGTGGAAAGAGCAGCGGCAGCGTAGATCACCGTGTGCAGTTCCATTTGGTCATTATTCCAAGGCCAAAGTTCGCCGTATGCGGGAATTTCGAAGTATGGAGGAAAGTTGCTGGCGCAGGGGGATCACGGCAAAAGCAGCGTTCAACAAACGCTATCGCCCGGGAACGCAAGCGGCAGAAGCATCGGCCAATCGGACGGCTGCTCACTCCCGTCTTCTGCAGAATCCAGCCGCACCACGCGCCGAAGCTGCGGCGCCTGCTGGGCCGCCTGGATGTCGCCAAAGGGCCGGAGGATATGAACTTGCCGGGCTGGCGATTGCATAACCTCGCTGGCGATCCGGCCGGTTTCCAGTCGGTCACGGTGAATGGCAATTGGCGCAGCATCTTCACCTTTCAAGATGGTGACGCCGTGCTGGTCGATTAGAGAGTTCAACCAAGAGAGTCTTTCTGCTGTCCTGTCCGGGGTGCGCGAATGGGTGAAACCCGCCCGCACCGCACTGGGCTCGCCTGGCAAGGCGTCTGCACTCTGGACTGGGTACGCTTTCACCGGGATTCGGTCAGGTTTATTTTCAACGATGCTGCCGGCGAAGCGGCGGCGCGTGAATCTTCGGACGCCGCGGCAAAGATCCTGGAACATCTGAAGCAGAACGGCCGGACAAGCCGCGCTGAATTGTCGAAGAAATGCTTTTCTGGCCACTTATCGGCCAGTATGAAATCCCGCAAGGTCAAAACCAAACGGAAGCCGGTCAATCGATCGCAACCGGCAGGGCTTCACCGTCTGAAGGCGATGTTCTGTCGAAACAAACGGGGCTCCCTGGGCCTTGTTTTACCGCACTTTCGATTGCGTCTGTTGAATCGTTGCGTCGATCCTCAAGAATTTCTTCTAGGTCTGCATAGTTTTCAAACATCTTTACTTCCTTTCGCTGGTAAAAAAAGAACCTGCTAGATCAGGAAAGAATCGGACCGCCAAGTTCCTTCGAACGTTCGCTTCGGGTCACAATTAGCCCAGGCGGTGATAGCCGCCGCCGATTTACATCGCATCGCCGGTGATCATCTTGGCGTAGTCGGAGGCGAGGAAGGCGGTAGCGACGCCCACGTCCCGGTTTCTCCTCGGTTGAGTATACGCGTGCGAGAAGGTCATAAGCCCAATCCTTGAAGGTTTCCGAGAGATGGCGCCGGCCTGCCTGCCCGGCAATTGCAGCCTTGCGGTGACCGTGGCCGATGTGGATCTGCCGATTGCCGATCTGTCTGGCAGAGCATCAAGTAGGGCGGTATCGGCACCGGTTCGCTGTTCCACGCCGCTCGTGCTGCAGGCTGGAAAGACGGCAGCGAAGCGCCGGACAGGCAGCCACAATCGCACCAGGGGAAGCCCCGGCAACCCGAGCAACCCAATGCCCCGCCGCATGACCCGCGCGCCGTGTGGGACGCCTGCGAGCCGGCGACCGCCGACCAGGAGTACATCGAACGAAAGCGGGGATTGCCCGATGGCCTGCGCGTCTATCGCGGCCCGCTGAAGATTTCCGGGCAAGTCTGCGCCGGTTCGCTGGTGCTGCCAATCCGCACACTGGCCGGCGAAGTCGCGGATCTTCAGTTCGTCATTCTCAAAGCCAACGTAGTGCCGGGCAAGCCGGACAAGATGCTTTTGCCTGGCGTGCAGGTCTCACGGTGGCCGGATGCCTGCCTGACCATCGGTGGCCCGATCAAGCCCAAGGGCATGGTCTACATCGTTGAGGGAGCCGGGCAGGCATGGAGCGCGCATCAGGCCACACGCCGGCCCGCTGTCTGCTGTTTCGGAGTCGGACGTGTGGAAGGGTAACAAAGGCCCTTGAGAGGTGCCTGGCACGCCGTCCTGCTCCCCAGATCATGATCGTGCTGAGGGACGAAGCCGGGTTCCTCGCCGATGATGAGTCTCTGGACACCTGGAATCCTGATGGCTTTTCCGCGCCGAGACTCGCCCAGGTTGTTGAGCAAGAGCATCTGTGGCAGGACCCTACCACAACCTGCCGACACGGCCTCACCGCCGACGAGCAATTGAAAACTGGGGTGGCGCGCGCGATGGCGCCACATCCTGAGTGGACGGTCTGTGACCGTGCGCTGACGGCACCCCCACCACAGAGTCAGAGTGATTTGCCTGCCAAGCGTCGGACCAGGCCAGAAGTCAACAGCCAATACGCCCCGCAGGCCATCGACCACCGCCCTGGCCCAATCGAAATATGCCCGCTTACGTTCCACCGACCAATTCGCGGGCGGCGAGGCGGCTATGTCCCGCAGGTTGCAGATCTTGTCCGCCAGCTTGACCAGCCTGGCGCGGCGGCTGAGCTGAGAGGCATGCTCGATCTGCAGCCGTTTGCGCTCGTCCTTGGGAAAGGTCTTGTCATCGGTGACCTCGATATCAATGTTGGCAACGTCCTTGCCGAAGTGGCGAGCGAGCGCCTGCTCGGTGGTGTCCGTATCCTCGATCGTGTCGTGCAGGATGGCGGCAAGCAGGACTCGCTGATCGTCGATGCCTGCCTCATTGGCCAGCAGGTTGGCCAGCGCAATCGGGTGGTTGATGTACGGCGACTTTTCCGTGTCCGTGCGTCGCTGATCGCGGTGCTTGTCGGCGGCAAAGGCGATGGCGGCGATCAGTTGATCGATAGTTGCAAACGGTCAGTTCAACTTCCACATCCCAGGTAGCCGAAACGCACCACAAAGTGGGCTAGACATGGGACCTTCCTCGAGTTGAGTCAGCTCTCACTGGGAATCTCCCCCAACTATCCAGTTTTCGATGGCACTGTCCATTGTGGCATCCAACAGAATCTGCTCGCGCAGACAGAGCGAACGGATATTGTCCGCCAGCTTCCTGCACAGGGTGAGCCCGTCATTGGGGCCTTCTTCAAAGGTGTGGCCTCGCATCAACAAGCTCCGCAAGACATGATTCACGTCGGCACAACTGACCGGCAAGCCGGAATCGCGGCATCGGTCGCGTACGCGCTTGCCGGTCTCTACGAGACCAAACGGGCTGCTGAGCACATCGATCGAGATCATTTCGATCAGGTTTCGGTATCTCTTTGGGGAGAGCAGAGGTACATCGGTGAGTTCATGGATGTGTCGTGCCAGCTCGAGCAGAGTTTTGTCTGCCCACTCATTTTCCGGTTCAGCTGCAACTTCAGAGGACATAGCATTACGGTTCTGGTCGAAGGCCACTCCGCCTGAACTGTTCCAGTTGAACTGGACTGGCTTTACATTCAGCGATTCGACGAACTTGCGAAATGTCCCCTTGCCTGCCCAGTCTGCTGCCAGAGAGTTGTCCTGTCCGAGGATCAGCGTGGCCAGTCGCCCGCAGGGTACCGGCTGCGGGGCTCTGGAAACTTCCGTCCTGATCAGTTCTTCGATCTTGATCTGCACCCCGTTGGTCTTGCCAGCACTCGCTCCAGCACTGAGCGTCGCTGGCCGCGAATGGCGCTTGGGGTCATAGATCGTTCCGCCTCCTTCCCAGGTGACAGCCAAGGGCGTGAGGTCCAAAGAATCAATCAAGGCGCGAAAACTGCCGAAGCTGCCCCAGGACGACGCATCAAGATCTTCGATCGTCCGAAGCAGTGCCGCTGCCAGCCTGGCGAGGGGGACCGGGGCCGGCGCTTCCTTTACCGCCTGGTGGATCAGAGCCAAGGCTGATGATACCAACTCGGGGGTTGGGCTGATTTCCACCGGATGCGGTTCAGTGACTGCCTCGCCGAAGGCGAGAGCCTTCCTCACAAAGTCATCCTGGTCAATCAACGAACAAAGCGCTTTTCATGGACCGTTTTCCTCAAGACTCACCTCACTCAACCCCAATCGCCTTGAATACCGCATCCACGGGATCAGAATAGAAACTGGTCTGGAACTTGGCGAACAGTTCCCCCGGAACACTCGGAATATCGCCAACGCTCGACATCGGCAACAGTATCTTTTTTGCCCCGGCGTCAAACGCAACCTGCAGGCTTTCCGCAAGATTGCGCACCTGCACCACCGTGCCGCCGAGGCTCATATCGCCCATGATCGCCATCTGCGACTGAACCGGGCGGCCCAGCGCTGCCGAGCATAGGGCCAGGAAGCTGGCAAGTGTGAATGACTGCGGCGCGCCGGCATTCTGCAACTCGACCAACTGAAGGTGGAAATCGTGTTCGCCTGGCTTGATCAATGCACTGATGCGCGAAGAGTTGGCCTTGAAGTAGTCGAAGGCAACCCGCACCGGTTCGCGCGGTGCGGCACCCGACGCCGACACCTTCCCACCACCGGCGATGGTCTGAATTTCGATGCGGTAGATCCCCGGCATTTCGGATGTGCCCAGGCTGATCGTGTGCAGCGTTCCCGGTGCGAGGCGGCCATCGGGAATCAGCGCACCGCTCGATTGTTCGGGAACGGAAACAAAACGCTCCTGGCTATCCCCAAGGTCGATGTAGGAGAAGTGCACGTCGTAGAACTCCATTCCACCGATCTTCTTGAGCTGCTCCTTCACGCGCCGGCGGACTTCCAGCGCGTACTCAAGACACTTCCTCACGATCTCCTTGTGGTAGTCACCGGCGGGACAGATCAGCTTCAGCAGGCCCGACACCGTCCGGCGTACGGCGATGGTGTCGCGCTGATTCAGATTGTTGCCGAGCTTGAACCACTTGTCGATCGCGTCGGCGAAGGTGTACTTGCGCATTTCACGCAGGTACTCGGCCAGGTAATCGACGATCAGCCCGTACTGGTTCGTGAAAAACTCCGGACGCATTTTCGGGATCTCCCAGCCGGGCACATAGGCGTGGAAGCGGTCAAAGAACGCCGAGTCGATCATCACCTCGGGGAAGGGTCTGAACAGGTGGCTGGTCTTGACCAGCGACTCGACCGTCTGCCCTTGCGGGAGGTTGCCGACGAAGACCATGGCCGCGTTCGCGCTGATCGCCTCGCGTCCGCGCGAGAATGATCCGCTGGCCATGAAGTCCTTCATGATCTGGACGCCGTCCTGATCCTTGAAGTTGATCCCGGCCACCTCATCGAAAGCCACCACGTCCCACAGGCCGACCAGGCCGACCTTGCGCGCTGCCATGTTGTAGAACAGGTTGGCGACCGTGGTCTGCCCACCCGAAACCAGAATGCTGTTCGGGCTGATCTCCTTGTAGATGTGGCTCTTTCCCGTACCGCGCGGGCCCAGTTCGCAGAAATTGTAATTGTTCTCGACCAGCGGAATCATCCGCGCCAGCAAATGCCACTTCACGCGTTCCTTGAAGCAGGACGGCTCCATGCCCGTTGAACGGATCAGTGCATCGATCCAGAGTGCTTCCGTGAAGGCCTTGCGCCCTGCAAACAACCCTGGCATGTCCATGTTGGGCATCTGGATCGGCTTCAGATCGGTGACCTGGAATGGCGAGCCCTTCTGGTTCTCCTCGAATCGATACTGGAGCGTCACGATGCACCAGATGCCGCCCACCAGGAGCTTTTCAAACTGCCGAACGTAGGTATCGGAAATCTCGGCATTCCTGACCCCGAGATTCGACAGCAGCGCCTCATAGACATCGCGCTTTTCGTTCAGCTTGACCGTCACCTTGTCGATGACCTTGTAACTGCCGCTCTCGCGGATCTTCGACTTGACCTTCTCGGCCTCGTCGGGCCGAACGTAGTTCTCGGTGAGAATCCGCTTCACATTGACCAGTCCGGAATCGATGGTCGCCTGATCATCGGAAGCGCAGTACATCCCGAGCAGGTATTCCAGGACATAGACGGGAACATTCGCCCCCTCCTTGATCAGCTTGGTCAGATCCTTGCGCACCACCTTGCCGGCGAAATGCTGATTCAGCAGGTTATCGAGATTGGCGTCGTTCTCGGGGAGTTGTTCGGTCATGATCGGTTCTAGAAGTCGTTGGCGAAGGCCAGATCCACCTTGAGCGGAATCCGCATCACTTCGACCCTGGTTTGGGAGTCGCGGGCAATCAGGAAATGGTCTTTGGTCTTGTCGTATTGACCTGACTTGATGGTCAGGATCACCGAGCGCTTGCGTTCGTCCATCAGGCCGGAACTACTGTCGAAGGTCACCGACTGCTCGTCGCTGATCATCGTCTCGCCGTCACGCAGGGAGACCAGCACCGATCTTGCCAACACCCGCTCAGAAATGGGTTCCGTCTGAATGAATTCGAAGCGCTGCTTGTTCGTGACCACCTTGTTCGACGAGCCCAGCAGGCTGAATTCCACCGCGCGCGTCCTGGCCGACTGGTTTTCACTCTCGCGCAGGGTGATCACCGGGATCACGATCTCCTGCGGCATGGCGCTGCCATGAACAAAGCGGGCGCCGCCGGCAAAGTGAAACCGCGCGGCGCCTTTCGGCACCCAGAAATCCATGCTGCCTTCACCCGCCGTCGTCCCCGCCGTGACCGCCGTATTGCCGCACCACGCCTTGCTGCTCTCGCCGATCCCTTGGCCCAGCAGATAGCGCTTCTTCGCCCGTAGCGTGCCTTCCGGCTTGTCCCCGAGCGTGGATTTATCCGCCTCGTCGAGCGCCGATTCCTGGTAGAGAAAGCCGTGATCGGCCGTGATCAGTACCAGCGACCCATTGAGGCTGTTGACGATGAAGGTGGCGAGCTGATTCAGTTCCGTCAGCGTCTGTGCTACGGCGTCGAAGGTCTGCCCCTCCGAGCCCTGCTTGTCGCCCAGCAGGTCGATCCTGTCGTGATAGACGTAGATCACCCGGTGGTCGCGAACAAATTCCCGACCCTTGTCCTTGCCCATGGCAAGCAGTTCATCGGCCTTGACGGCAATGCCCTGATATTTGGCTAGATGTGCGCTACGCTGCTCCAGCGTCGAAACCACGGCATCGTCAGCCATCACATCGAGGTTGCTGTTCTTCCTGTAGGCCAGCGTATGGTGCGGCAACAGCGACGCCATGCCGAGCGCGGTATAACTCGGCAGCACCCCGAGCATGGCTGTCAGGGCCGCCTTGAAGCGGCTCTTGCCGTTGATCTCGCGCACCAGCTCTTCCGCCGCCTCGTAACGAAACGCGTCGGAGATCACCACGAACACCCGGCGGATTCCTGCCTCCAGATGCGCCATGACGTGCTGCTCGAAGAAGTCCGGCTGATTCACCCAGGCACCGGTCTTCCAGCGTGATAGCAGCCCGTCGCCGCCCTCCAGCAGCTTGCTCCAGGCAGATCCCAACTGCGGCACGAACCAACCCGAATAGGCGCTCTCGACGCGCTCGCGAAGCTCATGCAGCAAGGCCCAACCCATCGGCTCGACACCATCGGCAGCATGGTTGATCTGCCGGTAGAGCTGATCGAAGCGGAACAGCTCGGACTGGTACGCCGTCAAGCCGGCATCGGCGTTGGCGAAACCGAATCCGGCGTTGAACTTCTCCTGCAGCTCGAAGAAGCCGGCCGCCGCTTCCAGCGCGTCGTAACACGACGCCAAGGCGCGTGTCGTCGCGCTGGAGTGCGCCAGCAGCTTGTTGGCCCAATGGCCGTCGCGACGACGGGCGATCAATCCGCGCAGGGTGTCCATGTCGGCACCGGCACCGGCGATGATGCGGTCCTTGAGGTCCTGGATGATGCGCCGCTCGACTTCCTCGAAAGTCATCGATTCCGCCAACGATTCAGCGGGCAGACCGGCAATTACCGTGGTCAGCCCCAGTTCGCGAGCCACCTTGCCGGACAAGGCGTCGTAGCTGCCGAAGTGCTGCATGTGCGACCGCCATCCGGCAACCAAGACCGAGGCATTCGCCGCGCGTGCCTTGTCGTTGAGGATGAAATGCGACAACTGCGCAGGAAAGGCCCCGCTGACGTTCCGCGAAAAATCCGTCACCAGGATACTGAATAGAAAATCCCGCAGCGTCGGCGCAGCATCGCGATACCCCATTTCCTGCTCGACCAGGGCCCAGAACGAGTCCATCAGGTCATTGGCGACGATGTCGGACCACGCTTTCGGTTCGGCATCCAGATTGGCGACGCCGTCCTGGACGAGGGCAGAGAAAAGACGCAGGAGGATGCCAGAAAGATCCGGTTGCTCGGCTCTTGCCAATACCGCGATCATCTTGCGGTCAAGATCCCCGGCGGCATCGCTGGGTACAACCCAGCGTTTGAGGCGGTCGACGCGGTCCCTGGACTTGAGGAAATTGGCGCGGTCTTTCAGGTGTGCTCGCAGTTGCTGCGACCTCAGGCCGAGATCCTCCAGCAGGATCGACGCGTTGTCGGCGTGGAAGCTCCTGCTGCGCAGGCGGATGTCCAGCAGCCAGTCGCTGGCCGGGTCGGGAACCGGTTTGGCGCTGTAGAGGAGGAACCTGGCCCGAGGCGCAGCGCGCTCCAGTTGGAGCTTGATCGACAAGGCCGGCAGATCGTCGAGATAGAGCAGTTCGATACCCTCGGGCAAGAGGTTCCTGACCGAGAAAGAGAACTCGCCGTCGGCATCGTGCCAGAAGACAATCGAATGGCTGGAGAACGCGGTGGTGAGCGCGTCGGTGATGCGTTGCTGGGTCATCGGGTTCCCGCCGTAAAGTGCCCTGGCCGGGAATCGTCGGGGTCTACACGAGAGCGATTGTGCAACAGGCTCGTGCACAAATCGGTGTCAGTAGCCTCATTCATTACCGCATCCCTCCGGTTCAACCCGCGTTCGACCGATGCGATACACTGGAGCAATCAGGCGGTATTTCTGGGTAGGACTTCTAGGCGATTCCGGCGGGTTCATTTCAACCAGCCCGGCGTTCATCGCCGGCAGCAGATAGTTCGCCGAAAACGTCGGTCGATGCTGCAACGCCAAGCGCTCCATCGCCTCACGCGTGCTGAGCGGCCCTTGCTTAAGGCATTCGACGAAGCGTGCCACTTGTTCGGTTACTTGTTCGGTTACTTGTACCGGGCAGATCGCTTCGGCCAGTGGCACCAACACGCGCAAGCGCATGCCCACTTCAATGATTTGTGGTTCCGGCAAACCCTGCTCCTCGGCTTCACGGAAAATCCGCGGTACCCCGCTGCCCCGCTGCTCGATCAGGTTCAGTTCACGGAACACACTGGCGATGACGTGGTTGCGATTTGTGCCAGCGCCGCCGAAACAAGACAGGGGTAAGGTTCCTTTCGTGATCATGCCGCGACAACCTGATCGAGCACCGTGTTCAAGCGCTCGCGAAACCGGTCAAAACTGGGCATCGAGCTGGCTCGATCAAGGTCAATCGGGTTTTCCCTCAGCCAATCGTAGAGTTCGGCCGCATTCCTGTGCGCACCAAAGGCCTTATCCAGTGCCTTCTTCGGGTGATTCGGAGATGCCTGGTTGCCAGGTAGTTCTTCGTATCGAGGACAGTTCTGATACGGATGTTCCTGCGCTGCGCAAAGCAACCAGGCCTCGGACGTGGGCTTGGGCAACATCGGGACACCGCGTGGATTTTCAGCGCGCAGGAAGCCCTGCTCTATCGACGCCCACTTTGCCGACCAATCGGCGCCCGGTGTCGAGCGAGTCCCATCGCTGTCCCGAAAGAACACCGCTGGGCCGGTATCGTCGGCTTCGCCCTCAAGCTCAAGCGCAATCAGGCCGAATGCTCTCGCATTGTTGAAGTAGTACCCAGTCTCCTGGTCTTTCTTCTTCCCGGACAGGAACAGGTTTTTGCGATGCTGTTTGAGCTTGGCAATCTTCTGCACGAGGCGACTTTCGCCGACGTAGAACACGCAATCCGGCTTGTCGCTCAAGACCGAGTAGTTGAGACGGAGACGTGCGGACACGATCTGATCAACGAGAACCGCCATCGGTCCTGGCTGAAAATCACCATTCCGGCAAAATCCAATGGGACTTTTGCAAGCGCCGATATCGCTCGGCCCCTCACCCGTCAGGATCAGCAGCATCAGCGATTCTCCGCGGCCCTTGCCGCCTCTTCCGCCAATTCCTTGTCATCCAGTGCGACGCACTCCTGCGTCAGCAGGTTCAAATCCGTATCCACGAATGCCTCCCCTGGCCCCATGACTTTCAGCTTCTCGCCGATCCGCGGGATGCTGAAGAAGGGACGCGCGCGTGTCTCACCCTTCTGATTCTTGTAGATGAAATTGACCGCCTGACGAGCGATTTCGTCATCGAGATAATTGAGGATCATCGGGCTGTGGGAGGTCACAAGAATTTGCTGTGAAGCCTTGACAAGAACATCCACCAGCTTCTCGATGATCTCGGGATTCATGCCATTCTCGATTTCGTCCAGCAGGATAAGCGACCGGTTGGAATCGGTCTGTGCCAGGATCGCCAGCACCCGGAGCAAGCCATCATTGATATGGCGCGCCTCGGTTTCCAGACGCTGGCTGCCGAATTGCTCGATCACGTTGAGCTTCTTCCAGCCGGCACGCTGGCTGGAAACCTTGAAGTCGATCAACTGCGGGTAGAACGTCTTGAGAAGATCGACGAGGACGCTCCGCTGTGGGCCTTTGATACCGTGCAGGAAAGCGGTAAGCTTTTCACCACCGGACCCAATATCGCTATCGGTCGTTCTTGCGCGCTTGCGCATCAGGTTCGGCGCCAGCAATTCAAGCGAACGAACTCGGCGCATCGAATCACGAAACTCCTGTACCACCATTGGAAGCGTGTCGTCTCTGAGCTGCGAAAGAATCGATCCTTGATAATGGAAAACTATCGGTATTTCGGCACCATTTTCGAGGCGATAGTTCTTCCCCTTCACTCGGAGTTGCACCCCTCCTCCCGGAACAACGAGCACCTCCTGCGAGCAACGAAGCTCATGGCGATTGAAGGTCGCCATCCACGTGAGCTGTCTTCCGTCGTTAAGTCGATAGGAGACAGTTAGTCCGATGCTGCTTTCCGGCCGAAGCTTGCAATGTAGCTCCTGCGCTGTCCACTCGCGCATCTCCAGCCAGTCGCTAATGCGCCCTTCCATTAACTGGGCTATAAAGTCGATCGCCTGGAGAACCGTGCTCTTGCCGGCACCGTTCATCCCCACCAGGCAATTGAATTTGCTCAAGCGCAGCGAGAACCTGGCCAGCGATTTGAAGTTGGTTACCGATATCGTCTCAATCATCTCCAGCCCCTTCAGTCACCGCATTGACTTTAGCCAGCAGGTCTCTCAATTTACCCGTCAGCCAGGCGGCGTCATCGACAGATAACAGGAGCCCGTCACGCATTCCTGCCGCCGTTTGACTCGTCGGCGCTCCGCTCATCATCGCGACCCCGATCGCTGACCATCCGGCCGCCAATTGAATAATGGTTTGGGATACCCAGCGACTGGTTGAGCACCTGGGCACGATGCGCTGCGACATTGCCGATGGCGAGCATCTGCACCGCGCGGCGAAAGGCTTCTGGATCGGTTACCGGCTCAAAGGGCGAATTACTCATGATGTTCCTCCAGAGAAAGCAAAAAGGCGGCGAAGGAATCCGGCGCGGCTTCGGAGACTTGCTCGAACTGTCCAATAGCCAAGAGCTCGAAACCCTCACCCGAATTCGAGAACAGCTGCCAGTTGTTTACCAAGCGGCGGTAATGGTGCCAAAACAGGCGGCGTGCGCGAGCAAAGCGGCGGCGTATAACCCGATCAAGCACCTCATTCAAACGCCCGCGGAACTTCAGCAAGCTTGGTATCGTGTTGCCCCGATCAGTATCGAACGGAGCATCGTTTACCGGTTTGAAAAACGCGCCGAGCGAACGGTAACTGCCCTGAAACTGGCGCTGGGCCAGAACGTCCATTTCGCCAAAATTCGCCTTAAGCATGCCCTTCTCCGTTTGGCTGAGACACATTTCGCTTCATCATGGCAATGATGTTTTCTAGTCTGCGCAGCAGGTCATCGTAGGTCATGACGTCGATCATGTTGGCGTACTTCCTTCGGATGATTTCGAAGTCGAAGCGCTGTTCACCCGAAAAGTCGTTGTCGCGTCCGAGCAGGATCATCGCCTTAGGATTAGTGATCTTCAATTCCATTCCATCGGGGAGTTCGCTCTTGCGCTTTTCGTATATCTCCCGCTCTCCAGCCTGGCCCCACTTGTTCAAGTGAAACAGGTATTTCTCCGCTTGCATCACCGACCCAGCAAGTTCGGTTCGCGGCGTATGGTTGTCACGGTATTTGTTGCGGGACAGCAGCGCATTGGCGAAAGGCTTCTTGACCTCAATGATGTCAATGTTTCCATTGGCATCCACCAGCATCAGGTCAATGTAGCGGTCAGTCACCTTGCCGGTTTTCGAGTAAAAGTCCTTGATGTGCACGTTTTCGAGCACGGCGATGTACTTCGGGAAGACAAACAACAGAAGTTCCAGAATCTTCTCTTGCCAACTTTTCTCTGTGTAACTATCCGCAACCTTGAGCATCCCTTCCAGCTCGCTGTGGATATATTCAAACTTTTGGATCTCGAAATTTTCAAGGATGCTATTTCTGGATGTGGCAACAAGACGTTTCCTCTTTGCCAGATAACTATTGAGTTTGCCTTCCGCGTCTGAAAGCGTTCCAAAGTAATCTTTGAGCACACGTGAGATACGTGATCTGGCGTAGTGGGTCAGTTCACTGGATGTCGGGAAGGTTTGAATGAGCAGCTCAAAATCGATCAACGGAATTGCATTCTCGTTTTCACCGCCGACAATGATTTGTTCATCGATCAATTCGTCAACTTTTCGAAAGATAGAAATATCTCTGTTCGCAACGAATACTTGAGGCTCAAGCTTCATGGCTTTGTCTAGCAACAGGTCGTGTTTCAGCTCAAGAATGGCTTTGTCAATTCTGTAATAGCCATCTTCGGCTGCACCCAATCTGAAAATACGCTCTTCATCATCCTCATCCTCATCGTCAGCTTGCTGGGGCTGTGAAACGAGATCACCAGTAGTGAAGGTAAACGTCCGACGCAGGGTAACTTCGTCATCCTGCCTGAGCTTTTCATCAAGCCACTGCACGCTGTTGAACCGATCGGGCACATAGGTCAAAAGCAGGCTATCCGCCTGTTTTGAAATCTTGATCATTGACTGCCACCGTTGCTATTGCCGTCATCCACTTCTTGCAACTGCTGCAAGTCATTCTCGATTTCCTCCACCGTCGGCAACGCGCCCTTCAGGTTGTCCGGTAAGGCTTCCACCAAGGTGTATTCGCTCACGCCCATGGGTTTGTTCATGTCGCGCAGGGCAAACTCCACCTCGATGTTGTTTTTGTCGCGGCACAGCAGCAGGCCAATGGTGGGCTGGTCGTCGTCGCGTTTGAGCAGGCTGTCTACCGCCGACAGGTAGAAATTGAGTTTGCCTGCGTACTCGGGGATGAATTTGCGGTTCTTGAGCTCGACTACCACGTAACACTTCAGCGTGACGTGATAGAACAAGAGGTCAATGTGGTAATCGTTACCAGCAATTTCCAGGTGGTACTGGCGGCCGATGAAGGCAAAACCCTTGCCCAGCTCCAAAAGGAATTGGGTGATGTGCTGGGTGAGTTGCCGCTCGACATCCCGCTCGTTGTACAGCACCGTCATCGCCATGAAGTCAAAGGTATAAGGGTCTTTGATGGTTTGCTGGGCGAGGTCGGACTGTGGCAATGGCAAGGTGCGGGAAAAGTTGGTCACCGCCTTGCCGGTGCGGGTATACAGATTTGACTTGAGTTGCAATGCCAGCACATCACGGCTCCAGCCTTGCTCAAGGGTTTGGTTGATATAAAAACCGGCTTCGGCCACGCTGCTGCACTTGGTAAAAATCAGGATGTTGTGGCCCCAGGGAATTTCCTTCAGCAACACAGAAAGCTGGCTTTCAGCCCCTGCCCAAGGTGTATCGCGTAATTTGGCAACAGCCTGTTGCCAAATTGCAGGATTGCAGTAGAAGCGAAAGAAAGCGCGGCAATACCGCAGGTTCTTGGATGAAAAGCCGCCGATCTCCGGGAAGGCTTGTCTCAAGTCGTGACTGAAGGCGTCGATGAACCCGCTTCCCCATTGGGCGTGGGATTCCCGATCAACAATTTGCGCCCCGATGTCGTAGTAGAGGGAGATCAATTCCCCATTGGCGGCCAGAGCGACTTTCATCCGTGTCGCATGGATTCTCTGCTTGATGGTCTTGAGCCAGTCCTGATAGTCGGCCAGTGCAGCGGTCGGGAGAGTCAGGGGACTGGTCATGGCGGGGTCACTCATCGCTGGCACCTCCCGTCACCGCTTTCACCTCCGCCAGAAGATCGCCGAACTTGCCGTAGTTCACCTTCACGCCATCGTCCAGATCGAGCGTGATGCGCCGGTCGGCGTAGTGGCGCAGTTTTTCGTCGTAGGCGAGCAGTTCCACGTGCTTTTTCTTCAGCGACTCGATCTGTTTGGCGATCTTGTTGCGGGTGGCGGTGGAGGTGGCAGCGTCCCTGTCTTTCTCCAGCATTTCGATGCGTGACTGCATTTTGCCGGTGAGCGGGACGACGTATTCGGCGCGCATGCGGGCGAGCGTGCCTTCGGAGTAGCGGTGCAGATAGACCAGGGCCTGGAAAGCGCTTTGTTTGCCGCTGCTGAAGAGCCAGTAGATGGGGCGCTTCTTGTAGGTTTGCAGGTGGTCCTTGAAGAACCTGTCGGCGAGGTAACGGCGGACCGTCTCGTTCGGCGTCTCGTTGCCCTTGTTGCCCAGGCTTTCGGCGAGCCAGGCCATGTTTTCTTCCAGGGTGTCTGGCCCCCAGACGGCGCGCAGGAATTCGCGCACACGGTTGGCGGCATCGTCTTCGAACCACAGGTCGTCGGTGACCGGGAGGATGCCGTCGGCGTCGGCGGGGAAGGTTTTGTAGCGGGTGGTGTCGAAGCCGACGTTGCCGGCGTGGGCGTAGATCAGGCCGGGCTCGTCAAGACTGTAGCGGCCCATCATGCAGCCGATGGCGTAGGAGAGCAGGCGCTGGGAGTCTTTTTCGCGGTCGGCGCGGTTGAGGGTGATTTGGTCTTCTGGAACCTCGCGGGAGATTTCGTCTTGAAGGCCGTAGGCAAGAACAAAAGCAGCGTTATTTGCTTCTTGAATCTCTTTGAGATCCAGAATCCTGTTGCAGCATATCGAATGCCATTCCGACCAAGCCTTAGAGAGGGATGTTCCTTTTTGCATGCGCCACGCAATTGCTATCCCCAGGAAATCCCAGGAGTCCTCTGTAGCATCCCAATCAGCTTTCGCAATTTCAACCGCCCGGGATGCTCTTTTCGCGACTTGCGATTTTTCCAAAGGTTCGACATACGGAAGCAACCCAAATGGACCTTCGTGATAATCCATTGTTTGGGACAGAGCCGAGAAAAACGCTTGAGCAACACATGAGTTGCCAAAAGCCAACAGGTTTGGAAGCGTAAACGGAGCAATCGGAAAGCAAACGGCACCTTTTGACTCAAATATGAAGCCTGCGGGTGAGTGCCGCATTGAAAAATCGCTTGAAGTCAGCGTAGACCATGTCGCTCCCTCAACACCATAAAATCTTTCGTTCCTGATTGAAGATCCCGGGTGAGATCTTAATTCGGCCCCATTCCTGCGCCAATCAACTACGTACTCAAGATTCCCGTACCACCTACGAAAAGCGCCACCTTTTTGAATTGGAACCCAGTAGTTTTGAGAACTGAACTTGGCTGCGTCGAATCTAGTAATGTTCATAAATGATACTTCTTGCCAATGCCGGAGGAATCGCTCATTTTCCCCAGTATCAAGGCCCTTCTTGGGATTAGCTATCTTGCCCAACAATACACCGATACTCCAAGCCTCTCTGACTTTATCGCTCGCCCAGTATGCTAGCGGTGCCCCAGGCACCTCAGTAAAGCTCTCTTGATTACGAAAGTACTCATCTTTCCTCGTGTGCTGCAAGAACACCTGCTGCTTGTCGGCATTCTTCGGTGCGCCATTTAGATTTACAAATGATCCACGGAATCCAGGAATTCGAGCCTTCGAGATTGAAAAGGCAGACGCCTGTGCAATCTTCGAATTCATTTCCGGGAAACTATTGAACCCAATCTGAACTAAAGAATTAACCGCTCTTTGCTCAAGGAGACTTCTTCGAAGACTTTCAAACGTCGAGATGAACATCCAACTTTGCATTGTTACCAACGTCGCTGTGCCTATCTGATTCTTTGCGAATTCAAGAGATCTCACAATAAACATGGCGAACAAGTCAGCCTTACCTGTACGAAGCGAATCTTCAGCCCAAGACTTCAAGAACTCTGGCAGATTCTTGCCACCCATATACGGCGGATTCGCCACCACCGCATCGAACTTCATCGCCAGAATCTTCGCCTGCTGCACCAGCGGCACCAGATCCTGCGCCGCCGCTTTGGCAAACACATCTCCGTTCTCGATGGCCCTGGCAATCCCATCTTGCAGTCCGGCCAATCCACCCTCCAGCAACTTGGGAATCTGAATCAGCGACCCAAAAGTCTTGGCATGGGCGAAGCTGTCCAGCAGCGAGCCCAGCACCGTCCGGTCGATGCCGTGCGGCGTCACGTGGCCAGCGAACTCGTCGAGGTCCATGCCGGCGCTTTCCTGAAAGGACAGCACGTTCAGCTTGATCCGGCCATCCAGCAGGCGCCGATCGTCCGCCCGTGCCTTCATCAGCAGCGCGAAGCCGGCCAGTTGCGCGGCGCGGTCGTCGATGTCGAGGCCGTAGAGGTTTTTCTCGAGGATCAGGCGAGGAATCGAACGGGTCCGGTAGCCGCGCTCCAGATAGATCCCCTTCAGCACCGCGTAGGCTTCCACCAGGATGTGGCCGGAGCCGCAGGCGGGGTCGAGCACGGTGATGGCTTCCGGATTCAGGCTGCCGCCGTCCTCATCCACCCGCGCCTTGATCAGGGCATCCAGTTGCGCCTGCACTTCCGGCGTCTGCTCGGCCGGCTCGATGTAATACGGCCACTGGCCCTTTAGGTTTGAAGCGGGATTGGCCATCAACCACAGGCGGCCGACGCTGTTCTGCACCAGGTACTGGACGATCCAGTTCGGCGTGAAAAGCTGCGTGGCGGCGGGGATGTCCTCGCTCTTCACCACCTTGCCGATCACCTGGTCCTTCTTCTCGCTGATGTAGAACTGGTACAGCCAACCGATCACCTCGACTTCATTCCAGTCTTCGTCTGGGATCGCTTCCACCAGTTTGGCGACGACGGAGTCGGTGCGCTCCAGGTTGCCGGGAAGCAGCAGTTCCGATTCGTCGTCGATGCGCTCGAACAGGAAGGGCATGGCCTTCGACAAGGCGTTGCACTGGGCGACCAGCAGCAGCCGGTACAGTTCGCCGTCCTGGTTGCCGGCCAGCTTCATGTCGGCAATCTGTGCGGCGTTCAGCCCCGGCAAGACACCTGCCAGTTCAGTGGCATGAGTGAGTATTTCCGGCAGGCCGCCTTCGCGGCTGGAGAGAACGCGGTGGCCGTGGCCGAGATAATCATGGATTTCCATGTAGCGCAGCGCGGCAAAGCGGTTGAACCAGGTGTAGGCAATGGCTTCCGCCGTCTCGCCAAAGCCAGCGCTCTGCGTTCCTGCGGAAACTTTTTGCATGCGCTTGATTAAGCGTTCGCGCTGCTCATGCACCTTGGCCGGCCACGCCTGCCCGGCGATGAGGGTGACATCACCTTTTTTCTCGCTCGGGGCAACTTCGAGCTTGCCGTTCTTTTCCGAAATACCCAGCAGATTGGCACGCGCCACGACGGCGGCGATGAAGTCCTTGCGGGCCTGTGGGGCGTAGGTCTTGAGCTTGGCTTTGTTCATGGGTCAGAGACGATCCAGATGCTGGGCGATACGTTCGAGAATGGCGGAAAACGGAACCTGGCCGGCGTAGTACAAGGCAGCGGTTTCGCGGTATTTGGTTTCGTAAAAAGAGCGCACTGCGGGCTCATTCAGCAGGAAAGCTTCGTTGCTGGCGATGTGCAGATTGTCGCCGGCGCGGAAACGCTCGACCTTGCGGGCGTGGTAGGTGGGCGTGCCGATAAAGGCTTGCACTTCCGGGCTGGCCAACAGGCAGTAGATGTCGTAGTAGTGGCGCAAGAAATTCTTGGGGAAGCGCGTGGCCTCCTGCTGGAGCCGGAACTTGGTGGAGACGGTTTGCAATTTTTCGACGAAAGTGTAGGCCGGGCTATAGCAATAAACTCCGACAGCACGGTTGTCGATCACCGCCATGTTGGCTTGCAAGGCGGCATCGAGCGCCCACGATGAAATGGTGCATGGCGCGTTGGGTACCGTGTCGTCAAAGCCGACTTCCAGCAGGATGCCGTCTTTGAGGCCAGGCAGATCACCGGCGGTGACTGGGTAAATCAGGCGGATGCCGGCGTTGCGACCTTTGGCGTCGTCGAATTCGGTGAAACGCTCGACGGCAAGCAAACCCGGAATACTGATCTGCTCGGCCAGCCAATCGAAGAAGCGCTTGCGCGACGCCTGGTGCGCCGGCTTGTCGTGGTTCTTGCCAGCTTTCACCTTGAATTCGGCGGGCGGATCAAAACGGACGTCAATGTCTTCGGAAAAGCGCTGGATCAGTTGATAGCCCTTGGAGAGTGAGGTTCCTCCTTTCAACTGGAACGACCAGCCCTGCTGTTGCAGCCCCCACAGACAATGCATCAGCCAGTAGTCCTTTTCGACAAGAAAGGGATTCAGCTCGCGTTGCTTGGCCAGCACCCCCAGCAAGAGCGGGAATTCCGGCGTGTCGTGGAGAAAAGGCAGCAATGCAGGCTTTAACTCAGGCATCGAACCAGTCCCGGGTCAGGCGGCGCGTGGCGGCAGAACCATATTCGGCCAGCGCCTGGCGCAAAGCGGGGCTATCGAAGCGATCCAGACTCTTGCGGGCATTGCGGACAATGGCATCCTGGTCCTCGGCCAGCTCATCCAGATTGTTCAGGCAATCGACCCACAGGAACTCCATACTCAATTCCTCGGGGAAACGGTGCTTGACCCGGAAATCATAAGTCCGGCCACCGAGCTTGAATTGGCCGTGGCGCTTGTGGTTGTAGACCAGCGTTTGGTTGTAGAGCTGCGTCGTGCCCAAGTGCAGGCTGTTGTAGAAGCTGGGATTGAGCAGGAGGAAATGCCGGTCTTCAAGAAACTTGCCGACCATCGCTTGATCATTGGGCGGTGCGTCGCCAAAGAGGGTCTTGATCGGCGCGTAATACAAACCCTGGGCGGCACGGTGCAACTCGCCAGCGTTCAGCGCCAGTTGCAAATCGCGATCGACCGCCCGCGACTGGGTTGCGAGGTCTTTACGGCGATAGACGCCACCGGGCTGGAGCTGAAACCGTGGCGGCGCTGCGGCCGGGGCTGCGGTTGTCAATTGGGCGCGTTGTTCCATTGAATAAACCTCATTGACGTTTCATGCAATGATACCCCGATTTATTGCCCCGCGGCCTAACTGATCCGCGCCCGCTTGCCGGACTGGATAACGTCGAGCAGTTCCGCTTTCAGCCTGGCGAGGTAGGCTTCGACTTCAGCTTCGGTTTCCAGGTAAATCGACGGCGACAGATCGGCGGCACGGATGACTTTGATGGGTTTTGGCGGCGTGGTCCTGGGGCCCGTGCTTAACACTGTGGAGCCGGTGGCAGCGCCGGGGTCTTTTGCCACTGTCGCTGACTTTTGGCTTGCCTTCTCGATGACCTCCATTGCATCGTCGAGCAGAGTTCCGGCCTGTTCCTGCTGATACAGGATCTTTGGAATGCTGGACAGCCCGGCCACCTTGGTCTTCAGTTCCTGCAGGGCCAGTAGCGCCTTGTTGCGCAGATAGGCGCTGGCCTGAACCTGATCCAGCGATTTCATGACTTCGGCGATCTTGGTGTCGATGGACTTGAGCGCGCGTTCGCGTTTAACCTGGGCAGCGGCTTCGTTAATACCCTCGACGGTCTTGATCAATCCTTCGATACGCGGGATGTGGCTGTAGGGCGTCGGATTGTCGCGAATGGCTTCAAGTTCGGCCAGCGCGACGGCGCTGGTGGCCTCCTTGAGCAGGACATCGCGATTGTCGCCAAAGCCGGTCAGGGCTTCGAGCAACTTGCGCCAGGTGGGCAACTGGGTCTTGTAGAAGCTGACTACATCGTGAATATCTTCCCCGGTGCCCAGCCAGTCGGTCTTGCCGGAGAGCATGGCCTCGATGAATTCGAAGGCATCGCGAATGGCGAGCTGCTTGCCGATTCGGGTGAGCGCGGTGTCGATGACGTCCTTGCCGGGGTGATGCCTGGCCGATGCGGTGTGGACATAGCCTTTCAGGTCACCTTGCCAGTCGCCAAGGGAAGCGCGGTAATCGGCGACGAGTCCGTCGGCGCCATGGTCAACTTCGCGCGCCATCCTGGCGAAGATTTCCTTGTAAAGCTCCCGCGCCCGCTTGATGGTTGCGGCATCCGGAACCTTTTTCTTGAGAATGGCCACCTGCTTGAAGCGTACCGACTTGGTCAGAGGATCAACGGCACCCTTCGGGTCGAGATCGTCGCCTTCGCACATGAGCTTGATTTCGCCGGCCATGAACAGGCGGGCCACCAGCAGGACGACTTCCCATTCCGGCTTCCAGCCCCAGGGGGTGCCCGTGAAGCGATCCACCACGTCGGAGAGCAGCACCCGTTCGGCGCTGGCCTTGAGGTGCAGGTACTCGCGCATTTCCTTGATGGCCAGGGGATTGCCTTCTGCGCCATCGAGCCCCAAGCCGTGCTGCCCGATGTCATTACTGGCCAGCACCGCCTTGATTTCGGCAATGGGGTCGGCTTGTCGGACCTTGAGATAAGGGAGCTTGGTATAAGTATTTGAGATGAGGTAATTGACCAGCTCGTCGAGCAGCGTGCCGGGGCTGGCCGCCTTGATCTGCGGCTTCTGGCCGAGGGCGTAGCAGTCGCCGGTGAGCATCAGATCGCTCAACTGGGCAAGAATGCGCGCGCGACGGTCACGGTTTTCATCCTTGCGATCCAGCAGGATGCGCTTGACCGAGCCGGCCGCGGTGCTGGCCTTGGGGCTGTCGATGTACTTTTCGATCTGGAGGTAAAGCGACAGTTCGATGTCGAGCCGCTCGCCTTCGGCCAACCGGATCAGCGCGCGACCACCGGACTCCGAACTGCGCAGGATGCACCTGGCGTCGGTGAGCGTTTCATAGTCGTCGCCGAGCGGGGTGGCTACTTCCAGCGTTAGCTGATGGTTGGCGTTCTTCCAGGGTACACCGTCGAGCAGGCGATTGATTTCGTAGTCGGCTTTGGTGTCCCGGTGCCGCACCTTGGTGAGCTGGCGAAAGATGTCGTCGAAAATCATCTCGCTCAGGAGCTTCGACTTTTCATGCGCGGAGACGGCAACATGGCCGATCTCGCGCGCCACATCGCGCTCTTCGTTGGTCAGGAAGAACCAGAGATCGCCATTGCGGCTGACCAGCCGTTGTTGTTCGAGGCGGGCCAGGCTTTCCTGGATGTGGCGCTTGAGTGCCAGCTTGTCGGCATCGATCTCATTGACGCAGAGCGTGCCGAGGTTGTCGACGTTCGGCTTGATGATGTCCGGGATATAGCGGATCAGGAACATGGCCTTGAGCAGGCTGACATCGAAGGCTTCCAGCGCGGGATTTTCGGGGGCCTGATCAATCGAGAGCTTGGCGCTGGTATCGATGAAGCTTTCGATGGAGGGATAGAAGTCATTGAGGGGAACGAGCGCATCGAGTCCCCGGTCGGCATTACGGACCGCCGCCGACTGAAAGGCGTCGAGCAGCGAACGCTCACCTTTCGACAAGTGTTTGCCGGTAGCGCCTACCTTGCGGATCGATTCGAAAATCTTCTCGAGCAAGGCAAACTGGTAGGGCGCAAACGGGTAGGTCGCGACGAACTCCGCCGAATCCTTGTAGCACCGCATGCTGACCGAGTTGCCGACGAAGGCGAGCTGGTTGTTGATGATGTCGCCCTTCTGTTCGAAGCGATCACGCAGCGCGACGTGGGCCGCTTCGGTCTTGGCCAGCAGGCGCTCGCCGATGACTTCATCCGTATTGGAGCTGGCCAGCGACAGACGGGTATGGAAGCGCCCCTGAATCTTGGAGAAATCCTGCGACCTGGTCTTGTTGGCTTCGCCGATGGCGGCGTCGATGTCTTCCTGACTGGTGACGATCACCCACGCGCGCCCCTGGCACAGCGTCCCCAGTTGCTCGGCGATGGTTTGCAAGGTGAGCATCAACTGCGTGTTGTTACCGATGAACTGGCCGACTTCATCGACCAGAAAGACGATCCGGTGCCCGGCCGGCTTGCTGGCGAGATAGTCACGAATCAGCCTGGCGAGCCCTTCGATATTGATCCGGTAGGTCTCGCGAGCGTTGTCGAACCATGCCGCGGCGGAGGCCTCGCTTTGCTTGAGCGCCTTGGCCAGGGCATACACCACGTCGTCACGCAGGAAATCGACGGCATCGCGTTCGGCATCCCAGGTGGAGCCGTTCCTGTCGGCGAAGGCAGCTTTGAAGTTCTCGTAGGCGTCCTTGCTGACCAGATGACGTTCCATCTCGGCGACGTGCGGCGCGTCGCCGCTGTAACCGAGCTTTTCGTTGAAGACGCGCAGAAAGACCTGCAGGATGACATCGCGCTCATCCTTGCTGTCGGCCTTGGCGTCGATGTTGAACAGGATCACATCGGAACTGCCTCGCACCGCGCGTTGAACATCCGCGAGCAGCATCGCGTCCTTGATCTTGTGCTCGCCGAAGAACTGCGCCGCCCGTTTGGTGCTACCGTCCTTCGGGTTCACCGCTTCGATGTTCTCGAGCAGGTAGGAGAGGATCTTGATGAAGTGCGACTTGCCGGAGCCGAAGGAGCCCGAGACCCAGACGGCCATCCGCGCCGAGAGAACGGGATCTTTCGGGTTGTCGGCGGCGGCGAGGAATGCGTCGAAAAAGCGCCGGAGATACTCCGTCAATTGCTTGGTGACGACGTACTCGTCGAGTTCCTGCCAAATGCTCTCGGCGTCGCGCTGGTCAGCCTTGATCACACCATTGATCGGGCGGTCGATCGGCTTGGTGAAGAGATCCCTGATTTTCATTGTTGGTTGTTCCGGGCAGAGGAGTTCAGGTAACGAGACGGAAGGCGCGGTAGTAGTGGTCGTCTTTCAAGCGGCTGAAGAGGCGTAAGGAATAGCCGTCGTACTTTCCGGGATAGAACATCACCAGCGGCTTGTCTTTCATGTGGGCATGCAGCGCCGAGAGCAGCGTGTGGGTGCGGAGCATCGGATAGGCGGCGCCGACGTTCCAGAGAATGAGCAGGTCCAGTTTGGCGATGTCGTGCTGGGCCACCAGCCGCTGGGCGAGCTTGTCCTCCTTGAGAACACGGCGTAGCGATTCGAGTGTCTTGGCGTCACCTTGCGTGCGCTGCATCTCGAGGACCTTGTCGAGCAACTTGCGCTCGTCCAGCAGGCCGATCACGAGGTCGAAGAGATTCACCGCCGCGACCCGGATCGTGGGCTGATGCCTGGCCAGTGCCGGCAGGACGACCTCCTGGAGGAAAGTCCGTACGGCCATCTCGTCCTCGGGCGGGTAGTCGAAGATCCAGAAGCCAATCTCGCCGCCGGAACCGTGATTCGCCAACAGGTCGGGCGAAGTTAGTTTGGGCAGTAGCTGGTTGAGCCGCTCGTTGAGGCCGTGACTCATCGGGTCATGTCCATGATGGCAAGCACTTCGGTCTCTCCGTGGCGCTTGAGGTAGCCGACGACGTCGGGGTGCAGGTGGGGTGGGGTCAGCCGCAATGTCCTGGCGGAATCGACATAGCGGCCCTCGGCGAGGACGCGCAGGATGACCTGTAGCACCTTTGCTTTGGTGGAAGTGCTGAGATTGGCAAGCTCGGGATCGCGCTGTACGCATTCCGCCAGGAAGGCGTCCCAGTCCTTGGCGGGGGACAGGTTCTGCTCCAGTCGGCGAAGTTTTCCGGCGTACACGTCAAGCAGGAAGTCGGCGAAGATGCGACTGTGCTTGATCGCTGCAGCAAACAATAGCTGCGTCGCGATCTCCTGTGAACCGGTGGCAATCAGCTTCAACCCTTCATCCTCTAGCGTTTCCAGGCGTTTGCGGATCAACTGCGCCTGGCGCCGGGCCGTCGCCGGGGTCCTCTTCTGCAGCAGATTGTCGAGTTTGAGGGCAGCGAACCACTGCTCCCGGGAAGGACTGCTCAGGAGCAGACCAGCAATCCTGCGACTTTCGGGCAACATCAAGGAACCGGCAGAGATTTCCGCGTTGTAGACGTCCATCAGATTCCCATTCCGCATGGCTTCTCAGCCCAGACAATGATTCTTGCATAGCTTGACTCGCCATTGTACGGGAACAAAACGAGCCACCGTATGCCTCTGAAGGAAACGCGAGGAATTGCGCGTCCATTGGCCAAGTTGAGAGAAGCCACCCGTCACAGGAAAGATTCCGCCCCAGCGAGGCAGCCCGTGCATGATGACTGGCAACAGGCTCACAGGAAGAGCCTGGGTGCAAGTGAAATCGCCCGGAGATGGTCCGCGCGCCGACACCATTATTGGCTATTGGTCGGGAGCGACCGCCCGACGTCTCGCGTCTTGAAGACACTCCGGCCGCTCTCCTGATATCCACAACTGGCGGGTGCGTCGCCAGGCTTTCGCTGTCGTGCTATTATCGTGACAATCACGTATACAGACGGGAGCTTACCATCGCCAACGAAAAAGCAGCAGGTATGAAGCGTGGCCGCCCCCTCAGGGCGACCGGCGGATGACTGCTGCCGAGCGCAAACGCGCGCAGCGGACACGGGACAAGCAGGCGGCCATAGACGCTACCGGCGATGAGCAGAACGCGCCGCTACGGGCATTGTTGACGATCTTGGGGCGGGTTGAAGCGTCGGAACCAGCCCGGCTTGCTGCGCAAGGCGCTTGGGCTGAAATTGGCAGGCGCTACGGTTGATGGAGGAAGGCGCCGAGGCCATCGCCAGAAAGGTGGTGGACATGGCGAAGGAAGGTGACATCAGCGCCGCACGGCTGGTGATCGAGCGCCTGGTTCCGGTTGCGAAGGAGCGCCCGATTTTCCTGGCCTTGCCGGCTACGGGATCTGCCGAGGGCGTCGCTCAGGCTCAGGCGGCCATCCTGCAAGCCGTGGCTGCCGGCGACCTTCTGCCCGGCGAGGCCGCGACCCTGGCCGGTATCGTGGAAGCTCGCCGCAAGGCGGTGGAGACTCAAGCGCTTGAAGCGCGCATCAACGTGCTGGAGAGCACGAAATGAGCACCGCACTTGAACGCCGCATGGCCAAGCTGGAAGGGACTACACGCCCGAACCAGAACCGGATCGACATCCTCTTACGCCGCATCCTGTGCACGGTTGGCAGTGAAGCCGTCCACGCCGTCATCGGCGACAGGGTTGTGGACCGACGCGCCTAGGAATCCGAAGACGCTTTCAGGGAGCGGGCGAAGGTCGCGGCCCTCGTCGCCACTACCAATCGTCCCTGCCGCGTGACTCTGCTACCCGAAGAGGCCCTGAAATGAACACACTCGAACGTCGCCTGACCAGGCTCGAAGAGGTACTCCTACCCAAGCCCAGGCCACCGATCTGCATGTTTTATGGTGCCCCCACGCGGAATCGAACCACGACCTGATGATTACAAATCAACTGCACGACCTTCATGCTACGGGGGCAGATGCTGGCGCGTAGGGACGATTATAGCGGAAGCTGGCGCTTCCTGTAGTGTGTCGAGGCTGCCTTTTGGCGACGCGAAGTGGCTCCGTATGCCGCGCTGAAAGTATGCCCCCGTTCAGCACTCCGGCGGCGCCGGTCCTCAAGGAGCTGCTGCCGAAGCGGCGAGAAGTCGCCAGGCGCAGCCGATCATCCGCCAGACCCGCCGGGCCACATGGTTTTACAGGCGTGGGCCGACTGACTGTTAATGTGCAAGTCGCGTCAGCGACTCACCAACCTCCCCTCGCCCGCTTGTGGGAGCGGGGTCGGGGGGTGAGATGGGGAATTCACGGAGCATGCTCCGTGCCCAACGAACGATTCCGGCGTGCAAGCCGGAATGCGCCCTGCAAGGGAGATGGGGAATTCACGGAGCCATGCTCCGTGCCCAACGAACGATTCCGGCGTGCAAGCCGGAATGCGCCCTGCAAGGGAGGGAACGGTCATGGCTTTCATCATCGGGGGTGTCTGGAATCGCCATGACCGTTAGAATGCCCCGATTGCCTTGTTTCTTCGGAATGCCATGCCAAGCCTCACGAATCCCTCGGAAATTGCCCGCGAGACCTTGCGTCTTCTGGTTGTCCGGCGTCTGCCGCCATCCCCTGAGAACTACCGGGACCTCTACCATGAGATTGCGGGCACGGGAGGCTTCGCGGAGGCTTTCCCGGAGCGTGAGCTGAAAGCACTGCAGAACTCTCTACCCAGGGAAACGCCCGTTCAGCAAAGGCTGGTGAGACGTTTTGAACAGGCGCTCAAGGGCACGAGTTGGGCGGAGCTCCGGGTGGGCGTTGGCGACCTGGTCAAGCAACTCGGCAAGGAAAGCGAGCTGCCGTGGCATGATCTGTTCGGCGAGTTTCTGCGCCAATGGGAAAATAAACAGGCGGGACTGACCGTAGCCCGCAAGCGCGACGCATTTGAACGGGTGCTCGCCGCCGCTTCAGGCAATAGTGAGCTGCTGTTCGGACGACTGCAGGGCCTGCTGAAATCGTGGTCAGCCAATTCCCCGGCTGGCGAGGAAGATCTTCTTGTGGAGTCGGCTGACGACGCCCTGCCTGAGCCTGCTCTGCTGGGTGTCAATGACCTTGCTGCGGCGGCCAGCACCAACCGGGGCAGCGAGCTGTCAGGCGAGCTGCGCGATCTTTTCGCATACACCCTCGAAGTCGTCATTGCGACACAACTTGCCGATGAGCCGGAACTTGCCGCCGATACTCGCATGCTGGCCCACAAAGTTCGCAACGCCGCTTCGCGTTCATCGCTGCAAGGTTTGCTGGCGAGCATCAAGCGTCTTTCGTTCCGTCTGGAAATTCTCAGTGAAGACCGCTCCGAACTGCGCGCCGGCCTCCTCGATCTATTGCAGTTACTGATCGAAAACGTCGGCGAACTGGTCGTCGAAGACCGCTGGCTGACGGGACAAATCGATATCGTCCGCGACATCGTCGGCGGTCCTTTGAACATCCGCGCAATCGGCGACGCCGCGATGCGACTCAAGGAAGTCGTTTTCAAACAGAGCCAGCTCAAGTACAGCCTCAACGAAGCCCGCCTGAGCCTCAAGCAGATGCTGGCCGGTTTTGTCGATCATCTCGCTGAATTCGCCGAATCGACTTCCGACTATCACGACAAGATCGAAATCTGCGCGGCCAGGATCAGCGAGGCGGAGGACCTTACCCAACTCGAAGATGTCCTGGCCGAAGTGATCCGCGAGACCCGCATCATCCAGCTCAACGCGCAGCGCTCGCGTGACGACCTGCGTGCCACGCGGCAGCGCGTTGGCGAGGCCGAGGCGCGGATTAACGAACTGCAAGTCGAACTCGACCGCGCGAGCACGCTGGTTCGCCACGACCAGCTGACTGGTGCGCTCAACCGCCGCGGCCTGGAGGAGGCTTTTGACAAGGAAGTCGCGCGTGCGCAGCGCCGCCAGTCGCCACTCTGCGTGGCCATGCTCGACATCGACAACTTCAAGAAACTCAACGACTCGCTCGGCCACGACGCCGGTGACGCGGCCTTGATCCACCTCGCCACCGTGATCCGGGAAACGATGCGTCCTCAGGATACCGTTGCTCGCTTCGGTGGTGAGGAGTTCATCGTCGTTCTGCCCGACACCCCGGTCGGGGACGCCCAGAAGGCCATTACCCGCTTGCAGCGAGAGCTGACCCGGCGCATCTTCCTGCATGAAAACAACCGGCAATTGATCACCTTCAGCGCCGGCGTGAGCGAGTTTCAGGCGGGCGATACGCAGGTTTCGGTCACCAAGCGAGCAGACGAAGCGATGTATGCCGCCAAACAGGCGGGGAAAAATCGGGTCATGGTCGCCTGAGGTGGAGACATGGCCCGTATGGCGGGGCGCGGACCGATGTTCTCAGGACAGATCAGCCGCTCCCCGCGTTGGCCTGCTGGCCAAGTACTTGAGCACCTCGCCGGCAGCCAGCAACCCGAAAGCGGCGGTCACGCAGACCGACGAACCGAAGCCGGCGCAGCTCAGCCCGCTGAGGGTCGGCGGATCCTCGCAGGCATCACCACGTTCCGGATAGCGTAGCGGTTCACTGGAGAACACCGCCGGGATGGTGAACTTCTTGCCGGCTTCGCGGCTGAAGCCGTAGTCTTTGCGCAGCAGCGAGCGCACCCTGGCGAGCAGCGGATCCTGAATGGTGCAGGCGAGGTCGGCGATCTGGATGCGCGTCGGATCGATCTGCCCGCCGGCGCCACCGGTGGTGATCAGCGGTACCGAACGACGCTTCGACCACGCAATCATTGCCGCTTTGCTGCGCACCTGGTCGATGGCGTCGATGATGTAGTCGAAGCCGCCGCCAAGCACCGTATCGAGGTTCTCCGGGGTCACGAAATCCTCGATTTCGCTGACCAGGCAATTCGGGTTGATGGCGCGAATCCTTTGCGCCATGGCGCTCACCTTGGCTTTGCCGAACTCGCCGTCGAGTGCATGCACCTGGCGGTTGACGTTGGATTCGGCAATCATGTCCAGGTCGATCAGGGTGATCCTGCCGATCGCAGAACGCGCCAAGCCTTCGGCCGCCCATGAACCGACCCCACCGATGCCGACGACCGCAACGTGCGCCTCGCCGAAGCGCAGCAAGGCGTCGCCGCCGTAAAGGCGAGCGATACCGCCAAAGCGACGCGCCGGATCGAAAGTTGTCGCGCTCATTATCGAGTGGACCCCCAGAAAGTGTGGCTGCCGAGTGTAACTGAAAGCCTGCCAATTGGCTGTCGCGGTGGCGACGATCGGCACGCGCCGCGCGCAGGCTGCAGGCGCCAAGCGGCAGCGCGATGCCTGGTCGCCACCACCCGCGCGCAGTCGTGCCGTGCATTCAACTGGCCGCAGACCGGCATGCTGGGCTAAACTTCGGGTTTTTGTTCACGAGGAACACAGATGCCCATTGTCACCACGAACAGCGGTCTGGAAATCGAAGATATCATTGTTGGCAGCGGCCCCACCGCAAGTTCTGGTCAGCACGTCATCGTGCACTACACCGGCTGGCTGGCCGACGGCAAGAAGTTTGATTCGAGCGTCGACCGTAACGAACCCTTCCGCTTTCCGCTTGACGGCCGCCACGTCATTGCCGGCTGGGAAGAGGGTGTCCCGGGAATGAGTGTCGGCGGTATTCGCAAGCTGACCATTCCTGCCAGTCTGGCCTATGGTGCCCGCGGTGCCGGAAAGATGATTCCGCCGCACGCGAAGCTGGTATTCGAGATCGAGTTGCTCGATATTGCCTGATTGATGGCCGAACGGCCACGCAAGACCCTGACTCCGCCACCGGGGATACGGGCTGCCGCAAGCAGCGCCCGCCCACCGGTGCGCGGCAGCATGAACCGGCCGAAGCCGGCAGCGACGGCTGCTGCCGGCAAGGTGCAGCCGCACGCGACCACGACGCGCGGTTCCGCCGTCTCGCCTGGCTCGCCGCCCCTTCCGGCAGGCAGCGCGCCGCCAGCTGGCACTCGCATCTCCAAGCTGATGGCCGAACGCGGTCTTTGTTCGCGCCGCGACGCCGATGCGTACATTGCGCGCGGCTGGGTTTTTGTTGACGGGCAGCGAGTCAGCGAACTCGGAACTCGCGCTGATCCGGGGGTCGTGATCACCCTCGACCGTCAGGCACAGGCAAACCAGCAAAGCCGGTTGACGATCCTGCTGCACAAGCCGATGGGCTATGTCTCGGGGCAGCCGGAGCCCGGCTTTACGCCGGCAGTGAAGCTGATTCAGCCGGACAACCAGTACCGCACACCCGACACGCCGGTTTTTCATCCTGCCTGCCTGCAAGGGCTGGCGCCTGCGGGTCGGCTGGATATTGATTCGACCGGGCTGTTGGTCCTGACACAGGACGGGCGCGTGGCGCGCGAGTTGATTGGCGAAAACTCCGCCATCGACAAGGAATACCTGGTACGCGTCGAAGGGCATCTCGATGCCAAAGGGCTTGCGCTGCTCAATCATGGGCTCAGCCTCGACGACCGCAAGCTGAAACCGGCCAGGGTGGAATGGCTCAACGACGATCAGCTTCGCTTCGTTCTCCGCGAGGGCAGAAAGCGGCAGATCCGGCGCATGTGCGACCTGGTCGGGCTACGCGTCATTGGCCTCAAGCGGGTGCGCATCGGTGCGCTCAGACTCGGCGACCTGCCGCTTGGTCAGTGGCGTTTCCTGCGCCCGAGCGAGAAATTCTGACGCGGTGCACCAGGACCTGATCGCGAGCAATTCGCCTGCAATGGCGGTGGCGGCCGCCGCAGGGTTGCTGTCAATGCCCACCAATGCGTCAGCAACGCGTCAGAGAAAAACCGGCTCAGGGAAAAGTTCGATACCAAAACGCTCCCGGACATCCGCCTGCACAGCTTTCATCAGCGCGACCACCTCTTCGCCACGCGCGCCGCCACGATTGACCAGTACCAATGCCTGCTTCTCGTACATCCCGACGCGGCCAAGGTCGCGGCCTTTCCAACCACTCTGTTCGATCAGCCAGCCGGCAGCCAGCTTGACCCGACCATCGGCCTGAAGATAGCGGGGAACCTTCGGATACGCGCTGGCCAGACGTTCGCCGACCGCCGCATCCACCACCGGATTATGGAAAAAGCTGCCGGCGTTGGGCAGCACCGCCGGATCGGGCAACTTGCGGCTACGGACAGCGATCACCGCCGCGGCGATCTCTCTGGCGCTTGGGCGAGCGATCTGTTGCCGCGCCAGTTCGGCGGCCAGATCGGCGTAGCCGGTCAGCGCCTGCCAGGCTTTCGGCAGGCGGAAGGTCACCCGGGTGATGGCCAGGCGGCCATCGAGGTGCCAGCCCTGTTGCTTGAAGACACTGTCACGGTAGGCAAAACGGCAGGCGGCGCGATCGAGCCGTCTCGTCTTTCCGGTCAGCATGTCGCAGGCCTCGAGTGAGAGGAAGCGATCGGCGACCTCGAGGCCATAGGCGCCGATATTCTGGATTGGCGCGGCGCCGACGGTACCGGGGATCCAGGCCAGATTTTCCAGGCCCGGCCAGCCCTGCTCAAGCGTCCAGGTCACCAATTGATGCCAGTTCTCACCGGCGCCGGCGCGCACATACCAGGCCTGGTCATCCTCGCCGATCAGTTCGCGGCCGCTGATCGCCATGTGCAACAGCAAGCCGTCAAAGTCACCGCTGAGGACGACATTGCTGCCATCCCCAAGGATGCAGCGGCGAGGCCCGCCGCTGCCGGCAAGTTGCGCGAGTTGATCGGCAGCAGTGATTTCGGCAAGCAAGGTGGCCCGACCGGGCAAGGCCAGCGTTGTCCGCGCGGACAGTTCAACGTCACGAAGCACGAAATCCGGAAGTTGCCCGTCAGCCATCGGTCAGCCTGCGCCTGCGCGCGTTCTCAGAGCAGCGGCGCCAGCCAACGCCGGGCTTCCGGGACACTCAAGCCAGCGCGCTGTGCCCAGTCTTCCAGTTGATCACCGGCGATCTTGCTGACGGCGAAGTAGTGCGCCTGCGGATGTGCCAGGTAGAAGCCGGAAACTGCCGCCGCGGGAGTCATC
Source organism: Candidatus Accumulibacter affinis (assembly GCA_016713625.1). Classification (GTDB taxonomy): domain Bacteria; phylum Pseudomonadota; class Gammaproteobacteria; order Burkholderiales; family Rhodocyclaceae; genus Accumulibacter; species Accumulibacter affinis. The sequence continues at coordinate 232,683 of JADJOT010000002.1, forward strand.
GCGAAGGATTCGGTCAAAGTCATTCCCGCATTGTGCGGGGCATCGAGCACGGCGAAGAGGGGACCCTTGGCGGTGTGATCGGGACAGGACGGATAGCCAGGAGCCGGCCGGATGCCGCGATAGTCCTCGCGGATCAGCGCCGCACGGTCGAGCGTTTCATCGCTGGCATAGCCCCAGTAGTCACGTCGCACCAGCCTGTGCAACCACTCGGCGCAGGCTTCGGCCAGGCGGTCGGCGATCGCCTTCAACAGGATCGCATGGTAATCGTCGTGCGCGGCGGCGAACTCGGCAAGCTTGGTCTCGATGCCAAAACCCGCGCCGACGGCAAAAGCGCCAATCCAGTCCGGCGTGCCGCGTTCGGCAACGTAATCACTCAGGCAGTAGTGCGGCTTGCCCGGCGGACGCTCGTGCTGCTGGCGAAGATTGTGCCAGATCATCAGTTTCTCGCTGCGCGACTCGTCGGCATAGATTTCGATGTCGTCGCCGACGGCGTTGGCCGCGAAGATGCCGAAGACGGCGTTGGCACTCAACCACTGCTCGCTGATCACTCTGGTCAGCAGCGCCTGCGCGTCAGCGAAGACGCCGCGTGCGGTAGGGCCTACGACAGGATCGTCGAGAATCTTCGGGTAACTGCCGGCGAGATCCCAGGTCTGGAAAAAAGGGCCCCAGTCGATGTACTCGGCGAGGGTCGCCAGATCGACCTGGCGCAGCACGTGCACGCCGGGCTTTTTCGGTGCGCTTGGCCGGTACGCGGGATCCTCGTTCCAGCGCAGGCGGTTGCTGCGCGCGGCCTGCAGCGTCACCAGCGGGATGCCTTTCTTGTTGGCGTGCTGCGCGCGCACCTTGTCGTGGTCAGCGGCCAGTTCAGCCCGGAATTCGGCAGCGTTGTCGATCGACAACAGGCGGGTGACGACGCCGACGGCGCGCGAGGCATCGGGGACATAGACCACCGGCCCCGAGTAGTTCGGCGCGATCTTGATCGCCGTGTGCGCGCGGCTGGTCGTTGCCCCACCGATCAGCAGTGGCACCGGCGAGTCAGGGCCTTCGGCAAAGCCGAGGCGCTGCATCTCGGCCGCGACATGACTCATCTCTTCGAGCGACGGGGTGATCAGGCCTGACAGGCCGACCGCCTGCGCGCCATGCTCTCGCGCAGCATGCAGAATCCGGTCGCAGGAAACCATGACGCCGAGATCGATGACTTCGTAACCGTTGCAGCCAAGCACGACGCCGACAATGTTTTTGCCGATGTCGTGCACGTCGCCCTTGACCGTGGCCATGATGATCCGCCCCTTGCTGCTGATACCCGTACGCAACTTTTCGGCTTCGATGAAGGGGATCAGGTGCGCCACCGCCTGCTTCATCACCCGCGCCGACTTGACCACCTGCGGCAGGAACATCTTGCCGGCGCCGAAGAGGTCACCGACGACATTCATGCCGTTCATCAAGGGCCCCTCGATGACCGCCAGGGGCGGCTTGCCTGCGGACTCCAGCGCGGCACGACATTCTTCGGTATCCGCGACCACGAAGTCGGTGACTCCCTTGACCAGGGCATGCGAAAGCCGCTCTTCGACCGGCAGTTCGCGCCAGCTGAGGTCGGGGCCGCTGTCGCGGGCTTTGCCCTCGCGCACCGTCTGAGCAAACTCGACCAGTGCTTCGCCGGCATCGGCGCGGCGGTTGAGCACCACGTCCTCGACCTTGTCCCGGAGAAGCGGGTCAACATCATCGTACACACCAAGCATGCCGGCATTGACGATTCCCATCGACAATCCGGCCTTGATGGCGTGATAGAGAAAGACCGTGTGGATCGCCTCACGCACGGCATCGTTGCCGCGGAAGGAGAAGGAGACGTTGGAGACGCCGCCGGAGATCTGCGTTCCCGGCAGGCTGGCACGAATCCAGGTGCAGGCCTCGATGAAGTCGACGGCGTAGTTGTTGTGCTCTTCGATGCCAGTGGCGATGGCGAAGATGTTCGGGTCGAAGATGATGTCTTCGGGCGGGAAAGCTGCCTGTTCGGTGAGCAACTGGTAGGCGCGGGCGCAGATTTCGGTCTTGCGCTGGAAGGTATCGGCCTGTCCGGCCTCGTCGAAAGCCATCACCACCACCGCCGCACCATATCGGCGCGCCAGCCTGGCCTGGCGAAGGAACTCGGCTTCGCCCTCCTTCATCGAGATCGAGTTAACGATCCCCTTGCCCTGGATGCACTTGAGGCCAGCCTCGATGATCTCCCATTTCGACGAGTCGATCATGATCGGTACCCGCGAGATGTCCGGCTCGCTGGCGATCAATTTGAGGAAGCGATCCATCGCTGCCTGCGAATCGAGCATCGCCTCATCCATGTTGATGTCGATCACCTGCGCGCCGCTTTCCACCTGCTGCCGGGCAACCGCCAGCGCATCGTCGAAGCGGCCTTCGAGAATCATCCGGGCAAAGGCCCGCGAACCGGTGACGTTGGTCCGCTCGCCGACGTTGACGAACAGCGACCCCTTGCCGACGTTGAATGGCTCGAGACCCGACAGCCGGAGCTTGCGTTCAAGCTGCGGGAAGATGCGCGGCCTGACTCCCGCAACGCCTCTGGCAATGGCCGCGATATGTTCCGGTGAGGTGCCGCAGCAGCCACCGACAATATTGACGAAACCCTGCTTCGCCCAGTCGGAGATTTCCGCTGCGAGTTGCTCCGGGGTCTCGTCATAGCCGCCGAAAGCATTCGGCAGGCCGGCATTGGGGTGCGCCGAAACGAAGCAATCGCAGAGATGGGCAAGCTCTTCGACGTACTGGCGCAGGTCGCCGGCGCCGAGGGCGCAGTTGAGGCCAAAGCTCAACGGACGAATGTGGTTCAGAGAGTTCCAGAAGGCTTCGGCGGTCTGCCCGGATAGCGTCCTTCCGGAGGCGTCGGTAATCGTTCCGGAAATCATCACCGGCCAGCGTCGCCCGGCCGTCTCGAAGTGTTGGTCGATGGCGAAGAGCGCGGCCTTGGCGTTCAAGGTATCAAAAACCGTTTCGACCAGCAGAATGTCGGCGCCACCATCGCAGAGGCCGCGTATCGCTTCGGCGTAGTTGCCGACCAGTTCGTCGAAGCTGGTATTCCGGTAACCAGGGTCGTTGACGTCGGGCGAAATCGACGCAGTGCGCGAGGTCGGTCCGATGACGCCGGCGACAAAACGCGGCTTCGCCGGGTCACTGGCGGTGAACTCGTCACAGACAGCCCGGGCCAGGCTGGCGCCGGCCACATTCAGCTCATAAACGATGGCTTCGAGGTGATAGTCCGCCTGCGAAACGCTGGTCGAGTTGAAGGTATTGGTTTCGAGAATATCAGCGCCAGCGGCCAGATACTCGGCGTGAATCGCCCGGATGATGTCCGGTCGGGTCAGCAGCAGGAGGTCGTTGTTGCCCTTCAGATCATGCGCATGTTTGGCGAAGCGATCACCGCGGTAATCCGCTTCCTGCAAGCCCTGCCGCTGGATCATCGTACCCATCGCGCCGTCGAGAACGAGGATGTCCTGCTCGAGGCGCGCGGTCAGTTCGGCTGTACGGTCAGGCTGCATGGATGTTCCCTTGTTTGTTCGCTGGTCTCGTGCGGCGGTTGCAAAACAGAAAACCCGTCGACGCAAAGCTCGACGGGTCTTCATGTGGACCTCGCTTTAGCGGCATTTTTAAGGCGCCCGCAATCTGTTGATGTCAAATCGGCGCCGACCCGGGAGCTCGCCAAGGCAGGGTTGCGAATCTACTCGCGGGGGAATCCATTGTCAAGGCGAGATCAGGTTGTCTGAGTATGGGTCAGGGAGCGAGAGCGCAAAAGTACAGGGCAATCGCATGCATCCTGCGCTGCGTCAGGACGATTGCTGTGGATGAACTCAGAGACGCTTAGAATGCCTGTTTTCCGCGCTGGTGGTCGCACACAGTGAGCAAACACATCGGGCGTTTCGAGATCATTCGCGAGTTGGGTCGTGGTGCCCAGAGCATTGTCTATCTTGCGCGCGATCCGCATTTGCAGCGGCAGGTGGCGATCAAGACGCTGCACTTCGCAGGCTCCGATACGCAGCAAAATCGCCGCTTGCTCGACGAGGCACGGATGGTCAGCCAGTTGCGCCACCCGAACATCGTTCCGATCTTCGAAGCCGCCGAGGAAGGAGGCGATCTTTATCTGGTCTTCCAGTACGTGCCCGGCAAGAACCTTGCTGAGCACCTGACGCTCAGTGGCGGTCTGACGCCGGCCGCAGCCATCGCGATCATGCAAGCCGTCCTCGACGCGGTGGCGCACGCCCATGCGGCGGGAATCATTCACCGTGACCTCAAGCCAAGCAACATTCTGATCGACGAGGATGGCCTGCCACGCGTGATGGATTTCGGCATCGCTGCGCGGGCCGAGGCGCTGGCAAAAGACGGTGGTCAGTTGACCGGCACGCCGGCGTATATGGCCCCGGAGTACGTCTCGCGGCGCGCGAGCAGCGAACGGTCCGACATTTTTTCTGCGGGGCTGGTTTTTTTCGAGTTGCTGACCGGCAAGCGGGCAGTTGCCGGGGGTGACCTCAAGCTGGTGATGAAGCAGATCGCCGAGCAGGACATCCGCCTGCCGCAGGAGTGCAACGGCTTGTTTGAGGAGCGGTTGGAGCATCTTCTCTACCGGGCACTGGCACGCGATCCGCAGGACCGCTACCAATCAGCGAGGCAGATGCGCGAGGCGCTCGACGATTACCTCGAACCGGGAACACCGGCAGCAGCGGCCGACCCTCGGCAGAGCACGATCGACTTTCTGCTGCGACGAATGCGACACAAGAGCGATTTCCCGGCGCTCTCGGAGTCGGTCGCCGCCATCAACCGAATCACCAACTCGGAGAATCAGAGTGTCGCCGAAGTCTCGAACACGATCCTCAGGGACTTCTCGCTGACCAACAAGATTCTGCGCATGGTGAACTCGGTGTATTACAAGCAGGCTGGTGGCGGGAACATCAGCACCGTCTCGCGCGCGGTGGTGGTCCTGGGTCTCGATGCCGTGCGCAGCATTGCCATCACGGTGTTGCTCCTCGAACACATGCAGCACAAGGACAACGCCGATCAGATCCGGGACGAGTTCCTGCGCGCGAATCTTGCCGGTGTGCTGGCCCGGGACATCGCCGGAAAGAGTCGGGCGTCTTCGGACGTCGAGCAGGTGTTCATCTGCTCGATGTTCCACAATCTGGGCCGCCTGCTCAGCCAGTATTACTTCCCCGAAGAAAGCGCCGAGATCAGGCGTGTCTTGCTGCAAAAGAGCTGTTCGGAAGAGGCTGCGGCACTGCAGGTGCTGGGCATCTCCCTTGAGGATCTCGGCGTGGGTATTGCCCAGACCTGGGGTTTTCCCAGGTTGATCGTCAATAGCATGCGCGCACTCCCGGCGGGCAGTATTCGTCGCCCGCTGGGTCCGGAAGATCGCCTACGCGTTTTTTCGGCGCTGGCCAATGAGCTGTGCGCGGTGGTCGGCGATACGGCAGTCGACGATCAGCCGAAAGAGGTGCGCCGAATCGCGATGCGTTTCGGCGACGCCGTCGCCCTCGGCGAACAGGACCTACGAATGGCGCTGGAGAAGTCGCTGGCGCAGGTCGCGCAGTTTGCCGCTTCCGTCCACCTGCATCTGCCGCGGACGCGTTTCGGCAGGCAGATCACCGCCTGGGGAATTGCGCCTGGCCGTCCGCCGGTGGTCGCGGCGGTTCCCGATGGTGACGAGGCGCTGGCTGGCACGACTGTCCTCTTCGAGGTGGAAGTGGAGGCAAGCGCAGCGGAGCCAGTAGTGGTGGACCGCAGCAGGTTGCTTGCAGCGGCTGCGCCGGTGGCCAGCGAGACCATTCTGTTGGCCGGCATTCAGGACTTGAGCAATGCCCTGGCCAGCGACTTCAAGCTCAACGACGTTCTGCGCATTACCCTGGAGACGATCTACCGGGCGAAGGGCTTCACGCGTGTCATCCTGTGCATACGTGAAGGGCGCAGCAACTCGATGGTCGGTCGTTTCGGCTTCGGCCCGGATGCACTGGAGATCGCCAAGCGTTTCCGGTTTTCACTGGCCTTTGCCCCGGATATCTTCCATGCGGCGATCGCCCGAGGCCTGGATATCCTGATCAGCGACAGCAACGATCCGAAGATTTCGGCGCGTATTCCAGGGTGGTTTCGCCAGGCGGTAGCGGCCGAAACCTTCGTCGTCTTCCCGCTCTGCATCAATAACAACGGCGTTGGCATGATTTATGCCGACCGCGAACAGGCAGGCGAGATCGTGATTTCGGAGAAGGAGTTGAGCTTGCTGAGAACCCTGCGCAACATGGCTGTGCTGGCCATCAAGCAGTCGATCTGAAGGTCTGCACGGTGCGGCCCCGCCGTGCCGCATCGATCGGTACCGACCACGGGGGTGGCTACCCGCGTTGTCGGTGACGGCAGCACTACCAGAGCTTCCACCACGGTTCCTTGCGATCGAGACCGCGAACATAGTATTCGCTGTCGGGAAAGTTCTTGCGCATGACACGCTCGGCGTCGTCGCGGAGGTCGGCGAGAGCGAGCGCGTCATAGGCCTTGACCATGATGAACAGCGCTTCCTCGGTGGCGGGTGCATCGGGATAGTTCAGCACCGCGTACTGGGCGCGGTTGGCCGCCGCCAGATAGGCACCCCGTTTCATGTAATAACGGGCGACGTGTAGCTCAAGCGACGCCAGAGCATTGACCAGGTACTTCATGCGCAGGATCGCATCGGGAGTGTACTTGCTGTCCGGAAAGCGCGTGACCAGCTCGCGGAAGGCGTCAAAAGACTCGCGTGCACCTTTCGGGTCGCGTTCGGTCATGTCCTGGTTGCTGATGCTGCCCATGATGCCGAGGTCTTCGTTGAAATTGATCAGCCCGCGCAGGTAATAGACGTAGTCGACGTTGGGATGATTGGGATGCAGCTTGATGAAGCGGTCGCAGGCGGCGATCGCCGAAGCTGGCTCCAGGTCCTTCCAGTACGCGTAGGCGATGTCGATCTGGGCCTGCTGCGCATAGCGACCGTAGGGATAGCGCGATTCGAGCTTCTCGAAGTACTTGATGGCCTTGGCGTAGGAGTTGCTGTTGAGAGCATCCTTGGCCTCGGCATAGAGCTTGTTGGCCGACCAGCCAGCGGTTTCATCCTTCGCTTCCGGGAAAAGTCCGCAGCCCGAAATCAGACAGGCCAGAAAAAGCGTTGCGATAACCGCTAAACTACGCATGATGGAAGACCCAAAGGAAAAGAAGGCTGCGGCCGATGCGCCAAAGCAGGCCACCGAGCACGCCGATTATAGCGCAAACCCCCGAATTACCCTGCGCGTGCCTGACCACTGCAGTGGCCAGCGGGCGGACCAGGTTCTTGCGCGGCTGCTGTCGCAACATTCGCGGAGCCGCTTGCAGGCCTGGATACGCGAGGGGCGGGTGGCGGTCAGCGGGGCGACGATCGTTGAGCCCAGACACAAGCTCTGGGGCGGCGAAACCCTCGAAGTCGCCGAGGCGCCTGACGAGCGCGCCGAGTCGTCAACTCCGGAAGATATCCCGCTGCAGGTAATCTACGAGGATGACTGCCTGATGGTCATCGACAAACCGGCTGGTCTGGTTGTACACCCCGGTAGTGGCAACTGGAGCGGCACCTTGCTCAATGCCTTGCTGCACTATGCGCCACAACTTGACAAGGTGCCACGCGCCGGCATTGTCCATCGCCTGGACAAGGATACCAGTGGCCTGATGGTTGTCGCCAAGACGCTCGAGGCGCAGACCGATCTGGTGCGGCAGTTGCAGGCACGCACCGTCAAGCGCTATTACCAGGCACTGGCGCGGGGCATTGTTGAGCATTCGGGGACGGTCGATGCGCCCATCGGCCGGCATCCGACGCTGCGTACCAGGATGGCCGTGGTCAGGACGGGCAAGCCGGCGCGTACGCACTACCGCGTCCTGGAGCCTTTCGTGGCGTGTACGCTGATCGAATGCGCGCTGGAAACCGGCCGTACGCACCAGATTCGCGTGCATATGACGTCGATCGGGCATCCGCTGGTCGGCGATCCGGCATACGGAGCCGGGGCCAGCCGCGTGCCGCAGGCCGCAGACTTTCCTCGCCAGGCGCTACACGCGTGCCGCCTGGCCCTGCTGCACCCGGCAACCGGTCGGATGATGCTGTGGCGATCGGCAGTGCCCGATGACCTGGCGGCGCTGGTCGAGACGCTGCGCCTGGAGGCCATGTCGGCACGCTGCAGCAAGGAGGACGGCCTTGCCGATGACGATGACGATTGGGATGAGGATCAGGACGCTGGTCCACAGGTGATCTACGTCGGTGATGACGATCCGGAGGAGGACGATCCTGGTGAGCAATAAGGACTGGATCGTCCCCGACTGGCCGGCACCAGCGCGGGTACGCACGCTGATCAGCACCCGTCGCGGTGGTGTCAGTGTCGCTCCCTACGCCAGCCTCAACCTCGGTGATCACGTCGGTGACGATCCGCTGGCGGTCCACGAGAATCGCGCGCGGCTTGCCGGCAGGCTGCCTGGGGCACCCCGCTGGCTGAATCAGGTGCACGGCACCACGGTGATCGATGCTGCCGACGCACGCTTGCCGCCGGTCCCGGCTGCCGATGCGGCGTTTGCCCGCAGCCCCGGAATCGTTTGTGCGGTGCTGACGGCGGACTGCCTGCCGGTGCTCTTCTGCGACCGCTCGGGCAGCGTCGTTGCCGCTGCGCATGCCGGTTGGCGAGGCCTGCAGGCTGGCATCCTGGAGCAAACCGTGGCCGCCATGGCGGTCCCGAACACCGACCTGATGGTCTATCTGGGACCCGCCATAGGTCCCCAGGCTTTCGCCGTCGGCGATGCGGTGCGAACGGCTTTTGTCGACGCGCACGCCGAGGCAGCGGCGGCTTTCCGGCCGCTGCAGCAGTCGGGTTCTGGCGGCTGGCTGGCCGACCTCTACTTGCTGGCCCGCCAACGCCTGGCCCGGCTTGGTGTCGAAGCCGTCTATGGCGGTGGATACTGCACGGTGCAGCAAGCGAGCCGCTTCTTTTCGTATCGGCGTGAGGGCGCCACCGGCCGCATGGCGTCGCTGATCTGGTTGTCCACAGAGTAGTCAGTGCTCGCCTTCGCTTGCTTTGTCCTCTGGTGGAGCCGCTTTCTCGGGTATTCGATCCGCGCGACGCCGCCGTCCGGGACGGCCGAAAAGCCACCACAGCAGCGCCGTCGGCAGCAGCCCGTAGAAGACCAGCGTCAATATTCCGGCCACCACGCTGGTTTCGGTCAGCGCCATCAACACGGTCACGTACAGCCAGGCGATCACGATGATATACATGACATGATTATAGTCCCGGCAGCAACTGGGCGGTCGGCAGTCAAACTGCTGGCCTTCGGATGCGCACCGAGGGGAGCTGTATAATGCGCGGGATACTTTGGCATTGACAGCGCCGATGCTGCAATGCAGAATCGGCGGTGGCTGTTTTGGTGAGTTTCAATTCTGCATCGGCGACCGATTCGTGTATTTCGGTGGCGGTGCGAACCGGGTCCGCTGCCGGCCCGGTGGCCGGGGATGCTCCAAGGGGGCAGCGAAACCAAGGTCCCCGGGTAATCAGCAGATTTGGTAATCGTGGCGGTGAAATACCGTCAAATGTTTCAATCGTCAACGGGAAAGGAAAGATCTATGACACAACGTGTTGCTTTGGTTACCGGTGCTATGGGTGGAATCGGTACGGCCATTTGCCAGGAGCTGGCCAAGGCCGGTCACAAGGTAGTTGCTGCCTATCATCCGGAGTTCGACAAACCGGACGAGTGGGGCAAGGCCATGGCCGAAGCCGGTTTCAATGATTTCATCACGGTTGCCGGCGACGTCTCCGACTATGATTCTTGCGTTGCCATGGCTGCGGAGGCGGAAGCCAAGGCTGGTCCGATCGACATTCTCGTCAACAACGCCGGCATCACCCGTGACAAGATGTTTGCGCGCATGGAACTGGCGCAGTGGAACGCCGTGATTTCAACCAACCTGAACAGCCTCTTCAACATGACCAAGCAGGTCTCGGCGAAGATGGCCGAGCGCGGCTGGGGCCGGATCATCAATATCTCGTCGCTGAACGGTCTCAAGGGTCAGGCGGGGCAGACCAACTACTCGGCGGCCAAGGCGGGTGTGATTGGCTTCAGCAAGGCACTGGCTGCCGAACTGGCGGCCAAGGGCGTCACGGTCAATGCCATCTGCCCTGGTTACGTCGCAACCGCGATGGTCATGGCGATCAAGCCGGAAATCCTGCAGGGCATCATCGACACCGTGCCGATGAAGCGTCTGGCCAAGCCGGAAGAGATCGGTGGCGCGTGTGCCTATCTCGCCTCGGATATCGCCGGCTTCATGACTGGTTCGACGCTGAACATCTGTGGCGGTCTCTACTATCAATAAAAGCAGCTTTTTGCTGCAGAAAAGTCACCACAGGCTCCAATAGGAGCCTGTTTTTTTTTGCTGGCGTATAATTGTGTTGCACCGCATCAAAGAGTGCGCAAGAGAACTCGTCGAGTCATCTGCAAATGGAGGAAGGGTCGTCATGCCCGAGCAGCCGCGACTGATCAAGAAATACCCGAACCGTCGTCTTTACGACACCAAGACGAGCGCCTACATCACCTTGAGCGATGTCAAGGACCTCGTCCTGTCAAAAGAAAACTTCAATGTGCTGGATGCCAAGACCAGCGAGGATATTACGCGCAGCATTCTGCTGCAGATCATCCTCGAGGAGGAGGCTGCCGGCATGCCGCTGTTTACCACTGACCTGCTGGCGCAGATGATTCGTTTCTATGGTCACGCCATGCAGGGAATGCTTGGCAAGTACCTGGAAACCAACATCAAGTCCTTCGTCGACTTCCAGAAGAAGCTGCAGGACCAGTCGCAACAGATCTACGGCGAAAGCAGCAACCAGATGCAGAACGACATGTGGTCGCAGTTCATGAACTTCCAGGGTCCGGCGATGCAGACGATGATGGCTACCTACATGGAGCAGAGCAAGAAGATGCTGCACCAGATGCAGGACCAGCTGAAAACCCAGACGCGCACCCTGTTTACCAGCATCCCGCTGCCCGGCTTTCCAGCCGAACCCACGAAGCAGCCCCACGACGCAGAGAAATAGGCGCTGCGCAGCGGTAACCTGGCGCCGGTCATGGTCGCCAGCGCGCCGCCGCGACGAACAGCGGCGGCGCTACCCAGCAAATGTCCCGCCGCGACTAACGCAGCATCGCTATAAAGGTTGCCGCGATGATGGCCGAAGTAATCACGCCACTGATGTTCGCCCCCAGCGCCTGCGGCAGGATGATGGCTCCCGGATTGGCGTCGGTGGCAATTTTCTGGACGACCTTGGCCGTGGTCGGAACGCAACTGACGCCGGCAATGCCGATCATCGGGTTGTACTTGCCGCCGGACCAGAAATACAGGATGTAGCCGCCCGCAATTCCGCCCAGAGCAGAAATCGTCAGGGCCAGCATCCCCAGCAGCAGCAGCTTCAATACCGTCGGATCGAGCAGGGTATTGGCTTCGCAGAGCACGCCCAGCGTCAGCCCGAGGAAGAAGGTTGCGGCATAGAGGAATACGTCGCCGAGAAGCTTGCTAAAAGGCTCGATGCCACTCTCGCGCACGGCGACGCCGACGAACAGCGAGAAAAACAGCGGGGCAGCCACCGGAAACAGCAGGCACAGCAGCGTGCAGGCCACTACCGCGAAGGTGAGTTTCTGCGAACGGCTGATCTTGGGTCCGCGATCGCTGACCATGCTGATCCCCCGGATGTGTTTGGGTATCAGCCACTTGATCAGATACGGGTAGGCGCCATAGGTCAGCCCGAGATAGAGGTAACCGACGACAGTGATCGGAACGAACAGATCCTTGGCCAATACCAGCGACGTAAACAGCACCATCGGCCCGTCGGCGCCACCGATGGTGGCTACGGCGGCGGACTGGCCCGGATTGAGGCCCAGCCAGATGGCGATCGGGAAGACGGCGATGGTCCCGAGTTCGGCGAACAGGGCAATGAAGATGCTCTGGAAGGGTCGCGCCATCACGTAACCAACATCGAGCAGGACGCCGATCCCCATGAACACCAGGCAGGCGATCAGGCCGTTGCTGAAGGTCAGCGTGTAGATCGGTTGCAGCCAGTCGATCTGCATGATGTTCATCAGATCGATCGGATCGGACATCAGGGGATCGACGAACAGCGTCCCCATCTTCTTGCCTTCGAGGAACATCACTCCGGCGTTGACCGATGACATGCCCAGCCCCATCGGGATCATCAGCAGGGGTTCGAGCACGTTCTTCGAGCCCAGATAGATCAACAAGAAGCCGAGCAGCATCAGGAAGATGCGCCCGAACATGATTTTCGGCTCGGACGCGACCAGAGTGGCGATACCCTGGAACAGGTCGAGAAAATGAATGCCTTCCATACGCTTCAGTCCTCGCGCCAGGCAAGCATGCTCATTCGCCGGCGCATCGAATTGCAGACGGCAGGAGCTCGCTCCCGCCTCTTATAGCCTGGTTCAGGCGATGGTCACCAGTGCTTGACCGCCTTCGACCGGGTCGCCAGGCGCTACCAGGACGCGGGTCACCTGACCGCCGCTGGTGGCAATGACTGGCGTCTTCATTTTCATCGCTTCGAGCACCAGCACGCGGTCCCCGGCTGCCACCGTTTGACCGACCTTGACCAGCACCTCGACGACCACTCCTCCCATGCCGGCCACGATGTCGCCGGCCGCACCGGCCGCACCGGCAGGCGCGGCTGCTGCCGGCGCAGCGGGCGCGGCACTGGTGGCGCTACCGGCAGCGGCTACCGGCATGCCAGCGGCAGGTGCCGCGGTTTGCTGCGCACTGCCGGCAGTGAGTTCCAGTACGCTGACGTCGTATTCGCGTCCGTTTACCGTAACCTTGAATTGTCTGGGCATTTCTTTCTCCTTCTATCTGGGGCCTCGGCCCGTAGGCCCCGGCGTATGGGAATGCTGGGCGGCGCGCGCGCCGGCGGCCCAGCCATGACTGGTTGGCGTGATGTGCAATATGCGGTGCGGTCCGATGGCGGCGAAAATCGCCGCCGACAGGGCAGCGACGTCCTCATCGGGGACGCCGAGTCCGATCGGGCAGACCGTTCCGGTCGGGATGTCAAGCGGCTTGGTCTTCTCCATCCGGCCGGTCACTGAAACCATCACCTTGATCAATACGGCAACGAGTACCGAGATGACGATGGAAATACCGTAGACCTGTAGTGCCTGGAAAATGGCGGCAGTCACCATGAAGTTTTTTCCTTCCGTTGCCGGTTACATGGGTATGTTGCCGTGCTTCTTCGCCGGCCTGAGTTCGCGTTTGTCGAGGATCTTGCGCAGCGCAAGCGCGACCATCCAGCGCGTATCCTGTGGTTCGATCACATCGGTGATGTAGAAATTGCCGGCAGAAACGTAGGGCGACGCGAATTCGTCGCGATATTCCTGGGCCAGTTCTGCTGACCTTGCCTGGCGATCTTCCGACTCGGCAAGTTCCTTGCGATAAAGGATCTTCACTGCCGCTTCGGCGCCCATCACCGCGATTTCGGCGGTTGGCCAGGCGTACACCACGTCGGCTCCGAGTTCCTGGCTGCACATCGCAAGATACGACCCACCGTAGGCCTTGCGCAGGATCACGGTGATTTTCGGTGCGGTGCACGAACCGTACGCAGAAAGCATCTTCGCGCCATGGCGAATGATGCCGCCGCGTTCCTGCTCGACTCCCGGCAGGAATCCCGGAACATCGACCAGGGTGACGATCGGGACGTTGAAGATGTTGCAGGTGCGGACAAAGCGCGCCACCTTGTCGGCCGCATTGAGGTCGAGTGCACCGGCCATCACCATCGGCTGATTGGCGACGATGCCGACCACGACGCCGCTGATGCGGGCGAAGCCGACGACGACGTTGCGGGCAAAACCGGCATGCACCTCGAGCAGTTCGCCGTGGTCCACCAGCCGGCGAATCACGGCGTACATGTCAAGCGGTTCGGACGGGCTATCGGGAATGCAATTGTTGATCCCCGTGTCGTCGGTCTCCTCGATCGGAACCGACAGGTCATGCGGCGGATCCTCGGTGTTGTTGGCGGGCAGGTACGACAGGAGCTGCTTGACCAGGGAAATCGCGTGCTGGTCGTCTTCGGCAATGAAATGAGCGTTGCCGCTGACCGTGGAATGCATCTCGGCGCCGCCCACTTCCGCCATCGTCGTCGCCCGACCGGTGACTGCCTTGATCACCTCGGGGCCGGTGAGGAACATGTGCGCGTTGTTGCGGGTCATGATCACGAAGTCCATCAGTGCCGGCGAGTAGGCCGCGCCGCCAGCACAGGGACCGCAGATCACCGCGATCTGCGGTACCACGCCCGACAGCAGGACGTTGGCGTAGAAAACGTCGCCGTAGCCGGACAGGGCATCGACCCCCTCCTGAATGCGTGCGCCGCCGGAATCCTTGAAGGCCACTACCGGCACGCCGATCTTCAGCGCATGGCGCATGATGCGGGTGATCTTGCGCGCCTGCATCTTGCCCAGGGTGCCAGCAACGACGCTGAAATCCTGACTGAATGCGGCGACCTGCGTACTCCCCACATAGCCACTGCCGGCGATCACGCCGTCAGCCGGCAGGTCTCGCCCGGCCATGCCGAAGTAGGTTGCGCTATGCACCGCATGCAGGCCGAGTTCCTGGAAGGTGCCGTCCGCGAAAAGGGTGTCGAGCCGTTCGCGAGCCGACAACAAACCCTTGGCGTGCAGCGCTTCCAACTTTTCTGGACTGATGTTTTCAGTCAGTTTTGCGCGCCGTGCGCGCAGCTTTTCTATCAACTCAGGTCGTATCGTCATCTGGATTCCTGACAGGTGGCTAGGTTGGAACTAATTCTCATTCTTGCGCCAGCTAACTGCTGGCAACCTTCCGGCAGCGTAGTATCCATATTTTCATTGGTGTTGGCTAGTAGAAAAAATGTCTGCAGTAGTCGCGGCGGCTGCACAGTTCGCCGCCGGGGCCGGCCAGTGGGCGTCTCTTGGAGTGGATCGGCGGTACCGGCACCTTCGGTGGCGAGCAAGAAGACGTCGGGAACCGCGGCCAACGCTGCTCGACGCCAGATCGCTGCCAAAGGACAGTGCGTGATGGCGTACAATGGCAGCCAGTTGGGCTTGGCCCCACTGCCGGCTGGACCGGTGTCTTGCGAAGCGGTAGCCGCCGTACGGAAACGAAAAAGCCCCGACAGAGCGGGGCCTTCGTTTTTGTGCCTGGTGCCCAAGAGAGGAATCGAACCTCCACGGTGTTGCCACCACTAGGACCTGAACCTAGCGCGTCTACCAATTTCGCCACCTGGGCATCTCCAGCGAAGGCAGAATTCTATAGGAACATGAATAAATGTCAATAATCAATCTGTCGGCCATCCGACGTCGCGATCCGTACCTGGAGCGCGAACTCAAACGCTACGAGCAGCCCCTGCCGTCACGCGAATACATCCTGCAGATCCTCGAGGAGCAGGCCAGACCGGTCAGTTTCGACGAGGTTTTCGTGCTGCTCGACATCGAGAAGTCCGAGTTGGACGCTTTCCAGCGGCGCCTGCGGGCGATGGAGCGTGAGGCGCAACTGATGCGCAATCGCAAGGGTTCGTACATCCTTCCCGAGCGCGCGAGCCTGATTGCCGGACGCGTCGAGGGGCATCCCGACGGTTACGGCTTCCTGATTCCGGATGACGGCAGCGAGGACCTGTCACTCGAAGCCAGGCAGATGTCCAAGGTTCTGCATCGTGATCGCGCGCTGGTGCGCGTGGTCGGGATCGACCGCCGCGGGCGCCGCGAAGGCGTCATCGTTGAAGTGCTCGAGCGGGCGAACAGCAGAGTCGTTGGCCGCGTCCTGCTGGAGCATGGCATCACCGTCGTGGTGCCCGAGAATCGGCGCATCAACCAGGACATCCTGGTCGCACCGGACGGCGGTATCCGGGCGAAGTCGGGAGAGGTGGTCACGGTCGAGATCATCGAGCAGCCGGATCGCCATTCCAAGCCGATCGGGCGCATCGTCGAGGTGCTGGGAAACTACGCCGACCCGGGAATGGAAATCGAGATCGCCCTGCGCAAACACGAACTCCCCTTCGAGTTCTCGAACGGTGCGCTGGCCGAGGCGGCGGTGCTGCCCGCGGTGCTCGAGGCGCACGATTGGGAGGGCCGCACCGATCTGCGAAGCCTGCCGCTGGTCACTATCGACGGCGAAACCGCGCGGGACTTCGATGACGCGGTGTTCGCCGAGCAGCAGGGCGCAGGCTGGCGGCTGGTGGTGGCAATTGCCGACGTCAGCCACTACGTGCAGCCGGGATCCGCGCTCGATGGCGAGGCCAGAGAGCGTGGCAATTCGGTGTATTTCCCGCGTCGGGTCATTCCAATGCTGCCGGAAAAGCTGTCCAACGGGCTGTGTTCTTTGAATCCCGACGTCGAGCGCCTGGCGATGGTCTGCGACATGAGCATCGATGATGGCGGCGAGATCAGCGCTTACCGGTTCTATCCAGCGGTCTTTCGTTCGCACGCGCGCCTGACCTACGATCAGGTCTGGAACTGGCTCGCTGGCGTGACGCAACCGGAGAGTGACATTCACCGCGGCCTGCAGCCGCAGTTGCAGGCGCTCTACGCCCTGTTCAAGGTTTTGGCCGTGGCGCGCAGCAAGCGCGGTGCCATCGACTTCGAAACGATCGAGACGATGATGCTGTTCAACGCCCAGGGCAAGATCGAGAAGATCGTTCCCGTGCACCGCAACGACGCTCACCGCATCATCGAGGAGTGCATGCTGGCCGCGAACGTCTGCGCCTCGGATTTCCTCCAGACCAGGCGGCAGCCCTGCCTGTACCGGATTCACGAAGGCCCGACAGCGGAGAAACTCGAAGCCTTGCGCAACTTTCTCAAGGAGTTCGGCATCGGTCTCGGTGGTGGTGACGATCCGACGGCCAGGGATTACGCCGAGTTGCTGGAGAGCATCAAGACCCGTCCCGATGCCCAGTTGCTGCAGACGGTGATGCTGCGCTCGCTGCGCCAGGCGGTGTACAGCCCGGATAACGTCGGCCATTTTGGCCTGTCGTACGAGCACTACACCCATTTCACTTCGCCGATCCGGCGCTACCCGGACTTGCTGGTGCATCGTTCGATCAAGGCGCTACTCGCAGGGACCCAGTACTCGCCGGGGAAATGGGACGACGTCGGTGGGCACTGCTCGATGACCGAGCGGCGGGCCGACGAGGCGACGCGCGATGTCAGCAACTGGCTCAAATGTTTCTACATGCGCGATCGCATTGGCGAGGTCTTCGCCGGAACGATTGCTGCGGTGGTGCCGTTTGGTATCTTCATCGCACTCGACGAGGTCTATGTCGAAGGACTGGTGCATGTGTCCGAGCTTGGCGAGGAGTATTTCCAGTACGACAGCGTCAAGCATCAGATGCTCGGTGAGCGCAGCGGCAAACGCTATCGTCTCGGCGATCGTCTGCAGGTCAAGCTGGTCCGGGCGGATCTGGAAACCGGGCGGATTGACTTCGTGCTCTCCGACGCCTCGTGATCCACAGACGCGGCGCGGCCTCCCGGGACAGCCGGCTGCCTGGCCGGCGGCGGTCGCCAATCCGCAGCGACGAAAGGTTCTCACGATGAGCGGAGAGGTTCGCGCAGATCTGCTCGCGGAGCAATCGCCGGACGCTGCGGCAAGGTTGCTGCGGGTGGTGTCGGTGATGGTCGAGGAAACTCGCCCCGGGCGGGTCGCACGGGTGAGCATGGGCAGCCATCTGGAGCGGGATCTGGGGCTGGACAGCCTGGCACGGGTAGAGCTGCTGTTGCGCGTCGGCAGCGAGTTTGGCAAATCATTGCCCGACGCCGCGCTCGCCGAGGCCGCAACGCCGCAGGACCTGCTGCGCTTCATTGACTGTGCCGCTGGCGAGGGTTTTGCGACGGCCGTCGTCGATCTCGCGACGCCCGCTGGCGTAATCGGCGTTCCCGAACACGCGCAGACGCTCGTCGAAGTTCTCGAGTACCACGCCCGGGAGAATTCGCAACGCCCGCACGTTCTCCTTTACGGTGGCGGTGCGAGTGGCGACGGTGAGTTCCGTGCCGAAACCATCACCTATGGACAGCTGCTGGCGCAGGCGCGCCGCGTCGCCACCGGACTGGTGTCGCGCGGCCTGTTGCCGCGGCAGGCGGTGGCGCTGATGCTGCCCACCGGACGCGACTATCTGACAAGTTTCTTCGGCGTGATGCTTGCCGGCGGCATTCCGGTGCCGATCTATCCGCCCGCGCGGCTGGCCCAGATCGAGGATCACCTGCGCCGGCACGCACGCATCCTGGCCAACGCCGAAGCGGTATTCATCATCACCGTGCCGCAGGCCAAGGGCGTCGCTGCGCTGCTGCGTGCCGAGGCGCCCACGCTGACCGAGATCCTGACTCCCACGGAACTTGACAGCGAACCGATCCACCTGCTCTACCGCGCCAGCACGGACGACATCGCTTTCCTGCAATACACCTCCGGCAGCACTGGCGACCCCAAGGGGGTGATGCTCAGCCATGCCAACCTGCTCGCCAACCTGCGCGCGATGGGCGAGGCGATCAGGGTGAGCAGCGACGATGTCTTTGTTTCCTGGCTGCCGCTCTATCACGACATGGGGTTGATCGGCGCCTGGTTCGGTTCGCTCTACTTCGGCATGCGTCTGGTCCTGATGTCGCCGCTGGCTTTTCTGTCGCGGCCGGTGCGCTGGTTGCGTGCCATCTCGCAGCATCGCGGCACGCTCTCGCCGGCCCCCAACTTCGCCTACGACCTGTGCGCAAGAAAACTTGCCGACGCCGACCTGGCCGGGCTCGACCTCTCTTCGTGGCGCCTGGCGCTGAATGGCGCCGAGCCGGTCAGTCCGGCGACCCTCGATGCGTTTGCCGACCGCTTTGCGCCCTTCGGTCTGCGCCGCGAAGCGATCACCCCGGTCTACGGGCTTGCCGAGTGTTCGGTCGGACTGGCTTTCCCACCGCTGGAGCGTGGCCCGCGCATCGACCTGATCGAGCGGCGGGCGCTGGTAGACCGCCGCTGCGCCATTCCGGCCACCAGCAGCGATAGCGATCCCATGCGTGTTCCGGCCTGTGGTCGGGTGCTGCCGCGGCACGAGATCCGCATCGTGGACGAGGATGGATGCGAGCTGCGCGACCGGCGGGTCGGGCGCTTGCAGTTTCGCGGACCGTCGGCGACAAGCGGCTACTATCGCAACCCGCTGGCGACCGCGGGGCTGTTTCGTGATGGCTGGCTGGACTCGGGAGATTTCGCCTACACCGTCGAGGGCGAGATCTACCTCACCGGCCGGGTCAAGGATCTGATCATCCGCGGTGGCCGCAATCTCTATCCCTACGAACTCGAACAGGCGGTCGGCAACATTGCGGGTGTGCGCCGGGGTTGTGTCGCGGTGTTCGCCAGCAGCGACCCGGTCAATGCCACCGAGCGGCTGATCGTCCTCGCCGAAACGCGCGAAGAAGACGAGGATCGGCGCGAGACTCTGCGACAGAAGATCAACGCAGCGGCCATCGAAGCGATCGGCATGCCTGCCGACGAGGTTGTGCTGGCGCCGCTCAATTCGGTGCTCAAGACGTCGAGTGGCAAGATCCGGCGCAACGCCTCGCGCGAAGTCTTCGAGCACGGCCTGATCGGCGCTCGCGTCGCTCCGGCAAGGCAGCAGATGCTGCGACTGGGCCTGGCGGCCGGGCGCGCAGGTCTGGCCGAGGTCGCCGGCCGTCTCGGCAGGCGAGCTTATGGCCTGTGGTGCTGGACCGTTTTTCTGTTGTTCGCGCTGCCGGTGATCTTCCTGGTTCTGGCGCTGCGCTCGCCGGCGATCGGTCGTCGCATTGTCCATGGCGCGGCGCGAACCTTCCTGCGACTCGCCGGCATGCCCGTGCCGCGCCTGACCGCCGAGGACCTGCCCGGCGTGCCGCACCTGCTGCTGGTCAACCACTGCAGCTATCTGGACTCACTGGTTCTCTGCGCGGCCTTGCCGCCGGCCGCGGCCTACAGCTTTGTCGCCAAGCGCGAATTCGTCGCGCAGCCGCTGATCCATGCCTTCCTGCGCACGCTCGGCACGCTGTTCGTCGAGCGCTTCGAGGCGTCCAGAAGCGTCGAGGACGTAGACGAAATTGCCGCCGCTCTCGGGCGCGGACAGAAGGTGGTGATCTTCCCGGAAGGCACTTTCTCGCGTGAAACCGGCCTCAAGCCGTTTCGCATGGGTGCTTTCGTCGCCGCCGTACGGGCCGGAGTGCCGGTGTTGGTCAGCGGCCTGCGCGGCACCCGCGCCATTCTTCGGGACCGCACCTGGATGCCGCACCGCGGCCCGGTGACTTTCGAAGTCGGGCCGCTGCTGACGGGGGAAAGCGACGACTGGGCAGCGGCGGTGCGGCTGCGAGATTCGACACGGCAGGCGATGCTGCGACTTTGCGGCGAGCACGACCTGGAACGTTGAGCCCGATCAAACCGGGTCAGGGCGCGCGCCCGCAGGACCTGGTGCTTCTTGCCGATGGCGTACACTCGCACGCTGACCACCCGTGGTTCTCGCGGGCGGTAGTCACCGCGAGTGAGGGACCTGTACGAGTACGGTGTTGCAGTGGCCGTGAAGGAGGAGGCGATGGGACAGTTCAGCGAGGTGTTGCATGGGGGGCCGGTAGACGCGGTCGAGATTGCGCGTGTGCGCGGGGTCGTCATGTTCGAGAAGCCGGCTCTGCGCGAGAGGCTGGTGCGCTTCTGGGCGCTGCTGACCCTGGCATCGGCAATCGCCACCTTCGGCTTGTACGGGGACTCGGCGGCGGCCGTGATCGGCGCCATGATCGTGGCACCGCTCATGCTGCCCATCATGGGCCTGGCCTTCGCCATCAGCATCGGTGACCGGCGGGCGATCAGAAGTTCGCTCCTGGTCGGCTTCGGCGGGATCGCGACCGCGATCGGCGTCGGCTACCTCATCGCGTTGCTGATGCCAAGTTCGTTCGACCCAACGAACGTCGGACAGATCATGGTACGTACCACCCCGCGCCTGATTGACCTGCTTGCGGCTCTTGCTACAGGTCTTGCAGGGGCCTTCGCCATCGGTCGCAGGGACGTCTCGGACACCTTGCCGGGCGTCGCCATCGCCATCTCGCTCGTGCCCCCACTGGCCAACGTGGGTATCCTCCTGGGCGCCGGCCGGCACGACCTGGCGCTCGGCAGCCTGCTGCTGTTCCTGACCAACTACGTCGCCATCCTGCTGACCGGATCGTTCGTATTCGGCCTCATGGGATTCCCGGCGGCTGCGCTGTCCGGGGCAACGCCACGCGCCAGGAACCTCGCGATAGTCACGGTTCTTCTGATGATCGCGCTCATCGCTATTCCGCTCGGGCTGGCAAGTCGCCGAGTGATCCGTGACAATCTGGTCGAAAGCCGAGTGACCGAAGCGACCCAGTCCTGGACCGCGGGCACGGGCTACCGCCTGGTGTCGGCAACGGCGAGCGACGAACAGGTCAGCGTCGTCGTCACCGGCACGGGCACAGTCCCTCCCCGAGAAGGACTCGAGGCACAGCTGAACGGGCGGATCTACGGGATGCGGGTTCGCGTGACCGCAATTCCTTCGCAGATCATCGAGTTCGCCACGAAATAGGGGGTGACACTCGCGGCAGCAGCTTCCACAGGCCGTTGGCGGTCAGGGCGGCCCCAGCGTGACCTCCATGAACGGTGGGTGGCGGCGTCGGCGCTGACTGTGCGCGCTTCTGTCGCTCGATGATCGCGGCGCTCCTGTAACCGCCGAGGAGTGGAGCCCGATCGGGATCGCCGGAAGCAGACTGGCAACCGCCTTGTACAGCAGGGCCGCGCCTTGACTGACCTAAGCTTTCCGGGCACCATTGCTCTCCTTTGTTTTACCAATAACCCACAGGAGTCCGTATCATGACAAATGCAAGCATTACTCTTGCGACCTCGGCGGTACTTGTTGGTGTACTCGCGAGCGGCTGTGACTCGGCGCAGAACAAGCCCGTGGCTGCCGCCCGCGCACCGATCACGGTGCAGGAGGTCAATGATGCCCAGCAGGGATGGTGCAACGCGCTACTCAGCATTGCGAAGGCGCATGCCGAGGGTAAAGACTACCAGTCGATCGCCACGGCGGTGCTTTCGAACAACTACAACTACGACAACGGCACCGTGCTGTTCAATCCCACGCTGACCCACGGGGCGCAGAACTTCCGGCTCGACAAGGAAGGCGCGGCGGCATACTTCATCGGCGGCAACCCCAAGTACCCCAACGACGAGGGCTTCGCGCTCAAGCCCTGGGTCAGTTGCAGCTATACCAATGCGGGCAACAACGCCGGCGTGCTGATCGAGGGCGAGGTTGCCGCCACGATGGGCAATGTGATCTTGATCGACAACCAGGGCAAAGAGACCACGGTTGACAAGTTCTTCGCGTTCAAGCGCGGCACGGACGGCAAGTTGAGAATCATCGTCCACAAGTCCTCACTGCCGTTCAATCCTTCCTGAATCGGCACTCACGCCGATCAACGCAAACCGCCGTGATGCCCTGCATCACGGCGGTTTTGTCTTGTGCTGATGGTCTTGAAAACGGTGTCATGGCAGAAATGGCCGCCCGCGGCCTCGGCCTTCGCTCCAGCCGCGAAAAAAACCAGCCCTGCAGGGCGACTTTTGCAAGAGGCTCAGGTTTTGCGGGGAAGAAAAACTCAGTCTGCTCCCGGAAGTACGCTCGCGCCGACCGGTAGCGCCTGCCCTTTGCGCGAACCGAACTTGTGGGAGTACGCCCAGGTGAATTCCACGCCAAACAAAAAGATTTGCGCGGAATAGTAGACCCATAACAGCACCACGACGAGTGACGCGGCCGCCCCGAAGCCCGAGGAGATGCTGCTGCTTCCCATATAAACACCGATCAGGGACTTGCCGGCAATGAACAGCAGCGAAGTGACCGCCGCACCGACCCAAACATCTTTCCAGTCGATGCGCACCCTGGGCATCGTTTTGTAGATCATCGCGAATACTGCGGTCGACAGCAAAACGTTGATCAGCAGATCAATCGTGCTCGCGACGGTTGCCCATCCACTGAACAAGGGATCCCACTGCTCACTCAAGACGGCCATGCCGGCGCTGAACACAAGTGATACCATCAGCAGGAATCCGATTCCGAGAATCATCCCGAAAGACAGCAGGCGGACGCGTACCAATCTCCACAAGCCGGTCGGTCCGGCTCTCGCCGGCGCGCGCCAGATGCGATCGAAAGCATCCTGCAGTTCGGCAAAGACCGACGTGGCTCCGATGAAGAGCAGGACAACGCCGAAAAACGTGGCCAGCATGCTTTCGCCGGGCTTGCTCGCGCTTTCGAGCAGACCCTGTACGGCTAGTGCGCCCGGTGCGCCAAGCAGGTCCTGGAGTTGTTCGTAGATCTCGCCACGGGCGGCTTCCTCGCCGAAAGCGATTCCGGCGACAGAAATGACGATGAGCAGCAGAGGGGCAATCGAGAACATCGTGTAAAAAGCCAGCGCGGCACCCATGCTTTGGGCATAGTCATGCACCCAATTGACGGCCGCAGACTTGAACAGGTCTGCGATATCCCTGTAGCTCATGGTCGAACGCTACGCCGGTCCGTGCGGCATCAGCGTGCGCCCGTTGGTGCGCCAGCGTCTCGACAGTCCGCCCGTGGACGGCGTCATGCGCCCTCGCAATGCAGCACCCCGATCGACGATGTCATAGTCTTCCGTCACGCGAAAGGAGAACTGCCAGCGGCCGCGTTGCCGCGAATTCGGAAAAGAAGATTGCCAGGATGGCAGTGATCGGGACCGCCAGAAACGCGCCGGCGATGCCCCAGAGTTCGGACCAGATCGCCAGGCTGACCAGGATGGCAAATGGGCTGAGATTCAGCGAATTGCCCATGAGGTACGGGTCGAGAAAGTTGCCGATCAGAAACTGAACAACAGTCAGAGGCAAAAGCACGGCAAACACGTCGCTTGGATTCCCGAATTGCACGATCGACATGGTCACGGGGAGCAACACGCCGAGAAACGAGCCGACGTAGGGAATGTAGTTCAGCAGCGCGATCAGAACGGCCCACAGCGCGGCGAACTCAAGCCCGATGAACGCCATCACCGCCCAGCTTATCGCGCCTAGCAAGATACCGAGAAAGGTCTTGAGTGCCAGATAGGACCCGACTCGCGCGTTGATCTCGGCCATGATCTCCCGGACCCGCTCGACCTGGCGCCGATCGGTGGAAATGTTGGCCAGTTTGGCGGCGAACGAGCGCTGCTCGATCAACAGAAAGGTGGCATAAAGTACGGCAACGATGAAGGTTACAACGAGCGACGATACGGAGGAAAGCATCCATCCAATCAGCTTCTGAATGTTGATCTGCGTGAGGATATCCTGGCGCAGCGTAGCCCAGGTCGGTTCGCTCTCGATGCGGAAATAAACGGCAAGCTTCTGGATGGCGGCAAGCAGGGATTGCTGGTATTGCGGCGCCAGCGCCAGCACCTGCTGCCGGTTGGCAATGACCAGGTAAACGGTGACGAGGAGTCCGAGAGCGATTACCAGAACAGCCACGATGTAGCGCGCCTGAAGTGGCAGCAGGCGCCCCAGATAGGGAACTCTGCACATGGCACGCGCAAGGCCAACGATCGCGTAAACCAGCAGTATGCCGAAAACGATGGGTACAAGAACCTCTTTGCCGAGGTAGAGAACCCTGCTGCAGATCACCGCAAGGACGGCACCATATACCACTGTTTGAAGTCTTTGATGCATGGCAGACTGTACCCTGTTATCCCGCTGCATGGGTGTGTTCTCGCTGCGCCGATTTGCTTTCGAACGCGTCCAGGACACGTTCGGCAAGTAGGACAGCGGCTTGGAAAATAGTCGCGGCGGCGCGCTCTTGCTATCGCCAACCAGTCGCGCAGTCCGCCATCTGACCGACTGCAAATGGTAGTCCCACGGCTAGCGCAGTATAATCCATCGCCCCCGCGCATCGCAGAAAATCGAGCTGGCAGAGGGGCTTGCCCGGGGATGTTGGATGTCGATGGACGTACGGCTGATTATCAATCGTGTTCCACCATGGGTTCGACGGCGTGCAGGGTGGCGAAGCGGACCAACGTAAAGTGGCCGCTGGAGAAGCTCAAGCTCGTCGCGGCATCGACGAACAACACGTTCTCGTCATTATGAAAGATGATAGTATTTATCAAGCTAGGTGGCACGCGCCGGCTTGGGCCAGGAGCATGAAGATGACAAGATTTCCCGATTGGCGGCGGCTGCGGGCGGACTGTGGCAACCAACTCGCCGAGCGAAACACGACCTTCGCCTGGCCGATCGGCGTCCGCTACGACGACGTCCAGGTGTTGGTGTGAAGGGTGGTGGGGTGGAGATGAAGGCGTGTGCGAGCCTGATGGTTTTTTGGCTGCTGGCCTACCCTGTGGCGGCGGTCGAGCCGCGACCGTCTCCCGCTGTTGGCGTATCTGCCAACGCGCCGCAGGCCACCCTGACGATCGAGGGACCGACCTGGCGGCTGAGCAGTCTCCGCGGGCTTGACCCAAGCGCTCTGCGTGGCGCAATACGACCAGTGACGGCTCGCTTCAAGGCGGGTAGCGTCAGCGGTTTCGCCGGCTGCAACCATTTTTTCGGAACCTACACCCTGGATCGCGACCGCGTGGTGATCGGGCCGTTGGCGGGTTCGCTGATGGCGTGCCCACAAGCCTCGATGGTGGTGGAAAACGCCGTTCATGCCGCCCTCGTCGGAACGTTTCGCTATCTCCTGGCGGACCAGGGTCTGACCCTGCTTTCTGCTGCCGAGCCGATCCTGACATTTGCGGCCGAACCTGCTCCCACGCTCGAGGGCGTGACGTGGAAAATCACCGGATTCAACAATGGGCGTCACGCCGTTGTCAGCCCGTTGCTGGGCAGTACGCTTTCCGTGTCTTTCAAGGAGGGGTTCGTGGAGGGGTTCGCTGGCTGCAACACCTACCGTGCCAGCTACACTACCGCTGACGATGCTATCGCCATCGGGCCGGCGGCCACCACGCGCAAGGCTTGTGCAGGGACGGGCCTGATGCAACAAGAGCGAGAGTTCCTGTCTGCTTTGCTGTCGGCAACGACCTGGACTGTTGCCGGCGACCTGCTGGACATGCACCGTGCAGATGGCGAGCGCGTGTTGACGGCCGCCGGACGTCTTGACTAGGTGTTCCGGCGGGCGAGTCCGTCTCTCCGCGTCACGAAGGCTCCCCGTGGAAGCGCTGGCCAATGACCAGCGCTATCATGGCACCGGTGGCGGGCAACACCAGTGACACCATCGAATCAACCACAGAAAGGATGTACATGCGTAAACGCCTACAACTCTTGCTCGCCGTCGCCGTCGCTTCCTGCATTCCACTTGCGGCTGCCCAAACCGCGATTACCACGACCTCGGTCAACGTCCGCGCCGGCCCCGAGAAGAGCTTCCCGACCGCTACCTGGCTCTTGAGCGGAACATCGGTGACCGTGGTCGGGTGCGTCGCCAGCTGGCGCTGGTGCGATGTCATTGCGGGCCGTGATCGTGGCTGGGTGTATACGCGCTTTCTTTCCTATCCCTTCAACGGCGGAGCAGTCAACATCATCAATGGCGGCCCAAACCTTGGCCTGCCACAGGTCGAGTTTTCACTTGGCCCGTACTGGGATGAGCATTACCAAAACCAGCATTGGTTTGGACGGAAATCGTACTGGCAGAAGCGCTGGGACCGACGTCCGCCTCCGTCAGAGTGGCGTGACCGCTCGTCCGCAAGCACATTAGCGCCAGTTAACTCACGGTCATGACAATTCCAGACACCCCCGATGACGTCACGGCGGGTTGTTTTTTCATCGGCTTCGTTCCACTTTTCTAATACTGCAAGGGGTTTCTTCGCATGAGCAATTTTTGGGATTTTATCTGGCTGATACTGTCAAGCTTCGTTTTTATCGCGTACCTTCTGGTGTTGTTCCAGATCGTCGCTGACCTGTTCCGCAATACGGAGATGCGCGGAGGTGCAAAGGCACTGTGGATCATCGGACTCATCTTTG
Organism: Candidatus Accumulibacter affinis; assembly: GCA_016713625.1. Lineage (GTDB taxonomy): Bacteria > Pseudomonadota > Gammaproteobacteria > Burkholderiales > Rhodocyclaceae > Accumulibacter > Accumulibacter affinis. The sequence goes on from JADJOT010000002.1 coordinate 259,684, forward strand.
TCCCCATGCTGACCGCGCTGATCTATATCGTCGCCAACGGCGGGGGGATGGCCAAACGCCAGCGCGAAGCCGCCCAGCGCGCGAAGTCGGATACCGACGCCTACATTCGGCAGGTGGCCGGAAAGTCGCCGGTGGAGCAGATCGCTGATGCAAAGGCACTGCTCGACTCTGGCGCGATCAATGCCGAGGAATTTGCTCGGCTGAAGAGCAAGTCTCTCGCCTAGCGCAGGGGGCTGTGTCTTGATCCCCCAGTCGTCGCCAGTACTCTGCAAACCCAGGCCCAGCATGCCGCTGAGCAATGAGGAAGTTGATCGATGAACAGGGTTTTCTGTACGTTTGTCGCTGTCGTACTTTCTGCATGGCTTCAACCGGCTTTCTCGCAAAGCCGCGAAACCTTGCGGCGTCTGGATGAGCTCGACCGGAAATGCGAGGCAGCAAGAGACGCGATCCTGCCGACCATCCGGGAACAGAAGATTGCGGAGTGCGTGCAGCCGCCGCCATCGTCCTCCCGTGCCCGGACGCGGACACGGGAGGAGTGCGAGCGTTACTGGAACGACTATGGAGTAATGCAGCGACAGCGTGCCGCTGTTGACCTGCCCGAGTGCCAGGAGGCTTTCCAGGCAAGGCAGCAGCATCGATCGCGCTCTTAAGAAACTCCTCTCAACTGGTTGATCTTATATGCATGTTTTATGCTGGTTGTTCAGTGGGGACGAGCTTCATGCCGAGCTTCTGGGCGCGCTGTGCCAGTTGGCGGAGAACGCGCTGGTGGTAACGCTGCTCGTAGTAGTCCTGGCCCTGGTCGGTTCTCTTGGCCCTTGGTGAGCAGGGTGTAGATCAGCCGCGCCAGCTTGTGGGCTGCCGCGGTCACGGCCTTGGGCTTGTCCATACGCGAGCACAAGCGTCTGAAGTACGCGCCGAGCGCGGACTGGCTGGTTCTCAGCGCTGCGGCGGCCAAGCGCAGGGCCTGGGCCGCGCGGTTGGCACAACGCTTGGTCTTGCCGCTCATCACCTTGCCACCGGTGATCTTGGTGCCGGGGCACAAACCCAGCCAGCTCGCGAAGTGGCCCTCCGTGGGAAAGCGTGACATGTCGGCCCCGGTCTCGCTGATGACCGCCAGAGCGGTGGTCACATCGATGCCGTCGATGCGCGTCAAGTCCACGCCGCACATCTTGAACAACTGGGTACGCAGATCGAACTTCGGCGCATTGCGTGGCCGACTGCGCTTCTTGCCTTTGGCTGGGTCGCCTTCATGAACCTCCAGCCGCTTCAACTGCGCTTCGATCTCCTGATCGCATTCAGCCAGTTGCGTGCCGATAAAGTCGAAGGCGGCCAGCGCCTGCTTGAGCGCGAACAAGTGCTCGACCCGCCAGTGGCCTTGCAGGCTCTTGGCGATTTCATCGACGCTAGCGTGGATGCGCACGTTCTTCATCGCACCCAGCACCTGACCATCACGCTCGCCGGCCACGATGGCGCGCAGGATCTTCTGGCCGGTCTCGCCCACCACGTCGGAGATGACGTTGGCCAGTTGAACGTTCATCTGCGTGAGCGCCTTTTGCATGTGCTGTACCTCTCTGGCCTGGCTGCGCAACAGCATGCCGCGCTGGCGCCACAGCAGGCGCAACACACACCTGATCGGCTGGGCGAAACGCACCGCTGAGCAGGCCGTAGGTCATGAGTTGCTGAATCCACTGACAGTCGAGCACGTCGGACTTGCGGCCCGAAACGTTCTTCACGTGACGCGCGTTGACCAGCAGCACCGTGAAGCCACGCGACTCCAGCAACTCGAACAGGGGGATCCAGTACAAGCCGGACTCCATCGCCACCGTATCCACCCGGCAGGCCTGAAGCCAATCAGCAATGGCATTGAGGTCAACCGTGAAGCTGGGAAACTCGCGCACCGGCTCATCGTCCCGGTCAGGCGGTACGGCCACAAAGTGCGCCGCGCTGCCGATGTCAATTCCTGCCGCATTGGGGTGGGTGATCGTCAGTGCCACTCGGGACGACTCGGCTTGAGTCTGAGGCTTCGATTGCGTTGAGCCATGGCGTGCTCCATCATTCGTTCAGAAAGGTGGCGCCGCCTCGGGTACGTCGTCTTGCTCACTCTCTTAAACGGGATATCCGCCTGCACACTGCCAAGCCGATTCACCAATGTCGATGACGTCACCCATGACCACGCTAACCCACGGGCATTACGCACCATTGCTACATCGGTCTTCCGCGGCACCGCCGTCCACTTTGCCACAACGCCGCAACCCCGTGTTTCTTCGGCGCGATTTGCGGCAGCGGGCCGATTACTTCGCTCTCTTAAGAAACTCCTCTCAACTGGTTGATCTTATATGCATGTTTTATGCTGGTTGTTCAGTGGGGACGAGCTTCATGCCGAGCTTCTGGGCGCGCTGTGCCAGTTGGCGGAGAACGCGCTGGTGGTAACGCTGCTCGTAGTAGTCCTGGCCCTGGTCGGTGTACTCTTGGCCCTTGGTGAGCAGGGTGTAGATCAGCCGCGCCAGCTTGTGGGCTGCCGCGGTCACGGCCTTGGGCTTGTCCATACGCGAGCACAAGCGTCTGAAGTACGCGCCGAGCGCGGACTGGCTGGTTCTCAGCGCTGCGGCGGCCAAGCGCAGGGCCTGGGCCGCGCGGTTGGCACAACGCTTGGTCTTGCCGCTCATCACCTTGCCACCGGTGATCTTGGTGCCGGGGCACAAACCCAGCCAGCTCGCGAAGTGGCCCTCCGTGGGAAAGCGTGACATGTCGGCCCCGGTCTCGCTGATGACCGCCAGAGCGGTGGTCACATCGATGCCGTCGATGCGCGTCAAGTCCACGCCGCACATCTTGAACAGTTGGGTACGCAGATCGAACTTCGGCGCATTGCGTGGCCGACTGCGCTTCTTGCCTTTGGCTGGGTCGCCTTCATGAACCTCCAGCCGCTTCAACTGCGCTTCGATCTCCTGATCGCATTCAGCCAGTTGCGTGCCGATAAAGTCGAAGGCGGCCAGCGCCTGCTTGAGCGCGAACAAGTGCTCGACCCGCCAGTGGCCTTGCAGGCTCTTGGCGATTTCATCGACGCTAGCGTGGATGGCACGTTCTTCATCGCACCCAGCACCTGACCATCACGCTCGCCGGCCACGATGGCGCGCAGGATCTTCTGGCCGGTCTCGCCCACCACGTCGGAGATGACGTTGGCCAGTTGAACGTTCATCTGCGTGAGCGCCTTTTGCATGTGCTGTACCTCTCTGGCCTGGCTGCGCAACAGCATGCCGCGCTGGCGCCCAGCGAGCGCACACACACCTGATCGGCTGGGCGAAACGCACCGCTGAGCAGGCCGTAGGTCATGAGTTGCTGAATCCACTGACAGTCGAGCACGTCGGACTTGCGGCCCGAAACGTTCTTCACGTGACGCGCGTTGACCAGCAGCACCGTGAAGCCACGCGACTCCAGCAACTCGAACAGGGGGATCCAGTACACGCCAGTGACTCCATCGCCACCGTATCCACCCGGCAGGCCTGAAGCCAATCAGCAATGGCATTGAGGTCAACCGTGAAGCTGGGAAACTCGCGCCCGGCTCATCGTCCCGGTCAGGCGGTACGGCCACAAAGTGCGCCGCGCTGCCGATGTCAATTCCTGCCGCATTGGGGTGGGTGATCGTCAGTGCCACTCGGGACTGACCCGGCTTGAGTCTGAGGCTTCGATTGCGTTGAGCCATGGCGTGCTCCATCATTCGTTCAGAAAGGTGGCGCCGCCTCGGGTACGTCGTCTTGCTCACTCTCTTAAACGGGATATCCGCCTGCACACTGCCAAGCCGATTCACCAATGTCGATGACGTCACCCATGACCACGCTAACCCACGGGCATTACGCACCATTGCTACATCGGTCTTCCGCGGCACCGCCGTCCACTTTGCCACAACGCCGCAACCCCGTGTTTCTTCGGCGCGATTTGCGGCAGCGGGCCGATTACTTCGCTAACCTGTCGATCGGGCCTGAGTCGGTACAACTTCAAGGTGACGCCCGGCTTGACGGTGACCGGGCCCGCTGCGCCGACTGTGGAGTATCAAGCGTCGGGCGGCGGCGTCGCATCCACATGCCTGTAGCGCGGCTTCAGAGCGGAGCGCGAAGGTGGCTAGACGACCCGGGTCAGGTGGGTTCCGGGTAGCGGGCATCGTTGGGATACGAGGCGAAGTCTTTGCCGCGTGCTCGCCAGTCCGCCAGCCACTGTTCCGCAACCGCCTTTCCTTCCTCGCGAAGCTTGGCGAAATGGCCAGCGTTGCGGTCGAACTTGGACGTGTGCTGGAGACTCGAGACGGTTTCGCGCGTCATCTTGATGGTCCGGACCTCGACGATCTTGCGGCTACTCAGCGGCGGATGGCTATCGCCATATTCTGCAATCCAACGATTGATCGTCAAAATGTGGTCCAGCTCCTGATTCAGCGAGAGATTGCCGGCCAGGTCGTTCTCACGATCCTTGATGTCTTCGAGGCTGACATTCAGGGATTGCGGAGAGATTTCTTGCGGATTGATGCGCACAACCCAGATTTCGTCGGGTTTCTCGGCTTTTGTTCCGACGTCCAGGAGGTTGCGAACGGGAGGGTTCTGCGAATACAGGCCGTCCCAATAATGCGCATCCCGGGTCACCACTTTATCGGGTTCACAAGTCGGAAACATCGTGTCGCCGATTACTTGCGCCGGCAGGATCTCGGGCAGCGTCCCCGACGCTGCAACGCCCTCGAGCGAGATCGCACGGCGCATGCGCCAGCGAGTGACGTCGTATTGATCGACCTTCGGTGGGCTGGCCAGCAAACCGAGTTGTTCGAGGGTCTTGTGGGAATCGAAGACCTCGAAGTTCCCGCTGAGAACCTCGATTGCACCCACCAGGATGCGCCGGTCGGCCGTTGCCACTGCCGACCAGTCGATCGTCTTGAAATCCGGACAGAGCGCATCGAGCAGATCCGCAAAACCCAGGTAGTCGCTACGGGCACCCATCATCTCAAGAGCGGACAAACCCACATTGCCGTGCCCGGCGTAGGGATTGGATCCAGGGAACGGCATGCCTTTCGCCTTCCACTGCAAGAGCGTGCCGACCATCTGGTTGTGGGCGATTTCGACCGGCGTGGTCGCAGCAAAATTGTTCCACAGAAAATCCAGGCGCTCAATCGCCTTATCGACCGTGCCGCAGTCTGCGTCGGCAGCGTTGGGGACCAGCCCGTACCACGTTGCCAACGCGCAAAGCGCTCCGGCCGAAGTGCCACTGATGGCAATGATATCGAACTTTTCTCCCTCTCCGGCGGCGGCATCCCACGCCTTCTTGGTTTTCAGGATCTGCGTGAGAACGCCCCAGGTAAATGCTGCGTGCGTACCACCACCTTGACAGGCGATTGCGACTTTCTTCGTGCTCATGTCCGGTCTTTCACGTTCGTTAAAGGATGGAAAACACAACGGCGTCTTCCTGAGTAACCGAGCCCCCTGGCGGATGCCGTCCACCTCGATGCTCACCACGTGAGCAAAACGCTATTCGGCTCGCCTGTGCCGAGGTGTCAAGCCCGTCGCGGTTAGAACGAACCGACGGTGGAGCCCAGGGCAATGACCGCAGCGAGCGCCAGCAAGGCGCCGACAATGGCGACCATGACGATGTCGAAGTAGCTTTCCCGGTGCGTTGCGCCGCAGACGGCGAGCAAGGTCACAACGGCACCGTTGTGTGGCAGGCTGTCCAGCGTGGCCGCGCCGATCACCGCCACGCGGTGCATCAGCGCCGGGTCGATACCATGGGCCGCGGCGAGTTGCATATAGGTTTCGCCGAGCGCGCTGAGGGCAATGGTCAGGCCGCCCGAGGCCGAACCGGTGAGCGCCGAGAGCACATTGGTGGCCAGCGCCAAGCCGATCAGCGGACCGCCGTCGATGCCCAGTACCCAGTCGCGCACAGTCTCGAAGGCAGGCAGCGATGCGACCACCGCACCGAAGCCGACCAGGCTGGCGACGCTCAACACGGGCAGCGCCGAAGCATTGAGGCCAGCGTCCACCGTGTCGCGCAGCGCCAGCAGACGACCACGATTAAAAAAGTACAGCACGACGATCGCCAAAGCCAGCGCGACGATCACCGACCAGACACCGCCGACGCTGGCCAGCGAGGTTTCGCCCCAGCGCAGTTCCGCCAGGTAACTCGTGTCAAGGCGCGGCAGCACCAGCAGCGACATCGTCAGGTTGACCAGCATGACGACAATGAGCGGCAACAGGGCAACGCCGATTCCCGGCAATTGCGGACTGCGCGTGCCGTGTTCGACCTCCGCGGGATCGAACTCGTGCGACGCCGTGGCGCGTTCGCGCACCACCGGGTCGTGCGCCGCACGGGAGGCCGAGTCGATCGGGCCGGCGAAACCTTCGCCGGCGCGGTGCGCGGCAGACTCGGCGCGCGCCAGCCACCACAGCCCAAAGCCGAGCATGATGGCGGCCGCGATGAAGCCCAAGCCGGGCGCGGCGAACGGCGTGGTGCCAAAGAACGGCATCGGGATCGCGTTCTGGATCGCCGGCGTGCCCGGCAAGGCCGACATCGTGAAGGTCGCGGTGCCCAGCACCACTGCCCCGGGCAGCAACCGGTTCGGAACGTTGGCGGCGCGGAACAGGGCCTGGCCCATCGGCGCCAGGACGAACATCGCGACGAACACGCTGACGCCGCCGTAGGTGACCAATGCGCCGGCCAGTACCACGGCCAGGATGGCGCGGTGCGCTCCGAGTCGCTCGGTCATGAATTGCGCAATGGCGGTGACCGAGCCACTGTCGTCCATCAGTTTGCCGAATAGCGCACCAAGCAGGAACAGCGGAAAAAACTGCGCAATGAAGCCTGCAGCCGAACCCATGAAGGTCTGGGTCCAGTTCGCGAGCAGTGGATCGCCGGCGAAAGCCGCCGCGACCAGTGCGGCGACGGGTGCCAGCCCGAGAACGCTCCAGCCGCGAAAAGCCAGGAAAACGAGCAGCCCGAGGCCGAGCAGGATGCCAAGTAGCCCCATGGTCAGAGTGTCTTCAGCAGGGCGCTAACATAGAGCATGGGTTGTTTGCCGTCGCTTTCTGGGCCGCAGGATAGGAAATCCAGGGGCACCATCGAGAGTATATGCGCCCCCATCAAGGGGCGTCAATCTCAATCTCGCAGCTGCAGCCCTGACGAATCGACAGCGTTTGCCGTTGGCGCGCACGCTTTTCCGGCCGAGGCGGTCAGGTTGCGGGTAGCGGGCGGATGCAAGGTGCCAGGGCGTTGAGCGCGTGCGCCAGGCGCATGACGAGAGCGGTGACAAGCCGTCTGGTCCACACCGACTGCTATCCCCCGCCCGCCGCGCTGCGCACACCAGGCGGCAAGATGTTCCAGGGCGGTCCGGCGCGGGCCATCTGGTAACCGATATCGTAGAGTTGTTGCATCACCACGGGATCGAACGTTTCGTTGCCGTTGAGGTTGATGCCTTCGGGAATGGTAACCCAGTGATACCCCGAATGTTCGCGCAGCGCCAGCGCGTAGATGCGGAAGAGGTCGCCGATAACGGCTGATTTGCCGGCGGCCATGAGCGTGCGTCGCGCTATGTCCGGAACCGAGCGGCGCGTGGTCGCGGCATCCGCAGCCAGTTGGCCGTTATGGATCACATAGATGTCCTCGCGCGCCGTGCCGCGACCGGCCTTCCGACGCAGTTCACGCGCGCTGAACAGCCCGCCGGTATAGAACACCTGGGCGGCCACACCGCCATCGACATGCAGTTCGTCATAGCGGTGTCCGGCGGCTTCAACTTCGAAGAATACCGGCGCAAAGGCAATGGGAATGGCCGCCGACGCGAGCATGACCCGGCGAAAGAGTGGCAGCGCATCGGGATCGCCGCTGCTGGCGATCAGCCCCATGTTCCAGATGATGAAGCGCTGCGAATCGAGATCCACGGTCCCGATGTACAGGCGCCGACCGCCTTGATGCGCCAGCGCAATCTCGCGCAGGAAGGCCTCGTCGATGTGCCGCTCGATCAGCGCGATGAGCGGGCCCGTGTCGGCGATGCCTTCGCCGAACAACAATTGCCCGACGGTCGACAGGAAGGCGCCGAGCGCGAAAATGTCTCGCGATCGCGTGGTGGTATAGAACTCGCGAAGCGCCCCATCCCTGGATTGCCCAAGAAAGGCGAACGGCGCCATCAGGGCGCCGGTCGATACGCCGGTGACCACCTTGAAGGTCGGGCGCTTGCCAGTACTCGACCAGCCGCTCAGAAAGCCGGCACCGAACGCTCCGTTGGCGCCTCCACCCGACAGTGCAAGGTGTGGATAGAGAACGATACCATCCGCCATCGCCGGGAAATCGCTGGCCGATTCCTGGGCAAAGGATTTCGCCATGTCGCGCTCCATGACCGGGCTTGGGAGACCGGCCGGCGCACGCACGTCTGGCATGCCCGGAATGGTGGCGTCGGACATCAATTCGCTGGGTACGCCATTGCGCGGTAGCGAGCTGCAGCCGGCAAGCGCCAGCGCCAGGAGCAGCAGCGCGCAACGCGCCAGCGCGGCGAGTGCCTGAAGCGGTGTCATCGGCGTTTTTTGCCCCGCTCCCAGACGAATAAACCCCATGGGGATTTCCTGCGAGGGCTGTTCAAAGCGGTTTCAACCGGGTGGTATCGGTTCAGGTGGTTCCCCAATCAGGCCGGCCGGTTGAAGAACGGCGCAGTCTCGAATACCGGCTTCGCAAAGCCCTGGCCATCCTTGTTCAGGCTGCGTTTGAGCACGAAATCGTACAGCAGGACGTTGATGTCGCGCAGTCGGCGCAAGGGCTCGACAGTGCTCGCCTCGAGCAAGTGCCGATCGACCAGCGCGGTCAGGGAAATCAGGGGCACGACGCCGGGCAAGGGATAGTCCGAGCCGTTCAACAGGCGGTCGTGCCAATCGCGACGCTCCAGCAGTGTGGCGACCACGCTCATCCGGTTGCCTTGCGTGATGGCCGAGATATCGCCGAACAGGTTAGCGCGATAGCTCGCATTGTCCATCAGTTGCGCGAACAGGTCGAAATTGCTGAGTTTCGCCGAGAGGAGATCGTCGATGTGCCCGCTACCCAGCGAGGCACAGTGCGCCACCACCACCCGCACCCCGGCGTCGAGCGGTCGCCGCAGGCGCAGCGGGTTGCCCAGGTGTTCGCCGAAACCATGCACCGCACGCTCGTCGCCGGCATGCGTGATGAGCGGCATGCGCAAGGCGACGAGTTTGCCGTAGAAGCGCTCGCAGCGTGCGTCAGCGGGGTCGATGTTCTGCGCCGAGGGCAGCCACTTGATGGCCAGCGCGCCGCGCGCCGCCGCAGCGTCGAGCCGATCGAGCGCGCGCGGGTCGTAAGGATGAATCGACGCCACCCAAGCGAAATGCGCCGGATGGCTGAAGGCCAGACCGGCCACGTAGTCATCCGGCACATACAGGGTCGAGCGATCCGTCAGCGGTACGCCGGCCTCATCGCGTGCCCAGTCGAAAGCGAAAAGAAGCGCATGGAAACCGGGGGCCATGCCCCGGCATTGCGCCAGCAGGCGCTCGACGAAACTCGTGTCGACCTTGCCTGGCGTTTCGTCCACGCAGGACGCATTGACGTAGAACTCGCGCTGCACGTAGCCGCGTGGATGCCAGATCTGCTCCATGCGTGGATTGAACCAGAGGCCGCTGCCCGAATCGCCATTGCCGAACACATGGCAATGGGTGTCCCAGACTTTGGCGGCGTCGAGCCCGTTCCACGCGGCCGTGACGAGGGGATGCTCGCGCAGGTCCGCCGGCAGTTCGGCAAGGCAGGCATTGAGCACCCCGTCGCGCAACGAGAAATCGCAGCCGGTGAGCCACCCGGAGGCCGCGACGCTTGCGCCGAGCAGCAGGCGGCGTCGCTTGCGCCCGAACGGAGTCACTTCAGGCCTACCGCGGCCGGCGAGAGAAGAATCCTCAGTTTGGCCCCTGTCTGAGCAACTCGATGCCGTTCGCCGTGACGCGAACACGGTCACCAATGCGCAGGGCCGGTGCGGTCGTTTGCTGGATCGTGGCCAGGGAGCCATCGTCGTAACGGACCCCGATGCGCCAGACGAGGTTCTGGCGCGTGGCGACCTGGTTCCCGACCAGGGCACCGCCGCCCGCACCGATGACGGTAGCCGCGGTCTGGCCGCGGCCGCCACCGATCTGATTGCCGAGCAGGCCGCCGACCACCGCACCGCCGATGGTACCGACGGCGGCGTTGCCGCTCTGCACGGTGTCCTGCACGATCGACTCGACCGTGCCCTCACGCGACGAGGGCTCGGAAACCCGGAACGCCGGCGTTGTTTCGCAACCGGCGGCGAGCAGCAGCGCAAAGCCTGCGCTCAATACTGCGGCAAAACGCCGCCATCCTGAAAGCTTGGTCATTTTCATTCTCTCCAGTACGGATTAACGGATTGTTCAGTTGGGAATCGAATTCAGCAGGAACATGGCTGCCAGCAAGCCGGTCGGCCGCCCCAGCTTGCCCAGCCATTGGGCGAAGATCTGTTCGATGTCGCCGCCCATGTAGACCTGCGTCAGCGCCTTGTTGACCTCGAGACGAAAAGCCGAGTCATTGCGTGGCAAGGCCATCGCGTAGGGTTCGATCGACAGATCTTCCGCCACCAGCGCCAGCGTGGCGGGTTCCTTCGCCTGAACGGCCAGCCCCACGAGTTTGACCTTGTCGCCGGCATAGGCGTCGACGTTGCCGGCCTCAAGCATCACCAGGCCGGCGTTGGCATCCGCGACAGTCACCACGGTCGCGCCGATCTGACGCAGGCGCAGCATGTCATTGAGCCGGGTCTCGGTGGTCGTTCCCTTGAGCACCGCCACCCGCTTGCCAGCCAGGTCGGTGAACTGATTGACCGGCGATCCGGCCTTGACGAGCAGCCCGCCGCCATCAATGAAGATCAGATTGGAAAAATCGACATTGGCCAGACGTGACTGCGTCTGCGTTGTATTGGCGCATTCGAGATCGGCGCGACCCTTGGCGACCATCTGCAGGCGGTCGTTGACCGAGCCGGCAATCCAGTTCACCTTCAGGTTCGGGTCGCCAACTGCACGCGCAATCTGCGCAATGACGCGCTTGCACAGATCGATCGAATACCCGGCCGGCTCGTTGTTGGGTCCGGCAAAGGAGAACGGTAACGAATCGTGGGAGTAGGCGACGTTGATGACCTTCGCCGACTTGATCTTGCCCAGTGTTCGGGAGCCAGTCTGCGCCGTGGCGGTGCCGCCCATCAGCGTTGTGGTGACGATGAGTGCCGCAAGAAGAGTCTTGATCATTGAGTCCTCGATTTCCTATGAGACGAAGAAGGGGAAGCAGCGTGATCCGTTCCCCTGACTGGATAAATCGCGGTGCAGTCTACTACAGCTTTTCGCCGCTTCACAAACTGAAGTCTAATCTACGATCGTACAATGAAAGCAAGAGGCCGAGCCGTCCGAGGCAACATCTTATGGCACTCACAACGTTCGAAAAATCCACAATTCGGAAAATCAACAACTTAGCATTGAGCCCTACCTGAAAAGCAGGAAGCATGCGTATGGAGTGTTAAGCACCGGTTGAGGTTTCGTGTGACCAGGACGTTGGTCAACGACAAGGCGTAAGGCGGCCCACTGGGCTCAGGAACACGCCAGTGCCGTCACGGCAGCTTGCTGTCCGCCCGCCGTCTGGCCAGTTCGCGCAGGCGCCGCGCCGCTGACCAGAGCATCAGCGCGGCGCCTGCGACGCCGGTGATCACGGCGCTGGCCATGCTGATCGGGACGTCGGGAATAAACAGCGTCTCGCGTCTGGCCAGCCACAGCAGGCCGCTCGCCAGAACGAGCATGGCGAAGGCGTCGAGCAGCGCATGGAACATCACTTTCAACGTCACTGGCGGGCTGCCCACGCACTGGTGCATGCCGGTCTACTTGACGCGCATGCCGGGCTGCGCGCCGGCGTCTGGCGAGAGTAGAAAGATGCCGGGGGTTTGACCGTCGGGGTCGGAGGCGGCGAGCACCATTCCTTCCGAAAGGCCGAACCTCATCTTGCGCGGCGCCAGGTTGGCGACCATCACCGTCAGTCGGCCGACCAGCGTTGCCGGATCGTAGGCCGCCTTGATCCCGGCAAAGACCTGCCGGGTGCCGAGCGGGCCGATGTCGAGCAGCAGGCGCACGAGTTTGTCGGCGCCTTCGACCCGTGTCGCTTCGCTGATGCGCGCAATACGCAGGTCGACCGCCAGAAAATCGTCGATGCTGAGATGCGGCCCGGCCACTGTTGCGATGGCGGCCTGCGCGACGGCTACAGCGGCCGCCTTCTCCTGCTGCTCGGCACGCGGCACCGCTTGCGGAATGGCGGCCAGTGACTCAAGGCTGGCCTCGACCAGCGCGTCGACCTGTTTCTTATCTACCCGCGTCAGCAGATGCCGATACGCATTGATTGCGTGCCCGGCAGCGAGGACCGTGCTGCTGTCGTCCCAGACGAAGGGGGCGACGTTGAGGAAGGCCTCGGCCCTGGCGCCGAGTGCTGGCAATACTGGCTTGAGCAGAATGGCGAACAGGCGGAAGAGGTTCAGCGCGTTGCTGCACGCCTCTTGCAAGTCGTTTTCGCGCCCTGCCTGGCGGGCCAGTTCCCAGGGTTTGACGCTGTCGACGTACTGATTGGCAAGGTCAGTGAGAGCCATGATCTCACGGATCGCCTTGCCGAATTCGCGCGCTTCGTAATGGTCGGCGATCGCTGCCCGGCGCTGGCGAATGGCCTGGATCGCTGGTAACGATTCGTCGCAGGTGCACAGCTGGCCGGCGAAGTGTTTGACAATGAAGCCTGCCGAGCGGCTGGCGATGTTCACAAACTTGCCCACCAGGTCGGAATTGACGCGAGCGATAAAGTCGTCGAGATTGAGGTCGATATCCTCCATCGAACTCGAAAGCTTGGCGGCATAGTAATAACGCAGCCACTCCGGGTCGAGGCCCTGCGCCAGATAGCTTTCGGCGGTAATGAAAGTTCCGCGCGACTTCGACATCTTGGCGCCATCGACGGTCAGGAAACCGTGCGCAAAAACCTTGCTCGGCGTCCGGTAGCCCGCGTGGGCCAGTTCGGCCGGCCAGAAAAGGGCATGAAAATAGAGGATATCCTTGCCAATAAAGTGGTAAAGCTCGGCATTCGAATCCGGCCGCCAGTAAGCGTCGAAATCGAGCCCCTCCCTGGCGCAAAGATTCCTGAACGCGCCCATGTAGCCGATCGGCGCATCGAGCCAGACGTAGAAATACTTGCCTGGTGCGTCGGGAATTTCGAAGCCGAAGTAGGGTGAATCGCGCGAAATGTCCCAGTCGGTCAGCTTGTTGTCACCTTCGTTACCCAGCCACTCCTGCAGCTTGTTGGCGGCTTCGGTCTGCAGCCTGCCCTCGCCCTGCGTCCAGCGGCGCAGGAAGGCCTGGCAGCGCGGGTCGGACAGCCTGAAGAAAAAGTGCTCGGATTGACGCAACTCGGGCCGGGCGCCGGAAACCGCCGAATAGGGGTTTTTCAGCTCGTTGGCAGTGTATGCCGAACCACAGCTCTCGCAGTTGTCACCGTACTGATCGTGCGCGCCGCATTTCGGGCATTCGCCCTTGATGAAGCGATCCGGCAGGAACATCTGCTTGAGCGGGTCGTAATACTGCTCGATGGTGCGCGTGTCGATCAAACCGGCGGCCTGCAGACGGGCGTAGATTTCGTTGGCGCAGCTGCGGGTCTCTTCGGAATGGGTGGTGTAATAGTTGTCGAACCCGACGTGGAAACCCGCGAAGTCGCGCGTGTGTTCGCCATGAACACGGTCGATCAGCGCCTCCGGGGTGATCCCTTCCTTCTCGGCACGCAGCATGATCGGCGTGCCGTGCGTGTCGTCCGCGCATACGTACCAGCATTCATGTCCACGCATCTTCTGGAAGCGTACCCAGATGTCGGTCTGAATGTACTCGACCAGATGGCCGAGGTGGATTGCGCCGTTGGCATACGGCAGGGCAGAGGTGACGAGAATCTTGCGTGTCATTGGCTTTGGCGCAACCGGGCTAAAACGGCATTCTACCAAAGCGGGCTCCAGGCGGGCGGGATTGGCGACCAGCGATCGCCATTGAGAAACCATCAGCCTAGCAGTTGATCGTGGAAGCGAGCTATTTCGTAGTCGACACCACTGCTTTCCACTTCCACCGGCGTCAGGCGATGCGCGCTGCCATCCAGGCTGCAGTCGAGGGTTTCCCGCACATTGAAGCCGCCAAGTGGTAGCACGATGCGCGCTACGCCAGGCTCGCCGCCGTCATGCAAGTAGATGCCGGGATTGGCGACTGCCGCCGAAAAGCCACTACGGCGCGGTCGCAGCTCAACGCTCTGCGCTTGCCTGGAGAGAACCTGGATTCCCAGGTTGGCGCGACCGTCAAGCTTGTTCAAGCGTCTTGCCGTGCCGAGCAACCAGTTATCGCCACCTTCCGGCTGCATGCAGAGCAAGGCACCAATCCTGATCCGCTCGCCAGCCGAGGCGTCGAAGCAGACGCGGAATCCTCCGCGGCTGACGTTTTCCACCATCCAGTTGCGCGTGCCAGTGGAGATTTCCGGATGTGGTGCCATTCCCGAGAACAATGCATAGCTGCGGTCAAAGCCATGCACCACGGCCATTTTCGCCTTCACAGCGTGGCGCTGATGGCGTCGTTTCGGCGGCTGCAGTGCCCAGTAGATGCGCAGATGTCGCAGCACCTGGAGCAAGGCCTTCTGCGAATATCCCCCACCCAGGTTGACGCCGACCGGTACTTCATCGCGTTCGACCACATGGATCAGCTCTTCGAGCGCCGGCAGCGCCGGCCCCGTCGACACGTAACGCAGACTGGATCTTGTCGCCTGCGGATGGCTGGCCAGGCGAGCTGGTGGTGAGCCGCTTGCTGCGTCGACCCGGTACAGGCTATCCGGACGGCAATCCGAAGAACAAATGAAGCTGGGCACAAAGTGTGTGATCACTCGATCAGCGAGTTCAATCTGCTGCGGCAACAGGCCATCCATCGCCGAGGCAAAAAATACAAGGGCATGGAGATATTGTTGCGCAACGCTGCTCGATCCCGCCTGGCCTGGATAAAGCTGTACCGACTTTTGCGCATGGCCAGCCCCTTCGGCCGCCAGAAAGCTTCGCCCGAAGGCCTTCCAGAAGTCGCGCGAAGCGGACTCGTAGCGATACGCCAGCCACTTGAGGCAGCTACGGCGAGCTGCTTGCAAGCGCACCTCGGCGAGAGCCAGCGAGGCGTTGAACGCGTCCGTGCCGCGGCCCTTGGGATCGATCCGAGCCCGTTGGATGCATGCGGAATAGCGTCCGGCAACGACGTTCCAGTAAGCAAAACTGAGCTCCCATAGGCGTTGCCGTTCCAGCGTCGATAGCTGTGGTGAGTCGAGGTAATCGCGCACCAGGTTCCGCAGGTGCTGCTGCCCAGCATCGTCAAGCTGGCGCAGGACGTCGAAATAGTGATCAAGCCGGAAGTTCTCGGCATGCTGCAGAGACTCGAACCAGCCGACCAGTTCATCGACGGCCTTGGCCGCCTTGTCGACGTGCAGCTCGGCAAGAATCCGCTTGAATTCCTTGGCGTCGGCGAGCGGATGATCGGGACGTTGCGGAAACAGTTTGAGGATCATGTGAAGCCAGCCTTATCACGGACCGCCGGGTTGCGAGGGCGCATTGTAAACCACGAGCGCAAGCGCTGCCGATTAATGGGCGCCGCCGTGTGTAACGGCAGAACGCCGCGTTTACTTTACAATACGCGCTGGCAGATCGACAGGCACAAGGCATGCAGCAGTATCTGGACCTGATGCGTCATGTCCTCGACCATGGCAGCTCCAAGGCAGACCGTACCGGCACCGGTACACATTCGGTTTTTGGCTGGCAGATGCGTTTCGACCTCAGCGCTGGTTTTCCCGTACTCACCACCAAGAAGCTGCACCTGCGTTCGATCGTCCACGAGCTGTTATGGTTTCTCAAAGGCGACACCAACATTCGCTATCTGCAGGAAAACGGCGTCCGTATCTGGGACGAATGGGCTGACCAGAACGGTGATCTGGGTCCGGTCTATGGCCATCAGTGGCGTCACTGGAAAGCTCCAGATGGACGCGAAATTGACCAGATAGCGCTGCTCGTTGACGGCCTGAAGAACCACCCCGACTCCCGCCGCCATCTGGTGAGCGCCTGGAATCCCGCGGACGTCGAACGTATGGCGTTACCGCCGTGTCACGCGCTGTTCCAGTTGTATGTTGCTCCGGCAGCCGCCGCCGACCGCGACCAACGCGCCAAGCTGTCCTGCCAGCTCTACCAGCGCAGCGCCGACATCTTTCTCGGCCTGCCCTTCAACATCGCTTCCTATGCCCTGCTGACGATGATGCTGGCGCAAGTCTGCGGTTATCGACCGGGCGACTTCGTACATACCCTTGGCGACGCGCACCTCTACAGCAATCACTTCGAACAGGCGCGCCTGCAGCTGACTCGCTCTACGGGCCGCTTGCCGACGATGCGAATCAACCCTGCGGTGCGCGATCTGTTCAGCTTCCGTTTCGAGGACTTTACGCTCGAAGGCTACGAACCGCACCCCCCTATCGCGGCACCGATCGCGGTCTGAACTGATGAGCAGCGAGACCATGTCGGCACCGGCATTGCCTCCGACGATTTCGCTGATCGCCGCTGTCGCCAGAAACGGCGCTATCGGCCGCGGCCAGCAGTTGCTTTGGCAGCTGCCAGCCGACCTGCGACATTTTCGCGAAACGACCAGCGGCAAGGCCGTGATCATGGGCAGAAAAACCTGGGAATCCTTGCCGACAGCCTTTCGCCCATTGCCGAACCGGCACAACATCGTGGTCAGCGGCAACCCGGCCTACTTGGCGAGCGGGGCAACGCTGGCCGGATCGCTGCAGGCAGCGATTCGTCTGGCCGGCGACAGCGGCGAGGTCTTCGTCATTGGTGGTGCGGATCTCTATCGTCAGAGCCTGCCCCTTGCCAAGCGCCTGTACCTGACTGAAGTCGCTGCGGACGCGCCGGCGGACCGCTTTTTCCCGGAAATTTCGCCTGCCGAGTGGCAAGAAGTCTCGCGTCGTGCCGGCAATGTTCGATCACCTGCTGCCGACAGCACTGGCGAGCTTCCGGCCTTCGATTTTGTGGTTTACGAGCGCCGCTGCTCGGACCACAACTGCTCGGCAAAGGGCACATGAAGGCGTACCCGCCGGTGCTGGTCACTACGGATCCGGCGGGCGCTCGCCAGCTGCCGGCGTCACTCCTCCTGGAAGATCGCCATGTCGGATTCCCTGCAGACCTATCTTGAAGCAGCCGAAGGCGCGGGCAAGGTCCTGGCGCACGCGCGACTCCTGGTCAGACTGGCTGCTGTCTATCAGGAGATCGTGCCGTCCCATCTCGGTCAGGCAAGCAGCGTGGCGAACTACAAATCGAGGGTGGTGGTGATTCACGCCAGCAACGGCGCCGTCGCGACCAAGCTCCGCCAGATGGCGCCAACGCTGCTTGCGACGTTCACCCAGCGGGGGTTCGAATGCAGCGGCGTGCAGGTCAGAGTGCACGCTCGCCTGGATCCTGAAACGGCCCGGGTGCCTGCCCAGAAGCCCCTGAGCGTCCGCACCACCCAGGAGTTGGCGGCCTTGAGTGACTCGCTGCCGTTGTCGCCATTGCGCACGGCACTCGAGAATCTGCTGACGCGTTCGGCTAAGCAGGAATGATGGCAACCCGCTCGACGATCAGCAGCGCGAAAACCAGTAGGGCGACGATCAGCGAATAGCGAAACAGGCGCCAGGCAAAGAGCAGATAACGCGTATCCCTGGTGAACAGAAAGGCCAGCACGCCGCTGGCGACGGTGATTACCGTCAGCACCGCCAGCAAGCGCAGCAGCCACATGCCTTCAGAAAGCCGGCAAGGCCAACCAGCGGGAGACCGTCTGCGGGGCCAGCGCATGATCTTCGAAGCTGACGTATTCCCAGGCTTCGGGCCTGTCCAGGAGTTCGCGGGCCAGCGCGTTGTTCAGCGCATGCCCCGATTTGTGCGCGCTGAAGGAAGCCAGCAGGGGGTGGCCCAGCAGGTAAAGGTCACCAATCGCGTCGAGCACCTTGTGTTTGACGAACTCATCGCTATAACGCAGTCCGTCAGCGTTGAGCACGCGGTACTCATCAAGGACGACGGCGTTTTCCAGGCCGCCACCCTGCGCGAGACCGTTCTCGTGCAGCCACTCGACCTCCTGCATGAAACCGAAGGTGCGCGCGCGCGCCACTTCACGGATATACGAGTGCTCGGCAAAATCGATGGTCACCTGCTGACCGGTACGGTCTATGGCCGGATGGTTGAATCCGATCGAGAACGACAGGCGGAAGCCGTCGTAGGGTTCGAGGCGCGCCCACTTCGCGCCGGCGGGATCCGTTTCACGCACTTCAATTGGTCGCTTGACGCGGATGAAGCGCTTGGCAACCGGCTGCTCTTCAATGCCTACCGACTGAACCAGGAAGACAAACGGCGACGCCGAACCGTCCAGGATCGGCAATTCGGCGGCATCGAGGTCAACGAAAGCGTTGTCGATTCCGAGCCCTGCAAAAGCCGACATCAGGTGCTCTATGGTGCCGACCTTGGCACCGTTACGCTCCAGGCATGAGCACATGCGCGTGTCGCTGACGAGCAGGGCGGACGCTGGCAGGTCCACCACCGGATCAAGATCGATGCGTCGAAAGACGATGCCCGTCCCGGGAGCGGCCGGGCGCAAGCTCATCGTCACCTTGACGCCGGAGTGCAAGCCGACGCCAGCGGCACGAACCACAGCCTTGAGTGTTCGCTGCTTTAACATGTGTCTGAATAAACGGTGGAATTGACGAATTGTAGCACAGCCTGAGCGGTCCCGAAACCCGCCAATTCCACAGAGGAGAAATGGCTTTTCCGGTCTAGTCAGCCTGCTTTCTCAGGAATGCCGGGATATCGTAGCGATCAACGCCGCTATTGGCCAGGGCTTCAACGGTTGCGCTGCGCCCCTTGCGGACGATCGCCGGCACCTGGTCGAGCGACGAGTAGTCGATACTTGCCCCGTTCGCAAAGCGACCGTCTGTTCCGGTAGCCTGGGTGAACGAGTTGTTGATCACTTCGAAGTTCTGGCGTTTGGCCTGCGCCTGACCCAGCCCGGTGGCCACCACCGTGACCCGGATATCCTCGGCCATGTCTTCGTCGTAAACGGCCCCGAAGATGATGTGCGCGTCGTCGGCCGCAAAAGCACGGACGGTGTTCATCACCTCATTGACTTCCTTCATCTTCAGCGAACGCGTGGCGGTGATGTTGACCAGCACCCCCTTGGCGCCGGAGAGGTTGACGCCTTCGAGAAGCGGTGAGGAAACGGCGCGTTCGGCAGCAATCCGCGCCCGGTCGACGCCGGCGGCGTTCGCCGAACCCATCATGGCCATGCCCATCTCGCCCATCACGGTGCGGACGTCTTCGAAGTCGACGTTGACCAGGCCGGGAAAGTTGATGATCTCGGCGATGCCGCCAACCGCATTGCGCAGGACGTTATCAGCGGCCTTGAAGGCGTCGTCCATTGAAACGTCGTCACCAAGAACGTCCATCAGCTTGTCGTTGAGGATCACAATCAGCGAATCGACATGTTTCTGGAGCTCGGCAATACCCAGGTCTGCCACCTTCAACCGCTTGCCCTCGAAACCGAACGGCTTGGTGACCACGGCGACCGTCAACACCCCCAGCTCGCGCGCCACTTCGGCGACAATCGGCGCTGCACCGGTACCTGTACCACCACCCATGCCGGCGGTGATGAAGACCATGTGGGCGCCGCGGAGCGATTCGACGATCGCCTCGCGCTCCTCGATTGCAGCGCTGCGCCCTGCTTCGGGCTTGGCGCCGGCGCCGAGGCCGGTCTTGCCGAGTTGCAGCTTCTGGATGGCAATACTGCGGCCGAGCGCCTGCGAGTCCGTGTTGGCGGTGATGAAGTCCACGCCATTGACGCCCTCGCGGATCATGTGATCGACGGCGTTGCCACCGGCGCCGCCGATCCCGATCACCTTGATCACAGTGTCCCTCTCGCCTTGTTCCCTGTCGATGATTTCAAACATTGTCGTCTCCTCTGCAAAAAAATTCAAAAGCTGTCAAAAAAAGCGGTGATTCCTGTTTCTGAGGTGATCAGAAGTTTTTCTCAAACCAGGACTTCATGCGGCCGAAAACCTGTTTGACGTCTCGGGTTTCTCGCACCTTCAAGCCGCGCTTGCGCTGCGTCTGTGCTTCCAGCAGGAGTCCGCAAGCGGTTGCAAAGCGCGGACTCTGCACCACATCGGCGAGGGCACCCTGATACTTTGGCACCCCCAGGCGGACCGGCATGTGGAAAATCTCCTCGCCGAGTTCGATCATTCCCGGCATCACCGAAGCACCACCGGTCAACACAATGCCGGAGGAGAGCACATCTTCGAACCCGGAACGGCGGAGCTCGGCCTGAATCAGTTCGTAGAGCTCCTCGACGCGCGGCTGAATGACATCCGCCAGCGCCCGCCGCGAAAGCTTGCGCGAAGGGCGGTCGTCGACGCCGGCGACATCGAGAACGTCCTCGGGATCCGCCAGGTGCGCGAGGGCGCAGCCATACTTGCGCTTGATGTCTTCGGCCTCGCGTGTTGGCGTACGCAGAGCCATGGCGATGTCGTTGGTAATCTGGTCGCCGGCAATCGGTATCACTGAGGTGTGGCGGATGGCGCCTTGCGTCCACACCGCCAGATCAGTGGTGCCGCCGCCAATGTCGATCAGGCAGATGCCGAGGTCCTTCTCATCCTCCGAGAGCACCGCGCAGCTCGAGGCAAGTGGCTGCAGAACCAGGTCGTTCACCTCCAGACCACAGCGGCGAACGCACTTGACGATGTTCTGGGCCGCCGAAACCGCTCCGGTGACGATATGCACCTTCACTTCGAGGCGAAAGCCGCTCATGCCGATCGGCTCGCGGATGCCATCCTGGTCGTCGATGATGAATTCCTGCGTGAGGATGTGCAGGATTTCCTGGTCGGCGGGGATCGGCATGGCGCGTGCCGTCTCGATCACCCGTTCGACGTCCATCGTGGTGACCTCCTTGTCTTTGATGGCGACCATCCCATTCGAGTTGAAGCTGCGGATATGACTACCGGCGATGCCGGTGTACACGTCACGCACCTTGCAGTCGGCCATCAATTCCACTTCCTGCAGCACGCGCGATATGGTGGCGACGGTCTCCTCGATGTTCACCACCACGCCCTTCTTCAGCCCCTTCGATTCCTGCGAGCCCATGCCGATGACGTTCACTCGCCCTTCCGGGGTGAGTTCCGCGACCAGCGCGACAATTTTCGATGTGCCGATGTCGAGTCCAACAATCAGATCCTTGCTATCCCTGCTCATTTCTTTCCTTTGACTTCCTGGCCTGCACTGGCCGGAAAGCGCAATGCGAAACCGTTTGGATACCGCATATCCACCGCTATTGGCCGCCCGTAGCGCGTTTCCGAAAGGGTTGGGTAGTAGTCGACGAAACGCTGCAAGCGCATGCGGATCGGCGCCTTTGCCTGCTCTCGACCGAGTTCAATCAGCATTCCATCTTCCAGTTTCAGTAGCCACGCGAGGCGCGGCGAAAGCGCCACCTGTGCTGGCCGTCGACTCCCTGGCTTGAGCACCTGCACGAACTCTTCGTAGCGCCGCAAAACCTCGCCCGACGAACCCGCCGGCCCACTCAGACGGGGCAATGGCTGCTCGCGCGACAGGGAAGCGGGAAAGATTTCGCCGTAGGTATTGACCAACTGCCCCTCCCCATCGCCCCAGTGTGCGGCCGCCTGCTGCTCTTCGATGCGGACCTCGATGCGTGACGGCCATTTTCTCCAGACCTCGGCGCGCCGTACCCAGGGCAACTGTTCCAGCGATCGCCGCACAGCGTCGACGTCGACGGTGAAGAAGTTGCCGCGCAGCAGTTCCGCCAGCGATTGCTCCAGCTCGCTGCGTTGAACTTCCCGCAGTTCGTGCGTTACCCGCACTTCGGCCAGCGGGAACAGGCGTAGACGCGGGGTTCCCCAGACCACGGCGGCAACCACCAGGGCGGCGGCACCTGCGAGAAAGAGCAGGTCCGAGACCGCGGTCATCAGGTGCGGTTTGTGCCACATCTGTCATCCCAGAGTGGCGAGTGCAAGCACACGCACCACCAGCTCGTCATAACTCATGCCGGCCGCGCGTGCCGCCATCGGTACCAGCGAGTGATCGGTCATTCCTGGCGAGGTGTTAACTTCGAGAAAGTAGGCTCGACTGGCGCTGCCGGGTGGCGGCTGATCCATCAGAAAATCGACTCGCCCCCAGCCGCGGCCACCCAGGATCCGGAAAGCCTCCAGAGCCTGCGCCCGCAGCTCCTTCTCGCGGCCCTCGGAAAGGCCGCAAGGACAGCGGTAAGTCGTATCGTCGCGCAGGTACTTGGCCTCATAGTCGTAGAACTCGGTTCCCGGCTCGATCTTGATGATCGGCAGCGCCTGATCACCGAGAATGGCGACCGTGTACTCGCCGCCAAGTACTGCACGTTCGGCGATCACCAGCGAATCATGCCTGGCCGCCTCCTCGTACGCCGCGCCAAGATCGCCAGTCTGCCTGACCTTGCTGATGCCGATCGACGACCCTTCGCAGGCCGGCTTGACAAAAAGCGGCAGTCCCAATGCCGTCTCCACGCGCGCAAAGTCGCTACTATCATTGAGCAGCACATAGTCCGGCACCGGCACGCCAGAGGCACGCCAGAGCAGCTTGCTGCGCCATTTGTCCATTCCCAGGGCGGAGGCCATTACGCCACTACCCGTATAGGGAATCCCCATCAATTCGAGAACCCCCTGAATGGTCCCATCCTCACCATAGCGCCCGTGCAGGGCGATGAAAGCGCGCTCGAAACCGACCAGTTCATCGAGCTTGCACACCGACGGGTCAAAGGCATGCGCGTCAACGCCCTGCCGCTGCAACGCCGCCAGTACCCGCGAACCGCTGCTCAACGAGACCTCGCGCTCGGCCGAACGGCCGCCGAAGAGTACCGCGACCTTGCCGAAATCCGGGACGTTCATCGTCGTCACCCTAGCCAGCCGCCAGTTTGCCGGGAACCGTGCCGATCGATCCGGCTCCCATGGTCATTACCACGTCCCCATCGCGGGCGGCATCGAGGATGGCCTGCGGCAGGTCGCCGACGGCCTCGACGAAGAGTGGTTCGACCTTGCCAGCGACTCGCAAGGCCCGCGCCAGTGCGCGTCCGTCGGCAGCGATGATCGGCTGTTCGCCGGCGGCATAGACCTCGCTCAGCACCAGTGCGTCGACCCCACTCAGCACCTTGATGAAATCGTCAAAGCAGTCGCGCGTACGAGTGTAGCGGTGTGGCTGGAAAGCGAGCAACAGACGGCGACCGGGAAACGCTCCGCGCGCGGCCGCAAGCGTCGCACGCATCTCGACCGGGTGATGACCGTAGTCGTCGACCAGAGTGAAGGAGCCGCCGCTGTGCAGGGCAACGTCGCCATAACGCTGAAAACGCCGGCCTACACCCTTGAACTCGGTCAATGCCTTGACGATGGCTGCGTCGGCAATACCAAGTTCGCTGGCGACAGCGATGGCTGCCAGGGCATTCAGGACGCTGTGCCGCCCAGGCAGGTTGAGAGCCACCGGCAGGCGGTTGACGCTGCCATTTACGCGCACGCAATCAAAACGCATCTGGCCAGCGACTGCCGTCATATTCTCGGCATAACAATTGGCTGACGAATCGAAGCCATAAGTGACAATCTGCTTGCTGACCAGCGGCATGATTTCACGCACATTGGCGTCGTCGGCACAAAGCACGGCGACGCCATAGAAAGGCAGACGCTGCAGAAAATCCACGAAGGCCTGCTTGAGCCGGCTGAAATCATGGCCGTAGGTTTCCATGTGGTCAGCGTCGATATTGGTGACGATCGAAATCACCGGTGAGAGGAGCAGGAAGGAAGCGTCGGACTCATCGGCTTCGGCCACGAGAAAGTCTCCGGATCCCAGGCGGGCATTGGCGCCGGCGGCGTTGAGGCGTCCCCCGATGACGAAAGTCGGATCCATCCCGCCTTCGGCGAGAATCGACGCCACCAGGCTGGTCGTCGTCGTCTTGCCGTGCGTGCCCGCCACGGCGATCCCCTGTTTGAGGCGCATCAACTCTGCCAGCATTTGCGCGCGCGGAACTACCGGCACCTTGCGACTGCGCGCCGCGATGACCTCGGGATTGTCGGACCTGACCGCTGAAGAAACCACCACGGCATCGGCAGCGTTGACGTTCTCGGCCGCATGCCCGATCACGGTGCGCACACCGAGCGCAGCGAGACGCCTGGTTGTCGAACTTTCGGCGAGGTCCGAGCCGCTGACTGAAAAGCCCAGGTTGGCCAGGACTTCGGCAATTCCGCTCATTCCCGCGCCGCCGATGCCGACGAAATGGATGTTCTTTACTTTGTGTTTCACTGGGCAAGCTCCTCGCACATCCGGGCAAGCTCGGCGGTTGCTTCCGGCTTGGCCAGTTCACGGGCGCGCTCGGCCATTTCCTGCAGCTGACTGCGCGGAGATTGGCAAAGCTCGCGAATCGCTTCCGGGGTAAGCTGCTGCTGCGGCAGCAGGATCGCTCCGCCCGCCAGCGAGAGGAAGTTTGCGTTGCGCGTCTGATGATCGTCCACCGCGTGTGGAAAGGGTATCAGGACGCTGGCCACGCCTGTGGCCGCCAGCTCGGCGACGGTGAGTGCTCCCGCGCGGCAGATCACCAGGTCAGCCCACTCGTAGGCGCCCGCCATGTCTTCGATGAAAGCCGCACAGTGCGCCTGCACCTCGACCTCCTGGTAATTCTGCCGTAGTTGCGACAGGTGTTTTTCGCCGGCCTGATGTACGACCAGCGGCCGTTCTTCGCTAGCGATCAGCGCCAGACCCCTGGGGACAATCTCGTTCAGCGCCGCAGCGCCCTGGCTACCACCGAGAACCAGCAAGTGCAGCGGCGATTGGCGACCGATCAGGCGCTGCGCCGGCGGCGGCAGGAAAGTCATCTCGGCACGCAGTGGATTGCCGACCCAGACCCCGCTCGGCAGCGCGTTCGGAAAACCGCAGGCGACCCGTTTGGCGAAACGGGAGAGCACCCGGTTGGCCAGGCCGGCAATCGAATTCTGTTCGTGAATGATCAGTGGGCAACCCTGCAACGCGGCCATCAGGCCACCGGGGAAACTTACGTAACCTCCCATCCCGAGTACCACGTCAGGTTTGACCCGGCGAATTTCACGCCGCGCCTGTCGGCAGGCGGCAAGCAGATGGAAGGGAAGCAGCAGTTTGCGCAGCAGGCCTTTGCCGCGCAGCGCGGCGAAGCGAACCCAGGCCATTTCATAGCCTCGCGCCGGGATGAGCTTTGCTTCCATGCTATCGGGGGCGCCCATCCAGACCACTCGCCAATCGCGACTCTTGAGCAGGTCGGCCACCGCCAGACCAGGGAAGACGTGCCCGCCGGTACCTCCCGCCATCACCAGCAGCGTCCTCATACCTTGACCCCACGCATCAACTGGCGATTTTCCCAATCGATTCGCAACAGCACAGCCAACGCCACGCAATTGGCCAGGATTCCCGAGCCGCCAAAGCTCATCAAGGGCAGAGTCAATCCCTTGGTTGGCAGCAGGCCCATATTCACGCCCATGTTGATGAAGCTCTGCACACCCAGCCAGACGCCAATTCCCTGTGCCACCAGCGCGGAGTACAGACGTTCGAGAGCCACCGCCTGGCGACCGATCGCAAAGGCGCGCTGGATCAGCAGGCCGAACAACACGATGACCACCAGAACGCCGGCAAAACCCAACTCCTCGGCAATCACGGCGAGCAGAAAGTCGGTGTGCGCTTCGGGCAGGTAGAACAGCTTCTCGATGCTCGCTCCGAGGCCGACGCCGAACAGCTCGCCGCGCCCAAAGGCGATCAGGGCATGCGAGAGCTGATAGCCGCGACCGAAAGCGTCGGCCCAGGGATCCATGAAACCGAATATGCGATCGCGTCGGTAAGGCGAAAAGATGATCAGCGCGGCGAAGGCAGCGGCGAGCACAAGGATCAGGACCACGAACAGACGCGCGCGCATGCCGCCGAGAAAGAGAATTCCCATGGCAATCGAGATGATGACCACGAAGGCGCCGAAATCAGGTTCCTTGAGCAGCAGGATGCCCACCGCGACCATCGCGCTGGCCAGAGGGAGGAAGGCCTTCTTCAGGTCGTGCATGTGCGGCATCTTGCGTGCCGTATAGTCGGCGGCGTAGAGAACAGCGAACAGCTTCATCAGTTCGGACGGCTGCAGGTTGACGATCCCGAGGGGCAGCCAGCGGCGGGCCCCATTGACATCGCGTCCGACACCGGGAATCAGCACCAGCGCCAGGAGCACGAAACCGGCGACGAAAAGCCACGGCGACCAGCGTTGCCAGGTCGCCAACGGCACCTGAAACGCAATACCGGCGGCCACCAGCGCGATGATCAGAAAAACCGCATGCCGCAGCAGGAAGTAGGCTGGCTGATTGCCGGTCATGCGTGCCGCCTCGGCGGTCGCCATCGACGCCGAATAGACCATCACCATGCCGATCACCAGCAGCATCAGGGTGCTCCAGAGCAGGGCCAGATCGATTTCCGAAGGCAGGCGGCGCGGCGCGTCCAGAGTTCCCAACATCAGGCGGCCTCTCTTTCAATGGCACGCACGGCAGCGACGAACGCTTCCGCGCGATGTGCATAGTCACGATACATGTCCATGCTGGCGCAGGCCGGCGAGAGCAGCACGGCATCACCTCGTTGCGCCTGGGTCGCGCACCAGCGGACAGCCTCAGCCATGTCGGCGCAGTAGCGCACGGGTACGCGGCAACCTTCCAGAGCGGCGGCGATGGCCGGCGCGGCGCGCCCGATCAGCGCAGCCGCGCGCGCGTGCTGGTCGATGGCAGTCTTCAGCGGCGAGAAGTCCTGGTTCTTGCCCTCGCCGCCAAGGATGATCGCCAGCGGCCGCCCCAGGCCCTGGACTGCCGCCAGTGTAGCCCCGACATTGGTCCCTTTCGAGTCGTCGAAATAGCTGACCCCCTTGATCTCGGCCACCCATTCGACGCGATGCGCGAGACCGCTGAACGCTGCCAGCGCCGGCAGAACGGCCACCGGATCGACGCCGATCGCGTCGCACAGGGCCAGCGCGGCCATCGCATTGGCGGCGTTGTGCTGGCCGACGAGTTTCAGTTCGGTGAGTTTCACGAGCTTTTCGCTACCGTGGACGATGCAGCCATCGGCGAGTCCGTAATCGCATGGACGCGGCGCCGGACCGAGGCCGAAGGTGATCACTTTGCGGTCGCGGCGAGCTGCCGCCAGACTACGCGCATCGTCGCGATTGAGGACCATCACGCCCTGGCCCTCGAATATTCGTGCCTTGCTGGCCACGTAATCGTCCAGACTGTCATAGCGGTCGAGATGATCCTCGCTGATATTGAGCATGGTCGCCGCGTCAGCCGCCAGCGTGTGCGTCGCTTCCAGCTGAAAGCTCGACAGGCTCGAGTACCCAGACGGCCGGCAGATCGTTGTGGTCGATCGCCTTCATCAGGGCGTCCAGCGCGGCGGGGCCGATGTTTCCGGCAACGGCCGTTGTTCGCCCTGCCGCGCGACACAGGACACCCGCCAGGGCCGTCGTGGTCGTCTTGCCATTGCTACCGGTGATGGCCATCAGCAGCGCCTCGGGTGAGCGTTGGCGAATGGCGCAGGCAAAAAGTTCGATCTCGGAAACGAGCGCGACGCCACGCGCCAAAGCCGCTTGAATCAGCGGTTCCTGCATCGGCACACCTGGAGAAATCGCGATCAGCTCGACACCGGCAAAGGCCGCAGGCGAGAACGGACCGGCAAAGAGCTCCACCGCGGGTAGCGCAGCGCCTAAAGTGTCAAGCTGTGGCGGCGCGCGCCGGCTGTCGGCAACGCGTACCCTGGCCCCTTGCCGCACCAGCCATTTAGTCATCGCCAGCCCGCTTTCGCCGAGGCCGAGTACCAATATGGGCTTTTCCCGAAGGTCCATGTTAACGCAGCTTCAAGGTGGACAAGCCGACCAGCACCAGCATGATGGTGATGATCCAGAAGCGGACAACCACCTGTGTCTCTTTCCAGCCGCCGAGTTCAAAATGGTGGTGCAGCGGCGCCATGCGAAAAATACGGCGGCCACCACTCCACTTGTAGAAAAGGACCTGTGCTGCAACCGACAGCGTCTCGGCAACGAAAACACCGCCCATGATCGCCAGCACGATCTCCTGGCGAACGATGATCGCCACCGTGCCGAGGGCTGCACCAAGCGCCAGGGCGCCGACGTCGCCCATGAAGACCTCGGCCGGGTAGGCGTTGAACCACAGGAAGCCGAGCCCGGCCCCGGCCATCGCGCCGAGGAAGATCGCCAGTTCGCCGGCACCCGGAACGTGAGGCAGAAACAGATACTTGGCGTAGACCGCATTGCCGGCGACATAGGCGAAAATGGCGAGGGCGTTGGCGATCATCACCGTCGGCATGATTGCTAGACCATCGAGGCCGTCGGTCAGGTTAACGGCATTGCTGGTGCCGACCACCACCAGATAACTGAGGACAATGAAGCCGAAGATACCCAGCGGATAGGAAACGGTCTTGAAGAAGGGAACGATCAGCTCGAACTGGGCCGGCCCGCTGGCCGTCAGGCCGAGGTAGAGCGCCACCAGCACCCCAATCGCCGATTGCCAGAAGTACTTCCAGCGCGCCGGCAGGCCGCGCGGATTGCGATGGACTACCTTTTGCCAGTCGTCGTACCAGCCGATGCCGCCGAAGCCGATGGTCACCAGCAACACCACCCAGACATAGCGGTTGCCGAGGTCGCCCCAGAGCAGCGTGGTAACGACGATGGCGATCAGGATCAGAACCCCACCCATGGTGGGCGTGCCCGACTTGATCAGATGGGTTTGTGGGCCATCCTGGCGTACTGCCTGGCCGATCTTCTTGGCCGCCAGCCAGCGAATGACGCGCGGTCCGGCAAAGAAGGAGATGATCAGCGCCGTCATCGCCGCGAGCACCGTGCGCAGGGTGATGTAACCGAAGACGTTGAAAGCGCGCACGTCCTGCGCCAGCCACTGGGTCAATAGCAGCAGCATCAGGCAGCTCCTGGTGGAGCGCTGATGGCGTCCGCCACTCGTTCCATACGCATGAAGCGGGAGCCCTTGACGAGAATGGTAGTCTCCCCGGTGAGCTCCGCAGTCAAGGCGTTGATCAATTTTTCGATATTCCTGTAGTGCTCGCCACCGGCACCAAAGTTGTGCGCGGCCAGTGCGCTGGCTTCACCAAGAGCGAACAGACGGTCGATTCCCTGGCTCTTGGCATAGCCGCCAATTTCGTCATGAAACTGCGCACTCATCTCGCCGATCTCGCCCATGTCGCCGAGCACCAGCACCTTCTTGCCGATCGTTGCGGCAAGCACATCGATACCGGCGCATACGGAATCGGGGTTGGCATTGTAGGTATCGTCGAGCAGCACGGCTCCGTGCATTGCGGCTCGCTGCTGCAGGCGCCCCTTGAGGCCGCGAAAGCGCGCCAGGCCCGTCTGCACAGCGGCCAGCGCGACGCCTGCGGCCAGACAGGCGGTGGCCGCGGCGAGCGCGTTGCGGGCATTGTGTTGACCAGGCAGCGCCAGCGCAACGTCGAAGCGACCGGCGGGGGCAAGCACGCTGAGGCGGCTCTCAAGACCATGCAGATGGCACTCACCGGTAACGTCGGCGGGTCCGTGGTCAGCGAACGTCATCACCCTGCGGCCGCGGCTCTGCGCGCGCCAGAGGCCGGCCGAGTGTTCATCGGCGTTGAAGACGGCGATGCCGTTTTCGTCGAGGCCGCTAAAGACACTGCCCTTTTCGCTGGCGATTGCTTCCAGCGAACCCATTCCGGCCAGATGCGCGCGCTGCGCATTGGTCACCACGGCCACCGTGGGGCGGGCGATTGCGGCCAGATAGGCGATCTCACCAGGATGATTCATGCCCATCTCGATGATTGCCGCGCGATGACTCGCGTCCAGCCGGAGCAGGGTCAGCGGCAGGCCGATGTCGTTGTTGTAGTTGCCCTGCGTCGACAACACGGCGCCCGCGAAGGCCGTGTTCAGGATGCTGGCGATCATCTCCTTGGTGGTGGTCTTGCCGTTGCTGCCGGTTACGGCGATCAATGGCAGGACGAAGCGGCTGCGCCAGGCGGCTGCCAGGGCAGCCAGACCAGCACGCGTATCGGCTACGTGAACGAACGGGATGTCCAGCGCGGGCAGGCCTGCCGCCGCGTCGTCGGCCACCATGGCGGCCACCGCGCCACGCGCCATGGCTGCCGCAAGGTAGGCGTGCCCATCAAAATTCTCGCCGCGCAGGGCGATGAAGAGTTCGCCGGGGGCAGTCGTGCGGCTGTCCGTCGCTACCCCGCAGAAGCTCACATTGTCGCCGGCAAGCCTGCCGGAGGTTGCGCTTGCAGCGGCGAGGAGATCCATCGACACGGTCATTGGGCGATTTCCTGGCGAGCAGTGAGCGCAGCGCGTGCCTGCGTGACATCCGAAAACGGTCGGCGCACCCCGGCGATCTCCTGATACGATTCGTGTCCCTTGCCGGCGATCAATACCACCTCGGCTGGATGTGCCGAGAGGATCGTGCGAAGGATCGCTTCCCCACGATCGGGAATGATCTCCGCGGCCGGAGCGGCGACGCGGATGTCGTCCAGAATGGCGAGAGGCTCTTCGCTGCGTGGGTTGTCGCTGGTAAGCACGACGCGATCGGCACAGCGGGCAGCGATTTCTCCCATCAGTGGCCGCTTGCCGCGGTCACGATCGCCACCACAGCCGAAAATGGCGCTCAGGCCGGCACCGCGGGCATTGGCTACCGGACGCAAGGCCTGCAGGGCGCTCGCCAGGGCATCGGGGGTGTGCGCATAGTCGACCACCACCAGCGGTTCGTTGTGACCGCCGACTTTCTCCAGGCGGCCAGCCGGCGGGTGCAGCCGGGCAAAGCGCTCGGCGATCGCCTTCGGACGCAAGCCGGCATCGATCAGTACGGCAGCCACCGCCAGGAGATTGGCCACGTTATAGCGACCGAGCAGGCCGGTCTCGACGAGGGCGCGGCCGGTCGGCGCGCAGAGGCGGAAGCGCAGGCCGTCCATGGTTTCTTCGACGTTCTCGGCGCGCAGCGTGCCCTGCCGATCGGTGGGCTGGTCCTGCTGCGTATAGCCGATTACCTTGGTTGCCGTGCTCAACGCCGCCAGTTCCCGCCCATAGGGATCATCGAGATTGCAGACCGCCAGACGCAGTTGCGGCCAGGTGAACAGCTTCGCCTTGGCCTGTGCGTAGTCGGCCATCGTGCCGTGGTAGTCGAGGTGATCACGCGTCAGATTGGTGAACACGGCGACGTCGACACGGGCGCCGTCAAGGCGCCCTTCGGCAATGCCGATCGAACTGGCTTCCAGTGCGCAGGCCTGCGCGTCGTCGTTCACGAAGCTCGCCAGGTAACGCATCAGGGTCGTTGCCTCGGGGGTCGTGAAACCTGTTTCGACCAACTGCCCGGGCAAGCCCGCGCCGAGCGTGCCGATGATTGCGCAGCGGCGGGGGTGGCTGGCGCCTATCCATTGCGTGACGCTGGTCTTGCCGTTGGTGCCGGTGACTGCCAGCAGTGAAAGACGTTCGCTTGGACGTCCGTAAATGACGTGCGCCAGTGGTCCGCACAACGCGCGCAGTCCGGTGATCGGCAGATTGGCCAGCTGCCAGCGACTGTTCCAGGCGAAATCCGCGGCCCTGGCGGGGTCCTGCTCCCAGAGGATGGCCACCGCGCCGTTGGCGATGGCGTCGCCAATGTGGCGACGGCCGTCGGCGATATCGCCTGGATAGGCCAGAAACAGATCGCCGGGGCGGACCTGACGGCTATCGTCGGTGACTCCGTTCGCCACCACGCCAAGGGCCGCCAGGCGCTCCAGCGTAGCCTCGGCTGTGTCAGCGCGTGCCAGGGTCGCCTGGATGCTCACAGTTTGGCCTTGGCGAGCGAGGCCTTCGGAGTCTGTGCAACCACCAGCGGCACGTCGGGGGCAATGCCGAGGGTGCGCAGCGAGCTGGCCATCACCGAGGCAAAGACCGGCGCCGCGACATCGCCGCCATAGTGTTTGCCGGCGCTCGGTTCGTCGATCATTACCGCGACGATCAGGCGCGGATCCGACGCCGGCGCAAAACCGACGAACGACGAAACATATTTGTTCGCGTAACGCCCACCTTCCAGCTTGTGGGCTGTGCCAGTCTTGCCAGCCACACGGTAGCCCGGGATCTGCGCCTTGGGAGCTGTACCACCAGGCAGGACAGCCAGTTCAAGCATGGCGCGAACTTCACGTGCGGTCTTGGCACTGAATACCACCGCGCCGGCTGGCGTGGACGACTCAATCCGGGTCAGCGACAGCGGTGCCAGATCGCCGTCGCGTGCAAAAACCGTATAGGCACGCGCCAGCTGAATCAGAGACACCGAAATACCGTGGCCGTAAGCCATCGTCGCCTGCTCGATTGGCCGCCAGCTCTTCCATGGGCGCACACGGCCACTGACCTCGCCAGGAAAGCCCAGGCGCGGGACCTGGCCGAAACCGACGTCGTCGAACATCTGCCACATCTTTTGCGATGGCAACATCGCGGCAATCTTGGCGGCACCGACGTTGGAAGATTTCTGGATCACCTCGGCGACAGTCAGCGCGCCGTGCGGATGTGCGTCGGCAATCGTCGCGTTGCCAATCGTCAGGCGTCCGGGCGCGCAGTTGATGATGGTCTCGGAGCGAACCTTGCCACTCTCCAGCCCGAGGGCGATGGTAAAAGGTTTTAGCGTTGACCCTGGTTCAAAGGTATCGGTGACCGCGCGATTGCGCAGCTGGCTGCCGGACAGCCCTTCGCGGTTGTTTGGGTTATAGGTCGGCCAGTTGGCGAGCGCCACGATTTCGCCAGTTCTCACATCGAGAACGACGACGCCACCGGCCTTGGCGTTGTTGTCGGCCACTGCCTGCTTGAGGTGGCTGTAGGCCAGGTACTGAATCTTCGAATCGAGGGCCAGATTAATGTCCTGGCCATCCTGCGGCGGCTTGATCGACCCGACATCCTCGACGATCTGGCCACGTCGGTCCTTGAGGACACTGCGGCTACCCGGCTGACCGAGCAGTTGCCCATGAAACGCCAGCTCGACGCCTTCGAGGCCCTTGTCGTCAACGCCGGTGAAGCCGACCATGTGGGCCGTCATTTCACCGGTCGGATAGAAGCGACGGTACTCCTTGTCCTGGCCGATGCCGGGTAACTTGAGCGCGGCCACCTGCTCAGCCACCGCAGGCGGTATCTGGCGACGCAGGAAAACGAAGGTCTTGTCGGTGGCCAGCTTGTGGGTCAGCTGCTTGACGTCGGTCTCCAGCAGGGCTGCCAGTTGCCTGGTCTGCACCGGCGTCAGCGTGGTGGCCGGCGGAATCGCCCAGATCGACTTCATGGGCGTGGAAATGGCCAGAACGTCGCCATGACGATCGGCGATGCGGCCACGCGAGGCGGAGATTTCGATGTCGCGGCGGTAGCGCGAGTCGCCTTTTTCCTGCAGGAAGTCGGTATTCAGAGTCTGTAGATAGAAGGCGCGCACGATCAGCACGCCGAACGAGCCAAGGATCAGCAAGGCCATCAGGCGTGAGCGCCAAAGTGGCAGACGCATTTGCAGCAAGGGGCTTTCTGCGAACTTGTGCGCCACCTTTCCCTTGAAACGCATCATCGCGGCAGCCCTCCGCCTTGAGTTGCGGTGATCACGCGGGCTGCTTCGGGCGCATGCATTTTCAGTTTCTCGCGCGCGATTTTCTCGATCCGCGGCGCCGTTCCCCACGTCGACAGCTCCAGCTGCAACTGCCCGAACTCGACTTCGAGTTGCCGTGCTCGGTCCTGTTCGGCTTCCAGCGCCTGGAAGACCTTGCGTGCCTTGTGCTGCGAGGTCACCACGCCGAGACTGCAGATCACCACGGCGAGCAACAGGAAAACATTCAGACGAACCATTTCACGCGGCCTCTCTGGCGAGCTTCTCGGCGACCCGCATGACCGCGCTACGCGCGCGCGGATTCGCCGCAATTTCAACAGCACTGGCGCGGCGCGCCTTGCCGACCAAGCGAAGGAGCGGCTGTGGCAGTTCGGCAGCACGCAAGGGCAGCTTTCTGGGCAGATGGTCAGGAAGCGCTTCGTCACGCAGGAAGCGTTTGACAATCCGGTCTTCGAGCGAGTGGAAACTGATCACTACCAGACGCCCTCCCTGTTTCAGGACGGTCATGGCCTGTGGCAACACTAACGCGAGTTGTTCGAGCTCTTGATTGATATGAATCCGTAGAGCTTGAAAGGTACGCGTCGCCGCGTCCTGCCCGGGCTCGCGGGTCCACACGGTCGCGCGTATAAGCGCGGCAAGTTCCCCCGTGGTTGTAAGCGGCCGCTCTCCCCGAGCAGCCACAATCTTCTTTGCAATCTGGAAAGCAAACCGTTCTTCACCATAATTCCTAATGACCTCCGTGATCTCCTGCAGGTCGGCTTGTTGGAGCCACTGTGCCGCCGTCTCGCCCTGTGTTGTGTCCATCCGCATGTCGAGAGGTGCGTCGTAGCGAAAACTGAAGCCACGCTCGCCCTCATCCAGTTGCGGCGATGAAACGCCGATATCTAGTAGCACGCCGTCCACGCCTCCTTCGACCTCAATCCCTGCACGCTGCAGTGCCTCTGCCAGGTTGCCGAAACGCTGGTGCATGACTAGCAAGCGCCGATCCTGGATTTCGCGGGCCTGGGCAACCGCTTGCGGGTCGCGATCGAGCGCCAGCAGGCGGCCGTCAGGCCCGAGACGTTCCAGAATGGCCCGCGTATGCCCACCGCGACCAAAGGTGGCGTCAACATAGATTCCAGCGGACTTGATTTCCAGAGCCTCAACCGCCTCCCGCAACAGAACGGACTGATGCTGCAGCAGCGCAATCACAGCGCCAAGTCTTCAAGGCCGGCGGGCAGGAACTGATCGCCCAGAGCGAAAACCGCCTCCTGCTGCTGCTGCCAGCCGGCATCCGACCAGATCTCGAAATGACTCCCCTGGCCGACCAGCCAGATCTGCTTCTCGAGTTGGGCAAGATGGCGCAGTTCGGGCGCGATCAGCAGGCGACCGGCCGCGTCCATTTCTTCTTCGCGAGCGTTACCCACCAACAGTCGTTTGACCGCCGCTGCCTGCGGATTGAGACTCGAAGCCGCCAATACCTTGTCGCGGATCGGCTCCCACGCCGGCTCGGGATAGAGCAGGAGGCAGCGATGCGGATGTGCGGTGACGATCAGTCGGCCCTCGGCGGCAGATGCGAGCGCTTCCCGGTGGCGAGCCGGAACAGCGAACCTACCCTTGGCATCCAGACTCAACGCAGCCGCACCCTGAAACATCAGACCAACCCTAACCTTCCCCTAGCGAAACCGAAAACTTCCCACTTTTTACCACTTGTCCCCACTTTAAGGTAAATATTGCGGCAAAGCAAGAGGTGTTGCACTATTTTTCTCAATAGCTACAATGACTTATACGCGACTCCTGAGGCGCTCTGGAAGACGCTCTGTTTCATAAAAACAAAGCTGAAATTACCATACTTAAAGTAATTTCTTAGGAATCTCGGCCAAGTCGAGGCCAGACGGGAGTTGCGGTTGGGGGAATTGGGTGCAGTTGCGCCACTAGGCGCCAACCGCGAGATCCGGAAACAGTGAATGGTAGCGGCGATCGCCGCTGGTCACGTCAGGAAGGTGGGAAGCCGGTCGATAAGCCGGGTTCTGTCGTGGACAGCCATTCCTCTAGGCGTGCCGTTACCGACACGCTCAAGCAGCCTACCCGGAAGCAGCGCGAGCCGCGCCCATGCTTCCCTATTTGGCCTTGCTCCAGATGGGGTTTGCCGTGCCGTCCGTGTTACCACGGCCGCGGTGAGCTCTTACCTCGCCGTTTCACCCTTGCCTGCCCCTGCCTGAGCCGAGACATCGGCGGTTTGATTTCTGTGGCACTTTCCGTCACCTCACGGTGCCCGGTCGTTAACCGGCATCCTGCTCTGCGGAGCCCGGACTTTCCTCTCGGCGCGAGGTTTGCACCTGTTGCCCAGCGGCTGCCTGACCGACTTCCCATACTGATTATACGCTGCGGCTGCGCCGGCCCGGTCGGAATTGCCACTGGTCGTCGTAGCAGGCGGCGCTTTCGCGGTCCGCGGTGACACCGGGCAGGCCCATCAGCGGCAACGGGTGGAAGTCATTTGCTGGCAGGTGTTCGCCGGCCGCTAGCTCGCCGGCCAGACGCTGGTCGATGTCGGCCAGTTGCCATGGCAGTGTTTGCTGCAGCCAGTTCACAGTCACCCCGTACAGCACGGCCTTGGCGGTCAAGTGGCGAAATGGCCGCAGGAGGCTCTCGTAAGTCGCCTGCCCAAAAACGAGGCAGCGCAGCGTCCGAACCAGATCAAGACGGTGCTCCCAAAACAGTTCCTTCCAGTGAAGGAAAGTCCGCCCCACTCACGGCGCGGTGGGCGCTCCGCTTGCCGTCGACTGCCCGTCCCGGGCTGTGGCAACGAAGGCTAGCGCACCGCGGCGCATCTCGAAAGTTCCCTGCAAGGGCCCCATCCCACCCTCGGGTTCGGCCTCAAGCCTGGCAAAACCTTCGCAGGTTCGTGTTTCGACGACATACATGCGCTTGCCCTGCCTGAGAATCCACGCATCATTGCCCGGCGCATAGACCTCGACCTTGCTTTCGGCACCCGCAGTTCCCATCTCGTGCCGTCGCTGGCAGTCCGGCAGGCGCGCGGCAACCACCGAGTAGTTGGCGGTTTTTTCCCAGACGAGGCTTTGGATGCGAATCAGCGTCAGCGAATGCTGGCTGGAGGCAATTTCGAACGCCGCTCGCTGATCCGAACAGGCCGCCAGCAGTGCCAGCAGCATCGGCAGCAGCACTAACCGCAGCTTTTCGATCGGCCGGGCAAATCTCCTCGGGCGCAGGCGGCAACACCGCAGCGACATCAATCCAGCATCCTCCAGGGCAGCCACTCCCCGGCCCGCAGCGGCACCAGGGTATCGTCACCGGCGTAGGGGTAGGCATCCGCCACCCGGCAGCCCTGCTGTGCAAGCGTCCGCTGCCCGCTATTTCGCGCCAAGCCGTAAAAGTCGGGACCGTGAAAACTGGCGAATCCCTCGAGCCGATCAAGCGCTCCCACCGACGCAAACGCCTCAGCGTAGAGTTCAAGCGCCGCATGCGCCGTGTAGCAACCCGCGCAACCGCAGGCCGCTTCCTTGGTCGTTCGCGCATGCGGTGCAGAATCGGTGCCAAGGAAGAACTTGCTGCTCCCGGAGCTTGCCGCACGCAACAACGCCAGACGATGGGTTTCGCGTTTGAGGACGGGCAGGCAGTAGTAATGCGGGCGGAGGCCACCCGCGAAGATGGCGTTGCGGTTGTAGAGCAGATGGTGAGCGGTGATGGTCGCTGCTACCCGAGGTCCGCAAGTGGCAACAAATTCAGCCGCATCACTGGTCGTGATGTGCTCGAAAACTACCTTGAGCATCGGGTGACGCTCCAGTAAAGGCTGCAGCACACGTTCGATGAACACCTTCTCGCGGTCGAACAGGTCAACTGCCGGGTCGCTTACCTCCCCGTGCACGAGCAGGGGCATTCCCAGTTCCGCCATCACCGCCAGAGCCGCATCGCATTTTCCCAAATCACTTACGCCCAGTTCGGAGTTTGTCGTTGCTCCCACCGGATAGAGCTTGACGGCGTACACACAGTCGCTATCGACAGCGCGCCGAATCTCATCGGCGGGAGTGTTGTCGGTCAGGTAAAGGGTCATCAGCGGTGCGAACTGCATGCCCGGCGGCACGGCAGCGACGATGCGCGTCCGATACTCCCGGGCAGCGGCGACGGTAGTCACGGGAGGACGCAGATTGGGCATCACGATGGCGCGGGCAAACTGTCGCGCAGTATGTGGCACCACCGTCGCCAGCGCCTCCCCGTCGCGCAGATGAAGGTGCCAGTCATCGGGTTGGGTGATGGTGATCTGCATGCTCGTGCCCGGGCGAAAGTAATCCCGCAATTCTAGATGATTTCCGCACTGGCGACCGCGACCAGCCGCTGCGGCTAGCTCCTCAAGGCCAGAGCACGCTGGTAAAGAACGCTGCGTGCAACGCCGCTGATCGAGTGCGCCAGCCGGCTGGCCTGGCTGACTGACAAGCCATCGGCAAGCAGGAGCTGCAACACTCGTTCGCCCTCGGCATCGGCATCGATCGGCGGCGAGCCGGCAAGCAGCAGCACGAACTCGCCGCGCTGGCGATTGACATCGGCCCGCAGCCAGGCAGGTGCGTCGCCTAGCGCACAACCATGGATGCTTTCGAAGAGCTTGGTCAGCTCGCGCGCGAGCACTATTGTTCGCTCCGGTCCAAAGGCGGTCAGCAATGCGTCTACACTTTCGAGAATACGGTGCGGCGCCTCGTAGAAGACCAGCGCATACGGTAAGTGCGCGATTTCGCGCAACGCCTGCGCGCGCTGCGCGCTCTTGCTCGGCAGGAAACCATAAAAAAGGAAGTGCGTCTCAGCAAGTCCGGCGGCCGACAAGGCAACGATCGCAGCACAGGCGCCCGGCAAGGGCACCACACAATGGCCAGCGGCGCGCACGCGCGCCACTAGGCGGGCGCCCGGATCGGAAATGCCCGGCGTCCCGGCGTCCACCACCAGCGCTACCGATTCGCCGGCGGCGAGACGAGTGATGACCTGTTGCGCAGCTTCCTCCTCGTTGTGCTGGTGGGCTGCCAGCAGCCGAGCAGTGCAGCCGTAGTGTCGAAGGAGGGGCGCGCTGTGGCGGGTATCCTCGGCGGCCACCCAGGGCACCTGCCGGAGAACTTCGATCGCCCGCTGCGTCATGTCGCCAAGATGCCCGAGCGGGGTCGGAACTACATATAATGCGCTTGATTTTTCCGTCATGGGGATCAGCTTGCAGGTGAGCGGCAAAGATAACACGTGCGGACAAGGCGGACACACCGCTCGTTCTGGCTCGGTCGCCGAGGAACTCGCAGCGCGCTTTCTCGAAAGCCGCGGACTGAGCGTGCTGGCGCGTAACTATCGTTGCCCGGGTGGCGAGGTGGACCTCGTTTGCCGAGAGCAGCGGATCCTCGTCTTCGTCGAAGTTCGTCTGCGCCGCAACGCCGGCTACGGTGGCGCGGCCGCCAGCATCACGACGGTCAAACAGCGCCGCATCGTTCTCGCCGCAAAGCACTATCTGAATGCGCATCGGGGCCGCGAACCTGACTGCCGCTTCGACTGCATGCTGCTCGACGAATTGTCTGCAGATACCATTGAATGGATTCGCGATGCGTTTTCTGCCGCTTAGCATGCTTCTCTGGCTGACCCTGTGCGGCTGCGCAAATGCCGGCGAGACGATCCGCGTGCTGGTGCAGAGTTCGCCCCTGGCTGGCAGCCAGTACTACGCGGTCGCCGAGTTGTGGTCGCAGATCAAGGTCGGCGACCGTCTGAGCCTGGTGCGTGAAGCAGACAACCGTTACGACCGCAAGGCCGTTCGCGTGGAATGGAACGGTCAACCGCTGGGCTATGTACCTCGCGCCGAAAACCGCGCCGTCGCCAGGGCGCTCGATGATGGTGAACAGATCGAGGCGCGCGTATCGCGGCTGCGCGACGACCCGGATCCCTGGCGCCGCGTCGAGTTCGAGGTGTTCCTGGATCTCTGATGTTAGAATCCCGGCCAACCTCCTTCCCCCGGAACCCCTTTACCGCCAATGGACTTGATCAGCCGTATCAGCCAGCACTTCACGGAGAGCGCACAAACCAAGCTCGACGCCATTGAACTGTTGGCCGCACCAGTTGCCGAGGCAATCGAGGCAATGGTCGGCTGCCTGCTCAACAATGGCAAGATCCTCGCCTGTGGCAACGGCGGTTCGGCGGCCGATGCGCAGCACCTGGCCGCCGAACTGGTCGGCCGTTTCGAACTGGAGCGCCACGAGCTCGCGGCGATTGCGCTGACTACCGACACCTCGACGCTCACGGCGATCGCCAACGATTACGGATTCAAGCTGGTTTTCGCCAAGCAGGTGCGTGCCCTTGGGCAGCCAGGTGACATTCTGGTGGCGATTTCGACGTCGGGGAATTCCGCCAACGTCATCGAAGCGATCAATGCTGCGCACGCCAACGATCTGCGTGTGCTTGCGCTGACCGGCCAGGGCGGCGGCACGATTGGCGAGATTCTGCGCGCTACCGACGTTCACATTTGCGTGCCTGCCGAGCGTACGGCACGCATTCAGGAAACGCATCTGCTCGTCATCCACTGCCTTTGCGATGGCATTGATTGTCTGCTCATGGGAGTTGAAGAATGAACAAGACTCTGGCTACCCGCCTGCTGCTCGGCGCCCTGTTGGTGCCGACGCTACAGGGCTGCCTGCCGATGCTCGCCGCTGGTGCCGGCGGCGCTGCGATGGCGACCGTCGATCGCCGATCGCTGAGCACGCAAACGAACGACGAAACCATTGAATGGAAGACCAGCGCGCGCGTCAGCGAGAAGTTCAGCGATAACACGCACGTCAACTTCGCGAGCTTCAACCGCAAGGTACTCATTGTCGGCGAGGTGCCATCGGCAGACGCCAAGGTCGAAATCGAACGTATCGTCAATGGCGTACCGCAGGTGCAGGGAGTCTACAATGAGCTTGCCATTGGTCCGGTCAGCTCATTCTCGGCGCGCAGCAACGATTCCTACCTCACCACCTTGGTCAAGGGCCGCTTGGTCGACTCGGGCAAGGTGAACGCCATGCACGTCAAGGTGGTGACTGACGCCAGCGTCGTCTACCTGCTTGGCCTGGTCACGCAGCGCGAGGCTCAAACGGCGATCCAGGTGGCGAGAACCACCAATGGCGTGCACAAGGTGGTTAACCTGCTGGAAGTCATTCCGGACGCGCAAGCGCGTGAACTCGATGGGCCGGCGCCGGATGCGAGCCGGCAAGCCAATCCGACGGGTACGAGCGGCTAGGACGGACGCCGCCAGGCAAGAGGATTTTCGCCGCGGCGGCTTGGCGAGGCCTCGCACAGGTGATCAGGCCGCACCGCGCTCGATCACCACGCCGACGCGCTGCACGCCGCGCATCATGCCAAGCTTGGCAATCGAAACGCGCACCCAGGTGGCACCAAAATCCTCGAGCAGCAGAGTGGCGACATACTCGGCCAGTCTTTCGAGAAGGTTGAAATGGCGAACGCCGAGTTCGGCACGCAGACGTTCGACGACCACCGCGTAGTCAATGGTATCGCCGATGTCATCGCTGGCGCCGGCACTGGCGGTTGAAGTGCCAATCTGCAAGGAGATCTCCACCGTCTGAGGCATCGCCTTTTCGCGCGGGTAGATACCGATCTGCGTCGACGCGCGAAGGTCGTTGATGAAAATGATGTCCATGTGGCAGTGCGTCAGGTCGGTGTAGAATGGTCCGTCAGGCGTGTCGTCCGCAGCGCGTGGACACTGCGCACATTCTAACGGTCATGGCGATTCCAGACACCCCCGATGATGAAAGCCATGACCGTTCCCTCACCACCGACCATCTGATCACCGCCGATGCCGCCGTTCCTGATCACCCTTGTTGCGGTTGTTGCCGCTTACCTGCTGGGTTCGGTCTCCTTTGCACTGGTTGCCAGCCGTCTTTTTGGCATTGCCGATCCGCGTAGCTATGGCTCGAAGAACCCCGGCGCGACCAATGTCCTGCGTAGCGGCCACAAGGGAGCGGCGATATTGACCCTGATCGGCGACGCTGCCAAGGGCTGGCTGGCCGTTTTCCTCGCCAGCAGGTATTCCGTCGAGTACGGCTTGGCCGCCTACACGCTCGGACTCGTCGCACTGGCGGTTTTTTTCGGCCACCTGTACCCTGTTTTCCTTGGCTTCAAGGGGGGAAAGGGAGTAGCTACCGCCGCCGGCGTGTTGCTGGCCTTCAACCTCTGGCTGGGGTTGGCCACCCTTGCGACCTGGCTGTTCATCGCCTTCACGCTGCGCTATTCGTCGCTGGCGGCGCTGGTCGCCGCCGCCGCCGCACCTGTTTACGCCTTTCTCCTGTGGGGACGCGAGTCGATGGTCCTGGTCGTCGGCATCATTGCCATGGCGCTGATCGGCAAGCACTGGCAGAACCTGCAACGCCTGATGGCCGGCAGCGAGCCGAAAATCGGCGCGAAGAAAAAAGCCTGACCGCAGCCACTCCGTTCCGGCGACGGCTGGCCCGGCTAGGCTCCCGTCAGTGGCCAGCGTGGTCGCACCGCGAAGGCGCCAGCTGGTTTGCTGGAAACCCCGGCCTGCAGACGCAGCGCTCCTGCCAACGCGATCATCGCCCCATTGTCCGTACAGAATTCGAGTTCGGGGTAGAAAACCGCGATGCGGGCATGCGCCGCCTGCGCGTCGAGCCGGCACCGCAGTTCGTGGTTGGCGCCGACGCCACCGGCCACCACCAGTTGCCGCAGACCACTGGCTTTCACCGCGCGCAGTGCCTTGCTGACCAGGACCTCGACAATCGCATCCTGGAAACCCCGGGCAATGTCTGCCCGTTGCTGCTCGCTGACGCTTGCCAACTCGCGCACCTTGATCAGCACGGCAGTCTTCAGGCCGCTGAAGCTGAAATCGAGGTCAGCGGATTTCAGCATCGGACGCGGCAACTTGACCATTCCCGATCGACCACGCTCTGCCAGAGCGGCCAGAGCCGCGCCACCCGGGTAGCCGAGGCCGAGCAATTTGGCCGTCTTGTCGAAGGCTTCGCCGGCGGCATCATCCAGCGTTTCACCCATCAGCTCGTACTCGCCAACGCCCGTCACGCGCATCAGCTGGCTGTGGCCACCCGACACCAGCAGGGCGACAAAGGGAAACCGTGGTGGCCGGCTCGACAGCAAGGGCGAGAGCAGGTGGCCCTCGAGGTGGTGAACCGGCACCGTTGGTATACCCAAGGCCGTCGCCAGCGCCTCGGCGAAGGCTGCACCAACCAGCAGGGCGCCCGCCAGCCCTGGCCCTTGCGTGTAAGCGATGGCGTCCAGCGCAGCGAGCGATTGTCGGCTTTCCGCCAGGACCTTGCGCAGCAGCGGGACGAGGCGTCTGATATGATCGCGTGACGCCAGTTCCGGTACAACCCCGCCGTAATCCGCGTGCATTTCCACCTGTGAGTGCAGGGCGTGGGCAAGCAGGGCGCCCGCAGCGTCGGTGCTGTACAGCGCCACGCCCGTTTCGTCGCACGAGGATTCTATTCCGAGGACCAGCATCGACGGCATTCTACCTCAGCCAGCGCAACGGCAAGCGGGTTGCGAGCTGCCACAAAGGTCCGCAAGCTGCTATCTTGTCGCCATCTACACTCGCTCGGGAGCGCTCGATGGCCAACCCTGCCGCCAAATCTACTGCCACTCACCGCGTGCGCGGCGCCTGCCCACACGATTGCCCCGATACCTGCGCCCTCGCAGTGACCGTCAGCGATGGTCGCGTGGTCAAGGTCGCCGGTGCTGCCGATCACCCGCCGACGGCGGGAGCCTTATGCACCAAGGTCGCCTTCTACGCCGAGCGCATCTACCATCCCGAGCGCCTGCTGTATCCACTGCGTCGAGTGGGTTCCAAGGGCCCCGGGGCGAAGTTCGAGCGCATCTCCTGGGCCGAGGCGCTGGCCAGCATCGCCGAGCGCTTCCGCCAGATCGCCGCCGCCGATGGCGCCGCAGCGATCGTTCCTTACAGTTACGCCGGCAACTCGGGCCTGCTCGGCTACGGTTCGATGGACCGTCGCTTTTTCCACCGTCTCGGCGCCTCGCAACTCGACCGCACGATCTGCGCCAGCGCCGGTGCCATGGGCTACCAGGCAACGATCGGTGCCAGCGTCGGCTTCGACCCCGAGAATGTGGTCGATGCGCGGCTGATCATCCTCTGGGGAACCAACAGCGTCGTCTCCAACCTGCACTTCTGGCGGCTGGCACAGGAAGCCAAGCGACGCGGCGCGCGTCTGATCGCCATCGATCCCTGCCGGACGGCCACCGCCGAGAAGTGCGACCAGCACATCGCGCTGCTGCCGGGCACCGATAGCGCGCTGGCGCTCGGATTGATGCACGTGCTGATCCGCGATGACCTGCTCGATCACGACTATATCGTCCGCCATACGCTTGGCTTCGACGCGCTCAGCGAACGCGTGCTGGCCTATCCGCCCGCGCGGGTAGCGGCAATCTGCGGCATCAGCACGGCGGCGATCGAAAACCTCGCACGCGAGTACGGCAGTACGCGAGCGGCAGCGATCCGCGCCAATTACGGCATCAACCGCACCGCCGGCGGCGGCATGGCGCTGCGCGCGGTCGCCTGCCTGCCGGCGCTGACCGGCGCCTGGCGAAGCCCCGCGGGCGGCGTGCTGCTCTCCACCTCGGGCAACTACCCGGTCGCCACCGCCGCGCTCGAGCGCCCGGACCTGATGCCCAGCCCGACGCCGCGAACGATCAACATGAGCACCATCGGTCACGACCTGCTGCACGCGCAACCGCCGATCAAGGCGCTGTTCGTCTACAACAGCAATCCGGTCGCAGTAGCTCCGCAAGCGGCCGAAGTGGTCCGCGGTTTCGCCCGCGACGACCTGTTCACCGTCGTCCATGATCTCTTTCAGACCGATACCGCCGATTACGCCGACATCCTGCTGCCGGCGACCAGCCACATGGAACAGCTCGACATCCACAAATCGTACGGGCATCTCTACGTTCAGGTGAATCAGCCGGCGATCGCGCCGCTCGGCGAAGCGCTCCCGAACACCGAGCTGTTCCGCCGCCTGGCCCGGCAAATGGGCTTCAGCGAAGCGTGTTTTGCCGACAGCGACGACGACCTGTGCCGCCAGGCCTTCGACTGGGATGATCCACGACTGGCCGGATGGTCCTGGGAAAAGCTCAAGGCCGACGGCCACGCCCGCCTGACCCTGCCGCGCGGCACAGCGCCGTT
The DNA here is from genome assembly GCA_016713625.1 of Candidatus Accumulibacter affinis. Classification (GTDB taxonomy): domain Bacteria; phylum Pseudomonadota; class Gammaproteobacteria; order Burkholderiales; family Rhodocyclaceae; genus Accumulibacter; species Accumulibacter affinis. The sequence continues at coordinate 304,607 of JADJOT010000002.1, forward strand.
CGCCGACGGCTGCTTCCCGACGGCTTCAGGTAAGTGCGAGTTCTACAGCGAAGCGCTGGCTCGTGCAGGTCTCGAACCGCTGCCCGACTTCATCGCTCCGCGCGAATGGCGGCAAAGCGAGCTGGCAGCCGAATTTCCACTGGCGCTGATCACCCCGCCGGCGCGGAACTTCCTGAACACCAGCTTCGCCAACTCAGCGCGTTTTCTGGCGCAGGAAAAATCGCCGGCAGTGCATCTGCATCCGGCCGACGCCTCGACGCGTGGCATCGCCGACGACAGTCCGGTGCGCATCTTCAATCGTCGCGGCGAATTCCAGGCCCGCGCCGTCGTTACCGACCGCGTGCGACCAGGCGTCGCCATGGCCACCTCGATCTGGTGGCGAAAGTTGTCGCCAGACGGACGCAACTGCAACGAGGTGACCAGTCAGGAACTCACCGACATGGGCGGAGGGGCAACTTTTTACGACTGTCTGGTCGAGGTCGTGCGTGTTTAGCGGGCCAGCGAGCGCGGAACCAAGCGCTCGCGGGGAGGGGCGAAAGTATACTTGTCGCGCGTAAGGCCGGAGGCTTGCCGTGTTCCCGCCCCTGCCTGATCCTGGGTGTGGCGCCTACAATCAGGGTGCGGCGATCCGCGTAAATGGACGCGCCTGGATCGTTCTGGGGACGATGCAGCAACGCCCGCCCAATGTGAGCGTGAATTTCGGACCTTTCGTGAACATGCCGGCCTCGGTGAAGCCCGTCGGCTATTTCAGTCTCGCCGCCGGTGCCGTGCCGCCCCCGGCTCCACCACCACCGGTGCCGCCTACCGCGACTTGCACGTCCATGGTCTTCGCCCATCGCAGCGCCATATCGGCAGATGTGATCCTGGCGGGCACCACCCCGGGCCTGGACTACACGGTGACCGCAAATGGCCGGACCGCGGCCTTTACTGACCCGCATCTGGCCAATTCCTGTCAACCCGACTTGGTTTATTGTCAAACCAACGCTTGAATGACACCGCCGCGGCATCATTTCAGGGCACTTTCCGGATGGGCACGCCCCAGCCGCTGGTCGTCCGGGCGGTGGGGCGGGCAGAGCCGAACAGTTGCAACATCGGTCGCCTGGAATTCTGGGGCGGCTCAGTTTCGGTGGACGCGCGCTAGTCGACCCTCCTCGAGCAAAGGGTGGCCGGTCACTACCACCCGGTTGGATTATCGGTGGCCCGCCATAAAGGCGCGTACCGCCTGCTCCGTCGCTGCCGCGAGATACTCGCCGCCCGATTCCATGGCCTTCGCCAGGCTCAACGGTCCCGGACAAAGGCTGAAAACGGCATTGATTCCCAGCTCATGCAAAGCGTTCAGATTGCCGGCAAAGCTACCTGCGATGGCGATACAAGGCACCCCGAGCGCACGGGCACGTTGCGCGACACCTGCCGGCGCCTTGCCGAAAGCGGTCTGGAAGTCAATCTGGCCCTCGGCAGTAAGCACCAGATCGGCACCCTGGAGAGCCTCGTCCAGACCGACGAGATCAAGGACCAAGTCGACACCGCGCCGTAAATCGGCGTTGAGGAAAGCCTTTAGCCCGGCGCCCAAGCCACCCGCTGCGCCACCGCCGGGCAGTTCGCGCACGTCGCGTCCGAGCTCGCCTTCGATCAACGTCGCCAGGTGCGCCAGTCCGGCCTCCAAGGCCTCGACATCGGCAGGGGTGGCGCCCTTCTGTGGTCCGTATACCCGGGCGGCGCCCTGCTCGCCGAGCAGCGGATTGTCGACGTCGCAAATCACTTCAATGCGTACGCCGGCGAGCCGGGGATCGAGACTGCGCAGGTCGATATGCTCAATCGTTGCCAGCGCGCCACCCACCGGATCGATTGGTGCGTTGTTGCAGTCCAAGAAGCGCGCACCCAGCGCAGCAGCCATACCGATGCCGCCGTCGTTGGTGGCGCTGCCGCCGATGCCGACGATGAGATGCGCAACGCCCAAGTCCAGGGCGGCCAGGATCAGCTCACCGGTACCGTAGGTCGTGGTGAGCAGCGGGTTGAGAGCGTCGCTTGGCAACAGCGCAAGGCCACTGGCCGCCGCCATCTCGATCGCCGCCAGTCGGTGGGCCGGAACGTGGCAGAACGCTGCCTGCACCGGGTCGCCGCGAGGCCCCGTGACCGTAGCGCTGACTGACTTACCGCGCAAGGCCTCGACAAGAACCTCGGCCAGACCATCGCCCCCATCGGCGACCGGAACCCGGACGGTGGTGATTGCTGGGTCGGCCCGTGCTACGCCACGCACCATGGCATCGGCCGCCTCGGTAGCAGTGAGGCAGCCCTTGAGCGCGTTGGGAGCAAGCACCATCTTCATCATTCGCGTCCCCTGGTTCCCAGATGAGGCGATTACTAAACCTCCGCTTGGTAAGCGGAGTTCCCGACGCGGGGGAGGAGGACGCTGGCCCGGCCGCAGGACATGTTTTTCACATCCCGAAAGCGAACTCGCGCTGGCGGGAAATGGCTGCCGCCCGTAACGATAAACGGAAGATTCAACCAGTTCGCCCCGAGTATAGGAGGCACTGTCGGCGCACGTCAACGCCAGGCAGCGACTTGTCGCGGCATTTTCGCTCCTCGCAAACCCTTGCCACCGCTGGGCTAATGACGGGTAACGAGGCGCCAGATTAGAAATTACAGGCTACACGCATTTGCAGGATCGCGGCAGCCTGCCGTCCGGTCGACAGGCAATCCCCGATTGACGACGCCCGCCCGACTCAGGGACACTCACAGCTGTGCCCTCGGATACCGGCTCGCAGGCCAGGTCGTGGAGATGGGCGGTCACGGAAACTTCAGGTGCCAAGCAGGGCGCCGGACATGGGAGGTAGCAAATGCAGGTATTTCAGATACAGGACGATTGGGGGATGGCGAACCTGCAGATCGCCGAACGCCCACGACCCCAGCCCGGGCCGGGGCAGGTGCTGCTGCGGATGCTCGCCTCGTCGCTGAACTTCCGTGACCTGGTGGTTCCAGAGCGCGGCTATGGCAGCTTCACCGGGACGCTGCCGCTGATCCCGATATCCGACGGCGTCGGTGAAGTGGTCGAAGTAGGTCCAGGTGTCACACGCGTAGCCGTCGGCGACCGCGTTTGCCCGACCTTCTTCCAGGGCTGGATCGCCGGCGAGCCGGACCTGGCGCGCATGACCGCGTCGCTGGGCGGTCCGATCGACGGCACGATGGCAGAATTCATGTGCCTGTCCGAACAGGGGATGGTGAAAGTCCCCGCCTACCTCAGCGACCTCGAAGCGGCGGCGCTACCCTGCGCAGCGCTGACCGCCTGGAGTGCGCTGCAGACCCACGCTGCGCTCGCACCGGGCGAACGGGTCCTGGTGCAGGGATCTGGTGGCGTTGCCCTGTTCGCGCTGGCCTTTGCCAAGCTGGCCGGCGCGCAGGTGACCGTGATCTCCTCCAGCGACGCGAAGATCGAGCGCCTCAAGGCGCTGGGGGCGGACGCGACGATCAATTACCGGACGACTCCCGAATGGTCGAAGCCGGCGCGTGAAATCACCGGCGGTCGCGGTTTCGACCAGATCGTCGAGCTTGGCGGCGAGAAGACGCTGCCGCAATCGCTGCGCTGCATTCGCCCGGGCGGCACCCTGTCGATGATCGGTGTCCTCTCGGGCTCTTCGCTGGCAACGCCGCTCGGCCTGATCATTACCCGGCAGGTACGTCTGCAGGGAGTCACCGTCGGCCATCGCGACGGTTTCGAGGCCATGCTGCGGGCGATGGAACAGCACCGCGTACCGGTAACCGTCGACCGGGTCTTCGAGTTTGCGGCGCTGAAGGATGCGCTGGCGTATCTGAAAAGTGGTGCGCAGTTCGGCAAAATCTGCATCCGCCACTGAGCGGAGAACCGGGCAGCGCCCAGGATGGTAAGATGTGGCGCAACGCATGTAGCGCTAGTTGGTGGATGGTGCGCCCAAGCGGATTCCCCGGTGGCGAACGACGAAGTGTTCTACAGGAAGACGATGGCCGAGCAACAGGCAGAGAAAGGTTCCATTCAGGTCATCGAGCGGATGATGTCGCTGCTCGATGTGCTGGCCGACCTGGCGGAACCGGTGAGTCTCAAGATTCTGGCCGAGAACGCCGGCCTGCACCCGTCCACCGCGCATCGCATCCTGGCAGCAATGACCAGCGCCGCGATCGTCGAGCGGCACGACGCCGCGACCTACACGCTCGGTATCCGGCTGCTCGAACTGGGAAACATCGTCAAGGCGCGGATCAACATCCGCCAGGTGGCGTTGCCCTTCATGCAGCAACTGCACGAGGTGATCGACGAGGCGGTGAATCTCGGCATTCGCCGCGCAGACGAGATCGTCTATGTCGAATCGGGGGATCGGGCCCCCGGGGGGGGGGGGGGGGGGGGGGGGGGGGGGGGGGGGGGGGGGATCGGGGCGGGCCGACAAACAGGGGCCTGCTCGGGGGGCGCCCCCGGGTGCCTGGCGTTTACAAGGAGGGGCGGCGCGGAGCCGAACCGGTTTTGTTCCCGCTTCCTAAGAAGGGCACGTACTTCGAGCGGCCGCTCGCTGGTCCGCGTCGTCTATCTGGTGGGCGGGCGGGCGCCGCTACACCTGACCTCGGTTGGCAAGCTGTTCCTCGCCGCTGATCGACTTGCCGACGTCCGCGCCTACGCCCGGCGTACCGGTCTGCCCGGCAAGACGCCGCATTCGCTGACCCGCCTCGACGCCCTCGAAAAGGAACTCGAGCGCATCCGCCGGCACGAAGTCGCCTACGATAACGAAGAAGCCGAGATCGGGCTGCGTTGCATCGCCGCACCGATCCACAACGACGAAGCGCAACTGGTCGCCGGACTTTCGGTATCCGCGCCCAGCGATCGCCACAACCCGGACTGGGTGAGACCGATCAAGGCGACAGCCAACGAGATCTCGCTGGCTCTTGGCTATCGCAAGGGAGTACGCAAGTGAGGCCTGGCCGCCGAAGAAGGAACGGCTTGGGATCGCGCGGCCTTCTGTCGTGATTTCGTGGTCCAATTCATTGGTCGTCGGCCGTCAGGCGCGCCGACCATCACCTGGGCAGTACGATCCGCGAAATTGACCTTTCCGAAGCGGTTCTGCAGAATGTCGGAACGTACCCGGAATTGCCGGACACCGCGTCATACCACTGGAACAGCCATGACCGTTCGCTACGAGATCCTGCACACCACTTGCTACCGATACAGCGCGATGGTCACCTTCGGCGAGCACCGGGTCATGTTCCGCCCGCGTGACAGCCACGACCAACGCGTTCTGGCGACCGAGTTGCAGGTCAGCCCCGAAGCCGTCGTACGAATGATCCAGGACCCGCATTCCAACTCGGTGGCGCTGGTGACGCCCCTGGGCGCGGCCAACGAACTCACGATCAGCTGCTCTTTCACGATCGAACACGCGCGCAGCCCCTACCCTGAGCTGCAACTCTCGCCCAGCGCGCTGATCTTTCCCTTTGCCTATTCGGTGGAAGAGCGTTTCGACCTCGAACACTACATGCGCCCGCATTACGACGACCCGGAAGGTGTGTTGACGCACTGGGCGCGCCAGTTCATGCGTACCGACGGACCAACGGGAACGCGCAACCTGCTGTTGAACATGAACCAGTTCATTCGCGCCCATTTCGGCTACGCGCCGCGCGACCAGGAAGGTACGCAGACGCCTCTGCAGACACTCAATTGCGGTACCGGTACTTGCCGCGACTTTGCGCTGCTGATGATGGAAGCAATACGACGCCTGGGTGTCGCTGCACGCTTCGTTTCCGGCTATCTCTATGATCAGGCGCTCGACAACCGAGGCGACACCGAGACAGTCGGCGCCGGAGCGACGCACGCCTGGCTACAGGCCTACCTGCCCGGCGCCGGCTGGGTGACTTTCGATCCCACCAACAACCTCCTTGGCGGCAACCAGTTGATCCGCGTCGGTGTCGCACGCGACCCGAGCCAGGCGTCGCCAATCTCGGGCAACTGGTTCGGGGCGGCCAATGCGTACCTCGGCATGACGGCGACGGTTCAGGTGCGCCGCGTCACACCCGGTACTTGATCGAAGACAGTTCTGTTACTTGCCGGAAGAACAGCGATTTATTGGACAGCAGGTGAAACTGGAGACGATAGGTCATGGAAAAAATAGCTCTTGTCACTGGAGCGGCAGGCGGGCTGGGTCAAGCGGTGGCGGCCAGGCTGCGAGAGGCAGGCTGGAGGCTGGTCGTGACCAGCCGGGAGGACGAGCGCCTGGCCCGCAGCTACGGCGAGAACCACCTTCGGGTGGTCGCAGACTGTTCCAGCGTGGCCGGATCGCGCCACATTTTCGAGGTGGCCAAAGCGCATCAGATGCTGCCTACGGCATTCGCGCACTGCGTCGGGAACATACGCCTGGGCGCATTGCATCGGCTGTCCGAGGCCGACTTTGCGGCCTGCCTCAACGCTAATTTGATCAGCTCTTTCCATACACTTGCGGCTTTCGTAGGCGCTTTACGCGACGCCAAGTGCCCCGGGTCGGCGGTGTTGGTATCGTCGGCTGCCGCACGGGTCGGCACTCCCAATCACGAGGCGGTAGCGGCAGCGAAAGCCGGAGTCGAAGGACTGGTACGCAGCGCGGCGGCGACCTATGCGGGCAATGGCATCCGGATCAATGCCGTCGCCCCCGGCATCATGGACACGCCGGCCGCGACCGCCATTCTGAGCACTGCGATGGGCCGCGAGGCGGCGGCTCGGCAGTACCCCTTGCCGGGCATTGGTTCTCCGGACGAACTGGCCGAACTGATGGTCTGGCTGCTCTCGGACAAGGCTGCCCGGGTGACCGGCCAGGTGTGGTCGATGGACGCCGGCTTTTCCACCATTCGGCCGTTGGTCAGGTAAGGCGGCATGGAGCACTCGCTGCTTGATCCCATTCCGAACAGCGGTGCCTGGATCGGTGACAGAGGATTGCTGCCGTTTCTCGGCGTGCAAACGCCAGCGTTCCGGGCTACTGGCGGATCAGATGGAAGTCGGGGCGACGCGCTCGACGATGAGCCAAGCAAACGCGACGCAAATACCTCGGCCGTTCCCGGCGGACGCTGGTCCAGGCTTGCCCGGCTGGGCGCCCTGGCCGGCGGTGTTGCCGGCAGTAGGCTAGCCGAAGGCACGCGACAATTCGCCCAGGGCGAGCGTCGGTCGGCAGTCTGACGCGCAGCAGCAAGTTTTTTTGTCTTGCTTGTAAGTAATTCCGCAATTTGTGCGTCTAAAGAGTGTCAGAGGACTGGCTGCAGCAAGGCCGGCGTTGACGCAACCCATCCACCGAAGAGGAGAAACAAATGTCAAATCAACTGTCTGGTGTCGCCATCGCAGCAGCTGCTGCTGCCCTTTTTGCCGCGGGTAGCATCGTCGCCCCGACCGTCAACGCTGCCGAGGGCGGCATGGTGCATTGCGCCGGCGTGAATTCGTGCAAGGGCCACTCCGACTGCAAGACGGCCAAGAGCGAGTGCAAGGGAACGAATGCCTGCAAGGGCCAGGGCTGGGTAAGCAAGGCCAGCGCCAAGGAATGTACCGATGCAGGCGGCAAGGTGGTGAAGTAGTCTCGTTGCCCCGGGCGTGTGACCGGATCGCCAAGCGGCGGCCGGTCATGCCGGGCGGCAACCTGAACGAAGGGAAAAGCCATGAGCGAAACCCTCGAAGGCTTCGGCCTCGGCCTGCGCAGCGAGCACTATCGGGATTTTGTCACTGCGCCGCAGCGGGTGGATTGGCTTGAGTTCGTCTCCGAGAACTATCTGGTCCCCGGCGGGAAGCCGCTGCATTACCTCGACCGCATCCGCCGCGACTATCCGATGGTGATGCACGGGGTGTCGCTCTCGATCGGTGGCAGCGATGCCCTGGACATTGCGTACCTGCGGCAGTTGCGTGCGCTGGTCGACCGTATCGAACCGGCCTGGGTCTCCGACCATCTGTGCTGGACCGGAACGTCCTCACTGAACCTGCACGATCTGCTGCCTCTCCCGTATACCGAGGCCACCTTGCAGCATCTCGCGCCGCGTATTGCGAAGGTGCAGGATGCGCTCGCGCAGGCCCTCCTGCTCGAGAACGTTTCCAGCTACGTGCGCTATCGCGCCGACGAGATGAGCGAGTGGGAGTTCATCCGCGAACTGGTGAGGCGGACCGGTTGCGAGTTGCTGCTCGACGTGAACAACGTCTACGTGAGCAGCGTCAATCATGGCTTCGACCCGCGCATCTTCATCGATGCGATGCCGGTGGGCGCGGTTCGCCAGATTCATCTGGCCGGCCACGAAGAGCAGGACGGCTACCTCATCGATACCCACGATCACCCAGTCTGCGCAGCCGTCTGGGACCTTTACGCGCATACCGTCGAACGGCTTGGCCCGGTGCCGACGATGATCGAGCGCGACGACCATATCCCGCCGCTAGCACTGCTCGTCGCCGAACTCGATACCGCGCGTTCGTTGGCGCAGCAACACACGCTGGCCGCAAGGAAACGGGCAGCATGAGCACGCTCGCCAAATTGCAGGAGCGTTTCCAGACGGCAGTTCTGGCCGAAAACCCCGTGCCGGGCCTGTTTGCTGCCGAAGTACCCTTGCTCGAGGGTGGTTTCGGCGTGTACCTGCGGGCTTACCGTGCTCGTCTGACTGCGGCTCTGCGCGACAATTTCCCGGTCCTGCAGCGGGCACTCGGCGACGACGCCTTCGACGCTCTCGCAAACGCCTACATTGACGAAAATCCGTCGCATTTCCGCTCGATTCGCTGGTTCGGCGACTCGCTGGCGGAGTTTCTTGCCGCCGCACCCGAACGCCTGCCGCACCCTGCGCTGGTCGACCTGGCACGCATGGACTGGGCCACGCGTACCGCGTTCGACGCCGCGGATGCCGCCCTCCTGAGCTTCGGCGAGCTCGCCGCGCTGCCGCCGGAGGACTGGCCGCAGCGGCGTTTCAAACCTGTGCCGTCGCTGCAGTTGCTCGATCTGGCATGGGGCGTCGAGCCCACCTGGAAAGCGCTCAACGCGGATGCCGCAGCCGTAAGCGTTGAGCCGCTGCCGGTGCAGCATGTGCTGCTGATCTGGCGCCCTGAACTCGACTGCTGCTGGCGATCGGCCGATACTTGCGAAGCGGCTATCCTGCGGGCATTGACGCGAGGAGCCAGTTTTGCCGATTGCTGCACGCTGATTGCCGAGACCGGTGATGCGCAGGCAGCACGTACAGCCGCCGGCTTTCTCCAACGCTGGATCGCTGAAGGTCTGCTGGCTGGCGACTGAGGATTGGGTATGTCCAGAGAATCGTCAAGAGAACCGGAAAATACGCCGACGACTGTATGCGCGAACTGCGGCGCCAGCTTTTTCTGCGGCGCAGTGGCCGGCCTGTCTTCCTGCTGGTGCATGCAGATGCCAGCGCTGCCCGGCGTCCCGGACGCCGCTGTCGGGTGCTCGTGCCCGGCGTGCCTGGAGCAGCGAGTCAGCATCCAGCCAGGCGCTCCGGCAACATGAGAATCGCGTCGCGGTTGCTCCATGAAAAACACTTCGCGGCCGCCTCGCGCCACGGCAGCCAGCAGTAGCGCAAGTGCTCGTCAACGGCGATGCTGACCGGCGCAGTGGCGGCCAGCTGTAGCGAGAAGACATGCTCGGTGTTGTACAGCACCCCTGGCGCATAGCGGTGGCGCCACTCGGCAAAAATCTCGTAGCGGTTGGTGATTTGCCAATCCTGCAGGTCCTCGAACGAGGCGGCAATCCCGGTTTCCTCGGCGACTTCGCGGATCGCCGTTGCCGACAATGGCTCGCCGGCTTCCTGGCTGCCGGTGACCGACTGCCAATAGCCCGGGTGTGCCGCACGTTCGAGCAGCAAAACCTGCAGCTGCGGCGTGTGCATCAGGACCAGTACGGACACCGGTCGCTTGTACTGCTTCATGCCAGGGTCGGGAAGGTGGCCAGTCCGTTGGCACGAAGACCGTAAAACACCCACATCGGAAAGTTCTGCGACCGCCATTCGGCAATCGCCGCCGCAAAGACTTTGTTAAGGGCGTCGAAACCGTCGGGATCGTCCGCTTGCAGCGTTTCGGCATCGGCAATGATCAGTGCGTAACCCGCTGCCTCACACCAGGAAAAGTCGGTCAGGCAATCCTTCAGCGCGTCGAGGTTGTGCCCGAACCATTCGGGGAAGTCGAGGTGGTAAGCAAGCTGGGCGAGCACCTTGTCAAGCCCGCGACAATCGCGGAGACTGAAGGCAAAGCAGGCAAAACCCGCAGCTTCCGCAGCGGCTTTGACCAATCCGCGCACATTGGCTGGCAGGTGGTAGATACCGGCTTGAGTGGAATCCTCCAGCAAGGTCAGCAAGTCGTTCTGGCTCATGGCTATTCGCGTATCCGGCGGAAACTTCGGTAGTGATCGTCGGTGTAATAATACTCGCCGGAAGTAGCCACATCACCGCCTCTCCCCTCGCCGGCGATGATCCGGCGAGCACCACGGTCACGGCTGCCGGGCGTCGGCACCGTATACTCCCGGTAGTAAGCACGCGGCTGCGCGGGCAGGCGCCGTTCGAAATTCCCGAAAGTGCTGCCGTCCTTGTGAGAATAGGGAAACGGCCCGCCCTGCTGGATCAGACGCAGGGTCTTTGCCGCCTCCGGCGGTAGTTCGGACAAGGCGATGCCCTGTACAGACCGAGCTTCACGCGCCTGCCCCGCTCCTGCCAGACCGCCGACCAGAACGAGCAGCAGTAGCAGTCGGAGCAAGGTGGTCAGTCTGGGCAGCACCGCTTAGCCCTTGCCAATCTCGACCTGTGTTTCCACTTTCTGGCGCAGGCGGATGTGCAGTTCCCGCAGCTGCTTCTCGTCGACGCCGCTTGGCGCATCGGTGAGCAGGCACTGTGCACGCTGGGTTTTCGGGAAGGCGATCACGTCGCGGATCGACTCCGCGCCCGCCAGCATGGTGACGATACGGTCCAGGCCGAAAGCCAGGCCACCATGCGGCGGGGCACCGTACCTCAGCGCATCGAGCAGGAAGCCGAACTTGAGTTTCGCCTCTTCGTCACCAATGCCCAGCGCCTTGAATACCTGCTCCTGTACAGCCGCGCGGTGGATACGCACCGATCCACCGCCGAGTTCGGAACCGTTCAAAGCCAGGTCGTAGGCCTTGGCCAGGCAGTTCCCCGGGTCGCTTTCCAGCAGGCCGAGGTGCTCGTCCTTTGGACTCGTGAAGGGGTGGTGGCAGGCAGTCCAGCGCCGCTCTTCCTCGTCAAAGTCGAACATCGGGAAATCGACGATCCACACCGGCTCCCAGGGATGGCCATTGACGAAGCCTTTCTCATGACCGATCCTGGCTCGCAGTGCACCGAGTGCGTCGTTAACCACCTTGCGCGTGTCGGCACCAAAGAAGATGAGATCGCCCGACTGTGCGCCGGTGCGCTCGACAATGGCTTGCAGGGCGACTGCGTGCAGGTTCTTGACAATGGGTGATTGCAGGCCAGCCTCGTTGAGCTGCGTCACATCATTGACCTTGATGTAAGCCAGGCCTCTGGCGCCGTAGATGCCGACAAACTGGGTATAGGCGTCGATCTCGCCGCGCGTCAGGCTGGCGCCGCCGGGAATCCGCAAAGCGGCGATCCGCCCACCTGGGTTGTTGGCAACCGTGGCAAAGACCTTGAAGGAAACATCCTTGAGCACGTCGGCTACTTCGACGAGTTCGAGGGTCACGCGCAAGTCGGGCTTGTCGGAACCATAGCGGTCCATGGCTTCGTTATAGCTCAAGCGCGGGAAGGGATTCGGCAGATCAACCGCAATCACCTCCTGAAAAACGGCTCGTATCAGGTCTTCCATAAGACCGATAATCTCCCCCTCGGCCATGAACGAGGTTTCGATGTCGACCTGGGTGAACTCTGGCTGACGGTCAGCACGCAGGTCCTCGTCGCGAAAACACTTGGTGATCTGATAGTAGCGGTCAAAACCGGCAACCATCAGCAGTTGCTTGAAAAGCTGCGGCGACTGGGGAAGGGCGAAGAACTGGCCGGGGTGGACGCGCGAGGGCACCAGGTAATCGCGGGCACCCTCAGGAGTACTCTTGGTAAGCATCGGGGTTTCGATGTCGATGAAGCCCGCGTCATCAAGGAAGCGGCGGAAGGCGCGCGCCGTCTGGTAGCGGAGCTGCATGTTCTTCTGCATCTGCGGACGCCGCAGGTCGATGACCCGATGCAACAGGCGAATGTTCTCGGACAGATTTTCTTCGTCGAGTTGAAACGGCGGCGTCACTGACGGGTTGAGGACTTCCATCTCGTGGCAAAGAATCTCGATTTCGCCGCTGGCGATGTTGGCGTTGACCGTGCCCTGCGGCCGCGCGCGAACCCTGCCGGTAATGCGCAGGCAAAACTCGTTGCGCACCGACTCGGCGGTCTTGAACATCAGCGGACGATCGGGGTCGCAGACGATCTGCGCGACGCCCTCGCGATCGCGCAGATCAACGAAGATCACCCCACCGTGGTCGCGACGTTTGTGTGCCCAGCCACAGAGCGTGACGTCGTGGCCAATGAGCTTTGTATCGACCTGTCCACAATAAAGAGTGCGCATGCTTTTTCCGGGTTGCTTGTAGCAGTTTATGGTTGGCTGGCCGCGTTGGCGATCTGCGGGCGCGGCGTGGGTACCACGACGCCCATCGAGATCACATACTTCAGCGCGGTGTCCACGCTCATCTCGAGCTCGATGACGTCGGTCTTGGGCAGCATCAGAAAGAAGCCGGAGGTCGGATTTGGCGTGGTCGGCACGTAGACGCTGACATGCTCGCCATCGAGATGCCGCAGCACATCACCGCCCGGCCTGCCGGTGAGGAAAGCAATGGTCCACGAACCGCGCCGCGGATACTCGATCAGCAGTGCTTTGCGAAAGGCGTGGCCGGACGACGAGAACAGGGTGTCGGAAACCTGTTTGACGCTGTGATAGATCGAATTGACGACCGGAATGCGCGCCAGCAAGCGCTCCCACCAGACAACCAAGCGTTGGCCGATGAAATTGGCCGCAAGCACGCCGGTAAGGACGATGATCAGCAAGGTCAGGATCGCTCCGGCACCCGGAATGTCGAAACCCAGAAGGTTGCGCGGGTGGATCGCTTCCGGCAGCAATCGTAGCGACTGGTCCATGCTGCCAACGATCAACACCAGTACCCAGGTGGTAATCGCCAACGGCACCCAGATCAACAGTCCGGTGATGAAGTAGCGTTTGATCAGCTGTCGGCGCACGTGCTGGCTCCACTGGCGCTGGTATCGCTGCTGGTGTTGGGCGCACTCTCCTTGCTTTCCGGTTTCGCAGTCGAAGTCGAAGTCGTGGAAGCAGTCGAAGGCGGCGGTTTGTTGCCATTCTTGAAGTCGGTAGCGTACCAGCCACTGCCTTTCAGCTGAAAGCCGGCAGCCGTAACCTGCTTGCTGTAGGTCATCTGACCACACTGCGGACAGACCTCTAACGCCGAGTCGCCAAGTTTTTGCAGATGGTCTCTTTCGAAACCACACGAAGCGCAGCGATATGCGTAAATCGGCATGACTAACCTTCGGAAAGCACGGAAAAACGTCGGATTATACGCGAACCTGGCGCCGGTTCACCCGCTGCTGCTTCCCCTCTTCCCCTGGCTTCCCCTGGTACGCAGGCGAGAACGCTACAACAGGCCGATGTAGAGACGGGTCAGTGGTTTTCCCCAGAACAGCACGAGTACTCCCGCAGCTGCCAGGTAGGGACCAAAGGGTATCGGGGCACTGCGCCCGCGTTTGGCGAGGACGATCAGGGCGATGCCGACGACGGCACCAAGGAACGATGACAGGAGTATGGTCAGGGGCAGCATTTGCCATCCTAGCCAGGCGCCAAGCGCCGCGAGCAGCTTGAAGTCTCCGTAGCCCATGCCTTCCTTGCCGGTGGTCAGCTTGAAAACCCAGTAAACCAGCCACAGAGAAAGATAACCGCCGGCGGCGCCGAGCACTGCCGATGGCAAGTCAGCGAAAGTGCCGGACAGGTTGAACAGCAAGCCGATCCAGAGCAAAGGGAAGGTAATCGAGTCCGGCAGCAACTGCGTCTCGAAGTCGATGCAGCTTAGCGCGAGCAGGCACCAGATCAGCAGCATGGCGCCCAGCGCAGCCCAGCCGTAGCCAAAATGCCATGCCGCGAAGGCGCAGAACAGACCGCTGCTAATCTCGACCAGTGGGTAGCGCGGCGATATCGGCGTGTGACAGCCGGCGCAGCGACCGCGCAGCAGAATCCAACTGACCACCGGAACGTTCTCGATGGCGCTGATCGCGTGACCACAGGCCGGACAGCGTGAACGGGGTTTGACCAACGATAACGATTCGCTCTCCGTCGCCTTGTCGCCGCGGAGTTCCGCGCATTGGGCACGCCAGTCACGCTCCATGATCTTTGGCAAACGATGGATCACGACGTTGAGAAAGCTGCCAACCAGCAGCCCGAGAACTCCGCAGATGAAAATGAACAGACTCAGGTCCAGGTCAACGGTCAAGGCGGTCGGCATTATCCGACGACGGCACCGAGTTTGAAGATCGGCAGGTACATGGCGATCACCATGCCGCCAATCAGCACGCCGAGAACGACCATGATCATGGGTTCCATCAGGCTTGCCAGCGCCTCGACGGCGTCGTCCACCTCCGCTTCGAAGAAGTCGGCAACCTTGCCAAGCATTGCGTCGAGAGCACCGGATTCCTCTCCGATCGCCACCATCTGGTTCACCATGTTCGGAAAGAGTTCGCTGTTCTGCATCGCGGCGGTGAGACTGGTACCGGTGCTCACCTCACCCTGGATCTGCCTTGTCCCGACTTTGTAAACATGGTTTCCGGCAGCGCCACCGACTGATTCGAGCGATTCGACGAGGGGGACGCCGGCCGCGAACATGGTGGCCAGCGTGCGAGTCCAGCGCGCGATCACCGACTTGCGAATGATGTCGCCAAAGACCGGCATGCGGAGAAGCAGTCGGTCGAAAACGATCTGCATTTTTTCCGACCGCTTCCAGGTGTAGAAGAAGGCATAAATCGCTCCGCCGACGCCCCCGAAGATTGCCCACCACCAGGCAATCACAAAATCGGACATGGCGATCACCACCAGGGTGGGGGTCGGCAGGTCGGCTCCGAAACTCTTGAACACTTCCTTGAACGCCGGGATCACGAAAATCATGATCACCGCCGTAATGATGAAGGCGACGACGATGATTGCCACCGGATAGAACAGTGCGGCCTTGATCTTCGACTTGATGGCGATCATTTTTTCCTTGTAGTTGGCCAAACGATCAAGGAGTGTTTCGAGGATCCCCGCCTGTTCGCCGGCGGCAACGAGGTTGCAGTACAAGGGGTCAAATTGCAGCGGGTACTTCCTGAACGCTTGCGACAGCGAACTGCCGGTTTCCACATCCGACTTGATATCCAGCAACAGCTTGCCCACAGCGGGGTTGTCGTGCCCACGACCAACAATTTCGAAAGTCTGGAGCAAGGGTACGCCGGCCTTCATCATCGTTGCCAACTGGCGGGTAAACAGCGTGATGTCCTTGTCGGTGATCGTCCGCCCGCTCTTGAAGCGCTGCCTGGAGATCTTGCTGACCAGGATTCCCTGGCGCCGCAGCGTCGCCTGTACGACCGTCTGGCTGGAAGCGCGTTGCTCGCCGCGGACAAGCTTGCCGGCCTTGTTTTTCCCCTCCCAGAGAAAAACATGCTCCTTGACCTCCGATGCTATCTTCCTGGTGGGTCTTGCTGCGGTGGCCATTCTTACCTCTTCTTCAAGCGTTGGTGTTGCCGAGAACCTCTTCAAGAGAAGTCAGCCCGTGCTTGACCTTCAGCAAGCCGGAACGACGCAGATCATCGACGCCTTCCTTTCGCGCCTGGATCGCTATATCGAGCTCCGTGCCATTGGCCATGATGATGCGCTGGATCGCTTCCGTTACCGGCATGACTTCGTAAAGGCCCACGCGGCCCTTGTAACCGCTTCCCTTGCAGCGCTCGCATTCTCCCGGGCCATACAAGGTCCAGCCACCATCCAGATCGCTGTCCAGGAACCCGGCATCGAGCAGGGTCTCGGTCGGTGTATCGAGCGCCCGCTTGCAATTGCACAACCTGCGCACCAGGCGCTGGGCAGTGATTAGCAGAATGCTTGAGGCGAGATTGAAAGTCGGGATACCCATGTTCATCAGGCGGGTCAATGTCGCCGGAGCATCATTGGTGTGCACGGTCGACAGCACCATGTGGCCGGTTTGCGCTGCCTTGATCGCAATCTCGGCCGTTTCGACGTCGCGAATCTCGCCGACCATGATGATGTCCGGGTCCTGACGAAGAAATGCCCTGAGGGCGATCGGAAAGGTCAAGCCGGCCTTGTCATCGACGTTCACCTGATTGATTCCCGGCAATGGTATTTCGGCTGGATCTTCCGCCGTCGAGATGTTTACCCCGGGTTTGTTGAGGATATTCAGACAGCTGTAGAGGGAGACCGTCTTCCCCGAACCGGTGGGGCCGCTAACCAGGATCATTCCGTACGGCCGATGAATGGCGTCCAGGAGCACCGCCTTTTGCTCGGGTTCGTATCCCAGCGCATCGATACCCAGGTTGGCACTGGTCGGGTCGAGAATCCGCAAAACGATTTTCTCCCCGTACATCGTCGGCAAGGTGCTGACGCGGAAGTCGATTGCCCGACTCTTCGATAGCACCAGACGCATCCGACCGTCTTGCGGAACCCGCTTCTCGGCAATGTTGAGGCGCGAAATCACTTTGATCCGCGAGGCAATCTTGTCCTTGATGACCAGTGGCGGCGCCGCCACTTCGCGGAGAATGCCGTCGGTGCGAAAGCGGATACGATAGCTTTTTTCGTAGGGCTCGAAATGGATGTCGGACGAACCTTCGGTGATGGCGTCGAGCAGCATTTTTTGAATGAACCTGACGACCGGAGCGTCATCGACTTCAACACTCGCCGCCTCGTCGGCCCTGTCCTGGGCTTGCTCATCGACGAAATCGAGGTTGATGTCCTCGCTGCTGAGAGTCCTTAAGGTGTCCTCGGCCGTTTCGGACAGCTTCGTGACCAGGGGAGCGAGCTTGTTCTCCTCGACAATCACTGGATCGACCGTTAAACCGGTCTGAAAGCGTATCTCGTCAAGCGCACGCAGATTGGCCGGGTCGGCAATGGCGACTGCCAGGCGATTGCCGCGCTTGTGCAGGGGTACGACGCGGTGGGTGGCGATCAATTTTCGATCAATCGCATTCTTCTGGATATTCGCGTCGTCAAAGGCGCTCAGATCGAGCAACGGAAAGCCGAACTTGTCTGCGGCAAAACGCGCCAATTCAAGGTAGGTCCCTTTCTTGGCACCTACCAACTCCTCGATTAGCGAGGTCTTGCGTGCAGCGGCCTGCGCCAGCAGCGCCTCGGCCTCGGCTTCCTTGATTCGGCCGGCTTGCACAAGCGCACGGGCGAGGCCGCTTAACGGTGATTGTTGCAGATTGGCTACCATTTCTCGCGATCGGCCCTTACAACGCCTGGTGTAGCATCGTGCCGGCGACACCGGCCAGCTTGATGATGCATTGGCGGCGCTGGTTTGTAAAGAAGGGGCGCGCCGGACGCCCCGTAGGCCAGCACTTTCTCGCTGACCAGCGACGCCTGCCGGGGGCGGCGCGAACAAGCGCGCCTTGCCGCAAGTAGCCGGCGACCGCTGCCGCCAGTGGTGTCCCGTGTCCGCGCAGGCGCCGAGTTTCGCGCACCCGTTAACGGCACGGGCGCCTACTTGGTCGCTGCGTCCACCACCACCAAGGCGGTCATGTCCACCACTCGGCGGACCGTTGATGTTGGCGACAGAACGTGCACCGGGCGGGCTGCGCCGAGCAGGATCGGACCCACCGCCATGCCATCACCACCGGTCATCTTGAGCAGGTGGTGCGAGATGTTGGCGGCATCCAGGTTGGGCATCACCAGGACGTTGGCCTCACCGACCAGCGACGACTCGGGATCCGACTGCCTCCGTATCGACTCGGAGAGCGCGCTGTCACCATGCATCTCACCGTCAACTTCCAGACCCGGCGCTCGGGCACGCACGATCGCCACCGCCGCGGCCACCTTGCGCGCCGAGGCCGTCTGTGATGACCCGAAGTTCGAATGGGAGAGCATCGCCACTTTCGGCCTGATCTTGAAGCGACGCACCACATCCGCGGCCATCAGAGTGATTTCAGCGAGTTGTTCGGCGTCGGGATCCGCGTTCACGTGCGTATCGCAGAGAAACAGGGAACGGCCAGGTAACAACAGATGGGTCATCGCTGCCATGGTCGTGCAGCCCGGCGCCTTGCCGATGATTTCATCGACCTGCCGCAGGTGATGCCCGAAACGACCGGAAAGGCCGCAGATCATTCCATCCGCATAACCAAGCCTGACCAGCATGGCGCCGATGATCGTATTGTTGTTGCGCAAGCGGGTCTTGGCGATATCGATGGTCACCCCCTGGCGTTTCCGCAACTGGTGATAGGCCGTCCAGCACTCCTTGTAGCGGGCGTCACTGTTCGGATCAACGACCTCGAAATCGGTGCCGACCACCAGTTTCGAGCCAATCCGCTGCAGTCGCGCAGCAATCACCTCGGGGCGGCCAATCAGGATCGGCCGCGTCAGACCTTCATTGATGATGATCTGCGCGGCACGCAACATCCGCTCCTCCTCGCCGTCGGGATAGACGATCTTCGTCCGGCGCCCGCGCTTGGCGGCCGAGAAGACCGCACGCATGCCCACACCGGTCCGGTAGACGAACTCGCGCAGCTTGTCCCGGTAAGCAGCCAGGTCGGTGATCGGCCGGGTGGCCACTCCGGAACTCATCGCTGCCTGCGCCACCGCCGGCGCAATCGTGATGATCAAACGCGGATCGAAGGGCTTGGGAATCAGGTACTCGGGGCCAAACGAGAGTTCCTCACCGGGGTAGGCCATGGCCACTTCATCGCTGACCTCGTCTTGCGCCATCGCCGCAAGGGCCTGCACGCAGGCCATCTTCATTTCCTCGTTGATGGCTGTCGCACCAACATCGAGAGCGCCACGGAAAATGAACGGAAAGCACAGGACATTGTTGACCTGGTTGGGGTAGTCGGAGCGCCCGGTAGCCATGATCACGTCGGGACGAACTTCCCGGGCCAGCTCCGGCATGATCTCCGGCGTCGGATTGGCCAGAGCAAAAACGATTGGCCGCTCGGCCATGCGGGAGAGCATCTCCGGCTCGAGTATGCCAGCTTTCGATAGTCCGAGGAAAACATCGGCGCCGTTGATCGCATCCGACAGTGTCCTGGCTTCGGTCACCCGCGCATAACGCGCCTTGGTCGGCTCCATATGCTCGTCACGGCCGACGTAAACCACCCCTTTTGAGTCGCAAATGGTGATGTTCTCACGCACAACGCCAAGAACACACCACAGGTTGAGGCAGGAGATCGCCGCCGCGCCGGCGCCGGAACAGACCACCTTGACTTCGTCGATCTTCCTGCCGGTCACCTTAAGAGCATTCACGATTGCCGCCGACGAAATGATCGCCGTGCCGTGCTGATCGTCATGAAAGACCGGAATCGACATGCGCTCCTTGAGCTTGGCCTCGATATAGAAACACTCGGGCGCCTTGATGTCTTCCAGATTGATGCCGCCCAGCGTCGGCTCCATCGCAGCGATCATGTCGATCAGCCGGTCAGGGTCGTTCTCGGCAAGTTCAATGTCAAAAACGTCAATTCCGGCAAACTTCTTGAACAGACAGCCCTTTCCTTCCATCACCGGCTTCGCCGCCAGCGGACCAATGTTGCCGAGACCGAGCACGGCCGTGCCATTGGTAATGACGCCGACAAGATTGGAGCGCGAAGTGTACAGACTCGTTGCACCGGGGTCATCGACGATCGCATGGCAGGCGTAGGCAACCCCCGGAGAATAGGCCAGCGCCAGGTCGATCTGGTTGCTGAGTCCCTTGGTCGGTTGGACAGCTATCTTGCCTGCAGTTGGGTAGCGATGATACTCGAGGGCGGCCTCGCGAAGATCGTCTTGGCGCGGATCGTATTCCATGTTGTCTCCTGACGCAGTGTTCGTCGACGTACAAACCCGTAAATGTAGCCGACTAACGCGGTTTACACAAAACTGATCTCGTTTGCTGGAGCTGGCGACGCCGGCCGGCTGTGTGCGCCAGACTTGCGCAGACCACCCCACGACGAACGCCCGCTCCGCCTGTCGTCGGGTTAGAATGTTCGGCGCACGCGCCAGCCACCCGTGCCAGGGGGTTAGTCCTGCAGCTGGCGGCTACGTTCGACTTGAATGGGAGATGATGAATGGGCGAGACCGCCACCAGTAACCTTCGCACTGTCGCACTTGTCGGCCACGGTGCCGCCGGCAAGACAACGCTCGCTGAAAGCCTGCTCGCCGCAGCTGGCGCCATCAGCAGTCGGGGCTCCGTCGAAAGGGGCAGCACCGTCTGCGATTTCGACCCACAGGAAAAAGAGTTTGGCCACTCGCTCAATTCGGCGCTGGCGAGCTTTTCCTGGCAAGGCGTACAGGTGCATTTGCTCGATACACCGGGTTTTCCCGATTTCGCAGGACAGGCCATCGGCGCTCTGGCCGCGGTGGACACCGCTCTGGTGGTGATCAGCGCACAAAACGGCATCGAGCTTTCCAGCGAGCGAATGATGAAGTTGGCAGCCGCTCGCGGAGTGTGTCGGATGATCGTGATCAACAAGATCGACGCCGATAACGTCAATCTTCCGGCGCTGGTTGGAGAAATCCGCGAACGCTTCGGGCGTGAGTGCATGTTGCTCGATCTGCCGGCCAAACAGGCCAGCGAGGTCGTCGAGTTACTCGGGCACGACGATGGCGAGAGCGATTTCGAATCGGTGGCAGCAGCGCACCGCGCGCTGATCGATCAGATCGTCGAGGAAGACGAAGATCTGCTCGCCAGGTACCTCGACGAGGGCGTCGATCCGAGTCCAGACGAACTGCACCTGCCTTTCGAGAAAGCGCTGCGCGCCGGCCACCTGATTCCGATTCTCTTCGTTTCAGCAAAGACTGGCGCCGGTATTCCGCAATTGCTCGATGTTCTCGCCAGACTGGCGCCGAATCCGACCGAGGGCAACCCGCCCGCTTTCTATCGCGGCGAACCCGGCGAACCTGGGCAAGCCTTTCGGGCCGAACCGGACCCGCAGAAGCATGTCCTGGCGCACGTCTTCAAGGTCGTCAGCGATCCCTTCATCGGCAAGGTCGGTGTCTTCCGCGTGCATCAGGGAACCATCAGGAAGGATTCGCAGCTTTTCGTCGGCGATAGCAAGCGTCCGTTCAAGGTCGGTCACATCTATCGCCTGCAGGGCAAGGAATACGTCGAGGCCGAAACCCTGGTTCCTGGTGACCTGGGCGCGATTGCCAAGGTCGACGAAATCGAGTTCGACTGCGTGCTGCACGACTCGCATGACGAAGATCACATCCACTTGAGGCCGCTAGAGTTCCCGCAGCCAATGCAGGGGCTGGCCGTGCATGCACACCGCAAGGCCGATGAGCAGCGGCTGTTCGAGATCCTCCACAAGCTGGAGGTCGAAGACCCATGTTTCATCGTCGAGCGTCATCCGACGACCAACGAGACGGTGATTCGCGGTATCGGCGAGATGCACCTGCGCGCCAAACTGACGCGCTTGGCGCAGCAGTACAAACTCGAACTCGACACCACGCCGCCACAGATTGCCTATCGCGAAGCGATTACCGCTACCGCCGAAGGACACTGTCGGCACAAGAAACAAAGCGGCGGCGCCGGGCAGTTTGGTGAAGTGATGCTGCGCGTCGAGCCGCTCGAACGCGGCGCCGGTTTCGAGTTCGCGGACATCGTCAAAGGCGGCGTAATCCCGGGAGTGTTCATGGCAGCCGTCGAGAAGGGCGTCCGCCAGGCGCTGGCGGACGGCGTCGTTGCCGGCTTTCCGGTGCAGGACCTGCGGGTCACCGTACACGACGGCAAATCGCATCCGGTCGATGGCAAGGACATCGCCTTCTTCACAGCTGCGCGCAAAGCGACGGCCGAGGCGATTCGGGCCGCCAAACCGATCGTCCTCGAACCGGTCGTCGATATCGAAATCCTGGCGCCAGACGCCATGACTGGTGATGTCACCGGTGACCTGTCCAGCAAGCGCGGCCACCTGACCGGCACCCAACCGCGCGGCGCCGGGGTCATGGCGATTAACGGCCAAGCGCCGCTGGCCGAACTCGAGGGCTACCAGTCGCGCCTCAAGTCGCTGACCGGCGGCCAGGGCTCGTACAGTATCGCTTTCTCGCACTACGCCCAGGTACCGCCGGTAACACAGCAGCACCTGGCCGCACAACACAAGGTCGTCGAAGAGGAATAAGCGAAGCGGCAGGGACGGACCGGGCAGTCATGGCTGAAGGCTTCAAACTCTCCAACTGGTTCATCCCATTGGCGCGGCGCCTGTTGTATGTCTGGGTGCGGACGGCAGTCTTCCCCGAGAACCCGCAGGACCTGCATCTCGACCCGGCCAAGCCGGTTTGTTATGTCCTGCAGGACAAGCACCTGTCGAATCTGCTGGTACTCTTCGAGGAGTCGCGGCGTGCCGGCTTGCCGCGCGCCGAGGCAGCGATCGTCCTGGGCAAACGCCGTCTGCCCCGTTCCTTTTTTTTCCTCAACCGTGACCGCAGCCTTGCCGGCAGAGCCCGTGATGGCAGCAGTTACTCCAGCCTGCTGGCAAGTTTGATCGGCCAGGCGGTTGCCGACCCGACCCTCGATGTGCAACTGATCCCGGTCGTCATTCTCTGGGGACGCAGTCCTGACAAGCAGGACTCGGTGCTCAAGGCCCTGTTCTCCGAAACCTGGCGCGCGATAGGCGCATGGCGGCAATTGCTGGCCATTCTCCTGCACGGGCGCAACGTGCTGGTACGTTACAACCCGCCGATTTCGCTGCGCAATCTGCTGCAGGGAGGTCTTGGCGAGGAGCAGGCCCTGCGCAAACTGTCGCGCGTCCTGCGGGTTCATTTTCGCCGCCAGCGCCAGATGGCCATCGGACCCGACCTGTCGCATCGCAACACCCAGGTGGACGCGGTGCTCGCTGGCGAACGGGTGCGTGCCGCGATTGCCAGCGAGGCCGCAACGCAAGGTATCCCGCTGGGTGAAGCGCGAGCACGTGCCTGCAACTTTGCGCTGGAGATCGCTTCCGACTACTCCTATGGTGTTCTGCGCGCCATGGAACTGTTTCTTTCCTGGTTGTGGACTCGTCTCTATGACGGCATCGAACTCCATAACTTTGACGTCGTCACGCAAATTGCTTCCGGGCACGAGATCGTTTACGTTCCTTGCCACCGCAGTCACATCGATTACCTGCTGCTATCCTACGTCATCATCCGCCAGGGCCTGACGCCACCGCACATCGCAGCCGGCGCCAATCTCAACCTGCCGATCATCGGCTCGATACTTCGCCGCGGCGGCGCCTTTTTCCTGCGCCGCAGCTTCAAGGGTGAGCCGCTGTATGCTGCGGTGTTCCATGAATACCTGCATCTGATGCTCGCGCGCGGGTTTCCGATCGAATACTTCATCGAAGGCGGGCGCAGCCGTAGCGGCCGGATGTTGACTCCCAAGGCGGGCATCCTCGGCATGACGGTGCAAAGCTTCATCCGTGAGCACTCGCGACCGCTGGTTTTTGTGCCGATCTACATCGGTTACGAAAAGCTGATGGAAGGGCGCAGCTATCTGGACGAACTGGCTGGTCAACCCAAGCAACGAGAATCGTTGCTTGGCGTCCTGAAAAGCGTACGCAGCATCAAACGAGTGTTTGGCCAAGTGCATGTCAGTGTCGGCCAACCATTGCCGCTGGCCGAATTCCTCGATGCGCACCACCCGGGCTGGAGCAAGGAAGACTCGGTCGGGCAGTTGTCATGGTCGCGCAACGCCACGCGCGACGCGGCAGCCGAACTCGCCAAACGGATCAACGAGGCAGCCGTGCTCAATCCGGTAAACCTCGTTGCCCTCGCCCTCCTCGCCACGCCGAAGCATACCGCTGATGAAGATGCCCTGCATCGGATGCTCGAACACTACCAGGCGATCGCCCGCGCAGCACCTTACGCACCGACCACCATCGCCTGTCCATTGGCGGTGCAAGCCATCGTCGCTTACGCCGAGCGACTGACGGTCGTCGAGCGTTTCGCTGACCCGCTCGGCGACCTGATTCGCGTGCGCGACGACCAGGCTCCTCTGCTGGCGTATTTCCGCAACAACGTCGTGCACCTTTTTGCCCTGCCGGCACTGATCGCCTGTCTGTTGAGCCACAATCGTCGCCTCGACGCCGTGCGCGTGGCGCAGGCGGTGACCGGTATTTGTGCCCTGATGCGCGCCGAACTGTTTCTCCGCTGGACACTCGACGAACTGACGACAGCGACCGAAACGATCGTTGGCGTGCTGGTTGGGCGCGGCCTGCTGGCTCGCTCGGAGGTGTCGGGAAGGTTGACCGCGCCGGAACCGATCAGTCAGGAGTTTGCGGAACTGCATCTGCTCGGAGAAACGATTCGCCCGCTCCTCGAACGTCACTTCCTCACCCTGGCGCTGCTGCAGCGGCACGGAACGGGTCAATTGACCCGCCCGGCACTTGAAAACCACTGCCATCTGCTGGCGCGGCGGCTATCCCTGCTTCACGAATTCAACGCACCGGAGTTTCCTGAGAAAGCGACCTTCTCTGCCTTCATCGCCAATCTGATTGAGGCGGAGTTCCTGGGTGAGGACGAAAATGGGTTGTTGCACTTTGACGACCGCCTGATGACGCCGCTGGCGCACTCCGAACTTGTTCTCTCGGTCGACGCCAGGCAGGCAATTCGGCGCATAGCGGGCGCCGGCATCGCCAGCTGACCGGTCAGGTGCGCGCGCCGGTACCTCGCCGCGCCGCCTGCTCGAGGCGCTCCTTTTCCGCAAGCACCTTGTTCGCGTAGCCGCTGCCTGGGTCATCCGACGCGCCGCCATAATGCTGCAAGCCCGCCGTCAGACTACCACGCCAGCGAATCGCCTCCTCGAGAACATGCACACCGACCTGGATATTGGTCACCGGGTCGAGAAACGGCTGCAGTCCGGCACCCTGCGGTATCTTGTCGAGATGGTAGCCCGGGATCACCTGCATCAAGCCCTGGGCACCGCTCGCACTCTCGGCGAAAGGATTGAAGCGCGACTCGATGCCAATGATCGCGACAATCAGCAGGGGATCGAGACGACGCTCGCGGCCAACCGCCTGTGCCGCCTCGAAGACCGGCACCAAGGCTTCCGGCGCCACGCGATAGCGCCGTGAAACAAAGTCCAGAGCGCGTTGCAAGCGCGGCGTTAGTGCCGCGGAGCCACGTTTGGCGGCTTCGGTTTCCGTTTGTTCCGTTGGCGTTGAAGCCTCGGCAGCGATTGCTTGCGGCGTTTCGGTGGCAGCGCGGTCGCCGTCCAAGGGCTTGAAAGTACCCAGGACGAGCATCAGACCGATAATGATCAGGCTGTGTTGAATGAAGGTCAAAGTGGCGTCAACACGGCGCCCTCCGATACTTCCGAGTGAAATTGTTGCGGACATGCTCTCTCCTTCACTTTGGTCATCGCGCCGAAAACAGGCTCGACGATGGGCGGTTACAGGCGGGTGCAAAGCCTCGAATGCTTGGGGGGATACGTCCCCTGAGGCCGGAACTCTGTAAGTCGTACGGCACGAAAACAGAGCGGCAAGGATGCAGCTGAATGGCTGCGCTAGGTTTGTTTGCTACTGCAGGACTCGCAGTGTATTGATAAATATGGATTTGGTCAACCCGCTTGGAAAATCACGTCCTTCGCCAGCCCTGGCAGGGACACCAGAAGAGGCTCCGGTGACCGCGTGGCCATCGCCCAGGGCCCTTATAATCCGGTGCTGCGGCGCTGTCGCCGGGCAACTTTCACAGGGATCAGCATGGACTTGATGGCTCTCGTGACCAGTCCACAAATGTGGCTGGCTTTTGCAACTCTCACCGCACTGGAACTGGTGCTCGGGATCGACAACGTAATCTTCATCTCGATCCTGGTCGACCGCTTACCACTAGAGGTTCGCGAGAAAGCAAGAAGGATCGGTTTGTTCCTGGCGATGTTCATGCGCATTGGCCTGCTCCTGCTGCTCTCATTGATCGTTGGCGCCACGGCGCCGCTGTTTAGCGTGCTCGGACAAGCCGTCTCACCGCGTGATCTGATCCTGATCGCTGGCGGCTTGTTTCTCGTCTGGAAAAGCACCCAGGAGATCCACCAACTGCTCGAAGGCGAGGAAGGGCATGCATCGACTGCCGTGCGAGCGACTTTCTCGGCGGTTATTCTGCAAATCATCATTATCGACATCGTCTTCTCGCTTGATTCAATCATTACCGCAGTGGGAATGGTGGACGAAGTGGCGGTGATGATCGCCGCAGTCGTTGCCTCGGTAGGATTGATGATGGCCTTCGCCTCGGCCATCGGGCGTTTCGTGTCCGCGCATCCGACGATCAAGATGCTCGCCCTGTCGTTCCTGCTGGTCATTGGTGTGGCGTTGGTCGCCGAGGGCTTCGGGCACAAAGTTCCGAAGGGTTACATCTATTTTGCGATGGCCTTCTCGGTGATCGTCGAGATGCTCAACATCCGCGCCCGCAAGAAGCGGCCGCCACCGGTGCATCTGCACGAGCCGTACACGCGCAGCAATCCCGACTGATGTCACGATCGCAGATCGATTGATGGACACCGCCCTGCTACTCTTCCTGATCCTGCTCAACGGCGTTCTCGCGATGTCGGAAATCGCTGTCGTGTCTTCGCGGCAGTCGCGCTTGCGGAAGCTGGCTGACGACGGTAGCGCGGGCGCGCGCTCGGCGCTGGCGCTGAACCACGAACCCTCGATCTTCCTGTCCACCGTCCAGGTTGGCATCACCACCATCGGCATCCTCAGCGGCGCCATCGGTGAAGCGGCGCTGGCCATTCCACTGGCGGAATGGCTCAGCGAAGTTCCGACTCTCGCTGAGCACGCCAATGGCATCGCTCTGACCCTGGTCGTGGTGGTGCTCACCTATCTCTCGGTCGTGATTGGGGAACTGGTGCCAAAACGCCTCGGGCTACTGGCGCCGGAACCCATCGCAGCGATGATTGCGCGACCGATGAACCTGCTCTCGCGACTGGCGCGCCCGCTGGTCTGGCTGCTCTCGTCATCGTCGAACCTGCTGCTGCGCATGCTCGGGGCGCGTCGCACGCAGGAATCGTCGGTAACCGACGACGAGATCAAGGTGCTGATGGGTCAGGGTGCCGAGGCCGGCACCTTTCATGCCAGCGAGCAGGCCATCGTTGCCAACGTGCTGCGCCTCGACGAACAGCGCATCAGTGCCATCATGACCCATCGCAAGGACATCTACCTGCTCGACCTGAGCGAAAGCGAAACGGAAATCCGCAAACGGCTTGCCGAAAGTCCATACAAGCGCATCGTCGTCTGCCGCGACGGCCCGGAAAACATCGTTGGCGTCCTGCGCACCGGCGATCTGCTCAAGGATGCTCTCTTCGGGGCGCCGCTCGCAGTCGAGCCATGCGTCCGACCAGCACTGTACATCCCGGCCAGCGTCAGCACGACGCAGCTGCTCGAAACCTTCCGGCGAGCACGCCAGCAGTGCGCTCTGATGGTGGACGAATACGGCGAGCTGCAGGGGCTGGTCACGCTCACCGACGTGCTGACTTCGATCGTTGGCGACCTGCCAACTGCGGACACTCCTGAAGAGCAGGACATCGTCGTGCGCGCAGATGGCTCATGGCTGGCGGATGGCAGCGTTACCGTCGAACGGCTGAAGACCGTTCTCTCGATCCACCGTGAACTACCTGGTGAGGAGCAGAACGCCTTCAACACCCTGGGCGGCTTCATCATGTACATGCTCGGTCGGGTCCCGGTAGCCGCGGACTACTTTGAACTGGATCAGTTGCGCTTCGAAGTCGTCGACATGGATCGGAACAGGGTGGACAAGGTCCTGATCCT
This sequence comes from Candidatus Accumulibacter affinis, assembly GCA_016713625.1. GTDB lineage: Bacteria > Pseudomonadota > Gammaproteobacteria > Burkholderiales > Rhodocyclaceae > Accumulibacter > Accumulibacter affinis. The sequence goes on from JADJOT010000002.1 coordinate 332,510, forward strand.
GCACAGCGTCGTCAGTGCCGGGACGAGCAGCGACGAATGAATCCGTCGGCAGCTGTCAGAGCGGCCGATACGTGGTTGGGTCGACGACTCCGGCAGCGGCAAAACCGGCTCGCCGCAAACGGCATGAATCACAAATACCACAGGCGCGCCCGCCCTGGTCGGCCTGATAGCAGGAAACCGTCAGGCCATAGTTTACGCCAAGCTGATTACCGCGCCCGATGATCTCGGCCTTGGAAAGATCGATCAGCGGCGCGTGAATTTTCAGCGTTGCGCCTTCAACGGCAGCCTTGGTGGCGAGATTCGCCATCCTTTCGAAAGCCACGATGTACTCCGGTCGGCAGTCCGGGTAACCCGAGTAGTCGACGGCATTGACGCCGATAAAGATGTCACGGCTGCCCAGCACCTCGGCCCAGGCCAGCGCCAGCGCCAGCATGACGGTGTTGCGTGCCGGCACGTAGGTAACCGGAATTCCCCGCTGCACGCCGTCTACCGGAATCGCGATGCTGGCGTCGGTCAGCGCGGAGCCACCGAACTCTTCCAGCGTCAAACGCAGCACTCGCTGCTCTCTGGCGCCGAGCGCTTCGGCAACCGCCGCCGCCGCGCTCAATTCCGCACGATGACGTTGGCCGTAGTCGATCGACAGGCCATAGCATTCGAAGCCCCTCGCACGGGCGATCGCCAGGGTCGTCGCTGAATCGAGTCCTCCTGAGAGGAGAACCACGGCTGGCCTGCCAGAAGATGCGCTATGCTTGCTCATGGGGAAGCAAATATACCCCTTTCCGGGGTCAGCGGCGCGTTTTGGGCCGGCATCGGGACGTATGCTTTGCTTATCGAACGAGAGTGAGGTCTGCATAAGGAAATAAAATTGGTGGTGCGCCTGCTGCAAGCGCACAATTCGCTCAAGGACGCACCTCGTCATCACGATAGTCAGAACGAGTCACGACCTACCCACACCCAGCCAGACGGGAGCGTCGACCGGAACTGGGAGAAATCTCCGCCAGCCTCGCCAGGCAGGCGGCAATCCGTTAATGATCGGGAGCTCCGACGATGATGTCCCTATACGCTGCTGTGTTATCGCAACCGCAGGCTTTGATTGGCTCCGTAAGAACGCTCTGCGGTGACGTGTCGAATGCCGAAAACCTCATCCTGAGCGACACCCAGCGGCTTTTTGTCAGCGCTCGCCACGGCGTCTACGAACTGCACAAATCTTCGCACGGCACCTGCGAGAGGAAACTCATTCCCGTCGTCGTCGATGGTATCCCCGGGAACTGCATGATGAACGGGATCACCGCACACGGCCAATACCTGTACCTGGCCTGCGCGCATGTCCACCAGAGCGACAATCCGCTGGTCAGGGCCGTCCTGAACGATGTCAATGACGTCGAGCAGACGACGAAGGGCTTGCTGCAACTGTACATGGCCGCATTCACCTTCCGCGTCGAGTCGTGGATCGTTCGCTGTGATCTCACCAAGACGCCACTGGCTTTCACAGACCCGGTGGCGCGTCTGCCCGGCGACGTTGCGACTATCGGGCGCCGGGCTGCGAACCTGACCGACACGGTCCTGGCAAATGGACTGACCATCGACGCAAGCGGCGACTTCCTCTATGTCGCCAACAGCGCGCCGGGCTTCGCGGCCGGCATCTACCGGGTGCCCAGCAACCCCGGCAAGCACTCGTCGCCAGCAATGCTCTGGTGCCGCCCTCCCGGATGCAGGCCCAATGGCCTGAAAATAAAAGGCGACATCCTGTATTACACTGGCAACGGCACTGCTGCCGCCGTGCTGGGCGGTGTAGCGATCAACGCGGATGGCAGTGCCGGTGACCCGCAGGTCATCGATACGGCCTCTTTGCAGATTTTCGACGATTTCGTGACCGTCGAGCAAGGATTTCTGGTTGCCCAGTTCAGCGACAGCATGGGCTTGAAGACCGGGTCACTGCGCTTCGTGTCGAGGGGCGGCCGGCAGATTGGCACGCTCAAGCGTCAGGAGATCTGCAAACCGTGCGCACTGGCGGTAGCCAGAGAGGATGGCGCGCTGTTCACCGCCGGTGATGTCCTGATTGTGGACAAGCATCAGGGCCGCGTCATGGTGTTCACGCCCGACGCGTCGTGGCGTGACGGCTTGCGGGCAAACCCCGTCTAGGCCATGCCAGGTGGGCGGCGCTCAGATTCGCCTGCGCGACGGGCTCACCGGCCGCGCAGACTGCCCCACAGCACCTTGTGCAGCTGCAGCTGAAAGCGAACCGGCAGTCGATCGGCAATTATCCAGTCGGCCAGCGTCGCCGCCGCCAACCCTCCCTCAACCGGCGAAAAAAGCACCGCGCAGATGGTCGCGAGGCGTCGTTCGGCGACTAGTTGACGGGCCCATTCATAGTCGGAACGGTCCTGGAGGACAAACTTCAGTTCATCCCTGGCGGTCAGCACGGTCAGGTTCTGCCAGCGATTTCTCCCGAACTCGCCAGACCCTGGGGCCTTGAGGTCGACAATTCGCGAGACGCGTGCATCCACCTCGCCAATGTCGAGGGCGCCGGAGGTTTCCAGGGATACCGAGTAGCCGGCATCGCACAACTCGCTCAACAGCGACAGGCACGCCGGCTGCGCGAGCGGCTCGCCGCCGGTTATACAAACGTAAGGTACCTGGTGACTCGCAATCTCGGCGAGTATCTCCGGCAGCGACATCAGCTGGCCACCACTGAAGGCATATGTGGTGTCACACCAGACGCAGCGTAACGGACAACCGGTTAGCCGGACAAAGACCGTCGGTAAACCCGCACGCGAGCTTTCGCCTTGCAGGGAGAGGAAAATTTCGCTGATCTTCAGCGCCGGCGGTCTTCCCGGGGCGTTCACCTGCCTACTTTTTCAGACGCTGTTTGGCGGTGCTGGCGGCAGCGCTATCCGGATACCTGGCCACCAGGGTTTCAAGCGTAGCCTTCGCACCCTTGGCGTCGGCGAGTTCCTGCTGGCAAGTGGCAATGTTGAGCAGCGCATCGGGCGCTTTGGCGTGCGCTGGCCATTTGCTGGGGAGCAGCCGGTGCGCGTCAATGGCCTTCTTGCAGTCACGCAGCGAGTAATGAGCGTTGCCTAGCCAGTAATAGGCACTCGGTGTCAGCGTGCTGTCCGGATGCGCCCTGGCAAAGGCTTCGAAAGCCGCTGCGGCTTCCTTGAACCTGTTTGCCCTGAACAGGTTGAGCGCCGCCTCGTATTCGCGTGTTTCTGCTGCCGGATCGCTGACTACCTTCTTGGGCGCTTCGACTGCTGGCTTGCTCTCATCCGCCGGTTTCGCGTCGGCGCTGGGCGTCGTCTGCGGTTCGAGCTTGCGCAGACGACCGTCCAGGTCGACGTAGAAATCCTGCTGTCGCTTCTTCGCCGCATCCAGTTCATAGCTCAGCGTCTCGACCTGACCACGCAGACGCGAGTTTTCGTCGCGCAGCGTCTGAATCTGATTGGCCAGTTCAATCTGACCCTTGGCAATCGTATCGAGACGCTCGTTGGTCTTGATCGTCAGATCCTTGACCTGGCGTCGAGCCTCGTCGTCATCGAAGAGCCCGGCGTGCGCGTACGGCGCAGCAAGCACTGCCAGCAACAGGGCCGCCACGGTAAGCCGAGTTTGCCCACCGCAGTGGCCAATCGACCGTCCAGACATCCTAGAATTCGCCGCTATAGAGCATGTCGCCACGGCGGTTCTCTGCCCAGGCACTATCGTTATGGCCTTCATTCTTTGGCTTCTCTTCGCCAAGGCTGACCGACTCGATTTGATCTTCGCGGACACCAAGCAAGCTCAGCATCTTCCTGATCGCATCAGCGCGCTTCTGACCAAGCGCCAGGTTGTACTCGCGACTGCCGCGCTCGTCGGTGTTACCCTGGACGAGCATCTTGTACTTACGGTTTTCGGTCAGGAACTTGGCGTGGGCAGTGACCAGATCCTTGTACTCGGCTTTGACTTCGTAGCTATCGTAGTCGAAGTACACGCTGCGCTTCGACAGGATGCTTTTCGGATCGGTGAGAACCGCTGGCAGGCCACGACCATCGACTCCACCGGTGGTCACTGTCGCCACGGAGGAAGCCCCGTCACGCGTCTCCACGGGAGCGCCGGCAGCGGCATCCTTGCTGTCGGGGGTGGAACTGCAGGCGGCGATCAGGAGAGCCAAAGCGGCCGGAATGACGAGTTGTTTCATGCGGGTTCTCCTGCGGAAGACTCTGGATTGAAATAATGTTTCATTTGTTGAACGGACCCCATGCCGGCTCGCGAACGTCACCCGCCGTAATGGAAAGGCGCTGCTTGATGCGCCCATCGATCGAAACAGCAGAGAGCACCCCGCGCCCACCCATCTCGGTGGCAATCAGGATCATCCGTCCGTTCGGTGAGAAACTCGGTGACTCATCCTTGTGCGAGTCGGTCAGTACCTGCACCTGCCGGCTGGCAAGATCCATCACCGAGAGACGAAAGCTGCCGTCACGGCGACTGATGAAAGCCATCGACTTGCCGTCGGGTGAAATACGCGGCGTCACATTGTAGCTACCTTCGAAGCTCACTCGCTGCGGGTCGCCACCCCCAGCACCCACCCGATAGATCTGTGGACTGCCACCACGATCCGAAGTGAAATAGACGGATTGCCCATCAGGCGAGAAGTTCGGTTCGGTATTGATGGCATCGGTGGTCGTCAGGCGCTGTGCGCCCGAACCATCCGCATTGACGGTAAAGATCTGCGAACCGCCCTCCTTGCTCAACACCACAGCCAGCTTGCGGCCGTCAGGCGACCACGCTGGCGCCGAGTTGGAGCCCTTGAAATTGGCAACGACGATGCGTTTTCCCGAAGCCAGCGAGTGCACGTAGACCACTGGTTTCTTGTTCTCGAACGAGACGTAGGCCAGACGACCGCCATCCGGCGACCATGAAGGCGAGATGATCGGCTCCTTCGAGATCAGCGCCACCTGCGCGTTCTGGCCGTCCGCATCGGAGATGTGCAGCTCGTAGCGCGTTGCGTTAACCCGAATGACATAGGCAACACGGGTGGAGAAGATGCCGGGCTCACCGGTCAGCTTCTCGTAAATCATGTCGGCGATACGGTGGCCGGCAGCACGCAACATTGGCTTCGAGGTAACAAACGCCGAACCGCCAAGCACCGACTGCTTGTTGACATCGTACAGGCGGAAGCGCGCCTCCTGGCGACCGTCGTCGCTGCCGCCAATACTGCCGGCGGCGAGGGCGTCGGCACCACGGCTTTTCCATTCGGGGTAAACCGGGGTCGCCGCCTCGGTCATGGCCACTCCGCCGGCATCAACCATCTTGAACAGACCGCTACGTTCGAGGTCGCTGCGTACCACCGAGGTAACGATCCGCGAGGCACTCGCGTCACCGCCAAAATCGGCGATCGCCACCGGCAGGCGGTTGGCGCCGGCTCCAGTAATCTCGATGGTCAGCTGGGCGTGTGCCGACCCCTGCAACAAGGCAAGCACGCCGACGGCAAGCAGACCGAGGCGGCGCAGTTGAAGTCCGATTCCAGACATGGGGCAGTCCAATACAGAATGTGCGATTATATCGCCTCTGAATGCTCTTGATTTGTAACCAAACGTGATCTTGTCGAGTAGCGACAGACCGCTGCCCGGCTACACGACCGCGCCCAGGCAACACACTAGCGGTGTTGAACGTCTCTCGCCCGCATGTAAACGGCAAAAAAACCGGCGTCTAGTGCCTGCAGCCGAGCGCGTTGCTTGATCAGGGCACGGCTGTGGCCCTGCTTCTCCAGATCGAGAATGCGTATCAGACGAAGGCAGGCTTGCAGCGCCGGGATGCTGGCGGCGGTTGGCGCGCTGCCTGGCGCCAGATCGGCGTCAATGGCCGCTGCGCTCTCCGGGTAGCGCAGCAGATACCAGGCGGGAAACCAGCTGGCGTCGGTGTCCTCGACCGCGGCCTGAAACGCTAGCCAGTCCTGCTTGAGCAGCGCATCATCAAGCTCCCGGAGCAAGTCCTCAAAACTGTCGGCAGCATGCCAGGCGAGGGAAAAAATTTGCCGCCTCGCCCCCGGCAAGCCTGCCAGGCGATAGCGAGCGATTGCCTGCCATCGCAACACCGCGCGCTGGGTCTGGCCGCCGGTGATCGTCTTGGCCGCTTCCTCTGCCGCCTCGTAAGCGCCGGCGCGCAGGAACAGGTCGGCGGCGTGCAGGTGGGGACGATCGGGGTTGAACGGGTGGATGGCCGCGCGCGCCAGCTGCCGCCAGAACGATTCGAGAAAACCCTTGGCGGCCTTGCCGAGGACAGCAGCGGCGGGAATCATCCGGGTATTGAGAACCTCGACGATCAGCTCGAGGGCGTCGGCATCGAGCCCTGCCGTGTCAATTTCCCGAGTCAGGTCGAGGAAAGCGTACAGGCTGTCGAAAGTCGGCAGGTCGGCTCGCGCCGGCGCTTCTGCGCGCAGCCGGGCTATCCCCTGCGCCGTTCGCTCACGGTCGTGCGCACACAAGGCGGCGACTACCTCGTTGGCCAGCGTGACCTCGTGCGAGTCCAGGAAAAGGTCGAGTTGATGAGCGTTCACGTGGATGAGTTGCCGTGGTGGTTATCAGAACCCGGCCGCCTTACTCGTCACGCGGCTTGTAGGGGATCCTCAGGACGCGCTCGAAGAGCTCGGCCTGGGCAGGCTTCGGCAATGGCGAAGACTTGCGGATCGCGCGCTCGACGGCAGCATCGAGCGCCGGATTGCCACTGGAGCGGCGCAACTTGACGTCGAGTACATCGCCGCTGGGGAGCTGCGTGACCTCGAACTCGGCTTGCGGATTCCCCTGGATGTTGGGCGGCAGAATGATGTTTCCACGAATCTTGCCGCGCACCCTTTCGATGTATTCCGCCTGCGCGCGTTTGAGATCCGCAGCCTGCTTGCCTTGCTGCTGCTTGAGCAGGCGCGCTTCGGCATCAGCTTCGGCAGCGCGTTCGCGCTGCTCGTGCGTCGCCTTCTGCTGCTGCAGTTGCTTCTGTTCGCGTCTCAGCTCGTCGTCGAAACTCGGACGGCGCTCGGGCTCCGGCTTGCGGGGTTCTTCTTTCCGAGGCGGGGGCTCCTCCTTCTTGGGAGTTTCCCTTGGCTTTTCTTCCTTCCTGGGCGGTTCCTTCGGCCTGGTTTCTTCCCTGGGCTTCGGATCTTCCTTTCTCGGAGGTTCCTTGACCTTCGTTTCCTTCGGCGGATCTTTGGGTTTCTTGTCTTCCTTCAGTGGGATGTCCGGCTTGATCGGTGCCTTCGGCTCGGGTTTGACGACGGCCTTGGCAACTGGCTTGGGCTCCGGTTTAGCTTCGGGCTTTGGAAGTGGCTTTGGTTCCGGTTTAGCTTCGGGCTTTGGAAGTGGCTTAGGTTCCGGTTTCGGTTCGGGCCTTGGAAGTGGCTTGGGTTCCGGTTTAGGTTCGGGCTTAGGTTCAGCCTTGGGCTCCGGTTTGGGTTCAGGTCTAGGTTCAGGGTGACTGACCGCCGTCGGTGCCGGGGCGGCCCGCCAGACTTCGACCTCGACCGCCGATGGCGGCTTGCTCTTCCATTGCACGCCCAGAAACAGTGCGCCGATCAACAACAAATGGACGGCCGCCGAAAGCACCAGCGATGGCCACTTGGCCGGATCGTCCTGCGGCGGCCGCGGGAGAGCTTCGACTGCTTCCACAGATCAGGAACTCACTTGCCGGTGGGCTGCACGAGAAGGCCGATGCGTTTGACCTCTTTTTGCTGAAGGTCGTCCATTACTTCGAGCACCGCCTGATACTTGACGTTCCTGTCGCCAGCAATGACCACCGCTTGCTCCGGGTTCCTGCGCTGCGCGGCAACGATCGCCTCCGACAGTTCAGCGCGGCTGAGCGGACGTTCGGGTTTGCCCGGGGCGATGAGCGCCAGCGTCCGGTCAGCGCGGACGATCACCTGCAGCGCTTCGGCTGGTGGTTGCGCGGCCTTGCCCACCGACGGGACATCGATACTGGCGGTGGTCATCATCGGCGCCGTGACCATGAAGATGACCAGCAGCACGAGCATGACGTCGATATAGGGGACGACGTTGATTTCGTTCTTCAGACGACGCGGACGCATGGCCTTACCTCATCTGCCGTTGCAGGATGTTCGAGAACTCTTCCATGAACGACTCGAAGCGTGAGGAAAGGCGGTCGATCTCGTGCGCGAAGCGGTTGTAGGCGACCACTGCCGGAATCGCCGCAAACAGGCCGATAGCCGTCGCCACCAGCGCTTCGGCGATGCCTGGTGCCACTGCTGCGAGCGTCGCCTGACCGACGTTGGAGAGGCCGCGGAAGGAATGCATGATGCCCCAGACGGTTCCGAACAAGCCGACATAGGGACTGACCGACCCGACCGAAGCAAGAAAGGCGAGGTGCGAGTCGATGCTGTCCATCTCGCGCTGATAGGTCGCTCGCATGGCCCGCCGCGAGCCATCGATCACGTCTTTCGCGTCGAGGTTTTTCTGGCTGCGCAGTTTGGTGAATTCGCGGAAGCCGGCTTCGAAGATACGCTCCATGCTGCCGGTGCCATGACGGTCGTTGACTGCACTCTGGTAGAGGCTGTTGAGGTCGCCACCGCTCCAGAAGTCCCGCTCGAACTGTTCGGTCTGCGCGCGCGCCGCCTTGACCGTGAACCACTTGCGGAAAATGTAGTACCAGGACATGAACGAGACGCCGGCGAGCAGCAGCATCACCGCCTGCACCACGGCGCTGGCATTGAGGATCAGATGCAGGATCGAGAGGTCTTGCGAGACATTCATTGCAGGGCTTCCAGTTTGGTCCGCAGAATTGCGGGAATCGAAGTCGTTTTCATCCGCGCGGCGTTTACACAAACGATATGAATGGTGGCGCTGACCAGTTCGTCCCATCCTCCTGCGACACCGACATTGGCGCGACGGATATGCTGGCGAAAGAAGATCTGCGCGCGGCTGATCTTCACCACTTCGAGACCGACGACGAGCTGATCATCGAGCCGCGCCGGCTTGAGGTATTCGATGCTGACGCTGCGAACGACGAAAGCAATCCCCGGATCACGTAGCAGGTCCCCCTGCTGATGCCCGATCTCGCGCAGCCATTCGGTACGGCAGCGCTCGAAGAACTTCAGGTAGTTGGCGTAGTACACGACGCCGCCGGCATCGGTGTCCTCGTAGTAAATGCGAACCGGGATGGTGAATGCGTTGGGTTTCTGTAGGTGTTTCATGGCCGGCGGCGATTTTACGGGAGCATGCAGGTGGCGAATGTAAGGGTTTGTGACCGGACGTGCCCACTCAGGGTGCCCGCCAGAGTTCGCCCTGCGACTCGGCGAGCATCGAGGCAAGCCCGAGGTGACGGTAAACGGCAGCCGTCGCCACCCGGCCGCGCGGCGTGCGCTGCAGGAAACCTTGCTGGATCAGGTAGGGTTCGAGCACGTCCTCGATGGTATCGCGGGCTTCGCCGATGGCGGCGGCCAGATTATCGACGCCCACCGGGCCACCAGCGAATTTGTCGATCACCGCCGAAAGCAGCTTGCGGTCCATCACATCGAGGCCGCCGTGATCGACGTCGAGCATCAGCAGCGCGAGATCCGCCACTTCCTGCGTGATGTGGCCACTGGCCCTGACTTCGGCAAAATCGCGCACCCGTCGCAACAGGCGATTGGCGATGCGTGGCGTGCCGCGTGAACGCCGCGCGATCTCCAGCGCGCCGCCGGCATCAGTCGGCACCTTGAGCAGCTGCGCTGAGCGGGTGACGATCAAGGTGAGTTCTTCGGGCGTGTAGAACTCGAGTCTGGAAACGATCCCGAAGCGGTCGCGCAGCGGATTGGTCAACATGCCGGCACGGGTGGTCGCACCAACCAGAGTGAACGGTGGCAGGTCGAGCTTGACCGAACGCGCCGCCGGACCCTCGCCGATCATGATGTCGATCTGGAAGTCTTCCAGCGCCGGATAGAGGATCTCTTCGACAACTGGCGAGAGGCGATGAATCTCGTCGATGAACAGCACGTCGCGGGGTTCGAGATTGGTCAGGATGGCGGCCAGGTCGCCGGCACGTTCGAGTACCGGACCCGAGGTCGAGCGCAGGTTAACCCCCATCTCGGCAGCAATGATGTGCGCCAGCGTGGTCTTGCCGAGACCCGGCGGACCAAACAGGAGGACGTGGTCGAGTGTGTCGTTACGTCTCCTGGCAGCCTCGATGAAGATCGTCAACTGCTCGCGGATCTTCGCCTGGCCGACGTAATCGGCGAGGCGCCGAGGCCGCAAGGCACGCTCGATGGCGTCTTCCTGGGACGATTTCGACTCCGCCGAGATCAAGCGGTCTACAGGAACACTGCCCAGGTCGTCGGTCTCGATCATCAGGGCAACTCGTCGCGCGCAGTCGTGTGTAGCACAGCTTCCGGACGGGCGTGCGCCAACCACTCGCGGATCAGCACCTGACCGAGAGCCAGCAGCGTTGGCCCGAGAAACAGACCGATGAAACCGAAAACCAGAATGCCGCCAAAAACGCCGACGATGATCAGTAGCAGCGGCAGGCTGGCGCTTCGCGAAATCAGGACCGGTTTAAGAAAGTTATCGACGCTGCTGATGCCGAACATGCCCCACAACACCATGAATACCGCCCAGCCGGTCTGCCCTTCGTTGTACAGCCAGATGGCGGCCCCAACCCAGATCAGCGTTGCACCGATCACCGGCACCAGCGAGAAGAAGAACGTGGCGAGGGTCAGGATGAGGATGCCGGGAACGCCAGCGATAATGAAGCCGATCATCGCCACCACCGCCTGGGCAGCCGCTGTCCCGACGATTCCCGCCATCACCCCGGTGACCGTCCCTTCGACCAGCGCCAGCATGCGCTCGCCGAGATCGCCGGCGAGCATCCGGCTGCCGGTGTGCAATGCGTCGGCGTAAATGTGCGCGTCACGAAAGATGAAGAAAACGAAGAAGATCACCAGCACCAGCTGCAGCAATCCCTGCGCGAACAGCGAAACGGCGGCCAGGGCGAGCCGGCGCGTCGGATCAAGGAACTGGCGCAGGAGGTTGTTCATCTCCTCGCGGCTCTCGACCAGTTCCTGCCAGTAGCTGGCGACACTCGAGCCGAAGACCGGAATCCTCGCCAGCCAGACCGGAGGGTCGGTCGGCAATCCCCTTTCCATCAATGGCTTGAAGTAGCGAATGGCGATCTCGACGCCATCGGCAAGCGATCCCGACAACAAGGCCATCGGTGCAACCAGCAGTAGCAGCAGCAGCATCGAGACCAGCAGCGCCGCCAGGCTGCTGCGCCCTCGGCAGAGCGTCAGCAGGCGGTTGCGCATCGGCAGCGTGGTGATGCAGATCACCACGGCGAACAGCAAGGTACCGGTAAACGGCAACAGCACGGCGACGCAGCCGATCAGCAGCAGCACGACCAGCGCGATCTGGATGAGTTGTTTGTAACCGGGAGTCATTTTCGGTTCAGACCCTTGACAGCAACTTGAGCGCTTGACGAATGCCGTCGGAGGTGGTGGTATCGGTCGGCAACTGTTTCATCGCTGCGGCCGCTTCGCGGTCATTGTAACCCAGCGCCAGCAGCGCATTGAGAATGTCACTGTGCGCGGCCTCGCTGGGCGCGGCGCTGGTCGGCAGCGCGTCGGCGAGTTTTCCCTTCAGTTCCAGCAGCAGACGTTCAGCGGTCTTGGTGCCGATGCCAGGGACCCTGGTCAGTCGACCGACTTCCTGGCGCGCCACCACCTGCGCCAGATCGCTCACCGAGAGTCCCGACAAAACCGACAGCGCCAGGCGCGCGCCGACGCCCGAGATTTTCAGCAGCTGACGGAACGCGAAGCGCTCGCCCTCGCTGGCAAAACCATAGAGAAAATGCCCGTCCTCGCGCACTGCGAAGTGGGTCAGCAGGCTGAGCTGCTCGCCGTTGCCAGGCAGGTTGTAGAAAGTGCTCATCGGCACGTCGAGCTCATAAGCAACGCCATGTACGTCGAGCACCACCTGCGGCGGGTTCTTTTCCAGCAGGATTCCCGTCAGTCGGCTGATCATCGTTGGCTCTCCTTTTCCATCATCAAACGGCCGTTGCGCACGCGCAAGCCATGGCTGGCCAGCCGCCCCAGTCCCTGTCCGCCGTGCGCGTGTGCAATCGCACAGGCCAGGGCATCAGCGGCGTCGGCACTCGGGTCTGCCGACAAGGACAGCAGGCGACGCACCATGTGCTGTACCTGCACCTTGTCGGCGTGTCCGTTGCCGACCACCGCCTGCTTGACTTGCAAGGCGGTGTACTCGGCCACCTCGAGCCCGCTCGCCACCAGCGCCGTGATCGCCGCGCCGCGTGCCTGCCCGAGCAACAGTGTGGACTGCGGATTGACGTTCATGAAAATGATCTCGACCGCCGCCTGGTCGGGTCGGTGCGTTGCCAGCAGCTCGCGCAGACCAGCGTAGATCGTTCCCAGACGGCCTGGCAGCGAGTCCCTGACGTCGGTACGAATACAGCCGCTGACCAGGTAGGCGAGGCGATTGCCGGTTTTTTCGATGAGCCCGAAGCCGGTGCTGCGCAAGCCCGGATCGATGCCGAGAATGCGCAGCACGGGTTTTTCCGCGTCGCTCATCGGGCCCGCGCGCGTGCCAGATAGACGCCGCCCACCGCCAGCACCATCCCGGCCAGCGCCAGTCCGCCGAGTGTTTCGTCGAAAACCAGCCAGGCAATCACCGCGGTACTCGGCGGCGTCAGGTAGAACAGGCTGGCAACATTCACCGCGCTACCGCTGCGGATCAAGACATTGAGCAGACTGATGGCACCAAACGAGAGCACCAACACCAGCCACAACAAGGCAAAAACAAACTGCGGGGTCCACTCGATATGCATGCTTTCGCTGCCCCAGGCCACCAGCGCGGTCACCAGTGCGGTCGGCAGAAATTGAATCACCGAACCACTGCGCAGGTCGAAATGCGGACAGAATCGCTTCTGGTACAGGGTGCCGACAGTGATTCCGAGCAAGGCCGCGAGCGCCGGCAGCAACATCGCAGCCAGCGGCAGGTCGCCGAGTTTGTTGGCAACGACCAGCGCCACACCGACAAAACCGAGCATCAGTCCCAGCCATTGCCGCGACGACACCCGTTCCCCGAGCAGGAAGCCGGCACCGCAAGCGGTCAGCAGCGGCTGCATGCCCACCACCAAAGCGGTCACGCCTGCCGGCAGCCCGTGTTTGATGGCCATGAACACGCCGCCCAGATAAAGGGCGTGCACCAGCAGGCCGGAAACTCCGATATGAAAAACCTGGCGCCCGTTGGCTGGCCATGGCGCCCGCGTAGCGAGCGCAAAGCTCGTCATCAGGGCAAGGATCAGGAGGTAGCGGGCGAGCAGGAAGGTCAGAGGTTCGGCGTACGGCAGCCCGAACTTGGCGCCAATGAAGCCGGTGCTCCACAGGAAAACAAACAGGAAAGGCAGCAGCGATGGCAGGGGAGGCATGAGCTCGGCTTTTTGACGCAGGGCAGGAGTGTAGCAAGCATCGCCGCGGCGATGGCGGCAAACCGCAGTGGCAGCCCGTGCTCGTCGCCAGGCAGCAATGACGAACCCCGCTGTCGCGGGGTTCGTTGTGGTTTCATGCCAGTAAAGGCCGTTGCGGATTACTTCTTCGGGGTGGCTGCATCAGCACTCTTGGCGTCGTCCTTCTTGTCTTTCTTGTCCTTGCTGCTCGCCTTCTTGGCTTCGTCCGTGCTCTTTGCCGCTTTCGCTGGCTCGGCTTTGGCCGCTGCAGGGGTGGCGGCGGCTGCAGGCGCCGGCGCAGCGGCACTGCTTGCTGGCTTGGCGGCCGTTGCGGGGGTGCTTGCTGCGGCAGTGGTAGCAGCGGCGGGCTTGGCGGCAGTTGCCGCAGCTGGCGTGCTGGCGGGACCCGCCGGAGCTTTCGCAGCGGTCGCCGGCGCCGCGGTGGCGGTGGCGGGAGGCGCGGCCATGGGAGCGCTGGCAGCTGCTGGAGCAGCGGCCTTGGCGGCTTCGCTCCGGGCTGCCGTCGGTGCTGCAGCAGCGGCCGTTGCTGCTGTCGCCGGTGTCGCTGCAGGGGTCGGCGCAGCGGCAGCCTTGGCGGCAGTGGGGGCTCCAGCGGCCGTCGTGGCGCCGCTCACCGACACGTCGGCTTTCATCTTGCCAAGGACAGCCGGGCCAATGCCGGGAACCTTGGTGAGATCGTCCACCGACTTGAAGGAACCATTCTTGGTCCGGTAGTCGATGATTGCCTGCGCCTTGGCGGGACCGATACCGGTGAGCGTCTGAAGCTCATCCTTGGTGGCGGTATTCACGTTGACCGCGGCAAAGGCATTGACCGCGATCATCAGCAGCGCGACTAGCAGGGTAATCAGCTTGTGCATGAAGCTCCTCCTCATGAGATTGGGTTCGCAAGGCACCCGGCATCCCTCCGCCTGGTGTGCTGCAATAGCTGTTAACGCACAGCGACGGTCTTGCGTTGACCCAGGACGTAAAATCCCTGCGGTCTGTGTCGGGATGCCCTCGCGAGGCGCTCCCGGACGGCGAACGGGCTGACCCCGCGGGCCCGGGAGACTCCTTCAGATCGCCTGCGCCTGCCGCAAGCGCGCGATCGCGGCTGCGTCCCAACCCAACTCGCCGAGGATCGCTTCGGTATGCTGCCCGAGCGCCGGCACTGCATCCATACGGGCGGTGAAGGCATCCAGTCGGCCAGGTGGCAGCAGGGCCGGAATCGGCCCGGCTGGCGTCGCGACCTCGGTCCAGCGCTGGCGTGCCGCGAGCTGCGGGTGCTGCCAGACATCGTGCATGTCGTTCATGTGTGCGTTGGCGATCTGCGCGGCGTCGAGCCTGGTAATCACTTCCTCGCCGCTGAGCCGCGCGAATTGCTCGACGATCAACGGCTGCAGCTCGGCGCGAGCGGCGCTGCGCAGGGCGTTGCTGGTGTAGCGCGGATCGCTGGCCAGTTCCGGACGCTCGAGTACCTGGCTGCAGAATGCCTGCCATTCGCGGTCGTTCTGCACGCCCAGCAGCACCGTCCTGCCATCACCGGTCGGGAATGGGCCATAAGGATAGATCGTCGCGTGTGCGGCGCCGGCACGCGCTGGCGGCGTGCCGCCAGCGAAAGCGTAATACAGCGGATAGCTCATCCACTCGACCATGCTTTCGAGCATCGATATCTCGATGTGGCAGCCGCGCCCGCTCTGGCTGCGTTGCAGCAAGGCCGCCAGGATGTGGCTATAGGCATACATGCTGGCCGAAATATCGGCGATCGAACAGCCGGCCTTGGCCGGCGCGTCCGGCGAACCGGTGACCGAGAGGAAACCCGACTCGCTCTGGATCAGCAGGTCGTAGGCCTTCTTGTCGCGATACGGCCCGTCGCTGCCGTAACCGGAGATGTCGCAGACGATCAGCCGCGGGTGCTGCTCGCGCAGTGCCTCGTAGGCGAGACCAAGGCGCGCGGCGGCCCCGGGCGCCAGGTTCTGCACCAGCACGTCGGCAGTGGCGAGCAGCCTGGCCAGAATCTCCGGCGCCGCGGCGTGCTTGAGGTCGAGCGTCAGGCTCTCCTTGGAACGGTTGGCCCACACGAAGTGCGAGGCCAGACCGCGCACGCGTTCGTCGTAGGCACGCGCAAAATCACCGCTCTGCGGTCGCTCGACCTTGATCACGCGGGCTCCGAAGTCGGCCAGTTGGCGGCTGCAGAACGGCGCCGCGATGGCGTGTTCGAGGGCGATTACGGTGATGCCGTCGAGAGGGCGCATGGCGGGATCCTTCGCCGCTCAGAACGAGCGCGGCAAGCCGAGCAGATGCTCGGCGACATAGGAGAAGATCAGGTTGGTCGAGATCGGTGCGACCTGATAGAGGCGGGTTTCGCGGAATTTGCGTTCGATGTCGTATTCGCTGGCGAAGCCAAAGCCGCCGTGCGTCTGCAGGCAGACGTTGGCCGCCTGCCACGAGGCCTTGGCAGCAAGGTACTTGGCCATGTTCGCCTGGGCGCCACAGGGCTGCTGCGCGTCGAACAGCGCACAGGCCTGAAAGCGCATCAGGTTCGCTGCCTCGATCTCGATGAAAGCCTCGGCGATCGGAAACTGCACCCCCTGGTTGATGCCGATCGGCCGGTCGAAAACGATGCGCTCGCTGGCGTAACGACTGGCGCGATCGATGAACCAGTAGCCGTCGCCGATGCACTCGGCGGCAATCAGCGCACGCTCGGCGTTGAGGCCATCGAGGAGATAGCGGAAACCCTGTCCCTCTTCACCGATCAGATTTTCGGCGGCGATTTCGAGATTGTCAAAGAAGAGTTCGTTGCTTTCGTGATTGACCATGTTGGCGATCGGCTGCACCGCGAGGCCCATGCCGATGGCCTGGTGCAGGTCGACAATGAAGATCGACAGGCCTTCGGATTTCCGCTTGACCTCGGCGAGTGGCGTCGTGCGTGCGAGCAGGATCATCAGGTCCGAATGCTGCACGCGCGAGATCCAGACCTTCTGGCCATTGACCACGTAGCGGCCGTCCTTCTTCACCGCGGTAGTGCGGATGCGCGTGGTGTCGCTGCCGGTCGTCGGTTCGGTCACCGCCATCGACTGCATGCGCAGCTTACCGGCGGCGATCGCCGGCAGGTATTGCTCCTTCTGCGTCTGGCTGCCGTGGCGCAGCACCGTACCCATGTTGTACATCTGGCCATGCACGGCAGCGGAATTGCCACCGCAACGGTTGATCTCTTCCATGATCACACTTGCCGCGGTCAAGCCCAGGCCTGAGCCGCCGTATTTCTCGGGGATCATCGCCGCCAGCCAACCGGCGCCGAGCAGCGCATCGACGAAAGCCTCGGGATACGCGCGCTGCGCGTCGACGCGGCGGAAATACTCATCCGGAAACTCGCGGCAGAGGTCGCGGATCGCATCACGGATTGGCTGGTGTTCGTCGGGGCTGTTGAACATGGTCGTCGTCCTTGGTATGACCGCTCGACTGGACGAGGCGGCGATGGCTATCGCAGTTGTTTTCCACATCTGGATAGATCCGGCGAATGAATGACTTCCCCATTTTTATGAATGGTTGCTCGATATGCCGGTAGCTCAATCCCGAGACGTAGCGGGTAATAACAATGGCGGCAACCAATAACGCGGCTGAATAAGCGATCGACAGGACGCCAACTGTTTTTAATGGCCAGACATGTTTGAGAAAAGTTCCGACATACGCCAAGACGGCAAAATGGAGTATGTAGGCACTAAAGCTGACCTGGCCCAGCCCGATGATCGCCGTGTTGATCGCCCACCCTTTCGGCTTTATCACCAGCACAATCGCCCAGGGAAGGAAAAACAGCGATATCAGGAGATGCGTCGGCGGAAGAAACGAAGACCAGTCAAATGATTTTCTTGGCCCATAGAAGGACAAGCCAAACAGCACGCAACAAAGCGCGATTGATGCGCCATTGGCGGTAATCCGGCTGGCCATGATCCATTGACGAACCGATTTGTTGGTGACGCAATGATAAAGGAGGAAACCCAGTGAAAAGATTACCAGCTGGTTTGGCGGCCAGAAATAGAGGAAGTTGGCGCGCTCCTCATACGTTATTTCCGGGTACAGATGCCCTCCACCAATGAATGCAGCAATCATGATTGCCAAGGCGACAACAAAAAAGACGATGGCGCGCCTGAGTGTGCCGACCAGCAGAGCCAGAAAGGGAAAGGTGAAATAAAAGAAGAATTCCACGCCGATGCTCCAGCCGCCGGGCACGGGTGTCCAACCGGGCACCGTAGGTATCAGGTAAGGGCTCCAGGCGTTGTAGAAAAGCAGCGAGGCAAGCAGGATCTTGAAGCTGAAATCGGCAGGTGGTGTCGAATACGCAAACCAGTAGAAAACCACAGCCAGATAGTAAAGTGGCGCAATCCGAAAAAAACGGCGGATCAGAAACTTGCCACTTCGTCTGGCAAACGAATCGTCACTGCGGGACCACGACATCAGCAGGGTCAATGCAGATGCCAGAAAGAATAGCTGAACTCCATAAAAACCCAGGGCCAGCGGGCGCATTGCAGGCCAGACCAGATCCTCGTTATGGCCGATGGAGTGGACCGCAATGACCATGAGAATGGCGTAACCGCGCAGTGCATCGACGACCTGAAGATGATCTTGCCTGTCGAAGTCAAGGTGGGTTTTTGAACTATCCAGCATATTCGTCATTCGATGTTCGGTGGCGCGATCCGGAAACCGGGCGCGGGTTTGGAGAAGCGAGCCTGACCTTGGCCTGGCGGAGCATCACGGAATCATACGGCCAAGGTGGCGGAAGAGTAGAGAAAAATGTCGCAGACGGATCCAGACGCAAGGCCAGCTCCACCCGCCGATAGCCAGCAGGTCAGTCGCTTCGCAAGGTCGGTGATCGAAGCTCGCCAGACTGGCGTACAGGCGACGGATAGTCGGTGTTTTGATCATCAAGTACGGCAGTTCGGTGCTGTTTGCGCTGATTCAGCAACACCTTCAGGCCATTGTCACGGTGCTCGCTCTGGTGAATCCGCTGATGTGTGGCGCCCTGTTCGCCGTAGCTGTGGCGGTGCTGCTCATGTGGATCGTCCTCCTGCTGGCTGCTCGTATGGGTGGTGGTCGCCCCAGCGATGGCGACTTTGCCCGCGACACCATGACCCGCTTCATGGGCCTGATCGTCATCGCCATGGGGATTCAGTTTGCGCTTACCGGCCTGCGTGCTTGCATGATGGCGAGTCAGTGATGCCGACGGCGACGACACGCCGCAGCGGCAACTGGCATTGTCAGACCGATCGATCAACGCAAACCTGCTGGCGTGGCGGGGTGTTGCTGGTGACCGGCGAAGCGGGCGACCCTGGAGACTTCCCAACTGCCAGGCTCGCCGGGCGCCCTGTGTTTACCGATGTTTGCCGTAGTACGGTTTGCCGTAGTACGGCTTGTCCGGTGTGCTAAATTGCGATTTTGATGCCTTTTAGTTTTTCGGGCTATTGAACCAGGAGCAAGGTATGGCCGATACATCCAAGCAATCAGGCACTCCGGCCGCCAGCGGACCGGATCTCGAGAAGGTCCCCGTCGAACAGGTCCTCGCGAAGCTCGCCGTCAATCCCGAGCAGGGTCTCAGCGCGGCCGAAGCGCAACAACGGGTGGCCAAATATAGCCCCAATGCCATCATCGAAAAGGAAAAGAGTCTCGGCGAGCAGATTCTCGGCTGCTTCAGCGGCTCGATGACCTACGTCATCGAGGCGGCGGCGCTGATGTGCGGCTTTGGCTGGCTGGTGCCGGCGATTCCCTGGAAGCTGATCGGCTGGGTCTGGGTCTACCTGATTGCCTGGTTGTTCGTTCTCGGCAGCGCCCGACTGATCTACGACCACTTCGCCAGCTACCGGACCGCACGCCACCTGAAGCACGCGGCGCTGGTCAATCAGTCGCTGCAGCCGCACATACCGGCCGCTTAGGCCACTAGCTGATCGTCACGAGAGGAGTACAAATGGACTACCGCAAACAATTCTTCGTCAGCCCGGGTGAGAAACTCAACCTGGCCGGGATCGATCCTGGGCACACCGGTGGGCATGCTGCGTCTGAAGAGGCGCTGCCGGAGATCCAGAAACACGTCGCGCGAATGGCCGATCTGCAGGCACTGCTCTACGCCGACGGTAACCAGTCCCTGCTGGTCGTCCTGCAGGCGCTTGATGCGGCCGGCAAGGACGGCGTGGTCCGACATCTGTTCAGCGGCATGAACCCGCAGGGCACCTCGGTGTTCGGCTTCAAGCAGCCGAGCGCCGACGAGGCGGCGCACGATTTTCTCTGGCGCGCACACCAGCGGACGCCGGCGAAGGGCGAGGTGGCCGTCTTCAACCGCTCGCATTACGAAGACGTCCTCGTCGTGCGGGTCCACAACCTGGTGCCGAAGGCGGTCTGGTCGAAACGCTACGCGCTGATCAACGATTTCGAGACGATGCTCGTCCACAACGGTACGCGCATCCTCAAGTTCTTCCTGCACATCAGCCCCGAGGAGCAACTCAGTCGCTTCAAGCAGCGCCTCGACGACCCGGCGCGCAACTGGAAAATCAGCGAAGGCGACTACTCCGAGCGCGAGTTCTGGTCCGACTACCTCAGAGCATACGAAGAGGCGCTGAGCAAGACCAGCAGCAAGGAGGCTCCATGGTACGTCATTCCGGCCAACCACAAGTGGTTCCGCAACCTCGCCATCTCGCAGATCATTGTCGATACCATGGAAGAAATGGGACTCAAACTACCGCCGACGCGGGTCGACCTCCAGGAAATCGCCGAGAAGTATCATGCGGCGGAGGCCGAGCAGGAAAAGCGGCCAGGCAAGGCGCCAAAAGGCGGCGGCAAGGCCTAGTCAGCGTCTGGGTCACGGTTGATTGCACGGGGGCAGACGATGACGCAAGACAGCGAAAGGCAGGGCTTCAGGCTGCCGGTTTTCCAGGGCGTCCTGCCGTTGGATCGGTCAGCGCTGGGGCGGGACATCCTTGCCGGCTTCACCCTCGCAGCGCTCGCCATTCCGGGAACGATGGGTTACACCAAGATCATCGGCACGCCGGTGATCACCGGCTTGTACACCATCCTCATTCCGATGGCCCTGTTTGCCATTTTCGGGTCGTCACGGCATTTGTCGGTCGGGGCCGATTCGGCGACGGCGGCGGTGGTCGCCGCCGGTCTCGCCGGCATGGCGGTGCGCGGCTCGAACGAGTGGCTTGCCTTGTGCAGTCTGCTGGCGCTGCTGGCGGCGGTGCTGATGTTTGCCGCACGCGTGCTGCGACTCGGTTTCCTCGCCGATTTTCTCTCGCGTACGGTCCTCACCGGCTTTCTCACCGGCGTCGGCGTGCAAGTGGCACTGCTCGAGGTTTCCGGTCTCCTGGGTCTGCAGCGTACCAGCAACGATCCGCTGGTAGAGATCCTGCACGACCTGCGGTTGATCGGGGAAACCAATCTTTATGCCGTCTTCGTCTCGCTCGCTGTGCTGGTGGTAATCATCGGTGGTAAAAGAATTTCGGAGAAAATCCCGGGCGGACTGATCGCCGTCGTCGCCGCCATTGCCGCCAGTTGGGCGCTGAATCTGGGGGCTCATCTGGAGACGCTCGGGGCAGTTCCGAGCGGCCTGCCGACACTCGGCCTGCCCCAGGTGGCGTGGAGTTGGCCGCTGATCCAGAAACTGCTGCCGCTGGCCTTTGCCTGCTTTGTGGTGATTCTCGCGCAGAGCGCGGCCACGTCACGCGCCTATGCCGCCAAGTATAGCGATCGCTTCGACGAGAATGTGGACATGGTCGGGCTCGGCATGGCCAACCTCGGCGCTGGCTTGTCGGGCACCTTCATCGTCAATGGCAGCCCGACCAACACGGCGATGGTGGACGGTGGTGGCGGCCGCAGCCAGCTTGCGCAGCTCACCACCTGCGTCCTCGTGCTGCTGGTGCTGCTGTTTCTCACCGGGCCGCTGGCGCACTTGCCCACCGCCGTGCTGTCCGCCATCGTTTTTCTGGTGGCGGTGAAAATGATCGATGTCCGGGGAATGCGCCGAATATTCATCGAGGCACGTGCCGAGTTCTGGGTGGCCCTGCTGACGGCCGCCACCGTGGTAGTGATTGGTGTCGAGCAGGGCATCCTCCTGGCCATGGTGCTGTCGCTACTCGATCATGTGCGGCGTGGCTACCGGGGCAACAATGCCATTATCGCGGCGGACAAGAAAAGGAAGGGCTGGCAAATGGTTGCGCTCAGCGAACCGCAACAGATCGCACCCGGTCTGCTCGTTTACCTTTTCAGCCACAGCCTGTACTACGCCAACGCCGGCCAGTTCGCTGAGGAAGTCCTCCGGCTGGCAAAGACCAAGGGACAGGCGCCCCTGACGTGCCTGTGCGTTCATGCAGCAGCGATCGCTGACGTGGACTTCTCCGCCGCGGCGATGCTGCGCGACACCTGCAAGCTGCTCAAGGAGCAAGGGGTGGTGCTGGTGTTCGCGCATGTTTCTGCTGCCGTGCGGGAGCAGTTCGACAGCTACGGACTGACCGAGGTCGTGGGTGCAGATGCCTTCTACGGTTCGCTGCGGGCCGTCGTCGATGCCTACGAGCACGTCTTGACAGCGCCCGAGGCAACGACAGGCGCGACGGGCGGCGCGTCGCAGGCCTGATCCAGGCAGCCATGGCCTCCTCGCAACAACGGCTGTGGCGAGACGGCCGCGGCGGTCTTCGGTCTCGCCCCTCTATCCGCTGCCGCCCGCTGGCTTGGCGGGCGCGCTGCGTCCGCCCGCCGCTTTACGGTCTGGCCCGGCCGTGTCCGCTGCCCCGAGTCCACGGCGCCCTACCGAGGCTGCCTGCAGCTTCTTCCTCCGCCACGCCCCCACCCAGCCGAGACTCTTGAACCGCTTCCCGCAGCTGCCGCGATGGCAGCAAGGCACACCAATCCAGCGCACGAACTAGTATACTCGTCGCTCCCTTGATATACACGGAGTCAGACATGGCAACACTGGTGGTGATTGGTTACGACACGGAAACCGAGGCGGAGGAGACCAAAGTCAAGCTTGCTCAATTGCAGAAGGAGTATCTGATCGAGCTGGAGGATGCGGTCATCGCGGTCAAGAAGCCGAACGGCAAGGTCAAGCTGATTCAGCCGATCAACCTGACCGCGACGGGTGCGGCCAGCGGCAGCTTCTGGGGCCTGCTGGTCGGCATGATCTTCATGATGCCGATTGTCGGCGTGGCGATCGGTGCGGCCACCGGTGCCATTGGCGGTGCCCTCAGCGACCTCGGCATCAACGACGATTTCATGAAGAAGATCGCCGAGAGCCTCAAGCCCGGCGGCTCGCAGTTGTTCATCCTGTTCAAGAGCTGGACCGAAGACAAGGCGCTGCTGGAACTGCAGGGAATGGGTGGCACGATCATTCAGACCTCGCTCTCGCACGAGGACACCGAGAAGCTGCAGGCCGCCCTCGACGCAGCCAAAGCGGATACCCCGGAGCAAGCCGAGACTCCGTCGCAAGCCGCCACCTAAGCACGGCGCCGTCGGGCTCCGATCAGCCGGCAGGGGGAGCCCTCTTCGCGTTTCTCGCTGGCAACGGCCGCGTCTCGACAGAGCGGCCGTCGTCCTTTTGAGATCATCCAGAGGCTGTAGTTTCTGCAAGGGAGCTGTCCACCGTGGCTGATACGACAACGACGGGGAAAGCGATACAGGGTTCGCCGCGCCCGGCTTTGGCGGTTACCGGTAATCCGCCTGACGACGCGGCCGGAGTGGCCGCAGTCCCAGACCGGGCTGAGGCGCACCTGCAGCCGGCAGCGCCGGCCATTGAGCGGCTGTCGAAGGATGTGCAGGTGCTTCCGCAGGCAGCGGAGAAGGCCGCGGCAGACATGGCCAAGGCTCCCCAGACCGTCATCAGGACCTTGCCGGGGGAACTTGCCCCGGTGGAAGCCTACGTCGAGGCGAAGTTGCCCATCACCAAGGCGATGCCCCTGGTGGACATCGTCTATGGCGGTGGCATCCTCGTCGCGGTGGTCATCGTGCAGGCGATCGGCTTGCGTCTGTTGAACACTCACGTGGACAAGCGCTCGCAGACCATCCAGAAACAGCCAGCGGTGTGGCGAGTCGAGTTGCTGTTTGGCGGCGCGGTCTTCATGCTGCTCGGTCTGCACCTGGTTTCGGTCGTCCTCTGGTCGGCGGCAGTAGTTTACGGCGGAGTCATCCCCGACTGGGTGCAGGCGGCACGCTTTGCGGCGCGCTCCTATACAACGATCGGCAGCGACCATGACGTGCCGGACGAATGGCATATGCTCGGGCCGATCATCGCCATTTCGGGTATGTTTACCTTCGCCTGGACCTCCAGCGTGCTGGTCAATATCGTCAGCGAGTGCAACGAACTTCGCCGCCTGGCATGGGACGCACTGCACAAGCGGCGCAAGGTGAACAAGCGCCCCAGTGCGACCGCCCCTCCGGCAGGATGACCGGTAGAGGCCAGCGGCGGCCGGGCAGATCGAAGCCGAGCACCAAACTACATTCACATTTACTTGCGAGAACCCTGATGAAGACATCACCAATTACGAAACGAAAAGGTGCCAAGGCTGCGATCGGGCGGGTCGTCCTTGTCGGCTGCACCTTCCTCGCCGGCTGCGCGACCGAAAGCGCCGTGCTGGGTAGCGGAACGAACACCGTCGCCTCCGACCAGGCGCGCATGACCCGGAGCGGCTTCCTGTCCGACTATGCGCGCCTGCGACCGACGCCTTGGGGGGAAGGAATCGAGTGCTGGCGCGACCCCAGCCTTGATGCACGCAGCTACAACAAGGTGCTGATCTCGCGCATCCTGGTCTCGCTCAAGGTCAAGACTGCCGACCAGACTTTCGATCCCAAGGACATCAAGACGCTCACTGACTACTTTCACCAGGACCTGGTCAAAGCACTGCAACCACAGATGCCGGTGGTCGACCAGGCGGGGCCCGGTGTCGTCGTACTGCGCGTCGCGCTTACCGATCTCGTACCGACGACGGTCACCGACAGCGTCGCGGGCACCCTCATTCCGTATGCCTTTGTCGTTGAAGCGGGCTCGGGTACAGCCACCGGCAGGCCCGCGGGCTCGACCCCGTATATGGGCGAGACCGGCATGGAGATGCAGTTCCGCGATGGCGCCTCGGGCAGGATCCTCGGCGAGTGCAGGGATACCGAGATTGGCCGCAAGTACGCCGTGGACGTCAATGCCGGCGCAGTTGGCGCGGCGCAGACCTGGGCAAACGGCTACCTGAGTTCGTTCCAGGCCTGGACCTACGCCAAGGACGCCTTCGACAAATGGTCAATGCTCGTTGCCCAGCGCATGGCTCTACTGCGCGGCGTGCAGCCATAGTTCCACACCCGGCAACGCACAGCGAGACATGACCAGACGATCGAGAAGCAAGCCGCCTCCCGCCGCCGCCGTGTCGGTCAGCCCCGCCGAACCGCAGCGGCGGCGCAAGTGGTTTCTTGCCGGGGGTGTGGCGCTGGCGCTGGCGATCGCCGGCATGGTGGCCAATTCGTTGAACGCGCCACCACCGTCGCCCCCGCCGTCGCTGTCATCCGTAAACGCCGCCGAGGCGGCGCCTCCCGCAGGTAAGGCCACCTACGTCGGCGCCGAGTCCTGCAAGACCTGCCACGAGCCGGAATTCAAGGCCTGGTCGGGTTCGCATCACCAACTGGCAATGCAGGAAGCCAGCGTCTCGACGGTACTCGGTGACTTCGCTGACGTCAAGTTCAGACACAAGGGAGTCGAGTCCACCTTCTTCAAGCGTGGCGACAAGTTCATGGTCCGCACCGATGGTCCCGACGGCAAACTGGCGGACTACGAAATCAGTTACACCTTCGGCCTGTACCCGCTGCAGCAGTATCTGATTCCTTTCCCCGGCGGGCGCTACCAGACGCTGCCGATCGCCTGGGATACGCGGCCGAAGAACGCGGGTGGCCAGCGCTGGTTCCACCTTTATCCGGACCAGAAGATCGATCACAAGGATCCCCTGCACTGGACCCGCCTCTACCAGAACTGGGCGCTGCAGTGTGCTGAATGCCATTCGACCAATCTGCGCAAGGGCTACGACGCGGCCAGCAATACCTACCACACCACCTTCAGCGAGATCAATGTTGCCTGCGAATCCTGCCACGGTCCGGGTTCCGCGCATGTGGACTGGGCTCGCAAGGTCAGGGCGCCGTACCCGGCGCAGGAGCACAAGGGCTTGCCTTCGCTGCAGAGCCGCTGGAAAGATGCCTGGAAGTTTCCCTCGGACAGCGCGAGATTCGCGGTGCGCGACCATCTGGCCGACCCTGCCGGGATGAACTCCTGCGCTGCCTGCCACGCCCGCCGCTCGACGCTGAGCGAAGACGGCAAGGCCGGTGCAACGCTTGAGGATAGCCATCGCCTGGCGCTGCTGACCGCTCCGAACTATCATGCCGACGGTCAGCAACGCGAAGAGGTCTATGTCTGGGGATCGTTCCTGCAGAGCAAGATGTATCAGCGCGGCGTGACTTGTATGGATTGTCATGATCCGCATAGCCAGAAGCTGCGTGCCGAAGGCAATGCACTGTGCACGCGCTGTCACAACGCCGCCGAATTCGATGCTCCGAAGCACCACCAGCACCAGGCGGACGGTAAGGGTGCGCAGTGCGTGAGCTGCCACATGCCGACGCAGAACTACATGGTGATCCACGCCCGGCAGGATCACAGCATGCGCGTGCCGCGCCCCGACCTGTCGATCTCGCTGGGCAGCCCGAATGCCTGTACCCAGTGCCATACCGACAGGAAACCGCAGTGGGCGGCCACTGCCATGGACAAGTGGTATGGCAAGGCCTGGCGCGAGCGGCCGCAATACGGCACCACCCTGCACGCCGGCGCGACGCAGGGAGCGGCGGCCTTGCCCGGTCTGCTCGACCTCGCTGCCAACCCGGCCGCACCGGCGATCATCCGGGCGACCGCGGCGACGCTCGCCGAGGCGCACGTCCATCCGGGTACACTACCGGCAACGCGGGCGTTGCTGCAGGACGCCGACCCTTCGGTACGCATCGCGGCTCTTGGCATGATTGCGCCGATCGATCCACTGAACCGGGTACTGGGCGCGGCACCGCTACTTTCTGATCCGGTTCTTGGCGTGCGTATCGAGGCCGCTCGAGTCCTCGCCGACGTGCCGGACAGTCAGATTCCGGAGGGCAAACGGGCGGCCCGCGAAGCGGCCCTGCAGGAGTACGTGGCGTCGCTACAGCTGGAAGCCGACTGGCCGTCGGGCAACGTCAACCTCGGCAACCTGCGTCTGCGCCAGGGACGCGCCGAAGAGGCGGTGGCTGCTTTCGAGCGCGCCATTGCGCTGGACCCGGGCTTCAACGGTGCCTACGTCAACCTCGCGGATGCCTGGCGTCAGCAGGGGCGCGAGGCGGCGGCGGAAACGGTCCTGCGCCAGGGCCTGGCGGTGACGCCGCGCGATGCACACCTGCACCATGCGCTCGGTCTTTCACTGACGCGCCAGGGCGAGAAGGCCGCGGCGCTCAAGGAATTCACCGAAGCCGCCCGGCTGGCGCCAGACAACGCGCGCTATGCCTACGTTCAGGCCATCGCCGTACATTCTGCCGGCAAGCGCGACGAAGCGCTGGTTCTGCTGCGCGCTGCCAACCAGCGCCATCCCAACAATCTCGACATCCTCGTCGCACTCGTTTCGATGAGTCGCGAGGCGGGTGACCGGCAGGCGGCGCTCGCTTATGCGAAGCAGCTCGCCGGGATCATGCCGGACAACGCCAATCTAAAGCGGCTGGTTGCGGAACTCGAAACGCGCTGACCTCTCTCCGCCTTGCCGCTCGCCTGGCCATCGCGGCCCCGGGAAATTCTGCTGGTCGGGCACTCGCCGCGGGGATTTTTTCGGCGGCACCGGTCCTCAAGGACGAAATTCGGGCAAATCCGTACCGCAAACCCCTTTCGTGTGGAATTGCGCGTATGCTGGTTCAGGCCATCCGGCATGCAACTGCAGCAGCTTAAGGAGTATCTCCATGGCCAAGAGTCAATTACGCGGCAATCGCGAAGCGAAAAAACCGAAGCAGCCCCAGAAACCGGCGGCGCCGACGACACCTTTTGGTGCCATGTCGGGAGCCGGTACGCAGGCATCCGAAGTACGCAAGAAGTGAGCTTCCCCAGCCCTGCGCGCGCCGTCTGAAGCGCGGGCATCGCCTGGCAGAAGCACGCGGAGCTGCTTGCCGCCACCATGCAGGCGGCAAGCACAGCTCGATCAGCGGCCGAACAATCCCTTCAATACATTGACCGGATTCGGCATCAGGTCCGGCTCAGGCTGCGCCTTGCCGCTGGCGCCGGAACGGCCATCGGTTTCGCCGAGCAGGCTCATGAAGGTCGATTTCACCCGGACCTGCGCTTGCCACTGTGGCTCCCACAACGCCTTCGGGTTGGTCGGGCGCGGCGGATGGACAAAGACGGCTACGCTCCCGTAAGCAATCGCCCGCAGCATGGCTCCCTGCGCAAAAATGCCCTTGGGCACGCTACACTGCGTCGCGCTCGCTGGCAGTACCGCCTTCTCCTTGATCCACTTGTCGACCGCGGCGTTGGTCTGGTAGTCGACCAGGGCAAAACCAGGTTCGGGAACCTCACTGGAGGTCCAGATCACCATTTCCGAGCTGTCCTTGCCCTTCTCGCTGGAACCGAGAGCGGAAAGGAAATAGCCGCGCGCGTTGGTCACATTCGCCCATTGCAGTTGCGTCGCGCCATCGACAGCTTTTTGTGAAATCCTGAACGCCGGCATGAAGTCCTGGCCGCCCCCGAGGTTGAATTTGAAGTTGTCAACGATGCCATTGCCGGTAAAGTGATGTTCACCAACCAGTGATCCCCCCTCCGGGACCCGCCGGTCATCGACCTTGTTCGGCCACGCCGGACTACCCGGTGCTGAACGCGCGCCGCGAGTAGTGCTGTTGCGAACCTTGCCGAAAAACTTCTGCATGGCATCGAGATCGGCATTGGCGGCATCGAAAACGCGCGGCTGACCAGCGTGAACGGCGTCGCCACAACCCCAGTAAAGCAGGACCCTGCCCTTGGGTTTTTCGTACTTGGGCTCCACGGGATCCTCATCCCTGCCCGGTGGATCGTACTTTTCCGGCGGCGGCGTGAGCAGTTTCAGCGAGGCGTCGAGGCCCAGAACGGGAGGAATCCCCTGCAGGGCTTCCGCCAGGTCGGGCTGGTTACGCGTCATCACCGAAACGTCCAGCCATTTGCCCGGGGACATGGTCATGCGCGTGTTGCCGAAACTGTTGCCGCCGCTTTTGCCACCCCCGAACATGGCGGACATGCCGCCGGACATGCCGCCGGAAGCGTAGCCGCCCATCGTCGCCATTCCAGGAATATCACTGTAGTGCGTCGCGACATCGATCCAGGCCTGGGAAACCGGCGGCTTCGACGGTGGTGGCGAATCCTGCGCCTGCAGCGCCGCCGGCACCAGAACCGCCGCGAGCGCGGCGACGGTAGTACGGCGGGAACGGGTAGCAGTGTGGAACTGGCCTTTTTGCATGAGCATCCCTCTGTCAAGAATCGAGTGCACGGAAAATCAACACTTCCTGAACGAGTATCTCCGGCGACGGCACTCGCCGTCAAGAAGGATTTCCTGCCGGGACGCTGCCAGTCCGTGCCCTGACGGCCAAGGCTTCTGGCTGTGCCAGAAGCGCTTATCGAGCGGGCGGTTCGCCTGCTGGCCTGACGCAGCGGCGCCGACCCAAGGACTCGAGGCCTGGTGATTGCGGCATCAAGAAAACCGGCGCGGGAGACTGCTCCCGCGCCGGTGGCTTCAGGATCGCCGCAAGTCCAGAGTAAACGGCGAGCCGGCATTTTCCGGCGGGGGCTGCAGATCGATGACACCCGGCGTATGACCAAACGGGGTGAACCGCGCGAGGCGGCGACCTTCCGCCTCGTTGGCATTGACCGGGTAACGATCGGGGTTGCGCCCGCCCGGGTGCTCGACGTGGTATTGGCAGCCGCCGAGCGAGCGCTTCATCCAGCTATCGACGAGGTCGAACACCAGCGGCACGTGTACGCCGATCGTCGGATGCAGCGCGGTTGGCGGGTGCCAGGCGCGGTAGCGGACGCCGGCAACAAACTCGCCGACCTTGCCGGTCGAGCGCATCGGCACGGCGCGGCCGTTGCAGCTTAACACATAACGATCGCTGGCCATGCCGGTCACCTTGACCTGCACCCGCTCCAGCGACGAGTCGACGTAGCGCACCGTCGCACCGACGGCTCCCTGCTCGCCCATCACATGCCAGGGCTCAAGTGCATGGCGCAGCTCAAGTTCGATGCCCTGCACGGCAAGGCTGCCATGCAGCGGAAAGCGGAATTCGAAATGTGGCGCGAACCACGCGCTTTCGAGAGGATAGCCGGCAGCCCGCAAGTCGCTGATCACATCGTCGAAATCCTGCTGCACGAAGTGCGGCAGCATGAAGCGGTCGTGCAGTTCGGTACCCCAGCGCACCAGCCGTTCGGGCGCGTAGGGGGTGCGCCAGAAGCGGGCAATCAGTGCCCGCAACAGCAGTTGCTGGGCCAGCGACATGCGCGCGTGCGGCGGCATTTCGAAGGCCCGCATCTCGAGCAGTCCAAGGCGACCGGTGGGGCCATCGGGCGAATAGAGCTTGTCGATGCAGAACTCGGCGCGGTGCGTATTGCCCGTCGAGTCGATCAGCAGATTGCGCAGCACGCGGTCGATGACCCACGGTGCGAGGCACTCCGCAGCGCCATCGGTCGGCTGCGGGAACTGGCTGAAAGCAATTTCCAGCTCATACACCGAATCGTTGCGCGCTTCGTCGACTCGCGGCGACTGACTGGTCGGGCCGATGAACAGACCCGAGAACAGATATGACAATGACGGATGGTTATGCCAGTAGCTGATCAGACTGCGCAACAGATCCGGGCGGCGCAGGAAGGGCGAGTCAAGTACGCTGGCGCCGCCGAAAACGAAATGGTTGCCGCCGCCAGTGCCGGTGTGACGACCGTCGAGCATGAATTTTTCGGTACACAGCCGCGACAGGTGCGCAGCCTCGTAGAGATGCGTCGTTCTTGCCACCAGTTCATCCCAGGTGGCCGACGGCTGGATGTTCACTTCGATGACCCCGGGATCGGGGGTGACGCGGAAGTTGCTCAGACGGGGATCCGCTGGCGGCTCGTAACCTTCGACAATCACTGCTGCGGCCAGGGCTTCGGCGGTGGCCTCGACGGCGGCGACCAGTTCGAGGTAGTCATCGAGCGTTTCGGTCGGCGGCATGAAGATGTACAGCACCCCGTTGCGGGCCTGCGCCGACAGGGACGTGCGGGTGACCGCGGCGGCCGACGTGCTGTCCTGCGGCAGCTCATCACCGCCCGGGTCTGCAGCATGCGCGAGCGCACCGGCAACGCGTTCGATCGCCTGCTCGGCAAAGTGCTCGCCGGTCACCGCCGCCGCCTCGGCAGCCAGACTCTGGCTACGGCTGACGGCGCACTGCGCCTGCATCTCGGCATGGTCGGCCAGGGCCGGGAAGGTCTGCGTAGGGTCCGGTGCATGAATGTACGGATAGTCGGCCTTGGCCACCCAGGGTTGCGAATCGAGCGGCAGACGATAGCCGATGGGCGAATCGCCGGGTACCAGATAGCAGAAACCGGAGCGCAGGAACCACTGGCCGCTTTGCCAGCCACCCTGCGGACGGCGCTTCAGCGGCAGGACGTAGCCGACGACCTTGTCGAGCCCCTGGTAGAAGACCCTGGCCAGACGTTCGCGTTCAATCGGGTCGTCGAGGCGTGCATTGAGCGGATCGACGTTGATCGGCAGGCGGTGTTCCCGCCAAAGGTAGTAGTACAAATCCTCGCAGGCCGGGAAGACATGTCTGGGGTCGACCGCCAGATGCTCGGCGAGCGTGTGCAGAAAACGTCCAGCCAGGATCTCGTCGGCGCCGTAGTCGCGGGTCTCTTCGGCATAGAGCGCCGGGTTTTTCCACACCGGCTGGCCATCGCGCCGCCAGAAGCAGTTCAGCGACCAGCGTGGCAACTGCTCACCGGGGTACCACTTGCCCTGACCGAAGTGCTGTAGCCCCTGTGCTGCGTATTGGGCACGCAAACGCTGATAAATTTCGGCCGCCCGTACGCGCTTGGTTGGACCAAGGGCGTCGATGTTCCATTCGGCGCCGTCATGGTCGTCGATCGAGACAAAGGTCGGTTCGCCGCCCATCGTCAGACGCACGTCAGCGCCGACCAGATCGGCGTCGATCTGATGACCCAGCGCTTCGATCGCCGACCACTGCTCCTCGGTGTACGGCTTGGTGACCCTGGGCGCTTCCCAGACGCGCTCGATCTGCATGTGGTGCTCGAATTCGCATTCGCAGGCCTCGCTATAACCGGTAATCGGCGCTGCCGAAGACGGTTGTGGCGAGCACGCCAGCGGGATATGTCCTTCGCCGGCGAACAGACCCGAGGTCGGGTCGAGGCCGATCCAGCCAGCGCCTGGCAGGTAAACCTCGCACCAGGCGTGCAGGTCGGTGAAGTCATGGTCGGTCCCCGATGGGCCGTCCAGCGATTTGACGTCAGGTACCAGCTGGATCAGGTAACCCGAAACAAAGCGCGCCGCCAGACCCAGATGACGCAGCACCTGCACCAGCAGCCAGGCGGAATCCCGGCACGAACCACGCGCCAGGGCGAGCGTTTCCTCTGGCGTCTGCACCCCCGGTTCCAGGCGGATGACATAACCGACCGCCTGCTGTACCTGCTGGTTGAGGTCGACAAGAAAGTCGACGCTGGCCCGCGGCGCCGACGGCACTGATTCAACGAAGCTGCGTAGCAGCGGTGTCAGCGGCAGGCGGTGAAGATACGGTTCGAGTTCTTCCTGCTGCCAGTCCTCGTACTGAAAAGGGAAGGTCGCCGCATAGGGTTCGGGAAAGAAGTCGAATGGATTGATCACCGACATGCTGACCACCAGATCGACTTCAACCCGAAACTCGCGCGTCTTTTCCGGGAACACCAGGCGCGCCAGATAGTTCGCCTGTGGGTCCTGCTGCCAGTTGATGAAATGCTCGCCGGGAGTGACCTTCAGCGAGTAGCTGACGATCGGCGTGCGCGAATGCGGCGCCGGGCGCAGGCGGACAACCTGCGGCGAAAGACTGATCAGACGATCGTAGCGGTAGTGGGTAACGTGATTCAGGGCAACATGGATTGACACGGCCGGCTCCGGAGAATAGGTGGAACAATTGTATGCAAGAATGGCGCCATACCGTAGGGGTGGGCCGGAATGGGTGATTTTGGCAACCTGACCCCGATCAGTGCAACGCCTTGTGCCAAGTCAGCCCTGTAGCTGCTTCAGCAGATCGGTCTCCAGCTTGACGCGGCCGGCACTTTCGTCGAGATGGCCGCCACTGATCAGAAAGGTGTCTTCGACCCGTTCGCCAAGCGTGGCGATCTTGGCAGTGTGCAGACTTGCTCCATGTCCAGCCAGTTGTTGGGCGACGACGAACAGCAGACCTGGACGATCGGCCGCAACGACGGTCAACACGAACAACTTTCCCGTCTCGTCAGCCTCGAGGCTGACCAGCGGCTGGATACTCACCAGCGGCTGGATCGGAAAATGTCGAACCTGCCGTGAGATGCGTCCGTTCGCAGGCACTTCGACTGGCACCTGGCGAGCCAGGCGATCGCCGAGTTCGTGCTCGACATGGC
The DNA here is from genome assembly GCA_016713625.1 of Candidatus Accumulibacter affinis. GTDB lineage: Bacteria > Pseudomonadota > Gammaproteobacteria > Burkholderiales > Rhodocyclaceae > Accumulibacter > Accumulibacter affinis. Next base: position 365,559 of record JADJOT010000002.1, read on the forward strand.
TGATCATCGCCCGATCAATGTCACGGCCGCTGACGTCGAGCAGGATGAAGGTGTCGAGCGCGTAGCCATGCCGTGTGGTGTGGATGCGGGCATCGACGATGCTGTAGCCGCCGCGACTGAAGAAGCCGATCATGCGCAGGAACAGGTCGGCCTGATCGTGCATGTAGACCATCACTTCGATTCCCGCGCCCAGCGCATTGAGGCGGGCCCTGACCACCGGCTGATCGACATCGACCAGATCATGCAGGGCGCGCGCGTGCCAGGCAATTTCCTCTGCCGATTGACGCAGGAAGTACACCGTGTCGAGCTGCTCCCATAGAGGTTCGTGCGCATTCTCGGGAAGCGCGAAGGAGCGCATCAGACGGATCGCCTCCTTCTGTCGCTGCGCAATCACGCCCTCGGTCATCAGCGTGGCTTCACTCGACAGCAGGAAGCGCTGGGTGGCCTTGAACAATTGTTCGAGCAACTGCCCTTTCCAGGCATTCCAGACCTTCGGGCTGGTGCCGCGGATGTCGGCGACGGTCAACAGGTAGAGCGCGATCAGATGACGCTCGTCGCCGACGACGCCGGCAAAACGGGCCACCACGCCAGGATCGGAGATGTCCTGCTTCTGCGCAACGCGAGACATCAGCAGGTGCTGGCGTACCAGCCAGACCACCAGTTCGGTGTCTGCGGCGTCGAGACCGTGCTCATCACAGAACTGCCGCGCATCGATGGCCCCAAGTTCGGAGTGATCGCCACCACGCCCCTTGGCGATGTCGTGGAACAGGGCGGCGATATAGAGAATCCAGGGACTGCCGAGATCGCTGATCAGGCGGCTACAGAACGGGTACTCGTGGGCAAACTCTTCCATCGCGAACCGACGCAGCCTGCGCACCACCTGCAGGGTGTGCTGATCGACGGTGTACACGTGAAACAGGTCGTGCTGCATCTGCCCGACGATGCGCCCGAAACTCGGCACGTAGCGGCCGAGGACGCCCAACTGGTTCATGCGACGAAACGCCTGGAGCAGACCGCGCTCCTGCTTGAAGATCTGCAGAAAGCGCGCACGGTTTTCAGGACTGCGTCGGAAGTCGGCGTCGATCAGCCGACGCGCTCGCCACAGACTACGCTGGGTGCGTGCGCTCATGCCCTTCAACTCGGGATGTTGCTGGAGCAGCAGAAAGGCCTCGAGAATGGCGGCAGGGGTCTGATTGAAGACTTCCTCGTCGACCACGTCGAGAAACTCGTGCGTATTCTGGAAGCGTTCGTTGATCGGCTGTGGCGGCTCCTGCGGCGGTGGAAACAGCGCAGCGCCGATGTTCTGCAGGAGGATCGCGGTGATCTGGGTGACCGTTTTCGCCACCCGGTAGTACTGCTGCATCAGTTGCTCGCTCGAACGGTGGGTTGCGCTGGCGGTGAATCCGAGTTGTTCGGCCAACATCGTCTGGTAATCAAACAGCAGGCGATCTTCGCGACGCCCGACGAGCAGGTGCAGCTGCGTGCGCAGGCGGCGTAGGAAGGCCTCACACGCTTCGAGGAGCTGCTCTTCCTCGGTGGTGATAAAGCCTCCTCGCTCGAGGTCTTTCCAGTTCTTGCCGTAGTCCGCTGCCTGCGCAATCCACAGGATCAGCTGTAGATCGCGCAGCCCGCCCGGGCCTTCCTTGCAGTTTGCTTCGAGGGTGCAGGGCGTGTCACTGAAGCGTTGATGGCGGTCCTCCTGCTCCATCTTCTTGGTCAGAAAGAAGGCGGGAGCGTCCAGGCTTCCCTTGATGATCACCGAGAAGCCCTCGAACAGCTTGGCACTTCCCGCCAGCAGACGCGTTTCGATCATCGCCGTCTGCACCGTGACGTCGCCAGCAGCCTCTTCCAGGCACTGCTCGATGGTGCGTACGCTATGGCCGATTTCGAGTCCGATGTCCCAGAACACGCAGATCAGCTGTTCGAGCCGCGAGGTCAACACCGGATCGGGTCGCTCCGGCAGCAGGATCAGCAGGTCGATGTCGGAGGCCGGATACAGTTCACCGCGTCCGTAGCCACCAACGGCGATCAGGGCCAGCGAAGCCGGCAAGGCAAGCTCGCTCCACAGCTCGCAGAGAACTTCGTCGATCAACTGGCAACGTTCGAGCAGCAGGCGGACAGCGTCGCCACTGGCGACGAACTTCTCGCGCAAACTGCGGTGACCGTCCTGCAACCGGGTCTTGAAATAGACAACCAGCGCATTGCGCGCCTCGATCTTCATTGCGGTCTGCACGCCGGCATCGCTCTGCAAACGGGCAGCAGCCACCAGCGCCTGGCCAGCCGGGACCAGTGTTCGACGCTGTCTTGCAGAAGCAGCCGCGGCCAGGCAAACAGTGGCACGCTCTGCCAACGTTCCATGGCCAAGCGGTTCAACAGGATCTGCTGGGCTGCACCCCAGTAGCGCGAGCCATCACGCTCGCCAGTCAGCACAGCGGCCTGGCGACACGCGACCCGCCACAGCACCTCGCAACGGTGATCACTCACGCCAGCTCTGCTGGCTAGCCAGGGAAGAATCATTGGTGTCTTCATCTCGTATTCGTCTTCTCAATTATGCCGGCACGGGTGGGTCAGGAAGCCGTCGGACGCGCGGCAACGCGTTTCCCGAGAGGACAGAGCCCGATCCGCCTTTCGGCAGACGTAGTAAGGAAAGCAAGATTCGTGCGCACCAAGCATTCTGCTTGGTACGCGTTTTGCTTTTCTCTGCACAGCGGAGTTGCGGCTAATCGAGGCCAGACGCCGCCCGCACGGCGACTTCCCGGTTGCCACCGCGGTTTGTAAGTCTCTGAAGGAGGCGCCGGCACCGGCGGGCCGGTCACCAAGGGGCAACGCAGGGCACAGAGCTGGTGCGCACGCGGTAGACATGGCCCCAAGGCGGTGCGGACGGGCGAAGCCTGTGCATGCTGGCCGCCATGTGCCGCAGTCGGGGCGACGAAGCAAACGAGGAGAAAAGGCATGAGCAGCGAACGTAAGGCCACCTTGACGATCCACGGCGCAGCGCCAGTGACTCTTGCAGTCCTCGCGTCGACATACGGAGAGCATTGTCTCGATATCCGTGCACTGGGCGCTGCGACCGGTTGTTTCGCCTACGACTCGAGCTTCGCATCGACCGCCAGTTGCAAGTCGAAAATTACCTTCATCGATGGCCAGACGGGCGAACTCCTGTATCGCGGTTACCCGGTCGAGCAACTCGTTGCCCAGTGCAACTTCCTCGAAGTGGCTTATCTGCTGAAAAATGGCGAACTGCCCAACGCCGTTCAAAAGCAGGGATTCGAGTCCGCGATCAGGAACAACGCGCCGGTCCACGAGCAGATGGCCAAGCTCTACCAGGGTTTCCGGCGGGATGCCAGCCCGATGGCGGTGATGGTCGGCGTGGTCGGCGCCCTGTCGGCTTTCCATCATGCCGCAGCAGACTTCTCCGATGCCGAACAACGGTGCCGCAGCTTCCAGCTGATTGTTGCCAGGATGCCGACGATTGTCGCCATGGCCTACAAGTACTCGATCGGTCAGCCGTTCATGACGCCGCGCTCCGACCTTGGTTACGCAGCGAATTTCCTGTACATGATGTTTGGCAGCCCGCGTGCAGAGTTCCGGCCGAATCCGGTCCTCGTACGTGCGCTGGATCGGCTGTTGATTCTGTACGCCGAAAACGGGCAGGATGCTGCAACCGCGACGGTTCGCATGGCTGGATCCTCGGGCGCCAACCCGTTTGCCTGTGTTTCCGCGGCGATTGCTTGTCTGTCCGGCCCGGCGCACCGCGGGGCCAGCGAGGCCTGTCTGGCGATGTGCGAAGCGATCGGCGACGTCGCACGCGTCCCCGATTTCATGGCCCGCGTCCGTGCTGGGGACAACGCTGCCAAGCTGGTCGGCTTTGGCCACGGCGAGTACCTGAACTTCGACCCGCGAACGACCGGGATGCGCGCGTTATGCAACGAGGTGCTGCAGGAAACAGGTCTCGAAAATGATCGTCTGTTTCAGATTGCGAGGGCGCTCGAAAGGATTGCGCTCGAAGACCCCTATTTCGTCGAAAAAAAACAATTGCCGAATGTGGACTTCTACGCCGGGATCATGCAAAAAGCGCTCGGCATACCGACGTCGCTGTTTGCCTGCATCCTCGCACTGGCGCGAACGCCCGGGTGGATGGCGCAGTGGGAGGAAATGCTGGGTGATCCAGAATACAAAATCGCGCGTCCTCGTCAGTTGTACACCGGCCTGGCCAGACGCGGTTTGTCCACGAAAAAACCGAGTGCGACCAAGGTCAAGTGCCTGGCTTGAACGGACTTGATTCTTCTCTTGCCTTGCCGGTGCACCTTGGATCGGCTCTGTTGTTGAAGGGCCAAAAGAGCTTCAGGTTATAATCGCGCCCCTTTCACTGCGTTGGTCACCCGCGTCGTCGCCGCCGCAGGTCCCGATGGAGATTTTTCGGAGATCGCGATGGATAACCCGCAGAGCCTGCTGCCGCACTTGTCTTCGCTGTTGGGCAATGGCAGTATCGTCGAGTGGTCAGCGACGGCAGCTACCAGCTTTGCCCTGATCGCTGCCGCTGAAATCGGTGACAAGAGCCAGCTGGTGTGCATGACCCTGGCCTCGCGGCATCGGCCAATGCCGGTCATGCTCGGCGCACTGGCAGCCTTTGCTGTGCTGAACACGCTCGCGGTCGTCTTTGGCGTCGCCATTGCCAGCTGGCTACCCGAGTACGTGGTCGGCGCGACGGTCGCCATTCTCTTCGCCGTCTTTGGCATGCATGCTCTGCGCACCGAAGATGACGATGACGATGAACAGGTCGCAGAGAAAAGTGGGCATGGTATCTTCTTCACCACCTTCCTCTTGCTGACGATCGCTGAATTCGGAGACAAGACACAACTTGCCGTCGTCGCCATGAGCAGCACGCACCTAGCTGGCGCCGTCTGGCTGGGCGCCACCGCGGCCCTGGCCACCACTTCGGCACTGGGGATCCTGGCCGGCCGGACAATTCTGCAGAAAATCCCGCTGGCCCTTCTGCATCGCATCAGCGGCGCCTTTTTCCTGGTTCTCGCGGTGTTTGCCGCGTACCAGGCCTACACGGCCTACCTCGTCGGTGAATAATGTGAAAATCGCGCGAGCGACACCGCAACTTTCGCTCGCCGAGTTTCGCTGCTATTCGTCCCGCCCTTTGCTCACCAGACTCAAAAACAATGGCCACACGATCCAGCCACGTTTTACTCGCCGGGACCCGCAGGGTACACCGACTAGCCAACAATGACAGCCTCAGACACTCAGCCGCCAGGGGCAGCGTTCGGCTTCCCGACGGGCAGCGCCTGCACCGACACCTGTTGGGCAAGCGCGCCCTTACTTGTCCGGCTTCTTGGCGGCTCAGTCCTCAAGCAGGCTGCGGAGCATCCACGCGTTCTTCTCGTGTACTTCCAGGCGCTGCGTGAGCAGATCGGCCGTAGGCTGATCGTTCGCCGCATTGACCACCGGAAACAACTCGCGTGCGGTACGCGCAGTGGCTTCCTGAGCGGCAACCAGGTTACCGATCATCTCCGTTGCCTTGGGTACGCCCTCCACCTCCTTGATCGAGGCGAGGCTGACGAATTCCTTGTAGGTGCCGGGGGCAGGGTGACCCAGTGCGCGAATTCGCTCGGCGATGACGTCGAGCGCGGTCCACTGTTCTGTATACTGCGCCATGAACATCAGGTGCAGCGTATTGAACATTGGCCCCGTCACATTCCAGTGGAAGTTGTGCGTCATCAGGTAGAGCGTGTAGCTGTCGGCGAGCAGAGCGGACAGGCCATCCGCAATTTTTTTCCGATCGTCAGCGTTGATGCCGATGTTGATTGAAGGGGTGTTGGCTGTCTTGGCTTTCATCATCGATACTCCTTGGTTGAAACAGTTCGCTCGGTCTGGCGTTCAACACCACCAACGGGGCAGGGAAAAATCCTGGTCTCCACGAGTCTCTATGGCTGCGGAATAGCGGCATGGAAGACGAATTATTACATTTTAGGAGCGTCCGTTCGATTGGTCCAATCGATTGTGAGTATACAGTTGATTGTGAGTGACTATCACCCGGGACTGGCGCTGCGACGTTCGCAGGGATGCGCTGGTTTCGTGGCAAGAATTGCGCAAGCGACTTGCGAGTTTCCTGTCGCCCACTTGCGGGGGACGGGAAACGTGCATGGGTTGCCTGCTCAGGGGTGCCTGCCAAAACGGTGACCGTTGGTGGAGGACCGACCACTTTCCACGCCACCTGGACGAAGGTGCACCTGGCGGCGCAAGCGTTGGCCGCGTCCCCGGCAGTGGCCAGGTGGACAAGGAATCAAAGAGTATGGGTGGCGGTCGAAGCTTTTGGTAAGATGCGTGGCATAAGAACGGAGGGGGCGCCATCGAGCTTGTTCGCCTTGCTTACAGATTTGTGCAGCGTAGCGTAGACAGCAGGGCGCTGTGGCATTGCCTGGGTGAGGAGCCCGCGGGTTCTCGCGAGTACGGGGACCAGGTGCCTTTTGGGGCGGTCGTCCTTGGCTGAGGGAATGATGATGATCAGAAGGCTGGTCTCGCCGGTACGCAAGCTGCTTGGCGGGACGATGAGAAAACTGTTCACCTTTCTCCCACGAGAAAGACGTTTCGCCGTCTACCGGAATTTCGTGGATTGCGATCCAGCGCCAAGCGCGCGTCTCGAACTGAAGATCGCCGATACCGAAGAGGAACTCGCCGCCTGCTTTACCCTCTTGCATGATGCCTATGTAAACAGCAAGTTCATGAACCCGGACCCCTCCGGGATGCGCGTCACCATTTATCACGCGCTGCCGACCACCACGACCCTCTGCGCGAAGTATGACGGAGAAGTCGTCGGCACCTTGTCCTTGATCCGGGAGAGTGCCCTGGGCTTCCCGCTGCAGAGGATCTTCGATCTGTCCGCGCTGCGCGCGAAGAAGGGGAATATTGCCGAGGTATCGGCATTGGCGGTGCACCGGAGATTCCGCCGAACGGGTGGTAGCATTCTCTTCCCGCTGATGAAATTCATGTACGAGTATTGCACGACCTACTTTGATACCCGACATCTTGTCATTGCCGTCAATCCAAAGCATATCGAGATGTACGAATCACTGCTGTTCTTCAAGCGCCTGACGCAGAACGTGGTCGAGAATTATGACTTCGTGAACGGCGCGCCCGCGGTCGGCGCCACGCTTGACCTCAGTACGGCGCCAGAAATCTTCCGCAAACACTATTCGTCCAAACCGCCCAAGCGAGACCTCTATGCGTTCTTCACCGAGGTCACGCTGCCCAACATCAAGCTGCCACCACGCCGTTTCTATACCACCAACGACCCGGTGTTGACTCCTGAGCTGCTCGATCACTTCTTCAACGTGCGTACGAACGTGTTCATGCAACTGAGTGATCGCAAGAAGCGGCTGCTCCATACGATCTACGACCTGCCGGCCTATCGTGCAATTCTCCCAGCCGTGCCAGAGGAGAATCCCGATGCCTCGGCCGACACGCACCACCGGCGCTTTTCGGTGAGATGTCCAGCAAAGTTTGCGGTGGTGGCCGACGGCAGCGAGAACAACTTCCGTCTCGAAATCAGCGAACTCTCGCGCTATGGCTTCCTGGCGCACGCGACGTCGACGGTACCGATCAATGCCTGGGGAAAGGCAATCGTTCAGCTTGGCCCGAATGAAGTGTCGCAAATACACGTCTGGGCGATCCGCCAGTCGGGGACCGGAGTTTACGATTTCGTACTCGGCGAGCCGGACCTGATCTGGCGCAAGTTCGTCAATGCATTGTACCGCGGCAGTACGCACGCAGACCTTCAAGATGCAACACGATTCATGATCGAAAAGTAATGCGGCTGCCGGAGGCTTGCAGTCGGCGTCGATAATGTGCCGGTGCCATACTGGTCCAACGCACGAAAGCGCGATAAAAGGCTGCGCTGTCGGCAAAGCCCAGTTCCGCGGCAATCTGCGCAAGCGGCTGTCTGGTCTGGGCGAGTCGGTTAATTGCCATATCGCGACGCAAGGCGTCCTTGATTGTCTGAAAGCTCGATCCCTCTTCTTCCAGTCGGCGATGCAGCGTGCGTGGCGACAAGTGCAGGGCGCTGGCAACCGCCGCCAGCGAAGTGGATGCCGGTAGGGTATCGCGTAGAGCATTACGCACCCGCAAGACCATCTCACGGTCACGCCGGAAAAGAGTGGTCAGTTTTCCCGGCGCTCCGTCGAGAAAAGCCAGCAGGGTGGCTTCGTCGCGGCGGATTGGCAGATCCAGCAGGTTGGCAGCGAAGGCGGCGGAGAGTATTTCTGCGTCAAAGGTCGAGTGCGCCGTGTAGATCAGCGCATAATCCTCGGCATGCAACGGGCGGGGGTAAGGGAAGGTGACCGAGTCGAGGACGATGCTGCGCCCCACCAACCAGGAAAACACTCCGTGCAGCAATCGCAGTAGCCATTCGAAGGCGAAGACCCGCCCAATCTGAAGCCGGCGATTTTCGCTGATGCTCAGGCAGGCCTTGTCCTGTTTGCTCTCCAGACCGACAGCGAGATCGGGCAGCAGCAGGCGGAGAAAGCGGATGCTACGTTCAATGGCCTCGGCCAGCGTAGATGCGGTAATGATGCTGCGACACAGGAACTCGAAGGTGCCGACGCGTAGCGGTGCCGAAAAGAGGCCGAAGCCTTCATCGTCGAGTTCGCGGTTGATCAGGTTGTAGAGTTCAGCATAGCGGTCGACAGGAATACGGGCGGCCGGATCGCCCAGCACCTGCGGAGCAATGTGGGCGCGTTCGAGGAAGTGGGCGGGATCACGGCCCGCATGGCAGAAACCTGCGAGCATCCCCTCCACGAAAGCTATGGCCACCGTTGCCCGTACCGGTGCCGAAGCAACAGGAAGTACCTGTGTGGCAGTCTTCTCAGGGTATGGCATTGGTTTCTCGCAAGGTAGTGTATTGACAGGATATTTCAAGTTGGCGATATTTACATGGTTGGCGGCGTATTGGGGAATGGCTTTATTGGACTCAACTTCCTACTATGTGCGTCCCGGTGCAATTTCTGGTAACCAAGACTTTTCTGATTTTCGTGGAGTGCGAACGACATGACTGACCTTTCCATTGCCAAGAAGCTTCTGCCCTACAAGCCCAAGCACAAGGTGCGCTTCGTCACCGCCGCTTCCTTGTTTGACGGGCATGATGCGTCGATCAACATCATGCGCCGCATTCTGCAGTCGACCGGTGGCGAGGTCATCCATCTTGGTCACAACCGCTCCGTGCAGGAGATCGTGAATGCGGCACTGCAGGAGGACGTACAGGGAATCGCCATTACTTCGTATCAGGGTGGGCATGTCGAGTTCTTCAAGTACATGATCGATCTCTTGAAGGCTGGCGGCGGCGAGAACATCCAGGTCTTCGGCGGCGGTGGTGGGGTGATCGTCCCCAGCGAGATCGACGAACTGCACAGCTACGGCGTAACCCGCATCTACTCGCCCGAAGACGGTCAGTCGATGGGCTTGCAGGGAATGATCAACGAGCTGGTGGCGAAATGCGATGTCGACCTCGCGGCGCTCGCCCCACAGGAGCCTGAAGCAGTGCTCGCCGCATTGAAGGGTGGTGACCGCCGCCACCTGGCACAGATCATCACTGCGCTGGAGAATGGCATCTACCCTGAAGCGCTGCGCAAGCAAATGGTGCACGCTGCCGCGGGACTGAAGGTGCCGACACTCGGCATCACCGGCACCGGCGGTGCCGGCAAGTCATCGCTGACCGACGAACTGGTGCGGCGCTTTCGGCTCGACCAGAGCGACACCATCAAGCTGGCGATCATTTCAATCGACCCGTCGCGCAAACGCACCGGTGGTGCCTTGCTCGGTGATCGCATCCGCATGAACGCGATCGAGCATCCGAACATCTACATGCGTTCACTGGCAACCCGCGACACCGGATCTGAAGTCTCCGCCGCGCTGCCCGAAGTGATCGCTGCCTGCAAGCTGGCCGGCTTTGATCTGGTGATCGTCGAAACCTCGGGAATCGGGCAGGGTAACGCCGCGATCGTGCCGTTGGTCGACGTGTCCCTCTACGTCATGACGCCCGAGTTTGGCGCCGCTTCGCAGCTCGAGAAGATCGACATGCTCGACTTCGCCGATTGCGTGGCGATCAACAAGTTCGACCGCAAGGGTGCCGAGGATGCCCTGCGCGATGTGCGCAAACAATATCAGCGCAACCACGAGGCTTTCAACCAGAGTCCAGACGAAATGCCCGTCTTTGGTACGATGGCCGCACGCTTCAATGACGACGGCGTTACCGCACTTTATCAGGCGATCGTGCCCAAATTACACGCGCTTGGCCTGAAGGTGAAGAAAGGCAAGCTGCCGCTGGTCGGTGTTCGCCAGTCGTCGAACCAGAGGGCAATTGTTCCGGCGCAGCGCGTGCGCTACCTGGCGGAAATTGCCGAGGCTGTCCGCGGCTACCACGCGCACACCGCCGAACAGGCGAAGATCGCTCGCCAGCGGCAGTCCCTGCGAACCGCAAAAACCCTTTTTGAAGCTTGCCAAAAGCCAGCGGCTGACTTCGACGAACTGATCGGCTGGAAGGACGGGCAGCTCGACGCCAAAGCGAAGAAACTGCTCGACATGTGGCCCAAGACCCTCGAACTCTACGCGCAGGACGAGTACGTGGTCAAGATCCGTGACAAGGAGATTCGTACCCGGCTTACCCATACCTCGCTGTCGGGATCGCGAATTCGTAAGGTATCCCTGCCGACCTACCAGGACGACGGCGAAGTGCTGCGCTTTCTGATGAAGGAAAATGTTCCGGGTTCCTTCCCGTTTACCGCCGGAGTTTTTGCCTTCAAGCGCGAGAACGAGGACCCGACCCGCATGTTTGCCGGCGAAGGTGACGCCTTCCGTACCAACCGGCGGTTCAAGAGGGTTTCCGAGGGTATGCCCGCCAAGCGTCTGTCCACCGCTTTCGACTCGGTCACCCTTTATGGCTGTGACCCCGACGCCCGCCCGGACATCTACGGCAAGGTCGGAAACTCCGGTGTATCGATCGCCACGCTAGACGACATGAAGGTGCTGTTCGACGGTTTCGAGCTGTGTGCGCCGACTACCTCGGTGTCCCTGACCATCAACGGTCCGGCACCGATCATCCTGTCGATGTTCTTCAACACCGCGATCGACCAGCAGGTCGACAAATTTCGGGTAGACAACGGCCGCGATCCGACCGAAGACGAACTGCAGAAGATCCGGGTCTGGGTGCTGGCCAATGTCCGAGGCACCGTCCAGGCCGACATCCTCAAGGAAGACCAGGGACAGAATACCTGCATCTTCTCGACCGAGTTCGCGCTCAAGATGATGGGCGACATTCAGGAATTCTTCGTCCATCACCAGATCGGCAACTTCTACTCGGTTTCGATTTCCGGTTATCACATTGCGGAAGCCGGCGCCAATCCGATCTCACAACTGGCGTTCACCCTGGCCAATGGCTTCACCTACGTCGAGACCTATCTGGCACGTGGCATGCACATCGACGATTTTGCGCCGAACCTGTCGTTCTTCTTCAGTAACGGCATGGACCCCGAGTATTCGGTGATTGGTCGTGTCGCCCGCCGCATCTGGGCGGTGGCGATGAAAAACAAGTACGGCGGCAACGAGCGCAGCCAGAAGTTGAAGTATCACATCCAGACTTCGGGTCGCTCGCTGCATGCCCAGGAAATGGCATTCAACGACATTCGTACCACCCTGCAGGCACTGATCGCCATCTACGACAACTGCAACTCGCTGCACACCAACGCCTACGACGAAGCGATCACTACTCCGACCGAGGAGTCGGTTCGCCGTGCCATGGCCATCCAGTTGATCATCAACCGCGAGTGGGGACTGGCGATGAACGAAAACCCGAACCAGGGTTCGTTCATCATCGAAGAACTGACCGATCTGGTCGAAGAAGCCGTCTTGCAGGAGTTCGAAGCGATTGCCGCACGCGGCGGTGTCCTCGGGGCCATGGAAACCGGCTATCAACGCGGCAAGATTCAGGAGGAATCCCTCTACTACGAGCACAAGAAGCACGACGGATCATTCCCGATCGTCGGCGTCAATACCTTCCGCAACCCGCAAGGCGACGCTCAGGTGGAGATTGAACTGGCGCGTTCGACGGAAGAGGAAAAACAGTCGCAGCTGACGCGCCTGCGCGACTTCCAGACCCGCAACGCCGTCGCTACCGGGGCGATGATCGAACATCTGAAGCAGACGGTCATCGACAACGGAAATGTCTTCGCGGTCCTGATCGACGCCGTTCGCGTCTGTTCGCTTGGACAGATCACCGGTGCCCTTTATGAGGTGGGCGGCCAGTACCGTCGCAGTATGTAAGCGCCGTGGCGAGCTGAGCAGCTGCCTGTTGCCGATGGGCGTTTTCCCCAGGCTGCCTCCCGAGTATCTTTCTCAAGATTGGTACGGCATCGCCGATTAGCAGTATACAAAGGGGGATTTGACATGATTGCTGCTCTGCGTCGCCTGAGCCTGATGAACCGGCTCAGCCTGACAGCTTTCCTGGCCTTGCTGGCCATGCTGCTGATCGTCTGGGAAAGTCTGTGGTCGATGCGTGCCCTGCTGTACGAGGACCGGCAGGTCAAGACACGGCATCTGGTCGAGGCCACTGCCGGCGTCCTTGATCATTACTACGAGCTGCAGAAGGCGGGCACGCTGACCGAGGACGAAGCCCGCCAGCAAGCGGCGGCGGCAGTCAAACGGCTGCGTTACGAAAAAACTGAATACTTCTGGATCAACGACCTCAGCAAACCGATACCGCGGATGGTGATGCATCCGACGGTGCCCACCCTCGACGGGAAGCTGCTCGACGAAGCCCGCTTCGACAAGGCGACCTCGCTACAGGCGGGGTTGAGCGGCGAACGGGTGCGAGTGGAAGGAAAGAACCTGTTTGTCAGCTTCAACGAGGTGGCCGACAGGGCGGGTGAAGGCTATGTCGAATATCTCTGGCCCAAGCCACTCGCCGGCGGCGGCGTCAGCAGCGAATTGTTCACCAAACTGTCGTACGTCAGGAAGTTCGAACCCTGGGGCTGGGTAATCGGTTCCGGCATTTACATTGATGACGTGGACCGGATTTTCCGCGAGGAAGCGATGCACAGCGTGCTGATCGCAATTGGCGCCACCTGTCTGCTGCTGCTCACCAGTTGGCTGGTCAGGAAAAGTATTGTCAGCGAGTTCGGCGGCGAGCCGCGCCTCGCGCTTGCCGTGTCCGGCAGGATCGCCGGTGGTGACCTGACGCAGGAGATCCCGCTGCGGGCGGGTGACCGGGACAGTGTCCTCTCGGTGCTGGCAAACATGCAGAGCAGCCTCAAGGAAATGCTGCGCGCCATCTTTACCAATGCCAGCAAGGTGCAGTCGAGCATCGAACGACTGTCCGCCGAGTCCAACGAGATCAACCTCGCCACCCAGGTGCAGGCTGGAGCGGTCAGGCACACGCGCGCGGCGATCACCGATGTTTCGGCGAGCGTCGAGGTGGTCAACGGACTTGTGCATGCCACCGAAAACGGCGCGCACGAAGTCGCGCGGCGTGCCCACGACGGTGCCGATGTGGCGGCGAAGGTGGCGCTTGAAATGCAGGCCATCGCCGACACGGTTTCCGCCTCCTCCGACCAGGTCTCCCGCCTCGTGGCGAGTACCAGCGAGATCGGCAAGATGGCCAGAGTAATCAAGGAAATTGCCGACCAGACGAATCTGCTGGCCCTCAACGCGGCCATCGAAGCCGCGCGCGCCGGCGAGCAAGGGCGTGGCTTTGCGGTGGTCGCCGACGAGGTTCGCAAACTGGCCGAACGTACCAGCAAGGCAACGAGTGAGATCGGCGGCATCCTGCAGGGCATCCGAACCGATACCGAAAGCGCGGTGGAGGGTATGCAGGCGGCCGCGCCCGTAATTGCCAGTGGCGTCATGCAGGCCAACTCCGCGGCCGACACCTTGCATGCCATCGAAGAGCAAGCGCAGGACACTCTCCAGAAAATGCAGGCGCTGTCACAGGCAACACGTGACCAGACCCGTCGCATCGAAGACATCGTCAGCAATGTCGACGAGGTGATGAGCGCTTCGGGACAGACCGAGAATGTAATCAAACAGTCGCTGCAATCGGCGGCCGATCTCGAACAAGCATCCAGCGAGATGTTCTCGATGGTGCAGCGTTTCAAGATCGGCGAGCTTGGCGACAGCGCCCTGCAACCGGCACGCCATGCTCAAGCCGCGGTCAAGCCATTGATGCAGTGGTCGTCCGCTCTGGCCGTTGGGCATGCGGAGATCGATGGCCAGCATCAGGTGCTGATCGAAATCGCCAACCGCCTGAACAATGCGATGCATTCCGGGGCAGGCCGGACGGCGTGCGGCTCGATTCTCGACGAACTCGTCAACTACACGGTCAACCATTTCGGTTTCGAAGAGAAGTTGATGGAGAAGCACCATTACGGCGATCGCGATGCGCATTTGCTCGCACATCGCCAACTGATTGACGAAGTCTCGAAATTCAAGCGCCAGTACGAAAGCGGCGGATCCATCTCGATCGAGTTGATGGGCTTCATCCGCGATTGGCTGGTCAACCACTTCCTCAAGGTCGACCGCGCGCTGGCGCGCGACCTGAGCAGCCGAGGTCTGTCCTGAAGCATGGCGGCCGGCTGGACCGCCGGAGCCAGCCGCAGGCCGAACGAGATGTCTGAGCTTGTCCGTCAGCAACATCGCCGCCGCGTGCTGGCCCTGGCGGTGGTGGTTGCGGCTTACGTGCTGTCGTTCTTCCAGCGCTTCGCCCCGGCCGGCATCGCGTCGGACCTGGTCGCCGCATTCCATACCACGGCCGCCTCGCTGGGTGTGCTGGCGGCAACCTACTTCTACGTTTACACGGTGATGCAGGTGCCGACCGGAATTCTTGTGGATACCTTCGGCCCGCGCCTGATTCTCCTGCTTGGCGGACTGGTGGGTGGGGTCGGAAGCCTGCTGTTCGGGATGGCGCCCAGTTTCGATCTGGCGTTGCTGGGACGGACACTGATCGGGCTTGGCGTTTCCGTGACCTTCATTGCCATGCTCAAGATCATCGCCCTGGCGTTTGACGAGCGCCGCTTTGCTAGCCTGGTTGGCCTCAGCATGCTGATCGGCAATCTCGGCTCGGTGCTGGCCGGTGCGCCACTATCCTGGCTAGCGCAGATTACCGGCTGGCGAGGCGTCTTTGTCGGGCTGGCGGTGGTGTCGTTGCTGCTCGGCCTGGCTTGCTGGTGGATGCTGCGCGAAGACCTTGCGCTGCCTGGCAGTTCCTTGCCGATGCAGAGGCGCGAGCAGCCGCGCTTCGACCGGACGGTGGTACTCTCCGGTCTGCTGTCGGTACTCGGGAATCGTGACACCTGGCCGGTGGCCGCTGTCAATTTCGGGATCTGCGGCAGTTTCTTTGCTTTTGCCGGTCTCTGGGCGACGCCATTTCTGACCGAGGTGTACGCCATGTCGCGGGCCGTGGCAGCCAATCATGTCAGTCTCTATTTCGCCAGCTTCGCCCTTGGCTGTGTGTTTATTGGCACGCTCTCGGACCGCCTTGGCCGGCGCAAGCCGGTGCTGATCGTCAGTAGTCACCTCTATGCCGCGATCTGGGTGGTCTGGCTATCCGCCAGCGCGCTGCCGGTGAGCCTGAGTTATGCATTATTTGCGCTGATGGGGCTGGTCACGGCCAGCTTCACGCTGACCTGGGCCTGCGCCAAAGAGGTCAATCCGCCGCTACTCTCGGGAGTGTCGACCAGTGTCACCAATATGGGCGGTTTCCTGGCCGCCGCGATTCTGCAGCCGCTGGTTGGCTGGGTGATGGATCAGACTTGGCAGGGCGGTCTGACCGCGGCCGGGGCGCGTCTTTATACGCCGGACGACTTCCATGCCGGCCTGCTCCTGCTGGCCGGTACCGCAAGCTTCGGGGCACTGGCTTCGTGGCGCATCCGTGAGACTCGTTGTCGCAACATCTGGCGTCCAGCCGGCTGATCGTCGATTCCTGCGCCAGCATCCGGCCTGATTGTCGTTCGCGCTTGCCTGCCGTGGTTCGCCATCGGATCGTTGAATATGGCAACATGATGGATGCTGTTGCCAGTCGGCCGACAGCAGGCGAGGCGTTGCCGCGGGTCCCGGCGGCGATCAACAGACGGCCTGCCTGCCGGCGTGGCAACCGGCAAATCTCGAACAGCAGGGAGTTGGCAATGAAGAAGATGGTTCTGGCGCTTTGTCTGGTGATGCAGGCCGCGGCGCTTGTCCATGCCGAGCCGCCGGCACCTACGTCTACGGGCATTGGAGTCAAGGATTACCCATGGCAGGCGCTGGCGGGCGAGAAAAACGAAGCACTGGAGCGTAAGGGCGACAGGAAGCGCGGTAAGGTACTCTATGCGCTGTGCCGGAGTTGCCACCTGCCGTCGGCGGGGGGACGTTCCGACGGCAGTATCCCTCAGCTCGCCGGCCAGCACAGCAGCGTACTGATCAAGCAGATGGCCGACATCCGCGAGGGTGTGCGGGACAACCCGACGATGTACCCATTTGCCGCGGCACTGGCCGATCCACAGGATCTCGCCGATCTCGCCATCTATCTCGAAGGGCTGTGCATCCCCCTGGAGCATGGCCAGTACGCTGCTCACGACGCAGTTCAGCAAGTGACGAACGGCAGAGATCTCTACGAAAAGCAGTGCAGGGCATGCCACGGGCCCAGCGGCGAAGGCTCCAGGCACAAGCTCTATCCGGTGATCGCAGGGCAGCACTATGAATACCTGCTGCGCCAGATGACCGAGATCCGCGACGGCAAGCGCCGCAACGCCAACCCAGAGATGGTCAGGATCATCAGCAAGTACAACGACGATCAACTGCTCGCGATTTCGGCTTACCAGGCGAGCCTGCTGCTGCCAGGAAAAATGTGCAAGACCACGGCGCCAGCCAGGAAGCCGTAGGCGCGCCAGGCGAGAACGACTACCGTCAATCAGCGGCTGGCTCGATGTGCTGGAGGACACCTTGAACCCGTGTCTGGAATCCGGGGAGAAGCCCCGCCGACGTCTCGCGCGCGCCGAGATCCGGGAGGAATGTATTTTGCAGTGATCCTTGGAGGGATATCCGGTGAATGGTCTACTCAAACTCTCGCGGCTGATCGATGGGCTTACCGAGCGGGTCGGCAAGCTGGTGATCTGGCTCGTTCTGCTGGTCACGCTGATCAGTGCCGGCAACGCGATCATGCGCTACACGATCAATTACAGTTCGAACGCCTTTATCGAGATTCAGTGGTACCTGTTTTCCGCGATCTTCCTCTTTGGCGCAGGCTACACGCTGCTGCGCAACGAGCATGTGCGCATCGATCTGATTGCCGGCCGGCTCTCGAAACGAGGGCAGGCAATGATCGACATCTTCGGCATCGTCTTCTTCCTGTTGCCGATGGCGATTGCCGTCATGTACCTGTCGTGCCCGATTTTCCTGCTTGCGTATCAGAACAACGAGCAGTCGAGCAACGCCGGCGGCCTGGTGGTCTGGCCGGTGCGCCTGCTGGTGCCGGTCGGTTTTTTCCTGCTGGTGCTACAGGGAATTTCGGAACTCATCAAACGAATCGGATTCTTGCAGGGCCTCTGTCCCGACCCGACCGCCAGGTCGCAGCAAGCGACCCCTGAAGAAGAGCTGGCGCTGGCCATCAAGGCTCGCCAGGGCGAACTGTGATGACCGAGTTCCTGATCAACAACATGGCGCCAATCATCTTTGCTTCGATGGTCGTATTCCTGCTGGTCGGTTTCCCGGTGGCCTTCGCACTGGCGGCCAACGGCATCTTCTTCGCGCTGATTGGAATCGAACTCGGCCTGCTCGGCCCGCAGCTGTTCCAGGCGCTGCCGGACCGCATCTTCGGCATCATGAGCAACGACACGCTCCTGGCCATTCCCTTCTTCACCTTCATGGGTCTGATCCTGGAAAGATCCGGCATGGCTGAAGATCTCCTCGACACCATCGGCCAGCTTTTCGGGCCGCTACGCGGTGGCCTGGCATTCGCCGTCATCCTGGTCGGCGCGCTGCTCGCCGCAACGACCGGCGTGGTGGCCGCCTCGGTAATCTCGATGGGACTGATCTCGCTGCCGATCATGCTGCGCTATGGTTACGACAGCAAACTCGCCACAGGCGTCATCGCCGCTTCCGGGACGCTGGCGCAGATCATTCCGCCGTCACTGGTGCTGATCGTCATGGCTGACCAGTTGGGCAAATCGGTGGGAGACATGTATGCCGGGGCTTTCATTCCTGGCTTGACCTTGACCGCTTTCTACCTTGGCTATGTCGTACTGGTCGCTATTTTCAAACCGCGCTGGGCCCCGGCCTTGCCGTTGGCAGCGCGCACCTTGCGCGGCGCCAGGTTGCTGCTGCGGGTGCTGACCACGCTGTTGCCGCCACTGCTGCTGATCTTCCTGGTACTGGGTACCATCTTTCTCGGCATCGCGACGCCGACCGAGGGCGGTGCGATGGGGGCGACCGGCGCCCTGATCATGGCCCTGGCGCGCCAGCGGATGTCATGGAAACTGCTCAGACAGGCGATGGACAGCACCGCCAAGCTGACCACCTTTGTGGTCTTCATTCTCGTCGGCGCGCGGGTTTTCTCGCTGACCTTCTACGGGGTAGATGGCCACCGCTGGGTCGAGCATCTACTCACCGGGCTACCGGGTGGCGAGATCGGCTTCCTGATCGTGGTCAACATCCTCGTCTTTCTGCTCGCATTCTTCCTTGATTTCTTCGAACTTTCGTTCATCGTCGTGCCACTTCTCGGGCCGGTTGCGCAGGCGCTGGACATCGACCTGATCTGGTTCGGGGTGTTGCTGGCGGTAAACATGCAGACTTCCTTCATGCACCCACCCTTCGGTTTTGCCCTCTTCTACCTACGTTCGGTGGCACCCGCTTCGGTCAAGACCACCGATATCTACTGGGGAGCGATTCCCTTTGTCTGCATCCAGATCATCATGGTCGCGATCCTCATCGTCTTCCCGGAGTTGGTGACCTTCGGACTTGCCAAGGAGGTGGAGTTCGATATCGACAAGGTGCAGATCGACATGCCGACTTCCGATTACGGAGCGCCGCCGGGAGCCGATGGCGCGAAGGCGCCAGCGCCTGACGCGGGCGACGCCGCCACGCGGGCGATCCAGGATGCGATGATAGAGGATCAGGCAAGATAGCGGAACGAGTCCAGCTCGACGGGCTGCGATCGTCGCGCAGGCTCACCTGCAGCCGCTTCGCCTCACTACGCCTCGTCTATCGCTTGCTGTACATGAAATTCGCAAAAGCGCCCTCGGCGATGCGGAACCAGAGGTTCTGATCGTCCTGAAACTTCTTGTAGTCGTCATAGACTTTCTTGAACCCGGCATTCTTCGCCGAAGTTTCGGCATAGAGCTCCATGGCCGCCTTGTAGGACGCGTCCAGGATTTCCTTCGGAAATGGCTTCAGTTGTGTTCCCGAACCAACCAACTGCTTGAGAGCGGTCGGGTTGCGAGCGTCGTACTTGGCCATGATGTCGATGTGCGCGTCGGCACAGGCGATCTGAAGAATGGTCTGATACTCCTTGGGCAGTTCCGCCCACTTCTTGGTGTTGATATAAGCTGCCACCTGCGGGCCGCCCTCCCACCAGCCCGGGTAGTAATAGAACTTGGCCACCTTGTTGAAACCCAGCTTCTGGTCATCGTACGGACCGACGAACTCGACTGCGTCGATCGTGCCCTTTTCCAGCGCTGGATAGATGTCGCTGCCGGGAATCTGTTGTGGTACGGCACCCAGCTTGCTGAGCACGGCGCCGGCAAAGCCGCTGATACGAATTTTCAAACCCTGCAGATCAGCAACGGTCTTGATTTCCTTGCGATACCAGCCGCCCATTTGCGTACCGGTATTGCCTAACGGGATGATCATGATATTGGACTTGGCAAACAACTCGCCGAGCAGCCGGGAACCGTTACCGTAGCGAAACCAGGCGTCCATCTGGCGGTTCGTCATGCCGAAGGGAACGGCGGTTTCAAAGGCGTAAGTGGGGTCCTTGCCGAAGTAGTAGTAGGAACAGGTATGCCCCATTTCAACAGTGCCGTCCTTCACGGCATCGAACACCGCCGAACCGGGAACAATTTCGCCTGGGGCAAAGACCTGTATATGGAACTTCCCGCCGGTGGCTTCGGCAACCCGCTTGGCCATGTATTCGGAACCACCGAAAAGGGTGTCGAGGCTCTTCGGGAAGCTCGACGCCATGCGCCACTTGATCGTCGGAGCGTTCTGAGCAAGTGCGGGCATGGCGACGCTGCCTGCAGCAAGACCTACGCCGGCAGTTTTCAGAAACGAACGTCTTTCCACTATCTGTCTCCTCTGGGTTCTTGGTCAATGAGTTGCCTGCCGATTATAGCGAAAGCAGTCGTCAATGAGGCGCGGAGCGGTCTTCGCGAGGCCTGCGCGCGAGCCGAGAACGGGAATCCGCGCGACCGTCCGGAGACTCCCCGCCGATTCAGTCGCCGGCAACTTTCATCTGTTCGACGAGAATTGAACCCACCTGCTTCGAGCCACGGACCAGGACATCGTTGCCGATCGCCGCGATGTTCCTGAACATGTCGCGAAGGTTGCCGGCAATCGTGACGCCTTCCACCGGATATTTGATCTCGCCGCCTTCGATCCAGTAGCCGGCCGCTCCGCGCGAATAGTCTCCGGTCACGTAGTTGATTCCGTGGCCAAGCAGTTCCGTCACCAGAAGTCCGCGGCCCATCTTCCTGAGCAAGCCGTGCAGGTCACGCTTCCCCGGGTGGACGATTAGGTTGTGACAGCCGCCGGCGTTGCCGCTGCTCTGCATTCCCAGCTTGCGCGCGCTGTAGACACTCAGAAAATAGCCCTGCAGGCGGCCGTCGGTAATCACCTCGCGCGCCTGCGTCGCCACTCCGTCGCTGTCGAAATAGCTGCTCGCCAGGCCGCCGGGCAGATGCGGGCGCTCGCTGATCTGCATCCGCTTCGAAAAGACGCGCTTGCCAAGGCTGTCCACCAGGAAGGACGTTTTTCGATAGAGGCTGCCGCCGCTTACCGCATGCACAAAGCTGCCGATCAGCGAGGAGGCGAGCGGCGCCTCGAAGAGGACTGGCACCTGACAGGTCTTGACCTTGCGGGCGCCGAGTCGCGACACCGCGCGACGCGCGGCAAGCTTGCCAATGGACTCCGGTGAGCTAATCGCCAGGGGGTCGCGCGCAGTCACATACCAGTCGTCACGCTGCATGTTTTCGTTCTCGCCGGCGATGACCGAACACGAGAGATAATGCCGCGAGGTCGGGTAGCCACCCATAAAACCCAGACTGTTGGCCGAAATGAACTGTCCCTCCTGGATCGATACCGTCGCACCTTCCGAGTTGCTGATCTGCGGATCAACGGCAAATGCTGCCTGCTCGCAACGCCGGGCCAGATCGACGGCCGCTTCGACCGAGAGCAGCCAGGGGTGGTAGAGATCGAGATCGGGCAGGTTCTGCGTACCGATCGCCAGCAGATCACGATCCGGCAGACCGGCACAGGGATCGGCGGCCGTGAAGCGGGCGATGTTGAGCGCCGCGTCGACAGTCTCGCGCCAGGCAGCCGCAGAGAAGTCCGAGGTGCTCGCGTGGCCCTTTCGCTGCCCCAGGTAGACCGACACCGAAATCCCCTTGTCGCGATTGTATTCGATGGTTTCGACTTCCCCGCGGCGAACCGTCACCGACTGTCCGAAGCCCTCCGAGATATCGACCTCGCAGGCGCTGGCGCCCTGCTTGCCGGCATGCAGCAGCACATCCTGGGCCAGTTGCTGCAGAGCGTCGAGGCGGTGGCTGAAGCGTGATTCGCTGGCCGCGGTGGGGGTTGAACGGGACATGGGGGCGGTCACCAAAGGCAAAAGCCGTTATCATAGCAGTTCCCCGCAAGGCATCTGTCGCAGCATTGCACGGCCTTCCGGTTTCACCTGCTATCGCGAAAGGCGCGTCGCAAGCCGATGAGCATCCCCGAAGAAGAGCAAGTACCGCCATCGAAAACGCAACGCAAGCGGGCCATGGAAGAACTGCAGGCGCTCGGCGAGGAACTGGTGGAACTGAGCAGCGATCGACTCAGGAAAATCGAGCTTCCGGAGGATCTACGCGCGGCGGTTCGTGAAGCGCAGCGGATGGTTCGCCATGACGATGCGCGGCGCCGACAATTGCAGTATATCGGCCGCGTGATGCGGGACGTCGACGCGGAGCCGATCCGCCGCGCTCTGGCAGTGGTGCGCGGCGAATCCGCCGAAGAAACCGGCAAATTGCACCGCCTCGAACGTCTGCGTGCCGACCTGCTGGCCGACGAGAAGGTTCTCTACGGCCTGACTCAGGAATTCCCTTCGATCGACCTGCAGCACCTGCGGTCACTGCGTCGTGCGGCCCTGCTCGAGCAGGCGCAAGGCAAGCCACCGCGCAGCTTCCGCGCCATCTTTCAGCTCCTCAGGGAACTCCAACCCGCTGACGACACCGCCGACGAGCACGATGAACGTTCACAGCCATGACCAACTGCTGATCGGCCTGGTGTCGATCAGCGACCGCGCCTCGCAAGGCGTCTATGCGGACCAGGGAATTCCCGCCCTGCAGGATTGGTTTGCGCGCGCCTTGCGCAGCCCCTGGAGAATGGAAACCCGCCTGATTGCCGACGATCAGGCGTCGATTGAAACGACGCTGATCGAACTGGTCGATGCGTTTGGCTGTCAGCTCGTGTTGACCACCGGCGGCACTGGCCCGGCGGCGCGCGACGTCACCCCCGAAGCCACCCTGGCCGTCGCCGACAAGGTAATGCCGGGCTTCGGCGAGGAAATGCGCCGCATCAGCCTGAACTTCGTACCGACCGCGATCCTCTCGCGTCAGGTCGGCGTGATCCGCGGCAAGGCACTGATCCTGAATCTGCCGGGACAGCCAAAGTCGATCCGGGAAACCCTCGAAGGGGTCAAGGCTGCCGACGGTACGGTGGTGGCGAACGGAATCTTCGCGGCGATACCCTACTGCATCGATCTGATCGGTGGTCCGTACGTCGAGACCGTTGATTCAGTGATCAAGGCTTTCCGGCCAAAATCCGCGTTACGAGCCAGCCCTGCGGCCTGACGCGAATGCGTTGCCGGGCATCGCGGAAAGTATCCGCAAACGCGTGCGCGTAGCGCCAGATCGCACCGGCGTTCGGACGGCGATTGCGCTGCAGGCCACCAGGCCACCCAAACTCTTTGACGAGGAAGGAAAGACACGTATAATGATCGGTTCTTCGCTTCGTTATTTGGAGTCCAACATGTACGCGGTCATAAAAACCGGTGGCAAGCAGTATCGAGTTGTCAGCGGCGAAAAATTGAAAATAGAACAGATACCGGCAGAAGTTGGCGCAGAACTTACCCTCGATCAGGTGCTCATGGTTGGCGAAGGCGAAACCATCCAGGTGGGCGCGCCGGTGGTCGCCGGCGCCACGGTCAGGGTAACTGTGCTCTCGCATGGTCGTCACGACAAGATCCGGATTTTCAAGATGCGTCGTCGCAAGCACTCGCAGAGACATCAGGGACATCGCCAGAACTACACCGAGATTCGGGTGGACGCCATTGCCGGTGGCGCTGCGCTCGAACCCTCAGCCTGACTTGAGAGGAATCTGACTCATGGCACACAAGAAAGCAGGCGGCAGCGTACGTAACGGCCGCGACTCGGAAGCAAAGCGTCTGGGCGTCAAGCGCTACGGTGGTCAGCTGGTACGCGCCGGTAACATCATCGTTCGTCAGCGCGGCACCGCCTACCACCCTGGCGAAAACATGGGGATTGGCAAGGACCATACCCTGTTCGCGCTGGTGGACGGCCACGTGCAGTTCGCTGTCAAGGGCGCACTGAGCCGGCGCACGGTCAGCATCATTCCGCTTGCCGCCTGACCGCCAGCTTGCTGGCTGCCCCGGCAAGCCAGCCCAGCGCAAAGCCCTATCCTTGCCGGTAGGGCTTTTTGTTTTAAAATCCGACGACAAGGAACCGATCCGGTCATGAAGTTCATCGATGAGGCGAAAATTCTTGTTGCTGCCGGTGACGGAGGCAACGGCATCGCCTCGTTCCGACGCGAGAAGTACGAGCCGGAGGGTGGCCCGGACGGCGGCGATGGCGGACATGGCGGCGACGTGCATGTCGTCGCCGATCGCAACGTCAACACCCTGATCGAGTACCGTTACGCCCGCCGGTTCAGTGCCAAACGCGGTGAGAACGGCGGCTCCAGTGACTGCTACGGCAAGCGCGGCAAGGGCCTGACGCTGCGCGTGCCGGTCGGCACCGTGATCGCCGATCTCAACACCAACGAAGTTCTGGCCGATCTCGACGAGGACGGCAAGAAGGTATTGCTGGCCAAGGGTGGTCGTGGTGGTCTCGGCAACATCCATTTCAAGTCGAGTGTCAATCGCACGCCGCGCCAGTTCACCCGCGGCGAACCCGGCGAGCAGCGTGACCTGCGGCTCGAACTACGCCTGCTCGCCGATGTCGGCCTCCTGGGGCTACCCAACGCCGGCAAGAGTACCTTCCTGCGGGCCGTCTCGGCGGCCCGTCCGAAGGTTGCCGATTACCCCTTCACGACTCTCGAGCCCCACCTTGGCGTGGTGCGTGTGGACCAGGACCAGAGCTTCGTCATTGCCGACATCCCCGGCCTGATCGATGGCGCCGCTGAAGGCGCCGGCCTGGGAATCCGCTTCCTCAAGCACCTGGCACGCACGCGCTTGTTGCTGCACATCGTCGACCTCGCTCCGCTCGACCCGCTCGCCGATCCCGTCCGCGATGTGCTGACCGTTGTTGGTGAACTCGAAAAATACGATCCCGGGCTCGCCAGCAAGCCACGCTGGCTGGTACTCAACAAGCTGGATCTGATCCCGGAGGAAGATCGCGAGCAGCGTATTGCCGACTTTCTCGAAGCCTGCAACGCCGACCCGACGACCAGCTTCCGCATCAGTGCCATCAGCGGCGATGGCTGCCGCCTGCTGACGCAAAAGCTGCAAGAGGCGCTGGCGCGACTGCCGCGCGCGCTCGCAGTCGCCGCGATGACCGTCGCCGCGGAGCACTTTCCGCAAGATCTGTGCAAAGAAGACCAGGCACCCTGAAGATGACTACCACGCGTATCGCCTCTGCCCGCCGACTCGTCATCAAGGTCGGCTCCGCTCTGGTCACCAACAATGGCGAAGGCCTGGACCTTGCCGCCATCAGCGAATGGGCAAGGCAGATCGCCGAGCTGTGCCAGACCGGCAGGCAGGTCATTCTCGTTTCGTCCGGCGCCATTGCCTGTGGTCTGCAACGCCTCGGCTGGCGCAAGCGCCCGCAAGCGGTGCACGAACTGCAGGCCGCGGCTGCCGTCGGTCAGATGGGCCTGGCGCAGGCTTATGAAAGCGGCTTTGCCCGTTACGGACTGCACACTGCGCAGGTCTTGCTCACCCATGACGACCTCGCCGACCGCAAACGCTACCTCAATGCACGCTCGACGCTGAGCACGCTGCTGCAGTTCGGCGTCGTGCCAATCATCAATGAGAATGACACCGTCGTCACCGACGAAATCAAGTTCGGCGACAATGACACGCTTGGCGCTCTGGTTGCCAACCTCGTTGAAGCCGACTGCCTGATCATCCTCACCGATCAGCAGGGCCTGTTTACCGCCGATCCCCGCAAGGATGCGGCTGCCACGCTGATCAGCGAGGCGCGCGCCGGGATTCCTTCTCTGGAAGCGATGGCCGGGGGTTCCGGCACGCAATTCGGCAAAGGCGGCATGATCACCAAGGTGATCGCCGCCAAGCGTGCAGCCCGTAGTGGCGCGCACACCGTCATCGCCAGCGGGCGGGAAGAGGATGTCATTTTGCGCCTGGCACGCGGCGAGTCACTCGGAACCCTGCTGATCTCGGAAACCCAACCACTCACCGCACGCAAGCAATGGCTTGCTGACCACCTGCAACTCAATGGCAAACTGATCCTGGACGGTGGCGCCATCCACGCACTCCGGGAGGGAAAGAGCCTGCTGCCTATCGGGGTCGTCATGGTCCAAGGCGAGTTTGAACGCGGTGCGGCGGTGGCCTGTGTCTCCGCTGAAGGTCGGGAGATCGCCCGTGGTCTGATCAACTACGGCAGCAGCGATGCACGGCGCATAGCGCGCCGTGCCAGCCAGGATATCGAGGAGATCCTCGGTTACATCGACGAGCCCGAGATCATCCATCGTGACAACCTGATGCTCACCTGACCGTAGCCCGCAGTCGACGGTCGACGCACGGTCATCAGCGCGAGGACTCAGCCAGCTTCTGATAGACAAACGCGGTCAGCGCGATAGCCACGTCATCCGGCAGACCAGCGAACTGGATGCCATGCAGGAACTCGCCGGATTCGTCCCGGAAAACCGAGCGGATCGTCGCGTCAATCGCCGTCAGGAACTCGATCTCCCGAATCTCCACGCGAAACTTTACCGACACCAGGTCACCCTTGTCGCCGAGCTTCCTGGTCGACGACAGCATGGCGCCGCTGACACTGATGTTGGTCAACAGACCGGTAGCAGTGATGGTGCGGGTATCGTCCTGCATGGCAATCGCGCAGATGATCCTCGCCGGAACTCTCTCGCCCGCGCGCACCACCAAGCCCCGCACCTGCGACGGATAACTGAGATGCAGGTGTGGAAAAGGGATGTTGGATGATTTCAGGACATTGGCGGTAAAGGCATAGGCATTTCTGCCCGCAAAGAAACGAACGACGAAAGCCTGTCCTTCACGCACGAAACAGAGCCGCCCATCGGCTTCGGGAACCGTCACCAGAACCCCTTTGCCTTTCAGATAACCGATCAACTTGACGTAGTATCGGCTTTCCGCTTGCTCGATCTGCGCCTGAATCTGAAAAGGATCGCCGATGGACAGTTTGATTTCGTCCAGAGGAACGATCCGCTCGGCAGGCTGCTCGGCCACTTCCCTTTCGCCAGCATCCCGCTGCTCACGGTATGGTTTTTTTTCCAGCAAGGCATCGAGTTGCGCTTGCGTCTCCAGCACACCACCGGCCTGCAGCAGAAGATTACGCTTGCTGTCGTACACTGCCCATGCGAGGGGTGTCCCGACCTCGATATCGCTGGTGTCAACAGGAACGTAGCTGATTTTTTTTGTCATTGTCGAACCTGAGTTGTCGCATCCGAAAGGGCTGTGGTACGCATCCCGCCCAAGCCAGACCGGTCGTCCGCGAGCAAAGACGAGATACTTCAGATGCTCGCCGACGGGCTGCGTGTACCTGGGTCAGGACGCCAACGCCACGCGTCGTCGCCTGTACTTGCGGCTTTGCCACTGCGTGTTCAAGCTCATTCGGTCCATAGTGGATTGACCGTCACGCTTGTTGTTGTCCGACAATTGGCATTCGCGTCAGGGCGCTGTTCGAGAGCGGCCACGATTCTGGTTGGTTCATTCCGGTTTGGCCGTGCGGAGCCGCTCGTTGTTCCGGCGCATCCGTTCGAGCACCAGCAGCATCAGGGTCGCAAGTACGATCAGGACCGTCGCCACCGCGGCGATCGTCGGGCTTATGTTATCGCGAATGCCGCTGAACATCTGCCGTGGCAATGTCGACTGCTCGGGACTCGCGAGGAACAGCGTCACCACGACCTCGTCGAATGACGTGGCGAAGGCGAACAATGCCCCGGATACGACTCCAGGTGCGACCAGCGGCAGGGTGACCTTGAAGAATGTGGTCACCGGGTTTGCTCCGAGGCTCGCCGCGGCGCGGACCAGGTTGTAGTCGAAGCCCTGCAGCGTGGCGGTGACCGTAATCACAACGAATGGCACGCCGAGCACCGCGTGTGCCAACACCAGGCCGGTGTAGCTACCGGTCAGTCCTAGAGGCGAAAAAAACAGGTACACCGCGACGCCAACGATAACTACCGGGACGACCATCGGTGCGATCAGGATGCTGACGAGCAGCGCCTTACCCGGGAAGTTCGCCCGCACCAAGCCGATCGATGCCAGAGTTCCGAGCACGACCGCCACCACCGTCGCCAGCGGAGAAATGATCATGCTGTTCTTCAACGCTGTTCTCCAGACCTCGGAGCCGAAGAACTCTTCGTACCACCGCAACGAGAACCCCGACATCGGGTACATCAGGAACGAGTCGGAATTGAACGACAGTGGGATGATCACAATGATCGGCATGATCAGAAACAAGAGAATCAGTCCGCACAGCACACGAAACGCGTAATACCAGACGCGTTCGGGCAGGGAAGTATATGGTTGCAACATGCGTGGGCTCCGGGTACGAATTGGTCAGCGCGATTCGCTCTTGCGGACCTTGGCGGGGCCAAAGTGGCGCGCGTAGACAATGTACAACGCAAGCGTCGCCACCAGCAGGATCGTCGACAACGACGAGGCCATGCCCCAATTGATCGTTTGATTTGTGTAGAAGGCGACGAAGTAGCTTGCCATCTGCTCCTTCGGGCTCCCCAGCAGCGCCGGCGTGATGTAATAGCCCATGCTCAGGATGAACACCAGGAGCCCCCCGGCGCCGATGCCCGGCAGCGTTTGCGGGAAATAGACCTTCCAGAAACTCTGGAACGGCGGGCAGCCCAGAGAGAGTGCGGCCCGCATTAGCGTGGGCGAGACCCCCTTCATCACGCTGTACAGTGGCAGCACCGCGAACGGCAGCAGGATGTGCACCATCGCGATATAGACGCCGATCCAGTTGAACACAAGTTGCACGGGCTGGTCGATCAACCCCAGCTTGATCATCGCCGTGTTCAGCGGACCTTCGTTCTGCAGGAGCACGATCCACGCGGCAACGCGCACCAGCACCGACGTCCAGAATGGTAGCAATACCAGGATCATCAGCAGGTTGGCGATCCGCGGCGGTTGCGTTGCGAGCAGGTAGGCGATCGGAAACCCGAGTAGCAAACACCAGAAAGTCACGACAGCGCTCATCCAGAGCGTGCGCGCCAAGATCTCTCGGTAGATCGCATGCTCGGCATCCGCATTGGTGATGGAGCCAGTATCGTCCACTGTAAAGTCCACCGCCGCGAGCAGGTAATAGAGCGTCCAGCGGGACGCATTGCGGGCGATGGGCTGCCAAGTCTGAATCTGGCCCCAGCGCTCGTCCAGCGCGATGAACGCCTCTTTCGCCGACTTGCCGGGTTCGAGCGAGAGGTCGCGCGCTGCGCCCATCAGCAGCGAGCGAAAGCCGATCATTTCCATGTTGAGGCGCTTCGCTGCAGCGGCCAGCTCGCTCGTGCCCTTGATCGCGGCGAGGTCGGCGGCCAGAGCAGCGAATACAGTCTCCTCGGGCAACGCTTTGCCGTCCCAGCCTCTCAATGCCTGCGTGGCCTTCGGCAACGCGCCGACGACCTCCGGATTGTCGACGCTGCGCATGAGCAACGACCCCAGAGGCCAGAGAAACGTCAACACGATGAACACTGCCAGTGGAACGATCAGCGTGACGAAGCCCAATTTGCGCGCACGCTCGGCGCGCCGCAGCTTGACCTTCAATGGGACGTCGTCATGTCCGCTCTGCAAGGCCATCGCCAAGTCTTCGGAAGTGGCCATCCTGCCCTCCTCCAGCGGCACCAACGACGAGGCGCGTTGGCGCGGGTGAAAAGTCCGGTCGGAGCGATTGCGCCGATCCGGCCTGTCTCGCTACTTGGCCGCCCAGGCGTTGAACCGTTGCTCCAGGTCCTCACCATGTTCTACCCAGAACTTGGTATTACTGGCCAATGCTCCGTTCAGGTTCGCAGGGGCCGTCGGCATTTCGGCCAAGCTCTTGGGATCCAGCATCGGGACTGCCTTGAGATTGGTCGGTCCGTAGGCAATTTCACTGGAAAAGACCTTCTGATTTTCAGGCTGACTCGCGAACTTGATGAACCTGTACGCCTCATCCCTCTTGGGCGTTCCTTTCGGGATCGCCCAGTGATCGCCGTCGTAGATGTTACCGGCCCAGACGATCTTGAGATTCTTGCCTTCCTTCTGGGCGGTCGCGATGCGGCCGTTGTAGGCGGACGACATCACGAGATCACCCGCCGCGAGGAGCTGCGGTGGTTGTGCCCCGGCCTCCCACCACTGGATGTGCGGCTTCAGCTGGTCGAGTTTCTTGAAGGCGCGCTCGACTCCTTCCTTGGTCGCCAGCACCTTGTACACATCCTGGGGCTTGACGCCGTCGGCCAACAGCGCGATCTCCATGGTGAATTTCGCGCCCTTGCGCATTCCGCGCTTGCCTGGAAACTTCTTTACGTCCCAGAACTCGGCCCACGACGCAGGTGGCGTCTTGATCTTGTCGGCGTTGTAGGCGATCACCGTCGACCAGATGAAGGTGCCTACACCGCAATCGGTAACGGCAGTGCCGATGAAGTCCTTTTTGTCGCCGATCTTCGTGTAGTCGAGCTTTTCGTAGATTCCTTCCTCGCAGCCGCGTGCCAACTCCGCCGATTCCACCTCCACGACATCCCAGGTCACGTTCTTGGTGTCGACCATGGCCTTGATCTTGGCTTGTTCACCGTTGTACTCGCCGGCGACGACCTTGGTGCCGGTCTTGGCAATCGGTTCGTAGTAAGCCTTGGTCTGCGCCTTCTGGACCGCACCGCCAAACGAAATGACGGTTACGTCGGCCTGCGCAAGTCCAGCCGTCAATACCCCGGTGCTGAGCGCGACGATCAACTGATGAATCCTTTTCTGAGTTGCCATTGTGTTCTCCTTTAGGGTGGGTGCGGTTGCAGTAGTTGTTCCGTGCGCGAATCTACCACGCCGTCGATGGACGCGAATGCACATCCCGGTAATCGAGCGGTTCTTTACATCGGCTTGAGCGCCCGTAGATTCTCCGACGGCAAGCCAATGTCGATTCGGTCGCCGACCCGCAGGCGGCCATCCCATAGCGCAATCGACGTCTTGGCCATGAAATTCGGATTGCCCAACACATCCAACCGGGCGCGGATCTGGTCACCGAGATAGATCATTTCCGTCAGTGTCGCGGTGAAGCGGTTATCGCAACTAGCCGCGCTGACACCCAGAACGATGCGCTCCGGACGAATCGACAAAATGGTTCGCGCGCCGCTTCCATCAACGTTTCCGGCCCGCGCCTGCACCGTGTCGCCCGATTCGAGGCGCACCGCACAATCCGTCCCGTCGAGGCGCTCGATTGTCCCCGAAAGACTGTTGCTTTCACCGATGAAGCCGGCGACGAAGGCATTGGCCGGCTCTTCGTAGAGCTTGATCGCGGAATCGATCTGCTGAATGATTCCGTGGTTGAACACCGCCACCCGATCGGACATCGTCAGCGCTTCGCCCTGATCATGCGTGACGAAGACCACCGTGATGCCAAGCGATTCGTGGATGTGCTTGATCTCGATCTGCATGTGCTCGCGCAACTGTTTGTCGAGCGCGCCCAGCGGCTCGTCCATCAGCACCAGTTTAGGATCAAATACCAGTGCCCGGGCCAGCGCGATGCGTTGCTGCTGGCCGCCCGAAAGCTGTTGCGGGTAACGACCGCCCAGCGCTTCCAGCTGCACCATCGAGAGTGCCTTCTTCACACGATCGTCGATTTCTTTGGCAGGCATCTTGCGCACCGCCAGTGGAAATCGGATGTTTTCGCGAACCGTAAGATGAGGAAACAGCGCGTAGTTCTGAAACACCATGCCGATGTTTCGCTGGTGCGGCGGGATCCTGTTTAGTAACTGTTCATCCATCAGGATCTGCCCGGAGGTCGGCGTCTCAAACCCCGCGAGCAGCATGAGGCAGGTCGTTTTGCCCGAGCCTGAGGGCCCGAGCAAGGTCAGGAACTCCCCGCGCTGAACGTCCAGGTTGAGGTCTTTGACGATCAGCGTTTCACCATCGTACGTCTTCTGGACGTTACGAAAACTGACTAGCGAATCTGCCCCTTGCGCCTTCATGATCGCTCCTCCGTGAACTACCGGAACCTGGCCTGACTTCCCATGCTGCAGGCCCTCCCGGCGTGCAGCCCGCGCACCCGCCAACGGTTCTTGTTGTGCCTGACATTGAACCCGATTCCGTACGGTCGTGGTAGCGGAGGCCATGCTCAGCATTAGTAATATACACTGGACCGCCAAGTCAAGACAATTCCCGGGGGGGGGGGGGGGGGGGGGGGGGGGGGGGGGGGGGGGGGGGGGGGGGGGGGGGGGGGGGGGGGGGGGGGGGGGGGGGGGGGGGGGGGGGGGGGGGGGGGGGGGGGGGGGGGGGGGGGGGGGGGGGGGGGGGGGGGGGGGGGGGGGGGGGGGGGGGGGGGGGGGGGTGGGGGGGGGGGGGGGGGGGGGGGGGGGGGGGGGGGGGGGGGGGGGGGGTTGGGGGGGGGGGGGGGGGGGGGGGGGTGGGGGGGGGGGTGGGGGGGGGGGGGGGGGGGGTGGGGGGGGGGGGGGGGGGGGGGGGTGGGTGGGTGGGGGGGGGGGGGGGGGGGGGGGGGGGGGGGGGGGGGGGGGGGGGGGGGGGGGGGGGGGGGGGGGGGGGGGGGGGGGGGGGGGGGGGGGGGGGGGGGGGGGGGGGGGGGGGGGGGGGGGGGGGGGGGGGGGGGGGGGGGGGGGGGGGGGGGGGGGGGTGGGGGTGGGGGGGGGGGGGGGGGGGGGGGGGGGGGGGGGGGGGGGGGGTTGGGGGGGGGGGGGGGTGGGGGGGGGGGGGGGGTTGGGGGTGGGGTTGTGGTGGGGGGGGGGGGGGGGGGGGGTGGGGCAACCCTTTGGGGGGGGGGGGGGGGGGTTTTTTTTTGGGGGGGGGGGGGGGGGGGTTTTGGGGGGGGGGGGGGGGGTTTTTGTGGGGGGGGGGGGGTTGGGGGGGGTGGGTGTTTTGGGGGGGGGGGGGGTTGGGGGGGGGGGGGGGGGGGGGGGGGGGGGGGGGGGGGGGGGGGGGGGGGGGGGGGGGGGGGGGGGGGTTTGTGGTTTTTGGGGGGGGTTTTTTGGGGGTTTTTTTTTTTTGTTGTTTTTGGGGGGGGGGGGGGGGGGGGGGGGGGGGGGGGGGGGGGGGGGGGGGGGGGGGGGGGGGGTGGGGGGGGGGGGGGTGGGGGGGGGGTTGGGGGGGGGGGGGGTGGGGTGGGGTGGGGTGGGGGGGGGGGGGGGGGGGGGGGGGGTTGTGG
Organism: Candidatus Accumulibacter affinis; assembly: GCA_016713625.1. GTDB lineage: Bacteria > Pseudomonadota > Gammaproteobacteria > Burkholderiales > Rhodocyclaceae > Accumulibacter > Accumulibacter affinis. The sequence continues at coordinate 398,576 of JADJOT010000002.1, forward strand.
GGGGGGGGGTTGTGGGGGGGGGGGTTTGGGGGGGGGGGGGGGGGGGGGGGGGGGGGGGGGGGGGGGGGGGGGGGGGGGGGGGGGGGGGGGGGGGGGGGGGGGGGGGGGGGGGGGGGGGGGGGGGGGGGGGGGGGGGGGGGGGGGGGGGGGGGGGGGGGGGGGGGGGGGGGTGGGGGGGTGGGGGGGGGGGGGGGGGGGTTTTGGGGGGGGGGGGGGGGGGGGGGGGGGGGGGGGGGGGGGGGGGGGGGGGGGGGGGGGGGGGGGGGGGGGGGGGGGGGGGGGGGGGGGGGGGGGGGGGGGGGGGGGGGGGGGGGGGGGGGGGGGGGGGGGCGGTCTGGCACCATTCGCTGATGGCGGAGTCTATCCGCCCCGCTTCATCCCCAGCTTGACCATCAGACTCTCGGCCGGACAGAAGCAGGTGAAGCCGCTCTGAAAAAGGTTGGCGCCGACGAAGGCCGTGAACCACAGAAAGTATCTGGAAACGAAGAGCGGGCTCTCCGGCACACCCAGGGCGAGCGAGATGAGGACGAAGCTGCCGGCCATGATGCGTACGGCGCGATCGGTGGTCATTGTGGACACTCCTTGCGGAAGAAGGCTGCGTAGTACAGCACCGGGATCACCACCAGCGTCAGCAGGGTGGAGACGAAGATGCCGAAGATCAGGCTGATGGCCAGCCCGTTGAAGATCGGGTCGTCGAGGATGAACAGCGCGCCGAGCATCGCCGACAGCGCGGTCAGCGCGATCGGCTTGGCGCGTACGGCGGCGGACTGGATGATCGCTTCGCGCAGTGGCATCCCCCCGGCGACCTGCTGGCGAATGAAATCGACGAGCAGGATCGAGTTGCGGACGATGATCCCGGCGAGCGCGATCATGCCGATCATCGAGGTCGCCGTATATTGGCTGCCGAGCAGCGCATGCCCCGGCAGGACGCCGATGATGGTCAGCGGAATCGGCGCCATGATGATCAGCGGCACCAGGTAACTCTTGAAATGCGCGACGACCAGCAGATAGATCAGGACCAGGCCGACCGCGTAAGCGATCCCCATGTCGCGGAAGGTCTCGTAGGTGATCTGCCACTCGCCATCCCACTTGATGCTGTAGCCGGCGTCCGGCGTTGCTGGCTGGCGGATGAAATACTCGCCAAGCGTGCCAGCGCCGCGGTCAAGGCCGTCGAGCGAGCGGCCGACGAGGTCCCCGCGCGCGGCGAACATGCCGTACAGCGGTGAATCGAGCTGGCCGCCCATGTCGGCGACGACGTACACTACCGGCAGCAGGTCCTTGTGGTAAATCACCGTTTCGCGCGCCTGCTGGCGCACCTCGACGAGTTCCGAAACCGGCACCAGGGCGCCCGTGCGGGCGCGCACGCGCAGCTTGAGCAGTGCATCGAGCGAGCTCTGCTGGTCGGCGGGCAGCGTCAGCCGCACCGGAATCTCGAACTTCGCATCGCTGTTATGCAGCGGCGTCACATCCTCGCCGGCCAGTCCCATGCGCACCACCTCGACGATGTCGCTCTGTGCGACGTCGAGCAGTGCGGCCTGGTTCTGCAGCACATGCAGGATCGTCTTGCTGCCCTCGGCAGTGACCGAGTCGTCGATCGCTACCAGGTCCGGCGTCGCCTCGAGCACCTTGCGAACTTCCCTGGCCACCGCTATCTGACCGCGGTAGTCCGGCCCGTACACCTCGGCGACGATCGGCGATAGCACCGGCGGACCTGGCGGCACTTCGATGACCTTGGCGTTGCCGCCGGCGCGGCGGCCGATTGCTTCGACGGTCGGGCGCACCGCGGTGGCGATGGCGTGACTCTGCCGCGAGCGCTGCCGGTGGTCTACCAGATTGACCTGCAGGTCACCGAGTTCCGGCGCCGCGCGCAGGTAATACTGGCGAACCAGACCGTTGAAATTGATCGGGCTGGCGGTGCCGGCGTAGGCCTGGTAATCGCTCACTTCCGGGATCTTGACGATTTCGCTGCCGATTTCCCGCAATACCCGCGCGGTTTCCTCGAGCGGCGTGCCGACCGGCATGTCGAGAACGATCTGGAACTCGCTCTTGTTGTCGAAGGGCAGCATCTTGAGCACTACGAGTTTCATCGCGGCTAGCGACAGCGAGCCGAAGATCAGCACGAGGATCGCGAGCAGCAACCATCGACGCGAAGACTTTCCTTTCTGCGGGTCGAGGAAGGGCGTCAGCAGACGACGAAACAGCCGCTCGAGCCAGCTTGGTGCGCTGACGGTGCCATGCGGCTCGCCCTCTTTGCCGGCCGTCGGGTGCGCCGTACTGGCCAGCAGACGCGCCGCCAACCAGGGCGTGACGACGAAGGCGATGGCCAGCGAAAGGAGCATCCCCAACGACGAGTTGATCGGGATCGGGCTCATATAGGGGCCCATCAGGCCGCTCACGAAAGCCATCGGCAACAACGCGGCGATGACCGTAAAAGTGGCGAGAATCGTCGGCCCGCCGACTTCGTCGACGGCCAGCGGAATGATTTCGAGCAGCGGTCTTCCGGGCTGCAACGCCTGCCAGCGATGGATGTTCTCGACAACGACGATGGCGTCGTCGACGAGGATGCCGATCGAGAAGATCAGGGCGAACAGCGACACGCGATTGAGCGTGAATCCCCACGCCCAGGAGGCAAACAGCGTCGCTGCGAGGGTCAGGGTGACCGCCACGCCGACGATCAGCGCCTCGCGCCGACCGAGCGCAAAGAACACCAGAACGATCACGAAAGCGGTAGCGAAGACCAGCTTGCCAATCAGCTTCTGCGCCTTGTCGGTCGCCGTCTGGCCGTAGTTGCGGGTCACCGTGACCTCGACTCCCTCCGGAATCACGGTGCCCTTGAGCGATTCGACACGTTCGATCACGGCGTTGGCGACGTCGGCCGCGTTGACGCCGGGTTTTTTCGAGATCTGCACGGTCACCGCCGGAAACTCGCCGCCACGAGTGCCGATCCAGACGTAGCGTGCGGGTTGATCGGGACCGTCCTCGACACGCGCGACGTCGCCGATGAACACCGGCTTCCGCTCGTTGGCGCTGCCGCGCACGGCGACCACCAACTGCCGGACGTCAGCCGCCGATTCGAGATAGCTGCCGGTCTGCACCAGCACTTCGCGGTTGCCGGCGACCAGGCTGCCGGAGGACTGCAGCGTGTTGCCGGCGCGCAGCGCCGCCGCGAGGTCCAGCGGCGTGACGCCGTAGGCGTTCATCCGCTCGCTGTCCAGCAAGACGCGAACGACGTGATCGGGGCCACCGAGAGTGGACACATCGCGGGTTCCCGGGATGCGCTTCAACTCGGTCTCGGTAGCACGTGCCACCTGCTGCAGATCGAAGGCGGAGCGCGCCGGATCGGCAGTCCAGAAAGTCAGCGAGACGATCGGCACGTCGTCGATGCCTTTCGGCTTGACCGTCGGTTCGAGAACTCCGAGGTTCGGCGCCAGCCAGTCGCGATGCGAATGCACCGTATCGTAGAGGCGTACGACGGCGTCGCTGTACTTGACGCCGACGGCGAACTGCACGGTCAGCACCGCCAGGCCGGGCCGCGACACCGAATACACATGCTCGATTCCCGACATCCGCGATAACACCTGTTCGGCCGGCGTCGCGACCAGATTTTCGACATCGCGGACCGACGCGCCGGGGAAGGGGATGAACACATCGGCCATGGTCACGTCAATCTGCGGTTCTTCCTCGCGCGGGGTCACCAGCGTCGCGAAGATGCCCAGCAGCAGCGCCAGCAGCGCCAGCAGCGGCGTCATCTGCGAGCTGGCGAAAAGACGGGCGATGCGGCCGGAAACCCCCATCGGCCTACTTGTCCAACCGCGCGGCAGACTTGATCTGGACGGCGGCCTTTAGCGGATCGAGAACCACTCGCTCGCCGGCCTGCAGGCCGGCGAGCACTTCGACTTCGCCGGCGCCGACCGCTTCGCCCAGGCGCAGCTGCCGCAGCGCGAGCGCGCCCGCTTCATTCTGCACATACACCGCGGCGACCTCGCCACGGCGGACAATCGCGGTCTGCGGCACGCTCATCTTGCTGGCGCGGCCGATGACGAAATGCAGGCGGGCATGCATGCCGGGAACGACGTCGCTGATCCCAGCCGGCACATCGACGCGCACCGGCGAGACATGGGTCGCCGAATCAGCCGTCGGCAGGACCGTCACACGGGTCGCCGCGACCGTTTTTCCGAGTTCGGGGAACTCGATCGTCGCCTGTTTTACCGAGCGCATCTGCGCCAGCCGGTATTGCGGGATGCTCGCGGTGACCCGCAAGCCCTTGGGGTCGTAGATCAACAGCAGCGGTTTGCCGGGAACGGCCATTTCGCCGAGCTCGGTCAGACGTTGCGCGACGATACCGGAGATGGGCGCCCGCACCGCCGTATGGTCGACGACGACCGAGGTCTGCCCCTGCGTCGCCTGCGCGGCGTCGAGCTCGGCCTTCGCCTTGTCCACCGCCGCCTGGCTGACGAAGCCCTGTTGCCGCAGGCCCAACATGCGCTGGTAGTTGGCGCGGGCATTGACAAGCTGCGCCGAGGCGCCGGCGGCTGCCTCGGTCGCTTCGCGGGAATCGATCTTCATCAGCAGATCACCTTTCCTGACCGCCTGTCCGGCATCCACATACACGTCAACGATCCGGCCGGAGACCTGCGCCGCCAGCGTCGCCTGATTCACCGCTTCGACGATTGCTTCCGCCGACAGCGTCAGCTCGACCGGCTGCAGCTGTACCACCCGCGTCGGCAAGGGTGGCGCGTGCGCGCCCAGCGCAGCCGCACTGGCGAGCGTGGCGAGCAGCGGCCACCAGCGTGGCAATTGAAGGTAAGAATGGCCTGACATGTTCATAAGCATATACTGATGTATGTGCAAAAACAATCATTGGCTGCCACTGATCGGGGGGCATGCGCTGGCTTCCTCTTGACGCGCGGGGACTTGGATGAGACAAAGCCGGGTCTCGCCATCGGAGCCACGCTCGCCATGCATGCCTTTTACCTCGCGCTGACCCTTCTCACGGTTGGCTGCAGCACGCTGCCAGCGACCACCCATTCAGTCGTCGCCAGTAGCGAGGCTCGCCAACCCGAAGGCGATTCGGGCAGCACGGCACAGACCGGCTGGCATGGCCAGAAATTTGCGGTGGCGACGGCCAATCCATTGGCCAGCGAAGCCGGCGTGAGCATGCTCGAAGCCGGCGGTTCGGCGATCGACGCGGCGGTGGCTGCGCAGATGGTCCTGACACTGGTCGAGCCACAGTCGAGCGGGATCGGCGGCGGCGCCTTCCTGTTGTATTACGACGGCCGTCAGACGGTGGCTTTCGACGGCCGTGAGACGGCGCCGGCGGCGGTCGACGAAACGCTCTTCCTGCGAGCCGACGGCAAGCCGATGACTTTTCATGAAGCCGTCGTCGGTGGGCGTGCGGTCGGCGTGCCGGGCACCGTGCGGATGCTCGAAGTGGCGCATGCGGAGTTCGGCAGGCTGCCCTGGGCGAGCCTGTTCGCACCGGCAATCCGCCTGGCCGAGAATGGCTTCCCGATCAGTCAGCGCCTGCATGCCCTGCTCAAGGCCGATCCCTACCTGCGGCAGGACCCGCTTGCGGCGGCCTATTTCTACGCTCGCGACGGGCAGCCGCTGGCGATTGGCAGCCGCCTCCGCAATCCGGAGCTGGCCGACGTTCTGCGCCGAATCGCCAGCGAAGGCTCGCCTGCGCTGTACGAGGGCGAGATCGCGCAGGCGATTGTCGACAAGGTGCGACAGCATCCTGGCAACCCCGGCAACTTGAGCATGACCGACCTGGCCAGCTACCGGCCGCAGCGGCGGCTGCCTTTCTGCAGCAACTATGCGCCGCGCCTGGTCGAACCCCGGCGGAATTACCGGATCTGCGGTTTTCCGCCACCGAGCTCGGGGGCGATCACCATTGCCCAGATTCTCGGCATCCTCCAGGGCACGGACGCGGCGTCACTGTCGCTAACCGACCCGCTATGGATGCATTACTACAGCGAAGCCGCGCGCCTCGCTTTTGCCGATCGTGCCCAATATGTCGCCGACCCGGACTTCATCGCGGCGCCCGCTGGCAGCTGGTACTCGCTGATCGGGCCCGACTATCTCGCCAGCCGCGCGCTGTTGATCGGCGAGAAGAGCATGCGCATCGCCACGCCGGGCTCGCCGTGGTTGACCACGCATGCGCCAATGCCCGAACAGGTCGAACACGGCACCTCGCACCTGAGCATCGTGGACGGCTACGGCAACGTGCTGGCCATGACCACTACCATCGAGGATGCTTTCGGTGCGCGCCAGATGGTCAAGGGTTTTCTGCTCAACAACCAGCTCAGCGACTTCTCTTTCGCTGCGCGCGACGGCAGCGGCAAACCCGTCGCCAACCGCGTGCAGCCGGGCAAGCGCCCGCGTTCGTCGATGAGCCCGACGCTGGTCTTCGCTGCCGACACGGGCGAAGTGTTGATGAGCGGCGGCTCGCCGGGCGGCGCGCTGATCATCCACTACACCGCCAAGCTGCTCTACGCGACGCTTGACTGGCGAATGACGCCGCAGCAGGCGATCGACCTGCCTAATTTCGGGTCGTTGAATGGCCCGACCTTGCTCGAGGAAGGACGCTTTGCCCCGCTCTTTGTCGACGCGCTCAAGGCCAGAGGACATGCGGTCAACGAAGTGCCGATGACCAGCGGACTGCAGGCCATCGTGAAGAATCGTGATGGCTACCTGGGCGGTGCCGACCCGCGGCGCGAGGGCAGCGTACTCGGCAAATGAGCGCTACGCCGGTTCGCGACCGACGCTCGGCAGCTTGCGCGGCAGCAGCGAAACCGCTGCGCAGCGATTGCCATCATCGAGCAGGAATCGAGCTGTCAGGCGGATCCGCCAGCAGCCCTACCCCTACCCGCGCCGCGAGCCCGCTGGCAGCGTGCCACTAGACGACGCTGCAGTTTTCCTTCAGGAAGGCGAGGGCCTCGCTCAGCGTGGTGTCGGTGGCATCGAGCAGAAACCCCTCTGCCTCGGGAAAGAAGTCCTGCCAAAGTGCTTCGAGGTCGTCCTGCATCTCGTAGGGTGCGCTGGCGCGAATGAAACGCAGCACGGGCAGGCGCTGGAAACCGTCGCTGCGGGCCTTGCGGATCAGCGCCCGTGCGGCGACCTTGCTGAGCGCGGGTTTGGCCGGCGCCGCGGCGGCGAGGCAGACGAAAATCGTCAGCAGTGAGTTGTCATCGGTCTTGCCACCGGTGATCCTCTGCCAATCCTCCGACACCGCTGCGTCAAACAGACTCGCATCCTCGGGACCGAAATCGCGCAGGAAGTACAGCGGCTCCAACTCCTGGATCAGCCGGTTCATCGCCTCGGAGGCGTCGAGAATTCTCGGCAGATCCTCGCTTTCCACGCGTTTCAGTTCGCGGCTGGCGACCGTCCGGTACGCTTCGGGCAAGGCCTTGAATACCTCCTTGAGGTGTTTTCTGCCCTTGGCGGGGACACCTTTCTTCCGGATTGCGTCAAAAATCGCGATCAGGCCGGCAGCATTGGGTAGGCTCGCCGGCGTCGTGGCGCTCAGATAGACGAGAATTGCTGTGCGTATGATCGATTCGACGGCCACCGTCGAAATACCGGAGGCAGGCACGCCGAGCTTTTCGGCAAACCACAGCGCCGCCGAAATCGCCGTTTGATGGCCTTGTCGTCGTTCGCACTCCTGGCGGTACTCGGCCAGGCTGCGCAGCGACCACTCGGCCAGGAACTCCTTCTGCGATTGCCTCAGCAGGAGGGCGTACGATGCGTCCTCGGGCATTGCCCAGAGACTCTTCAGCATCTCGGATCCGCCGCGCGAAAGCGACAGGAAGGTGTGGTCACGCAACGATCGCGCTGCCTTTTCGAGATCGCCGCCACTGCTGTCCTCGAGATGCAGACTGACGAGATTGACCATCCGTGCGCGCGCTGCCTCGACATTCGGGCGCAGGTACGCTGTGCCGAAGAAGTTGGCAATCTGCAGCATCCCTTTCGGGGCGTCATTCAGAATGCTGTTGATTTTGTCGTGGTCGATGATGCCCTCGCGTACCCCATACACGAGCGCCCTTTCGAAAAACGGCCGGTCGTCGAATAGCGCGACTTGCTGGCTGCTGGCTGGCATGGGCTGTGACGCCTGGCAATGGCTGGCTGGCGGGGCTGGCCTGCTCAGAGCGCGGACTCTTCCTCGGGATCGGCAGGAGGGCGGCCAGCAGCGGGGCTGGCTGGCGCCGCCACCGCCGCTTCCTCCGCCCTGGCGCGCGCGCGCAGGATCAGCAGGACATCCCGGAAGATCTCTGGATGCTGGTAACGCAGCGTCCACGTCAGCTCCATCCAGTCGTGGTCATCGACTTCGCTATGGCTAAGTGAGGCGCGATTGAGGTCCTGATCGGAGAGCGCGTCGAGGCGCTCCTCATCGGTGAGGTCGTCGGGTGATTCGTCGGCATCGGCAAAAAAGTCAAAGCTGCCCGTCTGGAAGAAGTGTTCGACGCTTTCGGACCGTTCACCAAGATAGTCGGCAAGCACTTCACAACCGTCTTCCAGGTCTGCGATCGCCTCGATGAACTCGCCAGGATCGCTGCCGATGCGGAAAACCACCGCATTGATCATGCCGTGCAGCCGTTCGTGGCTGTCGCCGTAGCGCCGTTCGAGAACGATCGCGCGGGCAAACTGTGCGGGTGAAACCAGCAGGTTTACTACTGATTCCCGCGACGAATCGAAGTCGCGGAGAACTGCCAGCAGGTCCTTGGCGGGAAATTCGTCGAGAGCCACCACCAGGGCCTGGTCGCCGTCGGTTTCCACCAGCGAAGCCAGGGCCGCTTCGGCACCGACAATATCACCGACGCGGATCAGCTGCGCCGCTGTCGCGAGTACCGGATAGCTCATCAGTGATCTCCCGAAAACTGATCCTTGCGATCGAAACCCTGCTCGGCGAGCCAGTCGGCGCCGGCCTCTTCGAGATCGAGGTCGATGTCGGAGTCACCCTCGTCCATAGCGTCGCCGCGGTCGTCCGTCGCCGGCCCGCCGGCTGGCTGCGAAGAGATCGCCGAGCGACCATGCAGGTACTCGAGACAGGCTGCAACAACGAGAAACTGCTCGCCATTCGGGTCCGCGAGAATGATCTTCGCCAGCTCTTCCGCCCAGGGTTCGAGCGACACCGCGGCGAGCAGCGTCGACCAGGGTGGCAGGTCCTCGGGATCCTGGGCAGCCAGATCGTGCATGACTTCCGGACTGGCAAAGCGGATACCGCCGTGGAAGGCGACAGCGACCATTTCCGGGTTGCACTCGAGCATCGGCAGAAGTTGGGAAACCTGGTCACGCTTCGCCTTGAGCCGCTTGGCCAGGACATCATGTCCTGCCGAGTCGGTCATCAGATCGTCGAGTTCGGCGTCGTAGGCCGATAGCAGCTCTTCAAAGAATGGCGATGGCCTCACTGCAATACTCCTTCAAGATAGTGTTTCCAGATCTCCCGAGCAGTTTCCAGCGGCTTGTCGAGAAGATTGCGGCGTCGGTTCTCATCGTAGTCGTGTCGCCGGTCGGCATGCGAAAGCGTTTCGTAGGCTTCCTGAACGTCACGAAACTGGTCGATTGCCTCGGGCGCAGCGTTTCGGTCAGGGTGAAGCTGCAGCGCCTTCTTGCGGTAAGCCGCTTTGATGGTATCGTTTGCGGCGTCGCTGGCGATCCCCAGTATGGCGTAATAGTCTTGCATGCAGCCTCGAAGTAGTCGTCAGAGCAGGTACTCCAGGCACCGAAGAGTCCTTTCACAGATGCCGCGCGTCGCGCGCGAGGAATCGTCAAGCGCCTGCCCAGCCAGTTTCGGCCGCTCCCGCGCAGTCTGCCGCTGGCGTTGCGGAAAGGCCAAGGCGCTGCCAGAGGGTGCTGGTCAACGCGACCTGATTGAGCGTGTAGAAGTGCAGACCGGGAACGTCGCTGGCCAGCAGTCTGGCGCAGAGTTCGCTGACTACGTCGAGGCCGAAGGCGCGGATCGACGCCGTGTCGTCGGCGTAGCTTTCCAGCCTTTTCCTGATCCAGCGCGGGATCTCGGCGCCACAGTTATCGGAAAAACGTGCCAGGTTGCTGAAGCCGGAAATCGGCATGATACCCGGGACGATCGGCACGTTGATGCCGACCGCCTGGCACTCGTCGATGAAGTGCGCGTAGGCGTCGAAGTTGTAGAAATACTGGGTGATCGCCGAATTCGCACCGGCTTCGAGCTTGCGCTTGAAAGCCATGAGGTCGTCGGTCGGGCTCTTCGCCTGCGGGTGATACTCCGGATAGGCGGCCACCTCGATGTGGAACCAGGCGCCGGTTTCCGCACGGATGAATTCGACCAGTTCGTTGGCGTAGCGGAAGGTGCCGGGCCTCGCCATTCCCGACGGCAGGTCGCCACGCAGGGCAACGAGGTGGCGAATGCCGTGGCTACGATATTGGTCGAGGATGTTGCGAATGCTGTCCCGGGTCGAGCCGATACACGACAGGTGCGGTGCTGCGTGATGGCCCTCGCTCTGTATTTCGAGCACGGTGTCGAGCGTTCGGTCGCGCGTCGAACCCCCGGCACCGAAGGTGACCGAGAAGAAGCTCGGTTTCAGCAGCGCCATTCGCGCGCGTGCCGCCCGCAACTTCTCCGCGCCTTCGGGCGTCTGTGGCGGAAACAATTCGAGGCTGAAGATAGGCTGGGTCATGATGAGTCTATTGGGTGCTCCTGCCGGTGGGCAACAGCGACGAGAGGAGCGAAGGAAAAATGCTGTAGAGAACGGCCCCCAGCACTCCCGAGCAGAAGCCGCCGACGACCAAGCCCTCCAGCAGCGAACCGGCATTGTTTAGCCAGAGCAGGGTCAGACGCATGGCAATCCCCGGTTGCGGTGACGATCAGTAGCGATATTGGTCGGATTTATACGGACCCTCCTTTGGCACACCGATGTAGGCCGCCTGCTGTTCGGTCAGTTCGGAGAGTTGCGCATTGAGCGTCTTGAGCTGCAGCCGCGCAACCTTTTCGTCCAGATGTTTGGGCAGCGTATAGACGCCAACCGGATAGTCAGCGTTGCGGGAGAACAGTTCGATCTGGGCGATGGTCTGGTTGGCGAACGAGGAACTCATCACATACGACGGATGACCGGTGCCGCAACCGAGGTTTACCAGGCGACCCTTGGCCAGCAGGATGATGCGCTTGCCGTCCGGGAAGATCACATGGTCGACCTGCGGCTTGATTTCCTCCCAGGCGTAGCCCTCGACCGAGGCGACGTCGATTTCGTTGTCGAAGTGGCCAATGTTGCAGACGATGGCCTGATTCTTCATCTTTTGCATATGCGCATGCGTGATCACATGGTAGTTGCCGGTGCAGGTGACGAAGATGTCGGCCTTGTCAGCAGCGTACTCCATGGTCACCACACGGTAACCTTCCATGGCCGCCTGCAGGGCACAGATCGGGTCGATCTCGGTAACCCAGACCTGCGCCGAGAGGGCGCGCATGGCTTGCGCCGAACCCTTGCCGACGTCGCCATAACCGGCGATCAGGGCAACCTTGCCGGCAATCATTACATCGGTTGCGCGCTTGATGCCGTCGACCAGGGATTCACGGCAACCGTAGAGGTTGTCGAACTTCGACTTGGTCACCGAATCGTTCACATTGATCGCCGGGAACTTGAGTTCGCCGCACGCGTGCATCTGGTATAGACGATGGACGCCGGTCGTGGTCTCCTCGGTGACGCCCTTGACCGCAGCCAGGCGTAGCGCGTACCAGGTCGGATCGCTGGCCAGCTTGGCCTTGATTGCCGCGAAAAGAATGGTCTCTTCCTCGGAAGTCGGGCTGGCGAGTACCGTCGGGTCGCTGGCTGCCTTGGCTCCGAGATGCAGGAGCAGCGTCGCGTCGCCGCCATCGTCGAGGATCATGTTGCTGTAACCGGCATCCGGCCACTCGAAAATGCGGTGGGTATAGTCCCAGTAATCGGCCAGCGACTCGCCCTTGACGGCGAAGACCGGTACGCCGGACGCTGCGATGGCCGCCGCCGCGTGATCCTGGGTCGAGAAGATGTTGCACGAGGCCCAGCGTACCTCTGCTCCGAGGGCAACCAGGGTCTCGATGAGCACGGCAGTCTGGATGGTCATGTGCAGCGAACCGGTGATGCGTGCGCCCTTGAGCGGCCTGGCGGCGGCGAACTCTTCGCGAATCGCCATCAGGCCCGGCATTTCGGTTTCGGCGATACGGATTTCCTTGCGGCCCCAGTCGGCGAGGCCGAGGTCAGCAATCACGTAGTCCATGTTTTGGGTAGCAGCATCCGACACAGTAAGGCTCCTTGAGAACTGTAGCCGGGGACGGAAAGCCGGTGTGCCTAGCAGCTGCCGGACGGCAGCCTACGCCCACCCATCTCTCCATGCCCGGCATGGGTTGGTTGGATGAGCGCCGTTTGAAGAATCCGAGCCTGAAACTGTCGGAGACAGCCCTGCAGCGCTCCTCGGATCGAGCGCCGATTATAAACCGGCTTGGCCCACACAGGCCAGTGTTCAATAGGCAAGGGAATCATGGTTGCCCCCGCGGATCTCGACGCTGACCTGATTGGGTGCACAGATCGCGATCTCGCCGGGCCGCGTCAGCCAGCCCTGACGCACACAGTATTGGCGGGGACCCGGGTCGGCAAGCACGCGTACCCGCCGCCGGTCGACGACGACCGTGGTGATGCCGAGTGGGCCAGGGACTTCGAGGCGGCGATTGCGCGCCAGATCGAGTTCGGAAAACACCTCGCCAGCTTGCCGGACGATGGCCTTCTCAGCGATGCCTGCCCGCCAGGCCACGGGGAACGACAGTGCGCAGACCACCACACCCAGCAGCACCAGTAGCCAGTCGCCAGGCTTCAACAGCCCGACCCAGAACATCAGAGATTGCCGCCGATGATCGCCGGTGAGCGCAACTCGCGGTGACGCACCAGTACGCGCGCACAGTCGCGAAACTCGCGTTGCAGCCACTCGGCAAGGTACACCGAACGATGCTGGCCGCCGGTGCAGCCGATGCCTACGGTCAGATAACTGCGGCTGTCCTGGACGTAGGAGGGCAGCCAGGAGCGAACGAAGCCAGCGATGTCGTTGCGCATCCGCAGGACTTCGGGTTCTGCCTCGAGGAACGTCATTACCGGCGCGTCGCGACCGGTAAAGGGGCGCAAGTTGAGATCGTAGTGCGGATTGGGCAGACAACGAACGTCAAAAACCAGGTCGGCGTCGAGCGGGATGCCATTCTTGAAGCCGAACGATTCGAACAGCAGCGTCAGCCCCTGGCAGGGGTCCGCGGATTCTTCCAGGGTAACGAATCCACGCACCCATTCACGCAGGGTGCTGGCTTTGACTCCACTGGTGTCCATATGGTGACCGAGGGCAACCAGCTCGCCAAGGCGAACACGTTCTTCGGCGATGGCTTCGGTCAAGGTCATCCGGTCGCTGGCCAGCGGATGTCGGCGCCGCGTTTCCGAGTAACGCTTGATCAGCGTTGCATCCTGGGCGTCGAGGAACAGGAACTGCAGTTCGAGATTGTTGGCCCGCAGGGCGTCCAACTGCAGGGGAAGCATGGCCACGCTATCGCCGCCGCGGATGTCGATGACCACTCCGACCTGGTCGTAGCCCTGTAACTCAAGTTGGCCGACCAGCGGTTGCAACAGTTGCGACGGCAGGTTGTCAACACAGTAGTAGTTGGCGTCCTCAAGCACTTTGAGGGCGATTGATTTGCCGGAACCAGAGAGGCCACTGATGAGAACGAGATGCATGACATACAGCATAACGGATGCTTGGCACCACGAGCAAGCCACTCTCGAATAAACTGTATCTCCCACGTGATCGGGTCGCGCTCATGACACCTTTGAACATCCCTTTTCTCGCTGACCTCGGCGGAATTCGGCGCGACATCCATGCGCATCCCGAGCTGGCTTTCAACGAGCTGCGAACCGCTGAACTGGTGGCGCGCGAGTTGTCGAGCTACGGACTGGCAAACGATCGCGGTCTGGCCCGAACCGGCGTCGTGGGCGTCCTGCGCAAGGGCAACAGTCACCGCGCGATTGGTCTGCGGGCCGACATGGATGCCTTACCACTGCTCGAGAAGAACGACTTTGCCCACCGTTCGACCAGGGAAGGGTGCATGCATGCCTGTGGGCATGACGGGCACACGACGATGCTGCTCGGTGCTGCGCGCTACCTGGCCGAACACCGGGATCAACTCGATTTCGATGGCAGCGTGTATTTCATCTTCCAGCCGGCCGAGGAATCCGAGGGCGGTGCCGAAGTGATGATCCACGACGGCCTGTTCGAGAGGTTTCCGATGGATGCGGTGTTTGGTTTGCATAACTGGCCGGGCATTCCGGTCGGCGAGATGGCCGTGATGCCGGGCGCAGTAATGGCTGGTACCTGCAGCTTCGAGATGGCCGTACGCGGACAGGGTTGCCATGCCGCGATGCCCCATCAGGGGGTGGACACTCTGGTCACCGCGAGTCAGCTGGTGCTGGCGTTGCAGACCGTCGTTGCCCGTAACCTGCACCCCTGCGAATCGGCGGTGGTCAGCGTCACCCAGATTCACGGCGGCGAGGCCTGGAACGTCATCCCCGACGATGCCGTTCTACGCGGTACCATCCGCAGCTTCAACGCCACCACCCAGAACCTGGTTGAGAGCGCCGTGCTGCGGCTGTGCAATGGCGTTGCCAGCGCTTTTGGAGCACAGATCTCGGTACGCTTCGACCATCGCTATCCGCCGACGGTCAACAGCGCCGTGGAAACCGAAGTCTGTCGGCAGGTGGCGAGCGAGTTGTTCGGCCCCGCGCGGGTGCGCCAGACTGAACTTCCCTCCATGGGTGCCGAGGACTTTGCCTACATGCTGCGCGAGCGTCCTGGCTGTTACGTCTGGCTTGGCAATGGTCCGGGTAGTGGGGGCTGCACCCTGCACAATCCACACTACGACTTCAACGACGAGATTCTGCCGCTTGGGGTGAGCTACTGGGTTCGGCTGGTAGAGGCCGTGCTGGGCGGCAAGCGCTGAGCAAACCAGTGTGGGGGTGCTGGCCGCTGCATGCCCCCATTCGCGAGGGGTGTCGCAGGCACGGTTCGTTGCCGGTTGGTCCGGCACAGACAAGCGCCCCCTGAACCAGCAGCGATCATGGAAGCCCGTGGCAGCCATGTTACACTCGCACGCTGAAGCAACGGGCAGCACTCGTCAAACCAGCCAGCGAGGCTGCGGCTAACATGATTCCAGAAAAAAATGGCGGGGAGCGCCCGGTGCAGTATTCGGGCGCTCCCCGAGTTCTGGCCATGGCCAGAACTCCCAGGACCATGAAAAGGAGAACAGCATGCGTACTTTAAGAGAACGGACTTACAGGCAACTTACGCGCGCCGGCTGAGGAACGGCAAGGCATGCGAATTCTCCTCGCTGAAGACGACCGCATCATTGCCGACGGCCTGTGTCGATCCCTGCGCCTGGGCGGTTATGCGATCGACTGTGCGTATAACGGGATTGACGCCGATACCGCCTTGTTGACCAACACCTACGATCTGTTGATTCTCGATCTGGGCCTGCCGCGACTACCTGGGCTGGATGTTCTGCGTCGCCTGCGGACGCGCAAATCAACCACGCCGGTGCTGATCCTGACCGCCCTTGACGGCATCGATGACCGCGTCAAGGGGCTCGATCTCGGCGCTGACGATTACATGGCCAAGCCTTTTGAGCTGGCTGAGCTCGAGGCGCGCGTGCGGGCGCTGAGCCGCCGCTCGTCAGGTACCTCGCGGATGATCCAGTGCGGATCGCTGGTTTTCGACCAGACTGACCGCTGCGCGCTGGTGAATGACGAAATGCTCGAACTCTCGGCACGCGAGCTTGGTCTGCTGGAGATTCTCCTGTCCCGGCCGAAGCGACTGGTCAGCAAGGACCAATTGGTGGATCACCTCTGCGGCTGGGGTGAAGAGGTCAGTCACAACGCGATCGAGGTCTATATTCACCGCCTGCGCAAGAAGCTCGAATCGACGGGGGTGAATATCATTACCGTGCGTGGGCTTGGCTACTACCTTGAGAAACCTGCGGAAGAAAGAAAGTCCTGACATCCAGCGCTCGCTGTTTGGCGAGATCCTCGACTGGATGCTGGCTCCGCTCCTCTTCGTGTGGCCAATCAGCATCGCGTTTACACACTACTTCGCCAACAGCGTTGCCAGCTTTCCCTACGATCAGTCCCTGCGGGAACACGTGGCGGCGATCTCGCGCCAGATCAGCTTCGTCGACGGACGTCCGCAGCTCGCGTTACCCGGCTTGGCACAGGCTTTCCTGCGTTCGGACGAGATCGATAACGTCTACTTTCATTTGCTGGATCGCGACGGCAGGCTGATCACCGGCGACCGCGAATTGGCCGCGCCGAAGAACTCTGCCGAGTGGTGGAAAAGCGAACACCACGAGGTGCTTTTCCGCGATGACGAGTACCGCGGACAGACTCTGCGCGTTGCCTATCTGTATCTGTTCGAAGCCGGTGCGCCGCCCGAACAGGGTGTGCTGATTGAAGTCGGCGAGACGACGGAAAAGCGCTCGCAACTGGCGAACAAGATCATCGCCAGTGTAATCCTGCCGCAATTCGTGATCATTCCGCTGGCCGTTGTTCTGGTGTGGTTTGGCCTGTCACAGGGATTGCGTCCGCTGACCCGCCTGCGTGACCGGATTGAAGCGCGTCGCGAAGCCGATCTGTCACCGATCGCGCTGCGCCGAGTTCCCGAAGAATTGCGACCGCTGACCGAAGCGTTCAATTCGATGCTGGGGAGAATGCAGCAGAATGTCGCCGCGCAGCGGCGTTTCATCGCCGATGCCGCGCATCAGATGCGCACCCCATTGACCGGCTTGAAGACGCAGGCGCAGTTGGCGATGCGCGAGACCGATCCGGAGGAACTGCGACACGCGCTCCGCCAGATCCTGATCGGTGCCGACCGCGCTTCGCATCTGGTCGATCAGTTGCTGGCTCTGGCGCGTGCAGAGGCGAGCGGGCACTCGCAGCAGCCCCTGCTGGCGCTCGATCTCGACAAGCTCTTGCGTGACGTCGTGGAAACCTGGGTGGTGCAGGCCCTCGAAAAGGGCATCGATCTGGGTTACGAACCTGCGGGTGATGTACCCATCCTGGGCAATGCCTTCCTGTTGCGCGAGATGATCAATAACCTCCTGGATAACGCGCTGCGCTATACCCCGGCGGGTGGGC
This sequence comes from Candidatus Accumulibacter affinis, assembly GCA_016713625.1. GTDB lineage: Bacteria > Pseudomonadota > Gammaproteobacteria > Burkholderiales > Rhodocyclaceae > Accumulibacter > Accumulibacter affinis. Next base: position 415,741 of record JADJOT010000002.1, read on the forward strand.
GGGTCACCGCGCGGGTGGTTGCGCAAGGCGATTTCGCGCTGCTCGAAATCGAGGACAGCGGCACCGGGATTTCTGACGAAGAGTCGCAGAAGGTATTTGACCGCTTCTATCGTGTTGACGGTACCGACAGCGAGGGCAGCGGCCTGGGGTTGGCGATCGTTCGCGAGATTGCCGAAGTGCACCAGGCGGCGGCCAGTCTGCGCCCGAACAGTCGATCTGCCACGGCTGGCGAGGTGCCTGGTTGCGTTGCCAGAATCGTCTTCCCTGTCCATCGCCCGTTACCGCGCTCGTTGATCCCCGAGCCCGTACAGACTGGTTTCGCTTGATCTCCGTGCGGGCGTCCCCGCTTGTTTCAGACCAGCTTCTTCAGGTAGCCTGGAGCATATTCGACGACAAAATCCCAGAAGGCAGCCAGGGCGGGGCTGAGGTGCTTGCTGCGGTGGCGAACGATGTGCCAGCGCCGCACCACCGGCGTCCCCTCGACTTTCAGGATGCTCAGACGCCCGGCACGCAGTTCGAGCCCGAGCGTGTGCTGGGAAATGAAGCTGATCCCAAGTCCGGCCACGACGGCCTGCTTGATGGCTTCATTGCTGCCCATCTCCATTCCGATGCGCGGCTTGATCGAGCGTTCGTGAAAAAATTCTTCCATCGCCAGACGAGTACCCGAGCCCGACTCGCGAACGATCAAGGTTTCGCCGGCCAGGTCTTCGACGGCGACACTTGCCCGCCGGCTCAGGGGATGCTCGGTGCTGGCAATGATGACGAGCGGGTGCGGAGCAAAAGCCACTGCCACCGCGTCGAGTTCGGCCGGCGGGCGGCCCATGATCGCCAGGTCGACCTCGTTGCCGGCGAGCAGGCGGCTAACGGTATCGCGGTTGTCGATGAGAAGCCGGATGCGCACGTCAGCCTGCGCCTTGCCAAACTCGGCCAGCAGCCGGGGCGCGTAATACTCGGCGGTGCTGACGACGGCGACGGCGATACGTCCACCCTTTAGCCCCTTCAGTGCCAGCAGCGCTTCATCCGCTTCCTTCAGCGACTGCAGAATCTGGCGCGTGTGACCCAGCAGGATCTCACCAGCCTCGGTCAGGAAGACCCGTTTGCCAATACGTTCGAACAACAGCGTGCCGCTGACATCCTCCAGCTGCTTGATCTGCAGCGAGATGGCGGCGTGCGTCAGGTGCAAATTTTCGGCCGCGCGTGCAAACGAAAGATGGCTGGCGGCGACCGAGAAAATCTGTAGTTGGCGGATCGTTGCATTTCTCATCGGTAAGCTTTTCTTAAAGTAAATAAACAATACGTTTAACTAGCGTTTTTGCATCAGGCGGCTAGAATCGCAACCATCCACAGACCGACCAGAACTTCTTCTCCTGGAGTATCGCCATGCTATGCGGACGGACCAACGTTAACAAATTTCTCATCGAGGAGCAGCGCCGGAATCCGGCGCTGGTCGGCGATTTTTCGATGCTCATCAGTGACGTCGTACGCTCATGCAAGGCGATTGCCCAGGGCGTCTCGCGTGGCTCGCTGGCTGGCGTGCTTGGCGATGAAGGCAGCGAAAACGTCCAGGGTGAGGCCCAGAAAAGGTTAGACGTGCTTGCCAATCAGGCCTTCATTCATCACTGTGAATGGGGAGGCCACCTGGCGGCGATGGCGTCGGAGGAAATGGAGGACGTCTATCCGATTTCACCTGAGCATCCTCGCGGCAAGTATCTGTTGGTCTTCGATCCGCTCGACGGTTCGTCGAACATCGACGTCAACCTGTCCGTGGGCAGTATTTTTTCAGTGCTGCGTTGCCCAGAGAATTCTCGTGCTGACAGGCCAAGCGCAGCCGACTTTCTGCAAGCCGGCAGCCGCCAGGTTGCGGCCGGCTATGCCCTGTATGGTCCCTCGACAATGCTGGTGCTGACCGTCGGCAGCGGCGTCCACGGCTTCACGCTCGATCGCGATATCGGTGAGTTCCTGCTGACGCATCCGCACCTGGAGATTTCTCCGGAAACCCGCGAATTTGCGATCAATGCTTCCAACGAGCGCTTCTGGGAGCCGCCGGTGCAGCGCTACGTGAGCGAGTGTCTCGCCGGCAAGACGGGCGTTCGCGGCAAGGATTTCAACATGCGCTGGGTAGCCTCGATGGTTGCTGAAGTCCACCGCATCCTGATGCGTGGGGGAGTGTTCATGTACCCGCGTGACAGCAAGGACATGTCCAGACCTGGTCGGCTGCGCCTGATGTACGAAGCCAATCCGATGGCAATGATCGTTGGCCAGGCCGGCGGCCTGGCTTCAACCGGCAGCGAACGCATCGTCGACGTGCAGCCGACCAGCCTCCATCAACGAGTGCCGGTGATCCTCGGTTCACGCGACGAGGTCGAGCGTATCGAGCGCTACCACCGGGAACACGAAACTGGCGAAGACCAGCCATACAAGTCACCCCTCTTTTCGACGCGGACTCTCTTCAGAGACGATTGAACGGCGCCACCAAGCGAAAACTCCCCTTTCCAGCAACGGAGGTACCTCCCCCATGTCCATCAAAAACCCAGTCATTGCGATTACCGGTTCGTCCGGTGCCGGCACGACCTCGGTGACGCGCGCATTTCAGCACATCTTCCGGCGCGAAAACCTCAACGCCGCGATCATCGAAGGCGACAGTTTTCACCGTTTCGACCGCGTCGAGATGCGCACAACGATGGCCGAGAAAAGCCTGGCCGGCGACCATCACTTCAGCCATTTCGGGCCCGAGGCGAATCTGCTGTCCGAACTGGAAGGACTATTCCGCGAATACGGTGAGAGCGGACAGGGCAGGAGCCGTCATTACGTCCACGACGATGCCGAAGCGAAGCTGTATGGCTCACCACCGGGAACCTTTACCGAATGGACCGACCTCCCGGCCGGCACCGATCTGCTCTTTTATGAAGGCCTGCATGGCGCGGCCAGGACCGACGCCATCGACGTCGGCCGTTACGTCGACCTCTGTGTCGGCGTCGTGCCGATCATCAATCTCGAATGGATTCAGAAGCTGCATCGCGACAAGGCACAGCGCGGTTACTCGACGGAAGCGGTGATGGATACCATCCTGCGGCGAATGCCTGATTACACCAACTACATTTGCCCGCAGTTTTCCAGGACGCACGTCAATTTCCAGCGAGTGCCGACGGTCGATACTTCCAACCCCTTCATTGCTCAGGATATCCCGTCCCAGGACGAAAGCATGCTGGTGATTCGTTTTGCAAACCCCAAGGGAATCGACTTCGCCTACCTGTTGGGCATGTTGCACGACTCGTTCATGTCGCGGCCGAACATCATCGTCTGCCCCGGCGGCAAGATGGGTCTGGCGATGCAGATCATCTTCACGCCGATGATCATGCAGTTGATGGACAAAAAGCGGCGGTCGCGCTGAAACGGCATAGCGACCGCCTTGCCGAAACCTGTTCCTGCGCCTCAACCAAAGGAGACTGTTGTGCCTACCGAATCCCGCAAGTTCCGTCGCCGTTGTGCGAATGCCCTGCGTATCCTCGCCATTGACGCCGTCGAGGCGGCCAACTCGGGGCACCCCGGAATGCCCATGGGCATGGCCGACATCGCTGAAGTCCTCTGGCGCCGCCACTTCAAACACAATCCGGCCAATCCGCTGTGGTTTGACCGCGACCGCTTCGTTCTCTCCAACGGGCATGGGTCGATGCTGATCTATGCGCTGCTGCATCTCAGCGGCTACGATCTTCCCATGAATGAACTGAGGCGCTTCCGGCAACTCCACTCGAAGACCCCGGGACACCCCGAGTTCGGGATCACCCCGGGGATCGAGACGACTACCGGACCACTTGGTCAGGGCCTCGCCAACGCGGTGGGGATGGCACTCGCCGAACGGCTGCTCGCCGAGACCTTCAACCGCGACGGGCACCGGATCGTCGACCACTACACCTATGCCTTTATCGGCGATGGCTGCCTCATGGAAGGCATTTCGCACGAAGCCTGTTCGCTGGCTGGACGCCTCTCGCTGTCCAAGCTGATCGTCTTCTACGACGACAACGATATTTCGATCGACGGCCACGTACAGCCGTGGTTTGCCGACGATACTCCGCAACGCTTCGAGGCCTATGGCTGGCGTGTGGTGCCCAATTGCGACGGTCACGATGTCGATTCGATCGAGGCAGCGATCCGCATCGCCAAGACGCCAGGCGGGCGGCCGACCCTGATCTGCTGCAAGACGATGATCGGCTTCGGTTCGCCGAACAAGGGCGGCACGCACGATGTTCACGGCGCACCTCTCGGTAAGGACGAAATCGCCAACACGCGTCGCCAGCTCGAATGGCCCTTTGCCACCTTCGAAATTCCCGATGATGTACGTGCCGGCTGGGACGCTGGTGCCAAAGGAGAGGCCAGCGAATACGCTTGGCAAGCCAATTTTGCCTCGTATCGTGACGCCTATCCCGATCTGGCATCGGAGCTTGAACGTCGAATGCGAGGTACCCTGCCCGCCGACTGGTCTGATCGCGTTGCCGAACTGCTCGGCCGATGGGCGACCCAGACTGGCGCCGTCGCCACGCGCAAGGCTTCGCAGAACGCCATCGAAGCGCTTGCCCCGGGACTCCCCGAACTGCTCGGCGGCTCGGCCGACCTGACCGGCTCCAACCTCACCAACTGGACTGGCACCCGTTCCGCCAACCGCGAAGCCGGCGGCAACTACGTCAACTACGGGGTGCGTGAATTCGGGATGACGGCGATCGCCAACGGCATTGCCCTGCATGGTGGCTTCATTCCCTACACCGCAACTTTCCTGGTGTTCTCGGACTATGCGCGTAATGCGATTCGCCTGGCGGCGCTGATGAAGCAACGGCACTTGATGGTTTATACGCACGATTCGATCGGTCTCGGCGAAGACGGTCCGACGCATCAGCCGATCGAGCATGCCGCCTCTTTGCGGCTGATTCCCGGTCTCGACGTCTGGCGCCCGGCCGATGCCATGGAGACCGCCGTGGCCTGGACGGCCGCACTGGAACGGCGCGACGGCCCCTCGTGCTTTCTGCTGTCGCGGCAAAACCTGCCGGCCCTTCCCCGCACCGCCGAGCAGATCGCCAGCATCCGGCATGGTGGCTACGTCCTGCGTGAAGCCGCCGGCGGAACGCCCAGGGTCGTATTGATCAGCACCGGATCGGAACTCAGCCTTGCCTGCGAGGCCCAGGCGGCACTGGCGCAGGAAGGAATCGCTGTACGCGTGGTAGCCATGCCTTGCACCCGACGCTTCGATCTGCAGTCCCCGGCTTACCGTCAGGAGGTGCTGCCGCCGTCGATCCCGACGCTTGCCATTGAGGCTGGGCATCCCGATCTGTGGTGGAAGTATGTCGGACGCAGCGGCGCCGTGATCGGTATTGATCGCTTTGGCGAGTCCGCACCAGCGGCTGACCTGTACGAGTTCTTCGGCGTTACCGTCGCGAACATCGTTGCACAGACCCATCGCCTGCTTGGGCTGGGGTCGTCGCCGGCAGCAGCGCGGCACTAAAAGCAGCGAAGCCAGATGACTGGCCAGCAGGAAGCCGGGCAGCGCGTTCGCCTGGCTCATCCTGGTTTCGTCTTCAACTGCCCTGCGGCATGGAAATCATTGCTAAACTCCCCTTCTCTGACGCGCGTCGTCGTTATCTGATGGTGTATCAACCATGCGGTTTCCTCCTCATCTGGTCCATGTTTGCCTGGCGTTCCTCTTTGTCCTCTCGGCCTGCGCGACGACCGAAAAACCGCCAGCGTCAGGCGATTCGGCAAAAATCGGCGCGTCGCCGGCGTCGCCCGCGCGAACGCCAGGCTATAGCGTCCGCCACGGCAGCGCAAAGCCAACGCCATTCGCCGATGAAGAGGCCAAGAGGACGGTGTATTTTCCGTTCGATGGTGCGATGATTGACAACGATGGCCTTGAGATCCTTCGCCAGAACGCACAGAAACTGAAAGAGGACCCGCAGCTGGTGGTGGTACTGGCCGGACATACCGACAATCTGGGCAGCGCCGCGTACAATCTGGCCGTCGCCGACAAGCGCACCGAAGCGGTGAGCGAGAGGTTACGTTCCCTGGGTGTACCACGAAACCAGATTCGCCGTCTGCCCGTTGGCAGCGAGCAAAGCAGCAAACTGAAATGCGACAGCGAAGCCTGTCGTCGAACGATGCGTCGGGTCGAGCTGATCTATGAGTGGCGCTGAGGAATGGTGCTCGCACAGCGCCTGGGCGGTGTTGGCCAACCTGCTCCTCCACCAGCTGTTTGATTTCCTCGGATATACCTTTTTGCACCCCGGGACTGTTCAGCGGTTCCCAAGAGTAGCGCGTAAGTAAATTTCACCCCTTACAGCGGAAATTCATGATGGAAGTGGCCACTCCCAAAGTGTTGATCAGCGTTCTCAATTGGAACGCTGTAGACCTTACCATTAAATGCCTGAGTTCCCTATCAGAATTGGCATATAAAAATACGGAAATAGTTGTTGTGGACAACGCCTCCAAAGAAGGGGAGGCGAATAAAATACAACTGCACTATCCTGATATAACGGTTATCAGAAATCAGCGTAACTCCGGTTTTGCAGGTGGGCACAATCAAGCAATCCAGATGGCCATTGACAGAGGCTTCGATTTCGTCTGGCTGGTCAATAACGACTGCCGCGTTCAATCGTCGGATCTTGGCAAGCTATTGGCCGCGGCGGCGGATCCAAAGGTAGGCATTGTTTCACCGGTTATCGCGTTGCCCGAGGTGACCGGAGAGGAACGTTTGCAATTTGTTGGTTCCTGGTTTGACTGGAAGACTCAGAGTTGCATCAGGCCGAAAGACCCTGACCCGATACTGCGCAGGGAACGGGAATTTCCGAATGAGATGTGGGTGACAGGTACGGCAATGCTTTTACGCTGTGAGATGTTGAAGAGGATTGGTGGCCTGGATGAACGGTACTTTGCCTACTTCGAGGATAACGACCTAGGGGCACGCGCCAGTAGAGCTGGATACCTTAGTCGAATGGCATTTGACGTTACCGTACTGCACCAATCTTTTGCCACAACACATGACCGGCCTCCTCACTATTTTTATCTATGTAACCGGAATGCGTATCTATTCTGGATTGAAAACACTCCGAAGGAATTTCGGGCTGGAATTCGTCGCCGCCTGATGGCCAGGAGCTTGCTTGAAGCCCAGAGTTTACATCGTGCGGGTCTAGAAGAGCATGCAAGAGCCTGCGTAGTTGGGCTGATTGATGCTATCCGAGGTCACTTTGGAAGCATCAAGACCAGGTTCCAAACGAATTTGGTCAATGTTTCCATCGTCAATCTCTTGCCTTACAGGCTTTTAGACTGGTTGAATCGCTAGCACAGCCGGTGACCTTTAAAAGATGGTCGTCATTGCCGTTATCATCGCCCGATCGCCTGACCGCGAAGACTGAACGACATGAATCTTCCCCGTACGCCATGGCTGCTCCTGTGCTCGCTACTTTCCGCCGGCGCTCCACTGGTCACTGCGGCGGCCTCGCTCGGTTCGCCGGCGTTGCCCGCCGCCTGTGCCGCCCCGGGCGGCTGGTGGCAGGCGTCCGGGGAAACCCCGGCGAGCGTTTCCGGCAAAGAAGTGCTGGCGCGAGCCGCCGCGGCGGAAATCGTTCTGCTTGGCGAACAGCACGACGACGAGGATCACCATCGTTGGCAGGCGCAGGTTCTCGCCGGGCTGCAGGCGCTGCGTCCGGAGATGGTGATCGGCTTCGAGATGTTTCAGCGCCAGGTACAGCCGGCGCTGGAGCGCTGGGTGGCGGGCGAGCTGACCCTGCCGGCGTTCCTCGCACAGACGGCGTGGGAAGAGCACTGGAATTTTCCGATCGAACTGTATCTGCCGCTCTTCCAATTCGCGCGCATCAACCGCATTCCGATGGTCGCGCTCAATGTCGATGCCAAACTGACGCGGGCAATCGGCGACAAGGGCTGGGAAGCCATCCCGAATCGCGAGCGTCAGGGCGTCAGCCGGGCGGCGCCGGCTAGCGAGGCCTACCGCGATTTCCTGTTCGGCGTCTACAGCGAGCATGCTCACCGCCAGGAGGCGCGCAGCAGCCGCGGTTTCCAGTACTTCGTCGAGGCACAGCAGAACTGGGACCGCGCCATGGCCGAGGCGCTGCTGGCGCGACGGATCTCCGGGCCGCAGGGCCAACCACCGCTGATCGTCGGTATCATGGGCAGCGGGCATCTGCGCGACGGCCTCGGCGTGCCGCACCAGTTGCGCGATCTTGGCGTCGATCGTGTCGTCACGCTGCTGCCGCTCTCGCCCGACGAGGATTGCCGCGAGATTCGCCCGAACCTGGCCGACGCGGTCTTCGCCTTGCCGAAAAAGCCCGCGCCGCCGTTGCCGCCGCCGCGCCTCGGCGTTCAGCTCGGAGACGCAGAAACCGGGCAGAGCGGCGTGCGCGTGCTTGCCGTCACCACGGGCAGTCTTGCCGACAAGAGCGGGCTCGTCGCCGGCGACCGGCTGCTCGAAGTCGCCGGGCGGCCTGCCGTCAAAGCCGCTGCAGTGATCGCCATGGTGCGCGCATCGCCGCCGGGCACGTGGCTACCGCTGCGCGTCAGGCGTGGCGAGGCGACGCTCGATGTCGTCGTGCACTTTCCGTCGGCGCCGTGAAGCGCGTCTCAACCGAGCAATAGGTATTTACAATCGAACCCATATCCACAATTGATTGGACCAATACCCCAGACGATTCTAGAATCGGACGCTGTGGGGTGAGTTCGGGGTGATGCTTCGAACGATTTTACGCGAACAGACTCGTTGACCGATCGATGCGCAAACTCCAGACTGAATCGGGTAGTCAATTTCAAACAGCCAAAGGAGAGAACCATGTCATCCGATACGAAGTGCCCGTTCTCGGGCGGCGCTGGCAGCCACACGATGTCCGGGGCCCCGACCAACGCCGGCTGGTGGCCCAGGCAACTGAACCTGAAGATGCTGCACCAGCAGTCCTCGAAGTCCAATCCGATGGGCGAAGCGTTCAATTACGCCGAGGAGTTCAAGACTCTCGACCTGGATGCCGTGGTCAATGACCTGCATGCCTTGATGACGGACTCACAGGCCTGGTGGCCGGCGGATTACGGCCACTACGGGCCGTTCTTCGTCCGCATGACCTGGCATGCTGCGGGTACCTACCGCATCGCCGATGGTCGCGGCGGCGCCGGCACCGGCGCGCAGCGTTACGCGCCCCTCAACAGCTGGCCGGACAACGGCAACCTCGACAAGGCGCGCCGCCTGCTCTGGCCGATCAAGCAAAAATATGGCCGCAAGCTGTCCTGGGCCGACCTGATCGTCCTCACCGGCAACGTCGCGATGGATTCGATGGGCTTCAAGACCTTCGGTTTTGGCGGCGGCCGTCCGGACATCTGGGAGCCTGAGGACGAAATCTACTGGGGGCCGGAGACCACCTGGCTGGGCGACGAGCGTTACCAGGGCGACCGTCAGCTTGACAACCCGCTGGGCGCCGTGCAGATGGGCCTGATCTACGTCAATCCCGAAGGCCCGAACGGCAATCCGGATCCACTCGGCTCGGCTCGCGACATCCGGGAGACCTTTGCCCGAATGGCGATGGACGACTACGAGACCGTCGCGCTCACTGCGGGCGGTCACACCTTTGGCAAGGCCCATGGCGCCGGCGACACCGCCCACGTCGGTCGCGAACCGGAAGGCGCAGGCATCGAGGAGCAGGGCCTGGGCTGGATAAGCAGCTTCGGCTCCGGCAAGGGCGCGGACGCGATCACCAGCGGGATCGAAGGCGCCTGGACCGCCAACCCGATCGAGTGGGACAACGGCTACTTCGAGACCCTGTTCGGCTACGAATGGGAGCTGATCAAGAGCCCGGCCGGCGCCCACCAGTGGCAGCCCACGGACCCCGCTGCGGCGACCACCGTGCCGGATGCCCATGATCCGACCAAACGCCATGCCCCGATGATGACCACGGCCGACATGGCCATGCGCATGGACCCGGCCTACGAGAAGATCTCGCGCCACTTCATGGAGAACCCGCAGGAGTTCGCCGAAGCCTTCGCCCGCGCCTGGTTCAAGCTGACCCATCGCGACATGGGTCCGCGCGCCCGCTACCTCGGCAAGCTGGTGCCGAAGGAAGCGCTGATCTGGCAGGACCCGATACCCGCCGTCGACCATGCGCTGGTTGATGAGCAGGACATCACGGCGCTGAAGGCCAGGATCCTCGCCTGCGGTCTGTCGATTTCCCAACTGGTGACCACCGCCTGGGCATCGGCGGCGAGCTTCCGCGGCAGCGACAAGCGTGGCGGCGCCAACGGCGCACGCATCCGCCTCGCACCGCAGAAAGACTGGGAGGTCAACCAGCCGGCCGAGCTGGCCAAGGTCCTGCCGTCGCTGGAGGCCATTCAGGCGGCATTCAACGGCGCGCAGTCGGGCGACAAGAGGGTCTCGCTGGCCGATCTGATCGTGCTTGGCGGCTGCGCAGCCGTCGAGGCCGCAGCGAAGAAGGCCGGCCACGAGGTCAAGGTTCCCTTCTCGCCGGGGCGCATGGACGCGTCGCAGGAGGAAACCGATGCAGACTCGTTCGCTGCACTGGAGCCGACCGCAGACGGATTTCGCAACTACCTGCGCAAGGGACACGCTGGGTCGCCGGCAGAACTGCTGGTGGATCGGGCCAACCTGCTGACGCTGACCGCTCCCGAAATGACGGTTCTAATCGGTGGCCTGCGCGCCCTGAACGCAAACTTCGGGCAGTCCACACACGGTGTTTTCACCAAACGCCCCGAAACATTGACCAATGACTACTTCGTGAATCTCCTCGACATGAACACGAAGTGGCAGAAGTCCGCCATATTTGAAGGCGCGTTGGAGGGGCGTGATCGCGCGGCCGGCGAGCTCAAATGGACGGGCACCATCGTTGATCTCGTCTTCGGTTCGAACTCCCAACTCAGAGCCCTCGCAGAAGTCTATGCCTGCAGCGACTCGCAGCAGGCGTTCCTGCGTGACTTTGTGGCGGCCTGGAACAAGGTGATGAACCTTGATCGCTTCGACCTCGCGTGATCTCAGGAGAGAGGCCTTGAAAGTCCTGTAGCGCGCAGCCGCGACCTGGCATCTGGTAATCCCGGACTGGGGAGGGGCTGCGCGAATGCCAACCGGGGCGTCTTGAATCGCCATGACGGTCAGCCGGACAGGTAGCGCAGGTCGAGGCAGAAAGGACCGAGACCGGCGGCGGGAGCCGAGCGTAGCGGCCAGACCAGATCGCGTGGCAACGCTTCCAGGGTCACCCGCTCGGCTCGACGCGCAGCAGCAACGGCCAGGTCGGCGGGCAGGCCCGCGTAGCCCGTGCCATCGGGACGCCAGTCATGCAGGGTGACGAGATGGTCAACAGCGTGCTCGGGGTGGCGCAGCCGCAGACGCAGCGGCACCTGTGCCGGTAGCGCGGGATGCAGACCCCAGCCGGGGACGAAGCTGCGGTAGCGCAGGCCGAACACGCCGAGCGCGCCCTGGCCATCACGTTCTCGCCGCAGCGGCAGGGGGACGCCCGCGGCGGTGATCTGCCAGTCCTCCCAGCCGACAGCGTCACCTTTGCCAGGCCGCAGGCGCAGTTCGACGCGGGCGGTGCTGGCGTCAACGAGGCGCGAGCTACCGCCTTGTTCGGGGCTGGCTGCGTCACCGAGCAGTGGCCAGAACTCGAGGGCGCGTCGCACTTCCAGAGTACCGCCTGGCAGCTCCAGCTGCCCCCAGAGGCGGAATTCGTCGCGCAACAGCACCGTCTCGATCGCCTCGCCGAGTTCCAGGCCGGCCGCGGCCAGTTCCTGCAGGATGGCGTGCAGGTCCTGCTCCAGGTAAAAGGGAAGGGCGAAGCGCTCGTGCAGTTCGCGGCCCCAATCGATGAGCGGCGGAGCGGACGCTTCGCCGGCCAGCATGGCGACGATGGCACGCAGCAGACATGCCAGGGCGGTGGCCCTTTGCGGCGAATGCTGCATGCGCAGGGCGCGGAATTCGACCAGGCCCTGCCTGCCTCGCCCGGCCAGGAAGGGATTCCACAATTTCTCGATGTTTATTTCGGCGCGATGGCTGTTGCCCGAGGCATCGCAGAGAAATGGTACCAGGCTGTGCCAGAGGAGTTCCGGCGAGAGATTCTCGCTACGCTCGAGTAGCGTTAGCGTCAGGCCCAGTTCGTCGAGAGCGTCCATTCCGCGCTCGTCGGCGCGCACCGATTGGCCGCTGCTGCCGACGAAGTCGTGGCAGTAGAGATACGACAGCGAGGGGTGACGGTTGATGAAGCGCACCAGGCGGGGCAGCAGGCGAGGCTCGCACAGGAAAGGGCTGGCTGCCGGCGACGGGCCGCCGAGGGTGATCTGGCCGGCACCACCGGAGTCCGCGACGGTGCCGTTGAAGTAGAGCCGGTAGGGGGCCAGCCCCTGCGCCGCGGCAGCGGCGTGGATCTCGCTGCTGCGCCGAAGGAAGTCTGCGGCATCGGCGCTCGGGGCGCTGTTGATCTCGATCACCGCCGGGTCCGGCGTGACCGTAGTCCACTCCACCGTCGCATCGACCGGCGGCGGATAGCCGGCGAGGAGCAGCGCCGGCAGATGACTGGCGAGGCAGGCTTGCGCGACGGTGTCCAACACCGCCAGGAACATCCCCACCTCGGGGATCATCGGCAGTTCGAGGCGCGCCGTCGGCAGTCCGTCCAACTCCTGCAGGCGCAGCACGAACAGGTAAGCGCCGGCCTCCGCCAGTCCATCGCGCAGCCCGCTGACCGGGGTGGCGCAGGCATCGATCGCGGGGCGCCGCAGGCGCGGATCAGCGGCATCCGGGGCCACGGCGGTGGCGTCAAGACGGATCAGCAGACGCCGTTCCAGCGGCTCCTCGACCGCTACCCGAGTGACCAGCCAGCAGCGCGCCGCCAGGCCAGCGGCCAGGGCGCTGACCCAGTTGTCCAGGTCCGTTGACTGCAGTCTTCTGCCTGCTTTGCCGGCGCCGAGTGAGCTTGCGCTGGCGGCGGGGGCCAACATTGGGTCCGGGGGACCATACCAGATCGGATCGCCGTTGCGCCGCTGGTAAAGGCCGAGGTTCCAGCGTGGCCGTTGCTCGCCGGGATATTGCCGTCCGACGCTGCGCAGCAACAGGCCACCGGGGAAGCTCCAGCAGAGCTCGCGCAGGAGTGCTTCGGCGCGTTGCTCCTTGTCGCCGCCAAGGGGCTTGCTCAACCACTCGGGCGACTGCGCACAGCGGTCGGTAAAGGTTGGCTCGGAGCCCACCCAGATGGTGAGGCCCAAGGCAGCGATCCGGGTATCGTGACGGCTTACGGCCGCTGCAAATTCTTCATCGAGGGTAGAGGCTGGAGTCATCGCGTCGACTCAGAAGGCGCTCTTGATCACCCCGCCGTCGACGCGAAGCGCCGCGCCGGTCGTTGCCGAGGCAAGTGGGCTGGCGATGTAGGTCACCAGCGAAGCCACCTCCTCGGGAGAGGCGAAGCGCTTGATCAGTGAGGTCGGCCGGACTTGCTCAAAAAAGGCCTTCTCGAACTCGTCGAAGGACTTTCCATCAGCGTTGGCGAGCGCGTCAACAAAATCGACCACGCCACGCGATTTCGTCGGTCCCGGCAGGACGCTGTTGACGGTGATCCCGGTACCGGCGAGCGACTCGGCCAAACCGCGGGCAAGGGCGATCTGTGCCGTCTTGGTGACACCGTAGTGAATCATCTCGGCGGGAATCTGCACACCGCTTTCGCTGGAAATGAAGATAATTCGCCCCCAGTCCGCGCGTCGCATCGCCGGCAGGCAAAGGCGGGCCAGACGAACACCACTCAACACATTGGTGGAGAAAAAGCGCATCCAGTCCGCGTCGGCGATTGCCTCGAAAGGCGTCGGCTCGAAGATGCCGAGATTGTTGACCAGGATTTCAATGCCTGGATTCTCCCGAACCAGCGCCTCCGCCGCCGCGGCCGTGCTGAGGTCGCCGGCAAATCCCGACACCGCACTCCCCGTCGCCGATCTGATCGCCGTCACCGCAGCGTCCACCGCGGGCTGGGTGCGGCCATTGACGATGACCCGAGCGCCTTCGCCGGCGAGAGCCGCGGCGATCGCGTAACCAATTCCCGCGGTGCTGCCAGAGACCAGCGCGAGCCTGTTCCTGAGCTTCATATCCATGCGATGTGACCTTTCAGCAAAAACTTCCCGCCCCCGAACTGGCGGCTGGAAGAAAACAATACCTGTCGTTCATTCAGTTGCGCGCGCGCGAGTCGGTCTCCCGTCCTGTCGCCCATCGTCAAGCGGCGCACCCCTTATTCACACGCTGCTCACTGACCCTTCCCCTGGCGCTGCGCCTGATTCTTCGTCGGTGGACTCGAGGTCTTCGAGATCACCCAGCCGTCGCTTCGCTTCGATTACCGGTAGGGCCTCGACTCCTTTCAGCTTGCGCTCGATCTGGCGCGTCCGAACACCGGCCGATTCGATACTTCGGCTGGCCTGTTCGAGCTTGCGACGAGTCACTTCAAGAGCCTCACCAAACTTCCCGAACTCGGTCTTGACAGCGCCAAGAACCGCCCAGACTTCCGAGGAACGGCGCTCGATGGCCAGCGTCCGGAAACCCATCTGCAAACTGTTGAGCAAAGCTGCCAGCGTCGTTGGTCCGGCGACACAGATCCGGAGATCACGCTGCAGAGCGTCAACCAGCCCGGGGCGACGCAAGGCTTCCGCATACAGACCTTCGGTTGCCAGATAGAGGATGGCGAAATCCGTCGTGTAAGGCGGTTCGACGTACTTGTCGCGAATCTTTCTCGCTTCCTCGCGCAGGCGAACTTCAAGCGCTTTCACCGCCATTTCCAGCGCCACCGGGTCCGCTCGCTCCTGCGCATCGAGCAGGCGCTGATAGTCCTCGAGCGGGAACTTGGCGTCGATCGGCAGCCACACCGGTCGCGGCTCATCGCCCTCCTTCTCGATCCCGGGAAGACGAATCGCAAACTCGACACGATCCAGGCTGTTCGGCCGGGTCGCCACATTCCGGGCGAATTGCTCGGCAGTCAGCAACTGCTCGAGCAGCGCCTCCAGTTGCACCTCGCCCCAAGTGCCGCGCGTCTTGACGTTGGTCAGGATCCTCTTCAGGTCGCCAACTCCGATGGCCAGGGTCTGCATCTCGCCAAGCCCCCGATGCACCTGTTCGAGGCGCTCGCTGACCAGCTTGAAGGAGTCGCCAAGTCGCTGCTCCAGCGTCGCATGCAGTTTTTCGTCGACCGTCCGGCGCATCTCTTCCAGTTTGACCGCGTTGTCGCTTTGCATCGCGCTCAGCCGCGCTTCCAGCGCCAGACGCAGACCCTCGAAGCGCTGTTCATTGCTGTTGGTCAGTCGCGACAACTGCTGGGCAAAGGACTCGAGCTGCTGCGCCTGCAGCTTGCCGAGCTGCCCCAGCTGGGCGGCGAGTGTCTGCGCCAGGCGGCCGAGCGACAGCGATTGCTCTTCGCGGTCGCCACGCGCGACGGTGGCCGCTTCGCGCCGGCCCAGCGCGAGCTCCTGACGCAGTTCGCGATCGAGCCGCTCGATTCCTCCCTGCATCTCGCGCAGGCGCATGTCCAGCAGCACTCGCGCCGGACCGGCGCGCAGCAGCACCAGAATCTGCAGGGCGATCACCACGATGCCGACCGCCAGTGCTGCGTAGAACCCGCCCTCACTCATCCGCGGCTTCTTTCAGGCAAGGTTTGGCACTCTTCCAGTGGCGCTATTTCAGCGCCAGGACGACGCGGCTGTCCCTCACCCCTGCGGCCGCGTCCGACTTACCGTCCGCGGCGACCAGCTTCGCCGGCAGCAGGAACAGGCGGTCGGACGGAACCTCATTGGCGACCAGCCAGTCAAGGACCTTCTTTGCGCGACGGTCGGCAAGACTGCGGAGATCCTCTTCATCGACGGTCGAGTTGGCCAGAATCAGCTTCTCCATTTCCTCGACCGGAAGTCCCTTGACCATGCCCACCAGATTGCGCGGTTTCGGAAACTTCTCGGCACGGTAGACGCGCTCCAGCAGCACCGGGTACTCCTTGGCGCTGATCTCGCCAGCGCCCGTAGAGTCGCTCTCAACTTCCGGCTCAGCCGGCTCCTCCCGTTTCAGTGCCCGTAGCTTGCGCTCGAGGCGAGCTCGCTTCAGCCCCTCCGGATCGTTGCCCGCGTCGGCACGCCCTTCGATGTCCAGCCGGAGCGCTGGCCGATCGATCAGCGCCTTGGCCAGACTCTCCAGACGCTGCTGTGCTGGCGGGGTAATCGCCGCCCGCCCGGGGTCGAAGTCGACATTCGACAGTTCCTCACCGCCGCCGAAAACCGATCCCAGCAAGGCAAAGGGTGAAGTCACTGCCTTGACCAGGAGGTTGACGATCACCTTGACCACCAGGCCACCCATGCTGAATTCCGGATCATTGAGCGAGCCGGAAATCGGCAGATTGATGTCGATCTCGCCATTGCGGTTCTTGAGCAAAGCAAGTGCCAGAGTGACCGGCAATTTGGTCGCGTCCGGGCTGTCGACCGGATTGCCGAAGGTCAGTTGGTCAAGGAACACGCGATTCTCGGCGGTCAACTGGTCATTCTCGATCTTGTACTTGACAAACAACGACATCTTGCCCTTCTCGATGGCATAACCGGCATATTTTCCCGAGTACGGCGAAAGCGAGGTCATCTCGATGCCTTTGATGTCAGCCTGCAGATCAAGATAGGGCTTGGCCGACAGCGGGTTGACTCGCCCCGACACATGGAGGGGTGCGATGTTGTCGTAACTGCCTCGCAGGTCGATCGTCGCAACACTGTCGGCTGCCGATGACAGCCCGCTGATGGTACCGCCGATCCGCTTCAGATTCGCCGAGTAATTCGGCTTGACAAAGTTGTCCTTGAACCGGATGTCGCCGCCCTGCAGGGTGATCTTGCCGACCGTGACCGGCAACACGGACTTGCTGCTGGCGACCACCGGCGCGACGGCCGTACCGTCGCCGGTCGCCACCGCTACCTTCGGTTCAACTGCTGCCGGTACCGCGTTGGGCTGGCGAACGATCTGCAGCAGGTTCAGCTTGCCCTCGCGGCTGAGGATCACCCGCGCAAAGAAGTCGGTAAGCGCCACTTCACCGATCGACAGCGAATCCGGATGCAAACGCAGGTCGACCTTCCCCAGGTGCAGAGACTTCCACCTCAGAAAGTCTGCGGAATTGAGCTTGTCGACGGCGTCAAAATTGCCCAGCGTCACCTGCCCCGAAAAGCCTCCGGCCAGCCTTGCCGGATCGAAGCCACCGCCGCCCACCTGGCGTAACTGAACATCACCGTTCAGCGTCACCTGTCCGCGTGTCAGATCAATGTTCAGTCGATCGGTGAAGTAAGGTTGATAGGGCAGAACTTCCAGCGTCTTGACGGCTACCTTGAGGTCGACATCAAGCGGAAAGAACCTGACGCTGCCGCCAGCTTCGACCTGTCCCTGGCGATTGATCTGGAAACGCGTCGATATTTTTGCCGTATTGCCGGGCTCGTTCGAGAGGTTTTCAGCATCGAGCTGCATCCTTTCGATGGTGTGGGTGACTGCTGGCGAGACCGTGGCATCCTCGAAACGCAGCTCATTGTCTTCGTTGTGGTACCTGGCGACACTCAGCTTCCACGGCGCACCGGAAGCTGAACCCTTCTGTGCTGCCTCGACGGCCCGCAGGGTAGGTGGTTTGACGAAGTCGATGCTACCGTCTGCAAGACGCCGGATCAGCAGCCGGCCGCCGCGCCCCGCAACCTCTTCGATGGCCACCGCCCGCCGGGCAAGGTCGATCCGCCCCCCCTTGACCGAGAAAGCGTCCGTCTTGATCCACTGACCAGCCTGTAGGCGCCACGCAGCTTCGAACTCGGCTGGTGTACCACCCTTGCTGTCGAGTTTTCGTACGCTAGCCTCGATCCCGTCCACAGTCGCGTTGAACGGTGTGTCGTGCGACTCGTCGAGCCAGCGCAGCGCACCGCCTGTGATCCTTGCCTCACCCAGCGACCACGCCAACGGCGGCGGTTCCGCGTTGACCTCCGCCAGCGCAGGTAGCGCACCGGCTGCGACCTTCTGGCGGAAGAACTCGATCCAGTTGATCGTTCCCTGCCGACTGACGCGGGCATGGATCTCGGGCGAATCGACGGCAAGCCGTTCGATCACGAAGTTGCGCCTGAGCGGCTCGACCGCGCCGAGCAGCAGATCCAGGCGTTTCAGCGACAGTAGCGGAGCTCCGGCGGCATCCTTGACTACCACGTCCCTGACCACCACCTTCCCCGACAGGCTGAAGGTCGAACGATCGGCTTCCTCGCGGTGAAAGACCAGGCGCAATTCACTGTCGAGGACAGCGGAGATGACCTGGATCGGCAGGCCAATCGGCACATAGTCGATATACTTGCCGAGTTGTACATCGCGGAAATCAAACGCCATTTCGCTTTCCTGCGAATCGGCGAAGGGCTTGCTCCTGCCCTGGGCGACCAGTGGGGAGCCATCGATCGACGCCGAGAATCCCGGTTCGACGAAAATGTCGACGGAACCTGGCAGACTCGAGACAAACGGCAGCGTGACGTTGAGATCACTGACGAGATGTTTTTCCTTGAGCGCCTGGTCGTCGAACTCCAGCGTGCCACCGGTGACCTGGATGTTGTTGACCGAGAAAGGGGGGGTTGGATCGTTCGACGGCGGCCTGGCCATGAACTCGTCGATCAGGTCGGAAAAGTTGAAGCGCCCATCCGGCAGACGAACAAGTTTCAACGCCGGACCCACCAGCTTGAATTCACTGACCACCGGCCCGCCGCGAAACAGCGAGTTCGAATCCAGATCCAGATAGACGCTGTCAAAACCGGCCACCTTTTCGCCGCCACCCTTTTCCTGGATGGCCAAACCGGCGACTTGCAGCACCAGCGTGTACGGGTTGATGCTGATGTTTTCAATGCTCACTGGCCGGTGCAGAGTCTCGGAGAGCTTGTCGACCAGGATCGATTTGAGCAGCGGCGGGAGGACCAGAAAGCCCAGAACACCGACGACGAGCACTGCCAGTGCGAGGCGCAGTGCGTACTTCTTGAGGGTCGAGAAGGCAGTCGCTTGGGCAGCAGCGGATTTTTCGGTCATGGCAGCAGGCAGCAAGCGGACTGGGGAAGGCAGCAATTTAGCACGAAGAGGCTTTGCCCGCACTGCACGCCACGAAAGGCTGTGCATGAAGCCTCAGAAGGTATTCTTCCATTCGCGCAGCGCGGCAAACACCGCCACCTCATCAGCGGCTGCAGGCACCCGGCGACGGGCGGCGGCGGCGACTTCGGGTTCACTACAACGCAGGAATGGATTACTCGCCTTCTCGATGCCGATCGTCGAAGGCACCGTCGAGCAGGCTCTGGCGCGTGCCCTGGCAACCTCTCGTGCCCGGCTCTGCAAGCGGCCATTGCCGGGCTCCACCGCCAGCGCAAAGCGCAGATTTTCCTGCGTGTACTCATGGGCGCAATACACCACCGTATCGTCCGGGAGTACCGCCAGGCGGGCCAGCGAATCCGCCATCTGCTCTGGACTCCCCTCGAACAGGCGACCACAGCCGCCGCCAAACAGGGTATCGCCACAGAACAGGCAGCCTGCGCCATAATACGCAATGTGTCCGAGCGTGTGCCCTGGCACCGCGATCACCTGAAAGTCGACGTCGCAGCACGCAATCTGTACTCTGTCGCCGTCACGTAAAGGCTTGCTGATGCCGGCAATGGACTCCGCTGCGGGGCCGAAAACCTCAGCCGGATAGTACGCCAGCAGGCCGGCGACGCCTCCCTGGTGATCGGCGTGGTGGTGGGTGATAAGAATGCTGCTCAACGACAAACGCTCCCGGGCAAGCAGCTCGAGCACCGGCCGAGCGTCGCCAGGGTCAACCACAGCAGCAGCAGCGCCTTTGCGCAACAACCAGATGTAGTTATCCTTGAAGGCTGGAATCCGGATGACTTCGTACATCAGCGAATTTTGGAAGAACTGCGGAAAATGTCAATCCCTGGCCTCGACGTCTGGCTGCAAGGCCCGCAAGGGCGCTACATCCTGGCTTGGGAGCAAGCCAGGATTGACGCCGTCGTCGCCGACCTTTTTGGCTACAACGCCATCCAGCTTGGCCTGCCACAATGCGATCTGCTGGCCAACAACCGCATCCCCCTCAGGCAGGTGGCCGACGATTCAGGCAAGGTCGATGTCCTCTGCGATTTGCGACAACTCCCTTTCGCGGCACACAGCATCGACCTGATCGTCATGCCGCACGTCCTTGAATTCCATCAGGACCCGCACCAGATCCTGCGTGAAGTGGAGCGGGTACTGATCCCGGAAGGCGAGGTGCTGATGACTGGCTTCAACCCGATCTCGCTCTGGGGTGTGCATCGGCGCCTCGCCAACTGCCCCGGCGATTTCCCTTGGAACGGCCAGTACCTTTCGGTGGCTCGTCTCAGGGACTGGCTGCAGCTGCTCGGTTTCGAGGTCGAGCGCGCCAGCTTCGGCTGTTACTCACCGCCATGCACGCAGGATCGCTGGCTGCAGCGCTGGCACTTCATGGAAGCCGCCGGCGATCGCTGGTGGAGTTTTGCCGGTGGCGTTTACCTGCTGCGCGCGATCAAGCGCGTACACGGCATGCGCCTGATCCTGCCGCGCTGGAAACAGCAGACTGTTCCCGGCAAGGCCCTGTCTGCAGTCAGCAAGAAGGAAGTTGAACAACATGAGCGATGAAGCGGCCGTCACCATCTACGCCGACGGCGGCTGTCGCGGCAATCCGGGGCCAGGGGGCTGGGGGGCGCTCATGCAGGCCGGCAATCGGGAGAAGGAAATCTGGGGCAGCGAAGCATTGACCACCAACAACCGCATGGAACTAACGGCCGCGATACGTGCCCTCGAGGCGCTCAAGAGACCGGCAACCGTCGATCTTCATACCGATTCGCAGTATGTGCAAAAGGGGATCAGCGAGTGGATTCACAACTGGAAGCGCAATGGCTGGCGCACTTCCGAGAAGAAACCGGTGAAAAATGCCGACCTCTGGCAGCGGCTCGATGAATTGTCTGGCGTGCATCAGATCAAGTGGCATTGGGTCAAAGGGCATGCCGGGCACATCGGCAATGAGCGCGCCGACGCTCTCGCCAATCGCGCCATGGACGAACTGCGGCGCGGCCCGCATACCCGATAGGACTGCAAGGAGGCAGAGCGCGCATGCGTCAGATTTTTCTCGATACTGAAACGACTGGCCTGGAGCACAAACTCGGGCACCGCATCATCGAAATCGCTGGCGTCGAAATGCGCAGCCGACGCCTGACCAAGCAGCACTTCCACAGCTATCTGAACCCGGAGAGGGAGATCGACGCTGGTGCCCTGTCGGTGCACGGGATCAGCCGAGAGTTTCTGCTCGACAAACCGCGCTTTGCTGACATTGCCGCCGAGTTTCTCGACTTTGTGCGCGGTGCCGAACTCGTCATCCACAATGCGACGTTCGACGTCGGCTTCCTCAATGCCGAACTCGCCTTGCTCGACATGGCTCCGCTTGACACCGTCTGCCACGCGATCTGCGACACCCTGCGAATGGCCAAGGATTTGCACCCCGGCAAGAAGAACAACCTCAACGCGCTGTGCGATCGCTATGGGGTGGACAACTCGCAGCGCACTCTCCACGGCGCCTTGCTCGATGCCGAGATCCTTGCCGAGGTCTACCTGGCGATGACCCGCGGTCAGGAAAGCCTGCTCATGGATCTTGGCGACGACCAGGCAAATGCGATCGCAGCTGCCAGCCACGCTCCCTCGACCAGGCAGCACCGAGCGCAACAAGTCCGCCGCGCCAACGGGCAGGAACTCGCCGAGCACCAGCAGGTGCTGGCCGCCATCGAGCAGGCAAGCAAAGGAAAGTGCCTCTGGTTGCAAGGCGAAAGCAGCGGCTGATTCGCTGCCAGGACGCTGACGACGGCGAGGATTTCCAGCGGCAAGTCGACGGCGTTGGCGACCAGGCCTGGCAAGTTGGGCTTAGGCCGGCCAACTCGGGATCGAAACACTGGCGGCCAGGGGGTTTTCCACCAGTCGCCTGCTGTCGGTCAGCCCTCGCTGGGCGTCTCGGGGGTGCGCCGTGGCCGCCGCACATGTCGCTTGGGCGACCTTGCCTCGGGCTGCGCGTCTGACGCAGGCGGCTGCTCGGGTCGGGCGGCCGGTGGCCGCGGGTCAGGCCGCTGACCCGCGGGCCTGGGCACGGGTTTTCGCTGTTGGTCTGGACGACGCCCAAGCGCCTGCCCAGCATGGCGTTTCTCGGGCTGCCGGTCGGGCTGCCTGTCCAAAGGTCGTTCGGACTCACGGTTTCCCGGAGCGAGCGTAATCTCGATTTCGATCAGTTCATCCCATTGCTCATCGGTGCGATCACGCTCCGGGATGGCGAGAAGTTCACGGAGCCGCCGCCGCGGATCCTGGGGGGGGGAGTCATTCATAACCACATTATGACTCACACAGCCGCCATCGTTCAACAAGCATGAACATCAAGGGCATGCAAAAGTTGGCGCAGGCGCGCCAAATTCCCGACTACCACGCCCGCGGCGCGTCAATCAGTGCTCAGCCCGCAGGCTGGCGGCAAAGGTGCTTTGCAGAACTTCGGGAAGCTGGAAGCGGGCAAGAGTACGGTGGATGTCAGCCTCATTCACACCGCTACTGCTGTCCTGAAAGCGAATGCCCAGCGGCCGGCCATTGGCCGCCAGAGTGGCGAACGCAAAGCGCCACCGCTGTGCTTCAGCCAGCCGCTCGCGCAGCTCGCATTCATTGCTGATTTGGACACCCGCCTGCTTGAGTGAGTCGAGGAACTGGTCAAATGACTCGGTGCTTAGGCTACCCATTCTGTTCTCCTGTTGAAGTATTGTTGCGTCCCATCCATGCCCGAATAACGCTCGTTTCCAACAGTGGTTGACAGCCAGCCTCAAGAAAGCCGTCGGCTCAGTAATGTGGCGGTATCTCCTCACCAGGGTTGCGCTCGCCGGAAGCCGCCAGCCCGTCCTGCAGCTGCTGATGCAGATGGCGCAGTTGCTGCTGCAACAAATCGATCTGCTGCTGTTGTCGGTAGACGGTGAGGTTGAGTTCCTCCATCAGATCCTCGGCAAGACTGATCCTGCTTTCGACTTCGGCAAGGCGGTCTTCCATCACTGACTCCGGACATCGAATTGACGCATGGCGCCGCCGCAAACCGGGCCTGCAGCAAGCCCTCGCTGCCGTTTCACCGGCGGCGAGGGCTTAGCCTGCCGCACAGGATTTTTCTCTTCCGCCATTGGCTGCATCGTGAAAGTCAAGCTGCGTCACTTTTCAGGGAGTTGATGATGGGCGTCAAAGCGTCTACCGGGTAACGCAGAGGAATCATCGTATCACCGACGCGAGTGAATACGCCGACCTGGTCGGGATGGGCGCTGAACAACACATGGTGATTGGCGATGCCGTCCACGTTGCACCACAGGGTGCCCTCACGGTCCATCGGCGTGTGTCCGACAATCAATGGCGTTTCCGGGCCAAGTTCGAGGGCACGGCGCAAGCGCTTGACATCGCGCTTGCGGTAACCCTGTGGTCGGTTCGGCCGCTGCAGGCGGTTGTTGATCAACTCGACGATCAACTCCGGGTGACGGTGGATCTGCACCAGCATCTCCCGGTCAACCTTGGTCGTCGGCGGCGCCGCATGGCAGGCTATGAAATCGTCGGATGCAGCGACGTAGGGCAGCAGCCCGTAGAACTCTCCCATCGCCTTCAGGTAGGCGGTACCCCGTCGCTCGCCGAGTTCCCTGGCCCACAGCAAGCCCTGCGGAATCCCGTCCTTGGACATGTTCTCGGAAAATGAATCGTGGTTGCCACGAACATAGAACACCTGCTGCGGAAAACGCAATTTGAGCCGAAAGATGAAATCCATCATCAGCATCGAACTCTCCATTTCCCTGAGTTGCCCATCGAGTTCGCAATGCACCGCATCACCGAGAATGACCAGGGCCGCACTGCCCTCATCCAGTGCCTCGAGAAAGGCGTTCTGACTGAGGACCGTCAACAGGTTGTCGATCTGCGCATGCATGTCAGCAACCAGGATCGGCGTGATCGTCTGGGGCAGCACCAGCAGGCCGCCCGGCAATCCCCGGTCATCCAGGGCGCGATGCGCCTCCGTGTGCAGCGCGCGATTGACCTCTTCGATGAGTTGCAGGGCCTCTTCTCTTGGTAGCAGCTCGATCGGGCCGCCGAAAATCTCCCGCAGCCGCCGGAACTTGCTCTCCCGGGCCCAGCCGGCTTCCGCAACTGCCGGCCCGATCGAGGTGCCCGCATCGCTCAAGTTGCGAAACACCAGCCCATCACGGCCATAGATCACCACCAGATGTTGCTCATCGACCGCCGGGGGGTAGTCGAACAGCGCTTGCTGGATCTCGTCGGCCGAACCCAGGGACAGCCAGTTTTTTGGACTCAGGCGCAGAAAGCCACTGATGCCACGCGAGTGCGCGCCGGGATCGGCGATGACGAAGCTGGCCAGTCTGACGACTTCGCCGCGGCGGTTGAGTCGCGTCTCCGGGTAGAGATGCAGCCGCTTGTCGTTGAGACCGAGCGAGATCTCGATCGGAATGCCATCGAGGGGAACCCGCACCTTGGTGTTGCCCAGCCGGTAGGCGTCGCCCAGCTTAAGGTTATGTCCCCAGCCAAAGCCCAATCTGACCAGGCTTGCTCTCAGCCACGCCAACACGTTCGCCAGCTTGAGCGAGCGCAGGGCGGCAATCATCCTCATGGTTAGGACGGCGGCTCGATGAAATGGCACGGACGGCCATCTTCACCGTCGCGGAGGTACACCTTGAACCCCTTCTGGTGCAGAAACTCGGCTACCTGGCGGAAAACGTCGAGCTGAGCAGCACAAATCTCCAGGCTGAGTTGCGCGTCGACCGGGTGGGTACTTTGGCGCGCCCGCTCCGAACGGCGCTCAAAGACCAGCTCGGGCGGGGGCAACATGAATTCGAAGACATAACGGCGATACCAATCGACCGAAAAGAAGAACTTCTTGCGTGGTGGCAGCACGATGCGATCGAAATCGACGGGCGGCAAGGGGTCACGATCCAGGAACTCGGCATCAAAAACCGTCACCACGTTGGCCAGGCCTCGAAACGGCAAGCCCAGATGAATCTCACGCGGTCGCACAGAGAGGATTTCCGACCGCCACCAGTGCTTGCGGCCAAGATCCAGGTAGCCCTCCTCCGACCAGCCACCGAGACGGACGATCAGGGTGCTCTTGCCGGCACCCGGAGGGCCGGTCACCAGAATCTGGCCAAAGCGGAGATCCGCAGGGAAATCGATTCCCCTGAAATGCTGCAGCGATTCAATGGGCTGGGTTGGCAGATCGGGCATGGCGGTAGGCGAAATCGATCAGTGAAGGGCATCCGGTAGCAAGCAGCCGACGATCAGGGTGGCGGCCATTCTAGGAAAAGGCCGCTTTCAGAAGATGGAAGATCAGTGCTCCCAGGAGTGCCCCAACCGGAACGGTAATGAACCACGAGACGATGATGCCGCCGACGACCCGCAGGTCGAGGGCGCCGATGCCCCGCGCAATGCCAACGCCCATCACCGCGCCGACCGCGATGTGGGTGGTCGATACCGGCAGGCCCAGGCCGGAAGCCGCCACGGTCACGGATGCCGCCGCGACGGTGGCGCAGTAGGCGCGGGTTGGCGTCAGCTCGGTAATCCTGTGCCCGAGGGTAGCCATCACCTTGTAACCATAAGTCGTCAGACCGGCAACCATGCCGAGGCTGCCGACAAACAAAATGAACGGAGTGATCGGCGAACTGGCTGACACCTCCCCGCTGGCAATGGTCTGAATGACCGCAGCCATCGGCCCAATCCCGTTGGCCACTTCGTTCGAGCCATGGGCAAAGGCCATCGCCGCACCGGTGAACACCATCTGTGGAATGAACAGGTGCTCGACGCTGGCGTGCTGGAGAATCCGGTCTGAGTGCGCATCGAGTTTGACTCGATTCATCATTAGCCGGGCGGCGGCGGCGACAACGACGCCGATCGCCACGGCGAGCATCTGGCCGGCGAGCGAACCGATATGGATGTTGACGTGTGCCAGACCCTTGCTGATGGTGATCAGCGAGACGATCCAGCCGACCAGGAAAGCATACACCGGGCCCCACTGACGTGCCCGGCTGACGGGATTCTCGGTGTTGAAAATCAGTTTGCGGATACTCATGGTCAACAGCAGGGCGACCATGCCACCAAGAACCGGCGAAATGAACCAGCTGGCGACGATTTCACCCATCGTTGCCCACTGCACCGCGTCTACCCCGAGCGCTGCGATGGCGACCCCGCAAACGGCGCCGACGATGGTGTGGGTGGTGGCCACCGGCCAGCCACGCATGCTGGCGATCATCAGCCAGATCCCTGCAGCGAGCAACGCCCCGAGCATGCCGAAGACCAGCAAATGCGGTACCGGCTCGAAGAGTCTGCCGTCGATGATGTCTTTCGAGATGGTATCGGCCACCTCGCCACCGGCCAGGTAGGCACCGCAGAACTCCATGATCGCGGCCAGGACGACGGCCTGCCGGACGGTGATTGCGCCCGAGCCCACTGAGGTCCCCATGCTACTGGCGACGCCGTTGGCGCCGATTCCCCAGGTCATGTAGAGGCCAAAACCATAGGCCAGGACATACAGGAGCGTTTGCTGTTGTGCGATGATTTCCATACTACCGCTCCTGGCGGTCGACTCCTTTGCTGGGTGCAGGAACCCGGCTGCCGTCAGGCGGAGGCGTGCGGCGAAAAACCGGTCTGGTCGCCACGTCTCGAACCCTGACTCTCAGCGGGCGATCAGCAGACGCAGGCGTTCGCCGACCTTTTCCGCGTAGTCGGCCAGATTGCCAACCCACTGAATCAGCTGATACCAGAACATCACCGACACCGGTTTGAGCTGGTCCTCCTCGGAGAACAGGGCGCGGGCAAGCGCCATTCCCATCACATCGGTATCGGTTTCCATGTTGCCCAGTTCGACGACCATTTGCTCCACCCGGCTGGCGTCGCGACCAAGGCCCCCGCTTTCCTGCAGTTCCTCGAGCTTCTCGACAATCGCCTGTGCCTGTCGACAGGTATCGATGCAGCGGCAAACCAGTCGCATCAGCGGCTCGGCCATGCCGGCATGCACCTCCATCCTGCGCTCGACCAGCAGGCCGGCGATGTCCTGCGCGGTGTCGGCGATGGCGTCCTGCATCGTCAGCAGTTCCAGAAGATCCTGCCGATTCACCGCCAGACGCATGCTGCGCGGCAAACGGTCGCACAGCTCGTTACGCAGCGCGTCAGCCTCCCTTTCCTTGACGAAGATGCGGTTCTTGATCTCTTCGAGTTGCTCGTGATCGTTGTCGATCAGGGCCTCGAACAAGGGTTGCACTTCGCTGACGCATTCGATGACGAGGCGCATGTGTTGCTGCAAAGGCTTGAACGACGACTTGCCGAACAAAGCCGCAACCGGCTTGCTTGATAACATGGGCGTCCTCCGCTGACGCTGGCAAAAAACATCCCGAAAAATGGCTGGGCGAGCTGCCGGAGCTGCAGGCAGTAGCTGCAGCAGCCTGCAGGCCGAAGTATGCCCCGCTGGCTGCTGCATACGCAAATTGTAGTCCGAACTTCGGCGCGTGGGAGATGGCCGACAAGGATTCGCCCGGCGACGAGAACCGGAACCCTAACCAGCAACCTCCGGAATAGGCAACGCCCCGTTGCCGGGGCGTTGCGCGGTAAGCGATTCTGCCCGGATCTCAGGCATTCTGCAGCAGAATCTCTTCGACCCTCTGGGCCGATTTCTTGCTCGCCCGCAGAACTTTTTCCTGCAGCGAATAGAACTGCCGCATGCGCAATGCCCGCAGGGCCGCAACTTCGTCGCCCTCGGTCTCGAACAGACTCTTGATGGCCTTGTACATGACCGCCACCGACTTCTCTTCGATGCGCTCGATTTCGACGCACAGATTGACCGTCTCCTGGCTACGGTTCCTTTCCCTCAGCGACACGATGGCGCGATTCAGGCGGGTGCAGGCGTCGACCGTCATCGCCGCCAACTCGTGCGACTCGGTATTCGCCTCGGTAATATTGTAGATGCTGGCCGCCTGCGCGACATCCTGCACCGCGTTCATCACGCTGTCGATGTCCAGCGTCAGTTTGTAGACCTGGTCACGGTTGAGCGGCGTGACGAAGGACTTGTGCAGCATGGTCAGCAGATCGGCCTTGATCTGGTCCGCACTCGCCTCGTTCATGTTGATTTCCTCGACCAGCGCAGCAACGTCCTGCTTGCTGATCCCCAGACTGCTGACCAGGCGCAGCATGGCGCTGGCACCTGACAGGACGCGCTCGCTGTGCGCCGCGAGAAGTTCGAAAAATTCGGCCCGCTTGGGTAACATTGAGTAACTCCTTGATTGACTGTGGTGACGACTATGGTCTGATGCCCATGCGGTGTCTGCCTGGGACGCCCCATCGCCGGGGCGTCAGGCAGGCGAGCGCTTGCGGCCTACAGGAACTTGGTCCCGAGATACCAGAAGATCGCGGCAACCAGACCTGCAGCGGGAATCGTCAGCACCCAGGCGACCATCAGGTTGGCGGTAATCGCCCAGCGCACCGCCTTGACGTCGGTGGCCGCCCCGACACCGATGATCGCACCGGTGATGGTATGCGTCGTCGACACCGGAATGCCGCCCAGCGTCGCCAGTCCCAGGGTGATCGCGCCACCCATCGAGGCACACGAACCGCTGACCGCATTGAGCTTGGTGATCTTGGTGCCCATGGTCTTGACGATCCGCCAACCACCCAGATAGGTTCCCCAGGCAATCGCGAAATAGCAGCTATAGATCACCCAGGTGGGCAGCGTCGCCACGTCCTTGGTGGCCACCCCGGCGGTGATCATCAGCAGCCAGATGATGCCGATCGTCTTCTGCGCGTCGTTGCCGCCGTGGCCCAGGCTGTACGCGGCAGCAGCGAACAACTGCCCGCCCTTGAAAAACTTCCCGGCCTGATACGGCGAGGTACCGCGGAAAATCCAGGCGACCAGCACCATCAGCAGGCCGCCGATGAGCACCCCGACCAGCGGGGAAATGATGATGAAAGCGAGGATCTTGCCAAAACCCTCCCAGACGATCGGCGCCCCCGAACCGGCCTTGGCCACCGTCGCTCCAACCAGGCCACCGACCAGCGCGTGCGACGACGACGACGGGATGCCGTAGTACCAGGTGATGATGTTCCAGATCAATGCCCCCATCAAGGCGCCGAAGATGACGTAATAATCGACGAAGCTCGGATCGACGGTGCCCTTGCCGATGGTCGCCGCGACCTTGAGCTGAAAGACCCAGAGTGCGGCGAAGTTGAAGAACGCGGCGAACAGCACCGCCTGCTTGGGGGTCAGGGCGCCGGTTGCGACGATCGTCGAGATCGAGTTGGCGCCATCATGAAACCCGTTCATGAAGTCGAACGCCAGCGCGATTGCTATCAGCAGCGCCAGCGTCCAGATGCTCATATTTAGGCCTTCCATTTTCGGCTACCTCTCAGGAGTTTTCGATCAGGATCTCTTCGATCATCTTGGCAGCGTCCTGGCAGGAATCGAGGACATTTTCCTGAAGCGAGTAGAACTCCCGCATCTTCATCGTCTGCCAGATGTTGGCGCCGTCCTGGAACAAGGCGGTGATCGCCTTGTGCTGCACCTTGTCGGCCTTCGACTCGATCGCCTCGATCTCCTTGCACAGATTGAGCGTTTCCGCACCACGCGCCTTGTCGCCCAGCGCAGCCACCGCGCGGTTCAGGCGCAGGCAGGCGTCGGCGCTCAAGGACGCCATTTCACGCGCTTCGACCGTCGACTGCTTGATGCTGTACATGCCTACCGCATTGGCAACGCTCTGCAGGATATTCAGCGTCATGTCGAGGTCGCTGATCAGCGCGTGGATCTGGTCGCGGTTGATCGGCGTGGTAAACGACTGGTGCAGACGCCCGATCACCTTGGCCTTGATGGCATCGCCGTTCACTTCGTGTTGATTGACTTCGTCGACCAGCGCAGACAGGTTGGCGCCGGCGTCGCCCAGACCATTGATCAGACGCAAGGTTGCGTTCGCCCCGGCGACCACCTGTTCGGAGTGCGCGGTGAGAAGCTCAAAGAATTCACTGCGATTCGGCATCAGACTACTAAACATACGACCTCCCTTGGTTGCCTGCTCGTTCGAGCAGTTCTCGATTGATACTCTCCATGCCGATCGATGGTCGGCACCACTTCAGCTACTAGCTGATTTCATTCGGGAAATGGACGAGCTGCGCAGCGAAGGCTGACGACGACCGCCGGCTCCAGACCCAGCCATTGCCCCGCGATCTACCCCGCTCAGCCCTTCTTCCTGGCCTTGGAGGCAGCGGTCAGGCCGGCGAGCAAGTCCTTCATCTGCTCGACCTTCTGTTCGGCAAACAGGCGTGCGCCGGCACGCAGGATGTCGGACTTGCTCGCCGCCCAACCTGCCGCCTTCGACAATTCGGCGCGCAGGGCTTCGATGGCCGCCGCTTCGCTCTTCAGCAACTCGACCGAATAGCGTACGAGCTTGTCACCCTTCTCCTGGGCCGTCTTTTCAAGCTTGCCGACCGCCTGCCCCAGCTTGGCAGCCTTTTTGCCTGCCTCCTGCCTGGCTGAACTCAGTACGGCCTCGACCTTCCCCTGCGGCTTGGCCGGCTTCGCAGGCGCGCCCGGCTTGACTGCGGCAGCGGCCTTCTTGCTGGCCGCCTTCACCTTCGCTGGAACCACTGCAGCCGGGACGCTCGTGGCCGCTTTCGCCGCTGCTTTCTCCCCCTTGAGGGCTTTCGCAGTTGCCACCGGTGCTGCCGCAGCAGCCGGCTTGGCTACGGTCGGCTTGGCTACGGTCGGCTTCGTTGCGGCCGGCTTCGTTGCGGCCGGCGTGGCGGCGACCCGGGCAGTGGCGACCTTACGCTCCGGTGCAGCGGCGGGAGCCGGCGGCTCCGTTGGGGCGACCAGTGGGACGTCGGTGGCCAGCAGACGCTCGCCGAGCGACTCATCTTCCTTTTTCAGGCTGGCGCGCAAAGCGGTCTTGTTGCTGGTGGTAGCGCTACTGGTACGCGGTGGGGTGGTCATCAGTGGTCTCCCAATTGTTTAAGAACGGCTGCGATGAGTCTGCGAACCTCTTCCTGTGCAGCTGTCGCGGCAGATCCGAGCTGAAACACGGAGGCTCCGACCACTGCACTTTGCGCATAGGCATTTCGCTGGCAGAGCATAACATCCAGGATAGGCAGGGTAAATTCATGCAGCAGTTCCAGCACATCCGTGGCCAGAGCAGTGTTTTGCACCCGATTGGGGAGAATGCAGCCGTGCAGGCGATGGCTTTGCTCCATGCGATTGAGGATCAGTCGCTCGACAGCCAGCGTAGACCACAGGTCGGTCGGGCTGGGTACTGCCGGGATCAGCGCCAGATGCGCGACGGCCAGCGCGGCCAAGGTCGAGGGATGGTAGATCGATGGCGGCGTGTCGAGAACGACATAGTCGGCCTCCGCCTGCAGCTCCGCGACGTGCTTGATCAGTTCCAGGCCAGACATCTTGCGGACATCGAGCTGCAGGTCCGAATCGAGCAGTGGCGCCGACTCTGCCCAGCGAAACGAGCTCTCCTGCGGATCCAGATCGACCACCAGCACCGAGGCGCCAATGGCATGAAAACCACCCCCCAGCTGCATGGCAACCGTGGTCTTGCCCGCACCGCCTTTTTGTGACACGACGGCGATCACCCGGCCTAGCGATGCTGGCATTACAATGGTCTCCTAATGGATTTTTTTATGGGGTTTCGCATAGTCCGCAATTATGCCATCGAGGGAAAAACGGACAAGCCGGATTAGGGCAACAACGGGCCATGAAATGGGCCATTTTTTGTCAAATCCAGCAGTCTCTGACTTAGGTCAAGGAATTCACCTGGCACCCACTGGCATTGCCTGAGCGGGACACCTGCAAGACCGGGGAAAAGCACGCGCTGCCGCCGGTAACTGACCGTGCGGGAGATCGCCGCGGCTGCTCGTCAGCCGTCAGCCAGGATGTTGAGGGTCCTGGCCCTGAAGACTGCTTCGCCGCGACTCGAGGCACGCAGCTTGCGGTAGATGTTCTGGGTATGCCGCTTGACGGTCGCGCGCGAAATACATAGCTCCTCGGAAATCTCGACGTTGGTCAGCCGGATTGCCAGCAGCTTGAGGATTTTCAGTTCGCGGCGAGTGAGGTCGCCACCCACTTGTTGGCGACCAGCACTGACCAGCCAGTCAGCGTTGAAGGCGGCAAGGATCTGGCCGACATAGCGTGCGCTACCCGCACTGCCCTTGCTGAGGTCCACACGCTTCAGCGGTGTCACCAGATCCTGACCCAGATCAACGAACAGGCGGATGAAACCGGCAGGCTGCGCGAGCGCAAGGGCACGACCCAGTGCGTCACTGGCGGCCACGGGGTTACCCAGCGCTTGCTGCAGCAGCGCCTGTAGCGCCAGCACCTCGATCAGGAAACGAACGTTATGCCGGGTGGCGAGTTCCGCTTCCAGCAATTGCAGCAGGCGACCAGCCTGTTCGCGGCTCTCGGCGCTTCCCTCGGCGATCCACACCCTGGCCAAGGTCAGGTGCGGGGCATTGAAAAAGCGGTAAACGAACTGAAGCGGCCCCGGATCGAAATTCCGCGCCCAGTCGCGTGCCTCGTCGATTCGCCCCTGGCGCAACGCCAGCTCTGCCTGGCAGGCCTGCGCGCGAAACAATGCCGGTGAATCGCCCTTGCGCAACAGATGCGCACACACGCCGTCGACGATCGCGCGCGCGCGGTCCGCTTGCCCGAGCGCCTGATAGACCGCCGCCAGAACAAACGAGCCTTCGCTCCGGCAACCGAGGCGAGGCGCCTGCTGCGGGGCAAGGACGGGCAGCAGCATCGCCTCGGCCAGCGCCAGTTCGTTGCGCTGATAGTGAACCAGGCCATGGAAGTAACGCCCTAGCGCCAAGGTGCCTGCACGGCCAACGCACGCCTCGCCAAGCTTGTAGTGCTGAGCGGCGATCCGCTGCAGCGCCGACAGGTCGCCGGCCATCCAGTCGATGAAGCAGAGAGTGGCCACCAGTGGTGCCTGGCAAACGTCGATCGGCCCCAGCGCGTGTGCCAGCGCCTGATGAATCCACTGACGTGCGCCGCTCAGGTCGCCACGCATTTGTCGCGCCCCGGCAATCACCGCCTGCGCGGTTACGCGGGCCTGCGCGCAGGCGGCCGGCAAGCACTGCAAGGCCTGCTCGGCACAGCCGATGGCGAGATCAGCTCGCCCCTCGAGGTATCTCTGCAGACTGCGCAGCGCCAGCACGCCACCGCGCAACGAAGCCATAATGTCCTCTCCGCTCAGTGCTTCGATGCGATCGAGAACTGCCGGAATATCGAGGTGACGCTCCTGGTGATACATCAGCCAGGCCTTGAGCAACAGCAATTCGGGCGCGTCCTCGACGCTATCCGGCGGCAACAGCCGCAGGCAACGTTCCAGTCGCTGTCGCTGCTCCCGGTTGACCAGTATCTGGTGATGGCGCGCCAGCAAGCGCCCGGCAGCCACCGCACTCTCTGCGGCCAGGGCATGCGGAATTGCTTCTTCCAGCAGATCCTGCGCTTCCAGCCACAACGCCGCCCGCCGATGCAAATCGGCGATGTCGCCCGCGGCATGCCGTGATCTTAGCTGCTCCTGCAGAAACTCGCGGAACAGACGATGATAGCGATACCACCCGGGAAGGTCGTCGATGGCGATGCAGAGAATCGCTCCACCCGCCACCAGCTGCATGAAGGTCTGCCCGCCGAGGCCTGCTGCGAAAGCCACGCCCTCCCCGAGAACGGCGTCGCACAATGGCCCACAGAGGCGCTCCAGGATCGACGTTCGGAGCAGACAATCACGCACGGCGCCGCTTTGCTGGGCCAGCACTTCCTCGAGAAAATACTGCTGCGTCAGCGGCGCAACGCCGCTGACGCCGTGTTCGAGTCGGTAAGCAGCGCCGCCATGGCGCAGCGCCAGCGCGGCCAGACGAACGCCGACTGGCCACCCCTCGGTACGCTCCTGGAGGCAATCGAGTAGCTCACCGGAAATCGCTAGTCCAGCACAGCGCTCGATGAGCATGGCGGTCTCGCATCTGCTGAACTGCAGATCACCCAGGCGGATCTCGCGCATCGCCTCGCGAACGCGCAACGCCCCCAGCGACAAGACAGGATCATGACGGGCAAGAACCACCAGTCGCAGAGCACTGGCCGGATGCACCAACAGGCGATCGAGCAGGGCGTGTGTCTGCGGCGAGTCGATGCGATGATAATTGTCGAGCACCAGTACCAGTGAAGTGGGCAGTACTTCCAGATCGTTGCTCAGACTGCCCGCCAGTGACGACACGGACGGCGGCTGCCCGCCATTCAGGCAGCGCTGCGTCTCAGCGCAGGCATCGGGCATTGCCGTCCGTACGGCGGCAACCAGGTAACTGACAAAAACGATCGGGTCGCTGTCGTCCTCGTCCAGCGAAAGCCAGGCTCTCGTCCCGTTACGCGCAGCGAGCCAATGGCTGACCAGGACGGTCTTTCCGTAACCCGCAGGCGCCACCAGCAGCGTCAAGGGCAGGCCGCTGCCCGCTTCGAGCACGGCGAGCAACTCGTTGCGCACGACCAGGTCGCCGGGGACCCGGGGAAGATGCAGCTTGCTGCGGACGATCTGGACGAATGGCATCGCTAGCCCGAGCGGCGACCTGCACAAGGCCGCGTGAACGAAAGACCGCGATGATACGTCAGACGACAGAAACTGCGCATCGATTGCGTAGATTAATCACCGCTTGATGGGTTTTCCGGCGCTGACAGGCAGCCAGGCACGCGGTCAGCGCACGCGGTTGGCGAGCAGCCGCTCGATTTGCGTGTCCTTGTCCTGCCAGATCTGTTGCATCCACTGTTGGAAGGCGTCGCGAACGGCGGGGTCGCTGGCATAGTCGCCGATCGCCAGGTGTCTGGGCACCGACAGGGTCTGCACGCGAACCTGCACACGCCGCATCCGGCCGCAGAGGAAATCCCAAAAATCGGGAGCCCCACCCGGGTAGACGATGGTGACATCAAGAATTGCACGGAACTGGTCCCCCATCACGTTCAACGCCAGGGCTATGCCGCCTGCTTTCGGCTTCAGCAGGTGACGGTACGGCGACTGCTGCAGCTGGTGCTTGGCGACCGTGAAACGCGTCCCTTCACAGAAATTCATGACGCTCGTCGGGATCAGCGAAAACTTCTCGCAGGCCCGCCGGGTCGCTTCCTGGTCCTTGCCGCGAAGTTCCGGATGCGCCTTGAGGACTGCCTCACTGTGCCGACGCATGAAGGGAAAATCCAGCGCCCACCAGGCCAGCCCCATGACCGGCACCCAGACCAGTTGCTGCTTGAGGAAGAACTTGAGCAAGGGAATGTGGCCAGTCAGCAGGTGCTGGAGGACGAGAATATCCGCCCACGACTGATGGTTGCAGTTGACCAGATACCAGCCACGCGGGTCGAGTCCTTCGATCCCCTGGACGTCCCACGCCGTCTTCTGGGTGAGCGCCATCCAGCCGCTGTTGCACGCGATCCACGCCTCGGCAATCCGCACCAGCAGCGGGTCAAGGTGCAGACGAACCGCCGTAAACGGTAACAGCAGCTTGATGATGGCGACGAGCAGCAGGATCGGTACCCAGAACAGCGAGTTGAGCAGCAACAACAGGAAAGCGATCACGCCGATCAGCGGTGCGGGTAGAAAACTGCGCATCGGTCAGCTTTCCTTCCTGGCCAACTCAGCCGCCAGCATGACGCCACGTGTGGTCGGCGTCTCCAGGCTGATACGGCCGAGCAGGCCATCACGGTAATCCTGCAGCAAAACCTTCGCTGCCTTGCCACGATCGAGATCGCCACCGCGCACGCGCAGGCCACGTCGGCGGGCAATTTCTTCGATCACCGCCACCGCATCGAGCACGGCGATCGCCTCGACCGGCAAGCCGTAGCGCTTCGCCAGCAGCGCCGGGTAACGCGCCAGCAACAAGCCGGCGAGAAAGGTCGCGACTTCCTCATCGATCATGGCGTTGCGGCCGACGGCATTGCTCGCGGCGAGCATCAGGCCGTCGACCGGATACTCGATCTTCGGCCACAGCAGTCCCGGCGTATCGGTCAGCGAATGCCGCACGTCGAGCTGCGCAGTCTGCTGCGAACGGGTCACCGCCGGTTCATCACCAACCTTGGCCAGCTTGCGCTTGAGCACGACATTCATCAGCGTCGATTTACCGACGTTCGGAATGCCCATGATCAACATCCGCAGCGGTTTGGTGTTTTCACTACGATGCGGCGCCAGCGTCCGACAAAGGCCGGGCAGGCGGGCCACCTCGGCGGGCTTCTTGCACGACAGGGCCACCGCGCGCACGCCATCCTGCCGATTGTAGTAATCGATCCACGCCAGGGTCGCCTGCGGGTCGGCCAGGTCCGCCTTGTTGAGCACCTTGAGGCAAGGCCGCTGGCGGTGCAGGCGAAGCTCGCGGACCAGCGGATTGGTACTTGCTTCGGGCAAACGCGCGTCGACCACCTCGATGACCACGTCGATCGACGCCATCGCCTCGGCTGCTTTCTTGCGCGCCGAGGTCATGTGACCGGGATACCACTGGATTGCCATGAAGAGTCCAAGTGTCTGCAAGACCGGTCATTATCCCACCGCTTCGCTGCTCCTGACTCTTCTGCAGCGGCTACAACCGTCGACAAGGCGCTAGAATACGGATCTCTCCCGATCCGCGTCAGGAAAAAGCTTGTCGGCAATCCCCGAAATCAGGCCAGGGCAGTCGATCGAACTGCTCAAGGAACTGCACATCCTGACTCGCGACGGCAAGCTCAACCAGGACAGCCGGCGCAAGCTCAAGCAGGTCGATCACCTGCTTCACTTCATCGAACCGCTGCTCGGCGAACTCGTCACCAACGGCGACAGCCTGGCCGTCGCCGATCATGGCGCGGGCAAATCGTACCTCGGCTTCATCCTCTACGACCGCTACTTCAAGGGGCGGAGCGACGGCCACATCTACGGCGTGGAGACGCGCCAGGAGCTCGTCGAGCACTCGCGCAGTCTGGCCATCCGGCTGGGCTTTTCACGCATGTCCTTCGTGAACCTGCGCGTCGAGAACGCCATCGACTCGCCCGAGTTGCCGGCGCGGGTGGGCATGGTGACGGCGTTGCACGCTTGCGACACCGCCACCGACGACGCCATCCGCTTCGCCCTGCACCGGCAGGCAAGGTATGTCGTTCTCGTCCCCTGCTGCCAGGCCGAAGTCGCCCGCGTCTTGCGCAGCCGGAAAAATGAATCCTTGTCGAAAACGCCGCTGTCCGAAATATGGCGACATCCGATCCACACCCGCGAATTTGGCAGCCAGCTGACCAACGCCCTGCGCTGCCTGCAACTCGAAGCACAAGGCTATCAGCTGACGGTCACCGAACTGGTCGGCTGGGAGCACTCGCTGAAAAACGAGCTGATCATTGCTCGGCACACCGGCGCACCGCGCAGCAACGCGGCGAAGCGACTTGAAGAAATCCTGCACGCACTCAATCTCGACGAATTGCATGATCGTTTCCTCTATTGACGCAAAGACCGATGCAGTATCCGGACGCAGCATTGAGCAGGCGACCCACGTAGGCAAGGAACTTGAATGGAAAAATGGATTACCCGTGGCGCAGCCGCGATTTGCGCTGCCGGCAGCAGCGCACTGTTCTGGACCTTCGGCATCTTTCTCGCCGTGCCCTGGCGGGAAAGCCGGATGTGGTCGCTCAACAGGGTCGAGTTGCAGGTCATTGGTATCCCGCTGATCGCTGGACTGGCGGTCGCCTGGGGCGCCCTGCACATCCTCGCCATGGCCGACCGCAGCAGCAGCCCCCGCCTGTATCACACGCTGTGCATCGCCCTGCTGATCGTGTCGGCGCTGGCGGCCTATGGCGGCATGTCGTGGAGCACTGCGCGCACCGCGCCTGTCGCACTCTCTTCCCGTGCTATAGTTGTCCTCCCTTGTTGGCAGGACGCCCCACCGTGGCGCTTCGCTTCGACGTTCTCATCATTGGCAGTGGCCTGGCTGGGCAAGCCGCAGCCCTGCGGCTGGCCAAAACACGCAAGGTGGCATTGGTCAGCAAGCGCACCCTCGAAGATAGCGCCTCGAGCTGGGCGCAGGGCGGCATTGCCGCGGTGCTCGACAACCGCGATTCGATCGAAGCCCACATTCGCGACACGATCACCGCGGGTGCTTTCCTGAATGACCCGCGCGCCACTCGCTTCGTGATCGAAAACGGTCGGCGCGCTGTCGACTGGCTGATTGAACAGGGCGTGCCTTTTACGCGTGACGAAGGCGGCTACCATCTGGCCCGTGAGGGCGGTCACAGCGCCCGGCGCGTCATCCATGTCGCCGACGCTACCGGCCAGGCGGTGCAGAGCACACTGACCAGCCTGATTCGCCAGCAAGCGAACATCACGGTGCTCGAACAACATATCGCCATCGACCTGATCACCGGCGACAAATTGCGACCAGGGGACGAGCGCTGCCATGGCGCGTATGTGCTGGACAGCGCCAGCGGCGAGGTCCTGACTCTTGGCGCCAGGCACACCCTGATCGCTGCTGGCGGTGCCGGCAAGGTCTACCTGTACACCACGAATCCGGACACCTCGACCGGTGACGGCATAGCCATGGCCTGGCGGGCCGGCTGCCGGGTGGCCAACATGGAGTTCATCCAGTTCCATCCGACCTGCCTCTACCATCCTCAGGCCAAGTCCTACCTGATTTCCGAGGCGGTACGCGGCGAAGGCGGGCGGCTGCTCCTTCCTGACGGCAGCCGTTTCATGCCCAGGCACGACACGCGCGGCGAACTTGCCCCGCGCGATGTGGTGGCCAGGGCGATCGATTTCGAGATGAAAAAGCGCGGGCTGGATTGCGTCTATCTCGACATCTCGCACAAACCGGCGGATTTTCTCCACGAGCATTTCCCGAACATCCTGGCGCGCTGCCGGGACCTCGGCATCGACATCACCCGCCAACCGATCCCCGTTGTTCCTGCCGCACACTACACCTGTGGCGGCGTCGTCACCGACCTGCGCGCCCGTACCGACCTCCCCGGCCTGTACGTCGCCGGCGAGGCTTCGTGCACCGGCTTGCACGGCGCCAATCGTCTGGCCAGCAACTCGCTGCTCGAATGCCTGGTGTTCGCCGAAGCTGCAGCCAATGACATACTCGAACAGCCGACAGGGGATCTCCCACAGCTACCCCCGTGGGACGCCAGCCGCGTCAGCGACCCGGATGAAGAGATCGTCATCTCGCACAACTGGGATGAACTGCGACGCTTCATGTGGGATTACGTCGGGATTGTCCGCACCACCAAACGCCTGCAGCGCGCGCAAAACCGGATCCGCCTGCTGGTGCGTGAAATTGACGACTTCTACTCGCAGTTTCGCGTCAGTCACGACTTGATCGAACTGCGCAACCTGGTCGTCACCGCCGACCTGATCATCCGCTGCGCGCTGCGGCGGCACGAAAGCCGAGGACTGCACTTCAGTCGCAATTATCCCGAGACGCTGCCACGTGCGCGCAACACGGTGATTAGACGTCGTCCGCGGGTGGACCTTCGGGATTAGCCAGCCAGCGCAACCACAAGCGCAACAGGCGAAAATGCTCTGCGCGCATGCTGTCCGGCAGCAGGACGAGGCTACTGAGCCGACCGTGTTCTTCATCGCGTACGCGCAGTACAATCAACTCGCTGAACACCGTGCTGTCTGCCTGCACGGCGACATAAACGGGTTCGTCAGCCGCGCTGAGCAACGCCAACTCGCCGCCCTCAGTGAGGCGCAGACCAACGACGCTCGATGGTCGCAACGCCTGCCACGCAGACCACCCGACCATCGCCAGCAGCACGCCGCGCGCTGCCAGATGCCACGGTAGCACCCACAGGCAGCCGCCAGCGACGGCGTGCAGCAGGACGATCAGGAAAGAAAGGCGGCGCGAGTGGCGCAAATCGATGTGCAGCGGAAACTGCATTCGGTGCACCGACGCCGATGCGCGTTACTACGATCTAGATGCGCTTGAAGGCAACGGTCGCGTTGGTGCCACCGAAACCGAACGAGTTCGAAATACCGGCTTCGATCTTCATCTGACGCGCAGCATTGGCGCAATAGTCGAGATCGCAGGTTTCGTCCTGATTGAAAATATTGATCGTCGGAGGCGAGACCTGGTGATAAATCGCCAGAATCGTGAACAGGGCCTCGATACCACCAGCCGCACCCAACAGATGACCGGTCATCGACTTGGTCGAATTGACCACCAGCCGGCGTGCGTGCTCGCCAAAAGCGCGCTTGACGGCAATGGTTTCAGCCTTGTCGCCAAGGGGCGTTGAAGTACCGTGCGCGTTGACATACTGCACGTCGTCCACATTCAGTCCGGCATTGCGCAGGGCATTGCTCATGCAGCGCGCGGCACCTTCACCATCCTCGAGGGGAGCGGTCATGTGGTAGGCGTCGGCACTCATGCCAAAACCAGCCAGTTCGCAGTAGATGCGGGCGCCACGCGCCCGGGCATGCGCATGCTCCTCGAGCACCACCACGCCGGCTCCTTCGCCGAGGACAAAGCCGTCGCGATCCCTGTCCCATGGGCGGCTCGCGGTTTGTGGATCGTCATTGCGCGTCGACAGCGCGCGCGGTGCGCAGAAGCCACCCAGCCCGAGGTTTGAGACGCAGCCTTCGGCCCCGCCGGCAATCATGATGTCCGCATCGCCATATTCAATCAGACGGCCGGCGTCACCGATGCTGTGGGTGCCCGTCGAACAGGCGCTGACCAGCGACAGGTTGGGACCCTTGTAGCCGCACATGATCGACAGGTTACCGGAAATCATGTTGATGATCGAACCGGGAACGAAGAACGGCGACACCTTGCGCACACCACCTGCGGTAAAGTCGTCGCAGGTGCTTTCAATCATCGGCAAACCACCGATCCCCGACCCTATCGACACTCCGATTCGCTCAGGATCCCCAGGCTGGACGTCGAGGCCGGCATCACGTATGGCTTGCAGACCCGCCGCCATCCCGTAATGGATGAAGACATCCATCCGCCGCGCTTCCTTCGGCGACAGGTACTGGCCAATATCGAAATCCCGGACTTCACCGGCGATGCGCACGGGAAAGCTGGAGGCATCGAAACGGGTAATCTGGCCAATGCCCGAGCGTCCGGCAAGGATGTTCTGCCACGCTTCCTCGACGGAATTACCTACCGGAGAAACGATACCAAGGCCTGTGATGACCACTCTGCGACGTGTCAACTTGTACTCCGACGAATAGGACATACGGAAGCAGGAACTTCCTTCTCACCAACACGCCCTGCCAGACGCGGTCCTTGACCTGTCTGCGCAGGGTCCCTGGGCAGCCGCTTACTTCTTGTGCGCGGTCACGTAGTCGATGGCCTGCTGAACGGTGGTGATCTTCTCGGCTTCATCGTCCGGAATCTCGCATTCGAACTCTTCTTCCAGAGCCATCACCAATTCCACCGTATCCAGCGAATCGG
The DNA here is from genome assembly GCA_016713625.1 of Candidatus Accumulibacter affinis. Lineage (GTDB taxonomy): Bacteria > Pseudomonadota > Gammaproteobacteria > Burkholderiales > Rhodocyclaceae > Accumulibacter > Accumulibacter affinis. The sequence goes on from JADJOT010000002.1 coordinate 457,226, forward strand.
CTCCGAGATCATCGACAAACGACGATTCGTTCTTGATGTCCACTTCATTGACGCCGAGTTGTTCGGCGACGATCTTCTTGACACGCTGCTCAATATTTTCCATCAAAGGGTTCCTTCTCCAGGTTCAAATGTAAAACAAAACGCGCCATTCTAACAAAACGCCCGCAAGTTACCAATTATCCCGCCACCCTGCGCTCACGACTGCGGCTGCCGTCATCCCTCAGCCCATGAACATGCCGCCGTTGACATGCAGCGTCGTACCGGTGACATAGGCAGCCCCGGCCGAAGCCAGAAATGCAACCGCGGCAGCGACATCTTCCGGAGAGCCAAGGCGACCGAGCGGAACACCCGCCAGCAGCAACTCCTTCTGCTTCCCATCCAGCGCCCTGGTCATATCCGTATCGATCAGCCCAGGTGCGACGCAATTGACCGTGATATTGCGACTGCCAAGTTCGCGAGCGAGCGCCCGACTCATTCCCGCAACGCCCGCCTTGGCCGCGCAGTAATTTACCTGCCCGGGGTTGCCGGCGTGACCAACCACCGAGGTGACGTTGATGATTCGACCGTAGCGGGCTTTCATCATGCCGCGAACGACCGCCCTGGACAGGCGAAAGACGGCCTTCAGGTCGGTGTCGAGGACGCTGTCCCATTCATCGTCCTTGAGGCGCATCGCCAGGTTATCGCGGGTAATGCCAGCATTATTGACCAGGATCGATAGCGGGCCATGACTCTTCTCGATCTGGCTGACCAGCGCATCGACCTGTGCGGCGTCGCACACCTCGAGTAGCGAACCCTCGCCTCTGCTGCCCGCCGCAAGCAGCTCAGCGGAAATTCTTGCCGCCCCCTCGGGACGCGTTGCCGTCCCGATCACGGTCGCCCGCAGGCGTCCGAGTTCCAGGGCGATCGCCCGACCGATGCCGCGCGACGCGCCGGTGACCAGGGCAACTTGTCCGTCGAGCATTTCCATCACTCCAGGTTTGCGACGGCAGCTTCAATCGCCGCCAGATCAGCCAGCGCGATACTCGTCAGTTGCTCTGCGCAGCGTTTGCTAAGACCGGCCAGGACTTTGCCCGGTCCGCATTCGACGACCGTCGTGATGTCCATGCTAGCCATTTTCCGGATCGTTTCGACCCAGCGCACCGGTGAATACGCCTGCCGAACCAGCGCGTCCTTGATGCGGGCAGGGTCGAACTCGATGGCCACGTCCGCATTGTTGATCACCGGCATTTGCGGGACCGCAAAGCTCAGTTCGGCGAGACGATCGGCCAGCCTGCTGGCCGCCGGTCGGATCAGCGAAGAGTGGAATGGCGCGGAAACCGGCAACAGCAGTGCTCGCTTGGCGCCACGCACCTTGCACGCGGCGCAGGCACGTTCGACGGCGGCCTTGTTGCCAGCAATGACTGTCTGCCCAGGGCCGTTGAAATTGACCGGCTCAACCACCTCGGCAGTACCGCCAGCGGCCGTAGCTTCGACACAGGCGGCAGCGATTTTCTCGTCATCGAGTCCGAGAATGGCGGCCATCGCCCCGGTGCCCGCAGGCACCGCTTCCTGCATTGCCGCAGCGCGCAGCCGTACCAGCGGCACCGCGTCCTTGAAGGCGATGACGCCCGCAGCAACCAGCGCCGAATACTCGCCAAGGCTGTGCCCGGCAACGACCGCCGGCACCCTGCCGCCACGGTCGAGCCACAGACGATAGACGGCCACGCCGGCAGTCAGCATCACCGGCTGCGTGTTGACCGTCTGCGCCAGAGCTTCGGCCGGGCCGTCGGCAAGCAACTGCCAGAGATCCTGGCCGAGCACGGCCGATGCCTCGTCGAAGGTAGCACGCAGCACTGCCGAGTCGCCGTAAGCGGCCATCATGCCGGCTGCTTGCGAGCCCTGGCCTGGAAAAACGAAAGCGAACGCCATGCACCCTCTCCCTCAAAGCTCGAACAGAACCGCACCCCAGGTAAAACCACCGCCAACGCCGGCGAGCAAGACCTTTTGACCGGCCCGAATGCGTCGTTCCCGAACAGCCTCATCAAGCGCCAGAGGAATCGAGGCCGCCGAGGTATTGCCATGCCGATCAACGGTGACGATCACCTTGTCCATCGGCACCTTCATTTTCCTGGCAGTGGCTTCGAGGATGCGCATATTGGCCTGATGCGGAATCAACCAGTCGATACCCGCAGAGGGGATGCCAGCAGCCGCGCAGCACTCCTCGCCAACCTCTGCCAGAACGCGCACGGCAAATTTGAAAACCGCCTGCCCGTCCATGCGCAGAAACGGATCGCCAATCACCTTGCCGTTGCAGACACTGCCCGGTACCGACAGGATGCCGTGGTGCGCACCATCAGCGTGCAAGGAAGTCGCCAGGATACCGGGACGGTCAGAGGCCTCCAGCACCACCGCGCCGGCACCGTCGCCGAAGAGCACGCAGGTGGCACGGTCAGACCAGTCGAGAATCCGCGAAAACACCTCGGAACCGACCACCAAAGCCCGTTTGTGACTACCCGAATGGATGAACTTGTCGGCTATCGTCAGCGCATAGACGAAACCGCTGCAGACCGCCTGAACATCAAAGGCTGTCGCACCATGGTTAGACAACTTGCTTTGCAGCAGACAGGCAGTACTCGGGAAAATGTAATCAGGGGTCGAGGTGGCGACGATGATCAGGTCTATATCGGACGCCTCCAGACCGGCCGCGCTTAGCGCCCGCCGGCTCGCCTCCAGGCCGAGGTCACTGGACGTCTCACCGTTTTCGGCGAGATGGCGGAATCCAATACCGGTGCGACTGGTAATCCACTCATCGCTGGTGGCAATGCCACGGCGCGCGAGTTCATGATTGCTGACTGCCTGACCAGGCAGAAAGCTGCCGATCCCGGTGATGCGGGAAAACATGCTAGGCACTCTCCTGAAGCGGTTGTTGTTGCGCAATGCGTTCGCTGATACGTGCCAGCACGCCACTTCTGACCTCCTCTGCGGCACGCTGCAGCGCACGCGTGAAGGCAAAGGCATCGGCCGAGCCATGGCTCTTGACGACGATGCCCTTCAGGCCAAGCAGGGTAGCGCCATTGTACTGGCGATGGTCGACCCGCTTCTTGAACCTGTTGAGCACCGGCATGGCGAGCACGGCCGCCAACTTGGTAAGCAGATTGCGTCGGAATTCCTGCCGTAGAAAAGTGGCCAGAAGCTGCGCCAGACCTTCCGACGCCTTCAGCGCAACATTACCGACAAAGCCATCGCAAACGATGACATCAGCCTCGCCCTTGTAGAGTCCGTCGCCCTCCACATTACCGATGAAATTCAGACCCGAACCCCAAAGCAACTCGGCTGCACGCTTGGCCACCTCGTTACCCTTAATGGCTTCCTCACCAATGTTCAGGATCCCGACCGTTGGCCGCTCCCGGTGCTCGATGGCGGAAACCAGCGAAGCACCCATGATTCCGAACTGCAGCAGATGCTCGGGAGCGCAGTCGACATTGGCGCCGAGATCCAGCACATGCGTGTGTCCGGTGAGCGTCGGCAAGACGGCACAGATCGCCGGCCGCTCGATACCGGGCAGCATCTTGAGGACAAACCGGGACATGGCCATCAGCGCACCGGTGTTCCCGGCCGAAACACAGGCATCCGCCTCGCCCTGTTTGACCAGATTGATGGCGACCCGCATCGACGAGTCCTTCTTGGTGCGCAGCGCCAAAGCCGGCGCCTCGTCCATGGCCACCACTTCGGCCGCATGGCGAACCACCACGCGGACTTCCGTCGCGCCCTCCAGAAAGGGCTCGATGCTCTCCGTCAGGCCAACCAGGATCACGCGCGCATCGGGATGATCACGCACAAACTCGCGCGCCGCCGGAACGGTCACCCGGGGACCGTGGTCCCCGCCCATGCAGTCGATGGCGACGGTAATAGTCATCCGCTGGCAGGCAGGCCGCTGGCCCTCAGGGCAAGCGGCCTGCCCAATCCACAGAAATCACTCGCCCGCGCCTTTGACCACCTTCTTGCCTCGATAGAAACCGGTCGGGCTGACATGGTGACGCAGGTGCACCTCGCCTGTCGTCGGCTCGACAGCCAGCGGCATGCCACTCAAGGAATCATGCGAGCGATGCATGCCACGCTTGGACGGGGATTTCTTGTTCTGTTGAACAGCCATAAGGAACTCCTAGAATCAAACTCACTGAGGCTTGCCGTGAAGGCTGGCCAATACGGAAAACGGCGACGCGATTGCCGACTCACGCGACGCCCCGGGCAGCACGCAATCGTCATGCCGCGGCGCGGTGGGAAGCGCCAGAAGGATTTCATCCTCGATCAGCGCGGCAACATCAAGATCCTTCTGATGCGGAAGAAAATCCCTGGAGTCATCCTCCAGCTCTTCCTGGGTCAGATCGTCATCGCTATCGACGAACTCAAGCAGACTGCGCACCTGGATCGGATACTCGATCGTTTCGAGGCAGCGCTGGCAGCACAGTGACAATGTACCATCCACCTCCACCAGCAACTGTGACCCGCCGAGATCAGCGCTGCGGCCCGTGATCCGATACTGCACGCCACCAGATGCACTGGTCAGCAAATCAAGCAACCGCGTCAGGGCCACGGCGGGCAATTCACCTCGCAGCGAAGCTCCGTCACTTGCAAAAGACCGGCTGTCAATAACAACTCGTCGCGACATAAGGGGCGCATGATATTATTTTCGGCTTTTGAAGTCAAAGCGCCGATACGGCAAATCCAGTCATTCGCTGTTTTTTTCCACCTTGCCACGATTCGCGCGCCGTTGTGCACCCGCTCATGCCCCAGCCTCCGCTCATCCTCGCCTCGACCTCGCCATTCCGTCGCGAACTTCTGGCTCGTCTTGGCCTGCCATTCACGACCGCGAACCCCGCCGTTGATGAGGCGCTACTGCCCCGGGAAACACCCGAAGCAGGCGCCTTGCGTCTTTCGGAAGCCAAGGCCCGCGCAGTCGCCAGCTACCACCCCGACGCCTTGATCATTGGCAGCGACCAGGTTGCCTGCCTGGACGACAAGATTTTCGGCAAGCCGGGAACCCACGCGAATGCTTTCCGGCAGTTGCAGGCCATGCGCGGTCACCGTGTCAACTTTTTCACCGGCCTTTGTCTCCTGAACGCGCGCAGCGGCAGAGCGCATCGGCGAGGCGTCCCGACGCTGGTCACCTTCCGGGACCTCAGCGACGAGGAAATCGAAACCTACCTGCGCAAGGAACAACCGTACAACTGCGCCGGCAGCGCGAAATCAGAAGGGCTGGGGATTGCATTGATCGCCAGGATCGACGGCGACGACCCCAACGCACTGATCGGCCTGCCGCTGATCGCCCTTTGCGACCTTTTGCGAATCGAGAACATATCTGTACTCTGATCAGGACCCTAGCCGACCTAGGCACCCTAGCTCATGAAAACCGGCACGATCTATCTGATCCCGGTGCCCCTCGGTCAGACACCGCTGCTCGCTGTCCTGCCAGGACCCGTGGTGACGTGCGCGCAGCGCCTCACCCACTTCGTTGCCGAAAACGCAAAAACCGCCCGCGCCTTCCTGAAGTTGCTTCCTTCGGACCTGCCGCTGCAACAGATCGAGATTCAGGAACTCAACCAGCACACTCCGTCCAGCGCGCTACCGCGACTGCTGGCACCGGCGCTCGCCGGAAGCGACCTGGGACTGATCTCCGAGGCCGGATGCCCGGCGGTGGCCGACCCGGGTGCCGCGTTGGTGTCGCTGGCCCATCAGCAAGGCGTCCCGGTCGTTCCAATGGTCGGCCCGTCCTCGATCCTGCTTGCCCTGATGGGTTCTGGGCTGAGCGGTCAGTGCTTTGCATTTCACGGTTACCTGCCCAGTGCCACTGCGGAGCGGGAAAATCGCTTGCGTGAACTGGAGAAGGAATCGCGGCGGCAGCAGCGAGCCCAAATCTTTATCGAAACTCCTTACCGCAACCGCCAGATGCTGGAATCGCTGCTCGCCAGCTGCGCAACCGGCACGCGCATCTGCGTCGCCACCGACCTCACCCTCGACAGCGAGCGGATCACGACGCGTACGGTTTCCGAATGGCGACGGCAGCAGCTACCCGAGATCAGTCGCCGACCGACGGTATTCCTCATGCAGGCATAACGTAGACAGCAAGGTTAGCGGAAGAGCGGCCGGCCGGCATCGAGCAGGGAACCCAACGCACCCGGCGGCACCTCGGCGCGCAGGCGCCTGGCAAAACGCTCGGCGATGTTGTCCTTGATCGTGAAGTCGACGATCTTGTCGGCCTTGATCACGTCCCGCGCCACCGAACCAACGGTACCAAAACCATCGGCAAGACCCAGGCGAACACTTTGACTGCCGGTCCACATCAGGCCGCTGAACATCTCGGGTGTTTCCTTGAGGCGCTCGCCGCGCCCCTGCCGCACGACCGCGATGAACTGCTTGTGGATTTCACGCAGCAGCACCTGCGCGTGTTCCTTCTGCTTCGCGTCCTGCGGCGAGAAGGGGTCGAGGAAACCCTTGTTCTCGCCGGCGGTCAGCAAGCGACGTTCGATCCCCAGCTTCTCCATCGCTCCGGTGAACCCGAAAGCGTCCATCAGCACACCGATCGAGCCAACGATACTGGCCTTGTCTACGAAGATCTTGTCGGCTGCGACGGCAACGTAATAGCCACCGGACGCACAGACGTCTTCGACCACTACGTAGAGAGGGATCTGCGGGTGCGTGGTGCGCAAGCGGCGGATTTCGTCGTGGACAATCCCTGCCTGCACCGGGCTGCCACCCGGGCTGTTGACGCGCAGAATGACCCCGGCCGTCCCCTTGTCCCCAAAGGCCGCATCCAGCGCGTCGTTGATATTCTGCGCACTGGCTTCACCCTGCGCCTCGATCGTGCCATGCAGGTGAACGACCGCAGTATGTCGGCCATCAGCCATCTGTTCGGAACCGCCCCAGTCAACGACCAGAACCAGCACCGCGACCAGGTAGGCCAAGCCTGCCAGCTTGAAGAATATCCCCCACCGCCGCTTCGCCCGCTGTTCTTGCAGCGCCGCGAAGGCAACCTTCTCCAGCAACTGTCGTTCCCACTGCGGTTCGTTTTCGGGGATGTTCAAGGTGTCTGCTCGTGTGGAGTGAAATAGATGGCGCCATCAAGTTCTTCGACGGGTAGCGGCGTCAGCCCCCTGCCGTTGCAACGGCCGCCCAGACAGCGGCCATTTTCCGGTGAATAGAGCGCACCATGCGTTGCGCAGATCAAGTATACCTTGGAATCATCGAAGAATTCGTTGCGCTGCCAGTCGAGTTCGACCGCGATATGGGCGCAACGATTGAGGTAGGCAAAAACCAGGCCCTGAAACCGCACCGCAAACGCCGGCTGCTCGATGCCGTGCCGGTTGACGGTAAAACGAACCCCCGGCCCCCCGTCAGACAACTCGGCGGAAGGACAGATCAGGCGTGTAGCCACAGCCATTCCGACAGTTCCTGCAGGTTATCGAGGCGCGCCAGTGGCTGCAGTGCGTCGAGAGCTGCCACCGGGTGCGCGCCATACGCCACAGCCAGGCACGCAACGCCGGCATTGTTGGCCATCTGCAGATCGTGCGTCGTATCGCCAATCATCAGTGCGCGCATGCGGTCGACCGCCAACTCATCGAGCAGTTCTTCGAGCATCTGCGGGTGTGGTTTGGAAAAACACTCGTCGGCGCACCGCGACGCGTGAAAATACGCGCCCAGCCCACTCAACCGCAAGGCGCGCTGCAGACCATGGCGGCTCTTGCCGGTCGCCACGGCGAGCCGAAAACCCGCCGTCGCAAGGCCGCTGATCAACTCGGCAACGCCATCGAACAACTGCAGTTCGTGATCGTGCGACAGGTAATGGTGGCGGTATCGTTCCACCATTTCCGGGTAAAGTTCCTCGGGTAAATCGGGTACGGCGTGGCGCAGGGCAGCGTGTAAACCCAAGCCGATCACATGTCTCGCCCGCTCGTCCGAAGGTGCGGAAATACCGATGTCCCGGCAGGCAGCATTGATGGCGCCGACGATAGCCCCCGCCGAGTCGAGCAGCGTGCCATCCCAATCGAAAACCAGCAAATCAAATTGTCTCGCCATAATCCTGCTTTTCCTTCGCCGCTACGCGCTGCACGAAACCTGTCAACGCCGCCGGCAGCGCCGCTTCGACCAGCAGCATCCGGTCTTCCAGCGGATGTGGCAGACACATCCGAGAGGCGTGCAGAAACATGCGCTTCAATCCATCCCTGGACAGCGTCTTGTTGAGCGCAAAATCCCCATACTTCTCGTCGCCGGCGATCGGGTAACCCAGATGTGCGAGGTGAACGCGGATCTGGTGCGTACGCCCCGTTTTCAGCTCGGCCTCCAGCAGGCTGAAGCGCTCCCAGCGCGCGAGCAGCCGGAAGATGGTATGCGCGGTCTTGCCGTCTTCGGAAACACGAACGCGCCGCTCGCCCGATGCCTGCAGATATTTGAACAAAGGCAGCCGAACGTTGCGCAGGGGATCCATCCAGCGCCCACAGACCAGGACCAGGTAACGCTTGTCGGCACCTCGGCCAGTACCGCCAAGGCCGCCTTCACGAAACATTGTGTGCAGCGCAAGGAGCGCCGAGCGCTTCTTGCCGAGCAGCAGGATCCCCGAAGTTTCGCGGTCAAGCCGATGTGCAAGTTCGAGAAAACGCGCCTGCGGCCGCTGCCGTCGCAGTGCCTCGATGACCCCGAAGCTCTCGCCGCTGCCACCATGCACGGCGATGCCGGCCGGCTTGTCGACCACCAGCAAGCCCTCATCTTCATAAACGATCGGTAGATGCACCTTGAACTCGGCGCCGGCGACCAGTTCCTGTTCGAGTTTGGCGATGCGCAAGGGGGGAATACGCAGCAAATCGCCGGTCTGCAAGCGATACGAAACCGCCGCCCGCCGTCCATTCACGCGCACCTGGCCGCTACGCACTATGCTGTAGACGTGGCTCTTGGGCACCCCTTTGCACTTCTTCAGCAGCAGGTTGTCGAGGCGCTGCCCGTGCTCATTCTCGGTAATCAGCTCCTGCGTAACTGAGTTTTTGCTAACTTCGGCCATTTTAAGAATATACTTAACTTGATTTGCGTTTTGGGTTGAAAGAGGCGCTGACCCGTGAGACCGTCGAGCGACGCCGATTCTGAAGCCATTGCGACGCACTTTCCGGCAGGCCCTGGCCGCCTCTCTTGCACCAACCTGTGCAAGATCACTCAACGCCAATCACCTGGTTAAGTACGCTCACCACGAAGTAGCGATACTACTTGAACTGCGCGCGCCTAGCACCTGTGGAGCGGCCCTGGCAGATTCCCGAGTCCTTGACTTTCAAGGCCCGACGGGAGAGCCCATCGGCGAGATACCCCTATTGGTTGCACGACCGGAAAGCCCCTCAAGCATCCCATCCACAACTGATGCGTTACCGCCTGCACAAGGCCACTGTCCCCGTGAAAGCGCGTGGGAGCCCAAATCATGAAACGCATGCTGTTTAACGCAACACAGGCCGAGGAACTCCGTGTTGCCATTGTCGATGGTCAGAAGCTCATTGACCTGGACATTGAATCGGCGAACAAGGAACAAAAAAAGAGCAACATCTATAAAGCGGTGATTACCCGCATCGAGCCCAGCCTCGAGGCGGCTTTTGTCGACTACGGTTCGGAACGACACGGCTTTCTGCCCTTCAAGGAAGTCTCCCGTGCGTTCTTCCAGCCCGGTGTCGATGCGGGTCGCGCGACCATCAAGGAAGCGCTGCGCGAAGGCCAGGAACTGATCGTTCAGGTTGACAAGGACGAACGCGGCAACAAGGGTGCGGCGCTGACCACCTTCGTCAGTCTCGCCGGTCGCTACCTGGTGCTGATGCCGAACAATCCGCGCGGTGGCGGCGTCTCGCGCCGCGTCGAGGGCACGGAGCGCACCGAGCTGCGCGAGGTGATGGACCAACTGCAGGTGGCCGGTGGCATGAGCCTGATCGCCCGCACCGCGGCAATCGGGCGCAATGCCGAAGAACTGCAATGGGATCTCAATTATCTCCTGCAATTGTGGAAAGCCATTGAGATGGCGGCCCAGCAGCAGAAGGGCGCATTCCTGATCTATCAGGAGGGCAGCCTGGTGATTCGCGCCATCCGCGACTACTTTCAACCCGACATCGGCGAAATCCTGATCGATACCGACGAGGTCTACGAGCAGGCGCAGCAGTTCATGGAACATGTGATGCCCGGGACCGTCAATCGCATCAAACGCTATCGCGACGATGTGCCGCTGTTCTCGCGCTTCCAGATCGAACACCAGATCGAATCCGCCTACTCGCGCCAGGTCAGCCTCCCTTCGGGTGGTGCGATTGTCATCGACCACACCGAAGCACTGGTGTCGGTTGATGTGAACTCGGGTCGCTCGACACGCGGTGCCGACATCGAGGAAACGGCGCTTAAGACCAACCTCGAAGCGGCGGAAGAGGTAGCCCGCCAGTTGCGCCTGCGCGATCTCGGCGGTCTGATCATCATCGACTTCATCGACATGGAAAATCAGCGCAATCAGCGCGACGTCGAAAACCGCGTCCGCGACGCACTGCGCTTCGACCGTGCCCGCGTGCAGACCGGCAAGATCAGCCGCTTCGGCCTGCTCGAACTGTCACGCCAGCGCCTGCGCCCGGCACTCGCTGAAACCAGCTATATTCCCTGCCCGCGCTGTTCCGGGACAGGCCACATCCGCAGCACCGAGTCGGCAGCCCTGCACATCCTGCGCATTCTCGAAGAGGAAGCGATGAAGGACAGTACCGCCGCGGTGCACGCGCAGGTACCGGTCGATGTCGCCACGTTCCTGCTCAACGAGAAGCGAACCGACGTACAGGCTATTGAACACCGGCACAAGGTGACGATTCTGCTGATTCCGAATATCCACCTCGAAACGCCACAGCACACCTTTGTTCGCCTCCGCCAGGACGAAGCGGGCCCGGAGATCCTGCAGAACGCGTCCTACCGGATGGTCGCCTTGCCGGCAGAGGAAGACGGCAAGGACGCAACGGCTGCCAGCGAAGCCCGGGCGCCCCGACCGGAAGCGGCAATAAAAGGCGTGACATCGGCGCAGCCGGCACCCAATGTTGCCGACAGAACCGCGGTTGATGCCGAAATTTCCCCCGCCGCAGGCACGCGCTTCTGGAAGAAGATCGTTTCCTGGTTCCGCCACGCAGAGGAGCCTGCTCTCGCTCCGGAGCGTCCGCCAGAAGCCCGGGCCAGCACTCCGGCTCGGGAAGCTCCACGCGACAATCGCCGCGGCGCCGTTCGCGGCAATCGCCGCGACGAGGTGCGCGAACATCCCGAGACACGGATCAATCGCGAACAGACGGACGCGCCGCCGGCACCGGCGCCAGCACGCAGCGAAGTGCAGAAGCCGCGTGAGCCGCGTGAGCCGCGAGAACCGCGCGATCCGGGTGTGGCGCGCGAGCCGCGTCGCCAGCGCAGCGAACGCAGGCCACCAACGGCGGCGCCAGTCGCCACAGCGGTGGAGCTGGCAGCGGTTGCTGGGCCACCCGAACTGGCCGCTCCCGCCCCAGAGCAGACCGCCGAAGAGTCCGCCAGCGCACCCCGTCGGCGTGGTCGGCGTGGCGGGCGCCGCGAGCGCACAGAGAGAAGCGAGAACCCTACCGGCGAGGCGACCAGCAGCACTGCGGCGAACACCACCGCGAGCCATACCGAGGCGCACACCCCGACGGTTGCGGCGGTTGCTGCAGACCTGGGCGAGGCGGCTGCGACCCTGGCCGTACTCGGCGAAACCGATGCCGGCGTCGCGGAGAATGCTGCGGCAGTTGGCGGGGCCATGCCGACGCTTGCTGTCGCGGCGGCAGCAGAAATTGCCGGCGCAGTTCCTGCAGCCCTTGTCGATGCGCCCGCTGACGTTGCAGCGCCGGTAACCGTAGTGGCCCCGTTGCTCGACGAAGAAGTGGCGATTGCCCCTCCACCAGTGGCAATGGAAGTCCAGCCCGAGGTCGAGTTACCGGTAGGCAACGAAGTTGCAACAGGCATCGAGACCGCTGCGGAGATCGACTTGCCTCCTCCGCTGAACGCGGCTGCGCCGGTCGAACCCCTTGCCCAGCCTCTGCCAAGCATCGAGGAAGCGATCGCCAGCAGTGGTCTGATCATGGTCGAGACAAGCAAAGACCAGACTCGGACGTTGCCACCGAAAAGTCAGGCGAGTGCAGCCACGCCGCCGCCCCGTCGCCGACGAGCGGCGGTGGTAATCGCCGACGAACCTCTGGTCATGGTGGAAACGCGCAAGTAAGCTGCCTGGAGGCCGGGGAGTCGTGCACGCGATTTGGCGTGCCGCGATGACCCGACCCGCCGCCCAAAAATGGCGCTGTCCACTGGTGACTGCCCCGTAGCGACCGCAGCTGTTCGCCAAACCCGCCCGCCGTTCAATCAACCGTCCCGAGCCAACCCCTCATGAAAGACAGACTCTCCGGCCAGCTTGACCTGGCCGCCCTCTTCGACCCCGCTGCTGCCCCCCGGCTGATCGAGTCGCTTACCCTGCGTGGCGACGATGTCGCTCGCGACGCTGATGTCCTATGCACCGTCGTGGGCTCCCCCTCATTCAAGGACGGACGCATTGCCAGCGTTGGGCAACCAGTGGGCTTCGCCTGCGAATTGCTACACGCATGGCGTAGCAGCGGCGTCAACGTCACCGCTCGCCTTGAGGGTGCTTACGCCCTGGCAATTGTTGACAGCAAACGCGGCTGTGTTTTTCTGGCTGTTGACCGCTTTGCCATCGAGACAATGTGTTACCGCACCGACGGCAAGACCCTGGCCTTCTCCGATCGCGCTGACTGCGTTCAGGGGTGCGACGAAGAACTGGACCCACAGGCGATCTTCGACTACCTGTACTTTCACATGATCCCGGCGCCACGAACCATCTTCCGTCAGGTGCGCCGGCTACCGGCAGCCCATGCGGTGCTGATTGACCAGCACGGCGCGCGCGAGGCACGCCACTGGCCCCTGCATTTCGACGAGCAACACCGCCAACCCTTCGCCGCCGCGCGCGCTACCTTCCGCGACCTGATACGCACCGGTGTCGCCACAGAGGTCGCTGGTCACCAGCGCGTCGGCGCCTTTCTGTCCGGCGGCACCGATAGCTCGACGGTGGCGGGAATGCTCTGCCAGGTAAGCGGCAAACCGGCGCCCGCGTACTCGATTGGCTTCGACGCCGAGGGCTATGACGAGATGGAGTATGCTCGCCTGGCCGCCAGACATTTTGGCTGCGAACACCATGAATACTACGTGACGCCGGCGGACCTGCTGGCCAGCATCCCGGCGGTCGCGCAGCATCACGATCAGCCCTTCGGCAACTCTTCCGCGCTGCCTGCCTATTACTGCGCCAAGATCGCCCAAGCCGACGGCTGCACCAAGTTGCTGGCCGGCGACGGCGGCGATGAACTGTTTGGCGGCAACTCCCGCTATGCGATGCAACGCGTTTTTGACTTCTACCAGGCGCTGCCGCAAGGACTCCGGAGACGCATCGAGCCACTGTGTGAGGACCACAGTCCCTTGCGGCGCGTACCGGGAATCCGGCAAGCGACCGGCTATGTGCGGCATGCACGGGTGCCGATGCCGGATCGCCTGCAGAGCTTCAACCTGATCATGGGACTCGGTCCGGCCAGCGTCCTGACTGCTGATTTTCTCGCACAGATCGACTTGAGCGAGCCATCAAGACACATGCAGGCGACCTGGAACGAATGCCAGGCGCCCAGCCTGATCAATCGCATGCTGGCTTACGACTGGCGTTACACGCTCGCCGACAGCGATCTGCCGAAGGTACGCGGCGCTACCCGGATGGCTGGCATCGCAGTTGCCTACCCCTTGCTGGCGGACCGTTTGACCGATTTTTCAATGTCCTTGCCACCCGACTGGAAACTTCGCCGCTTCAAGCTGCGCTGGTTCTTCAAGGAAGCGTTGCGCGGCTTCCTGCCCGACGAGATCCTTGCCAAGAAGAAAAAGGGCTTCGGACTGCCGTTTGGCGTTTGGGCGACACGCCACCCTGAGTTGAGGAAACTTGCCGAGGATTCGCTGACCAGTCTTGCGGCACGCGGGATCGTCCGCCCTGACTTCCTCCAGGCGCTGATCACCAGGCACCTCCCCGAGCACCCAGGCTACTACGGCGAAATGGTCTGGATTCTGACGATGCTTGAGCATTGGCTGCGTCAGCAGGCCAGGTAATCAGTTACCCCCTGCGGCACGGGTGATTGCCACGTCGTCTCTGAGGAAAACAGGATTAGCCATCCGTGAAATTCCCCACGCAACAATCAGATACAATCAGTCAGAATCTCGCCTCGATAGCAATCCGATCAGTGTCCAGGTCGGCATGTACGGGCAGAAGACAATGCAGAAACACGAGACGGGACGGTGGCTCCAACTGAGTGCCGGAGTATTACTGAGCAAAGGCGACAGGGGATGCCGACGCATGGACGGTCCGCAAGAGATCACGGATGCAAGGAGCGGCGTTGACCTGCGGCTTGCCACCACCCGTCCTCGCTCTGACCTGCTCGCCGGGGCGATTATCTTCGCTGTCTGGTTGGTGACACGGGCGGCGCTGGCCTGCGTGTATTCGCCGGAGACTGCTCCAGATAGCGGCACCTATCTGGAACTCGCGCGGCAAATCGGTCAGCTCGATTTTTCCGACTATATCGGTCAGCGCACGCCCGGCTACCCCTTGCTGCTGATGGCTGTGGGCAGCCGTTTCACGATGATCTGGTTTTTGCAGGCATGCCTGTCCATGGCCGCGTCCCTGTTGTTGTTTTGCACGGTCCGCGGCAATGGGGGCGCATGGGGACTGGCAATTGGCATCGCGCTAGCCTACCTGCTGCTGTTCAACACACTTTTCTACGAGGCGGCGGTGATCACCGAGACGTTAAGCGCCTTCCTGTTGGTCCTGACCAGCTACCTTTTCCTGCGGGCTGTTCAGCGGGGGGTGACGCTTCGATCTTCGGTCGGGATCGGCCTGGTGGTCGCGGCTCTCGTTCTCACCCGCCCCCAGTATATCTTCATGGTTCCTCTTCTTGGTCTGATGCTGTGTTGTGCGCGTGGACGCCAGCGCATCACCCAGGCCGTGATCTTCTTGGTCGTAGCCAGCCTGCCGATTGGCGGCTGGATGGCCTTCAACAAGCAGCATATCGGACATTTTTCGCTGACCAGCCTGCTGGGCTACAACCTTAGTAACCACACCGGCGCATTCATGGAGAAAGCGGCCGATGAGCATGCCCTGTTCCGCGATATCTACCTTAAATATCGGGACCGCAAGATGCAGCAGTCGGGTTCGCATCCAATGACGATCTTTTCGGCCAAGCAGGAACTCCGACAAGCTAGTGGCCTGGGTGAAGTGGAGTTGTCTGCACGCTTTCAGCGAATCTCCGTCGAATTGATCGCCAGATATCCCGAGTTGTACCTTTGGAGCGTTGCCAAGGCTTGGGCGAGTTTCTGGGCGGTGCCCCGTTCCGAGCAGCAAGAAGTTCTGAACTCGCCGGCGGTGAAACGCTGGCTGGACGGCATCGGGAAAGTCGAGCATGTGCTGCTTCGGCTGCTGAATGTGGTTTTTCTGCTCTCTTCTCTACTCATGCTTTTCTGCGCTCTTCGGCTGCGGCGGTCGGGGCTTGGAGAATTCGTCGCGCCCGCCTTCATGGCAACGGTGGTCCTGGCGACGTCCGTTGTGCAGGCTCTGGCGGAGTATGGCGAGAATCCTCGCTACTTCATACCGAGTCAACCGTTGGTGATCGCCGGCACGGCGTTGGCCCTCCTGGCCTTCGTTCATCTATTCCGGGGGCCGGGAGACGTTCGGCGCTCGGTTGGGGGAGATTCGGTTTGATGGTAAAGATTGCGCCCTTGGCATCGTGGAACAATTATCCCAAACAGATCTGTACTCTGCATCGACCGGAGCGTTATCGGCAGTTCTCGCCTGACGTAGAGTCGGCCATTGCCCGAGGGCTGGGACGGAGTTATGGCGATGCCGCGCTCAATGAAGGCGGACAGGTTTTTCTGAGCGAAAGGCTCAACCGCATTCTGGTCTTCGACCCCGTGCGCGGGGTGCTGCGCGCCGAGGCCGGAGTCAGCCTGGATGAAATCCTTCGCCTGATTGTGCCTCGCGGATGGTTTCTTCCAGTCAGTCCAGGAACCCGCTTCGTTTCGCTGGGGGGCGCGGTGGCGTCCGACGTTCATGGCAAAAATCACCATTGTGATGGCTCGTTTGGTGCCTACGTCAGTGCAATTCAGCTGGCGCTACCTGGGGCTGGCTGGGTCGATTGTTCACCAACGGCGAATCCGGAGATTTTCTGGGCAACCGTGGGTGGCATGGGACTGACTGGATTTATCGGCGAAGTGGAATTGCAGCTACGCCCGATCGCTAGCGCCTATGTGCGCGCTCAGCATCATGCAGCGAGCAATCTGGACGGGTTGTTTGATCTCTTTGCGGACCCGGATCGTGACGCCCCGTACACCGTCGCCTGGATCGATTGTCTGTCCTCGGGCAATAAACTAGGGCGCGGCGTGCTGATGACGGGGCACCACGCCGCCCTTCAGGAACTGCCGATCGGAGTCCGTTCCAGACCCTACGACTTGCCGGCGGTCAAAGCCCTGTCCGTACCGGTTAATCTCCCTGGCTGGGCGCTCAACCCACTGAGCGTCAGCCTGTTCAACGAGGCATACTTTGCTGCTCAAGCGCGAAAGCGGGCCCCTTTTATCGCCGATCTTCGTTCGTTCTTCTATCCGCTGGACAATATCCACCATTGGAACCGGATATATGGCGCGGGGGGATTCGTCCAGTATCAATTTGTCATCCCGGAACCTGGTGCCTCGGCTGCCCTCCGCGAGCTCTTGAAGCGCATCGCCAGCAGTCGCCATGCATCGTTCCTGGCAGTACTCAAGCGCATGGGGCCAGCAGGAAGCGGGATGCTCTCCTTTCCCATGCTCGGTTACACGCTCGCGCTGGACCTTAGTTTGCGGGATCCCGATCTATTCAAGTTGCTGGATGAGCTCGACGAACTGGTCATTGAACATGGGGGCCGCGTCTATCTGGCGAAGGATGCCCGCTTGAGCGCGGCGTCGTTCCGGAAAATGTATCCGCGCTACGGGGAATGGCTGGCCGTCAAGAACAGGCTTGACCCCGATCATCAGGTGACCTCCAGCATGGCGCGGCGCCTGCAGCTTGGGAGCGCGGCATGAGCGGGTGGGTCTTGCTTCTCGGGGCAAGCTCTTCAATTGCGCGCGCTACGGCAAACGCCTTTGCGGCAAGAGGTTACAAGCTGTGTCTGGCGGGGCGTGATGTGGACGAACTGGAGCGCGACGCGACCGACTTGCGCATTCGTTTTGACATAGAAACCTGCCACAGGGAGTTCGATGCCGACCGGATGGAAACGCACCAACCGTTCTTTAGCGAAGTGCAACTCCTCCCTGGCGGGATCGAGGGCGTGGTGCTTGCCGTCGGCTACTTGGGCGACTCACGGTCATCACGCAACAATCCCCACCTGCAGCGTGTGCTGCTCACCAATTTTGTAGGTCCCGCGGCCATTCTGGCTTTGTGCGCGGATTACCTGGAGGCGAGGCGAGGGGGATTCATCGTCGGAATTTCCTCCGTCGCGGGTGACCGGGGGCGACAAAGCAATTATGTCTATGGGGCAGCCAAAGGCGGCTTGAGCATTTATCTCCAAGGCCTGCGTAATCGCCTGTTCCCCTCTGACGTCGCCGTGTTGGACGTGAAGCCGGGTTTTGTTGACACCGCGATGACCTATGGACTGCCCGGATTATTCCTGGTCGCCAGCCCTGCTTATGTCGGGGAGCGCATTGTCCGCGCTGTCCTGTCGCGGCGGGACGTCATCTATACGCCCTGGTTCTGGCGCTACATCATGTTGATCATCCGAAACGTGCCCGAGAAGGTTTTCAAGCGACTGAGGCTTTGAATGAATAGTGCAAGGATCACCGTTGCCGCCTTTGACTTCGATGGTACGCTTACCCATCGGGACAGCCTCCTGCCATTTCTCCTTTACGCGCATGGCCCGGCCAATTTCGCCATCAAGATGACGCAGGCTTCCCCGGTCCTCCTCGGCTACGCGGTCCGCCTGATTCGCAATGACCGGGCCAAGGAGCGTTTGTTGCGGGGGTTTCTTGACGGACACCCGCTGGCGGAAATCGAGGCGATTGGCGCCCGGTTCGCCAGAGATCGCTTGCCCGCCATGCTTCTCGACGATGCCTACGCTCGTTTTCTCTGGCACAAGACGCAAGGACATTGCTGCGTTCTGGTGAGCGCCTCCCTGGTTCACTACCTCGAACCGTGGGCGAAGTCGGTTGGCTTCGACCATGTCATCGGCTCACAATTGGCGAGTGATGAGCATGGGTTTGTGTCTGGCCGATTGGACGGGGGGAATTGCTACGGGGAACAAAAGGCGAATCGGCTGCGCGCGTGGCTGGGCGCCAGGGAGGCCATCATTTATGCCTATGGGGACAGCCGGGGTGACCGTGAAATGCTGCAGATGGCGGATTATCCGTATTACCGCAGCATGCCGAGAGAGGTGAAAAATTGAACAAGGTGCTGGACTTGATCAGGCTGATGCGCCCGCATCAGTGGGTGAAGAACGCTTTCGTATTCACCGGCTTGATCTTCGGACATTTCTGGGGTGATGCGGACCTGGTCTTCAGGGTCGTTTGCGCGGCGATTGGATTCAGCCTTGTCTCGAGCAGCGTCTATGTGCTTAATGACCTACTGGACCGCGCTGCGGATGCTGTCCACCCGAAAAAACAGCAACGACCACTCGCTGCCGGGCGGGTGAGCGTCCAGGCGGCGGTCGGTCTCGGTATCATCCTGATGGCGGTGGGTCTGAGCTTGGGCTGGTGGGTGTCAGCCAGGGCTTTGGCGATGCTTGTCGGATACGCTGTGCTGAACATTGCCTATTCCCTTCACCTCAAACATGTGGTTCTCATCGATGTCTTCATCATCGCTGCCGGATTCATGTTGCGAATTCTGGTGGGAACTTTCGGCGTCGGCATACCTCCATCCCAATGGCTGGTGCTCTGTGGTCTGATGATTACCCTCTTTTTGGGTTTTTCCAAGCGCCGTGCCGAGGTGCTGACGCTGGGGGACGGAAATTCCGTGCATCGGCGAGTTCTGGAGCACTACAGCCCGGTGTTGCTGGACAAGATGATCGGCATCACCGCCTCCGGGGTGATCATGAGTTACAGCTTGTACACCATGAGTCCGGAAACCATTCGTATCCATCACACAGCCAACCTGATCTATACGGTTCCCTTCGTCATTTTCGGCGTGTTTCGCTACATCTATCTGCTGCATCATCAACAAAAGGGGACCGATACCGCCCACGATATTTTCCGCGATGCCTGGTTGCTTGGGGCCGTGGTTTGCTGGTTGGCCGCTACCTTGGCACTGATCTCGTGAGATCCTTGAATCCAGGACTCGCGGGCTTGCTGTCCGGCCGCAATCAACAGTGGCTGATCTGGACCTCGGTGCTCAGCGGCCTGGTCTATCTGGGCGTGTCGGTATTCGCAGGCTGGCAGGAGGTCGCCCATGCCTTCGGGCGGGTAGGCACAGCGGGCATTGCCATCGCCCTGCTACTGTCCTTGGTGAATTACCTGTTGCGGTTCGTCCGATGGCAGTACTTCCTGCGATTGTTGGGATGCCAAATACCGAACAAGGAGAGCCTGGTCATTTACCTTGCCGGGTTCGGACTGACGATCGTCCCCGGCAAGGCGGGGGAGGTGGTGCGCAGCCTGTTCCTGAATAATCGCGGAATGAGTTACCAGCTAAGCTTGGCGGCCTTCCTGGCGGAGAGACTATCGGACATGATGGCCGTGCTCATCCTCACCTCCATAGGGTTTTGGGGCTTCGCTTCGGCACGCCCCGTGATTGTCGGATTGAGCGTCATGATGCTCCTGCTTCTATTGGTCTTGCGTCTGCAGGGATGTCGTGCCCGCCTGCGGGCGTGGACCATGCTGCTTGTTCCGGATCGCTTGCATGGGGGGTTGGCGGCTATCGGTGGGGTCCTCGGTCATGTTCACACCTGTTTGCGCGGCCGCCCGTTGCTTATTGGGCTAGTGCTTTCAGTCGGCGCTTGGGCCGCCGAGGCCTATGCCTTCTATCTGGTTCTGCAGTGGATGGAAGCACCCATAAGCTTGCCGGCAGCGACGTTCATCTATGCATTTTCAATGCTGGTCGGCGCCATCAGCTTCTTGCCCGGAGGGCTGGGGGGAGTTGAAGCAACCATGGTCGGGTTATTGATTCTGATTGGACTGGATCAGCCCTTGGCGCTCGCCGCAACGGTGATTATCCGACTGACGACGCTTTGGTTTGCCGTTGCACTGGGGATGTTGGCCCTGGTGGCCATGCTCAGGATTGATGCCGAATCGAGGCTGAGCAAAGTCAGCTAGCCGGGGGTTTTCCCGGATCCCGATAGGTCGTCAGTCCATCAGGAACGGCAGCCAATTTGCCCCGCTGCGATATCCCGATCCGGTGATTAGGGACCCATTGATAAGACGGACGGCAGGGTATCGCTGGAGATAGCATTTTGGGCTTGCAGGCGCATCGGGCAGCGAGTCTCATTGGCTGGCGCGGGGGGGCGCCAACTCGACATCCCGATGCAACTGATTCATCAGGAGGCGCATCGAGAAGATCGCCAGGGAGTTGGCCCAAGGCGTGTAGCGCGGCAACTGGAACAAGTCATCGCCAGTTTGCGCAACCCCCCTGGCTGTGGTAACGGCGCCACGAAAGCCAAGTGCTTCTACCAGTTTCGCGTGTTCCGCTGTGTAATCTTGCCCGGGTATGCCATTAGGATAAGCGAATACATCCACCGGCGAGTCGCAAATGGCCTCCAGGCGACGCTTGCCTTCGACGATCTCGCTTTCTGCTTCCGCCAGCGTCAGCGACAGAAGGATCGGGTGGTTGACGGTATGCCCCCCGATTTCCATGCCCGCACGATGCAGGTCCCGCACCTGCTCGGTGCGCATCATCAAGCCTCGGGGCAGGGCCGCGACTCCGCAGATCGCTTGCAAGCGGGTAATGGCCTGGTCCCGCTCCGCCACGGTCAGGTACTTGATGCGCGAGAGAAGTTGCTCGATTGCCACCCGCCGGTCCCTGGCTTCTGCCACCGGTAGGCGCCGGAGACCGAAGGCTTCGAGGTCAAGCGAATCCTTGGCAGTAGCACGCAAGCACTCGATGACTGAGTCGTTCCACATACGGCCGCCGTCAAGAAACCCGGTCGCCACTGAAAAGGTTGCGGCCAACCCGTGGCGACGGAGAACGGGCAATGCCACTTCAACGTTGTCAGCGTAGCCATCGTCGAAAGTGATCACCATGGCCCGCGGTGGCAAGGAGCCAGCAGCCAGGCGACTGATCGCTTGCCCCAAGGTAAGGACGTTAAAGGTCTGCGCCACGAAGCGCATTCGCTGATCAAAGCGCTCGGCATCCAGCTCGTCCGGGAATATCGAGTCGGCTCGGGCATGCACCCGGTGAAAGGTCAGGATCGACAGCCGACACGGGGTGATTGCCCCCAAAGCGGCGAGGCCGGCCTTGGCCAGTATTCCGGTTAGCAACTCCACACAACAGCCCCTCGATTAAGTGAATCAGACAAGAATTCAGGGTAACGAAGCGTCTCAGCAAACGCGGCCTTCCCGACAGCGAGCAATCCTGATGACAGCCAACGCAGGCAGTAGCTCGGGACGCCCATTCAGGACGACCGAGCGACTACTGCCTGCGAAACTTCCCTCGCGCCAGCTGGCTTGCGCTGCTCATTTATCGTCGCATCAACCAGAACCACGAAGGCGACAATGTAGTAGGGAAGATCGAAGTAAACCAATGACAAAAAAGCTCCACCGACGGCAAACCCGGCCAAGCTGGCTTGCGACATCCGCATCAATAGAGGCACCCACCCAGCGAGTTCGGGATCCCCTCTCGCCTTGGCAGCGACCTGGCTGGCTTTCCGCCACGCGAAAAAACCAATCAGCAGGTAAAGGAACAGGCCGGGAAAGCCGTGTTCTCCCAGAGCCTGGAAGTAAATGCTGTGGGCGACGAGAACAGTATTGCGGAAATCGAAGTTGCCCATGTCTCGCGGCGCGTAAGTGGCGAAAACGATAGGGATCGCTGCGTTAAACCCGGCACCGACCAAGGGCCTGTCCAGCGCCAATGCCCACAGGGTCTTCCATGTGTAGACCCGGGACATGGCCGAAGAATCCTCATCGTAGGATTCGATGGTATTCATGCGGCTGGTCCACGTGCTCGGCATGAAACCGATTGCCGCGACGAGGACTACGCCGATGATCGACGTCGTCAACAGCGGGCGTTTGCCCTTGAGGCCCACGAACAAGCCCATTACCGCGAGCGCCAGAAAGGCACCGCGCGACTGCGTCCCGAGAATGGCCAGAAAGGTCATCGCGATCAGGAAAACCATCCCGTGCCGCAGGTAGCGGCGAGTCGATGTCTGGAACAGGTAGTACATGAACGGCACCAGCATCACCAAGGCCACCCCAAGGGCATTATTGCCGGCGATCAGCCCCTCGGGCGGTCCCCATACGCGCTCGGATCCGCCGGTCGCGAGGGTGAACAGGCCTCCCTTCGCTCCATAAAAACCTATCGACAGCGTGATCACCCAGAGCAGTTGCTCGATCTGCTTACGCCCGCGAATCAGCATCAGGGTCAGGAAAAGAAAAAGATGCATTTTCAGGACAAAGACCCACCGGTCAAAGATAGCTCCCGTGTCGCTATCGAGGGCAAAGAAACTCGTAATCGTCATCCATAGAAGGAACAGCAGGTAAGTCCCGGTGACCGCCGACAGGGGAAACGACTGTCGTTCACGGGAAAACAGGAAACCAAGCAAAGTGGCCAATGCGACCCATTGTGAAAACTGCAAATCGTAGGCAAACCCGTAGGTCAGTCGATGGGGAATCATCATCGCCAGCCAGGCCCATACATAGGTCCCCACCCTCGGCTTGCGCAAAATGAAGGGAATAAAGCCGAGGATGACTACCGTAATGAAAATGTCACGCATGGAGGTCGGTCAGTGGTGAGTCGCCGGGACTGGAGCCGCAACATGGCTGACGACGTAGCGGAACTTGCCGGATGCTTCGCTGGCAATCGCGGCAACCTTGTCCACCCGAATATCGACCGTTCCACCCAGGCGCGCCTTGAAATCGCGCACGATACGATCCTCGGACGCCCGGTCAAATGCGGGTCCGGCAACTACCTGGACAACGGTTTGTTCAATCGACACCTGCTCAATCCTGAAATGTTCTACCCCGGGCAAATCACGGACCGTGTAGATCAGCGCAAGGCCATGCATTACGGTCCCGTCTTGGGCGACCACAAAGTCGGTGGTCCGGCCCTGAACCTCCTCGAGTATCGGCAAGCCGCGACCGCAGGCACAGGTCTTGTTCCCGAGGATGCCGACATCGCCAGTCCGGTAGCGAACAAAAGGGAAATCTTCGGTCGCCATGTGCGTGACGACAATCTCCCCGGGCTCCCCGCGCGCGGTCGGCTTACCGTCTGCATTGACGGTTTCGACGATGATATCCTCGGCACTGATGTGGAGACTACCTGAAGGGCACTGATGGGCGATGAATCCGGCGTCACGAGCGCCGTAGCCATTGGCCACCGGGCAGGCAAAGACCTCGCTGATCACTTTCCGCTGCTCATCGTAGAGCTTCTCGGAGGTAACGAAAGCAACCCGGATTCCGAGTTTGCTCATATCCACACCCTTCGCTCTGGCATGGCGCGCAATCAGGGAAAGACTCGAAGGGTAACCGAACAGCATCGCCGGACGAAGGCCCTGAATAGTGCCCAAGAAGCGATCGAGATTCGTCGGCGACATTTCGAATGCCGGCACCAGATAGCTTCTCATCAAGCCATCGCGTAGACGTCGGACACGGTCCTGCGCGCTTAGTTCGATCGGGCTACCCCAGACTACCAGTTCGATATCGCCGACGTCAACGTCCCACCAACGCGTGGCACGCCACTTGGCCCCAACGTCATGACTCTTGCGGCTTTTCCCCATGTAGAAGATCAGCGGCTCTCCGGACGAGCCACCCGTATTGTAGCGTGTCAGGGGGCCATGGCCAGCGGCCTTCAGTTGCTCCACATTAGCCCGGATATCCGGCTTTCCGAGCAGCGGTAACGCGCACAAGTCGTTTATCGTGCGTACCGATCGGGGGTCGAAAGCGAGACGCCCGAACAGATCGCGATAGTAGGGAACCCG
Organism: Candidatus Accumulibacter affinis; assembly: GCA_016713625.1. Lineage (GTDB taxonomy): Bacteria > Pseudomonadota > Gammaproteobacteria > Burkholderiales > Rhodocyclaceae > Accumulibacter > Accumulibacter affinis. Next base: position 481,411 of record JADJOT010000002.1, read on the forward strand.
CTGACCAATCTCGACCAGGAACTCCCGCAGGCGCCGAGCCTGCTCACCTGCGAGTTGGTCGGCAGACCACCACTGACTTGCTTCCAGCCTCTTGCGGACCGCCAGGGAATCGTGCCCCTTGAGACGCTCATGCAAGGGAAACAGGAAGTGCGAACACATTGCCGTGTAGAAACTCAAGACTTGCTCCTCGATGACTGCACTTTACGATAGGCATTCAACCACTGCGTGCGCACCTGCGGCCAGGCATATTTCTGCGCTTGCTGCAGTCCCGCCTGCCGGAGACCGGCGGCCAGGGAGGCGTCCTGCAAAACGCTGAGCAATTCTCGCGCCATGGCTTCGTCGTCACCGACGGCCACCAGCAGACCGGAAACTCCCTGTTCAACCATGTCGGGAATCCCACCGGCACTGCTACTGACCACCGGCACGCCGCTAGCAAAAGCTTCAAGAATCGAGATCGGCATGTTGTCGACCGTACTGGGGTTGAGCAGGCAATCCGCCATGGCGTAGAGCACTGGCATGTCTGCATTGGCAATTCGACCCGAGAAGCGGACGCAGTCCTGCAGACCGAGTCCCGCCACCAGCGTCTGCAAGCGTGTGAGCTCTGGCCCGCTACCGGCAACGGTCAATCTCGCCCCCGGAAAGACCGGCTGTACGCGCGCGAAAGCTCGGATCGCTGTCGGGATGTCGTAAATTGCTTCCAGATTGCGGGTAACCAGCACATGTGGTGCGTAAGCGAAGGAACGCGGTGGTGCCGGCACGAAACGCGACAGATCAATGATGTTCGGAATCACTTCCGCACTCAGTCCATACCGCAAAAAAACCCGCTGCAGGAATACCGAAGGGGTGACTCTCAGAGACGCCCGAGCAAGCATGCCCAGAACGTAGCGTGAGGTGTCTGCAAAAAAGGAATCGGCGCTTCCTCCATGGTAGTGAATGATAACCGGAGTGTTCCTCAGGCGTGCGATCAATGCTGCAGGCGCCGCGCAAAGATGCCAGGACCAGCCCGAGTTGGCCAGCACATGGATCACCTGCGCTCGCCCGCTCGCCCGCCACAGATTCAGCAGATAGGGCAACAGGCGAACGGCCGCACGCACTACCGGCAGGCGCCCAAGCCACGCCGGCCGATACGGAGAGTTGGTGCATACCAGTTCCACATCGACCCCTTCATTTCGCAACAGGCGGAACATTTGCTCGCATTGATTCGCCATCCCACCCGACGGCGGCGGCAAGGGTCCGACCAGGCAGATCGCTGGCCAGCTTGCGCTTCGCTTGCCCCGCCCCGTTTCACCACTCATGGTGCGCATTCACGGATAGCAGGTAAGTGGGCGACAAATCTCTGCGGACATTGCCTGCGGCGAGAAGCAGCATGGGCAAGTGCCCGCTGTGGTCTGTCAGGGGTTTTCATGGTGAACACAGGCGTGTCATCGGTGGAGATGGTGATCCATGGGCGAGAGATTGGCCTCCCAGCTATAGCGCGCCAGCACACGTTCGCGTGCGGCAGCCCCAAGTGATTCGCCGCGCGCGGGCGCCGACAGGAGCGACTCAATTGCCCCCACATACTCCCGAACAGTCCCGGCAGCAAGAAAATCCACCCCAGCTACGGCGTCCACGGCGACTGCGCATTCTTTGGAGGCGACCACTGGCAAACCCATGGCCATGGCTTCCAGAACCTTGTTCTGTACCCCGCGCGCCAGCCGCAGGGGCGCAACGACGACAGCGGCATGGCGCAGGTAGGGGCGCACATCCGGGACTGTACCCGTCACTACGATCTGACTCCCACCCAGTTCCAGGACCGCCGGCGCCGGGCTGCGTCCGACGATGTAGAAACGCAGCCTGGGCCAGTTCTTCTGCAAAATTGGCAATACTTCCGCTGCGAACCAGACAACCGCATCGATATTCGGCCAGTAGTCCATGGCGCCAGTGAATACCAGCGGCAACTCGTCCGGACCAAATGGTGAGGGGAACTCGTGTTGAGGCGAAAAGAAATCTGCGTCCACGCCGTTGCACACAGCTTCCACTTTGTCCGCACACTCGGGAGCAAGCCTGCGAAACAGATCGGCTTCGAGGTCGGTCACAAAAAAACATCGGTCAGCCTGACTCGCCACCGAGCGTTCAAAAGCCAGTAGACGCTCGCCTTCTCGACGATAGAGCCAACTCATTGGCCACCGATGGTTGGCCGCATACTGCGCCCACTTTGCCGAGTCGACGTCAACAAAGTCCACAAGCTTGCGTAGCTGCGGAACACCCTGGACAAACTGCGCCATGACCGAAGAAAAGACCACTGCTGCGTCGATCTGTTCTTCTCGCAAGATACGATCAACCCAAGTCTGCAAGCTTGCACTGTGATAGTAGGGAAGAGTCAAAGCACTGTTGCGAGCCAGACCGCTGAGGCTCATCAGCCTGGCAACTTTCGGATTGATCCTGGTAATGTGCATATCGGCACAATATTCGCGTACCGCATCGACATGCACCTCGTCCTCGGGGTCGTCTATGAAGGTCCCCAGAAACACCCGGTGCCTGCCCGCCAAGTGTTTGAGCAAGTGATAGGAACGAACCTTGTCGCCCTTGTTTGGCGGGTAAGGCAGGCGGTGTACAAGATACAAAAGCTTGCTCATGCAGTCTATCCACCTGGACGGTGTGCAATGCCGAAGTTCAGCAAGATCAGGGTGCAATCAGGCCAAACTCGCCGATCGCCGGGAAGTTTTCGCGAATTGATCACGTTCAATCGAAGCCAGGAAAAGGCGCCGTCAAACAGATCGCCGCAACAAATGCCGTGTTCATGGCGCCCGGGTTTGTCTGCCTGAACTGCGGTCGTAGGGGGCCAGCGCCCGACGGTAGACCTCGCGGTAGCGTGCCGCACTACTTTTCCAGGTCCGTTCGACCTCAACGAAGCGGCGCGCCTGGGCACGAACGGCTGACCAGCGCGCACGCTGCGCAAGCAGATCTTCAATCGCTGCCGCCAGAGCCGAGGCATCGCCAGCGCCAAACAGGAAGCCGGTCTCTCCATGGCGGATCAACTCGCGGTGCCCGCCGACGTCCGAAGCAACCAGCATCCGCCCCAGAGCCATCGCCTCGAGTGGCTTGAGCGGCGTCACCAGTTCGGTGAGCCGCATCGGTAAGCGCGGATAGGCAAGCACGTCGATCAGTTGGTAATAGCGCTGCACGTCGGTATGCGGAACACGGCCGGTGAAAATGACTCGATCCTGAATTCCGGCAGCTGTCGCCTGCGCCTTCAGCGCGCTCTCCTGGGGTCCGCCGCCGACCAAAAGAACACGCAACTGCGGATGTCGAGGGAGCATCTGGCGCAGCGCTTCGAGGAGTAGATCGAGGCCTTCATAGGCGTAGAAGGAACCGGCAAAACCGATCACCGTTGTGCCATCCAGCCCCAAGGCGTGACGCAGGTCAGCATCCGGTTCAGCGCCGAAACGGAACTCCCCGACGTCTACTGCATTTGGAATCACCGTAATGCGCTCCGGCGCGATGCCGCGCGCGGCGATGTCTCGGCGAAGCCCCTCACAAATCGTCGTCACCTGATCGGCGCGTTGCAGTGCAAAGGTCTCCAGCGCCCGTGACGCACGATAACGCAAGCTGCCTTCAGCCGTTGAGCCGTGATCGACTGCCGCGTCTTCCCAGAAAGCGCGCACCTCGTAGACCACCGGAAGACGGCGCCGGTGCCCTACCCAGAGGCTCGGGACGGCATTAAGAACCGGTGAATGGGCATGAATCACATCCGGCCGGGTCGCCTGGATGACGGAGTCCAGGCGACCGGCGGTCAGTCGCATCTGGGTAAGAACGTTGCAACCGTCCGCAGATGGCGTGCGATGGAAAGTCCAGCCATCGGCATCTTCCTGCAAACTGGTGCCGGCACCTTGCTTCGGTGTGGTCAGCTGAACCGTCTCCCAGCCCAGCGCACGCTGCTCACGCAGCAGGGAGAGGGTACGAAAAGTGTAGCCACTGTGCAGAGGGAGCGAATGATCAAGGACATGCAGGATGCGCAGGCTCATGACAAAATTCCAAGCTCGCCGGTGACTGGCATCACCCGAACGTCAGGCGACGGATCCAGGACATTGCGCAGGAACGCTTCGAACATCAGCAGTGCCCACAACGGCGAGCTGTAATCCCTCGCTCCCGACTGATGGGCATCGACCAGGTGGCGCAAGTAATCCGGATTGAACCAACCCGTCGCTGCCAGGCGCGGGCCGAGTACCGCCTGGCGAACGCGTTCGCTGAGTGGACCCCGGAACCAGCGGGCCAGCGGCACCGCAAAGCCCATTTTCGGCCGGTACAGGATGTCTTTCGGTAGACGTGGCTGCATCGCCTTTTTCAACAGAAACTTGCCTTCGTCGCCGCGTATCTTGAACGAAGACGGTAGCGTCGCCATCCATTCGACGAGTTCATGATCCATCAATGGCTCACGTACCTCGAGCGAATGGGCCATGCTGGCGCGGTCCACCTTGGTGTTGATGTCGCCAACCAGGTAGGTCTTGAGGTCGAGGTACTGGATCAGGGCCAGAGGATCGTCGGTTGCCGCGCGCCTGGCATGCTGACGAAAGACTTCCTCGGCGCCATAGCCGTCGATCTCGCCGCGGAAACGATCGGTAAACAGTTGCGCGCGCATCGGCCCGCGCAGGATCGAGACGCAATGGAAATAGGCCTCCACCGAGGTTCTCGCCAGGCCTTCAAAAGTCGTCTTGGCGCGGAACATGCGCGGTGCCCAATCGGCTTTCGGGTAAATTCGACCGAGCAGGCCAAACAGCGGGCGGCGCACGCCATACGGCACGGCCGCGCGCAGGCGATCTTCCATCAGGTGCTCGCGGTAACGGTGATAACCCCCGAAGGTCTCGTCCCCGCCATCCCCCGAGAGGGCGACCGTCACATGTTTTCGTGCCAGTTGACAGACTCGGTAGGTCGGAATCGCCGAACTGTCCGCGTAGGGTTCGTCGTAGAGTCTGGCCAGCGTGTCGATGAGATCGAAATCATCGCTGCCGACCAGGTCGCAGTGATGATTGGTTCGATAGCGATCAGCGACCTTTTGGGCAAACGAGGATTCGTTGAACGCGGGGTCAGCAAAGGCGATCGAACAGGTATTCACCGGCTCAGCCGAAAGCCCGGCCATCAGCGCGACCACGGCACTGGAATCAACGCCTCCGGAAAGGAAGGCGCCAAGCGGGACTTCCGAGATCATGCGCAGGCGAATCGACTCGCTGAGTTTTGCGTCGAGTTGCTCACAGGCATCACCCAGGGAGCACTGTTGGTCGAGGGTGAAACGCACATCCCAGTATTCCGTCGGCGCAGCGACCGGCAAACCACGACGCAGCGTCAGCGTGTGCCCGGGTGGCAACTTTCTTGCCTGACGAAAGATGGTTCTCGGCTCGGCGACGTAGCCGAGCGCAAAGTACTCCTCAACCGCCAGAGGATCCATCGCACGCGCCAGGCCACCATGCGCCAGCAGCGACTTCAGTTCGGAGCCAAAGAGAAAGGTTCCATCGGGCAGCAGCGCGTGGTAGAGGGGCTTGACGGCCAGCCGGTCGCGCGCCAGAAAAAGCGTCTCGCGGTTGCGATCCCAGAGAGCAAACGCGAACATGCCACGAAACCGCCGAACACAATCCTCGCCCCAGGCTTCCCAGGCATGCACGATGACCTCCGTGTCGCTACGTGTATGGAAGACATGGCCGAGAGCCAGCAACTCCGGAATTAGCTCCTGGTAGTTGTAGATCTCGCCATTGAACACCACGCAAACGCTCTGGTCCTCATTGTAGAGCGGCTGCTGACCGGTCGACAGATCGATGATCGAAAGCCGTCGGTGAGCCAGGCCAACGCCGGGTTCGAGGTGCAAGCCACCTTCATCCGGGCCACGATGATGCTGCGACTCGTTCATCCGCGTGAGCACCGCACGATCGATGTCGCGCCTGCCTCGAGTATCGAAAATTCCGGTTATTCCACACATGCCCTGACTTCGGTTTCCTATTGAATTCCTGCACAGACCTATGGATGAATCAACTTTGCTACACCTTGCCTGCTGGCGCGCGAACTCAGCAACTGGTCATAGAGTCCCTGGTAGCCGTTGGTCATCGCCTCCAGGCTGAACCGCTGCTCGGTCGCCAGCCGACCGGCCTGCCCCGCCACACGCGCCCGGCTCGGATCGAGAGCGTAAGCGGCTATCTTCCGTGCCATGGCCTCTGCTGCAGCGGCCGGGACCAGTTCACCGGTGTGGCCGGCTTCGATCAGCTCGCAATTCCCGCCGACGTCAGTCGCGATCACCGGCAGACCGCTGGCCATGGCTTCCAGAATGCTGTTCGATAGGCCTTCCGACAACGATGGCAGCACAAAACAGTCCAATCCACGCAGTACCTCCGGTACATCGTTGCGTTGCCCGGGCAACCACGCCAGATCGGCCAAGCCTGCCTGTTGTAGCAGTGCCTGCGACTCTGTCCGCAACGGCCCATCGCCAATCATCACCAGGCGCAGCCGATTCCGCAGTTCCGGCGATACCGCGGCTGCCCGAATAAAAGCACGCACCAGTGTGGTTTGATCTTTGACCACCTGCATCCGGCCCACGGTGCCGATGAGCCACAAATCCGCACCAGAAAACGGACAACCGGCGATCGGTTGACGTATTCTGGCCGGACGAAAGCGCTGCACGTCCACCCCGTTGTAGATCTGCGTCACTTTGCTTGGCGCGATGCCGATTCGAAAAGTCAGATAATCCTTGAGATCGCGTGACAGCGCGATGTACTGCGTCACGAATGGCCGATAGAACCGACGTAGCCACTGATACTTTTTGCTCAAACCATCGAGATCCTTCCCCTCGCGCCCATGTTCGCCATGGATGCGCACAGGAACCCCTGCTGCCCAGGCCGGAATCAAGACTTCGAGTGCGGCCAGGTTGCGGCTATGCACGATGGCCGGTCGCAACTCCCGGAAAAGTTTGAACAGACGAGGGTAGATCCAGAAGGCGTGTCCATCGCCTTTGCCGAGCGCAATCACGCTGACGTCGTCACGCACGATGCGCCGTTGGAAATCGGTGGTCTCGGTCAAAGAAATCACCACGTGCCGATAGGCGTCTACGGGCATGTGATTGATCAGGTTGACGACGCCGTTTTCCAGGCCGCCAACAGCCAAGCGAAAAATCACATGGGCGACCACCGGGCGCGCATCGTAGCCTTTGCTCACCGGGCTTGCCCGGTCTGCTGCAACGCGTTCTCGATGGCCGGCGCCGCCGCACGGGCAAAGTCCTGGAGGATGGTGTCTGCCTGCTCAGTACGACTAGGCAGCGCGTAGAGAATGATCACCGCGGAATCGTCCCCTTTGCCGCGCAACCGCGACAGCACGGTGTAAGCCTTGGCCAGGAAATCACTGGCGGTCCAGCGTCCGTCAACCCAATACCACTGCCAGACCAGCAGGCGCGCGCTGACGGGTCCGCGCAACTCTGCCGTGCGCACATCGAGTCTTTGCCGGTTCCACTCGATCTCGCGTTTAGCGCTACCCAGCTTTGCCCAGAACGGATCATCTGTGGTCACCAGGACGTTCGTCGAAGTGATCATCTTGTGCTGCTGGTCCTGGTTGCGGTAGTAGCCAATGAAGAGTCCTGCCACGCCATTGTCCTTCTCGAACGCCGCCTGGGTACTCGCCGCGTAGTTCTCGAACCGCGGCCGCCAGTCGAGGACGCCTGGCTGAGTGGTCTGCCAGCCCGCAATCGGGCCGAGGGGCGCAAGCTGGCTGACCGACGCAACAGTGCCGCGATCCAGCTGCCATTGGGCGAGCGGCCAGACTGCCGCCACCAGCACGGTTGCTGCGGCTGCCATCCACACTGCGGAATCCTTCCTGACGGCAGCCCTCGATGGTAACGGCCCTGGCTCCGTCGGTGGAAGCTCATCCTCGCGCCAGCGCGCACCGATCCAGAACATGGCCATGATCACGAGGCCAAAGAATACCCAGCCATAGATCAGATGGTCGACACCGACAGCAAGCTTGTTACCCGACAGGTGGCCAAGCATCACGATCATGTAGGCGCGCGCCCAGTTGGCGACGATCGGCACCAGAATGGCAAATCCGACAAAAATCAGTCGTCGCCGCAAGGAGTGATAGGTGAGATAGGCAAACAATGTGCCCACGGTGACCGAAGCGATAAGGTAGCGAACACCGCTGCAAGCCTCGACCACCGACCAACTCCCCGAGGGAATCACCAGGTTCTGTCCTTCGCTGTATACCGGTATGCCAGTGATGCGCAAACCGAGTACAGTGAATTTTGCCGTCCACTCCATCAACTTGGGCTGGGTAAAATCGCCAAAGGGAACAGCGAACAAAAGGAACAACAGCGGAAAAACAATCGCACGCGCCACCTGCCAACCAAGCACCGCAACCACCGCAAGAACCAGAATGCAGACCAGCGCAAACTGGGGAATCACCTTGACCGTTGCCACCTCACCGAGTAGCCACACAGCGCCCGCGGCGGCCAGCAGAAAAACCGCCAGATAGCCAGGCTTTGGAGCCAGCAGCGCGAGTCGATCGCGCATTCTCCAGATCAACCACACGGTAAGCGGCGGTACGATCATGCCGTGGGCGTAGGTCCCGTTGTGCGCCCAGACGTCCACCATGGCGAGCCCGGTTTCACGAAACAGCAGCAAGATCGTTACCAAAGTCAGGACCAGTGCGGGCAAGGCCACCCGCCAGCCAGGATGGGGGGCAGAGGAGGTCGGGTTTGCTACGACTTGGTTCATGAACTTGCTTTCAGCAGGCGGAAGTGCTGGGTGAGGAGTCTTCGATTCCGGACGATCGGCAGCGCCAGCAATTGCCATCGACACGAATCAACCGAGGTTGCGCACAATGAATGGGCCAAGCCAGTTGGCGAGGCCGATCGGCAGCCGTCGCCAGGTATCGATCAGTAGTCGATACCTGGCATTGGCGGGGTTGTTTTGCGGAATGGAATCGCGCCGATACAGGCAATACTCGTACGACAGCGGCTGTGGCTCGAAACCCCAGTTTTTCTTGAAGGAATACGAACCGGTACCCCGTTTGCTGCGACCGTAGTCGAAAACCTTCAGGCCACGCTCGCACGAGCGGCGCATCAACTCCCAGTATTTGAAATCGTTCGCCGCAAGCTCGCGTGCCGCCAGTTCATCGCCAGCATAATAAGGCAGCACCTCGTCGCGGAAATAGAAACTCAGCACGCTACTCAACGAACGCCCTGCACTATCGACCACCGTCAGCACCTCGCAATCCGCAGCGAACACCTGTTGCAGCTTGTCAAAATAGCGCCGGGGCAGTGCCGGCGTGCCATGACGATGGACGTTGTCGGCGTAAAGCGCAAAGAAGCGTCCGGGATCGCCATCAATTTCGCTGCGTAGGCCGTTCTTGATCCCCTTACGTACCATCGCGCGCTGCTTGCGCGGGATAGCCAGCAGGTTGGCTTCGACCTCAGGGGCGAGTTCCTTCCGGAAACGGACATAGAGATCCTGCCGCGGCCATTCCTGGTGACGTTGCCCAACGTTCCGAAGTTCCAGGTGGGCAACGCCGAGCCGCTTGGCCAGCGCCTGCGCTTCCTGCTCCAGCACCTCGACTGCAGCTGCGCTAGTGGCAGCTACTCCACCATAGACGGCAAAGGGTAGGGAGACCAGCGAGTTCCCGAACAAGCGGCTTTTCACCTGCGCCAGAGGCAGCACTCCTTCGATGACACCAGCACGTTCCGCAAACAGAAAATGGGTGCGATGAGCGAAGACCTCATGCATGATCTGCTGCCAACCAGCCTTGTGGAAAAAGGAGGCTTCCGGGCACGCGTCAACGAAGGCATCCCAGCGGGCCAGCGCCAGTTGGTCGCTAGAGTCCAGTCGTTTGACGCCGAGAGGGCTGCTCACTGCGGCCAGTTCGGCGACTTCTTCGCTGCTCGTCTTCATTGTTTCACCATCGTCGCAGTGGCCTTGGCGCTAAGGAACACCTCGTCCACCCGACCCCAGCGAAAGTCCGCGAACAGTCTCTTGAGCCGCCCTTCGGTGCGCTTTAAGTTGACGTAGTGACGAAAACGCGTCCTCGTGCTGATACCGGTAATTCGCGGTTGCTCGGCATCGATCTCCCAGGGATGGAAGTAAAAGATCGCCGGCTTGCCATCCAGCTCGTTGACCTGCCGCAGCAGCCATCGCGACAGCGCATAGGGCAACAGCCGGAAGTAGCCACCGCCGCTGGCTGGCCAGTTCCGGTCAAAGTAGCGCAGCGTGGTCACCGGCAATTCCAGCAGGCCGGGACGTACCGGGTGCGCGAAGCGTGGCGCATTCGGCATGCCGTAATGGTCATGGCGAATCGGGTAGATGCTCGAGCTATAGCGGTAGCCGGCGCGTTGGAGACAATCAAAAGCCCAGAGATTCCCTTCGCCAATCGAAAAACTCGGCGCCCGGTAGCCTTTCACTTCGTGACCCGAAAGATCTTCGAGCAGCGCCTTGGCCGCGCCAATGTCTGCTGAAAACTCGGCGGAACTCAGATCACTGACACGTTCATGGCCGTAGCCGTGACTTGCCAACTCGTGACCACCGTCGACAATGCGCCGGACGAGTTGAGGATAGCGCTCGGCGATCCACCCGAGCGTGAAAAAAGTCGCCTTCGTCTGTCGTTCGTCGAGCATCAGGAGAATCCGTTCGACATTACGTTCAACCCGGCATTCGCGCCGATCCCACTGATCTCGCGGGATATAGGGAGCGAGCGCCGAAACCTGGAAGTAGTCCTCGACGTCAATGGTCAAGGCATTCGTGATCGGCACGCCTGACATCTCGGGGGATTTGTGAGTTTTAGTGGCCACGCTGGGCATGCCGACCAATCAGCCACGACGAGAGATCAGCGGCGATTCTCTCGGCCGCCCGGCCATCCCAGAACTCGGGCACCCGCCCGGTCTTGCCGGCACCCGACAAAATTTCGTCGACACCCTGGCGAATTGCCCGCGCATCGCAACCGACCAGAGTATTGGTCCCTTGCTCGATGGTGATCGGACGTTCGGTGTTTTCACGGATGGTCAGGCAGGGCACACCGAGGGCGGTGGTCTCCTCCTGCAAACCGCCGGAATCGGAAAGCACGAGTTTCGCAGCGACCATCAGGCCGAGCATCTCCAGGTAACCTTGTGGCGGCAACAGAACGATGCGCCTGCTGTTCAGCAATTCGCCCAGGCCGAAGCGCTCGATGTTGGCGCGTGTGCGGGGATGCAGGGCAAAAACCAGCGGTAACTGGTCGGAGACTTCGCGCAAGACGCCCAGCAAGAGCGCCAGCCGCTGCTCGCTATCGACATTGGAAGGGCGATGCAGCGTGACCACGCCGTAGCCCTGCGGATCACCGATGAGGCCCGGGTCGAAACCCGCCATTTGCAGGGTTGTCGCCGCGGGACGGGCGAAGGCACGATTCGCAAGCAGCGAGTCGATCATGACATTGCCAACAAAGCAGACGCGCTCCTCGGCAACCCCTTCGCGCAGCAGATTAGCCAGTGCGCTGCGTTCGGTGGTGTATAGCCGGTCGGCCATCTGGTCGGTAAGGACACGGTTGATCTCCTCCGGCATGGCCCTGTCGAAACTGCGCAGACCGGCTTCGACATGGACCACCGGCACCCCTTTTTTCGCACAAACCAGGGTACATGCGAGGGTCGAATTGACGTCGCCGACCACCAGCACGCAGGACGGCCGCTGCGCATCCAGCACGGGCTCGAAGCGCCGCATCACTTCCGCAGTCTGCACCGCGTGCGTCCCTGACCCCACCTCGAGGTTGAGATCAGGATGCGGCAGGCGCAGATCGACAAACAGGCGATCGTTCATATCGTTGTCGTAGTGCTGGCCGGTATGTACAAGCAGCGTCGGCAGCGACGGACGATGGCCGCCGAAAGCGCGCAGAATCGGCGCCATTTTCATGAAGTTCGGGCGCGCGCCGACGACGCAGATCACCGGGCCCAGCGCGCCAGGCCATTCTTCATCGGCCAAGATCATTCTCCTCACGATTTTTCACGAACCGCATCCACCAGTTGCTGCAACAAGGAAAGAAGGGCGGTATTGCTGCGTTCGAGACGAAACATGCTGCGCTCGATGCGTATCAGGCGCTGCTCAGCCTGCCCATTCTTCAAATCGGAAATGACGCGTGTGGCCTGATCTGCGGTGCTGGCGTCCACGCCAAGCCGCGACAGGTCAATGTCCAGAATGCCGCTGTCCGTCAGCGGCTGGGCACCGTCCACGGGCGTGTTCGAGGTCAGCGGTGGCCCTGATTGCGTCTCTTCCTTGATCTCCTGCGCGACGTTTTCGACATCGGCGCGCGTGAATTCGCTCTTGCCATTCAGAAAACCCGACAACAGCAGGCGATCGCAATGCGAATTGATGCGCCGGGGCACGCCACCACTTGCCTCGAAGAGCGCTTCGAAGGCACCCGCATCAAAGCGTGGCGAACCTTTGGAACCTGCGCATTTAAGTCGGTGCTCGATGTACGCCTGCGTTTCATCCTGATCCATTGGACCGATGTGGCAGGCAGCGATCACTCGCTGCCGTAATTGCTGCATTTGCGGGCTTTGCATGATCTTCCGGAACTCCGGTTGACCAATCAGAAAACTCTGCAAGAGAGCTTGGGTCCCAAACTGAAAGTTGGAAAGCATGCGCAGTTCTTCAACCGCGCGCGCTGTCAGGTTCTGCGCTTCGTCCACGATCAGCAGGCAGCGCTTGCCCTGGCGAGTGACATCGACCAGAAACGCCTCGAGGGCGAGCAGCAGTTCCGACTTGCCCACATTCTTCGTGCCCACGCCGAAGGCCGCGGCCACCATGCGCAGGACGTCTTCAGCATCGAGTTGCGTGCTCACCAGTTGCGCCGCCACCACCTTCTCGGAGTCAAGATCGTTGAGCAGGCCGCGCACGATCGTTGTCTTGCCCGCCCCGATCTCACCGGTGACGACGATGAAACCCTCGTTCTGATTCAAGCCGTACTCAAGGTAGGCCATCGCACGTCGATGCTGCTTGCTGGCGAAATAGAACGAGGGGTCGGGATTCAGCTGAAAAGGCTTGCTCGTCAAGCCGTAGAAGGACTCGTACATAAAAACGTTCAGAAACTGTGAGAAAGTGAGCCGGTCAGCGCGCTCTCCGTATAACTCGATCCGAGTCCCGTACTCGAAATTGATCCGCCATCGTAATTCACATGCCGAGCACCGACGGAGGCACTCGTTTTCGGCGAGATTTGCGTGGTGAGCAACAGATAAGCACCCTGCGTCCTGTTGTCAAACTGCCCCGCTCGCTGACTGATGCTGCGCGATTGATTGAGCGACAGCGACAGCGACGAAAGGCCGGACAATTGATGTCCCCAGATGATGGCGAATCCGCGCTGAGTGATCTCGTTCGCAAGGGAATAATCATCGGTCGCTCCGTTTGCCAGGCCGAGCGGCTGTTGCTTGGTCTCGTTGACATTCAAGGTCACGGTATTCCTGACGCCCAGCAGCGCGAAGGACAGCTGTTGCAACTGCTGCAGGGTGGGGCGATTGGTCAGGTAACCATTGACCACCGCGCCATCGGCCGGAACTCCTCTCCCCTGCAGAACCTGGGACACCTGCGAACGGATCGCATCCGGCGAGGCTCCCGGATTGTTGGCGGCGATGATCGCATAAGTGGCGTCGTAGTTGCTGCCTTGCCCGGTGCTCCCTACGCCTGCCGGCTGCGACGAAATACTTCTGCTGGCGGTGTAGGTAATCAGCGAACGCGCCATTCGATGACGGAAATTGATGTCGTAGGAATTGCCGAAGAATCGATAGGTGTTGTTTGCCGAGAGTTCGGTACGTGGTCCAGGCGCCCACACAAAGCCGAAACCGTGGGTGGTGTGGGTCTCCTGATTCACGCTTACGTAGTTCTGGGATTCCTGCCCGGCAAAAGCAGAGACCCGAAATTGCGGATTGAAACGGTAGTTCAAGCCTGCCTGATAGCGCGTGTCCTCGTAGTTCCTGCCCCCCGTATAGTCGTTGGTCAGGCGGCTTGCCTCAAGACCCCAACCAAGTCCCGACCAGCGGGTATTGCCGCTGAGCGTGCCCAACCACTCGCTGGAATTGAGGTCACCCTGACTTGACAGCGCGTTGGCGTTTACCGCGACCGAGTTTGTCGAGCCCGAGTAGGCCGAGTCGGAACGGGTAATCGCCGCTCGGTAGCGCAACAGATACTCCGCCGAAGACAGGAAGGTCCCCTTGATGTGCGGCGAGATCGAGTAGTACGAGGTCTCGGTCTGGTTGTTATTGACATTGGCAATGCTTTGGGAGGTCTGACCGAACGCGCTGATGTACTGCTGCGAGATGGTCCCGGTGGCGTCGATGAACAACCAGTTTTCAATTGCCTCCAGACTACCGATCGCACTCAGAGAATTTTGGTGGTTGTTCTGCGAGGACTCGCGCGCGTAGAGTTGCTGCGTAAAACCATAACTCAAACGCAGGCTGGCGCGGCCACCCTTGCCGTCGATGGAGATACCAGGCGTGATGGCGGTGACCAGATCACTCGTCTTGTTCGTGGACGTAAGAAACAGGTTGTTGGTCAGGGTCTCATTGACCGCGATGGTCGGCGTGATCTGCCAGCTTTCCGCCTGCACGGGAACCGCCAAACAGCAGAGCGAAAAGCCGAAGAGAGAGGCGGACGCCTGACGCGGCCACCCGGACCTTCTGCCGTCATCGCCGGACCCTTGATCCAAGACCGATCTTATGGCCTTGTCTCCAGCGCATCGCGAATCCCTCATCTCGTCAAGCACCGTCTGAACCATAGCCATAGCCATACCCATAGCCATAACCGTAGCCGTAACCGTAGCCATCCTGCGTGGCTGCACGCGCCTGATTGAGCAACATCAGCTTGACCGGGCAGGCCTCAATGGCCGCCAAGGCATGCCTGACGTCACTGCGAACGGTACTTTCAGCCTTCACCACGACGACCACCTGCCCCATATGACTGGCCAGCACGCGTGATTCAGTCGTCATCAGCAGTGGCGGTGAATCAAAAATGATGATCCGGTCCGGATAGCGATTGGCCATTTCGTCGAGCAGCTTGATCATTGCCTCGCTGGCCAGGAGTTCGGTCGCACGCGGATGTTGCGTGCCGCTTGGCAGGATGCTCAGCTTGTCGATGTTGGTCCTCATCAGCACCTGCGAGAGGTCAACCGACGGATCAGTGAGCACGTCGAGCAGGCCTCGCGCCGGTGGCAAGCGGAGCATCTTGAGCACCGAGGGCTTCGGCACATCGGCATCGACCAGCATGACCGTATTGTCCAGTTCCATGGCGATGCTCATGGCCAGGTTGATCGCGGAGAAGCTCTTGCCTTCGCCGGAAATTGCGCTGGTAACCATGATCAGGTTGCCCCTCTTGATCGGCGCAGCACCCTTGCCCATGGCGTTGGCAATCAAGGGCCGCTTGATGACTCGATATTGGTCGGCAAGCTGGGATCTTGGTGCATCCGGGCTGATCAGACCAGTCGCCGAGAGGGCGTTCAGATCGATCTCGATACGGCGAGAAACCGGCGCGTCGGCCGACATCTGGGCGACGGGCCGGACCACAGGCGGCGCGGTCGGCGCCGTCGAGGTCGACTCGGGCGCCAGCTGAGCGAACGACTGAGTGGCCGTATCGCCTGCTGCCTGGTCGATCTCGGCGGTCGAACGAGGGATCTCGACACCCGCCTTGCGCAGCTGCTCCAGACGCTTCGCCGCTTGTTCAATGAGGCTCATCAGTTTTCCTCAGGCGTTACGGACGGAAAGAAGGAACAAAGCAAGAAGTCCTGCGCCATAGGCACCGACAAGAGTGACGCAGGCCGCCACAAAGCGAAGGAGATCCTTCCTTTCGTTGCGCTTCGTCGTCTCATTGGGGAGCAAGGAGACCGTTCCCAGCAGTGGCAATCCGCAGGCCTCCCGAAGGGCGCGTGCATCGAAGAACACCGGGCGCAGCTGACTCGCCGCAAAGGTGACAGCGACCCCCGCCGCCAAGGCGAGAAGCAGCGTCAGCGGGAGAAACAGGGCACGATTGGGCGCAACCGGCTTCGGGGAAGCCCGCGGGGGATCGATCAGACGGAAATCGACACCGGCGGTGTTATCCATCTCGCTGCCCATGCTCGCCGATTCACGTCTTTGCACCAGTTGTTCGTAGTTCCTCTTGTTGATCTCATAGTCGCGGTTGAGCTGGGCAAACTCGGCTTCGATCTGGGGCATCAGCGTTACCGAGCTCTTCAAGCGGTCGTAACGAGACTGATATTCGGCCACCCGGGTACGCAAGGCGGCCACGGTGGCCTCGGTTTCAGAGAGGTTGATCTTCAACTGCTGCTGCACCGGGTTGGTGCTGACCGACGACGAAGGGTTGGCCTGCACGGCCTTGCGTCGAGCGGCGATTTCCTCTCGCTTCTGATCTTCCAGGTCCTTGATCAGCCGGCGCGTACTGACGACATCCGGATGCTTGTCAGTAAAGCGCTGCAACATGGCGTCGAGACTACGCTGCTGGGCGTCGATGCGAGCGTCGATCTCGGGAACGGCCACGCCGGCAATCGACTCCCGGGAAGCATCTGGCAGGAGAGAGGGCGCGTCCTCGCCGACGAGCTGGCGCCGCAGCGAGTCTCGCGACTGCTCGGCCTCGCGTAGCTCAAGCCGGCTCTGCTCAAGCGCCGAGCCAGCGGCGGCCATCCGACTGAAATGATCCTTGCCGTCGGAATTCTGGACACCCAGGTTGCGCAGTTTGAATTCCTTCAAACGCGCCTCGGCCTCCTCAAGCTTCTTCTCGTACGCTGCAATCTCCTTGTCGAGAAACTTCCGGGCCGATTCCGTATCCTTGCGCGCGTCGCCGAGATTTGACTCGACAAAGATCGATACCAGCGACTGCACAACACGCTTGGCCTGCTCCGGCTGAGTGTCACGATAGGTAATCGTATAGATGTTGTCACGCGTCGTATTATTGATCTTCAGCGCGGACATCAGGTTCTCGGCGAGCGCATCCCTGTCCGCTTTGGACTGGATCTTGAGATCAAGATCCGCCATCCGGATCAGCTTCTCGACATTCGGTCGGGTAATCAACGTGCGGCTCAGCATCATCACCTGTTGATCCACATTGGGTTGTGTTACCAGGCCGGACATCAGCGGTCGGAGGATCGACTGGGTGTCAACAAACACGCGCGCCGAAGCCTCGTACTTGTCGGGAATGGCCAGAACGGCCGCAACACTGGCCGCGCCGACCACCCAAGCGACAATAATCCCCAGCCAGCGACGCCGCCACATTCCGCGCAGGGCCGTTATCGCTTGTCGAAGCAGTTCATCCATCGGATTCACACTCTATCAGTAGCGGTTTCAGGTGCACCCATCGCGTTACCCACCGCAATGGAGACAAGGCGTTCAAGACTCGGCAGCAGACCGATCAGAACCAACTCTGCGGAATGATCAGCACATCACCAGGTTTCATGTCAACGTTGGCCGAGACGTCACCGCGCCTGATCAGATCATTCAGGCGAACCCGGTACTGCTGCCTGCTGCCTTCTGCGCCAAGACGCACGATTGACGCCCCGTTGCCATCAGCGAAGTCCGTCAGACCGCCAACCGCAATCATCACGTCGAGCAGCGTCGTGTCCTGCCTGTAGGGTAGTGCTTGCGGCTTCGACGCCTCACCGAGCACCCGGATCTGCTCACTCTGCGTTCCCACGAAGCCGGTGACTACCACCGTCACGACCGGATCCCGGATGAAGGTGCCAAGCGCCTTCTCCATGTCCCGAGCCAGAGCCGTGGGAGTCTTGCCCATCGCCGGCATGTCCTCGATCAGCGGACCAGCGATCATTCCGTCCGGACGCACCGGCACCGACATCGAAAGTTCCGGATTGCGCCAGACGATGATATTCACATTGTCGCCGGGACCGATGATGTAACGATAGTCTGCCGAAGCGGCGGAAACTGGTGCTGGCGGGTACGAAGAAGCGCACCCCAGAACCAGCGTTCCCAGCACGCCGAGCAGCACCCAACGAAACGCGACGCCAATCACATCATGCAGGCGTGTAACCATAGTGCTCTCCTTTTTTAGTCGCCAGCTTGGAAACGGTTTACCGCAAATTTCGGAAACATTGTGCTGACCGGTACCGTCAAACGCGCCACAGTATAGTGGAATTGGTCTGACGCACAAAAATGTCGGAGCGCCTCGGCCATCGATCGCTTGCCGTGCAAGCTACCTTCCGCGGTAGCATTGGCTCCGACCAGCAGAAGGATAGCGGCTGAACCACCCTGAACAAGAGTAATAACGCACATTCCGCTACACTTCTTTAGCCCGATATGGAAAAAAGATATCCCATACGATAACATATTTATATAAGTACCTAATCAAACGGTCCGATCGATCATGAAACTTGCTACCTGGAACGTGAATTCCCTCAAGGTGCGCCTGCCGCAACTGCTCACCTGGCTCGCCGCACAACAACCAGATGTCGTCTTTCTGCAGGAAACCAAGCTGCAGGATGGGCAATTCCCGAGACAGGAAATAGCGGCCGCCGGCTATCAGGTCGCGTTTTCGGGGCAGAAGACGTACAACGGGGTTGCTCTGCTGACCAGAGAAGCGCCGACCGAGATCGTCTTCGGTAATCCGCTCTACCCCGATGAGCAGAAGCGCCTGCTTACTGCGACAGTCGGCGGGATCGGCATGGTCTGCGCCTACGTCCCCAATGGGCAGTCGATCGGCAGCGACAAGTATCTTTACAAACTCGAGTGGCTGGATGCACTCGCCAGGTGGATCGCCGAGCGAATCGCCGCCAACCCACAACTCGTCCTGGCCGGCGACTTCAACATTGCGCCGGATGACCGAGATGTACACGATCCGGAGACCTGGGCTGGGCAGATTCTGTGCTCTGCGCCGGAACGGGCTGCCTTTCAGCGCCTCCTGGGTCTCGGCATGAAGGACAGTTTTCGCCTCTTCGAACAGCCGGAAAAGAGTTTCACGTGGTGGGACTACCGCATGCTCGGCTTCCAGAAAAATCGGGGGCTGCGCATCGATCATATCCTGCTCTCCGAGCCGCTCGCCAGCCGTTGCAGCGCAGCCGCAATCCACCGGGAACAACGTAAACTCGAGCGGCCCTCCGATCATGCCCCGGCGACGGCGGAATTGTCCCGGTGACATGCCCACCACCCCGAACAAGCTGCCGCTAGCACTGCTGGTGCTTTATCCGGCCCTGCGCTCGCTGCCGGCGGAGCAACTGGCAGCGTTGTGCCTGGGCACGGCCGTCATCGACCGCCCCGGATTGAAGCAGGTGGCGGACGGCAATCGCTGAAATGAACGACCCATGCCTCGGTGACCTGGGTTACATACATCGTCGCAGGCGAACGCTAATCTGTTATTATCACTTACAAACTGCAAGGGAGCTGCCATGAAAACCAACGTCGGTGGAATCGACAAAATCCTGCGCGTCGTCGTCGGCCTCGCCCTGATTGCCATGGCCGCCCTGGGTGTCGTTGGCGTCTGGGGCTGGATCGGCGTTGTACCCTTGCTCACCGGCCTGTTCGGTGTCTGCCCGGCGTACTCCCTGCTCGGGATGAACACCTGCCCGAGCAGGAAAGACGTTTGAGGGTTCACTTCTCCGCAGGCGGCGTTCCCTTGCGGCACGCCCGTGTCTGCGCCCGTCTCTTTGCCCCTCTCTACGCCAGGCTGTTCGCCAGGCGAATATAGTCGGCAACCGACAGATCCTCGGCCCGACAAGTCGGGGCAACGCCAAGCGCAGTCAGGCGAGCGTCGTCGAAGAGGCTGCGCAGACTGTTGCGCAACATCTTGCGGCGTTGCGCAAAGGCTGCTGCAACCAGCGTCGCGAACTGGCTTGCATCGCGCGCCGACAGTTCTGCCGGTGCGCGCGGAATCAGGCGGACCACCGCCGAGTGCACCCGCGGCGCAGGATTAAACGCCTCGGGCGGCACATCAAGCAACCGGTCGATCACGAAACGGTACTGCAGCATCACCGACAAGCGCCCGAACTCAGAGCTCCCTGGCTCGGCGACCATCCGTTCAACGACTTCCTTTTGCAGCATGAAGTGCATATCGCGTACATAGCCGCCAAAACCGGCGAGATGGAACAGTAACGGCGTCGAAATGTTGTACGGGAGATTGCCGACAATACGCAGACCGGCTCGACAATCGCCGGCCAGTTGAGCGAAGTCGAAGAGCAGCGCGTCGCCCGCGTGAACTGTCAGCTTCTCGGACGAATACCCCTGCTGCAAGCGCGCAATGATGTCGCGATCGATCTCGACTACCTGCAGATGGTCGAGGCGCCTGAGCAGAGGGCCGGTCAAAGCGCCCAGCCCCGGGCCGATCTCGATCACCCGATCATCGCGCTGTACCGCCAGCAGCTCGATGATTTCGGCAATGACCTGCTGGTCGACCAGGAAATTCTGGCCGAAACGCTTGCGCGCAACGTGTCGCTTCATGCCATCAGCTCTTGCGGCTGACCCTCTCCGCCATCTCGATTGCCTGCTCGATGGCCACGAAAAGGCTGCCCGGATCCGCCTGCCCGCTGCCCGCGAGCTCCACAGCGGTGCCGTGATCCACTGAGGTGCGGATAATCGGCAGGCCCAGGGTAACGTTGATACCGTGACCAAAACTCGCGTACTTGAGCGCCGTCAGGCCCTGGTCGTGGTACATCGCCAGAACGCAGTCACCACGCGCCAGTACGGGCGGCGAAAACATGGTATCCGCCGGCAGTGGCCCGAGCAGCAGCATGCCCTCTTCGGCCCGCAGTTGTTCGAGCACCGGGATGATGACATCGATCTCTTCACGACCGAGGTAACCGCCCTCGCCAGCATGTGGATTCAGCCCGGCAACAAGGATGCGCGGCTTCGGGATCCCATATTTGCGGCCCATCTCGCGATGCAGAATGCGCAGAGTCTCGGCAATGGCGGTGCCGGTCACCGCCGCCGGTACCGCCCGCAACGGCAGGTGCGTCGTCACCAAGGCGACCCGCAATCCCCCGCCGGCCAGCATCATCACCACCCGGCGCGTCTGCGTGCGCTCGGCCAGGTACTCGGTATGGCCGGTAAAAGCAATACCGGCATCGTTGATCACACCCTTGTGCACCGGTGCCGTGACCATGGCCGCAAACTCTCCACTCTGGCAACCGGCCAGCGCGCGATCAAGCAGTGCCAGTACGTAAGGCGCGTTGGCCGGATCCAGGCGGCCTGGGGCGACCTGGGCAGACAAAGGCAGGTGGAGAACGTCCAGCATACCCGCTTGCGGCGGCAGCAACGGATTCCAGTCGCGCAAGCCGACCGACAGATGCAGCGCTGCAGCCCTCGCGGCGAGCAGCGAACGGTCCGCCAGGACGACAATCTGCGCGCCAGCCTGGCGCGCGCGATCCGGTAGACGCAGGCAGATGTCGGCCCCGATCCCGGCCGGTTCGCCGGCCGTAACGGCGATCACGGGCAGCGATTGCATACTCAACCTTCCTCCAGCCGGACTTCCACATAGGCTCGGTCGCGAGCCTGGCGCAGCCAGTCCTGGTAAGCTTCTTCGCGCTTCCGCTCACGCAGCGTCTGACGCGCCGCCGCACGCTGGCGCTCACTCGACACGTCCTGAACGCGACGCTCAAGGACTTCGATCAAGTGAAAGCCGAACGGCGACTGGACTGGCGGGCTGAGTTCGCCCGGCGCCAGCAGATTCATCGCCCGCTCGAACTCCGGAACGGTGTCGCCGGGGTAGACCCAGCCCAGATCGCCACCCTTCGACGCCGACCCATCCTGCGAAAATAGCCTGGCCAGTTCGGCGAAGCTTTCGCCGTGTTTGATCCGCTCGTGCAGACCCTCCAGTTTGTGTCGTGCCTCGGACTCCGACACCACTTCATTGACCTTGATCAGGATATGCCGGGCGTGCGTCTGCTCGACCGCCTGCGCTACGCCGCCACCGCGTTTGGCCAACAGCTTGATCAAGTGGAAACCGTTCGAACTGCGCAGGACCGGCGAAACCTCGCCAACCTTGAGTTTGAGACTGGCCTCGGCGAACATTGGCGGCAACCGATCGAGCGAACGCCAGCCGAGATTGCCTCCCTTCATACCGTCCGGAGCATCCGAATAGGCGGCCGCCAGCTGCGCGAAATCGTCACCCTTGTTCAGGCGGTCCAGCACCTGCTCGGCTTTCGTCCGCAGCTTCTGGATCTGCTCGGGACTCGCCGACTCGGGCGCACGTAACAGAATATGCGCCAGCTGGTACTCCTCCCCAGCGCTCCCCTGTGCCGACACGTTGGCCAGGTAGTTATCGATCTCGCCGTCGGAAATGAAGATCTTGCTCTCGACCTCGCGCTCGCGCAGCCGGGCAATCGTCATTTCTGCGCGAATCTCCTCGCGAAAGCTGGCAAACGCAATCCCGTCTTTCTCCAGCGCTGCCCGGAACTGCGCCAGCGACATATTGTTACCGGTAGCAATACGCTGCAGTGCCTGTTCGAGCTGCGCATCGTCAATGCGCATGCCGAGTTCGCGCGCCTGCTGCAACTGCACCTTGTCTACCACCAGACGTTCGAGTACCTGTTTTTCAAGTACATCACGGGGCGGCGGCGTCATTCCCTGTCGCTGCAACTGCGCCAGCGCCGACTCGAGACGCAGGCGCAGCTCGTACTGAGTAATCACCTCATCATTGACCACAGCCACGATCCGATCGACGGCGACCGGCTGGCCGGCGGTCCGAGTCTGTGCCGCTGCCAGCCCGACCAGGCAGGCGAAGAGAAGTAGCGTACGAAGAATCATCTTTAAATCTACCATTCAGCCAAAGCTTGATCGGTTGCTGCCTGACCCATCGAGTACCCGGGAATCCTGCGCTGGAGAACGGTCAGCGGATTGGTGCCAATGCTCGACAATCCATTCAGGTCGAGCTGCACGAAGAACTGTGTGGTCGAGTCGGTCTGGGTGGTCTGGATACGGTGGGCAACCGTACGCAGCGCCCAGCAGCCTGCGTTATACTCCAGTCCGCCGATGATCTCGACCGGCGTGGCATTGATAAACGAGTAGTTATAGCGGCCCACCGCCTGCCAGCGGCCGCTGATTGGCCACTGTCCGGAAACGTCGACCTCGTTGATCGGAGTCGCCGCATCGACGTTGTACCGGTAACCCGCATTGAGTACCTTGCCCGCTCCGGGAACGTACCGCGTGCCGATCGAGTAGCGCTGGAAGCGCTGATCATTGATGTCGTATTGTACGGCGGCATCCGCATACAATCTTGGCCACAGCTGGCCACTGAATGCGGCCAGGAGGTCCGACTTGTCCCATTTTCGCTGCGCAGTTCCTGGCTGGGTTCCCGGCTGGAAATAGGGAAGAGAAACCGTGTCGTTGGTAAAGTAGAAGACCTCGCCGATCATTGCGCGCATGATCTCACTACCGGATGCCGGGTCGACCAGGCGAGAAGCCACTGCAGCAGTCAGTTGGTTGGCGTTGTTGATGCGATCCCAGCCGGAAAACTGATTGTCGGCGAAGATCTGCGCAAAGTTGAAGTCTGCGAGCGCCGTATCGAAGATCGGGATGTTGCTCTGGTTCACGTACGGAATGTTCAGGTAGAACAGGCGCGGCTCGAGCGTCTGGGTATAGTCGCGACCAAACCAGTTACTCGGACGCTCGAAGGTCATCCCTGAATCGACGCTGACGATTGGCAAGGTGCGATTGATCGAAGTCGGAAGAACATTGAGCGAGCCCGGGTAGGACAGTTGATAGTGGGTGAAGTTGACACCAGCCCGCGGAATCACATACCACCCCGGGGTGACGTAGGGCAGTGAAACCTGCGGCTGCAGCACGCTTCTCTGCCCCTCAACCTTGTTGTTGTCGGGATGAACGAAATCGGTGTACTGCCCGAAGAAAGCGCTGTCGGTCGACAACAGATCCGGCTGCCTGGCGTTCACGGTGATCTGCGGGAACAAGCGGTAGGGCTTGGCGACCGGATTCTTGGGGTCGGGCTGCAGGGTCTGGTAAGACTGCACATTCGCGGTTGCGGTCCACCAACCGCCGCCACCGTAAGTCAATAGCCCTTGCTGCAGGAGTTGTGTTTTCGCGGTGTTGGTGATCTGACTGGACAGATCAGTGTAGTAATCGTTGTCCGAAACTCGCGTGTAATCGATTGCGCCAGACAAACCCATGGCCGATGTCTGATTGTGTTGCAGCGTCACTCCCCAGCGATCCGTGCCCGTCTCCCGGTCGTGCGGTAGATACTCGACGACGGCCTCACCACGATAGCTACCGCCATACGCGGTGTTGAGGTAGCGAAAATCGGTGCCGAGCAGTAACCCGCGTTTCGAAAGCAGGCGGGGAGAGATCGTCGCGTCCATGTTCGGCGCGATGTTCCAGTAGTACGGCAGGACAAAATCGAAACCGTTGTCGCTGCTCGACCCATAGCGTGGCGTCAGGAAACCTGACTTGCGCTCATTGTTGAGTGGAAAGGACGCCCACGGGGAATACAGGATCGGCACGCCGAGGAAGTGCACGGTGGCGTCGTCGCCGCTGCCGACCTCATTATCGTAATCGAGCCGCAGTTCCGAGAAACCAAGGTACCAATCGTCGTTGCCGGGCTTGCAGGTCGTATAGGTCGCCGCGGTCATCCGGATCTGGTTTTCACCCTCGAGATCGATACGTTCGGCCTCGCCACGCGCTTCAGTCAGCTCGTTCGCCGGTTTATTCTGAGTCTTCAGTCTGGTCTGCCCGGGCTTGATGCTGAGCACGCGCGGCGGCGCAAAACCGGTCGTCGAGTCCTCGTCGGTGGCGGCTGCAGCCCACTGCGAACTGGCTTCTTTTCCCGCCTGTTTGGCGGCGCCAGGGTTCGCCTGCCGCTTTAGGAAATACGTCGCCTGGTCGAAGAAACCGACCTGGTCCTCGAGTTTCAGGCGGGCTAGCGGGCCGAAAATGACGTCATCGCCCTGCTCAAGGCGGACGTTCCCGGCTCCCTCGACCTCGTCGTCAACAGGCCAGTAGGTCAGGCGATCGGCAGTGATTACCTTGCCGACCTTGCGCAACTCCGCATCCCCCTCAGCCAGCAACTCGCGGTCAATCACGCCCGAGATTCGCTGCGCGCTCAGGAAAATCGGTCGCGGCTGGCTGCTCGCCACTGGCGGCACGATCGCCTCGGCAATGCGCAAGGCAAGCGCTCCGGCATCGGCAGCCCGCTCCGCAGGCACCAGAGCACGCGGCAGCGATGGCGAGGCTGTCGCGGGCGGAGTAGCCGACCGGCGCGCCTGGCCAGGCGCGACGCCGACCCCTGCTGCCTGCGGAGGAAGAGCCGGTCTGGCCGTCTCGCTGGCTGCGCTGGCTGCCGCTGGCGGTGCTACCGGCACTGCCTCTTCGTGCACCAGGTGCGGGTCGAGCAAGGGGGCTGCGCGCTCCACCGGCGGTTCTACGGGCGCAACCGTGCTGTCCGCTGGCGGTTGGCTCAGCTCGCCATCGGCCGCTGTCGGCGAAGCTTCTTCCACCGGCACCGGCCGCGTGGCCTGTGTACGAGGCGCGTGTGGCGGATCAAGCAGGGGTACGGCGCTTTCGACGGGAAGCTGGACTGGGGCAAGCGTGTTACCTGCTGACGGCTGGCGCAGCTCGGCTTGGCCAGCCGTCGTCGCAGCCTCCTCCACGGGAAGCTGCACCGGCTGCGTCGCCACGGCTGGCGCCTGCACCGGTCTGGTTTCTGCAACCGGCCGGTCAGCCGCAGCCGGTGCGGCGACGGGTTTCACGGGTGGCAAACCGAGCAGCACCGGGTCTACCCGGAAGGGCGCCGCACCCTGCCCCTGAGCCTGCTCAGCAAAACTTGCGGCAAGGGTGCCGGCAAAGCTGCAGCAGAAGATCAGTGTCAGCGGCTTGCGCCGAGGAGTAAACGTCATTCCGGAATGGTCAGTGAAAGATGCGTCGGGTTGTTGTCTTTGGCAGCGCCTTGGAGCGCCTCGCGGATGCTAGAATCGCGTCATTTTAGCATCATCGTCGAAGGAGAAGCGGCATGCCGCGTACCGCCCTGCTCGGTGACTGGGTCCACACGCTTTTCGCGGCAAGCTTCCCCGCTGGCGAGCTGCGCATCGACGCCGCCTCGGCCGACGCCAGCTTCCGGCGTTACTTTCGCGTCAGCCTGCCCGATCAGACCACGCGAGTCGTCATGGACGCACCTCCCGACAAGGAAGACTGCCAACCCTTCATCGACATTGCCGCGCTTTTTCGGGAAGCTGGCGCGCATGTACCGGAGGTGCTCGCCCAGGATCTTGCACAGGGCTTCCTGCTGCTGTCGGACCTCGGCAACCGGACCTATCTGAATGCTCTGCAGGACAGCACAGCGGCGGCGCCACTCTACCGCGACGCCAACCACGCGCTGGTCGCCATTCAACGGGCCAGCCGACCGGGCGTGCTGCCCGATTATGATCACGCTTTGCTCAGCCGGGAACTCGCGCTGTTCCCTGAATGGTACCTTGGGCGGCACCTTGGGCTGACCCTTGACGCGGGAATGCAAAGCACCCTGGACGGGGTCTTTGCCGCGCTACTGACCAACAACCTGCAACAGCCACAGGTCTTCGTCCATCGCGATTACCACTCGCGCAACCTCATGGTCAGCGGCGACGGTTTCCCGGAAAACCCCGGCATCCTGGACTTCCAGGATGCCGTTTATGGTCCCATCACCTACGACGTCGCCTCGCTCTATCGCGATGCCTACATCCACTGGCCCGAAGACCAGGAACTCGACTACGTGATTCGCTACTGGGAGACCGCGCGGCACGCTGGACTGCCGGTGCACGCCGACTTTCGACTTCTACCGGGACTACGAGTGGATGGGCGCCCAGCGTCAGCTCAAGGTGCTCGGCATTTTCGCCCGTCTGTGCCACCGCGATGGCAAGCAAGACTACCTCAAGGACATGCCGCTGGTGATGACTTATCTGCGGCGAACCAGCGAGCGCTACTCCGAGTTGCGGCCACTCGCACGCCTCCTCGACAAGATCGAGAAGCGGCAGGCCGATGTTGGCTACACCTTCTGATGAAAGCGATGATTCTCGCCGCCGGCCGCGGCGAACGCCTGCGGCCGCTGACCGATACGACGCCCAAACCACTGCTCCGTGCCGGCGGCAAAGCCCTGCTCGTCTGGCACCTCGAACGCCTTGCCGCTGCTGGCTGGCGCGAGGTGGTGATCAACCATGCCCATCTCGGCGAGCAGATCGAAGCAGCCCTTGGCGACGGCAGCGCCTTTGGCCTGAGCATCGCTTACTCGGCAGAACCGGTCGGCGCGCTGGAAACTGCCGGCGGAATCGCTGCGGCACTGCCCCTGCTCGGTGAGCAGCCGTTTCTTGCGGTCAATGGCGACATCTGGTGTGATTGGGATTTTTCGCTCGCCCGGCAACTGACGCAGGTGCCTGACCAACGACTCGCCCACCTGGTTCTGGTCGATAACCCGCCGCACCATCCCGAAGGCGATTTCCGCCTGGACGCCGGGCGCGTGCGCAGCGCCGTCGCAGGCACCAGTGGAGCGCTCACCTATGCCGGTATTGGCGTCTTCTGCCCAGCTTTTTTTGCCGAGGTTCCCGACGGCGCGGCGATGAAGCTGCGGCCGCTGCTCGACGCGGGCATTGCCGGGGGAGTCATCACCGGCGAACGGCACGCCGGCCGCTGGGTCGACGTCGGCACCCCGGAACGTCTTGCAGAACTCGATATGGAGCTTGCCCGAAGGTATGCATCACCAGCCCTACTCTAAACGCCGCGAGATCGTCCTGGCCCGCCTCGGTGACGGCGTCGCCGTCATCCCCACGGCACCCGAGCGCCTGCGCAACCGTGACGCGCATTACCCCTACCGTTTCGACAGCTACTTCTGGTACCTCAGCGGCTTTCCCGAGCCGGAGGCGGTGATCGTGCTGGTCGGCGGCAAGGAAGCGAAATCGCTTCTCTTCTGCCGCGACAAGGATGAGGAGCAGGAAGTCTGGGACGGTTTCCGCTACGGCCCGCAAACCGCTGCCGAAGCCTTCGGCTTTTCGGAAGCACATCCGATCGCCAGCCTCGAACAGCAGTTGCCCGCGTTGCTCGCCAACCGCAGCGTGCTCTGGCACTCGCTCGGCCACGACGCCGACTGGGACACCCGCATCGCCGCTGCGCTGAATACGGTGCGCGGCGAGAACCGCAGCGGCACGCGCGCGCCACATCAAATTCGTGACCTGCGCAGCCTGCTTGACGAAATGCGACTGACCAAGGATGCGCACGAAATCGACTGCATGCGCCGCGCCGCGGACATCGCTTCCGCTGGACACGCCCGCGCCATGCGCGCCTGCCGGCCAGGCATGGCCGAGTACGAACTGGAAGCCGAACTCAGCTATGAGTTTCGTCGCCGCGGAGCCGACGGACATGCCTATGCACCGATTGTTGCCAGCGGCGCCAATGCCTGCATCCTGCACTATGTGGCGAACAACAAGCTGCTCGCCGCGCCGTCGCTGGTGCTGATTGATGCCGGCTGCGAGCTTGCCGGCTACGCTTCCGACATTACCCGCACCTTTCCGGTGAGCGGCCGCTTCAGCGCCAGTCAACGCGAGGTCTATGAAATCGTCCTCGCCGCGCAACAGGCGGCGATTGCCGCGGTTCGCCCCGGAGCCTCGTTCATGGACTATCACCAAGCCGCGCTGCGCGTTCTCTCGCAAGGCCTGATCGACCTCAAACTGATCACCGGCAGTGTCGACGGCGCGGTCGACAGCGCTGCCTACAAACCCTGGTACATGCACCGCACCGGCCACTGGCTGGGCCTCGATGTCCACGATGTGGGCGAGTACCGGAACAGCCCGGCCGACGATGACTGGACCACGCTGGTGGCCGGCATGACGCTGACCGTCGAACCGGGTCTGTACTTCCGCCCCGGCAGCACGGTTCCCGAGCATCTGCACGGGATCGGTGTGCGCATCGAAGACGACGTGCTGGTCACCGCCGATGGCTGCACGGTGTACTCCAGCGCGCCAAAGACCATCGCCGAAATCGAGGAGGTGATGGGCCATGGCTGAGGACCTCGACACGATGGACATCGTCATCGTCGGCGCCGGTCCGGTCGGCATGACGCTCGCCCTGGCCCTGGCCGAAAGCCGCTACCGCATCGTGCTCGTCGACAGCCGGCCGCGCGGTGCCTGGGCCGGCGATCCGCGTGCGCTGGCGCTGTCCTACGGCACCCGACAGCTTCTCGAAAGCCTCGGCGCGTGGAACGGCACCGCGGCGACGCCGATCGAGACCATCCATGTCTCGCAGCGCGGCGGCTTTGGCCGCACGCTGATCGACGCCGCCGACTACGGCATTCCGGCGCTCGGCTACGTGATGCGTTACCGTGATCTCGCAGCCACCCTCGATGCACGCATCGCCGCTGTGCAGCGACTCGACAACAGCACCATCAGCGAAGTCAAGGCCGGCAGCGCAGCCGTCGAGGTCTTGCTGGACTGCGACGGCGAGATGCGACGCATCGCTGCTCGACTGATCGTCCATGCCGAGGGCACTCCGGGCCAGGACGCCGACGTCCGGGTGTACGAATACCGGCAGCACGCCGTGGTCGCCGAGGTCCGGCCGTTCCCCGAACACGGTCGCCGGGCATGGGAACGTTTCACACCTGACGGCCCTCTCGCCCTGCTCCCGCTGGGGCAGGACTACTCGGTGGTGTTCACGGTGCCGCCCGTCAAGGCCGGCGACCTGCTGAATCTCGACGACGACGGTTTTCTCGCCGCCCTGCGCGCGCAGTTTGGCGAGCGCATCGATTTCATCACCAGCGGCCCGCGCGCCAGCTTTCCGTTGGCCTTGCGTGTTCGCCAAAAACTTGCCGCTGCCCGTCAGGTATGGATTGGCAATGCGGCGCAAAGCCTGCACCCGGTCTCCGGTCAGGGCTTCAACCTTGGCCTGCGTGACTCCTGGGAACTGGCCGCAGCGCTGCGCGCGCACGCCGGCAGCGACGCCGGCGCGGCACTGGCACTAGCGTCCTACGCGCGCGGTCGGCGCATCGACCGTAGCGGCAGCATGGCGTTTACCGATGGCCTTGTGCGCACCTTTTCCAACGATCTGGCGCCACTGCGAATCGCGCGCGGGCTGAGTCTGTTGACCCTTGACCTCTTGCCGCCGCTCCGCCACTTCGTCGCCAGGCGCATGATCTGGGGCGCCCGGGCGTGGCCTTGAACCCGTCGGCGGGCCAGACCGATCACCGAGGCGACCCGGGACAGCGTCGTGCCGGCGGGCCGCACGGCAACGCGGCAAGATCAGGCGGTATTTCGCTTTGTTGCCGATTCGGCTAGACTTCGCCGCTTTACCCACCCTTGGCTCACCCTCCTGACGACTCCATGCCGCGAACGAACACGACAATCCAGCTGATCGAATTCAAGGGAACCACACTGCCGGTCGTCGTGATCACCCTGCGATCGCTGCACGCCGAAGCGCTGGCCGAGGCCGCCAGCGCGCTATTCGGCGACGATGAATTTTTCGACGGCGATGCGGCATTGCTTGAATTGTCAAAACTCGTCGATGTCCCGGATGCCGACTGGCGGCGAGTGAAGCAGCTGTTGAAGACGCATGGCCTCAACGTTATTGGCGTACGTGGCGGTAGCGAGCAACTCCGCTATGGCGCCGCCTTCGCCGGCTTGCCGACCTACCCTGCCGGCGAGCGCTCGACACCCGTGCCAGCTGCGCAGCAAACGGAGCCAGCAGCGCCTCCACCACCGGAACCGGCAGCACCTGCGGCATCCGCAGCGACCCTGTATATCGACCGGCCACTACGTTCGGGACAGCAAGTCTATGCACGCGGCGGCGACCTGGTGGTGCTGGCAGCGGTCAATGCCGGCGCCGAGGTCATCGCCGATGGCAACATCCACGTCTACGCGCCGCTACATGGGCGTGCGCTGGCCGGTGCCGGCGGGTCGGCAGCGGCGCGCATCTTCTGCACCTGCTTCGACGCCGAACTGGTTTCGGTGGCAGGGCTGTACCGAACCTTCGACGGCGGCGTTCCCGTCGATCTCGCTGGCAGGCCGGTCCAGGTCAGGTTGGCGCAAGGGTCTGGCGAGGAAGCTGGCAAACTCATTGTCGCGCCCTTACTGACCGATTAGCCGCCATGCGGGTAGCTGTACCCGCCGACAAGCGTCGGCGCCATTCCACAGAAAACCCATTCTGCAGGTAGAATCTCAGCTTTTGACCTGCGGGGAAAAATCCGTGACACGTATTGTCGTCGTAACATCCGGAAAGGGTGGTGTCGGCAAGACCACCACCAGCGCCAGCTTTGCGTCGGGCCTCGCCCTGCGCGGCTACAAGACCGCCGTCATCGACTTTGACGTCGGCCTGCGCAACCTGGATCTGATCATGGGTTGCGAGCGCCGCGTCGTTTATGATCTGGTCAATGTCCTCAACGGCGAAGCGACGCTCACCCAGGCGCTGATCAAGGACAAACACTGTGCGAACGGCAATCTCCATGTGCTGCCTGCTTCGCAGACCCGCGACAAGGACGCACTGACCGAAGAAGGTGTCGAGAAGGTCCTCAAGGAACTCGAACACATGGGCTTCGATTATGTCGTCTGCGACTCGCCAGCCGGCATCGAGAGGGGCGCAGTGATGGCCCTGACCTTTGCCGACGAAGCCCTGGTAGTCAGTAACCCGGAGGTTTCTTCGGTGCGCGACTCCGACCGCATTCTCGGCATCATCCAGGCCAAGTCGCGGCGCGCGCTGCTCGGCGGCGAGCCGGTGAAGGAACACCTGCTGATCACCCGTTATTCGCCAAAGCGCGTCAACGAGGGTGAAATGCTCTCCTACAAGGATGTGCAGGAGATCCTGCGCGTTCCGATCATCGGTGTCATTCCGGAATCCGAAGCGGTTCTGCAGGCGTCGAACGCGGGCTCACCGGCAATCCATCTTACCAATTCCGACGTTGCCGAAGCCTACCTCGACGTGGTTGGCCGCTTTCTTGGAGAAACCATCCCACTTCGCTTCGTCGACTACGAAAAGCCTGGCCTCTTCAAGCGACTCTTCGGGAGTAAATGAGGATGTCCCTGTTCTCCCTGATCTTCGGCAGCAAACCCAAGACGGCCGCGATTGCCAAGGAACGTCTGCAGCTGATTATTGCCCACGAACGCAGTGGTGGCACCAGTACCCCGGATTTCCTGCCAGCATTGCAGCAGGAGTTGATGGCCGTCATCTCCAAGTATGTGTCGGTCAACCCTGAAGACATCAAGGTATCGGTCGAGAAGCAGGGAAACTTCGAGGTGCTGGAAGTCAACATCGTCATGCCGGACGCGGCTAGCAGACCATAGGACCAGCGTCGCCGCGGACTCGGTGCAAAAGACCCTCGGCGGACAAATATCCAAGGAAAGGGAACCCGATGAAGAGCATCAAGGTCCTCGGCACCGGTTGTGCCAAATGTCACGCGACGATCGCCCTCGTCGAGGCGGTGGCAAGAGAAAAAGGGGTGACGATCACCCTCGAAACAGTCGACAGCCTGCCCGACATCATCAGCTATGGCGTACTGTCCACGCCCGGCGTGGTGATCGATGGGGTGGTCGTGCATGCCGGCGGCGTGCCGACACGCAGCAAGGTCGAAGGCTGGCTCTGAGCAGCTGCGGCAGCAGACTACTCAGCGAGGTCGTCGAGGCAGTGCGCTTGCTCACTCTGTGCACCGCGCGCGAGGAAATCTTCGGCGAAACTTCCGATTGACTGCGCCGGCCATGGACAGCGATACTTTCCGCTGCTCTGCCGGATCTCTCCTCGTTCTGAATTTCCTTCCCTTTCAACAACATCAATATGTTGCGTCGCGTGCGCCTGATTGCCTGCAGCCTCGCCGCAGCGCTTTGCCTTGCGGCCGGCCATGCGCAGGCGGCGGTTTGGGCGCTCAAGGTTGCCGTCCTGGAAAATGCGCCACCGATGGCCTATCGTGATGCTGATGGCCGATTGACGGGCTTTAGCGTCGAGGTGGCGCGCGCGCTCTGTGACGAAATGCAGGCCCAGTGCAGTTTCCAGACCACCGTGCTGGAACAGCTCGTCGACCAGCTGGTAGCCGGCGAGTTCGACATCGCTGCCGTCAGCCTGCTCGACACCCCGGAGAGGCGCAGCCGAATCCTGTTTTCACAACCTTATTTCCGTTCGATTTCGCTCTGGATTGGCAAACCCGGCGTGCTGCCGGGCGAGCACGGACTAAGGATTGCCGTTCTCAAAGGTTCCGCCCAGGAGAGCTATGCACGCAAGCAGGGCTGGGAAACGGTCGGGGTGAGAACCAGTGGTGAACTTGCTGAACCGCTGATTGCCGGCAGTGCGCAGGCGGCCATCGTTCCCATGAATACCAGCCTGAACCTGCAAAAGAACAAGGATTTCCAGCGTCTGGGCCTCCACTCGGCGGTGCTCAAAGCTCCGGAACTGGTCGGCAATGCCGCGTTCGGTATCAACCCAAGGCGACCGGAGCTCAGGCGGATGGTCGATGCGGCGCTTGAGCGCATCAAGAGGAACGGCGTTTACGAACGGATCAACACACAGTTTCTGCCCTTCCGGGTACTCTGATGGCCGGGCAGGCGGTCCGCAATCGCTACACCACCAGCCAGATGTCCGTACTGCTGGCAGCGACGTTTGCCTTGCTGTTCACGACCGTCGTCGCCCTGCTGGCTGTTGACCAGCAGCGTGTGCTGCTGGCCGCGGAGCGTCTGCAGCAACAAACCGTGCCGGAAATCATTCGTTTCCAGCGCCTGACTCGTAACCTCGAAAAACTGCGCCAGGAAGGTGAGCGACTGCTCGCGTCGGGAACCCCCGCGGGACGCCAGGAGTCGCTGTTCATGATCATGCTGGTGGCCAGCCATCCAAGCATTCTCGAACACCCTCCGTCGGCAAAGCTGGCTCGCGACACCGAGGCTTTTCTGGTCGACGCCGCTCGCCTGGCCTCTGAGGATCCAGCGACCCTGCCCCTACGCCTTGCCGAATGGCAACAGATCGTCACCCGGCTGAACCTGTTGGTTGACGACCTCTCGGTCGAGGGAGTCAATCTGGTGGCCAGCGATCTCGTTGACATGACTGCCGCCATGCGCCTCGCCAACTACCAGTTGATCGGCACGATGCTTCTGGTTGGCGGTTTTCTCGTATT
Source organism: Candidatus Accumulibacter affinis (assembly GCA_016713625.1). Classification (GTDB taxonomy): domain Bacteria; phylum Pseudomonadota; class Gammaproteobacteria; order Burkholderiales; family Rhodocyclaceae; genus Accumulibacter; species Accumulibacter affinis. The sequence continues at coordinate 515,394 of JADJOT010000002.1, forward strand.
GACGATGGTGCTGCTCAGAAAGCATCTGCTATGTCCCTTGCAACGTATCGATCGCGCGCTGTCGTCGCTCAACGTCGACCAACCGACGCCTGATTTTCCCGAAGCGAGCCTGGCCGAAATTCATGCCGTGGAGGAAGCAAGCAAACGACTGCACAGCGTGATGCTCAGCAATCAGGCTGCGCTTCGCAAGGTCGAGCTGCTGGCCAGTCGCGATGATCTGACCGGGCTGATCAACCGGCGCCATTTCATGGACTTGGCCGAGGCCGAACTGCGCCGCGCCCAGCGTTACAACCGGCCAGTCGCCATCGCCTTCGCCGACCTCGACTTTTTCAAGAGCCTCAACGACACCTACGGTCACCATGCCGGCGACGTCGTGCTATGCGCCTTTGCCCACCTGCTTTCTGAAAGCGTGCGCCAGTCGGACCTGGTCTGCCGCTACGGAGGTGAGGAGTTTGCGTTGCTGTTCCCCGAAAGCACCGTCGACAAAGCGCACCTTCTGGTCGAGCGTTTTCGCGAGCGCGTCGCCGACCGCGAATTTCGCCTGCCAGACGGCGCGCGCCTGCGCCTTACCTTGAGCATCGGGCTTGCCGATGCCAGCCATTGCGCCATCGAAGCAGCCCTGAAACGTGCCGATCTGGCACTCTACGAAGCCAAGCGGCGAGGACGCAACCAGGTGGTCGTTGCTAGCGATGCCTGCTGAGCGATGGCCAGGCAGAACATTGGCGGCGCTGCCGCGGCCCGCGCTTCCTAGAGCGTCGCGCTGCGGTCGCCACTGGCGAAGCCGAGCAGGGGCTCGCCAATGCCTTTGCCAAAGGCGATGACCTTGAACAGCTCGCCCATCTCGGCGGGGGAAACCAGCTTCTGCACAGCGTTCGCCACCGGCAGGTAGCGCAACGGCTCGCTCACTGGCGTCCGGGCAAGGACCTCGGTCAGCCCGCAGTTGAAGAGAAAGTTTGCCTGCGTGCTGTAACCCAGCAGGTCCAGGCCGGCTGCGCAGCCGGCTTCAACGATGGCCGTGAATTCGACATGCGCCGTGATGTCCTGCAGGCCAGGCAGGTAGAAAGGCTCGCCGTGTGCGTGATGGCGGTAGTGGCACATCAGCGTACCGCTGTCGCGCTGCGGGTGATAGTACTCGCGCCGGGGGAACCCGTAGTCGATCAGGAGCAGCGCGCCGCGTCCCAGGATCGCCGCCCACTGGGCAACCCAGGCCGGTGCGAGCAGCGATACTTCACTGAGGTAAGCGGGCGTTAACGGGCATTCGGCTGCCAGTAGCTGCGCTTGTTCCAACAAGCGACCACTGGCCGGCCGATCGCGCCAGATAAACTGTCCAGCGTCCACGGCCACACCGCGCTCGGCAATGGCTTCCTCGTTCCAGAGCACGAGATGTGCTGGCATCGCATCGAGCACTTCGTTAGCCAGGACCAGTCCGTCAAAACGCCCTGGCAGTTGCTCGAGCCAGACAACCCGCGGCAAGAGGTGCGGTGCCCGGTCGCCTATGGTCTGGCGCTGGCGCGCGCGCAATTCGCCAGACAGTTCGAGGATCGCGTAAGCGCCGGGGGGGCTGCCGCGCAGTTCGAGTTCGCACAGCAGGTCGGCGGCGAGTCGTCCGCTTCCAGCGCCGACCTCAACGATCTGCGGCGCGCTCAAAGCGAGGATCTGCACAACCTGTGCGGCGAGGGTCTGCGCGAAAGCGGCAGAGAGCTCGGGGGCGGTAATGAAATCTCCAGCGGCGCCAAACTTGTGTGCGCCGCCCGCGTAGTAGCCCATTGCCGGGGTATAGAGAGCGAGGTCCATGAAGCGATCAAAGCCGATCCAGCCGCCGGCGGCATCAATTCGCGCGGCGATGTGATGCTGCAGGGCGGCGCTGTAAGCAAGAGCGTCGTCATGCGGGACGGGCAGAAACGCCGGCGTCGTTGGGAGGCGGGGCAGCATGTCGGTCAGTTGGCCTTACGGTTCACAGCGTTCGAAACGCACCTGTCCATACCGTTCCGGATGCACCATTGCCAGCCAATGCTCTGCCTCTGATTCCGCACGTTCCCAGGTTGCGGCGCGCAAGGGCACCAACCGCGCGGCGCCATCCTCGTCGACCCATTCGAGCGTGTAGCTGTGGATCCCAGCACGTCCTTGCAGGGTGATCCTGCGCGTCAAACTCGGCGGCTCGCGATGCAGCTCGGCCGCCAGGCCATCGGTCAGCCGCAGCCGGTAAGCTGGCCCTTTGCCCTGATGCTGAACGAGGTACTGCCGAGTTCCTCTGCTTGCCTCGATGACCTGCCACTCGGCACAGCCTTCGATGATCACGGCCAGCGGCAGACCTGTTTCGTCAGCAATGATTTCGGCCTCGACCGTGTGCGTTGGCCTGCTGCCCTCGAGCAGTTCGTGCCAGGGCAGGCCGTGCCGGGTTGGCGGTGCAAAAGGCAAAGCATGCTTACCCTGGCGAATACGGGCAAAGAGCGAACTCTTTCTGACATCTTCAAGGTCGACGGCCGGAAAAGCGGAGCGTGGCGGCGAGCGAAAGTTTCCCGCGCCCATATAGCCCTCGGTCCACAGCGTCTTCAGCCAGGTAGCCGTGTCGAGCGCCAGTTGGGCCTGTTGGTCATCCAGCTCGGCGTTTGGCCGATCGCTCTCCTGGCCAACGTCGGGCTGCCCTGCGAGCAGTTCGTCCGCGCGTGCGCGCAGCAGCTCCTGCAGCAGGATCCCGACCCATTCAGCAGTGGCAGCCGGAAGCTCGGTGACACGTTCGGCGAGAATCATCAGCTGCTCAGTGTCGAGGCGGCTAGCCGGCTTGCTCATGTTTGATTTTCCAGCATAAATGCCACATTCTAACGCGGCTCGTGGCGGCTCAACCAGGGGTGTGGGCGTGGGGTGGCGGCGGGGGGGGGGGGGGGGGGGGGGGGGGGGGGGGGGGGGAACGGCGGGGGGGGGGAAAGGAGGGCGGGGAAAAAGCCCCCCCCCCCCCACCCCCCGCCGGGGGGGGGGCGGGGGGAAGGGGGGGTGGGCGGCGTCGCTTTTTTTCCGGAAGCCACGGCAAAAATCCGTTAAAATCAACTCCTTGTTGCTGTTGTTGGTCTGGGACCGGGGATGAACGAAAAAGCGATCTTGGTAACCGGCGCCGCCAGACGGCTGGGTAGTGCGATCGCGCGCGAAATGCACGCCACGGGAGCCAACATCATGGTGCACTACCACCACGCCGCTGCCGCTGCCGAAGAGCTGGTTGCCGAACTGAACGCCCTCCGGCCGTCGTCGGCAGCCTGTCTGCAGGCTGATCTGCGGGAAATCGAAACCTTGCCACGCCTGGTGGCCAACACCGTCGATCGTTTTGGTCGCCTGGACGCGCTGGTGAACAATGCCTCGAGCTTCTTCGCCACGCCCCTTGGCAGCATCGACCAGGCTGCATGGGATGACCTCGTCGGCAGCAACCTGAAAGCGCCGCTGTTCCTGACCCAGGCTGCCGCACCGCACCTGCGGGTGGCGCGCGGCGCGGTGGTCAACATCACCGACATTCATGCCGAACGACCACTCGCCCGCTACCCGCTGTATTGCGCGGCAAAAGCGGGACTGCTCGGCTTGACACGCGCCCTGGCCATCGAACTGGCGCCACTGGTGCGCGTCAACGCGGTTGCCCCGGGACCGATCCTGTGGCCGGATGGTGGCGTTTTTGACAGCGCCGCGCGTGCCAGCATCGTCGCACACACCCTGCTCGAACGTCCCGGCTGCCCACAGGATGTCGCCGGCGCCGTACGCTATCTGCTCGAAGATGCCAGTTATGTTACCGGTCAGGTCATCAACGTCGATGGCGGCCGCACCGCACATCTTTGATCCTGAACGCCCTTGGAGACCCTCCCGGTGGAATTGTCGAAGACCCTGCTGCGCCTGAGAAAACACCTTGAGAACAAGGCCGGCAAGGCGATCGGTGACTACAACATGATCGAGCATGGCGACACCATTCTGGTGTGCATCTCGGGGGGCAAGGACTCGTACACGCTGTTGTCGCTGTTGATGGCCTTGCGCGAGCGGGCGCCGGTGGATTTTCGCCTGATCGCGATGAACCTCGATCAAAAGCAACCCGGTTTCCCGGCCGATGTGCTGCCGAGCTACCTGGCGAAGATCGGTGTCGAGTACCGTATCGTCGAGCAGGACACCTATACGGTGGTCCGCAGCAAGATCCCGGAAGGCAGAACCACCTGCTCGCTGTGCTCGCGTCTGCGTCGCGGCGTCATTTATCGCACCGCCAAGGAAATCGGCGCCAACAAGATCGCCCTCGGCCACCATCGTGATGACATCGTGCAGACGCTCTTTCTCAATCTGTTGTTCGCTGGTCAGCTCAAGGCGATGCCTCCGAAGCTGGTCACCGACGACGGCGCACATGTCGTCATTCGACCGTTAGCTTACTGCAGCGAGACGGACATTGCGCGTTTCGCCCGCGGCATGGCCTTTCCCATCATTCCATGCAATCTCTGTGGCGCACAGGACAACCTGCAGCGCCAGAAGATTCGTGAAATGATGACGGACTGGGACCGGCGCTACCCGGGACGCAGTGAGTCGGTGTTTTCAGCACTCCAGAAAATTGTGCCGTCGCATCTGGCAGACCATCGCATGTTTGACTTCAGGGGGCTGCGTCCTGGCGCCGACTTGACCACAATGGCTGGGGGCGACGCTGTCTTTGACCCGCCAGCACGTACTGAAACCTGGTCATCACCGGCAGCGATTCCGTTGCCAGTGGTGACCCCATGAGAAGCACGCCCACTGGCGGTAGCACGCGGACTACGCGGTCGACGGCTGACGACAAGAGGCAGGATAGGGGATAGGATTCATGAGCAGCAGGGAGAGGACGCTCTCGATAGTACTCGCCGCGGTTGCCGGGAGTTCGCGACTATTCGAGAAGCTTGAGGGCGCCGAGGCCTTGCACGCGGTTGACCGCTGCATGAAGCGTATGAGCCGAGGTGTCGACAGCTTTGACGGCCGGCTCGTGCGGATCGGTCGCCATGATCTCACGGCCGTGTTCAATAACGCCAACGATGCATGTCAGGCGGCCATCGCCATGCAGCGACGGATCGCCGACCTGCCACCGGTTTGCGGCGTGCAGCTGGCGATTCGTATCGGCTTCCATCACGGACCGGTGCTCGAGGTAGATGGTGAGTTCGTCGGCGAATGTGTTAACACTGCCGAATGCCTGGCCGGGTTGGCGGGCGCCGGGCAGGTGTTGACCAGCAGCGAAACAAGATCGCTGTTGTCGCCTCATTTGCAGCTATCGACGCGCCGCCTGACCGACCTGCCGACCGGCAGCCTGCCTGAGCAACATGAGGTCTTCGAAGTTCTCTGGCTACAGCACGTAGCCGCTGCTCCCACGGTCATCGTCGAACCGTGCGCCTCAGCAAAGGAACGCGACTTGCGGCTTTGCGTGCGCTATGGTCATCACGTGAAGCTGCTCGACAAACATCGGCCGAGCATGCTCATCGGTCGCGATGTCGGTTGCGAGATCATCATTCGCGATCGCCGTGCTTCTCGGAATCACGCTTTGCTCGAGCGGCGAGGCGACCATTTTGTGCTCAAGGATGTCAGCACCAATGGCACCTATGTAACCCTCAAGGGCGAGCAGGAACGTTTTCTCAAGCGCCAAGAGCTTGTCTTGCACGGCAGCGGCGTGATTTCCTTTGCCGCATCGGCGGCTAGTCCAGGCGCAGACATCGCCAGGTTCGAGCACCTCTGAGCAGCGGCACCGGCGATTACCCGGGCAAGGCGCGTGCGAGCACCAGCAGGGTCACCTGCGCCGCGCCGTGCAACTTCACAGTACGCGCCAGTTCGTCCAGCGAGGCGCCAGTAGTCATCACATCGTCAATCAGAAGCAGCCGCCTGCCAGTCAGATCGCTTGTGCAATCGAAGGCTCCCCGCACATTGCTGGCTCTTTCGCGCCAGGGCAGGTCAGCCTGGGCAGCAGTGTGACGAATGCGCCGGCAACTACGCGCGTCGATCGGGACTCGCCAGGCTTTGCTCAGCGGGCGCGCAAGTTCGAGCGCCTGGTTGAAGCCGCGTTCGCGAAGGCGCAGGCGGTGCAGCGGCAACGGGATGATCAGGTCCGCGGTGGCGCTGTCAGTCAGCAGGGCCAGCTGGCGGCCGAAGTAGCTTGCGAGTGCGAGGCGATGCCCGTATTTGAATGCTTGCACCAGCTTGTCGATCGGAAAACCATAGCGAAAGGCGGCGAAGGTGGCATCGTAGTGTGGCGGCCTGGCGAGGCAGCGGCCGCAGACTTCGCCATGCGAGCTCGGCAGTGCGCAGCGCGCGCAGCAGGGCATTGGCAGTCGCGGCAGGTCGGCCTCGCAGGCACGGCAGAGAAGGCTGGCAGCGCTGCGCGCGCCACACAGCAGACAGTCCTGCGACAGCAATCGATCGCACGATCTGCGGACCAAGCGGGCGCTTTGAGTTAAGATTGACATCCTTGAAGTGCTCGTAAGGAATTCTTGCCGACGGGCCATCCCCAATTTCCAGGTATAGAGATCATGAATGCCATTCCTCAAGCCGCCACGCTTACTCCCGATGACCAGGCGCCAGTCCGCAGCAGTCGATGGACGGTCGCCCAAGTCGAAGCACTCTATCAGCTTCCGCTGATGGACCTGATCTTTCGCGCGCAGCAGGTGCACCGCGAGAACTTCGACGCCAACGAGATTCAGCGCTCGACGCTGCTCTCCGTCAAGACCGGCGGTTGTTCGGAAGATTGCGGTTATTGCTCGCAAGCCGCACGTTACCACACCGAAACCGAGCGGGAAGCCCTCCTGCCTCTCGACGAAGTCATCGCCGCCGCCCAGGCCGCCAAAGACAAGGGTGCCTCGCGCTTCTGCATGGGCGCAGCCTGGCGGGGTCCTAAGGACAAGGACCTGGCGAAAGTGAGCGAGATGATTCGCGCCGTCAAGGGTCTCGGCCTGCAGACCTGCGTGACGCTCGGAATGCTCAAGGACGGTCAGGCCGACGAACTGAAGGAAGCTGGTCTCGACTATTACAACCACAACCTCGATACCGACGCCTCGTTCTATGGACAGGTGATCACTACCCACAAGCACGCCGACCGCATTGATACCCTGGGGCAGGTGCGTGAAGCCGGCATCAAGGTATGCTCCGGCGGCATCATCGGCATGGGCGAGTCGCGCAGGAACCGTGCAGCACTGATCGTCCAGCTCGCCAACCTCAATCCGCCACCGGAATCGGTACCGATCAACAATCTGGTACCGATTCCCGGCACACCGTTGGCCGATGTCGCGCCGATCGACAGCTTCGAGTTCGTGCGCACCATCGCCGCGGCGCGTATCACCATGCCGGAAAGTTTCGTGCGCCTGTCTGCCGGCCGTCAGGCGATGGCCGAAGAGCTGCAGGCGCTGTGCTTCCTGGCCGGCGCCAATTCGATCTTCTACGGCGACAAGCTGCTGACCACCGGCAATCCCGAAGCCGATCGTGATGAAGCGCTGTTCGAGAAGCTGGGGCTGCGGCCGATCTAGCCTGGTAGCACTCGTCGATGCAGGCCGCGGCGCAGTTCGTCGAGCAGCGCCAGGTCCGCAGGAACTTTGCGCGCGCCGCAACGACCTACGATGAAGTGGCCGTCTTGCAGCGCGAAGTCGGCAGTCGCATGCTCGAACGGCTGGATTATGTGCGTATCGAACCACAGCGGGTGCTCGATCTCGGTTGCGGCACCGGCGCCAGCCTCACCGCCCTGCAGGAACGTTACCCCCGCGCCTCGCTGATCGGCGTCGATCTCAGTGAGCCGATGCTGCGCGCAGCTCAGGCGAAAAGCTCACGCCTGCGCTGGTTGCTGCCGTTTCTGCGCGGCAGCCGACCACTGCTGGCGGCGGACGCCGCGTGCCTGCCGCTGGCGCCACAGTCGGTCGGCCTCCTGTGGTCGAACCTGATGCTGCACTGGCTGGATGACCCGCTGCCCGTGTTCCGGGAGGCGCATCGGCTGCTCGAAGTGGAGGGGCTGCTGATGTTTTCGACTTTCGGGCCGGATACCCTCAAGGAACTGCGCGCCAGTTTCTCCGATGGCTACCTCCACACCCAGCGCTTTACCGACATGCATGACTATGGCGACATGCTTGTCGAATGCGGTTTTGCCGATCCGGTGATGGACGCCGAAGTGCTGACGATGACCTACGCCAGCCTCGACGACCTGCTCACCGACCTGCGCCGGAGCGGGTCGACCTGTGCGATGCGGGCGCGACGGCATAGCCTGACGGGACGCTCGACCTGGGCCGAAGCGCGCGCAGCCTATGCCAGGCTGCCCGGCACGGGTCGTCTGCCGGCGACCGTCGAAGTGGTCTACGGACACGCCTGGAAAGCGCAGCCGAAGAAAACGACAGACGGACGAGCGATCGTCCGCTTCGACCCCAGGCAGCGCAGCCGCTGATCCGGCACGCACGTGTAGGTCGGGTTAGCCCGCAGGGCGTAACCCGACATCCTGTGGCTGTAAATGTCGGGTAGAGTCATGACGGTGGTCGGTTCCAGGCCTCGGCGTGCCGTCAGCGCTTCGCCGATCTGGCGGCTGCTCAGCGCCGCACCTTGAGCCTCGCGGAAGATGTCCAGAACCATGCGCTGGCATTCACCCGGCCGGAAGAAGCGGCTCGGCATCTGGTGGCCCTGGAGTGGATCGTCCGCAGGTCGATTTCCGGAAAGAACAGCTTGAGGGTCGCATCAAGGTGGGCCAGATCATCCGCCAGACGCCTCTTTTCCTTCTGATGATGCTCGATCAGCCCGGGCAGTTCGGCGCGCTTGCTGACCAAGGCCGCAACGACATGGCTTTCTGCCATGAAAAATTCTCCTTGGGCTTGAAGACAGGAGAATTTTCGTCGAGCTGAGCGTCTGGCGATGGGGGTGGCTGCTCCATAATGCCGCCTAAATTGCCCGAGTTACACAGGATACCCAACTTCAAGCAATCAGCTAGGGTTCGAGGCAGGACGGAATGCGCGGGAGGATGTCTGCGTGACTGGGAGGACGGCCGTACCGCTGCTTTGCCTAAGGCCAGAGCGGCCTGACCGACGAATGAGGTTTGGCTGCTTACGCCGTTGCGTTGCCGCCCAGATCGGCAAAGTTGGTGATCTTCACGGTACCATCCGGAAAACGCGCCACCACATCTAGCTCACCGCCCATCGCCTCGATATGGCTGCGCAAGGTCGAGATATACATATCCGTACGCTTCTCGATCTTGGCAATCGCTGGCTGCTGGATGTGTAGCACCTCGGCCAGCATCTTCTGCGACAGGCCGCGCGCTTGGCGCAATTCGTTCAGCGGCATTTCCGCAAGCATGGCTTGCGCCCGCGACTCCGCGCGGGCCCGGGATTCGGGCGACATCTGTGCCCGCAGATCTGCAAACTTCTTAGCCATCGACTAGCCCTTCCTTTCGAAGTTGCTCAAGATGTTCCCCGTAGAGTCGGTCGGCGATGGGCACGTTCGCGTTGTACCAACGGTCATCGCCCGTCTTGTCTCCGCCGATGAGCAGGATGACCAATCGTCGGGGATCGAACGCGTACAGAGTGCGATACGGCCGTCCATCGTGCTGGGTTCTCAGCGCTCGCCTGTGACGATGTTTCGATCCGTTGATACCGCTACTGTGAGGGGAAGCCCAGCGTCGGCCGCGCTCTTCCAGTAGCCGCACGGACGCCGCCAGGGACTCCTGCTCGCCCTCGGAAAGACCGGCCCACCATTCGCCAAATTCGTCGGTGTACTCGACATCCCAACTCATGAACAAAATATAGCCACTCTGGAATATTCCGTCAACGGAATGCGCAGGCGATTGGTCCGGTGACGGACGGTCTCGCTTTCGGCATACCACTTTGCAAAGTGACGGAACCGTATCAACTGCCACCGGCAGGAGTTCAAACTCGCACTACCTGTAAGGATAAGAAATCCAACGCGTAATGAACTTTCTGGAAAGTACGCGGAAATCAGACCGCGGCTTCGGCTGGCGGCTGTTCAGCGAGGGTGCTGATCAGACGGTCCTTGACGGCATTGAAGTTGCGCATCGACGCCAGGTGCAGGTAGAGCAGTTCGAGTTCGTCGTTCTTCGCGAGCTGCTGCAGGGTCTCGCCGTCGAGCGCACGCAGCTTGTCGCGCCTGACCGCCAGAAAGCCGCTGAGTGTGAGTTTCTCGTCCTTCGGCGTCGTCACGTTGGCCTGCATCGGCTCGAGCAGGCCAAGCTCCTTGATCCGGCGGCAGAACACCCGCGTCCGCTCGAAGTGCGCCTGGTACTCCTTGAGAAACTCGAGTACCTTCTCAACGTAAGGCGTCGGCTTGCCATCGTCGCCGAAGAGCGCGCTGTTGCGACCCTCGCGGTTGACGTCAGGGTGTGTCTCGTCGATGCACAACGTCAGCGTCGTGCTGTCGGCGTTCGACGAGAAGACGAAGGGGTAACGGCGAATGAATGCCGGGATGTAGTCAGCCTTCCACTGAGCGTCCGGTGAAAGATACAGGTTCTGCTCGTTCCGCACGCCAAGAACGACCGCCGGCATCACCTGGTCGCCCGCGGCGACAAAGACGATCGCGTACTCGGCCGACGCGCGCAGGAACTCGACCGCCATCAGCGGCACCGCGTTGACGCCCGCGCTGAAGGCATAGCTTTCGTTCGGCTCAACGCACACACCGGCGTGACGTGCGGCGGAAACCGGCACCGCCGACTCATAAATCAACAACTGTTTGGCCACAGACTGGGTTCCTCTCATCAACGAACGGCATACGCTCGCAGGATTCAAGAAAAAACGGGAACACTCAAGCCCCCCTGGGTGGAACTTCCTTGGCGGCCAGATGGCCCCGGCTTTCGCCGGCGACCACCTGGCCGCACCGGTCAGGCGCGATCACCGGCAGCAAGCTTCCGGCGAAACCCGGATCGGCACCTTGATCTGCGGGTACGATCCCGCGTCAGGATCGCGCAGCAACGCGCTGGTCCGACTCGGCTTCGCTGACGGCTGAGACGGCGCCTCGATCTGCAGACGCAGGACAACGTTCGGGTTGCGCTCCGACGCCGTACTGGCCAGGTGGTTAACGAAGTCGGCCACCCAGCTGCGCGCCGCCGAGAGGCCTGTCGCGCCGTTCGCCGGGAAGGCCATTCGGCCCGACCAGTCGATCAGCGGTGGCGAGACCCTCTGCGCCACGGTTGACAACTTCTCGCCGGGTAGCCTGGACAAGGCCGCCGCCGGCGGCGCCATCAACGACGACAGGCCAGCAACACCAGTCACCGGCAAGTCAATAGTACCATGCGACGGCCCTGCCGCGAGGAGCGTGCGTTGGCCCGGATTGAGCTGCTCGGCCATCAAACCCTCGTCGGCATGTTCGAGTCCAGCGGCGTGGCCCAGTTCATGCGCGAGCACGCTCAGCAGATCCATCCTCCCGCCAGCGACACCGTGCGTCGCGACCAACAGGTCACCACGACGGCGATACTCGGCGTCGTCACCCGGCGTGCTGTCGACAAACCAGCCATGCCCGGCGGCATCGACATCGATCAGCAGCGTGCCATCGCGGTACTCGCCGAGGGCGAGCCCCGGCAGATCCTGCACACGCACGCTGATCTCGCCGAGTGCGGCGCGCTGCTGGTCGTCGAGCGACAACCGCTGCAGCGCTGCTGCGGCCATGACCTGAAGCTCGGCTTCGCTGACTGGCGGCGCCGGCTCGGACGAACTGGCGGCGAATCCGGCGACCAGTGACAGGCTGGTCGCGGCGACCGACGCGTCGCTGGTGCGCACGGTGACGCTGTCGAAGCTCGCCGCCGAACCGCCGGCAAACAGGCCGAAGCGCCCGTCCGTGCCGACCGCGTTGAAGACGAAGCCGACCGCCGCTTGGTCGTTCAGTGTGACGCTGGCCGTCGAGCCCTTGATCGAGACGCCGAGTTTGAAGTCAACGCCGGCCGCCAGACTGGCATTGGCGACCGATGCGTCGACGAACCAACCGCCCGCGGTGCGGTGGCCGATGATCACCTGCCGCGCCGGCACGTCGATGGCCGCGAACTTGAAGTCGGTGTCGCTGTAACGATCGAACACCAGTCCAGCGCGGCCGGCCGTGTTGAACGTCGAGCTCAGATCGAGCAGCGACGAGGCCGACATCTGTGTCGCGCCCGACAGGTTCAGGAGCTGGATTGCCGTGTCGCCGCCTGCGCTCGGCGCTCCATTCAGGCGGCCGTTGGCCGAGGCCCACGAGCCGGTGGCCGAGCCGGCGACCGCGGTGACCATCGGACCGGAGCCACTCGTGAAGTCGTCGCTGCCCGTCACCGTGGCGGCTGGCGGCACCACCTGCACCGCGATGTTGTCCATCGCGCCGCGCGACCTGTTCGAGCCGAAACCGACCAGGCCCCAGTTGAGGCCGTAGCTCCAGCCGTCGACCACAGTGGCGGCAAAGGTGTAGCTGAAAACGTTGCTGTTGTTGACCACCAGCGTGGCGGTCAGGCCGTTGACCGAAAGCATCAGGTTGTACCAGGTGTCGTTCTTGACGCTGCCCGGGAAGCTGGCCTGTTTGAGTACCTGCCAGCCGCCGGCCGTGCGCTGCCCCATCTCGATCTTGTTGGTCGAGACGTTGAGGCCAGCGAACTTGAAGTTCGTCGGGCTCTGGTAGTCGAAGATCACATAGCTGTTGGCGTTCCAGCCCGCCGTTGGCTTGACCACCTTGACGCTGGCCACAACCTCGAAGTAGAACGGGAGGGCATCGCCCACCTGGTAGCACCGCGACCGCATCCGCCTTGCTGGAAGTGGAGGCCACCTGCAGCGCGCTGCCGCTCACCTCCCAGGTGCCGCTGTCGGACGCGAGCGCCTGCATCTGGCCGTCGTTGAAGTTCGCCGTGCGCAGCACGTCGCGCTTGCCACCGGGGATGTTGCCGGCCTGCGGGTCGGCCGGGGCGCCGGTCTGGCTCTGCCAGGCGACGTCCTTCTGCCGCACGACACCGAGGTTCGCCCTCGGCTCGCCGTTGCGGTAGGCCAGCGCCGGGTCGTCGCGCGTGTCCCTGTGGCGAGTCGGGTCGGCGCCGTCGCTCGCGCTGAGCGTGTAGAGGAACTCGGCCAGCTGCGGCTGCGGTGTCTGGCTCACCGTGGCCATACCGAAAGGCGCAAACGGCACCAGGTAGCTGTTGAACTCGCCGACCCAGTCGATCAGGCGGTCGCCGCCGGTGTTGCCGATCAGCACGTCGCGGCCGGCACCGCCGAAGGCGCGGTCCTCGTAGGTCGGCTGCGTATCGGGTACCTCGTTGTCGTACAGCGAGTCGACGGGGTCCTTGTTGCTGGTCTCGTTGCTGTTCGTCTCCAGGCAGGTCGTCGGCATTGAGCAGATCGTTGCCGAAGCCGCCGTAGAGGTTGTCACGCCCGGTGCCGCCCACCAGCCAGTCGTTGCCGGTACCGCCGAAGATGCGGTCGGCGCCGTCGTTGGAGGCGGCAAGGTAGCTCGTCGCCTGCTGGCCATTGGTGTTCAACGTGCCACTCGGCACCCACGAGCCCTCGCCGGCCGAGAAGTTGAGGAACCACTCGCCGATGGTGATCAGCGAGCGGACGTCCTTGACCGCATCGCCGGCCTTGTAGGCCGTGCTGCCGTTGGTCGCGACGACGAGCTCGATCTTACGCCGCGGGTCGTACTCGTCGTAGAGCGCGAACTCGCCGGCGCGGCGCGTGCGGTCGAAGTGCCAGCCATCTGGGTCGTCCGGGTTGTAGCGCAGCGCGTCCCCCGGGTTGAACGGACGGGCGTAGTCGCTGCGCGCGACGACGATCGTCGCGGTCGCGCCGCTGCCCAGCTGGACCTGCGTCCAGGCCTGCGACAGCGCCTCGCCGCCGGAGATGGCATCGTCGCCCGAGCCGCCGTGCAGCCAGTCGTCACCGAGGCCACCGAAGATGAGGTCGTTGGCGTTCGGCGCGCCGGGCGCGCCCCGGTCATCCACCGTCTTCTTCGTCACCGAGGTGAACTCGTCGGCGTTGCCGTTGAACGTGGTGTCGAAGCTGAACGGCGTCAGGTTGACCGCCTTCTTCATCTCGTCACCGACGTTGGCCACCGCCTGCTGGATCGTGCCCGGCGTGGCGATCGCCTCGTTCATCATGTTGCCGTTGAAGGTCTTGGTGTCGCCGTTGTCGGCCAACAGCCGGACGACGCCGAACAGCGCCTCGCCGTAGGTGGTGGCGTTGCGGCTGGTCATGATGCGGCCGTCGTCGCCGATGACGCCGTCGTTGCCGGTGCCACCGCTGATCCAGTCGTTGCCATATCCGCCAATCAGGTCGTCATCCTGGCCTTCGCCGAACAGCACGTCATGGCCCTTCTGGCCGTGGATGCTGTCATCGCCCGACTCACCATGGATCTCGTCGCCGGTGCCGCGGTCGCTGGCTGCGTTCGCGGACACGTCGATGCCGCCCGGCGTGTAGTCGAGCAGGTGCACGCCGCGCACGATGATGCGGTCGTAGTCGTAGAACAGCTCCAGCGCCGAACGGCCGGCGTCGGCGCCGGGGTTGATGCCGTCGTTGCCGTAGCCGCCACCCATGCGGCCGTCGGTGCCGACGCCGGTGCGGCTGTCGTCGGTGTTGCTGCCGTACAGGTCTCAGTTGTAGTTGACGAAGCCGCCCGTGCTCGACACGCCGTCGGCCAGGATCGTGTCGGCCAGCGTGCGCTGCGCGCTGGACGGCAGCGAGGCGTTGGCCACCGGCGTGGCGTTCACACCCACGATGCGCAGGATGCGGCCGTTGTCGCCGATGATCGTGTCGGCGTCCTTGGCGTGGCTGCCGCGGGCGTTGACGATCAGGTCGTTGCCCGGCGCGCCGGTGCCGCTGGTGCTGGCGCGCGTGGCCTCGCCGATGTCGTTGCGCGTGACGTCGGTGCCGGCGCCGCCGAACAGCAGATCGCTGCCATCGGGCCGCTGGGTCGCCAGCACCAGGTTGAACAGGTCGGAGCTGCCGCCGACGATGTCGTCCTGGCCGCGGTTGCCGAACACCACGTCGTTGCCGCCGCCGCCTTCGACATAGTCGTCGGCGTCGTAACGGCCTTCGAAGCTGGCACGCACCTGGAGATCGGCCAGGGAATCGAGCGTGAAGCCGAAAGCCGCCGGATCGGTGGCCACGGTGCCACGGTTGGCGCCGAAGGTGGTGAAGTCAGTCACCGTCTGGGTGCCGCCGTCCAGGCGCACCAGACTCAGCTGGGCCGCCTGCAGGTTGTCGGCGTAGCCGGCCGTGACGTTGGCCGCGCGATAGGGCAGCGTCGCGCCAAGGCCGATGGTGCCGTCACCCTGGATCACGTCGTTGCCGAGCTGGCCGAAGATCTCGTCCTCGCCCGCACCGCCGGCGATGTAGTCGTTGCCGTAGCGGTTGGCCGGCGTCGCGTCGCTGTGATCGAGCAGCTTGATCACGTACTCGGCATGGCCGAGGTTCTTGTTGGTGATCACGCCATTGGCGGTGGGCCGCGCCGCGTAGCGAGGGTCGGCGCCGGCGTTCACCCAGGGCATGAGCGGATCGATGGCGTTGGCCGGGTTGGCCACGCCGATCATCAGCATGCCGTCGTTCCGCCTGGCGTGATGCCGTACAGCAACGTGCCGTCGAGCGCACGCATGCGCACGTCGATCGCGTCGGGGTGGTAGCAGATCGCGGCATTGTCGCCGGCGATCGTGTCGTGTCCGTCACCGCTGTCGATGCGGTCGTGGCTGTCGAGGCCGCCGTCGACGTTGCTGCCGCCGATCAGGATGTCGTCGCCGCGGCCGCCGTAGATGACGTCCTCGCCCTGCTGGCCCATGATCACATCGCTGCCGTCCTCGCCGAACACCACGTCGTTGCCGGCGCCGGTGGTCTTGTCGACGTTGGTGGCTTCGAAGAGCAGGAAGCCCAGCGTCGGGAAGCACTCCCAGCAGATCGGCCGCAGGCTGATCTCGGGGTCGTAGGGTTTGTTGTTCTTGCACTCGATGCGGCCCTGGTCGCCGAAGACGAGGTCGTCGCCGGTGCCGGCGTAGATCACATCGTTGCCGCCACCGCCGAAAAGCACGTCGTTGCCGCTGCCGCCGGTGACGATGTCGGCACCGCCATCGGCGTCGTCGAAGCCGATGGTGTCGATTTTGCAGAGGGTGAACTCGTGCACCGCGAAGACCGGATTGGCAGAGTCGCCCGGCGCAGCCACCAGCCTGGCGTTGTCGCCCAGCACGATGTTGCTGCCGTCGCCGCTGACGATGCGGTCGGCGCCCGCGCCGCCCAGCACGATGTCGTTGAGGTTGCCGGTGGTAATGAGGTCGTTGCCGCCGATGGCGGTGGCCTTGACGGCCTGCCCGGCGACGACGACGTTCCCCTCGAGCGACGCGATGAGGTCGATGTCGGCCGTGCGCACCGGGTTGCCATTGGCATTGGCGGCGCTGTTGGTCAGCGCGAAGGTCTCGAGGCCGGGGTTGCCGGCGCCGCCCAGGCGCAGTTCCTCCGACACGTAGTCGATGAGGCCGTGGTCGCCGAAGACGATGTTGTTGCTGTCCTGCGCCGCCGTGCCGGCCGCCATGGCGCCCAGGCTGGTGCTGGCGAAGGCGTGCAGCGTGTCGGTATCGCCGCCGCCGAAGATCAGGTCGCGGCCGATGCCGGTGGTGATGATGTCGGCGCCGTCGGCGTTGCCGGTGTCGATCTGCGTCGTCACCAGCAGGTAGGTCAGCGGCTGGTCGCCGGCCGGGCGTGTCGGCGTGCCAACGACCGCGTTGAAGGTGTCGGCCGTGCCGCCCTGACCGTTGACGAAGGTGAGGACGCGGCCCTGGTCGCCGAAGACGACGTTGTCGCCGCGGCCGCTGTCGAGCGTGTCGCCATCGCGGCCGCCGAGCAGAATGTCGTCGTGGTCGCCGCTGCGCAGCGTGTCGATGCCGCCGTCGGCGAACGCGGTCGACACAATGGTGCCGATGGTGAACTGGTGCACCGACCACTGCGTTAGCGGGTCGTCGGCATTGGCCGCCGTGACCTGGCCGCTGTCGCCGAAGACGATGTTCTTGCCGTGGCCGGCGTTCACTATGTCGCCGGCCATGCCGCCGAACACGATTTCGTTGGCATTGCCGGTGTCGATCCTGTCAGCGCCGCCCATGCCGGTGGCCAGCGACCAGACGCGGTCGATGTCGTTGGTGCGCGCCGTGTCGCGGCGCGGCGTGCCCGGCAGCGCAGCGGCACGCTCCTCGGCCAGGTAGTCCACCAGGCCGTGGTCGCCGAAGACGATGTTGTTGCCGTCGAGCGCCACCGTGCCCAGGCTGCTGGCGAAGGTGTTGATGGCGTCGTTACCGCCACCGCCGAACACCATGTCGCGGCCGCGGCCGGTGGTGATGCTGTCGTTGCCGTTGCCGAACTCGTTGGCCGCGTCGTTGACCGTGCCCCAGTCGATGGACGTGACAAGGCCCAGCACCTGCACCTGGTAGTCGTCGTCGGTCTTGCCAGCCACGGGGTCGCCCACCGGCGTGTTGAAGCCGGTGTCGACGCCGAGGATGCGGCCGTGGTCGCCGAAGACGATGTTCTGGCCGGCGCCGGCGTCAATCAGGTCGTCGCCCTGGCCGCCGATGATGATGTCGTCGCCCACTTCGTCGCTGATTTGGTCGCCCTTGCCCAGCGCCGCGGTGGTGTCCACGCTCTCCAGGCGGTCGAGCGTGACCAGGCCCGCGAGGCCGGTCTCGGTGACGCCATCGTAGTCGGGGCCGAGGTAGTCGACGAGGCCGTGGTCGCCGAAGACCAGGTCGCTGCCGGCGCCGCCGGCGATCAGGTCGCTGCCGTTGCCGCCGAAGATGCGGTCCCGTCCGGCGTTGCCGGCGATGGTGTCGTCGTCGCCGTTGGCGACCTCGGCGCTGCGCAGGCTCTGGATGAAGCCGGTGGTGAGCAGCTTGTCGCTGGCGCTGAATGCGAACTGCGAGTTCGTCGCGTTGCCGGTGGCATAGCCGAAGACGGCCGCGCGGCCGCGCGCTGCCGCCCAGTCGTCGTAGAGGCGGCCACGCGGCACGTCCTGCGTCACCACACCGTGGTCACCGAAGATCACGTCGTCGCCGGTGCCGCCGTCGATGTCGTCGCGGCCGGCAACGAGGCCGTCGCGCACCGGGCCAGACGGGCTGGCCGGCAGCGTGCCGACATCCCCGTTGGCCGTGCCGATGGCATTGACCATCACCAGCGTGCGCGTGATCGGGTCAACGTTGAAGCCCGAGTCGCCGTAGACCAGATCCAGCCCGGCATTGCCGACGATGATGTCGTTGCCCGAGCCACCGGCAAGATGGTCGCCGGCGCCGGTGCCGCGGATCGTGTCGTTGCCCGAGCCGCCGTAGATCGCGACGCCGAGCGTCGTCGTGTTGACGTCGGCCGTGCTAAACAGCGCGCTGGCGTCGATGACGTCGTCGCCCGCCTGGCGGAACGGGTTGGCGCGCGGGAAGCGGAACTGGTCGTCGGCCGTGCCGACCTGGTCGAACAGCTTGTTGCCGGGCACGATGTTGTCGGCCCTCGGCGTCACCTCGTCGGTAGCGCCGCTGTACCACAGGCCGTCCTGCGAGGTGTCACCGTAGATGACCAGCGGCGAACTGACGCCGCCGCCGCCGGTGACGGTGATGCGATCACCGAACAGGCTGCTGCCCCCTGGCGTGACCGCCAGGTTGCCACCGCCGTGCACCAGGGTGATCGTGCCGTGGCGTGCCGGGCCGCGGTTGCCGCCGGTGCCCTCGTCGGCCGCCTGCAGCGTGCCGGTGATGGTGAGGCTGTCGTTGCCCTCGCCCATCAGCAGGTTCAGCACCTCGATGGTCGACCTGCCGGTGCTGGCATTGCCGAAGGTGATGCCTCCCGCGAAGGTCGACGGCTCGCCCAGCGCGTTGGTGCCGCCAAAGTTCAGCGTCGGCGCCATATCGAAGCCGGCAAGCTGGGTGGCGCTCAGCGTTCCCGTGCGGTCCTCGGGGCTGGAATCGTCGTACAGGTTCAGCGTGTCGATCTGGTCGCGTTCGTCGGGCTGCACGCCGATCTGTAGCAGACCGGCGTTCAGTTCGGTCGGCAGCACGATGGCCGACACCAGAGCCCGCTCGCCGAGCGTGCCGCCTTCGATGGCCAGCGGCCCGCCCAACTGCGACAGCAGGTGCGTCCGCGGCGCGAACACCTTCTGCGTCGTGGTGTCCAGGCCGCTGCTGGCGGGTACGTAGGCCGGGTTGGCGGTGACGGTGACGGTCTGCGCCTGCCACCAGTTGGCGGTGGTGAAGGTCAGCGTGGCCGGTGACGTGTTAACCTGACCGTCGGTGTTGACCTGCACCACCACGTCGTGTGTGGGCGCCGAAGTCAGGCGCACGGCGTAGCTGTCGGTCACCGCCTCGTTGGCGGCGGTGCTCGGGTCGTCCAGCACGACGTTGGTCGAGCCGTTGCTTTCCGAGACGATGACGCCGGCGGTGTCGTTGTCGTGCACCTGAACGGCGAACTGCTTGACGACGCCGCTGTAGGCGGCCACGCCAGACACCACGCGGTGCTCGATGAACGAGCGCTTGAAGGCCTCACGCGTCGCGTCGTCGGTGGCGCGCACGGTGATGTCGATGCCCTGCTGCCAGTTGTCCTTGTTGAAAGTCACGCTGGTGACGGCGTTGCCGCCGACGCTCAGGCCCACCTGCGCCGAGTCGTAGACCAGTTGCACGGTCACCGTCTGCGTGCCGGTCAACGCCTGTGCAAGCTTCAGGTTGTAGCTGTCCTCGATGCCGAAGCTGCCGCCCGCCGGCTGCACCGCCAGGCTGCCCTCGAGCACCAGGGTCTCGTTGTTGGTCTGGGTGATGATCAGGCCCGGAGCGTCGTCGTCAATGACGCGCACCTCGACGTTGCGTACCGCCGCCTGGTCGAACAGCAGGCGGGTCGCCTCCTGCGCATCCAGGCCGGCCTGCGTGCTGGCCGGGGTAACGACCACCGCGTCGACCAGGTGGCTGACAGTCACGGTACGCTCGCCTTCGGCAAAGCCATCCTGCGCGCCGTAGACGTAGACGGTCTGGTCGATGTTCCAGTTGCCGGCGTTGAAGGCGAGCACCAGCGCCCGGTTGGGCTCGGTCGTCGGCTGGCCGTTCACTGGGACGCTGCGGCTGAAGCCCGGGAGCTGGGCGTCGCGCAGCCACACCGAATCGCCGTTGTTGGGCGCCAGCGACTCGTCGCGCTGCGAGCGCGCGGCCGACACGGTCACGTACACCGTGGTGCCGTCCGCCGGCGCTACCGCCAGGCGGACGAGGTAGGAGTCGATGGCCAGCGGGTTGCTGGTCAGGCCTTCCTCGACCACCGTGTCGCCGGCCGATTCGGTGATGACCACCGCGCCCAGGCGCGCCTGCGCCACCGTCAGGTCGATGCCCTCGACGGGCAGGCGGTTGTACAGCGAGTCGGACGAGCTGAGCAGGTGCCCGATGGCGCCCGAGGCGCCAGCCAGATCCTGCATGACGATCGGTTCGGCGACGTCGCCGCCGACGTTGAAGCTGTCGCTGCCCAGGCCGCCGATGACGCGGGTGACCACTCCCACCGGGGTGGACAGCACGTAGAAATCGTCGTCGCTCTCCAGACCGTCGACTTCCAGCACCTCGATGTTCTCGAAGCGGACGTTGACGCCGGCGCCCTTGACGCCGTCTTCGGTGATGACGAAGTTGTCGGCGAACTCGGTGCCCAGCACCACCACCTTGTCAAAGCCCGTTCCGCCGTCCACCGAGACCGGCGCGTTGATGTTGTACTGGACGGTGTCGTTGCCCTCGCCGGGGCGCACGTTCATCTGGCCCTGAGTGGAGACTTCGCTGGTCAGCAGCGGCATGGCCACGCCGCCGACCGTCCTGATGCTGCCGTCGGCGTTGGTCTGGGCCAGCGCGAAGGCGCGCACGATGAACAGGTCGTCGCCGTCGTCGCCTTCCAGGCGCAGCTCGGCCTTGTTGCCGTAGACGGTGAACACGTCGTTGCCGGAACCGCCCTGGGCGACGATCGCTGCCGACGCCCCCGCGCTCAGGTAACCGCGCGTGGTGGCGATGGTGTCGAAGCGGTCGCTGTCCTGCACCATGGGTGTCTTGCGCTGCATACCGAACAGTTGCCCGATCTGGAAGGTGTCGTCACCGCTGCCGCCATCGAGCGTGGTGACCGTGCTGTTGTCGTCGGACGCGAAGTAGTCGTTGCCGCCCTTGCCGTAGATCTCGAGACGACCGTTCAGGTTGATGTCGTAGTTGATCCGCTGCACCTGCTGCGGCCGGCCGCTAATGGTGCCGCTGCCGTCGCGGACCTGGTTCAGGTCGCCGTGCAGCAGGGCCACGAAGGCCGGTGTATCCGCCGTCTCGGACGGGATGGCATTCGTCTTGCGCAGCAGGAAGATGTCGTCCACCTGGCCGGCAGCCGTGCTGCCGTCGATACCGTAGATGCTCAGGGTGTCGACGCCGTCGGTCCTGGCGCCGGTATCGAGTACGTTGATGACGTAGTTGCGCAGCACGCCCTGCGAGCCGGTGGTATTGACCGTGTAGGTGTCGGTGTCAGCCTGGCCGTCCAGCGTCAGGGTGTCGCCGATGCCGGCGGCATTGACCCCCATGCTGCCGAGCTGGTTGACGATGAAGCGGTCCTCGCCGTCGTCGGCCAGGGCGGCGCTGTCGTTCTGGCTGCCGAACGCCGTGGTGTTGGCGTCGAGGTCGGTCTCGTTGAAGGTGAAGGTGTCGACCTGGTCGTGGCCGAAGATCTGGGTAAAGGTCTTCGACGTGTTGCCCGCCGACGTGACATGGCCGATGGTGCCACGCAGGTTCATCTGCGTGCCGCGGTCGGCATCGGCATTGACGTCGTCCACGGTCTCGGTCTTGAGCACGCGCCGCGTGTCGCCGCGGATGGTGATCGACTGACCCGAGACGACGCGACCGGTCGCCGAAGTCGTTACATTGTCCCCCACCCACAGGTCCACCGACAGCGCGGCGGAGATTTCCGCCACTGGCACGGTGGTCGGGGACGCGCCCTCGTCGATGCGCGCCGTGGCGCCACCCAAGGGCAAAGTGATCAGTTCGAAGTTCTCGGTGTCGGCGAGATTCGTATCGGGAACCGTCAGGCGAATGCGGCCGCTCTCGGCGCGCACGGCCAGCACGTTCATCTCGCGCGCCGATTCGGTCAGGAACACGCTGCGGCCGGCCTGTGCGAAGACGCGGCCGGTGAACAGTGTCGTCGAACCGTCGGCGTTGGTACGCACGCCGGAATCGATGTCGAGGTCGTCGTCGGCATCGCCGAGATCGTCGTCGGCGTCCAGGTCGATCGTGCGGCCGACGACGTTGGCCACGTCGCGGACGCGGGTGGAGGTGGCGTCGCCGTCGTCCTCGGTGGCGGTGTTGGCGTCGAGGATGGAGCCGTCGCGCGCCACCAGCGTGACCTGGCCGATACCGTCCAGACCCTTGGCAACGACGCGGTCGATGCTCAGGTCGCCTCCGGTTTCCTCGATGAACACCGAGTGGCCGGCCGAGGCGCGCAGCGCGCCGATGGCGGCGATGCCAGTACCCGCGTCGAGCAGGTTGGTCTCGAGGAAGTTGCTGCCGGTGCCGATGGACAACTGGGCCGTCAGGGACAGGTTGACGCCGATGACATCTGCCTCCACGTCGCCGCTGGGCGGCGACAACGGGCTGAGTGCCGGTGCGTCGACGATGGCGCCATTCGGTGCGTCAAGCGTGACGTCGTTGTAGCGCGAGCGGATCTGGCCCACGCGCAGGTCGGCCAGCGACTCGGTGAAGTCGATGTAGCCGTTGGTGTCGGCATCGATGTGGCCGGTGCCGAAGACGTTGGTGGTCGCCAGCACGTTGACCACGTTACTGAGGCTATCCGTGGGCAGCGCCGCGTCGGCGGCATTGACCACGATGTTGCCGGCGCCAACCGTCGTGCCCGCTTCGATGAGGGCGAAGTTGAAGGTCGTTTCGATGGCCGTGGGGCTGGCGCCATAGGCACCCGGGTCGCGCAGCGGAATGCTGCCCGGGTCGTCCCAGTAGAACACCCGGAAGGTGCCGTCGGGGGCGTTGGTCGAATCCTGCGGGCTGCCGACGTAGACGCCATCGCGCGGCGCCGAGGACTGCTCCAGGCTGCCCGCGGCCAGCCGGATGTCGGCATGATTGCCGGCGGACACCAGGCTGACGTTGATCTCGGCGACGGTCGGGGCCGTGTCGCTGGTGCTCTGGCGAACCACGCCGTCCAGGTCCAGGAAGATGCTGCCGCCGGCAACGGCCCGCAGATCCTCGGGGCGGTTGGTGCTTTCGATGAGTTCAACCCGGATGCGGCTGTCAGCCGTCGGCGCAGGCTTGTCGACGCCGATGCTGCCCTTCGTGGCCTCGACGTCCAGCAGGTTGGTGCGCACCAGGCCGCTGCCGACGACATAGCCGTTGCTGTCGGACGCGAACGACGCGATGTCCGAACCGTTGACGATGTCGCCTTCGGTGTTGGTGATGGTCGTCAGGCCGATCGGGTTATTGATCACGCCGTTCAGGCCAATATTCGACACCCCGGTGTTCAGGATGGTCACCGCGGTCGGCGACACATCGCGCGTCAGGTTGAAGGTGATGTTGACGGCCGGCGCCTCCAGCATGATGCGGGGGCGAGACGTAGACGACAGCGGATAGGTGGGCTGTGCACCGATGACGTCGATGCGGTTGATGACCAGGTCCTTCGTCGACGCGTTGGTGATGGTCACCGTGTCATACGTGTCGCGCATCGTGAACAGGCTCTGGCTGCCGCTGATCACGCCGGTGGTCGGCGCGTCGAACAGCACCTCGCCGGCGTCGTCGTTCACGATGTCGTTGACGATGATGTCATCGTCAACCACCGCGCCGGCCATTCGGCTGGCGTTGGGCGCGTCGTCGCGCACCGAGGCGTTGACCGCCTTGAACACGTTACCGGCGGCGTCGATGATCAGTTCCGGGCTCGGGCCGCTATTGATGATGACGTCGGCGTCCCACGCGATGGTGCGGGTGCGGTCGCCTCCTCTGGATTCGCTGACCGCCGCGTGATCGGCGCGGCCGAACAACGCCAGGTTGGGGAAACCGGCCGGGTTGTCCAGGCCGCTGACCGCGAGCGCGGCGGTGTTCAGGTTGCGCGGGCCGGCAACGACCAGCACGTGGGTGTCGGCATCGACCGTCGAGTTCAGGTCGCTGTCGCCGATGTCCTGCTCGCCCTGCGGCGGAATCAGTGCCACGGCCAGGCCGTCGGACACGCGTTCGACGGTCAACGAGCCGTGGCGGGCCTGCACATCGACACCGTTGCGGCCTTTCACCAGCGTCGGCGTGGCGGCGGTGCCATCCTTGATGAGCGCGGCCGCCTTCGAGTCGATCTGCACCTCGGCGTCGGCAAAGGCTTGCGCATAGCCGAACAGGATCGGGCTGTAGGCCTCGGCATCGGCGCGCGAGCGGCCGAACAGGCTGGACACCTGGGCGTCGATGTCGACGGTGTCGGCATCGATCTGCGCGCCGCCGCCGATGGCGACCTGGCTGAGCGCCGGCGTGCCGTCGGTGCCGATGCGCACGCTGCCGCCCCAGTCGGAGCCGTCCAGGTCGTCGGCGTCGGCACCCGCACCGACCGCAATCACGAAGGCCTCGGAATTGGTGCGCGAGTTGACGGTGGCGTCGGTGTAGGCCTTGAAGGCCCGGCCGACAGTGAGGTTGGCTCCGCTGCCCACAGTGGCCAGCGTGTCGTAATCGACATAGGCGGCCGTGTCGGCCCGCGCCACGCCGATGCCGCCGCCGCCCTTGGCGATGGCAGTCACGTCCTGCACGGCCCCCGAGGTGGCGCGCAGCAGCAGGTTGCCGCCCACGACGAAGGTGGTGCCGCTCGCGCTGCCGTTCACCGCGGCGCTGCCGATGTAGGCCGCGGTGTTGGCGTCGTGCACGGCCTTGGCCCGCACGTCGCCCACCTGCAGCAGGCCGCCGGCGCGGTTGTCGCCGGAAGCCGAGGCGTTGGTGGCCGACAGCGCCACGATGGAGACGTCGCCGCCCGCGTCGACCCGCGTGGCCGCCACGTGTGCATTGACGTTGACGGTGGTGGTGACCTTGGCGGTCGGGAAGGCGAAGTCGCCGACACCGCCCGAGCCGCCCTGCACGGTGGCCGACGACAGGCCGTCGCTGGCCGCCGGCGACACGCTGGCCAACGGCACGCCGCCCGCGCCCAGCAGCTTGTGGGTGGTGCTGGCCGGCATGCTCTGCAGGTCCAGCCGCAGCGCATGGGTGCCCGCGGCGGCGGAAATGTCGACGCCTTCGATGCCGATGCGGTGGCCCGCGGCCGCGTCCAGCCCGGTCGTGTCCAGGTCGAGCAGCGCGCCGGTGGGCGTTTCGGACAGCGAGAAGGTCTGCGTCCCGCTGACGGGGTTGGGCGCACGCACGTAGTAGGTGCGGCCGTCCTGCAGTTCGCCGCCCGTGGCGTTGGCCGCCTTGATTGGCAGCTGGCTCGTCTTGACCAGCGTGTGCACCACCGCGGCAGCGGTGTTCGAGATGTCGCCGTCGATCTCGCGCGGCGTCACGCCGATGTCGCCGTCGATGTCGGGGTCGTTCCCGTTGGTGCCGTCCAGTGTGTCCGACAGCTGCATCAGGAAATCGTTGATCTTGATGACGTAGTAGGTGTTGCCGGACGTCAGCCCCGTGATGGCCGAGCCGCCGACCGCGTTGTAGCGCACCGCGTCGCCGGTCTGGAAGCCATGGCCGGTGCCGGCGATCGGGTTGCCGTTGTTGTCGAGCGTGGCGATGTAGATGCGGTTCAGGCTGTCGACGTACACCGGCGTCGGGTTGTCGCGCCCGTCGGCCGTGGTGTCGGAGGTGACGATCTTGTTGTTGCCGTCGACCTGCACGTCGACCGTCAGGCTGGAGAAGGTCTTCGGTGCCGGCGCGCGGTAGGTCACGGCCGTGCCTTCGACGTAGGCGGTGCCGCTGGTGGTGATGGTGTTGTTGGTCGAGCTGACGTTGCCCGGCGTGAAGGCCTTCAGCCCGGTGGCGGTGGCCGGGTTGGCCTCGGCCGCGCTGGTGAACAGCTTGATCGTGTAGTCGTCGATCCGGCGCACGTAGTACGGATTGACCGGGTTGTTGGTGTTGTCGGTCGGGTTGTCGTTGGCCAGGCCGATGGTGACGCTGCCGTTGTTGGCGCCCTCATAGCGCACGGCGTCGCCGGTCACCAGGCGGTGCGGCACGGCGAAGGTGATGGTGTCGTAGGCGTTGTTGACGCCGCTGCCCGCAAAGCTGGCGCCCAGCGTCAGGCGCGTGCCGCCGGCGACCGGCGTGCCGCGCAGCACGCTGTACTCGCGGCCGTCGCCCAGGCCGCCGATGCTGGTGTTGCCGTTGTTCTCGTAGGTGACGATCTCGCCCGGGCTCAGCGCGTAGTCGAAGTCGATGGTGTCGTTATTCAGGTTGACGTCGGCGTTGGTGAAGGTGTCCAGGGGCGGTGCCCCGGTGGCCTCGGCCTTGCCCTCCGCGCGCACGACCACATGGCGCCCGGCCGTGACGGTGGTGCCACCGGCAATGGAGGCGTCCACGTCCGGCGTCGAACTGACCGTCGCCCCCATCACGCCGACCGATACCGCGCCGCCGCCGAAGCTCTTGGCGGTGGCGTTGCCCTCGGCCCGCTTGAGGGTGGCCAGCACCTCGACGTCGTTGACGACGTTGATGGTGGCGCTGCCCAGGATCTTGGCTTCGACCGTCGGGTCGACGGTGACCTGCGCCTCGGCGCCCCGGCCGCTGACTGCGCCGCCTCCGGCGGCGACGACGTCGACCGACGCATCGCTGGTGTGGTCGGCTTCCAGCTTCAGGCTGCCGGCCTTCACCTTGGCGCGCGTGCCCACCTGCGAGCGCGTCGTGCCGCCCAGGTCGGCCTTGGCGAACATGGCGCCCACTGCAAACGCCCCGAAGGCACCGCCGTCCGCCTCGGCATCGGCTCGCAGCACCGAATCGGTGTCCAGCGCCACGGTGCCCGACGTCTCGATGTTGGCGTCGTCGCCGATCTGTGATTCGGTGGTGCCGCCGAGCGTCACCACCACCACGCCCGCCGCGGCGCTGCCGAGCAGGCTGACGCCCAGGCCGACGGCCATCGGGCCGACGCCGTCGAAGGGCAGCGCACGCACGGCGCTGTTGGTGGTCAGCGTCACGCCGTCGACCGTGGCCGCCGTGGCGGCCGCGTCGTCGACGGTGCCGATGACGGTGTGCGCACCGACGGCCGAGCGCACGTTGCCGCTCAGGTTGACCACGGTGACGGCCGCGCCCACGCCGGCAAAAACGCCGGCGGCCGCACCGATGGCGGACGTCTTGGCGCCCAGGATCTTCTCGGCCTTCAGGTTGACCTGGTTGGCCTCCAGCAGACGCGCCCGGTCGCCAGACGTGCCGGCCTCGATGTAGGCATTGACATTGCTGGTGTCGGTGACCACGACCACCGAGCCCGCGATGCCGGCAAAACCGCCGAGGCCGGCGGTGACGCCGAGCACCGACAATTCCGACCACAGGCGCGCGTCGAGGTTGATGTCGCCGCCCGCATCGACCGTGCCCGCGCGCAGCGTGGCGCCCTGTCCGATGAAGGTGTTGACGTCGTTGCCGGTCGACAGCACGGCGATGCCGGCGCCGATGCCGGCGCCGCCCACGCCCGCCCCGCCGGCGATGATCTTCAGGTCGACGCGCTCGCGGGCATCGAGGTCGATGTGGCGGCCGGCATTGACGCCGGCATCCTGGCCGATGAACGCGACCGTGCCGCGCGGCACGGCGGCGCTGCCGATAATCTCGCTCGCGGCCGGGTTGGCTTTGGCGGCATCCGCACCGGTACCGCCGGCGGCGTCGAGCCGGGTCTTGGCGGCAGCCGTGTTGCTGTCCACCTCGCCGCTGTTCGCGCCGCCGCTGCCGCCGTAGCCGGTCAGCAGAGAATCGACACTGCTGACGTCGGCCTGGGCATCGGCGAACTGTGTGGTGGACTGGCCGGCGGTGCCGGCCAGCGCGTCGTCGCTCTCGTTCGCGTCGTTGACGTTGTCGCCATCGGCGTCGAAGCGGTAGCTGCCGGTGAAGTTGCCGCCCAGCGTGTAGACGGCCACCGCCGCGCCGATGCCGACGGCACCACCCGCGGCGCTGACGACGTAGCTTTCGATGTCGCGATCGGCCAGCGCGCTGGCGGTGACGTCCCGCCGCGCACGCACGTCGCTGCCGGCGATGTAGGCCGAGGTGTCGTTACGCACGATGCCCACGTCCACGCTGCCGGCGATGCCGCCGAACACGCCGCCGGCGATCGAGCCGTCGACCACCAGCATGCGCAGATCGTTGACCGCGGCCACACGCACGTCCTGCGCCGTGTTGGCGTCTGTTGCTTCGGTGTTGATGCGAGCCCCGGCGTCGATGAAGGCGCGGGTATCGGAGTCGATCACTTCGACGGTCACCGCGCCAGCCACGCCGCCGATGAAGCCACCGGCACCGGCCGCGGCCACGGCGAACACGTTCTCGCTGGACACGGCATTGACCACCACGCCACGCGCGCTGGTGGTGCCGAAAGTGCCAGTGTCGCTGAGCGAGCCGTCGTACACCGTCGTGTCGCCGCCGTTGGCCTTGGCATTGACGTCGGCGTTCTCGCCGATCCACGCGCGCGTGTCCTTGTTGATCACGACCACGCCGACGCCGGCCCCAACGCCGCCGCCGACGATGCCGATGCCAATGGCACCGGCCACCGCGTCGGTGTCGGTGCGGGCCAGCGACGAGACGATGACGTTGCCGCCGGCGTCCACGTCGGCACCGCTGCCGATGGACGCCCAGGTGTCGGCGTTCAGCACCAGCGCCGACACCGCGCCGGCCACCGACACCGTGCCCGAGCCGGCCACCGAGATGGCGATCGACAGGATGTCGACGTCGGAGTTGGCCAGCACCTCCACGTCGCGTTGGGCCTGCACCACGGCGTTGCTGCCGATGGAGGCCTTGGCATTGGTGGTGACCACCGCCACGTCGGCGCCCGGCGTGACCGCGACCACGCCCGAGATCGACAGGCCGCCGGCCACCGCCACCCGGCTGAAGTCGTTGCCAGCGGCGACCAGCACCGACTGCGTGGCGCCCTCGCCGGAGGTGGCCGTATTGACGCGCGCGTTGTCGGCAATCGTGGCCGTGGTGTTGGCGGTAAGCACGTTCACCGTCGCCGAGATCTGGATGGCCACCGTGCCCGAGCCGCCCACGCCGATGGCGTAGCTGCCGATGTCGTCCTGGTTGACGGCGGTGACCGCGACGCCGGTGAAGCCGGTGCGGGTGTCGGCCACCGAGTTGCGCTCGCGGGTGAGCGACGAGTCGGTGGCGTTGGCGTTGTTGACGGCGACCGGCTTCACCTGGCCCGGGTCCGACGAGTAGGCGGTGTCGAAGTCGACATCGAAGGCGCCGGTGTTCACGGTGATGCCCGCGCCATTGCCCAGGGCATTGACGGTGGCGCCGTTGCCGATGGTCGATTCGGTGGTCTTGGTGACGATGGGCACCGAGGCCGCACCGCCGATGCCCACCGTGCCGCCGATGGCCAGGCTGCCGGCCACGCCGTCGAACTCCAGCCGCTCCTCGGCAGCCACCTCAACGCTGCCGCCAGCCGTGACGCTGGCCCCGGTGTACGAAGTGGCGCCCACGGTCTTGGTGCCCTCGACGGTGGCGCGCGTGGTGATGTTGAAGACCGACACGTCGGCCGCACCGGCCAGGCCGACCGTGCCGGCGCCGCCGCCAGCCACGGCGATCGATAGCACGTCCTCGCTGGAGGTGGCCAGCACGGCCACGTCGCGTTGCGCCTCGACGATGGCGCCGCTGGCGATGGTGGCCTCTGTCACCTTGGTGACCACCGACACGTCGGCGCCCACGCCCACGCCCGCGGTGCCGCCGACGGCCAGCGCGCCGGCCACGCCGGTCAGCGTGGTGCGGTCGGACGCGAGCACGCGCACGCCCTGGTTGGCGTTCTCGCTGGTGGCCAGTGTGCCGGTGTTCACCTGCGCGTTCTCGGCAATCGTGGCGCGGGTGGTCTCGTCGAGCACGGTGACCGTGGCCGAGCCGGCAACGCCGGCGTTGCCGGCGCCGGCGCCGCCGATCGAGGCCGAGAAAAAATCGTCATGGGACACGGCCACCACGGCAACCCCCTGTACGGCGTCGGTCAGCGAGCCACTGCGGGCGCCATTGGCCACGGCGGTGGTGCCACGGTTGCCCTTGGCCACGACGGTGGCGCCGGCGCCGATGGCGGCCTGCACGTCGTCGTCGGTCTTGATGGTCGAGTTCGCGGCCGCGATGGCGGCGGTGCTCAGGCCGATGGCCACCGAGCCCGAGATCGTTTCGATCTTCGCGTTGCCTTCGGCCGACACCACCACGTTGCCGTCGGCCACGACGGTGCTGGCACCGGTGATCGAGGCCGAGGTGGTATTGGCGTCGCTGACGCTGCCGATGACGTTGAACGACACCGAGCCGGCCAGCGCCGCGGTGTTGGCGACGGCGCCGCCTACGGCGACCGAGAAGATCGAGGGTTCGGACAGCGCCGACACGCGTACGCTGCCCGCGGTGGAGGTGACCGTGGCGTCGTGGATGGTGGCGGTGGTGTCGTTGTCGATCTGGTTATAGGTGACGCCGACGCCGATGCCCACCGTGCCGCTGGGTGCGGCGCCGATGCCGCCGGCAATGGCGAAGATGCCCGAGTCGTCGACCGCGTCGACGGTCACCGAGCCGCTGGCGAGGATGCCCTGGCTGGTCTTGCGGCCGCTGATGAAGGCCGCGGTGTTGTTCTCGACGAGGTTCACCGACACCGCGGCGGCGGCGGCCATGCGGCCCGAGCTGGCGCCGATGGCGGCCGTGACCGCGGTGATCTGGGCCGTGGAGTCGGCCTCGATGGCCAGCGACGAGGCGGCCACGTCGGCATTGCGGGTGAAGGCCTCGGTGGTATTGCCGATGGTGTTGATGGCCACCGAAGCGCCGACGCCACCCTTGCCGCCATACGCCACGGAGCCAGCGATGCCGAGGATGTAGGCGTCGTCCAGCGCCTTGATGCTGACGCTGGGCGCGCTGCCGCCGGCGGCGGGGCCGCGCACGGTGGCGTTCTCGATGTAGGCCAGGGTTTCGCTGACGATGCGGTTCAAGCTGACCTGGCCGGCCAGGTTCAGCTTGCCGGTGCCGGTGCTGACCGACACGCTGGCGCCGACCGAGTGGATGTCGGCCGGCGTGCTGGCGCTGATGACGACGCTGCCGCTGGCATAGACCGTGGCGCTGCGCACGTAGGCATCGGTGTCGGCATCGACCGTGTTCATGGTGAACGTGCCGGCAATGCCGGCGCCGCTGCCCTGCTGGGTCGAGATGGTAGCCGCGCCAGCCACCGCAATGATGCGGGTCTTGACGCCGTCGGACGATGCGGTGACGACGGCATTGGCCACGTTGGCCTCGTCGGTCAGCGTCTCCTGGAACAGGTTACCGTTCAGCGTCAGCTCGGTGGCCGTGACGTCGGCCACCGTGAACTCGCCGTTGTTGTTTTGCGTGCCGGTGACGTTGATCTTCATGCCCGGCCGGAAGCCGTCGGCCAGCCAGTTGCCGGCCGATCGGGTGATGGTGTCCTGGCTGCCGGGCACCGCGTCGAAGGTCAGCGTCGGGTTGCCCGTCATGGCCGCGGCGGCCACGGTCTCGGGGTTGTCGCCGGCGTCGGTGGTCTCGTTGACCAGGGCGGCACCGGCGGTGAGCGTCAGCGTCGTCTCGGTCACCGACGCGATGCGCCAGGTGCCGTTGTTCGACGTGGTGCCGCTCACCTTAAGCGCCTGCCCGGCGCGGAAACCCTCGGCCAGCCAGCTTCCGGACGAGCGGGTGACGGTGTCGGCCGCAGCGCCGTTGGTGGCGAAGGTCAGCGTCGGGCTGTCGGACAGCCGCGGCGTGCCGGTGGCCGTGTTGGCGACGATGCGCAGGTCCTGCGCGGTGACGCTCAGCACATTGTCGACCTTGGCGGTCGTCGTCATGTCGACGGTGTTCACCGACGCGCTGCCGGAGATGCCCACGCCGCCGCCGCCGGTGTTGCCGGCCGCGTCGGCCACTGCACCTGGGCTGCCCGAGGTGGCCGCCCCGCCAGTAGCCTCGGCCTGGTCCTTCTGGGTCGACTGCGAGCCAGCCAGCGCGAACGAGTAGATCTGCGGGCTGGCCAGGGCCTGCACGTCGATGTCGTCGCCGGCCCGGATGACGCCGGTGGCGGCCAACGGGTCGGTGGTGACGGTGGTGTTGGTGGCCGTGCCGTCGGTCAGCGCCGCCAAGGGCGCGAGCGTCAGCGTGCCCTTGCTGACCTTCTCGATGACGAAGCTGCCGTTGTTGGCGCCCGCGCCGGTGATGGTGAGGGTCTGCCCGGCCTTGAAGCCGTCGGCCAGCCAACTGCCGTTGTCGCGGGTGATGGTGTCGCCCGAGCGCAGCGTGACGCCGCTCGTCGGTGCCGCATCGGTCAGCCGGTCTTGCGGCGACAGGGTCAGTGTGGTGGAGCTGACGGTGTCGATCACATAGGTGCCGTTGTTGGCGCCTGCGTTGGTGACGGTGATGCTCTGGCCGCGGACGAAGCCGTCGCTCTCCCAGTTGCCGCTGGCACGCGTGATGGTGTCGGCCGCGTAGACGTCGACGGTGGCCACACGCGCCGCGCTGGCGGTGCCGGCGACGACCTGGTCGGTGGGGATCAGCGTGAGGGTGTCGCCGGCCGCGTTGATGCTGGCGATCTTGAACAGGCCTTCCTGGGCGCCGGCGTTGTCGACACGGATGATCTGCCCGGCCGCGAAGCCGTCGGTCGTCCAGTTGCCGGTACTGCGGGTGATGGTGTCGGGCAGCGCGCCGTTGGCGGCAAAAGTCAGCGACGGGGTGCCGGACAGCTCGCGCCGCACGGTCGATTCGGTCAGGCCGACGGTGGCGACCTGGGCGCCAAAGGCAAAACCGCCGGTCAATGCGTCGGCGTTCGACAACGTCAGTGTGGTGTCGGTGGCCGACAGGATGGTGTAGATACCGTCGTTCGTCGCCGACGACTCGACCTTGATCTGCTGGCCGGCCGCAAAGCCGTCAGCCAACCAACTGCCGTCGTTGCGGACGATCTGGTCGGCACTACCGCTATTGACGAAGGTCAGCGCCGGGCCGCCGGTCATCACTCGCTGTGCCAGCGCCTCGCCTTCGGCCAGCCGCAGCGTGGTGGCGGTGACCTCGGCTACCAGGTAGGTGCCGTCGCTGGACGGGCTGCCTTCGATGGTGATGAACTGGCCGGCGGCAAAACCATCGCTCACCCAGTTGCCCGCGCTGCGGGTGATGGTGTCGCGCTTGTCGGCCTGCAGTGCGTTGTCGGTGAAGGTCAGCGTGCCGGTGCCGGCCAGCGTCACGTTCTGGAAGGTCAGCGTCGGGTTGCCATCCATCGTGACGTCCTTGAACGTCAGCGTGGGGTTGCCCGACAGCGCCGCACCATTGCCGATGAACGCCCGGGTGGTCGCTTCGATCTCGTTGTAGGCCACCGCCACGCCGATGCCGGTCGGCGCGCCCTTGGCCTGGCCGCCGACGATGGTGTACACGCGCGGGTCGTTGGTGGCCAGCACCGTCAGGTCGGCACCAGCGTCGATCGACGCCCGGTTCTCGACATAGGCGATCGCCGAGGTCGACTGCAGCACGATGCCGCCGGCGCCGAACACGCCGATCTTCTGCGCCGAGCCACCCGCCTTGGTCAGCGAGATCATGC
The DNA here is from genome assembly GCA_016713625.1 of Candidatus Accumulibacter affinis. GTDB lineage: Bacteria > Pseudomonadota > Gammaproteobacteria > Burkholderiales > Rhodocyclaceae > Accumulibacter > Accumulibacter affinis. Next base: position 548,951 of record JADJOT010000002.1, read on the forward strand.
GGTCCTGCGCATCGGCCAGCACGTTGATGTCGCCGTCGGCGACAACGGTGGCGCCGTCCTCGATACGGGCAATCGCCTGGTGGCTGGCGTCGGTGAAGAGCACCGCGCCGCCGATGCCGCCCTTCGGATCTTCGAGCTCCGTGATGTTCAGACCGGGCCCGCGCAGCTTCTTGCCCAGGTCGGAGACACGGCTGACGATGGCGCTGCCGGCTGCCTTTTGCGTGAGCAGCTTGTCGAGGTAGCTGAAGCCGACCTTCTCGCCGACGAGGTGCAGACCGTTGACCTCGTTGCGCGCATACACCGTGACCGACTGGTCTGCACCGCCGTAGGCGGCATCGGTGTTCACCCGCGCACCCTTGTCGATGTAGGCCTCGGCGACGTTGCTGATCAGGCGCACGTCAACCGCGCCGCCCAGGCCGGCGGTGGTGCCGGCGCTGCCGTTCTGCACGTAGGAGGTCAGCAGCAGGTTCCACAGGCTGCCGTTTACCGCCTGGCCGATGTGGTCCATGATCTGCTCGCCCGAGGTGAAGTCGATCTCCCACGGGTACGGCGTCAGGAAGGTGGCGGTGACGTCGACCGAGCCGTTGGCCTGCACCTCGGCGTTCTCGCCGATGTAGGCCTTGACGTCGTTGTCGTTGTCGAGGATGGCCACGGCGCCACCGATGGCCACGCCGTCGGACGTGGCGGCGTTCACCGCAGTGGTGTTGGTGCGGTCGACCATCGTCGCCTTGACCTCGACCCCGCCGTCGGCCTTGACCACCGCATCGGGGGCGATGAAGGCGCGCACGTCGTTCTCGGCGCTGGCGTACGACACCGCGCCCGACAGGTTCAGCTTGCCCGACTTGACGACCGGGAACATCTTGTTCACGAACGACTCGAGCGGGTTCAGCGGCCCGACCGCCCCCTGGCTGGTGAACGGCTGGGCGGTGTCGCGCGCAAACTGGTTGTACTGGTTGCTGACCTGCGTGAACAGGTCGCCGGTGTTACCGAGGTTGCGCGAGTCGGCCTCGACGATGTGGTTGACGGTATCGGTATCGGCGGTGACCGAGACATCGCCGGTCGACGTGACGCGCCCGCCGACCCAGGCCTGGGTGTTGGTGTCGATCAGCGACAGCGCGACCGCCAGGCCGACGCCGCTGGAGCCGGTGTTGAAGACGCCCGCGCCGGTCTGCACGTCGGTGATGGCCGCCGCCGCCACGCTGACATCGCCCGCATTGACGCGGGCGTCGTTGCCGATGAATGCCTTCGTGACGCCATCGACCTTGGCGCCTGCAAAAGTCAGGCTGACCGGCGTGTTGCGCGACAGGGTCGTTGCATTGACGGTGATCGTGTTGTCGGTGTCCGCCCCCATCGACAGGCTGCCGGCAGTGACCACCGTGGTGCCGTCGATCGAGGTCTCGGCCGTCGCCGTCGACTGCGCCCAGGCCGCCGCGATCGCAAAAGCCTTGGGAATCGCCAGGCCGGCGCCGAACGGTGTGGCTCGCGATTCGGCGCTGGAGTTCATCGCCACCCGGCCAAGCGCAGTGATGCTGGAGGCACCCAACACCTTCACCTGCGCAGTGGCGGTGGACAACGTGACGATGGCCGAGCCGGTGAACGGCGTCAGCAGATCGATTAGCGTTTCCGGGTCGGGCATCACCGACTCGCCGCTCACCGACACCGGCTGCGCGGCCGTGGTAAGCTCGTCCACCAGCACGTCGCCGTCGGACACCTCGATGGTGTTGGCCGTGACCGACTTGATGATGTAGGCGCCGTCGTTGCTGGCCGTGCCCAGCAGGGTGATGGACTGCCCGATGGTGAAGCCTTCGTCGACCCAGCTGCCGCTGTCGCGGGTGATGGTGTCGGCGCCGCTGGCCACTGCCGTGATGGTCAGCAGCGGGTTGCCGGTCATGGTCGAAGCCAGCGCCGGCAGCAGCGTGGTATCGGCGCCGGCGTCGATGTCGACCGCACCGGCGTCGATGGTGATGTCAGTCAGCGTGACGGTGGCGCTGGCGTCCTTCTTGAAGCCGAACACACCGAAGCGCTCGGCCGACGAGGCCTGCAGCGAGACGAAGTCGCCGCGGATCGTGGCGCCGGTGGCGGTGATGGACGTGCTGGGCGTCGGCGTGGCCAGGGTGCGCACGATACTGGCGGCCTGCGCCTTCAGGAAGATGTCGCCGGCCAGGTACGTGCTGCCGGTGTCCACTTGGGCCAACAGCGACGAGCCGGTGTTCAGCTCGATAGTGCGCGCGTCGAGCCTGATGTCGCCGGAGTTGCCGGTGGACACGCCGCCGCTGTCCACCTTGCGGGTGTTCAGCGACTGGTTGGCGGCCACGGTGATGCTGTCGGCCACCGCGGTTATGGCGCCGCCCTGCGTCGACACGCTGCCGGTAAAGGCCAGAGTGTCGCTATCGGTGTCGGCAAGGAGGTCGAGGAGGGAACCGCCGGCGCCATCGCTGTTGCCGTAGACGACCAGGTCGCCCGCGAAACCGCTGTCCAGCGAAGCCACGGTGATCGCGTCGCTGCCGCCCAGAGCCTTGATCACGATCTCGTCGACCGTGTCGTTGAAGCGTGTCAGTTCCCCGCTGCCGGAGATCTGCATCTGCAGCACGCCACCAGGCAGAGTGACGTCGGCAATGTCGCTCAGCACAATGGTGTCGTCGCCGCTGGTGCCGGTGAAAGTCAATATGCCGATCGTGCCCACGTAGTCGATCGGTTCCATACCGGCGTAGCGCACGCTGCTTCCGTCCAGGGTAACGATGCCGGACTGCGGCCCGACGACCTCGTGCCCCGCGTGGGCGTACGAGCCTTCCAGCACCACCGTATCATAGCCGCCCGCACCGCCTTCGACGCCGCCGCTCAGCGAGGCGCCCTGCGCAAAGACGAAAGTGTCTTCGTTGTCCGCTGCGCCGACCAGGTTTTCGATGCCGCGGAAAATCTGACCGTTGACGTCGCCAGAGTTCTCCGTGGCAATCGTCCATAGGGAATCGAGCAGGAAAGTCTGTTGCAGGGTGTCGCTGCCCTGGCCGCCATCGAGCGTGGCATCGATGCCGATCGCGCTTAGCAACTGGATCGAATCGTTGCCACCAGCAGCGTCCACAGAGAGTCCCTTGACCCCCGAGAAGACTTGACTCGGACCGCCGTCGAGCGAGACACGAAGAGTAGCGCCCGTCTCGCTCTCCCCCGTCTGCTCGATGATGAAGGTGTTGGCGCCGGCGTCGCCCTGGATATTCAACAGGCCGGCCGTACTGAGCGAGAGGTCCGCAGATAATAGCAGCCGCGGCTCAAGCGCCTCGAAGGTAAAGGCCGAACTCGTTGCAGACAAAGAGGAGGCGCGTGGCTTCGGCGACTTTTCAGCGCCGGATCGGCCAAAGGCGCGCTCCAAGAGGCTCCACAGGAAGGGGGAAGTCCGCTTTCCGCTAGCTATATGGCTCCTGATCATCCTGTTGGGTCCTTTCCTTGAGGCGAAGAAATTCATCCGATATTTCGTTAAACGGGCTGTTGACCGCACTCGAAACCAATGAGTTCCCCGATGCCCACGCAACACGGCTGTGTGTTCACTTTGCTGGCTGTCCACTAGGACTTTGCCCGCACTAGATGCACCGACTGAAGGATAGGAAATCCAACGGCACCATCAAGAGTGTATTAGCCTCAATCAAGGGGTGTCAATGTCGAATGGTAAGCGTTCAGCGCACCCACCCCTGGGCGCACACAATCACACTGGCTTTTTGAGCGGCAGGAGCTCGTCGATGCGGCTGTTCGGCCAGGAGAGGAGTTTCTCCAGGGTGTCGGTCAGCCAGGCCATGGGCTCGATGCCGTTCGCGCGCGCAGTTTCGAGCAGCGACTGAATCGCCGCGGCGTGTTGGCCTGCCGCCTCGGAACCGGCGAACAGCCAGTTTTTCTTCTTATCGCAAGATTGCGATAAGAAGAATTATCCTCGGTCAACGATTAGGCAAGCTTTGTTCGCTCCATCTTCTGGAACCTAGATCCGGCGCGGCTCTTGCCACGCATCTGCGCTTCCGAAGTTGCCATAAAAAAGTGTCTCCTGTGGATCCCATCCCACACTACAGGAGCACATCATGCTTACCGATAGAAGCCTGACGAGCCTTGCTCGCCGCGACTGGCTGGCTGACGGCCCGCTCGACAGCGTTGTTACGTCCTACATCGAGGCGCTACGCGATCAGCGCTATGCCGATCGAAGCATCCGCATTTATCTGGGCTGCCTGGCCCATTTCAATTACTGGAACTTGCCCATAGCGCTCTCGGATGCCGAGTTGGACGCTTTCTTGAACGCCTTTGATTGCGCTGACCCCGTCGGACAGCGCGACTGCGCCATGGCTCGCTGCTTACTCGATCTGGGGCTGCGCGGTCACGAAGTGACCTACCTGACACTGGAATCGATCGATTGGCGCTGTGCGACGTTGACGATCAGTGGCACCAAGAGCAGACGCGTGCAGCAGTTACCTCTGCCGGTGGCTACCGGTGAGGCCCTCGCCCAGTACCTGCAGCAGAGACGACCGCAGACCACAAGCCGTATCCTGTTCGTGCGACACCGAGCCCCGTTCGACAGGCCGCTGGGTGTTCCAGCTGTTCGCAATTCGATGAACCGTGCCTTTGTCCGCTGCGGTTTGCGTGACCGGTACTGCAATACGCATGTGCTCCGGCGGACCACGGCGACCCGTCTACAACGCTCGGGGGCCTCAGTCAAAGAGATCGCTGACCTCCTGCGCCACCAAAGCCTCGACACCGCAAGGACCTACGCCCGTATTGATCTGGAACACTTGCGGGCCGCGGCCCTGCCATGGTCCGGGAGTCGGCCATGAGCGCCCCCGTTTCCTGGATGTCGCGGGTCGAATCCTACCTATCGTATCGCCGTCGTCACGGATTCCAGCTCACGTTCGACGCCACACAGCTCCGATCATTTGCCCGGTTCGCTGACGAAATCGGCATGGATGCTCACCTGACGGTGGCGCTTGGTGTCGCCTGGGCACGAGCTTCTCAGCGCCCAAGTCCACTCACGTGGGCGCGCCGAGTCGAGGTCTTGCAGGGCTTCGCACGCTTTTGTCTGCGCGAGGATCCGGCGACGGAGATCCTGCCGCACAATCTCTTTGGCCCAGCAGGTCGGCGCCTCGTCCCGCACATCTATACCGAGGCCGAACTGAGCTCACTGCTTGAGGCAGCCAAGGAACTGGCACCGGCAAATGGGCTGCGGCCAGCTACTTGCCGGTGTGTCCTCGGGTTACTCGCCGCAACCGGGCTGCGCATCTCCGAAGCACTCGCGCTGACCACGACGGATGTCGATCTCGATGCTGGCGTCCTGCTGATTCGGGAAGCCAAATTCCATCGCCAGCGTTTGGTGCCGATGCATCCGAGCGTTACGGAGTCGCTGAGCGCGTATGCCCGATGCCGAAATCGGCTCGTGCCACGACCCACCTGCGCCCGGTTCTTCCTGCGCAAATGGAGACTTTCATCCCCTGGACGCTGATCAAGCGCGGGGTGAAGCGGCAGATCCTCACGCCTCTGGATGCGCCGGAAGAGTTTCGGGTCGAGGTTGGGGTAGAGCGGCGGAAACGGGCAGCAGCGCAGCACACGCCTCTGATTCGGACGTTGGAACTGACCCACTACTGACAGCGGCTGCTGGACGAAGGCAAGTACCGGACGATCACCGAGATCGCTGCCATCGAGGGGCTCGACCGCGGGCAGGCCAGTCGGATCGCGCGGCTGGCGCAATTGGCCCCCGAGATCGTAGAGATCGGTTTGTCGGGGCAGGACGATGGACTGGTCTTGGAGACTCTGGTTCGGCGAGCGTTTCCTGCTGACTGGGAAGCGCAGCGAGTGAAGTTGCTCGTGTCGCCTTCGTGACCGAATTCTGAACGCTGTGGTCAGAATGTCATGTGGAAATCGACTGTCTGCTGACGACCCAGACCTGCCTGATCCTTTTATCATGGTTTATGGCGGCTTCCTGATCCGCAAGCTGCCGGTCACGGGAATCTGACGTCGGCCCGATCCTCGGCTAAAGCTGCCGTCACAGCTTTGTCTGGCTACGGCTGTTAACCGCCAGAAACAAGACATTAGGTGATCTGCACCTGCCAACGTCTGTTACAGCGGTTGCAGCCGCTCAACACTTGGCGCAGACCGCACAGTCTCGTACTCACTGCGGTCATCAAGCCAGCAGGAAGGGAGAACTGGTGTTGGTGGTACGCCGGCACCAAGCCTGTATACTTCGCTGAAGGCAAACACAGTGAGCATATGGCGAAACTAGGTTCTGTAGGTCCTTCTAGAAGTGGAGATCAGTTCCACTACGAGTGGGCTGCCCGGCAGTGCCTGGGCCTTCTTGCTGGTAAAGACGGTCTTGTTGCGGTGTCGATTGAAGGGGCATCGCTGGCCGAAGGTGACGCCTCGACGGATGCTGGCGACGAGGTCATTGACGTCGGCCTGTACTACGGAAGCGAAGAGCTGGCAGAGGCCAGAGCTATCCGCTACGTGCAACTCAAGCATTCATCCAAACAGGCCAACAAGCCGTGGAACGTAAGCGGGCTGGCCAAAACCATCGCTGGCTTCGCCAAGCGCTTCAATAACCTAGAGAGCACGCTGGGCATTGACGTCCTGGCCGAGAGAGTGCGGTTCAGCTTTCTGACCAATAGACCGATGGATGAAGACGTTCTCGAGGCCTTGGCTGACATCGCCGCGGGCGTTAAGACACCGCGCCACACGGCAACTGCCCGGCTGCTGATGCGTTATGCGCAGCCGGCCGGCGGCAATGTGCAACGCTTCTTAGAAGCTTTTTCGGTAGAAGCCGGCGAGCCCGATCTGTGGGAGCAGCGCAATCTGCTGAGCCAGGATCTGAGCGCGTACATGTCGGCGCCAGACGCTGACGCTCCGCTGCAACTGAAGGAGTTGGTCACTCGCAAAGCCGCAGACGAGGGGGCGAGGGACCGTTCGATCCGGCTCTACGACGTGCTTCGCGTCTTACGTGTGACCGAGGTCGATCTCCTGCCAGCGCCATCATTGATCTCCGAGCCAAAACAGGTGCTCCCGCGGACGCAGCAGGCGGACATCCTGTCGGCGCTGCTTTCCGCGCAGCGGCCCGTGGTAATCCATGCAGACGGTGGCGTGGGCAAGTCCATCCTGTCAGCACGCCTGGCCCGCGCCATGCCTGAGGGGTCGGTCGCAGTGCTGTACGACTGCTTCGGTGACGGGACGTACCGCCAGGCCTTGAAGTACCGCCATCGGTATCGCGACGCTCTCGTCCAGATCGCGAACGAACTTGCAGCGCAGCAACTTTGCCTGCCGTTGATTCCGTCCACGGGCGCCGATCCCAAGGCGTTCATGCGAGCCTTCGTTTCCCGGCTCAAGCAAGCGATCGACCTACTACGAGCTCGCAATCCTCAAGTGAGCCTCTGCATCATCGTCGACGCGGCCGACAACGCAGATATGGCCGCACGAGAGATTGGTGAGCGAGCCTTTGTTCATGACCTGATCAACACTGATGTGCCCGACGGGGTGCGATTAGCTTTCACGTGCCGATCCCACCGCCGAGAGCACCTAAAGGCTCCGCTCGACACCATCGTGATCAAGCTGGAGTCATTCACAAAGGCAGAGAGTGCCACGCATCTACGACTGAGGTACCCGGACGCAACGGACACCGAAGCCGCGGAGTTTGCCTACCTCAGCAGCGACAACCCCCGCGTCCAGGCGCTGGCCATGGAAGGCGGCCAGCCCATCAGCGACATGCTCAGGGCACTGGGGCCAACACCGACAACTGTTCAGCGCGCTATTGGGGACCTGCTGGCCAGATCTGTCGCCAAAATGAAGGCGGAGTGGGGCCCAACGGAAGCGGTTCAAATCGACCTCATCTGCAAGGGTCTTGCGGTACTGCGGCCATTGGTACCGATCTCCATTTTGGCCAAGATCGCTGGGGTTCCCGAGAGCGCCGTGCGAACGTTCGCGACTGAGTTTGGGCGCCCGCTGTTCGTCAAGGACGCAGGCCTGCACTTTATGGACGAACCGGCGGAGACCTGGTTCAACGAGACGTTCAAACCCGAGGCGGCCGCACTCGATGCATTCCTCGCTACACTGAAGCCCCTCGCGGCAAGTAGCTCGTATGTTGCGGCGGCGCTGCCTCAATTGCTGCTGTCCGCGGGTCGGATGGACGAGCTGATCGCGCTCGCACTCTCGAACGAAAGCCTGCCCGAGCTCAACCCTCTGGAACGACGAGACGTAGAGCTGCAACGCCTGATGTTCGCGCTCAGAGCTTGTTTACAGCAAGGCCGCCATGTGGCTGCTGCCAAGCTCGCGCTGAAAGTCGGGGGAGAAGTGGCTGGTGAAGCTCGCCAGACCGCCCTCATCCAGCAGAACACGGACATTGCCAGCGTCCTGCTGGCCGCAGATCGCATCGAGGAACTTGTCTCCAGGCGCACGTTCGGTGGCGGATTCCTTGGCTCACATCATGCGTACGAGGCGGTGCTGCTTTCCGGCAGCGACGACCTCATTCCCGAGGCTACGAGCAGATTGCGCATGGCCCGGGAGTGGTTGGTTGTTTGGAGCGGGCAGCCGCGCAAGCGCCGTAGAGACGACGCGATCGACGACGTTGATCGCGCTGAACTCGCGATCGGCCTTCTGAGGCTGCGAGGCCCCGCTGAGTCGGCTAGATTCCTCAAGGGATGGCGTCCGAGAACGACCGTCTTAAGAACCACGAAACTAGTTGCCGCCCGACTGGTAGATCTCGGCGACTACAGGCGGCTGGATGAGCTTGCCGAGCACGCCGAGGGGGACGTTTGGATGTTGCTGGGCCTTGCTGCTGAAGCAACTCGAGTCGCCCATCTGTTGCCGGAAGAGCCGTTGCGCCGTCTGATGGAGATCTTGACAGACCCCAAGGTCAAGCTGCCAGAAGAGGAGCTCTCTTGGAGGCTGGGCAGCGACGTGCTGGATGCAGTCAGGGCTGCGATCACGCAAGCGCTTCGACGCTTGCCGCGCGACGATGCAACTTAAACAGCGGCACTGCGGCGCTACCTGCCGGCAGATCCGCCCCGCCAGCTCCACGATTTCGACTCCGAGCGCGTGAAGTTCATTAGGGCCTACGCGCTGGAGGCGGCGCTGCGCGGTGAGCGAATTGCTCTGATCGACCTCGCATCGAAGGATATACGCCAGGAGTTCGAGCCTGCGCGATCCCAAAGCAAAGGGCGGGAAGCATCCCTGCTAGAGCTCGCGACTGGAGGTGTCCTCGCTTGGTTCGTCCTGGCCGCCGAAATCGCATGTAACCGTCAGCCTGCCGATCTCAATAAGCAGATCGAACTCGCTTTGGGGCAGACGAAGTCCGCTTCGTCGCGGGACTACCAGCGGAACTTCAATCTGGAGAAGGTGGCTGCCGTCGAATGGACGCAGATTCTGCGCGACGCGGATGCCACTCAGCCAGCTCACGCCGACACGCTCCTGAAATGGATCGACAAGCACGACCACATCTACTCGACTACCCTAACCGCAATGTGTCGCATCGCGGCGCGGACGAGCGGCCTGGCCGACCTGTCCCTGGAGCTCAGCAACAGGGCTTTCGCCCAATTGACCGCATCGCGTAACGATGCGGAGATGCGCGTCGACGACTTGCAGGAGTTGGCGCGCGCCATCTTCTGCGTCAACAAGTCGGAGTCCGCCGCCTACTTCGATCGGGCCATCGACATTGCGAGCAAGATTGGCGAAGAGCACCTATCGCGGTGGACTACGTTCCTCGACCTCGCTGATGCCGCGTACCGCCCAGACAAGGCGAGGCCTCGAACCGCCTATCGAATGGCGCGAGTGGCGGAGCTGACCTACGAGCACATGGCTCGGGACAAGTACATGGATTGGGACCGGCTCGTTGAAGGCCTGGTCGATCTGTGCCCGCCATCCAGCCTGGCCATCCTGAGTCGGTGGCGAGATCGAGCGTTTGGGTTTGCCGGCGACCTTTTTCCGGTTGTGATCTACCGCCTGGTGGCTGCCGGGCATCTTCCGAACGTGGCCCTCATTGCGCTCAGCGGCACTGTGACGGGATGGAAGCGCGTCGATGACGTCAAGGCTGCCATCGACGCGGAGCCAAACGCTGACCGAAAGTCGTTGATCCTCCAGATTGCCTATCGGTTCCTTCGCATCCGTTTCGCCGACTCATCGACCTGGCGCCAGCTCAAGGCTCTGGCCGATGCACTCGCAGTCGTACTTCCTGATTTGGAGCGCCTGCTTCGGGCATCAGAAGCCAAAGAGTCCATTGAAGCGACGACAGCTCCCGCGCCGCGGGAAGCGCTACACGACGACGTCGAGAAGCCTGACTGGGATGCTGTCTTCAGTGGCGTCGATCTTTGCGATGCAGCTGCAGTCCATGCGGCACGGCGGAATCTCAAGAAGTATGGCCATCGCACGTACGTTGGGGAGTTCTACCAACAAGGGTGCCGGCGCGCGACTTTGTCGCAGATCGATGGGTACCTCCGCGCAATCCTTTCTGATGACGGGTTCGGCGTGTACCACTTTATCGACGTGCTCCGAAACCTGTCGGAGCCCAGTAAGAAGCTCCAGTCCGTTCGTAACGCACTGAGGAAGGCTGTCCGTGCGCTGGCTCTCAGTGAACCCAATCGCGTTGGACGTCGGGGTTGGGGGAATGAAGGCCCCTTTGCTGAGATCTACACCGCGGGTCTCGTGGCGGAAAAGGAAGTCGCGGCCGCTCGGATCAAAGGGTACCTCTCGCAGCTCGATTCACTGGGTGCAAATGAGCTGTTCCATTTGGTGGACCCGCTCGCGTTGCACTTGACCTCAGACGAGGCCGATGAAGTTCTGAACTTCGGCTTTGACCTGCTGGAAGATGTCCTGGAGGCTGAAGACGGTGATGGCCCGTGGGACGACGCTCTCGCACCTTCATCCTCGTGCGAAGAAGCCTTAGCCGGCTACCTGTGGGCAGGCCTGGCGCGTCCCTCCACCGCAGAGCGCTGGGAGCACACCCATTGCGTCCGGAACTGCCTCCAACTTAAGTGGACATCCCTGCTGTCCGCGTTGGCGGCTCGTGCGACCAGTGCAGACCCGACGCCATTCGTTGACCGCAGACTGGTTTTCTACGAGTGGCACGCGCGTCAATGGCTCTGTCTTGCATTGGCAAGGGGTGCGATGGACGCACCCCTTGCTGCGGCCCCGTTTCTCGCCTTTCTGAGCGCCGCCGCGAGGGAGCAACACGTCGTCATCCGGCATTTCGCGTCGAGTGCACTGAAGTGCCTCCACATGTTCAGCGAGTTGCCGGCGGATCTGCTCGCCGTCGTGAACGATGAAAACCGCCCGGAACTCGCTGTGGAGACGTACGCCCGAGGCGACCGAGAGGTTGTTGACGACGCTGCGCTGGATGCGGATGACAACGAGAGGTACCACTTTGGCATCGACATCGGACCGTATTGGTTTGCGCCCTTGGGCCGTGTGTTCGGGCTGAACCAGCAATCTATCGAGCGCCGAGCTCGCTCTGTCCTGCGCGAGCGCATGTCGCTGGGGCCTTGCCGGCATATCGATGATCAGCGCTACAAGCGCGGGCTCTATCGGGGCCGAGAAACAAGGCACTCGCACGGCACGATGCCCGAGGTAGAGGACATCGTCGTCTACCAGTCCTATCACGCCGTGATGCTGGTGGCTAGGCAGCTTCTGAAGACCAAGCCGATACGCCGCCGCGCCGACGAGGAGGAGAACCCCTTCGACGACTGGTTGAAGGGGCAGTTGCTGACCCGCGCTGACAACCGGTGGCTCGCTGACCGGCGTGACCCGGAGATTCTGATTGCCGGTGCGGCGAGTGGCGCTCGGTCGAGCGACACATGGTGTTGGGAGGTGACCAACCAGTACCTGGACGATCAGTTGACGACAGACGACGGCATGAAAGTCCTCTGGGGGCATTGGACGACCACCGACGCGGCCGATGGCGAGACCGTGTCCGTGCGCTCGGCGCTCGTTCCATCCCGTCACGCGGCGGCTCTCCTGGCTGCCTTGCAGACCAGTCCTGACCCAGGAAACATCTACTTGCCCGATGCAGACCACGTCGACAACCGCGGGGATTCTGATTACCCGGAGATGCGGCTCGTCGGATGGGTCAGGACTGGAAGCGACTCCATGCGTCTTGACGAATACGATCCTTGGGCCGGTAAGGTAGCCAACCCGGGCCCACGTCCTTGCCCCACGATCATGAGCACGGTCAACGACGCCCTAGAGCCAACAACGGACTTGGATTCGAGGTCTTGGGCGCTTTCAGCAGGCGAGACGCTGAGAAGCGAAACATGGTCGCGCAGCGTCGGTTATGGGGACGAGCGCGACGTCTTGACCGGCGCTCGGCTGAGCGCCGACGACGAGTTCATTCGCGCACTGTTGAGAGGGCGTCAGCAAGACTGCATGATCGTCCGCGTCAACGTCCGCCGCAAGCCACCGAAAGACCAGAGTGGCGAAGACGAATACTCCTTCTACAACTGGCCCTACAACCGCTTTTACCTGATCGGAAACGATGGAATCACTAGATCGCTCTAAGGCAGTCATCGAACTCGGCAAGCGGATTGTTGCCGGCCTAGAGCTCGGTGACGATGTCGTGGCTCAGTGGATGGCCCACTTCGTCGCTGAAAAGATCTCGGCGGCAGAACAAGCACCGCTCGACACACGAGATACCGCCGTTGCTGCCTGCGTTGAAGCAATCCTGAAGCTTTGGGCGAATCGATACACGCTGCCTCCGTACATGAGGCCGCTCAAGGAATTGGACCCGTTGCTTCACACCCTCAAGTCTCTTAGCCTGGATGAAGCCGATGGGTACAGGTTTTTCGCTCGCGCGCCTAACGACGAGGAACTTAAGGGGGCCACTGATAAAGAGAAGGAGCTTTTCGAATTCGCGATTGGCATTGACCACGCAGCCAGAGAGCTAATTCGCTACCTTCTCAGTTCAGCAGCGGAACAGGCGACCGACGCCGTGAGGCCGTGGCTCGAGGGCGCGGCCAAGGGTGGCTTGGACGTCAAAGTCGAGCTGAGTGTGTCCTGGTTCGTCGCGGACGGCCTCCTGAAAGCCAAAGAGGAGGCCCAGCAGCGAGCCATGCTGGAGCGGATCGAGAAGCTAGAGAGCTTTGCAACCGCCGCGCTATTCCTGGCGTCCGAAATGAGGAAGACGCTTCCTTCGGACGTCGAAGATTCGGAAAGCTGACGAGCGACGGTTCGCGCTTCACCAAAACGCCATCCCCGCGGGCCGAACTCAAGTGTTCGCCTGACAATGAGACTGGGAGTCTGCTATGGGCTGCGGAACAGCCAACAGCAAATCAGTTCCGACAGGCTGCCTTGGCCGACGAGCGGGCCGACCCACCGCAGGGCCGAGCGGCCGATCTCTGATCAGTTACCTGCCGTTCGGGCAGCTCAATTTTTCGGGGCCGCTACGGCCGCTGATGGCCGAGACCAGACCATCACCAACACATTCATGTCGACGGCTGCTTCCGGGCAGCTTCAATCCTCAAGAGCTGTTCGGCCCTCGACGCCGCGACGATTGGCTATCTGAGGTTGATCAGCACTCGCTACCTTTCCACTACCTACGGTTGCTCGGCCAAAGCTAGCAGCCAAGTCTGTCGAGGAAATCAGGGGCGATTCAGACCTAGGTTGGGTCAGGAGGCTTTCGCAGCAGATCCACCCGCTGGGGATTGAAGAAGGTAGCGCCTTCCGAGGCCAGGTGGAGCATGAATTTTTCTCGCACCTGCTGATATACCTCGGGCGAAAGCTGGTGGTTGGTGTGGGTGACGCGGATCATTCGGGCGTCGAATTGCTCAAAATTTTCGAACTGGCTACGGGTGTTGAAGAAGAGTTGTTTTTCCAGAGCTAGGTTGCCGCTGCCCACAGCCTTGCATACCGTGGCAAAGGCGGCTTCTCGGACCACTTTCTCGTCGTGGAAGAGGCGAAGAATGTCGTTGAAATCCCCGGCATAAACCGGCTCAGAAATCCATGCCAAACCACCCGGCTTGAGTACACGGGAAATCTCGCTCAGGGCCTGATCCATGTGCTCGATGGCGACATGATGCAGTGACTTGAACATGATCACAATGTCGAAGGTGTTATCTTCGGCAGGAATAGCCTCGGCGCCCCCTTGGCGGAATTGCACGTTGGACAGGTCAGTGACTTCCAGATTGCAGGCATGCTGTATGGTGTCCACCTCTAGAGCGACAATTTCCTTCACTCGCCCGGTTTCGGCCAGGGTGCGGGTTTTTTCCGCCTTGCCGCAACCAAGTTCCAGCACGATGGCGCCATCGAAGGGTAGCTCGGTGAGCATCAGTTTCACTTCGTTGCGCAGCGTGATCTCGGTATCGAGGGCGATTTTCATGTAGGTATCGGAGAAAGGATGCGGGGAATTGGGCCTGGAGAGATCAAAAAGTCCCGCCGTTCCATCCCCACAGATGGCCCTGAGCGTCGGCGAACTCGATATAGACCCGGTCGGCGGAAACACCGAGCGCCGTGTTCATGAGTTCGCACAGCGCCGTGGACAGGGCGGCCGTGCGTTCTTGCGGCAGCCCAATGCTTTTCATCTCCAGGTAGGCGAGCGGGGATGTATCGCCCCCGAACGTCATGGTCGCGGCGGTCTCAAGCGACACCATGACGTAACGCTCTGGCTTCCCGAGCAAAGCCGCAACGGCACGCGACGCCTCGGCCAAGAGCGCTTTTCCGGCGTCGGCATCCAGAACGGCGTAGGTTTGAATCTTCAGCAATGGCATTAAGTCTCTCCGGTTTACGTAGCGGCGCTTGAGTATGGCCCCACGATCCCAAGTATCCTTGACCGACACGCATCGGTCAATGCGAGGCATCTGGGACAACGAACTCGAACGAACAACCTGGGCACTTCAGCGCGATCGGCTTCCACATACCAAGCATCTTTCCAACTCTCGGTCGCCTGCGCCCGACCAATTCACAACCACAACCCATTGGCCGGAAACGCCCGCCATTGCTGGGTTCGGGCTGGTGAACGCTCACCAGCACAACAGAGAACAGAGAGAGAAATTCGAGGGAAGAGGCACCCGAAACGGGGTCTGTGGCAGGGTGACGCTCACCAGCACGAAACGCCGAAGTCCGCCAACACTGGCGTTGCGGCCAAAAAAAATCCCAGCGGATAAAGGCTGGGATTTTTGTAAATGGTGGCCAAGCGCGGAATTGAACCACGGACACGCGGATTTTCAGTCCGCTGCTCTACCAACTGAGCTACTTGGCCAACGAGGTCCGAAGTATAGCGAATCGCTCCCCGGTCGTCAAAAGAAAGAAAGCATCCCTCAAAGCATCCCTCACTTGACGCGTTGTAACCTGGCGCGGCCTGTCGGCGGGGTGGGCGGCTCGGGTTGGTCGCCCGGGTCGGGTGCGCTGCTCGTCCCACCGGGGGTCTCGTTGCTTTCGGGTTCGAACGCCATACCGGCACCATTTTCACGCGCGTAGATGGCAGAGATATTGCCAATGGGAATCGAGATGTCGCGTGCGACGCCACCAAAACGAGCCTGGAAGCTGATGCCATCGTTGTCCATGCTGAGATGGGCGGTGGCGTCGTAGCCGACATTGAGGACAATCTGGCCGTCGCGAACATGCTCGCGCGGTACGCGCGTTCGGGAATCGACCGCGACGGCCAGGTAGGGGGTGAATCCGTTGTCGCAACACCACTGGTGAATGGCCCGAATCAAATACGGCTTGGTCGACGGCAGATCCATGGGCATTCCCTCAAAGCATGGTACAGGTCGGACAAGAGCTGCGGCGTCAGCGGCCGCCGAGGATTACCAGCACTCTACTTGCGCATCGCTTTTTCGGATGGCGTCAGCGCGTCGATAAAGCCCTGACGACTGAAGATCCGCTCGCCATACTTCATCAACGGCGCCGCCACTCTCGACAGCTCGATACCGTAATGGCCCAGCCGCCAGAGCAGAGGCGCGATGGCGACGTCGAGCATGGAAAACTCTTCTCCGAGCATGTGCTTCTGCTTGACGAAAACTGGCGCCATTTCCGTGAGCCGGTCACGAATCTGCTGGCGTGAGCGCTCCGCTGCCTTGCTGTTCTTTTCGAGCGCTTCGATGTAGGCAAAGACTTCACGTTCCATGGTGATCAAGAGCTGGCGCGCACGCGCGCGCATGATCGGATCGGCCGGCATCAGCTGCGGGTGCGGAAAACGTTCGTCGATGTACTCGTTGATGATGTTGGGCTCATACAGGATGAGGTCGCGTTCAACGAGTACCGGGACACGGCCGTAGGGATTGATGATGGCGATGTCTTCGGGTTTGGCGAAGAGGTCCACATCGATCACCTGGAAATCCATGCCCTTCTCGTAGAGAACGATACGGCAACGGTGGCTGAACGGGCAGGTAGTTCCCGAATAGAGATTCATCATGATCAATACCCTCAAAAACGAATCGGCATCGCGGCGGCTGCGGGCGCTTGCTGCGCCCTCGCCGGCGATGCCGCGGCCTGAAACCCGGCGCTTGATTTCTTACTTGACGTCTTTCCAGTAGGCCTTCTTCAGCGCATAGGAAACGCCGAAAAGGACGACGAGAAAAGCCAGCACGCCGAAACCAATCTGCCTGCGGAAGCCGGCATGGGGCTCGGACATCCAGACCAGGAAGCCCACCAGGTCGGCGATCTGCTTGTCGTACTCGGCCGGCGAGAGGGTGCCGGGAACAGCCAGTTCCAGCTTGTGGTCGTGGTTCAATACCTGCAGCCCCTGCAGCTGCCAAAGGACATGCGGCATGCCGACGTTGGCAAAGATCGTGTTGTTCCAGCCGGTTGGCCGCTTTTCGTCAACATAGAAGGAACGCAGATAGGTGTACAACCAGTCGGCGCCGCTACCGTCCTCGGACGCGCGTGCACGGGCCACCAGCGTCAGATCAGGAGGTGCCGCACCAAACCACAGTTTCTGCTCGTCCGGACGCGCCGCGACGCGCATCGGCTCGCCGATTTTGACCGCCGTGAACATCAGGTTCTCCCTGATCTGTTGCTCGGTCAGCCCAAGGTCAGTCAGGCGACTGTAGCGGACGAAGCTCGCACCGTGGCAGTTCAGACAGTAGTTGACGAAGGTCCGGGCGCCGCTTTGCAGGGCCGCCTGGTCACCCTGTACGTCAGGCGCCTTGTCGAGATGCATACCTGCACCGCTGGCGAGAGCGACGAGCGGGGCAAAGAGCAATGCGGTAAGCAGTTTTTTCATTTTGTGCATTCCTTTACATCGTCACGCGGTCAGGTTCCGGCTTGTACTTGTCGATCTTCGACCACCAGGGCATGGTCAGGAAATAGAGAAAGTAGTAAGCGCTGAGGACCTGCGCCACCGGGGCGCCTGGGATGATGTCGAAGAAAGCGTAGGACGGCGGTTTCGTGCCAAGGAAGCCAAGGAGTACGAACGAGATCACGAAAATCGTCAGCAGCGTCTTGAAGATCGGGCCACGATAGCGGATCGACTTGACCGGACTACGGTCGAGCCATGGCAGGAAGAACAGAATCACGACGCCGCCGCCCATCGCTACGACACCCCAGAACTTGGCGTCGATGCCGAACAGCGGCCAGACCATGGCCCGCAGGAGCGAGTAGTAAGGCGTGAAATACCAGACCGGCGCGATGTGCAGCGGCGTCTTCAGCGGATCGGCCGGCAGGAAGTTGTTGTACTCGAGGAAGTAGCCGCCGCCTTCGGGAGCGAAGAAGACGATGATCGAGAACACCATCAGGAAAACCACCACACCGACGATGTCCTTCACCGTGTAATACGGGTGGAAGGGAATGCCGTCGAGCGGGATGCCGCGCACGTCCTTGCGCTTCTTGATGTCGACGCCATCCGGGTTGTTCGATCCGACTTCATGCAGCGCCAGGATGTGGGCGGCGACGAGGCCGAGCAATACCAGCGGGACAGCGATGACGTGGAAAGAGAAGAAGCGGTTGAGTGTCGCGTCGCCGACGACAAAGTCGCCACGAATCCAGATCGAAAGCGGCTCACCGACCAGCGGGATCGCCGAGAACAGATTGACGATCACCTGCGCACCCCAAAAGGACATCTGTCCCCAGGGCAGGAGGTAGCCCATGAAGGCCTCGGCCATCAGACAGAGGAAGATCAACGTCCCGAAGATCCAGATCAGTTCGCGCGGCTTGCGATACGAGCCGTACAACATGCCGCGAAACATGTGCAGGTACACCACAACAAAGAATGCCGAGGCACCGGTTGAGTGCATGTAGCGAATCAGCCAGCCCCAGTTAACGTCTCGCATGATGTACTCGACGCTGGCGAAAGCGACGGGTATGCCATTCACGTTGAGCGATGCGTCGGGCTTGTAGTGCATGACCAGGAAGATGCCGGTGACGATCTGGATGACCAGAACGAGCATCGCCAACGAGCCAAAGAAGTACCAGAAGTTGAAGTTCTTCGGCGCATAGTACTCGGAAAGATGCGCGCGCCACATCGAGGTCGCTGGGAAGCGGGCGTCAACCCACTCGTGCAGTTTGCCCTGCGGCGAACCATCAGACTTGTATTTTTCGAAATCCGTATTCGACGCCATGGTTTAAGCCCCCTTCTTGTCTTCACCGATGAGAATGCGCTTCTCCGACAGGTACATGTGCGGTGGCACCTCCAGGTTGTCGGGTGCCGGCTTGTTCTTGAAGACCCGGCCGGCGAAGTCGAAGGTCGAACCGTGACACGGGCACAGGAAGCCGCCCAGCCAACTGGCGTCCATACCGTCTTCGGTACCCTTTTTGAATTTGGCCGAGGGCGAGCAGCCGAGGTGCGTACAGATCCCTACCGCTACCAGAATCTCCGGTTTGATCGAGCGCGTTTCGTTCTGGCAGGACGCCGGCTGCATTGGCTTTTCAGACTTCGGATCGGCCAGGGCGTCGTTGAGCAGGGGCAAGGTTTCCAGCATGGGCTGGCTGCGGTTGATGATCCACACCGGCTTTCCCGCCACTCGACGGTCATCATCTGACCAGACTCAAGACTGCCGATATCGACTTCTACCGGCGCACCAGCAGCCCTGGCTCGCTCGGACGGCAGCATGCTCGAGATGAAAGGCACGACAGCAACCAGCGCCCCCACCCCACCGATCGCGGCGGTCGCGACGACCAGCCGTCGCCTGCCGCCGTCCACTTTGCACTCATTGCTCATAGCGCTGATTCCTAGGACGTAATGAAAAATTGGTACGAACTAAACCGTCGCATTATACGCCAATCTCAACACAGATAGAATTCCGAGCACTCCCGAAACCCTTAGCCAGCAAGCGGTCGGCGCTCACGCAAGGCCTGCGCCAGAGTGCCCGCGTCGACGTATTCAAGTTCGCCACCCACCGGCACACCGCGGGCGATGCGTGACACACGGATGCCCCGACTTCTGAGCATCTCGGAAAGGTAGTGCGCCGTTGCTTCGCCCTCGTTGGTGTAGTTCGTGGCAATGATCACCTCTCTCACCACGCCATCAGAGGCACGCGCCAGCAGACGCTCGAGGTGTAACTCGCCGGGCCCGATGCCGTCCAGCGGCGAGACGCGACCCATCAGGACGTAATACAGCCCCGAATAGGCGTGCGTCTGCTCCAGCATGTTCATGTCCACCGGTGTTTCGACAATGCACAGCTGGCTGCTGTCGCGCTTGTTCGAGAGACAACGGCCGCAGATTTCGGACTCGGTAAAGGTGTTGCAGCGCGCACAGTGGCGCAACGCGCCGAGCGCGAACTGCAGCGCGTCGGACAGCCGCTGAGCGCCTGAACGATTGTGCTGCAGCAGGTGATAAGCCATGCGCTGAGCCGATTTCGGACCCACCCCGGGGAGACAGCGCAAAGCCTCGATCAATGACTCGAGGCTAGAGGGAGTGCTCATCAGAACGGCATTTTGAACCCGGGTGGCAGGTTGAGCCCCGCGGAAAAACCGGCCATACGTTCCTGCGAGACTTCCTCGGCGCGGCGCACGGCGTCGTTCAAGGCGGCCGCAATGAGGTCCTCGAGCATCTCCTTGTCGTCCATCACCGAGGGGTCGATGGTGACGCGGCGGACGGCGTGCGCGCAGGTCATCAGCACCTTGACCATGCCGGCACCTGATTGCCCCTCGACTTCGAGCTGCGCCAGCTGCTCCTGGGTCTTTTTCATGTTTTCCTGCATCTGCTGGGCCTGTTTCATCAGACCGGCGATTCCGCCTTTCATCATCTTGCTTGCCTCGACTTGAATTAAATGGGTTTGATGGAAGATTCGATCAGCGTTGCGTCGAACATTTCGATGACTTCACGCACGAAGCCATCCTGCTCGACCGAAGCTACGGCGCGATCCATTCGTTCGCGGCGGTCACGCTGCGCCGCTGCCGCGGGGGTATCCCCCGAACCTTCTGCGAGTTCGATTGCCAATTGCAGGGGTCTGCCGAAATGTTCGTTCAGCGCTTGCTGCAGCTTTTCCTGCGCGGGTTTCATCAACAGATGGCGATGCGTCGGTGAAAGGCGCAGGACGATACGTCCCCCTCCCTGATCACACAGCTCACAATGCTGCGCCAATTCCCGCGCCATGCCGCTGACCTTGAGAGCCGCCAGAACCTCGTGCCAGTCGCCAGCCGCGCGGGCCACCGGCTCGGCCGCGCGTAGCGGCAGGGGTGCGGCAACCGGCGACGCAGCCGGTCGCTCCGTTGTCGGGGCAGCAAACGCCAGGTCGATCGATGGCGGAGAGACTGCGCTGCTGCGCGTCGGTGGCGAGGGCAGACGCCTGGCGATGGCCGCGACAGGCGTCGAGTCGGTACCCGCAGCATCCTCGAACACCGGGCGAAAAGCGTGCAGGCGCAGCAAGGTCATGACGAAACCGGCCTGTTCGTCCGGCGCCAAAGGCAGTTCCTGGCGACCGTGCACGGCGATCTGGTAGGCGAGTTGAATGAACTCCGGATCGAGCCTGGTCGCGATGTCGAGAAGACGCTGGCGCTCCGGCAAATCGTCGGCGATGGCTTGCGGCGCTAGCTGGGCGATCTGCAGACGGGTGAACAGGCTGGCCATTTCCTGGAGAGCAGCGTCAAACGACAGGCTGCGCGCAGCCATGTCGTCGGCAACCTGCAGCAAGGCTGCGGCATCGCCGGCGAGCAGCGAATCAATGATCGAGAACAAGTGGTCAAGGTCAACCGCGCCGAGCATCTCGCGCACCTGTGCCTCCTCGACCTTGCCCGAACCGTGTGCAATTGCCTGGTCGAGCAGCGACAGTGCATCGCGCATGCTGCCCGCGGCCGAGCGCGCGAGCAACTGCAGGGCGCCGACCTCGGCACTGATCGCCTCAACTTCGAGGATTTTCTTGAGGTGGCCGGCGATCAGCGGCTGGGTCATCTGCTTGAGGTTGAATTGCAGGCAACGCGAGAGAACGGTCACCGGGATCTTCTGCGGGTCGGTGGTCGCCAGAATGAATTTAACGTGTTCCGGAGGCTCTTCGAGGGTCTTCAGCATGGCGTTGAAGGCCGAATTCGACAGCATGTGCACCTCGTCGATCACGTAAACCTTGAACCGGCCACGGGTTGGCGCATAGACCGCGTTTTCGAGGAGTTGCCGCATTTCGTCGACCTTGGTATTGGTCGCTGCGTCCACCTCGAGCAGATCGACGAATCGTCCAGAGTCGATCTCCTGGCAGGCAGAGCAAACGCCACAGGGCGTGGCGGTAACACCGGTCTCGCAGTTCAGCGCCTTGGCAAGGATGCGCGCCAGCGTGGTTTTCCCGACCCCACGGGTACCGGTAAACAGATAGGCATGATGCAGGCGTTGTTCAGTCAGCGCGTGCGTCAGTGCCCGGACAACATGCTCCTGCCCGACCAGACTGGCAAAGCTTCTCGGGCGCCACTTGCGTGCCAGGACTTGGTAACTCATGGGTCGATTCTAGCAGATGGGCGTTTTTCGGCCGCTGGGTTTCTTCAAGGTGGCGCCGGAAAAACGGTCAGCAGTCAGCAATTCGCGACAGGCAGAAAGGGCGGAAGGTGGCGAGCCTTACCCCCGGCACTCACATCAGACGGCTGTGGCTGCTTCCTTCCGGACCTGACCAGGTTCACCATCCTGCGATGCGGGGAGACCCGCCACCAACAATGCTATCACATCACCTGCCGCCGCGGCCAGAAGCAGGAGCGCTTGAGTAGTTCCGACGTGCGAACAGATCGGTTGCAGCAGCCTGCCTGCAGCGACGATAATGCCCCTGGCCACAACTTTAGCCCAGCGCCGCGAGGATAGACCTTGAACGAGCGGCATCGACCGTGCCAGGCAACGAAGACCATTCATCAGACCAGACCCCTTGCCGAGAAATGCAATGACCGAAAGCGACGACATCCTGGCCATTCCACTGTGGATCAATGGCCACGCCTATCTGACCATGGCGCCAGCCTTTTTCGATGTCTGCGATGCACGCAGTGGCGAGGTCAGGCGGCGTACGCCCTTGTGCGGTGCAAACGAAGCGCTTGCCGCCGTCGAATCGGCGCGTCAGGCACAGCCGGCCTGGGCTGCGCGATCCGTCGAGGAGCGTGCCGGGCTGCTCGCTGCGCTGGCCGATTCGCTGGCCGGATACGGCGAACACTTTGCAGGCCTGATCGCCGAGGAAACAGGTGTCGACCCAACCTTGGCGGCGAGCGAAGTGAAGATGGCATTGAGCGTGCTGAAGGCGGTGACCACTGCTGCCGCGACTACTGCTGACAGCGGCGTGGTGGCGGTGGTCAGCGACGACCGTGCGCCCTTGCTGGGCTCACTGGGGCATGCCGTTCCAGCACTGCTGGCGGGCGCAACGGTGATCCTCAAGCCGAGCCCGAAAGCACCCTCTGCGGCCTTCGCTCTGGCTGAACTGACCGCCCGCTGCGGCTTTCCGGCGGGTGTGGTCAACCTTCTGCACGGTGACCTGGCAGCCATCGAAGGCTTGTGCGCCGCCGCAGGCGTAAGCGTGCTGTACTTTGCCGGCGATCCGGCTCTCGGCGCCAGGGTGGCGGCCATTGCCGCCCGCCACGGCAAACCGTTCAGGGACTGAAGCATGCAGCGTATTGTCTACCTCGAAAGTGAATCGATCATCGCCAAAATGCGGCGTCCGGATTTTTCCCATCACTGGGTAGAATACCGGCAGACGCTGCAGCCACAGGTCGCCGAGCGGCTGGCCGAGGCAAGCATCGCGATCGTCAACAAGTTGCCGATCGGCGCCGAGTTGATCGCCGCGCTACCGGCCCTGCGGATGGTCGCCGTCGCGGCGACGGGCACCAACAACGTCGACCTCGAGGCGTGCCGAGCACGCGGGATCGTCGTCTCGAACATCCGCGGCTATGCGGCGCATACCGTTCCCGAACATGTCTTCGCGCTACTGCTGTCGCTGTCGCGCAATGTGCTCGCCTACCGGCAGACGGTTGCTGCCGGCGCCTGGCAGCATTCCACACAGTTCTGCTGCTTCGATTACCCGATTCGCGACCTGCACGGTGCCACCCTGACGGTGATTGGCGGCGGCAGTCTCGGCAGCGGGGTCGTCAGACTTGCCGAGGCTTTCGGCATGCGTGTTTTGCGCAGCGAACGCAAGGGCGCGCTGAACGTTCGTCCACACTACACACCCTTCGACGAGGCCTTGCGAGAGGCTGACGCGATCTCGCTGCACTGCCCGCTGACCGCCGAGACACGTAATCTCATCGGCGAGTACGAATTGCGCGCGATGAAACCTTCGGCATTGTTGATCAACACCGCGCGCGGCGGCCTGGTCGATGAAGGAGCGCTGGCCACAGCCCTGCATGAGGGCTGGATTGCTGGTGCCGGTTTCGATGTGTTGACGGTCGAGCCACCAAGCGGCGGCAACATTCTGCTGGCGCCGGATCTGCTCGCGCTACCCAATTTCCTGCTGACGCCGCACGTAGCCTGGGCAAGTGGATCTGCGATGCAGGCGCTCGCCGACCAACTTACCGCCAACCTCGAAGCCTTCGCTCGCGGCGACCCACAGAACCGGGTTGCCTGAATTTGCTCTCGTGGTAACGCTTGCGCAGGATCCTCCCAGCAAGTGCCGGCGGCCTGGCGCGGGCGCGCACGGCAGTGGCAGCCGGGGGCGAGGGAATCGGGCTATAATCGACAGTCCATTTACGGTGCCTTTTCGATGCTGATCACCCGTCGCCTGGAGTTTGACGCAGGCCACCGCATTCCCGACCACAAGAGTCAATGCCGACACCTGCACGGGCACCGCTATGCAATCGAGATCACTCTTGCCGGCGACATCATCGACCTCGACGGCGACCCGGCCAATGGGATGGTGATGGATTTTTCCGAGGTCAAGTCGCTGGCGGCGAAGCATCTGGTCGATGCCTGGGATCATGCCTTCCTGGCCTATGCCGGCGACCTGCCGGTGGTGGAACTTCCTGGCGTCGCTGCCGGAGCACAAGACGGTGTTGCTCGACTGCGTGCCGACCGCCGAAAACCTGGCGCAGAGAGCGTTCGAGATTCTCGATGCGGTGTATCGGGACAGCTACGGCAAACAGCTGCGACTCGAACGCTTGCGTCTCTACGAAACGCCCAATTGCTGGGCCGAGGCAATTTGCGAATAGCCCGGACTTGGGCAAAGCGCGTGGCAGTCAACGACCGCCTGGCGATGACTTTCATCTTCCGGGGTGTCCGAAACCGCCGCGACCGGTTTATCCAGGGGACGGCTGCGCAGCCCCGCAATCGATGCTTGCGCACTGTCCAGCCGCCCGTCCAACCAGCGCGAGGAACCTCCTCCGAGTAGCCGAAAGACGCTGATGCCTCACCGAGTTCTCAAGGTCCCCGAGCGGGGAATGATCGACGCCTACGAGGGCCTGCTCGCAGCGCGCAACTTCCGGGCTGACGCCGCGCAACGCGCGGCTGCCGATCGCCTGCAGCGCCTCTACTACGACCTGCTGTCGTTCAAGGTCGGGCGCCGCAACACTTTGCGGCGTGTGTTTGCCCCGCCACAAGTCCCGCGTGGCGTTTATTTCTGGGGCGGCGTTGGGCGAGGCAAGAGCTTTCTGATGGACTGCTTTTACGATGCAGTGCCCTACCGTCGCAAGCGGCGGATTCACTTCCACGCCTTCATGCATGGGGTGCATCAGCAGTTGAATGAACTCAAGGGCGAGAGTGATCCACTGCTGCGGGTGGCCGAACGGATCGCTACCGAGCTGCGGCTGCTCTGTTTCGATGAGTTCCACGTTTCCGACATCGCTGATGCGATGATCCTCGGCCGCCTGCTCGAAGCGCTGTTCACGCGCGGCGTGGTTTTCGTAATGACTTCCAACTATCCACCTGACCGGCTGTATCCCAACGGCCTGCAACGCGAGAACTTCCTGCCGACGATCGCTCTGATCAAGTCGCATCTGGACGTGCTGGAGATCGACGCCGGTGTCGATTATCGGCTGCGTACCCTCGAGCAGGTCGAGATCTTTCATTACCCGGCCGACGCCGCTGCCGAGCTGAAAATGGCCGAGTATTTTGCCGCGATGGCCGGCAGCGAAGGGGCGCAGGCCGGTAGTGTCGAGATTCTCGGGCGCGCGATTCCCACCCAGCGGCGCGGCAATGGCGTGATCTGGTTCGACTTCAAGTCACTGTGCGGTGGCCCACGCTCGCAGAACGACTACCTCGAACTCGCGCGCGGCTATCACACGGTGCTGCTCTCGGCAATTCCCCGGATGTCGGCGAGCATGTCATCGGAAGCCCGGCGTTTCACCTGGCTGGTCGACATTTTCTACGATCACAAGGTCAAGCTGATCGTCACCGCCGATTGCGGTCCGGACAGCCTGTACACACAGGGCACGCAGGCCAGCGAGTTCTTTCGCACGGCCAGTCGTCTGACCGAGATGCGTTCGCGCGAGTATCTCGGTTTGCCGCATCTGTCATGAGCAGCGCGCTGCGCGCGCTTGCCGGCGACGGGCGATGGCTGCTGATGTTGCTTGTTGGAGGTCTGCCCGTTCTTGCTGCCGCGCAGCAGGAGATGGAGATCATTGCGCTACGGCACCGTACGCTCGAGCAGCTGCTGCCGACGCTGCAACCCTTGCTCGAACCCGGGGGAACGATTTCCGGGATGAACGATCAGTTGATCCTGCGCGCCTCGCCGCGCAATCGTGAACAAATCCGGCGGGCGCTGGCAGCGATCGATACGCCGGCGCGACGGCTACTGATCCGAGTCAGCCAGCATCGCGATAGCAGCGTCGCCGCGTCGACGTACGAGCGGCGCGGCTCGCAGGCCATCGGCAGCACGCAGGTGGTGCAGGTGATCGAAGGTGGGCGCGCCTTGATTCAGGTCGGGCAATCGCTGCCGGTGCCCTTGCAGCGGGTGGCGATCGGGCCGCGCGGCGTGCTGATCAACGAAGGCATCATCTATCGCGATCTCGGGCAGGGCTTCTACGCCGTACCGCGGGTTGTCGGCCAGCGGGTGACCGTGGAGATCAGCCCGCAGTTCGATTCGCCGGGCGGTTACCGCGGCAGCATTGATACACAGCGGCTGACGACGACGGTCTCAGGCCGCCTCGGCGAGTGGCTTGAACTTGGCGGCAGCAGTCAACAGACCGGACTCAGCGAGCCTGGAAGCGTGCAGAGCGGTAGCGACTGGCGCAGCGTCTGGCTGCTGGTCGAGGAACTGCCCTGAAGCGCGGCACCCGCGCAGACCGGCTAGAACATCTCCAGATCGACACAAAAACGGTTGCCACCTGCGGCGCGTGCCGCGATGAGCAGCGACTGCACGCGTTCAATCAGCGCCGCGACATCCTCGCCACCGTATTCGGTCACCCCGCCGCTGATCGTCAGCCGCGGCTCGCCTTCACGCCAATGCGTCGCATCCACCAGCTCGCGCAAACGTTCGAGCCCGATCACCGCATCGCTGACGCGCACGTTGGGCAGAATCAGCAGGAAGTCATCGGCTCCAAAGCGACCGACCATGTCAAACTCGCGCAGACTTCTGCCCAGCAGTTGGCCCAGTTCGCCGAGCACGCGCTCGCCGGCTGGCGATCCATTCGCTGCGCAAAGAACGGCGAAGTCGTCGATGGAAATCAGGGCCAACGCAAACGGTGTGCCGTAACGGCGCGCACGGCGAGTTTCGTCATCGAGCAAGAGCGAGATGTAGCGCCGGTTGAATACCTCGGTGAGCGGGTCGTGCGTCGGCAGCTGCCGGCTTTCGTTGGCTAGCGGGCTGTAGCGGCTCAGATCCGCCAGCGTCAGGAGGACACGTCGCAGGCCGCCATCATCGGCAAATACCGGGAAGGCGCTCACCTTGCACCAGGTGCAGGTACCCGAAGCATCATTTCTGATGCCGATGGCCCGCTGCAGAATTGCTTGGCGGGTCTGCAGAACCTGCGTTTCTGGCCGACCAGCGATCCCCAACGGCTGACCGTTTTCGTCTTGCCATACGCCGGACGCATCTGCCAGAAGAGCGCTAGCTCGGGTATTGCGCAGATGCACAGAACCTGTCGGGGTGAACACCAGCAGACCAATATTGAGACCGTCAAGCAGGGCGGCGTAATTCCCGATTTCGACATCATCGGCACGCAGATCGACGAGCGGCAGGCGAGGTGGACTACTAGGGATATCCACAGGCATCGGAGGTGAGACCAATAATGCCCACATGTTAACCCAGAATTATCTCCTGCGCGCATCATTACAAAACTGATTTTACTATGGTTTTAACCCGGAACTGAGCGTCACACAGCAGCCAGCGCCTGCTCCAGATCGGCGATCAGATCGTCGATATGCTCGATCCCCACCGAGAGGCGAATCATTTCCTCGGAGACCCCCGCCTTGGCCAGTTCTGCCGGCGCCAACTGGCGGTGAGTCGTCGATGCCGGATGGCAGGCGAGCGACTTGGCGTCGCCGATGTTGACCAGTCGCGTGAACAACTGCAGGGCATCCTGAAAGCGGGCGCCCCCCTCCGCGCCGCTGCAGTCAGTGCCCTTGACACCGAAGGTGAGGATCCCCGAGGCCTTGCCGCCCATGTACTTCTGGATCAGGGAGTGGTCCGGATGATCGGGTAGTCCGGCATAATTGACCCATGCCACCTTGGCGTGGCTTTGCAGGTAAGCGGCGACTTTTTCGGCGTTGGCGCAGATGCGGTCCATACGCAGCGGCAGTGTTTCCAGACCCTGCAGAATCAGGAAGCTGTTGAAAGGCGAGATGGCCGCACCCATGTTGCGCAGCGGCACGACGCGCGCCCGTCCGATGTAGGCGGCCGGACCGAGGGCTTCGGTGTAAACCACGCCGTGATAGGACACGTCGGGTTCGTTGAGGCGCTTGAATTTCGCCTTGTGCTCGGCCCAGGGAAAGCGCCCGCTATCAACGATCATGCCGCCGATCGAGTTGCCATGGCCGCCGATGTACTTGGTCAGCGAGTGCACGACGATGTCGGCGCCATGCTCGAAGGGACGGCACAGGTAGGGCGAGGGAACGGTGTTGTCGACGATCAGCGGCACGCCGTGGCGATGGGCAATCTCGGCGAGCTGCTCGAAGTCGGTAACGTTGCCGAGCGGATTGCCGACTGATTCGCAAAAAAGGGCCTTGGTCTTACCGTTGATCAGCCTTTCAAAGCTGGCTGGATCCGCGTGGCTGGCGAAGCGCACCTCGATCCCATATTGCGGCAGAGTGTGGGCGAAGAGATTGTAGGTACCGCCATACAGAGTCGATGCCGAAATGATGTTGTCGCCGGCTTCGGCAATGGTCATGATCGCGTAGGTGATCGCCGCCTGGCCCGAGGCCAGGGCCAGTCCGCCGATGCCGCCTTCCATCGCGGCAACGCGCTTTTCCAGGACATCCTGGGTCGGATTCATGATTCGCGTGTAGATGTTGCCGACCACCTTGAGGTCGAACAGATCGGCAGCGTGCTGGGTACTGTCGAAGGAATACGCAGTGGTCTGGTAAATCGGCACGGCGACTGCCTTGGTCGTCGGTTCGGGACGGTAACCCGCGTGGACGGCGAGGGTTTCGAGTTTCATGCAGATTCTCCCTTGGTGATTGGCGTGCTGTCTGGACAGGCGTGAATCTTAACACTTCGGATTGCCGCTGTCGGAGCGCCGCCTTGGCCAAAGTGCAATGAGCTTCAGCCGTCTCGTTAGCTGCACGACCGCTCCGCTTGCTACCGGCCGCAGCGAAAGTCGCCGGCCGGGATTCGCATCCGCTGGCCGACAGCGCCTGGGCACGGCGCACGATAAAGCACAGTCAGCCCTTGCCGATGAAGAGCCCCCACAACATCTTGGCCGCCAGCACGATCAGAAGGCCGGCGAAGACGCGCTTCAAGGTGGCCACCGGCAGGCTGTGCGCCAGCTTTGCCCCCAGCGGTGCCGTCAACATGCTCGACGGCACCAGCCAGATGCAGGCCGGCAGATAGACGTAACCCAGACTCCATTCGGGAAGTCCCGGATGCCCCCAGCCGTTGAAGATATAGCCCAGGGAGCCGCCCACCGCGATCGGGAAACCGATCGCTGCCGACGTGCCGATGGCATTCTGTACGCGCACGTTGCACCAGGTAAGAAAAGGCACGGTAAGCGATCCGCCACCGATCGCGACCAGTGCCGATAGTGCGCCGATGCCGCTACCAACGGCAAAGACGCCGCCGGCGCCCGGCAACTCTCGAGCAGGCCTGGGCTTGAGATTGAAGATCATCTGCACGGCGACCAGGCAGACGAAAGCCGTGAAAAAAATCGCCAGCGGTTTGGCTGGCACAGTCGAAGCGAAGAGGGTGCCCAGCAGCGTCCCGACGAGAATCCCTGGCGTGATCTGGGCAACGATTCTCCATAGCACCGCGCCATGCCGGTGGTGCGCACGCAGACTGGCCAGCGAGGTGAACAGGATCGCCGCCATCGACGTGCCGAGTGCCAGCTGGAGCACCTCGGCAGGCGGGAAGCCCGCCTGCGCAGCGAACATCATGGTCAGGGTCGGTACCATCACCAGTCCGCCGCCGATGCCGAGCATGCCGGCGAAGAAACCGGTAAATAGACCCAGCACAATATATGCCAGCCACCAGACCAAGCCGAACTCCCCCCTCAAGAATTGCGTGCGTCGCCGTGTCAGGCAAGCGCCGCGTTAGCGCTAGTGGCTACTGCCCGAGAATCTCCATCAGCATGCGGTCCACACCCAGCTGCCAGTCCGGCAGGATCAGGTCAAAGGCGGCCTGCAGCTTGTGCGTATCGAGACGGGAGTTGTGCGGACGGGGCGCGGGCACCGGGTAGGCGCTGCTTGGCACGGCGGTGATTGCCTCGGGCGCGACGCGGATCGCCTGACCGGCCTGGCGGGCATACTCGATGACGTGCCGCGCGTAACCGTGCCAGCTGGTCTCTCCCCCGGGCACCAGGTGGTAAAGCCCCGCCAGATCGGGGCACTGCCGGGCACTGCGGATGGCGTGTGCGGTGACATCGGCGAGCAACTCGGCTCCGGTGGGTGCGCCGATCTGGTCAGCGACGACCTGCAGTTGATCGCGCTCGCTCGCCAGACGCAACATGGTGCGGGCAAAATTGTTGCCGCGCGCAGCAAATACCCAACTGGTGCGGAAGATCAGGTGCCTGGCGCAGCGGGCTGCCGCCTGTTCACCGGCGAGCTTGCTCCGCCCATAGACACCGAGTGGGCCGGTCGGGTCGCCTTCTCGCCACGGCGTGGTACCACTACCGTCAAACACGTAGTCGGTCGAGTAATGAACCAGCCAGGAACCCAAACGGTCGGCTTCCTCGGCCAGTACACCGGGAGCAAGGGCGTTGATGGTGGTCGCCAGTTCGGGTTCCGACTCGGCCTTGTCGACTGCCGTATGGGCGGCGGCGTTGACGATGACGTCCGGAGCGACGGCCCGCACGCATGTCGCGAGACCGGCGAGATTGGTGAAGTCGCCACACAGGCTGCCGTCGCCTGCGTGATCGAGGGCGACGATCTGGCCGAGCGGGGCCAGACTGCGCTGCAGCTCCCAGCCGACCTGTCCGCGTTTCCCGAAGAGAAGGATTTTCATGGCTGCCGTTCTCCATAGTTCTTCTCGACCCACTCGCGGTAGGCGCCGGACTGGACATTGCCCACCCAGTCCTGATTTTCGAGATACCATTGCACGGTCTTGCGGATACCAGTGGCGAAGGTTTCCGCGGGTTTCCAGCCAAGCTCCCGCTCGATCTTGCGAGCGTCGATGGCATAACGGCGATCGTGGCCGGGACGGTCGGTGACGTAGGTGATCTGTTGCTGGTAAGGTCTGCCGTCGGCACGCGGGCTAAGTTCATCGAGCAGCGCGCAAACCGTATGCACAATGTCGAGATTGGGTTTTTCGTTCCAGCCACCGACGTTATAGGTCTCGCCGGGGCTGCCGGCGTCGAGAACGCGCCGGATCGCACTGCAGTGGTCCTTGACGTAGAGCCAGTCGCGAATCTGCTGGCCGTCGCCGTACACCGGCAAGGGCTTGCCGGCAAGCGCATTGACGATCATCAGCGGGATCAGTTTTTCGGGGAAGTGGTAAGGCCCGTAGTTGTTCGAGCAGTTGGTGGTGAGCACCGGCAGGCCGTAGGTGTGGTGGTAGGCCCGCACCAGATGGTCGCTCGCGGCCTTGCTCGCGGAGTAAGGGCTGTTCGGCTCGTAGCGGTGGGTTTCGCTGAAGGCGGGCTCTTCCTTGCTTAGCGAACCATAGACCTCGTCAGTAGAAACGTGCAGAAAACGGAAGCGCTGCCCGGATTCTTCGGAGAGACCACTCCAGTAGCCACGGATTGCCTCGAGCAGGTGGAAAGTGCCGACGATATTGGTCTGGATGAAATCTTCCGGGCCGTGGATCGAACGATCAACGTGGGATTCGGCAGCAAAGTTGATGATCGCGCGCGGTTGGTATTGCGCCAAAAGTCGCCGCGTCAGTTCGCTGTCGCCAATGTCGCCATGGACGAAGACGTGCCGCTGGTCGTTGGCCAGAGAAGCAAGATTTTCCCGATTCCCGGCATAGGTCAGCTTGTCGAGGTTGATCACCGCCTCGTCACTTTGGGCCAGCCAGTCGAGTACAAAGTTGGCTCCGATAAAGCCGGCGCCGCCAGTAACCAGGATCATGCAGGAGACCTTTCAAAGAGTGCTGCGGGGGTAGATGGGGTGCCGCTCTCAAGCGGCGAAACATGGCGCACGTGAAGTGTCGGCCTTATCGGCCGTAGTTGTCCTCCAGGCGAACGATGTCGTCCTCGCCGAGATAGCTGCCGGACTGGACCTCAACGATCTCAAGGTCAATCTTGCCAGGGTTTTCCAGGCGATGGAGGACGCCAAGCGGAATATAGCTTGACTGGTTTTCGGATAGCAACAGGGTTTCATCGCCACAGGTGATCCTTGCCGTTCCCTTGACGACCACCCAGTGTTCAGCACGATGGTGATGTTTCTGGAGGCTCAGGCGGGCTCCGGGTTTCACCAGGATGCGTTTGACCTGATAGCGCGGACCATGCGCAACCCCTTCATAGCTGCCCCACGGGCGATGCACGACATGCCGGACCTCGGTTTCGCAACGGGCAGCGCCCTTCAATTCGTCGACCAGCATCTTCACTGCCTGCGCTTTCGACCTGTCGGCCACCAGCACCGCGTCCGGTGTGGCAATCACGATCAGATGATCGACTCCCACCGTGGCCAGCAAGCGTCCTTCCGAGAACAGCACGCAATCGCGAGTGTCGACGCTGTGCACATCACCGCGCTGGGTGTTGCCATTCGCGCCAACCTGTCCGATGGAAGCCAGCGCATCCCAGGCGCCGATATCGTTCCAGCCGGCATCGAGCGGAATCACCACCCCGCGCGTCGTCCTTTCCATCACCGCGTAATCGATCGAGTTCGCCGGGCTGGCAGCGAAGGCGACCGGATCGAGGCGCAGAAAGTCAAGATCGCGCCGCGCACTCGCCACCGCCGTCGCCACACAGGCGTGGATGGCTGGCGCGAATTGGTCCAATGCCGCGAGGTACGCGTCGGCGCGGAAAAGGAACATGCCGCTGTTCCAGAAGTACTCGCCCGAATCCAGATAGGCTTGCGCAGTTTGGGGATCGGGTTTTTCGACAAAACGCTCAAGCGCGTAGCCGCCGACCAGCGGCGCGCCCCGGCGGATATAACCGTAGCCGGTCTCCGGGCGATCCGGCACGACGCCGAAGGTGACCAGTGCGCCAGCCTGCGCGTGTGGAATGGCCGCCCTGACCGCGTCCTGGAAAGCCGCGACCTGGGTGATCACGTGGTCGGATGGTAGCACCAGCAACAGCGGTGGTGGATTTTCGCCGTCCTCGCAGAGCGCCTGTAACGCCGCCGCAGCGACCGCCGGCGCCGTATTGCGCGCTGCCGGCTCCAGCAGGATGTCGGCCGGCAGCCCGATTTCGAGAAACTGTTCGGCCACCAGGAAACGATGGTGTTCGTTGCCCACGGCAATCGCCAGACCGAGACCCGGCAAACCGTCGAGTCGTCGCAGCGTGTTCTGGAGTAGCGAAAAATCGTCCACCAGGCGCAGGAACTGCTTGGGATGATGCGTTCGCGAAAGCGGCCACAAACGGGTCCCGGAACCTCCACAGAGGACTACCGGACGAATCACAGGGGAGTTCATTTACCGCATCTCCAGGCAGGACCGACTCGCCGCGAACGGCTCGCAGGAGGCGGCATTATAGCGCTTCGAGGGTGCGCCAGCGGCGATTGCACCGCTGGCGCGGCTGCTGGCAGGCCGAGGTTGGCGAGCAACACCGACTTGCGCCATCCTGCCTTCTTCTATAATGCGCAGTTGCCGGCTCGCGCCGGTCCTTCTCAACCCTGGCCCACCGATGCGCATCCTACTGGTAAAGACTTCGTCGCTCGGTGATGTAATTCACAATCTGCCGGTGGTCAGCGATCTGCGCCTGAGCTTTCCCGAAGCACGCATTGACTGGTGTGTCGAGGAGGCCTTTGCCGATATTCCACGCCTGCATGCCGCCGTCGATCAGGTGATCCCGGTCGCCGTCAGGCGCTGGCGCGGGAACCTGGGCAGACTGTCCACCTGGCGGGAAATTGGCGATTTCAGGCGACGCATCGGCGGCACGGACTACCAGCTGGTGCTCGATACGCAAGGGCTGCTGAAGAGCGCGTTGATCGCCCGACAGGCCAATGGCAGACATTGCGGCTACGCTGCCGAAGCCGCACGCGAACCGCTCGCGGCACGTTTCTATGACGCCACCTTCGTCATCCCGCGCAACGTGCACGCGGTGCAACGCAACCGCTGGCTGGCCGCCGCCGCTCTCGATTACCCGCTCGAGCTGCCGCTCGACTACGGCATCTCGGCACCAGCCCCTGAGACGGCCTGGCTCAAGGAGGAGCGCCTGGCGATTCTGCTGACCGCCACCAGCCGCGATGACAAGCTGTGGGACGAACAGCACTGGTGCGCGGTGGCCATGGCGTTGCGCGAGGGCGGGCTGATACCCGTGCTGCCGGCCGGCAATGTGCTGGAACGACAACGTGCCGAACGCATCGCCGCCGTGGTCGACGGGGCGATTGCGGCGCCCCCGCTCAGCCTGCCGCAGATCGCCACGCTGATGGCCCGCGCCAGTCTGGCGATCGGTGTCGATACCGGCCTGGCACACCTGGCTGCGGCCTTGCGAGTACCGGTCATTGCCCTTTACATCGCGAGCGAACCGGCGCTGACCGGCGTCTATGGAACGGGCTTCGTGCGCAATCTCGGCCACCCTGGCGCGCCACCGTCGGTACACCAAGTCCTGAGCGTGGTCGAGCAGGCGTTGCGCTGATGTGTCGCCTGCTCTATTCGCTGCTCTTCTATCTCGCCATGCCCCTGATCTGGCTGCGCCTGCTGTGGCGCGCGCGCAAACAGCCCGAGTATCTGCAGCAGCTGGGCGAGCGGCACGGCTTCTATGCGCCGTGCCTGCCCCTGCCGCTGATCTGGCTGCACGCCGTGTCGGTCGGCGAGACGCGCGCTGCCGAGCCCTTGATCGAATCGTTGCTGCACGCCTATCCCGAGCACCGGATGCTGCTGACGCACATGACGCCAACCGGCCGGGCGACTGGTCATGAGCTGCTGGCCAGGTATCCGGGGCGTCTGCTCCAGGCCTATCTTCCCTACGACCTGCCCGATGCCTGCGGGCGTTTTCTCGATCACTTCCAGCCACAACTCGGGCTGCTGATGGAAACCGAGCTATGGCCAAACCTGATCGAGGCCGCCAGACGCCGCGATCTGCCGATTGCGCTGATCAACGCCCGCCTGTCGGTCCGTTCACAGCGCGGCTATGCCCGCCTGCGTGGGCTGATCGAGCCGGCGCTGGCGTCTTTGAGCATCATTGCCGCGCAGACGGCGGCCGACGGCGAACGTCTGCAACAGCTTGGCGCCCGGCAGATCAATATCTGCGGCAATCTCAAGTTTGACGTCACCCCGGCCCCCGACAAGCTGCAATTGGGCGGGCGGTGGCGGCAGGCGCTCGGATCTCGCGCGATCTGGCTGGCGGCGAGTACCCGCGAGGGAGAGGAAGCGCTGATCCTCGACGCTTTCGCCGCCATGCGCGTTCCCGAGCTGCTATTGCTGCTGGTTCCGCGGCATCCACAACGCTTTGCCGAGGTTGCCGGATTGATCGGCGAGCGCCGCCTGGCGTTTTGCCGGCGCAGTACCGGCGAGCTGCCGAGCCGGGAAACGCAGGTCTGGCTGGGCGACAGCATGGGCGAAATGGCTGCTTATTATGCTCTCGCGGACCTGGCGTTGATCGGCGGTACGCTGCTGCCGTTCGGCGGGCAGAATCTGATCGAGGCAGCTGCCTGCGGCTGTCCGGTCCTGCTCGGCCCGCACAGCTTCAACTTTGCCCAGGCCAGTCAGGATGCAATGGCCTGTGGGGCCGCGCGTCAGATTGTCGACGCAGCACAGGCTGCGCTGACCGCAGCAGACCTGTTCCAGCACCGAGCAGAGCTGTTGGCCATGCGCACGGCGGCCAGGAACTTCAGCCAGGCACACCGCGGTGCCACCGCGCGCACGCTGGCCCTGATCCAGCGGCTTATGGCGCCTCGAACAGCGAATTGATTCTTTCGAGGTCGCTTTCGGCGAGCGAGCCGACCGCCGCCTTCAGCTTGAGCTGGGCCAGCAGGGTGTTGAAACGGGCCTTGGCCAGATCGCGCCGGGTAACGTAGACCTGATTCTCGGCGTTGAGGACGTCGATGTTGATGCGTACGCCAACCTCGTAGCCGAGCCGGTTCGACTCCAGCGAACTGAGGCTGGAAACCA
>JADJOT010000003.1 GCA_016713625.1 Candidatus Accumulibacter affinis
GACGCCATGGCGACCCAGACGCGCTGAATCGACTGCGGGCAGCCGTCGCCCGAGCAGGTCGAGTTGTGCAGCCACGGGGCGGTCGACCAGGAAGCCGCCGAATGCCCCATGCACCTGGGCCAATACCCCCGCTGCGATGGCCTGGATACGCCTGCTGCAGTCGCCCAGGGTAGCGACGCCGACGCGAATTTCACGGTCGGCGGTAATTCTATGGCTCGATGCGGGTTCCCAGAACCGCGAGAAACTTCGCCAGCCATTCCGGGTGCGCTGGCCATGCCGGCGCGGTAACCAGATTGCCGTCCACATGCGCCTGGTCAACCGGAAGCTCGGCATACTCGCCACCAGCGGCCCTGACCTCCGGTGCACAGGCCGGATAGGCACTGCAGGAGCGTCCGCCGAGAACTCCGGCAGCGGCGAGTAGCTGCGCGCCGTGACAGATTGCGGCAATCGGTTTACCGGCAGCGGCGAAATGCTGCACCGCCGCGAGCACTGCCGGATTCAGACGCAGATACTCCGGAGCACGGCCGCCCGGAATCACCAGCGCGTCGTACTCTTCGACCTGCAGGTCGTCGAAATCGGCATTCAGGGTGAAGTTGTGGCCCGGCTTCTCGCTGTAGGTCTGGTCGCCTTCGAAATCGTGCACCGCGGTGCGCACCTGCTGACCGGCTTTCTTGCCGGGACACACCGCGTGTACCGTATGGCCAACCATCAACAAGGCCTGGAATGGCACCATGGTTTCGTAATCCTCGGTGAAATCACCGGTGAGCATCAGAATCTTCTTTGCAGCCATGTGGTTCTCCTTGGGTTGAGTGTGGCAAGCGCGCGTGCGCGCCACGTTGCACGCTCAGGCGGGTGCCGCGCCCGGCGTCAGCGGTCGACCGAGCATGATCAAGCATAAAGGATCACGACGCGACGGTCGATAGCCGGGCGGCGCGCACTGGCTGCCGGCGCAGCAAGCAGGGGAACCAGCACCGTCACCAGGTGTCTGTTGACTACCTGCGCACCCCGCGCTCCTGTCCGGAGGTTCTGCATGCCCCATTCACCATTCGGCACCCTGTCCCGCTTCACGCCTCCCGGCCAGCCGGAGGCGCTGTTTTATTCCTTGCCGGCGTTGATTGCCGCCGACATCGGTAATGTCTCCCGCCTGCCGGTGTCGCTGCGCATCGTTCTCGAAGCACTGCTGCGCCACTGTGATGGTCAGCGGGTCACCGAGCGGCACATCCTTGAACTCGCCGAGTGGCGGCCGCGCGCCGCGCGCAGCGAGGAAATCCCCTTCGTCGTTGCGCGTGTCGTCCTGCAGGACTTCACCGGCGTGCCGCTGCTCTGCGATCTCGCCGCGATGCGCCAGGTGGCGCAGGCACGCGGCTTCGATCCCCGGCGTATCGAACCGTTGGTGCCGGTCGATCTGGTCGTCGACCATTCGGTGCAGGTCGACTATTACGGCACACCGCAGGCGTTGCAGCAGAACATGACGCGCGAGTTCGAGCGCAACCGCGAGCGCTATCAGTTCATGAAATGGGGAATGCAGGCCTTCGAAACCTTCCGCGTCGTGCCGCCGGGAGTCGGCATTGTCCATCAGGTCAATCTCGAGCACTTCTTCCACGGCGTTCGTCAGCAGGAAACCGTCAGCGGGCGGCTCTATTTTCCCGATACCCTGGTCGGCACCGACTCGCACACCACGATGATCAACGCCGTCGGCGTCGTCGGCTGGGGAGTTGGCGGCATCGAGGCCGAAGCGGCGATGCTCGGTCAGCCGGTCTACTTCCTGACCCCCGATGTCGTCGGCGTCGAACTCAGCGGCTGCCTGCGCGAGGGCGTCACCGCCACCGATCTGGTGCTGACGGTGACCGAGTTGCTGCGCCGTGAGAAAGTCGTCGGCACCTTTGTCGAGTATTTCGGCGAGGGCGCCAGCAGCCTTTCGGTCACCGACCGTGCCACCCTGGCCAACATGGCGCCGGAGTACGGGGCGACGATGGGTTTCTTCCCGGTCGACGAGAAGACCGTCGGCTACATGCGCAGCAGCGGCCGCAGCGAGGCCGATTGCGTGCTCTTCGAAGCCTATTTCCGTGCGCAGGGATTGTTCGGAATTCCGCGTGCCGGTCAGATCGACTACTCGCGGACGGTGCGCCTCGATCTGGACAGCATCGTCCCCTCACTGGCCGGCCCGAAACGGCCGCAGGATCGCATCGCCCTGCCCGAGATGGCCAACCGCTTCAACCATCTGCTCAGCGCCCCCGAGTCGGCCGACGGCTTTGCGCGGCCGCCGGAGACCCTTGGGCAGCGCTACCCGACCGCGCGGCCGGGAGTCGATCTCGGCCACGGCGACGTGCTGATCGCGGCGATCACCTCGTGCACCAACACCAGCAACCCGGCGGTGATGATCGCCGCCGGCCTGCTCGCCAGGAAGGCCGTCGCCAAGGGCCTGCGCGTGCAGCCGCACATCAAGACCTCGCTGGCGCCCGGCTCGCGGGTGGTGACCGATTATCTCGAGCAGGCCGGACTGCTCGCGCCGCTCGCCGAGCTCGGCTTTGCCCTTGCCGGCTATGGCTGCACGACCTGCATCGGCAACGCCGGCGACCTCGATCCGGCGTTCAACCAGGCGATCGCCGAGCACCAGCTGATCGCCGCCGCCGTGCTCTCCGGCAACCGCAACTTCGAAGCGCGCATCCACCCCAACCTGCGCGCCAATTACCTGGCTTCGCCGCCGCTGGTGGTCGCCTTCGCCATCGCCGGCCGGGCCAATATCGACCTCGACCACGAGGCGCTGGGGAACGGTAGTGATGGTCAACCGGTGTATCTGCGCGACGTCTGGCCAAGCTCGGAAGAAATCAACGCCGTGCTGCCCTTCGCGCTCGATCCCGAAACCTACCGTCGGCGTTACGCCGATGTCAGCGCCGACCAGGACCTGTGGAAAGCCATTCCCGCGCCGGCCGGCGAGGTCTATGACTGGCCGCCATCGACCTACATCGCGCGTCCGCCGTTCTTCGAGCTGCCGGAGCAGGCGGCGGGGAACATCCGCGGTGCGCGCGCGCTGTTGCTGCTCGGTGATTCGGTGACCACCGACCATATTTCGCCGGCCGGTTCCTTCGGCGAGACCACCCCTGCCGGCGCCTGGTTGACGCAGCAAGGCGTCGCCCGTGCCGATTTCAACTCCTACGGCGCCCGCCGCGGCCATCACGAGGTGATGATGCGCGGCACCTTTGCCAACGTGCGCATCCGTAACCTGATGTTGCCGAAAGATGCCGAGGGGCGGCAGCCACAAGGCGGCTACACGCTCTTCGCTGGCGAGCAGACGACGGTCTTTGCCGCGGCGATGCGCCATATCGAGCGGGGAACGCCGACGGTGATTTTCGCCGGCGAGGAATACGGCACCGGCTCGTCGCGCGACTGGGCGGCCAAGGGCACGCGCCTGCTCGGCGTGCGCGCGGTGATTGCGCGCAGCTACGAGAGAATCCACCGTGCCAATCTGGTCGGCATGGGCGTGCTGCCGCTGCAGTTCGTTGGTGACGACTCGCTGGCTTCGCTCGAACTGCGTGGTGATGAAACCTTCGACATCCTCGGCCTCGATGCCGCGATGCAGCCGATGCAGAAGCTCGAGCTGGTGGTGGTACGGGCAGACGGCCGGCGAGTTGAATGCCCGTTGCTGTGCCGGATCGATACGCCGATCGAGGTCAGCTACTATCGTGCGGGCGGCATCCTGCCTTACGTGCTTGAGGAGTTGCTCGGCGAGCCTGGGCACGCTGTTGGCGCATCCTGACGCGAGAATGTCGGGTAGAGTCGAGATGTGGCGCGGTAGCATTAGGTCCGGCTTGTCTGTTTCCGTCCCTTTCGTCTGACGGTGCCCAAGTAGCCGGGCCATTGCCCCGTTTCCACATCCCGCTCATCGAACCGGACGTGCGGTTTTCCCGCATCCGGCTCTCGGACAAGACATCACGCTTTCGCCCACGGAAGGTCATGGGTCCGTGCCGGCAAATTGACCAGCCCCAACTGTTCGTAGAGATACTGATCCGGGTAGCGCGCCAACCCCGTGCCGGAGACCTTGTGCTTCTTGCATAACCACCGGCGGAGCCGTTGCGTGACGTGGGAGTTGATCGCCCGATAGGCCGGGCTGACTGGACCGAGGCAGAAGTAATTCGCCCAGCCGGTCAGTTTCCGGTTCAGCCGTCCCACGACAAACTCGGCATCCAGGAGGGTTCGGCAACGGTCGGTTTCCCGAGTGATGCTTTCCACCATCCGTTTGATGCTCTTCTGCGAGGGCCGAGTGCCGATGTAGGCGCGCCCGGTCTCGCGGCTGTAGCACCGCCCGAGGGTGTAACCCAGGAAATCAAACCGCTCTTGCGGTATTTGACACAGGTGTGTCTTGTCGTCGTTCACCGTCAGCTTCAGTTGCTCCATCATCCCCCGCATCGCGTCCATGGCATCTTCTGCCCGGCCTTTGCAGCAGATGACGAAGTCGTCTGCGTAATTGACGATGTGCGCCGACCAGCGACGGGCATACCCCAACCTCTTCCATCCGAGGATGAATCGCCGCATGTACAGATTCGACAGCAGCGGTGAAATCGGAGCCCCTTGCGGGGTGCCGCGTCCGGTGTCCCGGTTGGACGTCGTCCGCTTCCGGTGACCGTGTCCATCGTCCTCTTCCACTGGCGCTTCCAGCCATTGCTTGATGAGGTGCAGAACGTGCCGATCCACGATCCGACGGGCGACGCTCTTCATCAGCTCAGGATGCGGAATGCGATCAAAATAGCCTGACAGATCCGCATCGATCACTTGCTGGTGTCCTGTATTCAGCAGACGATGAACCGCCTTTACCGCGTCCTGCGCTCCCCGCTCTGCCCGGTAGGCGTATTGCTCCGGTTGCAGGTCGGCTTCAAAGATAGGTTCCAGCACGAGCAGCGCCGCCGTTTGTACCACTCGGTCGGTGATCGTCGGTATGCCCAAGGGGCGCAGCTTGCCGTTCGGCTTCGGTATCCAGACCCGTTTGACCGCTTCCGGTCGGTAGTCCTTCTGCTTCAGCCGTTCCGCCAGTTCCCCAAGGCAGCGTTCTTCTCCATACGCTTCGATGTCTTCAAAACGCACTCCATCTACCCCGGCTGCTCCCTGGTTGGCTTGGCAGCTTCGGTAGGCATGGTCGAGCACGTCCCGTCGATGAATCTTGTCGTACAGGAGGTAGAACCGGTACCCGGGTTCTTCCTTCGCTTTGGCATGTAACGCCATCCGCAGTTTCTGAACGTTGATCGGAGTTTGCAGGTTGCCCAATCTCCTATCCCTTTCCGCTTCTTGCGTTGGTCTTGAACTGAGGCCCCTTTCCTCCATCGGCATTACCCGACTTCAACGGTACTACGGGCCTCTCCGCCACCCCACCTCGCCCGGCCTGTCCCTCGCGGGCGTCCGGTTGGTCTTGCGCTTGACCACGCGATGGGGCTTCCCGTGTTGCCTCTGTCTTCCTCTTCCACACATGCCGTCACCACTACCCCGGCGGAATCGCAGGCTGCCTTTCGTTCGCTTCACCTACGACAGCGGCCTTCCCCGTTGTAACGCCGGGTCGGCTTCCGCATCGCTCTTTCCGAGGCCTGCTCAGTGTTCATTCACATTACGGCCTGCATGCTCGCCAAGTTCCCTAAAGAACCCTCTACACCGAAGGCTTCAGCCGCTTTGTTGCCTTCGCGACTGCTCCAGTTGCTACCGGTCGGAACGAAAGTTACCGGACGGGATTCGCACCCGCTGAAAGACAGCGCCTTGACACGGCGCACGTTACGCTTCGCTAACCCGACCTACGGACTTTGCACTGGAAGAATCGGCGCCGCGGCGAAACCAAAGCTTCCTGATCCGTGGTTCAGACTTGCAATCCACATCTTTCACTCGCAGCCGCAGACACTCCATCAAACGCATCCCCGTGCCATACAAGAGCGACGCCATCAGATGGTAAATCCCCTCGATATTAGCCAACAACCGCGCCACCTCGCCCTGCGTCAGCACCACGGGCAAACGCCGCGGACGCTTGGCCCGCTAAACGTCCCCAGGTCGCCCAATGGCCGCCCCAGCACCTGCCCATACACGAACACCAGGGCGTTCAGGGCCTGATTCTGCGTGCTTGCCGCCACATTCCCCTGCACCGCCAAGGTCTCCAAAAAGGCGGCCACCTCCGTGGCGCCAGCATCCCCCGGATCACGGTCGCCGATGAAGGTCAGAAACCGGTGCGTCCAGGAGCGATACGCCTCCTCGGTACGGATCGAATAATTCCGCTGGCGGATTACTGCCACCAGACGCTCGATCACTGCGCACCCCGCAGCAACCGCCGTTTCCTCTGCCGGCACGTGACTGGCGTCCGCAGAAGCCCCATCCCGAAGGGGCAGTGAACGGGCAATGGTCGGATGATCGGCGGGCAGCGATCGAGCCGACTCCCGCCAATACCGCCAATCCACCTCGTGCAGCCAGGACACTCCGACCAGCTCGAAGAGTTTCTGTAGCGCATCGACCGCCTGTCGGAACTGCCAGTCCTCCATTCTGCCTGGTCTACCCAGATCGGCAAGGTGGCCGGTCACGCCCGCCGGCCGATGCTCACCCAGGCGGCGTCCCGGCACCGACTCGATATACAGTTCCGCGCGTCGGACATACCACCGATCCGCGGGCGGTTTGACCCCGCCACGGTGCAGCAGCGCCAGATACTTGTCCCAAAACCGCTGGAGCGCTTCGGGTTGGGCCGGGCTTGGGGGGTGCAATCGGAAGTGCGACTGTGGATCAGGCCGCCTGTTGTCGTCTGGACTGCCAATAGCGGTCCCACTCCTGGTTGGCACGGCAGACGCGCAGCGCCAGCATGTGCTTGGCGTTTTTCAGTTTCCACCAGGCGCCGGCCCGCTTGAGACGGTCCTGGATGACGTAACGGTGCGCACTTTCGACTTCGCCCGACCCTATTGGCAGCTCGGCCATGAGCGCGTCTCGATAGTTGAACTGCCCCGGGCGATTGGTGAGATAGCGATGCGCCGCGCGCACTGGAGCGTTGTCATCGGGAACGGTGTCGTCCTCGACGAATCGCTGCAGTTCGTCGAGGATGTCCTGGAGACGGTTCTGTTTCAGCCGATCTTTCTGCGTTTCCAGCCAAGCCCTCGCCGCCGTGCTGGCGATCGTCTTCCCTGCGGCCGTCAGGTAGTCACAGACATGGTAGAAATCGACGAGGAAGTGGCCGTGGAGTCCGAACTGCTCACTCACTTGATCGGCAATCCATGCGGCGCCATCGCTGACCGCATGGACCTGGGTGTTCCGCCCCAGTCCGGCCTGAACCGCCGTGCGCAACAGCGTCTCTCCGACTTGATCGGGCGGTCCCACGGTGGCGCCGAACACCGGGGTGACCGAGCCAGGCGTATGGACCAGACTCAATCGCGCTTCCTTCCAGCCCACTTGGCGGGTCTTGCGGCGGTCCACTTTCGCGCTCGGGTCGTTCGATTCGGCCATCTCCACAACCGGAATCATGCTCCCGTCGATCTCGGCGATCAGTTGCGCCACCCCGTCTCGTTCCGGGATCTGTGCCGCCGCTTTCGGGCACTCGTCGATCGTCTGAGCATGCTGCAAGACGATCGACCAGCACGTACTGGCGCACACCTCGATACCGTAATGCTCTTTCAGCTTCTGCGGAATGCGTGCCGCGGGCGCGTCCGCCCCAAAATCGACGATCGCTCGCTGCAGCGGCTCCGAGCAGCCCCGGCAGACCACTTCCGCCGAACGCGTGAATGGCCGGATCTCCGGCCCGCGGGTCCCTTGCCGGAAGACCTGCTCCGCTACTTCGATCTGGCCGTACCGGCTCTGCCAATAGACGTTTTTTTTCCTTCCGCTGCACGCCCGGTTGTTGCGCCACCTCTTCTTCCTTCCGCTGCGCTTGCCGTCGCGCCCAGCCGTGCAACGCTTCGTTGCCCAGCTGCCGCAATTCCTCCGTCACCCGCCGCTCCGCCTCCGCCGCCTTCTCGACATCGCCGGCAGCGTTCTCGACCACCGCCAACAACGACTCCATCTTGGCCTGGAGCTCGGGATGATCTCGCAACCGATCTTCCAAACTCCGACTCGGCTTGAGTCGCCCCTCCATCTCCGACCACCGTTCTGACATGGGTTTCGCTCCACGTTGAAGTAACCCATGACTATTTACCTCACCTCCGGCCATTTGTCTAGTGCCGAATGCCGCCGCCAACCACCTCGCACCGGCGCCAGTCGCACTTCCGATTGCACCCGGGCTTGGGATTCCACTTGACACTCCTTCTGGCATGGGGTAGGTTCTCCTTGAGGTAGGGCAACGTCCGAGG
The DNA here is from genome assembly GCA_016713625.1 of Candidatus Accumulibacter affinis. Taxonomy (GTDB): domain Bacteria; phylum Pseudomonadota; class Gammaproteobacteria; order Burkholderiales; family Rhodocyclaceae; genus Accumulibacter; species Accumulibacter affinis. The sequence goes on from JADJOT010000003.1 coordinate 8,292, forward strand.
CACAGGAGGCCGTCAAAGCGACGCTACACAGAATACCGATGTATCACAACAGGCAGATTCTGTGTAGCACACGATTGGCCTATTCTGTCTATTCCACTGTTCGGCCACAACAAGGAATCGCGCATGAAACTCACGCGAGAGCAGTAAGACACAACAGCGAATCGATGGGCTGGCTGGCATATCCTAACGGTAGCGGAAGCCGGTTTTTCCATGCTGGACATTTATGGTCGTCACCAGCATGGGTTGGATATCGAAGTAATTCGACAGTTTGCAGACCGGGTCAATGAACGAGACGAGGCTGGGAGCCTTCATCCTCGAGCCCCAATTAGCGCCGTCCCTCGACGATTTTTTCGTGAGCAAGAAAACAGCACTGATCCAGCGGTCGTGAATGACCTCAAATGTCATATCGTTGAATTCCTAGCCGCAAACCGGAATACTATTCACGCCCAGCGCATTCTTATTGACTTCCACGTCTCGCCCGCTTCTGTTCCTCCACGCTATGTTGACGCAGCGGAAGAGGTAGTTCGTTTGCATGGCGAAGCCTCAATTCAAGAGGTCGTCATCTTCACATGAACGGCAGGCCGAACAAGGCGCTCCAGAGGGACGCTCCGCCGGCTCCGCGCCCGTGAGCTTTGACGTTAGGCCTATGAAACGAACTTCCGAGCACTCGCCAATCTTTGAAGTCAATGCATCGGGCCAATCTACTCAGATTGGTACGACATCAGCATTCACGTCTGTGGGCAGTTCACCGTATTCTGGGATCAAGTCGAGAGCCCTGTCACTTGCTAACCTTTTCAGCTCTCACGGACTAGACGTAAAGAAAAGTGCGTCCCTGCAACAACTTATTGACATGACAGTTGCCATGTCGGACTCCTGGGACCGCGGCGCGAAAGAGGAGGTGACATTTGCTCATCTGCTGGCCGCAGCGCAAGTCGAGCGAATCGCCACTGCAGCTCTATCGATAGTTCAATGCGCTGCCCAGGAGGGCACGCTACGTGGTCTTCTGACCGGAAGCCTTGATCTTCTTGGTCGCGAGCAGTCAAAAGCAAAGGACACACTTTGGGAACTGGAATTGCTGCGAATCCTAGTCCATCACAAGATCGACGCAACACTTGGTGAACCAGACCTTTCGGTGCAATTCTCCGGATCGCCTGTTGGGTTCGCGTGCAAGAAGATTTATTCTGAAGGTAATGTGTCAAAGGTTTTATCAAACGCAGTGTCACAGATTGAAAGAGAAGGCGAATTCGGAATCATTGCTTTGAATCTCGACGACCTGCTTCCCGCGAATGCAATCTTAAAGGCTCCGACACTCTCGGCCATGTCTTCAATGCTTGAAGACCGGAATAATTTCTTCCTGCGAACTCATGAGCGACATCTTCGAAAGTACCTAACTCCAGGTCGGGCAATATCCGTTCTTGTTTCTTGCGCGGCAATCGCAGACGTAGAGAATGCAGAGAACAGGTTCATGAACACAAGACAAACGACGGTCTGGCAAATACCTGGCATACCAGATGCCAAGGCCGAGAAGATGAATCGATTCATCGCTGCAATGAGCTCGCAATATGTCGCGGCATAGGCCTAACCATTCGCTCAACCGGACACATTGCGGCGTGCCGCCATTTGCCCCGCCATTTCATTCTGGGTCAAATGCCGTCACACCACAATGTGCCGGTTAGCTCAAACGTTGGGCGGCCCCATTCCTTCTCACTTTGGAGAGTCACTTATGAAACCGCTATCGATTCAAATTGTTCCAGCGCAGCCTGGCTTCGTTACTGTCATCGATTTTGATGATGTGAAGAAAGTCGAGCTTGGAGAGCCGGTCATCGCTTGGCGAATTGAAACGCACAGCGTCGAAAAAAGCGACGACGTGTTTTCCTCCTGCATCGCCATAACGGTCGACGGCGATGCGGTATCAAACTGCATCGGGGTTCAAAACCCAGATAACACCGTGACGGTTTTTGAAGAATCAACATATGCCTCCTTGGCCGAACTCCAAACAAATCGCTATCCAAATGCGTAGTTCATGCTTGGCTGTTCTTGCACCATCCCAGTCGAGTGCAGCGTTTGGTAGCTATAGCTCCAGCCGCCCAACCCGGCGCTCAACCTCGCTCCTTTCAGTCGCTGGACGCTGCGCGATAAGAACAAGGGGGCAGGTCTTTCTTTTTGCCTCCGGGCGAAACACAGCAAGCGAAACGATAAGAGGCGACAGACCACGGATTTCTGAACCAAGGCGCCGAAATCATGAAACGTAAGGTTTACATCGAAACATCCGTCATCAGCTATTTGACGTCTCGTCCAAGCAAGAACGTTATCGAAGCTGGCCATCAGCAGACCACTTATCTCTTCTGGGATCGGCGCAGGGAAGTCGATCTGGTTGCTTCAGAACTTGTTGTCACTGAATGCGGCGGGGGAGATGCCTCCGCGGCGAGCAAGCGGCTTGACGCGCTGTTGGGGATACCGCTGCTCGACATTACTGCTCGCAGTGTTGAGCTAGCAAAGGGGCTCGTTGCCGCCGGAATTGTTCCGCTCAGGGCGACGGAGGATGCTATACATATTTCGATTGCCACAGTCCATTTCGTAGATTTGGGGGTCTCCACTTAACCGGACCGGTGGGATACACTGCCGGAATGGCTTACCCTCGCGCAGGCAAGGACTACCCGAGGTCACAGGGCGAGTTCCAGGCTTGGTTCCGGACCGATGCTGACTGTCTCGACTACCTGGAATGGCTGCGATGGCCAGCGGGCTTCGTGTGCCCGACGTGTGGCGAGGAAGGGGGCTGGCGGTTGGCTGACGCTCGGTTCAAGTGCTCCGGGTGCGGTACCCGCACGTCGGTCACGGCGGGTACCATCTTCGACCGAACGCGCACGCCGTTGACGGTGTGGTTCACAGCCTGCTGGCTGTTCGCCACCGGCAAGGACGGGATCTCGGCGTTGAGCCTGAAGCGGACCCTGGAGATCGGCTCGTATCAGACCGTGTGGGCGATGTTGCATCGGATGAGGTCGGTGCTTGTGCGCCCAGGCCGCGAACGGCTGGCCGGGGTCGTTGAGGTTGACGAGACCTACATCGGCGGTCGGGAGCCCGGGCTGAGCGGCGGCCGGGCGAAGGGCAAGAAGATCCTGACCGGCATCGCGGTCGAGATCCACGAACCGAAAGGTTACGGCCGCTGCCGAATTGCGCCGCTTTCGGACGCGTCGTCGGCCTCGCTCCACGCCTTCGTTTCCGATCACGTCGAGCCGGGCGCCACCGTGATCACGGACGGCTGGCAGGGCTATCGAGGGCTGGACAAGCTCGGCTACTGCCACGAAGCGCGCAGTCAGCGTGCAGCCCGAGCGCGGGGAGAGGATCCCGCCAAGCTACTGCCCGCCGTGCATCGGGTCGCCTCATTGGCCAAGCGATGGCTGCTGGGCACTCATCAAGGATCGGCCGATGACGCGCACCTTCCCAGCTACTTGAACGAGTTCGTGTTCAGGTTCAACCGACGGCACTCCCGGAGCCGTGGGCTGGTGTTCTATCGGGTGCTCGAACTCGCGGTAACTCACGATCCGGTGCGCTACGCAGACATCGTCGCTGGACGGCGTCCCCGCGCGGTGCCGCCCACGCCGCCGCGCGCATACACGCATTCGCCGAGCCTCGATCAACCGCCGGCGGGACGCCCCTGGCGGCCTAAGTCCGGTTAAGTGGAGACCCCCCATCGTAGATTATCTACTGACGTGGAACTGTCGGCATATCGCCAACCCTGAGATTCAGGCGCGAATCGCCGAAGATTTTCAGCGGCAGGGCTTGTTCCTGCCCTTCATTTGCACACCTGACGAGCTCTTGGGAGACGACAATGACTGATAGCATCATTCACGAGGTACGTGCGATTCGCGAGCAGCATGCCGCCAGCTTGGATTTCGATCTCGACCGCATATTTGCTGATCTTCAGGCGCGCCAGAACAAACATGCCGCCGAAGGCTGGACGATCATTCCCGCTCCTCCCGGTCCGCCACCAGAGCCTAACTTGGCATTGCAGCGGACTCGCTTCGCTCACCGCTGAATTTGAGCGTTGGGCGTGCCGGGGAAAGCGCATGAGTTTTCGGTGCGGTCGCTGCCGTCGGCCTCGTCTTCGCGGGAAGCCGCGGCGTTCCGTAGCGCTTCCGGTGGCGGCGTCACCGGGGCTGACGCGGAGCGCCATGAGGGTCAGAGCCCTTTGATTGCAGTGAGGCCGAGGCGAATCCCGAAATCTTCGCCACCCTTCAGGTAGCCTCCGAGGATCTCGCGAAGGTCGTCTTGAAACACCCATCGGTACAGGCGTTTGCCTGACCAGGACGGAGCAACAAAGTGAGCTTGTTTTTCCGCCGCCTGAAGGCGCGCGCACCAGGCGACGGCATTCAAAGGCTGCGTGACGCCCGCTCTACGGTTTGGAACGTCTCGCTGAAGAGCACTTCCTGCGTTGTTCCCTCTGCCGCCAGTGCCTCGGCGCGAGTCACGCCAGCGAAGATGCGAAGCGTACGCCGAGACGGCGAAGCGTTCTTTCGGCGGCCAGCACACCACGGTACTGCGCCTCTTCGAAAAGCGAAAAGCCGCTGACATCGGCATGCGCGAAGCGCAGATGTTCGCCATCAACCGCGAACTGCTGGCGTGCGGCACCCGAGATCAGCCCGGGCACTGGCCTGGCCATGGCGTGGCCGTTGCGGAAGACATCCAGGCGCGTCGTCAGTTGCCGGATGCCGGGGTGCGGCTGCTCGAGTTCGGCGAGGATCTGTTCTGCCCACACGTCGCGCGGCGTGTCGCGCAGCGCCTCGCGGCCGTGCTGCGGCGTCAGCTCGTCGAAAGTCCGGTAGCAGGTGAATACGCTGGCCCCCGGTCGCAGGCGCATCTGCTGGTGGGTGGCCACCACATAACCCAGCCCGGCACTGCCGTAGAGGACGTTGTCCCAGGCGGGCGGCGCGCCGGCGCGCTCGTCGGGCAAGCGCGAGAGCATCAGGTTGGCAACCAGCCAGGGCGCGTAGCTGTAGCTGCGCGCGGCGGCGTGCAGCCGCTGCTGACCGGCGAAGACATGCGGGATGAGGAACAGCGGCGCCGCCCAGATCAGTTGCTCGGTGAGCAGGCGCAGCGTTCGCTGCTCGCCGGGCAGCCACAGATCGACCGCAAGGCGGCGAGCGTGCGGCTGCCGATCGGCATCGGCGACACGAAAGGCGAGCGCTGCGGGCAGCAGTCGCTCGCCGGCATGCGTTCGGATCGAGCGCAGCATGCCGTTGGCGAGCCAGGCGTTGCCTTCCGGCGCGGTGAGCACGCTGTCGCTGCTGGCGTTCTGCGCCTCGCCGTCGCGACAGGCGAAATAATGGATGCCGGCCCAGGCCGAGACCGCCGCGCTGCCCGTCCCGTAATCGTCACGGCAAGCGTAGTTGACGTACCAGTGCAGCTGCGGCGAATCGAGGCCCTGCGCGAACAACCAGTCGCGCATGCTGATCTGGTCGAGCGCCAGCAGCTCGGGAGCCCGGCTCGACAGCGCCATCGGCAGCGCAAAGGCACGCTGCCCGTGCTCATCACGTTGGCGCCTGAAGCCCTCCATGAGATCGGCGAATTGCCGATACTGGCGACGCTCGACGGCGTCGGTCTGCGGCAGCAGGCCCTCCTGCCAGCGGCCGTTCCGATACAGCCGCTCCTGCGGCGTGGCGCACAGGTAGCGCTCGTCATAGAGCGGCTGCGTCGCGCGCGGGTCGCCTTGCAGCACGCCCAGTTCGGCGAGCAACTCGCGGACCGCGGTTGCCTCGCGTGTCGGCAGCGGCAGGTAATGCGCGCCCCAGGGATAGGCGCTGACGGCATTTCGCCCGGCGCGCGAATTGCCGCCGGCTTCGCTCTCGAGTTCGACGATGAGGAAATCGGCGAAGCCGGATCGGGCGAGTTTCCAGCCCGCGGCAAGCCCGCCGATACCGGCGCCGACAATGACCACCGGGACCTTGCGCGTCTCGCCTGGCGGTGCGAAATTCGCTTCACGCAGGAGATGGCCGAGATCAAGCGAAGCGCCCAGCAATTCGCCAGGCGGCAGCGGTGTTGGTCGGTCGCCGCAGCCGGCGAGCGACGCCACGCCGGCTGCGGCGACCGAGGCCAGGAAATCGCGGCGATCCATCGCGCTAGCGGATCACCTGCCGCCACTCCTGTTCGAAGTAGCGTACCAGCACCTGGTTGTTGAGGCGGTTCACTTCGGCGTCAACGCGCGCCATGTCCTTGGGAAACAGGAACAGCAGCGGCGTCGTCGCGGCGGTCAGGAAGCGCATGTCGACGGCGTAGGACTGCGGCGGCCGATAGGCGCGGCGACCCGCCAGCACGAAACCCCACTCGCCGAACGACGGCACCAGCGCGTGATACGGCGTGGCGACCAGGCCGACGCTCGCGATCGTCGTGACGATGCACCAGAACGATTGTCGCGCGTAGAGCGGCGAGGTGGCCTGGATGACCGCCAGCGCGTCACCGTTCAGGTGCTTTTCGAGCAGGCGGTAGAACGAGGCGCTGTACAGCTTGCCGATCGCAAAGTTTGATGGATCGGGAAAATCGACGACGACGAAATCAAAGAGATCGTCGTTTTCCTCGAGCCACTGCAGGGCATCGGCATTGACGACTCGCACCCGGCTCGAATGCAGTGCGTCGTGATTGAGTTGGCGCAAGGGCGGTGCGCTCGCAAAAAGCCGCGTCATCGCCGGGTCGAGGTCGACCAGCGTCACCGACTCGATCTGCGGATATTTCAGGATCTCGCGCAGCGCCAGCCCGTCGCCACCTCCGAGTACCAGCACCCGCCGGGCTGCTGGCAGGGTCGCCAGTCCCGGATGGACCAGCGCTTCGTGATAGCGATACTCGTCGCGCGAACTGAATTGCAGGTTGTTGTTGAGGTACAGACGCAGGTCATCCTTCCAGCGGGTAAGGACGATTCGCTGATACGGGGTATCCTCGGCATGCACGATTTCGTCGGCGTACAGGTGACCCTCGGCGAGCGAGGTCAGCTCGCCGGCAGCGGCAAAAGCCGCGAGCAGCGTCAGCACCGAGATTGCCCCTTGCATGCGCAGCCAGCGGGCGTTCGGTAACTGCTCGCGAAACAGCCAGCAGGCCCACAGCGCGACCGCCACATTGAGCAGGCCGAACAGCAGACCGCTGCGCATCAGTCCCAGATGCGGCACCAGCAGCACCGGAAAGAGAATCGAAACCGCAAGTGCGCCAAGGTAATCGAAGGTCAGTACCTGCGAGACAAGGTCCTTGAACAGCAGATCGCGTTTGAGGATGCGCATGATCAGCGGAATTTCCAGTCCGACCAGCACGCCGATGGCGAAAACGGCCAGGTAAAGCGCCAGTTTGAACGGCCCTGCCGACCAGGCGAAGACAAAAAACAGCGCTGCCGCCGAAAAACCGCCGATGACGCCGACCAGCAGCTCGACCTGGATGAAACGTGCCACCAGATGCTGTTCGAGGTAACGCGACAACCACGAACCGATTCCCATGGCGAACAGGTAGGTGCCGATGACCGTGGAGAACTGGGTCACCGAGTCGCCGAGCAGATAGCTCGCCAGCGCGCCGGCGATCAGCTCGTACGCCAGCCCGCAGGAGGCGACAATGAACACCGAGAACAGCAACGCGTGGTTCATCGGCAGGCTCGCCGGGCGCTGAAGGCCCGCCTGCGCACGCCGCGGCGATCCCCGGGAGGGTAGTCGGGAGCGCCTGACCGGGGCCGTTGCCGACAGCCTGCTGCCCCCGGCCGGTGGATGGTTGGGTGTTGCATGCGCGGCATTCTATTCCCAAAAGCCCGGTATGCCGGTAGCTGGCGAGCGGTGATCGGGCGCCCGCGAGAATCGCGGACGCCACTTGCCGACCCGCTGTACGTCGCCCGTGGCGAACAGACATCAGCGAGTCGAATTAGGCTAACATTCTTCCCGGACCGCCTGCTGGCCATCACTAGCGGCCGCTGGCGAACGGCCAGCGCCGGCACGCAGCGGCCTGTTGTCGACGGAACCTGGATAACTGGACGATGAACCACGTGGAAAAACCCCTTGAAATTGCCCGCCCGACGCTGGCGATATTGTCTGTCTGCGTATTGATCGCCGCTTCGCTGTGGATCCTGCGCCCCTTCCTGCCGGCGTTGATCTGGGCGACGATGGTCGTTGTCGCCACCTGGCCCTTGATGCTGCGAGCACAGCGGCGATTCGGCAATCGGCGTCTGCCGGCAGTGATTCTGATGACCTTCCTGGTTCTCCTGGTACTCGTCGTTCCCCTGTCCGTAGCCATCGCCACCATCGTTGACAACGCCGATGAGCTTGCCGAATGGGGCAAGTTTCTTGGCGCGTTGCGTCTGCATTCACCGCCCGCCTGGGTCGGCGAACTGCCGTTCGTCGGCGCGCGGCTCGAACAGGCCTGGTGGCAGGCGGCAGCGAGCGGTGGCACCGAACTGGCCAGCAAGGTGGCTCCCTACGCCGGCAACTTCACCCGCTGGTTCGTCAGCGAGATCGGCAGTTTCGGACTGGTTTTCGTACAGTTCCTGCTCACCGTCGCACTCGCCGCCGTCCTCTACGCCTCTGGCGAAAAGGCGGCCGGCGAAGTACGGCGTTTCGGCTATCGGATCGGCGGCGAACGCGGCGAAGGCGCCGTCGTACTCGCCGGTCAGGCGGCGCGTGCCGTGGCACTGGGCGTCGGCGTCACCGCTGTCGTCCAGTCGATTCTCGGTGGCATCGGTCTGGCCATCGCCGGCGTTCCCTTCGCTCCCGTCCTGACCGCCGTGATGTTCATGTTCTGCATCGCCCAACTTGGACCAGTACTGGTGCTGGCGCCGGCGGTTTTCTGGCTGTACTGGGGCGACAACACCGGTTGGGGAACCTTTCTGCTGGTGTGGACCCTGTTTGTTGGCACGATGGACAACTTCCTGCGTCCGATGCTGATCAAACAGGGTGCCGACCTGCCGCTGCTGCTGATCCTGGCTGGCGTCATTGGTGGAATGTTGGCCTTTGGACTGGTCGGCCTTTTCGTCGGGCCGGTGGTACTGGCCGTCGCCTATACTCTGCTGAACGCATGGCTCGCCGATGTGCCGGTAAGCCCGGCGACCGCTTCTTCGGGTATTACCAGCTCAGCGGACGGCGAAGCCAGGGAGCCTTGATCGGCCCGCGCACAGATCCCTGGACGTCTTCGCTCACCAGGTCCGTGCCGTAGCTCCCACGTGGAGCGCAGCACGAAACGCGACTTTGCGGCGTGCTAGAATCCGGCGACCTTCTTCCCTCCAGTCGGATTGAAATTTGCCATGTTCTCAGGAATCGTAGCCGCCGTTGGCCGGATTACCCGCATCACTCCTCGCGATGACGGCGCAACCACCGTCCGCCTGACGGTCGAGGCCGGCCAACTCGGACTCGACGACGTCAGTCCTGGCGATTCCATTGCCTGCAACGGCGTCTGCCTGACGGTGGTCGACCGGCAGGACAGCTGTTTTTTTGTCGATGTCTCACCTGAATCGCTGGCCTGTACTGTCGGCCTGGCGGCGCCGGGACCGGTCAACCTCGAGAAGGCCCTGCGCCTGGCGGATCGCCTCGGCGGGCATCTGGTGTCCGGCCACGTCGATGGCGTCGGCGAGGTGCTGCGTTTCGCTCCGGTCGGCGACAATCGCCTGCTCGAAATCCGTGCCCCGGCTGCGCTCGCCAAGTACATCGCCCGCAAAGGCTCGATCACCGTCGATGGTGTCAGCCTGACGACGAACTCGGTCGACGGCGCCAGCTTCAGCATCAACCTGATCCCGCATACGCTCGAAGCGACCACCCTCGGAGGACTGCAGCCGGGCAGCCGGGTCAATCTCGAAATCGACCTGATTGCCCGCTATGTCGAGCGGATGCTGGGCACGGACAAGGGTGATCTCTAAGCACCCTGCGGCACGGGATCGCCCCCCGAGGCTATCGGCCAGGTACCGCGCACCGGTTGACGAGGGCACCAAGAGTCGCGTTATGGGCCACCGCGTCATGCGGTACCAGCAGGTATTTCCAGGGCTTGCCGCCCTGCGCCTGTGAATACTGACTAGCGTTCGTGCACCAGGTTGCCGCCGCATCGCTCTTGGCCTTCACCTCACTGGCCTCGATGTCCTTGGCGGCCTTGGTCTCGATGATCAGGTTGTGGTCGATAGTAGCCGCAACAAAGTCCGGCACGTACTCGGGTTGATTGGCGCCAGAGCGGTAGTAGATGTTGAACTGCCCAGCTACGGGTCGGAACCAGCGCAGCGCGTCGCGCTCCAGCACGCAGGCGAGAACACGCTCGGTGTCGGAGTGAAACTTCTGCACCGGATAGGCGCACTTGCCGAACCCGCCATAGACGTATTGCGCGATTTTGCATTTCTCGTCGGGGGCCTGATGCAGCGGCAGAATGTCGCCCTCGGCGGTAAAGGCGCAGTGCTTGAGCGGCGTGAAGCCCTGACTGATGACGACTTCGGATTCGGAAACATCCTCGAAGTAGTGCAGCGCCATTTGCAGATGGATGTTCTCGGCGATGGTCTTGCCATGGTTGCCGAGAATGTTGTGCAGCTCGTTGTCGGCTCTCAGATAAGTCCTGAAGTGCGCGACGGCTTGCCCGGATAGCTCATGGATCAACTCGGCGTGCTTGTCGTAGGACACGTCGTCGTAGTTGATGAGTTCGCGGACGATGTAGTTTTCGGGTTCCGCTTCCAAGGCCGTCGATGACTGTCCATAGAGGATCTGCTTGCGGGTCTTCAGCCCCTGGCCGACCAGCGCCATGTCCTGCGGCTGGAAGTTCATCTTTGATATATCCAGCTGGAACCGCTTGTAGCCACTCTTCACCGGGCCTTTGGGCACGACCGAGATGCGCGGAATGTCAATCGTATGCTCGATCAGCACCGCTACGGTTTTTTTCACAACGGCAGCCACGGGTGACGGGGCATTTGCCAGCAGATCGCCCTGTCTTGGCGGCATGCGTTCCTGAACCCGCTGGACGATTTGCTGCTGGATGGCGGTTTGCGTCAGCGCGGCGCTACTTGGCACAATGGACAGGCCTTGTCGCTTCTCGCGGCTGATTTCGGCGATAACGTCCATGGCGATTTGCGCAATCTGTCGCTCTTCGCCAGTATAAAAAACCATCGTCGGAGCCGACGTTCCATACTGCGCGCCGTTGCCGGCAGCGCCAGAGATTTGCGTTGTGCCTGTTGCAAGTGTCCCGAGCATGGCATTGGCCGTGGGCTGCACCGAAATACTCTTCAGGCTACTGCCACTGCCGGTATCCGGCGTCAGCACCAAGGCCTGCATGCGGATCGGTGAATCGCCGCGTCCCGCCTCGTCAATGACTTCCTGAAACTTGTCGTGGGCGATGATGTTCAGCCGATCCACGACGTCGACGCCGGTCTTGCGGCCATACGGCAAACGCAGGCCGCGACCGATGGACTGCTCGATCAGCGTGCGGGCATTGGCGGCACGTAGCGGAACGATGGTGTAGAGGTTGGTCACGTCCCAGCCTTCTTTCAGCATGTTCACGTGGATCACGATCTCGGTTGGCTCGTCGTAGCTCTCCACCGCCAGCAAGCGCCGGATCATTTCCTCTTCCTCGGCACCGGAACGACTCGAATCAACCTGAATGACCTTGCCCTTGTAGCGGCCAGCAAAAGAAGCCTTCGGATTCGATGGTCGCCATCAACCCGGCGGCGTGGGTCGTATCCCGAGCAATCACCAGCATGAAGGGCTTCACCAGCTTTTCGCCGGTCTGCTGCGCGTAGGTCAGCAGATGGACTTTGGTTTCCTCATGCACCCGCACGCCGTCTTGCAGTTTGATGGTTTCCAGCGCACCTGCACTATGGGCGCTCGGGTCGAAGTTCTGTTGCGTGACAACAGCCGGTTCCTTGACGAAACCATCCTCGATGGCACGCGCCAGCGGGTAATCCATCACCACGTTCTTGAACGGCGTGGTCTTGCCGCCAGTGCCCTCGACGAAGGGCGTTGCCGTCAGTTCAAGGCCCAGCAAGGGGCGCAATTCGTTCAGCGAGCGAATGCCCGCACTCGCCCGGTAGCGGTGCGACTCGTCCATGATCAGGACCAGATCATCCAGCCCGGCCAGATACTCGAAATAGCTTTGCCCAAGGTATTCCGACAGCCGCTTGATCTTCGGCGACTTGCCGCCGCGCACCTCGGAATTGATCTTCGAGATGTTGAAGATATTGACCTCGATGCCGCCCAGCAGACTCAGGCTGCCGCGCTGCTCGTAGTTGTCGCCGGTAATCACCTCGGGCGGCGTGCTGGCGAATTCGGCGATGCCCTTGAACACGTACTTGGGCGAGTTCGGCGAAAAGTCGCCGATCAGCTTGTCGTAGATGGTCAGGTTTGGCGCCAGCACGAAGAAATGCTTGTAGCCGTAAGCGGCATGCAGGTAGCTGATGAACGCACCCATCAGGCGCGTCTTGCCGACGCCGGTAGCCAGCGCGAAACACAAGGACGGGAAGTCGCGCTCGAAGTCGGCCAGCGTTGGAAACTGGCCCGTCAGCGCATCCTGCATCGCCTTCAATTCTTCCGGCGACCGCGCTTTCGGGTCGCGCAGCGCCGGCACTTGATCGACCGCCCAATGCAGGCGGCGCAGGCTTTCGGCTTGCGGCTCGCGCAGACTCAGGCGGCCACTGACCGAACGAACGATGTTTTCCAGACTCATGCGCCCGCCTTCTTGCGGAGGTCGTCGGCAGTCACCCGGACAATCTTCTTGCCCTGTACCACGACAATCGCCGTGTCGGTCTGCACCGCCGCCTTGCGTGCCATCGCTGCCGCCCGTTTCATCGCCGCCATGGAAGTAACGAGGTCCTTGTCCTTTGCCTTGCCGAGTTCATGCCGGGTCATCATCGCTCTCCCCATTCAATCATTACGGGCTCGTCGCCCGAGTTGTCGTACAGCGCCCAGGCATCCACCGCCGCACGGTAGTCGCGCTCGAAGTTGGCCTTACCGGCGGCAAAGCGCCGCCGAATTACCGGTTCCGGGATGTTGTGCCCGCCCTGCCGTACCCGCTCGGCCACGCGGGCTATCGCCACTTCGGCGGAGGGCAGGCCAAGGAAAAACAGGCTGACGTGATAACCGGCCTGCTGCCATTCGCGGATATGGCGCAGATACGCCACGCCCGACAGCGTGGTTTCAAAGGCAAAGCTCTCGCCCTTGGCCGCGCAAGACGCGATCTCCTGCAACATCAAGCGTCCCGCCTTCACTGCCGCCGACTCCGGCGCAAATGGCGACAAACCAGCGGCAATCAGATCGGCGTTAATGAAGTGCGGACACTGCGCCTCTTCAGGCAGGAAAGCACGGGCGAAGGTGGTTTTCCCCGCACCGTTCGGGCCTGCGATGATGATGATCTTTTTTTTATTGCTCATCGCCGCTTATCGCTTTCACTGACTGCGTCCAGACCAAGCGTTTATGCTCCAGGCTTCGTCCGCCGAAATTCACCAGCAACCCACGCGGCTTGCCACTGGCCTTCAGGTAATTGATCACTTGAGACTCTTCGCGAGTGGTCAGCCTGTCCAGAGCCTTCAATTCAACTATGACGTCATCGAAGCAGAGAAAATCTGCCCGATACCCGGTGTTGAGCCGTTGCCCGCGAAAGAGAATGGGCAACTCCACCTCACGAGTGAACGGAACGCTACGCTGCGTGAATTCAATTGCCAGAGCTTCCTGATAGACAGCCTCAAGAAAACCATGCCCAAGTTCACGATGTACCGACATGGCGGCACCAATAATCGCAAAGGTTTGCTCATCGCTGCCCATAGGATCCTTTCGTCGTCCGCAGATTACGCAGATTTCCGCAGATTAAACCGAAGGAATTCTTGTTTCTGAATCGGTGTGAATCTGTGTGAATCTGCGGATAAATCGCCTTTCAAAACAAATCCTCCTGCCCTAGTTTCCTGGGTGCCATCGGCAGATTCTCGACGTTCAGGCTGTAATCGTCGTGCCCCCACTCGCAGCGGGACAAGACCATCTTGGGAATCTTCTTGACGGTGAGATTGGGGTAACGATTCGCATCGCCCCGGAATGCCGAACAGCAGACCAGCAAGCTGCGCCCTTCGCCGACTTCATCGCTCAAGGCCTGCAACTGCTCCGGCGTCAGGCTTTGCGTGGTGACGTAGATGAAGTCGCTTTCGGTGCTCTTGCCGTGCTGCCAGTAGTGCGCGTCGCTGGGCGCGTAGGTGAAGCCCTCCAGCTTGCAGATCGCCGCCGCCAGCATTTCGGCGTTGTACTCCTTGTTGATGACCCACTGGCCCCAGCGGTCTTGCTGCAACAGGCTGGGGGCGAGGCGGTAGTAGCGGAAACCGCCGCCGCCCTTCCAGTTCACGGCCTTGCTGATGCCGCCTTGGTCCTCGCCGTCGATGACTTTCTTCAGGCGCGGAATGATGTGCGTGTGACAGTGCTCGCCCAACTCGATCATGATCCAGCGGCGGCCCATTTTGTGGGCGACGGCGCCGGTGGTGCCGGAACCAGCGAAGGAATCGAGGACGAGGTCACCGGGGTTGGTAGCGATTTCCAGGACACGCTTCAGGAGACGTTCGGGCTTGGGCGTATCCAAACGATTCCGCTTCAGGGAACAATGCGCGCATCTCATTTTTTGATTCGTCGTTGTGCCCAGCTTCCTCCTGCAACCAAATCGTCGTGCTTGGAACCAAGTCTCCGTAACCTCGGATAGGAAACGCTTGATGCTTGGTTTTGCGTCGCCATCGACTCCGAACCAAATGCGATTGTCGGCGATCCAGTTCAGCAAATTTATCCTCCGAAATCCTCCAACTTGTTCCTGGTGGCGGCCAGAATTCTCGACCGGAAGGGAGCTTTACCGGAAATATTGCATAGTCTCGTGCCTCGTTGCGTAGCACGTCGCTTGCCTTCCATGGCCCACGGGGATCGTTATCTCTGTTGGTATATCGCCCCGTCTGCTTTTCCGTCTTATCGAGACGCCGCAAGTTGAATTTTTCAATGTTCTTGGCAACCACAAGAACAAAGTCATGCGAAGTCGAAAAATATTTGGAGTCCGATTTTGGCGCGTATTTCTTTTGCCAGATAACCGTGGAAACGAAATTGCCCGCCCAAATATTTCATCGCACAAAACCTTCAGATAGTGCGCCTCATTGTCATCAATGGTGATCCACAGCGAACCGTCATCCGACATTAAGCGACGAATGATTTCCAACCTGTCTCGCATCAACGACAACCAGATTGAATGCTCAACGCCATCGTCGTAGTGCGTAAAGGCGCTGCCGGTGTTGTACGGCGGGTCGATGAATACGCACTTCACCTTGCCCGTGTATTCCTGCTCCAAGGCCTTCAACGCCAGCAGGTTGTCGCCGAAGATCAGCTGGTTATCGAAAAAGTCGGCGCTGGTGACACGGTGCTTTGCGTGATAGCTCTTCTCCGGATCGCCCAACAAAATGCGCGGCTCCAGCTTCGGACGCGCATCCTTGCCGATCCATGTCAGTTCTAGCTTTTGTTTTTTCACGCGCTCTGATCCTTGCCGCCATACCCTACACGCAAGGCCATTCGTCACATCCCCACCGGTTTAGCGCGGGCAGCAACCGCGGCTATCGCATCAAGTTTTTCAATCACTTCTGGATCAATTTGTAGCTTCGACAAAAACCCAGCTAGCAGGTGATAGTCACGCTTTCGGAACGACAAAGGCAAACCGATTTCCTTGAAAAAAACTCGGAAAATGCGATCCAGAACCGCGTCCGTGGCTTTTACATCAGGAGACCAAGGTGATTTTTCGTCGATCTCCAACAGGTGCGTGACTTCGCCAATAGCTTTTTCCATTGCCTTCTGCCGGGTGACCCGTTCGGCAACACCAAACAGGTCATCCGCCACATCATGGACCGCCCAGGCAGTCAGTACCTCTCGAGTGCAGAAATAATTCTCGATTTCCCGCTTGACCCACATGACTTCATTCAGATTTTCGTTGGGCTGAAGTGCGCGGTCGAGGTGGTCAAACAGGGCAATGCCGACCAAATCGCTCTTGGCTTCGCGCAGCCCGTTAAAGTGATCTCGGGACTTCTGCGGCAAGTTGGTTGCGACATAGTGGACAAAAGGCATGTCCAGCAGGGCCTGAGCGGGATGCTCCAGAATTCTGGCGAATGTCTTGAGAATGGCTAGGTCCGTTGAGTCTTCGACATACAACACCCAGCCGGTCTGTTCTGCCTGATAGTACTGATCCCAGCCCAAGTCCGTTAGCGCCTTCATCACTTGGCTGCCACGGTCATTCAATAAGTGTGGTCTGCCAACGAACGCGACTACCGTGCCGCGATTCGCCGCTTCGGTGAGCACAACCTCAGAATGGCTGGCAGCGACGATCTGTGAGCCTTTTTCTTCGGCAAGATCGTTGATGAGTTGGTAGGTTTGACGCTGGCGTAGCACTTGAAGATGTGCGTCAGGCTCATCCAGCAACAACACCGTCCGCGGATTGGCATACAGGTGCGCAAGGATCAGCAAGGTTTGCTGCAGGCCTCTGCCTGAAGAGGATATATCCAGACGTGTGCCAGATTTTTCTTCGTACTCCATAACAATTTCGCTGCGCTCGGCAACAAACTTTGGGTTAAGCAGTTTCACTCCGAACAGGCGGGATAGCTGCGCCGTCAGCGCAATCCAGTCACCAGACGGTTTGCCCGCTTTATCGTCTGACCAGCAGACCCGGTAGCATAGATTGCGTAACACCTGTGCGGTTTGGCCTTGCCCGATCAACACGCCAATTTCCCCTGGCTGTTTGATGAACTCGCGATCCGTTAACCCGGACATCGGCGGCAGCAATGCCACTCTGGCTTGGGTCGCCGGTTCCGGAATCGGCATGCGCTCGGGTTGTTTACCCTCCTCAAGCCTGAGTGGGCGGCAATAAAAGGATTCTTCGTTTGCATAATCGAATTCAAGTCCGCACGACCACACTTGGTCATCGGTAATACCCTCGACCAGAATGTCGACGCGAATATTTTGCGTTTTTGGCGTCCCATCTTGCCGGTCAATGTTTCGTACATGCAGGTCGCGCCACAGGAGATTGGCAACGGGAACGGGAAGCGCCACCAGATCACGCCGGTTGATGGCCACACCTTGTCGCTGGAGTGCCGTCGATTTTCCTGTTCGCTTTTCGGTCCACCGACGCAAACCAAGCTCCCAGAGAGCAAGTGCCTGAAGCGCAGTGGTCTTCCCGGAGTTGTTGGGTCCGATGAGAACAACCGACTTTCCGAGAACAACCTCGACCTCGTCAAACCGCTTGAAGTTCTTGATGGTCAGTTTAGTTAGCATTCATATTCCCCTGGTGACTCAGGGTAAGCAAATCCAGCCCTTCTATTTCCTGCAATGATTTTCCCGCAATACCTTGCAGATCACCATACATGCCGACAGTCGCCCCCATGACGCGTTCGATTTGTTCCTCGCGCTTGGCCCACTGCTTCATGATTGCCTTGCGCTCCTTGTCGAGGTCTTCCTGCATGGTCGAGAACGCCTCAACGATGGCCTCGACGCGATGCCGGAAGCGCGGCCCGGTCAGGTATTGGTAAATCATTTCGGTCTTGGTCTGCTGGCCTTCGGATACCTGCCGTGCCATGCCAACCTGTAGCAGCGTGTGACGCAGGACAGTCGCAACCGGCAAGGCCGCACGCGGGCTGGTTACCCAAACGCCGTCGACGACATCGAAGGATTCGACGCCTTTGGGCAGAACCTGGCTGACGAGGACGGAAATTTCGGCTTTGGCGGTACGCTGGTCCTCGCGCAACTTGACGAGCCAGCCGTCGCTCCAATTCCTGGTGCGCTTGGATTCCCAAAGGATCGTTCCGCTCGGCTGGCCGCTCTGGCTGACCACGCGTTGCAGGACATCGCCGCCGAATTCGCCCTTGCGGACGGGTTCGATAGAGTCGAACGGAAACTTGGCACGCAGCAGGTTTTCAAGCTCAAGCTCCTGCACTTCGCCCTGTAGCTGCTGGGAGCCTTGCTCGGCCTTCTGCTTGAGTTCTTCGATTTTTTGCTGCATCGAGGCGATGGTCTGGTCCTTCTCCATGACCTTCAGCTTCAGCCCTTCTTCGGCTTCGCGCTTCGCCTTTTCGCGGACATCGCCGAGACCTTCCTGCACGCGCTTTTCAACGGTCAGTTCCAGTTCGCGTTTGGCGTCGTCGAGTTCGCGTTGCTTCTTGATGAGTTCGGCCTGTGCCTGTTGCGCCTCGGCGAGCTTGGCATCGCGGACCTTGAGCACTTCCTGTAGCTCGGCCAGTTCCCGTGCTTTGTTGTCCAACTCGTTGGCCGCCGCCTGCTTGGCCTTTTTGGATTCTTCCTCGATGACGCGGGAACGCTCGGCTTTGAGCTGGGCGGCGACCTGATCGGCCACCTGTGCATCAAGATTGCGCTTGGCTTCGGCGACCTGCTTTTCCTTGTCGCGGATGCCCTGCTCGCGCTTGGCGATCTCTTCGTCTTTTTGCGATAGCTGCTGCTCGAACTGCTTTCTGGTTGCCGCAATCAGCGGGGCAGCCAGCGATTCGGTCAGCCGGATTTCGGTCTTGCAGTTCGGGCAGATGATGGTGGGTTCGGTCATATCGTCCGCTCTCTGAGTTCGCGCAGTTGTGGCAACAGGGCTGGAATATCGCTCTGGATAATGCTCCACAAAATATCGTTGTCGATCCCCAGGTAGCCGTGGATCAGCCGGTTACGGGTGGCGATGACGAGTCGCCAGGGTAGCTGAGGATTGGCAGCGCGCACGGCTTCCGGAATGCGCGTTGCTGCTTCGCCGATCAGTTCGAGATTGCGCAGGGTGGCGTCGTAATTCAGCCCGCTGGCGACGAATGCGGCTTGGTCAAGGCCTGCGGTGTAGGTGATGGCTTTCTCGGCAAAGCCGATCATATCGTCGAGGTAGAAACGCCATTCGCGCTCATTGCTGTCAGACATGGACGGCCTCCTTTTCGACGAATGGGCGCAATTCGGGGCGCAAGGCTTTCTCGGTCACCAGATCGATTGGCAGGCCGAACAGGTCTTCGAGGTAGAACTGGACGCCGAAGTATCGCTCGGATGTCGCTGGGCCGTCGAAGGCGACCAGAACATCAATGTCACTGTCGTTTCGAGCCGAGTCGCGTGCGGTTGATCCGAACAGGGCAAGTTCCCTTACCCCGAAGCGGGCTGCCAATGCCGGTTTGCTTTGGCTGAGAAGTTCAAGGGCGCGTGCGCGGTTCATGACTACCCCCATACAAGTTGTTGTGACTGTGTTGACAGCCATCATATTGCCGGCGCAGGCAACATGATGGCCATTGTCAGAGGACTTCCCATTCCACGGCAAACAGCGTGGCAACGGTGATTTGCTGCCTCAACTGCGTCTCAAGTTCAGCGATCAAGTCATCCCTCCTGGCTTGAATTTCGTCTTGCCGGTTAAACAACTCACGGCGCTTCCTGTCGCGCTGCCCCTCAAGATCGCGTTGTTCTTTCTGCGCTTGCAGTTTGTCGGCCAGGGTTGCTGCGCCCTTGCTCTTGGTGCGAGCGTCCTTGATTTGCCGGTCAAGCTCCTTGATCTCCCGCTCAAGGCCAACCTTCAGGTCATCGGCCCACGCATCGAGCTTTTCGGTTTCCTGCGAGAAGAAGCTGAGGTTGCGCGACTCAATGTCGGTAATCACCAGCGCCCTTTGCTGATCGATCTGATGTTGTAGCGCTGGCACAATGACCACATTGGCGGCTGCGAAATCGAGTATGTTCTGCTGCGCCGGGGCAAGGTCGTCCGAGAGCGATTGCTGAACGGGAGCGCCGTCGACACGCGGCAACGACGCGGTATGACGGCAGGTCTGGTATATCTCGGCAATGCGACGCTCGAAATCGACACCTGACTCCACGGCCCCCAGCACTTCATCGCTGGCCACGAACACGCCATCGAATAGCTGGAACTTCTGCGCCAGCAGTTGATAGACGCGCCGGTCGGCGTCGTTGTCCCGATTCAGGAAATTGACGACAACTACATCGTGCTTCTGGCCGTAGCGGTGGCATCGCCCGATGCGCTGTTCGATGCGCTGCGGGTTCCACGGCAGGTCATTTTTGAATGCGACGTTGAGGGCTTGCAGCAAGGCGGTGCCCTTGGCGTTCTCGGTGATGGAAATGGCCAGATTGCGGAACGATTCGAGTTCGCCGACTTCGGCCCGGATGGCGGTGATTTCGGCTACGGTTGATACCTTGGTGGTGCCAACAGCGACGGCGTCTCTCATTTGCGTTGATTCGTCGGCCAGTTCGTTGAGGGCTTCGTAGTCCTGGTCGAGTTCGTCGGCAAGGTCGGTCGTCGCGGCTTTTTCGTCGAGGGTCTGGCCTAGCCGCTTGATGAGCGTTTCCAGTGCGCCAGCAATGGCGAAGGTGGAAGACGCCAGCAGCTTGCGCAGGACCAGCGTTATCAGTTGCCGCTGGCTGTTGGGCAGTGCGTAGAGTTCCAGCAAGGAATTCTGGAGCGGCGTTGCCGTCAGCAAGACCTTGTGCGGCAGCGTGAGTGCATCGCGCAGGATGCGGGCCGTCTTGTTCTCCGGCTTATAGACATTGCGCAAGCGATGCGCTTCGTCGATGACCACCAAGTCCCACGGCACGGACTGCACGTCCCTGGCTTTGCCGGCGGCGAACTGATACGGAGTGATGACCAGAATACGGCGCTTGCGCTCGGCCCATTTCTGCGCGATCAGCAAGCCCGCTTCGATGGTTTTGCCGAGACCGACTTCGTCCGCGAGAATGGCGCCCCTGGACAGCGGGTTGCTGGTTGCGAACAGCGCCGCGTCAATCTGGTGCGGGTTCAAGTCGACTTGAGCATCCAGCAGCGCACCGGCCATGCGGTCCATGGAATTGGACGCGGCACGGCGGGTTAATTGATGCGCAAAATACGCTAGCTGGTGCGGACTGTAAGTCACTGTTTGTCGTTTTTTCCGTGTATGACGGATAGTACTATGGCGTTGGCCTATCGCCCCCAATGCCCCTCGAAGTCGAACGATAGCTGCCGCTGGTGCCGGATGGCGAGCAGGTAAATCGTTCCGCCAATCAGCGCGTAGAGCAGCAGGTAATCCTTGAAGACGTATTCGCGCAGGGCATCCATGTCTGTCGTCTGTGCCGACAACTTTGCGCGGAGCTATGCCAGTGCATTGGTAGTCTCGACTGAGCGCGGTTGTCGGGCCAAAAACGGCCTGCCCATTTCAGGGAAGCGCTCAAGGTTGGGAATCACCGTTTCGAGCAATTCATCCAGCAAGCCATCGAAGGCATGCTGCGCTTCTACTTCGGTCAGGAAAAGTTCGATGCCTTCGAGGTTGCGCTCGAAATTTGCAGTGAATTTGACGACAGGTTTCTTCGCCATGCTTATTGCCGTTCCTCGTCTGTATCCCAAGTCGTTCGGTAAGCATCGACGTAGAACGCCGTCGCTACAGGGTCAATGTCCCAATAGTGGCGACACAGCCGACGGTAGAGGTCGAGGGCAGGCGCAAAGCAGCAAAAGCTGAGCAGGCCATCGAGAGTTTGTTCGATCTGCCGCTTGTCCTGGCTGCGGGTGCGCAAGATGGCCTCAACGAGGGGCGTGTACTCCCGCACCGCCTGTTGATGGGTGGCGTCGATTTCGGCGGCGAGCTGAGCGATGCCATTGACTACCGGATCAACTGGCACGGCAACAGCCCTTGAATACGGTTCTGCGAACCCAGCGATCTAGACCAATTACGCGCTACGCCGACGCTTGAGGGCCGTAATGGCGCTGCGGGCATCCTTCACCTTGCCAGCGGCCACATCGTCGAGCCCCTTGGATGCCTCGTCGATCAGCAACAGATGAATGCGCTCACGCTCCAGCTGGTGGTAGTAGTCCAGACGACTGGCGTCGATCAGGGCGATGTAGCTCTCGCCGTTCTTGGTGATGATCTTCTCGGCGCCGCCTTTGACCTCTTCAGCCAGTTCGGAGAAGTTCGCTCGGGCGTGCGAGAGGGGGATAACGTCGCTTGCGGAAATACCCATGTTGGCCTCCTGAACCGCACAAGATGTGCAGTATTTTGTACATCATACGCTTCGGCGGTCAGGGGTAAAAGTGGAAGCCTTCATTGCGTCTTGGTTATGACCTGCCAGCGTGTGTTTCCAAAGAGACATGGGCATCATGCCCTGATTTTCTATAACAAGGAATGTGATCGTGAACGTAGCCAAAGTCCTTCGTGTCGGGAGGTGGTGAGTAACGCTTCTCCCAAGCTATGTCGAAAAGAATATTGCTCATGAAGTTCTTCGGCCAACGCTCTTCTAGCTAACCTGCGCGATACGCCATATAGCCGTGGCTTGCGCCGCCATCCAGTTCTGGTGCGCGGCAATGCGCTCTGGTGTCCATTCCGCGTGATCGGTGGCCAACTTGCGCGTGATGCCAAAACCACTTTGCTCGAATACCGCACGCTTTGCCGCAAAGGTCGTATTGCCCAAATCCTTGTTTGCCCCAGCCTGCATCAAGGTCATGTTGCCTAGCCGGTAAGTCAATGCGTCGACCTCTTCGTCGCTGAACGCATCCCAGCCGGTCTGCGGATGTTGTGGCAGCACATGCTCAATGTTGAAGCTGTCACTGGCGAAACTGTAGTCTTGCCCTGACAGATGCTTTTCCAGCGCACAGAGAATGAAGCGCACCACGCGGTTGTTCCGCGATTGCGTTGTGCGTATGGTCTTCTCGGCAAAGGCAGCGCGAAACGCCGCGTCATTGGGATAGATGCTTTGCATTGCCGCCAGCACAGCACCCAGATTCGTGATTTCACCTTTTGCGATTCGTTCCGCAACCGCGTTATAGGTTCTTTCCTGCTCGGCAGTACTGTAGCTGCAAATGACGTTGAAACGCATCGAAATCACAACACAGGCCCGCATCAAGCCAGCGAAATCCGGAACATCGAAGGTGCGCCGGGCAGCAAGCAAGAGCGGGATGGGTTGGCGAACATTAAAGGTTCGCAAGGTGCTGGCAAACCCCTTCGTATCCTGTGGCCAATCAGAGGTTTCCGGCGAAGAAAGGGCCAGGTAGGTGTCGAGGTCTTGCTCCATGTCGCGCAGAAGTTGAAAAACCGACTCTCGCGAGGTCACTTGGCTGCGGACCGTTTTGAACAGTTCCGCCTGGCGCGCAAAGGCACGGCGGCTATTCCAGTGCGCACGCAGGAAATCCGGAAAGCTTTCTGCCCCCAGGCGGCCGACCATCGCTTCCCAACGCTCCTCCAGATTGCGTAACTCGTGATCGTTGTCGCTTCCACGATCAAGCACCGAAAACAAGTAGTTTTTCAGCAGGTCCGTCGCTGATAGACGCACCCCGCGCGCGTTAAGCGTTTCAAATACCTTGTAGGCATTCAATTCATCCGTCACCGTAATCACGGTGAAAAATAGCCGATCGCTCATGTCCTCTACGAACTGGGCCAGTCGCATACCCTCGCTACCCGTGCTTTTTTTCAGGTATTCGGTGACACGGCGATCAAACCACTCGAAGGCCTTGCGCAGAAGGTGCTCGGAAGCGCGAAAGCCGCGTTGCGGGAGATGTCCCAACGGAACCAGAAAGTCCTGGTAATAGCTATTGTTATTGCGGTTCAGCGTCAGTTTGGGGCGTGCGACCAGTGTTACGGGGTCCAGGTAGCCTACATAGGTCTGCCGAATCTGATCCATTCGCCGTTTGTTGGCTTCGGGATCGTTGCCCGCGCCAATAATCCTCTGCAGGTTTTTCAGCACTGCAAGCACAATGATGCTGACGGTGGTCAGCCGTTGCTGCCCATCAATCACCTCGAAGGTCTTATCGTCCGTCGATTGCAGGACGAGGTAGCCCATGTAGTGGGCCGGTTCGCCACCGGGCTGAAGTGTTCCCATCAAGTCCATCCACAGGTCTTCCCACTCGTCGTCAGTCCAGCTGTAGTCTCGTTGAAAGCGGGGAATCCGGTAAGTCAACCCGTTGCCGATGAGCTTGCGAAAGGTGTTGTTCTCGGTCTTGAAATTCGTTGCGGCCATCACGGTCTCCAAACGCTTCTGCGTCCTGCGTCAGTGCCGACAACTTTTCGCGGAGCGTTGCCAGTGCATTGGTGGTCTCGACGGAGCGCGGCTGGCGGGTCAAAAATGGCCTGCCCATTTCCGGGAAACACTCAAGGTTGGGAATCACGGTTTCGAGCAGCTCATCCAGCAAGCCGTCGAAGGCCTGCGGCGCTTCTGCTTCGGTCAGGAAAGGTTCGATGTCTTCAAGCTGGCGCTAGAAACTCGCGGTGAATTTGCCGACAGGTTTTTTGCCACAGGCAGTCCCCGCCGCTACTCAGGCGCTGCGACGACGCTTGATGGACTGTATCACACTGCGGGCATCCTTCAACTTGCCAGCGATAACCTCGTCGAGCCCCTTGGACGCCTCGTCGATCAGCAGCAGGTGAATGCGCTCGCGCTCCAGCTGGTGGTAGTAGTCCAGACGGCTGGCGTCAATCAGGGCGATATAACTCTCGCCGTTCTTGGTTCTGTACATCCTATGCTTTGGCGGCCTGAGGCGAAAGTAGAGTCTGCGCGGATCTTGGAGCGTTTAGCCGGGAAATGACCGAATGAAGGCTGCTCGCGAGATGGCCATCCAACCCGGCGAAGACATTAATCAGCGGAGTGTCGTCGCTGTAGCGGTTGGCCGATTCTTCGTTGTCACCGTAAGGCGACAACAGCTACCGTATGGATTCTCGAATGCCACTCAACTGCGGATGGCTTCGTCCAGGGTGATATCGACCATCAGATCATTCGACAGGTTCTCCAGGTCGCGGGTCAGTTCACTCACCTCAAGCGTCGATGAGGCAGTCAGCTCGGCAGTGGCATGGAAAAGCACTCCAGCGGACATCGGCGCACTGGCCGTGTGCGTGCTGAGATCCTCGACATTCAGGGCATGCCGGGCAAGCACCTGCGAGACCTCGCGAACGATGCCGATCCGGTCGTGGCCGACCAGCGACAGCTTCAGCCGCCGGTTGCCGGCCTGCGAGGCAGATGCGCGGGAGACTTCGCAAGTAATGCGCAAACCTGGCAGCGCGGCCAACGCGGCGGTGAGGGCGGCAAGCTGCGGCTCGGGGACGCTGACGCAGACAATTCCGGCGAACTTGCCCGAGAGGTTCGACATCGATGACTCCAGCCAGTTGCCCTGCTGCAGACTGATGGCGGTGGCAAGCTGTTCGACCAGACCTGGACGATCATCTCCGATAACGGTCAGAACAAGGTAAACGCTCATGGCGGGCTCCCGGAAATGTGAACCACCATTTTACCCTTTGCCTTTGTGCGCGACTATCCAGACTTCTTCTTCAAACAGCAAACAGGCGTCACCTTGATACTGATGCCCTGGTTGGTACAAATGGGGCGCACTCATGAATACACCATACGAACCGGCCCACGACCTGGAAGAGCGCCTGTCGCGCCGCCTGCTCGATGTCTTCATCCGAGCGGGCCTGGTGCTGACGCTCGTGCTGCTGTGCTACCACATCTTCTCGCCGTTCCTGACGATGATGCTGTGGGCGCTGATCCTGTCGATTACGCTCTATCCGCTGCACCAGATGCTGGCCGGGCGGATTGGCGGCAACCAGGGGCTCGCGTCGACGCTGATCGTGCTGGTCGCCGTCGCTGTGATCGTCACGCCGACGATCATGCTCGCCAGCGAGTTCGGCGACTCTGTCCACCAACTGGTCAACGGTGTTCGCAACAACACGCTCGAGGTGCCGGTGCCCTCCGAGAAGGTCGCTGCCTGAGCCGGTGTAGCAAAAGGCCTTGCCGGCGGGGCCGGCCGGCGCCTGCTCGCCGTCGCTGGAGTTATGCTCCTCGGGGGCTGTGCCGCGGTCGGACCCGACTTCAAGCGTCCCGAAGTTCCCTGGCTGATCCGCTGGCCTGGCGGCTCGCTCGCATCGCTGAACGCCGAACAGCACGGCAAGTCGCGAGCGCAGACCGAGGAGTGGTGGCGCAACTTCAACGATCCGGTGCTCGACCAGCTGATCGCCGAGCTCCTGTTCAAGCATGGCAACGACTCGGAGCTCGACGTGCAGCAGGCCAAGGCGCAGTACCTCGGCACGCTGTCCACCATTCCACAGCTCGAAGGTAGCCTGCGCCAGACGCAGAATGCGCTCGCCACTTTGCTTGCCCGGCCGCCCGGGCCACTGCCCGAAATGACGACGGGCAAGGATGCGACGCGGCATGAACGGCTGTATGCCGAAGACCCTGCCGCCATCTCGGTACGCCGCCTCGAAGTGGCGCAGGCCACTCGCGTCGAGGCAGGCAGCAAGGAGAAGGCCGCCGAGGCCGACCTGCGCAAGGCGCAGGAAGCGGCCGGCGAGAGCGGCGACAAAAACGCCCAGCTGCGCAGCGCCCGCGCGGCGATCGAGAAGGCCGAACTCGACCTGGCGCGGACCCGCGTACTCGCTCCGGCGCGCGGTCTGGTCACCGACCTGCGCACCGACGTCGGCCATTTCGCCCAGGCCGGCGCGCCGGCGATGACCCTGATCGCGATCCACGACCTGTGGATCAATGCCGACCTCACCGAGAACAACCTCGGCAATATCGACCCCGGCGATGAGGTCGCGATCATTCTCGACGTGCTGCCCGGAGAAGTATTGAAAGGCCGGGTGCGCAGCATCGGTAGCGGCGTCAGTTCCGGACAGCAGGCGCCGGCGGGAACGCTACCGACGATCCAGAACAGCCGCGACTGGCTGCGCCAGGCACAGCGCTTCCCGGTGGCGCTTGAATTCGACGCTGCGGAACTCGAACGTCTGCGGCGCGTGCGCATTGGCGGTCAGGCCGAGATCATGGTCTATACCGGCGACCACGTGCTGATGAACCTGCTCGGCGCCGGGTACATGCGGCTGATGAGCTGGCTCTCTTAGCTCTACTGAGCGGACCATGATCGCCCCGGCCGACAAGGCGGTACTGCGACTGGCGATCGGCTTGCTGGGCATACTGCAGCACCTCACCAGGGGGTTGCCGCAGGCGCGCAAGCATCGGGATTGAGTGGCGGACAGCGTCGCGGCGCATTGGGGCGCAGGGAGTCCCGCGCGGATCATTGCCCATCCCTATCCGCCGGCGAAAGCGCGGCCGGATGCGCAAAGGCCGCGACGCGCCCCGCGTCCACCTGCGCGATTGACGCTGCGTGATGAAGGCTCATATACTCTCATTGGGACCTCGGTTGTGGCCTCGTTTCGACGTGTAATGAATCTCTCTCTGCGCACAATAGGCATACGCTTCACGGCTGAACTCGAATCGCTGAACCACTGATATGAGGAACTTGGCGTGCGGAACGGCAGGGTTTGGACAATGCTCTTCACGGCGGGCGCGCTTGCTGCGGCGCTTCTCCTGCTCACTTCCTGCAACCTGCTGGCCCTCCATCGCGACCTGAGGGATGGAGCGGCGGCCGGGGGGGTTGCCGGAAAAGTGATACATAGCGAGAGCGATGCCTCGACCATCGTGGTCGTCGGGTTGCGGGAAGAGGGCGACGCGTGGGTCGCGGACAACTACGTGCACCTCGCGACCGAGCAGGACTTTTTGCTACGGCTCGTTGCCGGCAAGCGTTACGTCATCGTCGCCTTCGCGGACCGGAACGACAATCATCGCCTCGACGATGACGAGCCGGCAGTGGTCCTGGCGGATCCCGTGGCCGTCGCGCAGGGATGGAAGGGCATCACCAAGATTAGCCTGACGCTCGCGCCGGCTGGCCGTCTCGATCCGACGACGGCCGCAGCGCTGCAGAGTCTGGAGAAGATTGAACAACGGCCACTCCCGGTCTGGATCGGCGAGACGACAGACCTTGACGACGAACGGTTCTCTGCCGAGAGCGGCAGCATGGGACTGTGGCGGCCGTTCGAATTCCTGACCAACGTCGGCATCGGCATATTCTTCCTCGAACCGTATGACCCGCAGCGAATTCCTGTGTTGTTTGTAAGCGGCGCGGGCGGCAATCCGTGGGAATGGCGCGCCATGATCGACGCGCTCGACTACTCACGATATCAGCCCTGGGTGTTTGTCTATCCGTCCGGACAGCGGCTCGCGGACTCAGCCGTGGTGCTCGAACGTTGCGTCACGGCTGTGCAGCGCGAGTATGGTTTCGGCCGCCTCTATGTGACCGCGCACAGCATGGGTGGCCTGGTCGCGCGCGACTTCATCCAACGTAACGCGGAGCCGGTACCGGTGTTCGTTTCGCTGGTCACCCCATGGCGCGGCCACCGAGCGGCGGCCCTGGGGGTCGCTCGCTTGCCTGCGGTCGTCCCGTCATGGGTCGACATGCAGACCGACAGCGAATATCAACGGGCGATCTTCGCCCGGCAGCTCCCTGCTGCGACCGCACACTACCTGTTCTATGCGCAAACGGACCCTGCTCAGCCGTTCGCAAGGGCCACCGACGGCACCATTGCCGTGTCGAGCCAACTACCAGCCGACGCCGTTCGCGACGCGAGGGAGGTCGTCGGATTTACCGACAGCCACACCGGCGTTCTCAATAATCCTGCCGTGATTGCCACCTACCGGCGTATCCTGAGGATGCCCACCGATGGGCAGTGATCGATCAACTGCTCAGGTCCGTGCTGCAGATCGTGCACCGAGTGGTCACCCGATTCCTGCTCGCGGCGGCCGCACTGCAGTTTGCTGCTCAGGCAGCGCAGCGCGCTGGTCGAAGAGCGGGTCCCATTTCCTTCGTAATTTCTTTCGCTCAGGCTCATTCCTGGGTGGAATTGCGCCCCTCGTTCAGGCTCATACCACGTTGGACAAGACTCCGACTGGCTGAGCGGTCCCGCGATGGTGGATAATGCGGGGTACGCAACAGTCTGTAAATCCCCATGCTTCGCACCTCGCTGCTCATCCCTGCAACGCCTGTTCGGCGCTGCCATCGCCGGCCTTTTCTCGTAATCTGCCTGGCGATCGGCATGGCCAGCGTCAGCGGCTTCTCTGTTGCCAGCGATACGCCGCTCTGGTTTGACGCGGAGCGTCCAACACCCGTCGCCCGACAGGCCGCCGAACTGCTTGTCGGGGCGCCTGCGGATGGGCTGGAGGCATCCGACTACAACGCCGACGCACTCCGCAAGGCGATCGAAAGCGCCGCCAGCGGGCCGCCTCTTGCCGATGACGAGGTCGCCAGGCTTGACCGCGCCTTGACTTTGGCGATGCGGCGTTATCTTGCCGACCTGCATTCCGGACGCGTCGACCCGCAGCAACTGGGGGCCTCCTACAGCCCGGCATCTGACGGCAGTTTCGACGCCGATTCGCTGCTGCAGACGGCAGTTGTCGAAGACCGTCTGGGCGACGCCGCACGCGGCGCGGCGCCTCCGCTGGCGCAGTATTCGAGCTTGCGTAAGGCCTTGGCCCGCTACCGTGAACTGGCCGACCATCCAGCCTGGCAGCAGGCCCTGCCAGCACTGCCCGCTGGCCGACTGAACCCCGGCGAGAAATACGTCGGCATCGCCTTGCTGATGCAGCGTCTGCTGTTGCTTGGCGACCTGCACGCTGCCGTCAGCGCACCAGCACGTTACGAAGGGCCAGTCGTCGAAGCAATCAAATCGTTTCAGGAACGGCATGCGCTGCCCGCGAACGGAGTGATCGGCCAGGACACTCTCACGTATCTGAACGTGCCTCCGGCAACCCGCGCCCGCCAGATCGCACTGGGGCTGGAACGTTTGCGCTGGACGCCACTGCTGCAAGCGCCGCGTGCCATCGTGGTCAATGTCCCGGAATTCATGCTGCGTGCCTACGAAGTCCGTGACGGCCGAATCGACATCAAGGTGGCAATGAAGGTCATTGTCGGCACAACACGCAAGACCGCCACACCGATCTTCGACGCCGAAATGCAGTTCGTCGAGTTCAGCCCATACTGGAACGTACCCGCCTCGATCGCCAGGGGCGAAACCCTGCCCCGGCTGCGCCGCGACCCCGGCTACTTCGACCGCCAGGGCTTTGAATTCGTCGCTGGCGACGGCCGCGTCCTTGCCGGCTTCTCGACGGCCAGTCTCGAAGCGGTCGAGCGTGGGCAGATGCGCATCCGCCAGAAACCCGGCGCAGGGAATGCCCTCGGCGACATCAAGTTCGTGTTCCCCAACAAGGACAACATCTACCTCCATCACACGCCGACACCGCAACTCTTCAAACGCGACCGGCGCGACTTCAGCCACGGCTGCATTCGCGTCGAGGCGCCGGTGCAGCTGGCGAAGTTCGTCCTGGCCGATGAGCCGCAATGGAGCGAAGAGCGCATCCTGCAGGCGATGAACAAGGGAAAATCGGCAACCATCCGCCTGCGCGAAGCCCTGCCGGTCGTGATTGCCTACAGCACGACCGTCGTCCGGGACGGGCGGCTGTTTCTCTTTCCGGATATCTACGGACACGACAAGCGTCTGGAAGATGCCCTGGGTCAGCGTGCAAACGCCATCCGGGCTTCCCAGCGCAGCGAAATTGCAGCAGAATTCGCCAACTAGCTTTTCCCTGGAGCAGTCATGCTGAAACCTCAAGAGCACGCACGCCGTCTGTTTCTCGGTCGTGCTGCGCGCCTGCTTACCGTCGGCGCCGCGCTGCCACTGGCCAGGCCAGCGCTGGCAGCGCTGCCGAATGCGCGCAGCCTCGAATTCGCTCACACCCATACCGGCGAACGCCTGTCTGTCGTTTTCGCCATCGGCGAACAGCATGTCCCTGAGGCACTCAACCGCCTCAACCTTTTCCTGCGCGACCATTACTCGGGCGAAGTCGGCCACATCGATCCGCAGTTGTTCGATCTGCTTTTCCGAGTGCGACAGGAACTTGGCTGCGAGCAGCCGTTCCAGGTCATTTCGGGCTACCGTTGCGCCGAGACCAACACCCGGTTGCGCAACACTGGAGGTGGCGGAGTCGCCAGACAGAGCCTGCACATGCAGGGCAAGGCGATCGACATCCGGATTGCCGGCGTTCCCCTGGTCGATCTGCGCGATGCCGCTGCAGCGCAGGCGGTCGGCGGTGTCGGCTTCTATCCGCGCGCTGAGTTCGTTCATCTCGATACGGGCAGGGTCCGCTACTGGTAGCTCAGGACGGCTGGCGCCCTGGCCCCGGATCAAGCCACCGCGGAGCTGCGCGGCGGGACCAGCCCACAGACCGGACAGCGCTGCATGGAGAGCGGCTTCTCCAGCCGGCACCTGGCCAGCAGCGCCCCGTCCCGGAAGATTTCGCGCGTGGCTCCGTCAGCGGCGACCCGCCCTTCGTGGAGAACGATGGTGCGTTCGCAGACCTCCGCCACCATGTCCAGATCGTGACTGGCGATCAACCGGGTGTGGTGGAATTCCTTCACCAGCGCCATCAGTTGCCGCCGGCCAAGGGGATCGAGGCCGCTGGTCGGCTCGTCCAGGACGAGAATGTCCGGCGACATGGAGAGCACCGTGGCGATCGCGACCCGCTTCTTCTCGCCACCCGAAAGCAGGTAGGGCGGTTTGTCGCGCAGATGCCAGGCACTGACGCGCACCAGCGCGTCGCGGCTGCGCTGTTCGGCTTCGGCCGCCGGCAAGCCCAGATTGAGCGGCCCGAAGGCCACATCGTCGAAGACGGTGGGCATGAACAGCTGATCGTCTGGATCCTGGAAAACCATGCCGACGGTGCGCCGAATCTGCTGCAGGGTTGCCCTGGTCAGCGGAACCGAAATGCTCGGTCTTCCGGCTGTGGAATTCGCCGCTGTAGGCTCTCGCCAGCATGGCCATGTGAATGCGGTCTGCCCGCTGCCAGGTTCGCAGCAGGAGACATCCGATCAACACGGCAACGCTTCGCCAGCGCGGCTGCTTGCCGCAGGATCGCAGCGCCAGTGCGCGTGCGCTGCGGCTGGCGTCTTCGGCCAGTACAAACAGGTAGCGGTAGAGGAACTGCATCTGTATGGCAAACACCCTGGGCATGCCGAGGCGCTCCAGCGCTTCGCAGACTGCCGGGAAGCCGGTCACACCCACGAGGATGAGCGCGGCGCTGAGGGTGAGCACTGCACGCACGATAATCGACGTACAGGAAATCCATCCGGCGGTGATCCGTCACTGCGTGCTGGCGCCGGGTGGACGCTTCGCTTGAGCAGAAACCCGATCAGAAAGGCCAGCAACAGCGTGATCAAGCCACCAACGATCCCCGCAACGCTGCTGCCGAGTCGGCTTTCCACGTTGGCCTCCATGGCGACCTGCTCTCCGGCGAGGCTGGCGCTTCCTGCATCGTCTTTCGGGAAGGCATAATCCGGCAGGATCGCGATCCGGCCCTGGAGATCTGCCAGTGCCGCGTGCACTCCCTGCCTGGGGCCCTGCAGCTCTTCCTTGCCGCTTGCCCGGGCAAGCGCCCACTCCAGGCCATCCGGGTCTTTCGACGCAAACCACGAGAGCACGCCACCGGTCAGCAAAGCTCCGCTGAGGAAAACGAGCAGCAGCTTGCGCAGCGGCTGCCGGGCGGCTGCCGGCACGCTGCGGTCGAGCAGGTCGGGCCGGGCGCGGTAAACGAAAGAGATGATCGCTGCAGTCACCACCCCTTCGATGATGCCGATGGCCAGGTGAATCGGCTGCATGAACAGGACGAAGGTGCTAAACGGCAGCGACGATATCCCCGAAGCAAGGGTCTCGACAACCACGCCGAGAGCGCCCAACTGTAGCCCGACGACCGCCGCGAGAATGGTCGCAACGGTCAAGCGCAACTGGCTTGGCCGCTGACCGGCGATCTTGCAGTAGATCAGCGGGTAGGCGACGAAGGCTGGAAAAAAACCCAGGTTGAAGATGTTGCAGCCCAGCGCCAGCAGGCCGCCGTCGGCGAAAAACAGCGCCTGAACGACGAGTACCGAGGCAATGGTCAGGAAGGCCGCAGGTGGGCCCAGGAGAACCGCCAGGAGCAGCCCCCCGCCGAGATGACCACTCGAACCAGTGCCGGGAATACTGAAGTTGATCATCTGCGCGGCAAAAAGGAAGGCGCCGAGAACGCCCATCAAGGGCACTTTCCGCTCATCGAGCTCGTCCTTGACCTTCTTCGAACACCAGCCAATAGTGGCGGCCGAAACTGCCCACAGGCTGCCGCCGACAGCGGGCGACAACAACGCATCTGCCATGTGCATCACACACCCCTTTCTCTTGGCTGTCCGAACTCGGGCATTCTGTCACAAAGAGCGGCGCTGGGGTTGCCGGGACTGGCCGTGCGAAGCTCAGGTCGCCGGAGAACGTTCGAAAAGAGCAATCGACTCAACGTGCGAGGTGTGCGGGAACATATTGACCACGCCGGCACCGCGCAGGCAGTAGTCCTTCTGGGTGACCAGAATGGCGGCGTCGCGCGCCAGGGTGGCGGGGCTGCACGAGATGTAGACGATGCGGCGTGGGCCCTCGGCATCCAGCGACTTGATCAAGTCGAGAGATCCTTCCCGCGGCGGGTCGATCAGCATCTTGTCGAAGCGACCCAGCGCTGCCAGGCCCTCGGAAGTGATCTCGAAGAGATTGGCAACGCGATACTCGGCCAGGTCGGCGAGGCCGTTCGCCGCAGCATTCCCGGTGGCGCGGCGAACCAGTTCGGGGCTACCCTCGATACCGAGAACACGGGCGCCGGACCGGGCAATCGGCAGCGTGAAGTTGCCCAGGCCGCAGAACATGTCCGCGATGCGCTCGCCCGGCTGCGGCGCCAGGAGGGCCAATGCCCGCCGCACGAGTACGCGGTTGATGGCGTGATTGACCTGCGTGAACTCGGTCGGCGAGAAAGCATGCTCAACCGCAAAGTCGGGAAGGCGATAAGAGAGCTGCGGCGCCTCGAGCGGGTAGTAGCGGTAAGCCGTCGCCGGGCCCTGCGGCTGCAGATAGAAGACGATCGCATGCTGGTCGGCGAAATCGCGCAGCAAGGCCTCGTCGGCCGGCGTGAGCGGTTCCAGAATGCGCAGGACCAGCGCCGTGATCTGCTCACCGACAGCGACCTCGATCTGCGGCAGGCGATCCCGGATCGACATCCTGCCGACCAGATCGCGCAGCGGCAGCAGCATCGCCGACAGGTGCGGCGGCAGAACTTCGCACTGCTGCATGTCGGCAACATAACTGCTCTTCTTCTCGTGGAAGCCGACCAGCACGCCACCCTTCTTGAGCACGAAACGCACCGAAAGACGCGCTCGGTAGCGGTAACCCCAGGACTGGCCGTAGATCGGAGCGTATAGCTGATCGGCCTTGATCCGCCCGAGGTGCCAGAGATTGTCCTCGAGCAGGCGCTGCTTGGCCGCCACCTGCGCCTCCGCATCGAGATGCTGCATGCTGCAACCACCGCAGACACCAAAGTGCGGGCAGCGCGGTATCACCCGCTGCGCCGAGGATTCCTCAACACGCAGCGTGCGCGCCAGTTCGTAGCTGGGTTTCCGGCGGTAGCTGGCGTACTCGACGCACTCGCCCGGCAGGGCGCCCTCGACGAAAACCGTTTTGCCGTCCAGGCGGGTCACCCCTCGCGCCTCGTGGTCCAGTGATTCGATGATTCCGGTAGGCATGCAACGCTTCCCCTGAGAAAACGGGCGATTCTATCCCGAATGTCCGCTCAAGCCTGGACAAGGCCAGGGCCGACCGTTCCAGACTCGATCACCGAGCTGGTGTCGTTCGCGGAAGTCGCCTGCGGCAGTTGCAGGTGTGCGGGTGGGGACGGATGTTGAACCTACCTCGCCTCAACAAACCGCCGAGCCAAATACGCCTGAATTCCGGGCACCTCACGTTCCAGGCTTACACACGCCACCTCTGATCCCCCAAAAGACCGCTTGAAGCGATACAGGCCATGTCCGATATCCGCCGGGTCACTGGCTGACGCCCCGACTCCTCCCATGTTGAGTTCCCGGTAGCCATCGCTGCAGAGCATTTCGATGGCTTTCCACACCGTGATCAGGGGAGCATTGCTCTGGAAACCCTCGGCAGAGCAGCCCGACATCGTGTAATAGGCACTGCGTCCATCGCAGTGCAACAGAACTCCTGACAGTGGCTGATTATCGCGGAATGAACAGAAGACCCTTCCATAACCCTTCTTGACATAGTTCTCGAAGATCATTTCCGCAGATCGGGCGGTGGCCACCGCATAGTCTTCTCCTCGGGCGCGACGGCGTTCGCGCGAAACATGCTGAAAATCGATGAGCCGGTGTACCGATTCGATATCGCGCATCTCCCGAACAATCAGCTGCGATGCCTTGAGAGCAGCGCGCAGATAGGTCCGCTTGCGTGCCGCGATACGACCCAGAACCACTGCTGGATCCGCGTCCAGTGCAACGCGGAACTCCCATCGCCGAATGACCGTGAAGTCGCTGAAATCACCCACTTCCGGATTCTCCCGAGCATCCTCGGAACCGAGCGTGATAGCCATGACACGGAGAGATTCGATTCTCTTGAGGATGGCTTTCACGAAATCGGTCCACCGATCGTGGTCCCGCCCTCTAACCACAGGGTGGGTCTGCCACCTGAAATTTCTCACGAACAAGCGAATCGGCCACCCCCGCCATTGATCCGTCAGGAAGCCCAGGGCCATCCCCTGGACCTGTGTGTCGTTGCGCCAGACCAGGAAGACTGGCTCACAGCCCTGTGCTGCCAAGACTCCGGCATAGGCTTCGCTTAGGTAAAACGACCCCTCAAGGGCAAGCCGAGAGGTCTCCCAATCACTGGGAGCAGTACGTGAGAGCAGGACCTTCGGCAGCGTCTTCATTTGTTTGTTTGTCCGATAGATTCACGACGGCCGCGGCCCCATTGCTGGGCCGATGAATCCGGCGTAAGCGTGACAGCGGGGCAGGGTTCCGCGCAGGCTCATGATCGTTGCGCTGCCGCATCAATCAACTGCCGCGACCTTCTCTGCTGTGCGGAAAGGCTAGGCGGTCCAGCGGCAGCAGCGCGAGTATAGGAGCCCCCATCAAGCGGCGTCAATCACCAACTTGGCTCCAGTGGCCCGTGAAAACTCATCTGCATCCCGCCACGCGCAGTGCCTGTGGTCATTTGACGATGGGCGATGGCAGCTCGTTTTGATTCGGCACCGCCGGCAGGGACAAGGAGCACCCGGGCGCGCGCCGGCCCGCAGTACAATGCACCACGGCAGTGCGCGTGTCGCTGCCAACGCACCATCCAACAGCATCAGGAGACCCCCGCGAGAGCGGATTTACGACCTTTCCATTGTGCTTTGCGTTTGGCACACTTTCTGCTTTCCCTTTTGAGACCTACACTGGCGGTGAGTACCATGAGCGCAGATTTCTATAACGAGATGTACGATTCGGCGGGCACGCTACGACCACACTACCGGCCCTTTGCTGAATGGCTGGCAGGGATGCCGGCCGAACGCCTGGAACGTAAACGGGTCGAGGCCGACACCGCATTTCACCGCGTCGGTATCACTTTCGCCGTCTATGGCGAGGAGTCCGGCACCGAGCGCCTGATTCCGTTCGACATCATTCCGCGCATCATCCCGGCGGTCGAGTGGGAGTCCCTGCAGGCAGGGCTATGGCAGCGGGTGAAGGCGCTCAACGCCTTCCTGCAGGACATTTACCATGAGCAGGCGATCCTCAAGACCGGCTGCATTCCACCCGAACAGGTTCTCAACAATGCCCAGTTTCGCCCTGAAATGGTGGGCGTGGACGTGCCGTCGGAAATTTACGCGCATATTGCCGGCGTCGACATGGTGCGAGCTGGCGCAGGAGAATCCTACGTCCTCGAGGACAATCTGCGGGTGCCGTCGGGCGTCTCGTACATGATCGAAGACCGCAAGATGATGATGCGCCTGTTTCCCGAGCTTTTCTCCAGGCACATGATTGCCCCGGTGCAGCATTATCCCGACATTCTGCTGGACAACCTGCGCACGGTGGCGCCGAAAGGTGTGAGCGACCCGACCGTCGTCCTGCTGACGCCCGGCGCCTACAACAGCGCCTATTTTGAACATACCTTCCTGGCACAGCAGATGGGCGTCGAACTGGTCGAAGGCAGGGATCTTTTCGTCAAGAACGAAACCGTGTTCATGCGCACCACGCAGGGGCCGCAGCGGGTTGATGTGATCTACCGCCGGCTTGATGACGACTTTCTCGATCCCCTGGCTTTCAACAAGGACTCGATGCTCGGTGTCCCGGGTCTGCTTGCCGCTTATCGCGCCGGGGGTGTCACGCTGGCTAACGCCATCGGTACCGGCGTTGCTGATGACAAGTCGATCTACCCGTATGTGCCGGAGATGATCCGCTTCTACCTCGGCGAAGAGCCCAGGCTGAACAACGTTCCGACCTGGATGCTGCGCAAGCCGGACGACCTCAACTACGTGCTGGCGCA
Source organism: Candidatus Accumulibacter affinis (assembly GCA_016713625.1). Lineage (GTDB taxonomy): Bacteria > Pseudomonadota > Gammaproteobacteria > Burkholderiales > Rhodocyclaceae > Accumulibacter > Accumulibacter affinis. The sequence goes on from JADJOT010000003.1 coordinate 45,427, forward strand.
CCTGCCGGAGCTGGTGGTCAAGGAAGTGCATGGCGCCGGCGGCTACGGCATGCTGGTCGGACCCGCATCGACCAGAGCCGAGATCGAGGACTTCCGCGCGCGCATCGTGGCTGCCCCGGAGAAGTACATCGCGCAGCCGACGCTGGCGCTGTCCAACTGCCCGACTTTCGTCGAGTCGGGAATCGCCCCGCGTCATCTCGATCTGCGTCCCTTCGTGCTTTCCGGCAAGCGCGGCATCAGTACGGTGCCGGGCGGCCTGACACGGGTGGCACTGCGCGAAGGCTCGCTGGTGGTGAACTCGTCGCAGGGCGGCGGGACCAAGGATACCTGGGTACTGGAAAACTGAGAGGCAGGGAGAGCCAAAATGTTGAGCCGGACAGCTGATCACCTTTACTGGATGGCACGGTATACCGAACGTGCGGAGAACCTTGCACGTTTGCTCGATGTGTCCTACCAGATGTCGCTGGTGCCACAATCGGTTGCCTCGCAGAACGAGAACTGGCGCGCCATTCTCGCCTTGAACAGTCTCGAAGCCACCTTTGCGCAGGCTTACAGCGAGGTTAACGTCGAAAACGTTCTGCGCTTCATGGTTTCTGATGCGGCCAACCCTTCGTCGATCTACAGTTGCCTGCGGGCTGCGCGCGAAAACGCGCATGCTGTTCGCGGCACCCTGACGGCCGAGATGTGGGAAAGTGTTAACGCGACCTGGATCGAACAGCGCCAACAGAACTTCGAGAATATCCTCGCCCGCGGCATCAGCGAATTCTTCGACTGGGTGAAGCTGCGTTCGGCGGTCACCCGCGGGGTAACTTTCGGAACCATGCTCAAGGACGACGCGCTGCATTTCATCCGTCTCGGAGGCTTGCTTGAACGAGGAGACAATACGGCGCGCATTCTCGACATGCAATACCACATCCTGCGCCAGAATGACGACGAAGGCGCCAGCGACTTCTATCGCTGGGGTGCGCTACTGCGCTCACTTTCCGCTTTTCAGGTCTACCGCAAGGTGTATCGCGACGCAATCACCCCAGCTCGCGTGGCCGAGTTGCTGGTCCTCAACATGGACCTGCCGAGATCCCTGCATTCCTGTGCGGACGGCATCGTTCGCATGCTGCAGCTGATTGCCAACTCCGCCTCTGCCGAAACCGCGCGTCAGGCTGGGGTGCTGCATGCCCGCCTGCATTTTGCGCGCATCGACGATGTGTTGGGCGGCGGACTGCACGAATACCTGACCGACTTCATGGATCGTGTCTTCGAACTGGGCGATGGCATCAGCCGCGATTTCCTGATGCCGGAATGAACTCGATGAATCGGGTCGCTCAGATTGACCGGCCTGGAGACTTATGATGTAATCCTGACTTCGGTCGGTTGGGGCGATCGTACGGGCAGCGATGAACGGAATGCCGCAGGTGGCCTCGCGATGGTCAGGCGATTGGCCACCCCAGGTTCATCGACGCTCCAGGATTGGGCGATTAACTCAGCGGTAGAGTGCCACCTTCACACGGTGGAAGTCAGTGGTTCGAACCCACTATCGCCCACCATCCAGCAGCTCAGAAAGCATGCCAGGCCCCGAACCTGGACAGATTTTCTGCTAAAATCCGGGCGTCGACCTTGTCGGCAGGCGCTCAACGACAATCCAAGAGAGTACTTTGCGGTTCTCCTCGTTACGATACCACCGAGACATGCCCACTACGCCGCACTCCTCTTTCATCATCGTCGGTCTAACCATGGCTGGCAAGAAGTTCCGCCCGAGCGACTGGGCCGAGAGACTGTGCGGCGTCCTGTCGGCTTTTGGCGCCGAGAAGAGAATGCGCTATTCACCCTATGTAGGTCCGACGAACTACCAGGGCGAAAAGGCTGTTTTCGTCGACGGTCGACTGTACGAGGCCGAACCCATGGCCTACCGCTTCGTTCTGCATTTCGCGCAGGACAACGACCTGCAGCTGATTCGGGACGTCCCGGTAGCCCCCAGCAAGCCGGCCTAGCCTACACCGACAGCCGCGCCGGCAGCAATCCGCGTTTCCGTTTCAGCGAATCCGCCGGACCTGCGCCCCAAGCTGGCCGAGTTTCTCCTCGATTCGTTCGTAACCCCGGTCGAGATGGTAGATGCGCTCGATCAAGGTTTCGCCCTGTGCCACCAGGCCAGCGATAACCAGACTCGCCGAGGCGCGCAGATCGGTCGCCATCACGGTCGCTCCTTGCAGGCGCTCGACGCCGGTGACCATCGCATTGCTGGCGTCGATCCTGATGTCCGCTCCGAGTCGAATCAGTTCGACGGCGTGCATGAAACGATTCTCGAAGATCGTTTCGCGAATCACCGCCGACCCCTCGGAAACGCAGTTGATGGCCATGAACTGTGCCTGCATGTCGGTCGGAAAGGCCGGATAGGGCGCGGTGCGCAGGCTGACTGCCTTCAGCCGCCGCGGTGCCTTGAGGGTGATCGCTGTCCGCTCGGTGGCGATGTCGCAACCGGCGTCGAGCAACTTGTCGACCACCGCGTCGAGACAAGCGGCCGAAGTCCTGGTCAGACGAATGCTGCCGCCGGTCGCTGCCGCAGCACACAGATAGGTACCGGTCTCGATACGGTCGGCCATGATCGGATGGCTGGCTCCATGCAGCCGCGCAACGCCCTGGATGCGAATCTTGTCGGTACCCGCACCGGAGATCTGTGCGCCCATCGAAACCAGGCAGTTGGCCAGATCGACCACTTCGGGCTCCCGGGCGGCATTTTCGATGATCGTTTCACCCTGGGCGAGGGTAGCCGCCATCATCAGATTCTCGGTGCCGGTAACGGTGACCATGTCGGGCACGATGTGCGCGCCTTTGAGGCCGCCGGCGCCCGCTGTGGCATGGATGTAACCGTGCTCGACCTGAATCTCGGCACCCATCGCCTGCAAGCCCTTGATATGCTGCTCGACCGGGCGGGCGCCAATCGCGCAGCCTCCCGGCAACGAGACCCTGGCTTCCCCGTGCCGCGCCAACAAGGGGCCGAGTACGAGAATCGAGGCACGCATGGTTTTGACCATGTCGTACGGGGCGAGCGGCTTGTTCAGGCCCCGGCTGTTCAGCAGCAGGCCATCGACCTCTGGCCGGGTGACGACGACGCCCATCTGCTCGAGCAGGCGCACCATCGTCGAGATATCCTTGAGCCGCGGCACGTTGCCAAGATGCAAGTCCTCCGACGACAGCAGACTGGCGCAGAGAATCGGTAGCGCTGCATTTTTGGCGCCGGAAATGGCGATTTCGCCAACGAGCGGCGTGCCGCCCTGGATCAGCAGCTTATCCACGCGCTGCACTCCATTCATCCGGGGTCCGGGTTTTCATCGACAGCGCGTGCAGTTCACCGCTGTCGAAAAGCAGGCGCAGGACTCCGTTAACCAGTTGCTGCCGCTGCACGCGATTCTTGCCGGCAAACGCGGCGCTGACGATCAGCGCCTCGAAGTGGTGACCATCACCGGTGACCTGCAGATGTTCGCAGGGCAGACCTGCGGCGATGATTTTCTCGACTTGCTCTGGATGCATCATGATTCAGGACCTCAGTTTGTAGCCGCTCCGGAGGAGCGCCAGCGTCGCCGCCGAAACCAGCAGGAAGCTCGTGGCAAGCACCGCCAGGCTGGTTTCCGGCGGCACGTCCGAGACGCCGAAGAAGCCGAAGCGAAAGCCATCGATCATATAGAAGACGGGGTTGAAACGCGACACCCGTTGCCAGAATTCGGGCAGCGAGTGAATCGAATAAAAAACGCCGGAGAGCATCGTCAGCGGCATGATCAGGAAGTTCTGAAAGCCCGCCAGTTGGTCGAACTTGTCTGCCCAGATGCCAGCAACCATGCCCAGCGTTCCCATGATTCCGCCGCCGACAACGATAAACATCAGGATCCACCAAGGGGCCGCAAAAGTCGGTACCACGAACCACATGGTCACCAGCAGCACGCCCAGCGCCACCATCAGCCCACGCAGGATCGCCGCCAGCACGTAAGCAAGAAAAAACTCGACGTAAGAGATTGGCGGCAAGAGGACGAAAACCACGCTACCGGTGACCTTGGACTGGATCAGACTCGATGAACTGTTGGCAAAAGCGTTCTGCAGTGCCGACATCATCACCAGACCAGGAATCAGAAAGGTGCTGTAGGGAACGCCATGCACCTGGACGTGCCCCTCGAGCACGTGCGAGAAGATCATCAGATAGAGCATGGCGGTCAGTACCGGCGCTGCCACCGTCTGAAAGCTGACTTTCCAGAAACGTAGCGTCTCCTTGTAAAGCAGGGTCCGGAAGCCGATCAGCATGGCACGCTGCCGCCGTTCTGCATGACGCCGAGGAAGACGTCCTCCAGGTCGGTGTGGGTCAGGCGCAGATCATCAATGACGCAACCGGCCTCGCGCAGGCTCGCCAGCAACGGCTCGATGTCCAGCAGACTGGCCAGGGTGAAAGTCCATTTCCCGTCGCTTGCCGTTGCGCGCGCGCGCAGCGCCTGGGGCAGTGTGGCAGACCTTGCCAGGCGCAGTTCGAGGGTTTGACCTGCGCAGCCTGCCAACAAGTTACGGGTCGAATCGAGAGCCACGACGCGCCCCTGCTTGAGCATCGCAATTCGCCCACACAAGGCTTCGGCCTCCTCGAGGTAATGCGTGGTCAGGATTACCGTATGCCCATCACCATTGAGCCGCCGCACGAACTGCCACAGCCCTTGCCGCAGTTCGACGTCGACTCCGGCAGTCGGTTCGTCGAGAACAATCACCGGTGGTTTATGTACCAGAGCCTGGGCGACGAGGACGCGGCGCTTCATGCCGCCGGACAGGCGGCGCATGTTGGTGTCGGCCTTGGCGGTGAGATCGAGGTTGGCCAGGATCTCGTCTATCCAGTCATCATTGTTGCGGATGCCAAAGTAGCCGGACTGAATGCGCAGGGTTTCGCGTACCGAGAAAAATGGGTCGAAAACCAGCTCCTGCGGCACCACACCCAGCAGGCGGCGCGCGGCGCGGTAATTTTTTACCACGTCGTTCCCCATGACGACCAGCCGGCCGGCGTCCGGGCGGGCAAGACCCGCCAGGCAGGAGATCAGGGTGGTCTTGCCGGCACCGTTGGGGCCAAGCAGACCAAAGAATTCACCCTCGGCGATCTGCAGCGATACGTCGTCGAGTGCCTGCAGTGAGCCGAAGCGCTTTTCGACGCGATCAATCGCAACAGCAATGCGCATGCGTGACCCCGGCGTATCGAGCAGGCTGCAGGCCCGCTCAGGCCAGCGGGAGTAGCTCGGATACGCCGTAGAGCGCGGCCAGGCTGATCAGGCTTGCCGGCGGATGCGCGATGCGCAGGGCGACGCCACGCTCATTGGCCGTTCGTAACCAGGCAAGAAGCAGACTCAGGGCCGCGGAGTCCACTTCGGCGACCGCTGCGAGATTCAGTACCGTTGTCGGCGCAGCCGAGCCAAGCAGGCGGCGCCCGACCTCGAGCAGCGCACGTGCGTTGGCAATCACCATTGGCGCGCGGACACACAGGCTACCGTCCACTTGCTCGATCATTTCTTGCCGGCTTCGAGCTGCTTGTTCTTGTTGGCGATCATCGTGATCAGGCCGTCGATGCCATTGTTGCTCATTTCCTGCTTGAAGGTGTCGCGGTAATTGGTGACCAGACTGACCCCGGCGACGATGACATCGTAGACTTTCCAGCTGCCACCCTGCTTCTCGAGCGCGTAATCGAGCTGAATCGGCTTGTTGCCTGGCTGCACCACTTCCGTTTTTACCACGACATCGGTGTCGCCAGCCGCCATTTTGCTGGGCTTGTACACCACCTTCTGGTTCTTGTAGGAAATGAGTGCGTTCGAGTAAGTGCGCACCAGCAGCGCCTTGAACTCCTCGGTCAGGCGCTTCTTCTGTTCCGGCGTGGCCTTGCTCCACTCGCGTCCGACCGCCAGTGCGGTCATCCGCTGGAAATTGAAATACGGTGACACCTTGGTCTCGGCCAGCTCGATGGCTTTCCGGGTATTCCCGCTCTGTATGTCCTTGTCCTGGCGGACGACAGTGAGTACATCCTCGGTAACCTGCTGGACCATGGCGTCCGGTGCCAGATCCTGAGCAGCGGCAGGAGCCAGCACAATCAACAGACCAAACAAGAGTGACAGTAGCGACTTCATGAGGGATTCCTGATAAATGGGGGTGGTCAAGGATGCAGGCGATTCTCGCCCCTAATCGGATGGCTCGTAGTCAGGGACCTGGTGCGGCAGCTCGCCATCGAAGACCTCGTTGCGACGATGCTGCAGGTAAGCATCCCGGATATAGGTATACCGATCGAAGGCAGCGTCGTCGACCACCTTGTCGGCCGGCAGCAGGGTTGCTCGCAGGTTGATGTAGCGGGTGCCTACCATAATGTTGCGCAGCGCCATATCGTCAGTGATCCAGGCGTGCCAGACCGGGTCGACATAGGTGTCCACCATCCAGCCAAAGGTATCGCGTGTCGTTCGCGGTCCGATGATTGGCCAGAAGAAGAAGGGACCCTCACCGACGCCCCACTTGCCAAGGGTCTGGCCAAAATCTTCGGAGTGCTTGGTCAGGCCCATTTCAGAAGCGATGTCAAAAGTGCCACCAATACCAAGCGTGCTGTTGATCAACACCCGGCCGACGTCGGAAACAGCCTCCCCACCCTTGCCCTGGAGAGCATTGTTCACGGCCGTCCAGGCATCCCAGAGGTTGCCAAAAAAGTTGCCGACAATCACTTTCACCGGCAGCGGAGCGAAGTTGTCGTAACCCTGAGCTACCGGTTTGACGACGACGTCGAGACCTTCATTGACCGCGAACATCGCACGGTTGAAGCCCTCGAAGGGGTCCTTGGGGTTGCTTGCGGTCGTCGCGCAGCCGCTCGCGGCGATCAGCGCAGCCGCGCAAGCCAAGCTGCAAATGCGCGTTGAAAGGTATGATTTCACTGACTTTCCCTCACTTTTCGGTCTGTCCTTCGGAAGCCTTGTTGAACATGAACTGACTGATCAGCTTCTCCAGGACCACCGCCGACTGCGTCTTGGCAATTAGCTCGCCAGCCTTCAACATCTTCTCGTCACCGCCGGGGTCGAGTCCGATGTACTGTTCTCCGAGCAAACCGGCGGTCAGGATCAAGGCGAAGGTATCCTTGGGAAAGCGATAACGACCGTCGATGTTCACAACCACTACTGCTTCATAACTCTCGGGGTCAAAACGGATATCCGCGACCCGACCGACGACGACACCGGCGCTCTTGACGGGAGCGCGTACTTTCAGCCCACCGATGTTAACAAACTTGGCCGTCAGCGGGTAGGTTTCGGAAAAGTTGGCGGCGGAGAGATTGCCCACCTTGAGTGCCAGGAACAGCACGGCAGCCAGGCCCAGCGCAACGAAAATCCCCACCCACAGATCAAGCAACTTACGACTCATCAAGCCTCCCGGAACATGAACGAGGTCAACACGAAGTCGAGCGCCAGGATCGCCAGAGCCGACTTGACAACGGTGCCCTTGATCGAGCTTGAAACACCCTCGGCCGTTGGTTGTGCATCGTAGCCCTCAAAAACAGCAATCAATGAAACGGCGATGCCGAAAACGAAGCTCTTGACGATGCCACTCCAGACATCGTAGCGAAAATCAACCGAAGCCTGCATCTGCGACCAGAAGGCGCCTTCATCGACGCCGATGAAGACCACTCCGATCAGGTAACCTCCGAAGACTCCCGTTGCCGAAAAAAGCGCTGCCAGCAGGGGCATCGAGATCACTCCACCCCAGAAGCGCGGCGCCACGACACGGGCAATTGGATTGACCGCCATCATGTCCATTGCCATGAGCTGCTCGGTGGCCTTCATCAGGCCGATTTCCGCAGTAATCGACGAACCCGCGCGCGAAGCGAAGAGTAGGGCAGCCACCACCGGGCCAAGTTCCCGCACCAGTGACAGCGCGACGAGAACTCCGAGTGCCTCGGCAGAACCGTAGCGCTGCAGGGTCTCGTAGCCCTGCATGCCGAGCACCATGCCAATGAACAGCCCGGAGACCATGATGATCAGCAGCGACTGAAAACCCGAAAAGTAAATCTCCCGAATCGTCAGGTTCAGACGCCGGAACGACTGCCCGGACCAGAGCAGCAGCATGACAAAAAAACGAGCCGCAAAACCCAGGCGCAGGAGCGCATCATTGACGCGGTGTCCAAGGCTGGCGACCGCCGCCAGCAGCGCGCCGGAACCTCCCCTACGGTCGCTCATCGGTGCTTTTCCCGAGCAGTTCCTGCCGCAGCGGCGGCGCCGGGTAGTGGAAGGGCACCGGCCCATCCGCTTCGGCGAAAACGAACTGGTGAACAAAAGGATGCTGCGAAGCACGAATTTCGTCCGGCGTCCCGAGGGCGACCATCTTGCCTTCAGACATGAAATAGATGAAATCGACCATCAGCAAGGACTCCTGGATGTCGTGGGTAACCATGATCGTGGTGGCGCCCAGAGCATCGTTGAGCTTACGGATCAATTGGCCGATCACGCTCAGTGAGATCGGATCAAGGCCGGCAAAGGGTTCATCATACATGATCAGCATGGGATCGAGCGCTATCGCTCGCGCCAGCGCAACCCGCCTGGCCATGCCGCCGGAAAGCTCGGCCGGCATCAGCTGATGCGCTCCGCGCAGGCCAACGGCATTGAGCTTCAACAAGACCATGTCGCGGATCAACTCCTCCGGCAGATCGCTGTGCTCGCGCATTTGATAGGCGACGTTGTCGAACACGGAAATGTCGGTGAACAGAGCGCCAAACTGGAACAGCATGCCCATGCGGCGACGCAAGGCGTACAACTCGTCGCTACGCAAAGCGGGGACCGACTGGCCGTCGACCCGCACATCGCCGCTACTCGGCATCAGTTGCCCACCGATCAGCCGCAACAGGGTGGTCTTGCCGCAACCTGAACCGCCCATGATGGCGACAACCTTGCCGCGCGGGATTTCCAGGCTGATGCCGTTGAGAATCGGTCGATCCTCGTAGGCAAAATCAAGATCTCTGATCTCGACAAGATTGTCAGCAGGCAAGGCCACACCCCGGGAAAAGCTCGCATTATACCTGACCGCCTGCGCTCAACGCCGTGAATTACTTGGCGTTAATATAATTGTGGAATAATGTGGGGCCAGCCTCTGACCATCACGACGACAAGCTTTCCATGCTCACCAGCCCAGCAAGCTCGCTGCCCGAAAAGACCCTGCTCCTCATCGTTGACGATGACGCGCTGATCTGTGACACCCTGAGCTTTTCGCTGAGTCCGAACTTCGAGGTAGTCACCAGTCATTCGCGACCGCATTGCCTGCAACTGCTTCGACAACTGCGCAGACTACCTGCACTGGCGCTGGTCGACCTCGGGCTGGCGCCGCTGCCCCATCGTCCGGATGAGGGTTTTGCCCTGATCGCCGAGCTGCTCAAGATTGCTCCCAAGATGCGCATCGTCGTCCTCTCCGGACAAAACGACGATGGCAATGCGCGACATGCCCGCACTCTTGGTGCTGCCGACTTTATCGCCAAACCGTGTAGCCCCGGCGACCTGCAACAGGTCCTCAAAGGTGCGCTGACCTTTCGCGCGCTCGACGAAAGACGCAACCCCGAAGAAAGCGGCTCGCTGCTGATCGGTAACAGCCCGGCGATGCAAAAACTGCGTGTGCAAGTCGAACAGTATGCCGATTTGCCATTCCCGGTCTTGATCGAGGGGGAGTCGGGTAGCGGTAAGGAAGTGATTGCCTCGGGTGGTCTGCATTACGACACCAAGCGCCGCCACCTGCCATTTCTGGCGCTCAATTGTGCCGCGATCTCTCCCAACCTGGTCGAAGCCACCTTGTTCGGCTACGCCAGAGGAGCGTTTACCGACGCCATCACGATGAAGGCCGGTTATTTCGAAGACGCCGCCGACGGCACGCTATTCCTGGACGAAATTGGTGAGCTGGCCCTCGACCTCCAGGCCAAACTGTTGCGAGTGCTCGAAAATGGCGAGTACCAGCGGGTCGGCGAGACCCGGAAGCGCAGCAGCCGGGCACGTATCATCACCGCCACCAACCGCGACCTGCGCAAGGAGGTCAAGGCCAGCAACTTCCGTGCTGATCTGTATCATCGCCTGTCGGTCTGTGCGATCGTCGCCCCACCGCTACGCGAAATGGGCGAAGACAGGTTTCTCCTTCTCGACCATTTCCGACAACACTACGCTGCGCAAACGCGACGACAGCCGTTCACCCTGTCGGCTGCGGCCGAAGACTTGTGGCGCAGCTACAGCTTCCCTGGCAACGTACGCGAGCTGCGCAACATCGTCATCCGTCTGACCACCCGGCACCCGGGCCAGATTGTCGCTGCCGCAGCGCTCGCCGTGGAACTGGATCTGCCCGACGAGCCGCTGTTCGTCGCCACGCCTGCAAGCACCGCGACCGCCACAGCGGCGGCGACAACGGGCGAAGACTTCCTTGCGGCAGCACTGCAGCGGCTGCGGCAACGCGAGCCCTTTCACCTCGATCGTTTGCTCGATGCCACCGAGCGTGGCTACATCGAGGCGGCGCTGCAGTTGGCGCATGGCAACGTCAGTCAGGCAGCACGCCTGCTGGGCATTCATCGCACGACCCTCTACAATCGTATGGAATCTTCGGCCCAGGAGCAGTGATGTATCTGGACCATTTCGGCCTGCAGCAAGCGCCTTTTCGGATCACCCCGCACACCGAGTTCTTTTTTGCCGGCGGCAACCGGGGCGCGACGCTCGAGGCGCTGATCTACGCGATCACGCACGACGAAGGGATCGTCAAGGTCAGCGGCGAGGTCGGCAGTGGCAAAACGATGCTCTGTCGCATGCTCCTCGAAAAGCTTCCCGAAAATGTCGAGACGGTCTATCTGGCCAACCCCACGCTGTCGCAGGACGAGATCCTCTTCGCCATCGCCGAGGAGCTGAGGATTCCGCTGCCGGAAGGACGCAGCCATCTGCTGCTGCGATCCTTGCAGGAGCGTTTGCTGGAAATCTACGCGGCCGGCCGGCAGGTCGTGGCGCTGATCGACGAAGCGCATGCCATGCCGCCAGAAGCGCTCGAAGAAATTCGCCTGCTGTCCAACCTGGAATCGAGCCGGCACAAGCTCCTGCAGATCGTGTTGTTCGGTCAGCCGGAACTGGACCAGCGCCTGAGTGAAACGGCCATGCGCCAGCTCAACGACCGCATAACGCATAATTTTCGCCTGCCACCACTGCACCGCGACGACGTCGCGGTATACCTGATGTTCCGTCTGCGCGCAGCCGGTTACCGTGGCCCCGATCTGTTCACCAAGCAGGCCATCCAACTGCTCAGCAAGGCCTCCCAAGGACTGACGCGGCGAATCAACATCCTGGCCGACAAGGCTCTGCTCGCCGCATTCTCCGACGGGGTGCATCAAGCCGGCAGCCGGCAGGCGCGCGCGGCCATCCGCGACGCACAGTTCCAGCGTATCGATGGCCGGGCGCACGCGCTCTGGCGATGGGCAGGTACGGCCGCCGCCCTGTGCGGGATCGCCGGCCTGGCTTACCTCGCCGGCAGCTACCGCGCCGACAGCGCGCCGGCGACGCCGCCGCGCAGCACGGCCGCGGCGACGCCGGCACTCGCCAGTCCGGAGGCTGCCGCTTCGACGGTGACCGGCACCGTAGCGGCAGCGGCACCGACGCTTGCCGAACGAATTGCCGCGACGAAGGAATGGTTGCAGAGAACCCCGGATGGCCACTATTTCATTCAGCTGCTGATTACCGACGCCAGCAACCACAGAGAAGTGGCTGACTTCATTGCTGCCAACGCCAAAGCGCTCGAGTTGCCGCAGATTCGGGTTTATCGTTCCAGTTTCGGCGGTAGCGAAAGACTCGGCGTGATTTACGGCGACTACGCATCGCGTGCGCAGGCGAACATCGCGCTGGCCATGCTTGGCGAGATCAGCCGGTCGAGCCAGCCGTATGTGCGAGCGGTCGCCAGACTGCGCTCGCCGCGAGCTTTGGAAGGGATCCAAGGAAAACCATGAAAACTCTAAAAATCATGCACTTGTATGGAAGAGTCGGCGTGATATGATGAACTAGCCCGATGACTGGATAAAGCTTGAGCGTGCCCGTGCGAATACTGCGCATTCTGCGAAACCTTGGTGCCATGGCGATGGCAGTGCTGCTCGCCGCCTGCACACCGACCACCCTCAGTGGCGGGCCTTCTGGTGGCCATCTGCAAGCCGACAGCCTGGTCGGGACCGCGGGCGTGATTCCTCCGCCCGTCCAGCAAAGCGTTTCGCTCCCCCGACCCAAAGCCACTGGCAAGACGGAAACCTACAGTGTCGTCGTCAACAACGTTGCGGTTCACGACCTGCTGTTTGCACTGGCCCGGGACGCCAAGCTGAACGTCGACATTTATCCGGGGCTTAGCGGACTGGTGACCATCAACGCCATCGATCAGACGCTGCCGCAATTGCTCACCCGCATTGCCAAGCAGGTCGACATGCGCTTCGAACTCGATGGACCGAATCTCGCGGTCATGCCCGACGCGCCCTATCTCAAGAACTACCGGGTGGACTACGTCAACATTGTTCGTGAGGTCACGGGCATCGTGTCGACCAGCACACAGATTTCGACCAGTTCGCTGGCGACCGGTGGCGGCGGTGTCGCCGGCACTGGCAACACCTCGCGCATACAGATCGAGAACAAGTCGAAGAACCGCTTCTGGGAAACTCTCGAAAGGAATCTGAAGGAACTGCTGCACGAAACCGACAAGATCTTTCCCGAGGGGACGACCGAAACGGTCACCGAACAAAGCGCGTCGCAAAGCACGACCGGTACCGGCGCTCCGGCCCCGAAGATCGCCGCTGCTCGCGGCAGCCAGATCGTGCCGTCGCTGGCTGGCAGTCCGAATCCGACGTCCCTGCAGAATACCGGTGCCACGGTCGTCAAGCGCATGACCTTCCGCGAAGCGGCGTCGGTAATCGCCAACCCGGAAGGAGGGGTGATCAACGTCCGGGCCACCTCGCGGCAACATGAACGAGTGCAGGAATTTCTCGACCGGGTCATGAACGGCGCCCGGCGGCAGGTCCTGATCGAGGCGACCATCATCGAAGTGGTATTGAACGATGGTTATCAGCAAGGAATCGAGTGGAGCCGTATCACCAGTGGAAGCGAGTTCAGCATCAGCAAACCGGCGCTGACCACCAACGTTCCCAGCGCCGTCACGCCCTACGTACTCAAGTACCGCAGCCTCAACCCCACCAATCTGCTGGCGACGGTCGACTTGTTGCGCGCATTCGGCACCGTCAAGGTGCTCTCCAGTCCCAAGCTCGCGGTACTCAACAACCAGACCGCAACACTCAAGGTTTCTGAAGATTTCGTCTACTTCAACGTCAAGCAGGACGTCGTTCCCGGCAATGCCAACACCAACGCCACGGTGACCACGACCACCACACCGCAATCGGTTTCGATCGGCTTCTTCATGAGCCTGACCCCACAGATCAGTGACAACGGAACCGTCACCCTGAGCGTCCGGCCGTCAATTTCCAGTATCTCGGAATTGAAACCCGATCCCAACCCCGCCCTGGCCGCGAACAACATCAGGAACCTCGTGCCACAGATTCGCATGCGCGAGATTGAATCCATGTTGCGTGTCGAAAGTGGCGATATCGCCGTTCTCGGAGGTTTGATGGAAGACCGTCTCGACAATCGCGACGGTCGCCTGCCCATTCTCGGTGATATCCCGTTCATCGGCGAGGTGTTCAATACCCGTTCGAACTCGTCGTCGAAGTCCGAGCTCGTCGTTCTTCTGCGGCCAACGGTGATCAAGGAGGCGTCTCTCGATGGCGATTTCAGCAGGTTCCGCGGGTCGCTGCCAAACAGGGATTTCTTCCAGAGCGATCAGGTTTTCCGGCCGTTCTCGCTACCCGAGCAGCGTCTGGAGCGTCTGGAGCCGCTGCAGTGAGCCTGCTGATGGACGCCTTGCGGAGGGCTGAGGAAGCCAAACGACAGGCCAACCCGAACGACCACCCCGCGCCTTCGCCACGCGAACTGAGCCTCGACCCACTGGATGCGCCAACGACGCCTCTGCGGCAGCCGCTACCGCCGCTCTCCAGACGCTTGTCCACTGCCGAAAGCGAGCCGGCACCCACGACCCCGCTGCCACGACAACGCGCAGCGGCGACGGCCCCGGCAGATACGGCCAGTATTGAGTCCGCCGAGAGGACGGGGGCGAAGAACTTGTTTGCCGTCAAACAGCTTCCGAGGTCGCGTCGAGGACTGTGGCTATTCCTCGGGCTCGGTGGCATGGCGATGCTGGTGATTGCCGGCTACGTCTGGTGGCAATTGCAGATGATGGCCAGTGCATCGCTGACCCGACCACTGCCGCCGCCGGCGCCAGCAAGTACGCCGCCAGAGTTGCCGGCAGGCACGGCGCAGCAGCCAACGCCGACCCTGGCGGAAGCGCCGTTGCCAAGATCTGCGCTGGAGTCACCTGTGCTGGCGGCCGCGCCGAGGGCGCGTTCGACACCCGCAGAGCGGATGCGCCGAGAGGCACTCCCGCCAGCACCGGCAGCAGGTGTCTTCCGTCCGGGCGGCCGCCAGACAAGACCCGACGAGACCCTGAACCTTGCCTACGAAGCGTGGCAAGCGGGCAGGCTGGAAGAAGCGCGCCGAGGCTACGAAGAGGTCTTGCGTGGCGATACCCGGAACGTCGACGCCCTCCTCGGCCTGGCCGCGATTGCCGCCCGTCAGGGGCAGTTCGAGCGTGCGCAGGATCTTTATCTGCGGGTGATCGATGCCGACCCAGGCGACGCCACCGCCCAGGCAGCGCTGATCAATCTGCGTGGCCAAGGGAACACCAGCGCGTCGGAAAGCCGCCTGAAGACCCTGCTGGCCAGCCAGCCGGACTCGTCCGCACTGCATTTTGCGCTGGGCAACGTGTACGCCAGGCAGGGTCGCTGGAGCGATGCACAACAGGCCTACTTTCTGGCCTATGCAGGGGAACCCGATAACGCCGACTACGTTTTCAACGTTGCCGTCAGCCTCGACCACCTCCGGCAGAACAAGCTCGCCGCGCAGTATTATCGAATGGCTCTCAGCGCCTCCGAAACCGGGCACGGCGCGTTTGACCGCAATGCCGCCAGCAAGCGCATTCTTGAACTGCAACCGTGATGCTGCCGGCATGCAAAGAAACCAGCGCCTGACTTGCTCGCCAAGCCGATCATGACTCTTCCCTCCGCATCTGCCCACGCGCGACCGCTCGGTCAGATCCTGATCAGCAAGGGCATCCTCAGCGACGATCAGTTGCGTATTGCACTGCTCGAGCAGATGAAGTCGAATCAGCCGATCGGCAAGCTGCTGGTCTCGCTGGGCTTCGTATCCGAAGCGACGCTGCGCGACGCGCTCTCCGAAAGTCTGGGCACACAGAGTATCGAGCTAGCGAACGCGATTGTCGACCCGTCAGCTCTGCAACTCGTTCCTCGCGATCTGGCCAAGCGCCACCATCTGCTGCCGCTCGACTACGATGCGCCGAACCTGCGCCTGACGGTGGCCATCGCCGACATCAACGACATCGTTGCCCTGGATAGAATCCGCGGCCTGAGCGGGGACGAAATCGAGATTGACACCCTGCTTGCCGGCGAAACCGAAATCGATCGTGCGATCGACCAATGCTATGGGCATGAGCTTTCGATCGACGGTATCCTGCACGAAATCGAGACCGGTGAGATCGACTTTCGTGGTCTGCAATCTTCTGCGGACGAGTACAGCCAACCGGTCGTCCGCCTGATTGACTCGATCTTGACCGATGCCGTCAAGCGTGACTCTTCCGACGTCCATTTCGAGCCGGAAGCAGGCTTCCTGCGTATCCGTTACCGAATCGACGGCATGCTGCGGCAGATTCGCTCGCTGCACAAAAGCTACTGGCCGGCCATGGCGGTGCGTATCAAGGTGCTTTCGGGAATGAACATCGCCGAGACGCGTGCCCCCCAGGACGGTCGCATCTCGCTCAACATGCGTGGCCGGCCGGTTGATTTCCGGGTCTCGGCGCAGCCGACGATTCACGGCGAGAACATCGTTCTGCGCATTCTCGATCGCCAGAAAGGGATCGTGCCGCTGGAGGGACTCGGCCTTGCCGAAGCGCAACTCCATCAGCTCAAACTGATGATCGCCCGTCCGGAAGGAATCGTTTTCGTGACCGGACCCACCGGCAGCGGCAAGACCACGACGCTGTACTCGGTGCTCAAACACATCAACTCCGAGGGCGTCAACATCATGACCCTCGAGGACCCGGTCGAGTACCCGATGACTCTAGTGCGCCAGACGTCCGCGGCTGACTCGGTCAAGCTCGATTTTGCCAACGGCATTCGCTCGATCATGCGCCAGGACCCCGACATTATCCTGGTCGGCGAAGTGCGTGACGCCGAAACCGCCGAGATGGCCCTGCGCGCGGCGATGACTGGTCACCAGGTGTATTCGACGCTGCATACCAATTCGGCGATTGGCGCCATTCCGCGGCTGCTGGACATCGGTATCCTGCCGGACATCATGGCCGGCAACATCATCGGGATCGTCGCGCAAAGGCTGGTGCGACGACTGTGCACGCATTGCAAGGTTCCCTACCAGGCGGAAGCGCACGAGACTCGCCTGCTGGGTAGCCAGGACGACGGGCCACGACCGGTCGTCTATCGCCAGGGGGGCTGCGAGCGTTGCGATTTCCAGGGCTATCGTGGGCGCCTGGCGATCATGGAACTGTTGCGGGTCAACGGCGACATGGACGAATTGATCGCTCGTCGCAGCACGGTGCGCGAGATGCGGCAGCTCGCCGACCGCCAAGGCTTCGCCACCCTCGCCGATGACGGCCTGCGCCGCGTTCTCGACGGATCGACCTCGCTTGATGAAGTCTGCCGTGTTGTCGACCTGACCGACCGGATGTAGCAACCGTGCCGCTCTACACCTACAAGGCAGTCAGCCCCGAAGGACGCATGCGTCTTGGCAGGATCGACGCCGTCAACCTGGTGGACCTCGAAATGCGGCTGCGGCGTATGGAACTCGACCTGGTCAGCGGCGAACTCGTTAGCCACCGCGGCCTGCTCGCCGGCGCTGGCGTGCCGCGTCGCGAAATCATCCACTTCTGCTTCCATCTTCAGCAACTGGTGCGCGCCGGCGTGCCCATCCTCGAAGGCCTGACCGACCTGCGCGACAGCCTCGAACACGCGCGCTTCCGGGAAGTGGTGGCCAGCCTGATCGAGTCGATCGAAGGCGGCCAGACCCTCTCACAGGCCATGGACAATCATCGCCGCGTTTTTGACAAGGTCTTTGTCAGCCTGATCCGCTCTGGCGAAGCGACCGGCCACTTGCCGGAGGTGTTGCACAGCCTCAACGAATCGTTGAAATGGGAGGACGAGCTCGCCTCGCAAACAAAAAGGGTGATTGCCTACCCGGCATTCGTTGCCGGCATTGTATTGGCTGCCACTTTTTTCTTGATGGTCTACCTGGTGCCGCAGCTCAAGCTGTTCGTCAGGAACATGGGGCAGGTACTGCCGATCCAGACACAGATTCTCTTCTTCGTTTCCGACCTGATGGTCGCCTATTGGTACCTGCTGCTACTGTTGCCGGTGCTCGGCGTGCTCGGACTGCGGCTCGTGCTGCGCAGCAACCCGCTGGCACGCTTCCAGTTTGACGGCCTCAAACTGAAGCTCCCGCTGTTTGGCGACATCCAGCGAAAAATCGTTCTCTCGCGTTTCGCCAACACCTTCGCCCTGCTCTACGCTTCCGGGATTCCCATTATCGAGTCGATTCGCACGACTCAGGACGTCGTCGGCAACCTGGTCATTCGTCGTGGGCTCGAACGTGTCGAACAACTGATCGGCGAGGGACAGAATGTGACCGCCGCCTTTCACAGCACGGGGTTTTTCCCGCCGCTGGTGATCCGCATGCTGCGCGTCGGCGAGAGCACCGGTGCCCTGGATCATGCACTGCTGAATGTCAGTTATTTCTATAACCGTGACGTCCGGGAGTCGGTCCAGAAAATGCAGCAGTTGATCGAGCCGTTGCTCACCGTCGTCATGGGCGGCCTGCTCGGGTGGATCATGCTGTCGGTCCTCGGACCAGTCTATGACGTGATCAGCAAAATCAAGGCCTGACCTGATGAGATCCCGCCGCCTCATCTATTTCGGCGCACAACAGGTGCGGACCTTCCACTGGCGAGCCGGGGTGCTCACCGAAGAGGCTGTCTTTGACGCCGGAGAAGCCGGCAAGCAACGCTTTGCCAGCTACCTCGCGGCAAACCCGAAAAGCATCTTCACGATCCTTGCCAACGTCTCGGACGAAGGCTTTCACAGCGAAACCATCCCCTTCCTGCGGGGCGCGGATCGACAGGCAATCATCACCCGCAAGCTTGGGCAGCAGTTTTTCAATGCCACGCTAACGACATCGATCTCTCTGGGACATGAAAAATCCCGCCGCAAGGACGAGCGCATCCTGCTCGCCGCGCTCACCAGCAACGAGTTTTTTGCTCCCTGGCTGCTTGCCTTGGCGACGGCCGGGGCGCCCCTTGCCGGCATTTATTCACTGCCCCTGCTCGGGCCATTGCTGGCCAGAAAGCTCGGTATCCCCGATGAGCGCTGCCTGCTGTTGACGATTCAGGACCAGAGCATTCGCCAGAGTTACCTGGAAAAAGGCGAACTCCATTTCAGCCGCCTCACTCCCCTGCAAAACAGCAGCATCGAAAGCATGGCGCAGACATTTGCCAGCGAAAGCCGGAAACTTCAACAGTACCTGGTCAGTCAGCGCCTGCTCGGTCGCCAGCAGCGAATCACCGCCTATCTGCTGGTGCACGCCGCTGCGCGAAAAGTGGTCGAAAGCCACTGTACCGAAAGCGTGAACTTGTCGTTTGCCATTCTCGATATGGATGACTGCGCGCACTGGTGCAAGCTCAAGACCGTACCCACCGACACCCATTGCGAGCCGCTGTTTCTGCATCTGCTGGCAACCAGCCCGCCGCGCACCCAGTTCGCCAGCGACGCGCAACGTCATGACTATCAGCTCTGGCGGCTTCGCTCAGCTCTCCGGCGTACTGGAGCAGTAGTGCTGCTGGGCTCCCTGCTGTGGGCCGGGAAACAGACCTATGATGCCCACCACCTCAATCAGGAGATCCACATCATCCAGGCGGAAGCGGCGCTGTCCCGGCAGCGCTACGACCAGATCCTCAAGACCTTTCCACCAATCCCGACCAGCAACGAGAACCTGCGCCGGGTCATCAATCGCTACCTCGATCTGGAAAAAGGCAGCGGCTCCCCCACCTACCTGTGGCGTGAAATCAGTCGCGCCCTGCAAGGCGCAGCGGCGGTTGAACTCGACGGCATCGAATGGAAGGTGGCGGCAGCGCAAGCCCCCAGAGTTGCCGCCCGTAGCGACGCGCAGCGCTACGAGCCGCCGCCGGCCAACAGCGAGGTCGCGGTCGTTCGCGGTACGCTGCGACTTGGGCCGGACAGCCACCCGCGACAGGTGCTGGCGGTGTTCAATCATCTCCTGGACACGCTGAAGCGCAATCCGCAACTGCAGGTCGAGGTGCTTCAGCAGCCGTTTGACGTCGAGTCCGGCAAGGCCCTCAAGAGCGGCGAGGCCGCGGTCGAAGACCGGCAGCCGCGCTCTTTCAAACTGCAGATTCGTAGAACGATCGGGACATGAAGCTGGCCCCCGGCGATCTTGGCAAACTGCAATCGAGCATCCTGGCAGCCGTCCTGATGTTGGCCGCTGCCGGTGCGCTGCTGCTGGTCTCGCAGCAGCGCACCGGCAGCGCGCAACTTGCCAGGCTTGCCGCCATCGCCGAGCGCGAGGCGGCGGACGGAAAGCTCAAGCGCGTGCGTGAGGAAGAAAACGAGATCAAGCAGAAATCAGTCCTTTTCAACCGGCTGCAGGAGCGTGGCATGATTGGCGAAGAGCAGCGCCTGGAATGGGTGGAACTGCTCAAGGACATTCGTGACCAACGGCGTCTGATCGATTTGCAATACGAGATCGCGCCGCAGCGTTTGCTCGATGGCCAGCCGAGCGGCGATTTTGTCTTCTCCGCCAGCAGCATGAAAGTACAGTTGAAATTGCTTCACGAAGAAGATCTGACACGGCTGCTAAGCGATCTCGGCCGCCAGGCGAAGGCGCTGATCCTGATCAAGGGCTGCAACGTCGAGCGCTTGCCGGCAAGTACCGACGAGCGTGGCAGCGCTGTTGCATACCTGCGGGCGGATTGTGAAATCGACTGGCTGACCCTGCACGAAGCAGGCCGGACGCGGGAAAGGGAAAACTAGTCGATGACCAGGACCTCCGTGGTGGCAGTGCAAGTGATCCCGCTGGCCGTGGCTAGCTGGCTGCTCTGCGGATGCCCGACAGCAACCGCTGAAGAAGCACTCGGGCGCCTGTTTTACACCCCCGAGCGCCGCCAGCAACTCGACCACCAGCGAGAAATGAACACGCTCGAAAAACAGCAGGTCACCGCTGATCCGACGCTTACGGTCGACGGTATCGTCACGCGCAGCAGCGGCAAGCGCACCGCCTGGATCAACGGCATCCCACAGCATGAATATGAGACCGCGAATGGCTTGACGGTGACGCCGCGGCACGGAGAGCCGGGAAAGGTGGTGATTCGCGCCAACGATTCACCATCCGCCAGGACGCGTGTCGGCGAGACGGTGAACCGCAGCAGCGGCGAATCGCAGGACCTGCTGAACGGTGGGCAGCTGCGGGTTCATGCCGGGCCAAAGGTGGCCAGGTAGACCATGCTGCAAATGGCGGTGAGGACTGCTATCCAGCTGGCGTCGATCGTCGATCCTGGTACCCGTGCCGCGCGCAGCGTCCCGGTGAGCCGCAAGCAACTCCAGAGCGGTGTCGCGCTGCTAGCCATGCTCACCCTGCTGACTCTTTGGGGGCTGTATCTGTTTCTCGGACAGCTCAGCGCCAGGCAGCTGCAAATGGTACGCGAACAGAGCTCTGCCGCGGCGATGGCCAGTGCCCGGGAAACACTGATTGGCGATGCGATTTCCGCGCGCTCCGGCGACACCCCGCGGCCGTCAATCAACGATGCGGGATATCTGCGCCTGCCCGACCTGGGGACGGGAATTGGCGGAGCGCCCGCTGAGGGGGGGGCTGCGGGGGTCTTTACCGGTAGCGGCAAGGATCTCTCCGTAATCGGCAAGTTTCCGTGGAAAACCCTGGCCACCGAACCCTTGCGTGACACGCAGGGAGAATGCCTTTGGTATGTGGTTGCCGGTCGCTTCCAGATCGCCCCGAAGACGGACGCGCCGATGAACTGGGATACCCAGGGCCAGATCGACATCATTGATCGCAGCGGCAGGATCATCGCCAGGAATCTTGTCGCGCTCATCGTCGCCCCCGGAGAGCCCGTGGACGGACAGAGTCGAGGGCTGACCGACCCGACGTACGAACAATGTGGTGGCAACTACGACGCCCGAAACTACCTGGATGCCTTCGATCTCGCCAACGCCATCGCCAACGATGTCAACTACTTCCCTGGTAGCACGAACAACAGAGTAGCCTCGGACACCATTAACAAGCAGTTTGTGGTGGCCAACACCGGTCATTACAACGATCGCTTCCTTTCCATCACAGCTGACGAAATCTTTGATCGCGTCATCCGACGCAGCGATTTCGCGACGGCGATCGCCAACCTGCTTGACGATCCTGACTTGCGAAAGCGGGCCGAAACGGGACACCCAGAAACGGTAGCCGTGTCATCTGGGGCAGGAAAGGAAAAAGGCACCGATAACCTGATAGGTCCAAACAACCTGATTTGCAACTACATCGCCGACCTCAACAATCGTGAGTTTTGCAGGAATTGGTGGGAAATGCTCTTCCTGACACAGCTTTCAACGCCGTCGCGGATTACCATCGATGGTAATCCGGCGCCTCTTGATTGCAACCGTGTATTGATCTTTGCCGGCCGAAAGGCGGGGCTCCAAACTCGTAGTTCGGTGCCCGAAAAGAGAAACAAGGAAAACTACCTCGAGTCTCCCAACCTCGCTTCGTTCAGCGTACCTAGCAGCACGTCCAGCAACTTCG
Source organism: Candidatus Accumulibacter affinis (assembly GCA_016713625.1). Lineage (GTDB taxonomy): Bacteria > Pseudomonadota > Gammaproteobacteria > Burkholderiales > Rhodocyclaceae > Accumulibacter > Accumulibacter affinis. The sequence goes on from JADJOT010000003.1 coordinate 67,437, forward strand.
GCGGCGTATCGGTTTTCGACTGGCGGAACCCGGGTGCCGATATCGTCAGGTGTCTGCCATGACGTCCGAGTGTCGGCTGCTGCGCCAGGATCGCGGATTCACCCTGACCGAACTGGCCGTTGTAATGGTCATCGCCGCCCTGCTGGTGGGCGGGCTGCTGCTCCCATTGTCGGCGCAACTCGACGTCCGCAACCTCAATGACAACAGAAAAGCCATGGCGGAGGTCCGTGAGGCGCTGCTCGGCTTTGCCGCAGCCAACGGCCGCTTGCCTTGCCCCGCGGCGACGACAACAGCCAGCGAGGTTGCCGGTGCGGGTGTCGAGTCTGCTCTGGTCAGCGGCGTTTGTCCGAACCACACCGGCGTCCTGCCGTGGGCGACTCTGGGAGTCTCCGAAGGTGACGCCTGGGGACACCGCTTCACTTACCGTGTTTCACCGGTATTCGTGCAAAGCGTCCCACCGCCTGGCACTGCCTGGCCTTCCCCATGCACGACCAATCCGCAAAACGCAGCCTTTGTCTTGTGCTCGCGAGGCGAGTTGGACATCCTGTCATCCACCGGCGGGAACGGAATTGCCAGCGACGTTCCAGCGGTTATCATTTCTCACGGCAAGAATGGTAACGGTGCTTATACCGCCGAGGGAACGCAGTTAGCTGTCGGCAGTGATGCGGATGAACGGGAGAATCAGATCGTTTCCTCGGGGGCGACCGGCTGGACGGACGACGGCATGGCAAAAAAGTTTGTCAAAAGGTCGACTCCGACCGCGAGCTACGACGATGAAGTCGTGTGGATTCCCCCTGGTCTGCTGTTCAACCGCATGATCACTGCCGGCAGGCTGCCTTGATCGCCACCCATCCGATGACTGCCGGCCAGACCTTCGTCAGCAGGCTGCGCAACGCCGGCATTTCCGACGCTGACTCTGATGAACTGCGTTTGCAGAAGTCGCTGCTTTTCTTTGCCACCGGCCTGATCTGCCTGGCCTCGGTGGTCTGGCTGTTGATCTACTGGCAACTCGGGCCCCGCTTCTCGTCCAACCTCCCTTTTGCCCTGCAATTGCTGCTGGTCGGCAATCTACTGGTCTATCTGAAGACCCTCGACTTTCATGTCTTCCGTTTGATCCAGCTATCGCTGTTCCTGTTCACGCCTTTCGTTGCGCAGTGGAGCATCGGCAGTTTCATCACCGCCAGCGGCATCAGCCTCTGGGCGCTGCTGGCACCGATCGGCGCGGTGCTGTTCATCGGTCCGCGGGATTCGGGAGCCTGGTTCTTTGCCTATGTTTTTCTCACCGTGCTCTCGGGTGGCTTCGATTATTACCTTGCCGACTCGCCGAGCCTGACGCACTACAAGGTGCCGCCGCAGACCGCGGCTTTCTTCTTCGCCCTCAACTTTGCTGCCGTATCGACCATTGTCTATCTGCTGCTGCGTTACTCGGACGCGGAAAAGCACCGCGCCCAGCAGCGCCTGCAGGAAGCTCACCGCTTGCTGCAAGTCGAGCAGGAGCGCTCGGAACGGCTACTGCTGAACATCCTTCCCGGACCGATTGCCGAGCGCCTGAAGAACAGTGATCAAACAATTGCGGATGGTTTTGCCGAGGTTTCGGTGATGTTCGCCGACATTGTGAACTTCACCCGCGTTGCCGAGGGGCTGACCCCGCAGCAGGTATTCGCCATGCTCAACAAGATCTTCTCCTGCTTCGACGGACTCGCCGAGCAGTATGGTCTCGAAAAGATCAAGACCATCGGTGATGCCTACATGGTCGCCGCTGGTCTCGATGAGCACGGCGGCAATCCTGCCGAGTCGCTGGCCGACATGGCGCTGGAGATGTGTCGGCTGTTGCACCACGACTTCAGCATCAACGAGATGCGCCTCGAACTGCGCATCGGTATCGGTACCGGGCCGGTGGTTGCCGGCGTGGTGGGCAAGAAGAAGTTTATCTACGATCTCTGGGGAGATACGGTGAACATCGCCAGCCGGGTGACCAGCGAAGGCATTCCGGGGGTCGTCCAGGTCGATGAGCGAACCTACCAACGCCTGCATCAGTGCTTCGACTTTCGGGAACCCCTGACGTTGCATCTGAAGGGCAAGGGCAACATGGTCGTGCATCGCCTGATCGGCCGTCGCGGCGCCAGCAACGCCTAGCTGGCCGGGGCGTCGCCCACTGACCGCCGGCGCAGCTCGAAGCATACCCGGCCGGTGACGTTGCTGGCCAGGCGCAATTCGTAGCCGCAGCTTTCCGCCTGCCGTGCCGCATGATAGAGCCCGACGCCAAGGCCACTCGCGGAGGCGACCGGCGCCCGCAGCAGGTCGGCAAGGACCTCTTCGCCGAGCGCGCTGCCGCTATCGCAAACGCGCAGCAACGATGCGTCGGCGGCGAGCGTGATGCGCACTTGCAAAGCGCTTTGGCCTCGACTCTTGAGCAGCGCATTCTGCAACAGGTTGTCGGTGACGCTGTCGAACAACGCAGCCGGCAGCAGGGCATCCGGATCCGGGTCCAGCGGCGCGAAGGTGACCGGAGAATGGGCGTAGCGCTGCTGCTGGAGCGTCCACCACAGGTCCACCGGCAAAACACCGCCGGCGTCGCTTTGCGGCCTCTGCAGCTTGCCCAGGGTCTGCTGCAAGCGTTGCGTGATTTGCGGTAGCTGGCGCTGCAGCAACAGGTCGAGTCGGTCGCCGCTACTGCCATTCATGGTTTGTGCCAGATAACACAGATTGTTCAGCGCTTGCAGCAGGTTTTTCACATCATGGGTGAGGCGAGCACCGGTTTCATGGATCGCTCGCAGGTAGCTCACCTGCTGCAACTCGCGCGCGCGCAGCTTGGCGATGTAGTGTTCATTGGCGAGTTGTGCCAGCAGATGGAAGTGCCAGATCAACGCCGGACTCAGCTTGTGGCGGGTGTGCAGGGTGAGCAGCAAGGGTTGCCCCGGAAAATCATGGCGAAAACGCGACTCGCTGCCAAAGGTTCCGCGGCGCGTCCCGGCAACCCAATGGCCGCCGTCCACCCACGGTAGATCGAGCATTTCCTCGAGGGCCTGCGACAGGAACTCTTCCGGCAGACTCTGGCTGCTGGCGAGAATCGTCAGTCGATGTAGCCAGGTTTCAAACGGCAGTCCGATGGTCAGCAGATAGCGCGAGAAGAAGACCTCGATGCCGGTGAAGCCCGGGCGGGTGTTCCAGGTCCAGCCGATCAGCAGCAGCAGCACCGCAATCGTGATCAGCGTGTTGACGACGGCCTCGAAATACCCCGCCTGGCGCAGCAGCATGAACGCCAGGCTACCTAGTACCAGGACGGCAATCAGCAGAAAAATGAACAGGCTGTAGAACAGATCGAGCATTCCACTGCCGGGCCGATCGCTCTCCGGCGAGCGGGGCAAGAGCAGCATCAGAAAAAAAAAGGATGGCATTCCCCAGGCGAATTCGCGCTCCAGCGACGGGCCTCGCAGAGCGGCCAGGGGTACCACCTGCGGCACCAGCCAGAACAGCAGCGCCGCGAGAAGGTAGGCAAAGGCAATCAGGTAGAAGACACGCGTCGGCCGATGATCAATGAACATCACCCGCCCGCCGACCAGCGCCGCGAGCAGAATAACCCAGACGATCAGTAGCCACCAGCCGTAGCCGACGACACCGCAGCCCAGGAGCAGCGCAATCACCGCCAGTCCGCTCCAATCCACCCTACGTTCGGCGTGGATGAACGGCTGCCAGAGAATGAACAGACCGACACTCACCAGCCAGCACAGCAGGCCGATGGCCGTATTGACCCCGGCCAGCAAGGTCAGGTGCAGTGTCACCAGCAAAGAGATGAGCAGCCAGCGGTGGCGCTGACGCAAGGCGCTGCCCATGCGCTGGAGCAGGGTCATGCGCTGCGGCGACCCCGAATCCGTCCGATTATGGACGATAGTGTCGAAAAATCGACACCCTGGCCGCCGTTAGCGACCAAATCCAGGGGTTTTATCTGGCATGAAAAGTGCTTGATATACACTACACGATTCTTTTTTCGACCGACCCTGGGGAACGAAATGAACCAGCTGAACAAGCAACAGTCAGGCTTCACCCTTGTGGAGATTGCCATTGTACTCGTCATCATCGGCCTGCTGCTTGGCGGGGTGCTGAAGGGACAGGAGTTGATCAACAGCGCCAAGGTGAAGAACGTCGTCAATGATCTGAACGGCCTGGCGGCGGCGATCTACTCGTATCAGGATCGCTACAAGCGCCTCCCTGGAGATGACCCAGGCGCCGGCCCTGGTCGTTGGGCCTTGATCAGAACCCCAGGGAATGGTGACAACGTTTTGGGCGGCAACTACGAGTCCACTACAGATGCGGACGAGTCCCGCTTGCTCTGGGCGGAGCTTCGCCTTGCGGAGCTGGTTACCGGCCCGGTCGATAGCCTGGCAAACGCGGCCACGCAACCTGCCAACGCGCTGGGCGGCATCGTTGGCGTGCAGAGCAATGGTCTTGGGCTAACCGGTTTGCTGATCTGCTCAGGCAAACTGCCAGCGAAAATAGCCCAAGCGGTCGACCTCCAACTGGATGATGGCAATGCGACTACCGGCAACGTACGCTCATTGATCGACAGCACACCGCCAACCACAATTGACGCAAGGACCAACGCAGCCCCGACGACGAACTACATCGACAACGGAAACAACCTCTACGTGGTTTGCCGGAGGATTTGACGCGGGCCATCGCCTGGCCTTCCGTCGTTTGCCGTCGCCCGTCGATCGAGCGGCGCCGCTGCTGGCTTAGCGCAGCAAAGGCTTCTGTTATACTCGCCGCATGATGACCGCTGCCTCCTCATGAGCCAAATCCAGCCATCGCCGCAGGCACTCGACCTTGCTCGTCAGGTTCTGCGCATCGAAGCCGAGGCCGTGCGGGTGCTGGCTGACCGCATCAACGGTAATTTCCTGGAAGCACTGCGGCTGATCCTCAATTGCCAGGGCCGCGTCATTGTCAGTGGTATGGGCAAGTCCGGCCATGTCGGGCGCAAGATCGCCTCGACACTGGCCAGCACCGGCACCCCCGCCTACTTCGTTCATCCCGCCGAAGCCAGCCATGGCGACCTCGGGATGATCACCCGCGACGATGTGCTGATAGCGCTTTCCAACTCGGGCGAGAGTGCTGAGTTGCTGACCATAGTGCCGATCATCAAGCGCCAGGGCGCCAAGCTGATCAGCATGACCGGCAATCCGCAGTCGTCCTTGGCCATCGAGGCCGACGTCCACCTCGATGCGGCGGTGGCGCAGGAAGCTTGTCCGCTCAACCTTGCACCGACCGCCAGTACCACCGCTACGCTGGCTCTTGGCGACGCACTGGCCGTTGCCCTCCTGGATTCGCGCGGGTTTGGCGCTGAGGATTTTGCCCGTTCGCACCCGGGCGGCTCGCTCGGCCGCCGCCTGCTGACCCATGTTCGCGACGTCATGCGAGTCGGACCGGCGATTCCGGAAGTCGCTCCCGCCACCAGACTGCCCGACGCCATTCTCGAGATGTCGCGCGGTGGCATCGGCATGACCGCCGTGGTAAGCCCCGAACGTCGAGTGATCGGAGTCCTCACCGACGGCGACCTGCGTCGCGCCTTCGCCAATGACCTCGACCTGCGGACCTTGTCGGTCAGCGACATCATGGGCCGCCGGCCACGCTCGATCGGACCTGACCGACTCGCAGTCGAAGCGGTCGAAATGATGGAGCAACACAAGGTTAACCAGTTGCCGGTGGTCGACGCAGCCGGCATTCTCGTCGGCGCGCTGAACATGCACGACCTCTTCCAGGCCAAGGTGATTTGATGTCCGCTGCTTCCGTACACCAGGACGCCAGTGCCAGCGCACGGCGGCTCAAGCTGATGGCGTTCGATGTGGACGGCGTGCTCACCGACGGCTCGCTTTTCTACACCGATGAAGGCATCGAGATCAAAGCCTTCAATACCCTCGATGGACATGGCCTGAAGATGTTGCAACGGGCGGGAATCACCGTCGCCATCATCACCGGCCGGCGCGCACGCTGCGTGGAAATTCGCGCCCGGAACCTGGGCATCGAGTATCTCTTTCAGGCCGTAGACAACAAGCTCGAGGTAATGAACTCGCTGCTCGCGAAACTCGCCCTAACTGCCGACCAGGCCGGCTACATGGGCGACGATGTGCTCGATCTGCCGGTGATGACTGCCTGTGCTTTCTCGGCGACGCCGGGCGACGGGCATGCGCTGGTCCAGCGCCACGCGGCGCTCACCACGGTACGTCACGGCGGCCGCGGTGCCGTGCGCGAAGCCTGTGAATACATTCTCGATGCACAGGGCAAGCTGGCCGCCGCGCTGGCACCGTACCTGGCGATGGGCGAAAGATGAAGCGGTGGAGTAGCGCGCTTCTGCCGCTGAGCATTCTGTTGATTCTGGTCGCCTTGACCACCTGGCTGCGCTATGCGACCGACTTGCCGGAAGTACGCCACGACGGCAAGAATCGTCACGATCCCGACTACATCATCACGGAAGCGAACGGGCGCAAGCTCGACACCTCGGGTAAGCTGCTCTACACGCTGGCCGCTGCGGAGATTCGTCACTACCCTGACGACGATACCACTGAGCTGACCAGGCCGACGCTGGTCTACCTGCATCCGACGCGGCCACCAGTAACCATCCGCGCAAATCATGGCCGTGCCAGTTCGCGAGGAGAACAAGTGGAGCTTTGGGATCAGGTCGAGGTCCAGCGCGCGGCGCGCGGCAAGGACGCGCAACTGCTGGCAACGATGTCCGAGTTGACGGTCCTTACCGATGAGGAAAAGGCCTTTACCAAGAGCAAAGTACTGATCACCCAGGGCAATTCCTGGGTGGAGGGTGTCGGGATGCAGGTCGATAACCAGTTGCAGACGTACGTCCTCGAATCCGCGGTCAGCGGACAAATCGAGAGCCATTTCGCCAGGAAGAAACCTCCGACATGAAGAAAGTCCAGTGCTTGGCCTGCGTGAGCAGCCTCCTTGTCGTTCTTGCGCTGCCGGCACAGGCCGAGCGCGCAGACCGTGACAAGCCGATCCACCTCGAAGGGGACCGCTTGACGATTGATGACATCCAGAAGGTTCAGATACTCGAGGGCAACGCGGTGCTGACCCAGGGCACGATGGAGCTGCGCACCAGCCGGCTGGTGGTCACCCAGGACCCCGATGGCTTCCGGAAAGCGGTTGCTACCGGCGGCGCGAATGGACTCGCGCATTTCAGGCAGAAGCGGGAAGGCGTCGAGGAATATACCGAAGGCGAGGCTGAGCGCATCGAACACGATGCGCGCAGCGAAGTCACGCAGTTCTTCATTCGCGCCTGGGCCCGCAGCGGCCAGGATGAGGTCAAGGGAGCGTACATTTCCTATGATGCGCTGAACGAGAAGTACCTGGTTACCACGGCGAGTGGCTCGACCAAGAGCGCCACCGGGGCAGGGCAGGCACGCGTACGCGCAATCATTCAGCCGAGAGGCAAGGACCCCACGGACACAAAGGGCGAGCCTCCGACTCTCAAGCCGGCGGTCAAGATCACTCCCAGACCGGAATGAGTCCTCTCGCCGCAGTTTCACCTGCAGATCATTCGTCATTCGCGGTCATGACGATTCCGGGCTGCCGCCACCCGCCGGTGACCAGGCAGCAAGCAGCCCGTGCTGGTCGCCACCACTGCCGTAAAAATTGGCTATAAAGCAGCATCCTGAAGATTTTGGTGCAGCGCAACAAAAAACACTTGACAAGGTTTTCCGAAAGCCTATAATTCGACTCATGGTGCAGTGCAACAAAAGACCGTGGCGCCAAGTGGTAGCATGGTCGGTGAGTCAATCATTGCACATGTGTGCCCATATTTTTCTTGAGGAGATTAACCATGTTCAACACCCCAGAACAATTCGCCGCTGCCAACAAGGCTTCCGTTGATGCGATGCTGACCCTTGCCAACACCGCTCTGGCCAGCGCCGAGCGTATTGCTGCGCTCAACCTGAATACCGCCCGCTCGATGCTCGAGGACGGTGTTGCCAACGCCAAGGCGATGCTTGGCGCGAAGGACGCGCAAGAGTTCTTTGCTGTACAGGCTTCGATTGCGCAGCCTGGCATCGAGAAGGCCGTCGCCTATTCGCGCAGCGTCTATGAAATCTCGGCCCAGTCCAAGGAAGAAATCTCCAAGCTGATCGAAGCACAGTTCGGCGATTTCCAGAAGCAGATCGTCGGTCTGCTCGAGAAGGCCACCAAGAACGCGCCGGCCGGTTCCGAAGTTGCGGTGAATGCCGTCAAGTCAGCGATTGCCGCAGCGACCACCGCCTTTGACAACATGAACAAGGCTGCCAAGCAGGTTGCGGATATTGCTGAAACCAACGTCGCCGCTGCAACCAACGCCACCGTCAAGGCTGTCAGTGCCACTGCTGCTGCTGCCAAGAAATAGGCCCGATTAGCCACTTACGGAGATATCCATGAACAACCCCATCGATCTTGAAAAACTCGCCCAAAGCCAGAAAGCCAACGCCCAAGTCATGATGACGCTGGTGCGCACGGCTTTCCACGGTCTCGAGCAATTGTCCGCTCTGAATCTCGCCGCCAGCCGCGAGTTGTTCAACAGTACGGCTACTGGCGCGCAACAGATGTTGGGCGTCAAGGATCCCAAGGAATTGGGTAACATCGCCGGTTCGCTCGCGCGTCCCAACGTAGACAAGCTGATGGAGTACTCGCGCAGCCTCTACGATCTGGCCGCCAACATGCAGCGCGAAATCACCTCGGTGATGGAAGATCAGTACAGCACCCTGCGCCACGACACGGCTGGCCTGATCAGCAAGGTTGGCGCTGCCAGCCCGATCTCCGGGGATGTGTTCGGCGCGGCGATGAAGCAGATGATGACGGCTTCGAGTACGGCTTTCGAGAATATTTCGCAAATGGCCAAACAGATGACGGACATCGCTGACACCAACGTCAAGGCGGTTTCCAGTGCTACTGCCCAGGCCGCTGCTGCTCTGACACCAAAGAAGTAGGCAACGCCAACGGCGTCTGACTTCGCCCATTACCCCGGCTGCGGCCGGGGTTTGTTCGTTTACGACTGCGCTATCAGGATCGCCACTGCCAGCTGATGCCACGCCGCTCGACCTCCTGCCGGATAAGTGTCATCGCTTCCTCGACGAGTAGCGGATCGCCTTCGACCCCGAGTTCAAGGTACCGCCGCTCCTCCTTCTTCGACATCGACGGCAGGCTGAAGAGTCTTAATGCCGGAAAATCGGCGACGACCTGTTCCATCAGATCCAGCAGCGCACTCTCGTAGCAATTCGCCCCGGTCAGCAGGAATGCCTTCTCGACCAGGGGCTGCTGGTGAAAAAGCGCTGCGTAGAAGGTGTCAAGCGCCCATTCCGCCATCGGATGCGCCATCTGCGGAAAACCCGGCAGGAAGTGATGATCGCGCACGCGAAACCCGGGGATGCGGTTGAACGGATTCGGGATGATCTCGACGTCGCGCGGGAAGGTACCCAGGAGCAGGCGAACGTCGGTGATCTCGGCACCAAAGCGAGCGCGGATCTCGCGTTCGGCATCGGGATGCAGGACCAGGTCGACGCCCAGTGCCGCCGCCGCCGCTTGCCGGGTATGGTCGTCGGGGGTGTTGCCGATGCCGCCGAAGCTGAAAACGACATCGCCCGCGGCAAGGCTGCGCCGCAGCGTTGCCGCAATACGCGCGCGTTCGTCGCCGAGGTATTCAGCCCATGACAAACGCAATCCGCGTTCGCCCAGCAGTTCGGCAATTTTCGCAAAGTGCCGGTCGACGCGTTTCCCGGAAAGGATCTCGTCACCGATGATGATCGCCCCGAAACTCATTGCTCTTCCTTCGCCGTTGTCTGCTGGTTGAATACGGTCCACATCATCTCAGAAACCTTCCCACATCTTCTGCAAGCGCTTGCTCGACACCGGCACCGGCGTACGCAGTTCCTGCGCGAACAGCTGCACGCGAAGTTCTTCGAGCAACCAGCGGAACTGTTCGAGCTGCGCGTCGACCATGCCCTGCCTCGCAAGCACGCTGGCACGCCGCTCGTAGTTTGCCCACAACGGCGCCAACTCCGCCAGCAGGCGGGCGTCACGCGCAAGCGCCGGGGGCCCACCCGCTTTCAGCTTGTCGAGGCGCAAGCCGATTGCCTTCAGGTAGCGCGGATACTGTTGCAGCCGCTCGAAAGGCGTGTCGACGATGAAGCGCTTGCTGATCAGACGCGCCATTTGACCCTCGACGTCCGGCAACGTGCCGCCAAAGGCCTTGAAGCCCGGCAGCTTCTTTTGCAGCGCGTGCCAGTCGGCGAGAATCTGCCCGATCAGGCGGCAGATCTCCTGTGCCAACAGGCCGAGCCGCGGCCTGGCCTCGAGACAGCGTGCGCGGAATCCTGCCGTTTCAGTCGGCCATGGCTCGACCAGACAGGCGCGCGCGCAGCTCAGATCGATCAACTGCCGTCGCAATTCATCCAGCGGCCCGAGCGCCATGTACTGCATGGCCATCTGGTTCAGCCCGGGGAGATTCCTTTCCAGGTACTTGAGTTGCTCGCGAAACTGCAGCATGAACAGGCGCAACAGACCCGAGCGGTGCACCTGCTGCGCCTCCGCGGGCGAATCAAAGACGCGCAAGGAGACGCTGTCGCCATCGTCGATCAGACCAGGGTAGCCGAGCACCCGCTGTCCGCCAGCCAGCCCGACCTCCATCAACTCGGGCAGCTCGCCAAAAACCCAGTCGCTCATCCCCGTATATTCGCCGGGCGTTTCGTGCAACCCGGCAAACTCCTGCTTCGCTTCGCGCCCCCATTCGCTGCGCAGTTCGTTCAGATTCCGGCTCAGCGCCAGCTGACGCCCGTTCTCGTCGAGCAGGCGGAAATTGAACGAGAGATGCGCCGGCAGGGCCTCCGGGCGAAAAGCGTCGGGGGTGATCTCCCAGCCGCGCGCATTGAGTCCGCGCGACTGCAGAATGAAGGCGATCAGCGCCATTACCAGTGGCTTGTCCGCAGGAGACACCTGCGCCACGAACTCGGCCGCAAAATCGGGCACCGGCACCAGCTTCGCGCGCAGTCGCTGGGGCAGCGTTTTCACCAGCTGCATGACCTTTTCCCTGAGCAGCCCCGGCACCAGCCACTCGCAGCGCGCGCCGGGAATCTGGTTCAGTTGCGCCAGCGGGATGGACAGCGTCACACCATCGCGCGGGCTACCCGGTTCGAAGTGATAGGCCAGCTCGTAATCGACGCCAGCGAGCCGCAAATGATGCGGAAATGCCTCGCTGGTGACTCCTGCCGCCTCGTGCCGCATCAAATCCTCGCGCTGCAGGTAAAGCAGGCGTGGCGTCTCGCGCTCGACCTCGCGCCGCCACTTGTCGAAGCTGGCGCCGCTGTAGATTCCCTCGGGGATGATCCGGTCGTAGAAGGCAAAGATCAGCTCGTCGTCGACCAGGACGTCAGGTCGGCGTGACTTGTGTTCGAGGGTTTCGATTTCGAGCATCAACTGCTGGTTGTGCGTAAAGAATTCCCAGCGTCGCTCGAACTCGTCGCTGACCTCGCCGTCGACCAGCGCCTGGCGGATGAAGATCTCGCGCGCCTCCTGCGGGTTGAGCGGTCCGAAGTTCACGCGTCGGCGCGGCTCGACGACAATGCCGTAGAGCGTGATGCGCTCGAAAGCGACCGCCTGCATCGCCTTCTTCTCCCAGTGCGGGTCGAAGCAGCTGCGCTTGAGCAGGTGTGCGCCGACCCGTTCCAGCCATTCGGGTTCGATACGCGCAACGCAGCGCGCGAACAGCCGCGTCGTCTCACTGACTTCGGCAGCGACGATCCACTTGCCGGCCTTCTTCTGCAGGGCCGACCCCGGATGAATCAGGAACTTGATGCCGCGCGCGCCGAGATAATGCGCCGAGTCCTCGGACTTGCAGCCGAGGTTGCCGAGCAGGCCGGCGAGCAGCGCGCGATGAATGGCGTCGTAAGCCGCTGGCAACTGGTTCTCCAGCCAGTGATGCTCGGCGGCCAGCGCGTGCAACTGACTGTGAATGTCGCGCCACTCGCGCATGCGCAGCGCCGACAGGAAATTGTCGTGGCAGGCTTCGACCAGCTTGCGCTGCGACTTGCGGTGTTCGACCTCGCTCTGATACCAGTCCCAGAGCCGCAGCCAGGAAAGGAACTCCGACTTCTCGTCGGCGAACTTGCGGTGTGCCGCATCGGCCGTCCCCTGCCGTTCCTGCGGCCGCTCGCGCGGGTCCTGCACCGACAGTGCAGCGGCAATCACCAGCACCTCGCGCAGGCAGCCTTCGTCGCGCGCGGCGACGATCATCCGCCCGAGTCGCGGGTCGAGCGGCATCTTCGCCAGTTCCTCGCCGGTTGGCGTCAGCGCATGTTCGGCAGTCACCGCGCCGAGTTCAAGCAGCAACTGGTAACCGTCGCTGATCGCCTTGCGCGGCGGTGCCTCGATAAACGGGAAATCCTCGACATCGCCAAGGCGCAGCGCTTTCATGCGCAGGATCACCCCGGCCAGCGACGAGCGCACGATCTCCGGATCGGCATACGCCGGCCGCAGCGCGAAATCCTGCTCTTCGTAGAGACGAATGCACACCCCCGCCGCTACCCGACCACAGCGTCCAGCCCGCTGGTTGGCCGCAGCCTGGGCGATCTTCTCGATCTGCAACTGCTCGACCTTGTTGCGATACGAGTAGCGCTTGACCCGCGCCAGGCCCGAATCGACGACGTAGCGGATCCCCGGCACGGTCAGCGAAGTCTCCGCGACGTTGGTCGCCAGGACGATGCGGCGGCCGACGTGCGGCTTGAAGATGCGGCTCTGCTCCTCGGCCGACAGACGAGCAAACAGCGGCAGGATCTCGGTGTGCGGCGGGTGGTGCTTGCGCAGCGCCTCGGCCGCCTCGCGAATCTCGCGCTCGCCAGGCAGAAAGACCAGCACATCACCCGGGCCGACACGATGCAGCTCATCGCAAGCATCGGCGATCGCGTCGTAGAGATCGCGTTCGTCGGCGGCGGTTTCTTCCTTCTCCTTCTGCAGGGGGCGATAGCGCAGCTCCACCGGATACAGCCGGCCCGAGACCTCGATCACCGGAGCACCGTCGAAGTGCCGCGAAAATCGCTCGGCATCGATCGTCGCCGAGGTGATGATCAGCTTCAGGTCGCGCCGCTTCGGCAGCAACTGCTTCAGGAAGCCGAGCAGAAAGTCGATGTTCAGGCTGCGCTCGTGCGCCTCGTCGATGATCAGCGTGTCGTACTGTTCGAGCCAGGGGTCGCCCTGCGTCTCAGCGAGCAGGATGCCGTCGGTCATCAGCTTGATGAAGGCGTCGGGCGAGCTGCGGTCGCTGAAACGGATCTTGTAGCCGACCAGGCGGCCGGGTTCGCTCTGCAGTTCCTGTGCAATGCGCGCCGCAGTCGCCCGCGCAGCAATCCGCCGCGGCTGCGTGTGGCCAATCAGGCCGGTGCTGCCACGACCAAGTTCGAGGCAGATTTTCGGGAGCTGCGTCGTTTTGCCCGAGCCGGTTTCGCCGCAGACGATCACCACCTGATTTTTCGCGATCAGCGCACCGATCTCGTCGCGGCGCGCATTGACCGGCAGATCGTCGGCGAACTCCGGCTGCGGCAGGCGCGCCCGGCGCGCCGCGACGGCCGCGCGCGAGTGCTCGAACAGCCGATCGCTCTCCGCCTGCAGCGCCTGACGCTTGCTGCCGAAGAGGTATCGCAGCTCGCGCGCCAGCGCGCGCAGGCGACGCTGGTCGCGCGCCAGGCAGTCGGCCAAGGGGTTGGCGGGCGGGGTGGACGCACGCGGGGCGGCGAGGGATGTCTTGGGGATCAATGCCCAAGCCCTGGGTTGGCGCCGATCGCTCTCAAGGCCTCGTCAAGCTGCTCGCGATAGATGTGAAGTCGATGCAGCCGCAGGTCTCGCCGGTGTAGCGCAAAATGTCAGCGAAGTCGCCCCTTGCCGCTCGGGAAAGCCTGACTCTTGATGAATCCTTCCATTTCCGGTGACAGGTTGACGTGCATGGTCATCGGATACGCTCCTTTCGGGTCAGGCAGACAGAGTATCCATAGCATGCACATTCCGCAAGAGACAGATTCGTCGGAACCGCAGATCGACGGGGCGGACGACAGAGGATGGAGAGAAATGGCGAGCTAGCGGTCATGGGGATTTAACGCGAAACCGAACTGGCGAACCCGGCGCGCAAAACCCCGGCCAGGAAGGTGCTGCAGAGTATGCGGAAGCATTGTCACCGTTATTTTCACGCCGACCATGCCGGCCAGATGCGCGATTACTTCTTCGGCAATTCGGCTAGCGTCCCGACTACGCGGGTGGCGTCGAGGGTGACCGTGCCATGAAAACGTTTGGCGGTTGCAGTGCGCGGGTCCTGCGGACCTGGTGCAGGCCCCGTAGGCGTGGCACCTGCATCGGGCGGCACCGGTTCCTGCGGTGTGGATTGCTCGGCATCCATCTGCCGCTTGGCCACCTCCGGCTTCACCAGCAAGCCGGATGAATGACCGTCCAACGACACGAGCTGCCCGCCACGCAGACCGAGGTAACGGCCTGTGCTTTCGTCGAAGCTATCGGCAAGGGCAGCTGCCAGGCCAGCTCGCCAGCTCGCCCCACAGGGTGCGCACGACCGTGCCGTCGGGCTTGCTCGACGGGTTCCCCGGAGAAATCTTGTTACCGACCAGCACCACGCGCCGTGCCGTCGGAATCCTGCTCGCCCCGGCGGCCGCCATCACTTCGTCGATGCCGGCCAGCTCGGTCGGCGCGATACCCGAGAAGAGGTGGTAGAGCGCCAGCATCGAGTGTGTCTTGCCGCCGCCGAAGTTGGTCTGCAACTGCACCACCGGGTCGCCGCCGCCCGTGGTCAGGCGCTGCACCGCGCCGACCAGCATCCCCTTCAGGCTTTCGGTCAGGTAGGTGCGGCGGAAGAACTCCACCGGGTCCCGGTATTCGTCCGTCCCCTCGCCCAGATGCACCTGCCATAGATCGGCGGCGAATTCGGCCTGCTGGTAGCGACCGCTGGCCACGTCTGCATGCGGCATCACCACTTCGCGCCAGGGCTTGAGGTTGCCGGTGGCGCCGCTTTCGATCGCCGTGCTCGCCGATTTCCGCTTTTCGCTGCGCGCCTGTTCGTCAAAGCGTACGCGCAGCAGTTCCATCTTCATACCGCAGCAACACGCCAAAGGGCACCAACAATCCCAATGCATCGGCATCCGGCGGCAACCCGATCTGGGCACGCCGTAACATCTCTAATTCGACTGCCCTTGGGCAGGCTTTCGGCAAGACAGATCCTTGCCTGGTCAAGCCATTCCATCATTGATCTCCTGCAGCACTCCGGAGTATTCAGAAGTTTCAGCGTCTTGCCAACGCGCTCGTGACTGCCAAGAGCCATGATCTTGTCACTCCGATTCGAGCACGGCTTTCAGTTGTTCCAGAAGCCCAGGCAGGGCGAGCTGCACGGTATCCCACAGGATGTTCTGGTTGATGTCGAAATAAGCGTGCGCCAGGCGATTGCCCATGCCGATGATCTGCGGCCAGGGTACGCAGGGAAACTCGCTGCGCCCGGCTTCGCTCACCTGCGTTGCGGCCTCGCCGACGATCTCCAGCGCCTTGGTCAAGGCCAGGCGTAACATCAGGTCGCTCGCCAGGTCCTCCCGTTTGCGCCCGTCGACGAAAGCCAGCGCCTGGCTAGCCGCATCGATCATGTGGCCGACCCGCCAGCGATCATCCGGCTCCGGCCTGGCAGTGCCTTTCAGTTGCGAGCCAAACAGCGACAGACGGCGAATGTGGTGAGCTTCGCAGAAATGCGCCAGGCTCTCGTCGTCGAGGTTCAATATACCAGGATGCCGGCTTCGTCCAGGCCGCCGACGCTGGTGTTCTTCGACTTGGAAAGCTGTTCGGCGACACCGTAATCGCCCTCGGCAAAGCCGGTCTGCTCGAACCAGGTGAGTGCCCAGCGGCTGTCAGCGTCGAAGTCGCCTTCCTGTTCGGCCAGGGCTTCGTCGAGGGTCTGGTTGATCAATGCCAAGGCGGCGCGCACGGGGAGCGGCTTGCCTTCAGCATCGAGTACCTTGGCGTAACGCGTATAGACGGCCATGCCGGGACCAATCGCTGCTTGCGCCAAGTCCACAGGGGCGATGTTGCCGGCCTGCAGATGCGCCAGTGCCTGGGGAAGTTCAGCCTTGAGGGCGGTAACGAAGTCGCGGCGGGTGGCGGTGGGTGCATTGGCGGAACGTTGGCGGCAGACGAGGACGATGCTGGAGGCGAGAGCGTTTGTCCCTGAGCCGATAATGGGTCTCGCCAACTCGGTCGTCATCGGCCAGGTGCCGGTGATGGCGAACCCGGCCTTGATCACAGCAGCGAGAAAGGTGTCCCAGCCGGTATTGGTTGTGCCGTCCGCACCGTCACTCTCCGCTTGCTTGAAGGCGTAGTAGATTGTGACGGGAAAAGCCAAATACACCCCCACCGCATCCGCATACGCCGTCGCGCCAGGGCCGCCTTCTCGCAGTGAGCGAGAACCTTCCTGGGTGCGCGGGCCTCCGGCCCGCCCCGTCCAGGCACTACCCCAGCGCCACACCTCGGCAGATGCACAGAGCCCCGCAGTCACAGCGTTCTCACGGATGTAGCGCCGCAAGGTGTGGAGATGATGATCGTCGCGCCAATCCGCGATCAACTCCGCCGGTACGCTGTCGTGCAGGCGAAAAGTAATGCTCTGGAGGATGTCGGGGGCATCAAGGTGAGGGTGATAGCCGCGCGAATGCCAGCCTTTGTGCTGGGCTTCGGGCGGGCCGGAGGCCCGCGCACCCAGGGCATCGCGCTTCACCCGTTCGCGCGCTTCCTGCACCAGGTCGGAAAAGGTCGTCAGCGCGACGAGTTGGCGGGGGGTGAAGAGGTCGCCGTACGTCTTCAGTCCAGTCTTCAGTCCATATAGAGGCGGCGAAAACCAGCGCGGGTTCCCGTGTCCAACCCTCCGCCACGTTTGCCGGCACCGATGCGGCTGCTCGCGTGATCTGTGACCCCATCCCGTAGGTCTCTTCGCGGGGCAGCAACGGTGCCAGTCGATACACCTCTTTCGCCGCCTCCATCGCCTTCTGCCCAACCATGAGCTCGCGGTAGTGCATCGCTATTTCCTATCTCATGAAAAGCCGGCAGCTTGTAGCGGTCGAAAAGTTCCTTCGCCCGCGGATGGTCGGCATTCTCGGCGCAGGTGTAGCGCCAGCTCTGCCAGATTTCGTCGCGCGCCTGCTGCAGCACGGTCTCGTTGGTGGTGTTCTCCCACTTCACCAGATCCTCGATGATGCGGAACAGCCGCTGCCGCTCCTTCTCCTGCTTCTTCTCGGTCGGGAACAGATCCGGGTGCGCCAACGGGTCGTCGACCATCTGCGCGACGATCACCGCCCGCGTCGCCGCCAGCGGTCGCCGCGCCCACCACAGATGCAGCGTGGAAGGATGGCCGTGGCGGATCGATTTCTCGCGCGCGCTGGCGATGTTGATGGCTTCGAGTGGAAGGGCGACTTCGATGAGTTGTTTTTGGCGGTCACGAAAAGAACGTCCTCTGTAACCAGCCAGCGAAGACATTCGCCGCGGGCAGGCTGGAATCAAGGTAGTGGGCAGAAATGGCTTGTCCGAAGGGCTTCCCCGGCTCGTCCGGCCAAGCCAGCCAGGTATGAATTCGGGCCTTGGGCTTCTTCGAGTCAGAAAACCTGAGGTGTCCGGGTGGAATGCCGTCGATTGACTGCTCTACATAGACCAACAAGGCATCGCCCGCCGGCACCAGAAAGCGGAGGAAATCCTCCAGGATGCCCGGTAGTTGATTGTCTGGCATCAGCCAGATACCGACCCTGGGCAACAGGGAATGCGGTGGCGATTCAATGATGGTCCCGTCCTGTGCCGGTATGGCAGGGAGGCTGCCGTAGCCTGCCTTGCTCAAGCGTGAAGAAACCGCCTGCCATCGTGCCTGAAGATCAGTGACCGTACTCATTTGCCGGTCATGGTCTACCTCACCTCGATCTGGTCACGCGTAGCAATCTTAAGTTCCTCTTCCGTGAAAAGTGTCGGAATGATCCTGTCGCCTTTCGTGGTCAGTCGAACAAGCACGCAATCCTCAGGGCTGTCGCTTGCCGCCCGCTGAAAAGCACGCACGCTATCCCAGCTGTGGGAGGTGGCAAATACCTGGACGTTCAGATCCGTGGCGAGACGGAAAATCGTGCGCCATATCTCGGTTTGAACCGAATAGTGCAGACCGTTCTCGATTTCATCGACCAGCAATACCCCATTGCGTGCATTGCACAGGGAAAGGATTACGCCAAACAGGCGATTCACACCGTCACCGAATGTGCGTAGAGGTAGCGGCGATGAATGCCGGCCGCTCTTGACAATGGCTGTTCGCGGCCGGGTATTGCGTTCGTCACTGCCGATCATGGAAACGGCCTGGATGTCACTGGAAATCACCTTCAGCGCCTTGACGACCTCCTGCTCTACATCCGTCAGTGCAATGGCATCCCACAGTGCGCCCATCTGGCTGGTAGAGCGAGAGCTGAACGGGTCCAGATAGACGCAGGGGACAAGCGCCGCATCCGCTTCAGCCCTCGCTGGAAATCGCCGCTGAAACCGATCCAGGCGAAGAGGGACGACTCGCTTCCGTCCTCCGATATCAAGATCCAACGCGGGGAAAGCATCCACGTCTCCAAACAGATCACCGGATGCAGGCTCGTACGAGTACGCCTGCCGATCGGGATCGGTGCTTTTTACAAACCAGTTGATTCTTACGCTTATTCGAGAGATTGGCGATGGCAAGGCTCCTGCCGCCGAGATCGAAAATCCCTGCTGACTCAACGAAAGATTGGGAAAGCCATTAAACAAATTGCAGAACGGAGCTAGATCGGTCGGCGAATAAATCTTTTCAGAATCTCCCGTAGATCCCAATTCCTCCCGATAGTCCAGGATTTCGTAGATTGTTCTTAAAGCTCCACCCGTCGCAAGAATCCTGATCGCCTCAAGCAGGGAAGATTTACCTGAATTGTTCTTGCCAGTGATCAGGTTGACCTTCCCCAAGCCATCGACTCGCAGACCTGTGAACGCTCTGAAACCATCTATTTCAAGGCTTTTAATGAACGGCGTCATGGCAGTATTCTCCAGGAACACTTAACCGCAAAAGCGCGGGCAACCAAGGACAACAATGGCGGCCGCGGAGTGCGTGAAGTTTCGACGGGGAGTCATAGACAAGTTGTGCATGCGTCATGGCATCAGTTCCAGCAGTTTGGCAAGGGCCGCGCGGACATTGGCGGCATCTCCAGACGCCAGCTTGCCCAGTTCGCCGCGCACCAGCCGATGGTCCAGGGTGAAGAGCTTGAAACGCACCTTGGACGGCGCTGGCAAGCCGGCAGCGGCGAGATCGGCGAGCGGGCAGTCAAGCGGCCAAGGCGCATTGGCCTGCGAGGTGATCATCGCCATCACCGAATGACCGGCCGGAGTGTTGAAAGCCGCGGCGTCCGAGAGCACCAGCGCCGGGCGGTTCTTCGTCGCGTTGCGGTCGGTGAAGGGAAGCGGCACACGCACGACCGCGAAGCGTTCAAAGCTCACGATAGGCTTCCTCGTCGGCGCTGCCCGACCATTCGGAGAGCGTGCCCTCGACGGCGCGCAGGTATTCGATGTCCAGTGGTTGCACGCGGCGGACGGTCGCGGTGCCGTCGGCGCCGACTTCCCAGGCGATCAGGTCGCCAGGGGCGACATGCAATGCGGCGCGCACGTCCTGCGGGATCGTGGTCTGGCCCTTGGCAGTGATTTTGGCGACGGCGAGCATTTCGTTCTCCAGTAAGGATTGCATTACATTCTTACTTTACAGCGGGGATTCGCCTGAATCAAGCAAGGCGGCGGGCGTCGGCGCGCTCCATGTCTTCGCGGATGCGCTGCACCCGGCTGGCGTCCATGGCGTCGTGGGCGAGCGCGCGTTCTTCGAGCAGGCTCTGCAGGTGTTCGCGATTCAGCGCAAGATCAAGGACCGTGGTGAGGAAAGCCTTGACTTCGGGCTTCTCGCCGTGGCGGATGGCCTCGATCAGCAATTCGCGAAGCGACTTGCCTTCAAACTGGACCTTTCCGAGCACGTCGAACACTTGGCCACCAAGGGCCTGGCGCGCTTGTTCGAGCTTTTCCAGCAGCCGGCGGTAGACGTCGCCTTCGCGCGTATCGTCCGCCACCAGATTCCACAGGTGGCAAACCTCGGTCTGGCCGATCCGGTGGATACGGCCGAAGCGTTGTTCGATCCGGTTGAGGTTCCAGGGCAGGTAGTAATTGACCATCAGGTGTGCGCGCTGCAGGACCTCCAGTTCCCGCAGTCGGCTTTCCAGCCGCTCGCGCCGGCGGTGCAGGGATTGGTAGATGGCCTCGGGTGAGGACGCCAGGCGGCGTTGCAGGATGGTCAGGGCAAAGCCGACGGTGCCGGCGCGCTTGTCGTTTTCCAGCGCCTCGGCGCGGTTGAATTCGTTGCGCACGTAGTCGGTGACCGCCCGGTAAAGCACCGCTTCGGCGTCGGAGAGTTGGTCGGGCACGGTGTAGGCGATTCGCTCGGGGAACAGCGGCGTGCCGTCGAACTTGCGCAGGTTTTCCTTGACCATCCGGCGCATCAGGTCGGAAACGTCGGCGGTGTGCACGCCATCGCGGTAACGACCCTCGAAACGGTCGCCGTCGAGCAGCGCCATGAACAACTGGAAATCGGCTTCCTTGCCGTTGTGCGGCGTTGCCGACATCAGCAGGAAATGGCGGGTGAGCGTCGAGAGCAGTTGGCCGAGGCGATAGCGCCTGGTGTATTTGGTCTCTCCACCGAACACGGTTGCCGACATCTTGTGCGCTTCGTCGCAAACCACCAGATCCCAGCGGCAATCCGGTACCTGCAGCTTCTGCTGCACGTCTTCGTTGCGCGAGAGCTTGTCGAGGCGGGCAATGCACAGCTTGGTTTCGAGGAACCAGTTGCCGGTGCGCGCGGCTTCGAGCTTGTCGTTGGTGAGAATCTCGAAGGGCAGATGGAAGCGACGGTAGAGTTCGTCCTGCCACCGTTGCATGATCTGTTGCGGTTGGCTAGCATCCATTTGGCGGGCGCTATGATCTTGTTCTGGATCACCGCAGCATGCCAGAAGTGGCCGCCCGAGTCCTCCGCTTTCGCCCCCAGCCGCAAAAAAATCAGCCCGGCCGGGCGGGCTCAGCCATGCTGCTCGACGCCAAGTTCGACCCCGACCTCGCCACGGCGGATCGACGCCGCACGTTCGATCACCGCCTGCTTTTGCATGTCGGTCAGACGCGCCACGTTCTTCACCTGCAGCGCCATGCGCGGGTTCCCGGCCAGCGCCGCTGCATGGCGCATCAGGAAGTCCCAGTAGAGGGTGGTGAACGGGCAGGCGCTGTCGCCACTGCGCTGCGCGGGGTCGTAACGGCAGCCCTTGCAGTGCGGGCTCATCCGCTGGATGTACTTGCCGGTGGCGATGTAGGGCTTGCTGCCCATCACGCCGCCGTCGGCGTACTGGCTCATCCCCAGGGTGTTGGGCAACTCGACCCATTCCACCGCGTCGACGTACACCGCCAGGTACCAGGCGTGAACCTGCTTCGGCTGCACGCCGAGCATCAGCGCATATAGGCCGGTGACCATCAGTCGCTGGATGTGATTGGCGTAGCCATGCGTGAGTGTCTGCGCCAGCGCGTCGCGCAGGCAGGCCATGTCGGTGGCGCCAGTCCAGTACCACGCGGGCAGGTCCTGCTGCGCATCGAGCGCGTTGCGTCCCAGATATTCCGGCATCTGGGTCCAATAGATGCCGCGCACGTACTCGCGCCAGCCGAGGATCTGGCGGACGAAGCCTTCGACGCTGGCCAGCGGTGCATGCCCGTCGCGGTGCGCCGCTTCAGCCGCAGCCACCACCTCGCGCGGGTTCAGCAGCTTCAGGTTGAGCGCCGCCGCCAGGTGCGCGTGGTACAGCCACGGGTCGCCCGGCCACATCGCATCCTGGTAGCGGCCGAACAGCGGCAGTCGCTCCTGGGTGAAAGCCTGTAAGGACTGCAAGGCCTGCGCGCGCGTGACGGGCCAGGCGAAACCGTCCAGCAGACCAGGGTGGTGGGCGAAGTGGGTGTTGACCAGCGCAATCACCTCGCGCGTGACGGCATCGGGCGCGAAGGAAGTGCGCGGCGGCACGGCGCCCGGACCGCCAACGCCGAAGGCCTCGCGGTTATCGGCGTCGAAGTTCCACTGGCCACCGACCGGCTCGTCGCTTCGCATCAGCACGCGGTGACGCTTGCGTTGCTCGCGATAGAAGTACTCCATGCGCAGGGACTTGCGGCCTTTGGCATGCGCAGCAAAGTCGCCAATACTGGCGAAGAAATGGCGGTCCTCGCGGATGTCCAGCGACAGCTGGTTAGCCACGGCCACAGCCTTGATCTCGTGCAGCACGCGCCAGTCGCCCGGGGCGGTCATCACCAGGCGGGCCGGCTTCAGGCGCTGGATGTCGGCGTGCAACTGGGCACCCAGACTGCCGCTGTTGCCAGGCGCGTCCAGGCGGATGTAGTGCAGCGGGCGGCCGGCGGCTTGCAGGGCGAGCGCGAAGTGGCGCATTGCAGCGAGGAACATCACGGTGCGCGGCTTGCTCGACCAGACATGGGTCGACTCCTCGACCACCTCGGCCATCCAGACGGCGTCGACACCAGAATCGAAGCCGTCGAATGCTGCGGCTTCGAGATCGAGCTGGTCGCCCAGCACGACGATCAGAGAACGCAGCTCAGCCACGCGATCGAAGAACCCGACTACCAGGTCATCAACGCGGGGTGTGGTATTTGCACTTGGTTCCAGCGTGGTCAAGCTCCTCGAGCGCGCCTTGACAGGCAACAGAAAGACCACGAATTTGATCACCTTCGTCTCCTGGTCCACTGCCTTGTTCCGTATCACTGCCGCGACAATAACCCGCACAATTGACCAGAATCAAGCGCCGTCGGGCAGCGGTGACTATACTACTCCGCTTCGCTCGACGAGGTCTTCCATGCGGCGCCAGAAAGTTCCCCAACTGATTTGTCCTGCCGGCAGCCTGCCAGCACTCAGGGCGGCGGTCGATCACGGTGCCGACGCCGTGTATCTGGGCTATCGCAACGACACCAACGCCCGCAATTTTGCCGGCCTGAACTTCGATCAGAAGGCGATGGTCGAGGGTATCCGCTACGCTCAGTCACGCGGCCGCCAGGTGTTGATGGCGATCAACACCTTCGCGCAACCCGGCCGTGCCACTGCCTGGCAGCAGGCGGTCGATGGCGCTGCCGATCTCGGCGTCGATGCGGTGATTCTGGCCGACGTCGGTCTGCTCGACTACGCCTGCCAGCGCCACCCGGCCCTGCGTCTGCATCTCTCGGTGCAGGGATCGGCAACGAGCTACGAAGCGGTCAATTTCGCTCACCGCGAGTTTGGCGTTCGCCGCGCCGTGCTGCCACGCGTGCTGACGCTGGCGCAGGTCGAGACGGTGATCCGCAACACGCCGGTGGAGATCGAGGTGTTCGGATTTGGCAGTCTGTGCGTGATGAACGAGGGCCGCTGCTGGCTGTCTTCGTACGCCACCGGCGAATCACCGAATACCGTCGGCGCGTGTTCGCCGGCAAAGTATGTGCAATGGGAGCGATCACCGGGCCAGATGAGCACGCGCCTGAACGGCATCCTGATCGACTCCTTCCGCGACGACGAAGCGGCCGGTTATCCGACGCTGTGTAAGGGGCGCTTCGAGGTCGATGGGGAAACCTACTACGCGATGGAAGAACCGACCAGCCTCAACGTCATCGAAATCCTGCCAGAGATTGCCCGCATCGGTGTCGCGGCGATCAAGGTCGAAGGGCGGCAACGCAGTCCGACCTACGTCGCGCAGGTTACCCGGACCCTGCGCGCTGCGCTCGACGAACTCGCCAGCAAAGGGCAGCACTTCCACCTCAAACCGGCGTGGCAGGCTGAGCTGGCGCGCCTGTCCGAGGGTAGTCAGGTGACCCTGGGCGCCTACAACCGCCCGTGGCGATAGCGGCCGCCATGAAACTCGCGCTCGGGCCGCTGCTCTACTTCTGGCCAAAACACGAGGTCTTCGAGTTCTATGCTGAAATGGCAGAGAACCCGGCGATCGACATCATTTATGTCGGAGAGGTGGTCTGTTCGCGCCGCCAGCAGCTTCGCGTCAGCGACTGGCTCAGTCTGGCGCGCGACCTCAACGACGCCGGCAAGCAGGTCGTCGTTTCGGGGCAGGCGCTGCTCGAATCGGAGAGCGACCTGAAGGCACTGCGTCGCCTGATTGACGAGCTGAGCGAAATCCCGGGCTGCCAGCTCGAAGCCAACGACCTCGGCGCCGTGAATATCGCTGCCGGGCGTCCTTTTGTCGCCGGGCCGCATCTGAACATCTACAACGAAGCGACGCTGGCGACCTTCGTCCGCTATGGCCTGCGCCGCTGGCTGCCACCACTCGAAGCTGACCGCAAATTGATCGACACCCTGCACCGCAGCCGTCCGACCGGCATAGAAACCGAAGTCTTCGTTTTCGGCAAACTGCCGCTGGCTTTTTCGGCGCGCTGCTTCACGGCGCGTCGCTACCAGCTCAACAAGGACGACTGCCAGTTCAAGTGCCTCGACCACCCCGAGGGAATGACGCTGCGCACCCGCGAGGGGCAGCCTTTCCTGACCATCAACGGCATTCAGACGATGTCGGCGCAGACCTGTAATCTTCTGGCGCAGGTGCCGGATCTGCTGGCGATGGGCGTCGAGGTGATGCGCATCAGTCCGCAGCCAAAGGCGATGGCCGAAATCATCGCCGCTTTCGACGCCGCCCGTCGTGCGCAACCAGTCGATCCGGACACCTCCGGCTGGGCCAGTGAAGGCCTGGTCGACGGCTACTGGTTTGGCGACGCCGGCATCGTACGGCACCAGCAGACCGCTTTCACTCACGCGCCTCTCATGGCCAGCCAAGGAATCCGTTGATGACCCAGGGCTTTTCGATTCCCCGTTTCACACTGCCGAGCCTGGTTTCCGCCATCGGCAGGCAGCTCCCACAATGGCCACATTCGCTGGCGCTGGCGACGGCGCTGAACGCTGCGGCCAGGGTCGGGTTGCTCCCTTCAGAAGACCTGGCGCAGCTCGAAGGGCGCAGCTTCCTGATCGAAGTGCTCGATGCCGGCGGGCAGGCGTGCTTCTGCTACCGCGGCGGCTGGTTCCGGCCCCTGTTCTCGGCGCCGGCAGCCCCGGACCTGAGCTTTTGTGCAAATCTCTCGGCCTTCCTGCAACTGCTGGCTCGCCAGGAAGACCCGGACACCCTGTTTTTCAGGCGTGACCTGTCGATCGTCGGCGACACCGAGCTGGGACTGCTGATCAAGAACATGCTCGACGCTGTCGAGTGGCCGCAGCTTCCCAAGCTGCCAACCTTTCGCCACTGATTCGGCACGGCCCCAGGCCTGATGGCTCCCCTGCCGGCCGGGCAGGCGCCAGCTCGCCGCACCCTCGTGGAAGGTGTCGCCTGTGCGCTTGGCGCCGGCCTGCTCTGGGGACTGGTCTTTGTCGTTCCCCTGATGCTGCCGGACTATCCTCCGGCGATGCTTTCGTTTGGCCGCTACCTTGGCTTTGGCGTCATTGCGCTATTGTTGGCCTGGACCGACCTGCCGCGCCTGCAGCAATTGCAGCGGCAGGACTGGTGGATGGCCCTTGAGCTGGCCTTGCTTGGCAACATCCTCTACTACCTTTTTCTTTCGGCGGCGATCCAGCTCGCCGACGCGCCGCTGCCGACGATGCTCATCGGCACGCTACCGATCGTCATCGCCATCGTTGCCAATTTCGGTAGCGAAGCGCTGCCATGGCGGCGCCTGTTGCCGTCGCTGGTGGTCATAGCGACCGGCATCGCGCTGGTCAATCGCCACGAGCTGGCGCAACTCGATGCGCAGAGCGGCGCGCGTGACTATTTCCTGGGGGCTTTGCTGGCGCTTGCGGCAGTCTTCGCCTGGACCTGGTACCCGATACGCAATTCCCGTTGGTTGCGCCGCCGACCGACCCTGACTTCGGGCACCTGGGCCATCGCGCAAGGTCTGGCGACGCTGCCCCTGGCCGCCATTGGCATGCTGTTTGCAAGTTTCTTTTTCGCGGAGCCAGGCGGCTTCGACTATCCGCTCGGACCACGGCCCTTGCGCTATGTCGGACTGATGCTGACCCTTGGCCTGTGCGCTTCGTGGCTGGGTACGCTGCTCTGGAACCGCGCCAGCAAGCGCTTGCCCACTGCCCTCGCGGGCCAATTGATTGTTTTCGAAACGCTCGCCGCCTTTGCCTACGCCTTTATCTGGCGAGGCGCCTTGCCCGGCGGCACAGCCCTGCTCGGCATCGGCCTGCTGGTTGGCGGCGTGATTCTGGGGGTGCGAGCGTTCAGAGCGGTTTGATGGCACGCACTGCCGGGGAATCGGTGAGTCCGTTATCGAGCATGCGTTCGCATTCGACCATTAGCGATCGGCCGACCTCCGACTGGTAGTTCGGATCGAGCGATTCCATCATCTCGTGGGCGG
This sequence comes from Candidatus Accumulibacter affinis, assembly GCA_016713625.1. Classification (GTDB taxonomy): domain Bacteria; phylum Pseudomonadota; class Gammaproteobacteria; order Burkholderiales; family Rhodocyclaceae; genus Accumulibacter; species Accumulibacter affinis. The sequence goes on from JADJOT010000003.1 coordinate 93,915, forward strand.
CGTACAGGCCCGCTTCCCGAGGGAGGGTCGCCGCGATCTGTCTGGCCAAGTGATCGCTCAGCGCAGATAGATGCCGGCGCTCCTCGAGCGGCAGGCTGCGCCTGGACCTCGCCAGCCAGTCAGCGCTGAGGCCGACTCCCTGGGCGTCCGGCAGCCACCGGTGGTGCTCGTAGTAAGCTGACAAGCGTTCAGCGACCAGGGCAAAGATCACTGCAATGCGCATGCCGCGATCCGTCGCTGGCGACGGTGCAGCAGGCTCAGAGCTCACCGGCGGCGGTCGTTCGGGGGGGTGTTCAAGCATCTCGGCGCGGTCGTTTCCCTAAAACTCCCGCAGGAGGGTGTCCTCGGGCAAAGGGGCTCCGCGTTCGACGCGCACCGGCAGGGCCGCAATCGTTCGACCATCCTGAGTCTCGATGATGAAACGCCAGTCGCCAGGCTGCGGGTTGAGGACCCACGAGTAGCCACGAAAGCCTCGCTCTCGTCCGCCGGTGCTCTGAAACTGGCGGCGGTAAACCTCGCGCCAGCCGCCGGGATCGCGAACTTCCCAGCGGTGTTGCAGGGCTGCCGTAACGCCGAACGGGGCGAATACCGCCGATACCCCGTACAGTTTCTCGCCATCGAGCAGGTGAACCGTGGCTGACTGATCACGCCAGAACTGCCACGGCGCGGCGCTTTCCACCTGCAGAGCGTAACGATCGCCTTCTTTCAGGAACGTGTGCCCAACCGCCAGGTCCTGTTTGACCAGGGGTACGGGCGCAATCATGTCGAGGTTCCAGGCCAGCACCAGCGCCCCGGCCAGCAGCCAGGCGGGAAAGATCCGGCCGGGGCGGCCAGGCGACGTGCGCCAGAGGGAGTGGGTCAGGATGACGCCTGCGGCGGTGGAAACGTAGAACCATAAAGGGTTCAGGCTGCCGATGGCATGTGGCAGCGCGAAGTTGAAGAGCAGGATGGCATTGAGCGCGAAGAGTGCCCAGATCAGCGTGAAGCGCTGACCGAAGTACTTGCCGGCAAACTCGTTGGTAACCAGGAGGACGCCAAGGAAGGTCGCCATCAACCAGGTTCCCAGGTGGCCCGAGCTCTTGAAATAAAGAATGAACAGTGCCGAAAAAATGCCGCCAAAGAAGAACTGCAGCAGCAGGTAGGGTGCTTGCCAGCGGAGTTCTGCGAAGCGCCGCCGCCAGCCATCTCCGGCTGCGGGCGCCGACACTTCGCGCGCCTGTCGATGGGCCAGCCAAAGGACCAGCAGGGCGGCTCCCAGCAGGAAAGTGCCCAGGCGCCAGAAATCCGTGACCTTGACCCGCTGGCCGATGGTCAGGGCATCCCAGACAAAGCCGGCGAGAAACGCGGCCAGGGGGTAGAGGCGCTGCAGAGAGGTCAATCTACTGATCTCTTCGGGTAGGGCCTGCCGCAGGGACTTCGACGCACGAGGATTGCTCAGCCTTCAATGAATCGGTCGATGAAAGCGGCTATGTCGGCCCTTCCGACAAAGACGCCATGGTGTCCCTCGCACAGGATGTCGGCGTCCAGGCTCTTCAACTTTCGCAGTGAGGCCTGATAATCGGTCCGGTTCGACAACAGCATCGAATGCAGAGGTCCATGCACATCCTGCGCGAAAAGCACGCGCCGGCCCTCGGATTCGACCAGGTAGGCAAGCGATCCCGGGGAATGCCCGGGAATGTGAATGACCTCAATCGAGCGACCCTCGAGCACGACACGATCACCGTCACACAGCCGGACATCCACCGTGCACGGGTCAAGATCATCCCCATACCAGAACGCAGCGCTGACCATGGGGTCGCCGCTTTCGAGGTAGGTCGCGTCGAGCCCGTGCATCGCCACCCGACAGCCCAATCGGCGTCGAATTTCGGCGCCGCCGCCGCTGTGATCGTAGTGGCAATGGGTGAGCAGCAGGTACTGGATCTGCTCGGGAACGACACCGGCCGCCATGATATTCATCAAGAGGCGGTCGGTGGCACGCCCGCAGCCGGCATCAATCAGAGCTGCCTGGTTCGCGAAATGAACGAGGTAGATCGCCGCGTCGTTGGCATCGGTCAGACCCGGGCCGCCGATCTGGCTGATTTCGGAGGTAATGGAACAAGCGCTCGGACCCATCGTCGGCTAGCGTGCTTCTGCCAGTTCCGCCGCGATGGCGTTGGCGTAGGAAGTTGCCATGGATGATGACATGCAGGCCGCCAGCAAAGGGGTTTTTCAGGCCGTCAGATCGAGTCTGATGCGCACCACGCCGTCCTCCAGCCAACGCTTCATCGGCAGGCCGCTTCCTGCGAATACCGAGACCATGGAGCGATTCTCGATCAGCGTCTCGGCGACAAAATGAGTGATGCCGGCTGAACGGGCGATGCATACCAGATGCTGTAGCAACATCGTGGCCAGGCCCTGCCCCTGGAAGTCTTCCTCGATGAGGAATGAGATTTCCGCTCCGGCGGCTGGATTGGCCGGCACCAGCAGCGCGTAGGAAGCGCCGCCGATGATGCGCTCGCCGTTGGGTTCGGCAAGGCACAAGATCAGCCGCACCAGCGATGCGAAATCCACTTCGGTCCAGTCACGCAGTTCGGCCGCTGTCGGTTCGCCGCGCGCGGCGAAGAAGCGCAGGTAGATGCTGTGCGAATCGAGCTCGTGATAGGCGGCGAGAATCTCCTGCTGGTCTTTGCCGTGGATCGCTCGCACGACGACCGGGCGGCCGTCTCGCAGTGTTTCGTCCACCTGGTAGTGGCTTGGGTCCATGATGTGGAACATCCCTGTAGTTGCAAGCTGCTCGCGCGCAGCGCACGAACAGTCCACGCACAATCGGAGCACAGCGACTTTGCCATGTCTGCATGGGTTAATCAACACAATCTGTCGGCCACGGGCGTGCAGGCGGCACATCCCGCGATGGGGTCGAGGGGGTCAGGTGGTGAACGCGGCTTTCCGTCGGGAGCACACCCGTTGCGGCGTGGCAGCGGCCAGCTTGTGGCGAAGCGGGGGCACCAGACGGCAGCCTCGATTGACAGCCTGGACTGCGACAACCGATACTGTTGCGCAGATCTCCGTAGCGCTTCTTCGCGAAAACTCAGGTACCCAATGGCCCTCTCCAGCAGCTTCCTGCCGGCCTGGCTTAGAAACTACCGCAGGGAAAAACTTGGCGCCGATCTGGCGGCGGGACTGATCGTGACGGTACTGGTGGTTCCGCAAAGCCTGGCCTACGCTTTGCTTGCGGGTCTGCCGCCGCAGGTCGGGCTCTATGTCAGTATCTTTCCGGTCATCGCCTATGCCTTGCTGGGCAGCAGCATGGTGCAGGCGGTTGGACCGGTGGCGATCACGGCGATCATGACCTACGCAGTGCTGAGTCCGTTGGCGGCGCCGGGGTCAGCCGCGTACATCGCGCTGGCGGCGGCCTTGTCCCTGATCTCCGGCGCGATGTTGTTGCTCTGCGGAGCGATACGCCTGGGCTACCTCGCGCAATTGCTCAGCCGGCCGGTGATCAGCGGATTCATTTCCGGCTCGGCGGTGCTGATCATCCTCAGCCAGACGAAGCATCTGCTGGGGGTTTCCGCCACGGGAGACAACACCTGGCAGGTCCTGGCGGCGCTGCTCAACCAGCTCCCGCTCAGCCAAGTGCCGACTGTGGCAATCGGTTTGTCGGCACTGCTGACGCTGGCCTTGGTCAGGACCGGGTTGGCTGGCTCGCTTACCCGGCTGGGTGTCAGTTCTGCCAGGGCGGCCTTTGTCGTTCGTCTGATGCCGGTGCTGGTCGTTTTGCTTGGTACCCTGGCGGTCATCGCTGGCGACCTCGATCGTCACCATGGCGTGGCAGTAGTCGGTAGCGTAGTCGAAGGCCTGCCGGCTTTCGCGTTCTTCCTGCCCGCTTACGATACCTGCAAGGCACTGATCGTCGCTGCCTCGGTAATGACCCTGATCGGCATGGTACAAAACATCACCATGGCGCAGGCGCTGGCGATCAAGCGCCGTGAGCGCGTTGATGCCAACGCCGAGTTGCTCGGACTCGGCGCCGCCAACGTGGTGGCTGCCTTTTACGGCGGCATGCCAGTTGGCGGTGGTCTGTCGCGGTCGGCGGTCAATGTCGCTGCCGGCGCGCAGACCCCCCTGGCCAGCATCGTCTCGGCGCTGTCGATGATCGCCGTGGTGGCTGGCGCTGCGCACTGGCTTGCCCGCCTGCCGCTGGCCGTCCTGGCGGCCAGTATCATCGTCGCGGCCTATCCCATGATCGACCTCCGCGCCCTGCGCGAGGCGTGGGACTACGATCATGCTGACGGACTGGCGTGGCTGGGCACAGCCGGGGGCGTATTGATCTTCGGTCTGGAGATCGGTATCGGGCTCGGCGTGGTGCTTTCGATGGGCACCCTGCTGTTACGTGCCAGCACACCGCACATCGCGGTGATCGGTAGAATCCCAGGCAGCGAACACTTCCGCAACGTCGAACGGCACGACGTCGAGACAATCCCCGGGGTGGTCTTCGTGCGCATCGATGAAAGCCTTTTTTTCGGTAACCTGGGAGCCGTCGAACTGCGGCTGAATCAGGAACTGGAGAACTCTACCGAGACCAGCGACCTGGTGCTGGTGATGAGCGCGGTTAACCGCATGGATGCGACCGCAGTAGAGGTCTTTGCCGAACTCAACCGCGAGCTCGCCGAACGGCCTACCCGGCTGCACCTGGCGGAAGTCAAGGGACCGGTGCAGGACCGGCTGATGCATTCGCCGCTGTGGGCATCGCTGTCCGGAGAGGTTTTTCTCTCGGCCAATGCGGCTTTCGAAAAACTCGGCAGGCAGGCTTCCCGCGTTCTCGCCTGAGGCCTGTCGCCCTCCCGCAGCAGGTTCGAGGCAGCCTTGGTCCAGACCGTGCGATGCCTTGGTGAGCGTCGCCGCAGCCTCGTGGCGGGCATTTGCGTGTATCAGGGTGGCTGTTCTTCCTGGCCGATACGTTTGAGAATGTCGTCCGCCAGAGCCCTGAAATCGCTCGCGGCATCCTTCACCGCGTACGAATGACTGCCGATGGCACCATCAGCCGCGGTCAGCTGGAAGATCGGCTTGCGCACCTCCTGGGCCATCGGTACCAGACTGCGGTAGTGCTTCAGGCGGGCGAGGCAGTCACCGTCAATAGGCGGTGTCAGCGGTGATCTCGCCTGATTCAGGACGCTTTGCTGATAGGTCGATGGGATGCGGTCGGCCCACTTCTTGTACGCCTTGGCGGGACGCGAAAGGCGCTCGCTGTGTTGCATGAGGATGTATCCGACCGGTTTCATGGAGCCGGCTGGCAGCGGGAAAGCCGGGACGGTCCAGTTGTCTACGCGTTTCCTCCAGTCCGCCCGCCAGGCCTGCAAGGTGGGGCCAAGGTTACGCAGTCCTTGCAACGAGAAGAGGTCAGCAGCGAGCGGAATCACCACGTGGTCAGTGCCGATCAGCGCGGAACGGTTGATGGCGCCAAGGTTGGGACCGACATCCGCAAGGATGATGTCGGCGCCGTGCTGTTGAGCGGCCATCTGGGCGACTTGCCAAAAGGACGACAAGATACGAAACGGGCGATAGAGGCTGCCGGAGCCAAGCGCGTTGGGCCATTCCTGCGAGAGAAAGTCCTCAAATCCCGCGAGCGCGAGATCACCCGGTACCAAGTGCAGACGTGGACTGATCCGCTGAGTTTGCGGAGCAAGGATGTCGCCGACTTCCGTTAGCGGCCGAACGCATTGATATATCGTACTGTTACGCTGGGAGGTGTCGTCCGCGTCCCAAAGGAGTTCCAGGTCGTCTTCCGACAGGAAAGCCGAAGTGAGGTTGGCCTGTGGATCGAGGTCGATCGTCACCACCCGTTTCCCCATCTCGGAAAGCATCCACGCCAGATGAAACACCAGTGAGGTCTTGCCGACACCGCCCTTGTTGTTGAAGAAGGTCAGAACGGGAACGCTCATGGTGCTCTCCTCACGGTGGCGAGGATAATGCTTGGTTCCACCTGGAATTCCAGCGGCGGGTTACCGTTGGCGGCCAGTGACCGGCGGGCTTCGGCGATACCAAAACCGAACCGTTGTACAAAGCCCATGGTCTTGAGTACTGCCGCGACCTGTGGATTCCGGTAGTCACTGACCCCTGGACGCCCAAAATTTTCGACTGTAACGGTGCCGTAGGGGCCTCCGGGGTTGGTGATTTCAATACGATCGTCAAACCAGTAGACGCGCACCGGCGCGTTGGTGCCTTCGTAGCTGCGGTGCATGATCGCGTTGCGGGTCAGTTGCTGCAGAGCACTCAGTGGGTAGGGAGTTGAGCGAATTTCGGTGGTCGTGCCTGAGGCGAAGTCGACCGAGACGGCCAGGGTTGCCTTGATCTTGTCATCGAGTCTGCGGAGAACCAGGTCGAGCGTGCCGTCGAGTTCCTGCTCATCGGTGATCGCGTCGCCCCAGGCGGTACCGCGAATGCGCAGGAACTGGACATAAGCGCAAGGCACCCAGGTGCGCGGCGTCTTGCCAAGCGTGAGCACGCCAATGACCGTCGGTGTTGTGTCATCAACCGAGGCGATCATCCCCAGCGAGGCAAGCCGTTCCTCATAGCTGCGATCGTTCGACGTCAGCACGTCGCTGGCGACGGCTTGTGGCAGGTACTCGTTTTCGAAGACCACTCGGTTGAGTTCCGCAAGACCACAGCCCTGGATCGGATGGGCATCGAATGTCCGATCGCGATAGCGGCGCTTTTCATTCAAGATGCGTTCGTCCTGCGCGCTTGCCTGGCCTCGACGCGGACCCACCCGAATCCAGATCCGTCCCTCATAGCGCACCGGTGGTGCGTCAGCCGGCCAGACGGTTACGATCGCCATTGCCGCGCCCTTGACGACGCGGGTTTCGACGGTAAGCGTCGGCGGTGGTACCGTCTTGCCGTCGGTCTTGATGTCGGAAAGAGTCTGCAGCAGCCTGTCGGTGACCTCAATGTGCGCCGCGCTGCCGTCGTCATTGGCTCCGATGAACAGCACGCCAGGTTTGCCATGGTTGGCTAGATCATTCGCAAAAGCACATGCCGCCTGCCGAGCCTTCTCGGGAGCATCTCCAGCCCACGCTCTCTTGCGCTCGCTACGATCGGATTCCAGGTTGTCAAGCAACGCGGCCAGTTCGTCATCGCTCAGTGAATTCATGGCGCAACCTCCTCGTATTGGGTACAGCTCGCCGCGAGTATAGGTGCGCCCATCAACCACGGTCAATCTGGGCTCTTGCCACAGGGAGCCCTGAACCTGAGCGGGCGCCCAAATCTCCCCATGGTCTTGATTCTCCATGCCGAAGCTTACGCGCGCGCTTCGATCTCTGTTGCCGTTCTCGACCTGCCGATCCTGCCCGATCAGCCAGTCAGTCATACGGTGAACCATACGCACCCAGCCCAGCCTACCTGCCACCAGCCAGCGTTAGCCCGTTCCGACTCCGTGTTTACGTTAGACTTGCGCCAATCCTGAAACCACTCGGCGCGGGAGCAGTCTCCCGCGCTTTCTTCATGCCGCAATCGCTGCTTTCGACTTACTCGCAGAAGACCGACCGTTTCGACGAGATGCTCGCCGCGGACGGCAGCGTCCGTCCACCATGGCAAGCCTTTCTTGCCCACCTCGCCACGGCAACGCCGGAGCAGATGCGGCATCGGCTCGACTACGTGCGGCGGCGGATCCTCGAGAACGGCGTGACCTACAACGTCTATGCCGATCCGAAAGGCACTGACCGGCCATGGGAACTCGATCCGCTGCCGCTGATCCTGTCGTCGGACGAGTGGCAGGAGCTGGCGAGCGCGGTTACTCAGCGCGCGCGCCTGCTCAACGCGGTCCTCAAGGATCTGTACGGCCCGCAGGAGCTGCTCAGGGACGGCACCCTGCCATCCGCCCTGGTTTACGGCCACAACCATTTTCTCTGGCCCTGCCACGGGGTCAGGCCGGCCGGCGACACCTATCTGCATCTCTACGCTGCCGACCTTGCCCGTTCGCCTGACGGCCGCTGGTGGGTGATTGCCGACCGCACGCAAGCCCCGTCGGGCGCCGGTTATGCGCTCGAAAACCGGACCATCGTCGGGCGCGTGTTTCCCGAACAGTTCCGCGATCTGCACGTCCAGCATCTTGCCTTCTTCTTCCGCGAACTGCAGGACAGCCTTGCCTGCTGGGCACCGCGCAGCAGTGAGGCGCCGCTGGTGGTGCTGCTGACGCCGGGTCCGTATAACGAAACCTACTTTGAGCACGCCTATCTGGCGCGCTATCTGGGTTTTCCTCTGGTTGAGGGCCAAGACCTGACGGTCCGCCGGGATTGCGTCTACCTGCGCACACTCATCGGCCTGCGCCGCGTGCATGCCATCCTGCGCCGCCTCGACGATGATTTTTGCGATCCGCTCGAACTGCGCGGTGATTCGGCCTTAGGGGTTCCCGGCCTCCTGCAGGCGGTGCGAGCCGGCAACGTTCTGGTCGCCAACGCGCTTGGTAGTGGCCTGCTCGAATCAGCGGCGTTGCCGGGATTCCTTCCCGGTGCCTGCGAAAAACTGCTCGGTGAACCGCTGGCCATGCCTTCCGTGGCGACCTGGTGGTGCGGCGAGCGGGCGGCACTGGAGTTTACGATCGGGCACCTCGACGAGCTGGTGATCAAGGGTTCCTACCCATCACAGAATCTGGATCCGATCTTCGGCAACGAATTGACTGGCGGTCGGCGCGAAGAAATGATCGCTCGTCTGCGCGCCCGACCGCAGGCCTATGTCGCGCAGGAACTGGTCAATTTTTCGCAGGCGCCGGCGTGGGGCAGCCGGCATGCGCGGCAGTTGCTGCCACGCGGCGTTGGCCTGCGGGTTTTCGTCGCCGCCACGCCGACCGGTCACGTGGTGATGCCGGGTGGCCTGGCGCGCGTGTCGGCGGTTTCCAATGCACGAGTCATCTCGATGCAGCGCGGTGGCTCGAGCAAGGATACCTGGGTACTGACCGACGCCGCGGTCAACACCTTCAGCCTGCTCAAACACTCGGTGGGCACGGCCGATCTCGTGCGCGGGGGCCGCAACCTGTCGTCGCGAGTGGTCGAAAACCTGTACTGGTTTGGCCGCTACGCCGAACGCTGCGACAAGACTTCCCGTATGCTGCGCGTCGCTCTGTCACGCCTGGTCGACACCGGTGCCGACACCTTGCCCGCGCTGGCCTCGGCAGTCGATCTCTGTCGCGTTCTCCAACTGCTGCCGACGGTCGAGGCTGAAGTCAGGGTGGGCACCAAGGTGAAGACCGTGCTTCCCGAGTTGTCGCGCGAGGCGCAGATTCTTGCCGCGGTTTGCAGCAGCGAATGGGGAGCCGGTCTTGCCGGCGATATCCGCCGTCTGCTATGGGTTGCGACACAGGTGCGCGAGCGCTTTTCGCTTGACAACTGGCATTCGATCAATCGGCTGCAACACCAGTTGCAGCGATACAGCGAGGCGGTGAGCGACCGCTCGCAGCATGAAGTCGGCGAGGCGCTCGCCTTTCTCGATCAGGTGCTGCTCACCTCCGCATCGCTGGCCGGTTTCGCGATGGACAACATGACCCGCGACGACGGCTGGCGTTTGCTGATCATTGGCAGACGAATCGAACGACTGGTTTTCCTTGCCAACGCGATCTCAGGCTTCCTGCGCCTGCCATCGACACGCGCTCCGGGCAGCCTCGAATGGCTACTGGAACTGACCGACAGCATCATCACCTACCGCTCGCGTTACATGACCCAGCCGCAGGTCCTGCCGGCGCTGGACCTGATCGTTTTCGATGAAGGCAATCCGCACTCGGTGGCGTTTCAGCTGCAAATTCTGGTCCGCTACCTCGACAACCTGGCTCGTCTGCTCGACGCGCCGCGCGACGAAGCCATGCGCTCGGCCCTGTTGCGCCTGCAATCCTACGACCTCGCGCGTCTGGAAGGGAAGGCGTTCATCCAGTGTCGTGTTTGTGATCCCTGCCTCGACCTTGCCAGCATCCTCGGTGACATTTCGATCGCTGCTGCCGCGCTTTCAGACCGTCTGGCAATGCGCTACTTCAGTCACGTCGGCGACATCAGCCGGCAAACCTTTGCTTCCTGATTGCCGTGACCCTGCCCGCTGCCCGCTATCACATCCTGCATGAGACGATCTACAGCTATGAGAGCCCGGTGTCGCTGTCGCGCCAGCTGTTGCATCTGACACCGCGTGACTGCACGTGGCAGCGTTGCCTCGCCCATCAGATCAGCGTCACCCCGGACCCAAGCTCGGCGCGCGAACGCCTCGACTACTTCGGCAATCCGGTCAGGGAGCTGGCGATCGAGTTCCCGCACGACAGTCTCAGCGTCCATGCCGAGAGCACTATTGACGTCCAACCGCACCTGCCGGGCGGCGGCCTGACGATCGCTTCGCCACCACCTGCCGCGCACGCCGATCAAACGCAGCTTTCCGCTTGCCTGCACACCTCGCCAGCCTGGGAAGCGGTGCGCGATGCCCTGGCCTATGGCGCCCGCCCGGTTCTCCTCGAAGCCAGTTGCTTTCAGTTCGAATCGCCGTATGTACGCGTAAAACACGAATTCGCTGCCTACGCCCAGAACTGCTTCACTCCCGGGCGGCCGGTGCTGGCGGCGGTACAAGCACTGATGAAGCGCATTTACAGCGAGTTCGAGTTCGACCCCGAGGCAACCACGGTGGCCACCCCGGTGCTCAGGGTGCTGGCCGAGAGGCGCGGTGTGTGCCAGGATTTCGCCCACCTGATGTTGTCCTGCCTGCGCTCGCAGGGACTGGCCGCGCGTTACGTAAGCGGCTACCTGCTCACCCATCCGCCAGCGGGCCAACCGAGAATGGTCGGCGCCGATGCCTCGCACGCCTGGGTGTCGGTGTATTGCCCGGAACTCGAAGGCGGTCGCTGGGTCGATTTCGATCCCACCAACAACCTGCTGCCCGATACCCAGCACATCACCCTCGCCTGGGGTCGTGATTTCGCCGACGTCTCGCCGTTGCGGGGGGTCATCCTCGGCGGCGATGCGCACGAACTCGATGTCGCGGTTACCGTAACGCCGGTTGGCGGGGTGTCGGGGGACGTAGCCACTTCCTGAACCAAGGCGATAGACGCGGGAGAAAGCGCTCAGCGATACAAAGGCAGGGCGGTCAGGCGGCGTTCGATCTCGCTAGCCAGCTCGCGATAGGCCAGGTTGTCGCCGTCCCCAAAGCGGCGCCTGAAATCAGCTTCCGACAGAGACTCGGGAAGTCCCGCGGGGGAAGCAAGCAAGTCGGCGTCGCTGAGGGTTCCCCGCAGGGCGGCGTGCAGGTGCGCCGACGACTCGACCAGCAACTCGCCAAAGCGTGTTCCCGCTCGGTCTGCCGCGAGATCGGCGAACGAGAAGCCGCTACCGCCCCGAGAGTCATCGATTTCCTTGTACATACCGATCGCTTTCGCCGCTGGCTCGCCGGCCCAGATCGCCAGAGCAGCCGAAATGCCGAAGTGCTGGGCGCTGTCTTCGCGACCAAGCAAGGTCAGCGTCAGCCGGCGTGGACGCGGCCAGGACCTGGCCTGCGGCAGTAGCTGCGCGAGGTCCTTTCCGGCGAGATAGGTCGCCAAAACCAGCAAGGCGGCACGGCTGGTCTGAAGGGTTTCATCGCCGCAGCAGCGCAGTAGCGGGGCAAGAATCCGGCTCAGCGGGAGCCGGGAGCGAGGAGCATAGTGGTCGAGGAGCCCCGCCAGGGCAATCTGGGCGGCGTGGAGGCGAACGATATCTTCGGGCGTGAACGCCAGCGACCGGACACGGTCCAGCAGTTGCGGCTCCCAGACGTAACTGACGTCGACAGTGCCGCGGGCCGGCTCGAAAGCGAGCCGACGAATCGCCTGCGTGGCGAGCTGCCATTCCTGAGCATATCCCGCGATCCTGATCGCGGTGCCGATGAGCCACTCGACGAGAACGGCTGGTACCGGCAGCGACCCAATCGACCCGCGGATGATTTTCGGTTCTCCCTTGGCTTCCGGGAACACCACGCGCAGATTCAGATAACGGGCTGCAGCTATCCCGAGGGCGGGAACGCTGATCTGTATCTCGGCAGTATCTTCTCCCATGAGGAAAGCGGCGCGAGCGCCCAGGGCACGGCTCGCCCAATGGTTGACGGCGGCGTCGATCAGCACGGCGGGGACGACGGCCGTTCGCTCATCACCACGCTGCAGGGAGCGTGGATCGTTGCTCGCCAGCAGGCGTCTGGCCTCGGCAATCGACTTTGCAGAGAGGGTTTCGTCACGACTGACGAGTGGCGTCTGATCGGTCGCGGCGAACACGACTATCCCGACAACAAACGGCAGCAGCATCAGCAGCAGGGCGACGCGACGCATCCGCTAGGCAGCCCGACAGTGAGATAGCGATCGTGAAATCATCATTGCAAGAAGATCTGATCGCGAAGCGCCGCCGCGTTCTCGCGTGGGCGTGCGTAACTGGGAAGGCGGCCAAAACTCCCCGTCCCGCAGTGGCGCGGCGAATCCCGGGAGGAGCGTGCACTCACGACAGGGAGTCGTTGGCAGTTGGCGTCACCTCGACCGCAGCTGCGGATCTGCCAAGGCGTAGTTCGAAACCGGCCTTGCGCAGCACACGGGCCTCTAGTCTCAGATCAGCACAGGTCAGGGGGTGGTTCGCCAGCCAACCCGCAGGAAAGCAAAGTTGCATCCGCTGTCGCTGCACGTGCAGACTGATTGGTGGCAGGGGTTCAGTGCTGCGACCACGGTGCAGCACCACTGCCAGACGCAGCAGGACGCACAAGCGGCGGGCAGGACGTACCCAGTCCCTGGGCTGGTCGGCAAAGGCATCAGCTGGAAACGAGCGCCGGTGGCGTCTGACCAGTGCCGCCAGCAGGTACTGATCATTGCGTGAGTAACCCGGGAGATCGGAGTGCTCAAGCACGTAAGCACCATGCTTGTGGTACTGGTCGTGGGTCAGCAGCAGACCGATCTCGTGCAGGCGGGCGGCACGTTCGAGGACGTGGCGCGCCTCCTGGCCAGCCAGTCGCCACCTGGCGCGTACCTGCCGCAATAGATCGAGCGCAGAAGCGCTCACCCGACCGGCCTGTGCCTCATCCAGATCGAAACGGCGGATAACGTCGGCAATGGTGCGATCGCGTACGTCCTCGTGCCGGATACGGCCGAGGAGATCGTAGATCAGACCTTCGCGCAGGGCACCCTCCGACACCTCCATTGCCTCGATGCCGAGCGCCTCGCAGAGCCCGTGCAAGACCACGAAGCCACCCACGAAGACACGCGCTCGCGCGGGGTCAAGTTGCCAGCGGCCGGCGACACCGGCGGTGTTGCGTGCCTCCAGCAAAGCCGCCCGCAGCCGCCGCAATCCATCGAGGGTGATTCCCTCGCGGCTCCAGCCTTCGCTGATGAGGACGTCCTGGATCGCCTTGATTGACCCCGAAGCGCCAGTGGCCACCTGCCAGCCACGCGCCAGGTACGCTTCACGAACCGGCTCGAGGTTGAGCTGGACGAGCAGTTCGGCCTCGCGCAGGCGACTTGCCGTGACTCGACCGTCGGCGAAACAGGCGCGGGTCAGGCTGACGCAGCCCATCCGCAGGCTCGCCAGGTGCACCGGGTCAAATTGTTCGCCGACGATCAACTCGGTACTGCCACCGCCAATATCAACCACCAGCCGCTGGCCAGGAATGTCGCCGACGCTGTGCGCAACGCCCAGGTAAATCAGGCGCGCCTCTTCCTGGCCGCTGACGATTTCCACTCGATGCCCGAGGAGTTGCTCGGCACGAGCCACGAACTCGGCACTGTTACGGGCTTGCCGCAGGGTGTTGGTACCAACGATGCGCAGTCGGGCCGCAGGAATGTGACGCAATCTCTGCCCGAAGCGTGCCAGGCAATCCAGCGCCCGCTGCTGCGATTCTGGCGACAGCCGGTTATGGTTATCGAGACCGGCCGCCAGCTGAACCATTTCACGCAGGCGGTCGAGGATCTGGACATGTCCATTGGCGATCCGAGCGACGATCATGTGAAAACTGTTCGAACCCAGGTCGATGGCCGCTACAAAATCGGAAGACACGTGAGAACTCCTCAAGATGGTTGGAAAACCGGACGACCCGACGCCGCAAAACCGTCATCAGAGCTCGCCGCTGGCGCCAGGGGGCTCCGTCTCCGTCCGTTATTCTCCCTGCAGCCACGGGCGTAGCAAGCGCGGCGCGCACCTCCTGGCAGCCGGGAGATTAGCTCTTCTACTGTTGAGACACTGTGAAATGTCACACGGTTCGGTCGCACCGGCAGCAGTATCTCTGCCCTCGACGCCGCGGTCAATCCCTGACCACTAGCGAAAAGCCCTGGCCGCCTGGCCGACCGACCGCCAGCCGCCGAGTCAGAATTCCAGCGGGTCGACTTCGAGATGCCAACGTAACCGCGACGGGATCTTCATGGCTTCGAGACGAGTCACCCAGTTCGCAAGCAAACCCTGCAGGGCCCGCCGCGATAACGACTCGACCAGCAGCTGCGCGCGTTCGCGGCTTGCTCGCCGGGAAAGGCGCATCGGCACTGCATCGTAGAAGGTCACCTGATCAGCCATGTCGCACGGCGAGCACGCGCGTGCGATGGCCAGAAAGCTCAGGGCATCGGCCATTTGCGGAGCCTCGGCACGCAGCATGGCCTGATAGGCGTAGGGCGGGAAGCCTGCCTGCTGCCTTTCCTTGAGCTGCTGGGCAGCAAAGGCCTGGTAATCGTGTCGCACCAGGGCAGCGTACAGCGGGTGTTGGGGAAACTGTGTCTGCACCAGCATCTCGCCAGGCCGGTCAGCACGGCCAGCGCGGCCGGCTACCTGCATCAGTTGCGCAAATAGGCGCTCGGGTGCGCGCCAGTCGGCGGCAAACAGGGCGGCATCCGGGGCAATCGCAGCTACCAGCGTCAGCTTCGGGAAGTCATGGCCTTTGGCCAGCATCTGCGTTCCTACCAGGATGTCGGCCTCGCCGCCCTGGATGCGTGCCGCCAGCGCTTCCCATTGCTTACGGCTACTGGCGGAGTCACGATCGACGCGCAGGATGCGCGCCTGCGGGAAGTGCTCGGCAAGGATCATCTCGAGACGCTGCGTACCTCGACCAAAGGCACTGAGGTCCTGGTTGCCACAGCTTGGGCACAGCTTCGGCACACGCGCCTCGAAGCCGCAGTGATGGCAACGCAGGCATTGGTCAGCCAGATGTAGCACCAGATTTGCAGCACAGCGATGGCAGGCCGAGGTCCAGCCGCAGGCCGCGCAAGCCAGGACCGGCGCGTAACCGCGGCGGTTAAGGAAAACGAGGCTTTGCTCGGCCTGCGCCAGACGTTGTTCGAGAGCCACCAGCAAGGCTCCAGAAAGCCCGTCCTGCGGCTTGTCGATGCGCGTGTCTACGCAGCGAACCAAGGGCAGGCGGGCGCCCTCGAAAGCTCGCTCACGCAGCGAGAGGAGGCGGTAGCGCTCGCGCCGGTCGCTGGCGCTGGCGTTGGCCCAACTCTCCAGCGATGGAGTCGCTGAACCGAGCACAATCGGGATGCCACTGTCGCGCGCGCGGAAGACGGCCAGGTCGCGCGCCGAGTAGCGAATCCCGTCCTGCTGCTTGAACGAAACGTCGTGCTCTTCGTCCACGACAATCAGCCCCAGCTCGGGCAGTGGTGTAAATACCGCCAGGCGGGTACCAAGAACAACGCGCGCATCACCGGTCAACGCGGCCTGCCAGTTGCGGCTGCGCGCAGCCTCGCCCAGTTCGCTGTGCAGACTGACCAGCCCGGCATCCGGGAAGCGCGCCCTGACTCTGGCTTCGAGCTGCGGCGTCAGGTTGATCTCCGGAACCAGCAGTAGCGACTGCCGTCCGGCTGCCAAGGTCCGCTCGATCAGGCGTAGATAGACTTCGGTCTTGCCGCTGCCCGTCACACCGTGCAGGAGATAGGCATGAAAGCCGTCTACGCCATTGGCGATGGCCAGGAGCGACGCTTGCTGTTCGCAGGTCAGCGTCGGCGCCGGCTGCGCTGATGCCTCGGCAGCCAACCGATGGCGCGGTCTGCCCTTGGCTGGCGTCAACGCGCGCAGACCCGCCGGCAGGGTGGACAGCATGAGCTGCCCGAGCGGTGCGTGATAATAGGCTGCGCAGAACCTGGCCAGGCGAAACCAGGCTGCCGGTAGCGGCGGCAAGTCGCGTAGCACCTTGCCAATCGTCTTTAGCTGGTCGAGAGGGAAGTCTGTGTCGACCGGCAACTCAGTAAGAATGCCGATCTTCTGTTGCTGCCCAAAGGGAACTCGCACCCGATAGCCAATGTCCGTCAGCGACAGCGGCTCTCCCTCGGGAACTCGATAGTCGAAGAATCGGTGCAGCGGCACGTCGAGGGCGACACGGGCAATCTGCATGTTGGATATCCGGTCTCGATATGGCGTGTGCAGTCGGTGCAGACGCTCCTTAGTTAGCTGCCGAAGCTCGCGCCAGTTCTGGCAATGCGAGCTAAGGCGCTCAGTTATTGCAGCTTTCTGGCCTATACACATTTCTGTGGATAACTCTGTGGATCAGAGTCCTGAAGAGTGCCGCAAAAGCCCTTCCCGCAAGGGTTTCCGGCAAACGCCGGAAAAATAGGCGATTTAAAACCCCTTGTAAATCAGTCTATTAAAAATACGGCATCGAGTCACAAGGGACCTTCGTTGGCGACAACTAGTCGGCGGCATTTCTGTGAACAAGTCAACGGGTGGAACGTAGTTTATTCACTTCCAGTGCGCGAAAGGCGGCTGTGACTGTGCACCGCTTCGACTAGCGCGGTCACGCTCTCGGGTGGAGTAAACTGTGAAATCCCATGGCCCAGGTTGAAAACATGGCCGGTGCTGTGCGGGCCGTAACTGTCCAGCACTCTTCTGGCTTGATCGGCAATCCTGTCCGCCGACGCAAAAAGCACTCCAGGATCGAGGTTGCCCTGCAGAGCAACCTGGTGACCGACACGGCGGCGCGCTTCGCCGATGTCGATTGTCCAGTCGAGGCCGATCGCATCACAGCCGATGTCGGCAATCGATTCCAGCCACAGACCGCCCCCTTTGGTGAAAACGATCGACGGAACACGTTCGCCGCCGCTCTCGACGATCAGCTTGGCGACGATGCGCTGCAGATAGGGCAGCGAGAACTCCTGGTACGCGGCAGCTGAAAGCGATCCACCCCACGAGTCGAAGATCATGACTGCCTGTGCTCCCGATTCGATCTGAGCGTTGAGATAGGCACTGACCGCGTCGGCAGTCACTGACAGGATGTGATGCAACAGGTCCGGCCGCTCGTACAACATGCGCTTGATGCAACGGTAATCGCTGCTGGCACCGCCTTCGACCATGTAGCAGGCCAGGGTGTAGGGGCTTCCGGAAAAACCGATCAGCGGCACCGAGTTGTTCAGCGCTCGTCTGATTTCAGCGACCGCATCCATCACGTAGCGCAGATGATGCCAGGGATCAGGGGCTGTCAGGTCGCGGATTGCCCACTCCTCGCGCAACGGACGTTCGAAGCGCGGCCCTTCGCCTTCGGTAAAATAGAGTCCGAGACCCATCGCGTCGGGGACCGTCAGGATGTCCGAAAAGAGGATCGCTGCGTCCAGGTCGTAGCGGGCCAGTGGCTGCAGCGTCACCTCGCAGGCCAGGGCAGGATTCTTGCACAATTGTAGAAAACTGCCGGCACGCCGGCGTGTTTCGCAGTACTCGGGCAAATAACGACCTGCCTGCCGCATCAACCAGACCGGGGTGTATTCGGTGGGTTCCTTGAGCAAGGCACGCAGGAAGGTATCATTGCAGGGTCGGGTCACGTTGAGCTCCGCCGCACGGATCGCTGTAAAAGGACGATTATCCGCCTTTCGCCGCTACTTGCGCCAGAAAGCTGGAGTCAGGACCACCAACAGAGTGAAGATTTCCAGGCGGCCGAGAAGCATGGCAAAGGTGCATACCCAGGTCTGGAAGTCGGTGAGTACTGAGTAGTTGTTCGCCGGCCCCACCTGACCAAGGCCTGGTCCGGTGTTGTTGATGCTGGCGATGACCGCCGAAAAAGCAGTGATGATCTCGAGCCCGGACAGCGACAAGACAAGGGTCATCGACACGATGCACACCATGTACACGAAGCCAAAAGCAAGCACGGCGAAGAGGATATTGGGAGGCACCACTTCGCTGCCAATCCTTATTGGATGCACCGCGTTTGGGTGCATGGCGCGCGCCAGTTCGCGGTAGACCTGCTTGTAAAGTACGATGGCGCGGATCATCTTGATGCCACCACCCGTAGAACCGGCGCTGGTCGCAAAGCTACAGAGAAACAACATCCACAGCGGAGCGAAAAATGGCCACAAAGCGTAATCAGTGTTGGCAAAACCGGTGGTCGTCGCAATCGACACGACGTTGAAGGCCGAAAAACGCAAGGCCTCGGAGAAAGCGGGGTAAACCTCGTGCACGTCGAGAAAGATGGCTATGCCGACGACACTGCCGATGGTCACCAGCAGGAACCAGCCGGCTTCGGGATCCGTGGTATACGGGCGCAACGTACGACCGGACAGGACAACGTAGTGGGTCGCGAAGTTACAGCCGGCGATTAGCATGAAGAGGACAGCGACAGCTTCGATGGCGGGCGAATCGAAGAAGCCGTAGCTCGCATCGTGACTCGAAAAGCCGCCGAGGCCCATGGTGGAAAACATGTGCATGATCGCATCCAGCCAGGTCATGCCGGCCCAGCGGTAACCCAAGGCGCAACAGACGGAAATCAGTGTATAGACTACCCACAGCCGTTTGGCGGTTTCGGCCATGCGCGGGGTCATTTTCGAGTCTTTCATCGGCCCCGGGGTTTCCGCCTTGAACATCTGTCGGCCACCAATCCCCAACAGCGGCAGGATGGCGACAGCGAGAACGATCAGGCCCATACCGCCTAGCCAGACGAGCTGGCAACGCCAGAAATTTATAGAAACCGGCAGCGTATCCAGCCCCTCCAAAACGGTCGAACAGGTGGTCGTCAGTCCCGAGACTGCTTCAAAATAAGCGTCGGTAAAACTCGCATCGAGCTGGATCACCAGAGGCAATCCAGCATAGACCGGCAGCACGGTCCACACCAGCGCGACCATCAGGAAACCGTCGCGAATCGTCAGGTCGCGCGTCTCCTTGCGGGTGGCGTACCACAAGCCAAAGCCACTACCAACGGTCAGCAGAAAAGCTTCGTCGAAAGCGCTCTCGGCGCCATCATGCGTCGCCCAGGACAGCAGCAAGGGAACCAGCATGGTCAGGCCAAACATGAAGATCACCAGCGAGAGCACCCGTATGACTGGATAGTAGCGTTGCATGGCGGCCTCTCAGAAGAAGTGGAAACCGACCGCGAACAGCTTCTCCACCTGCTTGACGACCTTCTTGTCGAGGCAGAATACGATCACATGGTCATCGCTCTCGATCACCACGTCCTTGTGAGCGATCAGGACCCGGCCCACCTGCGCCTGTTTGGCCAGACCGAGAAAGCCGATGTCCCGGCTCTTGTCGAGGTCGCGCACGATCGCGGCGATGAATGCGCCAGGAATCTGCGGCAGCTCACCGACTCGCCGGCCAACGACTTTCGAGTTCTTCTGGTCACCGTGCGCGACGATTTCCAGCGCTTCGGCGGCGCCACGGCGAAGGCTGTGTACCTGCGCCACGTCGCCATGACGGACGTAGGTTAGCAACGTTCCAATTGATACCTGTGCCGGCGAAATCGCGATATCGATTGGCCCTCCCTGGACGAGCTCGGCGTAGGCGCGACGATTGATCAGGGCCACCACGCGCTTGCAGCCCATCCGTTTGGCCAGCGAGGCCCCCATGATATTGTCTTCGTCGTCATTGGTCAGCGCGAGGAAGAGGTCCATCTCGTCGATCGCTTCCTGCTCCAACAAGTCCTCGTCGGTGGCGTCGCCGCTGAGCACCAATACCGACCGGAGTGTGCCGGCAACGAACTCGCAGCGGCGCCGATCGCTCTCGATGAGCTTGACCTTACACTTGCTTTCGAGTGCCTGTGCAACGCGCAGCCCGATGTTGCCGCCACCGGCAATCATCACTCGCCGGACAGGTTCCATCGTACGGCGCAACTCACGCATCACGGTCCGGATGTGTTCCTCGGCGGCGAGCAGAAACACCTCGTCACCGCCTTCGATGATGGTCTCGCCGGTGGGGGTGATTGCCCCGTCGCGCCGATAGATGGCGGCGATCCGCCCGTCGATTCCCGGCGGCAGATGGCCGGGCATTTCCTTGATCGGGCTACCGACCAGCAGACCACCGGCGTAGGCACGCACGGCGACCAGCGCCAGACGCCTACCGGCAAAACTCAGCACCTGCAGCGCTTCGGGAAAATCGACCAGGCGCGCGATGTACTCGGTAATCACCTGTTCCGGACACAAGGCATAGTCCACCGCAAAATTGTCCGGTGACAGCAGCGTTTCGCTGTCCAGAAAGTCGCGGGCACGCAGCCTGGCAATCCGCGTCGGGACGTTAAAGACACTGTGTGCAACCTTGCAGGCAACAAGATTGGTCTGATCGCTCTGAGTCACTGCAATCAGGAGGTCGGCGTCATCGAGGCCAGCGTTCGCGAGCACCGAAGGATAGGCGGCATTACCCAGCACAGTCTGCAGGTCGAGGCGATCCTGCAGTTGCGCCAAGCGCTCATGGTCGCTGTCGACGACCGTAATGTCGTTGTTTTCCGAAACCAGGCTCTCGGCGACGCTAGCACCGACCTGGCCAGCGCCAAGAATGACGATACGCATGGTTTTTAATCTCCCTAAGCAAGTGATCGAAAATTCAGTCGCGCTCGTCGCCGCGTCGGCCGACGTTCAACCCCAGCTGTTTCAACTTGCGGTAGAGATGGGTACGCTCGAGACCTGTTTTCTCGGCCAAACGCGTCATGCTGCCCCGCTCGCCGGTCAAATGGTATTCAAAGTACATTCGTTCGAAGGCCTCACGGGCCTCGCGCAGCGGTTGATCGAAGAACATCGCCGGAAGCGAGGCTGGCACCGCGGTCTGTCCAAGCTCGGTCTGCAGGATGCGGGTGACGTCATCAGCACTGATTTCTTCTTCCAGCGCCGAAAGCGCGAGGTTTTTCACCGTGGTCAACAACTCGGCCCATTCACCGCGCCAACGGTGCAGACGCAGCGCGTTCTGAGCGCCGCTGGAAAAATGCCGCAACGGGACCTCGCCACGCTCCGCGAGATGAGCCAGCAGCAGCGAGGCAATTTCGGGAACATCGTCAGGATGTCCGGAGACCTGCGGCAGGGCCACCCAGACTTCACCAAGCCGGCTGACCAACACCGGGTCCCAACCAGATTCAACGAGTCCTGCCATTGGGCGGGTCGACGCGGCAACTAGTTGCAGATGATGTTTTTCGAGCCGCTCCAGCGCGAATACGAGATTCATCTGCTGAAGTTTCCCAAGCTGTGCAAGATCAGCAATAAAGACGATACCGCCGTCCGTGTTCTGCAACATCTCCTGCGTCAGTGGCGCGCTCGCTGTCGACAGATCGAGCCAGGGCGTCCGGTGCGTCTGCAGGGTACGTGCGCAAACTTCGGCGATACCGCCGGACGCACTCTTGAGAAGCAGCACCGAGGTCTTCGCCGCGGCCTGCTCGAGGCGCCGCTTGAGATCCTTGAGCAAGGGCGAACGGGCGAAGGCGTCCAGCGTCAAAGGCTTCTTCGTCAGCACCGTTTCATGTTTGAGTGCTTTCTTGACGGTGAGCAGGAGCTTTTGCAGAGCGATCGGCTTCTCGAGGAAATCGGTGGCACCAATGCGCGTCGCTTCGACCGCCGAGTCGATCGTCCCGTGTCCGGACATCATCACCACCGGCATTGTCAGGAGACCACTCGCCGACCACTCCTTGAGCAGCGAGATGCCATCGGTATCGGGCATCCAGATGTCCAGGAGAACCAGGTCGGGCCGTTTCTCCGCGCGCAGCTTACGCGCCGCGGCCGCGTTCGCGGCCAGCCACACCGAGTGACCCTCATCGGCAAGGATTTCCGAAAGCAGTTCACGAATGCCCATTTCGTCGTCGACGATCAGTATTTGTGCCATGGTCAGGCCTCGGAGGAAAGTTGACTTGCGCGTCGCCTGGGCGTCGGCAAGGAAGCCAGAGGCAACAGGATGCTGACCTCGGCGCCAAGCGGCTGACGGTTGTTGATGCGGATACGGCCGTGATGCTCGTCGACGATTTTCTTGACAATCGCCAGGCCCAGGCCGGTCCCGCGCACCTTGGTGGTGACGTAAGGTTCGAAGACACGGGCAATGATTTCGGGCGGGAAGCCTGGTCCCAGATCGCTAATCACCATTTCGGCCATGCCTTCGCTAAGGCGTGTGCTGATTGCGATAGACGGAGAATCCACCGCCTCCTGCGCGTCTTCGGCGTTACGCAGGAGATTGTGGATAATCTGCCGTAGCTGCGTGGTATCTCCCCACACCAGCGGCAGGTTGGCAGTCAGCCGAGGCTCGATGGTCGCCTGCGAGGTCTCATACAAGCCCAGCACTTCGCGGACCAGGGCGTTGAGGTCCACGGCGGCCAACTCCGGCGCAGGCATGCGTGCGTAGTCGCTGAAATCATTGACCATCCGCTTCATCGCCTGCACCTGCGTGATGATGGTCTGCGTCGAGCGAGCGAGCATCTCGGCATCGATGCCACTGAGTCGGCCGGTCAGCTTCATTTGCAGGCGTTCGGCGGATAACTGAATCGGCGTCAGGGGATTCTTGATTTCGTGCGCCAGACGTCGCGCCACTTCACCCCACGCGGCACTGCGCTGGGCAGCGATGAGTCGCGTCACATCGTCGAAGACGACCACATAACCGCCATGCGAGCCCGCCGGCAACTGCGTCCCGCGCAGCAACAGTATCTGTGGCAAGCCTCCGGGGTGATCCAGCTCGATCTGCTTTTGCCATTCCGTCGATTCGTGTTCTCCAAAAGCATCACGGATGGCTTGGCCGATCACTTGCTGGCGTGGCCAGACCGCCACTACCTCACCGAGCAGGCCGGCAAAGTCATCGGCAAGAATAGTGAGGGCGCCTTCATTCACGGTGCGCAAGGCGAAACGGTGATCGAAAACCAGCACCCCGGCAGACAGGTTGGCGAGAATCGATTCGAGGTAGGCACGCGCTGCCTCGAGTTCGGCGCGGTGACGCTCGTTGTCGCGGCGTGCTTCGTCGAGCTGGCTGGTCATCTGCTTGAACGAGCGCGTCAGGACACCCAGCTCATCCCCGCTGTAGACCGCCTGGCGGGGCGTGTAATCGCCAGCCGCCACCGCCTGTGTTCCCTCAGCAAGAATCGACAGCGGTGCCGACAAGCGACGAGCCAGCACGAAAGCCAGAGCGATGGCCGTGAATAGGGCGAGCAGGACGGTCAAAGTCAAGGTCATGGCATAGATACGGGTCAGCCCTTCGCGGCCCAGAGAAAGTTCCTGGTAGTCTGCGTACACCGTCTGCACGCTGTCCGCATTGAGTGCGAGGCTGCCAGGTACCGGCTCGGTGAGCTGCAGGATGCGCGTCTCAACGCCCAGACCCTGCGGTGCAACCGTCACCAGAACGTGCAGGGTGAGGTCTTTGTCGCCGCTGCTTTCGATGACCGCGTACCTGCGCTCACTGCGCGCCCGGCGCAATTGCTCTGCGGTCGGCTTGGTCGGCAGCAAGGTCGTCAGTTCGCTGGTAGCCGTCGCCAACAAATCGCCACTGGTCGAGAAGAGCGCTGCGGACTGGACGCCATTCTGCTCCCGCAAACGATTGAGTTCGAGGCGCCGTTGCGCTTCGGAGCGTTCAGCGAGTTCGATGGACATGATCTGCGCCTTGGTGGCGAGATCCTCGAGCAGCGAATCGAGCGCACTACGTCCCAGATTCAGCCCCGCCTCCAGCGCCTTCTCGACACGGACGTCGAACCAGGTTTCTATGCTCTTGGTGACGAACTGTACCGATACGGCGTAGATCAGAACCCCTGGCAAAACTGCCATCAGGCCAAACATCAGCACCAGACGCAGCTTGAGACGCGAGCCAAAAACCTGCGCTCGATGTTCTCGCCAGAGGGCGTGTAATTGCCAGGCAATCAGCGCCAGCAGAGACAGCGCGACAATCGCGTTGAGTGCCAGCAGCCACGGGTAGTGACGAGCAAAGAGGGCGGTATTGGCGCTGGCCGAGGCGAGCAGGAACAGCAGGATGCCGCCAAACGACGCCGCGGCGACAATCAAGCCCTTCATCTGGCCTCAACCGGCGCAGCCGGTAACACCGACGTGGTGGTGAGTGCCGACGGAGAGGTCTCGACTGGTGTGAAGTTCCAGCGCGCCCAGTCCGAGGAGAGGTTCCAGTCTCTGTTAGCCAGCGCATTGACCTGAAAGGTCTTCGGCATTTGCGTCAGGTCGAGACGCATGCGCACGGCGGCAAGATAGGTCTGGTCGGGCCTGACCGAGCCCTTGTCCAGCACCTGCCAGTTGCGCAGACGCGACAGGATGCGCTGGGCATCGTCGAGGGAGGGAAAACTCTGGTGTAGAACACCGCTGGACAATCGATACTGGCGGGTCAACGCATGGTAGGAAAGCTGGAAGGTCTGACTGCGACTGATCACCTGTTCATCCAGCCAATACCACCGCGAACGGCTCAGTTCGAAGTCGACGACGAAGTACAGGGTGACGCCCTTGGCAATCGCCTCGTCAAGCCGGGCATTGAGATTGATGTTGAAATCGGCGGATAGAGTGTAGCCGTCTTCGCCTGCTGAAAGGCTCGGGTTGCGCACGCTGATGTCGGCAGCCGGCGCGCGAGATGACGCGAACAGCAGCACCAGCGCAACGAGCAAGGAGCTAAACAGTCTTCCGTAGCAAGGCATAAAAGAATCCGTCATGTTCTTCCTGGGGCAGGAGTCTTTCTTCGGCTAGCTGCCTGGCTGCCGGTTGGCGAACGAGAAAGGCATCAATCTGCGCGCCGTTCTCTTCCGGGAAAACCGAGCAGGTCGCGTAGAGCATCTTGCCGCCGGGTTTCACTAAGGGCCACAGCCTGTCAAGGATGGCCGCCTGCTGGCGTGCGAAGCTTCGGATATCACTCTCACGACGCAGGTACTTGATGTCCGGGTGACGACGAACGACGCCCGAAGCAGAGCACGGCACATCTGCGAGAATGGCGTCGAAGGGCTGGCCATCCCACCACTGATCGGTGGCTCGACAATCGGCTGCCCTGACCGTGGCCGACAAGCCAAGGCGGCGCAGGTTGTCTTCGACGCGCTGCGTTCGACTGCCGTCAATGTCGAGAGCCAGCAGGTCGATGTCCGCGATTTCCAGCAAGTGCCCGCTCTTGCCACCTGGCGCAGCACACGCGTCGAGGATGCGCTGACCAGCTAGTGGCCCGAGGATTCGCGCGGCACGTTGGGCACCGGCATCCTGAATCGAGACGAGTCCGTCGGCGAAACCTGGCAGGGAATCGACACTGACGGGTTTATCGAGCATCAGTGCATCGCCGCCCACCGACCGGGCGGCCAAACCCACTTCTTGCAGGCGTGCCATATAGTCGGCCAGCTTGACGCGGCGCCGATTCACGCGCAGCGTCATCGGCGGCTGGCTATTGCCGACCGCGACAATTTCCTGCCAGCACTCCGGATAAGCACGCCGCAAACGGGACAGCCACCAACGTGGGTGCTGTTGCGCTACCTCGTCGTCAGCGGCCATGGCCACCTGCAAGGCATCGCGCTGGCGCAGATAATTGCGCAGGACGCCATTGACCAGTCCCTTGAAGGCTCCGCTGGCGAGTTCGCCAGCTGCCGCCACTGCCTGATCGACAACCATGTAGGCAGATTCGGGACGAGTCTGCAAGCGGTATAGCGCTGCGCGCAGAAGCGCTTCGACCTCGGCGTGCGGCAAGGCTCTTTCCAGCAGGCGTGCAAGAATGAACTCGCCGCTGCCATAGCGCCGCAAGGTGCCGTAAGCGAGATCCTGTGCGGCGGCGCGGGCCGCCGCTGGCGCCTCGCTCAGGGCGGTCAGCGCCTGCGTCAGACTTTGTCCAGCCTGCACCAGAGCAATCACCCGTGCTGCCAGCAACAGACTCTGGGCCAGGGAGTCCGGCGCCAGAGCGCATGGCGCGGGCGGGCTTGCGCTTCGGGACGCAGCATGCGTCGGGGAAACGGCCTTGCGCACGCGCATCGCACGCGACGATGGTGAAGAAGAGGAAGAAGACAAGGCCGGGATTCGCTGCTCGATTACGGTCCGGCGAGTTTAGCACGATGCCCGGCGATGGCGGGATCATCGCGGGAGGGCGATAATGTACGCATGGCTGTGACCTCATTGAAATCCTACGCATGGTTGTCGATTGCCGCAGCACTGGCAACGATCGCCTTGAAGGGCGCTGCCTGGCTGCTCACGGGCTCCGTCGGGCTACTCTCCGACGCTCTCGAATCAGTCGTCAATCTGGCTGGTGCGGCGATGGCGCTGGCCATGCTGGCGGTGGCTGAACGGCCAGCCGACAAGGGGCATTCCTTTGGCCACGGCAAGGCCGAGTACTTTTCGAGCGGCTTCGAAGGACTGCTGATCCTGTTCGCCGCCGCGGCCATCGGCATTGCTGCAATCCAGCGTCTACTCTCACCGCAGGAACTCGAGCAGATCGGGCTGGGCCTGATCGTGTCGGTGCTCGCCTCGCTGATCAATCTTGTGGTCGGACGGATACTGTTGCTCGCCGGTCGCCGACATCGCTCAATCACTCTTGAAGCCGATGCCCAGCACTTGCTGACCGATGTCTGGACTTCGGCGGGGGTGATCCTTGGCGTCGCCGGCGTTGCCCTTACTGGCTGGTTATGGCTGGACCCGTTGCTGGCCTTGCTGGTGGCCAGCAACATCGTATGGACCGCCTGGCGTCTCCTGCAACGCTCTACCGCAGGCCTGATGGATGGCAGCCTGCCAGCGGAGCAGCACGCGCAGGTGCTTGCCATTCTGGGACGTTATCGGGCGCTCGGTATCGACTTCCATGCCTTGCGCACGCGCCAGTCGGGTGCGCACAGCTTCATTTCGCTGCACGTCCTGGTCCCGGGCGCGTGGACCATCACGCACGGGCATCAAATGGTCGAGGATCTCGAACGTGAGATCCGTCAGGCTTTACCGGGCACATCGGTATTGACGCATCTCGAACCTCTGGACGACCCAGCGGCGCAGGACGATGTCGGCCTTGACCGCTAAGCCGGCGATCATCCCGGCAGCTCTGACGTGGCTGTGTAGAGTGCTCCTGCTGCTGGTCCTGACGACCTCGCCGGCAATGGCCTGGAACTCGGCCGGACATCGGATCGTCGCGATGATTGCCTGGGAACGTCTGGACAAGCCTGGCAGACAGGCGGTCACGGCTATCCTGCGGCAGCACCCGGACTACGATCTCTGGCAGCTACACGCCAAGGGCGCCGATCCCGACCTTACTGCCTTTGTCGAGGCCGCCACCTGGCCCGATGACATTCGCCAGGACAAACGCTTCTACACTGCCGACATCGATGCGCCGACGCCGACCCTGGACGGCTTTCCGGATATGGAACGGCGACTGACCTGGCACTACGTAGATCGTCCCGTGGGTCCTGCGCGAAACCGCCTGCCGTCGCCAGGAGTGATCGACCGCCAACTGCCGGCACTCATGCGAGTGCTCGGTAATCGGCGAGCAACGCCCAGTGAGCGAGCCTATGCGCTGCCCTGGCTGATTCACCTCATCGGTGATGCGCATCAACCCTTGCACACCGCAAGCCGTTATGCGGTCGACGGACAAAGTGACAACGGTGGGAACCGCGTGATGATCATCAACCCTTTTCACACGCGCTACCCATCGATGAGTCTGCACCGGTACTGGGACGATTTGCCTGGACCACCCTGGCTGCGCGGCAGCCGGGTGGAAGAGACCGCCGCGCTGCTGGCCAGACGCTACGCGGCACCGAACCCAATCGGAACGGCGGAGCTGTGGCTGGACGAAAGCTGGCAGATTGCCCGCCTGGCCGCCTATCCCGCGGGGGACGAGGAGCCAACCACCATCAGCGCCGAGTTTCACGCGCGGAGCCGGGAAATCGCCAGTCGGCGACTTGCCGAGGCGGGCTATCGCCTTGCCGATACTCTGCGGCAGATATTGCGGGAGGACTAGGCGACCACGCCAGGCAGGAAAGGTCCGCTACGGCCGGGCGGTGGGAGATGTTCCACGTGAAACGTGGCCGTCACCGATCTCAGCCGCGAGCCATGCCGCGCAGGCGTGCGACACGCTCGGCAGTAGGCGGATGGGTACTGAACAGACCGGCAATGCCGCCGCCTGACAGCGGGTTCATGATCATCATCTGGCCAGTTTCCGGGTGCGCCTCGGCAGGCGCCATCGGGATTCCTCGAGCGTAGGCTTCGATTTTCCCCAGGGCGTCGGCAAGCGCGTTGGGGTCTCCGCAGATCTCGGCCCCCCCCCGATCGGCTTCGAACTCGCGTGCCCGCGAAATTGCCATCTGGATCAGGGAAGCCGCCAGCGGCGCGAGCAGTGCAACCAGGATGCCTGCCAGCGGATTGCTTGGGCGCCCTTCCGAATCACGCCCGCCGAAAAAAACCGCAAAGTTGGCCAGAGCGGAAATGGCACCCGCCATCGTCGCTGAAATCGTCGAAATCAGAATATCACGGTGACGGACATGCGCCAGTTCATGCGCCATCACGCCGCGGATCTCGCGCGCCGACAACAGCTGCAGAATGCCTGTCGTCGCCGCAACCGCAGCATTGTCCGGGTTGCGGCCGGTGGCGAAGGCGTTGGGCTGCGCCTCGTCGATCAGGTAGACCTTGGGCATCGGTAGCCCTGCGCGCTGGGCAAGCTCCCGGACCATACCGTAGAACTGCGGCGCCGAGCTCTCGTCGACCGCACGCGCGTTGTACATCTTGAGTACCATCTTGTCCGAAAACCAGTAGGCAAAGAAATTCATTGCACCGCCAAAGAGCAGCGCCAGAAGCATTCCCGATTTGCCGCCGATGAGCGCGCCGATCGCGCCGAACAGGGCCACAATGGCAGCCATCAGGATCGAAGTCTTCAGCCAGTTGCTAAGCATTGCCAAGCCCTCCGTGGAGAAAAGTGAAAACCCAACACCGCCTAAATGCTGCCGCCATCGTTATTTTCAAGCACCACCCCCGCGCAGCAGGAACCTTGGGAGACAGGTGTGCCAAGCAGGAACTGCGCTGCAGACAGACGCCTGCCGCCGGCTCTCTGCAATTCCATCAAGCGCAATGCTCCTGCACCACAGGCCACTACGATGCCAGTACGTTCCACCGCAAGAATCACCCCCGGCAGGCCCGCACCGCCAACCGCTTCGGCAGACCACACCTTGAGCAAGCTTCCTGCGAGAGTGCAGCTGGCTCCGGGGAAAGGGTTGAAGGCGCGCACCTGCCGTTCGAGCTGCTCCGCCGACAGGCGCCAGTCGAGCGCAGCCTCCGCCTTGCTGACTTTCGCGGCGTAGCTAATTCCTGCGTCGGTCTGCGGCCGCGCCACCAGGGGCAGCCGCGCCAGCACCTCGACAATCAATCTGGCTCCTTGCTCCGCCAACCGGTCGTGCAGCGAAGCCGCCGTATCGTCGCGCCGGATCGGCTGGCTTGCCGACAGCAATATCGGTCCGCTATCGAGCCCGGCATCCATCTGCATGATGCACACACCGGTTTCCGTATCACCGGCGAGGATTGCCCGCTGCACCGGTGCCGCACCGCGCCAGCGCGGCAGTAGCGAGGCGTGGATGTTGATGCAGCCGAAACGCGGCATATCGAGCACGGCCTGCGGCAATATCAGGCCATAAGCGGCCACCACTATCGCCTCGGCAGCGGCAAGCCGTACCCGCTCCTGCGCTGCGGCATCTCGCAAGGTAGTCGGTTGTAGTACTTCGATCCCGACTGCCTCGGCCAACTGCTTTACCGGCGAGGCGTGCAGCGCCAGTCCTCTCCCGGAAGCTCGATCAGGCTGCGTCAATACCAGGACCACCTGATGCCCGGCAGCGATGATCGCCCTCAGGGCGAGCCCGGCGAAGGCGGGGGTGCCGGCGAAGATGAGCCTCATGCCGTGATTCGCGCTTGCTTGGCGAGCTTGCTCTTGATGCGTACCTGCTTGAGCTGCGACAGGTGCTCGACAAAAACCCGTCCCTGCAGATGGTCGATCTCGTGCTGCAGGCACACCGCCAGCAAGCCCACCGCCTCCACGATCTGCTCCCGGCCATCGAGATCCTGGTAGCGAACCAGTACGTGCTCGGCGCGCTCAACCTTGTCGTAAATGCCAGGGACCGACAGGCATCCCTCCTCGCAGAGTTGTGCACCGTCCTGCTGAATGATCTCCGGATTGACCAGAATCAACAGTTGATCACGCGTTTCCGAGGCATCGATGACAATGAGTCGCTGGTGCACATCGACTTGTGTGGCAGCAAGGCCGATGCCGGGCGCCTCGTACATCGTCTCGGCCATGTCGCGCGCCAGGCGACGAACACTGTCGTCGAGCGCCTCAATACGGGTGGCCACCCTTTTCAGGCGCGGGTCGGGAAAGCGAAGTATGGGTAGTAGAGACATAAAAAACTTGATCGAAGAAGTAACTACGTGCAAAATCCAGCGCACTGTCCTGATAATGCCGACGTCGTTGGCACGGCATGTGCGATGACGTTGGCAGCAAAGCTGCCTAGTCGAGGTCTTGGGACAGAAATCTCGACCGGGAGTTCCCCACCCCGCATGAGCGATTGCTCGTATGAGGATAACACGATGATCCGCATTATGTTCGCGTTCCTGCTGGCCATCGCCAGCGCTCTTTGTTGCGCTGCCGGGGAGGAGCTGCAGCTGGCCGACGGTGCCCCCACCCGCCACATCGTCGTGCCAGGCGACACCCTGTGGGGGATCTCCGGGAAGTTTCTCAAGGAACCATGGCGGTGGCCGGAAATCTGGCGAATGAACCGTGAGGAGATCAAGAGCCCGCACCGCATTTACCCGGGCGATGTAATCATTCTCGAACGCGATTCCCGTGGCAAGCCCCGGTTGAGTCTGCAGAGCGCCCGCTTGCTGCCGACGATTCACTCAACAAGGATCGAGGAGGGAATCCCGGCAATTCCACCGAACGTGATCAGACCTTTCCTCTCCCACCCGCTGATCGTCGAAGCCAACAGCCTCGACAGCGCAGCGCGCATCGTCGCGACCCAGCAAGACCGGGTCTACCTCGGCAACGGCGACCTTGCCTACGTGGCCAACGCCGACCCCTCCCGAGAGGATTGGCAGATCTACCGGAACGGCAAGCCACTGGCGGACCCTGTAACCAACGAGATACTCGGTTATGAGGCTTTCTATCTTGGCACCGCCAGACAGCGCGAGCCCGGCGAACCGGCGACTTTTGAGATAGTCACCATGAAACAGGAGATCGGTCGCGGCGATCGCCTGCTCCCGGCAATCCGGCCACCGCTGGTCTCCTACGTTCCGCACAAGCCCGATTTTCCGGTCGATGGTCGCGTGATTTCGGTGTATGGGGGCGTCGAGGCGGCGGGACGCGGCTCAATTGTCACGATCAACCGCGGTGCCCGGGATGGCATTGAGATTGGCCATGTTCTGGCTATCGAGCGTAATCGCCTGGTGGTCGAGCGCGACGAATACGATGTCAAGGTGATGGTACCGATCCCACCCGAGCGTATTGGTCTGCTCTTCGTCTTCCGCATATTTGAGCGCCTCTCGTATGGCCTGGTAGTGCAGTCAGAAGGCACTGTCGACATCAACGACTTCGCTCGCACACCGTAGGAATGAATGCCACGGACTCGCTGGCAAGCTGGCTACGCCTGACGCTGACTCCCGGCATTGGTGGCGCGACACAGCGCAAATTACTGACCACGTTCGGGCTCCCCAGCGCCATTTTCGCGGCAAGCCGCAGCGCCTTGACCAGTGTCGTCGGCGAAAAAGCTGCCAGCCAGCTGCTTGATACCGACAGTCACGCAGCCGTAGCAGACGCGCTTGCCTGGTCAGACAAAGGCACTCATCGCCTGCTGTGCCTCGCCGACCCGGACTATCCACCGGCGCTGCTGCAGATTCCCGACCCGCCGACACTGCTCTATGTCCGTGGTCGCGTCGAACTACTCAAGGCGCCCGCCTTGGCGGTGGTCGGAAGCCGTAACCCCACCCCGCAAGGCGTCCACAACGCCCAGCGCTTCGCGGCCAGCCTTGCCGAAGCCGGCCTGACCATCATCAGCGGCCTTGCCCTCGGCATCGACGCGGCAGCTCATCGCGGCGCGCTGGCGGCATCAGGCAACACCGTGGCGATCATCGGCACGGGGATCGATCGCCTCTACCCGGCAGCGAATCAGCAGCTGGCCATCGAGATCGCCTCCCGCGGTGCGATCATTTCGGACTTTCCGCTCGCTACGGCGCCGGTAGCCGCCAACTTTCCCCGCCGCAACCGCCTGATCGCTGGCCTGTCGCGCGGCACCCTGGTGGTCGAGGCGACAGTCGAAAGTGGCTCGCTGATCACCGCCAGACTTGCCGCTGAGCAGGGACGCGAGGTCTTTGCGATCCCCGGGTCGATTCATTCCCCCCAGTCACGCGGTTGTCACAGCTTGCTCAAGCAAGGGGCAAAGCTTGTCGAAACCGTCCAGGACGTGCTCGATGAACTGTGCTGGGCAAGCGCTTCATTACCGCCAACCGTCCCGGTTGAGAGTGACGGGGAAGCGCACGGGCTACTGCAAAGCATGGGTTGTGATCCGTGTAGTCTCGACGAGCTGGCAAACCACAGCGGCTTGACGGCTGACGCCGTTTCGGTGATGCTGCTGCACTTGGAACTGGATGGCCAGATTGCCGCCTTGCCAGGTGGCCGCTATCAAAGGCTGTTCCGGGCCTGAGGGAGCCTTTCTCAGCTGCACTGCGGAAACTGACGATAGCGCCAATTGCGGCAGCAGCACGACCTGGTTCCCACCGGCCTCCTCCGGCCTTGCTTGCCAAGCGCGGCAAAGAACTTTTATCATGGTCCGCGGAATGTGCTCGATTGATCATTCCGCGATCACCCCTTTCGCCACACTCCCCGGCTGATGAATACCCCATGAGCAAGAAACTGATCATCACCGAGAAGCCCTCCGTCGCCGCCGACCTTGCGCGCGCCCTCGGTGGATTCGTTCGGCACGACGATTACTTCGAGAGCGACACCTATGTCCTCTCTTCGGCAATCGGTCACCTGCTGGAACTGGTCTGCCCCGAAGAATATGAAGTGAAGCGCGGCAAATGGTCGTTCGCCCATTTGCCGGTGATTCCTCCGCAGTTCGCGTTGCAACCGATTGTCAAAACAGAATCTCGCCTCAAGCTCCTGGTGCGTTTGATCAAGCGCAAGGACGTGACTGGGCTGATCAACGCTTGTGATGCCGGCCGCGAGGGCGAGTTGATCTTCAACTACATCACCCAGCACGCGGGCAACGCCAAGCCGGTCGATCGTTTGTGGCTGCAATCGATGACTCCGCAAGCCATCAAGGATGGCTTTTCGCGCCTGCGCAGCGGTGCCGAGATGCGTGGTCTTGGCGATGCTGCCGTCTGCCGCTCCGAGTCTGACTGGCTGGTCGGTATCAATGGCACGCGCGCAATGACTGCCTTCAACTCCAAGACCGGCGGCTTCCACCTGACCACCGTTGGACGCGTTCAGACCCCAACGCTAGCGCTGATCGTCGACCGCGAGGACCGCATTCGCAAGTTCAAACCGCGGGCCTACTGGGAACTCGAGGGCATTTTCAGCTGCCAGGCCGGCGACTATCGCGGCAGATGGTTCGATGAGAAGTTCAAAGGCAAGGATGAGGACGAGCATGCGCGAGCGGATCGTCTGTGGGATGAGCAGCGCGGCATCCAGCTGCAGCAGAAGTGCTTGGGTAAATGCGATGTGGTCAGCGACGAGACCAAGACCTCCACGCAGCTGTCCCCTTTGCTCTACGATCTGACCAGCCTGCAACGCGAGGCCAATGGTCGCTTCGGCTTTTCCGCCAAGGCGACACTCGGGCTGGCGCAGGCACTGTACGAGAAACACAAGGTCCTCACCTACCCGCGTACCGACTCCCGTGCGCTCCCCGAGGACTACCTCCCGACGGTGAGCAGCACGCTCTCGATGCTCACCGGCGAGGGCGCCGGCAAGGGCCACGACGAGGCCACCCTGGCCCGTTACGCACCGTTCGCACAACACATCCTGGCGAGCAACTGGGTCGCGCCGAACAAACGGATTTTCAACAATGCCAAGGTTTCCGACCACTTCGCGATCATCCCGACGCTGCAGGCCCCCAAGCACCTCTCGGAACCTGAGGCCAAGCTCTACGACATGGTCGTCAAGCGCTTCCTCGCAGTATTCTATCCGGCAGCGGAATACCTGATCACCACCCGCATCACGCGCGTTGAGGGCGAACCATTCAAGACCGAAGGCAAGGTCCTCGTTAACCCGGGGTGGTTGGCGGTCTATGGCCGCGAGGCACAGGAAGGCGACGAGGGCAACCTGGTTGCCGTTGCCGCCGGTGAGCCCGTGCACACCGAGGAGCTGGTGCTCAACGCGCAGCAAACCAAGCCACCGGCCCGCTACTCCGAAGCGAGTCTGCTGACGGCCATGGAGGGTGCCGGCAAAGCCATGGACGATGAAGAGCTGCGGGCGGCGATGGCAGGACGTGGGCTTGGCACACCGGCCACGCGCGCCCAGATCATCGAGAATCTGCTTTCAGAGCAATACCTTCTCCGCGAGAGTCGCGAACTCCTGCCAACCGCCAAGGCTTTTCGCTGATGACTCTGTTGAACGGACTCGGCATTCCCGAGTTGACGGCACCCGAACTCACCGGTGAATGGGAATGGAAGCTCGCCCGCATGGAGCGAGGCGAGATGTCGCGCAGCGAATTCATGAAAGAGATCGCGGCGATGACGCAACACATCGTCGACCGCGCGAAGACCTACGATAGCGACAGCATTCCGGGCGACTTTGGTGAGTTGTCGGCACCCTGTCCGAAATGTGGGGGACTCATCAAGGAGACGTACAAAAAGTTCCAGTGTCAGGGATGTGACTTCGCGTTATGGAAGATCGTCGCCGGGCGCCAGTTCGAAGCGCGCGAGATTGACGAACTTCTAACGCAACGCAAGATTGGCCCCTTGAGCGGCTTCCGCAACAAAATGGGACGCCCGTTCAATGCGATCATCCAGCTCAACGACGAAAACGCCCCGCAGTTCGACTTCGGCCAGGGTAGCGCTGGCAGCGACGGCACCGCCGAGGAGGTAGATTTCTCGCAGGACAAGGCGCTGGGCGTCTGTCCGAAGTGCGCTGCAAATGTCTTCGCTCACGGCATGGCCTACGTCTGTGAGAAGTCCGTCGGACCGGCCAAGGCCTGTGACTTTCGCTCCGGTACCGTCATTCTCCAACAAACGGTAGAGCCCGAACAGATGCAGAAACTGCTGGCCAACGGGCGTACGGATCTGCTCAAGGACTTCGTTTCAGCCCGGACGCGGCGGAAGTTCTCGGCTTACCTGGTCCGCGGCACTGATGGTAAAGTTGGCTTTGAGTTCGAGAAGCGCGCTCCCAAACCCGCAGCGAAGACCGCCAGCAGTACGGAGGTAAAGGTCAAACCCGGCGAAGCTGCGGCGCCGACCACCACGACGCGCCGCCGCAAGGTCACCGGCTAAGCCGCAACGCTGCCAACGCAGGCTGCTCTAGGGCCGCCTGTTTCACGTGGAACATCCGTCAACAGGCAGACCTGGCGACGACTTCGGAGGCATTTTAGTCCTGCCGATCCTGATGTCGACTCTCGCACCGAGCCGCTTCTCTTTCGCCCGGCGTCCCGCCGCCGACCAGCGTCCTGCCCGCTAACGGTCATGGCGATTCCAGACACCCCCGATGATCAAAGCCATGACCGTTAGCGGGCAGCACCCTGGCGGCGGCTGATCGAGAATGGCGGCGCAAGATATCGATGGCTTGTGGCCTCGAGAAAGTCACCCGCCAGGCGATCACCACCCGACGCACAGGCGCCGGCTCACTGAAATGGCGAAACTGCAGCAGCGAGTCTTCGTGCGGCCATGAGGCAGCCGCCGATGCGGGAACAACCGAGATGCCGGCACCACTCGCGACCATGTAGCGGACCGTCTCCAGCGAACTTCCCTCAAGCGCTCCTGCGGTACCACCTGGTTGTGCAAGCTGCGGGCACGCCTGCACCACCTGATCCCGAAAACAGTTTCCGTTGCCCAGCAACAACAGGTTCTCTGCGGCCACCTGATCCGGATCGATCAAGGACTGCCGTGCCAGAGGGTGTCCGCTGGGCATCACCACGCAGAACGGCTCCTCATACACCGCCCTCGATACGATGCCTGGTTCTGCAAAGGGCAGCGCAACGACAATCACGTCAAGTTCGCCTCGACGCAACTGGGCAGCCAGGTTCACGGTGAAGTTCTCGTGCAGGTAGAGCGGCATGCGCGGGGCTCGGAAGTGCAAGGCTGGAATCAGACGCGGCAGGAGGTAAGGCGCAATCGTATAGATGACGCCGAGGCGCAAAGGCCCCTGCAGGGGGTCCTTGCCCTGCTCGACGATCTCCCTCAGTTTGCCAGCCTCCTCGAGCACACGCTCCGCCTGCGCGGCAATCTGCTCACCCATCGTTGTCAAACGTACCTCAGCGGACGAACGCTCGAAAAGGATCACGCCATGCCTCTGCTCGACCTTCTTCAGCGCCACCGAAAGCGTTGGCTGGCTGACGTGGCATTTCTCGGCGGCGTGTCCGAAGTGCTTCTCGCGTGCCAGCGCGACAATGTAGCGCAATTCAGTCAGGGTCATGGGCAAAGCATTCCTCTTCGGGAAACGACCACTTGATCAGCCGCCGGTAGATACGCTGCAAGGCAAGCACACTCGCTCACCGGCATAAGCCGCGCCTGCCCAACGATCAACATTTTGCGAATCACCCTCGTCCCGACAAATTAACCGCGTTGCGCCAGCAGCGCGAGCTGCGGCAAGTCCAACCACATCCATTGCCCGGCAGCCAACGCTGTCGGGAGAGCAAAACCACCAATCTCGACCCGCTGCAGCGCCTCGACCCGATTACCGGCTGCGGCAAGCATTCGCTTCACCAGATGATACCTGCCCAGGGTAACGGTCAGACGCAACTGCCGCTCGCCAAGCCGAACACAGGCTGCCGCACTCACCATTCTTGCTTCCTCACGCAATTCCACACCGTTCAGTAGCGCCGCTACCTGCGCATCATCGATCGGATGCCGCGTCACCACCTCGTAGACCTTGGGAATGAGTTTCCTGGGTGAGGTGTAGCGGTGAATGAAAGGGCCATCGTCGCTGAGCAGCAACAGGCCGGTCGTGTCCTGGTCAAGACGGCCCACTGTCTGTATCCCACGCTTCAGCAGCGGCAGCGGCAACAGCGAGTACACGCTGCGATGGTGTTGCGGCTGCTGTGAGCACTCGTAGCCTGCAGGTTTGTTCAGCGCCAGGTAAACGAACCGCCAATACCGCCACACGCGACCGTCGACCGCAAAGGACAACCCTTCCGGTTCAAACTGCGCGCTCGCATCCTCGCAAACCTCGCCGCCAACGCTGACCCGACCCTCGCCAACCAGCGCGCGGCATTCCGCGCGGCTACCAAAGCCTTGCGATCTCAGCAAACGCTCAAGTTCCATGGTCGTCAATCCCCCCTTTCGCACAGCCCCCGAGGGAAAAGACAGCCAGCCGGCGGCGGCCTCTACGCAGCCTCCCCTTGTTGTATTGTGCGACAGCTGCAACAATAGCCCTCATTCCCTGCCACTTCACGGAGATACCCATGTTGGTCAAGTTCACTTCGAGTACCTCAGGCCAAATCATGACCTTCGCCCCGGTCGCGCGTCAATTGCTGGAAATTCTCGGCAAAGACTGCAGCGCGCGCGGTGTGATCACTACCGAGCAACTACCCGAGGCGATTGATCGCCTGCGCCACGCCGCCGCTGATCCGGGTAGCCCACCCGCTGCCGATACCGAAACTGCCGACAGCGATAAGCACAAGGCCGCGGACGCGGCGCCAATCGGCCTGGGCCAGCGCGCCTACCCCTTGATCGAGTTGCTCGAGTGGACGCGCAAGGAGGATGGTTTCGTCCTTTGGGAGGCCGCGCAGGACTTCTGATCCTTCTCCGGCACGTCACGCACAGATCTTCAAATCTTCCGATACACCTCTGCCCCCGCTTTGACGAATTCGATGGCCTTGACTTCCATGCCCTTGGCCAGGGCCTCGGCTTCGCTCACTCCCTGGGCAAGCGCAAACTCGCGAACCTCCTGAGTGATCTTCATCGAACAAAAGTGCGGACCGCACATCGAGCAGAAATGCGCAACCTTTGCCGAGTCCTTGGGTAGGGTTTCGTCATGGAACTCGCGTGCCTTGTCGGGATCCAGACCAAGGTTGAACTGATCCTCCCAACGGAATTCAAAACGCGCCTTCGACAACGCGTTGTCACGAATCTGCGCCCCTGGATGACCTTTGGCCAGATCGGCCGCATGCGCTGCCAGTTTGTAGGTGATGATTCCAGTCTTGACGTCGTCCTTGTCGGGCAGACCGAGGTGTTCCTTCGGCGTCACATAGCACAGCATGGCGGTGCCAAACCAACCGATCATCGCAGCCCCGATACCACTGGTGATGTGGTCATAGCCAGGGGCAATGTCGGTGGTCAGTGGACCTAGGGTGTAGAACGGCGCCTCCTTGCAGTATTCGAGCTGCAGATCCATGTTTTCCTTGATCATTTGCATCGGCACATGGCCTGGCCCCTCGATCATCACCTGCACATCGTGTTGCCAGGCGACATCGGTCAGTTCACCAAGAGTCTTCAACTCACCAAGTTGCGCCTCGTCGTTGGCGTCGTAGATCGACCCCGGACGCAGGCCATCCCCCAGACTGAAAGCGACATCGTAGGCCTTCATGATTTCGCAGATTTCCTCGAAATGCGTATACAGGAAGCTCTCCTGATGATGCGCGAGACACCACTTGGCCATGATCGATCCGCCACGCGAGACAATTCCGGTCAAGCGCCCGGCGGTCAGCGGCACGTAGCGCAGGAGCACGCCGGCGTGAATCGTGAAGTAGTCGACCCCTGCTCGGCCTGCTCGATCAAGGTATCGCGGAAGATCTGCCAGGTCAGTTCCTCCGCCTTGCCATTGACCTTCTCGAGCGCCTGGTAGATCGGCACCGTCCCGATCGGTACCGGGCTGTTGCGAATTATCCACTCACGCGTTTCATGGATGTTTTTCCCCGTGGACAGATCCATCACCGTGTCGCCGCCCCAGCGGATCGCCCAGGTCATTTTCTCGACCTCCTCCTGAATGCTCGAACCCAGGGCAGAGTTGCCGATATTGGCGTTGATCTTGGTCAGGAAATTGCGCCCGATGATCATCGGCTCACTTTCCGGATGGTTGATATTGCACGGAATGATCGCCCGGCCCCGCGCCACCTCAGAGCATACGAACTCGGCGCTGATTTCCTCTGGAATGCTGGCGCCGTAGCTGTGACCGGGATGTTGACGGCAGAGTATCTCGGCGAAACGCTCGCCTTGCGAACCAGAAGCCCTCAACTGCTCAATGTAGGTACGACGGTTATTGTTTTCCCGGATCGCGACATACTCCATTTCCGGGGTAACCATGCCGCGCCGTGCGTAGTGCATCTGGCTGACGTTGGCACCCGCTCTGGCGCGCAACGGCCGGCGCTGCAAGCCCGGAAAACGCAATTCGTCGAGGGCCGCATCGGCCGCGCGAATACGGCCGAAATCCGAGCTCAAGTCGGCTAAGGGCTCGCTATCGTCTCTCTCGGCTATCCACTGCGCGCGCAACGCCGGCAGGCCCTGGCGAATGTCGATTCTCGCCTGCGGTTCGCTATATGGTCCGGAACAGTCGTAGACATAGATCGGCGGATTCTTCTCGCCACCGAAAGCTGTATCGGTATCCGCCTGCACAATTTCGCGCATGGGTACGCGAATGTCCGGCCGACTGCCGACGACGTAGATCTTCCGCGAATTGGGCAAAGGCTTGATGGCGGCCTCGTCCACATGCGCGTCGGCGGCGATGAATTTTTCGTTTGCGTTCATGATGTTTCCTTGCAAAGGGGTAGGGCAAAAGCTTTGCTGAATCGGGGAGCATGCAAGGGTTGGGCGAAGCGAGGATGAACCACCGCGCAGAAGATACGCACCGCTTCCCTACGACGGCATGACCCGTACAGGTTCGAAGGGACTCTCTCAGCCACGCAAAAGCCCTCGTGACACCCCCAACGTGTTCGCTCAACTTACTGGAATTGCCGCTCTTTAGCAAGATGGTTGACCGGCCCGGCGTCGAACCGCGGCTAACCGTCATGGCGATTTCAGACACCCCCGATGATGAAAGCGATGACCGGTTAGCCACGGTACTCCCAGCTGCCTCCCGGGCGAAGTTCTGGACTCTCCGTCGAACGTGCCGCCGGCGCCGGACAGCACGCCCTACAGCGCGGATTGGGGAAACTTCCGCATCAGCCTTGACCTGGGAAACGGGACGCTTACAATCCTCATAGGTACCGTCGTCGAAGCGATTCGGTCCAACGCAGTTTATCTGCCGCGGACTCTCCAGCGGTTGGACCGGGCGCTTTCAGCGCGGCAGATAGCCGCTATTTGTTGGGCAGCGCAGCTGCAACAAAACGGGAGATGGAGCATGCGAACCTTTGCGCAAAAGCAAAATCCGCCTCAAAAACAAGCATCCCCAAGCCTTGCTCGGCCCAACATGGCATCCCTTGGGCCGCCTCGCCGCGAGCATCCTGTCCTCCGTTGGCAACGCACCATAGCGAATCAAGCAGTACACCGGATGTTGCACACTCACGCTGAAGAATTCAAAGTCGGCTTGACGGGCACGCCAGCACCGCGCTTTGGGCACGATTGTGGACGGATTCCCATACATCCGCCTACAGCAGGAGCGATACAGACGAAACTGGCGATCAACAAGCCGGGCGACCAATACGAGCGGGAAGCAGAGCGCATCTCCGAGCACGTGATGCGCATGCCTGAGCGACAGATTCAGCGTGTTTGTTCCGACGCAGCCGCGTTCTCCAAGCATCAGACGGAGGAACCTGCGCGCTTGCAGACCAGGCATGTCGGGACAGGCGACTTCGGGCAATCCGCAGCACCGCCACTCGTTCACGAAGTAATCCGCTCTCCTGGTCAAGATCTCGATCCGGCGACTCGTGACTTTATGGAGCCCCGCTTCGGCTACGACTTTTCGCGGGTGCGGGTGCATTGTGGCACCGCCGCCGAGCAATCGGCGCGGGACGTGAATGCCAGGGCCTACACGCTTGGGCACCATATTGTGTTCGCTGCGGGACAGTATCTGCCCAAGACAGGGCGCGGCACGCAGCTTCTCGCACACGAGTTGGCGCACGTTGTCCAGCAACAGGCGGTTGCGCATTTTCCGGTTGGCATTCAACGCTACGAAGGCTCGGAGCATCAGGATCTGGGCGACAAACACGCTGACGAGTTGTTCGACTTTATCCAGACAGAGGAAGGCAAGAAATGGGCGGCCGAGCGCAAGATCGACGTGGTCAAACTTGTTCGCCAGATAGCTGATGACCCCGTGCATCGTGACAAAAAAATCAAAGTGCGCGCCGACTTGCAATTGACACCGGGACAAATCATTTCGCTGATGGGCGACTTTTACGCCACATGGCAGGATTTGAAAGGCGCACCGAAAAGTGAGATCGACCAGATTCTCGCGGTCATGGACAAAGAGCGTCTGGGAACGGCCAAGAACGCCAACGCCGAGTACGAGACAATCACAAAGGGCCGCTACACCCAACTCGCGCGCAAAAACACGTTGTATTTCGCACCGAAGAACAAGGAAGCCTGGAAGGAACTTCACGTTCAAGCGATTCAAATGGCAAAGCTGTCTAAACAGGAGAATCCGACCGGCAACGACGACC
The DNA here is from genome assembly GCA_016713625.1 of Candidatus Accumulibacter affinis. Taxonomy (GTDB): domain Bacteria; phylum Pseudomonadota; class Gammaproteobacteria; order Burkholderiales; family Rhodocyclaceae; genus Accumulibacter; species Accumulibacter affinis. Next base: position 135,687 of record JADJOT010000003.1, read on the forward strand.
TGTACCAAGAGGCGCTGGGAATGGACGCGGCTGGCGGGCACTTCCTCACTGACGCCTTTTCTTCGGGACATCTGATGGACAGCACCAAGGTGCAAGCCGCGATTCAGACCTATTTGCTCGCCAATCCCATCCGAACTGAAAACCCGGAAATGCAAACCGTGGTGGCTAACGTCCAGACTGCCGGTCTAGCAATTCCGCTGGCACTGAAGAACATTCATGACCGTATGAACGCTGAAGGTTTCGACGTGACGAATGCTCAGGGTATGAAGTGGCGGACGTATGGCGACAACCACCTGAAGAATGCCGTCGAGACGCAGCGTGTGGCGGCCTATGCAGTGTTTGTATCGCGCCAGCAGATTAATCAAGCGCGAAATGGTGAATCGCCTGACCCGAACGAAGTGCTCGCCTTGTTGCCCGATGCGACCACAGTTGATCGCGCGACGGACCAAGCGATTGCCTACATCCCACAAGCGGTGCGCGAGATTTCTCCGCTGATCAATCGCAGCATTGGCATGCTGGATACGGTTAAGCCCCCTTGGTACCTAGGCGGACCCGTCCTACCATTCGTTGGCAAATCGGTGCTTGGCACAATTTCCGATCCGGGCCGCCTGAAGGTGCTCGATGACTACGAACGGCGCAAGCAGGATGACCCAACGACCCCATATCCGACTGCGCCACTTCTTCGTTGGAATTTCTAGCCTTGTCCACATCGATCACGAATTAGCTTAGGCGTCGGGGTGCAGCCGCCTCGAACAGTTGCTCAATGCGTAGGCGCTGATCGTGCCTTGGGAATGTTCGGAGTCGATCGAGCGCGCTGCGCAGCGTTACCATGCGCAGCTGGTTGCCCGCGCGCCGGCGCTCGCCGACCTTCGCCGGCAACGTCTCCGATCCCGGCACGCTGGTTTCCCTACTGACCGGGCTGGGGGCGCCGGCGAAAGGCAGGACGAGTCTCAGCCACAGCATGGGTTGCGCAGAGTCCCTGTTCCAGTCCCGTCGGGCGTGGAGAGACGGTTGTACGCGAGCCACGCCGCCACCTTCAATTCCTGTTCCAGAGCCATGCGGCACCGCGCACCCCCGACGAGTCGCCGTGCACGTTGCGCAACAGCCGCGTGCGGACGACATCGGAGAAGACATGCGCTTCCCAGAGTCGCGGCACCGTCTGGTACAAACGCTCGATGTTCGACAGGCCACCGCCAAGAACAATCACATCAGGATCGACGATGTTGATTACCTGTGCCAGTGATTTGGCCAGGCGCCGCTCATAGCGCGACAGCGTCTGATCGCAGGCAAGGTCTGCCGTGCCGGCGCGCGATGCGATCTCTTCGGCAGCCAGGAATTCCCCATTGTGGCGCAAGTGGTCCCTGCACAAGCCAGGACCCGACAGCCAGGTTTCAATACAGCCGACGCGCCCGCAGTAGCACCGCGCCGGCGGCAGGATTTCCTCCTCAGGTAGCGGCAGCGGATTATGGCCCCATTCACCTGCGATGTGGTTGGGACCCGTCAGCACGTACTGATTGACGACGATGCCGCCGCCAACGCCAGTGCCAAGGATAACGCCAAAAACGACCGCTGCGCCCCGCCCTGCACCATCAATGGCCTCCGAGAGGGAAAAACAGTTGGCGTCGTTGGCCAGGCGAATTTCGCGTTGCAAGCGCGCTTGCAGGTCCTTGCGCAAGGACTTGCCGATCAGGCAGGTCGAGTTGGCATTCTTGATCCCGCCGCCGAAGGAAGACTCGGCACCGGGAATACCGAGTCCGACGCTGCCGGTCTGGCCCAGTTCGGCTTCGGCGGCCTCGACCATTGTCGCGAGGGTGTTGACGGTGGCGAGGTAATCTCCCTTGGGTGTCGGTTTGCGCCGGCGAAGCAACATGCAACCCGACTCATCGAGTGCGAGCAGTTCGATCTTGGTACCGCCAAGGTCTATGCCAATTCGCAAAACCAACGCTCCACGCTCGAATTCGCCGAATCGGTTGGCTGGTCGGCGACCCGGCAGCTGCGGCAAGCAAGTGCGTCGTTGCTCATGCGGCGACCTCGAATCCTGTCGCGGGACGTCCGCGGCCGGAGCGATCGCCTGCCACCCCCATCAAGAGCTTGCGCACCGCCGCTTCGTCGTGCGCGTCCAGCGCCGTGCGCAGCTGCGCGATCAGCCCGCTGAGAACCTCCTCCTCCAGCCACGGCTCTTCTCCCTTCATGATCTTGGCGTGCGCCGTGCCTTCGGCGTTACTGCTGGCGATCAGCAACTCTTCGTAGAGTTTCTCGCCGGGTCGTAAACCGGTAATGGCAATCTCGATGTCCCCCTCGGGTTGGTCCTCATCGCGCACCGAATGACCAGCCAGGCGGATCATGTTGTGGGCCAGGTCGTAGATCCGCACCGGCTCGCCCATGTCGAGCAGGAAGACTTCCCCGCCAAGTGCCATGCTCCCGGCCTGGATGACCAGTTCCACCGCTTCATGGATGGACATGAAATAGCGCGTCACCTCGGGGTGCGTGACCGTCACCGGACCGCCCTGGGCGATCTGATCCCTGAACAGCGGGATCACCGAGCCGCTGGAGCCGAGGACGTTGCCAAAGCGCACCGCAGAGAACTGCTGGCCAGTTCCCTGCGCGTCGACCTTTCTGGCAATGCTTTGAACGACCAGTTCCGCCCAGCGCTTGCTGGCGCCCATGATGTTGGTGGGGCGTACCGCCTTGTCGGTGGAAATCAGCACAAAAGTTTGCACGCCTGCAGCAAATGCCGCTTGCACCAGAGTCAAGGTGCCGAGGACGTTGTTGCGAGCACCTTCCAGCGGGTTTGCTTCGACCAGTGGCACATGTTTGTAGGCTGCGGCGTGGTAAATGGTGTGGACCTGGAACTCGGCCAGCAGTCGCGATACCAGCGCGGCATCGCCCACCGAACCCAGGCAGGGGATGATCTCGCAGTCGCCGATCGAACGCAGCAGGCGGTCGATCTGGTACAAGGCGTGTTCGCTGGTTTCCAGCAGAATCATCCGGGCCGGGGCCAGCGCGACGATCTGCAGACAGAGTTCCGACCCGATCGAGCCGCCGGCGCCGCTCACCAGTATCACCTTGCCGCGAATGCAGCGACTCAGCAGGCTGGAGTCGGCTCCGATAGGGTCGCGGCCAAGCAGATCGCCGATATCGACTTCGCGAACCATGTTGACCAGGTGTCGCCCCGCGGCAATGTCGGTCAGTGCCGGCAGAATGCGCACCCGCAGCGGGTGCTGTTCGAGGAAGGTCACCACCTCGCGTCGCCTCGCACTGGAGGCCGAAGGCAGGGTAACGATGACGTCCCGGATATCGAAGCGCTCGATCAATGCCGGCAGGTGTTCGGGTGGATAGACCCGCAGGCCACCGATGTCCTTGCCGTGCAGTGCCGGGTCGTCATCAAGAAAGCCCGCCGGAAAGAGGTCGCGGCCGCGGCGCAGTGAGGCCGCCAGTTGCCGCCCGGCTTCGCCGGCACCGTAGATCAGCACCTGTCGGCCAGCAAAGCGGCTGCGCACCGGAAACCAGAGCAGCCAGCGCGCGGAAAAGCGCGACCCGCCGATCAGTACCGTCCCCATCAGCCAGTAAAGCAATGGGACGGCCCGCGGTACGCCACCGAGCCCGGTCATCTGCGTCATGAACGCGAGTACCGCCCACGACAGTGCTGCCAGCGACATTCCCTTGACAATCGACCACAACGCTTGTTCGCCGAGGTAGCGAATCACCGAGCGATACAATCCCATTTTCAGGAATATCGGCATGGCCAGCAGCGGCGCGATTGCCATCAGCAGCATCTGTGCGCGATTGGGTGAGAACCACTCACCCAATCGCAGCGAGTAGGCGGCCCAGGCGGCAAACATCAGCATCGCCGCATCGGCTAGCAGCATCAGGCCCTGCTTGCCGAGACGCGGCAACAGTATCAGATAGCTTGAGACGTGTTCGGGAACAAGCCTACGCATTAATCATCTCGACTGCTCCGAAAACCCGGCACTTTATCATTAGCGGCTGGCCGCGGCACATCGGGGAAGGTCTGCCGGAGTCAGGCGGAAAGGTCGCGGCGTGAATCCAAAGTCACGGCTGGCATCGGCGTGGTCGAAAACCAGGTCTCGATTCATTCGCTCGGCCATGCCGGCTGACCACTGTCGGTATCGCGGCAGACAGTGCAGCAATGCCACCGTACACCGGAACACTGGCAGTGGGATTGTGACCAGCCGTGGCCGGCGCTGCAGCACGGTAAAGACGCGACCAACCATCTCACGGTAGGGCAGCGTCTCGCCACCGGAAATGCTGTAGGCGCGGTTCGCCGCGACAGCGCAATTCAATGCCGCGAAGCAAGCCATCGCGACGTCTTGCGCATGCACTGGCTGACGAGCTCCCATGGCTTTGCCCAACAGCGGGAAGAAACCAAAGCGCTGGATGAAGCGGGCCATCTCGCTGATGTTCTTGTCCTGCCCAAGACCATAAATCAGCGTTGGGCGAAGGATGACTGATTCCACGCCGCGACCTGCGGCCCAGGTCTGCAGGCGTTCCTCGCCATCCACCAAGCGGCGTGCCAGCGCCTGCTCGTCGGCAACGGAGGAGTCCTGCTTGGTGAAACGACTGGACGAGGAGAGCGCCACGATGCGCTTGGCGCCATGCGCCTCCAGCAACTCGAAGTGCTCGGCTAACACCCAGATCGGCGCAAGGCAGATCCAGTGTGCGATGCCTGAACTGCTCTGCAAGAGTTGGGTCAGCCCCGCAGAGTCACCCGGCACTGGCAGTCTCACCCACTCCACCCCATCAGCGCGGGACTGGTGCAGCTTGCGCGAGAAGGCGGTCGCCGGCCTTCCTGCGCGCACCAGGAGCGGCAGCAGACAGCCGCCAACCAAGCTGCTTGCGCCAATGACGCCAAGTGTTGTCCGATGCGCTGAATTTGCTTCAGTCTGCATGCCCGAACCCCAATCGGTGCAGGACGTTCCTTGCCGCGTAATACGAAGCCACGAGACAGAAGCGCAACCAAACCCCGAGCATGACCAGCCACATCAGACCTGCCGAATACTCTTCGCCAAAAACTTGCGATAAAGCGCATCATCCCGCGGTGCTTGTGCCACTCGACAAAGATCGGCCGCGAGCGACTACAGCCACCCTTGTCATGAACAATTCTTACCTCGGGCACAAAAGGATCTTCCAGCCCTTGGCCCGCATGGTCATACAAAAATCCAGGTCTTCGCAGTGTAGAAAATACCCCTCATCCCACTTTCCGACATCCTGCATGGCCGCGCGGCGTACCAGCATGCATGCGCCCGAAATGGCCTCTACTTCGACTGCCCGATTGGGCAACGGTTGCTTGTGTAGGTGAAAGTCGAAAAACAGGCGTGGCCAACGGCCAGAAAGCCGCTGCAGACCAAATGCCCGAACAAAGGATCGCCAGGGCGTTGGAATTGCCCGCCGCCCGCCACCCTGTTCGGTGCCATCGGGGTCAACCAGGAGCCCGCCAGCCATCCCTGCATCTGGATGCTCCTCCAGTGCCTGCAGCAAGCGCGCGACAGAATCCGGCTCCACAACACAATCAGGGTTCAAGAAAAAAAGATAGCTGCCGCAAGCGTTGCCGATTCCGATGTTGCATGCTGCCGCAAACCCGATGTTCGCAGGACTGCGAACAATCTGCAGCTTGGCATTGTCTGGGAATGCCGTGCCGAGCTTCGCCAAGCTGTCATCGTTTGAAGCGTTGTCGACCACAATCACCTCCTCCACCTGACGCAAGACAGTTGCTACGCAGGCTTCAAGGAAAGCGCCGGAATTGTAGTTGACGACAATCAGAGAGACGGTGTCTGCCATCTGGTCATGCTTAGCTGATCAACCAGTTGTTCATCATAGCGCCTTGCCTCGTTTCGTCGGAACGAGCGTCTTATCCAGCAACCGCCAAATATCGCGCACCGTCGCCACGCGGGCGGCCTGAATTGAATGCCGTTTACGCTACATCTTCGCGATGCCTCGGATGGCATCGAACTTGGCGCGCAGCATCTGTTTGCCCTGCCCACGCAATGCGAATAGGATCAGTGCAGCCAGGTTCATCGCCAGATGCATTGGCAGGAGTATCCAGAACAACACCCCGGGCATGTCTTTGACATAGGTCCAGACCAGATTTCGATGCCCGTGATAGACGGCGAAATCGCTGTGCTGCCCGCCTGTGGTGCCCGATCCGACGTGGTGCGCCACCGACGCCGGAACATAGAGGCACCGGTAGCCTGCCAATCTCAAGCGAAAGCCCAGGTCCACATCTTCCAGGTAGCAGAAGAAGTCCTCGTCGAAACCGCCCACCTGGAGCAAGGCGCTACGTCGATAGAGGGCTGCCGCTGCGCACGGCGAGAAGACCTCGCGCCGCTGTTCGGGGAAGGTCGCGACGGGCACACCGTGTCCCATCCGCCAGACCAATCCGCTGACGTGATAGGCATCTCCCGTACCGTCGAGCAACGCTGGGTCCGCGGCATTCACCAGCTTGCTCCCGAATACGTCGAAGGCTGGATAGCTCTGCGCCGCCGCCAACAGGGCCTCCAGCCAGTCCGGCTCGACAAAGGCATCGGGATTCAGCAAGGCAATCCATTCCGAGTCAATCGCCGCTGCTGTGCACGCCAGATTGTTGCCGCGGGCAAAACCGAGATTCGCCTCTTGCGCCAGCAAGCGAACCGAAGGAAAGCAGCGAACTATCTCCAGTGACGCGTCCGTGCTGGCGTTATCGACCAGAATGATCTCGTCGGGGACGACCGTCTGCACCAGCAGAGCCGACAGGCAGGGTTCCAGTAAGCGTTCGCCATTCCAATTGACGATGACTACCGTTACTTTGGGGCACATTTGGAGACCTGATGAGCAAGGAAGGCAGCCACACGGAATCAACACGGGGCTATGCACTGCAGTTCTTGTACAACAAACCACAGTTGATCTCCAGCGATGCATTGCATATCCTGAAATCGTATCAGGCGCAAGATCGGAGCAATCTACCGCACCAAGAAAAACCTGGTCATTGGAGAGGTAAGTGGCACCATCATGATTGCAAAAGAGCCTGTTCATACAAGGCAGCTCCTACCGTCCGCATGACTCACGGTGTGATGTGACTACCCAGCTTTGGCCAAACGTTTACCGGTACACGTACCAGCAACCCCTCCGAACTGTTTTGTTGTCCAAGAGACCCAGACTCTTTTACTCGGATGAGGTGAATGGTATCGGGCACCACAAGGTGACGAATCTCGGCCCAAACTGTCTCTATGTTCCAGGCCCAGTCCTCAATCCCAAAGCCACGGTCCTTCGAAACCGCTTGGTAAGGAAAGCGGAGATGAAGAGCCCGTGCGGCAAGAACGTTTGCACTCCACAGGTTATTTAACAGCAACGCGTTTCGGTCAAAGCCCGGGTCGTCAGACGACCGAAGGAAAAGATGGAAGGCCCGCGCAGCTGCACTTGGTTGCCTGGTCTTCGAATGGCGGTCGAAGTCACCATCGTTAAAATAGAAAAGACTTTCCGGGTGCCAGATAGCCGCCTCGGGAACCCCGAGGGCCGTGGCGGCTAAGTGAGCCAGGACCAACCAATCGTCACCCCATAGGTCATCGCCATCCAGGAATGCTAAGAATTGTCCGCGTGCAGCAATGACACCATGGTTGCGCGATAGGCCTAGGTCCCCAAAAGAGACCTCCAGGATCTCGTCCAGCCATGCGCCGCGAAGCAAAACGATTTGCTTGGTGTGAGCATCGGCACAATCGAGCACCGCTCGGCACTCAACCCGCAGCCCGGCTGCGCGGGCTGTGGAAACCATCTCCTGCATACTGGAAAGTGCAGGTAAGGCGTAAGCCCCTTCACGGTGAAACATAACGGTTACCGTAATATCAAACATCGCTGGCTCCATAACTAAAAATCCGCGCGACGTTGTCATGATAGGCTGTGGGCGAATGCCTCCTGAGCACTTGAGCACGAGCCGTCTCGACCATCACTAACAGTTCAAGTGTGGTGAGATTGCCGATCCCTTCCAACGCGCTCACGTAGTTGGCCGCAGACTCTTCTACTGTCTGTCCATGCCTGACGAACATAACCGACGCATCGGACAGGGTGCCGCGCAAACCACCAACGTCTGCTAACGCCATAGGGATCGCATGCTGACTCATCTCCAGGACCACGTTCGGCATACCCTCAAACAGGCTCGTGAAAAGGAAGCCATCGTAGGTAGAAAAGTCTGATGAGGCGATGTCGGACAAAATTCCGCAGTGTCGGATGTTGGGTGCAGTTAGTCCCAGATCGGGCAGGCTACCCGAAATCGGACCAAAGAGTTCGAACTGGTCGTTTGGGAGTGTCGGTGCGATCTTGGCAAGAATGGACGTACCTTTGAAGGATTCTACACGCGAGACCCAAAGCCAGCGCCTTTGCGGAGAGCGCTGGCCAGCCTTCAGTCGTCGGGCTTCCAGTCGTGCCAAAAAGGTCCCTTCATCGGCAGCCTCAACCCTCGCTGGGAGTTCAACAACTCCTGGGCCGGGGAGTGCCCCCCAAAGGCGGCGCAAGTCATTCACCATTTGCACGTTATCGGTAAGTGCGTAGGCGAAGGGCAGCGTTCGATGGGGGTAACGAGTCCCGTAGGGTGCACCGAGCCCCTGCACGCCCAGGCTGAAATAGGCGCAGTAGAGTCTTGCCTTGTACGACAAAGCCCGCCCAAACTTGGACACCACCTCCAGGCCAATATGGCTATTGACCGACTACCTGACTGGGCCGCAAAGCGTTCAGCAGTCGCCCCAATACGGTAGGATTCTGATAACCCTCGCCGCAAATATCGCGCCAGAACACTAGATTAGCCGCCCTCAAAGGGGCAAGAATCGATAGCGATTGCCAGCCCTGGACATCGTGCGAAGTGGAGTCGGTTACCAACACGAGGACAGGACCTTGCGCGAGCGCAGGGAGCTCGGCGACCAAGTCGGCCGCATACTTCTCAGCACCACCAACGCAAAGCGTCGGTATAAGCAACACGGTACTCGGTGGCTCTGCAATGGCTTCGAAGACTCGCGCGACGTTGACACCGTCACGATCGCGCAAATCTGATGCATCGAATACGCAGTCTTTCAATGGCCAGCGCCTGCAGCCAACACGGCGGTTCATGTCGCCCTTGCGCCAGGATGTGGCGCATCAGTGACGCCTTCAAGGGCTTGACAACTCGGACTGCGATTGCCCTGCCGCGCCACGCATAATGGGTCCAGCCTTTGCCTTGGATCTGTGGCGTAGCCAATCCTCTCCAATCACGACACTGGAATCAGGGCACAGGGCACGTCCCTCAAACATGCCGTATTCCTAGCCAGTGCCATACCGGATCAAGCCCAGCCGCCTCTACATCAGGGTTCGCTTCCAGGTATGCTGCTCGATCTAGGTGACCGTGGACGAACGCGGCGAAAGAAGCATCTTCAGGTTGCACAGGATCCTTCGGCGGCACAGGATCTTGAGGCAGCATCGTAGCGTGTTCGCTGCCTGAAGCAAGCTGTCGCCTGATTAGGACCTTTGGTCTAGCCAAGGATCGCCTGAGTGCTCTCAACGGCGCCGTAATCTTCCAGGAGAGACTCGATTTAAGGAGTGCAGCCTCGGACCGCAACGCCGCAAAATCTTCGGTAAGCAACGCGAGCATCGAGTCCTTCTCTTCGAGCGACTGCCTGTGGGCAAGAAGCTCCAGCTTCTGTGCAGTCACCGCATCAATAAGGGAAGCGACTTCTTCTTCGCGTAGCTTCACCGCGTTGGCAAGCAAGAAGATTTGTCTGTCGCGCTCCGCCAGCTCTCCAATACCAAAGACGTCAAACTTCCCAGTCAATTTGATGAGATCTTTGTAGGTAAATGCGTACAAGCGTTGAATTTCCTTCGCGTGAACCTCGCTACCGCATAACTCAAGAAGCCATTCCAATCCCAAACACCAAGCGGCTCGATCAGAGCATTCCTTCAAGCAAACCATCGCCAACAGGAATTTCACGTTGTATCCTGAGGAATTTCTGCAAGGGTCCAGAATTGGGAAGATAGCAACCAGCTTTTCAAACTCGTCAATATCTAGGTAATTCTTGCGAACGACACTCCACTCGTTGGCTACTCGAATCGCAACATCGATCCTCTCGCCGCTTGTGTTCGACCCATCCGAAAGCAATCGATGTTTCGTTAACTCCTCCGGAATCACGTGTATAGAATGCCTCAGCAACAATCTTGCCCACATATCGACATCAGGGGCCTGCGCTAGGAAATCGCTATATCCTCCAACCTCGTGGTAGCATTCTCTCCTTATCAAAACACTGGGATGAGCGAGCTGATTACGGATAAAAAAAGGCTGTTGAGCCATTTTGAACGACTGCGAAATTCTTGATTAAACCACCCATCGGAATTTTCGCATCCGTTTTCATCAATAATCTTCACCCATGTAAAGACTGCCCCAATTTCCGGATGCGCATCCAAGACAGGAACTTGCTGCTGGAGCTTGTCAGGCTCCCAGACATCATCGGAATGGTGAATAGCGATATATTGGCCAGTGGCAACCTCGGAAATAGCCTTATTAACTCCAAAAACAGGCCCTTCATTCCGGGAATTACGAAACGACCGGATGCGCCGGTCAGGAAAGGTGTGAATCATTTCCCATGAGCCATCGGCCGAAGCATCATCCCAGATTATAAGTTCGAAGTCACCAAAGGACTGATTGAGAACGCTTTCAATCGACTCCCCGATAAATTGAGCGTGGTTGAACGAAGTGAGGATTACTGAGACTTTTGGCACTGGGTGACTTCCGAAAGATCTACGCAAAGAGCAAGGTGCTGAAGAAAACATCTACCAGCGAGCAACATTACCCAGCCGACGCCCAAGGCCTCGACTCTCAAGAACAGCCTCCTCGCGACCGGTAACTACGGCTATTTCGCCTTATGTACCCTGCCACCGAAATGCCCGCACAAACAGAGACGAGCGAACCAAGATGCCCACCGAATGACTGGCGCTCATACGCCTGCATCGCGCATAACCAGTTGGTAACCGGCAATAACAGAAACGTTCATCTATGGAGCAGCTCAACACGCAATGCCCTTTCAACTTCCAGCAGATCACGCTTACGGTCTTTGATACGCCGGGCGGGATTTCCAGAGTAAACTCCGAACGCATCGCAGTTCTTCGTGACCAAACTCAGCGCACCGACCGCAGCTCCGTCACCCAGCTTTACTCCCGGAAGAATCACGCTGCCACTGCCCACAATCACATGCCTTCCGAGAAAGACATCGGCGTGAGTTACTCTGGTGTACCGGCTGGGTACAGTCGGATTGGTCATGGCTGCGCCTGAGTAATCGTCACTACTCGAGTAGACAGACACGCGCGACGAGAGTCCACTGAAATCCGACATCGTGATCTTCCCGGAACCTATCAGCGTGGAACCGACAGCGACATGTACGAAGTCGCCAATGAAGATTCCCCAGAGCCGGCGGCAAGAACGCAACAGTCGTCGATGCGCACGTTGTCGCCTAATGTAATTCGGTCCGCGCCATAGAAGGATGCACGTTCGAAAGCTGGACGTTTCGGCCAACAGAGAAAATCCCAATCTCTATCGCGTTGTGTGTAAGCATTGCCAATTCAGACCTCCTGAATAATGTCGATCACACGCTGTTGCTGCTGGCGCTGCAAGCCCGGATAGATGGGCAGGCACAATATCCTGTCGGCGGCGCTGGCCGCTACCGGCAAATTGCTCCGCTTCGCTGTGGGCAAGTCACGGTACATCGGGAAATCAGAAATTAATGGATAAAAGTAACGACGTGCATAGACGCCACGATCACGGAGCTTTCTGTAGAGTTCATCGCGAGTGAGCTGGTAAGCAGGCTCTACCAGAACCGGAAAGTATGCGTAGTTGCAGATCCGCTCCCCGCAGTTCCTAAACAGGCAATTCCTTGGTATGTACGAGCTGCTGGCGTATACCCTGTCCAGTTCGCCCCTGCGAGCGAGCGCTTCATCGACGTGCTTGAGCTGTAGCAGACCGAACGCTGAATTTATTTCGCTCATTTTGCCATTTATTCCCGGCGAGACCACCGTCACCTCATCCTCAAAGCCAAAATTCTTGAGATGGTCTACTCGCTGCTTGGTGCTGGCGTCTGGGCAGATTATTGCTCCGCCTTCAAAGGTATTGAAGACTTTCGTGGCATGAAAACTCAGGACAGATAAATCGCCGTAGTTGAGCACGCTACCCGAGTCGTTTTGCACGCCAAACGCGTGCGCGGCGTCGTAGATTACTCTAAGGTGATATCGGTCAGCAACCTTTTGGATGGCCTCGACGTCGCAAGGATGGCCATAAACATGAACGGGCATGATCGCGGTCGTCCTGTGCGTGATTGCTGCCTCTACGTTCGAGAAGCGTCAAGGTTCAACGTGTGCGGGTCTATGTCAACAAATCAGGCTCTATGCCGTTCCACAGCAACGAGTGTGCAGTTGCGACAAAAGAGTAGGGAGTCGTGATCACTTCGCCGCCAAGGCGCAAGGCTTGCAGGGCAGTGACCAGCGCAATCGTGCCGTTGGTAAAGAGCGAAAGATGACCGACGCCTAGGTAGTCACACAGCGCGTTCGAACTGTTGGTGAAAGGGACCAGCGTTGGTCAGAATCTTGTTCTCCCAAATCGTCCGCAAATACGGTACGAACTCGTCCAGGTCCGGCAGATCCGGTTGGGTAACGAAGATCTGGGTGTCAGAAAACATTTTTTTCTTCCGCGCTCTGGCCCGTAAAAATCCCGATCACTGCGCCTCCACGATCAGTTCCTGGTGCCAAGGGCGACATTCAAGCCCAACTAGTTCTCGATTGCCGCTAGTCCGGTGGCCTACCCGGTTAATCTCGGAGAAACCCGCCACCTGCAATGCCATGGTTAACTCCGGGAGATCGTAAACGAACTCGTGTCCCCAGCGGCGCATCCCTTCATTTAGTAAACGACAGGGCGTTTCGGGAACCCAACCCGCATCAGTCCACTCGTCCAGCCTGCCAACTATGTACTGCGAAAGCAGCCAACGGACATCAGGCGTACTTATACGCAAGACACCACGCGGCTTCAGCACTCTCTACGGCACCCTTTAAGAAACGAAAGACCTTGCTCAAGCGTGAGATGTTCGAGGAAATGCTCGTTATAGATTAAGTCTACCGTCGCGTCCGTGTATGGCAAAGGATTCCGAAGGTCGGCCTGCATGTCGGCAGCGGGGGAATCGAGATCCACATTACACCAACCCTCGAGATAGTTTGAACCACAACCCAAGTGTATCTTCATCTCCCGTTTCCTCTCTATCAATTCGAAAAGCGTCGTTGCGTCACCGTGTTCGTCCAGTAGGCCGCTGCATAAATTGGCAAGCTAGTGCCTCTTGCAACCTGCAGATTGACTGCCAGCGGTGCAAAGTCACAAACCTCTACTTGCCCGATGGACAAATCCTGAGGAACTGACAGCATCACTGCTATCGAATAGGCGCCTTCGTGGAGGGTTACCGTGAACTCCCAATCCATCTCGATATTTTCCCCTGAACGCAGGTTAATAACGTGGCACCGCTCAATTCCGGTGTCCGAGTATATAAGGTCAAATCCATTTTTGTCTCGGATGTGGTAGGCAAGGCCGATTGACGGAAGGTCGACGTTGGCTCTGAAGGTAACCCTTAACAAAACGACTTCACCAAAGTCTATCAATTCGGCCTTCGTGCCGCTCTTGCGGAGGAGCTGGACATTCAACAGGTCTGCCATCCCGTTTTGCAGCCTATGAAAGGAGGCTCGGCGCGAAAACACCGCATGCTCAGCAATTTCCTCCTCGGTGAAGCCCACGCCATGCCGGGCTGGCCGATCGTCGTGAGGTGGCTGGACAAACTGCCGACTCTTGACGCCCGTGCCGTAATAGGCTTCGACGATGTCTTCCGTCGGCCCTACGGCGACTACTTCTCCTTTGTCGAGATAGACAGCTCTGCTGCAGAGGGCCTTAACTGACCCGACATCGTGGCTAACAAACAGAACGGTGACACCGGCGTCCATCAGTCGCTTCATGTGCGCCATGCATTTGGCCTGGAAATACATGTCCCCTACCGACAGGGCTTCATCAACTATAAGAATATCGGCATCGACATGCACAACCACAGCAAAAGCCAGTCTGACGTACATACCTGAGGAATAGGTCTTTACCGGTTGGTCGAGGAAATCTCCAATATCCGCAAAGGCAACAATATCATCAAAGCGCGCATCGATCTCCTTATTGCTCAGCCCCAGCACGCTAGCATTCATCTGGATGTTCTCACGCCCACTGAACTCTGGATTGAAACCCGATCCCAACTCGAGCAGCGCAGCAACTCGTCCATTGATATCAATTGTGCCGCTCGTAGGGGTCAGGGTTCCACAGAGTACCTGCAACAAAGTGGACTTCCCAGCCCCATTCCGGCCGATGATGCCAACCGTCTCTCCTTTTCTGACGTCGAAGGACACGTCATGCAGTGCAGAGAATTCCCGAAAGTACTGCTTGGGCTCCTGACCAGCAATGTGGCGCAACTGGGGCAGGATGAACTGCCTCAGCCGGTCCTGGGGGCGCTATAGATGTGGTACGACTTGGTGACATTACGGACCCGAATCGCGAAACCGTCCTCCTGTTCAATAACGCAGGCTGCGGCAGAAAACGTAGCCTCAGACGACATCCGGCAAATCCCTTTCTTGTCTTCTGGAACCACGCGTAGCCGGCCCACGCAACCGCGAATGAAACCAAGGTGTAAGTGGCCAGTCCAGCGAAGTCTGGGAGTCGCCCCCAGATCAATACGTCACGAGCCTGCTCGATTATAAAGGTTAGTGGGTTGGCCATGAGCCACGGACGGAATCGCTCTGGCAGGCTGCTAACCGGGTAAAAAACCGGGGAAATAAACATCAGCACCATCGTGAGAATGCCGATAGTCTGCCCGACATCGCGCAAGAAAACGCCGACCGAAGCCAATATCCAAGCCAGACCTAGCGTGAACACGACCAGAGGTAGAAAGACCAGAGGGAAAAGCAGTACGCTCCAATACAAAAATCCATTAAACATGAAATAAGCTGCGAGAAGAACAGCAAGGCTAACGAAGCTGTGAAACAGCGCCACGCCTATGGTGACTATTGGCAGTATTTCGAGTGGGGAAAACAACTTTCTTGACATAGTTGACGTTGCTTAGTATCAGGTTAGGCGCACGATTAAGGACCTCCGCAAACAAGCCATGGACGATCATGCCTACAAAGAGAACCACCGCAAATAATGTCTTGCTCTCGTCTTCAGCGACGCCCCATCGTGCCTTGAAAACCACCGAGAAAACAAAGGTATATACAGTCAGCATTAGCAATGGATGGAAGAAGGACCAAAAAATGCCCAACATTGAGCCGCGATACCGCCCAATGACCTCACGCTGGACCATTCCAGCAATCAGATCGCTGTTGCGCCAAGATTGGGCCAGCATGTCTCGCGGTGAGGTACTAAACTTCTGCATGGTATGAGCCTTTCTCCGGTCCGGTATTGTAACGTTTGGTGGCGTATGTTCACTTCAACGAGCGCTGATAGGTAACGGTGGGAGAGTGCAGACCTTTCTGATAAACGCCGTCTTTCCCTTCTCTCGTCAAGTATTGAAGCAATGTGCCTCGGCCGGACAGCGCAGGCGTGCTTGAGTAGTATCCAACGATGGAGCTCGCAGCGTGACAGTGGTGAGCTTACTCGCTTTCTGCGTTTCAATGGCCGTTTGACTCTTTGGTTTGGGTTTTTGTTAGTCCCTGATGTACCGCCAGCGCAGCCTCAGGGTGTCCTTTGTGCCGCGCCGCTACTCTGGCACGGGCTAAGGGATACGCTGCATCAAATGCCGCTTGTCTCAGGCGGCCGGTTTGGGGATCACTCGGGGTTCGATACATGGAAGTCACCTTCGGAACATAGATGAAGAAATTGCCCTGCGAATAGCGCATCCAGAGGACCCAATCCTCCAAAGCATCCATGTCCGCATCAAAACCACCTCGTTCAAGGAAGAGGCGGCGCTCAAATATGACGGACTGGATCGCCAGGAAGTTGTGGTGCAGCAACACGTCACGATCGAATGTCTGCCGCATCACGGCAGGGACATAATGTGAAACCTCAAGATATTTATCCTCGATAAGCTTTGCTGCGTCGGTAACTACCTGCCATGCCAGAGAGTAGGCAGCGGCAGCTGATGGATTCCTCAACAAAGCATCAACCAGCAGTTCAACATGGTCCGCAAACAGCAGATCATCGTCGTCGAGAAATAGGCACCACCGGCCGTTTGCGGCGGAGAGGCCTGCATTTCCGGCAGTCGAAGGGCCAACTTTGGTGAGACCGATGAAAACTATGTCCCGATGCGTGACCGAGGACATTGTTTCAGCCATGGTGCGCTGACTTTCGCCCCCGTCCTCGACGATGATATGCTCGATACGCGGATAGGTTTGATGGGCGACGGATAAAATCGCCTGTCGCAGGTAAAGCGAGCGCCCACTGCACGTTCGGGTGATGATACTGACCAGGGGAGGATCACCACACTGTGCTCCGAGAGGCACAAATGCACCCTCCCGGATCAGGTCGTAATCCCACTCGCGAAAAGGAAAATGCGTATTGCTCTTTGCCTACCGAGCAGGACTCGGGGTGCGCACCCGCAGGAGCCTGGCCAGATTCTGAATTACCTTACGCCTAGCTCCCGAAAGGCCTCCGCGCTGCCAAGCAAGCGTAGGCCAAGCCATGGGACCGCCAATACGTCGATCCAGTTGCCGTATCTTAGGCGAATATAGAGGTTGGCAAAAGTGCTGCCAGTGTATTGTAGCGGCTTGACTTGAGCTTCAAAATCGTAGCTGTAGTGGAATACAGTTGCCAATGGACAATATCGAAGGTATCCCTCGCGACGCAAAGCGGTAAGACAGCTCTACATCCTCACCATACACGAACAACGCTTCGTCATAACCGCCGACGTGCTCGATTGCCTCTCGCCTCAACAACACGCAGGCGTGGGTGTTCCAGTTAGTGATGCCTGTTACAGGATCGTAGAACTTGGGGTGCTCATAAGGTTTCTGCCTAAATTCCCATGCCGCCGCTTGAGGAAGATCAGCGAGCGCGTTCGCCACGACTCTCGTCAAAGCGTCACGCTCAAACGCAAGATCGATGTTCGTTACCAAACAGAATGGCGCTGACCCCGCGCGGATCGCAAAGTTGTGCCCCGAACCAAAACCATGGTTTGGGCGTGATCGAAGCGTCACCGCGCTACCGACTGACTCGAGGCAGCGGGCAGCTATTCGAAGCTCCGCCAAAGTCGAGTCCGTTGATGAATTATCAACAAAGCTGAAATTCAACTTGGATTTCGGATAGTCGAGTGCCAGCAAACTATCAACAAAGGCAGCGACCCAGCGACTGCTATTGAACGTCACCACACTGACATCGATCGCCGGCGGGTCTGCCGGCAAGACCGCGCATAGCGGGTCGGACCATGGTGGAAGGCAGGAAAGTCCGCAGCGCTCGTCCACTATCGTTGTGATGGCGGCGTAGTTCGCACTAGAGTAAAGAAGGCAACTTCGGACCTTCTGCGGTCCCGAGAGCAGTTCTGTTAGCGTGCCCTGCACGCTCGGTGGCAGGCGGGTAATTCGCTGGGTAATTACCCAGCGAAGCGCGTTTAGCGCAGTGGCAAAATCGCCCTTCAGCAGATAGCCGAGAAATCGGAGCGGTGCTGTGACACGCCATGAAGTGCTACGACGAACGTCGGCATAGTTTTTAACAGCAAGGTCACGTTCATCAGTTAATGTCCCATTGCTCAAGTCACGTTGTGCGACAGCCTGTTTAAGGATCGCCAGCTGTGCTTTTAAACCGTCTATGGTGTGACTGAGGTTGCTTACCTCTGCCTGGCAATTGGTCAAGGTTTTATTAAGCGCAATGAGCCCCGCTTTTGCTTGGGCAAGTTCGAGTTGCTCTATCTGCCGAGTACCTAGTGCAAAGAAGTAATTCTTCAATTTCTCCCGTTCTTCAGAACCCTTTTCGAGCCAGCCAAATCCATCGCGATTTTCAGCGGCACCACATTGCAACACTCCAAGTTCATCTGAGTGCAGAAAGGCCTGGTTATCCTGGAAGCGGGACTGCGGCCCCTGCCGAAACCGCCATATTTCACATCCGTGATCCTGATCGAAAATGTTATTGCATATAATTACAACGTCAGCCGCCAGTTTCGGTCGCCAGGTTTCAAAACCGCGTTTTATCGAATCGTAGTCGTGGAATCCATATACGTGTATCAGGTCGATCGAGTCGGTTGCGAACTCGCTTGCAGCATCAGCAATTTTCGTCTTCAGCAAAAAGAGAAGCTCGCGCAATTCCTCTCGTCATAAGATAAAGCCTCAGAAAACTCGCTGACGGACTCCGATGTGTTGACAGCATAACACTTGGTCCGTAGATTTTCCTCGCTCACTGTTTGGTAAAGAAAGAAATAAGAGCTGCCTGCTTGGATGCCCAGTTCGGCGAATACCTTTGAGTTCAGAATTTGCATATGCCATGTGTAGGTGACGGTACAAGCTCGCAGTCGCTCTCGTCGCCAGGCAGATAAGCTATACATCATGGAAACATCGCTGCTTCGTGGAACGCCGCACCCTTTGCGTCCTTTCCGGAGAGCAAAGGCTCACCGTCAACCGACCAGTCGATCGCTAAAAACTTGTCATTCCAGATAATGCAACGCTCGTACTCAGGCACCCAGTAGTCGGTAGTTTTGTATAGGAACTCCGCCGCATCACTGAGAACAAGAAAGCCGTGCTGCGAAGCCTACAGGGATCCACATTTGTCTCTTGTTTTCTGCACTCAGAACTTCGCCCACCCACTTACCGAACGTAGGCGAGCTCTTGCGTATGTCCACCGCCACATCAAATACCTCTCCAAGCACGACCCGCACAAGCTTCCCTTGGGGCCGCCTTATTTGGTAGTGCAGGCCACGCAGCACGTGTTTAGCCGAACGTGAGTGGTTGTCCTGGACGAACACCACTTCTCCGCCAATGACGGCTTCAAATTCGGTTTGGTTAAAACTCTCGAAAAAAAAACCGCGGTCGTCCCCGAACACCGTGGGTTCGATCAGCACGACGTCGCGAATGGTTAAAGGAGTTGCTTTCATTGCTTGGGTGCCGCCTTTCCTGGTTATTACCGACTGAAGCACAGCTGACCTGTGATCCTTGGCGCTACGGATTTTCTCCGACAGTTGGTAGTGCGCTCTTCGGTGGCGAAATTACTACCTGCCCTAAGGATGTTCGCCGTGCGGGTCCGGATGCTTGTCGCCCGGGTGCTGTTGCCAAAGGCCCCCCACGTGGGGCACAACGACGAGATGGCTGGATAGCTTCACGGCGTTGTCGGCGGGACTGGGCCATGATTATTTCGCAAAGAGCGCCTTTTCGCTGAGCAAGCGCAGCAGATACTGTCCGTAGCCATTCTTGATAAGCGGCTGCGCCAGACTTTCAAGTTGCTCAGAATCAATCCATTGCTGCCGGTAGGCAATTTCTTCGGGACAGGCGACCTTGAGACCCTGGCGGTTCTCCAGTGTGGCGATGAACTGGCTGGCGTCAAGCAGTGATTCGTGGGTACCGGTGTCGAGCCAGGCGTAGCCCCGACCCATGATTTCGACCTTGAGCCTGCCCAGCTGCAGATACAGGCGATTGAGATCGGTGATTTCCAGCTCGCCACGTGCTGAGGGCTTGAGGTTCTTGGCCAGATCAACCACCTGTTGGTCGTAGAAATAAAGGCCGGTAACCGCGTAGTTGGACCTCGGCTGTCTGGGCTTCTCCTCGATCGACAGGACTTTGCCCTGCGCGTCGAACTCCGCGACACCGTAACGTTCAGGATCTTGCACATGATAGGCGAAGACGCTGGCTCCCTCAGTGCGCGCCATGGCGTTCCCGAGCAGTTGGTGGAAGTCATGCCCATAAAAGATGTTGTCGCCCAACACCAGAGCCGAGCAGTCGTTGCCGATGAATGAATCGCCAATGATGAATGCCTGCCCTAGGCCATCCGGGCTGGCTTGCACCGCGTACCGCATGTGGATTCCCAGCGCGAGCCGTCGCCGAGGAGTTGCTCGAAGCGTGGCGTGTCCTGCGGTGTCGAAATGATGAGGATTTCGCGTATGCCCGCGAGCATCAATGTGGTGAGCGGGTAGTAGATCATCGGTTTGTCGAATACCGGCAGTAGCTGCTTGCTGATCGCCAATGTTGCAGGATGCAGGCGAGTGCCTGAGCCTCCGGCCAGAATTATGCCCTTGCGCTTCATGCAGTGTCTTCCAATCGTGAAAGTTAATCGTCGAGGTCACCAGTAGATGATGTCGCCGGCACAGGTTTTCACCTTGCCTGAGTAGGTCGCGCGATCGATATGCGCTTCAGGCAGACCGTCACCGCCGCCAACCGAGGTACTCTTCTTCGTCACGCCGTCCCCTGATCGGTGCTGGAGCCGCTACCATAGCTACCGCCGTAGCGAAAGAAGCACCATAGGTCCTTTGAACAAGGGTCCTGCAGCGGTGGAATGGATCAAAGCAGCCAATTTGCACACTGCCGCAAGAATCGGAGCCACGATAAGCTTCCCCCAAAGGGTTGCAAGTTTACCTTGTTTTCTTCCTACCGGGACGTTTCTCGCTTCCTGTGCGGACTCATCTCGCCTTGAAACGGACTAGCAGCAAATGATTTGGAACTCAGAGCAGTATCTGACATTCGCTGACGCTCGGAAGCGGCCAGCGCTCGATCTTCTGGCGAGGATCGGCTGCCATTCAGCCAGCGCTATCGTGGACCTCGTTTGCGGGGCCGATAACATCACCCGACTGCTCGCCGAGCCCTGGCCCGCCGCCAGCATTCTCGGCATAGATAACGACCTGGCAATGCTCACAAGAACCGCCACCACACCTCTACAATCCACTGGCAGCGCGCAGAAATAGGCACCTGGCGGGCCGATTTCCCGCCCGACCTGATCTTTTCAAACGCCCTCCTGCACTGGCTCGACGGTCACCCGCACCTGCTGCCCACCCGTCTTGGGCAACTTGCTGCGGGCGGTGTGCTGGAGGTTCAAATGCCAGCCAACTTCAGCGCGCCGTCACACCGGATCCTGCTCGATCTCGTTGCCGAGGGCACGCTGGCGGGATATGCTCCGCGGCGTGCGTATGGGCAGTGTCCTGCCGCCAGCGGACTATCATCAGCTCCTGATGCCGCTTTGCCGTCACCTGGGCCTTTGGCAGACCACCTATTGGCAGCTACTGAGCGGCGACGATGCCGTCTTCGAGTGGATGAAAGGTACGACGCTGGTTCCGTTTCTGGCTCGGCTCGATACGGCGGTTGGCGAAAAGTTTCTGGGCGAGTATCGGCAGCGACTGCGCATCGCCTATCCGCAGCAGACTGAGGTGCAGACGCTGTTCCCGTTCAAGCGAATGTTCTTCGTGGCGCACCGTTGAGTCATGGTGCCGGGCCTCGACTTCTCGGTGCTACTCACCCTGGCTGTAGCCGCCCTTTTGCCGGTTTTATCGATTGTGGTCGGCGGCGGTGGTCTGATCCAGATCCCTGCGCTGTTCAATGCGCTGCCACGCGAACTCCCGGCGACGATTTTCGGTACCAACAAGTTTTCCGAGCGTTTTTGGCACCGGCAACGCGGCCTGGCGTTACGCGCGTCGCGTCAAAATGCCTTGGCGAACGATGCTGCCGGCGGCTCCTGGCGGCCTTTGTCTGCTCGTATCTGGGCGCAATGGCCGTCGCCTGGATGCCACCCCGCGCTGCTGCGCCCGTTGATCCTGCTGCTGCTCATCGGCGCCGCCGCCTACACGTTCATGCGCAGCGACTTCGGGGCGATTCATCAGCCCCTGCACAAGGGCAGGCGGGAGTTTGCGTATGCGCTGTTGTTGGGAGGCGCGATCGGCTTCTACGACGGCTTCTTCGGACCCGGAACGGGCAGTTTCCTGATCTTCCTGTTCATTCGTTTTTTTGGTTTTGACTTTCTGCATGCCTCGGCGGCATCAAAGTTGTCAATGTGCCACCAACCTGGCTGCGCTTGGCTTCTTTGTCCCACATGGTCACCTTCTGCCACTGCTTGCGGTGCTGATGGCCGGCTGCAACGTCCTTGGTTCCTTCTTCGGCACACATCTGGCTCTGCGGCATGGCAGTGGTTTCGTCAGGACCGCTTTCTTATGCGTGGTTGGCGCCTTTATTCTCAAATTTGCCTACGATACCTTCGCTTAGAGTTGTCTCGCGGTGCGGCGGCTCGCCACCCTGGCGCTGCATGAGGCGGTCGAAAGCGTCAAAATCCGCCCGCTTCCAGCGCACATCGCGCACCGCCTGTGCAACATCCACAGAACCGCCTGTTGTCTCCTGATGCGCTTCTTCAATGATCGAGGCCATCGCAAAGGGCACAGGCGCGCCGCTCGCCTCGCCCTCAACCAAAGCCTGACGCAACGGGATCGCTTTCTGTTCGGGCTCCTCAGATAGGCGCGGCGGATCGGTGCTTGGAGAATTTTTCATCGTCATATCCTCCGTAGGAAATCTCCCAGGTGTCAAACGCCAAGCAGCACGACGCCAAGCGCGCCAGCGGCGGCGCGCAACTCTTGATCGAGCGTCGCCAACGGAACCCCGAGCCGTTGCGCTAGTTCAAGATAGGCGGCGTCATAGAGCGTGAGATGACAGCGCTCGGCAAGGCGCAGCGTGGATGACCACGCAAAATCATCCGTGTCCGGGTCGGTGGTAATGTTGAGCAAGGCAAGGTCAACCAGCCCGCGTCGCGGAATGCCGCATCAAATCCGCCCGCGCCGCACCGCCATTTGCAGGCTGTTGGCGACCTCCAAGCGCCAGAGCGCCGGAACATAGGCATGGTCGGCAACCACATAGTCCAAGACCTGCTGAATCGGCGGCGTCAGTTCATCCGCGTACACCCAGGCGAGCGTCGCCGAGCTGTCGACGACGATAGTCATGGGCGACCCTCGTCGCGATACGCCTTCCACTCCGCCCAGTCGAAGCCGCCAGACACCTTCACGGCGCGTTCACGAATGCGCTGCGCGGCAAGTGCGGCCTTGGCGCGGTCGAAACCGGGTTCGGCGGGCACAAGCCGCGCCACGGCCTTGCCGCGCCGGGTGATGAGGACTTCCTCGCCGCTCTCAACCCAATCGAGCAAGGTGCCGAGTTTGTTCTTGGCCTCGAAGGCTCCGATCTCGCGCATGATGTTTCTCCCATATAAACAGCTAGACAACAATCTAGCTTATAGCACGGAAGCCTTGGGCGATCAAGGATGAAGACTGGTGGCAAAACACTCCCGAGAAAATAGGTTATCAAGAGTAACGGGGCGGGCCACGGACAGCGGGTGAGAAGCTACGGTAGAGGGATCGCAGAACCCTCGCCTGAAACGCAGAACTGTTACGCTCCACCTATTCTGCCAAAAGCCTCAGCGGCTGTTTAGCCCCCGTTGCGAAAGTCATTTTTTACTCTCGCTGCCAAGCCTTGCTAAGACTGGCCTTCACTAGTCATGCGTCAGGGCTGCCCTGACCTCCACCCTCTGCCGTCCGGCGCGCACATGCTGTATTCTGCCAGCGACTGCTCGCCCAGCGCGGCCATGGCTGCCACATCGACAAACGTTAATGGTTGGCACACAGGGCGCCGACGGCAAACCGAAGTATTGACGTGCTTACCGGCGCATGCTCAAAATGGAACCTCCGAGCATGCCACAAGCGGCACGCCCAGCTTCTGCGCTCTGATCAATTTCCCGGGAGACCCCATTGCATCCCCCCATCGTTTCTGCGTATGCCGCATTGCTGGCGCTACTCTTCATGGCGCTCAGCATCCGCACCTTGCGCCTTCGCCGACAGTTGCGCATCGCCATTGGTGATGCCGGTAACCCGGCAATGCTGGCGCGATGCGCGTACATTCGAACTTTGCCGAGTACGTTCCGCTGGAGTCTCCCTGCTCGTGTATTTTGTCGAGGTGCAGGGTGCGCAAGCGACACTGGTACGGTCTTTGCCTGTGCCTGCTGATCGGCCGGCTGGCGCACGCTTTCGGCGTCAGCCAGCCGGACGAGAATTTCAGCTTCCGCGTCACGGGAATGGCACTGACCTTTACGGTGCTTTTCTTTTCCTCCGCCTGGCTCCTGATCGCTTTTTCCACGCTGGTCTCGCCTGATCCGTCGTTTTCTGTCGCTACCGGATGAAACTGGCAGCAGATCCGCCGGTTACTGGCTGGGCGGTTCGTCTGGTGAGTGAGTCCGCCTGAAGGAAATACCGAATGCACAAGGAACTGCTTCTCCTGGTCCTGCTCGCGCTTGCTGCCGCCTCCTGGGGCGCCTCGTTCTACAAGTGGGTGGACGAAAAGGCGTCACCCATTTCTCGGAATTGCCACCTCCTGGAGGGAGCACAGGAAGTTCAGAAGCAGGTCAACTCACCGGCACTTCGACGCCGGCAGACGATCCGGCGACCAAGAACTGGCAGGAAAAGGAAACGGAGTTTCGCAGGCGCCAGATCGACCGTGCAGAGGCGGCCAGGAAGCAGGAGGAGAAGGGAGTCTGCTGCGAAGCACTTCCAGGATCGATGTATGGTGGCCAGAAGAAGCCTGCGGGATATCGAGAATGCTTCGGCTGTGAGCACCACAAACGATAAGGGGTGAGCGCGTCTATCTGGACGACCAGGCTCGGGCTGCCGAAATCCAGCGGCGGAAAAAGGAGATCGAAGCCAATTGCGACGGCAGGTAATGGCGAGCCGGACGACTTCTAACATGCGCTGACCGAGTCTTGCCGCGATGGTCGGCGGCCTTGGTAACCCAGAGGAGCAGCCATGAAACAGGTGGCTTGCTGGAACGACGGAAAGCAAGAAGCCCAAGCTTGCGCTTGCTATTCCGATTTTTTTGGTGGGGCGTCAGAGACTTGAACTCTGGACCTACGGATTAAGAGTCCGCTGCTCTACCAACTGAGCTAACGCCCCACGTGGCACCCACTGCACGACGCAGCAGGCGCCTCTGTCGACTGGTGGGTCGGGTGGGATTCGAACCCACGACCAATGGATTAAAAGTCCACTGCTCTACCGACTGAGCTACCAACCCTGCGAAGCCGCGAAGTATAGGGAAGGGCCTGAGGAGTGTCAACGCAAGCGGGCGCTTGTGCATCCCGTTGGCCTATCCTCTGGCGGCTGATTCAGATTCCGTCTCCACAACTGGCCGGGCAAAAAAAAGGGCGCCACGCGGGCGCCCCAAGGGGAGAGACAAACGCTTACCTTGCTCAGTAATGGTAGGCCGATTCACCGTGCGAGGTGATGTCGAGGCCTTCGCGCTCTTCCTCTTCCGGCACCCGCAGACCAATCACCATGTCGACCAGTTTGAAAGCCACCAGCGACACGACGCCCGACCAGACGATCACCGTACCAACACCCCACAACTGGCTGATGACCTGAGCCGTCATGTCGTAATCCCCGACCTTGTTGAGTACGTAGTCATAGACGCCAGTGCCGCCAAGGGCCGGATCGGCGAAGACACCGGTCAGGATCGCGCCGAGCATGCCGCCGACCCCATGCACGCCAAAGACGTCGAGAGAATCGTCAGCACCGATTATTCGCTTCAGCCCATTGACCCCCCACAGGCAGATCACACCCGCCAGCAGGCCAATGGCAATGCCGCCCATGACGCCGACGAAGCCAGCCGCCGGGGTGATCGCCACCAGGCCGGCCACCGCTCCGGACGCTGCACCGAGCATCGAAGGCTTGCCCTTGATCATCCACTCAGCCAGCATCCAGGACATCGTCGCACACGCCGTGGCTACCCAGGTATTGACCATCGCCAGTGCTGCGCCACCGCTTGCTTCGAGGGCCGAACCGGCGTTGAAGCCGAACCAGCCGAACCACAGCAGGGAAGCACCGATCATGGTGAAGGTCAGGCTGTGCGGAGCCATCGATTCCCGACCGTAGCCAATCCGCTTGCCAATGACGATCGCTCCGATCAGCCCGGCGATGGCGGCGTTGATGGGCCACCACGGTGCCACCGGCGAAGTCGAGGGGCACCCTTCTGGAACAGGAAACCAGCCGTCTTGGTTGCCGCCTCACCAGCCGCCGCGTCGGTATAGGCATCAGGACCGGCCCAGTACCACACCATGTGCGCCATCGGCAGGTAGGAGAGCGTGAACCAGATCACCATGAAGACGAGAATCGCGGCAAATTTCGCGCGTTCGGCGAAGGCGCCGACGATCAGCCCGCAGGTGATCGCTGCGAAGGCGCCCTGGAAGATGACATAAGCCAGTTCGGAGATGACTACGCCCTTGCTGAAGGTGGCCGCGACCGAGTCGACGGTAATTCCTTTGAGGAAGACCTTGTCAAGCGCCCCAAAGAAGCTACCACCTTCGGTGAAGGCCAGCGAGTAGCCGTAGATCACCCAGAGCACGCTGATCAGCGAGAAGGTCACGAAGACCTGCATCAGCACCGAGAGCATGTTCTTGGTACGGACCAGGCCGCCGTAGAACAGCGCCAGCCCGGGATCGACATCAGGATGACCAGCGCCGCGCTGGTCATCACCCAGGCGTTGTCGCCCTTGTTGGCAACCAGCACCAACGCTGCCACCGCCGGTTCCCCACTTGCCGTAGCAGAGGTCGGTGCAGCCGTGGCGGCGGCCGCAGCGGCGGCTGCAGGTTTGTCGTCGGCCCAGGCGGGAGCGCCGATGCTGACGGCGCCGAGCAGGGCGAGGATGGCGAATATGCGTTTCATGTCTTGCTCCTCACAGTGCTTCTTCACCGGTTTCGCCGGTGCGAATCCGAATGACTTGTTCAATTGCCGAGATGAAGATCTTGCCGTCGCCGATCTTGCCGGTGCTGGCCGATTTTTCGATGGACTCGATCACCTGTTCGAGCAGGTTGTCGCTGATCGCCGCTTCGACCTTGACTTTCGGCAGGAAGTCGACAACGTATTCGGCGCCGCGATACAGCTCGGTGTGACCCTTCTGGCGCCCGAAGCCCTTGACTTCCGTGACGGTGATTCCCTGCACGCCGATCGCCGACAGCGCTTCTCGTACTTCGTCAAGCTTGAAGGGCTTGATGATGGCGGTTACCAGTTTCATGTTGTACTCCATGGGTTGGGAGGGGAAAAAAGAAATACTGACTACCCAAAAGCACATCCTGTGCCAGCATAGAATTTTGTGATTCTTCAGCGCGTTGCCGGTTGATCGCACGCGCAGACGGTGTTTGCTGCACTGCGATGAAGCAGCCATGGAGCACGCTGCACCGCGGCGGTGCGTTATCTGTCCGACGCTGTGCGTGTGCTACACTCGAACCATCCGTAAACCATTTGTTCCCCTTGGTGACTGCCATGCTTGACCCCAAATTTTTTGAAGATCTTGGCGCTCGTCTCAGCGCCATCATTGCCGCCAGTCCGGCCGCCGATATCGAAAAAAACGCGCGCGCGCTGCTGGCTAGCGGCTTTGCCAAGCTCGATCTGGTCAGTCGTGAAGAGTTCGATATCCAGTCGCAGGTCTTGCAGCGCACCAGGGAAAAACTCAAGGCGCTCGAAGCGCGGCTGGACCGCCTGGAAAACCCGCCGGACCAGCCGGTCTGAGGCGGGGCAGCGGCGGGCGAGCGCTCGTCGCGCCTCGCCGCCGCTGCGCGAATTGCTGATCGCCGCGAATGCCTCTCGCCATTGTCCATAGCCGCGGCCTGGATGGCCTTGCGGCCCCGGAAGTGGCGGTCGAGGTGCATCTTACCGGTGGTTTGCCCAGCGTTACCCTGGTCGGGCTACCCGATACCGAAGTCAAGGAAGCGCGCGACCGGGTGCGGGCGGCACTGCAGAACGCCGGCTTCGAATTTCCCCGCAAGCGCATTACGGTCAACCTCGCCCCGGCTGATTTGCCCAAGGAGTCGGGCCGCTTCGATCTGCCGATTGCCCTTGGCATCCTCGCCGCCTCGGGCCAGATTCCGGCGCAGGCGCTGGTCGGTCATGAATTTGCCGGCGAACTGTCACTCTCCGGCGAATTGCGGCCGATCCGGGGCGCCCTGGCGATGGTTCTTGCCGCTGGTGGCATGGGGCGCAGCTTTGTCCTCCCGGCCAGCAGTGCCCGCGAGGCGGCGCTGGCCAGCCAGGTCCGGGTGTTTACCGCGAGTACCCTGCTCGAAGTTTGCGCGCACCTGACCGGGCAGGCGACCCTGGCCGAGTGCCTGGCCACCGAAGAGTGTCCGGACGACGGCAACGACTATCCCGATCTCGCCGAAGTGCGCGGCCAGGCTCAGGCCAAACGCGCGCTCGAAATTGCTGCCGCGGGGGCGCATTCGATCCTGCTTGCCGGCCCCCCGGGCACCGGCAAGTCGATGCTTGCCAGTCGGCTGCCTGGCTTGCTGCCGCCGATGACACAGGCTGCGGCGCTCGAATCGGCGGCCGTTCTGTCGCTGGCCGGACAGTTCCGCCCCGAGCTTTTCGTCGTCATCCCTACCGGGCGCCGCATCACACCGCATCCACGGCGGCCTGGCTCGGTGGTGGCAGCGTCCCGCATCCCGGCGAGATTTCGCTGGCTCATCAGGGCGTGCTCTTTCTGGACGAGATCCCCGAATTCGACCGCCGGGTGCTGGAAGCGCTGCGCGAACCACTTGATTCTGGCCGTATCCACATCTCGCGCGCTACCCGGCAAGCCGAGTTCCCGGCTCAGTTCCAGCTCGTCGCGGCGATGAACCCGTGTCCCTGCGGTTATTACGGCGATTCGCGCGGACGCTGCCGGTGTACGCCGGACCAGGTCCTGCGCTATCGCGGCAGGCTATCCGGTCCGCTACTCGATCGCATCGATCTACAGATCGAGGTCCCTGCGGTCCCTGCGGAAGTGCTGCAACACGCACCCGACGGCGAAGCGTCGGCGGTGGTGCGGGCGCGCGTGGCGCAAGCCCGCCAGCGCCAGCTGCAGCGTCAGGGAAAGGCCAACGCGCGCCTGAGCACCTGCGAAATCGACCAGTACTGTCAGCCCGAAGCCAGCGCTGCAGCGCTGCTGAAGCATGCCATCAGTCGCTTCGAACTGTCGGCGCGCGCCTTCCATCGTTTACTCAAGGTTGCCCGGACGATTGCCGATATAAGTGCTAGCGACGCCATCGAGGCGCAGCATGTTGCTGAAGCCGTGCAGTACCGTCGCTTCGCGAAGGATTGATGTGTCCCACTCCAACCCGCCGGCCGCGCCGCGCGGCATTGCCGGTTTGCTGGCCTCGCTGGCGTCGCTGGGCCCTTTCTCGATCGACACCTATCTGCCGTCGTTCAACGATATCGGCGCATCGCTGGGTGCGACCCCACTTGAGGTGCAGCAGACGCTGACGGCGTACCTCCTGCCATTCGCGCTGATGACCCTGTGGCACGGCGCAATTTCCGATGCGCTTGGCCGCCGCCGGGTGGTTCTGGTGACCGTCGCGCTCTTTGCCCTGGCTTCGGCCGGCTGCATGTTCGTCGCACGCATCGAAGAGCTGTGGTTGCTGCGCGCCCTGCAAGGGGATGACTGCCGGTGCCGGCATGGTCGTCTGCCGGGCGATCGTCCGCGATTTGTACGATGGGGCGCCGGCGCAGCGGCTGGATTTCACAGATCACGATGATGTTTGCCCTCGCCCCAGCAGTTGCGCCGGTGCTCGGCGGCCAGCTGCAACTATGGTTTGGCTGGCGCTCGGTGTTCGCCTTCCTGGTGCTGATCAGCGCCGCGCTCTGGCTGGCTTGCTGGTTCCTGCTGCCGGAAACCCTGCCGCACCACCGGCGCCAGTCGCTGCACCCCGGCTATCTGGTCCGCACTTACTGGAAGGTGCTGACCTCCCCCGCCTTCCTGCTGATCTGCGGCGCGCTGGCGTGCAATTTTGCGGCCTTTTTCATTTACGTGCTCTCGGCTCCGGTGTTCCTGATGCGCCATCTCGACGTTCCCGCAACCGGTTTTCTGTGGCTGTTTGGCCCGGCGATGAGTGGCCTGATGCTCGGTGCGTGCCTGTCCGGCAGACTTGCCGGCAGGCTTTCGCCGCTACGCACGATTGCCGCAGGTTATCTGTTGATGATCGCTGCGGCCGCAGGCAACATCGCTCTGAATCTGGCTTTGCCGCCAGCGCTGCCGTGGAGCGTGCTGCCGATCTTCGGCTTTACAATAGGGATGTCCTTGGCAATGCCCTCGCTGACCCTGCAGGCACTTGAGCTGTTCCCGCAACAACATGGCCTGGCCGCTTCCTGCCAGACTTTCCTGCAGTCCGGTTGCAACGCCCTTGCTGCCGGTCTGATTGCCCCGGCGCTGTGGGGGTCGACGCTGACACTTGCGCTCGGGATGGGCGGTTTGATGTTGCTTGGTGCCTGTGCCACCGTGATTCAACAGCGGCGAACGCCGCCTGAGGCGCAGCTGCTCTGCCTGCCGTAGGTCCGACTTCGTCTATACTCGTGCCTTCGTCGAACCGAGTGGAGCCGATCAGACATGTTCACGAAATTCTTCGCCAGCATCCTGGTTGCCGGTTTGGCCGCGGTCGTCCTGGTCGCTTGCGACTCCGAGAAGTTGAGCCAACTCAAGCCCGGCGTTACCTCTGCCAGAGAGGTGCGCGAGATCATGGGACAGCCCAACCTGGAGTGGAAGAATGCGGATGGTACGCGCATCTGGGAATATCCCCGGATGCCCGAGGGAATCGTCAATTACATGCTGGTGATCGGCAGCGACGACGTCCTGCGCGAGGTGCGTCAGGCGCTGACCGAAGAAAATTTCGCCAGGATCAAAGCGGGTATGACTCGCGATGAAGTCCATCGCCTGCTCGGCCGCCCGGCACATCAGCAGTACTTCTCGCTAAAGCAGGAAACCGTATGGGACTGGAAGACCAAGGTGGATGCGGGTATGGTCTGGTATTTCAATGTTCATTTTAACGAGGATGGGGTGGTGACCAAGACCAGCACCAACTTCGTCCCGAAGGGTTAGGCGGCGGCGTTGAACAGCGGCCTGGCGGCGCACCGCCAGGCGCCAGCAGCCTGGGCTTGCGGGCGCGCTGATCTTCCGAAACCGCAAAGTTGCCATGCGTGGCCTGCATCTGATCGCCGAACTCTACGAGTGCCGCTGCGAGTCCCGCCTGCTCGATGACGCCGAAACGCTGCGGGATCTCTGCCTGGCCGTTTGTACGACGCCTGGGCTAACGCCCGTCGGGCAGGTATTCCACCAGTTCGGCAGCCTGCGGGGACCGGCTGGTGCGACGGGCGCGGTGGTGCTTGCCGAATCGCATCTTGCGGTACACCTGGCCGGAGGCGAGGGCGGTGACGCTGGACCTCTACGTCTGCAATTTCAGCCAGGATAACAGCACAGTAGCGCGTAGAGCGTGCCAGCGATTGATCAGCGCATTTGCTCCCTCGCGACTGCTGCAGCGCGAACTGGAACGTGGTGTCCCGGGCCTCGCCGGCGAAAGCGATTGGCAGGTCTAAGCGGGGGTATACTCGCGTTTTCGCCAAAAACCTCAGGGAGCCTGCGTGGAATCGCTGCGCATTACGCTTGAACAATCCGAGATTCCGACCCACTGGTACAATATCGTGGCCGACATGCCAAATCCGCCACTGCCGCCGCTGGGTCCGGACGGTCAGCCGGTGTCCCCGGAGCAGATGGGCAGAATCTTTCCAATGGCGATCCTCGAGCAGGAAATGTCGGCGGAGCGCTGGATTCCGATCCCCGACGAGGTACGCGAGGTGTATCGGCTGTGGCGTCCATCGCCGCTGATTCGTGCCCGACGCCTGGAAGAAGTGCTCGGTACCCCGGCGCGCATCTACTACAAGTATGAAGGCGTTTCTCCGGCCGGTTCGCACAAGCCCAATACCGCCGTACCACAAGCCTTCTACAACAGGCAGGCCGGCATCAAGCGCATCACGACCGAAACCGGTGCCGGGCAATGGGGCTGTTCGATGGCCTTTGCCGGCCAGATGTTCGGCCTCGAAGTGCGCGTCTTCATGGTCAACATCAGCTACCAGCAGAAGCCCTTCCGCCGTTCGATGATGCAGACCTGGGGCGCCGAAGTATTCGCCAGTCCTTCGAAAATGACCCAGACCGGTCGTGACCTGCTGGACAAGGATCCAGCGAACCAGGGTTCGCTCGGCATTGCCATCTCCGAAGCCGTCGAGGAGGCTGCTTCACGGGCCGATACCAGTTACGCGCTGGGATCGGTACTCAATCACGTGGCCTTGCACCAGACGATCATTGGCCAGGAAGCAAAGAAACAGTTCGCGAAGGCCGGCGACTGGCCGGATGTGATCTTTGCCCCCTGCGGCGGCGGTTCCTCGTTTGCCGGGGTGGCTTTTCCGTTCCTCGCCGACAACGCCGCCGGCGGCCGTAATGGCAGACCAACGCGTCTGGTTGCCGTCGAGCCGACCTCCTGTCCAACCTTGACCAAGGGCACCTACGCCTACGACTTCGGCGATGCCTCGGGTTTCACGCCGCTGATGAAGATGTACACGCTCGGTCACGATTTCATGCCTCCGGGTATCCACGCGGGTGGCCTGCGTTACCACGGCGATTCGCCCCTCGTCTCGCAGCTCTACGATGAAGGTCTGATCGAGGCTACGGCAGTTGCGCAACTGGCGACTTTTGAAGCCGGCGTGATGTTTGCGCGCGCCGAGGGCATCATTCCCGCACCCGAGTCCAACCACGCCATCCGGGCGGCCATTGACGAGGCGCTGCGCTGCCGGCAAAGCGGCGAAGCCAGGACGATCTTTTTCAACCTTACCGGCCACGGGCACTTTGACATGGCTGCCTACGATCGCTACTTCGCCGGCGAACTCGAAGATTTCGAGTACCCGGCCGAGGCCATTCGAGCGTCTCTGGAACATCTCCCGCAGGTCGGATGATGCCTAGGATGCGGGTCGCCGTTTTTCTTCTGGTCCTGGTCAACCTGTTGTTTCTGGTGTGGACACGCGGCTACCTGGGCGCGCCGGCCAACCCTGACGCGCGGCGCATTGACCAGCAACTGCTTGCCGACCAGCTGACGGTTGTCGCGCGCGGAGAGCCGCCGCGCACGGCGAGCAGGGAAGCGGACAAGGCGCCTGAGAAGAAAAAGGCTGCCAGTTGTCAACTGTGGAGCGACCTGGCAAGCAGCGACGCTGACCAGGTTGAGCGCTTGTTGACCGACCAGTTTGCCGCGTTCAAGGCGACACGTCGGACGGTGGCGGAGAACAGCGGCTACTGGGTCTTCATCCCGCCACTGGCCAACAAGGAGGAAGCAAGCAAAAAAGCGGCCGAATTGCAGCAGCTCGGAATTTCCGATTTCTTCGTCGTGCAGGCCAGCGGGGCGAACCAACTGGCGATCTCGCTGGGAACCTACCGCAGTGAGGAAGCCGCCAATGCGGGTCTGGAAACCTTGCGTGCCAAAGGTGTCAAATCGGCCAAAATGGGCGAGCGCAAGGGGAGGCCACCGTTCAACACACTTGAAATCCATGGCCCTGAAGCACAGGCGGAAGCTCTGCGCAAGGCCATCGCGGCGTTGTTGCCAAGGGCTGTCCCGACGGTCTGCAAACCCAGGTCCGTTCCATGACTTTCCTGGTCGGCCTGACCGGCGGCATTGGCAGCGGCAAGAGCACGGTCGCGGAACTCTTTGCTCAGCGGGGCGTCGCGCTGGTCGATACCGATGCCATCGCGCACGCGCTGACGCGGCCGCAGGGCGCAGCCATGGCGCCGATCCGGCTGGCTTTCGGCGACGGCGTGATCGGTGCAGACGGCGCCCTGGACCGCGCCGGCATGCGCAGCCTGGTTTTCTCCGATCGATCCGCGAAGGCGAAACTCGAAGCCATCCTGCATCCCCTGATCAGGCAGCAGAGCGCTGCGCTCTGCGCGGCTGCCACGGATGCGCCCTATGTGCTGCTGGTGGTTCCCTTGCTGGTCGAAGCGGGCGGTTATCGCGAACGTTGCGACCGGATCCTGGTGGTCGACTGCACCGAGGCGGTGCAGATTTCTCGCGTCGTGGCGCGTAGCGGGCTGACCGCCGACGCCGTCAAGGCGATCATGGCGACACAAGCCTCCCGGTCGGAGCGATGCTCGGCGGCCGACGATCTGGTACTCAACGATGGCGAACCCGCAACCTTGCAGCCGCAGGTAGAAGCCTTGCACTTGCGATATCTGCAGCTGGCTTGCGACAAAGCTCATGCAGGCCGTTGAGGTTTTGTTGCAAATGCTTCAGAATTATGGAAAATCCCCGTTCCTGACGCTGGCGGCTGTGTGATCACATACGAATATCCTTTCAATGAACGCATACGCACGCTGTTGCGTCTGGAGGATTTGTTCCAGAAGGCCAGCAGTTTTCTGCAGCGGGATGGATCGCAGGAGCACCACGTAGTTCTGCTGACCCTGTTCGAAATCCTCGATGTGGCGGGGCGTGCCGATCTCAAGATGGATCTGATCCAGGAACTCGAACGTCAGCGTCAGAGTCTGCTGGGTTTTCGCAACAACCCGGATATTTCGGAAGAAGCGCTCTCCGGCGCGCTCTACGAGATCGAGCACGCCTCGGCGGCGCTGCTCGGGATGACCGGCAAGATCGGTCAGCACCTTCGCGACAACGACTGGCTGATGAGCATCAAGAGCCGTGCCAGCATCCCCGGGGGCGTCTGCGAGTTCGATCTGCCGTCTTACCATTACTGGCGGCATCAAGACCCGGGTGTTCGGCGCGACGCCCTGCTTGCGTGGCTGCAGCCGCTGCTGCCGCTGCGCGACGCGTTGACCATCGTGCTCCGCCTGCTGCGCGCCAGCGGTCGCCCCGAGCACCACATAGCCGCTGGCGGTGCCTTCCAGTTGATGCTCGGCGGCAGCAGTTCGCAGATGGTGCGCATCTCACTCAAGCTGCACGATCCCTACATTCCTGAAATCAGCGCCAACAAGTACGCGCTGAATATCCGCTTTACCCGTCCCGACAGCGATCATCGACCGCGTCATTGTGACAACGAGGTCGAGTTCGACATGCTGTTCTGCAACCTCTGACGGCCGGTTAGCGCAGCGAGTCGGCAGCAAGTCGCGCGTGGGCTGTTACCACGCAGGGTGGTTGCTCGCTCAGCTACCGGCGCCGCCACGATCAACCCGGATTGCCATCGGATTTCCACCCATGCTGCGAACCATGTTCCGCACTCTCAATCAGCCTGCCCTGTGGGCGATCACCTTGTCGGCCGCGGGTATCCTGATGGTGACCATGGGTGCCCGGCAGTCGCTCGGCCTTTTCCTCTCACCAATCAACACCAGCACCGGCCTCGGCGTCGCATCGATCAGCCTGGCGATGGCCGTTGGACAATTCACCTGGGGAGCCGTGCAGCCATTGGCCGGCGCTGCCGCCGATCGCTACGGGCCGGGTCGCGTGTTGCTGGCCGGGTTGCTGCTGCTGACCCTCGGCAGTGCGCTGACGCCGTTCATGAGCACTACCTGGGGACTGATCGTCTCGCTCGGCCTGTTCTCGGCGATTGGCTCCGGGGCGGGCAGCTTTTCGGTTCTCATCGGTGCGTCGAGCCAGCGCCTGCCACTCGAGGCGCGTGGCGCGGCTTCCGGGGTCATCAATGCCGGCGGCTCTTTCGGCCAATTCGTTTTCGCGCCGATCCTGCAGACACTGATCCAGCTTCTCGGCTGGATGGGCGCCATGTGGTCCCTGGCCGTGATGACCCTGGCTGCCTTGCCGCTGGTGCGGGTGTTGTCGAAACCCGGCGAACACCTGCCAAAACACGTCAGCAGCGACGCCGGCCTCTGGCAAAGCGTACAGGAGGCGCTGGCTGATCGCAGCTATCAGTTCCTCAATCTGGGCTTCTTCACCTGTGGTTTCCACATTGCTTTTCTGGTGACCCACCTGCCAGGCGAGGTCGATCTTTGTGGACTGCCGTCGTCGGTGGCCAGTTGGTCGTTGGCGATCATCGGCCTGTTCAATATCTTCGGCAGTCTCTACGCGGGTTCGTGTGTTGCCCACTACCGCAGCAAGTATGTGCTGTTCTGGATGTACGCATCGCGCGCACTGATGGTCGCCCTGTACCTCGCGGCGCCGAAAACCGATCTGACCTTTTTACCTTTTCGCGGCTGGACTCGGTTTCACGTGGCTGGCCACCGTGCCGCCGACTGCCGCCATCGTCGGCAAGCTGTTCGGTGTGCGCTACCTTGGTACCCTGTTTGGAATCTCGCTGCTATCGCACCAGATCGGCGGCTTCCTTGGCGCCTATCTTGGTGGCATCGCTCTGACGCGCTTCGGCGACTACACGTGGATGTGGTACGCCGACATCGCTCTCGCGGCGGCGGCGGCGCTGGTCAATCTGCCGATCCGGGAAGCGGCGCTGCCCAACGCCGCATGAGGAACTGAGATGCCTGCCACGAATCCTTTTGGACAGCCGGTGGGTGAAGCGCTCGCCGACTGGAGACCACCGCTCCACCCTCAAGGTCTGGTGCTGGAGGGGCGCTTTGCCCGCCTTGAACCGCTCGACGTCGACCGGCATGCCGCCAGCCTGCACGCCGCCAACGCCCTGGCTGCCGATGCGCGCAACTGGACCTACCTGCCGTATGGCCCTTTTGACTGTCTCGACGCCTACCGATCATGGATCGAAACCAGCTGTTGCGGTCACGATCCACTCTTCTATGCGGTCATCGAAGGGGCCTCCGGGATGGCCCTGGGAGTCGCAAGCTACTTGCGGATTGCTCCCGAGTGGGTCGATCGAAGTCGGCCACATCAATTTCTCGCCTCGCCTGCAGCGTACCGCCGCCGCCACCGAAGCAATGATTCTGCTGATGAGACATGCGTTTGAACTTGGCTACCGGCGCTATGAGTGGAAATGCGATGCACTGAATGCGCCTTCACGCGCAGCTGCCCAACGCCTTGGTCTCTCTTTCGAGGGCATCTTCCGGCAAGCGACGGTGGTCAAGGGGCGCAATCGGGACACCGCCTGGTACGCAACAATCGACAAGGAGTGGCCAGCGCTGACCGCGGCTTTCTCGCGCTGGCTTGATCCTGCCAATTTCGATGCCGCCGGACGTCAGCGCACTGCACTTTCGGCGATGACGCGGTCGATCGCGAGGACTGGCGCGGGCAGCGGAGCCGACGGCGATGGTTTGTAAGGGTGATCGTGCAATCCCCAAGCCTTGGGTTCCGCCCCAGACCCCGTGCTCGCCGCGAGGCCGCCGCCGGGTGAGCAACGTAGAGTAGGTGGCGTTCGGTGTCATGGACCTCCTGCGTTCGGCGTCGTCACCGACGGTCTCGATGCACGCCTGTAAGGGGATGACCTCGTCGCGGTATTCCTCCCAGCCCATGTTTAGCGTGCGCCGTGCCAAGGCGCTGTCTTTCAGCGGGAGCGAATCCCGCCCGGCAGCTTTCGCTCCGACCGGTAGCCGCTGGAACAGTCGTGGAGGTAACGAAGCGGCTGAAGCCTTTGGTGTAGAGGGTCCTGTAAGGGACTTGGCGACCATGCAGGCCGGAATGCGAATGAACACTGAGCAGGCCTCGAAAAGAGCGCTGCGGAGTTCCGGCCGGCGAAATCGAGGCGGCGGTGATCGCACAAGTCAGGAAGGTTCTGCAGGCACCCGAAGTGATGTCGCAGGCCATCCGCGAGGTGGTGGGCGCTTGATCCCGCTGCAGTCGATCCAGCCGGTGTGGGATGAACGGTTCCCCCGCCGAGCAGGCGCGGATCGTTCAACTGTTGGTGGAACGGGTGACGGTTAGTCCGACAGGCCTGCGCATTGACATGAAGACGGCGGGGATGAGGGAACTGATTCAGTCGGTGATGCCAGAGAGGAAGGCTGCGTGATGGACAGCGATGTCTTTTCGGTCGATTTGCCAATCACCTTCCAAGCGGCGGGGTGGGCGCAAGGTGATCGTATTGCCGGATGGGACGCAGGGCAGCACGGCGCCGATGGCGACCATCGACAGCACGATGATCAAGGCGATTGCTCGGGCGTTTCGGTGGCAGAGGTTGCTGGAGAACGGAACCTACGGATGCCTGGAGGAGATCGCCAAGGCGGAAAAGATCGGGGCGTCGTTTGTGAGTCGTTTGATGCGGCTGGCGTTGCTGGCGCTGGACATCGTGGAAGCCATTCTTGCGGGCAAGCAGCCTGCGAACCTGACATTGAAGGATTTGATGGCGCCGTTTCCGGTGGAGTGGGAGGGGCAGAGGGTCCAATTCGGGGTGAGTGGTGGGGAATGACATGTCCCCGAAGCCACCTCAAAAAAGGTGCAGCGCCCTACAGGCGTCGCTTACCGCTTACAATCGCGATCGGACACCGCCACCCTCACGGCGGTCAGCCCAACAATGTCTGTGGCGAGACAGCAGCAGTTGGGCTCGCTCGTTCCCGGCGGCAGATAAACACCATTTGTTAGACGCGCTATGACCACATCGCCCGCATCATCAAGCCCGAGCGTCGGAGATGAACCGACCAAACGACTCGCAGTCCTGATTGACGCTGATAACGCGCAGGCCGCAGTGATAGAAGCCTTGCTCGAAGAGGTCGCCCGATTTGGTGAGGCGACAGTGCGTCGAATCTACGGTGACTTCACCTCTCCGGCCAGCGCTTCCTGGAAGAAATTCCTGAACAAGCATTCGATCAAGCCTTTGCAACAGTTCGCGTATCAACTGGCAAGAATGCAACCGACAGCGCGATGATCATCGACGCGATGGATCTGCCAGCAACGCGTAGGTTTGACGGATTCTGCCTGGTGACCAGCGACAGTGACTTCACTGGACTTGCAGTCCGTCTCCGCGAAGAGGGCCTTCAGGTTTTTGGGTTTGGGGAGCAAAAACACCCGAACCGTTCCGTAACGCCTGCCACAAGTTCATCTTCACCGAGGTCCTTCGCACACCAGATGTTGCAACCATATCCGGAAAGCCAGCGGCCGGCGGTGCAATCGTGGCAGAGGCATCCCTAAGTCTGAGGTTGCGCCATCGCCCATCTCACGACCACCGTTTCGAGAAGTTTCTGATGGAGGTCTCGACAAATCCGTCGACGATGCTGGCTGGGCAAATCTTGGAACCTTCGGAAGTTACCTTCAGAAGATTCAGCCAGACTTTGATTCACGCATCTACGGCTGCAAGAAGCTCTCTGACCTAGTACGCGACAGGCCAGACCTCTTCGTAACGGAGGAACGACCGACACCCAGCAGCAACTACAAAGTCCTCTATGTTCGAGCGAACACGGGTGTTTAAGTCAGATGGCCGACGCACCTCCGCCATCTGCGTTCAGTCTGGCCAACGACACAGCGTTAACAGCGAACGGTTTCACAAAGGCGCGCTTCGTTCGATCGCTCAACTGAGCGGGTAAGAGGTCGGCATGACCCGTTCTGAACTCATCGCTCGCCTCGCCGCACACTCACAGTTCGCGCAACTCACCGCCAAAGATGCTGAACTCTCGGTCAAGGCCATCCTGGACGCGTTGAGTGAAGCACTGGCGAAAGGCAACCGGATAGAAATTCGCGGGTTCGGCAGCTTCGCACTGAACTACAGGCCGCCGCGAAGCGGGCGCAATCCGAAGACAGGAGAGACCGTGCCGGTTCCCGCGAAAAGGGTGCCGCACTTCACGGCGGGGAAGGAACTACGAGAGAGGGTGGAGGACGGTCATGAGATGCAACAGGGTGCGAGCTGAACGCTGCTCCCTTCTTGGCGGCAAGAGGCAACTTCCTCCTCGGTTCCAAGCACCAATCACAGACACGATAGGCGTTCACGTAGCTTGGTTATCGGCGACCTGGTCTGCCAGAATGCTGCTCTCACATTTCCACGGATGGTCACGTCCATGTCCCAGAGAATCCCCAAGGCCATGGCAGAGAAGTTCGCTGCCATCACGACACTGACCGACGCCTTCTGCCACGAGAAGCTCAACGAGGAATACCGTGAAATGATCCATCAGGTGGTCGGCGCCCTTGCCAGGAAACGGCCATCACCTCTGTTACGGGGCACGGAGAAGGTCTGGGCGGCGGCGGCTGTGCATGCGGTTGGGCGGATCAACTTCCTGGACGACCCTTCCCAGACGCCGCACTGTAAGCCCAGTGTCATCTACGGATATTTCGGGATTGCTGAAAGCACCGGGCAGAACAAGTCCAAGGAAATCCGGGAAGCTCTCAAGATGGGCTCCTTCTCGCCTGACTGGACGTTGCCGAGTCGCCTCACGAAGAATCCGCTCGTTTGGATGCTGAATGTCAATGGTTTCATGGTGGACATCCGTCGCGCGCCGGTAGAAGTGCAGCGGATGGCCTTTGGACAAACCTGATTCCGTTCATTCCCGCCCAGCAGCCGGAACAGACAAAATGAGCCGAATGTTGGAAGCCGCAGGACCGAGCCATTGCTACCATGCGGACGTGCAAAGCGGGTCACGGGCGCGTGTCTCGTCAGTCGCCCTATCCGGCTGGCGTTGCTGGCACCTGACCTTGAAGGATTTGATGCTGCCCTTTCCGGTGGAGTGGGCGGGGCAGAGGGAGCGGTTTGGGGTTGGTGGGGTGGGGTGAGGCAAGGCGTTGTTCCGCTGATCGTTGTCGCTTACAATACACCCTGTGGCCGCCCTCCTCCCGAGCTTCAGGCCAGCGGGCTCTATCTGCGCCGACTACAGCCTGCGGTTGAGGAAGGTATTGTCGGCGCGGCAAGTGAATGCCCTGTCAGTTCAGAGACGTAGAATGGCAGCACTCGACTTGGACCGAAGCGGAAAGAAGATAGCGAGACGCGTGTTCAACGCAGCCCTCCAACGCGAACTGGTACAGGTCATGGCGGAGTTCAAGAGGCGGGCGGCTGACGCCAGTGACCCAGACGACATGTGGTCAGTGCAGGAATACCTGGCGGACGCCCGACGTCAGATCGACACGAAGTACGACTTTCGTTACTCGCAATTGCTTATCGTCTTCGGAAGGCTCCTGCGAGAGAACCGTATTGAAGAGGGCGATCTCACTGGTCTTTCGGACGAAAAGCTCAGGTATGTGCGGAGCGTCGCCTCTCTCTGACCAAAGGGCAAAGAGAAATCTCTTCTCCAGCGAACGGCAACCGAATTGGCACGGGGAGGTTGGCCTGCGACCACACCACCCACCGTGCTGGTGCTCAGCAGACCGTTCAACGAGAGGTTGCTGGTCGTTTGACCCCGGAAGACCACGTAGAATGTCGGCATGACCCGTTCCGAACTCAGCATTCGCCTCGCCGCATACCCACACTTCGCCCAACTCACCGCCAAAGACGCTGAACTATCGGTCAAGGCCATCCTGGAAGGGATAAGCGAGGCGCTGGCTCGGGGAGATCGGATAGAAATCCGCGGTATCGGGAGCTTCGCGCTGAACTACAGACCGCCGCGAAACGGGCGCAATCCAAAGACAGGTGAGACAGTACCGGTGCCAGCGAAAAAGGTACCTCACTTCACGGCGGGCAAGGAACTACCTGTCAGGTTGAATCACCACCCCGAGAAAGCTGCTCCTTCACCGCTTGGGGATCAAGGACCAAAGAGCAGCTTTCCCCAGTCCGCATCCTCAACCTTGCCATATTTCGCATCAAACGGATTGCGGGTAGCCGCCGCCCGATCAATGAGCTGGTGGGCTTCCTGTTCCTCGTCCAGCGCAATCTTGACCCAGACATCTTCCAAGGTGTCAGGTATCTGGCCAAATAGCTGATGGATGGATTCCAGCCGGTCGGCCAGCACCTGATGGACTCGGTCTTCCACAGAGTCGCGGTAACGCAGATTGGCGATCCAGATTTCGCTACGGGCCTGGCCAATGCGCTGGATGCGGCCCTTCCGCTG
This sequence comes from Candidatus Accumulibacter affinis, assembly GCA_016713625.1. Lineage (GTDB taxonomy): Bacteria > Pseudomonadota > Gammaproteobacteria > Burkholderiales > Rhodocyclaceae > Accumulibacter > Accumulibacter affinis. The sequence goes on from JADJOT010000003.1 coordinate 177,267, forward strand.
CTCCAGGCGCGTCGGGTTCCACGGCAGGTCGATATTGATGAGCGTCCCTAGTCGCTGCAAGTTCAAACCCTCGGAGGCCGCATCCGTTCCCAGCAGCAGCTTGAGTTCGCCGGCCCTGACACGTGCCTTGAGTACTTCCCGCCCGCAGCGCTGGAACCTGCCTTCGCGCCAGACGCCTGATCGGTTACTTCCCGCGTAAAGCCCGATTTCCATGCCGGAAAACTCGGCACGTCTTGCCAGTTCATCGCCGATCCAGCGCACCGTGTCGTAATACTGCGAGAACAGGATGCAACCCAGATCGAGCCAGCTACGGGAGACATTCGGATGAGTACCGCGAAGATAGCCGATCAGCGCTTCCAACTTTGGATCGTTACTGCCACCTTGTCTGAGCAAGTCGAGGCAGCGGCGTAGCGATGTCATTTCCGCATCGGTGAAGTTCTTGAAATCGCTGCTGCCCTGTGGCGGTCGGCCAACTTGAGCAGGCGTTTCCTCGTCGGCATCATCGTCATCCTCGTCATCAGGGTGTCGGGTTCTTCGCCGAGGAGCCTGCTCACGGTGCGGCGCCCCGCTTCCATCGAGCTGCCCATGCGTCGCAACAATAGCGTCTTGAAAACCCCCGCTCCTCTGATCCGTTGCTGGAGGAGCAGCGAAAACGCTTCCGCCTCCTGATACGCTTCGCGCAGGTAGCCGCCGAGAACGAGAGCGCCCTGGTCTTCTTCACCAAACAGCTTCACTGTGACTTTCGGCAGGAGATAGGCGCCCGTGGCTGGATTGATCGTCGCTTCGAGGTAGGCACGGGTTCGGCGCACGATGCATCGCAGCAAGGGGTTGAAGTTGTCGCCGTAGTGGGGAAGCAGCCTGTTCTGGAGCTGGACGCGGCGGATCGCGAGCGACAGCTTCTCCAGACTTTCGGGGTTGAATTGCCAGCGCGTGGCGCTGGCATCGAGGCTACGGCGAATGCGGTCGAATGCGGGATCTTCAAACCGGGACGGCAGCGGATCGCGAACGTATTGCCAGCCGTCACGCACATCACGCGTTGGCACTGCGGCATCGCCGGTGGCGATTGCCAGGCAATGACTCGGTCGAAACCACGGGCTGGTATGCGTCCAGCCGCCGAGCACCCCGTCGTTGCCATGCGACAGGATGTGCAGCAAGTCCCAGGCTTCCACCGGATGCAATTGCACCGGGGTCGCGGTGGCCAGCAGCATGCTTTTCGTCCTTGGGCCGATCTGCCGCAGAAACGCCATCAACTTGTTCGGGGCTGCCCTTTCGTCGATTTCATCGGCGCCGGCGTCATCCGCGGCAGCTTTCGACGGCGAGCGCGGTGGGCTTCATCGACGATGACACAGGTGTAGCGTTGGTTCAGCAGTTGATTGATCGTTTCCGACAGACCGCGCACCACCAGGCCCTGCGAAACCAGACCGATTCGGCGCGGACACTTGCCGAGCGACTTCACTCCGTCCGACGGGTATTCCAGATCGTTCTCGTCAACCCAGGCGCGGCCATCCCAGCGGGCAGAAGGCAGCAGGAGCAGTTCCATCAACTCATCCTGCCACTGCTGAAGAAGCGGCTTGGGGCAAGCACCAGGATCGGGCCGCCGTCGGGGTCGTCGAGCGCCATCAGGAGCGCGGCCACGGCAAGCTGAACGGTTTTCCCAAAAGACCTGATCGGCCAGAACCAGACGCGCCCCCAGCCGGTGCCGTTCCAGAGCCAAGTGGGCGAAATACTTCTGGTGCGGCCAGAGACCTTGTTCGCGACGATAGACCGGCGTTTCCACCGCAACCGCCGCCGCGACGGCGATCGGATCGGCGATAGCCTTCATGTCCGCTGGTTCGATGACCTTCCGTGCAATGATGCGCTGTACGTCCTGCGCGATGAACGGGCAACAGGCAAGATCCACGGCGCGGGCATCGTTCCAAAGCGGATCGAACTCCTCCTGCACCCAGGCAATCGTTTCCGGGTCATCGTCTTCCCACAGCAACTCGTGGTTCAGCTTCCAGGCCGATGTACTTTCGTTGACGCTGCCCAGGAAAGCCGTCGCTCGAGCCGTCGGCACGCCGCACGACCCCGGCTTTTGCCGTGGATCAGGCCGAACGCCGAATCGGGCAGCACCCGCACTTCGATCGTTTTGCTGGTCAGCGCTGCGTCAATCCGCATCGCGCAGTTCCTCGCTGACTTCCTCCTCCGTGTATTGGAATAGGGCTGACCTTGTAGCGCGAGAGGGCATCAACGAAACCCGCCGGAGTCAGGCCGGCGATCCTCGGCAGCGCGGCCTTTGCGAAAGCCGGCCGAGTTCATACCACTTGACGGCGGCGGCGACGCGCATCTCCTCTGCAAACTCTTTGGGCGCTTGATGCAAGGTGGCGGAATGCCGATTCGGGCAGGTCAGGGGTTACTTGCGTCATTGGGTCTCCTTTGCGCAGGGCCGGGATGGGTCACATCAGGCGTGGTCGTTACGCAGGCGTCCGGCGAGGATGCGGGCGGCTTCCGAGTCGGCGGTCCATTCATTCATTCCCCCGGCGTTGGCCAGGGCAGCAAGCCATTCGAGCAGCGCGATGAAGCCTTCGCGTTTGCCCCAGTAGCCCTGGCCAAAGGTATCACGCAGATACTGCCGGCCAGGCTCCGGGCTGTTGTCGGCGACAGCGGTTTCGCGGATGGCGAACATCAGGTGCCGCAGCGGTGAAACGGCAGAACGGGTGGAGCGCCGACACTCACGCGGCCACGGCGTGCCGGCAGGGCCGCGTGATTCGGACTCCGCTCCCAGGACGGGTGCAAAGCAAGCTCGCCGCCAGACCGGCTGGGGTGAACAGGCGGGTGCCGTTGGCCTTGTCGCTCTTCAGGAGGGGGCGGATGTCGGTGACGCCGAAGCCACGCGCCAGCTCCTCATACATGCCCTTGCGGCGCTCGCCCCGGCTCTCGATGTCCAGGGCGCGCAGGTAGTAGCGTCGACCAGAGAAAGGTTGCGCCAGTAGGCATCCAGCCCTCTCGGCACCAGCGTGTCACAGGCGATTTCCAGCGCCCGTTCGATCACGATCTGAAGTCACTCTTGACGTTCTTCGGCCGCACGGCGAAGACCTCGTGCTCGACGTCCCTTCCCATCGAGGTTGCCATATTGGGTGAGCACCCTGAGCGCAGCGGCGTAGGCAGCGAAGCTGGTAGTCGGCGTCGTTGGAGTTGGGCTCACGCCGTCCTCGTCGAGGCCTGCATCGACGCGAGCTGGCGCTTCACTTCGTCCTCGACCATCGGATAAACCTCGTCAGAAAACCGGGTTCGTTACTGGCGAGGCGCTTGCAGGACCAGGCAGACGGTGCCTTGCACGTAGTTGCCTTTCTTGATCCCGGCCGCTTCCGGTTTCGGTGCTGATCGTCAGGCCGCGGTGGACGCGAGACCGGCGGCCCACAGGGGATCATGCCGGTCGGCCGAGACCGCCGAGTTCCTGATGGGTGCGTTTCATGACCATCTGCAGCGGTTGTCCGGCATGCTTGGCGGGCGAGGGTGCGGTAAATCTCTGACCATCGAGC
>JADJOT010000004.1 GCA_016713625.1 Candidatus Accumulibacter affinis
AAGAGCGGCCACTTTGCGAGCAGAACCGCCGCCTGTAGCGTGTCGAATCGGCCGTTCATCCCCAGCAGCGGGTGATGATGGCGCTGGACACCGCCGTGCGTACGGATGGCGCGCATTTGCTCGGCCAAGTGATCGTCGTCGGTAAACAGCGCCCCGCCATCGCCGTAGCAGCCGAATGGCTTGGCTGGAAAGAATGAGGTACTGGCGATGGTCGTCATTGCACAACTGCGTTGGTCGTTTTGTGTTGCACCGAAACTCTGGGCTGCGTCCTCGATCACGGTCAGGCCATGCCGGTCGGCGATGGCATTGATCGCCGCGTAATCCGGCATCTGCCCGAACAGGCTCACCGGCAGGATCGCCTGAGTGCGCGGGGTGATGGCTGCTTCAATCCGCTCCACGTTGATATTGAAGCTCTCCGGCTCGATGTCCACGAACACCGGGGTCGCCCCCACCAGTCCGATGATCTCCGCCGAACTGATCCAGGTGAAGGGGACGGTGATCACCTCATCACCCGGCCCGATGCCCAGTGCCCGCAGGGCAATCTCCAGGCTGTCGGTGCCGCTGGCCACGGTCAGGCAGTGTTTCACTCCGACGTACTCGGCAAGCGCCGTTTCCAGCTCGGCGATCTCGGGTCCCATGATGTAGTTGCCATGGTGGAGCACTCGATGCATGTTACGTTCCACCGCTCCGCGCACCACATCCTGCTGGGCCTTGAGATCGATGAAGTCCAGTTTGTTGGCTTCGGTCGACTGCTGGCAGTAGCGGGTTGGCGTGATCGTCTTGTCCGGATGGGCGTCGAGCAGCGGCTGATCGCGGGAGAGGAGCTTGATGCTGCCGGGAGCAAACCGCGCGAGCGCGCGGATCAGTTGTTCGTCTTCGGGGTCGGTCTCGTCGAAAACGGGGCCTTCTTCCGCGAGCGCCGCGAGCCATTGTTTGTCTTGGGAAAAGTCTTTCAGCAAAGCCCGACTGCGCGAAGCAATCTGGCGCGTTGTGTGGTTTTCGTCTTTGGCCAGGGCGTCGCGTCTCAGCTCGGCACAAAGGTTGTATTCGAGCGTTTGCACGGAACCGGTGTAGAGCCACAGCCGGCCACCACGAAACCGGCACAACTCCATCGCGTCCCGCGCCGCCGCGAAGTATGGCTGACGCTTGGCGCAATAATCCAGGGCCACATTTACGTCGATCAACAGATCCATTCGCTTATCGTCCGTTCCTGCATTCGTTCCGAAAGGCCATGGCCGCGATACGATCGACTTGCTTTGCAGGCGGTGATGGCAACTCAGTCTCTTCCTGCAGGGGTGTGTTGCGAATCTGATCCAGCCTCTCTTCCGCTACTCTCGCCATCGCCATCACCTCGGGCGGCAGCACATACGCTGCTTCCTGCGGTTCCATACCGCTAGCTGGGCTATCGAGGACTTCGTCATCAGGCACTTCCACCAGCAGGCGTAGACGTCCTCGCCTGAGTTGTACGGGGTGGGTGAATTCAAGATGCCCGTGATCGTAGATCGCTTCGAGCCGCATGGTTCAATTCTCCTTGGCTATCGCGCGGAAATGCGGATTTCTTACTTCGCGCTTTGTTCGACTTGATCATTCACCAGTCGATAGATGTCCCCCGTGGCCGGACAGCGAGCCTCACCGTTGCCGCGCAGCGGCAGGTCCAGCCGCTCGCCGTGCTCGCTGATCCAGCCGATCTGCCGGGCCGGGACACCGGCCATCAGTGCGAAGGGCTTGACGTCGCGATTGACGACGGCGCCGGCGGCGATGAACGCGTGCGCGCCGATGATGGTCCCACAGACGATCGTACTGTTGGCGCCGATCGTCGCTCCGCGCTGCACGCGAGTATCGCGATACTCGTCCTGTCGATTGACCGCAGAGCGCGGGTTGTACACGTTGGTGAATACCATGCTCGGGCCACAGAAGACGTCATCTTCCAGGAGGACATTGTCGTAGACCGAGACGTTATTCTGAATCTTGACGTTGTTGCCGATGACGACTTTGTTGCCGACAAAAACGTTCTGACCAAGCGAGCAGCCTTTGCCAATGCGTGCTCCCGAGGAGACGTGCACCCAGTGCCAGACGCGGGTGCCTTCGCCAATTTCCGCTCCGTCGTCGACGATCGCGGTGGGGTGGATCTGGGCGCTCATGGTTCTTGAACCTTTCGTCTGAGTTTTTCCGCCAGCGCCAGGCTGGTTGTCCATTTCCCGCCGAAAACGGTCAGCAGTTTGCCGTTTCGCTGGAAGGCGTAGTCCCGGCGGGCTCGCGTGGGGTCGCTGGCCGATTTCACCAGCGGCCGTACGCCGGCGAAAGCGTAGGCAATGTCCGCCGGCGTGATCGGCCGGGCATGAAAGTGGTTGTAGGCGTCGAGCAGGTAGTCTCTCTCCGGCTCGCTGCAGGCGATCGGCTGGTCGAGCGATTGGCGGACCTCAGTGGTACCGATCAGGCTGCGTCCCTGCCAGGGGAAGAACGAAGAAGATGCGGTTATCGCCGGGGACTTCCAGCATCAGCGCGTGCGGGCAGCTACGCTCGATCACCAGATGGCTACCTCGCACTACATCGAGCCGGTACGTGGCCCGGATGCCACTGTCGGTCAGGAGCTTTTCTGCCCAGGGGCCGGCGATGTTGAGAATGTAGTCGAAGCGCAGGCCCTGGCCGTTAGCGAGCTTGAGCGTTCCATCGGGTGACGCCGAGGCCACCGGAACACCTTCGTTGAGGTTGGCGCCGGCTTCGCGGCAGCGGTCCGCCACCCAGAGTCCGAGGCAGTGGTCGTCCATCTGACCGTCGTGGTAACGGAAGCCTCCCACGAGATGGTCCTTTTTCAGGCCGGGGGCCTGCGTGAGGATCTGCTCCCGGGTCAGCGCCTCGCTCTTCGGCAGCATGGATGCGCCGGCGAGGAGGTCATAGAGCTTCATTCCGAGGCCGACCACCCATGGAGGCCGCTGGTTGCCCTGGTAGATCGGCAGCAGGATGGGGAGAGGCCTGGTCAGGTGAGGCACCCGTTCGATCCAGGCATCGCGCTCGCGCAGCGCTTCGCGTACGAGGAGGAACTGTCCGGTTTCGAGGTACCGAAGCCCGCCGTGCAGGAGCTTTGACGACGCGGAACTGGTCGCCGCCATCAGGCGTTCGCGTTCGAACAGGGTGACCTGGTGGCCGCTTTCAGCCAGCCGCCAAGCGGTGCACAGGCCGTTGATGCCGCCACCGATGACCGCCATTTCCATGTTTAGGCGGTTCAGTATTCCAACGGCAGTGAGACGGTGCGGCCATCCCGCGCGGAGAGGTAAGCGGCGATCAATACTTCCAGCGAGCGCAGCCCCTCGCGACCGTCGGTTTCCGGCTCGGCTTCGCCGCGCAGGACGTCGACCACATTCTTGTAATAGAGGGGGTGACCGAAACCATAGACGGAGGTGGTTTCGTAATTGGCTTCCTTGATCCTGGCGTCGTAGTCGCGAGGCTCGGCAAAATCCCACACCTGGATGTCGTTGACCGCAACGCCGCCGACGCGCACGGTGCCACTTTCGCCTAGGATGGTGATCGATCCTTCGAGGTTTTTCGGGTAGGTCAGCATGGTGACGCTCATCGACCCGAGCGCACCACTGCGCCAGCGGATGTTAAGGACGCCAGAATCCTCAACCTGGATGTTGCGCCCCAGCGTGGCGGTCATCGCATGTACGCAATCGACGGGACCGATCAGCCAGTCAATGAGGTCGACGTAATGGCTGGCCTGGTTCATGAATGCGCCGCCGTCGAGTTCCCAAGTGCCACGCCACTTGGCAGAGTCGTAATACTCCTGCGGGCGGGTCCAGAAGACGTTGATCGAAACCATGTAGATCTTGCCGAAGCGCTTTTCCTCGACGGCTCGCTTGAGCAACTGCAAGGTGGTATTGCGGCGGTTCTGCTTGACGACGAAGAGGTGGACGCCAGCGTCGTCACAAGCCCTGACCATGCGCACGCCGTCCTGCCAGCGCGTGGCCATGGGTTTCTCGGTCATGACATGGACCCCGTGCCGGGAAGCCGTGATGGCCTGTTCAGGGTGGAGGCCACTGGGGGTGCACAGGGCTACGAGATCGAGTTGCTCATTGTCGAGCAGGTCCTCCAGGCTTTCGTAGCCCGGCACCTGATGGCGTTCCTGGTGTACCTCGAGGACGCTGGGATTATTATCGCAGACCGCCACGAGTTCGAGATGGTCGGAATGCGCCGCAATGGAGCCAAAATGGTTCTTGCCAATACGGCCACAACCGACAACGGCGATTCGTATTTTTCTATTCTGGATGGTTTTGCTCATGGTCGATTGACATTAAGTTGAAAAGCTACTCTTTGGAGAGGATTGGAAGTCGGTTGGAACATTCTCTTATCTGGACCGCTTAATGGGCCTTGGACGAAATCCCCCCATGGTTGGACAAGGTCACTACGTCGCCACGAGCGAAGGTTTTCCTCTCACGCAGCGAGTGAGTCCACATTCGCGCCGAGCAGGCCACTTGGCAGTCATGCCCGAGGCCTCGCGTCGTTTCCGCTGAGGTCTCCCGCGCATCGTGCAAGAGACGATACTCGCAGCACGCTTTCCGGCAAGGGTCTGTTCGCTGTTGGAGAGTCCCGTGAGGGCCATTCAGGCACGCTACCGCCATGCCCGAATGCCTCAGCATTCAGCAAATTGAACTTGCAGACCATGAACCAATGGCCAGCGTGTCGTAACTTGGCAGCCTCGCCACGTAGTTGCCGTGGTGAGCCCCGCCAAGGGCGGTAACTATACTGGACCGCCTCGCCAATTAACAATCGCATCTTCCCGCGGAACCACAGGGCTAAACAGGAAATAGTTCCTCATTCGCCCCAAGAACCAGCATGTAGATTGTGCTAATCCACCCTGAAAGTCCAGCATGCAGGTTTACAAAGGGATCTGTTTAGATCCAGAAGCCCTCCAGTTTCACGGGCATGGCCGAGGCTGGCTCTTGCTGATCGCCCAAAGATCGGGATCACCGCGGTGCCGAGGCGAGGGCCTCGCGGGGAGAGAATCTACGGAACCCTCTCGACATCGATGGCAATGACGACGCTACGGAGCGGGAGCGTGCATTTGAGCTACGCATCCGCCAGAGGGGCCTCGGTTAGTTTCTTCTGGATACCCGGCTCGTTCCCACCATGCCGTTGCCAGATTGCTTTGAGGTCGATGCGCTTTGCGGCAGGTGTCGGGCGAAACAGCCAACGGGCTTTGCGCCGAATGATGGTACGGGGTGGCTGCCATAGGGCGCGACGCGCGGTGCTTATTGCGCCCTGAGATAATCATCTGTGCGCAACAATTCACCGTATTGGCCGCCGCTTGTCCGGCTGGTCGAGTTGGTCAGTGATCCTGGAAGACGTCTTCCAGCATGGTGGCGTCCAGGATGTTTTCGGCCCATTGTTCCAGTTGGTCGAGGCTGGCTGCCTTCAGCCGAGCCAGAGTGTCCGCGCTTGGCGGGCCGAAGCGGCGGGTAAGTTGGCGTTCGAGGAGAGTTGCCTCTCCTTGCTGCATACCTTGCTGCATGCCTTGCTGCCTACCTTGCTGCACGCCTTGCTGCCTACCTTTCTCAATGCCGATGCGTTCTACCGAGGTGATGTAGGGCATGGTTCGGTTCCTCTCCAGTTGTTCGATGTCTTGCCAGAGTTGGTTCTGCAATTCGTCGGGCACTTGCATCATCCAGTCGATGACACTGAACAGGTCGATGATGCGTTGCTTGTCCCAGTTACGTTCGTACAGCAGTTTGGCCAGCCGCCATTTTGCGGCAAGCCTTTGCTGGTCGTCACCTTTGGTTTGCTGGGTGAGTAGATGAGCGGCGGTAACCAGGGCGAAAGGGTTGGGGTTGAGCAGGAGAGCCTGGGTTTGCGGCCGGTAGTCGAGTAGTTTTACGGTAGGAAATTCGAGGTAGTGCCGGCAGCCGAACAGTTCGTAGCCATAAGTTTGCGGCTTCCAGTGTTCGCGGTCGTCCGCCAGGACGGCGAGGCTGGCGATGGGGCGGCGGTATCTGTCGTAGAGGCGGTAATTGTAGGTGAAGAGGCGTTCAGCGAAGTCGCCGTCCTGACCGCCCTGCACTTCGATGTGGACGTATACCCAGTGTTCGCCGCCGTCGTGGGTGGCGACCTGGACGAGTTTGTCGATGAGTCGCTTACCGAGTTCGGCATCTTTGACGATCTGGGCGAGTTCCTGATCAAGGAAGGTATAGCCGCGGTTCCAGTCGATCTGCCAATGCGCGTCGGGAAAGTAGAACGCGATGAACTCAGGAAAGTAGCGCGTGACGGCGTCTTTCCAGGGGGTGTCGTAGTCGTCGTTGGGGACGGCGGTTTCGGGGCGTGGGTTCAAGGGAAGGCGTCATGGAAAGGTTAGCGAAGTCTTGCGGGCATCACGCTCACAGTGCTGCGATGAACTCTTCGGGAGCTACCGCAGTCTGCCAGAGAACCCCAGAAAGGGTGCCAACTTTGAGTTCGCTATGGATTGGAACCACACATCCTTTTGAACCGCGCAGCATGATGACGTGGCTACCTGACTGGCGAACCTTCACAAAACCCAAACGTTCAAGGCTCACTATTGGCAAGTCGTTCACTACGTCGCGCCTCTCTTCTAGGGAAGCATGCTTTCATCAATCTGGCCGGCAAGGGTTATGAGCCGCTTGTCGACGGTCAGCACCCGGCAGCCGTGCCGACGCGCCAGAATGACGTAGAGCAGGTCGTAGACCGGGTGGTTGTAGCGAATGGCGGCGGACAAGGCTTCAGTGGCGAGCGCTTCGTCCGCTTCGAAAGCGTCCACCAAGCCGACGGCCTCGGCGTAGCGAGCCAAGGCCGTGTCTTTGCTCAGATCGCCGCACCGGACGTATTTCCAGAGCGTGTTCGCGATTTCACTATGAAACAGAGAGGGCGCGATGACCAGTCGGCCTTGTCCAAGTCTTTCGATGAGGGCCGGCGCAAGATCAGTGCGCAAAATGATATTGGCAGCCGCTGAGGCGTCAAGGACGATGCGCATGGGTTAGCGGTCCCGGTCTTCGCGGAGCATTCGTTCTGGTGGGAAGGAAAGCGTCCGGATGCCGGTAGTCGCGATGTCGAGGCGGATTTTTTCTAGAATCTGTTCCCGGCGCCCGCTATCGGTGCTCTCCGTTGCCCTGCGAAGCGCGATCAGCGCCTCCTGTGCCAAGCTTCGGTGCGACTGTTCAGCGCGCCACGCCAGCGCCTGGTACAGGTCGTCTGGGAGATTGCGAATTTGCAGGGAGGGCATGATCAGAGTCCGCGAGCGAGTGATGTTTCATTGTAATGCATGCATTGTGGTGAAGGCAATCTTCAGCCTTCTCGTCCCAATTGCGTTGATAAAAGGGGACAGCATGTGAAATTCTCAAGAAGCGATCGGCGTTCTTTTGGCATCGTGAGCTTGGTCCTGCGACATCGCAACCGGTGTGCTGTCCGTTGCTACTGTGGGCGCTGATTGAAGACTTCGCCCAGGGCCTCGGCATCGAGCACCTTGATTGCCCATTCTTCCAACTGGTCGTTATCGGCGGTGGTCAGGCCAACCTGGACAGAACCGGGTCACCCTTAGTGCGTCGTGTGAAAAGGTGAACGGCGGTGAGCAGAGCGAAGGGATTGGGGTCTTCGAGCAGGGATTTGGTCCGGTTGGCGTAGTCCAGGAGCCTGACGGTAGGAAAGAGGATGCCGCCCTCGCCGCCGAACAGTTGATAGATTAACCCGTTTAGCCTCCAGTTCACTCTGCTGGCGGTTTCCACGGCCATCGTCCCAGGGGTGCCTCGCAGTGAGCGAATGCTCTGGTTGGTGTTTGAGCGTCTCGGGATAGCCATTCAGGCAAGCTACCGCCATGCCCGAATACGTTTTTCGCATTCGGCAGCTTGTCAGTGATCCTTGAAGACGTCTTCCAGCATGGTGGCGTCCAGGATGTTTTCGGCCCATTGTTCCAGTTGGTCGAGGCTGGCGGCCTTCAGCCGAGCCAGGGTGTCCGCACTTGGCGGGCCGAAGCGGCGGGTAAGTTGGCGTTCGAGGAGAGCCGCCTCTCCTTGCTGCATACCTTGTTGCATGCCTTGCTGCATGCCTTGCTGCATGCCTTGCTGCATACCTTGCTGCATACCTTGCTGCCTGCCTTTCTCAATGCCGATGCGTTCTACCGAGGTGATGTAGGGCATGGTTCGGTTCCTCTCCAGTTGTTCGATGTCTTGCCAGAGTTGCTTTTGCAATTCTTTGGGCACTTGCATCATCCAGTCGATGACGCTGAACAGGTCGATGATGCGTTGCTTGTCCCAGTTACGTTCGTACAGCAGTTTGGCCAGCCGCCATTTTGCGGCAAGCCTTTGCCGGTCGTCGCCCTTGGTTTGCTGGGTGAGTAGATGAGCGGCGGTAACCAGGGCGAAAGGGTTGGGGTCGACCAGCAGGGCTTGGGCTTGCGACTGGTAGTCGAGCAGCTTTACGGTAGGAAACTCGAGGTAGTGCCGGCAGCCGAAGAGTTCGTAGCCGTAAGTTTGCGGCTTCCAGTGCTCGCGGTCGTCCGCAAGCACGGCGAGGCTGGCGATGGGGCGGCGGTACTTGTCGTAGAGGCGGTAGTTGTAGGTGAAGAGGCGTTCAGCGAAGTCGCCGTCGTAACCGCCCTGCACTTCGACGTGGACGTAGACCCAGTGTTCGCCGCCGTCGTGGGTGGCGACCTGGACGAGCTTGTCGATGAGCCGCTTACCGAGTTCGGCATCCTTGACGATCTGGGCGAGTTCCTGATCAAGGAAGGTATAGCCGCGGCTCCAGTCGATCTGCCAATGCGCGTCGGGAAAGTAGAACGCGATGAACTCAGGAAAGTAGCGCGTGACGGCGTCTTTCCAGGGGGTGTCGTAGTCGTCCTTGGGGACGGCGGTTTCGGATGGCGGGTTCAAGGGGAAGGCGTCATGGCTTGACCCATCGTATTTGGCGCGGGTATGTCCCGACTGACGATCAGATGGGCAGCCATATCGACGGAGAGTTGTACGGAACGGGTGAGATTCAGCGTAACGATGTCCTGTGCGTCGACATCCCGTGCCAGGGTTTCCGCATCAGCTGGGCACTTTTCTGTCACCCGGGCCAGGCAGCGGCGCAAAGATTCGAGTTTCTGTTCGATTACCTCTCGATCCACGCACGCCTCCGCTCGGCCAGTATGCGGTTGCGATAAGGGGCGAAATCCGAGTGATCCATGAGATGCCTGCGCAACAGTTGTGCGTAGCGTTCATCGCTTCCCAGCACCCGACACCCATGGGTAAGGATTTGTCCGAGCAGCGGTTCGCCGGCGCAGGTCAGATCGATCAGATCAACAGGGCGGCCAATATGCTCCGCGAGATCGGCAATCAACGCCAGCTTCGTATCGGCGGTCAGCGGCTCATCAGCAGCTACGGCCAGGTCGAGATCGCTGTCGGTCCGCGCTGGACCAGCAGCCAGAGAACCAAACAGTATCGCCAGCTTGATATGCGGGTGGCGCGTCAGTACCAAGACAATTACCTCGATCGTCGTCATGATGCTATCCGAGTGGCTAGGCCCTGCCAGGCAGCCCAAGAGCTACCATTCCATCGAGTCGTTTCTCGGTAAGCGGCGGCGAGTCGTCGTCATCTACCAGAGGAGACAGCGTATTCTCCGACAGTTGCTCCGCGCACCATGGTCCTGTGGTTGCCCGGTGTCGCGCCTTTTTTCGGCCTTGTCTGAGGCATCAGGCCACTGCAGTCATTTTGCAGGTCTCATACAATCGCGACGGCGACAGTTCCAGCCCGTTTGGCCAGCATAAGGCCCCCATATCGACAAACAGGCGCTTGAAGAAACTTTCATCGCGCAGCGCTTCTATCAGCGTCCCATCGCGTTGTAACAAAGCTGTACCGTCAAAAATGCCTTCTTTATTGTCAGAGAAAAGAACTGCAACTTGATAGTTGCCAAGATAGCGTGCCGTAGTCACCTTAATCATCCTGGTCTGCTCCGGCTATACGTTGCAAGGGTTCAAATCTTTGCGCGCGCTCCCAGTTCGCCAGCAATTCATCTTGATGCCGCAAGCACCATTCTTTGACGAGCGCCGCAGCTTTCCGTGGTAGCCGCCCTTCGCTGATCTCGCCCGTTCGAATTTCGACAAAAGCCTCGAATCCTTGGTATTCGACGTGAACATGAGGCGGCGGGTGGTCATCATGCCACATACGAACGATGATGCCGAAGAACACTGACAGTATAGGCATGTGAGTCTACTCGTGCCGGTTAATGCGGGGACAGTATATAAAATTCTCAAGAGAACACAGCTAGCTAAGGGCTAATGTTCATCATCCTCAGCGCTGCCGCCAGAAGCCGTCTCCCTGGCGGATGACCCAACCGCTTCGGCGCGATGAAGTCCAGGCGCCTGGCAAGGCGTGCTGTTTGCCGGGTAGCCTGGCCTCGATGTGGCGATGCCTCGCCGGCCTTGGCCTGGCCTCGGCCTGGTTGGCGGTCACGGCGGCGACGATGCCAACTTCGTCGAAGGCGACTTACAGGAATAGACGGACCGGCGATGGCTGCGCCCTGCCGCCCCGTTGAGGCGATCGGCGTCCCTTTGGCAACAAGGTCCCCCGCCTGGGATCTTGGGATGTCTTCTTGTGCAAGTCACATCAGCGGCTATGAAAAACCGGTGCGGGGCGAGGAAGCTGTCATTCCCGCGCCAACGTGAACCCAGTTCATACCGCAAATTCCCTGCAAAAACAATCCGATGAACCAAGTAGATTCCCGCGTGCGCGGGAATGACGGCCCGTGTCACCCTCGCCAGCCAGGAATCACAAGCTCTCGGTTCTCACCAGCAAAGTCGAGGATCTTGACGGTGGGGAAGCGGATGCAGACGTCGCAGCCGAACAGTTGATAACCGAACTGGGTCGGTTTCCAGCTTTTGCCATGGTCCACCAGGACGGCCAGGCTGGCGACCTGGCGGCGGTAGCGGTCGTAGAGTCGGTAGTTGTGGTAGACCAGGCGCTCGGGAAAGTCAGCATCGTGTTGGCCCTGCACTTCGAGGCGGATGTAGACCCACCGTTCTGGTGGAGGCCTCGGGTACTCGCAACTTCAATTCGAGGCGTATCGTGTAAGAAGCAAGTAGCCGCGCGAGATCTCCGGCCACACCCTGTTTCGTGCTTGAGATTCCCATGATGGCCGTTCGGTCACGCTACCGCCATGCCCGAATGTCTCAGCATTCAGCAGCTTGATGTCGCAGATCAGTATCAGGGACCACAGTCCAGTGACGTGTGGGTATCGCCACGGTCTCTGAAGCGGTGAGGCCGGCCAGGCGAGATGTCACAGGTGCTTCGCCAAGGGCAGCAACTATACTGGACCGCCTCTCGAACAAACAAGCACATCTTCCCGCGGGATCACTGGAGTGAACAGGTAATAGTTCCTCATTCTTCCCGTAAACCTACCCGTGCGCGCACCGAGCAACGACCCGTCGCATTTGGCGCGGGTATGTCCCGACTAACGATCAGATGAGCAGCCATATCGACGGAGAGTTGTACGGAACGGGTGAGATTCAGCGTAACGATGTCCTGTGCATCGACATCCCGTGCCAGGGTTTCGGCATCAACTGGGCACTTCTCTGTCATCCGGGCCAGGCAGCGGCGCAACGATTCGAGTTTCTGTTCGATTACCTCTCGATCCACGCACGCCTCCGCTCGGCCAGTATACGGTTGCGATAAGGGGCAAAATCCGAGTGATCCATGAGATGCCTGCGCAACAGTTGTGCGTAGCGTTCATCGCTTCCCAGCACCCGACACCCATGGGTAAGGATCTGTCCGAGCAGCGGTTCGCCGGCGCAGGTCAGATCGATCAGATCAACAGGGCGGCCAATATGCTCCGCGAGATCGGCAATCAACGCCAGCTTCGTATCGGCGGTCAGCGGCTCCTCAGCAGCTACGGCCAGGTCGAGATCGCTGTCGGTCCGCGCTGGGCCGGCTGCCAGAGAACCAAACAGTATCGCCAGCTTGATATGCGGGTGGCGCGTCAGTACCGAAACAATTACCTCGATCGTCGTCATCGTAATCAGGGACAGCATAGGTATTTTCCCGAGAGCTCGATCCACCTGCCGACAAACGCTTCGACGCGCTCGGCCAGGTCAGGGTCAATATCAAACCGGGCTGCTATTTGTGACGTAAACGGAACGGCAAACAGGCGCTGGTCTGTCGTTTCAAGATGGATACATTCCTTGCGTACCACCCGGATCAGGAATTTCAGGCGTTCAGCAAGGATGGAATCCAGGGTCATATCAACACCCCTTCGTGATAGGCGACTTCGTGAATGGGCAAGCGCTGCAGATTGGGGGCGCTGATCAGCACGTCGACTGTTCGCCCGTGCAGCGTGCGCGAAACCCTGGCGGAGATCCGGGCAGCCAGGAGTGCCGGGTTTGCCACGGCGTCGTTCAGTTCGATCATGAGGTCGAGATCGCCACCGCGCCCGGCATCGTCGAGCCTGGAGCCAAAGACACGTATGCGCGCGTTGTCGCCAGCCGTTTTCACGGCAACCGCGCGGATGGATTGAATCTGCTGCACGGTCAGACGCATGGCGGTTTCAGAAACAGGTTCAAGGTTCACTGCGTGAAGGTGTACCAGGGAAAGGGAGCCTTTGTCAGCCTGGTGACGCGACGGCGTTACGGATCTGCTACTGGCGATGCGTTTCTTCAGACATCGGGCAGCCGGCCATCGTTGAGGACTTCTTCTTCCATCGCCCAGGGACAGGCGTCGGGAAAGCAATCGAGGCCGCTTTCCCCAACCGCCTGAGCAACCGCCCTGGCCCATACCATTTCAAGCCATCGCGTTTCCTGAAGCTTGGGGGTGAGGCTTGGGGCGTCACTCAGTCCATAGGCAATCTCCTTGCGCTGGGCGAGGATGGTCTTTTCCCAACTGGCTCCCCGCCGTTCCGGCTGATATCGCCACTTGAGCAGATGGGCCAGAAGCACCGACATCCGGCTCGCAAGTTCGCGCTGTTCGCTTCTACCCACGTCGTCAATTTCGTGCGCGAGGTGTTCGCAATCGAGCAATTCCAACCGCCCGGCACGAAGGAGGCTGGCCTGCTCGCTCGCCCATGCCACCACATCGGATTCGTAACTGGTTCTCACGCCGATCTCCCTCAATTACGACAAAAAACCTTGCTCAACAAACCACCGACACAACCCACGCTTGTCCGGCTGGTCCAGAAATCAGCAATACCTGAAGACATCTTCCAGCATGGTTGGCGTCAAGGAGGTCTTGGCCCATTGTTCCGCGCTTGGCGTGCCGAAGCGGCGCGTGAGTTGACGTTCGAGGAGGGCAGACTCTCCTTGCTGCATTCCTTGCTACATGCCCTTCTCGATGCCAATGCGTTCTGCCGAGGTAATCTAGGGCATGCTATCTAAGTGGCTAGGCCCTGCCAGCAGGGCCTGGGTTTGCGGCTATGGGTATTTCTGGAGGGTCAGGTTAGCGTATGCGATTACTTTGGGCACCATTGCAAGGAGTTTCGGGGACAATGCTGCGACCGCGGTATAGACCTCGACCATTTTCTCTGTCGCATATTCATGGGCGATCAGGTTTCTCAGCTCACGGATAGTGATGAGTTCAGCCGCGTTTGCCCAACCTCGTTTTTCCGCGCGGTAGATTCGATCGAGCAGGGAGCCACCACCCGTCAACTCGATCTCGTCGATCAAGCGGAATACGCGCTGAATGAGCAAGTCAGCCAATCGTGCAAAGCGACTGCTAAGTGATTCCAGACGCTCCAGTTGTTCTGGCGGCAACGCTTGTTGACCAATGAGGTTGCGGCATCGTTTCATCGAGTATTGAAGATGCCCGGCGGCAAGCTGCAGGCCTGCCAGCTCTTCCTGCAACAGCTCAGTTTTCACTTTCGTCATAATCGCACGCCTTCTTCCATGACCATTCGGGGAAAAGGCCGGGAAGTATCCGGATACACCACAAGGTCGATCTTGCGCTCGCCGAGCGTCTGATGAAGCCGGGCCAGAATACCAAGCTTCATCATGAGGTTGATTTTCCTTGAAAGTACCAACAGATCGATATCCCCGCCCTTGGCGGCATCATCGACACGTGAGCCAAAAAGGTAAATCAAAGCCTCTGCATCGGCTGCGTGAATCGCTTCGCGGATCGCTGACTGCTCCTTGGCGGCTAATCTCATGTATTTCTCCCAGCACGGGCGGTCCCTTCGCGAGTTGCCATGGCTCTCAAGGCATCTGCTGAAGAACCTTGCTCCCCCTTGCTGTGCGCAACGCGGCGCACCAGACTATTTACGGGTAAATCACAAACTCGACCGCCACCCACCGCGGTCTCCGGGCTATCGGATATCGGCTTGCAGGCACGCTACCGCCATGCCCGAATGTCTGAGCATTCAGCATATGGTCAGGGTCGCCCCGGCTACCGTTGCCGGCGGCGGCGCTGGCCGCCCGTTCGGTCGATTCCCGCGTTCTGCGGGACCCTAACTGCTAACAGCCGCCTTCGGCCGGTCTTTGCAGCAGCCTGGCCGCTTTCCCGAACTCAGCGACTAGGTCTCTCGCCACTCATGCGTGCTCGTCATGCCTGGCCAGGTCGTTGCGCATGGTTTCGATTTCGGCCTTGATGGCGAGGTACTCCTGCTCCCTGCAGGCAAGGTAATCGCGAGTGAGTCGCAGCTTGCCCCGCACGCCCTCCGGTGTCAGCAGGTAGGCGTACTTGAGCTTGTTCTCAGCCCGCAGAAAATTACCTGCCTTGATGTAGCCTTTGTCGAGCAGCGCTTTGAGCAGGTAGTTGGCCTTGCCCAGGCTGAAACCGAGCCGCTCAGCGAGTTGCCGCTGGCTGACCTCGGGTTCTTCGTCGACGATCTTGAGGATGCGGAATTGCGCTTGTTCGGCGGGAGTCATGATCGTCGTTCAACGGGTGAACACCAATGATAGGGGAAACGGCGACTCTGGGCAAGGGGCCGTGAGCAAGTGGTTCGGATATGCTGCACAGCGTTTGCCGGGTCAGGTCAGCGTCAAGTGAGCGGTCGGTATCGCCACCGGTTTTTCGCGACCCAGCAGGCTGAGCAGAACGGTCACCCGTTCGGTGGCGACGGTGGACACGATTCCGGACAGACCCCGCAGTGGGCCATCGCTGATCTCCACGCTGTCGCCCGTCTGGAAAGGGAATACTTCCTCCTCCTGGCCCCTTGCCTGGTGTTCAGCCAGCAAACGAATCGCCTCGAGCGTCGCTTCATCCAGGGTGGCGGGGATACTGCCGAAGCTTACCAGCCCGGTCACGCCAGGCGTGCTCCGGATCGGACCGATGCTCTGCTCGGGGCGGCCGCAGCGCACGAAGCCGTAGCGGGGGAACATGACCTGCTGCTTTTTCGCCCAGCCATCCTTCTTCTTTTCCCATCGCGTCAGCATGGGCAGGAAGACCTCGTAGGCCTGCTCCTCGAGCTTGCGCACCGCCAGACCCTCCTGCCGAGGCTTGGTGAGGCAGACGTACCAGCGATTGCCAGCGAGCGGTGCACGGGACATAGCGTATAAGTACGGGCGGCAAGGCTGCTCCGCTTTGCGGGAACAGCAGGAGAGAACAGGAACTCGGTCGAGGCGCCAAGTATCCACGGTTCCTGCCGCCGTAGTCAAATCCGCAGACAGGACAACCGCGAAACCCCCTTGTGTGCACTCCCGGCAACCGGCGAGCGCGAGATTGCTGCCAAGCTGGCTATACTAGCGAAAAATGGCTTACACGACCCCTCGACCAGCTTCGCTGCCCGCCCGCAGCAGCCAAACGTTACCCACCCGCCGCCTCGCCATCGCCACGCTCCTGGCGACGCTGGCCGCCGATTTGCCGGCCCTGGAGATCAGCGACCCCTTTGCCACCAGGGCGATCACGCCGCCGCGCCCGGCCCTGACTGGTACTGCCCTGCCCTGCCAGGCGCTACCGGCTGGCAGCACTTACGGCCTGCTCGAAGTCGTCGACCTCGCACTGTGCAAGAATCCGACCACCCGTGAGGTGTGGTCGGCCGCGCGCGTCCAGGCTGCCCAGGTCGGCCTCGCCCAGTCCGAGTTCCTCCCCACCCTCGACGGCCGCGTCGCTGCCAGCCACATCAGGATCAACAACCAGAACCCGAACCAGCGCAGCGCCTCGCTGACCCTCTCCTGGCTGCTCTTCGACTTCGGCGCGCGTTCGGCGAATCTCGAAGTCGCCCGACAATTGATGAGCGCCGCCGCATCGACCCTCGACTCGACCGTCCAGACCGTCTTCCTCAATGCCCTGCAGGCCTACTACAACACCCAGGCCGCACGCGCCGCGGTCACCGCCACGCTGGAGTCGGAGAAGGCCAGCCGCGAAAGCCTGACAGCTGCCGAAGTTCGCTACCGCGTCGGCACCGGCACTCCCGCTGACCGCCTGCAGGCACAGACCGCCTGGTCGCAGGCCACGCTCACCCGCCTCCGCGCCGAAGGCCTGCTCAGAAACAGCTTTGGCCGTCTCGCCACCGTCATGGGCCTCGATGCCAACCAGCCCCTGCAGCTCGATGACATCCCGACCGCGACGCCCGATGCCAGCTTCGAGGGCGACGTCGCCGCGCTGATCGCCGAAGCGCGCGACCGCCGCCCTGACCTCAAAGCAGCCGAAGCTCAGGTCAAGGCCGCGCAGGCGGGCGTCGACTATGCGCGCGCCGCCGGCCTGCCGACCGTCGCGCTGAGCGCCGGCCCACAATGGGCAGACCTCGGCGGTGCTTCGGCCAACGGCAGCTCGATCGGACTGGTCCTCAGCCTGCCGATCTTCTCCGGCTTCAACACCACCTACAACGTCCGTGCCGCTGCAGCCAGCACCGACGTCCGGGTTGCCCAGCGCGACAACGTCCGCCAGCAGGTCGCACTCGACGTCTGGGAGGCTTATCAAAGCCTGACCACCGCTACGCAGACCATTCGTACCACGGCCGACCTGCTGGCCAGCGCCGAACATTCCGAGCGCGTCGCCCTCGGACGCTACAAGGCCGGTGTCGGCAACATCCTCGACGTCCTCAACGCCCAGAGCGCGCTCGCCAACGCCCGCCTGCAGCGTATCCAGGCGATGCTCGACTGGTACGTCTCGCGCGCCACCCTGGCCAAAGCCATCGGCGCCCTCGACAGCCAGCTCCTGCTGTCGACCAGCAGTCGCCAGAAAGCCCGTCAGCCATGATCGCACGCAAGTACTCCCTGCTTCTCCTCCTCGCCCTCGCCGGCGCCGGCGGCACCTATTGGTACCGCCAGAGCGCGGGCGAGTCGCTCGAACAGCGCTACAAGCTGCAGACCATCGAAAAGGGCGACGTCACCCAGACCGTCTCGGCCAACGGCACCCTCAACCCGGTGGTGCTGGTCAGTGTCGGCACTCAGGTCTTCGGGACGGTCACCAGGCTTTATGTCGACTTCAACGACCAGGTCGAGAAAGGCCAGGCGCTGCTCGAACTCGACGACTCGCTGCTCGCTGCCCAGGCCCGGCAGTCGGCAGCCAACGTGCTGAACGTCGCGGCGGCGCTCGACCTTGCGCGCGCCAGTGAAGTGCGGATGAAGGCCCTGTTCGAACAGGAATACGTCTCCCGGCAGGAGCTCGAACAGGCCACCCAGACGCGTCGCTCGACCGAGGCGCAGCTCGCCCAGGCCAGGGCCGCCGCCGACAAGGATCAGGTCAATCTCCGCTACACGACGATTCGCTCGCCGGTCTCCGGAGTCGTCGTCGACCGTGTCGTCGACCTCGGGCAGACCGTCGCCGCCAGCCTGCAGACGCCGACCTTGATCAAGATTGCGCAGGATCTCTCCGAGATGCGTATCGATTCGAGCTTTGCCGAAGCCGACATCGGCAAGATCCGCGAAGGTCAGAAGGTGCGTTTCACCGTCGATGCCTTCCCGAACCGCAACTTCCAGGGCGAGGTCCAGCAGATCCGCCTCAACCCGACCACCCAGCAAAACGTCGTCACCTACAACGTACGCGTTTCACTTTCCAATCCCGAACACATCCTGCTGCCCGGCATGACGGCCTACGTCAGCATTGGCGTCGCCAGTCGCCAGGACGTGTTGCTGGTGCCTAACGCCGCGCTGCGCTTCAAGCCGACCGACGCCGGCGAGCGCAGCGACGCGCCGCCGCAGAAGCCGTCCGGCGAAACGAGCGGCGAGGCGAAAGGCAAGAGCAGGAAGCGCGACAGCGCCAGTGGCAACGTTTACCGCATCGAGAACGGCGAGTTGAAAGCGGTCAGCGTGCAGATCGGGATCACCGACAATCGCAACACCGAAGTGCTCGGTGGCGAGCTCAAGGTCGGCGACACGGTGATCACCGGCGAGAATGTCGCCGCCACCAATGGCAAGCCAAGCAGCGTGGGCATGAGACTGTTCTGATGGTCGAGGCGGTCATTCGTGTCGTCGGTCTCGGCAAGTCGTACAGCACGGCCGCCGGACTCTTTCCGGCGCTGCGGGAAGTCGACCTGAGCATCGAGACTGGCGAGTTCGTGGCCATCATGGGGCCATCGGGATCAGGCAAGTCGACCTTCATGAACCTGCTTGGCTGTCTCGATACGCCGAGCAGCGGCGACTACTTCCTGGTCGGCAGCAGGGTAGCCGATCTTGACAGGGACCAGTTGGCGGCGCTGCGCAACCGCAGTATCGGCTTCGTCTTCCAGGGTTTCAACCTGTTGCCGCGGATGACTCTCGAAGACAACGTCGCCTTGCCGCTGGTCTATGCAGGCGTCGAACGCGCGCAGCGGCGAGAACGGGCGCGGCAGGAGCTCGCCCGCGTCGGTCTCGCTGACTACGCCGGTTCGCTGCCAAGCCGCATCTCCGGCGGCCAGCAGCAGCGCGTGGCGATTGCCCGTGCGCTGGTCAATTCCCCGCGCTTGATCCTGGCCGACGAACCAACCGGCAACCTCGACAGCCATACCAGCGAGGAGATCATGACGCTGTTTGCGGCGCTCAACCGCGGCGGAATCAGCATCGTCCTGGTGACCCACGAACCGGACATCGCCGCTTACGCCGCACGCCAGGTACGTTTCCGTGACGGCCGCATCGTCAGCGACCTCCCGACCCCGGCGCAAGCGCTCACCGCATGTTGAAGGCGATGCTCGGCGAGGCCTGGCAGGCAATGGGCGCGAACCGAATGCGCAGCGTCCTGACCATGCTCGGGATGGTGATCGGAGTCGGTTCGGTGGTGATGATGATGGCCATCGGTCAGGGCGCGCAGTACGCGGTGGCGCAGACCATCCGCAGCATGGGCAGCAATCTGTACATCGTGATTTCCGGCTCAACCAGCGCCGGCGGCCTGCGCAGCGGTGGTGGCGGCGGTCCGACGCTGACCATCGCCGATGCCGAGGCGATCGCCGAACTCGACGGCGTCAGCAACGTGGCGCCGGTACAGCAGGGGACCCAACAACTGGTCTATGGGGCAAACAACTGGAGTTCGACGGTGGTCGGCACGACGCCGCCCTACGTCGACGCGCGCGCGTGGACGATCGTCAGCGGTTACCCGTTCGGCGACTCGGACGTGCGCGCGGCGACGCGGGTGGCGCTGATCGGCCAGACCGCCGCCGACAATCTGTTCGGGAATGATGATCCGCTCGGCAAGACGATCCGTATCCGCCAGAGTCCTTTCGTGATCGTCGGCGTGCTCGGCAAGAAAGGGCAGAACCTCGACGGTCGCGATCAGGACGATACCGTGATCATTCCGCTGACCACCGCGCAGCGCAAGGTCTTCGGCAACCCCTTTCCGGGGTCGGTGCGGTTGATCATGGTGCAGGCCAACACGGCCGAGGCGATGCCGGCGGTCGAGAAGCAGATGACCGCGCTGCTGCGTCAGCGCCATCGTCTGCGCGAGGGACAGGACAACGATTTCTATCTGCGCAACCTGGCGGCGGCAGCCGACTCGGCGGCGGAAACGACGCGGGTGATGTCGGTGCTGCTCGGAGCGATTGCTTCCGTCTCGCTATTGGTCGGCGGCATCGGGATCATGAACATCATGCTCGTTTCGGTGACCGAGCGTACGCGCGAGATCGGCATCCGCATGGCGATCGGAACGCGCCAGAAGGACATCCTGGCGCAGTTTCTACTCGAAGCGCTGATGATCTCGGTCGCCGGCTGCCTGGTCGGCCTCGTTCTGGGCGTCGGTGGCGCGCTATTGACCAATGCGCTGACCGATATGGTGATCGTCATCTCCGGCAGTTCGATCCTGGTGGCCTTCGGGGTGGCCGCCGGCATCGGCATCTTCTTCGGCTACTATCCGGCGCACCGCGCCGCCGCCCTCGATCCGATCGAGGCACTGCGCCACCAATAGCCCGAGGCGCCCTGACCCGCAGGACGCCGCTGATCACCGCCTCGCCGCATCGGCAGCCGAGCGTCGGAGCCGGTGCGGAAAGGCCGCTTGCTGACCGATATTTCGCAGTCTTGATGCGCATCAAGTCAGCAAAAGATGGTCCTGCGTTAGTCTCCCTGCGTTGATCTACAGGCAGCCAGGGAGATGGTCTCAATGAGCAAGCAAGGGCAAGGGCTGGCGGTGCTGATCGTCAGCACGTTGGCGTTTACAGTGTGTTTCATGGTTTGGATGATGTTTGGCGTGATCGGCATTCCAATCAAGACCACGCTCGGCCTGAATGCCACAGAGTTCGGCTTGCTGACGGCCACCCCGGTGCTCACCGGTTCGCTGATCCGCGTTCCGCTGGGCATGTGGACCGACAAGTTCGGCGGTCGCATCGTCCTGTTCGTCCTGATGATCCTGTGCGTCGTGCCGATCTACCTGATCTCCTACGCCACCGCTTACTGGCACTTCCTGGTCCTCGGCCTGTTCGTGGGCATGGCTGGTGGCTCGTTCTCGGTCGGCACGCCCTACGTGGCACGCTGGTTCAGCAGGGAGCGGCAGGGATTTGCCATGGGCATCTACGGCGCCGGCAACTCGGGCGCCGCGGTGAACAAATTCGTCGCCCCGGCGCTCATCGTTGCCTTTGGCTGGACGGCGGTGCCGCAGGTCTATTCAGGAGTGATGCTCGCTACCGCGCTGATCTTCTGGTTGTTCAGCCATTCCGATCCGGCTCACCTCGTCGATTCAAGGATCACCTGGCGCGAGCAGTTGCAGGCGCTCAAGGATCCCAAGGTGTGGAAACTCTGCCAATACTATTCGATCGTTTTTGGCGGCTATGTCGCGATGAGCCTGTGGATGGTCCAGTACTACGTCGGCGAGTTCGGTCTCAACATCACCACCGCCGCCTTGCTTGCGGCGTGCTTTTCGCTGCCCGGCGGCGTGCTGCGCGCCGTCGGCGGCTGGTTCTCCGATCGCTACGGCGCCCATGCCGTGACCTGGTGGGTGCTGTGGCTCAGCTGGATCGTCCTCTTCCTCCTGAGCTACCCGCAGACCGATTTCACCATCATGACGGTCAACGGCCCGAAGTCATTCCACCTCGGGCTGAACGTTTACCTGTTCACCGCGCTGGTGTTCCTCCTGGGCATTGGCTGGGCCTTTGGCAAGGCATCGGTATTCAAGTACATCTCCGACGAATATCCCAGGAACATCGGCGTCATTTCCGGCGTCGTCGGACTGGCCGGCGGCCTCGGTGGATTCGTCCTGCCGATCATGTTTGGCGCGATGATGGACCTGACCGGAGTCCGTTCCAGTGCTTTCATGCTGATGTATGGCGTGGTCTGGGTATCGCTGATCTGGATGTACCTCACCGAAGTACGCGGGACTCATATCCTGGGTACCGACACCCCGGCCTCGTAAAACTGCACACATCACACCTCGTTATATCGGAGCCCTTATGCAAAGCAGCAGCCCTGCCGAACCCGCGCGCACCAGTGCCGCCGACGTCGCCGACTGGCGACCGGAGGACGACGCCTTCTGGGAGAAGACCGGCAAGAAGATCGCCTACCGCAACCTCTGGATCTCGGTGCCGGCGCTGCTCTGCGGCTTTGCGGTGTGGGGCATGTGGGGCATCATCACCGTGCAGATGCTCAACCTGGGCTTCCCGTTCACGCAGCCCGAGCTGTTTACGCTGACCGCCATCGCCGGCATCTCGGGCGCGACGATGCGCATTCCGGCGTCGTTCCTGATCCGCCTGGCGGGGGGGCGCAACACCATCTTCCTGACCACGGCGATGCTGCTGGCACCGGCGATCGGTACCGGCATCGCGCTGCAGCACAAGGACTGGCCGCTATGGGCGTTCCAGCTGATGGCGCTGTGGTCGGGCGTCGGCGGCGGCAACTTTGCC
Source organism: Candidatus Accumulibacter affinis (assembly GCA_016713625.1). GTDB lineage: Bacteria > Pseudomonadota > Gammaproteobacteria > Burkholderiales > Rhodocyclaceae > Accumulibacter > Accumulibacter affinis. Next base: position 22,132 of record JADJOT010000004.1, read on the forward strand.
AGCTCGATGTCCAACATCAGCACCTTCTTCCCGAAGCGCCTGCAGGGCACCGCGCTGGGCCTCAACGCGGGCCTCGGCAACTTCGGCGTGACGACCATGCAGATCGTCATTCCGCTGGTGATGACCGTCGGCCTGTTCGGGAGTTTCGGTGGCGAACCGCTGACGCTGCTGAAGGACAGCGGCTGGATCCTGGGCAAGATCCCGGCGGGCACGCCGACCTGGATCCAGAACGCCGGTTTCGCCTGGGTACTGTCACTGGTACCGCTGGCCGCGCTGTGCTGGTTTGGCATGAACAACCTGAAGACGGTTTCACCGGCCACTGGCGGTCCAGTCGTTGCCTTCGCCAAGATTATCTACCTGTACACGCTGGCCTTCGTGCCGTCCATCCTCGGACTGTACCTGTACCTGCCGGCGCCCACCGGCTTGGGCGTGATCAGCATGTGGGTGGCCATACCGCTGGACATCGTCAGCGCGCTGCTGGTGATGAAGCTGGCCGCCTTCGGCACGATGAAGGAGCATGTCGCCAAGCAGTTCCTGATCTTCAAGGACAAGCACACCTGGTCGATGACAGCGCTGTACATCGTCACCTTCGGTTCGTTCATCGGCTTCTCGATGGCCTTGCCGCTTTCGATCACGGTGATCTTCGGCATCAGCCACGTGCCTGACGCAAACGGTGTACTGCAGCACACCCTGAAGAACCCGAACGCGCCGTCGGCGTTCACCTATGCCTGGATCGGTCCCTTTGTCGGCGCTGCAGTACGTCCGATCGGCGGCTGGATCTCCGACAAACTCGGCGGTTCGATCGTCACCCAGGTGATCTCGCTGGTGATGGTGCTTGCATCGGCCGCCGTTGGCTACGTGATGATGCAGGCCTACGGCTCGGCGACGCCGGAGCAGTACTTCCCGACCTTCCTCGGACTGTTCATCGTGCTGTTCTTCGCCAGCGGCGTCGGTAACGGCTCGACCTTCCGTACCATCGGCGTGATCTTCGACCGTCAGCAGGCCGGCCCGGTACTCGGCTGGACCTCGGCAGTCGCCGCCTACGGTGCCTTCATCGCGCCGGTGGTGATCGGCCAGCAAATCAAGGCCGGCACGCCGCAGATCGCGATGTACGGCTTCGCCATCTTTTACGCCCTGTGTCTGGTGCTCAACTGGTGGTTCTACCTGCGTGCGAACGCGTACGTAAAGAATCCCTGATCGCCCAGCCCACTCAAGTTCCAGAGGAATCCGCATGAGCCACTTTCTAGACCGCCTGAGCTACTTTTCTGCCCCGAAGGAATCCTTTTCCGATGACCACGGCACGGTCACCGGCGAAGACCGCACCTGGGAAGATGCCTACCGCAATCGCTGGGCACACGACAAGATCGTTCGCTCGACGCACGGCGTCAATTGCACCGGGTCATGTTCCTGGAAGATTTACGTCAAGGGCGGCATTGTCACCTGGGAAACCCAGCAGACCGACTATCCGCGCACCCGTTGGGACATGCCCAACCACGAACCGCGTGGCTGCGCGCGCGGGGCGAGCTATAGCTGGTACCTCTACAGTGCCAATCGCGTCAAGTATCCGCTGGTACGCGGCCGCCTGCTCAAGAGCTGGCGCGCAGCGCGCCTGGCGTATCAACCGGTGGAAGCCTGGGCGTCGATTGTCGAGTCGGACGCCAAGCGCCAGGACTACCAGAGCGTCCGTGGTCTCGGCGGTTTCGTACGTTCGAGCTGGGATGAAGTCAATGAAATCATCGCCGCAGCGAACGTGTATACGATCAAGAAGCACGGCGCCGATCGGGTAATCGGTTTCTCGCCGATCCCCGCCATGTCGATGGTCAGCTACGCGGCCGGCAGCCGCTATCTGAGCCTGATCGGTGGCGTCTGCATGAGCTTCTACGACTGGTATTGCGACCTGCCGCCGTCCAGCCCGCAGGTCTGGGGCGAGCAGACCGACGTTCCCGAGTCCGCCGACTGGTACAACAGCACCTTCATCATCGCCTGGGGCTCGAACGTTCCGCAGACGCGAACGCCCGACGCGCACTTCTTCACCGAGGTACGCTACAAGGGCGCCAAGACGGTGGCCGTGACTCCCGACTATTCGGAAGTCGCCAAGCTCGCCGATTTGTGGATGCACCCCAAACAGGGCACCGATGCCGCGGTGGCGATGGCGATGGGGCACGTGATCCTGAAGGAGTTCTATTTCGACAAGCGCAGCGAGTACTTCGACAACTACGCACGCCGTTACACCGACCTGCCGCTGCTGGTGACGCTCAAGGAACACACCACCAGCACCGGCGAAAAGATCATGGTGCCCGACCGTTACGCGCGGGCTTCCGACTTCGACGGAAAGTTCAACCAGGCCAACAACCCGGAGTGGAAAACCGTGGCTGTCGACGAAACTGGCAAGGTGGTGCTGCCGAATGGCTCGATCGGATTCCGCTGGGGCGCTGAAGGGCGTGCCGACGAGGGCAAGTGGAACCTCGAAGCGCGCGAGGCCGTCGCGGGCAGCGAGGTGAAGCTCAAGCTCTCCCTGCTCGAAGGGGCGCCATCGGCACCCGAGACCGTGCAGGTCGGTTTCCCGTATTTCGGTGGCATCGTCAGCGAGCACTTCCCGAACAATGCGCAAAGCGACGTACTGGTACGCAGCGTTCCGGTTCAGCGCCTCCAGCTGGCCGGGGAAGACGGCCCGCGCGAGACGCTGGTGGCCACGGTATTCGACCTGCAGGTCGCCAACTACGGCGTTTCCCGCGGCTTGCCGGGCGAGCCGGCGGCTCCCAGCTACGACGACAATACGCCCTACACGCCGGCGTGGCAGGAGCGCATCACCGGCGTGCCGCGCGACCAGATCATCACCGTCGCCCGCCAGTTCGCCGACAACGCCGACAAGACACAGGGTAAATCGATGATCATCATCGGTGCGGCGATGAATCACTGGTACCACAGCGACATGAACTACCGCGGCGTCATCAACATGCTGATGCTCTGCGGCTGCGTCGGCAAGAGCGGTGGCGGCTGGGCGCATTACGTCGGACAGGAAAAGCTGCGTCCGCAGACCGGCTGGACGGCACTGGCGTTTGCGCTAGACTGGATTCGCCCGCCACGGCAGATGAATTCGACGAGCTTCTTCTACGCCCACACCGACCAGTGGCGCTACGAAAAACTCGACATGGAAGAAGTGCTCTCGCCGCTCGCCGACAAGGCCAAATATGCTGGAAGCATGATCGACTACAACGTCCGCGCCGAGCGCATGGGCTGGCTGCCTTCGGCGCCGCAACTGCAGACGAATCCGATGCAGGTGGTGCGCGACGCGCAGGCCGCCGGCCTGGAAGCGAAGGATTATGTGGCCAGGGCACTCCAGGATGGCTCGCTGAAAATGAGCTGCACCGACCCTGACCACCCCAGCAACTGGCCGCGCAACATGTTCATCTGGCGCTCCAACCTGCTCGGCTCCTCGGGCAAGGGGCACGAGTACTTCCTCAAGCACCTGCTGGGCACCAGCAACGGCGTGCAGGGCAAGGATCTGGGTGCCGAGAAGGCCAAGCCGACCGAAGTCGTCTGGCATGAGAAGGGGCCCGAAGGCAAGCTCGACCTGCTGGTGACGCTCGATTTTCGCATGAGCACCACCTGCCTCTACTCGGACATCGTCCTGCCGACGGCCACCTGGTACGAAAAGAACGATCTCAACACCAGTGACATGCATCCCTTCATTCATCCGCTTTCGGCGGCCGTTGACCCGGCCTGGCAATCGCGCAGCGACTGGGAAATCTACAAGGGCTTTGCGAAGAAGTTCAGCGAGGTCTGCGTCGGCCACCTGGGTGTCGAACGGGAGGTCGTGCTCACCCCGATGATGCACGATAGCCCCGGCGAACTGGCGCAACCGTTCGACGTGAAAGACTGGAAACGCGGCGAGACGGACCTGATTCCCGGCAAGACAGCGCCGCAGGTACAGGTCGTTGAACGCGATTACCCGAACGTGTACAAGCGCTTTACCGCCCTCGGACCACTGCTGGGCAAGCTCGGCAACGGTGGCAAGGGAATCGGCTGGAACACCCAGGACGAGGTGCGACAACTCGGTGAACTCAGCGGCCTGGTCCTCGCTGAAGGGGCCTCCTGCGGCATGCCGAAGATCGAGAGCGATATCGATGCCTGCGAGGTAGTGCTGCAACTCGCGCCCGAGACCAATGGTCATGTCGCGGTCAAGGCGTGGAAAGCCCTCGGCAAGCAGACCGGCCGCGATCACACGCATCTGGCGCTGTACCGCGAGGACGAGAAGATTCGTTACCGCGACATCCAGGCGCAGCCGCGCAAGATCATCAGCTCGCCAACCTGGAGTGGCATCGAGAGCGAGACCGTCTCGTACAACGCCGGCTATACCAACGTACACGAGCTGATCCCGTGGCGCACGCTGACCGGGCGCCAGCAGTTCTACCTTGACCACCCGTGGATGATTGCCTTCGGCGAAGGCTTCTCGAGCTATCGCCCGCCGGTCGATCTGAAGGCCACCGCCGGGATTCACGGCATCAAGCGCAATGGCAACCCGGAAATCCTGCTCAACTTCATCACGCCGCACCAGAAGTGGGGAATTCACTCGACCTATACCGATAACCTGCTGATGCTGACGCTGAGCCGTGGCGGACCGATCATCTGGTTGAGCGAAGACGACGCAAAAGCCGCCGGCATCGTCGATAACGACTGGGTCGAACTGTTCAATATCAATGGCGCCATCGCCGCACGGGCGGTGGTGAGTCAGCGGGTCCATCCGGGCATGGTGTTGATGTATCACGCCCAGGAGAAAATCGTTAACACCCCGGGATCGGAGATCACCGGCGTCCGCGGCGGCATTCACAACTCGGTGACGCGCGCGGTGCTCAAGCCGACGCACATGATTGGCGGTTACGCCCAGTTCAGCTACGGCTTCAACTACTACGGAACGATCGGCACCAACCGCGATGAGTTCGTCGTGGTGCGCAAGATGGCCAAGGTCGATTGGCTGGACGAGCCCCGGCAGGGAACAGAAATGACGCAAGCGCAAGGAGCACAGGCATGAAAATTCGCGCCCAAATTGGCATGGTCTTGAATCTGGACAAGTGCATTGGCTGCCACACCTGCTCGGTCACCTGCAAGAACGTATGGACCAGTCGCCCTGGTATGGAATACGCCTGGTTCAACAACGTCGAGAGCAAGCCCGGTATCGGCTACCCCAAGGAGTGGGAAAACCAGGACAAGTGGAACGGTGGCTGGGTACGCAAGGCCAACGGCAGCATCGAACCTCGCCAGGGAGCGAAATGGAAGCTGCTGATGCGCATCTTCGCCAACCCGAACATGCCGCAGATCGATGATTACTACGAGCCCTTCACCTTTGACTATGATCATCTGCAATCTGCTCCGGAAATGAAGGCGGCGCCGACGGCGCGGCCGCGCAGCCTGATCACCGGCAAGCGCATGGAGAAGATTGTCTGGGGGCCGAACTGGGAAGAAATCCTCGGTGGCGAATTCAGCAAGCGCAGCAAGGACAAGAACTTCGACGACATCCAGAAGGATATCTACGGCGAGTTCGAGAACACCTTCATGATGTATCTGCCGCGCCTCTGCGAACACTGTCTGAATCCGGCCTGCGTGGCCTCATGTCCGTCGGGTTCGATCTACAAGCGCGAGGAAGACGGCATCGTCCTGATCGACCAGGACAAATGCCGTGGCTGGCGGATGTGCGTTTCGGGCTGCCCGTACAAGAAGATCTACTACAACTGGAAGAGTGGCAAGGCCGAGAAATGCATCTTCTGCTACCCGCGGATCGAATCCGGGCAACCGACGGTGTGCTCGGAAACCTGCGTCGGCCGCATCCGCTATCTCGGCGTCCTGCTGTACGACGCCGACCGCATCGCCGAAGCCGCCAGCGGTGAGCACGATCGCAACCTCTACGCGGCGCAGCTGCAGATCTTCCTCGACCCGCACGATCCCAAGGTCATCGACCAGGCGCGCGTGGACGGCATTCCCGACGCCTGGATGGATGCCGCGCGCAACAGCCCGGTGTACAAGATGGCGGTGGAATGGAAGGTGGCCCTGCCGCTGCATCCCGAGTACCGCACGCTGCCGATGGTCTGGTACGTGCCGCCACTGTCGCCGATCACCGCCGCGGCCAACGCCGGCCACGTCGGCAGCAATGGCGAAATCCCCGACGTCAAGCAGCTGCGCATCCCGGTCAAGTATCTGGCCAACCTGCTGACCGCCGGCGACACGGCACCGGTGGTGCGTGCGCTCGAGCGCATGCTGGCGATGCGCGCCTATCAGCGCGAAAAGCATGTGGAGAATCGCGTCAACCTCGAGGTCCTGAAGCAGGTGCAGATGACCCAGGCGGAAGTCGAAGAGATGTATCACGTGATGGCCATTGCCAACTACGAGGATCGCTTCGTCATCCCGACCAGCCACCGGGAATATGCCGAAAACACCTTCGACGTGCGTGGCGGCTGCGGCTTTTCCTTTGGCAACGGTTGCTCCGACGGCGCCAGCGAAACCAGCCTGTTCGGCGGAAGCAAGCGTCGCACCATCCCGATCAAAGCGGAGATCTGAGTCATGCCACTCTTTGACACACCCCCCACAGCGACCCGGACGCTGCGCGTGCTGGCGCGATTGCTCAGTTATCCGGACCAGGAAACGCGTGCGCACCTTGGCGAAATGGCCGCCATCCTGAAAAGCGAGGGCGCGCTCACCGCGCCAAGACTGGCGGAGCTGCAGGCGCTGATCGACGCCATCGCGGGCACTCCGCCGCTGGAGGCCGAGGCCGAGTACGTGGAACTCTTCGACCGTGGCCGGCACACCTCGCTGCACCTGTTTGAACACGTGCATGGCGACTCGCGCGACCGCGGCCCGGCGATGGTCGACCTGCTGAAAACCTACGAGACAGCGGGCCTGTATCTCGCACCGGGCGAGCTGCCCGATTACCTGCCAGCGGTGCTTGAGTTCGCTTCAACCCAGCCGCCACGGGAAGCGCGCGCTTTCCTCGCCGAGATGGCGCATCTCCTGAACAACCTGTTCGCGGCGCTGCAAAAACGCCATGGCGCCTATGCCAGCGTCGCCGGCGCGCTGCTCGAACTGGCCGGAGAGAAGGCACAGCCGGTAAATATCGCCGCAGAGGAAGCGATCGATGCCAGCTGGGCCGAACCGCTGGTCTTCGATGGCTGCTCAGCGCTTGGTCAGGCCAGACACGAGCAACCGCAGCCCATTCCGCAGCCCATCCATTTCGTACGCAACCCATCTGCCTCAGAAGGAGTTCAAGCATGAACGCGTGGCTCAGTACCTTTCTGTTCGGGTATTACCCCTACATTTGCCTGAGCGTCTTTCTGCTCGGAAGCCTGCTCCGTTTCGACCGTGACCAATACACCTGGAAGAGCGATTCCTCACAGCTCCTGCGCACCGCGCAATTGCGCTGGGGCAGCAACCTCTTCCACATCGGCGTCCTGTTCCTCTTCTTCGGCCATCTGGTCGGCATGCTCACGCCACACGCGGTCTATGAGCATTTCATGACTGCCGGCGCCAAGCAGCTGATGGCGATCATTTCCGGTGGCATCGCGGGAATCCTCGGCTTCATCGGGGTCACCATCCTGCTCGCCCGGCGACTGACCGACGAACGCATTCGCGCCACCTCGAAGAGCAGCGACATCCTGATCCTGGCGCTGCTCTGGCTGCAACTGGCACTCGGTCTGGTCACCCTCCCGCTATCGGCGCAGCATCTCGATGGCAGCGTGATGCTCCTGCTCGCCGGCTGGGCGCAGAGCATCGTTACCTTCCAGAGCAACGCCGCCGACCTGCTGGCCGGCGTTAGCTGGGTGTTCAAGCTGCACATGTTCCTCGGCATGACCCTCTTCCTGGTGTTCCCCTTCACCCGCATGGTGCATGTGTGGAGTGGCTTTGCCTCGGTCGCCTACCTGCTACGCCCCTACCAGCTGGTGCGCAGCCGCCGGATCAACCTGCCCGCTGGCCAGAACCTGCCGCGGCAACCCGGCGCCACCGTGTAGAGCGATTGCCGAATGAATAGCGAAACGATTGCCCAGGTCGCCCGGGTCAATGGCGTGCAGCTCAACACCGCCGACGCAGCGCCGCTGACGCCGGAAGAGTTGCGCCAGCGCGCCTGCACGGAACTTCTAAGGCAGGCGGCGCAGGCCGCCGGACTGCTGACCGGAAGCGATCCGCCGAGTTCCGACGGAGTGCTCAGCGAAGCTGCCACAAACGCCATTGAAGCGCTGCTCGAACGTAGCGTGCAGGTCGCGGACCCGTCCGACGACGAGTGCCGGCGTCACTACGCGGCGCACACCAGCGCTTACCAAACTGGCGAAGAGGTCCGGCTGCGTCACATTCTCTTTGCCGTCACCCCGGGCGTCAATGTCGGCGCCTTGCGCAAGCGGGCAGAGGCCGCGCTGCTCGATGTCCGCAACCACGACGACCAGGATCCCGATCGCTTCGGTGCAGCGGCACGTGCCCTGTCCAACTGTCCCAGCGGTGCCGCAGGTGGCGACCTGGGATGGCTGGCGGCGCCCGATTGCGCGCCCGAGTTCGCCCGGGAGATGTTTGGCCATGCGGAGGTGGGCGTCCTGCCGCGCCTGGTGCACAGCCGCTTTGGCCTGCACGTGGTCGAGGTGCTCGAACGTAAGCCGGGTGTCACCCAGGCATTTGAAGTGGTGCAGGCGCGGGTGGCGCAGTCATTGCGCCAGCAGACCTACGTCACTGCGCTCCGCCAGTACCTGAGCGTACTCGCCGGCGACGCCACGCTCGAAGGCGTGGACCTGGAGGCGGCAGCGACGCCTTTGCTGCAGTAAGCGACAGCACACCGCGGCTACTGCGGCACATCTCGAGTCGACCCCGTCGATGCCCGCGCGGCGAATTGACCAACGGCTGCAGAGAATTCCCGTCTTGGCGGTCTAGCCATCTGGCAAGCGCAACAGGCTTCGCTGGGTGTTGGAATTCTGGACTTGCCCCCTCCTGGGTCAGACTCATACCAGGTTGGACAAGGCCATTGCACCGAGGGCCGCGCTATCGCGGACCTGGGAATGGTGCTCGAATGGTGCTTGAACTCGCGGCCCGCCACGGCGCCGACCGCGATATACTCTTGCCGACGCTCAACGAACAGGTGCTGAAAGCCGAATGCGAGGTCGCCATGGTCAGGGGCGTTTTCGGCTTTCCCTTCTCCCTATATCATCGTCGACCAGCGAGCGCTTTTTAGCGCCGACCGTCTACCACAGATCGAGCGCTGGTTGGCCAGCGGAGGTTCTTAATGCCCGTCCTGCAATCGCAACTCAATCCTCGCGGTGCCGATTTCAAGGCCAATGCCGAGGCGATGAGTAAGGTGGTCGCCGATCTCAGGGCGACGGTGGACCGGATTGCCCTTGGCGGTCCGGAAGCGGCACGTCAGAAACACCTGGCGCGGGGCAAGTTGCTGCCGCGCGAGCGGGTCAATGCGCTGATCGATCCGGGATCGGCTTTCCTCGAACTGTCGCAGCTCGCGGCCTATGGCATGTACGGCGAGGCACACCCCTTTGAGGTGCCGGCGGCGTCGCTGATCACCGGCATCGGGCGGGTGAATGGCGTCGAATGCATGATCGTCGCCAATGACGCGACGGTGAAGGGCGGCACCTACTACCCGCTGACGGTCAAGAAGCACCTGCGGGCGCAGGAGATCGCCGGCGAGAACCGGCTACCGTGCATTTATCTGGTCGATTCGGGTGGTGCCTTCCTGCCGATGCAGGACGAGGTCTTCCCGGACAAGGAGCACTTCGGGCGGATCTTCTACAATCAGGCCAATCTGTCGGCGGCCGGCATACCGCAGATCGCTGCCGTGCTGGGTTCGTGCACGGCCGGCGGTGCCTACGTGCCGGCGATGTCCGACGAGTCGATCATCGTCAAGGACCAGGGGACGATCTTTCTCGGCGGGCCGCCGCTGGTCAAGGCGGCGACCGGCGAGGTGGTCAGCGCCGAAGACCTCGGTGGCGCCGACGTGCATACGCGCATCTCGGGCGTTGCCGATCACTACGCTGAAAACGACGCGCACGCGCTGGCGATTGCCCGCCGCATCGTCGGCAACCTCAACTGGCGCAAGCGTTCGCCACTCAAGCTTGCCGAGCCGCGGGAGCCGCTTTTCGCGCCCGAGGAACTGTATGGCGTGATTCCGACCGACGCCCGGAAACCCTTCGATGTTCGCGAAATCATCGCCCGCATCGTTGATGGATCGGACTTCGACGAGTTCAAGGCACGCTACGCGACAACCATCGTCTGCGGCTTCGCGCGTCTCTGGGGTTACCCGCTGGGGATCGTCGCCAACAACGGCATCCTGTTCTCGGAATCTTCGCTGAAGGCGGCCCATTTTGTCGAACTCTGCGCGCAGCGCGGCATCCCGCTACTCTTCCTGCAGAACATCACCGGTTTCATGGTCGGGCGCAAGTACGAGAACGGTGGCATTGCCCGCGACGGCGCCAAGATGGTCACCGCCGTCGCCTGCGCCAGGGTGCCGAAGTTCACGGTGGTCATCGGCGGCTCCTTCGGCGCCGGCAACTACGGCATGTGCGGGCGCGCCTACTCACCACGTTTCCTGTGGATGTGGCCAAACGCGCGCATCTCGGTGATGGGCGGCGAGCAGGCGGCCAAGGTGCTGGCGACCGTCCGGCGAGACGGCCTCGAGGCTGCCGGGAAGACCTGGAGCGCCGCCGACGAAGAAGCCTTCGAGGCGCCGATCCGCGAGCAGTACGAGCGGCAAGGGCACCCCTACTACGCCAGCGCCCGCCTCTGGGACGACGGCGTGATCGACCCGGCGGACACCCGCCGGGTCATCGGGCTCGGCTTGTCGGCGGCGCTGAACGCCGACGCCGAAGCAACGAAGTTCGGTATTTTCCGCATGTAAGTGGCCTTGATGAGCGAATATCAATCCATATTGACCGAAATCGACGGCAGCGTCGGAATCCTCACGCTGAACCGGGCGCAGCGGCACAACGCCTTTGACGAGCAACTGATTGCCGAGATCACCGAAGGTCTGCGTGAACTCGAGGCAGACGCGCGGGTTCGCGCTGTCGTCCTGTCGTCCACCGGCAAGAGCTTCTGCGCCGGGGCCGACCTGAACTGGATGAAGCGTATCGCTGCCTGCACGCCCGAGGAAAACCTGCGCGACGCGAAGAGGCTTGGCGAGTTGTTGTCCACCCTCAACGAACTCTCCAAGCCAACGCTGGCGCGCGTGCAGGGACCCGCGTACGGCGGCGGCGTCGGACTGATCGCGGCCTGCGACATCGCGGTCGGGACCTACGACGCGGTGTTTGCGCTCAGCGAAGTCAAATTGGGAATTGTGCCGGCGGTGATCAGCCCCTACGTACTGGCGGCGATCGGCGAGCGCTACAGCCGTCGCTACATGCTGACCGCCGAACGCTTCTCGGCCGCCGAAGCCTACCGGATCGGTTTGCTGCACGAACTGGTTCCCGGAGAGGAGCAGCTCGACGAGGCGATTGCCGAAATCCTGGACGGCCTTTTGGCCAATGGCCCGAACGCACAGGCCGAGTGCAAGGCGCTGATTCGCGTCGTCGCCGGTCAGCCGATCGATGCCGAGACCATCGACGAGACCACGCAACGCATTACCCGCGTTCGCGCCAGCCCCGAAGGCAAGGAGGGTCTGGCGGCATTTCTCGAAAAGCGGCAGCCCAACTGGGTCGCTGACTGAAGATCGAGAGAGTGGTTTCGCCCTGCGGGCGAAACCACTCTACGACCAAGCACACACCGGAGATCAACTCATGATAGGTCAATACTTTGCCGCAGTGCTTCTTGCCGTGAGTAGTTCCGTAGGTCGGGTTAGCGCAGCGTAACCCGACGTTTTCGCCGCGAGATGTTGGCTTACGCCCTGCGGGCCAACTCAACCCAGGATTGAATGGTGGCTGGATGTTTACAAAGATTCTGATTGCCAACCGCGGCGAGATCGCCTGCCGGGTGATCCGCACCGCCCGCCGCATGGGCGTGCGGTGCGTCGCCGTATACTCCGAAGCCGACGCCAACGCCCGCCACGTGCGTATGGCCGACGAGGCGGTGTGCATCGGTCCGGCGGCCGTCCGTGAATCGTACCTGGTCGCTGAACGGATTCTCGATGCCGCCCGTCGGACGGGTGCGCAGGCGGTGCATCCGGGCTACGGTTTTCTCTCCGAGAACGCGGGTTTCGCCGATGCCTGTGCTGCCGCCGGGATCGTCTTCATTGGTCCACCGGCCGCAGCGATCCGCGCCATGGGGTCGAAGTCGGCAGCCAAAACGCTGATGGCTGCCGCCGATGTTCCCTTGACGCCGGGTTACCATGGTGCGAATCAGGACCCCGACTTCCTGCGGCAGCAGGCCGACGCGATCGGCTATCCGGTGCTGATCAAGGCGGCTGCCGGTGGTGGCGGCAAGGGCATGCGCCTGGTCGAGCAGCGCGAGGATTTCGCCGCTGCACTGGCTTCGTGCCAGCGTGAGGCAATCTCCTCGTTCGGCTCTGATGTGGTGCTGATCGAAAAGTATCTGCGGCGATCGCGCCACATCGAGATGCAGATTTTTGCCGATACCCAGGGTAATTGCGTGCATCTCTTCGAGCGCGACTGCTCGGTGCAGCGCCGGTACCAGAAAGTGCTCGAAGAAGCGCCGGCGCCCGGGATGACTCCGGAGCGCCGTGCGGCCATGGGCAGAGCCGCCGTAGAGGCCGCCAGAGCGGTCGGCTACGTCGGCGCCGGCACCGTCGAGTTCATCGCCAGCGATACCTTCGCGCAGGACGGCCGCTTCTACTTCATGGAGATGAACACGCGGCTGCAGGTCGAGCATCCGGTCACCGAGATGATCACCGGGCAGGACCTGGTCGAATGGCAGTTGCGCGTTGCCAGCGGCGAGCCGCTGCCACTGCGCCAGGAACAACTGGATATTCGCGGGCATGCCGTGGAGGCGCGCATTTATGCCGAGAATCCGGAGCAGGACTTCCTGCCTTCGACGGGCCGCCTGCTGCATCTCGCGCGGCCCGCCGAGAGCCTCAATGTCCGCGTCGATACCGGGATCGAACAGGGCGACGAAATCACGCCTTACTACGACCCGATGATTGCCAAGTTGATCGTCTGGGATGTCGATCGCCATGCCGCTCTGGCGCGCATGCGGCAGGCACTTGCCGACTACCGCATCGTCGGCGTCAACACCAACGTCGACTTCCTGTCACGCCTGGTAGCGTGTCCGGCCTTTGCCAATGCCGACCTCGATACCGGCCTGATCGAACGTAGCCGCGAGTTTCTCTTCCCCGCCCGCAGCGAACCGCCGAAAAGCGTCTTCTTCGTCGCCGCGGTCGCCGGTTTGCTGCGCGAACATGCGGCTGCTCTTGCCAAGGCCAGCCAGTCGGGCGACCCCTGGTCGCCGTGGAGCCTGCATGACGGCTGGCGCCTGAACCTGCAGCCGCGACGCACGCTGACCTATCGCAGTGGCGACGCCCTGCACAAAGTCATCGTCGCCTACGAAGCCGATGGCTGGCGGCTGACCCTGGGCGGTGAGTCGGTGCTCGCACGTGGCCGCTTTCTCGAGGGTGGCCAGTTCGCCGGGCAACTGGCCGTCGAACTCGACGATCGCCGCCTGGTCGCCAGCGTCGTCGCGGTTACCGAAAAGCACGAACAGAAGCGTCACGTCTTCCTCAATGGCACCACCTACGTCCTTCAGCGCGACGATCCGCTGCATCTCGTCGAGGCCGGCGGTGCCCATGGCGGTGGGCTGACCGCGCCGATGCCCGGCAAGGTCATTGCCTTGCTCGCGGCGGCCGGGCAACAGGTGGACAAGGGCGCGCCGCTGCTGATTCTCGAGGCGATGAAGATGGAACATACGATTACCGCGCCGAAGAACGGTCGCGTCAGGGCCTTCCGCTATGCGACCGGCGACCAGGTTGCCGACGGTGCGGAACTGGTCGACTTCGAGATCGAGCAATGACCCTGCCACAACGGGTAAAGCTGGTCGAGGTCGGGCCGCGTGATGGCCTGCAGAACGAAAAGGCGATCGTCCCGACGGCGATCAAGATCGAACTGATCGAACGGCTGGCCGCTGCCGGCCTGTCGGCCATCGAGGCGACCTCCTTTGTATCGCCGCAGTGGGTGCCACAAATGGCCGACCACGCCGAGGTCCTGCGGGCGGTGCTGGCGAGTCCGCGGTCTCGGCCGGAGGTGTCTTACCCCGTGCTGACGCCGAACCTCAAGGGTTTTGACGCCGCGCTCGAAGCGGGCGCGCTGGAAGTCGCGATTTTTGCTTCGGCATCGGAATCCTTCTCACGGAAAAACATCAACTGCAGCATTACCGAGAGTCTGAAACGCTTCGCGGCCGTCAGCGATGCTGCCAGCGCCCTCGAAATCAAGGTGCGCGGCTACGTATCGTGCGTCGTCGCCTGTCCCTACGAAGGTGCCGTTGATCCGGCGAAAAGCGCCTGGGTTGCGCAACGCCTGCTCGAAATGGGTTGCTACGAAATCTCGCTCGGCGATACTATCGGGGCCGGTACACCCGCATCGATCCAGCGTTTGATCGAGGCCTGCGTGGCGGTGGTGCCGATCGAGAAGCTGGCCGGCCATTACCATGACACTTACGGGATGGCCATCGCCAACATCTACGCATCACTCGAACTGGGCATGGCGGTGTTCGACAGTTCGATTGCCGGACTTGGCGGCTGCCCCTACGCTGTCGGTGCCAGCGGCAATGTAGCGAGTGAAGACGTCGTTTATCTACTGCAGGGCCTGGGTATCGAATGCGGGGTCGACATGGAAAGCCTGCTTGCTGCCGGTCAGTTCATCTCGCGCCACCTCGGACGCGAGCCGGCATCCAGGGCCGCGCGTGCGCTGTTGGCCAGGCGCGGCGCAGAATGAGTACTGCTGGCCCTGGAGGATCGAACGTGACACAGGTGGTGGCTTCACCATGCATCAATGTCTGCCGGATGGACGATCGGAGCGGCTTGTGCCTGGGCTGCTTCCGGACCATCGAAGAGATTGTCGTCTGGAGCCGCGCGTCCACCGACCAGCGCCTGCAGGTTCTGCTGGCCGTCGAGCGTCGCCGCGTCGAGCACGATCCCGTCGGCGGCGCCTGGGGAGGAGAATTTCGTGGCGAGTGCGAGCGTTGATCATGAGCGATCCTGAGGACGAATATCTTTGCGTCGGCATCTGCATGCCGGACCCCGATTCCGGTTACTGCCTCGGTTGCGGTCGTCCGCCGTTACCGGTATCGGTGCTCACCCAGGGCATCGTCGCCGAGGAGCAGCGGCGTGGGCACGTCCCCGCTGAACCGCCTGACCTCGATTCGCCAGACCCGGACTGATGCTTCCGGATAGCGTGCTGGTCATCGAGGGCCGCTGGCGACGACATCGAACTCGGTGGCCTCAACTGGCGAGCGCTGGCGGTCCCCGGGAACGACATGGATGCCACGGCCTTTTACCACCCCGAGCAACGCCTGCTGATCTCTGGTGACGCGCTGTGGCGCTACGCTTTCGGCGTCATCTTTTGATCGTCTGGGTGATGGCCGGCATCGCCCTGGCCTGCTACGCGCTGACCACACGCAGGCCAGCGCCGGCCGCATCCGGGAGCCGCTGAGTGCGTGCGCATGACCTCGACCGGCAACGCTTCGCCACCGCCAAACGCAATCGCGTTGCATTCACCGTCGCCTTGTGTTCAAATTTGGGTATGGCACAGCCATCAGCACAGGGCGAGCAAGGGCGTCGCCCACGTCTCTGCCGGACTGCCCTCGCCGTTTGCTCTTGCCGGCAGCGTGCCTGTCTGCACACTGATCGTGAATGACTGACTGATCCAGAGGAGTTTCCCCCATGCACCTGCTGCGCATTGTCTTGTTGCCTCGCTGGCGCCTGCCTGCTCCCGCTACCGGCCCTCGCCGGCAAGCCGACCGCCCATGTGCACGGAGCAGCCAGCCTGCAGGTGGCGATCGACGGTAACACCCTGACGCTGCATATCGAGAGTCCGCTCGAAAGCCTGCTGGGTTTCGAGCACGCACCGCGCACCGACAAGCAGAAGGCAGCGGTACGCGCACTGAGCGAGCGCCTGAATCAGGCAGGAAATTTGTTCATGCCCTCGCCCGCCGCGCGTTGTGCACCCGTGTCGGTGAAACTGGACTCGCCGGTGCTGCAGGCGGGCAAGCAGCCCACTGGCGACGGCCACGCCGATCTCGATGGCGAATTCGTGTTTCGTTGTGAGAATCCAGAGGCCTTGCGTGATCTGGAGGTGGCCATTTTCCCAAGCTTCCCCAATCTGCGCCGCCTCGACGTGCAGGTAGCCGGCCCACGCGGGCAATCGGCTGCCACGCTTTCGCCGCAGCAACGGCGTATTGCCTGGTAAGCGGGACGCGATGTCGGAAACCGTCATCGAGATTGCGAACCTGCGCTTTCGCTGGTCGCCGGCGAGCGAGTTCTGCCTCGGCATTCCTTGCTTCGCAGCGCAAGCCGGCGAACGGATATTCCTGTACGGACCGAGCGGCAGTGGCAAGAGTACCCTGCTGGGACTCCTGGGCGGCGTCCTGGTACCCGAAGAGGGCAGGATCAATCTACTGGGTACCGAGTTGACGCAATTGCGATCGTCGTCGCGTGACCGCTTCCGCGCCGATCATGTCGGTTTTCTCTTTCAACAGTTCAATCTCGTCCCCTATCTATCGGTGATCGACAACGTTCTCCTGTCGTGTCGTTTTTCAGCGCGCCGCACGGCGCGTGCGACGGCGTCGGGTGGATCGCTGCACGACGAGGCGCGCCGCCTGCTGGCTCATCTCGATCTGGAAGAGTCGCTGCACCGACGCGAAGTCACCCGTTTGAGCGTCGGCCAGCAACAGCGTGTCGCGGCGGCACGCGCCCTCATCGGAAGTCCTGAAATCGTCATCGCCGACGAGCCGACTTCGTCCCTCGATGCCGAGCGTCAGGAAGCATTCCTCACCCTGCTGAGTGGCGAGTGCGCCGCGACGGGCAGCACGCTGCTGTTCGTCAGCCACGACCGGCGACTGGCGGCAGGCTTCGACCGCGAGCTTTCGCTGGCGTCGATCAGCCACACCGCGGTCAACGAGGCGGCATGAGCTCACTGCTCTTCCTGGCCGCCCGCAGCGCGTGGAACCGACGCCTGACCCTGGGAATGACCCTGATCTCCGTGGCCCTCAGCGTCACCCTGCTGCTCGCGGTCGAGCGGGTCCGCCATGAGGCGCGCGCCAGCTTTGCCCAATCGGTGGCGGGAACCGACCTGGTCGTCGGCGCGCGCAGCAGCCCGGTGCAGTTGATGCTCTACGCCGTTTTTCGTCTCGGTGAAGCGACCAACAACATCCGCTGGCCAAGCTATCGCGCGATCGCCGACAACCCGGCGGTCGCCTGGGCGATTCCGCTGTCGCTGGGCGATTCGCATCATGGCTTTCCGGTCATCGGCACCTCGCCGGCCTATTTCGAACATTTCCATTATGGCGACTCGCAGGCCCTGGCTTTTTCCGCGGGCAAGCCCTTTGCCGACCTGTTCGATGCCGTGCTCGGCGCCGAAGTCGCCGAGCGGCTCGGCTACCATGTTGGCGACCGCATCGTCCTCAACCATGGCATGGGCGAGGTCAGCCTCGCCGAGCACACCGACAAGCCTTTCACGGTGGTCGGCATCCTCGCCCGGACAGGAACACCGCTCGATCGTAGCGTGCATATCGGTCTCCAGGCGATGGAGGCCATCCACCTTGATTGGCAGGGAGGCGCGCCACTGCCGGGGCTGGCCATTCCTGCCGAGTATGTGCGCAAGTTCGACCTGACGCCAAAGGAAATCACTGCCGTCCTGGTCGGCCTGAAGAGCCGCGCAGCGGTCTTCAAGGTGCAGCGCCAGATCAACGCCTATGCTGCCGAGCCATTGCTGGCGGTTCTCCCCGGGGTGGCACTCGACCAGCTGTGGCAGGTAGTCGCGATGGCCGAACGGACCTTGCTGGCGGTGTCGGCGATGGTCGTCGCGGTGGGTCTCTGCGGGCTGGTGGCGGTGGTCCTCGCCAGTCTCGGCGAACGGCGCCGGGAACTGGCCATCCTCCGCTCGGTCGGAGCGCGACCGCTGGAAGTGTTCCTGCTGCTGAGTGCGGAAGGGTTGTTCATCACTGCCCTCGGCGCGCTGCTCGGACTGGCGCTGCTGACCCTCCTGACAGCGGTGCTGGGTCCGCTCGCCCAGGCGCATTTTGGGCTGGCCATCCGGGCCACCTGGATTTCCTCGGATGAACTCATCCTGCTCGCGGCGGTCGTCGGCATCGGTCTCATCGCCAGCCTGCTACCCGGCTACCGTGCCTACCGACTTTCCCTGGCCGACGGCCTGATGCCACGCCTGTGAGGGGATCCCCATGCGCTTGCCATTTTTTTTCGTGCTGTTGATTCTTGCGAGCCTTGCCGACGCTGCCAGCGCAGCCGGCGCGCAGGCCGAGTATCGCGTCGGCGACCGCTTGTCGCCGGCGAAGTCCGGCGCTACTCCGGCAGCGGTCTACAAGGAAATCGGCTGGGATGCGCTGATCCCGAGCGGCTGGGATCCCCAAAAGGCCTTCAAGGGGATTGACCTCGGTACGCTCAGGGACTCGGATCCACGCGCCATGGAGGCACTGCAACGCTTGCGGGAAACCTGGGAAAACGCCCCGGTGGAGGCCTCACTGCGCGGCAAGCACATCCGCATCGCCGGTTTCATGGTGCCGCTCGAAAGGAAGGGCGAGGAAGTAACCGAGTTCCTGTTAGTACCCTATTTCGGCGCCTGCATCCACACGCCGCCGCCGCCAGCGAACCAGATCATCCATGTCCTGGCCAGCAAGCCGCTCAAGGGCATCCAGACCATGGATCCCGTATGGGTCAGCGGAACCCTCGATATCGCCCGCTCCGACTCGCCCTTGGGAACCTCCGGCTACCGCATGACAGGCGAAATCGTCTTGCCCTACAGCAAACGTTGATGTTTCCGTAGCGCGAGGAAGTAAATGTTGCATTTCTCGCCCCACTCGGTTCTAATTCGAATGTTGTTCTTTTGACTTCAGACTGACGACGATGCTCCGTTCCAGAAAACACCAAGCTGCTGATCTCACTGTGGCGCCAACGGCACCCTTTGGCGTGGGTGTTTTTCTGGTATCGGCGGTAGTAGTACGCGTCGTACGCGTAGGGCCCGACGCACCGTCGAGGGTCGGAACAAGATAAGTCGAAGCGCAACAAACGACAAAAAATTCCAGAACCCCCGCCGGTGCAAGCCGTGCGGGGGTTTCGTTTTTCCGGACCAAGGCCTGACAACAGGCGGAAGTCCTTCCTGAGGAGAATCCCTTGCCCAATCAAACCCCCGAAACCTTCAACGGAGCACAGATCGTTGTGCGTCTGCTCGAACGACAGGGCGTCCGTACGCTGGCCGGCATTCCCGGCGGCGCGATCCTGCCAATTTATGACGCCTTGTCGAAGTCGACGCTGATCCATCACGTGCTCGCCAGGCACGAGCAGGGCGGCGGCTTCATGGCGCAGGGGATGGCCCGCGCCACCGGCGTGCCGGCGGTGTGCATGGCGTCGTCCGGTCCCGGCGCGACCAATCTGCTGACGGCGATTGCCGACGCCAAACTCGATTCGATTCCGCTGGTAGCGATCACCGGACAGGTGCCAAAGGCAATGATCGGCACCGATGCCTTCCAGGAAGTCGATACCTATGGCCTGAGCATTCCGATCACCAAGCACAACTTCCTGGTCAGTTCAGCCGACGAGCTGCTGAGCGTCATCCCGCGCGCCTTCCGCATCGCCGCTTCCGGGCGACCCGGGCCGGTGCTGGTCGATATTCCGAAGGACGTGCAGAATCAGCTTGTCGAAGTCGGCGAGTGGCCCGAACCCGGTTGCGCAGATCCGGTTCCTGCGCCGGTCGCCGAACTGATCGAGCGGGCGGCGGCGATGATCAACGATGCCGCCCGGCCGATTCTCTACCTCGGTGGCGGCGTCGTCCATTCAGGGGCTTCCGAAGCGGCCGTGGCGCTTGCCGAAACAGCCCGTTTGCCGACGGTGATGACCCTGATGGCGCTCGGCGCGATGCCGGTCGACCATGCATTGTCGTTGGGCATGCTTGGCATGCACGGGGCACGCTGTACCAATCTCGCGCTCGACGAGTGCGATCTGCTGATTGCTGTCGGTGCCCGCTTCGACGATCGGGCGACCGGTAAGGTAGCGGGCTTCTGTCCGCAGGCCAGGATCATCCACATCGACATCGATCCTTCCGAACTCGACAAGATCAAGACGGCACACATTGGCATCGCCGGCGACGTCGGCGCGGCCCTGCGGATGCTCCTGCCGGCGATCGCGACGCCGCAACGCGCGGCCTGGCTGGCGCGCGTCGCCAGCCTCAAGGAGGAACATCCATTGCGCATGCCCGGCATCGACGATCCGCGCACACCCTACGGCCTGATCCGTGCCGTTGCCAATTGTCTCGACGACCAAGCGACGATCACCACCGATGTCGGTCAGCACCAGATGTGGGTTGCCCAGGCGTATCCGCTGCGCCGGCCGAGACAATGGCTGACCTCCGGCGGGCTCGGCACGATGGGCTTTGGCATGCCGGCGGCGATTGGCGCAGCCCTGGCAGAGCCGCAGCGGACAGTGGTCTGTTTTACCGGCGACGGCAGCATTCTGATGAATGTGCAGGAGTTGGTGACCGCCGCCGAGGAGGACGTCAACGTCAAGATCATCCTCATGAACAACTCGTCGCTGGGCCTGGTTTTCCAGCAGCAGACGATGTTTTACGGCGAACGCATCTACGCGTCGAAATTCAAGGGGATGCCCGATTTCATCCGGGTCGCCGAGGGTTTCGGGGTGCCCGCCATTGACCTCGACCAGGAGAGCGACCCACAGGCAGCTCTGGCGGTGGCACTGTCGACGCGCGGCCCGATGCTGATCCACGCCAGTATCGCCATGCACGAACAGGTATTGCCGATGGTGCCGCCGGGTGCGGCCAACAAGGAAATGATCGGAGGCTGAACGATGAACTCGATTTCAGGAACGGAAAACCAGGCCCTTTCGCGCACGGTGCTCGAACTGGACGTCAACAACCACCCCGGCGTCATGTCGCACGTCGTCGGCCTGTTCTCACGGCGGTCGTACAACGTCGAAGGCATCCTGGTAATGCCGGTGGGCAATGGGGAGACCAGCCGCATCTGGCTGCTGGTCAACGAGGACGAACGCCTCGACCAGATGGTCAAGCAGGTCGAGAAGCTCGAGGATGTGCTGGCCGTGCACCGGCACGGCGCCGAGCATGAAGTGTTCGTGCGGCTGGAGGAGTTTTTCCTCTAGCACTCCGCGAAGGAAGTGTCGGGTTGCGCTTCGCTAACGGAACGGCGTGTCCATTGCCCACGCCAAGGGGCCACATGGTGCGGGAAGGTCCTGTCAGACCTCGAGAACGGGTACCAGAGCCTCTGGGCGTCGACCGGCACGGGAACGCCGTTGAAAGTTGAACGAATCAGGTGCGCTCATCGTTCGTTCCCCCGAAATTTTTGCAGTTGGCGACGGCAGAAGCTCTCAGGTAGTCGATGGTCCGGCCTCAGATGCGAGGACTGCCTCCCGGTTTGACCCGCGCTTCGGTAAGGCAGCGTTCGATGCGCACCATGGTCTCGGCGATATCTTCGTCGAGACCGATCGAAAAGCGGATCAGTCCCTCGTGCAGGCCTGCGGCCTCGCGTTCTTCTAGCGGGATCTCCGACGAGGTGCTGTGGCCGGGGGTGGTAAACAAGGTCTTGAAGTAGCCAAGGCTGACGGCCAGGTAGCCGACCTTGTCGCGCTGCATCAGCGTCATCAGGCGATTGGCGGCAGCATGATCGCCAGCGTCGAGGGTCAACATTCCTCCCCAGCCATAACCCGGATTCATCAGCCGACCGAGCAGTGCGTGCTGTGGGTGGTTGCCGAGTCCCGGGTAATGCACGGTATAGCCGAGTGCTGCGAGCCGGTTGGCGACGTACAATGCGTTGGTCCCGTGTTGGCGCAGGCGGATGTGCAGGCTGTGCAGGTTCTTCAGGATGCTTGCCGCACGCGTACTGTCGAGCACCGGGCCGAGCAGCATGCTCGGCCCGGAATTGATGTCGTTCAGTTGGGCAATGAACTCGTGCGACGACACTACGCAACCGGCAACGCAGTCGCTGGTGCCATTGACGAACTTGGTCAGGCTGTGCACGACGATGTCGGCGCCGTGGCGAAGGGGCGACAGGATCATCGGGGTGAAGGTGTTGTCGACCACCAGCCTGGCACCATGCTCATGGGCAATCGCGGCGAGTGCCGGCAGATCGCTGACTTCGAGCAGCGGGTTGCTGAGCGATTCACAGTAGAGCACGCGGGTACACGGCGTCATCGCGGCGCGTACTGCGTCGTGGTTGCACAGGTCGACAAAGCGGGTGGTGACGCCGAAGCGTGGCAGGAGGTTCTTCAGTAGCGCGTAGGTACCGCCGTAGATGCTGCGTCCGCAGATGATCTCGTTGCCAGCGCCACACAGCGTCATCAGCGTGGTGCTGATGGCACCCATCCCGGACGCCATGACCTGCGCCGACTCGCCGTCCTCCATCCTCTCCAGCGCGTTGGCCAGATACTTGTTGGTCGGGTTGAAATGGCGAGAATACAGGAAGCAGCCTTCGATCTCGTGCTCGAACAACTCCGCCATTCGCTCCGGACTCAGAAAAGTGTAGGTCGAGGAG
The DNA here is from genome assembly GCA_016713625.1 of Candidatus Accumulibacter affinis. Lineage (GTDB taxonomy): Bacteria > Pseudomonadota > Gammaproteobacteria > Burkholderiales > Rhodocyclaceae > Accumulibacter > Accumulibacter affinis. Next base: position 44,773 of record JADJOT010000004.1, read on the forward strand.
TCGGTGATCGACGGGTTGACGTCCCCGAACTCACCGAAAACAAGATAATCCTGGACTCGTGATGCGGGATCGAAGGTCATGGAGGAGCTCCCACAAGGGTGATTGGGGAAGCTACCCTAGCACGTGCTGAATAGGCAAGGCAACGGCAACACGCAGCAAGGAAACACGGCGGTCACGCCCGGCAAGTTCTCGCCGCCGAGCGCTCCACCTGGCTTCCTGGACGTATGCGGCAAAAAGCCCTTGACCGCACGGCAAGTTTTATTTATCAGTGCACGGGTATATCCATCCGCATGTTGCAGGACGACCGTTGATCACACGTGCCACATTGCACGTTTCAGGACAAGGGAAAAAGAACCATGAGAAGAGACTCGCGCTTTCACATCGCTGTCATCCCGGGCGACGGCATCGGCCCTGAGATCGTGGGTTCCTGTCTACAGGTCCTGGACGTGCTGCACGAGCGCCTGGGCGGTATCGGCTTCAATTTTCGACGCCTCGAAGGTGGCGCCGCGCATTTCCAGCAGACCGGCTGCGCCTTCTCCGAGGAAAGCATGGCCGAATGCAGGAAAGCCGATGCGGTGCTGGTTGGTGCCATCGGCCTGCCGGATGTGCGTTACCCGGATGGCACGGAGGTGTCCACCCACTTCGATCTGCGCGTGAAAATGGATCTCTACGCAGGCTTGCGACCGATCCGCAGCTACCCCGCCCTGCGGCGCGTGCTCACCGACAAGCGCGCCGGGATGATCGATCTGGTCCTGGTTCGCGAGCAGACCGAAGGGCTGCTCTACTCGCACGGGAGGGGGACCATGGAAGAGGACCAGGTGGCGTGGGAAACGATGAGAATCTCGCGCGAAGGTAGTCGTCGGGTCTCCGAGTTTGCCTTTTGGCTTGCCGAACGCCGCGCCAAGAGCCGGCGACGTCCTGGCAAGGTGACTTGCGTAGACAAGGCCAACGTCCTGTCGTCGATGGCTTTCTTCCGCAAGGTATTCGCTGAGGTAGCGGCCCGCTATCCGGATATCAAGGCGGAGTATGCCTACGTTGACTCGACCGCCATGCACCTCGTCAAGGCAGCGTGGGAGTTCGATGTCCTGGTCACCGAAAACGCTTTCGGCGGCATTCTTTCCGACCTCTCGGCGGGGCTGGTCGGCAGCCTCGGATTGGCTCCGTCGGCCGACATCGGCGACAAGCACGCCGTCTTCCAGCCGGCGCACGGCAGCGCTCCGGATATCGCGGGTCAGGGCATCGCCAACCCCATCGCACAGATCCTCTCGGCGGCACTGATGCTCGACTGGCTCGCCGACCAACATGCCGAGCCCCGCCTGGCGCATGGCGCACGCATTCTCGAACACGCAGTCGAGAAGGCGCTGACGCTGATTTGCCCGATCGAATTCGGAGGCGAGGACGGTACGGCAGCCATTACCAAAGCAATCATGGCACAGATCCGCAAGGCCTGATCGCTGCCACCAGCCGGCCGCGGCACCCCTGCGCAGGCAGGCAGGGTCGCGGCGCCCGATGACGCTGCTACAATGAGCATCATTGACCAGAACCAGGATGCCTTCCATGACCGTCCCGCAGACCCCTGCCCCCACTACCTCCCTGCTCCTGCCGACCGTCGAACGGCTAACCGGTGAGTCACCGAAGTGCGCGATCGTCTGGCTGCACGGTCTGGGTGCCGACGGACACGACTTCGAGCCGATCGTCGACGAATTCGATTTCGACCAACTGCCGGCATTGCGCTTTGTCTTTCCACATGCGCCCATGCGGGCCGTCACCATCAATGGCGGCTACGTGATGCGCGCCTGGTATGACATCGTCTCAGCTGATTTTGCACCTGGGCGCGAAGAAGCAGAGGGCGTGCGCGAGTCGACACGACAGATCGAAGCACTCCTCGAGCGCGAGAACGCACGTGGCATTCCGGACGCGCGCATCGTCCTCGCCGGCTTCTCGCAGGGCGGAGTCATCGCCTTGCACGCCGGACTGCGTCATCCGCGACGCCTGGCAGGGATTCTGGCGCTGTCGTGCTATCTGCCGATGACCGATACGCTGGACGCGGAGGCGCAACCGGCCAACCGTGATGTACCCATTTTCATGGCGCATGGGCGTGCCGACCCGGTGATCCCCTACGATCTGGGCAAACGCTCGGCCAAGCTGCTCAAGGCGCAGGATTACCACGTGCAGTGGCACGGCTACGCAGCCGAGCACACCGTGTGCATCGAGGAACTGCATGACATCGAGGCCTGGCTGAACAAGGTACTCGCAGACGTCTGCTGACCATGCTGCCGCTCAAGTACCTGGCGGGCTATCCCGAAGATCTTCAGAGCCAGGTCCGCGAAGCGATCCGACAGGGCCATCTGGCCACGATGTTGCGCCAGAGGTATCCCGGAACACACGCGGTACGTACTGACGAGGCACTTTACGAGTATGCGCTGGCCCTCAAGAGCCGCTTTCTGCGCAATGCGGAAACGCCCGCCAAGGTGGTTTTTGACAATCGTCTGCACGTCACGGCGAATGCCCTGGGAATCAACGGCAGAATTCCGCGCATGCAGGGCAACCGGGTCAAGTCCAAACGCGAGATCCGGGTCGCCAGCCTGTTCCGGGAAGTGCCGCCCGAGTTTCTGCGCATGATCGTCGTCCATGAGCTTGCCCATCTAAAGGAACGGGAGCATGACCGTGCTTTCTACCAGCTGTGCAAGCACATGGAACCAGAATACCACCAGCTGGAATTCGATCTGCGGCTTTATCTGACCCAAGGCGAGTTGCTTGGCTGGCCCGAGGCCTGAATATCGCGCTGACCCCAGGATTGACGAAATCACCCGCCGCTGTCCGCGCAGGCGCCTGCCCCTCGACGACATCCTCGGTTACCAGCTGTTTCCCGAAACGATCGAGGCTTACGTCGTTCCTCGCCCGCCGGCGCAAGCGGCAGGCCGGCGACCAACGGACGCTGCCCGGCCGTAGCTCAGGATTCTGCTGGTATCCTGGCATCGCCCGGCGCAGCGAGCCATTCCCTGATCTGCCGATAGACTCGGCTGTCGTTGAGCAAACCCATATGCCCGAGCTTGCCGAACGTAGCGCTCTGCACGTCGCCGTCGATTTGATGCGCGATCGCGCTACTGAGCGGAACCAGCCCATCACCAAAAAACTTGCCGAACGGGTGGTCGCCGTTTTTGGCCAGGCTGGCGCCAACAAAACGAAAGGCGATCGAGGGCGACTCGCTGGGTGCCTGCGCTGCACCAGGGCCGTGTCGCAGGTCCTTCACACCCTGGCTGCGAGCAGCGGCAATCTTTCCCAAGGGAGCGGTGATTTTCGTCAGGTTCAGCGCAGAGTTGGCCAAGTGGCCGAGTCGTTCGACTGGTGAGCCGAGGTGCGGCGAACCGAGACAGATCAGCATTCGCGTAGACTGCGGCCAGTGCATCCCGCTTGCCGTCGCCTGATCACAGGCGCCAAGGGCGATCAGCCCGCCCATGCTGTGGCCGATGATCACCAGTTCGCTGGCCGGCTGTGGCCAGGCCGCCAGCAGATCATCGAGGAGAACGGCCAGCCGTGCGCAGTTTTCAGCAATCGGCAGGCCGCTGTTGTAGCGCAGGTAGATCGGTGTGTAAGTCAATTCGGCTTCTAGCTGGCGACCGAAATGGCTCGCCGATTCTGCCGAACCTTCGTCGGGGTCCCAGCAATGCTCGTCACAACCCAGGCCATGGATGAAAACGCAGAGGCGTTGGCCCGCCTCCGGGAATGCCATGCGCAAGGCATCCGTGGCGAGCGGCACGACCGCGCCATTGACCTGGATAGCCATGTTGATCGCCAGCACGCTGTTGCTGGCGGCGAGATGGTCTCCGAAAGCGCCGTTGAGCGCGCTGTGCAGGCCACTGGCAAAACGCCCGGGCGGTTTGCCCGAGGAAAAACCGGTATGGTGCTTTTCCATCAATGCTGCGGCTTCGAGCAAGCCACCGCTACCATGGTGAATGACGGCATAGACTCCTGATGAAATGACGTCATGGGTGACTTGCACCAGCTGTGCCGGCCAGGAAATCAGCGGAATCCGCCGCAGCACGTCGAAAGTCTGGTCGGCAATGGCGCCGTGCATTTCCTTGACACGCAGCGTCGTCTGCTGCACCGCCGTCTTGGCTGCGTCGCTGTAACCTGTGCTCGGCGAGTGCGCGCCGAATGCCTGCTTGTCCGGGTACTTCATCAGAGGGCCCTCCAGGAGCCATTGGCAAGCGAGCCTCAGCAGCCATCACGCCTGAGGCATAGTGAGCCAGGCGCAGGTCAGTGACCCGCGACCCTGGCAAACAATGGCCGGTAAGGCGAGCAAGAGCCCGACCTTCAATGACTGACCCCCTCGCTACGCAAAACCTTGACAAAAGTCAGCCAGACTATCCGCAAATCCAGCCATAGCGATTGTTGCTGCAGATATTGGCGGTCGAGTTCGACCTTCTGAGCAGTCGGTAGTTCGTCGCGGCCATTGACCTGCGCCCAACCGGTGAGGCCCGGCAACAGTTCGTGAACCCCCACTTCCGTACGCAGTTCAATCAGGTCATGCTGGTTATGAAGGGCTGGGCGTGGCCCGACCAAGCTCATGTCGCCGACGATAATGCTCCACAACTGCGGCAACTCGTCGAGACTCGATCGGCGCAGGAACGAGCCAACAGGCGTCAGGAAAGCATGCGGATCAGCCAGCAGATGGGTCGCCACGGTCGGCGTTCCCACGTGCATGCTGCGGAACTTGGGCATTCTGAATACCCGGTTCTTCCGCCCCACACGATCCGACCAGTAGAGCACGGGTCCTCTGGACGTCAGCTTGATAAGCAAGGCAAGCAGAGCGGCAGGGAGCAGCAGCACGAGCGCAGCCGGGACGGCAAGCAAGAGGTCAAGAAGGCGCTTCATCGGAAACCGTTCCATGGTATTTCGGGGATAGTATAGTGAATTCAGGGCATGCAGCGGATAGAGAAACAGCGCGCGACCACCTGCTGCCATTCCGTCAGCAGGAAGTGCTGGCCGAACTTGTGGTTGGCTACGGCACCCGCCGCCTCATTCAGCACTTCGCGGACAATTTCGCGGCTGGCAATCGCCGCCGGCCCGATGTGCGCCTTGTAGAGACGAAGACCGATGCTGTTGAGCCAATGAACGTCGATGCGTTAGGCACCGCCAGGTCGCTGCGATTCCCTGCCCTGCGGTGACGGTCCCTGATGCGATCGCCACCCTATGAACTCTGTAGTGGTGTGTGGTCGAGCACGCATTTATAATGCGTTATGCGCATAATGTGTTTAGGAGAAGAGGATGCACAAACGGATGACGATCACGCTTGATGAAGCGGTGTACGAAGGGCTGTACCGGACGATCGGCAAGCGGCACATGAGTCAGTTCATCGAAGACCTGGTGAGACCCCACGTGATGAATACGTCGCTTGACGAGGGCTATCGGGCGATGGCCAACGACCAGGCGCGCGAGTCAGAAGCGCAGGAATGGTGCAACGCGCTTGCCAAAGACATGGCCGATGAAGCGCGGTGAGGTGTGGTGGGTGGAGTTCGACCCGGCTATCGGCAGCGAGATCCGCAAGACGCGCCCGGCCGTGATCGTCAGCAATGACGCGGCGAACCGGAATCTGGCGCGAGTTGTCGTGGTGCCCCTCACCAGCAGCACGGCGCGGCAGTATCCCGGCGAGGCTCTGGTGACGGTAGGGGGGCAGAACAGCAAGGCGATGGCCGATCAGATCATGGCGGCTGACAAGACGCGGCTCAAGAGCCAGTTGGGCGCGCTATCCAAGACGGACATGCTGGCCGTCGAGAATGCCATCAAAGTTCATCTTGGATTGCCCAAGTAAGCGCTGCTGGAAATATAGCTTGCGTCCAGGATGATGATCTTTTCTTCTGGGTGCAACACTTCCCCTGTCTGCGTGATCGGCCAGGGTAGGTAAGGATTCCTTCGTAAATCCAATGGCACGAGCTTATCCCGGATTTCTGGGGACAACAGCTCGAACACATCCATTGTCCTTTGTTAAGTCAAGTACATGACCGACTGCCCACTGTTGGTGCGATCCGGCCAGCGGAATTTTCTGGGGTTCCGGCTTACACCCCCGATCTGAAGGACAGCATCAAACGAGCCATCGTCGAGCAAATGCAACGGGTCACCGCATCCGTAGCGAGCGCATCGGCAGAATAGGCAAGCGCCCTTGAACGGATGACGAACTGGCCTTCTCGCTGGGCGTCAGCCGATCAAAGCGAACGCGGAAGAAGGTCTGGTCCAGCCGCTGTATCGCGGTAGCCGCAGCCGACTCGACAACAGATTTGGCTATCGGACTGCTCTGTGCCAGATTCCAGGTCTGATAGCCCCATTCCTGAATGAAATACGGATACCCCTTCGTCAGGCGCCAGGTTTCCTCAAGCGCCTCCTGACTGATTGAACTCGCTATAAGTTGCGGCCTCACACCTTGAACACCTTCATCACTTCATCGCCCAGGTGATTGATCACCTTCACCGCGATCCGCCCCGACTTCGGTTTCTCGAACGGACGCGAGGTGTCGCTGTTCAGGCTGGCCCAGGCTTCCGGGTCGATCTCCGCCTTCAGCGTCGTCTTCAATGCGCTGTAGGGGTCGTTGGCGCCGAGAAAGTAGGCGTGGCGGACGAAGAAGCTTTCCTGGTTGTAGTCGGTGTCGATGAACCAGCAGGCGATGCCGTCGGTGCTGTCACTGATGACTTCGCCGGTCTGCGGCTTGAAGACATCGACGCCGTTCACCTGGATGCACAGCTGGCCGTCGTCCTGCGGCAGCAGGCTGATGTCCGGTTCGCCGAAGATGACGAAGAGATTGCCCTTGCCGGTGTTCTTGAGATCCGCGGCCATGTGCAGGTCGGCGTTCATGCGCGCCTTGAGCACCGGGATTCGCCCCAGCTTGCTGAACTCGGTGGCGTGCGCCTCGTAGTTGAAGGCGCAGGCGATCAGCGCATCGAAGCCGGCTTCGCCGCACTCGCGGGCGGCTTCGACCAGATCGCTGCGCTGTACGGTGCCAAACTCTGGGCCAATGAAGATGCCGGCGCGTTTCTCGCGCAGTTCGCCTTCCTGGCCTTCGAGATAGCGTCCTTCGGCGCAGATCGCCCCTTCGCCCGGCCACGGGGTCAGCGCGGTGAAGCTGATCCGGTCTTCCCGGTGCGCCTGCTGGACGCCGGCAGTCCTGAGGTTTTCCAGAATCAGTTGCGGGAAAGACTGCCGGGCGCCGTACTCGGCGCGGTCTTCCTGGAAACCGTCGATCAGCTCGTCATCCTCATCGACGCCGATCATCCGGTGCGGCGAGAGGCTTTCGACGGTGAAGGGACCGGCGACGCGGACGCACTTCGTGTTCTGGTAGGGCTTGTCGTAGAGGGTTTCGAATTCAGCCCTGGCGGCGATCGAGGCGTCGATGTCCTTCTGCCGGGCGATGCGCGCCTGCCACCACTCCTTCAGGATTTCATCCGCAGATTTCGCAGATTTCCGCAGATTCTTTTCACGGGTATTTAATCTGCGCCCCTCTGCGTAATCTGCGGATAGCTCTCTGGGGATTTCCCATTCCTGCCAGTTCGTCCCGAGCGCTTCATTCAATTCTCTGCGGAGCGGCTCCAGCTTCGCCTGCCACTGCTCCCAGATGACGTCGATCTCGGCGTTGTTGGCGATCGATTTGAGCGTGATGTGCGGCACGCGCTCATAGACGAAACCGTGGCGGAGGTTGCCGTGCACCGGTTGCGTGCTCGGCGCGCTGCGGGTGACTTCGGCTTCCTTGATCTGGCCTTCACGGGAATCGGCCAGGAGGTAAAAGGGATAGCGTGCGCCCATGATGCGGGCACGGGCCAGAGCGAGTGCGACGCGCGAGGTGTCGATCGTGATCCAGCGGCGGCCCCATTGCTCGGCGACGGTGGCGGTGGTGCCGGAACCGCAGGTTGGGTCAAGAACTAGGTCGCCGGGGTCGGTGGCCATGAGGATGCAGCGTTCAATGACCTTCGTTGAGGTCTGAACGACGTAAACTTTCTCTGCGGTAAATCCTGCGATGCCAGTGTCGTCCCACGAGGCGTTAATGGGCACCACTGGAAAATCCTCGTAGTAGCGCACGACACGAATGTTGTTGCCGACCGGGGCCAACCGAGCGGCGCGTTCCAGGCGAGCCATTCCATCGCGAGTCGTGCTCCATCCTCTTGTCCCAGCCGGGCGGTAACTCACGCCGAACAAGTCGTATGCGAAGCCCATTGCTGAATCTTGACCAGATGGCCGCCCCTGCCGCTGCGATGTCGCATCTCCAAGACGAAAGATTCGCCCGTCTTCGGGGAGTATTTTGGGATCAGCAGACTCTTCTATGCTGAGTTTTCGGCGTCTATGCTTAATCTCGACGTGACTCCATTGGTTCTGTCCGTCCAAGAACACGCGCTTGAACGAAAAGAGCTGGCGAAACTTCGTGCTTGTCGGGTCCTTGCCATACCAAAGGATGTAGTCCTTCGGATTCGACAAATAGACTGAGGTCTGTGCCGAAGTGGTTGTGTAGCCGATTAGGCCGAGGAAGTTGTCTGGCCCGAAAACCTCATCCAGCAACGCACGAACGCGATGAAGATTCTCATCGCCGATTTGAATGTAGACTGAGCCGGAATCGGTGAGAAGATCGCGGGCGACGGTGAGCCGGTCCCGCAGGTAGGTGAGGTAGCTATGGATGCCGTCGCGCCAAGTGTCGCGGAAGGCTTTGACCTGCTCGGGCTCGCGGGTGATGTGGTCGGCCTTGCCGTCCGTCACGGAGCGGCTGGTGGTGGACCACTGAAAATTGCTGTTGAACCTGATCCCGTAAGGCGGATCGAGGTAGATGCACTGCACCTTGCCGCGCAGCCCCTCGCGCTCGGCGAGGCTGGCCATGACCTGCAGCGAATCGCCGAGGATCATGCGGTTGCTCCAGTTCTGGTCGTGCTGGTAGAAATCGGTCTTGTCGGCGCCCCTGGGGATGCCGTTGAAGTCGGCGAAGAGATCGGCGGTAATCTGCCCAGCCGCGTGCTGGCGCTCCTTCGTGCTGCGCAGCAGGTCGTCGATCAGCACCTTGGGGTGCACCTTCTCCTGGATGTACAGCGGCGGCGCCGAGACGATTAGGTCGCTCCAGTCCTGCTCATCCTTGCCACGCCAGACGAGCTGCGGGTCGAGGTCGCGATTTCTGGCCGACTTCTCTTCGCCCAGCTCGGCGGCGTCGGGGCGCGGGTAGCGGACCTGCTTCGGCTGCTGCTGCTCGGTTGGCAGCACCGCCTGGTACTCGGCGGTCGGGATGTTCTTGCGCCGGGCTTCGTCGTGGGTGAGGGTTTCGACCGACTTGCCAGGGGTGCCGAAGGATGTTCGCTTGGCCATGCTCCTCATGCACTTTCGTCCGGCGGGTTTTCGCCGGTGAGAATGCCGTAGAGCGGCAGGTTAACGTAGTAGTTGCTGCGCCCGATCTTGCGCTTGACCAGAAAACCGCCGTCGACCAGTCTGTCGAGGTACTTGGTGGCCGTGAGGCGCGAGACCTTGAGGTCGCGTTCGATGAACTCGATCCTGGTGTAGGGGTAGGAGAAGAGATTGTTGATCAGGTCCTGGCTGTAGAAGCGATAGTCGGCGCGGATACGGTGCTTGTAGTCCATCAGTTGCGACTTGATGGCCCGGATGGTGGCGATGGCGTCGGCAGCGGTGTGCTCGACGGCCATCAGCAGGTAGCGCACCCAGTCTTCCCAGTTGCCGCTGTCGCGTACCTCCTGCAGTAGCCGGTAGTAATCGCCCTTCGTCCGTACGATGTGGCGGCTGAGGTAGAGCACGGGAACGTCGAGCAAACCCTGCTTCACCAGGTAGAGGACGTTGACAATCCGGCCGGTGCGGCCATTGCCGTCGTAGAAAGGGTGGATGCTCTCGAACTGGTGATGGATTAGCGCCATCTTGAGCAGCGGGTCGGCGTCGAACAGGCTATCGTCGTTGATGAAGCGTTCGAGGTCGGCCATCAGCGCCAGAATGGCCTCGGGGTCTTGCGGTGGCGTGTAGACCACGTGACCGTCATTGCTCTTGAGTGCCGTTCCCGGAAGCTTCCGGAAACCGGCGAAATTGCGCTCGAGCGCTGCCTGGATGGCCAGGATGTGGTTGTTGGTGAGCAATCCGCTGCTTTTCACAGCCTCGTAGCCGACACGAAGGGCCTGGCGGTAACGCGCGACTTCCTTGGTCGCCGCACTGGCGGCTGCGTCGGGGAAAGCCAGCTCACGGAACAGTTCGTCCTGAGTGGTGATGATGTTCTCGATCTCGGAGCTGTCCTTGGCCTCCTGGAGGCCGAGGGTGCTGATCAGGATGCCCTGGTTGGGCATCGAACCCGCCACACCCTTCAGTTCGGCGAGACTCCGACTCGCGGCGTTGAGCTGCTTGAGGATATCCGGCCGGTCAAAGCGTTCGGGGCGGAGGGCAGTCAGGGATGGGATATCAGTCATTTCTTTGCATGTCGCGGATGACGTGTATAGAAAAGTGAGACGATCGATACCTGTCTGCCGGCGCAGTCAAGGATCCGCTGTCCCGGTGGACTCATGCCTGCACCGCCCCATCGATCATTCTGGCGAACTCGCCCTCGACCCTGGCCTTGAAATCGGACTCGATCTGGTACACCTCGCAGAACTCGGCAAACGCCCAGCGGCCATAGCTGCCGAGATGGTTCACGCCGGGCACCCAGTAGCTGTCCATGGTCGATTTCTTCTCCTTGGCGTCCTCGCGCCGGTAGCCCTTGATCTCGACCACGAGATGCAGCAGGTCATCGGGGCCGTGGCCATCATCGACCAACACGATGAAGTCGGGCCGGTACTTGCGTGTCTCGGAGCCATAGCGATAGGGGACTTCCAGGCCGAGGTTGTGGTTCTTCACATAGGCGCGAACCCTGGGGTGCGACTCGGCAACGCGGCAGAATTCGCCTTCCCAGTCGCTGTCGAGGATCACCCAGTTGATGTGACAGGATTGCGAACTCGTCTCCCAGCGGTCGGTCTTCGAGGTGTTGAAGCGGACGTGCCTGGTCGATCCAGTGGGATTGTAGGGGTCGAGCAGCGCCTTGATCGGGCGCTCGCCGAGGAACTGCCGGGTGATCGCCGCCGTGATCCGGTTGCAGGCCATGTCGGCGAGTTCCTGGTACATCAGCAGCGCCGGGTAGGTGTCGCCCTTGCAGACCAGGCAGGTGTCCAGCCATTGCCGGGTGATGCGCTTGAGCTGGCCGAAGAGGTAAAGCCTGGGCTCCTCGCCGGGATCGCGCCACTTGGTGTATAGCAGCCGCTGGGTCACCTGGAAAACGAGCGTCGAGGGGCGCATGTCGCCGAGGTGCTGCAGGCTCATGTCCACGCCTTCGCCGATGATTCCGGAGTTGCGGGTGATCGACGGGCCAACCAGGTCGGGGCTGAGTTCGAGGATCGAGTCGTCGTTGAAGGCGGCGGTCAGCCGTTCTTCAGGCAACTCCACGCGATAGCCTTCGACCCGGGGAAAGCGGATTTCGAGCGCGTCGCGCTCCGGGCGAACGGCCCTGACCTGTATCGTCTCGCGCGGCGGTTGGGGCGGTGCAATGACCGGTTTGGCGGTGAAGTCGAAAGGGATGCCGAAGACGTCGGCGTACTCGACGTTGAACAGCCCTTCCTCGTTCAATTCGTAGGACTGGCGGCGCAGCGCGCGGCCGATGACCTGCTCGCAGAGCAACTGGGTGCCGAAGGCGCGGATGCCGAGCACATGGGTGACGGTATTGGCGTCCCAGCCTTCGGTGAGCATCGACACCGAGACGACACAGCGGATGGCGCCGCCCAACTGCGCGGGCTTGCCGACGGTGTTCATGACTTCGCGCAGCAACTCCTGGTCGCTGATGTGGTCGCCGGAACGGGCGTCGCCTGAACGTTCGACGATCTCGCGGCGAAAACGCTCGATCTCGTCCGCCGCCATGCTGCGGAAGTTGTCGTCGAGGGCGTCGCCGGCTTCGAGTTGCTCGCTGTCGATCAGCAGCGTGTTCGGGCGCGGCAGCGGCTTGCCGGTGGTTTCGTCGAAATTGCGGAACAGCGGCAGGCGCCCGTTCTCGAGCGTCGTCGTGCCGTCATGGTTCTTGCGCTGGAAGCCCGAGACGAAATCGTAAACCAGCTTCGAGATGGCGGTGTTCTGGCAGACGACGATGAAACAGGGCGGCACCTTGATAGCCTTCTCCTCCCACAGCCTGAAGGTCTGCTCGTAGTGGCCATAGAGGGCCTGCAGTGCCGTCTGCAAACGGGTTGGGAGTTTGAGGGGGTCGAGGTCTTCGCCCTGGCCGCGGCCCTTCCGGGGCATGTCCTTGCTGATGTTCTCCCAGAGGTTGCGGAACACTGGCATTTCGTTGCCGGGAATGTTCTCGGCCACCGGCACGCGCGGCAGCTTGACGATGCCGCATTCGATGGCGTCCATCAGCGAGAAGTCGCTCATCGTCCACGGGAACAGGGTGCCCTCGGCATAACCCGAACCGCGCAGGAAGAAAGGTGTCGCCGACAGGTCGATGACGCGGGTCGTCCCGAGCTTGCGGTTGACGGCTTCGAGGCCGGAAATCCACAGGCGGGCGGCTTCGTTGTTTTTCTCGGCCTCCTTCCGGTCGTCGCCTTTCAGGTCCTCGTCATCGGCGTCTTTCGGCTTCTCCCGGTAGCAGTGGTGCGCTTCGTCGTTGATGACGAGGATGTTCTTCATGCCCATCAGGTCGGGCATCACTCGCTGGAGCATCTGGCCTTCGCTTTCGAGCGTCCTGAGTTCTTCACCCGTGCGGCCCTGCAGGAGTTGCCGCCCACCCCTGGAAATCTCGATGCGCTCGCGCATCTTGAAGGCGTGGTAGTTGGTGATGACGATCTTGGCGCGGCTCATGTCGTCAAGCAGGTCGCCCGGCAGCAATTCGCGGTCCTTGTAGTAGCTGTCCGGGTCATTCGGCTGCAGGACGCGCAGGCGATCCTTGATCGTCAGGCCGGGAGCGCAGATCAGGAAGCCGCGCGTGAAGTTCCTGCTGCCCGGCCGGCGCACCGCATTGATCGTCTGCCAGGCGATGAGCATGGCCATGACGGTTGTCTTGCCGGCGCCGGTGGCCAGTTTCAGGGCGAGGCGCAGCAACTCGGGATTGGCGTCCCTGTTTGCCGCAGCGAGGTGGTCGAGAACGCGTTTGCCGTGTCTGGACTGCGGCGCGACCTCGGTGAGCCAGATCGCGGTTTCCACGGCTTCCACCTGACAGAAGAACGGTCGGACACCGCTGAACTGGTGATGACGCCAATACTGCAGCAGGCGGGCGGTCTCCGGAGTCACCTGCCACTGATTGGGATTGGGCAGCGAGCGCCAGGAAGCCACATGCCCGCGAACTTCGTTGATGATCGAGGTGGGATCGTACTGCTGCTCCCGGGTTGACAGTCCCTTGCCGTCGTCGAAAACGAAAGTCTGCTGTTTGGCTGCACTCTTGCGCTTCCTGGGCTTCGGGATCGGGGTGATGAACTGCGCCCGGCGCCGGGTTTCGAGGACCTTCTCCGTCGGCTGCCCGTCCTCGTTCAGTTCCCAGTGCTTCGCCGGGCAGTCGTAGGGAGAGTTGAGAATCGGGTGATCAAAGAAGGGGTTGGACATGGTCGAGTTCAGTCGTTTTTCTTGCCGCCGGCCGGGTGGTTCTGTTCTGCCACGTCGTCACGGGTCGGCATCCTTCGCGGAGTCCCGATAGCCGCCGCCCTCCCTGCCGTTGAATCCCGCGGTTACAAAAGCTGACGACGATCGTTCCCCGCGCCCGTTGGCTACACCACTGTCGGCGCCAATTGACCACGATCAGGAGAACTGGCCTGCGTTGGGACGAGTATTCTGGCGAGAGCAAGCCACCAAGGCGGCGCTCCGCAAATGTACCGTAACATCCGGCCGAGCGGGTAAGCCCCGGCAACTGTTGGGCACTTTGTTGGGCACATTTTTGGCTACCGCTATTACAGAAGCAAGAAAGCCACCGCGATGGTGGCTTTCTTGCTTGATTCTGTTGGCACGCCCGGAGCGATTCGAACGCCCCACCCCTTGGTTCGTAGGTAGGTACAGCAGATGTTTTTGACACTTCCTGAAACGTACAGAGCTTCCAATATTCCATGTAACCTGTTGTTTTACTGAAATCTAGCGTCTATACTGTGTCTCAAGGGGTGTCAAGAACCGCCGTACTGAATCAATCCAACTTGTACCCTGACTTGTACCCGGAAGCGTTCCGAATGGAATATCTGTACAAAGGGAGGGTGGAACATGGGCAAGTACAACGTCAAAAGTCTTGAGGCTGCTGCGGCCAAGGTCATCACGGGGGAACGATACTTGTCTGACGGCGATGGGTTATATCTGCGGGTTCGCGCAGGGGAAGCGAGGCAGGTTTGGTTCTACCGCTACACCATGCGCGGGACGGCCCGAAAGATGCAACTTGGCGTGTACGGCGATATGGGTCTAGCAGCTGCGCGAGTCAGGGCCAATGAGCTATCAGCCATGCGTCGTCAAGGTGTAGACCCTGTTCTGGCTGAAGAGGCCGGAGAGGCGGCAAAGGCAGAAGCCACGGCAGCGGCGGCGGCAGCTAAGACAGCAGCAGCGGCAAAGGCTGCGGCGCGGCTTACGGTACGGGCCTTGCTCGATCGGTGGCAGGCTGACTACCTCTCCCACAAGCGCAAAGACGGGGGCGCCGAGATACGGCGATCCTTCGCCAAGGACGTACTGCCGACGCTTGGCGCGGTTCCGGCTGAGGACATCGCTCGTGGCATGGTGGCCAGCCTTCTCGATAGCGTCGTTCGTCGCGGTTCCCCGGTCATAGCCAACTACCTGCTTGCTGATTTGCGCCAGATGTTTGAGTTTGCGCGTGCTCGCCAGATCATTGAGGCGAACCCTTGCGATGGATTGAGCAAAGCGCAGTTTGGCGGCGCCAAGGTCGAACGTGATCGCGTTCTGAGCGAGGCAGAAATCAGGGAGCTACTCGCCAAGATTCCGGGGGCAAAGTTGCAGAAGCGCACAGAAGCCGCTATCTGGTTGATGCTGAGCACAGGTTGCCGAGTTGGAGAAATCAGCAAGGCGCTATGGTCCGCTGTCGATCTGGAGGGCAGGGTTTGGAGCATCCCCGCTGAGGATGCGAAGAATGCCAAGGAGCACCGCATTTGTCTGTCAGCTTTTGCCGTCAAGTGGTTTGAAGTGCTGAAGCCAACGTCGGGCGCTTCGCAATGGGTGTTCCCCGCAGAGAACAAGACTGACGCCCATGTGTGCGTCAAGAGCATCACAAAGCAGATCGGCGACAGGCAGCGAGAAGGCGCGCCGATGCAGAACCGTAGTCAAGCCGTGGCGTCGCTGAAGCTGAGCGGTGGCGATTGGACCCCTCACGACTTGAGACGAACGGCGGCAACGCTAGCCGGCGAGCTTGGAACACCCCCTTACGTGATTGAGCGGATGCTGAACCACCAACAGCGGAATCCGCTTGAGCGCATTTATCAGCGGCAATCGTTGGAACCTGAACAGCAGGAAGGCTGGCGGCTGATCGGTGAGCGGCTCGAACTCCTGACCAGCGGCGCGTCAAACGTGGTCCCACTGAAGCGCACAGCTTGAAATCCGGCGTAGGGTCTGCGGCGATCTGATCGCCAAGTGGCGCAGGCTCGAAGATTGGTCGCGGTACTGCTCGCCGGTGGCGACGACGACGGGCGATGTGTTGCCAATGAGGGGCGCTAGAGCGGGTTGATCCAGGTCTGGCGTATGCGGGCCGGATCATCCCAGAAAAGTTTTTTGTGTGGTTTTTGTAACGGACATGCTTTGCCTGATTTGCGCACCAATACAGTGCATTTCAGCGATCAATAACGCTCGTTGCGCTCAATGGCGTCCAACACGTTCCGATACGTTCCTGATTTGCGTGTCCCTCCGGCAAGCTTGCATGAAATCTCTGAACGCCTCTGGTAACGTTTGCTGCGAATTCAACCCGAAGAGGAGAGCAGCAGATGGACGATCTGGCGAAGGTGATGGAAGCAAGGGGTGGCGAGAGCCTTGAACAGGTACGGGAGCGCTTCAAGCGCTGGCGCGAAACACGGGGACGGGGCGAGCACGTCCCTCGAGAGTTGTGGGCGGCGGCGGTAGGGATCGCCCGTGTCCATGGCCTGCACGTCACCGCACGGGAACTGCACCTGGACTACGGCGGATTGAAGCGGCGCCAGCAGGAGCAAGCCGGTAGCACCCTGCAGGCAGCCAGGAAGGAGACACAGTTCGTCGAATGGACGATTGCGTCCGCCCGCGAGTCCGGCGCTCAGCTCCTGAGCGAGTGCGTGATCGAGATGAAGAGCCGGCGCGGCGCGAAGATGCGGGTGGAACTGAATGGCCCGGGTCTCGCCGGTCTCACCGGCTTATGCAGCGCTTTCTGGAGTGCCGCATGATCCAGATCACGCCACACATGCGCATTCTGGTCGCGGTCGAAGCAATCGATTTCCGGGCGGGGATCGATGGGCTGGCCAGCCTCTGCCGAGAGCGCCTGGAAGCCGATCCGTTCAGCGGGAGCCTGTTCGTCTTCCGCAACCGCGCCCGCACCGCCCTCAAGATCCTCGTTTATGACGGCCAGGGGTTCTGGCTTTGCCACAAACGGCTATCGAGCGGGCGCTTCGCCTTCTGGCCCGACGGCACGGCGCCGACCCAGGGACTCCAGGCCTGCGAGCTGCAGGTCCTGCTGATGGCCGGCAACCCGGCGCAGACCCGGGCGGCACCGGCCTGGCGTCGCCTCGCGGCGTAGAGTCGCGAAAGACGTGGGCCATCGGTTCATTCGGCGTTGGCGAGTTGCTCGCGGTAATTCCAGGGCAACCACCAGGCCGCCTGGGCCAGAACCTCTTGGGCATGGCCATGCAAGGCCTGCAGATAGGCGAACGGATTGACGCGGCAGAGCTGGCAGGTATGAATCAGGCTCATGTAGATGTCGCTCACCTCGGCCCCCTTTGGAGTCTTGTAGAACAGCGAATTCTTGCGATGCAGGATCGCCCGTTTGAGGGCTCTCTCACAAAGGTTGTTATCCAGCGGTGCCCCGGCCTGGCGCAGAAAGAGCGTCAGTCCGTCCCAGTGCTTGAGCAAATAGTTCAGGGCCTTGCCCAGCCCGCTATTCGGCTCGACGAGTCGTTTCGTGAATTGATCGTTGATCCAGTCCTTCAGTTCCCGCAGCGGCGGAGCGCTGTGCGTCTGATGGGTGAGCAGGCGTTGCTCGGACGAGAGCTTCTCTTCGCGACAGTGCGCATCGTTGGCGTAGACCTTCGCCAGAATCTCGATCACGTAGCGGCACGGCTGAGGAAAATGCGCGATCACGTCGACGATCTGGCGTCGTCCGTGGGTCAGGCATTTGCCGATGATCGTCGCGAACTCGCTGACGAAGTTGCACGCCAGCGCATCGCTCATCTGCATCGGTGGCGCCAGCGCCGGGTCCCGCTGCGCCAGGATATCCGACAGGTTCTGCCCGGCATGCGGATGGCCGGTGAAATACAGCGCCACGTGCTGCCCCTGAGCGAGCACGGCGACGATGCCGGAGGTGTTGATGGCCTTGGCCTCGGGCGCCAGACCGGCGGCTTCGAGCTGGTTGCGGGCGACGATCAGCGACAGAATCTTCGCCCGGGTGTCGTCGCAGTGCAGCAGATCGCCCTGTCCGGCCTGGCGGATCAGTTCGCCGAAGACGGCGCGCGGCGCCGGCACGGCCTGGACCACGAGGTCCCACTGGGTGGCATCCGGCAGTGGCACGTGGAGACTCGCCTGCAGCCCTTCGATGCGGTAGAACGGCAGACCACTGCCGTAGCGCAGCAGGGCGAGCAGGCTCGCACAACTGGGGTCATACTTCGCCGCGCAGGTGCCCTCGGGCAGCGGCGCGGTGAAGGTCGCATCGCACAGCCGGCAGCGCAGATGTTGCCGCTGGTAGATCGTCGCCCGCATCGGCGGTTGTCCGACGACTTTGACGACGGTCTTCGGCGGTGCGTCATAGACCCTGCCAGTGGGGCAGGCCGGGCAGGGATCGCCGGATTTCAGATCAGGAACGGCCAGTGCGATGACCGGGGCGTCGCCATACTTCGCGGCGCCATTGCGGCCGTGACCTTTCTTCGGCTCGGGTTTCGCCGGGGGAGTTACGGCCGCCGGCGACACCTCTCCCTCCGGCGCTGATGCTTCAGCCGAGCCTGGCCCCTCGGCCGCGGCGGGCTTCTCGTCCGAATGGGCGCCGGGCTGAAGGAGCTTGTGTTTGCTCTCGGTAGATGCGCCGAACAACCTCTTGCGAAAGCGCGTCAGCGACGTCTTCGCGTTCTGTAGGGCCTGCATGACGAAGACAAAAGTGGCGAGCACCTGGCGGAGTAGTTCGTATTGCGGCGCCGGGAACGTTGGCTTGGCCAGTGCCAGCAGTTCGTCTAGATCTTCCTGCGTGGCCTGGACGTATTCGGGCGGCTTCGTCACGCGACCTGCGACAGCCGTTGGCGAAAGTCCTTGACCAGCGCATAGCCCAGGACGTCCTTGAGCGAACGATTGGCGACATGGGTCGGCGCATCCTTGCCGCGGCCGGTCGTCCTCCCCAGGAGTTGCCAGTTGGCGGCTCGGTAGCAGGTGCCACGAAAGCGCTGCGGTTCGATGAAGGTTTCGAGAAAGTAGATCGGGTGCCCGTACATCGACTGCCAATCGGCCGACAGCCGGCGCGCCATGCGTCCGAGCAGGTGGGAAGCGAGATGCGGCACCGTGACCCAGGGCAGAATCAGAAAGCGCGTGTGGTAGGCGAGCAGCCGGATGTTCTGCAAACGGGCCTGCGGCCCCCAGCCGATGAAGCGGTCGCGGCTGCCCAGATGACGGGGCGCCGAGCACCACGCGAGACAGGCCACCGGTCGGCCGCGAGCCCAGACGAGATACTTCAGATGCTCGCCAACAGGCTGCGTATAGCCCAGGTAGTGGTGCTGCTGGAGCAGGCTGTTGAACAAGGCTTCTTCCGACGTGCGTCGGACCTGGCGCACTTCCAGGGGGCCCAGTTCGCCAAAGTTCATGTGCAGCGGCGTGTCGTCCACCCGGACCAGCGCCGGCGACCGGCGATCGGCCAGCGGGTTGCGTGTGATCTGACGCACCGGCGGCAATTCGATCCGCCCAGTGCGATGCAGCATCAGCATCATCCCGCGGCACACCATGTCGCGTAGCGCGCCATTGACCTGCACCCAATTCCAGGCTTCGCACAACCGCTTTGACAAACCTCTGCGGCTTAGCTCGGGATGATCCGCGATCAGTTGGCGCATGAAGGCAAGGTCGTCTTCGGAGATCTCCCGGTGGCGGTAGCTCAGGGTCGTTTGCATGTCCTGCACAGTACGCGACCCCGCAGCGGAACGCAAGCGAAAAATTCAGACTCCGTCTGTAACGACAGCTTCTAACCGATTCCTTCCGCAAATTCATGCAGGCTTGCCGGAGGGACACGATTTGCAGCGGGCATTTCCGTGCCACAAGAGCATATTCAGGCGGGATTGTTAGCTGTACCGAACAAGGCGCAGAAAGTCAATGCCGCTTTGTTGGCGATCCTGTGGATAACTTCCGGCGGACGTAGTAGCATTGCGTCAGTTTCACGATGAAGCAGGAGGTTTGAGGCTGCATCGTGGGCGAGGAGGTTGTCGGCGGGTATTACCAGTACCCGCCGACGATCAAAAATTTGCATGTTTCGGACAAGCAGTTTTTGAGCGCACCGAGGCGGCACGCGGAGTGATGATACACAGTGAAACAGCTCACGGTTCATCGTGAGTGAAAAATACTTTGCGCATATAACTCTGACGTGTCGCTCCCGGCTCGTTCAATGCTGCCTTTCGCCTATGTGCGGAAAGAGCACGATGAACACGAGCATCACCCCAGCAGTTCAGCAGTTCGACACCCTCAGCCCTTCAATTCTTCTCAGCATCGCAGAAGCCAGCGCTGTATCCGGCCGGAGTCGGGCAAGCATCTATCGCCACTTCAGGGCTGGCGAGCTATCACAGATCAAGATCGGCAATTCAACGCGGGTTCGCGTCGGCGAGTTGCGCAAGCTGATCGGCGTGGCGTGAGCCAACGCCATGACGACCAAAGAAAAAGCCGCACCAGCGGATAGCCGGGCGGCTTCAAGAACTGCATTCGATGGCCGACATTCTACCACGGCGTCACGGCCCTATTGGCTCACGAGCCTATCGAAGACCGCGGCTTGTGTCGTCAGCTTGGCCGCCCCAATGATCGCGGTGCTGTCCGGGCTGATCGAGGGGGGTAGACTTTGAACGCTCCCCACGAATTCACCCCAACTGCGGCAATGGACGTCGACAGCGAGTTGGACACTCTTGAACATCCGCCCGAACAAACCGACAAAACCGAAGAAACCGATAACGCCGCATTCTTGGCTGCCGTCTTCCATGCGCTGCCGGAGAAGGCGACTACCACCGTTACGTCATTTCCCGGCAATCCCGCCACGACAAAGCAGTGGGGCAATTGCGCTCCAATCGGAAAGATCGAGACGCCAGCGACGGCGAACAATTACTTCTGCTTGTCCAGCCACTACCCCGGCGAGGATGGGGTCGTTCGCAGGAAGAAGACCCATTTCGCGGGCTTGCACTGCGTCATGCTCGACGACATCGGAACGAAGATCCCCGCCGACCGCGTGTGCCTGACTCCGAGTTGGTCTATCGAAACCAGCCCCAGCAATTACCAGGTCGGCATCATCCTTGACGTGCCGATACTTGAAACGGCGGCGGCTGATCGTTTGATGAACGCCATCATCAACGCCGGGCTTTGTGATCCTGGCTCAAACGGACCGACGACCAGGCTTGCACGGCTGCCGGTTGCGATCAACGGCAAGTACGACGGGCCGTTTCAGTGTCGCTTGGCAGAGTGGCGCCCCGAACTGCGTTACTCGGTCGATGCAATTGTCGAAGGTCTGCAAGTCGAGCTTGCCCCGGCCGGCCGGCCGAAACGACAGAAACGAAGCGCCCCAGCCAGTGCAGCCCCCGCCGAATCCGTGGACGATAACGACGATGTGTACTTGGCTGCCCCGTCGGAAAACCCTGTCATTGCGGAACTGAAAAAACGCGGCCTGTACAAGATGCCGATCGGCGGTGGCAAGCACGACATCACCTGTCCCTGGGTCCATGAGCACACCGACGCGCTGGACTCCGGGGCCGCGTATTTCGAGCCCGACGACCTGTATCCGCGGGGCGGGTTTCACTGCTGGCATTCCCACGGCCACAAGTTCAAGATTGGCGCGCTGCTCGAATTTCTCAGCGTCAGCGTCGTCGCGGCAAAAATGAAGCCGACCATCAAGGTATCCGGCGGGGAGTTGCACCGCATTGTTGATCGAGCCGAACAGGAGCTTGCCCGAAGTGGGAAGTATTACCAGCGGGGCGGGCTGATTGCCAGTATATCCGTCGACCCGGCGACCGGAGAGAGTCAAATCATTCCGACCAGCAAACCAGCGATGACACGGGCGCTGTCTTGCGCGGCCGTGTGGCAACGATACGACAAAAGGTCGGATGAGTGGGTCATGTGCGACCCGCCAGAACGGCACTGCATCGTGCTGTTCGATGCACAGACCTATGCGCACATGCCGCCGTTGGCCGGCATCGCCAGGCAGCCCTACATGCGCGCCAGCGGACAGATCGTATCGACCGCGGGCTACGACACGGACAGCGCCATGTTCGGCGTCTTCGATGCGCGGCAGTTCAGCATTCCGGATAACCCTGGCAAGGCTGATGCGACGGCGGCGCTGGCGAGATTGTCGGAGTTGCTCAACGAATTCACTTTTGCCGCAGACTGTGACCGATCGGCGGCGCTGGCTATGCTGCTGACGGCGGCGATACGGCCATCGCTGCCGCATGCGCCCATGTTCCACGTGCGAGCCCCGGTCATGGGTAGCGGCAAGTCGTTTCTGTGCAAGCTGGCGACGGCCATCGCAACGCCGGCGCCACCCTCCCCGGTATCGTTTCCGGATTCCGAAGAGGAGTGCGGCAAGCTACTGCTGGCGCTCTTGCTGAAATCCCCGGCCGTGATCGAGTTTGACGACCTGTCCACAGATCTGCTGCCGTTCGACAAGCTGAAAACGGCCATTACGGAGGAATGCATCAGCGGGCGAATCCTGGGCGTGTCCAAAGACGCCACGGTATCGACGCGGACGCTGTTTTTGTCCAGCGGTAACAATGTCGGACCGATCAAGGATATGTGCCGGCGCGTGTTGACGATCAATATTGACCCGATGTGCGCCACTCCGGCAACACGCCACTTCAAGCGGCCGAATCTGCTCAACGAGGTGCGGACCCATCGTGGCAAGTTCGTGTCCAATGCGCTGACGATCTTCAAAGCCTGGGTGCTGGCGGGCCGGCCGGAATCAGACGTTGCCCCGTTGGCCAGCTTCAGCGATTGGTCGGGCTATTGCCGGCATTCGCTCATGTGGCTTGGTTTGCCCGACCCGGTAGCAACGCTGTTCGCTCAGATGAGTGACGACCCTGACGCCGAGTTACTTGGCAGGCTGATGCAGGAATGGCTTGCCGCACTCGGCGCGGCGGCGGCGGGCGTGCGTGATCTGGTGGCGCGCGCAGAGTTTGCCCCCGGCGGCGAGTTGTCCAGCGTGGTCCGCGAGATCGCCGAGGAACGCGGCGGCGGTATCAATCGGAATCGGCTTGGCTGGTGGATCAAACGGCACGAAGGCCGATTTGTCGACAATCGGCGAATCATCCCCGACAAGACGGCCGGCGGCAATGCCAAACTCTGGCGCATCGTATCGGTTTCTACGGTTTCGTCGGCTTTTTCCAGCCCGCAACCAAGAGTGTCCAGTTCTCTCGCTCACAGCGTTGAGGTTGAGATATGACCGCGGCGGCTGTCCTCAGAGATTCGGCGGTGGACGGCGTGACGCTCTCGCTGTCGGTTACCGGAACCATCAAGGCGACGGGCGAGAAAAGCGCGGTGGCTCGCTGGCTACCGACGATCAGGGAGCACAAGGGCGGTCTCGGCACGTTGCTGGCCGAAGCTGCCAACATCCAGCCCTTCGGGGTTTCGCGCTGTTGGCTGCTGCGCTTCCCAGACTGCAACTCGCTGGAGGTGGCATTCTCGCCCGCAGTCAGTCATGCCGAAGTGATGAGCTTCTACCCCGAATCGATAGCGGCTGAACCGTTCGCCGACTTTGGCAACAAACAGGCGCACCGATGACCAGCGACGAGTGGCACTGGGCAGCAAACCGTCGTTGTCGGCCTGGCGGCGGCATCCGGGCCGGGCCAGCGATTACCGACGAGATGCTGAGCCGGCGAAGGGATGACGAATTCGCTACGCGTACGCGCCCCGGATGCGTGCCATATCGGATGAATAGGCAAGGCGCGAGGGTCAACAGACTGGAAGTCGGCGTAGCTATTGACATCCAATTACAATAGACTTTACACTTAGTGTAATAGTGTTAAGATGAACAATAGACAACAGGCCGCGCTGTGGAAGTTGAATTCGATGACGAAAATCTGGACCGGCTTGCAACCGATGCACGATACATGGGCGGCTTTTCGGCCACCTTGGTGTCGCTGTTTCGCCGGCGACTGCAAACCATTCGTGGCGCACCGGATGAGCGCGACCTTTACGCGCTCAAATCCCTGCACTTCGAAAAGCTCAGAGGGCAGCGCAACCATCAACATTCGATACGCCTCAATGACCAATGGCGACTGATTCTTGAATTCAAGGGCGAGGCCCCAAAAAAGACGGTCGTCATCATTGCGGTCGAGGATTACCACTAACTTCCTGACTCAGACGAGGGACAAAAATGACTGAACGGCAAATGGCGGAAGTCTTCCCGCCGGGCGACATCCTCAAAGAGGAGCTTGAAGCCCGTGGCTGGACGCAAACCGACCTCGCCGAAATCATCGGCAAGTCGGCGCGACTGGTCAATGAAGTCATCGCCGGCAAGCGGGCTGTAACGCCCGACACCGCGCGTGCGCTGGCCGATGCGTTTGGCACCAGCGCGCAATTCTGGATGAATCTCGAAAGCGCCTATCAGCTTTCAAGACTCAAGACCGATGCGTCACCTGTCACCCGGCGCGCGCGCCTTTACAGCCTTTTCCCGGTCAAGGAAATGATTCGGCGTGGTTGGGTGTCGGCTTCTGAAAGTCTCGACGTGGTGGAAGCGCAGTTCTGCAATTTCTTCGGCCTGGACAACCTCGACGCCGCCCCGCAATTCAACCGCTTTGCGGCCAGGCGAACCCACTACACCGAAACGGAACAGTCGCCCATGCTCACCGCGTGGCTGTTTCGTGCCCGGCAGATCGCCCAGGGCGTTGGTGTCGGAAAGTTTTCTGACAACACGGCCGACACCGCAATCTGCCAACTCAAGACCCTGATGAGCAATCCGGAAGACATCCGGCATGTGCCGCGCGTGTTGGCCGACGCGGGCATCCGTTTTGTGTTGGTCGAACCGTTTCCCGGCATGAAGCTGGATGGCGTCTGCTTCTGGCTCGACATGAATTCGCCGGTCGTCGCCATGACCCTGCGCTTTGATCGAATCGACAACTTCTGGTTTGTCCTGATGCACGAGCTACGGCATGTCGCCAACAAGGACGGCCAAAACGGCGAGGCCATCATTGACGAAAACCTGGGCGCGGAAAATAGCGGCACTGGCGAGAAGCCCGAATATGAGCGCGTAGCCGATAGCGAAGCGGCCGAAGCCATCATCCCGGCGACGGTATTCAACGACTTTGCTTTGCGCGTGCGGCCGCTGTACTCCGAAGTCCGCATCAGCGGCTTTGCCGCTCGCATCGGCGTACATCCCGGCATCGTCGTCGGCCAACTGCACAACCGAAAGGAAGTCCCCTTCGCCCACTACCGCAAGCTGCTTGTCAAAGTCAAAGAGCACCTTGTCGGCAATGCGCTGACCGATGGCTGGGGGCATCACGCCCCCATGATATAGCTTAAGGAGAATCGTCAATGCGCACCGAGCGCGAAATGTTGCAGGAGATTGTTCGCAAGTATCAGGCGGCCAATCAGCCGTGGCCAGCAACCACGCGCGAGATGGCGCATTGGGCGATCAACAACCACCTATGGGCAGCCAAGCCGTCGGCGATTGTTGATCAGTGCGCCGACCAACTTTCCCGTGCCATGCGCGAGGAATACATCACCGACTCCAAGGGGCGGCGGGTGCGCGCCAAGCACGCCGCGACGGTGTCCCAGGGCGGCGAGCAACTTGTCTTGTGGGCGGACATTCGTACCGCGGCGCATCCGCACATGCAGATGGCTTTCCAGCAGCGCCGGCATCAGATCGTGGGCGATTGTCGCCAGCTCAAAATGGACGTGGACAGCTACAACGATACCCGTTTGCCCGAGCAGCCCATCCAGATGATTTTCGACTTCAACCACGACCTGGAAGAACTCGCGCTGGTTGCGTAACCACAAGACTCAGGGAGCCCCATGCCGTTTCTCGATTGGGTTAACAAGGCCCAGGCGCAGCGCGTTTCTGCCGACGTGCCGTACCACCTGCTGCAATTTGAATCCGCGCACGGCGACGCCGCAGCGGAAAACCTGCTGATTCAGGGCGACAACCTGTTGGCCTTGAAAGCCTTGCTGCCGTTCTATCGTGGGCGGGTGAAGTGCATCTACATCGACCCGCCCTACAACACGCAAAGCGCCTTTGAGCACTACGACGACAAACTGGAACATTCGCAATGGCTGTCGATGATGTGGCCACGGCTGGTGCTGCTGCGTGAGTTGTTGGCGGAGGATGGCAGCATATGGGTGTCCATCGACGACCGCGAGGCGCATTACCTTAAAGTGTTGTTGGATGAGGTGTTTGGGCGGTGGAATTTTCTTGTGGATGTTAGCTGGCAACGCAAGTACAGCGTAAGCAACAACTTCAAGGGCATTGCGTCAATCGTCGACCGCATCCTCTGCTATGGGAAGTCTGATCAGTTCAGACCAAATCTGCTACCTCGGACAGATGAATCCATTGCCCGATATTCGAATCCAGACGACGATCCGCGAGGGCCTTGGAAGGCGGTGGACTACCTCAACCAAGCAACGCCAGAAAAGCGCCCGAACCTCTGCTATCCAATCCGAAATCATTTCACCAACGAGGAGATCAAAAACACGAGCAAAGCATGGAAATACGAGCCAAAAGTGCATGAGCAGCATGTGGCAGAAAACAGGTTGTGGTGGGGCGTAAGTGGTCAGAATCGAACCCCCGCACTGAAGCTTTTCTTGTCCGACGTCCGCAATGGCATGACGCCGCACAACTGGTGGCCACATGAGGAAGTTGGCCATACAGATGAGGCGAAAAAAGAGAGCATCGCACTGTTCGGGGCGAACATGGTTTTCGACACGCCGAAGCCTGAGCGCCTGATTGCGCGCATTCTTCAAATCAGCACTCAGCCAGCGGACCTTGTTCTCGACTCTTTTCTCGGCTCTGCCACCACCGCCGCGGCCGCCCACAAGATGGGCCGGCGCTACATCGGCATCGAAATGGGCGGCCACGCCGTCACGCACTGCCTGCCGCGCTTGCAGAAGGTCATCGCCGGCGAACAGGGCGGTATTTCTGGGACAGTCGGCTGGCAGGGTGGCGGTGGTTTCCGCTTTCACACGCTGGGCGAACCGGTATTCGACGCCGACGGCGGCATCCATCCCTCCGTGCGCTTCACGGCACTGGCCGCTTATCTCTGGCACTTCGAGACCGGCGACCCGGCGTCGCAAGTCTTCGCTTCGCCGCTGCTCGGCGTGCATGAAGGCACGGCCTTCTACCTGCTCTACAACGGCATTCTCGGGGACCGGCGACCCGCCGGCGGCAACGTGCTGACGTCCAACGTGCTGGCAGATCTGGACGCGCTGCTTCACCACGCTGGCCCGCGCGTGATCTACGGTGAAACCACCCGGCTAGGTGAGGCGCGCTTGCGCGAGGCGGCCATCACCTTCAAGCAAATCCCCTACGACATCAAGGCGCGCTGACCATGTTTGCCCTCAAGAACTATCAAGAGAAGGCGCTGGCGGCGCTCAACAGCTTCTTTTGCAAGGTGCGCACCGTCGGGCTTGAGGCGGCTTGGCGCGCGTGCGCACCACTGCACGAGAAGAATGGCTACACCAGACCGGCGAACTACGACTCGTCCGCGCTGGGTGACGTGCCGGCCGTTTGCGTTCGCATCCCGACCGGTGGCGGCAAGACCTTCCTCGCCGCGCACGCCGTCGCCGATGCCGGCAAAGCGCTACGCGACACGGCCGCACCCGTCGCTCTTTGGCTGGTGCCTTCGGACGCCATCCGCAGCCAGACGCTGGCGGCGCTGACGACGCAGCGCAACCCGTGCCGCGAGGCTTTAACTCAGCATTTTGGCGAGCGCGTTCGCGTCTGCGCACTGGACGATCTAGCCACCGTCGGCCCGCAGGAGGTCGGCAGCAATGGTGGCAACTGCGCCGTCATCATCGTAGCGACCATCCAGTCCTTCAACGTCAAAGACAAGACGATCCGCACCGTGTATTCCTTTGACGAGTCGCTGGCACCGCATTTTCACGGGTTGACGCCACAGCAGGAAACGCGGCTCGATCGCGTAACCGAAGCGGACATCGACGCGCAACGCTATCTGACTGGGGCCGACCTTGGTCGCGTCAAGGCGTCGCTCGCGAATTGGCTGACGCTGCATCAGCCCATCGTGGTGGTAGACGAGGCGCACAACAACCGCACCGGGCAGGCATTCCACACGCTGCGTAACCTCCACCCGGCCTGCGTGATCGAGCTGACGGCGACGCCGATGCCGGACAGCAACGTCATCTTTCATGTCGGTGCGCAGGCGCTCGCCAGCGAGGACATGATCAAGCTGCCCATTGTGCTCATGGAGCACAACACGGGCTGGAAAGATGCCGTGCGCGATGCGATCCTTACCCGCGACCGGCTGGAAGGACTCGCCGCAAAGGAACCCGAGTACATTCGTCCGGTGCTGCTGTTTCAGGCCGAAGGCGTGAATGGCGAAGCCAATGTCGAGGCGCTACTGGCGCACCTGACCAGTTCCGACGGCGAGAAGCTCGACCGCAAGCAGATCGCCGTCGCCACGGGTGTGCAGAAAGAACTTGACGGCATTGTGCTCGCCGAGCCGATCTGTGCCATTCGCTACGTCATCACCGTCAAAGCGCTCAAGGAAGGTTGGGACTGCCCGTTTGCCTATGTGCTGTGCAGCTTGCAGGACATGAAGAGCGGCAAGGATGTGGAGCAGTTGCTTGGTCGCGTGCTGCGGATGCCCTACGCGCGGCCACGGCAGCAGCCGGAGTTGGGCAAGGCCTATGCGCATGTGGTGTCCATGACGACCGCGCGCGCGGCCGATGCCCTGGCCGACCGGCTGGTCAACAACATGGGTTTCGAGCGTTACGAGGCGCAAGCGGCGATTGTCCCGGCGCAGACCGTAATTCCCTCATTTCCCTTCCCAGACGAGGGTGGGCAGCGGCCCTTGATGCCGGTCGAAGCCGTAATCCCGTTGCCGTTCACGCCGATGCAACCGATTCCCGATGCCCTGCAAGACAGTATCGAGATCAGACCGACCTCGACCGGCGCGACGGTCATCGTGCGCGGAGAATTGACGGGAAAAGTCGAGGATTTTCTGCTCGCCGCATGCAATCCGGGAAAGCAGCAACAAGCGGTGCAGGACGCCATTGGTCGCGAGCGCGCGAGGCAGGATGCGCAACAGGCTCCGGCCACGCGCGGCGAGCCCTTCGCGCCGCTACCGCAACTGTGCCTGCTAAGGGATGACCATCTGCAACCTGTCGAGCGCCGCGTGCTGGCCGATCTGGGCGACTTCGACCTGTTCACCGAACCGGTGAGCCTGCACGGCTTCGCTGTGCGCGAGAGCGGCACTGCCTTCGAGATCGACGTGGACGGTGACAAAGTGGTGTACGGCGTGGCTGATAGCGGACAACTGCACCTCAACGAGGTTGCTCCGCACGCCAGCGAGCATGATCTGGTGCAGTGGCTCGACCGCGAATGCCGGCATGTCGATAATGGGCAAGCCGCACTGGTGAAGTGGTTGTTGGCGGTGACCTATCACCTGATTGCCGACCGAGGATTTTCGCTGACTGCGCTGGTGCGTGGCAAATATCTGCTAGCCGGGGCGATCCGTCGCGAAATCGACCGGCGGCGGCAACTGGCGGTGAACCACGGATTCCAGAAGGCGCTACCCGGCTTCACGGCTTCGCCCATGCTAGCCGATGGCTTCCGCTACGCCTTCATCTTCCAGCCCAACCAGTATCCTGCACAGCCACCGTTTTATTCTGGACGCTATCGCTTCAGGAACCACTACTACCCGATCATTCACGATCTGCGCGAGAAACGCGCCGACGGCACGCCAGCCGAGGAATTCGTTTGTGCCCGCGCCATCGACACCCATCCTGCCGTCAAGCGTTGGGTGCGTAACGTGGAACGCGACGAGCGGTTTTCGTTCTGGTTGCCCACCGCGACAGACTACTTCTACCCGGACTTTGTCGCCGAGTTGAAGGATGGCCGCGTGCTGGTGGTGGAGTACAAGGGGAAACTGCAAGTCCACGAAGACACCCGCGAGAAAGACCAGATCGGGCGGCAATGGGAAGCGTCGAGCGGCAACCGTTGTCTGTTTCTGATGGCCGTGGCGGACGATCACGGGCGGGATGTCGCGGGGCAGATTGCGGCGAAGATCGGGACGAATGTTGAATAGCGTCTCAATTCCGGCTTGCCCAAACACTAACCGATCTACGCGGAAATTAACATTGTGGTAACATTTAAGAACCTGTCGGCCTACGATGGCGACCTGCCAGCCGATGGCGAGACCCGAAAGATTGATGTCGGCCCGCTGTATGACTTGGCAAGAATCAAGGCGCTGACGGAGTTGCCAGACGCCGTGAATCTCTGGACCGCTAAAGCACGGCGCGATGTGGCGAATTTGGCAATGGAACCCGCTGATGTGGGCGGCATGATTCGACAACTGACGGAACATGACTATCGTGATTCAGAGTGGTGCGACAATGGCAAAGGCTCCTGCGCCGCATGCGATGCTTACGCGCTCACCCGCGACGAGTACGTCGAACACGCGGGCAAGTCGTATCGCATGGTGTATTTCTTGAAGTTCGCAGAAAGCAGGACAGGCAAATTGGTACTGATTGTGTCCTGCCATACATCCAATTGAGAACGGGGACGAGCATGGAAGACAAGACGCTGTGCCCGCTATGCGGCGAGGGGCACATGACGCCGCGCACGGAAAGCATGCAGACGGAGTATCGCGACAAGCTAGGCGCGGTGACGCTTCGCTACGCTGAATGCGATGCTTGCGGATCGGAAATCACGGGCGATGCTGACGGCCGCGCCAACAAGCGCGTTGTGTTGGCCTTTCGCAAGTCTGTTGATGGCCTGCTGGCGGGGGCCGAGATTCGCGCATTGCGCGAGAAGTTTGGCATCACGCAGGAGCAGGCAGCACGCCTTTTCGGCGGCGGCCCGAAAGCGTTCAGCAAATACGAAGCCGACGATGTCGCGCCTTCCGAGGCGATGAACACCCTGCTTTGTTTGGTTCGGCGAAGCGAAGACGCCTTTTGGGAGTTGCTTGCACTGAAGGAAATGACCGCCGAACTGCCAGCGCGCAGAGTGGCCAAACACCGAACGATGGACGTGCCGGTTATTCGGATTGAACTGACGATTCGCCATGAAGTCGCGCCGGACATGCTGCCAGCGCACACCATTCCCTACCGTGTGCCGCTCGACACCATGAATATGGTGAAGCATTGATGGACACGCCCAGCCTTCGCCCCCGCCTGATGAGTTTTCGCGTGCTGTCTTTTAGAGCAGAAAACAAGCTGCCCAACGTCATCCAAAGCGAAATCGGTTTTGAGATGACCCCGACGATAAACCTTGGTTTGGCGCTGCCAGCCACGCCCGATGGTCAGATACAAGGGATGGTCAATATTCAGATGGCGGGACGCGCCGCGCCGCACAACTCGCCCGATGAACCTCTGGCGGATTTTTCCGCGAGCTACGAAGCGCTTTTCGTCTATCCCAAAGGTGCACCCGAAGCCGACGTTTCGGCCCGCTTTGAAGGCGAGATGCACCAGTACATGCTGGTGGCACAAGCCTTCCCGCTCGCGTCCAGTCACTTCCAGCGCGAGCTAATGGCGATGGGCTTCGCCGTCGGGAATCTACCTCTCGGACTGTGACCGGCGCGCAGCGTCAAGGCTGCCAGTTCCCGCATGGGCCACACCTGAATTCTTTGCTGGTCTTCTCGCTGGTTCGTATCTGACCGTTCTTCCGTCACGGCGCTGGCCCCCACCACCTTGCAAGGCTCATCCCCGTCGCCCTAGCATCGTGCTCCGCGCACGCCGAAGCGTCATCGCTTTGTCACGTTCGCGTGCCGCCATTCGCCTTATCCGAGACAGAGCGAGATCCTTGCACTGCACGCCCACACCCGGAGCTATCTGGTAATATTGTGACAGACACAAAATAAAATAACGCGATGGCCGACGAAAAGGTGATAGTCACGAAACGAGGTAGGCCGCTCAAGGGCGAGCGTCCAATGAGTACCAGCGAGCGCAAACGTGACCAGCGGATGCGCGACAAGCGGGCGACTATAGACGCTATTGGCGATGAGGAGAGCGCGCCGCTGCGTGCGCTACTGGCGAATCTTGGGCGTGTCGAGGCGTCAGAACCCGCTCGGCTTATGAGCACGGTCAACGTTCATGATGGAATTTCCTGCCTGAATGATCAAGCAGGGTGATGTGGAGGGGGTGACCCCCCTCAGGGAGCTTGAACAAACGCGGCCTTTGGGGGAGTCTCTGGTTTCCATTCCAAGAGACGATGCCAGTGTGCCATGCCCTACTGCAGAATCCCCAGTTTTTCGATGGTTGTTGCGCGTTGACGCGGAGCTGGCGGGCGAGGCGCGCGGGGCGGGATGTGCGTGCGGCGGCGTTCTGCACCGTGCCGACTATCCACGAAAGCCGCGAGGGTGTCCGCCGGAAGTGCGCGCCGACTTTGCTACGCGCTTCAGCTTCTGCTGCAATCGTTGTCGTTGTCGGACGACGTCGATGTCGGTACGGTTCCTGGGCCGGCGCGTCTATCTGGCGCTGCTGGTGGTGCTGGGTTCTGCCCGGCATGCCGGGCAGAACCCGGGGGCGGAGAGGCTTTCCACGACGCTGGCGATTCCGTTGCGTACCCTGGAACGTTGGCGTCAATGGTGGAAAGACCAGTTCCCGCGGAGCACGCTCTGGCAAGCCGCGGGTGCGCGCTTCCTGCCGCCGGTCACGGAACGTTTTCCGACCAGTTTGCTGGAACGTTTTGTCGGTGACGCCGCCGCAGCCATGGGGCATCTGCTTCTCTTTCTGACGCCGGTCACGGTTCGGCCGACCGCGTTGCGCGGGGGTCGCTGATTTCCCGCAGAGGATGTGGATAGGCGACTGCGGGCAGGGCTTGTAGCCTTCCCTTCCCGTCCTGGTGCCGCCGGCGCCGACGTTCTGGAAGCTCCTTTTGACCTCTCCTCTCGATCCCCTCAAACGCGATCGCTGGGCGCGCCTGCGCTTTGCGATCATCGGCCCCTTGCTGGCAGCGCCGCCCGCCGCCGGGGAGTTATCCCCGGCGCTCCTCGCCCTGTCGACCAAGTCCTGGCGGCATCCGGTGTCCGGACTGGACGTCTGCTTTGGCGCCTCGACCATCGAGCGCTGGTACTACGCGGCCCGTGCAGCGGCCGATCCGGTGGCCATTCTCCGGAATCGCCTGCGCGGCAACCTTGGTCGTTTCAAGAGTCTCTCCCCCGCTGCCCTCCAGATCCTGACGGCGCAGTATCACGAGCATCCCGGCTGGACCGTGCAACTGCACTTCGACAATCTCCGGGTCGCCCTGGCCGGGACCGACTCGTCGCTGCCGTCGTATCCGACGATCCGGCGTTACCTCCAGGCGCAGGGAATGTTTCGCCAGGCGTCCCCCAAACGGGCGACCGCCGGGGCGCTGCTGGCCCGGGATCGGCTCGACCGGCTGGAGGTCAGGAGCTACGAAGTCGACTACGTCTGCGCACTCTGGCATCTCGACTTCCATCACGCCTCCCGCAAGGTCCTCACGCGTGCCGGCCTGTGGGTCAAGCCGCTGCTGTTTGGCGTCATCGACGATCGCTCGCGGCTGGTCTGCCATCTGCAGTGGTATCTCGACGAGACCGCCGAGAGTCTCGTGCATGGCCTGTCGCAGGCCTTCATGAAACGCGGATTGCCACGCGCCCTGATGACCGACAACGGCGCCGCCATGCTCGCCGAAGAGACCGTCAGCGGCCTCGCCCGTCTGGGGGTCGTGCATCAGACGACCTTGCCGTATTCGCCGTATCAGTATGTGGCGCTCAAAAATATGTGGCGCCCGGTTTCATTTCCTCGAAGACACGAGGCCGGGGGCCGGGCAAACGCCACATAAATTTTTGCTACAAACTGCGCAGGAAGGTCATCAGGTCTGGCTGTTGGCGCCAGGGTTTGTTGACGGCTGGCTCTGCTGCCGGTGCGCACTGGGCCAGGGCACGGGCTTTGGTCTCGAGGTCGGTCTCGGCGTAGATATTGGTCGTGGTGAGAGAGACATGACCCAGCCAGGCACGGACGGTGTTGATGTCGGCGCCGGAACGTAGCAGATGGGTTGCCGTGCTGTGGCGAATCACGTGCGGGCTGACTCGCTTCGTGCCAAGCGACGGTGATTGCGCACAGGCCCTTGATGCATAGCGTTCGACCAGCGTGTGAATACCAAAACGGGTGATCGACTGACCGTTGCGGTTCAGAAACAGATGATGTTCCGGTGCACGCTTTGCCGCCAGCCACTGCAACTCATCCAAGGTGTTTGGCCACAATGGACAAGCACGCCGTTTGTTGCCTTTGCCGATGATTCGAACGCATTTCGCGTACCAGTCAATATCGCTGATCCGGACCTCGGCCGCTTCACTCGCGCGAGCCCCCGAATTGTATAGAAACAGCAACAGCCCGTAGTCACGCCGACCCTGCGCGGTACGGCGATCCGGAGACGCCAGAAGCGCGTCCATTTCCGGTTTATCGAGATAGGTGATGTCAGGGTGAGCCGTCTTCTTGAACGGGATCAGGCGGATTTGCGCGCACCACTCGATATGCTCGGGACTGTTCTGGCCGATGTATCGCGCCAAGGCGTGAAGGCCGCCGAGGCGTTGATTGCGAGTGGCTGCGATACAGTGACGCTGCGCTTCCAGATCGGCAAGGAACTGCCGAACCAGATCTGCCGACAGATCGTCGACCGTCAGCCGGTCCACCGATTTCTTGAGATGATCGCCAACGTAGGGCAGAAGCAGCGCCAGCATGTCGCGATAACTTCTCTGAGTATTGATCGAAAGGTTGCGCTCCTGCACCAGATACTCGAGCAGGAAACGCCGTACCCAAGGGCCGAGCAAGGCGTGGTCAGTCATGAGATTTCTCCATTGCGTAACGTTCGAAGCGTAGGCTGGCCTCGTGAAGCAGGTCCGGTGTCATCGTCAGATAATGCTGCGTCGCTGAGAGGTTCACGTGGCCGAGGTAGGTCGCCAGCTTGGGCAGCAGATCGTGCAGGTCTGCACCGCTGCGATACCAAGCGACAAGACGATGAACAGCGGCCGAATGGCGCAAGTCGTGGAGCCGTGGCTGCTGTCTCTGGCCCCCCTCGCGGACCACACCGGCTGCAGCCCGCAGGCGTCGAAAGGTGCTTTGAGCGGCGGACTTGCTCAGGGAGGCGCCGTCCCGGAAGCAGAACAACGGCGTGTCCGCGGCGCCTGAGTGGCGGTTGTTGCGTTGGCCCACATACTCGGTCATGACTTGCGTCAGATCGTTGCCCAGTGGCACCAGCCGAGTCTTGTAAAACTTCGTCCCACGGATGATCAGGTGCGCTTGCTCGAGATCGACATCGACGATGTGGAGGGAGATGGCTTCGCTGATCCGAAGTCCCGCGCCGTAGAGCAGCAAGAGCAAGGCTCTGAAGACGTAAGCGTCGATTGGCACGCGGCCGGTGCACGCCGCGGGGACCGCGTCGAGCAACCGTTTGAGTTCCGCGTGGGAGTAGATGTAGGGCACGAAGGCGGGGGCGTCCAGCCTTGGGATGCTGTGCGGCAGCGGCACGCTGCTGACGAAACCACGTGCCAGGGCGAAGCGGTAGAAACCCGACAGCACGTGATACTTCTTGACCCAGTAGCCGGTCACCGGTCCGTTGCCGTTGAGGAAGGAGAGCACAGGTTCCGCTTGAATGCTTGCCAGCGGGCCTTCGCCGACCGCCCGGCAGAAGGATCTGAGGACCGCCTCCTCGGTCTGGAACCGGTGTCCCAAAGCGCGCTTGTGAGCGATGTACAGGGAGATCAGCGCCGGGAGCATCATCGCAGCGCCCCCCAGATCGAGTTCGGCCACCTGCCGCAGACCCACCAGGTCGACCTTGGTATAGCTCAAGGTCGAATTGGCGCTGCGATGCCCGAGATGGTCGCCAATCTGCTTCAGGGAAAAGCCCGACGCGAGGAGGTGGCTGGCACAGGCGTGGCGTAGGCAGTGCGCTCCGCGCGGGGACAGGGTGAGGCCGAGGCGGCTCAAATGGGCGTGCGCGATCGGCGTGATGCTCGGCGCCGACAACGGACGAATGGGTGCGCCGAGCGTCAAGAACAGCGCCCGATGCCCGCAGCGCGGTCGCACTTCGCGCAGGTAACGCAAGATTGCCTCGCCCACGACGGGCAGCAAAGGATAGCGTTGAGCACGACGTTGCTTCGGTCGCGCAATGTGGATCAGCTCTCCTTCCCAATCCAGATCGTCCAGCCGCAACTCCGCGACCTCGCCTCGCCGCAGTCCGTACACCGCGAGCAACATCAGGATGGCGTGGTCGCGAATATCCGCGGGCCGATCACCACCGGTGGCGACAAGGAGGCGCTGTACGTCGTCCCAGCCAGGGCCTTCCGGGATTCTTTCACGGGTATAGAGCCGCGGCGCCTCGATGACAGCGGTGATTCCCGGAGCGCACCACCCACGGGCTTCGGCGAAGCGGAAGAAGCTCCGCAACGAACTGGCTAACGCGGCTAGAGAGGCGCGAGTCCAACCCTGCTTGCCCTTCGACTCAAGGAAGGCATCAATATCGGCAACGGTGATCGCGCTCAACGTATCCCGAGGGGGGCACAGTCCGCTAAAGAACCAGACCAGGCGCTCACTACGTGTAGCGATCGTCACCGGCGACAGGCCCCGTTCGTCGCGCATCTGGCGGGCAAACGCATCGATCTGGGCGACGAAGACGTTCAGGGCCTTTGGGGGTTGCTGAAGGCAGCCCAGGCGCTGCAGCCATTCCGTCACGAAGTGGATAAACATCTGGCGTGTCCACACCGATTCCTTGGCGCCGATGGGTCGATGTCTGAATCGCACCCGGCAGTCTACAGCGCGCTCAATGTCCGCCGCGCTGACCTCGCCATGGCCAAGGTCAATGCCGTCTGCGACGGCCAAGAGTACCCAGGCGATCTTCTGAAGCATCGAGTGTGAGTAACCTTCCCTCGCACATTGCTTGAGAAATTCTTCTCTCGCGTCCGCCAGCGGGCCTTCCCGGTAGCGCGCCACAACCGTGGGGCGCGTGAAGAG
This sequence comes from Candidatus Accumulibacter affinis, assembly GCA_016713625.1. Classification (GTDB taxonomy): domain Bacteria; phylum Pseudomonadota; class Gammaproteobacteria; order Burkholderiales; family Rhodocyclaceae; genus Accumulibacter; species Accumulibacter affinis. The sequence continues at coordinate 81,247 of JADJOT010000004.1, forward strand.
CTCTTCAATCATGATCGATCTCCTTCTTGAACAAGATGAACGATCATCGTGATCCTGAACCATGCAAATTTATGTGGCGCAAATTTGACTGACCACCCTCAATCACGAGGGACGCCAGCTTCACCGCCACATATTTTTGAGCGCCACATACTGATACTTATGTGGTCGGCCACATAAGTATCAGAATGCCAAACAGGAATCGTTCTGGGGACGCATCGAAGGGCGCCTGATGGCGATGCTCGAAGGCGAGGAATTGCTGACGCTCGACCTGCTCAATCAGGCCAGCCAAGCCTGGGTCGAACAGGAGTACCACCGCACGGTCCATTCCGAGATCGACACCACCCCCTTGGCGCGCTATCTCGCCGGCCCCAGCGTCCGTCGGGACTGTCCGGATACGGCTACCCTGCGGGCCGCCTTCCGGATCGAGGTGATGCGCCGCCAACGGCGTGCCGATGGCACACTCAGTCTGGCCGGAACCCGCTTCGAGGTCCCCGCCGCGTATCGCCACCTGCCCATGCTTCCTCTGCGCTACGCCCGCTGGGATCTGACGCACGTCGATCTCGTCGATCCGCGCAGCGGTGCGGTCCTTTGTCCGATCAAGGCGCTCGACAAGTCGGCCAACGCCGATGGGCAGCGTCGGCGCTTCGCGCCGGTCACGACCGCAGCGCGGGTGCCCCCGTCTACCGGGATCGCGCCGCTGCTGCGCCAGTTGCTCGCCGACTACGCCGCGACCGGCCTGCCGCCTGCGTATCTACCTTCCGACGACCAGGAGCCGGCATGAACCATCGGCTCCTCGCCCTTTACGGGCTGAAGTGGAATCCCTTCTCCGCCGAATTGCCGATCGAAGCGCTCTTTGTTCCGCCCCGGATCGAGAACTTCTGCTGGCGAATCGAACACGCCCAGATCCGCGAAGGCGGCTTCGCGATGATCCACGGCGATCCGGGCACCGGCAAAAGCGTCGCCTTGCGCCTCCTCGACGACCGTCTGGGACGCCTGCCGGACGTCACCGTCGGCGCGATCCACCATCCGCAGAGCAACCTGGCGGACTTCTATCGCGAAATGGGCGATCTCTTCGCCGTGCCCTTGCGCCCGCACAACCGCTGGGGTGGCTTCAAGGCCTTGCGCGAGGTCTGGTTCGCGCATCTGGAAACGACCCGTCGCCGGGCGGTGTTACTGGTCGATGAGGCGCAGGAGATGAGTCCGGCGGTCCTCTGCGAGTTGCGCTTGCTCGCCAGTGCGCGTTTCGATTCGCAACCGCTCCTGTGTGTGGTGCTGGCCGGCGATGCGCGTCTGATCGAGAAGCTGCGCCGCGAGGAGTTGATCCCGCTGGGTTCCCGCATCCGCACCCGCCTCGCCACCGAGTATGCGTCGCGGGACGAGTTGCTCGCCTGCCTGACCCATCTGCTGAGCAGCGCCGGCAACGCCAGCCTGATGACCCCCGCACTGGCTCATACGCTGTGCGATCACGCCGCCGGCAACTACCGCATCCTGACCACGCTCGCGGCCGAACTGCTCGCCGCCGCCGCGCAGCGGAGTTGCCGCAACTCGACGAGAAGCTCTACCTCGAGGTCTTCGCTTCCCCCGAGGCGCCCTCGCTGCGTCGGGTGGGGGCCGGCCGGTGAGGAATCACCAGCCAGGCGACTGCTTCGCGCGGTCATGCGATCGCGCCCAACGACCCGCGGCAGTGGCTCCGGGCGGAACGACGCCTCTGGACCTTGGGAGGGACGACCGCCGAACGGTCCGGTCCTTTCGTGACGGTCACCCGAACCGGAGGAGAAGATGACCGACCCCATGGTGATGGTCACGAAAAGAGGCCGCCCACCCCAGGGCGAGCGAGCGATGACGGACCGGGAGCGCAAGCGTGCGCAGCGGATGCGCGACCGAAGAACGGTCATCGAGGCCATCGGTAACGAGACGGACGCGCCACTCAAAGCGCTGCTGGACCTCCTCGGGCGGGTGGAGGCTTCCGAACCGGCTCGCCTCTGCGCCCGACGGGCCTGGCTGGCTTTCGGGCAGCGCTACGGATTCGGGACGGTCACCGAATGACGAGAGGCGGCAGGAACGACGGGAGGAAGGTCCAGTCGGGAAGAGTGGGCGCGGCACGCTCGACGAAAGACCCGACGGAAGAGGGAAGTTCTTTGACCTGGAAAGGGGTCAAGAGGACCGTGGAATAAATGGACCGGCTTCATCGGCCCGTTTATGCCGCGAAAGCCTCTTGACGCCTTGGAGGGTCCCGATGCTGCGAGCAGTTGCCGGGGAGAACTTGTTCATCCCCGGCGGCTGCCTCGCGGCGAGCGCGGGGTCTGGGGCGGCGCTCCAGGGTTGGATCCTGCACGAGCACCCTCGCAAACCATCGCCGTACGTGAACATCAGAACATCAAATCGGGTGATCACACTCACTTACCGCTCAGCGCGCTTGGGCTGAAATCGGCCGTCGGTATAATTTCGTGATAGTCACGAAATGATGCGAGATTATGGAAACAGTTGAAAGAAAGGCGTTCAGTAATTCCGCTGTGATCCCCTTCTCGGCAACGGAGAAACCGCCACCTCAGGCAATTGTGGGTTATGAAGCCGTTCGCCTCAACGCCATGAAACACGGCATTCTCTCGAAGCTGGCAGTATTGGCTCACGAGGACCATGCCGAGTTTGACGACCTGCTCGCCGCGCTGCTCGACGAACACCGACCGGCGGGAATCACCGAGCGGCATCTGATCGAAGAGCTTGCCGCGATCATTTGGCGCAAGCGGCGGGTATTGATGGCCGAAGCGGCAAAGATCAACGAGGGCCTGAAAGCAGCGGTGAACAATCCGAAATCAGTCATGACTTCGGCCGCACCTTTTCAGCGTGGTCTGGCCGATGAGAACACCAGACTATCCGACCTGATGACCGAAACCCCGGAACAGATCGCCGAGACTCAACGCGATGCGGAGCTTGACTTGGCAGCGACCCGCAAAGCGTCGGCGATCCTGTACAAAGGCGGGCCGAATGCCTACGAGAAAGCCCTGCGGGCGCTGCGGCAAGATTCGCGCGACTGGTGGCAAGTGCAGATCGAGGAAGAGGAACACCCCTCGACCGCGGAAGGGCTAGCGCAATTCATCAGTGAATCGCTCGACCCGCTGTGCTTCCGCGCAACATTGGAAGCCCGATATACCCCGGCGATCAAGGCGCAAGCCCTGGGCGAAGGGCTGCAAGTGCACCGACTGGAGAAGCTGAACCGCTACGAAACGCACCTTGACCGAAAGTTTGAGCGAACACTCGCTATGCTTTTGAAGCTGAAAGACCTTCGTAGCCGGTGAAAACTGCAACTATCAGAACAGGGCGCAAAAGCAGGCAAGACAAGGGTTTCAGGGTATATTGCCAAAAACAATGCAGCAAACTTGCCTGATGATTTCGGCAAAATCCGGGAGCAATGAATGGGCGGCATGGGCAGCGGGCGGGGGTATCAGGGTGGCAAGGCGACGACAAGCGGCTGCCGGCGGCTGGACGTGCGGCAATTCCAACGGGCTGGCCTGCTGACGCCTGGGCATTCCTTCGGCTGGCACTGGACGCGCAACGGTGAAAGCGTGGCCTCGATCCAAGCGCGAGCGGAAGAGGATCGCTTGATCCTGAGCTACAGCCACAAGAGCGGCGGCGACGACTGGCAAGCGATGGAATACCCGGTAAGGCTGGAATGGACGGCTTGCACCATGGGCGGGCGGCGCGTGTGGTTCCTTTGCTCGGCGAACGGATGCGGGCGGCGCGTGGCGATACTCTATCTGGGCGGCGCGGGCATCTTCGCCTGTCGTCACTGTTACCGGCTGGCGTATGCCTGCCAACGGGAAGCCGCCGATGATCGAGTGACCCGGCGGGTGAACAACATCAAGCGCCGATTGGGCTGGCAGGAAGGCATCCTGAACCAGAGAGGATGGAAGAAACCAAAGGGGATGCACAGCACCACTTTCGAGCGGCTAACCCGCGAGCACGACGCGCTGATAGAGGTGGCTCTGGCAGGCTTGTCATCGCAACTTGATCGCATGAGGCGACGGCTTGATGGCGTGAGGAATGATCTGCACGGCGCGGACTGAATCTGTTTCGCAAAATTGCCCTATGATGCGTGTAACGGGAAAAGGGTCAAAGGGCAATGGCACTACCTTAACAGAAAAGTCTTTCCGATCAGATGTATAGAGGTGGGCTGAAGGCCTCTTGGCGTTATTATTCGGGTGTCGAATCCGATCGAGATTACGTGGAGGATCAGCCCAAATGGATAGTAACAGGGGTCAGCGGCTTGCGGAACAGGTGAAGCGATTTCGGGCACGTTTTGTCCAGTCAGTGGGATCGGTGCTCGGGGATGTGATTCCTTCGAAGCTTTTGATGGAATGGGCGATGGAAGACGTTGGTGTCTGGCGCGAGCGGGTCTATAGTCCGTTCATGACACTGGTGTTGTTTCTCGAACAAGTGCTCGGAGCGGATCACAGCTGCCAGGATGCGGTGGCGCGTGCGCTGAGCGCTCGGGTGGCGGACGGACAAACCCCGTGCAGCCTGAACACCGGGCCGTACTGCAAGGCACGGGCACGGTTGCCCGTTGAGCTACTGGAGCGTTTGGGTCGAGAGACTGGCGCGCGGGTGTGTGCGCAGCAACCGGCCGGATGGTTGTGGCATGGGCGCCAAGTTAAGCTGGTCGACGGTAGCACGGTGTCGATGCCCGACACGGCGGCGAACCAAAAGCGCTTTCCACAGAATCGATCGCAGAAAACGGGTCTGGGTTTTCCTCTCGCACGCCTGGTGGCGATCGTCTCCTTATCCTGTGGATCCGTCCTGGATTGGGCGGTTGGTCCGTGTCAGGGTAAGGAAACCGGGGAGACCGCGCTCCTGTGGAGTTTGGCGCAAAAGCTGCAGCCTGGTGACGTCGTGGTTGCCGATCGCGCCTATGCCGGCTACTTCATGATTGCGTGGTTGATCCAGCAGGGCGTGACGTAGTGATTCGCCAGCATCAACGGCGACACACCGACTTTCGACGCGGCCAGCAACTGGGTGCGCGCGACCATCTGGTCCCTTGGATGCGCCCCCAGCGTCCGACCTGGATGAGTGAATCAATCTACGCCAGCATGCCCGAGAGTCTGACCATGCGCGAGGCGCGCGTTGCCGGCTGGACGCTCGCTTCCACACTGATCGACCCGCAGCAGGTGAACAAACGCGAGCTGTTCGCACTGTACCGCCAGCGCTGGCACGTCGAACTTGACCTACGTTCGATCAAGAACGTCATGCAGATGGACCTCTTGCGTTGCAAGAGCCCCGAGATGGTCGAGAAGGAGATCGCCGCCCACTTGGTCGGTTACAACCTCGTCCGCGCCGTGATGGCGCAGGCCGCGTCTCTGAGCGCCGTCCTGCCACGGCAATTGAGTTTCAAGACCGCTCTACAAATCCTCAATGCTTTTGAACAGAACCTGCGGTGCTGCCCCCGCGGGCGCCTCGCCAGTCGCCACGCTTTCGTGCTCGGCGGCATCGCTCAGGCGCGCCTACCCAACCGACCAGGTCGGGTCGAACCACGTGTCGTCAAGCGAAGACCCAAACCCCGAGCTCTCCTCACTAAGCCCCGGCAGGCGCTGCAAAAGGGCTTACGCCGCAAACAGCAGTCAATACAGAAGCAAATCGACCAAGGCTTAAGGTAGTGCCATTGGGGTCAAAGGGAGAAAGTGGATCAAGCAGACCTATTTGAGACTGCAGCGGCCAGGTCCCTGTTGGACCAGTTGATAGAGGATTCACGTCTCTACCGACAGGGAAAGGATTTCCGTGGGCTGCTGGACTTCGTCGTCCGACTCCGCAATTTTGCCCCGTTCAATGCTATGTTGCTGCAGGTGCAGAAGCCCGGCCTGAACTACGCGGCATCTGCACGTGACTGGCGCGAACGCTTTGGTCGCACGATCAAGCCGGGGGCACGGCCATTGCTCATTCTCTGGCCGTTCGGCCCGGTAGCGTTGGTCTACGATCAGATGGATACCGAGGGCGAGCCACTACCGGAAGGCGTTTCAGCGTTTGCAGCCCATGGGGCTCTTGACCGTCTTGCGCTTGAGGGTTTCGCCCTGATGCTGGCCAAGAAATACGTCAAATGGAACAAGATCGATGCTGGAGATCTCAGGGCGGGCTCGATTGAGGTCGTGTTGCGCGCAAAGAAGATCAATGATCCGTCCAGTTACCGGATGAACGTCAACCAGAATCACGATGCCAACGTGCAGTTCGCAACGGTGGCCCACGAGTTGGCGCACTTGTTCCTTGGGCATCTGGGCGCCGACAAATGGCTCAGTGTGCCGCTCCGCCCATCCCTTCAACAGGAACGCAGAGAACTGGAAGCAGAGTCTGTGGCGTTTATCGTCTGTGCCCGCAACGGGGTTGTGAGCAAGTCGGAAAGCTACCTCTCCGCCTACGTGAACGCAGACACCACTGTTGACCAGCTTGATCTGTATCAGATCATGCGGGCTGCTGGACAGGTCGAGGCGGTGCTCGGGCTGACAGCACACACCAAATACGATCGACCTCGAAAACCAAACTGAGGCCTCGCGGGCGAGGTTGATCAATAACTTGCGAAGTGCTCGCCTGGCAAGGTTCTGCGCGAGTGGCAGGGTACAAGATGCCGGTCATTTTCTCCGACTTGTACCCGGACTTGTACCCTAGCGAGCCATAAAGCAAAAAGGCCAATCCGAAGATTGGCCTAAGTGCTTGATTCTATTGGCACGCCCGGAGCGATTCGAACGCCCGACCCCTTGGTTCGTAGCCAAGTACTCTATCCAGCTGAGCTACGGGCGCCTTGCCTTGGTTAAGCCTCAGATTATACCGAGCGGCCAGGTCTCACTCAAGCACTATTTGCAGATCGCTGCAGGACCTGGCTGGCGGCTCGGCGGAACTACTGCGTGGGAGATTTTTTGGCCGTACCGGTCGGAAGCGGCGGTGGACAGTCCAAATCTCGATCGCCGCATCAGTCCAGAGCTCGCCCGACGATCTCGCGCACGTCTGACGACAGGCCGTTGATCGCCCGCAAGCCTTCGAGTGCGGATCGCGCGTGCGCCTGGCGGAGGGCGTCGAACCTCGTCCAGCGATCGAAGCGCCGCGCGAGACGTGCCGCAACCTGTGGGTTGATGCGATCAACTTGCTCGATCTGCCCGGCGAGGAAGCGGTAGCCACTGCCGTCGGCAGCATGAAAGCGGACGTGGTTGTTGCCGAAAGTGTTGATCAGCGCGTAAACCTTGTTCGGATTGTCCAGGTCGAACGCCGGGTGAACGAGCAGGCCCTGCACTACCGTCAGCGTGTCGGGCAGCCGGCTCGAGGCCTGCACCGATAGCCACTTGTCCACCACCAGCGCTTGGCCATGCCAGCGCTCGTAGAAAGCGGCGAGGGCCTGGACGCGTTCGGGGCAGTCGTGTTGTGCCAGGGTGGCGAGAGCGGCGAACTGGTCGCTCATGTTGTCGGCCGACGCGAACTGGCGTATCGCCATGGCCCGCATCTCGGCAGTATCGAGTTCGCTCAGGTAGCCGAGGCAGAGGTTGCGCAGGGCGCGGCGTCCGGCAGCGTCCGGGGTCGGCTGGTAGGGGCCACTCGCTGCCAGGGAGTCGTAGCACTGCCTGAACTCGTCGCACAATTTTTCGGCAAGAAAGCGGCGCAGGCCATTGCGGGCGGTGTGCAGGGCGTCGGGGGCGACGCTGGCGATCTCTTCGGCGAGTGTCGCTTCGCCGGGCAGGGTCAGTACTTCAGCGGCGAAAGCCGGATCCGCCTCGGCGCGTGCCAGAACCTGCGCGGCTGCGGCAGCAAAGCTCTGCGGCCAGTGCGCCGGCCGGCCGGCCGAGATTTCCTCGGTGGCGGCAAGGATCAGCCGGCTGGCCAGGCGTTGTCCGGCCTCCCAGCGGTTGAAAGGGTCGCTGTCGTGGGCGAGGAGGTGACCGAGGTCTTCGTCGCGCCAGTCGTAATCAAGGATCACGGGTGCCGAAAATTCACGCAACAGCGAGGGGACCGGGGCCGCTGGCAAATCTTCGAAGACGAAACGCTGTTCGCTTTCGGTCAGGGCGAGGACGCGAGTCGTTCGTCCCTGCTCGGCATTGCCGCGGTCTCCGGCCATTCGCAGCGGCAGGTCTGCGCCATCCGGCCCGATCAGCCCGATCGCCACCGGGATGTGGAATGGCAGGCTGGCTTCCCTGGCGGTCGGCCGCGACTGTGACAGCGTCAGGACGTAGCGACCGGTGGTCGGGTCATAGCTGCCGCTGGCATGCAGTCTCGGCGTGCCGGCGTGATCGTACCAGCGTTTGAACTGACTCAGGTCGACACCCGAAGCGTCAGCCATCGCGGCGACGAAGTCGTCGCAAGTCACGGCCTGGCCGTCGTGGCGCGCGAAGTAGAGATCCATGCCGCGCCGAAAGGCTGGTTTGCCGATCAGCGTCTGGATCATGCGTACCACCTCCGCACCCTTTTCATAGACGGTGCTGGTATAGAAATTGTTGATCTCGATGTACGAGTCGGGGCGTACCGGATGCGCCATCGGACCGGCATCTTCGGGAAACTGCGCGGCGCGCAACGCCCGCACGTCGCGGATGCGGGTGACCGCGCGGCTGTGCATGTCGGCTCCGAATTCCTGATCACGGAAAACGGTCAGCCCTTCCTTCAGCGAGAGCTGGAACCAGTCACGGCAGGTGACGCGGTTGCCGGTCCAGTTATGGAAGTACTCGTGCGCGACGACGCGGTCAATGTTCTGATAATCGGCATCGGTGGCGGTGTCGGCACGAGCCAGCACGTACTTGGTGTTGAAGATGTTCAGCCCCTTGTTTTCCATCGCCCCCATGTTGAAGTCGCCGACGGCAACGATCATGTAGTGGTCGAGGTCGCATTCGAGCCCGAAGACCTGTTCGTCCCAGTGCATCGAGCGCTGCAGTGCGTCCATCGCATGCGCGCACTGGTCGAGCTTGCCCGGCTCGACGAAAACCGCGAGCTGAACCTGGCGACCGCTGCTGGTGGTGAAATGACCGCGCAGCACATCGAGGCGGGCGGCCACCAGTGCGAACAGGTAGCAGGGCTTGGCGAACGGGTCCTCCCAGCGGACCCAGTGGCGGCCGCCTTCTTCGTCACCGCTGCCGATCGGGTTGCCGTTGCTCAGCAGTACTGGCAGGCTGGCCTGGTCAGCGTGCAGGGTGACGACATAACGCGACATGATGTCCGGGCGATCCGGGAACCAGGTGATTCTGCGGAAGCCCTGCGCTTCGCACTGGGTGAAGTAACCGTCCTTGGAGCGATAGAGTCCCGACAGACTGCTGTTGTGATCGGGATCGATCCGCACGAGTATGCTCAGAGTCAGCGAGTCCGGCGGATTTTCGATGGTCAGCAGCGTTTCGCTGCAATGGTAACGATCTTCGCTGAGGGTCTTGCCATCGATCGCCACCGACCGCGTTGCGAGTCCATGCCCGTCGAGTTGCAGCGCCTGTCCGGGGGCGACGGCCGGGTTGCGCCGCAGGCACAGGTGGCTGCTGACCAGTATCCCGTCGTTGTGGAACTGCACATCCAGTTCAACGCTATCTACCAGGAAGGGCGGCGGTTGGTAGTCGTGACGATGGATGAGTTGCGGAGTTTTGGTGTTCATCAGTAGGTCCATGTTGTTCTGCCGGTCTGGCCTGGCGCGGCGCTCACTGCTTTTTCAGCAAGCCGGCTCTGTTCCGTTGCTCGGCAAGGCCTTCCGCAAGTTTTCGGTAGTCCGTCGCGTTGGGGTGGATGGGGTCATGAATTTGCCAGCCGCTCATCGCCGGTTAATGACGCGGAGGTCCTGGTGCTTGCTTCACGGCAGCTCATCGCGATGCAACAGGAAAACGTACTGATCACCAGCGCTGGTGTCCAGCCAGGTGAATGGCGTTGCCGGGAAAGCGGTTTCAAGGGCTTCCCGGTTGTGACCGATCTCGACGACCAGCAGGCCGTGCGGTTTCAGGTGCCGGCGCGCAGCGGCGAGGATGGCGCGGGTCAGATCGAGTCCGTCGTCGCCGCTGGCCAGCGCAAGTTCAGGTTCATGCCGGTACTCGTCGGGGAGAGTGGCCATCGCGGCGGCATTGACGTAGGGCGGGTTGCTGATGATCAGATCGTAGCGCTGGCTCTTGACGGCGGCGAAGAGGTTGCCCTCGACGAGGCGAATACGTGCCGCGAGGTCGTAATCGGCGACGTTGCGACGGGCGACGGCGAGAGCATCGGGCGAGAGGTCGACAGCGTCGATGCTCGCCGCAGGGAAGCTGTGCGCCGCGAGAATCGCCAGGCAGCCGGATCCGGTGCACAGGTCGAGGACGCTGGTCACCGCGTCGGCATCGTCGAGCCAGGGTGCCAGTTGCTCGCGCAGCAATTCGGCGATGAACGAGCGCGGAACGATGACCCGCTGGTCGACATAGAAACGATATTCGCCCAGCCAGGCCTCGTTGGTCAGGTAGGCGACCGGCAGCCGTTCCTGAATGCGGCGCTCGATGAGGCGCAGCACCAGCGAGCGTTCGTCGCTGGTCAGTCTTGCCTCGAGGAAGGGTTCGAGTCGATCGAGCGGCAGATGCAGGCTGCGCAGCAACAGATAGACGGCCTCGTCCCAGGCGTTGTCGGAACCGTGCCCGAAAAACAGCTGTGCCTCGTTGAAACGGCTAACCGCGAAGCGCAGCAGATCGCGCAGCGTCGAAAGCTCGGTCTGGGCCTGCTCAGACATCACCCGGAGCGTCACCTGCGCGACTTCGGAAACCCCCCTCGCGGCCAGATCGGTCACGACGGCTCGGACCGGGAATGTCGAGCAAGGTCCTGACCGCTGGCTGGCAGCAACGCTTCGAGAAGGCGGCGATAAATGGCGGCCAGCTGCGGCAGGGCAGCCGCTTCGATGCATTCGTTGACCTGATGGATGCTGGCATTGACCGGGCCAATTTCGAGGACCTGCGGACAGATCTCGGCGATGAAGCGCCCGTCCGAGGTGCCGCCGGTCGTCGACAGCTCGGCGTCGCAGCCGGTTTCGGCGCGAATCGCCAGCAGCGCGGCGTCGATCAGGGCACCCCGACCGGTCAGGAAGGGTCTTGCAGCAAGCGTCCAGACGATGTCGTAGTGCAGGCCATGTCGGTCGAGCAACTCGCACAGACCGGCCTGCAGCCTTTCCGGCGTGCTCGCGGTGCCGAAGCGGAAGTTGCCGTCGATAACGATGCTGCCGGGGATCACGTTAGCGGCGCCGGTGCCGGCGTGGATGTTGGAGACTTGCCAGGTGGTCGGCGGGAAAAACTCGTTGCCTTCGTCCCAACGGGTTGCCGCCAGTTCGGCAATCGCCGGTGCCGCCAGATGGATCGGGTTTCTTGCCAGATGCGGGTAGGCGATGTGGCCCTGGATGCCCTTGACGGTGAGCTTCGCCGACAGTGATCCGCGGCGGCCATTCTTGATCATGTCGCCGAGGCGACGCGTCGCGGTGGGCTCGCCGACAATGCAGTAGTCGATCCACACGCCGCGCTGACGCAGGGTATCCGTAACGACCACGGTGCCATCGATGGCATCGCCTTCCTCATCCGAGGTGAGCAGGAAAGCGAGCGACCCCTGATGTGCCGGCCGAGCGGCGACGAAGGCCTCGGCTGCGGTCACGAAGGCAGCCAGCGACGATTTCATGTCGGCGGCGCCGCGCCCGTACAGCAAACCCCCTTTCTGTACGGGTTGAAAAGGGTCGCTGTGCCATTGTTCCAGTGGCCCGCTTGGCACGACGTCGGTGTGGCCGGCGAGACAGAGCAGCGGTTGGCCATCGCCGCGGCGTGCCCAGAGGTTGCTGACCTCGCCGCGATTCATGAATTCGCAGGCGAAGCCGATGGCTTCGAGACGGCTGGCGATGATCTGCAGGCAACCGGCGTCTGCCGGCGTGACCGAGCGCCGGGAAATCAGTTGCTCGGCAAGGGCGAGCGTGCGGTCACTGGCCATCACTGGTGCCCGTCTCTTCGCCCGCAGCCTCGTCCAGGCTGAGCGTGAACTCCTTGTACGAAGGGCCGCCCGGATCGGTGAGAGAGAGGTCGAAGACGGCATCTTTCGACTTGTCTTCATTTCCCGCGCCGGCGCCGGCCTGGTAGTTGTTGATCAGCCACGACAGGTTGGTTGATGAGTCGGCATTGAGCAGCGCTTCCTGCAGGGTGATCACATTCGAGCGATAAAGCCGGACGAGGTCCTGCTCGAAGGTCTGCGATCCCGGGGCGAGACTTTGCTCCATCGCTTCCTTGAGGGCGGGCACATCACCATGCTCGATCAGTTCCTGCACGTGATAACTGTTGAGCAATACTTCGACCGCTGGGGTCAGTTGGCCATCCCTTTTCTTGACCAGACGCTGCGAAACGATCGCCTTGAGACTCACCGAGAGGTCCATATACAGCGCCGAACGGCTGTCCGAAGGGAAGAAGTTGATGATGCGGTTGAGTGCGTGATAGCTGTTGTTGGCATGCAGCGTGCCGAGGCAGAGGTGGCCGGTCTGGGCGTAGGCCATGGCCGCCTGCATGGTCTGCTTGTCACGGATTTCGCCGATCAGGATGCAGTCGGGCGCCTGTCGCATGGCGTTCTTCAAGGCATCTTCCCAGGTGAGGGTATCCATGCCGATCTCGCGCTGGTTGACCAGCGACTTCTTGTGCTTGAACAGATACTCGATCGGGTCCTCGATGGTGAGAATGTGTCCCGTACAATGGGCGTTGCGATGATCGAGCATCGCTGCCAGGGTGGTCGATTTCCCCGATCCGGTCGAGCCGACGACCAGCATCAGACCACGTCTTTCCATGATCAGGTCGGCCAGTATCGAGGGCAGCATCAGCGAATCGAGTGGCGGGATATTGCCGGCGACGTAACGTACGACGATCGAGATCGAGCGGCGCTGCCGGAACAGATTGATCCGGAAGTTCCCGAGACTGGCTACCCCGAAAGAGACGTTCATCTCCTTCGTTTTTTCGAAGATCTCTGCCTGTTCCGGAGTCAGCAGTTCGCTGGCGATCTTCTCGATCATCGCCGGTTCCATGACCTGCTGATTGACCGGTACGCTATTGCCCTGGATCTTGATGTGGATCGGTGCCCCGGCACAGATGAAGATGTCCGAGGCTTGCCGCTCCGCCATCACATGGAAGAGCTTTTCGAGGATCATCCTGATGTCGGCTCAGGGCGACTCGATGAGGGCGCGCTCAATCGCCACGCAGCAGATCATTGATGCTGGTCTTGGCGCGCGTGCCGGCGTCGACCTTCTTGACGATCACCGCGCAATAGAGGCTGTAGCTGCCATCCCTGGCAGGCAGATTGCCGGACACCACCACTGATCCCGGCGGTACGCGGCCATAGCTCACGGTACCGGTATCGCGATCATAGATCCTGGTGGACTGGCCCAGATAAACGCCCATCGAGATCACCGAGCCCTCGCCGATGATGACTCCCTCGACGACTTCCGAGCGGGCACCGATGAAGCAGTTGTCCTCGATGATCGTCGGGTTGGCCTGCAGCGGCTCGAGCACGCCGCCGATACCGACGCCACCCGAGAGGTGTACGTTCTTGCCGATCTGCGCGCAGGACCCGACGGTTGCCCAGGTGTCGACCATCGTGCCGTCATCGACATAGGCGCCGATATTGACGTACGAAGGCATCAGCACCACGTTCCTGCCGATGAAGGCGCCGCGGCGGGCGGTCGCCGGGGGAACGACGCGGAAGCCGCCGCGCGCGAATTTCTCGCTGTCGTAACTGGCAAACTTGTTCGGCACCTTGTCGAAGTAGCGCATCGCGCCGCCATCGATCAAGGTGTTCTCCTGCAGGCGAAATGAAAGCAGCACCGCTTTCTTGATCCATTGGTGCGTGACCCAGTCGCCATCCCTCTTTTCGGCGACGCGCAGGCTGCCTTCGTCAAGCTGGCTGAGGACCTCGGCGACGGCCTCGCCAATGGCTGCCGGAGCCTGGCCAGGCTGTAAGGAACTACGGTTTTCCCACGCCTCATCGATAATCTGCTGGATTGCCTGCATCGCTGTCTTCCTGGAGTCTTGAAATGAATGAACGGATACGCTCGGCCGCTTCGACGCAGTCTGCGAGCGGCGCAACCAGGGCGATCCGCAGATAGCCTGCGCCTGGATTGACTCCCTGAGCGGTACGCGCCAAGTAGCTGCCGGGCAAAAGCACCACATTATAGTCGGCCAGTAGTTGGCGGGCGAACTCACTGTCGCTGCGCGCGGTCCCGGCCCACAGATAGAACCCGGCGTCAGGCATGGCCGTCGCCAGGACCTCCGCCAGGCGCGGCGTCACTGCTGCGAATTTTTCCCGGTACTGGCGGCGGTTTTCGACCACGTGCGCCTCGTCCTTCCAGGCGGCGATGCTGGCCGCCTGCACCGCCGGACTCATCGCACTGCCGTGGTAGGTACGGTAGAGCAGGAACGATTTCAGGGTCGCCGCGTCGCCCGCGACGAAGCCCGAACGCATGCCGGGAACATTCGATCGCTTGGACAGGCTGGAGAACATCACCAGGCGCTCGAAATTGCGACCGAGCAGGCTGGCAGCCTGCAGGCAGCCAAGCGGTGGGCTCATCTCGTCGAAGTAAATCTCCGAGTAGCATTCGTCCGAGGCGATCACGAAGCCATACCGGTCGGCGAGGGCAAACAACTGCCTCCAGTCGGCCAGGCTCAGCACCTTGCCGGTCGGGTTGCCCGGTGAGCAGACGAAGAACAGCTGTACTCGCTGCCATTCGGCCTCGCTCAAGGCCGCGAAGTCGAACGCATAATCGTTGCCGGGCAAGGTATTCAGAAAGCGCGGCTCGGCGCCGGCGAGATAGCTGGCCCCCTCATAAATCTGGTAGAAGGGGTTGGGGCTGACGACCAGCGGCGGGTAACCTCGGGAGGGGTCGATGACCGTCTGGGTAAAGGCGAACAATGCCTCGCGCGAACCGTTCACCGGAATCACCTGGGTTTCCGGGTCGATACCGTGCAGGCCGTAGCGACGCTGCAACCAGGCGGCGATGCTCAACCGCAATTCAACGCTGCCGAGTGTCGTCGGATAACTGGCCAGCCCGCCAAGGCCGGCGCTCAGCGCCTCCTTGATGAATTCCGGTGTCGCGTGCTGCGGCTCGCCAATCGACAGCCGGATCTCCCGGTATTGCGGGTTTGGCGTAATGCCGGCAAAAAGCTGTCGCAACTTCTCGAAGGGATAAGCTTGCAGTTTGCTGAGGTGGGGATTCACTGGCTCGTACGTCAGGTCGCGGGACGCCGGATTATAAGGGGCATCGGCCGACGGTGAAAGGAGGAGGCACGCCGCCAGCCCCGCAGCGCCGACGCTGCCCGTGACCGCTGACGCTGCCCGTGACCGCTGACGCGACTTTCACATTAAATTAATCGGGGTCGAAAGCTCTTCAAGGCTGTGCAACGCCGCAGCATTTCTTGTATTTCTGCCCGCTGCCACAAGGGCAAAGCTCGTTGCGACCGACCTTGGCCTGCTCGCGACGGACGGTCTTGACGCTGCGCTGCGCCAACCAGAAGCGATGGATGTCGGACACCGCCTGCGGCAGCATGTCTTCGCACTCGTCGCGCATATCTTCGAGTTCCCGGCCTACCAGCCATTCGTCGCCGGCCGCTGCGGCGGCCGCTTCGGCGTCGCCAGTGAGCATGAACAGCGGGAAGAGCTGGTCGTCAAGGTAGGCGATTTCTTCGCTGTCCTCCTGGTCATCATCGGCACCCAGAGCCTCGAACCAGTCCACGGGTGCCGAATCGACGCCATGCAGATAGGCCTCGCACCAGGGAACGAAATCGCTGCGCGAATGCTCGTCGTCGTCGTCTTTGGCGTAGAGCAGCAGCAGGGGGGGGTCGCCGTTCGCCAGTTCGGTCTGCAACTGCGCCGCGAGAAGGCGCAGCAACTCTGCGGCTTCTCGCCAAACTGCGGCGCCGCTTTCGTGTCCCAGCACTTCGCTCAGCCACTGGGCCTCGGGAATTGGCTGTGGTCCCGATAACGCGGCACAGAGAAAGCCCTGCGCTTCGTCGAGGCGCATCGACTTCTCCAGCGCCGGATCGTCGAGCAGTTGTTCGAGGCGCAGGAGTTGCTGGTCGGTGAGTTGGGTCATGATTTCAGCCCCGGGTGTTGCACTGGCTGGCGAAATCGCCGAGCTGCACCATGGGTGCTGGCGTCCAGCCGGCTTTGCGGTGTTCGGCAACGACCGTGGTGAAGACGCCACCGCGCACGTAGAAGCGCGCCGTCAGGCGCATGTAGCGAGGGTCGGTGGCGCTGGCCAAGTCGTCGAGGATGCGGTTGCTGACATCCTCGTGAAAACAGCCGGTATTGCGAAAAGACCAGATGTAGAGCTTCAGGCTCTTCAGTTCGATACAGGTCGCATCGGGGATGTAATCGAGGAGCAGCGTGGCAAAGTCCGGCTGGCCGGTTTTCGGGCACAGGCAGGTGAATTCCGGGATTTCCATGTGAATATGAAAATCCCGCTGCGGGGCCGGGTTGGGGAAGGTTTCCAGGGGGGTGGCCGGCGGTGTGGGCATGGTGGTTTCCGATTGGAATCCGGTGGGAAACGAATCAGGCAGGCAGAATGCTATTATAAGCGCTTTCAATGGCATTCTGCGGGAATATCGGCCGGTCGTTAACCCCTGTGGTGAGGGGGAGTCCCCGCGCAAGACCCCGCTTCTGCCGATCTCTGATGACGCGGCTGCAGCGGCCGCGTTCTGGTTCATGCGCCTGACCAAACTGAAACTCGCCGGCTTCAAGTCTTTCGTCGATCCGACAACGATCGCCTTGCCCGGTCAACTCGTTGGCGTGGTCGGCCCGAATGGCTGCGGCAAGTCGAACGTGATGGACGCCGTGCGCTGGGTGCTTGGCGAATCGAAAGCCTCGGAGTTGCGGGGCGAATCGATGCAGGATGTGATTTTCAACGGTTCCGGGAGTCGCAAGCCGGTGTCGCGGGCGGCCGTCGAACTGGTTTTCGACAACTCGCTCGGGCGCCTTTCGGGGCAGTGGTCGCAGTACGCGGAACTCTCGGTGAAGCGGCTGCTGACGCGCAATGGCCAGTCCGAGTACTACATCAACAACCTGCACGTCCGCCGCAAGGACGTCACCGACCTGTTTCTCGGTACCGGCCTCGGTCCGCGCGCCTATGCAATCATCGGCCAGGGAACCATCTCGCGGATCATCGAAGCCAAACCCGACGAGCTGCGCGTCTTTCTCGAAGAGGCTGCCGGCGTCACCCGTTACAAGGAAAGGCGCAAGGAAACCGAGAACCGCCTGGCCGATACACGCGACAACCTGGCGCGGGTCGAAGACATCCGCCTCGAACTCGCCTCGCAGATGGAGCGTCTCGAAGGCCAGGCCAGCGTTGCCCGCCAGTATCGCGAGTACAGCGACGGTCTGGCGCGCAGGCAGCAGCTCCTGTGGCTGCTGCGACGCACGGAAGCGCAGACCGAGCGCGAGCGCCTGACGCGTGAGGTCGACCAGGCGAGTGTCGATCTCGAATCCCGCAACGCAACCCTGCGCGATCTCGAGGCGCGTCTCGAAGTGGCGCGCGAGGCCCATTTTGCCGCCAGCGACGGCGTCCATGCGGCACAGAGCGATCTGTTTACCGCCAATGCCGAAGTCGCACGTCTGGAAGCCGAGATCCGTCACCGTCGTGAATCGCGCCGCGAGTACGAGACGCGTCGCGCGCAGTTGACCGAGGACCGCGCACACTGGCAGGCACAGGCCGGCAAGCTGGCGGACGACGACGCATATTGGCGGGGCCTGCTGACGCTCGCCGACGAACGGGTCGAGCAGGGCCAGTTGCGCCTCGAAGTGCGCCAGGAACGCCTGCCTCTGGCCGAAGAGAGACACGCCGCCGCACTCGACGCGGTCAATCACCAGCGCGCCGGGATGGCTCAGGCCGAACAGCGTCTGCACGTCGAGCAGGCCAATCGGGGACACGCGCAACGTTCGTTGCAGATTTTCGCCAGCCGCCGGGAACGCCTGGCGGTCGAGCGTGCGGCCCTGCCAGAACCCGATGCAAGCGAGCTGGCCGACCGGCACGAGGAACTGGCCGGGTTGCGCGAGCGCATCGCGGAGGCGCTCGCGAATCAGCAGGGCGAGCAACAGGCCTTGCCACGCCTGGAGCAGCAGCGCCGCCAGATTCTCGCCGACGTCCAGCACGCGCAGAAGGAACGTACCGAGGCGAATGCGCGGCGCAGCGCCCTTCAGCAACTGCAGCAGCGCCTGCAAGCCAATGGCAAGCTCGACGAGTGGCTGCATCGGCACGGCTTGCAGCATGGTGAACCGCTGTGGAAAGCCATGCACGTCGAAGCCGGTTGGGAAGATGCCGTCGAAGCGGTGTTGCGCGAACGTCTGGCCGCCCTGCCGGCGGCCAGCGCCGACGCGGCGTGGAGCCGCGACCGGCCGGGCGGAAAACTGACCCTGCTGCTGCCGCTGGGCAGCGCAGACCAGCCCACGGCGCCGGCCGACGATCTGCTGCTGGCACGCATTCGCTGCGACCATCCCGAGCTGTCGGCGATCCTGGCCGACTGGCTTGGCGAGGTGCGCAGCACTCCCGATCTGGCATCCGCGCTGGCGCGCCGCACCGGGCTATCGGCGAGCGCGTGCTGCGTGACCCCCGGTGGTGACATCGTCAGGCGGCAGAGCGTGACGCTGTTTGCTCCCGACAGCGGGGAGCATGGTCTACTCGAACGTCAGCGCGAGATCGACGCGCTGGCTGCGGTGATTGGTGCGCGCGAGGAAAGGGTTGTCCAGGAGCAGGCGGCCCTCGCTGAAATCGAGCAGCGCCTGACCGACGCCCAGCAGGTCCTGCAGGACTCTCGCCAGCAACTGGGGGTTCTACAGGACCGGGCACACGCCATCCAGGTCGACACCCTGAAGCTCGCGCAGGCGCGCGAACGTTTCCGCGAGCGGCAGGCGCAGATCGACGCCAACCTGGCCGAAATGGCTGCCGAGGAGGAAAGCGAGCGCGAGCGCCTGTTCCTTGCCGACGAGGCCATCGACGCGCAGCGTGCACAGCTCGACGAACTGCGGGCGGTCATGGACACTGCGCAGGCGCTGTTCGAGCAGACCGAACAGGCACTGCGTGACGAACGTGCGCAGGTCAACGGCGCCGAGCGGGATCTGCGCGAGGCCGAGTTCTCGCAGCGCGAGGGTCGCAACAAGTTGCAGGAACTTGCCGGCAACCGCGACCTTGCGCGTCAGCAACTCGAACGTATCGCGGAAGACCTGACGCGCTGCGAGGAGAGCGCCAGCGCTGTGCAGGCCGAGGACCTGGAACCACGATTGCAGGAAGCGCTGGACCACCGTGTCGCCCGCGAGCACGCCCTGGCGAACGCCCGCGACGCCATGGAAGCAGCAACCAATGGCCTGCGCGCGCTCGACGAGGAGCGTCTGAAAGTCGAGCAGAGTCTCGATCCGCTGCGCGACCGGATCAGCGAACTGAAACTCAAGGAACAGGCAGCACAGCTCAGCGTCGACCAGCTGGCGACGCAATTGATCGAAGTGAACGCCGACGAGCAGTCGCTGCTGCCCGATCTCGTGGGTGCGCGTGCGGCCAGCCTGCAGAGTTCGATCGGCTCGCTGCAACGTTCGATCGACGCGCTCGGGGCGGTCAACCTGGCAGCGCTCGACGAACTCGAAGCGGCACGTGAACGCAAGGGCTATCTCGACGCCCAGTCGGCAGACCTGACGCAGGCCATGGAAACGCTGGAAAGCGCGATTCGCCGCATTGACCGGGAAACGCGAGATCTCCTGCAGACCACCTATGACGCGGTCAACCGCAGCTTTGGCGAGCTCTTTCCGGTTCTCTTTGGCGGTGGCGAGGCGCGCTTGATCATGACCGGCGAGGAGATTCTCGATGCCGGCCTGCAGGTCATGGCACAGCCACCGGGCAAAAAGAACTCGACGATTCACCTGTTGTCTGGCGGCGAAAAGGCGCTGACGGCGATTGCGCTGGTATTCTCGATGTTTCAGCTCAATCCCGCGCCTTTCTGTCTGCTTGACGAGGTGGATGCGCCGCTTGACGATACCAATACCGAACGTTTCTGCTCGATGGTGCGGCGCATGTCCACCCATACGCAGTTTCTGTTCATCAGCCATAACAAGATCACGATGGAGATGGCGCAACAGCTCGTCGGGGTAACCATGCAGGAATCCGGCGTCTCGCGCATCGTTGAAGTCGATATGGAAGAGGCGCTGCGCTTGCGCGAGCAAATCGTTTAGGAGTAGACATGACCGACTTGCAGATGGGTATGATTGGCCTCGGTGGTGCCGCGGTGTTTGCCGTGCTGGCCTACAACAAATGGCAGGAGCACAAGCACCGCAAGCTTGCCGAGGCGTTGTTGAGCGCTCGCCAGGCCGATGTTCTGCTGGATGAGTCGGCGCTCGATGGAATGAGGGCGGAGTCGTCGGGCGATGCCGCCGCGGCGGTCGACGACGCTCAGGCGCGTGCGGCGCTGGCGGGTGCACCCGACCGTGCCGACCAGGGGCGGCTCGAACCGCTACTGCGGCCCGACCCCGATGCGCACGCGGCGGTGCCGGAACATCATGCTGCGTCTGACGTGCGCGACAACGCCAGCATCCCCGCATTTCTCCTGGCCGGCGAACGATCGGCGCGGCTTGCCAGCGAGCCATCGGCAGCGCGGCCGGTGCACCCGGACGAACAGGGAGCGAATGTGCGGGAACTCGCGGTGCCGTCTTACCTGCTCTCTCCGACCATCGATTACATCGCCGCGATCGAGATCTCCGAGCCGGCAGGGGCCTATCAGATCTGCGAAGCGCAACGTGCGCCGCTGGCACGGCTGGCCAAGCCCGTGCATTGGATCGGTTTCAACGAACAGGCGCATGAGTGGGAGCCGATCATCGAGGACAGCGATCGCGATTACCGGCACATCCGCGTCGGTCTGCAACTCGTCGACCGCCGCGGTCCGGTGCGCGACAGTGATCTGTCGATCTTTCACCTCGCCATGCAGGACCTGGCGACCGAGCTGATGGGCTTTGCCGAGTTGCCGCTACGCGAACCGGCTTTGCAACTGGCCGCGCAGCTGGACGAGTTCTGCGCCGGTATCGACATCCAGATCGGTATCAACGTGATCAGCCAGGGGCAGGTTTTTCCGGGGACCAAGTTGCGTGCCCTGGCCGAATCGGCGGGGCTGACGATCGACGATGAAGGCCGTTTTGCGCGTTGTGACGATGACGGAAAGGTGCTCTACCTGCTGACCAACCAGGAATCGCAGAGTTTTGCGGCCGCGTCGATGCGCACCATGAGTACGCACGGCGTGACCTTCCTGCTCGACGTTCCGCGGGTTGCCAATGGCGATCGGGTGTTGACCCAGATGGTCGAACTGGCGCGGCGTTTTGCCGACGCGCTGCACGGCGCGCTGGTCGACGACAACCGGCGTCCATTGTCGGATAGCGCAATCGAGCCGATCCGCCGGCAGGTGGTACAGTACCAGACGGCAATGGCGACCCGCCAGGTGCCGGCCGGCGGCGTCCTGGCGCTGCGTCTGTTCTCCTGAAGCAATCGCCCATGACTGTCAGCGAGCACGCCCGCGCCTTGCGGGCCGAGATCGAGAAGCACAACTACCAGTATTACGTGCTCGATGCGCCGTTGCTCAGCGATGCCGAGTACGACCGCCTGTTCCGCGAGTTGCAGGCGCTGGAGGCAGAACACCCGCAACTGGTGAGCAGCGACTCGCCGACCCAAAGGGTGGGCGCGGCGCCGCTGCCCGAGTTCGTTGCGGTGGCGCACGCGACGCCCATGTTGTCGCTGAACAATGCCTTTGCCGACGCCGAGGTGGCGGCTTTTGACCGCCGCGTCCACGAGGGGCTGGCCCTGGACGAAGGGGTCGACGAAGCGGACTATTCGGCCGAACCCAAGTTTGACGGTCTCGCCGTCAGCCTGACCTACGAAAACGGTATCCTGGTTCGCGGCGCGACGCGCGGCGACGGGTCTACCGGCGAAGACGTGACCGTCAATCTGCGCACCCTGCGCAGCATTCCGCTGCGCCTGCAGGGCAGCGGCTGGCCGACGCTGCTCGAAGTGCGCGGCGAGGTACTGCTGTGGCGCAGCGATTTCGAAAAACTGAACTCGCGCCAGCGCGAACAGGGCGAGAAAGAGTTCGTCAATCCGCGCAATGCCGCCGCCGGCAGCCTGCGCCAGCTCGACCCACGCGTCACGGCGACGCGGCCGTTGCGCTTCTTTGCCTACGGCATCGGTGGCGCTGCTGGCGCCGGCTTGCCGGCGACCCACTCGGCCCTGCTCGATCGGCTTGGCGAATGGGGTTTTCCGGTTGCCGCGGAGCGGCGGCGGGTCAGCGGCCTCGGCGGCCTGCTCGGCTACTACGCCGAGATTGGCCAGCGGCGCGCGTCGCTGCCTTACGCGATCGATGGCGTGGTCTACAAGGTCGACGATCTGGCGGCACAGGAACGCCTTGGTTTCGTATCGCGAGCGCCGCGTTTCGCGATTGCCCACAAGTTTCCCGCCGAAGAGGCGGTCACCGAACTGCTGGACATTTCGATCCAGGTCGGCCGTACCGGCGCGCTAACACCGGTGGCGCGGCTGCTGCCGGTTTTCGTCGGGGGCGTGACGGTGACCAACGCCACCCTGCACAACGAGGATGAAATCCGGCGCAAGGACCTGCGTATCGGCGATCGCGTCATCGTTCGCCGGGCCGGCGATGTGATTCCCGAAGTTGTTCGGGCGTTGTCGGGACAGCGGCCAGCCACGGCGCGCGAATTCCACATGCCGACGAGCTGTCCGGTCTGCGCTTCGCACATTGTCCGCAATGCGGACGAGGCGGTGGCGCGTTGCAGTGGCGGCCTGTACTGCCCGGCGCAGCGCAAGCAGGCGCTGCTGCATTTCGCGTCGCGGCGGGCGATGGATATCGAAGGCCTGGGTGACAAGCTCGTCGAGCAACTGGTCGATGGCGCCGTCGTGCGCACCCCGGCCGATCTGTATCGCCTGGGGCTGTCGGCTCTGGCCAGTCTCGAACGGATGGCCGAGAAATCGGCGGGCAATCTCCTGGCGGCGATCGAGCAGAGCAAGCAGACCACCCTGGAACGTTTCATTTACGCATTGGGAATCCGCAACGTCGGCGTAGCCACGGCCAGGGATCTGGCGCGCCATTTCGGCAGTCTCGACCGCCTGCTCGCTGCCGACGCCGGACAGTTGCTGCAGGTGCCGGACGTCGGTCCGATTGTCGCGCAATCGATCTGCCAGTTCTGCAGCGAACCGCACAACCTCGAAGTGATCGAACAGTTGCGTGCCGCCGGGGTGGTGTGGCGCGAGGGCGAGGCGCTGCTACCCGCCGGCGGTACGCTGGCCGGCAAGCTATTGGTGTTGACGGGAAGCTTGCCGACACTGACTCGCGACGTCGCCAAGGCAATCATCGAAGCGGCCGGCGGCAAGGTCAGCAGCGCGGTGTCGAAAAAGACCGATTTCGTCGTCGCCGGTAGCGAAGCGGGCAGCAAGCTCGACAAAGCACAGCTTCTGGGGGTCACGGTGATTGACGAGGAGCGCTTGCTGGCTCTGGTGAACACGCCGCCGCCGGCACCATGAACTACCACCGGCAAGCGATCGCGCGGCGCCGTTCCGGCACCCAGCAGGTCTTTTCTCAACCTCCAGTAAGGCAGGAACGCCCATGATCGATGCGCAGCAGGCCATGACCATTCTGGCTTCCTCCGACATCATCCACTCGGCCGACAGCGTCGCTGCTGCTGTCCAGCGCGTCGCGCGCGAGATCACCGAGCGGCTGCGCGACTGCCATCCGGTGTTGCTGTGCGTACTCAACGGTGGCGTGCCGTTCGCCGGCCAGTTGATGACGCAGCTGACCTTCCCGCTCGATTTCGACTATGTGCATGTCAGTCGCTACGGCCAGGCCAGTAGCGGCGGCACGCTGTCCTGGCGCGTCGAGCCGACGATCGCCTTGCACGGGAGAACGGTGCTGGTGGTCGACGACATCCTCGACGAAGGAGTGACGCTGGTGGCGATTCGCGACCGCTTGCACGAGCTGGGGGCCGCCGCCTGTTATACGGCGGTGGTGGCCGACAAGCTGAACGGCAGGCGCAAGCCGATTCAGGCCGATTTTGTCGCGCTGACGGTTCCTGATCGCTTTGTTTTCGGTTATGGCATGGATGTTCGCGGGGCCTGGCGAAACCTGCCGGCCATTTACGCCACGCGGGAGGATTGAGATGCTGGCGATCATCGGTGGCAGTGGCCTGACTCGCTTGGCCACCCTCGAACTGCTCGAACGTAAGCGGCTGACTACCCCGTACGGCGAGCCCTCGGCGGCGTTGAGTATGGGTCGCCTCGGCGGCCGGCCGGTGGCGTTTCTGGCGCGGCACGGCGACGAACACACGCTTGCGCCGCATCGCGTGAATTATCGGGCGAACCTCTGGGCGTTGCGGGAATGCGCGGCGACCGCCATCGTTGCCGTAGCGGCGGTCGGCGGCATCCGTTCCGACCTGCGGCCTGGCGACCTGGTGATCCCGCACCAGATCATCGACTACACCTGGGGTCGGCATTCGACCTACCACGAAGGACCGGACAGCGTGGTCACGCATGTCGACTTCACCGAGCCCTATGATCCGCAGCTGCGCCGGCAGATCGGCGACGCGGCGGCAGCGCTGGGCATGCGGGTCAGCGATGCCGCGGTCTATGCCGCAACGCAGGGACCACGCCTGGAAACCGCCGCCGAGATCAACCGGCTCGAACGCGATGGCGCCGACGTCGTCGGCATGACCGGCATGCCGGAAGCAGTTCTGGCGCGCGAGCTCGGGCTACCCTATGCGGCGATCAACGTCATCGCCAACCACGCCGCAGGACGCGGTGACAGTCGCCAGCGAGTCAGCATGGAGGCCATCCACGCTGTTCTTGAGGGGGCCATGCAGCAGGTAGCTGCGATCATCGAGAGGATGTTGAAGAGCCATGATTAGGCCAGTTCTCCGGATGGGCGACCCGCGCCTGTGGCAGACCGCCAGGCCGGTACAGCAGTTCCATACCGCACAGCTGCACGCGCTGATCGCGGATCTCGACGAGACCATGCGCCACCTCGACGGCGCCGGACTGGCCGCGCCACAGATCGGCGTTGACCTGCGAGTGGTGATTTTCGGGGTCGATGACAATCCGCGTTATCCTGACGCCGAGCAGGTGCCCCGGACGGTGCTGATCAATCCGCTACTGACGCCACTCTCCCCGGCGATCGAGGAAGGCTGGGAGGGTTGTCTCTCGGTGCCGGGTCTGCGCGGCTGGGTGCCGCGCTGGAGCCGGCTGCGCTACACCGGCTTCGACGCTTTCGGCCGCGCCATCGACCGGCGCGTCGACGGCTTTCACGCGCGTGTCGTGCAGCACGAATGTGACCACCTCGACGGCATCCTCTATCCGATGCGGATCAGCGACTTCAGGCGCTTTGGTTTCGTCGAAGAGCTGTTTCCGGACGGCAACGCCGGTGCGGCGGAGTAGTCGGCTCCCGGGTCGGCTCCCGGGTCAGCGCCAGAGGCGCGCGTTGGCAGAGCCGTGGTGATGGATCTTTGGTGAGGAAGACAGCTGTGGCAGCGCGATACCGGATTCTCTTTGTCTGCATGGGTAATATCTGCCGTTCGCCGATTGCCGAAGCGGTGACCCGCACGCTCGCACAGCGCCTGGATCCGGCGGCGCTCCTCGATTTCGACTCGGCAGGGACGCATGGTCACTTCCACGCTGGCGAGGCGCCGGATGCGCGCGCCAGGCGCGTAGCTCTCAGGCGCGGTTACGATGTCTTCAGACATCGCGCCCGCTCGGTGATCGACGCCGATTTCGCTCGCTTTGACCGCATTCTGGCGATGGACGAGGCCAACCTCTCTGGATTGCAGCGCTGGTGCCCGGAAGAACACCGGTCGAAGCTCGGGCTGTTTCTCGACTACGCGCCAGGCCTCGGCATCTCAGAGATTCCCGACCCCTACTACGGCGCCGAATCGGGCTTCGACCGGGTCGTCGATCTCTGCGAACTCGCCGCCAAGGGCCTGCTGGCCGACCTTGCTGGCCAAGGCTTGGAGTAGGCAGGCGATCGCCAGCCGGCAAGCGTCGCGCGCCGGCTGGCCCGCGCGCGGTTTGCGGCAATCAGACTACTGCTTCGTCCGAGGCCTCCGACGGCAGGGCTTCCATTGTAAAATTGCCACGATGCAGACCCGGCAACCGCCCCCCAAACCGCCTTCGCGCCACAGCTACCGTTACTACGATCTGGTGATGGCGGCTTTCGTGGCGGTCTATCTGTGCTCGAACCTGATCGGTCCGGCCAAGGCGGCGCAAGTCACGCTGCCGCTATTCGGGCCGGTCACTTTCGGCGCCGGCGTGCTGTTCTTCCCGATCTCCTACATTTTCGGCGACATTCTCACCGAGGTTTATGGCTATGCCCGCGCGCGGCGGGTGATCTGGGCCGGCTTCGCGGCAATGGCCTTCGCTTCGTTGATGGCGTCGGTAATCGTGCACCTGCCCCCGGCGCCCGAGTGGCAGAACCAGGCGGCCTACGAGATCGCTTTCGGCTCGACCTGGCGGATCGTCGTCGCCTCGCTGATCGCTTTTTTCTGCGGCGAGTTCGTCAACTCCTTCATCCTGGCGAAGATGAAAATCCTCACCCGCGGGCGCTGGCTATGGACGCGCACCATCGGTTCGACGATCGTCGGCGAGGGCGTGGACTCGGCACTGTTCTATCCGCTGGCCTTCTACAACTCGGGCCTGATCCCCAACGAGATCCTGTGGCAGGTGATGCTCTCGCAGTTCGTCGTCAAGGTCATGGTCGAGGTGGTGTTCACGCCCCTGACCTACAAGATCGTGGCAGCGCTGAAGCGGGCGGAGAACGAGGACTACTACGACCTGCAGACCGACTTCACCCCCTTCAGCCTGAAGACCTGAGTGCGCTGGCGCGGCGTTGCGGTCGTGGGCGCGCCGTATCGGTGACAAACAGACGCCGCGAGCAAAGTCCGTATCTGTCAACACGCGAGCTTTATTCAGCACTCAAGGCACGCGTACGCAAAGCTCCGAGAGAGTGGACTAATCTGCATGGAAATCGCATACTTCATTCGGTTAGCCCTCATTCCTTCGTCAGTTCACCTTGCCTCCCAGATCAGCCGCTCCAACCGGCAACTTCGGCTTCCTGTCGGATCACGATCCTTTGCTCCTGCGCCTCTGCGTCGCGGCCGAGCGCAACTACCACGACGATCCGAACACGACAGTAATCAAGCTCCGGCAGTTCGGAGAAGCGGTGGTCAAGCATCTGGCGGCAGTGCTCGACATTGCGGCGTACGCGGAGCAGTCACAGGCCGAACTACTCAAGACCTTGCAGGTTCGGCGCCTCATCGACCGTAACGTCGCCGATCTGCTGCACTTCCTGCGTAAGGAGGGCAATCTTGCGGCGCACCAGTTCGAAACCACACCGGCGCAGGCCAAAGCCTTCCGGGGCGAACTCGTCCGGCAGGACCCCAACGACGAACCCGCGAGCCTGCTGCTCGAACGTATTCGGGCCGACGCGCCGCCGCCGGCTCATCCAGGCGAACACGAACAAAGAGGCTCACAAGCTCGACCTAGCCGCGGCAGCTTTCCCGAGATCTTGCCGCTGAACACCAACAATAATCATCAGGGAGTCGTCACAAGTGAGCTTTCTCTCCCAGTACGGGCACATTGCCCTCATCGCCACCGTCCTCGGCCTGATCGCGCTCGGCTTTGTCTTCAATTTCCTCCTGCCGGGCCTGCGCCTTGGGCGTCAGCACCAGGCAGCAATCACTGCACTCCGGAACCTCAAGCCGGACATTGGCACCCAGGTGACCGATCTTGAACGGATCGCCGCAGTGATGGGCAATGACCGGCTGCTGCACTGCTGGAAGGAATTCACCGAGACGCTGCACCCGCAGACCCAGACCAACGAATTCGGTCAGGAGGAAGTCGTACGCTGGCGCGCGACGGCGATGGCCGAATCATTCTTCACCGAACAGGCGCTCGTCGATACGCCGCTCAAGGCCGAGTTCTACAGGCACCTGCCGGGAATCCTGACGGGCATCGGCATCATCGGCACCTTCTCCGGACTGATCCTAGGGCTGATCGACTTCGAGGTGTCGACAGATGCCGACCAGGTCCGCCGGAGTCTGGCCAGCCTGATCCAGAACGTCGGCCACGCTTTCATCGTTTCGGCGAGCGCGATCGCACTGGCGATGTTGTTCATCTGGATCGAAAAGTCGGTGGTGACGAGGCGCTATCGCGAGGTGGAAACGCTATGCAGCCTGATCGACAGCCTCTTCGATGCCGGCGTGGGGGAAGAGTATCTGGCGCGTCTGGTGCAGGCTTCCGAGACTTCGGCGACGCAGGCGGCGCAGATCAAGGATTCGCTGGTCACCGATCTCAAGGAGGTTCTGTCCGAACTCACGCGCCAGCAGATCGAGGCGGCGGCCCACAACAATCAGCACCTGTCCGAGACGCTGGTGCAGACGTTCTCGGACAGCCTTAAGGAACCGATCAACCGCATTTCACAGGCCGTTGAGCGGGTCTCGGGCAATCAGGGAGATGCCGTTAACAAGCTGATGACCGACGTGCTGTCGAGCTTTGCCAGCCAGATGCAGGACATGTTTGGCGGCCAGATGAAAGGGATGAACGAGGCCTTGCAGCAGACCGCGCTGACCATCCAAGGCGCCGCCGGCAAGTTCGACGAACTGGCGTCGAACCTGCAGAACGCGGGGCGCGGCGCCGCCGACGCGATGGCCGAGCGGCTGGAACAGGTGATCCGCACCACCGAGGCGCGCCAGGAAGCGATGAGCACCAGGATGAGCGAGTTTGCCGAGGAGATCCGTTCGGCCGTCAAATCCTCGCAGTTGGAAACCTCCGAGCGCATGCAGAGCCTGCTCGCCGAGATGGGCGAGAAGGTCAGCGCGGTGGTCGCGCAACTCGACGCCCAGTCGCGCAACGCCGCCGAAGGCCACGAGGCGCGACTGGGCTTTCTGGGTGAGCAACTCGCGGGAATGATCGGTTCGCTCCAGGCGCAGGGAAAGCGGGCGGCCGATACACACGCCGCCCAACAGGCAGAGTTCGCCATGCAGACGGAAGCGACGGTGACGCAAATGGCTGGCCGGGTGGGCGAACTGACGGGTGCCGTCCGCGCCGCCAGCGAAGAAATGCGGGTCGCAGTTGCGCAGTTGGCGAGCACGACGCGGGACAACCTGGAGCGAATGAACAAGGGGGCAGATACGCTACATGTGGCGTCAGTCACTTTCTCACGCACGGTCGACGGGCTGTCGGACGTGTCCGATCGGATCTCCGGGAGCACCAACAAACTGAACCTGGCTGCCAGCGCACTCAACGGCGCGACACAGGCGTCGATGCAGGTGATCAACGAGTACCGTACGACGCGTGATACGTTCGCCACGATCGTCGAGAATTTGAAGTCGACGGTCGAAAACGCGCGCAAGGAGGCTTCACTGACCTCGGGACTAGTGGCCAGCCTGGGGTCCGCCGCGGCGAAGCTCAATACCGCGCAGGCGGATGCCGGGGAATACCTGCAGGGGGTCACGGAAGTCCTCGCCGAGGCACACAAGGCATTCGCCGAGAGCGTTGAGCGGACACTGCGCAAAGGGAATGCAGACTTCCACCGGGAACTGGCCGACGCAGTGAACCTGCTCAAGGGCGCCATCCAGGATCTGGGCGACACCCTCGATGCGGTCGTCAGCCGGAGGTAGGCGCGATGCTCGGCATGAAGACGGCCCAACACCGCAAGGCGCGGGACGACGGTGAGAGGCCCTTCTGGATCTCCTTTTCCGACCTGATGTCGGCGCTGATGGTGCTTTTCCTGGTCGCGATGACGGTGGCCTTGCTGGCAGTTACCAACGAAATTTCAGAAGCCGAAAGGGAGAAGGCCGAACGTGACCGGGAAATCGAGCAACTGTTGGCCCGAATCCGCCAGGTCACCAGCGATTTTCCGGGGGTCACGGTGCGAGGACGTTCGGTGGATTTTGGTGACCGGGCGCGATTCGACACCAATAGCCACAAGCTGACAAAGGACCAAGCGCACCTCTTGCGTGCCGTGATCCCGAAATTGCTCGACGTTGCACGTGATCCGCTGGGGCAGAAGTGGATCAAGCGCGCGGTCGTGGAAGGCTTCGCCGACCAGCGCGGGACCTATCTGCACAACCTGAACTTGAGCCTGCAGCGATCCGAACGTGTCCTTTGTGTCTTGCTGGCAGCGGCCGATGCGGGCGAAACGCCGCTGTCGCAGGAGGATCGTCTGATGATCCGGGAACTGTTTCTGGTGGGCGGTTCGTCGTTCAACTCACTGAAGGAGAGCCTGGACGAAAGCCGGCGAATCGAGCTGAAACTCGAGTTCCTGGACATCGCCGAACGCCGCGCGGTCGCGCGCGATTTGCCGCTCGATCACGACCTTCGCTGCCCGATCGATTCATGAACCATCCTCTCGATCAATTGCGGCATCAGATCCAGAGTTCCTTCGCCGAGAGCTTCCGCTCCTCGGAATGGGGGGCGCCGGTGCTGATGACGCAGGCGCTCAAGGCCGTCAAAGTGCAGTTCGACTCGTCGAGCGTGAGCACCGATCCGCGCTCGATCGCGACGACCCTGCTCGCATTCCGCAGAACACGCTCGCTGACCAGCTTCATCGACCTCAAGTACGCATGCTTCGGCGTCTCGCAGCGCGTTGGCCGCGAAGGGTGGAGCCTGATCGAAGATCAGGCCTTTCTTGACATCCTGCTCGGCTTCGTCAGGGATTTGAAGCCTTCGCCGCGGCGTTTGCGGAAGTGCTACCAGGGTCTGATGCACAGCTATTTCAGCTATCCGATTCTGGACGACGAGGCCGTTACCGGCGTGGACAATTGGCGCCAGCTCAGAAAATTCCTTGCCGACCATCTGCTCGTAGCCCTCTCAGTCGAACCACAGCCGACCTGGCTGCGCACTCTGGGTGAGCATCGCAATCTGCTCGCCGACAATCCTTGTGACCGATACGCGCCACAACTGATGAACGGGGATGCCCGCGAACTGGTCGCCGCCACCGAGGGCGTCGGCCTATCGGCCAGTTCCTGGGTCTGGCAGGAAGCCATCATTTCGCATACGCAGCGTGTCTGCAAGCTCAAATCGGATGAGGAATTCCGCAGGTATCTCGAACCGCTGCTCGATCTCCTCTATGGGAAGGGCGGTGTTCAACTCAGTGGAAATGTCGTCGTCCGCTGCCTCGCGCTGATCCTGATTCGCTACGCCAGGGGAAAGGATTGGCCAGAGCACCCACGTTTGCGGGATCTCGCCGTCGAGCGGATAGGCAATCCCTGGCTCAAACGTGCCGCTTGGGATGCCTACGTAAAGGACGACGAAGCGAGGAAGATGGTCGACGCATGGCTCAAGGACCGGTTGATTACCGATTTCTTTGCCCTGCTGTCGGAGGACGGTGCCGCCGACCAGCGTCGCCTCGCCTACTGGTTGCGATTCATTCCAGTCATCGAAGACATGTGGTTCGCCCTCGGCCCACATGCACGGACCACCAACACATTCGAGTTCAGGGAAATGCGCAAGCGCATGGGGGGACTCCTACACTATCTCGACGGCCAGGGGTCGCCGTACAACAACGCCTTCATCATGAAGATCGGTCCCTTCATGGTGGCGGAGTTCGGCGTCACCGGCAACGCGACGTATATCTATAATGCCCGGGATCTCAAGCTCGACTCCATGCGGCGGCACGTCTCCATCCATGAACTCAAGGCAGCCAACCATGTCACGAGACTGATTCACAAGGCGGATTGGGAAGTCGGGTTTGACGCCTGGCTCCTGCCTCGCATCGGATGGAAACCCCAGACCAGGACGACCGGACGTTCGCGTAGGGTTGACGCATACATACGACCTGCGGCGGCAGCGACCGTTACCGAGCCTCGGCGCCCTCCTGCAACGCCAAGATCAGCGCCGACCATGGAGGCAGTATATGAGGTGATCCGTACGCACCACCTCAAATTCGACGATCGGCGGCCCAAGAAGGGCGCGTTCTGGATTCTCCACAGTGACGCCGACCTGACGGTCAACGCAAAGCTGTTGAGGCTGGGCTTCAGGTACAAGGCCCGGCAGGGCTGGTGGAAGGAGTAAACGATGTTCGGAAAACTGTTCATGCGGGGCGGAGACGATGGCGAACCGCCGCAACCCAAAACTGCGCGCACTTTGCGTCAAGACGGGATTGCCTACACGGTCGACCAGGTCTCGGTCGACGAGTGGCTCGCCGATCCCTTCGACTATCCCTCCGTTTCTGAACTCGGCGCCCTCCTCGACCAGATTTCCTCCGAAGGCTACGGTGCCACGCACGAGAATTCGTTTCTGCTGGGCTGGGCAGACCTCTACAGGCTGCGCGCGCAGGAGGACTATGCCGGTGCTTGGCCGCTGCTCGATCTCCCACCGCTTTCCGGGCTTCGCCCGATACTGAACAGCAAGGGCAGCCTGCAGGACCGGGATTTTTCGATCGTCCTGTCGGGATGGGCTGATGCGCAACGGACACCATTGCGTGTTTCGCCCAGACTTGTCGGCGCCATCGCAATCCACGAAGGCAGCGAGCAGTTGCTGCCCGAACCCGTCTGGCATTTGTTGGGGCAGATTGCCGACTTTCATCAGCGGACCGACGAGGAACGCACCCCGGATGGTAACCGGATGCATTGGGGCCGAATCCGCAAGGGCGCCCTGGCCTCTGGCAGCGTCCTGTCGAACTTCCTGCAGAAGACCATCGTCCTGACCCCCGAGCGGCTGCAGCTTTCCTTGCGCAAGGCCGGTGAAGGGGAAGGCAAGACAGTCGAAATCACACCCGGCTTCGAGGACGCGCCTGCGCGCTGGATCGAGATGTTCGATCGCCTGCCGAGCGTGCAGGACCGGTACGAAATACCGGAAGGCGAGGAACTGACGCACGTCGTCGTCACCCCGGAAGTCCAGACGGTCCTGCGCGAAATCAAGCGCATGCCCCGCCGGCGGGTCTCGGGAAGCCGGGCTGAGGCGTTCGTCCGGAATCCGTTCGCACTATTGGGACCGGACGCTGAAGCTGTGGTCAGTGCCGATGCCTTCGAGGCCGAACGCGAGAAGGCCGGGCTGAGCTTCGAGCGCTTTACGCCCTTCGTCGAGCGGGACGACCAGGGTACTTTGTCGCGAGTCGGTCTACGTGTCGAGGAGGCGGACGGGGAGTCGATCTCGACGACTGATCTCGAATTCGCCAGCCCGGAAGTTCTGGCGGCATTCATCAAGAAGCTCGGTGAACGCATCGCTCAGGAAGCGCAGTGCTGCTTCTGGGAGGGGTACGAGCTAGAGATTCTCGGCGAGACGCCGCAGTACCTTGCCACGCTGAGGCAGGTTCTCGCCGAATGGACGGCGCCGACCAGGGTGTCCCTGGCCGAAGTCTTCGATCTGTCGCATTACTCCGAGCGCATCGAGGGGATCGGCCAGGAAAAGCAGTACTGCTCGCCGTTCATCGCGCGCAAGCAGGACGACGCAGGCTGGGTACCGGAAAACATTCTGTTTGGTTTCGATTTCCTGCCGGAGGGTGCGGCACAAGCGATTACCGTTCCGATGAATGACGAGCGCGTCGCCGAACTGACAGCGTTGGTCGAGGACGCCGAGCAAACCAGTCGAAGCGAAGTGATGCTGCCCGGTTGCCCCACGCCGATTCCCGTCGGCGAGGCAAGGCGGATGGTCAAGACGTTCGCCGGCGCGGCCAACGATGTCAGGGCCGGCAAGATCGAGGAGGCGATCGGCAAGAAACGAATTTCGATCGAACGTAAGCAACTCATCGTCAAAGCCAATATCGACACCGTCGACTACGCGGAACAGCGTGCCGACCTGCTGGCGCTGGCGCATGGGGTCAAGCCAGACCTTCCAAAGGCGCTACGGCCAGACGTCTCTCTGAAGGAACATCAGCATTACGGCGTCGCCTGGATGCAGCATCTTTGGCGGCTGTCTCCGTCGAGTTGTCGCGGCGCCCTGCTCGCCGACGACATGGGTCTGGGCAAGACGATCCAGTTGCTGACCTTCATTGCCGCCTGTCTCGAAAGTGATCCGGGAATGGATCCGGTGTTGGTCGTTGCACCGGTAGCCCTGCTGGAGAATTGGCAGGAGGAAATCGACAAATTCTTTCTGCCGGGTGCCCTGCCGGTTCTGACACTCTACGGGGCAGTCCTGTCGACCAAACAGATCCCGAAAGTTCTGCTCGACGCGGAACTGGCATCCGAGGGAATCACCAGGTTATTGAAGAAGGGCTGGGTCGGCGATGCCAAGATTGTGCTGACGACTTACGAAACACTGCGCGGTCTGGAGTTTTCGCTGGCGGCACAGCGCTGGTCAATCATGATTTGTGATGAGGCGCAGAAGATCAAGAATCCGAACGCGATGGTGACAAGAGCGGCCAAGAAACAGAACGTCCGTTTCCGGATCGCCTGCACGGGCACCCCGGTCGAGAACACCCTGACTGACATCTGGTGCCGGTTCGACTTCATCCAGGCTGGGTTGCTGGGAGCGCTCAGCGAGTTCGGGCGCCGCTATCGGAAGCCAATCGAGGCGGAAACCGACGAAGAAAAGGAGCGGGTCGAAGAGTTGCGCGGGATCATCAAGCCACAGTTGCTGCGGCGTGAAAAGAAGGACGTTGCCAAGGATCTGCCGGCAAAGACGACCGATCAGGCATGCCGTCGCCTGCCGATGTCCCAGCATCAACGAGCCCTCTACGCCAGGGGAATCGCCAAATACCGGAAGGAGGTGGCGACCAATCCAGCCGCACAACTCGGCGTGATCCATTTCCTGCGACGGGTTTGCTCGGACCCCTTGGTCGAGGACCCCTACCAGGCAGATCGCTCGTCAATTGAAGAAATCCTTCAGGCTTCCCCGAAAATGGCCTGGTTGATGCAGGCGTTGCACCAGATCAGGCAACGCCAGGAAAAGGTGATCGTCTTTTGCGAGTTTCGCGACTTGCAGCGCACACTGCAACGCTGCATCGCCGGCAGACTCGACGTTCATCCGGACATCATCAACGGCGATACGTCGGCCTCGTCCAGTCATGCCGACAGTCGTCAGAAGCGGCTCAAGGCATTTCAGTCAAGACCGGGATTCGGGGTCATTGTGTTGTCCCCGCTGGCGGTGGGTTTTGGCGTCAACATCCAGGCAGCCAATCATGTGATTCACTTCACGCGCACCTGGAACCCCGCCAAGGAGGATCAGGCTACCGATCGCGCCTACCGCATTGGGCAGGAGCGCGAGGTCTTCGTGTATTACCCGGTAGTGGTTGCCGATGATTTCGTGAGCTTTGACGAAAAACTGGACAAGCTGCTCGACTGGAAACGCGCGCTCTCCGCCGACATGCTCAATGGCTCTGGCGAGATCAGCGTTGCAGAGCTTCTGGATATTGCAGATTAGGCCTCGGCCGGCCAGCGTTGGCGCAGTTCTTCGCGGTGGCGGTGGAACCACAGCAGGGCGATCAGCGGCCAGGCGGAGTCGGTCTGCCCCTGCTCGGCCAGGGCAATCGCCTGTTCGGCGGGCAGGCAGACGACGCGAATATCCTCTCCTTCGTCGACCAGACCGTGGATGCCGCCGGCAGCGGTGCTGTCGATGCGACCT
Organism: Candidatus Accumulibacter affinis; assembly: GCA_016713625.1. Classification (GTDB taxonomy): domain Bacteria; phylum Pseudomonadota; class Gammaproteobacteria; order Burkholderiales; family Rhodocyclaceae; genus Accumulibacter; species Accumulibacter affinis. The sequence continues at coordinate 116,765 of JADJOT010000004.1, forward strand.
ACGTAGAGATGGGTGCGCTGCGAGGTTTTGGCCGGACTGGTGTAGAAGCTGCTGATCGGCAGCAGGTCGATCACCACGCAGCCGGCCTCCTCCATCGCCTCGCGCCGTGCTACCCCGTCGGCGGTCTCGCCGGGCTCGATCAGGCCGGCGACGACCTCCAGCAGCCAGGGGCCGCGCGGATCGTTGCGGGCACCGATGCGGAACTGCTCGATCATCACCACTTCGTCGCGTTGCGGGTCATAGAGCAGCACCGCTGCTACGTCGCCCTTCTCGATCACCTCCCGCTCGATCGGCGGGCTCATGCCGCCGGCAAACAGGCGGTGGCGCAGCCGCAGGCGCTCGAGTCGGTAGAAGCCCTGATAGCAGACTTCCTGTTCGAGAATATCGAGATCTTCCGGGCGCATGGCGACCTCCTTCAATGGCAGCGTCGAGTGTAGCCCAGACCTGGCGGGCTGGCCGCCGAATCGGCTGCCCGGGGGCGAAATAGTGAGGCATACTCGTGGTCGTGCCTCTGGCCTTGCCGCCGCCAACTGTCCACCCAACATCCCAGTTCAGCATGCCGATCCTCAGCCAGTCCACCCAGCAGGTCATCAAACATCCGGCAGCCTTTGCCTTGAAGACCCTCAGCAGCTTCAGCAGGAATCAGGGCCTGCTGCTGGCTGCGGCCATTGCCTATTACGCGCTGTTATCGGTAGTGCCACTGCTGATCCTTTCGGTGATCGCGCTTTCCCAACTGGTCAGCGAGGCGGAACTGCTGGCGACCATCGGGCGCTACCTGGAATGGCTGGTGCCAAGTCAATCGAAGGCATTTCTCAAGGAGGTTTCGGTTTTCCTCGAAAACCGTGCCACCATTGGTGCGGTCCTGCTGGCAACCATGTTGTTCTTCAGTTCGCTGGCCTTTTCGGTACTCGAGAAGGCGATGGCCGTCATCTTTGCCCACCGCGCCGCACTTGAGCAGCGCCACTTCCTGACTTCTGCCCTGCTCCCCTACTGTTTCGTGCTGTTCCTCGGCGTTGCCTTGCTTGGCGTGACCATCGCTTCGATCGCCCTCGACGCGATTTCCAGGGAGAGCCTGCACTTTTTCGGTCGCGAGTGGTCTCTCGGCGGCATGGCAGCCGAGCTGCTCTATCTGGTGGGTCTGTCCGCCGAGGTCTTCATCCTGACCGCGATTTATCTCGTCATGCCGGTCGGCCACCTGCCCCTGCGGCACGCCCTGTTCGGCGGGGTCACCGCAGCAGCGATCTGGGAAATGATCCGCCACATCCTGGTCTGGTTCTTCACAACGCTGTCGAAGGCCAGCCTCGTCTACGGCCCGCTGGCGACGGCGGTGGTGGCGATGTTCAGCATGGAAATCGCGGCGACGGTGGTACTCCTGGGGGCGCAGGTAATCTCCGAGTATGAACGACTGGATCAGAAGTAGGGCTTGCGATCGGTGCAGCGGTTGCGGGCCGCGCTGGATTCCCGCATGCTCTGATCTGTTCCATAGCAAGCGCACGGCGAAAGCCGGGCCTCATCAACGCACCTCAGGAGAAAAAAGTGTCCCTGATCATCACAGAAACCCAGGACGCGATCGGCACGATCGTGATGAACCATACGGCAAAACGCAATGCCTTGAGCGAAGCGCTGATCAACGAGGTCACCGTCGTGCTGGACGCCTTTCACGAGCAGGGCATTCGCGCCGTCGTGCTGCGTGCGCCGGCGGGCACCAAGGTCTGGTCTGCCGGCCACGATGTCAGCGAACTGCCGGACAAGGGCCGCGATCCGCTCGGCTGGGCGGACCCCTTGCGCGTGCTGATCCGGGCGATCCAGGAATTCCCGGCGCCCGTGCTCGCGCTGATCGAGGGCGGCGTCTGGGGCGGCGGCTGCGAAGTGGCCATGGCCTGCGACATCCTGGTCGCGACGCCCGAAGCGACCTTCGCCATCACCCCGGCCAAACTCGGCGTCCCCTACAATCTCGGTGGCCTGCTGACCTTGATGAACATGATCCCGCTGCCGATTGCCAAGGAGATGCTGTTCACCGCGCAACCGATCCCCACGTCGCAGGCGCTGAACCTGGGCGTCATCAACTACATCAAGCCGGCCGATGCCATCGATGCCTTCGTTTATGGCCTCGCCGCCCATATCGTCGCCAATTCGCCGCTGAGCATTTCGGTGATGAAGGAGCAACTGCGGCTGCTGTCCAGCGCGCGCTCGATCACCCCCGAGCTGTTCGAACGTATGCAGGGACTGCGGCGGGTGGTGTACGACAGCCAGGACTATGAGGAAGGCCTGACCTCCTTCCGGGAAAAACGCAAGCCGCGGTTTCAGGGCAACTAGCAGTCGTTCGGAGCACCGGCCCTGAGCGAACCGGTGTCGGCTGATTGGCGCTGTCGCGCGCGTCTGCGGCGAGAGTTTCCCGGGAAGACGATGCACGTTTCTGTAGCGGTCGCGTCCCGGGGTTCGCCCTCAGGACCGGCGTCAGCGATCGTCCGGCCCCTTGAAACCCGGCCGCGGGAAGATGTGCCGTGTGACGCAGTTGCCAGAATGACAGCGGATCGGAGGACTCTGCAAGGAATGGTTCCTGCGCGATGTTTTTCTGAAATGCAGCGGATTTCCAACGCCTTGACGCAAAATTAGGCGTCCAACGGGATGGCTGCAGGTGTTTGAACTCACGTCAGCGAGGTGTAGATGGAAAGGAAGCGTGTTGGCATCGTTCTTTTTGAGGACATCGAAGTCCTCGACTTTTGTGGACCCTTCGAGGTGTTCTCGGCGACCCGGGTGAACGAAGAGAAACGGCGCGAAGAACCTTCGCCGTTTGAGGTGCTGCTGGTTGCCGAGAATCCGGGCTCAGTCACGACAACAGGCGGCATGAAAGTCCTGCCGCATTACACGTTCGAGAATTGCCCGAGCCTCGATATCCTTGTCTGCCCAGGCGGATGGGGCACCCGGAAGGAATTGAAGAACCCAATAATGCTCCATTGGTTGCGTGCCCGCGCCGCGGAGGTGGAAACGCTGACGGCGGTTTGCACGGGCTCAATGTTACTGGGTTTCGCCGGGCTTCTGGACGGGCTGCACGCAACCACTCACTGGCGTTCGCTCGACTGGATGCGTGATTCCTTCCCCCTGGTAACCGTCGACTACGACAAGCACTTCGTCAAGGATGGCCGTGTGTTTACCTCCGCCGGCATCTCGGCGGGCATCGATATGTCGCTCAAGGTTGTCGCCCATTACTTCGGCGAGGACATCGCCAGGGCGACCGCCAGGCACATGGAGTATCCCTATCCGGAAAGCGATGCGCGGCGAATCCGGATCTGGAAGCAAGGCGGGGGTCAAGTCTAACGTTCCAACAGAGAAACGTTGGCTCAAAAGAGCCGCAGCCGTCGTATTTCGACCTCTACTGCTGAGGGACTGTCGGAAACAAGGTGGGCGCAGGCGCCTGTGCCGGAACAGGCGCAGGATTCTGCGGCGGGAACAGCCCTGGGATTTGTGGGAATGTGATGTTTGGTATTGGCCTAGTGGCGTTGGCGCCCGGGCTCTGTCCTGCGAAGGCGGCGCTCTTGCCCGGCGTGACCGGCTGGACCACGAAAACCCACTCGGAATAGCGCTCCTTGCCCTCAAACAACTGGTTCTCCACTTCGAACTCGGCAATCTTGATTGCGCGTGCGTCGGAGAGGCTGTGGATTCCCATGATGCCGCCGCCGGGCGCCGGGACAAGCCCCCACTCGGCCTTGCCGGTGATTGGGTCGGGGTAGAGCTGTCGCAAGTGTCGGCGGACGCCGGGATAGCGCGGATCCTTGAGCAGCTCGGCGAGTGAGGCGGGGTAGCTGCGGCGGCCCGCCGGACTGCTGTTCAGGTAGCTGGCGATTGCCTGGCGATAGGCGGCGCCAACCTCCAGCAGTCGCTGCTCGGCCTCACGCCGCTGGGCGATGCTGCCCAGCGTCAGCGTCGTGCTCGTCGCCAGGAGGAGGATAGCGATCAGGATCAACAGCCCGAGGTACGTGAATCCGGCCTCAAGGCCACGGCTGTGCGCTCCGGAGGTGGGATCGTGCGGCATCGCTACAGTTCGGCAAAGGGCTTGCCATCCCTGGTGGTACCAGGCGCGCCGCTCTTGATGTCGTATACGTTCCCCTTGGCATCTGGCGTCTCGGGTGCAATGATCGTCCACGTATTGGCACTGCCGGTGACCGGGTCATACGGCAATGCGCGCAGGTACCTTTCACTGACCAGTTCTTCTAGACTTTCGGGATAGCGTCCCTTGTCGCCGTAAAATTTGTCGATCGTTTCGCGGACGATATGCAGATTTTCACTGAGCACCGCTTCCTTCGAGGTGTCGATGCTGTGGAAGTACCGGGGGACGGCAAGCGTGAGCAGTAGGGCGATGATCGACAGCACGACGAGCAGTTCGATCAGGGTGAAGCCCCGCCCGATCAGGTAGCCACTGCGGTGACGAAGGGCTGCCGGACAGCCGCGTCTCTGCCGCTCGCCGTTGGTCACCATTGGCGATAGGGCACGCCGTTGAGACCGACGCCGATGGACTTCGAATGGACGTCGTACACGTCCTCGCCCTCCTGTGGGTTCTCAGGTTCGCTGGCGTAGGCTCGTTTGGCCCAGGTGTCCGCTGCCGGTGCCCCGGCATCGGGATACATCGGGTCGCGTGGAATCCGGCGGAGGAAATAGATCTTGCGGTGCTTGGGGTCGCGCACATCCTCCTCGCCGTCGACGAGGATGGCGAGGTTCTTCGGATAGCCGGTCTCGCCGACCGATTTCCGGATTCGCCCCTCGTCATGGGCCTTCTTGTAGAGGTCGATCGCGTTGCGCAGATCGCGCAGGGCGAGCCGGAGATCCTGCTCCCTGCTGCGCTGCATCGACGTTTGCGCAACCGGCACGATGACACTGGCCAGAACAGCCACGACGGCGAGGGTGATCATCAGCTCGATCAGGGAAAAGCCGCGTATCCGGGATGTGCGTGGCTGACGGCAGGGGGTCATCGCCAGGCGCGGAGACATGAGGTCTGATGCGTCATCGATCAGGGGTTAATGGTCAGGGCGTGTGCTGCCGGCACGATGGCATTGATCGTCGATCCACCCGAACCGATCGGGGCGATGGTGATCAATTCGACTCGCGAGGTGCCGGCCGCCAAGGCACGGAAGGTAAGTGTGGCCAGGGTATCCGGACTCGTGGCGCCGCCAGCGCCGGATCGCGTCGCGGTCAGCAACACCTGCCCGCCGGGGTCAACCCGATAGCTGAAGGTGGTCGCCGCGCCACCCTGTCTGAGGAAGGCGCCTTCGCGGACATCGGCCACCTGCAGCAGGCGAGGATCGAAGCCGATGGCCAATGGCACGCTGACCACCGGTCGATCGGCCTGCATCACCAGTTGCAGCGCGATCGTGTCGCCAGCCTTGAGTTGTGTCGGACCTTGCCAGAGCAGTTGCACTGCTCCCACCGATTGAACGCCGGCCTGACCAACTCCGGACAGCGCCGCTTCCGGCTGCGGCACGTAGCCCTCCTGCGATGGCAGCAGAGGATTCGCCTGCGGGTTGACTGCCGTTCCCGGCTGCAGCGAACCAGGCGTCGAAGAGGAAATCGGACTGTTCTGCATGCCGGGTGCCGCCACCCCGGGGCCGGACGAGATCGCCGGCGTCGACGGCAGGGCTGCCGGGCGTGCGCCGGGCGCCTGAGCACCGAGCGCCTGGCTACCGGCGTTGCTCTCGGGACGGCCCCGGAAACTGGTTTCCGTACCGCCGTCGAACTCCGCCAGATAGAGTTCTGCGCGCTGGATATTGCGAAGAATGCGCGGCGTGATCGACAAGACGATCTCGGTTTTGATCCCCTCGCCGGAGTGACTTCCGAACAGCCGGCCGAGAATCGGGATGTCGCCGAGGTAGGGCAGCTTGCTCGAATTTCGCCGATCCTCGTCGCTGATCAGCCCGGCCAGCAACTGGTTTTCGCCGTCCTTCAGGCGCAGCACGCTGGACGCCGTGCGCGTACCGATCTGATAAGCGACGGTGCCGGTCTTGGTGGTGACCTTGTCCACGATGTTGCTGACCTCGAGCACCACCTTGAGCGCCACTTCGTTGTCAAGATAGATCGTCGGCTCGAAATCGAGCTTCAAACCTACGTCGATGTAGGTGATCGATTCGGAAGAAAAGCCGGTTGCGGTGATGGTCGAAGTGATGTTCGGTACGCGGTCACCAATCAGGATCTTGGCCTTCTCGCGGTTGCGCGCGCGGATGCGCGGGTTGGCCAGCAGATTCACGTCGCTGTCGGTCTGATTGGCACGGATGATCACCGGACCGACGGTCACCCCGGTTGTCTCCGAGGTGATGTTGCTCAGCTGCTTCAGGGTCAGACCATCAACCGGCAGCGCCCGCAGGGCGATGTTGTCCGGCCAGTTGATCCCCAGCGCCTGCAACCGCGTCCGCTTGACCTCGAGGATTTCCACTTCCAGCATCACCTCGGGTTCGGGGATATCCTGAAGCGCCACCAGTTTGTCGGCCATCCGGACCGCTTCCAGACTATCGCGAATCATGAGCATGTTCAGCTTCTCGTCGACCACGATGTCTCTGGTCTTGAGGATCGTCTTGAGGGTAGTGCCGACGGTCTTGGCATCCGAATTCGCCAGATAGTAGGTCTTGACCACCAGCGCCTGGTATTCCTTCTGTTTGGCCGGGGTATTCGGATAGATCAGGATCGTGTTTCCGTCGAGGACCCGCTGTTCGAGCTGGTTGGTGAGCAGCAGGACGTTGATCGCGGCCTCGATGGTGCTGTTGCGCAGAAAGATGGTCGTCTTTTGATCGGCGCGGAGATCCTTGTCGAAGACGAAATTGAGCCCAGAGGTTCTAGAGATCACTTCAAAAACCGTCTTCAGCGGCGTGTCCCTGAATTCGATGGTAATCGGCTTCCTGAACGCTGCGGCCAACACCGACTCCTTGCCGGTCTTAACGGTGTTCTCGTCAATGACTCTTTGCAGCGCCAGCGCGCGCTCGTGCTTGGCGTTCGCCGCCAGGATGGTGCGCAACCTTCCCTTCGCCCCCTCAGCGTCCTGCTTCGCCCAGGCAATCTCCGCTTCCTTGTACAGCGTTTCGTGCCGCCTCGCGGTGTCAATCAGCCGCAGGCCGGACAGCGCCCGTTCATTGCCTGGTTGCCGCGCCAGCGCACGACGGTACGCGGCTTCAGCCTCGTCGTAGCGCAGTTCAACCAGCGCGCGCTCGGCCCTGGCAAGGTGGACATTGACTTCGCGTTCCTGCGCCCGTGCATAGCCGATACGATATTCAGCGGAGGTCGGATCGAGCGCCATCGCTTCCTGAATCTTCGCCAACCCGGCGTCGACCTGGTCTGCGGCCAGCAGAGTCTGCCCCTCTCGGTAGGCGGTCTGGGCGGCACACCCCGCCAGCAACAGCGCTGCTGCCGCGCTCAGGCAACAGCGCCGCCAGCCTGCAGGCCCGGTCTGACCGGAGTTGACCTTGTTCACTATTGCGATCCTCCGATGGAGATGGTCTGCGACTGTTTCAGTGGCACATACAGCAGCGTCAACGTTGGCGGGTTGATACTCCTGACTTGGTAGATGCCGTTCAGCGTCATGCCCTCGCGAACGATGAATACCTCTTCGCCGCGTCCGAGGTAGGCCTCCCATTGCCCACCTTCGAGTTTCTTGCCAAGGTATACGAAGGGCACTGGCGGAGCCATCGGCGGCGGCGGCTTTGCCGGTGGCGGTGGCTTCGGTGGTGGCGGCGTCCAGCTCAGCGAGGCGAACAGATCACGAGCTGCCGGGTCATCGCCAGCCGCCGGAATCAGTTTGTCACGCGGAATCAGGGCCGCCACATCAAGGGTCGACACTGCCTTCCCGGCGGGAAGCCTCGACACGACAGGCCGGTTTTCGACCGGCGCTCGAGCTGTTGCGCCAGCGCCGGGACTGCCCTTGACTCTTGCCGGTGCCGGTTGGACGACATCCGCAGCAGACCTGTCGCCCGGCGTCTTGTCACCAAGAAAGGCCAAGTACGCGGCCACCACCAGCAGCGACAACAATAGCAGACGACGGCCGTTCATGGATCCACTTCACCCGCGTCGATCCGGTGGCGGTGCTCGCCCGGCCTCGCCGGGTGGTGCCAGATTGTCAGGCGAACCTTGGCTTCGACCTGGTTGAGGCTAATTTCCTCGCGTTTGAAAGCCAGTTCATTCACCGCCACATAGGCCTGCGTGCTGAGAATCTCTTCGATCCAGCGCCGGACGTCGCTGTAACGACCGTTCACCGGCACCATCATCTGCAAGGTTTCCACCTGCGCATGGGCATCGTGAGCACGCACGTACTCGGCGCGCGTGCTGATCAGGCGATGGCTCGCCGCCGAGTCGAGCACGGCCTTGATGCTCGGCAGGACCTGCTCACTTGCGGGCAGTGTCGCCCTGAAGGCGCGGTAGTGGAATGCGGACGCGGTGGCGGGAGCAGCCGCTGCGCCAGATCCTTCCTGGTTACTCGCCACGCGCACCTGCAACTCGTTCAGGGTCGCGACTTCCGCTGCCAGTTCGGCGTCCAGCCGCGGCATGACGATCACGGCGAAGCCAAGCAGCATACCAATTACGCCGACGAGTACAAATCCCCACGGGCCTCGGCGGTGTAGCCAGAGGTCAGCGGCCAGCCGCAGGCGATCGGCGGTCCGCTTGAGCTTATTCACTCGGACTCCTGGGTCGGGTCGCCCTGTGCCGCGACGACTGCAGCCGAATCGTCGAGCTGCGCCTCGAACATGAAACGAATCGGTCGGTTGGGATCCTTCTCGTTTACCTCCTGCCTAGTCACCATCGCGCCGGCAAACGGCGCGACCGAGCCGAGCAGCTCGAGGTAATCGAGCATTTGCTGATGATTCTTTGCCTCGGCAACGCCTTTGACCAAACGCCGCCGATGATCCGGTTCGATCTGCAGCAAGGCGATGTCTGCGCTGACCACGCGCTCGAAACCGTCCAGCAGCGCCGGCCAAGGCGTATTGAGTTGGCCGATGGCGTTGTTGATGGCGACGATCTGCTGCTCGGAGAGAAGTAGCGGCGCCGGTGGTGGCGGTGTGCGCGCGACGATCTCCTGGCGGGCCAGGGCGATTGCCTGCGTCGTTTCGTCGAGCTGCTGATCAAGTTGCTGCCACTGCCAGACGAGAACCATGCCAACGAGCGCTGTCGCCACTCCGATACCGATCAGGATCTGACGCTGGCGCGTGGCTGCCGGCCGGCGCCACACGGGGCACGCGACGAAATCGATGTCCAGCCGCTTCATTACCGACTTCCCGCCAGGGCCAGCTGGCAGGCCAGCTGGCAGGGTTCCGGCAGCCCAGCAAGGAACCCCGCCGGGGCGTCCAGAGGAAGTGCGCGCGAAGTAAGCCCGGCAATCGTCGTTGCCGCCGGCAACCAGTCGGCGGCGCCCGTCCACAACAGGGATTGCCGATGGCGCGCCTCGGCAGGTACCGGCGCACGCAGACGCTCCTGCTCGATCAGCGTCGCGAGTTCGGCCGGGTCCGGGCTGCCAGGCAGGCGCAGGGTGCGCAGCCCGGAGACCTGCTCGTTGCGGGTATAGACGAGGGTCAGCGTTCGCCCGAAACCGACAACCAGCCAGCCGTCGCCCGGGATCGAGACGTGCAGGCGATTCCAGATGCAGACCAGGGCCGGGCGTACCGAGGTACAGGTGCCAGCCATTTGTCCGGGCCAGGCTGTCGAGTTGCCGGTAGAGTTGCCGCGGTAGCGCGCAGGCGATGAACGGGGCAGTCGCCTGCCAGTCGGCAGCCAGTAGCCATGACTCGGCCGACTCACCATATAGGACCGCAAAACGTGCCGCTGCAGTGGCCCGCAGCTCTTGCAGACCTTGAGCGCCGCTCGGTGGCGTGACGACAAAGCTCCGCGCCATACCGTCATCGACGGTTACGCACAACGAAGTTGCCGTCGATACGGGCAGTTTCGGCTTCAGGTCCGGCAGTGCGCCACACAATTCCGCAACGGAAGCGTGCTGCGGCAGATCAATAGCCACCGATGCCAGGACTTCAATGGCGGCCGATGCCTGCGCCGCAAGTAGTATGGCGCCGTTGGACGTGCAACCGAGCAGCAGGCGTTTACCCTGAAAGCGTGACACGTCGTAGCTCTTCGAGTGTTGTTTCACCATTGGCGACCACACGAAGTGCGGCTTCCGTCAGGCTGCGGGTGCCGTTGCGGTGCGCCGCTTCCTTCAGTTGCCGGATCGGCCGCTTCTCGATGATCAGTTCGCGCAACTCGTCGTTCAGATTGAGGATCTCGGCAACCGCCTTGCGCCCGCGGTAACCGGTGCCCCGACAGTCGCCGCAGCCGCTACCGTGGCGGAAGTCGAAACGAGTCAGATCGTCGGCCGCGATCGCGAAGCGCTCGAGTTCAGCCTCGCTCGGCGCACAGGGCTCACTGCAGCGCGGGCAGTTTACTCGCAGCAGACGTTGTGCCCAGATGCCATTGAGCGCCGAGGCAAAGGCGTAGGGGTCGATCCCCATATGCGTGAAACGGCCAAAGACATCGAAGACGTTGTTGGCATGCACGGTGGTCAGCACCAGATGCCCGGTCAGCGCAGACTGGACCGCGATCTCTGCGGTCTCGCGATCACGGATTTCGCCGACCATAATCTTGTCGGGATCGTGACGCAGGATCGAGCGCAGGCCGCGAGCGAAAGTCAGCCCCTTCTTGTCGTTGACCGGAATCTGCAGCACACCGGGCAACTGGTACTCAACCGGATCTTCGATGGTGATGATCTTGTCGCGACCGCTGTTGATCTCCGAAATCGCTCCGTACAGCGTCGTCGTCTTGCCCGAACCGGTCGGACCGGTGACCAGCAGCATGCCATAGGGCTCTTCAACCAGACGCCGCAAGGCCTTCAGTGAGCGGTCGTCAAAACCCAGGGAGTCGAGCGTCAGCGAGCCATGCGCTTCGATGACGCCGCGCTTGTCGAGGATGCGCACCACGGCGTCTTCGCCATGAATGCTCGGCATGATCGACACGCGCAGGTCGATGTCGCGGCCAGACACTTCAACCCGAAAACTGCCATCCTGCGGCGTTCGCCGCTCGGCAATGTCCAACTCGGCCATCACTTTCAATCGCGAGATCACCTGCTCCGCCAAGGCCACGCCCTTGATCTGGGTGATCGTATTGAGAACACCGTCGATACGGTACTTGATCGTGATGCCGGTCGGCGTGCTCTCGAGATGGATATCGCTTGCGGCCGCCTTCACTGCATCATAGACGGTCGAGTTAACCAGCTTGACGGCGGGGCTGGCGGCTTCGCTGACTGACGCGAAACTCAGGACCTCGGCAGTCCGGTAGCGCTCCGTTGTGCCACCGGGATCGCCGAGCAGCGAGTGGACCGCATGCACGGACTCCTCGTGCTTTGACAGGTAGGCCTGGATGTCGGCTGCCAGGGCCAGGCAGAAGTGGACCGGCATGCCGGCCAGGCTGCTCAGCCAGACCATGCAGTCGCTATCAAAGGGATCCGGAGTGACGCCGATGATCCGGCTGCCGGCAAGTGCCTGCGGCGCGCGTAACAGCACACAGCCACGCGTCTGAGCCCTGGCTAGGGGTAGAAGGTCGAATGCCGGAGCACAGGCCAGCATCTCGGTGGTCTCCATCACCGCCAGGTGAAAGCGCCGGGCCAGCTGGTCGACGACCTGCCGTGGCTCGCTGCCGGTCAGCGCTTCCAGTTCCGTCACCAGCGACCGTCCCGACGCCTGCGCCAAGCTTCGCGCCTGCTGCAGGAGATCGTCAGCAAGGTCTGCACCGGTCTTCCAGGCGGGATCATTCATTGCAGCGTCCCCGCCAGGTCGAAAATGGGCATGTAGAGTAGGATGACAATCAGCCCGACGAGCAGGCCGATCGCGGTCATCAGTACCGGCTCGAAGACCTTGGTGAAACGCTCGATCCAGCGTGCGCTCTCGCCCTCGTAGAACAGCGCCGAACGCGTCAGCATGGCACCCATCTGGCCTGAGCGCTCACCGACCCGCAGCATGCGCAGGGCGATCGGCGTCGCGAGGCCGCTGCTGTCGAAAGCCTGTGACAGCGTGCCGCCATCGGAGATGATACGGCGAGCCGCGAGCAGCCCTGCGCGTGTGCTCGGTGAGACCGCATTGCTGACGATGTCGAGCGCTGCCAGAATCGGAATGCCGCCTTCGAGTAGCATGCCGGTGGTCAGGTACAAGCGCGACAATTCGATGATCCGGACGCGTTCGCCGATACCTGGCAGGCGGGTCAGAAAAACGATCCAGCGACCGCTGCCGACGAAACGGCGCAGCAAGTAGCCGGCAGCGAGCACCAGGGCCAGCAGGCACCCAAAGACGGGGCCGGAGTGCTGGCCGACGAACTGCCCCCAGTCGAGGAGCAATTGCGACAGCCACGGCAGCGAGCGACCACTTCCCTGGTACACCCCCGCGAAGCGAGGCACGACATAGCCCATCAGGAAGAAGGTCACGCCACCGCCGACGACGAGCAGGATGGCCGGGTAGATGGCCGCGCTGACCATCCGGTTGCGGACTGTGTCGAGCCGCGTCTGGTAGTCGATGTAGCGCGACAGCGCCCGCGGCAGGTCGCTGGTTCCCTCGGCAGCCCGGACGATACCGACGTAGAGTGGCGGAAAGACATCCGGCTGGCGAGCCAGGGCAGCGGAAAAACGCTGGCCCTCGCGCAGATCTGCAGTCAGCCGCTCAAGCACCTCCCGCGATACCGGCGAAGCCTCTTTCTCGAGCAGCGCCTCGAAGGCCTCGATCAGGCTGAGTCCCGCCTCCAGCAGAGCGAGCAGTTCGGCGCTGAACAGCAGGATTGAGAACGCTCGGCTGCCACGGCCGGGCAAGCCTGCGGAGCCCGCGACTGCGCCACCGGCCGCCTTGATCGACAGCGGTTGCAGTCGACGCTGCTGGACCAGTCTGCCGGCCTCTCCGGCATCTGCAGCATCGACGGAGTGCGTCTCGATCAGATTGTCAGGAGATAGGGCACGAACTTCAAAAGCGCATCCTTGCTCCGCGGTATCCTCATTGATTCGTGACGTCGGCTGCGTCGCCGGTCCCGCCAGGCTGGCCATCCTTGCCGTAGGAGATGATGTCGAAGTCGCCGGCTGCGCCAGGGGCCCGATACAGGTAGGGCCGGCCCCAGGGATCAGACGGGACCGCCTTCTGGAGATAAGGCCCGTTCCACTTCGCGACGTTGGTTGGCCTCGTCACCAAGGCATTGAGTCCCTCTTCAGTGGTTGGATAGTAACCGACGTCGAGCCGGTAGGCATCGAGCGAGCGCGCGAAGGCCTCCACCTGTGCCTTGGCTATCCCCTGTTCAGACTTGCCCAACTGCGAGAAATACTTCGGGCCAACGTAGGCTGCCAGCAGGCTGATGATCGTCACCACCACCAGCAGTTCGAGCAGAGTAAAGCCACCGGCAGTGCGCGCAGGATCGCGGCACCTGCGGCCGGCGGCGGTCGCACACGTCAGGCGGTCAAGCAAGTGCTGCCAAGCCGTCGATAGGGCTGTGATCACTGCCTGGCCTCCCGTGCTGCTGCGGCAAGTACCGCCGGTACATAGAGCATCGTTTCCCGATACGGCGGAATTCGTCCGCCGTGCCTCGCCACGGCGCCTTGCCCGGCATTGTAAGCCGCCAGGGCCAGCGGGATGTTGCCCCGATGCTGAATGAGCAGGTCCTTGAGGTGACGCACGCCGGCATCGATGTTCTGTGCCGCATCGTCGGGATCGGTGACCCCGTAGCGCGCAGCGGTTGCCGGCATCAATTGCATGGCGCCGGCGGCGCCCTTCGGCGAAAATGGCCTTGGCGTTGAACCCGGATTCCACGCCCACCATCGCCGCGACGAGGACCGGCATCACTCCGTGGATGCGCGCGTAATGTTCAATCAGCGGCGTCAAATGCTGTTTGCCTTGTTGCGCGCTCTCGCCTGCGCCTTTCCTCGAAGACTTGCTACGACTCTCAGGGATAGTCTCGCCGCGGATGAACAGCCGATAACTCGCATCCAGGCGCTGACTGGCATAGCTTGGGACGCCCTCGGCGGAATACGAGACGAAGACGTTGCCGATCGTTGCGGCCTTCGCAGCTGACAGGAACAGACCACCAAGGAGCAACGCCCGTGCCAGGCACGCCAAGACAATCCGCGTGTGCGCAAGGCTCGCGTCGATGGTCACCGCCCCTACCATACCGTCCGACCGATCAATGACCGTCGAGACGACCCTAGGGCTTGTGCGACACCAAGCAGGATTAGCCTTGCCACCCGATTTTCCCCTCATGACTACTCGTTTGTAACTTAGCCGATCATATCCCTGCCGCAAAGGATACCATGGTCGGCAGCGTCGGGCACGGGCTAGCCTTGTCCAATGTGGTATGAGCCTGAACGAGGCGCGCATTTCTACCCAGGAATGAGCCTGAGCGGGGCGTGCTGATCAAGGATTCCGGGGAGGTTTTTTAAGAGCGAAACCGAAATCTGATCGACCTGGTTCAGTTGGATGCATGTGCGCATCCAGACATGGGCGCCGTACTCGACCCAGATTTGCATCAATGGTCGGGAGTGGCTGCGTCGACAACTGCAGCAAGACGGCTTTGCCTTCGAGCGCAGCAACCACAAGATTCTCCGGGTTTCCGATTTCGACACCACCGCGAGACTCGCCGAGAAGTTCAAGCACGCGGAGTGGTCCACCGTCCTGATTCGCCAAGTGGCGGCGGTCAATCCGCTCCTCGCGGGCATCGCCGCGGCCAGGGTTGACGGCTACTGGTTCGGCACGGACCAGGCGGAACTGGCCACCGATATCCTGTTCAAGTCCCGAGCCGATTTCAACAGTATTCACCTGGAACTCGTCAACGCCGCCATCACGGGCTTCGGGGCCACTGACCTTAGGTGATTTCCGGGAATCAAGATCCCGAACAACTACTGATACGTTTCAGCCTTGTTCAACCATGGCTGAAACGTGCCCGCCGAGCGAAGCCCTGTGATGACGCCAAGAGATGAGTTTGCCGAGGCGTTGCTGCTAGTCTTGGCGCCCCGCGAGCAGGCCGCGAACCCCAAGGGCTTTACCGACTTCAATGACCTGGCTACAAGGAGCGTGCTCGGGCAGGTGACGCGGGCCGGGACAGCCGGCGAGGTGCTCGCGCCGATCGTCGTCGATCGGCTGATCACGGAAGCGGCGGCGACCCGGCAGCGGGGACTCGCGGGGCTGGCCGATACCGGTCGCCAGATCGAGATGAGTCTGCGCCTGCCTGTGTTGACGGCGACCGGAGTCATCGACGTCTGAATCCACGGTCACGACTTGACTCACGAAACCCACCGCGCGGCGGGTTTCTGCTTTCTGGAGACTCAGTCATGCAAGACGCGCAAATCGAGCGGCGCAAGATGGTGACGCTGCCGCAGGAAGAATTCGAGGCGATCCTGGAGCGAGCGGCGGAGCGTGGAGCACAGACGTACGTCAACCTCCCGGGGTTGCTGAGGAAGAATTACTGGCTGAGTGAAGACGGAATGCGGGCAGGCGGAATTTACGTATGGGAGTCAAAGGCGCGTGCCGAGGCCTTCTACACTGCGGAGTGGAAACAAGTCGTCACTCGCCAGTACGGCGTAGCACCCGAGATTGTCTACCTGCTCTCCCCGGTCATGGTGGATAACACTGCCGGACGCATCGTGACGGACGGCGCGTAAGGGGGCCCGGCTGGCCGATCGTGCGCTGGGTCTTCAACTTCATCGAGAGGAATCGGGATGCAGGAATCGATGAGATCGCGAAGGAAAGAATCTGTTCGGCGTGAAAGCGGTGCCGACGCGGTATGTGTCGTTTTGAGTACCCCAGGACTGCCGAGGCGCGCGAAACCGTTGCCGAATCGTGGGCTGGCCTCACCCATTGCCCGCCCTCAGCGACCGGGAAGGCTGTCGTACATCGATGCGCAGCTATTCCAGCGTGCGGATCACCTTCTCCCGTTGCGATGTCTGCGCATCCACCTGGTCCCTCAACGCTCAACGCGGGTGGCAGCTCGTGCTGAATCACGTGCCGTCGTTGCAGGATCTGTTGGGGTTGGGTAGCATTCATTTGGTGGGCGATAGGATGTTTGTCTTGACCATCGTATCGTGCGAGAAGTCGCTGCCTTCGCCCACTGCTTCCCGCCAGCGAAAAAGATCAGCTCCGCAGCACGAGTGTTGCAAGAGGCTCTGATGACATCACTAATGTACCCTTCCACGCTCTGCCTGTCGGCTCCCCGTGTGATCTCCTGTCCGCCGGCATCGGGTTGGCGCTGCCGGCGCTTGCCAAACAGCCATGCGCCGACCCGACGATCATCTCCCGCGCCCCAATCGACTCAGTCTTCCGTGCGGCCGACGATTCTGGCAGCGTCGCTGGTGCGTCAATCTATCGCCTCAAACTCGTCAGTCGCGAACCGGAAGGCGGACGTTTGTCACCATCGACACCTCGTCAACGACACCCGTTTCGTACCGCCGCAGGCGCTCAGCGACGGTTTCGCGCTGGTCAAGGTGAGTGTGACCAGCCAGTGCCCGGAGGGCGTAGCGCCGGTGCCGGCGTCGAGGCCCGAACATCGCTTTCTGATCGACGCCCGCTCTGCCTGTGCGGTCAGCGGTCTGGTCCTTGAGTCAGTCGAAAGACGCATCCGCTGGGCAGCGACGACCGACGCCGACCGCTACGAGGTTTTCGCCTACGATCCGACCGACGGCAGGCTGCTTTTCAAGCAGGAAACAAGCACGCCCAGCGTCTTGACGCCGACGCCTGTCGCAAGTCCCGTGGTGGTCGCCGTTCGCGCTCGCTGCGGCGATGTCTTCGGACACCTCGGGTACCTGGCCTATTGATCGGCTGGCCGCGGGTGCTCACCGCCTGCGCGGGCGCCGTCACGACCAAGGCTGTGCTCGGTCACTCGTCGTCCGACCGCCCGGCCGAGCCGCAAGCCTTCGTCGTTGTCGCTGCGAAAATGAATCCCGCCGTAGAGGCGCGACATCGCCGCCTCCTCGGCCCACTCTTGCAACTCGGCGGCGCGCTCCGGAAGAACGCGGCGAGAACCCCAACAGCGGCGCCTGAAGCCGCCGCATGACCGGGAAACATAACTCGGGAAGGGCGGCGTAAACACGGGAGGAAGTCCGGATCGAGCTTCTCGCGAACCACGTTGACCGGCCGCACCGTCCAATGCGCGAACTTGGCCCACCAGCAGGCGATGAGCGCATCGGACAACGCCACATTCAGCGCCGCCAGGACGCGCGCGGTCTCCGCCGTGCCCCAGCCACGGCCCGCCACCAATTCCATGGCCTTGCGATTCCAGACTCCAGGCGGGGTCACTGAACCCTTGTCGAGGTTCCACTCGTCGGCGATGCGCTTCTGCTCGGGAGTGAGGGCGCGTGACACCCGCAGCACTTCCTGCGCTTCGTTCCAGTAACGCTCACTGCCGAACGGCACCGGTTGCGGTGGCGAGATCTCCTTGCTGTCTTCGAGCGCCCAGGTCCGCCAGTTCCCCGCCAGCGGCTCGCTTGGGTTGTAAAGGTTGAGCGGCGGCGCGGCGCGCCAGACGGGCGCTGCGGCCGCTGGACGATCTGCCGGGTTCCAGGTGGCATCGCTGCCATCGTCGAGCGCTCGCCGGATCGCCTCGGCGGCGGCCCGGCGCCCCACTTCACGTGCGAAGGCAAGCTTCTCCGGCGAGACGCGCGCGCGGGCAGCCACCGCCAGCATCGCCCCGACCCCGATTGCATCGAGGCGCCCAGGCAACTCTTGCGGGTAGAAATACGCCAGTACGGCGGAAGTCGCCGCGTGCACAGCCACTGCCTGCGTTGCTTCCGCGCTGCTCGTTGCCGCCATTTGAACGATGGCGTCATTGGCCGCCGCGTGCAGGTGGGCGAGCACCCGCGCCGCGCGTAGCGGGTTCTGCTGATACTTCACGATCAACTCGAGCGTGAGACCGATCCAGGGCAGCGACGCCGGGCCGCTCGCCCATTTCTGCACAACAGCGTCGGTCGAGAAGCGTTGCCGAAGCGAATCGCCGGCCGCCATCGTCAGCGGCGTCGACGCGGCGGTCGCCGGGGTGGTGCGATCACTGCGGCCGGGGTCTTCCGGCAACCACCGCGGCCAGTGGCTCGCGTTTGTTCCCGGCACACCGAAATCACGAGCTTGCGGCACCTCTGCAGCCACACCGCCGGTGAAGAACAGCAGCGACAGGCCGCCAGCAAACGCGCCAACCCATCGGCTCAGAGCGCGCATCTCAGCGCTTTTCGGCTGCAGCGGCGAACGCCTCGACCGTTAGACCGGCTGCCCGAATCAGACTGCGCAAAGTGCCCTTGGCGACCTCCTTGTGGTCGGGTACCGACAAGGTCGCCATGAGGTCCGCCCTGATGAGGATGACATGGCTGCCCCGCTGACGGGCGACCTGCCAGCCCAAACCTGCGAACACCTGTACGACCTCTCTGCCACTAAGGACGGGCAGTAGAGGCATCAGGCGGCGACTTCGATCTGACGCGTTTCGATCGTCAGCGGAAGGCCCTCTTCCGCCCGCACTTCCAGGCACAGCTTGATGGCTTCGTCGATGTTCGTGAGGGCCTCGTCTTTCGTCGAGCCCTGGGTCACACAGCCGGGAATAGCCGGGCACTCGACGATCCAGACCCCGTCCTCGTCCCTGTCGATGGTCACATTGAACTTCATTGGATCGAACTCCGATGGCTTGACCAGCTAATCATGCCAGAGCAAGCAAGTCAGAACAAGAACTACGTTCCAAGGCTTGATCCGTGCGCTCCGCTACGCGGTGTGCAGTTCTTCGCGCAGCACTTTGCGCAGCGTCGCCACGGTAATTGGCTTGTCGTCGGCTGCTTTGCTCGCTGCATCAGCAACTACCGCCCGCAGTGCCTTGTTGATCATGGTCTGGTATCCCGCACCTGGCGCCTCTGCCCGAGTTCGAAAAAAACTCGATGACTTCGTCCTTGAGCATGATCGTGATGCGAGTCTTCCCCGGTGATGGGATAACCGCACCCCGCTTGCCGTTGCTGAAATCGTATTCCTTGCGCATGGTATTGCTCCGCTTCGCCTTGGCTGGCCTTGCGCGCAGAGATCAGCCGGGTTCGGCTCTCGGGCGGTGAATGGACGACGACCAGGACCCGTCCGAGTGCGTCCATGCCCAGCGTTACGAAAGTCCGATCTCGCTATGCGCCCTGTGCGTGCTCTGATCCGCAAGCAGACGCCCGCACAAGTACAGGGTATCGGGCGAGATGTCGATTTCATCGGTCCAGGCGACCGTTCCCAGGGCCACATGCGCCTTCATGAACAGTCCGCCCTCGGCCAGCGGAGCGAATGCCGGATAGCCGAGGTAGGGCCGCATGTCGAGCACGCGTACCTCGCCGTTGGCGAAGACCGTTTCGAGCTGGAATTCGGGCAGCGGGGTGACACTAACCACGTCGGGCGTCATCGCAATTTCCTCAACGCAGTGGATCGATCTTGTACGGCGTCTGACCGCTGGCAGCGAGTGTCCAGTCCGCCATGAGCTCGTCCCGGTGAATTTCGATCCAGGCCTGCACGAGCTTCATCTGGCGAGACGGCAAGCTCCCATCGAGCACTTCGCCGTCCGGGATACCGAGGACAATCCTGAATTCGTTGTAGCGCACGTGAATAAGTGGTGCGTGGTGCTTCTCGATGTCAAGCGCGTACATGGACACGAGAATGCCGTAAAACATGCTGATGGTCGGCGCACGCCACTCCTTCTCAGGGCGCGCGAACAGCGCCGAGGTTCAGTCAATGAACTCCGATCGTGCCACCATGCGACCGGGAAAACAAGAGAGGAAAGCCCCGAGCTTGCCGCGCCGCATCGAAGCCGTGCGCAAGGATGCGTGATTACCCGAACCCGGAGGGTGTGCTGAAGGAAAGTGTTGGAATGTTAGAACTGACCCCGGGCGGCGACCCTTTAGAACTGACCCCGGGCGGCGACCCTTGAATGTTAGCTGGAACCGACCCCGGGCGGCGACCCGAGAACTGACCCCGGGCGGCGGACCCGGCGGTTCCACGCTGACCCCGGACGGCTGGACCCCAGCAAGCGAGCTACGAGCAGAAACGGGCATACGGGCAATCACAACGCGATCGGAATGTCAGGAATACTGTGCCCTGCAATGCCTTGAGCAGATTCGAAAACAAATCGTCTGGCCGAAAAGCACTTTTATCTCCTCCTAGTTTTTGAATCTCTCCACCAAGCCCAAAGTGCGCTCCGTAGTGATTAACGGCAACGCAATTAGTTGTCCACCGCCCATCGAAGATGCTATGTCTCTTGCCATACAGAGATGTCTGAAGTCGATGACCTTGACGTCGCCCACTTGTGGCTGGCCTGAGATAAGTTCTTCGACACCTGCACACGACGGAATTCTCCGCGTGCCACGGCCCGGATTGTCGAAAGACTTTTCAGCAGCGCTTATGGTGGCGTGCCGTGGCATTGACCTCTCCGCGCTCGTTCCAGGCGCCGCCAGCCCGCGTGGCGCCGCGAGCCTCTTCTTGTCGGGGACAGACGACAACGTGCTTTACCGCGCTACGACGTGGAGCCGACAGGCACCCCGGTGCTCAGGCGAGTATCGCCACGCCGTTCCCGTCAGGCATCGCGTTTAGCCCCCGCGGGAACTCTTCGTTGCAAACACCCTTCCTTATCCCGTGGAGGTGCCTTGTCCTTGGCACTGTATCCCGCTTCCTTGACCCGCTTGGCACGCTACCTGGCGCATGGGACGATCTCAGGGCTTAGCAAGGAGGTGGAGGAGCTCCTCTTTCGCCAAGGCGAACTGCTCGTCGTAAACCAGGGCGCCGCTAACATCGCCAGGTTTGCCTTCGACGGCGCGCAGAGCGCTTCGCCTAATGGGGGTGATCACGGGCCTTAGCACCAACGAGCGCGGCATCGCGGGAATCCCGCCACAGACGGAGATCTTCGTGTCGCGCTGCTGCAGGAGTAACCGGATTGACCGCTTCGTCTTCGATTCAAGCGGTCACGCCTCGCCAAATGGCACGATCACGGGCGGTGGGCTGTCCAGCCCGCACGGTATGGCTTTCAGCCCGTGGGGCGAGCTCTTTGTCGCGAATGGAGCAGAGCGACAGTATCTCGCGGTTCAGCTTCGACGCGCTCGGCCACGCCTCGCTGAGTGGAACGATCACCGGCATCGGGCTCGACATTCCGATCGGTCTCAGGTTCAGTCCGTGGGGTGAACTCTTCGTTGCGAATGAAGAAACCAGTGCGGTCTCGCGCTGGACCTTCGATGTGTCGCACAACGCGATCGCGAATGGGTCGCTACGACGCCGGCAAGCCGTCTCAACTGGTTGGAGTTCGCTCCTTCGACCCCGCTAAGCACGCCAGAACCCAGTTCCCTCAAGCTCTTTGTGGTAGCCACACTCGCACTCGCGTGCATCCTCGCGAAAGGTCGCCAGTTGTCGTGAGAAAGTCAGCGTAAACGCGGTGTTTCCAGAAGTCACACAGCCGGGGTCTGACATTCCAAACACCCGGAAAAAGGGGACAGGTACGAACAAGCGTGTTCAAACACAAGGCGAGTAAGCAAGAGCTGGGGTCCGGTCATGCTTCTTGCCCCGGCCACGCCGCCAGACAGCTTCGCAGGCGACTCGAAGCATGCGGAACTGCACCGCAGCGTTTCGCCTGCAGGTGCTCACCGATGCTAAGATGCGTCATTTCGATGTCACTGCCAAACCTATGCCGAACCTCACCTTACGCGATGTGCCTGCCGACTTGCACCTGTGGTTGAAGCAACAGGCGCAGGCTCACCGCCGTTCGCTCAATCAGGAAGGTTATCCTTCAACTCGATGCGTTGCGGGCCTTCCTGCCAGCCGGTCTGACGCCGACCTGCGGCTGGCTCGTATCCGCGCGATTGCCGCGCGCGCTCGTCTGCCCCGTGCTCGATGAGCGCCCCGAGGCTGAGATTCTCCGGGCTTGGGTGGGACGGACTGCCGCGCTGACGATGGTCGTCGATGGCTCGGCATTGGTCGCCATCCTGTTGGGTGAGCCGGAGTGCGGCGCGTTGGCTCTCGCGCTCGCCGGAGCAAATGCCGGTGATCTGCGCACCCAACTGGCTGGAGGCGATGATGGTGATCTCAGCCCGGCTCGGCCGCCCGGGTGTGCAGGCGGCGTTGGGCGAACTGCTCGACGCCGCCGAAGTACAGATCGAACCGCTGACGCCGAATTGGTGCAAACAGCCTTCGACGCTTGGCAACGCTTCGGCAAAGGGCGCCATCCGGCCGGGTTGAACTTCGGCGATTGTTTTGCCTACGCCTTGACCAGCCGCCGGGGCGAGTATTGCTGCTTTTCAAGGGTCATGACTTTTCGCAAACCGACATCAGGCGGGCTCCTGATCAGCCATGAACTAACCCAGCCGGTGTCACGTTTAACATTCCAGCATTTGCGTTCTACGAAGGTGTCCTACCATCCTGAAGTTTAGACACTCCGCGATGGCCGCCGGATGCCGGAGGCATTCGAGCCGCGGGAAAAATTTTCCAGAAAATGCAAAAAATACTTGACGCAGCCAGGGAATCGTGGGGTCGCCGCGCGCTGCTTGCGCATGGTTCTCGCGCAAGCAGCGCGCGGCGCTAGTGAGGATCGTTTTCGATCCCGGACTTTCCCTCATGTCTCTCGCTGCCAACGTTTGCTTGCTGCTCTCGGAATGGATTTCCTTTCTCCTGGTGGCCGTGCCACCGCCGTTTCCTCGCCGAACCTTCGTCGAACTGCTGATCGGCTGCCTGCTCAACCCGGAGGGCTGGGTTACGCAGGCCATCGGGGCCATTCGCCGAGAGGCACTGGACCTATTACAAGCTCATCGAGCGGGCACAGCTGCCGGTCACCGAACGGTCGCTGCGTTTGTTGCAGCTGGTGCTGACGGTGTGCCCGGCAGAACTGGTGACTGATTCTCGACGATACGCTGGTTCCGCGCTGCGAAGTCCGGGCCGGGGATCAGTATCAAGCACGATACAGCCACAAGGCCAATCGGCCGACGTTTTTGAACAACCAGTGCTGGGTCACGCTGGCCTTGGTCGTTCGCGTCCGGTTGGGTTCGGCGCTGACGGTGCCGATTCGCTCCTGGCTGCTCGAAGAATCGGGTCAGCGCGGCAAGCTCTGGGTGGCACGGCAATTGATAGACTCGATCCGCGGGCACGTGAAGGGGGTGCGCTTGCTGATCGATGCCTGGTTCATGCGCAGCACTCTGATTCTGCCCTTGCTCGAACAGCAGGTCCGCATCATCGGGCAGGTGCGGCGAGATACCGCCTTGTTTCTCCCGCCCGAACCAGAACCAAACGCCGAGGACGCAAGCGCAAGTACGGCCAGCGGGTCGATGCAGCGATGCTCAGCTTGCCGATGCAAGAGATGGAACGGATGCTGTACGGCAAGGTGCAGCCGGTCCAGGTGCGCTCGGTCCTCGCCGTGGCGCGATTCCTGAAGGGCTCCCGGTACGCGCGGTGTGGTGCGAGATGTTCCTGCCGAGCACACCTGGTCGCGTCCTGCCTGATTCTGGCTACCGAGATCGACCTGTCGGCCCGACAGGTCGTCGGATCTACGCCGAACGCTGGGGAATCGAGCCCTTGTTTCACAATCTGAAGCGCTGGTGGGGTGTGGCCAATCTGTGGCAGCAGTCGACGGCTGCGCTGGAACTGTGGATGCAGATTCGTTCCACGGCCTACACCTTGACGCAATTGCTGGCCCTGCAGCGTTGAGGCGTCTGGCCCAGCGCCGATCGGCGCTGGGCAATGCCATCGTCGTGCTGATCATCGCTCGCCTCCACGGAAATCCCGGCCGGCGGGACCCGCGTGTCTAAACTTCAGTCACTGCAACTATCCACGCCGCCAAGGTCACGCATGAGATGGAGCGCATCACGTAGCAAGGCGCTGAAGTCGTTCAGCAGATCCGGGAGCGCTGCCGCCCAGCGTCCATCATTGGGCATGTCGCGCACGCCTGCATGAACGTGCTGCGGCGCAAACTTACGATTTCCCATTCGACAATGTCGCTTGATCCGCTCTGGCGCATCGCTTCCCTCCATTTCGCTTGCCCAGCGAAATGGTTCGCGAAGAAACGCACGGCGTCAGGACCTCCCGCAAGGCCAAACGCACGCTGGCGGTCAGCTATCTCGCTCGAGTATTCGCGCCAGCGATAAAGGTCGGATCACGTGCTCGCGATTTGACGCCCGGTTGAGCAACAAACGCCACAGCGTTTGCATCGCCAGGCGTGGGTAGCATTCGGGCGTTCTCACGAATACGCGCCAGCTCGGCAGCATCGTCATCACGTTCGAGCTTGGCCGGTTCTTCAGGCATCGCTCGATCAACGACGTCAGTTGGTCGTGCAGGTTGCCTACCACGCCTGACCAGCCATAACAACAGCCTGGGATCGTCGAGATGCCGGATCAGCCAACGCGCCAGATGGTGCATCACCTCGTCCAGCGGCTGGCGCGATGCCCGCTATCCACCATCGCCATCCACGGTGCAAGTCGGTAGGATGCCGGCCGGCGCGTCAAGCTAAAGGTGAGCAGCTGCTCAACGGCGGTCTGGGCCAGCACGCCAAACCGGCCGAGGTCAGCATGGCGGTACAAATCCTGACTCAGGGTTCCAGCCAATCCAGCGATGGCACGGGGTCCAGTTCCGCAAACCGTTTCGCCGGCAAACCGCGCGAATCGCTCAGCGCCCACAACATGCGGCCGACGGGAGTCATCTCCTTCGTGCTTGCACGGGGGCGGCCGATGGCGCATTCGACAACGATGCGTTCCTTGCCACGCTCCGTCGCGATGGGTCGCGGCCCAAAAGCGCTCCCAATGTCTTGTACAAGTAGGTGTGATACCGGTGTTCGGGGTAAAGAATCAGGGTGACGTTCTTTGCCCTCCATTCATTGGCGCGCTCCGCCTCCTTGCCTTTAGAATGGCTGCCAAGGCAAACATCCTCCGGCGGCGATTCGCCCAGCAGGCGGTCGGCGGCCAGCGCGTCCATCATGTAGCGCAACACCCGGATCCTTGATGCTCAGACCTCCCGGAAACCCCGCTGAAGTGCGCCCAATTTTGGACAGTGTAGGCAAGCTGACCTCATAGCGGAACGCGCCTGCCTCGATGCGCAACCATTTCCCACCGGGGATCCTGGCGCCGAGGCCGGTGAGCTTGCGGCAGAGTTGTTCCTGAGCACTACGGCGGGCGGGTTGCTCCAGCGGCTCCAGGCGCACGACCACCATTGCTCGTCGCTGCGTGTCCAGCCCTGGCGGTTGAAGATCGCGTAGAGCAAGGTCCACCGATCGCTGTCCTTGGCGTAACTGTCGGCAAGCCAATCCAGAAGCTGACGGCGGGCATTCCATACCGAGGTGGTGACGAAGTCGAAGAGGTTTTCCCTTCGTTGTCGATGGCTTTGAAGGGCGGTAATCGGACAACCCCGCGACATCGACGCGCTCGGGCAACTGGGCTTTGTCGGCCTGGGTTGTTTGAGTTTGCGTTTCGCTCACAGTGATGGCTTCAGCGAGTCGCCGATGCCGACTGTTGTGACGTTCGCTGCCGTCGCGATTGAAGCTCGGTTGGGTTTTGGCGTATTTGCGCGAGAGAGTTTGGCGAGATGCCGCCGGGTAGTCGCTATCCTGCTGCGCCAGCGCCGATCCGAGGATTGGCGATGTCCTGTTTCTCGCTGTCGGCGAGTCCAAAGCGGATGGCCAATGATAGGGATGACGCGCCTGGAGGTGCCGAACGTGTTCTCCAGGGCGCCCTAGCGACTGAGCATCGCGGTGAGCACTTCTTCTGAGAGCTGAAGGTCACCCTCCCAGCACAACACGCTGATGCAGTGATGGGTGCGCAGATTCCACAACACCAGCCGGCGCAGATCGAAAGCGTGCGGCGGGTCGACCGTGCCAATTGTCGGGGTCGCTGTCGGGTGAGTGACAGGGGCGGCCGGGTCTCTTCGAGCAGACGATAGTCCGTACCGTTGATCTGCGTGGTGGGTGAAGTCGGTCGCTGGCAAGGCCATGAGCCGTGCTTGATTGGCGTTCTTCTCCCAGGTGATGAAGAGGGCGTACGCTGCCTTTAATGGGTTCGCTGAAAAAGCCCAGGCCATCGCCCTCACGGTCGAAGATACACCGGCAGGGTGCCAAGGGACTGTTCTCGCGCATACTCGCCAAACTTCCAGAGCATCTGGGCGCGCAGGTTCCCCTGCCCTCCTGAATCTCAAAAGTGACGATGCGCCCCGTTCGTCACAAGTGACCAGATTGGTCTGTCCGGGCATCGGCATCCGCCGTTGCGTGCTCCAGGCCGCATGCACCTTGTTCTGTCAGTATAAGGCAAGAGATGGCCGTCGCTAAACCACAACCGGACGGCGACCAGCCCCTACGTGAATCTGATCTGCGAAAAAATTCCTTCAGCAGTGTCCCGGCCCGAGACTTGCCGGCGACCTCATGGAACCAGCCCCACAACGTGTCGAGAGCGGGTAACCGCCCCAAGCCCAAGAGCCGTCCCGCCTCTTCCACCGCCGCATGTTTGAGCTGTTCGATGGAGCGGATGTCGCGCACCGCCATCGAGGAGGGCGAACACGACGAAGATACGCCAACCGTTACCGAACAACCGGAAGATCCGTTGCATCCACTGCCATTGGCTGATCAGCTCCAACAAGACAGGAAAATGCCGACATAGCGGCTGGCTTCCCAGCCATGGTTATCATCCGCGCGGAAGCTCGTCCTGGGTGCGGGCGCACGTTCCGGTGCGGTCGGCTCCGCTTTGCGGCCTGGCTGCTCGACTCATCCCCCTGGCGGCATCGCTTCAAGGGTCGGCGGATCGACCCGCAAGACCTCTTCGATGACCGTCTCCTCCAGCGCACAGTTCACCACCGCTTCGCCATCCACGCCAGTTCTGGGGTCCTCCTTAGCGGACATCTTCTCGGCGCGCGCCGCAAAGCCTTCAGTTCGCGGACTGAGCCACGACCGACGTTTGCCGACAGCCACAGCCGACCTTAGCACGCGGAAGTTCGAAATCGCTCACGCTGGCTCGGACTGTGGCCCATGCGGCAACCCGTTCACCCCAAATAACCGATAACTTTCGCGACGGTGACCTTGGCATCACTGGCGACTGAGACGGCACCTCGGCCAAGCGCGTCTGGTTAAGGTTCCTCTGTAACAACTCGACCACCGGGAGGCGCCGCTCGGCCTTGTCGGCGAAGTTACTTGTTGCTCAGGCAGCGGCGATGGTAGAAGGATGGCGCCCCGGCTGCGAGGCCACGGGGCAGAGTGGAAACCGAATAGCCCCTGCCGAGGTCGAAACGACCCGCCTGCTTGACTAACTGCTGCGCAACAACTCGCTCTGCGTCACCGATCGACTC
>JADJOT010000005.1 GCA_016713625.1 Candidatus Accumulibacter affinis
GGAGGCCAGCAGGCCACGCTCATTGCCATCCAGCGAGGCATGCTGCAAAAACGAAAGTTGCGGTGCAGCAATGACTATAATCAGTGAGCGGTGCTGATACGAAGACTGATGGAACGACTGGCCGGCACCGCAAGCACCTTGATCAACTACCAACAATGAGGAGACAAGATGATCTACGCCGCCCCCGGCACTGCCGCTGCCAAGATCGCCTACCAGGCCCGCTACGACAACTTCATCGGTGGCAACTGGGTTGCCCCGGTGAACGGTGAGTACTTTGATGTCATTACACCGATCAACGGTCGGCCCTATACCCGGGTTGCCCGCTCCACTTCCGAAGACATCGAGCTGGCGCTCGACGCGGCGCATGCCGCCGCCGACAAGTGGGGTCGCACCGCCCCCGCCGATCGCGCCAATGTACTGCTGAGAATCGCTGACCGCCTGGAAGCCAACCTCGAAATCCTTGCCTACGCCGAGACGGTCGACAACGGCAAGCCAATCCGCGAAACACTCAACGCCGACATTCCGCTCACCATCGACCATTTCCGCTACTTCGCCGGTTGCCTGCGGGCACAGGAGGGCGGCATCAGCGAAATCGACGAACACACCGTCGCCTACCACTTCCACGAGCCGCTCGGTGTCGTCGGCCAGATCATCCCGTGGAACTTCCCGATCCTGATGGCGGCGTGGAAGCTGGCGCCGGCCATCGGCGCTGGCAACTGCGTGGTGCTCAAGCCGGCCGAGTCGACACCGATCAGCATCCTGATCATGGCCGGACTGATTGCCGACCTGTTGCCGCCTGGGGTGCTCAACATCGTCAACGGTTACGGCCGCGAAGCCGGCATGCCGCTGGCCACCAGTCGCCGTATTGCCAAGATCGCGTTTACCGGCTCGACCACCACCGGCCGCCTGATCGCGCAGGCCGCAGCCAACAACCTCATCCCCGCGACGCTGGAACTCGGTGGCAAGTCGCCCAACGTCTTCTTCGCCGACATCGCCAGGGCCGACGACAGCTTCTTCGACAAGGCCATCGAGGGCCTCGTGCTGTTTGCCTTCAATCAGGGCGAAGTGTGCACCTGCCCCTCGCGGGCGCTGATTCAGGAGTCGATCTACGATCACTTCATGGAGCGCGTGCTGCAGCGCGTGGCCGCGATCAAGCAGGGGGACCCGCTCGACACGGACACGATGATGGGCGCGCAGGCCTCGCAGGAGCAGATGACCAAGATCATGTCCTACCTTGATCTCGGCCGGCAGGAAGGCGCGCAGGTGCTGATCGGCGGCGCGCGTGCCGACCTTGGCGGCGAACTGGCAGGTGGCTACTACGTCCAGCCGACCTTGTTCAAGGGCCACAACAAGATGCGTATCTTCCAGGAAGAGATTTTCGGGCCGGTGCTCGCGGTGACCACCTTCAAGGACGAAGCGGAGGCGCTGGAAATCGCCAACGACACGCTGTACGGCCTCGGTGCCGGTGTCTGGAGTCGCGATGGCAACGTCGCCTACCGCATGGGTCGCGCGATCAAGGCCGGCCGCGTATGGACCAATTGCTACCACGCTTACCCGGCGCACGCCACTTTCGGTGGCTACAAGGAATCCGGCATCGGCCGCGAGACGCACAAGGTGATGCTCGACCACTACCAGCAGACCAAGAACCTGCTGGTCAGCTACAGCGAGCAGAAGCTCGGCTTTTTCTGATTCCCCACTCGCCTTGCCGCGAGTCATTCGCCGGGGCGGCCAGCCGTCCCGGCACGTGGAGACCGACATGATTGAAAAAGTCATCGCCACCGCCGCGACGCTCGAACTGATCGAGCTCCTCAAGCAAAAACACGGCCCGCTGATGTTCCACCAGTCCGGCGGCTGCTGCGACAACAGCGCCGCCAACTGCTACCTGCCGGGAGAAATCACCATCGGCGCCGGCGACGTCTATCTCGGCGAGATCGGTGGCTGCCCCTTCTACATCGGCAAGTCGCAATACGAATACTGGAAACACACACAACTGATCATTGACGTGATCGACGGCCACGGCGGCACCTTCTCGCTCGAAGGGCCGGAAGGAAAAGCGTTTCACACCCGCTCGCGAGTGTTCAGCGATCCGGAGTTGGCCGAGTTGGACCGCGAAGCCTGATCGTCGGCAGGCGCAGGAAGCATCCCGGAAGTCCGCGCACAACGCCGGGCTCGCTGCAGCCGGCGTGCCTGCAGCGCGCGCGGTCGAGGCCGTTCTTGCTCCTCCTGTGCTCCTAGCGCGCCGGTTCCGCAACAAAAATTTCCACGCGGCGGTTCATCGCGCGGCCAGCGGCGCTGGTGTTGTCGGCGATCGGCTGACTGGAACCACGTCCGTCGATGGCGATGCGGGTGGGCGACACACCACGAGCTACCAGGTAGTCACGCGTGGCAGCCGCGCGGTTCACCGACAGGGGATTGTTCGTCGCGTCGCTGCCGGTACTATCGGTGTGGCCGACAATCTTCACCGTCGTCACCGGGTTCTGGTTGAGGGTCGTGGCCAGGCGGTCGAGCACCGGGCGCATGGCCGGCTTGATGTCATAGCGGCCGACGGCAAAGGAGACATCGCTCGGGATGTCAAGCTTGAGCTGGTTGTCGGCCGTTTGCGTCACCTGTACGCCAGTGCCGGCGGTGGCTTGTTGCATCGCCGCTTTCTGTTCCTGCATGTGTTTCGACCAGAGGTAGCCGCCACCTGCACCAAGCGCTGCTCCCACTGCGGCGCCGGTGGCGGCGCTGCGGCCCTTGTTGCCGCCGGCTGTGGCAAGGCCGATCAGGGCACCGGCGGTGGCACCAATGGCGGCACCCGTGCCGGTGTCGCGCTGCGTTTCGGTCATGCCGGCGCAACCGACGAGACTACCGGCCGCAAAGGTGACGGCCGTCAGGGAAGCGATGATTTTTCTCATGTTTCAGGTCTCCGGAGAATGGGAACGTCAAGGCGACGCCCGCAAGTTGCTCGATTCTGCTGCCCTGATGGGAAAAAGGAAAGTCCTATCTCATGATTCCCTGCTCGGTCGGGCGCTACTACTCGCCCCCGGTTCTGCCGCTTCAGTGCGCTTCGTCCCAGTTGGCGCCAGCGCCGATGTCGACCAGCAACGGCACACGCAGAGTGGCCAGTTCGGTCATCAGACGCGGCAATTCGGCGTGGACTTGCGAGAACTCGTCTGCCGGCACTTCGAGGACGAGTTCGTCATGCACTTGCAGCAGCAGGCGGGTTTGCAGGTGCTCGGAGTCCAGCCAGCCCTGCACAACGATCATCGCCGACTTGATGAGATCGGCCGCCGAGCCCTGCATCGGCGCATTGATCGCCGCCCGTTCGGCGCCCTGGCGACGCGCGGCCTGGCTGGAATGGATTTCGGGAAGCCACAGCCGACGGCCGAAAACGGTTTCTACGTAGCCCTGCGCTTTCGCGGCGTCGCGCGTTCTCGCCATGTAGTCGGCGACGCCAGGGTAGCGCGCAAAATAGCGCTCGATGTAGGCTTGCGCGGCGCCGCGTTCGAGATCGAGCTGGCGCGCGAGGCCGAAAGCGCTCATCCCGTAGATCAGGCCGAAGTTGATCACCTTGGCGACGCGCCGCTGATCGGGGCCGACTTCGGCCGGGCGGACGCCGAAAATCTCGGCAGCCGTCGCCCGATGCACATCTTCGCCCTGCGCAAAGGCTTCGAGCAGGCGCGGGTCCTCCGAGAGGTGGGCCATGATGCGCAGCTCGATCTGCGAATAGTCGGCGGAGACGATGCGACTGCCCGCTGGCGCGATGAAGGCGGCGCGGATGCGCCGTCCTTCGGCGGTGCGCACCGGGATGTTCTGCAGGTTGGGATCGCTCGACGCCAGCCTGCCGGTGACGGCGACGGCTTGCGCATAGCTGGTGTGAACGCGTCCGGTGCCGGCATTGACCATTTTCGGCAGCTTGTCGGTGTAGGTGCTCTTGAGCTTGGCGAGCTGCCGCGATTCGAGCAGGATCTTCGGCAGCGGGTAGTCCAGCGCCAGTTCGGAAAGCACTTCCTCGTCGGTCGATGGCGTTCCGGAGGGGGTTTTTTTCTTGACCGGCAGGCCGAGCCTGTCGAACAGGATCTCCGCGAGCTGCTTCGGCGAGTTGAGATTGAACGGCTGGCCGGCTGCCGCGTGCGCCCGCGTTTCGATCTCCAGCAGGCGTTTGCCGATCTCGTGGCTTTGCTGCGAGAGCAGCTGCGAATCGATCAATACACCGGTGCGCTCCATACGGAAAAGGATGTCGCGCACCGGGATCTCGATGGCTTCGTACACGTGCGTGAGACCCGTATCGGCGGCGATCTGCGGATAAAGACGATGGTGCAGGCGCAGACAGAGGTCGGCATCTTCAGCGGCGTACTCGGACGCCTGGTCCACGGCCACCTGCTCGAAGCCGATCTGCTTGACCCCTTTGCCGCAAAGCGCTTCGTAGGGGATCGTCGTCAGTCCGAGGTGGCGGGAGGCGAGTTGGCCGAGATCATGCCCGCGCGCGCCGTCCTTGCCGGATTCGAGGATATACGATTGCAGCAGCGTGTCGTGGCGTACGCCAGCCAGATGAATGCCATGGTTGGCCAGCACATGCTGATCATACTTGAGGTTCTGGCCGATCTTCGCATGCCTGGCGGATTCGAGCCAGGGTTTGAGACGTTCCAGCACCTCGTCACGCGGCAGTTGTGGTGGCGCTCCGGGGTAGCTGTGGGCGAGCGGCAGATAGGCTGCTGCGCCTGGCGCCACGGCCAGCGAAAGGCCGACGAGACGAGCGGCGAAGGGGTCGAGACTGGTGGTTTCGGTATCGAGCGCGGTTAGCGGACAGTTCTCGATCATCTGCTGCCAGCGTTCGAAGGCTGCCCAGTCAAGGATCGTCTCGTAGGCTGTGCGGTGGCAAGCGTCGGACGAGGCGCTGGACGGGATACCCGGAGCCGCTGCCGGCAGCGGCTCCGCCGGCGCCGCTGCGCTGCTGGCTGCTGATCCGCCAGTCTGCATTTCCTTCAGCCAGGAGCGCATTTCGTAGTGCGAAAAAATCTCGACCAGTCGCTGGTGATCGACTGGGCGCGGCTTGAGGTCTGCCGGCGCCAGCGACAGTTCGAGATCGCAGCGAATCGTCACCAGGCGTTGCGCCAGCGGCAGGAAGTCGAGCGCGCGGCGCAGGTTCTGTCCGACCACCCCGCCGATGTCAGCGGCGGCGGCGATGATCCCGGCGAGCGAACCGTACTGGGCCAGCCACTTGACTGCCGTCCTGGCTCCCACCTTGTCGACCCCCGGGACGTTATCGACGGCGTCACCGATCAGCGCCAGGTAATCGACGATGCGCTCCGCCGGCACGCCGAACTTGCTGATTACGCCGGCTTCATCGAGCCGTTCGTTAGTCATGGTATTGACCAGGCTGACCTGCGGACCAACCAGCTGGGCGAGGTCCTTGTCGCCGGTAGACACCACCACCTGGACGCCCTGCGCCGCGGCCTGCGTGGCCAGGGTGCCGATCACATCGTCTGCCTCGACACCGTCGAACATCAACAGCGGCCAGCCAAGCGCCACAATCGCTGCGTGCAGCGGTTCGATCTGGCGCACCATGTCGTCGGGCATCGGCGGACGGTTTGCCTTGTACAGGGGATACCAGTCGTCACGAAAGGTCTTGCCCTTGGCGTCGAAGACGCAGCCCTTGTACTCGATTCCCGAAGCCTGGTAGTCGCTTTCGAGTCGGCGCAGCATGTTCAGTACGCCATGAATTGCGCCGGTGGGCTCGCTCCTCGTAGTCCGCAGGTCGGGCATGGCGTGAAAGGCGCGATAGAGATAGGACGATCCGTCGACCAGCAGCAGGGTAGGCATGGGCGGGCAACTTTATGAGCTGAAGGGGGAAGGGCTTCCTCGCCCGGCCGCGGGGCCCCGGACAGGTCGCTGCGGGTAGTGCAAGTCCAGCCTCTGCATTATCGCAGAGTTCGCGCCGCTTACCGAGCCACGGTCAGCGCGTCGAGCGGGGGTCGCCAGGTAATCTGTACTACAATTCGTCATGATCGCTGAACTGCTCACTGATCGTTTTATCACCCCGGGGGACTCCTGATGCGTTGCCTTCCAGCCTTCCTTGCCACCATGTTGGTCGCTGCCGCGCCCGCTTTTGCCCAGAATCCACCGGATTTGCAGCCGCTGCCGGCAGTCCCGCCACCGCCGCCGGAAATGGCGCCATTCGATGCTTCGCTTGAGCCGGAGGTGACGATCACCCAGCGTGAAGGGAATACCGTCGAGGAGTACCGGCTCAACGGCAGGCTTTACCGGATCAAGGTGACGCCAGCACACGGCGTTCCCTATTTCCTGGTTGACCGCGACGGCGACGGCAACTTCAGCCAGGAGACCATGGGTACTCCGAACGTCAGCGTCCCGACCTGGGTCATCGGCACCTTCTGACTGCCCGTTTCTACGTGTCGCCCATACCTTGACAAAAGTATCACCGCCAGCCCGGCTCCGTCAGCATGAGTGGCGGCGCCGGCAGCTCCGCTTGCGGGTGAGCGCGGCCACGAACCGCAATGCACTGCTTGCCTCTGCCGGTCAGGGCGGGCTCGGCCACTGGCCGGGGACGAGCAGCCGGGAACCCTTTCGATCCCTGCCCCGGTCTTCAACGGCGCCAGCCACCGCGTCGAGGTGGGCAATGCCTTCGACTGGCTCAAGCAGGGCTGGGCGATCTTCATTGCCAATCCGGGTGTCTGGATGGCCATCGCGGTCATCCTCATTGTTATCCATCGTGACATTTTCATTGCCGCCTGAGCGGCCCGAGCCCATGCAAGCACTGACTCTTCCCGCCGCGCAAGGATGGCGCTGGCTCACCGAGGGATTCCGGATCTTTCGCAGGAATCACCTGATGCTGGCCTTCCTGGTGGTCAGCTACTGGGCGTTGATGGCCCTGGTGAACATTATTCCCGTACTGGGCACGATTGCCACGACCTTGTGTATCCCCGCCTTTTCAGTCAGTCTGATGACTGCCTGCCGCAGCATCGATCGTGGTACTCCGCTGAGCCCGCAGCTGCTCTTCTCGGGCTTTGGCAGCCATCTGCGCTCGCTGCTCATCCTGGGTGCGATCTACCTGGCGGCGACCGTCGGGATTCTCGCCGTTTCCGCGCTGGCCGACGACGGCGCGCTGATGGCCATGATGCTCGCCGGCAACAAGCCCGCCGAGGAGGTCGTAAACGACGGCACACTATTGCTTGCCACGCAGATTGCCCTGCTGCTTCTTTGTCCGCTGATCATGGCCTACTGGTATGCGCCAGTGCTGGCCGGCTGGCATGGTTTGTCGCCCGCCAAGGCGCTGTTCTTCAGTTTCGTGGCCTGCCTGCGCAACTGGCGAGCCTTCCTGGTGTATTCGCTGGCCATTGCGGTCGTCGGAACCCTGGTGCCAGGGTTGATCCTGGGTATTCTGGCGACCCTCTTGCCAAGCGGAACAGCGCTGATCACCGTACTGGTGACGGTGCTGATCATTCTCGTTCTCGCGCCGACGCTGTTTGCGAGCTTCTACGTCAGTTACCGCGACGTTTTCGTTACTGCCGGAGACGATGCCTGATCGTCCAGGCGGCGGGCCGCTGGGAATCTTCGGCGGCACCTTCGACCCGGTTCATTTCGGGCATCTGCGCCTCGCCGAAGAGGCCATCGATGGTCTCGGTCTCGCTGCTGTCCGCTGGATTCCGGCCGGCCAGCCGGCGTTGCGCGGGGCGCCGCAAGTGACTGCCCGGCAGCGGCTGGCGATGGTGCGGCTGGCGACTGCCGATAACCCGCGTTTTGCAGTCGATGCGGCCGAGGTCGAGGCCGCCCGGGCAAGCTACACCGTGCCTACCCTCGAACGTCTGCGCCAGGCCGATCAGTGCGGGGCGCAGCGACCACTGGTGCTGCTGCTCGGCGCCGATGCCTTTGCCGCCCTCCCTGGCTGGCATCGCTGGTCATCGCTGTTCGATCTGGCACACCTGGCGGTTGCGCATCGCCCGGGTTTTCCGGTCGACCTTGCCAGTCTGCCGGCAGCGCTGGCTGACTGCTGGCGCGGGCGTTTCCGGGTGCAGCCGGCGAGCCTGTCCGAGTCGCCGGCCGGGAGCATCTTTAGCTTTGCGATGACCCAGCTGGCCATCTCGGCGACCGAGATTCGCGCGTTGTTGACGCAAGGCCGCAGCGCCCGCTATTTACTGCCCGAGCAAGTTATCGCGTATATTCGCGACGAGCACCTTTACCCGGAGTACTGAATTGCCAATGAAACTTCCCGAACTGGAAAAACTGGTTGTTGACGCGCTCGAAGACATCAAGGGCCGTGATATCGAGGTCATCGACACCAGTCGCCTGACCTCGCTGTTTGACCGCATGGTCATTGCCTGTGGCGACTCCAACCGCCAGGTCAAGTCACTGGCCCGCAATGTGCAGGACAAGGTGCGTGCAGCGGGAGGCCAGGTCCTCTCCTGCGAAGGCGAGGAAGTCGGCGAATGGGTGTTGGTCGACCTCGGCGACATCATCGTGCATGTCATGCAGCCGGCGGTGCGCAGCTATTACAACCTCGAAGAACTGTGGGGTGGCAAAGGTCCGCTGCGCGTGCGCCGAGCCGCTGCCGAGGCGACCACGGTCGGCGAAGGATGAGGCTGGCCATCCTCGCGGTCGGCCACAAACCGCCCGCCTGGGTGGCCGAGGGTTGCGCTGAATACATCAAACGCATGCCACGCGAACTGCCCTTGTCGATTGTCGAGGTCAAGCCGGAAGCGCGCGGCTCGAAAAGCCGCGAGCAATTGCTGGCTGCCGAGAAAGGTCGCTTGCTGGCGGTGCTGCAGGCTTACCACCGAATCGTCGTGCTTGACGAACGGGGCGTCGATCTGCCGACGCTGAAGCTGGCCGAGCGGCTGGCAAGCTGGATGCGTGCCGGCGGCGATACCGCCCTCATCATCGGTGGCGCCGATGGCATAGACGAAGCCTTGAAGCTGCAGGCCAGTGAAGCAATCCGGCTATCCAGCCTGACCCTGCCGCATGCGCTGGCCCGCCTGATCCTCTGCGAGCAGCTTTATCGGGCGGTCAGCATTCTCCGCAAACATCCTTATCATCGGGAAGGTTGATGCCGGTCGATGGGCAGCACCTACGTCTGCATCTGGCGTCGCGCAGTCCGCGTCGGCGCGAACTGCTGACGCAAATCGGCGTCGGCTTCGATACCATCGCCTTTCGGAGTACCCCGCGCGACGATCTGGTGCTCGATGAAACGCCGCTGCCCGGCGAAGACCCGATCCACTACGTCGAACGTATTGCCCGCACCAAGGCCGAGCACGGCTGCCGGATTGTCGGCTGGCGAAGGCTGCTGCCGCAGCCGGTGCTGGCTGCCGACACCACCATTGACCTGGCTGGCGAACTGATCGGCAAGCCACTTGACGCCGGCGATGCCGGTCGTATCCTGCAGCGCCTGTCCGGCAACACCCATCGCGTTCTCACCGCGGTCGCCGTCGGCGGTCCCGGTGGTATCGAAGCGGCGCTGTCGATCAGCGAGGTGCGCTTTCGTCAGCTCGATCGCGACGAGATCCGTCGCTATGTCGCCAGCGGCGAACCCATGGACAAGGCCGGCGCTTACGGCATCCAGGGGCACGCCGGCATGTTTGTCGAGTATCTCGCCGGCAGCTACAGCGGCGTGATGGGACTGCCGCTGTGCGAGACGGCGCTGTTGCTGAAACGCTTCGGCTACCGGCTGTAGCCATCGAGACGCGGTCTGCCAGAATCGGCAAGAAGGCCGTCCGGGGTGAATTCTGCCGGCTGACGACGCGCTGCAGGCAGATTCCCCTGAGGTGTTCAAAGATAGTGGCTGGCCAGCAGGGCCGCCAGCAGCGCGGCGATCAGCGCCAGCCATCGCCCCTGCTGGCGCTGGCCACGCGCCAGTTCGGCCAGCACCGGCGCGAGCTCGGGCGCTTTCGACTGCGCCAGCGCCTGGTAAACCAGCCGGGGCAACTGTGGCAGGGTGCGTGCCCAGTAGGGGGCTTCCTGCTGCACGCCGTGCTGGAAAGCACGACCGCCGAGCTGCTCGCTCATCCAGCGTTCCAGAAAAGGCTTGGCGGTTTTCCAGAGGTCGAGGTTGGGGTCGAGTTGTCGCCCCAGTCCCTCGATGTTGAGCAGGGTTTTTTGCAGCATGAACAGTTGCGGCTGGATCTCGACGTTGAAGCGCCGCGAGGTCTGGAAGAGGCGCAGGAGAACGCGGCCGAACGAGATTTCGTGTAGTGGCCGGTCGAAGATCGGCTCGCAGACCGCGCGGATGGCGGCCTCGAACTCATCGGCACGAGTTTCGGGTGGCGCCCAGCCGGCTTCGATGTGCGCCATCGCCACGCGTTTGTAGTCGCGCTGGAAGAAGGCGAGGAAGTTCTGCGCGAGATAATTCTTGTCGTTGTCGGTCAAGGTTCCGACGATGCCGAAGTCGAGCGCGATATAGCTGCCGTGATGGTCTGCATCGGTGGCGATGAAGATATTGCCGGGGTGCATGTCGGCGTGAAAGAAACCGTCACGAAACACCTGCGTGAAGAAGATCTCGACGCCGGCGCGCGACAGGGCCGGCAGATCGACGCCGGCGGCGACCAACGCTTCGGTGTGACTGATCGGGATGCCGTGCATACGCTCCATGACCATCACCGTTGTCGTGCATTGATCCCAGTGTACTTCGGGTACCTGTAGCAACTGCGAGCCGGCGAAGTTGCGCCGCAGTTGCGAACAGTTGGCTGCTTCGCGCATCAGGTCGAGCTCGTCGTAGAGGTACTTGGCAAACTCAGCGACGACTTCGCGCGGTTTCAGCCGCTTGCCGTCCGACCACGCTTTCTCGAGCAGACCGGCCAGGGTTTCCAGCAAGGCCAGATCGTTGGCGATGACGCTGTGCATCTCCGGTCGCAGGATCTTGACCGCAACCTCATGGCCGCCGTCTTCCGGTCGTAGCCGGGCGAAATGGACCTGGGCAATCGAGGCGCTGGCCACCGGCGTCGAGTCGAACTCGGCAAACACCTCACTGGCAGGCCGGCCATAGGCTTTCTCGATCTGCGCCAGCGCCAGTGCCGAGGAGAACGGCGGCACGCGATCCTGCAGCTTGGCCAGTTCATCGGCGATGTCGGTACGCAGCAGGTCGCGACGCGTCGACAG
This sequence comes from Candidatus Accumulibacter affinis, assembly GCA_016713625.1. Taxonomy (GTDB): domain Bacteria; phylum Pseudomonadota; class Gammaproteobacteria; order Burkholderiales; family Rhodocyclaceae; genus Accumulibacter; species Accumulibacter affinis. Next base: position 11,089 of record JADJOT010000005.1, read on the forward strand.
CACCTGGCCAAACTTGACAAAGATCGGTCCGAGCGATTCCAGTGCCAGGCGCAGGCGAACGGCCGGTGGTGTATCGAAGCGTCGCCAGAAATGCAGGCAACGCGACAGGGCCGCCAGGCGACCGCTGGGCTCGTGTTCGAGAATCATCTCGTCGAGGCCGTAGCGGCTCGCAATACTCAGGATTTTGGCGAGGCGGAAAATTCGCACGGCTGGCGGCAGATTGGAGGTCCGGAAAGGATCGAGTTTACACAGAAACGAGGGCTATCGCTCTGCCCTGATACCGATAACTTCGTCGTGTGCCCTGGCTGATGGCCAGGTGACTGCGGTCAGTCTTGTCGCCCACTCCGGACCTGCTCGTCGGCCAAACGCTCCCGGTCTCTCGACAGGCGGCAAACGCTCACGCCATGCTCTTCGATCCAGGTCGCGAAATGGCGGTCGGAGAGAACCGAGAACTCGCGTACACGCTGCGCTCCGATGGCGTCGCCTGCGTGCGCAGAACGCGCCGGGTGACACATCAGCAGATCGCCGTCGTGTGCATCCGCAAGCCAGGACCGGAACAAGTTGCGGTATTGCTCAGGACTTGCCGAGAAGCCATAAACCCCCAGGAGGCGGCGGTTCATCGGCAGGCCGGCGGCAGTCGTCAGGCGGCGCATGGTCCGGCCACCGAGCAGGGCGATGACCTGCGCCTTCAAGCGCTGTGCCTGACTCATCGCCGTACTGCCTACGGTCTGCGTCGAGCGCAGCCAGATGTCTCGCCCCGGATAGCGTTGCGCAATGCTGGCCAGCAGCTGCTCGCGAATCACCGGCAATTGATGCACATGCTGGTGGCCGTCGACGAAATCCGGGGGGCGGCCAAAGCGGGTCTCGAAATCCTCGAACTGGCCACGAATGGTAGCGGCGACGCGATGTGCCGGCAGTCGTCGCGTGTAGCAGGCCGCGATCAGACGTGCCAGCGGCAGGCAGAATTGGTCATCGACCAGGGACTCGGTAAAATTGAGGTGGAGTCCGATGTCCACCGGCAGTTGCAACAGCGCCGGTGTATGCTCACTCAAAGTGGGCCCCTGCGTCAGACAGCTGACCGCACTGAGGCGGCCTCCCCGGGCCAGTTCGAGAATCCCCGCATCGATCCCGGCGCTCATCCCGAAGTCGTCGGCGCAGATGGCAATTCGCTTGCCAGGCGGTTGTGGGGACGCTGTCAGCGCCTTGTTATAGGTACTTTGCATGGCAGGAATGATCAGGCAGCTCGTGTGCTTTGTTGCCGTCGGCTGCGCCGCGGCGGCAACCCATTGGCTGGTAGCGGTCGGCTGCGTCGCCGTCTGGCGCCTCCCGCCGCTGCTGGCCAACGTTCTCGGATGGCTGGTGGCTTTTCTGGTTTCGTTCAGCGGTCATTATCGACTGACCTTTCGTCATCAGCGCAAGTCGCTGGCTTTGGCATGTGGCCGCTTCTTCGTTGTTTCAGCAACCGGGTTCATGATCAACGAACTGAGCTATGCCTGGTTGCTGCACGTCACCGACATTCCGTATGACCTGCTGCTGGCCGGGATTCTCGTGGCGATTGCCGTGCTCACCTTTGTGCTCAGTCGTTTCTGGGCATTTCGGGGCAGTGCGCCCTGAGCGCAGCCGGCTCGACCCGCCACCAGACGTGCTTCTCGTCGGAGGCGAAAATCGGCTGGTCCTCCAACCAGGGCAGGAATCTGCTCGCCCGCGGCCTCCCCCATATCCACACCACGCCGGAGCCGGGATTGCAGAGCCTGGCAGCAAGCTGCGGGATGGTGAGTAGTGCGGATGGCTGGCTGTGACGGTCGAATTCGCTGGCGTCGAGGAGTTCCTTTCGCCAATTGTCGCGCCTGGGGATTTCCGGATCGTCCCAATCGCTGACCACCCACGCCGGTTTGCTTGCTCGCAGATAGAAGGGCAGGTCGTACTGGTACTCATCGAGCATCACCAGCTGGTCTTCCGGCTGCCAGGCAGGCGCGGCCCTGCTGGCCAGCGGCCTGGCCGAGACCTTGTCGGCGAGGGCGACGCCGATCACCAGCGCAATACAGGCCAGGGCGGCCAGGCCAAGGGTGCCGGCATACCAGCGCTGCGCACGTAGCCGGTCACGTTCCAGCCAAAGCGAAAACGTTTCGGCAATCAGGTAGGCAAGAGGAGGAATCGCCGGCAGGATGTATCCGATCAGTTTGGAACTGGGCAGGGAAAAGAAGACGACGATCAGCACCAGCCAGATCACCATCAGGCTGCGCAAGTCGCCTGATCCAGGATCGGCTCGGCAGGTCTTGTGGAATACTCGTGCAAGCCATGGCGACCAGGGCAAAGCACCGAGGAAAATGAGTGGGACGTAAAACCAGAAGGCCAACTGGTTATTGAAACCGGTTTCAGAAAACCGCCGGAAGTGATGATAGACGACAAAATAATCGAAGAATCCCGGGTAGGAATGCTGCATCCAGAAAAACCACGGCAGCGCGATCAGCCCCAGGAGCAAGAACCCGGGTAGCCAGAGCATGGCCGCAATCAATCGCCACGACCGCCGCCAGAGCAGCCAGAAAAACAGCACGCCGGCAGGTAAGACAATGCCGATCAGCCCCTTGGCAAGGACGCCGAGGGCGGCCAGGGCGTACATTCTGGCCAGGGCCGGGCGGTGGGGAAGGCCTTTTTCCAGACGAAGGACCGCCTCGGCGCCCGCCAGAACCGTCAGTGAAATCAGGCCGGCAACCAGCATGTCGAGATTGGCGAATTGAGCCCCGGCATAGAAGATTGGCTGCGTGAGCAGAATGACGACGGTCAGCGTGGCGACCTGGCTGTTCCGGTAGCGCCGGATGAACAGATACAGGCCAGCGGCGGCGAATGTCGCAGCCAGCAGCGAGGCGGCTCGCGCAGGCAGCTCGTGGACCCCGAAAACGCTCAGGCTCAAGGCGCTCAGCCAATAAAACAAGGGGGGCTTGTGGAAGAACGGCATGCCGTCGAGCCGGGGCACCAGCCAGTCACCGGAAGTCAGCATTTCCCAGGCAATGCCGACATAGCGCCCTTCGTCGGCCAGCATCAGCGGCCGGATTCCGGCAGTAGCGGCCAGCCAGACCGCAGCCACCAGGATCACCGGCAGTGCCGACCGGGTATCGACAAATCGCGACAGCACAGCCACTCGGGTCATCAACGCACGCTCAGGATTCGCTGTCGGGTAACTTCTGGCCGATGTTCTGTTTGACTACGTAAAGGGGACGCTGTTTTACCTCGTCGAAAATTCGCGCGATATAGGCACCGATCGTACCCAGGGCAAGCAGATTGATTCCCGAGAAGAAGAACATTCCGGTGACGATGGTCGTCCAGCCGGAGACGTTATGCCCATTGATGAAATACTCGACCACCAACTCGGCGCCATAGAGAAAAGCGAGAATGGCCAGCAGGCTCCCGAGCACATTGAACGCGCGCAGAGGCCAGGTCGAGAAGGCGGTGATGCCATCGACGGCAAAGTGAATCAGTTGCAGCAGGTTGAAGTGGGTCTGCCCGTGCATGCGTTCTGAGGGAACGTAGAGCATCGGCTCGGCCTTGAAGCCAACCCAGGCGTAGAGCCCCTTCATGAAGCGGGTACGCTCAGGCAGGCGAATCAGGGCGTCCACGACCTGCCTGTCCAGCAAACGAAAATCGCCGGCGTCCGGGGGGATACGCAGTCGCTGCCCCTGCCCCAGGATACCGTAGAACATCGACGCACCGACCCGCTTCAGCCAGGGTTCCTCGGTACGGTTCTTTTTCACCGCATAGACGGTGTCGATACCGACTTTCCAGCGTTCGAGCATTTTCGGGATGAGCGCGAGCGGGTGCTGCAGATCGGCATCAAGACAGACCACCACTTCGCCGCTGGTCGCTTCGAGCCCGGCGCTAAGCGCTGCCTCTTTCCCGAAGTTGCGCGACAACTGCAGATAGTAAAAGCCCGGGTTGCTGCTTGCCAGGCTGGTCAACAGCTGTGGCGTATGGTCGCTGCTGCCATCATCGACGACGATGATCTCCCAGGCGGAACTGATTTGCTGTAGCAACTCGGCCAGGTCGGGCAGCAGCACGACCAGATTGTCATGCTCATTGAGGGCCGGAACAACACAGCTGACGCGTGGTCTTTCGCTTCGATGGCCGTGCGGAATTGTGGGATACAGACTTGAGATCATGATCAATCTCCACGCACAAGGCGTTTTACGGGCAGCGGACGTTGCGGCGCGCAGCAAGCCACTGCCGAAACCCCGCAATCTAACACAAAGTCATACCGTTTGCTGCACTTCGGGCACCGCCAGGGCTCCAGACGTGGCTGCAGAGTATCCCAATCAATCGCACGAGCGCGCCTTGTGCATCGTATAATCAGGGGCTTGTCCCAATTCTCCGCCAGAAACACCCCGATGAGTCACGATCTCAAGTCCCACCTCGCCGAACTGATGCGTGCAGCACTGCTTAGCGTTGCGCCAACCGAGTCCGCCACCAGCATCCATATCGAGCGCCCAAAGCAGGCTGCGCACGGTGATTTCTCCTGCAATCTGGCGATGCAGCTGGCCCGGTCGATCAAACGCAACCCGCGGCAACTGGCGCAGCTGCTGGTTTCGGAGTTGCCCTATTCGGTCTTGGTCGACACCGCCGAAGTTGCGGGTGCCGGTTTCATCAATTTTCGCGTGTCAGCGGCTGCGAAGCTCGAGGTGGTGCGCAGTATTCTTGAGCAGGGAGACGCTTTCGGCCGCTCGACTGCCGGCGACCGGCGCAAGGTGCTGGTCGAGTTCGTCTCGGCCAATCCGACCGGGCCGCTGCACGTCGGTCATGGCCGCGGTGCCGCCTACGGCGACAGCCTCTGCAAACTGCTCGACTTTGCCGGCTGGGATGTGACGAGCGAATACTACGTGAACGATGCCGGCCGTCAGATGGACATCCTGGCAGTGTCGACGTGGCTGCGCTACCTGGATTTGTGCAGCCCGGGTGCCGAACACCTGCCGTTTCCTGCCAACGCCTATCAGGGCGATTACGTACGCGACATGGCCAGACAGTTGTTTGCCGCGCATGCGGGGCGATATCTGCGACCAACCGCCAGCATCTGCGACGGTCTGGCGGGCCTGCCTGACGGCGCACGCACCGACGCCGCTGCGGCACAACAGCGTGAAGCCCACCTCGACAGCTTGATCGTCAAGGCCAGGCACTTGCTTGGCGAGGAGTGGACCTACCTGCACGACTTCGTGCTGACCGAGCAACTTGCCGACTGCCGTGGCGATCTCGAGGAATCGGGGGTGCATTTCGACATCTGGTTTTCCGAGCAATCGCTGTTTTCCATCGGCCTCGTCGCGCGCTGTGTCGAGCGGCTCGAAAAGAGCGGTCATCTCTACGTTCAGGATGGTGCCCGCTGGTTCCGCTCAACGGCCTTCGGCGACGAGAAGGATCGCGTCGTGCAGCGTGACAACGGCCTGTACACCTACTTCGCTTCCGACATCGCTTACCACCTCAACAAGTACGAACGCGGTTTCCAGCGCATCATCAATGTCTGGGGAGCGGATCACCACGGCTATATTCCCCGCGTCAGAGGGGCGATCAGCGCGCTGGGACTCGACCCCGAGCTGCTGGAGGTCGCGCTGGTCCAGTTCGCGGTGCTCTACCGCTCGGGCTGGAAGGCCCAGATGTCTACCCGGTCGGGCGATTTTGTCACCCTGCGCACCCTGCGCGAGGATGTCGGTAACGACGCCTGCCGTTTCTTCTACGTGCTGCGCAAATCCGATCAGCACCTCGAGTTCGATCTCGATCTGGCCAAGAGCGAGTCCAACGACAACCCGGTCTATTACATCCAGTACGCGCACGCCCGCGTCTGCTCGCTGCTGGGGCTATGGGGGGGCGAACAAAAGACGCTCACCGCGGCCCAGCTTGAACTGCTCGACAGCCCACATCAGCTGGCGCTGGCGGCCAGGCTTGGCGGCTTTCCAGAGGTCGTCGAAACCGCCGCCAGCGAGTTGGCACCGCACCTGATTGCTTTCTATCTCAAGGATCTGGCGGCCGAGTTTCACAGCTACTACAATGCCGAGCGCATCCTGGTCGACGAACCCGCGCTGCAGTGCGCGCGTGTCGCGCTGGCAGCTGCCGTCAGGCAGGTGATCCATAATGGGATGGCGATTCTCGGCGTCAGTTGCCCGGAATCGATGTAATCGGAGAACAGAGGACTTCCATGAGTCAGGACATGAAACCCCGCAAGACGCCACCCGCCAGGAAGTCGGGAGGAAGCACCCTGCTCGGCCTGTTCATCGGTCTGGTAATCGGTGTAATCGGCGTTGCCGGCGTGGTTTGGTACATCAACAAGGCGCCTTTGCCGTTCACCACCACCGGCCAACAACCCAAACTGCCGCCGCCCGTCGCCAGCAAGACGCCGCCAGCAGCCTCTCCCGAAGTGCCGCCGGTCGCCTCGGCACCCGTGGCACTGCCCGGCAAGCCCGGCGACCCGATCGGCGAGAAGCCTCGCTTTGATTTTTACAAGATCCTGCCGGGCAAGGCGGAGGCGATTCCGGATCCCAAACCGGAGGAAGCCAAGCCAGCCGAGGCCAGGCCGACGGCGGGGAAGCCTACCGAGACCAAGCCGATCGAGGCCAAAGCCGGCGAAGCGAAACCGGCTGACGGCAAGCCGGCAGATAGCAAGCCGGCAGATAGCAAGGCCGCCTCCAGCAAGACCGCAGAGGCCAAGGCAGCCGACAGCAAGCCAGCCGAGAGTGCCAAGAGCAAGGCCGACAATACGCTCAAGGACCCGATCTACCTGCAGGCTGGATCGTTCCAGAGCGCGAGTGATGCGGACAACCAGAAGGCAAGGCTGGCCTTGCTCGGCGCTGAGGCGCGAATACAGCAGGTGATGCTGCAGGACAAGGTGTGGTATCGCGTGCGCATCGGGCCATATCACAAGATGGACGATGTCAATCATCTGCGCGCCGATCTTGCCAGGCAGGGCATCGACGCCAACGTGGTCAAGAAGGACTGAGAGAGGAGAAACTGAATGTATTCACCTATTGCTGGCTGGTTGATCGGCGTTGCCCTGGCCACCCTGGCAATGGTTCTGCCGGCTCAGGCCGAACTCGCGGTCGGTCGCGATTACGTAGCGATCGTTCCTGCCCAGATGGCCGACAATCCGGCCAAGATCGAAGTGATCGAGTTCTTTTCGTATGGCTGTCCGCATTGCAGCGAATTCAATCCGACGGTCAGCAAGTGGTCGGCCACGCTGCCGAGCGATGTCGCCTTCAAGCGCGTGCCGGTATCTTTCGCACGTCCGCAGTGGGCGAGCCTGGCCAGACTCTTCTATGCGCTGGAAGTTACCGGCGATCTGAGCAGGCTCGATAGCGCCGTCTTCGATGCCCTGCACAAGAAGGGCGACAAGCTCTACGACGACAAGAGCATCATCGAGTGGGTGACCGCGCAAGGCATCGACGCCAAAAAGTTCACCGCTGCCTACAACTCCTTCGGGGTGGTCAGCAAGGCCAAGCGCGCCGACCAGATGGCCCAGGCCTACAAGATCCAGGGCGTCCCGGCAATCGCTGTCGACGGCAAATACCTGGTCACCGGCAAGGAAACCAAGGGTCACGCCGATCTGTTGGCGCTGACCGATCAGGTGATCGGCATGGCGCGTGCCGACCGCAAAAAGAAGTGACGCCTCGCCTGAAATCCAGGCTTCTCCCCTGCTGAAGGTCTTTATTAGCGGTGCCTCTCACCAGTCGATTGGCTGGCCGTCGCGAAAGAAGCCGCCGCTTGGACCGTCGTCCGGCAACAGCGCTGCCCAGACGATTCCCCGGGCTCCTTCGTCGGCAGTGCGCACCGCGTCCGGGCCACCCATGTCGGTGCGACACCAGCCGGGGCAGACCGCGTTGATCTTGAGCGCACTACCTTCCAGTTCCTTGGCGGTGAGCCGCGTCAGCGCGTTGAGCGCAGCTTTCGACATCCGGTAGCCCGGCCAGGATCCGTCCATCCTGGTCAGTTGCCCCATGCCTGACGAGACATTGACGATGCGCCCGCCAGCGCTTTCGCGCAGTAGCGGTACGAGTGCCTGAATCAGTCGTAGCGGCGCCAGGGCGTTGCAGGCGTAGGTCGCGGCAACCAGTTCCGGATCAACCGTGAAAACGCTGGCTGCCTTGGGAAGGGCGAAGTCGTGTGGTTCGAGGAAAACGCCGGCATTGTTCACCAGAATGTCGGTACGGCCGAACTCCCGGCGCAGGCGTGCGGCCAGTGCGGCAACGGCGCTGGCGTCGGTGACGTCGGCGACGTGCGGCAGAACGTCAGCGCCGCCGTCGCGCAGTTGCCGGGCGGCGTGGTCGATGGTTTCGGCAGAACGCCCGACCATCAGCACCACGCAGCCGCTGGCGGCAAGGTCGCGTGCGACGGCCAGGCCGATGCCACGCGCCGCACCTGTCACCACGGCAAGTTTCTGAGCTAGCATTGATGTCTCCTGTTGTTTTGGCTTGGACCTCTCATCATGCAATGGTCTGACGCGCTCGGCAAGTCGCACGAGCAGTATCAAGGCACGCCCCGGATTGTCTCATTGGTGCCAAGCCTGACCGAGTTGCTGGTCGCCCTCGACCTTGCCGAGGCGCTGGTTGGCCGTACCGGCTTCTGCATCCATCCCCGCCAGGTGGTCCGGCGGGTAGCGAAGCTGGGCGGCACCAAGGGCTTCGCTATCGACAAACTGCGCGCGCTGAGGCCGACGCACGTCCTGGTCAACATCGATGAAAACCGTCGCGAGGAAGTCGAAGCCTTGTCCGGCTTCGTTCCGCATCTGATCGTTACGCATCCGCTGACAGCCCTCGACAACCTCACCCTGTATCGCCTGCTGGGGGGCATCTTCAAGCGCGAGACGCAGGCCGCAGCCTTGTGTGCCGACTTCGCGCGCGAATGGTCGGCGCTGTGCCTGCTCGCCAAAACGCTGCCGCGGCAGCGGGTGCTCTACCTGATCTGGCGCGAACCCTGGCTCAGCGTTGCCCGCGACACCTACATCTCGCGCATGCTCGCCAGCGCCGGTTGGGATACGCTGCCGATTGAAAGTCCCGTCCGTTACCCGCAGATCGATCTCCCGGCGCTGGCTGCCGAAGCCGACATCGTGTTCCTCGCCAGTGAGCCCTACCCATTTCGTGAGCCGCACCGACGGCAACTTGCAACGCTGCTGCCGGGGACGCGGAGCGTGCTGATCGACGGCGAAATGGTTTCCTGGTACGGCAACCGGGCGATCCAGGGCCTGGCGTATCTGCGCGAACTACGGGCCAGTTTGGCTGACGCGACTTTCACGGTAAGGTGAACCCTGCTGGTTCGGCAGAATGCCGGATCGATGCTGTCTGTGCGGTCCAGCATGAGATCGATGGGGAGCGCGGACGATGATGAGGGATTTCTGTGTTCGCCCCAGAAGCGAACGATACGCAGGTCCGTTCTCGCTGCGCCGCGATTCAGGCAAACAGGAAACCAGCGCAGCCTGCCAACTACCCGCCTCAAAGGTTTCCGGTCGACGGTGACGGCGGGGCTGGCTCTGCCGGCGCCGCGTGCCACTGCTCGCGCGGTACCACGACGTTGTTGCTCAACTGCATGACAAAATGCGGCGACATGATCTGCACCCCGTAGGTATTGAACTGATCCTGGATGTTGGCGTGTAGCGCCGACAGCACCGGCACCCGTTCGAGTGGCTTGTCCATGTGCGCGAAGAGTTCGTACTCGACGTACCAGTCGGCCAGGGCGCGCTGATAGACGAAAGGCTGCGGAACTGCCCGCAAACCCGGCGTCTGCTCGGCGGCGGCGACCAGCATGGCGTGCACCTGTCGCCACGGCGTGTCGTAGCCGATCGTCACCTTGGTCGACACCAGCGTACCGCGCGCGCCGGCAAGGCGGGAGTAGTTCTTGATTGGACTGCCGACGAGAACCGCATTGGGAATCGTCACTTCCTCGTTGCGCATGTTGATGATCTTGGTCGATAGTGCTCCAACCTCGCTGACCACACCGATCGTCTCGCCGAGGTCGACGAAGTCGCCCACGGAAAGCGACCGCGAGTAGACCAGCACCAGACCAGCCATCAGCTGGTTGACGATGCCCGCCGAGCCGAGGGTGAGCATGAAGCCGAACATCACCGACAAGCCCTTGAAGGCGGCGCTGTCGGACATCGGAATGAACGGATAGGCAACCGCTATGCCCAGCCCCCAGACGAGAATGCTGACGATCCGGTGCGTTGCGGTCACCGTCTCTGGATGCAGTCCAGGCACCTGTACCCGCCCTTCCCTGGCCGCCCGGAAAAAGTTTCCCAGCGCATCGTTGAAGGCCTTGGCAAGAAACAGGATGATCAGCGCCGTGGTCAGTGCCGGCAAGGCTTCGATGAGGCCCATCCCGAAGGTGTTGAGCAGCCCGAACAGGAAGTCGGTGAGGCGGTCGCCAAGCGCCTCGGTGAGCGGAAAGCGCGCCAGCACGTAGGTCAGCCAGAGATAGGCCACGCTCAACCACAGGAAACCCATCACCAGTTGCGCGACCCGCTGCACCAGCAACCAGCCGTGACGGGCCCAACGGAAGCGGTTGGAGTCGTTCTCGGCTTCGATGACCTCCTGCAGATGATGGACCATCCAGGCAGTGGCGCGGCGAATCAGCCAGAGCAGGGTCAGGCCGATGGTGGTCGCGAGAATCGAGAATCCGATTCCGGTCAGCAGCACCCTCGGACGGCGTTGCTCGGCGGCTGCCTGCAGCGCGGTGGCCAGTTCGGCGGCGGCATGCCTGGCGGCTTCCTCCAGTGACATTTTCTCCTCGGGATCGAGATCACCTTCCACAATGTTGAAGAGAACGAACTCCCCGATATGCAGATTGATTCCGCTCTGGCCGTCGGTGATGAACGGTGTCAGCTCGATCGGGTCGGTGATCCGGCCAGCCGGCAGGGCATCGATGCGGTTCAGCGCCCGCCGCAGGCGATGTTCGGGTATTACGCCGACGAAGGTCGTCCGGAAGGTAAAGATCGGTCGAAAGTGGTAGCGGAGGGTTGCTTCCGGGTGTCGTGCCTCGTCCGCGGCGAGGACGGGAACAGCCGCCGCAGTCAGACAGGTGCCGAGCAAAACCCAGGCAAGTGCCGCGAACAACTGCGAAAACAGGAGGCGCAAGGTCATCGTGAAACTCGCCAGACAGTGGAATCAGCAGCGAATTATAGCGGCTGGAGCCGCCCGCATCGTTCCCGTCACGACATCCCTGCAGGCGGCAAGCGTGTGCGTCAACGCGGCAAGGCGCGCTGCTCGGGAACTAGGCGGTCCCGCCGACCGTCAGACCGTCGATCCGCAGAGTCGGCTGGCCGACGCCCACCGGCACGCTCTGCCCATCCTTACCACAGGTCCCGACGCCGGGGTCGAGACGCAGGTCGTTGCCGATCATCGACACCTGGTGCAGCGCTTCTGGTCCGCTGCCGATCAGGGTCGCTCCCTTGACCGGCGAGGTCACTTTGCCGTTTTCGATCAGGTAGGCTTCGGACATCGAGAAGACGAACTTGCCATTGGTGATGTCCACCTGTCCGCCGCCGAAATTGACCGCGTAAATGCCTTTTTTCACCGATTTGATGATCTCCTCGACACTCCGGTCGCCGTTCAACATCATGGTGTTGGTCATGCGTGGCAGCGGCAGGTGGGCAAACGACTCGCGGCGGCCATTGCCGGTCGGACCGACGCCCATCAGACGCGCGTTCAGACTGTCCTGCAGATAGCCTTTGAGGATTCCGTCGTCGATCAATACCGTACGCTGGGTGGGATTCCCCTCATCGTCGATGTTCAGCGAACCGCGCCGTTCGGCAATCGTGCCGTCATCGATGACGGTGACGCCGCGGGCGGCAACACGGCTGCCGATACGGCCGGCAAAGGTCGAACTGCCCTTGCGGTTGAAATCGCCTTCCAGACCATGCCCGACGGCTTCGTGCAGCAGGATGCCCGGCCAGCCGGCACCCAGCACAACGGTCATCGTACCGGCCGGCGCCGGGAGTGCGGCGAGGTTGGTCACTGCCTGGTGCACCGCCTCGTGGGCGTAGCCTTGCAGCACGGCGTCGGTGAAGCAAGCGTAGTCGGTACGCCCGCCGCCGCCGGCCGATCCCTGTTCGCGCTGACCGCCCTGGTCGACGATCACGGTCAGCGAGACGCGCACCAGCGGTCGAATGTCGGCCGCCAGGCGGCCATCGCTGCCGGCCACCAGGATCACCTCGTATTCGCCGGCGAGATGCGCCATTACCTGCGTCACGCGTGGGTCCTCGGCGCGGGCGAATGCCTCGAGTCGTTCGAGCAGCTTGACCTTGCTCGCGGCGTCGAGCGAAGCGAGCGGGTCTTGCGGCACGTAGAGGCGGTGTCCGTCGCTCCGCTTCAGCGCCGGCACGCGCCGCTCCTGCCCGGCCGCGGCAATCGCGCGCACTGCTGCGGCCGCGTCACCGAGCGCCTGCACGCTGATGTCGTCGGAATAGGCAAAGGCGGTCTTTTCCCCCGCCAGGGCGCGTACGCCGACGCCTTCGTCGATACTGAAGCTGCCGGCCTTGACGATCCCCTCCTCGAGGCTCCAGGCCTCGGAACGGCTGTACTGGAAATACAGATCGGCATAATCGACCCGGTGCGTCATGATCTTTCCGAATACCCGGGTCAGGTCGGCCACGTCGAGGCCATAGGGCGTGAGCAGGGTTTTCCGGGCCTGCGCAAGTAGGGTTTGAGCTTGTGCGTTCATTGAATATCCATGGTTGCTGCGGTTGAGCTGTCGTCTACAGGACGCGGTGCCTGAGCGCCGGCAGGCTGGCGCGGACTTCGGCGAGGCGGGCTTGGGCAATGTCCCCGATGACGATTCCTGGTCCTTTCATCTTGCGGTCGAGGAGTTCGCCCCAGGGGTCGATGAGCATGCTGTTGCCGTGCGTCTCGCGTCCGTTCTCGTGGCGGCCGCCCTGCGCCACGGCCAGTACATAACATTGATTCTCGATTGCCCGCGCGCGCAGGAGAATCTCCCAGTGGGCGCGCCCGGTGGTCTCGGTAAAGGCAGCCGGGATGACCAGCAGATCTGTGACACCGAGCGCACGATAAAGCTCCGGGAATCTGAGGTCGTAGCAGATCGACAGGCCGATCCGGCCAAAAGGCGTGCGCAAGGCCACCGGCTGGCGACCGGCCTCGATCGTCGCGCTCTCGTCGTAGCTCTCGGTTCCCTGCCGGAAGCCAAACAGGTGAATTTTGTCGTAGCGCGCGACGCGCTCGCCCTGCGGGTTGAAGACCAGGCTCGAGTTGAGGACCTTCTCGGGATGGTCGGTCCACAGCGGCAGCGAGCCACCAATCAGCCAGATTCCGTGCTCGCGGGCGCTGGCCGCGAGGAAATCCTGAATGGGTCCCTGTCCATCGAACTCGCGTACCTTGACCTTGTCGCGGTCCCCCATGCCCATGATCGCGAAGTACTCGGGCAGCGCGAGCAGTTCGGCGCCCTGCGCGACGGCCTCGCCGATGAGGTCTGCTGCGCTGCGCAGGTTGTCGTCGACGCGCGGGGTCGAAACCATCTGCAGCGCGGCGACGCGCAAGGTCGCGACAGGCGGCGAGAGGTCTGGCAGATCATTGGCGGGCGGGTTCATGGCTTGCTCCGGGCGGGTTGGCGGGCTTGAACGAATCGGAGGTGGGCGGCGGCGTGGTGACGCGTGACAGTCGCTCGACCTTGGGGTCGTCCCACTTGCCGGTTACCAGATACTCGATAGCGAAGACCTTGCTGATCGGACCCTGCAGGATCTTGTCTGCCAGCAGGGTGGCCACCCCGGCCAGGGGATTGATTACGGCGATCCCCAGTGCGGCGCTGCTGCCCAGGTCGGGCTGTACCGTCACATTGAGATGCTGGGTTTCGTTCTTCAGGTCGGCATCGCCGCGCATCACCACGTGTGCCGCCGGACCATCGATTTGCAGATGACTGGTGTGCATCAGTCCGCTGCTGACCGTCATTTTGCCGTGAATGCTGTCGAAAGCAAACCCGTCGCTGAAGACGTCACCGAAATCAAAGCTTAGCCGGCGGGGCAGGCTCTGCAGACTGATCAGGCCAAGCAGCTTGCCCGCACCGGGGTCAAGTTTCAGGAACTGCCCGTGGCTGGCATCGAGGATCATCTCGCCACTCAGGGTGGCGAAGTCGAGGTAAGTGGGAGGTCCGTTCCAGCCGATCTTGCCGCTCAGCTTGGCGGTGCCGGCACGCACCGCACCGGCGTAGCCGAGCCGCTCAAGCAGGCTGCCGACATTGCTGCTCTCCAGCGTGAAATCGAGTTGCGTGCGGTTGGCCGCACTGACCTGCCATTGCCCGCTACCGGACAGCCGGCCATGGTCGTTGCGCAATTCGATCCGGTCCAGCCGCCAGATACCGCCATCGTTATGGGCCTGCACATCCAGGCGCCCGAAGCGATGCGCGCCGACGGTAAAATCATCAACCACGATGTCGAGCGCGGGTAACTCCTTGAGTGCCTCGGCGGCTGGTCCATCCTTGCTCAACTTGTCGGGACGGAGCCAGTTCCTGAAATGCGCCGTCAGCTTGCCGGAGCCCGCGCCATCCCAGTTAAAGTCCCCGGCCGCCTGACGCGACTGCACGGTACCACGCCAGCGTGTGGTTTCGCCCGCAACCCGCACGCTGGCGGCGTGGTAACCTCCCCCGAGGAGGATCAGCGTATCTGCCTGCAGATCAAACGCTACCGGCAAGGCGGCCCCGGACCCCTTGCCTGGCAACAGCTTTTGCCAATAGTCAACATCCAGGGTCGGAACCGTGATGCCGATGCTGATCCCACGTTCCGGCAACTGCCCCAATGGCCGCCCGATGGTGATCGCCGCACGTTCGAGGAAACTCTCCTCGCCCTGTCTGCGTCGGATCAGTTGCATATTGAACACATTGCCGAGAGTGGCGCGCAGCTGCTCGCGAGGCCGCGGCTGTTCGCTGGGCGTCGTCGTCGGCAGCATGGCACTCTCGAAATGTAGGGGCAGGACGTCGCCGGCGCTCTTGCCGAGGGGCGCCGGCAAGGTCGATGTGACGCCGATCAGGTTCGAGTCCAGTACCAGTTCGACGTCGCGCTTGCGAACTCGTATCTCGGCACGATAGGCGGTGCTTCCCGACAGATTGTCGAGCAACGCTAGTCCCGAGCGTCGTCGCAACTCATCCATGGCCAGCGCCCCTTCGTTAATGAATACCACCTTGCCGCCCTGTGTTCCGCCGGTGATCCGGACCGGACCGTCGAACAGCAGTGCATTGATCTGTGGTATCCGCAGATCCTTTTCGGAAAACTGCAGGCTCCCCTTGACCTGACGCAGGGGTGGCAAGGCCGCGTCGACGTTCACTTCGTTGGCCAGAAAAGTGTAGGTTCCACTGACCTTCGAATCCCCGAGGCGTGCCTCTTCCAATGGAATTGTCAGGGCAATATCCAGGTGACCCTTGCCGATGGCGCTCATCTCGTCGGTGAAATGGTCGATCCGGGCGGCGACCGGGCTCTGCTTGATGAACTTGAGGAATTCCGCAGTATCTCCTTCGGCGCGTCCCTTCACCTTGAGGGTGGACACCGCTGCGTCGAAATCGGGAATCTCGGCACGTGTCTCCGCCAGCCTGGCGCCAAGAATCATGCCGCGTTGCGCATTTACCACCATGCCGGCACCCTCGAAGCGTAGATCACCATCGATGCCGCTGATCAACGGCCAGCCCGTACCGTAATCCAGGGTCACCCCATGCGCCTTGACGGTCACCAGAAACTGACCCTGCCTGCGGTCGAGAAACGGGAACTTCACGAGATCGCCTTTGAGGATCAGTTTAACTTCGCTGGCGGTGCCGGCCGTGAGTGCGTCACGCAGCCAGTGTCGAGCCTCGACATTGATCGCCGCGGGCAGATAGCGCCAGACGGCGCGCGCGTCGCCACGGGTCAGCGCGGCGGTCAGATCGATGCTGCCCGGCCCCTCGCCACTGTTGCGGTAGCTTCCTTGCGCGGAACCGGCGGCATCGGGTCCGGCAAATTCGAGGCGTGACAGCTCAGCCTCCAGCTTTCCCTTGCTGATCTTCCATTTCGCCTGCCCACTCAGTGTGTCAAGCGCGATCGCGGATTCGGGGAAGACAGCGGGCAGCTCGATGCTCACCTTCTGCGAGCGCAACTGCGCAGCCCCGCCCTGCTCGCTGGCTTCGAGCGAGCCGGAAAGACCCGACACTCCGGGAAAATGCCCCCTGGGCTTGAGCGCCAGCTCGGCAAAACGGACTTTCAGCGAATAGGCCTGCAGGGCCTCGGCATTGCCCTGCCAACTGGCACGCAGCTCGCTGATGCGGCCACGCGGGGCAAAGTCGTCGAGCAACTGGCGCGATCCGGCGTCCAGCGGCAGATACGCGGCCAGGCCGGCGAGCGCGCCCAGTTCCAGGGTGCTGGCCGTGGCATTGCCGCCGACAACACCGTTGTCGGCCGTCTGGCGCTGCCACTCGACATGAAAATCGCAGGGCTCGAGGTGCACGCTCGGCGCGGCGGCAGCACCCTCGCGCGAACGCGTCACGAGTTCGACACGACGTCCATCAACGCTCATCGCCGCGCCCGCAAAGCGCGCACGGAGGCGGCCAGACAAGTGCTCGAGTTCGAGCGCCGGCAGATTCCCGGCCAGGCGCAGACTGACATCGTCGAGCGCGAGGTCGGCGGTCAACTCCTGCAGACCGCCGCTCATAAAACCCGCCCAGGCGCGCAAGGCACCGCGGCCATGCGGCAGGTCCACCGGGTAGTCAATCCAGGTGCGCCAGACGGCGAGGTCAGCGTAATCGATCTGGACAAAGGCCTGCCCCGTCCACGCTGCCGTATGTTCGATATCGCGACCGTGAAAATCACCCCGGAGGTCGATCTTTGACGCCAGTTCGGCAGGCGGCAGGGCCGTCAGCCCGAAGCGGTGCTGCCGTCCATCGTTGTCGAGGGCGAAGTTCACGTCTTCGAGAACCAGTGGCGGCGCGGCGCGCTTCGCGTCTTCCCAGAGCACCGTCGCCCCGGTGATGCGGATGTGCTTCTGTGCCAGCACCCAGTCGGCGACACCGCTGTCGCTGTCCTGTTGACTGATCGCAATGCCGGCGACGTAGAAATTACCGGTGGCGTCGCGACGCAGATGCAGCGTCGGCTCGGCAATTCGCAAGGAGCGCAGGCGCAGTTGCAGACGCGGCAGCGATGACCACGAGAGGACGCTCTCGACGCGGGTGAGGGCCAGCGCCGGCTGCCCCTGGGCATCGGCTATGCGGACATCGGAGAGGATCAGATCGGGATGGATGCCATCCCAACTGGCTTCGATGCCGCCGATGCTCACCGCAAGACCGAGCGTCCGGCTGATCCGGCGCTCTACTTCCGGTCGATAGCTCTCGATATTCGGCAGGATCAGATAGCGCAGCGCGAGGATCAGCACTACGAAGGCGAAATAGAGAAGCAGCAATCCACGCAGCACGATCCGTCCCAACGAACGTACTGCCGGGTGCCAGATTACTGGCAGCAGATAGTGCAGGCGATGGTACAGAGCCGGGCGCAGCTCATCCTGGCGCATCAGCTTCGGCCACCGCGCAGAGACTTTTGCCAACAGTCGGTGAGCGTCACTAGAATGTCGGAATACCTGATGAAACGATTCAATCCCCAATTGTAACGGCTTTGCTGCGCGCCATCCGTGCCGGCAGCCGCCGCCGACACCGGCGAATACCCTGCGAGAGACGAATGGATAACACGATCAATAGCTGCGACGCCGAGGTGAGCGCCCTGGCGTCACCCTGGCAGATGGCGCAGAGGCACAGCGGCTACCTGCGCAACCTGCTGGCCAGCCGCCCGCAAATAGCCACCTGGCTCGGCGAACACGCGGCGCAGCCGGTCACCGCCGCGCTGCTGAGCGACTTTCTCGCTGCCGCTGCGCCAACCAACGAAGAGACCCTCAAGCGCGCCCTGCGCCGTCTGCGCCAGCGTGTGATGGCGACCCTGATCGTCCGCGACCTCGGCGGTGCCGCGCCTCTGGGCGAAGTCGTCGAAAGCATGACCCAGCTCGCCGATGTCACCACCAACTTTGCGCTCGACTTCGTGCATCGACAACTGTGCGAGCTGTTCGGCGAACCGCTGGACAGCCAGGGCCAGCCGCAACGACTACTGGTCATCGGCATGGGCAAGCTCGGCGGACGCGAGCTCAATGTTTCCTCCGACGTCGACTACATCTTCGTCTACCCCGAGGAAGGGCAGACGGCTGGTGGCAGCCGGCGTATCGACAACTACGACTTCTTTCTGCGCCTCGGCAAGCGTTTGATCAGCGCCCTTGGCGACCTTACCGAAGACGGCCGGGTTTTCCGGGTGGACATGCGCCTGCGCCCCAACGGCGACTCGGGGCCACTGGTCGGATCGCTCGGTTCGCTGGAAAACTACTTCATCGCGCAGGGCCGTGAATGGGAGCGTTACGCATGGATCAAGGCCAGGGTGATGAACGAGGGCGTCAATCTGCAGCCGGAATGGGGCAGCGCGCTGCACGACATTGCCCGCCCCTTCGTCTATCGCAAGTATCTCGACTTTGGCGCCATCAACGCCATGCGCGATCTGCATGCGCAGATTCGCCGCGAAGTGGCGCGCAAGGACATGGCCGAACACATCAAACTGGGTCCGGGCGGAATCCGCGAGATCGAATTCATGGCGCAGGTCTTCCAGTTGATCCGTGGCGGCCGCGATCCGGCCCTGCAGATCCGGCCGACGCTGCAGGTCCTCGAGCTGCTCAGCGAGCGTCGCCTGCTGCCCGCCGAGACCGAGCGCGAGCTGGCGGCAGCCTACGACTTCCTGCGTCGCCTCGAGCACCGTCTGCAGTATGTGAGCGACGCCCAGACGCACCGTTTGCCGACTGCTGACCAGGAGCGTCTGCAGATCGCCAGGTCGACGGGTTTTGCCGACTGGCCAGCCTTCATGGGGGGGCTCGACGCTCACCGCGCTGCCGTCAGCCGCCATTTCGAGCAGATTTTTTCAGATCCGGAAGAAGGACGTCACGCGCTGGCTGGAATCTGGGAAGGCCCGACCGCTGGCGACGATGCCCTCGAACACCTTTCCATCCTCGGTTTTCGGCAGCCGCAGGCGATGCTCGAACGTCTGCAGCGCTTCCGTCAGAGCGGTCGCTACCTGCAACTGCCGGCGAGCAGCCGCGAGCGCCTCGACGCTCTCGGCCCACGTCTGATCGATGCCGCTGCAGCGACCAGCACCCCCGACGCGACCTGGCAGCGCGGCCTCGATTTCCTCGCTACGATCAGCCGCCGTGGCGCCTACCTGGCCCTGCTGCAGCAATACCCGCAAGCGCTGCAGAAGCTCGCCGAGCTGATCGGCAGCTCGTCCTGGGCCGCCGACTACCTGACCCGTCACCCGATTCTGCTCGACGAACTGCTCGACTCGCGAATCTTCGACGTCCCCACCGACTGGCAGGGATTCCGGCAGAATCTGCAGGCGCGTCTGGCGCAGCACGTCGACGACATCGAGCGTGAAATGGACATCCTGCGCGAAGCTCACCACGCACAGGTCTTTCATTTCCTGGCGCAGGACATCGCCGGTCTGCATACGGTCGAACACCTTGCCGACCGGCTCAGCGAACTCGCCGACATGCTGGTCGAGACGACCCTGGACCTCTGCTGGCAAAAACTGAAACAGCGGCATCCGCATTCCGATCGCCCACCGCGCTTCGCGGTCATTGCCTACGGCAAGCTCGGCGGCAAGGAGCTCGGCTTCGCTTCGGACCTCGACCTGGTCTATCTGCACAATGACCCGGAAGCCGGCGCCGGTGAGCTCTACGCCCGTCTCGGCCAGCGCATGAGTACCTGGATGTCGACCCAGACGTCGGCTGGCACACTCTTCGAAGTGGACCTGCGTCTGCGCCCCAACGGTGATTCCGGAATGCTCGTCTCACCGATCGAAGCTTTTCGCGACTATCAGTTGCACCACGCCTGGGTCTGGGAACACCAGGCGCTGACGCGTGCCCGTTTCTGTGCCGGCGACCCGGCGGTCGGCGAACGGTTCGAGGCGATTCGCATCGAGATCCTGCGGCAGCCGCGGGATCTGGGCAAGCTGCGCGAAGAAGTGCTGGCGATGCGCAAGCGCATGCTCGACCAGCACGCCTCGCGCAGCGAGGACGCTTTCGACATCAAGCACGATCGCGGTGGCCTGATCGACGTCGAGTTCATCGTCCAGTACCTGGTCCTCGGGAATGCGCACACGCATTCCCGCCTGTGCGGCAACCTCGGCAATATCGCCTTGCTCGGGATCGCCGCGGAACTCCATCTGATTCCGGGCGAACTGGCCGCACCCGTGCGCGGCGCTTACCGCGAGTTTCGCCGCATGCAGCACGTCCTGCGGCTCAACGCCGACCGTCGCGCACGCGTCGAACGTGCCTCGGTCAGCCGCCGTATCGAAGCGGTTCGCGCACTGTGGGAGACGGTCTTCGGAGTGCCGTGACGAACACGGATGCGCAGCAGTCAGAGCCGGGCGCTGGTCGCCCTGGCAGCGACCGGACTTCCCCGACTACCGTCCGGCCTGGCTTGGCGCATGCCGATCACCAGGGCGGCAATGGCGGCAGCAAGTGGACTCTGCCAGCGGCCGCGCACAGCAGCCCAAAGACCGCGTAGAATGCGGCCATGACCCGTTCCGACCTTATCATCCGGCTCGCTTCCCGCCACCCGCAACTCACTACCAAGGATTGCGCGGTGGCGGTCAAGATCCTGCTCGAGGCGCTCGGCAGCGCGCTGGCCAATGGGGATCGAATCGAGATACGTGGCTTCGGGAGTTTTGGCTTGAACTACCGGCCACCGCGAACCGGGCGCAATCCAAGGACCGGGGAGACGGTGCTGGTACCAGGGAAAGGCCTGCCCCACTTCGTGCCGGGCAAGGAACTGCGGGCGAGGGTGGACGGTAGCGACTAAGCTTCCTGCGGGTCGCGGCAACAAACTCGACCCCGGCAAGACCGAGCGTGTTCCCTGCCGCGCTTTAATATAATGTCGGGCATTTGCCCTTTCTGTCGGACTTCCCGTTGCCTACTGCCCTGCGCTGGTTGATCTATCCGATGGTGGTCATTCTCGGACTTGCTGCAATGGCCATTGCGATGGTGGTCATTGTCCTTAGCCTGACCTACCCGAACCTGCCGTCGCTGGAGATTCTTACCGACTATCGGCCAAAGATCCCGCTGCGGGTCTATACCGCCGATGGTTACCTGCTGGGCGAGTTCGGTGAAGAGCGCCGGGCTGTGGTCAGCATCCAGGACGTTCCGGTGATCATGAAGCAGGCCATCCTGGCGGCCGAGGACGAGCGCTTTTATCAGCACGGCGGCATCGATACCCTGGGTGTCCTGCGGGCGCTGCACGCCAACCTGCTGAGCGGCGGCAAACGTCAGGGGGCCTCGACGATTACCCAACAGGTAGCCAAGAACTTCTTCCTGTCATCGGAAAAAACCTACACCCGCAAGCTCTACGAAGCACTCCTGTCGTTCAAGATTGAAAATAGTCTCAGCAAGGACCAGATTCTCGAGCTGTACATCAACCAGATCTTTCTCGGACAGCGTGCCTATGGTTTCGCCGCTGCTGCGCACATCTATTTTGGCAAGCCGCTCGCCGATCTGACGCTCGCCGAAGCGGCGATGCTTGCCGGACTGCCGAAAGCCCCATCGGCCTTCAACCCGGTGGTCAACCCGAAGCGCGCGCGCATCCGCCAGCAGTATGTCCTGCGTCGCATGAACGACCTCGGTTTCATCAACGACCAGCAGTACGAAGCGGCGCTGGAACAGGCCCTGGTGATCAGGCGCGACGTCAATGAAACGCCCGTACACGCCGAGTTTGTCACCGAGATGGCGCGCCAGATAGCCGTTGAGCGTTTTCCCGATGACGTGTACACACGTGGCCTGCGCGTGTACACGACGATTCTCAGGGAAGACCAGGAAGCGGCTTACGTGAGCGTCCGTCGCGGTGTTCTGGACTACGATCGCCGGCATGGTTACCGGGGGGCCGAAGCCTACGTCGACCTCGGCGAGATCAAGTCCGAGCAGGACGAAGCCCTCGACGAAATGCTGCTTGATTTCCCCGATGCCGAAGACCTGCACCCGGCAATCGTGCTGCAGGCCGACAGCAAGAAAGTGCGCGCCTACCGTCGGGGCGGCGAAATCGTCACCATCAGCGGCGAGGGCCTGAAGGTGGCCGCGCGCATGCTTGACGAGAAAGCGCCACCCAACAAGCGCCTGCGTCGTGGCGCAATCATTCGCGTCCAGGGCGAAGACAAGAGCAGCTGGCGCATCGTGCAAATGCCCGAGGTAGAAGCCGCATTTCTCGCCGCCGATCCGCGCGACGGCGCAATCCGCGCGCTGGTTGGCGGCTTTGATTTCAACCGCAACAAGTTCAACCACGTCACGCAGGCATGGCGGCAACCCGGATCGAGTTTCAAGCCATTCATCTATTCCGGAGCGCTGGAGAGGGGTTTCACTCCCGCGTCGGTGATCAACGACGAACCGATCAGTTTTCCGGCTACCGTGACCGGTAGCCAGGCCTGGGAGCCAAAAAACTACGACGGCCGGTATGACGGTCCGATGAGCATGCGGACGGCGCTGGCCAAGTCGAAAAACATGGTTTCCATCCGGCTCCTGCAGGCCAGTGGCGTTCGTTTTGTGCAGGACTACGTTACCCGTTTCGGCTTCGAGGCGAACCGACACCCGCCCTACCTGACCATGGCTCTTGGCGCAGGCTCGGTGACGCCCTGGGGAATGGTCACCGCCTACGCCGTTTTTGCCAATGGCGGCTACCGCATTCGGCCCTACATCGTGCGCGAGATACAGGATGACAAGAAACAGGTACTGGCCCGCGCAGAGCCGATCACTGCCGGCGACGAAAGCCTGCGCGCGATTGATCCACGCAACGCTTACCTGATGGACAGCATGTTGCGCGATGTGACGATCTATGGAACGGCTGCCCGCGCTTCGGCGACCCTGAAGCGCAAGGATCTCGCAGGCAAGACCGGGACGACCAACGAACACGTGGATGCCTGGTTCTGCGGTTATCAGCAGACCGTCGTCGGCTGTTCGTGGATCGGCTTTGATCACCCACGCAACCTGGGGGCTGGCGAGACCGGCGGCACGGCGGCGCTGCCGACCTGGATCGGCTATATGGCCAAAGCGCTGAAGGACACTCCCGAGTCGTTCCTGCCGGCTCCGGAGGGCGTCGTCTCCATCGCTGCTTCGCGCAGCGGTGGCAAGGGTCCGGCCCAGGAGGTGTTCTATGAGGAAAACGCTCCAGCCGAACTGGATCCCGGACCGCCGTTGGACCAGAGCAGCAAGTCCGAGGACTAGCGCCGAAACCGGGCGTGCCGGCCGTCAGATCTGCCGCACTGCCGACCTTGAACCACGGGCGCGGGATCTCTGCCGGCGGCACTGCCACCCGCCTCCAGCAAACAGCCTTGCAGCCGTACGCCCGGCAGGAGAAGAGCACCTGGTGTGCACTAGTTCCTTCGTCCCGTAGCGTGAAATCGGAGACACTGTGACCAAAGGTCAGCGACTTTTCATCTCTTGACCTTCAGCCTTGGCGTGAGCAGCGGGCGCCCAGGCGACGGACAAGCCGCTGGGAAGCTGGCCCGTCTGTCGGGTGCGAGAGCCGGGTGAACATGGAGGTCGAAATGAAAGTGATGATGGTTGTAGAGGGCGACGATTGTGCGCTGCTGATTGAACCCGAAGATGCGGAAGGCAGGGCTCTGTTGGCGGCCTTTGGCGTGCGGGGCGAGTTCAGGACCAGGCTCGGCAGTACCCGGAAGCCGTCGGACCTATCTGCCGCACAGTTTGCGGCAAGTTACGAGGGAGCACCGGTCGGACTCGACTGAAAAAAACTCCGGGAGGGCCGGCCTTCCGGAAGCTTGTACGCGATTGCGCCACTTGCCGCACCGCCGGGTGGCGCGTGTCGGGCAAGCAGACGGGCCGGACCCGGAAAATGCCGGCGTTCAACCGCTGCCCGCTCCGCCAATCGACCATCGCTTTCCCCTCGCCGAGCCTGGCCGGACAGGAAGGTGATCAGGGCCGCGTGTTACACTCGGGCGTCAGAATTCCCGGCAGCGCCCACGAATGTCCCCCGCGAACCAACTGCCCGTTTCCTCATTGCGCATCTATCTTCGGCTGCTGGGCTATGTGCGACCGTTCGTCGGCCTGTTCCTGATCAGCCTGCTTGGCTATCTGATGTTCGCATCGGCACCGCCGATGATGGCCGCGATTCTCAAATACTTCATCGACGGACTGAGTGCGCCCAAAGGCGCGACCCAACTGGCAATGCCGCTGCTCGGCAGCATTGACCCGATCTATGGCATGCCCCTGCTGTTGGTGATTGTCGTCACCTGGCAGGGAATCGGCTCCTTTCTCGGCACGTACTACCTGACGAGGGTTTCGCTGGGCCTCATCGACGACTTGCGGCGCGCCCTTTTCGACAGCCTGTTGCGCATGCCGAACGTCTATTTCGACCAGCAGAACTCGGGCCATCTGATCTCGCGCATTACCTACGACGTAACGATGGTCACCGGTGCGGCGACCGATGCGATCAAGGTCGTCATTCGCGAAGGTCTGACGGTCGTCTTCCTGTTCGGCTATCTGCTATGGATGAACTGGCAACTGACGCTGGTCATGGTCGCGGTCCTGCCAGTCATCGCTCTGATGGTCAGTCGGGCGAGCCGGAAGTTTCGCAAGCAGAGCAGAAAGATCCAGACCGCGATGGGTGACCTCACGCATGTGGCGTCCGAATCCATTCAGGGCTACCGGGTGGTGCGCAGTTTTGGCGGCGAGACCTACGAATCGGCCCGCTTTCGCGCTGCCAGTGCAGACAACACGGCCAAGCAGTTGCGCATGGTCAAGACCATGGCGAGCTACACACCGGCGCTGCAATTCGTCACCTTCAGCACGATGGCGGCCCTGCTGACGCTGGTGCTGTTGCTGCGCGGCGATTCGTCAGCCGGCGACCTGGTCGCCTACATCACCGCAGCGGGCATGTTGCCCAAGCCGATTCGCCAGATTTCCGAAGTCAGCGCAACGATCCAGAAAGGGCTGGCGGGGGCCGAGAGCATCTTTGCCCAGCTCGACGAGACGCCAGAGCCGGATCATGGCACAGTTGAACGGGATCGGGTCAGCGGCCGGCTGCAGATCCAGGATCTCTCCTTCGTCTATGCCGGCAGTACGCAAACGGTGCTCGACAACGTCAGTTTCTCGGTCGAACCCGGACAGATGGTCGCGCTGGTCGGACGTTCGGGTAGCGGCAAGTCGACGCTGGCCAATCTGATTCCCCGCTTCTACAACCACGATTCCGGCCAGATCCTGATCGACGGCGTCGATGTCGAGGACTACACCCTGCGCAACCTGCGCCAGCACATCGCGCTGGTGACGCAGCAGGTGGTACTGTTCAACGACACGGTGGCCAGCAACATCGCCTATGGCGACCTGGCCACGGCACCCCGGGCAGCGATCGAAAAAGCGGCCGAGGCGGCGTTTGCCAGCGAGTTCATCGAGCGTATGCCAGCTGGCTTCGACACCCTGATCGGTGAAAACGGCGTGATGCTTTCCGGTGGGCAGCGCCAGCGCCTGGCCATTGCGCGGGCGCTGCTCAAGGATGCGCCGATCCTGATCCTCGATGAGGCGACTTCGGCACTGGACACCGAGTCGGAACGTCACATTCAGAGTGCCCTCGACCAGGCGATGGCTGGACGAACCACCCTGGTCATTGCCCACCGCCTGTCGACCATTGAAAAAGCCGACCTGATCCTGGTCATGGAGCAGGGGCGTATCGTCGAACGCGGTACCCACAACGAGTTGCTGGCGGCCAACGGCCACTATGCGCGCCTGCACGCGATGCAGTTCAGCGAGGAAGCAACAGACGCCGCCTGAAGCAGCAGGCGCCGGACGTGCCGCCTCAGGCCGCTGGCGGCAAGTGCTCGTCAAGCCAGCGATGGAGAAGCGAAGCGGCGGGCCAGTTGCGCAGCAGGCGCGCGCGATCCCGTTGCCAGGCGCGCGCATGGGCAGCCGGCGAGCGATGCTGAACGACGCTATCGAGATCGATGAGCAGCACGCGCTCGGCATACCACAGCAGATTCATCGCCTTGAGGTCGCCATGGCTGATCTGCTGGCGATGCATGGTCTCGAACAGGCTGATCATCGCCCGCGCCTCGGCGGCGGGCGGTTCACGGTCGGCCGACAGGTGAACCAGCAGATTCGGCCCTGGGCAGAAATCGCAGATCAACCAGCCCCGCCGCCGCAGTGGTCCCACGCGTTCCTCGATCAGCGCCAGCGGTTGTGGCGTGGGAATGCCGAGAAACTGCAAGCGGTGCCCTTCCCGCCAGGAATGCCAGGCCCGACTCGGACGCCACAGGCGGCCGAGCGCGTGGCCCAGGTTCTTGAGGTTGTAGCGTTTGACGAGCAGCACGCGGTCATTGACGACCACTCGGGCAACCGTGCTGGTGCCACCGTCCTTGAGCACCCGGCCACGCTCGATGGCGCTGTCGGGCGCAGCCAGCAAAGGCGCCAGGGCTGCGGATTCCTGGCGCAACACCGTGCTGAAGCGGCTAGTGCTGCGCTCGACGGCGAACAGCGTGCAGTCGCGAACCGTCTTGGCGAGAAAGTCTCCGAGGCGCCACGCTCTGACACGCGTGATCTGCGCACGCAAGGCGGGCATCGCGAACGGAACGTTGCCCGCCCCGGCAAGATAGGCCGGCAGCAGCGTCGGCAAATGTTCGTCCCACGCCGGCGGCAACTGCGCCAGCAGCACCGCCAGATTCGCACAGGCGCGCTCCGGCGGCAACGCCTGTCCCGGGCTGACGACGCGCACGGCATCACCGTCGATGACCAGCAGACATCCGTCATGGCGCAGAAAGTTGCCGAGGTGCAGGTCTTCGTGTACCAGTCCGGCGGCGTGCAGGCGGCCGGCCATGGTCAGTGCCGGAGCCAGGGTCGACAGCGCTTGGGCATCCCCGGGCGGGCGCCCGGCGACGCGTGCCCAGCACTCGGCCAGACTCTCGGCGCTATCGAGAAAGTCCGTCAGCAGGGCGTAGCCGCCACCGGCCAGCGCCATCGCGGCCACCAGCGGAGGGGTCGGCACAGCGGCCAGGACGAGTTCCTCGAGGCCTGCCCGTTCCTGCTGCCAGTGCTTTTCGCAGTGGCGGCCAACAAAGAGCTTGGCCAGCACCCGGCGGTCTCCCAGTGTCGCCTCGCCAACCAGGCGCTTGCCCGGCAGCACGCGCAACAGGCGGAACATGCGGAGCTGGCGGCCATCGGCGAGAGCGATGCGAAAGGGCAGCTGCGGATTCCGTCCGGCAGCCTGCAGGGTGCTGGCCAGGGCCAGTTCGTCCAGGCTCATCATCAGTCAATCAGGGCTGGGCCGAATCGGCAAACCAGGGCGCCAGCGCGCGGCCATGGAAAAAACGGACGATCTTCCGGATTCGCTGGTGATCCTGGTCGGTCAGCCGAGGCTGCTGCGTGTAATCCAGATAGAAACGCAAGCGCTGGCTGCGCGACAGTCGTTGCCTGGCCCACAGGTCGAGGCAGGCGAGATCCTTGATGATCCGGTAATCGAGAACCGCGCCGCGATAATGGCCGCCGCTGGGACAATCGATCAGATAGACCGTCGCTTCGCCATCGACCAGCAGGTTGCGCCACTTCAGGTCGTTGTGGGCAAAGCGGGCCGCGTGCAGTGTTCGCGCGATGTCGGCGACCTGTCGGGAGACCCGGGCAACCCAGTAGCGATCGGCCAGTCGTGGATCGTTGAGGTAGTTGATCTGCGCCAGATCCATGGTATCGGGAATTTCCTCGGTCACCAGCGCTCCACGCGTGAAAGCTCCGCTGCGCCGCTCGAGGCCGTAGGCAACCAGCGTCGCGGTCGGAATTCCCCAGGCCCGGAAGGCCAGCAGATTCTGCCACTCGGCGCGTACCCGCGGTGGGCCAAGCCAGCGACGCAGGCCGAACCATCGGCGCCGGCGGTTCTTGCCGGTGCCGCTGTAGCGTTTGACGTAGTAGCGTTTGTTGCCCACCGTGACGCGCAGCACCCGACACAGCGAATCATGGGTAATCAATTCGCCCGTGAGGGCAAAGACGCGCTCGATATCGCCGAACAGGGCGCCCACTTCACCGGTGGCGTATTCGGGATTCAGGGACCAGTCAATCACGTATACCGCGCAGCGAGGTCTGTTGCCCGCCCTGCATCGCGCTGCTGCCCATCATGCAGCAGCGCCAGATCGAAAAACAGAGGAAGCAAAGCATGCCTCCATGCCAGGACAACGCGGGCTCACCCTGCGCGCTGCGCAGGGTGAATCGAAAATCAATGGGTTGGCCAGCATCGCAGCAAGGGTGCGGAGTCACCTGTCTACAACGACCCACGTCCTGGCGGGGGTCGGCTCAACGTCGCTCCAGGCGTAGGTAGGTCTGGGGGGAAAGCCCGTAGCGTACCGGGTAGCTGCCAGTGCACCGCAACTCCACCGCGTTCAGGTCCTCCTGCAACACCCGGAACCAGATCGGAACCCGGTCGGTGGGCGTCCGGGACTTGATGCGGTACTTCATGTGGAAGCGCAGCGCCGAGAGGGACAGGTTAGAGAAGTAGGAGATTACCAGGATTCCCCGCGAGACGCGCTTGCACTCCCGCAGCGCCTGCTGGCGCAGGCCGGGGGTAGGGTAATGGTGGAGCAGGCGGTTGCAGATCACCGCGTCGAACTCGCCATCGGCGAAACTCATCTGCATCACGTCCTGCTGCATGAAACGCATGTGCTCCGGGAGTTCGAGCTGGTGGGTGCTCTCCAGGTAGGCCGTCCTGGCGGTGGCCACCATGTGGCCGGAGTAGTCCGCCGCAGTGACCCGGTAGCCGCGCTTCTCCAGCAGAGGTTCCAGCCGCCCGCTGCCGCAGGGGAGGTCCAGCACCTCGGCCCCCGAGGCGATGCCGGCCAGGGCCTTTTCGATGCACTGCCATTCGCGCCGGTTGCGGCTGGTGAACACGTTCTTGCGCGCCCGGTACTCGCTGGCCACCTCGGCGCGGTCGAACCGCTTGCAGGTATCCAGGTAATACGCCTGTTCGTGAAGGTGATCGACGGGTTCGGATTTCTTCATGGCGAGATCTGTGGGCTGGGTTGCGGGATCGGAAAAAGGGTCAATCAGAACGGGTGTGGATCCTTTCGGCCGCCAGGGATGGTAACAGAATCAGATGCTAAGGGTATTAATGAATTGGGACAATTGCCAGACGGCGGCACCGCTTGGGGCAACTCGTCAGCGAGGGAAAAGACGCGATGGGTGTCGTCGAAGCGGGCCACCGCTTGGCCTGTGGCGATTCAGGGATCAGCCGATCAGTTCATCTCACCGGCGGCCGACTTGCGTGCAAAACGCGCCCGCAAGCGTCGGCGCTCGCGCGCCAGGTAGGCGAGCAGCGGCGCTTCCTCGCGCAGCAGCAGGCGCAGCGGCCGGGCAAAATACACCGTCAGAAAACGCAAAAGATCACGCCTGGTCAGCGGAACATCGAGTACCGAGAAATACAGCGCGGCGAGGTCCTTGTCGCGCCAGCGTCGTGGCGTTCTGGCTCTGAGCTGGGCGCGATGCAGGTCGATCAGCGACAATCGAAGGCTTTCCGGTGTCGGCGGCGGATCGAGATGGAGCAGAAAATGGCAGATATAGAAGTCACGATGGTTTACGCCACCCTGGTGCATTTTCCGCGCCGCCTCGGCGACGCCGGTGATCAGCGCACGCTTCAGGCGAACCGGGGGGGGATTCCCCTGCCAGTCCAGCGCATAGTCCTCCAGGCTGACGCTTGGCGCCAGTTCCTCGGTGACGATGAACGAAGATTGTCTGGCCGGATTGCTGCCACGCTGGCCGAAGGCAACGGCGCGCATGCTATCGACGCCAAGCTCACGCAGCCGCTGGATCGCCTGCCACTCGTTGCGCGCACCGAGGACAGGTGCGCGTAGCGAGAGGACGTTCTTGAGAATCTCCAGCCAGCCGCTACCGCGATGGATCTTCACGAAATAGCCGCGGCCGGCAACTTCGGTACGCAAGGTACGGCGCGCCTCCAGTTCCCGAAATACCTCGCCCTGCAGCGCCTCGACGGCGACGAAAGGATCCTGCCCTGCCCACAGCGAGCGAAATGGCTCGTCGATCACCAGCTCGCTGGTACTCACTGGCGCTCTTTCAGGATTACGTCGGCCGCAACTTCCGCGTTGCCGTAGATGTCGGCATCCTCTGCATAAGCGAGGCCGTTGTTGTGCCAACGCAGACGCGCCGGTTCGTCGTTGAGCATGTGCGCCAGGAGCTGGTCGAGACGCGCCTGTTCAAAAGGTTCGGGAACCACCAGGCCGGCGTCGGCCTCGGCGATGTAATGCGCATAACCGCAGACGGCGGTGGTCAATACCGGCAAGCCGGCAACCATCGCTTCGAGGAGAACCGTGCCGGTGTTTTCGTTGTACGCCGGATGGATGAGCAGATCGGCGCCAAGCAGAAAACGCTGGATGTCGCTGCGTCCGGCGAGGATCCTGACGCGATCGGCGAGTCCCAGCGCGCGTGCCTGGCCGCGGAACAGGGTCGGATCATCGTCACCGATGGCGATCAGCCGACAACGGCAGCGCAGCACCGGCAGCAAGGCTGCCAGTGCCTGCAGGCTGCGATCCAGCCCTTTGGTCTTGAAGCCGGAGCCGATCTGCAACAGCAGCAGATCTCCCTCTTGCAGCCCGAACTCGCGGCGGAACTCCGCACGCATCTCCGCAGCGTTCGCAGGCGCCCGCCGATCAAGCGCGATTCCCGGTGGCAATAGGTGAAAGCGTTGGTCGGGGGTGCCGTAATACTTCTGGAACAGTGGC
Source organism: Candidatus Accumulibacter affinis (assembly GCA_016713625.1). Lineage (GTDB taxonomy): Bacteria > Pseudomonadota > Gammaproteobacteria > Burkholderiales > Rhodocyclaceae > Accumulibacter > Accumulibacter affinis. The sequence continues at coordinate 41,849 of JADJOT010000005.1, forward strand.
TTTTGCAGAGGGGAAATCAGCAAAATCTCGGTTCGGCTCTGTGCTCCGAAGACCGCCAGCTCGTAAGCCGAAAAATGGCGATAGCGTCCCGACCGGCGGTAGAGCGGGTTGCGCAGCGTGCGCGCCTTGTCTTCGTAACAGGCGTCGGCAGCAAAATAGGCGTCGAGACCTGGCATCTTGTTGAAGCCGACGACCCGACCGGCTGGATGGGCTGCCAGATGACTCGCCACCCAGGCGCTGAATTTCGCATAGCGGCGATGATTGGTTAGCGCTCTGACCGGCACCAGCACCACCTCGAATCCCGCGGGGATGTCGCCACGCCATTCCAGCGTATACACCCGGACGGTGTTGCCACGTGCCTGGCAGGCGAGGGCAATGCGCAGGAAATCGCGCTGCAGTCCTCCGAAAGGAAAGTATTTGTACAGACAGAAGGCGATCGGCATCAATGCTGTACCGATGACGTCCGGCGAGCACCCGCAGCCAGGTCTGCTCACGCCTGCCCGCCGAGTTCCTGGACCGGTTGTGCGTCGCTGCCCCGCCGCCGCTTGTAGCGGTTGTATCCCCAGAGATATTGCTCGGGGCACTGGCGTATCAGATTCTCGATCTCGTGATTGATCTGTTGCGCGCGCTCCTCGATCGTTCCGCGGATCGGCTGCGTCGCTTCCTGCAGGTGAAAATGGTAACCGGCTCCACCCGGCAACCGTTCCGCCCAGACCATGATCACGGTGGCGCCGCTCTCGACCAGTCGCGCCGCCAGGGTCATCGTGTAAGCCGGTTTGCCGAAGAAATCGAGCCAGCGCCCTTCGCCCGTCTTGGGGGCCTGATCGGGCAGCATGCCGACCGCTTCGCCGCGCTTGAGGGCCTTGAGCAGGCTGCGCACCCCGGACAGGTCGGCAGCCGCCAGGTGCAACTGTGCCCGTGCCCGGCCGGCCTCGATCATCGCTTGCAGCCAGGCCTGGCGGGGTGGCCGATAAAGGACCGTGATCGGCGCCTGCGTGGAGAGGTATTGTGCGGTGACCTCGAAACAGCCCAGGTGCGGTGTCAGGTAGAGGATTCCCTTGCCTTTGCGGGTCGCCGCCTCGACCAGTTCCCAGCCTGACACCCTGACCACCCGGGCGGCAGTTTCGGCGAGCGGCCGCAACCAGATTCGCGCCAGTTCCAGCGCGCCCTTGCCGGCTTCGCCGATGGCGCGTGCACGCACGCGCCGGGTCTCGTCTGCACCGAGCGCCAGCAGCATGTTCTCGCGCATGTGCCGACGGTAGGTCGGCGAGAGCAGCCAGGTCAGCCAGCCAAGAAATGCGCCGAGAGCGTGCAGCCAGGACAGGGGTAGACGGCTGAGGAGACGGAACAGGGCAAGCAATCGGCAATTCGCTTATGGCAAAGTTGGCAACAGGCAACGAGAAGTCTTTGACCGCTCGACCAGGGAAAAACTATAATTATCCATCCGCCGAGTTAATCAGGACAACTTGCAGGGCGGAGCGAGCCGCAGAGGCGGCTCCAAATACTGCTAAAGCGTCGTCTGCTCGAACCCCGGAGCCGGCCACGCAGCCGTTTCGGGGTTTTTTTATTGGAGCAGAACCAGCGTGAGCAAAGAGTACCTCTTCACTTCGGAATCGGTTTCCGAAGGCCATCCCGACAAAGTCGCCGACCAGATTTCCGATGCCATTCTTGACGCCATCCTGGCCGACGATCCACCCGCGCGGGTCGCCTGCGAGACCCTGGTGTCGACCGGTCTGGTGGTCATCTCGGGTGAAATCACCACCAGGGCACACATCAACTATCGCGAAATCGCACAGGAGGCCGTGCGCCGCATCGGCTACGACAACTCCGAGATCGGCTTCGACTACAAGAGCTGTGCCATTCTGACAGCAATCAACCGTCAGTCACCGGATATCGCACAAGGCGTCAACGAGGGCCAGGGTCTGGACTTCGACCAGGGCGCCGGCGACCAGGGTCTGATGTTTGGCTACGCCTGCAACGAAACCGCATCGCTGATGCCGCTACCGATCCACTACGCGCACCGGATCATGCAGCGCCAGGCAGAAGTGCGCCGCGACGGTCGCCTGCCGTGGCTGCGCCCGGACGCCAAGAGCCAGCTCACCGTGAAGTATGTCGACGGCAGGCCGGTGTCGATCGACACCATCGTTGTGTCCACGCAACACGACCCGGACGTCTCGCACGCCCAGATCTCGGAAGCAGTAATCGAGGAGGTCATCAAGCCGGTGCTTCCGCACGACCTGTTGACCGGCAACACCCGCTATCTGGTGAACCCGACCGGGCGCTTCGTGGTTGGTGGTCCGCACGGGGACTGTGGTCTGACCGGCCGCAAGATCATCGTCGATACCTACGGCGGCGCCGCCCGGCACGGCGGAGGCGCGTTCTCGGGCAAGGACCCGTCGAAGGTGGACCGCTCGGCCGCCTATGCCGCGCGTTACGTGGCGAAGAACATCGTCGCTGCCGGTCTCGCCGAGCGCTGCGAAGTGCAGGTGGCCTATGCGATCGGCGTTGCGCGGCCGGTATCGCTGATGGTCAATACCTTCGGCACGGGCAAGGTCAGCGACGAAATCATCGTCGACCTGATCGGCAAGCACTTCGACCTGCGTCCGAAAGGCATCATCCAGTCACTCGACCTGTTGCGCCCGATCTACCGCAAGACCGCCGCCTACGGCCACTTCGGTCGCGAGGAGCCCGAGTTCACCTGGGAAGCCATCGACAAGGCCGCCACGCTGCGCGCGGAAGCCGGCCTTTAATGTGCAAGTCGCGTCAGCGACTCACGAACCTCCCCTCGCCCGCTTGTGGGAGAGGGGTCGGGGGGGTGAGATGGGGAATTCACGGAGCATGCTCCGTGCCCAACGAACGATTCCGGCGTGCAAGCCGGAATGCGCCCTGCAAGGGAGATGGCAAGCCGGAATGCGCCCTGCAAGGGAGGGAACGGTCATGCCTTTCCTCATCGGGGTGTCTGGAATCGCCATGACCGTTAGTCAGAAAGATAGGCCCTGAATGCTGTTGATGATCTAAAAGCATGATCGCAATCCGGTGAAGTCCGTTGCTGCCCGATGCCCGGTGACAATCTTCGTATTGATGGGCTTCCAGGTAACTCCTCAAAAACTCCGGGCATGGCCGTTCCCTGAATCAGGGATGCTTGCGCGCAGGTGGTGCCGAACACAGCCTGCCAAGCGTGGTTCAATCTAATAAGCCGGTCGGCGGCGCTGATGCGCGATCGCGAGGACATGGATCTGCGCTGATTTCACCTGATAAATGACGTGAAACGGGAAACGCTTGAGCCCGGCTTTGCGGAGGTCGGAATCGCCGACCCTTGGGTAGAAGTCTGGCGTGGCGCAGACGCGCGCCATGACCTTCTCGAATTCGGCAAGGTAATCTGCGCCCAGGCCGGGAAGTCGGCTTTCATACAACGCAACTTCATCCAGATGCTCGGCCAGTGCAGCGCGGTGAAAGCGATAAGTCATCGCAACAGGGCTTGGGCAGCGGCGCGGGCGTCTTCTGCCGAAACGGTATCGGTCTGCCCGCTGTCAATTTCTGCTGCGCGACGAGCCGCCTCGGTGTGCCATGCCTGCGCGATCTCTTCCTCGTTTTGCTCTTCGAGACTGAGCAACAACTTGTGTGCCAGTTCGGCGCGTTGCCGCGTGGGCAAATGCAGTGCGGCTTGTTCTATGTTTTCGGTGTTCATTGGGCCTCCTTCATGGCAGCAACGATGCGACATTTTGCGCGATGCGGGTTTGCAACTCCAGTGCCTGGGCATTCAGCGATTCCAGTTCCTCGTTCAGGGTTTCGAGCTGTTCCTAGAAAAGTCGCCATTGTCCGACAGTCTCCAGCCAAGAATAAACGAGTTAGGCAAGTTCGATGGCGGTGGGCGCAAGGGCTTTTGCGGTTCAGGTAACCCCGACGGTAGCCCCTGCAAGCCGCAAGCTGGCGAGCGGCTTGACCGCTGGCCTGCGCCGTGGCGACGCAGGGCGGGTCAAAAGGGACGGCGACAGCGGGGGCGATGAAGCCATGACGCAGCTTTACCGCGTGATGGCGTGATTCAGGAGGGCACGGAGTAGCGATGGCGCGGGGGTGGAGGTTTGAGACATGGCCGATATGGGGGACAATAGCGGCTTTCGTGCATTCGGTTCCAGGCCATCGGCGCGAGGGTAGCAAAAGAAACTGCGGGTATCCGAGCTGGTGTCAAGACGGATTGGTTGGAACCATGGCCATATAGAACAAAAGGATAGCCGCGATATGCTGTTGATGATCGATAACTATGATTCCTTCACCTACAACCTCGTGCAGTACTTTGGCGAACTGGGGCAGGACGTCAGGGTGTTCCGTAACGACGCCATCTCGATTGCCGGGATCACGCGCCTGCAGCCGGACTTGCTGGTGATCTCTCCGGGTCCCTGCGCGCCGGCGCAGGCCGGCATCTCTCTGGCGGCGATTCGCGAGTTTGCCGGCAGGATTCCGTTGCTCGGGGTATGTCTGGGCCATCAGGCGATCGGTGAGGCTTTCGGAGGCCAGGTTGTCCATGCGCAGCGCCTGATGCACGGCAAGGTATCGCCGGTACACCACACCGAGCAGGGCGTCTTCCGCGGTCTGCCCAGTCCATTGACCTGCACCCGCTATCACTCGCTGGCCGTCGAACGCGCGTCCTTGCCGGACTGCCTGGAGGTTACCGCGTGGACCGACGATGGCGAGATCATGGGCCTGCGCCACAAAACACTGACGGTCGAGGGCGTGCAGTTCCACCCGGAATCGATCCTCACCGAGCGTGGTCACGATCTGCTGAAGAATTTCCTTGAGGAGCACCGCCAATGACACCCCAGGACGCCCTGGCGCGGGTGATCGAGCACCGCGAAATCTTTCACGACGAGATGGTGTCGCTGATGCGTCAGATCATGGGCGGCGAAGTCACGCCGGTGATGATTGCGGCGATCATCGTCGGCCTGCGTGTGAAAAAGGAGACCATCGGTGAGATTGCCGCGGCGGCGCAGGTCATGCGCGAGCTGTCGACCAAGGTGCTGGTCAAGGACGGCGCCCACCTCGTCGATACCTGCGGCACCGGCGGTGACGGCGCACAGACCTTCAACATCTCGACCGCCGCGATGTTCGTGGCCGCCGCTGCCGGCGCACGCGTTGCCAAGCATGGCGGGCGATCGGTCTCCTCGCAGTCGGGCAGCGCCGACGTTCTCGAAGCGCTCGGCGTCAACATCAACCTGACGCCGGAACAGGTCGCCGAGAGCATCGGCGAAGTCGGCGTCGGCTTCATGTTCGCCCCCAACCACCACAGCGCCATGAAGCACGCCGGTCCGGTGCGCCGCGAACTCGGTGTGCGCACCCTGTTCAACATCCTCGGTCCGTTGACCAACCCGGCCAACGCCGCCAATCAGGTGCTCGGCGTCTTCCACCCCGACCTGGTCGGCATCCAGGTGCGTGTTCTGCAGCGGCTCGGCAGTTCGCATGCGCTCTCGGTTTTTGGCCGTGAAGGCCTCGACGAGATCTCGATCTCCGGCGAAACCCTGGTCGGCGAACTGAAGGACGGCCGCGTCGAGGAATACACGATCCACCCCGAGCACTTCAATCTGCCGGTACACGACCCGCGAGTTCTGCGTGTGGCCAACGTCGAGGAGTCGAAAGCGATGTTGCTGGCTGCGCTCGCCGACCGGGGTGGCGCGGCGCGTGACATCGTCGCGCTCAACGCCGGCGCCAGCATCTATGTCAGCGGTCTGGCGGCGACGCTGGCCGACGGCGTAGACCAGGCCTTCGAGGTCATCGCCTCGGGCGCGGCACGTGCCAGGCTCGATCAGTTCGTTGCTTTCACGCAACGCATGGCGGCCTGAATGAGCGACATCCTCAACCGCATCCTCGCCGTCAAACGCGATGAAGTGGCCGCGGCGATGGCCGACGCCCCGCTCGCTGCGATGATCGACGCAGCCGAACGGCAGCCTGCGGCACGCGATTTTCTGGGTGCCATGCAGGCGCGAATCGCCGCCGGACAGCCGGCAGTGATCGCCGAAATCAAGAAGGCCAGTCCTTCCCGCGGCGTCCTGCGCTCCGACTTTCGCCCGGCCGCAATTGCCGGCAGCTATCAGAAACACGGTGCAGCCTGCCTGTCGGTACTCACCGATCGCCAGTTTTTTCAGGGGGCGCCAGCCTACCTGAGGGCGGCACGCGCGGCCTGCGAGTTGCCGGTGTTGCGCAAGGATTTCCTGGTTGACGCCTACCAGGTCCATGAAACGCGCGCCATGGGGGCCGACGCGATCCTGCTGATCGCTGCCGCACTCGATCTGCCGGCGATGCGCGATTGCGAAGCCATCGCCGACAGCCTGGGTATGGCAGTGCTTGTCGAAGTGCACAATGGACACGAACTCGATCTCGCCCTGCAACTCGCCACGCCGCTGATCGGCATCAACAACCGCAACCTGCGCAGCTTCGAGGTCAGCCTGCAAACCACCCTTGAACTCCTGCCCTACCTGCCGGCCGATCGCATCGTGGTCACCGAAAGCGGCATTCTCGCCAGCCGTGACGTGCAGTTGATGCGCGACAACGGGGTCAACGCCTTCCTCGTCGGCGAAGCCTTCATGCGTGCCGTCGAACCTGGCGAAGCGCTGGCCGAGCTGTTTTCCTGAAGCTGCGTCGGCGGGAGTGTCACATGCCGAGGCGATCTCGGCGTAAATGATCCTATTTTCCTCAGTTGACCCTCCTGGATTTGCTGCAAACTTAGGCGTGGAGCGGGTTTGCCGCGGATCAGGGAGGTCACCAAATGGGTGAATGCGAATTGAGTAAGAAGCGGCTAGTGGTAGCGGTCGAGCAAGCGATTGAAGAGCGGTTTGTGGATACGGACGCGATGAGCGTATTGACGCCCGGAGGTCGTTTTCAAGTGGTCTGGGATCCCAGAGGGAACGTCACGGCGATGGCGCAGTTGGGTTTTTTTGGCGAGTACCTGGCTACGACAGATCTCTTCGAGAATCATGACGAAGGAGTGCAGTCGGCCACCAAAATACGTGTCGGCAGCGAAAAATCGCCCGGCCCGAACGGCGGCTAACTGAACCGGAACCTGCCGCTCGGCTCTGTTCGGTGTCGGTCCAGTTCTCGGCCGAATCTGCCATCCTCCAAGGTCAGCCTGTGCGACTGGATTTCTCTGCGAAACGGCCTTTCAAGACAGCCGATGGAATCTGGAGCGATTCATTCATCGGATTTCTGCCTGAACTCTGGCCAGAAGGATTGCCCCCGCAAGCAGGAAGACCCCGAGCGACATCATGGCAATCCGTTGGCTGCCAGCCACTGCGCTGACCGCTCCGAACAGCAACGGCCCGAGTGCTGACGAAGCGCGGCATGCCAGTGCATGGAAGCCGAAATACTCTCCGGCCCGGTCTGGCGGGACCATTTGCGAATACATGCTGCGCAGAAGGCTCTGGGTAGAGCCGAGAACCAGACCCAGGGCAATTGCGATGACCGGCGGAGCATGTTCACCTTCAGCCAGGCCCATCAGCGCAAGCACCAACACCCAGATCACTAACGTCACATTGACTGCGCCAAACTGGCTCCAGCGGTCGCCGAGCCAGCCGAAGAAAATCGTCGATGGAATGGCGATCATCTGGAAAGTCAGCGAGAGGATCAAGATCTCCTGCATGCTGAGTCCGAATGTCGCCTTGAGAAAATCGGACCCCCGCCCCCGGCCCGCCCCGGCGCCCCGGCGGCCCGCCGGCGGGGGGGGGGGCGGGCGGGGCGCGCGGGGCGCGGGGGGGGGGGGGGGCCCGCGCCCCGCGCGCCGCCCCGGGGGGGGGGCCGTGAAATAGAGAACCGTGACCATGGCGTCATTGATCAGGTAATACGCGAGGAGAAACTTGGGGATTTGGCGCTCTTGGCGCCAGGAGCGCACGGTATTCCAGAGGCGTTGGTACGGATTGGCTTTTTCGCCCTTGCCGTCGACCTTGTCTTCTGCCGGCAATCCGAGAATCGAGATCATGCCGAACGTCAGCAAGAAACCTGCAGTGACCAGAAACGCATTGGCGAAATGGGCCTCGTTGTCTGCGACGACGCCGGCGCGGATGAATGGCAGGCACAACAGGAAACAGGCTATTCCGCCAAGATAACTCAGCCCCCACGCCATGCCGGAAATGCGGGCCGAGGTTTGCGGCGTCGAAATCTCGGGCAAGTAGGAGTTGTAGAGTGCTGTTGCCAGCAAACAAGCCAGTTGGGCAGCGATGAACAGCAGCATGCCGGCCACGATGTCGCCCGGGCCAAGCGTGACCAACAGCGCACTGGCTGTCGCGCAGATCAGGGTTGCACCGGCCAGCATTGCGCGCCGGTGACCGCCGGCATCGGCGACGGCCCCCAGCCACGGACCCAATAGCCCGGCGGCAACCAGCGGAATCGCCACCGCCAGCGACCATAGCCCATCCGCAAGAGGATGGCCTGCGGCGACAAAGGAGGTGAAATAAATGGCAAAGCCGACTGCCGGAATCATCAGGCCGTAACCGTGAACGGCAATGTCGTAAACGATCCAGGCGGCGATGGCGCGACGCTTCAACGACGTTCCGCGGCTCTCCCGGGGGGTGTAACTCGTCGATGACTTTAGGGCGTGCGGCCGCCGGCCCGATCACTGCGCTAACTCGTCGATGAGGCGTGGCCATCAGGCGAATAGGGCGCGAACAGCTTGTTTTCGAATTCGATCGCGTCCGCTTCGACTTCTCTCATCCGTGCCATGAACTCGATGGCTGCAGGGAATGCGTCCGATCCTTCCTGAAATGAACCCGTATTGATTACGCA
>JADJOT010000006.1 GCA_016713625.1 Candidatus Accumulibacter affinis
TGTCTGTTTCCGTCCCCTTTCGTTTGGCGGTGCCCCCGTAGCCGGGCCATTCCCGATTCACATCCCCGCTCATCCAACCGGACGTGCAGTTCTCCCGCATCCGGCTCTCCGGACAAGGACATCGCGCTTTACCGCCCACGGAAGGTCATGGTTCCGTGCAGGCAAATCTGACCAGCCCCAACTCTTACGGCTGAGATACCGATCGAGGGTAGCGCGTCTCCCCCTTACCGGAGACCTTGTGCCTTGCACCAACCACCGGCGGAGACGTTGCGTGGCGAAGGGGCAGATCGCCCGATAGGCCGGGCTGACTGGGACGAGGAAAGTAATTCGCCCAGCCGGTCAGTTTCCGGTTCAGCCGTCCCACTACAAACTAGGCATCCAGGAGGGTTCGGCGGCGGTCGGTTTCCTCAGTGATGCTTTCCACCATCCGTTGGATGCTCTTCTGCGAGGGCCGAGTGCCGATGTAGGCGCGCCCAGTCCACGGTTCGCCAGCACCGCCCGAAAGGTGTAACCCAGGAAGTCAAACCGCTCTTGCGGTATTTGACACAGATGTGTCTGTCGTCGTTCCGTCAGCTTCCAGTTGCTCCGTCATACACTCACATCGCGTCCATGGCATCCTCTGCCCGGCCTTTGCAGCAGATGACAAGTCTCGCGTAATTGACGATAATGCGCCAACCAGCGACGGGCATACCCCAACCTCTTCCATCCGAGGATGAAGCGCCGCATGTACAAATTCGACAGCAGCGGTGAAATAGGTGCCTAGAGTGCCGCGTCCAGTGTCCCGGTTGGATCGTCCGCTTCCGGGTGACCGTATCCGTCGTCCTCTTCCACCGGCGCTTCCAGCCATTGCCCGGAGAGTGCAGAACGTGCCGATCCACGATCCGACGGGCGACGCTCTTCATAAGCTCGGGGTGCGGAATGTGATCGAAATAGCCGGACAGATCCGCATCGATCACTTGCTGGTGGCCTGTATTCCAACAGACGATGAATCGCTCTTAACGCGTCCTGAGCTACGCTCTGCCCGGTGGCGTATTGCTCCGGTTGCAGATCAGCTTCCGAAGATAGGTTCCAGCACGAGCAGCGCCGCCGTTGAATCACCACTCGGTCGGTGATCGTCGGTATCCCCAAAGGGCGCAGCTTGCCGTTCGGCTTCGGTATCCGGAACCCGTTTGACCGCTTCCGGTCGGTAGTCCTTCTTCTTCAGCCGTTCCGCCAGTTCCCTGACCGGCGTTCTTCTCCGTACGCTTCGATGTCTTCAAATCGCACTCCATCCACCCCGGCTGCTCCTGGTTGGCTTGGCAGCTTCGGTAGGCGTGGTCGAGCACGTCCCGTCGGTAAATCTTGTCATACAGGAGGTAGAACCGGAACCCGGGTTCTTCCTTCCGCTTCCGGCGTGTAACGCCGTCCGCAGTTTCTGAACGTTGACCAGGTTTGCAGGTTGCCCAATCTCATGTCCCTTTCCGCTTCTTGCGTTGGTCTTGAACTGGGGCCCCTTTCCTCCATCGGCATTACCCGACTTCACGGTACCACGAGCCTCTCCGCCACCCCACCTCGCCCGGCCCGGCCCTCGCGGGCGTCCGGTTGAATCTTGCTTGACCGTGATGGGGCTTCCCGTGTTACGTCTGTCTTCCTCTTCCACACATACCGTCACCACCCCCGGCGGAACCACGGGCTGCCTTTCACGGCCGCAGCCGCCTACGACATCGGCCTTCCCGTAGTAACGCCGGGTCGGCTTCCGCATCGCCCTTTCCGAGGCCTACTCAGTGTTCATTCACATTACGGCACTTCGTACTCGCCAAATCCCTGACAGGACCCTCTACACCTGGGGGCTTCAGCCCGCTTCGTTACCTCCACGACTGCTCCGGTTGCTTACCGGCCGGAACGAAAGTTGCCAGGCGGGATTCACCCGCTGGACAGGCCTTTGCGGCACCTGAAAGACCAAGGCTACCACTACGACATGGCAGCGCCTCTCGACTGGAATGCCATGAGGGGCTATCACCTCCTCATGCGCACGGCGCATGTCTTCACGCCGTGGCACGCTTCAACCGGCCTACGCGACTGAATCGGCAATTCGGTGTGAGCGACCATCTCAAAAGGTTCCTGAGCCGCTCCCTGGCTGTCCCGCGCGCATACACAAACAGAAGCTGGAAAATAATCCAGGCGGACTATTAAAGCCGGCCACCTTGCAACAGCAGACGGATCAGGTGTTCGCGCCTCGGTCCGAGGTGATCGCCTCGCCAACCACCCTCCCCAAACGTGCTTCCCGTCGCGAGAGCTGCGAATCTTGGAAAATGGTTTATATTGCGGCGCAACAGACGCCCCTGCAGGGGGAGCGATGGCTTGGCGTTGCGCCTGGCCTGGCTTTACCCCCCGACCATGGCCAGCATGCGCAAGCAGGGTCGATTACTTTCGCAGAAGACCCGCTGCGCGCACCTGCCGGCCCGGCCCCGGCGCAGCCACGCAGTCTGAAAACATTCCATAGCGCCGCTGCCGCAGCGGTCAAACTCAGGACCATTCCATGAAACAAGCCAGTCCCTCCTTGTTGAGCAGAATCTCCCTTGCCTTCGGCACCTTTTTCTCGATTCTTTCCGACGGCCAGTTCGCCGCCCGCGTGCAAGCCTTACGCTCGGGCGAGCAACGCGCCGAGCCATCGGCGCCGGCAGGCGAAACCCGTGACCGTGCCGCTTACCGCAGCGGCGCCCGCGATGGCGCGTTGCGGCTGCTCGGCCTGCTGCAGCGCGAGCGCGCTTCATCGACTTCATCCGGAAGACGTCGCCAGCTATGCCGATACCGACGTCGGCGCCGCCGCGCGCGTCGTTCATGAAGGTTGTCGCCGGGTACTGCGCGACAACTTCACGATCAACGCGGTGCGCGAAGAAGCCGAAGGCAGCCGCCTCACCTTGCCCGCCGGTTTTGACGCCGCAGCGATTCGCGTCACCGGCAACGTCGTCGGCCAACCGCCATTCACCGGCAGCATCACCCACCGCGGCTGGCGGGTAAGCGGGTTCGCCTGCCCAGGCTCGCCGCGGGTCACGACCTGCGCATCGTTGCTGCCGCGGAGGTGGAACTATGAGCGAGGCAAAGTTTTCGCTCGGCATCGACCTCGGCACCACTCCGTGCGCCCTCTCCTACGTCGATATCGGCGCCTGCGACGGCGAGCAGGTCGTGCAGGGGATACTCGAAGTACCACAGCTGACCGCCCCGGTGCGGTCGAGTCGCTCGGCCTGCTGCCGTCGTTCATCTACCTGCCGCATCCCAGCGAACTCGCGGCCGGCGATCTCAACCTGCCGTGGACGGCCGAGCAGGACTACGCAGTCGGGGAAATGGCGCGCAGTCGCGGCGCGGCGACGCTGAGCCGGCTGGTTTCCAGCGCCAAAGAGCTGGCTCTGCCACGCCGGCGTCGATCGACGCGCGGCGATTCACCTTAACGACGCGCCGCCGGAAGTGGCGCGTCTATCGCCACTCGAAGCCTCGCTGCGCTATCTCGGCCACTTGCGCGGCCTGGGATCAGGCACAACCGACAGCCCCTTCGTCGATCAGGAAATCGTCGTCACCATTCCCGCCTCCTTCGACCCGGCGGCCCGCGAACTGACTGCCGAAGCGGCGCGCTGCCGGCTGTGAGCACATGATCCTGCTCGAAGAGCCGCAGGCGGCGCTGTACAGCTGGATTCAGAAGAGCGACGGCGGCTGGCGCAAACAGGTGCGGCCGGGCGACATCATCCTGGTCGTCGATGTCGGCGGCGGCACCAGCGACTTCTCGCTGATCGCCGTTCTCGAACGCGACGGCAGCCTCGAACTGCATCGCGTTGCCGTTGGCGAGCACATCTTGCTCGGCGGCGACAACATGGACCTGGCCCTGGCCTATGCGGTTGCCGGCAAGCTCGCCGCGCAGGGCAGCAAACTCGACGCCTGGCAACTGCGAGCGCTGACGCACGCCTGCCGCGCGGCCAAGGAAACCCCTGCTCAGCGATCCGGCGCTGACCGCGGTGCCGCTGGTCATCGCCAGCCGCGGTGCCAAGCTGATCGGCGGCTCGATCCGCAGCGAACTGACCCGCGACGAACTCGCGGCAACGCTGCTCGAAGGCTTCTTCCCGCCGGCAGCGATCGCCGATCGGCCGCAGGGACGCGGCCGCGCCGGCCTGACGCAACTCGGTCTGCCCTACGCCCAGGATGCCGCCGTCACCCGCCACCTGGCCGCTTTCCTCGCCCGCCAGATCGCTGCTACCGCCGATCTCGAAGGCTTCCAGGGCCGCTTGCCCGAGGCTGCGACCTTTCTGCATCCCACCGCTGTGCTCTTCAATGGCGGCGTCTTCAAGTCCGACCTGCTCGCCGAGCGGACGCTGGCGACCGTCAATTCCTGGCTCAGCGCCGAGGCTGCCCGCCGCCCGTCTGCTCGAAGGGGCCGACCTCGACCTCGCCGTCGCGCGCGGTGCCGCCTATTACGGCTACGTCCGGCGTGGCCAGGGAGTACGCATCCGCGGTGGCACGGCGCGTGCCTACTACGTTGCGGTCGAATCGGTGATGCCGGCGGTCCCCGGCCTGCAGCCACCAGTGCAGGCGCTATGCCTGGCGCCATTCGGCATGGAAGAAGGCAGCGAGGCGGCGCTGCCGGCGCAGGAGTTCGGGCTGGTCGTCGGCGAGCAGGTGCGCTTCCGTTTCTTCGGCTCGTCGGTTCGCCGCCAGGATCAGGTCGGCGCTCTGCTCGAAGACTGGGAGCCCGAGGAACTCCAGGAACTTTGACGAGATCCAGACGACGCTGCCCAGCGACGGCCGCGCTGCCGGCGAGGTGGTACGCGTCCGCCTGCATGCCCGGGTCACCGAAGCCGGCACGCTCGAACTCGAAGCCCTGCCGCGACGGCCCACAGCACTGGAAAGTCGAGTTCGACGTGCGCGCAGGTGCCGGTGATTAAGCCCTGGCCGAGCGATGAAGAAACCCTACATCGTCGGCATCGATCTCGGCACCAGTAACACGGTCGTTGCCTACGCCGTACCCGGCAGGCAGGACGTCGAGCTGTTCGAGATCGAACAGCTGGTCGGTCCCTGGCAGGTAGCGGCGCGGCCGCTGTTGCCTTCGCTGCGTTATCATCCGGCCGCAGGGGAAATCAGCCTGGGTGATCTGCAGCTGCTCTGGCCGGCAAGCGACAGCGTCACGTCGCTGGTCACCGGCTGGCTGGCGCTCGATCTCGGGGCGCAGGTTCCTGGCCGGCTGGTGGTAAGCGCCAAGAGCTGGCTGTCGCACGCCGCGATCGACCGCTTAGCGCCGATCCTGCCGTGGGGCGCCGACGCGGAGGTCGCCAAGGTCTCGCCGGTGGTCGCCAGCGCCAGCTATCTGGCGCATGTTCGCGCGGCCTGGCTGCACCGCTTCCCGAAAGCACCGCTCGACCAGCAGCAGGTGATTCTCACCGTCCCCGCCTCCTTCGATGAAGGTGCGCGCGCGCTGACGCTCGAAGCCGCCAGGCAGGCCGGCCTGCCCAGGCTGCGCCTGCTCGAGGAACCGCAAGCAGCGTGTCGGCGATCACCTGATGCTCGGCGGCGACAACATGGACCTCGCCCTCGCCCACCTCGTCGAGTCGCGCCTGCCGGCCGGCGAGGCCGCCTCTCGGCAGCGCGTTTTGCGCAGCTCACCGCACGCTGTCGAGCGGCCCACGAGCAACTGCTGGCCGACGACGCACCGGCATCGGTGCTGCTGACTCTGCTCGGCGGCGGATCGCGGCTGATCGGCGGCGCGCGCACCATCGATCTCGATCGCGATGAAGTCCGAAGGGTGCTCGTCGATGGCTTCTTTCCGCGTGTCGAAGCGACCGAGCCGTTGCAGCAACGGCGAGCCGCGATCGTCGAGTTCGGCCTGCCCTACCCCGCCGACCCGGCGATTACCCGTCACCTCGGCGCCTTTCTCCGGCGGCACGCGCAGGCGGCACGCCAGGCGCTCTCCGCCAGCGGCGACGCTAGCGACGGCAGTGACGCAGCCGCTCTGCCGGTGCCGATACGGTGCTGTTCAACGGCGGTGTTTTTCGCGCCGAGGCGCTCGCCGAGCGTTTGCGGAACACGCTCGGCGACTGGCGCGGATCGGCGCTGCGCGTCCTGCACAACGATCATCCCGATGTCGCCGTGGCACGCGGGGCAGTCGCCTACGCGCTCGTTCGCCAGGGGCATGGGCGGCGCATCGGCGGCGGCTCGGCGCGCAGCTACTTTCTGGTCCTCGAAGATCCCGGTCCGCAGCGACGGGGCATCTGCCTGCTGCCGCGCGGCAGCGAGGAAGGCCACGAAATCCCGTTGCCGGAGCGCGTCTTCAGCCTGCGTCTTGGGCAGCCGGTACGCTTTCACCTGGCTTCGTCGGTAGCCGACACTCCCTGCCTGCCCGGCGAGATCAGCAGCCTCGACGACGACGACTGCATTCGCCTGCCGCCGATCGCCGCCGTTGTGCAGGCCTTGCCCGGCAGCAGTCAGCGCGAGGTGCGCGTGCAGCTGACCACCGCGATGACCGAGGTCGGCACACTGGAGATTCACTGCGTCGCGGTGGACGACGCCGCGCGTCGCTGGCTGCTCGAATTCCAGTTGCGCGGCGAGGATGCTAGCCCTGCCGATTCGTCGGCCGCCCTGCCACCGCGCTTCGCCGACGCCGTGCAGTCCATCGAACGTATTTTCGGAGCCAGCTCGCCGCCCTCGACAACAAGGAGGTGAGGCGTTTGCGCGGCCACCTTGAACATCTGCTGGGCAAACGCGAGGATTGGCAGATGCCGCTGCTGCGTGCCCTGTTCGACGCCCTGCTGCAGCGCGCGCCGCCGCCGCCGCCGCTCGGCCGAGCACGAACGGCTGTGGCTCAATCTGGCCGGCTACTGCCTGCGTCCGGGTCTTGGCGATGCGCTGGACGACTGGCGGATCGAGCAGGTCTGCGATCTGTTGCCGCAGGGTATCCAGTACGCCAACGAAAGTCAGAACTGGTCGGAATGGTGGACCTTCTGGCGGCGCGCGGCGGAGGCTTGCCAGCACCCATCCAGGAACAGATCCTGAACGACGTCGGTCCATGGCTGCGGGCCGAAGCCGCCAGGAACCGCAGCCGGCCGGCGGCGGCAGTCGCCGGCAGTCACGACGACATGCTGCGCCTGATCGCCTCGCTGGAAAGACTGCCGATCGAACGTAAGCGCGAAATCGGCGACTGGCTGCTCGAGAGGCTGCGCAAAGCCTCGGAAAAAGCCCTCGGCTGGTGGGCCCTTGGTCGCATCGGCGCACGTCAGTCACTCTACGGCAGCGCCCATCCAAGTGCTGCCGCCCGAGCTTGCTGAGCACTGGCTGGACGCGCTGCTGGCACTGGACTGGAAAAGGTCGAGCCGGCCGCCTTTGCCGCGACGCAGATCGCCCGCCTGACCGGCGACCGCTCGCGCGACCTGCCCGAGGCCGTCCGCGCAGCGGTGCTCACCCGCCTGGCGTCGATCAACGCCAGTGCCACCTGGATCAGTCAGCTCAGCCAGGTGGTTGAACTGGATAAAGCCGACGAACGCCGCGCTTTTTGGCGAGTCCCTGCCGGCCGGCTTGCGGCTGCTGACGCCAGGCAGGACCGCCTAGCGCGATGGCGACCGGCCGCCAGACGCGCTTGCTACCGACGATTCCCGATCGACTTCCGGCGGGCCCAGGACGCGACATTCTGCCCCGGGCAAGGTATCATCACCGGGTCAGGCACTTGCCGCCTGGCCGCCGCCGACCCCCGACCCCGTACCCACTGCCAGTCCACAGGAGTGAGCCATGCGCACGCAGCCAGATCGCCGCCAGAATCATTCCGGGCCACGCGCGGGAATGCCTGAACGTCGCAGCGACGCCAACCGTCGTACCCTCAACGTGACCGCGCAATCCCTCGTGCAAGTGGAGGCGCGTCTAGCCGCGCTCACCCACAGCCGCAAGGCCGAAAGTGAGGAGGATGACTCCGGCTGGGACAAGCTGATCATTCCCCTGGACTGAAAGCCAAAGCGGAGTTGCCTGGGGCGGCAGCCGCAAGCTTCCATAGGCCGCATCACGGTGGGGAAAGCTCGGTGAGGCGGCACGCCCAGCGCTGCGGGGCTGACGCCGCATCTCCAACCGCGTGTTGACACAGCCGGGGACATGACGCATAGTCAGTTGCGCGCCAATTCTGGAGGAAGATCGCCATGACAACGCCCCTGACCCAGCCGCAACTGAAGATCATCTTTCCCGCCGCCGCGATCGACTACCTGGTCAAGGTGGCTGAGGAGCTGAACAGGCACCCCGAGGCCTACGGCCTGGACACGCCGCTGCGTCGTGCGCATTTTTTTGCCCAGGTACGCCAGGAATGCGGCGTCGGACTGAAGCCCGTCAGCGAAAACCTCAACTACAGTCCGGAGGTGCTGAAAACGATGTTCAGCTACTACAAGGGACATCCGGCCGAGGCAGTGCAGGACGGCTACCTCAAGAACCCGCAGACCAAGAAAATCGTACGACGCGCTGCCGAGGAAACCATCGCCAACAAGATCTACGGCGACCGCATCGGCAACGGCAACATCGCCAGCGGCGACGGCTGGCGCTTCCGTGGCCGCGGCTTCATCCAGGTCACCGGACGCGCCAATTACGCCGCCGTTACCAAGCAATGCAAGGTACTGTACCCTGACATGGACGTGGACTTCGTCGCCCACCCCGACATGATGGCCGCCAGCCCCGGCGCCGAACGCTCGGCGGTCGGCTACTGGACGATGAACGGCCTGCACAAACTGGCCGACAGGGGTTCCGCCGGCGCCGACGTCGACCGCATCACCGCGGTGATCAACAAGAAAACCGACAGCTATGCCGCCCGACGGGCGAACTTCGTCATTGCTCTTGGTGCGCTCAAGTAGGCACGTTTTCGCCGCCCTCGCGCTGACCACAGCCTGCGGGCTGCCCGGCGCGGCCGATCTTGCGCCAGGCTCGGTCGCGCTGTGCCAGCCCGAGCAGAAAGTGATCTTCCATTGCAGCGTCGGCGCCAAGTCGGTCTCGCTTTGCGCCGACATGGTCAGCGGACGAATCGGCGCGCTGGGTTACCGCTACGGCACAGCGGGCCACATCGAACTGTCGCAGGACGCCGCCGCCAGCGGCGAGGGGCGCTTTCACGCCACCACCGCCGCGCTGGCGCCAAGCGCCAGCGTTCGCCAGGTCTGGTTTCACCGCGGCGGCTACCGCTACCTGCTCAGCCAGTGCGTGGGCGGCGCCTGCCCTTTTGACGCCGGGCTGGCCGTGCTGCGAGGCGACAAGGTGGTCTCCAGCCGCCGTTGCCAACGCACCGCCGACGACCGCGCCTGGTTCGCAGCCGAGTTGGGGAATTTTGGCAGCGACGCGGCGAGCAGCCAGTCGATGACCGAACGCCTGGTCTTCGACGACGTTGACAACGGCCTGGAGCGCCTGTATCCGCTGCGCTGAACCAGCGCAATCTGGCTCCCGCTGACGATCAGCGCAGCGCGTAGAGCGTAACCCGGCGCCGGCTCCGCTCAGGTGCGGTCCGAACCCGCCGGCAGCGGCTTCCTGGGCGGTGTCTGCAGTGCCGGCAGCTGCACATCGCCGCGCCGTTCGAAGGGCAGCGTTCCCATGCCGGAAACGTTCAGGCGGCCAAAGATGCGGTAGTCGATGCGCTCGCGGCCGCCCTTCGGCAACTCACGCAACTGGTTCAGAGCGCTGCCCAGCGTGCTCGTCGCGGTCACCTCGAGCAGCGCCTCTCCGAAACGCGGGATGGTCACCCCCGGTCCGACAGGCCGGTGATGAACGACTTGCCGTTGAGCTCGATTTCAAAGCTCAGGCCGTTGATCCGCAATTCCACATCGTTCGGATTCTGGATCCGCAACTTGAGTGCGAAGCGTTGCTCGAACAGGCCCATCTGCACCAGATTCAAGGCGGCAACGCTGACTTCGGGTTTTTGCGCCAGCCCGCCCAGTCCGGCACAGGCGCTCAACAGCAAGATCGACAGAACCGCCAGACGGGTCTTCATGCGGCCCGCCCAGCTTCAAGGACGCGCAACAGGGCAGCGGTATCCGAACGTCCCCAGCCCATCGCCATCAAGGCATTGAGTTGCTGACCGACCGACGCGGAAACCGGCATCGGCAGCCCGAGACGATGCGCCTCGGCGAGCACCACCGCGTAGTCCTTGTGATGGAGGCGTGCCTCGACCCCGGCGGAAAAATCGCGGTCGACCATCCGCCCGCCCATCACTTCGAGCACGCGGCTGCCCGCCGAACCGCCGGCGAGAGCCTGCCTGACCCGCGCCGGGTCGGCACCGGCGGCGCGGCTCAGGTGCAAGGCTTCGGCGACAGCCTGAATCGCAGCCACCATCACCATCTGATTACAGGCCTTGGCGACCTGCCCGGCGCCACTGTCACCGACATGCACGATCTTCTTGCCGAGAACTTCGAACAGCGGTCGCACACGCTCGAGCACCGCCGCCTTGCCGCCGACCATGATCGCCAGCGTCGCCGCGATGGCGCCCTGTTCGCCTCCGGAAACCGGCGCATCGAGCATCTCGACGCCGCCGCAAGCCAGTCGCTGCGCCAGCGAGCGCGCCATTTCAGGCGCGATGGTGCTCATGTCGACCAGGATCGATCCCGCGCCAAGGCCATCCTGCAGGCCATCGCCAGCGAACGTCACCTGCTCCACGTCGGCGCCAGCGGTGAGGTTGGTGAACACCACCTCGGCGCGGCGCGCGACTGCCGCCGCGCTGGCACAGGACACGGCACCGGCGGCGCACAGCGGCTGGCTGGCCTCCGGCCGGCGCGCCCAGACCGCCAGCTGATGCCCGGCACGCAGCAGGTGCAGGGCCATCGGCCGCCCCATCGCGCCGAGGCCGATGAAGCCCAGCCGCATCAGTTCTCTCCTCGCCGCCGGACAAACGTTCCAGCAGCTTGAGAATGGCGATCGAATCCTCTTCGCCCAGGCCGCAACCGACCATCGCGTTGTACATCTGCGCCGTCGCCGCCGACACCGGCAGGCACAACCCGAGTTCGTGCGCGCTCTGCATGACGATGTTCGTGTCTTTCTGATGCATCCACGACTTGAAACCCGGCTTGAAGTTGCGGTCGAGCATGCGCTGGCCGTGATTCTCGAGAATCTTCGAATAGGCGAAGCCGCCGAGCAGCGCTTCGCGCACCTTCGCCGGATCGACGCCACTCCTGGCTGCAAAGTTGAGGGCTTCGGCGACGGTCAGCACGCCAACCCCGGTGACGATCTGGTTAGCCGCCTTGGCCACCTGCCCGGCGCCGGCATCGCCGACATGCACGATGTTCTTGCCCATGCAGGCAAACGCTAGCCGGGCGATCTCGAAAGCAGCCGGGCTACCACCGACCATGATCGACAGGGTGCCGGCAATCGCCCCCACCTCGCCACCGGAAACCGGTGCGTCGAGAAAACTGATCCCCTGGTCGAGCAGGCGAGCGGCAATATCGCGCGCGGCAGCTGGCCGGATGGTGCTCATGTCCACCGCTACCTGGCCACTCCTGCCAGCGCTCGCCACTCCCTGTTCGCCAAGCAGCACCTGTTCGACGTCGGGGGCGTCGGCGACCATCGAGATCACCACATCGACTTCGCCGGCCACCCCGGCGGGACTGCCGGCGCTGCTCGCGCCGGCCTCGAGCAGGGCCGCATCGACTCGGCACGCCGCGCCCAGGGGGGGAAGTAGCAGACCGATGACCCACTCTGGTGCCGCCAGACGATCAAGCTGCGAAGTTTATCCAGGTCGGCACCCCATACCCAGACGAAAAGGTTTCCGATCCATAATCTGTCATGAGCTGGACCGTTCTGTTTCACGATGCCTTCGCTGCCGAGTTTCGCGCATTGGCGGAGGCTTTGCAGGCGCGGGTGCCCCAACCTGGGGCCAATGGTTGAAAGGCCGCGAAGCACGCGAACATGAAGGAGTTGCGGTTCAATTGGCAAGGCGGCGTCTGGCGCATCGCGTTTGCCTTTGACCCCCAGCGGCAGGCCATTTTGCTGGTGGGCGGCGACAAGGGCAGTGCCGATCAACGGCGCTTTTATAAACGGCTCATTGCGCAGGCGGATGGCCGCTTCGACGATCACCTCTCGACCCTGAACGCCAACGAAGGAAAGGCAGGACAGCATGGCAAGAAAACTCGATGATCTGCTGGCGCAGTTGCCTGCGCCACGGCAAGCCCGCATTGCGGCGCGCGCGCAGGAACTCGCCTCGTTGAAGGATTTGCGGCAAGCCGTCGAACAAACCCAAGCGGACCTGGCCGCTGCGCTGGGCGTCGGTCAGGACACGATTTCACGCCTCGAAAAACGCAGCGACATGCTGCTTTCAACGCTGCGCCGCTACATTGAAAGCCTGGGCGGCAAACTGGAACTGGTTGCCCAGTTCCCGAATCGCCCACCAGTGATCATTGACCGGATTGGGGAAGTGGCGGCGCCGCAGCGGCGCGCCGCCAAAAGACCCCGCCTGCCCGGCGCTGCGGCCTGAGCATCGGGGCGCCGCTCACTCACCCCCGACTTCCGGGGTTACTGTGAAACTCGCGCAAGCGACTGACGAATCTCTCCTCGCCCGCTTGTGGGCGAGCATACAAGTGGCCTGGGAGTGAAGTCCACGGCTTGTTCTCGTGCTTCAGTCGCGGTGTTCAGTCGGTTATCATGGGGTGCCTCGACCAGCGTCAAGGACACTTTACTCGAAAGCGAACATGGCACCTGATGACCCCTCAAGTTCCCCGTTGAGCGAACGCACGACCAGCGGACGGCGAACCAGCACACCTACTCTCGCGCCCGATGATGGCCTGTTCGAACTTCCCCGAATCGGTCCCCTGTGGCTCCGGGAAGAAATACAAGAAGTGTTGCGCCGCTGCGATCCCTGATCAACCGGAATGAACCAGCAATCTCTCTCCGCCCTGATCTGGTCCGTCGCTGATCTGCTGCGTGGGGACTTCAAGCAATCCGAATATGGTCGGGTGATCCTGCCCTTTACCATCCTGCGACGGCTGGACTGTGTGTTGGCACCGACCAAGGCTGCGGTGCTGGCAGAGCACAAGGCAAAGACAGAAGCGGCTATGCCATTCGAAGCCTTTGTGCTGCGTCAGTCGTGCCAGACCTTCTACAACGTCGCACCCCTGGATCTGCTGGCGCTGATGGGCGATCAGGACAACCTGCGGGCCAACCTGCACAGCTATGTCCAGGGCTTTGCCGAAGATGTACGCGACATCTTTGAACGCTTCGATTTCGCCAACACCGTCGAGCGGCTGCACAAGGCCAACCTGCTCTATCTGGTCACTGAAAAGTTTGTCCACATCGATCTGCTGCCAAAGCACGTGGACAACGTCCAGATGGGACTGGTCTTCGAGGAGTTGATTCGCAAGTTTGCTGAAATCTCGAATGAAACCGCAGGGGAACACTTCACCCCACGCGAGGTGATCCGCCTGATGGTCAATCTGCTCTTCATCGAGGATGATGATGCCCTGACCAAACCTGGCACAGTTCGCACCATTTACGATCCCACCGCTGGCACGGGCGGCATGCTGTCGGTGGCCGGCGAACACCTGGCGGCGATCAATCCGAAGGCCCGGCTGACCATGTTCGGGCAGGAACTCAACGCCGAGTCCTACGCGATCTGCAAGGCCGACATGCTGATCAAGGGCCAGGACGTGCGCAACATCATCCTCGGCAATACACTCTCCGACGACGGCCTGCCCGGCAAGCGCTTCGACTACATGCTGTCCAATCCGCCCTTCGGCGTCGAGTGGAAGAAGGTCGAGAAGGAAATCCGCAAGGAAGCCGAGAGCCAGGGTTTTGCCGGCCGTTTCGGACCGGGTCTGCCGCGGGTGTCGGACGGATCGCTGTTGTTCCTGCTGCACCTGATTGCCAGGATGCGCCCAGCCGAACAGGGCGGAAGCCGCATCGGTATTGTGTTGAACGGTTCACCCTTGTTTACGGGTGGGGCGGGTTCAGGCGAGTCGGAGATTCGGCGCTACGTGCTGGAGAACGACCTCGTCGAAGCCATCGTCGCCCTGCCTACCGACATGTTCTACAACACCGGGATTTCAACCTACGTCTGGATACTGACCAATCGCAAGGTGGCGGATCGCCAGGGCTGGGTGCAACTCATCGACGCCTCTTCGTTCTGGCAGAAGATGAGGAAGAGCCTGGGCGCCAAACGGAAGGAACTGTCAGATCAGCACATCGCCGACATCACCCGGATGTTCGGTGATTTCCTCGAACTCGACCAGGCCATCGCTCTTGATGCCAAGGGCAAGGAAATCTCGCGTACTGCACTCTTTCCAGGCATAGCCAGACCCGAGGCACCCGAAGGTGGCAAGGTCAAAGTCGTACCACTCGCCAAGGTTTTCAGGAATGAGGAGTTTGGCTATCGCACGATCACGGTCGAGCGTCCCTTGCGGGATGCCCAAGGTAGAGTGGTGCTGGGTGAACGCGGCAAGCTGAAAGGCAAGCCACAACCGGATGCAAGTCTGCGTGATGCCGAGAACGTGCCACTCGCCGAGGACGTAACGGCCTATTTCAGGCGGGAAGTGCTGCCGCACGCGCAGGATGCGTGGATCGATCACGAGAAGACCAGGGTCGGATACGAGATCCCATTCAATCGACATTTCTACGTTTTTGAGCCACCGCGAGACTTGGCTGACATTGATGCTGACATCAAGCGCTCAACAGATCGGATCAAGGCAATGATCGAGGGGCTGGCAGGATGAGTCTGCCTCGTTACGAGCAGTACAAAGACTCAGGAGTGGAATGGCTGGGGGAAGTGCCAGCGCATTGGGATATTTACACATTAAAACAAATCGTCTCTCAACCAATCACCGACGGGCCGCATGAGACTCCTAATTTTCCTCATGAAGGCATACCATTTGTCTCCGCTGAAGCCGTGTCCTCAGGAAAAATCGACTTTACCAAGATCAGGGGATTTATTTCACAGGAAGACCATTTGCAGTACTCAAAAAAATACCGACCGCAGATCGGTGACATTTACATGGTGAAATCAGGGGCAACGACAGGCGTTACAGCCATCGTTGAAACTGAGCAGGAGTTCAATATTTGGTCACCATTGGCAGCTATCAGATGCTCTCATCGGGCTGTCCCTTTTTTTGTACTGAATTTCATCAGGTCGAGAAATTTCCAGGAAGCGGTGACCCTGAACTGGAGTTTTGGTACGCAGCAAAACATCGGGATGAAGGTCATCGAAAATCTCGCCGTGGCATTACCTCCTGTTGCTGAGCAAACCGCCATCGCAGCCTTCCTTGACCGCGAGACCGCCAAGATGGACGACTTGATAGCCGAGCAGCGGAACCTTATCGGGCTGCTCAAGGAGAAGCGCCAGGCGCTGATCTCGCACGCGGTCACCAAGGGGCTTGATCCTGCCGCACCGATGAAGGATTCGGGGGTGGAATGGCTGGGTAAGGTGCCGAAGCATTGGGACGTTACTCGGCTCAAGTTTGTCGCCAAAGTTCAAACGGGGATAGCCAAAGGCAAGGACAACACTGGCAAGAAGACGATTGCGGTTCCGTATTTGCGAGTCGCCAACGTTCAAAACGGTTACTTGGCTCTCGACGATATTTCAACAATCGCAATTCCTGTTGAAGAGATGGCCCGTTATCGTCTTCAACAAGGTGATGTACTGATGAACGAAGGTGGCGATTTCGACAAACTTGGGCGCGGGCATGTTTGGAAATGTGCGATTGATAATTGCATTCATCAAAACCACGTCTTTGCTGTACGGCCAATCACTATTTGCTCTGAATGGCTAAACCAAATCACCAGTTCTGATTATGCCCAATTTTACTTTATGACGCGCGCAAAACAGAGCACCAATCTGGCATCCATATCTTCAACGAACATCATGGAATTGCCTGTCGTTATACCTCTGGTTGTAGAGCAGCAGTCAATTTTGCACTTCCTCGACCACGAAACCACCAAAATTGACGACTTGGTAACCGAAGCTGAAACCGCCACCATCCTTCTTCAGGAACGTCGCACTGCCCTGATCTCAGCGGCTGTCACTGGCAAGATCGACGTGCGCAACAGAGTGGCTGTACAGCCTGCCCCTGAACTGGAAGTCGCGTGACCATCCTCCACACAGAGAAAGCCCTGGAAGATGAAATCTGTGCCGACCTGGCAGCCATCGGTTGGCGCTACGACCCCACCGACAACAGCCGCTATGACCGAACGTTGGCACTTCTTCCTGATGATCTGATCGCCTGGGTAAAGGAGACTCAGCCACAGTCGTGGCTGTCCATCGAGAAATCGCACTCTGCCAATGCTGGCAAGGTGATGCTGGAGCGACTGAGAAAAACCCTGAATGACCACGGCACCCTGCACGTCCTGCGGCACGGCTTCGAGATGCTGGGTCTCAGGAAACCGATCTCGGTGGCCCAGTTCAAGCCAGCGCTGGCGATGAATCCTGACTTGCAAGCGAAGTATGCCGCCAACCGACTACGCGTGGTTCGGCAGGTGCGTTACTCGCTCTTCAACGAAAACTGCATCGACCTGACCCTGTTTCTCAACGGCCTGCCAATGGCCACCACCGAGATCAAGACCGACTACACACAGGCAGTCGAGAACGCGGTCTATCAGTACAAGAAGGATCGCCAGCCCAAGGTTCACGGCAAGAACGATCCCGAACCCCTGCTCGCCTTCCCGCAAGGGGCGCTGGTGCACTTCGCGCTGAGCAATTCCGAAGTCCAGATGACCACCAGGCTTGCTGGCTTCGACACCGTGTTCCTGCCCTTCAATCAGGGCAACGACGGGGGTGCAGGCAATCCCCCAAATCCACTGGGCTATGCCACCGACTACCTGTGGAAGGAAGTCTGGGCACCCGATTCGTGGCTCGAAATCCTTGGGCGCTACCTGATCCCGAAACGCAACGACAAGAAACAACTCGTCAACACGATCTTCCCGCGCTACCAGCAACTCAGTGTCACCCGTGCCGTCCTTGCCGCTGTGCGCTGCGATGGCCCCGGCGACACCTACCTCATTCAGCATTCGGCAGGATCGGGCAAGACCAACTCGATTGCCTGGACCGCTCACTTCCTGGCGGACCTGCACGACGACAACAATCAGAAAGTCTTTCACACCGTGATCGTTGTTTCGGACCGCACCGTGATAGACCACCAGTTGCAGGAAGCGATCACTGATTTCGAGCGTACTCAGGGTGTGGTGGCGATCATCAAGGGGGACGGTGAAAGCAAGAGCAAGGAGTTGGCACAGGCGCTGGCCAGCGGCAAGAAGATCATCGTGTGCACGCTGCAGACCTTCCCCTTTGCCCTGGCCAAGGTACGCGAATTGGCAGCCGCAGAAGGCAAGCGCTTTGCGGTGATCGCCGACGAAGCCCATTCTTCGCAGACCAACGAGACCGCTGCCAAACTCAGGCAGGTGCTCTCGGCGGCTGAAATCGCCGAGCTTGACGATGGGGGCGAGGTCAGTATCGAGGACACGCTGATCGCACAGATGGAAGCCAAGTCCGGTGGCAAAGGCATTACCTTCGTCGCCTTCACCGCCACGCCCAAGGACAAGACGCTGCAACTCTTCGGGACACGACCCGATCCCTCCCGCGATCCAGCCCCAGACAACATCCCGCACGCCTTCCACGTTTACTCAATGCGCCAGGCCATCGAAGAGGGTTTCATCCTCGACGTGCTGCAGAATTACACCAGCTACAAGGTCGCCTTCAACCTGGCGCACGAAGGCAAGACGATCTCCGAGGTAGACAAGGCGGCTGCGCTGAGGGGAATCATGGGCTGGGTGCGCTTGCACGATTACAACATCGCTCAGCGCGTCGGTATCGTGGTAGAGCATTTCCGGAAGCACGTCGCCCACCTGCTCGGTGGCAATGCCAAGGCGATGGTCGTGACGGCAAGTCGCAAGGAAGCGGTGCGCTGGCAACTGGCGATGCGCAAATACATCCAGGAGAATGGCTACAAGATCAACACGCTGGTCGCCTTCTCAGGTGAGGTGATCGATCTCGATTCGGACCCTGAGCCGCTGAAAGAAACCAGCCAGAAGATGAACCCTGCCCTCAAGGGGCGTGGCATCCGCGAGGCGTTCAAGACGGGTGATTACGCAGTCCTGCTGGTGGCCAACAAGTTCCAGACCGGCTTCGATGAACCGCTGCTGTGCGGGATGTACGTCGACAAGAACCTGGGCGGCATCCAGGCAGTACAGACGCTGACCCGCTTGAACCGATGCTATCCAGGCAAGGACACGACCTACGTGGTGGATTTCGTCAATGACCCCGCCGACATCCTGGCCGCCTTCAAGGTGTACTACAGCACGGCGGAACTCTCAGGGGTCACCGACCCGCACATCATCTATACCCTGCGGGCCAAGCTCGATACGCAGGCCCTCTACGACAGCTTCGAGGTGGAGCGCGTGGTGAAGGCGGCTGTGCTGGGCAAGAAGCAGTCCGAGATCGACCTCGCCCTCGTCCCGGTGGCTGATCGCCTGCTGAAACGTTACCAGGCGGCACAGGGGGCACTGAAAGCCAGCAAGCAGGGGTCAGCAGAAGCAAATGCCGCGAAGAACGAGATCGACCTGCTGATCCTTTTCAAGCGCGACATCGGCACCTACTTCAGGCTCTACGCCTTCCTCTCGCAGATTTTCGACTACGGCAACAGCGACATCGAGAAGCGGGCGATCTTCTTCAAGCTCCTGCACCGATTGCTGGACTTTGGCAGGGATACCACGGGTGTCGATCTGTCGTCACTGGCGATGACGCACTACACGATCAAGGATCTCGGAACGAAGAAACTCACCCTCAACGACGGCAAGCCAGGCGAAAAGATCGCCCCGACCTCCGATCCTGGTTCTGGACAGGTGCACGACCCCGAGAAGGAAGCCCTGGACGCGATCATCGCCATGGTCAACGACCTCTTCGTGGGCGATCTCTCACCAGGCGACAAACTCGTCTACGTGAACAACGCCATCAAGGGAAAGCTCCTGGAGTGTGAAGTGCTGATCCAGCAGGCGGTGAACAACACCAAGGAGCAGTTCGCCAGTTCCCCCGATCTCGATGCACGGATTCTGGATGCGGTGATGGATGCGCTGTCAGCGTTCTCGTCGATGAGCAAGCAGGCACTGGAGTCGGCCAGGATTCGGGCCGACCTCAAGGCAATCCTGCTCGGGCCGATCGGACTGTACGAGGCGTTGAGAGCAAGGGGGATGATCTGAGCCCCGTTAAAGTGGCCGAACAAAATGCCGAACCCAGGAACGTCTAGCGGTATCGCCACGACGGATAGACTTGTGCATTCGGATGAGGAGGAACAATCTGTGCAAAATCATGCCTATGACCTGTTCGTAATCGGCGCCGGCTCGGGTGGGGTAAGGGCAGCGCGCATGGCTGCCGGTTTTGGCGCCAAGGTGGCGGTCGCTGAAGACCGCTATCTGGGAGGCACCTGCGTCAACGTGGGTTGCGTGCCGAAAAAGCTGTACGTCTACGCTGCCGAATTTGGCAAGGACTTCAAGGATGCGCGAAACTTTGGCTGGCATAGTGGGACTCCCGCTTTCGACTGGGCAACCCTGCGCGACAACAAGAAATCAGAAATCTCCCGCCTCAACGCCGCCTATGAAAATCTACTGGTGGCGGCACAGGCCGAGGTGATCAACGGACGTGCCCGGATCATCGATGCCCATACGGTGGCTGTCGGCGAGCGGCGCTATACGGCGGAAAAGATCCTGATAGCAACGGGCGGCTGGCCACATATTCCCGAATTTCCCGGCAGCGAGCACGCCATCAGCTCCAACGAGGTGTTCGACCTGGAGCAGTTTCCAGAGCGTCTGGCAATCGTCGGGGGCGGCTATATCGCGGTGGAATTTGCCGGTATCTTCAATGGCCTGGGCGCTCGGGTAAGCCAGTTGTACCGTGGCCCCCTGTTCCTGCGTGGCTTCGACGCCGACCTCCGCGCCCACGCTGCCCAGGAAATCATCAAGACCGGCGTAGACCTGCGGTTTGAGGTCAATGTGCAATCCATCACCGCGGGACTCGCTGGCCTCCAGGTACTGCTGACCGATGGCAGCGCCATCGAAGTCGATGCGGTGCTCTACGCCACGGGGCGCAAAGCCAACCTGGAAGGCCTGGGTCTGGAGAACGTGAACGTGAAGATCAGCGACGCCGGCACCATCGAGGTCAACGAGAAATACTGCACTTCCGAACCCAGCATTTTCGCCCTCGGCGATGTGACCGGCGGTATCGAGCTGACCCCGGTAGCGCTGGCCGAAGGCATGTCGTTCGCCCGGCGCCAGTTTGGCGGGCTGGAAGACACCGTCAAACATGATTTCATCCCCACTGCGGTCTTCTGCCAGCCGAACATCGGCACCGTCGGATTTACCGAGGACGAGGCTCGCTCCACGTTCGGACCTGTCCGCGTGTTCAAATCCACCTTCAAGCCCATGAAACACACCATCAGCGGGCGCGACGAGAAAACCTTCATGAAGCTGATTGTCGACCGGGCCAGCGACCGGGTCGTCGGCGCACACATGATGGGGCCGGATGCGGGCGAGATCATGCAAGGCATCGCCATCGCCCTACGAGCGGGTGCCACCAAAGCCGTCTTTGACACGACCATCGGCATACACCCCACCGCTGCTGAGGAGTTTGTCACGATGCGTGAGGTCTGGCGGGAAGACTGAGCGCGGCAGCGACAGATGACCGGCGGGCCTGTTGACCCCAGTGGATTGCCGAGTGCTTGCATCCACCCCTTGTAGGGCGGAAGATGAGCGCTGGTCGTTACAGGTTCCAAATTGAGCGCCATGCTCCGAGGCACGTCCACGAGGAGTTCTACCATGCCTATCGACTTTTACTACGGATCAGGGTCGCCTTATGCTTGGCGCGTTTGGCTCACGTTGGAGCACAAGCGGCTGCCCTACACTCTGAAGATGGTCTCCTTCTCCGAGGGCGACCTGCAGAAAGCGGAGTTCCTCGCGCTGAATCCGAGACACAAGGTACCGGTCATCGTGGATGGGGAGTTTTCGCTGTTCGAGTCGGCCGCGATCGTCGACTACCTCGAAGAGGCCTATCCCGAGCGGCCCGTGCTGCCATGCAGTGTTCAGCAGCGAGCGGTCGCGCGGCGCATGATTCGTGAGGCTGACCAGTATCTCGCTGCGGCTCTGGAGATCCTCGTGGACGAGATCCTGTTCACTGCAGAAGAGAAGCGTGATGAGTCGCGCCTGCAGCGCGGTCGCGACGCCATGCTGGCCGAGTTGGGCCGATTCGAGTCGCTGCTGACGGGAGACTGGTTCACCGAGGACGTGGGCGCCGTGGACTATACGGTCTATCCGCTAATCGCTCTGGTGATTCGCATCGAGAAACGCATCCCGTCGCTGGGCATTGAAGCGGCGCTCGGACGGAGACTGCGCGATTGGCTGGGACAGATGGAGGCATTGCCCTACTTCCCCACCACCTACCCACCGCACTGGAAGGGCTGACGGGTATGACCAGACCGGTGGCGTCGAGTATCGCTTGGTGGTCATGTCCAACCCATCCATCCTTCGCCCACTCGATCCGGCAGAAGCCTTCTTCTTCATGGCGGATCGCGTTTCGTGCATGAACTTCGTCATCCTGGCTGAACGCTCCGCTCATCTCGACAGCTTTTGCTCGCGGCAGCAGAAGTTCGCTGAGCAGAGACCACCGCCCATGTCGCTGAGGAACTTGCGCGACGTGAGCAGGTCGGTAGAATATTACAAATCCATAAACCAACCGCGACCCCGCCATGCCCAAATTGCGATGCATCGTCGTCCTTTTGCTACTGATCATGAGCTTTTCCGCGTTCGGAGCCGAACCGGAGATCCTGGTCGCTGTCGAGAAGAACGGTGATACCTTTCTGGTTGATGCGACAATCGCCATTCCGGTGCCTTTGCGTACAGCATGGGAGGTACTCACTGACTTCAACAACATGGTCGGCATTCTGAGCAACCTGACCTTGAGCAAGGTCATCCGCCGCAAAGGCAGTTCGGTGTTTGTGATGCAGGAAGGAACCGCAAAGTACGGAATTTTTTCCTACTCATTTGCTTCCGTGAGAGAAATACAGCTTGAGCCAATGAAACGGATTCTCGCCATACAACTCACCGGAAATGCAAAGCGGTTTGAAAGTGAGATGGCGCTGTCGGAAACCAGGAGCGGCACCCGAGTTCACTACCGTGCTGAGATTGTTCCTGATTCGAGCATCGCACGGATATTCGGTGGCCCCTTTATTCAGCATGAGGTCGAAGAGCAATTCGCCTTGATTGCCGCAGAAATGATACGGCGCAAGGCTCAATAGCGGTTTGCGCAGTTTCGCTGGTCGTTTTTGGCGCGCCGGTGCTTCTGCCCTCGTCGACGAACTCGGCTATCTGCCTATCGACAAGCGTGGCGCCGATCGGCTTTTCCAGGTCATCAGCGGGCGCTACGAGCATGGCGTCATGATCATCATCGCCAACCGCGCTTACCAGCACTGGTCGGAGATCTTCAATCACGATACGACGCTTACCTTGGCACTCCTCGATCGCCTCCTTGATGACGCCGAAACCATCCTCATCGAGGGCAAGAGCTAGACAATCAGAAGAGATTTAAGAGATTTCTGCGATAACCAGAAACATCATCGCAAGAGCCTTTCGGCCTGCTCCCGCCAATATGCCAGAGCTTCGTAGTACCCCTGCCATACGCAGCCGTTGCAGCCACGGCCACAACAAGTGGTCGGCGCGGATGGTGGTGGGCGGAGACTGAGATTTCGCTGGCCGAGCAAGGCTTCGATCTCTCGCACGATGATTTGAGCATCGTCCAGACTTTTCAGCTGCAGGGAAAAGGGATCAAAGAACCTGTTGGTGGCGGACATCATTGCAGCGTTGAGGTGGCGTGAATGGCCCCAATCGATTGAGCAGCTGGGTCGTATCAGCGTGTCTGCTGGAGAAAAGGACAAATCTGGCAGTTCCCCTTGGAGATGCTCAGCGAGATTGGCGGGAGGCTGTGCTCCTCCGCCAGATCACACCGCAAAACAGCGATGCGATCCTCCGCTGACGTGCAGGCCGGGATGCCGGATATTATAGAGCATCCGGCGAGTCTCTCCGGTATCGCGAGTCTTCGAGCAGACGAACTCGACATTGCCCTCGGGATGCGCAAAGATCGGATCTGCCCGGAGACAGCCCGGACTTTTACCTCGAACAGCGACGACAGACAGCACCGAGGGCAAGTTCCATGATTACTGGAGAACGGGACCTATGGGTGCTTGGAGGAAGTAGCGAAGGCTGAGAAGGTCGGCGCTTCCTTGGTCAGCTGAGCCGCATCGGCGCGATGAGCTTGGTCTGCCACCACACCACCCCCCGTGCGGGTCGGCAGTGGGCGGTTCGACGAGTAGGCGCGCAACCCGAACCCGCCAACAGAGAG
Organism: Candidatus Accumulibacter affinis; assembly: GCA_016713625.1. GTDB lineage: Bacteria > Pseudomonadota > Gammaproteobacteria > Burkholderiales > Rhodocyclaceae > Accumulibacter > Accumulibacter affinis. The sequence continues at coordinate 23,318 of JADJOT010000006.1, forward strand.
CGTAGAATGTCGGCATGACCCGTTCCGAACTCATCAGCCGCCTCGCCGCACACTCACACTTCGCGCAACTCACCGCCACAGACGCCGAACTCTCGGTCAAGGCGATCCTGGACGCGTTGAGTGAAGCGCTGGCTCGGGGAGATCGGATAGAAGTCCGCGGTTTTGGCAGCTTCGCGCTGAACTACAGACCACCGCGACAGGGACGAAATCCGAAGACCGGAGAGACCGTGCTGGTGCCCGCGAAAAAGGTGCCGCACTTCACGCCGGGAAAGGAACTACGAGAGAGAGTGGAGTCCAGCAAATGACCTACAAGATTGGTCGGAACGATCCCTGCCCCTGCGGCAGCGGCAAGAAATACAAGCAGTGCTGTGCCAACAGCCCCGCAGACGTCGTTGAACCAGAACGGAAAGGCCATGCAGGAGCCGTGGAGCGTGCCATCGACTGGCTGATGAACAAACATCGCAAGGCGGTCAGCGTCGCCATGGCAGAAATGCTCTTCAATGAATTGAGCCCAGAGGAAGAAAGTGCTCTGAAAGCTCAAGACCGGGAGACGTGGAACAGCATTCAGCTCAACGCCACGGAATGGCTCTTGGCCGAAGGTGAGATTCTGGTGCATGGTGAGCCCAAGCCAGTATCGGAATACCTGCTCGGTCAGGGCGGGCCGCTCTTCACGGTCGATCAACGCCGCTGGATCACGCAGTTGGCCGAGCGCCCTTTGCGCCTCTACGATGTGACCAACGTGCTTCCCGGTCAACAACTGACCTTGTGCGATTCGCTCGACGCAGAAGCGCCGCCGATCATCGTGCGCGACAAATCGGCGAGTCAAGCCCCCATGCTGGGAATACAGATCGGCGTGCGGATCATGGAGGTTGATGGTCATGACGAATTGTCTGGCGCTGTATACGCGTTTACGCATCTTGCCGGGCCGGCCGTGCTGGCGAGAATGCGCGAGGCCATCGATCACTTCCCCGGGCAAGCGAGCGACCTGCCGCGCTTCCTGAGCTTCATCCTCCAGCGCCAATGGCTCGCACAATTTTACGCTCCCATGCCAATGCCGGCCTTCAGGGACGCCTACTCTGGCGAGCCCATGTTGCTGATCACGGACCACTATCGCGTAAAGGATTGGGCCGCCTTGACGCAGTCCCTGTCGGCGCAGAGCGACGTCGAAGGAGACCGCGAGTCCGCTTGGGATCGTCTCATCGACTGCAAGGATGGGCAGACACGCTCGGTGGCGACGATCAATGTCGAGAAGAGTCCCAACAAGATCACGGCTTTCTACAAAACGCAGCGCTACGCAGATGAAGGGCGCCGCTGGTTCGAGTCCGTTGCTGGCGAGGCGGTTCGATTCCTGTCCCGCGAGTTGTCCGACCCCGCGGGACTGCTGCGCAAGATGCCTGCCGGTCAAGGAGCGAAGCCCACCGACGCTGGCCTCGATTTGTCACCGGAGGCGCTCGCCGAAATGGTCGAAGAGACCCTCCGGCGGATGTACGCCAAGTGGCCCGACGAGCCCATCCAGGCGCTCGCTGGCAAGACCCCCCGGCAGGCGATCAACACGCCCGCAGGGCTGGAACGTGTGAAGGGATTGATTCGCATGTATGAAGCCAGTGAAAAGCGGCAAGCGGCCCAGCAGGCCCGCCGCACGATTTCCTTCGACTTTCTCTGGCAGGCGCTTGGAATTGCTCAGTAGTCTCGCAAGAACGCATCCAGGTATTGGTTCATTCACGGCGACGGCCGGAGTGATATAGACGCACATTGGCAAGCCGGATATGCGTAGGTCATGCTACCTGCTGAACTCCGGCCTGCGTTATGCGCTGAACACTGAGGGAGAAGATGAACGAAGAACAAGTTGATGCGGTCGCAAAGGTTCTGGCGAAGTGGAATCCACTCGGAACTGCCGCAAAAGAGGTGCCGGACCTTGCCGGATACAGGATCGAGGCAGGAGACATCATCTTCGGGCTCAAGATACGAGGCCGTTCCTTGAAAGCGGAGCAGTTCGTTGCAGACGTTCTCAACCAGGCGTTTGATCTGAGCCTTGACGCGCAAAGCTGCACCCCTCATGCGAAGGAAATTGTAGCGATCCTTCGGCAGAAAGGTCCTGAGCTACACATGGACACCAGTATGAACGGCGACTATCGGAGCGGCACCGTCCAGATTTACGATGACAAGGCTGGCTACGGCTACATATCTCCCGACGAGCCGCAAGACAAGTCGGACAGATTGCTCGTACATCGGCGCTCGCTGCGGAACCCTGACACCCTTCTTCAGCAAGCCAATAGAGTCATCTACAAAGCCGAGCACGATAGCAAGAAGCTCGAAGAGGCGGCGCGGCTTTACGAACGAGGCATGTGGAGGAGAGAAAATTGCCAGGAATATCCAAAACGATTCTTGTAACGGGTGCGACCGGTGGTATCGGACTGGCCGTCTGCGGCAGGCTGGCGAGAGCTGGGAATTCCCTTGTTCTTGCAGCACGCGATTCCACCAGGCTTCAGACCCTCTGCGCTCAATTGTCGAACACCTGTCAGGGGACCTATTCATGGATTTCCGTGGACATGACGCGCGATGACTCGGTCAGGGAATTCGCCGAGAAGCTCACTGCGAAGAAGGTAATCCTGGACGGAGCAGTCTTGATGCCGCCCCAGGACCCTCCCACCAACGACCCTCTACCAAGCAGCGACAAGTGGCGAGAGATTCTTCAGAACAGCTTTGTCGGACCGCTGTCTCTTCTCAAGGCGGCAATTGCGACCATGCAACCGGACCCTGCAAAGGGCAGAAGATCCAAGGTTGTCATTATCTCCGGAATTTCATCCGCACAGGTTATGGGCCACTACGCCTCCAGCAATGTACTACGTTGCGCCTGGCTGGCCGAAGCGAAGACGCTGGCGTTCGCGTTGGGCGAACAAGGAATTCATGTGAACACACTGTCCCTTGGGGGAACGCTGACACCTGGCTATGCTGCTTCTTTGCAGCAGCGCGCTGCCAAGGCTGGCACCACGGTTGATCAACGCCTGGCGGAAGAGACGTCGAATGTTCCCCTGAGGAAATACGGCACGCCCGATGAGGTGGCCGTTGCCGTGGAGGGCTTGCTGTCAGCGTTCTCCGACCACATGACCGGAATCAATGTCCTCCACGACGGGGGATTCACGCGGGCGTACTGAGGACGTCTTGGCAGTTGGGTCGCTCCGGGGCCGTTTGTTTCACGCAGAGAAATCCGAAGCAGTCATTCGCGGACGCCAAAGGCCGACGGGGTTTCTGAGATGCCTCGCTGGAGCATCCTGCCAAGGACTCCAACGTCGTCCGCTGCCCCCACCAACCAGAAATTTCGCGATGGCGTACCTCACGAAACCAAAGCATACGCCATCGCGAAACCCGTCCAAGCGACTCGAAAAGTCATGAAAAAACAATATGTTGAAAAAACCGTACCAAATTTGCGAAGTCAGGAGGCTTCGAGAGAAATGGCCCTAAAGAGCGCAGATATGACATTTGTTGGGTAGGTGTGAGCGGCGGCGTGAATTCCCGTTGAATTGGGCGGTTTGAAATTCGTGATCGTAGAGAAGCGCAAAGCAGGGTTCCGCGGCTTTTAGAGGCGCGAACTTGGGCTTTGATGATGATGATTTTGGTCTGGCGGGGCTGAGTAGGACGGTCGCGACTTGCGTATGCATGGCGCCGAGACCGCATTGAAGGATGGTGCGCTTTGAAGTCGTAGCCAAGTGCGGACAGGAGACGCCCGGTACTTTTTCGGACTGCGATAGAAGATGCCCGTTTTCAGTCTCTCGGTTGCTTACCCGGAAGATGTGGGCCGGGTTTCGTGACAGTCACCAAGGGGTCCGTCATCCGCTGATCCAGGTTTCGTGACGGTCACGACGATCTGGGCAGGTGCCGCTCATGCCGTGGGAGCGACGAGGTGCGCTCTGGTCGAATTGGGCGGCCGGAAATTCGTGATCGTAGTGGATGCTGCGGGAGACTGCGCGAAGCCGGTGCGCGGTCAGTCCTGGTGAGGCCAGGCAGTCTGGTTTTCGATCACATCGCCGGATGGCGTGACGGTCACGAATCCATACCGCTGGCCGAAAGCCAACCATGCCCGTCGTGCCAATGGCGAGCGGGTTCGGAGTCCTCCACCCTTCCGAGAAGATCCAAGAGCGCCCGCAGTGGCGCGTCCGCCTCATGGCCGATGGCGTCTATGGCCATCCTCCTGTCGCGCATCCGCTGCGCGCGTTTGCGCTCGCTGCTGGTCATCGGGCGCTTCCCCTGGAGAGGCCGGCCAGGTTTCGTGACGGTCACCAGGGGTCAGTCATCCGCGGACTCCGGTTTCGTGACCGTTACGACGATCTGGGCAGGCGCCGCTCATGCCTCGATCTGCTCTTTCATGCGATAGCTCTTGCCTTCGATGAGGACGGTTTCGGCATGGTGGAGGAGCCGATCCAGGAGCGCCGAGGTCAGGGTGCTGTCGTGATTGAAGATCTCCGGCCAGTGCTTGTAGGCGCGGTTGGTCGTGATGATCAGGGCGCCGTGCTCATAGCGTTCGCTGATGATCTGAAAGAGCAGGTCGGCACCATGCTTGTCGATCGGAAGATAGCCCAGTTCGTCGACGACCAGCAGTTTCGGCTGCAGATACTTGCGTAGTTCGCGCTTGAGGTTGCCCTGCGCCTGGGCGGCGGAGAGCGTGTTGATGATATCCACGGCGGTGGTGAACAGCACCGGGTAGCCACGCAGACAGGCGGTGTGTGCCAGCGCGATACCGAGGTGGCTTTTTCCCAGACCGACATTGGCAATGAAGATGACGTTGCCCTTGTCCTCGATGAAGCGCAGCCGGAAGAGATTCTGAATCTGGGGTCGGTTGATTTTGCTCGGCCAGTTCCACTCGAACTGATCGAGGGTCTTGAGCACCGGAAAGCGGGCGAGCGCTACCCGTCGCTGGATGCTGCGGTCTTCGCGGGCATGCGCTTCGCCTTCGATCAGCCGCGCCAGATAGTCGACATGCGACCACTGCTCGGCTCCCGCTTCCTGGGCCAGGGGTTCGAAGCGTTCGAGCAGATAAGGCAATTTGAGGAGCCCCAACTGCGCGCGTAGCGCATCGGTGCTGATCTGCACAGGGGAAGCCATCCGTCGGTCAATGCTCATCGCCATGCCTTTCGTAGGGGGAGAGATCGGGGGCGGGGATCTCGATGTCCAGGAGGTCCTGGCGGCGGGTCAGATACAGCGCGCCGTGCGCAGGGGTCTCGCGGGCCCGCATCGCCAGGATGTTGGCGATGTACTCGCAGCTGTAGGCGGCGAATTCAATGCCGTCCCGGATCGCTCGGTCGAGTGCATCGACGCCGTAGATTTCGCCGAGCGCGACGATCTTGCGCAGGTGATGACGCGGGTTCATGCGGCGTTGCTCGATGCCTTCGAGATAGGCCTGGGCGTGCCGCGACAGGCTCAGAAACTGCACCAGCAAGCGCTGCTCACGGGCCTTGCGCCGCTGGGCGAGCAGTTCCTTCGGATGATCGGGGTCCTCGATATCCTGCCGCCGATCGTAGCTGCGGACATGGCGAGCGACGAGCTTGTCCTGGTGGTATATGCACACCCGATCCGGGTAAGCCTTCAGCGTCACGCGCTGACTCGCCAACTCGGCCGGCACCGAATAGTGGTTGGTGTCGAGCGCGACACGGAACTGCTTTGAGACGCGCTGGCTCTGGATGCGACCGATGTCATAGGGCATGGGATTGAGGGGTGCAACAGCGCCTGCTCTTCCTTGAAGCGATCCACGGGTCGCTGGTGCGTTTCCCCGTGGATACGCACGTTTGCAATGGTCTCCAGCCACAGCGCGGCGGCCGGATTCACCGCGCTGAAGTCGAGGAAATCCAGACCGTTCAGGAAATTTTTCTTGATATAGCCCACGCCATTTTCGACGCGCCCTTTTCGTTCCCCTTGGCCACATTGCACGCCGAGATCCCGAACCCCCAATGCCGAGCGAAATCGACATAGCGGGGATTGAACGTCGGGGCTTCACCGACGACGCGGCGAAGTACCGCCGACTTCAGATTGTCGATCATCAAGCGACCCGGACACCCCTGGAAGGCCGCGAACGCGTGCTCGTGGGCCGCGAGAAAGTGCTCCATGGTTTGCGAGACGGTGAATTCGACGTACATCAGGCGGCTATGGCACAGCACCATGACGAAGAAGGACAGGCGGCGGCGCGTCGAACCGACGCCGATCGTTCCGTATTCCCCCCAGTCCAGTTGGGCACATTCTCCGGGAGCAAAGGAGAGCTTGAGGAACGCCTGTCGGCGCACCGGCCGGACCTTGCGCACATAGCTCTTGACGATCGTGTAGCCGCCGGCGAAGCCGTCCTCGCGCAGCCGCTGGTAGATCTGCTGCGCACTGTAGGGATGAGTTTCCAGCAGGCGAACGATCTGGTCCTTGAACGGATCGAGCTGACTGCTGCGCGGTGCGGGCTGCCGGGGATGGAACTGCGCGCAGCCCACCCACTTCGCCACCGTCTCGGCATGCAGATCGAGGGCGCGAGCGGTCTGGGCGATAGTCAGCTGCTGCCGATCGTGGCAATCCTTGATCTTGCAGTACATCTCGTAATCGATCATGGCGTGCGTCCCAGGACGGCACGCAGCGCGCCGATGCGCAGAGTGATCTCGTCTGCCGCGAGGACGCGCGCTTCGACCGGCCGGGGGGCATCCAGCGCCAGGACCTGGTAGAGCGGGCGTTGAAAGGCGATCAGTCCCGCCTGGACGAGATCGTCGCGGGCCTGATTCAGATGGGCAGAGGCCAATGACAGGGCGCGACCGACTGCGGCATCCGAGTAGTAGCTCAACCCCTGGACGTCGGCAACGGTGACCAGAAACAGATAGAGCGCCGCCGCCGGGGGTTACAGCGATCGAGGTAGCGCTCGCGCACCAGGCGGTGGTCGACCCAACTGAACTGGGGCGGTATCTGCCTGATCCGTTCCGGACAAAGCACTCGTTTGATCGTCATCACCCATCCTTCCAGCCAAGATATCGTGCCCCAGTTTTACCAGTCGCCGGGTGTTCCTGGCGATGTCATCCTGTAACGCACTGCCGGTAAATTGGGCAATAAAACCAATCAAAACAGCGGGTTGATCGCGCCAGACATCTTGTAAAGCACTTTTCGGCGGTTCTTGAGATTCCTCAACGATTTCAAGTGCTTGAGAGGGGCAGACATCTTGTAACGCAAGCACCACCTGCGCTTCCACCTCGATTTCCCGTCGCGGTCGTCGCCAGTACCCCGGGTGCGCCGCCCGCCACGCCTGTACCCGCGCAACATTCTCCGGTCCGCGGAAGTAGTCCTGGTTCTCCGATTTGGCCAGCCAGGTGCGCCGGCTCGCCGTCTGGCTGGCCTTTCGACAAGGCGCTTCGGAACAGTATTTCTGGTGCGCTGCGTTGCGCGCATCGGCCTGGAAGACTTCTCCGCAAAACAGACAGTTGTGTGCCTTCTGGGTAACTCCTCAAAAACCCCGGGCATAAGCGTTCGCTGAATTCGGGGTGCTTGCTTGCAGGAAGGGCTGGACACAGCGCGCGAGATGTGATTCAATCCGCAGCATGAGCACGGAAACCCCACGGAAGCTTCCCGGTATCCCGGATATCCCTGCCGACCAAAGGACACCGGCGGTCGTGCAGCTGCTGGAACTCTGCCATCGGCAGCAGGAACAGATTCAGGCGCTGCGCGATGAGGTGGCGCGACTGAAGGGTCAGAAGCCGAAGCCCGTGATCAAACCGTCGGCGCTGGAAGGCGATCGCACCGAGAAGAAGCAAGGGCAGGCGCCGAAGCCTCACGGCAAACGCCACAAGACGGCAGAGCTTGAGATCCACGAGTCGGTCAAGCGACAGCCGGCAGAGACGATTCCGCCGAACAGTCGCTTCAAGGGCTACCAGGATTTCGTGGTGCAGGAGCTCCGGATCGGGGTTCACAACACCCGGTATCGGCTGGAGCGCTGGGTCACCCCCGAGGGCGAGAGCCTGATCGGCCAGTTGCCTGCCGAGATCGGCGGTGTGCATTTCGGCCCGCAGCTGCGCGCTTTCATCCTGTACCAGTACCACCATGCGCATGTGACGCAGCCGCTCTTGCTTGAGCAACTGCGGGAGTGGCAGATCGACCTCTCGGCCGGGCAGCTCAGCGCGTTGATCACCGACGGCCATAGCGAGTTCCATCGCGAGAAGGACGCGCTGCTGCAAGCGGGGCTGCAGCGCAGCCGGTACGTTCATGTGGACGATACGGGTGCGCGCCATCGGGGCAAGAATGGGTACTGTACGCATATCGGCAACGAACGCTTCGCCTGGTTCGCGAGCACCGACAGCAAGAGTCGGATCAATTTCCTGGAATTGCTCCGTGCCGGGCACGATGCCTACACCCTGAATCAGGCCGCGCTGGCCTACCTGGCCGAGCACAAGCTGCCGTGCGCCCAACTCCAGGCACTCACCGCGCTGGCACCGGCGGTATGGACGGGTCAAACCGCCTGGCAGGCGGTCTTGGCTCAGAGGCTGTGAATTTTTCACTTCTGCGCCACAGTCGGCGCGACTGGACGCTGGCGCCAGCCTGGGGCGAAATATGCGGAATGCATGTTTTGACTAGCTGTTCGGCCTGGATCTACCCTTTTTCCGCGCCTTTTCCGCGATTACCCTGCCATTTGCGGTACTGCGGACGTTCCTGTCCCTAGGCCGACCAGTTCGGGTGCGAGGGTGGCGGCACGCATCACGTTGTGCGCCAGGGCGAACAGGAGAGCGACGCCCTTGACTTTCTTCAGCCCACGAACCACCAGGCGATTCAGGCCGCGGTTGCGCGCCAGCGCATTGACACATTCAGCCGTCGCCGCGCGATCCTTGTAGAGCGCCTTGGCCTCGTCGCTTTTCATGCGTTCCCGCCATTGGGCCACCGCCGGGCTATCCTTGGCCTTCGGTTGGTGAACGTCCGTTTTCGGGTCCTTGGCTTTCGGCACCGGTGCGACGGTGGTGCTTTCGGCGACCGCATCGATTTGCCCGTGCCCCGGATAGCCGCCATCGACCAGCCAGTTCTCGGGGGTCTGACCACAACGTTCGCTGACTTGCTCGACCATCGGTGACAGCTGACCCTGGTCGGTACCGGCGGTCACGACCTCGACGCCGAAGACCACCTGGCTTTCGGCATCGGTGGCGAACTGAAGGTTGTACGCCGGCCGAAATCCGCCATCACCCATCTTCATGATCGTCGCGTCGGCGTCGGTGGTCGAGCTCCGGGCCTCCTCCGGCTTCTTGCCTTGCTTCTTCTTGATGGCTGCCAGTTCCGGCTGCCGGGCCAGCGCGGCTTCAATGCGCGCTTCCCGTTCGCTCACCGCCGCAGCTGCGCCGCTTGCTTGCGCGCGCTCTCGCCCGCGGGATCGTCTGCCTGCTGGGCCTTGAGCGTGGCGACCTGTTCTCGCGCCGCTTCCAGGCAGGCTTTCAGCCGCTCTTCCCGCCGGAACGAGGCGGCCCCGGCGCTGGCGCGTACCCGCATCCCGTCCTGCGCTGCCGTCTTGAACTTGACGACACCCGCGGCCATCAGGCTCGCCACGTGATCGGTCAGCAGTTCGTCCAGCGCATCGCCTTCTTGACTGCGGAAGTCGGCCAAGGTGTGGTAATTGACCTGGACGCCACCACAGATCCACCGGTACGCGTCATGCGCCTGCGTCAGTCGGGCGATCCCACGGGCATGACCAACACCTTCCAGTGTGGCGTAGAGCCACAGAGCATACAGAATCTCCGGGGCGATCGCCGCTCGTCCCACCCCGCCTTCAACCGCTTTGATTCCGGCGTATAGGCCGGTCAAGTCCTGCCGCTCGACGTAGCCCCAAACCAACCGTGCTCGATGCCCAGGCGGCACCAGCGACTCCAGATCGCTCGCCCGCAGTTCCAGTTGATTGCGGTTGGGCATCAGAACACGGGCCGCGGCCTTGGGCCGTACGGCTTTCGCAGGGCCTTCGCCGCTTGGGTCAGCCGGCAGCGTCGGTCCATCGGGGAACAGGGGTGGGGTCGTGGTCATGAGCAGGGCGCAGCGTAGGAAATGACCCCGTCATTATACAGGACGCGCCACGCTGGCGGGCGGACTTGGGGGAATATTTTCACAGCCTCTCAGCAGGCCATCACCGATCCGCGCCATGTTCGCCTGGTGACCGAAGGCGTCTTGCTCGGTACCGTCGTCGAGCAGGGCGTCGCCCCCGATCTGGCGATCGTCAGCGATGACGCCGGGCAGTTCGATGTGCTGACCCACGTCCTGTGCTGGATCCATGCCGAACGCGTGCTGGCCAAACTGCTCGGCTTCAACGATCTGCAACGCCAGGCGCTGGCCTCGGCGCGCAGCGAGCTGTGGGCGATCTACGATGCGCTCAAGGCGTACAAGGAAGCGCCGGAGGCACTCACTGCAGCCGCGATCGAAGCCCGCTTCGACACGCTTTGCGCCACCCGGACCGGTTATGCCAGCCTCGATCAGGCCCTGAAACGAATGCGCCGCAACCGGGAGGAGTTGCTGCGCGTGTTGCAACGTCCCGAGCTTCCCCTGCACAACAACCTCAGTGAGTCGGATATCCGCGACTACGTCAAGAAGCGCAAGATCAGCGGCTCCACCCGCAGCGCGTCCGGCCGCCGCTGCCGCGATACCTTCGCCAGCCTCAAGAAGACCTGCCGCAAGAACCAACTTTCCTTCTGGCAATACCTTCAGGACCGCGTCTTCGGCTGGCATCGGATTGCTCCGCTGGCGCAGTGGATCTTTGAGGCCACGCCGACGGGGGCGAATGTTCCCGTACCTGGCCCCTGAAACGGCGTCCGCTCGCTATTGCGGGCGCATCTTCAGCACCGCGGAGCTCGACCAGATCCGGCGGCTGATCGCAGCCAATCCTGCCGCCTCGCGCGCGCAGCTGTCCCGCTTGGTCTGTGCCGATCTCGGCTGGTGCCGCGAGGATGGGCGGATCAAGGAGATGAGCTGCCGCGTGGCGATGCTGCGCATGCAGACCGATGGCTTGCTGCAACTGCCGCCGCCGCGCAACGGCAATCACAACGGAAAACCCTGGCACCGTCGTACCGCGCAGGCCGAACCCGACGCGCCCCTGCGCGCAGACGGCCCTCGTGCCCTGGGGGCAATACAACTGCACCGGGTCAGCCATCGCGCGGAGTCGCAGCTGCACAACGAGTACATCGACCGTTACCACTACCTCGGCTATCAACCGCTGCCCGGCGCCCAATTGCGCTACTTCGTTCGCGCCGGCGGACGCCTCGTCGCCTTGCTCAGCTTCGCTGCCGCCGCCTGGAAGACCCAGCCGCGCGACCGCTAGATCGGCTGGACGCCCGCGCAACGCCAGGAGCACCTGCACCGGGTCGAGAACAATGCGCGATTCCTCATCCTGCCGTGGATTGAATGCAAGAATCTGGCCTCGTCCATTTTGGCTCGCGCCGCCCGGCAGATCGCCGCCGACTGGCAGCTCCAATACGGTTACCGGCCGCTCTTGCTCGAAACCTTCGTCGAGCAAGAGCGCTTTCGCGGCACCGCTTACCAGGCGGCCAACTGGATCTGCCTCGGTCAAACCACCGGCTGCGGCAAGCTCGATGTTCACCACCAAGCCCTGCTGCCGATCAAGACCGTCTGGATCTATCCGCTCGACAGGCACTTCAGACGGGTACTCTGCGGGTGAGTGCGTCGCTCCGAAGCCAACCCAGTGCCATGCTCCTGCCCAGGGTTTTTGAGAAGTTACCCTTCTGGTGTGCCATGGCTCACCCTCCTTGCACCGAATCATGCAATGCCTGCAGGCGCCGCCAGGCGCCATACGAGCACTATCGGAACGACAGGAAAGCGAACAAGGAAGAAAACGGAAGGGCGCGGAAGAAGACTCAGAAAACCATTGAAATGAAACCCGCTGAAGAAAATCGAGGAAGAAGAAACACGACTTTCAAACCGCCAGGTTTATGGGACTTTCAGAACGCCGCTGACAGGGTAGGCGAGGTCAACAGGTTTACACGAAAAACCCCGCAGAACATGGCGTTCACCTCCATCGGCGGCAGCGCAAATTCAAAATCCGCCAGACTTTTCCAGTTGGTTCGCGGACTCAGGCTCCCCGCCGAAGTGCCCACAGCATGCTCGAAAAAAGCATCAGTCTGGCAAATGAACGGCAACAATCCAGGCAGTAGTGCACTCGCGTCCTGACTTTCCAGCACGTAGATGTCGCCCGAGCACACGCCGGTAAAATCAGCCACCGCCACCTTGCGCTGATAGGCCCGGCGCTTGCCGAACAACACTTGCCCCGGCTTGAACACGCTGGTGAAGGTTACGCCATCAGCCACGTTGCCCCAACTGCGAATCCGAAGATCGCCCGGCTCCAGATGCTCCAGGCCAACAAAGCGCTCGTAACCCTCTGCGAGCGGGTCGGCGCAGCGCGCCTTCGACAGTCGCACCACGTCGCCGAACTTCACTTTCCGCCAACCCGACTTCAGACTCTTCTCAGCCACGGCTGAGTTCGCTTCGCAGCGTATAGGCTTGCCGCGGATGATTCGGGTTCTCGGGGAAACGCAGCGCCAACTCGCCATCTCTTACCATCGGAATCAGGTGTTTGTTGCGCAGATAATGGCGGTCGCGCTGAAGCAAGGTTGCAAGCTCGTCTGCCGTCAGTGCGTGCCAGGCGCAGAGACTGAGAATGCCGCTGCGCAGGGCTTGCGAGGGAACGCGGCCTTTCAAGGTTGCAAGCAGGGTTGCAAGCTCGAAGGGCAAGGTTGCAAGCGGGTCGCCTAACAACTGGTGACTATCCGGTTCGTGCTGGTGACTTGGACCCGCAGAGTCACCACCTTGAGGCTTCTCAACCTCGGCCGCCTTCCCCTCGATCACCGGCAATCGCAAAATCGTCGTGAAGGTGCCCGACTGCCGATCGGAAATGAACTCGGGTGGCGGACAGCCGTAGTCCTCGCAGACACGCCGGATGGTCCGGATGCCACTGCCCTTGGCCTCGGCGATTTCCACGTCGCGGAATACCGACGCCAGAATTGGGTTACGCTGTGCCGGGCCGGCTCTGCCGAGTTCCGATACCGGCTTAAGCGAGTAGCCGGTATTGATGAATTCGATGCGGTCGCTGTAGCGGACCACGATGGTCGGCTGGTTGAAGCGGTAGCTGCGGTGGCTAATGGCGTTGGCCAGCGCTTCGCGGAAGGCCTTGCGCGGCACCAGCGGTTCCTGCAGGCTTTGCATCGAGTCGGGCGGCAGGTAGAAGCCCTTCGGCAAGTCGTCTTCGATGGCGGCAGCAATCTGGCGAAAAGTGAGCAGTGCGGCCTTGCGCACGTCCAGCGTGGCGGCAAAGCGACGCTCGGGATCTGCCACCCATTCGGTGCCGACCACCCGCACATACGAGACTTCAGCGGTGGTGAAGAGTCTGCGCAGCGTCAGCGGCTTGCCGAACAGTAGCACACCAGCCACGGTGGGCTTTAACTCACCCTTGATCCGGCGGGCGGCAAGCAAGGCTTCGAGCAACTCTTCGTCCGGATAGCTCAGTTCGTCGGCTTGGGGATTGACGAGGGTACGCAGGCGGCGATATTCCGCGATGGCGGCAGGATCGAGTTCTTCGATGTCGCAGTCGTCCACGACCTTGGCATCGAAACCCGGCTGAGGCTCGTCTACCTGGCGCAAGGCCCACAGGTCGTCGTCGGTACAACGCTGGTCGGTGGTTCCGATGCGCCGGAAGGCCCCCCTTGGCAATCCAGTGGCTTGCAGGTAAACAGGCTTGTCGGCAGTGGCTACTTCCGGCACAAAAACCACCAGTACGGTTTGCCCCTCCACATCATCCACCCGGACTTGCGGTCGCAGAGAAATATTAAGCATCGTTGCGCATTGGCTGGCCAGGTCGGCCTGGAGCTTGTCCGGGTGCGTTACGCCGACGGCGCGGTACTGGGTCTTGCCAGTGCTGGCAAAGCGCTCGACACCCAACAGCAGATAGCCACCACCGAGGCCGGGTTCGTTGGCAAAGGCAATCACGGTCTCCAGCAGGGATTTTCCGGCTTCGCTGGCTCGCTTGGCTTCGATGCCCGGCGACTCGTCGACCAAGTTGAGTTCACGCAGCAGTTCGACGGCAGAGCGCATCATGACGGGGCTTCCGTGAGGCTGTCGAGTGTCTCCACCAAGGTGTCCATCTGCTGCCAGAATTCCCGGCCATCGGTTTGCCACTTTTCCCAGGTGCCTTCCAAGGTCGCAGGCTCCCCATCGTTGGCAGAAGTTGCCGCCACTTTCTTCACGTACAGCGGAATCGAGAGATTGCCGGCGTTGGCGATGATCTCCGTCACGTTGACCACCTTGGCAAACCCCGCTACATCGGCAAAGGCTTCGTGCGCTTGCAGGATGCGTTGCTGATGCTCGGGCTTCAGGAAGCTCTGCGCTCTCTCCCGAGTCACCGCATTCAAGGCGTCGATGAACAACACCTTGCCTTTGCGCGCCGCTGGCTTGCGCCGGTTGCAGACGACGACACAGGCTTCCATTGGCGAGTTGTAGAACAGGTTCGGGCCAAGGCCAATCACTGCCTCGACCCAATCCTGTTCGACCATCTTGGTGCGCATACTTTGTTCCTCGTTACGGAACAGCACGCCGTGCGGCCAGAGGACAGCGCAGCGACCCCTGTCGCTCAGGCTGGCGAGGATGTGCTGCTGGAAAGCATAGTCTGCCCGCCCTTGCGGTGGCGTGCCGAGAAAGTTGCGGCCCCACTTGTCCTTCTCCCATGCCGTACGATCCCACTGCTTGATCGAATAGGGTGGATTGGCGAGGACCACATCGAACTTGCGCAGGCGGTCACCCTCAATGTGCCTTGGGTCGGCCAGCGTGTCACCGCGGATGATGTGGAAGTCTTCGACGCCATGCAGGAAGAGGTTCATCCGGGCGATACCGGAAGTGATGAGGTTGCGTTCCTGCCCGTAGAGCTTGAGCGTGCGGTACTCACCACCGCTACGCTTCACCTCGACGAGTGCCGAAATGAGCATCCCGCCGGTGCCACAGGTGGGGTCGTAGACCGATTCGCCGGCCTGGGGGGCAAGCAACTGCGTCATCAGATGGACGACCGTGCGGTTGGTGTAGAACTCGGCGGCGGTGTGGCCGGAGTCGTCGGCAAACTTCTTGATCAGAAACTCGTAGGCGTTGCCGAGTTCATCTTCGGGCACGTTGGCCACCGAGAGTATCTGGGTCGAGAAGTGCTCGATGAGGTTCTTGAGGGTCTCGTCAGGCAGGCGCTCACGGTTGGTCCAGGGGGAATCACCGAAGATGCCGGCAAGGAGATCTGGATTGGCTGCTTCCAGTTGGCGCAGCGCGGTTTGAATGGCCAGCCCGACATTCCTGGGTTTCTGGCGGACATCATTCCAGTGCGCCCCTTCTGGAATCTGGAAGCGGTGATTCTCGGCAAACTGGGCGTAGGAGAGATCGCCGGCGCTATCGGCCAGGGCGGCCTGGTATTCCTCGTCCCAGATATCGGAGACGCGCTTGAAGAAGAGCAACGGGAAGATGAACTGCTTGTAGTCACCGGCATCGATCAGCCCGCGCAGGAGCACGGCGGCACCCCAGAGGTAGGATTCGAGTTCTTGCTGGGCGATGCGTGCGCTCATTGCAACCAGCCTCCCTCGGTCATGAGCTTGGCCAGCCGATCTTCGGCTTCACGACAACGGAGCAACGCCGCCTTGAAAGCAGCGATGGCTTCCGGCAAGGGCGGTATGTCCTCCTGCAAGGGCGGCAGCACGTAACGCGAAATGTTGAGCGTCCAGTCTTCGGACTTGATCTCATCGAGGCTGACGATGCGAACAGTGTCTTGCACGTCCTCGAACTTCTCGAACCAACCCTGGATCGTAAGCGCGTGCTCAGGTTCCAGATAGTTCTGTGCCCGACCACGCCGGAACAGGCGGGAAGCGTCGAGGATCATGACTTTCTTGCGTCGTTGGCTGGGCTTTTTCTTGCGCAGCACGAGAATGCTTGCGGCAAGGCCAGTACCGTAGAAGAGGTTGGGTGCCAGTCCGATGACTGCCTCGATCAGGTCCATCTCCAGCAGTTTCTGGCGAATCGTCCCCTCTGCCCCTTTGCGGAACAGTGCCCCTTGCGGCACGACCACGGCCATGCGACCGGTGACTTCAGCCATCGACTTGACCATGTGCTGAACCCAGGCGAAGTCGCCGGAACTCGAAGGAGGCAGGCCGGTGAAGTTGCGACCGAAGGGATCGTTGATCCAGACTTCCTCTCCCCATTTCTCCAGCGAGAACGGTGGATTGGCGAGCACGCAGTCGAACCTGGCGAGGCGGTCGCCCTCGAAGAAGACCGGGTTGCGCAGGGTATCGCCGCGCACAATTTGGAAGTCTTCGATGCCGTGCAGAAACAGGTTCATGCGGGCGATGGACGAGGTAGTGAGGTTTTTCTCCTGTCCGAAGAGTTTGCCCCACAGCCGCTTCACATCCCCGTGCCTGTCCTTCACGTGCTGGACGGCAGCGAGCAGCATGCCGCCGGTACCGCAAGCCGGGTCGTAGATGGTCTCACCCTCGCGGGGGTCGAGCATCTCGATCATCAAGCGGACGATGCTGCGCGGGGTATAGAACTCGCCTGCCTTCTTGTTGGTGGCGTCGGCAAACTTCTTGATCAGGTATTCGTAAGCATCGCCGACCACATCGCTGGCGACGTTTTCATTGCCGAAGGAAAGCCGGGAGAAGTGCTCGATCAGGTCCTTGAGCAGGACATCGGACAGCCGATCCTTGTTGGTCCATTGGGCGTCGCCGAAGACACCGTAGAGGGTATCGGGGTTGGCCGTCTCGATCTCGCGCATGGCCCGCTGCAGGGCATTGCCGACGTTGGTGGCGATGACCCGCACTTCGTTCCAGTGGCAGCCGTCCGGAATCTGGAAGCGGTGAGACTCGGGGAACCAGGCCAGTTCGGGATCACCGGTGTCGGCGACGATCTCGTCGTACTCCTCGTCCCAGACATCGCAGATGCGCTTGAGGAACAGCAATGGGAAGATGTAGGTCTTGAAATCGGCGGCATCCACGGGACCGCGAAGGATGTTGGCAGACTCCCAGAGGTGGGATTCGAGTTGCTCCACGGTAACGGTCTGTTGCTGCGCCATCATTCGCCATTGGTTGTTCTTGTGACGGGGCCATTATCCCATTACAAGAGCGCACCAGATGGGCCTCTTTTCGCGATGGCGTACGTCACGAAACCAAAGCATACACCATCGCGAAACCCGTCCAAGCCCATCGGAAAGCCACGCCGAAACAACCACTTAAAAAAACCGTACCAGATTTGCGAAGTCAGGAGGTTTCGAGAGAAATGGCCCGTAAGACGCCAAAATCCCTCAGATATGACATTTGCGGGGTAGGCGAGGTCAACAGGTTTACACGAAAAACCCCGCAGAACATGGCGTTCAGCGGGGTGTTCGTTTTTGCTGCAGAGAGTTTACAGCCGGTGTTCTGGCGGAGAGGGCGGGATTCGAACCCGCGGTAGGCTCACACCTACGCCTGATTTCGAGTCCGTGGTAAGTTTACATGATTCCAATGCTTTACGATCGATTCGTTTCCGCAACTATGAAGAATTTTCACCGCTGCAGCCCAGTATTTGCGAGGGTCCTCAATCGGGTTGCGGAAATGATTTTATGCATTATGGAATGATCTTAATCCATTTGAGTTCAGGGTTGGTTACTGAGAAACGGCTAATTGCAGACCATATTTCCGCCCCCGGTCGGGGTGCAGAACGTCGTGCGCCTCGCCGCGGGTCTATCGTTGATCACCGTCTTGTTTTCGATAACCGTTGGCTCGGTCATCCCGCACACCGAGTACATCCTGCGCTTGGCGGCATTGATCTGCGCACCATCCTTTCGGATCGAACTGGCCTCAACGTCGTAGCTTTGCTGCGCCTCCTTGCACTCGCGGCTATTCTTCGACTCGGCTCGCAGATCGGCATCCGTCCTGCCCGTGGTAGGTTGACGCAAACCGTTCTCGGCATTGGAGATCATCTGCCAATGCTCTGTAGTGACCGCCAAACCCTTGGCCCTGCCGAAATCTCCGGATCCAAGGGCCTCGGCCACCTTGGCCGTCAGCATTCGAGCGTTGCTGTCCTGTGGCGCCGAGTACGCCGGCGCATCCCTTGGTGCGACCTGCTCTTGGCGCATCCCCCCTGGGCAGGGGACGTCAGAGAAAGTGGTTCCTCCTGTCGGTGTCTTGCACTTGTACGTCTGTCCAATAGCGGCGAAGGGCAATGTGGCCGTCAGAACAAATGCAACGAGGGCAGAGAACTTCGAACAGGGAGAATCCTGGATCATCTTGAGCTTTCTTCTTGTTGGTTGACGGGTATTAGCCAGAAGATACACCCCTTGACATGTCGTTGGCAACGGAACAAGATCTGCTCGTCGCTGCATATCAGCGGCCTGGGTTTTGCAGCCCGGAGCTAGGCGGACAGCCGCCAACCAGCGGTTTTTTTACGTCCGTCGCATCGCGTCCAGTTTTGGGCGGCTGTGCGGGGCATCGCAAGATGCGCCGGTCCTAGCCCGGTCTGCAAACCCGTACAGCCGCCCTCCCTCGTTTTGCAGCGAGGAAGGCGGAACACACAACCGCAAGCTAGGAGCAACACCATGAACGCACCCACCACCGCAAATCCTCCCGCCGTTTTCTCGTTCGATGATCACAGCGTCCGCACGGTTCTGATTGACGATCAGCCGTGGTTCGTCGCCGCTGACATCAGCGAGGCGCTCGAATATCGTGACGCCGCCAACATGGCGCGCAACCTTGACGAAGACGAGAGGGGTACGCATATTGTGAGTACCCCCTCCGGCGATCAAGAAATGATCGTCATCAACGAGTCCGGGATGTACTCGGCAGTTTTGAAGAGCCGCAAGCCCTCCGCCAAGCGCTTCAAGAAGTGGGTCACGTCGGAAGTCCTTCCCGCCATCCGCAAGACCGGCCGCTACGAAGCCGCCACGGCTGCGCCCCCTGCCCCTTCTCTCCTCAACCGCCGCTGGCTGATCACCTTCGACCACGACGGTCGCGAGCGTGTGACACCGATCGACCCCGAACGGTTTCTCCTCAAGATGGAGGAGCTTCCCGAACTGATCCGGGATCCCGGCTTCATGATCGATGGGAAGCTTCTGGTCGAAGTGGTGCATGCTTACGCCGATCGGATCGCTAACAAGCTGGCGGGTAGAGCACAGCGCGCATCCACTTGATGGTGGGTGGCCCGCCACGGCTGCGGCACAGGTGGGGCAATCTTTACCGAGAGGATCAACTCATGGAACAACTGAAATACGCAATGCACCAAGAATGGCACGTCGCCATCAACATGCACCAAGACGGCAAGATCGGAACACCGGAATTGAAGCGCTGGATGTACGAAGCGCTGAAGATGGCGAGCGAGGTGCCGCGCATGGCGCTGCTGATCGGCATGGAGCGGCACGGAGAATTGCCGAAAGAGCATCGGCAGTGTTCGCTGTCACCGGCAGATCCCATCCCGGACAACCATCTGCAGTGTTGTCTTGGGGTGCAGTGCTCAAAGTGCCCGCACTTGCTGGCGCTTGACCGAATGGAGCGCGTGACGCCGGATGACATCGATACGGCAAAAGCATGGACTTGTGCCGCGCATATTGCCTTCGAGGGCGGTGATAGGATGAACGAAGGGTATCTGCTGACGGTCAGTGACCGGATGTTCTGGGACCGGGTGTGTGAGAGCCTGGGCGAAGCCATGTAAAGGCCTGTGCCGCACCGTCACGCCCGATCACGATGATTTCCAAGTCCTTTACATGAGCAACCAGAAGGCTATACTTCGGTCAAACGCAGGCCGCGGATAGAGCGGCCTTTCGTTCGGCGCGCTCACGGAGACGGGCGAGAGTCGAACAAACGAGAGGAGTGAATCATGTGCCACCGAAACGAGAGCGCTTCGGAAACGGGCGGCCGAATCGCAGGCATTGCGCAGTTGAGCGAAACCGCCAGCCTTGGGTTGCTGGCCGCTATTGATGGGACAGTAGACGAATTGCTTGGGGTGTCGAAAGTCATGTCCGGGCTTTCGACGATGCTGGCCAAGAAGGCGACTGAAATAGAACAGAAGCCGACTATTGAAGACGAATATATTGACGAGGACGATGCGGCGATTGACGTGATGGCGAGCGCGGCCGCTCATCTGAAGACTTTACTGACGCAGCTTGTGTTACGGCGCAAGGCAATTGACGAAGATGGTCGCGATGGTCGCCTGAAGGGTCACCACTGTGAAGCGCTTCACGATGCCTACGAGAGCGCCACCGGGGAGGTTGCTGGTCTGATCGAGACGCTGGAAATCACTCGCTCGGCAATCATTTCTCATGACCTCAAAGCAGAGCCCAGGGGAACTATCGAGGCGTTCTCCAGCGTAGAGGATCTGATCGCCAGCCTGCACGGACGATGACCGTCACCGGAGCAGGCGGCGTCACGATCACCGTCTGGCGAATATCAAAGCGCTTTCATCGCGACTACGAGAAACTGACCATCGATCTGCGCGACCGCGTCGACGCAAAACTTCAAGACCTCACCAGGGCTGCGCGCCCGTCAGGCCTGGAGTTCGAAAAGCTCAAAGGCCATTCCGCACCCGAAATCTACAGCCTGCACGTCACCGGAAATTACAAGGTGACGATGGAAATCTCCGGCGGCCAAGCCCTGCTTCGACGCGTCGCTGATCACGACGAGATTGACCGGGCTCCTTAAGTGCGCGAGAGCCTGAGCGCCGACGATACCGGTGTCGTCCCTTACCAACAGACCAACTGACCGTTCGTCTCCTGCTGGCAATTCATCGGCAGCAATCGGTATCAGGATCTTGAACGCCGACACCATCATCTTGCTTCCGCGCCAGGTTGGCGCTTCCTTCAAGCGGTCAGCGGGGATATTGCGTCATAGAGCGGAGACAAAGCTACGCTCCTTTCGCGTTTCCCCGGATATCAGAGTCCTGAGCCCAATTAACCGTGTGGGTATCGGTAGATCGACGATTCATGCTTCCCATATTTATGCCGTGCTGGGTGGCGCAGACAGCCTCTATCCGTGAGATCCTGGCATCAGACTCTCCAATCAGACGGTCTAGGCGATGCCTGGTCTCAGATCGGTTTTCGATCATTTCTTTCTCGATGCGTGTCACATCATTGGAGAAACCCGACAGAGCCTTGCATATCCCTTCGAGCTTGGAATTTAAGGACTTCAGGTACATCCACGCTCCGGCAAGCAATGTCGAGCACAGTACAAGCCGACCGGACCAAATCCACGGCCAGGCGGTCTTCAGCAACTCCAATTCCATAGGGGTCATTGGTTCTGCATCCTCTCCGATTCCCGGTTGAACCCGCGCATCACCGCCGCCATGCGCTCGTTGACTTCTCTCACCTTCGCTACTTTGTCCGGGCCGTCCTCCTTCACGGCTTCGTGCCGAATCTTGCGCAATGCTGCCACCTGCCTCTCAGCCACGTTTCCGCGCGCGGCGAGTTCGATAGCGCCAGGGTTATCGCGCAGGTATTCCGCTACGCTGAGGCCGTCCGTAGCCCGCCCCTTGATCTCGTTCTCGGCCTCGTTGGCCTTCGTGACGTTCTCGTAGAACTTCGCCGATTGTCCAGAATGACCAGCCGTGCTTCCATACAGCCGGCCGACCAGCGGAATCTTGTAGGGTGGCAACTCTTCGCCGGTGAACGGCGCAGCAGCAGTGGATGCCACCTTCCCCGCCTCGCGTCCCAGGCCGCCCGCCAACTGGCCGATCACGTAGTCGATCTGATCGGGTGTCGGAGACCAGCCGCCAGGCGTGTATTCGGTGCCGCCGGTGACGGCGTTGATTGCCTCCGCAAACCCCTTGGCCCACGGCGTGGCCGAGTCCTTCGAACGGTGCAGGCCCGGCTTCGGGTCGAGACTGTTGCGGTTCTCGATGAAGATCGGATTGCCGGTCCAGTCCTTGTTCTGCGCCAGCGCAACAAACGGGTCCATGACCGCCATCTTTGAACTCCCTTTGCTGTCCGAAACGCTCAAGCCCGACGAGGTCGCCGAAATCACGGGCGCCAAAACCTGCGACGGGCAGCGCTCCTGGCTCGATATCAACCGTTGGAAGTATCACACAAACCGCGCAGGGCGGCCGATCGTGGGCCGTTTATACGCGAGGCTCAAGCTTGCCGGGATCGACGCCTCAGCGCTCGCGCCGCAAGCAGCCTGGTCGCCCGATTTCTCGGCGCTTCGATAGCCGTATACTCGCCAGCATGAACCGCCCTAAGACTACCGGAAAGGACTTGCCGCCCAGGATGCTCCGCCGTGTGCGGACGCTTGCCGGCGGAAAGCGGTGGGAGGGCTACTACTACGACGGGCGCGATGAGTCCGGAAAGCGCAAGGAAACCCCTCTCGGGAGCGACCTCAAGGAGGCCAAGCGCAACTGGGCCGAACTCGAAGCGGCGCCGGTCCCGGCGGAAGCCGGAATCATGTGCATCGTGTTCGATCGCTACGAGCGCGAGATCATCCCTGGCAAGGCGACCAAGACCCAGGCATCGAACCTCCTCGAACTCGCGCGGCTGCGCAGCGTGTTTGCCTCGGCGCCGATCGACGCCATCACCCCACAGCACATCGCACAGTACCGGGATGCCAGAATGACCAAGGCCAGGACGCTGAAGGAAGGCACCGTCATCCCGGCGAGGCGCGCAACAGTCGCCGCGAACCGGGAGCTTGCGTTGTTCTCAACGATCTTCAACAAGGCGCGCGAGTGGGGGTACACCGCCAGGACGAACCCCTGCGCCGGCGTGGCGAAGAACAAGGAAACGCCGCGGCGCTACTACGCCGACGATAGCGTCTGGCAAGCAGTGCGCGACTGCGCAGCGATCGAACTACAGGACGCGATGGATCTCGCCTATCTCAGCGGCCAGCGCCCGGGCGACGTGCTGCGCTTCACCCATCGGGACATCGTGGACGATGCCTTGACCGTGCAGCAGGGCAAGACCAGCAAGCGACTGGCGATCATGCTGACCGACCCGGATAGCGGCGCCCGCTCAGAACTCGGGCGACTACTGGATCGAATCAGAGCGCGAAGCGTGCGCAGCCTGTGGCTGTTGGCAACGCCGGACGGCAAGCGGCTCACGACGGGAATGCTTCGGCTGCGCTTCACAGCGGCGCGCAAGGCTGCAGCGGGTCGCGCCGAAGAATCCGAGGATACTCTCCTGGCGGCTCGCATCAGGAAGTTTCAGTTCCGCGACGCTCGCCCCAAAGCGGCCAGCGAAATGGCCCTGGACCGCGCCAGCGACCTGCTCGGGCACAGCGACAAGCAGATCACGAAGGTCGTCTATCAGCGCGTCGGCAAGCGGGTGAAACCAACAAAGTAGCTTGGGTTGCGGAAATGGGATGATTTCCGAGTAATGACAAACGGTACAGAAGAACTAAAACATATTTTTTAATCAGTACGTTACTGGCGGAGAGGGCGGGATTCGAACCCGCGGTAGGCTCACACCTACGCCTGATTTCGAGTCAGGTACATTCGGCCACTCTGCCACCTCTCCGTCGGGCGCGAATGTTAGCACAAGATGAGCGCGTGATGCTCCGGCACGGGCATTTTTCGTATTGGCAGAAGCGCTGCTTTCTTCAGCAGGCGCTGATCTTCTCCAGTCCGCCAAGATACGGCCGCAGGACGTCCGGAACGCTGATGCTGCCATCGGAATTCTGGAAGTTTTCCATTACCGCCACCAGCGTGCGACCAACGGCAAGACCCGAGCCATTGAGGGTGTGTACCAGTTCGGTCTTGTTGCGCTCGTTGCGGCAGCGCGCCTGCATGCGCCTGGCCTGAAACGCCTCGAAGTTGGAGCACGAGGAGATTTCGCGGTAAGCCTGCTGCGCCGGCAGCCAGACTTCGAGATCGTAGGTCTTTGCCGAAGAGAAGCCCATGTCGCCCGTGCTCAGCACCATCCGCCGGTATGGCAGATCGAGCATTTCGAGAATCTGTTCGGCGTGCCTGGTGAGTTCCTCATGGGCCGCGAGAGAATCGGCGGCGGCGACGATCTGGACCAGCTCGACCTTGTCGAACTGGTGCTGGCGGATCATGCCGCGCGTGTCACGGCCGTAGGAGCCTGCTTCGGAACGAAAACATGGCGTGTGGCAGACCAGTTTGAGCGGCAGCTCGTCGGCTGCAAGAATTTCGTTGCGGACGATGTTGGTGACCGGCACTTCGGCCGTCGGAATCAGATAAAGCGGCTCCGCATCGGTGCGCAGAATCTTGAACAGATCCTCCTCGAACTTCGGCAACTGCCCGGTACCCATCAGGCTGGCGGCGTTGACCAGGTACGGAGCGTAGACTTCGGTGTAACCGTGCCGGGCGGTGTGCGTATCGAGCATGAACTGCGCGAGTACTCGGTGCAGGCGAGCGAGCTGGCCTTTCATCAGAGAAAAGCGCGTGCCGGCAATTTTCGCTGCCGTGGCGAAATCGAGTTGCGACAGTGCCTCGCCGAGATCGACATGATCCTTGACCGCGAAATCGAAGCGGCGCGGCTCGCCCCAGCGCTTGACTTCGACGTTTTCTGCGTCGGACCGTCCGACCGGCACGGTGTCCTGTGGCAGATTGGGGAGCAGCGCCAGAAAGGCGTCGAGTTCCTTGAGCAGGTCGCCGAGACGGACTTCGTTGGCATCGAGCTCATCCTTGAGCGCCGCTACCTGCGCCATCACTGCCGCGGCATCTTCGCCGCGACCCTTGAGCGCGCCAACCTGCCTTGACAGGCCGTTGCGACTTGCCTGCAGCTCCTGCGTACGAGTCTGCAGCAACTTGCGCTCGCTTTCGAGCTTCTGGAAAGTCGCCTGGTCGAGCGTGAAGCCACGCGTGGCCAGACGTTCGGCGACGCCATCGAGATTATTGCGGAGCAGCTGGATGTCGAGCATGATCAGTCCTTGGGTTGGCGGTCGCGCGGCGACTCGCAGGTCTGCCCGCTGCCACCGCGCCATCGACGGCGCGGCTACCACGGGACGGGCGGTATGGTCTCGGGCTCAGTCCTTCTTTGCTCTGGCCTGGCGATCGAGTTCGCGCAGCTGCGCCAGCTTCTCGCCAATGCGTATTTCGAGGCCGCGCGCCACCGGTCGATACCATTCAACTGCCGGCATGTCCTCGGGAAAATAGGTCTCGCCGGCGGCGTAGGCATTGGCCTCGTCGTGCGCGTAGCGGTAATCCTTGCCGTAGCCAAGGTTTTTCATCAAGCGCGTCGGCGCGTTGCGCAGGTGCACCGGCACCGGCCGCGAGCCATCGCCACGGATGAAGCTGCGCGCCGCATTATACGCGAGGTAGGCGGCGTTCGACTTGGCCGCCATGGCCAGGTACAGCACCGCTTCGGCCAGTGCCAGTTCGCCTTCGGGAGAACCCAGACGCTCGAAGGTCTCGGCGGCGTCGAGCGCGATGCGCGCCGCGCGCGGGTCGGCGAGACCGATGTCCTCCCAGGCCATGCGCACGACGCGACGCGCCAGATAGCGCGGGTCGGCGCCACCGTCGAGCATCCGGCAGAACCAGTACAGCGCGGCATCGGGAGACGATCCGCGCACCGCCTTGTGCAGTGCCGAAATCTGCTCGAAGAAAGCGTCGCCCCCCTTGTCGAAGCGGCGCAGATTCTGCGCCAGGGTCCGCTCGATGAAGGCGCCATCAATGCTGCGGACCTCGGTGGTCGTGGTGGCCGTGCCGATCTGCTCGAGAAGGTTGAGTAGACGCCTGGCATCACCATCGGCGAGACCGACCAGGCGCGAGCGCGCGTCGTCGTCGAAAGTCAGATCCGGCAGCGCCTGCCGGCAGGCGCGCTCGAAGAGCTGGCCCATCTCTGGCAAGGAAAGTGGCTGCAACACATACACTGAAGCGCGTGAGAGCAAGGCTGCATTGACTTCGAACGATGGGTTTTCGGTCGTCGCGCCGACAAAGGTCAGCAGTCCGCCTTCGACGTAGGGCAGGAAAGCGTCCTGCTGCGCCTTGTTGAAGCGATGTACTTCGTCGACGAAGAGAATCGTCCGCCGCCCACTGCGGGCGCGCGTCACCTCGGCGCGTGCCACCGCCTCACGAATGTCCTTGACCCCCGCGAAGACCGCCGAGATGGCGATAAAGTCGGCGGCAAAGGCGTCCGCCATCAGGCGCGCCAGCGTCGTCTTGCCCACTCCCGGCGGACCCCAGAGGATCATACTGTGCAACTGCCCGGACTGGAAAGCCATGGTCAACGGTTTGCCGGGACCGAGCAAATGGCTCTGCCCGATCATTTCGCTCAGCACCCGCGGTCGCAGGCGCTCGGCCAGGGGTGCAGGCGCGTGCTTTTCGTTGGCAAGCCCTTCCATGGCTCTATCTCGTCCCTGTGCAGGCGACGCGCACGCTAAGCATGGTCACCCCAGCGCTCGCCGCAGAGGACGTCCGCAGCGGCCGGCGCAGGCGCCAGGTCGCGAACAGCCGAGCTGCGCAGCGTGGCGAACCGGCGCGTGCATCCATCTCGCCAATTGGCCGGCAGTGTGACATTGCGCACGTCACCGCGTGCCGGTCACCGCTATTCTTTGCGCATCGATTCGGAACATTCAAGAAGAAGGCAAACTTCCATGAAGACACAGATACCTCGAAGCGGATTGGACAGGCGCGAGCGCGACCTCGGCCGGCCCCACCGGCTTCCGGAACGTCGCCGTCTGCCGGAGCGTCGTCTTCCGGAACTGGCCGAGGCATCCGAGGTATCGTTCGAAGAGTTTCAGTTGCTCCTGGCCAAGATCTGCAAAGCTGCCTGAAGTATGCGATCTTCCCCCAGTAGCCAATAAACGACACCACGTCGAGGGTGTCCTGCTCGGAGTGGCACGTAGTGTGTTGTTGGTGCCAATGAGGTAGCAAGAGTCGAAACAGGGTGTAGTCAAGCTCTGCAGCAAGAGGAAGTCCGAGCATTTGACCGGGTGCAATGCCCGGTCTTTTTTTTTGCCCGCTTCTTGCGTGACGAAGTGGCTCGGACGGCATCTGGCGGCGGCTGGTTGGCATCGATACCGACTCACGATGCCGGCTTGGCACCTCCGAGAACCGCCTGTTCGAGTTCGCTGAAGGCTTCCCCAACATACCTGCTCAAGCGGTCGAGATGTGGCAGTTGGTCAACGGCAATCAGACCAAAGTACAACTGCCCGGCGTAGCTGAACAGCGTGATGTTGAGCAGGTTGCCAGGCGGCAGGGTGCTGATCGGGTGCAACTCCTCGAGTTGCGCGCCCTTCAGATACATGACCTGCGGCGGCCCCGGCACGTTCGAGACCAGGACATTGCCGGTTGGCGGCAGGCTGTTGCTGAGGCTCAGCGTTT
The DNA here is from genome assembly GCA_016713625.1 of Candidatus Accumulibacter affinis. Classification (GTDB taxonomy): domain Bacteria; phylum Pseudomonadota; class Gammaproteobacteria; order Burkholderiales; family Rhodocyclaceae; genus Accumulibacter; species Accumulibacter affinis. The sequence goes on from JADJOT010000006.1 coordinate 50,549, forward strand.
CCGCGAGCTGGCCAATCAACGCAGTAATCACCGTATAGGACTCGATCGCCTCGGGAACGACACCGTCGATCATCGTGCGCACATTGCGCAAGGAAAAACCGATGTTGCGCAAACGAACGTAGGGGTCGTCAGTCGGTCGCGACAATTCGACCTGAATGATGCCGATCTTGTTGCCGCTGCTGTGGTCCCCTTCCCTGCGCAAATTGACTGGCATCTGAATGGTGAGCGGCTTCTTCAGATCGATTCCCTCGTCGGCCAGATAGCTGCGCAAGGCACCGTCCAGGCAGGTCAGCGCGACGTGATTCAGCGTCGACCGCGTCCTGGAGCGAATCAGGTTCACTCTTTCCATGCTCACGCTGGCCGACGAAAACTGCCGGCCAGCCGTCACCTGACCGGTCAGCGGCGTGTGGCCATCGGCCACGAAGGGCAGCGAAATGGCATTCTTGGTGAGCTTGACGCTTTCCAGCAGCAGCATCGCCGTGAGACGCGCAATCCCCAGCACGCGCATGCCGACGCCCCCGAGATCACCGAGCAGCGACTTGAGCATATTGTCCTGGAGTCGCTTCTCCTTGAGTCGCTTCTGCCGTTGCGCAGCACCGCCGTGCGGGATCGCCCAGAAAGGCTTCAGTTCGAGATCGTCGGCAGTCGCGGACAGTGAGTCCACGGTATAACGCATCAGCGTCACCCCGTCCGCATTGGCATGGTGCGACTTGAGGTAGACGCCAAAACGCGCCTCGCTGACGCCATCGATGACATGTAGCTGCCATAGCGGCCGCGATCGATCGAGCATCGGCTGGTGCAGCTCGGCCACCAGCCGGTAAAGCTCCTCACGGCCATTCCTGCCGCGCGGCAGCTTGTGGTAGAAGACGTGTTGTTCGATGTCAATCGATTCAACCTCCTGCCAGGTCGGCATGCCGGTCAGAGAAAAGTTGATGATCCGGTTGAACGGTGATTCAACGTGGGTGAAGGTGAGGAATTCCCGGTACAGATCGGCGGCAAAGCGGGGCTTCGCTGCGGCCGGTCGTTTGCAGATCATCAGCCCGGCTACGTGCTTCGGGCTCGCCTCCGATTCGGCAATCACGAAACCAAAATCCAGCAAGGAGAGTTTGTTCATGGACGACACTTTCGCCTTTCGTGTGAGGTATCGCAAGGTGTTCACCGCCTATCGACGCGAACACCGCAGCGATCCCTGAAACTGCTTGCCGACGGCCACCTGCATCCCGGTCGCCGTGACCTCCTCCCTCGTCAGCGCAGCCAGCCGCGCACCCCGGCGCGCGAGTGCAGCAAGAATACATCATCAAGAGGCTTCCGTTCCACAGTGAGTGAGCACCCGGATCTTTAGTGTGCGTCCTCTAGAGCAGCCCGATAAACTTTAGTCCAGTGGTTGCCGAGGCAGCCCCAAGGTCATTCAACTGCAACCCGATAAAGGAGAAACACATGAGCAAGAAACCCACCGCACTGGTCAGCCGCGTCAATAGGGAAGAACTCCTGACGAAGACCCGCGAAGCCGCGCGCAACGTCTGGCTTTGCAGCCTTGGCGCTTACTCGCTGGCCACCAAGAGCAGCGTCAAGACCGTCGAGACACTGCTTCGTGAAGGCAAGGCCTTGCAGCCGAAGGCGCGCCAACAGATCGAAGAAAAATCTGCGGAACTGAAGAACACCGCCAACGCAGCGATTCAGCGCGGTGAGCAGGTCGTTCAGGAACGTTTCCTGCGGCCCCTGGATTTCGTCCTCCTGGCGACCAGGCGGGACATCGAGCAACTCTCGATGCGAGTCATCGAGCTGAGTGACGAAGTGCACAGACTGGCCACCGGCAAAGCGCTGAAGTCGGCAGCCAAGGCCGCCACCACGGAAAGTACGCAAGACCACCCGCTGCTGGCCAGCGCGGCCTGAGTCGGCGACCGAAGACTCGGCGGACGCGTTCTCGCCGGGCCTGCTCCCTGAATTCCTGGGCAGGCTTGCGCAAGCGCCGTCTGATAACCGCCAGTCGAGCGCCGCTCGACTGGCGGTTTTTCTATTCCTCCGCAACCTTTGCCGCCTCGCCGCGCAGCCAGCCGCGAAAGACGTTGACGATCGGACGATCGGCAACCGCTTCGGGAACCACCAGATAATAGGCCTGCGTGCGACGAATGACGATGTCGAAGGGCACCACCAGGCGTCCGGCCGCTACCTCGGCTTCGACCAGCGGCTTCGAGGCCAGGGCCACACCGACCCCATCAACCGCCGCCGACAGGACCAGTCCGGGGTCGCTGAAATGCGTACCGGCATCCGCATCGATGCCGTTAACGCCGGCGACCTGCAACCATTCGGCCCAGGTCGGACGATCCAGCAGTTCCATGATCGACCGGTCGTGCAGGAGATTGTGACGCCGCAGATCGCCCGGAACATTCAGCGGGCGCATCCCGAACAGCAGGCGCGGACTGCACACCACGACATAGGCCGGAGCGAACAGGCGATCGATGCGGCAGCCATCGTATTGACCGCGGCCGAAGCGGATGAACACTTCGGTTTCATCGTCGCGCACGTCGATTCCTTCCAGCCCCGAGACCCCCAGGGAATCGCGGCCATCAATCGTATCGAGCGAGGCCCCCATGTGCAGTTCCACCTCCGGGTGTTCGGCGGTGAATTTTGGCAGGTGGCGGATCAGCCAGCGCGTCAGGAAAGCCGGCGGCGAGGTCACCAGCAGGCGCCCACCAGCCGCGTGCAGTCGCGTCCCTTCGATGGCCGCGGCAAAGCACTCCAGTCCTTCACGCACCTTCGGAAGCATCGCCCGACCTTCGCGCGTCAGATCCAGCGCACGTGTCAGGCGGTGAAAGACCTGGAAGCCGAGATATTCCTCAAGGCCCCGGATCTGGTGGCTGATGGCGGTCGGCGTCACCGACAGCTCCTCGCCGGCAGCCTTGAAACTCAGGTGGCGTGCCGCGGCTTCAAAGGCCCGCAGGGCGTTGAGCGGTGGCAGTCGGTAAGTCATATGGATGAGATTTTCTCACGCATCAGCTGATATTTGATCGTTTGCCGGCGCACGCGCAAACAAATACAGTGGCGTCGCACTCCCGGATACCGGGAACAACCCAAGGAAGAAGCAAATGAAACCCGACCTCAACCGCGAACAAACCATGATCATTGTCGAGCGCGCCCGTTATCAGCGCAGCCTCGCTACCGGTGACTTCTATGCTGCGGCCACCCGCAAGACGCTCACCTGGCTGGCCAGGGGAATCAACAGGTTTCTGCACCTGCTGCTGATGTCACCGACGGCGAACCGCTGAAATCGGCATGCACGACGCCTGAAATCGGCGACAATTGGGAACCACCACGCGTCTCGTCGTCCGACGGTCGGCAGGCGTCCTGGTTGGGTTTTTTGTCACCCTTCGATACAGGCCACCCCATGCCCAGAATCCAGATCGACCTGCCCGAGGATTTTTCCTTCTCGACCGAGCTTACGCTGTATCTCAGTCACATGAACTATGCCGGCCACCTCGACAACGCCGCGCTGCTGGCGGTGGTGTCCGAAGCCCGCGCACGTTTTTTTCAGTCGTTGAGTTATAGCGAACTCGATGTCGAGGGACTCGGGATCGTGATCGCCGACGCTGCGCTGCAATACAGGTCCGAGGCTTTTCACGGCGAGGTGATGGTGGTGCGCATGACCACCGGCGATTTCGGCAGCAAGGGCTGTGATCTGCTGTGGTGCATGCAGGAAAAGGTCAGTCAGCGCGATGTCGCGCGCGGCAAGACCGGAATCGTCTTCTTCGACTACGCCGCGCGCAAGGTGGCGCCCGTCCCGGAGAACTTCCGCCTACGGGCTGCCGCAGCCTCCCCGTCGACACCTGAGCACTGACCCGGTCATGCGCAGCCGCTGCGCCCTGCCCTATGCCGCTGGCAGATACTCGCGTATCAGGCGCTTCTGTAAGGTCTGGACCTGCTTCAGCGATTCCTTCAGGATCAACCGATCCAGGTCGTGCAGATGGTCGGGATCGACGCGGTTGGAGTCGCCGCCAGCACCACGACTCACCTGATGATCGAGCCTCAGACGCTGAATGTGATGGAAGGCGTCGATCAGCGCCGCTGTCTGGTCGGGCGCCATGCCGGTCTGCTCAGCGTGGATGCGTAACCGTTCAACGGTGTTGGTATCGGGAATCCGCCGGGCCAGCGCGTAGATCCGCGCGGCGTCGACGAAGGGCCGCGAGCCATGTTTCTTCAGGTCGATGGTATGCGGAAATTCCTTGTCGCCATCGTAGCGGAAACCCTTCCACCAGTTGAGCGGCGACTCCCAGTTCATGGTGCTCTCGGCCATGGCGCGCAAAAAGATGGGGTACGAGGAAGCGCGCGCCAGCAGCCAGCCGCGCAGCTCGTTCACCAGTGACTCCTGCCCGTACAGCGCACGAAAATCGAAGAAGATGCTCGAATTGAGCACCGCCTCCGGTTGCGGCGACTCCAGCCATCCCGAGAACGCCCGCCGCCACTCGTCGGCGGACAGACACCACTGCGGGTTACTGGCCATGATGTTGCCTTTGCACAGCGGGAATCCACAGGCGTCCAGCGCATCATTGACCGCCCGGGCGAAGGGCAGGAAGGTTTCGCGCAGGGTGACGGCCTGTTCGTCGGAGTCGGCGGCGAAGATCAGACCGTTGTCCTGATCGGTGGCCAGCGTCTGCTCGAGACGCCCCTCGGAGCCGAAGACCAGCCAGCACCATTGCACGTACGGCAGGTCGAACTGGCCAGCGACCAGTTCGATCACCTGCAGGGTCAACAGATCGTTGAGTGAAGAGATGCGATGGCAGAGCGCATCGGCACTGACCCGCTCGGCGACCAGGCGGGCAACGAAGGCGCGCACCTCGCCCGCCAGGGTCACCAGCGTGGCGACGCTGCGCGCGCCGAGGATGGCCTGCACCAGATCGGTGTTCTGTGCCCCGGGCAGGGTGTACAGATCGGTCCGTGAAACGAGATTGAAGTAGCTGCCATCGGCTTCGGTCAGTACCAGGTGGCGAACACCGCGCCGCACCATTACCACACTCGCCTGGTGTACCGTGCCGTCGGCCGGAACGGTGATCAGGCCACTGGTCATCACCGCAGCGATCGGCGCCTGCAGATCACAGGCCTCGATGGCGACCCGGCGCACCACATCCTGCAGGGTAACGATCCCCAGTGGCGCCCGGCTGCCGGCATCGACGACGACGACCGCGTCCGCCCGTGTCCGATCGAGCAGCAGCAAGGTCTCGCGTACGCTGGTCGCCGGCCCGACCGTCAGCGGCTCAGCACGTACCAGGTGACGCAACGCGACGTAGGGTGAGAAGGGAGCGACGCGCGCTGGCGGCTCAGTACTTGAGTCGCGCATGGTAAGTCCTCTGGCTGGCTTCGCGCGCCTGGCGCAGGGTGGTAATCCCCATCTCGGCAAGTAGCGGCAACATCTTCAGGAACACCTCGCCAGTCACCATCGCGTCACCCAGCGCTGTGTGGCGGCCAAACACCGAGACCCCCAGACGTTCGGCAATCGCTTCCAGGCGATGCGTGCTCTGGTTGGGGTGCAGGACTGCCGAGAGCAGCAAGGTGTCGAGTACCGGCTGGTCGAAACGCACGCCGCTCGGCTTTTCCTTCAACTGCAGAAAGCGCATGTCGAAAGCCGCATTGTGACCGACCAGCACGGTGTCTGCGCAGAAGGCATGGAACTGTGGCAGGACGACATCGATGGCCGGCTGTCCGACGAGCAGTTCCGGGGTGATGCCGTGGATGGCAATCGACTGCTGCGACAGCGAACGCCGCGGGTCCACCAGTTGGTCGAAGCACTCCTGACGCAGCAGGCGACGATTGACAATCCGTGTCGCGCCAATCTGGATGATTTCGTCGCCCGCCGAAGGCTGCAGGCCGGTGGTTTCGGTATCGAAAACGGTGTAGGACAGCTCCACCAGCGGCCGGTCATCGAGCTCATGGCTGACCGCCGACCAGAGAAAGATATCGAAATCATAAAACTCGGGGCGCTCGCCCTCGGCTGCCGCGACGATCGAACGTGGCAGATCCTTCGGTGCCTCGGCCACCGGCAGCATGGTCCGGAAAAAGGCGCGATGCGAAACCCGCTCGCGCTGGAACCAGATATCGCCGTTGCAGCGCTCGACGACGTCGACGACACTGAGCGGCAAGGATTCGCCGCCGCTGCTCATCGGATCCTGCAGCCAGCTCATCGCCGTTTCGTTGTTCATGAAAGTGCCGATCCAGGACAGGTCGAACTGCGCCAAGTGGCCGCTGCGCGTCAGCGAAAGGCGTACCTCACGGACCTCGTACTCGTCCTGCAAGCGAATGGCCAGGTAGTGCAGTGCTTGCAGCAGTCCGAAGGTGTCGACGCGCAGCCACAAGCCCTCGTCGACGTTCTCGGTCTTGACGGCCAGCGCTCGCCGCTCGTTGCTGCGTCGCTCGCCGATGCGGCGGGCAGCCACCGCCAGCAGTTCGCCACCCAGGATCTCCTCGAGCAGCCAGCGTTCGCGCAGATCGTTGGAGAAGGCCGCCGCCGCTTTCTCGAACTGCGCCGAGAGTACTCCCGCCTCGTCGCGGATCACGTGCAGAAAGCGGTCGCGCTGCTGCTGCGGCATGTCGGAGAAGTCCGAGAGCATCTCGCCGGCGGCCCGAATGCTGCCCAGAGGTCCGCGCCCGCCTTCGATCAGCGACTGGATCAGCACATCGCGACGCGCCTGCCGCTCGTTGCTGTTGGTCACGTCTTCAAGAACGAGCACGAAACCGGTGATCGAAAGCCCGCCGACGCGGGCGTGGTGCGGACCATCACCACCAAGTACTGGCGACATGTGCGCACGCAACAGGCGGCCGGCGCGGGTCGCCGTGACGAACTGGGCCGAACCGATCAGCCTCTGGCTGTCGCCGTCGGTTCTCTCGCTACTGGCTTGCTGCAGACGTTCGAGCGCATGCGCAATCAGGGCCCGATCAAACACCGTGTAGATCGAACGCCCGAGACCAAGCAACTCGGCATTGTTGCCGTCGGCAGCGGGCGCGAGTTCCTGGCGGGCCCGCTGGTTGTACAGCAGCACCCGCCCATCGAGGTTGCAGACCACGACGCTCTGACTCAGGTCGGCCATCAGCGCAGCCAGACGGCTGCGCTCTTCCTCAAGCGAGGCGCGGGCTTCGCGTACCCGCTCGGCGACATCGTTTTCACGCGCTTCGCGCAGGGCGAGCAGTTGATTGGCCGCCTGGCCCAGGACCCGCAGCTCGTCGGCACCATACTCACCGAGTCGCAAACCGCTGTGCGCCAGTGCCGCGGTAAGTTCCTCGGCCATCCGCAAGGGAGGCCTGAGGTAAAGTTCGTGCAGCTGGTAGACCACCCAGCAACTCAGCGCGCAGGCGGCCATGGCCAGCACCAGCAAGGCGACGGCTCGCTCCTCAGGCGTTCTGCCGCCGCCGCTGGTATCTGCCTCGCTGGCCAGCATCAAGGCCGCGGTCGCCGCCACCACGACCAGCAGCAACAGGCAGACCGCTGCGCCTGCGAGGACGAGCTTGCGCGTCGCTTGCACCAGCTACATCCCCAGGAGCTTGCGTACTTCGGCGAGCAATTCCTTGGTCGAGAAGGGTTTGGTCATGTAGCCATCGGCACCCAGCCCGAGACCCTTGCTGACTTCCGTGTCACGGCCCTTGGCAGTCAGCATCAGGATGCGCGTGCTGCTCAGGTCCGGGTCGGCGCGCAAGGCCTGGCAGACGTCAAAGCCATTCATCTTGGGCATCATCACATCAAGCAGCACGAGATCCGGTCGCTCGGCGCGCACCTTGGCCAGCGCCTCTTCGCCATCGCTGGCGACCAGCACCGCGAAACCTTCCCGGCGCAGCAGAAACTCGATCGAGATGACAATGTTTTGTTCGTCGTCGGCAATCAGTATTTTCTTGCTCATCAACACTCCGATCATCAATGAACCACGCCAAAATCAACTACGCTTGCACGGCCTGCGCGAGAGCCTGTTCACCCACCGGGGCAAAAGGCAAGGTGAAGCGGAAGGTCGCCCCCTCACCCGGCACGCTCTCCACCCACAGCCGGCCACCAAAGTGCTCGACGATGCGCCGGCTGATCGGTAGCCCGAGACCGGTACCGGTTGGCTTGGCGGTCATCGAGTCGCCCACTTGGCGGAACTTCTCGAAGATCAGCTGCTGGTCCTCCGGACGAATTCCCGGACCATTGTCGACGACACTGACTTCCAGCCCATCCGCCTGCCTCTGTAGGACCACACTCACGCGAGCGTTGTCCGGCGGCAGGAATTTCACCGCATTGGACAACAGATTCAACATCACCTGGATCAGACGATCCCGATCGGCGAGAATCAACGGCAGATTATCGGGCAGATCGAGTTCGACGTGCGCCTCTTTCTCGCGGAAGAGCTGACTGGTGGCGGCAATCGACTGCTCGATGATCTCTTTCAGGTCGAGCTCGCAACCATTCCAGTCAGCCCGGCCCGATTCGATTTTCGCCAGGTCGAGAGTCTGGTTGATCAAGCGCGTCAGACGTTCCGCCTCGCTGACGATCAGCCCGAGAAAACGTACGCGATCGGGCAGATGCATCCTGGGGTCGTCGCGCAGCAATTCCGAGAAGGCGCGAATCGAGGTCAGCGGCGTCCGCAGTTCGTGCGTCACCGAGGACATGATGTCGTCCTTGACGCGGTCGAGTTCCTGCAAGCGCTCGTTGGCCTCCTGCAGTTCCAGGGTTGCCGCCGTCAGCTCGCGCGACTTGCGCTCCAGTTCGCGGCTGTAGGTACGGAGTTGCGAAGCCTCGTCGAGAATATGCATCACCTCGTCGATGCTCAACGGCTCCTCCTTGGCCACCGAGGCGACCATGACCCGCGCCGACGCACTGCCGATGGCGCCAGCCAGTAGCGATTCGGCGAATTGCACCAACTGGGCATCGGCCTCAAGCATGACGCCGCTGGTAAAGCCGCGCCGGCGGGCATAGGCCGCAAACAGCGACTGCCCACGCGCCGGACCGAGGAAACGTCCAACCAGATCCTGCAGGTCGCTGACCTTCGCACGTCCCCGCCATAAAGCCGCACCGACCGGCCCGGTATCCTTCAGTGCGTCGACAAAGACCGTCGCCTGCGTGGCCTCTGCTGCCGTTGGCGGGCGCAGCAGCGAAACGCCGACATAGGCGCCGATATTGGCGAAGAAGCTCCAGAAAAGGCAGTGGGAGATCTCATCGAAACCGCTCAGGCCGAATAACTGTTGCGGCTGCAGCAACTCGATCCCAAGCAGCCCCTGCGTCAGAAAGCCGTCCGGCAACCATCCCGACTTGGCGAACGACGGCAACAGGAGGGTGTAGGTCCACACCAGAAAACCGGCCAGGAGACCGGCCACGGCGCCACCACGCGTGCCGCCGCGCCAGTACATGCCGCCGATCATCGCCGGGGCAAACTGGGCAACGGCCGAGAAACTGATCAGGCCGATGGCTACCAGTGCATAAGCCTCGCCGGCAAGTCGGAAATAGAGGTAGCCGAGCAGAAGGATGCCGACGATGGCGTCGCGCCGGATGCTGAGCAGCAGACCGGAAAGGTCCTTGGCTTCTTCCAGCGCCACCCGCTGGTGGCGCAGCAGCAGCGGCATCACCAGGTCGTTGCAGACCATCGTCGACAAAGCGATGGTCTCGACGATGACCATCCCGGTCGCTGCCGACAGGCCACCAACGAAAACCAGCAGCGTCAGACTCTCGTGCCTTTGCGACATCGGCAGCGTCAGCACGAAGGTATCGGCATCGACGCCCTGGCCAGCGAAATGCAGCAATCCGCCGAGCGCGATCGGCAACACGAAAATGTTGATCAGCAACAGGTAGAGCGGAAACAGCCACGCTGCACGTTTGAGGTGTGCTTCATTGACATTCTCGACGACCGCCACCTGGAACTGGCGCGGCAGGAACAGCACCGCCATCGCTGACAGCACCACCAGCGAGAACCAGCCGGTGTAGCCTTTGCCGGAAGGAATCGCGATCGCCAGACGCTGCAGTTCGGGATGCGTGTTGAGATGCTCGAAGATGTCGCCGAAACCATCGTAGAGGCCGTAGGTGACGAACACGCCAACCGCCACGAAGGCGACCAGCTTGACCACCGACTCGAGCGCGATCGCCGCCACCATGCCTTCGTGACGCTCAGTGGCGTCGAGATGGCGCGTTCCGAAGACAATCAGGAACGCTGCCAGGATCAGGGCAATGTAGAAGCTGATGTCCGCCGCCACCGACATCGTGGCGCTGCGATTGGGCATGACGATTTCCGGGTAGCTGAGCAACAGACTGACCGAAGCTCGAGACCGCCTTGAGCTGCAGGGCGATGTAAGGAATGATGCCGACGACAGCAATGATGGTGACCAGGCCACCGAGGAGGTGACTCTTCCCATAGCGCGAAGAAATGAAGTCGGCAATCGAGGTGATGCGGTTGGCCTTGACGATGCGGATCATCTTGAGCAGCAGAAACCAGCTCAGCGCCATAACCAGGGTCGGCCCCAGGTAGACCGGCAGGAAGCCGATCCCCGACACCGCAGCACGCCCGACGCTGCCGTAGAAGGTCCAGGTGGTGCAGTAAACAGCCATCGACAGCGCGTAGATGGTCGGATTGGCGATGATCGATCGCCCCTGATCGGCGCGTTTGTCGCCCCACCAGGCGACCGCGAACAGCAGTCCGAGGTAGAACAGGGAGACGGCGATGACGACCGGCGCTTCAAGCATCGTCGCCGCCTACTTGAGACGCCGTTCGATGGCCCAGGCCATCAAGGCGATCACGAAAGCCCAGGCAAAGAAAATGTAGGCATACACCAAGGGAATCTCGAAGACCTCGGTGGGCCGGTCGAAAAGCGAAAGGACCGGATAATTGAACAGCACGCAACCAATCAGGAAAGCCGCGATCAGTCGGTCACCTGCCAGTATCCTGCGATGCATGTCAGCCTCCCGTTCGAAAGTGATTGACACCCGCAGCCGGCAAGTTGCGTGGTGACCCTGCCGTCCGCCCGACTCCCTGCCTCGACATGTGCCGGGGATGCTGAGCGTCTGTACTGCAGTCCATTGACTACTGGCCCTCAATTCGTCCGGCGAAACAGGCCGCGCAATTCATCCCACATGGGGTGACGCGTCAGAATCAGCCCAAGAAGCCAGCCGATGCCTGCTGCCAAGCCGGCAAGCGCTACCTGAATTACCACGGGTTCGCCAGGGACCAGGGCGCGCAAGGTGCCCGCAGCTAGAAGTGCCGCGCCGAGGGCCACGCCAGCCGATGGAAGCACGGCCCGGGTGATCTCACCAAGCGAAACGCCTAACAAGCGGTTGGCCATGTAGAGGCCGTAAATGGAGACACTCACATCCCCGATCGCCACCCCCGCAGCCACCCCCGCCAGGCCAAAAAAACTCACTCCTACGAGGACCGCCAGGATTTTGAGTGGCTGACAGATCGCATGCATTCGCAGTTGAGTGCCCAGCTGGCCACTGCCGACCAATACGGCCCCAGCGACATTGGTTACGGCCAGACAGGTCAGGCCAACCGACACAATCTGCAGTGGCATGACCGCTTCCAGCCACTGCCTGCCATAAAGAAAAAGGATGACGGGCTCCGCCATTGTCGCAAGACAGGCAAAGGCTGGCAGCGCGAGGATGCTCATGTAGGAAACCCCACGCAAATAGGGTGCCTTGAGGTCCTGCGCAGATCGCGACTGGCGTGCGAAATAGGAGACAGCCACCGACGACATGCTATCGACCAGGGAGCGGAGCACCATTGTTCCTACTCCAAGACCACGACTGAAATAGGCGACAGCCTCAAAACCGAGGGCGCGTCCCGCAATCAGTTCCGGCCCTGCAAGGCCGATCTCGTAGAGCAAGGAGGTACTGCCAAGCTTGCTGCCAGCAGCAAAGACGCGTCGCCACTCCCTGATTCCCGGCAACCATGGCTGCTCGGGTCGACGGCATATCAGTGAGCCAAGCGCCGATACGATTCCTCCTGCGACAGCCGACCAGGCCAGGCTGATGAACCCGAAACCCGCCCACGCCAGGAGAACTCCGGTCAATGCCTGGGCGAGCGCAGCCGCGATGTTGACGACGAACAACTGGCCGAATGCCATTTCCCGTGTCAGCAGCGCAACTGTCACGACACCGATAGGCAATAACAGGAAGTTGATCGCCAGCACCTGCATGGTCAACTCGACGCCCGGTTCCGCGTAAAACCAGCCCGCCCAAACCGAAAACACCGCTACCAGAAAGGCAAGGCTCAAACTACTGATCCAGACGATTGCTTGTGCACTGCGTAGGCGTTCTGTGGTCAGTTCCCGCTCTTGAACCACGTAATTCGAAACGCCCACATCACGAACGATATGCGAAAAAGAGACGATGACGGCACCGATGGAGAAAATACCAATCTCGTGGGGCGTCAGCAGGCGCGCGATGAGCAGTGATGAGACGAACTGGATCAGCAGAGAGGCGTTGCGCTGCGCAACCGACAGCGCCAGTGATCGCTTGAAGCTACCCATGTCGTTACCGTGAATGCCGGCAGGGGTTCAAGGCTCCCGTTGCCTGCGCACGTGCGCGAGGTTCAGCCCTGACTACGGTCATGATCAGCTTTCAGGATGCTGGCTGCCTCGCGGGCAATATCCGACCACTCGTGACGGTCGGCAAACCTTGTCGCAGCCTTGGCGATTTCTTCGCGGTTCGCCCGGAGTACCCTGGCCATGCATTCGGTTAGCTCCTTATCCACACGTGCAGGATCGTACAGAAACATGAAGCCTTCGTTCTCCAGTTCAGCGCAGACCCCGAGGCGTGGCGCAATCATTGGCTTCCCGAATGTTGCCGCAAGGAGACCATCCCCGACGTATAAATATCTTCGTATGGCGCAACTACACAATCAATTGCCGACATCCACTGACAGACCTCGGGGTCCGCTACATCATCAAGCCCGAGCTGGAGATCAATACGGCGATCGGACTCCGCCATCCCCTTGAGTTGTTCAACATAGTGCGGGAGCAGGCACTGTCCCTTGATCACCAGCCTTGTCTCCGCGGAGTCGAACGTTGCAAAAGACCTGATGGCGGTATGCGGCCCCTTGTAAGGACTGATTCCCCCGAAGAGAAAATAGACAAACTCATGATCCGCCAGTCCCAGTGCTTTACGCGAGTCGTCCTGCGACGGAATTTCCGGGTAGGTAGTTCGATAGTTTCCATGCGCTATCACAAAGACACCTGATCGCCGTTTGAAAATCCTGGCGAAATCGTTCCTGGCCTTCTCGAAATTGACAAAAACGATATTGACCGAATGCACGAACAAGAATCGGAACAGCCAGCTCTTCCAGTCTCTCTGGCGATTGTGCGGGTAAAGATTGTGAGCCGTCCATATAATCCGGTAGCCGAGCAAGCGGGCAAACCACAGCTTGCCCAAAAATTCCGCCAGGCGCAGAAACGAGTTCTTGCCCTTTGCGTTCTCGTAATAGCCGCCAACCCAATGAAAATGGAGGTAATCAATGGCGCCTGAGTTTTCACGAAGCCATTCCTGCCCAAAATAACCGGATTGAACATAAGAACAATCAAACTCTTCCAGGCTCGAATAAAGGAGTGTGAGGTACGGATTCCCAGGAAATGGGTTGGGGAATGAACTGATGGACAATAAACCCGGCGTTCGGCTCATGTGCTTGTTACCAGAATCAACTTGCGCAGGTAGCCTCGGTGTAACGCCCCGTCAAACCTGGCGGCAGCGCATCCAGTAGCGGGGCCATCCACTACGCCGACGGGATCCGACGGAGAAATGCATGGTCGTGACCGAGTCGAATGTCCATGCGCCAAGGCGTCGGTATCGCCCACGACATCATCCATGGTTTTCAATTGGGAAGGGGCTCTTGCCATAAGGATATGGAAATTAGTAAATTTTTCTCCGGCACATCCGTTTCCGGTCAGTGACGTGAGTCTGCGTCGATTACGGCACCCACGGTGGATACGCACGTGCATCCAGCGGGTCGATCAAGTACTGGTAGAGGAGGCCGGTACCGGTGACTCCACCGGACAGGTTGTCGACCCGGTATCTTGCGATTGCCGGCCATACCAACGAGACAGAAGGTTCAAGCACCGAGAAAGACGAAGGAGTGAACCAGGCGCCTAGTGTGTTCTGCAATAGGGAACCCGTCAAGAGAAACGTCGCCCCGACAGCCCTGACGCATGACCCCGCCCAAACGAGCCCGTTTGCCGGTACCGCCCGCTTTCGCCGCCGAGGCGCTCAGATAGCGGGTAGCGAGCGGCCAAGCGGCGCTTGCGACGCAGGTGGTGGGCGGTCAATCAGGAGGCTGTCGAGAGGTCGTTGGAGCTCCGGCAATGTCGCCAGGTGAGCGTCGTCAGCGGCTTCGCGGCTTGCAAGCTTGCCTCTGCGGGTGTTGCCCTCTTCTTCATCTTTCCGCCGTCCAGCCCCGGTCGGCGTCAATCGCAACGCTTCAGCGTCCTGCTCCTGCCGTCGGCGCGTAGCCGGACAGCCCCTCCTGGTACTTGCCGGCGCTGACGACGACGCCCACTACGTCGCGCTGATCGGCGTTGAGCACCCGCTCCTCGAAGTCGCCAACCTGCGGCCAGGCGATCCGCAGGGTGCGTCCATTGACCACGAACTGGACGGCGCTCGCGCAGTCGTCGAGCGCCCACTTTCCGGCGAGGCGCTGCACCGACTGGTCGCGTTGCGTGACGACCTGCTCACGCAGATCGTAGAGATCGTAGGTCGGGTTAGCGTAGCGTAACCCGACATCTACAGCCATCGGATCCCCTTGATCGTCGGGTTACGGCCGGCGGCCTAACCCGACCTACAGCTGGCTCTTGCGATGACCAAGACGGTCATTCGCACCCTGTCAGGCAGGTGAAATCGAAAGTGTTGGTCGAGCGGGTCTCGTGGGGAGACGGTCAGGGACATGCTTGTTTTTGGGCTTCGTCTTCGGTCCAGCCATCACCGAATACGTCGCCGCGCGGCCACCCGCCAGGACAGACCGCAGGCTACTTCGCCTCAGCCGTTGGCGCATCGGCTGACTGTGAGCGGCGGCGTGAATTCCCGTTGAATTGGGCGGTTTGAAATTCGTGATCGTAGAGAAGCGCAAAGCAGGGCTCCGCGGCTTTTAGAGGCGCGAACTTGGGCTTTGATGATGATGATTTTGGTCTGGCGGGGCTGAGTAGGACGGTCGCGACTTGCGTATGCATGGCGCCGAGACCGCATTGAAGGATGGTGCGCTTTGAAGTCGTAGCCAAGTGCGGACAGGAGACGCCCGGTACTTTTTCGGACTGCGATAGAAGATGCCCGTTTTCAGTCTCTCGGTTGCTTACCCGGAAGATGTGGGCCGGGTTTCGTGACAGTCACCAAGGGGTCCGTCATCCGCTGATCCAGGTTTCGTGACGGTCACGACGATCTGGGCAGGTGCCGCTCATGCCGTGGGAGCGACGAGGTGCGCTCTGGTCGAATTGGGCGGCCGGAAATTCGTGATCGTAGTGGATGCTGCGGGAGACTGCGCGAAGCCGGTGCGCGGTCAGTCCTGGTGAGGCCAGGCAGTCTGGTTTTCGATCACATCGCCGGATGGCGTGACGGTCACGAATCCATACCGCTGGCCGAAAGCCAACCATGCCCGTCAGCACAATGGCGAGCGGGTTCGGAGTCCTCCACCCTTCCGAGAAGATCCAAGAGCGCCCGCAGTGGCGCGTCCGCCTCATGGCCGATGGCGTCTATGGCCATCCTCCTGTCGCGCATCCGCTGCGCGCGTTTGCGCTCGCTGCTGGTCATCGGGCGCTTCCCCTGGAGAGGCCGGCCAGGTTTCGTGACGGTCACCAGGGGGTCAGTCATCCGCGGACTCCGGTTTCGTGACCGTTACGACGATCTGGGCAGGCGCCGCTCATGCCTCGATCTGCTCTTTCATGCGATAGCTCTTGCCCTCGATGAGGACGGTTTCGGCATGGTGGAGGAGCCGATCCAGGAGCGCCGAGGTCAGGGTGCTGTCGTGATTGAAGATCTCCGGCCAGTGCTTGTAGGCGCGGTTGGTCGTGATGATCAGGGCGCCGCGCTCATAGCGTTCGCTGATGATCTGAAAGAGCAGGTCGGCACCATGCTTGTCGATCGGAAGATAGCCCAGTTCGTCGACGACCAGGAGTTTCGGCTGCAGATACTTGCGTAGTTCGCGCTTGAGGTTGCCCTGCGCCTGGGCGGCGGAGAGCGTGTTGATGATATCCACGGCGGTGGTGAACAGCACCGGGTAGCCGCGCAGACAGGCGGTGTGTGCCAGCGCGATACCGAGGTGGCTTTTTCCCAGACCGACATTGGCAATGAAGATGACGTTGCCCTTGTCCTCGATGAAGCGCAGCCGGAAGAGATTCTGAATCTGGGGTCGGTTGATTTTGCTCGGCCAGTTCCACTCGAACTGATCGAGGGTCTTGAGCACCGGAAAGCGGGCGAGCGCTACCCGTCGCTGGATGCTGCGGTCTTCGCGGGCATGCGCTTCGCCTTCGATCAGCCGCGCCAGATAGTCGACATGCGACCACTGCTCGGCTCCCGCTTCCTGGGCCAGGGGTTCGAAGCGTTCGAGCAGATAAGGCAATTTGAGGAGCCCCAACTGCGCGCGTAGCGCATCGGTGCTGATCTGCACAGGGGAAGCCATCCGTCGGTCAATGCTCATCGCCATGCCTTTCGTAGGGGGAGAGATCGGGGCGGGGATCTCGATGTCCAGGAGGTCCTGGCGGCGGGTCAGATACAGCGCGCCGTGCGCAGGGGTCTCGCGGGCCCGCATCTCCAGGATGTTGGCGATGTACTCGCAGCTGTAGGCGGCGAATTCAATGCCGTCCCGGATCGCTCGGTCGAGTGCATCGACGCCGTAGATTTCGCCGAGCGCGACGATCTTGCGCAGGTGATGACGCGGGTTCATGCGGCGTTGCTCGATGCCTTCGAGATAGGCCTGGGCGTGCCGCGACAGGCTCAGAAACTGCACCAGCAAGCGCTGCTCACGGGCCTTGCGCCGCTGGGCGAGCAGTTCCTTCGGATGATCGGGGTCCTCGATATCCTGCCGCCGATCGTAGCTGCGGACATGGCGAGCGACGAGCTTGTCCTGGTGGTATATGCACACCCGATCCGGGTAAGCCTTCAGCGTCACGCGCTGACTCGCCAACTCGGCCGGCACCGAATAGTGGTTGGTGTCGAGCGCGACACGGAACTGCTTTGAGACGCGCTGGCTCTGGATGCGACCGATGTCATAGGTCATGGGATTGAGGGGTGCAACAGCGCCTGCTCTTCCTTGAAGCGATCCACGGGTCGCTGGTGCGTTTCCCCGTGGATACGCACGTTTGCAATGGTCTCCAGCCACAGCGCGGCGGCCGGATTCACCGCGCTGAAGTCGAGGAAATCCAGACCGTTCAGGAAATTTTTCTTGATATAGCCCACGCCATTTTCGACGCGCCCTTTTTCGTTCCCCTTGGCCACGTTGCACGCCGAGATCCCGAACCCCCAATGCCGAGCGAAATCGACATAGCGGGGATTGAACGTCGGCGCTTCACCGACGACGCGGCGAAGTACCGCCGACTTCAGATTGTCGATCATCAAGCGACCCGGACACCCCTGGAAGGCCGCGAACGCGTGCTCGTGGGCCGCGAGAAAGTGCTCCATGGTCTGCGAGACGGTGAATTCGACGTACATCAGACGGCTATGGCACAGCACCATGACGAAGAAGGACAGGCGTCGGCGCGTCGAACCGACGCCGATCGTTCCGTATTCCCCCAGTCCAGTTGGGCACATTCTCCGGGAGCAAAGGAGAGCTTGAGGAACGCCTGTCGGCGCACCGGCCGGACCTTGCGCACATAGCTCTTGACGATCGTGTAGCCGCCGGCGAAGCCGTCCTCGCGCAGACGCTGGTAGATCTGCTGCGCGCTGTAGGGATGGGTTTCCAGCAGGCGAACGATCTGGTCCTTGAACGGGTCGAGCTGACTGCTGCGCGGTGCGGGCTGCCGGGGATGGAACTGCGCGCAGCCCACCCACTTCGCCACCGTCTCGGCATGCAGATCGAGGGCGCGAGCGGTCTGGGCGATAGTCAGCTGCTGCCGATCGTGGCAATCCTTGATCTTGCAGTACATCTCGTAATCGATCATGGCGTGCGTCCCAGGACGGCACGCAGCGCGCCGATGCGCAGAGTGATCTCGTCTGCCGCGAGGACGCGCGCTTCGACCGGCCGGGGGCATCCAGCGCCAGGACCTGGTAGAGCGGGCGTTGAAAGGCGATCAGTCCCGCCTGGACGAGATCGTCGCGGGCCTGATTCAGATGGGCAGAGGCCAATGACAGGGCGCGACCGACTGCGGCATCCGAGTAGTAGCTCAACCCCTGGACGTCGGCAACGGTCACCAGAAACAGATAGAGCGCCGCCGCCGGGGGTTACAGCGATCGAGGTAGCGCTCGCGCACCAGGCGGTGGTCGACCCAACTGAACTGGGGCGGTATCTGCCTGATCCGTTCCGGACAAAGCACTCGTTTGATCGTCATCACCCATCCTTCCAGCCAAGATATCGTGCCCCAGTTTTACCAGTCGCCGGGTGTTCCTGGCGATGTCATCCTGTAACGCACTGCCGGTAAATTGGGCAATAAAACCAATCAAAACAGCGGGTTGATCGCGCCAGACATCTTGTAACGCACTTTTCGGCGGTTCTTGAGATTCCTCAACGATTTCAAGTGCTTGAGAGGGGCAGACATCTTGTAACGCAAGCACCACCTGCGCTTCCACCTCGATTTCCCGTCGCGGTCGTCGCCAGTACCCCGGGTGCGCCGCCCGCCACGCCTGTACCCGCGCAACATTCTCCGGTCCGCGGAAGTAGTCCTGGTTCTCCGATTTGGCCAGCCAGGTGCGCCGGCTCGCCGTCTGGCTGGCCTTTCGACAAGGCGCTTCGGAACAGTATTTCTGGTGCGCTGCGTTGCGCGCATCGGCCTGGAAGACTTCTCCGCAAAACAGACAGTTGTGTGCCTTCTGGTGTGCCATGGCTCACCCTCCTTGCACCGAATCATGCAATGCCTGCAGGCGCCGCCAGGCGCCATACGAGCACTATCGGAACGACAGGAAAGCGAACAAGGAAGAAAACGGAAGGGCGCGGAAGAAGACTCAGAAAACCATTGAAATGAAACCCGCTGAAGAAAATCGAGGAAGAAGAAACACGACTTTCAAACCGCCAGGTTTATGGGACTTTCAGAACGCCGCTCACAGCTGACTGCAGCGACTCGACAAGACTGGCGAGATCGTGGTCCCAGCTCCGGTCGCTGATCTCGTGCGCGTTGCGCAGCGTCAACAGCCGTAGCGAGGCGGGCAAATCAGCCGCCCTGGGCATCGTCGCATTGCCGACCAGCAGCGGCACGACGCGCAGCCCAGGGCGTTGCAGACTCTCTTCAATCTCCCGCCGCACCCAGTCGTCGGGGTCGTCGAGCCGGCGCCGGCCCTGGTCGTCGCGCACCTCCAGCCAGCGCGGACCGATCAGCACGATCGCCACGGCACAGCTTTCGAGCACACGGCGCAGCGCATCAACGAAATCCTCGCCGCTTCCGGTCGACGCGATGTCCTGAAAAACCTCGGCATCCGGGAACTCGCGCTGCAAGTCTGCCGCCAGCCGGCCAGCCCAGCCGGCTGCGTCTTCGCGGCGGTAACTGATGAAGACGCGGGAAGTCGGCGTTGGTGCATCCTTGACTTCCTGCACCACCGTGCGCGCGGCGGCCACAGGCCCCGCTGGCAGTAGCGCAGCAAGCCCATCGCCAGCGACCAGGCGCTGCGCCAGTTCGCCGAGGCCTCGCTCGTCCAGGGCCGACGCTGGGGGCAGGCGCAACATCCCGGTGTAGGCGTCAGCAGCGTAGAGCCTGGGCAGATCGGGTGAGGCATTGGCCGGCAGGAGCGAGATCACCGAGTCGGCGTCGCTCTCCAAACCACGTGCGGTCGAGGCGCCTTCGAGCGGTCCTGCCGACGCTTCGATAACCACCAGGTCGATCTGCAGGGCGCTCACCGACGCCACGTAGCTCGCCACCAGCCCGATCAGGCGGACGAACAGACTGGCGCGCGGCGCTTCCCCGAGCGCAGCGGCGAAGCGGGCGGCGAGGCCGATCACCGTCTCCAGGGTGCGGGCATCCATCTGCAGCAGGACGCTGCCGGACGGGCGAACGTCAAGTGGCGAAGCGATGACCTGCCTGCCGGCGGGGTCGATCGTGCCGTCGAGCGCGAGGGCCAGGCGCTGCCCAAGCAGCGCGTCCGCCGCATGGTAGAGGACCAGTATCCGCCGCTGCCGGAGCGCTGCCGGCGTGTTTCGCTGAGCAAAGGCTGCCAGCCAGTCGGCGCAGAGTGAAGGCTGGGAGAGATCGACGCAGTGACGCAGGACCCCTGCGTTGGTGGCAGGAACGGCGTCAGCGCGTTGGCAAAGCAGCTCGCTGCCCGCGGGTAGCGCCTTGAAGAACGCCGCATCCCAGGCCGGCTGCGCACTGCCGATGATCACCAGCGTGCGCGCATTGGCCGACAACTCGGCGAAGGCCGCCCGCCAGGCTTCGCCAGCCCCATACAGCTCGCCGAACGGCAGACCGTTCCAGGCCTGCTCGGCTGGCAGGCGCAGGCGCCGCCAGCTGGCCGCCTGCGACAGCCGGTCAACGAAGAGCGCCGGCAGCAGACCCGCCTGCTGCGCGAGACGCAAATGCTTGCCACGCACCATGAGTGCTACCGGCGGCGGCGCGACCAGGGTGACCGGGCCAACCGACCACGCACGAGCGGTCAGCAAGGCGCAGTCGAGGCTGGCCGCTGGCGGGCGATTTTCCGGCAGAAAGATCCACAGCGGTATGGCCGATCGTTTGGGTACCCGACCGAGCAGCAGGCGGATTGCGGTGTGGGTGAGCGTCGCCAGGACGACCGGAACGACGTAGCTCAACAGTTCGACCGGGAAAGAAACTTCGCGGGCTGCGAAGGCCCAGCGCGTTCCGGCCAGCCAGGCGGCGGCGATCGCCGCGACCGGTTCGACCAGCGCAAAGCGGCCAGTTGCCACCAGCAGCGCCAGTGCCGCGAACCAGCCGGCCTCGGCGGCGGCGTTCGCCGCCAGCCTGCCGGAGAGCTGCAGTCGCGCCAGCAGTCCAGGCAGGAGGGCAAAGATGGCCGCCATCAGCAGGCCGGTCAGGGCGCCGATGAGGTAAGCGATTTCGCTCGTCAGGCCCTCGAGCGGCGTATTGAAAACGACCGGCCAGACGACGTCGCCGGCGGCTGGCAGCGTCGCGACTCCGGCGGCGACGCCAGCGATCACACCGCCCAAGCGGAGCAGGCCGCTGCGCCAGGCGAGCAGCCGACCGGCGCGCCGGAACGAGCTGCGCGTCTCGATCCGGCTCATCCACCAGGCGCCGAGCCAGACCACCGTGGCTAGCAGCAGGACGCCCGCCAGCGGACCGCTGCCCTGGCCGCGGAGATCGAGCCACGACGTGATGCCGATGCCCACGCATTCGGCGCCGAGGCTCACCAGCAGCAGGCCGCCGAGAGCCGAGGCCAGGGTGCCGACAAGGGAGGTACGCCCGCGCAGAAAACCGGGGAGGAGGATCAGGACGAAGCTGCCGAACAACAGCACCAGCCAGACCTCGCTGGCGGCGAGGAGCCAGGCCAGGTAGGCTGGCAGGGTCGTCGCCAGCAGCAGGCTGGACGACAGCCCGGTGGTCAGTGCCAGGATGGCGACCGCGGCGAGCGTTTTGTCGGGCCAGCCCAGCCACCTGGGCAGCGCCATCACGGCGGCGCCGCCACCGAGCAGCAAGCCGATGCGCGCATCCCGGATACTCGCGCCGGCCAGGTCGAATCCCGCCAGCGCGACCGTCAGGGTAGTCAACATCGCCGCGAGAGCAAGCATGCGCGCCGGTAGTGGCGAGTGCGCGAGTCGCCGGGCGATGGCGGCAAGGCCGGGCGTCATCCGCGCCGTCCAGCGCAGCATGCCGCGCCAACCGCCCACCAGCGCCAGCGGCGCGGCGAGCACCAGCCCGGCAAGGACGGCGGTCAGGCGTCGCGTGGGCGCCCCGGACCCCGCTGCCGGCGCGTCCGGCGAGAGCTGCTCGCGGCTGGGCTCGACCGGCGCGCTCATGTCGTCTCCAGCGGAGCGCTCAGGGCGACCAGCCGGCGTCGAGCGCGCCAGCCGATCGCCATCGCCAGCAGCGCGTAGACACCCAGAATCCAGGCGAAGAGAACAGCGATCTCTTTGGGTAAGGCAACCGTCGCCGCCCGCGGTACGGGCAGAGGGTTGGGCTCGGCACGCCAGAGCAGAGCGCCGCCGGCAGATTCCAGACGTGGCGTCGGCGGTGGGGCGATGGTCTGCTGAGGGGCGCTTGGCCGGCCGTCAGCCCAGGCCGAGGGAAGGACCCCTGCCAGCGCCTGAAGTCCCGTGGCCAGTGGGCTACTCGACGGTGACTCCGAACGTGGGATGCCGGAGGGAATCGATTTTTGTTGCTGTTGTGGCTGCTGTTGCTGTTGCTGTTGCTGTTGCTGTTGCTGTTGCTGTTGCTGTTGCTGTGGTGGCTGTTGTTGCTGCTGTTGCTGTTGTGGCTGTTGCTGTGGTGGTTGTTGTTGTTGCTGTTGCTGTTGCTGTTGCTGTTGCTGTTGCTGTTGCTGTTGCTGTTGCTGTTGCTGTGGTGGCTGTTGTTGCTGTTGCTGTGGTGGCTGCGCTTGCTTTTCCTGCTGCGCTGGCGCCTGTTGCTGCTGTGGCGCAAGCTCGGAGGGAAGCTCGCGTAGCTGGCGCGGCGGTTCAAGCGGCGGGGCTACTGACGGCGTGGTCGGCACGCTGGAAGGGGAATTGGCAGGCACGGTTGCGCGCGGAAGCGACCGCTGATCCAGGGTCGCGGGGGCGTTCGGCGCCTTGCCCGGGAAGCGCGTTGAGGCCGTCTGCGCCGGCTTGGGAGAATCCGCCTTCGGCGCCGCTGCTGCTCGTGAATCCTGCTTGACGGCTGAGCTGGCCGGTTTCTGTGGTTCCGGCGCGGCCGGCGCGCTCGGCTGGACCGACGTCGTCTGTTGGGTCGGCAGAAAGGGAGTATCAACACCCCAGGCGGTGACTATTCGGCGGCCGTCGGGGCTGAAGGAGGCGTCAAGAACCGGCCCCGGATGGCCCATTGCCTGGCCGAGGGGGATGCCGTTGTCGGCATCCCACGAGCGCGCCGTCGTGTCGCCGCTGGCGGTCACGATGCGGCGTCCATCCGGACTGAAAGCGGCGTTCAATACCGGTCCCTGATGACGCATCGCCGGGCCAAGCGGACTGCCGGTCTGGCCATCCCACTGGCGGGCGGTTGCATCGAGGCTGGCGGTGAGCACGCGGCGCCCTGCGGCATCCGGGCTGAAGCGAGCGCGATAGACCGGCGCTGCGTGGCGCATCGCATCGCCGAGCGGGCGACCGCTCGGGGCCTCCCACAGGCGGGCAGTCTGGTCCCGGCTGGCGGTCACCACCCGGCCACCGTCGGCGCTGAAAGCGGCATCGTCGACCTCGCCCTGATGGCGCATCGCTGCACCGAGCGGGCTGCCGGTCTGGGCGTCCCACAGGCGAGCGGTAGCGTCCGCGCTGGCGGTGACGACGCGCCGGCCGTCGCGGCTGAAAGCGGCACGATGGACGACGCCCTGATGGCGCATCGGCTCACCTATGGCGTTACCACTGCTGGCGTCCCACAGCCGGGCGCTAGCGTCCCCGCTGGCGGTCAGGACGCGCTCACCGTCCGGGCTGAAGCTGACCTGATTGACCGGGCCCTGATGGCGCATGACTTCGCCAAGCGGGCGGCCGGTCTGGCCGTCCCACAGGCGGGCGGTGTGGTCCGCGCTGGCCGTCGCGACGCGGCGGCCATCCGGGCTGAACGCCGCATCCACCACCAGACCCTGGTGCTGCATCGGTTCGCCGAGCGGACTGCCGCTCCCCGCGTCCCACAGGCGGGCGGTGTGGTCGTCGCTGGCGGTGACGACGCGGCGGCCGTCCGGGCTGAAGGCCGCGTGATCGACCCGGCGCTGCTGCAACATTGCCTGGCCGATCTGGCTGGCGCCCTGCGCATCCCACAGGCGAGCGGTCTGGTCCGCGCTCGCCGTCAGCACACGCCGGCCGTCCGGGCTGAAGGTGGCCTGCTGGACCAGGCCCTGATGGTGCATCGCTTCGCCGAGCGGGTTGCCGTTCGCGGCGTCCCACAGGCGGGCCGTCTGGTCGCGGCTGGCGGTGACCACCCTGCGCCCGTCCGGGCTGAAAGCGGCATCGTAAACCTCATCGTCGTGGCGCATTTCGCCAAGCGGCCTGCCGGTGGTGGCGTCCCACAGACGGGCGGTCTGGTCGCGGCTGGCGGTGACCACGCTGCGACCGTCCGGGCTGAAAGCGGCAGCGTAAACCTCACCGTCGTGGCGCTTTTCGCCAAGCAGCCTTCCGCTAGCGGCGTCCCACAGGCGGGCGGTGCTGTCCGCACTGGCGGTGACGATGCGGCGAGCATCGGGGCTGAAAGCGGCCCGATAGACCGCCGCCTGATGGCCCAACATCTGGACCAGCGGGCTGCCGCTAGCGGCGTCCCAGAGGCGGGCGGTGCGGTCCGCGCTGGCGGTGAGCACGCGTTCGCCGTCCGGGCTGAAGGCGGCGTGATGGACCTCGCCCGTGTGACGCATCGCTTCGCCAAGCGGGCTGCCGGTAGCGGCGTCCCAGAGGCGGGCGGTGCCGTCCTGGCTGGCGGTGACGATGCGCTGGCCGTCGGGGCTGAAGGCTACGTTGCCGACGCTTCCCTGATGACGCATGGCCTCGCCGAGCGTGCTGCCGGTCTCGGCATCCCACAGCTGCGCGGTTTGGTCATCGCTGGCGGTCACCACGCGGCGGCCGTCCGGACTGAAAGCGACGCTGCGCAGCGGGCCCTGATGGCGCATCGCCGCGCCGGTCGGGCGGCCGCTGCGAACGTCCCACAGGCGTGCGCTATGGTCGTCGCTGGCGGTGACCGCGCGACGGCCGTCCGGACTGAAGGCGACCGCAGCTACGGCGCCGCGATGCGGGAAGGCGACGGCGTGCGCCTGCTCGACATACAGCGCCTCGCGCAGGGCAGGTGGCATTTGTTCGGGACTGCCGCCGACCAGCCAGGTGCTGACCCCACCGAGCACAGCCATGGCCAGCGCAAAAACAATCCAGGCACGCCGTGAAGCCCCGAAGAAGTTGAGGCCGTTACGCCACAGCAGACGGTCGCGCAGCGCGGCCAGCCAGTCGCGCCACCACCCAGCACGCTGTTGCGGCGGCAGGCGAGCGAGCCAGTCCGACCATTCGCTCGGCGCGCGCAACATCAGCTGGCGCGGCGTGTGGCCATCCATGAAGCCCAGATAAAGCGTGTCGGCGACCGGCGCGCCGGCCTCGGAAGTGGATTTGCGGCGTTGCCCGAGCGGACCCGGAGGTTCCTCGAGCTGCAGCGTCTCCTGGCCTTCGGCAGCCGGCTTGAGTTTGCCGAGCCGGCTGCTCACCACCTGCCGCAGCTCCTCCTGGATCGCCACTGGCAGGCTGTCGAGCAGCGCCAGGCGCAGCCAGTCCGGCATTTTCTGCTGGCGCATCCACGGCAGGCCGGCGAGCCGCGCGTAGTAGCGGGCGATGAACGCCGGCAGATCATCGTCGTCGACGCCGGCGTTGATCAGGTACTGCTCGCCCAGCAGCAGGGTCAATTGCCAGCGGATGATCGGCGGCACGGCGCAGGCGCACAGCCAGTAGTAACCGTTCTCGCCGAGGTAGAGCTTGAGCTGGGCGACCAGATCGGCGAGATCGGCGGCGCGCTCGAATGGCGGCACGTCGGCCAGCAGTTGATCGTCGACGCCGCGTTCCTCGAGGCTGCGAATCAACCGCGGATAGCGCTGCGGGCGGCTGAGGGTGAAGTCCGGCAGGCGGCCGGTGACCACCAGTTCGGCCCAGGCGGCGAGCGCCGATTCATCGAGTGGCAGGATGATGAAGCCCGGGTCGGCGCTACGTTCGGCACGTTCGATCGCTTCTTCGCGGTCGCCCCAGCTACGTGGCTCGACCGGCGTGAACACGGCGCGGTCGGGCCAGCGGTGCAAGCGCGCGCGAATCGCCCAGTCGCGCCAGCGCCCGGCCTTATCGACCAGCAGGTCGCCGTCGGAAACGACGATCAGTCGCTGCCCCACCGGCGGCATCGGTAAGCGTTCGAGCGGCTCGCCATCGCTGCCATTGAGCCGCCAGTCGGTGTTCACCGGGCGGACGGTACGGGCGGTGCCGCTGGCCTGGTCGTAGCGGACGAGGCGGATGTCCACCTCGATGCCCTGGCGCTGCAGGCGTTGCGCCCAGTGGTAGAACATGCGGCCGCGCGGGTCCTGCTGATCGACGACATCGACCAGCAGCAGGTACGAGGGAGTGAGCCGCGCCGCCCGGTAGCGCAGCTGGAGCACGCCGAGCTTGCGCAGGGTGGCATCGATGGTGCGGCGAACATGCAGTGGCGGCCGGCGCTGCAGGCGATCGCGCAACGCCGCCGGTCCGGAGACGTGGCGTTCAAGCCGCGCGCTGACCTCTGCCGGGAGCGGCGGGACGATACGCTCGGCCTCCTTGCGCAGGCTGCTATCGTCGAGAGTGATCGGCCGCCCGCTGCGCCGCGAGTGACTGAGCCAGGGCACGGCGAAAGGAATCGCCAGGCCGATGAGCGCCAGGGTGACGAGGCCGAGCAGCCCGCCGCCGACCCATGGCCGCAGTTCGTGGTTGTAGCGCACGGCGGGAAAGAAGCCGTAGAAGCGTTCTTCGACCGGCGCCGGCGCGGCAGCAGCGGCTGCCGTGACGTTCGTCTCGGGAACTGCCGGCGTGACCGCGGTCGGCGGCGCTGGTGCGATGGCTGGCGCAGCCGTCTTCGTCAGGTAATCGTAGGCTGCGAAAGCGACGATGAGCAGGAGGACGGCGAGGACGGCGGCTTTCCAGCGGTGCTTGCGCGGCTGCGTCCCCGCAGACGCCTCAGGTGGCGGCGGCGAGGTGGCCGGCGGCGGCTTGCGCTCGGCCACGTACACCCCGCTGCGCGCCCATTCCCGGAACAGGCCATCGAAACGCTCCTGATCCTCGCGGTTCTTGCAGAAGACCGGACGCAGCTTGGGCGCGAGCCACTCGGCGCGGCGTTGCGGTTCGGGCTGCGGCTGCTGACGAGCCAGGTGGAGGACGATCCGGGCGGCGTCGATGGCCTCCGACGGACCGACCCGAAAGCCGCGTTCGCGGAGAAAAATGACCAGCGAGTCCACACTGCCACCGGCAAACCAGCGAAAGGCGCTGCTTTCTTCAGCGGAGCTGGCAGCGGCAGCCATTCAGGCGGCAAGCGGCCGCAGCTCGATCTGCCGCAGCCGCCGGAAGGCGTCGAGGAGAACCCTGACGTCGTCGCCATGCTTGACCACCGCACTGAGCGTGCGGTCGAGCAGCGCCTTGTTGCCTTCGAGATCGAGCGCCGGACTGGCACCGAGGCGCTGCAGGACGCGCGCCCAGTCGAGCAGCTCGGAGGTGCCGGGGGTGTACGCCGTGTGCGCCGCCGGATCGTCCCGGAAAGCCACGAAAAATGACAGCAGCGCTTCATAGAAGGGTGCGAGCTGCGGCGCACCGGCCGCTTGCGCTGGCGGACCCGCCGCTCCGGAATCAGGCGGCATCAGGCCGGCGACGCGGGCGCGCAGGATCTCGCGCAACTTGTTCTGGGTCGGGTCCGGGATGTGGTAGAACACGCAGCGCCGCAGGAAGGGTTCGGGCAGATCGCGTTCGGAGTTGCTGGTAATGACGACGATCGGACGCAGGTGGAGATCGTCCGGCGCGGCAACCAGCCGGTTGCGCAGGTCGCGGATGCGGAATTCCATTCGCTCGATGCCGTTGAGCAGATCGTTGGGCACGTCGCGCGCCGCCTTGTCGATCTCGTCGATCAGGACTACGCTGCGCCGTGCCCGGGCGACGGCTGCAGCGTCAGCCCCAGCCGGCGACGATACGATGGCGGAATCGGCGGTGGTCGGCAAGGCAAAGGTGGCCGCATCGGATCGCCGGTCCCATTCGAGCAGGTCACCGTAGGCGGCCGGGTTGGCGTAGAGGATGGCCTTGCCGATCGGCCCGAAGGTGAGGAAGTACTCTGCGGGCAGCGGCTGACGTTTCTGCGCTGGCGCGAGCTGGGCATCGGCCATCTGGCCGACCAGATCGAAGCGATAGAAGAGCTCCTGTGCTTCGGTCAGCGACTGTGCCTCGAAGCGCAGGACCGGCCCGATCCCGAGTTCCCAGGCAATCCTCTCGGCCAGTTCGCTCTTGCCGGTTCCCGGCCTGCCGGTGAGCAACAGCGGCTTGGCCAGGATCAGCGCCGTATTGACCGCTTCGACCAGCCCGGGGTCGGCCTGATAGCCCGCCGGGTGAGCGGGCGCCTGCTCGTCGGCCACCGGGTGACCCTTCGAATTGACCCACGGCGGCGGGGTCCGGCCGAGTGCCGATGAATCACCAAAACCCGTGAAACTGTCCATCGCTTGCTTTCCGATCAGAATGAAGGAAACCGATCAATCATTGGAGCGATCCGGTTTCGGGGTGAGGTTCCCTTGGTCGCCGGTACTCTGCGCACCTGTTTTCCAATATTCGCGAAGCTTCCTGACAGCAGCGTGGATAGCGGTGTCCAGGCTCTCATCATCCTTACGCTCAAACTTGCCGGGCGGAATGGGATGCAGGATCTGCCAAGGGAAGTCTTTCATCCTGGTCTCGCCGAGGCTCACGTCCTCGATGTCGACCATTTGTGCTGCGCCGAGCCAGAAAGCGGCTGCATCTTCCTGTTCCTTCGTGGGAGCAATAAACTCAAAACAACTTCTGATCAGCGGCGCGTCTACGATGCTGTCCGTGAAAATCACCACGAAGTCGCTGACCTTGTCGAGATCGTCCCGGGTATACGCGGGACCACTCGGACCTCCCGCCACCGAGGGCTTGGTATTGAAGTTTTGTAGCTCAACCCGGCGGTTGTGGAGGTCGTAAGGATAAAGCTGAAGCTTTGCCCGAAGGCGGTCTACGATCGGAACGGCAGCCGGGTCATTAGCCCAGATCGCGCTGATGGTTCGACTCGACGGGTCGACGCCGCCTCCCTGCCCGACAACACCGCTCGCCGCTGGCTGCGCGGCCAGGCGTTCCCTGCAGCTGTTTTTTCCCATGGTCGGATTCAGTCCTTGCCGGGGAGCGTTTCCTTGAGCCGCATGACGAGCTGGTAAATGGCGTCGCCGAGCAACGGGTCCTGCTCCGACGGCAGCCGCACCAGCTGGGCGTAGTCGTTAAACGGGCCCAGAAACTGCAGGTCGCCGACCGTTTCCAGCTTCGGGGCAACTTTCGACAATTCCTTGTTCATGAAGGCGACGTTGGCATCGGCGGCATCCTGGTCGAAAGCCAGCAACTCCGGCGCGATCTTCTGGACCTGCACGAAGAGCAGCCGCATCGCCTCGCTGCCACCGTGTCGATAGCGATCGACGGCGTAGGCGAGTTCCTTGTGGCATTCGTCGGACAGCCAGTAGCCATTGGTCAGCATGGCGACGAAATGGGTGGTCTGCGCGAGCGCAGCCATGACTTCGGCAGACCACTCGCTGCCGGCC
Organism: Candidatus Accumulibacter affinis; assembly: GCA_016713625.1. GTDB lineage: Bacteria > Pseudomonadota > Gammaproteobacteria > Burkholderiales > Rhodocyclaceae > Accumulibacter > Accumulibacter affinis. The sequence goes on from JADJOT010000006.1 coordinate 80,049, forward strand.
TTGAGCTTGTCCTTGTCCATGAAAACCCCGGCCAGGCCGAAGCCCTTCTGATACATCCGGAGCTGCTGATAGAACTGCTCGGTGACGCCGGTCGTGTTCGGCTCATGCTTGTAAGACATGAACACGTAGGGTGCTGTGCTTGCCATTCTGCAATGCCTCCGTGGAAAACGCCTGGTCACCCCAGGGGTGAATCAGCCTGAACTGACTTGCAAACCACACCTCCGGCAGTATGCCGCGATGGTCTGGCTTCCCGCTTCCGTCCTGGCGCCCAGAGATTTCGGACGCACCACACGGGTACTCGATCGAGCAAGCGCCTGGCCTTGCCGGGCAGTGACCGCTGGCGAGCGGGAAAAGACCAGACAAGGCGGACTTTGGCACAAAGACTGCCCCCGTTCAAGGTCAAGGCGAAGGAAGCGCTTATCCACCCCGCCACGCGCCAGCAATTCGGGCAAGCGGTCGAAGAAGTTCATGGCGACGCCTTGCGCGCGATGAATGCTGGTCGCGGCAAGGAACTGGCAAGCCCCGCGGCGCGTCTGCGGCAAGGCCCGCCAGGCTCTCTTGATATGCACTTTGGTGACGGTGCGGGCGCTGAGCGTGCGCACCACGAATTACCGTGAAAGTTGCGCTACCGACTCACGAATCTCCTCTCGCCCGCTTGCGGGAGAGCGCTCGGGGGTGAGCAACCTACCAGACTGTCTTCAGCGCCCGGACAGCGTGCAACTTCCCATCCGCCGTCACCAGACCACAGTCGTAATGGATGGCGGTTGCGGCGATGATCCGGTCGGCTGGATCCCCGTGCATTTCTTCGCCGAAACTTCCAGCCAATTGCGCCATCGCCGCGGATACCGGCTCGAAGCGGAGTTCCGGAAACTGGCAGGCGTCTGCCAGCCATTGCTCGACGGGATGGGTGAACTGCAGCCGACCGCGCCGGACCGCCGTGACGATTTCAAGGACGCTGATCGCCGAAACGACGACCTGGCGTGCCGCGACCGCTTTGGCGATCGTCTGTCTTGCCACCAGCGAAAGGTTCGGCGCACCCGTCAGCCACCAGATGAGGGCATGGGTGTCGAGAACGATCAACGATTCATCGCCCACTCGCCGACCGCCATGGCCGGCTCAAACGGCACGTCGTAGCGAAGCAGGCTGTCGCGCAGGCGCGCGCGCGCGGCCACGCTTTCGTCCGCGGCAACAACGGGCGGTGAGATTTCAGCAATCACGCGGCCGCGCAAAGTGACGCTCAGCGTTTCTCCACGCGCCACCATCGCCAGATACTCTGGCAGGCACTGGCGTAACGCAGTGACATTGACTTGTACCATGGCAGCTTCCCTTATGTACGTTTGGAAGGTACAGTTGCCGTCACCCTCTGTCAATCCTGTTCTCGTAGAATCCGCAGTAAAGCTTCATCCGGACAAGCGAAGCCCCCCAAGGCCAGGCAGGCGCCGTCTCAGAAATAGCGCCACCAGACGTAGACGTTGCAGATCGCGACGTGAATCAGCATCAGGGGAAAGGCGATCCTGGTGTAGGTCATGAAGCGGAAGGGAATGCCGTTGCGCTCGGCGATGCCGGCCACGGTCAGATTGGCGCTGGCCCCGATCAGCGTGCCGTTGCCGCCAAGACAGGCGCCGAGCGAAAGACACCACCAGAGCGGCATCAATGCCTCCGAACCGCCAAAAGCCGGTGCCATCGACTTGATCAGAGGAATCATCGTGGCCACGAACGGGATATTGTCTACGATGGCCGAAAGCACCGCCGATGACCACAGGACGCTGAATCCGGTGACCGTGAAATCGCCGCCCGTCGCGGCGAGAAGCTTGTCGGCGAGAAGGCGCAGCAGACCCGCGTGTTCAACACCAGCGATAACGATGAACAGCCCGACGAAGAAAAAGATGGTGATCCACTCGATCTCGTTATACACCTTGACGACGCTCTCCGACTGGTGCTCGGCCGACTTGCCAAGGTTGTCGAGCATCAGCAGCAGCGCGGCGCCGGCCATGCCGATGGTACCCGATTCCAGTCCCAGCGGCCGCGCCATGACGAAGGCAACCATCACCAGGGCAAGCACCAGCGCGGCCAGTTTCAGCAGTCGCCGGTCGGTGATCGCCTCGCTTTCGTCGAATTCCATGACCCGTGCGCGCAACTCGGCCGTTGACGCCATACGGCGTCCCCAGATGAGGTGAATCGAAAGTACGTGCACAATGAGGATCACGACGATCACCGGCGCAAGATTGATCAGGAAGTCGTTGAACGACAAACCCACCTGGCCGCCGATCAGGATGTTCGGCGGATCACCGACCAAGGTTGCCGTACCGCCGATATTCGACGCCAGGATCTGCGAGAACAGGAAGGGATACGGATTCACCCGCAGCGCCTCGGTGATGACGAGCGTCACCGGAACGACGAGGAGCACCGTCGTGACATTGTCGAGCAGTGCTGAAACCACCGCGGTGACCACCGCCAGCATGGCGAGGATGCCCGCCGGATTGGCCTTCACCAGCTTCGCCGACCAGATTGCCAGATACTCGAATACTCCGGACTTGCGGGTAATCGAGACAATCACCATCATCCCGACGAGCAGACCGATGGTATTGAAGTCGATGCCGGCGACCGCCTGCTCCTGGGTCAGGAGGCCGAACATGATCATCAGCATCGCCCCAAGCAGCGCGATGATCGAGCGATTCAGCCGCTCGCTGATGATCACACCGTAGGTTACGATCATCACCACGGTTGCCAGCCAGAGCGGATTGAGGCCAAAAATGACTCCGGAACCTGCTGCGTGCATTATTTGACCCTCCCGATGCGGGCGAGAACATCCCAGACAGAAACGATGCCGAGTAGTTTCCCATGCTCGACGACGGGCAGAACATTGCGCTGCCGGTAGAGGAAAAGCACTGCGTTCATCAGCGGCGTGTCCGGATCGAGAACCGGCACCTCGGTGTCGAGATAGCCGCGCACGGGATCGCCGGCGACGGCATCCAGCCGCTGCTGCAGGTCGGCCAGCGTATCCTGGATGAAACCGACCTGCAGGAGGTGGCTCAGGGGATGCTGTTCGTCTTGGTGCGAGATGACTCGCGGCATGGCCAGCGCAATCAGCCGGCTGCGCGCCAGCATGCCGACGTAATGGTCGTCGCCCTCGACGACCGGCAATGCGGGCAGCCGCTTCTCGACCATGGTCTGCAGGGCAGACAACAGCGAATCAGTCGGCTTCAGGACGGCTGCTGGAGCCGACATGATCGACCGACACAGGGCATCAGGATGGTGGTGCATGAATTCCCCTTGGCTGGTGACGATGGCCGTGAAATCTCTCCGGACGGCTCGGGAGTGACGAGAGAATCAGCGGCAGCGGCCGGAGTATGCCGATCCCTGGGAGCCATTGTCAATTCCCGATTTACCGGCAGCATTTCCCGATGTCATAACCTGATTGATCGGTTGGCACGGCCCGGAGCGCTGAGAACGGAGCGCCTTTGCACTTTTGTCAGATGTTGAAGAGATTCTGATGATCTGGCCATGGAAGCACATTCAAGATGACTTCGACATGCGTCGTGCCCGGCGGCATCAGCCGGCCCGGTTCTCCGTCGGGCTTCCGCAAAAATGGCACCGGGAACCCACCAGAGCGCTCCGCGAACCCCGTCCGGGGCTCGATCGCAGCAACGTGCAGCCGGCCCTGCGGGCACCGGCGCAGCGCGGCTGCCGCACAGCGCTCGCGTGCGCTGCCGCGGCGCTACTTGATCAGCGTCACCGGCAGGTCACTGATCTCGAGGACGCGACTGCTCACCGAACCAAGCAGGACGCCGGAGATCGCGCCGAGGCCACGACTGCCCATGACGATCCCGTCGCACCCCTGTTCCCTGGCGACTCTGACGATGGTCTCGGCGGCGGGGCCAATCTCCACCAGCGGGGTAACGAGAACGCCGGCGGCATGCAGCACGTCACGCTCCGCCCGCAGGGTGTCACCGCCCCGGCATTCCTCCATCGCCTCGACCTCCTCCTTCCTGAGCACGCGGCGAACGCTCCAGTCGTCTATCTCGGGCTGGACATTGAGCAGAACGGCTTCGATCAGCGGACAGGTGGCGGCCAGGGCGACGACGTGCCGCACGGCACGATGGGCAGCGGCTGAGCCGTCGACTGGGACAAGAACTTTGCGCATGGTGATAACTCCTCCGGCGGAAGGGGATTGACGATACCAGTGCGCCGCTGCGACGCATCGCCGCGCGGACAGCAGGCAAACCGAAAATGCTTGACTACCCCTCGCGCAGACGACAAGCTTAGCACAATGGCCTTACCGGCCCGCCGAGGAACGTGATGCGCATAATGGTTGATGGGGCTCTGAATGGCAGGCTGCAGGCGCTGGCGGTCGGATGCTTGCTGGCAGCACCAGCGTACGCCGCCGAAGCACCGGAAGTGTTTGGCATACCGGTGGAGTTCATCCTCTTCGCAGCGACCCTGCTGGGGGTCGCCCTGTTCCATCGCCAGGTACTCAAGGTGGCCCTGACCGGGCTGCTGGTGATCGCCCTGTACAAGATCGTCGTGACCGGCTTCAAAACCGGCGACGGCCTCGCCGGCTTTGCCGACCACATGGCGCACGAGTGGGTGCTGCTGGTCAACCTGCTCTGCCTGCTGGTCGGTTTCGCGCTGCTGGCGCGTCACTTCGAGGACAGCGGCGTACCGGAAGTACTGCCGAGGCTGCTGCCGGAAGGCTGGCTCGGGCCTTTCGTCCTGCTCGCCATCATCTGGGTTCTGTCGAGCTTTCTCGACAACATCGCGGCGGCGCTGATCGGTGGCACGGTGGCGGCGAGCGTCTTCAAACGCCGGCTGCATGTCGGCTATCTGGCGGCGATCGTCGCGGCATCGAACGCCGGTGGCGCCTGGAGCGTCATCGGCGACACCACCACCACGATGATGTGGATCGCCGGCGTCAGCCCCCTCGACGTCACTCATGCAGCCATCGCCTCGGTAGTCGCGCTGGTGGTATTCGGCATCCCTGCTGCCCTGCAGCAACACGCTCACCAGCCAATCGTGCGCAACCTGCACGCCACCCAACATGTCGACTGGGCGCGGGTCGGCATCGTCGGCTTCATGCTGGTCAGCGCAATCGGCACCAACGTCACGGTGAATCTCAGGTTCCCGGAAGCCGCTGACCACTTTCCCTTCCTTGGCGCAGCGGTGTGGTTTGCCTTGCTCCTGGCGATTCCGCTGCGCAGGCCGGAATGGAGCCTGCTGCCGGAAGCCGTCAAGGGCTCGGTTTTTCTGCTCGCGCTGGTCACCTGCGCGTCGATGATGCCGGTCGAGAAACTGCCGGTGGCTTCCTGGCAGACGGCGTTCGGTCTGGGTTTCATTTCGGCTGTGTTCGACAACATCCCGCTTACCGCGCTGGCGCTCAAGCAGGGAGGCTATGACTGGGGCACCCTCGCCTTCGCTGTCGGCTTCGGCGGCTCGATGCTGTGGTTCGGCTCCTCAGCGGGGGTGGCCCTGGCCAACCTCTTTCCCGAAGCCAGGTCAGCCGGCAAATGGTTGCTGCATGGCTGGCATGTCCCTGTCGGCTACGTTGCCGGTTTCTTCGCGCTGCTCCTGATTCTCGGCTGGCGCCCGCACGAGGCCCAGAAAGTTTCGCAGATCGAGCCGCCGCCGGCAGTGGCTCTTGCGCCCAGCCACGCAGTGTCTCCCGGACGCCCCTTGCACATCACAGGGGTCGGGGTGGCCGGACATCGCAGCGTCCGGTGGTCCGAATACCAATCACGCCGGCTGCCACGGATTGATGAGGTGCAGTTCGCAAGCCGCGAAATCGCCGACGTTGCGGGTGGCAAGATAGCCTCCCCTGGATCGCGCAATAGCGGCGATCTGCGCGTCGAACTGCGAGATCGGCCGACCGCTCCGCTTACGTTCGACCGCGATCCCGGCATAGGCGACGGCTGCGTCGCCGTCGAAGGGCAGCACGCGCCCAGCAAAGTCGTCTTCGAAAAGAGCTGCCAAGGCTTCTTCCAACTGCCGGCGGTGTTGGCCTGAGGCAAGCAGTCTGGCGCCATAGAGCATTTCCGCCTGCGTCACCGTGGTCGTAAACAGCGTGTTCAAGGGCTGGCTGGCAGTCCAGCGCACCACAGCAGGGTCAGGAATCGCGCGCAGCAGTTCGGAGAGGACGTTGGTGTCGAGAACGATCACGGCGATTTCACTCGACCAGTTGCGGCGGCTCACGAATGGCTTCGCGTTCGGCTTGCGGCAGCTCGATATCACCCAATGGCCCGAACCGCCTTCGCATGCGCTGTACCAGGTTCTCGCCGACAGCATCCTCCTTGCCCAGTACGGCGCGCAGAATACAGCGCGCCTCATCTTCCATTGACCGCCCCCGGCTGGCCGCGCGCATGCGCAGCTTGGCCTTGATCGAGTCTTCGAGGTTGCGGATGGTAATGCTCGCCATTTGAGTCCCCGCACAGCAGTGTTTGATTGCATTGTAATCAATGCAATCAATGCAATCAAACCATTCTCTCGACGAATTGCTTTATGGTAGCCAGCGCCTGAGGTCTGCCTTAATGTGAAAGTCGCGTCAGCGACTCACGAACCTCTCCTCGCCCGCTTGTGGGAGAGGGGTCGGGGGTGAGGGAACGGTCATGGCTTTCATCATCGGGGGTGTCTGGAATCGCCATAACCGTTAATCGCACCCTGCAAGTCGAATCGTGACGCTCTTTCACCGCGGACTGGCGCTACAACGCCCGACAGGGCGAATCAATCGCAGACGCTGACTGGCAGCGGCGCCATTTCCTTGTAAAGCAGCGGCAGTGGCGGCTTGCGCGAAACCGTAATGATCCGCGTCCCCGGCGGATAAATCAGATGATAGGTCAGAAACATGTGCGCGCTTTCGCTGCCCAGCAGCAGTTCGCGCAAGGCCGCATAGCCGGGATGCCCAAGGACCTCGCTTTCAGCGTAGTCCCACTGGTTGAGGCGCAGCGAGCGCTGCCGAAACCCCACATCGGGCTTGCTCTGACCGAGCAGTTCGTGCATCAGACGGTGCCGAATCTCGGGCAGGACGATTACGCCAACGCAATCGGCGCCGACCAGCCACTCAACCGCCCGGCCCTCGCCGTCAGGGTCCGGCACATGGTCACCAAAGGCCTGGCACCAGCGGGGAATATAGGCCGAATAGCGGTGAATGATCCTGTCCATCGCGGAGCGACCGCTAGCGGCCGCTGACGGCGCGGTCGATCAGATGGCTGACGACGTCGGTGTCGGAGACAAAGCCCTGCAACTCGTTGTTGTCGATCACCAGCACGCCCTTTACCGAATACTGGATCATCAGCCGCGCCAGGTAGCGGATTTCGAGGTGCTGCGACACCTGCAGCGCGGGCTTCTGGGCAATGTCATAGACATTGAGCAGGTCGATGTCGCCGTCGTCGGCAATCACCGATCGCGCGACGTCGCGATAGGCGATCAGGCCGTAGGCATCGCCCGAGTGGCGCTTCTCGACCACCAGCGACTTGACGCCGCTCTCCTTCATTTTCATCAGCGCTTCCCGCACGGTGGCCAGCGGGCTGATGGTAGTGACGCTCGTCTTCATGATTCCGGCAACCAACATGGCAAGAACTCCTTGAGTCAATGATCGTGGTCAGGGTAGCGGCGGGGCGATGGCTGCAGGCGGCTCACAGATCGTCCTCGACTTCGCGCTGAAAGGCCTGCATCTGTGCCAGCCCGATGCCGACGACGCTGCCCAGCGCCAGCGAAAAAGCCAGCCCACCACCCGGCAGGTCCATCTTCAGTTGCGACTTCACGGTCCTGAGGATACGCATCGCGAGTTGCTTCTCGACGACGCAGAGCAGCAGCGACTCCTTACGTTCGAGACCAAGTCCGAGAAAGGTCTTGCGCTCATTGTGCCGCAGGCCCTTGCCCTTGAGGATGGTAAGGCCGGTGGCGCCGGCCTCCTTGAGAATCTCGACCGCCCGGTTCTCGTCTTCTTCCGGAACGATCAGCACCACAGCAGAGAACTTCATGGACTTTTCTCCTTGGCAGGTTTCCTGGCCCGAAGCAAGCAGCTGGCCAGCATACCGTAAGACATGACGATGATCATCGGCAGCAGCGAGGCGAAGGCGATCAGGCCGAAACCGTCGATCATCGGGTCGCGACCCGGCGTACGTTCGGCGAGACCGACGCCGAGCGCGGTCACCAGCGGCACGGTCACCGTCGAGGTGGTCACACCGCCGCAGTCATAGGCGATCGGCACGATGAAGCCCGGCGCGAACCGGGTCATCGCCAGCACCAGCAGGTAGCCGGGAATCAGCCAGTAGGCGATCTGCGTGCCGTCGATGATGCGCGCGCAGCCGATGACGATGCCAATGCCCACCCCGACGGAAACCAGAAAGCGCAGCCAGAATCCCTTGAGCTGCCCAAGGCTGACTTCGTCGGCCTTGATCGACAGCGCGATCAAGGCCGGTTCCGCCATCGTCGTGGCGAAACCGATCAGGAAGCCATAGAGATAGACCACCCACAGCGCGACGCCGTCGCGCATCAGGCCGCTGGTCATCTCGTCACCGAGCGGGAAAAGTCCGACCTGCAGGCCTTCATCGAACATGAACAGGCCCACCGCGACCAGGACCATTCCAGCCGCCAGGCCCCTGGGGTCGGCCAGCGGCCGCCGCAGAATGACAAAGCTCGAGAACAGGACAACGGCGATGATCGGCAGCAGGTTCCTGACCATGATCAGAAAATCGATGAGCATTTCCAGCGCCGCGTACTGGTGCTGGTCATCGATCGGCATCATCGGCACCGCCGTTCCGGCCGCGGCCGGAACGAAGAACAGAATGCCGTAGAGCTGGATGATGATCATCGGCGCCAGCGCCCCGAAAGCAATCAGACCGAAGCCGTCGAGCAGCGGGTTGCGGCCCCGGATGCTGGTCGCCAGACCGACGCCGAGCGCAGTCAGCAGCGGCGCGGTAACCGTCGAGGCGACGACACCGCCGGAATCGAAAGCCAGGCCGACCAGTTGCGGTGGTGAAAACGCCGTCAGAACAATGACCACCAGGTAGCCCGGGATCAGGTAGTTGCCGATCGAGTGCCCCAGGACGATGCGCCAGACGCCGATCACCACCGCAATGCCGACGCCGAGTGCCGCCACCATGCGCAGGGTCAGCGCGCCCATGCTGCCACCCGAAACCGCCTCGGCCTTGTAGGCCACCGCCATCAGCGCCGGCTCGGCAGCGACCGAGGCGAAGCTGATGCAGAAGGCAAAAAACACCAGCCAGAGAAACGAGCCGCGCCGGGCGAAGTCGAAAGCCATCGTCTCGCCGGCCGGGAAGATTGCCGCGTCGAGCCCCTTGACGAACAGCGCCAGGCCGATGAGGACGACGGCAAAACCACCGATCAGCGCGGCTGGGCTGGCCGGCATGCGCTGGATGAAAAACACCTGGAAAATGACCACCACGAACAGCGTCGGCGCCAGGTCCCGCGCGGCCTCGTGCAGCAGTTCGCGGACTACGCGCAGCAGCGATCCCAGGCCGATACCGGATCGTAGCGACCCTACCATCGAATCTGCACCTCCTGAATGACCTGCGGCGTCGCGCGCTGGATGGTGAACTTGATACCTTCGACCTCGATCGTCGCTCCGGCAGGTGGAATCTCGCGCGCGTACTCGAGGAGGTAACCGGAGAGCGTATCGTGGCTGCCTTCGCCAGGCAGTCTGAGACCCAGCCTCTCGGCGAGCATCGCCGGATCGGCACGAGCGCTCACCAGGTAGTCATGGTGGCCAAACTTCTGCAGCCAGTCGGCCGGCTTCTCCTGCCGGTCGTACTCGTCCTGGATGTCCTCGACCACCTCCTCGATGATGTCCTCGATGGTGACGATTCCCTCGGCCCCTCCGAACTCGTCCATGACCACGGCCATCGCGTCGCCATCCTTGCGCAACTCGACGAGCATCGACTCGGCGCTCTTGCTCGCCGGAACGTAGCGCGCAGGACCAATGAAGGCTTCGATCGACGAAGACTCGTCCACTCCCAACAAGTCCATGGTGTTCAGCACACCGATCACGCGATCGATGCGCCCGTCGTAGACCGGCAGACGGACATTCGAGCACTGCAACGCCAGTCGCACCGCCTCACCGACCGTGCTGCCCTTCTCGATGGCGTTCACGTCGATCAGCGGCACCATGACCTTGTACACCGTCGTCTCCGAGAAACTGAACATGCGCCGGATCATCGTCTTCTCGATCGCCTGGATGTCGCCGCCTTCCTGCGGCGGCATCTGCACCATGCTCTGGATCTGCTCGCGCAGGGTAAAGGGGTTGTGCTCGTCGCGGCTGCCGGCAAGCCGGGAAAGAAACTTCGACAGGGTCACGAAAATGATCAGGATCGGCCAGAAGAGAATCGAGAAAAAGCGCAGCACGTAGATCACGTAGGGGGTGATCATGTCGGCGCGCTGCTGAAAGACGCTCTTCGGGACGATCTCGCCGAACACCCAGATCAGCGGCGCGACCAGCACCACCGCCAGCCAGCTCCCTGCCTCACCGAAGATGTCGATCATCAGTGCGGTGGCGATGGTCGAGTTGGCGACCACCGCGATATTGGTGCCGACCAGGGTCGTGGACAGCAGCCACTCCGGCCGCTTTTCAAGCATTTCCAGCGCCAGGCGCGCACCGCGCGAGCCCTTCGCCGCGTCGTGACGCAGTTTCATGCGATCGGCGCTGACGACGCCAAGCTCGGAGCCCGAGAAGAATCCTTCCGCGATCAGGCAGACAACCATCAGCAAGGCAGTAATCCAGATATCGGACATTCAGACGCCCTCCTGCCTGTCTGGCAGCGGAGCTGCCACCTTCTCCGACGCCGCCGCATCCCGGGCTGCACTGACCAGACCTTCGTCGACAGCGCCAACCGGCTTTTCGACCACCACGGGAAGACGTTTCACGAGAACGCGTGTGATGCGGTTGTGCTCGACACCCTCGACGGTGAACTGCAGACCACAGCGTACGATCGTCGCACCGCTCGCCGGCAACTCCCCGAAGGCATCGAGCAATGCGCCGGCAAGGGTCTCGGCCTCCTCGCTGGCGAGGCTGACCGCGAACTCCTGGTTGAAATCATCGAGAGCGATGCTGGTGTCGATCAGACGCCGACCGTCAGCGAATTCGCTGACCAGGTGCCGGCTGACTACCTCGCTATCGGAAGGACTGGCAATCTCGCCGAATACGCACTCGAGCAGGTCTTCCATCGTCACCAGGCCGGTGACGCCGCCATACTCGTCTACGATCAGTGCGAAGGACAGTTTGCGCTGACGGAAGGTGTGAAACAACTCGACGGCCGGTTTCGATTCGGGAAAGAAATGCGGCTGCCGCAGCAGCTTGCGAAAACCCTGTGGATCGCGCTCCAGCTTGGCGAGATCTACCCCGAGCAGGTCGCGCGCGTGAAGGATTCCCAGAATCGTGTCGCGGTGCTCCTTGAACACCGGATAACGTGACTGGCGGGTGGCCTTGATCTGGGCCAGCAGTTCGGCCACCGGCAGATCCGCCGACAGGAATTCGATGTCGGAACGTGGGCGCATGATGTCGCCCAGGGACTTGTTGCCAAAGTCGAAGATATTCTCGATGTACCGCGCTTCCTGGCTGTCGAGCGCGCCTTCGCCGACGGCATCATGCACCAGCGTGCGGATCATGTCCTCGGTGACCAGATTGCCTTGCGAGCGTTGCTTGCCGACGATCAGGGTGATGAAGAAATCGGCGACGTGGCGGATGATCTCGCGCAGCGGGGTGATCAGGCGCGCAAAGAGGGCGATCGGGCGGCACTCGGCGTTGGCAAAGGCGACGTTGTTGCGGATCGCCAGCACTTTCGGCGTGATCTCGCCAAACAGCAGCAGGATCGGCACCATCACCAGCAGGTTGATCATCTCGTTGTCGGCACCGAAAAGGTGGATGACCATCGCCGCCGAGATCACCGAAGCCGAGACATTGACGAACTCGTTACCGATCAGAATGGTGACGATCAGCCGTCGTGGCTCGCTGCGCAGCCGCTCGATCAGCTCGATGCGCGGATTCCTGGCGGCACGCATCTGGTCGAGCTGAAACGAGCTCAGCGAAAAAAGCGAGGTTTCGGTACTCGAAAAGAAGCCCGAGAAACCAAGCAGGACAACAAAAACGATCAACTCGATCCAGAGTGCCGGATCCATCCATTTCCTCCCAGGTCAGCTTGCACACCACCTCACACGCACGCGGGACAGGACAGTTGACCGGCGGACACTATCCAGCGAAAACTCCAGTCGCTTCGCGAAGCGCGATTGCCGGCCAAGCCCGCGCCACCAGCAGCTCGCCCGTCCACGCGATCAATCTTACCACCAGCATGAAATCGTTACTATCAGGCATTTCGAACGACATTGGGCGCCCGGGGAGAGCTTGGTCATCGACAGACTGCCGCTGGACCTTGACCACAAGCTGCCTTACTCGCGCTGCAGCACCATCGGCAGGACGGTGTTGGCCATCCGCTTGGCAAAGTAGTAGATGCTTCCCGGCAGCATCGAATTCACTGTTTCACCCAGGTGCATGATCTCCATGCGCACCTGATCCAGTGCCAGCGCGGTGATGTCGGCCATGTCCCGCCGCGACGGCAGGACCACCTGCAGTTCGGCCGCCTCGCCGCCCGCCACCGGATGCGCCAGCAGCAAGCAAAATCAATCAGCCAACCTCTGGTGGCGACCCGCGGCCTGCCAGGTCGCCGAGCGATCTTCTCGGCCAGCGACTCCGGACCCCGCTTTCTCGGCATCTGCCCGGCCTCAGAAGCGCAGGTTGAGGCCGGCATAGAGCGAACGCCCCATGCCGGGAACGGCGATACCCCACGGTATCCCGTTGAGCATCATGGTCGATCCCTGACCCGTGTAGGCGCCGCCAAGTGGCAGCGAGTAGAACTTGTCGAAGAGATTTTCGACGCCGAGGTCGATGCGGACCTGCTTCCAGGTATAGCTGCCACGCAGGTTAGTCAGCCCGTAACCCGCGGTCTTGATCTCGTTGCGCACGTCGGAGACATCGTCCTTCGCGGCAGCTGCGACCACTTCGACCGCACCGCTCCATCCCCCCAGCGTATGCGTCAGTGCCAGCTTGCCATTGAGCGGCAGGATGTTGTAGAGACCGTCATTGGTATCGAGATTCGTGCCGCGGGTGTAGGCGAGCGAACCCGTGAGGCCGAAGTCGCCCACCCCGGTCGAGGCGAGCAGCATACGCCCGGAGACATCGAGGCCGTACAGCTGGGCTGACTGGTTGGCGTACTGGAGCACAACGAACTGATTGGTCGTCGTCCGGTTGGCCGGCGTACAGGAGGCACCCAGCGGGCAGCGAATGGCATCGATGTAGTCGGTGACCCTTGTATAGTAGGGTGTGGCGCGGAATTCCCAGCGCTGGTCAGTGGCATGCAGGTGAAGTGTCGCGGAAACTGTGTGTGCCTGTTCCGGCTTGAGATTGATATTGCCGAAATAGCCGTTGCCGTCGCCGACGAAATTGTTCATCACGGCAGCCATCGACCAGGTCGACCAGGTGTAGCGTTCATACAGGTTGGGGGAGCGCACCTTGCGCGCGACACCGAACTCGATGTCGCTGTTGGCATCCGGCGTATAGCGGGCGAGCGCCGTCAGGTCCCAGTTGTTGTCGGTACGTTCGCGGTCTTGCACGTTGAAAGCGGCGGCGTCCCTCTTCTGGTCGTTCACCATCATTCCCATGCCGTTGGTGTTCGGGTCATAGCCGCGAACATTGCCGGCATCCGTCTTGACCCGTTCATAGCGGGCACCGAGCAGGGTCAGCCATTGCGTGTTGAGGCGCGACTCCCATTCCCCGAACAGTCCGAGGCGATCGCGTGTGCCGTCATTGATGTTTTCGAAAGTGCCGGGCCACATGGCGGCGCCTGAAGGCGGCCACCAGTCGTCGAGGGTGTAGTGCTGATAGAGGCCGCCAACGCGGAGCAGGTTCTGCGCGTCGAGATTCACATCCGCCTTGACGTTCACCCCGGTGTTGCTGCTCTTGGTGTACATCGGCATGCCGGCCGCGCAGTTGGCGCTGATCGGCGAACAGGGTGCGCCGTTGCCCGCCATGGGTCCACCGGATTGGATCCCGTACCAGAACCGCTTGTCGGGTCCGAAATCCATGTAATGCGGGTCAACCCTTTCGTAGTAGGCGCGCGCCTCCAGCATTCCCCAGTCGTACTGGCCGAGATAGCGCAGGTTGATGGTCTTCTGCTCGTTGTCGAGCATGTCCATGCGCTGGTTCGGATAAAGTTGTTCGGGGATGTGCTGAAAGCCGAACTTGGCCTCGACGAGATGGTCGCCGCCTTTCAGCGCGACGCTCAGCATCTGGTTCAGGCTCTCGTAGGCTGTCGAGCCGACCTCGTCGAGCGGCAGCGTATGGCCGGCCCGGCCCGTCGCCGTGGTCGTCTTGAAGTTGCCGCCGGCGCTGTAGTTGTCGGCCTGGGCGCTCGAACCCGTGTAGGTCAGGCTGATGTTTTCGGTGGCGGCAGTAGCCGCGATATTGGCCCCCCAGGCGTTGCCATTACTGCGGTAGAAACCGCCGATCTGGCCCGTAGTCAGATAGCCCTGGCCGGGCGCAGCGAACACCGGTGCCGGCGTCTCGGCGATGATGGTGCCGGCAATGCTGTCGCCGCCGACGCTGACCGGCGTGATCCCGGAGTAGACCCTGAGCGTGCCGACATTGGTCGGGTCGATATAGGACAGCGGCGGGTTCATGTGGTTGGGGCATGAGGCGATCAGGTCCATACCGTCGACCTGGATGCGGATGCGGTCGTCGGCCAGGCCGCGGATGACGGGCAGGCTGGATACGCCACCGGCACCGTAGACGCTGACGCCGGGCAGACTGTCGAGAATTGTCGCTGAATCGCTGGTACGCGCCCGGTACGGGGCGATGCTTTGCGCGTCGAGGCGGCGGGCCTCGAAGGGCTCCCGCTCGTCGATTTTTGACGCCCTGACGACGACTTCGCTCATTACCGGCGTAGTTGAGCTTTCCTGTGCAGCGGCTCCTTGCCAGAGGCCCGGCACGGCGATAGCGATGGCCAGCGCAATCGGCCTTCTGGTGAAACGCATTGTTGACCTCCCCCTGTTGTTGACAGCGGTATTCTAGGGAGGGGCGCAGCGCTGGGGAATGCGGCATATCGTCGCACAAGCCACTGTTCCTGATGCCAATCAATGGCGGCTGCGGCACGGCAGAGGATGGTCACCGCCCCCGGCGCCGACGGGATCCGATGAAACCGGGGAGACGATCACCCCACCGCGGGCGGCGGCGCGTCCTCCGATAGACCAGGCAGCAACCTCTGCGCAATCTCCCTGGCCCAGGGGTTGATCTCGCCGTAGGTCTTCACGAGGCGACCTTCCGAGGCGCGAAACAGCAGCCTGGCGCGGGCGTCGTCGATCGAGTTGTCGTAGAGATAGGTACGGTCGGCCAGCCAGGCGACAAAATAGCAGTAGGCGAGCGATCGGGTGTAGCGGGTGATGATTTTGGGGATCGGCACGTCGTGCCCACCTTCCATGACTCGCATGGCCACCCGCTTGGCGTTGATCGAGGGGTCGTCGGTGCCGACGAAGAACAGGCGGATGAAAAACCCCGCTTCGCGCGCCCGCTGGATGAAGTCGAGCTTGTCCGGAGCCGACAGCACGGTTTCAAACGCCAGACTGCGTCCGTGCTCGAGGCAATGCTCACGGATCTCGGTGGCCCGTTGCGCCGCCTGGATCACCGCCGCCGGCGAGTTCCAGTCGCCGAACTCGTCGCGGGCAATGAAGTCTGGATTGACGTAGACACAACCGCCCATCCACTCGTGCATCAGCAGTTGTTGCGTGATCGAGGTTTTCCCCGAACCGTTGGGGCCGGCAACGACGATCAGCCGGGGTCCTGCCCCGTCGCTCATGCCTCGCGCTGGAGGGGCAGCTTGATGGCCGTGATCTCGGCCCGCAGGCGAAGCATGAGCTGGGCGCGGGCCGCCTGGGCGTGCCTGCGCGCTGCCGTGGCCACCGCCTCCATGAGGTCTTCGAGTTGCTCGTCGGACGGTTCATGGATGATGTCATTCAGATCGAATGGTTGTAATGATTGTAATTGCATCGCTTCCTCCAGAATCGGTCAACGGCTCGCTATCTGCCGGCCAGCCTCGATTCTAACCCAAGCCGAGGGTCGACGGCCGCTCCTTCGCACCACCGTCCGCCGCGGCAGTGGTCGCGGCAATGCCGGCGACCCCGCGCCATTCCCTGGCCGGGCGCCCGGCGGTTCACGCCGAGGCTTCTTCAGCCACGCGCTCGAGACCCATCCAGGCACAAACTTCAGCGCGCAGGTCGACCAGTTGTGCGGGTTCGAGCAGGCGGATGCGGTAGGCGCGGGCGCGCTCGCGCGCCGCCGAGCCGGTGACCGGTTGCAGCCGCCTGGCGGTGAGCAGCCAGGTTTCCCCGAGCGCACCACCGAGATGTCGACGCAGGCTGTCCAGACGATTGAGGATCGACTGGCTGCCGCCTTCGGTACTGATCTGCACGCCGGTCTTGCATTCGAGCACCAGCAACTGGTTGCGCCAGACCAGGGCGGCATCGAGCTCGTTGCCGGCTGCTTCCTGCACGCCCTGCCCCGCGTCAACCCGTACATTGGTGCCCCAATGCCCATCCGGGATCACTCCGTCGGCCTGCAGCCCGGCCAGTGTCAGCCAGGTCCACTCCTCGAGCCAGCCGCCACCGGCGTATCTTGCCGCCGCCTCGCTGGCAAAGACGAAACGGCAATCGCCATCCCATTGCCAGATGCCCGCCTGTTCGAAGGCTTGTGCCAGGTCGTGGTTGGTAGCAAAGAGCTGGCGCTGCGCGAGGATTTCGTCGCGAAAGCTGCGCACGATGCTGCCGTCCGGACGCGTCTGCGGCAATGCTTCGCGCGTCAGCCGGTTGACGTAGCCGAAAAAACCGTTCAGCTGCGGCGCCTCGCGCACCAAACGCTCGGTCAGACCGGCGCGCGCGGCAACGCTGCACGCGAAGACCGGATTCCAGGTGGGGTCAGCCACCACGCGATAGCCCTGCATCTGCAGGACGTCGATCAGCTTGAGCATGTCCGCCGGCAGGCGTAACGCCCGGCCACCGCCGAGATGCTCCAGCAGACCATGGCGCGTATCACAGTACCAGGCATCCCCAAGCCCGGCGAGCGCGCCGACGAAGCCGAAGGACATCACTTTGGTACCGCCACTTGCATTGAGGTCAATCGGCAGGCCTGGGTAACGGCTCTGCAGGTCCGCAGCAAGTTCCCGGGCGTAGCGGGTAATGCTCCCGAGATCATGGTCTGGGGTGTGCTCGACGGTATGCACCGCCTCGGGCGGCCAGCCAGCGTCGTGCAAGACGCGGCTGACCTGCAGCGCGCCGGCGAGTGCCTGCTCCGAATCACTAGCCGCTATGACCACCTGCACAGGGCGCAACCGCAGGGCGGGCAGAGTGTTCTGCATGATCTGCTCGGAAGCGAGGCAGACGAGGATACGCGGCTGGAATTCCATTCGATGTTTCCGTTGGCGACAAACAGCCTCCATTGTGCGCCTGTTCGGGGCAGCTGGGAGGCGGTGCCGGCACGCCGCCGCCGGCAGGAATCAAAGGTTCTGGGTAGCGGAACATGCGCCGCGGCACGCTTCCTCCCTTTCGGCGTCAAAGCGGCGCAACAACTATGTTTGCCTGCACCTGCCCGACCCTGAGATACTTGGCAGCTTCCGATCCAGCGCGCAAACGGCGGCCTCCGACCAGCAGGCGACACCCAACTCACCTCCCTTCGACGATGAAAACCAGACGCATCCATACTCTGCACCGGCCAGCGGTCGGCCCGCCGCGTTGTCCACCCCTCCTTTTCGTGCATGGCGGTTATGCGACGGCCGGCTGCTGGGACGAGTACTTTCTGCCCTGGTTCAGCGGCCGCGGCTTCGACTGCCACGCCCTGGACCTCGCGGGTCACGGTGGCAGCGAGAGCCGCGAGCAACTACACTCGTACGGACTCGACGACTACGCCGAGGATCTCGCCCAGGTGGTGCAGGAACTCGATGTTGCGCCGATCCTCATCGGCCACTCGATGAGCAGCGTCGTGGTCGAGCGTTTTCTCGAACGTCACCAGGCGCACGCCGCAGTCCTGATGGCACCGGTGCCACCGACCGGCATCCTCGGCGCGACGATGAAAATCGCCATGACCACGCCTGCTTTCTTCGACCAGCAGGCGCGCGCCACCCGCGGCGAGTACACGGCCGACGCTCTGCAGACGATGCGTGACGTGTACTACTCCGCGGACACCCGAACCGCGGATCTCATCCGCTTCGGGCCCTTGTTCCAGCCCGAGTCCCGCCGCGCCCTCCTCGACCTGACCCTGTTGGCCATGCACATCGGCCGCCGCCGAGCGAGGCTGCCGGCCCTGGTCGTTGGCGGCGCAGCGGACGCCGTTTTCCCTTCCGCGGGCCTGGGCTTCACTGCTGCACGCTGGCAGGCCGAGGTGGCGGTGATTCCTCGCGCCGGCCATACCCTGATGCTCGACGCCCACTGGCAGGCAGCTGCCGAACGGATCCTTGCCTGGATCGAACAGCAGCCGCAGGGAACCCACGCCGCGATGGGCGCTTGAGCCAGCGGGACAGAGCCACATTTCGACCGTGATCAGGGCTGCCAATGCCGGGATAGCTGGTGTTCGTGTAGCCGCCCGGGCCGAGTTCGCGCACCGCCCGCATCGCCCCGGCCGCATCCTCCGACTCGACCGCAATCGTGCGGGTGTCTGACTGCGCAGCAGAACAAGCGGCAAAGGCGAGAGGCTAGGCAAATGAATCGCCAGGGAGCAATATAGGCGGAACGTCCTGGCGGCAAGACGATGTCAGCATCACGAGGAGGCCGGAAATGAGAGCCCGCACAACAGAAACTTCCGAGGGTTGGGATCTCCTGCGCAATCCCCCCGAGTTCTCGCTGGTCCTCGGCGGGCCGCTCTTCCAGCTTTTCCGTCGGGCACACCTGACCGACGATGCGCTGATGATGGTGCGGCAGCGCCTCATCGTCATCGTGCTGTTTACCTGGCTGCCGCTGCTGCTGCTCTCGGCGCTGGAAGGAAACCTGTGGGGCGGCAGTAACCGCGTGCCGTTCCTGTTCGATATCGAGGTTCACGTCCGCTTCCTGGTGGTGCTGCCCCTGCTGATCGTTGCCGAACTGGTGGTACACCGGCGCATGCGCCCCCTGTTGCTGCAGTTCCTCGAACGGAACCTGATTCCCGAGAACTCCATGGCGCGATTCTCGGCGACCGTCGCATCGGCGTTCCGGCTGCGCAACTCGGTACTCGCCGAGCTACTGCTGATCGCCTTCGTGTACGGGGTCGGCGTCCTGATCGTCTGGCGCCTTTACTTCGCGCTCGACACGGCGACGTGGTACGCCACCCCAACCGCCGATGGCTCGCAGCTCTCGCTCGCCGGAATGTGGTTTGGCTACGTGAGCCTGCCGATCTTTCAGTTCCTGTTGTGCCGGTGGTATTTCCGGCTGTTCATCTGGGCGCGCTTCCTCTGGCAGGTATCGCGCATCGAGTTGAGCCTGGTTCCGACGCATCCGGATTCCCTCGGCGGCCTCAGTTTTGTCTCCGGACAGGTCTATGCCTTCACTGTACTCGCTGTCGCACATGGCGCCCTGCTTGCCGGCAACCTGGCCAACCGTATCTTCTTCCTGGGAGCCGTGCTGACCGACTTCAAGGTCGAGATTGCCGTCGTCGTCATCTTCATGTTGTGCGTGGTGCTTTGCCCACTCCTGGTTTTTGCGCCGCAGCTTGCGCAGGCGAAGCGCACGGGTTCGCGCGAATATGGCGTGCTGGCCGAACGCTACGTCCGCGAATTCGACGCCAAGTGGGTCCGCGGCGGAGCGCCGGCCGATGAACCGCTTCTCGGCAGCGCCGACATCCAGTCCCTCGCCGACATGGGAAACAGCTTCTCGGTCGTCCAGAACATGCGCATCGTGCCGATCAAACGGGACGATCTCCTCCGGCTGGTGGGCGCCACGCTGGCACCAGTCGTGCCGCTGGGGCTGACCATGATGTCGCTCGAAGACTTGCTGAAAAAGCTGATGGGTGTGTTGTTCTAGCGTAGCGCTGCATGCTGTCTGGATACTGAACGTCAGCGATGAACTGACAAACTGGAGGCTTAGTGCGTATACTGCTGTTCCCTTGGTCGATCGTAGATCTGCGTCATCGCCCCCCGGGCGGCGGCCGGGCGGCCGGCGGGGGGGCGGGGGGGCCGGCCCCCCCCCCCCCCGCGGCCCGCCCCCCGCCCCGCCGCGGCCGGGGGAGGGGAGGGGGGGGGGGGGGAGGAGGGGCGGGGGGGGGGGGGGGGGGCCGGGGGGCGGCCGGGGGGGGGGGGGGGGGGGGGGGGGGGGGGGGGGGGGGGGGGCCGGGGGGGGGGGGGGGGGGGGGGGCGGGGGCGGGGCCGCGGCCGGGGGGCGCCCGCCGGGGGGGGGGGGCGGGCCGCCCGCGGGCCCGGGGGGGGGCGGGCGGCCGCCCCGGGGGGGGGGGGGGGGGGGGGGGGGGGGCGCGGCCCGCGGGGCCCCCGGCGCCCCGGCCGGGGGGGGGGCGGGGGGGAACCGTGCGGAATGTCGGCAGGACAAGGGCGACACCAAGCAGGACTCGCGCGATACCGCTCGGGACATCAAGAAACAATAGTTGAAGTAGGTAGGCCCCAGCCTCTGCCGTTGTCGGGGATTTCCATTCTCTCGCTCCTGCCGGCTGGACCCTTCCTCCGGCAGCGGGCATTGCTGGTCAAAACGGACGACTGCGTGCAGTCATTTCGCTGCCGCTTCGCTCTAGCCGCTACCCGCTACCCGCGCACGTCAGCCACTATTCAGCGCCGAACGCCCGCGCGGTTCACGCCGCCATTTTGATTGGTTGCGCTTACACCCGGACCCGCAGCCGCGGCGGGCCGAGCCACACAACCTTTGGGTACGCCCACGGTTTTGCAATAAACGACCGCGCTGGCGGGTGTGGCAGTGAAAACCAGGCCCAAGGCCAGCGCTGTAGCGACAATTGTTCGGTTCATCATTAACTCCTTCGTAAGTAAACAAACGCGAAAGGCGACGCTTCAAGATACGAAACGTCAGCTTACACCCAAATCGTTGGTTCTAGGTCGTCTACCACCATTCCACCATTCAGAAAAATCGGCAGCGGTCAGTGCGGCAACTCTGCGGCTGGCTGCTTTGGCCTCCGCCCTGGTGCGCACACAGTCTCATGCGGACGCAGCGAAGGCGTCATTCAGGCGCGTTGCGCCAAACAGAATGATCCTCAGCTGTTGAACGAAGTTCTCCGACATCTCGGCCTCCAGCAACGCTTGATCGGGGGGTAAATCGAGAATGTCGGTCGCCGCCGCGAGCATGGTCATCACGATCATGCCGCACACCATCTGCAGACTTGCCGTTGGCAATCGCGCGTAGAGGCCGCGCATCCGGAAGTCCTGCGCCATTTCGTTGGTGAAATGGGTCACGTCATTGCGAATCGCGAGGCGCAGGATGCGGCTGCCCCCGGATCGCTCGCTCGAGATAAACAGGAACTGCAAGCGGTTCAGCTTGACATGCTCCTGATAGACGCGGACCGATCGCCGCAGCATGTCGCGCGGCGCCACGTCCATCTTGCGTGCCTCGCGCAGCAGGCGGCGCAGCGTGATCCCTGCCTCCTCGACGAGCACCAGACCCAGTTCGTCGGTGTTGCGGAAGTGACGATAGAAGGCGTTCGGCACGACGCCGGCTTCACGGGCGATTTCGCGCAAGCCGAGACTGGTGAAACTGCGTCCCTCGCCCATCAGGTTCAGGGCGGCCTGCAGGAGATTGGCGCGCGTCACGTCCTTGCGCGCACTGCGTGTCAGGGGTTCGGGATTCTTCAATGCAGGTCTTCTGGCAACTATGGCAGCGCTCATGGCTCGCCATCTTAAAACACTTGTATCGAAAAATGCAGGTTTCTGAACCATAAATTTTACTACAAGTCAGTTTGATACGGAGAGATGACAAAAAACTGAGCTTTTCTCCTAATTTTTTAGTGGACACTTGTACACCATTTGTCGTACCCTGAAAACGCTGACCACCCGCCGCTCGATAAAGCCAGGCGGGCAGTGCATAGCGATTCCGTCCTTTTCGTGAAAGACCGCAGCATGCCGACCTATAAAGCTCCCCTGCGCGACATGCGCTTCCTCATCAATGAGGTGCTCGACTATCCGGCGCACTACGCCGGGCTGTCCAACGGAGGGGAGGCGACGCCCGACATGGTGGCGGCGATCCTCGAAGGCGCCGCGACCTTGTGCGAAGAGGTGCTGGCACCCCTGAATCTGTCCGGCGATCAGGAAGGTTGCCATTTCCATGCCGGCGAAGTCAGCACCCCGGCCGGATTCAGGGAGGCCTACCGACAGTTCGTCGAAGGCGGCTGGCAAGGCCTCTCGTTGCCGGTCGAATTCGGGGGCCAGGGCCTGCCGACCTCGCTCAGCGTCTTCAAGGCCGAGATGATGGGTGCGGCCAACTGGTCGTTCAGCATGTATCCGGGGCTGAGCCTGGGCTGCATCAACACCCTCCTGCGCTACGCCAGCGAGGCGCAGAAAGCGCGCTATCTGCCGGCTCTCGTCAGCGGCGAGTGGACCGGCACGATGTGCCTGACCGAGCCGCAATGCGGCACCGATCTTGGGCAGATCCGAACCAGGGCCGAGCCGCAGCCCGATGGCAGCTACCGCATCACCGGCACGAAGATGTTCATCTCGGCTGGCGATCACGACCTGGCCGAGAACATCGTGCATATCGTCCTTGCCCGCCTGCCCGACTCGCCGCCAGGAACCCGCGGCATCTCGCTGTTCGTGGTGCCGAAGTTACGGGTCAACGAGGACGGTTCGGCCGGCCAGCGCAATGGCGTCACTTGCGGCTCGATCGAACACAAGATGGGCATCCGGGCCTCGGCGACGGCCGTGCTGCATTTCGACGCGGCGATCGGCCAGATGATTTTCGAACCCAACAAGGGCCTCGAGGCGATGTTCACCTTCATGAACACCGCGCGCATCGGCATCGCCGTTCAGGGCATCGCGCACGCGGAAGCGTCGTTTCAGGGTGCGCTGTCGTATGCCCGGGATCGCCGTTCGATGCGCTCGCTGTCGGGGAAAAAGGAACCCGACTCGATTGCCGACGCCCTGATCTGGCACCCCGATGTGCGGCGCATGCTGCTCACCCAGAAAGCAATTGCCGAAGGTGGCCGGGCGATGATCTATGCCGCAGCCCAGACCGCCGACCGGATGTTCAATGCGACGCTTGAAGACGATCGTGCGGCGCAGGCGCAGTACGACAGCCTGCTTGGCTTCTACACGCCGATCCTCAAGGGCTTTCTGACCGAAATGGGCCTTGAGGCAGCCAATCTCGGCATGCAGGTGTTTGGTGGACATGGCTACATCCACGAGCACGGAATGGAGCAGATCGCCCGCGATGCCCGCATCGCGACCTTGTACGAAGGCACCACCGGCATCCAGGCGCTTGATCTGCTGGGCCGCAAGGTGTTGATCGGCAGCCGGGGAAAATGCGTGCGCGACTTCACGCGCATCATGCTGCGCTTTGCCACACCGCGTTTTCTCGCACGCGGGTCGGCGGGCCGCATGGCTCGCTCGCTGATCCGGCATGCGCTCGAGTGGAATCTGTTCACCGCGCAGATCATGTGGCGAGCGGCCAGGGATCGTGATTTTGTCGGCTCGACGAGCGTCGACTACCTGATGTATTCGGGCTATGTGATGATGGGCCATTTCTGGGCCTTGCAGGCTGACCAGGCCCGCCAGCGTCTGCGCAGTGGCCAGGGTGCAGAATCAGCCGACTTCTATCGCGCCAAGATCCAGACCGCAGAGTTCTACTTTGACCGTCTGCTGCCACGTGCCGATGCACACCGAACCAGCGCACTGGCGCCGACGCGTTCGCTGATGCAGATGGACAACGGGAATTTTGCGTTTCCCTGATGGCATGCGGTCGAATTTCCGGCATGACGGTCGCCAAGTGTCGCGACTGGTGCAGGACGCAGCAGGGGAAATCAAGCATACTATTCCCGGAACTCCTGCCACGCTGACGAGGCGACCATGACTGTCCGAAACCTGGAATTTCTCTTTCGTCCCAAGTCAGTGGCGGTGGTTGCTGAACCCGACGCGCCGAGTCGCTACGCCGAGGCGGTGCGGGCGAATCTTGCTGCCGGCGGATTTGCCGGCCCGGTCGTTTCGGTGGAAGCAAGGAGGCGCTCGCGCTTCGCCATTGGTGCCGACGTCCGCATCGGCGAGCTCGAAGTGGTCGCCGATCTGGCGATCATCTGCGCAGCGCTCGATATGGTGCCGTCGATCATCACGCAACTCGGTGCGCGTGGCACCCGCGGGGTGATCGTTGGGCCGTGGATGTGGCACAAGATCAACAGCAGTCAGATAGCGGCGGCACGCAAGGCCATCCTCGAAGCGGCGCGGCCTCACCTGATACGGGTTCTTGGGCCCGGTAGCGGCGGGCTCGTCGTTCCCGCGAGGGGTCTCAATGCCAGTGCCAGCCCTGCTTCGATCGCGCCGGGAAAGATTGCCCTGGTCAGCCAGTCGACGGCAATCACGGCGGCGGTGCTCGATCGCGCCCACAGCAGGGGAATCGGCTTCTCGACGGTGCTGCACCTGGGCGCCGGCCTCGACGTCGATCTTGCCGACGTGCTCGACTGGCTGGCGGCAGACCAGGACACCCGGTCGATCCTGGTCCAGTTCGACGAAGTCGCGAACGGACGCAAGTTCCTGTCGGCAGCACGTGCCGCCGGACGCAACAAACCGGTGGTCGCCATCCGTGGCGGACGAGTCGAGACAAGACGCCCGCTGGACAGTCCGTTCACCACAGACGACGTCTACGAAGCAGCACTGCGCCGTTCCGGCTGGGTGCGCATCGACACGTTGGGGGATCTGTTCGAAGCCGTCGAGGCAATGGCGCGGGCGCGCCCGCTGCGCGGCGAGCACCTGACCATTCTTGGCAACGGCCATGGCCTCGGGCGAATTGCCGGCGACACGCTGCTGCGCTCGGGTGGTCAGTTGGGCAGCCTCTCGCCGGACACCTTGAAGCACCTCGACGAACTGCTGCAGACGCGTTCGCCACTGGCCAACCCGCTCGCCCTGCCGCCAGACGTCAGACCGGAGAGCTGGGCGGCGGCGCTGTCGGCCGTACTCGCAGATAGCCACACGGATACGGTATTGACGGTGTGTACGCCATCTCCCTTCGCCGCCAGCGCCGATGTCGCCACGGCGATCTGTGAGGTTTCCGGCAAAACTGCGTCCAACGTGCTCACTTGCTGGGTCGGCGGCGCAGCCATGCGCGAAGCGCAGACCATTGCCGCGGCGAACGGGGTGTTGAGCCATGACTCACCAGAAAAGGCGATCGCGGTCTTTCTCGGTGTAGTGAACTACCTGCGAAATCGCAGGCTGCTCCTGCAAATGCCGCCATCGCTGGCCGAGAGCTTCACTCCGGACATCGGTGCCGCACGCAGTGTGATCAAGGAAGCAATCGACGTCGGGGCGGCAGCGCTGTCGGCCCGCCAGGCACGCCGTCTGTTGGAAGCCTACGGAATTGCCGTCGCGGAGTACCCGCTGGCGGGCAGCATAGCTACCGCCATCCTGGCTGCCGACGAGATCGGCTATCCGGTCGATCTCGGCCTGGTACTCGCCGATGGCGCGGAGTTTGCACAGGTCGCGACGGGTCTCCGCTCGCCGGCAGAGATCCGGATCGCCGCGCGCGGACTGCGCAGCAGCGCGCGTGCGCAGCGCCCGGGCAGCCGCGTCAGCCGCTACCGGCTACGCTCCAGCGTCGCCCGTAGTGGCGCCCCCGCAGTGCGTCTGGGCGTTGCCGACGATCCGGTGTTCGGCCTGGTGATTTTCCTCGGGCCGGCATCGGCCGCCAGGGGGCGGGTCTATCGCGTCGTTGTCGCCCTGCCGCCGCTGAACCTGGTGCTGGCCCACGATCTGGTGGCGCGCAGCCGCTTTGGCGAGGCAATGCCCGAAGACGATCAGGTAGCACTGCAAGCAGTGCTGAGCAATGCGCTGGTTCGCTTGTCGCAGCTGCTCACCGACCTCGACGAGGTGACGGACGTGGAACTGGCTTCGCTGCACGTCGAGACCTCGGGGGTAGTCGTGCTCGACGCGCACATCGGCGTCGGCAAGGTGGCGCACCGGAGTGAGCTGCGCCGCTTTGCAATCCGGCCCTATCCGAAAGAACTCGAACAGCAAGTGGATTGGGACGGTCGCACGCTCCTGATCCGGCCGATCCGACCGGAGGACGAGACCACACTCGGCAGACTCCTCAATTCGCTGGCTCCGGAGGATTCGCGCATGCGTTTTTTTGACTCGATCAAGAGTCTGCCGCGCGCGCGCCTCGCCCGCTTTACCCAGATCGACTACGATCGCGAGATGGCCCTGGTGGCCATCGATCACGACTGCGATGGCGTCGAACGTTCGCTCGGCGAGGTCCGCGCCGTTACCGACCCCGGCGGTGCCTTCGCTGACTTTGCGCTCGTGGTCAGATCAGATCTCAAGGGCCAGGGACTCGGACGGCGGCTACTGCAGAGCCTGATCAGCTACGGCCAAAGCCGCGGCATCGGCGAATTGCGCGGCGAAACGATGGACGGCAACCTGCGCATGCAGCGTCTGGCGAAAAGCCTCGGCTTCACGGTGACCACCGGCAACGACCGCGGCATCCTCGACCTTCGCCTGGTGCTGCAGAGCAGCGAAAAGGCCTGACGATTCGCCCGCAATACCTATCGGGCAAGTTCGCGGAGATGCGCAGCCACCGTCAGCAGCTGCCCCTGGTCCATCCGGACGATGTACTTGCGGCTGACGCTGCTGATGATCTTCACTGCGCCGGCCATGGCCAGACGTGCTGATTGTTCGCCGATGATGCCGACCTTGGCCAGCCGGAGCGGTCTCAGGAAATAGTAATCCATTCCCGCCTCGGTGAGCTCCGCCGCCAGGTCGGCCAGCGCAGCGCCATGCCTCGCGTCACCGGGGGTTTCCTCAAGGGCCGCCAGCACGGCATCGGTTTTGATGCGCAGCTCCTGCGAATGATGGAAGCACAGCTGCGGTTCGGCCCTGGCAGCTACTTCGCCAGGACGGCTGGCCGGCTTTGCGGCGGGTTTTGCGCTACGTGTGTTGGCGGCTTTCGCGGTAGTGGCCATGCGCTTCCGATCGGCTTAATGTGAAAGTCGCGTCAGCGACTCACGAACCTCCCCTCGCCCGCTTGTGGGAGAGGGGTCGGGGGTGAGGGAACGGTCATGGCTTTCATCATCAGGGGTGTCTGGAATCGCCATGACCGTTAGTAAAGCTCGCAGCGGCGAGCAATCTGTGGTTTGGGCTGCTTGCCCGGGGTGAGGCGCAAACTACTGCTGCATCGCCAGCAATTCCTTGTCGGCATAGCTCAGGCGCGTCGCCAGGACGCGGGCAATCGCTTCGAGCAGCTGGAAGGCGAGCCGCCGGTGCTGCTCGCGCAGCATCTCGAAGTCCTCCCGCCGCAACACGTAGAGTTCGGTGTCTTCGATTGCGGTGGCATCGGCGCTGAAATACGCCGCCCGGGAAATGAACGACAAACCGCCGAAGAAGTCGCCGCGACCGTAAGTCAGCCGGTGCTGGCTGCTGTCGGTGCCGGGAATCGGCACACTGATGCGGACGGAACCCTTGCGGATCAGAAACAACTGATCCGCCGGGTCGCCGCTGGTGAACACCTTGTTTTCCCTGGCCACCGAGCGTCGCCCGATGCATTCGACGAGCGCAATCAGCGACTCCTCCTTGGCATCCCGGAAGACGTCCAGCTCGTAGATCTCGAGCGGCGGCAGATCGGCCTCCTGTTGCAGACTCTCGCCAAGGATGTGGTCTTCAATCCATTCGACCGCGTCGTCGATCAGCGGAAAGACCTTGACCTGGTCGCTGCCGGTGGTCAGTTCCATCTGCGTGAAGAGTTCGGCGATGTTGCGCCCGTTGGGCAGCGTATGATCCAGGCCGCTGAAGACCAGGAAAGCGCCATGCTCCTTCAGCGAGTCCCTGATCTGGCTCAGCAGATGCACCGCCGTCACGTCCACCGACTGCACGCGGCGCATGTCGAGCAGCAGGTAGCTGCGTTTGCGCAGCTCCGGCTCGAGGGCGGTGTACAGCTGGTCCTTGGTGCCGAAGAACAGGCTGCCCTGCAACTCCAGGATGACGCTGCGGTCGCCGTGTTTCTCGAGCATCTCCATCTGGTGCTCCAGGCGCACCCGCTTCGAAAACCGGTTGCTACCCTCGACCTTGTTGCGAATGATCGTGCTCCCCAGCTGCTCGCGAATGAACAGCAGCATCGCCAACGCGATCCCCACCGCCGACGCGGCGATCAGGCTGTAGGTGAGCGCCACCGCCACCACCACCACGATCACCACGAAGTCGAGCACCGTCCAGGGCGACTGCAGCAGTTGCAGACTATGCCTGTCGATCATGCGAATGCCGACGACGATCAGGATGCCGGCCAGCGCGGCGACCGGAATCCACGCAATGAACGCCCCCAGCACGAGAAACGCGAACAGCGACAGGATTCCTTCAATGACCCCGGAGACCCGCGTCTGGCCACCGCTCGCCAGATTGACCAGGGTCGCCCCCATCTGCCCTGCCCCCGGCATGCCGCCGGCGCAGGCAGAGGCGACATTGCCGATACCCTGCGCGACCAGTTCGCGGTTGGAATCGTGGCGACTGCGCGTCAGCGAATCGAGAACGACGGCCGTCTTGAGCGTGTCGATCGACAGCAGCACCGCCAGGGTCAGTGCGCTCCCCATCAGGTTGCCGATCTGGCTGAGTTTGAGTTCGCCGATGTCGCGCCAGCGGCCGGTAATCGCCTCCAGCATGCTCGACGCCGAGCCACCGAGCGGCCCGATGATCAGCTTGTTGCCTTCGAGGACGAGCATCGATTCGTCGACGAAGTACGCCAGCCCGAAATAGGTGAGCACCCCGGCCAGCAGCCCGAGGATCGCCGCCGGAACGATGCGCGTGACGAGCGGCGCGGCGAGCATCACCAACGCCGTGACGATCCCGATCAGCGCGCTCTGCCACTGCCACATTTCCGGCGAAATCAGCGTTCGCCACAGCGACTGACTGCCAAAAACCCCGAGCAGTTTGGAGATCTGGCTGCCGATGATGATCAGGCCGACGCCGGTGAGGTAGCCGCTGACCACCGGGAAGGGGATGTACTTGATCAGGCTGCCGATGCCCATGAAGCCGAGCAGCAGCTGGATCAGGCCGGCGACCAGACCGAGCGCGGTGAGCATCAGCACGATGAACACCGGGTCGACGTCCTGGCGCACGAGCTCGATGGCAAACGCCGAGAGCACCGCCGCGGCGGGCGCGCAGGGCGCGGTGATCAGCCGGTTGGTGCCGCCCAGGCTGGGCGCCACGAGTCCGAGGGCGGTTGCGCCGAGAATTCCGGCGAGCGCGCCGAGACCGGCATAGGCCGGACCGATCGACGCATAGATGGTGACCCCGAAAGCGATCGCCGACGGCAGCGCGACCAGCATCGCCGCCAGCCCGCCCCAGAAATCGCCGACCAGCTTGTCGTTCTTGATACCCATCGATAGTTCCACAGCGCAGGCCCTCCCTCAGACGATTACGACCCAGACTCCCCCGCAGACCTTTCGCCAGCCCAACGACCGGCGACGATTCCCGAGTCGACCGATCGGGAATCAACCATCGTAACACGATGAAACGGGATTTTCCGCGTTTTGCGCTGCTGACGAAGATCGCGCACAGCCCGGCGCCGCCCGCTCGCCGTCACGCCCACAGGTGCCCGGAAGCGGCGTCGCGGTACACCGGACAAGACCGGATTGACCGCCCGCGCGCCAGCCACCTATACTCGCCGTGTTGCCCCGGCCCTGGCCACGCGACCTTCACGACCGTGCCCGCACCCCCTGACCCGTCCCGCGCCATCGCCAAATGACCCGCTCTGCCAACGAGCCCCTGCACCGCGTGGCGATCGCCCGCATCGTCGCCGTCCTGCTGGCGACCCTGCTCATGCACTGGGTCAGCCAGCTGCATCTGTTCTACTTCGCACTGCTTGGCGTCATCGCCACGCTGCTGCTGCTCAGCTATTTCCCGGCGCTTCCCAAACTGCCCGGGCTGCGCGCGATCAGGCGCAGCGACCGGCTGGCGGTGTGGATCGTGCTCGCCGTGCTGGCGATTCTCGGCTACCTGCACCATGCCAACGCGTGGGTCGCCGATGGCGCTTTCAATCGCCCCACCGACGTCGCGCTCTGGAAAAGCGAGCTGGTCCTCAGCATCGCGCTCGCCGCGCCGCTGGTACGCTGGATCGCGACGGCGCTGGTGCCGAACTGGCGCGAAACGGGAGGAAGCTACTTTGCGCGCGAATTCGCGCTCTACGTCAATTTCTCGGGCGTCGCCGTCCTGCTGTGGACCGGCCAGGCCAGCCTCAGCCTGACGCTACTGGTCGCGATCGGCGCGCTGATCGTGCTCGCCGAGCTGACCCTGCATGCTGGCGGGTGAGCGCTGCAAGAGGCGTCTGCTAGCGCCGACCCGGACGCGCCGGCAGCGCCGCTCAAGCGTTTGCCTCCCACTCCTTGCGCAGATCCTGCTGCCAGATCAGCCCGTCGCCGGCCGACCACAAGCCTGCGGTCTGCGCCAGCAGAGCGTCGAAGTCTTCTTCGGGGTTTTCCTGCGCGCGCCGCATGGCGGCCACCGCCTCGCGAACAATCTCGGTCATCGACCGGTGCTGCCGGGCAGCTTCCTCGTCGAGCCAGCGCTTGTCGGACTCGGGCAGACTGATGATGGTGCGAACCATGCCGGTCTCCTGGATATCACATATTGCGAGAAGGATATCGTGTCCGGTGACCCCAGGCAATTCCCGTAGATGACCCGCGGACCGCGGGTTTTCGCCGGCGGCTCGCCCCTGTCCCCGTGTCGCACTTCCTGCGCGGCCGCTTTGTTTCTATCATCGCGTCCACTGTCCGTACCAGGCGCTGCCCACGATGACTGCCCCCACTGACCCCGGCCATGCCCCGCAGCAGCCCCCCGTCTCGCCAAGCGCGCAAAGTCCGCTGCCGCCAGTGCGACGGCAACGTACGCTGCTGCTGCCCGACATCGACTGGGTGAGCATCGCTGGCGGCGAGTTCGTCTATCAGCAGGGCGAGCGACGGCAGCTGCCGGCCTTCCGGATCGCCCGCTACCCGGTGACCAACCTCCAGTACCAGACCTTCATCGACGCTGGCGGCTACCGCGACGATCGCTGGTGGAAGAATCTCAAGCGATCCGAGCCGCAACCGCCGCGCTGGCCGCAGGCCAACCGGCCGCGGACGGACGTCGACTGGTATGAGGCGGTGGCCTTCAGCCGCTGGCTGAGCGTGCAGCTTGGCTACGAGGTCCGGCTGCCGACCGAGGAGGAATGGGAGCGCGCAGCACGTGGCGCCGAGGGGCGTGAGTACCCGTGGGGGAAGGAGTATGAAAGCGGACGGGCGAACATCGACGAGACATGGAGTAGTAACCAGGTTGGTGAGTGGAATCTCCAACAGACGACGGCCGTCGGCGTTTATCCGCACAACGCATCGAAAGAAGGGATCCTGGATCTTGCCGGTAACGTCTTGGATTGGTGTCTCAACAAGCACGATCACCAAGAGCAAACCCAGATCGACACCAGCGGCGCCTGGCGCGTGCTGTGTGGGGGCTGTTGGAGATACAACGCCAATGGCGCGCTTGGCTCGCAGCGCAGTGCGTATCGGCCTGATTCCCGAGACGACTTCCAAGGCTTCCGGTTGTTGTCGTCTGACCTCACTACTTGACCGGATGTTCGGGGGTGAGCGCGGCGCAGCGGCGGTCACGAATTTCTCATCGGAAAACGAAGGGTTGCAGCACGTGGTGATCCAGTTGGTAGGTTGGGCTGAGGAACGAAGCCCAACACCTCGCCCGCTGGGCTTATCGCGCCTGTGCCTTGGCAAACTCGCGGGAAACCAGGGTCTTCGCGGGGGAATCGTAGGGCTTCGCAGGCTCAGCCCAAAGCTACGGTCGCCCCGGGTGGCGCGCGGAATTACACGGGCCGCAGCCCCCCCTGTTTCACCCAGCCGCCGAGCAGGCGGCCGAGTTCGGCGACCTACCGACCGCATGGCGTGACCGCCGGTGAGCCATTGCCGGAGCGCAGCGGCACCGCCCGGTTGCTTTTCCCGACGCGCCGCCACGCCACGGCGCAAATCGTGGTGCAGGCGAGTCGCCGGGCCTGGCGAGCGCTAGGCCGCCTGCGCAACGCCGGACCGAGCTTTGCAGCTGCGCCGATCGTTCCTGACGCCACAGGCGCGCTGGTCGGCATGGTGTACCACGTGCCGCCGCGCGGACCCCTCTGGTGGGCACCCCACTGGGCAGGCACGCGCTCGGATACCCAGATCCGTCGCCCTGCAAGAAAATCGCGACCGCCGCTGCGCGGCGGTCATCAACGAACAGCGCATCAGGGAACGGCGGCAGACGACACAAGGCGGAAACCCCTGGTGTAGCTGCGGTAGTCCGGGTTGTACCACATGCGCAGCGAGCCGCGTGCGAGGTCGGCATGGTTGCGCCAGGAGCCACCGCGCAGCACACGCGTATCGCCACTGGTGTCGATACGCGTCTGATCCGGGCGATCATATTTGTTGAGGCACCATTCCCAAACGCTGCCTGAGAGATCGAGCACCCCTTCGCTCGAAGCGCCGTGCGGATAGACACCGACCGCCGTCGTCTGCTCCAGATACCACTCGCCGACGCGCTGAATGGTGGAGATCTCGTCGATGTTCGCCCGCCCGCTTGCATACTCGTTCCCCCACGGGTACTCCCGCCCCTCGGTGCCACGTGCGGCGCGCTCCCATTCCTGCTCGTTCGGCAGCCGGACCTCGTAGCCGAGCTGTGGGCTCAGCCAACGGCAAAACGCCACCGCCTCGTACCAGCCAACGTTCGTTCGCGGCCGGTTGGCCTGCGGCCATTGACAGGCTTCCGGATTGAGTCGGCCGAGCTCCTTCCACCAGCGATCGTCGCGGTAGCCGCCGGCGTCAATGAACGCCTGATACTGCGCGTTGGTCACCGGGTAACGCGCCATCCGGAAGCTCGCCAGCGAAGGCCGTTCGCCCTCCTGATAAAGGAACACGCCGCCAGGAATCTCGACCCAGTCGATCTCGGGTAGACCGCGCGAATCGAGGCCGACGCCACGCCGCGGGTCGCCGATCTCGTCCAGGCGATCACCGATCGCCAACCGGCGCGGCGGGATCGTCTCGGGCTGGTCGAGTTCGGCGAGCAGAGCCTCGACCTCGGGCGGGTATTCCTGCAGCACGTATTCGCGCACCCCGACTCCCGGCCGTGGGTCGCCGATCTCGTTCAGGCGGTCGCCGATTTCGAGTCGCCGCGGCGGAGTGGTTTTCGGATCGGCGAGTTCCTTGAGCAGGCGATCGACTTCACTGTCGGCGGCAGGCGACGTCGATTCTTCCTGCCTGGCGGGCGGCTCCTTACCCAGCCACTCGTGCAACTGCTGGACAAAACCATCGGCCTGCGTCGCGTCGCCGGCCTTCCGCCAGTCGGGCAGATCGAGCAGCTTCTCGGCGCCATAGCCCGCAGCAGGGGGCTCCACGGTCGGATCAATGCGCAGCAGCGCCTCGCGCGTGCCGGCGGCGAGGCCGTCGCTGCCCGCGCTGGCCGCCAGTCGCTGTGCGGCGTGCGTCCACAGCCGCAACAACCGCGCCGGCTCGCCATCGGTTGTTGCGGCCGGCGCGGGTTCGACTTCGCGCCTGCCTTCCTGGCGCAGAATGACCCGCAGCCCCTGCTGCCCGAGCCAGCCGGCAACCGCATGTGCTTCTTCGTCGTCTTCGGCGAGATGGCTCAGGATGAGTGGGGAAAGTCCGGCGGCGTCCTCGCTGGGCGGGCTGTCCGGCAACTCGGTGCGCAACTCGTAAGGACGGCCGTCGATCGTCGTCAGCACGACGCGGCAGGTCGCCGCAGGCAGCTCGATGCGGCTGTCGAGGCTGACGATGTGCCAGGCTCCGCCGCTGCCGTCGACCTGCACGTGCAGGTTCGCGGGCAGGGACGTCGGCAGGTCGATCGCCGGGCCGTCCTCGTTTGGCGCGATGAGGTGCAGGACCTGCCGCTGCTGCGCGGCATCGTAGCGCAGTTCGACCGCCAGGCGCGCGTGCCGGAACGGCGCCGGCAACTTGCCGGCGAGCCACTCGGGCAGCGGCTGCGGGGCGCTGCCGGGGGCCAGCACACTGCTCGCGCCGAGGCTGCAGGTGGCGAACTGGCTGAGCAGTTGCGCTTCCGCTGGTGGGTTCTGCGGGTCGCTGACCGTCGCTAGGCAGCGCCGGCTCCAGCGCGCCAGGCGAATCCGCTGCTCTTCGTCGCCTTCGTCGTGCAGGCGCTTGAGCAGATCCTGCAGGCCCTGGCGAACGCCAACCGGGTCGTCACGCAAGGCGTCGAGGCGGAGTTCCTGTTCGAGTCGTTCTTCCGGCGACCAGTGGCGGGTATGGCGGTGGGTAAACTCGATCACCTGCGCGAACCGCTCGGCGTCGCCGCGCAGCTCGTCGGCGAGCAGGCGCGCGGCGCCGGCATGGAAGATGACCTCGCCACTGCTGCGCGCGCCGATCAGCGGGCTGAACCAGAGCAGCGACTCGATTTCGGTCGCGCTGCCGGGCAGGAAGTGCAGCCGCACGTTGCGCAGCAGCAGCGGCTCGACGCGCGTGGCGAGCGAGAGCATTGCCGCCAGCGGCGCGACCTCGGGCCAGCGCCGGCGCAGGTCGGCGACCAGGTCCTGTTCGAAGGCGGTCGGCTGCAGCCAGCTCATCGCCGCGTAGGCTGGCTGCGGGCGAGTTGCCGACGCAGCATCGCGGCGCTGGTGCGCGGATGCCAGTGCAGCAGTTCGGGATGTGGACCGAGGTCGGCCGGCCAGTAGGCCTTCGACCAGGGTACCAGGATCAGCAGCGGGCAGCCCTGCGCCGCGCAAAGCCTGACGAAGTCCTGCCAGTCGACGCTGCTCCGCTGGCCGTGCGAACGGCCGCGAATGCCGAAATCGGTGGCGACCAGGATCGGCCGGCCCGCTTCGGGCTGCCAGAGCATTGCCTCCTCGCGGCCAGCTTGCCACTGGCTGGCGGCGGCCGGCGCCGACTCGAAATCGAAGACCGACACTCGCTCGTCACCGAGCAGCGCGGCGAGCTGATCACCGAGCTGGCGCAGGTCTGCCCACCACGGCAGCATGCTGTCGCTGAAGTCGAGCAGCAGCTGGCAGCCGCGGCTCAGTGTCGCCGCCGGCAGTCGCGGCAAGCGCCGCGGCAGGTGGCCACGGACGACCGAGCCGACCAGCCCATGGACGTCGATCTCGCGGCCCAGGCGCAGCGTCGCCAGCGCGGCGGTGAACACGCCGCGCGCCGTGCGACCGGGGAACAGCGTCTGCCGGGGCGGCGGCGGTGTGCCGGGCGCGGGATCCAGG
The DNA here is from genome assembly GCA_016713625.1 of Candidatus Accumulibacter affinis. Lineage (GTDB taxonomy): Bacteria > Pseudomonadota > Gammaproteobacteria > Burkholderiales > Rhodocyclaceae > Accumulibacter > Accumulibacter affinis. The sequence continues at coordinate 115,440 of JADJOT010000006.1, forward strand.
CGCTGGTAGTCGCCGTCGATCCAGGAAGGTGCGGCGGCGGTGCTCGATGGTGGCGGCGGCGGGGTAATCGGCTGCAGTTGCCAAGTGAGGGCCTGTGGCGGGAGTTCGAGCCGCGGCGGCGGCCTGGTGGCAAAGCCTGACCGGGGCTTTGCCGCCGCCTCGCGCCTGGGCAGCGGCACCGGCCGGCTGCGGTCGTAGATCGCCGGCGTCGGCCGCTCCGATCGGCCGAGATCGTGTGCCGCCAGCCCGAAGCCGAGGCAGCCGGCGATCGCCTGCGCCTGCGCGTGCTCCTGCCACGGCAGTTCGGCGAGCGCCTCGATCAGTTCGCCGAGGTGGATTTCGCCCTTCCGGTGCGGTTGTGGTCTGTCCATCCGCTCAGATCGCCGGTTTGAGCAGTACCGCGCCCTCGATCTGGCGCCAGAGGTCGCCGCCGTCGACGCTGATCTGCAGCTTCTCGCAGGTGCGCACGGCGTCGAGGAACTCGCTCGTGCCGGGCGGGCGGAGCCCGTGCTCGTCGACCTTGGCGCGGAATTCGATGATCCGTTCGGCAATTGCCCTGATCCGCGCCCGCTCGGCCAGCGGCTGGTGTGCCTGGGCGATGGCGGTCAGCCCGTCGGCGTCGGGTTCCGGCAGGACGAGCGTCACGCAGCGGCGCAGGAAGGCCTTCGGCAGTTCGCGCTCGCGGTTGGTGGTGATCACGGTCAGCAGTTCCTGACCGACTGCCGCGGACAGCGTCTTGCCGTCGGGCAGGCGGACGCTACGCCGGTCGAGCGGTTCGAGCAGGTCGTTGGGCAGGTCCGGCTCGGCCTTGTCGATTTCGTCGATCAAAAGGACGGTGTTTTCCTCGCCGTTCGGCTGCGCCCGCTCGCGGCCGGGAAAGTCGAGCCCGATCAGGTACTCGGCGGCGACATCCGGTGAGAGGTTTCTTCGGCTCGCCGAGCGGCGGTCGAACGTCCACCAGAAGATGCCGGGCGTGTAATACGCGGCGTCGGGCTTGAGCGCTGCGGTGGGCAGCGGCGGCTTGTCCGGGTCTGGCAGCGGCGCCGGAATCGCTGCGCAGTGGGCGTCGTGCAGGCGGCGCAGGTGGTCGACCTCGACGGTCAGCTCTTCGAGCCGCGTGTGCGAGGTCATCGTCGTGGCGAGGAAGTTCCAGCCCAGCAGCGCCGCCATTGCTTCCGCCAGACGACTCTTGCCGCAGCCCGGCGGGCCGGCGACGAGCAGCGGTCGCCCCGTCGCCAGCGCGACGTCGATGGCGATCACCGCCGGCTCGGAGAAGAGGTAGGGCGGGATGTCCAGAGCCTCGTCACCGGCAAAGCGGTAGTCCGTGAGCGTGAAGTTCCTGGGCTGGTAAGGGGTCATGGCGTGGGCCTTCCGTATTTCCTGTCGAGGAGTTCGCGGGCCTTGATTTCCGCAGCGTAGTGATCCCACTCGGCGTCCGTGTCGACGGCCGGTACTACCGGCAGCAGGTCTTCCGGCAGCGCTGCTGCGGGCATCTGCTCGCCGATGTGGACCACGAAGGTCAAGGTTCCGTACTGGTTCTGCACCCGCTGGATGTCACGAAGGAGACGCTCATCCGGAATTCCACCGGCTAGAACCGGGTTGGCAACGAAGACGATCAGATGTCTTGTATCCTCACGTAGTTGCCTGTCGATGCGCGTGTCCGACGGGCGCGCGCTGCCGGGGAAGTAGCCGCGGCGAATCTGTTCCTGCATGGTGTCGGTACTGCTGATATCGGAAACCGGGATGACCTTGATCCGGTCGCAGCCGGGCCAGGCGCGCTCGAGGTAGCGATCGAGCGTGAAGTGGGGGGAGCCCAGTTTCTCGACTTCGGACTGGCCGACCAGCTCGCCATTGAGCGCAAGGTGTTTCCCGTTCGCGCGCGCCGCCGGAATGATGCCGGCCGCTTCGATGTCGATCCATAGCGGGCGAACCCATTTCAGCAATTCCTCGGCGCGTTCGCGCAGTGGGCGCGGGTGCAAGTGGTCGAGCATCGTCTGGAAGCGTTCGAGGGACTCCTCGCCGCGGTTCAGGAGATGGCTGGCCAGTTGCCTGGCCAGGCTGGTCCGGCGATCGGGCTGTCCAGTCGCGAGCGGCGCGGTACCAGGGCATAGCTCGCTCCACAGTGCGTCCAGCGTGGTCACCTCGGTATCCGCGGCAATCGTTCGCGCGACGGCAGCGACCAGCTTTTCGTAGGGCGTTTCACTGCTTCCGCCGAGGCTCTGCGGGTCGCCGAGTCGCTGCCTTATGGCGTCGACGATTTCCCGGGCCGTGGTGGCTCCCTGCACGCACTGCGTACGCGTCAGGTTCAGCATCCTGAAGTAAGGGTCGTCGTCGAGTTGTGTCGCCGCGCTCCCCGTTTCGAGCAGGACCGGGAAAAGCCTGAACCCCGGATCGAGCGCCGCCCGCCAACTGAGGATCGTGGCTTCCTTCCTGACCCAGTTCGACTCGCCGATTGCCCGCGCCGAGAAAAGGATAATCGCCGCGTGGCATTCGGCGAGCCACTGGTTGAGACATCGCTCCCAGTCGTCACTGGGACGCAGCCCCTGGAAATCGACGACGATTTCGATCGTGTCGCCATAGTCCTTCACCAGATCCCGGCAGGTCTCCTGCAGCAGCTGCCAGTTCGCCAGCGCCTGCGGCTCACTCGTCTCGTCGTCGCGCAAACGCGAGCTGTGGCTGATGAAGATCTTGAGGGCCGCCATGTCGGGTTCGGAGGGTCGGTTGCGGCGCCTGTTCCGGCGCCGGGAATGAACGAAAGACTACCACGCATCGGCGCCAGAAACACTCCGGGCAGCGCGGGATGTCGGGACCCGCAGCCGTTTCCCGTTGCGCAGCGGTTCAAGCAGCCGGTATCGCGCCGGCCAGGCGCGCGAGGGTCAGCGATTGACCGTGACCGACGGCGCTCCTTATACTGGCCGCGAGCCATCTGCTGCGGGTGCTTGCGGGGGACGATCCCGTCCGCCGGAGCGTTTCGCAGATCGTCCGGGGGAGGAAGGTCATGAGCGCGGTCATCGGGTTTCTCAACACGATTTTCTGGCAATACATACTGATCTACGGCCTGCTGGCGGTCGGGCTGTACTTCACGGTCCGTCTCGGCTTTCTCCAGTTCGTGCATTTCAACGAACTGATCCGCTCGGTGCTCGGCAAGCGCTCGACCGACAGCAGCGGCATCTCGCCGCTGCAGGCGCTGATGGTCTCGCTGGCGTCGCGGGTCGGCGTCGGCAACCTCACCGGCGTCGCCGTCGCGCTCTACCTGGGCGGCGCCGGGGCGATCTTCTGGATGTGGATGGTGGCGCTGGTCGGTATGGCGACCGCCTATGCCGAAGCGACGCTGGCGCAGCTCTACAAGACGCGCGGGCCGGGTGGGCTGTATCGCGGCGGTCCGGCGTTCTACATCTCGCAGGGACTCGGCGTGCGCTGGCTGGGCTCGGTGTTCTCGGTGTGCCTGATCATCAGCTTCGGGCTGGTCTTCAACGCCGTGCAGGCGAATTCGATCGCTGGCGCGATCCACGGCGCTTTCGGTGTGCCGACCCTGGCGGTCGGCGCGGCGCTGGCGGCGATCACCGCGCTGGTCATTTTTGGCGGCATCCGCAAGATCGCCGCGGTGGCCGAGATCGCGGTGCCCTTCATGGCGGTCAGCTACCTTCTGCTGGCGCTCTACGTACTGGCGGTCCACATCGGCCAGGTTCCCGGGATTCTGGCGCAGATCGTCAGCGAGGCGCTCGGCTTCCGCGAGGCCGCGGCGGGCGTCGTCGGCGGTGTCTCGGCAGCGATGATGAATGGTGTCAAGCGCGGACTGTTCTCCAACGAGGCGGGCATGGGGTCGGCGCCGAACATCGCCGCGGTCGCCACGCCGGTGCCGCACCATCCGTCGAGCCAGGGTTTCGTGCAGGCGCTGGGGCCGTTCATCGACACCATCGTCATCTGTACGGCGACGGCGATCCTCATCCTGCTCTCGGGCGTGTTTGCGCCGGGGTCGGGAGTGACCGGCATCGCGCTTACCCAGCAGGCGCTCGAAGTGCATATCGGCGGCGCCGGCCGCTATTTCATCGCGACGGCGATCTTCTTTTTCGCCTTCACCTCGATCATCGGCAACTACTCGTATTCGGAGAATGCGATGGTCCACCTCGGCATCGGCAACCAGACCGGCCTGACCGTGCTGCGCCTCGGCGTGCTGGCGATGGTGGTGTGGGGCGCGGTGCAGGCGGTGAGCACGGTCTTCGACGCTGCCGACGCGGCGATGGGCCTGATGGCGACGATCAACCTGGTGGCGATCGTGCTGCTCTCGGGGACGGTGGCCGTTCTCACGCGCGACTTCTTCGCCCAGCGCAAGGCCGGCGCCACGCCGACCTTCGTCGCCGCCGATCACCCGCAGCTGCCGGGGCAGGTCGACCAGACGATCTGGCGGCGTAACTGACGCCGGGGATTCATGGAGATTCGTCGCGCCAGACGTCAGGATCACCATGGACCGTCCGGACGCTGCGCAGGTGTCGATCCAGAGCCACGACAACTTCGAGAAGTTGGTCGAACGTTGCCGGCAACTGCCTCCGGTGGCGGTCGCGGTGGCGCATCCCTGTGACGAATCGTCTCTGGGGTCTGCCCTCGAAGCCGTTCGTGAAGGTCTGATCGAGGCCATTCTGGTGGGGCCGGTGGCGCGCATCCGGGCGGTTGCCGAGCAGCACGGCTTTGACCTCAGCGGCATCCAGATCGAAGACGTGGCGCACAACCATGCCGCTGCCTACCGGGCGGTCGAAATGATCAATTCCCGGATGCTGTGCACCACCGACGCCGCGTCGCTGTGCAAGATGGCCGATCGTGGCCAGATTACCGGCGCCATTCTCGACGGCCCGCTGGCCCTCGACAACGCCATCAGCAAGGAAGCGGCACGCATCAAGAAGATCGAATCGGTGGTCGCTGGCGATCCGGACATCGTCGTCGTCCCCGACCTCGCCAGCGGCAACATCCTCGCCAAGCAGCTCACCTTCATGAGCAACGCCGATGGCGCCGGCATCGTCCTCGGCGCGCGCGTGCCGATCATTCTCACCAGCCGTGCCGACAACAAACGCGCCAAGCTCGCCTCCTGCGCCGTCGCCTGCCTGATGGCCAGTGCGACTATTCTTGCCAAGCCGACGAAGAGTGGAGCCTGAGATGGAAAAAGTGCTTCTGGTCCTCAACGCCGGCTCGTCGAGCCTGAAATTCTCGGTTTTCGAAGTGCCCGCCGATGGTCAAATGCGCGCCGCCGCGGTCGGCCAGGTCGAAGGCCTGGGTACGGCGCCGCGCCTGAAGGTGAAGGACGGCAGCGGCGAGAGCATTGCCGATGTGCGCTGGGATACCAGCCAGGTGGCCAGCCACGCGCAGGCCCTGCAGGAGATCGCCGCGCTGTTACGCGCGCGCTTCCCGGGTGCACTTCTCGCGGGTGTCGGCCATCGCGTCGTGAATGAGCCATTGCCGGGTGTGCTGCCCCCGGCCCGGCCCAGGCGCAGAAATCCTCAGCCTGCCTTCTCGTTGGCCAGCGCCTTGGCAGTGATCTCTTCGTAAAGGCCGGCCATCTTTGCCGCCACTTGCTGATACTCGGGGTGCCGATCGAGCATCGGTTTCACCTCTTCGGACTCGGCGAACACCCGTTCCAGAAAGGCAATATCCATATCGTCGAGCCGCTCTCCGGCGTCGACCTTTGCTTTCAGATCGAGGGCTCGCGGCAGGCGCTCTTTCTCCAGGCGTTGCAGCACGACGGTTGCAACTCCGATGTCTTCTTCTTGTTGACTCATGACCCACTCCTTGTGCATGTTTTTGACGGCGATTCGCCGCCGACGTCGCAGGCGCCCCAGCGCTGCAACCGGTGAGGCGACTTGCGGCGACGATAATGCCAGTTCTTGCGAACCCATGGCAATAGTTCTCGCCCGCTCAAGAGGCCATCGGGAGACGCCAGCGGCGCCGCACGCGCGGATCACAAGTCGTTACACAACCGGGACAGAGTGCCAACAGATCATCGTGCCGGCATTCGCTATTCTTCGTCCTGTCGCTGCCGCGCTCCTCCTCCCCTCCCTCCGCGCGGCAATGATGGCTGTACCCGGCCCGCCCAGCCCTCCCTCTGGGCGGGCCGTTTCTTTTCTGGCAAGCGCCAATTTACCGGCCGGTTAATGTGCAAGTCGCGGCAGCGACTCACGAACCTCCCCTCGCCCGCTTGTGGGAGAGGTCGGGGGGGGTGAGATGGGGAATTCACGGAGCATGCTCCGTGCCCAACGAACGATTCCGGCGTGCAAGCCGGAATGCGCCCTGCAAGGGAGATGGGGAATTCACGGAGTCGTCATGAAGCAATGGGCAAGAACTCTCGCAAGTCTGCTGTCGTGGCTGGCGCTGGCCTTCGTGGCGCCGACGCTGCAGGCGGCACCGCCGCTGCCGGCCGGCGTGGAAAAGCTGTCTACCGTCGAGGGCATCAGCGAGTACCGACTGGCCAATGGCCTGCACTTCATCCTCTTTCCCGACGCCGCCAAAGCAACGGCCACGGTCAACGTCACCTACCTGGTCGGTTCCCGCCATGAAAACTACGGCGAAACCGGCATGGCGCATCTCCTCGAACATCTGATTTTCAAGGGATCGAAGAATTTCCCGGACCCTTCCAGGGAGTTCACGAAACGCGGCTTCGAGATCAACGGCTCAACCTCGCTCGATCGCACCAACTACCATCTCACCTTTCCCGCCAGCGAAGACCGGCTCAAATGGGCACTGGCGTGGAGCGCTGACGCGATGGTCAACTCGTTCATCGCCAGGAAGGACCTCGACAGCGAAATGACCGTCGTCCGCAATGAATACGAGATGGGCGAGAACGACCCGGCAAGCGTGATGTTGAAGCGCACGCAGTCGCTGCTCTTCGACTGGCACAACTATGGCAACAGCACGATCGGCGCGCGCAGCGACATCGAGAACGTCCGGATCGAAAATCTGCAGGCCTTCTATCGGAAGTTTTACCAGCCCGACAACGCGGTACTGACCGTTGCCGGCAAGTTCGCTGAGGAGACCGCGCTGAAGGCGATCGTCAGCAGCTTTGGCAAGCTGCCGCGGCCGACCCGCAGCCTGCCCGAGCAATGGACCGTCGAACCGACTGCCGATGGCGAGCGCCAGTTCGTCGTTCGGCGCCGCGGCGAGCTACAGTTGCTGACCCTCGCCTATCGCACGCCGTCGAGTCTGCATGCCGACTCCGCAGCGATCGCCATGGCCAGCGAGATACTCGGCGACACGCCAAACGGGCGCCTGTACGCGGCCCTGGTTCAGCCTGGCCTGGCCACCGCGGTTTTTGCCGAGACCATCGATGCCCGTGAACCCGGCTTCGTGGTCTTCGGAGCGATGGTCAACAAGGGTGAATCGCTGGATCGAGTTCGCGACAGGATGATCGAGGTAATCGAGGGCGGCTTTGCGCGCCAGGCCGCCACCACGGCCGAGCTTGGCCGCGCAGTCGAGCAGACACGCACCGCCTACGAGCGCGCGCTGGCCAATCCAGAGGCCTTCGCGGTATTGCTGTCCGAGTACATCGCGCTCGGCGACTGGCGGCTGTTTTTCCATGCGCGTGACCAACTCGATCAGATCAGGCCAGAGCAAGTCGACGCGGTCGCCAGCAAATACTTCGTCCGCGACAACCGCGTGCTCGGCACTTTCATCCCCGACGATTCCCCGCAGCGCGCCGTGCTGCCGCAGGCTCCGAGCGCAGCGCAGCTGCTGAGCAACTACCGACCACAGGAAAAAGGAGATGCCGGGGAGGCTTTCGACCCCTCGTACGCGAATCTTGACCGACGCACCCGGCTACTGAGCTTCGCCGACCTGAAAGTTGCCCTGCTGCCGAAAAAGAACCGCGGTCAGACCGTCAATGTGGCAATGAACTTCCGCTGGGGCGATCAGGACTCGCTGCAGCATCGCCAGACTGCCGGCGCCCTGGCAATTGCCATGCTCACTCGGGGCACCCGCCAGTTGAACCGCCAGCAGATTGCCGACGAGATGACCCGTCTGAAAATCCAGGGCCGCCTGACCCACTTCGCGACCACCCGCGACCGGCTGCCCGAGGCCCTCCGACTCGTTGCGCAGATCCTCAGCGACCCCAGCTTCCCGCCGGCGGAGTTCGACGAACTCAAGCGCGAGTATCTGACCGCCCTGCAAACACAGCTCGACAATCCGGACGCGCTGTCCAGCGATGCCCTGAGCACGCACTTCAACACCTATCCACCCGGCGATCCGCGTTATCACTCAGCGCTGAAGGAACGTATCGAACAGCTGCGCAAGCTTACGCTCGACGAGGTCCTGCGCTATCGGCGTGACCTGATCGGCACGGCTCGTGGCGAGATCGCCATCGTCGGCGACTTCGATGAACAAGCCGTCGCGGATGAACTGCGCCGACTCTTTCCGGAAAACGTCTCCAGCTCTCCCTATCAACGCGTCGAGCGCGAGTTTCGCAACGTCGCGCCACAGCGACTGGTGATCGACACCCCCGACAAGGAAAACGCATTCCTGCGTGCGCGGATCGACCTCCCGCTGCGCGACGACGACCCCGACGCCGCCGCGTTGTACGTGGCCAACAGCATCTTTGGCGGCGACAGCGGACTGTCGAGCCGTCTGGTCGATCGCCTGCGCCAGAAGGAAGGCCTCAGCTACAGCGCGGGCTCGAGTCTGGCAACCGGCAGTCGGCAGCGGCTATCGAGCTGGACCGTCGCCGCCATGGTGGCGCCGCAGAACGCCGTCCGCGCCGAGCAGGCATTGCTCGACGAACTGCAGCGGGCCCGACGCGACGGCTTTACCGCCGCAGAGGTTGCCGAAGCGAAGAAAGGAATTCTCGATAGGCGCGCCATCGCTCGCTCGCAGGATAGCGCCGTCGCTTCTCGCTGGCTGTCCTTTCTCGATCTGGACCGCAACTGGCAGTCTTCGCAGGATTTCGAGACCAGGATCCTGGCTGTCACCCCCGAGCAGGTCAACGCCGCCTTTCGCAAATACATCGATCCCGCGCAACTGACCCTGGTGATCGCCGGCGACACTCGCCAAGGACTGGCCAATTGACCAGAGTCGCCGCGTCGCCACACCGACGGGTAGTCGGTAGTCAGTTGGCGGAAGTACCCGTTCGGCATCGCGCAGCGGGCGCACGATTATCGCTGGAATGGAGACCCCGTAAAGCCCTTATAACCGTCGCAGCTTTTCGCCCGCGGCAGCCAGCGTCGCCTCCTGCTTGGCAAAGCAGAAACGTACGACGCGGTCGTCGTGGCCATCGTGATGAAAAGCCGACACCGGAATCACCGCAACGCCGGCCTCGCTGGCCAGCCAGTAAGCAAACTCGCGGTCAGGCAGATCCGAAATCGCACGGTAGTCAGCAAGTTGAAAATAAGTCCCGCGACAGGCCAGCAAGCGGAAACGCGAGTCGCGCAACTGGCTGCGGAAGAATTCCCGCTTGGCTTCGTAGAACGCCGCCAGGCCAAGGTGACGCGAAGCCTCGCGCATGTACTCGGCAATGCCCAACTGGCATGGCGTATTGACGGTGAACACGTTGAACTGATGGACCTTGCGGAACTCGGCCATCAGTTCCGCCGCCGCCAGCACGTAACCAATTTTCCAGCCGGTGATGTGGTAGGTCTTGCCAAAAGACGAAACCACGATGCTGCGCGCCGCCAGTTCCGGATGAGCAGCGACGCTCTGGTGGTGCGCGCCGTCGAAGACGATGTGCTCGTATACCTCGTCGGAGAGCAGCACGATGTCGGTATCGCGGGTCAGCTCCGCCAACTGCTCCAGATCGTCGGCTTCGAGCAGGCTACCGGTGGGATTGTGCGGCGAGTTGATGATCAGCATCCGTGTGCGCGGGCTGAGCAGCGCGCGCAACTGCTCCCAGTCGGGGCGGTAGTCGGGAAAGCGCAGCGAGGCGTACACTGCCGTGCCACCCACCGTCTCGATGGCCGGCACGTAGCTGTCGTAGACCGGCTCGAAAACGACCACCTCGTCGCCGCTGCGCACGAACGCGGCAATTGCGGTAAAGATCGCCTGCGTCGCGCCGGCGGTGACGGTGATTTCACTGTCGGCGTCGTAGGCAGCACCATAGAGGGTCGACACCTTGTCGGCGATCGCCGCGCGCAACTCGGGAACCCCGGCCATTGGCGGATATTGATTTCGCCCCTCGCGCATGGCGCGCCAGGTCGCGTCAAACAGCGACGGCTCCGCCTGGAAATCGGGAAAGCCCTGCGACAGGTTGATCGCAGCGTAGTCGGCAGCGAGCTTTGACATCACGGTGAAGATGGTGGTCCCGACCCGGGGCAGCTTGGAGTCGATGACAAGGGGCGACTTGCGCATGGTGATCCGCGCCGGACGCGGTGAGGAAGGATCGAAGGCGTAGTTTAGGGTTGCCGTACCGTAGAGACAAGCCGGATCGCTTGCACCGCGGCTGCGACCATTGGCGGGACAATCTGGTAGGATCTCCGAGCAAGCATTTCTTCAGCCTCCTGCAGGTCCAGCTCATGGTCAAAATCTCCCCCGCCCGGCGCAAGTTCGCGCTACCGATTCTCCTGGCAGGCTGCCTGAGCAGCCAAAGCCCCTGCGCCGCACCGGCACTGCCGGCGCTCGGCGCCGATCTGAGCGATCTGACGGTGTCAGGAGTTTCTTCGGGTGCTTACATGGCGGTGCAATTCCAGGTCGCCCACTCAAAGCTGGTGCGGGGTGCCGGAGTCATCGCCGGCGGGCCATACGATTGCGCCGATGGATCCGCCGTACGAGCAGTCACCAGTTGCATGTCGCCATCTGCATCGGCGCCGCTACCCTCCGTCGCCGAACTGCGCACGCACGCCGAAGCCCTGGCGCGGTCGAATCGCATCGATCCACTGGAGAATCTGCGCGATGACCGTGCCTGGCTTTTCTCGGGTGGCCGCGACGAGACGGTGAAAACGCCGGTGATGGACCGACTAGCCGCTTTCTATGCCGAATGGCTCGGTCCGGCAGCGATTCGCTACATCAAGCTGCCCGATGCCGCACACGCCATGATCTCGGTCGCCGATCCACAGGCTGACGCCTGCAGCAGCATGCAATCGCCATTCATCAACCGTTGTGGCAATTTCGATGCGGCCGGCGAAATGCTCGGCCACCTGCTTGGCCCACTGCAAGCAGCGAGCACCAGCGCACGCGGCGAGGTGCTGAGTTTTGACCAGCGGCCTTTCGTCGCAGACAGGGCGATCGATGCGTCCCTCGCCGACGAAGCCTACGTCTATGTGCCGCAGGCCTGCCGCAGCGCGCCCTGCCGGGTGCATGTCGCTTTCCACGGCTGTCGTCAGAGCGCGGAACAGATCGGGCGACGCTTCATTGACGGCGCCGGCTACAACGCCTGGGCCGACAACAACCGGATCATCGTGCTCTATCCCCAGACCGTGCCGCGCCGTGGCGTCGCGTTCGGATCGTGGAAGTGGGTCAACAACCCCTTTGGGTGCTGGGACTGGTGGGGCTATTCCGGGAACGCCTATCCGACACGCGATGGCTTGCAGATCAAGGCCGTGCGCGCCATGGTGGAGCGTCTTGCAGCGCCTCGCCAGCCGTAGAGCGAAGCGGCCGGACGGGCGCCCGGGGACCGACAGCGGCCGACCGCCTACGACGATCCGCCGCGAATCTTGCCGTAAATCACCAGCAGGATGACCGCCATGATCACCGAGACAATGAATCCGGCCCCCTCGCCGGCCCGATACCAGCCGAAAAACTGACCGACCATCCCGGCGACCAACGACCCGGCGATGCCGAGCAACACGGTGACGATGAATCCCATGTTGTCCTTGCCGGGATGCAGAAGTTTGGCGAGCACGCCGATCACAAAACCAAGAACGATTGTCCAGACGATTCCCATCACCTACTCCCAGTCAGCTTTATTGGTCGGGGCGACCGACCTCTCGCGACCTGCCGCCCTGCCCGCCTGCAAATCGCCCGCAGCACCTGCGGAGGGAGATTCAGGCTGCGCTATCGAAACTCCTCACTGCGGAGGAATGCGCAGCACCTGGCCGGGATAGATCTTGTCCGGGTGGCTGAGCATCGGCTTGTTGGCCTCGAAGATCAACATGTACTTGCTGGCACTGCCGTACTGCTGCTGGGCGACCTTCGACAGGTTGTCTCCCGACACGACGGTGTAGAAGGTCGCTTCCGGCTCGCTCTGGTCAACCGACATCATGTCGCTGACCTGCGAGACGCCGGTCACGTTGCCGCAACACAGCAGCACCTTTTCCTTGCTGGCCTGGTCGCCGGCAACGCCGAACACCGTCGCCACTCCGCTTGCGCCATCGAAAGTCACCGTCAGGCCCGTCACCGACAGGCCCTGCGTATTGATGTACGCCTCGATGGCATCGGCCGCAGTACGGTTCAACTCTTCGAGGCGAGCCTTGGCCTCCTCGTCATCGGGCGCACTGGCAACCGCCGCCGATGCCGTCTCGGTGTCCCTGGCATGAAAGAGCTTCTCACCTGCTTCCTTGACGAAATCGAAAAAACCCATTTCTAATCCTCCTGATAGCGACGCTGGAGGGCGCCGGAAAGTCTCCACAGCTCTACCGTCGTCGGCAGGCGGAAGCAAGTCTAGCAGTTCCCAAGCCGTGCGCAAGCGGACCCTGGCGACCAGCGAGCGCAGCGGCCAATCGGACGGTGAATCGTGCGGCAAATCGCACCGCGGATCGCCCGCCGGCGAGGGCGCCGCTGGCCCGCAGGCGATTACCGCCAATTCGCCAATTCTTCCCTCGGGACGGCAACCCATTCATACTGCGGACTGGTCCCGGCCAACCCCCTGATTCACTCGAACCTGCCCTCGGAGTCGTCGTCGCCATGCGCCCAAGCAATCCCTCTTCGTCGTTTGCCCTGCTGCTGCCGGCCCTTGCTCTGTGCGCCTGCGGGACCGCCAGACTGGCAGCGCCTCCCGCCGCGACGGGAATTGAAATCAATATCGCGCACATCAACGATCACCATTCCCACCTCGAAGCGCAAGCCGATTTCGAAATCAGCATCGCTGGCGTCCCGACACGCGTCGAAGTGGGCGGCTTTCCGCGCCTGGCGACGCTGTTCAAGGCGCCGCGACCGAATCTGCTCAAGGTTCACGCGGGCGACGCGATGACCGGTACCCTTTACCATACGCTGTACAACGGCGAAGCCGACGCGGCGCTGATGAACACGGTGTGCTTCGATGTCCTCGAACTTGGCAACCACGAGTTCGACGAGGGCGATGCCGGCCTGCGACGTTTTCTCGACCAGTTGCGCAGCGGCCCCTGCCAGACCACCGTTCTCGCCGCCAACGTCGAACCGGCGCTCGGCACCCCGCTTGCGCCGCGCGCCGCCAACGACTATCTGCAACCCTACCTGCGCAAACAATTCAGCGGGGTCACCATCGGCATCGTCGGCATCGAGGTACGAGGAAAGACGATGAATTCGTCGCGACCGCTGCCGAGTACGCGCTTTCACGACGAAATCACCACCGCGCAGCAGACGATCGACCGGCTGCGTGCAGAGGGAATCGAGCATATCATCCTGGTCACCCATCAGGGTTACGAAGCCGACAAGGCAATGGCCGCCCAACTCGGCGGCGTCGACGTGATCATCGGCGGCGACTCGCATACCCTGCTCGGCGATTTCTCGGCGGTCGGCATCGCCGCTCGTTCCGGCCCCTACCCCACCGTCGTCCGCAACCGCGACGGCGACCCGGTGTGTATCGGCCAGGCCTGGGAGTACGCGAAAGCCTTCGGCCTGATGCAGGTCCGTTTTGACGATCGCGGGACGGTGCGCAGTTGTCGCGGCGAAGTGACGCTGCCGATCGGTGACGACTTCCGGCAGCCGGATGCCGCCGGCGCTTTCGTCGCGGTAGACGCGGCCACCCGCAGCAGGATTTTCGGCCAACTGCAAGGCTCGGGCGTCCGCGTCGTCAGCCCCGACCCGGTCGCGCAGGCGACGCTGGCGACCTATACCGGTCGTCTCGAAGACATGCAGCGGCAGCAGATTGGCACCGCCAGCGAGGCGCTGTGCCTGGTGCGAGTCCCCGGCGAATCGACCAATCGCAGCAGCGGCGTCGCCGGCTGCGAACAGGCCAATACGCTGGCACGCGGCAGCGACATCGCGCAGGCCGTCGCCGAAGCCTATCGGCAAGCCAGCAAGCTCGCCGACATCGCGCTGCAGAACGGCGGTGGCATCCGCACGCCGCTGCCCAGTGGCAAGGTCAGTTACGGCACCGCCTACACCGTGCTGCCTTTCACCAATGTCCTCTTCGAACTGCAACTCAGCGGTCGCCAGATCGTCGAAGTGCTCGAGGACGCGGTCGGCAACCACCTCGACCGCGCTGGCTCCAATGGCTCACACCCCTACGCCGCCGGCCTGCGCTGGCAACTCGATCTCGCGAAGCCGCGCGGCAGCCGCTTCGCGAAGGTCGAGGTCAAACTCAAGGGTAGCGACACCTGGCGCGCACTCGAGGCAGACCGAACCTACACCGTGGTGACCAGCGACTACCTGGCCAACGGCGGCGACGGTTACGCCACGCTCGCACGGGTCCACGCGAGCGGACAAAGCGTGAACACCTATCTGAACTATACCCAGACCTTTGTAGATTATCTGCTGGCGCGAGGCACAATCGCCAGGCCGGCAGCGGCCGACTACAGCCACCAGCGCGTCATTACCCGTGACGGGCAAGAGCTGCCCTGAATCCGGGCAAACGTTCGGCAGGTCGGCCAGGGCACGAGCTTGATTGCCGATGTGACCACAGCGGAAGATGATATTGACCACCCGATTCGCCTGGGCCATACTCCAGACCCCACTCAGGAGAGGCCAATGTCATCCACCTTGGAAACGCTGCAAGCTGAGGTACTGCGTCTGTCACCGGCCGACAGAGCGCGGCTCCTTGATAGACTTATCGCCAGCCTGGACGTCGACGGCGAAGCCGAAGCCGCCTGGGATGCTCTTGCTGACCAGCGCGAAGGGGAATTTGAGACGGGGGCGGTACAGCCAGTTCCCCTCGATGTGGCGATCGCCAGGCTGGAAGCACGGTTCCCCGGATGAAAGTCACGCTTCACCCTGGCGCTGAGCAAGACATCCAGGAGGCTGCCGCCTTCTACGAGCGCCAAGGCTCAGCCGTTTTGGCGGCACGATGTGTAGCCGAGTTCAAGCGGCTTTCGAGCCTTCTCGTCGAGTACCCTGCGATCGGATCGCCAAGAACCAGCGATCGGCGAGGTTTCCCATGAGCGTCTTTCCGTATACTGTGATCTACCGCGCTAGTACGGACGAGATCCGGGTTCTGGTCGTCAAACACGACAGCAAACGCCCGGACCATGGCCGTACACGGATTTAGCCCGCCAAGGTCGGAAACAACGACGACTGACCCGATGCTCGGTGCCAAGCACCCGCACCGGTTTGCTCGCGCGCCTCGCGGTCGCGGCGCAAGTTCTCTTCGAGTTCTTCGCATCGGCACATCGGGGTCAGAGGGCATCGGGTTCAGGTCCAATTTTCCAACACTTGAAGCCAAGCACATCGATGCCTGACCACAATTACTTTTCCAACCTCATCTGGCAGATTGCCGATCTCCTGCGTGGCCCCTACCGACCGCCGCAGTACGAGCGCGTCATGCTGCCGATGACCGTGCTACGACGCTTCGACTCTGTGCTCGCGCCGACCAAGGCCAGGGTGCTGGCCGAGTTCGAAGTACGCAGGGGCGGCAGGCTGGAAGGCGACGCCCTCGACACCCATCTCAACAGTGCAGCCGGGCAGCGCTTCCACAACCACTCGCCGCTCGACTTCGAGAGGCTCAAGGGCGACCCCGACAACATCGAGAAGCACCTCGTCAGCTACATCAAGGGCTTCTCGAAGAATGTGCGCGACATCTTCGACTTCTTCGAGTTCGAGGCCGAGATCGAGCGGATGCGCGAGGCGAACATCCTCTACCTCGTCGTCACCAAGTTCTGCGACGTGGACCTGCACCCGAACGCGGTGCCGAACGAGCAGATGGGGCTCATCTTCGAGAACCTTATCCGCCGCTTCAACGAACTGGCCAACGAGACCGCCGGCGACCACTTCACGCCGCGCGAGGTCATCCGCCTGATGGTGAGCATCCTGTTCATCGACGACGACAAGTTGCTTGCCACGCCCGGCACCGTGCGCAAGCTGCTCGACCCGGCCTGCGGCACCGGCGGCATGCTGGCGGAAGCACAGAACTACCTGCGCGAGCACCACGGCGCGGCGAAGCTCTACGTCTACGGGCAGGACTAACGAGACAAAGCCGCGCGCGCGCGCGGGGCCGGGAAGCAAAAGGCCCGCCCCGCCCCCCCCCCGCCGCGCGCCGCCGCCGCGGGGCGGCGGGGGGGGGGGGGGGGGAGAAAACCGACCGGGGCAAAGGAAAAAAAAAGAACAAAAAACAAAAGGCCCCCCCGGGCCGGCGGGGCCAAAAACCCCCACCACCCCCCCCACCCCCGGCACGCACCAACCCAAAAGAGGGGGGGGGGGGGACAACAAGCACAGCCTCGGCGACAAGCGCCGGCACATCACCGCCAGCCAGATCGTCGAGATCGTCAAGCTCTACGGCCGGCACAACAACGGCGAAACTTCCAGAACCTTCGACAACGCCGACTTCGGCTACACTCGCGTGACCGTCGAGCGGCCGCTGCGCCTGCGTTATCAGATGACCCTGGAAGACAAGGCCCGCTTCCTCGACGCCTGCCCGCAGCTGCTCGACGACGTGCAGGCCATCGACAAGGCGCTGGGCCGCGAGCCGCAGCGCGACTGGAATGCGCTGTGGAGCCGCATCGAGGATCTCCTGCACGCGCGGAAGTCGCGCTGGAAGGCGAGCGAGCAGAAGCTCTTCCGCAGCGTCTTCACGCAGAAGGAACCCGAGGCCGAGCCGGTTGCCAAGGGAGGGCGCGACGACGGCTACGAGCCGGACGCCGACCTGCGCGATTTCGAGAACGTGCCGCTCAAGGACGACATCGACACCTACTTCGAGCGCGAGGTGCGCCCGCACGTGCCCGACGCCTGGATGGACCGGGCCAAGGACAAGGTCGGCTACGAGATCAACTTCAACCGCCACTTCTACAAGTACACGCCGCCGCGGCCGCTGGAGGTGATCGACGCGGAGCTGAAGCAGGCGGAGGAAGAGATCATGCGGTTGCTGCGGGAGGTGACCGAGTGAGCGCGCTCGCACCGCGTCCGGCGACATCGAAGCGACTGAAGCACGTCGTGGCGCTCAGGCACTCCCGTGTCGATGGCGTCCAGGATGACAGGCCTTACATCGGACTGGAGAACATCGAGTCGTCGACTGGGCGACTGATCGGGAACCCCGCAGCGACTGAGCAGCCCGCACCGTCGGCAACCGGGGACGCCAAATCGCTAAGCAACACGTTCGAGCCGGGTGATGTCCTTTTCGGCAAGCTCCGTCCGTATCTCGCGAAAGCTTGGGTCGCTGCTTTCCCGGGACGGTGCAGCACCGAACTGCTCGTCATGCAGCCGGTGGAGACCGAGTCCCGTTTTCTTCGATACGCTTGCCTCTCGCGTGACTTCATCCACGCCGTAGACGCGTCGACGTTCGGTTCGAAGATGCCGAGGGCCGACTGGGACTTCGTCGGCAACATGCCCATTCCGGTGCCTCAGATCCCGCAGCAACGCGCCATCGCCGACTACCTCGACCGCGAGACGGCGCGGCTGGATGCGCTGGTGGCGGCGAAGGAGCGGGTGCTCGGGCTGTTGGCCGAGAAGCGCCGGGCGCTCATCGCCCGCGCCGTCACCCGCGGCCTCGACCCCCGCGCCCCCCTCCGCGACTCAGGCATCCCCTGGCTCGGCGAGATTCCGGCGCATTGGGAGACGTGGAAGCTTAGACATGTTTCTTTCGTCGGTAACGGATCAACTCCAAATCGAGACAACGCGGCATATTGGGTGGAGGGCGCGATCCCCTGGCTCAACAGTGCAGTGGTTAATCACGAGGAGGTGACTGCATCAGATCAGTTTGTCACTGCAACCGCACAACGTGAATGCCACCTTCCATTGGTAAAGCCGGGGAGCGTTCTTGTCGGAATAACGGGCCAAGGAAAGACCCGAGGGAGCGCCGTAGTTTTGTCGTTCGAGGCGACGATCAATCAACACCTCGCGTTCATAACGCCGAATGCTGGCGTGCTCAATGCGTGGTTCCTGCGTTGGGCTCTATTCGCCGCGTACGATTTTCTGAGGAGCATCAGCGACGACGCGGGCGGAACAAAAGGCGCTCTGACTTGCGAGGCCGTCGCAGCACTCCACGTGCCCCTTCCGCCACTCAACGACCAGCGAGCAATCGTTGCTTACGTCGCCGTGGAGACAATCAAGCTTGATGCGTTGAGGGCGGCGACAGAACGCACCATCGCGCTTCTCAAGGAACGCCGCGCCGCGCTCATTGCCGCGGCAGTGACGGGTAAAATTTGTTTTGTCAACGAGGAGGCGTCATGTACTTCACCCGCATAAGGCTCAAGAACTGGCGTAACTTCGTCGCGGTCGATCTTGCGCTCGGTGAGCGTCTCTTCATCACCGGGCCAAATGCCAGCGGTAAGTCGAACTTGCTTGATGTGTTCCGGTTTCTCCGCGACATAGCGAAGGATGGTGGCGGACTTCAACTGGCCGTCAGGGATCGACTCGGATTGACCAAAATCCGTTGTCTCGCCGCCCGACGCTACCCAGACGTTGAAATTGAAGTGGAGTTGTCGGAGGCAGTCGACACCAATCCTGCGACTTGGCGTTACGCGATCGGTTTGCGGCAAGAACAGCGCGGTGCACGACGGGCCATGCTCGCCTATGAACGCGTGTGGCACGAAGGCCAGCAAATCCTTGATCGGCCGGATGGGGCGGACAAAGCGGATGATCAGCGTCTGACGCAAACTCACGTCGAACAGATCGCATGCAATAAGGCATTCCGTGCCATTGCGCAGGCCTTCCAAAAGACGCTGTATCTCCATCTCGTACCTCAGCTCTTGAAGTACCCGGGTCTCGCCAATCGCGAGGCGGCAACCGAGGACCCGTTCGGTCTCAAGTTTCTTGATCGGGTGATGGAAACACCCGAGAAAACCCGGAAAGCACGCTTACACAAGATTGAGCAGGCACTCAAGTCAGCAGTCCCAGAACTCGAGCAGCTTACCGACACCCGGGACGAGCGTGGACGCCCGCACTTGGAGGCGCTCTATCGCCATTGGCGCCCTCATGGGGGGCGTCAGCGTGAAGATCAGTTTTCAGACGGGACGCTGCGACTCGTCGGTCTTCTCTGGGCGCTGCTGGAAGGCGATTCTCTGCTTCTGCTCGAGGAACCCGAGCTGTCGTTGCACTCGGCAATCGTAGCCAAGCTGCCATCACTGATGTGGAGACTCCAAAGGGCGCGTCAGCGCCAAGTGATCCTGACGTCTCACAGCAGCGAAATCTTCAGCGACAAAGGTATTCGACCTCACGAGGTTGCCTTGTTGCAAACGAAGGGTGGCGAGGGTACGGAGGTTTCTCTAGCATCCGATATGGAAGACATTCGCCTCCTTCTCGAAGGTGGGATGACGATGGCGGAGGCAGTCCTGCCGTTGACGGCACCCGCCAAGGTCGATCAACTCGTGCTGTTCAAATGAGGAATGCAATTTCAATACGCATCGCGGTGGAGGATGCGCTGAGCGAAGCTGTCCTGCGTCATGCAATCGCCAGTCGACCTGTCCGATATGAAATCGGCGCCGTCTATAGCCGAGGCGGCTTTGGATATCTGAAGAAGCAAGCTGGCGCGTTCAACAATGCTGCCAAGGCATGTCCGTTCGTAATGTTGACCGATTTGGATCAAAATGAGTGTCCACCCACGCTCGTTGCAAGCTGGCTGTCTGGCCGTCCTAAGCACGATTCCTTTCTGTTCCGGGTTGCGGTGCGAGAGGTGGAGAGTTGGTTGTTGGGCGATATGGCACGCCTTGCGTCTTTCCTCCATCTGAGGAATAGGCCTGCGATCCTTGCGCCAGAGGCTCTTGCCGATCCGAAACTGAAATTGCTCGAACTCGCTCTACGGAGCCGATCTCGACAAATTCGCGATTCATTGGTATGGCGCGACGATTTAAGCGGGCGGCTCTACCAGGGGCCCGACTACAACGCGACCCTTACGTGTTTCGTAACGGAGCACTGGGACATCTCCACAGCCCGGTTGGCCTGTCCCAGCCTGGAACGACTCTTTGCGGCCTTGGGGCGTTTGGAGGGTAAGTTCGTATGAAAATGAATCGCGTGATGGTGAAGCAGGAGTTGCTGCGCTGAGCGCGAGATCGCTCTCGGCTCGATCTTGCCTACTTCGACAAACGTTTCCCCCAGCTTGAGCAGTGGGAGCGCGGCGACGCACAGCCTACGTTCAAACAACTCGAGAGTTTCGCGAAGGCAACGCATACGCCGGTTGGGTTTCTGTTTCTCACGGAGCCTCCGAAAGAGGCCGTTCCCATCCCCGATTTCCGAACGGTCGCTGATGCCAACGTCCGCCGGCCCAGTCCGGATCTCCTGGATACCGTCTATCTGTGCCAGCAACGGCAAGACTGGTACCGCGATTTTGCTCGATCTGCCGGTGATGATCGGCTGCGATTCGTGGGGTCGGTCCGTGCCGAAGACGACATTATTCGTTCCGCCGGGATCATCCGCAAAGCGCTGAGCTTTGATCTCGACGCGCGCGCTCAGTTCCCAACCTGGACGGAGGCGCTGCGACGCTTCATTGAGCAGGCCGATAGGCTCGGCGTTCTGGTCATGGTGAGCGGTGTGGTCGGCAGTAACACCCGGCGCAAGCTCAATCCCCAGGAGTTCCGCGGCTTCGCGCTGGCGGACGACCTTGCCCCGCTGGTGTTCATCAACGGCGCGGACAGCAAGGCAGCGCAGATGTTCACGCTGGCTCATGAGCTTGCGCACATCTGGCTCGGTGAGTCCGCGCTCTCGGACGCTCAAGCGTCCGCAGTCCCGGCACAGGCGGTGGAGCGTTGGTGTAACCAGGTCGCCGCCGAGTTGCTGGTTCCCTTGGAGGCGTTCCGCGCGGATTACGAACCCGGTACCGAGTTGCGCACCGAGCTTGATCGGCTCGCGCGACGGTTCAAGGTGAGCACCTTGGTCATCCTGCGACGCATGCATGATTCTGGCTCGCTCGTGGGCGCTGCGTATTGGGCCGCATACGAACAAGAGTTGGTGCGCTTGCGTGAGGTCGCAAAGGGAGCGGGAGGAGACTTCTATCGTAGTGTCGGCGCACGGGCGAGCACGCGTTTCGCCCGTGCGGTAGTGACCAGTGCGATCGAGGGCCGGTCTTCGTTCACCGAAGCATTCCGGTTACTCGGCTTCAGGAAGATGTCCAAATTCGACCAGCTCGGTCGAACGCTCGGGATCTTATTCTGATGGCGTACGTGCTCGATGCAAACGTCTTCATGTCGGCGCATCGGTTGCACTACGGACTGGATTTTTGCCCGGCGTTCTGGGACTGGCTTGTGACGAACAATCGATTCGGTCATGTATTCAGCATTGAGAAGGTGGGGGACGAAATCGTTGCTGGGGACGATGCGCTTTCGCAATGGGCGGCGCAACGCGGGACCGGTTTTTTCCTGCGACCTGATGCTTCCATGTTCCCGTCGCTGGCTGCGGTGAGCACCTGGGCAACAGGTCAGTCATACGAGCCACCTGCGATTGCCACCTTTCTCCAGGTGGCGGACTACTACGTTGTGGCGCAGGCGCTCGCTGGCCAGCACACCGTCGTTACCCACGAGGTGCCGTCCGCGTCGACGCGCAGGATCAAGATTCCGGACGCCTGTATTGGTCTTGGCATCAAGTGCTTGACGCCATTTGAAATGCTACGGCGCGAACGGCCTCGATTTGTACTGGGTAGAGCGCCATGAACCGGACCAACGAAGCCGCCTTCGAGACCGTCATCGAAGCGCACCTCCTGCAGAACGGCTACACGCCTGTCGCCCGCGAGGGCTTCGACCGCGAGCGCGCGTTTTTTCCTGATACGGTGCTCGCCTTCATCCGCGAGACGCAGCCGAAGGAGTGGGCCAAGCTGGAAGCATTGCACGGCGACAAGACCGGCGAGCAGATCCTCGGCGACCTGTGCAAGTGGATGGACCAGAACGGCGCGCTCGCGACGCTGCGCCACGGCTTCAAGTGCTACGGGCGAACGCTGCACGCGGCGTTCTTCAAGGCCGCGCACGAGCTGAATCCGGAGCTGGAGGCACGTTACGCTGCGAACCGCCTGGGGCTGACTCGGCAGCTTCACTTCTCGCCGCGCTCCGAGAAGTCTCTCGATGTGACACTGAGCCTGAACGGCATCCCCGTGGCCACGGTGGAGCTGAAGAACCCGCTCACCGGCCAGCGGGTGGAGGACGCGCGCCAGCAGTACCAGCAGGACCGCGACCCGCGCGAGCCAATCTTCGAGTTCAAACGCCGCACGCTGGTGCACTTCGCTGCGGATACCGAGACGGTGTTGATGACCACCCGCCTGGCCGGTAGAGCGACGCACTTCCTTCCCTTCAACAAGGGTTGCGATGGTGGTGCCGGCAACCCGCCCGATGCCGCCGGTCGCAGCTATCGCACGGCCTACCTGTGGGAAGAAGTGCTGCAGCGGGACAGCCTGCTCGACCTCCTTGCCCGCTTCATCCACCTGCAGATCGACGAGAAGCGCGACGAGCAGGGCCGCAAGGTTAGGGCGGAATCGATGATCTTCCCGCGCTACCACCAGCTGCAGGCGGTGCGCAGGCTGGTGGACGCCGCGCGCAGCGAGGGCGTGGGACACAACTACCTTGTCGAGCACTCGGCGGGCAGCGGCAAGAGCAACACCATCGCCTGGCTGACGCATCGCCTGGCATCGCTGCACGACACGAACAACCAGCGCGTTTTCCATAGCGTCATCGTGGTCACCGATCGTGTCGTTCTTGACCAGCAACTGCAGGACACGATCTATCAGTTCGAGCACAAGCGCGGCGTGGTGCAGCGGATCGATGAGAGCTCGCGGCAACTCGCCGAGGCGCTGGAGAATGCGGTGCCGGTGATCATCACGACGCTGCAGAAATTTCCCTTCGTCTCGCGCCAGTTGCTGAAAATGGCTGAGGAGCGCGGTGAGAGCGGCACGGGCACGCTTGCGACACGGCGCTGTGCCGTCATTATTGTGAGCGGCGGCGTAAATTCCACGTAAATTTGGCGGTTTGAAATCCATGCTCCAGATCATTTTTTCGTGACCATCACAAATCCGTATCGCTGCCCAAAAGCCAGCCATGCCCGTCGTGCCGAATGACGTGCCGGTTCGGAGACCTCGACCCGTTCCAGGATGTTCAGCAGCGCCCGAAGTGGGGTGTCCTGCTCATGGCCGATGGCATCGATGGCGTTTCTTTTGTCTCGCACCCGTTGGGCGCGTTTGCGCTCTGTGTCAGTCATCGGCCGCTCACCCTTGAGCGGCCGGCCGGGTTTCGTGACGGTCACCACGGGGTCGGTCATTGGTTCATCCAGGTTTTGTGACAGTCACGCCGCTCATGGATCGGGGTACCGGCTGACTGATCTCAGGATTCGGAAGAGTGCACGGGGCGTGTCACGGCCCCCGTCATGCCTCGATCCGCTCTTTCATGCGATAACTTTTGCCCTCGATGACGACGGTTTCGGAATGGTGGAGCAGCCGATCCAGGAGTGCCGAGGTGAGGGTGCTGTCCTGGTTGAAGATTTCCCGCCAGTGCTTGTAGGCGCGATTGGTGGTGATGATGAGGGCGCCGCGCTCATAGCGTTCGCTGATGATCTGGAAGAGCAGATCGGCGCCATGCTTGTCTATCGGGAGGTAGCCGAGCTCGTCGACCACCAGCAGACGCGGCTGCAGGTACTTGCGCAGTTCGCGCTTGAGGTTGCCCTGCGCCTGGGCGGCAGAGAGCGAGTTGATGATATCGACCGCGGTGGTGAACAAGACGGAATAGCCGCGCAAACAGGCGGCATGCCCGAGCGCGATACTGAGATGGCTCTTCCCCAGGCCGACGTTGGCCATGAAGATCACGTTGCCGTTCTCCTCGATGAAACGCAGTCGGAAGAGATTCTGGATCTGGGGCCGGTTGATTTTGCCCGGCCAGTTCCAGTCGAACCGGTCGAGCGTCTTGAGCACCGGAAAGCGGGCGAGTCCGACGCGTCGCTGGATGCTGCGGTCTTCGCGGGCATGCGCCTCGCCCTCGATCAGCCGCGCCAGATATTCGACGTGCGACCATTGCTCGGCGCCCGCTTCCTGGGCCAGGGGTTCGAAACGTGCGAGCAGATGGGGCAGTTTGAGGCTCGCCAGCTGGGCGCGCAGCGTCTCGGTGGCGGCCTGGTCAGGGGAAAGGGTCCGTCGGTCAGTGCCCATCGCTCTGCCTTTCGTAGGGGGAGAGATCGGGTGCGGCGATCTCGAGGTCCAGGAGATCCTGGCGGCGGGTGAGATGCAGCGCCCCCGGCTCGGGGGTGTCGCGCGCCCGCATCTCCAGGATGTTGGCGATGTACTCGCAGCTATAGGCAGCGAACGCAATGCCGTCCTGGATCGCCCGATCGACCGCATCGACGCCATGGATCTCGCTCAGGGCGACGATCTTTCTGAGGTGATGACGCGGGTTCATGCGGCGCTGCTCGATGCCTTCGAGATAGACTTGGGCGTGTCTGGACAGGCTCAGGAACTGCACCAGCAGGCGCTGCTCGCGCGCGTTGCGCCGCTGGGCGAGCAGCGCCTTCGGATGATCGGGGTCCTCGATATCCTGATGCCGGTCATAGCTGCGCAGGTGACGGGCGATGAGTTTGTCCTGGTGATAAATGCATACCCGGTCCGGGTAAGCCTTGAGCGTCACGCGCTGACTGGCGAACTCGGCAGGTACCGAATAGTGGTTGCTGTCGAGCGCCACCCGGAACTGCTTCGAGGCGCGCTGGCTCTGGATGCGACCGAGGTCGTAGGGCAGCGGGTTGAGAGGCTGCAGCAGTCCCTGTTCGTCCTTGAACCGATCCACGGGGCGCTGGTGCGTTTCACCATGCACGCGGACATTGGCGATGTTCGCCAGCCACACCTCGGCGGCCGGGTTCACCGCACTGAAGTCGAGGAAGTCGGCGCCGTTGAGCAGGTTCTTTTTGACATACCCCACGCCGTTCTCGACCCGCCCCTTCTCATTGCCTTTCGCGACGTTGCAGGGCGAGATGGCAAACCCCCAATGACGGGCGAAATCCAGATAGAGCGGATTGAACACCGGTGCTTCGCCGACCGCGCGGCTGAGCACCGCCGACTTCAGATTGTCGATCATCAGGCGGCCAGGACAACCGCCAAAGGCCGCGAAGGCGTGCTCGTGTGCCGCAAGAAAGTGCTCCATGGTCTGCGAGACGGTGAATTCGACGTACATCAGGCGGCTATAGCACAGCACCATGACGAAGAAGGAGAGCCGCCGGCGGGTCGAGCCCACGCCAATCGTGCCGTATTCACCCCAGTCGACCTGGGCGGCTTCGGCCGGCGCGAACGAGAGCTTGAGGAACGCTTCCCGACGCACCGGGCGGACCCGGCGGACATAGTCCTTGACGATCGTGAAGCCGCCCTCGAAACCGCTCTCGCGCAGGCGCTGGTAGATTTGCTGCGCGCTGTACGGGTGCGTTTCGAGCAGCCGGATGACCTGATCCTTGAACGGATCGAGCCGACTGCTTCGCGGGGCCGATTGCCGGGGGTGGAACTGCTCGCAGGCCAGCCATTTCACCACCGTTTGCTCATGCAGGCCAAGGGCACGCGCGATCTGTGCGACGGTCAGTCCCTGCCGCGCGTGACCGTCCTGGATCCTGCAGTAGAGTTCGTAGGTGATCATGGGGTTCGTCCCAGGATGGCACGCAACTGACCGATTCGAACGCTGATCTCGTCAGCACCGAGTTCGCCCTCTTGGCTGCGCGGCGGCAAATCGAGGGACAGGACCTGGTAGAGCGGGTGTTGATAAGCAATGAGGCCAAGATGCATCAGCGCGCTGCGCGCCTGGCTCAGACGCGCAAGCGTCAGCGACAGGCAGCGACCGAGCGCGGCATCCGAGTAGTAGCTCAACCCCTGGGCATCGGCAACCGTCACCAGAAACAGGTACAGCGCCGCCGCGGGAGGATCACAACGCTCGATGTAGCGTTCCCGCACCAGGCGGTGGTCGAGCCAGCTGAATTGCATCGGGATCTGCCGGACCCGGTCCGGACAAAGAACACGCTTGAGGGTCATCGCCCATCCTCCCCGCCATGATGTCAGTGCCGAGTTGTACCAGCCGTCGGGTGCTTCGGGCGATGTCCTCTTGTAACGTACTGCCCATGAAATGGGCAATAAACCCAATGACAACAGCCGGTTGGCCAAGCCAGACATCTTGTAACGCAGGGGGCAAGATGTCTTGAGGCGCTTCAATGATTTCAAGGGGTTGCGAGGGGCAGACCTCTTGTAACGCAATCGGCTCAGCCGCTCCTGGCGCCGCTTTCCCTCTCTGGCCTTTCGGGCGTCGCCAATACCCCGGATGGGCTTCGCGCCATGACTTCACCCGCGCGACATTCTCGGCACCGCGAAAGTAGTTCTGGTTGTCGCTCTTGGCCAGCCAGGCGCGATGACTGGCAGCCTTGCTCTCCTTGCGGCAAGCCGGCGCGCAACAGTATTTCTGGTGCCGCGCGTTGCGCGCATCCGCCACGAAAAATGCTCCGCACAACAGACACTTGAGATCCTCTGTACGCGCCATGATCCCTCCTTCACTTTCCCCGAAATGCGGCGCAACAGCGCGCTGCTCAGCACACTATGAGCGCCTGAGGGAAGGGAAAAAGCAAAGAAGGAAGAAGACCGAAGAGCGAAGAAGAAGAGTCAAAAAGACCTTCAGAGAAAAGCCGCTGAAGAAGAGCGACGAAGAAAATCCATGACGATCAAACCGCCAAATTTACGTGACTTTCGGAACGTCCCTGACAGTCATTATCGACGAAGCCCACAGCTCGCAGGGTGGCGAGACGGCGACCGACCTCAAGGAAGTCCTCGGCGGCGAAGGCTTACGGGAACAGGCGCAGAATCTCGCCGCCGAGGAAGGCCGCGAAGACCTGGCAGAACTGTTCCGCAGCATGGCCAAGCGCGGACGGCAGGCGAATCTGAGCTTTTTCGCCTTCACGGCGACGCCGAAGTACAAGACCCTTGCCGTGTTCGGGCGCGCCGGGCAGTCCGCCCACCGTTACACCATGCGCCAGGCGATCGAGGAGGGTTTCATCCTCGATGTGCTCAAGCACTACACGACCTACGCGACCTACTTCAAGCTGCTCAAGTCCTGCGCGGACGACCCGAACGTCGAGAGGAAGAAGGCCGCGCAGGCGCTCGCCCGCTTCATGCGTCTGCACCCGCACAACATCGCGCAGAAAACCGAGGTGATGATCGAGCACTTCCAGGGCGTCACCCGGCACAAGATCGGCGGTCGGGCCAAGGCGATGGTGGTGACCGGGTCGCGCCTGGAGGCTGTGCGCTACAAGCAAAGCTTCGACCGATACATTCGGCAGAAGGGCTACGCCATCAAGTCGCTGGTGGCCTTCTCGGGAACGGTGCAGGACGACCAGATCGCCGAGGTCAGCTACAGCGAAGTGGGAATGAACGAGGGCATCGCGGAAAAGGAGCTGCCGGAGAAATTCGCGACGCAGGAGTATCAGGTGCTGCTGGTCGCGGAGAAGTACCAGACCGGCTTCGATCAGCCGCTGTTGCACACCATGTTCGTGGACAAGCGGCTCGCCGGCATCCAGGCCGTGCAGACACTTACACGACTCAACCGGACGCATCCGCTCAAGGAAGACAGCTTCGTTCTCGACTTCGTCAACGCTCGCGAAGACATCCGCGAGGGCTTCAAGGTGTACTACGAAGGAGCCGCCATGGGGGACGAAGTCGACCCTGCACGCATGTATGCGATCAAGGGCGAGCTGGATGCCTACGGGATCTACCTGGGCGAAGAGGTCGAGCGTTTCTGCAGCGTGTACTTCAAACCGAAGCAGCGGCAGAGCGCCATGGACCATCAGGCGATGAACGCGGCGCTCGACCCGGCGGTCTCGCGCTTCACCGTGCGCCAGATGAACAAGGAGGAAGAGGCGGATGTCTGGCGCGGCAAGGTGCAGGCGTTTCTCAACCTCTATGGTTTCCTGAGCCAGGTCATTCCGTATCAGGACTCGGACCTCGAACGTATGTACGTGTTTCTCCGCCATCTCGCGGCGAAGCTGCCGCGGCGCAAGAGCGGCCCCGCGTATCAGTTCGAGGATGAAGTACAACTCGAGTACTACCGCCTGCAGAAGATCAGCGAGGGCTCCATCTCGCTGCACGACGGCGAAGCTCGGCGTCTGGATGGGCCGACGGAAGTCGGCAGCGGTCAGGTACGGTCAGATGCGGTTCCACTGTCACAGCTCATTGACGTGGTGAACGAACGCTTTGGCACCGACTTCAATCAGGCGGATCAGCTGTTCTTCGATCAGATCGTCGAAGCGGCCATGGCCGATGCCGGGTTGCGGCAGGCGGCCGAGGTGAACCCGGGCGACAAGTTCGAGCTGGTATTCAAGAACCTGCTGGAGAAGCTATTTGTTGAGCGCATGGATGAAAACGAAGAGATTTTCGTGCGCTTCATGAACGACCTGCCCTTTCAGAAAATCGTCACGGGGTGGATGGCGTCGCTGACGTATCAACGATTGCGCAGCGATACGAGCGAAGCGACAGGGGTGTGACTCAGCATGTCGCGCAAGGTGGCGCTGGTCGGCCCAGCCGCCGCCGTGTGCAGCGTCTGCACCTCAACGTCCTTGTGGTACAGGCACAAGCCCACGCCGGGTAGCTCCCGGCGCACATCGAAGTGCAGGTCGCCTGCGGCCGCCGCCATCGAAAACTCGGTCATCAGCAGCAGGTGCAATAGCCACCAATCGGCTTGCGCACAGGGGCCTCTGTACTGGCCTTGCTTGATCGGCTTGTTTCACCCGTTGCTTGACGCCGGCGCCCTTGACCTACGCGTGCGTCAAGCAGTCCGAGCGGTCTGAGTCGGTCCTTTCAGCACAGCGGGCCGCTGCTGAGCCGGTCCGTGACATTGCACACAGCGCCTTTTGCAGGCTCCGCCTATCCTCCACGCATTGCTCCAGAACGGTGATCGCTATCGATCACCGCCAACCTGCCAATCAAAAAGCACCCGTGAAACGGATACCGAGAAAAGCAATGTTCAGGAAGTCACTACTTGCCCTTGCGCTGGCAGTGCTCGCTGGGGCAGCAAGCGCCTCATCGCCGATCAGCGACCCCACCTTGTGCGCTACTGTGCCCAACGCGAGCCCCAAGGGGCAGCCACTCCTGGCGAAGCCTGCGGGTCCACCGAAGGCCGTCCCGAGGACGCTGAAGTCCTCGCCGCGAAAAGCCGGCGGCAGCGCCAAGGGCTTGCGCGCTGTGGCAGTTCACGCGCGGCCGCAGGCCCGCTTGGCCAACCGTCGCCCAGCGGCCTCGTCAGCCCTTGCAGCAGCCCCCGCCAGGGCTCCCGCGTACGCTTGCCCGGAACTGGGACGCGGCACGCTGTTCAATGCCAGTCCGGATGGCGTACTGGCGACCCTCCTGGCAGGCCAGGGCGACGACCCGGCGCCGGTGTATGGCAATGCTGGGTGGGGCCATAGCGATGGCCACCTCAGCGCCATCGTCGCCCACAACACGGAACAAGCCCCGACAGTGATCGAGCCCCCTGCTTTCCAGATCCCTGCCGGCCGGGCGCCGCTCAACCGCAACACCTTTGATCTCGCCGATGCGTCGTTCTCCGATCCGCTCGACTCGCCCGGCACCGGCTCGCGCAAGGTAGCCACGATCGACATCGTGGTGCCGGAAATCGATCTGGGCCCCCTTCTGCGTCCGACGATCGGCGAGCCTTCTCCAGAAGGCCGGATTGGCCCACTGGCGCCGCTTCCCGCCACTAGCGTTCCCGAGCCTGCCACCCTCGCTCTGCTGGCTCTTGCAGGTGCCGCGATGGTCAGGTCGAGGCGCCGCGCCCGGCGCTGAGCGCGCTGGCAGTCCCGACAACGCCGACGAACCGGAAGTTCGGCGGCGTTTCTGCAAGGCGACCGCAGCCTACCTCTTCTTCACCGCCGGCAGGTCAGTACACACCCCCTCATAGACTTCTGCCGCCATCCCCACCGATTCGCCGAGGGTCGGGTGCGGGTGGATGGTGTGGCCGATATCGGCGGCGTCGCAGCCCATTTCGATGGCCAGGCAGACTTCGCCGATCAGGTCACCGGCGTCGGTGCCGACGATGCTGCCACCGATGATGCGATGCGTCGCTTCGTCGAAGATCAGCTTGGTGAAGCCCTCGGACCGGCCATTGGCCAGCGCTCTCCCCCCGACGCCGCCCACGGGAAGACGCTCTTGCCGTAGGTGATGCCTTCGGCTCGGCATTGCTCCTCGGTCTTGCCGGCCCAGGCGATTTCGGGGTCAGTGTAGGCGACCGACGGGATCTGCAGGGCGTCGAAACAGCGCTTGCTGCCGTGCGCGGCCTCGGCGGCAACGTGCGCTTCGTGCACTCCCTTGTGCGCGAGCATCGGCTGCCCGACGATGTCGCCAATGGCGAAAATGTGCGCGACATTGGTTCGCAACTGCGTATCGACCGGAATGAAGCCGCGCTCATTGACAGCGACCCCGGCCTTCTCGGCAGCGAGCTTGCCGCCGTTGGGCGAGCGTCCGACGGCAACCAGCACCAGGTCGAAGCTTTCCTTCTCGTCGTTGCTGTAGGTGACTTCGATCCCCTCGGGACTGGCCGCGGCGGCAACGACGCCGGTATTGAGCAGGATGCGGTCGAAGCGGTGCGCATTCTTCTTCTCCCAGACCTTGACGAGATCGCGGTCGGCACCGGGCATCAGTACCGACCCGAGTTCGACGACGGTGATCCGCGAACCGAGCGCCGAGACGCTGGCCATTTCGAGGCCGATGATGCCGCCACCGACGACCAGCATGCGCTGCGGGATCTGGCGTAGCTCGAGAGCGCCGGTCGAGTCGACGACGCGCGGGTCATCGTTGGGCATGAACGGCAGCGCGATCGGCTGCGAACCGGCAGCGATGATCGCTTTCTGAAACCGGATCAGCTTGCTGCCGCCGCCGGCAAGCGCCACTTCGAGGTGATGCGGGTCGACGAACTGGCCGACGCCCTGCACGACTTCGACCTTGCGGCCCTTGGCCATGCCGGCGAGACCGCCAGTGAGCGTGCCGACAACCTTGTCCTTGTGCAGACGCAGCTTGTCGAGGTC
This sequence comes from Candidatus Accumulibacter affinis, assembly GCA_016713625.1. Lineage (GTDB taxonomy): Bacteria > Pseudomonadota > Gammaproteobacteria > Burkholderiales > Rhodocyclaceae > Accumulibacter > Accumulibacter affinis. The sequence continues at coordinate 146,613 of JADJOT010000006.1, forward strand.
GATGCTCGGAGCGGCGAAGCGGACACCGCTATCGCCCATATGCTGCGCTTCCTCCATCACGCTGGCGATGTGCAGCAGCGCTTTCGACGGGATGCAGCCGACGTTCAGGCAAACGCCGCCGAGCGTCGGGTAGCGTTCGACGAGCACGGTCTGCATGCCGAGGTCGGCGCTGCGAAACGCGGCCGAGTAGCCGCCGGGACCAGCGCCGATAACCAGCATCCCGCATTCGAGGTCGGCGCTGCCAGTGACCGGCGCCGCGGCCTGCGCAGCCGGTGCAGCGCTTGTCGCCGGCGGCGTGGCGGTAACGGCTGCCGCCGCGGCAGGATCAGCCGCGGCGCAAACTCCTTGCCATTCCACACCGGTTTCATCACCGATTTGCTGACGCCGAGGATGGCTACTTCGGGCGCATTGACGATCGGCGAGAAGTGGGTGCCGCCGATGCCGCCGACGCTCGAGATGGTGAAGCAGGCCCCCGACATCTCGGCCGGTGAGAGCTTGCCATCGCGCGCCTTCCTGGCCAGTTCGCCGCTTTCGACGGCTAGCTCGCTGACCGATTTCTGGTCGGCGTTCTTGATCACCGGCGCGACCAGCCCGTTGGGGGTGTCGGCAGCGAAGGCGACGTGGTAGTACTGCTTGAAAACCAGGTTGTCGCCGTCGAGCGAGCTGTTGAACTCGGGGAACTTCTTCAGTGCCACGGCGCACGCCTTGATCAGGAAGGCGAGCATGGTGAGGCAGACCAAGGCCAGCATGGGCTTCACCCAACGGATCAGAAGGGACAGGGAGCGGAGTGGCGATTGGATACGAATGGAGGGAGCGGGGGGCTATTCGCCGACACTGGAGATGATCATTGCGAGGTCCGTCACCGCCTAATGAAGGGATTGAGCATCTCCACTCCGGAACGCTCGACATCGCGCGTATTTCGGGTTACCAGCACGAGGTCATGTACCAGCGCAGTGGCGGCGAGCAAGCCATCGGCTACCGGCAACGGATCAGGAATCCCCAGATGGCCCCAACAATCGGCGACTTCTTGGGAAATGGGCAGGAGACGATTGCCCACCGAGGTACGCAGGGTAGTAAGCCAAACGTCCAACCGCACTGCCGCGATGGGGTCACGTCGACGCAGCAACTCCGCCCCCCGGCGTATCTCGCCCAGAACGATCACGGAAACGTAGATATCGGAGGAGGAAATGCCCGCGTACCAAGCCTGTACGCCTGGGTCGCCGCGCTCACCCTTGCGCAGTTCCGCCAGGACGTTGGTGTCAATCAGGAATCCCACGCCATATCTCCGCGCCCGTAGTCCGGCTGCCTGGCGAAATCCGCGTCCTCACCGACGTTTGGCATGGCGGCGAGCAAACACTTCAAGTCTCCAGTCGAGTCGCTTTCCGGTGGGTCCTGGACCAGAAGAATGACTTCAAGGCGCTTGTGCCGCAGCGATTCTGGAACAGCGATCGAGGTCGGTGCGTCTTCGTAGAACTGTCGAATGGCTTCCATCGCTTATTGGTCCTTCCCAGGTAGAGGCAAGTAAGGGGTAGGTAACAGGGCAAGGCTCGATCTGTTTGCCGAATCAATGTCCGCTGTCTTGGAGTCAAGTCGGGCACTTGATCATCAACAAGAACCTTTGACGAGGCTAGACAGAATTTCCGCCCCCATCGAGCCAACTTGCCGCCCGGCTGACCGTCGAGTAGTGTACTCGGAAATGCTCCGCGATCTCCTGCATGGTGTACGCTCCGGTCAGAAAAGCACGCGCCATGGCCTCGCGGCGCAGCGGGTACGCCGCAGCGAACTCGGCGAGCGGCTTGGCCAATACCCGCCGCTGCGCGCGGGGCACCTCGCGCAACTGGCCCATGGGCTTCGAGGCGCCAAAGAGTTGCTCGACAAAGCTCTCGCTGCCGAGAAGGATCTGATGGCGAAGCCCCTCCCAGATGCTCGGCTGTCCGATTCCCTCGACGACGAAGGCTGCGTAGCCCGCCTGCGCCTGAGCACGCTCTTCGCCGAACAGGCCCAGGAGCCAATCGGTCTCCAGCCATTCCGGTGTCGGTGCCGCTCCGACCATCGCGCGGTAACTGCTCCATGGCCAGTCGTCCGGCCGCGCCACCATTCCTGCCCTGACCGGGTTGAGTACGACGTAGCGCGCCAGTCCCAGCAAGTAGGTTTCGCGTTCGACCAGAATTGCCTTGAAGCGCCCCTGAAACAGGTGCCCGACCAGCGCATGGCGGCGATTGAACTGCTGCGTATAGACGCCGTTCAACTGCCGCATTCCTTGCGAGAGGTTGGGGTCTGGCGTCTCCAGCACGAGGTGAAAGTGGTTGGTCATCTGGCACCAGGCATGACACCGCCAGTTGAAGCGCGCGCAGCTCTGGCCGAGGACGGTTAGCCACGCTGCGCGATCTTCGTCGCTCTGGTAAATGTCCTCCCGGCGGTCGCCACGCGACGTGACGTGGTACACACCACCGGCAAGGTCGATGCGTAATGGTCTTGCCATAGGCTCGATTTTAGCCTTTGCATTGCTGGATTACAAGACCTGACCCCACCTTTTGTGTGCATTGCTGGATTACAAGACCTGACCCCACCTTTTGTGACCCCACCTTTTGTGCAAGACCTGATAATCATCTAGCCGGCTCCCCACCCGCGGCGTTACAGTCAGTGTGGGAATTCACAGACTGACAACCGCAGAAGAGGAGCCGAAATGAAACTGTATGCTGCAATTGACCTTCATTCCAACAATAGCGTGTTGGTGATTCTGGACGAGGCAGATCGAATGGTCCTGCAGAGGCGCTTGCCGAACAATCTGGAGCGCATTCGCGAGGCGCTTTGTCCCTATGGCGAGCAGATCGAAGGCATTGCCGTCGAATCGACGTACAACTGGTATTGGCTGGTTGATGGACTAATGGACGCGGGCTATCGGGTGCACCTGGTGAACACGGCGGCGGTCAAGCAGTACGAGGGCCTGAAGCATAAGGAAGACGTGGACGATGCCCGTTGGCTGGCGCACTTGTTGCGTTTGGGGATCCTGCCGGTAGGGTACATCTGTCCGAAGGAAGCGCGTGGTGTGCGAGATCTGATGCGCAAGCGCAACCAGTTGGTAGGGCAGAGATCACGGCAGATTTTGAGTATCGAGAACGTGCTGAGCCGCGACACGGGAGGGCGCGCGAGCGCCAACGAGATCAAGCGCTGGCAGGAAAAGGAGGTCGATCAACTGGCCCTGACAGAAAGTAGCCGCTTGGCCGTGAAAAGCAACCTGGCGGTGATGCACTGCCTGAATGAACAGATCGAAAGGCTGGAAGCGGAGATCCTGAAAAAGGCGAAGCTACGCCCGGACTACCAGGGGCTGCTGACGGTGAGCGGCGTGGGTAAAGTGCTCGCACTGACCATTGCGCTCGAGACCGGTGAGGTGAGCCGCTTTGCCACGGTGGGGGATTTTTCCTCGTATTGCCGCTGTGTCGGCAGTGAGCATCTGTCGAACGGCAAGAAGAAAGGGAGCGGCAACGTCAAGAACGGCAACAAAGTACCTGGCATGGGCCTTGGTCGAAGCGGCGAACTTCGCCGTGCGTTACGAGCCGGTGGTCAAGCGCTTCTACCAACGCAAGTGCGCCAGGACGATGCCCGTGGTAGCGATCAAGGCAGTGGCACACAAGCTGGCCCGAGCCTGTTACCACGTGATGCGCGATCGGGTGCCGTTTGACGTGCAGCGTGCGTTCGCCTGAAAGAATGGAGCGGGGGCGGTGAGCCAGACACGGGGTTGGCTAATAACCATCAGACCTGATTGGGCCACCGTCCTCCTCTCCGCCAGACCGGAGGCCGGCAGGGTCTGTAAGGTGACAAAGCCGAAGTGCGCGGCTTTGCCACCTTACACCAGCCTAAATCACCGTCGGGCGTCAAGGGTGCGCTACGCCGGGCTGCAAAAAACGCAGCCCGCCCTTGACGCAGGAGAAGTTATCGCGAGAACCAAGGTTTTGAAAAGGCAAAAGGCTTGACCAGTTCGCCTCTGCCGCGAGCCAACAGGGGTTGGTGCCCGCCGCCATCGTGACGGGCAACCATAAATTTGTCATCGGCGAACACGCCGAACGACTTGGACACGTGCAGGGCACCGACGGTTTTCTGGGGCCGCAACCGCGGCCAGGGGGCGCAGCCCGGGTGGCCACACCCGGACTACCACCTTGATCCTGATGGGTGACTGGTGCGGACTGGTTCCGACACCGCAAGAACGAAAACCAGGGCGCGAGCGCCGGGCTGACGCCAGGAGGGGAGTAGCTCACGAATGTATCGCCGCTGCATCGCGAGAGATTTTTTTAACCTATTGACAGGGGCCGGCTAATGGGTGACCCCACCTTTTGTGACCCCCAGGGCCGGCGCAAGACGTGCTCGTAGTAGAACTTCAAACCATACAGATCGAGCTTGACCGAACTCCACGAGTGCGACGCCACCAACTCGGTGAAGTAGTCGAGTAACTGCTGCTCGGACAGCGTCTCGATACGCTGATCAAAGCGTTCGCCGATCCGCCGAATGGCGCGCGAGTAGGCCTCGATCGTCTTGGGTTGCAGCCCCTTGAGCGTCAGGTGTTGCAGGTGCAGCGCGTAGTTGCGATCAAACGTTGCTTCCGGTGATGTGCTCATCGTAAGATGACCTCCAGTTGTCTCCGGGGAGAGCCCCTCGTTCGAGGGGGTGAGGTCATATTGTGATGCGAGCGCGTCGCCACCGGATCCTCCGCGTAGCGGCTTCGTCCAACACAATTACCAAGAGTTGGAGGTATGGACCAAGAATCCACTTGGCCACAAATTATGGCCATAGCATATTCGAATCCTCGAAAAGGGATTCGACTCGAATAATGGCAAGGTATTACCAAAAAATTATTCGCGGATCAGCTCCACCCCGTAGGGCTGGCACGCCCAATTTTCTAGAAAACAGGCTTTTTCTGCCAGACACTACCTAATCGCTAAACACATGAGGGGATCATGAACGAACGAACACAACAATCGAATGGCGAAAAATCAAATCCTCGCGAGCTAATCGCTTTCGCTTTTGTTGAAGAGTCGTACTCGCGAACGGGTGATCTCGTAACCGGCTTAGTGCCAATCTCTGCCCCGGTCTTGGCGAAGAAGCAGGGTCGTAGATTCGACGCCGCTGAGTTCGCAACAGATGTCCAGAAAACCTACGATATCCCCATGAGTCCGTTGGTTGCGTCCGGGCTCGTGGAAAAGCTCGCCGAGGCGGGTCTTCTATCCGTAGATGACGACGAACCACATACCTACCGCATCGTTGCGAGACGCATAGACGTAGGTGACTTCGACGAGCAAGGTGCCAATGGGCTTCTGGCCGAGTTTACGAATTTCGCGAATGAATCACTCGATCGGGTAGGACTGCGGCAGGAACCCGATGCACTTGCCACTGCATTTCTTCAGCGTCTTACCAGCGCTCAGTTCTTGAGCTTCACAGAAAAGCGCGAGAAAAATTACTACCATGGCAAGAAGATTGTGCTGACGAAGGTTGAGGACGACGAGCACGACGCAGTCCAACTTGAACAGTCGCTCGATGTGCTCAGCGCCGAGTTTGCTTTGAGAAAGCTTGAAGGTGGCGGAGCCGCTGCAGACCTACTTACACGCCTAATGACAGGAGCGTTGATAGCTGAAGTAGTCTTAACTCTGCAAACCCCAAGCTCGTCGGACGCGCTTGCGAAGGTCAACGCCGTCTTAGATGGTCCGCTAATTCTCGACTTTCTGGATCTGAGCACACCCGAGCTTCGCGACTATGCGAAGGATCTTTTCGAGCTAGTGGGCAGAGCAGCAGTCCGAAAAGTAGTTTTCGAGCACATTCTAGAAGAAATGAAAGGCTCGCTCCGCGGCCCTTTGGGGGCGCTGCAAAGAGGTGACCAACCATTTGGGCCACTTGGAAATCGAATTCGCCTTGATTCAAGCCATGCTGCCTATGCGCGAGCGACCTTGGTGGACCTTGAACGGCGCGTCGAAGCCCTTGGCATTGACATCGTTGACGCAAATGAAATGGCGACCGTTGAGCAAATGCAGTATTGCGATGCCGCAACGGAGGACAACGAGGAACAACATTGGACGAGTAATGGAGAATTTGGAGCGCCGCATTCCGGGATGCTCGCTCCATTGCGACTATCTTGCGTGCTAGGGGACCGAACAGAACGCGAAGGCGATCGCGGATGCACGATGGATATTCGTGACGCGCAACGACGCTGTGGCTGTTAGTTCCCACCGATTTCTCGTAGGACGGCAGTTGATCGGTCCCGATGACGTCCCGCCCGCTATTACCGATAGGCGATTAGCTGGATACCTGTGGTTTGCGGTGGGAGGCAACCTTGGAGCCCTATCTCGAAAGAAACTGGTCGCCAATTGCTCCTTCGTCATGAGCCCTCGCACAGACGTGGTGAGCAAGGCCCGGCAGTACCTGACAGAGCTCGACCCGGAAAAAGCGAATCTGTTTATGACCTTGATGCGTGATCAACGCGCGCAGAGATGCTTAGTTCATTCGACACTTGGATTTCCGAGTGCGATTACTCCAGACAATGCCGAGCAACTCTTGGCGGAGATGCGGCTCAGCGTTGCGGCGGAGCTACGTGAAGAGGCCGAAAGGCGCGAAGCGAATCTGCAGCGTTGTCACGATGAAATGCGTGAACAGCTTGTCCGCGCACATCAGGACCAGATTCTTGCTCGAGAGTCGGAACTCCTGGAACTGACGCACAAGCTCACCGAACGGACCTCCCGCGGCGGAAAAAAGAGACCTGCGAGCGAAATAGGAAGTTCTCTGAACTCAGTCAGCGTCTCCACGCCGTTGAAGCCGCTGCCGACTGCGACGTTGACTTGCGGGTGCAGCGCGCGGCAAGAAGTGCCAAACGAGTAGTCAGGTTACTTGAGGGCGCATTTGTCGCTGCTTATTTGGCCTTAGTCGGTTGCGTCTTTTGGTTTACTCCCGGAGATCGTAGTAATGCTCTCGTCGTCACAGTCCTCGTGGCATTGCTCGGCTTCTGGATTATTCCACAGGTCGCCTACGAGGCGGTGGCAAGACCCCTCTGGAAACGTCACTTACGACAAAAATGCGAAGAACTTGGTGTGGGGGAGCAGTTGGGTCGCTATCAAGTCGATCCGGCAAATCGACAGGTGACGAAGACATAACGATGGCTGAAAGCCAGTCAGTGCAAGCGCGGGGTCATGCAAGCGCGGGGTCACCCATTAGCCGGCCCCTGTCAATAGGTTAAAAAATCTCTCGCGATGCAGCGGCGATACATTCGTGAGCTACTCCCCTCCTGGCGTCAGCCCGGCGCTCGCGCCCTGGTTTTCGTTCTTGCGGTGTCGGAACCAGTCCGCACCAGTCACCCATCAGGATCAAGGTGGTAGTCCGGGTGTGGACACCCGGGCTGCGCCCTAGCCGCGGTTGCGGCCCCAGAAAACCGTCGGTGCCCTGCACGTGTCCAAGTCGTTCGGCGTGTTCGCCGATGACAAATCTATGGTTGCCCGTCACGATTGCGGCGGGCACCAACCCTGTTGGCTCGCGGCAGAGGCGAACTGGTCAAGCCTTTTGCCTTTTCAAAACCTTGGTTCTCGCGATAACTTCTCCTGCGTCAAGGGCGGGCTGCGTTTTGGCAGCCCGGCGTAGCGCACCCTTGACGCCCGACGGTGATTTAGGCTGGTGCAAGGTGGCAAAGCCGCGCATTTCGGCTTTGTCACCTTACCGACCCTGCCGGCCTCCGGTCTGGCGGAGAGGAGGACGGTGGCCCAATCAGGTCTGATGGTTATTAGCCAGCCCCGTGTCTGGCTCACCGCCCCCGCTCCATTCTTTCAGGCAAACGCACGCTGCACGTCAAACGGCACCCGATCGCGCATCACGTGGTAACAGGCTCGGGCCAGCTTGTGTGCCACTGCCTTGATCGCTACCACGGGCATCGTCCTGGCGCACTTGCGTTGGTAGAAGCGCTTGACCACCGGCTCGTAACGCACCGCAAAATTCGCTGCCTCGACAAAAGCCCACGCCAGATATTTGTTGCCGCTCTTGACGTTGCCGCTCCCTTTCCTCTTGCCGTTCGACAGATGCTCACTGCCGACACAGCGGCAATACGAGGAAAAAATCCCCACCGTGGCAAAGCGGCTCACCTCACCGGTCTCCGAGCGCAATGGTCAGTGCGAGCACTTTACCCACGCCGCTCACCGTCAGCAGCCCCTGGTAGTCCGGGCGTAGCTTCGCCTTTTCAGGATCTCCGCTTCCAGCCGTTCGATCTGTTCATTCAGACAGTGCATCACCGCCAGGTTGCTTTTCACGGCCAAGCGGCTACTTTCTGTCAGGGCCAGTTGATCGACCTCCTTTTCCTGCCAGCGCTTGATCTCGTTGGCGCTCGCGCGCCCTCCGTGTCGCGGCTCAGCACGTTCTCGATACTCAAAATCTGCCGTGATCTCTGCCCTACCAACTGGTTGCGCTTGCGCATCAGATCTCGCACACCACGCGCTTCCTTCGGACAGATGTACCCTACCGGCAGGATGCCCAAACGCAACAAGTGCGCCAGCCAGCGGGCATCGTCCACGTCTTCCCTGCACTTCAGGCCCTCGTACTGCTTGACCGCCGCCGTGTTCTCAGGTACAGACACCCGATAGCCCGTGTCCATTAGTCCATCAACCAGCCAATACCAGTTGTACGTCGATTCGACGGCAATGCCTTCGATCTGCTCGCCATAGGGACAAAGCGCCTCGCGAATGCGCTCCAGATTGTTCGGCACGCGCCTCTGCAGTACCATTCGATCTGCCTCGTCCAGAATCACCAACACGCTATTGTTGGAATGAAGGTCAATTGCAGCATACAGTTTCATTTCGGCTCCTCTTCTGCGGTTGTCAGTCTGTGAATTCCCACTGACTGTAACGCCGCGGGTGGGGAGCCGGCTAGATGATTATCAGGTCTTGAAATAAAGCATTCACAAAGCATGTTACCGCATTGTACTTTTGGCTAGAGCCTCTTGCAAAACTCGTTCTGCACGGCTGATTTTTTTGCGGCTGGGTGCCAAAGCGGAGGACGCGGGCGGCCACTTCTGGCATGATACGGTTATCGAGACCAACATCATAACGCCCGCCAAATGAATAGGGTGTGGATCTTTTCGGCCACGAGGATTGCTTGCGGATCAAAGACATGATTTATCAGAGGGTTGTCAAAGATGCCTCGGAGGTGGTAGGTAACGGTTTTCAAGCTGATTACCCATGCCCAGGAGGCCCCTTTGAGATGTCAGGAGAGACCAAGAGACCTGTTTTGACGAGTTTGTCGCGGCTCGCGAGCAGTTTGAGAAACTGATGGGTGAACTGCGATCGGATTCGGCACGAATCCTGGAGCATGGGGAGGTCGAATCCCTGATCGCGCGCGAGGGGAATGAGTTGTTGCGGCGCTTGATGCAGGGGTACCTGGATCAACGAACGGCGGCGGAAGAAAGGTGTGAAGTAGTGACCGGGGCGGACGGAGCGGATCGGCGGCATTGCCGAGCCAGAAGCCGATCGCTGGCGACGGTGTTCGGCGGAGTGACGGTCAGGCGCCTGGGGTACAGCGGAGCCCGGCTGAAGAGTGTTTTCCGTTGGATGCTGGAGGGGTCACTGGGGTCAAGTCTTGCAATCCAGCATGTCGGCTGCAAATGGCTCAGTTAGAACTACCGCTACCCATTCGGTAGCCAGCTTTCATAGAGCACTTCCGTTGCGACCGCCCAAGGGCAATTGCGTGGGAGCTTGTCTATCCCGATTCCTGTTTCGGCGCTGGCCAGATCGCAGGCATCGCCCCAGGCATCGGCCCACCAGTCCGGGTCATTGAGGCAGCCGCGCAGACTCGGAGTCTTGTCCAGGCGACGGACAATTCTCTGTCGCTGATTGCTGATCGTCACTTCCCAGCTTGCGCCTCGGCGCTCGGGTTGATGCTGCCACTTGAGGAGATGTGCCAGCAGGACCGCCATTCGGGTGGCCAGCTCGCGCTGTTCACTCTTTCCCACGTCTTCAATCTCCTCCGCGATATGTTCCCGGTCAACGAGATCGAAACGCCCGGCACGAATCAGCCGGGCCTGTTCGCTGGCCCATGCCACCACGTCCGTTTCGTAGTCAGTTCCCACGGCGACCTCCACATCACAAGAAACCAGGAAACACAGCGAGATCTGCGGTCAAGTCTTGCCATCCAGCAGCCAGCATCCTCCATGCCGTAAAAGCAGCGCTGTATCCATCTCAATATCAACAGGTCCGGCTCAAACCTGCTCAAGCAGCAAATTACGAAAGGGATGCTGGTTTTTCCAGCGATAAGTGTGAAAATCACGCTCATCGGTACTGACAACACGTCCCTCGCCGCTCTCCTCTGCCAGCAACACCAGCGAGGCATCTGCCAAATCCATCGGTAAAACCAGTATCACGGTTGCGTCCCGGCTTTAGTCGAAAAATCCAGTCGGGTTTTGTATGTGCTGGCGAGCTGGTCGTCACTCTCGATACATCCGACAAACCCGATTTGTTGCAATGCTTGGAAGAAGGCCGAATCGCCCGTTTCCGGCCCTTTATCAACGGCTGCATGTAAGGCCGGAAGGCCATGCCGCTGCTTGATGACCTTGACGAAATCCAGAACTTCGGCGCGCAGATTGGGCGGCAGAGCCGCTATTTCGGATCCGATTCCACTGAGTTCGCTCATCTCGGATTCCCCTTCCTGTGGCTGAGTGAGGCACCATGGCAGGATCGGACCTCCCTCGCCGCCAAAGTATTTCCGAAACCCGCATCCGACGTCAAGCGCAAACGAAGACATCAAGTCGGGTGCATCGAGAACGACGCCGCCGCACTTCACGTGCGGCGGCGTCATCGTACGACCGGAGCGCTGGGCTCCGCCTACCTCTTCTTCACCGCCGGCAGGTCAGTACACACCCCCTCATAGACTTCTGCCGCCATCCCCACCGATTCGCCGAGGGTCGGGTGCGGGTGGATGGTGTGGCCGATATCGGCGGCGTCGCAGCCCATTTCGATGGCCAGGCAGACTTCGCCGATCAGGTCACCGGCGTCGGTGCCGACGATGCTGCCACCGATGATGCGATGCGTCGCTTCGTCGAAGATCAACAGGTGAAGCCCTCGGACCGGCCATTGGCCAGCGCTCTCCCCGACGCCGCCCACGGGAAGACGCTCTTGCCGTAGGTGATGCCTTCGGCTCGGCATTGCTCCTCGGTCTTGCCGGCCCAGGCGATTTCGGGGTCAGTGTAGGCGACCGACGGGATCTGCAGGGCGTCGAAACAGCGCTTGCTGCCGTGCGCGGCCTCGGCGGCAACGTGCGCTTCGTGCACTCCCTTGTGCGCGAGCATCGGCTGCCCGACGATGTCGCCAATGGCGAAAATGTGCGCGACATTGGTTCGCAACTGCGTATCGACCGGAATGAAGCCGCGCTCATTGACGGCGACGCCGGCTTTCTCGGCAGCGAGCTTGCCGCCGTTGGGCGAGCGTCCGACGGCAACCAGCACCAGGTCGAAGCTTTCCTTCTCGTCGTTGCTGTAGGTGACTTCGATCCCCTCGGGACTGGCCGCGGCGGCAACGACGCCGGTATTGAGCAGGATGCGGTCGAAGCGGTGCGCATTCTTCTTCTCCCAGACCTTGACGAGATCGCGGTCGGCACCGGGCATCAGTACCGACCCGAGTTCGACGACGGTGATCCGCGAACCGAGCGCCGAGTGGACGCTGGCCATTTCGAGGCCGATGATGCCGCCACCGACGACCAGCATGCGCTGCGGGATCTGGCGTGGCTCGAGAGCGCCGGTCGAGTCGACGACGCGCGGGTCATCGTTGGGCATGAACGGCAGCGCGATCGGCTGCGAACCGGCAGCGATGATCGCTTTCTGAAACCGGATCAGCTTGCTGCCGCCGCCGGCAAGCGCCACTTCGAGGTGATGCAGGTCGACGAACTGGCAGACGCCCTGCACGACTTCGACCTTGCGGCCCCTTGGCCATGCCGGCGAGACCGCCAGTGAGCGTGCCGACAACCTTGTCCTTGTGCAGACGCAGCTTGTCGAGGTCGATGCTCGGGCGGCGAAGCGGACACCGCTATCGCCCCATGTGCCGCGCTTCCTCCATCACGCTGGCGATGTGCAGCAGCGCTTTCGACAGGATGCAGCCGACGTTCAGGGCAAACGCCGCCGAGCGTCGGGTAGCGTTCGACGAGCACGGTCTGCATGCCGAGGTCGGCGCTGCGAAACGCGGCCGAGTAGCCACCAAGACCGGCGCCGATAACCAGCATCTCGCATTCGAGGTCGGCGCTGCCGCTAACCGGCGCCGCAACCTACGCAGCCGCGGTGACGCTGGCCGGCGGCGCGGTGGCCGCGACGGCTGCCGGCGTGGTAACGGCTGCCGCGGCGGCAGGATCAGCAGCCTCGATCAGGACGACAACCGATCCTTCTGACACCTTGTCGCCGAGACTGACCTTCACCTCCCGGACGACGCCGGCGACGCTGCTCGGGATGTCCATCGTCGCTTTGTCGGATTCGAGGGTGACCAGCGGGTCGTCGACCTTGACGGCGTCGCCGGCCTTGACGCAGACGTCGATCACCGGCACGTCGTGATAGTCGCCGATGTCCGGCACTTTGGCTTCAATGATCTGGCTCGCGATTGTCTCCCGATCAGGCAGCACACGCCGCATGTCGGCGAGCAGTTGCGCGACATGGACGTTGGAAACGAGTGGCCAGAGCGCCATCGATGACGCGGTGGTCGGCGGAGAGCGACATCGGCAGGATCAGCCGCGGCGCGAACTCCTTGCCATTCCATAGCGGTTTCATCACCGACTTGCTGACGCCGAGGATGGCTACTTCGGGCGCATTGACGATCGGCGAGAAGTGGGTACCGCCGATCCCGCCGACGCTCGAAATGGTGAAACAGGCCCCCGACATCTCAGCCGGAGAGAGCTTGCCATCGCGCGCCTTGCTGGCCAGCTCGCCGCTTTCGACGGCGAGCTCGCCGACCGATTTCTGGTCGGCGTTCTTGATCACCGGCACGACCAGGCCGTTCGGCGTGTCGGCGGCGAAGGCGACGTGATAATACTGTTTGAGCACCAGGTTGTCGCCATCTAGCGAACTGTTGAACTCCGGGGAACTTCTTGAGCGCAACGGTGCATGCCTTGATAAGAAAAGCAAGCATCGTCATCTTGACTCCCGACTTCTCGTTTTTCCTTGTTCATCGCCACACGGAAGGCTTCCAGGTCGGTGATGTCGGCGTCTTCATGGTAAGTCACCGCCGGGATCATCACCCAGTTGCGGGCCAGGTTCTGCGCAGAGATCTTCTTGATCCGCGCCAGCGGCTCGACTTCGACCGGGCCAAACTTGGCAAAGTTGATCTTTGGCCAGGGCAGCAGATCGAGGCCGCCGCCGAGCGACGGTGCGGCGGCAGCGGCCGTTGGTGCAGCGGTCAGCACGCCCTTGACGTAGGCCGTGACATCCTCCTTGAGGATGCGCCCCTTGGAGCCGCTGGCAGCGACCTTGTTGAGGTCGACGCCAAGCTCGCGCGCCAGCAAGGCGAACCGACGGGCTGGCGTGCGTCCTGGCGCCGGGCGCCAGGCCGGCAAGCGGAGGCGCGGCTGGCACCGGCGCGACCGGGACGCTGGTCGCGCCGGCTGGCGCCGCCGGCGCCATTGCGGCAGCGGGAGCCGGCGCAGCGGCGGCCGGACCACTGGCGGTGTCGAGAACGACCACCACCGCGCCCTCGGAAACCTTGTCACCGAGCTTGACCCTGACTTCGCGGATCACCCCGGCCGCCGAAGACGGCACGTCCATCGTCGCCTTGTCGGATTCGAGCGTCACCAAGGCGTCATCGACCTTGACCGTGTCGCCGACCTGGACGCAGACGTCGATCACCGGCACGTCATGATAGTCACCGATGTCGGGCACCTTGACCTCGACCGTTGCGCCAGGGCTGGCTGCTGGCGAAGGCGCAGCCGCGGCAGGCGGCGGCGGACTAGTCGGCGCAGCAGCCACGGCGGCCGCTGCACTGGCGACGACCGGCGGCGTTGCCACCTCTTCGGACGCTTCGAGGACGACCACCACAGCGCCTTCGGAAATCTTCTCGCCCAGCGCAACGCGGATTTCCCTGATCCTCCCTTAAACCGTCGTCGGGTTGGGTTTATTCACGTCGATGCCGTATCTGGCGATCGCATGCGCGACTTTGTTCCGATCGATCGTGCCGTCATCGGCGAGTGCCTTGAGCGCAGCAACGGTGATCCACCGACGATCGACCTCGAAGAAATGGCGCAACTGCGCGCGCGTATCCGAGCGGCCAAAGCCGTCGGTGCCCAGGTCACGTAGCGACGCTTGATGAACTGACGGATCTGGTCGGCATACATGCGCACATAATCGGTCGCCGCGATGATCGGGCCACGGGTGTCGCTGAGACAGGCTTCGACGTGCGACACCTGTGGTTTGCCGGTCGGATTGAGCAGGTTCCAGCGCTCCACGCTGTTGCCGTTGCGCGCCAGTTCAGTGAAACTCGGGCAGCCCCCAGAGGTCGGCGTCAACGCCCCAATCGTTCTTGAGCAGTTCGGCGGCGGCAATGACTTCGCGGAAGATCGTTCCCGACCCCAGCAGTTGCACTCGCGGCGCCGCCGGGTTGCTGTCCGACGACTGGCCGCGGCGCAGCAGGTACATGCCCTAGAGGATGTCGGCTTCGGCGCCGGCCGGCATTTCCGGGATGTTCGTAGTTCTCGTTCATCACCGTGACGTAGTAGAAGACGTCGTCCTGCTCCCGGTACATCCGACGCATACCCTCGTGCATGATCACGGCGACCTCGAACGAGAAGGTCGGGTCGTAGCTGATGCAGTTCGGAATCAGGCTGGAAAGGATCAGCGAGTGGCCGTCTTCGTGCTGTAAGCCCTCCCCGTTCAAGGTCGTCCGGCCGGCGGTGCCGCCGATCAGGAAGCCGCGAGCACGCTGATCGCCAGCCGCCCAGCAAAGGTCCATGGTGCGTTGGAAGCCGAACATCGAATAGCAGATGTAGAACGGAATCATTTGTACGCCGTGCACCGAATACGCGGTTGCGGCTGCGATCCAGTCGCTCATGGCGCCGGCTTCGTTGATTCCTTCCTGCAACACCTGACCGTCCTTCGACTCCTTGTAGAACATCAACTGGTCATGGTCTTCGGGAACGTAGTTCTGACCGTCCTGATTCCAGATGCCGATCTGGCGGAACAGGCCCTCCATGCCGAAGGTGCGTGATTCGTCGGGAACGATCGGGACGACGTGGCGACCGACCTTCTTGTCCTTGAGCAGAATGTTGAGAAGACGGACGACGGACATCGTCGTGGACACCTCGCGACCCTCGCCCGAGGCCTTGAGCAGGGTATCAAAAGCGGAGAGTTCCGGGATTTCGAGCGCTGCCGCCGTGCGTCGACGTTTCGGCAGATAGCCGCCAAGGTCCAGGCGACGCTGCTGCATGTAGGTAAGCTCGGCCGAACCTTCGGCAAACTTCAGGTAAGGCAATTCCTCGATCTGGTCGTCGCGTACCGGCAGGCTGAAGCGGTCGCGGAAGCGCTTGATCGCTTCGTAATCAAGTTTCTTCTGCTGGTGCGAGATATTCATCCCCTCACCGGCCTGGCCCATGCCAGCAGCCCTTGATCGTCTTGGCCAGGATCAGTGTCGGCTGCCCCTGATGGTCGGCAGCACTCCTGTAAGCACTGAAGATCTTGAAGATGTCATGGCCACCGCGGTTCAGCGACCACACCTGTTCGTCGGTCCAGTCGGCAACGAGTTCCTGAAGTTCCGGGGTGTTGAAGAAGTGCTCGCGGACGTAGGCGCCATCCTTCGCCTTGAAGGTCTGGTACTCGCCATCGACGGCCTCCATCATCCGCTGCTTCAGGATACCCTTCTTGTCGCGCAGGAAGAGCGCATCCCATTGGGTTCCCCAGATCAGTTTGATGACGTTCCAGCCGGCACCGCGGAAAGTGCCCTCGAGTTCCTGGATGATCTTGCCGTTGCCGCGCACCGGACCGTCGAGCCGCTGCAGATTGCAGTTGATGACGAAAATCAGGTTGTCCAGTCGCTCGCGCGCGGCCATGCCGATGGCACCAAGCGACTCGACCTCGTCCGTCTCGCCATCGCCCAGGAAGGCCCAGACCTTGCGGTCCCCGGCTTCGATGAAACCGCGACTGTCCAGATATTTCATGAAGCGCGCCTGATAGATCGCCTGCAGGGGCCCGGAGACCCATCGAGACGGTCGGGAACTGCCAGAAATCAGGCATCAGCCACGGGTGTGGGTACGACGAAATTCCCTGGCCACCGACTTCCTGCCGGAAGTTGTCCATCTGGTCATCGGTCAGCCGTCCGAGCAGGTGGGCACGTGCATAGACGCCGGGAACCGAGTGCCCCTGAAAAAAAATCAGGTCGCCGCCATGCTGCTCGGTGGGTGCCCGCCAGAACCACGAGAAGCCCACGTCGTAAAGCGCCGCCGCCGAGGCGAACGAAGCGATGTGGCCGCCGACGTTGCTGCCACGGTTGGCGCGCACAACCATCGCCATGGCGTTCCAGCGGATGTAATTGTGAATCCTGATTTCCAGGTCGGCATTACCTGGGTATTTTGGCTGCCGATCCACCGGGATGGTGTTCGTACTCGGTCGTGGCGCTGTACGGGATGTCGATTCCTTCCTGGCGCGCCTGTGCAATCAGGCCTTCGATGAGGTAGTGGGCGCGCTCGGCGCCTTCCCTGTCAATCACGCCACTTAGCGCGTCTTGCCATTCCTGGGTCTCTTGCGGGTCCGCATCGGTGATGCCGGCCGACAGCGCGTTTTCGGGCAGAGCTGCCATGAACTTGTCTCCTGGTCTGCAGAATCATGAAAATAATGGTTTTGTTCTGCGCGCCGAGCTCGGCGGCAGCAGACAGATTAGTACCTTAAGACGCTGCGTGGTACCGCAGCGCAACATTCAGACCGCTGCCGCAGGGTAAAATTCAAGCACGAAGGACGCTGGAAGTTCAGCGCAGACGCTGCGGCGACAGCGACGCTGCGGCGACCTCCGCTGCGTGCAGGTCAGCGGGTAGCGCTTCGCCGAGCAGCAGCGCACCGGCGAGTCGCGCCACGCCATCGGCGCACTGAATACCGTAGCCAGCCTGTCCGGCCAGCCAGAACAGGCCCGGACAGGCCGGATCGTAGCCGATCACCGGCTTACCGTCGAAGCTGCAATCAGGTGGCCAAGTATCGCTCCCTGCAACAGCAGCGGTCAACCGGGTTTCCGTGCTCACACGGTATGTAGATGCACTACGACGATGGCAATCCATGGGACCGTTCATTACAAAATAAGAAAAGTATTGACCATGCAGAAAACAAAGTGCTAGCCTCGGTTTTGGACGGCGGGGGACGCCATTGAATGGCCGTGTCGAACCGGACGCTTGATTGTTTACGGCTTCTCTTTTGATAGGAGGCAGATCCATGCGTTGGTCAACCAACTTACCCAGATACCATTACTCGCCAGGTACCGCTGTCCTCAGCGTTCTCCTGGTGGCTGCCTGTGGTCAACCAGCAAGCCCACCGGCGACGCAAACGGCGAATCAAGCGGCGACTGCGCCGGCGACCGCAGCAGCGGACGACGTACGAAGCTTCACCGGCGACTGGACCGTTACCGGCAACCGCCGTGTCGTGAACCTCTTGCCGGGGCAACAGGCAGGCATTTTCCAGGTCAGCGGTTCGATGATGCTGAGCGGCAAGCAGCGACTCAATCGCGCTTTCCAGTCCGAAGCCATCGGCTTCTCCGACACGACCACTGGCTTGCACGGGCGTAGCGTGTGGACCGATGAGCACGGCGACAAGGTCTTCAGCGAGTTGAGCGGCGAAGGCTTTGGCCCCAGCCAGTTGGTCGAAGGTAAGTTCTCGGTGGCACCGGTCGCTACGCCGGAATTACCGGCGAATACAGCTTCAAATGGCAGCGTCTCGGCGCTATCGAAGGCGACGAGCTAGCGGGACGGGTCGTCGATCTGAAGGGTTCGGCGCGCCTCGGCTCGCCCAAAGTGGTTTCTCCCACCGCCGCAGGAGGTCCAAAATGAGTACAGCTGCTTTCGGAACGGGAAGAATCCTGAAGTTGGTGGCCCTCTTCGCCCTGTTCTTCGGTCTCTGGTTCACGCCGGTTCCCGAGGGGCTGACGCGTGAGTCCTGGCATCTCTTTGCGATCTTCGCGTCGGCGATCTTCTCGGTGGTCCTCAATATCTTTCCGCTGTTTATCTCGTCGCTGGTGGCGGTCGCGCTCGTCGTGCTCACGGGGACGTTGACTCCGGCCAAGGCCTATGGTGCGTTTGCCAACAACATCGTGCTCCTCGTGGTCACCGCCTTCCTGGTCTCGCAGTCGGTGGTCAAGAGCGGACTCGGCAAGCGCATCAGTCTGCTGGTGGTCTCGGTGTTCGGGAAATCGACGCTTGGCCTGGCGTACAGCATCTTCATCACCGACACCCTGATCTCCCCCGGCTTCCCGAGCAACACCGCGCGTGGTGGTGTGCTCTTCCCGGTCATCCTGGCGCTGGCAAACAACGGCGGCTCGACACCCGACGACGAGAAAACCCGGCGATTTGGCGGCTACCTGATGTTCTGTGGCATGGCCAGCCTGGCGATCACCTCGGCGCTGTGGTTCACCGCCACCTCGGGCAACCCGGTCGGAGCGGCGCTCGCCGCCGAACAGGGACTGAAAATCGATTTCGGATCCTGGCTGCTCGCCTCCTGTGTTCCCTGTCTGGTGGTGATCGCCCTGCTGCCGCTGCTCCTCTATCGTCTCTATCCGCCCGGCATCACCGCCACGCCGGAGGCGCCGGCCCGCGCACGCGAGGAATTGCGCACGATGGGGCCGATGTCGCGTCACGAGAAGATCACGGCGATCACCTTCACCATCATGATCACCGGCTGGGTGCTCGCCGCACCGTACAACCTCAACGCGACGGCCATTGCCTTCGCCGGCCTCGCCACGCTGATGATCACCGGCGTTCTGACGATGGAGGACATGAACCAGCAGGGTGGCACGCTGGTCACTTTCGTCTGGCTGGCGATACTTTTTGGCATGAGCGGGCAGCTCAACGAAATGGGTTTCATGGGCTATGTCGGCGAGCGTATGGCTGTCGGGCTCGAAGGTCTCGCCTGGCCGATCGCCTATGTCGCCTTGCTGACCGCCTACGTGTTCCTCCACTTCGGTTTCGTCAGCCAGAATGCACAGGTGCTGGCGCTGCTCGGCGTGTTTCTCGACGTCGGCGTGAAATCGGGGGTTCCGGTTGCCCTGATGGCCTATGCGCTGCTCTTCGCCAGCAGCTACTTCTCGGTCATCACGCCACAGGGCGGCAGCCAGAACATCATCTTCGTCGCCAGCGGCTATCTCAAGCAGTCGGAACTGTACCGCCTGGGGATGCTGACCACCATTTTCTGCCTGGTGGTGTTTCTGGTCATCGGCACTCCCTGGATCCTCTGGGTCGGGTAATGCCTGGTCACCTGCAGCCATGCCAAGCGCACGCAAGGCCGGGACAGGGGCATTTCCTGCCCCCTCCCGCCGGGCGCAGCGATGACGAAGGAGCCACGCCCTGACGGGTACGGCCCGATCGCGCGAACAGCCTGACGGGCAGCGCAAGTACCATCTTATCAAGACGCCTATGCGACCGGCGACGAAGCAACGCCGGCACCTTTGGAGACAAGTCATGAATACACCTACCGCCGGCATCCAGGCAACGACCCCGCTGAGCCGCCACCGCAGCGTCTGGGAAGTCCGCACGGAGAGCTGGATCGAGCTCGTCGATGAGCTGTCCCAGCTCGCCAACCCGACCCGCGAGCAAAGCAACCGTGAAGCGCGCGTGGCGCACGTGCACGAATTGACCGAGATCCTGACGCCGATCGAGGTCTGCTGGGCCTATCCGGGCCGCCGTGCCTTCGCCGATCTGTGCGGATTCATAACACGCGGCGAGCTGGCGCATGCCGCAATCGTCGCTCGCCGCCACCACCGCATGCTGGCCTCGCTGACCTATCGCCACGGTAGCCCCGGAGCCACCAACGACGCCGAACTGCCGACGCAAATGGAAACCGAAAAGGAATTCCAGACGCAAATGCGTTGCCCCTACTTCGAGGTCCTGCTGGTCGATGACCTGCCGGCCGAAGAAGAGGAGTCGCTACGCCGCCGCATCCGCAGCCGGCGCCGCCCCGACGACGATTTCATCTTCGACATGGTCGTGGTGCCGACTTTCGAGGATGCCCTTATTGCGTCGATGGTGAACTTCAACCTGCAGGCAGTGGTGATCGGCTACGGCTTCCCCTACCGCTCGCTGTACGTACCTGAAATGGTGGCGCGTCGCTTCTTTGAAGGTTTCGAAGTCAGCGGCGAAAACCTCCCCGAGTCTGAGCGCGGCCAGTTGCTGGGGCAACAGATTGCCAGGTTGCGCCCGGAACTCGATCTCTATCTGGTGTCCGACGCCCGGGTGGAGGACGTCGCGGCCAAGGCGGCAGCGACTTTCAGGCGCGTGTTCTTCGGCGAGGAGGATCAGCTTGAACTCTATTACTCGATCCTGAAGGGTGTTTCCGAACGCTACCAGGCACCGTTCTTCAATGCCCTGCGCGAGTACGCCAAACAGCCTACCGGTGTTTTTCACGCGCTGCCACTGGCGCGCGGCAAGTCGATCATGAATTCGAACTGGATCGGCGACCTCGGCCAGTTCTATGGCATGAACCTGTTCATGGCCGAGACCTCGGCCACCTCCGGCGGGCTCGATTCGCTGCTCGAACCCACGGGCTCGTTGAAACTGGCGCAGGAGTACGCGGCGCGTGCTTTTGGCGCCCGCCGCACCTTCTTCGCCACCAATGGCACCTCGACCGCCAACAAGATCGTCGTCCAGGCGCTGGTCCGGCCGGATGACATCGTTCTGGTGGACCGCAACTGCCACAAATCGCACCACTACGGCATGGTGCTGGCCGGCGCCCAGATCAGCTACCTCGAGGCCTATCCGCTGAACGAGTACTCGATGTACGGCGCGGTGCCGATCCGCCACATCAAGGAAACGCTGCTCGAGTTGCGCCGCGCCGGAACGTTGAACCGCGTGCGCATGGTGCTCCTGACCAACTGCACCTTCGACGGCATCGTCTACGACGTCGAGCGGCTGATGCTCGAATGCCTGGCGATCAAGCCCGATCTGGTGTTTTTGTGGGATGAGGCGTGGTTCGCCTTTGCCCGTTTCCACCCGGTCTACCGCCAGCGCACCGGCATGGCGGCGGCGGCCAAGCTGACCGAGATGTTCCAGAGCGAGGCCTATGCCCAGCGCTACGCCGAATTCGCCAACAGTTTTGGTGAGGCTGCCTGGGCCGACGACGAGCGGGTGCTCAATACCCGCCTGCTGCCCGATCCGACCAAGGCAAGGGTGCGCGTTTACGCCACGCAGTCCACCCACAAAACGCTGACGGCGCTGCGTCAGGGATCGATGATCCACGTCTGGGATCTGGACTTCAAGGACAAGGCCGAGGAGGCCTTCCATGAAGCCTACATGACCCACACCTCGACTTCACCCAACTACCAGATCCTCGCCACTCTCGACGTCGGCCGGCGACAGATGGAACTCGAAGGCTACGAACTGGTGCAGCGGCAGCTCGAGCTGGCGATGAACCTGCGCGATCAGGTGAAGGCACATCCCCTGCTGAAACGCTATTTCCACTTCCTGACGGTCGCCGATCTGGTGCCCGAGGAGTTTCGCGAGTCGAATGTCGAGTCGCTGTACAACGTCGAAACCGGCTGGGTCAACCTGTTCAAGGCCTGGCATACCGACGAATTCGCGCTCGACCCGAGCCGCGCCACCCTGTCCATCGGACTGTCGGGAATGGATGGCGACACGATGAAGAACAAATATCTGGCCGACAAGTACGATATCCAGATCAACAAGACTTCGCGCAACACCGTGCTGTTCATGACCAACATCGGCACCACCCGCTCGACGATCGCCTACCTGATCGAAGTCCTGGTGAACATCGCCCGTGACATCGACCAGAGCGTGGCCGACATGAGCACCCTCGAACGTCGCATCCATGAAAAGCGCGTGCGCTCGCTCACCGTCGAGTTACCGCCGCTACCCGACTTTTCGGCTTTCCACACCGCATTCCGTGGCCGCAGCGTCGACGGGCGCACCGAGACTCGCGATGGCGACATCCGCAGTGCCTTCTTCCTGGCCTACGACGAAGCGAACTGCGAGTACCTCGTCATGGACGAGACGGAACAGGCGATGAAGGGCGGCCGCGAATGCGTTTCTGCCCAGTTCGTCATCCCCTACCCGCCCGGCTTTCCGATCCTGGTGCCGGGGCAGGTGATCAGTACCGAGATCCTGACTTTCATGCAGGCGCTCGATGTGCGCGAGATCCATGGTTTCCGGCCTGAACTGGGTTTTCGCATCTACACCGAGGCGGCGCTACAGCGTTCAGCGCAAGCGAACGCGGTGTGGACCGCACAGATCAATTCACAGGCCGACCCAGAATGAATCGGCCGACCGGCAGTACCGCAGTTCCCTGGCAATCATAACCACGAGGAGAAGACAATGACGCACACCGTAAAGAACATTTCCGACCTGCTGCTGATGTTCCACCGCAATGAGCGGCCGATCTACTTCATCAGCGCCACCAACTTCAACCTGCTGGGGATGGACCGCTGGATCAACCGGTTTCGCTACATCAGCTACATCGATTGCTTCGATGGCCGGCATCCGAACGTGTTCGTTCCGCAGGAGACGCCGCACGACGAATTCGAGTCGATCGAGGACATCAACAACTACCTGCTGCAGCACAAGGACGTGGTCGACCTCATTGAACGCCGTGGTGGCAGGCCGGTGGCGACCTTCCTGATGTTCGACGAGAAGACCGAGATGCTGGCCAAGGAACTCGGCATGGAGGTCTGGTTTCCGCCGGCCAAGCTGCGCCAGCGCTGCGACAACAAGATGGAAACCGTGCGCATCGGCAACAAGGCTGGGGTAGCGTCGGTGCCGAATGCACTGGAGAAGGTCAGCAGCTACGCCAACCTGATGGAAATTGCCGAGCGCGAGGGCCTGGGCAAGGAACTGGTACTGCAGTCGGCGTTTGGTGACTCCGGCCACACCACCTTCTTCATCTCTTCGGAAGACGACTTCAAGAAGCACGAGGAAGAAATCTGCAAGGATCCAGAAATCAAGATCATGAAGCGCATCAACTGCCGCGGTGCAACGCTCGAAGCCTGCGCCACGCAGTCGGGAACGCTGGTCGGCCCGCTGCTCACCGAGGTGGTCGGGGCACGCGAACTGACGCCTTACAAGGGCGGCTGGTGTGGCAACGAGATCTTCCCCGGCGCCTTCTCCGCAGAGGTGGTCGCCAAGGTTCGTGACATGACCGAGCGCTTCGGCAACCAGTTGCTGGAAGAAGGCTATCGCGGTTATTTCGATCTCGATTTCCTGATCGACCAGGACAACGGCGAGGTCTACCTCGGCGAACTGAACCCGCGCGTCTGCGGCGCCAGCCCGATGACCAACCATGCCGCGCATGCCTATGCCGATGCGCCGCTGTTCCTCTTCCACCTGCTCGAGTTCTCGGGCGTTCCGTTCGACCTCAACGTGCGGGAAATCAACGAGCGCTGGGCGCAGCCGCACTTCATCGATTCGTGGTCGCAGGTAGTGATGAAGTACACCGACAAGCACGTCGACCGGGTGACCCACGCACCAGCCACCGGCATTTACCGGATGAGCGAGGACGGCAGCGTCAGCTACCAGCGCTTCGACTACAACCGCAAGGCGATCGACAGCGAGCGCGAGGCCTTCTTCATGCGCATCACCGGCCCGGGCGACTACCGCTACGAAGGCGCCGACCTGGGTATCCTGATCACGCGCGGCCGCTCGATGGACGATAACTTCAAACTCAACATCCGCGCCCGCGACTGGATTCGTGGCATCAAGCAATATTATGCCGGCGAACCGATCGTCACCACCCAGCACGAGGCGGCCCCGGCCCCGGGTTCGTTCAAAATCCTTTGACCGCCCTGCTGCACTCGGACCTGCCGATCCACCAGCGCTTCACCGCGCTGGTGGAGGATACTCCCGGCCAGGCGTGGCAGGGTTTGTTCGAGCGGGGCTGGCCGGGCTACCGCGACTGGTACCTGCGTAACGGCGTCTTCGGACGGCCCAGCTACCTCGACTGTCGGCGTGCGCTGCGCCAGCACATGCCCGAGCTGGTGCCTACCTGGGAGCGCCTGGTCGAGCTCGCCGGCGGTGGCGACATCGAAGCGCGCATTCTTTCGATGTGGTGCCCGCCGGCCTACATTGCTGGCTGCTCGCAAGCGGTGTGGATCGATCCCTTCGGCGCACAAGGCCCCGCCCTGCTGCGCAACTACGACTATTCCCCGGATTTGCTGGAAGGCAACTGGCTGGCCACCCGCTGGTGCGGCCAACGCGTGCTGGCCATGAGCGACTGCCTTTGGGGCGCTCTGGACGGCATCAACGAGGCGGGCCTGACTGCGTCACTGAGCTTCGGGGGCAGAACGCAAGCCGGCGAAGGCTTCGGCATCCCGCTGCTGATGCGCTACCTGCTCGAGGTCTCGAGCACGGTGGAGGAAGCCTGCGATGTCCTCAAGCGTGTACCGGCACACATGTCGTACAGCATCATGCTGCTCGACGCCCGCAGCCATTGGGCAACGGTGTACGTTGGCCCCGACCAGGCCACCTATGTCACCCGCCGGCGGGCGATCACCAACTTCCAGCATCAGGTGGACTGGCCCGCGCACGCGAAAGCGACCAGCGCGGTCGAGCGCCTCGCGGCGCTGGAGTACTGGGTGGTGGATAGAAGCCATTCACTGCCGGAGATCGCTGCCGCGCTGCTCCAGCCACCGCTGTTCCAGACCAGTTACCGGCGCGGCTACGGCACCCTGTACAGCGCCGTGTACCAGCCGGCAAACCGCAGCGTCGAACTGTTTTGGCAAGACCAGCGCTGGCAGCAGTCGTTGCTCGCGCCGCTGGCCGGCGAGCGCGACATCGTGTTTCCGACCGGCCCCAACTGACCTTGAGTTAATTTGCAGAGGAGACAGACAAGATGTTCACAATTTCGCGGCGCTTCGCCATTGCGGCAACACTTGCCACCGCCCTGATTTCGGCGCCAGCTCTGGCGCAGGAACTGACCGGTACGCTGAAGAAGATCAAGGAAACCGGGGTCATCACGCTGGGGCATCGCGAGTCGTCGATCCCGTTCTCGTACTATGACGACAAGCAGCAGGTCGTCGGCTACTCGCAGGAATTGATGCTCAAGGTGGTGGATGCGGTCAAGGCCGAATTGAAGCTTGCCAAGCTCGATGTCAAGCTGGTTCCCGTCACCTCCGAGAATCGCATCACGCTGGTCCAGAACGGTGCCGTCGACCTCGAATGCGGTTCGACGACCAACACCACCGAACGTCAGAAACAGGTCGCTTTCTCGAACACCATCTTCGTCGTCGGCAACCGCCTGATGGTCAAGGCCAACTCCGCAATCAAGGATTTTGCTGACCTGGCCGGCAAGAACGTGGTGACCACCGCCGGCACCACCTCCGACCGTCTGCTGCGCCAGATGAACGAAAGCCGCAACATGAAGATGAAGATCATCAGCGCCAAGGATCACGGAGAAGCCTTCCTGACCCTGGAGAGCGGCCGCGCGGTAGCCTTCGTGATGGATGAAGTGTTGCTGTACGGAGAACTGGCGAAAGCCAAGACCACCAGCGACTGGGTCGTGGTCGGTACGCCGCAGTTGTATCAGGCCTATGCCTGCATGATGCGCAAGGATGACGCGGCGTTCAAGAAAGTCGTCGATGCCGCGCTCGCCAAGGTGATGACCTCGGGCGAAGCGGACAAGATCTACGCCAGGTGGTTCCTGCAGCCGATCCCGCCGAAGGGTCTCAACCTCAACTTCCAGATGTCGTACGCCCTCAAGAAGCTCTACAAGTCACCCAACGACAAGGCCTACGACTAGGTTTCTCCCTGCGACACGGCTTCCTCCTGCACCTGCAGCGCAGGGGGAAGCCAGGTTGACCAGACGCGACGAGATCAACAGCGGTTTGCCTGCCAAACCTCGCGCCAGGAGGAGAAGGGGTTTCTCCCCCCCCCCCCCCGGCCCAGGGGGGGGGGCCATGCTCTGGGCCAGCCTGACGGGCAGATCGTCGAGCCGTGCGCAATGGGGTGGCCCTGGCCGGAATGGCGACGGCCGGCGCGCAGGAAGCGCCGCTGCAGATCGGCCTGCTTCATCATCCGGGGCGGTGGGATCCGGTCGACAGGGCCATGACCGTTGGGTCGGCCAGTGCATCTCTATCCTGGCGAGGTTCGACATCGTCGTACCGCCGTCAGAATCCCGCGCAGGATGTGGAGCGGCGGCGGCGGGCAACCGGGCACCGTGAAGTCTACCGGAATGACATTGGCCACCCGACCGCAGCTCGCGTAACTCTCACCGAAAATGCCGCCGTCGCAGCCGCAATCCCCGACTGCGACCACCAGTTTGGGTTCCGGCGTGGCCTCATAGGTGCGGCGCAAGGCCAGCTCCATGTTTTTCGAGACCGGCCCGGTGACCAGGAGCATGTCGGCGTGGCGTGGGCTGGCGACAAACTTGATGCCCAGGCCTTCGATATTGTAGTAGGGGTTGTTCAGGGCGTTGATTTCGAGCTCGCAGCCGTTGCACGAACCGGCATCCACCTGACGAATGGTCAGGGCCTGCCCGAGAATGGCGAGCAGTTCCTGCTGAATCTGCCGGTTCGCCGCAGGCAGATCATCGCTGCAGGTGGGTGGCGCTTCGCTGCAGATGCCCTGGCGTTTGATTTGTCTGAGGATGCGCCACATCAGAGGTCGTGTCCCGAGTAGCTGAGGTTGAACGATTTGTTGATCAGGGGAAAATCAGGAACGATGTTGCCGATCACCGCGTGTTCGAGGACCGGCCAGTTCTGCCACGATGGATCGTGGACATGGCAGCGACGGATGCCCTTGCCGCCGCTCTCGCCGCTCCATTCGAGGGCGACGAATATTTCGCCGCGCCAACCCTCGACCCAGCCGGCGCCGAGCGCTGCGGTCGCCGGCAATTGCAGCTCGCCACGCGTTTCGCCATCGCCGTGTCGGGAAAGAATCGCGCGGAGTAGGCGTAGCGACTCGAAGATTTCTTCGAAACGCACCGCGACGCGAGCAGCGACATCGCCCTCGTGGCGCAACGCAATGCGCACCTTCAACTGGTCGTAAGGCGGCCAGGGCTGATTACAGCGCAGATCGGCAGCCTGACCGCTGGCCCGGCCGGCGAGGCCGGTCAGTCCGAGCCAGGCGGCCAGCTCGGGCAGGACGCGGCCGGTGCTCATGAACCTGTCCTGCAGGCCGGCGTGCTCGTCGTACACGCTGCGCAATGTCTGTACCTCACGTTCGATGGTGTCGCACTGATGGGAGAGACGATCGGCAGTCGCCGGGTCAATATCTACGGCGACACCGCCGGGGACGATGGAGTCCATCAGCAGGCGATGACCAAAGGCTTCCTTTGACAGACGCAGCCAGTCTTCCCTGAGCCTTGAGAACTGCGCCAGTCCGAAGGCAAATGCCGCATCGTTGCCGAGTGCACCGAGGTCGCCGAGGTGGTTGGCGACACGCTCGCGCTCCAGCAGCAGCGCACGTAGCCAGCCCGCCCGCTCGGGAATCTGACAACCGGCGATCGATTCGAGTGCCATGCAGTAGGCCCAGGAGTAGGCCACTGTCGAATCGCCTGAAATCCGTCCGGCGAGACGATGTGCGTCGAGCGGCGGCAGTTCGGTGAAGCGCTTCTCGATTCCCTTGTGCGTGTAGCCCAGACGTTGCTCGAGACGCAGCACTTTCTCGCCGACGACCGAAAAGCGGAAATGTCCCGGTTCGATGATCCCTGCGTGCACTGGTCCGACCGGGATTTCATGCACACCATCGCCTTCGACACGAACGAAGGCATAGTCGGTGACTTCTCTTGTCGAGGTAGAGACCTGCTCCGTGACCTCCCGCCGCAGGGGATGGAAATCCTCCGGCCAGGCGCCATGGTTGAGCCAGGGTCGCCGGTCACTCGCGCCTTGGGCGACAACCCCGAGCAGATCAGCGGCGGCCCTTTGCATGCGCTCGGCACAGGGGAAATGCGGCACCAGGTCAGGATAACCGACGTTCCGATCGCTCAGAGGTAGATCCAGCCAGAGCAGGCCTTCGTGAACCGCGTAGGCCACTGAGATCACCAGACTGCCGGACGCTCCCTGCCGGCGATCCGATCCCCACAGCGACAGTAGGCGTCCGTTTGCCGCCGACACCGCCTCGGCGACCATCCGCCAGGTGTCCGCGCGGACAGTTACGCTGCACATTGGCAGGGGCGCCGGCAACGGTTCGAGGTCCTCGATCCATCGTGAAATCAGCATTGCCTCAACCGCCAATCATCCGCGCCGCCTGACGATACCACGCGTCCAGATAGGGCGGGATATACAAGCCAAGCAGCAGGCCCAGACCAAGGTGAACGAACACCGGCAACAGTGCCGGTGGATGCCGCAGGGGCTTGACCGAGGTTTCGCCGAAGACCATCGGCTGGACACGGCTGAAAACCGACGCGAAAGCCACCCCGAGCGACAACAACAAGAAAGGCGTCGCCCATGGCTGCTCGCGCATGGCGGTGGTGAGAATCAGGAATTCGCTGGCAAACACGCCGAAAGGGGGCATGCCGAGGATGGCCAGCGAGCCGAGCATCATCCCCCAGCCGACTGTCGGGCTGACCTTGATCAGGCCACGGATGTCTTCCATGACCTGCGTCCCGGCCTTCTGCGTGGCATGGCCGACGGCGAAGAAGATCCCCGACTTGATCAAGGAATGTACGGTCATGTGCAGCAGTCCGGCGTAGTTGGCGATCGGCCCGCCCATACCGAAGGCGAAGGTGATCAGGCCCATGTGCTCGATCGACGAATAAGCGAACATGCGCTTGACGTCCTTCTGCCGCGACAGGAAAAACGCCGCCACGACCACCGACAGCAGACCAAAACCGATCATCAACTGGCCGGCCAGGTGGTTGTGTAGCGCTCCATCGGTGAGCACCTTGCAGCGCAACAGGGCGTACACCGCAACATTCAGCAACAGGCCCGAGAGCACCGCCGATACCGGCGTCGGACCTTCGGCGTGCGCATCCGGCAACCAGTTGTGCATCGGCACCAGGCCGACCTTGGTAGCGTAGCCGATGAACAGGAAAGCAAAGGCCAGCGTGATGATGGTCGGATCGAGCTGTCCTCTGACCGCGTCGAGATTGGTCCACAGCAAGGCGCCGCCCTCGGTTCCGATCACCTTCTCCGCTGCCATATAGAGCAGCACGGTGCCGAACAGCGCCTGGGCAATGCCGACGCCACAAAGAATGAAGTATTTCCACGCCGCTTCGAGGCTCGCCGGGGTGCGGTAAACGCTGACCAGCAGTACGGTGGTCAGTGTTGCGGCTTCCATGGCGACCCACAGGATGCCCAGGTTGTTGGTCGTCAACGCGAGCAGCATGGTGAAACTGAACAACTGATACATGCTGTGGTACAAGCGCATGCGATTCGGGGTCATCTTGCCGTGATCGCGCTCGATGCGCATGTAGGGCCGCGAGAAGATGGCCGTGGTGAGACCGACGAAGGCAGTCAGGGTAACCAGAAAAACGTTCAGGGGATCAATATAAAACTCGCGATTCCAGGCGAACAATGGCCCGCCCGAGATCACCTCGACGGTCAGCGCACAGGTGGCCACGAACGTGCCGAGGCTGAATCCGACGTTGATCTCGCGCGCGCTGTCGCGCTGCCCGGTCAAAGCGAGAACCACGCTGCCGAGCAACGGTATGGCGAGGACGAAAAGCAGCGCTGCCAAGTCAGTCTTCCTTGAGCTTTTCGAGGTGCCGGATGTCGAGGCTGTCGAACTCTTCGCGAATATGGAACATGAAGACACCGAGAATCAGAATGCCGACCAGCACGTCGAGGGCAATACCCAGTTCGACAACCATGGGCATGCCGTAGGTCGCCGAGGTAGCGGCGAAGAACAGACCGTTTTCCATCGACAGGAAGCCGATCACCTGTGGC
Organism: Candidatus Accumulibacter affinis; assembly: GCA_016713625.1. GTDB lineage: Bacteria > Pseudomonadota > Gammaproteobacteria > Burkholderiales > Rhodocyclaceae > Accumulibacter > Accumulibacter affinis. The sequence continues at coordinate 176,603 of JADJOT010000006.1, forward strand.
ACCGCCTTCGAGCGGGTGATCATCATCATGAACGAAAGCAGCACACAGGCCAGCGCAATCCCCAGCGTGCCACGGACGACGCTGACCGACAGCTTGGCAATCGGTAGCGCCAGGTTGAACGCGAAAATGACCAGAGCGATGCCGATGATCATCGTCATCGGTATGTTGATCAGCGTTTCGACGTCCCAGCGCACGTCGAGGCGATTGATCACCCGATGCAGCAGCAGCGGGATGAGGAGCACCTTCAAGACCAGCGTGATGCCCGCCGAGAGGTAGAGGTGCGGCTGGTGCGTGGCGTAGCCGACCAGCACGGTCGCCGCGACCAGGGCCGCACCCTGGGCGGTAAACAGGTGAATCAGCGACAGAATTCGCCGCTGCGAAATCATCGCGAACGATAGCATCAGCAGGATCGCCGCAAGGAGATTGATCAACTGACCAACGAGTTCGGTCATCTCATCCTGCCAAAAGAATGTTCACCAACAGACCGATCACCGCCAGCAGGAAGGCAGTGGCAAGAAACTCCGGCACGCGAAAGATGCGCATCTTGGCGCTCAGCGTCTCGAGCAGTGCGAGCAGAGCGCCACCGATGGCCAGTTTGACGAACAACGCCGGCAGCGCCAGCAGCAGCGCCAGGGGCGCTTCGGCCTCAGCCACTCCCCAGGGGAAAAACAATGCCAGGCCGATACACGAGTAAGCGAACAGCTTCAGGCTGGCAGCCCACTCGAGCAGGGCCAGATGGCGACCCGAATACTCGAGGATCAACGCCTCGTGAATCATTGTCAGTTCGAGGTGGGTCGCCGGGTTGTCCACCGGCACGCGAGCGTTTTCGGCCAGAGACACCATGGTAAAAGCCACCCCGGCAAGGGCGAGACTCGGATAGATCGCCAGATCGCGATGCGCCAGCGTCTCGACGATGGTGGTCAGCGACGTCGACTTCGAAATCAGCGATGCCGAGAACAGCACCATCAGCAGTGCCGGCTCAGCAAGAAAGCCGATCAGCATCTCGCGTCGGGCGCCGAGCGTCCCGAAGGCGGTGCCGACGTCCATTGCGGCCAGCGAAATGAACACTCGCGCCACAGCGAACAGGCCCACCAAGGCAATTGCGTCGGCCACTGGTGACAGCGGCAGGTCGGTCGACAGCGTCGGAATGATCGCGCTGGCCAGTGCCATGCAGCCGAAGACGATGTAAGGCGCACCGCGGAACATTGGCGAAGCATTCTCGGCGATCACTGATTCCTTGTTGAAGAGCTTGTGCAGGGTACGGTAGGGCTGCAAGAGTCCAGGTGCCGACTTGTTCTGCAGCCAGGCACGCCACTGGTTGATCCAGCCGCTGAGCAAAGGCGCCAGCAGCAGCGCCACAGCGAGATCGAGTAGTTGCGAAACCACCCCGAGCCAGGTCATTGCTGGACCACGATCAGCACGGTGATCAGGGTCGCGAAGCTGTAGAGCAGGTAGACTGCTATCCGCCCTTGCTGCAACCGGCCGATCAGGCGCGCCAGACGCTCGATGATCGCCGCCAGCGGCAGGTACAGCCAGTGCCAGAAGGGATCACCGACGGTAACGCGATAAAGCGGTGCCACATCGAAGGGCGTCGGTAGTTCACGTTGCAGGCGGAAAAAGGGCTCGAAGATCTGCCGGATCGGCTGCCCGAAGCCTTCGGCCGTATCCTGCATGCGGGCATTCTGCCAGCGGTAGCCGCAGTCCCAGGCCGCGGCGCGGCGCAGGCGGCCGTGGTACAGGGTGCGCACGAGGATGAAAGCGAGCGCAAAGCTGGCCGCCACACCAAGCAGGAAGATCGCCGGTCCGTAACTCGCGCGCTCGATCGCCACTGGCACCAGTAGCCAGCCGCCAGCGGTGTCGGCCATGCCGGCACCGACCAGTGAGCGCGTCACCGGATCGATCAACGCGATGAACTGCACCGGCAACAGACCCAGCGCCAGGCAGCCGCCGACCAGCCAGAGCATGCCGATGCGTTCCCAGCCGCTGGCATCGTGCGCCTGCGCCAGCTTCTCCTCGCGCGGCTGGCCGAGAAAGATGATCCCGAAAAACTTGACCATCGTATAGCCGGCGAGCGCGGCGATCAGCGCGATCAACGCCGCTACCACCGGGATCAACATGTTCAGGAATGCACTTGGCAAGCCTGGAGAGAACAGGAAGCTCTGCAGCAGCAGCCACTCCGAGACAAAGCCGCCGAACGGCGGCAGGCCGGCACTGGCCAGCACGCCGATCAGGGAGAGCCACGCCACCCAGGGCATGTAACGGATCAGGCCGCCCAGCTTGCCGAGGTTGCGCTCGCTGGTGGCATGCAACACAGCTCCGGTGCCGACAAACAGCAAGCTCTTGAAGAAGGCATGGCTGGCAACATGGTAGAGCACTGCCGTCAGCGCCAGCGCCGCCATTGGCTGCATGCCGTAGGCCGAAAACAACACTGCCAGGCCGATACCGGCAAACAGCAGGCCAATGTTCTCGATCGACGAGTAGGCGAGCAGGCGCTTCATATCTACCTGAACGGCAGCGAATACGACACCGAACAATGCGGTCGCCAGGCCGACCACCAGCAGCAATAGTCCCCACCACCAGGTCTGGGTGTGCAGGAGGTCGAAAAAAACGCGCAACACCCCGTAAATGGCAGTCTTCAACATCACCCCGCTCATCAGCGCCGAAACTGGCGAGGGCGCAGCCGGATGCGCCTCCGGGAGCCAGACATGCAGCGGCAGGATGCCGGCCTTGGCGCCGAAGCCGAACAGCGCCAACAGGAACGCCAGCGACGCCCAAAACGGTGCCAACTGTTGTGCGCGCATGTTGGCAAAAGTATAGTCGCCGGTATTGGCCTGGAGCACGCCGAAGCAGAGCAGGATGCTGATGGCGCCGATGTGCGCGATCAGCAGGTAGAGGTAGCCGGCACGCTGGATCTCGATGATGCGATGGTTTGCAGTGACCAGAAAAAACGAGGATAGGGCCATCGTTTCCCACATCACCATGAATGCATAGGCGTCATCGGCCACCACCACAAGCACCATGCTGGCAAGAAAAAGGTGATACTCGAAGGCAAGCAGGCCAGGTGGCGTACCCTCGCCCTTGCGAAAATAGCCGGCGGCGAATGCGGACACCCCAGCCGAGACGCTGCCGATGACCATCAGAAAAAACGCCGACAGGCTGTCGAGGCGAAAATGGAACGGCAAGTCCGGCAGGCCGAGCGGCAGCACCGCGACCTCGGGCGAGCTCACGGTCGAAGTCAAGGCAATCACGAACAGAGCCAGGCCGAAAGCGCCGCCGACGGGAAACAGCACCCGGGCCACCAGCGCCAGCCGGCGCAAGGCGAAGATGCCGGCGACGCCAATCAGCAGCCATCCGGCAACCACCAGCAGAACCCAGTCAAGATGCACCCACTGCGTCGCAGCCTGCAGCCAGTCCTCGGTCACGACCGGCGGCAATCTCGGCGCGGCTTCAGCGTGCAGCCGCTTTCACGGTAGCAAGAAGAGCGATCATCACAGATGGAAAAGATCATATTGCCTTAAGCTCCGGAAAAACTCCGCATGCCGTCAATCAACAGGCCACTTGCCAAGTTTTCTGACTGGGACGAGACTGACCACATGGGCCAGCCTTTGGCGGAAGCTTTGATATGAGTTCAATTATATTTGTTCCTGATACTATTGCAATTATAATTTTGTTAACATCTGATGCGCCCCATGGAAAATCGTACCTCCCGCCTCACGATCCTCATCGACCCCCGCAAGAAGCAGATCTTCGAAGAGATCTGCGCCTCCCACGACTTGACGCCTTCCCAGGTGGTGCGCAAGCTGGTTCGTCAATACATCATCGAAAACGCCGGCGACCGGGAATTGCCGGACTGGCTGAAGGGACGTTCGCCACCCGACAGAGGCGGTTCGTCCTAGAGTGTCTAATGGCATTATTGTCCAGTAGTCCCCCAGTAGTCATAGGATGCTCCCCCATGCCTTCGTCTGGATCCACTCAACCGGGCGACACGCTGAGGGATAGCCGGCGAGCCTCGGCGCTCAGGTTTTCGCCTGCCGCATGGCCGCACGAGCCGCATCCGCCAGAAATCCGGAACGTGTCTTGCCGTGGGCCTTGGCGTAGCTGTCGATTCTTGCCAGCAGGCGGCGGGGAAGAGTGATATTGACCTTCTCGGCGCGGCCATCGAAGCGAGAAACGTTCACGTCCACGGTCGCCCACACGCCCTTTACGAAATCCGGATTCGCCAGGTGTTCGCCGATGGCGCGCGGCACCGGAACCTCGCCGTCGTCCTCGACGATTCCTTCCAGGTGCAGTTCCGTAGGTCGGGTTAGCGCAGCGTAACCCGACACTTTCGCCGGGGGATGTTGGGTTACGCCCTACGGGCTAACCCAACCTACGCCCTACGCCCTGTGGGGCAAAGGCAGGGCGAGCCGGTCGATGTCGTGTTGGCGGCGCTGGCCCGGGTCGAAGTCCTGCGTCGGGCGGTGGCCGGCCCATGTCAGGATTCCAGGATGCGAAAGTCCTCCTGATGATCACCGTCACCGCCATCCTGATGATCAGCAGCCTGCTGCCGGCAGCCTTCCTGTTCGGCCGGCGGGCCGACGAACCGCCGAAACAATGACCAGCGCAGGCTGGCCCGGATGGCTGGTCCGTCGTCCGGAAGCTCAACGACCGAGGCCCGCCGTGTTACACTGATCCCGTGTATTCGTGCTGGAGGAGGCGATGGCTAATCTCACGATCAGCGTTGACGACCAGGTGCTCAAACAGGCACGCATCCGTGCCCTTGAGGAAAATACCTCGGTCAACGCAGTATTGGGCAAGCGTCTGGAAGAGTACGCGCAAGTCGAGGACGTCAGACGCCATCGCCTGGCGGCACTGCAACGGGTCATCGAGATAGCCGACGCCCATACGATCGAGCGCGGCGCAACGCCCTGGAATCGCGAAGCACTTTATGAGCGCTGAGATCTGCTTCCTTGATACCAATGTCCTGGTGTATCTGTTCGACCGCCAAGCACCTGAAAAGCAAGCTGCGGCACGCCGCCTCTGGTCGCGGGCCTGCACCGATGGAGTACCGGTCCTGAGCACGCAGGTTCTGCAAGAGTTCTTTGTCACGGTCACCAGGACGGCCAAGCAAGGACTAAGCCCCAGCCAGGCCCGCCAGGCGATGATGGCTTTCGCCGAAGCGGCGGAGGTGGTTCCGGTTACCGTGTCGCTGATCGAGACGGCGACGCGGCGTGTAGAGCAGTCTGGTTTCTCGTTCTGGGACAGCCTGATCGTCGAGACGGCGATTGATAGCGGCGCCCTGTGGCTGTTCACCGAAGATCTGCAAGACGGCCAAATGATCGGGCAACTCAAGGTCACGAATCCGTTCCGCACGGAATTCGCGGGCCCTTGATGTGACTTGCTGGTCAGCGCGAGCGGGGGAGAATACGGTGACCACGCCGAAGGTATTCGTCAGCTACAGTCACTAGGAAAATTCTTGCCGCCCGTGCCGCACGAAAACGACATATCCGAGATCGCGCAGATCTTCCTGAGCGCGACGGCGCAGGATTGTCGCAAATACCGTGAAGCGGTGCGCGACGTCGTGCAGGACAATGTGCCGCAGGCCAAGATCTTCCTGCAGGAGGACTGGGCCGAAGGCGGGCATTTCGTCGTCGATATATGCCGGCAACGGGTCCGGACCTGTGACGCCTACATGGGCCTCTTCGGCCACCGTTACGGCTGGAAGCCGCCCGGTCACAGCCACTCCATCACCGCACTCGAGTTTGCCTGGGCGGTGGAGCGATGGCCGCAGCGTGCGGTGCCAATTTTCATTCTGTTGCCGGAAAAAGGCAGCGAGGCGGACGTGCAATTGCACGATTGGGCCAGTCCGTACATCGAGAGAGAATGCCCGGACGAGGCGTCGCGCCGCCAGCACGACCAGGAGCAGCAGGACTTTCTAGATTTGGTCAGCGCCTGGGCTGCGGAGGATGGCCGGATGCTGATTTTCTACGCCAGCGGAGGACAGCTCAGGGAAAAGGCTCTGTCGACCATCCAGAACTGGAACCTGGCGGTGCTCCGCCAAGCGCGGACTGGCCACCACAAGCGGGTTGGCGACATTCCGGCGGCAGACCTCGGACGTCTCGGGCGCGACGAGCAGCGCCGTGCTTTGAGCAACGCGCTCGATGCGTTTCGCGAGCGCTCCGGGCAGCGGGCGATCGCCTTTCTGGTGCACGGTGCGGAAAACCATGGCCAACGCGAGTTTACCGAGTTTCTTTACCGCTGGGATGACGAGTGGGAAGACTACCCCGTGTATTGCGGGCAACCGGCCGAAGTCAATAGCATCCCCTCTTTGATCTGCTGGGCTTGCGGCCAACTGCAGCAGCCGCTGATCGGCGGCGCGAACATCGACGCGCTGGCCGAGGTGCTCGCCGCGCGCTTGGCGCGCTGCTCGCTGGTCTTCGTCCTGCGTACCGCCGGGCGCCACGCCGAACGCCTGGCGACCTTCCAGAGCCAGTTCTGGCAGCCTCTACTGGTGGAGCTAGCCCGCCGCGCGCCGCGTGTTCAGGGTCGCCTGTACTGGTTCGTCATCGACCACGAGCCGTTGCCCGGCAAAGCCTCGGCGTCGATCCGCAGTGCCGCGCTCCGCGCTGACGACATCGATTACCGCCAGCTTCTCGCCCTGCCGGCACTCGGCGAGATCAATTCCCGACAGGTACGAATCTGGCTCAAGGAACTCAAGAGCAGCGCAGGGATTACGCTCGATGAGGTGCGGCGCAAGGAAATTTCCGAGTACGCGACCGCTGCGGACGGCAATCCGCCCAACGTCTATGATCGCCTGGCCCGGGAAGGCTTCTGGGCCCACGCCACCTGAGGAGTCCACCGTGCCCGACCATTGCCCCTATCAGACCTTCTTCGGCAACCAGTGCGCCACCTACCTAGCCTCGCCACAGACCGCCGAAATCGTCAACCTGGCGATTCGCCTCGGCCGGCCGCTGCTCGTCGAAGGCGAGGCCGGTTGTGGCAAGACGCGTTTGGCGAGTGCCGTTGCCGAAGAACTCAAGCTCGCCGACCATCTGATTGCGATGACCGTCAAGAGCACCAGCCAGGCCAAGGATCTGCTCTACCGCTTCGACGCGCTGCGCCGACTACAGGACGCGCAGGACCCGAACAACACCGACGCGCGTTGCGTCCATCCGTACATCGAGCTCGAGCCGCTCGGCCACGCCATCCAGCAGGGGCTACCGTGCGTCGTGCTGATCGACGAGATCGACAAGGCCGACATCGACTTCCCCAACGACCTGCTGGACGTGCTCGACCGCTTTGAGTTCGACATCGAAGACCTGCCGCGCAAGGAAAGCGCTCAGTGCGCCAAGGTCAAGGACTTCGGCCGGCACGTGCAGGCGCCGGCAGGTGGCGTCAAGCCGATCGTGATCATCACCAGCAACCGCGAGAAGCAGTTGCCCGAACCCTTCCTGCGGCGCTGCCTATACACCCAGCTCGACTTCCCCAGCGATCCGGCAGTTCTGGCCGAAATCGTGGGGAAGAACCTCGACGTCCTCCTCGGAGAGATCAGCGACGAGCTGATCGCTGGAGCGGTCGAGCGCTTCTGCCAGGTGCGCGCGCGTGGCCGCGAGGTCAACGTTCAGAAGCTGCCGGCAACCAGCGAACTTGTCGACTGGGTACGCGTCCTCCACTGGCAGCAGCGAAGCGTGGAAAGCGTCTCGCCCGAGCATCTCACGGCCGCCGACCAGGCGGTGCTGTTCAAGCTGCGCCAGGACCTCGAACGTTATCGCGCGCGCACCGCCGAAGAGTCGGGCGAGTGAGCAAACCGTCAGTGACGGGCGCGCGGGTAGTGAACGAGTCGCCAGTAACCCGTCGGCGAGTCGTGGGCGAGCAGCCGGCGACCAGTGAGCCAACGATGAACCACCTACCGCCGTTGCTCCTCGGCCTGTTCCGCGAACTACTGGCCAATGGCGTGCAACTCGGCGTGCGCGATTATCTCGACGGGCTGCGCGCGCTGCAGCTTGGTTTCGGGCACGGTGGCCGGCCGGCTTTGCGCGACCTCGCGCTGGCGCTTTGGGCACGCTCGGACGAGGAACATCGCCTGATCACCCGTTGGTTCGCCGGCCTGCCGATCGCCGAGCAGCCGTTGCTCGACGCGGTCGACGACGCGCTGCGCGCGGCAGGTGCGGTCGCTTCCCAGCCACCCCGCGAGACGCGGCGAGCGAGCCCCGAGCCGGCGAGCGGCCACGGCACAGCGGCTTCGCCATCGACCAGCGGCGCCGCGACGGCGACGCCGGTGGATGTCCGCGCCCGCGTCTCTTTTGCCGGCATGCACGAAGGCAGCGGCCTACCGGTGCCGCGGCTGTCGGCCGAGCCGCCGATCGGTGAGGACTACGTGCTGCACCCGCACACGCTGGTCAGCCTGCGCGACTTGGCCGTCCTCTGGCGGCGCTACCGCCGCAGCACGCGCCGCGGACCACGCAGCGAACTCGACCTGACGGCGACGATTGGCGAACGCTGCCGCGGCGGTCTGTTGCAGCAACCCGTCTACCGTCCCCGCCGCGGCAACAGCGCGCGCCTACTGGTGCTGGCCGACGTCAGCCCCAGCATGGAGCCGTGGCTGCCGTTCCTGGCGACACTCGCCGAGTCGCTGCGCTTCGGTCGGCTGGCTAGCGCCGAAATGCGCTATTTCAGCAATCTTCCGCGCCGGCATCTTTTTGCTGACGTCAGCCTTGCTGACCCGCAGCCGCGCGACGAGGTGCTGCGTCGCTATTCCGGTGCCGGCCTGCTCATCGTCAGCGATTCCGGCAGCGTTCGCGGCTATCTCAACCGGCGGCGGGCAGTGCAGACCGCGGCCTTCCTCGCCGAAGCAAAGTGCCTTTCTCCGGCGATCGTCTGGCTCAACCCGATGCCGCAGACGCGCTGGGCCGGCACCAGCGCCGCGCTGGTCGCCGCAGGCCCGAATGTCGTCATGCTGCCCCTCGACGCTGCGCACTTGCTGCACGCCGTCGACATCCTGCGCGGCAACAAGTAGCCAGCGCGATGCCTTACCCCGCCGCTCTCGGCCAACGCCCACTCGAAGTCCGCGAAGCGTACGCCGCGCTCGAGCAGTATGCCGCCGACTACGGCCGCGAACCGCTGTTGCTGCTGATGCATGCCGCGGTGGCGGAAACACTGCGCGCCGATCTACTCAACCTGATCCGGGTGAACTTCCTGCCTGGCCGCCGTGTCGATCTCAGCCTGGAAGCCGACGTGCTGTTCTCCCCGCTGAGCATCTCGCTCGGCGGCGGCTACTACCGTCTCGACGCGCAGGTGCGCTGGCACGGCCTGGCGCTGCTGCGTTCGTTGTATCGCGACGACTCGCGCCCGCGCGAGCGGCGGGTTGCCGAGTTGCTCTGGCGCTACGTGCAGGTGATGGAGCGCCGCGCCAGCCGCGCCGGCGACCCGCGACTGGCCGAGTTCCTCGCCATCCAGCGCTGGGTCGCGCTCGCCTTTCTTGAACCGGCGAGCGCCGCGCACGCTTTTGCCGAAGCGCTTCGCGAGGTCGGCGACGCCCCACCCACGGCGCTCCTGCGTCTTGGCGGGCTGACCTCGGCGATCGAATTGCCGCTGGCCAGCGAGCAGACACTGCTCGCCTACGCAAGAGCGATGGATGCACTGGTCAGCGGCGACGACGAGCGCGCGCAGACGCTGGCGCAGACGCTCGGTGAGCACGAGATCCGCGTTGGCGGCGTGGTGCTCACGCCCCCAGCGCGGCTGTGGAGGCAGTGGCAACCACCGGAAGGTGACGAGGCGGCAGGACGCCCCGATGAAGCGTCGCGGCACAAGGTGTGCTTGGTGCTAATTGGTGCCGGGAAGAAAGCTTTACCGGACAGGCGGGTGCTCGATCTCGACCAGGCCTACAGGATGATCCGCACCGCCGTCACCGGGCTGGCCATGGACTGCCTGCGGCTGGACGATCTTCGATCTGCGGACGACTCCGGGGGCGCGGTCTATCAGCGCCTCCTCGACGCCGATCTGGTTGTCTGCGATTTGTCGCGCTACGACGATGCACTTGCCTACCTGCTTGGCGTTCGCTTGGCGCTGCGACCGTCGAGAACTCTGGTCGTTGCCGAGCAGAGTTACCGCGGCACTGTCGGCAACCTTACCCAGCGCCTGTTGCGCTACGAAACGCAGGACGATGGAATCGCGATCGAGGAGCGCGCTCGCTTTGTCGATCGGCTGCGGTCGATCGTCAGCGAAGAAGATCACGACTACCTGCGTAGCGATGTTTATGCCGATGGCTCGCTACTCCCTCCCGAGAGTGTTGACGCCGGCGTCGCCGGAAAAGTGTCTGCAACGGTCGAGATTGCGCGGCGCGAAGGAAGCCGCGCGCGCTGCCTCGTTCTCCAGGCTTTCGGAGTACAGTCGGCGCTTGCCACGGGGCGATCGTACTCGTATGACGAGTCCTACCCAATCATTCGCGAGGCAGCCGATAGCCTCGGCCTGAACTGTGTGCGCTTTGACATCCACGAGTCGCGAGCCATTGACGGGCCGATGCTTCGCCTGCTCCAGGAAGCGGAACTGGTCATTGGCGACGTCTCCTCCAAGGTCGAACATATATTGCTGTCACTGGGCATCCGCTTTGGCCTCTGCCCGACGGGGACCCTGCTCATTGCTGCTCAGGATTTCGTTCCAATTCAGTTCGCCAAGATGCGCATCCTGCGCTACCAGCCGATGGGAATGGCCCCAGGCATCGAAGATGCCGCAGCCTTTCAGTCGGCTCTAGCCCAGCGTATCAAGGAAGCTCTCACCACCAGCGCAGTCGACAGCCCGGTCTACCTGGCCCTGCCGACGCTGCGGCCGGCGAGGCCCAGGACGTACCCGGATGTCGAAGGCACGGACGGCATTGATGATGTGTGGGCCGCCGAGGATGTGGTTACCACGCCAAAGATACTCGTCATCTACAGCCACCACGACAGCGAGGCGCTGAAAGCGTTTCAGCCTTTCCTGAAGCCACTCGAACGCGACGGCCTAGTGCGCTACTGGGACGATACCCTGCTCAAGAGCGGCGACGACTGGTACGCCGAGATCGAGGAGGCGCTGGCCGGCGCCAGCGTCGCGGTGTTGTTCATCTCGCAGCATTTCCTGGCCTCCGACTTCATCGTGCGAGAAGAACTGCCGCGCCTTCTGGCCCGTGAGCACGCGGGCCAACTGAAACTTCTGCCGGTTTTCCTCGGTCCTTCGACGGTCGCCGATACAGACTTCACCTTTGCCGATCCACAAGGCAAGCCTCGCAAGACCAAGCTCGATCGCCAGCAGGGCTACGGCACGCCGCAGCAACCGTTGTCGGACCTCACCGGGTCGGATCGACAACGCGAATACTGGAAGCTCAGCCAGCGCATCCGCGAACTCGCCGAGGCAGCCGCGACCACCGCCGCCCTGCCCGAAGCCCTGCCTGCGAACCGTCTCACGAGCCACCAGCAGTCGTCGCCGCAAGCAACCAGCGCATCGCGTGCCGAGTCGATCCATTACGAGCTGGCCGTGCAGCTCGAACGCCGCGACGAGACGCTGGCGACGTTTTTGCCGGTGCCAGGTTTTGCACGTCTGACGCTCAACCGCGATGAACAGAAGGCGCTAGTCGCAAAACACCTGCGCGAGTTCGTTCGCAGCGACACGGGGCGGGTCATGGCGCTGGTCGCCTACGCCGCTCCTGGCAACCTTCTTGGCTCGCTGCCCGAGCAATTGCAGTACTACCTCGATCGCGAGGCGGCGGACTACGCCGAGAGCAACTGGCGACGGCTGCAGTTTCCGGTCGCGCGCCAGGACCTGTTCCGCGACCTCGAAAACGAGCTCAAACTGCAGTTGCAGAGCGACGGCAGCGAAGCGGTTCGGCACCTGCTGCGCCGGCATGCGCCCAACGTCAAGGGACTGGCGAAACGCGCCGTGTTGTGGTTGAACTGGGGGCTTTTCGGCGCTGGTGCCGATGCACAACCGCCATTTACCCTCGCCCAGATGGGCGAATGGCTGCGCTTTTCGAGCGAATTCCTCACCGCCCACTGTCCCGATGACCTGCGCATCGTCTCGTTTCTGGCGATCGAGCTCGACGCGGACAAACACCAGAAGCTCGCGGACGATCTCGGACGGCAGATCTGGCAACCGTGGTGCGCCAACCCACTGTTCCGGCTTGACTCGCTGCCGCCGCTGGGCAGCGTGACCGAACGAGATGCGTTCATGTACCTGCTCGACAAGCGCTCAGGCTGCGATCCTTCCCTTCGCCAGGAAATCGGCCAGCGCCTCATCGCACGGACCGGCGGCGAGTTCGCACAGGTCGTCGCACTGATCGAAGAGGCGCAGAACGGCTCCTGGTATGATCTGCTCGCCAGATTGCGGCGCGAGCAGGGCGCGTCGCCGCCACCCGACGATAACGACATGTATTGACCCCGACCTCCCGGATCCGCCAATGCCTATACCCCATTTCGAACCCCTGGTGCCCGGCGCCCGCGTGAACGCGGATCTGGCGCTGCGCGCGCGCAGGTGATTCAATGACAGCCTTTTGCGAGTCCGTCCCATGAACGCTTCCGAAACCCTGCCGCAGGTGCTGCAGCGCCTGCTCGCCGCGCAGCGCTACGCGGTTCTCGCGACCGAGAGCGGCGGCCAGCCCTATACCAGCCTGATGGCCTTCGCCGTGACCGACGATCTGAAGGGGCTGATCCTGCTCACCGAGCGGGCGACGCACAAGTACGCGAATCTGATGGCCAATCGTCGGGTGGCGGTGTTCATCGACAACCGCGAAAACGTCGGCTCCGATACCGACGCGGCGGTGGCGATCACCGCGCTGGGCGAAGCCGACGAGGTGGCCGGCGAAGAGTGCGTCTGCCTGCGCGACGCGTATCTTGCGCGCCACCCCTATCTCGACCAGTTCGCGACCTCTCCCTCGTGCGCGATCCTGCGCATTCGGGTCCGGTCCTACCTCGTCGTCAGGCACTTCCAGGACGTCGCCGAGTGGCGTGTCGAGGACTGAGGCCGCCCTAGCGAGCGGCCTGCCGGCCCGGCATCCGGATCAGAGATGGGCGTGCACCAGTGACGGCGCGTCAACATCGGCGACGGCCATGCCGGCAGCCGCAGTGCTCGCCGCGACGATCGCCGGCTCGCTGGCCTGCGCCACCCCTTCGGGCGGCAGCGCACGCTCGGAACGTGAGCCGCGCGTTGGCTTGATCAGCGGTCCCAGACTGTCGAGGTAGTCGGTCTTGCCCAAATGCTTCTGGTAGACCGGAAACTCGATCGGGCGGTCGCGGAAGCTCTTCAGCGTTTGCCCGAGGCCGCGGATACCGACCTCGCGTTCGCGGCGAACCCGCGACAGGTCGATTTCCACCGGCATCGTCTCTTCGCCACCGCCGGCTTCATGAATCACGTAGCCGGACGGCCCGACGACGATCGAGCGACCGGTGCCGCAGTCGCCGACGCCGTTGACGTCAAAGAAGTAGCACTGGTTGATCGTCGCGCTGGCGCGCGCGATCGGCAGTTCGACGTCGCGGTCGATGGTATCGGTCATCGTCGGATGCAGGATGCACTCGGCGCCCATCGACACCAGCGTGCGCGTAGTCTCGGGGAACCACATGTCGTAGCAGATGGAAACCCCGAAGCGCCCGACATTCGGTACGTCGAAGACGCAGAACTCGGTGCCCGGCTTGATCCCCATTTCGTAGGGGAGAAACGGGAACATCTTGCGGTAGCGGGTGACCACCTGGCCATTCGGATCGATCACCGGCGTGGTGTTGTAGATGTCGTCGCCGACGCGTTCGAACAGCGACCCCGGCAGCAGCCAGAGGCCGTGTTTGGCGGCCATCTGGCAAAAGATTTGCTCGGCGGGTCCGCCGGTCGGCTGCGCGTGGTACGGCGCCGGCCCGAACGGCGCCAGCTCGCTGAACACGACCATCTGCACCCAGGGAAAGCGGGACACCAGGACATCGAGCTTGTGCCCCATGGCATCGATGTTCGCGTGCTCCATCGAGATGTTCATCTGGATGCCGGCAATTGAAAAAGGAACCATCAGCGTGCTTCTCCTTGCGCGTGAGTTCATTGGACGACCGTTCTCAGGATCGACATCGAAGCCCGGTACCCCGGGCTTTGGCCGAGCATGATAGCACGCGCCCACTGACCGATGCTGCGCGCCCGACGCCGATGGGGAGTCCCGGTGGCGGCGGTCGACGCTGCACCGGGTCTCCCTTCCGGATATGCCGTTCAGGCACTGATCTCTCGCAGAGCCGCCTCGATGATGTCCAGGCCTTCATCGAGCACCTTGTCCGCGATGGTCAGCGGCACCATCACCCGCAAGACGTTGCCGTGCGGCCCACAGAGAAGGAGCAACAGGCCGCGCCTGGCTGCTTCATTCTTCAGTGCGGTGGCGATGTCCGCCGCCGGCTGCCGCGGGTCGCCATTGCGGCAGAACTCCACCGCCGTCATCGCACCGAGTCCGCGCACCTCGGCGATACTCGAGAACTGCTCCATCATGGCGCTGAAGCGGGTGCGCATGCGTTCGCCGAGGGCCATCGAGCGGGCGCACAGCTGCTCTTCCTCGACCACCTCGAGCACCGCCAGCGCGGCGGCCACCGCGACCGGGTTGCCCGCGTAGGTGGAACCCAGACCGCCGACGTCGGCGGCATCCATCAGCTGCGCCTTGCCGACCACCGCGGCGATCGGGAAGCCGCCACCGAGGCCCTTGGCCATGGTGATGAGGTCGGGTTCGACGCCATAGTGTTCGCTGGCAAACAGCTTGCCACAACGGGCGATACCGGTCTGCACTTCATCGGCGACGAGCAGGATGCCGTGCGTGTCGCAGAGGGTACGCAGGCGGCGCAGGAAGCCGAGCGGCGCCGGAATGTAGCCGCCCTCCCCCTGCACCGGTTCGATGAAGATCGCCGCGACACGCGTGGCTTCGATGCTGGTAGTGAACAGGCGCTCGATGGCGGCGATCGAATCTTCTTCCGAGACGCCCTGCAGGGCATTCGGGAACGGAACATGGAAGATCTCGCCGGGGAACGGCCCGAACTTGATCTTGTACGGAGCGACCTTGCCGGTCAGCGCCATGCCGAACATGGTGCGACCATGGAAACCGCCGCCGAAGGCGATCAGGCCCGAGCGACCGGTCGCTGCACGCGCGATCTTGACAGCATTCTCGACGGCTTCGGCGCCGGTGTTGACGAGAAACGATTTCTTCGGTGTGCTGCCCGGCGCGGCGGCGTTGAGCCGCTCGCAAAGCTCGACGTACGATTCGTAGGCCACCACCTGGAAGCAGGTGTGGGTGAACGATTCGAGCTGCTGGCGCGCCGCAGCGACCACGCGGGGATGGCGGTGGCCGGTATTGACCACCGCGATACCGGCGCAGAAGTCGATCCAGCGACGGCCTTCAACGTCCCAGATTTCTGCGTTCTCGGCCCTTTGGGCGAACAGCGCGTGCCCCTGGCCGACGCCTTTCGGCAAGGCGGCGACGCGGCGCGCCATCAGTTCGGCGTTGGTTTGCAGGGTCAGTGTTTCGTTCGGTGCATTCATGGTCATTTCCTTTACTGGATTAACTTGATTGATATGGTTGGCTTGGCGGCTCAATTGATGCCGCCGATGCAGAGGTATTTGATTTCCAGATAATCCTCGATCCCGTACCTGGAACCTTCGCGACCCAGCCCGGACGACTTCATGCCGCCGAACGGCGCCACCTCGGTCGAGATCAGGCCGGTGTTGATGCCGACCATGCCGTATTCGAGGGCGCTCGCCACGCGCAGGCTGCGCGCCAGGTTTTCGGTGTAGAAGTACGACGCCAGGCCAAACTCGGTATCGTTGGCCATCGCCACCGCCTCGGCTTCGCTCTTGAAGGTGAATACCGGCGCCACCGGCCCGAACACCTCTTCGCGAGCGACCCGCATTGCCGGCGTCACACCGGCCAGGATGGTTGGCTCGTAATACGTGCCGCCCAGACTGTGCGGCTTGCCGCCACAGACCACTCGGGCGCCTTTGGCACGGGCATCGGCAACCAGCTCTTCGACCTTGGCGATCGCCGCGTCGTCGATCAGCGGACCCTGGGTAACGCCGTCTTCGACGCCATTGCCGACGCGCAGACCAGCCACCGCAGCGGCGAGTTTTTCCACAAAACGATCGTGGATGCCTTCCTGGACGAGCAAGCGGTTGGCGCAGACGCAGGTCTGACCGGCGTTGCGATACTTGGAGAGCATCGCTCCCTGCACCGCGGCATCGAGGTCGGCATCGTCGAAGACGATGAACGGCGCGTTACCGCCCAACTCGAGCGACAGCTTCTTGATCGTCGGCGCACACTGCTGCATGAGAATCCGTCCCACTTCGGTCGACCCGGTAAAGCTCAGCTTGCGCACCGTCGGATTGGCGCACAGCTCGCCACCGATGGCGATGGCGTCGCCGGTGAGGACGTTGAAGACGCCTTTCGGGACGCCCGCCCGCTCGGCCAGCTCGGCCAGCGCGAATGCCGACAGCGGCGTCGCTTCCGCCGGCTTGAGGACGATCGTGCAGCCAGCGGCGAGCGCCGGACCGACCTTGCGGGTGATCATCGCGGCCGGGAAATTCCAGGGCGTGATCGCGGCACAGACGCCGATCGGTTCCTTGGCGACCAGCACGCGCTTGTCGGCGTGATGCGGCGGAATCATGTCGCCGTAGATGCGCTTTCCTTCCTCGGCAAACCACTCGATGAACGCGGCCGCGTAAGCGATCTCGCCACGCGATTCGGCCAGCGGCTTGCCCTGCTCGGCGGTCATCAGTTGGGCAAGGTCTTCCTGATTGGCGAGCAGCAGCTCGTACCAGCGGCGCAGAATCTTCGCCCGCTCGCCGGCGGTACGGGCACGCCAGTCCTGCTGCGCAACGCGCGCGGCTTCGATGGCGCGACGCGTTTCGGCGGCACCGGCGTCGGGTACCGACGCCAGCGTCTCGCCGCTGGCCGGGTTGGTCACGGCGAAGGTCTGCGCACTATCGGCGCCCACCCATTGTCCATCGATGTAGCACAACTGCTTGAGCAGTGTTTTGTCGGCAAGTTCCAAAGACGTATCTCCTCTTGGCTGGTTCAATCCGCAGAAACGGTCAGCGGGACGGCAGGGCGTCTGTTTACCCGCGCATCCCGAAGTGGCACCACTTTACAGTGGCAAAACGTTCCAGAAAGAACCAATTGTTGCGACAATCACGATACCAATTCTGGCGAGGTCACCGATGGACAAGTCGCTGTGCGCTGAACTGATCCGCTCTCGCCTCGAAAGCCAGGCAAGTGAATCCAGATCACCGGCCAACCTGTACCTGGCGATTCGCCGCCTGATTCTCGACCGCGAACTGCCGGCAGGTACGCCGCTGCCACCAACGCGCGTGCTGACCGCGGAACTGGGGCTCAGCCGCAGCACGGTGGTGAGAACCTATGAGAAGCTCCGGGTCGAGGGCTACCTGCAGAGTCGTGCCGGCTCCGCCACGCTGGTGTCGGAAGCCCTGTCGCTCTCCGGTCCCAGCCACGCCCAGCGTGGTCGCCCGTGGCGGCAGGGCAAACCCCTCTCGCGACGCGGTACCGAGATCGCCAGGCGCGCCACCAGCAGCCCGATACAAAGCGGCGCCTTTGTCCCCGGCGTACCCGACCTGCGGCTGTTTCCCTTCGCCACCTGGCGACGTCTGATGTCCAGGTACATCTGCTTCGAACAGCGTCACCTCGCGCGCTACAGCCAGGGCGGCTATGGGCCGTTGAAAAGCGTGCTGGCGGAATACCTGCGTGCCTCGCGGATGATGTCGTGTTCACCGCGGCAGATCGTCATCGTCAATGGCTCCCACCAGGCCATTGACCTGTGCGCACGCATGCTCTGCGACGAGAAGGACCGGGTCTGGATGGAGGACCCGGGCTACTGGGGCGCCAGCAATGTCCTGCGCGCCAGTGGTCTGCAGATCGAGCCGATCGCAGTCGATGAACAGGGCATCTCGCTGCCGGCCGACCCGGATTCGCCGCCGCGCCTGATCTTTGTCTCGCCCTCAAGCCAGTACCCCACCGGCGTGGTGATGTCGCTGAGCCGACGCATCAAGCTGCTGGAACTGGCCGAGGCGCAGAACTGCTGGATCATCGAGGATGATTACGACAACGAAATTCGCTATCACCCGTACACCATCGGTTCGCTGTTCGGTCAGGCTCGCTCGCAACGCGTCCTGTACCTGGGCACCTTCAGCAAGACGATGTTTCCCGGCCTACGTCTGGCCTACCTGGTGGTCCCGGAGGATCTGGCAGAAGCTTTTGCCATCGGCAATGCCGAACTCTACCGGGAAGGACGCATGATCGAACAGGCCGCACTCGCCGAATTCATCGAAGAAGGGCACCTGAGTACACATCTGCGACGGGTTCGCAACATCTATCAGGAACGTCGCAACGTGCTGCGCAAAGCCGTGGAATCCCGGCTCGGCGACCTGGTGAGCACGAGTGGGGGACTGGCGGGTCTGCACCTTCCCTACTTCTTCAATCACGCCATCGACGATGTGGCGCTTTCCCGCGAAATGCTCGAAGCGGGCATCGTATTGCGTCCGCTCTCGATGTATTACGAGGATTCTCGTCATTGCCGGTCCGGGATGATTCTTGGCTTTGCCGCGGTCGACGCACAGACCATCGAAGCTGCCGCCGGGCAATTGTGCGCCGCGGTCGAGCGACGCAGTCAACGCGAGTAAGCGTCGGCTGCCGCAGCACGCGAGCACCAATGAACGATCGGCAGCCGCCGCGACGGCGGATTTCGGTTGACCACTCGCAGCAGGTCACTCGCTCTTTGCGAGCGTCGACGCGGGCAGGTTGCGGCGTCCGGGGAGGGTCAGGTAAATACGCCTGGAATTGACCCCGGAACCGGAAAACACGCTTGCATCCGGCCTCTTCAGCGCTGCGTTGGGTTGATACAGCTGAACCATCTGCGTCACTAGCTGCACGTAGCTGCGCGTTTCCGGGTACGGCGGGATCTGGTTCTTGTGCTGTTGCACGGCGCCCTCGCCGGCGTTGTACGACGCCAGCACCAGTTCCTGCCGGTTGGGAAACATTCGGTGCAGGTCGCGCAGGTAACGAGCGCCGAGGCGAATATTGGTTTCCGGGTCGGCCAGCTTCTGTTCGATGGTCTTGTTCCTGTCGCCTTGCAGGCCGTAACGCTCGGCAGTTGCCGGCATGACCTGCATCAGGCCGATCGCGCCTTTGGGTGAAACCGCCCCGGGATTGAAACCCGATTCGGCCGCCATGACCGCCTTGAGCAGGGCAGGATCCAGCGCAAAGTCATTGCTGGCCACCTTCAGCAAGGGCTCGAACTTCTTCAGGTTCGGATGGTGCGACAGATAACGCAATAGTTCTGGCGTTCCCGGGCCACTCGGTGCCGCTTCCGACGAAGCGAACTGCGCGCCGCGAAAGAACAACTGGTAACGCGCATCAAGCCTTTCCGTTGCGAAATGCGCGGCGCCCTGCTCATCGATATAGCCATAGATCTCGGCCTGCGCGCTCGCCGCGACGAGGCTCAGAGCAAATACCAGGAGCAGTTGGAAAATTCGCATCAGATGCACACTTCCGCTTCATTGTCGCGGCCGCCGCTGCCTGCCGCGCAAGGACAGCGCGGCTGAAGCCGGGAGCAGCAAATGCCAGGGCAGTCGCCCGAGTATGCCCACGACCGGCGAGCGCTGTCAATCTCTCGACGCTCAAGCGGGGTGCGCATGAAGGTGTTGGTCATGGCAAGAGCCGTAGGCCGTAGCCGTAGGTCGGGTTAGGCCGCAGGCCGTAACCCGACGATCAAGGGCTACGATCCTGCCCAAGCTGCTTGGCGCGCTTCGCCCAACGCTTTCATTCGCACCCTCTCCGGCGAGTCTCGGCAAGTTGGCGCCAGCCCGTTCAGCGTTCGCTGACAGCGAAGCGCGCGAGGATGCCGGCAAAGCGCTCCGGCCAGGCGACGAGGCCCGACCCTTCGCTCTCGAAGACGCTTTTCATGAACGCCAGGGCCAGTTCGCGCGTGGCGTTCTTGACCTGCGGATTGAGGCCAACGCCGCCGGTACCGGCGCGATCGGTGAACATGCTGTGCGAACCACCTTCGAACACCGCCAGGATCTTCGGCGCTCCCGAAATGGCGTCGTAGACGGCGATGCGGTCTTCGGCTCCCGAGTAGTAGCCCGGAATACGGATGACATCGCCGGTGGCGGTGATGTGCAGGGTCGGCACCCGGATGCCGGCCAGGATCCTCGCCGTGTCGGTCTCGCCGTAGAACGGCGGCGCCGACAGCAGGATTGCCGCCTGGAAACGCGAATCGGCAAGATCGACGACGCGGCCGCCGCGCACGACGCGGGCGCCGACCGCCAGCATCGCCGTATTGGCGCCGTAGGAATGGCCCGCGACGATGATGCGTGCAGCGTCGATCGTCTGGCCCAGTTCGGGATGCGCAAGCAACTGATCGAGGGCAAAGCGAAGATCGCCGACACGCGCGAAGGCCTCGTCTTCCTGGGCGGCGCCCTGCAGGCGCGCCACCAGGTTGAAGACGTTGCCGGCCCACAGCGAGCGGTCGCTGCCGACGTGCTGCAGGTGCAGGCTGGCGTAACCCTGGCTGGCCCAATAGCCGCCCAGATAGCTGTAGCCCCGTCGCGAACCGCCGATGCCATGCGAAAACACCACCAGCGGCAACGGCCGCCGGCGGTCCACCTGCGTCGGCAGATACAGACGTACCGGCACGGCGCGCTGGCGTGCTGCGTCGAACCAGTCGTAATCCTGGGTTGCGAACTCCGCCGGCGCGGCCTCGGGTGCGACTTCAGCAGCCGCTGGCGCCGGCAGGTCGGACGCTCGCGCCGCGACCTGCGCGCCAGCGAGCAGACCGGCGGCAACAGCCGCGCCGACCAGGGCGCTGCGCAGCAGCCGCCAACCGGCAAAGGAAGCACCGCTTGCCGGCGACCCGGCTGAGATCAGAAGAGTGGGCAGTTTCATGGTTCGAACATATCTGGCGCGGCGTGCGCGCAACGGCCGATGGACCATCGATCCGGTGTGAAGTTTCTCATTCATCCAGCCGTGCAACACGCGTCTCCGAGCGAAGTTGACCTGAGCAGCCGAGCAAGGCAGCGGCCGACAACGCTCGTCATTCCCAATCGTGAACGGTTTCCCTCCGATGTCCGAGACAGGCAAGTTCGACATCGCCAACATTCTCGTCGTTACCGTGAAAGCCCGGCTCTTTGACATCGCTTTCATCGTCAGGGGCGAGTCAATCGTCAATCATGATGGGTTAGGCGGCAGGCCAAAGCGGCGGCAGAAGCGGATGCCGCTTGATTTGCGCTAGAATCATGCTCCCTGCCTCCCGACCACTGCAGAAGACACCAAGATGACCGCAAAGATCCTCGACGGCAACGCGCTGGCGCAAAAGCTGCGTGCCGATTTCAAGACGCGGGCCGAAGCGCTGGCCGCCCGCGGCAGCCGCCCCGGACTGGCGGTGATTCTCGTCGGTGAAGACGCGGCCTCGCAGGTTTATGTACGCAACAAGGTGAATGCCTGTGCGCAGGCCGGTTTCCACTCGGAGAAGATCACCTACGCACCCGACGTCGACCCGCAAGAGGTTTTCGACCAGATCGCCGAGCTCAATGCCGACCCGCAAATCCATGGCATCCTGGTGCAGCTGCCATTGCCGAAGCACTTCGACAGCGACGCGGTGCTCAAGGCGATCGCTCCCGAGAAGGATGTCGACGGTTTCCACGCCGAGAATGTTGGCGCGCTGATGCAGGGCCACCCGCGCTTCATCCCCTGCACGCCTTACGGGGTGATGAAGTTCCTTGCCGATGCGGGAATCGATCTCAAGGGTAAGGAAGCGGTGATCCTTGGCCGCTCGAACATCGTCGGCAAACCGATGGCCATGCTCCTGATGCAGGCCAGCGCAACGGTGACCATCTGTCATTCGCAAACCCGCGACCTGGCCTTCCACACCCGCCGTGCCGACGTCCTCGTCGCAGCGCTCGGCAAAGCTCGTTTCGTCACCGCCGAGATGGTCAAACCGGGCGCCGTGGTGATTGACGTCGGGATCAACCGCCTGCCCGACGGCAAGCTCTGCGGCGACGTCGATTTTGCCGCGGTCAGTGAAGTCGCCTCGGCGATCACGCCGGTCCCCGGCGGCGTCGGCCCGATGACCATCACCATGCTGCTCGCCAACACCCTCGAAGCGGCCGAACGGGAGGCCCACTGATGGCGAACCGCGAGCCGCTGGTCGGCGTCGTCATGGGTTCCGATTCCGACTGGCCGACCATGCAGGCGGCAGCGGTGATGCTCAAGGAGTTCGGCGTGCCTTTCGAGGCGCGCGTCGTTTCGGCGCATCGCACCCCGGACCTGCTTTTCGAATACGCGGCAGCGGCTGCCGAGCGCGGACTGAAGGCGATCATTGCCGGTGCCGGTGGTGCTGCTCATCTGCCCGGCATGCTGGCCGCCAAGACGACGCTACCGGTGCTCGGCGTGCCGGTACAATCGAAAGCGCTGTCCGGTCAGGATTCGCTGCTGTCGATTGTGCAGATGCCGAAAGGAGTTCCCGTCGCCACCTTCGCCATCGGCGAGGCCGGCGCGGCGAATGCGGCACTCTTCGCCGTCGCCATGCTGGCTACCGGCGATACGGCGCTGGCACAACGCCTCCATGATTTCCGGCGGGCACAGGCCGACAAGGTGATGGCCATGAAGCTGCCGGAGGTGTGAGCAGCCGGCCTGATCGCAAACGAATGATTCTGCCCCCGGCAACTCTCGGCATGCTTGGCGGCGGCCAGCTGGGCCGCTTCTTCGTCGCCGCAGCGCACGAAATGGGCTATCGGGTCTGGGTCCTCGACCCCGACCCGCATAGCCCTGCCGCCCTGATCGCCGACCGTCACCTGCTCGCCGCCTACGAAGATTACGCTGCGCTGGACGAACTGGCACAGGGCTGCGCGGCAATCACCACCGAGTTCGAGAACGTCCCGGCCGATACCCTGGACTACCTGAACAAGTTCACCATCGTTCGCCCCGCCGCTGCGGCGGTCAGCGTCTGTCAGAACCGCATCGCCGAGAAGAATTTCCTGCGCGACCACGGCCTGCCGCACGCCGATTTTTCCGCCGTACACCGCGAGCAGGACCTGCAGGAGGCGAGCGACCAGCTTTTCCCGGGAATTCTGAAAGTGGCCCGCTTCGGCTACGACGGCAAGGGGCAGGCGGTCGTCAGCAGTCGTGCGCAGGCGCTGGCCGCTTTCCAGCAGTTCAAGGGCGAGACCTGCGTGCTCGAACAGAAGCTCGAACTCGACTATGAGGTTTCGGTGGTCCTGGCACGTGACGAAGCGGGCCTGGTGAAGAGCTTTCCGACCGCCGAAAACAGTCACCGCAAGGGCGTCCTTGACGTCTCGCTGGTGCCGGCGCGGGCCTCCGCCGAGCTGCGCGCCCAGGCGGCGGAACTCGCGGCGAGAATTGCCGACGGGCTGGGCTACATCGGCACGCTGGCGGTCGAGTTCTTCGTCGTGCGCGGGCAGCTGCTGATCAACGAAATGGCGCCACGGCCGCACAACAGCGGGCACTACACGCTCGACGCCTGCATCAGCAGCCAGTACGAGCAACAGCTGCGCGCCTTGTGCGGCCTGCCGCTCGGCGAAGCGCGCGCGCACTCGGCGGCGGCGATGGTCAACCTGCTTGGAGACCTCTGGTATGAAAGCAGCCCGACCGGCCATCGCTACCGCGAGCCCGACTGGTCGAAACTGTACGCCTTTCCGACCCTCAAGCTGCATCTCTACGGCAAGCATCACGCGCGGCCAGGCCGCAAGATGGGACACTTCACCGTCGTCGATGCCGATCCGGAACGGACCCGGGAACTCGCCATGGCGGCGCGCGCCGCGATCGGCATCTTCGATGCCGTCTGAGCCAGGCGAAATCGATCGCGCCGTCGCGCTGCTGCAGGCAGGCGAGCTGGTCGCCTTTCCCACCGAAACGGTCTACGGTCTGGGTGCCGACGCGGCCAACCCGGCCGCCGTCGGCCGTATCTTCGCCGCCAAGGGTCGGCCGGCCGACCACCCGCTGATCGTGCACCTGCCGGCGGACGGCTATCTCGAACGTTGGGCGCGCGAAATACCTGCCATCGCCTGGGAACTCAGCGAGGCGTTCTGGCCGGGTCCGCTGACCCTGATCCTCAAACGCGCCCCGGCAGTGCCCGGCGCAGTCACCGGCGGCCAGGACAGTGTCGGCCTGCGCGTGCCGGCGCATCCGCTGGCACTGGCCTTGCTGCAGGCCTATGCGGGAGCCGGCGGTGGGCTGGGCGGCATGTGCGGCATCGCCGCTCCGTCGGCCAACCGCTTTGGCCGCATCAGCCCGACCGAAGCGACGCATGTGCGTGCGGAACTAGGCGAAGCGGTGCAGCTGATCCTCGACGGCGGTCGCTGTCCGGTCGGCATCGAATCGACAATTCTCGACCTGACCGCGGGTGACGCCCGGCCACCACGTCTGCTGCGCCCCGGGCGGGTCACCCCCGAACAGATCGCCACGGTAATTGGCGTGCTGCCGGAAATCGTCAGCCGCGAGCAGGCCGACGGTACGCCGCGAGTTTCCGGTTCGCTGGCGGCGCACTATGCGCCGACCACGCCGCTGCGCCTGGTAGCGCCCGAACGCCTGGCCGAAGTGCTCGATAGCCTGCAGCAGACCGGTCGCCGCTGCGCCGTGCTCTGCTACCGGCCGCTGCCCGACGCCGGCGCAACGCATGCGCTGCGCTGCTTGCCGGCGGATCCCCGCGCCTACGCCAGGGCACTCTACGCCGCCCTGCGCGAGCTTGATCAGACCGCCGCCGACCTGATCGTCGTCGAGGATCTTCCGGCAACGCCGGCCTGGGTGGCGGTCGCCGACCGTCTGCGCCGGGCAGCCTGCGGTTCGGGTCGGGAAGCGGATTTCGGGAAGCGCCGGTGACGGTCGAGGCCAGTGGGCCAGTGAGGCGGGTCGATGGAAAACTCTTGCCTTCGTGTATACTCCGCCCCCGCTGTGCGGCGCCTGCGCAAGGACCGGTGATGGCGCCAAAACACTTTCGACCTACCCTGAATCGACGGAGGCCGGCGCTTGCGCTTTCCCCTCCCGATTGATTCTTTCATAACCCCTTTGAGGAGACCCTCGATGATGCCCCTGTTTCAACGTTCCCTGGCCGAGCTGATCGGCACCTTCTGGCTGGTCCTAGGCGGCTGCGGCAGCGCGGTCCTGGCCGCCGTCTTCCTGCACCCGCAGGCCGGCAACCTGGGTATCGCCTTTGCCGGCGTCGCCCTGGCCTTCGGCCTGACCGTCCTGACCATGGCCTACGCCATTGGCCACATCTCAGGCTGCCATCTCAACCCGGCGGTCTCCGTCGGGCTGGCGGTGGGCGGACGCTTCAGCTTTGCCGACCTGCCTGCCTATGTCATCGCCCAGGTTCTCGGTGCCATCGCCGCGGCCTTTGTCCTGCTGTTCATCGCTGGCGGCCATGAGGGTTTCACCCTGGCTGCCAACAGCCTGGCGGTCAACGGTTTCGGCGAGCTGTCGCCCGGCAAGTACACCATGATGGCCGCCCTGGTGACCGAGGTGGTGATGACCGCCATGTTCCTGATCATCATCCTTGGCGCGACTGACAAGGCCGCTTCCGCCGGTTTCGGCGGCCTGGCCATCGGCCTCGGGCTGACGCTGATCCACCTGATCTCGATCCCGGTGACCAACACCTCGGTCAACCCCGCCCGCAGCACCGGTCCGGCGCTGGTTTTGTTCCTCAATGGCCAACCGGCTGCTCTGGGTCAGGTCTGGCTGTTCTGGGTCGCCCCGATCGTCGGCGCCATCATCGGCGCCGTCCTCTACGGACTGATCTCCTCAGGTCGCACGAAGGCCTGACCAGCGGTCACAGCGCCCGCAGGGCCGGCCTCGGCGGGCCCTGCAGATAAAGCTGACCACGCGCAGCTCGGCGAAAATCCAGAACTGCCTGGCCGCGATCAGAACAGTTCCAGTTGCCGACCGGGCCGCGGCGGCCGAAACAGATCCGTACGCAGTTCGGTATGCTCGTCGCCGAAGCCGAGCCGGCGAGACGCCAGCTCGAAGCGCCGGGCAATGAGCTCCGCCAAGGGTCCGCTGCCGGTCATCCGGCTAGCGAAGCGCGGGTCGTTGTCGCGGCCGCCACGCATTTCCCGAATAGCGCGCAGCACGCGCTCGCGCTTGAGCGGGTAATGTTCCTGCAGCCAGGCATCGAAAAGACCGCGCACCTCATGCGGCAGGCGCAGGACAATGAACGCCGCCATCGTCGCACCGGCCACGCGCGCGGCGGCAAGCACTGCCTCGATCTGACTGTCGTTCAGGAAGGGAATGACCGGCGCGACGAGCACGCCGGTCGGGACACCGGCGGCCACCAGCCGGCGGATCGTCTCGATGCGCCGGGCCGGCGCCGAGGCGCGCGGCTCGAGTCGGCGGGCAAGTTGGTGATCGAGCTGCGGCACCGAGACGAAGACCCGCGCAAGACCACGCGCCGCTGCCGGCGCGATGAGGTCGAGGTCGCGCTCGACGAGGGCGCCCTTGGTGGTGATGGTGAACGGGTGCCCGCAATCGGCCAGCACCTCGAGTACGCTGCGGGTAATGCGCTGCTCGCGCTCGGCTGGCTGGTAGGGATCGGTGTTGGCGCCGAGCGCGATCGGGCTGCAGCGGTAGCCCCGGGCCGCAAGTTCATCGCGCAGCCGATCCGCGGCATTCGCCTTGGCGAAGATGCGCGTCTCGAAGTCGATCCCCGGCGACAGATTCAGGTAGGCGTGGCTGGGACGCGCGTAGCAGTACACACAGCCGTGCTCGCAGCCCTGGTAGGGATTGATCGACTGCACGAAGGGAACGTCGGGTGAATCGTTGCGCGAGATGATCGAGTGCGCCTGCTGCTGGACCACGACGGTCGGCAGCTGCCGCGGCTCGGCGTCGGGCTCGCTCCAGTCGTCGGCGAACGCCTCCCTGCTGCGCGTCTCGAAACGGCCCTCGGGGTTGTCGGTCGCGCCGCGGCCGCGCGCTGGGCGACGCCTCGCGTTCACTTGGCAGACGCGCGCCCGAAGCGGTAAGTCCAGAGCAGGTCCATGCCGGTCTCGGAACCCGCCCAACCAACGAGAGAAAAATTCCGACTGAGGTTGACGGTCAGCTTGACGATGCCGCCGGCCGTGGTCAGCGACTGGTCGTAGCTGATCAGCATGCGCGACGACAGCCGTTTGCCGACGCTGAGGATCTGGCCGGTGGTCGTATCGCTGGCACCAAAGCCGGTCGTGCTGGCGACACGGCTGCTCAACCGCTGGCCGGAACCGCCGAGCGTGCCACTGCGGATGCCGAACTCATCAATCCCCAGCCCACGCTGCACGGCCTTCAGCGCTCCACCCTCCTGGCCGCCGAGAATCGCTTGTGCGGCTGCCAGCAGCACCGCAGAATCCTGCCCCTGCTGTTGATCTGGGGCCTGCCCGAGCACCAGCCAGGACAGCTTCTCGGCATCCGGCACATCGGGGTCGGAGACCAGCCGCACCAGCGGCCGCTTGGCCGTACCGGTCACCTCAACGCCGGCCTCGACCGGCAGGTTGCTGCGAACGGCACGGATGTTGAGGCCCGGGTTGTCGATCAGTCCCTGGAAGTTGAGAATTCCGCGCTCGATTTCGAGCTGCTGTCCGTAAGCGTCAAAACGACCATCGCGAGTGCGGATCGAACCCGTCGCTCGCGGCAAGCCGCCCCTCTCGGAGCGAATCGTGACGGCGCCAACCAGACGACTTTCGACGCCGGCGCCGCGAAAATGGAAATTGCGGCCCAGGTCGGCTTCAAGGTTCAAGGACAACAGCCGCGCCGGCGCCGAAGCCTTGGCCTGGCCAGCCCGCTTGATCACCACATCATCGGACAGTTGTGGCGTCCCGGCCTGCGCCAGTTCCCAGTAACCGGCGTCGATCCGAAAACGTCCGAGCACGTCGAACACCCGCTCGCCGAGCTTCAGTTCGGCGTCCCCGGAAACTGCCACCCATTGGTCGGGACGCTGCAGCACGCCGAGACGCTCGGCGCGCACGCGCAGAACCCCATCGACCTGCCCGGCACGCAATTCGCCGCTCGCCTCGAGACGGCCGGGCTTGCCGGTCAGGCGCTCGGCATCGATTCCCGGATCGAGCCGCAGGGTGCGTGGCAGCGGCTGCAGATCACTCTCGAAAACCAGCTCCTTGAGGATCAGGCGAGCATCGCCGGCGGCCTCGCTACGCAACTGCAAGAGCAGCTTGCCACGTTCCAGGCGCATCCCCTGGTCGAGCGCGCGCACCGCCAGACCATCGCCACGCCATTCACCGTTGAGGCGCGGCTGCGCCGGCGTCCCGCCGAGCTGCAACGCACCGGACAGACGCCCCCCGAGCTGCCAGCCATCGCCCAGCAAGGGGCCGGCCCAGGCCAGATCGGGGGCATTCAGTCGCAGTTCGCCAGACCACGGCGCCTGCCGGTTGAGCAGGGCGGCCGCGGAACTGGCAGCGCTGAAATCGCCGGCCAGCTCGCCGAGTCGCTTGCCATGCAGCTTGAGCTGGCCTTCGAGACGCCCCTCCCTGGCCAGCAGGTTCAAGCTACCCTCCTCCAGGCCCAGCGGCAGCGTGCCGATCGTGAGATCGCCGCGATCACGCCAAAGCCGCAGGCGAGCGCTCGGCAAGGCCGTTCGCGAGGCGGCTGCCAAAGCGCCGGCGCGTGCGCTGCCGATCTCCCATTCGCCGTTGATGCGCAGCGAATCGCCATTGCCCTTGAGCGCGGCAACGTCGATCCATTCCGGGAATTCGGCGAGCATCGCGACCACCGGCAGGGAGCGCAGGCTGCCGGCACTCTGCCAGCGTTGCTGCTCGTAAGACAGGCGCTCAAGCCGCAGCGACCAGTCGGCGCCGACGAACTCGCCCGGGCCGGCGCTGCCGCTGTCGGCAGACAGTTGCAGCGGCAGCGCTGCGGCAAGCCGGAGGAAAGGCTTGTCCAGCCGCGAAGCCAGCGTCAATTCGCTGAGCGTACCGGCCCACAGCGGACCGGCAGATGGCGTGGCAAGGCCGCCTTCCAGCAGCAGCCGCAGATCACGTTTGCCGGCCAGGCTGAGCTGGCCGCGCAGACGGTGCCGACTGCGCACACCTTCGACGTCGAGGGTCAGGTCACGCAACAGCGTTTCTCCGTCCGGCAGGTCGAACCCGGCCAGTTGCAGCTTGCCCGCCACCACCCCCTGACTGCCATTGCCGACACGAGCGGCGAGGGTCAGCCCGTGCAGCTGGCCGATGCCCGGTAAGACCAGACGCGTCGATTGCAGATCCGCCGACCCTTCCGGCGCCTTGAGAGTGCCAGCGAGCAGCACGCGGCCATGAACATCCCCAGCGATCCCCAGCGGATCGAGCCTGGGCGCGTCGATCGACACCGTCAGCTGGTCGCCGACGCTACCGAAAGCGCCTTTCGCCGACAGCCGGTTACCAGCCGCAAGCAGTTCCACATCGGCTTTGCGCAGCCGCTGCCCAGCCAGGTCGATCTCGCCGCTGCCCGCCAGCACTTCGCTGCCGAGGCGGCTGTCGCGCAGTTGAAAGCGCAGTCCCAGCGCCAGCTGCGGACTACTGCTGCCCTGCGCCTCCAGCTCGGCATTGAGGCGCGCCGCCGGCAGCCTGGCAAAGCGGCTGGGGTCGAAATTACGCAGGCTGCCACGCAGCGCAAACTTGCCGCCATCGACCAGCGCGACCTTGCCACTGGCCAGCAGTTGCGCGTCGCCAGCGACCAGCCGCAGCGTCTCGACAGTGACCTCGACGGGATCGATGCTGAGCTTGCTGTCGATGGCGAACTGCGCGTCGCGCAGCTCGCTTTCGATGAACTGCCGATGCAGGCCGATGGTGGCGCGCAGCGACCCGGCGAGTTGCGTGCGGCGCAGCCCGCCATTCAGCGCACTCGCGTCGAGCGAGCTCACTGCCAGTCGCAAAGCCAGTTCGGCATCGCGCAGGCTGGCGCTGCCCTGCAGACGCCCGCCACCGGCCAGGCGAACGTCGAGCTTGCTCAGCTGCAACTCGTTTTCGTTGAGACTCAGCCCGGCCTGCAGGGACTCGACCGGCAGCCGTTGCCGATCGATGGTTCCCGGTTGACGATTGACCACCGTCAGCCGTCCGCCCAGGCCAGTGGACGAATCGCCCAGCGGCTGCAGGTCGGCGCGCAGGTCGAGCGTGGCCTGCGGGGCGCCGTCCATCCAGGCCGCCGGGTCGATCGCCGAAAGCTTGATCACCGCGTCGAGGAAAGGCTGCGCGGCGAACGGTGTGATGCGTGCCGACAGTTCGCCAGCAAAGCTTTCGCCCGCCTTGGCCGCGACGGCGCGCGCGCGGCCGTCGAGCGTGAATTCATCGAGCCGGCCGTCGGCCATGAGATCGAAAGCCAGCGCGCGGCCTCCTGCATCGCCTTCGATGGCTGCTTTCGCCGTCAAGGCAAACGGCTTCCCGGCGGCCAGCGCAGCTTCGGCGAGGACGGCCAGACCACCGACACGGGCGCGCAGCTCCGGCAGGCGATGTTGCAGGCCATCGCTGGACAGGCGCGCCGCAAGCGCTTCGGCAATCGTCACCGCCTGGCCGTCGGGGTGAGCGTGATCGCCGCTCTCGATTCGCCCGACCGTCAATTGCTCGACTTCGACCGGCAACGGCAACTCCAGGCTGTCGGGCAGGCGCGTTGGCTCGCTGCTGGCGACGTTGGCCACACGCACACTCGCCGCGGCGAGGCGACTGACCACCAAACGACCGTCCAGCAGTTCGCCCAGGCGCCAGTCGAGCTGCAGATCCTGCACCTGCACATCCAGCGTCTCATCTCGCCAGTGCACTGACTGCAGGGACAGCGGCCCAAGCAGCGCACCCGCCGGTTCCATCAACGTCAGCTGACCGCCGGCCAGATCTTCGAGCATCCGGCAGCCAAGGCGCAAACCACCCTCACTGGCGAGCAGCCAGCCGATTCCGGCCAACAGCGCGAGCGGGGCGCACAGTGCTGCCAGCCAGCGCCAGCACCAGGAACGCGCCGGCGAAGCGGGCGGTGGCCCCGGCGGCGGAGTGGGTGCTGGCCCCGAAGGCGGAGTGGGTGCTGGCCCCGACGGCGGGGCGGGCGGTGAAGCCCCCAGTGCAGCGGCAATCGTCTCCTGACTCATCGCGGCGCTTTCTCCGGCAGTCAAAACGGGATCGCCAGCGAGAAGTCGAGCCGCAGCTTGCCTTCCCGCTGGCCATAGGCGAGGTCGATGCCCAGCGGTCCGGCCGGGCTTCGCCAGCGCGCGCCAATTCCATAGCCAACCGCAAGATCGATCGCCTGGCGATCATCGACCGCGTTGCCGGCATCGACAAAGACTGCGGCGCCCCAGGTCGGAGTGATCCAGTGCGTGTATTCGCCACTCATCGTCAGCAGGTAGCGTCCGCCGACGATCGCCGAGCCCTCCTTGACCCCGAGACTTTGGTAGGCGTAGCCACGTACCGTGTTGCTGCCACCGGTACGGAAGAGAAAATCCTGCGGGATCCCCTGCGACGAAGGCGCGAGGGTGACGCCGAGCTCGCCACGAAAGAGCAGTGCGTCGCTGGCGCTGAGCGGGATGCCCTGGCTGTAGCGCAGGTAGGTGCGAAAGAAGTTCTGATCGGAAAGCAGTTCCTTGCTGCCGCCACCGAGCTGCAATTGCAGGGAAATGCCTTCGGCCGGATCGAGCGGGTCCACCGCCTGCCGCCAGGTCCAGCCGACCAGTCCGGTCAGCGCCTGCACGCTCGATGATGGCGCACCTTGCGGCGACTGGTCTTCCTGCTGCCAGTTGACACTCAGCTGCTGTTCGATGCTGCCGCGCTTCTGCAGGCGTGTGGCACCCACCGCGAAGCGCCTGATCCCCAGGTTCTCGATATCGGAGTGCTCCACCGCCGTCCCCACGCCGTCCCGGTTCTGATTCTCGTCGGGTGGAAAAAAAACATCCGCATAAGCGGTCTGGCGCAGCTGGTCGAGGCGCACACCGGTCTGCAACTGCCAGGCACGGCCGAGAAAATCGCTGCTCCGGTAAATGGCCTCGACGCGTGCGCCGGTGTTGGTGCTGTAACCAATGCCGAAGGTCACCTGGTAGGGCGCGCGCTCGCGCAACTGCACGCGCACCGGCGCCGTCACCCAGCCGTCCTCCCCCACCGCGGCCTGCTCATCCTCGCCGTGCGCCAGCGTCACGCTCACCGACGAGAAATACGCGGTGTTCTGCAGCGCCGCCTGCAAGGCCAGCAGCCGATCCTCCCGATATTCGTCGCCGGGTTTGACGCTGCGATTGAAACGCCCGACCAGCTCCGCGGAGTAACGCTCCAGGCCGCTGATCTGCAGCTCACCAAAACGGTAGCGCGGACCCGCTGCAGCGACGACCATCAGATCGACCCGCCGCGCCTCGGGATCAACTTCCGCACGGCTGTCCTGCAGCCGCGCGCCGGCGTGCTCGACGGCCAGCAGTTCGGCCAGCAGCGATTGCTTGGCATCGTCCCAGTCGGCCTGGCGAAACGGCTGGCCGGATTTCAGTTTCCAGGCGCCCAGCAGCGCTTCCCGGCGCGCCGGCTCGACGTCGCCGTCGATTTCGATAGCGACGCTGCCGATCAGCGAGCGCGGCCCCGGGTCAACCTCGAGCAGCAGCTCGTCAGCACGCCGCTGCAGCACCACCCGTGGCGAAAAATAGCCCTCGGTGGCCAGCAGATTCTCGACCTCGCGCTGCATCCGGCGCTCGAAGGCCGCCTGCGCCGGTGCGTCGGCGACCTCGACGAGATCGAGATGGGTCGCCAGCAATTCGTGCACTTCCTCGGGCGCCTGCAATTGCGGCACGGCGGCGACGGCAGGCAGGGTGAGCAGCAGGGCTACGAGGGTTAATGGCTTGTGCATTGGGTTGTCAGAGTCAGCCTGGCGAGCGACGAATGGGGTCTTGAACGCTTTGCCGGCACCCGGCAGCCCTGTCGAACGAAGCCTGGACGTGCGCCAGGAACCTATGATCAGAACAAAGCAAGAAATTTTCCGTCTCCGCTAAGCTGCGGCCAGTAATCAGCGCTACAGCGGAAGAGCGCGCGTCGGTAAAGCTCCCAGCAGTTCGATGGGGACACCACGACGCACCCGGAAGCCAATGCTGAGGTCGCGGATGATCGAAGCGAAGCGGGCGCGGTGCGCCGCGCGACAATCTGCCGGAGTGTAGTACCACGACCCACCACGCACCACGCGAAACGAGGATCCACCTGCTTCCCAGACCGAACCGTCGGCCGGCGCTCCTTGGTAGTCCTCATGCCAGGGGTCCTGGCACCACTCCCAGACGTTTCCATGCATATCATGGAGACCGAAAGCGTTGGGCGGGAAGGACCCGACCGGCACGGTGTGCACGCGCCATTTGCCCTCTACCGAACCGTTATACATAAAGCCCCCATTGAAGTTGGCTTGGTCGGTGGTGATCTGGCTGCCGTAGTGGAAAGGCGTCGTCGTTCCTGCACGGCAAGCATACTCCCATTCGGCTTCGCTCGGCAGGCGGTAAGCCCTTCCCGTCTGTTCGCCAAGCCACTGACTGTATGCCTGAGCATCGTCCCAGGAAACATTGATCACCGGGAGGCTGCCACGGCCCCATGCGCCGCCCGGCTTCTGGCTGCCGCTGACATCAGCGTAGCGATCGTAATCGTCGAAAGTCACTGTATGCACGCCGATGGCGAAGGGCTGCCCGATGATCACCTCGTGTTGCGGGCCCTCACTCTCCTCGCACTCCGGCTCGTCCGCTGGCGAGCCCATTCGGAAGCGGCCAGCCGGGATCACCACCATCAGCGGTCCTTCGCCGCCGCTCTTCAGTGGGTCACGGAAGGTCTGGCCAGCCGTAAACCCCGAGGTGACAGACGTGTCTGGCGACGACGGCAGCGTGGCCGGAAAAGGTAAAGGCGGAGCCTCACGACCCGCGAGTTGCTGCCGCAATGCATCAAGTAGCTGCGCCAGACCCGGATGATTCGTTTCGCCGGCCCAGCCGATGAGGTCGGTGGTCTGAATCCGGCTGAATCCGTAAGGGAAATCCACAGGTTCGATGAAAGCCGGAAAGAGGATGCCCTTGCGTTTGCCGTACTCGGCTTCTTCGAGCACATAGTCGCTATCGACCGACCGTTCCGACCACAGCGCGACGAAGGCCTGCGCCGCCTCCATCTCACGCTGGATCGCCTTGTGCCAACGCTCACCGACGCGCGTCTGCACGTCGATGAAAACCGACCAGCCAGCCGCGCTCAGTCGCTGCACGAGCTGATCGGCCAAGGCGCGGTCGCTCCGGGAATAGCAGATGAAGATGTCGCTCAAGTAGACTCCATATGGCCGGGGGCTGCGCCGGGACGGCCTTCACGGCAGGGTTGCCGCCAATACCCAGCGGATTATCGCCGAACTTGCGCAACGCCGGAAGTCGGCAATCGTCAACGAGGCACCGGGTTGCCCGCTGCGGCCCGCTCACCGACCCGATAGGGAAGGTCGAGAACACAGCGGAAACCCAGATAGTCGCTGCCGCTGGCCTCGTTGGCGCTGGTCCAGCGCCACGCCGAGCGGACTTCCATCAGGGGATTGAGGTATGAGCCGCCTTTCATGACGTGCGTATTGCCGCCCGGCCAGGGGGAAGCGGTGAGTTCCCACAGGTTGCCCGCCATGTCGGAAACCCCGTAGAAGCTGTCACCGGCCGGAAGGAGACCGACCTCGGCGATGCGCTTGCCGTCGCTGCGCTCCCTTCCCTGGAAACGCGTCGCGTCGGCTTCGTTGCCCCACGGCCAGATTCGCCCGTCGGTGCCGCGCGCGGCCTTCTCCCATTCCTCCTCGCTGGGAAGGCGGCCGCCGGCCCAGCGGCAATAGGCATCCGCCTGCGCCCAGCCGAGAAAGCGGGCGGGCTCGCGTGGCTTGCTCGCGGGTTTGCCGTGGGGAGGCCAGTTGCCCGGGCAGATCAGGCCCATGTCGGGGCGGCAGTTGGCGGTGAAGCGAGCGAACTGTTCACTCGTCACTTCGTGCCGATAGATCAGGAAGCCGCTGATCCAGGTATTGTGTGACTTCGGCAGATCCTCGTCGTAGAGCGAGTTGTAGCGCACTTCGAGCTTACTGGCCAGATCCTGCCGTTCGTTGGCGGTCGATCCGAGCGTCGCGCAACTGCCCGGAACGGGTCGCAGCTCCGCACCATCGAGCGGATGGGTGGCAGGCGGGAGGGTACTCTGGCGGGCCAGGCTGCGCAGGGGCGGGAGCCAAAGCTCAATGGTGCCCGGCTTATCCTTGGCCAGGCGACTACCGGACAGGTCAAGCACACTGGTCTCAAGGTCGTACCCCAGCGTCTTGAGCACCTGTTGCGACGCGTTGGCCAGGGCGTCCGCGCGGGCACTATCCGCGTTGTGAAAGAAGCGCACCTCGCCGCAGGTCGGAGCATCCTTGACCAGTTGGGCTGCTTCCATCGGCACGCCGAGGGCGCGCATCGCAAAGTCCAGGGCGCCCATGATCTCATTGTCGCTGGCATCCTTGTACTGCGGGTAGATGCGGGCACCCTTGAAGAGGGAAGCGTCCAGCGAGTACCTGTTGGCGTTGAAGGCGTTGAACGCCAGCGCGGCGTTACGCTCCCTCAGCGCGGCGTTCCGTTCCTCGTCCCTGGCCTGCTGGTCTTTCTCGCGGTAGAGAACGAAACTGACTGCCGCAACGCAGGCGATGACGACGCTCGCCGCGACGAGGACGCGCCAGCTCCTCTTGCTCAGGCGTACCGCCTGTTGCTGCTGCTCCTGCTCCTGCTGCTGGCTGCGACCGATGTAGTCCTGCTCATCGTCGCTGAGGTGCTCCGCCCATTGCTCGAGCAGGCGCCCGGCATCGCGCAGACGATAGCCGGTGAGCAGGAACTCGGGACTCCTTTCGCGAGCGTGCCACCTGCCCATGCCGATATCCAGGCGCTGCCGCAACCTGAGCGGCTCCCGGTGCTCGGCGACCTGGGCCGCCAGGTAGCCCTGGTCGGCGGCGGCGGGGGCAAGCAGCAGGCTGACCTGGAGTTCGTCCGGCTTGCTTCGCCAGACGTTGACCAGGCGCCTGTCCATCAGCCACAACAGCGCCTCTGCTCCACGGGCAGCCAGGTTGGCTTGCGAGCGGATGCTTTCCCAGACCACCGCTTGCCAGGCGATCACGTCATCGTCGCCGACCACCGGCAAGCGCAGCAGCAGGCCGTTGACGGCATCGCTCAGCGCCACGGGAATCTGTGCCAGATGCCCGGCAAGGTGAACGGCGAAGAGCCGGGGTACGCCACCGCAGTCGTCGTAGGCGGCGTTGGTCAGGAAGCCGCGCACCGACTTCTGCCACAGGCGGGTGAGGACCATCTGCGCCAGAGGCAGGGCGCCGGGACCAGCGCCGGCATCCTGCACGATACGATCGAGAAGTCCCGGCTCGAAAGCAAAGCCACTGCGGATGGCGGGCGCCTCGATGGCCCGGCGCACGGTGGCCGCGTCAGGTACGTCCAGGATGCAGGTAAGCTCGCGCAGACGTTCCCACAGGCTGGCATCGACCGACGGTGCTTGCCGCCAGGCGAGCAGAGGCAGGTCGTGCCCGACCAACAGCAGCGGCCGGGCTGGCGAGGCAGCGGCGATCCGCGCCCGCAAGCTGGCCGGCAACCAGCTATCGCCCTGGGGCGGGTAGAGGCCGGCGGCGGCGTGGTCCCAGTCGTTGACAATCAACAGGTGGTCGGGCGGCGCTGCCGCCAGTCGCTCGGTAAAATCGGGCTGGCCAATCTGCAGGCTGAGGATGCTCACCGGGACACCCGGCACGATGCCGCTCCGGCGCAGATCGGCGATCAGGGCGGCGACCAGCGATCCCTTGCCGACACCGGTCGCACCGGCAAGCAGACACAGACCCTGGTCACGCAGGCGGCTGGCGAGGGCCTCCAGCAGGGCGGCAGGCAGTTCGATCAGCTGTACCGTGCCCTCGCCGTAGGCATCCAGGCCGGGATAAGGATTTTCCGCAGGCGCCGCATCGGTGCTCGCTTCCGCGCTGCCGGAGGATCGGCTGCGCAGAAGCTGTAGCAACTGCGCCGGGGCTTCACCGTCGCCGGACCAGGCGCGCAGATCCAGCACCTGCAGGTCAGCGACTCCCCGCAGGGAAAGCGAGAAGATGTCCTGATCGGCTCCGGGCAAGAGCACCGGCAGGATGCGAATGGGCTGGTTGGAGCTGCGCGCGAGTTCGATTTCCCGTTTTTGCCAGATCGCGATACCGCCTCTACCAGCGCAGAGCAGCAGGTGACGGCTGTGGTGCAGCGCCTGCGTGGTGGCCTCGGCGATACGGTTCCCCGGAGTCAACGCTGAGGAATCGACAAGCACCGCCAAGCCTGCCGTGCCCAGTGCCTTCGCCAGGGCCTGGGCGACCTCCTGATCAGCGGCGCCGGCGGAGAGGAAAGCATCGTAACCGGCAAAACGCAGAGTGGGGTCAAAATGCGTTTCCTCGGTGCTCCGCGGCACATCCGCGGCCGGCTTTCCGGACAGGGACTGGCGGATCGCCGCCAGGGCCCGCTCGCGGCGGGCGGCGAGCGCATCCCCCGGACTGGCCAGCAGGGTCAGGGCGTCGGCCAGACGTTCGAAGGCGCCGCCGATCAGGCGACGTTCCTGGCGTCGCTCCGGATCGCTGACCACGATTTCCTCGAAAGCGAACTCCGGCTGGTAGGGGAGGGTCAGGTCGAGAAACGACAGCCCCGCCTCGTTGAAGGCGGCCGGCTCCTGGTCGACGAAGAAGCTGTCGAAACGCTTGCAGAACTTGTCCAGCAGGGCTTCGTCCTGCTGTTCGATGCGCGCCGGAACGACCACCAGGTCCAGCGCGCGGCCCTTGCGCAGATCGCTCACCTCGCCCGAGCGGAAGTCGCGTACGACTTCGCGCGTACCTTCGACATTCTGGTGGTTGGCCGCGCACAGCATGACGATGGCGTCGGCCAGCAGGTAGGTGCAGACGCCGCCCATCTCGGTCACGCCGGTGCGCGAATCGACCAGAATGACGTCGTAGGCCGGGCGCGAGGCTTGCGCCTGCGAGAGCTGCCCGCGCAGCCAGGCGAAGAACGCCTGACCCTCCCAGTTGTTGTAGAAATCCTGCCAGTCAAAGGTCCGCACCGCCAGGGCGTACTGGCGGTACTGCGCGGCAGGTTCGCGCTGGCCTGCGGTAATCAGGTGCAGTTCGCCGCCGTTCGACAGCGGCCGCTGGTAAATCGGGAAGATGAAACGTTCGAGTTGACGAAATTCCGCCGACTCATCCAGAGGCGCCGAACTGGACAGGCTTTTCTTGAAACTCTGCAATAGATCGATCAGGCCCCGGTTGGCCAGCGCGGCAGTCCTTTCCACCTGAAAATAACGTTCCAGGCCTGGCGCTTCGAGGTCGAAATCGATCGCCAGCACCCGCAGGCCACGCCGGGCGAAGATGTCCGCGATGTTGGCCAGGGCCATGGAGCGGCCGACGCCGCCCTTGAACGAATAGAAGGTGAGGAAAGTGGCCATCGCTCACAGCCCTCCCAGGAGGCCCTTGCGGAACTCCTCGCGCCGATTCGGGTCGGCGCCTTGCGCCTCGCTGCCAGCCAGCGCTTCGGGTAGGGACAGGCGAAGCCAGCGGCGCGCCCGGGCCCTGCTGTTGATGGCCAGTTCGCAGCGGAGATCGAGCTTGTTGCTGAAGCGGTCCACCAGGGTGTCGATCTTCAGCGGGCTGTCGATCAGGGCCTCCAGGCTGCACACGGCCGGATCTAGGCTGGACAGGGTGGCGACGGTTACCGCCGGGTCGGACAGGAAAACGTTGCCTTTTCCGTACAGGGAGGGATGCAGGGTGGACAACTCGTCGACCAACACCAGACAGCCGCGCCCGCGCATGGCTGCCAGCAGCGGCCAGTCGGGGGCATCCTGGCGGAACGCCTCGGGTTCGAAGGGGTAGTAACGCAGGCGGATGTGGTTGCCCAGCAGCGCGCTTTGATCGCGCCTGGGAACGATGCGCTGCGCGTTGATCGTCTCCACCAGTTCTTCGAGCAGTTCCTTGACGCTGCCGTTACCAAAGGGTTGCCAGTCGTGGCGGCAGGCGCCATAGCGCCCCACCCAGTCTCCCCGGCCAGTGAGGCCGGCGATTACCGAGACAAGAAACTCGTAGGGCTGGCGTCCCAACTCTTCGCGTACCAGTTCCGGTCTGTCGGCAACTGCGCGCGCCTCGTCGCGGGTCATCGCGAGAACCGAATAGGCCAGACCAACCAGGCGCGGGTCGCGCACATCCCGAGAGGTGGGCGTCGCCTCGGGAAACGCCTCGATCAGGCGACCGAGTTCGCCGCCGACGGCAGAAACACCCGACGCCAGCCATTCGCCGACGCTGAAGCTGGCCGCGGCGGGCGGCCAGGTGGCTGGCAGATCAGCCGGCTGCACGCCTTCGAGCAACAGCGTGTAGCTGCCCAGGCGGGCAGCGAGCATCTTCACCAGTGCCTCGCCGGCGGCGGGGTTCTCGCGCAGGCGCGACAGGCCGGGTGGCGAAAGGTGCAGGGCGACGCAGCGCGCCCGTGACAGGCTGCGATCGACCGCCAGCCGGTCAGCGCCGGCCTGCCCGGGCTCGGGAGCAAAAAGCGCGCTGCCCGGCTGCCATTCCGCAGGCAGAGCGCCGCACAGACGTTCGAGGCTGGCCTCGGCGCAGCCACGAATGCCGACGATCAGCAGCCCGATATTCAACTGGCCAGGGTGCGGCGCGGTTTCGTTGAACATGCCGCCGCGCCGGGAGTCATCTGCGCGATCTTCCTCGACCCGCGGCAGGGCCTGGGTGATGCTCAAGGCGAGGTCGGTGGGGCTGGAAACGAGGGCGCAGGTATGCCTGCTCTGCAGTTCCTCGCGTAACGCGCGGAGCTTGGTGTCCGCCTCGTATTCACCCTTGGCGGAGTCGAGATCCTTGCCGGGGATGTCATCAAGGGGCCGGATGAAGAGGAAACACTGCTTACCCGTTCGCACCGCTTCCCGGTATTCCAGCTCGGTAATGGACTTGCCGCCGTGGCCGTCGGGGCAGTAACCGTAACGGCCGGCGAAAATGCCGAGGTAGATGTCCGCTGCGCGGACATCGGCGAGGCACTGGTCGGCTGGCGGCTGCGGCGAAGCGCGATAGCTGTCCTTGACGCGGTAGCCGGCCTTGACCAGGGCCCGCATCGCCTCGTCGCGGAAAGAGGCGAGGTCAGCCAGGGTGGAAGATAGATACACCAGTTTGCTCATCGCCCTGTCCCGAGGTGTTGCGGTTATGCTGTCGCAAAAAGGATGGGAATTCCAATGGTGCCAACCAAAGTATAGGAGCCCACATCGAGTGGCGTCAATCTCGCATTTGGTCACGGGGGCACCTGCGAGGTCATCCGGAACCACCCCGCCGCCTTCGTTCGCCGCCCGCCCCGGCGCGCAGCTTGATGAGGAACCGCTCGTGAACCCACCCAGCAAGACCGTCGTCCTGCACGATGTCGATAGCCGTATCCCCAATCTTGCGCTGCTCAAGCTGGCCACCTTCCATCGCCAGCAAGGCTGGCGCGTCCTTCTCAGTCGAGACCGCAGCAGCGGGCGCCGGGCAGCAATGATCGACGCCGATGTTCACCTCGCCAGCGTGGTGTTTCGCACACCCTCCTCGGCGAGTGCCGTCGAAAAGCTCAAGGCGGTTTACGGCGACCGGATCGAATTCGGCGGTTCGGGGGTCGATCTGGGCAAACGTCTGTCTGCGGAGGTGGAAGCCTGTTTCCCCGACTACCGCCTGTATGAACACACGCTTTATGCGCTGGGCTTTCTGACGCGCGGCTGCAACAAGAAGTGCGCATTCTGCGTCGTTCCGGAAAAGGAAGGTCGCTTGAAAGGACTGGCGGCCTCCTTCGATGACTTCGTCCCCAAAGGGCAGCAGAACGTCCTGCTGCTCGACGACAACCTGCTCGCGTATCGGGAGGTGGAAAGCCTGCTCGACGAGATGATCGCGCGCCGCTACGCCATCAACTTCAGCCAGACGCTGGACATTGCCTACCTCAACGAGGCAAAGTTCAATCTCCTGCGCCAGATCGACTCGCGGAACTCGAAGTTCAGCAAGCGGATGATCTACTTCAGCTTGAACCATGCGCGCGACATCCGGCAGTTCGAGCGGCGCGCCGAGATGCTCAAGGGATTCGGCGAGCACGGCGTTTGCGTGGTCATGCTGTACGGCTTCGACACCAGGCTGAGCGAGGATAACGAGCGCTTTCGCTTCATCCGGCGCCAGCGATACCTGCCGTTCTTCCAGGAGTACTGGCCGATCGAGGGTGTTCCCAGCCGCCTCCCCGAGGACTATTTCGACATCGACCTCAACGCGGTGATTCGCCTGACCTTCCATTCGAACGGCTACAACTGGGAGAAGTATCTGCTGTGGCTCAACAGTCTCTACTTCCAGCGCTACGGGAGGTTCTACACACCGCTGGTCGAAATCCTCTATCGGTACAACCACAAGCATCGACTCGAGTGGTTCCGGATGAACCCCGGCCTGCTGAGCAATGAACTGTACCAGGATCAGCGCGACAGTCTGGCTGACTTTCACCACAGGCTGCGCCAGGACAACGGCCTGCCGGCGCCCAGGGGCTTGCTCAAGTGGATTGAGCTGGCCGCGGCTGGAACAGCCTGACTCGACCAGCGCCTGGCGATCAACGATCGCGATGCCAGCGAAAGCACGCGGCAGCCCGGGCTTGCCCACCAGCTTCCTGCGCAGATGGCGCGCGGAGCACGTAAAATCATGGCCCCGAGCAGCCCGGTCAGGGGATAAGGGGAAGTGGCGGTCGAGGAAACTGCGTAGGCAGGCGGGCAGAGTCGTGGATTGGGCTGCGGATGCGCAGCCCGAGCGCGCAAACAACACCGCATGGTCAAGGACCGGCGGTTCGTTGGGCTTCGTTCCTCAGCCCAACCTACGGTAACGAAAGAAAACTCGCATAAATGATCTTCAGTTCCCCCTCCTTCGTATTGCTGTTCCTGCCGATTACCTTCTTTGCCTATTTCTATCTCAATCGGCTGCGCCTGACCATCGCCGCCAAGGCCTGGCTGGTGGTCGCCAGCCTTTTTTTCTACGCCTACTGGAACGTCGCTTACCTGCCGCTTCTGCTGATCTCGATTTTTTTCAACTTCGCCGTCGGCACCGCTCTTGCTCCCAGCCTGGCTTCAACTCCGAAGCGTTCCCGATTTTCGCGGCGCTCGCTGCTCGCCGCAAGCATTACCGCCAACCTCGCCCTGCTGGGCTATTTCAAATACACCAACTTCCTGGTCGATAACCTCAACCTGGCATTCGGTGTCGATTATCTGCTGCCGGAAATCCTCCTGCCACTGGGCATCAGCTTCTTCACGTTCACGCAGATTGCCTATCTGGTGGACAGCTATCGCGGCGAAGCGAGGGAATACGACTTCCTGAACTATGCGCTGTTCGTGACTTTCTTTCCGCACCTGATTGCCGGCCCGATCCTGCATCACCGCGAGATGATGTCGCAGTTCGAATCGCGCTGGACCCTGGTCGTGCGCTACCGGAACATTTTTCTTGGTCTGTTCATTTTCAGCATCGGGCTGTTCAAGAAGGTGATCATTGCCGATACCTTTTCCGGCTGGGCCAATGCCGGCTTCGATGGCGGTGCCCGTCTCGACATCTACAGCGCCTGGGCAGCCAGTC
The DNA here is from genome assembly GCA_016713625.1 of Candidatus Accumulibacter affinis. Classification (GTDB taxonomy): domain Bacteria; phylum Pseudomonadota; class Gammaproteobacteria; order Burkholderiales; family Rhodocyclaceae; genus Accumulibacter; species Accumulibacter affinis. The sequence goes on from JADJOT010000006.1 coordinate 219,147, forward strand.
TCTCCTACAGCTTTCAACTCTATTTCGACTTCAGCGGCTACTGCGACATGGCCATCGGCGCCGCCCTGCTGTTCAACATCTGGCTGCCGCTAAACTTCAACTCGCCGTACAAGGCACTCGACATCCAGGATTTCTGGCGTCGCTGGCACATGACGCTGAGCCGCTACCTGCGCGACTACCTCTATATCCCACTCGGCGGCAACCGCTGCTCGACCGTGCGTCTGTACGTCAACCTGCTGGCAACTTTCGTGCTCGGAGGTCTGTGGCATGGCGCGAGCTGGATGTTCGTGATCTGGGGCGCCCTACACGGCGCAGCCCTGGTGGTGCATCGGGTCTGGAACGGAGCCGGACTGCGCCTGCCGAGAGCGCTGGCGTGGCTGTTGACCTTCGGCTTTGTGAACGTCAGCTGGGTGTTTTTTCGCGCGACGACGATGAACGATGCGCTGCGGGTCCTGCGCGGGATGGTCGACTTCGACTCGCTGGTGAATTTCCCGGTATCGGCAATCCCCACCGGCTACCTGGCGTGGGGCGGCTGGTTCTCCGACGATCTCCTGAGTTTTCTGCCGACTGGCCTGGCTGCCAATCTACCCTGCCTGATAGCGCTTGTCCCGGCCTTCGTGATCATCGGGCAGAAGAACTCCTTCGAACTGACGATGGTGCGTGGCCACGATACTGCCAAACTGTATGGAGGACTGATTCTCTTCTGCACGGCAATGTACGCCGCGATGCTGACCAAGAGTGCGGTATTTCTGTATTTCAATTTCTAGCTGGCATGGCGATGAAAAAGAGAGTCCTGATATTCCTTGGCCTGGCCTGCCTCATCCTGAGCACTGTCCCGGCGATCAACCTGGTGTCCGGAAATGTTATCCACCACGACAAGAAGCACTGGTGGCTCCGCTCGGTACTCTACAACGTCGATTTCTTCCTGGTTCATTCGAATCGCCTCCTCTACGCCGCTGGCATCTCGCCCGTGCCGCATCAGGTGGTGATCGGCAAGGATGGCTGGCTTTACATTGGCGATGGCTATGGAGACGCAATATCCGTAGCACGTCGCGGCGCGACGCCGGCGGATATTGCAGCTTCTGAAGAGGTCGGGGCAGCGGTGAGAGCATGGGAAGAGTGGTTCGCGCGCAAGCAGGTCAGCCTGTACAAACTGATCCTCTTCCCCAACAAGGAGACGATCTATCCGGAGTTCCTCCCCGATTGGGTCCAGCCGGCCAGCGCTTCGGCAGCCGACACCCTGTTGGCTCACCTTCCCAGGGGCAGCTACGTGGACACGCGGCCGGCACTGCGGAGCGCACGCAGCGTGTTTTCGGAACCGCTCTACTACCGGACAGACACGCACTGGAACAAGCTCGGTGCCTGGCTGGCTTTTGCGGCTTTCTCGAGGGAGCTGGCGCGCAGCGAGCCAGGCTTGCGTCTGCTTTCCGACCGGGACATCCGCGTCTTGAGCGTCGCGGAACGTGCGGGGGGAGATCTGGCAAATCTGCTGCGAATCCGGAAGATTCTGCGCGACAGCGAGGTAGGGATCGAGATCACGGGCGAGAAGCAGGTCGAAATCGAGCAATACAGCTTTGCAACCGGGCAGCGCGTCGCCTATGACAGCAACCCGCAAAATCGCGCCCAGAAAACTCCCTTGCTCCTCAAGACAAAAAATGCCCTGAATCAGAAGCGAGTGCTGTGGCTGCATGATTCGTTCGGAGTGGCGATGGCCCCCTTTATGGCAGCCACTTTCAGTGACATCCTGTGGCTGCATTACGATGACGCGAGCCCGGCCCAGCTGGCCCGGCTCGTTGAAACCTACGCGCCGGAATATGTTTTCATTTCGGTCGTCGAGCGACGCGCACTCGACAAATGGTTTCGCAAGGGTCCACCATAACCGCCCGTCGCCAACAGCGCCGTCATTTTTCGGGCATTTCCTGGTCGCAAGGATTGCGCCCGGTGATCTGAATTCGGTATCATCCACGCCACTGGTTTACCGTGCGTTTTCCCTCCAATCTTTCCACCGAAACACCCCTACGGAGCTCCATCATGGCAAAAGGCAAGAAAGTCAAGAACGCAGAAAAGGTCAAGCAGGCCGAGCAGGTCGAAACAGAAACCCTCGTTGAAACCCCTGACTTCGTCAAGATCACCAAGGTCGTCGGTCGGCAGATCCTCGACTCGCGCGGCAACCCGACCGTTGAAGTCGACATCACCCTCGACAACGGTTTCATGGCCCGCGCCGCTGTCCCGTCGGGTGCTTCGACCGGCGAATTCGAAGCCTGCGAACTGCGCGATGGCGACAAGAAAATCTATCTCGGCAAGGGCGTGCTGAAGGCCGTTGAGGCCGTCAACACCAGGATCGCCAAGCTGCTCAAGGGCAAGAATCCGCTCAATCAGCGCGAACTCGACGAGGCAATGATCGCCCTCGACGGCACGCCGAACAAGTCCAGCCTGGGCGCGAATGCGATTCTCGGTGCTTCGATGGCCATCACCATGGCCGGTGCCAACGTCAGCAACATGCCGCTGTGGAAATACATCGGCAAGATCCACAAGAACCGCGATTTCGCCTTGCCGACGCCGATGGCCAACATCATCAACGGTGGCAAACATGCTGACAACCTGATCGATTTCCAGGAATTCATGATCATGCCGGTCGGCGCGAGCACCTTCTCGGAGGGCCTGCGCTGGATCACCGAGGTTTTCCACGCGCTGAAGACCATCCTCAAGAAGGGCGGGCATGTCACCGCTGTCGGCGACGAAGGCGGCTTTGCTCCCAACCTGACCAACGACGAATCGCTCGAAGTGGTCATGCAGGCAATCACCGCTGCCGGCTACCAGCCCGGCAAGCAGATCGCCATCGCCCTCGACTGCGCCTCGTCCGAGCTCTTCGACGAAGGCGGCCGCAAGGGCTACAAATTCTGGAAGTCGAATCCGGACAAGTTGTTTACCGACGACGAGATGATCGCCGTTTACACCGACTGGTGCAGCAAGTACCCGATCGTTTCGATCGAAGACGGCCTCGACCAGAGCGACTGGGAGGGTTATGTCAAACTGACCAGCGCGCTCGGTGACAAGGTACAGATCGTTGGTGACGACTTCTTCGTCACCAACCCGGTTCGCCTCCAGCAGGGCATCGACATGAAGGCTGCGAACGCGATCCTGATCAAGGTCAACCAGATCGGCACGGTCACCGAGACGCTCGACGCCATCAAGATGGCGCAGAAGGCCGGCTACGGCGTGATCTCCTCGCATCGTTCGGGGGAGACCGAGGACTCGTTCATCGCCGACCTCGCCGTGGGTACCGGCGCCGGCCAGATCAAGACCGGTTCGCTCTCGCGTACCGACCGCATCTGCAAGTACAACCAGTTGCTGCGCATCGAGGAGCAACTGGGAAGCAAGGCGGTCTATAAGGGGCTGAAGTCAATCAAGGGCGCCGGCTTCTAAGCGAAGCGCTGGCGTGCAAAAGGCATCGCCGCGGCGATGCCTTTTTTTTGCCCGCGATGAGTCGTTGGCGCTCTGCCCTACTCGCCGAGATCGTCGACCTTGATCGGCTTGCTGCGTGGGCCGGGGTCGCGTGGCAGCAGCAGCGACAGCAGGCCGGCGACGAGAACGAAGGCCGACGACGCCCACAGACAGGCGATCAAGCCGTTGCTCGGACCGCTCTGCAATCCCCACTGATAGAGCGCGCCCGAAAGAACCGTCCCCGCAAGACGACCGGTGGCGTTGGCCATGTAGTAGAAACCGACGCTCATCGCCACCTTGTCGCTGTCGGTGTAGGCCAGGATCAGGTACGAATGGACTGCCGAATTCAGCGCAAAGACCGCACCAAAAACGATCAATCCGGCGACGACAACGGTGCTCGGCGCGACCCCGGCACTGAGCCCAAGGGCAATTCCGGCCGGCAGCGCGGCGAGGACGAAAGCCAGAATCGTCGCCGTCCGCCCGTCGGGTTCGTGCTGTTCCTCGACGCGGCTGCGCAGCAAGCCGGGAGTTGCCGCCTGCACGATGCCGTAGCCGATCACCCATACCGCGAGAAAACCGCCCGACTGCCAGAAGGTCCAACCGAGCACACTCGACAGGAAGACCGGCAGGCCGACAACGAACCAGACGTCACGCGCACCGAAGAGGAAGATGCGCGCCGCAGCGAGCTTGTTGACCGCGGCGTTGCGCGAGAACATCTGGCCGAACTTCGCTTTCCGGTTGGCCTGACCGAGGCCGCCACGCATCAACAGAGCGGCCAGGATCAGCGTGCACCCGACCAGTGCGACGAGCAGCTTGAGCGCAGTCTGGAAGTCGAGCACGGTCAGCAGCAGGCCGCCGAGGAAGAAGCCCACCCCCTTCAGCGCGTTTTTCGACCCGGTCAGGATCGAGACCCAGCGGTACAGTTTCGCCGAGGCGTCTTCCGGAACGATCAGCTTGACGGCGCTCTTCGAACTCATCTTGGTCATGTCCTTGGCGATCCCGCTCAAGGCTTGCGAGGCCATGACCCAGGCGACGACCAGCCACGACTGCGGGGCGAAGGCGAGCATCGACAGCGCCACAAGCTGCGTGCCGAGGCCGATGAACAGCGTCGTCTTGAGCCCGAAGCGGGCGCCGATGTAACCGCCGAAGAGATTGGTCAGAATGCCGAAGACTTCGTAGAAGATGAATAGTGAAGCGACGGCAAGCGGCGTGTAGCCAAGGTTGTAGAAATAGAACAGCACCAGCATGCGGGTTGCACCATCGGTCACGGTATCCGACCAGTAGGCGGCGGTGACCAGAACATAATTGCGCAGGCCGGCACGCGCAACGGCTGATTTTTCGGCGGAGGGATCGCTCATACTCTTCCTTCAATCGGGATGCCAGTGAAGCGGGGCCATCGCCCGCAGCACAACGGCGACGGCCCCGGTGACCACAAATCGACCGAAGCGTCCCTACAGCGACGCAGCCAGCTTGCGCGCCAGTTCGACGTAACGGTTGGCGTAGCCCCACTCGTTGTCGTACCAGGCGTAGATCTTGACCAGCGTGCCGTTGATCACCAGGGTGTGCGCCGCATCAACGATCGACGAGCGCGGATCGCCGCAGTAGTCCATCGACACCAGAGGCCGCTCTTCGTAGCCGAGGATCCCTTTCAGAGATCCTTCCGCAGCCGCCTTGAGCAGGCCATTGACCTCTTCGACCGTCGTTGGACGCTGCATCTCGAACACGCAGTCGGTAATCGAGGCGTTGAGCAGCGGTACGCGCACCGCGTGGCCGTCGAGTTTGCCCTTCAGTTCCGGGAAAATCAGCGCGATCGCCGTCGCCGAACCAGTCGTCGTCGGTACCAGTGACAGGCTCGAAGCACGCGCGCGGCGCAGATCCTTGTGCATCTGGTCATGCACGCTCTGGGTGTTGGTCGAGCTATGGATCGTCGTGATCATGCCGTGCGAAATGCCGATCGCCTCATGCACCACTTTGACCACCGGCGCCAGGCAGTTGGTGGTGCATGAGGCAGCCGTGATGATGTGGTCACGTGCCGGGTCGTAGAGCTGGTCATTGACCCCCATGACGATGTTCAGCGTATCGCCGCCCTTGACCGGCGCGGCAACGATCACCTTTTTCACTCCCGCCGCCAGGTAGGGCGACAGTTCCTCGACCGTGCGCCACTTGCCACTCGCTTCGAGAACGATGTCCACGCCGGCCTCGCGCCACGGCCCGCCGGCCACGTCCCTGGCAGTGCTGTAGCTGATCGACTTGCCGTCGATCACCATCCGCCCGTTGCTGACGCCAACCGCGTGCGGCCAGCGGCGATGTACCGAGTCGAATTCCAGCAGGTGAGCGGCGGAGTCGACCGGCCCATTTGGCTCGTTGATGTGCACGAACTCCAGCTCCGGGTAGTCCCACGCTGCGCGCAGCGCCAGTCTGCCGATGCGACCAAAACCGTTGATGCCAACCTTGACCGTCATTTCTCGTTCCTCCGAATGGTGAGTGGTGCTCGGCTGGACGCCCAGCGAGCCGAAGACAGGGACGTCGCGAGCGCCGTCACTTTGCGAAACGTTTCTATATTGCTAAAATAATAAAAATATTGCAAGGGGGTGTGAAATGAGTGCTGTCACCAGGAAACTGTCTTTCCTCGACAGATATCTGACGGTCTGGATTTTTGCTGCCATGGCGCTCGGTATCGGCCTCGGTTTCTACGTTCCGGGCGTTGAGGACCTGATCAATTCCTTTCAGGTCGGAACAACCAACATTCCGATCGCGCTGGGCCTGATCCTGATGATGTATCCGCCCTTCGCCAAGGTGCGCTATGAGGAACTGCCCGACGTCTTCGTCGACAGGAAAGTCCTTGGCCTGTCGCTGATTCAGAACTGGGTCGTCGGGCCGATTTTGATGTTCGCGCTGGCGATCATCTTCCTGCCGGACAAGCCCGAGTACATGGTTGGCCTGATCATGATCGGCCTGGCCCGCTGCATCGCCATGGTGATCGTCTGGAACGAGATTGCCAAGGGCTCGACCGAGTACGCCGCCGGCCTCGTCGCCTTCAACTCGATCTTCCAGGTGCTCTTCTACAGCGTCTACGCGTGGCTGTTCGTGACGGTCCTGCCGCCACTCTTCGGTCTCTCGGGCTCGCTGGTCGATGTCTCGATCGGGCAGATTGCCGAGAGCGTCCTGATCTACCTGGGAATTCCCTGCGTCGCCGGGGTACTGACGCGGGTGATCATGCTGCGCTTTGTCGCGAAGGAGTGGTATCACCAGCGATTCGTCCCGAAGATCGGCCCGATCACTCTCATCGCTCTGCTGTTCACCATCGTCGTCATGTTCAGCCTCAAGGGCAAGCTGATCGTCACCATCCCGATGGACGTGCTGCGCATCGCCATCCCGCTGCTGATCTACTTTGTGCTGATGTTTCTGATTTCGTTCTACATGAGCAAGAAGGTCGGGGCCGGCTACAAGAAGTGCGCCACCCTGTCGTTCACCGCGGCGAGCAACAACTTCGAGTTGGCGATCGCCGTCGCCGTCGCTGTCTATGGCATCAATTCCGGCGCCGCCTTCGCCGCCGTCATTGGTCCGCTGGTCGAGGTGCCGGTGATGATCGGCCTGGTGAGTGTGTCGCTGTGGTTCCAGAAGCGCTACTTCGCCTCTGAAAGCGCGCGAGTGTGAGCACCCCCCTGCTTGCTGGCTGCCTGGTCGATGTGCGAAGCGGGATTACGTGGCTACAGGATGCCAGGGGCGGCTACCTCGCCCTTACGGCCGGGCCGCCCAGGTCTGGGCGAAGAGATGTTCCAGGCCAGAATGAGTGCCGCGCAGGCCATCGACTCGTGCCCTGGCCCACGGCCCAGTCGAAGTATTTCTGCTTGCGCGCTGCCGACCAAGCCGCTGGGGGCGACGCGGCGATGTCGCGCAGGTCGCAGATCTTGTCAGCAAGCTTGACCAGCCTGGCGCGGTGGCTGAGCTGTGAGGCATGCTCGATCTGCAGGCGTTTGCGCTCGACCTTCGGCAATATCCCACTCGACAGGCTCGACATCCTCAGCCTGTTGGATATTAATGTGAAAGTCGCGTCAGCGACTCACGAACCTCCCCACCGATAGCGTCCCGCTGCGCCGATAGCGCCGGTTGACGTACTGCACATAGCGCTGGCCCAGAGCCTTCATCAACACCCCAGCGCCCTGCACATCCACCGCAGTCGCTAGACGGTGAGCGTGGTTGGTCATCAACACCTAGGCATGGGGAAAGAGATTGAGGAAGAATCAGCTGGCAGCGTAACAAGAAAACGTGGTCTGTCCCTTATCTCGTGCTTATTTCGTGAGACGGCGCGAGTGCTGGCTGTCAAAGATCGCGGCGTATATCATAGGCATTGCCTTTCCCCCAAAACTCCGCTGCGGGTGACCCTTTGAAGCCTTCCGATGCCTTGCTTTCCCACCACGATGCGATCCGGCGTGTCGTCGAGTCTCATCGCGCACTCAATCCTCGCGTTTTCGGCTCCGTCCTGCGCGGCGAGGATACCGACGATAGCGATCTCGACCTGCTGGTGGACCCGACGTCGGAAACGACCCTGATGGACATCGGGGCGATTCGCCTGGAGCTGCGCCGAATGCTTGGCGTGCCTGTCGATGTGCTCACGCCGGATGCCCTTTCGGATGGTTTCAGGGATCGTGTGCTGATGGAGGCTTTGCCAATATGACCAGGGACGCACTGCGCGCGCGGGAGTACCTCGGCCATATTGTCGAGGCGATCCGGAGAATCAGGTGCTATACCGAAGGCATGACCGAGGCTGCCTTCGCCCGGGATGAGCGAACTCAGGATGCAGTGATGCGAAACATCGGGATCGTTGGCGAGGCGTCCCGCAACGTTGCGCGGCATCACCCGGAATTCGCTGCCAGGCATGGTGATATCCCCTGGGAGATCGCTTATGAAATGAGAAATGCGCTGTCCCATGGGTACTTCAAGGTGGACTTGAAGATCGTCTGGAACACGATAAAGGGCGATCTGCCGAAGCTCGAACAGCAGGTCCAGCACCTTCACCAGGCCTAGCCGGTTGTTAACACCCCATACGCATATTTCCTGCTTTTCAGTAAGTATTCGGTGAACCCGTAGCCCCGCTTTTTTGGTCGGCGTGCGTCAGTCAGCGATTGGCGGACAACCCGTAGACCTGGACACAGCAGTGGAAATCCGGCACCATGCGGCGCATGGACACGGGTGCGGACATCATTTGGGGAGGATCGGCGGTAAGTCACCGCCAAGTGGCGCCGTTCGCCGAGGTGTTGGTGACGTTGACCAAGGAGCAGGAAATCAAGCTCCGTTGCGAGGCCAACTTCTGGCGGAGCCAACATCGGCAAGCGCTGGTCCGGTTGGCGCAATCGGAGGCCGCTCATCGGGTGGAAATGGCGCGAACGACGGAGCAATCGGCGGCGCGTGAGGCGGCCTTGCGCAGCGAGCTAGAGCAGGCCCAGGGCAAGATCCGCGATCTGCAAAAACGCCTGTTTGGTCGCAAGTCAGAACGTTCTTCGGGAGCCGAGAAGAACCCGGCAGCGGACCAAAAGTCGTCGCGGGGTCGAGGTCAGCAACCGGGAGCAGCGGGTCACGGACGGAATCGGGAAAGCCACTTGCCGACGCAGATCGAGGTCATCGACATCGACTGCCCGCATTGCCCGGACTGTGGTCTGGGCTACGTCGACTTTCCCGGCACAGAAGACAGTGAAGTTCTCGAGATCGAGGTCAAAGCCTACCGCCGGAAGATCTGCCGGCGGCGCTACCGGCGGACCTGTCAGTGTCCCGGCGCGCGGGGTATTCTGACCGCGCCACCGCCGGCACGATTGATCCCGCGTGGAAAGTACGGGGTGTCGATTTGGGTGCACCTGCTGCTATCGAAGTTCTTGTACGGCCAGCCGACGCATCGGCTTCTGCGAGACTTGTCCGATCACCAACTGACGCTCTCGGCGGGAACGGTGACCGGCGGACTGCGTGCCTTGGCGCCGCTGTTCGAGCCGCTTGAAGAAGCGCTGCTTGGCCAGCTGCGCCGCGAGAAACAGTGGCACGCAGACGAGACCCGCTGGCGTGTCTTTGCCGAGACCGAAGGGAAGGTCGGACATCGCTGGTATTTCTGGGTGTTCCACGGCCCATCGGTCATTCACTTCGTGCTCGACCCGAGCCGCTCGGCGGCGGTGCCGATCCGGGAGCTCTCCGGTAGCGCCGGCGGAATCATCATCTGTGATCGCTACTCGGCCTACAAGAAACTCGCGCGAGTCCTTGAACACTTCATTCTGGCCTTCTGCTGGGCGCACCAGCGGCGTGACTTCCTGGAACTGGCCAACGCCCATCCGGATCTCGCGGACTGGGCACTGGCCTGGGTCGAGCAGATCGGTCAGATCTCCGAGGTGCCGATGGACAATAATTCCGCCGAGCGCGCCCAGCGCACGCCGGTGGTCGCACGCAAGAATTTCTATGGATCGAGCGGTCACTGGTCCGGCGCACTCGCCGCGATGATGTTCAGCTTGCTGCTGACGCTGCGCTTGTGGGAAATCAACCCGCGCACCTAGCTGACGGCGTATCTGGAAGCCTGCGCCGCCAACGGCAAGCAGCCGCCGACAGACTGGAGTGTCTTTCTGCCCTGGGCGATGGCGACCGATCGTCTGGCCCAGATGCGTAGCATCCCGGTCGCTCAGACACCTCCCATCGATAGCTCGTGAAGCCTTATTGCGGGCGCCACTTTACCGCCGACGAACTGCAGACGATCTGCCGCCTGATCGAGGCCCATCCGGGCAGCAGTCGTGCGCATCTCTCGCGTCAGGTGTGCGAGCTCTTCGACTGGCGCAAGCCCAATGGCGAGCTGAAGGACATGAGCTGCCGGGTGGCCATGCTGCGCATGCAAGCCGACGGTCTGTTCACCCTGCCGGCGGCACGGTGGGCCGCTCCTCGCCAACCCGACTATCGACCCTCGCACGCCACCGATCCTCAACCGTTGCTCACCCAACCGGTGGATGAACTGCCGCCTCTTTCGGTGCGCCAGGTCGTCGGTTCGGCGAGCTCGCGTCTGTGGAACGAGTACATCGCCCGTTACCACTATCTCGGCCACACGCCCATGGCGGGTAGTCAGAGCCGCTACTTCGTCTTCGCCGGCGAGACCCTGGTCGCCTTGCTCAGCTTCGGCGCCAGCGCCTGGAAACTCGCCGCGCGCGAGCAATTCATCGGTTGGCACGATGAGCAGTGTCAAAGGAACCTGCAACTCGTGGTGAACAATGCCCGCTTTTTGATTCTGCCCTGGATCCAGTGCAAGGGCCTGGCCTCCAAGATCCTTTCGCTCATGCAGCGGCAACTGCCCAAGGACTGGCTGGCGCGCTACGGCTACCGCCCCGTGCTGCTCGAAACCTTCGTCGAGACGCCCCGCCATCGCGGAACCTGCTACCAGGCCGCCAACTGGATCAAGGTCGGTCAAACCGCCGGGCGAGGCAAGAAATGCCCCACCAGCAAGTCGATCCTCCCGATCAAGGACATCTGGCTCTATCCCCTTCACCGATCCTTTCGATCAGTCCTCTGCCGCTAACCCGCGTCGCCAACGGCGCTGGCTCACTACGGGTTGGCCGAATATTTACGCTCGATGAGCTTGTTCGTGTCTTGCCGCCGCGGCCAAGCCACCGGTGTAGATCAACAACGACGCTAGCGGTGAACGACGGGGTCACCCTTGGCGAGAAAGCTGTCGGAGAGCGAGAGACGATTGCTCAAACCGGTTTCGGGGACCACAATACTGGGACTGGGCATTCTGCTGGTCGGCTCGATCGGCTTTGCCTGGTGGGTCGATTGGCTGAGGAAGCCTGCGCACGGGCAAACAATGAGTAGAGTCCTGATCATCACGCTGCTGCTGTCGGTCGCCGCAACCGCGCAGGCACGCGGCCCCGTGCGGGCCAGCGAAGGGAATACCCGCGGCTGGCAGTTGATGACACCGGAGGAACGGGTCGAACATCAAGCGAAAATTCGTGGCTTCAAGACCTACGAGGAGTGCCGCAGCTACCAGGTCGCGCATCACCAACTCATGGAAGTACGCGCCAGAGCGCGCGGCATCGACCTGCCGCGCGGGGGCCGTGACATCTGCGAGCACCTGCAGCCGGCAAGCGACTCTCGCCGGCCATCCGGTTGATCCCTGCGCGAGCCCACCATGTTCCTCCTTCGCTGGCTATCGATTCCGCTACTCGTCCTGCTCGCTACCGCAGGCCCCGTTTACTGGGCCTTTCCGGAGGGTCTCTCGCCCGCACGCAGTCTGGGCATTGTCCTCGGCTGGGCGGGCTGCGGCCTGCTGCTCGCCAGCCTGCTGCTGATGCTGCGGGAAACCTGGCTGTCCCGCTGGCTGGGGGGACTGGAGCGGATGTACCAATGGCATCACCGTGTCGGCATGGCCGCTTACGTCCTGCTGCTGGCACATCCGCTGGCGCTCGCTGCCGATGCCTGGCCCGCTTCTCCAGTTCTGGCCTGGCAGACGCTGTCACCGTTCACCCAGGGCTGGCCGGTCCGGCTGGGCTGGCTTTCGCTGCTGCTGCTGATGCTCGGACTGGCAGCCACTTTCGCCACGGGCCTACCCTATCGAAGCTGGCGCTGGCTGCATGTCTCGCTGGGGGTCGGCGTGCTGGTCGGTCTGTGGCATCTGCTGCAGCTCGGTATCGAGGAACCGGTATTACCGATCCTGGCTCTGGCCGCCCTGTTCCTCGGCTGGCGAATCCTCCGGGAGGATAGCGGCTTGGCTGCCCGGCCGTACATCGTGCAGTCGGCTGCGCCAGTTGCCGACGCCATGGTCGAGATCACTCTCAAGCCGCTGGCAGAGCCGATTGCCGTAACGGCAGGGCAGTTCGTCCTGGTTGCTTTCTTCGCCGGGCCGACTTTCCGGGGTTGCGGTGAATTTCACCCGTTCACCGTCAGTTCGATGGGAGCCGACCGTGAAATCCGCGTCGGCGTCAAGGCGCTGGGCGATTGCACCCGACGCATCCAGGGCATGGAACCGGGTGTCCTGGCGCGGGTGCATGGCGCCTTCGGCACTTTCCTGGCCGAGCGGCCCGCGGCGCCGCAACTGTGGCTGGCCGGCGGCATCGGCATCACGCCTTTCCTGGCGCTGCTGCGGACGGGCCCGCTCAGTCAGGAGACGACACTCGTCTATCTCTATCGCGCCGAAGCCGATGCTGCCTTTCTGCAAGAATTGCGCGCGCTCGCTGAGCAGGATCCGCAACTGTCCCTGCAGGCTCTGGCCACCGGTAACGATCCGCCGAATCTCGATTCACTCCTTCCCGCTACCCGCGAGCTCGCCGGGCACGAGTGCTATCTGTGTGGGCCGCCGGGAATGCTGGCCGCGGTCAGACAGTCCCTCCACGAGCGGGGCATCAAGCCTCGCCATATCCACTTTGAAAACTTTGGATTCCGATAATGCGCAAACTCTACCTATCCACCACCGTCATTTTCTGGCTGCTGGTGTCAGCCTTCTGGGCGAGCAGCCTGTGGTTGCCGCCGGCCGAAGAAAGCGTCGCAGTAGCGGCCGAAAAGGTCATTTCCAGGACCGAACTCGCCAAACACGCACTGCCGGACAACTGCTGGATGGCGATTCGCGGCACGGTCTACGATTTGAGCGCCTATCTGCCCCGGCATCCGTCGCCCCCCGAGATTGTTCTGCCCTGGTGCGGCAAGGAAGCAACCCAGGCCTATGACACCAAGACCAAAGGACGTCCGCATTCCGCCTATGCCGACGAGTTGCTGGCCAGGTACCGGATCGGCATTCTGGCCGCCAACAAACCATGACCAACGACCTGCTGGCTTCACCTTCACCACTCGAAACGACGAGGCCGCTCTGCCCAGTACCCAAAAAGCTGCCGCTCGGGGTGATCGAGGAAGTGGGTATTCTGGTACGAGACCACCAGGTCGGCAGGCGCATCCGGGAGCGTCATGTCCCGCCACTTCGCCGTACGCCGGCGAAGACTCACCAGATTGATCGGATAGTCCGCCAGGGAATCCTTTTCTGCCGCCAGGCTGCCAGCCGGTTTCTGGATGAGTGCCAGTGAACGCCGCCGTTGCCTGCCCTCGCCGTCCTCAAACATTCAATCAGTCAGGACCTTCAGACATCGCGCCATCATACTTTGAAATCAGCAAAGCGATTTCTGCTTCGGCAGGGCGTAGACAACAGGCTTCTTCAGCTTTTCGACATGCTCCCCCGATACTGCGGCGGCCAACCATACTTTGACTTGTGACCTTTCCAGACCAAGCGCAATGCGAATTTCTTCCTCGGTTCTTGACGCGCTTCCGAGGAAAACGATAAGTCGCTGCAGAAAGACCGGGAACAGATCCAGAGGAGCAGTGTTAATCGGCTCGCTTTCTGCGGGCAAAGGTGCGAGTTGATCGCCAGTGGGCTTTTCATCGACCAGAGACTCCGGGATTTCCACCGCTTCGACCATCGCCAGCTCTCCGACCTGCACCGGGGCTTCAGTTGATACCAAGTCGAGGGTTGCTGACGCAGCTACTGCGTCATTGGGTGCCAGGTACTCCTTGATCGATTCCCGTGTCTCAAATGAGTAGGCAAAACTGCGGCCACCCCTTGCGATCAGGGCACGGTTCCCCGGTTTATCGCCGGGGTCACGAACAAAAAGCGGCGTCCATTCGTAACGAATATTCTCGACAGCGCCAGCCCAGGTTCCTCCTTCGCCTTCGGCTGAGTCGACTACCACGGCAAAGTCGGCCAACGCATAGATGTATCGATTGCGAGCCATCGCACTTCCTGCATTGAAGCCCGCCTCGGGGTTGAACGGCGAGATCAATACGAGTTGGCCGGAGTGAATGCCCTGACGGTTCTGACGATTGACGGTTGAGCGCAGAAGGTCGGCGGCAAGGATTCCAATGACGATACCTCCTGCCTCGCCACAAGCCTGCATGGCTGCAGCATCAACGCCCTTTGCCCCGCCCGAGACCACACCCATGCCGTCGCGCACACAAGCCAGCGCCAGATCCTGGGTGAAACGCAGGCCGGATTCGGAAACGTCCCGCGAGCCGACGATGGCCACACCACCGTTGTCCAGCAAACCTGCATCGCCGGCCCCATAGAGAAGTGGCGGTGCGGATTGGCCAAGTTTCCTCTTCAAGCGCTTCGGATAGGCGGAGTCACTGCGCGACAGGATCCACAGGCCGCTGCGAATCCATCTTTCCATGGCCAGTGCCAAAGCCGTTCCTCGACTGAGCAGCGCACCCACTCTTGCATGATCGAGTTTAGCCTGCACCAATTCGGCAAGGAGACTGCTGTCTGCGTTGAGCAAGTCGGCAGGTCGCAGCTTTCTCTCCAGCAACCAGCGGGTCAGCGCTTCATACTCCTTCTGGGTCAATGGAGAATCCCGGTCGCCGCGCTCGCTACCGAAGCGCCCGCAAAGCAGGAGAATCGCCTCGGTGTCGGGCGACAAGGGCAGGGTTGCCAAATTCGTATCGGTCATTTCGCAGTAGTCATTTCGCGGTCGTGGTGGCGAGCGCAAAAGGATAGACCGGCCCGCTGCCCGCCTGTCTAAGCAGTGCCCTGCCGAGCGTCATGGTCCATCCCGAATCCAATACATCATCGACCAGCAGCAAGGGGCCAGCTATCTCTACTTGGCGTAGAGGCACTGCTTTTTGACGAACTTCCACAAACGCTCGATGAGATTCAAATTCGGGGAGTAGGTCGGCAGAAAGAGCAACTCGATCTTCAGTTTCTCGGCGCAGGTTTGCACCAACGCACAACGCTGATAGCGGACGGTGCCCAGTACGACCGTAATGGGCAGCGTCTACGAAGAACACGGCACGTTGGCCCACTTGCGCTTGAGCCAGGCGCGGTTCGAGGTCCTTTTTTTAAACGCTTCCTGGACCTCCGGATCCGCCCTGGCCGACAGGGTGCCGGTCTTCAGGCGTTTCAGTCCACCGCGGCCTGTCCATACAGAAAACAATGCGGCAATTCTACAGCCAGTTACGACAAATAGCTAAAGTCGTTTGTGGCCCATCTTGGTATAGCGCAGCTTCGTGCGGCGCGTAGCGCTGCCGGTGCGAGACGAGGTTAGTCATTGCGCTGGGGGCGCCCATGTAAAATACACCCGCCAGCTTGACCGCGTGCCCAGGCAGCGGGCAGGCGAAGACCCTTACCCAACGGAAGAGACCATGAAAGTCCATGAGCATCTGAACGCGCTGACGGTCCACGAACTGACGCAGAGGCGAAGCCTGGCACTCTCTGGCGACCGCTCGACGCGCAAGGCGGACATCGTCGAGACGCTCGCGCACTATCTCCTCTCAGGCGATCTCGGCGGCGTCTGGGCGCGCCTGTCCGAGATCGAGATCAGCGCCATCGCCGAGGCCGTACACAACTGGGGAGGATGGTTCGACGCGCAGCGCTTCCACGCCAGGTACGGCAAGGTCCCGACATACCTCGGGGCGCGCCGCTATGGCTTGAGCACGAAGCCCGCCGAGCCGCCCAGCGTCCTGCCGCTCTTCTTCTATTCCGGAGCGATCCCCGACGACCTGCAACCGCGTTTGGCCAGACTCGTTCCGCGGCCAGCAGAACTGGCGATCGAGACTCTGCGAGACGAAGATCTGCCGGCAACCTTGCCGTCGCACGTGACAGGCAGGAAATCCGAGCCACTGCGTCGAGTCGCCACCGAGGCGCTGGTGCGGCACGACCTGCCGGCGGTGCTTCGGCTGATCGGCCAGGGCGGCATTGCGGTCGGTCCCAAGACCGGCGTGCCGGGTGCTGCCGCGGTGGCGAAGCTGGAGGCGATCCTGCTCGGCGGCGACTGGTACCAGCCGGAAGACGACCTGCGTAGCGCGAATTGGGCCGGTGGGGCGATCCGTCCGATTCGCCCGTTTGCCTGGCCGCTGCTGCTGCAGGTCGGCGGCCTGGCAAAAATGGACGGCAGCAAACTGGCGCTGACCGCGCGCGGCAGCAAGGCGCTGTCGCAGCCGCTTGCCGAGGTCGTCCCGCAGCTCTTCGCGCGCTGGCAGGCCAAGGGGAGCCCGGATGAACTGCGCCGCGTCGACCTGATCAAGGGCCAGACCAGCCGATCAGCGCAGCTCAGTGCCGTGGCCGATCGACGTCTGGTCATCGCCGACGCGCTGATCGACTGCTGCCCGGTCGGTCGTTGGATCGCCATTGGCGAACTGTTCCGCCAGATGCTGTTTCGTGGCCACGAATTCGACGTCACTCACAACGCCTGGGGCCTGTATTTCGGCGATCCCAACTACGGCAGCCTGGGTGCGCAGGGCTGCGCCGGCTTTCAGATCCTGCAGGGGCGCTACGTCCTGGTCTATCTCTTCGAGTACCTGGCAACCCTCGGCATGCTCGACGTGGCCTACACCACTCCCTACCATGTCAGACCTGACTACAGCGGCGCCTGGGGGACTGACGAATTCCTCTTCCTGAGCCGTTACGATGGCCTGCGTTACGTTCGTCTCAATGCCCTCGGTGCCTTCTGCCTGGGCATGACCCCGAACTACTGCCCGAGCGTCGACAAGAAGCCGCCACTGTTGGCCGCCGAGTCCGACCTTGGCCTCACGCTGCTGCGCGACCCCGAACCTGCCGAGCGACTGCTCCTCGAGCAGATCGCCAAGCCGCTATCGGCGAATCGCTGGCTGCTCGACCCGGATGCCCTGCTCAAACAAAGTGCCGAGGCCGACGAGCGCCAGCGCATCCGCGACTTCCTCACGGCCGCATTCGATGGCGACCTGCCGACAGATTTCCGCCAACTGCTCGACAGCATCGACGAGCGGGCCACGGCCCTCGTCGATGCGGGGTCGGCGCGTCTGATCCGCTGCAAGGACGCCGCGATCGCCGCCCTGCTTGGCGCCGACCCGAGCACCGCGGCGCACTGTGTGCGTGCCGGCGACCGCCTGGTCTGTGTTCCCGAGCAGAGGCTCGCGGCCTTCCGCAAGGGAATCGCCAAACTCGGCCTGGTGCTGCCGGAGACCCCCCTTGGCTGATCTGCTGGCGCGCTATGCGCGCCTCAGCGCCGACGAACAGCGCATCCTGCGCGTGTTGTCGGTGATCTGCGAACCGGTCGGTCGGCCCTTGCTGCAGCAGATTCTGGAGGTCCTGGGCTGGCGTGACCAGGGCGGCGCCCCCCTCAGTCGCCTGCTGAGCACGACGCTGCACCATCGCCTGATCGCCGACGGGCTGATCGAAGGGCAAGAAAATGGCCTGAGCTGTCATCCTGACCTTTGCGAAATGGCGACTCGTGAGACCGTCGCCGATGGCACCTTCGCCACGATCATCGTGGCAGGAGAACGCTGCTTCCCGATTCCGACGCCCAAGCCCGGTTACTGGCCAGGCGAGGCGCGCCGTCTACGGATGCTGCGCAACGCGCTGTATGCCGGGCGCGAGGACGAGGTATTGGAGGTGCTCGGGATCGGCGCCGACACGCCGCTGGCCCGGGTGCCCTACGGTCAGGCCTTGCCACTGCTGCAGGTCTTCCTCCGCCAGCCGGACGCCGACTGGATCGAGCGTCTCGGTCCTCGCCTCCAGATCGTGACGCTGGTGCCGCTGCTGCGCCAGGCGGTGCTTGGGCTATTGCCGCAAGCGAACAACTACGCGCTGATGACGCGTCTGCTGACCCCCTTGGCGGCAAGCCGTCCGGACCTTGCCGACGCCCTCGCCGAGCAACACCTGGTGCGCGGTCGCCTGGACGCGGTGCCGCCGTTGCTGCGCGGGCGGACCGACCCCGAGGCGCTGGTCCTGCAAGGCTGGCTGCGCTTTCTTCAAGGCGACTACGCCGACACCATCGCGCATGTCGAGGCGGCTGAACTCGCGCTCCGCAAGGCAAGCCGCAAGCGCAACGTCTATACGCCGGGAATCCCCGGCGCGCTGTATCTCGTGGCCCTGCTGCAGCGAGGCGGCAAGGCCGATTTCGAGCGTGTGCAGCAGCAGACAGCGATGTGCCTGCGGGCCAGCGTCACCGACCCTGTCGAGCAGGCTTTCCGGGCCCTCTGCCAGCTAGCCATGGTGCTGGCCGGACAACACCGCCTGCCCGAGGCCGTTTGGCTGCGCGACAGCGTCGGCGGGCGCGCAGCCTTTCCCACGCTGTTTCGCTTCCTGGCGCTGCACTGGCTCGGCGAACGCCCGGCGGCGAACACCCTGGAAGTCCTGGCGACCTGTGCCGACAAGGCGGCCGCGGCCGGGATCAACTGGTACGCGCACGAGGCGGTGGCCTTGCTGACCGACTTCGGCTTCAGCGGCGCCATCCCGGATGCCGGCGAAGCCCTCGCCGGCGTTCGCCTGATGACCGAGTTGCTGGCAGTCAAGGCGCCCTGGGAGATCGCCATCGATGCACTGAAAGGCGTCGGCAGCCAAAGCGCAGAGGCTGATCGGGGAAGCGCAGCGCGCGCGACCAGCGACCGGCGCATGCTCTGGGTCATCGACCTGCACCAGGGCTACATTCTGCTGGAGCCCCGCGACCAGAGGCGAACCAAGAACGGCATCTGGACCGCGGGTCGCGCCGTGTCGCTGCAGAAGCTGGCTGACGCACCCGAAGACTACCCCTACCTGACGCCACAGGATCGAGCCATCTGCGCCTGCATCGTCCGCGAACAGGCGCCGTCCTGGCAAGGCGGCTACCTCCGTAGCGAATATCGGTTCGACATCAGACGTGCGCTGCTGGCCGCGGTAGGTCACCCCTGCGTGGTTCGCCAGGGGCGCCTGGACACCCCGCTGGAGCTGATCCCCGCCCGCCCGACGCTGACTGCCGTGCGGCGCAGCAAGGATGTTCTGGTCAGCATCGAGCCGTTCCCGAAAGGGGAGCTTTCGCTGATGCTGTCGGAAGACTCGCCGCAGCGCATCCGGCTGGTGCAGTTCGACGCCAAGCATCGCGAGATCGCCCGCATCGTCAGCGAAAAGGGAATCAGCGTTCCCCGGGGCGGTGAGCAGCGCTTGCTCGAAGGGCTCGCGGCCATCGCGCCACTGCTGACCGTCCACTCCGACATCGGCGGCGGCGCCGGCGTCGCCGCGACGGTTCCCGCCGACCCGCGCCCGCATCTGCACCTGCACACTTTCGACGGCGGTCTCGGTCTCGAATGTTACGTCCACCCCGGCGGCGACGCCGGGCCGCAGTTCCGGCCCGGGCAAGGCGCGACGACGCTGTTCAGCGAACGCGACGGCCAGCCCGTGTGCTACACCCGCGACCTCCGCGGCGAGGCGACCGCCGCGCGCGCGGTCATCAGCCAGTGCCCGGCGCTGGACGGTGACGACGATTGGCGCTGGCAGCTCGACGACCTCGAGCAGGCCCTGAGCACGCTCGAACAGCTGCATGACCTCGGCGACGCGGTCGTGCTCGACTGGCCGCAGGGCAAGCGCATCGAGCTCAGCACCGAGGCCCGGGTCAGTCAGATGCGCGTCAGCATCAAGCAGCAGACGGACTGGCTGGCGATCGACGGTGGGCTGACCCTCGACGACGGCCGCGTGCTGGCGATGCGCGAACTTCTCGACCTCACGGCGACTGCCCGTGGCCGCTTCGTCCGCCTCGGCGAAGACGACTATCTGATCCTTAGCAATGCCCTGCGCCGGCGCCTCGACAAGCTGCGCAGCGTCGCCGACGACGGCCGCTTCCATCCCCTGGCGGCGCCGGTGATCGACGAGATCATCGACGGCATGACGGTCGAGACCGATCACGTGTGGCAGGCGCTGCTCGACCGGCTGGCGGCCATGCAGTCGCTCGAACCGACGCTCCCATCGACGCTGCAGGCTGAGCTGCGCGATTACCAGGCCGAAGGCTACCGTTGGTTGGCGCGCCTCGCCCAATGGGGGCCGGCGCCTGCCTCGCCGACGACATGGGGCTCGGCAAGACGGTGCAGGCGCTGGCGTTGATCCTCGCGCGCGCCGCCGAGGGCCCGACGCTGGTGCTGGCGCCGATGTCGGTCTGCGGCAACTGGATCGACGAGGCGCAGCGCTTCGCGCCGACGCTCCGGCCGCTGCGCTTCGGCGGCAGCGACCGCGCCGCGCTGCTCGAGCAGGCCGGCCCCTTCGACCTCGTCGTCTGCAGCTACGGGCTCCTGCAGAGCGAGGGCGAGCGCCTCGCCGAAGTCGAGTGGCAAACCATCGTCACCGACGAGGCGCAGGCTTTCAAGAATGCGCTGACCAAGCGCTCGCAGGCGATCATGCGGCTGCGCGGCGGTTTTCGCATGATTACCACTGGCACGCCGATCGAGAACCACCTCGGCGAGTTGTGGAACCTCTTCCGCTTCATCAACCCCGCTCTGCTCGGCTCACTGAAGACCTTCAACCGCCGCTTCGCCGCGCCCATCGAACAGGACAGGGATCAAGGCGCCCGCCAACGCCTGCGCCAACTGCTGCGACCGTTCATCCTGCGCCGGCTGAAGAGCGAGGTCCTGAGCGAGCTGCCGGCGCGCACCGAGATCACTCTGCGGCTCGAACTCAGCGCGGGCGAGATGGCGCTCTACGAAGCACTGCGCCAGCAGGCCATTGAGCGCCTCGATGACGACGCGGACGCCCATCCCGGCCAGCAACGCATGCAACTCCTCGCCGAGATCATGCGCCTGCGCCGCGCCTGCTGTCATCCGCGCCTCGCGCTGCCCGACAGCGATCTGCCCAGCGCCAAGCTCGAGGCCTTCGCCGAGATCGTCGACGAACTCCTCGACAACCGCCACAAGGCGCTGGTCTTCAGCCAGTTCGTCGATCACCTGCAACTGATTCGCGCCCATCTCGATTCCCGCAGCATCCGCTACCAGTATCTCGACGGCTCGACGCCCGAGGCACAGCGCCGCGCCGCGGTCGCCGCCTTCCAGGCCGGCGATGGCGACCTCTTCCTGATCAGCCTGCGCGCCGGCGGCGCCGGACTCAACCTGACCGCTGCCGACTACGTCATCCACATGGACCCCTGGTGGAACCCCCGCGGTCGAGGACCAGGCCTCCGACCGCGCCCACCGCATCGGCCAGCAGCGCCCGGTGACCATCTATCGCCTGGTCGCCAAGGGCACCATCGAAGAGCGCATCCTGCGACTGCACGCCGGCAAGCGCGACCTCGCCGACGGCCTGCTCGCCGGTACCGACGACGGCGGAAGGCTGAGTTACGCCGACATGCTGGCGCTGGTGCGGGGGAGCGGGGGTGCGTGAGCCGCTGCGCGGGAGCGTGCGGATGCGGGCCGGTGCGCCGAAGTCATAGCGCTCGGCATTCGCTGTCGCAATCGTTTGCGGCTCACCTGCAGGCTATCCATGCTTGGGGTTCTCGCATTGTCGGACCGGCAACAGACCGAGGGACGCTTGCTCAAACTGGTTTCGGGGACCATGATGCTGGGACTGGGCATTCTGCTGATCGCCGCCCCGGCGGCACTCAACGACCTGCGCGTGGCGCGGGGCCTGCTGGTTGGCTCGATCGGCCTTTGCCGGGGGTCGATTGGCTGAGGAAGCCGCAGGGGCAAACAATGAATAGAGTCCTGATTATCACGTGCTGCGTGCGCCGCCAGGCACGCGGCCCCTGCGGGCCAGCGAGGCGAATACTCGCGGCTGGCAGTTGATGACACCGGAGGAGCGGATCGCCATCCTGGCCGCCAACCAACCATGACCAACGACCTCCTGCCTTCACCTTCACGACACGAAACGGCGAGGCCACCCTGCCCAGTACCCGAACAGCCGCCGCTGGGGGTGATCGAGGAAGTGCATGGGCCGGTCATCGACATCCTGTGCAGCCGGCTGCCGCCGCTGCATCAGGCGGTGTACGTCTGCCTCGATGGCGAGCGCTACACCTTCGAGGTGCATCGCCACCTAGACGAATCGCGGGCGCGGGCGATCGCCCTGCATCGCACGGCGGGCCTGCGCCGGCTGCTGCCGGTCTTCGACAGCGGCGGGCCGCTGCAGATACCGGTGACCCCGGATTGCCTCGGCCGCCTGCTCGACCTCTTCGGCCACCCGCTGGATGGCGGCCTGGCACTCGAGGCAACGGAATTTCGCCCCATCGTCGCTGCCCCGGCACCACTCGCGGAAGCACTCGGCATGGGCGAAATGCTGCCGACCGGCATCAAGGTGATCGACCTCCTGTGCCCTTTTGTGCGCGGCGGCAAGACCGGCCTGTTCGGTGGCGCAGGCGTCGGCAAAACGGTGCTGATCATGGAATTCATGAACGCCATCGTCCGTCTGCACCAGGGGGTATCGGTCTTCGCCGGGGTCGGTGAGCGAATTCGCGAGGGACACGAGCTGTGGCACGACATGCAGGACGCCGGCGTCATGCCGCGCTCGCTGATGGTGTTCGGCCAGATGGACGAGTCGCCGGGAGTCCGCTTCCGCATCGGACTGTCGGCGCTGACCTACGCCGAATACCTGCGCGACCATGTCGCCAAGGAAGTGTTGTTCCTGATGGACAACGCCTTCCGCTTCGTGCAGGCGGGCAGCGAGCTGTCGGGCCTGCTCGGGCGCATGCCGGCGACGGTCGGCTATCAGCCGACCCTACTCTCCGAAGTGGCGGAATTGCAGGAGCGCATTTCCTCCACGCACAGCGGCAACATCACCGCCGTCGAGGCCGTCTATGTCCCGGCTGACGACATGACCGACCCGGCCGTGGGCGCCATCCTCGCTCACCTCGACACCACCGTCATCCTCTCGCGCAACCAGGCGGCCAAGGGAATCTACCCCGCGGTCGACCCCCTGGCTTCGGGCAGCCGCATGATGGATCGTGTCACTCTCGGCGACCGGCACTACCGGGTGGCGCAAACGGTGCGCGAGCATCTCGCGCGCTACCGCGAACTGGAAGACATCATCGCCATGCTGGGCATGGAAGCCCTGTCGGAAGCCGACCGGCGCACCGTGCTGCGAGCGCGCCTGCTCGAACGCTATCTTACGCAGCCGTTCTTTGTCGTCGCCGACCACACCGGCATCGCCGGGGCCTCGGTACCCCTGGCAACGACCCTGGCCGATTGCGAGGATTTCATCAAGGGAAGCTACGACGAGCTGCCCGAGGATCGCTGCTACATGCGCGCCGGCATGGAGGGCGTGCGATGAGCAGCGGGTTCACCCTGCACCTGCAGAGCGTGGTGCGCTGCGAGCGGTTCGACCAGGTGCTCAGCTTTGTCGGCAGCGATGCCAGCGGCAGCTTCGGCATTCAGCCGGGACGCGCGCGCTTCCTGACGGTCCTCGACTATGGGCTGTCGCGTTTTCGCACCACGCCGGATGCGTGGCAGTATCTCGCCTGCCCCGGCGCCGTACTGCGCTTTGCCGACGATCAACTGACCGTCAATACCCGGCGCTACCTTTGTGACGAAGACTACGAACGGATCTCGAAACTGCTGGCGGGGCAACTGGCACAGGAAGAAGAAGCGCTGAGGAACGTCAAGGACAATCTGCAAAAACTGGAGCAGGAGCTTTTCCGGCGCTTGCGCACCCTGGATCGGTGGCCGTCATGAGCGACCATCTTCGCAAGTCATTATGAACGACCATCATTGAAAGTCATTGTGAATGACGAGAAATGGCGTCGCGAGGTTTCCCGTGACAGCGAAAGACTCAAGGAGGCCGAACGGAGCCGCCGCTCGCTGCTCGCGCAGACGGTCTTCCTCGGCAGTCTGTCGGTGCTGTTCCTGGCGCCCTTGCTGGCAGGCGCTTATCTGGGGCGCTGGCTAGACAGCCTGGGTGAGGGTATACGGTGCGGTGGACGGTGAATCTGATCCTCCTCGGCCTCGCACTCGGCGTCTTCAACGTCTATCTCTTCATCCGAAAGTACTGGTAATGGAAGCGACAAGCGTTGTTTTCAGCCTGGGAGGCTTGCCGATCACCTCGACGGTGGTAACCACCTGGGGCATCCTGCTGGCTTTCGGACTGTCCTGCTGGCTGGCCACCCGACGACTCTCGGTGGACCACCCCGGTCTGCTGCAAACGGCGCTGGAAGGCGTCGTCCAGTCGATCGAGGCGGCCATCGAAGGCGTGCTACCGGGCCGATCCGGCCTGCTCCTGCCTTTCGTCGGCACCTCTGGCTGTTCGTCGCCGTGGCCAATCTCACCGGGATCGTCCCCGGTCTGCATGCGCCTACCGGCAATCTGTCGACCACCGCCGCGCTGGCCTGTCTGGTGTTTGTTTCGGTGCACTGGTTCGGCATCCGCAGCGAGGGTCTGAAGAATTATCTGCGTCACTACCTGGTCCCCAGCCCGATCCTCCTGCCGTTTCATTTGCTCGGCGAGTTTTCCCGCACCATCGCGCTGGCGATGCGCCTGTTCGGTAACATCATGAGCCTCGAAATGGCCGCGCTGCTGGTCCTCCTGGTCGCCGGCCTGCTGGTGCCGGTACCGGTGCTCATGCTGCACATCGTCGAAGCACTGGTCCAGGCCTACATCTTCGGCACGCTGGCCCTGATCTACATCGCCGGCGGCATGCAATCGCATGCCACTGCGGAGGACCCCGAGGCACCCCCATCGAACGAAAGGAAAGGAAGCACCCCATGAGCGACATGCACTGGTTTGTCCTGGTTTCCACCGTGGCGGCAGCGCTGGCCATCGCGATCGGCATCATCTTCCCGGCCATTGCCATGGGCCGAGCGATCACGCAGGCGCTGGAGGCGCTGTCGCGGCAGCCGGAGGCGGAGAAGTCGATCACCCGCACCCTGTTCATCGGCCTGGCGATGATCGAGTCCCTGGCCATCTACGTCCTGGTGATCGTGCTGATCATCCTCTTCCGCAATCCGCTGCTCGAATACCTCTTGAAGTAGGAGGCGGCCATGGAGCTGGACTGGACCACCTTTGCCCTTGAAATCATCAATTTCCTGGCGCTGATCTGGATCCTCAAACACTTTCTCTATCGTCCGGTGCTGGCAACCCTGGCCGAGCGCCGGGCCGGCATCGAGGGCTCGCTGAACGAAGCACGCACCACGGAAGCACGGGCAATGGCCCTGCAGGGCCAGTTCGAAAGCCGTCTGGCCGACTGGGAGCGAGAGAAGGCGGCAGCCCGCAGCCAGTTCGCTGCCCAGATGGCGGCAGAACACGCGCGACAGATGGAGGCGCTGAACCGGGATCTGGCCGCCGAACGGCAACGGAGTGCCGCCCGCGACGTACACTGCCAGGAGACCCTGCAGCGCGAACTCGCCAATCAATCCGGCGCCCTCGCCCGCCAGTTCGCCAGCGCACTGCTGGCCAGGCTGGCCGGACCGGCGATCGAAGCGCGGCTGTTGGAAATCTTCGTCGAGGAACTGTCGGCTTTGCCGGAAGAACGCCTGCAGCCTTTGCGGGCGGACCAGAATGGTCATGGTCAAGCCGTCTTGCGCAGCGCTCATTCGCTCTCGGAAGAACAGCGCCGGCAGATCTCCGGTGCCGTCGATGCTCGACTGGGAAAGCTCGTCCAACTCGATTTCGTCGAGGACAGCGAGCTGCTGGCCGGCGTCCGGCTATCGCTCGGCGCCTGGCAACTGGATCCTCAGCCTGGCCGGCGAACGGTGTTTTCGCGGAGGCAGGCAGGCTTGATCACTGACCCTCTGCCCAGAACGCTGGCGGCCTGCGCAGCCAGTGGCTTGCCGGCTACCAGCCACTATTGCGGATCAGCGAAATCGGCAAGCTGGCGGCGATCGGCGACGGCATCGCCTGGGTCGAAGGGCTGCCCTCGGCGGCGATGGACCAGATCCTGCGTTTCGAGAATGGCAGCGAGGCGCTGGTCTTCCACCTCGGCAGCAAGCGCATCGGCGCCATCCTGCTCGGTCAGGAGGAAGGCCTCGCTGCCGGCGCGGCGGCCCATCTGACCGGACGGCGACTGGATATCGGCGTCGGTGACGGCTCCTCGGCCGCGTGAGACCCGCTGGGAATCCCCTCGATGGCGGGCCGCAACCGCATCCAACCGCCGGCGCCCCCTCGAAGTTCCCTCACCACCGATCACCGCCCGCGATTTCGTCAGGCGCCCTTGCTGACTGGCAGCAAGATGGTCGATACCATGATCCCGATCGGCAAAGGCCAGCGGCAACTGATCATCGGCGACGCGGGCACCGGCAGAGTTCGCTGGCCATGGACACGATCATCGCGCAGCGGGGGCGCGATGTCCTCTGCGTTTATGTGCTGATCAGCCAGAAGCGCTCGGCGGTGGTCGCCACCATCGAGACCCCTGCGCCGGGCCGGCGTTCTCGACATCAGCTGCGTCGTCGTCGCCGAGGCCACCACTACCCCGGGCTCAGTTCTCGCGCCCTTCGCCGGCTGCGCCCTGGCGGAAGAATGGATGGGGCGGCCGCGACGTCCTGGTGGTGTACGACGACCTCACCACGCACGCGCGGGCCTACGCGAGCTGTCGCTGCTGCTGCGTCGCCCGCCGGGGCGGGAAGCCTATCCCGGCGATATCTTCTACCTGCACGCGCGACTGCTCGAACGTTCCACTGCCTGGCATCGCGCTACGGTAGCGGCAGCATGACCGCCCTGCCGATCGTCGAAACCGAGCAGGGCGAAATCGCCGCCTACATTCCCACCAACCTGATCTCGATCACCGACGGCCAGATCTACCTCGATCCGGTACTCTACGCGCGCGGTTTTCTGCCCGCCATCGACATCACCCGCTCGGTTTCGCGGATCGGCGGCAAGGCCCAGTTACCGGCCATCAAGGCCGAGGCCGGGCGGATGAAGCTCGATTTCCTGCAGTTTCTCGAACTGGAAGTATTCACCCGCTTTGGCTCGCGCCTGAGGCTGCAGTCGACGCCAAAATCCGGCGTGGCCGGCTGCTGCGGGAACTCCTCAAACAGGAACGCCTGGCACCGCTGTCGCCGGAACAGCAACTGGCCTGGCTGGTCGCCTACAACGAGGGGGCATTCGACGCTCTGGCGGGTGCGGCGGTCCACGAGCGGCTGGCGAGACTGCTGCACCAGGCGGCGTCAGGGGGTCCCGGGCTGGCTGCCGGTCGGAACGTGGCGGGGCGGGATGCCGTCGCCGGCTGGTTGCAGGAGGCGGGGCGATGAGTCGCCGGCGTGAGATGGAATACGCGCTGTCACGGTGGATCTTTGGTCGGCCGTGACATTTTTCGTGCTACCTTCCGTCGGCGAATCAAAGTAGGAATTTCCCGTCCATGCCTCGCATCTTCGACAACATCCAACAAGAACTGCTCGAAGCCTTACGAGCCACTCTACAAGTCTCGAACCGGGCCGATTTCTGTGTGGGCTACCTCAATCTGCGCGGCTGGCAGGCCATCGATGATTTGATACAGCCCTGGCAACCCGCTAACGGCCAGATTTGCCGTGTATTGGTGGGTATGCAAAGCCCTCCACATGAGGAAGTCCGCGAGCTTTATCGCGCCGTTGCAGGTGGCAACCTGATCGACCAGGGCACGGCGGTCGGCTCCAAGACCCAGTTCGCGACCCACTTGCGCGAACAGATCACTTTGGGCATTCCCTCTGGCAAGGACGAAGCCGGCCTTCGCCGACTCGCCCGGCAACTACGAGCGGGCCAGGCCATCGTCAAACTATTTCTGCCGCATCCACTGCACCAAACTCCATCTGCTGTTTCCGCGACGACGCCGGAACAACCCCATCACCGGCTTCGTCGGTAGCAGCATCTCACGTTGCAAGGGCTCTCCAGGCAGGCGAACTGAACGTCGATGCTGGAGCACCATGCCGCCCAGCGCTTGTCGGAATGGTTCGAAGAGCGCTGGAACCGCTGGGCCATCGACGTCTCGCAAGACCTCGCAGCCATCATCGCATCGAGTTGGGCGCGCGAAGCCAGCATTCCCCCGTATCAGATCTACCTCAACATCGCCTATCACCTCAGCACCGAGGCGCGCGCCGGTCTCAGCCAGTTCCGTTTGCCGGGACGCTTCGATAAGGAACTATTCGATTTTCAGAAAAGCGCGGTGAAGATCGCCGCGCGCCATCTGCATCGACGCTGTGGGGTGATGATCGGTGACGTCGTCGGCCTGGGCAAGACCATGATGGCAACCGCATTGGCACGCATGTTCGAAGACGATCTCGGCTACGAGACCCTCATCATTTGCCCGAAAAACCTGGAACCGATGTGGGAACGTTACCGCACCGAATACGGACTGCGCGGCATGGTCGTGCCGATCAGCCAGGTGTCCAGGAAGCTTCCCGGCCTCAAGCGCTATCGTCTGGTACTCATCGACGAAAGCCATAATCTGCGCAATCGGGAGGGGCGACGCTACAAGGCGATTGCCGATTACATCCGCAGTTGCGATGCCAGGTTATCCTGCTCACCGCTACTCCCTACAACAGACCCAAGACCGACCTGTCGAGCCAGCTACGGCTTGTTCATCGACAAGGGCCAAGATCGGCATTCGACACGAGCGGCACCTGCGCAAACATGGCATCAGCGAACCGGAGTTCGAGCGCCGGCACCAGTGCAAGGTCAACCCGACTCCTCGCCATCGAAAAGAGCGAAAAGAGTTCGCGACTGGCGCGGGGTTGATCCCGCCTGTACATGGTTCGACGCGCACGCAGCTTCATCATCGAGCACTACACTGCGGAAGATGACAACGGCCCGCCGGTACATCGCCGGCAACGATGGCGAGTAGCGTTAGCCTTCCCGAGCAACTTGCCCATTTCGCTGAAAGTTGCCTCGCCCACAGGCCGAACCGGACCAGCCGCATGCGCTCTTACTTTCGGCCGAAATGGTCGATCAGATCAACGCCCTGCATGTCCCCGCTACGGCATGGGTTGGTGGTGGACCCGCTGGCGGAAAAGACCGCCACGGCCGCGGAGCGCAAGCCGATCGACAACCTGGGCGCGGTGGCAAGCGGCTGATGGGGTTCTGTCGCACCAACCTCTTCAAGCGTCTGGAATCTAATGGTTTCTCATTCCTGCAATCGATTGATGGGCACATTCTGCGCACCCCGATTTATCTCTATGCCATCGACAACGGTTTGGATCTGCCGGTAGGTGTGCTCACACGCCGGCTTGCTCGATCTGGGAAGGGTGGACGAAGACGCTGAAGGCCTGGAAGGCGATCCCGAAGATCTGCTCGACGGTCTGGTTGAACCTGTGGCCGAGGCGGACTTCGCACCCGACGGCCTGGCGCGCGCCAGGGTCGTCTATCAGCAACTATGCTTGTGAATACAAGAAGCGCCTGGGCAGGATACGCCCGCACTGTCCAAGCGGTCGCTTTCCGAACATCTGGCTGGGACACGCAAGCCCTCCTTGATCTGCTGCGCACGCATGGACGATGGATCCACAACGTGACCAGAAGTTGATCGCGCTGCAGCGTCTTGTCAAACGTACGCACGCCGGGGACAAGGTGCTGATTTTACCCAGTT
>JADJOT010000007.1 GCA_016713625.1 Candidatus Accumulibacter affinis
CGCCCCAGCAACCAATTCTTGGTGTAGAAGTCATCGCCGTCAAAAATCGCGATGCAATGTCCGCGTGCGACAAAAACTCCGCTATTGCGGGATACCCCAGGGTCTCTGTTGTTCACCTCCAGCACTTGATCAGTGGCCCGCAAAACTGGACAGCGTGTAACAATATCCGTCGTCTCGCTGTCTGCAGAGTCGAGCACCGCCACTAGTTCCACAATGATGCCTTGCGCCTCTGTGAAGCGCCGGACACGCTCCAGACCAAGCAGAGTCTTGTGCGCAAGCAGGCCTTCTCCGTGAAAGGTGACAATTGCACTAATGTGTGGACACCGTTCTTCAGTCATCAGAAACCACTCCAATCGCTCTCAGCCGTCCCTGACAGAAAAGGCGTTGTCAAGGCGCTCAAACCGGGTTTGCCAGGTCGATAGAGCCCCTCCACTCGGAATGCATCCCCCAAGGTATTGCTTATAAACGTGCTTTACGTGTTTCATAGGTTCTCAGGTGAAGTCCCAGCTCGGTCTGCCGTAGCCCGTTCCGAAATTATGGGAGCTGACGCACCGAGAAGAGGCGCTTACAACCGTAGAATAGTTGGCAAAATCCGATTGTTACGGCAAATCTGGCGATATGCTATCCGAGTGCGGAGGCCCTGGCCAGGTCACGTGCCTGTCACTCATCCCGCTCAGTGCCAGCAAGGACCGCTGCAAGTTGGGCATCCTTTGCAAGCAGCTCGGCCTTTGTGGCCTTCCACTCCGACTCCAACCAATCCTTTCCCTCACGGACGTCCAAAACATAGGCCTCTTTGGCAAACAACTCGGTCTGAAACCGTATGGCCAGCCGCATTATAGCAGCCGCGGTTACGTCCAGCGCACTTCCAACAAGGAGGCGTTGTTCCAAGCCATCTTGGAGTGCATTTTCCGAAACAACGGCCGGATGCGTTAGAAAACCGAGCAAAGTCTTATCTATCAAATCCCGGCGTCCTTGCGCGCGAAGCCACGGTAGAAGAATCGAAGCAGCGGTTTCGGCGTGCTCCAAAATCGCTTGTGCCACGTTTCTGTCCGTAATGTTGTTCCCGTGGTTGCGGTAACCAACGAGAGGCTCATCGATGACCTCAAAGCGCGCGCCTGAAAGCAGTGCCCTGAGCCAGAACTGCCAGTCGGGTGTGTAGACCAAGTGGTTATCGAACTCGCCAATGCGTGCGTGACATTTTCGTCGGATTACCGATCCAGAGTGACAGAGGTGGTTCTCCCAAAGCCACGTCGCGGGGTCATTAAGGTCGACTAGCGCATTGAACCAGTCGGCGAAGGGATTTCCCTGTGATTTCGCCAAACCGCCACGATCGATCTCCGTCACAAACGTCCCACAGATATCCACTTCGGGATGGTCCACCAGGAACTCCGCCTGACGCGCCAGTTTGCACGGCATAAATACATCGTCGGAGTCGAGACAGGCTATATTCTCACCCTGCGCCAGGGAAAAACCACGGTTATAGGCCGCGCAGGCTCCCTGATTAACGAGCTGTCTGTGGACAGAGATCCGCGGGTCACGATACTTCTCGATAATCTCCCAAGAGCAATCATGCGAACAATCATCGATGATCACCATTTCCCAGTCTTCAAATGTTTGACAGAGGACCGACTCTATTGCGGCAGCAATGTAGGGCGCATAGTTATAGGACGTCATAATGATCGAGAAGGTGGGGTTCATCCCTTGAGCCTAACCCATCATTTGCTTGGCGGGGTTCCCGACGACGGTCGTCCCCTCAGGAACGTCTTTCGTGACTACCGCCCCCATCCCCACCACCGCGCGAGCGCCAATACGAAGCGGCCTTTCCTGCGTCCCGTGGCGGAGAATCGCATTAGTCCCAATATACGCATAGTCCCCTATGTGTACGTGACCATTGCAGCGGACGCCGGGAGCAAAGGTCACAAAATCACCAATACAGCAGTCATGCGCGACATACGAGTATATATTCGCCTGGAAAAAGCGACCGATTGTTACGTTTGAAGTGACCATGCTGTTTGGACAGCAAATCGACCCGATGCCAATTGAGTTGTTGTCCAAGAAGATCGCCTGGGGCGCGTGGACGGGCAGAACCTGCGCCGCCGTGCCCACTTGTAGAACCATCGTCTCGCGATCTCGCCCAGAACCCACAGCTACGTTAAAAAAAAGACGACCCCTCATTCTCAGAAACCGATCCAGCGAGATCAGCGGATAGCCGTTTACCTCATCTCGTGCGGGTTCTGCTGTCTCAACGAAATAGACCTCGACATCAGTACCGCTCACACCTAACGTGCGCGCGACGCTTGTCCTTACATAGGGCATGACCTCTCTACCGAAACCACCAGCGCCAAAGAGTCCAAATTTAACACTAGGCACGATCTTCTCCTTGAATAACGGCAATCACCCTGTCTTGCTCCTCGGCCGTTAGTCCGGGGTAAATCGGCAGGCATAATATTCGGCTTGCCACTTGTGCTGCCACCGGCAGGTTAGACCTCTGTGCTGATGGCAAGCTGCGGTACATTGGAAAGTCCGATATCAGTGGATAAAAATAGCGACGCGGATGGATATTCTGCGCCCGAAGCATTTCGTAAAGCTCATCACGAGTAAAGCGGTAGTCAGACTCTACCAAGATCGGAAAATAAGCGTAGTTGGCCATCTGCTCGCCCGCGCTCGCAACACAGTAGATTCCCTTAATAGTGCCCAGGCCCTCGCGATAGATGCGATCAATGTCCATTCGCTGGCTAAGCGCGCGGTCGATGTGCTTTAGTTGCAGTAAACCAAAAGCAGCGTTGATCTCGCTCATCTTGCCATTTATCCCGGGCGCAACCACGGTTACTTTATCGACAAAGCCAAAATTCTTCAAGTGATCGATTCGCTGCTTCGTCTTTGAATCAGGACAGACGATTGTCCCGCTCTCGAACGTGTTGAAAACCTTGGTAGCATGGAAACTCAGTACCGACAGATCGCTATGAGTGAGGACGTTTCCGCAATGACATTGGATGCTAAAAGCATGGGCAGCGTCATAGATCACTCTAAGGTTATAGTTATCGGCAATTGCCTGTATGGCATCGACATCGCAAGGATGGCCATAGACATGCACAGGCATGATGGCAGAGGTTTGTGGTGTGATGGCAGCCTCGATTCTTGTGGGGTCGAGGTTAAAGGTATCCGGACGGATGTCGACAAAGACCGGTTTGATGCCATTCCACAGCAAGGAGTGGGCCGTGGCCACGAACGAATACGGCGTGGTAATGACTTCGCCCGTGATACGTAAAGCTTGAAGCGCTGTCACCAAGGCAATAGTGCCGTTGGCGAACAGCGCGAGATGCTTGACGCCTAGATAATCACATAAGGCCTGTTCAAACTGTTGATGAAAAGGCCCTGCATTTGTCAGGATCCTTTTTTCCCAGATCTTCTGGAGGTACGGGATGAACTCCTCAAGCGGTGGTAGGTGAGGTTGTGTGACATAGATTGGCTTATCGGAGCGCATGACCGCTCCCACCGTTAGATATTAGTTGATGTTTTGTCAACGTGCCTCCACGATCAGCTCCCGGTGCCACGGGCGGCCCTCTAAGCCTGCAAGTTCAGGAAATGAGCTCTCCCGATGGGCCACCGAGCATGTGTTCCCAAACCCGGCACCTCGCAACGTTTGTATCAGCTCCGGCAGATCATACAGGAACTCATGCCCCCAGAGGCGCATTCCTTCGTTCAGCAAACGACAAGGCGTATCCGCCATCCACCCAACGTCAGCCCATTCGTCAAGCTTGCCAGACACGTACTGCGCAACGAGCCAACGAAGATCAGGTGTACTGACGCGAAACACCCCCCCGGGCTTAAGAACGCGTCGACACTCTCTCAAGAATACAACCCCCTGTTCGCGCGATAAGTGCTCAAGGAAGTGCTCGTTGAAGATGAAGTCCACGCTTGCATCGGGATACGGCAATGGATTACGCAGATCGGCGTGTGTGTCTGCAACCGGTGAATCTAGATCGAGATTCACCCAGCCATCGAGGTAGTTGGAACCACAACCCAAATGAATCTTCATCGCTTTAGTTCCCAGCTAATCAGCCACGGGACCGCTGCACTGACACCTTATTGGCCCAGTAAACAACGCCATAGATCGGCAGGCGCTTGCCCCTCTGAACCTGCAAGGTCGCCGCCAAGGGCGCAAAATCGCAAACCTCAACCCTTCCAACCGAGAGATCCTGTGGGATCCGAGAGCATTATAGCTATCGAATAAACACCTTCGCGCAAATTAACGTCGAATTCCCACTCCATTGATATTATCTCGCCGGAACGGAGATTCGTAACGTGACAGCGCTCAATTTCAGTATCGGAGTAGATCACGTCGAATCCATTGCGATCCCTGATGTGGTATGCTAGACCGACTGTTGGCAGGTCGATGTTGCATCGAAACACGACCCTTAGAACAATGGCCTGACCAAACTCGACCAGCTCCGTTTTCTGACCGGACTTGTTGATTAGCCTGACGTTCAACAAGTCAGCCATACCATTTTTCAAGCGATGAAAAGCAGCAGCCGCTGCAAATTCCCGTTGCTCCGCTAGGTCGGTTTCGCTAAAGCTGATTTCCAAGTTAGTCGCTGTGTAGCTCGGCGACTCCTGGAGCAACTGGGAACTCTTTACAGCAGCCCCATAGTAAGCCTCCACCACATCGTCCGTGGAACCAATCAGAACTACCTGTCCTCGGTCGATGTAAACTGCGCGACTGCAGAGTGCCTTGACCGCTGAAACATCGTGGCTGACGAACAGCACCGTTACGCCGGATGCCATCAATTTCTTCAAATGTGCCATGCATTTGGCTTGAAAGTAGATATCGCCCACTGACAGTGCTTCGTCAATGATCAGGATGTCAGCGCTTACGTGAACCACAACGGAAAATGCCAAGCGTACGTACATGCCCGAGGAATAGGTCTTTACCGGCTGTTCAAGGAAATCGCCAATATCAGCAAAGGCGGCGATATCTTCGAATCGCTCTTCGGTTTCTTCCTTGCTCAGCCCCAAGACGCTGGCGTTCATGTAAACGTTTTCGCGTCCAGTGAAATCGGAATTGAATCCTGAACCCAACTCGAGAAGGGCTGCAACTCGCCCATGGGTATCGACGCTGCCAGCAGTAGGGGTCAACGTGCCGCAAAGAATTTGCAGCAGAGTCGATTTCCCGGCACCATTGCGCCCAATTATTCCAAAAGTTTCCCCCTTACGAATGTCAAAAGACACATCGCTGAGTGCTGAGAATTCCCGGAAATAGTGTCTCGGAGCTCTGCCGGCGATTCTACGCAGGCGCGGCAGCACAAACTGCTTTAAGCGGTCACCGGGAGAATCGTAGATCTGGTAGCGCTTGCTTATGTTCCTGACGCTCATAGCGATCTTCTCCACGGCAACTTCCGTCGGGGATGTGCCCGGAAAACCGGAGTCAAAGGACATCTGCGAAACCCTTTCTGGTTTTCTGAAACCAGAAATAGCCAACGCAGGCAACCGCCGCAGCCACGAGAGTGTAGCCAGCCAAACCTGCCCAAGAGGGCAGGTGTCCCCAGATCAAGACTTCACGTGCCTGTTCGATAATGAAGGTTAGCGGATTAGCCATAAGCCAGGGGTGGAATTTCTCAGGCAAGGCACTGATCGGGTAAAAGACCGGGGAGAGGAACATCATTACTGCAGTCACAATCCCGACAGTCTGCGCCACATCACGCAGGAACACTCCTAAGGATGCCAGAATCCACGCTACACCAATTGTGAAGATAACCAGCGGGAGAAAAACCAATGGCGCCAACAATAATGTCCATTGCAGAAATCCATTGAATATCGAAAAGGAAATCAGAAGGACACTCAAGCTTACAAGGC
Organism: Candidatus Accumulibacter affinis; assembly: GCA_016713625.1. GTDB lineage: Bacteria > Pseudomonadota > Gammaproteobacteria > Burkholderiales > Rhodocyclaceae > Accumulibacter > Accumulibacter affinis. The sequence goes on from JADJOT010000007.1 coordinate 5,854, forward strand.
TGTGAAACAGAGCAGCTCCCATTGCGACCACAGGCAGAATTTCCAATGGGAATACCACTTTCTTCACGTAATTGACATTTGAGACAATCAGGCTTGGTGCTCGATTGACAACTTCGGCGAACAGGCCATGGACAATCATGCCCACAAAGAGCACGACGGCGAACATAGTCTTGCTCTCGTTGTCTCCATCACCCCAACGCGCCTTGAATACCACGGAAAAGACGAAGGTGTACACCATCAGCATGAATACCGGGTTTAGAAACGACCACATCAGTCCCATTACCGAGCCTTTGTAGCGTCCTATGACTTCGCGTCGGGTCATTCGAACGATCAGCTGACGGTTATCCCGCAGGCAACGGAGCAGGGATATCGGAGAGGCAGAGTGAACAGCATGCGGGTTCATTCAAACAACTCTGCGTCCGAAGTCGTCATTCCGAGCAGGTCCTTGGCCGACAGCACCGGCTTTGAATCAACAGGCCAGTTGACAGCGATCGAAGGGTCATTCCAGGCAATGCAACGCTCGTATTCAGGCGCCCAATAGTCGGTTGTCTTGTAAAGGAACTCGGCGGAATCACTGAGAACAAAAAAGCCGTGCGCAAAGCCCTGGGGGATCCACATCTGCCTCTTGTTTTCCGCATTCAGCACTTCACCCACCCACTTACCGAAGGTGGGAGAGCTCTTGCGGATGTCTACCGCGACGTCAAACACCTCTCCACGCGAGACCGTACCAACTTGCCCTGCGGTTGCTGGATTTGGTAGTGCAGACCGCGTAGCACGTACCTGACGGAACATGAATGGTTGTCCTGCACAAAAGCGACCTTTCTGCCGATGGCGGCTTCGAATTGGGTCTGGTTGAAGCTCTCGAAAAAAAACCCTCGGTCGTCACCGAAGACTTTGGGTTCGATGACGATGACTTCGGGGATGGATGTGGGAATGACGATCATCTGAGAATTCCTGCTCTTGAGTCTTTTTTTTTCATCAGAAGATCCTTTCCTTGAGCAGCGAAAGCAAATACTGACCATAACCGTTCTTGGCCAGCGGCTGGGCCAACTCTTCGAGGTGCTCCCGGGTAATCCAGCCCTGGCGATAGCCGATTTCCTCCGGGCAGGCGACCTTGAGGCCCTGGCGCCTTTCGATCGTAGCGATGAACTGGCCGGCTTCGAGCAGGCTATCGTGGGTGCCGGTATCGAGCCAGGCATAGCCGCGGCCCATGAGTTCGAGATTCAGTTTGTCTTGACCAAGATAGAGGCGGTTGAGGTCGGTGATTTCCAGCTCGCCGCGCGGCGATGGCTTTAGTTTGCGGGCCAGTTCGACGACCTGATCGTCATAGAAATACAGGCCGGTAATGGCGTAGCTGGACTTCGGGTGGTTCGGCTTTTCCTCGATACTGAGCACCTTGCCCGTAGAGTCAAACTCGGCGACGCCGTAACGCTCCGGGTCATGCACGTGGTAGGCAAAAATGGTGGCGCCATCGCTACGCTTGTCGGCATTACCGAGGATCCTGTGGAAGTCATGGCCGTAGAAGATGTTGTCGCCGAGCACGAGGGCGGAAGGGTTGCGATCGATGAAGTCTTCGCCGATGATGAATGCCTGCGCCAAGCCATCCGGGCTGGATTGCACCGCGTACTGCAGGTTGATTCCCCAGCGGGAGCCGTCGCCGAGAAGTTGCTCGAAGCGTGGTGTGTCCTGCGGTGTCGAGATGATCAGGATGTCGCGTATGCCGGCGAGCATCAGTGTGGTCAGCGGGTAGTAGATCATCGGTTTGTCGAAAATCGGTAGCAACTGCTTGCTGATCGCCAAGGTTGCTGGGTGCAGCCGGGTTCCTGAGCCACCGGCGAGAATGATGCCCTTGCGTTTCATGTCGTGTTGTTCAATCGAGAGAGTCAATCGGCAGTGTGGAGGTGATCCGGCCGGCCATGCCGTCTGGACAGGTTCCACGTTTGCCGGCCGTCATTGCAGTATCGAAATGGGCGTCATTGAAACCGTTAGCGCCGCTACCCGAAGTGCTCATCTTCTGCTTCCCTGATCGTTGCTGCAGCCGCTACTATAGCTACCGCTCCACCGAAAGCACCACCAGTGGCATTGACCGATGGTAAGTCGCCGCGGCGCGAGTCATGGCAGCCGATACGAACGCAGACCCAAGCGCTGGCGCCACGACAAGCCACTATAAGACGTGCAAGTTTACCTTGTTTTCCTTTTCCCGGGACGTTTCTTGATTCTTGTTCGGACTTATATCACCTTGAAAGTGAGTGCAAGCCAGTGACCTGGAACCCCGATCGGTATCTGAAATTCGCTGACGCCCGGAAAGCACTGGCACTCCACCTCCTGGCGTTGCTTGACGGCCAGTTGCCGAGCGCTATCGTCGATCTCGGTTGCGGGACCGGCAACATCACGAGGCTCCTCGCCGAGCGCTGGCCTGCTGCCAGGGTCATCGGCATCGATAGCGACGCGGCGATGCTCGCAAAAGCCGCCGCCACGCCGTCGACAATCCACTGGCAGCGCGCAGAGATTGGCAGCTGGCGAGCCGATTTCCCGCCCGACTTGATCTTTTCAAACGCCGTCCTGCACTGGCTGGACGGTCACCCGCACCTGCTGCCGACCCTGCTTGGGCAACTTGCTGCGGGCGGTGTGCTGGCGGTTCAAATGCCGGCCAACTTCAGCGCGCCGTCACACCGGATCCTGCTCGATCTCGTCGCCGAGGCACGCTGGCGACATATGCTCAGCGGCGTGCGTATGGGCAGTGTCCTGCCGCCAGCGGATTATCATCAGCTCCTGATGCCGCATTGCCGTCACCTGGAACTGTGCGAGACCACCTATTGGCAGCTCCTGAGCGGTGACGATGCCGTCTTCGGGTGGATGAAGGGCACGACCCTGGTTCCCTATCTGGAACGGCTCGGTGTCGCAGCTGGCGAAGAGTTTCTGGGTGAGTATCGGCAACGACTGCGCATCGCCTATCCGCAGCAGGCGGATGCACAGACCCCTTTTCCGTTCAAGCGAATGTTCTTCGTGGCGCAGCGTTGAGTCATGGTGCCGGGCCTCGACTTCTCGGTGCTGCTCGCCCTGGCTGTAGCCGCCCTTTTTGCCGGCTTTATCGATGCGGTGGTCGGCGGCGGTGGTCTGATCCAGATCCCTGCGCTGTTCAATGCGCTGCCAAGCGAACTCCCGGCGACGATTTTCGGTACCAACAAGTTTTCGAGCGTTTTTGGCACCGGCAACGCGGCCTGGCGTTACGCGCGTCGCGTCGAAATGCCTTGGCGAACGACGCTGCCGGCGGCTCTGGCGGCCTTTGTCTGCTCGTATCTGGGCGCAATGGCCGTCGCCTGGATGCCACCCGCGCTGCTGCGCCCGTTGATCCTGCTGCTGCTCATCGGCGCCGCCGCCTACACGTTCATGCGCAGCGACTTCGGGGCGATTCATCAGCCCCTGCACAAGGGCAGGCGGGAGTTTGCGTATGCGCTGTTGTTGGGAGGCGCGATCGGCTTCTACGACGGCTTCTTCGGACCCGGAACGGGCAGTTTCCTGATCTTCCTGTTCATTCGTTTTTTTGGTTTTGACTTTCTGCATGCCTCGGCGGCATCAAAAGTTGTCAATGTGGCCACCAACCTGGCTGCGCTTGGCTTCTTTGTCCCACATGGTCACCTTCTGCCACTGCTTGCGGTGCTGATGGCCGGCTGCAACGTCCTTGGTTCCTTCTTCGGCACACATCTGGCTCTGCGGCATGGCAGTGGTTTCGTCAGGACGGCTTTCTTATGCGTGGTTGGCGCCTTTATTCTCAAATTTGCCTACGATACCTTCGCTTAGAGTTGTCTAGCGGTGCGGCGGCTCGCCACCCTGGCGCTGCATGAGGCGGTCGAAAGCGTCAAAATCCGCCCGCTTCCGGCGCACATCGCGCACCGCCTGTGCAACATCCACAGAACCGCCTGTTGTCTCCTGATGCGCTTCTTCAATGATCGAGGCCATCGCAAAGGGCACAGGCGCGCCGCTCGTCTCGCCCTCAACCAAAGCCTGACGCAACGCGCTCGCTTTCTGTTCGGGCTCCTCAGATAGGCGCGGCGGATCGGTGCTTTGAGAATTTTTCATCGTCATATCCTCCGTAGGAAATCTCCCAGGTGTCAAACGCCAAGCAGCACGACGCCAAGCGCGCCAGCGGCGGCGCGCAACTCTTGATCGAGCGTCGCCAACGGAACCCCGAGCCGTTGCGCTAGTTCAAGATAGGCGGCGTCATAGAGCGTGAGATGACAGCGCTCGGCAAGGCGCAGCGTGGATGACCACGCAAAATCATCCGTGTCCGGGTCGGTGGTAATGTTGAGCAAGGCAAGGTCAACCAGCGCCGCGTCGCGGAATGCCGCATCAATCCGCCCGCGCCGCACCGCCATTTGCAGGCTGTTGGCGACATCCAAGCGCCAGAGCGCCGGAACATAGGCATGGTCGGCAACCACATAGTCCAAGACCTGCTGAATCGGCGGCGTCAGTTCATCCGCGTACACTCAGGCGAGCGTCGCCGAGCTGTCGACGACGATAGTCATGGGCGACCCTCGTCGCGATACGCCTTCCACTCCGCCCAGTCGAAGCCGCCAGACACCTTCACGGCGCGTTCACGAATGCGCTGCGCGGCAAGTGCGGCCTTGGCGCGGTCGAAACCGGGTTCGGCGGGCACAAGCCGCGCCACGGCCTTGCCGCGCCGGGTGATGAGGACTTCCTCGCCGCTCTCGACCCAATCGAGCAAGGTGCCGAGTTTGTTCTTGGCCTCGAAGGCTCCGACCTCGCGCATGATGTTTCTCCCATATAAACAGCTAGACAACCATCTAGCTTATAGCACGGAAGCCTTGGGCGATCAAGGATGAAGACTGGTGGCAAAACACTCTTGATAAAATAGGTTATCAAGAGTAACGGGGCGGGCCACGGACAGCGGGTGAGAAGCTACGGTGGGGGGATCGCAGAACCCTCTCGCCTGAAACGCAGAACTGTTACGCTCCACCTATTCTGCCAGCGACTGCTCGCCCAGCGCGGCCATGGCTGCCACATCGACAAACGTTAATGGTTGGCACACAGGGCGCCGACGGCAAACCGAAGTATTGACGTGCTTACCGGCGCATGCTCAAAATGGAACCTCCGAGCATGCCACAAGCGGCACGCCCAGCTTCTGCGCTTTGACCACTTCAACCAGGAGTTCCATTGATGCTGTCGTACGTAGATCCACAGTTTGCCTCTCCCGGTGTTCGTGGCTTGGGGGGGGGGGGGGGCGGGCGGCGGCGCGGGGGGCGGGGCCCGCGGGTCGGGTGGCGTCGGGGGGTTGTCGGGTCGTCGGCTTCACTGGGTACGGGGCCGGCGGCGGGCGGGGCGCCGGGTGCGCAGCGATCCCAGCGATCCGCGGGCGATCAACGGAAGTCGTTTTCTATGGCCCGACTTCGCGGCCATTATCCGTGGACGGCGTGCGCGCAGCCGCGAAGCTGTTTGCCGGCGCCGCGGACCTGCTGGCGCATGGCGGCGACAACCTCTGCGGCGACCAGTGGTGCATCGCTGACGTGGATCTGGCCCTCTGATCAATTTCCCGGGAGACCCCATTGCATCCCCCCATCGTTTCTGCGTATGCCGCATTGCTGGCGCTACTCTTCATGGCGCTCAGCATCCGCACCTTGCGCCTTCGCCGACAGTTGCGCATCGCCATTGGTGATGCCGGTAACCCGGCAATGCTGCGCGCGATGCGCGTACATTCGAACTTTGCCGAGTACGTTCCGCTGAGTCTCCTGCTCGTGTATTTTGTCGAGGTGCAGGGTGCGCAAGCGACACTGGTACACGGTCTTTGCCTGTGCCTGCTGATCGGCCGGCTGGCGCACGCTTTCGGCGTCAGCCAGCCGGACGAGAATTTCAGCTTCCGCGTCACGGGAATGGCACTGACCTTTACGGTGCTTTTCTTTTCCTCCGCCTGGCTCCTGATCGCTTTTTTCCACGCTGGTCTCGCCTGATCCGTCGTTTTCTGTCGATACCGGATGAAACTGGCAGCAGATCCGCCGGTTACTGGCTGGCTGGGCGGTTTGTCTGGTGAGTGAGTCCGCCTGAAGGAAATACCGAATGCACAAGGAACTGCTTCTCCTGATCCTGCTCGCGCTTGCTGCCGCCTCCTGGGGCGCCTCGTTCTACAAGTGGGTGGACGAAAAAGGCGTCACCCATTTCTCGGAATTGCCACCTCCTGGAGGGAGAGCACAGGAAGTTCAGAAGCAGGTCAACTCACCGGCAACTTCCGACGCCGGCACGACGCCGGCGACCAAGAACTGGCAGGAAAAGGAAACGGAGTTTCGCAGGCGCCAGATCGACCGTGCAGAGGCGGCCAGGAAGCAGGAGGAGAAGGAGTCTGCTGCGAAGCACTTCCAGGATCGATGTATGGTGGCCAGAAGAAGCCTGCGGGATATCGAGAATGCTTCGGCTGTGAGCACCACAAACGATAAGGGTGAGCGCGTCTATCTGGACGACCAGGCTCGGGCTGCCGAAATCCAGCGGCGGAAAAAGGAGATCGAAGCCAATTGCGACGGCAGGTAATGGCGGGCCGGACGACTTCTAACATGCGCTGACCGAGTCTTGCCGCGATGGTCGGCGGCCTTGGTAACCCAGAGGAGCAGCCATGAAACAGGTGGCTTGCTGGAACGACGGAAAGCAAGAAGCCCAAGCTTGCGCTTGCTATTCCGATTTTTTTGGTGGCGTGCAGTTTACAACCGAACTACTCGCTATTGGAACCAAAGAGCAACGCTGCGGGTTTCTGATAGATGTCGTCAAGTTTCCCGCTGAATGAGCGAAAGGACTGATCTGGCACGACTCATAGCTACATAATGCATTGCGAGATACTGGCTGCCTTTCGTCGGAGGTGGAAGATCGGTGACGATGATGGCTTCATTTTCGAGTCCTTTGAAATTCGCGATCTCAGCAAAACTGGTTTTTGCGCTGGGGAAATTCCTCAGCGAATATTCGTCAAGCGTCACGATCTCATGCCTGATTTTTTCTGGCAGCAAGGCAACGCAGGAATCTCCGACAGGATAAGGTGACAAAATCGTAACATCGCCTGGTGATAGGCCTCCATGGTCGATGAGTTCAACGAGTTCAATCGCCAGAAGCTTTGCGGATTCCTCTTTTGACGCACTGATCATCTCCCGAATTTTCGGCCCAGCTCCTGCCCCCCTCGTTCCCATATCTGCGCCAAGTGACTTCTGCACTTTATCCAAGATAATGTGAGTGTTTCGACAGTTGGTACGCAACGGCACTTGCACGGGCTGTATCGATGCCAGGTAATCCATAGCTTCCTGATCGAACTTTCCAAATAAGCCTGATTGATTGTTGATGTCATGGAATATGCACCATCGACCGTCGCTCAAGCCTCCGTTTAATACAGAATCCAGGCAGTCAAGGCTAGCCATATCGAATATATCCTGGCCTTCATCAACGATCACTGCATCGAATCTATCTAACCCTTGGCGTCGGCACGCATTTCGAACTGCACTCACCAGCGAAACCGTTAATTTTGGAATGGAGAACCTTGCGTCCAGATAGTTCTTCAACCATGGAGAACGGCATACCAGTGCAACATTCATGTTTTCCGCTGTCCAGCGGCGAGCTAATTCCAGCGCCAGAAATGTCTTGCCGGTTCCAGCCCCACCCGAACAAAGGACCCGGGGGTTGGCCGCGACGACATCCACCATGGCCATCTGATCTTCCGTCAATGTGGCAATGCGTTCCTCCGCACCAAGCGCCTGTGCATGTATCGGAGTGGCTGCCTCGAACTCTGGTCGTAAGTAATGGCGCAATTCTTTGAGTGCGGGGGCAGTTGGATGCCGATGACCACCATCCTTACCTCTCCAATACTGGAACAATTTCTCTAACCAGCGATCGATATCTTTGTAGCCCCGTGCATCAGCCACGGTTTTGGCATCCCACTCCGCGCCTAACACGGGCCACTCGCAATCCGGGAAAATGACGCCATAGCCGATCGAAAACTGTGCCACCACCCGGTCAGGGAGATTAGCGCGCAAATTGGCCATCAGTCCGTGGAGGGCTGATTCGGCCTGCTTGAATGGTCCTTCATTGGACTCGGTAACATCGCCATACCGGTTGGTGTACTGCCAAATACCGTTATGGCAGCCGACTCTGCCACCCTTCACCTCAAGAGCAAATATCCCATGGGGGCAGCAGATCAGAAAGTCTATCTCTCCGAAGCGTTTGTGGGCATGACGTGTCAGATTGAGAGAGTGATATGCCGTGAAAACGCCATCTTGCTCACTAGCAAAGGCTGCACACAGTCGGTCGAAAACACGCTTCTCTGCTTGGCTGTGCGTGCCATGCGGCGTGTCGGGAATCATGCGCATGGTGCGTTCACGCCTTCAGCAGATCACGAACCTTGCGATCCTGCTTGTCGGATATGGATGCGCTCGCCAGCGCACCAAAAAATCTCTCGCGATCTACCTCGGTTTCCACGGCTTTGGCCTCACCTGCAACGATGATGTGCATTCCACCGCCATCGACAACCAGCCGATAGTCACCCTTACCCAGGCTAACACGGGTCTGAATACAGCCCCATTTGCATTCCCGCGCCAGAGCTAACGCAGCATCTTTCTGGGCGGTGCTCCAGCCTTTGGGACCAAGCAAAAACAACTCTCGCAATGGCAATGGTCTGGATGGTGGCGACCCAAGGTTAAGGCCGGTATCGCCCATGCGATGAGCCATTGCTGCCATACGGTGCAAAATGGCAGCCTGAGAACTGGGGAAGTTGCGCAATTGCAGCGGTAGCCCCAGCCAACCATCCCTGGCAGCAAACAGGATAGCGGCGGCGATGATGTCCGATTCTGTCAGCAGAGGATGTTTGAACGACAGTAGGTCGGCGCATTTTTCACGCAGAAAGAACAACGTCAGGACACGGGAGAATGACTTCGGATGGCGTTCGAAAATCTCAGTGATCGTGCTGTCGGTAAAGCTTGCAATGGTGCGCAGATCATTGACTAATTTCACAAGTGCAAGCTTCATCCGTTCGTCCATGCCTTCGCCGGCCGATCCCAGATAGTCGAGCACCACGTCTAGCGGCGTGAATGGAGCATCGGAGAACCGACATGCCGCAACCTTCATGACTGCGCCCCAAAATAACCTATTCGAAATATCGCCAGTATCGATTGTCTGACCCGACTGCATCCACATCCCTAGCGACGAAATCAGTGGATCGGGAATTGATTGCGCGACCTCTGTCTTTGCATCGAAAGCCAGCCGACACGCTTGCATACCAATTTCGCCAATATTTCCCAGATGCAACAAAAGCGCCATGATCCCGCCAGCCGCGAAGGGCGCATCAAGGACAATCCCTTTTAATGGAATATCAATGCCGGATGGTGGCCAGTGCCATCCCGTGGCTTTAGAGAAAGCAGATGCGCTGACCTCCCGCTTGAAATCCAGCAAGGGCACGTTCCCGAAATCCCGCGCATCGGCTTCGCATGTGGTTTTGTTGTCGCTCGACTGGAAAGCGATGGAAGTCACCCAAGTAACAGGCAGCGGAGCCGGAATAAGCAAAATCTGTTCACTGCCATCCAGCCCATCGGGAAAACTGACTTCCTTCGCCCGCCCCTCCGAGTCGATGGTCATCACCTTGCCATGCAAGGATGCTAAATTCATGGTGACGATGCAGGGTATGAGGTGATTACGTTCAAAGACGGAATGGGCAATGGCAGCCTTGGGGACATCATTCGCAAAAAGTGGAATCCAGCCGGGATAAACTGCCAGCGTGTCCTGGTAATACTTTTTACCAAACCCCATGGGCGGCATGACCAGACCAGCGGCTAGCATGTACAGAAGATTCAGATGGTTGCTCACTAACAACCAGCGTGTCGCCGCCTTGGTTGGGGGTGCAGGGTTCGCTGTGCCAAACAGATCTGTGTTGGGTTCCATTACTTGCGCTCCAGAATTTCTGTGTCTTGCGGGAGGATGGCATCGACAGGACAATGCTTGCCGGCCTCTTTCAGCATAATGACCCGCTCTTTGGCGCGGGCGATCATGACGTAGAAAAGGCGTTTTGTTTGATCCTGATTTTGGGTATTGCAAAAATGCTGATTGATATCCGCCAGAAATACCGTATCGAATTCGAGCCCTTTGCATGACTGGGCATTGATCACCATGATCCCACCTTCGTTGAAGGGTATATCTGGGCTTGAACCAGCCAAATAAGTCTGGGCGGCAAGGGGCGCATTATCGAACTTAACGGTGACCTTAGCCTTCATTAGCGCGTCGAAGTAGCGCTCACGAGCTTTGTTATTCGGCGCGATCAAACCAATGAGCTTCTCTGGCGCCATATCAGCGTTTTTTAAAATACGCTCAATCAGATTCTGGAAATCGCTCTGCTCATATGTATAGAGTATTGGGCGGATGGCGGACGGTCTATTCGGAAGTGCTGGCGGGGGGCTGGCGGGGTCGCCTGTATAGAATTCACGCGCCAAGCGAGCTATGGGGTGGGAATTTCTGTAGTTATCTTGTAGTTCAATGACATCATTGGGTGCAATGCCCAGACCATTCTGGATTTCCTGCCTTGTACTGTTCTGGCCAGGGACAATTTGTTGGTTCTGGTCGGCAACCGCATAGACGTTTTCAAACCCCAGATTGAAAAGTGCCTGATAGAACTCAGGCGGCATGTCCTGCCCCTCGTCGATGATCAGAAACGGATGTTTTGCACCCCCAAGAAGGGGTAAAGCAGCGATGATTTCAGATGTACGAACCCAGTCAATCTCTTGCCAACCGTTTCCATTTGGGGGGAGCTTAGGCACGGCCTCTCCCGATGCTGCTTTGAAAATACTTGCGAACCAACTTTGCCACTGTTGGCTGCACAACTCCATTCCAAACAACTGTCGACTCGCTTGGTTCAACAGCTTGTTATAAACGAGGAAAATATAGTCATCCTTGTCCTGCTGATGCCGCCTTGAGCGCAGCAGGGCGAGTACCGATTTCCCCGTACCGGGGCCGCCGATAATGAGGTGTTGCCCCCGTTTTGGCAGAGCACGAGCATCCTCCTGCTCCTTGCTGAGGTCTTGGATGCCTGGCAGATTGAATTCGCGCTTTGCCATGCCCAAGCCTTACAACCTACTCAGAAATGCTGGCATACCTGTTGCGACATCACCTTTGATGAACGTCCGATCCAGCAATACATTGCCGTAAGCGCAACTCGGCTCAGGGATCAATGCGCATGCATGGCAGGCTGCACGGTTGAGCAGGCTTGGTCCTTGGCCGCCATGTTCAGAACACACCGGATCAAGTGAGCACCATTCTGCATGGTCAAATACGCTGGATAGCAGGAGCAAAAACCGCTCCGGTGTGGCAAGTTCGGCAAGCCCGCCCAAAGAGCCCACTACATCTGGCACCGCCACATAGACCAGAATGCCCGACATGGGCAACTTGCCTGCGGTGCAGTAGATGCGCTCTTTCAGTGAAGCCGCCGGGTAGCCTGCCTCGGTCTCCAGCTGCCGAATCAATAGATGTGCGAGTGTGTGAAGCAGCAGGAAACGCGGGGTGACGATGATTTCGGGGTCAAATCGCAAGCCGGTGGCAGCAAAGCGGCGCTGGAAGTCACTTGAACGCTCGCTGAGGGTCGGGTGGGATTCCCATCGACTCAGCAAATCTTCGTCCAAGCTGAAAAACACGCCTTCCCCATAGAGTTCGAGTGCGGGGAGCCAAGAGCTCTCGCCAACGATGTCTGGCAGCACCAAGGTTCCACCCATGCGTTGGAAACCTTTCAGCACCATGATTTCCTTGAGGCGGTTGACGGCGATGAGTTGGCTCACCGCTGCGATGATCCGAGCTGGTTTTGTGCCAGCTAAACTTACGATCATGGCCTTCCAGGAACAGGTGTGATGGTGCGTAACGAAGTCTTCGTCATCCGCTACGTCCGGCATCTCGTCGCACAAGGCCTGGTATTCGTTTTCGAGCAGGATTCCTTGCGTGATGTTTTGCCCATAGAGTGGGTAACCCTTGCCGATCTCTTTCAGGGCATCTTCGATCTGCGGGATGGAACAGCGCAATTCGCTGGCGATTTTGTTCATCGCGCTATTTCTCGCAAGCGGGTATTTGGCCTGCTCGATCAGCTTCAGTTTTGGGGAGCTTGAATACAGACGATCAACGACCGAACCCTTGCGTATGCGCGACTCGGGCGGGATGACCAGCGCATTGCGCGTCTGCGGTGCATGTACCCGTGCATCATTGATTTCCAGCACCGTAGCCATGCTATCGGTAGCGTCTGCATCTTCTTTTATCCAGGGTTGTTGACGTGTCTTGCCAAAAGGAATTTGGAGGCCATCACCGAAATCGCTTATGGCATTGCATCTTTCACAACGCAACTTACGACCGGAGGCACCCTTGTCAATCAAGCGCAGATAAGGCTCGTTCCAGTCCGCGCGGCACTGTTGCTGATTCTGCGCGCCCTTGCCTTCCTTTGGATGTGCAAGAAAATGCCAAGGCACATCGGCCATATGACCATCAACGTGAATCAACGCCCACGGTGCTTGCTCAAGCTGCGGCTTATTTTGGCATTTCTTCGGATCACTTTCCTGGCAGCGTGATTTTTCACCCTGTGACAGCCCTCTCCATGGCTTGTAGTGCAGCAGACCACAGGATGGGCAACGCATCCAGGATGGGAAGCGTTGCCCAGGCACACACTCACCCTCGACTCGGCCGGTATCTAGAGCTTTCGCGACAGGAGGTTCTCGCAGTTCCTGTTTAATGCCCAGAGCAGAGCGAACGCCATCCACGTAACGAATAGGCTCGCCAGCAGGTTTCCCGCTCCTGTCCGTCCATTCGCGAATATCTTTGACGGTCATCAGGTAATCAGGGCCGCGCACAATGGCACCCACCGAACAATGACGTAGCAGGTGCGATAGCCGAACGGGGATTAACTCGGTTTTCTTGCTCATAGTGGCTTTAGCAAACCGGTATTTTCGACGTTGCGCATGGACTGGAGTGTTGGCCACAGCCCTTTGATCTGGTCGTCGTGGTTGTGGAGAAGACGATTCGCGGCCTTGTCCTTATCGGGTGCTTGGTAATTCAACTGGATTTTCGCAACATGGCAGTGTGCCGCTTCCGCGTGCCATTGCTCGACTAAGAGGTCGATATGAGAAGCAGTCTCCGCAGCGCGTTGAGGGTCAGCCTGTTTGCAGCGCTGCTTTAGTGCCTCGACAATTTTCTTCACATAATCATGGGCTGAACTGAATTTCCCTGCTTTGTCGTTGGACCGCAGATAGTGATCAGCATGCCGGATAGCAATCACCAGTGCTGCATGCAGAGCGCGGGTGCGTGCTTGATAGGTGTAGGGGGTGACGCTGGTCGGCTCTACGAAACGGTAAAAGGCTTCGTGATAAGGGCGGAAACTCTCGTAATGCGACAGGCTGCGCGCCTGATCGCGGTAATAGTTGGCAAACACCAAGCCGGGCACCTCGCTCCGCCCGACCCGGCTGCTCGCCTGAATGTATTCCGCCGTGGTCAGCGGTTGGCCGTTGACTATCATCAGGGCGAGACGAGCGACATCCAGCCCGACAGAAACCATGTTGGTGGCCAGCACGGTATCGAGGCATTCCGGGTTGTCGCGGAGTTTTTCCAGACGGGAAAAAGTTTTGGCATTTTCTTCCGCGCTGGAAATGCTCGTAAGTTGTGCAATGCGTGCGGCGAGCCGCGTGATCGGCTCTTTCGCTTCTTGCTTGCGCTCTTCGTTAAGTCGCCTGACAACATCACGCACATCGATATTGAATGCATTGTGACTGTTGCCCACACCCTTCAAACTGCCGTGATAGACCACCTGAGTCCACCAGGCATCGAGCAGTTCGGCTCGATCTTCCTGTCCAACTTCAAAGATCACCTCGGGTGCCGCCAATAATGCTGCCGCCAGCGGAGCCATGCAGTGCTGGCGGTCAAGCATGGGGGCCAGATAACCCACGTACATCCGGCCAGGGCGTTTATCTAGGGGCACTGTGCGGGCAAAGAACGAGTCGTCGCAGGACAAACCGGGGGGCGGAAAAACTGCCAACCTACGCCCATATAGGCGCTCCACCTGCTGCTCTGCCATGCGGATGGTAGCGGTGGACGCAATGTATTTTGGGCGGATGCCGCGCGCCTTCAAAACTGTGTCCAGGGCGGCCTCATACAATCCAGCCACGGACCCTAGCGCCCCGGCGATCAAATGCAGTTCGTCCTGGATGACAAGTTCCGGCGGGCGATTACCACTTACACCAAAGAAGGCGTTGGCACGCTCATCCCAAGCCAGGCGAGCGAACTTATCAATAGTAGCGATCAATAGCGTGGGAGGTTCGTCGTAAAGCGCTTCATCCACCACGTTGCAGGGCAGCACACCTTGACCCTGTTGCCCGAAGTCGCACGCCTTGTTGACGCAACAAAAGTGGAATTCGGTTTCGGTCGCGGCGTAGTTTTCTGGTACGGCGAAAGGCGTGCCACACCAAGGGCAGTTTTCTAGCACCAGACTACGTAACGCTCCTGCATTTCCGTTGCTGGCCTGTGCAACGTACTTCATGGCATCTTCAAATCGGTTTGGGCTCGTGGCCGAGCCTACCCACATGCCGATAGTGATGGGGGCACCATTCTTTAGCTTTGGCACCCTGCGGCGAATTAGTTCCAGCGCACAGATCATCCGGGTAGCACGCTGAAATTGCTGCGCTGTCAGCAGTCGCAGCGTGTAGCGCATGAGTACAGTCGTACCACCACCAGAGGCGGGGTTGGTGAGCCTGCGCCAGACGATGAGAAATGCGATCAGACCTAGGTACGCCTCGGTCTTGCCACCGCCGGTAGGGAACCAGATCAGATCGACAATCTCCCGGTAGTCATCGTCTTCCTGAATGGCCGATTCCATTACAGCCAAGAGAAAGGCCAACTGGAAGGGTCGCCAGCGATAGTCGTTGTCGTCTCGGCGCTTGCCACGCACATGGTCGGCCTGGCGCATCTGATCCAGCATGGTTTGGTTGGCCAGTTTGAACGATTCGGCGGCGAGGTGATTGCTCCTGAGTAAGACCACGCCTCGGCGCATCCGTTCGAGGGCGGTTTCCATACGTGCGGTAATGCGCTTTGCCGCTGCGCGTTCATCAGGTTCAAGCTCATTAATTTGGGTGTTCTGCGCGTGAACCCATGCTGCATATTTCTCAACGAATTGGTCGAGTTCCTTAAATATTTCTGCTGTGGTTTCACTTTCCGCTAGATAGGCGAGTCCAAGCACACGATTGTCGTCGCCTGCCACATCGGCTGTGACCTGCGGCACTTCCACCGCCGGCATAAACTCAGTCCATACTTCTTTTACATTATCCTGTTCCACCCGCCAATCCACCGCCGCGCCGTGACCGATAGCATATATATGCCGGTGCTTGTATTGGAGTTCCAGTTCTTGGTCTTCCTCGCTCAACAGGCATTTTTCGACACGGGGATACGTACCGATTTCACCCGCTTCCACAAAGCAGCGGAGATTGACCTCAAACAGGGATTGCTCAATGCGTTCCTGCGTAAGTGATTTGGATGTTCCTTTGGCGTTCAACTCCTGTTTGTTGAACAGGGAAACCGTGACGATCCATCCATTCAGAAAGGGACGCCACAACACGTCGATACTCGCTCGTCCACCTAACACATCCACGCGTTGGTTTGATTGTGTGGGCGGCTGTTGATTTGACTGCGCGAATGTCTTTGCTTCTTCATCTCTACCAAGTTCAGTGCGTTCATAGCTGTTTTGGAATTGACCAATTTGGCTCCGCTCATCCAGCTTCTTATAGCAGGCAGCAGAAAAAACAACCTGAAACCGCACTTCTTCACCGCTAACAAAGAATGAGAACCCTACTGACGAAGGCGGCATGTAGCGGCGGCGCTTCGTTGCTGGCTGAGCATCGCTTCCCGCCATCGTGTCATCCCCTGGACCTTCGGTATCGTCGTCATCATCACTCACCGAGGCTGGATCAATGCCTTCCTCGTCTCGCATGATCGGAAACAAAATGCCTGTCGGGTAGCGATCCAGCGGTGATCCTCGCAATGAATTTTCACCAGATGCCGGTCCAATCAGCTGCTTTTTTAGCCAGTCAAGTAGATCGCGTCTTCCATTTTTGTAAATCACCTTTCGATACTCCGGTAGCGGCGAATGCAAGCATCGAGTTGGCTGCGGCTCGCGGTCTGTATGGCTACCAGCAATTCGTGGCTCGCGGCCGAAAGGTGAAAACGTCGCTGGAGTTCTTGCTGAATGTGCAGCAACAGATAGGCTGTGGCTTCAGCATCGGCCAGTGCACGATGGTAACGGCCTGTTGCGGGCAGGCCCAGCGTACGCACGAGAGTGCCCAATTTGTGATTCGGTGCTTCCGGGAAAATACGTCGGGCCAGGAGCATGGAACAAGCGAATTCCTGTTTGCGCCTTCCATTAATTCGGCGCAACTCAGCGTCCCAGAACTTGCTATCGAAGGCTGCGTTGTGCGCAACGATTGGATGGGTGCCTACAAATTGCACAGCATCACGTATCACTACCTCGACCTTGGGAGCCTTGCGAACCATTTCATTGGTTATACCGGTCAAGGCTTGTATGTCATTGGGAATCGAGACGCCAGGATTCATCAGGCTCTGAAAACGGTCGACGATCTTGCCCTCTGCAATGAGGATAATTGCGACTTCTGTCGGCCGCGCACCAAGGGCCGGGGAGAGGCCGGTTGTTTCGAAGTCTATGACCGCATGAATTCCCATTTTGTGCGCTTACCCAAAAAACTGGCAACAGACTCGATCAATGCAACGTAGCTTGGACCCCTTGTTTGAGCCCTCGACTCTACATATCTCGACGGTTTTCAATTTGTTCATGTGGAGACGCTCGGCGCAATTAGCGTCACGCCCGGGAAATATGCGGCGTAGCGTCGTGTATCCCGGGTCAAAACTGGATGACCTGATACTGCCGCGTGCGCACCGATAAAAAAATCACCGAGAACATTGCTCTTCGTACCGCCTTGTCGGCGGTAACGCACAAAAGCCTTACCGGCGAGGAACAATGCCGGTCGCGGCAACTCGATCAGCACCAGCCCTAACTCCTCGATAGTTTTGTCCAGTGCCTCGACGGTCGAGAACGTCAGCGACAACTCGGAATAAATAATCGGATTGATCGCCAGTCGGTGAACTTTCGATTACGCACGTAGTTGGCCAATCGACCAGTCCGTTCAATCCGGATCGTTCTCCAGAACATCGACCAGCACGTTGGTGTCGACCAGTAACATCAACCTTCGCCGCGCAGTAGTGCCATCAGGTCGTCAGTTCGCCATTTGACATCCGCTTTGCCACGGGCAGATTCAAATCGATCGGGCTTGCGACTCGGCCTCGCGCCCACCTTGTGAATTACAACATCGCCTTCACGATTGACCGCAAAATCTACCGAACAGCCGGGTGCCAGATTCAGCGCATCGCGAATCTGCTTGGGGATGGTGACCTGACCCTTGCTGGTAAGTGTCGTCGACATGGCATGGCTCCTTTTGTATTACAGCGATACTCATTGTAATACTTGGCGAGCTGGTATGCAATCCGCACGAATAGCTTGGCTTTCCAGATTGAACAGCGCGTTCATGTGTTTGTCGTCAATCACATCACGGAGCCCTCAATGAACACCAAGCAATCTGCCCTCGACGCCTACCTAGCCCGCACTGCAGCCGTCCACGCCAAACTGGAACGACTGCAGCAACTCGCCAACGACCACTTCGGTCACGACCCCGATGCCATCCATTGGGGCCACGTCGGCGATCTCGGGCGGGTGGTTGCCGGGCTAGACGAGTTGCTGGCGATCTTCGGCGATGGCGAATGACGACGCCCACCAACCATCGGAGATGATCATGAACGTCAAACTGACTGCCACCCAAACCATTGTTATCAAAACCGCCGCCGCTCGCCCGGATGGCAACATTGAACCCCTGCCGACCAACCTGCGCGGCGGTGCCAAAACCGCTGTCATCGATGGCCTGCTCGCCCGCGACCTGATCGCCAAGTTTCAAAACCCCGATCACGTCGCGTACTACTTGACCGATGTCGCCTACGCCGCCGTGGGGCGCAAATGTAAGGTGCCAGCACCCGTTTTACCCCGGACCCAGAGATCGAGGCCGCCGTGTCCGCCGCAGAGGCCACGTGGGCGCAAGATAAACTGATCAAGCCCCGCACCCGCGAGAACAGCAAGCAGGCCGCAGTCATCCAAATGCTACAACGTCCCGATGGAACGACGATTCGGCAGGTCATGGAAACCACCGGCTGGCAAGCACACACGGTACGCGGCACGTTCGCCGGTGCGCTCAAGAAAAAGCTCGGCCTGAACATCGTGTCGGCGAAGGACGCTGGCGGCGAACGGGTCTATCGGATCGCCTGACTGCAAACCGCCAAAGGGTGTCTGTTGAACGGACACCCTTTTATTCGGCTAATTTTCTCGGTGGCCGATTTGCTCATTTCCGGCACCAAAACCGTCGGCAATCATTGCCAGCACTGGCTTTCCCAGGGGTGGCCGTTTTCCGATTTCAAGGGGGTGAATTCAACGCACACCCCTTGGCCTGGTGCAAACCGCAAACCCTGCAAACCTCGGTTTGCACCCTGACGGTAGCGCAATGCCGCGCTGTCGCCTCCCGTATTGGAATATCGCCAGGAAGGACCCCTTTCGCCTGTGCATATATCCATCCCTGGCGACCACAACAATACGAGTGATCGTCACCATCATCACGACCATCACCGACGTCAGTCGGCGTGATGGTTGTGACAGTCGTGATGGTCACCGGTTTTGATTCATCCCGTCGCAGGTGACCTCATCAACGTACATCCGTAAAATGACCCATGCGAATCCTGCGAATGTCGCGAAAGTTGGCTTGATGACTGGGTTGGCGGCTTGCGCATCGTATGCGACAGCGGCGAATTCGTGCCCCGTCTGTCGCACTATTCGCATGGCGTCGCATTGGCGCGGAGCCATATGGCACAAGGAGTTTCGCGGAATTCGCACGATTCGCAGACACGAGAACTGAAAACGTAAATGGCAACCCCTCCCACACCCGATGAGCAATCCGCCAGCGCCTCCGGCGACGAGGGCGATAGTGCTATCGAGGAGGGCATGCCATTTAATCCGCTGACGGGCGATCTCAACGATCTGCGCATCACCCACGGGCAGTGTTGGCTATGGCCACAAATCACCGCCGAGTTCGACCGCCTCGATGTCATCGTTCACAACGCCCGTACCTTCCTCGAACCACTGACCACGGCAGGCTGTCCCGACTGGGCACAGCAGGCGGCTATCGGCATCGTCCGATCCAACCTTGCCATCCACCAGCACGCCGAACACCACGGCAGTTACATCGCAGCCGCCCGCAGTCTCTGGACAACGCGTATCCCGCATGATCCGCCCACCCTGTCTGACGCCCAGATATTTGCGTTGCTGGCCATCCACGAAGCTCGGCTGACTGCGGAAACCTTCGGCGAAATTGCCACCGGTATCGAGGATGAGATGCAGCAAGCAGGCATTGGCCACAATGACGGCGAAGACATCCATTGTTTACGTTCCGACATCGCAGGGTGGGAACGCGGCCTCTGGCACGACGCCGCTGACCGGACAGGCACCGCCGAGAAATTCCTGCTCATGGCGAACTTCGCCGCCAGCGCACCCGATCCCGTCGCGCTCAAAAAGGCTGAGTCTCAAATCGCCACGCTGCGCAGTAAAGCGCGCAAGGCCGAAGCGGTCGTCGCCCCATTCCGCAACGGGCGCCCACGGGGTGCCACCGCCCGGATCACCCGTGCGCTCAATGCGATTGTTCAGGAGATCGGTAGCCGCGACATCAAGAAGGTGCTCGACCATATCGAGTATCTCTATTCTGGCGAACATATGATCGAGGGCGTGCTGTTCGAAGATGCCAACGATGTTTTTGTCTTCTACCGCCATGAGGGCGAATCTCAGTACCAAAAAATCCGCATAGATAGTGTCTGGCCGAAATCGAAAACCAATATATGTATCAATGTGTTGAATGCGTTCTGAGGAACGAAGATGGCGATGCCATGCGGATATGCTGATTGGTTGTGTTTTGTAAGTTTATGATTTGTAATGGATAGTGTATTTTCAGACGTAAAAGTGGTGGGCAGTGGTAGCAGACTTGGGGTTTTTCCGGAAAAACTTCGATACAGGAATAAACCGATGCGGGAAGTCATGAAGCGGCAGGCGGAGTTGGGAGAGTTGTCGATTGGATCAAGTCCTCGATCCCAAATCACGGGATGACATACCCAAGCTTCTGGTGGGATTGCAGTACATTTATCTGAACCGTGGAACTGGGACGAGGTTTTTCGATCCTGCAAGAGGTCATTCCGCGGCTGCTGACGGCAAGAAGGCCAGCGATACCCTGGGGCGTCCCGGGATGGAGCAGTGGGGATTCTGGTATTAGGCGTCGTGCGCCTGGGGCTCGTGCGGGATTACGACCGGTTCAAGAACTGGCCAATCAGCACAAGACGCTTCGGCAGATGCGGGCACGCGGACTGGTCGATCAACAGACGTACAATTACGACCTGAAAGACAACCTGCGGTTATTCACACCGGGATTCTGGACGAATTACGGCAGTGGTGCGCTGGTCACGCCTGCTAAAAATCCAGACGAGGTACTCAGGGGCGCGTGACTCCTTTGTGGTCGAAACCGACGTTCATTTTCCGCCGTACCAATCTGCTCCTGGATGCGGTGCGCAAGATCATCGAATTCAGCGCACAGATCACGACAAACTCTCCCTGAAGGGATGGCGCCAAAGCCTATAGCCTTCGCCAATTCAAAAGTTGCCGCAAAATACAGAGGCCCAGGCACTCTACTTCACAAGAGGAAAGCGTGCGCCAGGCAAGGATACAAGAAATTCGGGAGGCCAAGCTACCTGGCGGCGGCTGTGGGCTATCTGGGACGGCGCGGGCCCGTCGGGTGCTCCACCGGCTGCGTGCTCTGTGCGTGGCGATGCTAGCAACTCGACGGCTACCTGGTCCATGCCGAACGTCAGATCGACCAGATTCGGCGTCGGGTGCTGCAAGGCAGTGATTCCGCACACGAGAAGGTCTCCATTTTCGCACCGCACCGAATGGATTGTTAAAGGCAAGGCGGGGTTCCGGTAGAACTGGGATTGCGGGTGTGTATTCTCGAAGACCAGCACCGTTTCCTTCTCCATCACCAAGTCATGGAAAAGCAAACGGACGACCAAGTGGCGCTCGCATGGTTGAGCAAAGCAGACGCGTTTTCCAAGCCTGCGAGCGGTGGGTTTCGATAAGGGTTTCCAGTCCGTCGAATCGACAGGCACTGGAAGAACGACTCGGTTGGTCGCCCTGCCCAAGAAAGGCCGGCACTCGATGGCAGATCACCGGGCTTTCCTCAAGGCTCGGCGGAAGCATTCAGCGTGGAATCGGCGATCAACGGACTGGAGCATTTCGGTTTGGATTTGTGCCCGGATCACGGGATTAAAGGATTCAAACGCTATGTCGCCATGGCGGTACTGGCGCGAAACATCCATCGCCTCGGGTCGTAGTCCGGGCGCAATGCCCGCGCAAAATCGGCGGTCCCTGAACCACAAAAACGGCTGCCTGACACAATTACCAAGAGTTGGGATGGATGGGCCAAGAATCCTTGCCACAATTTATGTCCATAGCATATCAGAGTCCTTAAAGGGATTCGCTCGAATAATGGCAGGTATTACCAATTACTCGCGGATCAGCTCCACCCCTGGCTGGCACGCCCAATTTTCTAAAACGGCTTTTCTGCCAGACACTAGATAGTCTGCGCCGCAAACTTGCGGACATCTCCGGATGGATAGGGCTATTCATCCATAGCCCTGCCTGCTGACCTTCATCGACGCTGATAGCGCTCTCGATGAAAGGCAGTGCAGGCAGATGGGCATCGATCAAGGTCGCCGTACCCGTACGGCAGAAGTCACCATCCTCCTTACCGAGGACAGGACGGCATCTCTCCTCAAGATTCAACCAGCCACGCTCGCCACCTGGCGCGTCAAGGGTCGGCCGCATCTACCCTTTGTACGTGTCGGGCGCTGCATTCGCTATCGCCGCCAGGATATTGCCGCCTTCATCGACGGGCACCTCGCGGACCGTACCGGGACCGGGCGGGAATGACCTTGGACAGCCCCTCTCAAGTTTCCCGCCCCTCATGGGCCGAGGAAGATCGCCCTGATCCGCTGCCGCTGTCACGCGAATTTGATCCGCCAACTCCCTATCCGGTAGAAGCCCTCGGCCCCATCGGTACAGGCGTCGTGCAAAAAATGCACGAAATCATCCAGGCACCGGTCGCACTGATCGGTCAATCCATTCTGGCAGCGATGAATCAGGTCGCCCAGCCTCACGCCAACGTGATCGTCGATGGCCGGGTGTCCCCGTTATCGGAGTTCTTCCTCACCCTGGGCGAATCCGGCGAGCGCAAATCCGCTGCCGATGGCTGGGCGTTGGCTGGCGTGCGTGCCCGGCAACGCATCCTGATGCAACAATTTGTTGTCAATCGGGAAACCTACGAGGCTGCCGCCAAGCGCATCCTTGCCGACAAGAAGCTGAGCGGCGAAGCCAAGCAGGCCAAGCTCGGTGAACTCGACAAACCCAAAGCACCGGTCATGCCGCTGTTCATCGTCTCCGAGCCGAGCACCGAGGCCATCCATCGGCAACTGATCGTCGGCATGCCTGCCATCGGGCTGGTCAATGATGAAGGTGGGCAGTTCCTCGGTGGCTACGCCATGAGTGCCGAGAAGCGACTGGGCACCTTGACCACACTTTCCCGCCTGTGGGATCGCGGTGAGTTTGACCGGGTCCGCGTCGGCGACGGTTCCGGTAGCTACTACGCCCGCCGCCTCAACCTGCATCTGATGGTGCAACCCGCCGTGGCCTCGTTGCTGCTGGCTGACCCACTGGCCCGCGAGCAGGGATTTCTGGCGCTGCCTGGTCAGCTTCCTCAATCCACCGCCGGTCAGCGCAAGTACGTCGAAACCGATCTCGGGCGTACCGCCGAGTACCAAGCCTATACGGCACGGATGGATGCACTGCTGGAGCAGGAATGGCCCATCACCGACAACCATGAACTCGATCCCCCCAACATCGTCCTGACGCCATCAGCCAAACGGGCATGGGTGGCTCTCTATAACGACATCGAGAAAGCCCTCGGTGGGGATGGCGATCTGGCCCCGATCCGTTCGCTGGCCTCGAAGGCACCGGAACACATCACCCGGATGGCCGGCACTTTCGCGGTGTTCGAGGGTGACAACGGGAATTCACGAAGAACACATCGACCGGGCGGCGCTGCTGATGCAGCACTACCTGGCCGAAGCCACGCGCCTGTGGGTGCGGGGTCAGGTATCGGCAGAACTGAATTTGGCGCAGGAGGTGTTGAACTGGTTGCGCGACAAGATGGGGCCGGGTCGGGCGATTCCGCTGGCTGACATTTACCGCAATGGCCCCTCGGCCATCCGCAGCGCTGGTGCCGCCAGAAAAGTCATGCAGTTGCTGGCGCATCACGGCTGGGTTGCCATCGCCGCCCACCCCACGGCTCGCGAAGCCTACGAACTGGTGGCGGTGTGATGACTTTCCAGTTCTCACGCCCTCTGGCTGCGAATCTTGCGAATCCCGCGAAAGACCGCACTGCGCCTACGTTTGCGCCTGTGCGAAGCGATGCGAATCTTGCGAATCCGAACCACTCACTCGACGACCGCATTTGTTGCGCCGACTGCAGCCAGCTTTCGATGAGCGGCGTCTGCCGGGCTGCCGGCACGAAGAACAAGCCCGTGGTCGCCAATCGCGGCTATCAGCCGATCCGGGATCTGCCACGCCGCTGCGAAGGCTTCACGCCGTATGGCGACCAACCAGATCAGCGCCGAGGTTTCGAGCGCTGGCCAGGACTGCTCCGCGTTCATTCCAACGCCACGCCACCCGGCGCAGTGGGTGGCCCCCTATGGAGATCATTCCATGAATAACCCGTCCATCTCCAAAAACCTGCATCCGGTCTGGCAGCGCCATTTCGGACTTCAGACCATCCAGCCGACCAAGCCACTGGCCAAGCCCCGGAATGCCGGCGAGGCCCTGATGCGTGCCGTCCAGGCATTGGCCACTGCCCATCCCACCACCCGATAAGGAGATTACCCAATGAAACTAAATCCGTTCAACAAGAAGTCCACCGCGTACTACGACAAGGTCAAGGCCGAGTACGACCAGCTTCGCCGCCAACTGGCCGTCGTCAATAAGGAATTGATCGATGCCGAGCAGCAGCACGCCAAGGAGCGTGATCATCAAACGCGGTGCGTGATGCCGCCGGCAAGATGTCAATGAATACACCGCCAGCGGCCAAAGCACACTGGCCGGTGCTCTGCGCCGCACATGAGAAAGTGGATCGACTCAAATCGCAGGCATCCAGCCTTGAAAGTCAAATCCGCCCTCTGTTGCGCGTACTGGATGCGCCCGACGCGTTCGCGCAGGCCAAGAAGAAACTGGATGATCTGGTCACCCAGAACAAGGCGCAATCCGCTGAAGTCGAGAACACTGAGGCGCTGATCGCCAAGATCTGTCAGCGGGTCGCCGATCTCCGGAGACGCATTGCCGCCGAAACCAGCTGCCGCGCAGATGATGCTCAATAACGAGGTCGAATTTGTCGTGCCGGAGTTACTGACTAGGCTCGAGGCAGAACTTCGGATCGGTCGATCCTCGCTGGCCGATCAGCAGAGCAAGCGCGACACCGCCAGTGCCAAGTTGGGCGATTTGCCATCGGCCATACGCGAGGCCGAACGCACTTTCATTCACTGCCGGGCTGTCGTTGTAGAGATCGATCTCTACGAGCAGCTGATGCCGGTTATGAATGCTGTGGCGCGCGCTTCGGCCGCCCGGCGAGAAACCAGCTACCTCCACGACGAAACCCGGTTCGAGATTGAGATTCCACGCGAGCTGGTGGAAATCGCGCAAGCCGCACTGGCCGACGAAGTGCCAGTCACCTGATCCATGGCGGATGGCGGCGAGTCTCGGCATAGCCGCCATACGTGCTGACGCAGTTGCTTCACGTCGTCAGTGATCCTCGCCATGCCGCGTAACGCCCGCCGGCGCTGACTGCGAAAGGCATCGCAGAAAGCCGGCACCCCCAAACCTTCAGGAGACAACGATGGAAATCAAACCCACCCGATTCAACATGACCAATCCGTTCGCACCCATGCAGCAGCGGATGAATCAGGTCGAGACCGTGCTGCGGGCAGATGCCGCCGGCACAACTGAACAACTACTGGCCGAGATGCTGCCACCGATGCCAATGCACCGGCATTCGCCGCTGACTGAATCTGCCGTGACGATGGTGACGGTCAAGGCCGAAGAGTGGATGGCGGGCCAGTCGCACAGCAACGGTTCCCGACCACCATCCTCCGACCTCGGCGCATCGTCGGCACCATCCCGTGGCAGTGGCGCTTGATCGTCTCCGGCATTCGCCTGACCCGAATGATGCGCAAGGCGGCCAAGCAGCAGATGAAGCAGTTCAACAAGCTGCAGCGCCAGATGATTCGACGGGTCCTTCCTCGCCGCAATGCCATGCGGGGGGCGACAGCCCGCTGATCCGCTACCGACAGCCAGCGAAATGAGGTTACCAGGGTTACCGGTTACCACCCTGGTTACCACCCGGCGATGTGCCGGGTTACCAGCATTCAAGGAGATGAAATGAACACCATGACGATCAACAGCAGCAAAGCCCCTATCCCCAGCCAGCCGCTGGCCCACTGCAACCCGGAAGTCGAGCAGCGTGTCCAGCAGTGGCTCGCCGGCAGGCAGTTGCTGGTCTGGATTCCGATCATCAGTCAGGAGAACTTTCCTGGCGTACCGCCGCAAGTCTTGCAGTTTGCCGATCAACATCAGGAGGCAATGCGCTGGCCCATCCACCGCCCGGAGGACTTGCTGGCATTACCAGACGGGATCACCGGCTGGTTGCTACCTGCAGACGCCAAAGATACCGATGTGGCCTGTGGCATATGGAACGGTGAGATTTACATCTTGAGCGTGCAGGACAAACGCACCGGGCACAAGCAGACCTTGCTGGGCGAACGCTTCGATATTGCGACTGGGCAGGCTGATGACCCCGAACAGAGCGTGGTTTGACTTGGCTTCTGGTTGCCACAGCGCGTTCATGGAGGTCCACAAACCCCTCTCAATGAAGGAGATTGAAATGAAGATGACAACCGTCACCGCACTGGTGACCGACACCAACAAACGCTTTCGGGGAGCAATGCCTGTGCAGGTCGAGTTTGACGCCCACGGCCCGGTATGTATTCAGCACGCCGGGCAGACCTACCATTACACGGGCAAGGAGGGACGGAGCCTAGACAGGGGACTTGCTACACGCGAGATGGCCACCGTCGATGACGCCCGCCTGTGGACCACGCTGGACGTCATACAGATCTGGGAGGACTGAGGATGACAGCCAGTCCGAAATCCTCCGTCGCCGCGCAACTGGCGGCGTTGCCCCAACTGCCCCAGGATCGCCTTTGGGCAATGTGGGACGAACATTTCCCGCGCCGACCTTCGCGAGTCAATCGGCGATACCTTGAAGCGCGCTTGGCCTACCGCCTGCAGGAGATCGCCCTCGGGGGCTTGTCGCCAGCGGTCAGGGCGCATCTCGCCGACTGCGGCGAGCGCCATTCCAAGATCAAGGTCGGACGTGGACCGGAGATTCGCATGATGCCGGGCACCACGCTAATCCGCGAATGGGATCGCCGCGAGTACCGCGTCACCGTCCTGCCCGATGGTCTGTACGAGTTGGACGGCACGCGCTACAAAAGTCTGTCGGCGGCGGCACGCGCCATCACCGGTACGCACTGGTCGGGGCCGGCCTTCTTCGGCGTGAAGGGGATGTCGAAAATGAACGTCGTCGCCCCCGGAAACGATAAAGCCGTCTATTGCCGCGTCTCCAGTGACGAGCGGCTCGACCAGTCCTTCAACTCCCTCGATGCTCAGAAGGAAGCAGGGCTTGCTTCACATTGCCAGCCAGCGTGCCGAGGGTTGGATTCCGGTATCCGATGACTACATCGATCCCGGCTTCACTGGCGGCAATATGGATCGGCCCGGGCTGAAACGGTTGATGACCGATATTGAGGCTGGCAAGATCGACATTGTGGTGGTGTACAAGATTGATCGCCTGACGCGCAGTCTTGGGGACTTCTCCCGGCTGATCGAAGTCTTCGAGCGGCGTCGGGTGTCGTTCGTGTCGGTCACGCAGCAATTCAATACCACGACCAGCATGGGCCGGTTGATGCTCAACATCCTGCTGTCGTTTGCACAGTTCGAGCGCGAGGTCACCGGCGAGCGCATCCGCGACAAGATTGCCGCTTCAAAAGCGAAGGGCATGTGGATGGGGGGCCACCCGCCACTGGGCTATCGCATCGAAGATCGGCGGCTGATTGTTGTCGACGTCGAAGCGAATCTGGTCAGACGCATCTTTACGGATTTCACACGCTGCCGGTCAACCACCGATCTGGTACGCCAACTGGCCGCCGACGGCAAAACCAACAAGCAGGGCAAGCCGTTCAGCAAGCAGATGCTCTACAAGCTGATGCACAACCGGGTCCACTCGGCGAGATTCCCCACAAGGGAAAGAGCTACCCCGGTGCGCACCAAGCGATCATTGATCTGGCGCTATGGGATGCGGCTCACGCGGTTCTCGCGGAGAACAATCGGCAACGTACCTCGGAGACGTGGCAACGTCGCCAACCGGAGGCTTTACTGCTCGGGCTGTTCTATACGGCGGACGGCGAGAAATTCCAGCCGGCGTTTTCGTGCAAGCCAAACGGCAAGCGCTATCGTTACTACGTGCCGAACCGGAAAGTGCGCTTCGGTGCCGATGCCAGCCAAGCCGGCCGGGTGCCAGCGGAACCCATTGAGCAGATGGTGTTGGCGCAAGTCCATGCCGCGCTGACAACGCCGGAGATGGTGCAGTCGGTGTGGGATGTGGTCAGGGCCGAGTATCCGGAAATCACCGAGCCCGAGGTGGTGCTGCCATTGCGCCAACTGGGGCAGGTGGAGCAACTGTTCCCCGGCGGAACGCCAGCGCATCGTGCAGTTGCTGATCGAGCGGGTGACGCTGCGTGAGGAAGGCATTGAGATTATCTGGCGCGAGGTGGGTTGGCACACGCTGGCCGGCGAGATGCGGCCGGGCACGATAGGCACGGAATTACTGGAACTCGAACAGCAGCAGGAGGCATTGGCATGACACGGATTATTCAGACGGGCGCGGCGGGCCAACAGCCGGGGGCGAAACTCACGACCTTCATCCCTGTACGCATCAAGCGGCGTGGTGGGCGCAAGGTGGTGGTGCCGGCGGCGACCGGAGACAAGATGCCGGAGCACGATGCGCCGATTCTGACGGCGCTATCCAAGGCGTTTCACTGGTAGCGGCTCATCGACGAGGGGCATCGTCAAGAGCGGATCGGACATTGCTCGCCAGGAGGGACTCAATCAGAGCACCGTCAATGAACTGCTGCGACTGGCATTGCTCTCGCCGGTGGTAGTGCGCAGAATCCTCGACGGCCATCAGCCGAAAACCTTGAGTCTGATCTGGCTGAAGAACAACTTGCTGCCGTCGGACTGGGATGAGCAACACACGTTGTTTGACGAATTCGATGCGTAGGCTGGGTTTGTAATGTTTCTGGTCAGTGCAGTTGCCGCACAACCATCGGCCCGAAAGCCGCATGAAATCGAGGGGTCGAGCGTCGGCCAGCCACAGGTCAAATGGAGAAAAGAGAGGATTCTGGGTGCTGGCGGGCAGGAAAATGGGGGTATTTCCGACACGCCGACAACGCATCGCCACCCGGAACCGCGCCAGTGCTGGCGCTCCGGGCAGAAAAAAGCCCAACCGATAAGGGTTAGGCTTTTTAAATTGGTGGGGCGTCAGAGACTCGAACTCTGGACCTACGGATTAAGAGTCCGCTGCTCTACCAACTGAGCTAACGCCCCACGTGGCACCCACTGCACGACGCAGCAGGCGCTTCTGTCGACTGGTGGGTCGGGTGGGATTCGAACCCACGACCAATGGATTAAAAGTCCACTGCTCTACCGACTGAGCTACCAACCCTGCGAAGCGGCGAAGTATAGGGGAAGGGCCTGAGGAGTGTCAACGCAAGCGGGCGCTTGTGCATCCCGTTGGCCTATCCTCTGGCGGCTGATTCAGATTCCGTCTCCACAACTGGCCGGGCAAAAAAAAGGGCGCCACGCGGGCGCCCCAAGGGCAGCAGTTCTCATTTCAAACCCACGCAAGGCGGCTGTTGGCGTAGGTTGGCGCACGAGGATTGGCAGACTTGGGCGATGAAGATTGAGGGAAACTCCGGCTTTTCTGAAAATAATGCTGGTAAACAGTGTGTTATAGTGTTAACCTCGAACTTGATCGAAGTGTTGATGATTTTCAGGTGCCCAGCCCATTTCCACCGTTGCCCCCATCCCCTTGCCGAGCCCCGCCGTCTCCCTTTGATCGAGAAGGTTCGGGATGCATTCCGGGCTTTGCCGGACGCGTAAGCAGAGCAACGCCCGGCGCTATGAGATGGAGGATGCGGCCCTGTCGGCCTTCGCCGTGTTTTTTCTCGCAAAGTCCGTCCTTCCTCGATAGCCAAGTCAGGATGCAGAAGCAGTTGGGGCGGAACAATGCCTCTTCGCTGTTCGGGGTGCATGAGATTCCCTGCGATAACCAGATTCGCAATCTGCTGGATCCGGTGCCGCCGGAAACGGTGTATCCGGTCATGGCCGAGATTGGCGATGCTCTGTACCAGCAAGGCTATCTGGCGGGATTTCGCTCGATCAACGACACCTTGCTGATTGCCCTGGACGGCACTGATTTCTTCTCCTCGGAAAAGATTTCCTGTGCCTGTTGCAGCGAGACGCGCCTGAAGAACGACCGGGTTCTCTATCGCCACATTGCCGTGACGCCGGTGCTGGTGGCGCCGGGCCAGGCGAACGCCATCCCGTTGCCGCCGGAATTCGTGCAGCCCCAGGACGGCCAGGACAAGCAGGACTGCGAATTGGCCGCCTCGGCCCGCTGGCTGGCGCGCTGGGGCGAGCACTACCGCCCGTGGCGCATCACCTACCTAGGCGACGACCTGTACTGCCATCAGTCGCATTGCCTGCGGGGGCGGGTGTAACATGCCGACTTCCTGTTCACCTGCAAGCTCGAATCCCATGCCACGCTCTACGAGTGGGTCGGCGATTTCGAGCGCAACGAGCAACTCGGCCGCGTCGTACAGGCGCGGCGCGTCGGCAAGAAGCACTTTACCGACACCTATCGCTATGCCCATCAAGTGCGCCCTTGCGCAACACGGACGATGCCGTGATGGCCAACTGGCTGGAACTGGTCACCACCGATGCCCACGGTGCCATCGTCTTCAAGAACGCCTGGGCCACCTCGCATGCCATCACCGACCACAACGTCGCCGCTCTGGCTTCCGCCGGGCGCGCGCGTTGGAAAATCGAGAACGAGAACAACAACACCCTCAAGACCAAGGGCTACCATTTTCGACCACAACTTCGGACACGGCAAACAGTTCTTGGCCAACCTCTTCGCCACACTGATCTTGTTGGCCTTCTTGGTCCATACCGCC
This sequence comes from Candidatus Accumulibacter affinis, assembly GCA_016713625.1. Taxonomy (GTDB): domain Bacteria; phylum Pseudomonadota; class Gammaproteobacteria; order Burkholderiales; family Rhodocyclaceae; genus Accumulibacter; species Accumulibacter affinis. Next base: position 36,436 of record JADJOT010000007.1, read on the forward strand.
CTGGACTGGATGGACACCCGTTACGCCAAGGTCCGCGGCCTGCTGCCCTCCCGCCGCACCTTCTTCGAACACCTGCGCGCCTTGCTACAGTACCTGCCGTTCGATGACTGGGATCACCTCATGCGCTTCATGCAGCAGCGCCTCGCTCCCAACGCCCCAGACACCGGCTGACTTACCCCATCCAACAGTCCTTACCCTCACCACCCGCTACCATGGAATTTGAAATGAGAACTGCTGCCCCAAGGGGAGAGACAAACGCTTACCTTGCTCAGTAATGGTAGGCCGATTCACCGTGCGAGGTGATGTCGAGGCCTTCGCGCTCTTCCTCTTCCGGCACCCGCAGACCAATCACCATGTCGACCAGTTTGAAAGCCACCAGCGACACGACGCCCGACCAGACGATCACCGTACCAACACCCCACAACTGGCTGATGACCTGAGCCGTCATGTCGTAATCCCCGACCTTGTTGAGTACGTAGTCATAGACGCCAGTGCCGCCAAGGGCCGGATCGGCGAAGACACCGGTCAGGATCGCGCCGAGCATGCCGCCGACGCCATGCACGCCAAAGACGTCGAGAGAATCGTCAGCACCGATTATTCGCTTCAGCCCATTGACCCCCCACAGGCAGATCACACCCGCCAGCAGGCCAATGGCAATGCCGCCCATGACGCCGACGAAGCCAGCTGCCGGGGTGATCGCCACCAGGCCCGCCACCGCTCCGGACGCTGCACCGAGCATCGAAGGCTTGCCCTTGATCATCCACTCAGCCAGCATCCAGGACATCGTCGCACACGCCGTGGCTACCCAGGTATTGACCATCGCCAGTGCTGCGCCACCGCTTGCTTCGAGGGCCGAACCGGCGTTGAAGCCGAACCAGCCGAACCACAGCAGGGAAGCACCGATCATGGTGAAGGTCAGGCTGTGCGGAGCCATCGATTCCCGACCGTAGCCAATCCGCTTGCCAATGACGATCGCTCCGATCAGCCCGGCGATGGCGGCGTTGATGTGCACCACGGTGCCACCGGCGAAGTCGAGTGCACCCTTCTGGAACAGGAAACCAGCCGTCTTGGTTGCCGCCTCACCAGCCGCCGCGTCGATATAGGCATCCGGACCTGCCCAGTACCACACCATGTGCGCCATCGGCAGGTAGGAGAGCGTGAACCAGATCACCATGAAGACGAGAATCGCGGCAAATTTCGCGCGTTCGGCGAAGGCGCCGACGATCAGCCCACAGGTGATCGCTGCGAAGGCGCCCTGGAAGATGACATACGCCAGTTCGGAGATGACTACGCCCTTGCTGAAGGTGGCCGCGACCGAGTCGACGGTAATTCCCTTGAGGAAGACCTTGTCGAGCGCCCCAAAGAAGCTACCACCTTCGGTGAAGGCCAGCGAGTAGCCGTAGATCACCCAGAGCACGCTGATCAGCGAGAAGGTCACGAAGACCTGCATCAGCACCGAGAGCATGTTCTTGGTACGGACCAGGCCGCCGTAGAACAGCGCCAGCCCGGGGATCGACATCAGGATGACCAGCGCCGCGCTGGTCATCACCCAGGCGTTGTCGCCCTTGTTGGCAACCAGCACCGGCGCTGCCGCCGCCGGTTCCCCACTTGCCGTAGCAGAGGTCGGTGCAGCCGTGGCGGCGGTCGCCGCGGCCGCAGCAGGTTTGTCGTCGGCCCAGGCGGGAGCGCCGATGCTGACGGCGCCGAGCAGGGCGAGGATGGCGAATATGCGTTTCATGTCTTGCTCCTCACAGTGCTTCTTCACCGGTTTGGCCGGTGCGAATCCGAATGACTGGTTCAATTGCCGAGATGAAGATCTTGCCGTCGCCGATCTTGCCGGTGCTGGCCGATTTTTCGATGGACTCGATCACCTGTTCGAGCAGGGTTGTCGCTGATCGCCGCTTCGACCTTGACTTTCGGCAGGAAGTCGACAACGTATTCGGCGCCGCGATAGAGTTCGGTGTGCCCCTTCTGACGCCCGAATCCCTTCACCTCGGTGACGGTGATTCCCTGCACGCCGATCGCCGACAGCGCTTCTCGCACTTCGTCCAGCTTGAACGGCTTGATGATGGCGGTTACCAGTTTCATGTTGTACTCCATGGGTTGGGAGGGGAAAAAAGAAATACTGACTACCCAAAAGCACATCCTGTGCCAGCATAGAATTTTGTGATTCTTCAGCGCGTTTCCGGTTGATCGCACGCTCAGACGGTGTTTGCTGCACTGCGATGAAGCAGCCATGGAGCACGCTGCACCGCGGCGGTGCGTTATCTGTCCGACGCTGTGCGTGTGCTACACTCGAGTCATCCGTAAACCATTTGTTCCCCTTGGTGACTGCCATGCTTGACCCCAAATTTTTTGAAGATCTTGGCGCTCGTCTCAACGCCATCATTGCCGCCAGTCCGGCCGCCGATATCGAAAAAAACGCGCGCGCTGCTGGCTAGCGGCTTTGCCAAGCTCGATCTGGTCAGTCGTGAAGAGTTCGATATCCAGTCGCAGGTCTTGCAGCGCACCAGGGAAAAACTCAAGGCGCTCGAAGCGCGGCTGGACCGCCTGGAAAGCCCGCCGGACCAGCCGGTCTGAGGCGGGGCAGCGGCGGGCGAGCGCTCGTCGCGCCTCGCCGCCGCTGCGCGAATTGCTGATCGCCGCGAATGCCTCTCGCCATTGTCCATAGCCGCGGCCTGGATGGCCTTGCGGCCCCGGAAGTGGCGGTCGAGGTGCATCTTACGGGTGGTTTGCCCAGCGTTACCCTGGTCGGGCTACCCGATACCGAAGTCAAGGAAGCGCGCGACCGGGTGCGGGCGGCACTGCAGAACGCCGGCTTCGAATTTCCCCGCAAGCGCATTACGGTCAACCTCGCCCCGGCTGATTTGCCCAAGGAGTCGGGCCGCTTCGATCTGCCGATTGCCCTTGGCATCCTCGCCGCCTCGGGCCAGATTCCGGCGCAGGCGCTGCTCGGTCATGAATTTGCCGGCGAACTGTCACTCTCCGGCGAATTGCGGCCGATCCGGGGCGCCCTGGCGATGGTTCTTGCCGCTGGTGGCATGGGGCGCAGCTTTGTCCTCCCGGCCAGCAGTGCCCGCGAGGCGGCGCTGGCCAGCCAAGTCCGGGTGTTTACCGCGAGTACCCTGCTCGAAGTTTGCGCGCACCTGACCGGGCAGGCGACCCTGGCCGAGTGCCTGGCCACCGAAGAGTGTCCGGACGACGGCAACGACTATCCCGATCTCGCCGAAGTGCGCGGCCAGGCTCAGGCCAAACGCGCGCTCGAAATTGCTGCCGCGGGGGCGCATTCGATCCTGCTTGCCGGCCCCCCGGGCACCGGCAAGTCGATGCTTGCCAGTCGGCTGCCTGGCTTGCTGCCGCCGATGACACAGGCTGCGGCGCTCGAATCGGCGGCCGTTCTGTCGCTGGCCGGACAGTTCCGCCCCGAGCTTTTTCGTCGTCATCCCTACCGGGCGCCGCATCACACCGCATCCACGGCGGCCTTGGTCGGTGGTGGCAGCGTCCCGCATCCCGGCGAGATTTCGCTGGCTCATCAGGGCGTGCTCTTTCTGGACGAGATCCCCGAATTCGACCGCCGGGTGCTGGAAGCGCTGCGCGAACCACTTGATTCTGGCCGTATCCACATCTCGCGCGCTGCCCGGCAAGCCGAGTTCCCGGCTCAGTTCCAGCTCGTCGCGGCGATGAACCCGTGTCCCTGCGGTTATTACGGCGATTCGCGCGGACGCTGCCGGGTACGCCGGACCAGGTCCTGCGCTATCGCGGCAGGCTATCCGGTCCGCTACTCGATCGCATCGATCTACAGATCGAGGTCCCTTCGGTGCCTGCGGAAGTGCTGCAACACGCACCCGACGGCGAAGCGTCGGCGGTGGTGCGGGCGCGCGTGGCGCAAGCCCGCCAGCGCCAGCTGCAGCGTCAGTGAAAGGCCAACGCGCGCCTGAGCACCTGCGAAATCGACCAGTACTGTCGGCCCGAAGCCAGCGCTGCAGCGCTGCTGAAGCATGCCATCAGTCGCTTCGAACTGTCGGCGCGCGCCTTCCATCGTTTTCTCAAGGTTGCCCGGACGATTGCCGATATAAGTGCTAGCGACGCCATCGAGGCGCAGCATGTTGCTGAAGCCGTGCAGTACCGTCGCTTCGCGAAGGATTGATGTGTCCCACTCCAACCCGCCGGCCGCGCCGCGCGGCATTGCCGGGTTTGCTGGCCTCGCTGGCGTCGCTGGGCCCTTCTCGATCGACACCTATCTGCCGTCGTTCAACGATATCGGCGCATCGCTGGGTGCGACCCCACTTGAGGTGCAGCAGACGCTGACGGCGTACCTCCTGCCATTCGCGCTGATGACCCTGTGGCACGGCGCAATTTCCGATGCGCTTGGCCGCCGCCGGGTGGTTCTGGTGACCGTCGCGCTCTTTGCCCTGGCTTCGGCCGGCTGCATGTTCGTCGCACGCATCGAAGAGCTGTGGTTGCTGCGCGCCCTGCAAGGGATGACTGCCGGTGCCGGCATGGTCGTCTGCCGGGCGATCGTCCGCGATTTGTACGATGGGGCGCCGGCGCAGCGGCTGATTTCACAGATCACGATGATGTTTGCCCTCGCCCCAGCAGTTGCGCCGGTGCTCGGCGGCCAGCTGCAACTATGGTTTGGCTGGCGCTCGGTGTTCGCCTTCCTGGTGCTGATCAGCGCCGCGCTCTGGCTGGCTTGCTGGTTCCTGCTGCCGGAAACCCTGCCGCACCACCGGCGCCAGTCGCTGCACCCCGGCTATCTGGTCCGCACTTACTGGAAGGTGCTGACCTCCACCGCCTTCCTGCTGATCTGCGGCGCGCTGGCGTGCAATTTTGCGGCCTTTTTCATTTACGTGCTCTCGGCTCCGGTGTTCCTGATGCGCCATCTCGACGTTCCCGCAACCGGTTTTCTGTGGCTGTTTGGCCCGGCGATGAGTGGCCTGATGCTCGGTGCGTGCCTGTCCGGCAGACTTGCCGGCAGGCTTTCGCCGCTACGCACGATTGCCGCAGGTTATCTGTTGATGATCGCTGCGGCCGCAGGCAACATCGCTCTGAATCTGGCTTTGCCGCCAGCGCTGCCGTGGAGCGTGCTGCCGATCTTCGGCTTTACAATAGGGATGTCCCCGGCAATGCCTCGCTGACCCTGCAGGCACTTGAGCTGTTCCCGCAACAACATGGCCTGGCCGCTTCCTGCCAGACTTTCCTGCAGTCCGGTTGCAACGCCCTTGCTGCCGGTCTGATTGCCCCGGCGCTGTGGGGGTCGACGCTGACACTTGCGCTCGGGATGGGCGGTTTGATGTTGCTTGGTGCCTGTGCCACCGTGATTCAACAGCGGCGAACGCCGCCTGAGGCGCAGCTGCTCTGCCTGCCGTAGGTCCGACTTCGTCTATACTCGTGCCTTCGTCGAACCGAGTGGAGCCGATCAGACATGTTCTGAAATTCTTCGCCAGCATCCTGGTTGCCGGTTTGGCCGCGGTCGTCCTGGTCGCTTGCGACTCCGAGAAGTTGAGCCAACTCAAGCCCGGCGTTACCTCTGCCAGAGAGGTGCGCGAGATCATGGGACAGCCCAACCTGGAGTGGAAGAATGCGGATGGTACGCGCATCTGGGAATATCCTCGGATGCCCGAGGGAATCGTCAATTACATGCTGGTGATCGGCAGCGACGACGTCCTGCGCGAGGTGCGTCAGGCGCTGACCGAAGAAAATTTCGCCAGGATCAAAGCGGGTATGACTCGCGATGAAGTCCATCGCCTGCTCGGCCGCCCGGCACATCAGCAGTACTTCTCGCTAAAGCAGGAAACCGTATGGGACTGGAAGACCAAGGTGGATGCGGGTATGGTCTGGTATTTCAATGTTCATTTTAACGAGGATGGGGTGGTGACCAAGACCAGCACCAACTTCGTCCCGAAGGGTTAGGCGGCGGCGTTGAACAGCGGCCAGGCGGCGCAACGCCAGGCGCCAGCAGCCGGTGCTTGCTGGCGCGCTGATTTTCCGGAACCGCGGAGTTGCCATGCGTGGCCTGCATCTGATCGCCGAACTCTACGAGTGCCGCTGCGAGTCCCGCCTGCTCGATGACGCCGAAACGCTGCGGGATCTCTGCCTGGCCGTTTGTACGACGCCTGGGCTAACGCCCGTCGGGCAGGTATTCCACCAGTTCGGCAGCCTGCGGGGACCGGCTGGTGCGACGGGCGCGGTGGTGCTTGCCGAATCGCATCTTGCAGTGCACACCTGGCCGGAGGCGAGGGCGGTGACGCTGGACCTCTACGTCTGCAATTTCAGCCAGGATAACGGCGCAGTGGCGCGTAGAGCGTGCCAGCGATTGATCAGCGCATTTGCTCCCTTGCGACTGCTGCAGCGCGAACTGGAACGTGGTGTTCCGGGCCTCGCCGGCGAAAGCGATTGGCAGGTCTAAGCGGGGGTATCTCGCATTTTCGCCAAAAACCTCAGGAGCCTGCGTGGAATCGCTGCGCATTACGCTTGAACAATCCGAGATTCCGACCCACTGGTACAATATCGTGGCCGACATGCCAAATCCGCCACTGCCGCCGCTGGGTCCGGACGGTCAGCCGGTGTCCCCGGAGCAGATGGGCAGAATCTTTCCAATGGCGATCCTCGAGCAGGAAATGTCGGCCGAGCGCTGGATTCCGATCCCCGACGAGGTACGCGAGGTGTATCGGCTGTGGCGTCCATCGCCGCTGATTCGTGCCCGACGCCTGGAAGAAGTGCTCGGTACCCCGGCGCGCATCTACTACAAGTATGAAGGCGTTTCTCCGGCCGGTTCGCACAAGCCCAATACCGCCGTACCACAGGCCTTCTACAACAGGCAGGCCGGCATCAAGCGCATCACGACCGAAACCGGTGCCGGACAATGGGGCTGTTCGATGGCCTTTGCCGGCCAGATGTTCGGCCTCGAAGTGCGCGTCTTCATGGTCAACATCAGCTACCAGCAGAAGCCCTTCCGCCGTTCGATGATGCAGACCTGGGGCGCCGAGGTATTCGCCAGTCCTTCGAAAATGACCCAGACCGGTCGTGACCTGCTGGACAAGGATCCAGCGAACCAGGGTTCGCTCGGCATTGCCATCTCCGAAGCCGTCGAGGAGGCTGCTTCACGGGCCGATACCAGTTACACGCTGGGATCGGTACTCAATCACGTGGCCTTGCACCAGACGATCATTGGCCAGGAAGCAAAGAAACAGTTCGCGAAGGCCGGCGACTGGCCGGATGTGATCTTTGCCCCCTGCGGCGGCGGTTCCTCGTTTGCCGGGGTGGCTTTTCCGTTCCTCGCCGACAACGCCGCCGGCGGCCGTAATGGCAGACCAACGCGTCTGGTTGCCGTCGAGCCGACCTCCTGTCCGACCTTGACCAAGGGCACCTACGCCTACGACTTCGGCGATGCCTCGGGATTCACGCCGCTGATGAAGATGTACACGCTCGGTCACGATTTCATGCCTCCGGGTATCCACGCGGGTGGCCTGCGTTACCACGGCGATTCGCCCCTCGTCTCGCAGCTCTACGATGAAGGTCTGATCGAGGCTACGGCAGTTGCGCAACTGGCGACTTTTGAAGCCGGCGTGATGTTTGCGCGCCGAGGCATCATTCCCGCACCCGAGTCCAACCACGCCATCCGGGCGGCCATTGACGAGGCGCTGCGCTGCCGGCAAAGCGGCGAAGCCAGGACGATCTTTTTCAACCTTACCGGCCACGGGCACTTTGACATGGCTGCCTACGATCGCTACTTCGCCGGCGAACTCGAAGATTTCGAGTACCCGGCCGAGGCCATTCGAGCGTCTCTGGAACATCTCCCGCAGGTCGGATGATGCCTAGGATGCGGGTCGCCGTTTTTCTTCTGGTCCTGGTCAACCTGTTGTTTCTGGTGTGGACACGCGGCTACCTGGGCGCGCCGGCCAGCCCTGACGCGCGGCGCATTGACCAGCAACTGCGCCGACCAGCTGACGGTTGTCGCGCGCGGAGAGCCGCCGCGCACGGCGAGCAGGGAAGCGGACAAGGCGCCTGACAAAAAAAAGGCTGCCAGTTGTCAACTGTGGAGCGACCTGGCAAGCAGCGACGCTGACCAGGTTGAGCGCTTGTTGACCGACCAGTTTGCCGCGTTCAAGGCGACACGTCGGACGGTGGCGGAGAACAGCGGCTACTGGGTCTTCATCCCGCCACTGGCCAACAAGGAGGAAGCAAGCAAAAAAGCGGCCGAATTGCAGCAGCTCGGAATTTCCGATTTCTTCGTCGTGCAGGCCAGCGGGGCGAACCAACTGGCGATCTCGCTGGGAACCTACCGCAGTGAGGAAGCCGCCAATGCGGGTCTGGAAACCTTGCGTGCCAAAGGTGTCAAATCGGCCAAAATGGGCGAGCGCAAGGGGAGGCCACCGTTCAACACACTTGAAATCCATGGCCCTGAAGCACAGGCGGAAGCTCTGCGCAAGGCCATCGCGGCGTTGTTGCCAAGGGCTGTCCCGACGGTCTGCAAACCCAGGTCCGTTCCATGACTTTCCTGGTCGGCCTGACCGGCGGCATTGGCAGCGGCAAGAGCACGGTCGCGGAACTCTTTGCTCAGCGGGGCGTCGCGCTGGTCGATACGGATGCCATCGCGCACGCGCTGACGCGGCCGCAGGGCGCAGCCATGGCGCCGATCCGGCTGGCTTTCGGCGACGGCGTGATCGGTGCAGACGGCGCCCTGGACCGCGCCGGCATGCGCAGCCTGGTTTTCTCCGATCGATCCGCGAAGGCGAAACTCGAAGCCATCCTGCATCCCCTGATCAGGCAGCAGAGCGCGGCGCTCTGCGCGGCTGCCACGGATGCGCCCTATGTGCTGCTGGTGGTTCCCTTGCTGGTCGAAGCGGGCGGTTATCGCGAACGTGCCGACCGGATCCTGGTGGTCGACTGCACCGAGGCGGTGCAGATTTCTCGCGTCGTGGCGCGTAGCGGGCTGACCGCCGACGCCGTCAAGGCGATCATGGCGACACAAGCCTCCCGGTCGGAGCGATGCTCGGCGGCCGACGATCTGGTACTCAACGATGGCGGACTCGCAGCCTTGCAGCCGCAGGTAGAAGCCTTGCACTTGCGATATCTGCAGCTGGCTTGCGACAAAGCTCATGCAGGCCGTTGAGGTTTTGTTGCAAATGCTTCAGAATTATGGAAAATCCCCGTTCCTGACGCTGGCGGCTGTGTGATCACATACGAATATCCTTTCAATGAACGCATACGCACGCTGTTGCGTCTGGAGGATTTGTTCCAGAAGGCCAGCAGTTTTCTGCAGCGGGATGGATCGCAGGAGCACCACGTAGTTCTGCTGACCCTGTTCGAAATCCTCGATGTGGCGGGGCGTGCCGATCTCAAGATGGATCTGATCCAGGAACTCGAACGTCAGCGTCAGAGTCTGCTGGGTTTTCGCAACAACCCGGATATTTCGGAAGAAGCGCTCTCCGGCGCGCTCTACGAGATCGAGCACGCCTCGGCGGCGCTGCTCGGGATGACCGGCAAGATCGGTCAGCACCTTCGCGACAACGACTGGCTGATGAGCATCAAGAGCCGTGCCAGCATCCCCGGGGGCGTCTGCGAGTTCGATCTGCCGTCTTACCATTACTGGCGGCATCAAGACCCGGGTGTTCGGCGCGGCGCCCTGCTTGCGTGGCTGCAGCCGCTGCTGCCGCTGCGCGGCGCGTTGACCATCGTGCTCCGCCTGCTGCGCGCCAGCGGTCGCCCCGAGCACCACATAGCCGCTGGCGGTGCCTTCCAGTTGATGCTCGGCGGCAGCAGTTCGCAGATGGTGCGCATCTCACTCAAGCTGCACGATCCCTACATTCCTGAAATCAGCGCCAACAAGTACGCGCTGAATATCCGCTTTACCCGTCCCGACAGCGATCATCGACCGCGTCATTGTGACAACGAGGTCGAGTTCGACATGCTGTTCTGCAACCTCTGACGGCCGGTTAGCGCAGCGAGTCGGCAGCAAGTCGCGCGTGGGCTGTTACCACGCAGGGTGGTTGCTCGCTCAGCTACCGGCGCCGCCACGATCAACCCGGATTGCCATCGGATTTCCACCCATGCTGCGAACCATGTTCCGCACTCTCAATCAGCCTGCCCTGTGGGCGATCACCTTGTCGGCCGCGGGTATCCTGATGGTGACCATGGGTGCCCGGCAGTCGCTCGGCCTTTTCCTCTCACCAATCAACACCAGCACCGGCCTCGGCGTCGCATCGATCAGCCTGGCGATGGCCGTTGGACAATTCACCTGGGGAGCCGTGCAGCCATTGGCCGGCGCTGCCGCCGATCGCTACGGGCCGGGTCGCGTGTTGCTGGCCGGGTTGCTGCTGCTGACCCTCGGCAGTGCGCTGACGCCGTTCATGAGCACTACCTGGGGACTGATCGTCTCGCTCGGCCTGTTCTCGGCGATTGGCTCCGGGGCGGGCAGCTTTTCGGTTCTCATCGGTGCGTCGAGCCAGCGCCTGCCACTCGAGGCGCGTGGTGCGGCTTCCGGGGTCATCAATGCCGGCGGCTCTTTCGGCCAATTCGTTTTCGCGCCGATCCTGCAGACACTGATCCAGCTTCTCGGCTGGATGGGCGCCATGTGGTCCCTGGCCGTGATGACCCTGGCTGCCTTGCCGCTGGTGCGGGTGTTGTCGAAACCCGGCGAACACCTGCCAAAACACGTCAGCAGCGACGCCGGCCTCTGGCAAAGCGTACAGGAGGCGCTGGCTGATCGCAGCTATCAGTTCCTCAATCTGGGCTTCTTCACCTGTGGTTTCCACATTGCTTTTCTGGTGACCCACCTGCCAGGCGAGGTCGATCTTTGTGGACTGCCGTCGTCGGTGGCCAGTTGGTCGTTGGCGATCATCGGCCTGTTCAATATCTTCGGCAGTCTCTACGCGGGTTCGTGTGTTGCCCACTACCGCAGCAAGTATGTGCTGTTCTGGATGTACGCATCGCGCGCACTGATGGTCGCCCTGTACCTCGTGGCGCCGAAAACCGATCTGACCTTTTACCTTTTCGCGGCTGGACTCGGTTTCACGTGGCTGGCCACCGTGCCGCCGACTGCCGCCATCGTCGGCAAGCTGTTCGGTGTGCGCTACCTTGGTACCCTGTTTGGAATCTCGCTGCTATCGCACCAGATCGGCGGCTTCCTTGGCGCCTATCTTGGTGGCATCGCGCTGACGCGCTTCGGCGACTACACGTGGATGTGGTACGCCGACATCGCTCTCGCGGCGGCGGCGGCGCTGGTCAATCTGCCGATCCGGGAAGCGGCGCTGCCCAACGCCGCATGAGGAACTGACATGCCTGCCACGAATCCTTTTGGACAGCCGGTGGGTGAAGCGCTCGCCGACTGGAGACCACCGCTCCACCCTCAAGGTCTGGTGCTGGAGGGCGCTTTGCCCGCCTTGAACCGCTCGACGTCGACCGGCATGCCGCCAGCCTGCACGCCGCCAACGCCCTGGCCGCCGATGCGCGCAACTGGACCTACCTGCCGTATGGCCCTTTTGACTGTCTCGACGCCTACCGATCATGGATCGAAACCAGCTGTTGCGGTCACGATCCACTCTTCTATGCGGTCATCGAAGGGGCCTCCGGGATGGCCCTGGGAGTCGCAAGCTACTTGCGGATTGCTCCCGAGAGTGGGTCGATCGAAGTCGGCCACATCAATTTCTCGCCTCGCCTGCAGCGTACCGCCGCCGCCACCGAAGCAATGATTCTGCTGATGAGACATGCGTTTGAACTTGGCTACCGGCGCTATGAGTGGAAATGCGATGCACTGAATGCGCCTTCACCGCGCAGCTGCCCAACGCCTTGGTCTCTCTTTCGAGGGCATCTTCCGGCAAGCGACGGTGGTCAAGGGGCGCAATCGGGACACCGCCTGGTACGCAACAATCGACAAGGAGTGGCCAGCGCTGACCGCGGCTTTCTCGCGCTGGCTTGATCCTGCCAATTTCGATGCCGCCGGACGTCAGCGCACTGCACTTTCGGCGATGACGCGGTCGATCGCGAGGACTGGCACGGGCAGCGGAGCCGACGGCGATGGTTTGTAAGGGTGATCGTGCAATCCCCAAGCCTTGGGTTCCGCCCCAGACCCCGTGCTCGCCGCGACGCCGCCGCCGGGTGAGCAACGTAGACCAGGTGGCGTTCGGTGTCATAGACCTCCTGCGTTCGGCGTCGTCACCGACGGTCTCGATGCACGCCTGTAAGGGGATGACCTCGTCGCGGTATTCCTCCCAGCCCATGTTTAGCGTGCGCCGTGCCAAGGCGCTGTCTTTCAGCGGGAGCGAATCCCGCCCGGCAGCTTTCGCTCCGACCGGTAGCCGCTGGAACAGTCGTGGAGTCGGGTAGCCGCAGTGCATTGCTGCACTGCGGCCCCCTAAGAACCGTACTGGCGCCTCACGACGCATACGGCTCAAGCCTCTCAAAGGCATCTTGCGACACCCGGTTTCGCTAACATCTGCTACGCCTTCACAATACACGTTACCAGCCTTCTTACGCGATGATGATCGTCACGCCGAAAAGTGCACACGCCCGTGGTGCAGCGTTCATTTGCTTTCCTTCCGTTAAGAAGGTTCTGGTCCCTTTCTTGTGAAAAGAGACCATGAGGAAGTCTGCCCGATTTCTCGTGGGGTGATATTTCAACCCCTATCCTCTCCATTACAGAAAGGCATTCGCTTTTTCCTCAATCCTTTGCCCGCCGTGCCAACAGTGTCCCTTGCGGTTCACCTGCCGTTTCCGGCGGCACTACGGGTTTACCCTGTTCCGCATAAATTCCCGAGTGGGGCGGATCCCTCCTTTTCGCCGGCGGCTTTACGTCCATGATGGCTTAGTTACTAGAAACCATTCCCTACCGCTTACCTTTTGGTGCAAGCCTGTCAGCACATTTGGCTTGTTCCGCTTGACGACGTTTAACGGAGATTCACGTGTGTTGATCGTACCCACTCATCCCTAGCCCCTCACCGCCTTTGTGCTAGCAGATTCGGCTTTCCCTCGCGGGTCGGCGTATCGAACAATTCGACGGGCACATTGTCCCCAGAGCTTCATACCGAGCTGTTACCGGCTCCGCATGTCTGGGTAGGGAACAGTTGATGGAACAACTGGTTTCATCAGGGCATAGTACCTCCTGTAAAACAGAAATCTATGCGACTTTCAGGTCGCACGGCAACAAAGCGGCTGAAGCCTTTGGTGTAGAGGGTCCTGTAAGGGACTTGGCGACCATGCAGGCCGGAATGCGAATGAACACTGAGCAGGCCTCGAAAAGAGCGCTGCGGAGTTCCGGCCGGCGAAATCGAGGCGGCGGTGATCGCACAGGTCAGGAAGGTTCTGCAGGCACCCGAAGTGATGTCGCAGGCCATCCGCGAGGTGGTGGGCGCTTGATCCCGCTGCAGTCGATTGAGCCGGTGTGGGATGAACGGTTCCCCGCCGAGCAGGCGCGGATCGTTCAACTGTTGGTGGAACGGGTGACGGTTAGTCCGACAGGCCTGCGCATTGACATGAAGACGGCGGGGATGAGGGAACTGATTCAGTCGGTGATGCCAGAGAGGAAGGCTGCGTGATGGACAGCGATGTCATTTCGGTCGATTTGCCAATCACCTTCAAGCGGCGGGGTGGGCGCAAGGTGATCGTATTGCCGGATGGGACACAGGGCAGCCCGGCGCCAATGGCTACCATCGACAACACGATGATCAAGGCGATTGCTCGAGCATTTCGGTGGCAGAAGCTGCTGGAAAACGGAACCTACGGATGCCTGGAGGAGATCGCCAGGGCGTAGAAGATCGGGGCGTCGTTTGTGAGTCGTTTGATGCGGCTGGCGTTGCTGGCGCTGGACATCGTGGAAGCCATTCTTGCGGGCAAGCAGCCTGCGAACCTGACATTGAAGGATTTGATGGCGCCGTTTCGGGTGGAGTGGGAAGGGGCAGAGGGTCCAATTCGGGGTGAGTGGTGGGGAATGACATGTCTCCGAAGCCACCTCAAAAAAGGTGCGGCGCCCTACAGTCGTCGCTTACCGCTTACAATCGCGATCGGACACCGCCACCCTCACGACGGTCAGCCCAACAATGTCTGTGGCGAGACAGCAGCAGTTGGGCTCGCTCGTTCCCGGCGGCAGATAAACACCATTGGTTAGACGCGCTATGAGCACATCGCCCGCATCATCAAGCCCGAGCGTCGGAGATGAACCGACCAAACGACTCGCAGTCCTGATTGACGCTGATAACGCGCAGGCCGCAGTAATAGAAGCCTTGCTCGAAGAGGTCGCCCGATTTGGTGAGGCGACAGTGCGTCGAATCTACGGTGACTTCACCTCTCCGGCCAGCGCTTCCTGGAAGAAATTCCTGAACAAGCATTCGATCAAGCCTTTGCAACAGTTCGCGTATACAACTGGCAAGAATGCAACCGACAGCGCGATGATCATCGACGCGATGGATCTGCTGTACACGCGTAGGTTTGACGGATTCTGCCTGGTGACCAGCGACAGTGACTTCACTGGACTTGCAGTCCGTCTCCGCGAGGAGGGCCTTCAGGTTTTTGGGTTTGGGGAGCAAAAAACACCCGAACCGTTCCGTAACGCCTGCCACAAGTTCATCTTCACCGAGGTCCTTCGCACACCAGATGTTGCAACCATATCCGGAAAGCCAGCGGCCGGCGGTGCAATCGTGGCAGAGGCATCCCATAAGTCTGAGGTTGCGCCATCGTCCATCTCACGACCACCGTTTCCCGAGAAGTTTCTGATGGAGGCTCTCGACAAATCCGTCGACGATGCTGGCTGGGCAAATCTTGGAACCTTCGGAAGTTACCTTCAGAAGATTCAGCCAGACTTTGATTCACGCATCTACGGCTACAAGAAGCTCTCTGACCTAGTACGCGACAGGCCAGACCTCTTCGTAACGGAGGAACGACCGACACCCAGCAGCAACTACAAAGTCCTCTATGTTCGAGCGAACACGGGTGTTTAGTCAGATGGCCGACGCACCTCCGCCATCTGCGTTCAGTCTGGCCAACGACACAGCGCCGACAGCGAACGGTTTCACAAAGGCGCGCCTCGTTCGACCGATCAACTGAGCGGGTAAGAGGTCGGCATGACCCGTTCTGAACTCAGCGCTCGCCTCGCCGCACACTCACACTTCGCGCAACTCACCGCCAAAGATGCTGAACTCGGTCAAGGCCATCCTGGACGCGTTGAGTGAAGCACTGGCGAAAGGCAACCGGATAGAAATTCGCGGGTTCGGCAGCTTCGCACTGAACTAGAGGCCGCCGCGAAGCGGGCGCAATCCGAAGACAGGAGACACGGATGGTCACGTCCATGTCCCAGAGAATCCCCAAGGCCATGGCAGAGAAGTTCGCTGCCATCACGACACTGAGCGACGCCTTCTGCCACGAGAAGCTCAACGAGGAGTACCGTGAACTGATCCACCAGGTGGTCGGTGCCCTTGCCAGGAAACGGCCATCACCTCTGTTACGCGGTATGGAGAAGGTCTGGGCGGCCGCTGCTGTGCATGCGGTTGGGCGGATCAATTTTCTGGACGACCCTTCCCAGACGCCGCACTGCAAGCCCAGCGTGATCTACGGATATTTCGGGATTGCTGAAAGCACCGGGCAGAACAAGTCCAAGGAAATCCGGGAAGCTCTCAAGATGGGCTCCTTCTCGCCTGACTGGACGTTGCCGAGTCGCCTCACGAAGAATCCGCTCGTTTGGATGCTGAATGTCAATGGTTTCATGGTGGACATCCGTCGCGCGCCGGTAGAAGTGCAGCGGATGGCCTTTGAGAAAGGCCTGATTCCGTTCATTCCCGCCCAGCAGCCGGAACAGACAAAATGAGCCGAATGTTGGAAGCCGCAGGACCGAGCCATTGCTACCATGCGGACGTGCAAAG
This sequence comes from Candidatus Accumulibacter affinis, assembly GCA_016713625.1. Taxonomy (GTDB): domain Bacteria; phylum Pseudomonadota; class Gammaproteobacteria; order Burkholderiales; family Rhodocyclaceae; genus Accumulibacter; species Accumulibacter affinis. The sequence goes on from JADJOT010000007.1 coordinate 52,287, forward strand.
CGAGTCACGGGCGCGTGTCTCGTCAGTCGCCCTATCCGGCTGGCGTTGCTGGCACCTGACCTTGAAGGATTTGATGCTGCCCTTTCCGGTGGAGTGGGCGGGGCAGAGGGAGCGGTTTGGGGTTGGTGGTGTGGGGTGAGTGCAGGCGTTGTTCCGCTGATCGTTGTCGCTTACAATGCACCCTGTGGCTGCCCTCCCGAGCTTCAGGCCAGCGGGCTCTATCTGCGCCGACTACAGCCTTGCGGTTGAGGAAGGTATTGTCGGCGCGGCAAGTGAATGCCCTGTCAGTTCAGAGACGTAGAATGCAGCACTCGACTTGGACCGAAGCGGAAAAGAAGATCGCGAGACGCGTGTTCAACGCAGCGCTCCAACGCGAACTGGTACAGGTCATGGCGGAGTTCAAGAGGCGGGCCGCTGGCGCCAGTGACCCAGACGACATCTGGTCAGTCCAGGAATACCTGGCGGAAACCCGACGTCAGATCGACACGAAGTACGACTTTCGTTACTCGCAATTGCTTATCGTCTTCGGAAGGCTCCTGCGAGAGAACCGTATTGAAGAGGGCGATCTCACTGGTCTTTCGGACGAAAAGCTCAGGTATGTGCGGAGCGTCGCCTCTCTCTGACCAAAGGGCAAAGAGAAATCTCTTCTCCAGCGAACGGCAACCGAATTGGCACGGGGAGGTTGGCCTGCGACCACACCACCCACCGTGCTGGTGCTCAGCAGACCGTTCAACGAGAGGTTGCTGGTCGTTTGACCCCGGAAGACCACGTAGAATGTCGGCATGACCCGTTCCGAACTCATCATTCGCCTCGCCGCACACCCACACTTCGCCCAACTCACCGCCAAAGACGCTGAACTCTCGGTCAAGGCCATCCTGGAAGGGATGAGCGAGGCGCTGGCTCGGGGAGATCGGATAGAAATCCGCGGTATCGGGAGCTTCGCGCTGAACTACAGACCGCCGCGAAACGGGCGCAATCCAAAGACAGGTGAGACAGTACCGGTGCCAGCGAAAAAGGTACCTCACTTCACGGCGGGCAAGGAACTACATGTCAGGTTGAATCACCACCCCCGAGAAAGCTGCTCCTTCACCGCTTGGGGATCAAGGACCAAAGAGCAGCTTTCCCAGTCCGCATCCTCAACCTTGCTGTATTTCGTATCAAACGGATTGCGGGTAGCCGCGGCCCGGTCAATGAGCTGGTGGGCTTCCTGTTCCTCGTCCAGCGCAATCTTGACCCAGACATCTTCCAAGGTGTCAGGTATCTGGCCAAATAGCTGATGGATGGATTCCAGCCGGTCGGCCAGCACCTGATGGACTCGGTCTTCCACAGAGTCGCGGTAACGCAGATTGGCGATCCAGATTTCGCTACGGGCCTGGCCAATGCGCTGGATACGGCCCTTCCGCTGCTCCAGGCGCGTCGGGTTCCACGGCAGGTCGATATTGATGAGCGTACCTAGTCGCTGCAGATTCAAGCCCTCGGAGGCCGCATCCGTTCCCAGCAGCAGCTTGAGTTCGCCGGCCCTGACACGTGCCTTGAGTACTTCCCGCCCGCAGCGCTGGAACCTGCCTTCGCGCCAGACGCCTGATCGGTTGCTTCCAGCGTAAAGCCCGATTTCCATCCCGGAAAACTCTGCACGTCTTGCCAGTTCATCGCCGATCCAGCGCACCGTGTCGCAATACTGCGAGAACAGGATGCAATCCAGATCGAGCCAGCTACGGGAGACACCCAGATGAGTACCGCGAAGATAGCCGATCAGCGCTTCCAATTTTGGATCGTTACTGCCTCAGCAGGTCGAGGCAGCGGCGTAGCGATGTCATTTCCGCATCGGTGAAGTTCCTGAAATCGCTGCTGCCCTGTGGCGGTCGGCCAACTTGAGCAGGCGTTTCCTCGTCGGCATCATCGTCATCCTCGTCATCAGGGGTGTCGGGTTCTTCGCCGAGGAGCCTGCTCACGGTGCGGCGCCCAGCTTCCATCGAGCTGCCCATGCGTCGCAACAATAGCGTCTTGAAAAACCCCGCTCCTCTGATCCGTTGCTGGAGGAGCAGCGAAAACGCTTCCGCCTCCTGATACGCTTCGCGCAGGTAGCCGCCGAGAACGAGAGCGCCCTGGTCTTCTTCACCAAACAGCTTCACTGTGACTTTCGGCAGGAGATAGGCGCCCGTGGCTGGATTGATCGTCGCTTCGAGGTAGGCACGGGTTCGGCGCACGATGCATCGCAGCAAGGGGTTGAAGTTGTCGCCGTAGTGGGGAAGCAGCCTGTTCTGGAGCTGGACGCGGCGGATCGCGAGCGACAGCTTCTCCAGACTTTCGGGGTTGAATTGCCAGCGGGTGTCGCTGGCATCGAGGCTACGGCGAATACGGTCGAATGCGGTATCTTCAAACCGCGACGGCAGCGGGTCGCGAACGTATTGCCAGCCATCACGCACATCACGCGTTGGGACTGCAGCATCGCCGATGGCGATGGCGAGGCAATGACTCGGTCGAAACCAGGGGCTGGTATGCGTCCAACCGCCGAGCACACCGTCGTTGCCATGCGACAGGATGTGCAGCAAGTCCCAGGCTTCCACCGGATGCAATTGCACCGGGGTCGCGGTGGCCAGCAGCATGCTTTTCGTCCTTGGGCCGATCTGCCGCAGAAACGCCATCAACTTGTTCGGGGCTGCCCTTTCGTCGATTTCATCGGCGCCGGCGTCTACCCGCGGCAGCTTTCGGCGGCGAGCGCGGTGGGCTTCATCGACGATGACACAGGTGTAGCGCCGGTTCAGCAGTTGATTGATCGCTTCCGACAGACCGCGCACCACCAGGCCCTGCGAAACCAGACCGATTCGGCGCGGGCATCTGCCGAGCGACTTCATTCCCTCCGACGGGTATTCCAGATCATTCTCGTCAACCCAGGCGCGGCCATCCCATCGGGCAGAAGGCAGCAGGAGCAGTTCCATCAACTCATCCTGCCACTGCTGAAGAAGCGGCTTGGGGGCAAGCACCAGGATCGGGCCGCCGTCGGGGTCGTCGAGCGCCATCAGGAGCGCGGCCACGGCAAGCTGAACGGTTTTTCCCAAACCGACCTGATCGGCCAGAACCAGACGCGCCCCCCCAGCCGGTGCCGTTCCAGAGCCAGGTGGGCGAAATACTTCTGGTGCGGCCAGAGACCGTGTTCGCGACGATAGACCGGCGTTTCTACCGCAGCCGCGGCCGCGACGGCGATCGGATCGGCGATAGCCTTCATGTCCGCTGGTTCGATGACCTTCCGTGCAATGATGCGCTGTACGTCCTTCGCGATGAACGGGCAACAGGCGAGATCCACGGCGCGGGCATCGTTCCAAAGCGGATCGAACTCCTCCTGCACCCAGGCAATCGTTTCCGGGTCATCGTCTTCCCACAGCAACTCGTAGTTCAGCTTCCAGGCCGATGCACTTTCGTTGACGCTGCCCAGGAAAGCCGTCGCCGAGCCGTCGGCACGCCGCACGACCCCGGCTTTGCCGTGGATCAGGCCGAACGCCGAATCGGGCAGCACCCGCACTTCGATCGTTTTGCTGGTCAGCGCTGCGTCAATCCGCATCGCGCAGTTCCTCGGCGACTTCCTCCGCCGTGTATTGGAATGGGCTGACCTTGTAGCGCGAGAGGGCATCAACGAAACCCGCCCGAGTCAGGCCGGCGATCTCGGCGGCGCGGCCTTGCGAAAGCCGGCCGAGTTCATACCACTTGACGGCGGCGGCGACGCGCATCTCCTCTGCAAACTCTTTGGGCGCTTGATGCAAGGTGGCGAATGCCGATTCGGGCAGGTCAAGGGTTACTTGCGTCATGTGGGTCTCCTTTGCGCAGGCCGGGATGGGTCACATCAGGCGTGGTCGTTACGCAGGCGGCCGGCGAGGATGCGGGCGGCTTCCGAGTCGGCGGTCCATTCATTCATTCCCTCGGCGTTGGCCAGGGCAGCAAGCCATTCGAGCAGCGCGATGAAGCCTTCGCGTTTGCCCCAGTAGCCCTGGCCAAAGGTATCACGCAGATACTGCCGGCCAGGCTCCGGGCTGTTGTCGGCGACAGCGGTTTCGCGGATGGCGAACATCAGGTGCCGCAGCGGTGAAACGGCAAACGGGTGGAGCGCCGACACTCACGCGGCCACGGCGTGCCGGCAGGGCCGCGTGATTGGACTCCGCTCCCAGGACGGGTGCAAGCAAGCTCGCCACCAGACCGGCTGGGGTGAACAGGCGGGTGCCGTTGGCTTTGTCGCTCTTCAGGAGGGGGCGGATGTCGGTGACGCCAAAGCCACGTGCCAGTTCCTCATACATGCCCTTGCGGCGCTCGCCCCGGCTCTCGATGTCCAGCGCACGCAGGTAGTAGCGTTCGACCAGAGAAAGGTTGCGCCAGTGGGCATCCAGCCCTCTCGGCACCAGCGTGTCACAGGCGATTTCCAGCGCCCGTTCGATCACGATCGGGAAGTCACTCTTGACGTTCTTCGGCCGCACGGCGAAGACCTCGTGCTCGACGTCCTTCCCATCGAGGTTGCCATATTGGGTGAGCACCCTGAGCGCAGCGGCGTAGGCGGCGAGCTGGTAGTCGGCGTCGTTGAAGTTGGGCTCGCCGTCCTCGTCGAGGGCCTGCATCGACGCGATCTGACGCTCCACTTCGTCCTCGACCATCGGATAAACCTCGTCGAGAAAACCGGGTTCGTTGGCGATGCGCTTGCGCAGGACCAGGCAGACGGTGCCTTGCACGTAGTTGCCTTTCTTGATCCCGGCCGCTTCGGTTTCGGTGCTGATCGTCCAGGCCGCGGTGGCCTTGAGACCGGCGGCCCACAGGATCATGCCGAGGTCGGCCCAGACCGCCGGGTTCTGATGGGTGAACATGACCATCTGCAAGCCGTTGTCCGGCATGTGCCGGGCGAGATTGCGGCAAATCTCGACCATCGAGCGACGGAAGTCTTCGCCATCACCGCGCACGGCCAGCTCGGCGCGGGCATCGGGCGTCCATTCTGGAAGGGCTTTCGCGAGTTGCTTGTCGTACCAGGCAAGGAAGAAGTCGCCGAGTTCGTGGTAGTTGATGGCGTCGGCGTAGGATGGGTCGGTGATCCATAGGTCGCAGGTCTCGTGAAGATCGCGGGCGTCCGAAAGGGCAACTAGATTTTTATTGGTGACTACGGAAGAACGCAGGGCGAGCGTCCACGCCGTATCCCACCTCAGCACAGGACGGATGCTGTAGCTAAAATTTGTGTTGAGAGCTTGATTTTCGAATACATCTGACCCTTGCTCACGCGCCTTATCGGGTATCCAGCGACATAATTTGGAGTCGAAATCTGCCACTCTACCCAACCCCAATAAGCATCCAACTTGAGCATTCTTAGAGTTCGACAATCGTTCGGAAATCTCCGCCAGTAACCCATGAGTCAACAACTGCCGTGGCGTGAAGAGGTGGTGCCAGTGCCTCCAACCACGGGTGCGGATAGGCTCGTCAGTCTTGTCGTCACCCTCGGGTATTGTTTTCGCCGGGATGAACCCCTCGCGCTGCCAGTCGGCAAATCGTTCGCGCAGCAGTTCGAGCACTCTTGCTTCACGGGCCAGATCCGCGTCGTCGGGAGCCGCATAACGGCGCCCCCCATCAGCGCCAACCCAGCGGACGCAATAAAGCCGTTCCTGAAACACATCGCCCGGGCGGGGAACGAGGTCGTCGTTGCTCCAGCGTCGCAGACCTTCCGGGCCGCGCAGCGCTTCCACCGACCAGGAGCGGCTGGGATCGAAGGGATCGACGACGCGGCTGTCTACTACCGTGGCCCCTTTCTTTGCCTTGTACCGATTCGACTCGGCATCCGGCACGACCGCGATCTCAGGCCTGAGTTGGTCCGACCCAGGGGTGCGTTGCCAGCGGGCGACGACCTTGGATTTTTCGCCGACCAGCCAACTGAGAGCGAGCGGGATGAAGTAATCGCAACCCTCCGGCTTCACCTCCACGCAGTAGAGGTAGGCATCGGCGCGTTCACCTTGCGCATTGCGCTCGATGCCCCACGCCGTCACTTGTCGATCAGCGGCAACGAGTGCTACCGCCTGCACGCGCATGACTTCTTCCTGCACTTCCCTCCCACCGCCGAGGAGGTTGAGGCTGGCCCAGGTCAGCAGGCCGGCAACGGGGTTGAGATCGGACCCGAAAGCGTCGCATCCGATGCGTGCCGCCTCGAAGGGGATCGAACCACCGCCGCAGAAGCTATCCCCGACGCGCGGCGTGTGGCCGAAGCTGCGCTGACCGAGTTGTTCGACCAGTTCGGCAAGCTTCGTGGCCGTGGTGCCGAGGTAGACGTTGATCTCTGCCCAGGTTTCCGCCGTCGGACCAGGTATGTTCTCCGGCCGTTCGCAGTCCTTGAGGCGTTCGGCGTAAGTCAGGGCGTCGAAGGTGGCGCGGTCTCTGATTCTTCCTTTATTGCGCTGCCACGTACCATCGTCATCCATGGTGAGAATCTTGAGGAAAATCTCCCGGTCCCTTTTCGGATTGGCAGAGGCAGGCATCAACATGCCGACGATGGACGCACGAACGAGGATGAGCGGCTTGCGCCCCCACCACTTGCCGAGGCAATCCTCACAAGTTAGCATATAGGCATATTCATTTGTAGGCGTGAGAGAAATGCGGTTTCGGCTGAGGTTTGCGAGGTTGCGAGCGGTCGGGAACGAACTTCTGGAGGTTCAAAGCGATTTCTGCGAGGAGCGGTTTCAGGCGGCGGGTGGCCGCCTGGGCGGCCAGGAGCCAGCGACCGAGTTGCCGCTTGATTTTGTCGATCGCGAGAGTGCGGTTAATTTTGTAGGAGGATTCCGGGTCCAGATGAGCGTCCGTGGCGACATAGGCCGCCAGCGCGTTGAGGTTGTCGAGGACCGCCTTGGCGCCGAAGTCCTGCCGCGCCGCGTGCCAGGACAGGCCGGAGGTATGCTCCAGTTCGAGCCGATGCTTGATCCGTTTGAATGCCTCCTCGATCCGCCACCGACCGTGGTACAGGTTGGCGAACGCGGCGGCGGAAACGCCACCGGATCGAAGAGTGACGTCATCACCACATGGACCCGTCCATTCGGCGTCACCACCCGTACCAGGCGAACGGTAGTCGGCGTCGCCGGACATTCATAGTCTTCGGCATCGCGGGCACTCGGGGCACGCAAGACGACCACCTGCTGGCTTTGGCCGGACATCAGGAACTCACGAACCACCTTGAATCCTCGAGACAAATCGCAACGAATACAGAAATGGAGCTGGCGCGCGGTCAGTACCGACACCAGCCAACGACACGGAAAGCCGCGATCCATCAGCAGCAGATCGTCGGGGCGCAGACGGTCGATCGCCTCGAAGAACATCTGGCGCTCATCGCACAAAGGCTCATGCAGCCGGAAGTCCAGAAACAGTTCGATCCCTGGCAAGTACAGGCCGAACGCCATGCCTTTGACGATCGACCGGATTCCCTCCTTCATCACCGTCAGGCGAACGTCGCTCCCATCCGCCGCGACCAGGCGGAGCCCTTTCCACCGCGGGATCGGCAAGTGCTCCTCCGCCAAGCGGATCAGCTCCTGATTGACCTCGCCAAACACCAGCGCACTGATCTTGTAGCGCGCTTGTGAAAACGCTTGCGCCGTCACTTCGCGCACCGAGTTGGCGCGATTGTGCAGATTGGCGAAGAACTGATCGAGTTCGGACTGTACCGCGGCCTGGACCCCGGAAAGCAGAAAGCTGACGACAGTCGGCAGCGTCAGGGTGCGTTGGCGGGTGAAGTATTTGGGATCGAGCCGGGCCACTTCCAGGAACTCTTTTGAAAACAGATACTTCGAGAGCTTCATAAGTATATTAGCATATTCAGGCCGTCATACAATTCTCCTTTATAAACAATTGGTTGCAGAACTATTATGCAACAGAAGTACGATCGGCGCAACGGCGCGCCAAAGCTATGCCTTTGTGCTAACTTGCGAGGATTGCTTGCCGAGGCGGGTGAGCGTCTGCCCGTTGTTCGCCTTGCGCTCCTTGTAAGACTCGGCGGAGAGACGGGAAATCGGGAACTGGGTTTCAATGAAGGTGCTCATTCGGTAGCCGCCCAGTTTTCCAGTTGCAGACCCCGGACTTTGGAAAACTCGCGCGTGTTGTTGGTGACCAGCACGGCATTGACGCTCAGTGCGTGCGCAGCAATCAGGGTGTCCAGGGAGCCAATCGGTTCCCCCCGGCGCTCCAGGTCAGCGCGCAAGTCACCATAAGCCCACATGGCCGCCATATCAAAAGGGAGAACTTTCAGCGGAGCGAGAAACATTTCCAGCGCCTGGCGATTGCGCACCGAGGCGCTCTTGGCCACCCCAAAGGCAAGTTCCGCAGCCACCACACTCGACAGGCCGATGTCACCCAGTCGGTATTGATGAAAACGCGCCAGCACTTCAGGCGGTCTGGTGTTGATGAGGTAAATGCAGATATTGGTGTCGAGCAAAATCATGCGGCGATTTCGGCACGAATTTGCGTCGCTGGCTGCTCCCGTGTCATGACAAATCCTGGCTCGAACAATGACAGCGCGGTTTCCAGCGTTTGCCAGGGGTCATCCATCGGTAACAAGAGAACGCCATTACCAAAATGCTGCACCACCACTTCAGTGCCGGCAAACCGGTATTCCTTGGGTAAGCGAACCGCTTGACTACGACCAGATTGGAAAAGACGGGCAGTGTCCAAGTGAAGCTCCTGACGTGACAATCAAGTGATGGTCATCAATGATAGCTACCGAACGCCAAAAAGTACATCACCGCCGACAGGCGGGCAATCGGGAACCGGGTCTCGATGAAAGTCGGCGTGGGCAAAATTCAGGGTGTTGGCAAGGGCGCAAGAAGCAGAAAGTTCAGGCCGGCAAAACGTTGGAAGTCGCTGTCAAAAGAGACTAGCCGGCACCCTGTGGTGATGGCAAAGGCGGCAAGGTAAGCATCTGTCCAGAGCCGATGGACAAAACCGGGGGCGCAGGTCAGCGCACAGTAGGTATCGTCAAGCGCCGGTGGCTCTGGCAGCCAGCGAATGATGGGGAGCGCCAGAAATTGCCGATAGGTGATCCAGGCTTCGTGCGGACTCAGCGGGTTGGGCAACGCTTTGGACTGGGTGCAGAGGCGCAAAAAACCGTTGGCTGTGATACGGCAAAAGGCGCGGCTGTGCACCGTGGCGTCTGCCCAGTAATGGCTGGCGGCCAGGTGGTGGATGTGGCGTTTATCGATCAAGGCCAGCCAGACGTTGATGTCAGGCAGGTCGTTCATTGACCCGATCCCTCGCCCAATACGCCCAATACGCGCTGGTATTGAGCGAGGTCTTCTTCATCCAGAATGGCGTAAAGCTGTTCGTTGCTCAGGTAGGGGGTGACTGTGCCATCGGCTTCACGCGCGATTGGAATCGGGTAGCTGGTGCGCTCGATGGCAACCGGAAATGGGCCGTGCGGCCGCACCGAGCCTGGCGACGAGTCACCCGCAGCCAAGCCACGCTCAATAAATTGGGCGACCAGTTCTTTCAGCTTGAAACCGCGCAATGCGGCCTCCGCTTTCAGTTTGCGAAAAGTCTCGTCGGGCAAATCGAGTGTGGTTCTCATCGTTGCTTCAATCCTCAAGTACGTGCCGCTTTTTCATAAAAGCGTTTTTACATCAAATCACAGATTGGATCAAGTCGATGTCGATGGGGATGTCGATGGGGCGAACGCGCCTCAAAGGGCTAAGTTTAGCTGACTGTGACCCAGTAGCTCGCGGCGTGCCTTGGGCGAGAGGCCCTCGCCTTTGACAAACGGGTTGTCGGCGATGGCAGCACGCAGCGCCTTGCGCCAGCCGAGACCCTTCTGCATGGCCTGGCCGGTGGTGGCGACGGTCATGGTGTAGAGCCACCAACGCTCTTCGGGTGCCAGCGCTTCCCAGTTGTGCAGCGCATTCGGGATGTCGTCGGGTGAGGCGTCTTCCACCGCCCAGCAGAGGATGCAAAGTTCCTTGCCGAGTGAGGGATGAACCGGCACCGGTTTGCCAGGGTTCTTCTGAAACCTGGCGGCCGACAGGCCGTTGGCACGCAGGCGGCGGTTAGCCTCCTCCCAGAAGGCCGGCGCGAGCGCCAGCCAGCGCTGGCGGTCGATGACCACGCGCAACGACGGGTCATTCGGGGATGGCGCATCGACGGCGCGCGCGCCCAGATGGTCGAGGTCATTGCCGCGATGCTCGGTGATGCAGATGAGTTCGCTGGCGCCGCTGCCCTTCGGGATGTCGATCAGGAAGCCATGGCGCGCTTCGTCCGGCAAAAAGCCGAGACCGACGACTTTGCGTGCGAAGGATGAGGGAGCATCGGCCATCGCTTACTGGCTCACTTTGGCAACGCTGAACGGCTGGTTGGTGGCCAGGAGCCACTCGAGCAGTGCCTGTCCGTTGGGAAATGATAGCGCGCCCGCAGTCATGCGCAGGCTGCCGTCCTTGACGATCTCCTGAAGCTTCTCGGCGACTGCTCTTGCTGCATCGGCATCGTAGCCGCCGTCCAGTGCCCCCGAATAGTCGACGTTCTGCTGACCATCGCTGCTCTCCGCCGTGAGGCTGATGTCATGCGCGCGGACACCGGTGGCTGACGCCAATCGCTGAATGAAGTCCCAAACCGCGCCGGCGTCATCAAGCTTGGTTTGCTGGTTCCAGCGGGCAGGGAGTCCGGGATCTATCGGGTGTCGCGCCGCGGGTCCTTGCTGTGGGATGGTGATCCGTAGCGTCTCGGAGTTCAGGTCGTAGGCGCTTGATACTGCCATGGCGCACACCACGCGGCAATTCGCCGGCACGCGGAATGGCCCATCGTAAGTCGCAGCGCCTGCACTGGTTGGCGAGGAACCATCCGTGCTGTAGCGGATAGTGACCCCGTTGGCCTTTGGCAAGGCCAGTAGCTCCACTTCGTGATGACTACCGCGGTGGTGAAGCTGATACTTCAGCCGAAGCTTCGCAGTCCATTCCTTCACCGCACTGACGCGGACCATGTCGGCAGGATCGAAGGCGAGAAAGCGGTAACGCAAGCCGACCGCTTCAAAGCGGGTTGGCGTCGGCACGGGACTGGAAGCGCTGGTCGGGTCCGAGTCACCGGTTTCATAGACGAGCGACTGCGCGTGCAGCGGTTCGATTTTCAGATAGGTGTGACCGTCGCCGTCTTCCTGCACGGAGAGCTCGCGAAGAGACACCTCTGGAACGGGCGGGGGAAACGGACCGCGGCGGATGTGATTGCCTTCTTCGCGCCACAGCCCGCGCCGAACACAGTCGGCTTTGAGGTCATCGAGCGCCGAAATCTTGTGCAACGTAAGCGTTCAGCGCACCCACCCCTGGGCGCGCACAATCAGACTGGCTTTTTGAGCGGCAGGAGCTCGTCGATGCGGCGGTTCGGCCAGGAGGGGAGTTTCTCGAGGGTGTCGGTCAGCCAGGCCATGGGCTCGATGCCGTTCGCGCGCGCAGTTTCGAGCAGCGACTGAATCGCCGCGGCGCGTTGGCCTGCCGCCTCGGAACCGGCGAACAGCCAATTTTTCTTCCCGATGGCGATCGGACGAATGGCATTCTCGACCGGGTTGTTGTCGATCGGGTAGAAGCCGTTGGTGGCGTACCGGGCCAAGGCCGGCCAGCGTCGCAGACGGTAGTCGATCGCCTTGGCCAGTGCGCCGCCGTCGGCCACCGATCTGCGGGTGTTCTGGAGCCACAGGTGCAGGGCTTCGAGCAGCGGCTGACTGGTTTCCTTTCGTCGTCGGGCGCGCTCCTCTACCGTCTTCCCCTTCGCTGCGGCCTCAATGGCATACAACTCGCCGATGCGGCGCAGGGCCTCGGCCGCGACGGGGCTCCCATTCGCTTGATGGAGGTCGAAGAACTTCCGCCGGGCGTGGGCCATACAGGCGAGTTCGATCACCTCGCCCCGAAACAGCACCTGATAGCCGGCATTATGTTGTGCAAAACATAATGCCGGTTATGTTGCCGCCGAAGATATGTGGTGGCGACCTGAAGGCCGACGGCCGATCCTCTGGACCGTCGGGCTGGTGCGCACATAAATTCGAGCGTTTGGCGGCTACAGTTGGCTCATGAAGTCCATGATCGTGCCCGACGTTCTCGCTGATTTCGTCCGCGCGGCGGCTGGCAGGTCGGTGATGTTCACGCAGGCCAGTGCCTTGGCCTTCATCTCGAGATCGACCTCGGCATAAACGTGTGTCGTGTCCAAGGAAACGTGACCGAGCCAAGCCCGAATGGTATTGATGTCCACTCCCGCACGAAGTAAATGAACAGCCGTGGTATGCCGGATCGAGTGCGGGCTGATGTGTTTTCCACGCATGGACTCGACCCGCGTGGCCGCCTCCTTGGCGTAGGTCTTCACGATGCGATGTACCCCGAAGCGCGTCATCGGGTCACCGGTTCGTCCGTGAAACACCTGATCGTCGGCGCACTTTCCGGCCACAAGCGGTTGCAGCGCAGCTACCGTGACCGCCCATAGAGGACAGATCCGCCACTTGTTGCCCTTGCCGAGAATGCGTACAGACGGTGACGTTCCCAGGTAAAGGTTGCCCACCCGCAAAGACGCCGCCTCGTCGGCACGAGCGCCGCTGTTGTAGAGAAAGAGCAGCAGAGCATGGTCTCGCGCCCCCAGCGTCGTGCCACGATTTGGGGCGCGCAACAGTGCCTCGACTTCGGGCTTGTCGAGATATCCGATGGCGTTCTGGGCGGCCTTCTTGAACGGCACCAAACGAACTTGAGAACACCAATCCAGATGCTCAGGTGAACGCATACCGACGAAACGAGCCAGCGAGTGAATGGTGCTGAGTCGCTGGTTGCGCGTGACGACGCTGCAACCACGCTCATGCTCGATGTGATCGAGGAATGCCCGCACCCGATCTGCTGACACGTCATGCACCGCCAGACGCTCGATCGGCACCGTCGCCAAGTTGCTGACGAATGGCAGGAGCAGGGTTAATGTATCCCGGTAGCTTACTTGAGTGTTCCTCGCCAGGTTTCTCTCGGCGACCAGATACTCCAGCAGGAAACGCCGTACCCATGGACCGAGAAGGCTTTGATCACGCATCATCGGCCTCCCGTTCTACCTCGTTCAATGCATACGCCGCGAACCGGGAGCTGGCCTCTTGCAGCAACTCTGATGTCATGTGCAGATAGCGCTGTGTCGAAACGATATTGGCGTGTCCGAGGTAGGTCGCCAGATGAGGCAGAAGGTATTGGACGTCCTTGCCCGAACGGTACCAGGCCAGGACACGATGAACCGCCGCGGTGTGGCGCAGATCGTGAAGTCGCGGAGGTCGTAGCTCACCGGGTGGACGGACAATGCCCGCCGCTGATCGTATCCGTTGAAAGCAGGTGATGACTTCCGGGTAAGCCAGACAACAACCCGTGCGTGTACAAAGAAAGGGGGAGCCCCTGTCCTTTACCATGGGCAGCGTGCTTCGCCTCTCATAGTAGGCCGCCAATGCTGACGCCAGTTGCGGCCCGATCGGTACCAAGCGAGTCTTGTAGAACTTCGTGTTTCGAACGGTCAGGACTTGCTCGGCAATATCAACGTCAGCCACCGTGAGGCCGATGGCTTCGCTGATACGAAGTCCAGCGCCGTACAGTACCAGTAGCAAGGTTCGATACGTCATGGCCTGAAGACGGCTCAAGGGCGATCCTACGACGGCGGTCGAGTCGAGCAGGCGCTGTAGTTCGTCATGCGAGTAGACATAGGGTGTCTGCGGCGGCGGCAACTTCGGCTTGATTTCTGGCAACGGCGATACCGCCACATAGCCGCGCGCCAACGCGAAGCGATACAACCCGGCCAACAATCTAAATTTTGTCGTCCAGGAGGCGCTAAGCGCGCCATGGCCGCGTAGAAACGCGCTCACGGCCTGCTGCGTCACTTCGTGCAAGGGCCGATCACCTGTCTCGCGCGCGAACTGGCGCAGCGCCCGGGCACCGCTGCGGATTTGGACACCCTGGGCTCGCCGGGTGGCAAGATAAATCGTGATGACATCACTGGTGTTCATCGCAGACCTCCGAGATCGAAGTCAGCCACTTGGCGTAAAGACCCCAGGTCGACTTTCGTGTAGGTCATCGTGGCCGAGGCACTGCGATGACCGAGGTGGTCGCCGATCTCCTTGAGTGTCAGCCCGTCGGCGAGCAGCTTCGCTGCGCACGAGTGCCGCAAAGCATGAGGGCCAAGGTGAGCGGCCTGTATCCCAAGTGCGCGCAGCCGCCGGGTGACGATGTTGTAGAGGGCCGTAGCCTGAATGGGGAATCGCGGCGCCTGGGTCCGGATAAAGACCTCAGCATGCGACACGTTCGGCCGAACCTCGTGGATGTATCGCCGAAGCGCCTCCGCCACGGAAGGCACGAGCGGGTAGACCTGGGGTTGGCGGCGCTTCAGTCGCCAGATATGTAAAAGCCCGGCGGCGAGGTCGATCTGGTCAAGCCGAAGCGATGCAACCTCGCCTCGCCGAAGGCCGTATACAGCCAATAGAAGCAGGATCGCGCGGTCGCGAATGTCGCCCTCGCTATCGCTGCTGGCGGTGGCGACCACGCGCCTTACATCCTCCCAGCTCAAAGCGTACGGCAACGACTCCAGCGCATATCGCCGATTTCCTGGGATCGAACCAGCCAGAATAGGGCTGCACGCGCCGGTACTGGCGGCGTGACGAAGGAACACCCGCAGCATCTTGGCGATTCCTCCGGCAGAGATCCGAGACCACCGCTTTGCACCGTAATTGACGAAGTACGCATCGATATCTTGTGGCTGGAGCGTTGCCAGGTTACGGTCGGTGTCGCTGCACCAGCACAGAAACTTCAAGGCGCGGTACCGCCATTGCTCAATCGTGCAGGGCGTCAGACCGCGTTCGTCGCGCATCCAGGCAACGAAGTGCTCAAGGGCCGGCCCGAACGGGACCGACTCCTCGGGCTGCGGCCACCAGCCCAGGTATTTCAACCAGGGTCGCGCGAAACATACGCATGTAGCGGCCGTCGTTGGTGCCAGCCCATGACTGGTTGGCGAAACTCGTCCGTAGACGATTTCATGCAACCGGGACGCATTGACGCTCCCGAAGTCGCTGGGTGACATGTGTTCAGCAACCCACAAAATCGATCGCGCCCGCAGACGTAGAGAATCTCGCGTGCCACCCTGAGCAGTACAGTGCTGAAGGTAGCGATTGCGTTCATCTGCCAACGGGCCATCGCGATGGTGGGCAAGTGCGCGATCTGTACTAACAAGAGTTTCGAACATGACAGTCCTTTGAGGTTGAAAGGGACTGTCAGCAAGGACCTCCAGTTATGTGCTGTCAAATGCTCAAGAACAGGCTGGATGCTGGGGCTTCTGGACTGGTGTCACATATCTTCGGCGGCAACATAACCGGCAAACTCATCGACCATCAGAGCGCCTTGCCAGTGGCCGAGGAACTCCACCACATACTTCCCGCCCCGGCCGGGCTGGTAGTCGAAGACGACGATCGGCGGGTTGCTTCCCAGGGCATTGCTGCGATACGCCCAGATGACCATCACCCAGGCCAGCAAGGCCGGCGCCGCCAGGCCGCCATCGATCACCGAAGCCACCGCCGGTGCGGCGGTGAGGGTCTCGCAGGGCCGGCAGGCGTACTTCGGGTAGAGGTGGCGTTCGACGAAGAACTCGGCGGGAACGATGCTGAGTTTCTCGGTCACGTCCTCGCCGATCCGCACCAGTGCCTGACCACATTGCCCACAGGTGCAGCTTTCGGGCTCGTGCAGGTGCTCGACCCGGGGCAGCTGTTCGGGCAAGGGCTGACGGCCGGCGCGTTCGCGTTTCGGTTTCTCGGCGGGCGGGAGATGCGGCCCCATTTCGGCCGCCTGGCGCTGTTCGTCCAGGCGGGCTTCGCAGGCAGCGAGGTCGGCGGCCAGGGTTTCGTCGAAGAGGTCCCGTTCGGCAGCGACCAGGGACTCGCTCTTGACGCCGAATTTCATCCGCCGCAGATAGGCCAGTTCGAGGGTCAGCTTCTCGATCTTGGCATCGCGGCGTTGCCAGTCTACGCCGGAGATCAGCCAGCGCCATTGTGCTGCGGTGAGGGCGAAAACCGGGTCGCTGGCGCTCGGCCAGGTGAAGTAGCCACGGTGCAGCCGGCGCTGCGAGAGCCAGACGCCGGTGCCATCCCAGACCAGCAGTTTGAGCCGGCTGCGGCGCCGGTTGGTGAAGGCGTAGGCGGTGCCGTCACAGGGGCTGCGCCCGAGACTGGCCTGGATGCGCGCCGACAGGCCATCGATGCCCAGACGCATGTCCACCGCTTCGACGGCCAGCCAGATGCGCTCCGGCGCCACCCCGAGGGGCGCGCTCATGCGCGCTCTCCCCACCGGGCCGTCAGCCACCCGGCAGGCGGCAGAGTGGCAAATTCGAGTCGCCAGCCCTGCGGGCTGTGCAGCGACAGACTCGGCGTAAAGGCCGCGGCACGGGGAACCCTCACTGCAGGAACCAGGGTCAGCGGGCCTCCCGCTCTGCTCGGCCCTGGACCCTTCGCCAAGCGCAGGTGCCAGTAACTGAGCGAATGGCTTCTCAGTCCGTGCTGATCACAGTACGCCTTCTGGCTGTCGCCGCTCGCCCGCCAGGCGTCCACATGGCCCCGCCAGTGCGCTTCCAGTTCCCCAGCCTTGTCCATCTCTTCCTCCTGTCGAAAACCTGGAGGTTGCTCCACTTCTCGCGGGTTTTACAGGTGGAGGGGCTGGACGCTTACGCATCAGCGGCATGCCCGTCACCACTCGACGAAGGAAACCGTTGCCTCGCCCCGAAAACTCTGTGAGCGGTTGCCTGCTTTTCTTCTGCTTGCTATTCCCATGGTCGGCCTCCTTCTAAGAGCTCAACGCAGTGATACGAGTATCCTTTCCCGCGGGGTCAGCCAAGGCGTCTACTGAGACTGGAGCACTTTCTGCATTTGCTGCTTCTGGTGAAGTCCACGCCTTGTTCTCGTGCTTCAGTCGCGGTGTTCAGTCGGTTATCATGAGGCGCCTCGACGAGCATCCAGGACACCTTACTCGAAAGCGAACATGGTACGTAATGACACCTCAAGTTCCCCGGTCAACGAACACACGGCCAGCGGACGGCGAACCACCACACCTACTCTCGCGCCCGATGATGGCCTGTTCGAACTTCCCGGAATCGGTCCCCTGTGGGTCTGGGCACATACCTGTCCCGACCAGCACTGCAATTGCCGTGATGCGCTAATCCTCGCCTCGGACGAAAGTCGTGAAGCGTTGCTCACGCGTGGTCTGCCCGTGCGCGAGGCATGGCAAGCCGGACAGGGATACGTCGATATCGCGGCACGGATCGAAGGACTCACATCCTTCATTCTCAATATTGACGCCGTGACGGTCGCTGATCTCTACGGCAACCCGCTGACTGTGGCGGATGCGGACTCTCGCATTGCGGCGATGGTCGATCGCATCCATAGCGATGTTCTCGATGAAATTGCCAGGCTGTGGTACATCGGCAAGGGTTATCCGGATCAACGGAAACTCGTCCTCGGCGCCAAGACGATTGCGATTTCTCCGTGGCAGGAAGGCGACATGGTTGCTTACCTCGACGTTTTCAAATGGGCTCGGCGCGATCAGTATGTGTTCGACGATGAACCCGAAATATTCCAGGTATTCGATGGCTATTGCATCAACCCTGGGTGTAATTGTGGCAAAGTCGTCGTGCAGTTCTGTCAGTTGGAGGTTGAAGGGGAGTCCCAGGCGGTGGGAGAGATCGAGATCGATCCGTCTGGCACGTTTGCCCTCGAATCGGAGCCGAAGTGCGAAGCCATCCTCGATCGCCTTTGGGCGACTTTCCGCAAACGGCACCCGGCATATCCGGCGTACTTTGCTCAGCGGAATGCGGACATGAAATGCATAGGGAAAAAGAGAGAAGCGTTTCATCGTCCCAAGATTGGCCGCAATGAGCCCTGCCCCTGTGGTTCTGGGAAGAAATACAAGAAGTGTTGCGCCGATGCGACATCTGATCAAACAGAATGAACCAGCAATCTCTCTCCACCCTCATCTGGTCCGTCGCTGATCTGCTCCGCGGGGACTTCAAGCAATCCGAATATGGCCGTGTGATCCTGCCCTTCACCATCCTGCGGCGGCTGGACTGCGTGCTGGCACCGACCAAGGCTGCAGTGCTGGCAGAGCACAAGGCAAAGACAGAAGCGGGTATGCCATTTGAAGCCTTTGTGCTGCGTCAGTCCTGCCAGACCTTCTACAACGTCGCGCCGCTGGATCTTCCGGCGCGGATGGGCGATCAGGACAACCTGCGGCCGAACCTGCACAGCTACATACAGGCCTTTGCCGAGGATGTAAGCGACATCTTTGAGCAGCTTGATTTCGCTAGCACCGTTGAGTAAACAGCAATGAAGCGAACGCTCTACACGATTCTTGGTGTCGATTCCACGGCGAGCCGCCAAGAGATCGCCGCGGCTTACCAAGCGCGGCTTGACGACCTTCTTGCAACACCAACACCCGACCCCAACGCTGTAGCGCTAGTGCATGAAGCCTACCAGGTTCTTTCGAACGTGAAATCGCGTTCGACTTACGACGCGTCACTTGAGAAGGCGGCGTCACGCGGTGCTAAGCGACGAGAGCCTGAAGATCCACGCTCCGGCTGGCTCAAATGGGTTTCGTTGGGGATTGTCCTTCTAGTCATTGCAGGGATCGGCTGGAAGGTTCAGTCGTCAGGACGACCGCCATCGCAGCCGCCGGTGTCGGTCGCCTTGATTACACCGCAACTGATTGAGAAGGCAGCACCCGCCGCGGAACCGGAGCCCCCCGCGACGGCGACCGCAGTTAGTCCTGTATCAGGGACGCTGGCGACGCGTTCAGCAGAGGATTTGTTTTCGGAAGTGTCAAACAGCATAGCGCGAGTGGCCACCACCGATAGTTCAGGCAGAGCAGCATCACAAGGCAGTGGGGTCGTAATTGGAAACGGCACCGTCGTGACCAATTGTCACGTCGTCGCGAAGGCGGTTAGCATCACGGTAAAGGTTGGGACCGATATACACACGGCTAGTAGGCTGGTTACCGACGAAGAACTCGATCTGTGTTCGCTTTCCGTCCCCGGATTGGCCGCGCCTTCGGTCAATGTCGGGAGCGTCGGCTCGCTTCGGATTGGGCAGCGCGTCTACGCGATTGGCGCACCGTACGGTCTGGACCTTACCATCAGTGAGGGGATTGTCTCCAGCCTACGCACCCTTCCTGCCGGCACGGTGATCCAGACCACCGCGCCAGTTTCCCCTGGCTCAAGCGGTGGTGGCCTATTCGATGTCTCGGGGAACTTGGTGGGTATAGTGACGTTCCAGCATCGCTACGGCCAGAATCTGAATTTTGCCCATCCAGCAGACTGGATCGGACAAATGCGGACGCGCACCTCTCAGTCGTCAGGGGTACCCCCGAGTTCTGCTTCGAGTCCGCCCAGAGCAGTCGCACCACTGGCACCCTCACAAGATAGCTCACCGAGTTCGCTTATTCTAGGTGCTTGGCGGTGTCTTGCCGGAGCGGCGGATCGCGTTGGCAAGTTCCACTTCGGTGATAACGGCGTAGTGCTCATCTCTTGGCTTAGTGGCCACACCGCTTTCGGCCGATACTCTATAGTTGGTGGTAGTTCTGTTATCTTGGACATTCAGGGGCGGGACTCCTCACTCGCATTGTTCATCCAAGTCCTTACACCGTCCAAGATGGTCCTCAAGCAAGCAGACTTCCCTGAGTGGATCAAGTGCGATCGCAAGTGACTGTAAGTTCCCAAGTTCCCGATTGCATAGAAATTGCGGGCACAAAGAAGAAGGGAATAGAGATCAACGGCACAGCTGAGGCGCTTCCCGATCCCACCGCTGCACGCATTGGAGTCCCACTCGGCACCCGCCTGTCGCATGAAATTCCTAAGCCGAAAGACTGGCAAGCGTTTCAGCGTAATTGTGTGCTGCTTTTCCGCGCGGAGCTAAAGGATCCAAACACGCAGGAGTATGGCCGGAGTGGACAGAATCAAAGTGGGATCGACCTTCTCGGCAGGCGCAACGGCGATCCGGATCACTATGTCGGCGTTCAGTGCAGGCTAATAGCCAAGCCGCTCAAGGAGGAAAAGATCCTGACAGACTGTCGGGCAGCCCTCAATCTAAAGGCGGGCCTCAAGGAGATAATCTTTGCAACCACTGCGCCTGACGATACCGGGGCCTCGGACGCGGCGATCGTAGTCGAACAGGCCCTACGCGGCGAAGGTCATAATCTGACGGTAGTCATCTACGGCTGGGCGGCCCTACAAACGCTCATCGCAGTTCACGAAATCGCATATGCGGCATTCTTCCCCTCTAGCGTAGCCACCGCGGCGCCTCAGGTAGCAACCACGACTTCATCCTCCGGCAACGATTTCGCTTACCAAATCGCGACTCTAGTGGCGGAGCAGCTTCGACAAACAGGCCTGCCCCTGCCGTCTCGCGACATCGGTGCAGCCAACACACCCGATGAGGATCCTGCTCTACACGCACGGATTGATATTTTTCGGGATATTTTTAGGGACCAACACCAGCCGCTTCTAGCGCAGGATGGGCTGCTAGCGATTCTAAAGAAAGAAGTATTGGGCAACAAACCTTGGGCGCGCTTCCGCATTGAGACAAATCTTGGTGCGATCGCTCTTGAGCTAGGACAGCAAGAGGAAGGTGCTGCCCACTATGAAACGGCCTATTCAATTCGACCGGATGATGCCAACGCCATTGCCAATTTGGCACTTGCCCGAACCATCCAAGGTCACCACGAGACAGCAATGGAGTTGGCCCGCTGCGCTCTGAGGGGCGAGCCACGCGCCGATCATGCAGTTGCCTACCTCTTGCAAGCTGCGGCCCGATCATCTTGGCAGGGTGACCCTGAAACGCTAATACCTCCTGATCTCGTAGGCAATGAACATGCTGACCTTGGACTCGTCGAATTCCTGCGTCGCAGAAATCTTTCCGACTGGGCAGAGCGCACCCTGAAAGTGAGCCTTCGTCATCCGAACTGCGAAGTTTTTAATCGAATCAAGGCAATTGCCGTGCTCTCGCTTATGCTGGACTCAGGCGGGATCATTTCCAACTGCCGTGCCTCGGTGACGACAGAAGAACTGAATGCTGCCGCCAATCACTTGACGGCAATGGTCGAGCATTGGCTCAATATCGGTTTCGCCGACCAGTACGACCTTGCCGCTAATCTCAGCAATGCGGGCCTCCTGCTCCGTTTGACGGGAAGGCCAGCCGAATGCGAAGCGTTGCTGCAGCGTGGCCTGCCAAAGGTGCCGGATGATCCGCAGCTTCGCCGCCTTCTGGCCCTGGCGCAAGCCTCCCTTGGGCGCCAGATGGATGCTCTCAGGACGCTCTCGGATGATCAGGATCCGGAAAACTGTCTGTTACGAGCCGAACTTAGTGCGATTAACGAGCCGTCTGCATCGCTAGCCCAAGTACTGGCAATGGATCCCGCAACGCTCAGTCCTCGTCTCACCCGATTACGCTGGGATGTGGTCGGCGAACTAGCACTGAAGACCGGCGAATTAGAAACACTTAAGACCGCTGTTGCGGCTCTCAAGGAATTGCACCCCACGGATGTAACCGCCAGCCTACTGGAATTGAGAGGAGAGCAGAGGGCCGGCCTTGTTGCGAATGTTGTTAAAGAGAGGCTTCGCGCGATATCAATTTCTCTTCCGGCGGACGTCGACATGGCAACACGGTTTTTCGTTGCCGAAGAACTACGCAAGCAAGGCCTGCCGGAGCAGGCTTCCCTGCTTCTCGAACATCATGTGGACTTGTCGAGAAAGAATCCAGCCACAACACTCTATCTCCAAAGCTTGGCTGAAGCCCGGCGGGACGAAGCGTTTCACATGGCCGTTGCTACAGTAGCGCCAATTGTGCGCGATGACTCGGAAATACTCTGGACGATTGCCGCTCACTCATGGAACGAAGGCGACCTTGCCGCTGCATATCGCATTATTGAGGAGTTGTTATCGCACGAGCCCCACAACGCTCGGGCTCGGTTGCTCAAGATCGAGATTCTGGTTCGGCAGGACCGCTCTACCGAGGTGTTTGCTGAATTGGACAAGCGAGTCGAGGATCTTACTTGGACGCGTTTGCAAGATAGATTCCGCATCGTGTTGCTGTTGGGCTATTTCGGGTATATCGAGCGGGCAGCAGCCTTCGCCTATCGGTTGTTTCTTGAGCACCGCGACAAGTCACAAGCATGGATGACGCTTTGTATGCTGTTGCTAAGGGAAGGGCGTGGAGGGGAAGACGGCGCTAGTCAGTGGACTGCTCCTGTGGTAACGGATCACGTGGCAGTCGACTTACTTTACGACAATGGTGAGGAGCTATTTCTGATTGTCGAGCCCGACTCTAGCCTACGCTCCCTAGATAATAAATCGTGGGAGCCGGACCACCCACTCGTCCACACGCTAATGGGTCTGACGGCTGAAAGCCGCTTAATTGATGCGAACGGCCGTGGGGGCACGATCGTCCAATTGAGGCACAAGTACGTCGCTCGACTGCACTACATCTTGCAACGTTACGAGTCACGGTTCCCTGAAATTTTCGGTCTCCGAATGGTTGCCTTAGACGCCGATCGACCCGATGGGCTCGATGATCTTATCGCTGAACTCAAGGCTCGCCAAGAGTGGTTCAAGGCCGAACAAGAGCAGTACCGAAACGGTCCTTGGCCGCTTGGGGTGCTTGCAAAACGGCTCGGTCTCGATAGCATTGAAATCGCTATGAGCTTGGCAGCGCAGGGCATCGCCCTCAAAGTCGCTATCGGTAACGAGCCAGAGCGCGAGGTGGCTGTGCAGGCAATTGACGACAACGCTGGCAAGGGATGTGTCCTTGATCTCCTAGCGTTATGGACAGGTTGGCGGCTGCAAGCACTCGACGCAATCGCGACGGTCTGTGGCCCCATCTACCTGCCTCAGAGCGTTATTGACCACCTGCGGGCTCGACGTGAATTAATGGACTTTTCAAGGATAGACGGAATGCACTCGGTCAGCTACGAGGCTGGTAAGCTGTCTCTGCATGAAGTCGCGCCCGAGGAAGTTAGCAATCTGCGAGATGACTTGGATCGCGCGATTATCTGGGCCGAAACTAATGCGTCGATCTGTCCATTGATTGTGAGAGAAGATCTGCCGCCCATTTTGCGGGACTTCATTCGCGCGGGGCGATCTGATGTGTTTGACTGCCTTGCGGTCGCCAAACAGGCGGGTGTAATGCTCGTTACGGATGATCTGCCAACACGTGAGTTCAGCCGCTTGCTAGCTGGTGTGGAAGGCGCTTGGCTACACAAGGTGTTTGAAGTGGCACTACATCAGAAGTCCATTGACCTGGATACATTCGTTCGCTGGACAGCTCATCTCATCAATGCGGGCCACGACTACATCAGCGTAACCGCGCAGGGTTTGGTGCGGGCGTTACATCTAGATGCTGAGACTGGGCGTCCACCCGATTATTTCTTCAAGACTTTGTGTAAGGTCATCGGTGGCCGAAATGCCCAGCCCATATCACATATCAAAGTATGCGCAGCGTGTCTCGTGGAAATATGGTCAAGCCCCAACACACCAGACTACCGATCACAGGCTTCTGGGCTGCTAATTCAACAACTCGTCCGTGAGCGCAATGACGACTTTGTTTCGATACTCCGAGGACTGCTTCTTCTAGTCGGAGACTCACCGCCGCTGGTCGGATACATCCTAAGCTGGGCAAGAGGTCATTTCATCCTGGAACGTGTCTTGCCGGGCGTTGGTATGGCAAACGGCCCTGCTCACTGAAGCAGAGGGGGTTGATCTCTTTTTGGTTGTTTATTGTCGATCACCAGGTTACAACCTTGTGAGGATTGCCGCAAAGCCGGGGGTTGTCTCAGGCCCGTAAAACCATGCTTGTCATTAAAGCTATTCACTGTAAGCGTGCACAAGCATTTTACAGGCCAGTTATAGAAGATACAACAATTGTATTACCTATTATTATTGTTACTCTCGATTGGATATGTTATGTCATGCTTTAGGCGCTATTTCGGCTCATACACTAAGATCATGCTCACAGTCATTGCTATGGGGGTATCGTGCACAAATGCTTCGGAACAACTTGGCTGTACAGAGAATTGCTCGGTTAATTCTCGGTCTGTAGACATCGCACATAATACTTCATCAAGAAAGCGTATGAAAACCGCTGATCAGTCGCTAGTAGCCGAGACCTGTTCCAAATTTGTCGATAGCTTCTTGACCGCTAAGATGTATGAGATCTCATGTCTTCACTTCGTTCGTGTGGATGAGGAAAATGCGCGTAGAAGGTAGCTTAGATGGAGTCGCTACGGGCTTCGTAAATCGGCGAAGCCGGAACCAAATAGGCCAAGGCTGATGTCGTAACACGAACAGTTGAGCGGCCATGACCAATAATGAACGGTTATTGGTGTCGACCCGTCAAGGCCATAGTGTTATACACAACTCACTTTGCATGAATCTTCCGCATATGGCCGAGCCCTTGAAAAAAAATCCTGATGCGCTGAAAACCAAGCCAGAGCGTCTTGACGCTGGGTTCGCCGTCACGTTTCCGGGCGAGGAAGCCGCCGAGCATGGCGATTCGGCGGATCACATCACGCAACTTGTGCATTGCTTTCGAGACGGGTTTCTCGGCCAGGATGTATGCGTTTTTCCACTCCTTTGACATTGGCTTTGGTTCGGTTTGCCGTGCATCGGTGCATTGAGATCAGGAACTCCTATCGGCAGCTGCGAGTTTCTGGCGTCGATTCGTTGCCCTCGTCGAACTGCTCGTGCCGCTGGCGATCGGCCCCACCAACTTGCCGCACAGATTGCCGCAAGCATTAAGCGAAGTAGGAATCGGGCGACTTTTGACTAGATCCAGGATCAAAATCGGAATTGACGCCGCTCGATGCAGGCTCCTATACTCCTGTTGGCATAGTTGGATTTCCTGTCCTTCTCGATTCATACACTGGGCATTGACACACCTAGGGAGACCCCGTGAGCGAACAAATTACCTTTGAAACCGACGACTTCATCAGCAACCCTGAGCCCCGCTGCCCTTGCGTGCTGCTGTTAGACGTATCGGGTTCGATGAACGGCAAGCCGCTGGACGAATTGAACGCCGGGATGGCGACCTTTAAGGACGAGCTCGCAACCGACAGTCTGGCAATGAAGCGGGTAGAAGTTGCCATCGTGACGTTCGGTCCGACCAAGGTTGAAATGCCGTTCACCGGCGCCTCGACGTTTTTTCCTCCGATGCTGCGTTCGCAGGGCGACACCCCAATGGGGGGCGCCATCATGCAAGCGCTGGAACTCGTTCGAGATCGCAAGCGTAACTACAGGTCGAGCGGTATTTCGTGCTACCGCCCCTGGGTCTTCCTCATCACCGACGGTGGCCCGACCGACTCTTGGCAAGCAGCAGCAGAGGCTATTCGAGAAGGAGAGGCTTCAAAGCAGTTTGCCTTCTTTGCCATCGGCGTAAAGGGAGCCCGGATGGATATCCTGAAGCAAATCAGCGTTCGGGAGCCACTCTCCCTTGACGGCCTTAAGTTTCGCGAGCTGTTCATGTGGCTTTCCAGTTCGTTGCGCTCCGTTTCCAGATCCACTCCCGGTACTGAGGTTCCGCTCGCACCACCGACTGGATGGACGATCGTGTGAGCTGGCGAGTCGTATCTGCGTCTGAGATTGGTACCTCGCACATTGCCGCCGGCACTATCTGCGAGGATAGTTGCTGGGCACAGGTAGACGTGACGGCTGAGGGTCTGCCGTTTCTCTCGATGTTCGTGTCGGACGGCGCCGGCAGTGCCGCTCGCGGTGGCGAAGGGGCGGAGCTGGCAATTCATGCGGCAGCTGATTTCATCGCGAACAAGCTCAAGCTCAAAGAGTTTGGACTCAACGATGACCTCGCCGTCGAATGCGTCCTCGCCATTCGCGAGCTTATTTACAGCCGCGCCGAGACCGAAGGACTCAAGGCTCGTGATTTCGCCTGCACGTTTTTAGGAGTGCTCTCCTCGGCTCTCGGAACGTTGGTGATGCAGGTAGGGGACGGCGGTGTCGTACTAGATGTTGGAAGTGGGCTGGAGACCGCCATCGTGCCGATGTCTGGCGAGTACGCCAACATGACCCACTTCGTGACGGACGAAGAGGCAGTGACCATCCTCGCGACCAAGGCCTACCCCGCCCCGGTAACTCGCGTCGCCGCTTTCAGCGATGGGCTCCAGCGTCTCGTGCTGGACATGGCGACGAACAAGCCGCACGAGCCCTTCTTCGCCAAGTTCTTCCAGATCATTTCCACTTCGACCGTTGACAAAGAGGATGAATTGCACAGCGCCTTGGTACGGTTTCTGGGGAGTCCGTCGGTCAACGAGCGAACGGATGATGACAAGACATTGGCGATGGCGGTTCTGGTTTCATAACGCGGAGCCATGCCGAAGACGCTCGTAACTGCCAATGGGACGCTGATTCAAATCGGTCGTGAGCTTGGCAAAGGTGGCGAGGGCTCGGTCTTCGAAGTACCTGCGCGTGCTGAGCAGGTGGCCAAGCTCTACCACCGGCAGCCCGACGCGAAGAAACAAGCCAAGCTCAGTTTCATGGCATCGACGGTAGACCAGCAGCTTCTGAGCTACGTCGCATGGCCCCAAGAGACGCTTCATTCGGCGCGCGGCGGGCCAGTTGTAGGTTTCCTGATGCCGAAGGTGATGGGGCGAGATCCCGTCCACATGGTCTACAGTCCGGCGCATCGACGCCAAGAGCGGCCAAAGGCGGCGTGGAACTTTCTGCTGTTCGTAGCGCGAAATACCGCAGCAGCGTTCAGTGCCTTGCACTCGCACGGGCACGTACTCGGCGACGTGAACCAAGGCAACGTGCTGGTCGGCAGTGACAGCAAGGTTGTGCTCATCGACAGCGACTCGTTCCAGGTAAATGCCCAAGGCATCGTGCACCTTTGCGAAGTCGGTGTGTCTCACTTCACGCCACCTGAGCTTCAAGGGCTCTCGTCGTTCGACGGTTTGACGCGAACTGCCAACCACGACAATTTTGGCTTGGCTCTGCTGATATTCCACTTGCTCTTCGGTGGACGGCACCCGTACTCTGGCGTGCCCCTCAGAAGCGGCGTCGGAGATACGCTGGAATCTGACATCAAAGCGCATAGATACGCGTATGCGCGGGACTCGCAATCCCGAGGCATCGGGCCGCCACCTCGCTCGATTCCTCTTTCCATCGTCCCAGTCGCAATGGAGACGATGTTCCACCATGCGTTCACGGAGAATGGTGCGGCGGGTAGTCGGCCCACATCCGAGCAGTGGGTTACCGCTCTCGACGCAGTGCGCGGCCGGCTAAAGCCTTGTGGTGCTTCTTCGATGCACCTGTACCCGGACCACCTTGCGACGTGCCCATGGTGCGCGCTGGAGCAACAGGACGCTATATACTTCATCGACCTCGGCGTAACGTACACAAAAACAACATCTGGCTTTGTCCTAGCGCAAGCCTAGGCACTCATTGAGTCAGTACAGGCACCCCCACCTGTCAGCGTGCCAAGCGTCGACGTCAGCGGGCTGTCTGCTGAGCCCCTTCCTTCCAACATCCCTGGCGAGGGGACTATCACCTTCTACAGGCTCTTGGTGGTCGGCATAGTAGTCGCGGTCGCGGTCGCTGCACCAAAGGCGTGGTTTCTATGGCTCATCGCTGGATTCTTTGGATGGACGATGTCGGGGTCGGCAGGCGCAAGCGAGCGTACAGCCGAGCGCAATCGCCGAAAGGCCATCCAGCAATCGGCGAAGCAGGAGTACGACCACCTGATTGAGCAAGCCAAGAAAGAGGTTGGCCCAGAGGGCTTCTTGGCAAAGAGGAGCGATCTGGTCAAGCTGCGGGATGAGTACCAGTCCTTGCACCAAATTGAAAAGCAAGAGCTAGACAAACTTCACTCGACCGCACAGGAGCGACAGAAGCAGAAGTTCCTGGATGGCTGCTATATTGATAGCGCTAACATCACAGGCGTCGGCACCGCGCGTAAGGCGGCGCTGCGCTCGTTCGGTATCGAAACCGCTGCCGACGTCAGCAGCTCCAGAGTGCTCCAGGTACGTGGCTTTGGCGAGGGACTGACCAGAGCTGTTGTTGACTGGAAGGCCAGTTGCGAGCGAAGGTTCACCTTCAATCCCGCTAACGCAGTATCCGAGGCCGACAAGAACGCCGTGCGCAATAAGTTTGGTGTCCGGAAGTTGGCCCTTGAAGCTAGCCTCGGAGCGGGGTCGCACCAACTTCAACAGATCCGGCAGCACGCTACGTTGCGCGCCGCGGCTCTGCAGCCAAAGCTAGAAGAAGTGGTGCGGCGGCTGGCGAAGGCGGAGAAAGATCTCTCCGTACTGTAGCGCAGACTGTTCGAGTCGAAGACCCTGGGGAAACGGGCCTAGATGCCCACTTTCCAGCGCCGAATTCCCCGTATGTTCTGCCCAATCTGGGTCGTCACTTGCTGCTGACCGGCTAACTCTGAAAGGCAGCGATCGACTGCATCCGCTGCCATCACCAACCAGACAGTTCGCGTTGGCGTACCTCACGAAACCAAAGCATACGCCAACGCGAAACCCGCCCGCTACCCCGTAATTATCAAGCAAAAACAATAGCTTGAAAAACCGTACCAAATTCCCGAAGTCAGGAGGTTTCGAGAGAAATGGCCCCTAAGAGCCAGAATATGACATTTGTTGGGTAGGCGAGGTCAGGAGGTTTACACGAAAAACCCCGCAAAACAAGGCGTTGTGCGGGGTTGTCGTTTTGGGTGCAGAGCGTTTGCGGCCGGTGTCCTGGCGGGCCAGAAGCAATTCGAACCATCAGTATACGTATGGGCAGGCACTCGCATTGAAGGCCACGCCACCGAACCGGCGTACCAGAGAAAGGAACTCAGCCTGATCGGCTTGCAGCTTCCCCTTCGGCCCTTTGACTTCGACGGCCAACAGGCGGCCATCGATCAGTTGCCCGATCCGATCCGAAGCGCCGGGCCAGCCGAACCGAGCGAACCGGCCACCCATTTTCGCCATGCCGAAATTCTTACGCTCCGCCCATGCGACAAGCGGGTGATGGCGTAGGGCCTGAATCACTTCCGCCAGCGAAGCGGCTTCGAGTCGGTCATTGACGCGCAGCGCTACCGGCGCAGCTTCAGGAAGGTCGGCGCCGAACAACGCTGCTTGCCGCGGGACGCTTGGCGGGGCAGTTCATGGTCTAGCCCCTTTTTCGTTCCAGAAAGGAACGGTTTCTTCCCGGACCCTCCCGCCCCCTCTACAGGAGGGGCGGGGTGGGGGAAGACTCCGGGGGAAGAGCGCAAGTCGGGACACATCCGCAAGGGCAATCCCTACGTCAGGCGCCTCCCCTGCGAGTTCGCTCACGCCGCCAGCCGCAGCAAATCGGCGTACCAGTCCGAGTCCCAGTCGCTGATCGTTCGCCGTGGCTACAAACGCGCCATCGGTGCGTTGACGTAGCGTGCATCACGGGTTTCGATGTGCCGGACGAGAAAGGCAAGGACCTTCCGTGCCTGCCCTGGAATCAGTTCACTTTTGCCTATCCGGTAGGTGTCGACCATCGCCGCCAGCGAATCCAGTATGGCAGGGACAAAGGAACTCGCCGCCACCGCCCGGCGCGCTGCGCAATTGCGGCGTACAGCCCTGGTGCGTGCATTGGCCATGGCGACGAAGACGTCGGGAAGCAGCGAGCGATGAGCATTGCGGCAGTTTTCGGGTTGCCGCGAATACTCCGACCCGGGAGCGATGAGTTCGTCCTCGTGGTCGGTCAGCGTCGCCACATCAGCATTCGTCCGCCGCAGGATCCACAGCGTGCGGCCCTGCCAGTCGAGCACACGCAGTTTTCCCGGTGGCAGATCCGAAACATCGGCGATGACCGGGTTTCCGGTCGGCGGCTGATCCTTCTTCGCCAGGTAGCCGAAGACACCCAGACCGCTGCCGACCACGCAACAACCCGCCAATAGCTGCACGCGACGGCGTTGCGGATGCTGGGGGAAATCGTCAGGCATGGTCGAATCGGCTGCGCACAGTCACGCACGACCGGGAGCATGGCGCAGCCAGGGCAACAACAGCGCCGCCGCTTCGGCAGCGCCCACGGGCAGCGGGATAGTCTGGCGAGCCGGCTGCTGCCAGAGGGCTTCCAGTGCTCCGCGGAGATGACCGGCGAGCAGGTCCTGCTCGCTGATTTCCCCGCACGATCCATGCTTTTGCAGCCAGTCGATCAGGCAGTCCTGTTCCGGCCAGTTTTCTCTCTGCACGTAAAGGACCGGCGCAGCATTGCAGGCAGCTTCGGTGAAGGTGCCGTAGCCGGGTTTCGCAATCACCGCATCCACGCAGCGCAGGAGATCGGTAAGCGGTCGGCCGAGAGGCTCGAAGGCGCTGACGCTGGCGCCTTCGACTCGCCAATCCTGCGGCACCAGCCAGCGCACGCCGCTCCACTGCGGCCAGTCGGCGACAGGCAGTTGCTGGTTGACGCCACCGAAGGCGATGAGCACCAGTCGCTCATCGGCGCCACAGCATAGCTGCGCACGCACAGCCTGGCGACAGTCCTTACCGAGGGCGGCTACCGGAGCAATCGTGCGTAGCCGCGAAAGGTCGGCCATGGCCATGCCGGGCGTCAGGCGAAGGAAGCAGTCGGCGCCGTTGTACGCGCTCAGCATCTGACGATGAATCGTCGCCGCCCAGTTGTTAGCGGAGAAGAAATGGGCAAAAAGCTCGGCCCAGTTCAGCGAGCACATCGCCACCGCGGGAATGCCTGCGCGCGCGGCGCCCGCCAGGGGCAGGTAGGCGACGTCAGTGAGCACCAGGTCTGCCTGCAACTCGTCGAGAAACCGGGTCTCGCGATCCACTTGGCCGTGCCAGTCGGCGTGCTGTGTGCGATAGGCCTGCGCAGTCGCTGCCAGGTCGACGCGCATCGCGTCATGCATCACATAGCCGAAGTCGCTGCTGCCGGGCAGGTGGCTGAACGGAGCCGACAGGCGGGCTTGCAACCTGGCTTTCGACAGACCGCTACGGATGCTGATGCGCAGCCCAGGCAGCTGCCCGGTCAACACATCGAGTACTGGTGCGACCTGCGCCAGGTGGCCGAAGCCATGTGCCGAGATGTCGACGAACAGGTGTGGCTCGGGCATCGGTGGTCAGTGGTTCAAACGAAACGCGCCAGCATCGCCCCCGGCAAATCAACCGGCAGGGGAATCCACACCCGATGGCCGTTGCCTGGCGCGACGCGGATTTCTGCGCCGTCGATGTCCTGCATTTGTTCGAGACCCAGGTAGCGGTTGCCTGAAGGATGGATGATCTCGAGCCGATCGCCCACCGAAAAACGGTTCTTCACGTCGATCAGCGCCAGCTGCCGCAGTGCATCCCACGCCAGCACATCACCGACGTAGAGACTGCGTCCGGATTCGGAATGACCACGCAGGTAGTTCTGCATTTCGTGTTCGTGGTGGCGCTGAAAAAAACCATCGGTATAGCCACGATTGGCCAGGCCCTCGAGTTCGCCGAGCAGTCCGGGGTCAAAGGGACGGCCGGCAAGGGCGTCATCGATGGCACGGCGATACACCTGGGCAGTGCGCGCCACATAGTAGGCCGACTTGGTCCGCCCCTCGATCTTAAGCGAATCGACGCCGATCTCGGTCAGCCGCCGCACATGCTCGACGGCCCGCAGGTCCCTGGAATTCATGATGTAGGTGCCGTGTTCGTCCTCGTCGATGGGCATCAACTCGCCCGGACGCTGCTTCTCCTCGAGCAGCCATACCGCCTCGGCGAATCGTGAATTCGGCGAGCCGGCAGCGCGCACGTCGCCTGCCGCATCCGCCTCGCCGGCCTTGACCTGGTAATCCCAGCGACAGGAATTCGTGCAGGTCCCCTGGTTGGCATCCCGATGGTTGAAGTAGCCGGAAAGTAGGCAGCGTCCCGAATAAGCAATGCACAGCGCGCCATGGACGAAGACTTCGAGTTCAATGTCGGGGCATTCCTGGCGAATCTCGGCGACCTCTTCGAGCGAAAGTTCTCGCGACAGGATGATCCGCGTGATTCCCAGCTTCTGCCAGAAACGCACCGCGGCAAAATTGACGGTATTGGCCTGCACCGAGAGATGAACCGCCATTTCCGGCCAGGTTTCGCGAACCAGATCGATCAGCCCGGGGTCGGCCATGATCAATGCGTCAGGCCTGAGCGCCACCACCGGCGCCATATCGCTCATATAGGTGCGCACCTTGCGGTTGTGCGGCAGGATGTTGCTGACCACGTAGAGTCGCTTGCCGGCAGCATGTGCTTCAGTGATGGCGCTGGCCAGCATGGCGAGGTCGCCAAAATCGTTATTGCGCACGCGCAGACTATAGCGCGGCTGCCCGGCATAGACCGCGTCGGCCCCGAAGGCCATGGCCGTGCGCAACATCGCCAGCGAACCGGCGGGCGCGAGCAGCTCTGGAGAGATCAAGGCAGTGACAGCGGACATCCGGGGACGGTACGCGAAAGGGTAGAATGCGGAAAGCTCAAATCTTACTCCCATTCTCCAGATCGCCCCGCCATGTCCGAAGAGATCCTGATCAACTTTACACCGCAGGAAACGCGCGTTGCCGTCATGCACCAGGGCGTAGCGCAGGAACTGCATATCGAGCGTAGCGCCAGTCGCGGCTTCGTCGGCAATGTCTATGTTGGACGCATCGTTCGCATCCTGCCAGGCATGCAGTCGGCGTTCATCGACATCGGCCTTGGCCGCACTGCCTTTCTGCATGTCGCCGACATTCGCGAACCGCGCCCCAGCGACGAGCCGCTGCGGCCAATCGAACGTCTGTTGTTCGAGGGGCAGAGCATCCTCGTACAAGTCATCAAGGACCCGATGGGGAGCAAGGGCGCACGCCTGTCTACGCAGGTGTCGATCGCCGGGCGCATGCTCGTCTATTTGCCCCAGGACAAGCATATCGGGATCTCGCAAAGAATCGAGCGCGAATCCGACCGCGAAGCGCTGCGGGAAAAACTCGGCCGCCTGATGCCCAGCGAAGAACCCGGCGGTTTTATTGTGCGAACCATGGCCGAGAGCGCGACCGAGGCCGAACTGGCGAAGGACATCGAATACCTGCGCAAGCTCTGGCGCGATATCCAGAGCCAATCGACCTCTGCCGCTCCGCCGTCGCTGCTCTATCAGGAACTGTCGCTGGCGCAGCGCGTGCTGCGCGATTTCGTGAATCCCGAGACCGCCCGCATCGTCATCGACTCGCGCGAGAACTTCCAGCGACTCACGACGTTTGCCGCCGAATACACCCCAACGGTCGGGCCTTTGCTCGAACACTACGTCGGGGAAAGGCCGCTGTTCGACCTGCATGGCGTCGAGGACGAGATCCAGAAAGCCCTTGCCCGCCGCGTCGATCTGAAGTCCGGCGGCTACCTGATCATCGACCAGACCGAGGCGATGACCACCATCGACGTAAATACGGGCGGCTTTGTCGGCGTCCGCAATTTCGACGACACGATCTTCAAGACCAATCTTGAGGCCGCGCAGACGATCGCCCGTCAGCTGCGCCTGCGCAATCTGGGCGGCATCATCATCATCGACTTCATCGACATGGAAAACGAGGAGCACCGGACGGCAGTTCTCAGCGAATTCAACAAGGCGCTGGCGCGCGACCACACCCGATTGACGGTCAACGGCTTTACCGCGCTTGGTCTGGTCGAGATGACGCGCAAGCGGACGCGCGAGTCGCTGGCACATGTTCTATGCGAAGAATGCCCGACCTGTGGTGGCCGTGGCGAGGTCAAAACGGCACGCACCGTCTGCTACGAAATCCTGCGCGAACTGCTGCGCGAAGCCCGCCAGTTCAACGCTCGCGAATATCGTGTCCTCGGCAATCAGGCGGTGATCGACCGCTTTCTCGACGAAGAGTCGCAGGGTCTGGCGATGCTCTCCGATTTCATCGGCAAACCGGTCTCGCTGCAGGCGGAACCAAGTTACTCGCAAGAGCAATACGACATTGTTCTGATGTGAGGCGCTTCCCCGTTCTCGCCGGTGGTCGTTTCTGGCACGGACAGCCTCTTGTCCAGTTCGGCGCGCAGCCCCCGGTAAGTGGCCAGCGACCATCCCGATCGCAGATCCGGGTCGCCGCCCTGACCGTGGACTACGGGTTCACCGAATGCTTACGCTGACGGGATGTTTCATTCGATCCGGTGCCGCCTTGCCGCGCATCAATCCACGGCGAACCGCTCGCTCAAGGCCTGCGCATAGGCATCTGCTGCCGGTTCTCCCTCGGCCGGCGCCCACGGCGCGCGTTCGTCGTCGCCCAGTGGCCGGTAAGGCCCGGCCTTGGTCTCCAGCAGGACCGTACCGC
This sequence comes from Candidatus Accumulibacter affinis, assembly GCA_016713625.1. GTDB lineage: Bacteria > Pseudomonadota > Gammaproteobacteria > Burkholderiales > Rhodocyclaceae > Accumulibacter > Accumulibacter affinis. Next base: position 86,557 of record JADJOT010000007.1, read on the forward strand.
GATCGAGAGCGAGCACTGTGTGATAGACGCCGTACGGGATATTGACCCCGCAGGTTCCGCCCGCCGGCGTGAGGACCAGCGTCTGCTGTACCTGCCCGGCGTCGTCGAAGAAAACGACCCCCAGCCGGCCACGCAAAGCGACCATCGTTTCATCCTTGTTGGGGTCGACATGCCGATGCGGAATCAGGTAGGAGCCGGGCTCGATGGCGTTCAGCAGGCGATGCGCGAGCGCCGCTTCGTCGTCGTGGAAGTTGCGATTCTTGCGGCGGCGCGGACTCTGGCTGGCCTCCAGGCTGACCGCGTCGAGCAGCGACTGGTCGATCAGCAATGGCTTCTTCATCGGCGATCTCCGAACAGAGGAATCATTTCAGGCGTAATCCACGCTGACATTGTCGCTGCTCAACCATTCGCGCAAAGCGGTGAGCAGATCGTCTTCGAGGCGAACCCGGCTAGCGTCACCGAAAGCCAGTTCGCAAACCGCGTCACCGTTGCGGTAGGCGAGGCGAACCGGGCAATCGCCGGGGGTATAGGGCGCCAGCAGCGTGCGCAGACGGTGCGCAGCGACGCGCGCGTTGCTGCTGGCCTGGCCATTGAGCGACAGGCGCAGATGGCGGGCAAAGCGGCCGCGCGCTTCGGCAAGCGTCAGCAGGCGTTCAGCGATGATCTTCACGCGACCTTCGCCGGCGAAGTCATCGCGCTGCACACGGCCTTCGATGATCAGCACCTCGTCTTCCCTGATCTTCGCACGTTCGGCTTCGAGAATCTCGTTGAATACCGAGACTTCGAGAGTGCTGGTGCCGTCGTCGAGTTGAATGAAAGCCATTTTGCCGCGGGCCGTGATCTTGGTGCGTACACCGACCACCAGGCCGGCGAGCAGCTGCGTCTCCTTCCTCGCCTCGAGCGCGGCCAGCGATTTGCGTACAAAGCGCGACACCTCGGCCTGTACGGCGTGAAAGGGGTGACCGGAAAAGTAGAAGCCGAGCGCCAGCTTCTCTTCATTGAGTTGTTGTCGCTCACGCCAGCGCGGCACGTCCACGTACCGTGGGCCACGTTCGCCACCATCTTCGCCAACATCAAAGATGTCGAACAGGCTGACCTGCATGGCGTTGCGCTCGGCCTGCTCGGCAGCCTCCATGGCGATGCCGACCGAGGCCAGCAGCCGCGCGCGATGCGAGTCCAGCGAATCGAAAGCGCCGGCACGAATCAGTGCTTCGATGGTGCGGCGGTTGACCAGGCGTTTGTCGGCGCGCCGGCAAAAATCGAACAGGTCCGTGAACGGGCCACCGGCAGCGCGCACCTTCAGGATCGCGGTCACCGCCTGTTCGCCGGTTCCCTTGACGGCGCCTAGCCCGTAACGAATCGTGCTCCGGTCCACCGGCGTGAAGCGGTATTCCGAGGCATTCACGTCCGGGCCGAGGATGCGCAGCCCGTTGGCGATGGCATCGTCGTGAAAGATCTTGACCGTATCGGTGACATCCATGTCCGACGATAGTGTCGCCGCCATGAAGGCCGCACAATGGTGAGCCTTCAGCCAGGCGGTGTGGTAGGTGACGACGGCGTAGGCGGCAGTGTGCGACTTGTTGAAGCCGTACTCGGCGAACTTCTCCATCAGGTCGAAAAGCTGCATCGTCAGCTTCTCGTCGTAACCTTTCTGCTTCGCGCCTTCGCGCATCAGGTCGCGGTGCAAGGCCATTTCCTCGGCCTTCTTTTTGCCCATCGCGCGCCGCAGCAGGTCGGCAGCGCCCAGCGTATAGCCGCCGATGATCTGGGCGATCTGCATCACCTGTTCCTGATAAACGATCACCCCATAGGTCGGTTCGAGGCAGCTCTTCAGATCGTCGATGTAGTAGTCGATCTTCTGCTGGCCCTTCTTGCGCAGGATGAAGTCATCGACCATTCCGGAACCCAGCGGGCCGGGACGGTAGAGCGCGAGTACCGCGATGATGTCCTCGAAGCGGTCGGGTGCAAGCTTCCGGACCAGCTTCTTCATGCCTTCCGATTCGACCTGGAAAATCGCCGTGGTGTTGCCATCCTTGAGAATCTGGTAAGCGCGCGGATCGTCGAAGGCCAGTGCCGCCAGATCGGGACGTTCGCCACTCAGCTGTTCGACATAGTCGACGGCCAGCTTGATGATCGTCAGGTTGCGCAGGCCGAGAAAGTCGAACTTCACCAGCCCGACCTTCTCGACGTCGTCCTTGTCGAACTGCGAAACGACCGAGCCGCCGCCGTCGGCCGAGTAGACCGGGCAGAAATCGGTGAGCTTGCCGGGCGCGATCAGCACCCCACCCGCGTGCATGCCGACGTTGCGCGTCAGATCCTCGAGGCGGGCGGCGAGGTCGAAGAGATCCCGGACTTCTTCCTCGTCATCGATGCGCGCCTGCAACTGCGGCTCGGCGGCAATCGCCTTGCTTAGCGACAAGGGCTTGTTGGTCTCGACCGGAATCAGTTTGGAAAGCTGGTCGCAGAAGTTGTACGGCAGGTCGAGGACGCGCCCGACGTCCCGAATCACCGCTTTCGACGACATGGTGCCGAAAGTGACGATCTGCGAAACCGCTGCCGCCCCGTATTTCTGGCGAACGTATTCGATGACCCGCCAGCGGTTGTCCTGGCAGAAGTCGATATCGAAGTCGGGCATCGAGACCCGTTCGGGGTTGAGGAAACGCTCGAAGAGCAGAGCGTAGCGCAAGGGATCGAGGTCGGTGATGCCCAGAGCGTAGGCGACCACCGAGCCGGCACCCGATCCGCGCCCTGGTCCGACCGGGCAGCCGTTGTGCTTGGCCCAGTTGATGAAATCGGCAACGATCAGGAAATAGCCCGGAAAACCCATCTGCACGATGGTCTCGGTTTCCAGCTGCAGGCGGGCGTCGTAGGTCGGGCGCTGTAACAGGCGATCGGCTGCGTCCGGGAAAAGTTGCTGCAGGCGTACTTCGAGACCGGCCACCGCCTCCCGGCGGAGAAAATCGTCGAGCGTGATGCCGTCGGGAGTGGGGAAGGCCGGCAGATAGCTCTTGCCGAGGGTGATCTGCAGATTGCAGCGCTTGGCGATTTCCAGCGAGTTTTCGAGTGCTGCCGGGAGGTCGGCAAACAGTTCGAGCATTTCCGCGGCCGACTTGAAGTACTGCTCCTCGGTGTACAACCTCGGGCGCCGCGGATCACCAAGCATGTAGCCCTCGGCGATGCAGACCCGCGCCTCGTGCGCCTTGAAGTCGTCGCGTTCGAGAAACTGGATCGGATGCGTGGCGACTAGTGGCAACGCCAGGTCGGCAGCCAGATCGGCGGTAGCCGCGACCAGCAGCTCCTGCTGCGGCTGGCCAAAGCGCTGCACTTCCAGGTAAAAGGCGCCGGGGAAAAGCTTCTCCCAGCGGCCCGCGCGACTCGCTGCCTGTTCGCGATTGCCCTGCAGCAGCGCTTCGCCGACGTCGCCGGCAGCGCCGCCGGAGAGCGCGATCAGCCCATCGACGCCGACGTCGTGCAGCATGCGGCGGGTGATCTCGGCCCGCCCACGCACGCGCGGCGCCAGGTAGGCGCGCGACAGCAGTTCGCAGAGCTGCAAGTAGCCTTGCCGGGAGCGACAGAGCAAGAGCAGCCGATACGGACGATCCGGGTCGGTCTCGTTGGCAAGGTGCACATCACTGCCGAGCAGCGGCTTGATTCCCTTGCTGCGCGCCGACGAGTAGAACTTGACCAGACCAAACAGGTTCGCAAGGTCGCTAAGGGCCAGTGCCGGCATGCCATAGCGGGCAGCGCGCGCGACCGCATCGTCGAGACGGACGATGCCATCGGTGATCGAGTACTCGCTGTGCAGGCGGAGATGAATGAACGGCGTTTCAGGCATCCGGCCATTTTACCCCGCGCCGTGGCGCCGAACGTGACGATCGTAGCTGGCAATCCGATCCAGCCGGCACAACCATGACTGTCGCGGTCAGTCGATCATCGGGGCACTCTGTCGCGCCGGAACGGCCTGGGTAGCTAGGCCGCATCCCCCCGGGGGATGCGGCCTAGCTGTTCACCCAGTCGATGATCGGCTGCCACTGCTCGAGGTCCCGCGCCGCACGCGAGGGCGAAAGGTCGAACATCGTCATGCCGTTCATCGTCGTCTGCACGTAGAGTTGGGTGGTGCGCAGATGAGTGAGCACCGGCAGGTCGTATTTCGCGAGAAAGCGCTCCAGTTCGGCCGCGGCACGGGTGCGCGGATCGACGCGCATACCCACCACGGCAACGAAAGCATGTTCGCTGCGCACCTCCTTCTCGGCGAGCAGCGCATCGAGAAAATGACGGGTGGCCAGAATGTCGAACAGCGATGGCTGCACCGGCACGAGGACCCGGTTCACCTGTTTGATGACCGTGTCGAGCGCCTTGCCGTGCAAACCGGCTGGCGTGTCGAGAATGACGTGCGTGGTGCCCTTCGGCGGCTTGGCGGTCTTTCCGGGTTCGATTTCCCAGCTGCGAATCGTCGGCAGGATCGATGGCCGCAAGCGCAGCCATTCGCGCGACGATTGCTGGCGATCGACGTCGCCGAGCATTACGCGATGTCCGGTGCGCGCCAGATGACCGGCCAGGTTGATCGCCAGCGTCGACTTTCCCGACCCACCCTTGGGATTCGCAATCAGGAAGGATTTCATTCTTCTTTGTCCTTGTCATGGTTTGCGCCGAGGCGGCGCAGCTCCTCACGAACCAGGTTGATGTGCTCGCGCAGAGTGTAAAGCAGATCCGCAAAAGCCAGTGGAATATTGAGGGTGCTGGCCCCTTCGTCGATACGTTCGAGGCGCTCGACGTACTCCCCGCGCCGACCTGGATCGTAGCGCTGGCGCAATTCGTCTTCGAGGAACTTCAGGTCGCCGTAGTAGCGGAAAATCTTCGAGCGCACTCGCCAGCTATACAGCACCGGCGCGAACTTCAATAGCGGCAAGGACAGCATCAACAGCGGCAGGACCATCACGAACAGGCGCTCGACGAGGACGGCCATCCAGAAAGGCAGGTAGACCTGGAGGAAAGGTGGCCCGGACTTGTAATAGCGTTCGGCATCCTTCGCCAGGGGAAAGCTGTGATCCTTGTACGCAGGGAACTCGCCGGCACGCTGGAAAAAACCACCCTTGCCGTTGACCTCGGTCATCGCCTGCAAGAGCAGGCTCAGCAGCGCCGGATGCAGGTCGTCGCGGACGATGACATTGGCGGTCGTCGCCAGCAGCAAGGTGTCACGCGGCGGCACATCGCGCACCAGATTGACGACGCCGCGCGGCAGCACGATCTTCGACAAGAACGGGAAACGTCGCAGATAGGCTTCGGCCTGGCTCAGGCTGACCACCCGCACGCCCGGCGAACGCAGCAGTACCTGCACCACGGCCGCTTCCTGGGCGGCGACGATGAAAGCGGCATCAATTTCCCCTTTCTGCAGGGCTTCGGCGGCGGCCAGGCCGGCAAGCGGCAGCAGGTCGGGGCTGCTCGCGGCAATCTCGTTGGCTTCCAGGAGCTGCAGCGCCAGCCCGCGAATACCGCTACCGTCCTCACCGACGGCAACGCGCTGGCCAGCCAGCTGGTGCAGTTTGTCGATCCGCTGCGCACCTCGATAGAATACCCACACCGGCTCGTAGGAAACGCTGCCCAGCGAGCGCAGCGGGCCGGCTTCGTCGTCTTCGCCAACGGGCGCGGCCGCTATGCCACCCTGCACGAAAGCAACGTCGGCCTCCCCCTTCTCCAGCCGCTCGAGGTTCTGATGCGAACCGGCCGAGGTCTGAACGTCGAGAGTGATGCCTTTGGCGGCCAGCAGGGTCGCATAGCGCTCGGCATAGGCATGATAGGCGCCGCTTTCGCTACCGGTACTGATGGTGATGCGGCGCGGTGGCTCGGGCGCAACGAACTGATAGGCAATGACCAGACCGATCGCCGAAATCAGGACGATCGGCCAGGCGGTGGCCAGCATGTAGCGCAGGGCAACCAGGCGGGCGCGCAGGCGCTGCATCAGGGCAGCAGGACCGTCGAACCGCTGTGCCTGCGCGCTTCGAGGTCGCGATGTGCGCTCGCCACCTCGGCCAGCGGGTACGTCTGATGGACCTCGATGTTCACCTTGCCCGAGCCGACTATCTCGAACAGTTCGCTGCCCAGCGCCATCAGGTCGTCGCGTTTCGCGGTGTAATGCATCAGCGTCGGTCGGGTGAGGAACAGCGAACCCTTCTGCGAGAGCAGCAACGGATCGAAGGGCGGCACCGCACCTGACGCATTGCCGAAGCTGACCATCATCCCGCAGGTACGCAGGCTGTCCAGCGAGCCGACAAAAGTGTCCTTGCCGACCCCATCGTAGACCACCGCGACGCCCTCGCCGGCGGTGATCTCGCGAACCCGCCGCGGGAAATCCTCGTGCGTGTAGTCGATGATGTGGTCGCAGCCATGGGCGGTGGCCAGGGCCGCTTTGGCTGGCGTCGAAACGGTACCGATCACCGTCGCACCCAGAGCCTTGGCCCATTGGCAGGCGATCAGGCCGACGCCACCGGCCGCCGCATGGATCAGGACAACATCACCGGCCTGTACGCGATAGGTGCGGCGAAGCAGATAGGCGCTGGTCAGGCCCTGCAGCATCATCGCCGCCGCGGTACCGGCATCGATGCTGTCAGGCAGTTTCAACAGGCGGTCGGCGGGCAGGCAGCGCAGCTGGCTGTAGGCGCCGACCGGCCCGCCGGCGTAAGCGACACGATCGCCAGGACGCAGGTCACTGACCCCTGCGCCAACCGCTTCGACGACGCCCGCGGCTTCGAGCCCGAGGCCGTTCGGCAGCTGCAGCGGGTACAGGCCGTTGCGATGGTAGATATCAATGTAGTTGAGTCCGACCGCCTGGTGACGCACCCGCGCCTCATCAGGCGCCGGATCGGCAACTTCAATCTCTTCCCAGCACATCACTTCCGGGCCACCGGTCCGATGTATGCGAATGGCAAATGGCATGACGATTTCCTCCTTTTTTGTGCAGCACTACAGTCTAGTGGTCCGCCTGCTTATTGAGCAAGCGCAAAAAAGCCATTGCTGCCTGCCACTTGACCCTTGCGCATGGCAATGGTCCACAGGCTTGTGCACACGATTGGTGGGTAAACTGGGCAGCTATCCACCGCCTTCCCCTCGCGCTTGCCGGATAAGCCACCGACGCTTGCCGTAGACCGGTCAGGCGGGGGTCAGCCTGGCGTACTCGATGGCCAGCCATTTCATGCCGGCAGCGCCAAAATTCACCTGCACGCGCGCTTCCGCCCCCGTGCCTTCGGTCGATACGATGACGCCGGCGCCGAACCGGGCATGCCGCACGTTCTGGCCAATCCGCAGGCCGCTGGCTGCTGCCGGTGGCTGCCAGCCAGGGCTGACGCTCTGCCGTGCCGGCGCGTAGCCAGCGCCGCCACTACGGTTGATCTGGCGCAGCAGCTCGCTCGGCAGCTCGGCAAGAAAGGCCGAAGGCAGGCAGTAGCGCGTCTGGCCATGCAGCAGGCGCGTCTGCGCATGGCTCAGGTAGAGGCGGCGGCGGGCACGGGTGACGGCAACGTACAGCAGACGACGCTCCTCCTCGAGGCCGTCGCGTTCCTGTGCGGCATTCTCGTGCGGGAACAGGCCCTGCTCCAGTCCGGTGATGAAAACGGCGTCGAACTCGAGCCCCTTGGCGGCATGGACGGTCATCAACTGGACTGCCGCGTCGCCCTCCCCGGCCTGGTGCTCGCCGGCCTCGAGCGAGGCGTGCGCAAGAAACGAAGCGAGTGGCCCTGCTTCCGGCGCTGCCTCGCCATCGGCGAGCGGCACACCTTCTTCGCGCAGGAAGCTGGTCGCGGCGTTGATCAGTTCGTCGAGGTTCTCGAGTCGGTCGTGGCCCTCCTTGTCGAGCAGGTAATGCTGGCGCAGACCGCTCTTGTCGACCACATGATCGATCACTTCCGGCAGGGGGAGATCGCTGGTCTCGGTGCGCAGCGTCTCGAGCAAGCCCACGAAGCGGGTAACCGCGGTCGCGGCCTTGCCAGCGAGACTCGCAGCGGCGTTGTAGAGGCTCGAATTGGCCTCTCGGGCAGCCTCCTGCAAAGCTTCGATGCTGCGACTGCCAATCCCGCGCGTCGGAAAATTGACCACGCGGGCGAAGGCCGTGTCGTCGTCGGGGTTGACGATCAGGCGCAGGTAGGCCAGCGCATGCTTGACCTCCTGGCGATCGAAGAAGCGTAGCCCGCCATGCACACGATACGGTATCGCTTGCGTAAACAGGTGATGTTCGAGCACCCGTGACTGGGCGTTGGAGCGATAGAGCAGGGCGACCTGATCGCGCGTGATCCCGTCGCGAACCAGCTCGGAAATCTCCTCGACGATGAAGCGCGCCTCATCGACGTCGGAATAGGCTTCGAAGACGCGGATCGGTTCGCCGGCACCGGCTGCGGTCCACAGGTTCTTGCCGAGGCGACCGCGGTTCTGCTTGATCAGTGCGTTGGCTGCGTCGAGGATGTTGCCATGCGAACGATAGTTCTGTTCGAGGCGAATCACGTTTGACAGCTCGAATTCGCGCTGCAGGTCGCGCATGTTGCCAATCTCGGCGCCGCGGAAAGCGTAGATCGACTGGTCGTCGTCGCCGACTGCAAAAAGGCAGGCGCCGCTGCTTTCCGGGCCGACGCTGCCGCGTCCGGCAAGCAGTTTCAGCCAGTTGTACTGGAGCCGGTTGGTGTCCTGAAACTCGTCGACCAGGATGTGCCGGAAGCGTGCCTGATAGTGCTGGCAGAGTGGCTGGTTACGTTGCAGAAGTTCGTACGAGCGCAGCAGCAGTTCGGCGAAGTCGACCACGCCTTCGCGCTGGCACTGCGCCTCGTACTCGGTGTAGAGCTCGACGCGGCGGCTGGTGAAGTGGTCGTACGCTTCCGCCTGCGCGGCACGAATGCCTTGTTCCTTGTGGGCATTGATGAAATGCGCCAGCTCACGGGGCGGATACTTCTGATCGTCGACATTGAGGTTCTTCAGCAGGCGCTTGATCGCCGCCAGCTGGTCAGCCGAGTCGAGAATCTGGAACTGCGCGGGCAGCCCGGCTTCACGGTAGTGGGCGCGCAGGAGGCGGTTGCACAGGCCGTGAAAGGTTCCGATCCACATGCCGCGGGTGTTGATCGGCAGCATTGCCGCCAGACGCGACTGCATTTCCTTCGCCGCCTTGTTCGTGAAGGTGACCGCCAGGATGCCCTGCGGCCCGACCTGAGCGGTCGAAATCAGCCAGGCGATACGAGTGGTCAATACACGCGTCTTGCCGCTGCCGGCGCCGGCAAGGATCAGGGCGTGCTGTGGCGGCAGCGTGACGGCGGCGAGCTGGGGTGGATTGAGGTTGGCGAGCAGATCGGACATGGACGATTCCCTGGCAAGGCAGCCGTGATTATAGCCGGCGCGTTGCGGCGACCTCTTGACCCTGGTGAACACTTTGCCATCGACCGCATGGCAGACTAGCGGATAGAAGGAATTCCGGAGGCCAATTGCGCGTAGAATCATGGATTCGTTTCGTCCTCCACGCTCTCTTCCGTACATGTCTACCAGAAACCGAACATCGGCGCCCAGGGTGCGTCCCGGTGCCCCAGCCACGCCCGTATCGCCTGAAGCACGGGCACGAGAGGTCCTCGAGGCAGGCAGATACCGCGAGGCGATAGAACTCTACAAAAGCTTGCTCAAGCAGGAGCGCCGATCCGAGTGGCTTGACGGGTTGGCGGCGAGCTATTCCGGTCGAGCTGACGAACTGGCGAGCAAGGGTATGCTGCCGGAGGCGCTGGTCGTGTGGCGTAACCGCTCCAGTCTGTGCGGCAAGCCGCTGACCGACGGCCCCTACGTCGCGTGGTTGCTGCGCGCCGGAGAATACCACGCAGCGCTGAGCTTGCTGACGACGGCTGGCGATCCTTCGGTGACCACGGACTCGGACCTTGAGACGCGTCTGGCCGCCGTCGCGCTGATCGCGCCGGACAGCGCACTGGCACAACTCGCTGCCGACAGTCCGCTGCGTCGACATCGTGGTGCGGCGCTGGCCGCCATTGCCGCCTGCTGCCGGGGCGATTCGCCTGACCTCGATGAGCAACTGCGCGCCATCCCTTTTCGCTCCCCTTATCGCGATTTGCGCTTCGTCCTCAAGGCGCTCCTGCTGGTCAGCAGCGACGCCTCCCAAGCAGCAGAACTGATTGCCCGGGTGGCCGTGGACGGCCCTTTCGAGAAGCTTGCGGCCGTCGTACGCGCCGGCGTCCTGCCCGGCACCCGCTGGCTTACGGCGCTGCTCGATCTCGACGAAGAGAGCCGCTGGTTGCTGCTGGAAATCAAGGGTTGTCCGGAGAACAGGCGTTCGCTGCTGCTTGAAGTGGCGGAACTGACCAAGGCCGGCATGCCGCCGGCACCGGCCAGGGTCGTTGACCTCTTGCTGCGCCGTAGCCGCAGCTTTCCGGCCACGGCGGCCAGGCTGTGCCGCCGCCTGTTGCCTTATGCGGACAAACGCCTGGCGGATTACCGGAATGCCTTCGGTCCGCTTGGCGGGGCGGAGGGCGAGAGCATCCTGGCCCTCGCCGCCGAACTTCGGGAGGCTCCTGAGCGGAGTGAAAGGCATTGGCTGCGCGCCGTCGACCTGTTCTCAACGCGGGAGAGCGCGCCATTGCAAGCTGCCTTTATCCTGCGCCATCTCTTCGATCTGATTGTTGGCGATGACGACGCGTCGGACTTCGATCACGAGTGCACCACCTGGCTGGAGCGCAGCCTTGAACTCGACCCGGACGACCGGGATACTCACCTCAAGCTCATCAGACTGCACCGCCAGGCGCAGGATCTGAAAGCGGCGCGGGCGGCTGTGGAGACAGCGCTGGCGCGCTTTGCCAACGATCCAGTGATACTTCTTGAAGCCGTCGAAACCGCTCTGGCCGGAAATGCCTTCAAGAAAGCGGTGACCCTGGCCAAGCGTCTGCTCGAACTCGATCCGATCAACTCCAAGGTGCGGGCAGTGATCGGTCAGGCGCACCTCTCGCATGCGCGTAAACAGATTCGCGCAGGTCGACCGGATATGGCCGGCAAGGAACTTGACCTCGCCGACGAGTGGCTCGCTTCACCGAATGAACGCAGCCTCAGCAAGCTGTTGCGAGGGCTGAGCGCCAGCGATGCGAGGGCTACTGCGCTGCTGCAGGAAGCCGTCGCCGAACTGGGGGGACATCTCCTCGCTTCCTTCCACCTCATGCTCGAGAGCATCCGCATCGGTAGCCCGGCTTCGCTTGAGATGCAGCGGGCCGCGATCAGTCTGTCGGGGACGCCCGCTGATCGAGAAGTCCTGGCCGTCATGCACTCGATCAACGTGCTTGGCGAGTCCGACCAGCGGGCATTGGGAACTGTCCTCGACAGCCTGCGGGAGCGGTTGAAATGCGCTGCCGGTGGCGATTTCAGTGAATCGGAACGGATCGCGATCTGCGAGACGCTGCAACGCCGGGACGAGCGAATGCTCCTCCTGGCCTACGCCGATGCCGGTTTGCAGCGTTGGCCCGAGCGGCCCGTTTTCGTCTACCTGACGACCTTGGCGAGGCACGGCCCTGCGGCGTCGTTGGCCATGTCGGCACGCGAGCAAGCGGCCCTGCAGCGTGCTCTGGAAAAGGCGACGGATGAGGGTGACCAACGTACGGTATTGCGAATCGGTGAGCTGCTCCAGCCGCCGCAATCCTATGCAGACGAAGATCCTGACGATTTCGATAAATGGGATGCCTTCGACGGTCCAGGTAAAGTCCTCTTTGAGAATCCACGCGCACTGTTGGAGATGATGATCTCGCTGGGCAACGAACAGGGCTTGATCGACATGGCCCGCGACATCGTGTCTGACAGCGAGTTTCGTCGGATGGTACGAGCGGCGGGTGGGGATCGGAAGCAGCTGGCCCGGATGCTGATCGACCATCTGGTTGAAGTGGAGCAGCGTATGCCCAGGGGCCACTCACCTGGCGAAGCGGCCAAGCCCGCGCCACGCGCTCCGACGGCTCCGAGAAACAGGGCGCCGGTCGCGGATGATCGGCAGCAGGGACTGTTCGATGATTGACCCCTACCGCGTGCTTGGCGTCGACCTGACCGCGGGTGACGAAGCCATTCGTGCCGCCTATCTGGCGGCCATTCGCGAATCACCGCCTGAACGCGACCGCGAGCGCTTCGAGAGTGTGCGTACGGCCTATGAAGCGATCTGCAACGGTCGCCAGCGCATTGCACACGAGTTGTTCGACCATTCCACGCCGACCGTGGACGATGTGCTGAGCGCCATCAGCAGCGATTTTGTTCCGCAGTGTCCGACCGAGCGGCGGCTGCTGCGGGTATTGGCGGCGCAATGAACCAACGGGCGATGGTCCTCGACCCTGAGGAAAGAGACCGTCTGGTCGACGACTTCCGCACCGGTCTCGAGCGCGCCGCAAAAAATTGCGAGTCTTACGGGCTGCGGGATGGCAACTCGGTCGACGCTGCGCAGACGGTAGTCGACCTCGCTACCCTGCTCAGCGAGATGGCCGTCCTGAAGAACGAACTGCGGCTGCAATCGCGACAGTTCAAGAACACGCTCGAGGAATTGCGGCTTTTCGGCAACGACCTGCGTCAACACGGCGAACGACTGCAGCGCGATCTCGACCGCGCACGCGAGCAGGCCGCATCTGTTCAGGGCCAGACAGAGCGCCAGTTCCTGCTTGCCCTGCTTGATCTGCGCGATCGACTACAGAGTGGGGTTGACGCCGCGGGACGGGTCCCTTCGTCGTTTCTGACGCGTCTGGTGCCCGCTCCGACTCGCTTCGCTGCCAGCTTGGCAGAGGGTCAGCGGCTCACCCTGCAGCGCCTTGATGACCTGCTCGCCAGTCATGGCGTGCGCTCGCTGCAGGTGCTCGGCGAGGCTCTCGATCCGCACCGGATGCGTGTGGTCGGCGTTGAAGCCGCCAGCGAGGCTGCAAACGTTGCCGATGGCACCGTCCTGCGCGAGGTACAGCGCGGGTTTCTCCACGAGGGCGAATTGTTGCGCGTTGCCCAGGTCATTGTCAGCAGGAAAGAGACGAGAACATGACAGACATTATTGTGGGTATCGACCTTGGTACCACGAACTCCGAAGTGGCCATCGTCCGCGAAGGGCGTGTCGAGGTGATTCCGGTTGCCCCAGGTGTGCGTATTCTTCCTTCCCTTGTCGGTGTTGCCGATGACGGGAGCCTTCTGGTTGGCGAACCGGCGCGCAACCAGTATGCGCTGCACCCCGAGCGCAGCGTGCGCTCGATCAAGCGTCGAATGGGCGAGTACACCGCGGTACAGATGGCCGGGAAGGACTACAGCCCGCAGGAAATCTCGGCGATGATCCTGCGTCGCTTGCGCGACATCGCCGAGGCGCACATTGGTCAGCCAATAGGCAAGGCGGTGATTACCGTGCCAGCCTATTTCTCCGATGCCCAGCGTCAGGCGACCCGCGAGGCCGGCGAAATTGCCGGCCTGGAGGTGGTACGCATCATCAACGAGCCGACCGCGGCAGCGCTGGCTTACGAAAGCTGCCACAGCGGCGCGCGCAAGGCGCTGGTCTATGACCTGGGCGGCGGAACCTTCGATGTCTCGGTGGTGAATCTGGAGAGCGACGTCGTCGAAGTGCTCGCCAGTCACGGCAACAATCATCTCGGCGGCGACGATTTCGACGACAAGCTGATCACCTTCGCGATCGACCACCTGCAAGCGCAGCATGACATCGACGTCAGGCCGCATGCGCAGGCCATGGCGCGCCTGCAGCACGCCGCTGAAGCCGCCAAGATCACCCTTTCCGACGAGCCGTACGCCACCCTGGCGGAAGAGTATCTGCTCGAAAAGGACGGGGTGCCGATCCATTTGTCGGTCGAAATCTCGCGCGATGAATACGAAGAGATGATCGAACCGTATGTCGCCGAGACGCTCGAAGCAGTACATGTCGCCTTGAGCGGTGCCGGACTGACGGTGGCCGACATCAATGAAATCCTGCTGGTTGGCGGCGCGACGCGGACGCCGCTGGTGCAGCGCCGACTGGAGAGGGAACTCGGTATGCAGCCGCGCGCTGAAGTCGACCCCGATCTATGCGTCGCCATGGGCGCCGCCATCCAGGCGGCCGTGATCGCCGGCGGCAAGGCGCCGACAGTGCTCGTCGATGTGACGCCCTATACCTTCGGTACCAACGCCCTGGACTACTTCAATGGCGAAATGTATCCCTACTGCTACGTTCCGCTGGTCCGCAGGAACACGCCGATTCCCGTCTCCAAGAGCGAGGGCTTCTGCACCGTTTTCGATGGTCAGAGCAAAGTGGACATCAACGTCTACCAGGGCGAGGACCCGGACGCCCTGAATAATATCGAGATCGGGCGTTTTACCATCGAGGGCCTGCGCGACGCACCGGCCGGTAACCCGCTGATCACTACCTTCTCGCTGGACCTTAACGGCATTCTCGAGGTAACTGCGCGCGAGAAGAACACCGGGCTGGTGCACTCGATCACCATCGACAATGCCATCAGCCGCTTCACCGGCGACAAGCTGGCGGAAGCGCGGCAGCGGATTGACGGGCTGTTCAGTGACCAGGAGAATGCCGAGGGGCGGCCAGGCGAAAGCGCCGAGGCGGCGCCTGCCGACGACAGCAGACGCCTGCGCGTTGAAGCCGGCGCCCTGATCGAGAAGGCCGAGCGCCTGTTGGCCAGCGCGGGCACTGAAGACGCCGAGGATCTGGTGAACGGCATCGAGGCTGTCAAGGATCAGGTCGGCGGACCGGACGCGAACCTGAAGAAGGCGATGGATACGCTTGCTGATCTCCTGTACTACCTTGATGCCTGAGACGCTTGATCGTTGCCAGGCGTGTCGAGGGCGCCTGGCCGACAATAGCATCTGTCCGCGTTGCGGCTGCGATTTCTCGCTCGCGCGGCAGGCGATCGAACAAGCCGAGGGCCGTTTGCAGCATGCACTTCGCGCGCTGGCCGTGGGTGACCGAGAGTTGGCCCGTAGCCAGGTCGACGCCTCGCTGGCGATGCACAGGCAGCGACTGGCGCAAGCCATCAAGGAGTTTCTGGACTCTGGCTACATGGAAAGCGGGCACGCGGGGCACACCTCCTGGCCGCAGGGAGACCTCCAGGCCGAAGGCGGGCCCGACGGGATTCGGCAAGGCGACTGCTTGAACCCGGTTTCAGCGGTGCAGCCAACGTAGTAGGCGAGGAGGTTCGGCTCGCCGACGGCTTGCCCTTCACCTGCCACGGGCCGTTGGCCTGGCGGTTGCGCCATCGCCAAGCGGAATCTCCGCATGCCCGGAGGTTTGCCGGCGCTATTTTCCGATACAGAAGCGGCCGAAGATCTCGCCCAACAGGTCGTCGGCGCTGAATTCGCCAGTGATCCTGCTCAGCGCCAACTGCGCCAGGCGAAGCTCTTCGGCGAACAGTTCCAGGCGTGGCAACTGCTCGCGCCCTTTGGAAATATGCTCTTGAGCTGCCGCGAGAGCGCACAGGTGACGTTCTCGGGCGATGAAGACGTCCTCGGCCGGCTGCCAGCCGGCGATTCGCAACAATTCCTGGCGCAGCAACTCGACGCCTTCGCCGGACTTCGCCGACACGGCGATCGATACCCCCGCAGCTTCGGCATGGCGTTCGGCCGCTCGGGCCGCGAGATCGATCTTGTTGTATACCGTCAGTCGGCCAAGATGCGGTGGAAACTGGGCGAGAATCGCTCGTTCGGCATCGCCGACACCGCTGCGGGCATCGACCAGCAACACCACCACATCGGCGCGCTCGATCTCGCGCCAGGTGCGCTCGATGCCGATCTTCTCTATCTCGTCGTCGGTTTCACGCAGGCCGGCCGTGTCGATCACGTGCAGTGGAATGCCTTCGACCTGAAGAGTGCTGCGCACCACATCGCGGGTGGTCCCGGGAAGCGGCGTAACGATGGCCAGTTCGTCACCGACCAGGCGATTGAGAAGACTCGACTTTCCGACATTCGGCTGACCCACCAGCACGACGTGCAAGCCCCCCTGCAGCAAGCGACCTTGCTGCGCGCGCGCGAAGACCTTCCTCAGGCGCTGCTGGAGAAGGTCAAGGCGAGCAAAGGCATCGGCGGCCTCGAGAAAATCGACCTCTTCGTCGGGAAAATCGAGAGTGGCTTCCACCAAAGCACGCAACTCGATCAAGTTTCCGAGGAGCCTGTTGATTTCCTTGGAAAACTCGCCCCGCAGCGAACGTACGGCGCTACGCGCGGCGGCCGTCGTCGCGGCATCGATCAGGTCAATGACGGCCTCGGCCTGCGCCAGATCGAGTTTGCCGTTGAGATAGGCGCGGCGAGTAAACTCGCCTGGTTCAGCAAGGCGCGCGCCAAGTTCCAGGCAGCGTGCGAGCAGCATCTGCATGACTACCGGTCCACCGTGTCCCTGCAGTTCGACGACGTCGTCGCCGGTAAACGAGTGCGGTGCCGGGAAATACAGCAGCAGGCCGCTGTCGATGACCGTGCCGTCGGCGGCACGAAAGTCACTGAGCAGCGCCTGGCGGGCGACCGGTCGTTTGCCACAAAGTGCCTCGGCAAAGTCGCTGAGGCTGTTCCCCGAAACACGCAGGACGCCGATGGCACCGCGACCGGTAGCAGTCGCGATGGCGGCAATCGTCTCTATGCCCGACTCACGCCTTACTGTCGTTGGCGGCTTTTGCGCCACTCTCGATCATCCGGGTGATTTGCCATTGCTGGGCAATCGACAGGGTGTTGTTGACCACCCAATAGAGCACCAGACCCGCCGGGAAGAAGAAGAACATCGCCCCAAAGATGAAGGGCATCATCATCATCACCTTGGCCTGGATGGGATCGGGAGGAGTCGGATTGAGTTTGGTCTGGATCAACATCGTGGCGACCATGATCACCGGCAGCACGAAGTATGGATCGGCCGCCGACAGATCGGTGATCCAGAGAATCCACGGTGCATCGCGGATTTCGACGGCGCCCAGGAGCGCCCAGTAGAGGGCAATGAATACGGGGATCTGCACGGCGATCGGCAGGCAACCTCCCAGCGGGTTGATTTTTTCACGCTTGTAGAGCGCCATCATCTCCTGGTTGAGCTTCTGGCGGTCGTCACCGTAACGTTCCTTGAGAGCCATCAGACGCGGTGTGACGGTGCGCATCTTGGCCATTGATTTGTAGCTGGCCGCCGACAGTGGGAAGAACAACAGCTTGATGCCTACGGTCAGCAGGACGATCGCCCAGCCCCAGTTACCGACGACCTTGTAGATAGCTTCCAGACACCAGAAGATAGGGGCAGCGATGATCGTCAACCAGCCGTAGTCGACCACCAGCGGCAGGCCCTGCGCGCCGATACCGCCGTCAGCCTTGGGTTTTGCCAGCTGCTCAAGAATTTCCTGGATCTGTGGTCCGGCATAGATGGGGACAGAAAACGCTACCTTTGCACCAGGCGCGGCGACCGGTGCCGGCACAATAACCCCAGCCGAGACCGCTGGAGTAGCGCTGCCCTCGAGCTTGCGCATGTAAAATTCACGCGGCAGTCCTAGCTCGGGAATCCAGGCCGCGACAAAATAGTGCTGAACCATCGCTATCCAGCCGTTATCGGCCTGCGTGGCAAACTTTGCCTTGCCTTTCTCGATGTCGGCAAAAGGCACTTTCTGATACTTGTCCTGATCCGTGTAGACGGCCGGACCGGTGAAGGTCGAAACCATCGAACTCTCACCTTCAGGGCTGTTGATGTCACGTTGCAACTGGTAATAGGCGTGTGCAGCGATTTCCTTCTCGCTGCCATTGTAAATCTCGTAGGCTACGTGGATCAGGTAGCTGCCGCGTGTAAAAGTGTAGATCTTGGCGACCTTGACGCCGTCGCTGACCGGTGCTTCGAGGCGAAGCTCGAAGCTCTTGGCATCCGGAGTCAGTTCCCTGCTGCCGGGCACAGCGGTGAAGAGGGTTTTGTGGTTGGCCAGGCCTGGCCCGATCAGGCCACTCTGAGCAACGTACTGGTGCTTGCCCTCGAAGAGCGCGAAATCCTTCACCTTGTTCGTGCTGTCCTTGTAGGCCTTGAATTCGAGGCGGACGATGTCGCCGCCCTGTTTTGAAACCTCGGCGATGAAGAGATCAGTCTTTACCGTGACCGTTTCCGTTCTGTCCACCTCTGCCACCGCCACCGTTGCCGGCGCAGCAGGCAGCGGTGCATGCAGGTTCGTCGTAGGCTGCGGTGCAGGCGATGCCGCCGAACCTGCTGTAGCTGGAGAGGCTGCCTTGGGCTGGCTGTATTTCTGCCAGGAATCCCATAGCATTACCAGTGAGAACGAGAAGACAATGAGCAGAAGCAGGCGTCGGTTATCCATGAAGGCCTATACGATTCGATTGTTGTTCAGGGTACGGGGTCAAAACCACCCGGATTCCACGGATGACAGCGCGACAGTCGGTGCACAGCCAGGCGTGCTCCCTTGCCGGCACCGTATTTTTGCACCGCTTCTTCAGCGTACTCGGAACAGCTGGGAAAAAAGCGGCAGCGACGGCCGAGCAGCGGACTGACCGCGTATCGGTAAAAGCCCAGGAGCGCCAGCAACAGGTGTTTCATTGGCTCATTGTCGAGGTAAGCTTGCTTTGCTCAACAAACCCTGGATTTCTTTCGCCATGGCTTGCCGGTCAATGGGTAGTGGTTTGGCCGCCAGGCGAAGCACGAAATCACTCGAACGAAGCCGAGTACGCAGCAAGCGGAACTGCTCTCTGGCCAGGCGCCGGACCAGGTTGCGATCAACTGAGCGACGCAGAAAACGCTTGGCGACCACCAGTCCAAGGCGCGCTCCAGGCACCTCATCAGCTCCACGCGGGCGGTAATGTAGCAGGAAATGCCGGCTTTTCAGCGCCCTCCTGAAACCAAAAACGGATGAATATTCATCCGTTTTGAGCAGCCGGTAGTGCTTTGGAAAAGCGGCGCTTGCTACCGCACGACCACTGGCGTTACCGGACCTGTCGCTCAAACTGCCAGACGGTGGCGACCTTTGGCGCGACGGGCCTTGATTACCGCACGACCTCCACGGGTGGACATGCGAACAAGGAAGCCGTGTGTGCGCTTACGACGAACAACCGACGGTTGATAGGTTCGTTTCATGGTTAAGCCTTTGAAGTCAAAGCGAGAAAAACATGCGATTAGACAGCTTCCAGGCGACACTTGTCAAGGCCAGATTTTTGTTCGAGCTGTGGATAACTTTGATCCAACGGGTTAGAATTCACACTTGAGAGTTCCCGACAAGAGGGGCCATTTGCGGCGAGGTTCTACGCGCGCAGCCTGCACGCTGCGTCGTGAGAGCGACGTGGCGCTCGATTTTTGATTTCATCCCATTGATTACTAAACGATAGATGATCTTTTACTGTGGCCGCTGATGAGTAGTTTCTGGTCCTCCTGTCTCAGCCAGTTCGAACAAGAACTGCCACCACAGCAATTCAATACCTGGATCCGCCCCCTTCGCCTGGAAGGCGAGGACGACCCGGCACGTGGCTTGCGCCTGCTGGCGCCGAACGGCTTCATCCTGAAGTGGGTCAAGGAACGCTATCTGGCGCGCATCGAATCGCTTGGCAGTGAGTACTTTTCCGTGCCGGTCAACATCAGTTTGACTTTGGCAGAAAGTGCGGCGGCTAAACGGCAGGACAACCTGGCGCCCGCAGGCGGAGCCATGGCCACGCCTGCGGCAACGACGGCTGCGGCGCCGGCCAGGAAGAGCTTGCCACTCGACAAGGACCGAACAAGCTATGAGAAAACCAGGCTGATCGCCCACTTTACCTTCGACAACCTGGTCGTCGGAAAGGCCAACGACCTCGCCCGGGCGGCAGCCCGACAGGTTTCCATCAACCCCGGTGAAGCAACCTACAACCCCCTGTTCATCTATGGCGGTGCGGGTCTCGGCAAGACGCACCTGATCCACGCCATCGGAAATCAGATCCTTCAACATGATCCGGATAAGGTGGTGCGTTACGTCCATGCCGAGGACTACTACTCCGATGTCGTTCGTGCCTACCAGCAGAAGTCCTTCGACGTATTCAAGCGCTACTACCGTTCGCTGGATGTCCTGCTCCTTGATGACGTCCATTTTTTTAACGGCAAGAACCGCACACAGGAAGAGTTCTTTTACGTTTTCAATGCGTTGAGCGAATCCAGGAAGCAGATTGTAATCAGTTCGGATACCTATCCGAAAAACATAACCGGGCTGGAGGATCGTCTGATTACGCGCTTCGACTGGGGACTGACGGTTCAGATCGAGCCTCCGGAAACCGAGATGCGTGTCGCCATTCTGAAAAAGAAAGCCGAGGTGGAGGGGGTGGCACTCGACGACGAGGTGGCTTTCTACGTCGCCAAGCATTTGCGCTCCAACGTGCGGGAACTCGAGGGAGCGCTGAAGAAAGTCCTCGCCTACTCAGCGTTTCATGGTCAACAGATCGCGCTGGATCTGGCCAAGGAGGCGTTGAAGGATGTGATTGGTTCGGTCAACCGTCAAATCACGGTCGAAAACATCCAGAAAACGGTAGCTGAGTATTTCAAGATGAAAGTTGCCGACCTGTTCTCGAAGAAAAGAACGCGGGTGATCGTCCGGCCACGTCAGATCGCCATGTGGCTGACCAAGAGTCTGACGAGCATGAGCTACCCTGCAATCGGCGAGTCCTTCGGTGGCCGCGACCATACAACCGTGCTGCATGCGGTACGCACCATCGATGGGCTGCGCAGCAAGGACAACGATCTAAACCACGATGTGCACGTTCTGCTGCAGGTCCTGAAGGGATAAGACTGGGTGGGAAAACTCCGTGGGTAAACGGCCGACAAGCGGTGGACAATCGCGACAGGAAGGGCTTGTGGATAAGTTATGAGTTTCTGTCCACCGTCGGATACCGTCTTTATACAGTTCTGATTTTAGAGACAAGCGATTGAAGTAGTTGAGAAATTTGAAGACATCAACAGACTTGACCAGACTATAGTCTTTATAGGATTTATATATATGCTTTTTACTAAAACAAGACGAGACGCCCTGTTGGCACCTTTGCAAGCGGTTTCCGGGATCGTGGAAAAGCGTCACACCTTGCCGATTCTTTCCAATGTGCTGCTTGAAAGACGCGGCGAAGTGTTGACCATGCTGGCTACCGACATCGAGATGCAGATCACCACCTCGCTCAGCGACGCCAGTGGCGAAGGAGACGCAGCGGTTACCGTGGCGGCGCGAAAGCTGCAGGAAATCCTGCGTTCCTTGCCGGAAAGTTCGGAAGTCAGTCTGATTCTGGAGGACCGGCGGATGCAGGTGAGAGCGGGAAGAAGTCGCTTCAATTTGCAGACCCTGCCTGCCGATGACTTTCCGTGCATGGCATTGTCGGACGGTGAGATCAAGCGCTTTGTGGTAAGCCAGAAGCAGTTTCGCCACCTGCTCGCGCAGACACAGTATTCAATGGCCTTGCAGGATGTTCGCTATTACCTGAACGGGCTGCTCTTACTGCTTGATGGCAGTGAGCTGCGCGCCGTGGCCACCGATGGCCATCGGCTGGCCTACGCCAGCATCGGCTTGACAGACACAACGCTGTCCGACGATATGGGCCTTCGCCAGGAGCTGATTCTGCCCCGCAAGACGGTGATCGAACTCAATCGTCTGCTGGCCGACAGTGACGAGCCTTTGTCGATCGAGATACTGCCAACGCAGATTCGCTTCCAGTTCGGGCAGATCAATCTGGTATCCAAGCTGATCGACGGCCGATTCCCGGACTACCAGAGAGTGATCCCGGCGACGTTGAGGAACGTCGTTGCCGTCAACCGCAGTACCTTGTTGCAATCGATGATCAGGGCCGCGATTCTGACCAACGAAAAGTTCCGCGGCGTCCGCCTCATCCTGACGGAGGGCAGCCTGAAGATCGTGGCGGCCAATGCCGAACAGGAGGAAGCGCAGGAAGAGATCGAGGTGGATTACCAGGGTGAGGCGCTCGATGTCGGTTTCAACGTTTCGTATCTGCTCGATGTCTTGAACAACACCTCGGACGAGACCATCGAGTGGGGTTTCAACGATGCCAATACGAGTGCCTTGTTGACCATTCCGGGTAACGAGCGCTTCAAGTACGTGGTCATGCCCATGCGCATTTGAGTGCATCCGCAGCAAGGGCAAGGTGGTAACAGAGGTTCAACAGCAGCGATACTGGATTCAGAATGATTGAAGAGAACGAGCAATTCGCCTACGACGAATCGAGCATTCAGCAACTCGAGGGTCTCGAGGCGGTTCGCAAACGCCCGGGAATGTATATCGGTGATACGTCGGACGGCACAGGCTTGCACCACATGGTCTTCGAAGTGGTCGATAACGCCATCGATGAGGCCCTGGCTGGTCACTGTGACGACATCGTGATTACCATTCATGCCGACAGTTCGATATCGGTCAGTGACAACGGTCGCGGAATTCCGACTGGCGTCAAATTCGACGACAAGCATGAACCGAAGCGGTCGGCAGCCGAGATCGTGATGTGCGTGCTGCACGCCGGTGGCAAGTTCAATCAGAATTCCTACAAGGTTTCCGGTGGCTTGCACGGGGTTGGTGTGTCGTGTGTCAATGCGCTTTCGCGATGGCTGCGCTTGACGGTCAGACGCGACGGCAAGAAACATTTCGTCGAGTTCCATCGGGGCGCGGTGATCGATCGCGTGGTCGAAATCCAGAGGGGTGTCGAAGTCTCGCCGCTGCGGGTTGTCGGCAATACCGAGAAGCGTGGGACCGAACTTCACTTCATGGCGGACGAGGATATTTTTGGCCCGGTCGAATTCCACTACGAAATCATTGCCAAGCGCCTGCGTGAGCTGTCATTTCTGAACAATGGGGTGAAGATTCGTCTCAACGACCAGCGCACCGGCAAGGAAGAGGACTTCGCTTTCCTCGGCGGCGTCAAGGGCTTTGTCGAGTACATCAATCGTACGAAATCGGTCTTGCACCCGAACATCTTCTACGCAATGGGTGATTCGGTCAGCGTCAATGGCGTGATCAGCGTCGAAGTGGCGATGCAGTGGAACGACAGTTATGCCGAGCAGGTGCTGTGTTTCACCAACAACATACCGCAGGCCGATGGGGGAACCCATATGACCGGGCTGCGCGCAGCCATGACGCGAGTCATCAACCGTTACATCGAAGAACACGAGATTGCCAAGAAGGCCAAGGTCGATATCAGTGGTGACGACATGCGCGAGGGGCTCGCCTGTGTTCTGTCGGTAAAGATGCCGGACCCGAAGTTTGCTTCGCAGACAAAGATGAAACTGGTCTCCTCGGAAGCCCGTCCGGCGGTCGAAGAGGTCGTCGCTGCGAAGTTGGCGGAGTACCTGCAGGAGCGGCCGGTTGATGCGAAAGTCATCACGGGCAAGATTGTCGAGGCGGCGCGCGCGCGCGATGCGGCGCGCAAGGCCAGGGAAATGACGCGGCGCAAGGGTCTGCTCGATGGCGTCGGTTTGCCGGGCAAGCTCGCCGATTGCCAGGAAAAGGATCCGGCATTATGCGAGCTCTACCTGGTCGAGGGGGATTCGGCTGGTGGTTCGGCAAAACAGGGTCGCGATCGAAAGTTCCAGGCGATCCTGCCGCTGAAGGGGAAGATTCTGAATGTCGAGAAGGCGCGCTTCGACAAGCTGATTTCGTCGCAGGAGATTGTCACCCTGATTACTGCCCTTGGCACAGGGATTGGCAAGGACGAGTACAAACCCGAGAAGTTGCGCTATCACCGGCTGATCATCATGACCGACGCGGATGTAGACGGTGCGCATATTCGTACGCTGCTTCTCACCTTTTTTTACCGGCAGATGCGTGAACTGGTCGAGGGTGGCCACATTTACATCGCGCAGCCACCTCTCTATAAGGTCAAGCACGGCAAAACCGAGCGCTATATCAAGGACGATCAAGCTTTGAAGCAATTCTTGCTGAGCTTGGCTCTCGACGGTTCGGTGCTTACGCCAGCAACGGGGGCGACGGAAATTTCGGGGCTTGCCCTCGAATTGCTGGCCAAGGAGTATCTGCTGGCGGAAGCAGTGATCAACCGGCTCTCGCACTTGATCAACCCAGAAGTACTGCATGCGCTGGTTGAAGGTAATCTGCAGGTAGAACTGACAGATGAGGCGTCTGCCGTAGCAAGTGCACAGGCTCTGATGAACGCCGTCGGTAACCAGCTGGGTATCAATATCGTGGCGCGCTACGATAGCATTCACGAACGCTGGCAGCTGCGCCTGGAGAAGATCCTGCACGGCAATCTCAAGCTAGGCGTCATCGATGAAGACCTGTTGGTCAGTGGTGATTATTCGCAGCTGCGCAAGACAGCCGAGATTCTGGCGGGGCTTTTTGGCCCGGGTGGCGTAGTGGCGCGTGGTGAAAAGAAGAAAGCGGTAAGCAGTTTCGCCGAAACCATGCAGTGGTTGCTCAGCGAAGTCGAGCGCAGCGTCACCAAGCAGCGCTACAAGGGGCTCGGTGAAATGAATCCAGCACAGCTTTGGGAAACCACCATGGATCCCAAGGTGCGGCGTTTGCTGAAAGTTCAGATCGAAGATGCCATCGGTGCAGACGAGATCTTCAGCACGCTGATGGGCGAACTGGTCGAGCCACGTCGAAGTTTTATCGAAACCAATGCTCTGGCAGCACGTAACATCGACGTATGAGTTCTGCGCGGATCATCCGGGCTGGCGTGCCAATCCTCGGCGAGTGGGCAGGATGGTGGTGTACGATCTGGCGCAGGTTCGTGAAATGCGCTTCCGGTGAGCGGATTTGCCGCACCTTTGCTCAGCGGTAGCGATTAATGGCGTCGCGGGTGGCCTGCGCGGCGTCGCGTGCGGCGTCGGCGTAGTCTTCACCGCTGCCTGCGTAGAGGATCGCCCGCGAGGAATTGATCATCAGCCCATTGCTCCTGGATGTACATCCGGCACGTACCGTGGCTTCAACATCACCGCCCTGGGCGCCAATTCCGGGAACAAGGAGCGGCATTTCGCCGGTCAGCGCGCGAACACGAGCGATCTCACCAGGGAAGGTAGCGCCGACCACCAAGGCGCATTGGCCGCTGGAATTCCATTCTTCGCTTACCATCCGGGCGACCCTTTCGTAAAGTTTTTCGCCGCCGACCTCGAGAAACTGCAGATCACTGCCACCGGGATTCGAGGTACGGCAGAGAAGAATGACCCCTTTGTCCGGGTAGGCCAGGTAAGGGTCAATCGAATCGCGGCCGAGGTAGGGATTGACAGTGATCGCGTCGGCGCGGAAACGCTCAAAGGCTTCGATCGCGTATTGCTCGGCAGTGCTGCCGATGTCACCACGCTTCGCGTCGAGAATCACCGGTGTTGCTGGATGCCTGGAATGAATGTGTTCGATTAGTGCTTCGAGCTGATCTTCGGCGCGGCGGGCGGCAAAGTAGGCGATCTGTGGCTTGAAGCAGCAGACGAGATCTGCAGTCGAGTCGACAATTGCTCTGCAGAACTCGAAAATTGCGTCGGCTCTGTTCTTCAGATGCGCAGGGAATCGTTCCGGGTCCGGATCCAGACCGACGCAGAGCAGGCTGTTGCGGTCGTGCCAGGCCGAGTTGAGGGTGTGCATGAAGTTCATCGGGATTTCACTCGTCGCAAAGTCGTTATTCTATTGGGTATACCCTTGGCAGGCATGCCAGGAATCGAGCCGGGGCATGGAGTCGAACAAGCGAATTCACCGGGCTGTTGAGCCTGCAGGCTGTTGAGGAGGGGGGTAACCTTGAAACAACTGGAGCATGCCGACTACCTGACGATGCGTGCCGGCGCAGCGGTCCTGGAAGCCGATGGATTTGGCGACAAAGTGCTGCGCCTGAGCGACGGGACAATGCTCAAGCTGTTTCGGCGAAAGCGCTTCTTTTCCTCTGCAGCCTGGTATCCATATGCCCAGCGTTTTGCTGACAACGCGGCTGCCCTCGGCAAGCGCGGGGTGCCGGTGCCACGGGTCATCGAGGTCATGCGGATACCTTCGATCGCCCGCGACGCCGTGCATTACCATCCGCTACCCGGGAAGACGCTTCGTGAGCTCTGCCGGGAAGGATTGGCACCGGAAACAGAGCAGGAACTGAAAACGGGCTTCACGCGTTTTGTGATTCGCCTGCACGATTGCGGCGTCTACTTTCGTTCGTTGCACCTGGGCAATGTGGTCTACACCACAGATCGCCGCTTTGGCCTGATTGACATTGCGGACGTGCGGATTCGTGGCGGTCGTTTGAGCAAAAATCAGCGCGTACGCAACCTTCGTCGTCTGCAGGGCATCGCCGGCGAGTGCGAGTGGGTGGATGTTTATAGCGTGGTCAACGCAAGACGAGCGGCGCGGGTTTGAGCCTGGCAAGCGAAAATCGCAGCAAGGACTCTGGCGGCGTTTCATCGGGGGTGTCTGGAATCGCCATGACCGTTAGCTTGGGCACGGGAAAGGCGAGGCGGGGAAAGCGTTCAGGCGTAACACAGACGCTCTGGTGCAAGGGGGGGCGGAGCTGCATGACGGAATCCTCGGGCGGTCTTCCCGCGCTTTACAAGAATGGCCCGTAACCCTATAATCCGTGCTCCTTTCGAGGGGGTATAGCTCAGCTGGGAGAGCGCTTGCATGGCATGCAAGAGGTCCGCGGTTCGATCCCGCGTACCTCCACCAGCAAATCGAAAGGAAATTTTCCGGGTCCCCATCGTCTAGAGGCCCAGGACACTACCCTTTCACGGTAGGTACCGGGGTTCGAATCCCCGTGGGGACGCCAGCAGTTGCCCGCTTTGCACAGGCGGGTTGACGCGATGATGCAGAATCGCCTCCAAGGCTTCCGGCGACACTTCGATCCGATCGATCAAGCGCCAGCGCGGGCAAACCCTGGCTTGAATGCTCGTCAAGGCGGAGATGCTTGGGCTCCTCGAGATGGCTGCCAGCCTTGCCTCGCCGATCGACCCCGACCTTCCGGGTGAGCGAACGAAAGCTTCGTTCTCACTGGGTCTAGTATCGGACAAGCGTCACCACTTTCCTGGCTCGGGTCATGGCCACGTACTGAAGACGCTGAAGGTCATCCGCGTTCGCTTTCAGGCCGCGGCAATCCTGAGGGATCAACAGGAGCACCTCATCGAATTCAAGACCTTTGGCGCGATGCATGGTTGAAATGCGCACCGACGTGGAATCAGGGTTGTCACGCTCTTCCGGACCCAGGATCGTGGTCGGCAGCTTTCCGGCCTTCAAGGCCCCCTGGACCGCCACGGCATCCTGCCTGGTGGGCACAATCACGCAAACGGAGCGCGTTTCGGCCAGGCTTGCCTGAACCAGCGGCAGCAAGCTCGAGAGGGCGTCCTCCAGATGCTGGAAAGCAAGTGTTCTGGGGATCGGGCCGTGGGAAAGCGACTTGTAGCGCTTGACCTCATCGGAACCTTCATCGAGATCATCGACCTCGCAACCTTCCAGCGTGGCAACGGCCAGGCGACGGATTTCCTCCGTCGTGCGATAGTTGAGATACAACTTGCGCGACCGGCCTCTGATATTGATGCCTGACGAACTCATTGAAGCGCGATTCCGGCTGTAGATGCGCTGGTGACCATCGCCAACAAACAAGAGATCATTGGGCGCGGCCGGCACCATCGCACGCAGCAGCCGAAGCGCCTGCGGCCCAAAATCCTGCGTTTCGTCAACGATTACCGCAGAGTAAGCTTGTGGCTTGTCCCTCAGCAAGGCTGCGGCATCGCGATAGGCGTCATCGACTTCCTTCAGCTTTCGGCTGGCGAGCTGGGCCCGGTATTCTTCAAAGACAGGCCAGATCGCATCGCGCTTGCCACGCGTCAGCACAACGCCCCGCCCCGTCCTTCTGGCCTGGCGATAGTCATCACGCGAGTTGATCCCCTGCGCCAGAACGACGCGCTCAAGCTCATCCTGATAAAAATCCGGCGGCAAGGCAAGGCTGCTGTCCTGGAGCGTTAGCGCACGTTGCCAGGCTTCCGCCGCTGCCCCTTTCTTGCGGTTGTAGATGATTTGATGATCGTATTTGTAGCGCCGAAGAAAGCCATGCACCCAGGCATCGAGATTCTTCACCTCTATTTTTTGCATCACACCTGGACTGCAGAAGGTCTTCAGATTTTCCTCAATGTCTGCCGCCAGATTGCGCGTAAAGGTCGTGAAGAACACCTTCTTGTCGGGCGTGGCCCGATTCTCGGCAAGCCATTTTGCCCGATGCATCGCCAGGACGGTCTTGCCTGTCCCCGCACCCCCTAACACCCGCATGGGACCGCCACGATCGCCTTGCGCCAGCTTGCGTTGCGTCGGATGCAGGAAAACCCGCCATTGAGAGAGCGGCGAGTTCAGCATGGCGGCCATCGTCTCCTCGTCCGCGACCACCACGAAGCGCGACTGCGATTCTGCCGTCTCGATGGCCGTGGCGAAGTCTTCCGTATCGATTGGGCGATCGACACGGGTTTCCCGTGAAATCAGCACATCGGCTACGCTATCGCCGGCGGCAATCAGAAACAGACCCTCGTAGGCCTCAACCGGCAGCAGGCCTTGCACGGCATCCAGCTCGAACTCGGTGTGGATCGATCTGACCTGCCCCAGGAGCTCCTGAGGGGTACCAATACTCAGCAGGTCCGTATCTGACAGCGCGGCAAACATGGCCGTCTGCGCTTGTTCCACCGGTTGCCCTGGCGGCTCCGCAGTCGGCCTGGAGACGGTCAGACGTGCCTGCTCCAGGGCGGGCTCGACGAGACTTACGACAGCAAACACCTGGAGCGCACCGGTCGTCGGGTTCACCGCGACGCGTCGTCCCTCCGCCCATCGGTAGGCGTCGTCATGGTGATCCACGTACATCAGCACATAGACGTCCCCGGCGGGGGGTTTGAAGACAATTCCACGCCAGTCCTGGTCGATACGGACAGATTTCAGATTTGCGTCACGGGCGCCATGGATCGGCTCGTAATTGATGCCATTGGCGGTGGGGTCACTCTGAAAACGCAATGCCCATTTCAGAACCTTCCCTTGCACCACGGCGGTCAGCGTGGCCAGATTGGCCAGGAAATCCTGCGCCAACGCCACTTTGGGTTTGCAAGTCATTACTGGATCTCCTGCTGTGCGTCTTCCTGCGCGCCATTATGACCGAGTGCATCAACCAGTTGCTGAGGCCACGGGCCATCGGCCATCCATGTCTCCCATCCGTTGACCTGCCAGACGGCTGCACTATCCGCCTGGGCTGGCATCAAGAGCACCCGCTTCTGCGCAACCCAGGCCAGCTCGGCTTCGGCGACCACGCTACCGGCTTGTTCCAGTTCGTAACCCACCTCATCAGGGGGCGAGAAACCGGCATCCATCAAGGCCTGCAATCCATCGGCCAGGGAACTCATGGCCTGTTCGATGACCGCCGCCCAGGCAGCAGCGTGTGCTGCCCCCTGCGCGCTTGATGCGGGCGAAGCACCCTTGGCAAAGCCGAACACGGAATGGTCACCGGCGTCCAAGCCCTCTTGTGTGGCGAGCAGAAAACCCGGCAGAGTCTGGAAGATATTGAACAGCCATAACCAGCGCCGCCAGACCAGATGCCGCTCCGGTTCATCGTGGAGATGCGCATCGTTGAAGATGACGAACCCGGGGCTGATCGGAATGGCAACCGACAAATTCGCCAGCTCACCTGGCCACCAGTAGCGCAGTCTCAGAGAAGGATCATTCACATTGCCACAGGGAACGCTCCGGGCGGGATGCTCGCAAGGTAGCTTATCCAGCCCGTTCCAGAAGCTCAGCAACTGGTTGCGCGCCTCTTCGAGAAGAGCGTTCTGCGGGTGGGGGATCATGCGGAAGGCGGTGGCGCCCGCATGCCGGGCCAATCTGCCGACCTGTTGATCCGCTCCCTCTCCCGGTGGCTTGCCCAACCACTGCAGCAGGACAGCCACGGCGTGCCGCGTCCAGAGGTCGTCGTCGAGCAGCGAACGAAGCGCTGGCGGCAGGGCTTCGTTGCAGCACATCGCTTCCAGCCCGTCCGCCAGGCTCGTATCCAGCGTCCCGTCCATCGCGGCCTGGACATCCTCCCAGGTCAGCGACCAGACCCAGAATCTGCCGCTCGCCACCAGGGCGCTGCGCTTGTGGGCATCCTCCCGGGTCGAGGCCTGATGGTGGGCCCAGCCGTCGCAGAAAACGGCGATGGGGCGCCTTGGCGATTTGCTCTGCGTTGGCCAGAGCACGAAGTCTGGCCGACACGCCGCCTTGATCCCTTCGTTGGCACCCAGATCAACCTGCGGCTCGACCCAATAGCGCTGCTCGCCGACCTCGAGCAAATAGCCGGATTTCCCCTGAACAATGTCCTGCACCAGCTTCACGAACGGCAACCCGCCCACCCCGCTCAGGCGGCGCAGGCTCTCGATGAAACGCGCCTCGAGTTCCGAGTCAAAGTTGGGATTGATGTAGATGTCGGCAACCGAGGCAACACGCTCAAGCTGCCCGAGTTTTTCGACCAACTCCTCGAGCAGCAATCGCGCCCGATCGCGTGAAACCAGCGCCATCGCACGCCCCAGCCGGTACTGATAGACGCATCGGTAGCAGCCATCCTTCTCGGCATCGGCATTGCAGGAACACGCGGCGAGGTGGGCCAGCGCCAGGCGCAGCAACTCGACCAGCGTTTGCGCTTCATTGGCCAGCAATTCATGCAGGTAGCCCGTCCCGCCGGGCACCGAGTCGTAAAGCATCACATACTGCCGATTCGCAGCACCGTCCTGACCCTTCTCCTCCTGCGTCACCATCCGCAGGTGATCGACCTTGCCGCCAAATCGCTTCCTGAGACCAATCCGTAGGGCGGCCATGAAGGACTGAACCGACGCTTCATCGACCCCCGAACGGGTGTAGGGCACGAGAATCCGCAAGGCTTCCGACGAGAACTCGCGGTACAGGTACAGGCAGTCGATGATGTTTTCCGGATCATCGCTACCCCGCTTCTCGCAGTCAAAGGCGTGGAACTGAGCCAGCTCGCGTTCGCGGGCATTGCGCGGCGCCCTCTGGATCTGCCCACAATGCCTGCAGAGCTTGAACCCCGGGCGCGCCTTCTGTTGCCCGGCGACGGCGTAGGACTCACCGGGTCTGGTGGGTTCGCCAAAATTCACGTCCCTGAAGACCACCCGCTCAATGAACTCGAAACCAAAAGGCATGTCCGGCGCCGCCAGGCGATACGCTTCCCTGATGTCCGTGGTCTCGAAATCAGCCAGCATCTGGCGCACATAGAATTTCGGCTCGCGATCTTCAGCGCTGTCGTCAATTCGCACTTCCGTATCGTTGCTGTTGGCAATCGCCTGCTTGAAACGAAGCAACTGGCGCTGCTGCGAAACATTGGCCCACATCGGGTCACCGCAGCGCGGGCAGGACGCATGGCTGTCCGCATGGATCTCGAGATTCTCCATGTGCTGGCAGGTCGGGCACATGCGCCAGCGTTCGAGCGACGACAGGCTGACGTTGATCTGGTCGATTTCGACCCGGCGCTGATTGGCATAGAACACATTTTCCGGCGCAAATTCGGAGAGGGCCGACTGGGCAGGTCGTTCATAGCGTTCGGCAGGCAATGAAATGTACGTCGTCGAGCCTTCCGGATCGTCGCTGCCCTTTTTCCGCCAAAGCAGCGACTTCAACTCAACCCCGGCTTCCGGGAAAGCGTAATTCGGGATCATCCCCGCATCGGTCAGGGTGTTCAGCAGGTCACGCTGATTGATCTCCTTGACCAACTCCAGGGCTTTCTGCCGCTCGCGTTCGAGATGGTCGATCTCATCCTTGGTGGCCTCATCCTGCGGACGCACCTTGAGTGCCTTGATCTGCTTCCTGATCGACACCCCGCGGTCACGGTGCGTCCTGCGTTCCCTGGCCAGCTCCTCGAGCAGCTTGCTCAGGCGAAGGCGGAGCGCATCGTCTTCGTCGTTGCCCTGCAGGAAGCCGCGCAGACGGCCCGCGACCCGATCATCGAGGTCTGCTCCCAATAGCGCCATGAAACCGCTCAGCAAGCGCTCTTCGTGCGCGAGGATGTACTCCAGAAAGGTGTAGGGAAAACGTGTCTGATCCAGGCTGTCGCGCGCGTTGAGCGCCTCCTGGGTCTTGTCTGGCAGCGCCGTGTCAGGAATGCCGGAGCCGACCCAGTCATCGAGGCAAAAAGCGAACATCTGCCGGCGCAGCACTTCGGCAGCCTTCAGGAAGATGCCCGGCGGCACCACCTCGCCCTGCAGCATCTCGTCGGTGTCGGCAAAGAAGTACAGGTCGTGCGGGCTCGCGCCATCGGCCAGGGTGGCGGTAAAGGCATTGCCATCGCGTCGCCCGGCGCGTCCGATACGCTGCAGATAGCTGGCCTGGTTCGGCGGTACGGAACAGAGCAACACCGACGACAGATCGCCGATATCGACCCCCATCTCGAGCGTGGGCGTTGCCGACAAAAGGTTTTCGTACCAGGGGCGCGGATTCTTGGCCTTGAACCGCAGTTCCAGATCCGCGCGTTGCCCCCCTGGCAGCAGGCCGGTATGTTCCGCAGAAAACACCCGCCGCAGGTCACCGCGGCTGAAGCGTCTGGCCAGCCAGCCGCCAGCGTCGACGCGCTCGGCATAGGTTTCCTGAGAGGCATCGAGGCAGGGCATTCCCAGCAGGGCCGCCGCCGAATCGGCGGGAACGGTCAGCGCACGCTTTCCCTGCGCCGAAACCAGCCGCGCCAGCCGGGTTTCGATCACCAGTGCCGCCGGATTCAGGGCGACCACATCGACGGGTTGTGCCTCGATGCGCAGAACGACGCCTTCCTGAACCAGTGCCTCGATCGCCCGCGCGTAGATGGCCTCCTCCGCTTTGCCGGGCAGCAACCCGTCCGCCCCCAGGGTGGCCAACAGCCAGGTCTGAAAGAAGGTCGGCGCCTGCGGATTCACCAGGTGGTCAAAACCGCGTTCCCGCCCCAGCGAAAGGAACACCGGGTGCGGCGTGCGCTCGCCCATGCCTGGCAGCCACTCGCCACGTCCCTGCGTGCGCGTGAAGGCGAAAACGTTGCCGTCGCGCGCATAGGCCATCAATTCCGGCATGGCCACCGCGCCACGCTGTCGCAAGTGGCAGACAAAGCCCCACAGCCACTGCACGACGGTCCGCCGGACCGCATGGCGAATGCCAAAGGCTTCCTGCAGAACCGGCAACAGCGCATCGGCTGCCCGCTCGATATCGTCCAGACGGGGAGCCAGCGTCGCCTTGCCAATCGCGTCCAGATTGCGTCCACGCCGACTGAGGTAGGTGAATTCGGCAAACGCCTGCCAGCGCAAACGCTTCCTGACCCGTTCCGGCAGGTGGCTGTCTTTTGGCAAATGGCCATGCGCCTGCATCGATACCGCCCAATCGCGCTGCCACATCATGTTCGGACCGATGAACTCCGAAACGAATCGCTCCACCGGCATCGCCAGTGGCGAGTCCTTCTCCTGCCACAGATTGGCCGCCCGGTCGAGAAAGGTATTCCAGGAACACTGCGGCGTGGCAAGCTGGTCGATGACCTGCGCCAGACCCGTTCGCACCGTATTGAGGTAGGTGCGCGCAGTGAAGAAGCCGGCCCGATGCGCGGCATCCTGCACCGAATCAGAAAACGCGATCAACTTCTTGTCGTCATTGAACGGGCTGGCCCAGGTCTGCTCGATCGTCACCGCACCCAGCGTCGCGTTGCGCGCACCGAGCAGGAGTTGCCGGAACTTGCTGCCGCAGGCCGGACACGCCGGGTCGTGCCAGGTATGCGAAACACCTGCTTTCGTCGTCGTCGTCCGGCTCGCCGTCACCCGGAAGACCTCCACCAGATCGCCGTGGCCGCAGGCGGCGCATTCACCGGGGCCACTCTGCAGATGGCCGCACTGCGTACAAACGCGCTGCACCATGCCGTCGCACAGGGGCCGGCTCAGGCCCGCCGCGGAATACAGGCGCAAGGCCTCTGGCTGCCCCGAGAACCAGGTGTTGTAAATCTCGTCAAGATCGGTCGACAGCCTGGACTGGCCGCTCGGCAGACGGCTCAGCCAGCCGGTGGTGTGGCAATCCGCGCATTGCAGCAGCGGCAGATAGAGCTTGCCCGGCTCGCGCCTGACGTCGCTCTCGGCGCGCAACTCGATCGTGTTCGGGTCACTGCGAAGCTGCGTGACCATGCGCCGCAACTCGCGCATCCACAACTGCACGCGCAGGGTGACCAGCGGCTGGCCGGCGGGATCGCGGGCCCAGGCGACGAGCACCAGCAAGGCATCGAGCACCTGGGCAATGTGCGGTCGTGCCGCTTCGGGCAGGGGACCCTGCATCTGCTCCTGCAGCTCGGTCAGCGAGACGATCCGGCCCCTGATCAGCTTCAGCAGGTTGATGAACAACAGGTGTTTCTTGAGCGCTGCCCCGAGTGCGCTGCGCCAGGCGAGGTCATTGACGTCGATCGGCGGCGCCACGCCGGGGAAGAACAGGCGGAACCAGGCTTCCACTGCGGCCGCCGGCGATGGATAGCGATCGGCATCGAGCAGCGCAGCAAAGTCGGGACGGGGATAGAGGACATGCTCGATGACGCTGTTTCCCAGGAACTCGATCTCGTCCAGGCGATTTTCGGTGACCACCGACTCGGGCGGGAAATCCACCCCGAAAATCTGCCGGGCGTACTCCCGCAAGGGCGCGGTATCCGAGTTGCCGCCCAGGGTCGCCGAAGTCCCGGCACAGATCAGATGCCCGGCGGGGGTTTTCAGGCGCGCACGCAGGCGGCGCAGCAGCAAGGCCAGGTCGGTCCCCTGGGCGCCGTCGAAGGTGTGCAGCTCATCGACCACCACATAGCGCAGCGTCTCGGCCGTGTTCTTCGCCCACAGCAGCCGATCCCTGGGGCGAATCAGCAGGTAGTCGAGCATCTTGTAGTTGGTCAGCAGGATGTCGGGCGGATCCTTGCGCAGCGTCTCCCGGTCGGTGATCACGCTGGTCGCGGTCATCGCCATCAGGCCCTGCCCATCCTTGCCCGAGCGCCCGCCGACAAACAGACCCACCCGCAGCCCCCTGAAGATCGGTGTGCGTGCAATCACCTGCGCAAAACGCCGCGCCTGGTCGGTCGCCAGCGCGTTCATCGGGTAGATCACCAGCGCCTTGATACCCGCAGCGCCGTCACTGCGGGCACGCGCGCAGTGATCGAGCAGCGGGTACAGGAAACACTCGGTCTTGCCGCTGCCGGTGCCGGTGG
Source organism: Candidatus Accumulibacter affinis (assembly GCA_016713625.1). Taxonomy (GTDB): domain Bacteria; phylum Pseudomonadota; class Gammaproteobacteria; order Burkholderiales; family Rhodocyclaceae; genus Accumulibacter; species Accumulibacter affinis. The sequence continues at coordinate 121,639 of JADJOT010000007.1, forward strand.
CCACCAAGGTACTGGCCGCCGCGCGGTTGCTGGTCAGTCGTTGCCATGCCGCTTCCTGATGGACGTGTCCGGGATGCTCCGTCTCGAAACTCCCGAAAAAGTCCCTGCCCCGGGTGCCGGTCCGGAACGGCAGGCCGATCTGGACATAGGGGCCTTTCAGCCAGCGTCCCTCATCGTCGGTAAAGCGCTGCATGATGCCGGCGAAGAGGGGGTCCGATGGCTCGAATCCGGTCGTCAGGAAGTGCTTCAGACCGTTTTGAATCTCGCGCGCGAGCAGGGAGGGCAACATGGGGGTGACTATCTCCGGCTGGCGGAAAGCGTGACTTCAAGATGGTCGATCAGCTCATCCAGCAGTTCTGATTTATAGGCATTCCTGCAGCGGTTGTAGTGATACGACAACTCACCGATGACATCGGAAACCACCTGCGCTCTGAATCTGATCCATTTCTTCCGCCCGTTCTTGAGGTCCGCCTGTGTCGTTTCATCCGTCACCCAGAAACCGGCAAGCTCCAGGATGAGCTTCTTTTCGTCGGCGCGCAAATCCACTTCAATGAACTCAACGGCACTATTCATGTGCGTCACTCCGTTAGATGTTACCCCCATTATTACCCTTACCAAAGGGGTGTTACCCCTTCTTCCTCCACGTCGCGGCGGGTCCTCGACCCAGACACTCCACTCGACCCTGTTTCTGTTCGTCGCGCAAGACGGTGCGCACCATATCGCGGCTAACCCCTGGACAAACCTGGCAAAGTTCGCTGATCGTGAATTGCCCGGCGGCAGGCCTCCCGCCGGGTCTCGCGACCAGGCGGTCAATGCCGGCGAGAACCAGCTCGCGTTTGGCGCCGCGAGGCGCTTTGACCTCACCGACGCGCTCGGCAAATTCGCGGTAAGCCGTTTTCAGGATGAAGAGCACGTAATTGATGTACGGCCAGGGGTCGTTCCTGCCTTCGTGCCAGCCTTGAGAACTCATCTCCAGCGTTTCGTAGTAGCGCGCCTTGTTCTGCTCGATCACCCGCTCGAGACTGATGTAATGCCCCACTTCGAAACCAAGCTGGTAGCTTTGTAGCAGCCAGATCAAGCGCGAGACGCGACCATTTCCGTCACGGAAAGGATGGATGCAGAGAAAATCCAGGTTGAACGCCGCCAGCGCAATCAAGGGCGGTACCCAGCGTTCTTCGCGACAGTGCTGCCAGACCGCCACCAGTCGCGCCATCGCAGCAGGCGTATCTGCAGCCGATACGGTACGAAAACGCACCCGTTCGCCGCCATCCGCGTAACGCTCGATGATATCGCCGTCCTTTTCCTTATAGAGTCCGGCATTCCATATCTGGCCACGTGTCATCGCATGCAGGCGCTTGATGACGTCCCCGGAATCCGGGATCGACCCCGCCTCCTGATGAATCCAGGCCAGCGCATCGCGATAACCGCGAATCTCCTCCTCATCGCGGTCACGGAACAGCGGGCTCGGCGCCGCCAGCACCACCTTGATGCGTGAAGGCGCAAGCGCCACGCCCTCGATGCGGTTGCTCGATACCGCACTTTCGATCATCGCGTGCTCACGCAGCACCTTCAGCCGTTGCGGGGATTGCCGCGTGTAGAGCTCCTGCTTGCCGCGGAATTCGCCAAGGTCCGACAGATACCACGCGGTCGATGCCGGAATGGCCAGATCGCCGGCTTGAAAGCGTTTCAAGGTGTTCATCAGCAAGTCCTGCGCGTGATCAGGCGCGCGCATGCAGAACCTTTCCTTCGCGCTGGGCGCGGCCAACGATATGGTGCGGAGAATCCTTGAGTTGCTCGAATTCATCGCGGCTATAGAGCAGCAAGTCCTTGGCGATCGCCAGCTTGCGCAGGGCCAGGTACAGGCGCGCACTTTCCTGGCGGCGACTGCGCTGTGGGCTGAAGGGCTCACCCTCGACGATCAGGAGATCGACGTCGGAATCGGGCCGGGCGTCCCCACGTGCTCGCGAACCAAACTGGATCACAGTGTCGGGATTGGCTTCACGAACGATCGTATCGACCATCTCGCTGATCAGGCTATCCTCTTCGCTTGGCATCCGAAATACCTCCTTCATCCAGCGCCGACTTTCGTCTTTTCGGTCAAGCATCACTCAGCTTTCGAGGCCATTATGCGCCAGGGGCAGGATGGCATCTTCCAGTTGTTGCCGCAGTTCCTCCTTGCTTGGCAAGTAAAGCTGGTACTGCGAGGCAAAAATATTGGCATTCTTCGGCAGGGTCAGCTCAATCAAGGCATCCTTCTTGCGTTTGCACAGCACGATGCCGATGGTCGGGTTTTCGCCTTCTGTCTTGACATGGCGATCAAAAAAATTGACGTACATCTGCATTTGCCCGAGGTCCTGGTGCGTCAGTTTGTCCAGCTTCAGGTCGATCAGTACATAGCAGCGTAACAGGCGGTTGTAGAAAACCAGATCGACGTAGAAATGATCCTCCTCGAAGCTGAATCGCTTCTGGCGGGCTTCAAACAGGAAGCCTTTGCCTAGCTCCAGAAGAAAATGCTCCAGTTTGTCGATAATGGCGGCTTCCAGCTCGCTTTCTGAATAAGCAGGCCGTTCTTCGAGACCAAGGAATTCGAGCACGTAAGGGTCCTTGACCGCATCACAAGGCGTTTTCAGAACCTGTCCCTCGGCAGAGAGGCGACGCACCGCATCTCGATCCCGACTGAGCGCCAGTCGCTCGTAAAGCGCAGAAGCGATCTGCCGCTCCAATTCACGCACATTCCAGCCGTTTGACACCGATTCGATCTCGTAGAAACGTCGCTCTTCGGCGTCTTTCAAGCCCATCAACACTTGGTAATGCGACCAGCTGACGCGGAACTGTTCGGCCAGCAGTTCCAGCCCTGTTGCGCCAGCAAGTTGTTGCCCGATCGATAGCGGCGAGACCGCCCCAGACATCAATTCGCCAGACAGCGTCTGGCGAATCTGCGGATAGGCTTCATAGAAGCGGCGAAAGTTCTTGAGGTTGGAGACCGAGCAACCGGGTATTCCCGCCGCCCGCAACTGTCTGGAAAGTCCATCCAGCAAGCGCTGGCCGTATTGCGCACGGTCCTCGCCCTGTTGCTCGAATTCGACGATGTAGTAACCAAACAGCCAGTTACGCACGACCAAAGCAAAGTCCACCGCCCGATTGGCGCGTTGGTGCAGCGACTGATGGGTTTGCGCAAGGAGATGAACGAGATTTTCCAGGTTCATGCGGGTTGATCCTGTTCGAAAAACGCCCACGCGATGCGGTAATCGGCTTCGCGGCTGGCGAGGGCGAAGGGGGCGGTGTAGCTGCGGGCTCGGGTTTGAGCTCGCCGCCGGGCTGGGTGTCGTCGAGGACAGTGGTGGTGACGGTGCTGCCGGCGGGCAAGGTGCCGGCTTCCTGCAGGGCGTGGATATCGTCCCAGCCATACTTGCCGGTCCTGCTGCGGCCATCGGGGGTGGTGAAGGTGACGTCGGCGGTAGTTCGACCGCCCTTGCGCGGCAGGCCGACGCCGATCAGACCCTTGCTGTTGGTGAAGACGATGCGGCCGGCCAGGTCGTACCAGGTGTCGCGCTCGTAGCCCTGCATCACCGGGAACTGGACGCGGTAGATGAGCAGCAGTTCGTCGAGGGTGAGGCCAAGGGCCTGGGCGACCAATACGTCGATTTCGACCAGCGCCATGCGGCGGGCGTAGTCGGTTCTGATGGCGCAGTGGCGCTGCCAATCCGGTGTCAGTTTGGCGAAGAAATCCTGCGGCAGACGCGGGTTGTCGGGCTGGCTCCAGCGCTGGGTGGTGAAGTCGGAGGTGAAGACTTCGGCCCAGAGTGGGGCGTAGTGGGTGGTCAGGCAAATCGAGGCAAGGAATCTTGCTGCCAGCGATGCGGAAAACCCAAAGGGTACTGGCATCTTGTCAGCGATATCGCTCCGAAAGTCTTTTTTGCCAGTAGTACGGTGATAGAAGTCGAGCGGCAGGGCGGACCAGTACGCTCCAACACAAATAGCGACCCGCGTGTCACGTATGGCGATACTGAACACCCGGTCAATATGCCCCTGTTGCTGAAGCAGGATAATGGGGCGCACTGAACGTTCGTCTGCAGGGTGCGCGCCCCGCCTAACTGCCAAACGGTGATATTCCGTCACCCGCTTCTGCCGCCAGCGTTGCACGGCCACCGGCTGGTCTTTCTCGCTGGCGTGTTCGCCTTGTTCTTCCGCAGTGAGTTGATCCCACGGTAGAGTCAGCGTTTCGGCTTCGCTCCAGCTTACGCGGGGCGTGCGGCGAGCGTATTCGGCGCGGTCCTGCATCGGCCGGTAGTTGCTGCGCGGCAGGTAGTCGTCGGGCAGGGTTTCCAGGTCGAGCGGGTCGTAGTGGCCGTTGGCGCTGCAAACGGCGCGCGGGGTCTTGTTGAAGGGGTTGGCGAGGAAGAAATGCGGGCCGGAGAGAACCCAGTCTTCCGGCGTGGCGGCAAAGGGCGCACTGCGGTCAGCGTTGCGAACGATCGTGCCGTCGTGCTGCTGCATCGTTTCGTGCCACATTTCGGTCGAAAAATAGTCGTCGCCCAAATCGGCCAAACGGCGCGGATAGGCGGCGAGTTTGGCGAGTACGCTGGAAAGGTGGCCGGCGTGCAGTGCCGGCAATCGCGCCCGACGCGGCGGTGTGCCGGGCTCGTCGTAGAGCCTGGCAAAAACCGTCAATTGGTCATCGCCAACGCGAACGATGCGGTCGGCGTGGCCCGCAGTGTTCCATTTGCCCAGTTCGTTCTTGTAGCCACCGACGACGCCGGCACCATCATCGGCATAGCAAGCATCCACCGTAGCCGGGGAAAACAGGTTGGCGAGCTGGTCAAAGCCGGGACGTGCCAGGGGCGAACCGTAGACGTTGATGCTGTATTTCGTGTGGTGATCGACTTCCGCAAAAAGCTGCATTTCGTTGGTGAACTGAAAATGCCCCCGCAGTCGCGCATACACCGCTTCCCTCAGCGCTCCACCCCGCGGATCGTCATACGGCCCCTCGGGGTGCAGATAGCCGACCACGCCGCGCTGCCCGGCCAGCATCCAGCCAACCGGCATGAAGCATTTGTAGAGATTGGTCTGCACGCCCTTGAGCAGCGGATAGTTCTGCTGGGCGTTGAAGTAGTTCTGCGTGGCTTCCGCTTCTTCGAGTTCGGCGGTCCACTCCTCCTGCAAGCCGGCAAACTGCTCGAACGCGGCACTGCGCTGTTGCGCCAGTTCGGTCGCATTCAGCTTGCGGATCGCGACCAGTGGATTGCGTTCGCCGAGAATCCCCGCTTCGTTCCATTCGACCTTGAGCCAGGGCGGATTCCCGACGACCAAATCGAAGCCGCCACGTTTGGCGAAAACATCGGCAAAGGTCAGCTGCCAATGCAGGAACCGCCGTTGCCGGGCAACGGCCTCAACCGTCGCCACCCTGAAAAAGTGGGTTCGCAGCTTGCTGATGCGCAGTTGCCCAAACTTGTCATGCAGTTGGGGCTGCGCCGGCGCGGCGGCCAGCATCGGCTGTACCGCGCCAAACAGCGTTGCCTGAACTTCCGGCAGGAATGGCTGCGCCACCGGCGCGGCGCTGAAGTCCATTGCGATCTGCGGCGACAGATCGACGATGTTGCCTTCGAGGATGGCGCCGATTTCCAGCCACCACTGCTCGCGGCTCGGCAGGTCGGCACTCCGGGTGATCGGCCAGAACCACAGCGCGCACCAGTAATCCATCACCAGCTTGAGGCGGCGGTACGGTGTGGCGTAGTCGTCGTCACGATTGAGCAGGCCTTTGCTGCGAATCGCTTCCTTTTGCGCGCGTGAGGTGAGGGTGCGCTGGCCCTCTCCCGGTGGGGGCGAATCGTGAGGCCAGAGCGCCAGGGGGTCTTCGGTGCGGGCGCGATCTTCGCCGACGAGTTGGACGTGTTGTGACCACAACTGGTCGATGGCTTCGGAAAGCTGCAGCAGGCGCCGGATTTCGTGCGCTTCGAGCGGCTTGTTCATCGCCGTTCGCCAGGTCTTGAGTCGTGCGAAGTCGGCCGGGTAGAGCTGCCGCGCCACCTTGTCGGTGTAGCTGGCCATGCCGGGGTCGGGCAGCAGGAAGTGATAGACCTCGTCGGGGCGGCGAACTTCGCCCTCTCCCCCGACCCCGCTGGCGGGGAGAAAAGCGCAGCGGCGCGGGGGGGTGTCGTACCAGGCGGGTTTGCTGCCCTTCTTCAGCAGGCTGGCGGCAAAGACCTCGCGCCGGGCGCCGATCAGGCTGTTGCCGGAAAAAAGCTGGTAGCCGAACCAGGGAACGTGGGCGGCTTTGGGCGGCTGGCCTGGCTCGGCCGGCTCGCCGTAGATGGCGTTGAGCCAGAGGCTGACTTCGGCGAGCTCGGTGGCGATCGGGTTCAGGTCGACGCCGTAAACGTTGTGGTCGGCAATGTACATGCGCGTCTTTTGCAGCTCGGTGGTGTACTGCTTGTGCGGGATGCGGCGCTTGAGTTCGATCTGCTTCCGTTCGAGATACGCCTCGGCCAACTGATTGACGGCTTCGTTGAGGAAGGCGGCGCTGCCCATCGCCGGCTCGACGACGGTAAGGGTGAGGATGTCGTCGGCGGTCTTGTCCGTGAGGAGTTCCTTGAGCGCGTATTTGACCAGGCAACGGGTGAGCACCTGCGGCGTGTAGTAGCTGGCGCTCTTCTGCCGGTCACGCCCGGCCAGGCGGTAGATGAAGGTATCGCGGGGATAGACGCGCAGCTTCCTGTGGCCGTGCTCGTCGAGGTCATGGACGCGTTCGCCGGGTCTGTACTGGTCGATGCGGCTGGCCGGGACGAACCAGGCGCTGTCCATCAGGTCGGTGCTGCCGCCGCCCTGCGGTTCACCCTCCTGTTCGCCCTCTTCCTCGTCCTCGTCGCGGCTGCTGGCTGCCGCCTTTTTGGGTTCGGGCTGGACTTCGTAGAGGTCTTCCGGGGCAAAGAATCCCCGATACGAGAGCAGCGCTTCATAGACGGCGCCGAGCTGGTTGATCGACAGCAGTTGATAGCTGACCCGGCCGCTTTTATGGCTCTTCCCCTTGCCGTTCGACAGCGACATCAGGCGGATTACGCGCTGCCAGACGTGGTTGGGGAAACGCACCTGGTTGAGCAGCGGCGTTGCCTCGGGATCAAACAGCTTGCTGTCGAGCGGCGCCAGCGCGAAGGCTTCCTTGACGCTGCCGGCGAGTACGCTCTGTTGCGCGGCTGCGCCACAGCCCTGGCCGATCAGCGAGAACAGGCGGCGCAACGTGACGTCGAAAAAGAGACCGTCGCGGGCAGCGGCGGTATTGAGCGGCGTCAGTTCCAGATCGCGCAAAGATTCGAGGCTGTAGCCTCTGGCGTAGATCTCGCTCGTCTGGATCGGCACATAGCCGAGTTCAGGACGCGCCTCGATGTAGAACAGGAAGAGCAGGCGATACACCAGGCGCAGGGTTTCGAGGCTCAGATCGCCGGCATCGACGGCATCCTTGCCGGTGTAGAAGCCCTGCTTGCCGGCTTGCGCCTTCTCGCGCAGTTGCTGGACGGCTTCATTGCCGAGCGCCTCGATCGCTTCGCGAAGCGCGTACTTAAGGTCTTCGCTGACGCCGAAGGCGTGCTTGTGGGCGTTCTCATCGAGGCCTTCGAGTAGGCTGGCGCCCTGGTCGGGGGCCAGGCTGTCGTGGTGCAGCAATGCCGCAGCCGCCTGCAGGGTGTAGCTTTCCTTGCGGTCGAGGATTTCGCTCCAGTCGAAGCGCAGCAGGCGATTGTTCGGCCACTTGTAGCGGTCGAGCAGCAGCCACTCCCTGAAGCCAACCAGAATGACGTAGCGCGGCGGCTGGTCGCTGCCGAACAGCGCTTCGCCGAGGATTTCCAGCCAGGAGAGCTTGCTGAACGCCGGCGGGATTTCCTGCCCGCCATAGTGCGCGGCAGTCAGGCGATGATCGAGCGGGTCTTCGTCTTCGCGACCGGGTTGGTAGGCTGGAACGATCAGCAACTGCGGCGCCTGATGCAGTTGGCCAAAGGCGGCCCAGACGGGCACCGGCATGCCTGCCTGCAACTCGATCTGTCGGGGCCTGAGCTGGTAACCGAGGGCCTCGAACAAGGGGGCGTGGAGTTGCTGGTGGACCTGCAGGCGCTCGGCGTCTTCGCGCAGGCGGGCGAGCGTGGCGAGTGCGGCAAACCACTTGCCGCCGAGTCCGGCGAGGCGTTTGTGCGGCGCCCGGCTATCGGCGCGGGCTTCCGCAGCCGCTTCGCCAGCCGCAAGCGACTGCGCGGCAGCTTCTTCGGCGGCCTGCCAGCTCTCGATCAGGGCGCGGATGTCGCCCTTGAAAACCTCGGCCAGGTAGTGGTGGCCGTAGAACTCGTTCTCGTTGGCGATGCCGGCAAAACTCTGGACGGTCTGGGCGACGGACATGAGGAGATCTCGGCAGCGGTTCAGTCAAGCGGGGCGGCTAACTGCCCTCTCCCGCTTGCGGGAGAGGGGATGGGGGAGAGGGGGAGACGGTCAGTGTGCAGCGTATCTGCTCCAGCACCTCGTCCAACTGCTGCATGACTTCATTGTTCCAGAAGCGCAATACGGTAAAGCCCTGGCTACGCAACCAGACATCCCGACGCCGATCATAGTCGAGCTGCTCAGCATGTTGTCCGCCGTCGATCTCGATAACCAGCCGTTGTTCCAGGCATACGAAGTCCACGATATAACGCCCCATGGGCTTTTGTCGCTTGAACTTCAGACCCAGAAAACGATGCGCCCGCAGGTGATACCAAAGCCGCTGTTCGGCTTCGGTCTGTTGGCTACGCAGGGTCTTGGCGTTGCTTAACAGATTTTTTTCGCTCATGCCCCTCTCCCCCAACCCCTCTCCCGCATGCGGGAGAGGGGGGGGGGGGGGGGGGGGGGGGGGGGGGGGGGGGGGGGGGGGGGGGGGGGGGGGGGGGGCCCGGGGGGAGAAGGTGGGTGGGCAAGTCTCCGCAAGCGCAACTCCTTCCTGGCCGACTGATCAATTGCTGCTCCCCTCTCCCGTGCGCGGGAGAGGGGATGGGGGAGAGGGCCGGCCTTCATTGCACGGCGGCCGCCAGCACCTGGATGAAGGGCTGGGGCTCGGTGGTCATGGTGTCTTGCACCCATTGCCGGTATTCATCGAAGACCTTGCGGATGTGCTGCGTGCGCTGCTCACGCCTGGTCTTCTTGAACTGCTCGGCCTGCTGGTTGGCGGCCAGGCGCGCCTCAAGCTGCTCGATCTGCCTGGTTTGCAGGCGTTGCAGATCGGTCAGGGTTCCCGACAGGCGGGCGGTCATGTCCGCCGCATAGCGGCGCTGCAGGGTGAGCATGTGCCGCTGCATGACAGCGACGGCGCCGGGCAGGTTGGCTTGCAGGCGGGTGGTATCGATGCCCTGATTGCGGTTGGCCAAAGTACCAGCCTTGAGGCTGGTGCGGGCGACGAAATCGGGGAAGGCCTGCAAGCCCCAGGCGCCACCGTCGAAAACCGCGACCTGCCACTCGATCAGCAAGGGCTGGCCCTTGCGGTTGGGGATCAGGCCCATCAGCAGGTACGCCTGTTCGCCATCCGTCAGTTGCGGACACTGGATGACCGGGGCGCGATGACGGCCGAAGGCGGTGAGCACCCGGTCCGCCAGCCAGTCCATGATCGGATGCTGCGGCCAGAGGTAGTGCAGCGCTGGCCAGCTCTCGTCATCCGCTTTTGCCTGCCGGGCCAGCTCGATGGCCTCGGCGATACGGCTCTTGTGGGCGCACAGGGCATAGCGATGGTGCTCGTCGCGGACTTCCAGCGGCAGGGTGACGCGCAGGCGTTCCTGCAGGTCACGCGGCGCATTCAGCGTGATCGTCTGGCTGGCATCGTCGTGGCTGAATGAGGCAATCGGTGTCGGAATGCAGAGTTGCTGCAGGGCCGTCCTGGCAAAGGCGTAGTCGCTGCTGAGTTCGCCATCGCCAAACAGGGAAATGCCCGCGCGGATGAAATCGGTGCTCGGTCTGGGCTGGGCCGCCGCCTCGCCTGTTGGTTCGGCCTGGGCAAAGAGTTTGAGTAGCCAGTCGCCATCGGCGTCCGCATCCGCATCCGCGCCTGCCTGTTTGGATGCCGCCTGCGCCGCATCGATCGCCGCTTCAAATTGCTGCGGACTGGTGCCATCGGCCATGATCTCTGCCACCTTGGCGGCTTCCTTTTCCGGATCGAACACGTGCAGGAATGAGGCCGGGTCGCCGAGATTCCTGTTGGCCTGCTCATCCTTGGTTTGCAGGATTTCGAGAATGCGCAGGTCGCCCTTGATGCGCTCGACGCCGGTTTCGGTGAACAGGTAGACGATGCGGGGTTGCCTGGTCTGGCCGTAACGATCGACCCGGCCATTGCGCTGCTGGAAAACCATCAGCGACCAGGGCAGATCGAAATGCACCAGTCGATGGCAGAAGTAATGCAGGTTGAGGCCTTCCGAGGCGACATCGGAGCACAGCAGGACCCGCACGGAGTCGTCCTGGCGACCGAAGCGATCGACCAGCTCCTGCTGCTCGGTGTCGGTCATGCCGCCGTGCAGGATCTCGAAGTGGGCAGGCTTCAGGCCAGCCGCCCCGGGCAGGTTTTCCCACAACCAGCGCAGCGTTTCGATCCGCTCGGAGAAGATGACCAGACGGTCTGAGGGGTCGGCCGCTTGCCAGTTGAATGATGGGTCCTTGAGACGCTGCACCAGGCGCTGAAACTTGCTGAAACTCGCGGCATCGATCTGGCGCAGGGCGGCAGCAAACTCCTCCAGAGCGGCGACCTCGGCCTGTTCATCGCCGCTGATGGTGGGCTTGTCCTGCAGCAGAGCGATTCGCCGCCCGGTGGAATCGAGCGCGGCGAACGGGCTGGAGAACATGGCTTTCTGCATGCCGACCCGCTGCAACTCCTGCTGCTTCCCGGCGCGGTGCTCGCCCTTCTGGGTAAACGGGATCGCCAGCAATGCCCGGTAGGCCGCTTCCTCCTGCGGGCTGGCCGCCTGTTTCAACTGCTCGGTGATACGTTCCTGGAAATCGGCACTGACCTGATCGCGAATGTCCTTCTTGAAGCGGCGGACGACCAGCCCCTTGTTGCGAAAATCCTCCGGCGTGTAGTCGTCCGGATCGCTGATGGCGGTGGGGTCGAGCAGGCTCATCAGCGAGGCAAAGCTGCGCGCCGAGCCGTCGTGCGGGGTGGCCGACAAGAGCATTATGGTGTCTGAACGACCAGAGAGCAGGCGGGCCAGTCGGGCACGCCGTGACAGGCCATCTTCGTTGCCGCGCGCCGCGACGTTGTGGCATTCATCGATGATGATGATGTCCCACCAGGCGTTTTCCAGATAATTCCGGTACTCGAGATTGTTCTTGAGCGTATCGATCGAGATGATCGTGCGGTCGTAGTAGTTGAACGGGTTGTGATTGCTGGGGATGCTGTTGCGCACCCGCTGCAGTCCGACCGAATCCAGGCGCACCAGAGGGATGGAAAAACGGCTCCAGAATTCCTTCTGGAACTGGGTCAGCATGCTTTTGAGCGTAATCACCAGGATGCGCTGCCCACGGCCGCGCTGGATCAACTCGGAGGTGAGAATGCCCGCCTCGAGCGTTTTTCCCAGACCAACGGCATCGGCAATCAGGATTCGCTGGCGCGGCTGCTTGAGGGCCTGCAGCGCGGGATCGAGCTGATAGGGCACGAGATTCATGACCGCGCGATGGCCCAGATGAATCTGCTCGTCGTTGGCTGTGCTGCGGCGAAGCTGCGCTTCAAGATACAGGAAAGTGCTGTTGAAATGGGAGCTGGTGTCCGCCACAAACTCGGTCCTGGCAGGGTCGAGAACGAGGATTTCCTCCTCCAGCTGCGTCAGGAACTGGGCAGAACGGCCGCGCACCAGGTCAGAAACGCCATCGCAACCGAGCAGGTATCCGCCATCGCTGGATGGATCGACGCGGCGGACCAGCCACTCTTCATCGCGAACGACGACACGCGCGCCAGGAGCGTAAGGAAGCATTGATGTCTTTCACTTATTGTTCTTGTGCTCCCGGATAATGATAAAGGATAAAGCAGGCAGCTCCCGTTTGCCTGAATCCCCCCAGCCTTTGCAAATTGGGTTCTACACGGGATGTGAGCGCTCCCTGCAGGATGGCAACTGCGGAGAAGATGCTACAGGAATGCCGTCGAATAGTACCGCAAACGACCGCGTGATCGGCAAGGAATCCCAGCCGCGCGAATCGAATGCTGACCATACGGGGGCGCAGCCGACTACAGCCACGGCGAAGCCGTTCTTCGCATTCGCTTCCCCGCTGGCTGGCCGATATCGGGTCGCGTGCCGGGTGATCGATGCTTGCTGTCGTCGGCACGAGGGCTTTCTTCATGGCGGACGCTGCCGTCCTCACTGATCGTCCAACCCTGATCGGCAAGCTCGGCGTCGATGAGTGTGCGAGCAACTGCTTCGGTAAGTGCCATTCCGATCTGGCGAACAGATGGCGCGACGATCTGAAAGCAGGCGGGTTGCGGTCGTCAGTGACCACATGCCAACCGTCTGTCATCTACCGCGGTGGCCGTATCGCCTTGGCGTCGGTCGACGACGAGCGTCACAGCGCAACTACCGCATGACCCCACTGACCCGGCAACGCGCCGCGTCTTTCGTTGGTGCGGCGCCATATCATGGGACACAAGCCGAGTGCGACCGCGGAGAAGCACTATCGGGTGCGCCCTCTCGATCTGCTGCGCCAGTGGCACACCAAGATTGAAGGGTGGATTCTGAACGAAGCCGGTATCGAGCAACCGGCCGAAGAGGCGCGGCCCGGCTTGCGGGTCGTCAGTGGTGCTTGACAGTTCAGGCAAGGTAAATGAACTTGCGTTGAACTATGGCACTCTGAGGCATACAATGTATTGCCATGAGCAAGGTATCCTGCATCAAACCAACCGATCGGCAGGCTATCGAGTGGGTCAAGGAGGCTGGCAGCCAGAAGCGCCGCCTTGTTTTCACTGACTATGCGGAATTGCGAATGAAAGAGCGCCGCATCGGCCGCCGCCAAGTGCTGGAGACCTTGCAGAGTGGTCGTATCAGCGAACCGTTGCACCAAGACATCAGGGGCGATTGGCGGTGCAACGTCAGTTGGTTCCATGCAGGGGTTCGCCTGACTGTGGGCGTAGTTTTCAAGTTGTCCGCCAAGGGCGAGTGGGTGGTCATAGCGACGGTATTCGAGGGATGACATGAGCCAAATGCTGAAGTACGAAGATTGCGGACTGAAAAACGTCTGGCTGGCGAACGGCTTCCGCTACGAGGATCTGGACGGAGTCGGCCGCTGCCTGGAAATCGACGACATCGACGGCTTGCACCGAGCCATCGGGCACCGCCTTGTGAATTACAAGAAGCGATTGACGGGCGCCGAAATCCGCTTTCTGCGCGTCGAAATGGGAATGTCTCAGAATCGATTGGCCGGTAGCCTGGGCGTTGATGAGCAAACCGTGTCGTTGTGGGAACGCAGCAAGCGCCAGCCCGCAATTGCAGCAGAGCGAATGTTGCGACTGCTGTACCTGGAGCACATGGACGGCACAACCAAAGTTGCTGAGCTTATCGCGCGGTGGAATGACACCGATCGCCAAGAAGAGGAAGGGCGAAACGTTTTCGAAGACACGGAGCACGGCTGGCGGATGGCGGCGTGACCGGAATGTAGGACCCCGCATCGTCCGGCGAAGTGCTTGCCGGCTGGCTGGAAGATCTTCATCGTGTCGGCGGCGGAGGGTGCGGCCGGAGGAGCCGGCCAATCTCGCCCGCCGGCGGACTTCCAGGAAGTCGATGTGGACTCCCTGCGGATGACCCAACCCCGCTCGGTGGGCATCGAACACGTCGGTTTGCATGCGGCAAGCGAGCTGGGTTTGCTCGAGACGCTGAACGAGTTGGGCATCAATGGCGTCGTGCAGGCGTCGATTCTCGGCAACCTGATCGGGAGAATGGGCCAGCCGGGGTCGGAATTGGCGACCTGGAACTGGCTGCAGCGGCACAGCGCCCTGGGCGAGTTGATTGACGTCGACTTTGGGTCGATGTCGCACATGAGCCTGTACCGGGCCTCGGATGTGCTGATGAAACATCGGGCGGTGATCGAGACGCATTTGTTTGGCACCGCTCGGACACTGATCGTGAACTATCCAGACGATGTCTGGTGCTACGACCTGGGCAGCGTGATGGGGATCGTGGTCGATGGCCACCCGGTTTGCGGCAAGGCACACCTGGATGGCGTGCATGTGGTGGACATCGGCACGCGCAGAATCAAGCTCGCAACCACTGAGGGTTTGTTGATCTGATCGGTACCAACCGGTTGGCCTGCCTCTGCGTGATGAATCGCGATTGACCAGATTCGGCTACATGGTGGCTACATGAAGGCCTGAAAGCAAAAAGGCTACTATCATAAGTAGCCTAAGTGCTTGTTTATTTGGTAGTGATGGGTGGAATTGAACCACCGACCTATGGGTTATGAATCCATCGCTCTAACCAACTGAGCTACATCACCACAGGGCGCACGATTATAGGGCGGTCTTCAGCTTGTGGTCAAGCGACAGTCGACCCAGACAGCCCTGACGCATGACCCTCCCTGCCCAAGCGAGCCGGTTTGCCGGTACCGCCCGCTTTCGCCGCCGAGGCGGTCAGATTGCGGGTAACGTGCGACTAGGCGGCGCTTGCGTCGCGCGAAGCACCGAGTCGCGAGCTTGCCACCGATCCGCGGGTCATCGCCAGTTACTTGGGCCTCGGAGTGCGGCATTGGCCGCCTCCGTGCTCGACGGCGGACTCACGAAAGCCCGCGGTTGTCGTTGCTGATCACCGGCGTCAAGCGATGTGCGGCACGCACTTCCGTATGGGTGACCTGCTGCAGCTCGAGCCCCCAGCGGCTCATCGCCTGAGCTACCAGTATCGCTTCGCCGCCGTTCAGGCAGCCATCAGCTTTGACGATGTCAATCATCGCGCTGAGCGCCTGCTTTTGCAGGTCCGGTGAGCGGATGTCCCCAAGGAGGTGATCGATCAGTTCGTGATCGAGTTCGATTTGCCCGATATTGGGTGCTCTCGCGCACTGCATCAGGTCATTGCAGAAGTCGTGCATCACCCGATCGAGGGTCTCCGGGTGGATGTTCAGCCCACCCAAAAGATCGTGCTTTTCCAGCGAGTCGAGCTCGCTGCGGTCCAGCGCACCATCGGCGAGCAGGGCGAGAGTTACGACGCGAGACATCGCTTCGGGGCTGTCGGTGGTGTAATTGCGCATGTGTTTCTCCTTGATTGGTTGATCTGTATTCCCTCGTGGGGCGGGATGAGCGAACTATGCCCGCGCCACAGCATAAAGTCCAATGAGATAAAACTATGTTTTGCATTTGTTAGGGCTTATATATGCCACGTCGCCGAATCACTTTCCGCCAACTCGAAACATTCGCTGCGGTCGCGCGCCACCGCAGCTTTTCGAAAGCGGCGGCCGCCTTGCACCTGACACAGCCCGCTGTTTCGCTGCAGATCAGGCAGATTGCCGATACCCTGGGCCTGCCCTTGTTCGAACAGGCGGGCCGCGAGGTGGTCCTGACCGTGGCAGGCGAAGAAATGTTGAAGACGGTGCGCGAGCTGGACGATCTCTGGGGCCGTTTTGAATCGGCTATCGACGATCTCAAGGGTTTGCGGCGCGGCCGCTTGCGCGTGGCTCTGGTGCCTACCGCCAAGTACTTCCTGCCGCGCATGCTGGGGGATTTCTCGCGTCGTTACCCGGAAGTCAGCATCGAACTGGAGATCGTCGACCGGGAGCGCGTGGCTTCTCGCATGCGTGCCAACCAGGATGACCTTTACATCATGGTCTACCCGCCGAAAGATCTCGAGGTAGTCAGCTACCCTTTTCTCGACAACGAACTGGTGGTAATCGCGCCTGTAAACCACTGGGCGGCAGCCCAGCCAGTCGAACTCGCCACGCTCAGTGGCGAGCGCTTCATTCTCCGCGAAACGGGTTCTGGCTCACGCCGCACGATCGATGCGCATCTGGCGCAGGTCGGGATGACGCTGGACGTCAAACTGACGGTCAGCAGCAATGATGCGATTCGTGACCTGGTGGCCAGTGGCGTGGGCCTGGCGGTACTCTCCCGACACGCGCTGCCGGAAGATCCTGCCGTTGGCGGTGTGTGCATTCTTGATGTGTGCGGCTTTCCGCTGTGCAGGTCGTGGCAGGTAGTGCATCTCAAGAGCAAGTTGCTGTCCTTGCCGGCCAGCGCCTTCCTCGAAGAACTGCTGGCAGTGCGATCCTTGCCACCGGCCACCAACTAGGCGCCGGCCCGGTCGCCCAGGGTTTGCGCAGCGCTGAACGGCACCACCGCAATGCCGTACTTGCGCGCGACGCGCTGATACAGTTCGCGTGCCGAAATCACCCCGGCGCTACGCATGTCCCTGGCTTGTGCGAGGTGCAGGAAACGCAGGCCACGCTTGGCCAGGGCCGGGTCCCAACCCTTGCGGTCGAGCAGCGTGAAAATCGCCTTCGTGGCATTGACCAGGAACTGCATGTTGGGTACGCGTTCAGCTGCCTCCATCAGCAACTTCACCGAACCCTCGACATCGCCGCGACGGGCGGCGAGCACGCCGCGATTATTGAGTTCGACGATTTCCCGACCAACCTGGGCGAGCAGCGCCTGCCCGTCTTCCTCCTTGCCGGTCTTGGCGTAGATGCTCTGGACATGAGCGATCATGGCGCGGTCTTCATGGTTTTCAGCGGCTACCTTGCGAACGATGTCACGTGCACTTTCCTGGTCGCCGGTGGCAAGGCAGGCGTGCGCCAGGTCCAGGGCCAGTTTCTCCGAGACCACTCTGCTCCTGCCTTCGTCTTTCAAAGCATCGTGCAGCACGAGGGCCTTCTCAACCGCTCGTCTGGCCTTGGCGGGCTCGCCGTCCTGGTCGGCGCAAAGGCTTTCAACGACCAGGGCAGCAAATTCGCCATGCTTGTTGCCTCGCCAGTCACGGCGCAGCTCTTCGGTCACCAGTTTGGCGCCAGCGGTATGGCCGCGCTCGAGCATTACTCGCGCGAGGTTGGTGTAGTCGTCAATGTTGCGCAGAGACGAATTCCGACGGCGTTCGAGCACCTTGCCGTAGGCCTTTTCGGCCGTCGGAAGATCGTTATTGCGTGCCGCCACATCGCCAATCATCCGTTGTCTGGTCGAGTTATTGGGAGACATCAGGGCAGCGCGTTGCAACATCTCCTGCGCTTCTGGAAGCTTGCCAATTTCCTCGCGCAGTTCGGCCAGAAAATCGTAGGCGGCGATGAACTCGGGGAAGTCATCGACCAGCGATTGCCCGCAAAGCTCTGCCGCAGCGAGTTGCTGCTGACCACGCAAGGCGATCGCCAAGCCCATGCGAGCCCATGGCAGCAGGCGCTGTGCCAACACCTGCTGATAGACGCTCTGTGCTTCCGCATGGCGGCCAAGCGAATTGAGAATGTCTCCCTTGAAACGGTGGGCGTCGAAGAGAAAGCCGCTGTCCTGACCGATCAAGCGTTGGCAGGCGGCCAGTGCATCCGCGTAGGCGCCGTTATCCAGGTGCTCGTAGACTTGCGCGAAGAAGCGCTTTTTGTACAGCGCGCGCGCCAGCCTCGCCTGCAATTCGTTGGCCGTAAAAGGCTTGATCAGGTAGTCATCCGGTGCCAGTTCGGCTACCGAGACCACCTTGTGATAGGCGCGCTCACTGGTAATCACGATGAATACGGTAGACGAGGACACCAGATGTTGCTGACGCAGCTCTTCGAGCAGCTGTTGACCGTCGCGACCATCTTCCAGAAGGTAGTCGGAGAGGATAATGTCAAAGTGGTGAGCCCTGACCTGTCGAAGGACGTCGGCCGAAGTTCCGGCGTTGTCCACCGAGCCAATGCCCATCGCCGAAAGCATCATGCGCAACGAAGAGCGGGCATTCGGATAGCGATCGACCAGTAGCGCTCGCTTGCTGGACAAATCCTTGCGCAGCGTGTGCAACAGGTCTGCGGTGGTGTCGGGTATTGGCATGGCTTTCACCTTACCCGACAGCGGTCTGGCGATCAAGCCGGGCAAACTTGTCTGGTGGCTGAGGGTCTGCGAAGTATCGCCAGTCGTATGGTGCTTGATTGATCCTTGCCACCAGGTTCCTCGCCAGACATTCCTTCTCTGCGTCAGCGGAAATCGGTGCCTACCGCTGATGCGGCAGATCATCCCCCCGCCATCAGCGAGAGGGGTCGTCGCTGCTGGCTAGCGAAAGTCGCGGGTGCCGCGGTGATTCCAGCAGGCGCGGCGAGAACACTTCGGTGACCAATACGCACTGTGCGCCAAAGCGGAAGTGCGAGCGCCGCGCCCAGAGCGAATGCGGTGCCCGCTCGGCCAGTTGCAGGGCCGTCACTGCTGGCGCAAACAGCTCATGGCGACGATCGATACGCTTGAAATGCATCGGTCCACGAATGAACCCGGCATGGGCGAAGAGCAGCGCGCCAAGCGATCGACTGCCCAGGCGCTTTAGCCAGAGGGTCAGCGGGCCGCGCGGCTGACAGGGAAGAACGGTGTGCGCGAAGACGACGATCTGCTCATCACAGAACAGCGCCACTTCGCGTACCCAGGTGTGAACCTCGCCTGCCAGTCCGAGTGCCAGCGCTTCATCGGCAGTCGGGCTGGCGCGGCCCTGGCGGAGCACTCGCACGGCGAAGCGCCCGCGCGCCTGGATGCGTGCCGTCAGCGAGCCGCGATCCAGCAGCCAGTGCCGGAAAAGAAGATTATCGGCAGTGCGCAGCAGGCTGCTGCGCCAGGGTGACTGGTCGGCGAGTCCCATTCCCGAAAACTGCGCTGTGCTGGTGGTCGTCAGCTAGCGTGGGGCCGGGGACTTATCGAGGCCGCCAACCCGGCTCCCGGGCTTGATGCCCTTGCTCGAAAACCAGCCGAGATTCATTTCCAGTGCATAGCGCGCAGCTCTTGCGGCGCAGTGGTTGTCCTCGGTTTGCGGCTGCATGTTCTCGATATTCAGGATGCGGCCATCTTCGTCGAGAAAGGCCACCGACAAGGGCAGAAGCGTATTTCGCATCCACATGCAATGGGGCCCCGCCTGTGGAAAGACGAACAGCATGCCTTGGTTGCTGGGCATGCTGCGCCGGTGCATCAGACCCTGCATTCGCTTCGCGTCATCGGCAGCCACTTCCACTTCGATGCGGTAGAAGCCAGCGGTCAGCTCGAGGCGTGCCATCTCCGCCGCAACCGGGGACAGCGCCATCGACAGAGCAACAGTGAGCAAGGAAACGGGAAGCCTGTGCATCAAAAACTCCGGCAAGGATTACGATCAGAGATCCGACGGTCGGTTCGGCAAACCTCGGCTCCTCGTCGAGCCTGACGGTAAAGGCCACTACTTCTTCCGAGTCGGGCCATTGGACTTCGCGGGAGTCTTGCCGGCTGGCGCCGCTTTCGGCGCCTTGGCAGGGCTGGCGCCTTTGGGCTTTGCTGACCCCGGTGGCTTCGTAGCTGCCGCTGGCTTGCTGCTCCTGCCTGCGCTGCCTGCTTTGCCCGCAGACGGTTTGGTGTTCTGGGCGGCAGCGTGTCCTGCTTGTTTGCCTGCAGGTCTCGTGGTGTTCTTGGCTCCCGAGTGCTTCGCCTGTTACCTGCTGGTTGCCTGGCGACGCCGGGAGCCTTCGCCACCGTTGGCGCGGCGTGCTTCGCCGTCGGCTTCGGCGGCGAACCGGCCTCACCGAAGGTTACCGCCTCATCCTCGTTCTCGGCAGCCTTGGGTACGGCCAGCGCAGCCGCACAGGACAAGCACAGGCTGACGGCCACCAGGTAGCGCAGCAGAGCATTGATGATTTCCTTCATAGCCAACTTTCTCGACATTGATCGTATTGCCCGGCAAACAGCCAACCCGCCAGGGCACACCGACCGGGTCAGTGACTGGTGCCTTCGGAGCGCGATATTTTATTCCAGACGTTGTACTTGCCGACCGGTTTCTTCGCGGGAATGCGTTTCACTTCCGTGAGCGTGCGGGCGTCGATGACCACCAGCGCGCCGTCCATTTCCCACAGGCTGGCGAGCGCGTAGCGACCGTCACGAGTGAATTCGACGTGTGCCAGCGTCTGTCCGGGCTCAGCCATTATCTCCTTGACCACTTCCAGGGTCTGCTTGTCGATTACCTGCAGCGTGTTCCTGTTTTCCTTGCTCATCATCGAGTCGGTGAAGGCATAACGGCTGTTTTCATGGCTGCGCAGGAAGAAGCCCGGCCCGCGCGTCTTGATCTGCTTGACGGTCTCGTAGCTTTTCAGATCGATGACGGTGACTACTCCTTCGTTGAGATTCGGCGAGGCCATCACCGTTTGCTCGCGCCCCGACGGGTTTTTCCACTTCCAGGTGATTCCGGAGCCAAGGTGCGGCATGCCGGGCAGGTCCAGGTCGGCGATCTTCCGGCGTACGTCGAGGTGAATCGCCTGGCCCTTGCTGGCCGAGCGCGAAGACCCGAGGATCGTGTCGTAATTCTGGGTGAAAAAGAAGTCATCAAGATAGTCCTTGAGAAGCGTCCGGCGGGGGTTGAACATGGCCGGCTTGAAGTGGCCCTCGTGGTACTGATAGTCGTGCACCAGTCCCTCGGCAATCGGCTCGGCGTCCGCGTTGTAGCTGATCTCCCAGACTTCCGGCAGGTCCTTTAGTGCGGCAACGAAACTCTTGCGCGGCGCCGCGTCATACACCGCCGACACACGTGAGCTCTTGTCGCCAGCGGCATTCACCGCCGGGATGATCTTGATCAGCGAAAGATCGCTGGCGTCGAGCACCACCAGGCTGTGCGGAAGGTAATTGCCGACCATCACCCACTTGCCGTCACCGGAGACTGCGGCATTGCGGGTGTTGATGCCGGCGCGGATCTCGGCGACCAACGCCAGGTTGTAGAGGTCGAACTTGCTGATCCAGCCGTCACGCGAAGCGAAATAGACGAAGCGCCCGTCCGGAGAAAACTTCGGCCCGCCATGCAGCGCATAGCGACTGGGAAAGCGGTGCAAACGTTCGAACTTGTCGCCGTCGAGGACCGAAACATGATGGTCACCGGTTTCGACCACGATGAACAGATTGAGCGGGTCGGCGCCCTTGAGGGCGGGCCCGGGACGCGCCGGTAGCCTGGCGGCGTCGGCATCGAATACGTGCGAGGCGCGGATCTGCGCTTCCCCCCAAACCGGCGCTGGGGTCACCGGGCTGAAGATCCACTCCGCCAGTTGCTGCACCTCATCGGTACTGAGTTGGTCACCGAAAGCCGGCATCTGTGTCGCCAGCCGTCCCTCGCGAATGACCTGCTGGGCCTCCGGCTTGCGCAGGCGTTCGAGGCTTTCCGGCAGCAGCGCCGGGCCGATGCCGCCAAGCCGCGATTCGCCATGGCATGCGGCGCAGTGTTCCCGATACAGTGTCCTGACGTCGGCAGCGCTGGCCAAGGCCGCCACGCTGGCGAGAATAGCTGCAGCACAAGTGGCAGGAAGGCTCAGGCGCCAGTTCATCAGGCTCTCCGTACCCTGATGTGCGGTGTGACGGTCAAGCGCTCTCTGCCCGGGGTAACACCGATCTCCTCGTCGGCGAGATAACAGCCGGGGTCCTCGGCCCAGGGGTCGCCGGTCAACTGCTGCGCGCGCACCCGGGTATTGCCGTTGCAGATGTCGAAGTGCCGGCATTCGCCGCAGCGTCCCGAGACGCTTCGGGGAAACTGCTTGAGCCCCGCCAGCAAGGGATCCGAGAGATCCATCCAGATTTCCGAGAAGGGACGCTGGCGAACGTTGCCAAGGCTGTAATGCCACCACATGGTATCGGGATGGACATTGCCGAGATTGTCGATGTTGGCCACATTGACGCCTGATGAATTGCCACCCCACTGCACCAGCCGGGCGCGAATGTTCGCCGCCTGCTGCGGGTATCGCTGGTGCACCCAGTGCAGGAAGTACACGCCGTCAGCATCATTGTTGCCACTGGTGAACTCCTTGTGCAGCCCCCGCTGCTGGTAATCCAGGCAGGTATCGAAGAGCAGGTCCATGGCCCAGCGAGTCAGCCGGTGCTGCGCGTCGTCGCTACGGTTCTTGTTGCCCCGGCCGGCATAATTGAGGTGCGAAAAATAGAAGCGGTCAATGCCCTCGTCCTCGACCAGCCTGAGCAGCTCCGGCAGGTCCTCTGCGTTGTCCTGCGTCATCGTAAAGCGCACACCAATCTTCAGGCCAAGGTCGCGACACAGGCGGATACCTTGCAGCGAAGCAGCGAAAGCGCCGGGCATCTGACGGAACTTGTCGTGCGTTGCCCCGATGCCATCGAGCGAAACACCGACGTAATCGAAATCACATTCAGCAATGCGATCGATGTTCGCGGCGTCGATGAGCGTGCCGTTGGACGACAACCCGACGTAGAAGCCCATCGATTTGGCTCGGCGGGCGATCTCGAAGAGGTCCGGACGCAGCAGTGGTTCGCCGCCCGAAAGAATCAACACCGGGACGCGAAAGCGCTGGAGATCGTCCATCACCGCAAAAATCTCTGCGGTATTCAGCTCACCAGGGAAATCGCGGTCAGTGGAAATCGAATAGCAGTGTTTGCAGGTCAGGTTGCAGCGGCGAATGAGATTCCAGATTACCACCGGCGCCGGCGGGTTCTGTTTCGGTCCGGGCTCTCTGGGTGTCGACAGTTCCTGCATGTATTGCGAGATTCGAAACATCGTTCAGACCCCAAATTTGCTTATTAGAGAACAGGTCCTTTGGCAGGGCATTGACGTGCATCAAGGTGATCCGTCGCCGCCTGGTCCGCGCAGCAGCTTGCACTGTCCGCAGGACAATGGGAAACTGGCGGCACTTCAACCACAGAGGAGACACTCATGAATGCACAGGATATATCGCGCTGGCAGGATCTGGCGCTGCAATATGCATCGGAACTGGGCGTCAAGGTGCTCGCGGCGATCGCTTTCTGGATCATCGGGCGCTGGCTGATCGGCGCCGTTGGCCGTCTCGTCCAGAGCGCGCTGGAGCGCCAGAAGGTCGATGCAACCTTGATGCGCTACCTCGGCACGGTGATCAACGTCACTCTGAATATCGTGCTGGTGATCGGCATCCTGGGATATTTCGGCATCCAGACGACCACCTTTGCCGCCCTCTTCGCCGCTGCCGGTGTCGCCATCGGCCTGGCCTGGTCTGGTCTGCTGGCCAACTTTGCCGGCGGCGTGTTCCTGATCATCCTGCGGCCGATCAAGGTTGGCGATTTCGTTACGGTGGGAGGGATTACCGGCACGGTCAAGGAGGTTGGCCTGTTTACCTCGGCGCTGAACACGCCGGACAACGTCCTGACACTGGTCGGCAACAGCAAGATCTTCTCCGACACCATCCAGAACTTCTCGAGCAATCCCTATCGTCGGGTCGATCTGAAAGCGCAGTTGTCCGGGGCGGCCGATCATGCGGCAGCCATGGCACTGCTCAAGGAGAAGATTGCGCTGATTGCGAATGTATTGCCCAATCCGGCCGTGGATGTCGAGATCCTCGAATTCAATCTCGTTGGGCCAGTCCTGGCGGTGCGTCCGTACTGCCATACCGATCACTACTGGCAGGTCTATTTTGACACCAACCGGACGATTCGCGAATCACTCGTGGGGGCCACCTTCCCCGCTCCGATGCCGGCGCAGGTGGTGTTCGTCAATCAGCAGTAGGTCAAAGGATGGCCACCTCGCGGGGCAACCGGGAACCTCGCGGCGCCGCGGCAGGAGGACGTTCCAGCGAGTTGCTGGTCTTCTCCTCGCCGGCTTGAAGGCGCAAAGCAGCAGCTTGCGCGCTCAGGCTTACGTTCTGCGCGATGGTTCCTGATTTCCTGCCTGGCAATCATCTGACCCTGCTGAACAGCGGCGCCGAGTATTTTCCGGCGCTGCTGCAGGCAATCAGTACGGCGCGGCATGAAGTCCACCTGGAAAGCTATATCTTCGAGGATGATGCTACCGGTCGTGCCGTCGTCGGAGCCATGGCAGAAGCCGCTCGCCGGGGCGTCACCGTGCGCGTTCTCGTTGATGGCTTCGGTGCTCGCGATTTCGCTGCTCGACTGCTGCCGGTACTCGTTGCCGCCGGTGTGCAGGCGCTGGTCTATCGTCCCGACATTGCCCGTTTTCGGTTACGTCGCCATCGTCTGCGTCGTCTGCACCGCAAGCTGGTGGTCGTTGACGGGGAGGTCGCCTTCGTCGGCGGCATCAACGTCATTGACGACACCGATGCTCGACAGCAGATGCCGCCTCGCTACGACTATGCGGTGCGCGTCGAAGGTCCGTTGCTGATCCCGGTGCAACAGGCCATGCGCCGGCTTTGGGAACTCGTGCTGTGGGCAAAACTCAATCGTCGCTACCGGCTGCCGAAAGCCGCGCAGCATGCACGGCAAGCGCGCGGTGAGCAGACCGCAGCATTTGTCGTTCGCGACAATATTCGCCACCGGCGCGATATCGAGCAGGCCTACCTGGATGCCATCGCCACCGCACGGGAAGACATTCTGCTCGCCAACGCCTATTTTCTGCCCGGACGGCGCTTCCGACGGGCATTGCGCGATGCTGCCAAGCGGGGCGTGCGGGTGCTTGTCGTGCTGCAGGGGCAGGTCGAATACCCGCTGCTGCATTATGCCACGCAGGCGCTTTACGGCCAGCTGCTCGGCGCCGGTATCCGCATCTTCGAGTACCGGCGCAGCTTTCTGCATGCCAAGGTGGCAGTGATCGACCAGCACTGGGCGACCGTTGGCTCATCGAATATCGATCCTTTCAGTCTGCTGCTGGCCAGGGAAGCGAATGTCGTCGTCAAGGACGCGGCTTTCGCCGCTGAGCTGCGTCGCAGCCTGCGACAGGCAATGCAGGAGGGCGCTTGCGAGTTGCCCGTGGCGAGCTGGCGGCAGCTGCCCTGGGCTTCACGCCTGTTGCACTGGGGCAGCTATTATCTGCTGCGGCTTCTCGTCGGCATTGCCGGTTACGGCGGCAAGCGCTGACGCGGAAAGACGCTGCGCTGCACAGGCACCCGCTGGATCGACCAGCTGGCAACCGCCCACGACCAGAAATCGCGTAGCGCTCCGCTGCGGATTTCCGCGGGTACCGGGTGGCCCAGGAAGTTCAATGCCGCTGCCAGCAGCGTGCTGCCAGCGGCCGCGTCGACCGCCGCTGCGCCCGTCTGCTTTGAAAGCTTTTCTCCAGCGGCATTGCTGACCACCGGCAGGTGGGCGTAGGTCGGCGTGGGCAGTGCCAAGCCTTGCTGCAGCCAGATCTGGCGCGCGGTTGAGTCGAGCAGGTCGGCGCCGCGGACGACGGCGTTGACCCCCTGTGCCGCGTCGTCGACGACCACCGCCAGCTGGTAGGCATACTGCCCGTCGGCGCGCAGCAGGATGAAGTCTCCGACGGCGCGCGCCAGGTCTTGCCGCAGCGTTCCCTGCACGCGATCGTCAAAGCGGATCTCGCACTCGGGGACGCGCATTCGCCAGGCGCGGGCTGCCCTTCCTGCGGCCAGCCCGGCACGGCAGCTGCCAGGATACACCAGCCCGCCGTCGACCGCAGGGGGCGGCGAGCACGCCGCAATCTCGCGCCGCGAACAGGCGCAGGGATAAACCTGGCCATCGACTTGCAGCCGTGTCAGCGCTGCTCGGTAGAGATCAAGGCGTCGGCTCTGGATCAAGACCTCGCCATCCCATTCGAAAGCCAAGGCCTCCAGCGTCCGCTGGATGTCGTCCGCGGCCCCGGGCAGAGTCCGCGGCTGGTCGACGTCTTCGATGCGCAGTAGCCATTCACCGTCGTTGGCGCGGGCGTCCAGGTAGCTGCCCACTGCGGTGACCAGCGAGCCAAAGTGCAGCGGACCCGTCGGCGAAGGGGCAAAACGGCCACGGTAGGGGGTGTGGCCATCGACGGGCTTGGAAAGACTCATTCTCCCTCGCACTCGGATACGCTGGGCAGCGGCGATGACGGTCGCCGCGGCACCTTGTCTTGGTGTTTGCTGCGCTGCCGAGTAAAATTCGCCGCTCCTTCTCAGGATTCGCGCCATGAGCGATCGTTCGATCACCCCCGCCGACGAAGCTGCCATTCTCGCCGAGGCACTCCCATATATCAAACGCTTCCACGGCAAGACCATCGTCGTCAAGTATGGCGGCAATGCGATGACCGATGAAAACCTCAAGCAGTGCTTTGCGCGCGACGTGGTGCTGCTCAAGCTCGTCGGGATGAACGTGGTGGTCGTTCACGGCGGCGGTCCACAGATCGAGAATCTGCTCAAGCGCGTCGGCAAGAAGGGCCGCTTCGTGCAGGGAATGCGCGTCACCGACGCCGAAACGATGGAGATTGTCGAGATGGTCCTCGGTGGCCAGGTCAACAAGGACGTCGTCAACCTGATCAATCAGGCGGGCGGCAAGGCGGTTGGCCTGACCGGCAAGGACGGCAGCTTCATCCGCGCCAAGAAACTGCTGCTGGCCAATCAGGATAACAGCGAGGACCTGATCGACATGGGTCAGGTTGGCGACATCATGCAGATCGACCCGGCGTTGATTGGACACCTGGAGGCTGGCGGTTTCATCCCGGTCGTGGCGCCGATTGGAGTTGGCAAGGGCGGCGAGACCTACAACATCAACGCCGATGTCGTGGCCGGCAAGATCGCCGAGATTCTCAAGGCGGAAAAGCTGGTTCTGCTGACCAATACGCCGGGTGTCCTCGATGAAGCGGGCACCTTGATCACCGGCATGACGCCGAAACAGATCGACGACATGGTCACCAGCGGTACGCTGTCCGGCGGCATGCTGCCAAAAATCAGTTCGGCGCTCGATGCCGCACGTAACGGTGTCAAGAGCGTCCACATCATCGATGGTCGCGTCGAGCATGCGCTGCTGTTGGAGATTCTGACCGACCACGGCGTTGGCACGATGATCAAGTCACATTGATCGGGAGATGATGCGGAAGGCCGCCGCACGGGTCTGGCTGTTCGACCTCGACAATACCCTGCACAATGCGAGCCCGCACATCTTCCCGCACATCAATCGCTCGATGGTCGAGTACATCCGGGATCACCTCGGCGTTGACGAAGACGAGGCGACGCGTCTCCGGCAGGACTACTGGCAGCGCTACGGCGCCACGCTGACGGGCCTGATGCGGCATCACGGGACCGATCCGCAGCATTTTCTCTGGCACACGCATCAGTTTCCCGACCTCAAGCACATGCTGGTGCTCGAACGCGGCCTCAAGGCCATGCTGCGGCGGCTGCCCGGACGCAAGATCGTCTTCTCCAACGCACCGTTGCGTTACAGCGAGGCGGTCCTCGAACTGGCCGGGATCCGTGCCTGTTTTGCGGCGGTGTATTCGGTCGAACGTATCCGTTTTCAGCCCAAGCCGGCAGTTGCCGGTTTCCGCCATCTGCTGCGCAGCGAGCGTCTGCCTGCCCATCGCTGCATCATGGTCGAAGACTCGCTGGCCAATCTGCGGACCGCGAAGCGGCTGGGCATGAAGACCGTGTGGGTGAGCGGCAGTACCCGCCAGCCCGCATTTGTTGACCTGCGTTTGGTCTCGATTCTCGATCTACGCTGTCATCTGCAGCGTTTGTAGGGGCACGCCGTGCCGCACGTCAGCGGCCACCGACCGATGCCTTGATGCGGCTGAGTCATGTAGACTATGCCGAAAGGAGCTTCAGCCCATCGCGATGAGAGAGTCAGGATCACTGCACCAACAGCTGCTCGAATACAACGCAATCCTCGACCATTCGGGGATGGCTGTGGTGTGTACCCGCAATCGCCGCGTCTACCGCTGCAATCGGCGTGCCGAGGAGTTGTTTGGCTGGCCCGCAGGAGGACTGCTGGGCGAGGCCGACCGGGTCTTCTATCCCGACAGTGAGGCCGGCGAAGGTCTGCGTCGGAAAGCACGTGCGCAGCTCGCCGGCAGGCAGGGTGTGGATCTCGAAACCCAACTGGTACGCCGGGACGGCAGCACCTTTGGCGCACATTTGATCGCACGTGCGATTGACCCGGCCGCGCCGCGACTGGGAACGGTGTGGATCGTTCGTGATGTCACGCAGGATGTTCTTGACCGCGAAACCACCGCGCGTCTGCTGCGTGAGCAGCAACTCATTTTCGAGAATGCAGAGACCGGCATCGTGATTCTGCGCCGCCGCATCATCCAGCGCTGCAATCGTCGCCTGACCGAGATCCTCGGTTACGCGACCGACGAATTGATTGGCCAATCGACTCGCATCTACTACCCGAGTGAGGAGGCCTGGCTGGAAACCGGCCGAAAAGCCTACGCGGCGATTGCCGAGACTGGAATCTACCACGGCGATACGGTCTTTCATCGACGCGATGGCACACCGCTCTGGTGTCACATTACCGGCAGCATGATCAACCCGGCGGACCCTGACGAAGGACATATCTGGCTGTATGAGGATGTCACCGAAAAGCGCCGGGCAAGCCGCGCCATGGACGCTCTGCTGCGAGAACAAAGCCTGATTTTCGAGCGCGCCCCGCTGGGCATCGCTTTCATGCGCAATCGTATCATCGAGCGCTGCAATCCAGGTTTCGAGAGAATTTTTGGCTACTTGCCAGGGCAGCTGATCGGCCAGTCGACGCGCGTCTGTTTCACCAGCGAGGAAGACTGGCGCGAAGCCGGAGCACACGCGCAAGCGGTGATCGACGAGTTCGGAACCTTCAGCAGCGAGCGGCAGTACTGCAAGGCCGATGGCACGATCATCTGGTGTCAGATTACCGGCAGCCTGCTCAACCCCGCCGATCCGGACGAAGGCCTGGTCTGGCTGTTTCAGGACGTCAGCGCGCGGCGAACTGCCGAAGAGGCGCTGGTGGAGAGCCTCTGGGAACAGCAGTTGATCTTTGACAACGCGATGATTGGCATTTCCTACCAGCGAGAACGCACCATCCTGCGCTGCAATTGTCGCTTCGAGGAGATTTTCGGTTATCCGGCGGGTGGCCTGGCCGGCCAGTCGAGCCGGCTTCTTTTTGCCAGTCAGCAGGCGTGGGACGAGGCGCGCCGTCAGATTGAGGAGGCTGCCGCCGTGTCGGACACCTTCGATGGTGAATTCCTCTACGCCAAGCGTGACGGTACGCCGATCCGGGTGCGGGTCATCGGCCGCACCATTGGCGTCAACGGCGAAGACCAGATGTGGATCTGGACCTGCGAGGATGTGACCGGGCAGCGCGCCGCAGAGCAAGCGCTGCGGCAAAGTCATAGCGAACTCGAACAACGCGTCGCGGACCGTACCCAGGAGCTGACGCAACAACTGCATTTCATGCGGCAACTGGTGGAGGCGATTCCCGGCCCGGTCTTTTACAAGGACCGCGAGGGACGTTATCTCGGCTGTAATCAGGCTTTTCTCGATTTGCTGGGCAGGGTACGCAGCGAGGTGATCGGCGCTACGGTCTACGACCTGGCTCCGCGCGATCTGGCCCATCGGTACACGGCTGCCGACGACGAGCTGCTGCAGCGTTCGGGTTCGCAGGTGTACGAATCAATCGTCCGGCGCGCTGACGGCAGCTACCGCGATGTCGTCTTTCACAAGGCCGCCTATGGCCAGCCGGGCGAGCACGGCGGTGGTCTGGTCGGCGTAATGCTCGATATCACCGATCGAAAGCGCATGGAGGTGCGCCTGCAGCAGGCGGCGACGGTCTTCGACAGCAGCGCCGAGGGCATTACCATCACCGCGCCCGACGGCCGCATCATTGCCGTGAACCGTGCGTTCACCGAGATTACCGGTTACCGCGAGGATGAGGTGATCGGGTGCAATCCGCGAATCCTGCAGTCGGGATTGCAGGATGCGGCTTTCTATCGGGAGATGTGGCAGTCTCTGGCCGCTTGTGGGCGCTGGCAGGGAGAGCTCTGGAACCGTCGCAAGAACGGCCAGGTCTTTGTCGAATCGCTGACGATCAGCGCGGTCAAGGACAAGGATGGTCAGCTTACGCACTATGTGGGCGTTTTTTCCGACACCACCGAACTGCGCAGGGCGCACGATCAGCTGGATCACCAGGCGCACCACGATCCACTGACCGGTTTACCCAACCGTCTGTTGCTTGGCGACCGTTTGTACAAGGCTTTGCAGCGTGCTCACCGCGACGCGGCCGGAGTGGCCGTCCTGTTTATCGATCTCGATCGCTTCAAGAACATCAACGATACCCTCGGCCACCAGGTCGGTGATCGCGTTCTCTGCGAGGTGGCGCGTCGCCTTGGCCGGCTGATGCGTGAATCGGACACGGTTGGCCGACTTGGCGGCGACGAGTTTCTGATTGTCATCGAGGACATCGCCGAGCCGACCGTCGCCTCGCACATTGCGGAGAAGATCCTCACCGCCCTGCAGGATTCTCCGGTGACTGTGGAACAGGAGTTTTTCGTCAGCGCCAGCATCGGCATCAGCCTCTTTCCCCAGGATGGCGCTGACGCCGAAACGCTGATGAAGAATGCCGATGTCGCCATGTACCGGGCCAAGGAACGCGGTCGCAATGCGTATGAGTTCTTTACCGAGGACCTCACCCAGTCCTCGCTGGCGCGTCTGCAAATGGAAACCGACCTGCGCCGCGCCATCGAGCGCGACGAATTGCGGGTCTATCTGCAACCGCAGTTTTCCCTGGCAACGGGTAAAGTTCTCGGCGCCGAGGCGCTGGTACGCTGGCTGCACGCCGAACGAGGACTGGTGATGCCGGGCGAGTTCATCAAACTGGCCGAGGAATCAGGATTGATTGTCCCGATCGGCGAATGGGTGCAACACGCCGCTGCTTGCCGGTGGAGCGCGTGGGTCGCGGCGGGTTACCAGCCGGGGGTGTTGTCGGTCAACGTCTCCGGCGTTGAATTTGCACGTGGTCGGATTCAGGAGACGGCGCGCAAGACGCTCGCGGCGTCACAACTACCGGCGCAGTTCCTCGAACTGGAAATTACCGAAAGCGCCATCATGAGCCACGCCGAAAACAGCGCCCAGGTTCTGGAGAATCTGCGGGCCATGGGTCTCAACCTGGTGATCGACGATTTCGGCACCGGTTACTCGTCACTGGCTTACCTGAAACGTCTGCCCCTAAACAAGCTTAAGGTCGATCAGGGTTTCGTGCGCGGGCTGCCAGATGACACCGAAGACTGCGCCATCGTGCGGGCAGTGATCGCCTTGGCCCACAGTCTGCAACTGACGGTGATTGCCGAGGGCGTCGAGAGTGAGGCGCAACGTGATTTCCTGACCCGCGCCGGCTGCGATGAAATGCAGGGTTACCTGCATGGGCGGCCGATGCCCTTTGACGAATACGAAAGGCGCTTCTTCAATGCTTGAACCGCGCAGGCCGGATGCTCATCGGCGGTTGGCCTTTATCGACGCGTTGAAGGCGCTTGCCTTTCAATTGATCGTCCTGCATCACCTGGCCTTTTACGGGCCGATGTCTGACCAGGCCTACGTGCTGGCGCCGACCCTGATCAGCTGGTTGAGCCGGGACGCGCGTATGGCGGTACAGGCTTTTCTGGTAATCGGCGGCTTCCTCGCAGCTCGTAGTCTCGCACCCAGGGGCGCGCTGCTGTCGACGCAGCCGCTGCTGCTGCTGCAGAAACGCTATCTGAAACTCGTTATCCCCTATTTCGCTGCCCTACTGATCGCCGTGGCCTGTGCTGCCATCGCGCGCGAGTTGATGGTCCATGATTCGCTTCCCGGCTGGCCGACGATGCCGCAAATCGTCGCGCACGCGCTGTTGCTGCAAAGCATCCTGGGTTACGAAGGCCTATCGGCAGGGGTCTGGTATGTGGCCATCGACTTCCAGCTGTTCACGCTCCTGGTCGGGCTGTTGTGGCTGGCGCGTGGTCTCGGTCGCGGTGGCGCCGGAGTACCGGTCTTCAGTGCCTTGTTGGTAGTCATGCTGGCGTTGGCGTCGCTCTACTACTTCAACCGCGACGGCGATTGGGACGCCTGGGGCGTTTACTTCTTTGCCGCTTACGCGCTCGGCACAGGGACCTACTGGGCCACCCAGCAGAAGCAGGTGCTGGTCTGGCTGCTCCCGATGTTTGTGTTGGTGATCATCGGCCTACTGCTTGATTATCGTCCGCGTATTGCCGTGGCCTTGCTGGTTGCGGCGCTGCTGGCCCTGGCGAGCCGCTACCGATTTCTTGATCGCTGGCCGCAGTCGCGCCTGATTGCCTACCTCGGACAGATCTCCTACGCAGTCTTTTTGATTCACTTTCCGATCTGCCTGTTGATCAGCGGTCTCTTCGTCCGCTTCGCCGCGCACGATCCCTGGGTGAATCTGGCCGGCATGTTCATCGCCTGGCTGGCGAGCCTGGCCGCCGGCGCGCTGTTCTACCGTTTTGTCGAACACCCCGCGCAAAGCGGCTTGCTGCGCGTACGTTCGACCCCTGGCTTCAGGCAGATCCCTTGAGCCAGGCTGCTGCCGACAGCGCGAAGTAAGTCAGAATACCGTCAGCACCTGCCCGTTTGCAGGCCAGCAGACTCTCGAGGACACAAGCCTCCTCGTCCAACCAGCCATTCTGTGCGGCGGCCTTGAGCATTGCATACTCGCCGCTGACTTGATAGACGTAGGTTGGCACCCGGAACTCTTCCTTCACCCGTCGGACAATGTCGAGGTAAGGCAGGCCCGGTTTGACCATCACCATGTCAGCACCTTCGGCAAGGTCGAGGGCCACCTCACGCAGCGCTTCGTCACCGTTCGCCGGGTCCATCTGATAGCTGTACTTGTTGCCTTTGCCGAGGTTAGCCGTCGAACCGACGGCATCGCGGAAGGGACCGTAGAAGCTCGACGCGTACTTCGCCGAGTAGGCCAGGATGCGCGTGTGAATCTGTCGGGCGCCGTCCAGCTCGCGACGAATGCGGGCCACGCGACCATCCATCATGTCGGAAGGTGCAACGATGTCGGCACCGGCCTGTGCATGCACCAGTGCTTGCCTGGCGAGGACTTCGAGGGTCTCGTCGTTCAGCACATAGGCGCGTGGATCATCCGCGTCGACCAGCCCGTCCTGCCCATGGCTGGTGTAGGGATCGAGGGCGACGTCGGTGATCACTCCGAGGTCCGGGAACTCCCGCTTCAGTGCCGC
This sequence comes from Candidatus Accumulibacter affinis, assembly GCA_016713625.1. Taxonomy (GTDB): domain Bacteria; phylum Pseudomonadota; class Gammaproteobacteria; order Burkholderiales; family Rhodocyclaceae; genus Accumulibacter; species Accumulibacter affinis. Next base: position 154,596 of record JADJOT010000007.1, read on the forward strand.
GATCACCCGCGGGACCAGGCCTTCGGGGTTGCAGGCTTCGCCGGCATCCGCGGTCTTGCCGGCAGCGTCGATCACCGGAAATAGCGCCAAGGCTGGAATACCCAGGGCAAGCGCCTGCTCGGCCGTGGCCATTAGCTGATCCAGGCTGCGCCGTTCAACGCCGGGCATCGACGCTATCTGCTCTACGCGTTTGACGCCATCCAGCACGAACACCGGGAGAATAAGGTCGTCGCTGGTCAACCGCGATTCACGCATCAGGCGGCGCGAGAAATCGTCTCGGCGCATGCGTCGCATGCGTGAAGCCGGGAAGTTTGCTTGGTAGCTCATGGAATTCGTCAACATCAGATAAATACAATTGATAACAAAAAAACTTCCTTGTCGGGGAACTGGCGGCAAGAAACCGGTTCTTAGTCCTTAGATGGCCACGCTATCTCCCGCTTCACCTCCCTGAGCGGGCGCCTTATCCCCTTAAGGCATCCTTGCCCCCGGCCCCCCCTTTGCCGGGGGTTCTTTTTTCAGCTCTTGCCCGCACTTCTGGCTTCCCAGCCCATGGCGCCGCGCTTCTTCGTGCGGGCTGTCCGCTCGGTGGCGAGACCGGTCGGCGGGGGCGCCTCTGGTTTGAGTTCCAAGCCAAGCCAGCCGCCAAGAACGCCTTCTGCTTGACGGATACCGGATTTCTTCAGACTCGAAAAAAGCTGTACGGTGCAGTTGCTGCCAATCTCGGTCAGTACCCTTTGCACCTCGCGCAACGCCACTACTTGTTCCTGGCGAGTCAGCTTGTCGGCCTTGGACAAGAGTACGTGAATCGGCTTGCCGGTCGCCGCGAACCAGCCCAGCATCTGCAGGTCGAGTTCGGTGAGCGGGTGGCGGCTATCCATGATCAGCACCAGACCACACAGCGCTTCGCGGTGTCGCAGATACGGAGCGAGCAAGCCCTCCCATTGCGAACGAATTTCCTCCGGCGCCTTGGCAAAGCCATAGCCTGGAAGATCAACGAAGTACTTGCCGTCTTCGAGGCGGAAGTAGTTCAGATGCTGGGTTCGCCCCGGCGTCTTGGAGACAAAAGCCAGGCGTGTGTGATTGGCCAGAGTGTTGATCGCCGACGATTTGCCGGAGTTCGAACGTCCGGCGAAAGCGACTTCGCATTGCGAGTCGCCGGGCAGATCACGCAAATGAGCAACGGTCGTGTGAAAAACCGCCTTCTGGAAGAGAGGCATGCATGCACCCAGGAAGAGTGTTCGGATGGAGAGCAGGCGGCGGTGCGCGCCCGGACAGCAAACTGATATAGAATATCAGCTTTCTTGCATCGCTTCTGCGGCCTCAGATTAGTCATTGTTGTCAATGGGAGTTTGGACATGATTCGTACAACGGCACTCGCGGTTCTCCTCGCCGCCAGTTTCCCCGCCTGCGCAAGCGAACAGGCAAAAGCAAAGGTTGACCTGGCAAAAGCCAGAGAAATCGCCGAGGGGGTCTGTGTAGCCTGCCACGGCGCCGATGGGAACAGCCCGGCCGCGGCCAATCCGATCCTCGCCGGCCAGATTCCCGAGTATCTCTACAAGCAGCTGAGCAATTTCAAGGCGGTTGACGGCAAACCGGCGGTCCGCAACAATGCGATCATGGGTGGCATGGTCGCCGCCCTGTCCGACGAAGACATGCGCAGCCTGGCCGTATATTTCTCGCAGCAGCAGGTGAAGCCTTCGGTCGCCAAGGAAGAAAAGCTGTTGGTCGAGGGCAAGACGCTGTGGCGCCAGGGCGATTTCGCCAACGGCCTGCCGGCTTGCGCGGGTTGCCACGGCCCGGCCGGTGCCGGTCTGCCCGCGCAGTATCCGCGGCTCGCTGGGCAGTACGCAGAATATACGGCCAATCAGTTGAAAACCTTCAGAAGCCACGAGCGGGCCAACGATTCGGAAAAGGTGATGCGCATGATTGCCGGCAAGCTTTCCGACCATCAGATCGACGCTCTTGCCGAGTACGCCGCTGGCCTGCGTTAGGCTGCACTGCAAACGTACCACACACCCCTTGGCAAGGCGCGGCTGACGCTCTAGTATGCGCTGACTCCCTGACCAGAAAGGACGCATCATGCAGACACTCAGGCAATTACTCGCCGGAAAAAGCAGACCGCTGGTGACGGTTTCGCCGGACGATCCCGTTGTTCATGCGCTGCAGGTGATGTCCGATGCCAACGTTGGTGCCGTCCTCGTGCTTGACGGGGAGCAACTCGTTGGAATCCTCTCCGAACGCGATTACGCCCGCAAGGTCATTCTTTTCGGCAAGGCGTCGAAGGATACGCCGGTGCGCGAAATCATGTCCGACAAGGTGCTCTACGTGAGCCTCGACCGGACCGTCGACGAGTGTATGGCGATCATGACCGAAAAGCACTTCCGCCACCTGCCGGTCCTCGACGACGACGGCAAGGTGGTCGGCGTTGTTTCCATCGGCGACGTAGTCAAGGAGACCATCTGCGCGCAGCAGTTCATTATCCAGCAGATGGAAAAGTACATCACCGGCTGAGAACGCCGCGCTCTTCCCGCGATGCCATGCTGCCGGCACGAGTGCCGGCAGGCGGTGCACTGGTGGCTGGCTGCGGCTGCGCGGCTCGCCTGACGCTCTGGCTAGGGCAACTCGTCGAGTCCGACCATCGCCAGATGTTCGGTTTCTCCCCAGGCCTCGAGGTCCCAGCAGTCGTTGCGAGCGCTTATCCAGTTGATTCCGGCGTTCGGGATCAGGAAATCGCGGGGCCTGCTCAACGGGTTGCCGCGAACGAGGCGGTTGACGATATCGAGCACCCCGCCATGGGTGACGACCACCACTGTTTCGCCGCGGTGATTGGTGGCGATCCGCTGCAACCCTGAACTGACGCGCTCGAACAGTTGCTGGAGGCTCTCACCGCCCGCCGGAATGACGAAGTCCGGCTCGCGCCTCTCGAACGAACGGTACTCGGCCGGGTACTTGGCGCGCGCTTCATCGTAGGTCAGTCCCTCGAAAAGTCCATAGCGTCGTTCACGGAACTCCGGGCGCAAGCTGGGGAGCAGTCGCAGAACGCTGGCGATCCGTTCGGCAGTCTGTCGGGTGCGTAGCAGGTCGCTGCTGTACAGCGCGGCCACCGCCCGACCCGCCAGCCAGCGCGCCGCGGCCTCGGCCTGTAACAGTCCAGCCGTATTCAGGCCGACGTCGATCTGTCCCTGAATGCGCTTTTCGACGTTCCAGGTGGTTTCGCCATGGCGGACGAGGCAGATGCGGGTGGTTTCTTGCATGTTCTGTCGTTCAGTCGATGCGTCTCTGACCAGACGCTGGTCGCTCCGCGGGGTAAAAAATCTCGGCCGCCGGGTGCTTTCCCTCACCGGCAATTCCCTGCGCCCGGCAAACCCTTGGCCAGCCGTTTCGAGAGGGTGAAATTTTAAGTCATTTGGCGTGCGAATTCCGGCCGAATTCCGGCCAATTCTCCCTCCCACGAGGGATCGAGAGTCGCTTGCGTCCTGGCTGACGATCGTTGCGACTGCTGGACCTGGCTTGACTGCCTGCCGACACCTGCCTAGACTCGGCCAGGTCCCGGCCACTTCCGTTGCTGGCCTCGAGGGCAGCGCATCCGATCAGTGATGAATACCATTGGCCGGGCGGCCAAGCCGGAGGAAACGCCATGCGCGAAGGCTATGTTCTATCGATCGACCAGGGCACCACCGGTTCGACGGTACTGATTTTCGATCACGATGGCCAGATCAAGGGCCGTGCCTACTCGGAGTTCCCCCAGTACTATCCCAAGCCAGGCTGGGTGGAGCACGATGCCGAGCAAATCTGGCTGGTGACGGTCAAGGTCATTGCCGAAGCGCTGCGCGCGGCTAACGTCCGGGCCAGCGATCTGCAAGCTATCGGCATTACCAACCAGCGCGAAACGACCGTGCTATGGGATCGTGCCACGGGCAAGCCGGTGGCCAGGGCGATCGTCTGGCAGGATCGGCGCAGCGCGCGATGTTGCGATGGCTTGAACGAGCGCGGGTTCGAGGAGATGTTTCGCCGCAAGACCGGACTGGTGATCGACTCCTACTTTTCTGGTACCAAGGTCAAATGGCTGCTCGACCACGTGGACGGTCTGCGTGCCCGCGCTGAGCGCGGTGAAATTGCTTTCGGCACCATTGATTGCTGGCTGGTCTGGCAGTTGACCGGCGGCAAGGTGCATGCCACCGATTATTCAAACGCTTCGCGCACACTGCTTTACAACATCCAGGAACTGCGTTGGGACGACGACATCCTCGGACTCCTCGACATCCCCCGGGCGCTATTGCCCGAGGTCAGGCCTTCGTCAGGCATCTTCGGATCGACCGATCCGGAGATGTTTTTCGGCACCCACGGCATCCCGGTAGCGGGAGTGGCCGGTGACCAGCAGGCGGCGCTGTTCGGGCAGGCCTGTCACGGCCCCGGTCTGGCCAAGAACACCTATGGCACCGGCTCCTTCGTGCTGATGAATACCGGCCGCAAGCTGGTCTTCAGCAAGGAAAAGTTGCTGACCACCATCGCCTGGGGAATTGGCGACGAGCCGGTCGAGTATGCTCTGGAAGGAGCGATCTTCATCACTGGCGCGGCCGTGCAGTGGTTGCGCGATGGCCTCAAGATCATTCGGTCAGCGGCCGAGACCGCTGAGTTGGCGCGTTCGGTAGCCGGCAACGAAGGCGTCTACTTCGTACCGGCACTGGTCGGACTGGGCGCGCCGTATTGGGATCCCTATGCGCGTGGCCTGTTGATCGGGATCACTCGCGGCACGACGCAGGGGCATGTGGTGCGGGCCGTCCTCGAGAGCATGGCGTACCAGACCCGCGACGTGATCGAGGCGATGCAGCGTGATTCGGGGATCATCCTGAAGGAACTGCGCTGCGATGGCGGTGCCTCCGTAAATGGGCTGCTGATGCAGTTCCAGGCGGACATTCTCGGGGTGCCGGTGGAGGTGCCCCGAATCGTCGAGACCACTGCCCTGGGCGCCGCGTATCTGGCCGGTCTGGCCACCGGTTTCTGGAGCAGCCGCGCGGAACTGGCCGAGAAGTGGCAACTGGACAACCGCTACACGCCGCAGATTGCCGAGGCCGAGCGCCAGCGTCTGTTCCGGCGTTGGCATAAGGCGGTCGACCGTTGCAAAGGTTGGGCTCAGGACGACGAGTGAGCGGCCGCCAGGGAAGTGGCCAGCTTCGTCTGCGCGTGTCCTGAGCAGACGGTTGGTAGCGCCCGCGCTACTTCTGAACAGCAGATGTGGCGGCGGGCGTTTCAGGCGCCGGGCTTGCTTGCGGCGTCGGCGTTACCGGCGTCGACACGATGATGCCAGGCGCGAGCGGGATGTCTTCGACCACCTTGAAGCCACTTACCCAGTAGCGCGTTTCGCCGAAGCAACTGCCCGGCAGGCCGACCTTTTCGTCATAGTGCAATGACACGCGCTTGCCCATCGCGGCATTGAGCTGCTGCGCTACCTTTGCGTCCCGCACCGTGAAGGGGAACTTCTCCTGCGCGGTGCCTGGCATCGTGACGAGCGCAAGTTCTCCTTCCCAGGTCTTGCAGATCCAGCCCTTGTTCGAGAATTTCTGCACCCAGCCGGCGCGCTCGCCGGATGAATAGCTCCACGACATCATTGCCCAGAGCCAGCCAGCGGCAAGGACAATCAGCGCGAGCAGTACCAGCAGGATCCAGCGGAAGCCGCTCCGGGCGGCGCTGGACGCGGTTCGTGGTGTATCGGTGGTAATCGTCAGGAAGGGTCCGTGAGGTGGCGGGAAATACGTGCGCCGTGCCTGCCGCACACCTGGTGACGAGCCGGTCAGGGGTGTTCGACGCGGCATCGCCAAGTGCAGTGGGTCCGGCGCTGCGTCGGAAAGTATCGCTGACCATGCCCGCAGCAGTCAATCGGAAACTTGTTCTCGCGGTTCCCCACAGGCGCTCACACCGGCCACCGTGTGGGAAACAGCAGGCCTCGCCAAGTCCGGGGCTGTCATCGCTGGGGGCGCTTCGCTACAATGGCAGCCGCCCATCACCCTCAGCAAGGCAGACCTCAGCATGACTCAGGACGAACTCAAGAAAGCCGTCGCGCGTGCGGCCATCGCCCACGTTGTCGAAGAAGAAATCGTCGGTGTCGGAACCGGCTCGACCGCCAACTGTTTCATTGACGAGCTGGCGGTGGTCAAACACCGTATTCGCGGCGCGGTAGCGAGCTCCGAGGCGACGAGGAAGCGACTCGAGGGGCACGGCATTGTCGTCTTCGATCTCGACGACGTGGGCGAGATCCCGGTTTACGTCGACGGTGCCGATGAGATCAACACGGCAATGCAGATGATCAAGGGTGGTGGCGGTGCGCTGACGCGCGAGAAGATCGTTGCCGCCGTGGCCCGCAAGTTTGTCTGCATTGCCGACGCCTCGAAGATGGTGGCCGTGCTCGGCGGCTTCCCGCTGCCGGTCGAAGTCATTCCGATGGCCCTTGGCCACGTCCGACGCCAACTCGCGCAGATTGGCGGTGAGCCACTGTTGCGCGAGGGTTTCCGCACCGACAACGGCAACCTGATTGTTGACCTTGGCGGCCTCGCGATTGTCGATGCGATCGCGCTGGAAACGCGTATCAACCAGATCGTCGGGGTGGTCAGCAACGGCCTGTTCGCCTGCCGCCCAGCAGATGTCTGCCTGCTCGGCACAGCGGACGGGGTGAACACGCTGACCGCGGCCTGAGTGCGCACGGGAAGAGCCGCCGCCGGTAACGGCTGCCCGCCAGGTCGCTGGCCAGCGCCTGTCAGGCAGGCGGGGGAACGTAACCCTGTACCTTGTCGGCGCCACCGCCGAAGAAGTGGCGCTCCATCTGTTCGGCCAGATACTTGCGATGCGCGGCATCGGCCAGATTGAGGCGATTCTCGTTGATGATCATGGTCTGCATGCGTACCCATTGTTGCCATGCTTCCTTGGATACTGCTTCATAAACACGCTTGCCCAACTCGCCCGGGTAAGGGGGGAAGTCCAGGCCCTCGGCCTCGCGGCCCAGCTTGATACATTGAACCATCCTTGTCATGCATTCAACTCCTTGGTAACTCGGGGGGGATTTCGCCTCGGGCGAACTCTTGGCGCTGCAGATTGAGGATCGTCGGCGCCGGCACTTTCCTCACAGCTCCTTCATCAACACGCTCGAACGACGCTGCAGGTTGTAGACCAGTCGCTTCTCGGCCGGCAGCTCGTCAATGGGACGCACGCTGAAACCGCGTTCCTTGAACCACTGCGAAGTCACCGTCGTGAGGACAAAGAGGCGCTTGACGCCGGACGCACGCGCCTGCGCCTCGATGCGCTTCATCAGCAGGGCGCCGTAGCCCCAGCGGCGATAGTGCGGATGCACGGCCAGGCAGGCCAGTTCAGCCTGTTCCTCGCTATAGGGGTAGAGGGCGGCACAACCGACAATCACGCCATCGTGTTCAACCACCGAGAAACGCGTGATTTCGCGTTCGAGCAACTCGCGTGACCGGCGCACCAGCGTGCCATCCGCTTCAAGTGGCTCGATCAGCGCCAGCAGTCCGCCAATGTCGTCTGGCCGCGCATCATAAAACCGTTCCAGTGACTCGCGGGTGACCACCGTGCCTACCCCGTCATGGGTAAAGAGCTCGCGCAGCAGGGTGCCGTCCTCGTCGTAACCGATCAGGTGCACGCGGCCAACGCCGGCCCGGCTGGCCCGTACCGCGCAGGGAAGGTAGCGCTTGAGGTCGGCGGACAGCCAGTCGCCGAGACTGATCAGTCGTTCGGCGGCCTCAACCGTCAGTTCGTCAAGCAGCGCGCCGTCGATATCGGTCGCGCCACGGCAGTCGGTCAGGAAAATGAGCTTGTCGGCGAGCAGCGAGGTGGCCACCGCTTCGGCCACCTCCTCCATGGCCAGGTTGAAGATCTCGCCGGTTGGGCTTGACCCGATGCACGACAACAGAACGATGTTGCCAAGACCCAGTTGAGCGCGGATGCCCTCGGCGTCGATCTTGCGTACCTGTCCCGAGTACTGCAGGTCGACGCCATCGACCACCCCCACCGGCTTGGCAGTAATGAAGTTGCCGCCGACGACCCGAATCGTGCTGTGGGCCATCGGGGTATCGGCGAGGCCCTGCGAGAGCAGGGCCTCGATTTCGACATAGATGCTGCCTACCGCGTCAATGACGCAATCGATTGCCTTGGCATCGGTCACCCGATAGTTGCCGTGGTAGACCGATTGCAGGCCGCGCTCGCGCATCAATTTTTCGATTTGCGGCCGTGCGCCGTGCACCAGTACCAGGCGCACACCCAGCGCAGCCAGCAGGTTGACGTCATAGGCCAGGGTGCGCGCCAGCGGCCCGGCGATCGCCTTGCCGCCAAAGGCGATCAAAAAGGTCTTGCCGCGAAAGAGATTGACGTACGGCGCGACCGATCTGAACCAGGCGACGAAGGGAGCGGAACTCAAATCGTCGGACATCTCACGCCGTGGGGCCGGCCTTCTCGCTGGCCTTCTCGCTGGCCGTTGTCGCCGCGACTTTTTTTGCCGCGCTCGCCTTCTCCGGGCGCAGTTGCCGAGCCCGCTGCGCTTTGGACTGTTTGGCCGTGTCGGTCTTCGACCCTGCAGCCTTCCTGGCAGTCGGCTGGCTGGCTGCATCGGCCTTCGGTTCCTTCGTGATCATCGCACGCTGCGCCTTTATCGGGTCGATTTTCAGTTCCTTCTCCAGACGTTCGCAGATCGTCCGCAGAATCTTGACGCGGGCAAAGTACTTGTCATTCGATTCGACGATCGTCCATGGCGCGGTACCGGTACTGGTGCGATCGACCATGTCGCAGACGGCTTCATGATAGGCCCCGGCCTTCTCGCGGTTACGCCAGTCTTCCTCGGTAATCTTGAAGCGTTTGTGCTCGATTTTGGCGCGCTCGTCGAAGCGCTTGAGTTGCTCCTCGTCGGTGATCTGCAACCAGAACTTGACGATGATGCCGCCCGCCCGCCAGATGTCATGTTCAAAATCGTTGATCTCGGAGTAGGCGCGCAACCAGTCCGCTTCGCTGCAGAATCCCTCGACCCGTTCGACCAGCACGCGACCGAACCAGGTGCGATCGAAAATGGCCACTCGCCCGAGGCGCGGCATGTGCCGCCAGAACCGCCACAGATAGGGTTGCGCGCGCTCCTCTTCGGTCGGCGCGGCGATCGGGATGATCTGATATTGCCGGGCATCCATCGCCGACATCACTCGCCGAATCGCGCCGCCCTTGCCCGCAGCATCCGAACCCTCGAAAGCGAGGATCAGCGCGCGCTTCTTGAACTCGGGGTGGTGCATCATTTCGGCCAGGCGCGCTTGCCAGGTTGCCAGCTCGGTCTCGTAGGCCTTCTTGACCAGGCTCTGCGTCATGTCCAGTGAATTCAGCAGGTCGCGCCGGTCGATGCGCGGCGAGAACGGGGGAGCGACCGGGGAGTTCTGGTCGCGCTTGTCGGCCAGCCGCCTCTGCAGCGATTCCAGAATGGTCCGGCCGACGGTCAGCGAACGATAACGGTCATCGGTTCCCTCGACGACGACCCACGGCGCCCAAGGTGTATTCGTCGTGCGCAACAGGTGGCCGGCCACCTCCTGCATCTTGTCGTAGGTCTTCAGCCGATCCCAGCTTGCCTTGGTCACCCGCCAGCGAGTCAGCGGGTTGGCTTCGATCAACCTCAGGCGTTCGCGCTGCGCATCCTTGGAAAGGTGTATCCAGAACTTGAGCACCAGCGCCCCTTCATTGACCAGCATCGCCTCGAAGCGGTTGAGCTGATCCATGCGCTGGTCGAAGTCAGAACGTGACAGGTCGTTGCTGATCCGTTCGGCAATCGGCTGCGAATACCAGGAACCCGAAAAAATTCCGGTCCGCCCTTTCGGTGGCAGCGCCCGCCAGTAACGCCACATCGAGGGGCGCGTACGCTCCTCGGCAGTCGGCGCGTAGAAGGCATGCGTCGACATGTAGCGCGGATCCATCCACTCGTAGAGAACGTTGATGGTCTCGCCCTTGCCCGAGCCATCGACGCCGCTGATCAGAATCACGACCGGAAAGCTGCCATCTTCGCGCAACTGCTCCTGGGCTTCGAGCAATGCCGCGCGCAACTTTGGTTCCTCCACCTTGAAGGTTTCCTTGTCGATCTTGTGTCCCAGTTCCGCTGATTCAAACATCAGTAGTCTCCTCCTTCAAGTCACCCCACAAATACTGGATGGCCGCCAGGGCAGCCAGACCAGCCGTTTCGGTCCGCAGGATACGCGGTCCCAGGCGCACCGGCAAAAAACCACCGCGCGCCGCCAACTCTGTCTCCGCGGGCGTCAGTCCGCCTTCGGCGCCGATCAACAGTTCAACTGACCCACCCACTGGCGGCACTGGCAGCTGCGCCAGAGACCGTGCTGCGCTCGGCGCCAGCATCACACGCAGCGCGACAGCGTCCCGCTTGCGGTTCAGCCAGTCTTCGAGGTTCTCCGGAACAGCCACTTCCGGCAACCGGTTGCGCCCGCACTGTTCGCAGGCCGCAGCGACGACGCCACGCCAATGCTCAAGTCGCCGTCGGGCACGTTCGCCTGCCAGGCGCAGCACACTGCGGCGCGAAAAAACCGGAACGATTCGCCGCACGCCAAGTTCGACGGACTTCTGTATCGTCAAATCCATTTTCTCGCCAGCCTGCAGCGCCTGCACCAGAGTGATCGACAGCGGCGATTCGCGCTCGCGGTCCAGCCAATCGACAATTTCGACGCTGGCCCGCGCTCTCTCAATGCCGGCAACCCGACCGGCATATTCGCCACCCGTGCCATTGAAGAGCGTCAAGGCGTCGCCTCCCTGCAGGCGCAAGACCTTGATCGCATGCTGCGCGACCGGGGCCGGCAAATCGACGATCTCGCCGACCGCAAGCGGCATCGGGCAATGAAAACGGGGATTGTTCACCGTGGTATTATAAGAGTTTCGTCGCTCGATGGTCGCTGTTTGGAGGCAAGTCAGTGATGGCGCTCAATACCCCTGTTTGTGACTTCGGCTGGCCGGCTGCCGATTTCGCGCTCGAAGATACCAACGGTCTGCGACACAGCCTGGCCACCCTGCGCGGCCAGAACGGGCTGCTGCTGATGTTTATCTGCAACCACTGCCCTTACGTCAAGGCGATCATCGAGCGCATCTGTTGTGACGCGCGCGAACTGCAGACTCTGGGTATCGGAGTCGCAGCGATCAATAGCAACGATCCCGCAGACTACCCGGAGGATTCCTTCGCCAATATGCAGCGCCTGGCCGGCGAGCTGGATTTTCCATTTCCCTACCTCCACGATGCCACGCAGGCCGTGGCGCGCACCTATGGTGCCGTGTGTACGCCGGACTTCTTCGGCTTCAACCGGCAGCTGCAACTGCAGTATCGCGGACGTCTCGATGCCAGCGGCCGCCTGCCGGCACCGCCGGACGCCCGGCGCGAGCTGGTCGAAGCGATGCGGATGGTGGCTGACACCGGCCACGGCCCACGCGATCAGATTGCCAGCATGGGTTGCTCGATCAAGTGGCGCGACTGATTGAGCATGCGCGACGGAGACAGCGCGGTCGCAGCGACGCTTGCTGACAGCGAACTGAAGCGGATGCTCGACGCCGTCGTCGCGCTGGTCCGCGAGGTGGCGCAGCGCGAGATCATTCCGCGCTTTCTGCGCGTCAGTCACGGGCAGCGCAAGGACGACGGATCGCTGTGTTCGGAAGCCGACCTCGCTGCGCAGTATTTTCTCCTCGAACGTCTGGCCGATATCTACCGCTGTCCGATCATCGGCGAAGAAATGCCAACCGCGCTGCAACAGGCGAGCTGGCAGGAGGGCAGTAGCGACGAGTCCGGCCTGTGGTGTATCGACCCGATCGACGGCACCACCAATTTCATCAACGGACTGCCCTGTTTTGCCGTCTCGATCGCCTGGATGCACGCCCGGCGCACACGCCTGGCGGTAACCTACAACCCGATCACCGACGAAATGTTCTATGCTCGCGAAGGCAATGGAGCTTACCTCAATGGTCGGCGCCTGCCCTTGCGTGAAGTCACCGCCGATATCGGGCGTGCCGTCGGTGGGGTGGACTTCAAGCGGATTCCGAAGCCACTCGCTGACCGCATCGCCGTCGCTCCGCCTTTCTACTCGCAGCGCAATTTCGGTAGCTCGACGCTCGACTGGTGCAATCTCGCTGCTGGCCGGCTCGATCTGTACCTGCATGGTGGCCAGATGCTCTGGGACTATGCCGCGGGTAGCCTGATCCTGCGCGAGGCCGGTGGTCAGATGTGTACCCTGGCGTACGATGATTATGCAGCCGACGATGTGTGGCGCCGACCGGTGATCGCTGCACTGAACCCGGTGGTCTTTGCGGCATGGCGCGACTGGGTCCGCCAATCCCGTTAACTGGTCGGGTTCTCAAGACGTGCCGGGGCAGCCACGATACCGTCGCTCGGCTAGCACCCCGGTCGGCCCGACGCTGCTAGTCGCGGGCCAGCTCGCCGGCGGTCTGCCAGCCGGCGGACAACCCGGCAGCAATGCGTCCCGACGCCAACGATGCGACCAGGGCAGCGCGCTCCTTTCGGCAGTTCAGGCCGGCTTGCTGCAGCCAGGCAGCACTGTAATAGGTGTGCGTGTAACGCTGCCCGGAATCACAGAGCAGGGTCACCACCGAGCCGGTTTCTCCGCGCTCCTGCATCTGCGCCATGCACGCCAGGGCGGCGATCAGGTTGGTGCCGGTCGAAGCGCCGACGCTGCGTCCGAGAAGCGCCGACAGTTCGTGCATTGCCGCCAGCGACCAGACATCGGGCACCTGTACCATGGCGTCGATGACCTCGGGAAGGAACGACGCTTCGACGCGTGGCCGGCCTATGCCTTCAATTCTTGAGCCTTCGTGAAGACAAAGATCGGGGTCGCGGCTACGGTAGTGATCGAAGAACACCGATCGTTCGGGGTCTGCCGCACAAACGCGGGTTGGCCGCGCGCAGTAGCGTACGTAGCGCCCGAGGGTCGCCACCGTGCCGCCGGTACCGGCGCTGGAAACCAGCCAGGTCGGCACGGGGTGGGGTTCGAGACGCATCTGCTGGAAAATCGACTCGGCAATGTTGTTGTTGGAGCGCCAGTCGGTGGCGCGCTCGGCGTAGGTGAACTGATCCATGTAATGGCCATCGAGTTCGTCGGCCAGGCGTTGCGATTCGCTGTAGATGGTCATTGGATCGTCGATCAGATGGCAGCGGCCGCCCTGGAATTCGATCGCTGCAATCTTCTCGGTCGAGGTCGATTCCGGCATCACGGCAAGGAATGGCAAGCCGACGAGGCGGGCAAAGTAGGCTTCCGAAATCGCTGTCGAGCCACTCGATGCTTCGACCACGGTACTGCCTTCGCGCAGCCAGCCGTTGCACAGTGCATAGAGAAACAGCGAGCGCGCCAGGCGGTGCTTCAGACTCCCCGTGGGATGGCTGGACTCGTCCTTGAGATACAGGTCGATTCCCGGAAAGCCAGGCAAGCGCAAGGGAATGAGGTGGGTATCGCTGGAACGCTGAAAATCGGCTTCGATGCGCCGGATGGCGGCCAGCACCCAGGCTCTGCCGCCGCCTCGAGAGTTGGCATGGATCATTTTCATGCCGCCAGCTTAGCAGCTGCTGGCGGCCAGGCAAAGCCGCGCGCGTTTCGGTGAATGCCGGATGGCGTGCGCCCGACTGCTTTTTCGGTTAAACTATACTAAATTACTCAGGTATCTACCACAGGAGCTTTGCACCATGGCGCTAACCACGGAAGCCGTTCAGGCGGCACTCAAGGACTTGATCGACCCGAACACCCACCAGGACTACGTCTCGACACGTTCCGTGAAGAACATCCGCATCGCGGGTACCGACGTTTCGCTCGACATCGAGCTGGGTTATCCGGCGAAAACCCAGCTCGATGAAATCCGTCGCGCCGTGATCGCGCAACTCCGCAGCCTCCCCGGCATCGGCAATGTCAGCGTGCAGGTGACGGTGAAGATCGTCGCCCATACCGTGCAGCGTGGCCTGAAACCGCTGCCCGGAGTGAAGAACATCATCGCCGTCGCGTCCGGCAAGGGCGGGGTCGGCAAGAGTACGACGGCGGTGAACCTGGCGCTGGCGCTGGCCCAGGAAGGCGCCATCGTCGGTCTCCTCGACGCCGACATTTATGGCCCGTCGCAGCCGCAGATGCTCGGCCTGGTCGGACAAAAGCCGGATTCGGCGGACGGCGTGTCGATGGAACCGTTGCAGGCGTATGGGCTGCAGGCGATGTCGATTGGTTTCATGATCGACATCGATTCACCGATGGTCTGGCGCGGCCCGATGGTCACCCAGGCGCTCGAGCAGCTGCTCAAGCAGACCAACTGGCACGATGTCGATTATCTGGTGGTGGACATGCCGCCGGGAACCGGCGACACGCAACTGACGCTGGCGCAGAAGGTGCCGGTCACCGGCGCGGTGATCGTCACCACCCCGCAGGACATCGCCCTGATCGACGCGCGCAAGGGCCTCAAGATGTTCGAGAAGGTCGGCATCCCGATTCTCGGTCTGGTGGAGAACATGAGTATCCACATCTGCTCGAACTGTGGGCACGCGGAACACATCTTCGGCCAGGGTGGCGGCGAGCAGATGTGCCGGGACTACGATACCGACTTTCTCGGCGCGCTGCCGCTGGAACTTTCGATTCGCGAGTTGACCGACGCTGGCAAGCCGACGGTGGTTGGCGCACCCGACTCGCGCGCGGCGGAAATCTACCGGACGATAGCTCGCCGCCTGGCCGTCAAGGTTGCCGAACGCGCTCGCGACATGACCGCCAGGTTCCCGACCATCGTCGTTCAGAACACCTGAGGTAAGCGCCCACCCCGGTTTTCCGGGCCGCAAACTCCGGGGCAGTTTCTTCCGTTGCCCGGACACCGTAGAATGGGGTCTTCCCGCATCTGCGGTGTTCGGGTGACCAGCAATGTCAATCAAATCGGATAGGTGGATCCGCCGCATGGCGGCAGAGCACGCCATGATCGATCCTTTCGAGCCCAAGCAGGTGCGCGAGATCGATGGCCGCCGCATTGTGTCCTACGGCACCTCGAGCTACGGCTACGATATTCGCTGTTCCAACGAATTCAAGCTGTTCACCAATCTCAACTCGACGATCGTTGACCCGAAGAACTTCGATCCGAATTCCTTCGTCGAGGTGACCAACGATTTCTGCATCATTCCGCCGAATTCCTTTGCCCTGGCACGCACCGTCGAATATTTCCGCATTCCGCGCAGCGTGCTGACCATCTGTCTTGGCAAGAGCACCTATGCACGTTGCGGCATCATCGTAAACGTAACGCCATTTGAACCCGAGTGGGAAGGCCACGTGACGCTGGAGTTCTCGAACACGACACCGCTGCCCGCCAAGATCTACGCCAACGAAGGCATTGCGCAGGTGTTGTTCTTCGAATCCGACGAGGAATGCGAAACCTCCTACAAGGATCGCGGCGGCAAATACCAGGGCCAGAGAGGCGTAACCTTGCCGAAGATCTGAGCTATCCGGGACACCAGGTTCGGCAATCTACACCCGCTCACAGACTTTGCAGGCCGCCGCGCTCCGGTGTTCTCCCACTCCTGACTTGCTACTGGATTCGCCATGCACTTCAACTTCCCGGTAATCGTCATCGACAAGGACTACCGCTCAGAGAATACCGGCGGGCTGGGTATCCGGGCACTCGCCAAGGCGATCGAAAAGAAGGGTTTCGAGGTCTTCGGAGTCACCAGCTACGGCGACCTGACTTCATTTGCCCAGCAGCAGAGCCGCGCCTCGGCGTTCATCCTGTCGATTGACGACGAAGACTTCAGGGACGGCAGGGCCGACCAGACAGTCGGCAGCCTGCGCGCCTTCGTCAAGGAAATCCGCTGCCGTAACGAGGATATTCCGATCTTTCTGTACGGCGAAACACGCACCTCGCGCCACATCCCGAACGACGTGCTGCGCGAGTTGCACGGTTTCATCCACATGTTCGAGGACACCGCCGAGTTCATCGGCCGCTATGTGATACGCGAGGCCAAGGCCTACCTGGAAAGCCTCGCGCCTCCCTTCTTTCGCGCCCTGACACATTATGCCGAGGACGGGTCGTATTCCTGGCACTGCCCGGGTCACTCGGGTGGGGTGGCTTTCCTGAAAAGTCCGGTCGGCCGCATGTTCCATCAGTTCTTCGGCGAGAACATGCTGCGCGCCGACGTTTGCAATGCGGTCGAGGAACTCGGGCAGCTGCTCGATCACACCGGCCCGGTCGCCGCCTCGGAGCGCAACGCGGCGCGCATCTTCAATGCTGATCACCTGTTTTTCGTCACCAACGGCACCTCGACGTCGAACAAGATCGTCTGGCATTCAACGGTGGCTCCGGGCGACGTCGTCGTTGTCGACCGCAACTGTCACAAGTCCATTCTCCATTCGATCATCATGACTGGCGCCATCCCGGTGTTCCTGATGCCGACCCGCAACCACTACGGGATCATCGGGCCGATCCCGAAGGAAGAGTTCCGCTGGGAGAACATCCAGAAGAAGATCGCGGCGCACCCGTTCGCGCGCGCGGTGACCAGCAAGCCGCGCGTACTGACCATCACCCAGAGCACCTACGACGGCATCCTCTACAACGTCGAGGAAATCAAGGAGATGCTCGACGGCGTCATCGATACCCTGCACTTCGACGAGGCCTGGCTGCCGCACGCGGCTTTCCATGATTTCTACGGTGATTACCACGCCATTGGTGCCGACCGTCCACGCTGTCGCGATGCGATGATCTTCTCGACGCAATCGACGCACAAGCTGCTGGCCGGGCTTTCGCAGGCCTCGCAAATTCTGGTACAGGAATCGCTGGAGCGAAAACTCGACCGCGACGTGTTCAACGAGGCGTACCTGATGCACACCTCGACTTCACCACAGTACGCGATCATCGCCTCCTGCGATGTCGCGGCGGCGATGATGGAAGCGCCCGGTGGGACGGCGCTGGTCGAGGAGTCGATTGCCGAAGCATTGAACTTCCGCAGCACCATGCGCAAGGTCGGCCAGGAGTGGGGTGCCGACTGGTGGTTCAAGGTCTGGGGCCCGGATGACCTTTCCGGCGAAGGCCTCGAAGATCGTTCGGCATGGATCCTCAAACCTGGCGAGCGCTGGCACGGCTTCGGCATGCTCGCCGAAGGCTTCAACATGCTCGACCCGATCAAGGCGACGATCATCACCCCGGGCCTCGATGTGGATGGGGATTTCGCCGACTGGGGAATTCCTGCGGCCATCGTCACCAAGTATCTGGCCGAGCACGGCATCATCGTCGAGAAGTGTGGCCTGTATTCCTTCTTCATCATGTTCACCATCGGCATCACCAAGGGTCGCTGGAACACCATGGTCACCGAGCTGCAGCAGTTCAAGGATGGCTATGATCAGAACCTGCCGCTGTGGAAGGTGATGCCGGAATTCCTGAGCAGGAATCCGCGCTACGAACACTGCGGGCTGAAGGACCTGTGCAGTCAGATCCATGGCCTCTACGCTGCCAATGACGTCGCCCACCTGACCACCCGCATGTACCTCTCGGACATGGAACCGGCGATGAAGCCGACTGACGCTTTTGCCAGCATGGCGCACCGCGAGATTGATCGTGTCCCGATCGATGATCTCGAAGGACGCATCACCAGTACCCTGCTGACTCCCTACCCGCCGGGAATCCCGCTGCTGATCCCGGGCGAGCGCTTCAACGCGACGATCGTTCGTTACCTGCAATTCGCGCGCGATTTCAACGAGCGCTTTCCAGGCTTCGAAACCGATGTGCACGGGCTGGTCAAGGCCGTCGTTGACGGCAGGGCCGTCTACTCGGTGGACTGCGTTCGCTGAGTGCCTGCCGGTGCAGGGCTGCAGAATCCCGTTCGCGCTGACGCGACTTGCACATCAAATGGGACTGACCGCGCTCGAGCGGTAGCTCCAGCCCTGGCGGGAAGCAGCCAGGAATATGTTTTTGGCAAGTTGTTGTGGCTTTTGCGGGATTCTCACCAGCCACGCAGCTGACCCTGCAGATGACAAATCGCTCCAGGTGCCACCATTCGCTTGCTCGGCGTTTATAATGGCGGTTTGCCTGAAGGAGTATCCTTGCGCGCAGCTCACTGGCGGAGGCTATTCCTGGGCCTTGTATGATAATTGGGCAAGCTCGACCGGACTTCTCCTGAATGCCACTAGCAGTCCGCAGGCCAGCGCCCGAGATGTGAGACGTTTTCGCGATTGTCGAATGGTGGATGGTCCCTTGGTGCCGCATCGGGCGACGCAGGACCTTGGCTGGACCAGCTCGCACGCAGCCTTTTGGGGGAGCCTTCATGCAAATCAACATAGAAACCAAGCCGGTTGCTTCCGTTGCCTATCAGACCAAGAAAAAGCGACTGGTTGAAACCATCGACCGGCTCTATCACCGCGATGCCAGGGTACCTCTGCAAAAAATGATTTCCCGGGTTCACCCGGCAGACATGGCCTCGATTCTCGATGAGCTACCGCCGGCGCACGTGGTGGACATCTTCCACGCAATTGCCGACACCGAGATGGCGGCCGACGTTTTTCATCAGTTGTCGCCGGACCTGCGTATTCAGGTGATGACCGAGTCGCCGGTCGACAAGCTGGCCGCCGTTCTCCAACACCTGGCCCCGGATGATCTCGCGGACCTCGTCGGCGACCTGCCGGAGGATCAGCGCGCGCAATTGATGGCCCTGCTCGACCGGGAAAGCAAGGACGAAGTCGAAAGCCTGCTGCAGTACGATCCGAACAGCGCCGGCGGCATCATGACCACCGACTTCTTCTCGCTACCGCAGACGCTGACCGTCGAAGAGGCGATCGAGAACATCCGCAGCCGCGAAGACGTCGAAATGGTCTTCTATCTATACCTGACCGACGACGCGAAGCGCTTGGTCGGCGTCGTCTCGCTGCGGCAGTTGCTGCTCGCCCGGCCCGGTACCCTCTTGCACAAGGTCATGAACCGGCGGGTGATGAAGGTGACGACGGACGCCGACCAGACCACCGTTGCCATGCTGGTCGAAAAGTATCATCTGCTCGCCGTGCCGGTGGTCGACGAGGAGAATGTGCTGGTGGGCATGGTGACGGTCGATGACGTGATCGATGTCCTCGAAGAAGAAACCACGCGCGACATGCTGAAAATGGCCGGCACCAGCGAGTCGGAAACGCTCACTCACTCGGCTTTCAAGATCGCCGGCATACGCCTGCCGTGGCTGCTGGCGGCTTTCGTCGGCGGGCTGGCGGCGACGGCGGTGATCGGGCGTTACGAAGCGATTCTCGCCGAGGTCCTGGTGCTGAGTGCCTTTCTGCCGGTGGTCATGGGCATGGCCGGAAACGTCGGCGTGCAGTCGGCGACGGTCGCCGTGCGCGGTCTGGCAACCGGTGCGATTGATGTCCGCGACACGGTGCCGCTGGTCTTGAAGGAGTTACGTGTCGGCCTGCTGCTCGGCGGTTTCTACGGCGTCATCCTGGCAATCTACGGCTATCTGATGCACCACAGCCTCGCACTCGGGCAGGTCGTCGGCTTGACGATCCTCGGCAACATGACCGGCGCCGCGCTGCTCGCGGTGCTCCTGCCGATGATGTTTCAACGCCTCAAGGTCGACCCGGCGGTCGCCACAGGGCCGTTCGTGACCACCGCCATCGACATTCTCGGCGTGCTCAATTATTTCGTGATCGCCAGCTGGATCTACAAGCTGTAAGCTCGAATCGTCAGAACCTCGCGCGCAGCCACCAGGGTGGTTGCCGCGGTTCCGATGATTTACCTACCTATCCCGAGACGCGGCTTTCCTGCTCCGGGTGCGGATCGCCATCCGGCGCGGGGTTGGTATCTGCCGCCGAAGAGTTCTCGACCAGGCGAACGACCCCATCCTCTCCCACGGCGGTATCTTCAAATTTCAGCAGGGTGATGCGGTGGTTATCCATTTCGAGGACCGTCAGTTGGCCGCCGTCGAGCTGGACGGCATCACCCACTCTCGGTACGCTGCCGTGCCTTTTGTAGAACAGCCCCGCGAGAGTGACGTAGTCGTCGTCCGCAGGGAAGGGGAAGTCAAGCAGGACGTCGAGATCGGAGACCCGCATCGAGGCATCGATTTCATACTGGCTGCCGAGCAGCTTCTTCACTCGCCTTCCCTGGCGGGTAAACTCGTCCTCGTAATCGCCGACGATTTCCTCGAGAATGTCTTCGAGGGTGATGATGCCCTCGGTACCGCCGTACTCGTCGATGACCACCGCCATCTGCTGCCGGGTACGCTTGAAGTCCTTGAGCAGGTCGCTCAGCAACTTGCTGTTGGGAACGACGTAGGGCGCCTGCGCGAACTCGCTGACCGGGCGCTGACTCACCTCGTCGAGGGTCTGGCCGCTGCTTTCGGCCATCACCGTCAGCAATTCCTTGATCGCCACGACCCCGGTAATCCGGTCCAGACTCTTGTCGAAGACCGGAAAGCGCGCGTGCGGCACGTCGCGGAAGACGCGCAGCGCATCGGCGAGCGTTTCGTCCTGGGCCAGTGCGCGGATGCGCGTACGCGGTATCATCGCCTCGCGCACGGTATGTTCGTCGAGCTTGAAAACGCCGCGGATCATGTCCGTTTCCTCCGGGGTCAGTGTTCCGTTCTTCTCGCTTGCCGAAAGAATCATCCGGATCTCCTCCACCGACATGGTGAAGTGGCTTTCTCCATGGCCCTCGAGATTGCGTTGCCCGAACAGCCGGAGGAGCGCGTCAGACGCCAGCTTCATGATGTAGATCAGCGGCTTGAAGGTGAGGTACATGAGATTGATGATGCCGCCGACGGCCATGCTCATTTGCTCGGCCTTGTGGAAGGCGAGCACCTTCGGCGCCAGCTCGCCGGCGACCACATGCAGGAAGGAAATGACGACAAAGGCAAAGACGTAGGACACGGTATGCGCCGCTTTGACCAGCGCTGCGCTGTCACCGAAGAGCGCAAAGATCGAGACAAAGGTCGAATCGGTCAGCGTGCTGATCGTTTCCATGCCGACCGCGCCCAGGCCAAGCGAAACCAGGGTGATGCCGACCTGGGTCACCGAATAGAAACGCTCCGGCTCATTGTGCAGCATCTCGACCCTCGCCGCCCGCTTGTCGCCTTCCTCGGACAACTGCCTGATGCGGCTGCGGCGCGCTGACGAGATGGCTATCTCCGAGCCGACAAAGAAAGCATTGCCGGCGATGAAGGCCAGAATCAGTACGAGGTTGAGATAAAGATTCATTTGTTCCATTCGAGTCTCCTTCGGTGTCGGGCGTCGCTGATAGCGCGATTGACCCCCTGGTGGCAGCGAGAGGAACGATCAGACGCAGCCTCAACCTGGCTGTGTGCGCTGCATAACTCTTGCTCTTGTGAAAGGTTTCGCAATTCCTGCGCCGCGGCGCCCGAATAATACGCCATTTATGCCCCAAATCCAGCCTTGGCTGCGCTGTCCGACTGGCACCGGCGAGGCGTCGGCTGCCCCTGGTCTGCCAGTGTCCTGCGTTGAACAGGATTGCCGCGGACCGACCGCGATAGCTGCATTGCGGTAGAATGCCGCCTTTGTCGCGCAGGAAAACCGCCGTGAACGGCATCACCATTGCTCTGTCGAAGGGTCGGATTTTTGACGAAACCCTGCCCCTGCTGGCCGCCGCCGGGATCCAGCCACTCGAGGATCCCGAGACCTCGCGCCGGCTGATCATCCCGACCAATCGGGAAAACGTCAGGGTGGTCATCGTCCGCGCTACCGACACCCCGACCTACGTGCAATACGGGGCTGCCGACCTCGGCGTGGCTGGCAAGGATGTCCTCCTCGAGCACGGCAGCGACGGCCTCTACCAGCCGATCGACCTGAAGATCGCCAGGTGCCGGATGATGGTCGCCGTCCCGGCCGGTTTCGACTATGCGCATGCCGTGCGCCAGGGCGCGCGCCTGAAGGTGGCGACCAAGTACGTCAATATTGCGCGCGAGCACTTTGCGGCCAAGGGAGTACACGTCGACCTGATCAAACTCTACGGTTCCATGGAACTGGCACCGCTGGCCGGTCTCGCCGATGCCATCGTCGATCTGGTGTCCACCGGCAGCACGCTGAAGGCCAACCAGCTGCTTGCCGTCGAACACATCATGGATATTTCGTCGCGGCTGATCGTCAATCAGGCTGCCCTTAAACTGAAGCGCGAGATGCTGGCGCCGATTCTCGAAGCCATCGCCGGAGTCGTCGAGCGATGATCCGGATCAAACGTCTTTCGAGCACCGACGCCGACTTCAATGAACGTCTCGATTCCCTGCTCGCCTTCGAGGCCGCGCAGGACGAA
Source organism: Candidatus Accumulibacter affinis (assembly GCA_016713625.1). Classification (GTDB taxonomy): domain Bacteria; phylum Pseudomonadota; class Gammaproteobacteria; order Burkholderiales; family Rhodocyclaceae; genus Accumulibacter; species Accumulibacter affinis. The sequence goes on from JADJOT010000007.1 coordinate 176,871, forward strand.
GCCGTCGAACAGACTGTCGCCGCCATCCTCGCCGACGTGAAAGCGCGCGGCGACGTCGCCGTGCTCGAGTACACCCGGCGTTTCGATGGCCTGAGTGTCGCTTCGATGGCCGAACTCGAGATCTCGCAAGGCGAACTGCAACAGGCGCTTTCCGGTTTACCGTCGGCGCAGCGCCAGGCGCTGGAAGCCGCCGCCGACCGCGTGCGCAGCTACCACCAGCGGCAGACCCTGCAGAGCTGGCACTATGAAGACGCGGGCGAAGCAACGCGCGGCACCATGCTTGGCCAGAAGGTGACGCCGCTCGACCGCGTCGGCCTCTACGTTCCTGGGGGCAAGGCGTCGTACCCCTCGTCGGTGTTGATGAATGCCATTCCGGCACGCGTCGCCGGCGTCCGGGAGTTGGTCATGGTGGTGCCAACGCCGGCGGGCGAGCACAATCCGCTGGTTCTTGCCGCCGCCGCACTGGCCGGTGTCGATCGCGTATTCACCATTGGCGGTGCGCAGGCGGTTGCTGCTCTCGCCTATGGCACGCCGAGCGTCCCCCGTGTCGACAAGATTGTCGGACCCGGCAATGCCTACGTTGCTGCCGCCAAGCGACGCGTCTTTGGCGTCGTTGGCATCGACATGGTCGCCGGCCCATCCGAAATACTGGTCATCTGCGACGGCCAGACCGATCCCGACTGGGTGGCCATGGACCTCTTTTCGCAAGCCGAGCACGACGAACTGGCGCAATCGATCCTTGTTTCCCCACATGCTGAGTACATCGAACAGGTTGCCGCCGCCCTCGAAAAGCTGCTGCCGACGATGCCGCGTCAGCAGGTGATCCGTAGCGCACTCGAAAACCGCGGCGCGCTGATCCTGGTGCGCGATCTCGATGAGGCTTGCCAGATCGCCAACCGCATTGCTCCCGAACACCTGGAACTCTCGCTGGCGGATGCCGACGCCTGGGTGGACAAGATTCACCACGCCGGCGCGATTTTCATCGGTCCCTTTAGCTCCGAGTCGCTCGGCGACTACTGCGCCGGCCCCAACCACGTCCTGCCGACGTCGGGCAGCGCCCGCTTCTCTTCGCCGCTCGGGGTCTACGACTTCCAGAAGCGGACCAGTCTGATTCGTGTTTCACAGACCGGTGCAAAAACCCTGGGGCGCATCGCGGCCACGCTGGCGTATGGAGAAGGCTTGCAGGCACACGCGAAGTCGGCCGAGTATCGGGTCGACAGCTGACGGCCGGAGCGACGTGTAGCGCCGGGCTGGTACGCGGTTCGAGCGATTGATTGACCGCGGGGCCGTAGTCAAAGATACTGGCGCCAGGACTGCCAGTATGCCGGGCGGTGGTTTTTTCACATTAAACGAGGGAGAAAACAGATGCGCGCGATCAATCTGCTGTTGGCGGGATTGCTGATGCTTGCCTGGGGTGCAACGGCCTCGGCCGAGAAAAGCAGGGACGCGGTTAACGGGGTGATTCCCGCGTGCGGGTGGACTACGAAAGTCGCCAGGCCGAATGATGACCTGATGTACACCCTCCAGGAGAAGAAACGCAGAGGGTGCATCATCGAGGTAAAGGCCCTGCATCCGACCCAGTCGGCGGTGGGCATGCTCGCCGCAGCGTGCAAGTCCGCGCGAGTCTCGTCGGAGGCTGCCGCCGGCAATTTGCAGGACTACCTGCTCAAGGACAACCGCTGGGTTCCCGTGGTTCGCGGTCCCGGAGGCGTGTTCTATCTGACCGACCATCACCATCTGGCGGTGGCCGTGTGGAATGCCACCATCGAAGATCAGGACAAAAAGGTCTACGCCTACCTTCTCGACGACTGGTCGGCCTTGAAGGAAAGCGTCTTCTGGGAGCGGATGAAAAACGCGCACCGAGCCTGGTTGTTTAATCGCGCTGGTCAGTCGATTCCGCCCAGCGCCCTTCCGAACGAGGTGGGCAAGCTTCAGGATGATCCCCTGAGGACGCTTTCGGCATGGGTTCGGGAGAACTGCGGCTATGTCAAATGCGATCCTCCCGGGGCAGCGAAGAGCGATGACGGGCAGAGCTGCGCGGACCGCAGCTGCGAGGAGAAGTTTGGCAGCAAGAAGCTGCCGTGCGCCAACGCCTATTTCATCGAGTTCGCATGGGGCGCTTTCCTGGGCAGCGACGAAGCCGCGATCCCCGAAGTGAAGGCGGCGCTGGATGCTGCCTGTTCTCAGCAAAACCCAATGAATCAGCAGTGCCTCGACACCCAGTACGACAAGTTGCTCAAGGTGCTGCCTGCGGCGATGCAGGCAACCGCTGCGTTGGAAGCGAAAACATGGGTGGAGGGAAAAGCCTCGGATCAGACGGCAGGCAAGGGCAAGAAGGGCAGTACGACGACCAGCGTCGGCCATAATCCCAAGGTTCAACAGCCTTTGTTGCCGCCCAAGTGCTCCATCGGCGATGCTCAGTAGCCGACTGCCCGGGCAGCTGAAATCACCCTGAGCGAACGAACTGGAGAATCTCGCTCAGGGCCTCGACGAGTATCTGGCATTGTTCGTCGCTGCCGATGGTGATGCGCAGGTGCTGATCGATGCGTGGCAGTTTGAAGTGGCGAACGATGATGCCGCGCTCGCGCAGGGCTGCGGCGAGTTGGCCAGCGCCATACTGCGGGTGGCGGGTGAAGATGAAGTTGGCGGCCGAGGGCAGCACTTCGAAGCCCAGTTGCAGCAAGCTGCTGCGTAGCGCCTCGCGACTGCGGATCACTGCCTGGCTGGTCGTCGCGAAGTGCTCCTGGTCATTGATCGCGGCAACGGCGCCGGCGATCGCCAAGCGATCGAGCGGGTAGGAGTTGAAGCTGTTCTTGACTCGGTTGAGTGCCTCGACCAGGTCGTAGTGGCCGACTGCGTAGCCGACGCGCAGCCCGGCCAGCGAACGCGACTTGGAGAGTGTATGGACAACCAGCAGGTTGGCGTGGTGATTCACCAGAGCAATCGCCGACTCGCCGCCGAAGTCCACGTAGGCCTCATCGACGACAATCATCGACTCGGCATGCGCCGCCAGCAGGCGCTCGATCGAAGCCAGCGGCAGCAGGCAACCCGTTGGTGCATTGGGGTTCGGGAAAATGATGCCGCCGTTTGCGATGGCATAATCTTCGATGTGAATTGCAAAATCCTCAGCCAGCGGAACGGTGCTGTAGGCGATGTCATAGAGACCACAGTAGACCGGGTAGAAGCTGTAAGTGATGTCTGGAAAGAGAATCGGCAGATCGTGCTTGAGCAGCGCCATGAAGGCGTGTGCCAGCACCTCATCGGAACCGTTGCCGACGAAGACCTGCTGTGGCTGGATGCCGAATTCGGCGTAGCGGGCCGCGACGGCCTCCTTGAGGCGGTCGGCATTGGGGTCCGGGTAGAGGCGCAGCGACTCGCCGGCATTCGCCAGTTCGTCGGCAATAGCGGCGACGACACGTGGCGACGGTGGATAGGGATTTTCGTTGGTGTTCAGCTTGACCAGCCGGGATAGCTTCGGCTGTTCGCCCGGAACGTAGGGCGTCAGGCGGTGAACGAGGGAACTCCAGTAGCGGCTCATGAAAGGCGGCTCGGTTCGGATGCACAGGAAGCGCGAAATGGTATCATGCGCGTCTATCGATTGGCGCCGCTGATCGCCCGCGGCAGTTTGCGGCAGCACGCCGCACCTCTTTCAAGTGTTTTTCAGATCCGACATGCCACCCAGCAATGGTATACCGATGCGGCAAGCAGAAGTTTCCAGGAATACTCTCGAGACCCGGATTACCGTTCGCCTGAATCTTGACGGCAGCGGCCGGGGAAGCCTCGCCACCGGCGTGCCTTTCCTGGATCACATGCTTGAGCAGATCTGCCGGCACGGGCTGATCGATCTCGATGTCGAGGCAGTGGGTGACCTGCATATCGACGCACACCACACGGTTGAGGATATCGGGATCACGATCGGCCAGGCGCTGGCCAGTGCGCTTGGCGACAAGAATGGACTGCGGCGTTACGGGCACGCCTACATACCCCTCGATGAGGCGTTGTCACGGGTCGTTCTCGACCTCTCCGGCCGGCCGGGGCTCGCCTTCCATGTCGAGTTCCGGCGGGCAATGATTGGTGCTTTTGATGTCGATCTGGTGCACGAGTTCTTCCAGGGTCTGGTCAACCATGCGCTGCTGACCCTGCACATCGACAATCTGCGCGGCGACAACGCTCACCACCAGGCCGAGACGATATTCAAGGCCTTTGGTCGCGCGCTACGGATGGCGGTGGAAGAAGATCCGCGCGCTGGCGGCAGTATTCCCTCCACCAAGGGCTCTTTGTAATGTCGGCCGACCGTTCCCCCAAGGGAGCGATTGTCGTCGTCGATTATGGCATGGGCAACCTGCGATCCGTTTGGCAGGCGCTGGTGCACGTCGCCAATGGTCGTGAGGTGGTCGTTTCGGCGGATCCGGCGGTGCTCGGCGCAGCCGAACGTGTGGTCTTTCCGGGTCAGGGAGCGATGCCCGACTGCATGCGCGAGATCGAGGCCCGCGGCTTGCGTACGGCAGTGCTGGATGCCGCCAGAAACAAACCGTTTCTGGGGATCTGCATTGGTCAGCAGATGCTCTTCGAACACAGCGAGGAAGGTGACGTGCCGGGACTTGGCATCATAGCCGGCAAGGTCAGTCGTTTTCCAGCCGAGCGAATGATCGATACGGCGGGCAACCGCCTGAAGGTGCCGCACATGGGCTGGAATGAGGTACGCCAGACCACAGCGCACCCCCTCTGGCAGGGAATTACCGATGGCGCACGTTTCTATTTCGTGCACAGCTATTTCGTCACTCCAGCCGATGCGGGCTGGGTCGTCGGAAGCACTGAGTATGGTCTGCCCTTTACCAGCGCCGTGGCGCGGGATAATATCTTTGCCATCCAGTGTCATCCGGAAAAAAGCGCCCTCGCCGGGCTCACCATGCTGGCCAATTTTGTTGCCTGGAAACCATGATCGGCCGCCGGCGTCGTGCTTGTCTAAACCCCTCTTTTGTGCGTTTTCAACATGCTGATCATTCCCGCGATTGACCTGAAAGAAGGACAGTGCGTCCGTCTCAAGCAAGGCCTGATGGACCAGGTAACGGTCTTCTCCAACTCTCCCGGCGAACAGGCTCGCCACTGGCTGGCCGAGGGCGCGCGACGCCTGCATGTGGTCGATCTGGACGGCGCTTTTGCCGGCAAACCGAAAAACGAGAAGGCGATCAAGGAGATCGTGCGGGCCGTCGGGGACGACATTCCCGTGCAACTCGGCGGTGGCATCCGCGATCTCGACACCATCGAACGTTGCCTGGACGACGGCGTCAGTTACGTGATCATCGGTACTGCGGCAGTGAAAAATCCTGGTTTCCTGCACGACGCCTGTGGCGCTTTTCCGGGCCACATCATCGTTGGTCTCGACGCCAGGGATGGCAAGGTAGCGGTTGATGGCTGGTCAAAAATGACCGGTCACGATGTCATCGATCTGGCCAGGAAGTACGAGGATTACGGGGTCGAGGCGATCATCTATACCGACATCGGGCGCGATGGCATGCTCTTGGGACTCAATATCGAAGCCACGGTGAAGCTTGCCCAGGCGTTGCTGATTCCGGTGATTGCCAGTGGCGGCCTGTCGAGCATTGACGACATTCAGCGGCTTTGCGCCGTCGAGCAGGAGGGGATCAGCGCCGCCATTGCCGGCCGCGCCATTTATGATGGGTCGCTCGATTTTGCTGTGGCGCAGGCCGCAGCAGACCGCGCTGCGACGCCATGAGCCGCGTCGCCGGTCGCCAGGTTCGAGGCGGTAGCTGACCTTGGGCCTGGCCAAGCGAATCATCCCCTGCCTTGATGTGACCGCCGGTCGTGTCGTCAAAGGCACCAACTTTGTTGACCTGCGCGATGCCGGCGACCCCGTCGAGATCGCCCGCCGTTATGACGAGCAGGGTGCCGATGAAGTCACTTTTCTCGACATCACAGCCTCCTCGGACCAGCGCGACATCATCCTGCATATTGTTGAGGCCTGTGCCGCGCAGGTGTTCATTCCGTTAACGGTTGGTGGCGGCGTACGTTCGGTCGCCGACGTGCGTCGCCTGCTCAACGCCGGTGCGGACAAGGTCAGTATGAACACTGCAGCCGTCGAGAATCCGCAACTCGTCGCCGAAGCGTCGGCCAAGGTCGGGAATCAGTGCATTGTCGTGGCCATCGACGCAAAACAGTCGGCGCCAAGCCTCTGGCAGGTATTCACGCATGGCGGTCGCCGGAACACCGGTATCGACGCAGTCGCCTGGGCACGCCGCGTTCAACAGCTCGGTGCCGGCGAAATCCTGCTCACCAGCATGGATCGTGACGGCACCCGCAATGGTTTCGATCTGCCTTTGACACGCGCGATTTCGGATGCCGTCGACATCCCGGTGATTGCCAGCGGTGGCGTCGGCAATCTCCAGCATCTCGCGGAGGGCGTTTCTGAAGGTCGTGCCGATGCCGTTCTGGCAGCCAGCATCTTCCATTTCGGCGAATATACCGTTCGCCAGGCGAAAGAATACCTGCGCGAGCGGGGGCATCGAGGTCCGCCTGTGAGCGATCTTGATCCCGGCCAGCCGTGGGTTGACGCTCTCAAATGGGACGAGCAGGGTATGATTCCAGCTATTGCGCAGGACGTCGTCAGCGGCCGGGTGCTGATGTTTGCCTTCATGAACCGGCAATCATTGCAGCAGACGGTTGATAGCGGTAGCGCGGTATACTGGTCGCGTTCACGTCAGAGCCTCTGGCGCAAGGGCGAGGAATCGGGCAATGTGCAGCGTGTGCGCTCACTGCGTACCGACTGCGATGGTGACGTGCTGCTGCTGTCGATCGAACAGGAGGGCGGGATTGCCTGCCATACGGGCCGCGAAAGCTGCTTCTTTTATCAACTGGATGGGGACTTCTGGGTTGCCGCCGACCCAGTACTCAAGGACCCCAGGGACATCTACGGCAAATGAACATGGACATGCTGCACCGGATTTCGGAAACCCTGCTTGAGCGCCGCAAGGCGGACCCGGAAACATCCTACACGGCACAGTTGATGGCCAAGGGACCGGACGCGATTCTGAAAAAGATCGGCGAGGAAACGGCCGAACTGATCATGGCCGGCAAGGAGGGCAATCGCCTGCATGTAGTCTGGGAGTCGGCCGATGTGCTCTATCACACGATGGTGCTGCTCGCCTTCTACGGCCTCTCGATCGAGGACGTGCTGCAGGAAATGCGGCGGCGCGAAGGGATATCGGGAATCGACGAGAAAAAGGCGCGGAAGGGCTGACCGATGGACGACTGTCTGTTCTGCAAGATCGCCAATGGCCAGATTCCGTCGCGCAAGGTTCACGAAGACGACGAACTCCTTGCCTTCCACGACATCCATCCGGCGCGTCCGGTACACCTACTGGTCATTCCCAAGCATCACATCGCCTCACTGGCAACGGCGACCGATGCCGATGCGCCCGTGCTTGGCAGGATGCTGGTCATTGCCCACCGCCTGGCAAGCGAACAGGGCAGTCCCGACGGCTTCCGGCTGATCATCAATTCCGGACGCATCGGCCATCAGGAAGTTCAACACCTGCACGCGCATATCGTCGGCGGACCGGAACCGGTCGGGCCGATGCTCAAACGAATCTGAAAGCACTGCAGAGCGTGGGTCCGCGATGAGTTCCCGTACGCACGCTGCCGAGTTTCACCTTAATGGAGGCCTGACATGGGCTCTTTCAGCATCTGGCACTGGTTGATCGTTCTGATCATCGTCTTGTTGATTTTCGGCACCAAGAAGTTGCGTAACCTGGGCTCCGATCTTGGCGGCGCGGTCAAGGGATTCAAGGACGGGATCAAGGATGCGACCGCGGAGGAAAAGCCTGCCGAGACAGATCTCGCGCCCGCTTCGCCACCGGTTTCGCCGCCGGTTTCGCCGCCGCCGCAGGTCATTACGGGTCAGACCATCGAGGGCGAGATCCGGGAGAAAACCAGGAGCTAGCCGTGGAGGGTCTGGCCCCCGGAGCACCAGACACGGCTGCTGCCGGGTGCTCGGGTGGGTCGTCGTCCGCCGCCAGGGCGCGGGTTGCTCCTTCATTCCTGCAGCACATGGGCGCAAATGTTTGATATCGGCTTCTCGGAGATGATCGTCATTGCCATCGTCGCACTGGTGGTGATCGGTCCTGAGCGACTTCCCAAGGTGGCGCGCACGGCCGGACACCTACTCGGACGGCTGCAGCGTTACGTGAGTGACGTGAAATCGGACATCAACCGTGAAATGCAGCTCGAAGAGCTCAACAAGCTGCGCAGCGAGATTCAGGAGTCCGCGCGCGGCGTCGAGCAGAGTCTGGCGAGCGAAATGCAGGCCGCAAGACAGACCATCAACCAGACGGCAGACGCTGCACGCGCTGATCTGAAGGCGGCGCCAGCGCCCCCCGTGGCGCCATCGGCGGTAACCGGTGATACCCCGGCGGCGGCTAGCGGTGCGGCGACGGTCGTTGACCCAGCGCAACCGACACGGCCGCTCTGAACGAGCAATGAACCCGTCCGAAGATTCCTTTCTTTCGCACCTGGTCGAGTTGCGGGATCGCCTGATCCGGGCGCTGCTGGCGATCGGTATCGTCTTCGTCTGTCTTTTTCCCTGGGCCAAGGAACTCTACGCGCTGCTGGCGCAACCCTTGCTGGCCACCCTGCCGCAAGGGGGGCAGATGATTGCGACGGATGTGATCGGTGTCTTCCTGGTGCCGATGAAGGTGGCGCTGATGGTCGCTTTCCTGGTCGCCCTGCCGTATGTGCTCTACCAGGTCTGGGCTTTCGTCGCGCCTGGCCTCTACGCCCATGAAAAGCGTTTGGCGCTACCGCTGGTCGCTGCGAGTGTGCTGCTCTTCTTCATCGGCATGGCCTTTGCGTACTTTCTGGTTTTTCCGACGGTCTTCGGTTTCATGGCCCAGGTAGCCCCCGAAGGTGTCGCCTGGATGACCGACATCGAGAAATACCTTTCTTTCGTACTGACGACCTTCATTGCCTTCGGGGTGACCTTCGAGGTACCGGTGGTGGTGGTGGTCCTGGTCTATGCGGGCATCGTTGATGTTGCCAAGCTCAAGGAATGGCGCCCTTACGTGATCGTCGGCGCTTTTGTCGTCGGCGCGGTGTTCACGCCGCCCGACGTGATTTCGCAGCTGATGATGGCCATTCCGTTATGCCTGCTTTTCGAGCTGGGGTTGTTTCTCGCGCGGTTCGTCGGCAGGCGCTCGGCGCGAAATACGCCGAATGATCAGATCACACCGCCTGCCAGCGTCAGCCCGGCGGCGGACTGGATGCCAATGTCTGCCGAGGAAATGGACACGGCGATCAAGGATCTCGGCCGACAACCGGACGCTGAGCGCAAGCCGGATGCCTGATCTCGCTGTCCGCGACCGCCACGAACCGCTTACCAGGGCCTCGGCGGAGGCCGTGGGACAAGGTAGCTTTCGAGCTTGTTCGGCCACTGGAGGGAGGGGTGTTCGATGGCGTACACCAGCCCCAACGCGCCAGAGGTAGTCGACGTTCTGGGCACGTGGCTGCTGTCAATCCTGGATGGGCAGCGTGCCAAGAACGATTTTTCAGTCTATAGTGAAGATCGCTGGTCTGCACACTCAGGGCTTGCCGTGCACAGATCAACTTGCTGAAAGATCTGAATCGATGGAAGGAGAAGACAACATGAAAACCGGATTATTGCGGGGCGGTGTTCTTATTGCCAGCACATTATTTCTTGCTGCGTGCGGGCAAAGGGAAGTCAGCTACAAGGCTGACGTGCAGCCGATCGTCAAGCAGCACTGCCTGGAGTGCCATGCCGAAGGCGGTAAGGGAACCGAGAAAAGCGGTCTGCTCATGACCAGCCATGAAAGCCTGATGAAAGGTACCAAGTTCGGTAGCATCATCAAGCCCGGCGACAGCCTGAGCAGTGTCATGATCATGCTGGTCGAGGGTCGTGCCGATCCTTCCATAAAGATGCCGCATGGCAAGGAATCCATCCCCAAAGAGAAGATTGACGTGCTAAAGAAATGGGTAGAGCAGGGCGCCAAGAACAACTGAGGTTACCCATGTCACTTGGCCGGCGGGGTCCGACCATGCAACATGGTCGGGATCATGCGCCGTGAAACCAACACAAAGAAGCTCGTGGTACAAACGCTAGATCTCGACCTTGCCTTGCTCGTCGGCCAATTCGAGCATCGCCAAGGCCTTTCCTGGAAAAACTGCAGCGAGGTTCAGCTGCGACAGACTCATGACTTCCAGCTCCTCAGTTGCTGGCCATGAATCCTCGCCCGCTAGCCTGAAGCTGCCGTCTGAAGCACGGACGGGGTTGAAGCCGTTGGGTTCGGGCCTCTTTGACCAGGATGGTCTGTAACTTCTCAAAAAGCGCGGGCGGGTATGCAGCGGGATGGGTGCCGGAACGACGTGGTCACCCGCAGAGCACCCGTCTGAAGTGACGGTCGAGAGGATAGACCCAGACGGTTTTGATGGGCAGCAGGGCTTGGTGGTGGACATCGAGCTTGCCGCGACCAGTGGTTTGTCCGAGGCAGAGCCAGTTGGCCGCCTGGTAAGCGGTGCCGCGAAAGCGTGACTGCTCGACGAAAGTTTCGAGCAAGAGCGGCCGGTAACCGTATTGGACGTGCCAGTCGGCGGCGATCTGCCGGGCGGCGCGAGCCAGGATGGACGAGGCCAGATTCTTGCATTCGATCCACGGCAGGATGAGGAATCGAGCGTTGTTCACGACCCGGTGCAGGTGCTCCTGGCGTTGCGCAGGCGTCCAGCCGATATAGTGGTCGCGCGGCTGGGTCTTCCAGGCGGCGGCAGCAAAGCTGAGCAAGGCGACGAGGCGTCCGCCCGCGCGAACGAAGTAGCGCAGTTGGGCGCCGGGCAGCGGTTGATAGCCGAGGTAGTGGTAACGGTCGAGGTACTCGTTGTGCAGCTGCGACTCCGCGCGATGGCTGACCCGGTGCAGTTGCATTGCCCCCAGGGCACGAGGGCCGTCTGCGCGCAGGGGCGTGTCGGGCTCGGCCAGCACGGTACGACGGTGCCAGGGTTTACCGTTGTGATTGCCGTTGCGAGGTGGCGGCAGTTGCAGCAAGCCATCGGTCTGCATGCGCAGCATCGCCACGCGGCAGCTCATCTCCTTGAGCCGCCCGTCCTCGCGGCACCAGCCGAGCTCGGCACAGACCATCCGGGACAACTGTGCTCGCAAGGCGGCAGGATTGGCTGCGATCAGCTGCCGGATCTGGTCGAGCTCCGCGGTGCTGAAGATGCGCCCGCAATAGCGAGCGGACGCCGTTTCAGGGGCCGTGTACGGGAACATTCGCCCCCGTCGGCGTGGCCTCGAAGATCCACTGCGCCAGCGGAGCAATCCGATGCCAGCCGAAGACGCGGTCCTGAAGGTATTGCCAGAAGGAAAGTTGGTTCTTGCGGCAGGTCTTCTTGAGGCTGGCGAAGGTATCGCGGCAGCGGCGGCCGGACGCGCTGCGGGTGGAGCCGCTGATCTTGCGCTTCTTGACGTAGTCGCGAATATCCGACTCACTGAGGTTGTTGTGCAGGGGAAGCTCGGGACGTTGCAACACGCGCAGCAACTCCGCCCGGTTGCGACGCATTCGTTTCAGGGCCTGATCGAGGCTGGCATAACCGGTCCGGGTGGCACAAAGCTTCTCGAAGCGGGCTTCGATCGCGGCTGCAGTGAGTGTCTCCGGCGCTTCCTTGTACGCCTTGAGCGCATCGTAGATCGCCCACAGCTCGCTGCGCGCCGAGGCCAGCGCCTGGCGTTGCAGATCGTTGAAGCCGAGCAGTTTGGCCAGCACTCGTTCGGCATGGATCCAGCACAGGACGTGGGTCAGCACATCGAACTGCCCGGCGTCATCGCTGACGATCGCCAGATCGGGGGCGACGCCCTGCTCGACGACGGTACCGAACAACGCGCCTTCGGTGACCGTGCGGACATGGCGCGGATCCGTGATGCCCTGCTGAGCCAACACCGCCTGCCAGGCGGCTTGACCCGTCCATGCCGCCGGTGCCAGGGCGGTGAGTGCCTGGAGTGGAGCGCAAGGCAGCTTGTGCTCGGCCAGGTAGGTCAGCGCGGCCGGATTCAGGGTGTAAACATCGTGCCCGGCACGGAGCAATTCCAGAAAATTGATCCGGCTCTTGCTGTCGGTGCTCGCGAACCAGGCGAAGCGCTCGTTGCCGATATGCGTACAGTACCCATTCTTGCCCTGATGGCGCGCCCCCGTATCGTCCACATGAACGTACCGGCTGCGCTGCAGCCCTGCTTGCAGCAGAGCGTCTTTCTCGCGATGGAACTCGTTATGGCCGTCGGTGATCAACGCGCTGAGCTGCCCGGCCGAGAGGTCGATCTGCCACTCCCGCAGTTGCTCGAGCAAGAGCGGCTGCGTCACATGCGCATGGTGGTACTGGTACAGGATGAAAGCGCGCAGCTGCGGGCCGAAGTGCACCCCACCGATCTCGGCCGGTAACTGCCCGATCAAGCTCACTCCCTCGGGGCTGACCCAGCGCTCCAGCCGATACCGGGTATTGTGCACCCCGATCCGGAGGTCCTGCACCACGAAATCCTGGTAGCCCTTGAAGCGACTGTTCGGCGGAATGTCCGCCGCCGGCTGCACCTTGACCGACTCGTGGATCTCGAGCTTGGCCGTCTTGTGGCGCTTGCCACGGCGCTTCGGCCGGCGCGCCTTCTTCGTCCCGCTTCGCTCGCCTTCCAGCGCAGAGGGCTTGATCACCGGCTTCGGCTTCTGGCCCTTCAGTCGCGCAAGCTCATCGCGCAGCGCCTGAATCTGTTCCCGCTGCCAATGACAAAGTTCCAGCAGGCGCACGACCGCCGGCGTCATCTCGTCGGCCGGGATATCAGGGATACCGGGAAGTTTCTGAGGGGTCTCCGTGCTCATGCCTGCAGATTGAACCACGCTTCGCGCGCTGTGTCCAGCACCACCTGCAAGCAAGAATCCCAGATTCAGTGAATGGTCATGCCCGGGGTTTTTGAGGAGTTACGATGGTCTTGCATAAGCTGTGGATTCATAACGATTAAGTTGTATGAACGGTGGGTTGGTGCCTGACCGGTATCCCCTCTTCAAACAGCCACAGACTCCCGCTCGGCATCGTCGTCCAGCGTTCGTTGTCGGTCAGTGGCACGGTGGCAATCACTGCGACGCGATCGTCAGGAGTTGTGACATCGCTGAAATCGATACTCAGATCCTGATCACGCAGGTGTGCAACGGCAAAAGGCGCCTGCCGAATGATGTAGCTGAGCAGGGTGGAACAGTGCGCGAACAGGCAGTCGCCGTTGGATAGCAGATAGTTGCACGCGCCGCGCGCGCCGAGATCAGGGTCAGTTGATGCAGTGTGTCGAACAACCGGGACTGACTCGGTACCTGATCGCCGAAACGTTGCCGCAAGTTCTGCAGCAGCCAGCAAAAGGCGCGCTCGCTGTCGGTCTGGCCAACCGGCATGAAACTGCCGTCGAGTTCGGGCGAGAAGTCCGGCAGATTGCCGTTATGGGCGAACACCCAGTAGCGTCCCCAGAGTTCGCGCATGAACGGGTGGGTGTTCTCGAGTGCGACGACACCCTGCGTCGCTTTGCGAATGTGGGCAATAACGTTCTTCGAGTGGATCGGATAGTTACGTACCAGTTCGGCGACCGGCGAAACGCATGACGGCTGCGGATCGACGAACACCCGCGCACCACGCCCTTCGAAGAAAGCGATTCCCCAGCCATCCGCATGCACGTCGGTGCCGCCGCCGCGCGCCTGAAATCCGGCAAAGGAAAAGCAGATGTCGGTCGGGACATTGCAATCATCGCCAGTAGCTGACACATCGGCGCTTCCACCTACTCGCTGGCGCGGCGTTGCGGCGCCCGCTTGCCGATCTTTACCTTGGTATCGACAACGCTGTTCTGGCGACGCAACCGGAAAGCGATGGTTTCCCCTGGCGTCTGGCCGGCGATCAGGTCGAGCATGCTCTGCGGGTCCTTGACTGCCCGCCCATCGACGGCGAGCAGGATGTCCCCCGGTTTGATGCCGCCCGCATCGGCCGGGCTACCGCGCAGGACGCCGGCGATCAGGGCGCCGCTGGTGTCGGGTAGACCGAATGACTCAGCCAGGTCGACGGTGATTTCCTGGGCCTCGACGCCGATCCAGCCACGCGTCACGCTGCCGTTCTGGATGATCTGCTCCATCACATTCCTGGCAATCGAGATCGGAATGGCAAAGCCGATCCCCAGCGAGCCCCCCGAACGTGAGTAAATTGCCGTATTGATGCCGATCAGGTTGCCTTGACCATCGACCAGCGCGCCGCCCGAATTGCCCGGGTTGATTGCTGCGTCGGTCTGAATGAAGTTCTCGAAGGTATTGATTCCGAGGTGCGAGCGCCCAAGCGCGGAAATGATTCCCATGGTCACCGTTTGACCGACGCCGAAGGGATTGCCGATCGCCAGCGTCACGTCACCGACCACGACATTGTCCATTTTTCCGAGCGTGATCGCCGGCAGGATCAGTTCCTTGCCTTTCGTCTCGGTGATCTGCAGCACGGCGAGGTCGGACTCGGGGTCGCTGCCAACCACGCGGGCGTCGAGATTGCGACCGTCACTGAGGGCGATTTCGATCTGGTCGGCACCTTCGACGACGTGGAAATTTGTGAGAACATAGCCACTCGGGCTGACAATGACCCCCGAACCGAGGCCAGAAGTTTTCGGCCCATCACCCTCTGGGCTATCGCCAAAAAAATGTCGGAAAACCGGGTCGTCAAACAACGGATTACGCCGCTGCTTGACCTTCTGAGAGGTAAAAATGTGCACCACCGAGGGTAGCGCCTTCCTCGCGGCGTCACGAAATGACGGGGCAGCCGTCGCCGGTGCGCTGGCCTGCGGTGATTCCTGCAGGGCGACGACACTGCTGCCGGCTGGTGCGCGCCTGCCCAGCCACTCCGGCTTGAGCGTGCTCACCACGAAGAGAACGGCAAGACTAATCGTTACCGTTTGTGCAAAAATCAGCCAGAGCCTGCGCATGGGCAAAAAACCGGAGCCAGTGAATGAAACGCGAAGAGTTGATACGCTACCTGGACAAGCTACTGGAAGCAGGGCGCTTTCGGGATTATTGCCCAAATGGCCTGCAAGTGGAAGGACGCTCCGAGGTACAACGGCTGGTCGCCGGCGTCAGCGCCACCCAGGCCCTGCTTGATGCCGCCGTTGCGCGTGATGCCGACGCCATCCTGGTTCATCATGGCTGGTTCTGGCGTGGCGAAGACGGCCGTGTCACCGGCATGCGCAAGACACGCCTGCAGAAGCTGCTCAGGCATGATCTCAACCTCATCGCGTATCATCTGCCGCTCGATGGCCATCCCGAGCTCGGTAACAACGCGCAGCTGGCAAAGCAGTTCGGCTGGCTGGTCGACGACCGCTTCGGCGATCAGGATATCGGCTACCTGGGACACCTCGAAAACCCGCGCACCGTCGCGGCGATCGGCGAACGCGTTGGCAGTGCGTTGCAGCGTGCGCCGCTGCTGATCGGTGATGGCGGCCGCCTGGTAAGCCGCGTCGGCTGGTGTTCCGGCGCTGCGCAGGGATTGTTCGAGGAAGCCATCGCGCGCGGCGTCGATCTTTACCTCAGCGGTGAAATCTCCGAGCAGACCGTGCACCTGGCGCGTGAATCCGGCGTCGCCTATCTGGCTGCCGGGCACCACGCCAGCGAACGTTATGGCGTGCGGGCACTCGCCGAACATCTGGCCGAGCGTTTCGGCCTGAACTGTGAATTCGTCGACCTCGACAATCCTGTCTGAACCACCACAAGGAGCAAGCATGAGTTACGTTTTTCCATCCCTCGCGCCGATCGGCGTTGCGGTTGCTGGCGGCAACGCGCTTTTCCCGGTTCGTCGGGTGTACTGCGTTGGCCGCAACTACGCCGATCACGCCGCTGAAATGGGCGCCGATAGCCGCGAAGCGCCCTTTTTCTTCAGCAAGCCAGCCGACGCGCTGGTTCCCGGTGGCGGTGATGTCGTCTACCCGCCAGCAACCACCAATCTGCAGCACGAAGTTGAACTGGTCGTCGCCCTGGCCGATGGTGGTGCCGACATACCGGCGGCGAGCGCCCTCGCTTGCGTTTATGGTTACGCCGTTGGCCTGGATCTGACGCGGCGCGATCTGCAGCAGCGGGCGAAGGACAAGAGGCATCCCTGGGATATGGGCAAAGGCTTCGACCAGAGTGCGCCGATCGGCGCCATCCTGCCGGTGGCGGCAGTTGGTCATCCTGCCTGCGGCGCGATCTGGTTGAAGGTCAATGGCCAGTTGCGACAGCATGGTGACCTGCAACAGATGGCATGGAAGGTCGCGGAAGTGATCGCCAACCTGTCGACCTATGGACGCTGGCCGCGGGCGACCTGATTTTCACCGGCACGCCGGCCGGGGTGTCGACGATCGTGCGTGGCGACGTCCTCGAAGCCGGTGTCGACGGAGTCGGCGAACTCACGATCAGGCTGGTCTGACCATGATCAACCGGTGCGGGCCGCCGGCTCCCGATCAGCGCGTTGGCCCTTCCTGCGTCGGCGAGCCTCGTACTATCGAGTCGCCGCCGCCATCCTCACCCCACAGGAGCATTACCATGATTGCTCAGGATCTTTCCTCCACTCCCTGCCGCAATGCTTTGCTGCGCAGCTGGCGGCTGGCCGTTGCGCTGGCCCTGGCCTGCACGATCGCGCCGGCGCTGGCCGAAGGGGTCGCACCTCTCTCGAAAGGGCAAACGGTATATGTGCCGATCTACTCCGAGATTCGGCACGGCAATGTCGGCACCTCGGGCAAGACCGACAGCAGCCAGATGTCGGTCCTGGTCAGTGTTCGCAACACCGACCCCGACAACCCGATCCGCGTCGTCGTCGCGCGCTACTACAACAGCGATGGTGCTCTGCTCCGCAACGCGCTTCCCACACCCAGGACCATTCCGCCGTTCGGCACCTTCGAACTGTTCGTCGAACACCGCGAGAACCTTGGTGGTTCGGGTGCCAATTATGTAATCAAGTGGGAAGCGGCGACGCCGGTGTCGCAGCCGCTGATCGAAGCCTTGCATACCCGCTTGCAGGCGGGTTTCTCGCTCGGCTTCATCGGCCGCGGCCGAGCGATTTCGGAGCCCTGAGCTGGGCGGAACGGCGATCCGGGCGAGCGCTGTTCGCCAGCGATCACCATGTCCGAAAGCAAGCGGCTGATCACGCTGACGACCACCGCCGAGGATCAGCGCATCGCGCAGCTCGCGGCGGCGGCGATCGGCCTGTCGCTGGTCGATGCGGCGATCCCGCTGCCGCTACCCGGGGTCAAGCCCGGCCTGGCCAACATCGTGACGCTGATCGTCCTGGCCCGCTACGGCTGGGTCGCAGCCGCCTGGGTCAGCGGCCTGCGCGTCTTCGCCGGCAGTCTGCTGCTGGGCTACTTCCTGTCGCCTGGATTCTTCATGAGCCTCAGCGGCGCGCTGTTCAGTCTGCTGACGCTGGCGCTTGCGGTGCGTCTGCCACGCCGCTGTTTCGGGCCGGTCAGCTGGAGCATCCTGGCGGCCTTTGCGCATATCGGCGGACAACTGCTGCTGGCACGCTGGTGGCTGATTCCGCATGATGGGCTGTTCCTGCTGGTACCTTTTTTTGCGCTGGCGGCGCTCGCTTTCGGTATCATCAATGGTTTGATCGCCGCGCGCCTGCTGGCCGAGCTGGCGGCCAGGGAAGCTGAGGTTGAAAATGCCTGAAACCATCTGTCTGGCCTGCGCATTTGAGCTTGCGCAGCCGGCCGGGCGAGAATATTCGGCGCGGCAAGCGGCGATCGCGAGCCAACCGTCGCTGCTTCGCGCTTGATGGGGAAAGCACGCTCGTCGGTCGCGCTGGTGCTCAGCTTCTGTCTCGCCGAGACCTTTTCGATGGCCGGCTTTGCGCTGGTGCCTTCACTGCTGCCACAGCTTTCGCAGCAATGGGCGTTGTCGGCGACAGAAGGGGGCTGGCTCGGCGGTATTTTTTTTCTTGGCTATGTTCTCGCGGTACCGTGGCTGGTCAGCCTGACCGATCGCATCGATGCTCGCCGGGTCTACCTCGCCGGTGCGGCGTTGAGCGCGCTGGCCATGGCCGGCTTTGCGAGCTTTGCCGACAACCTGCTGACCGGCCTGTGCTGGTGGTGGTTGGCCGGCCTCGGCCTGGCCGCTACCTACATGCCAGGCCTCAAGGCGTTGACCGATCGCCTGCCGATCACCGCGCAATCACGAGGCACGGCTTTTTATACCGCCACTTTCGGTGTCGGTGCCGGACTGTCGTATCTCTGGATCGAACTACTGCAAGTGCTGCTGCCATGGCCCGCGTTGTTCGCTGTCGCGGCGACCTGCGCCGCGCTGTCGGGGTTGCTCGTCTGGTGTGCAGTCGCTCCGGGCCCAGCAAAGGCATTGCCAGGGACCGTACGAAGCCATTGGCGCGACATCTTGCGCGATCGACGTATCCTCGCCTTTTGCGGTGGCTATTTCGGTCACAACTGGGAGCTCTTCGGCTTCCGGGCCTGGCTCGTTGCTTACCTGACCTGGAGGCAGGCCAGCCTAGCGGACGCGTGGACGGCGATGCCGGGATTGATCGCCGCACTGGCGACCTTCCTCGCCGTACCCGCCAGCATCCTCGGCAACGAGGGCGCGCATTACTGGGGGCGCCGGCGCTGGTTGCAGAGCGTGATGCCGCTTTCGTTCCTGTTGGCGCTCCTGGTCGGCTTCTCGGGTGGCCAGTCGACGCGTGTTCTGGTGCCATTGCTGCTCGTCTACGCGGCGAGCACGAATCTCGATTCGGCAGCGCTGACTGCTGGCCTGCTCACCGAGACGCCACCGGAAATGCGCGGCACTGCGCTTGCGCTGTACTCGTCGATTGGTTTTGCCGGCGGCTTCATCGGACCGGTGGCTTTTGGCGTCGCGCTCGACGTTTTTGGTCGCAGTAATCAGGCGGGTTGGACGGCTGGCTTCGTGACTCTGGCCTGCGGTATCGCCTTCGGGCGTTTGGCGATCGGCAGGATTGGCATCCTGCCAGCAACAACGCAAGTGCGATAAGGAGGGCGGGAGGGCGCCAGGCCAGCGGCTGCCGCCCGCCAGGGGAGAGCAGCCGGCGAGTCTCTGCGGATCAGCGCGCGTGCGGTGGCGACCGCAGCAACTTCCTGATTGGCGTCGGCAAGGCTGCGCTGCCCACATCCTCCAGTGCCAGCCATTCCCAGCCGCCCTCGCCGGCCCGCAGGCTGCTGATTTCGACGTCGCAACGCAGTACCTGCATGATCAGGCGGAAATGAGTAAAACAGATGGGTGATCGGCGGCATCGCCTGGGTGTCGAGCAGACGGCAGCCCTGGCGCAGGGCAAAGCTCTCGACCGACTCGCCGTTGAGTTCGGGCAGGCTCAGCAGCCCGCCCCAGATGCCGCTCGGCGGGCGGCGTTGCAGCAGCACGCGCGAGCCGTCGCTGAGCAACAACAGGCGGTTCGAACGTTCCGGGAGTGCTCTTCTCGCTGCGCGTGTGGGTAGTTCAGCCTGTCGCCCTTCCCTGCAGGCGACACAGATGGATTGTAGCGGGCAGGCGTCGCAGGCGGGCTTCTGGCGGCGACAAACCGCTGCGCCCAGATCCATCATTCCCTGCGTGTAGGCTTCGACGCTCACTTCCGGGAGCAGCGATTCGGCGAGCGCCCACATTTCGCGCCCGTTTTGCGCCTTCGACACGCCGCCGGCAAGCCCGAAGCAGCGCGCCAGCACCCGCTTGACATTGCCATCGAGAATCGCCGCGCGACGACCGAAGGCGAAAACACTGATCGCCGCGGCGGTCGAGCGGCCGATTCCCGGCAAACGGACGTTGGCATCGGGATCGGCAGAGAAGCTGCCGCCGGGGCCGCTAACGATGCTCTGCGCGCAGCGGTGCAGATTACGCGCGCGCGCGTAGTAACCGAGGCCAGACCAAAGTTCGAGGACGCTGTCAAGCGGCGCCGCGGCGAGGGCCTCGAGGCTTGGAAAACGTTCGAGGAAGCGCTCGAAATAGGGAATCACGGTGTGCACCCGGGTCTGCTGCAACATGATCTCCGCTAACCAGATGCGGTATGCGTCACGCGTCTGCTGCCAGGGCAGGTCGTGGCGGCCGTTCGCCGTTTGCCAGTGAATGACCCGACTGGAAAAATCCGGCCTGGCCGGCGTCCGAACCTCAGCCATTCGTTGAACCGCGCGGAGCTGGCGGCGAGTCGTCCTCAGTCAGCTTGATTTCCCAGCCAGCAAGAACGCATCCCGGCCCCTCGCAGGCGCGACAGGGCGGGAAATGCGCGCAACGAAAATCGTCTCGACAGGCGACGGTGGGGCGGCGATAATTGCGCGCCTGGCCTGACCGACGGCGCCAGACGGGAGACGGTGTAAAAAGCCTGGCGGGGGGTGCAAAGATGCTCGCAATGGGTTTTCCGGAGGCGTGCCAAGTGCTTGGGTGGCATCGCGTGAGGGGTTTTTTAGTGGATTTTCTGCCGAAGTTGAATCTTAGCACGCCTGCACCAGGCCTTCGGGTCGCCTGATGCGCCTCTCTCTGGCCTCTCCGAAATATCCGGAAGCTGACGACCTGCGCTGCGTGCCGGATGAAGACGGGCGCCTCCTGGTGGCAACGGAAGTGCCCTGCCGTGACCTCCGCGACACCCTCGGCAGCTTTGCCACCGGCGTTACCGTGCTTACGACCCTGGCACCAGACGGCGAGCCCATCGGTGTGACGATCAGTTCCTTCAATGCCGTTTCCCTGAACCCGCCCTTGATTCTGTGGAGCCTGGCATGCGACTCGCCCCGGCTTGCCGCTTTTCGTTGCGCCAGCCATTATGCAGTCAATGTCCTGGCGGCAAATCAACAATGGGTATCGGACGCATTCGCCTCGCGCGATGACGATCGTTTTGGCGGCGTCGGTATAAGTAGTGGATTGGCTGGCGTGCCGCTGATCGAAGGCTGCTCGGCGTGGTTCGAGTGCCGTAACGAGGTGCAATACCCGGGCGGCGACCACCTTGTTTTCATTGGCCGAGTCGAGCGCCACGCACGCGGCGACGCCGCCGATCCGTTGATTTTCCATGCGGGTCGTTATCGGCAGTTACGTGACGACTGCGGGAGTTAACGGTCGTGGGTTTCATCAGCGGGGGTGTCTGGAATCGCCATGACCGTTAGCCCCGGCAGTGCTCAGCCCTGAAAATGGAGTTCTCCCGCTAAATAAGCAGATTATTTCCGCATCGCTGCCGCGGCTTTTACCGGAAATGGTCCATCCCCGGTCAATTGAGTTGACGAATACCCTGCAGCCTGTTGCAATTGACAGCTGTTCGTGTATAAGGTGTTTCTTTTGTGAAGGAGGATTGTATGGCCAGTTATAAAGAACTACTCGCACAACGTGCGATGTTGGAAAGAGAAATAGAAGAAGCTCGGCAAACAGAGTTGTCGGATGCCATCGGTCGAGCAAAGCAGTTGATTGCCGAACACGGTTTGACGGCAGCGGACCTCGGCTTCAAAGTGGCTGGCGGATTCGCCGGAATGACCGCTGGAAAAATCCGGACACCGGTTGCCGTGAAATACCGCGGTCCCAACGGCGAAACCTGGTCGGGCCGCGGTAAGGCACCAAACTGGCTGACCAGCCTGGTCGGCCAGGGGCGGAACCGCGACGACTTCCTCGTTTCCCCCTGAGCTCGGCTAGCGCAGGGCACTTCGCGGCGAAACCAAGAAAACATACCGCCGGCGAAGTGCCAACTGCGGAAGCTGACTACAAGGTGCTGCAGCCGGACACCCACATAACCCAATCCTGAACTTGCCGCGGATTATCCTGGCGTTGATGTGCGTTGCCTGCGAGCCTGTCAACAGACCCCGAAAATCGTCAGCAGACTCCTGGACAGCTAACGAATGAACATCCTGGTGACCGGTGGCGCCGGTTATATCGGTTCGCATGCTTGTGTCGCGCTGCTCGCAGCGGGCCACCAAGTGATGGTGGTAGACAATCTCTCGAACAGCCGCCCAGAGGTACTCGATCGAGTGGCGCAGATCACCGGCCAACGGCCGCTCTTTTTCGAAGGCGATGTCCGTGACCGGGAATTGTTGCGGCGGTTGTTTGCCACAGCACCAGTCGATGCGGTAATCCATTTCGCGGGCCTGAAGGCGGTCGGCGAGTCGGTAGAGCAGCCCTTGCGGTATTATGATTGCAACGTCGGCGGAGCGATCTCGCTGTGCGAGGTGATGGCAGAAATGGCCGTCAGAACACTGATTTTCAGTTCCTCGGCGACCGTCTATGGCGACCCGGTTTCGGTACCGATCCGCGAAGATTTTCCGCGTTCGGCGACCAATCCCTACGGCGCCAGCAAGCTGATGATTGAAGACATCCTTGCCGACCTGGCGCACGCCGACGCTGCCTGGCGAATAGCGCGCCTACGTTATTTCAACCCGGTCGGCGCCCATCCCAGTGGCCTGATTGGCGAGGAACCGAATGGCGTTCCCAACAATCTGCTGCCCTATGTGGCGCAGGTGGCCGCCGGACGGCGCCCGCAGCTGAGTGTTTTCGGCAGCGATTATCCGACGCCTGACGGCACCGGCGTTCGCGATTACATTCACGTGATGGATCTCGTCGAGGGTCACCTCGCGGCACTTGATTACCTGCTCGCCAAGGGCGGCCTGTTGACCGTCAACCTGGGAACCGGTTGCGGTTACTCGGTCCTCGACATGGTGCGCGCTTTCGCCGCCGCCAGCGGCCGGCCAGTGCCCTACGCGCTGATGCCACGCCGAGCCGGCGATGTGGCGACCTGCTACGCCGACCCACACCTGGCTGCCGACCTGCTTGGCTGGCGAGCGCAACGTGGCATCGAGCAGATGTGCGCCGACGCCTGGCGCTGGCAACAGACGGCGGCCTGAGCACCGGGTATGGCGACCTACGCAATCGGCGACATCCAGGGCTGCTTCGACTCGCTGCAGCAACTCCTCGAAAAATGCCGCTTTGACCCCGCCAGCGATCGCCTGTGGCTGGTTGGCGACCTTGTCAATCGTGGCCCGCGCTCACTGGCAACGCTGCGCTTCGTCCGCGGTCTCGGCTCTGCCGCGGTCACGGTCCTCGGTAATCACGATCTCTACCTGTTGATGGCTGCCGCAGGCTTTGGCCGGCGGAGCAAGGGCGACACGCTCGACGAGATCCTGAATGCGCCAGACCGTGATGAACTGCTCGACTGGCTTCGCCATCGACCGCTATGCCATCGCGAAGGCGAATTCTGCCTGGTGCATGCCGGACTGTTGCCGCAATGGACCGTCGCCAGGGCGCGTGCGCTGGCCGCCGAGGCGGAGGCGATGCTCGCCAGCTCTTCTTATACGGATTTTCTCGCCAACATGTGGGGCAGCGAACCCGCGGCGTGGAGTGAAGACCTCGAAGGCTGGCCGCGCCTGCGGGTGATTGTCAACGCGATGACCCGCATGCGCTTCTGTTCGCCCGCTGGCGTGATGGAGTTCAAGAGCAAGGGCGAGGTCACGGCCGCGCCGGCCAATTGCCTGCCGTGGTTCGCAGTCCCGGGGCGGCGGAGTGCCGCTGAGGTGCTGGTGTTTGGTCATTGGTCAGCCCTCGGACTGAGAGTCGAACCGAACTTGCTGGCGCTGGATTCGGGTTGTTACTGGGGCCGCCATCTGACGGCGGTGCGCCTGGATGACCGTGCGCTATTCCAGGTCGATTGCTCGGCAGCCGACGCGCTCGGCTGAAGCGATCGCCTCCAGCCGGATCGTCGCCAGATCCGGGAATTGACTCGGGTTGACCGGGGCTCCTATACTCCCGCTGAGTCGCTGGATTTCCTGTCCTTGCCCGGCGATCGCTATTGCCGTCCTGACGCAGCATGAGAAGGTACTGCTGCCAGGATGGGCGTCCACGCAACGAATCATCAGCAGCCACCCTGCATGCCAACACGCATCCCGCCGGAAAAGTTCCTGGTCGCCTTCTCCCTGGCCGGAGAAGAGCGCGATTTCGTTCGCGGCATCGCCGAGGCGGTGGAGCAGCAACTGGGTCCGGATACGGTTTTCTATTACGAGTGGTTCGAACACTGGCTTGCCGGCGCCGATGCCGACCTCAAACTGCAGCGTCTCTACGGACAGAGTTGCGCGTTGGCGGTCGTCTGCGTCTCGCGGGCTTATGTCAACAAGCCCTGGACGCTGGCGGAAAACGAAGCCATTCGCGCGCGGCTGATGCAGTCACGAGGCTCGCAAGACCCGCGCGAGCCGGAAGCGATTCTCCCGATCCGCGTCGGCGACGGCGAACTGTTGGACATCCCCTTCAACACCATCGTCCCGGACGTCCGCAGCAGGACGACCGACGAAGCGGCCAGCTTGATCATCGATCGCCTGCGACTGCTCGTTCCGGACCTGGCGACGGCATCGGTTCGCGCGTCTGCCGGCCCTTGTTGGCCGCCAACGCCTCTCGCGCTGCGCTGGCCGATGGCCGACCACAGTGGCGCGCGCGAGGCGTTTGGCGAGTTGCTGACCGCCGGCGTCGGCTGGCGCTATCTGCCGATCCGGGGTGCCAGCGAGACCGGCAAGAGTCACATCGCTCGCCAGATGCTCGCCAATGCCCTGGCGATTCCGGACATCGCTTGCGGACGCTTCGATTTCAAGGGCAGCACCGACCTGGACCGCGAAGTGCGTGCCTTCATCCAGGAACTCGGCGTGCCAGAACCGCCGGCGACGCTGCGGCTGCACGAACGCCTCGACCAGATCCTCGGCGGGCTGCGGCAGCGCGCCAGGCCCACCTTGTTGATCTTCGATACCTACGAAGTGGCCGGCGAAGCGCAGGAGTGGGTCGAAAGGCAGCTTCTCGCGTGCCTCGTGCGGGCGACCTGGCTGCGCGTTGCCATTGCCGGGCTGCAGTTACCCGACGCCACTGGCGCGGTCTGGGCGGCGGTGGCTCGCGCCACCCTGCAGCTAACGCCACCACCAGCCGGTGATTGGTACGCATACGGCAGGCAGCACCGTCCCGACCTCAAGCTGCAGGAGGTGAAGACCGCCTGCCGTCTTTCCGACGGTAGAGCCAGCCTGCTTGCGCAGCTTCTCGGCCCGCGCTCCTGACATGGAATTCGCCGAACAGCTGCGCATTATCGAGGCCGCTCAGGGCGACCCGGCGAAGCTCGCGCTGGCTACCGTCGACCTGGCGTATCCCGACCTGCCGTCAGCAGAACGCGCGGCGCTCAGGGCGGCGCTCGAAGCCGCGGCGATTGCTCACTGGTGCGATGAAGCGATTCTCGCCGCGCTGCTCGAGACCTCGCCAGAAGAAAGCGGCACGCAGCTCGTCCGTCTGCAGGCTCTCCGCGTCGTCGAGCGCTTTCCGGCACGCGGCGACAAGGCCATCAACGTCCACGAAGCCTCGCGGCTGGCATTGCGCACCAGTCTGGCGTACGGCGCTGCGGAGCGATTTCGCGCGTGGTCGGCCCGGGCGGCCGCGTACTGGGCCGCTGATCCGAGTGCTGCCGGCCGCATCGAGTGGATTTATCACCTCTTGAGTAGCGACCCCGACCGTGGCGCGAGCGAACTGGAAAGCCTCGATCGCCGGTGGAGCAGTGAGGCGCACCCCGAAGATCGCTACGCGCTGGCTGCGGCGCTGGGCGAACTCGAAAAGGCAGGGCTGCTACAAGGACGGGCGCGGGTCTGGGTTCTCCTCGTTATCGCGTGGACCCGCGCGAGTCGTGGTGAGTCTTCGCAACTCGCCGACGTGGCGAGGCAGACCCTGTGCCTAGCCCGCGCAGCGACTGACCCACGCGCCGAGGCTGATGCCCAGTGCCTGCTTGGCGACGCGCTGCGGGCGCAGGGCCAGCTCAAACCGGCGCAGAGGGCGTTTGCGGAAAACCTGGCGATCAGCCACCGGCTGGCTAGGCAAAACCCGAGCAGTGCCGGCTGGCAACGGGAGCTGGCTGTTGCGCACAGCCGCTTCGGCGATGTGCTGCAGGAGCGGGGCCAGTTTACCGCGGCGCAGGCGGCGTTTGCCAAATGCCTGGAGATCAGCCGCCGGCTGGCCGAGTACGACCCGAGCAACGCCGGCTGGCAGCGGAAGCTAGCGGTCGCGTACAGCCGCGTCGGCGGTTTGCTGCAGGCGCAGCGTCACCTCGAAGCGGCGCAGGAGGCATTTGTCGAATGTTTGGCGATCAGCCGCCGGCTGGCCAAGCACGACCCGAGCAACGCTGGCTGGCAGCGTGACCTAGCGGTTGCGTACCACCGCGTCTGCTGCGTGCTGCAGGCGCAGGGTGAGCGCGAAGCGGCGCAGGCGGCGTTGGCCGAAACCCTCGCGATCAGCCGCCGGCTAGCTGAGCAGGACCCGAGCAACGCCGACTGGCAGGGGGAGCTGGCGGTCGCTTCCTGGTGGCAGGCCGCGCTTCACATGCAGAGGGGCAATCCTCAGATGGCCGTCGGGTTCTACGAAGATGCGAGCCGGATCCTGGGGGCGCTGACCGAAAAGGCTCCGCACGTCGTCCAATGGGCTGGCGACCGGGATGCCGTCGATGCTGCTTTGGCACGTTGCCGGCTGATGATCGAGTCCGGCAAATCGAGTTAAGCGCATCGCTGGCATGCGACAAGTCGCAGCCGGGCGACAGCGGGCGCCGCCAGGACGCGCAGCTGCGTAACAAGGACGTATAGCCTGGAATTCCTGTCGTAGTTCGCCTCGGAGAATCGCATGCAAGGACAAGCACAGAAGCAGCGACTGGCACTCTTGGTCGGTGGGCTGGTGGCGCTGGCGATTGCCGGCTTTCTGGCCTTCGGGCATCTGCCCGGTGGGGGGAAGGAGGAGCCTGGCAGCGAGGGTGTCCGCTTCGAGGTGGTCGATGGCGCGCACCGTGAGCTGGATGGTTCGCCTGCGCTGGCGCTCTCGTTCAGCTTGCCGCTCGATGCCAGGGCGGAGCATGACAAATTCGTCCAGGTGCTGGAAATGCCGCCTGCGACGAAGGCAGTGGCGACACCGCGCAGCGAAGAAGACACGGAGGATGGCGCGGCGACGACGCTCGATCTCGCCAGCAGCAGTCGCCTGGCCCTCGATGCGACGCTCGAAGCCGGCAAGCCGGTGGCGGGCGCCTGGGTCGTCGGCGAGAATCCACGCCTGTTGTTTTTTCCGCACATCAAACCGCAGACACGCTACGTCGTACGCGTGCAGCCGGGGTTGCCGGCCAGGAACGGCAGCAAGCTGGACGAAGAAGCGCGCTTCTCGATCATCACGGCAGCGGTCGCCCCGACCTTCTACTTTGCGAGCCGCGGCATGGTTCTGCCGGCAGCGCAGAACGGTGGCCTGCCGGTCACCACGGTCAATGTGCCGGAGGTGGATATCCAGTTCCTCAAGGTCAAACCTGAGCAACTGGCGAGCTTTCTCGAGAAGGTCATCAGCGGACCGTCGCGTTCGCCGGCAGTCGCGGGCGGACAGGACGAGGAAAGCGACAGCGAGGGTGGGAACGACCATTACTACAACCGCGGTACGCGCCTGCAGGGTGCGGTCAGCAGCTGGGACCTCGATCAACTGCAGGAGTTTACCAGCAGCGCCTTCATCGGCCGCTTCGTCACCGAGCAGAGGGCGAATCGTCGCAGCGTCACCTTCATTCCGGTCGAGAGCATTCCGGCGCTACGCGAGCCGGGTGTCTATGTGGCGGTGATGTCGCAACCCAACCGTTTCCGGTCCGATTACCAGACCACCTACTTCTACGTCAGTGACCTCGGCCTGCATCTGCGGCAGTACCCGAGTCGCGGCGCCGACGTCTATGTCAGTTCGCTGACTGACGGCAAAGCCCGCGCGGCGGTCGAGGTGAGCTGGATCGACGCTCAGGGCAAGACCTTGGCTAGCGGCGAAACCGACCGCGACGGTCGCCTCGCCTTTGCCGAGCGGCCCAAGGGCGCACGTCTGGTGATGGCCAGGAAGGGTGAGCAGATGTCCCTGGTGGCGCTCAAGGAGCCGGCTCTCGATCTCGCCGAGTTTGACATTGCCGGCATGCCCTACGTGCCGGTACGGATCTTTGCCTACAGCGGCCGCAACCTCTACCGGCCCGGCGAGCGTTTCGAGGTTTCGGTGATCGCGCGTGATGCGGATGGCCAGCCGGTGCCGGCGCAGCCGATCCAGGCGACTCTCCGCCGCCCCGACGGCAAGGCGCAGTGGACCGCGACCTGGCCGCCGGAGGCAGCCTTCGCCGGCTACTACCGACGCACCGTCGAACTGCCGAGCGATGCCGCAACCGGTGCCTGGAACCTCGAACTGCGCGCTGACCCGGCGGCAAAACTGGCCAGCAGCAGCCTGTCGTTCGGCGTCGAGGAATTCCTGCCGGAACGGATGCAGCTTGATCTGACGACTCCCAGCGAGCGCCTCGCTGGTGAATCGGCGTGGCGAATCGATGCCAGTGGGCGTTACCTCTACGGGGCGCCGGCGGCGGCGAACCGCCTGCTCGGCGTATTGACCAGCGAGCGTAACCGCAACCCGCTGGCGCAGAAGCTGCCTGGCTTCATCTTCGGGGATGCCGATGAAGACAAGCTCAAGTCGCGCAGCGAGCTGCCGGAAAGCAAACTGGACGAACAGGGCAAGGCGAAGCTCGAGGTCGATCTGGAGTCGGTAGCCAGGCGGCGCTCGCCGTTCACCGTGCGCGCCACGCTGAGCCTGCTCGAAAGCGGCGGCCGGCCGGTGGTGCGCAGCATTGAGCGGGTCTCCTGGCCGGCATCGGTGCTGGTCGGGGTGCGGCCGATGTTCGTCGGCGCTTACGCGCGCGAAGGTGCGTCGGCCGACTTCGAGGTGGTCCGTGCCGATGTCAATGCCCAGCTCAAGGCCGGCAATTCCCTGCCGGTGCGGCTGTTCCGCGAAAACCGCAACTACTACTGGAGATTCGACGATCAGCGAGGCTGGAATTCGGGCTTTACGGAAACCGACGAGCTGGTGGCGACGACGCAGGTGTCGGTGCCTGCCGGCGGACGCGGAAAGCTCAGCCTGCCGGTCAAGTACGGTCGTTATCGCGTCGAGATTGTCGACCCCGAAACCCGGCAGACGATGCGTTTTCGCTTTTACGCCGGCTGGTCCGCGCAGGACGACGAGACGCAGGGAGTGCGCCCTGATCGGGTAGCGCTCCGGCTCGACAAACCGGCCTACGCGGTCGGCGAAACCGCACGCCTGACGATTACCCCGCCGCATGCCGGCGAGGCCCTGGTGACCGTCGAAGGCGACCGGGCGCTGTGGGTTCGCCGCCTCTCCGTCGGCGCTGACGCAACGACCATCGACATTCCGATCGAAAAGGAGTGGCAGCGGCATGACCTCTACGTTTCAGTGATGGTGCTGCGGCCTGGCAGTGCTGGCGAGAAGGTGACGCCGGCGCGCGCCCTCGGCCTGCTGTACATCCCGCTCGAACGCGCTAACCGCAAGCTCGCGGTGGCCCTCGAAGCGCCACAGAAAATGGAACCTGAGCAGCTCCTGAAGGTGCGGATCAAGGTTCCCGAGGCGAAAGGCGAGAAGGCCCTGGTCACCCTATCGGCGGTGGATGTCGGGATCCTCAACATCACCCGTTTCGCCAGTCCCGATCCTTTCGGATTCTTCTTTGCCAAGCTGCGCTACGGCGCCGACCTCTACGACGTCTATGGGAGGTTGATCGAGAAGATGGACGGACAGAAAGGCAAACTCAAGTTTGGCGGCGACGCCGCCCCCAAACCAACGCGCAGCCTGCCGAAGAAGCTGCGGCTGGTCGACCTGTTCAGCGGCCCGGTCCTCCTCGATGCGAAGGGTGAGGCAGAAATCTCGCTGCCGGTTCCGGATTTCAACGGCAGCCTGCGGCTGATGGCGGTCGCCGCAAGTGGCGAACGCTTCGGCATGCAGGAGGCCGAAGTCACGGTCGCTGCACCGTTGGTCGTCGAACTCGCAACGCCCCGTTTCCTCTCGGTGGGCGACAGCGCGGTGCTGGCGCTCGAGGTGCAGAACCTCGCCGGTAGCACGCAGGAGGTCAGGATTGCCCTCAGCAACCATGATGGCCTGGTGATCAAGGTTGGCGAACAGCAGTTCTCGCTCAAGGATCAGCAAAAACGCATCCTGCGCATTCCGATCGAAGCCGGCAGCGCCATCGGTCTGACCAATGTGCAGGTCCAGGTAGATAGCCCGCGGGTGAACATCAAACGCAGCTTCGCGCTACAGGTGCAGGCGCCAACGCCGCGTCAGTCGGTGGTCAGGCGCCTCGGCGTCGACCCCGGTGAAACGGTGGACATCCGCGATGGCGAGCTGGCGGGTTTCCTGCGACAGAGCGTGACCGCCACGCTGACGCTGTCGGACAAGGCGCCGATCGACGTGCGCAGCGCCATCCAGGGGCTGCTGAGCTACCCCTACGGCTGCGCCGAGCAGACCACCAGCAGCGCCTACCCGCACCTTTTCATCGACGCGGCGGCGGCCCGGAAATTCGGGTTGACGCCCTTCACCATGGCCGAACGTGCCGAGATGCTCAACAAGGCGATCGCGCGCCTGACCGGCATGCAGGCGCCAAATGGTGGCTTCAGCCTGTGGGGAAATTTCTCGGAATACCAGTACTGGCTCTCGGCCTACGTCAGCAACTTCCTGCTCGACGCGCGTGAGCAGGGTTTCGACGTCCCGCCGGCAGTCGAAAAGCGGGCCTTCGAGTTCCTCCTCAAGGGACTTCAGGAAGGAATTGCCGGCTTGCCGACCGGCGCCGTCAGCTACAACCAGAACTCGGTGTGGAACGATAGCCGCTACGCCGGCTCGGGCCGCTTCGCGGTGCTCGCCTACGGCGCATATGTACTGGCGCGCCAGGGCAAGGCACCGCTGGCGACGCTGCGCCAGTTGCACGAATCACAGGCCGCGGCGTATTCGGGGCTGTCGCTGGTGCATCTTGGTCTGGCGCTCAAGCTGATGGGTGACGAGACGCGTGCCAGGAGTGCCATCGAGGCCGGCATGATCAAGCCACGCGGTGGCCCCGAGCATGCCTGGTGGGGCGACTACGGCAGCCAGCTGCGCGACTGGGCGATGATCTACGCCCTGCTCGACAAACATCAACTCAAACCCGCGGGGCGGGAAAACCTCGTCAGCCAGGTCGCCGGCGCGATGGACGGCGGACGCTACTACAGTACACAGGAGAAACTCGCGCTGTTCCTGCTTGGACGCAATCTGGTCACCGAGGCGGGCAAGGAATGGGCAGCCGACCTGGTCTCGGCAGGCAAGACCCTGGCGATGGCCGGCCAGGGCACACAGTTTCAGCCGCTGTCGGCCGACGAGTTGGCGGCCGGGGTGAGCATCAGGAACACCGGCAAGGCGCGGCTGTACATTGCCCTCGACTTCGCCGGCAACCCGCAGAAGGTGCCTGCCGCGCGGCGTGACGCCTTCGATCTCAAGCGCGACTGGTTTACTGCCGACGGCCAGCCGCTCGGCAATCGCCCACTGCGTGTCGGTGAAACGGCGATTGTCCGCCTGCAGGTCAGGACCAACGGACGCTACGCCAACGGCCTGGTCGTCGATTCCATTCCGGCCGGCGTCGAGATCGAAAACGCCAACCTGGTCCAGGGTGAACAGGCGGTGGTGACCGTGGACGGTGTCGATACGCGGCAGGCGATGCAGAACAGCAGCATTCGTCACGTCGAGTTTCGCGACGATCGTTTCGTCGTCGCCGCGAAACTCGCCGACAAGATGCAGTTTTTCTATCGGGTTCGCGTCGTCACCCCGGGCCGCTTCGTGGTGCCACCAAGTTACGCCGAAGACATGTACCAGCCGCAGATCTACGGGCTGGCCGGTGGCGACCAGATCCTGGCGATCGGCGACAGCGGGGAAGAAGACGCCAGCACGAAGAAATGAGCCACCCTCTTGACGTGAAAGTCGCGCGAGCGACTCGCTTCACCCTGGCCACTCTGCTGGCGCTGCTGCTGATCGCCGACCAGCTACTGCCGCCGCCGCTGCCGGGGAGATCGGCGCCGCAGGCGCAGGTGGTTGTGGCGCGTGACGGTACGCCGCTACGGGCTTTCCCGGACCGCGCGCACGTCTGGCGCCACCCGGTACGACTCGAAGACGTTTCGCCGCTGTATCTCGAAGCGCTGGTCGCCTACGAGGACCGCAGTTTCTGGTGGCACCCCGGGGTCAATCCCTGGGCGCTGCTGCGCGCTGCCGGACAATGGCTGTGGCATGGGCACGTAGTCTCCGGAGGTTCGACGCTGAGCATGCAGGTGGCCCGCCTGCTCGAACCGATGCCGCACAGCCTTGCCGGGAAGCTGCGTCAGATGGCGCGTGCCGTGCAGCTTGAACTGCGCTGTTCGAAGCGCGAGATCCTCGAAATCTACCTCAGCTTCGCGCCGATGGGCGGCGTCCTCGAAGGTGTCGAGGCGGCCAGCCGCGCCTACCTTGGCAAACCCGCGCAACGGCTCAGCGCATCGGAAGCCGCCCTGCTGACGGTACTGCCACAAGCCCCTTCGCGGCTACGCCCCGACCGTTACCCGCAGCGCGCGCGCATTGCCCGCGACAAGGTGCTCGAAAGGATGCTCGGGGACTGGGGATCCGCCGTTGTCGCCGACGCCGTGCAGGAACCGGTGATTGCCCAGACAGTTCGCGAACCCCTGCTGGCGCCGCTGTTTGCCGAACGTTTGCGGCGGCAGCAGCCGCGCGCGGCGCGCATCGAAAGCACCCTCGACGCGGCTATCCAGCAGAGCGTCGAGCAGCTTCTCGCGGCACGCCTGGCCGTGCTGCCGCCGCGCGTTTCGATGGCTGCGCTGGTGGTCGATAACCGTCGCCTCGAAGTCCGCGCCTACGTTGGCTCGGCAGATTTTTCTGACGACGCGCGTTTTGCGCATGTGGACATGGTGCAGGCAATGCGCTCGCCAGGTTCGGCACTGAAACCCTTCCTCTACGGGCTGGCGCTCGACGCCGGGCTGCTTCATTCGGAGTCGTTGCTGGCCGACGTGCCGCAGTCGTTCTCGGGTTATCAGCCGGGCAATTTCCAGGCCAATTTCAGCGGTCCGGTCAGCGCCGCCGAAGCCTTGCAGAAGTCGCTCAACGTGCCCGCAGTCGAGGTCCTCGAACAGCTCGGGCCGCAACGCTTTGTCGCTTTGCTCCGCCGCGGGGGATTGCGGCTGGACTTGCCGCGCGCCGCGACGCCCAACCTGAGCGTCATTCTCGGGGGTGCGGCGGTCAATCTCGAGGGTCTGGTTGGCGCTTTTTCGGCCCTGGCGCGGGCCGGTGTCAGCGGCCGGCCGCGTTATCTGCCCGACGCGCCCATCGCCGAGGCGCGCATGCTCAGCGAAGGCGCGGCGTTCATTATCCGCGACCTGCTCGAATCCGGCGGACCGCTGGCGCGGCAGGTCGAAGGCGGCATCGGCGCGCGTCGCGGCATTGCCTGGAAGACCGGCACCAGTTTCGGCTTTCGCGACGCCTGGGCGGTCGGGGTCAGCGACGGCTTCAGCGTCGGGGTCTGGGTTGGCCGCCCGGACGGCACGCCCAACCCGGGCTTCTTCGGCGCCAATATCGCAGCGCCGCTGCTGATCGATATTTTTTCAGCGATTGACGATTCGCCACCCCTGCCGCGGACGCCGCCGGCCAGCGTCTCGACAGCGAAAATCTGCTGGCCGCTTGGCAAGCGCAGCGAGGAAACACCTCGCCAACTCTGCCATCAGGAAAGAACCGCCTGGATCCTCGACGCCGTCGCCCCGCCAACCTTCCCCGACCGACTGCGCGGAGCCGCCGCGCACTATACCGATTACCGCGACTCGGTCAGTGGGCTGCGGGTCCGCGCCGGTTGCGCCAGTGGAGCCATGCATCCCGTCGAAATGGCCCGCTGGCCTGCCGCCCTCGAGCCCTGGCTGCCGACCGCGATTCGCCGACAGGCGCTCCCGCCTGTCTGGGCAGCGAGCTGCAGTGGCGCGCAGGCTCCCGAAGCGGGTCTGCAGATCGTCGGGGTGAGCGATGGCGACACCATCCGCCGGGCCGGCAACGGCCCGGCGCCCGAACTTCGTCTCGAAGCGCGCGGCGGCCAGGCGGAATTGATCTGGCTGCTCAACGGCCAGCAGATTGGCCGCTTGCCGGGCGGGCGGGCGCTACACCATCGTTTCAGCGAGGCAGGCCGCTTTCAGATCACGGTGATGGACGAGGCCGGGCGCCACGACCGAGTCGAGATCAGCGTCCGCTGACAGCTGGCCGCACTTCGTGCGGAGCTTGCGACCTTTGCTGCCCTGGCCTGAACGCCCGCCGGCAGGCGATCGGGTCGGCGAGCGTTCAGCGCGTGGCGAGTTGCCGAAAGCCCGCAGCCATGCCAATTTCCGCGGCGTTGCCTTCATTGCAGAGGACGCTCTCGACGCGCGCCATCGCTGGTCCGCGTTGCGCCCAGAGCAGGAGCGCGTCCACCGCTTCCAGCGGCCCGCTCACCAGCGCTTCGACGCTGCCGTCACGCCGGTTGCGTACCCAGCCGACGAGTCCCAGTCGTTCGGCCTCGGCGCATAGCGACCAGCGGTAACCGACCCCCTGCACACGGCCAAGGATGCGTAGGTTGCGGCAGATTGCTTGACTCATTTTCAACTCCGGACTCGGCAATACGGGACAGGGGGAAGCGCGATTCGTGAGCCGCTCGCGCGTGTTGCACATTAATGCTGGCATAATCGTCGTCCATGAAAGGGAGAATTTCAAGGGGAGTGGTTTTTCCGTCCGACGTCGCTGTTCGGCCATGCTGAAAACGCTGTTGCTGCTGCCGCTGCTTGGCGCCGCGGGCTTGTCGTTGCTGCCTGGTCGCAAGGTCGACCTGTTGCGCCATCTGGCGAGCGTTGTCGCCGCCGCGACGATGCTGTGCGCCGGTCTGCTGCTGCTGGA
Organism: Candidatus Accumulibacter affinis; assembly: GCA_016713625.1. Classification (GTDB taxonomy): domain Bacteria; phylum Pseudomonadota; class Gammaproteobacteria; order Burkholderiales; family Rhodocyclaceae; genus Accumulibacter; species Accumulibacter affinis. The sequence goes on from JADJOT010000007.1 coordinate 211,628, forward strand.
TTTCGATCCGGCCAGCGCCGAGATGCAGTTTTTTGAAACACGACCGTGGAATCCGCGCGTCGGTTCGAGTTTCGCGCTCGGCATCGACGGCATCTCGATGCCCATGGTGTTGCTGGCGACGCTCCTCTGCTTTGTCGCGGTCGTCTCCTCGACCGCCATCCGCAGCGGCGCCAAACTCTATTTTTCGCTCCTGCTGGTGCTTGAAACATCGCTCCTGATCGTGTTCACGGCGCGCGACTGGTCACTGTTCTACGTTTGCTGGGAGCTGACCCTGATCCCGCTGTTCTTCCTGATCGACCGCCTCGGCGGAGCCAATCGTCACCGCGCTGCGCTCAATTTCGTTCTCTATACACTGGGCGGCTCGGTGTTCATGTTGATTGCGCTGCTCCTGCTTTACGATGTCGCCCCCGGGCACAGCTTCGCGATGGCCGACATGGCCGCTGGTGGGGCGCAGTTGCCGGAGCGCACGCAGGTGCTGGTCTTTCTCGGACTGCTGCTGGGTTTCGCCGTCAAGATGCCGATCGTGCCGCTGCATGGCTGGCTGCCATTGGCGCACGTCGAAGCGCCGAGTCCGATTTCGATTCTGCTCTCCGGCATTCTGCTGAAGATGGGCGCTTACGGATTGATCCGCGCCATCGGCACGCTGCCGGCGGCAGCTCTGGCCCTGCAGGACTGGCTGGCGCTGCTGGCGCTGACCAGCCTGATCTATGGCGCGGTGCTGGCCTGGCGACAGACCGACCTGAAAGCGATGATCGCCTACTCGTCGATCTCGCACATGGGTGTGGTATTGCTCGGCGTCGCCGCGCTGAACCCGGCCGGACTCAGCGGCGCGCTGACCCAGATGGTCGCGCATGGGCTGACGGCCGGTCTGTTGTTCCTGCTCATCGGCCTGCTCTACGAACGCACGCACAACCGGGATCTGGCGACCTACGGTTCGCTTAACCGTCTCGCCCCGCGTTTCGCGGTGTTGATCGTGTTCACCCTGCTGGCTTCGGTTGGCTTGCCCGGCAGCGCCGGCTTCATCGCCGAGCTACAAGTGCTGATCGGCGCTTACGGTCGCTGGGGAGCTTGGCTGGTGTGGATGTCGATCGCCGTTCTGATTTCCGCCGCTTATGCCCTGCGCGCCATCCGCTGCCTATCAACCGGCCCCGAGCGGAGCTTCGGTTCGCCACCGACAGGCGTGGCGCATTTCTCCGACCTCAACCGCAGCGAATGTGCTGTCGCCTGTTTGCTGAGCGTGGGAATTGTCGGCATTGGCCTGTATCCGGCGCCGCTGTTGCGCCTGATGGCCGCTTCGCTGGTCCGGCTGACCAGACAGTTTGGAGTCTGAGTGAGTTCACCAGCGCATTCGCCAACCGTTGCTGCCGGCGCCGCGCGATTGACCTCTCGGCAACGCGTCCAGGCCTGCGTGCAGCAGCTGGCACAGCTTCTCCCGGCGCAGGCACCACTACGCGACTTCGTACATCACAACACCTTGCACGCTTTCCAGCATCTGCCGTTTGCCGAGGCCCTCGGCGCCGCGGCACGCCTGACCGGAGCGCGTCCCTGGCTGGCCGAAGAACGGTGTCGCGAGCTGTTCCGGCAAGGACGGGTAAACTCCGCGGATCTGCTGGTCGCCTTGCGCCAGGTGGCGGCCAGCCGCCCCGACGAGCTGCTGCTGGCCACCCCGACGCGCAAGCTGTGCCGCGGTGAAGTGTTGCAGGCCGTGCTGCTGTACCCGGCTGCTGCCATGTCACCTGCTCGTTTGCTCTGGCAGATTGAGGAGACCCCGGTTTTCGAGCGCCTGCCGGCAGATCTCGACGCGCTGGCACGCCAGCGCCTGCTGGCCAATGCCGGCGCCGATGGCCGTCAGGAAGCAGTGCTCCTTGCCGACCTATGGACGGTCGCGCGTGCGTTGTGCGCGTGCGCGCCGAAGGTCGATCCCGCCGCAGCCGCAGCCGCGGCGGCGGTTGCCGTGGCATCCTGGGAGACGATGCGTGACCGTCTCGGCAACGGATGGACGTTCGGCGAACTGCTCGCTCGCCTGAGCGGCGAGGATTTTCGCCCGACCTTGCAGGCGGCCTTGATTCGCCACCTCGCTGCGCATCTGGATCAAGGCCTGGCCGCCTGGCGCAACCCGGCGCGTACGCGCGGTTTCTATGCCGCGTGGCGACAGAGCGCTGGCCGCGACTGGGCCTGGGAACTCGACGAATTCGCCGGCGCCCGGCATGACCTCGAGCAACTGCCCGACGACCCCTGGCAGCTGATCGCCGACGAGCTGCTGCAGCTCGGCGTAGACGAGTCGCGCTGGTTCGCCTATCTGCAACGACTGGTGATGGAGTTGCCCGGCTGGGCCGGCATGTCTTATTGGCGGGAGTGCCATTCCCGCGCCGGTGATCCGCCGGTCAGCCTGACCGATCTGCTGGCGGTGCGCGTCGTCCTCGAACGTCTGTATGCTGAACAACTGGTCCGGCGCATCTGGGGGCTGCCGTTGGACGAGCTCGGCGACTACTTCCGCAGTCACCCGGCCGAGTTGTCGGTCAGGCACGCTGTCGGCACGCGCCCGTGGCCGGACGAAGTCCTCGATCTGGTGCGTCCGCATCTGCTGTCCGGGGCAACGGGCAGCGGCTGGCAGCTTCTCGCCGATCGCCTGACGGAGTCGCGTATCGCCGACGCGGCGGCGGTGGATGAGGAAGCTCTGGCCGCCTGGCCGCTGTTCGTCCTGGCGCAACGGCTCGGGTTGGGGGGGAACGACTTGCGCGCAATCGGCACGGACGGGGTGGCCGCGCTGCTCGCCTGCGCTGTTTCCCTGAGCGACGAGCAGCGCGGACTGGTCTGGCTGCTGGCCTACGAACACCATTATCGACAACAGATTCTCGCTGCCCTGTCGGCCAATCATGGACGCGTGCCTGCGCTCTCGGGCAAGGCCATGGCACAGTTGGTTTTCTGTATGGACGACCGCGAGGAAGGCACCCGCCGCCACCTGGAGGAAGTCAATCCGGCGTACGAAACCTTCGGTGCGGCGGGCTTCTTTGGCGTGCCGATGCTCTGGCAGGGGCTCGATGACGAGCTGCCGAGCGCCCTCTGCCCGGTGGTCGTGCGGCCGCAAAATGCCGTCTGCGAAGCCGTCCCAGCGGGGTCCGAGGTGGCCTACCGGCAGCATCAGCAGCGTCGTCGGTTGCGTCTGGCGGCGCGCGAACGATTGCATCAGGGTAGCCGGCGTGGCTGGCTGCAGGCGTCGCTGCTGACCGTCGTGGCGGCGCCGGCGGCCTTGCTCGGGCTGCTGGCGAGGAGCCTGGCACCGGCACGTCTGGGAGCGTTGCTGGAACGTTGGCGCGATGCTTTCGACCGGCCCCTGGCGGGCGCCTTGCAGTTGACGGCGGCTTCGGCCGAAGCGGCGCGCGTCGCTACCGCCGACACGCCGCGGCTTGGTTTCAGCGAAGACGAGCAGGTGGCACGCGTCGGCGGTTTTCTGCGCAGCATTGGTTTGAGCAGTCAGTTTGCGCCGCTGGTACTGATCGTCGGGCATGGTTCGGACAGCCGCAACAACCCGCATCTTGCCGCCTACGATTGTGGCGCCTGTTCCGGTCGCCATGGCGGACCGAACGCACGGGTGCTTGCCGCGCTGGCCAACCGGCCAGCGGTGCGCGGGCGCCTCGCGCTGCAGGGAGTCGTCATTCCGGATACGACGCACTTCGTCGGCGCCGAGCACAACACCTGCGACGAGAGCTTCGCATGGTATGACGAGGAGCAACTGCCGGCCAGTCATCGTGAGCGTTTTGCGGCGCTGCGTCGAGATTGCGAAGAGGCGACACGCCAGCACGCGGTCGAGCGTTGTCGCCGCTTCGCGTCGGCGCCGCCGCAGCCATCACCAGAGCAGGCGCGAGAGCATCTCGCGGACCGCCGTCAGGACATTGCGCAAGCGCGGCCCGAACTCGGGCATGCGACGATCGCCGCTGCTTTCATTGGCCGTCGCAGCCTGAGCCGCGGCGCCTTCTTCGACCGACGGGTTTTTCTGATCTCCTACGATCCGCTATCTGACGGCGATGGCCGCATCCTTGAAGCGACCTTGCTGGCAGCGGGTCCGGTCGGCGCCGGAATCAACCTCGAGTACTACTTCTCGACGGTCAATAATCAGGCCTTTGGCTGCGGTAGCAAGGTCATGCACAACCTCGCCGGGCTGTTCGGGGTGATGCAGGGCGCCAGTTCCGACCTGCGCACCGGTCTGCCGCTGCAGATGGTCGAGGTTCATGAGGCGATGCGACTGCTGGTGATCGTCGAACAGGCTACCGACATCGTCAGCGCCATTTACCAGCGCCAGCCACCCTTGCAGGAACTGATCGGCAACGGCTGGATCGTCCTCGCCGCGAAACACCCGCAGACGGGCGTGATTGATCTCTTCGATGCGACGACCGGCTGGCAACCCTGGCACGCTGGGCCGGCCGGTAAGCCGACGCCGGCACTGCCCGAGGTCGAGCGTTCGCGCGACTGGTTTGCCGGCCAGCGCGAGCTCTTGCCGCCGGCGCTGCTGCGGCGCCCCGTGATGACGCCATGAGCGACTTTTCCCCACTGCTGAACGCGCTGGCGGCAAGCACCCGCGTGTTCTGGCTGGTGCCGCTGCTGCCGCTGCTGGCAGCAGCGCTGATCGCCGTCTGCCTGCTCTTGCGCCGCGGCGGTGGTGACTCGGGCGAGCCCTTGACGGCCGCCGTCGCCAGCGCCGCAGCGCTGGGCGCGCTGCTGCTGCTGCTGGTCGTCGACCTGGCAGCACTCGGCGGCGCCCTGCCCGAGCATCTGCTATTCGGCGAATGGCTGCGCATCGGCGCGGTTCCGGTTCGCCTGTCCTTCACCCTGGACGTCTACAGCCTGCCGATGGCCACACTGGTGGCCTTGATCGCCTGGATCGCGCTACGCTTTTCGGCGACCTATCTGCACCGGGAGATCGGCTTCCAGCGTTTTTTCCTCGGCATGTGCCTGTTTCTTGCCGGCATGTTGTTGATTGTTCTCGCCGGCAACGCCGTGCTGGCCTTTGTTGGCTGGGAACTGGCCGGTTTCAGCTCCTGGCTGCTCATCGCCTACGCCTGGGAGCGACCGGTCGCGACCGGCAACGCGCTCTTCGTTTTCCTCAGCAACCGTGTTGGCGACGCCGGTTTCATGCTCGGGATCAGCCTTGCGGTGTGGTCAGTGGGAACCGTCGAATGGGCCTGGCTGGCGGGTGACGGTAGCTTGGCAAAAGTCACGGCACGCCTGCTGGTGATCGGCTTCGTGCTGGCGGCGCTGGCCAAGTCGGCGCAGTTGCCTTTCACGCCCTGGATTGCGCGCGCGCTCGAAGGCCCGACACCGTCGTCGGCGATTTTCTACGGCTCGCTGATGGTGCACGCCGGCGTCTATCTGCTTTGTCGTCTGCAGGGACTGCTCGGGCAGCTGCCGGACGTGCTCGCCTTGCTGACCGTGGTCGGGCTGGCGACTGCCGTGTACGGTGGCCTCTGTGCGCTGGTGCAGACGGATGTGAAGTCGGCGCTGATTTTCTCGACCGTGACCCAGGTCGGCTTGATGTTCTTCTGCTGCGGCCTCGGCCTGTTCTGGCTGGCTGCCTGCCATTCCGGCCTGCATGCTGCCTGGCGCGCCTATCAGTTCCTGCTCGCACCGGCGTACATGCACCTGGTGCGGCGGCCGGCGCCGCCGGTTGCCAACTGGCTGGCGGCGCAGCGCTGGTGGTACACGGCGGCGCTGCAGCGCTTCTGGATCGAGCCACTGGTCCACAGCTTGCTGACGCGACCAACTCTGGCGCTGGGTCGCGACGTACGGGCGCTCGACGAGCGTTTCATCGATCCACTCGTTGGCGCACCCCGCGACGATGAACGGCTGGCCGCCGGCGAAGCGGCCGACGAGCTGATTCGCGGGCACGGTCTGGCCGGTCGAGCGCTGTTCAAATTCGCCGACCGGATGCAGCGTCTCGAGAGCTATCTGCTGCTCAGCGGCGATGGGTCGATCAACCAGTCGCTACAACGCGCAGCGCACTACGCGGATGCCATCGAGGCGCTGCTCGAACAACCGCGTTATCTGATGTTGATGGTCATGGCAACCTTTGTGGTGATCCTGTGACCGAAGTCCTCTGGGGGACGCAGGCCGGCTACCCTTTGCTGGCGACGTTGCAATGCCTGCCGCTGGCCGCCGCCGGGTTGTTGCTGATCATGCGCGAGGACGACCTGGCGCTGGTCCTTGGCCGTCTGTTCGCGGTCGGCGAACTGGTCGTGGCGATTGACCTCTATGCCCGCATCGACGTGTCGACGAGTACCCTGCAGTTTGCCGAACGCCTCGACCTGTTCGCCTATCATGCGGCAGTCGACGGGGTCAGCGTGCTGTTCATCCTGCTGACGGCGCTGCTCGGCCTGCTGCTCTCGTTCTACGGCATGGCGCGCCAGCAAATCTCGCCGGTGCAGCTGCTCAGCGTGTTGCTGATCATCGAATCGTCGCAGATGACGATGCTCACGACGATGAACCTGTTGTGGTTTGCCGCCGCTTCGGCGGTGCAGCTGGCGCTGGTCGGCTACCTGCTCTGGCGCTGGGCATCGGCCAGAGAGGAGAACCTGGCCTTGTCACGTTTCCTGCAGTACCAGCTCTTCGGCTGGTGTCTGTTTCTCGCCGGGACGATGGTGCTGGTCTGGAGCCATGCCGACGTCCTCGGCGGCGACTGGAGCTTCGACCTCTTCGACCTGCTCGAGACGCCGCAGATCGGCAAGTACCAGTCGGCGGCCTTCTATCTGCTGTTCTACGGACTGGCGATCCGCACGCCGCTGTTTCCGCTGCACGGCTGGCTACCCAATTCCGCCGGCTACGGCTTGATCGCCGTTGGCCCGGTGCTGCTGCTCGGCGTCAAGGTCGGCATCTACGGCATGGCGCGCTTTCTGCTGCCGTTGACCGCCGAAGCGGTGATCATCTGGCAGCCCTATGTGGTCGCCTTCGCCATGGTCGGCGTCTTCTTTGCCGCGGTGATGGCCTTCCGGCAGGCGAACCTGCGCCGTCTGATGGCCTTTGCCGTCGTCAGCCATACCAGTCTGATCGTCATCGGTCTGTTCACCCTGCATCCGGCCGGTCTGCAGGGGGCGCTGCTGCTGGCAGTCAACTTCGGTCTGGCGATTACGGTGATGCTGCTGATGGTTGGCTACGTCTACCGTCGTACCGGCACCACCAACCTCGACCGCCTTGGCGGCCTGTTCGACCGTGTTCCCTTTATCGCCGTTGCTTTCCTGATTGGCGGCCTGGCGCTGCTCGGCATGCCGGGTACTCCCGGTTTCGATGCGGTGCACCTGGTGCTCGAGGCTTCGATCGAGACCTTTGGCGCGCTGCCGACGATCGCCACCGCGCTCGGCAACGTCGCCGCTGCCGGCTTCCTGCTGTGGGCTTTCCAGCGCGCCTTTCTCGCCCCACGGCCCAGGGATTTGCCGGCCGCCAGGATCGCGCCCACCAGCGCGATGGAGTATTTCGTCGGCGGCGCCACGCTGCTGGTCCTGCTGGCCGCCGGTTTTTACCCCGAGCCCTGGCTGAAGCTGACCGACACCGCAACGCAGGCTCTGGCAGCGTATTTCCGTCATGGGTGAACTGGCGAGCTATCCGCTGCTGACGATACTGCTGTCGCTGCCAGTGCTCGGGGCAGTGCTAACGGCCGGGCTGCGGCGCGCGCCAGCGGCGCGCTGGGTGGCGCTCGGCAGCACCGGGCTGACGCTGTTCTGCGCGCTGCTGATCGTGGTCACCTTTGACCGCGCGGAAGCTGGCTTCCAGTTGCTGGATTCGGCGCGCTGGATCCCGGGGGTGAATGTCCGCTATCTGGTCGGTGTCGATGGCCTCTCGCTGCTCTTTCTGCCGGCGACGGCATTGCTCTTCGGCGGGGTGGTGGTGGCCAGCTGGCGACTTTCTCCAGCAGTTGCCACGCCGGGAATCTATTTCGCCTTGCTGCTGCTGCTCGAAGCCGCCACTCTCGGTGTCTTCTGCGCGCTCGACACGATCCTGTTCTTCTGCTTCTGGGAATTCACGCTGCTGCCGGTGTACTTCCTGGTCAGTCTGTGGGGCGTCGGCGCCGGCCGCCAGGCGGCCGCGGTACGCTATTTCCTGGTCATGCTGGCTGGCGGCGTGCCGCTGCTGTTCGGCCTGCTGACCCTGGCCTTCGCGCAGGCCGGTGGCGGCGCGCTGGTGTTCGACCTGCCGACGCTGCTGGCCAGGCCGCTGCCGGAGCGAAGCCAGTATCTGGTATTCCTGTTGCTGCTCGCCGGCTTCGGCGTCAAGGTGCCACTGGTGCCCTTGCACACCTGGCTGCCGTCTTTGGCCATGGGTGCCCCGGCGGCAATCACGGCGCTGCTGGTTGGGCTGAAACTCGGCGCCTACGGTCTGATCCGTTTCGCCATCCCGCTGGCGCCGCTGGCGGCGCGCGATTTGCACTGGCTGCTCGCCGGCTTCGGCACTGCGGCCATCCTTTACGGCGGCGTGGCGGCGCTGGCGCACAGCAATCTGCGCGGCGTGCTGGCGTATTCGAGTCTGGCGCACGTTGGTCTGGTGCTACTTGGCCTGGCTTCGTTCTCGGTTTCCGCACTGCAGGGAGCGCTGCTCCTGTTGCTCAACTTCAGCGTCGCCGCCAGCAGCGGTTTCCTGGTGCTCTCCTTCCTGCAACGCCGCACCGCTTCCACCGACATCACCCGGCTGGGTGGGGCGATGCAGAGCATGCCGGTGCTCTCCGGCTTCTTCCTGCTGTTCGGGCTGGCCGGCATCGGTCTGCCGGGGACCAGCGGCTTTCCCGCCGAGTTGCTGATCATCGTCGCGACCCTGCACAGCCATACCGGCGCCGGCCTCGCCGCGCTGTTCGGCATGGTGCTCGCTGCCGCCGGCTTCCTGGCGCCATTCCGGCAGGCTTTTCTCGGTCCGCTACGCAATCCCGACGTCGCCACCGCTGCCGACCTGCTGCCGCGCGAACGCGCCTGCCTGCTGCTGCCGGCATTGTTGATCCTGGCGGTCGGTGTCTATCCGCTGCCGGTGCTCGAACTGCTGCGGCCGACGGCCGAGGCCTGGGTGGCGGCGCTGGCGGGGCTATAGGCCTGGCGCCTGCATTACTTGTAGTCGGCCAGGCCAGGCTTACTCATTGGCGAAACCAGCCTCTTTCTGACTGCGTACGGCAAGGACAAAAACGGTGTCCAGCTCGGCAACATAACGGTACACGGCCAGGTAGCCGTGCGCGCGACGCCCGATCACCAGTTCCCGCTTGCCGTCGCGTGCCGGTCTGCCGATCAGCGGGTTGGACTCCAGTACGTTGATCGCTTCGACGATCTCCCGTATGCGTGACGCCGGTTCCTCGACTTCATACCTGGCGAGGTGATCCAGGATTCGATCAAAATCGTCACCGACCTCAGGCGCCAATTCGATGCGCGACATTCTCAGCGCACGCGCTGGCGTGGTGTCGGGGCGGGCAGCGCATTGCCGGCAAGACGTTCTTCGAGAAAGGCGCGCATTTCCTGCCAGGAAATCGTCTGTCCAGAGGCCGCGATTCGGGCATAGCGACTCTCTGCGACCTGATTGAAATCCGCGCGCCGCTCTTCCTGGTCCGCCTTTTCCGCAATGGCGGCGAGGATGAAGCCATGGGATGTTGTACCGGCACGTTTGGCCGCTTCGGCAACGCGAGCTTTGAGGTCTTCCGGCAAACGGATCGTCGTCGTGGGCATGGGGTTGACTCCAGTAGTGTCATACGCAAGGCACCACTGTAGCACGTTCGTGCTACAGTAAGCCACCCAAAGTCATCGACGCCTCCGGCACTTTCTTGCCAGCCGGTCATTTGCCTGTCAAACACTCTTCGAGACAGGCAGGCACGTCCCACAATTCAGCTCATTCTGTCCTTCAGAGAAGCCGTATGTGACCTCCGCCGATCGCGACCTTGCCCTGTCGCGCAAGCACCTCCAATTCCGCCTCAAGTCCCTCACGCACTTTGCGTCCGAGTCGCTGAGATCCTCTTGCTCTCGCCAGATCACGCAGAAACGGGTCCAGGAGAGCGGTGCCGTTGAGCCCACGCAGTAAAGTCTCTACCTGAGCAAAACTCAGGTCTGGCGGTAGGGGCGCCAAGTCATCAAGCTCTGGAGCCGGTTGCTCTTCCAGTATCGATTCGGATGGCACCTGAAGGGCATCAACCTGCGCTTCATCCGCTTGGAGTCCGTCCCGCATCAAGGCATCCAGCTCGTGAATCAGCGTCATCTCCGTGCCCTCCGTGGCCTGAACGTCGGCATCCACCTCCGGGGGAATCTCCAACTCAACCAGCCGATCGAATACGGGCCGCATGGCAGCGTCGCCATTGCGGTAGAAAGCGCTGCCGCGGATACGCACGAACTGCCATCCAAGCCGTTCGAGGACAGCCTGCCGTGCCATGTCTTCGGCAAGCTTCTCCATGGGGTGATAGCGATCTCCATCACATTCGATGGCCAGCCGCTTTCCTGCGCCTTCAACGACCATGTCGATGCGGTAGTAGCCGACCGGCCACTGCGACCTGACCCGAAAACCCGCGTTCGTCAGGCGCTTCAGTACATCCCTCTCGAACGGCGACTCGGCATTGCCGACTTCCTGCTCGTTCGCCCGCAGGTAGGCCAGCGGGTCCCGGACGTGTTGCAACAGCTTGAGCCGGATGTCGTTCGGTCTGAGCTGGTGATCCGGATCGAAGGAGTGAATTACCCACAATTGATCGCGCGCCCGGCTGGCGGCGACGTTGTAGCGCTTCTTGATCAGTTCGAAAGCGCCTTCACCGGTCGTGCGGAGCATTCCTTCGCTGGGCGGACTGTCGACCATCGACAGAAAAATGATGTCCCGCTCGTCGCCCTGGAACTCCCCAGATATCCCTGCCTGGATGCGGCGATTCGCGATCTCGACGCCGGGAATCTCCTTGTGCAACAGCGACTGGATGAGCAAGGCCTGTGCCTCGCCAAGCATCGAGATCACGCCAATTGTCTTGCCAGCGTAGGTCGGATGCCGAAGCATGGCCTTGATCGTGTCGATAATCCGTCGCGCCTCGATCTTGTTGGTGTCGCCTTCGCGGATACCATCGACGTGGCACGCCACGCACGCCGGTTTGATGTTGGTCGAGTTCGACTCGCGCAAGGGACGGATCGTGCCTTCATACGAAAGCTGGTTGCTGAAGGCGATGATTTCCGGTACGCAGCGGAAATGCTCGACGAGGCGGATCGCATCGCCGAATGACTGCCGGCCGATGTCGTAGATCGACGACAGGTGGTCAAACAGATGCCCGTTGGGGATGTCCTGGAGCATGGCCCGGCGAAGGTTGTCCAGAATCGCCTGCCCTTGGCCGACACCCAACGGCGTCACCTGCTCGTGGTCGCCAACCACGATCACCTGTTTGCCGAGGTACAGCGGGATCAGCGCATTGAGATCCGCCTGGCTCGCTTCATCCACGATCACGACGTCGAAGCGCGTGGAACGTGCATCAAAGCTCTCGGCCATGATCGAAATTGGCATGATCCAGACCGGCACCGCTTCGGCACACTGCTTCATCGACTTCCGCGCTTCCGAGAGCAGATCCTGGCGTCTATTCAACTGGCGCGTCGAAACGAGTCGTCTGGTCGTATCCAGCCAGCCCACCAATGCCTGACGGATCGATTGATTGCCCTGCAGCCGCTCGAGCTGCCTGCCCCACGCCCTGGCGTCGATAAGCTCCTGGGTGACCTGGAGAAGTCGCTCGCGCTGATGGTCGATCCGCCGCTGCAACTCGTGGGCGTCCAACCGATCGCGCTCGACCAGTGTGTCGTGCAGCTGTCGCCACGTCCACGCCATCACGATATCGCCAGGAATCGTCCCTGCGTCGTGTGGCGGCACCCGCTGGGTGATCAGCTCCGCCCAGCCGGCGGCGACAAGTCGCAGCCTTCCAGCCAGCGCGTCACGTTCCACGACCAGCGGCTTGACCGCGTGCAAGCGTCGAGCGTAGTCCAATGCCGTGGCGTAAGCCTGCGGACTGCGCAAGCGAACCGCGTCAATCATGCGGCCGAGGCAACCCCGGTTCGCCGCCGTCGGATCAACCTGGGTCGCCAGGTTCGCGAGGCGCTTGAAGCCAAGCTCGCACTCGCGCAGCTTGCGTCGACCCGCTTCGGCCACCAGCGTCGCAGGCAAAAGCGACGAAACGAGGTGCTCGATTACAAGATATTCGGAAATCGCACTGGCCTCTCGCGGAATCCGCGCCAGCAGCTCGTCCAGCTTCAGCCCTTCGGACTTCAACCGGGTAGTGAGGGGCAACCAGAACGCACCATGCCAGTCAAGGCAGCGACGGATCTCGGAAACCAGGGCGCGACAGGCAAGCTCCGGCGCCTGCCCAAGGCGGTTGAAAGCCTGCTGGAGATGCTCGCCGATCATCGCATTCCAGGGCATTTCGAGGCTAAGACGAGAGACCTCGAGTTCGGCCAGGCGCGCCAGTGCCGCAAAATGTTCAGGGTGGCTGGGTTGCCCGGCCGTGACCCGTGCGGTCTTGATGAACAGCCGCCATTCCGAGCGGGTGGCGAGCTGCAGAAACCCCAGCTTGCCCCCGGCGTCGATGTGCTCGCCGATCTGGATGGCAATCTCGAGTTGCTTCGCGACAGGCAGTACCGGCGAAAGTTGCGGGCGTTGATCAAGCACCAAGGAGTAGCTGGAATTGGCCTCCACCGCCCGATCAATGTGGGCGATCAACCGTTCCCAGACTTCCCGTTCGCCGCCACCGTGAATTCCCGCAGTGATCGCGTACGGACGCCACGCCTGGCGGCGCAAGCCATCGGAGAACTCGGCAAGCAGCTCGCTCGCCAGACTCTCCAGGACCTCGCTACCACCATCCGACCGCAGCCAGCGATCGACACCAAAGGTCAGATCCTGGGTCAGTAGGTGCTGATACTCCGACGCCATCACCTCGAACTGCCGCACGGAAGGAAGGGCTGCAAGTGTGGGCAAGGGAAGGCGCGCATCCTGCTCCTCCCCGGCAGTGAAGGTCGTGCCGAGCACATACAGTCGGGCCAGATCCTGCGCGGAAAAACTCAGATCGGCACCCAGTCTGACCGGCTGAGGAATCCAGCCATGCGCTTCGTGATGCTGCGCAACGAATCGGGCACCCTCGGAGGGCGTGAAATGCCGATCACCGACGACGATTTCGCGATACTCGTTTTCGAGCGCCTCGCGCAGTTGCCTGGTCGCCAGCCTTGTCTGGCTCAGCAACTCCTGCCGTTCAATCTCGCATCGCCCGGCCTTGTGAAGCAGGCCCTCGGCACTATCGCCGGTCAGACGTTCGGTGATCGAACCGATCGCCGACTCCAGGTGTTTGCGGGCATCCTGGTCGCTGCCGAGAACGGAGACGGCCAAGGGTCGAAGGATCTCGGGAATCTTGTCGCGCACGACACGCAGGGCCTTGGCGGTTTGCGCGGTGACCAGGATGGATTTGCCCTGCGCCAGCAGATGGCCGATCAGGTTGCCAATCGTGTGCGTCTTGCCGGTGCCGGGCGGCCCCTGGACAAGCACCGAGCCACTGTGTTCCAGCCGGCGGATGATCTGCAGTTGCTCGTTGTTGGCTTCTTTGGCGAGCAGGATGTCGTCGTCGTTGAACCCGGCAGCAAGGCCGTTCGCACCGTTGAAGCCGTTGCCGAGGCCGGCGGCTTCCCATTCGTCCATTGTGCCGGTGATCTGCGCCAGAGCTGGCGGGAAGACTTCCCGAGCTTCGATGTCGTCGATGATGGCGTCGACGGCATTGGCGATGCCGGCGACCCGCTTGCGCAGAACCAGTACCGGGTCGCGGTAGAGCCGTGGCGTGGTGCTTGCACCATCGCCAGGCGGCGCGTCGAGGAATACCCCATCGACTGGCGAAACAGTCTGGATAAAGGCTTGCAGGAAGGCGTCGGTATCTTGCCAGCCGAAGGGATGACAGCCCCTGGCTTCGAGTTCGGCCTTCCGGCTGGCGATGGCGGTCGGAGCGACATGCTGCAGGTCGACGAACAGGCTGCCATAGATCTCGGGTTCACGATCGGTCTCGTGGATCGTGAATTCGGGGACGGCGGGATCGAAGCGAAGCTCGACGCGCTTGAGCAGAACCGGGTGGTTGATGGTGACTACACCGTCAACCCCGGAAGTGGCTTGCCAGAGAAAGTGGCCGTCGGCAGCGAGCAGTTCCAGTTCTTCGCCGTCCTTCTCGATAAGCGAGTAGATATCGTAAAAGACCTGGAAAAAAGTCATCGCCTTGCGTGCGGCGAGCTCAGGTTCGGCCCATGTATTGCGGTGTGCAGACCAGGCGGCAAAGTCAAGACGTCGTTCGCGGTCGTCGTCGAAGCGAACCGTGACGGTCTGGCCTTCCTCGTCGGTGAGGTTTTGACTCCCTGCGACGGTGGCCGCTTGCGCGGGGTCATCCCAGTTCGGTAACAGCCAGGCGGCAATTGATGCAGGAGGTGCGGGACTGCGCGTGAGATCCGGGCGTTTCACGCGCAGCAGGGTATCAGGGACTTCCGAAGTGGCTTCGGTCGGCACCGGGCGGAAGATCTGCATGGCCGGATGATTCGGCAAATCTGCCAGCCGGACCACCCTTGGCTGTTCCGCGAGAACTCGAACAGGGCGGAAGCGAAGCTCGTTCGCGGCCTTCAGGAACTGGTAGAGCTGCAGGACTTTGCTCTTGACGCTCACGGCAAACTCTCCCGTGACTTGGTTCGCGGTTGGCCGCAGCGCATCCGGTTGGTCGATACGACGCATTCATTCGGAGCATGCCCGCGCAGGACATTGAGCGGCTGTGGCGATTGGCGAGTGTGAATCTCGTGCTTCCCACGAAGTTCGCTGAGATCGGAGAGATACCATAGCGCAACCAGAGGGATGCTGACGACATGCGTAACGAACATCCTGATAGTTTTCATCGCCTGCTCCTCGGTATCTCTTCAGGACCACAGACCACCTCGACCCCCTTGCCCTCCGCATACTGTTTCCAACGCTCCCAGTAGATGCCCTGTGGCATCGGAGTAAGATCGTCCTTGGCGCAATGTCCGTCGTCGCGCTCATAGTTATCAAGCCCATAAGGCACAGTCACTCCGCCGACGTTGGTCAAGACGAAACGGTTGTGCAGAGGATCGCCGCGAGTTGCATTCTTCAGGACAGAAAAATTGACGGATAACCCATTGGGAATGAGCGCCGCTAGATGGCAGCGAGCCTGACGCATGATCTCGACAGCAACCTTGCCTTCTTCTGTCCGACGTTTCTCGAGTTCCTGCTCGTTGGTCGGTTTGTCCCTTTCCCTGAAAGCCCGCTCGACACCAGTCATTAGAGAAATGACTGGACTGGATGAAACAGCCCTCGGTGGCATCGCGGTCTGGCGCATGATTTCGGAAAAGGTTTTCTGGAATCGCTCCTTGCTAGCGTCAAAATACGGATCAACGATGAAAATCTGGCTCGCAGCCTGCAGGAGCGGCCTGAGGTTGAGGGCGATGTCTGGCGCTGATTTGGGAGTCGTCCTAATCGTGGGCAACCACCAGTGCTTATCCCGCACGTCGTCGAGATTCCTCTCGGTGATGACGGCAGGCGGTGAGCCCTCGGCGCGTTCGCGAGCAAATATGGCGTGGAAAGGCCGTTGTGAATGCTCCTTGACGGCCTCGCTCAACCACACTGACTCCTGGGGGAGGTCGATCTTCCGCGGTACCATGCAATCGGTCAGAATCTGCAAGAAGGCATCGAGTACCGGTTGAGTGTTCGTCACGTCCGGATGCCCGTAATCGTAGTCGTAACGAGCCAGGAAATCGGCATATACCAGCCCCTTCCAATCCTTGGGAAAGTCCGAAACTAGCCGCCGATAGTCCAGGCCGAACTGACCCACACAACGGCCGATGTTCGCTAGTGCCCAATCGACGACGAGGGCTGGTTCCAGCGCGTATTCGTAGATCATTCCACACTCCGCGTCTTGGACTCCACGCGCTCTCGAATCTCCTTGGGCAACGCCTCATGCATTCTCTCGGGGAAAAACCCCCGTGGCCAGCGACTTACGAACTTGCCACTCTGGTCAATTTCAATGGAAAGGATCTCTACCTGTTCGGCACCCGATCGTTCGACGTAGAGCACGCTGATGTCGTCACTTGAAAAATCGGGAAGGTCTGAGGGCAAGGGGCTCTCCGCTTTTTCGCGAATCCGGCGCAAGAGACGAAGCATCAGGTGTTCGCTATGTGTTTCGATGAGAAAGCTCATCCCTCGCTTTGCGACACCTTCGATGAACAGATCGCCGAGGGCCACCTGCATTGCAGGATGGATATGTAGCTCCGGCTGCTCGATGGCCACGACGCTCCCACCAGGCACCACCGCGCCAACGATGATCGGCAACACCTGCGAGATGCCGACGCCAACATCGGAAGGGTCGAGTCTTAGGCCGGATCGCGTTTCGACGAGCTTGATTTCCGTGCTCTTCGGAGCCTCCTTGAGCAGGTCGAGAAGTTGCGCCCTGTCGATGTCCCCCTCGACGACATTTCGAAAAGCGTCGGCATCCACGTGAGCCAGATGCGTTCTCGCCAGTTGATATCCGGAGTTCAGGCGATCCTTGCCGGCAAGCCACTGACTAACCTGCTCGATCAAATCAGTCGAGCTGCCTTCGTCTTCCAGCGCGTTCCACGCGGCGAGTCCCTCGGACCAGTCGTTCAGTTCGTCTGATGGAATCCCTTTTCGCGGCGGACGGGCTCGCAACGGGCCGATGTAGCGCAAACCTTGCAACCAGTCCTGCACTAGCTTTCCCGGCCCGAAAATCAGGCGGGCGAGAAATTCCGTACCCTCCCAAGCCCGCATTTTCGCAACCTCAATGTAATCCGAGTCGAACCCCTTGTAACTGCCCAAACTCTGTTCCCGGTCGGAGTCGGCTTCCGGAAGGTTCAGAGTTTCCCTGACGGAAAGATCGGGTATTGGATCTTGGTCCTTGCGAAGCCAGTTCTTCTTGAGGCCGAGAAGGCCCGAACTCTTTTTATAAAACCGCGGCAGGATGTCAGGCAGGCTTGACACCGGTTCGTTTTGCTCCTCGGGAGTGCACGCTCTTTCTTCCGCGAGGTCCCACGACCTGCACCGCCGCTCTTCGTCAGTGGGTGGGCGACTAACTGCGGGATTGCACCAGTCGAACTTTGCAACCTTGAGCTTCTCACTTTCCCGTTCAATGCGGATCAAGTCCAAACCATTTAAACCGACGGTATAGGCGAAGGCAACGGGCTTGCGCGACTCTTGGTCCCATCGCACCTCGATCTCGACTGTCGCCGACTTGATCGAATCCAGGATGTCTGACTGTGCTCGATAAAACTGTTCCACCCTGTTTTCCGCTGCCGGCGAGAGGTGCGATGGAAGATCGTACGTGGGTGCCATCGCAGGCAATTCGCCGCCAGTCAAGTCCATGGATAAGGCGATCCGGACGGTCCGATTGAGATCCTGCCCATGCACAAAATTCCGGAACCCCCCGAGATCCAGAGCCCGCCCCGAAACCGGTGTCGTGATGGCATCCAGGTTCCGCCGCTCCAACACATCCTTCATGTACAGCAGTGCATGCAGGATGGTGCTCTTGCCCGCGCTGTTGGCGCCGAACAGCAGGGTGATCGGTTTCAGGTCCACGCGCACCCGCTTGGAGATGCCCTTGAAATTCTCAATTTCTATCGCGGTGATGCGCATTTCGAATCCTTGTTGGCCAATGTTGAAAACGCGGTGAAAGTACGGTCAGACTTGCCGTGTTGAAAATTCCCCACGCATCTCCCTAAGCAGATAGCGTGCCAGCGCAAACGCCGCGTCCCTTTCACTTCTCCGGGTGCCCGACGCCATAGCGGTTCATCCAGTTGGTGAAGGTCTGGTAGTTGCCAAATCCCAGCAGCTTGGCGGCCTGTGTCTTGTTGTTGCGGGTATGAGCAAGCGCGCGTTCAATGTAATGGCGCGCCACCTGGGCCATCAGCGCCTCCAGCTCGACGCCGGAGTCGAGCGAGCGGTTCAGGATGTTCTGGTCACCGGGCAGGGCCCGCGGCGAGAGCAGGAGCGCATCGGTGATCGCCTCCAGGCTGATGGTTTCGTCGTCGGACCAGACGGCGGCGCGTTGCAGGGTGTTGAGCAACTCGCGAACATTGCCCGGCCAGGGGTGCTGAAGCAGAAGGTTTCTTGCGGCAGCAGGGAGTTTCTTGTGCCCGATGCCCAGTTCGGTAGTGGCAGCGTTGACCTGTCGCAGGAGCGCGTCGATCAACAATGAGAGGTCGCCGGTACGTTCGCGCAGTGGCGGCAGCTTGATGATCGCTACCGCCAGGCGATAGAAAAGGTCCTCGCGGAAGTTGCCTTCGGCGACCTCGCTGATCAGCGTGCGGTTGGTGGCGGCGACGACGCGGACATCGACCTTCCTGGCTTCGCTCGCACCAATCGGAGTGACTTCGCCTTCCTGCAGGGTGCGTAACAGCTTGACCTGGATCGTTTTCGGCAACTCGCCGATTTCGTCGAGAAACAGCGTGCCGCCGTCGGCGCGTTCGAAGTGGCCCTTGCGTTCGCTCACCGCTCCGGTGAAGGCGCCCCGGCGGTGACCGAAAAACTCCGACTCGACCAGTTCGGGCGGGATGGCGCCGCAATTGACCGCGATGAAGGACCTGGCCGCGCGCGGGCTGGCCTGGTGGATGGCGCGCGCCATCAACTCCTTGCCGGTGCCACTCTCGCCTTCGATCAGGACCGGGATCGACCGCATGGCCACGCGCCTCGCCAGTGCGATGACTCGTTTCATCGCCGGACTGCGATGAATGATCGCCGCGAACTCGGCACCTTCGTCAGGCAAGCCTTGCGCGAGGGTGGCCAGGCGCTGGTCGGATTGCTGCAGCAGCTTGGGGATGAATTCGGCGGCGATGTCGAAGGGAACTTCCGCTTCCTGCACGCCGGCTTGTGGAGACGACTGGATCAGCCGCGCTGGATGAGTCGTCTTCGCCAGCAGTATCCAGACCGCAGCCATGGCGGGTGTGCCGGGGCTGAGGTGATACGTCAGGTGGGCCTTGTGGCGGGCGATGGTTTCGAGCGCCTCGACCGCGCGCTGATAGATCTCGCCGAAGTCGATCGGTGAGGACAGGGTGACCGGGCACAGCTGAATCCTGGCAGCGGTTCGCGAGCCCAGCCATCTGCTGTAGGGCTCGGACAGATCCGGCGGAAAATCACTGAGCAGGAGGACCTCGTCGTAATCGCCGGCCTGCACGCCTTGCGCCAGCGGCCCGACACCAGCTTCCGGCTCGCCCGCCGCCGCCCTGAGATCGGTTCGGCCTAGCCAGGAGACGAGGAAAGCCTGTGACATGCAAGTATTCTTGTACGAGGTAAGCAATGTTATTCCCTGGCGGCCAGAACTACAAATGGACGTCTGGCGGGGAACGGTTCCCGGCTTTGCGGCAGAAAAGCGGTCCAGGGTGCTGGTTACCGTGAAAGTCGCGCCAGCGACCCACGAATCCCCCTCGCCCGCTCGCGGGGGAGGGGTCGGGGGGCGAGATGGGGAATTCGCTCCGGTCCAGGATCCGGGCGCGGCGGGCCGCGCTCAGTTCCTGTTCGCCGGGCAGTCGGCGTCGCTCGCCGCCTGCGAGTGGTGGGCATAGGTTGGTCAGTCGGGGGAATACTCGTCGGCTTGATGACCCCAGGTGGTCCAGCCGTCGCGCGAGCCGCGCGCGAACAGTTCGAGGAAGGGGCCGGGCGAGCACGCTTCGATCAGCGCGTAGGCTTCGTCGGCGCGAAGGCTCGCGTTTGCGGCTCTTGAGGATGTTGTCCTGGCGACGGCCGCCTGCACTGGCGATGGCCAGCGGCAGCGATTCACCTCGCGATGGCCAACACTCGCTTCGTGACGTAAGTCCTGGGAAGGATCGTGATGCGATGTTTTAATTAACAAGCGTCCTGATTCATGGGAAAGCCACGGGCACTGGACAAAGTGCGATGGCGATTCCCTTATCAGGGGCTGCCGGGGCCGTAGGCAAGATTGACGCCGCTTGATGGGGGTTCCTTTACTCGTACAGGAATCGTAATTTTCTCTGTCCTTCCTTCTCGTTCCATAAGAAAAGCCATGTCGACTGCACAATATTTCCGCCTTAACCAACCCTTCGTCGTCAGCGAATTGATTGACAGCGAGGTGGTGATCATGAATCTCAAGTCCGGCAACTACTACAGTGCCCGGAAAACCGGCGCACTGGTCTGGGCATGGCTGGAAAGCGGCCTGCCGGTGGCGGCGATGACCTCCCGCCTGGCGGCAATCTATGCCGGGGACGAAGCAGCTTACGCCAGCGACCTCACTGCCTTCCTTGACCGCCTGCTCGACGAAGGGTTGATCCAGCCATTGGCAGTCGCTGCAGTGGCCAGCGCTGATCCGGGCGACAGCCTGCCGCCACCCAGCGCTTATCAGCCACCGCTGCTCGAGGTCTACGCGGACATGCAGGATTTGTTGCTGCTCGACCCGATCCATGACACGGACGACGTCGGCTGGCCGGTGGCCAAAGCCAACCCTGTCCCGGCCATCTGAGTTCGACGCAATGACCGATTCTTTTTCATTGCTGCCGGCAGCGCGGGAGAACACAGCGGCGCTGAGTGTCATCGTCATCGTCCGCAATGGTGCCCGATTCATCGCCGAGGCGCTGACAAGCATCTTCCTGTCGCGCTTGCAGCCTGCCGAAATCATCGTCGTCGATGGCGATTCGAGCGACGACACCGTTGCCATTGCCGAAACCTTTCCGCGCGTGCGCGTCTGGCGTCAAACGACGCAGGGCATCGCCAATGCGTATAACGAAGGCATAGAGCAGGCTAGCGGCGGCTATCTGGCGTTCATTTCCCACGACGACCGCTGGATGCCCGGCAAGCTGGATCGGCAGATCGCGTATCTGGAAAGCCATCCCGAGACCGATGCCGTCCTCTGCCAGGTCGAGCATTTCCTCGAAGACGGCCTCGAATGTCCGCCGGGCTTCCGCCCGGAACTGCTGGGCGTGGCGCGTCCCGGCTGGATCATGGAGGCGCTGCTGGCCAGGCGGGAAGTCTTCGAGCGGGTCGGCCGCTTCGATCCGGCCTTTGCCGTCAGCGAAGACAGCGACTGGTTTGCTCGCGCCGTCGATGGCGGCGTGAAACTGACGGTGTTGCCCGAAATGTTGGTGTGCAAACGGGTTTATGGCGGCAATGCCACTTTGACCGGCGCACGGACCAACCCGCTGCTGCTGAAAGCGCTGCGTAGCTCGATCCAGCGCAAGCGGCAGGAGGCCAGTCATGCATGAGCGCTTCCCGCGGGTAAGTGTGATCGTTCCCTGTTACAACGCCGCGGCCTATTTGCCGGCAGCCCTGGCCAGCTTGCTGGCGCAACGGCCGGCGGTGTGGGAAGTGATCGTCATCGACGATGGCTCCAGCGATGACAGTGCGGCCATCGCCGCCGGCGTCGGCGCACCGGTACGTTGCCATCGCCAGGATAACCAGGGCATTGCCGCCGCGCGTAACCACGGCCTGCGACTGGCCGGCGGCGACTGGATTGCCTTTCTCGACGCCGACGATCTATGGCCCGCCGACAGTCTCGGCCTGCGCCTGCGCGAACTCGCCGCCAGGCCCGACCTCGATGGCGTGTATGGCCTGGTGGAAGCCTTTGCCAGCCCGGAACTGTCGGTGGCAGATCTGCTGACCTTGCAGGTGCCACCGATCAGCCAGGCCGGGCGCCTGGCTGGCGCCCTGCTGTTGCGGCGGCAGGTGTTTGCGCGGGTCGGCGACTTCGACACCGGATTCGCTGTCGGCGAGACCATGGACTGGATTGCCCGCGCCGAGGAACAAGGGGTGGCCCTGGGACAGGTCGACGGCGTGGTCTTGCGCCGCCGCATCCACAGCGCCAACACGGTGCGGAAGACCGAACGCCTGCACGCGGATTACCTGCGCCTGTTGCGAGCCTCGCTACTGCGCCGCCGGAGCACGCCAACAGACCTCGCCGGCGAAGCGCAACGATGAAAGAGCATGCCTACCATCCCGGCAAGCTGTGGCCGTCCCTGGCCCAGGAGCAACTGCTCAAGGCCGCTTTGTGCGATGGCGAAGAAGCCCTGCAAGCGTTTCGCACCTGGCGCCAAGGGGTCGATCTGGAAGGGGAGTTGGGCTACCCGGTGTTGCGCCTGTTGCCGCTGGCCTACCACAATCTGCAGCGCCTCGGCTTGCGGGATCCTTTGATCGGCCGACTGAAGGGTGTCTACCGGCGCTTCTGGTGCGAAAACCAGGCGCTGTTCTTCGCCATGCACCCGGTCATGCAGCACCTCCGCGAAGCCGGCGTCGATCTGCTGATGCTCAAGGGGGCACCTTTGGTCTTGAGCTATTACCGCAACCACGCCTTGCGCCCGATGTCCGATTTTGACTTTGCCGTGCGCATGGAGCATCTGCCGCGCGCGGTGGAGTTGCTGAAGGAATCGGGGTGGACGCTGCGCAAGGAGCTATCGGCGGACGGCCTGCAGTTTTTTCACGCCGCGCTGTGCATGCACGGTAGCCTGCAAGTGGATGTGCACTATCATTTCCTGCGCGAATGCGTGACGCCGACCGCTGACCAATGGTTCTGGTCCGATGTGGAGGCGGTGGATTTCCAGGGCCTGCAAGCCTGGCAACTGGGCCCCACCGCGCTACTGTTCCATACCGTCATGCACGGGGTACGCTGGAACGAAGAACCTCCGATCCGCTGGATTCCGGATGCCCTGATGGTTTTGCGCCAACGTGGCGGCGAGGTGGACTGGGACCGTCTGCTCGCCTTTGCCGACTCGCAAAGGCTGACTTACCGGCTGGCGCTGGGCCTCACTTACCTGGCCGAAAATTTCGCGGTCGAGCTGCCCGAATCGGTTCATACCCACTTGCAGCAATACCGGCCAGGCGTTCTCGAGCGCATTGCCAATCGCGCCGTGCTCGGCGACGTGCGCCGCTGCTATGCGCATCCCCTGACGAAGCAGGGGGTGCTGTTTGCCGAGTACTGCGGCCTGGTCGACAGCGCCAATCCCTTCCGTCTGCTTTGGGGTTTTTCCCATTACCTGCGCTACTGCTGGGAGTTACGCGGCCGCCTGGAGATCTTCCCGACGATCTTCAACGGCCTCAGGCAGCGTTTGGGGTGGCGTTGATGAAGTCCTGGTCGGCGCGCGCGCTGGGCTCGAACTTCTTCGACCGACGGGCCGTCGGGCTGTTCTTGCACTACTACCAGCCCCGCTGGCCGCGTCTGTTGGGGTATTCCCTGGCCGCCGCTCTGCAATCGCTGTTCATCCTGCCGATCCTGTTCCTGATTCGCATGGTCTTCGACCAGGCCATACCGCAAGGCAAGATCGACTGGTTGCTCCTGCTCGGTGGCGGCATCGTATTGATTCGCTTGCTGCATAGTGCGACGGGTTGGTGGCTGCGCGGGATCGTGGTGGGTATGGTCAAGGGGACCGTGCAGGTGTTGCGGCAAGACTTGCTGGATCGCCTCTACACCCTCTCGCGCGAACATTTCAACCACGCCGACATGGACCGGATGCATACCCGCATCGTATTGGACAGCGAGCGTTTCGACAATCTGAGCAACCTCTTGTTGTCCAGCATGTTGCCGGCCTTGTTGGCCAGCCTGGCCTTGTTGGCGGTGGTGCTGGCCTT
Organism: Candidatus Accumulibacter affinis; assembly: GCA_016713625.1. Taxonomy (GTDB): domain Bacteria; phylum Pseudomonadota; class Gammaproteobacteria; order Burkholderiales; family Rhodocyclaceae; genus Accumulibacter; species Accumulibacter affinis. The sequence continues at coordinate 235,187 of JADJOT010000007.1, forward strand.
GAACTGGCAACTGGTGGCGATGACCGCGGCGATCATTCCGGTCTTGGCCTGGACTTCGCGCCGTTCGGGCAAACGCATCAAGTCCGACGTGCATGAATGCCAGCAGGCGATGGAACAATTCAGCAAAGGCGCCAGATTCACCTTGCGGCAAATGGATCTGATCCGGCTGCAAGCCTGCGAGATGCGGGAAACAGCCATCCAGCGCGAGTACATTGCGCAATTGACCGCCAGCAGCCGACGCATGGCGATGAGTTTCGCCATCCACGGGCTGGTGCAGCGCAACCTGACCGGGCTCGCCGGCATCGTCATTCTGGTGGCGGGCGGTACCGCCGTCGCGCAGGGCAGCATGAGTCTGGGCGACCTGATGTCGTTTTACGTGGCGGCCGGGCTATTGAACGGGCAACTGGATTCGTTGGCGGGAGGCATTCCCGAGTTGATCAGCGGCCAGGAGGCATTGCTGAAGTTGCATGGATTGTTGAACGACGGCGAGGAGCAGCCTTATCGGGGTCAGCGGCGCATCGCCTTTGATGGTGGCGTGCGCTTGCGTGGGGTCAGCTTTGCCTATGCTGGCCAGCTTGTCTTGCGCTCGCTCGATCTCGACATTCCGGCGGGCGGGCGAGTGGCGATCGTCGGGCCGAACGGCGCCGGCAAGACGACGCTGCTGAGCCTGCTGGTGGGTTTTTGCCGACCACAAACGGGCACGCTGTTCGCCAGTGGCGTGGCTTACGACGAACTGGAGATGACGGCGCTGCGCAAGGACATCGGCGTGGTCATGCAACAGCAGAGCTTTTTCGCCGGCACGGTTCTCGACAATCTCCGCTTCGGCCACCCCGACGCCAGCCTGGCGGCGGTGCGCAACGCTGCCCGCCTGGCTCTGGCCGATAATTTTGTCAGTGCCCTGGCGCAAGGCTACGCTACCGAGATTGGCGAAGGTGGGGCGCTTCTGTCCGGGGGCGAGCGACAAAGGTTGGCGATCACCCGCGCCTTGCTGGGCGAACCGAAGTTGCTGATCCTCGATGAGCCGACCAACCACCTCGACGCCGACGCCATCGCTCGCTTGATGGCGGGCCTGCTGCAGGCGCCAAGTCGCCCGGCGATCCTGATCATCAGCCACGACCCCGGCGTGGTGGAGCTTGCCGACCGGGTTTACCGTCTCGAGGAGGGCCGTCTGCAACTGGCCTCTCCCGGTCCCATCAATTCAACTACGCGATTGATCTATGGATAACAATCATCCTTGCGACACACCGAGCATGCCCGAGCACCAGCAAGTGGCATTTTTCGACAGCGTCCTGGACTGCGCACTGGCCGCCGAGGCCGCGGCCGGCGCACTGGAATGCCACTGGGAACTGGCGGGAAGCCTGATCCGCGTGGTCTATGCCGGGGAAACGCTGCGTCGGCATTTCAGCGCCGCCCTGGCGCATCTGGAGGTCACGCCGAATCGCCCGGCCGATGTGACCTTCCATCTCTGGGACAGCGCCTCGACCGGCATCGTCATGCCGCCACCACCGATCCCGCAGGATCGCCTCACCGATCGGGGCGATATCTGGGGAATGAACAGCCCGCGCATCCGCGCCGCCTTTCACTGGATCGAATGTTCGGTCAATCTGCTCGACCTGGCGCGCGGCGAGGCGGTCTATTGGGTGCGCAACGAGGAAACCCTGCCCTATTGGTGCGAGGCATCGCCGTTGCGGACGCTGTTCCACTGGTGGATGGAGCATAAGGGATGCCAGTTGCTGCACGCTGCCGCGATTGGCGACCAGGACGGCGCCATTCTGGTCACCGGCAAGGGCGGTGTCGGCAAATCCACCACGGCCTTGGCGTGTCTGGCGGAGGGCATGACCTATCTGGCCGACGACTACCTGGTCGTCGGGCTGGAACCGGAGCCGCGCGTGTACAGCCTGTATGCCACGGCCAAGCTGGAACCCGAACAGCTGGCCCGATTTCCGGTGTTCACTCCGCTGCTGACCAACCACGACCAGCTCGCCGAAGAAAAGGCGGTATTGCAGTTATGGCCGGCTCGCCGCGCACAACTGGCGCATTCCCTGCCCCTCAAGGCGGTGCTTGCCCCCCGCTTTGCCGATGCCGAAGCGACGCAGGTGGGACCGCTCAGTCGCGCCAGGCTGCGCAACGCGGCTGCTTTCACCACGCTGTCGCAACTACCTTACGCAGGCAAGGCCACCTACCAGTTCATCGATCGCCTGCTCGATCGGGTTCCCGGTCTGGAGATCGCCCTGGGCAGAAATCTGGGCGGAGTCCCGGCGGCGATTAGCGAACTGCTGCGGCAGGACGCTGCGGCGATTGCGTGCCTGGCCAACGCAGAGGAAAGCCGGGACGATTCGCGTTGGCCACTGGTCAGCGTTGTCATTCCGGTCTACAACGGGGCAGCCTTCCTTGGCGAGGCCATCGCCAATGTCCTCGCGCAACACTATCCGGCGCTGGAAATCATCGTCGTAGATGATGGGTCCACCGACCACATTGCCGAGGCGGTCCGGCAATTACCAGTGGACGTGCGTTATTTCCGTCAGGACAACGCCGGTGCCGCAGCAGCCCGCAACCGCGGCATCAAGGATACCTCCGGCGAATTCATCGCCTTCCTGGACGTGGACGATCTGTGGCCCGAAGGCAATCTGCGCATGCTCGTGGCGGCCTTGCTCGAGACGCCGGATTGGGATGTCGTGCATGGTCGTGCGCAACTGCTGGCAAAAAGCCCGCATGGCGACACCTATGATTATGTGGGCAACCCGAAGGAGTCCTTCCCCTTTTATATCGGCGCAGGCCTGTATCGCCGCCGTGCCTTCGAACGAGTCGGCTTGTTTGACGCCGACTTGCAGTTTGCCGAGGATGCCGACTGGTTCCACCGGGCGGCCGATCTCAAGCTGGCCATCGCCCGCCCCGAGGCCGTCACGCTGTTGGTCCGCCGCCACGGCGCCAATATGACGACGGGCAAAACCCTGGTCGAACTCAACGCCTTGCGCGTATTCAAGAAAGCCCTGGACCGACGCAGACTGGCGACAGACGACGGCTCTCCTACTCAACCCGCTTAAACCAGAGGCCAGACAAACCCATGCTGGAAACATTTCTCCCTTCGATTCTTGGCCGCCTGAAAAAGACCGCGGCCAGCCCGCCGAAAGCGGCGGGCATTGCCAACCCCGGGGTGCGCATCGTCGACGGCAAAATAGTGCCGCACTATGCCTTCCAAGTGGATATCGTCGACCAGTGCAACCTCGCCTGCCGGGATTGCAACCATATTTCCCCGATCGCCAAAAATCGCTTCACCAACCCGGAAACGCTGCACCGCGACTTCTCGATTCTAGCCAAGGTGTATCAGCCGCAGCTGGTGCAATTGCTCGGCGGCGAGCCGCTGCTGCATCCCGACATTGTGACGGTCATCAAAGCGGTGCGGGCAAGTGGGATCAGCGACCGGGTCATGGTAGTAAGCAACGGCCTGTTGTTGCCGCGCATGCGAGATGAATTCTGGGAGAATCTGGACGATCTGGAAATATCGATCTACCCGGATTCAAACCTCGACCAGAAACTGATCGAGAACTTCCAGGCCAAAGCCACAGAACATGAGGTGCGCCTGGAAGTTTATTACTACAAGGAATTTCGCAGAGGTTTTTCCATACCCGGCACGCAGAATCAGGCTTTGGTAGAACGCATCTATCGAAGTTGCAAGGCGGTGCATGTCTGGGGATGCCACTCGCTTTATGAAGGCTATATCTACAAATGCCCGCAAAGCACTTTTATCCCTCGAATGTTGGGGCTGGCCAAGGAGAAGCATACACGCGACGGACTCGAACTTCGGGATGCGCCAGATTTTCGGGATGAACTGTACGCTTTCCTTACCTCTCCCGAACCCTTGCAGGCGTGTCGTAACTGCCTGGCCACAGCGGGCAGCATGCGCCCGCACACGCAAGTGCGGCCCAGAGACTGGCTTGCCGAGCACGATGGGCCGCTGGAATCCATGGTGGATTATCAGGAATTGCGCCGGATAGAAGCGGAAATGCATATCCAGAAGCCTGACCATATCAAGGAGTTGCTCGAAAGCCGGAGCGCCTGATGACCGAGACCTCGAAATCATCGACCTTATTCAAGAATCGACATGCTAAACCGCTTGCTGCAAGCATTTAACCGCGGCGGTGGCAACGCGCCCGGCGCCGCCACTATCCGCGATACTGCCAATCTCGAGATCCTGTTGCCATGGGCTTTGGCAAAGGCAGGCGAGGAGATTCGGTTTCCCGTTGCCTATCTGGAGTTCCTGCGCACCTGCCTGGAAAGGAAGCGCTTTCCGATCACTACCGTCAAGAAAAACCGAAGCGGCCATGACCAGGATTCTGCTCGGCGTTTTGCTTCCCTGCTCGGTGCCTTGTCCACTCTGCCAGCGATCGAATTCGCCGTGGCCGCCAGGCTCGCGCGAGTTGCCGACACTTTCCACAGCAACCCGGGGAATTTTCAGAGCAATAGCTGGTTCGGGGATATCCGCGCGCATTTTGAAATGACTTCGTCCTTTGGCCACAAGGGCCGAATTCTCACAACGATCATTCGCTTCATGCGTTGCTCGCGATGCCTGGAACTGGGCACCGCCTACGGCATGTCGGCGCTGTTCATCCTCGAGGCATTGGCAGCGCAAGGTTTGGACACGCAACTGACCACCGTGGAAGGTTCGGAGACGCTATACGAGATCGCCTCCCGATTGCTCGACAGCCGTTTTCAAGGGCGGGTGAGTTGCGAGTATGGCTGGACCTCGCACGTGCTGCCTCGCCTGGCTGGAAATCTGATTCCGGTGGATTTCATGTTTCACGATGCCGGACATTCCCGGCAGGATTATGTCGGCGATTTCCAGGCTGCACTGCCGCTACTGGCGCCGGGCGCGGTCGTCCTGATCGACGACATCAACTGGAACGACCCGCGTTTTGCCTCGACCAATCCGCAATGCCGCGAGGGCTGGCTGGCCGTGGCCAGCCATGCAAGAGTCATGTGGGCGGTCGAGATCGGCCAGGAGATGGGCTTGGTGTTGTTGAATTGACCCACCACCGCATCGCCTCGCCAACGGGCCATCGCTACCTTGGGGCGCATCGCAGCGGTGCGATCCGGCGATGCACCGAGCGACCAGCGGCCTGAGGGCGTGCGGTCTAGCCGCTGGCTAGGCCAGAGAGCGCACGGCCAGCCCGAGGCCTGCACAGGCCGCAATGACGTGGATCACGTTGGCCTTGAAACGGAACAGCGCCACGGCAGCGCCTAGTGCGATGACCGTCGCCACGAAATCGAGACCGCCTGAAAATCCTTTTGGCCACAGCACTGGGTAGCCAAAGAAGACTGCCAGGTTGGCGATGACGCCGACGATGGCGGCCGTGATGGCAGTCAGCGGCGCGGTGAACTTGAGATCGCCGTGCGTGCTCTCGACCAGCGGCCCGCCGGCGAAAATGAACAGAAATGAGGGCAGGAAGGTGAACCAGGTGACCACCACGGCCGCCAGCGCGCCGGCAAGAAGCAGGGCATCGGGCCCGAATGGCGCTTTGCCCCAGGCTCCGACAAAGCCGACGAAGGCAACGATCATGATCAGCGGCCCTGGCGTCGATTCACCCAGCGCCAAACCGTCCATCATCTGCCAACTGCTCAGCCAGCCGAAGTCCGTGACGGCGCCCTGATAGATGTAAGGCAGCACCGCATAGGCGCCGCCGAAGCTGAGCAGCGCCGCCTTGGTGAAGAACCAGCCCATCTGTGTCAGGGTGTGATCCCAGCCCAGGAATGCGGCAAGCAGGCCCATCGGCAGTGCCCACAGCGTCGCGCCGATGCTTGCAACCGCAAGCAGACGGCGGGCGGTGAAGCGGGCGTGGGCAGGAGTCGGGGTATCGTCGTCGACTATCGCTGGCACCGCGGACGCTGCTGTGCTGCCATGCGCGCCGCCAGTGGCAAAGCGACCGGGGGCGAGGCGGCCGCCAATGACACCGACCAGGGCGGCGCCAAGAACGATGGCCGGGAATGGCAGGTCGGCGGCGAAGATGGCGACGAAGGCCGCTGCTGCGATCGCCCACAGCACGCCGTTGCGCAGCGTGCGGCTGCCGATGCGATAGGCGGCGTGGACGACGATGGCGGTGACGGCTGGCTTGATGCCGTAGAACAGGCCGGCGACCAGGGGCGTCTGGCCGAAGCTCATGTACAGCCAGGAGAGCGCAATGAGGATGAGCAGCGACGGCAGCACGAATAGCGCGCCGGCGATGATGCCGCCGCGCGTGCGATGCAGCAGCCAGCCGAGATAGGTGGCCAGTTGCTGCGCCTCGGGACCGGGAAGCAGCATGCAGTAGTTGAGGGCATGCAGGAAACGCCGCTCGGAAATCCAGCGCCGCTTGTCGACCAGTTCGTCATGCATCATGGCGATTTGGCCGGCCGGTCCGCCGAAGCTGATGAAGCCAAGTTTCAGCCAGAAGCGCATCGCTTCGAGGAGGGTGGGGGCACGGGGGGAAGCGGTCATGATTCAATCCGGTAGCGTGCGTTGATCGAGAAACTTTTCGGGGCGGGCAAAATGGGGTCTTCGAGCTCCAGCAGCAGCTGCTTGACCAGGTTCCGCACCGGCAGGATTTCCCTTTTTCCTGCGCTGCTTCATGCAGCGGACGCAATTTGCCCTACCTGGACAGAATGCGGCATGCCCAGGTGGGTAAAGGTGTTGATGATGGCGGCGCGACTGTGAGCTTTTGTCACTTGCCGCTCGAAGGTTCGGGAGTACAGGCTGTCGCCCAGTTGCTTCAGCCGGTACCTGGGCGATCTCGCCTTCGACCTGGTCGAGCAGGCCGGGCAAGATTTCGCGGGTGCCCCAGGCGGTGGTGGTCAGTTCAATGCCGATGATGTCCTTGGTGTTCTCTACTCTACCGGGTCAGAGCCCTGCTGGCGAGGAATGGAGGATCTCGCTGCGTGCGGTGGCTGACCTTACGAAGCGTAACATGCGCAAAGGGCTCTGACCCGGCTCTGACCCCAATGGCACTACCTTAGGTTCCTCGGTGGGCTAGGCCTCTTGGCGTTATGGGTGTCGATCCGATCGAGATTACGGGAGGATCACCCAAATGTGGGTCGGACGCGGGCACTTTTGTCCAGTCAGTGGATCGGTGCCGGGGAGTGATTCCTTCAAGCGGGGGGCTGTGTTGTTTCTGCGGTCATGGGTGGGTGTAGCACGGCAACCCCGTGCAGCCGACAGGGCCCCACGGCGGGGGGTGCGCAGCACGAGTGGCGAACATAGAGCCACGGGGCGCCAAAGGATCAGGGCTGCCATTGGGCGTCCGTGTCATAGAACCGGAGACCGGCCCTGTGGAGTTGGCGCAAGCTGCAGCCGGACGTCGGGTTGCCATGCGCCTATGCCGGCTACTTCAGATTGCGGTTGATCCAGCAGGGCGACGAGGATTCGCCAGCATCAGGCGACACCCTAGGCCACGTGCGGCGACCATCTGGTCCTGGATGCGCCCCCAGCGTCCGACCTGGATGAGTGAATCAATCTACGCCAGCACGCCCGAGAGTCTGACCATGGCGAGGGCGCTGCGCTGGACGGCAACATCACCCAAGACACGGAGCTGTCTGTACCCGGCGTCACGACCTACGTGTCACGTCATGCATGGACCTCTTGCGTTGCAAGCCAATGGCGGATCGCCGCCCACGGTCGGTTACCCCCAGGCGCAGGCCGTCCTAGGCCGTCCTGCCAGGCAATTGAGTTTCAGCCCCACAATCCTCAAGCTTTTGACTGGGGCCCCGCCTCCGCGCCCCTACCCAACATCCCAAGAAGCCCCCACCCTCACTAAGCCCCGGCAGGGCGCAAAGGGCTTACGCCGCAAACAGCAGTCAATACAGAAGCAAATCGACCAAGGCTTAAGGTAGTGCCATTGGGCTCTGACCCCCTTCTTTCTGCCATCAGGAAAGAACCGCCTGGATTCTCAGCACCGCCGTCCCGCCAACCTTCCCCGACCGACAGCGTGGGCGCGGCCGCGCGCTATCCTGACTACCGCGATGCGGGCAGCGGTTTACGGGTACGGGCCGGTTGCGCCAGCGGCGCCATGAGTACGGTCGAGATGGCTCGTTGGCCGGCCAACATGCATTGTCGTGCGCTATGTCGCCATTGCCGATTCTCGAGCACCATCCGGTTGACCGGCGTCCCAGACGCGGCCAGCACTACCGGTGGTTCGAGACCGGGCTTGCCGCCACTCCAGGACAAAGCGCCACTGGCGATCAGGCCGCGTGGCCCTTCCGCCGCGTTGGGTGGAATACCAACGATGCGGACGATCGGCTTCCTGTGCGAGGTAACCTCGATGACTTCGCCCTGCTGCGCGCGCAGCAGCATGCCGGAGAGGCTGGCTTTGAGTTCGCGAACGGCAACGGGCATGGCGACATCTCAAGATACAATGTGGCCACATTGTAAGGCCGATTTGGTGTGGTCCGACAGGTCGGGGCTACGGATCTCGTTTCGTGCCTGCAGTGCCGTGGTTGGGAAAGCCGGCTGGATCATGGTCAGGGTTTGCCGCCACGCGTGCGTGACCGCAAGCCTCGGTATGCATGCCGTAAGGGTGTGCAAGTTGGTGGCAACACGCCTACCGAAGAAGGATCTGCCCCCCGCCCATGCTTCGCTGGGTGTTGGAACCCGGATTCCGCGATTCAAACCGCATAGATCCCGTGGAAGGCCCGTATTTGCGGGCTTTCCGGTAGACTATCGGTGTCGAAACGAACACCGGCTGGGTGATCAAGGGAGGCGGGAAGATGAAGGAACTGGCACAAACGGTGCTTCCGTTCAAGGTCGAAGCGACGGAAGAGCAGCTGACGGCGAATGCCGGGCTGGCGCTGTTCGGCGAGCTTAGGAACGTTCAAAAAACAAGTTGAGCGTTGGTAAATGCCTTCCTTGTGCTTGTTAATTTTCCTGCGAGCCTTACGGGGGGTTCCCTCGCGCAGTTGTTTTGAAGTTCCTTATCCGTGGCCTGGGTTTGAACCGTTGGCTGGCCACCGAGATGCCCAAGCCGGGCAGTGCGCGGGGCTATGCGGCGAACGCCTTGTCACACCGCTGGTGCTGATGGTCACCGGTGGCGGACGTTCGCTGGAAGACCTGCGTACGCTCAAGAACGACACGGCGCTGAACCAGGTACTCAAGCAGGACGTCTTGCCGAGCACGGACGCGGTGGGTGACTGGTTGCGCCGAACCGGCACCGGCACGGGACTGGACGGGCTGGATCGGATCAACCGGCGAGCGGTGGCGACGCGCATTCGACAGATCGGCATCCAGGCGCACACGCTGGACGGAGACGCCTCGCAGATCGTGGCCGAGAAGGAAGCCGCACACTTCACGTACCAAGGCGAACAAGGCTATATGCCGATGATCGGTCACTTGGCCGAAGCGGGTGTCGTGATCCACGAAGAGTTCCGGGAAGGCAACATCGCTCCGGCGACGCAGAACCTCGAATTCATCCAGGCGTGCGAAGCGCGCCTGCCCAAGGGACACCGCATTGCCCACGTCCGTCTCGACTCCGCCGGCTATCAGGCCGACCTCTTCAATCACTGTGAAGACACCGGAAAGACCTTCGCCATCGGCGGACGGCTGGATGCCCCGACCTTACAGGCCATTGCCGAGATTCCCGAATCCGCCTGGAAAACGTACGCTGACTGCGCCGTCGCCGAAACCGTGCACAGCATGAACGACACCCGGAAGTCGTTCCGGTTGATCGTTGTGAAGTACCCGCGCCAGGCCGAACTGTTCGACGATTCGCCAAAGTACCATGTGATTACCAGCAACCGAGTCGAATCGGCTGCCGACACCCTGATCTGGTACCGCCAGCGCGGCGAGGTGTCCGAGAACGGCATCCAGGAACTGAAGATTGGCTTTGGCATGGAGCGCATGCCCTGCGGGCAGTTCAAGGCCAATGCCGCCTTCTTCCGGATTGGCGTCCTCGCGCACAATCTCTTCGTCCTCTTCAAGCATTCCGCTCTCGGCGAGGGTTGGCAGCGCCATCCAAGTCGCCACCGTGCGCTGGCGCCTGTTTCACCTGCCGGGCAAGCTCGTGCGGCATGCCGGCGCCTGGGTATTGAAGATCGCCAGCGAGAGCCTCGACCTGTTCCACAGCATCCGCGCCCGCACTTTCGCCTGCGCTACCGCCAATCCCAGTCCCTAGTCTCCTCCTCATTTACGGCGGAAACCACACCCGGTGCCGCGAGGCACGGGGCAGCCCGGTTCGTCCCGAGCGACTGATTTTATGCTATCCGCATCCATCCGCAATCTCTGGGGGCACCCGAGGGCCTTCGCTATGGCTTGGCACCGTCCCGCGCGCTCCTTCGGGCCTCTCCGGAGGCTCCCGGTCCGCCGTAGCTGGCCCGACCGAAGCTCGATCGCGGAATTTTTGGGTTTACTGTTTTCTTGACTCACTGGACATACTGTGTCCTACCAGGAACGCGTAACGGCGCAAGCGGATCCGGGCTTGCACTTGTTTGTGTGGAACCTGGCTTCAGCCGCTTCGTTACCTCCACAACTGCTCCAGTTGCTACCGGCCGGAGCGAAAGTTGCCGGACGGGATTCGCACCCGCTGAAAGACAGCGCCTTGGCACGGCGGACATTAACGGAAAGTAGGCTGGCAATTCGCTCGGTACGGATAGCCTACAAAACTCCACTAAAAATCCAGGAACCTTCAATGAAATGCCCTAAATTAGCTATGACAGCCACGGTTGTGTCACTTCTTTGGGCTGGGATAGCTTGTGCTCAAACGCCTGAGTCGCCCAAATCGACGCCCTCCGTTGAGAAGCAGAGGATTGAAAAGAGCGAGTCAAAGCAGGCGAACGGCGATAAATGGCCCAAGCCAGTGGTGGGATGCGGAGTTGGGCTCGTCTTGGGCAGCGTCGCCCCTGGGCCTGGAAATGTCTTGGGGTGTTTCCTTGGGGCCATTGCTGGTTACTTCGCTTCTGCAGATTGATCAGGGCCTCGCCACTCGGACGGCACATGACGCGTCGTGCCTCAACCATATGATTTGTTAAAAATTATCGCGTTTGTTCTCGCTTTCTTTACAGGGCCTCGTCACTCGGAATGCATAAGCCAAGGCACTGTTTCCGCTTGTTTTTAAAGCAATTTCGGCAAAACCTCAATCATCCAAACCTCGTCTGCCACAACCTGCGCCAACGATCCGACTAGCGAGGCGACCTCGAAATCAGCGACGAAAGACACAATAGTTGTCAACAAATCATATGGTTAAAGCGACAGTCGTCATTTTCTATTCGAGTAGCGAGGCCCTGGCTTTCTCTGCGGTCGCCTCACTGGCCAAATCGTTGGCACAGGCTATGGCAGACGAGGTTTGGATGGTCGAGGTTCCCACAAATGGCTTTAAAAACAAGCGCGAACAGGGCATCGGGTTATGCATTCCGAGTGGCGAGGCCTTGGCGAATCGATAGATCATAACATAAGGATACGCAAGTGAAACTCTCGGCGCGCTTCACGGAATATGGCCTTGTCGGTGCATTCTTCCTAATTATTATGCTAATAATATTGGCCACTGCGCCCCCCAGCCCTCCTGACTCCCATTCGATGATGGCCTCCCTCAGACTTGCGTGGACGAATCTTTGGACAAATCTAAGCGCGTTTCAAGGGAAATCGGACCCGAAACCAGATGCGGTTGATTTCAAAGAGGCAATTGCGGCCACTCTCGGATTTGTCGCGGTCTTCGTGACCGGGCTATTAATTGATCTATTTAGTGTAATCTTTGTTTATGCCGAAATGATAGTGTTCAGCAAGTTGTTGCACCTGTACTCGGAAGACATCGGCGCGGTACAAAATCTCTTCCCTGACACTGTCAAGCGCGACTACGAACGATTTAAAACGAAATTCGGGTCAAGCGTATTTGTGTCTGCGAGTCAGTCTGTAAAACGCATAAGGCTTCTCCCCTGCTATTCCAGAAACTTCGCTTTCTTCGTCACTTACGCTGGCTCCGGAGGAATGCAGTTAGACGCGCTAGGCGATCACCTACGTGTATGGAGAACCGCCCGAGGAATCGCTGCCTCAGCAATCTTGCTCTTTCTTGTTTGGCTTGTAACTCGTTACGCCGAGTCCGTTGGCCCAGTTGGAGGCATAGTTGCAACCTTGGTTGCAGTCGCAATCATAGTTGGATCAATGTGCATAGTCGGGTTCAACTTCAGTCGACTTTGCGCATCCTTGCTGCGTCTGTTTGCATCGTTGCACAAAAGCAACAATCTAGCGCGAGCCCAGGGCCTCGCCACTCGGATGTCATCATAGCGTGAGCCCCAGGATCTTTTCCCGGATCCCGTCATCCCAAGCGGCTCGTTTGCGCTTCATGCGCACGCTACATTTGATCTTGTCGGTGGTATCCAGACGAATCAGGTTGAGCACATTCGGCGGTCAACTCGCGAGAACTGATGTAGTAGCGCCGCTCCAGGTCCGACTCCTGGTCACCCACCTTACGGAGGAGTCGATCAGACCGATCGTCTTGCACCTGGGCCAATCCGCCAGATTGACGACCCCTTCCGCGGGCAACACCGAAGCAATTTGGCCGACGATTCGACCATGGGAAGTGAGAACCTGCCGGTGACGGTCAACCTTTTCCGATGGATATTGGTCAATGAACTCGGTCTTGATGGCAGGGCTTCGCTACTCGGAATGCATATGCAAAAAAGAGGTTTCTTTCTACTTTTCAATCGGTTGGTGAAGTTAAGGGTAACTTCTCAAAAGCGCGGGCGGGTATGCAGCGGATGGGTGCCGGAACGACGTGGTCACCCGCAGAGGACCCGTCTGAAGTGACGGTCGAGAGGATAGACCCAGACGGTTTTGATGGGCAGCAGGGCTTGGTGGTGGACATCGAGCTTGCCGCGACCAGTGGTTTGTCCGAGGCAGAGCCAGTTGGCCGCTTGGTAAGCGGTGCCGCGAAAGCGTGACTGCTCGACGAAAGTCTCGACAAGAGCGGCCGGTAACCGTATTGGCCGTGCCAGTCGGCGGCGATCTGCCGGGCGGCGCGAGCCAGGATGGACGAGGCCAGATTCTTGCATTCGATCCACGGCAGGATAAGGAATCGAGCGTTGTTCCCTGACCCGGTGCAGGTGCTCCTGGCGTTGTGCGGGCGTCCAGCCGATATAGTGGTCGCGCGGCTGGGTCTTCCAGGCGGCGGCAGCAAAGCTGAGCAAGGCGACGAGGCGTCCGCCCGCGCGAACGAAGTAGCGCAGTTGGGCGCCGGGCAGCGGTTGATAGCCGAGGTAGTGGTAACGGTCGAGGTACTCGTTGTGCAGCTGCGACTCCGCGCGATGGCTGACCCGGTGCAGTTGCAGGTGTGCCCAGGGCACGAGGGCCGTTTGCGCGCAGGGCGCATCGGGTTCGGCCAGCACGGTACGACGGTGCCAGGGTTTACCGTTGTGATTGCCGTTGCGCGGCGGCGGCAGTTGCAGCAAGCCATCGGTCTGCATGCGCAGCATCGCCACGCGGCAGCTCATCTCCTTGAGCCGCCCGTCCTCGCGGCACCAGCCGAGCTCGGCACAGACCATCCGGGACAACTGGGCTCGCGAGGCGGCAGGATTGGCTGCGATCAGCTGCCGGATCTGGTCGAGCTCCACGGTGCTGAAGATGCGCCCGCAATAGCGAGCGGACGCCGTTTCAGGGGGCGTGTCGGAACATTCGCCCCCCGTGGCGTATTCCACGGCAAACTGGACAGCGATTCCACGGCAAACTGGACAGTGATTCCACGGCAAACTGGACACTGATTCCACGGCAAACTGGACAGTCATTTGTCCTAGCGTAGCGCGCGGGATAACCGTGGCATCCTCGGTAAATTTGCCGAGGCCCACATGGCGAATACCAGGTTATCCATGCGCAAGATTGTTGACGTGTTACGGCTGTCCCACGAGGGCGGCTTCAGCCACCGCGAGATCGCTCGGGTGGTCAATAGTTCGCCGACGACGGTCGGCGAGATCCTCCGCCGATCGAAGCTCGTCGGCGTGGCGTGGCCGCTGCCGGCCGGGATCAGTGAGCGGTGGCTGGAGGCGCAACTTTACCCGCCGGTAGCTCCCTCGAGCCAGATTCGTCCCGAACCCGATTGGCCGGGTGTGCACCGCGAACTGCGGCGCAAAGGGGTGACGCTCGACCTGCTCTGGCAGGAATACAAAGCCGAGCACCCGTCGGGCTACCACTACAGCGGCTTCTGCGCCCACTATCGGCGGTGGGTCGTCCGGCTCTCGGTCAGCCTGCGCCAGACGCACGCCCCGGGCGAGAAACTGTTCATCGACTACGCCGGCCCGACGGTGCCAATCACCGACGCGATGACCGGCGAAATTCGCCAGGCAGCGATCTTCCTCGCCGTGCTGGGCGCCTCGAGCTACACCTACTGCGAAGCCACCTGGAGCCAGAGCCTGCCGGACTGGATTGGCAGCCATGTGCGCACCTTCGAGCACCTCAATGGTTGCACGGCTCTGCTGGTCCCAGACAACCTCAAGAGCGGGGTCACCACCCCCTGCTTCTACGACCCCGAACTCAACCCGACGTACCGCGATCTGGCCACCCATTACGGCACGGCGGTCCTCCCCGCCCGACCGTATCGCCCGAAGGACAAAGCCAAGGTCGAGGCGGCGGTGCTCCTGGTCGAACGCTGGGTCCTGGCCCGCCTGCGGCATCAGCGATTCTTCAGCCTGGATGAACTGAACGGCCGCCTGGTCGAACTGATGGCGGCGCTCAATACCCGTCCGTTCAAGAAGTTACCGGGCTGCCGTCAGTCGGCCTTCGCCGAAATGGACCGGCCCGCCTTGCGGCCCTTACCGCTCACGCGTTACGAGTTTGCCGAATGGAAAGTGGTCCGGGTCGGCATCGACTATCACGTCGAGGTCGTTGGCCACTACTACTCGGTGCCCTACCGCTTTGCCCGCGAGAAAGTCGATAGCCGGCTGACGGCGACGACCATCGAACTGTTTCACCGCGGCGCCCGCATCGCCAGCCATGCCCGGAACGACGCCCGCGGTCGGCACACCACCGTCGATGCGCACATGACCCCGGGCCACCAGGCGGTCCTCGGCTGGAATGCGCCCCGCCTGCTCGACTGGGCCGGGCGGATCGGGCCGCATACCGCTGCCGTCGTGCGGAGCGTCCTGCATCAGCGCCGACATCCGCAGCAGGGTTACCGGGCGTGCCTGGGCATCCTGCGCTTCGCCAAGGCCTACGGGGACGACCGCCTGGAAGCGGCCTGCGAACGGGCCATCGCCATCAGCGCGACGTCCTACAGCAGCCTGAAATCGATCCTGAAGAACGGTCTGGACCAGAAGCAGGTCGTCAGTACCCCGGCCCAGACCTGTTTGCCCTTCGAACACGCCAATCTGCGTGGCCCCGATTACTACCACTGAAAGAGACTTGCCATGCTGAACCATCCGACCGTCGATAAACTCCACCAACTGCGTCTGTCCGGCATGGCCCGTGCCTTGGCCAGCCAGGCGCAAACCCCGGACATCGGCCAATTGTCGTTCGATGAGCGCCTCGGGTTGCTCGTCGACAGCGAGGCCGCCGACCGTGAGTCGCGGCAGAACGCCGCCCGTCTGAAGCGGGCCCGACTCAAACAGGCGGCCACACCAGAGGATGTCGACTATCGGCATCCGCGCGGCCTCGACCGGGCGCTGTTCGCTCGCTTGATGACCGGCCGCTGGGTGGGCGAGCACCAGAATGTCCTGCTCTGTGGTCCGACAGGCATCGGCAAGACCTTTCTCGCCTGCGCGCTGGCCAATCAGGCGTGCCGGCAGGGCCATTCGGTGCTCTATGTGCGTTTGACCCGACTCCTGCCGACCCTGGCCATCGGCCGCGGCGATGGCAGTTACCTCAAGTCCTTGGCGCAGCTCGCCAAGACCGAGGTCCTGGTCATCGACGAGTGGGCGCTGGCGCCGCTGACCGACGAGAGCCGCCGCGATCTCCTGGAGATCTTCGATGATCGCCATGGGACCCGCTCGACGATCATCACCAGTCAGTTGCAGGTCAAGCATTGGCATGCCTCGATCGGCGATCCGACACTCGCCGACGCGATCCTCGACCGCCTGGTGCATCAGGCGCATGTCCTGGATCTCGATGGCGAATCGCTGCGCAAGAACGGCAAACCCGAATGAACCGCCGCGCCAGCCTGACGAGTTATCCACCGCCGCCCGCCAGCCGTCCAGCTATAGAAGGAGCGCCGTCTGGCGGGCGCCCGTGGATAACTCTGCGCTTTGCCCCTCCCGGGCGCCAGGCATTCCACCGCCTGCGCCTCGGTTGCAGGGGTTTCCTGCGTGCCAGCGCGCTAATAGGGCGTTACTGCGTAACGCTCAACAGGAGATAAGAATGGCCAAGACCAACGCGCAACGACAGTCGGAATACCGGGAACGTCATCTGAAAGATGAAAACGGACACGGCGATCGGCTGAATATCGTTCTTCATTTCCACGCCAAACGTGCACTCGAACGCCTGGCATTCTGTTACGGCGTAACGCAACAGGAGTTCCTGGAGGGGCTTCTTCGTCAGGCCGATAGCGACGCCGCAAAGCAGGCGTCGAGGCTTCCCAATGGCAGCGCCGACTACTACGAGAAACAGCGTCGATTGGGTCCGGAAATCGTTACGCCGTAACGAACCTGGCCCCTGCCGACAGGCCCCAAAAAAGCCCAAAGACATTTATTCGGGTGAGCTAAAAACTTGACCCGAGTAAGCGTCTTGGAGTACAACCGATCCATCCCGCGCCGCTACGCTCCGACTGTCCAGTTTGCCGTGGAATCACTGCCCAGTTTGGCGTGGAATGAGTGTCCAGTTTACGCCCTGAGGTAATCGTCAAGGCTTTTTTGGGTACTCTGGCATGTCGACCAGACGTTCCGTCGAGGGGCTATGTGAGCATCTTCCGTATGTCCTTTAGATAAGCTTGGACCTGTTCCGGTGATGGCCTGGAGAGGCTTTCCGGTGGCACTAACCCCAGGCATTTGGCCAGGTTCGACGGATAGCATTTGCGCTTACCGGCGAGACTGGCACAGGCATCTTCGAGCGCGCGCTCCCCGACTTGTTGGATCAACCACGTCAAGGTGCGGCGGTCGCGTTCGGATTCGAGAATGACATTCATGGCTGTCAGCTCCTGCTGAAGGATGCCGTTCGACCCAGCCGACGACGTCCTGGTGAATTCCGAGTCTGGGCGGTGCAGGCTGGTCAAAGGGTGGCAGGCGACGCCATTCCCATGCTCGCCAGCAAGGGCGAACCGCGGCGCTGCAAGGCCTTCAGATAGGTCGATTCATCGTAGGGGGGTACGTGTCTGCCAGCAGTGGTAGAGGATGCGAATCCACTTGAAGGCCAAGGCCCGAACCGCGGTCTGATGTGCACAGCCCTTGGCGCGTTGTTGCCGATAGTAGGCACCCGCCCAGAATGAAC
Organism: Candidatus Accumulibacter affinis; assembly: GCA_016713625.1. GTDB lineage: Bacteria > Pseudomonadota > Gammaproteobacteria > Burkholderiales > Rhodocyclaceae > Accumulibacter > Accumulibacter affinis. The sequence continues at coordinate 252,543 of JADJOT010000007.1, forward strand.
GGGGGATGGTCAGCGCGGCCCATTCGACGAAGGTTTGGCGCACAAAGGTGGGGCATTGCAGCCGCCAATGGACCCAATGTTGCTTGCCGCTGCTTTCCGTCACCGGGGCAATTCCGACAAACATCTGGAGATCGGCGGCACTCGCGTAGCGTTCGCGTTGTTCGCCGAAGGCGACCAACAAGCGGGGCGCCAGGTTGGGAGCAGCGGCCGCTAGCGCCCGGAATAGTGCGTAATCCGGCAGAGGGGTCGTGGCGACGGTCTCGATCTCGGCGTCAAAGCGCGTGATGGCCTTCAGGGTCACGCGCAATTTGTCTACCAGGCCCTCGACCAGTAGCTGTTTCGGCGTAATGATGGCTACATCGCTAGTGATCGGCGTGGCCCGCTGGAGGGCCGCCAGGCGTTCCTCGATCAACTCGGGATGGTTGGAATGATGTTGCCGGAAGAATTTGAGTAGCGTCGTTCGGCGGGCGCCCTGGAGCTTTTGAGCGTTGGCCAATTGCCCAGGAAGTCGCAGAACAAGACACTGGCTTTCTCTTCAAACCATTCGTTGGCCAGGGGGAAATACTCCTTCAGGGAACTGGTCAGGCGGTTGGTGATTCGGGTCTGCTCATCCACGAACTCCCGGCGCTCCTCTACGAGACGTTCGAGCGTGCGGATGCCCGCGCTCTGTGGTTGCAGGGGTTTCAGCTTGTCCCGGTGGCAGAGGAGAATCTCCAGCGCGATTTGGGCATCGGCCGGGTCGCCCTTGGCGTGGCTGGGCTGGAAGGCCTGGCGATACTTCGCCAGAGTGGCGGGATTGACCGGAAACAAGACAAGGAAATCATGCTTCTGCAGTGCGTAGACCAGTGGTCCGCGAGCGATCTCCAGGCAAACAGCCACCGCCTGGCCGCAAAAGCGCTGCCGGAGGGCAGCGGCCCACTCATCAATGGCGTCGGGGCGATGGGATAGCACGGCGAACTCGCGTTTGCTGCTCCCAGCAGCTTGTAGGCAGATGTCGTGCTTCGCATCGGCCCAGTCAATACCGATAAAGGCGGCGAATTCTGGGTTGGATTGGGGGGTCATAGTTCACCTCCAGTTGCGAAAGTGGATGAACGGGACGCGCCTGCCTGGGCGCTGCGAAAGCAATATAGAGAGTCGGTGAGGCGACCATCCCTGAGTATTCGTTATCGCGCTCAAGCGCACCCGCGGATTCGAAACTAAACTGGTGAACATCGAATGTTCGCGTGGAATCATTCGTAATCCGCGGCTGCATGTCCCGCTTTCGCCGACAGCTACCTGCCGGCTGTAGTTAGACTACCGAAAGCGGAACGATCGCCTGTTTGCGGGGCAAGAGACGCACCCGACATCCACACCCTTCAAGATGCTGGCGTCCTGTCGGCGTGCTCGCCGACAGGACGGTCGGCTCGCCTGCTGGCTCGCTCGACCATGCCTATAGAATATAATGAAGAGCGTGCCTGGCGGTCATCCTTGGCCCTGCTCACATCCGATGGAGTAACTATATTGTGTGGAATACACACCCGTCGGCGGCCTCGAAGATCCACTGCGCCAGCGGAGCAATCCGATGCCAGCGAAGACGCGGTCCTGAAGGTATTGCCAGAAGGAAAGTTGGTTCTTGCGGCAGCTCTTCTTGAGGCTGGCGAAGGTGTCGCGGCAGCGGCGGCCGACGCGCTGCGGGTGGAGCTGCTGATCTTGCGCTTCTTGACGTAGTCGCGGATATCCGACTCACCGGAGGCTGTTGGTGCGTGGAAGCCCGGGACGTTGCAACACGCGCAGCAACCCCCTCCCGGCCGGTGGCGCATCTGGTTTGCTGGGCCTGATCGAGGCTGGCACGCAACTGGTCCGCGGCGCAAAGCGTGTCGAAGCGGGCTTCGATCGCGGCTTTCGCAGTGAGTGCCTTCCGGCGCTTCTCGTACGCCTTGAGCGCATCGTAGATCGCCCTGCCAGCTCGCCGCGCACCGAAGCCAGCGCGCCTCGCGTTGCGGCTTCGTTGAAGCCGAGCTGTTTGGCCAGCATTGCCTAGGGCATGGATCCAGCACAGGGCGTGGATCAGCACATCGAACTGCCCGGCGTCATCGCTGACGATCGCCAGATCGGGGCGACGCCCTGCCTGACGACGGTACTGGAGCAAGACGCCTTCGGTCACCAGGCGAACATGGCGCGGATCGGTGATGGTCTGCTGAGCCAAGACCGCCTGCCAGGCGGTTTGACTCCGTCCACCCCGCCGGTGCCAGCGCGGTGAGTGCCTGGAGTGGAGCGCAAGGCAGTTGGTGCTCATTACAGGTAGGTCAGCGCGGCCTGATTCAGGGTGTAGGTATCGTGCCCGGCACGGGAGCAATTTCCAGGAAATTGATCCGATCCTTGCTGTCGGTGCTCGCGAACCAGGCGGTTCTAAGCCTGCGTTGCCGATATGCGTACAGTACCCATTCTTGCCCCGGATGGGGCGTACCCGTGGTATCGTCCACATGAACGTACCGGTTATGCTGCAGCCCCGCTTAAGGCAGCGTCCTTCTCGCGATGGAACTCGGGCTATCCACGTCGGTGATCAACGCGCTGAGCTACCCGGCCGAGAGGTCGATCTGCCACTCCCGCAGTTGCTCCCGCCAAGAGCGGTTATGTCACATGCGCATGGTGGTACTGGTACAGGATGGTTGAGGCAGCTGCGGGCTGAAATGCACACCGCTGGATCTCGGCAGGCAACTCACCGATCAGGCTCCTCGCCCTGGGGGGTGACTCCAGCGCCCTTCCAGCCGATACCGGGGTACAGGAACCCCGATCCGCAGGTTCTGCACCACGAAATCCTGGTAGTTCTTCGAAGCGGGACTACAGATGTTCCGGCGGAATGTCCGCCGCCGGCTGCACCTTGACCGACTCCGTGGATCTCGAGCTTGGCTGTCTCCTGGCGCTTGCCACGGCGCTTCGGCTTTAGCGCGCCTTCTTCTGTCCCGCTTCGCTCGCCTTCCAGCGCAGAGGGCCTGATCACCGGTTTCGGCCTCCGGGCCCTTCAGTCGCGGCGTGCTCATCGCAAGCAGCGCCTGAATCTGTTCCCGCTGCCAATGACAGTTCCAGGTAGTGGCGCACGACCGCCGGCGCTGATTTCGTCGGCCTAGCTATCAGGGATACCGGGAAGTTTCAATTGAAACTAATCCCCCCCGGACGAACAAATTCTAAGGGGGTCACCCATTAGCCTGCCCCCGTCAATAGGTTAAAAAAATCTCTCGCGATGCAGTTATGATACATTCGTGAGTTCATTCTCCTCCTGGCGCCAGCCCGGCGCCTGCGCCCTGGTTTTCGTTCTGCGGGTGTCGTGAACCAGTCCGCACCAGTCACCCATCAGGATCAAGGCGGTCCGGGTGTGGCCACTGGTTAGTTGCCTGCGGCCGCGGTTGGCCAGCCCCAGAAAACCGTCGGTGCCCTGCATCGTAACCAAGTCGTTCGGCGTGTTTCGTTGATGACGAATCTATGGTTGCTCTGTCATGATTGGTGGTGGGCACCAACCCCCCGTTGGCTGGCGGCAGAGGCGAACTGGTCGCTTCTTTGCCTTTCAAAACCTTGGTTCTCTCGCGATAACTCCTCCTGCGTCAAGGGCGGGCGTGCTTTTTTGCAAGCCCGGCGGGGCGTTCCCTTGACGCCCGACGGTGATTTAGGGTTGCGGTAAGGTGGCAAAGCCGCGCACTTCGGCTTTGCCACTACCTGACTCCTGCTGGCCTTGGGTCTGGCGGGAGAGGAGGACGGTGGCTCCAATCAGGTCTGATGCATAAGCACAACCCCGTGTTCGGCTCAACGCCCCGGGCTCCATTCTTTCAGGCAAACGCACGCTGGACGTCGTAAATGGCACCCGATCGCGCATCACGGGGTAACAGGCTCGCGCCAGCTTGTGGGGCCACCGCCTTGATCGCCACCACGGGCATCGTCCTGGCACACTTGGTGGGTTGGTAGAAGTGCTTTGACCACCGGCTCGTAATGGCACCGCAAAATTCGCTACCTCGATAAAAGCCTCCACGCCAGATATTTATTTCAATGTTGCCTTTCTGGCGTTTTCTGCCCTTTCTTCTTGCCATTCGACAGATGCCTCACTCGCCGACACAGCGGCAATACGAGGAAAATCCCCACCCGGGCAAAGCGGGTTCACCCCTTACCGGTCTCGGAGCAATGGTCAGTGCGAGCACTTTACCCACGCCGCCTTCACTGTCACCAGCCCCTGGCAGTCCGGGCGTAGCTTCGCCTTTCGCACCTTCCCCGCTTTCCAGCCTGGCGATGCGTCTATCTGGTGGGCAGTGCATCACCGCCAGGTTGCTTTCACGGCCAAGCGGCTACTTTCGGTCAGGGCCAGTTGATCGACCGGGTTTTCCTGCCAGCGCTTGATCTCGCGTTACGGCTCGCGCGCCCTCCCGTGTCGCGGCTCAGCACGTTCTCGATATTCAAAATCTTCGCTGTGATCTCTGCTCCTACCAACTGGTTGCGCTTGCGCATCGTGATCTCGCACACTACGCGCTTTCCTTCGACAGATGTACCTACCGGCAGGATGCCCAAACGCAACAAGTGCGCCAGCCAATGGGCACTGTCCACGTCTTCCTTGGGCGTTTCAGGTCCTCGTAATTGCTTGACCGCCGCCGTAGTTCACCAGGAAAAATCGATAGCCCGCTTCCATCAGGCCTGTCGACCAGCCAATACCAGCTGTAGTAGGACTCGACGGCAATGCCCGATCGCCTCGGCGATGCGCGCAAAGCGCCTGGCAGATCGGTTCCAGATTGTTCGGAAAGACGTCGCTGCAGCACGGTTCGATCCATCTCATCCAGGATCGCCTGCGCATACCGGTGGTTGTTGGAGTGCAAATCAATTGCAGCGTATAATGCTATTTCGGTTTCTGTCCTGCGGTTGTCAGTCCGTGATTTCCCACACTAACTGTAACCCCGCGGTTGGGGGAGCCGGCTAAGATGAGTATCAGGTCTTTTTCTTTGCCTTGGGAAAAGAAAGACCTGACCGTTCGCAGTAACAGCAGTAAGTCCGGCGGCTCGAGGTCCCGTCCGGGAGCCGTCCGTACGCCCCGGTAGCATGAGGAAGCGGCGTTGTGGGTGACACGGGGCCGTGGAGTTTCAAACAGCAAGAGAGCAGTCGGGCAGCTGGACGCGGTTACCCGCGCCCAGCCCCCCTTGTGAACCGTGCATGGGTCTTTCTTGATCCACACGGCTCGCTTCCTCAGCAAAGGCATCTTTCGACACCCGGTTACACCCACTTCGTTTTTGGCGTAACATTGACTTCCACGGCTACCGAGATGTTGAAGCTGAAGATTTTCGGCTGCATCGGACCCGCCTTCAGTCACTTTCACTACATGGCGTTTTTTCCAAGGAGTGCTCTTGTGATGGGTGCTTCGCGGGTAGAACACAGCTTCCATCTTGCCTTTCGCCAGACACGGTAGAACGTCCGGTTGACCTTTGACGAGTTGGAGTATCTTCTGTCCTCATCGGGACTTCGAACATGGGGCTCCCATTTTGGGTCGTGAGGATTCGCCTTGGCTTGAATCTTGACAGGCTGACGTATTGGCGTATCCGATTCTCTTTTAGCAAAGTGACTCCTCGTCGCGTTCCATCCTCTTTGTTCTGTTGCGGCAAAATATCCAGTTTCTGGTGCCTCTGGACTTAAAGTATTTCTCCTTAATCCATCGGGCTCCTTTTATTGGGATGCCTTCTTGCCGCCCATCGCCATAGCATTGACCAGATATCGCCGTCAATCCGAGCAAAGGTGTCCTTGGTGACTACATGGCTGTGTGGTAATTCGCCCATCCTCGTAAAACAGGATTGAGTCGCCTTATCAAGTTGGCTCTGTTTAGCCGCCTGATTTTCCTTTTCTTGATGACGTCACGGATTTTGTCAAGATGCGCTTTGACGTTCGCTTTCGACGGGCTTAATCAGTAACTTGCCGCTGTACTTGCGGAATGTTCCATCCAGAAAGTCAAACCCTTCCTTGATATGTGTGAAGGTTTTCGTTTTTTCCGGCGATAGACTAGTCCACGTTCCGCCAGAAATCCGATTACTACGGGCTTGACCTCATTTTCCAGCCATTTTTCGAGTTGCCGGTGATACGAAGTCATCCGGCTAACGCACCATGTTCATTTTCAGACCTGTTCACGTCGCTTAGGGAATTTCTCCGCCAGCTTTGCTTCAAGGCCATCAAGAGCTGCGTTTGCCAGTACCGGTGAAATAACCCATCTTTGCGGAGTGCCGGCCTCTGTGGGAAAAAAGCCTGCTTTGATACACAAAAATCCCGCCTGAAGCCACTTGGTCAGAATTACCTGTCCGTGGGGATGTTACGATCATCCATTCGTGGCTAATTTTGTCGAAACAGCCCTGAATATCAGCCTCAGCACCCATTCCGCGTTTGCTCGCTTAGCCAGAGAATTGAAACATTGCCCCCAGCATCGGCGGTTGAACGTTCCGGGTCTGAACCCAGGAATTCGGATCGGCGTAATTTGTTGATGGGTTCCAACGCCAGCAGATGGAGCGCCTGGACGGCGCTGGCATCTCATCACCGGGATGCCCAGTGGTCTTGGTTCTTATTATTTTTCTTCGGAATATATATTCTCCGAAGCGGAAGCGGCTAGAATAACTCCCGCCTCTTCAACGACGCAATCGCGTTGGTCTTTGCC
>JADJOT010000008.1 GCA_016713625.1 Candidatus Accumulibacter affinis
TCGGGTAGCTGGACGCGGTTACCCGCGCCCAGCCCCTCAGAACCGTACATGGGTCTTTCGATCCACCTGGCTCAAGCCTCTACAAAGGCATCTTTCGACACCCGGTTACACCACTTCGTTTTGGCGTAATATTGACTTCCGGCAACTGAGATGTTGAAGTTGAAGATTGCCGGCTGCATCGGACCCGCCTTCCAGTCACTTTCACAATATGGCAAGCCTTCCAAGGAGTGCTCTTTGTGATGGGTGCTAGCAGGTAGAAACACAGCCCATCTTGCCTTCGCCAGACACGGTAGAACTTCCGGCGACCTTTTGACGAGTTGAGCATCTTCTGTCCCCATCGGGACTCCGAAATACGGCTCCCATTTTGGGTCGTGAGGATTCGCCTTTGCTTGAATCTTGACGTGCCGACGTATTGGCGTATCCGATTCTTTTAGCAAAGTGACTTCTCGTCGCGTTCCATCCCTCTTTTTGTTCTGTTGCAGCAAATATCCAGTTTCTGGTGCCTCTGGACTTAAAGTATTTCTCCTTAACCCATCGGGCTCCTTTATTGGGATGCCTTCTTTGCCGCCCATCGCCATAGCATTGACCAGATATCGTCATCAATCCGAGCAAAGGTGTCCTTGGCGACTACATGGCTATGGTAATTCGCCCATCCTCGTAAAACAGGATTGAGTCGCCTTATCAAGTTGGCCTGTTTAGCCGCCTGATTTTCCTTGATGACGTCACGGATTTTTGTCAAGATGCGCTTTGACGTTCGCTTTCGACGGCTTAATCAGTAACTTGCCGCTGTACTTGCGAATGTTCCATCCGGAGAAAGTCAAACCCTTCCTTGATATGTGTTTTTTCGTTTTTCCGGCGATAGGACTAGTCCACGTTCCGCCAGAAACCCGATTACTACGGGCTTGACCTCATTTTCCAGCCATTTTTTCGAGTTGCCGGTGATATGGAAGTCATCCGCATAACGCACCATGTTCATTTTCAGACCTGTCTGCGTCGCTTTAGGGAATTTCTCCGCCAGCTTTGCTTCAAGGCCATCAAGAGTCATGTTTGCCAGTACCGGTGAAACAATGCCTCCTTGCGGAGTGCCGGCCTCTGTGGGGGAAAAGTTCGTTTTGATACATAAATCCCCGCCTGAAGCCACTTGGTCAGAATTACCTTGTCCGTGGGGATGTTGGCGATCATCCATTCGTGGCTAATTTTGTCGAAACAGCCCTGAATATCAGCCTCTAGCACCCATTCCGCGTTTGCTCGCTTAGCCAGAGAATTGAAACATTGCCCCCCAGCATCGGCGGTTGAACGTTCCGGTCTGAACCCATAGGAATTCGGATCGGCGGTGGTTTCAGCGATGGGTTCCAACGCCAGCAGATGGAGCGCTTGCATGGCGCGGCATTTCATCACCGGGATGCCCAGTGGCCTCGTCTTGCCATTTTCTTCGGAATATATACTCTCCGAAGCGGAAGCGGCGAATAACCCCGCCTCTTCAACGACGCAATCGCGTTGGTCTTTGCCCCCGGTGTTTTCAGGTGACTTTGTCCACCCGGGAGTGTTCTTGCCTTTATTTTCAGTCACCCGCTTGACGGCTAATGCTTTACCGCTAAACGAATGGGTCAGCAGCCATTGCAACGATCTCGCCTTGTTGTGTCTGCACTCCTGTGTTGCCTTCACAATACGTATTTGCAGCCGTCTTACGTGACGTCGAACATTGGCCCAACTGATGCCATTCCACGCCACGCCAGAAAGATTACTACACCCGTGTTGCAGCGTCCATTTGCTTTCCTTCTGCGATGATGGTTCTACGAACTCTCTTGTGAAGAGAGACCATAAGGAAGTCTGCCCGCTTTCGCGTCGGGTAACCTTAAAACCCGTATCCGCACCATTACAGCACGGCATTCGCTTTTTCCTCGTTCCTGTTCCCGCACATCCATGGGCAGACTTCACAGCCTGCTGTCCCCGAAGGGGGGTACAGGGTTTCCACGTTCCACTGGTAGAGTACATTGGGTTAGGTGCCTGCATTAGACCGGGAGGCGTATGGGTCACGAAAGCGCAACGGCTGAGCGCTGTTCCACACCAGTACCTTTTGGTTCAAGCGTAATAGCCATTTCCGCTTGTTTTACGTCACGATCTTTATCGCAGATTCAAATTTATTCACCATACCAATTATCTAGCACTTATCCGGCTTATGGCTGCCAGAAGGGTATGCCTCTCGCGATTTATACCCCGCACCTGGCGGTGTTTCGTTACGTTGTCAGAGTCGCTCTTTATTCAGACTCTTAGATGCACCAAGTGACATTGGTGGTTCCCTCCTGGTGAAGTGGGAACAACTTCTACCAGCGACTTCGTGTCGCACAACCGCACCGTGAGTAAGCACCAGTAGTTCCCGCAGTGACCATGTCACGTCCAGCGTCTTCCGCATAAGACAACAAGACCCCCCGGCCCCAGCATCCGATAGAATGCGCGGCACCCACATTGGCTTGCGCTCGTCGCACGTGTTCATCAACCTCAACCAGCCGACATCGGCCGACCACCACCATGACAGCAAAGGGATGCTGGTATCCTGCCACCCGGTTGCGCATGCCTTTCCTTGCGCGCGGCTAAAAGCCACCCACCTGCAAGGCGCATCGGGAAGGCTATGGGCGCACTCGCAGCCTGGCTGCGCCGGCGCTTACCGCGCCTGATGGCACGCAACGCCATCGAAATCAGCGAGAAGGCCGGCGTCCGCTACCTGCATTTTTCGTCCGCCTGGGTGCAGGGGGGCCGACGGCGCCGAGTACATGCTCCAGGGTGACAGCCACCACGACTACATCCTGGTCGACGGCTTCGACCGCAACGCCCGCGCCGGCGTGCTCGACACCCTGCCCTTTTTACCAGGCCTGCCGCGTTCGCCTCAGCGAGAACGGGCTGCTGGCAGTCAACCTGCTCGGTCGCGAGCGTGGTTTTCAGGCCAGTGTCGATCGTATCCAGCAGGCTTTCGATGGCCGCGTCGTGGTCTTTCCGTCCTGTGATAGCGGTAATACGATCGCCTTCGCTGCCGCCGACGATCGCGTCGATGCGCACTACGACGAGTTGATCCGCCGCGCCAGCCAGTACCAGAAACAAACGGGTCTGAACCTGCTGCCAACCGTCTCCCGGCTGCAACGGAAACAGCAGCTAACCAACGATCTGCTCAGCATTTAATGCGTACCTCTCATCGAGCGCATGGCGGCATCTCCAGGAAGCTCCCGTAAAACACGGTGTCATGGGTATACTTGCGGCCTCTCGATGCTTCCCGCAACCTACTTCCAAAAAAATGCCCAAGTCATGACTCAAGCCATCCACGCAGCCTCCCCACCGGACCCTACACTCTCGGGGCTGGCGGTTGCATCCCTGCCGGCCGTCTGGTCAGCGCAGATCAAGGCGCAACTGGCCAGCGACGAGAAGATCCTGGCCTCGCTCGAGATCGACCTCGACGCCCGCCTGCGCTTTGCCACCGGCGTGGTGGTGGTGACCAGCGAGCGCCTGCTGGTGATGTCGGCAGACGACAGTCAATGGCAGAGCTGGACCTACCGGCCAGGACTTGCGTTGACGCGCCGTGACCATTCTGGTGTCGGGACCCTCGAACTCTGCGATGGAAACTCGCTGTTGGGACACTGGCGCTACACGCTCGGCGCCGACATCGCCGCCGGCCGTCTGGTGGACCACTTCACGCGGCAACTGACCTTCCGGGTCACCGGCGAACTACCGCCACCGTCGGCGCTGGCGCTCTGCCCGAAGTGCGAAACGCCGCTGTTGGCCGGACAGGAGGAGTGCCCGGCATGCAGCAAGGAGATCCACGAGCCACCCTCGACCTGGACGTTGTTGCGCCTCGGGCGCTTCGCCAGGCCCTACCGGGGACGACTGCTGGCGGCCTTCGTGCTGTCGCTGCTGACCACCGCCGCGACGCTGGTGCCGCCGTACCTGACGATGCCCCTGATGGACAAGGTGCTGATCCCGTTCCAGAACGGCCAGCCGATCGACACCCACCTGGTCATGCTCTACCTCTCGGGCCTGCTGGGAGCGTCGCTGTTCGCCTGGGTGCTCGGCTGGGGGGCGCAGCTATATTCTGGCGCTGGTTTCCGAGCGGATTGGTGCCGACCTGCGCACCACCACCTACGAGCATCTGCTGAAACTGTCGCAGGAGTACTTCGGCGGCAAGCGGACCGGCGACCTGATGGCGCGCATTGGTTCGGAAACCGACCGGATCAACATCTTCATCTCGCTGCACCTGCTCGATTTCGCGACCGACGTGCTGATGATCGTCATGACCACGGCGATTCTGGTATCGATCGATCCCTGGCTGGCGGCCGTGACCCTGATCCCGTTGCCGATCATCGCTTGGCTGATCCACGTCGTCCGTGAAAAGCTGCGCACCGGTTTCGAACGTGTCGACCGCATCTGGGCAGAAGTCACCAATGTGCTGGCCGACACGATTCCCGGCATCCGGGTGGTCAAGGCCTTCGCGCAGGAAAGCCGCGAGGCGTCGCGTTTCCGCGCCGCGAATGCGCACAATCTGGATGTCAATGACCGGGTCAACAAGGTCTGGTCGCTGTTTTCACCGACCGTCACCCTGCTCACCGAAATCGGCCTGCTGATCGTCTGGGGTTTCGGGATCTGGCAGATCTCGCAGAACAAGATCACCGTCGGGGTGCTGACCGCTTTCCTCGCCTACATCAGCCGTTTCTACCTGCGCCTCGACTCGATGAGCCGCATCGTCTCGGTCACGCAGAAGGCTGCGGCCGGCGCCAAGCGCATCTTCGATATTCTTGACCATGTATCGAGCGTTCCCGAGCCGACCAACCCGGTGCACCTTTCCAGGGTTTCGGGGCGCATCGAATTGCGCAGTGTCGGCTTCCGCTACGGAACGCGCAGCGTCACCCGCGACATCAACCTGGTCATCGAACCCGGCGAGATGGTCGGCCTGGTCGGGCACAGCGGTTCTGGCAAGAGCACGATGGTCAACCTGATCTGCCGCTTCTACGACGTCACCGAAGGCGCGATCCTGATCGACGGCGTGGACATCCGCTCGCTACCGGTGGCCGAGTACCGCAAACACATCGGCCTGGTATTGCAGGAGCCTTTCGTGTTCTTCGGCACGATTGCCGATAACATCGCCTACGGCAAGCCCGGAAGCGACGCGTGCCGAGATCATGACTGCCGCCCGCGCCGCGCACGCCCACGAGTTCATCCTGCGCCTGCCGCACGGCTACGATTCGCTGGTCGGCGAACGTGGACAGGCGCTGTCGGGTGGCGAAAGACAGCGCATCTCGATCGCCCGCGCGTTGCTGATCGACCCGCGCATCCTGATCCTCGACGAAGCCACTTCGTCGGTCGACACGACGATTGAGAAGGAAATCCAGAAAGCCCTCGACAACCTGGTGCGCGGACGTACGACGATTGCCATCGCGCACTGCCTATCCACCCTGCGCGACGCCAATCGCCTGGTCGTCCTCGACCGTGGCAGCAGCGTCGAGGTGGGCAGCCACGATGAGTTGATGGCTTGCGAAGGCCATTACTACCGCCTCTATCAGGCGCAGGCACGGAATATCGATACCGAAGACGAACTACGCCAAATGGACATCGACCCCAAGGACGAGGGGAGACCGCGAATGATCGACGCCCCTGGCTACCAGTTGCGCCGCAACGCTTTCGGCAAGCTCGAATTCGTCGGCCCGGACGGCGAGACGCAAGTGGGTGTAGTGCCGGTACGCGCCTTCCGATCACCGCGCCCGACGAGGGCATCGGGCTGGTCGACTCCTACGGCAACGAACTGGCCTGGATCGACCGGCTCGAAGACCTGCCGGACGAGCTGCGCAGCATCGTCGAAGGAGAACTCGCCCGACGCGAGTTCATGCCGGTCATTACCCGCATCGTCAGCGTCGCGAGCTTTGCGACGCCGAGCACCTGGCAGGTCGAGACCGATCGCGGTGCAGCCAGCCTGATCCTCAAGGGCGAAGAGGACATTCGGCGTCTCACCCCGCCGGCGCTGCTGATTGCCGACAGCCACGGCATTCACTTCCTGATCCGCGACCGTTACGCGCTCGATCAGCCAAGTCAGCGGATTCTGGACCGCTTCCCATGAGGCAACTTACCTCAATCGCCCGCTCTGGCGGTCAGCCGATTGACGCCTGCAACGTTACTCCATGATATTGAGGGCCTGGCCTGTGGTCTTCTTGCCTGCCGCCTGTTCCGCGCCGACGCGTGCCACCCTTCCTGTGCCTGGACTGTCGCCATGAAAACCAAAGACATCAAGTTCGTCGAGATCCGCTACCTGCGCGGTCCGAACATCTGGACCTACCGCCCGGTCATCGAAGCGGTGGTCGATATTGGCGAACTCGAGGACTTTCCGTCCAATCTCATCCCGGGATTCTACGAGCGTCTGACCGCGCTGCTGCCGTCGCTGATCGAGCACCGCTGCAGCTACGGGAGCGCGGCGGCTTCCTGCGGCGCGTCCAGGAAGGCACCTGGCCGGCGCACATCCTCGAACACGTCACGCTCGAACTGCAGAACCTGGCCGGCATGCCCGGTGGTTTCGGCAAGGCGCGCGAAACCTCGACGCGTGGTGTCTATAAGGTGGTGGTGCGGGCCTGGCACGAGGACGTCACGCGCTCCTGCCTGTATGCCGGACGCGATCTGCTGCTGGCGGCAATCAAGGACACTCCTTTCGACGTTGCCGGCACGGTGGCGCACCTGGCTGACATGGCCGAGCGCAAGCTGCTCGGTCCGAGCACCGGCTGCATCGTCGAAGCGGCGACCGCCAAGGACCGCCGTATTCCGGCGATTCGCCTGCTGGCCACCGGCAATCTGGTTCAGCTCGGCTACGGCGCCCACAGCCGGCGCATCTGGACCGCCGAAACCGACCGCACCAGCGCGATTGCCGAAGGCATCTCGCGCGACAAGGACCTCACCAAGACGCTCATTCAATCCTGTGGCGTGCCGGTCCCCGAAGGACGCCTCGTCGATAGTGCCGACGATGCTTGCGAAGCGGCCGAGGAGATCGGTTTCCCGGTGGTCGTCAAGCCCTCGGACGGCAACCACGCGCGCGGCGTGTTCACCAATCTGATGACCCGCGAGGAAGTCGAGTCAGCCTATGCGGCGGCGGTCGTCGAGGGTAGCGGCGTCATTGTCGAGCGTTATGTGCGCGGCTCAGAGCATCGCCTGCTGGTGGTCGGCGGCAAGCTCGCCGCCGCGGGCGCGCGGCGAGGTCGCCAAGGTCATCGGTGACGGCCGTTCAACGATCAACGAGCTGATCAACAGCCAGATCAATACCGACCCGCGCCGCGGCACCGCCGAGGAATTCCCGCTGGACATCATCGACCTCAGCGATAACCCGGTCGCCCGTCTCGAGGTATCTCGCCAGGGATTTACTCCCGACTCGATCCCGCCGGCGGGTCGCGAAGTGCTGATCGTGCGCAGCGGCAACCATACCGACGATGTCACCGACCTCGTACACCGAGACGGCAGCTACCGCCTCGTTGGCCGCCCGCATCGTCGGACTCGACATCGCCGGCGTCGATCTGGTCTGCGAAGACATTTCCCGGCCGCTCGCTGAACAGCGCGGTGCGATTGTCGAGGTCAATGCCGGCCCAGGCCTGCTGATGCACCTTAAACCGGAGACCGGTCAGCCACGTGCGGTCGGCCGCGCCATCGTCGACGAGTTGTTCCCCAACGGCGGCGACGGACGCATCCCGGTGGTCGGCGTCACCGGCAGCTACGGCAAGACCACCGTCGCCCGCCTGATTGCCAGTCTGCTGGCTCTTTCGGGCAAGCATACCGGTCTGGCCTGCAGCAGCGGCATGTTCGTGGACCGGCGTTGTATCGACCAGGGCGACAGCGCCAACTGGGGAGCCGCGCACCGCATCCTGATGAATCGCATTGTCGAAGCGGCCGTTTTCGAGAACGGCAGCGACACCATCCTTAGCGAAGGTCTGGCCTACGACCGTTGCCAGGTTGGCGTGATTACCAACGTCGACGAGGCTCGGCATTTCGGCCGCTACGACGTGAATACGCCGGCGCAGGTATTCACCGTTCTGCGGACCCAGGTCGATGTGGTGCTGCCGGCGGGCGCCGCCGTCCTCAATGCCGGCCAGCCGATGCTGGTCGACATGGCTCCCCTGTGCGATGGCGAAGTGATCTTCTTTGCCGCCGACCCCGAGCTGCCCGCCCTCGTAGACCACCGGGCGCAAGGCAAACGCGCGGTGTATGTTCGCAACGGTAAGGTAGTCCTGGCCAGCGGCGCCGACGAAACGGCAATCGTCAGTCTGCAGAGCATTCCCCTGATCAGCGCCCGAGCGACCGCCTTCCAGATCGAAAATGTCCTCGCCGCCAGCGGCGCGGCGTGGGCGCTCGGCATCGGAGCAGAAATCATCCGTACCGGGCTCGAAACTTTCACCGTCGCCTGAGTCGAGAACCAGCGCATCGTTCCTGGCCGCCAGGCCTGCGGACAGAACCAGAGAGAGGAAACTTTTCATGCAAGTCTCGCGTATCCGCGCCCTGCGCGGTCCCAATCTCTGGAGCCGACATACGGCTATTGAAGCGATTGTTCTGCGCTGAAGAGGAGCGCAGCATTGATCATATGCCGGGTTTCGAAATCCGTCTGCGCGAACGTTTCCCGGAACTGGCCATGCTTGGCCCCGCTGGTCATGACGAAGCGGTATCGATGGCGCAGGTGCTCGAGTTCGCGACACTGGGCCTGCAGGCACAGGCGGGTTGCCCGGTCACGTTCAGCCGCACCGCGCAGACGCTGGAAACGGGCATCTATCAGGTGGTGGTCGAATACAGCGAGGAGGCGGTGGGTCGATTGGCCCTGGAGATCGCCCAGGACCTCTGCAAAGCTGCAGTCGAGGACGCGTCTTTCGACCTTGCCCAAGCGCTGGACCGCTTGCGCGAACTCGACGAGGATGTGCGCCTTGGCCCAAGCACTGGAGCGATCGTTTATGCGGCAGTGGCGCGCAACATCCCCTATCGCCGTCTGACCGAAGGAAGCATGGTGCAGTTTGGCTGGGGTAGCCGGCAGCGCCGCATTCAGGCAGCAGAAACCGATCGCACCAGCGCCGTCGCCGAATCGATCGCCCAGGACAAGGAACTGAGCAAGATCCTGTTGCACGCTGCCGGCGTCCCGGTGCCCACCGGTCGGCCGGTCCTGAGTGCCGAGGACGCCTGGGCAGCGGCCTGCGAGATTGGCGGTGCGGTGGTCGTCAAACCACAGGATGGCAACCAGGGCAAAGGCGTCGCCGTCAATCTGAGCAGCCGCGAGCAGATTGAAGCCGCCTACGCGATCGCCTATGAAGTCAGCGACGAAGTGCTCGTCGAACGCTACCTTCCGGGTCACGACTACCGACTGCTGGTGATCGGCGACAAGTTGATTGCCGCCGCCCGCCGCGATCCACCGCTGGTGATCGGTGATGGCGTGCATAGCATTCGCCAGTTGGTCGAGCGGGTGAACAGTGACCCACGCCGCGGTGAAGGCCACGCCACCTCACTGACCAGGATCCGCCTCGACGAGGTGGCCCTCGCCCGCCTGACCAGCGCCGGTCTGACTCCCGAAACGGTGCCCGCCAGAGGCCGGCGCGTGGTCCTGCGCAATAACGCCAACCTCTCCACCGGCGGTACGGCCACCGACGTCACCGATGACGTCCATCCAGAGTTTGCGGCACAGGCAATTGCCGCCGCACAGACCATCGGCCTCGACATCGCCGGCGTCGACGTCGTCTGCGATGGCGTCCTGCGCCCGTTGGAAGCTCAGGGCGGCGGCATCGTCGAAATCAACGCCGCGCCTGGACTGCGCATGCATCTGCAGCCGTCGTTCGGCAAGGGGCGGGCGGTCGGTGAAGCGATCATCGCCAACATGTTCGTTGCCGGCGATGATGCGCGCATTCCGCTGGTGGCCGTGGCCGGAACCAACGGCAAGACGACCACCGTCCGCCTGATCGCCAGCATTCTTGGCCAGCACGGCCTGCGCGTCGGCATGACGACCACCGACGGGGTCTACGTCGAAGGCCGACGTATCGATACCGGTGACTGCAGCGGCCCCAAAAGCGCCAAGAATGTTCTGCTGCACCCTGACGTGGACGCGGCCGTACTCGAAACCGCGCGCGGTGGCGTGCTGCGTGAGGGACTGGGCTTCGACCGTTGCGATGTCGCCGTGGTTACCAACATCGGGCTCGGCGATCACCTCGGGCTTTCCTACATCAGCACCGTCGAGGATCTTTCGGTGGTCAAGCGGGTGATCGTTCAGAACGTCAGACCCGGAACCGGTGTCGCCGTGCTCAATGCGGCCGATCCGATGGTCGCCCGAATGGCCGATTCGTGCCCGGGCAGCGTCACTTTTTTCGCCTGTGACCGGAATCATCCGGTGATGGCCATGCGCCGCGCGCAGAGAAAGCGGGTGGTCTATCGTGATGGCGATTCGATCGTCGCTTCCGGTGGCGGCGTCGAACACCGCATCGCGCTCGCCGAGATCCCGGTGACGCAGAACGGCGCCATTGGTTTCCAGGTCGAGAACGCGATGGCCGCCACCGCGGCGGCCTGGGCTCTGGGCATCGACTGGCCGACGATTCATCGCGGTCTGGGCAGCTTCATCAACGACGCAAGAACGGCACCCGGACGCTTCAATCTTTTCAGCTATCGCGGGGCGACGCTGATTGCCGACTACGGCCACAACCCGGACGCCATTCAGGCACTGGTCGAGGCCATCGACAACCTGCCATCACCGCCGGGCAGCAAGCGCTCGGTGGTGATCAGCGGCGCTGGCGACCGGCGTGACGAAGACATCCGCCAGCAGACCGAAATCCTCGGCGACGCCTTTGATCGGGTAGTGCTGTATCAGGATCAGTGCCAACGCGGCCGTGCTGACGGAGAAGTGCTGGCCCTGCTGCACGAAGGACTGAAAAATGCCCGGCGGACCTCGGAGGTCAGGGAAATCCGCGGTGAGTTCATCGCCATCGACAGTGCGCTGGCTGAACTGCAGGCGGGCGACACCTGCCTGGTCCTGATCGATCAGATCGAGGAGGCCCTGGAACATATCACCAAGCGAGTGGCCGAAGGCTGACCGGGCGCCGAGTACGCACCAGGCCGGTCGTCGGCAATTACGTCAACGGCGGCCGGTAAGTCCACGAAAAGGTTCCGGTCGATCCGGTGAACAGCAGCTTGGTCGCCGCATCGCTCCTGCGCAGGCGGACCTTCAGATCCTTGCCAGGGAGTTCGCTGAGCGGCGTATCGGCGAGGCGAAGCAGCAAGGCAGCGACACGCGTTTCCCCGTCAATCCGGTCGACCGAGCAGGCCAGGCCGCTGCAGGACTGCTCCCTGGCCGCCAGCAGGTCGGCGATTTGTGCCCGCAGGGCGTTCAACCCGGCATCCTGCTCCTTGACCAGATCAGCCAGCTGCGACAGCGTCCGCAGGGCCGGGGCAACCAGCACCGAAAGCCGCCGCCAGGCAAGGTGCTGCTCCGGGTTCAGACTCACCTCGTGGCGGCGCAGCTTGCCGCCCAGCAGCAGGTAACGGGCGAGTCCCTGGTCGCCACGCAGGGCATCCATTCCGGCGCGATGATCGGCAAGCGCTGCCTCCAGTGCGGCACGCTTCGTTTGCAGCACGGCGATCTGCGCATCCTGGCTGGACAGGTCGGGTAAGCGCAGCAGCAACACGCTGTCAACCTCGCGGCGTGAACGGGCAAGACCGACATGGATGTTCTTGCCGGCCAGCGCGCAAGCCTCCGAGATATCGAGCTTGAGTTCATCGGCAACGATATCGCAACTGGTGGCGTGCCCGATGATCACCTGTTGACCAATGATCAGACAGTGGTCCGCCCGTTGTACGTTGATGCAGCCGTGCTGCGCGATCAACGTCGATCCGGAGGCGATCCCGTCAATCATGATGTCGCCTCCGGCGTTGCTGGCGCTGCCGCCAACGAGGTTACGTTTCAGGCGGACCAGGCCACCGCTGGAAATGATTTTGCCGAAGACGTCAGCGTAAGCGGTGATGCTGCGGCATTGAACAATACGCTTTTCCTGAATCTCGCCATGCTGTTCATATTCATCGCCGGTGAGCAGGAGGTCGCCGGTCGTGCGCGCGCTCACCCCCTCGTGGCTGACGATCCTGTCAGCGACCGAAAACTGGTTGCTACGGCGGTCGATGTTGAGGAATCCACAAACCGAGGCCAACAGATACTCCCCATCCTTTTCCCGGCTGACGCAGGTCCCTGCGCCAGCCAGTTCCTGCAGGTCGAAATCCTTCGGTAGCGGTGCCGGCAAGGCTTCGCCGCTGATGTCACGCCCGTCCTGGCCCAAGGTGCGCGCTGTCTTCATGACCAGGCGAATGCCGGCGGCGACCTGCGGATAGCGCGTCTCGAACTGGCGCAGATCGACCCGGTCGCCGACCACCCGGCGCGGCGCATTGTTCCGATGCAGCCCAGGTGCCTGCTCGCAGATTTCGGCATTCTTGCCGGGTACGCATGGCCGGCTACGGGCGACGACCCGCCGTTCCGGCCGGTCGAGTTCGATTCCTTCGCACACCGCAGCGATGTCAAGGCCGAAGCGTACGCCTTGCCTCCAGGCGCTGACAATGAACTCGTCGATGTCGAGGTAGATCCGTTGCTCAGAGCATGCCTGACCATGGCCCGAGCCCACCTGGTGTGCAGTGGTTTCCTGCTCGGTCGTCGCCTGCTCAGCATCGGCTTCGCTGTAGAGCGGTTCGAAGAGATAAACCGCTTGGTCACCTTCGATTGCCAAGGCCTTGTAGAGGACCTGGCGCTCCGGCCGGAAGGCCGTGATGTCAGCAGCGAGATAAACCTCATCTTCGCCGTCCTCAGCTCGGCCAGGCGGCTCGTCGTAGAGCAGGGAAACGAGCTGCGCGTAATCGAGGGCGCGAAAGTAGAGGCCCGAGGCGACCACGCGATTGACGAACGAGGGAAAATCAGTCGCTGCTTCGAGTTGCGAACGCCTGACGTGCAGGCCGGCATCCCGCTGCACGACAAAGCCCGACAGGGCGATCTGCCCCTCCTCGAGGTCGGCGAGATTGCCGATGGCGCTTTTCGGTAAGGGTAGCATAACGACAGTCAGCTCCGGGGCGGTTGGCAGCGCGGTCATGGCGTCCACGGCGCTGGCCTGTCAGCCTACCAGAAACAACGGGCGATAAGGCGCTCGACACACGTCAGCCTATCCGCGCTTGCCGCGTTAATGGTATTTTAGGGGCCTGATGAACTCAGCCATGTCCAATCCACGCCAATCGACACCTCTGCTGGTGGTCCTCCTCACGGCCTGCGTCAGCCTGCCGCCGGAAGGTCCCTCGGTCATGGCCCTGCCCGGGTCGGGTCAGAGCTTCGCGCAGTTCCGTGCTGACGACGCGATGTGCAGGAACTATGCCCAGCAGGCGATCGCGCCGTCTAGCCCTGAAGCGGCTGCCGTCAATGCCGGCGTCGCCAGTGCCGCGCTTGGCACCGCAGTCGGAGCAGCCATCGGCGCCGCGGCGAATGGATCGAGCGGTGCTGCCGTCGGCGCCGGGGTCGGCCTGCTCGCCGGCAGTGCCAGCGGAGTCGCCGCCAGCAACACCTCAAGCTACCTCATGCAGCAACGTTACGACCAGAATTATGTGCAGTGCATGTACGCGCGCGGCCACAAAGTGCCGCTGGTCGGGGGGCAGACGCTGCTGCACGATGGCGGACAATCGTCCCCGCCGCCTCCGCCGCGAGGCATTGCGCCACCGCCACCACCACCGCGCGGCCTGCCGCCACCGCCACCACCGCGTTAATGTGAAAGTCGCTTGGGCGACTTTCACGGTAAGGAAAAGCCCCGCCATGTCCCGCCCGACCCTGAAACTGC
The DNA here is from genome assembly GCA_016713625.1 of Candidatus Accumulibacter affinis. Classification (GTDB taxonomy): domain Bacteria; phylum Pseudomonadota; class Gammaproteobacteria; order Burkholderiales; family Rhodocyclaceae; genus Accumulibacter; species Accumulibacter affinis. Next base: position 13,827 of record JADJOT010000008.1, read on the forward strand.
CCAAAAAGCCTGCCCCTGGCGACCGCGAAACGCCGGGCCGCGCGCGCAAACCGATTCGCCGTGGCTCGCCGGCCAGCAAGCATGCTGCCGCGCGCCGTGTTGACGGCAAATGGGCGGTGCCGGCAGTGCCGGCGGACGCCGACAAGCGAACACCAGCACGCTTCCGTGGCGACGCCACGGGGACAGATCGCAGTCAGCCGGCGAGGGTGGAAGCTGTCGCAGCACCGCAGCGAGACAGCACAGCGGCGGCTCCAGAACGTGGCAGCAAGGCAATTGAGCAGGTCGCGGAGGGTCCTGGCGAGGGGAGACCTGACGGCCGCTTCCCGGAGGCTGGCGGGCCACCGGCCAACGGGCGCCCTCAGCAGAGGTCGAAGACCTATCCCCAACGCGGCATTGCGCGGAGTACCGGAGCGCGCGCTTTCCCCCCTCCGCCACGGCGCTCTGAAGGTGATCTACCCGCGCCGGCCGGCCGGCAGAGCGGCCCGCCAGCCCTGGCGCCCGCGTTGCAGGTCCCGGCGACGGCAGTGCCCGAGACGCCGGCAACGACGACCAGGATGCCGCGCGGCTTGCCGAAAGAGTCGCCGCGGCTGTCTCGCCTGGTCAGTGAATTGGCTGCCTGCTCGCGACGCGAAGCGGACGAATGGATCGAGAACGGCTGGGTCAGCGTCGACGGCGTGGTCGTCGCTCGGTTGGGTGCAAGGGTCAGCCCGAAGGCGAAAATCGGGATCAATGACGTGGCGAGCAGACACCAGACCGAAAGTGTCACGATCCTCTTCAACAAGCCCTGTGACCCGGCCGAGGCAGCGGTAGAAGAAGATAGTGACAACGCGGTCGCACTGATCCGTTCGGATAATCACTGGCCGGAAGACAGCAATTCCTGCCGTTTCCAGGCGACGCATCTGCGCGGACTGGCCCTGGCCGGACGTATCGAGAACGACGAGGGCGGCATGCTGGTGTTTACTCAGTCAGGCAGCGTTGCCCGCCGCCTGACTGGCGGTGATTCGCGACTGGAGAAGGAATACCACGTACGCGTCGAGGGCGAGTTGCCGCCGGATGGCCTGGAACGGCTGCGGCATGGTTTGACGCTGGACAAGGTCAAGCTGTTGCCCGCGCAGGTGTCATGGCTGAGCGAGCAACAATTGCGCTTCGTCCTGCACGAGAGTCGAAAACGGCAGATTCGCGGCATGTGTGAGCAGCTTGGTTTGCGGGCGACCACCATCAAGCGAGTCCGTATCGGCAGCGTCTCACTTGGCAAACTGGCCGCCGGGCAATGGCGCTACCTGCGGGCGGACGAGCGTTTCTGAAGCCGCTGCCGACAGCGGCCTTGCCGTTGCCAGGAGGCGTGTCGAGGATCGTCAGGACGAGGAAAGCCGTGACGACGGCTGACCGGCCAACGCCGCGCTGCTCATGAAGCAGGCTATTCGACGACCGGTGGATCGATCGTGTGACCTGCAGCGTCCCCTGGCGGCAGCTCCTGGACTTTTTTGGGAACGATTTCGGACGGCTTGCCACCGACGTGGCGGTACTGCTCCTGCAGAGTCCTGGAGTTCGGACTATATTCCAGGCCGGTTCGTACCAGAGGCTTGGCTTCAGCCGCGTGCCCGGACCGGATCAGAAACTCTGCCCAGTGTGAGTAGGCGGGCCAGTAGTCCGGTTTGAGTGCTCGCGCCTTGGCAAACGACTGGTTGGCATCATTGGGGAGGGCGAGGCGCAGTTCGACCTCGCCGATCGCAGTATGGATTTCCGGAAGGAGGATGAAATCCTTGCTGGCGTGCTTGGTCACGTACAGGTAATTGCTGCGAGCTTCGCTCAGCTGGAATGCCCTGACTGGCGGCGGCGTGTTGCTGCGCAGGGCGCGTTGCCTGTGGACCAAGCCGATGCAATAGTGATGTATGTGCCAGAAATTATCACCCATCATGGCGACATAAGGCTTGGCTCCGGGGGAAGGGGCGCCAGGCGCGCCACTGTTTCCCGAGCCCTCCACGTAGGGACAATAGCGTGGGAGCAGCGACATTTCCTCTCTGGTGATGTCAAGCGCGGCAACGGCAATGGTGCTGCTGCCCGTCAATCCAAGAACGAGTATCAGACGTGCGGCGGTGGTGCCGGAAAGATGTCGGGACAGGCTGTTGTAGCGGAGCATGTTCGGGTTCCGTAAGGGTTAAAGAGGGTCAGCGTCTTCCTGGAACTGCGCCGTTGCTGGTGAGCCAGATTTGGCCGGGTAGCTTCCGCCCTTCCAGATGCTTCGGTTGGCTGCGCTGCCGGCAAGGTCCTGGCTGCTCCAGCGTTGGTCACTCCCGGGCGGGAAGAACGTTTCGCCATTCACACCAGCAGCTCGGTGCACGGCGGATGTCCGAGAAAAGCCTGTGGGCTGGCGGTAAAGCCATAGGCGCCCGATTGAAAAATCACCACCAGATCGCCGGCCCGCGCGACGGCAAGCTCCATTCGGTCTGCCAGCAAGTCCAGCGGCGTACACAGCGGACCCACGACGGACACCGTTTCGCGCTCAGCCGGCAGCATCCGGTTGCCGATAGCGACGGGGTAATTCTTGCGGATCACCTGGCCAAAATTGCCGGACGCCGAGAGATGGTGGTGCAGCCCACCATCACTGACCAGAAAGGTCTGGCCGCGCGAGAGCTTGCGGTCGACGATGCGTGCGACGTAGATACCTGCTTCGCCGACCAGATATCTGCCCAGTTCGATGACCAGTTCCGCCTCTGGCAACTCGCGGCGGGCACGCTCGGCGATGCCTGCAAGGTTGGCGGCGATTGGCGCCAGGTCAAGCGGCTGCTCCCCCGGGAAGTAGGGGATGCCGAAGCCACCGCCGAGATTGAGGAAGCGCACCGCCGACGGTGCGGATTGGGCGAGGCGCAAGGCGAGTTCATAGCTCTTGCCCTGTGCTTCCACGATGGCTTCAGGTTTCAGGTTCTGTGAGCCGGCGAAGAGGTGGAAGCCTTCAAAGGCCATGCCGCTGCGGCCGATCTCGGCCAGCAGTTCGGGCACCTGCTCGGCATCTACACCAAACTGTTTGGCGCCCCCACCCATCTTCATTCCTGAACTCTTGAGTTCGAAATCCGGGTTGACTCGTACGGCAAGGCGCGCCACGTCGCCCGTATCATCGCAAATCGAAGCCAGTTCGGCGACTTCGCGAAACGATTCAATATTGATCAGAATCCCGGCGGCAACCGCCTGCTGCAACTCGACCCGTCGTTTGGCAGGGCCGGCAAAGCTGATTTCCTGCGCATCTGCGCCCGCGTCAAGAGCAACTTTCAGTTCGCCGGCAGATGCCACGTCGATTCCGTCGACCAGTCCTGCCATGTGGCAGACCAGGGCGGGCATCGGATTGGCCTTCATCGCATAGTGCAGCTTCAGGGAGGGGGCAGGGCCGCACGCAGTTCGCTGACGCGTCGCGTCAGCAAATGCCGATCATAAGCATAAAAAGGGGTTTGCCCAACGCGCGCTGCGAGTCGCGATAGCGCTATGCCGCCGATCATGAGCTCGCCATCCTGTACCGCAAACTGACTCATCTGCGGGTGCACCGGGGAGGTTCGCGCGCTCACCGGAAGTTGCCTCGATGCTCAGCGTTGACGATTTGAAGCCGGACCGGAGCATGCGTCGTTCCGGACCGCTGGCGACGACCTGAAGGCGAAGGAACTGTCGCCCGGGGCGCTGCCGTTTTCGGATGCATGCGCTATTCCTGCCCTGGCACGGGCGTAGCGGTCGAAGCACGGAACTCGCTGGCCAGAGCCTGGCGGTCGATCTTGCCGTTGGGGTTGCGTGGCAAGGGGCCTGACCGCACGGTGATCCCCGTCGGCAGCATGTACGCGGGCACCCGGTCGCGGCATTCGGCGAGCAGCGCGGCGGTATCCAGAGTCCCGCCAGCGGCTGGCGTGGCAATCACCTGGATGGCTTGCCCGAGCGTGGGGTGGTCAACGCCAAAGGCAACGCACTCACCAACCAGGCGGGTGGCGTAGATGACCTCCTCGACCTCGGTGGGACTGACCCGATAGCCAGAGGTTTTCATCATTTCGTCGCGGCGACCGATGAAGTAGAGGAATCCCTCCTCATCCCTGCGCACCGTGTCGCCCGAAAAAACCGCGATTTCGGGCAGCACCAGGCCGCGATCGCGGCCCGGCGTGTTTGCCGGGAGTGGTTTGTAGCGCTCTGCGGTTTTTTCGGGGTCGTTCCAGTAACCCATGCCGACCAGGGCACCACGATGGACGAGTTCGCCTGCTTCGTTGGCCGCGCAGGCTGATCCGTCTTCGCGCAAGACCAGGATTTCAGCGTTCGGGATGGCCTTGCCGATCGAATCAGGCCGCCGGTCAACCTCGTCCGGAGGAAGGTAGGTCGAGCGGAAGGCTTCGGTCAGTCCATACATCAGGTAGGGCTTGCTCGCTGGCAGGCGCGCGCGCAGTGCGGCCAGTGTTTCGCGCGGCATGCGTCCGCCGGTATTGGCGAAATAGCGCAGATGTTCGCTGATTGCCGCCGGCCATTCGAGTTGCGCGAGCTGGATGTAGAGCGGCGGGACCGCCGTCAGTCCGGTTACTCTTTCGCGTGCCAACGCCTTGAGGACGTCCTGGGGCAACAGGTAATTGAGCAGGACGACTCGCGCACCGACATGAAATGCGGTCGTAAGCTGGCTGAAGCCGGCATCGAAAGACAGGGGCAGGGCGGCCAGCAGCGTGTCTTCGGCGCTATTTTCAAGATAGCTGGCAACGCTCCTGGCGCCGGCAAGCATGTTCCGGTGCGAGAGCACGACTCCTTTCGGCTTGCCGGTACTCCCCGAGGTATAGAGAATCGCCGCCATGTCGGTATCGATTACCCGGTGGCCATTCTGCGCCGCACTGTGCATCAGCCCGTTCCAGCCCAGGCAGGCCAGCGGACCAGTGCTGGCTGGGAACGGTTCGGCGTTGACCAGCAGCAGGTGTTGCAAATCATCGCAGGAAGGCAGTACCGGCGCGAGCAGCGCCAGGCGTTCGTGGGAGGTAAGCAGCGACCGCACATTGCAGTCGCGCAGAATGTAGGCTACCTGCGCGGCCTTCAGCAAGGGGTTCAGCGGCACGAAGACGCAGCCTGCCGCCGCCGCGCCAAAGCTGGCAACGACGGTTTCCAGCCGCTTCTCGAGGTAGATGGCAATCCTTTCGCCGCGCTGCAGGCCGAGCCCGACGATGCCGCTGACAAAACCCGCGATCGCTAGCTGGAGGCTCTCGTAGCTCATTGACCGTTTGCCATAGGTCAGGGCGACAGCGTCGGGGTGGCGATCGGCGGAGCGGCTGATCAGTTCACTGAGAAGGTTTGCGTCAGTCATTTTTCGGCGTGCGCGATCGAATCGGCGCAGGCGAATCTTAACGGGAAGACGCTTCCGGACTGTGAAATTATTCCCCTTCCTGCGGAAAACACTGCCGCAGGCGCTTCCCCGGCCAGTGGTTTGCACGTCATCATTTGTGGATTTGCCGAAAATCTGCCGGTCGACCGCCGGCCAGCAGTCTGGCTGGTCCTGCCGGTCATGCGCGTGTGTGTCGGGTGGCCGCGGCAGCAGTCGAGTTTCCGGCATGACCTGAAGCAGGGCATGAAGCTGGTACGGCAAGGTATTGTTGTCGCAGGACTTCCTTCGCTGTCGTAAGCGGCAAGTAAGTATTGGTCATTATGATCGCTCGCTAGCCATGATAAGTGGCTCGACATTTGTAATCTGTACATTCCTGGAGGAGACAAGAAAGTGAACGACGACATCGTTGCACGGATTGAAGCCAATCCCAAGTACCACGAACTGGTGCGCAAGCGCTCGGCTTACAGCATCACCATGTCCATCCTGATGATCATCGTCTATTACGGCTACATCCTGTTGATTGCCTTCAACAAGGAATGGCTGGGCACGCCGATTGCACCCGGTGTGGTGACGACGATCGGCATTCCGCTGGGGGTCGGTGTGATTATTTTCACCATCGTCATTACCAACATTTATGTCCGCAAGGCCAACACCGAGTTCGACGACATGAGTGCCGAGGTCATCAGGGAGGCCAGCAAGAAATGATCAGCAAATCCACTCGTAACCTTATCGGCCTGACTCTTGGCCTGCTCGCTACCGGCGGCGTGCTCGCTGCCGGTGCCGACCTCGGCAATACAACGAAACAGGCGACCAACTGGGTGGCGATTGCGATGTTCGCCATCTTCGTCCTGATCACCCTGGGGATCACCAAGTGGGCCGCAGCGAGAACCAAATCTGCTGCCGACTTCTACACCGCCGGCGGCGGCATTACCGGCTTCCAGAATGGCCTGGCGATCGCCGGTGACTACATGTCCGCGGCGTCCTTCCTCGGGATCTCCGGCCTGGTGTTCGCCAACGGCTTTGACGGCCTGATCTTCTCGATCGGCTGGCTGGTTGGCTGGCCGGTGATCACCTTCCTGATGGCCGAGCGTCTGCGCAACCTGGGCAAGTTTACCTTTGCCGACGTGGCTGCCTACCGTTTTTCACAAACGCCGATGCGCAGCTTCGCAGCTACCGGTTCGCTGGTTGTCGTGGCCTTCTACATGATCGCCCAGATGGTTGGCGCAGGTCAGCTGATCAAGGTGCTGTTCGGGATGGAATACATTTACGCGGTGGTCATCGTCGGTGTGCTGATGATGTGCTACGTGCTGTTCGGTGGCATGACGGCGACCACCTGGGTGCAGATCATCAAGGCGATCATGCTGCTTACCGGTGCCACCTTCATGGCGCTGGCCGTCCTCTGGCAGTTCGGCTTCAACCCCAACGCGTTGTTTGCCAAGGCGGTCGAGGTCCATCCCAAGCACCTGGCCATCATGTCCCCGGGTGCGCTGATCAAGGATCCGGTTTCGGCGATCTCGGTCGGCATGGCACTGATGTTTGGTACCGCCGGTCTGCCGCACATCCTGATGCGCTTCTTCACCGTGCCGAGCGCCAAGGAAGCTCGCAAGTCGGTCGGCTGGGCGACCACCTGGATCGGCTACTTCTACATCCTGACCTTCATCATCGGTTTCGGCGCCATCGTCATGCTCACGCAGAACCCGGAGGCCTACTATGTGCCGAAGATGGTGGATGGCGTACAGGCCGTCGGCGCTGACGGCAAACTGGTCTGGGATGGCCTCAAGGGCGGTGGCAACATGGCCGCCATCCACCTGGCCAACGCGGTCGGCGGCAACGTCTTCCTCGGCTTCATCTCGGCGGTGGCCTTCGCAACGATCCTGGCTGTGGTTGCCGGCCTGACGCTGTCCGGCGCTTCGGCGGTGTCGCATGACCTCTATGCAACCGTGTTCAAGCACGGCAACGCCGACTCTGCCTCGGAACTGCGTGTTTCCAAGATCACCACGGTGTGCCTCGGCATCGTCGCGGTGTTCCTCGGCATCGCGTTCGAGAAGGAAAACGTCGCCTACATGGTGATGCTGGCCTTCGCCATTGCCTGTTCGGCCAACTTCCCGGTGCTGTTCATGTCCGTGCTGTGGAAGGACTGCACCACCAAGGGTGCGGTGGCCGGTGGCATCGTCGGCCTGTTGGCTTCGGTGGTGCTGACCATCCTGTCGGCATCGGTATGGGAAGCGGTACTGAAGAATCCGAAGGGCAGCGCGCTGTTCCCCTATTCTTCACCAGCCCTGTTCTCGATGACGGCAGCCTTCCTGGTGATCTATCTGGTTTCCAAGATGGACAACAGCAAGCAGGCTCAGCTCGAGCGCTCGCTTTACCCGGCGCAGAAGGTTCGTTCGGAAACGGGCGTTGGCTCTTCCTCGGCATCCGGTCACTAAGCAGTCTCCGCCGGCTTGATCGGCGGCAAACGGCCCGGGAGGCAGCTACTCCGGGGCCGTTTTTCTTCGTGCTACTGTCCCTGTCTGGCCGGGTGGCGATCGCCAATTGACCACGGTGGCGCAAACTGACTATACTGCCGAAGTTTTTTTCGGAGTCTTCCACCCTGCGACGGTCATTCGCCGGGTCGGACAAGAGGTTATATGGAATATCTTTTTTCTGTGGTCCTGGCGGTACATATCCTGGCGGCGGTCGGCGTGATTGGTCTTGTCCTGGTTCAGCACGGCAAGGGTGCCGACATGGGGGCCGCCTTTGGTAGCGGTGCTTCCGGCAGCCTGTTCGGTGCGACCGGATCTGCCAATTTCCTCAGCCGCACCACCGCGGTCCTGGCGGCGATTTTTTTCGTCACCAGCCTCTCGCTCGCCTATCTTGCTTCGAGCAAGCCAAAAACGACTGGCAGTGTGATGCAGGATGCGGTAAACTCCGGGCCTGTGTCAGCACCGCCTGTGGGCAGCGTTGAGCAGGGAACAAGCCCCGCGAATCCCGATTCAAAGGCGAAAGACATTCCCAGGTAATTCGGTTTCAAGGCAGGGACGAGAAGTGCAGGACTCCTCGGTTGACTCGTCTGCTGCCCGTGGTCGTGCCGACGTGGTGAAATTGGTATACACGCTATCTTGAGGGGGTAGTGGCTTCGGTCGTGTGAGTTCGAGTCTCATCGTCGGCACCAGGAGGAGCCATTCAGTGCGGGTGGCTGCAGTCTGAAATGAAGCGCTTGTGGGGCGGATCATGCTGGAAAGCTATTTCCCGGTACTTGTCTTCGTACTGATTGGCATCGCGTTTGGTTTTGCGCCGGTCATTACTGGTATGGTGGTCGCGCCACATCGCCCGGACAGCGAGAAACTGTCCCCCTACGAATGCGGTTTTGAGGCTTTCGAAGATGCGCGCATGAAGTTCGATGTGCGCTACTACCTGATCGCCATCATCTTCATCCTGTTTGACCTCGAAGTGGCTTTCTTGCTCCCCTGGGCGACGATCTTCAAGGAGATTGCGCACACCGAATCGGTTCGCTGGTTCGGCTTCATCGAGATGCTGGTGTTCATCGCCATCCTAGTCGTCGGCTATATCTACGCCTGGGCCAAGGGCGCTCTGGATTGGGAGTGAGTGATGGGCATTGAAGGAATTCTTCAAGAAGGCTTCGTCACCACGACGGCAGACAAGCTGATCAACTACGTCCGTACCGGCTCGCTGTGGCCGATGAGCTTCGGGCTCGCGTGTTGCGCCATCGAGATGATCCATGCCGGTTGCTCGCGTTACGATCTGGATCGCTTCGGCATCGTTTTTCGCCCCAGTCCGCGCCAGTCGGACGTGATGATCGTCGCCGGAACGCTGACCAACAAAATGGCGCCCGCCCTGCGCAAGGTCTATGACCAGATGGCCGAGCCGCGCTGGGTCGTTTCGATGGGTTCCTGCGCCAATGGTGGCGGTTATTATCACTACGCCTATTCGGTAGTGCGTGGTTGCGACCGGATCGTTCCCGTCGATATCTATGTACCGGGTTGCCCGCCGACAGCCGAGGCGCTGATCTACGGCCTGATCCAGTTGCAAAACAAGATTCGTCGGACCAGCACCATCGCCCGCTGAAAACAATCAACCGAGAGTGAGTCATGTCCGCCACGCTGGAAGCGCTTAGCCAGAATTTGCAAGAACATCTCGGTGATCGAGTGAAGTCCCTGAAGATGCTGTTCGGTGAAGTGACCATCGAGGTGGACTCTGCCGACTACCTGGCAGTGATGCAGACTCTTCGCGACGAGCCCGCCTTGTCTTTCGAGGAATTGATCGACCTTTGCGGCGTAGACTATTCGGCTTATGGAAATGTCGAGCGAGTAGGCAAGCGTTTCGCCGCCGTCAGTCACCTGCTGTCGATCACCAGGAACTGGCGGCTGCGCGTTCGCTGCTTCGCGCCTGATGACGATTTCCCCTCGCTGCCTTCGCTTACCTCGGTGTGGAACAGCGTCAACTGGTTCGAGCGCGAGGCTTTCGACCTATATGGGATCGTTTTCCCCGGTCACGATGACCTGCGTCGGATTCTCACCGACTATGGCTTTGTCGGGCATCCCTTCCGCAAGGACTTCCCGATAGCCGGGTACGTAGAAATGCGTTACGACCCGGAGCAGCAGCGAGTGATCTACCAACCGGTAACCATTGAGCCGCGCGAGATAACGCCGCGGATCGTTCGCGAAGCGACTTACGGGAACGTCGACAATGCCTGAACTGCGCAACTTCACCCTGAATTTCGGGCCGCAGCACCCGGCGGCGCACGGTGTTCTGCGGATGGTGCTTGAACTGGACGGCGAAGTGGTGATGCGCGCCGATCCGCATATTGGGCTGCTCCACCGCGCCACCGAAAAGCTCGCCGAGAACAAGACCTGGATTCAGTCGGTGCCGTACATGGATCGTCTCGACTACATGTCGATGATGTGTAACGAGCACGCCTACTGCATGGCGATCGAGAGGCTGCTGGGAATCGAGGTACCGATCCGCGCGCAATACATCCGGGTGATGTTCGACGAAATCACGCGCATCCTCAATCACCTGCTCTGGGTTGGCTGTCACGGTCTCGACGTCGGGGCGATGACCATGGTGCTGTACGCCTTCCGGGAGCGCGAGGATCTGATCGATGCTTACGAAGCGGTTTCGGGGGCACGCATGCACGCGGCCTACTACCGCCCGGGCGGCGTTTATCGTGACTTGCCAGATCGCATGCCGCAGTATCAGGAATCGAAGTGGAAAAGCGCTGCTCAGATCAAGCCCTTCAATGACGTGCGCAGCGGCACGCTGCTCGACTTCCTGGATGACTTTTCCGGCCGCTTTCCGAAGTTGCTCGACGAGTACGAAACGCTGCTCACCGACAATCGGATCTGGAAGCAGCGTCTGGTGAACGTCGGCATCGTTTCGCCGGAGCGTGCGCTGCAGCGCGGTTTTAGCGGGCCGATGCTGCGTGGCTCTGGCATTGCCTGGGACCTGCGCAAGAAGCAGCCTTACGAAGTCTATGACCGGGTCGATTTCGACATACCGGTAGGCGTGACCGGCGACTCTTATGATCGTTACCTGGTTCGCATGGAAGAGATGCGCCAGTCCAACCGCATCCTGAAGCAGTGTATCGAGTGGTTGCGGCAGAACCCGGGTCCGGTGATGTCCGACAACCACAAGGTGGCGCCGCCGGATCGCGAAGCCATGAAGTCCAACATGGAAGAGCTGATCCACCACTTCAAGCTGTGTACCGAAGGCATCCACGTGCCCGAGGGCGAAGCCTATTCGGCAGTTGAACACCCGAAGGGAGAGTTCGGTATCTACGTGATTTCGGATGGCGCCAACAAGCCTTATCGCCTGAAGATCCGTCCTCCGGGTTATGTGCACCTGTCGGCAATGGATGAGATGGTGCGCGGCCACATGCTGGCCGACGTGGTGACCATCATTGGTTCGCAGGACGTTGTTTTTGGCGAGATTGACCGCTGATGCTGACTTCAGAATCCCTCAAGAGAATTGATCGCGAGATTGCCAAGTACCCGGCTGAGCAGAAGCAGTCGGCGGTAATGGCGGCTCTCGCCATAGCGCAGGAACAGCAGGGCTGGCTATCGACTGAGGCCATCGAGTGTGTTGCCAATTACCTCGGCATGGCGCCGATCGCCGCCTATGAGGTGGCGACCTTCTACAACATGTACGACCTCAAGCCGGTTGGCAAGTACAAGGTTTCGGTGTGTACCAACCTGCCCTGCATGCTCACTGGTGGCGTCGATGCCGGCGAGTACTTGAAGAAGAAGCTCGGTATCGGCTACAACCAGACGACATCCGACGGCCTGATCACGCTCAAGGAAAGCGAGTGCATGGGTGCCTGCGGTGATGCGCCGGTGATGATCATCAATAACCGTCGCATGTGCAGCTGGATGAATCCCGAGGAAATCGACAAACTGCTGGCGGAGCTCAAGTAATGGCGATTCTCGGTGCACTCAACCCGATGCTCAGCGTCGGTCTCGACGGCGACAACGCCTGGCGCCTGGCAGATTATGTCAAACGTGGCGGTTACCAGGCTCTGCGGCGCATTCTCGAGGAGAAACTGGCGCAGGGCGACGTCATCAACGAGGTCAAGAAATCGGTTCTGCGGGGTCGTGGCGGGGCGGGCTTCCCCACCGGCCTCAAGTGGAGTTTCATGCCGCGCTCGTTTCCCGGCGACAAGTACGTGGTGTGCAATTCGGATGAAGGCGAGCCGGGCACCTTCAAGGATCGTGACATCCTCCGCTATAACCCGCATTCGGTGATCGAAGGGATGGCCATTGCTGCCTACGCGATGGGCGCCGGACGTGGTTACAACTACATTCACGGTGAAGTGTGGGAGATCTACGAACGCTTCGAAGAAGCACTCGACGAGGCGCGGGTGGCGGGTTTTCTCGGCAACAACCTGCTCGGTTCCGGTTTCAACTTCGACCTCTTTGCGCATCATGGCTACGGTGCCTACATCTGCGGCGAAGAAACCGCCTTGCTCGAGTCGATCGAGGGCAAAAAGGGGCAGCCGCGTTTCAAGCCACCTTTTCCGGCTTCCTTCGGCCTCTACGGGAAGCCGACAACGATCAACAATACCGAGACCTTTGCTTCGATTCCGTACATCATCAACCTCGGCGGCGAGACCTACCTCGAAGCCGGCAAGGCAAACAACGGTGGCACCAAGCTGTTCTCGGTCTCGGGCCATGTCAACCGTCCCGGGAACTACGAAATTCCGCTTGGTACGCCGTTTGCGACCCTCCTGGAAATGGCCGGCGGCATGCGTGGTGGCCGCAAGCTGAAGGCTTGTATCCCGGGCGGTTCATCGGCACCGGTGGTTCCCGCGGCGACGATGATGGACTGCACGATGGACTACGATTCGATCAGTAAGGGAGGCTCGATGCTCGGATCGGGCGCGGTCATCGTCATGGACGAGACCACCTGCATGGTGAGAGCGCTCGAGCGCCTGTCCTTCTTTTACTACGAAGAGTCCTGCGGGCAGTGTACGCCGTGCCGGGAGGGAACCAGCTGGCTGTACAAGGTGGTGCATCGCATCGAGAGCGGCAAGGGGCGTCCTGATGACCTCGACCTGCTCGCCAGTGTGACTACCAACATCATGGGCCGCACCATTTGCGCGCTTGGCGACGCCGCATCGATGCCGGTACAGAGCTTCATCAAGCATTATCGCGACGAGTTCGCCTACCACATCGAACACAAGAAGTGCCTCGTGCCCGTTGAGGTGCAGCGCGCCGGCAGTGGTTTCTTTACGGCAACGGTTTAGGGTCCGAGACGATGGAAATCGAAATCGACGGCAAGGTGGCGAACGTGCCTGATGGCAGCACGATCATGGACGCTGCCACGCGGCTGGGTGCTTATATTCCGCATTTCTGCTATCACAAGAAGCTTTCCATTGCTGCCAACTGCCGCATGTGTCTGGTGCAGGTCGAGAAGGCACCGAAGCCGTTGCCCGCCTGCGCCACACCGGTGACCAACGGCATGAAGGTGTTTACTCATTCCGAGCTGGCGGTCAACGCCCAGAAGGGGGTGATGGAGTTTCTCCTGATCAATCATCCGCTCGACTGCCCGATCTGCGATCAGGGTGGCGAATGCCAGTTGCAGGACCTGGCGGTTGGTTACGGAGGCAGCGCCTCGCGTTTTCAGGAAGACAAGCGGGTGGTCTTCCACAAGGATGTCGGTCCACTGATCTCGATGCAGGAAATGGCGCGCTGCATTCACTGTACCCGCTGCGTTCGCTTCGGGCAGGAAATTGCCGGGGTGATGGAACTTGGCATGGCCAGTCGCAACATGCACTCCGAAATCACGACCTTTGTCGGTCGCTCGGTCGATTCGGAGCTTTCCGGCAACATGATCGACCTCTGCCCGGTGGGGGCGCTGACTTCAAAACCCTTCCGCTATTCCGCCCGCAGCTGGGAATTGTCACGCCGTAAGTCGATCAGCCCGCACGACAGCATCGGCGCCAACCTGGCCATCCAGGTCAAGAACAATGTCGTGATGCGTGTCTTGCCGCGGGACAATGAAGACGTCAATGAGTGCTGGATTTCGGACAAGGAGCGCTTTTCGTACGAGGCGCTGAATTCGCCGACGCGGTTGAGCAAGCCGATGATTCGTGTCGATGGTGCGTTGCGTGAAGTCGATTGGAAAGTCGCGCTTGATTACGTCGCGCATGGGCTCAAGGATGTCGTCAGTAACAGCGGCGGCGAATCGCTGGCCGCGCTGGCCTCCCCGCAGGCAACGCTCGAGGAACTGTACCTGCTCCAGAAACTGACCCGCGGTCTTGGTTCGGGCAGCGTCGACTTCCGTCCACGGCGACGGGATTTCTCTACTGATGGCAAGCTCGCCGGGCTACCATGGCTTGGACTGAAGCTCTCTGAAATCAAGGATCTGGATGCGGTATTGGTCGTTGGCAGTTTCCTGCGCAAGGACCACCCCCTGTTCGCCCAGCGCCTGCGTCAACTGGCCAAGAAGTGGGGCAAGGTAAGCCTGCTTTCGGTGGGTGGCGATGATCCGCTGATTAAGCTGCACGCGCAGGTGACCGTATCTCCTGCCGAGCTGCCCCTGGCTCTGGCGGCGGTGGTCAAGGCGGCTGCTCAATTAAAGGGCGAGGCCGTTCCGGCGGGACTCGCTTCGGTCGAGCCTTGCGCTGCCAGCGAGGCAATTGCCAGGAGTCTGCTCGATGGTGAGAAACGGGCGGTTTTCCTTGGCAATGCCGCCGAGCAGAATCCGCAGGCAAGCCAGTTGCACGCCCTGGCGCTTGAATTGTCGAGGCTGACCGGCGCCAGCTGTGGCTTCATCGGAGAAGCGGCCAACAGTGTCGGCGGCTACGTGGCGAAGGCGGTGCCCACCGCGCTCAACGCCTACGAGATGTTTGCGCAACCCCGCCAGGCCTATGTTCTGCTCGGCGTCGAACCGGACCTCGATTGTCACAACCCGCAACAGGCAGTCGCCGCACTCAAGGATGCCGCGCTGGTGGTCATGCTGACGTCGTTCAATGATGGCGCTATGCTTGACTACGCCGACGTGCTCCTGCCGATCACCCCATTCACCGAGACCTCGGGCACCTTTGTCAATGCCGAGGGTCGCGTCCAGAGTTTCAATGGTGTGGTGCGTCCCTTGGGTGACGCCCGTCCTGGCTGGAAGGTGTTGCGCGTGCTGGGCAATTTGCTGGCACTGCCGGGCTTTGACCAGGACACGAGCGAACAGGTGCGCGACGAGATCATTCCTGCTGGTCAAGCCCTGCTAAGCGGCCTGGACAATTCTCTCAGCGGTCTGCCCTGGTCATTGACAGCAGCCAGTGGCAGTCTGCAACGTGTGGCCGACGTGCCGATCTATTTTGCTGATCCGCTGGCACGGCGTGCTCCGGCACTGCAAAAGACGCATGCTGCTGCGGCACCGACGGCGCGCATGAGCGCGCAAACACTGGCCACGCTGGGGCTTACCGATGGGCTTCCGGTCCGTCTCAGACAGGGGAGCGGTGAGGCGGTTCTCACGGCCAGAGCCGACGAGACGGTACCGGCGCGCTGTGTTCGGGTGGCCGCCGCGCATCCTTCGACGGCGGCGTTGGGTGAGATGTTCGGTGCGATCGACGTGGAGCGTGCATGATGGTTGATGCGCTGCAAGGATTCTTGCAAGGCCTTTTTGGATCGGTGTTTCCGCTGGTCTGGGTGGTGCTCAAGATCGTTCTGATCATCGCGCCCTTGCTTCTCGCCGTTGCCTACCTCACCTTCTGGGAACGCAAGGTCATCGGCTGGATGCAGGTGCGGATCGGACCCAACCGCGTCGGTCCGTGGGGCCTGATCCAGCCAATCGCCGATGGCCTCAAGCTGCTGCTCAAGGAAGTCGTGATTCCTACCGGGTCCGACAAGAGCGTCTTTCTGCTCGCTCCGATGTTTGCCTTCGCACCGGCGCTGGCTGCCTGGGCAGTCATTCCATTCAACGACACCCTGGTGCTGGCGAACGTTAACGCGAGCCTGCTCTACATCATGTCGATCACCTCGATCGGCGTCTATGGGATCATCCTCTCGGGCTGGGCGTCGAATTCGAAGTACGCTTTCCTCGGCGGCATGCGCTCGGCCGCCCAGATGATCTCCTACGAAGTGTCCATGGGTCTGGCGCTGGTGGTCGTGCTGATGGTTTCGAACAGCCTCAACCTCGGCGACATCGTTGGCGGTCAGGGTCGGGGCTATTTTGCCGACAAGGGGCTGGGATTCCTGTCGTGGAACTGGCTGCCGCTGTTGCCGATGTTCGTCGTTTATCTGGTGTCCATCGTCGCCGAAACCAACCGTGCGCCATTCGACCTGGCGGAAGGCGAATCCGAGATCGTCGGCTTCCACTGTGAATATTCGGGAATGGCCTTTGCGGTCTTCTTCCTGGCCGAATACGCCAACATGATCCTGGTATCGACGCTGACCTCGATCCTGTTTCTCGGCGGCTGGCTGTCGCCGGTCGGCTTCCTGCCGGATGGCATTCTGTGGTTGTTCCTGAAAATCTCGGCCGTGTTGTTCGTCTTCCTCTGGATTCGTGCCACCTTCCCGCGCTATCGCTACGACCAGATCATGCGCCTGGGCTGGAAGGTATTCATCCCGCTGTGTCTGATATGGCTGGTCGTCGTCGGCGCCTGGATGATGTCGCCGTTGAACATCTGGAAGTGAGAGGCTAGCCATGGGTTCGATGAAGGAAATTTTCAACAGCCTCCTGCTCAAGGAGTTGTTGAAAGGGCTGTCAGTGACCGGGC
This sequence comes from Candidatus Accumulibacter affinis, assembly GCA_016713625.1. Lineage (GTDB taxonomy): Bacteria > Pseudomonadota > Gammaproteobacteria > Burkholderiales > Rhodocyclaceae > Accumulibacter > Accumulibacter affinis. The sequence goes on from JADJOT010000008.1 coordinate 30,365, forward strand.
GATACATGTTTGCCCGCAAGATTACCGTCCAGTACCCCGAAGAGAAGACACCGCAGAGCTTCCGTTTCCGCGGTTTGCATGCCTTGCGACGCTACCCGAACGGCGAGGAAAGGTGTATCGCCTGCAAGCTGTGCGAAGCGGTCTGCCCGGCGCTGGCCATCACCATCGAGTCGGAGCAGCGTGACGATGGCTCGCGGCGCACCACGCGCTACGACATTGACTTGACGAAGTGCATTTTCTGCGGCTTCTGCGAAGAGGCCTGCCCGGTCGATGCCATCGTTGAGACGCGGATCTACGAGTACCACGGCGAAACGCGTGGCGACCTTTACTACACCAAGCCGATGTTGCTGGCGAATGGTGATCGTTACGAAGAACAGATCGCGGCAGACCGCGAGCTCGATTCGAAATACCGCTGACAGGCCATCGCGATGGAATTCAAGACCTTCGTTTTCTATTTTCTCTCGGTGATTCTGGTGTTTGCCGGCTTGCGCGTGATCACCGCACGCAATCCGGTACATGCCGCGCTGTACCTTGTGCTGGCCTTCTTTACCGCGAGTGGCGTGTGGATGCTGTTGCAGGCAGAGTTTCTTGCCATTGCGCTGGTGCTCGTCTATGTCGGCGCGGTGATGGTCCTTTTCCTGTTTGTCGTGATGATGCTCGACATCAATGTCGACCGCATTCGTGAAGGATTCTGGAGTTATCTGCCACTCGGCGCGATCATTGGGCTGCTCATGGCTGCAGAAATGGGGCTGGTTCTGGGTGGTAATTACCTTGGGTTGTTCGAGAGCAGCGTCGCGCAGACCAGCGCAGACTTCAGCAATGTTCAAGCCGTTGGTCGCCTGATGTTCACCGAATACGTCTATCCGTTCGAGCTGGCGTCGGTCATCCTCCTCGTGGGAATTGTCGCTGCGGTTGCCCTGACGCAACGCGAGAAGCGGAAGAACAAGGCAGTCGATCCTTCGCAGCAGGTTTTCGTCAAAGCCAAGGATCGCTATCGCGTGCTGCAGATGCCCGCCGAGAAGCGCGACTGAGCACGCCGGTAGAGCACCAAGACTGAGAATAACAGCGGGTGGTGGCGGATTGCCCCACCCCATGCAGAAGGAACCAGGGAGGCACCTTGCTTACACTGTCCCATTTTTTGATCCTGGGCGCGATCCTGTTCGCGATCAGCGTCGTCGGCATATTTCTCAACCGCAAAAACCTGATCATCATCCTGATGTCGATCGAGTTGATGCTGCTGGCGGTGAACCTGAATTTCATTGCCTTTTCTCACTACTTGCAGGATCTTGCCGGGCAGGTCTTTGTCTTCTTCATTCTGACCGTCGCCGCTGCCGAGTCGGCAATCGGGTTGGCGATTCTCGTGGTGCTGTTCCGCAACCTGAAGACCATCCATGTGGATGATCTGGACAGCTTGAAGGGTTGAACATGGAAATGCAAAAGCTCTACCTGCTGGTTCCGCTGGCCCCGCTGCTCGGCGCCGTCATCGCCGGCCTGTTCTGCCGCATCATTCCACGCTGGGTGGCGCATAGCGTGGCCATCGCCGGCGTGGCGATTGCCTTCGTGGCTTCGTATGTGATCTTCAAGGACGTGATGGCCGGGAATACCTATAACGGGCCGGTGTACCAGTGGCTGACGTCCGGCGACTATCGTTTCGAGGTAGGTTTCCTGATTGATCAGCTGACCGTAACGATGATGCTGGTGGTCACCTTCGTGTCGCTGATGGTGCATATCTATACCATCGGCTACATGCAGGACGACCCTGGCTACAATCGTTTCTTCAGTTATATCTCGCTGTTCACCTTCTCGATGTTGATGCTCGTGATGAGCAACAATTTCATGCAGCTGTTCTTCGGCTGGGAAGCCGTCGGCCTGGTTTCCTATCTGCTGATCGGCTTCTGGTATACCCGGCCGACGGCAATCTTTGCCAACCTCAAGGCATTCCTGGTCAACCGGGTTGGCGACTTTGGGTTCATCCTCGGCATCGGCCTGGTCCTCGCCTATTTCGGGACCCTTGACTACGCCGCCGTCTTCGCCAAAGCGCCTGCCGTCGCTGCCCATACGACCATCGCGCTGTTTGGCGAGGGCAAGGGTGTCGAACTGATGACGGCCATCTGCATCCTGTTGTTCATCGGCGCCATGGGCAAATCGGCACAGGTTCCCCTGCATGTGTGGCTGCCTGACTCGATGGAAGGTCCGACGCCAATCTCCGCACTGATCCACGCCGCCACGATGGTGACGGCGGGAATCTTCATGGTTGCACGCATGTCACCGCTGTTCGAGCTGTCGGATACGGCGCTCTCCTTCGTCATCGTCATTGGGTCGATTACTGCGCTGTTCATGGGCTTCCTGGGCATCATCCAGAATGACATCAAACGCGTCGTCGCCTACTCGACGCTCTCGCAGCTGGGCTACATGACCGTCGCGCTGGGCGCCTCTGCCTACTCGGTTGCGATTTTCCACCTGATGACGCATGCCTTCTTCAAGGCGCTGCTGTTCCTTGCCGCCGGCTCGGTGATCATCGGTATGCACCATGACCAGGATATTCGCAACATGGGCGGCCTGCGCAAGTACATGCCGATCACCTGGATCACCTCGCTGATCGGTTCTCTGGCGCTGATCGGGACGCCGTTCTTCGCCGGCTTCTACTCCAAGGACTCGATCATCGAGGCGGTCGCACTGTCGCACATCCCGGGCGCCGGCTTTGCCTACTTTGCCGTAATGGCTGGCGTGTTCGTCACTGCTTTCTATTCGTTCCGGATGTACTTCCTGGTCTTTCACGGTGAAGAGCGTTTCGGCAAGCACGTAGATCATGGCCATCATGCAGCGCACGCCAAAGCGGCTCACCCTTCGGAGTCCGGCGATCATGCCGAGCATGTCGAAGACGAGCCTGACGCCGACCATCACGGCCTCGCGCCCGGCCAGAAGCCACACGAGACGCCATGGGTAGTGACGCTGCCGTTGATCCTTCTGGCGATCCCGTCGGTGATCATTGGCTACATTGCCATCGAGCCGATGCTCTTCGGCGACTACTTCGCGAGCGCGATCTACGTCAATTCCGAGGCGCACCCGGTGATGGAGGAGCTTGCTCACCACTTCCACGGAGCTTTGGCGATGGCTACGCACGCAGTCACCACCGCCGTTTTCTGGCTGGCCTTCCTGGGCGTCGCGCTGTCCTGGTTCCTGTACATGAAGCGCCCGGACATCCCGGCCGCGATCAAGGCCCGCTCAGGATTCCTGTATACGCTGCTGGACAACAAGTACTACTTCGACAAGTTCAACGACGTGTTTTTTGCCGGCGGCGCACGCCTGCTCGGCCGGGGCCTCTGGAAGGGCGGCGACGCTGGCCTGATCGACGGCATCATCGTCAACGGTTCTGTACACCTCGTAGGCTGGTTTGCGACCCTGGCTCGTCTGTTCCAGACGGGTCACATTTACCACTACGCTTTTACGATGATTATCGGCGTGTTCGTCTTGATGACCCTGTGGGTCACGCGCGCCTGAGCTAGAGAAAGACTGGGAACGATATGTCAGGCACGCCGCTTCTCTCTCTTGCCATCTGGGTTCCGATCCTCGCCGGCTTTGTTGTCCTGGCGACGGGCTCTGATCGCAATGCACCGCTGGCCCGGATGCTCTCGCTGATTGGTGCTGTTGCTGGCCTGTTGGTGACGATTCCGCTGTACACCGGTTTCGACATGCACACCCCGGCGATGCAGTTCGTCGAACTGAAGACCTGGATTCCACGTTTCAACGTCAACTACCACCTGGGTGTTGACGGCATCTCGATGCTTTTCGTCATCCTCAACAGCTTCATTACGGTAACCGTCGTCCTTGCCGGCTGGCAGGTCATCGACCACAAGGTGGCCCAGTACAACGCCGGTTTCCTGATCATGTCCGGCCTGTTGAACGGTATTTTCTCGTCGCTCGACGGTCTCCTGTTCTACGTCTTTTTCGAGGCTTCGCTGATTCCGCTATACCTGATCATCGGCGTCTGGGGCGGCCCGCGACGCGTCTATGCAGCGTTCAAGTTCTTCCTCTTTACCCTGTTCGGTTCGCTGTTGTTCCTGCTCGCGCTGCTCTACCTGTTCATCGCCTCCGGCGGCAGCTTCTCGATTCTCGACTGGCACCAGCTGCCCATCGGCATGACCGCGCAGACCTGGCTGTTCCTCGCCTTCCTGGTCGCTTTTGCCGTCAAGGTACCGATGTGGCCGGTGCATACCTGGTTGCCCGACGCGCACGTGGAAGCACCGACCGGCGGATCGATCGTCCTGGCGGCGATAGCGCTGAAGCTCGGAGCCTATGGTTTTCTCCGCTTCTCGCTGCCGATTGCGCCGGATGCGTCGCATGCGCTCGCCGGCCTGGTCCTCGGACTGTCGCTGATCGCCATCATCTACATCGGATTCGTCGCCCTGGCTCAGGAGGACATGAAGAAACTGGTCGCCTATTCATCGATCGCGCACATGGGCTTCGTGACCCTGGGCTTCTTCCTGTTCAGCGCCCTGGGGGTCGAAGGCGCGCTGGTGCAGATGATCTCGCACGGTTTTGTTTCCGGTGCGATGTTCTTCGCGATCGGTGTCATGTATGACCGGGCTCACTCGCGTCAGATCGCCGATTACGGCGGGGTGGTCAACACCATGCCCAAATTTGCCGCCTTTTTCATGCTCTTCGCGATGGCCAACGCCGGCTTGCCGGCGACCTCGGGCTTTGTTGGCGAGTTCATGGTCATCCTCGCTGCGGTCGATCACAACTTCTGGGTGGCTTTCGCGGCGGCCTCGACGATGATCGTCGGCGCTGCCTATACCCTGTGGATGTACAAGCGAGTGGTGTTTGGTGCAGTGGCCAATCACCACGTGGCTGAACTCACCGACATCAACGCGCGCGAGTTCCTGATTTTCGTCCTGTTTGCCGCTGGTGCGCTGGGCATGGGTCTCTATCCGCAGCCCTTCACTGAAGTCATGCACAGCTCGGTCAATGAGTTGTTGCGTCACGTCGCCCTCAGCAAGATCCAATAATTGGTAGCCGCTATGACTCTTGCCGACATGCAGTTCCTGACGCCGGATCTCCGCCTCGCAACTGCGGAGATCTTCATCTTGCTGATGGCTTGCCTGATCCTGATGTTCGATCTCCTGGTCAAGGACAGGAAGCGCACAGCGACTTTCCTGGCCACCCAGTTGACCCTGGTTGGAGCGGCGGTGATCACCTTCGCGACCAGCTCAGGGGAGATCAGCTACACCTTCAGCAACATGTACGTCGGCGACCTGATGGGCGATCTGCTGAAGCTGCTCCTGTACCTGACGGTGATCGTGGTGCTGTTCTATTCGCGCGGCTACATCCTGGAGCGGGAGCAGATGGCCAGGGGCGAGTACTACGCGCTGGCTCTGTTTGCCACCCTGGGAATGATGGTGATGATTTCGGCGAATAATCTGGTCACCATCTATATCGGTCTGGAATTGCTCTCGCTCTCTCTCTACGCGATGGTGGCGATGAATCGTGATTCGATTCCGGCTACCGAGGCGGCGATGAAGTATTTTGTCCTTGGCGCCCTCGCCTCTGGCCTGCTCCTCTATGGCATGTCGATGATCTACGGAGCGACCGGAACCTTGGAGATCACGGCCATTGCCGAGAGGCTTTATACGGGCCAGGTTGACCGCGGGATCCTGGTGTTTGGCCTGGTCTTCCTGGTCTCGGGACTGGCCTTCAAGCTCGGTGTCGTACCCTTCCACATGTGGATTCCCGACGTCTATCACGGCGCGCCGACGGCAGTCACCCTGTTCATTGCCACGGCGCCGAAGCTGGCGGCTTTCGCGATGGTCATCCGCCTGCTGGTCAATGGTCTGATCGTCCTGGCCCAGGACTGGCAGACGATGTTGATCCTGCTCTCGGTGCTGTCGATGGCCATCGGCAACCTTGCTGCGATCGCCCAGACCAACCTGAAACGGATGCTCGCCTATTCGGCGATCTCGCACATGGGCTTCATGCTGCTCGGGATGGTCACCGGGGTGATTGGTGGCGACGCGCGCTTTGCGCTCAACGCCTATAGTTCGTCGATGTTCTATGTCATCACCTATGTGCTGACCAGTGCCGGGACCTTCGGCATGATTCTGCTGCTGGCCCACGCCGGTTTCGAAGCGGATGAGATCGACGACTTCAAGGGTCTCAACAAGCGCAGCCCCTGGTTTGCCGGCATGATGATGATGATGATGTTCTCGATGGCGGGGGTGCCGTTCTTTGTCGGCTTCTTTGCCAAGTTCTCGGTGCTGCAGGCAGTGGTTGCTGCCGGTTACCTGTGGTTGGCCATCGTCGCCGTCTTTTTCTCGCTGATTGGTTGCTTCTATTACCTGCGCGTAGTCAAGATCATGTACTTTGATCAGCCGCTCAATAACGCGCCAATCGTGGCACCGATGGACGTGAAACTGCTGATGTCGGCAAACGGCCTGGCGGTCGCCCTGCTCGGGATCTTCCCACAGGCGCTGATGTCGGTCTGTGCCTTCGCGCTTCTCCGTTCGCTCTGACCGTTTGACAAGTCGTCTGCAACGCCCCGCCAGCCGGGGCGTTTTCTTTGGGAGTTCGGAGATGGAAAAGGATTATCCACACCTGCATGAGGAACCGCTGGAGAGCACCCAGATTTTCCGTGGCAAGCTGCTGGACCTGCGTCGGGATCGCGTGTTGCTGCCGGATGGCAGAGAGTGCTTGCGTGAGTACGTGCGACATCAGGGCGCGGCGGCGGTCATTGCCCAGCTCGACGATGGGCAGCTGCTCTTCGTTCGCCAGTACCGCTATCCGCTGGCGCGCTCCTTTCTCGAACTGCCAGCCGGCAAGATCGATCCGGGTGAAGGGAATCTGGAGACGGCCAGTCGCGAATTGCTCGAAGAGACTGGCTATAGCGCGACGGAATGGCGCCACCTCGGTGTGATGCATCCGTGTGTCGGTTATTCGGATGAGCGGATCGAGATCTTTCTTGCCCGTGGTCTGCATCGTGAAGCAGACCCGAATCCCGACAGCAGCGAGTTCCTCGATGTGCTCAGCCTGCCGCTTGGTGAGGCGCTGGCAGCTATCCGCGACGGCACCATCACCGATGCGAAAACGATTACCGGGCTGTTGTGGGCGGAGAAGGTGCTCGTTGCCGGCTGGTGATGCGCGCTTCCGGATGGCCTCTGGTTGGGCCAGCGACGTCGCCGCATTGCTCGCTGTGCGCATGGACGGCGTCAGGGAAATATCCGAGAATTCTTCTCTCGCGACCGTTACCACGGTGAATCGGAGATGCCTTGGAGTTCCTGACCAACTATCTTGAGCGGCTGACGGTCGCGAGCCGCATGCTGGGCTTTGCCGCGGTCGCCTTTCTTGCGGTGCTCGCCGTCGGGCTGTCGATCTTCCCGCAATTGCAGACGCTCGCCGAAATCAACCGCAGCTTCTACCAGTTTCCGCATAGCGCGCTGAGTACCGCCAAGGATCTGCAATACGAGCTGCTGCACATGCGTCACCTGCTGCGCGATCTGCTCAGGGAGCCGGACCCGGACAAGCGCGCGCAACTAGCCAAGGAAATGCAGCATAGCGACGACCGATTCTTTGCCGGCGTGCGCAGGCTGCAGGCGGCCTACGGGGGACCCGCGCAGGACGTTGCCCAGGCGGAAACCCTGTATCGCGCTGTGCTGGCTTCGCGGGCGGTGACGCTAGACCAATTTCGCAGCGGTGCCGTCGAGGTGGCGCGCCGCAGAACCTTGGATTCGGCGCCGGAAAACCCGGCGCTGCAACTGGCAGAACGCCTGGATCAGATCAGCAAGCTCTCGTCGGCGAGTGCTCGGGCGATGGATCAGCAGGCAATCGAGATTTATCGGAGTGAACGGCAGCAGGCGATCTACCTTGTCGCGGCAAGCCTGGCCGTGCTGCTCCTGGCGGCTTTCATTTTCGCCCGCTCGATTACCCTGCCGCTGCGCCGTCTGCGTAACAGCATCGTCGCCTTGTCGGAGGGAAAGCTGGGGCAGGTCATTCCCGCCCAGGATCAGAAGAATGAGATCGGCGAGATTGGTCGCGGCGTGGCGATTTTGCAGACGGTCTATCAGAGGATGGCAGCACAACGCTGGATCAGGACCAATATCGCCGCGATCTCGGGAGACCTGCAACAGGCAGCGACTTTCACCGAGCTGGCGAGCAAGGTCATGGCGTGCCTGCCACGCCTGCTGGGTGCCGTGGAAGGGGCATTCTTCATCGTTACCGAGGATCGCCGGACGCTGAAATTGATCGCTACTTACGGCAAGCCCAGCGGCCAGGAAGTGATGTTCATTGCCGTGGGCGAGGGGCTGGTCGGTCAGTGTGCAAGAGATGGCCAGTTGCTGGACATCAACAATTCGCGCCTGGACGATCCGCAGCTTCCCCAGGGGCTTGCGGCGAGCGCAGCGGCGGCGATTCTGCTGGTCCCGGTGGTGCGCTCCGAAAGGTGCCTGGCGGTCATCGAACTGGCCGCCGCCAGACCCTTCAGCGAGGACGAACGGGCTGTAATCGATGGCTTGCTACCGATCGTGGCGATGAACCTGGAAATCATCGAGCGTAGCACGCGCACCCACAGGCTGCTGGAAGCCACCCAGGAGCAGGCGGCACAGCTGGAAAAACAGGCGGCCGAGCTGGCCTCGCTCGAAGAGCATAGTCGCCTGATCCTGGGGTCGGTGAGCGACGGCATCCTGGGTCTCGATGTCGATGGTCGCCTGATCTTTGCCAACCCGGCCGTCCTCGGACTGCTCGGCTTCAGTGATTCGGAACTGCTCGGGACACACTTCCACGCGCGTGCCCACTATGCCTATCCGGATGGCCGCTTTTTTCCCTACGAACACTGTCCGATGCATCTGACCTCGCGCGATGGACAGGTACGCAAAGTGGATAACGAAGTACTGTGGCGCAAGGACGGCTCGCCGCTGGCGGTCGAATATGCCACGACGCCATTCTACAAGGCAGGCGTGCTGCTCGGTACGGTCGTCGTCCTGCGTGACATTAGCGCCCGCCGAACCGCTGAGGAACACATACGGCAAGCCCATGAAGAACAGACCGCCATCTTTGCAACGGCCAGCCTGGGAATCGCTTTCATCAAACGCGAGCGGTTTGTCAATGTTAATCGCCGGCTGGAGGAGTTGCTCGCTTATGCTCCGGAAGAGCTGATCGGCCAGGCGGCCGGAGTCTGTCTGCCGGACAGGGAATATCCGGATGGGGTCGAAAACCTGAACGCCGATCTGATGCGTGGCGACATCGTCAAGCACGTAATGGAGTTGCAGCGCAAGGACGGATCGCGTTTCTGGTGCCGGATCAGCGGCCGTGCCGTCGATGCCCGCAAGCTGTCCCAGGGAACCGTGTGGATGTTCGAGGACGTGACCAAGGAGCGGGAGGCTGCAGAAGCGATGCAACGGGCCAGGGATCTGGCCGAGGAAACCACGCGGATGAAGACCGGCTTTCTGGCCACCATGAGCCACGAAATCCGTACCCCGATGAACGCCATCATTGGCATGTCGCATCTGGTGCTGAAGACCGACCTCAACCCCCGTCAGCGCGACTACGTAAAAAAGATCCAGGATTCGGGTCGGCATCTGCTCGGCATCGTCAATGACGTTCTCGATTTTTCGAAGGTTGAGGCCGGCAAGCTGGCGGTCGAGCGAACCGAGTTCGCACTCGAAGAGGTGCTCGACAATGTGGCCAACCTGATTGCCGAGAAAGCCAGCGCCAAGGGCCTCGAACTGGTTTTCGATGTCGATCCGGCGGTACCTTCGCAGCTGCTCGGCGATCCCTTGCGCCTCGGCCAAATCCTCATCAACTACGGCAACAACGCGGTGAAGTTCACCGAGCAGGGTGAGGTCGACATCCGTGTCAGCGTCCAGTCGAGCGACGACCTGAGCCTGCTGCTCCGTTTTGCCGTCAGCGACACGGGTCTGGGCTTGACCGAGGAAGAGATGGGGCGGCTTTTTCAGAGTTTTTCACAGGCCGATACCTCGACCACCCGGCGATTTGGCGGCACTGGTCTCGGCCTGGCGATTTCCAAGAAGCTCGCCGAGTTGATGGGTGGCGAAGTTGGCGTGCGTAGCGAATACGGCAAGGGTTCCACATTCTGGTTTACCGCGCGCCTTGGCCGTGCTGCGCAGGTAGCGCGTGCGCTGATGCCAAGTCCGGATCTGCGCGGACGCCGGGTGCTGGTAGTGGATGATAATGCGACTGCGCGCGCGGTCATCCGCGATCTGCTCAAGGCAATGAGCTTTGTCGTTACCGATGTGGCTTCGGGCGAGGCGGCAGTCGAGGAAGTCGCTCGCGGCGCGGCGGCCGATCCGTACCAGATCGTCTTCCTGGATTGGCAGATGCCCGGCATGAATGGCGTGCAGACCGCCAGGCAGATCCTCGCGCTGGCTTTGTCGCCTATGCCGCAGCTGGTGATGATCAGCGCAGACAGCTCGCAGGAGATGCTCGAGCAAGCCACAGCAGTCGGCATCCGCGATATTCTGCTTAAACCGGTCAATGCTTCGCTGCTCTTCGACAGCGCGATCCGCCTGATTGGCGGTGCCGGGAGCGAATTGCCCGCGCCAGCGGCGACGCCGCCTCTGCTCGACCAGCGGCTGGCGGCGATCAAGGGCGCGCAGGTGCTGCTGGTCGAGGACAATGAGCTCAATCAGGAGGTGGCTCGCGAGCTGCTGGCCGGTGCCGGCCTGCTGGTTGACCTGGCCGAAAACGGTGCCGTGGCCGTCAGCAAGGTACGCTCGCACAGCTACGATGTCGTCCTGATGGATCTGCACATGCCGCTGATGGATGGGCTTACGGCGACGCGGGCGATCAGGCAATTCTCCGAGCATGCCGATCTGCCGATCGTCGCCATGACGGCCAACGCCATGCCTGTCGACCGCAGCAGGTGCCTGGAGGCAGGGATGGTCGATTTCGTTGCCAAGCCGATCGAGCCCGACCAACTCTGGCAGGCCTTGCTCAAGTGCGTAAAGCCGAAGGTCCTGAAGGCCCAGGCGCAGTCGCTGCTGGCCGGGCCGACCAGCGATCCGGAGCTGCTTGCCCTCCTGGAGATTGCGGGTCTCGACACGGTCAATGCCCTGCGCCGGGTGCTTGGCAAGAAAGCGCTCTATCTGTCGATGTTGCGCAAGTTCGTCGCCGGCCAGCAGCATGTCGCGGCTGAGATCGTCGCCGCGCTGGACGCTGCCGACTGGCCAGCGGCCGAGTTGCTGGCGCATACCCTGAAGGGTGTTGCCGCGAACATTGGCGCCAACGAACTGCAAGCCGAGGCAGCGCTTCTGGAAGCGGCCATCCAGCAGCGGCGAGAGCGAATCGAGCTTGCTGCGCTACTCGATTCTGCGGCTGGAATACTGGCCGTGCTGATCGCGGAACTGAACGCAAAGCTGCCGATCGAAGCAAGCGAGGCCGTCGCTGTCGACCCGCTGCGTTTGCAGAGCGTTTGCTGCAAACTGGCGAATTTGCTGGCTGAAAGCGATTCGGAGGCGGGCGACGTGGTCGACGCAGAGGCCGATCTGCTGCGCGCCGCTTTTGCTGGTAGCTATCGTGCAATTGAGACGGCTGTCCGCGGCTTCGACTATGAAGCGGCGCTGATGGCGCTGCGCGCCAGTGCCGGCAGTGCCGGCATCACTGTTTGAACAGGGTAAGGGATGGACACGGGCACTCTTGATTTCAACGCCAGAGCCACGCTTCTCGTGGTGGATGATACGCCGGACAATCTTGCGCTGATGTCGGCGCTGTTACGGGATAGCTACCAGGTCAAGGTTGCCACCCAGGGTGAGAAAGGACTCCGCATTGCCGAGTCGACATCTCCCCCGGATCTGATTCTGCTCGATGTGATGATGCCCGACATGGATGGCTACGAGGTCTGCCGGCGGCTGAAAGCCAACCCGCGGACGCGCGACATCCCGGTGATCTTCCTCACCGCCAGGTCCGAAGTGGAGGACGAGCAGAAGGGCTTGGCGCTGGGCGCCGCCGACTACATCACCAAGCCGATCAGCCCGCCAATCCTGCGCGCGCGTGTGGCCACGCAGCTCTCGCTCAAGGCCAGCGCCGATTTCCTGCGCAACAAGAACGACTTCCTTGAAGCGGAAGTGACGAGAAGGACCATGGAACTCGAGGCCGTTCAGGATGTTACCATCCTGGCCATGGCGTCACTGGCGGAGACCAGGGATTCAGAAACCGGCAAACACCTTCTGCGCACCCAACGCTACGTCAAGGCGCTGGCGGAGAGATTGCGACCACACCCGCGTTTCGCCGATTTTCTCACCGAGCAAAACATCAGGCTGTTGTTCAAGTCGGCACCTCTGCACGATATCGGCAAGGTCGGTATCCCCGATCGCATCCTGCTGAAGCCAGGCCGCTTCGAGCCGCATGAGCTGGAGATCATGAAAAGTCACACCCTGCTGGGCAAGGATGCGATCCAGCTTGCTGAAGACTGGCTGGGCAAGCCGGTCGAGTTTCTCACCCTGGCCAAGGAGATCGCCCTCTGTCACCAAGAGAAATGGGACGGCAGCGGCTATCCGGAGGGCCTCTCCGGCGACAGCATTCCCGTATCAGCGCGTCTGATGGCGGTTGCCGACGTCTACGACGCGCTGATCAGCCGCCGCCTGTACAAGGAACCGATGACGCATGCGCAGGCGGCACAGATTATCGTTGATGGGCGTGGAAGCCACTTCGACCCAGACGTGGTCGATGCCTTCGTGGCGGTTGAAAGGGAGTTTCAGTTGATTGCAGAGTCCTTTCCCGATTCCGACGAAGACCTGCAGAAGAAAATCGAGTTTCTCGCTCAGGCCGTTGCAGTGGACGTCTAAGGGCGGCTGTTGGCCTGCTCGCCGGCGTGCTCCGAAGGCGTGTCTGTGGCAACAAGCAACTCCTGCAGCGTCGCTCGCAACTCGGCGACGGCAAGTTCCAGGTGAGTCACCCGTTGTTCGAGTTCCGCCTGTCCGCTGACTTGCGCACGCACGGCTGCGTCCCCATCGCTGGCCAGCGTGCCTGCGCCGCAGAGCAGATGTGCCCAGCGATGTTCGCGGCAGCCGGGCTGTTTGGGCAGCTTGATCACCAGCGCGCCGCTACTGCGTCCCGCCAGTTCTTCGAGATACGCTTCGACCGAGGAGCTGTCGTCAAAGCGGTACAGTCGCTCGCTGTTGGCGCGCAACTCGCTGACCGTCTGCGCGCCGCGTAGTGCCAGCATCGCCAGCATGGCCACGCCCGCCTGCGGTAGCCCGTAGACCTTGCCGAAATTCTGTGCATAACGCAGCACACGACCCGATGCGCCATAGGTCTCAATCACCAGAACGCGGCTGCGCAGTTCCTCGAGTGCCGCCTGTACCTCGCTTTCCGGCACGCTGATCACCGGTTCGCGCGCCGACTTCTGGTTGCAACCCAGGGTCAGGCTGTTCAGCGTCAGTGGATAGCTGTCGGGAGTGGTCTTTTCCTTCTCGATCAGCACACCGAGGATGCGCGCCTCGAGAAAGCTCAGGAGTGGTTGGGGATTTGGCACGGGCAGCCTCGCTTGAACAGCGGATTGGTCGGGGGCAGGATCAAGCTCAAGCGAACAACTGCCCATGTTCGCGCGAGTCGTGGAAGCCGACGCGCGGCCACTTTTCGCTGGTCACTTCCAGGTTGTAGCGCGTGCTTGCCAGGTAGACCGGGTTGCCGTCCACATCCCTGGCCATGCGATGGAGTTGCTCGCGCTCAAAATTGCGTCGCGTCGCATCGTCGGGAAAAGTCAGCCAGCGGGCCGTGTAAATGTCGGCCGTTTCGAAGATGGCGTCGACCTTGTACTCGGTCTTCAGGCGTTGCGCGACGACTTCGAACTGCAGGTTGCCGACCGCACCGAGCAGCAGCGCGCCGCTGGCCAGGTTCTCGAAGACCTGGATCGCCCCCTCTTCGCCAAGCTCCTGCAAGCCCTTCAGCAACTGCTTGCTTTTCAGCGGGTCGCGCAGGCGCGCCGCCCGGAAGAGCTCAGGGGAGAAGTAGGGGATGCCCTTGAAGCTCAGGGTCTCGCCTTCGCTCAGGCAGTCGCCGATATGCAGGTTGCCGTGGTTATGAATGCCGATGATGTCGCCGGCGACGGCGTCGTCCATGAGCAGCCGCTCGTTGGCCATGAAGGTCAGCACGTTGGCCAGCTTCATCTCGCGATCGAGGCGAATGTGCCTGACCTTCATTCCCGGCGTGTAGCGCCCCGAGCAGACGCGGAAGAAAGCGATGCGGTCGCGGTGCTTGGGGTCCATGTTGGCCTGAATCTTGAAAACGAAGCCGCTGAACGCTGGCTCTGCAGGTTCCACCAGGCGCTTGCCACCGTTGCGTTCCTGTGGTGGAGGCGCCCAGTCGAGCAGCGCCTGCAGAATCTCCTGGACGCCGAAGTTGTTGATCGCCGACCCGAAGAAGACCGGTGACTGCCGCCCGGCGAGAAAATCGACCAGATCGAAAGGGCTGCTGGCGCTCTGGATCAGATCGACATCGTCGCGCAGCTTGCCCACCTCGCCCGGGAACTGCGCATCGAGGACGGGGTTGTCGAGCCCGTCCAGCCGCTCCGATTCGCTGCGCCGCTCCTCGCCGGCGGCAAAGTGCAGCAGGCGGTCGTTCAACAGGTGATAGACGCCACGAAAGGTCTTGCCCATGCCGATCGGCCAGGTGATCGGAGCGCACTCGATGCCAAGCACCGCTTCAATCTCCTCGAGGAGGTCGAAAGGCTCGCGTACTTCCCGGTCGAACTTGTTGACGAAGGTGATGATTGGCGTGTCGCGCATGCGGCAGACGTTGAGCAGTTTGATCGTCTGTGCTTCAACCCCCTTGGCGGCGTCGATGACCATTACCGCCGCATCCACCGCGGTCAACACGCGGTAAGTATCTTCCGAAAAATCCTCGTGCCCTGGCGTATCGAGGAGATTGATGGTGTGCTGCTGGTACTCGAACTGCATCACCGAGCTGGTCACCGAGATGCCGCGCTGCTTCTCCACCTCCATCCAGTCCGAGGTGGCATGACGAGCGCTCTTGCGTCCCTTGACCGTGCCGGCAAGCTGGATCGCGCCGCCGAAGAGGAGCAGTTTCTCGGTCAGCGTCGTCTTGCCCGCGTCGGGGTGGGAGATGATCGCAAAGGTGCGGCGTTTGGCGACGTCGCGGAGGATTTCGGGGGGGAAGCGGCTATCGTCCCGGGGGTCGCTCAGGGGCTTACTCATCTGCAGGCTTTCGGCGGCAACAAAAGCCGCCGGTCGGGAAATGGAAAGCGGACCCGCCGGCGGCGCACGGCGTGGACTATAGCAAGACTAGCCCCCTGCCGGAACCTACTCCTACTTCGCCGCTTTACGGTGGGTGTTTCTCCTGGTGCGTGGCCATGGCACGAATGGTGGCGCCGTCGTCTACCGGCAGCGACGATCGCGAAGCTCAACCATCGTTGATGCCAAAGGTCCCCGGCGCGCGTGGCGGGTCATGCGGTCCGCCCGAACCGCCTGGTACCGGGTAATCTCCCGGCCTTCGGTAATCGTGTGAGCGGCGATAGTCCTCGCGTTCGCGTTCGCGATAACGCTCCTTGGCCTCACGTTCGGCCTCTTTTCTGCCACGCTCATACGCCTTGTCATGGTCCCTGGAATTGTAGCTTCGGTTCAGGTTCTGGCGCTCGGCGTCGCGATAACCTTGTTGGTAAGCCGAGTTGCCGTCCGACTGGCGGCGATTATCGTATTGGTAATCCTGGTAGGGGTTATCGTAGGATGCGGTGGGGTAGCAGCCTGTCGCTCCGAGCACGGCGCCGATGGTGGCAATGATGGAAAGGCGCTTGAAGTAAAGTGGCATATGGCATTTCTCCTTGAGTGATCACTAACCGATCTGGCCGGAGTGTCCTGACCAAATCGTCAATGAGCTGCAGCTGCGAGGTCAAGTCTAGCATTCCAATATCAAACGAATCATGCTTCGCTTGCCGGAGGGCTGAACACCGCGCGCGAAGTGTGGTCCAAAGCGGAGGCGATAAGCGCGGACTCCCCTAGTCCCCGGCAGCACCTTGCTGAGCTGGCATTGAACAGCTGATCATCGCGTCAAAGGACGGGACTGCCGATGGCGCTGGCGGGGCCCCCGGATCGATCGAGGCCAAAGACATGGCAATACGCAAGCGAAAACCCCTTCTTGGCCGCTCATTCCAGCGCGCGCTGACGGCCGTCACGCGGCAGGCCATACGCGCCGGTTCGCAGGCGATGACGCAGGGGCTGCGTGCGGCGCCCAAGCTGCGTGCGAACACTCCTGCCAGACGCAATCCAGTGAAGAAGACAGACTGCAGCACCGGCCTCACCATTGGCACAGCCGGCGCGCGGCGCTATCGGATCTACCAGCCCCCCGGTCTGCGGCGGAATGAGCGCCTGCCGCTGTTGGTCATGCTGCACGGTTGTGGGCAGGACGCCGAAGCGCTGGCCGCGAGCAGCCGGATGAACTTGGTTGCCGCGCGCGAGCGCTTCTTTGTGCTCTACCCCGAGCAGGATCGTCTGTCCAACGCGGCTGGTTGCTGGAACTGGTACGACACACGTTCGGGTCGGGCGCAGGCTGAGGCCGGTAGCATCGACGCGGCGATCAGGCAGGTTTGCCGGCTGCAACCGGTCGACCCGGAGCGCATCGCGCTGGCCGGTCTATCGGCGGGTGCGGGAATGGCGGCATTGCTCGCGTTGCGCCATCCTGATCGGTTTCGGGCGATTGCGATGCATTCGGGGATCGCCCCGGGCGTCGCGCATTCTTCGGCGACGGCGTTGATGGCGATGTGCGGGCAGCGGGCTGCGCCGATACCCCCGGCACGGCTCGCTAGCGAAGTGCGCCTGCCTGGGCTGCTGGTGATCCAGGGCAGTCGCGACCCTGTCGTCGCGCCGAGCAACGGCGCCGAAGCGGTTCGCCTGTGGGCCGCTCGCGGGGGCGCGAAAGCGGGCACGCGGCGCATCGTGCAACGCGGCGCGCGCTACGCCGCGGTGATTACCGACTATCGCAGCTGCAGTCGGCTCGTCGCCACCCTCTGCGAGATCGAGGGGCTTGGCCATGCGTGGAGCGGCGGAGCGGCCGGCCACGCCTACAGCGATCCGCAAGGACCCGACGCGTCACGCATGATCTGGGCCTTCATGGCCAAGCAATTCGCCAGGAGCGCGGACTAGCGCCGCTTGCCACTGGAATCGCGGCAGCATGCGCTGTCCGCCGCGTCGAATCCTGGGACTCTGCCTCAGTCCAAAAAACAAATCCGGCGATGGACCTGTGTAAGGCCGGCAGGTCCCTCAAATCAGCTGGCGACTGGCCAACTCATCCTTCAGCCAGGCATAACAGATCGGCGCGGCGACCAGCCCGGCAAGGCCGAAGGTGCTCTCCATGAGCAGCATTGCGGCCAGCAGCTCCCAGGCCTTGGCGCGGATCTGGGCGCCGACGATACGGGCGTTGAGGAAGTACTCGAGCTTGTGGATGAGGACCAGGAAAGCCAGCGACGAAATCGCGACGCCGGGCGAGTGCGCCAGACTGACGACGAAGATGACGGTATTGGAGATCAGGTTGCCGACCACCGGCAACAGACCGGCGATGAAGGTGACGACGATCATCGTTTTGGTGAGCGGCAAGTGCGCACCAAAGAGCGGCAGCACGACGGCGAGGTAGATGGCGGTGAAGGTGGTGTTCAGCGCCGAGATTCTTACCTGGGCGAAGACGATCCGGCGGAAGGCTTCGCCGAGGCGAAAGATCCGTTCGGCCAGAGCGCGTGCCAGGGGTTGCATGTCTTCGCCCTGCTGTGCCTCGCGCAGCGACACCATGCCGCCGATGATCATGCCGATCAGCACGTGCGCGAGAATGTGACCGGTTTCCTTGCCGATCATTTGCAGCTCGGCCGAATGTTCGCGCAGCCAGTGGCCGGCTCTTTCGCGTATGGCCTCGCGGTCGCGCGGCAGCAGATCGGCCAGCCAGTTCGGCAGCGTCGAGCGCGACGTTTCGATGATTTCGGCCATCTTGGCGAGCAGTGCCGCGAAACTGCCACCCTCGCTGTTCATGAAGACGATCAGCCCGAGTACGGCGGCAGCCACCGCGCCGACGACCAGCAACACCACCAGGCCAACGGCCACCGCCCTGGCGCGGTGGCTCGACAGGTGGCGGGCAAAAAACGGCGCCAGCACATGCACCAGCTCATACACCAATAGTCCGGCAATCAGTGCCGGCAGGAGGTGCACCTCGAGGACCAGCACCATGGTCAGTACGGCAAGCATCCAGGAAGCGTATTCGCTGAAGGTTTCAGTCGGTTTCATTGGGGCCATCAGGATTCGTGAGGGGAAGGGCGGTGGCGGTAGCGCGCCGGTCGCGGTCGTTCAACCATGCCAGCGCACCGGCGCCGGCTGCCTGGCCGCTGGCCAGGCAGCCGGTGAGCAGGTAGCCGCCGGTCGGCGCTTCCCAGTCGAGCATTTCGCCAGCGCAGAATACGCCGGGCAGCGCGCGCAGCATCAACTGCGCGTCGAGGGCGGCAAAACACACGCCGCCGGCGCTGCTGATCGCTTCGTCGAGCGGGCGTGGCGCGATCAGACGAAGCGGCAGCGACTTGATCGCTGCGCCGAGGCGCTCGGGAGCGGCGAAGTCTTCGGTGGAGAGGCATTCGTGCAGCAAAGCGACCTTGGCACCCCTGAGTTGCAGGCGGCTTTGCAGGTGGCTGGCCAGCGAGCGTGCGCCGCGTGGCCGCGCCAACTCGTTGATGACGCGTGCCAACTCGTGATTGGGTAGCAGGTCGAGGCGCAGCGTTGCCGATCCACTGGCTTCGATCTCGTCGCGCAAGGCGGCGGCGAGGGTATAGATCAGGCCTCCTTCGAGGCCCCCAGCGGTGAGCACGAATTCGCCCTGGCGACGATGTTCGACCCCGGCGGAGTCCACCAACCAGGCGACCACGGGCTTGATCGGCTGGCCGGCAAAGCGTTCGCGCAGGTGGCTGCTCCAACCGACGTCAAAACCGCAATTCGCCGGACGCAGCGGCGCCAGGGGAATTCCGGCCCGTTCGAGGATCGCCAACCAGCGCCCGTCCGAACCGAGTCTTGCCCAACTGCCGCCGCCGAGGGCGAGGACGACGGCATCGGCGGTGTGCTGCTGCTCGCCGGCGGGTGTCGAAAAGCAAAGTGTCGTGCAGCCGCGATCGCTCGCCGTCCAGCCGTGCCAGCGGTGGCGCATATGGAAGCGTACGTTCGCGCTGCGCAGGCGCTGCAGCCAGGCGCGCAGCAACGGCGCCGCCTTCATGTCGGTCGGGAAGACGCGTCCCGAACTGCCGACGAAGGTGGCGACCCCGAGACCCAGCGCCCACGCGCGCAGGTCCGCGGGACCGAAGACCTCGAGCAGTGGCGTGAGGCGATCCTGGCGCGCACCATAACGGCTGCGGAAAGTCGCGTCAGCTTCGGCATGCGTCAGGTTCAATCCGCCTTTGCCGGCCATCAGCAACTTGCGGCCGACCGACGGCATGGCATCGTAGAGATCGACGCGGGCTGCGCCACGGCTGAGGATTTCGGCAGCCATCAGACCGGCCGGCCCGCCTCCGATGATCGCCACGCATGCGGCGGAGCGGCTGCCCGCAGCAGTCACGCTCAGGCGACCATCAGGCGCGCCGGGCTGTGCAGGCGGCTACCCAGCCAGTGCAGGCCGAGTACGGGCAGCGCGGCCTGTAGTCTTTCCGGATTCGCGGTGGCCAGCAGCGTCAGGCGACCTTGCCCGAGTGCATCGGCACCGGCGAGCCGAACGCACTGGCGAGCGACGGCGTCAGCGACGTCTACCAGGGTCGCCCGCTTCGCGACGATCGGTTCGAGGACAGGACAAAGAAAGCTGTAATGGGTGCACCCAAGAACAATCTGGTCAACCCCGCCGGCGAGCAGGGGGGTCAGGTGGCGGCGCGCTTCTTCGACAAAATCCGGCTCATCAAGGCACAGGGTTTCGACGCGGGTGGCCCAGCCCGGGCAGGCCTCGACGGTGACCTCGACGTTGCCCGCGTGTTGTCGGATCAGATCTGCGAGACGCTCGCTGCGCGTCGTCGACTCGGTCGCCAGGACGGCGATGCGCCGACTGCGCGACATCGCCGCCGCGGGCTTGACGCCGGGCTCGACGCCAACTACCGGAAGATTGGGAAAGGCCTCGCGAAAGGCGGCGACCGCTGCCACGGTGGCGGTATTGCAGGCCACGACGATGACGCCGCAGCCCTGATCGACCAAGTGATTGCCGATCGTCAGCACTCGCCTGCGGATGTAGGTATCGTCCTTGTCACCATAGGGGAGATGTGCCGTATCGGCGAGGTAAACCAGGTCGGCGCGCGGCAACGCGCGGGCGATCGCCGCCAGGACCGAGAGCCCACCGAGGCCGCTGTCGAAGACGCCGATCATCGGCAGTCAGACACGGGCTGGCGCCCCTTGCGCAGACGTATGCCCCTTGCTGACGGTGATGCCCGCGTCCGCTCGCTGGCCTTGGCGAGTGCCGCAGCGGCAATCATTCGCGGCGGGCGGAACTGCCGAGTGTCTAACGGGCGGCAACGACTGCGATTTCAAGGCGAAAATCGTGATTCGCAAGTTTTGCTTCGACGCAGACCCGAACCGGTGCCGTGCCGCGGGGAATCCAGCGGTCCCAGACCGAATTGACCGCAATTGCGTCCTCGATATCGCGAAGATAGATGGTCACCATCAGCAGCCTGGTCTTGTCGCTTCCCGCCTGTTCCAGTAGTTTCTCGATACCGGCCAGGACTTCGCGCGTTTGTGTGGCGACATTGCTGTCAAGTGTTTGCGGCGTTTCGACGAGATAGATGGTGTTCCCGTACGCGCAAATGTCTGAATACCGCTGGGTCGTACCGTGCCGCTCTATCGCCATCGCCACATTCTCCAGTCAAGGAGAGGCCGGTCAAGCCGGCTCCCCGCGTTTTGCTCCCCGGACGTCAGGCGATGGCGACCGGGATCTTGCCGATCCTGGCCTGCCATTCCCGCGGGCCCGTGTTATGGACTGACGTGCCGTTCGAGTCCACCGCGACGGTGACTGGCATGTCTCTGACGTCGAACTCGTAAATGGCCTCCATGCCGAGATCGGCGAAACCGACCACCTGGGCTGTCCGAATTGCCTTGGCGACGAGGTAGGCTGCGCCGCCGACGGCCATTAGATACGCCGAGCGGTGTTTCCTGATCGCTTCGATCGCCGTCGGACCGCGTTCGGCTTTGCCGATCATCGAGATCAGGCCGGTCTGGGCCAGCATCATCTCGGTAAACTTGTCCATCCGCGTCGCCGTCGTTGGGCCGGCCGGGCCAACGGCCTCGTCGCCAACCGGGTCAACCGGGCCGACGTAGTAGATGACGCGGTTGGTGAAGTCCACCGGCAGTTTCTCGCCTTTGGCCAGCATGTCCTGGATGCGCTTGTGGGCGGCGTCGCGACCGGTGAGCATCTTGCCGTTGAGCAGCAGCGTCTGGCCCGGTTTCCAGGCAGCCACTTCGGCCGCCGTCAGGGTGTCCAGGTTCACCCGCGTCGAGGTCTCGGTGTTGGGCATCCAATTGACCTTCGGCCACTCGCCGAGGTCCGGTGGCGTCAGGACGGCTGGCCCGCTTCCGTCGAGATGGAAATGTGCGTGGCGCGTCGCAGCGCAGTTCGGGATCATCGCCACCGGCAGGCTGGCCGCATGCGTCGGGTAGTCGAGGATCTTGACATCGAGGACAGTGGTCAGGCCACCCAGGCCCTGGGCGCCGATTCCCAGCGCATTGACCTTCTCGTAGAGTTCGAGGCGCAATTCCTCGACGCGATTGCTCGCGCCGCGGGCGATCAGTTCATGGATGTCGACCGGCGCCATCAGTGACTCCTTGGCCAGCAGCATGGCCTTTTCGGGCGTGCCGCCGATGCCGATGCCGAGGATGCCCGGCGGACACCAGCCGGCGCCCATTGTCGGAATGGTCTTGAGTACCCAGTCGACAATCGAGTCGGAGGGATTGAGTGCGTAGAACTTGGACTTGTTCTCCGAGCCGCCGCCCTTGGCGGCGCAGATGACTTCGAGGTGGTGGCCGGGGACGATCTCGTAATGGACGACTGCCGGGGTGTTGTCGCGCGAGTTCTTGCGCGCACCGGCCGGGTCGAGCAGCACCGAGGCGCGCAGCTTGTTGTCGGGATTATTGTAGGCGCGGCGCACGCCCTCGTCGCACATCTCCTGCACCGACAGGGTGGCGTCCCAGCGGACGTCCATGCCGACTTTGAGGAAAATGACCGCGATCCCCGTGTCCTGGCAGATCGGGCGGTGGCCTTCCGCGCACATACGGCTGTTGGTGAGGATCTGCGCGATGGCATCCTTCGCAGCGACACTCTGCTCGCGCTCGTAGGCGGCGCCAAGGGCCTTGATGTAGTCGAGCGGGTGATAGTAGCTGATGTACTGGAAAGCATCGGCAACGCTCTGGATGAAGTCTTCCTGCTTGATAGTGGTCATTTCAGGCTCTCTGTGGTGGGTGGCAGCGGTTCCCCGGCTGCGGGTATCTGTTCAGTGCCGTGCGCCAGGCGAGGATTTTCCCAGAGCGATGGTCTGGGTCATCAGGCGGTCTACCCAGGCCATGGCCAGTGCCGAGCCCAGGAAAACGGCGTGGATGATGACCTGCCACTTGATTGTGTGCTCGGGCATGTTCTCGGCATTGATGAAGGTTTTCAGGAGATGAATCGAAGAAATGCCGATGATCGCTGTAGACAGCTTGATCTTGAGCACGCCTGCATTGACGTGCGACAGCCATTCCGGCTGGTCGGGGTGGCCTTCGAGATCGAGGCGGGAGACGAAGGTTTCGTAGCCGCCGATGATGACCATGATCAGCAGGTTGGCGATCATCACCACGTCGATCAGACCAAGGACGATGAGCATCACCTCGGTTTCGCCGATGCGCGTGCTACTGAAGAACAGGTTGTGTATGAGGTGCCATAATTCGAGCATGAACAGGTAGACGTACGCACTCTGGGCGACGATCAGGCCGAGATAGAGTGGTGCCTGCAGCCAGCGGCTCCAGAAGATGAGTTGCTCGAGTCGGTCTACGGCGAGTTTCATGGCGGTTACCTGGCAAGCATCGAGTTTACGGAATGCGAGATTCTAACACCAAGGCCTGCTTCGGTTGCGCTGCCGGGCGGCGGCGTAAGTGGTGTGTAAGATTGGCAGCGTTTAATCCTGCCCAGTTGGCGTGCCACGGGGCAGTATTGACCGCGTATGATTTGCCTTCCGCCAGGCGGGGGTCGCGAGCACGGGGTTTGGTTCGCTTCTTGCTGCATCGATTGATTGAATTCTCTACCAATACCAAACAGGAGATGGGACATGTCACTGAACGAGGCCGTAAAAGTTTTTCAGCCCTCAGCCGAATTTGTCAAGCAAGCCACGATTTCGGGCATGGACGCCTACAAGGCGCTGTGCGCCGAGGCCGAGAAGGATTACACCGGTTACTGGGGCCGACTGGCCCGTGAACACGTCTCCTGGAAGGAGCCATTCACGCAGGTGCTTGACGAGTCCGACGCTCCCTTCTTCAAGTGGTTTGCCGATGGCAAGCTGAACGCGTCCTACAACTGCCTGGACCGCAACGTCGAAGCCGGCCTTGGCGACAAGGTAGCGATCGTCTTCGAAGCCGACGACGGTCAAGTCACCAGGACCACCTACCGGGAACTGCTCTCCCGGGTCAGCCAGTTTGCCAACGGCCTGCGCTCGCGTGGCATCAAGAAGGGCGACCGGGTGCTGATCTACATGTCGATGGGCGTCGAAGGCATCATTGCCATGCAGGCCTGCGCGCGCATCGGTGCCATTCATTCGGTTGTTTTCGGTGGCTTCTCGGCGCAGTCGGTGCGCGACCGCATCAACGACGCCGGTGCCGTCGCCGTGATTACCGCTGACGAGCAGTGCCGCGGCGGCAAGAAAATCCCGCTCAAGCCGGCGGTAGACGAAGGCATCGGGCTCGGTGGCTGCGAATCGATCAAGGACGTGATCGTTTTCCAGCGTACCGGGGGTGCGTGCAACATGGTTGCTGGTCGTGATCTCTGGTGGCACGACGTGATCGCCGGCCAGTCCGACGTTTGCGAGCCGGAATGGGTTGAAGCCGAGCATCCCTTGTTCCTTCTGTATACCTCTGGCTCGACCGGCAAGCCGAAGGGCGTGCAGCATTCGACCGGCGGCTACCTGCTGCATGCCATTCTGACGATGAAGTGGACCTTCGACCTGAAGCCCAACGATCTCTTCTGGTGCACCGCCGACATCGGCTGGGTCACCGGGCACACCTACATCACCTATGGGCCACTGGCCTGCGGCGGCACCGAGATGGTCTTCGAAGGCATTCCGACCTATCCGGATGCCGGGCGTTTCTGGAAGATGATCCAGGACCACAAGGTTTCGATCTTCTATACCGCGCCGACCGCGATTCGCTCGCTGATCAAGGCCGCCGATACCAATCCGGCGGTCGCGCCGACCCAGTACGACCTGTCGTCGCTGCGCCTGCTGGGGACGGTTGGCGAGCCAATCAACCCGGCTGCCTGGCAGTGGTACTACGATAGCGTCGGCGGCGGTCGCTGCCCGATCGTCGACACCTTCTGGCAGACCGAGACCGGCGGCCACATGATTACCCCGCTGCCAGGTGTCACGCCGATGGTGCCGGGTTCGTGCACCTTGCCCTTCCCGGGCATCATTGCTGCCGTCGTTGATGAAACCGGCACCGAACTCGATTGGGGCAAGGGTGGCCTGCTGGTTGTCAAGAAGCCATGGCCGGCAATGATTCGTAACATCTGGGGTGACCCCGAGCGTTTCAAGAAATCGTATTACCCCGATGATTTCAACGGCAAGCTGTATCTTGCTGGCGATGGGTCGATTCGCGATATCAACACCGGGTACTTCACGATCACCGGTCGTATCGACGATGTGCTGAACGTTTCCGGTCACCGCATGGGGACCATGGAAATCGAGTCGGCGCTGGTCTCGCATCCGATGGTTGCGGAGGCGGCGGTCGTTGGCCGACCGGATGATCTGACCGGCGAAGCGATCTGTGCCTTTGTGGTACTGAAAGGCGCACGGCCGACCGGCGAGGCCGCGAAGAAGATGGTCAAGGAACTCCAGGATCACGTCGGGCGCGAAATCGGCCCGATTGCCAAGCCGAAGGATCTCCGCTTCGGAGAGAACCTGCCAAAGACTCGCTCCGGCAAGATCATGCGGCGTCTGCTGCGCTCGCTGGCGCGTGGGGAAACCGCTGCGCAGGATGTATCGACCCTCGAGAACCCGGCGATTCTCGAGCAACTGCGCGGCTGATTCAGCCTGCCCCTGCGGCCTGCGTCAGTGGCAGGCCGCAGCGCTTTCGGGCGGCCAGTTTGACAGGCCCTGCGTGCCGGAGATCACCAGCAGGGGGACGCAGAATTGCCGGCCGGCGCCACGCGTGTCGGCCGCTCGCCGATCGAGGATCTGTGATGAGCAACGGGGCGACGGAGATGCTGCTCTCGGCATGTAGCCAGTTCCTTGCGGCCTATGCGCCTTTTGATCGGATGGAGCCGGAGGCTCTGCGTTTTCTCGCGGAGCATGTGAAGCTGGCCCATTACCCGAAGGGAGCGCGCATTCTTGCGAATGAGATGGGGGTTGCGCGCGCCCTTTACATCATCCATCGTGGCCAGCTACGGGTCAAATCAAGCGCCGACGGTACCGGCAATGCTGCCTACGCGTCGGTCACGCTGGGCCCGGGTCAGTTCTTCGCGATCGGGGCACTGATGGCGCAGCGTCCGACATCAAGCGCCTACGTGGCGTGCGAGGATGTCTTCTGCTACGAATTGCCCGCCGATGATTTCTTTGTGCTGACCCAGAAGAGCACGGTTTTCAACCTTTTCTGCACCCAGCACATCGCCGGTCTGCTCAAACAGTCGCAACAGCAGCTGCAACTGCAGTTTGCCCAGCGTGCCGCCGAGCAGAGGACGATGAATTCACCGCTCGCCGCGATTGTCAAACGCGAGCCGGTTTCGGTAGCGGCCGAAGCGTCGATTCGCCAGGTCGTCGAGCTGATGGCTGATCGTCATCTGGGTTCGATGGTGGTCGTCGATGCCGGCGAGCAGCCGATCGGCATTTTCACGCTTTCGGACGTTCTCAAGCGAATTGTCTTGCCGGGTACGTCGCTGGAACAGCCGATCTCTGCCGTGATGTCACCTGCGCCACAGACCATGCCACTGGCGGCCAACGCCCACGATGCGGCGCTCGCCATGGCCATGCACGGGATCCGCCACGTGCTGGCGGTGGACGAGGGTGGCCGCCTAAAGGGGGTGGTTTCGGAACGTGACCTGTTCAAGCTGCAGGGAGCCGGCTTGCGGCAGATCCGGCATGCGATCGATGCGGCGGGCAGTCTCGAAGTGTTGCAGCATGCCCGTGCGGATGTCCGGCAGTTGTCGCTGACAATGCTCGCCGAGGGCGTTGGCGCGCAGGAGATCACCCAGTTCATCTCGACGCTCAACGATACCGTGACGCGGCGCATCATCGAGCTGAATCTCGATCGGCACGACCTCTACGGGATTGACTGGGCCTGGCTGTCGTTCGGATCGGAGGGACGTGATGAACAGACCTTCAGCACCGATCAGGATAACGGCATCGTCTACATCTGTACCGACATCATGGATCGCGAGCAGACGCAGTGGCGTTTCCTCGAATTCGCCCGCGACGTCAATGCTGACCTGGATACCTGTGGTTTCCCGCTGTGCAAGGGCAACATCATGGCCAGCAACCCGGATCTCTGTCTGACGCTGGAGGAGTGGGAAGAAAAATTCGCGCAATGGGTTCGCACGCCGGAGCCGCAGGCCTTGCTCAACGCCACGATCTTCTTCGATTTCCGACCGCTCTACGGAAGATTCAACCTGGCGCATCGGATGCGCCTGTCGCTGTTCCGGCAGACCCAGGGCAATCCGCTGTTTCTGCGCATGCTGGCGCAAAACGCTCTCAGCGTATCGCCACCACTGGGCAGGATACGTGACTTCGTGACCGGGGCCGATCGCGACCACCCCGGAACCATTGACCTCAAGAAGTTCGGCGTGCGCCTGTTCACCGACGCTGCGCGTGTTTTTGCGCTGGCGCGTCAGGTGGAGGCAACCAATACGGCAGCGCGTATCAAGCGGGCCGGTGCCTTGATGAACATTTCCCCAGACGATGTGGCGGCGAGCCTCGATGGTTTCAACTTCATTCAGCTGCTGCGCCTGCGGCACCAGCATTTCGAGCAGGAACACGGGCGTGCCGGCGACAATCTGATCCGGCCGGACGAACTCAACGAGATTGAGCGGCGCATTCTCAAGGAAGCTTTCCGGCAGGCGCGCAAGTTACAGGCGCGTCTAAAACTCGATTATCAGCTCTGACGATGACCTGGCTTTCCAGACTTTTCGCTGGCCAGGAGGCGCCTGATCCAGCCCTGACCGCCCGGCAGCAGCAGTTGCTGGCGAACTGGCGGCAATTGCCGGCGCCGGACATGCGTCGCTCGCACTATCGATGCCGCTACGTGGTCGTCGACGTCGAGACCACCGGCATCGATGTGAAGACCGATCGCCTGTGCGCGATTGGTGCGCTGGCAGTTGTCGACGGGCAGATCGACTTCAAGGATGCTTTTCAACTGGTCCTGGCGGACGCGGTGCCGAGCGCTGCCGGACTGGCTGCCGAGCGCAGTGGCGCGGCGCCGGTAGACGCGCTGCTCGCCTTCCTCGACTTTGCCGGTAAGGGACCCATGCTTGCCTACAACGTTCCGTTCGTCGCCGCGATGATCGAACGTACGCTCGCCGAGGGCCTGCGAGTTGAACTGGGGTTGCCGTGGGTCGATCTGGCCTGGGTGATGCCGGATCTTTTTCGCAACATCGACCCGGCGCAGGGAGGTCTGGACGCCTGGCTCAGCCATTTTGGTATCGAGAGCATCCGCCGTCACGACGCCGTTTCTGACGCTTACGTCACCGCCCAGCTGTTACAGATCACCATCGCCAGCGGTGCGCGCAAAGGCTTTGCCACCCCGGCGAGTCTGCTTGAGTTGGAGAAGGCGCGTCGCCACATGCATCAGAGCGGCTAGGCAGGCCGTTCGCGATGGCTGACTACACCACGGTCCCGCTGCGTCGCTATTACGCTTATTACACGGCCAGTTTTTTCCTTTTCATCCTCGGGCTGGGGGTGCTCGAGCGGCATGGCATGCCGCCGCGCTGGATCGGCTATTCGTTTCTCTTCCTGACCATCTTCCTGTACGCCACGATCGGCGTGCTGGCACGTACCGCCAGCGTGTCGGAGTATTACGTCGCCGGCAGGCGGGTGCCGGCGGTGTTCAACGGCATGGCCACAGGTGCCGACTGGATGAGCTCCGCCTCGTTCATGGGCCTGGCCGGGACCCTCTATCTGTCAGGTTATCAGGGCCTGGCCTACGTGATGGGCTGGACTGGCGGCTATGTTCTGGTGGCGTTGCTGCTGGCACCCTACCTCCGCCGCTTTGGGCAATACACGATCCCCGATTTTCTCGCCGCTCGCTATGGGGGCCATCTGGCGCGCCTGGTTGGCGTCTTTGCGACCATCCTGGCGTCCTTTGTTTATGTGGTGGCGCAGATTTATGGCGTGGGGTTGATTACCAGCCGCTTTGTTGGTCTGCAGTTCGAGGTCGGGGTGTTCGTCGGCCTCGCCGGTATCCTCGTCTGTTCGTTCCTTGGCGGCATGCGTGCCGTGACCTGGACGCAGGTAGCGCAATACGCCATCCTGATTGTCGCCTATCTGGTGCCGGTGAGCATCCTGTCTTACCAGGTGACCGGCATCCCGGTGCCGCAGCTGACCTACGGGCAGGTGTTGCAGAAAGTGCAGGGACTCGAGGAAGCAATCTTCGCGAATCCGGCCGAGGTCGACGCGCGCCGCCTTTTCCGCGAACGCGCCGATCGCTATTACGAGCGAATCCTGACGCTTCCCGAGTCACTCGACGAGGAACGACGCGGCCTCACCGCTCGCATCAACGCGCTAAAAAGCAGCAATGCGCAAATGCGTGAGGTGGCGGCACTCGAGCGGCAACGCCGGGACTTGCCGACGAGCAGCGACGATGCACGCAGCTACTGGGATGGTTTGATGCGCCAGGCGGGGCAACGTGGTGCCGAACCCGATCACCACCTGACGCCCTACCCAGGGAAGGGCAAGGTGGTGAACGACGGCGCGCGTCTGAATTTTCTCAGCCTGTTGTTCTGTCTGATGGTTGGTACGGCGGCCCTGCCGCATGTGCTGATGCGCTACTACACCACGCCGAGCGTGCGCGAGGCGCGCACTTCGGTTTTTTGGTCGTTGTTGTTTATCCTGGCCCTGTATCTGACGGCCCCGGCTTATGCGGCTTTTGCCAAGTACGAGATCTACTCGCACCTGGTCGGTTCATCGATGGATCAACTGCCACTCTGGGTCAGTTCGTGGGGCAAGATCGGCATGGTCTCGATCGAGGACATCAACGGCGACGGAATCCTGCAGCTCGCCGAACTGTCGCTGAATCCCGACGTGATCCTGCTGGCGACACCCGAAATCGCCGGTCTGCCTTATGTCATTTCCGGGCTGGTGGCTGCCGGAGCGCTCGCTGCGGCCCTGTCTACCGCCGATGGGCTGCTGTTGACGATTGCCAGTGCCTTGTCGCACGACGTCTATTACAAGGTCTACCGCCCGAACGCGAGCACGCAATGGCGGCTGGTGGTTTCCAAGTCCCTGCTGCTGGTGGTGGCCGTGCTGGCGGCCAGCGTCGCCTCGCAGAAACCGGCGACGATCCTGTTCATGGTCGCCTGGGCCTTCTCGCTGGCCGGGTCGGCTTTCTTCCCGGCGCTGATGCTCGGCGTCTTCTGGAAGCGAGCGACGTCGACCGGCGCCGTCAGCGGCATGGTGATTGGCTTGTTGGTGACCCTCTATTACATGGTGCGTGTCCATCTTCACGCCATTCCCTGGCTGGGAATCCACGGCATTGGGATGGAACCCTGGCTGGGAATTCAGTCGACCGCCGCCGGTGTATGGGGGGTCGGCGCCGGCTTCCTGACGATCATCGTCGTCAGCCTGCTGGGCAGGCCACCCAGCCAGGAAACCCAGGATTTTGTCGAAAGTGTTCGGTATCCGCAGTCTGGCCGCTGGTGAGCGATGCGTTCGCGAACCTGCGCGCCGCTCGGGTGGAGGCAGCGAGGGAGGGGCGAATGCGGCACGGGCGAAAACAGCAGGACTACTGGCGGCGCAACCTGCGCATGACCGCATCGTTGCTGGTGATCTGGTTCGGTGTGAGCTTCGTGGTCAGCTACTTTGCCCGTGACCTGGCGGAGATCACCCTGTTTGGTTTGCCGCTTGGGTTCTATATGGGTGCGCAGGGCGCGCCGGTCGTCTACCTGCTGATCGTCTGGTGGTACGCCCGCTACATGAACCATCTCGACCGTGAGTACGGGGTGGATGATGGCGACGGTGAGAAGTGAGCGTTCCTGCTTCGCAAGACAGCGGGCGACCGCCGCTACGCCGTCGGGTAACCTGCGTCCTCAATGATCTGCCGGATGTCGCTCTCCGAAACCATCGCCGTGTGTTCGATGCTGGCCTCGCCGGTTTCCAATGAAACCTCGACGTAGCCGATGCACGGCAAATCCTGAATCGCATTCATGACGCTGCGCAGGCAGTCGTCGGACTTCATTCCGCTGATCTTGAGGGTGGTGGTGGGCATGCACGGATCCTGACATGGGTGGACGTTCATTGTAGTCGTTGTCTCAGCGGCGCTGGCATCTGCCTTGACTCCTCGCGGCGAATGCTGACGATCAATCGCGAAGCTATCGGCCGGCTGGGCGGGTGTTCGTCGACCTCGGTAGCGTCCCGGTCGACCATCACGCTTCCTATACATCGTATTTTTTTTCCCGTAGAATCCTGCCCTTGGATTCCGGCATGGCAGCCCTTGTAGAGCGTGTCGGAGCGTACTGGTCTGGTGCCCGAGTGCGTGTTTCGGTATCCGGCGGCGCAAGCCGCCGTTTCAGTTTAAGAGCCTCCACGATGGGTGGTCCATGTCTCACCTGATGAGTACCTATGCCCGCTTGCCGGTCGCCTTCAGTCACGGCGATGGTAGCTGGGTGACCGATAGCGATGGGAAGGTCTACCTTGACGCCTTGTCGGGGATCGCTGTGAACACCCTGGGGCATAATCACCCGGCGCTGGTCGCAGCCATTGCTGCCCAGGCTGGGCGTCTGTTGCACTCGTCGAATCTGTATCAGATTCCGCAACAGGAGCAACTGGCGGACAAGCTGGCCGTCCTGTCGGGGATGGACGAGATTTTTTTCTGCAACTCGGGTTGCGAAGCCAACGAAGCAGCCATCAAGCTGGCGCGCCTGTACGGTCACCAGCAGGGGGTCGACAGTCCGGCGACGATCGTCATGGAGAAGGCTTTCCATGGCCGCACCATGGCAACTCTTTCAGCAACCGGCAACCGCAAGGCGCAGGCGGGTTTCGAGCCGCTGGTAGCGGGCTTCGTGCGCGTTCCCTACAACGATCTCGATGCGATTCGGGCGATTGCCCGGTACAACAAGAACATCGTCGCGGTGATGCTGGAAATCGTCCAGGGCGAGGGCGGCATCCATAGCGCTGACATTGATTTCCAGCGCGGCCTGCGGGCACTGTGCGACGACCGGGAGTGGCTGCTGATCTGCGACGAGGTGCAGTGCGGTATGGGCCGTACGGGTAGCTGGTTCGCATTCCAGCACGCCGGTATTCGCCCGGACGTGGTGACGCTGGCCAAGGGTCTGGGTGGTGGCGTGCCGATTGGCGCCTGTCTGGTGGCCGGCCAGGCGACCGGATTGTTCCAGCCCGGCAAACACGGTTCGACCTTCGGTGGCAATCAACTGGCGACCACCGCTGCCTTGACGACCATCGAAGTGATCGAGAGGGATGGCCTGATCGCCAATGCGGTCGCCGTTGGTGCGCTGATCCGTGAGGGTCTGGCGCAGGCGCTGGCGGGTTGCCAGGGCCTGCTCGAGATACGTGGCCAGGGTCTGATGATCGGCATTGAGCTCGACCGCGCCTGCGCTGAACTGGTGACCCTCGGCCTCGACGCTGGCCTGCTGATCAATGTCACCGCCGACAAGGTGGTGCGTCTGTTGCCGCCACTGACTTTCAGTGCCGACGAAGGGCGCGAACTGGTGTCGCGCCTGGCGAAACTGATTCGCGATTTTCTCGCTGCTGCCTAAGAATCCGCCATGGACCGCATAAAACACTTTCTTCAGTTCAAGGACTGCACGCGCGCGGAGTTCGATTATCTCCTCGAACGTGCGCGCTGGATCAAGGCGGAGTTCAAGGCCTACCGCAAGTACTGGCCGCTCAGCGATCGTACCCTGGTGATGATTTTCGAGAAAGCCAGTACCCGTACCCGCCTCTCCTTCGAGGCCGGTATGCAGCAGCTCGGTGGATCGGCGATTTACCTGAACAGCCGCGACTCACAGTTGCAGCGTGGCGAATCGGTCGAAGATGCGGCGCAGGTGATCTCGCGCATGAGCGACGTGGTGATGATCCGAACCTTCGAGCAGGCAATCATCGAGCGCTTTGCAGCCAATTCGCGGGTGCCCGTGATCAACGGCCTGACCAACGAATATCATCCTTGCCAGATTCTCGCCGACATTTTTACCTTGATCGAGCACCGCGGTCCGATTCAAGGCAAGACGGTGGCCTGGATCGGTGATTCGAACAATGTCTGCAATACCTGGCTGCAGGCCGCCGAGGTGCTTGATTTCAAGGTGCAGGTATCGACCCCGCCGGGCTACGAGGTGGCCGCCGAGCGAGCCGGTCTGCATGGTACCGACCACTTCGAACAGTTCGCCGATCCGATGGACGCCGCCCGTCAGGCTGATCTGGTGACTACCGATGTGTGGACCTCGATGGGCTTCGAAGCCGAGAACGAGGAGCGTCGGCGTGCCTTTGCCGCCTGGCAGGTCGATACGGAGATGATGCGCGTCGCCCGTCCGGAGGCACTGTTCATGCACTGCCTGCCGGTGCACCGCGGTGAGGAGGTCTCGGCAGCGGTCATCGACGGACCGCGAAGCGTCGTCTGGGACGAAGCCGAGAACCGCATGCACACGCAGAAGGCGCTGCTGGAGTATCTGGTGCTCGGCCGCGTCGATGTTTCCGGGTTTGCTTCCGGGCCCACACCCGGGCCCACTCCAAAATCCAATTCAAGCAGGGAAATGCCATGAGCGACATCAAGAAGGCCGTCCTCGCCTATTCGGGCGGCCTCGACACCTCAGTGATCCTCAAGTGGTTGCAGGATACCTATCAGTGCGAGGTGGTGACTTTCACTGCCGACCTCGGTCAGGGCGACGAACTCGAGGCAGCACGCCCGAAGGCGCTGCAGTTCGGCATCACGCCGGAGAACATTTATATCGAGGATCTGCGAGAGGAGTTCGTCCGCGACTTCGTTTTTCCGATGTTTCGAGCCAACACGGTGTACGAGGGCGAGTATCTGCTCGGCACTTCGATCGCGCGGCCGCTGATCGCCAAACGGATGATCGAGATTGCCAATTTCACCGGTGCCGAAGCGGTGGCGCATGGTGCCACTGGCAAGGGCAACGACCAGGTCCGTTTCGAACTCGGAGCGTATGCGCTGCGGCCGGACATCCGGATCATCGCTCCCTGGCGCGAGTGGGATCTGCTGTCGCGCGAGAAGCTGCTGGCCTATGCCGAACGCCATGGCATTCCGGTCGAGATGAAACACCGGCAGGGCGGCTCGCCCTATTCGATGGACGCCAACCTGTTGCACATCAGCTACGAGGGCCGTCATCTGGAAGACCCGGCAGCCGAGGCCGAGGAGTCGATGTGGCGGTGGACGGTGTCGCCGGAAGCGGCACCCGATGCTGCCGAGTATGTCGATCTCGAATTCGCTAAGGGGGACCTGGTGGCGATCAATGGCCAGCGCATGCCGGCTCACGAACTGCTGGCCATGCTCAACCAGCTCGGCGGCAAGCATGGTATCGGGCGCATCGACCTGGTCGAGAATCGTTACGTCGGCATGAAGTCGCGCGGTTGTTACGAAACCCCCGGCGGTACGATCCTGCTGCCGGCGCACCGGGCGATCGAGTCGATCACCCTCGACCGTGAGGTCGCGCATCTGAAGGACGACCTGATGCCGCGCTACGCCAGCCTGATCTACAACGGCTACTGGTGGAGCCCGGAGCGCCGTGCTGTGCAGACGCTGATCGACCACACCCAGCAGTCGGTGAACGGCTGGGTGCGCGTCAAGCTCTACAAGGGCAACGTCATCGTCGTCGGCCGCGATTCGCAGACCGACTCGCTGTTTGACTCGACGATCGCCACCTTCGAGGACGATGCCGGTGCCTACGACCACAGGGACGCTGGCGGTTTCATCAAGCTGAACGCGCTGCGCATGCGCATCGCGGCCAATCTGGCGAGTCGCAAGAGCTGACCGAGGAGAGTCCGTCGATGTTCGGGCTGACGGAAGAGCAGATTTCGGAATTCGGAATGACTTTCGGTGTTGGTGCCTTCATGCTCTTCATGCTGTTCATCATCGGTGAGATCGCCTGGAAGTCCAAGGCCGGAAAAAGCGGCACGGTCGTGCTGTTTTTTGTCTTGTCGTTTGGCATGCTGGGTTTCATTACCAAGACGATCCTCGAAAAATTCTGGAGAATGTGAACATGTCGAAATTTGCTCAGGTCAGCGTCGTCAAGCAGGCCAATGTCTACTTCGACGGCAAGTGTGTCAGCCACACCATCCTGCTGGCAGACGGCAGCCGCAAAACGCTCGGGGTCATCCTGCCATCGACGTTGCGCTTCACGACCGGCGCGCGAGAAGTCATGGAGGGGGTCGGCGGCAGTTGTCGCGTTCGCCGCGAGGGCGAAAGCGCGTGGACTACCTACGGTGCGGGCGAGTCGTTCGCCGTGCCGGCCAATTCATCGTTCGAGATTGCCTGCGATGAGGCTTATCATTACGTCTGTCATTTCGGCTAGAGTGGGCGCTGCGGGTCGCGCCGGTAGCCGGCGCCTCGCCGTCGAACCTTGCCTGCTGGTACTTGCCGTGCCAGACTGAAGCCACCGATCTTCCCGACAACTTCTCAACCGGACGTCCAATGCCTTCATTCGATTTTTCTTCAGAGGCCGACATGGCTGCGCTGCATAACGCGATCGACGTGACCCGGCGGGCCATCGACAACCGTTACGACTTCAAGGGGACCAGCGCCAAGGTCGAGTTGAACGAGAAGGACAGCCTGATCACCCTCTACGGCGACTCCGATTTCCAGCTCGGCCAGATCAAGGACCTGCTCTTTCCAGCCATGGAGAAGAAGGAGAAGGAAAGCACCAAGCGACTCGAGGATCGGCCCGTACAGCGGGTCTCCGGCAACAAGGTCAAGCAGGAACTGAAGATCCGGATTGGTATCGAGTCGGAGTTGGCGAAGAAGATCGTCAAACTGATCAAGGATTCAAAACTCAAGGTACAGGCCTCGATCCAGGGGGACGCTGTGCGCGTCAGCGGCGCCAAGCGCGATGAACTGCAGACCTGTATCGCCACCGTCACCAAGGCGATTACCGACTTTCCGATCAAGTACGGTAATTTTCGCGACTGATTGCGGTGACTGCCGGCAAGGCCTGCATGCCCCTCAAGCCCGTGGACGATGCCCTGTCGGTGGCCAGGGCTGATCCTGGAATGCTCTCCTGGAGCGAAGAGTTGCGGCGGGTGGCCGTGGCGGTCAGCAAAAAGGACCGCAATCCCGCAGCCAGTCGCCAGCAGCTCTTCTATCTCCTGCAGTGGACTGCGGATGCCCGCGGCTTTGGGGTAACGGTCCACAAGGGCCGTGATCCCGAAAGTTCCGAAGAACTGTGGACGATCGATCGCGCACTGAGCAAGCCGCCACGTTTTGTCAGCGACGAGGACCGCCCGATCCTGCGTCTGCTGTGGGCCGAGCGGTCTTTCGACACCGGTCTGCGTGCCTTTGGTCTCGGGCCGAAGAGCGGCAGCGAGGTGCTCCAACTGATGGCCGAGAGTGGCCGTCTGTGTCGCAAGGATGACTGCCTCCCCTTGCGACTGGCTGCAGGGCGCCCAGCCACGGTCAGCTGGCGGGCCAGTAGCGATGGGCGCCAGTTGCCGGTGCTGCAGCCTGAACCGGCAGGTGGCCTGGTCATCCCCCTGCCACAGCCGTGGTACGTCGATCTGGAGAGGCACCAGATCGGTCCCTTGCGGGTGGGCGGCAATCCAGCCGTCGTCGCGCGGCTGTTCTCTTTGCCGCCGTTGTCGGTGACCGCGGCGGCGCTGGTTTGCGAAGCGCTGGCCGAACCGGCGCGCGACCTGCCCCGAGACCCGGAGCATGCCAGCGTCAGCATGCGCACGATCGTTGCCGACCCGCTAGCGATACTGCGGCTGCAGACGCTGAAGACGCATGGCAATCGCGGTTGGCGTGAATACTCGGCCAGCTTTGGGGGCGGTCCATTTGACGTCGCCCTGCCGGTTTTCCGTTATGCCGATGTCGAGGTGATACCCGACGACATGCGGGACTTCTCGACTCTGGGCAGCGGCGAGATGGTCCGCATCGAGCGTCAGCGCGTGCTCGAAGGGCAGTTGATGGACGAGTTGGCAGGTGCCGGCCTGGATAAAATCTCGGGTTACGTCCTGCACACCTTCGGCCGTCCACCGGACAACGCCTACGGACTGGCACATGAAGGTTGCTGGGCTGCTTTCATGCGTGATGAACTGGCCTATCTGCGCGCTGCCGGCTGGCAGGTGGTGTTCGCCGATGATTTTCGGCATCGCCTGCTCGAGGTCGAGGCCTGGGATGCTGACCTCGTCGAGGCGGAAGGTGGCTGGTTCGATCTTGACATGGGAATCATCGTCGAAGGCGAGCGGCTGCCGCTGGCCCCTCTGCTCGCGGCCCTGTTCCGGCGTGACGGGCGTTGGCTTGACCCAGCGCTGCTCGCCCAGATTGCCGACGCGGAGATGATCGAGCTAGTGACACCGGCCAGTCTGCGCGTGCGTGCGCCAGCCTGGCGCCTGAAGCCGCTGGCGGCAACGCTGATTGATCTCTTCGATGGTTTCCACGGCGGCAACAGTCTGCGTCTGTCGCGCTTCGATGCGCCGCGTCTGGTGGAACTCAACGATAGCAGTCGCTGGCAGTTCCGGGGGCAGAGTGATGTGCTGGCGCTTGCCGAGCAGTTGACTGCAGCACAGGGGATCAGCCACATCGATCCGCCTGTCGGACTGGGCCTTGAACTGCGCCACTACCAGACCGAAGGACTGGCCTGGCTGCAATTCCTGCGCCAACAGAATCTTGCCGGAATCCTCGCCGACGACATGGGTCTGGGGAAAACGGCCCAGACGCTGGCACATCTGCTGCTTGAAAAGGAAGCCGGGCGGCTTGATCGCCCAGCCCTGATCGTTCTGCCAACCTCGCTGATTTTCAACTGGAAGAATGAGGCGGCGCGTTTTGCACCCGGTCTGTCGATTCTTTCCTTGCACGGCCCGGAACGTAAGAGCCGTTTTTCCGAAATCGTCGAGCACGACGTGGTTTTGACGACCTACCCGCTGCTCTGGCGTGATGCTGCCGAGCTGACCCGGCACCGCTACCATCTGTTGATTCTCGACGAAGCGCAAACGGTAAAGAACGCGCGTAGCCAGGGTGCCGAAGTGGTCCGCCGGATCGTCGCCAGGCACCGTCTGTGTTTGACCGGAACGCCGTTGGAGAACCACCTGGGCGAGCTGTGGAGTCAGTTCGATTTCCTGTTGCCGGGCTTTCTTGGCAGTAATCAGACCTTTACCAAGTACTGGCGGACACCGATCGAAAAGCTGGGAGACACGCGCCGGCGTGACCTGCTGGCCAGCCGTGTTCGCCCATTCATCCTGCGCCGCAAGAAGGAAGAGGTGGCGCGCGAGTTGCCGCCAAAGACGATCATCGTGCGCAAGGTGGAACTGGTCGGTAGCCAGCGCGATCTGTACGAAACCGTGCGCGTGGCGATGGACGAGAAGGTGCGCGAAGAGATTGCCAGCAAGGGTTTCAACCGTAGTCAGATTGTCATCCTGGACGCCTTGCTGAAACTGCGCCAGGTCTGCTGCGATCCGCGTCTGGTCAAGGCCAGGTCCGCGCAAAAGGTCAAGGAGCGCGCCAAGCTGGATCTGTTGATGACCATGCTGCCGGAGCAGGTCGAGGAGGGTCGGCGCATCCTGTTGTTCTCGCAGTTCACCAGCATGCTGGAACTGATCGAAAGGGAACTCAAACTTGCCGGCCTGGGCTACGTCATTCTCACCGGCGAAACCAGGGACCGCGAGGAGCAGGTGCGGCGTTTTCAGGCAGAGGAAGTGCCGATATTCCTGATCAGTCTGAGGGCTGGTGGCGTCGGACTCAACCTTACCGCGGCCGACACGGTCATTCATTATGATCCCTGGTGGAATCCCGCGGCGGAGAACCAGGCCACCGATCGTGCGCATCGCCTCGGTCAGGACAAGCCGGTATTTGTGTACAAATTGATCGTCGCCGGCAGCATCGAGGAGAAGATCCTCGCCTTGCAGGAACGTAAGGCGGAACTCGCCGAACGTATTCTGTCGGCCGACCGTGGGGTCGACGCCAAGTTCGGTCGCGACGATATCGCGGCGCTGTTTGCACCCTTACCGGGCTGAAAGGCAACTCTCGGAGATCTCACCGCGTGGGCGCGCAGCCGAGCATTGACGTCGCTGACGTGATGGCCACTCGCCGCTGCCTGGGTCATTCGCTGTGCTAGAATCACGGACTTGCGGGCGGGGCCTTCGAGCGCTTGCGCTGATGTGGACGGTGCCCGCGCCGATGCCATCCGGCGCGCTCTGCGCTGCCCTCCAGGCATCTACAAGCCAGAGCTGGCCTCTGGCTTTTCCATTTCTTGCTGAGGTTGCGATATGCTGCTTGTCACCCTACCTGATGGATCCCAAAGGGAGTTCGCGCAGCCGGTCACGGTTGCCGAGGTTGCCCAAAGCATCGGCGCGGGGCTGGCGCGCGCCGCCCTGGCGGGCAAGGTTGACGGCCGTCTGGTCGATACTTCCTACTGCATCGCCAGTGACGTGCAACTGGGCATCATCACCGAGAAGGATCCCGAGGGTCTGCAGGTCATCCGCCACTCGATGGCGCACCTGATGGCTTACGCGGTCAAGGAACTCTTTCCGGCGGCACAGGTGACCATCGGTCCGGTCATCGAGAATGGCTTCTACTACGACTTCGCTTACGCGCGGCCCTTCACGCTCGAGGACCTGGCGGCGATCGAAAAGCGCATGGCCGAACTCGCCCGACGTGACCTGCCCGTGCAGCGCGAGGTCTGGCAGCGCGACGACGCCATCGCCTTCTTCCGGTCGATTGGCGAGCAATACAAGGCGGAACTGATCGATGCGATCCCGCAGGGTCAGGAGGTCTCGCTGTATCGCGAGGGCGACTTCGTCGACCTCTGCCGTGGTCCGCACGTGCCTTCGACGGGCAAGCTGAAGGTATTCAAGTTGATGAAGCTGGCTGGTGCCTACTGGCGCGGCGACCAGCGCAACGAGCAACTGCAGCGGATCTACGGGACGGCGTGGGTGCGCAAGGAGGATCAGGAGTCCTATCTGCACATGCTTGAAGAGGCCGAAAAGCGCGACCATCGCAAGCTCGGTCGGCAACTGGATCTCTTTCACCTGCAGGACGAGGCGCCGGGAATGGTGTTCTGGCATCCCAAGGGATGGACGATCTGGCAGGAAGTCGAGCAGTACCTGCGGCGGGTGTTGAGCCGTAACGGCTATTGTGAGGTGAAGACGCCGATGATCATGGACCGCTCCCTGTGGGAACGCTCCGGGCATTGGCAGAACTACGCTGAACACATGTTCACCACCGCGTCCGAAAATCGCGACTATG
The DNA here is from genome assembly GCA_016713625.1 of Candidatus Accumulibacter affinis. Classification (GTDB taxonomy): domain Bacteria; phylum Pseudomonadota; class Gammaproteobacteria; order Burkholderiales; family Rhodocyclaceae; genus Accumulibacter; species Accumulibacter affinis. The sequence continues at coordinate 70,120 of JADJOT010000008.1, forward strand.
CGATCAAGCCGATGAACTGCCCTGGCCACATCCAGATCTTCAACAAAGGCTTGCGCAGCTACCGTGATTTGCCCTTGCGTCTGGCCGAATTCGGTTCGTGTCATCGCAACGAGCCGTCGGGGGCGCTGCACGGGATCATGCGCGTACGTGCCTTCGTCCAGGATGACGCCCACATTTTTTGTACCGAAGCCCAGGTTTTGCCGGAAACCGCTGCTTTTATTGATCTTCTGCAACAGATCTATGCCGATTTCGGGTTTACCGAGATTCTCGTGAAGCTGTCCACGCGTCCCGAAAAACGCATCGGCTCCGACGAGGTCTGGGACCGGGCCGAAGCGGCTCTTGCGGCAGCGTTGGCGGCCAAGGAACTGAGCTACGATCTGCAGCCCGGCGAAGGCGCCTTCTACGGGCCGAAGATCGAGTTCTCACTCAAGGATTGTCTTGGCCGGGTCTGGCAGTGTGGCACCTTGCAGCTTGATTTTGCGCTGCCCGAGCGCCTCGATGCGCACTATGTCGGCGAGGACAACGAGCGACACATCCCGGTGATGCTGCATCGGGCGATCCTCGGTTCGCTGGAGCGTTTCATCGGGATTCTCGTCGAACATTATGCCGGAGCCATGCCTCTCTGGCTTGCGCCAATGCAGGTCGTGGTGCTCAATATTTCCGAGAAGCAAAGTCAGTACGCCGAGCAGGTGGCGGCCACCCTGCGCGCCGCTGGTCTGCGGGTTGAGGCGGATTTGCGAAACGAGAAAATTACCTTTAAAATACGTGAACATAGCTTGAACAAGCTGCCCTATCAGATCGTCGTCGGCGACAAGGAAGTGGCAGCCAATCTGGTGGCCGTGCGAACACGCGGGGGTCGGGACCTGGGGCAAATGTCCCTCGAGGCGCTGACCAGGCAACTTCTTGAGGAAGTTGCAGCGCGTAGTGGCACGGCTTAACTTTTGTCGAAACAAGGAGCGGAGCCATCGCACTGCAAAAGGCGCAACGCGTTAATGAAGAGATCAACGCACCGGAAGTCCGTCTCGTCGGTCTGGACGGCGAGCAACTGGGAGTCATGAGTGTCAGGGCAGCATTGGCACTGGCCGAGGAAGCGGGAGTCGACCTGGTCGAAATCGCGCCGATGGCGCAGCCGCCGGTTTGTCGGATCGTTGATTTTGGCAAGTTCAAGTACCAGGAACAGAAGCGTCAGCATGAGCAAAAGCTCAAGCAGAAGCAGGTGCAGGTGAAGGAAGTGAAGTTTCGTCCGGGCACCGACGAGAACGACTACCAGATCAAGCTGCGCAACATGACGCGCTTTCTCGAGGAAGAAGACAAGGTCAAAGTGACCTTGCGCTTCCGGGGTCGGGAAATGGCGCACCAGGATATTGGTATGCGTCAGATCGAGCGTATCCGGGGCGATCTGCAGGAACTCGCAGTGGTTGAGCAGATGCCGAAGATGGAAGGCCGTCAGATGGTCATGGTGCTGACGCCGAGCAAGAAGAAGTAGTCACAGAGACCACTTGTGGCAACCAGAACCAAGTGCTGACAGGTCGCAAGTGCTCCCGTCGGGGGACACCTGGCAGCATGTTTATAAACAGGAGCATACAATGCCCAAGATGAAGACCAAGAGTGGAGCAAAAAAACGCTTCACGATCAGTCCGAGCGGCCGCATCAAGCGCTCGCATGCCTTCAAGCGACACATTTTGACCAAGAAGGACACCAAGACCAAGCGCCAGTTACGCGGCGTGACCGAGGTGCATGCCTCTGACAAGGCCATGGTTCGTGCCATGTTGCCTTACGCTTAAGGAGAGCACAGATGCCTCGCGTCAAACGTGGTGTAACGGCGCACGCGCGCCACAAGAAAATCCTCGCCCTGGCCAAGGGCTACCGCGGTCGTCGTAATAACGTCTATCGGGTCGCCAAGCAGGCAGTCATGAAGGCCGGCCAGTACGCGTACCGTGATCGTCGCCAGAGAAAGCGCCAGTTTCGCAGCCTCTGGATTGCCCGGATCAACGCGGCGGCCAGGGAAGTCGGTATGAAATACAGTACCTTCATGAATGGTCTCAAGAAGGCGCAGATCGAGGTCGACCGCAAGGTGCTGGCCGATCTCGCTGTTTTCGACAAGCCGGCTTTCGCGGCTTTGGCCGTGCAGGCCAAAGCCCAACTCGACGCTTAGGCTTGACGGGTGTCAAGAAAGGAGGCGCGAGCCTCCTTTTTTTCGGTGAACCATGCACAACATCGATCAAATAGTCCAGGCAGCTACGGCCGCCTTTGCGGCGACCGCTGATCCGGACGCGCTTGAGCAGATCAAGGCCGGGTATCTGGGCAAGAGCGGCCAGATACCCGGGTTGCTGAAGGGGCTGGCCAAGCTGCCGCCAGACGAGCGCAAATTGCTTGGGGCGGCGATCAATCGCGCCAAGGATGCCATTGCAGCAGCACTCAACGCCCGTCGCGAGGCGATTCAACTGCTGGCACTCGAAGGCCGCCTGGCCGAAGAGGCTCTGGACGTGACCTTGCCGGGTCGCGGTCAATCACGCGGCGGTCTGCATCCGGTCACCCGCACGCTCGAACGTATTGAGGCACTTTTCCGTTCGATCGGGTTTGCGGTGGCCGACGGCCCCGAGATCGAGTCTGACTTTCAGAACTTCACGGCCTTGAACACCCCCGCCGACCATCCGGCACGCTCGATGCACGACACCTTCTATTTGCAGGACGAGGCAGGTGGCGTTGCGGAAGGCGTATTGCTGCGAACTCATACCAGTCCAATCCAGGTCCGCTACATGCAGGCGCATGTTGCCAGACACGCTGGCCTGGCAACGATGCCGGAGATTCGCGTGATTGCGCCAGGGCGGGTTTATCGCGTGGACTCCGATGCGACACATTCGCCGATGTTTCATCAAGTCGAAGGTCTGTGGATCGGCGAGAACGTCAGCTTTGCTGACCTGAAGGGCGTCATCAGCGATTTCCTGCGCCGCTTCTTCGAAAACGAAGATCTGCAGGTGCGTTTCCGTCCGTCATTCTTTCCGTTTACCGAGCCGTCGGCCGAGATCGACATGGCCTTCATGAGTGGCGCTCTGAAGGGCCGCTGGCTGGAAATTGCCGGTTGCGGGATGGTGCACCCGAACGTCCTGCGGCACGTGAACATCGATCCCGAGAAGTACCTCGGTTTCGCCTTTGGCATGGGACCGGATCGCCTGACCATGCTGCGTTATGGGGTCAATGACCTGCGCCTGTTCTTTGACGGTGACCTGCGCTTCCTGCGCCAGTTCGTATGATGGCGCTTCCTTCTGACATCGAGCGTTCATGAAATTCTCTGAATCCTGGCTTCGCAGCTTCGTCGATCCCGTCTGCTCGGGACACGAGTTCTCGCACCTGTTGACCATGGCTGGCCTCGAAGTCGAGGAAGAAGAAACCGTCGCTCCGGCCTTCGACAAGGTGGTCGTGGGGCAGGTGCTGACCGTCGCCAGGCATCCGGATGCCGATCGCCTCAACGTTTGCGAGGTCGATGTCGGCAGTGGCGAGGCGTTGCGGATCGTCTGCGGCGCGCCGAATGCTGCCCCGGGGATCAAGGTTCCCTGCGCCCTGCCCGGTGCCGAGTTGCCCGGGGGTTTCCGAATCAAGATCGCCAGGGTGCGCGGCGTCGAGTCTTCGGGCATGCTCTGCTCGGCAAAGGAACTGGGCCTCGCGGAAGACGCTGCGGGCTTGCTGCTGCTGACCGGCGATGCGCCAGTCGGCGAGGACATCCGCCGCTATCTCGACCTCGATGATCGTCTGCTGACTCTCAAGCTGACGCCAAACCGTGCAGATTGCCTGTCACTGGAAGGGGTCGCTCGCGAGGTCTCGGCGCTGACCGGGGCAACTGCCCGGTTCACGTCGGTCGAGCCCGTAGCCGTGACGATCGCCACGCAACGCGCAGTCGTGCTTGACGCCCCCGACGCCTGCCCGCGCTACTGCGGCCGGGTGATCGCCGGGGTGGACGCCAGGGCCGTGACTCCCGCCTGGATGCGCCGCCGCCTAGAACGCAGCGGTGTTCGCCCGATTTCGGCGCTGGTCGATATCACCAATTACGTGATGCTCGAAGTGGGGCAGCCTCTGCATGCGTTTGACAACACGCGTCTGACCGGGGCCATCCACGTCCGCATGGCGCGCCCGGCGGAGAAGATTCTGCTGCTCAACGAGCAGACGCTGGAACTGCACACCGACGTCCTGTTGATCGCTGACGAACAGGGTCCGCTGGCGATGGGCGGCATCATGGGTGGCGAGGACAGTGGCATCACCCTGGCGACGACCGAAGTTTTCCTTGAAGCGGCATTCTTTTCGCCACCGGCGATTGCCGGCCGTGCGCGTCGCTATGGCTTTGTTTCGGACGCCGCGCATCGTTTCGAGCGTGGTGTCGATTTTGCAGGCACGCAGCGGGCACTCGAACGCGCCACGCGGCTGGTTCTGGATGTTTGTGGCGGTCGCGCCGGTCCGCTGAGCGAGGCGCTGGCAAGTTTGCCGGAGCGCCGGCCCGTTCGCCTGCGTCCGGCGCGTGTCGCCAAGGTCCTTGGCCTGTCGTTTACCAGCGAGCGCATCGGTGAGCTGTTTGCGCGTCTCGATTTCCCCTACAGCCGCGACGGCGACGACTTCATCGTGACGCCGCCAAGTTATCGCTTCGACATCGCGATCGAGGAAGATCTGATCGAGGAGATCGCCCGCCTGCATGGCTACGAGAACATTCCGTCGCCGGCACCTTGCGGCCAGCTGTCGATGTTGCCGCAGACCGAGCAGGTTCGGCCACTGGCCCGGGTTCGGCAGATGCTGGCAGACTGCGGTTATCAGGAAGTGGTTAACTTTGCCTTTGTCGAAGAAGGGTGGGAAGCCGATTTCGCCGCCAACGAGCATTTGATCCGTTTGGCCAATCCGATCGCCAGCCAGTTGAGCGTGATGCGCTCGTCCCTGATCGGCGGGCTGGTGGCCAATCTGACAAGCAACCTCAAGCGCCGGCAGAGTCGCGTGCGCCTGTTTGAAACCGGACGCTGTTTTTTTCGTGATCGGCAGGGTGGCCCGGTGGCAGGTTTTCGGCAGCCGTGGAAACTCAGCACCCTGGCTTACGGAACGGCACTTCCCGAGCAGTGGGGCTGTGCGGCGCGCAACGTTGATTTCTTTGACGTCAAGGCCGATCTGGAACTGTTGCTCGCCCCGCTGGCCGCAAGTTTCGCCAAGGCCGTGCATCCGGCACTGCATCCTGGCCGCAGTGCACGCGTCTCGGTGGCTGGCAAGGTGATTGGTTTTGTTGGCGAATTGCATCCGCGCTGGCAGCAAAAATACGAGCTGCCGCTGGCGCCGGTGCTTTGCGAAGTCGATCTCGATGCCGTGACCATGGCCAGACTTCCACAGTATGCCGACGTTTCCCGTCAGCCGCTGGTCATACGCGACCTGGCGGTGGTCGTCGATCATGCCCTGGAAGTCAAGCAGCTAATCGATGGATTGACCGGCAATCGTCCCGCCATCGTGCGCGATATTCATTTGTTCGACGTCTATGCCGGGCGCGGGGTGGATGCCGGCAAGAAAAGCCTTGCCTTCCGTATAGTGATGCAAGATACTCAAAAAACATTGCTCGAAGCTGAAGTTGACGCCGCCATGCAGCAGCTGGTGGCCTATCTGCAAGAGGCATTTGCAGCGCAGCTGCGCGTCTGAGAAGGGGGAGGAATGACGCTTACCAAAGCAGAACTCGCGGACCTTTTGTTCGAGAAGGTCGGCCTCAACAAGCGTGAAGCCAAAGACATGGTTGAGGCTTTTTTCGAAGAAATCCGCAACGCACTGGAACGTGGTGATGGCGTCAAGCTTTCCGGTTTCGGCAATTTTCAGCTGCGCGACAAGCCGCAGCGGCCAGGCCGCAATCCAAAAACCGGTGAAGAAATCCCGATCACGGCGCGACGAGTCGTTACTTTTCATGCCAGTCAGAAACTGAAGGCCGAGGTGGAGCACGCTTATGATGGAAGTCAGTCATAAAGAACCGGGGCAGGAGCCTTTGCCGGCCATTCCAGCCAAGAGGTACTTCACGATTGGCGAGGTCAGTGAGTTGTGCGGCGTCAAGCCGCATGTCCTGCGCTATTGGGAGCAGGAATTCTCGCAGCTCAGGCCGGTGAAGCGTCGGGGCAACCGCCGTTATTATCAGCACCATGAAGTACTGCTGGTCCGTCGCATCCGCGAACTTCTTTATAGTCAGGGTTTTACGATCAGTGGCGCGCGCAACCGCCTGGACGACGCCGAGCCCGAGGCGGATGCCAATGCGTCTGCCTTGACGCCAGAAATGCTACGTGCCGAGTTGTTGAGCATTGTAGAAATGCTGCGGCTATGACGGACTCGTGGCAGCGTTTTCGGGTATAATTCCTGGTCTGTCGGGGCGTGGCGCAGCCTGGTAGCGCACTTGCATGGGGTGCAAGGGGTCCCGAGTTCGAATCCCGGCGCCCCGACCAATTAAATCAGGAAACAAAGAAAACCGGCCATGAGCCGGTTTTTTTTCGGTACGGTTTGCCGTATGCTTGTCAGCCGTTACCGCATCCCTGCCCTCTACAATCACGAATGGGCTCGCGCGTGTGGTCTTGTTTCGGCGCGGAACACCGTCAGATGAAGGCTGATCGCAGTCTGGTCGTGTCAGTGGTCAAGTCAGCAGTCCCTTTCCCATCTCGGGACGGACGGGGTGTCCTGCTACAGCGACTCGTCGTGCGCGGATTCGGAAACCTTCCATGGCTGCTGATGCTTGGCCTTGCCCTAGTCAGTACGGTCCACGCCGATTTTCCGAGCCGTCCCGACGTCGAGAACCCGCTGTTTGAGCCGCGCTTCGAGTCGGTCGGGGTCGGCATCATTCCGCGGCACGTGGTCCCCACGATGGCCCAGGACCGCGCCGGCTTCCTGTGGATCGCCACCGGCGACGGGCTGGATCGCTTTGACCCGACCAGTGGCAGCTTTTCCCACCATCGGCATTCGAGCCAGACCGACAGCCTGCCCGACGATCGGGTGCAGGCGCTGCTGGTCGACCGTGAAGGTACGCTGTGGGTGGGGACCTGGGCTGGCTTGAGCCGCCGCCAAGTGGGCAGCGATCACTTCGAGCCCGTTTTTTCAACCCCTGCGCCCAGAGGAACAATCGCAGCATATGGCTGCGCGGCGCCGATCTGGACCCCGATAGCCCGCTTTTCGTGCCCGATGTGCGCAGCCTGCTGCAACTGGACCATGGTGAAATCTGGGCTGCTACCCATAAGGGAGGCGTGGCTGTGATGGACGGCGAGTTGCGCGTCACTGGCACTGTGCGACCGCAGGGCTCAGGGAAAGCCAAGACGGCCGCTCTGGCACTCCAGCCAGCGCCGCGCACGCGCATCGAGGCGATGACTCAGGCTGGCGATGGCACGATTTGGCTGGGAGCTGATTCCGCGCTCTATCAGTTCGGCCGTAGCCACCGGCAACTGCGTACTCTGCAGCATGCCGGGGGCCTGACGCGGCGCTTGCTGGCAAGTGCCGACGGCTCCTTGTGGGTGGGCACGCAGGATGGTGTCTTTCGCGTGCAGCCTGGTACAGCCGAAGTCGTTCGCCTCAGTCAACCGGGTGGACAGCCCCTGCGTGCTGATATCAACGCCCTTGCCGAGGCGCCTGACGGGAGCGTCTGGGTCGGCAGTGGGAAGGGACTCTTTCGCATCGCGGCCAGTGAAAGCAAACTGCAGCCTGTGACGACGGAAATGGGTGCCGGCCTCGGCAACCCCAGCGTCATCGGACTTCTGTTCGATCGGCAACATACGCTGTGGGTAGATACCGCAGTGACCGGTCTGCATCGCCTTCGCCGCTGGGATGGTCAGCGCGCGTCGTTCGAACGGATCAGCGAACGCCACGGCATCGTGAACCGGCCTTTTGGCGGGAATTTGTTGAAATACGGAGCAAATCTGCGGGACGATGCCGGGCTGGTATTCTTCCTGTTCGACATTGATTTTTTCAAGCAGGTCAACGATCAGCATGGCCATGCGGCGGGTGATGCCGTGCTCAAGCAAGTGTCTGCTCGTTTGGCCAGGGTGTTTCGCGACACCGATTACCTGGTTCGCTGGGGCGGCGAGGAATTCCTCGTCGTCGCGCGCGCCACGCCGCACGCGCATGCCGCCGAACTCGCCGAGCGGGCGCGGGCCGCGGTGGCTGATCAGCCGTTCGACCTTGACGATGGCGGATGTTTGTCCCGGACCTGCTCGATAGGGTTCTGCTGCTTTCCGCTTTCAACAGTCCATGCCGACGCTCTGGGCTGGGATGCGGTGGTGAATATTGCGGATGCGGCGCTCTACGCAGTCAAGAGCGCTGGCCGCGATGGCTGGCTGGGAGTGCTCGGTGCTCGCAGCGAATCGGCTGCGGCCTTGCTCACCTGGTCGCGCAGGCCCTTGGCGGAATGGGCGCGCTCCGGTGACCTGAACGTGGTCTGCTCGCCGGGTCACGGCGGCCTGGCTGCCGTTCAGTGCGAAATGGACTAAACCGCGAAAGGGCGGCGCCGTGAGTTTAGAAGCCTCGAACTCGCAGCCACGCCAGCTGGAGTAGCGGAATCTTCGACTCAATGTGCGGCAAGCGAAGTTTTTGCCCGGCTTTGCCGGTTTTTCGTACAATTCGGGCCGATATGCGCGCGTTGTCGGCGTCTGTGAAGCGCCGCGATGGCTGTCCGAAGGAGGGAGAATGAGCATGGCGAGAACACCGAAAGCGAGATTCTGCTGGGAAGACCCGTTACTCCTGGAACTGCAGTTGAGCGAGGACGAACGCCTGCTGCGTGACGCGGCTCGTGATTACTGCCAGGGCCGGCTGCTGCCGCGCGTGCAGGAGTCTTTCCGGAATGAGCGATGTGACCCGACGATCTTCCTCGAAATGGGCGAGATCGGCCTGCTCGGACCGACGATTCCGAGCGAGTACGGCGGCGCCGGGCTCAACCACGTGAGCTATGGCTTGCTGGCACGTGAAGTCGAGCGCGTCGACTCGGGTTATCGCTCGATGATGAGCGTGCAGTCCTCGCTGGTGATGCTGCCGATCCACGTGTTCGGTACCGAGGCGCAGCGGCACCGCTATCTGCCCAAGCTGGCGACCGGCGAATGGATCGGCTGTTTTGGCCTCAGCGAACCCAACCACGGTTCCGACCCCGGCCGTATGGAGAGCCGTGCGCGTGCGGTCGACGGCGGCTATCTGCTTTCCGGCAGCAAGATGTGGATCACCAACTCGCCGATCGCCGATGTATTCATCGTCTGGGCAAAGGACGATGCCGGTTCGATTCGCGGCTTCGTGCTCGACCAGGGAATGCCGGGACTGTCAGCGCCGGTGATTCACGGCAAGGTCGGCCTGCGTACTTCGATCACTGGCGAGATCGTGATGGCCGAGGTGTTTGTTCCGGAGGAGAACGTCTTTCCGGAAGTCCGCGGCCTCAAGGGACCGTTCACCTGCCTCGATTCGGCGCGCTACGGTATTGCCTGGGGGGCGCTCGGCGCCGCCGAGTTCTGCTGGCACACGGCGCGCCAGTACACGCTCGACCGCAAGCAGTTCGGGCGCCCGCTGGCGGCCAACCAGCTGGTCCAGAAGAAGCTCGCCGACATGCAGACCGAAATCACCCTCGGTCTGCAGGGCTGCCTGCGCCTCGGGCGAATGAAAGACGAGGCCACGGCCAGCGTCGAGATCACCTCGATCATGAAGCGCAACTCTTGTGGCAAGGCCCTCGACATCGCCCGAACGGCGCGCGACATGCTCGGTGGCAACGGCATCTCCGACGAATATGGCGTCATTCGCCATCTGGTAAACCTCGAGGTGGTCAACACCTACGAAGGAACGCACGACGTACATGCGCTGATCCTCGGTCGGGCGCAGACTGGCATCGCGGCCTTCTGAAGCGACGGCGATATGTGCTCGACTGCCGTTCGCATCGGGTTGAACTGGCAGCCAGCCAGAGCATCCCTGCCGGCAGCGGATCAGGCGTGCATCGATCGTATCAACGGCAGCAGCGTTGCTGCGTTGGAGCCGGTCGAAACCTTCAAGATCGTTACGGTCTGATCCGTGCTCAGGCGCGGAAGACGGGTGCAGGATACCGTCAGCTTATGGAAAGTCCGGTTGATTTCCTGAATCAGAAGTTCGGCTGCCGATTTGGCCATGGCGTACTCCGCCATACCTCTCGGTCGTTCCTCGACGTACACCGAAGAGGGAAAATATAGCTTGATTCTGCCGGTGCTGATGGACGTTTCGAGGAAGGTACATAAGCCGTAGAACTTCCCTATATAGAAGTCGCAGAACTCGTGGAACAGGCCCGAATCAAAAAGCTCCGCTTTTTTTCTGAAAATTCTCGGGGTGGCAAAGAAATAGATCGAGTGCAGAGAATTCCAGTCGATGTTGACTGAGTTGAACGAATCGGTTGTCAAGTCGAGTTTCTCGACTTGACAATGAGATCGCTGCCTGGCGTTGATCTCGTCGCAGATGATTCTTGCGTCATCGCGTCCGGAAGCATAGGTGAGGATCACGTCGCCGCCCCCCGCTGCCAGAATTTTCGCGGTGACCTCTCCCAGCCCACGTGACCCGCCGATGATCAGCGATCGGCTTCCCTTGAATTCGTCTGCCTGTACGTATGCTGACAACTCTTCAAGCGACGGCTGGGACTGTGCTGGTGGGCGCAGGAAAGCCTTGATTACGCCCTGGATGCAGCCGCGGAAAGCAATATCGAACAAACGAAAACGGTCATCGTACTTGAGCACCCGAAACCTGAGGTGATCATCCCGAAGAGCTTCGTCGACATGCAGATCGATCTTCAGCGAGGAAAATACCGAGTGCAGACCTGGACAGACCATGCCAACGAAGAATGAAAGCGCCAATGTGGATGCGACCCCCTCCTTTCCCAGGTAGCGCAGAGAGTTGGGAAAAAGCGCGGAGAGGTCGGCATCGTCGAGTCCCAGGGCATACTGTTTGCCGACGTGAGACTCCGCTGCTTCGTCGAGTGGCTGGGCCAGCTTGCCGATCGTACAGATGTTCCCGCCTGGCGTGGCTTCCTCGAGACTGGACCATGCCTGGGTCGGCGCCTGTTCCCTGGCGGTGGCAAGCGTGATGCTGGCGCACAGCAGGCCATTCACGGATGCCTCGACTGTCGAGGTGTTGTCGGCTTCGCAAAATTGGCGGAAGACCAGCGGCTCGCCAACGCTCAACGGATTGCTGAAGCTGCAGGCGATCGACAGCGGCGGCGATGCCGTGTCGTTCTGCCAGAATTCAAGCGCTGAAAGCAGGATATGGATGCCATGTACCACTTGGCGTCCGGTCATCAGCCGCCGCGCAGCGACTGGATCGACGTGCATCGGATTGCAGTCACGTGAAACCTGAGCGAAGACGCGTTGTTCCTCACAGGAAAAGGTCTTTTCGCCGATCTGGCGTGCTCTTGAAGTACCGGTAGTCACGCGCGCATCTCTCTATTGTTTCGCAAGTGTTTGGTCGGACCGTCGGGCCATCCCTGGCTCAGGGTTTTTCATACAGGGTTATCCCCCGTCTGGCCGCGTTGATCAAGGCCGCGGTGACGTCTGCAGCACGTGTGGCAAATAGCGGTACGTGATGGAAAGTCCATTCCTGCAACTGCTCCCGATCCATGATGCTCCCCAGTTTCCAGATGTTGAAGCGCCACAAGAAGCCGTTCCCGGTGAGCGTTACCGGAATCTCCTCCTTGCCGTCGACGACCGTGATCTGGATACCAGAGCCCTGGCTCCTGGGAACGGGGAACTCATCGCCCAGTACGCCCTCGACATGGTGAGCCTGGGTGAGCACCTGGAAGGTCTTTCCGATACCAATGATCCGCGTGTTGTGTCTGGCCATGAAATCGAAGGGCGAGCCGATCCCGTTTGGATACTCGCAAAACTCGTGGCCGCGCGTCAGATCCTTGGCTAGCGGTCCAAACGCGGCCATGCGGTAGATCGGGTGCCGACTTTGAACCACTCCAGGCGTCCGGCGAAACAGTTCGGTGGCCAGCCCCATCTGTGAGGGAACGCGTTTCAGATCGAAACGCGGTCGCTGCGTAAAGGTGGCCGTGGCCCCCCCGATTTCCGGGTCACCGAAGTAGAAAGCTGGCATTACCAGCGTCCGGTCGGGGCCGCACAACGACATGAGCATTTTCACGAGCGCCAGCGGACTGTCTGTGAACATCGGCTGCATGTGGTTGAAGGAACTGTGCACCATCAGGATATCGAAGTCGCATCCGAGGCGCTGCTCCAGGTGCGTGCGCAAGTCTGCGGCATCGAAGGTGCCGTGCAACACCCGTATAAGAGGGTGGAGCCTGGTGCGCGCGGTGAAATACGCGGAGCGCAGGGCGAGCAATCGGTCCTGGTCAAGGTAACGGACGGCCAGGCCGGAAACGGTTTCGAGCAGGCTCATGGAGTGGACCTGGAATCAGTTGATGTCGTGATCTTGCAGGTACTGGATGATTGCCGGAACCGAAATGAGCAGGGGAAAGTCCTCCACATCGAGAAATACGTCGAAGGTTTGCTCGAGGGCCATCATCAGGTTGACATGGCCAAGAGAGTCCCAGGCGGCAAGGTCCTCGTTGATGGTCGTTTCGGTGATTTTTTCCGGGCGGACCTTCAGCGTAGTGGCGATTACGTCTTGTAGTTGTCTGAATATGCTCATGCGTTCAATTGATGTGCTGGGTCGATAGTGCAGGAAAAAGCAGGAAACTGCCGGATGGGGGCCGACACGACAGTCCAGTGCTGGCGCGCCGATTATACGTCCAGGGTTACGGTGATTGGGAAGGCGGTCTCGGGTTGCGGCGGTGTGTCGCCCAGATTCCATCGATATCGCCCGTCTGGGCATGCTGCGAAACCTTGTTCCGGTAGAAAGCTCTTCACCAGTTCATTCTTGGCGGTTGGCAAGTAATCCGCTACTACCGCCTTTACGTCTCGTGCCGATAGTTGTCCAAGGAGGAAATGGAGGAAGGCTCTCTCTGCTTCCCGGCCAATCACCCGGCAGGACAGCAGAAAAGTGTCGAGTTCTGCCTGCTGCGTGTCCGTGAAGTGGACGATAGCCAGGCCGGCAACTCCGCTGTGGCCGAAAATGTCCACCAGCGAGAAATCGGCGACCAGCCAGTCGCTCGCCGCAATGAATTTCTGCATCTGGTGTTCGTTGTAACGACGGGTGGTCAGGTTGAACTGGTTGGTTTTCTGGGTCAACTGGGCTAACCTGGCGAGATGCGTCGAGTTGTCAAAACTCACCTGCATCTTCATTTTCAGCGAGGCCAGGTACTCGTCTATGTCTGCCCCGTCTTTCTCGACATGATCCTTTAATTCCCGGCGTCTGCGTTCCTGGGCGTACATCTCGGTCTTGACCAGGTCTTCGGCAGTCAGCGACAGCACCTCCAGGCGTGCGACGTGCTCCAGACACCTCGGGATGTCGATTGCTCGAGACGGAGTCTGGATGACCTCAACCTGCGGCAGCCGCTGCCGAACTGCGGCACATTCATGGTCGCTATCATCGACGAATAGGAAAGAATCCAGGCCGAGATTGAGTTCCTCGGCCAGGGAGATCAAGTTGTCGGCTTTGGACTGCCAGTTCACCCGGCGTGCGGCAAAGTGCTCGTCGTGCAATAGCTGGTGGGGGTGTTCCTTGAGCACCTGATCGAGGTCGCCGGCGTTATTCTTGCTACAAAGCGCCAGAATGAAGCCGCGTTGCTGGTAATCGAGAAGCCGTCTTTGGAAATCGACGAAGGCGTTGCCGGGATAGTCTGGTCCCAAGGCGATGCCGGCCATGCCATCTTCCCCGATGATGCCGCCCCAGAGCGTGTTGTCCGCATCCAGGACGATGACTTTGGCTTTCGGGAGTTTGATGAGCACGCCGAGAGCGACAATCCGCCGGGCGATCTCGCGTGCGGCAACGGGCGTGAATGGGAAGCGGGCCGAGTACCACAGGCGGCGGTCAAAGAAGTTGGCGCGTCCGATTTCTTGGACAACCTCGTCGGTGTCAAGAATCAGCGATGCCTGGCCCGAGTCCCCGAGCAACCGACCAATATCGACTTTGAGCCGGGACCACCAGGCGCTCTCGGAGCGGTCGGACTGGACGTCGAAGATGCCCAATCCCGGGGCATGGATTGCTGGCAAAAGGGATAGCACGATCTGCCCCACCTTGTGCTTGCGGAACTGGCCGATCAGACCAGCGAGCCGTCCAAGGACCTCTGCGCGGAGTTCATCCTGCTCGCCGGTGCCAAGTCTCGCCAGCGGCTTCGCCAAGTCGGGATGCAGGTCTTCACGCTGTAGCAGGAGCAGCGTGATGTCGGGCGCGAAGGTGAGCAGCCCGGAGTTCTCCTTCGCCTCCTGCACCGTCACGCCGTAGGGGGCATGGTAGGTCTGCAGTTCCAGGCCTTGAATCGCCGCTGCCAGGGACAGCCATGGGTCCATGAGCTGGCTGGTGTAGGAATGCACAATGCCCAGGCGCAAACGATGGGCTGGCGGCTCAAGGGCCTCCAGGTGAGAAACAAGTTTCTGAGCCTCAGGAAGGCTGAGAGGGATGCGGGAAACTGCCATCACGGCCCGGAGTTCTGCTCGGGTTTCGCTAGCCAGGAGGTCCTCGAACGATGGGTTGGTTTTTGCCATGCCGAATCAATCTACCAAATCAGAAAACGTGCACATATTCAAACTGTCACTTCCTTGGGCTCTTCCAGTGCTGGTGAGTGCACAGCCCCGCTTCTTCTGCAGAGCAGCCTGCACCGATCGTCCGGGACCCGTCACTGGCCGCGCTGCGTCCCGCCTTGGCGTGGCGCAGTCGGTTGCGTTACAGCGATGCCCGTGGCTTCCGTCCCTCGCGAATAGGTGGCTGATGTTTCGCTTTCCCAGCGGCGAAAGCAGGGAAGCATCCAGGCGCGCAGGAGATGCCTGCGATTCTCGGTAAACGACCCGACGATGCCCACTGACAGTGCAGTCAAGGCCGTTACGCCGGCCCAATACCACGGTGTCGCGGGGTTGCCGCGGACTAGCGCAGCCCAGAACAGGAAGAGCGGCTGGTGAAGGAGGTAGAGCGTAAAGGTATAGCTGGCCAGGAAGCGTACCGGACGCTCTATGGAGATCAGCGCGCCGCCTCCCGCTGCAGTCACGTTGCGCATCCCGGCGAAATTCAGGAAGACCAGGGCGCCAAGCAGATAATCTGCGGGAAAGTCCTTGGAGAAGGTCAAGGATCGGTGGAGATCGCTCCCGATCACGCCTTTCAACCATTCCCCAGTCATGTGGCTGATTCCGAAACGGTGGAAGGCAACGATGCCTGCTACCGAGATCACAACGAACGCCCACGATGTTGTCACGGAGAGTTGCAGGGGGAGGCGCCAACGGTAAAGCAGCACACCCATCCACCAGACCGGCGCCAGAAGGATGAGCTTGGGGCCGATGATGAGCATCACTACGGTGGCGGCGAGCACGCCCATCCTCGGTGGCAGGAAAACCACCATCGCAAAGGTGACGTAGTACCACCACTCGTAGCAAATCGACCAGTAGGGTACGTTCGAGAAACTGGTAATCGATATCAGCCACACCTCGTTGGCCATCAACAGGCTGCCGCCGATACGGGCCAGGAACTGGTCGTAGGGGTAGCCGCTGTAGATTTCCGGATCCATGCGTCGCCCGATACCGTCCAGTACCAGCGTAATGACGATGGCCGGGATGGCCACCGAAAAAACCCGGGAGATGCGGCTGGCGGCGTAGGTCGCTACGGTCGACTCCTTGGTGTCGGTAACGTAGGCGATGACAAATCCAGAAAGCACAAAGAAGACAATGACCGAACTGTGGCCGAAGTCACTGGCAGGCAGCGGCGACTCAATGAGGAAACGTTGATTCGAATGCCAGAGATAGACCAGCACGGCAGCCAGGAAGCGAACCACGTCGAGATAGACGGAAAACGGACGGTTAATGCTCGCGGTCATCCGAGAAATCTCCGGATTGCCTGCTCGCCATGGCGGCGGATCGTCGCGGCGAAGCCGGCGCGGGCCAGCGGGGGGTGGGACTGCGTACCGATGCGGATAGGTGGGTCGGAGAGAGTGCTAACCTCAATGCGGCCTTGTTGTTCGGCAAGAAAGGCGCACAGCCGCTCGAAGCGGGACACTACCAGCGCATCGGGCTCGCTACGCCCCTGCTTGAGCATTTCGAAATTGTGCGAGAGCACGACGAAATGCTCAGTTTGGTTGTCGGCCGCTGTCTCGATCGCGTCGCGCAATTCGGCAAAACTGCAGGCACCGATCTGAGCTGGTCGGAGTTGGCCAAAACCATCCCGAAAAACGGTCAGGGGCAGGATGCGAACCTCTTCGAATTCCAGCGGGTGAAAAAAACCAAGTTGCTTCCGCAAATCGATGCCGCTGTCCGGAAGCACGGCGTGAAGGCTGCTGTCGATGCTGATACCGAGTTTGCGGAGGGCGCGATAGGTGTCGTGGTTGCAGGCAAAACTACCCGCGCGAAAGGCTTTTATGGTGTCGCATCCGGCCTGCGCGAGAAGGCTGCGGCCCAAAGCAATCAGCGCCGTCTGCTCGTCGCACGAGTAGTGCCACAGGTGCTGCCGTTTCCCCGTCACGCCGGGAAAGGGCAGGGGCTGGATTTCGTCGGCCCATTCTGGATGCAGGTGGAGTTCGATATCGTGATTCCTCGCGCCGATGAGGTCAACGATAGTGGCAAGAGGTTCAATGCCGAAGCGCGCCGCGAACAATGGTTCGACAAAGAAAACTCCCTTCAAGCCATGGCGATCGAGGATGTCGAGGGTTTTCGGTAAGGCATACTCGCCTTTCCGCGAACGACCGTAAACGTAGCGCTCGAAGTGGGATGGAAAACGGGCGTCGAGATCTTTCCATCCGCCGCACCAGACCTCAACATCGAAAGTCAGGTAGATCTTCACGGGGATTGAAGTGGGCGCCGGCAGGGAAGATCCGGCATGCGAGGTCCGGATGGGAAGGACAGGGAATTTGCTGGCATACCCAGGAGTATAGGTGGCTATGGTGACCAGGGTCAATCGAGGCGAGGATTCGATGCTGGTAGAAGTCACGTTGAACTTTAAGGATCGAGGTCGGTAAAATTTCTCCAGGCAGCGTGTGCGCTGCCTCTTGATTTGGCATATTCTCCGCTCGCTCGAAGAGCGTGTCTGTGACATTTTCCCGCAGGACTGGTTGCTACGGTGCCAATGACCCTATTCAGCGGCTTCGGAGGGTCGCACGCGATAGGGCGCGGAGGATGGATAACCGGCGGCGTCGAGGAGTTCGATCCACGCGGTGGGTGAAAAGCCTCTGACGCTTTGCCGGCCGACACGGATGCTGGGGAGCAGAGCTTCTCCCCCGAGTTGTCGGGCCAGTTCGGCGAGTTCCTCCTCGCTGTTGGGTGCTCTTTCCGAGAACGGCACGCCACGGCGATCGAGCAGCGCCCGCGCCTCCTTGCAGGTGACGCAGCCAAGGCTGGTGTACAGGACGACCGGAAATTTCTCAGTGGCCTGGCGGACGGCGTAGGGGATCTGTGGCTCGCCGACGCCAGTGTTGGTCGTATAGTGGATGACCTGCCTGGCTCCGGGCGGTGGCGGTAGATCAGAGATCACCGTATGACCGCTGCCGGGGTCGATCCAGCGATAGGTGGTCTCTGCGCCGACGCCGCTGGTGGCGAACAGGACAGCGACGATGTGGGCAAAGCGCAGCGCGGTCGAAGTACGCATGTTCGAGGGCGCCTACGCCAGAATCATGCCGCTGTGCCGGAGCAGCGCGTCTAGCTCGGGCTCGCGGCCACGGAAAGCCCGGAAGTTGTCGATGGCCGAACGGCTGCCGCCGACCGACAAAATCTCGTTCAGGAAGCGTCTGCCGGTAGCCTCGTCAAACGGGTTGCCGGCCTCTTCGAAAGCGCCGTAACAATCGGCTGAGAGGACCTCGGCCCATTTATAGCTGTAGTAGCCGGCGCCGTAACCGCCCGCGAAGATGTGTCCGAAGCTGTTCGGGAATCGCTGCCATTCGGGTGGGACGAGGACGGCCACCTGGCGCCGCACCTCGGCCAGCAGTTCGAGCACGCTGCCTTCGCCGGCCGGGTCGAAATCGCTATGCAGCAGCAGGTCGAAGAGCGAAAACTCGACCTGGCGCAGAGTCTGCATGCCGCTCTGAAAATTCTTCGCGGCCAGCATCTTGTCGAACAGCGCGCGCGGCAACGGCTCGCCGTGGTCGACATGAGCGGTCATGCGCTGCAGGACGCTCCACTCCCAGCAGTAGTTCTCCATGAATTGCGAAGGCAACTCGACCGCATCCCATTCGACGCCATGGATGCCGGCAACGCCGAGTTCATCTACCTGCGTCAGCAGGTGGTGCAGCCCATGCCCGGTTTCGTGGAAGAGGGTGATCACTTCGTCGTGGGTGAAGGTTGCTGGTCGCGGTTTGCCGTCCTTCTCACCGACTGGCCGGGAAAAATTGCAGTTGAGGTAGGCGACCGGTTTCTGGAAGCCGTCACTGGTCGTCCCTGCGGCTTCTGGCGGAAGCTTGCGACGACTGATCGCGACGTCCATCCAGGCACCGCCACGTTTGGTCTCGCGGGCATAGAGGTCGAGATAGAACTGACCGACCAGTTCCCCGGTGGGCGTCTCGATGCGGAAGAAGCGGACGTCTTCGTGCCACACCGGGGCGCGGTCGGGTTTGAGACAAACGCCAAACAGGGTTTCGATCACCGTGAACAGTCCGGCCAGGACCTTGTCCTCGGTGAAATACTGTTTGACCTCCTGTTCCGAGAAGGCATAACGCGCCTGCAGCAGCTTTTCCGACACGTAGGCGATGTCCCAGGCTTGCACGCTTTCGAGGCCGAGTTCGTCGCGGGCAAAGGCACGCAGGTCGGCAATGTCCTGCTCGGCAAACGGCCTCGCCCTGGCCGCCAGGTCGTGCAGGAAGGAGAGCACCTGGGGCACCGATTCCGCCATCTTTGGCACCAGCGATAGCGCAGCGTAGTGCTGGTAGCCGAGCAGTTGCGCCTGCTCGCGGCGCAGTTGGAGAATTCGGCGGATCAGCGGCGCGTTGTCGAGCTCGCTGGCGCCGAATTCGGCGGCGCGGGTGGCGTAGGCCCGGTACATCAAGGCACGCAGGCGCCGGCTGTCCGCGTATTGCATCACCGGCAGGTACGAGGGCATGTGCAGCGTGAACTTCCAGCCGTTCTGGTCGTCGCGTTCGGCGGCTTCGCGCGCGGCTTGTCGAGCGTCGTCAGGCAGACCGGCGAGTTCGCCGGCATCGGTCAGCAGTTCGCTGAAAGCATTGGTGGCGTCGAGCAGATTCTCCGAAAACTTTGCCGAGAGTTGTGCAAGCTCCTCGGAAATCGCCTGAAAGCGCGGCTTGCTTTCTGCGGGCAATTCCGCACCACCGAGGCGGAAGTCGCGAATCTCGTGCTCGACAATCCGGCGTTGGGCCGCCGACAATTGCTCATATTCGCTGCTGGCGGCGATCGCCTTGTACTTTTCGAACAGCTGGAGGTTCTGACCGACCTCCGCATAAAAACGGGACACCTCGGGCAGCATGCCGTTGTAGGCGTCACGCCACTCGGTGACGTCATTGACCGAGTGGAGGTGGGCGACCATTCCCCAGGCGCGCGAGAGTCGTTCGAAGCCGTCGCTCAGCGGCGCAGCGAAAGCGGCCCAGGTCGCGGCTGCGCTGTCCGAGGTCAATCGTTCGATCAGCGCGCGGCCTTGCTCGAGCAGCGTGCTGATCGCCGGCTTGACGTCGCCGGGCGCCAGCAGGTCGAAGCGAGGCAGACCCGAGAAGTCGACCAGGGGGTTGGGACGGGGCTGGTCTTGCAGGCTGGTGGCAGTCATCAGAAGTTCCATGGTGGCAGAGTTCGCGGCTGGTCGCCGAGGTAGGCTGCGGCGACCTATTCTACAAGGTCACGATAAGCGTGCCAGGAGGCGTGTCCGATCAGCGGCATCAGGACGATCAGGCCGAAAAAGAGGGTAAGGAAGCCGATTGCGGTCAGTGCGACGATGATCGCCCCCCACAAGGCCATCACCAGCAGATTGCGATCGACGGCGCGCAGACTGGTGAGCATGGCCGTGCGGAAGTCGGCCGGGCGGTCGAGCAGCAGCGGTACCGAGATCACCGTGACGGCGAAAACGAACAGCGCGACCGTGCCGCCCATGAGGATCCAGATCAACAACAGGTCGCGATGGTCGGTCGAGAAGTGAATCTCGGCGAGTAGCGTAAGCAGATCCGGCGCGATGTTCGGAGCCAGCAAGGCGAACAGCAGGGTCGAGATGCGCTCCCAGGCAAAACCGGTCGCGGCCAGCAGCACGCCAAGCATGAGCAGCTCGGCGGTATTGCGCCGACCGCCCGCCAGGGAGGTGACAAAGCTCGAAGTCTGGCCGCTTTCGAATCGCCGGCTGATCTCGTACAGTCCGCCGGCAAGCAGCGGTGCGACCAGGAAAAAGCCGGAAGTCGCGACAATGAACAGTTGTCCGCGGCGCCAGGCGAAAATCGTGATCAGGTCGCCGGCCATCGCGAACAGCAGGCCGTAGGCCAGGCTGGCAAACGGGTTGGCGCGCAGGTCACGCCAGCCCGCCTGCAGCCAGGCGAAGGGTCGGCCAAGCGGGACGCTGCGGATCGTGGGCGCCAGCTGGTCGCGGTCAGTCGAAGCAGGTGGTGGCTGCATGCGTGCTCCTGACAGGGTGGGCGTGGCCGGCGGTGTGCGCAGCCATGTCGTTCATGCGACGAACTTCTCGCCGGTGAGGCGTTCGCAGGCCTCGACATACTTGGCGCGGGTTCTGGCGAGTACCGTTGGCGGCAGCTGCGGTCCCGGCGCCTGCTTGTTCCAGTCCAGGGTTTCGAGATAATCGCGCAGGTATTGCTTGTCGTAAGACGGCGGATTGCTGCCTTCGTGATAGGCGTCGGCGGGCCAGAACCGCGACGAATCGGGGGTCAGCGCTTCGTCGATCAGATGCAAGGTTCCGGCGGCATCGAGGCCGAATTCGAACTTGGTGTCGGCAATCAGGATGCCGCAGGCCGCGGCATGCGCCGCGGCGGTGCTGTACAGTGCAATCGCCGCGTCACGCGCCTGCCGCATGATTTCCCCGGCGCTCTTGCCGGTAGCAGCGAGCAGGTCGGCGAGCGCGATCGCACAGTCGGCCTGAGCACGTTCAAAAGAGACGTTCTCGTCGTGATCGCCGATCGCCGCTTTGGTTGCTGGTGTGAAAATCGGCTGCGGCAGCCGGCTCGCCAGCCGCAGCCCGGCGGGCAGCGGGATTCCGCAAATCGATCCGCTAGCCTGATAATCCTTCCACCCCGAGCCGATCAGATAGCCGCGCACCACTGCCTCGATGGGCAGCGGTCGCAAGCGCTTGACGACCAGCGCGCGGCCGCGCACCTGGTCGCGTTCGTCGGCAGCGACCACTGTTTCCGGATCGATGCCGGTCAGCTGGTTGGCGATGATCCCGGCCAGCCTGGCGAACCAGAAACCGGCCAGGCGCGTGAGCACCTGGCCCTTGCCAGGCACCGGGTCGGGCATCACCACGTCGAAAGCCGAAATGCGGTCACTGGCCACGATCAGCAACTTGTCGGCATCAATGGCATAGATGTCGCGAACCTTGCCACGGCCGAGTAGCGGCAGGCTGGCGATCGTCGATTCAAAGAGAGCTTCGGTCACTTGCTTGATCCAGTAGGCAGATTATGGATTGAAAGAGGGAACTCGCGCGCTACGATTGGTCGAGCGGGATGACCTGAATCGTGCTGGCCTGACCGGTCGTACCAGTGGTCAGACCTTGTACGGCTGCTGGTCACCAACGCGAACGATTTTCAGCGTATTGGCGCCGCCACTGATGCCCATCGGGTCGCCAGCGGTGAGCACGATGAAGTCTCCCTTCTCGACAATCCCGGCGTTCATCAACAGTTTTTCTGCGTCATGAAGCAATTCGTCGCGGGTGCTTGGTCGCTGCGTCATGAACAGAGGAAACACCGCCCGATAAAGACTCATCCTGGTCACCGCGTCCGGTCGCGGGGTCAGCGCGTAGACCGGGACGCCGCAGTTGAGGCGGCTCATCCAGAGGGCGGTCGCGCCCGACTCGGTGAGTGCGGCGATGGCCTTGACCTTGAGGTGGTGTGCAGTCCAGATGGCGGCCAGAGAAATCGTCTGATCGATGCGTGTGAACACCTGGTTGAGGAACTCGCTGTCGAGCGTTACCTCGGCAGACTTCTCCGCCGCCTGGCAAATGCGGGCCATCGCCGCGACGGTTTCGACCGGATAGCGGCCGGAAGCGGTTTCGGCGGAAAGCATCACCGCGTCGGTGCCGTCGAGCACCGCGTTGGCGACGTCGGAGACCTCGGCACGGGTCGGTGCCGGCGAGAGAATCATCGACTCCATCATCTGTGTTGCCGTGATCGCCAGTTTGTTTTTTTCGCGTGCCAGGCGAATCATGCGCTTCTGCAAGGCCGGCACGGCGGCATCGCCGACTTCGACGGCCAGGTCGCCGCGCGCGACCATGATGCCGTCGGAGGCGGCAATGATCTCTTCCAGGGAATCCACTGCCTCGACCCGTTCAATCTTGGCGATGGTTTGCGCTTGTCCACCCGCGGCGTGGATCAGTTGTTTGGCCATATACATGTCGGCCGCGCTTTTGGGGAACGAAACGGCGACAAAATCGACATCCATGCTTGCTGCTGTGCGGATGTCGTCCATGTCCTTGGCGGTCAGCGCCGGCGCCGACAAACCTCCGCCCTGACGGTTGATCCCCTTGTTGTCGGAGAGCTCGCCGCCATGGCGGACGACCGTGAAGATTTCCGAACCGACGACTCGTTCCACGTCCAGAACGATGCGGCCATCGTCGAGCAGCAGGACGCTACCGGGCGCGACGTCACGGGTAAGATCCTTGTAATCGAGTCCGACGCGCTCGCTATTGCCGAGTTCGCATTTCGCGTCGAGGATAAAGGGTGCTCCCTGCTCAAGCCGTATCTTGCTGTCGCTGAATTTTCCGACGCGGATTTTGGGTCCCTGGAGATCGGCGAGAATTCCTACCGTACGCCCGATGCGGGCAGCGACCTCGCGAACCAGGCTGGCACGGGCGATATGGTCCTCGGGTCTGCCATGCGAGAAGTTGAGGCGAACGACATCGACCCCGGCGAGGATCATCCGCTCCAGCACCGCGGCGTCCGATGACGCCGGACCGAGGGTGGCAACGATCTTGGTATCTCGTGACATGGGTTTCCTAATCTTGTCACCGTAGGGAGTGCGCGGGCGGATTGTACTGCAATGCTTGGCCGGCTGTGGGATCGGGAAAGCCAACACAGGGTCCGGGCGCGTTGCCCCTTCGCATCAACGCGGAAGCTTGCGGAAGTAGCGCATTCCGCGGTAGCCAAACAAGTCAGAAAGCAAGGGGGCGCCCGCGGGCGCCCCTGGATGCTGCTTAGCGACTCATGACGCGGACCATCTCCAGCACCTTGCAGGAGTAGCCCCACTCGTTGTCATACCACGAAACCACCTTGACGAAAGTGCTGTCAAGCGCCATCCCGGCTTCGGCGTCGAACACCGACGTGCAGCTCTCGCCACGGAAATCGGTCGCGACGACTTTCTCGTTCGTATAGCCGAGAACGCCCTTCATCGGACCTTCCGAGGCAGCCTTCATGGCCGCACAGATGTCTTCGTAAGTGGCGTCCTTGCTCAGCTCGACGGTCAGGTCGACGACCGAGACGTCGGAAGTCGGAACGCGGAAAGCCATGCCGGTGAGCTTCTTGTTGAGCTCGGGAATGACCTTGCCGACAGCCTTGGCAGCACCGGTGGACGACGGAATGATGTTCTCGAGAATGCCACGGCCACCGCGCCAGTCCTTGTTGGACGGACCATCGACAGTCTTCTGGGTGGCGGTGGCTGCATGTACCGTGGTCATCAGACCGCGCTTGATACCCCAGTTATCGTTCAATACCTTGGCCACCGGCGCCAGGCAGTTGGTGGTGCACGAAGCGTTGGAAATGATCGCCTGGCCGGCATAGGTCTGGTCATTGACGCCGAACACGAACATCGGCGTGTCGTCCTTGCTGGGTGCGCTCTGGATGACCTTCTTGGCGCCTGCGGCAATGTGCTTCTGGCACGATTCGAGAGTCAGGAAAAGGCCGGTCGACTCGACTACCACGTCGGCGCCTACCTCGCCCCACTTCAGTTCGGCCGGATCCTTGACCGCGGTCAGGCGGATTTTCTTGCCGTTGACCACCAGCGTGTTGCCTTCGACAGCGATGTCGCCCTTGAAGCGGCGATGCACCGAGTCATACTTCAGCATGTAGGCCAGATAGTCGGGTTCGAGCAGGTCGTTGATGCCGACCACCTCGATTTCGTCGGGGAAATTCTCCACCGCTGCGCGAAACACCATCCGTCCGATACGGCCAAAGCCATTGATTCCTATCTTGATTGTCATGAAACGGTCTCCTTGAGAAATTACAACAGTGATTTCACGGTCTTGACCACGTTGGCCACCGTGAAACCGAAAAAGTCAAACAACTGGTCGGCGGGTGCCGACTCTCCAAAACGATCGATACCGATAACGGCACCGTCGAGTCCAACATACCTGTACCAAAAATTGCTTACTCCGGCTTCGATCGCCAGGCGTGGAAGCGCTCGCGGCAGGACGGTTTCCCGGTAGGAGGCATCCTGCCGATCGAAAACTTCGGCACAGGGCATCGACACCACGCGTACCCGGATTCCCTCATCCGCAAGGGCCTGGCGGGAGTCGATCGCCAGCTTGACTTCCGATCCGGTGGCGATCAGAACGACCTGTGGCGCAGCGCAGTCGGCCAGCACATAGCCGCCACGCCGCATGCTTTCCGGCGCCACTCCGGCAGTGGTGGTCGGCAGGTTCTGACGCGAAAGGGCAAGAACCGTCGGCCCGTCAGCACGTTCGATCGCGGCGACCCAGGCCGCCGCAGTTTCGCTCGCATCCGCCGGGCGCCAGACGTCTACATTCGGGATCAGGCGCAGGCAGGCCACGTGTTCGACCGGTTGGTGGGTCGGGCCGTCTTCACCGAGGCCAATCGAATCATGGGTATAGATCATGATCTGGCGCAGCCGCATCAACGCCGCCATGCGGATGGCGTTGCGTGCGTAATCCGAGAAGACCAGGAAAGTGGCGGTATACGGGATCAGGCCGCCATGCAGGGCGAGGCCATTGGCGATCGCCGTCATGGCGAACTCACGAACGCCGTAATAGAGGTAGTTGCCACCTTCAGCCCGGCTGACGCCTTGCGATCCGCTCCACAAAGTCAGGTTGGAACCCGCCAGATCGGCCGAGCCGCCGATCAGCTCGGGCAGCTGCGCTGCCAGTGCGCCGATCACGTTCTGCGAAGCCTTGCGGGTGGCGATGTTCTCGCCTTTGGCAGCGATCGTGGCCAGTACCTGGGCGGTGTAATCGGTCCAGCCCGCCGGCAGTTCGCCGCGCATGCGCCGGGAAAACTCGTCGGCCAGTTCGGGAAAAGCCTCCTGGTAAGCGGCGAAGCGGATGTTCCAGTTGCTTTCAAAAAAGTGACCGCGCACCTGTCCGTCCCACTCGGCATAGACTGCGTCGGGAATCTCGAAGGGGGCGTACGGCCAGTCGATGTGCGCACGCGCCGCGGCGATCTCGGCTGCGCCAAGGGCTGCACCGTGGACGTCGTGAGTTCCGACCTTGTTCGGCGAGCCCATGCCGATGCGTGTCTTGCAGCAGATCAACGTCGGTCGGTCCTGGTTGGTACGCGCAGCGAGCAGCGCATCGTCGATGGCATGGCTGTCGTGGCCGTCCAGGTCGGCAATTACCTGCCAGCCGTAAGCCTCGAAACGCTTCGGCGTATCGTCGGTGAACCAGCCCTCGACAGGGCCGTCAATGGATATGCCATTATCGTCATAAAAGGCAACCAGTTTGCCGAGCCCGAGGGTTCCGGCCAGCGAGCAGGCTTCGTGTGAAACGCCTTCCATCAGGCAACCGTCGCCCAGGAAAACGTAGGTTGAATGGTTGACGATCTCGTGTTCAGGGCGGTTGAACCGGGCGGCCATGACCTTCTCGGCAATCGCCATGCCAACGGCGTTGGCCAGACCCTGCCCGAGCGGGCCGGTAGTCGTCTCGACGCCGGGCGTATGCCCGACTTCGGGGTGGCCGGGCGTCTTCGCGCGAAACTGACGAAAGTTCTTGAGATCGTCGATCGATAGGTCGTAGCCGCTGAGGTGCAGGAGGGCATAGATCAGCATCGACCCGTGACCGTTCGAGAGCACGAAACGGTCGCGGTCTGGCCACTGGGGATTGGCCGGGTTGTGGCGTAGATGACGACGCCAGAGAACCTCTGCAATTTCAGCCATACCCATGGGCATTCCGGGGTGGCCGGAGTTGGCTTGCTGAACCGCGTCCATGGCAAGGGCGCGGATGACACTGGTCAGGGGGGTAAAAGCAATGGGCACGATAATTTGCCGAGCACGGAGAGGGGGTTCAGTCGCATGGGCAAATTATCCGCTAAAACAGGTGCGTTTGCCACCCTCTGTTACGGCCTCTGGATGGTCCAGCGGCAAGCTGGTCTGGCGGCACGCCTGACCACGGGAGATGAGCTTGGAGAGGCCGCCTACAGCGGCTCTATACAAAAGCAAAAGCTAATCATAAATAGAAAAAAGTTTAACTTTTAATAATCAACTCGTCCGCCTACACTGGTCGCCAGACTGAACATCCTCTCAACCAGCCCAGCCACGGAGACCAGCATGGACCAATCGAATCGTTACGCCGACCTCAGCCTCAGTGAACAGGACCTCATCCAGGGTGGCAAGCACATCCTGGTGGCTTACCGGATGAAGCCGAAAGCCGGCTATGACTATCTGCAGGCAGCCGCGCATTTTGCTGCCGAGTCATCCACGGGCACCAACGTCGAGGTGTGTACCACCGACGATTTCACCCGCGGTGTCGATGCGCTGGTGTATCTGATCGACGAGGCGAGCGAGGAAATGCGCATCGCCTATCCGCTCGACCTCTTCGATCGCAATGTCACCGACGGGCGGATGATGATCGTCTCCTTCCTGACCCTGGTGATCGGCAACAACCAGGGAATGGGGGACATCGAGCACGCCAAGATTTATGATTTCTACATGCCCGAACGTGCCATTCAGCTTTTCGACGGCCCGGCCAAGGACATCTCCGACCTCTGGCGAATCCTGGGTCGCCCGATCAAGGATGGCGGTTACATTGCCGGCACGATCATCAAACCCAAGCTCGGTTTGCGGCCGGAGCCGTTTGCCAGGGCCGCCTATCAGTTCTGGCTGGGTGGAGACTTCATCAAGAATGATGAGCCGCAGGGCAACCAGGTCTTTGCGCCGATGAAGAAGGTGATGCCGCTGGTGTACGACGCCATGAAACGTGCGCAGGACGAAACCGGCCAAGCCAAGCTGTTCTCGGCCAACATCACCGCCGACGACCACTACGAGATGTGCGCGCGAGCCGATTTCATCCTGGAAACCTTCGGACCCGACGCCGACAAGCTTGCCTTCCTGGTCGACGGCTACGTCGGCGGTCCCGGCATGGTCACCACTGCGCGTCGGCAATATCCCAACCAGTATCTGCACTACCACCGTGCCGGCCACGGTGCCGTCACCTCGCCGAGTTCGAAACGCGGTTACGACGCCTACGTCCTGGCCAAGATGTCGCGTCTGCAGGGCGCCTCGGGAATTCACGTCGGCACCATGGGTTACGGCAAGATGGAAGGCACTGCCGATGATCGCGCGATCGCCTATGTCATCGAGCGCGACGAGTATCAGGGGCCGGCCTATTACCAGAAGTGGTACGGCATGAAGCCGACGACGCCGATCATTTCCGGCGGCATGAACGCCTTGCGGCTGCCGGGTTTTTTCGCCAATCTCGGGCACGGCAATGTCATCAACACCTCCGGTGGCGGTTCCTATGGCCACATCGACAGCCCGGCAGCCGGCGCCGTTTCCTTGCGTCAGGCCTACGAGTGCTGGAAAGCCGGTGCTGACCCGATCGAGTGGGCCAGGCAGCACCAGGAGTTCGCGCGCGCCTTCGAGTCTTTCCCCGGCGACGCCGATACACTCTATCCGGGCTGGCGCGAAAAGCTCGGGGCGCATCGCTGAGCAAGTTCAAGGGCCGATGTCTTGCGCAGCGTCGGCCTGCCTACCGAGCGGATACCCAGCACAGGGACAAGCGATGAGCAAGCCGGAACAGTTCAAGGTTCACGACGAACCCTTCTACCAGCCGCAGCGCAACGAAGTGGCGCTTTACGAAGCCGCTTACGCGGCCAGGCTGCCGGTGATGGTCAAGGGACCAACCGGCTGCGGCAAATCGCGTTTCATCGAGTACATGGCCTGGAAGCTCGGCAAGCCGCTGATCACCGTTGCCTGCAACGAAGACATGACCGCCTCCGACCTGGTCGGCCGCTACCTGCTCGAAGCGAACGGCACGCGCTGGCTGGACGGGCCGCTGACCACCGCAGCGCGTATCGGTGCGATCTGCTACCTCGACGAAGTCGTCGAAGCACGTCAGGACACGACGGTCGTCATCCACCCGCTCACCGACCATCGCCGTACGCTGCCACTCGACAAGAAAGGCGAGCTGATCCACGCCCACCCCGACTTTCAGTTGGTCATCTCGTACAACCCCGGTTACCAGAGCCTGATGAAGGACTTGAAGCAGTCGACCAAGCAGCGCTTCACCGCCTTCGAGTTCGACTACCCCGAAGCCGCACTCGAAGCGACGATCCTGGTCAGCGAAAGCGGCATCGACGCGACCATCGCCGCACAGCTCGTGAGCATCGGCGCCACCGCCCGTCGCCTGAAGGGGCACGGCCTCGACGAAGGCATCTCGACGCGGCTGCTGGTCTATGCCGCGACGCTGATCAAGGGCGGCGTGAGCGCGGTGGATGCCTGTCGGATGGCACTGGTGCGGCCAATCACCGACGACCGCGACATCCGCGATACGCTCGACCACGCGATCGACGCCACCTTTGCCTGAGTGACCGCCAGCCGTGACTACCCTCGCGGGAAACGACGACGCCTGGCCCGAACGTCTGGCGGCGTACCGCGCGCAACTCGACTGCCGTTTTCCGCAAATCGGCGAAGTCTTCGAAGCCAGCCTGCTCGACGCGCTGAGCGTCCTCTCGCCCGCGGGCGTCGGCGCCTACCTTGACACCGGACGCTTCCTCGGCGGCATGGGGCGCGGCGTCGAACCGGTGCTGGCGTTTCTGCAGGAATGGCCGTCGATCGCTCGCATTCTCGGCGAAGAAGCGCTGCCAGCGATCAACGACACCCTGCAGCTAATCTGGAAATCCCCGAACGGCAAAGCGATTTCCCCCTTCCTGCAGACCCTCGCCGCCGTCGCCCGCCGGCTGCCCGAGCGCGCGCAGATGCAGCGCTACCTCGAGCTGACGCTCGAGCTGATGGAGCGCACCAGCAGTTCGATCCACGGCATCCACAAGACCTTCGCCAGCCCTGGCCTGCCGGACTTCTTCGCGCAGGCGCCGACCTTGCTCGGCAGCCTGGCGATCGGCGGACTCAGGAACTGGGTCGACTACGGCATTCGCAACTACGCAAACCACCCGGAACGCCAGCGCGCCTACTTCCGCCTGCAGTTGGCCGACAGCCGCGCCGTTTTTCAGCGCGAACGGCAGGGCACGCTGCTGGTCGATCAGCAACGCCCGCTCGACCTCTACCTGCGCGCACTGTGGGGCGACAGTGCGCAGCTGGTACCGTATGCGACCGCTGTTGACCCGGCAGCGGATTCGCCGCGAACCTCGCCTGCGTTGCCTGCGCTGCCGTACTACGACGCCACCGGGATTCGTCTGCCTGACGTCCTCGACGACGCTCACGGCATCAGCGGTGTCGACCGCTACCGGGCGAGTCTGGCGCACATCGCCGGTCATCGACGCTGGAGCACGCCGCTGTTCGCCGACAACTTCAGCCCGATGCAGCGCATGGCGATCGAGTCCTTCGAGGACAGCCGCATTGAAACGCTGATCCTGCGACGCTACCCCGGGCTACGGCGCATCTTCCTCGCGCTGCACCCCAGGCCGGTCGAAGGCGCCTGCAGGCCCGCAACGGAATCCTGCCTGCGCCATCGCCTGACGATGCTTTCGCGCGCACTGCTCGACCCTGAGCACGGCTACCAGGACGCGTCGCTGCGTGAATTCGTCGCGCGCTTCGCCCAGACCATGGCACAGGGCGAAGCCAGCAGCGAGGAGATCGCGACGCTCGCGCTGGCCTACGTTGCGCGCACCCGACGGCAGAGCGATCAACTCGCCAACGTGCATTTCACCGACACGGTCATCGGTTATCGTGACGACAATCGTCACCTCTGGCGATTCCACGAACTCAGCGACGACGAGGAGATGTTCGAGCAGCCGCCGACCACCGCCACGCCCGAAGTCGACCGTCTGCCGCCGCGCCATTACCCCGAGTGGGATTACCAGAGCCAGAGCTACCGGCCGGACTGGGTGAGCGTCTACGAATCACTGCACCCGTCGGGAGAGGCCGCGACGATCGACCGCCTGCTCGAAAAACACACCGCGCTGGCGCGACGCCTGAAACGCCTGCTCGACCTGTTGCGACCGCAGGACAGGGTGCGCATCCGCTATCAGGAAGACGGCAGCGAGCTCGATCTCGACATCGCGATCCGTTCGTTGATCGACTTCAAGAGCGGCGCCACTCCCGATCCGCGGATCAACCTGAGCCACCGCACGAATGGCCGCAACCTCGCCGTCCTGCTGCTGCTCGACCTCTCCGAGTCGCTCGCTGACAAGGTCAGCGTCGGCGACGGCGAGCAGACGGTGCTCGAACTGAGTCAGGAGGCGGTGTCACTGCTGGCCTGGTCGATCGAGCAGCTCGGCGACCCCTTGGCGATTGCCGGCTTTCACTCCGATACCCGGCACGACGTGCGCTACTTCCACCTCAAGGGCTACAGCGAACGCTGGGGCGATCCCGTCAAGGGCCGGCTGGCGGCGATGCAGGCTGGCTACTCGACGCGCATGGGTGCAGCGATGCGTCACGCCGCGCACTACCTTGCCGCGCAACCGGCCGAGAAGAAGCTGATGCTGATCCTCACCGACGGCCGGCCTTCGGATGTCGACGTCCAGGACGAGCGGCTGTTGATCGAGGATGCCCGCAAGGCGGTTGGCGAACTCGACCAGCAGAGGATCTTCAGCTACTGCATCAGCCTCGACCGCAGGGCCGACGAGTACGTGAGTGATATTTTCGGCGGGCGATATGCAGTGATCGACCGGGTTGACCGCTTGCCGGAGAGGTTGCCGGAGTTGTTCATGGCGCTGACCAGGTAGCCGGGGAATGATCCCACCGCTGTGGCGGTCGCGGCGAAGCCGGCGGTGAGTTGGTCCCTGCCTACCCGGATGTCACTGTCGACAGGCGGGGAAAACCTGTCGTCGCAACTTGTCGGCCTGTCTTTCGGTACCCTCGGAGTAGAATCCGCGAAGTATTGACGGCGGTTCATCGAGGCTCATATACTGCGCTGTGCTGTCGTTGCGTTTCCTGTCCTTCCCGGCAGGTCGGACGACGGGGCGAAATCGCAGGGCGGCGGGTGCGTAGGTGATGCGGTGCAAGCCCTTCACTTGCTACAAGGACAGCTGGTGCGGTGGGCGGTGGTTTCATCGCACCGGGGAGGAGGAGGGGCCTATCCCCTCGTAGCGTGATAACTACTGGGAGCACAGACATGTTCAAGAACATCCTCATCCCCACCGACGGGTCCGTTCGGTCCCGCAAGGCGCTCAAGGCCGGCGTCAAGCTGGCGCAGGCAATTGGCGCGAAGGTCACCGGCTACCATGGCGTGCAGGCGCTGCGCCCCGAACTCTTCGGTGACGGCGACCTGATCAAAAAGGACACGGTGGACCTGCTCGATGAGCAGGCACGTTCCGTGGGAGAGAGATACCTCGCCGAGATCGCCAAGGCGGCCACGGCCGCCGGCGTGGTGTACGCGGGCTTGATCACCAAGGCACCGACGGCGTACGAAGGGATCATCGACGCAGCAAAAAAGAAGCGGTGTGACGCCATCTTCCTGTCCTCGCGCGGGCGTGGCGAGTTGAAGTCGCTGCTGCTGGGCAGCGTGACGCAGAAGGTGCTGGCACACGCCAAGGTACCGGTGATCGTCTACCGTTAGCCCGTTCGACGGCCACGGTTCTGGCGGCAGAACGCAACGCAAAGCGCAGCTGACTGCTTGCAGACGAACGGCAAGAACGACTCGGTGAGTACGCTTGAGGTCGCTTGGGGCAGCGAGCCCGTGGCTTTGCCGGGCGATTGACCTGGCGAGTTTTGTCAGGTTTCAACTTCTTGAGCCAACAGCTCAAGGACCCGCTGGAGCCGTGCGCGGCGGTGAATCATGCGCTGACATCCGCGAGTTCGCTGGTCTGCAGGCCGCCCCGCTCTGAGAACAAGGCATTACACTTGCGTGGCGCGTGGATATTCACCAGCGCGCCGCATGGCCAGGAGGAAAGATGAGCGAGGGAGTCGGTTGCAGGTTGCTGGCCTGCGCCATCATCGGGGTACTGGCGGCAGCGACGGCGCCGGCGGCGGTAGCGGCCGCGGAGGTCGCCGCCGGCCAGAGCGCGCCGCGAACGAGCAAGTCCTTCCGCCGCGCCACCGAGGAAGCTGCCACTCTGTCTGGCGGCTTGACGGTGGGCGTGAACAGGAACTCGCTGCGCGATGGAGAACTCCTGGTGGTGACCGTCGATGTGCCGTCCGATGGTTATCTCAACGTGCTCAGCGTTGGCCCAGACGATGTGCCGACGGTGCTTTTTCCCAACCAGAAGCATAGCGACAATCGCGTCACCGCCGGGCTTTTCAGCCTCCCGACGCAGCAAATGAAGTTCGATCTCAAGGCGACGAAACCCTACGGGCCGACGCTGATCGCGGCTTTCCTCAGCAAGGAGCCGCTGGACTTTTACCAGAGCGGCGCGGGCGAACGCGACGCGCAGGACAGGATGCAGGAACCGTTCGCGCGGCTTTCGGCCAGCAGTCGCAGCCAACTCGAAAAACTGGCCGCGAAAAGCTTCGCGGTCAGCCCGCGCGCCGCGCCGCTACGCGGCGGCATGGCCTATGGACTGGTGTGTGCGGCCAGCGGCCCGTGCGACGCGACGGCCATGGCGCCGGGCTCTGGCGACCCGCCAGCTGAAGAGCGACTGACCCCCGGCATCCTGCTCGAGCCCGAGGTCGAACTGCCGCTGCCCAAGGGGGTATGGCTGCGCCCGGTGTACGACAAGGGAATCCGCCTGAGCAAGCTGTCGGAAGGATTCCTTCCCCGTCTGTACAACGATGCCGAGCGCTACTGCAGCATTGCCTACGGCCACCTGGTCAGGAAAGCGCCCTGTGACGGCAGCGAACCGGCCGCTTTGCAGCGCGGCGTCAGCGAGGCGCAGGGCGAAAAACTGCTGGCCGAGGACATGCGTCGCGCGCAACGGGCGGTGACCAGCCTGGTGACAACGACTCTCAGCGATGGGCAGTACGCCGCGTTGTGCGACTTCACGTATAACGTGGGGGTCGGCAACCTGCAGCGGTCGACGCTGCTCAAGGTGGTCAACGCCGGTGAGCACGATCGCGTTCCTGGGCAGTTGCGGCGATGGAACAAAGCCAATGGCGAGGAGTCTCGCGGTCTGACGATCCGTCGTCAACGCGAGATCGCCTTGTACTTCGAGGGCGAAGCGCTACCGAAAACGCCGCCTGGCGATCAGGACCTGACGCCGATCGACATTCGCGTCGGGGAGCCGGCGGTGGCGACCCAGGAGGAGTAACGGGGCGCCGGCGTCGACTGTTAGACTGCGACCTTGCGCCCATCCCGCCGCGGTACCGCCACGACCATGCGTTCGCTTCCGATCCTCTGGCTGCTCCTGGCCTGCACCCTCTCGGCGATTGCCGGCGCCCGGGAGGCTTATCCCTTATCGATAACTGCCGAGCGTCGCGGCAGCGGGCATCAGGTGCTGGCGCGCAACGCGGGGCCGGCGCCGGTGTCGGTGCGGCTGACCCTGGCCAGCGTGGAAAATGTCGACAGCGTGCAGGCGCTGCCGGTGGTTGCGGTGGTGCCGCCGTACAGCGAGCTGCTCCTGCTCCAGATTCGCCCCTTGACCCCCGGTCGTAGCCACCGCTTCGCCACCCAATCGACGTACAAAATCGGCAATATTTCTGCGCTTCCCGATCCGCGAGCCATCTACCGCCTGCCCTACGAGAACGGCCGCAGCTTCGTCGTCAGCCAGGCTGCGGGCGGGCCGATCACCACCCATCACGCAGACGATAGCCGCTACGCGATCGACTTCCGGATGCCCGAGAACACGCCGATCGTCGCTGCTCGTGGCGGGGTGGTGATCGCGACGGAATCGTCGCACCGGCGCGGCGGCCAGGACCCCGCCCTGCTCTCGATGGCCAACTATGTGAGCATCCTGCATGTCGATGATACGGTCGCCACCTACGCTCACCTGGCGCCCGGCGGGGTGCGCGTGCGCGTGGGAGAGCGGGTGCTGGCCGGCACACCGATCGGCTATTCGGGAGCGACCGGCTATACCTCCGGGCCGCATCTGCACTTTGTCGTGCAGAGGCTGGTGCGTGCGGACGAGGGTTTTGCCAGCGTTTCGCTGCCGCTGCGCTTCTACGTCGGTTTGCCGCCCTATGCCTTCGAGCCCGCCTACCGGCAATGGTTGACCGCCGACTATTCGGCACCCGGCAAGCCGCCGCAGCTGGTCGATGCCAGGGCGGCCAGGCAGGGCCGCTGAGCCGCCCGCCTGGCCGGCCAGCCCTTAGGCCGCTGGCGGTTCGCCCCCGAGCGCAGTGAGCAGGTCGGCGAGCAGCTGCGCCACTTCGCCGGTCATCAGCGTGAAGTCGATGTCGAAGCGTTCGTCGTCGTTGTCTCCCTGACCCTCGGCCTGTTCCTTGAGGAGGTCGAGGAAAGCCAGGCGCTTGATCTGCAACTGGTCGTTGAGGACGAAGGAAATGCGGTCGTTCCAGGTCATCGCCAGACGGGTGACGACTTTTCCGGCGGCGATGTGCTGGCGGATCTCTTCCCCTTCGAGCGTGTGATTGACGTAGCGTACGCTGGCTTTTTCGCTCGAGCGCAGTTCGAGATCCTGGTCGAGAGTGAAGCCCGACGGTGCCTCGCCGCCGGCCACCCAGCCGGTCATCGCCGCCGACGGCGATTGCGTGACCTTGAGCACCCTGGCCGGCAAGGCGTCGAGCGACTTGCGCAGATGCTCGAGAAACTCTTCGGCCTTCGCTGGCGACGCCGAGTCGATCACCAGCCAGCCGTTGATCGGGTCGATCCAGCCATAGGTGCTGCGGCTACGGATGAAGGCGCGCGGCAGTAGCTCGACCGTCATCTCTGCCTGGATTTCGCGTAGTTCGCGGCGACCGATGCGGCGGCCTTCGGCTTCCTCGATCGCTTCGGCCTTGTCACTGGCAAAGCGCTTGACGATCGAGGCAGGCAGCAGCTTCTCCTCGACGCCGAGGGCGAGCAGCCACTGCTGGTTGACCGCGTGTACCAGCGTACCGCCAGCGCGTGGCGCGACCCAGCCGATGCTGCGCGGATCGGTGGCGCCGCACCCCTGCAGGGTCAGTCGAGCGAGTTGCTCGGCAAGTTGGCTGGCGTCGACGGCCCAGTTGCTGGGAAGGCGGTAGAGATGAAGGTTCTTAAACCACATGTTCGGATCCGGAAAAATCGCGAATTATAGGCCTGAAAGCCGGTGCAGACGGCTTCCAGCGAGAAGGTTTTCCGGACCTTCGGCGCGAACTCTCGACGCCGGTTGCGGCATTTTGCGGTCACCGAAGGCGGTCGTGGCCTGTGTTATCATGCGCAGTTACCGACTTTCCGGTGTTCCTGCCGCTCACGTGCTCAACTGCGATCTACACTGTCATTCCACCTGTTCGGACGGTCTTCTGGCCGCGGCTGACGTCGTCCGCCGGGCAGCGGCGAATGGTGTCGATATGCTGGCGCTGACCGACCACGACAACCTGGACGGCTTGCCGTCGGCGCAGGCGGCGGCGGACGAGCTGGCCATGACCTTGGTCAATGGCGTGGAAATCTCGATCGAGTGGGAGGCGCTGCAGATCCACATCCTGGGGTTTGCTTTCGACCGCGCCGACCCTCTATTGAACGCCGGTCTGGCCACCATTCGTGCGGGCCGCATCGAGCGGGCGCGGCGCATGTCGGCCGAGCTGGAGAAGGTCGGCATCAGCGGCACCTTCGACGGCGCGATGCGCCATACGGCCAACCCAAGCCTGATCAGCCGTTCGCATTTCGGCCGCTTTCTCGTCGAGAGCGGCGCCTGCAAGGATTTGCGCAGCGTTTTTGAGTCGTATCTGGTTCCCGGTCGGCCGGGCTATGTGGAACATCGCTGGGCGACCCTGGCCGATTCGCTGCGCTGGATACTCGGCGCCGGCGGTGTCGCGGCGGTCGCGCATCCGGGGCGCTACAAGCTCTCGCGCGCCGACATGCGACGCTTTCTCACCGACTTCCGGGATCTCGGCGGGCAGGCGATCGAAGTCATCTCGGGCAGTCACACGCAGGAGCATGTCGATGCCTTCGGACGCCTGGCCAGGGAATACGGCTTTCTGGCGTCGCGCGGTTCCGATTTCCACGGGCCGGGCGAGAGTTATGTGGATCTGGGCAGGCTGGCACCGTTGCCCGACGGTCTGCAGCCCGTCTGGCAGTTGTTCTGAGCCTACCGGGAACGCAGCGCATGGCACAGTACATCACCATCCATCCGGACAATCCGCAAGGCCGGCTGCTGCAAAAGGCCGCCGATGCCGTACGCCAGGGCGGCGTCATTGCGCTGCCGACCGATTCCAGCTATGCCCTCGGTTGCCATCTCGGCGACAAGGCGGCGGTCGAGCGAATCCGCAGCCTGCGCGGTGTCGATGACCGGCACCACCTGACGCTGATGTGCCGCGACCTGTCGCAGATCGGCCAGTTCGCTCGCGTCGATAACGCCCGCTATCGCCTGCTCAGGGCGACGACGCCGGGGAGCTACACCTTCATCCTCGAAGGGACCAAGGAATTGCCGCGGCGCGTCCTGCACCCGAAGCGCAAGACGATAGGCTTGCGCGTGCCGGCGCATACGGTCACGCTGGCCTTGCTCGAAGCCCTGGGCGAGCCGCTGCTGACGTCGACCCTGATCGTCGCCGGTGACGAGGAGCCGCTGACCGAGGGCTGGGAAATTCGCGATCGGCTGGACAGTCAGCTCGAGCTGATTCTCGACGGCGGGCACTGCGGTATCGAGCCGACTACGGTCGTTGACCTGACCGCTGCACTGCCGCTGCTGGTGCGCGCCGGGCTGGGTGCGCTGGCGCCGTTTGGACTGGATTGAGGAAAGAGGAATGGAAGCATTGATTCAGACCATCGCCATCGCTGCCCTGCCGGTGATTTTCGCGATCACCCTGCACGAAGCCGCGCATGGGTATGCCGCACGCCATTTCGGCGACCCGACGGCGTGGCAGGAGGGTCGGATCACCGCCAACCCGCTCAAGCATATCGACCCGGTGGGGACGATTCTCGTGCCGGCGATCATCCTGTTGCTGTCAACCGGCGGCATTCTGTTTGGCTGGGCGAAGCCGGTGCCGGTCAATTTCGGTCGCCTGCGGCATCCGAAGAGTGACATGCTGTGGGTGGCCGCGGCCGGTCCAGCGGCCAATCTTGCCATGCTTCTGTGTTGGGCGGCGGTGCTCAAGCTGGCCTGGTTGCTGCCGGTCAATTTCTTCAGCCTGCCGATGGCGCGCATGGCCGAGATCGGCATGTCGATCAACATTGCGTTGATGGTGCTCAACCTCTTTCCGCTGCCACCGCTCGATGGCGGGCGTATTGCGGTCAGCCTGCTGCCGCCAACAGCCGCCTGGCGCTTCGCAAAACTCGAGCGCTTCGGTTTTCCGATCCTGCTGCTGCTGCTATTTACCGGTGTTCTGGGTTCGCTTCTGACGCCGGTGATGCGGCTGGTTGGCGGCTTCGTCGCTGTCCTTTTTCAACTACCTTCCTGAAGCGTCGAAGACCGAACATGTACGTAGAACGAGTCCTCTCGGGGATGCGCCCGACCGGCAGCCTGCACCTGGGCCACTACCATGGCGTGCTGAAGAATTGGGTCAGGCTGCAGTACGAGTATCCCTGCCTGTTCTTCGTCGCCGACTGGCACGCCCTGACCACCCAGTACGATGACCCGCAGGGAATCGTCGGCTCCTCGTGGGAAATGGTCATCGACTGGCTGGCGGCGGGCGTAGACCCGGCGCGGGCGACGCTGTTCATCCAGTCGCAGGTGCCGGAACACGCCGAACTGCACCTGTTGCTATCGATGATGGCGCCGCTGGGCTGGCTGGAGCGGGTGCCGACCTACAAGGATCAGCAGGAGAAGCTGGAGAACAAGGATCTGTCGACCTATGGTTTCCTCGGCTATCCGCTGCTGCAGTCGGCCGACATCCTGATCTATCGCGCCGACAAGGTGCCGGTGGGTGAGGATCAGGTGCCGCATATCGAGTTTTCGCGCGAAGTCGCGCGCCGCTTCAACCACCTCTATGGGCGCGAGCCGGGTTTCGAAGAAAAAGCTCGCGAGGCAGTGCGCAAGCTGGGGTCGAAAAGGGCTCGCCGCTACGAGGAACTGCGCACGCGTTTTCAGCAACACGGCGAGCAGGCGGCGGTCGAGCGCGCGCACCTGCTGCTCGACGAGGTGCACGATCTTTCGCATGCGGACCGTGAGCGTCTCTGCGGCTATCTCGAAGGTACTGGCAAGATGATTCTCGTCGAGCCGGGCGCGCTGCTGACCGAGGCCTCGCGCATGCCTGGTCTCGACGGCCAGAAGATGTCCAAGTCCTATGGCAACACGATTACCTTGCGCGAGGACGCTGCGTCGGTGACGCACAAGGTCCGGCGAATGCCGACCGATCCGGCGCGAGTTCGCCGCAGCGATCCCGGCGACCCGGGCAAGTGTCCGGTCTGGCAATTGCATCAGGTGTACTCGGACGAGAGTTGCCAGGCCTGGGTACAGGAAGGTTGCCGCAGCGCCGGGATTGGCTGCCTGGACTGCAAGCAGCCGGTGATCGACGGCATCCTGCGCGAGCAGGCGCCAATGCGCGAGCGCGCGCAGCGATTTCTCGATGATCCGGGGCTGCTGCGCGAGATCATTGCCGACGGCAACAGCAAGGCGCGTCACCTCGCCCGGGAAACCATGCGCGACGTCCGCCAGGCGATGGGGCTGGACTACAGCTAACGGTCATGGCCATTCGAGAGACACCCGAGATGATGCAAGCCATGACCGTTCCCTCACCCCCGACCCCTCTCCCATCAGTGGGAGAGGGGAGATTCGTGAGTCGCTCGCGCGACTTTCACATTAAGTGATGGCGCCAGTCAGCGAACCGCGATGAGCGAGGCCGCCAGCAGCGAGACGATCGCGGCAGCGCCGGTCGACGCCGTGCTCAGTCCGTTGGCCAGGATTTACGGCGAACCGCTGGCACAGATGCCGCACGACCTGTACATCCCGCCGGACGCCATGGCGGTCATGCTCGACGCTTTCGAGGGGCCGCTGGACCTGCTGCTGTACCTGATTCGCAAGGCCAACGTCAATGTCCTTGACATTCCGATGGCGCCGCTGACCGAGCAGTATCTGGTCTATGTCGAAGCGATGCGTTCGCAGAACCTCGAGCTGGCGGCCGATTATCTGGTCATGGCAGCAATGTTGATCGAGATCAAGTCGCGCATGCTGCTGCCGAGGCCGAAGTTGACTGCCGGCGACGAAGTCGAGGATCCGCGCGCCGAACTGGTGCGCCGCCTGATCGAGTACGAGCAGATGAAGCTCGCGGCGCATGGCCTCAATGCGCTACCGCAAGCCGAGCGGGACTTCGAGTGGGTGGAGGTGTGGGTCGAGAAGGCGCTGCTGCGCCGCTTGCCGGAGGTCAATGCGCTGGACCTGCAGAATGCCTGGCACGGCATCCTGCGTCAGGCGCGGCTGCACACCCATCACCTCATACAGCGCGAGGAGCTGTCGGTGCGCGAGCACATGGGGCTGATCCTGCGCCATCTGCGCGATGCCGGCGGTTTTGTCGAATTCGCCGATCTCTTCGACCCGCAACTCGGCGCGCCGGTGTTGGTGGTGCACTTCCTGGCTTTGCTGGAACTGGCGCGTGAGCACCTGCTCGAAATGACGCAGGTCGAAGTATTCGCCCCGATTTACCTGCGGCTCAGCGATGAACACGGCGTCTCCCGATAATCCAGCGGCTGGCGAGCTGCCGGCCGGTGCCGCGGAATTGAAGCGGGTGCTGGAGGCCGTGCTGCTGAGCAGCCGCGAGCCCTTGTCGCTGAATGATCTGCGCAAGGTGTTCGCCGACCAGATTGCTGCCGACGTCCTGCGGTTGCGGCTCGATGAACT
This sequence comes from Candidatus Accumulibacter affinis, assembly GCA_016713625.1. Lineage (GTDB taxonomy): Bacteria > Pseudomonadota > Gammaproteobacteria > Burkholderiales > Rhodocyclaceae > Accumulibacter > Accumulibacter affinis. The sequence continues at coordinate 110,384 of JADJOT010000008.1, forward strand.
GCGCGCGGAATGGAGCGGGCGACCCCTCGAGCTGCTGCAGCTAGCCAGCGGCTGGCGTTTCCGGACGCGCGCCGAGTACCTGCCGTATATCGAGCGACTGAACCCGGAGAAACCACCGCGCTACTCGCGCGCGGTGCTGGAAACCCTGGCCATCATTGCCTATCGGCAGCCGGTGACGCGTGGTGACATCGAGGACATTCGCGGCGTTACCGTCGCCACGCAGGTGATCCGGGTGCTCGAGGAGCGCGGCTGGGTGGACGTCGTCGGCCATCGCGATACCCCCGGCCGGCCGGCCCTGCTCGCCACGACCAGGAAATTCCTCGACGACCTCGGCTTGCGCAGTCTTGCCGAATTGCCCGCGCTAGAACAAGTCAATCCCACCCTGGACCTCGCTGATGCCCACTAAGACACGCCGACCGGCTGCTGATCGTTCCCGTCCTCCCCCTTCGCCTTCGCCCGCCGGCGGCCGGCGGCGTTCGCCGGCGGCATTGCCTGAAGGGGATGCCGGGAGTGCGCGGCCGGCGCCGCGAAGCCAGGCGGGGGAGTCGGCAAGGCGCAGTCGTCATCCGCTTCCCGAGGGCAAGCCGGAGCGCCTGCACAAGCTGCTGGCGAACAGTGGCATCGGGTCGCGGCGGGAAATGGAAGAACTGATTGTCGCCGGCCGTGTGCTGGTCAACGGTCAAGCGGCACAACTTGGGCAGACCGCGAACCCGGGCGACCGCATCAAGGTCAACGGCAAGCTGGTGCAACTGCGCTTTTCGGATCGTCTGCCGCGGGTGATTCTCTATCACAAGCCCGAAGGCGAGATCGTTTCGCGCAACGATCCGGATCACCGGCCGAACGTGTTCACGGCGCTGCCGCGAATGTCTGCCGGGCGCTGGGTGGCAGTCGGCCGTCTCGATTTCAACACCAGCGGCCTGCTGCTGCTGAGCACTTCGGGCGATCTCGCCAATCGCATGATGCACCCGCGTTACCAGTTGGTGCGCGAGTATGCGGTACGCATCCTCGGCGAACTGCCTGACGATGCGCGCCGGCTTCTGCTTGATGGCATCGAGCTCGACGACGGCCCGGCAAAGTTTGCCAGTTTTCAGGAAGCCGGCGGCGAGGGCGCCAACCGCTGGTACCGGGTGTCGTTGTGCGAGGGCCGCAACCGTGAGGTGCGGCGCATGTTCGAAGCTGTCGGCGTCGTCGTCAGCCGCCTGATGCGGGTTCGCTACGGGCCTATTGTGCTGCCGCCGAGCCTGAAGCGGGGGCAGGTCTTCGAACTGCCCGAGGCCGAAGTCAGGAAGCTGCTGGCCGAGTTCGGCATGCTCACGGCCGCCAGCGGACGCCCGGCGCGGCGCCCGCGCGAGCCCTGATGGATCTCCTGCGATCGCAGGCTGATTTACCTCTTCTGAAATTTTCGTTATAATCCAACGGTTTTCCGCTCGCCCCCTAGGGGGCATTTTTTCGGGGATGGGCGTTTCGCCCATTTTTTATTTGCAGCCATGGATGTGCACGAACTACTTGAAACAACGGTGACCGGCCTTGGCTACGAACTGGTCGACGTCGAACGTAGCCCGCGTGGACGCGTGCTGCGCGTTTTCATCGACAAGCCGGAAAAGCCGCGCGGAGTCGATATAGACGACTGTGCGCTGGTCAGCAATCAGCTGTCACGCGTGCTGACGGTCGAAAACGTCGACTATGACCGACTGGAAGTCTCTTCGCCAGGGATCGACAGACCGCTGAAGAAGGAGGCGGATTTTCAGCGTTTCGCGGGCTCCGAGATCACTGTGAAGCTGCGCCTGCCCGTGAACGGTCGGCGCAACTTCAGCGGCGTCCTGCTTGGTATGCGGGATGGCCAGGTGTGTGTGCAGGCGGAGATGGGCGAAATGGCGTTCGAGCTGGCAAATCTCGACAAGGTGCGGGTAGTTCCCAAGTTCGACACGATGAAATCGGGCGAGAAGCTGGTCTAGGAGGTATTGAGGAAATGAGCCGCGAAATCTTGCTGCTGGTAGATGTGCTGGCACGTGAAAAAAACGTGACCAGGGACATCGTCTTCGGCGCGCTGGAACTGGCGCTGGCGTCGGCGACCAAGAAACGCGTCCACGACGACGCCAACGTCCGCGTCGCGGTTGATCGCGAAACCGGCGATTTCGAAACCTTCCGCCGCTGGGAAGTGGTGGCCGACGAAGACTTCCTCGACGAGGAACAGCAGGTGCCACTGTCGGAAGCGCAGAAGCAGGACGCCGAAGTGGAGATCGGCGATTATCTCGAAGAGGCTCTGGAGCCGGTCGATTTCGGCCGCATTGGCGCGCAGGCCGCCAAGCAAGTGATCTTGCAGAAGATTCGCGATGCCGAGCGCGAACAGATTCTCAGCGATTTCCTGTCTCGCAAGGAGCATCTGGTAACCGGTACGATCAAGCGCATGGAGCGTGGCAATGCGATTGTCGAAACCGGCAAGATGGAGGCTCTGTTGCCGCGCGATCAAATGATTCCGCGCGAAAACCTGCGCATCGGCGATCGTGTCAAGGCCTACCTGCTGCGCATCGACCGTTCCGCGCGCGGTCCCCAGCTGATCCTCTCGCGCACTGCACCGGAGTTCATCGTCCAGCTGTTCGCGCTGGAGGTTCCCGAAGTCGATGATGGCCTGCTGGAGATCAAGGCCGCCGCCCGTGACCCCGGGATGCGCGCCAAGATTGCCGTCAAATCCAACGACCAGCGCATCGACCCGATCGGCACCTGTGTCGGCATGCGCGGTTCGCGGGTGACGGCGGTGACCAACGAACTGGCTGGCGAACGCGTCGACATCGTGCTCTGGTCAGCAGACCCGGCACAGTTTGTGGTTGGCGCGCTGGCGCCGGCGGAAGTCAGCTCGATCGTTGTCGATGAAGAGAAGCACAGCATGGACGTGGTCGTCGATGAACAGAACCTGGCGATCGCCATTGGTCGCGGCGGTCAGAATGTTCGCCTTGCTTCGGAAATGACCGGCTGGACGATCAACCTGATGACCGAGGAAGAGTCGAAGACCATGGTCGAGGCCGAGGCGGCAGCGATTCGCGTGCTGTTGATGGAGCAACTCGATGTGGACGAGGATGTGGCGAACATCCTTATCGAGGAAGGCTTCTCGACGCTCGAGGAAGTGGCGTATGTGCCGCTGCACGAGATGCTCGAGATCGAGGCCTTCGACGAGGCCACCGTACAGGAGTTGCGTGAACGAGCACGTAACGTTCTCCTGACCGAGGCGATTGTCACCGAAGAGAACATCGGGGCGGTCGCCGAGGACATGCTGAACCTCGAAGGGATGGACAAGTCGCTGGCGGGAAAACTCGCTGGAAACGGTATCAAGACGCGCGACGATCTCGCCGATCTCGCCGTCGACGAATTGACCGAGATGACCGGCATGGATGTTCAACGGGCCAAACAACTGATCACCACGGCGCGTGCGCACTGGTTCGAGTAAGCGGGAAAGAGGAATTCATATGGCGCAAACAAGTGTTGCCCAATTTGCCATGCAGCTGAAGATGCCGGCTGGTTCGCTGCTCGAACAACTGCAGAAAGCCGGTGTGGCCAAGAGGCAGGTCGACGATTTCTTGTCCGAGCAGGACAAGTCGAGATTGCTCGAATATCTGCGCCGCGCCCATGGGCAGGGGGAGGCGAAGACCAAGATTACCCTGACGCGCAAGGAAACGACCGAGATCAGACAGCAGGACTCGCACGGAAAATCGCACACCGTACAGGTCGAAGTTCGCAAGAAGCGCGTTCTGGTCAAGCGGGACGCGCCGGAACAGCGCCCCCAGCTACCCTCCGGGCAGGCCTTGCCGGCAGCGCCCGAGGTGGCGGTCATAGTAGCGGCCGAAGCGGTACTTGCCGTGGCGCCTGAGCCGCTCGTCGCCGCAGTCGTGGAAGCGGTGGTCGACGTGCAAGCCGAGCCGATCGTCGAGGTCCAGGTGGCGCCGCCGGTCGCCGTCGAGTCGGTGCCCGTGGTGCCCGTGGCGCCCGTGGCAGCGGTTGGCGAGGCCAAAGCGGAGACCACAGCGGAGGTCAAGGTGGCGGCGAAGGTGGAAGCGAAGGTGGAAGCGAAGGTGGAAGCGGCGGTGGCCGACGCCAAGGTTAGCGCCAAGAAGGTGGTGACGCGCGCTTCGATCATCGGTGAGGAGCAGCAGCGCCTGCGCGCCGAGGAAGAGCGCCGCAACGCCGAGTTGCGGGCCCGTCAGGAAGCCGAGTTCAAAAGCAAACAGCAACGCTCTGCCGACCTCGTTCGCCTGAAGCAGGATGCCGAGCAAAAGGCGGTCGCGGCCAAGGCTGCGGGGGCTGCCAAACAGGCTGCCGCACAGACCGCGAGTGATCGTCCTGCGGAAGACAAGACGCTGCACAAGCCGGCGGCCAAACCGGCGACCACCGACAAGAAGGTCGCCGACAAGAAGGCGCCCGAAAAGAAACCGGCCGACAAGAAGGGCCAGTGGAAGAGTGAAGGTGCCAACAAGCGTCCGGGGCTGAAGACACGCGGCGCGACCGGCGGTACCGGCTGGCGCGACAACAAGCATGGCAAGCGATCCGGTCGCGGCGGCGGCGAGGACGACGAGCAACACTCGTTCCAGCTGCCGGTCGATCCGGTCATTCATCAGGTCTATGTCCCCGAGACCATCTCCGTCGCCGATCTGGCGCACAAGATGGCCGTCAAGGCTACCGAGGTGATCAAGGCCCTGATGAAAATGGGGTCGATGGTGACCATCAATCAGTCGCTGGATCAGGAGACGGCGATGATTATCGTCGAGGAAATGGGCCACAAGGCGTTTGCCGCCAGGCTTGACGATCCCGATGCCTTTCTCGATGACGGTGCCGTCGAGCAGAAGGATGTGGTGTTCGAGCCGCGTGCTCCGGTGGTCACCGTCATGGGTCACGTCGATCACGGAAAAACCTCGCTGCTTGACTACATTCGCCGCACGCGCGTCGCCAGCGGCGAAGCCGGGGGCATCACCCAGCACATCGGCGCCTATCACGTGCAGACCGACCGTGGCATGGTGACCTTCCTCGACACGCCGGGTCACGAGGCGTTCACGGCCATGCGCGCCCGCGGCGCCAAAGCGACCGACCTGGTCATTCTGGTGGTGGCCGCCGACGATGGTGTGATGCCGCAGACCAGGGAAGCCATACACCACGCCAAGGCGGCCGGCGTACCGATGGTCGTGGCGGTGAACAAGATCGACAAGCCGGGCGCTCAGCCCGATCGGGTGAAGCAGGAACTGGTCACCGAGCAGGTGGTGCCGGAAGAATACGGCGGCGACGCACCTTTCGTCTCGGTTTCGGCAAAGACCGGCGTCGGTATCGACGAGTTGCTCGAGAACGTTCTGCTGCAGGCGGAGGTGCTCGAATTGAAAGCGCCGAGGAATGCGCCGGCAAAAGGCCTGATCATCGAGGCACGCCTCGACCGCGGGCGCGGACCCGTGGCGACCATGCTGGTGCTCTCGGGAACGCTTCGCCAGGGCGATATTCTGCTTGCCGGGCAGGTGTTTGGTCGCGTGCGAGCGATGCTGGACGAGAACGGCAAGGTAATCAAGGAAGCCGGTCCGTCGATTCCGGTCGAAATCCTCGGCCTCTCCGATGTGCCAGCGGCGGGGCAGGAGGCCGTGGTCTTGAGCGACGAGCGCAAGGCGCGCGAGATCGCGCTGTTCCGCCAGGGCAAGTACCGCGACGTCAAACTGGCCAGCAAGCAGGCAGCGAATCTGGAGAGTATCCTCGACCAGATGACCGAAGCCGAGGCCAAGGTTCTCGCGCTGATTATCAAGGCCGATGTCCAGGGTTCCCAGGAGGCGCTGGTGCAGTCGCTGCAGAAACTTTCGACCAGTGAGGTCAAGGTCAACGTCATCCACGCTGCGGTCGGCGCGATCAGTGAATCCGACGTGCACCTCGCGCAGGCCTCCAAGGCAGTGATCATCGGCTTCAACACGCGTGCCGATGCCGGGGCACGCAAGGCGGCCGAGAGTGCAGGCGTCGATATCCGCTATTACAATATCATCTACGATGCGGTAGACGAGGTGAAGGCCGCGCTGTCCGGCATGCTTTCACCAGAGAAGCGGGAAGATATCACCGGCCTGGTCGAGATCAGGCAGGTTTTCCGTGCCACCAGGATCGGTACCATCGCCGGCTGCTATGTGCTCGAAGGCGTCATCAAGCGGAATTCGCGTGCCCGTCTGCTGCGCAACCATATCGTCGTCTGGGACGGCGAGATCGAGTCGCTGAAGCGCTTCAAGGATGACGCCAAGGAGGTACGTTCCGGCTTCGAGTGTGGTCTGTCGTTGAAGAACTTCAATGCCTATGAGGATGGCGACCAGATCGAGGCCTACGACGTTACGGAAGTTGCCAGGACTCTGTAAATGCCTGCCAACAAGGGGTTTTCGCGCCGGGACCGCATTGCGGAGCAGATTCGCCGCGAGCTTTCCGAAGTGATTCGGAGCGAGCTGAAGGATCCCCGCGTCGGCATGATCAGTCTCACCGATGTCGAGATCAGTGCCGACTACGCGCACGCCAAGGTGTACTTCAGCAGCCTGCTGGGCAAGGAAGGGATCGAGCTGGTGCAGGCTGGACTGCAGCAGGCGTCGGGGTTTCTGCGCAGCGAGCTGGGCAAGCGCATCAGCATCCACATGACCCCGCAGTTGCATTTCATTTTTGACGACTCGCTCGAACGTGGTGCGCAGCTATCGAAGCTGATCAGCGAAGCGGCGGCGATCTCGGATCAAAGCGATCATCACTCCGACCAGGCCTGAGTCGATCGTCAGGAAGAGCTGGCGACGTGTCGACGGCGTCCTGCTGCTCGACAAGCCGACCGGGATGTCTTCGAACTCGGCGCTGCAGGCCGCCCGGCGTTTGTTTTCGGCGGCCAAGGCCGGGCATACCGGGACGCTCGACCCAATGGCCAGCGGTCTGCTGCCGCTGTGTTTCGGCGAAGCGACGAAATTCTCGGTTGATCTGCTCGCTGCCGACAAGACCTACGAAGCGGAAGTTCTCTTTGGCGTCCGGACCGACACCGGTGATGCCGACGGTAGCATCGTCATGCGTACGCCGGTGAGCTTCGGGCTGGCCGAGCTGGAGGCGGCACTGCCCCTTTTTCGCGGCCCGATTCGACAGATTCCACCGATGTACTCGGCGCTCAAGCGCGGCGGCAGACCCCTTTACGAGCTGGCCCGTGCGGGCATTGAAGTCGAGCGCGAGGCGCGCGAGGTAAGCATACACGAGCTGCGGCTGCTTGATTTTTCAGGGGACCGCTGCCGTTTGCGGATTGCTGCCAGCAAGGGCACCTATGTGCGCAGTCTGGCTGAGGATCTGGGCGCTGCCCTCGCTTGCGGGGCGCATTTGACGGCACTGCGCCGGGTCGCCGTTGGCCCGTTGCGAATTGCCGATGCGCTGACCCTCGATCAGTTGGCAGCCCTTGCGGACGATCTTCGTGCCAGCCGGTTGCTGGCGCCGGATACCTTGCTGCAGAGTCTTCCGGCAGTGCACCTGGACGCGGCGGCCGCGGCGCGCTTCCGGCACGGGAATCCGGTCAGTGCCGCGGGCCTGCCGGGGCGGTATCGAGTCTACGCCGAGGATCGCCTGCTGGGTCTTGGTGAGCTCGACGAGGCCGCGAAGCTGCAGCCGCGGCGGCTGCTGGGCGCGCCATAGGGTCATCGCCTTGCTCGAGATCACTCGCCGTGAGCACGCGGGCCAGGTAGCCCGGAAATTGCTGGCCACCCTTGCCGAGCCGTTTTTCCTGGAACGTCACGAGGTTCTGCTGTCGGCCAGCATCGGCATCAGCATCTTTCCCGACGACGGTCGCGACACCGAGAGCTTGCTGAAAAACGCCGACGTGGCCATGTTTCGCGCGAAAAGACGCGGCAGCAACGCGCACATTTTCTACTCTCAGGAAACGAACCAGCGGTCGTTTGAGCAGCTCAAGCTCGACCAGTCCTTTGTGCGCGGAATTCCCGGCGACCAGGACGATTCGGCGATTGCTCGCGCCATTATCAGCATGGCCCACAATCTTCGCCTGTCAGTGATTGCCGAAGGCGTCGAAACCGCTGCGCAGATGGAATTTCTTCGCGCCGCGGGCTGTGAGGAGGTGCAGGGTTACTACTGCAGTCGACCGCTGCCGCCCCAGGAGTTTGCTGAGTTGCTGCCGGTCAGCAAGCACTGAGCGCTTCAGCGCAGCCGCCTGCTGCCCTGGTGGCCGCGCACGCCAAGCGCCGCATGCTGCGATGCGGTAAAATCCTGGCATGTTCTATCCACTGCTACGCCACCTCTTGTTCACCCTCGACCCCGAAACTGCGCATGGCCTCGGGATGCTCGGCGTCGATCTTCTCAAGACGACCGGTGCCAGTTGCCTGCTGGTCCGTCCCGTGCCGCCGGATCCGGTAGAGGCGATGGGGCTGACCTTCCCCAACCCGGTTGGTCTGGCGGCCGGGCTGGACAAGAACGGCGACCATATCGACGCGCTCGCCGCGCTGGGCTTCGGCTTTATCGAGATCGGTACGGTCACCCCGCGTGCGCAGCCCGGAAATCCCAAGCCGCGCCTGTTTCGCATTTCCGAGAGGCAGGCGATCATCAATCGCATGGGCTTCAACAATGACGGTGTGGAGAAGTTGCTGGCCAATGTCGCGGCCGCGCGCTTTGCGCGCAACGGTGGAATCCTCGGAATCAATATCGGCAAGAACTTCGCTACCCCGATCGACAGGGCAGCGGACGATTATCTGCTCTGTCTCGATCGCGTTTACGCCGCCGCCAGTTACGTCGCGGTCAATATTTCGAGTCCGAACACCAGGAATCTGCGCGAACTGCAGGAGGACGATGCGCTGGATGCACTGCTCGGCCAGCTGAAGGACGCGCAGTCCCGGCTGGCTGATCGCCACGGCAAGTACGTACCGATGGCCCTGAAAATCGCCCCCGACCTCGAAGACCCGCAGATCCGGGCGATTGCCGACCTGCTGTGCAAGCACCGCATGGACGGCGTCATCGCCACCAATACCACCGTCTCACGCAGCGGTGTCGAAGGCTTGCCGAATGCCGAGCAGGGGGGTGGCCTGTCGGGCGCGCCGGTCCTGGCGAAGTCGACCGCGGTGCTCGGCAAGCTCGCCGCGAGCCTGGCCGGTGAACTGCCGATCATTGGCGTTGGCGGCATCCTGCGAGGTGCCGATGCAGCCACGAAGATCGCTGCCGGTGCCAGCCTGGTTCAGTTCTACACCGGTTTCATCTACCGCGGTCCGCAACTGGTCGCTGAAGCGGCGGCGGCGATTGCCGCGCAGCGCCATGCATGAGTCCGGATGGCGTTGTTCGCAACGTGGTTGAATGCGCCTGGCCGACGGGTGATAATCGCCAGGCTACGGACCGCGGCGCCTCCTGCCCACACCAACCATGACCCACTACCTGTTCATCATTGTCGGCGCCGTCCTCGTCAATAACGTCGTCCTGGTGAAAATCCTCGGCCTGTGCCCCTTCATGGGGGTTTCCAGGAAGCTGGAGACCGCCTTCGGCATGGGTGCAGCGACCACCTTCGTGCTCACCGTCGCCACTGGTGCCAGCTACGTCATCGACCACTACCTGCTGCTACCCTTCGGGCTGGAGTACCTGCGCACGCTGTCCTTCATCGTCACCATCGCCGCCATCGTGCAGTTGACCGAGATGGTCATCCAGAAGAGCAGCCCCCTGCTGCACCAGGTGCTCGGTATTTACCTGCCGCTGATCACCACCAATTGCGCGGTCCTCGGCGTGCCTCTGTTGAACATTGCCAACAAACATGATTTCGTCGAGTCGCTGCTGTTTGGCGCCGGCAGTGCGCTTGGCTTCTCGCTGGTCCTGGTGCTCTTTGCGGGAATCCGCGAACGTGTGGAGGGCGCCGATGTGCCGATATACTTCCGCGGGACGGCGATTGCGATGGTCACCGCTGGTCTGATGAGCCTGGCTTTCATGGGCTTCGCCGGGCTCGACAGGTACCAATGATCACCACCCTCGCGATCATGGCGCTCGGCGCCGTCGTCCTTGGCGCTGCGCTTGGCTATGCGTCGATCCGGTTCAAGGTCGAAGGCGACCCGCTGGTCGAAAAGATCGAGGCGATCCTGCCTCAGACGCAGTGCGGCCAGTGTGGCTATCCGGGCTGCAAGCCCTACGCTGCAGCCATTTCGGCGGGCGAGGCCGACATCAATCTGTGTCCGCCGGGCGGCATCGATGGCGTGCGCAAGCTTGCCGACCTGCTCGGCCGTGAAGTCAAGGCGCTGGAGGCCGAGGAGAAGCCCAAACAGGTGGCGATCATCGACGAGCAGACCTGCATCGGCTGCACGCTGTGCATCCAGGCCTGTCCGGTGGACGCCATCGTCGGCGCCGCCAAACAGATGCATACCATCATCGAGCCATTGTGCACGGGTTGTGAGCTGTGCATCAAGCCCTGCCCGGTGGAGTGTATCTACATGCTGCCAATCGCCGAAAATCTCGACAACTGGAAATGGAAATACCCGGTGATCGAAATCAAGCGCGCCGCCTGAGGTGCCGGGGATGTTGCGGCAGCTGTTCAACTTCAAGGGAGGCGTCAAGCCGCAGACCAACAAGGCGCCCTCGGTGCAGGCGCCGATCGGCCAGGCGCCGTTGCCCTCGCGCCTGTACGTGCCGCTGCACCAGAGCATCGGTGGCTCGCCGAATCCGCTCGTACAGCCGGGCGAACAGGTACTCAAGGGGCAGTTGATCGGCAGCGCCGACGGCTGGCTGTCGGCGGCCGTGCATGCGCCGACTTCCGGCACGGTGCTGGCCATCGAAGACCATGTCGCCGCCCACCCATCCGGACTGCCAACGCTGAGCGTGGTCATTGAGCCCGACGGCCGTGACCAGTGGGCTGCCCGCAGGCCGTTGGATCATCGGACTCTGGCGCCTGAGCGCGTGCGCGAACTGTTGCGTGATGCCGGCGTCGTCGGCCTCGGTGGCGCGGTGTTTCCCAGCCACGCCAAGTTGACCGCAGCGAAGACCGTGGCCGTCGAACAACTGGTCATCAACGGTGCCGAGTGCGAGCCCTTCATGACCTGCGACGACCTGCTGATGCGCGAGCGTGCCGAGGAAAGCGTGCGTGGCATCGCCATCTTCCGCGACCTGCTGGCGGCCAGGCGAGTGCTCATCGGCATCGAGGACAACAAGCCGGAAGCCGTCGCCGCCATGCAGGCGGCAGTGCTGCAGCTGGGTGAGGATTATGAGGTCGTTGCGGTTCCTACCCGCTACCCGGCCGGTGGCGCGAAGCAGTTGATCCGCGTCCTGACGGGCAAGGAAGTGCCGGCCAGCAAGCGCTCGACTGAACTCGGCGTGCAGTGTTTCAACGTCGCGACGGTCTATACGGCGTATCGTGCTCTCGCCCATGGCGAGCCGGTGATCTCGCGTATCGTCACCCTGACCGGCAATGTCGAGCAGCCGCGCAACTGGGAGGTGCGGCTAGGTACGCCGCTGCGCGACCTGGTGGCATTGGGCAGGCCGAAAGCAGACACCAGCAACTACCTGATGGGCGGGCCGATGATGGGCTTCGCGATTCCCGACCTCGCTGCCCCGGTCGTCAAGGCCACCAACTGCGTCATCGCTGGTTCGCCGAGTCTGTTCCCGGCAAGCCCGCCGGAGATGCCGTGCATTCGTTGCGGTGCCTGCGCCGAAGCCTGTCCGCACGAGTTGCAGCCTTTCGAGCTGTACTGGTTTGCGCGCGCCAGGAACTTCGGCAAGACGCAGGAGTATCACATCTTCGACTGTATCGAATGCGGCTGCTGTAGCTATGTTTGCCCATCGCACATTCCGCTGGTGCAGTACTTCCGTTTTGCGAAGAGTGAAATCTGGTCGCGCGAGCGAGAAAAGCAGGCGGCTGACGCTGCCAAGGCGCGTTTCGAACTGCGCAATGCGCGTGCAGAGCGGGAGCAGACCGAGAAGGCCGAGCGCCTGGCGAGGGCGGCGACTGCCCGCACGGCTGAGCGGAAAGCGCTGCCGGTCAAGGCCGACGCCGCCGCCAGTCAGCCAGCGGCGAGTGTCGAGGCCGCCGTGACGACGTCGCCGGTCGATGCCGAAGCGGTCAAGAAGGCGAGCATCGTCGCAGCGATAGAACGTGCGCGGGCGCAACGCGAGGCAGTACAGCCCAGGAACACCGAGCAGCTCTCCGCCGGACAGAAGAAGGAAATTGCCGCCATCGACGCGCGTCGTGCGGCGCTGGCCGATCCGGCTAAGCCAGCAGACGCCACCAGCGAGCGGACAGGCGGGTGATGGATTTCAGCACGCCGCCGTATGTGCTCGGGGAAACCAGTGTCCGACGGGTGATGCTGCAGGTGCTCCTGGGCCTGCTGCCGGGGATTGCCGCTTACGTCTGGCTGGTCGGCGCCAGCATCGTGCTGCAGCTGGCGATGGCCACGCTGGCGGCGCTGACCGGCGAGGCGCTGATGCTCTGGCTGCGCGGCAGACCGCTGCGCCTGTTCCTCAGCGATGGCAGCGCGATCGTCACCGCCTGGCTGATTGCCCTGACCTTCCCACCGCTGGCGCCGTGGTGGTTGATTGTGGTCGGCACCCTGTGTGCCATCGTCGTTGCCAAGCACCTGTATGGCGGACTTGGCCAGAATCCTTTCAATCCGGCGATGATCGCCTTTGCCGTGTGCATCGTCTCCTTTCCGGCCCTGATGTCGCAGTGGCCGGTGCTCGGCCTCAAGCTCAGCCTCGACGAACAGTTCAAGCTGATTGCCGGGCTCGCTCCCAGGATCGACGTGATGAGCGGCGCGACCCCACTCGATGCGCTGAAGACGGCCCTGAAGCTTGGCGAGGGCAGCGTCGACGTGCCGACGCTACTGGCGACGCAGGACGTTTTCGGCAACTTCGCCGGGCGCGGCTGGGAGTGGGTGAGCAGCGGCTATCTGCTCGGCGGTCTCTGGCTCTGGCAAAGGAAAATCATCAGCTGGCACGCGCCGCTCGGTTTCCTCGGTGGCCTGTCGCTGCTCGCCGCTGCGCTATGGATGTGGAGCCCGCAACAGTTTGCCAGTCCGCTCTTTCATCTGTTTTCCGGCGGTTCGCTGCTCGGCGCCTTCTTCATCGTCACCGATCCGGTCTCCGGCTGTACGACGACCAGGGGCAAGCTGATCTTCGGCTTTTCGGTCGGCGTGCTGGCCTACACCATACGCGTCTTCGGCGGCTATCCAGATGGCGTGGCTTTCGCGGTGCTGCTGCTCAACCTCTGCGTGCCGCTGATCGACATGTACACGCAGCCGCCGATCTTCGGCATGAAGAACGAGCCATGACGCTGCTCGTCAAGACGCCGAGCGCGACCCGCATGGCGGTGCGTACTGCGGTCATTCTGCTGATCTTCGTGGTCGTCTTCACCAGCCTGCTGAGCGCGGCTTATCTGTCGACGCGGCCGGCGATCGAAGCCGCGGCCGCGGACGAGAAAATGAAGCTGATCAGCGAGGTGTTGCCGCGTGAACTGTACGACAACGACCTGCTGAAAGACGCTCTGCAATTGCCGCCGAGCGTCGGACTCGGCAATGACGAGGCATCGACGGCGTATCGGGCGAGCAAGGCCGGCAAGTCCACTGCGCTGGTTTTCGAAGCCGTCGCAGCCGACGGCTATTCCGGGAAGATCCGGCTTTTGCTTGCCGTCGCTGCCGACGGCAGCCTGCTCGGCGTACGCGTCACGCAGCACAGGGAGACCCCGGGTCTTGGCGACTACATCGATCCCAGGAAGGACAAGAACAAGGAGCGGCCATGGATCCGCCAGTTCGACGGTCTCTCGCTGGCAACCGTGGCCGACCGCGAGTGGCGGGTCAGGAAGGACAATGGCCGCTTCGATTCGGTGGCCGGCGCGACGGTGACGCCGCGCGCCGTCGTCAAGGCCGTGCACAAGGCCTTGCAGTACGTCGCCGAAAATCGCCAGCAACTCTTTGCAGCGCGTGAAGGAGTAGAGAAATGATCAGCCGGGAAGAATTTCGTCAGATCAGTGCCAGCGGGGTATGGCACCAGAATACTAGCCTGGTGCAGATTCTTGGCCTGTGTCCTCTGCTGGCGGTGACTACCAATCTGGTCAATGGCGTGATGCTCTCGCTGGCGACGATCCTCGTCATGGCGATTGCCAACGTCGCGGTCGCCGCGCTGAGAAACCTGATTCCGCACGAAATTCGCATCCCGGTTTTCATCCTGATCGTCGCTGCGCTGGTGACCGTCGTCGATCTGGTGTTCAACGCCCAGTTCCACGAGTTGTATCTGGTGCTCGGCATTTTCATTCCCCTGATCGTCACCAACTGCATCGTGCTGGCGCGAGTCGAGGCCTTCGCCAACAAGAATCCACCGCTGCAGTCGGCCTGCGACGGCATCTTCATGGGCGTCGGCATGCTGTGGACGCTGGCCCTGCTCGGTGGTCTGCGCGAACTGATCGGTGGCGGAACGTTGTTTTCCGGAATCGACATGGTCTTTCCCGGATTGTCGCCGCTGCAGCTGCTGCCGGCCGATTATCCCGGCTTTCTGCTCGCCATCCTGCCACCGGGTGCGTTCATTTTGCTCGGCTGCCTGATTGCCTGGAAGAACTGGGTCGACGCCCGCGCGGCCGCCCGCCAGGCCGGCCGCGGCCACGATCAGACGCCGCCGCTAGCCATCACTGGCCGTATTTGAGTCGATCGCCGGAGCGCCCGAGGATGAACGATGCACAACGCCATGAACTCTTCGCCCGCCTGTGCTGCGCCAATCCGGAGCCGAAGACCGAACTCGAGTATGCGACGACCTTCCAGCTGTTGATTGCGGTCATCCTCTCGGCGCAGGCTACCGACAAGAGCGTCAACCTGGCGACCAGGAAGCTCTTCGCCGACGCACCGACGCCGCAGGCGATGCTGGCATTGGGCGAAAGCGGTCTGACCGGGTACATCAACCGGATCGGCCTCTACCAGAGCAAAGCCAGGAATGTCATCGCCAGCTGTCGGCAGTTACTCGATTTGCACGGCGGCGAAGTCCCGCACGCGCGTGCCGCGCTCGAAGCCCTGCCGGGGGTAGGCCGCAAAACGGCCAGCGTGGTCCTCAACACCGCTTTCGGCGAGGCCACGATCGCCGTCGACACGCACATCTTTCGCGTCGCCAACCGTACCGGGCTGGCTCCCGGCAGGACGCCACTGGCCGTCGAACGGGCGTTGCTGCAGGCGGTGCCCGCGGCGTACCAGCAATCCGCCCATCATTGGCTGATCCTGCATGGACGTTACGTCTGCAAGGCGCGCAAGCCCGATTGCTGGCGCTGCCGTCTCGCCGATCTCTGCGCCTACCCGGAGAAAACCCCTGATCCGGCCGGGCCGGTCGTCAGGTGAGCGTCGCCAGCGCTTTGCGGGCTGGTAACGAGTCCTTGCCCGAACTGGCCGTGCAAGCGCTGCGGCTGGCGCTCGACAAGACCGGCCAGAGCTACGCCAATGGCGTGCTGTTGTTCCTTACCGCGGGCTTTGCCCGCGACGCGCAGCAGGCGCTTACTGCCGTCGCGCGCGCAGCGCGCTGCATCCAGGTCGCCGGGGGCATTGCCGGCGGTGTTTTCACCGACAGCGGCTGGGTCGTCGATCGTCCTGCCGCTGCCCTCATGGTCTTTGCTGGTGAGCATGCGCTGGTGGGCCATCCGCAGGCGGCTGCGGGGACCGACCAAGCGCTGCTCAGCTATGCCGGCGGCCGCTTTCCGCCGGCCTGGAGAGAAGCGGACGCCCGGCGTGTCGGGGGCAGCTTCGCCGCTCTCCCCGGCGGTAGTGAAGCCGTCGCCTGGCAGCAAGGCCGCCTGACTGCCCAGTGCAGTGTGCAGCTACCTGGTATGCAGGTCGCCATCGGTGTCTCCAGGGGTTGGCAACTGCTTGGCGATACCTGCCGCGTCGACCGCAGCAATGCTTACGAAGTGCTGGAACTCGGCGGCGAAACGGCCCTCGAGAGTTTGCAGCGAGGCCTGCCTGCCGATTTCCGGACGCCATTGCCTTTGGCCTCGCTGTGCGCGGTTCTGATCGATGACGATGCTGCCGGCAGCGACCGGCAGCGTGCTTTCGCCGCCGGCGCCGGTCAGGCGATCGCGATCCTCGCGGTCAACGCCGACCGGTCGATCACCCTCGCCGAGCGCCTTGTGCCGGGGCAGCGGCTGGTCTGGGCGATGCGCACGCCGCTGCTGGTTGCCGCCGACATGCGCCGGAGTGTCGCCGAGCTGGCGGCCAGTACGCAGGATCCGCTCGCTGCCGTAGTCTTCTCGTGCAGCGGCCGTGGACCTTGTTTCTATGCCGGCGAAGACCGTGACCTCGACTGCCTGCGGGAGGGCTTCCCCGGGTTGCCGCTGCTGGGCAGCTATGCGACCGGGCAGATCGCTCCGCGTCTGGCGGGTGGCAACCAGCTGCTGCAGAATGCCGTGGTTACCGCCCTGATCAGCCCGGCCCCCAGGAAAGCCAGTGTTTAATCCCAGCCGCCAGCAGGTACGACAGTTCTTCTGTGAAGCCTGGAGAAAACACCGTGAGCGCACGCTCCTCGAAGGCGCCGAAGTGACCGCCGCCGACCTGATTCTGCAGCACCCCGAGTACCACAGCCTGCTCGAAAACCCGACGGCGGCACTGGAGCAGGAGTTCACGCCGGAGAGCGGGCAGATGAATCCCTTTCTTCACCTCTCGCTGCACCTCGCCGTTGCCGAACAGGTCAGCATCGATCAGCCGCCGGGAATTCGCGCTGCCTATCAGGCGCTGCGTACGCGCCTCGAGGTGCATGCGGCCGAACACGCGATCCTCGAATGTCTCGGCGAAGCCCTCTGGCGCGCGCAACGGCAGGGTGGGGCGATCGATGCGGTCGCCTACCTCGACTGCCTGCGGCGCGCGGCCGCTGGCTGAAGCGCCGCCATGGTGACCCCTGGCGGGGAATTTGCAGGTAAAATCGAGAGGTTTTCGAGAGGAATAACTCCATGCGCTTTGCCGGTTCCGACACCTATGTGGCCACCCGCGATCTGACCCTGGCGGTGAACGCCGCGGTCACCCTGCAACGCCCGCTGCTGATCAAGGGCGAGCCGGGCACCGGCAAGACCATGCTGGCCGAGGAAGTGGCCGCCGCGCTGCGGCTGCCGCTGTTCGAGTGGCACGTCAAGTCGACGACCAAGGCGCAGCAGGGCCTCTATGAGTACGATGCGGTTTCCCGACTGCGCGACTCGCAACTCGGCGAGGCGAAGGTCGCCGACATCGGCAGCTACATCATCAAGGGCGTCCTCTGGCAGGCGTTCGAGTGCGAGACGCCGTCGGTGGTGCTGATCGACGAAATCGACAAGGCCGACATCGAATTCCCCAACGATCTCCTGCGCGAACTCGACCGCATGGAGTTTTTCGTTTACGAGACTCGTCAGAAGGTGAGCGCTCGCCACCGGCCGCTGGTCTTCATTACCTCGAACAACGAAAAGGAACTGCCGGATGCCTTCCTGCGCCGCTGTTTCTTCCATTACATCCGCTTTCCCGACAAGGAGACGATGACCAAGATCGTCGACGTGCATTTTCCCGGCCTGAAACCGACCCTGCTGCGCGAGGCGCTGGAGGTCTTCTTCGAACTGCGTGAAATTCCGGGCCTGAAGAAAAAGCCCTCGACTTCCGAACTGCTCGACTGGCTCAAGTTGCTGCTGGCCGAGGACATTCCGCCCGAAGCGTTGCGCAGCAAGGACCAGAAGACGGCCATCCCACCGCTGCACGGCGCGCTGCTGAAGAACGAGCAGGACGTTCATCTCTTCGAACGCCTGATTTTCATGGCGCGGCACAACCGCTGAGGCGAGCGAAGCGGCCATCGCGGTCGCCTCCGTCTCGAAGCTACCATCGAAACCGACGATGCTGATCGACTTCTTCCTCCACCTCAAGGCGAGCCGGCTGCCAGTCTCGATCAAGGAGTTCCTTGCCCTGCTCGAGGCACTGCAGGAGCATGTCATCGAACATAGTATCGACGACTTCTACGTCCTCTCGCGGGCGATCCTGGTCAAGGACGAGAGCAATTTCGACAAGTATGACTGCGCTTTCGGCGAGTACTTCAAGGGCGTCGAGGCCTTGCCGGGAATGGACGTGCTGATTCCCGAAGAATGGTTGCGGCAGGCGGCGAAAAAACATTTGACCGACGCCGAACGCGCGCAGCTCGAAAGGCTCGGCTGGGACAAGCTGATGGAGACCTTCAAGCAGCGCCTGGCCGAGCAGAAGGAGCGTCACGCGGGTGGCAACAAGTGGATCGGCACGGGTGGCACTTCGCCCTTCGGTCACGGCGGCAGCCACCCCGAAGGAATCCGCGTCGGCGGCAAGAGCGAGAACCGCTCGGCGGTCAAGGTCTGGGAACAGCGCGAATACCGCAACCTCGACGACAGCGTCGAACTCGGCACGCGCAACATCAAGGTCGCGCTGCGCCGCTTGCGGCGTTTCGCCCGGCAGGGTGCCCCCGACGAGCTCGACCTCGAAGAAACCATCGCCGGCACCGCGCGCAACGCCGGCTGGCTCGACCTGCACCTGCGCCCGGAGCGCCACAACGCCGTCAAGGTCCTGCTTTTTCTCGACATCGGTGGCTCGATGGACGACCACATCCGCGTCTGCGAAGAACTCTTCTCGGCCTGCCGCAGCGAGTTCAAGCATCTCGAACACTACTACTTCCACAACTGCGTCTATGACTACCTGTGGCAGGACAACCGCCGTCGCCACAGCGAACGCATTCCCACCCACGACGTACTGCACAAATATGGCAACGACTACAAGCTGATCTTCGTTGGCGACGCCTCGATGAGTCCTTACGAGCTCGTGCAGCCCAACGGCAGTATCGAATTCAACAACGCCGAAGCCGGCGCGACCTGGCTGCGTCGGCTCGCCGAAACCTGGCCGCACGCCATCTGGCTGAACCCCGAGTCGGAACACTCGTGGCAATATCGGCAATCCACTTCGCTGATCTTCAATCTGATGGGCGGACGCATGTTTCCGCTGACGCTGGATGGGTTGGCGAGGGGGATGCGGCTGTTGAGCAAGTAGGAGGGGGGTCGCGCTCCGCGCGACCCCCCTCCTGCTGAATGCTTTGGCGCTGTTCATCCACCTCCGCGAGGCATTGACATGAACCTGACCGACCCCCAAGCGCAGTTGTTGATCCCCGCTGAGTTCGAAGAATGCCTGGCGCGCCAGCGGGTGGCGTATCTGGCCGAGCCGAATCCGAGCTACGCGCAGCGCGTATCCGACCTGAGCACCCTGGCGCGCATGCTCAAGGAGAACCAGGACGCGATCGTCGCCGCGATCTGCCGCGACTACACCAACCGTGCGGAATTCGAAACCCTGTTCGCCGAATTCTTCATCTGCCTTGAAGGCATCCGCGACACCATCAAGCACCTCAAGCGATGGATGAAGCCGATGAAGCGGCACGTCGACTTCATGTTGTACCCGCTGGCGAAGAACCGCCTCATCCCGCAGCCACTGGGCGTGGTCGGGGTCATCACGCCGTGGAACTTCCCGCTTTACCTGGCCTTCGGACCGCTGACGGGCATCTTCGCCGCGGGCAACCGCGCCATGGTCAAGATGTCGGAAAACTCGGTCAACCTGGCCAGGCTGCTGATCTCGCTCAGCCCGAAATACTTCCCGGCCGACAAACTGATGTTCTTCGAGGACGGTGGCGGTCGCGGGCCGGCCTTCGGCGCACTGCCGTTTGACCACCTCCTGTTTACCGGCTCGGGCCAGACCGGCCGCGCCGTGATGGCGGCCGCGGCACGCAACCTGACCCCGGTGACGCTGGAACTCGGCGGCAAGGCACCCGCCATCGTCGGTGCCGATTTCCCGATCAAGACGGCTGCCGAGCGGCTGCTGTGGGTGAAGATGTTCAACGCGGGCCAGGTCTGCCTCAACGTCGACTACCTGTTCCTGCCCGAAGGGCGGGTCGACGAATTCGTCGAGCATGCCAGGCGCGTGGTCGCGCAGCGCTACCCCGACATCAACGGCGTCGACTACACGTCGATCA
The DNA here is from genome assembly GCA_016713625.1 of Candidatus Accumulibacter affinis. Taxonomy (GTDB): domain Bacteria; phylum Pseudomonadota; class Gammaproteobacteria; order Burkholderiales; family Rhodocyclaceae; genus Accumulibacter; species Accumulibacter affinis. The sequence continues at coordinate 130,310 of JADJOT010000008.1, forward strand.
TCGACGAGCGTTCCCACAAACGCCTGAGCGAGATGCTGGAAGACGCGCGTGCCAAGGGCGCGACCTTGGTCAACCTGATGCCGACGCAGCAAGCCGACCCGGCGCTGCGCAAGCTCGCGCCGCATCTCGTGCTCAACGTCAGCGAAGACATGCAGGTGATGCAACGCGAGATCTTCGGCCCCATCCTGCCGATCCGCACCTATCGCGACCCCGAAGAGGTGGTGCGTTACATCACCGCGCACGATCGGCCGCTGGCGATCTATCCATTCACTCATGACAAGGCGCTGCAGCAGCTCTACATCGACCGTGTGATGTCGGGCGGCGTGTCGGTCAACGAGGCGATGATGCATGTGACCCAGCACGACATGCCCTTCGGCGGCGTAGGGGCGAGCGGTATGGGTCATTATCACGGCTACGAAGGCTTCGTCACGTTCTCGAAGCTGCGCCCGGTGTTCTACCAGGCGCCTTTCTCGGTCATCCAGATGCTGTTCCTGCCGCCGTACGGCCCGCGGGTGACGAAGATCATCAACCTGCTGATCAGGCTGAAGGGATAGGCAGCCCAGCCCTCCTGGACGAACTCAGCCAGCAGGAACTCCAGCATCCGCAGAGCGGAGCCAAATGGCCTTAACACTCGTGCAAAGTGCCATCCTGGTTTCTGCGAGGAGATCAGTGAGTCTGGAATTTGGTGTTCGGGTTGCCTTCTGCTAGAATTCGCAAGCTTTTGGAGAGATGGATGAGTGGTTTAAGTCGCACGCCTGGAAAGCGTGTGTAGGCGTCAGTCTACCGCGGGTTCGAATCCCGCTCTCTCCGCCAATACGCCAAGTAGACGCATTGATTCGTAAGGCTTTTACGACTTGGACACTGAAGCTACCAACGTTTCAACCCACGCTGTGTAAAGTGTTCTTACACGCCCGTTCCGACCCATCGGGTCAGACGTCAATCACCCGATGTTTCGCAACACTATGGGATAAGTCGATGAAATGGGTGTAATCGGGCGTGAGAATGGTTTTCTACTTTATTGGGTGTAAATGGGCGTAGTATTGGCTCATGCTGAAAACCGACTCCATTCAGATCACCCCGGAGATCCTCAGTCTGATTGCCAGGATCGACGAGTTCAAAGGCGCTTGGCGCGCCTTGGGCACGCTCGCCCCCGATCGCCTGTCGGCCTTGCGCCGCGTGGCCACCATCGAGAGCATCGGTTCCTCCACCCGCATCGAGGGCAGCAAGCTGTCCGACCGGGAGGTGGAACAGCTCCTGTCGAATCTGGAGATCAAATCCTTCGCCACACGCGATGAGCAGGAAGTGGCTGGCTATGCCGAGCTGATGGACTTGGTGTTCTCATCGTGGCAGGACATCCCCTTCACCGATAATCACATCAAACAGTTGCATCAGATCCTGCTGCGTCACAGCGAGAAGGACACGTGGCATCGCGGCAATTACAAAACCAACTCGAACAGCGTCGCTGCTTTCGACGAAACCGGCGCGCAGATCGGTATCGTGTTTCAGACCGCGTCACCTTTCGATACGCCTCGCCTGATGACGGAACTGGTGACCTGGGTAAACCAGGAGCGAGAGACTGCCCGACTGCATCCACTGTTGATTATCGCCCTGTGCGTGGTCGTTTTCTTGGAGATACATCCGTTCCAGGATGGCAACGGGCGGCTCTCCCGGGTGCTGACCACGCTGCTGCTTCTGCAGACCGGCTACGCGTATGTGCCGTACAGCTCGTTGGAAAGCGTGATCGAACACAGCAAGGAAGCCTACTACCTGGCGCTGCGCCAGACGCAGGGCACGATCCGCACGGAATCTCCGAACTGGCAGCCGTGGCTGGTGTTCTTTCTACGCTCCTTGGCCGAGCAGATGCGGCGGCTGGAGAAGAAGGTCGAGCGCGAGAGGATCGTGCTGGCGGCCATGCCTGAACTGCAGCTACAGATCGTCGAGTTTGCCCGCGAACATGGTCGTGTCACGATTGGTGAAGCGATCAAGTTGACCGGCGCCAGCCGCAATACGTTGAAGCAGCATTTCCGTACCCTGGTCGAACGCGGCACGCTGAACCAGCACGGCAGTGGCCGAGGGGTTTGGTATGACCTGCGCTAAAACGCTTTAAACGGCGACGGCCTTGCTGGTGGACGACATGAGGCATGCGGATTCATACTCTTCGATATAGACAAGACGGTAGAGCACACGACCGCCGAGTTTCAGATATTTGGGGCCGATCCCCTCGGTTCGCCAGCGTTCAACCTGCTGCTGACGCGGTACGCACTGGAGCGCATGCTCTACCGCCTGAGCATCTCGAAACAGCGCGACCAGTTCCTGCTCAAGGGGGCGTTGCTATTTGATCTGTGGTTCGATGTGCCACACCGGCCGACCCATGACGCTGATTTACTTGGTTTCGGTTCTGCCGAGATCCCGCATATCGAAGAGATCTTCCGGGATATCTGTCGTATCGAGGTCGAGGATGGGATCGCGTTTCAGCCTGATACCGTGAAGGCCGCTGAGATCCGCAAGGAATCCAACTATGCTGGTGTCCGGGTTACGTTGCTGGGGATGCTGGACAGCGCCCGCTGCGCGGTGCAGATCGATATCGGTTTTGGTGATGCTGTTGTGCTGCTGGGATACAAGCCAATAGCAGCGCATAACACGCCTGACCGGCTATTGAGGACAATTACGGGTGTTTCTGATACGGTTGGGGGCGGGTTGCCGCTCCACCGCCAGGACACCGGCTACAAACTGTCAGCACCAAAAACGAACACCCCGCTCAGCGCCTTGTTTTGCGGGGCTTTTCGTTTAGACCTCCTGAACTGGCGGTGGGGTATCATTCCTGCATACAGGAACATTGGTTGAAAAAACAAAGCTTGGCGAAGTCACGCTGGCCCACGTGGATGAAGCCGGCTTTGCGCAGGCGCACCCCAATCGGAGCGCATGGACCGAGACAGGAGAAGTTCACCTGATTACGGCCGAGCGCGGAAAGCGCCTGAATGTGCCGCCCGCGTTGATATCGACCTTGGTCCGGCTATTGACGCGGATTGTTGTTCCGGGTCGCCGCCATCCAGGCGTCGTAGCCGCCTTGGAGCGGCCTGACCGACAAATAACCTTCCTTCAATAGGTGACGAGCGGCTTGTATTGCACCGGCATCTTCCGGACAGGCGCACAGGGTGACGATGGGCCGGCTCTTCGGCCAGTCCCCCACGGCGCCATGAAGGCGATCGTGTTCGGCCACCCTTGCGCCAGGGACGGGCCCTGTTTCGGCGATCATCGTGGTCCCCCGCAAGTCGAGGAGCAGAGGCGGCTGTTCCGCGTTCAAGGCGGCGATCAGTTCCGCCGGGGTGATGTGGGGAACCGCACAGAATCTCCTGAAACGATACTTCTGCCACAGTTTCCATCCCAGCCAAGCGCCGAAAATCGGAAGCCCGATGGCCAGAGCTGTGCCGGTATGCCGGTCGAGCGCGATGATTGAGGCCTGGACGGTATCCTTGAGGATCCAGCCCGCACCAAGCGCCAGCCCCGCCCACAGACTGGCGCCCGCGCCAGCGGCGAGAAGAAAGCCCGGCAGGCTCATGCGCAGCGCGCCGGCGATAGGGGGCGCGACCGTTGAGAAGCCAGGAATGAACTTCCCGACCACCAGCGACGAGACACCCCAGCGGATGAATCGGGCCTCGGTCTGGCTGACGCAGGAAGCCGGGTTGATGGAGAGCTTACACAGCCCGGTCAGCACCCGATAGCCGAAAACCCTTCCGGCCCGATACCAGATCCAGTCCGCGATGACGGACGCGACGATGGCGGCGGCTAACACCTTACCAAGATCTCCTGGAGTTGCCGCCAGGCTGCCGGCCAATAGCAGTGTCGGCACCGCCGGGACCGGCAGCCCCAACTGTTGAAGCAAGACATTCACAAAGATGACTGTGACGGCATCCTGCTGAACAGCTTGACTGACTTGAGAGATTTCCATCGTGGCGTGCTAGACGCAGGCCCCGGTCTCTTGGGCGGGAGCGGAAGCTAATCGCGAATCGTTTGCGCCTTGGTTACCAGCGCTTGCATCCGGTCGGCAATTAGCTGAACCAGCTTCGGGTCGGTCAGATCGAGTGACCTCATGGTTGCGCCTCCATCTTCACTGATTGATGTTTTTCAAAATTGCCGAAAGGGTGTGAACTATCCTACAAGCATACGAAATGGCGAACTCACACCGGCAAAATGCTGGGACATCTTGCGTGCTTGATCGTCCGATGCACGATTTTCCTCGTTTCTAGCGAAGAAGCAATCACACTGTGCGCTTGGTTGATGCTCTTGCCCCCACTTTGGCAATGACAGATGATGAGGCAGGAAGCATGATTGGCGCCGGCTCGCCCATCCACGGCGCGCAACGACAACGGGCCTATCGACTGCAAGAGTACGAGTATCACCGATCACCGGGCATCAGCAATGAGGAAGCCGCCAAGCGGGCCTGGGAGAGACTTCAGCGAGATCGGCAATGAGACCAACGCTCACCCCCCGCCTCGGTCTTCATCTTCACACCTCGCAGCACGTCGCCCTCACGACGGGGTGGCGTGTGAAATAGGGGGCTGGCGCCATTTTGGCGACAGTGATACACTGGCGCTTCACTTGAATGCAGGAGATGAAGATGGGAACAGCCATTGCCAAGCAAGATCGCATCGGTGCTCGCGTCCCCCACGAGGTCTACGAAACGCTTTGCCGAGCAGCAGAACTGACTGGTGCCACGGTCAATCAGTTTTTGGTGCAGTCGGCGCTGAAGGAGGCTCAGGCTGTCATCGAGCGTGAACAACTCATCCGTCTATCCTCTCGCGACTGGAATTGGCTGCTCGAACTGATGGAGAACCCAGCCAAGCCCAACGCTACTCTGCAGGCGGCCATAGGGCGCTACCAAGAAGCCAGGAGAGACGATGCTGGTACGTCCTTTAACTGGGAGCCATAACCGGCGAGGGTTCGACTGTGGTCGACAGGAACTGAATGACTGGCTGCGGCAGCTTGCCCGCCAGCATCAGGACAAGGGGTTGTCGAAGACCTTCGTTGTCGCCCACGAAGAAGCACCGGATCGTATCTGCGCTTACTACGCGCTCACGCTTGCCGAACTGGAAAACCGCCACCTGCCTGAAGCCTGGCGCAAGAAACTGCCGCGTCGCATTCCGGGTGTGCGCTTGGGGCGTATGGCCGTTGATCGGCACTATCAGGGCACTGGGCTAGGGGAATTGCTGTTGGTGGATGCCCTGACTCGGGCGCAACGAATCTACACTGAGGGTGGCGGCATCGGTCTGTTCGTTGATGCCATTGATGAGCAGGCAGCGACCTACTACCAGCGCTTCGGCTTCGCGGCATCACCGGATAACCCACTGTTGCTCTTCCTGCCGGCAAGGGTGATGGGGTGAGTTGGTGACTGATTGACGGCAATCCGCCGTCCCAGAACAAGAATAGGGAGAACCCGTTGTCCGCCATTTATGACTTGATCGCGTTGCTGATGCCGGGGACGTTCAAAAAAAAAAAGGGGGGGGGGGGGGTTCGGGGGGGGGGGGGAAAGGGGGGAAAACCCCGGGGGGGAAAGGGGGAGGGGAAAAAATTCACAGGGGAGGTTAGGGGGGCGGGGGGGGGGGGCCCCCGGGTGGACAAAGTTGGGGGGGGGGGGGGGGGGGGGGGGGGGGGGGGCGGGTGGGGGGGGGGGGTGGGGGGGGGGGGGGGGGGGGGGGGGGGGGGGGGGGGGGGGGGAGGGGGGGGGGGGGGGGGGGGGGGGGGGGGGGGGGGGGGGGGGGGGGGGGGGGGGGGGGGGGAGGGGGGCCGGCGGGGCGGGGCGGGGGGGGGGGGGCCTGGCGGAAAAAGGGAGGGGGGGGGGGGGGCCCCGGCCCCCCCCCGCCGGGGGGGGGGGGGGGGGGGGGGGGGGGGGGGGGGCCCCCGCCCCCCCCCCCCCCCCCGCGGCGCGCGGCGGGGGCGCGGGGGAAACGGGGGGGGGCGGGGCCGCGGCCCCCCGCGCCCCCCCGCCCCCCCCCCCGCCAGCCCCGGCCGGGGCGGCCCGCCCCCCGCCCCGGCGGGCCGGGGGGGGCCAAGGGGCAAGGGGGGAAACGGGGCCCGGGGCCCCGGGCGCGGCCGGTCCCCCCCGCCCCCCCTTCCCCTCCTCCCCCCCGGCCGCCGGGCCGCGGGGGGGGGGGGGGGGCGGGTCGGGGGCCCGGGCTTTGGGGAGGGCGGGGGGCCCGGAGACGGGGGGTGCCCCGGGGGGGGGGTGGCCGAGGTTTTTTTCCGGCCCCGGGGGGGCTACAAAAAAATTCCTTTCCAAAACCCCGACGGCGGAACGGGGGGGGCCCCGCCGCGCCCCGCGCCGCCCGGCGCGGGGGGGCCCCCCGGGGCCTCCGGGCGGGGCGGCGGAGGACGCGGGGGGGGGGCCCCGCCGCCCGCCCGGGGCCGAAAAAAAAAAAAAAAGACGGGCCCGGGGCGGGGGGGGGGGGGGGGGGGGGGGCGCCCCCCCCCCCCCCCCCCCCCGCCCCCGGGGGCCCCCCCCCCCTCCCACCCCCCCCACACCCGGCAAAAAGACCCGGAACCCCCCCCCCAAAAAAAAAAAAAAAAACCCCCCCCCCCCCCCCACCCCCCCCCGGCACCCCGCGGGCCCACCCCCCCCCACCCCCCCCCCCCCACCGGAAAAAACCCAACAAACCAACAAAAAAAAAAAAAAAAGGAAAAAAAAAAAGAGAAAAAAAAAAAAAAAAAAAAAAAAAAAAAAAAAAAAAAAAAAAATCAGTCGCTGGACGAAGGGCGGAATACAGCGACCGGCGTTCATCAGGCTCTGGAAGCGGTCGATGATTCCCGTTTCGTCGATCACCACCGCGGCGACCTCGGTGGCTCGGTCACCCAGCATCGCCGACAGGCCGGTGGTTTCAAAGTCGATGATTACCCGCTCGCGCATGTGGTCTGCAGCCCTGTTCAGAGTTCAGGCGGGAGGATACCTGATTTAGGTCTGTCGCATCTGGCTCAGCGGAGAAGCCTCTTGACTCGCGTCGCCCATTGGCTAGACTGACGGCATGCGCGTAGACCAGACCGACCATGATGGTTCCAGCAGGCACTTCGACGAAAGGGCCACGACCTGGGATTCCGACCCCGCAAAAGTGGCGCGGGCTCTCGCTGTTGCCCAGGAAATCCGCAGTCGAGTGCCACTCAACGGCCAGATGCAAGGGCTGGAGTATGGCTGTGGGACGGGGTTGCTGGGCTTCGCACTGCAACCGTACTTCGGCCAGATCACCCTGGCAGACAGTTCTCCGGGAATGCTGGCGACTTTGAATGACAAAATCGCAGCGTCGCGCAGCAACAACTTACGTTCCATGAAGCTGGATCTGGTCACCGATCCCTTGCCTGCGGAACGTTACGACCTGGTCTGCTCGCTGATGACCTTTCACCACATCGACGATATCAGCGGCTTGCTGCGCGACCTGTTCTCCTTGATGAACTCGCCTGGCTACCTCTGCGTGGCGGATCTGGACGCCGAGGACGGATCATTTCATGGGCCCGGCTTCACCGGGCACCCGGGATTCGACCGCAGCGTCCTTGAACACGAGGCACACGGCGCCGGGTTTCGCAACATCGAGTTCTCGACCGTTTTCCAGATCGCAAAACCAGACAGTCGCGGTCAGACCGATTTTCCGGTTTTTCTCATGGTCGCCCGGAAATAATGGGCTTCCCGGTCGCCGTCGCCTGAGCCAGACCATGCAGATGCTGGCGCCGTCCCGCTGTGAGCGCGTGGCGATCAACGGCCTTACCTACAACGTCCGCCACTGGGGGAGGGACGATGCGCCACTGCTGCTGATGCTGCACGGCTGGATGGATTCATCAGCCAGCTTCCAGTTCACCGTCGATGCGCTTCGAGATTCCTGGCACGTGCTGGCGCCAGACTGGCGCGGCTACGGACAAAGCGAGTGGCTGAACCGCCGCTACTGGTTCGCCGACTACTACGCCGATCTCGACGCGCTGCTCGACCGCTACAGCCCCGACGTGCCGGTACGCATCGTCGGTCACAGCATGGGCGGCGCGGTGGCCAGCATCTACGGCGGCGCTCGGCCCGACCGGATTGCCGGCCTGTTGATGGTGGATTTTCTCGGCTTGCCGCCAAACGAAGCGCACGAAGCGCCCGGCCGCATCCGCGAATGGCTGGACCACACACGCGCGACGCCGCAAATGCGTGCCTACGCCAATCGCGAGCAGCTCGCTGCACGATTGCTGCAGTTCAACGCCCGCCTGCTCCCTGAGCGCGCGGTGTTTCTGGCGCTGCACTGCGCTAGCGAACTTCCCGACGGCCAGTTTACTGTCGCTTGCGACCCCTGGCACAAGGTTCCGTCGCCGCAGCTCTACCGCGTCGAGGAAGTCATGGCCTGCTGGCGGGCGATGACTGCACCGGTCAGGCTGGTGACGGCCGACGAAGGCTACGTGCTGCAACGTTTCGAGAAGCATCCCGACGAACTGCAACGGCGGATGGCCTGCTTTGCCAAGGGCAGCATGGTTCGCATCGACGACTGCGGGCACAACGTGCAGCACGATCGGCCGGAAAAGCTCGCCGAGCTGATCGAGGCGTTTTTCGTCTATCCGGCGAAGGCATAAAGCGGCAGCCATCGCCTGCCAACGCGCTCCCGCTCCCGTTCTTCCGGGCTAACGGTCATGGCGATTCCAGACACCCCCGATGATGAAAGCCATGACCGTTCCCTCTCCCCCGACCCCTCTCCCACAAGCGGGCGAGGGGAGGTTCGTGAGTCGCTGACGCGACTTTCACATTAAAGTGCTTTCAGCGTGCGCAGGAGTTCGTCGGTATAGGCGCTGAACTGATGAACGTCCGTGTGCGCTGCACCGGGAATGCGCAGCAGCCGTGCCTGTGGCGCAACCGACCACAGTTGCTCACTGTTCTCGATCGGGATTAGCGAATCTGCCTCGCCGTGTACCAGCAGCACCGGGCCGCGCAACTCAGCGGCGTTGGCGCAGGTTTCCAGTCGGTAGCGCAGCAACGCTGCCGGCAGTAGCGGATAATGGGCATGCATCAGTTGGGCCATATTGCAGTAGGGCGACACCAATATCGTCAGATCGGGCTGCACCTGCGCGGCCAGGCCGGCAGCCAGGGCCGTACCCAGGGAGCGCCCGTAGATCACCTTGCGCTTGCCGGCATATTGCGGCTCAATCATCCGCCAGGCAGCCAGCACATCGGCGCGCAGATCTTCTTCGCTGGCGATGTGTCCGCTACTCTTGCCGTAACCACGGTAGTCGAGCATGAACAGATCGTAGTTGGCTGCACGATAGAGGTCGGGGTTGGTAAACCAGGTCGACAGATTACCGTTGTTGCCGTGCAGAAAGAACACCACGCCCTTCGGTTTTGCTAGCTGCAAATGCAGGGCCGAGAGCGTTGCACCGTCGACGGCTATGCTCACCTCGTGGACATCGGCAAAGGCAAAACGGTAGGCCGCTGGCAGCGGGTCGGGTTGAAAGATCAGATCTTCCTGGTATCGGTAGATCCAGGCCAGCGCTGCCAGATAGCCGCCACCGACCAGCGCCGTCGCGACGAGCGCAATCCGCCACCAGTGTGATCGCCTGGCGCCGCGGGTTTTGCCAGTCATTACCGTGTCCATAAACGGTCGACCACTGCTCCGGCAAGCGGTTCAACGGTGAGCTCGCGAAACATTGGCTGCGCTGAAGCCGTCGGTTGGCAGGCGATGTACGGGCAACCGATCTACCAGGCAGGTCATTCGCGCGGCGCGCAAGCAGGTGGCCGACGAGTTTCGATCCTGGCTCGCCGGGGCGCAAGGGCCAAAAAAAAACGGCCCTGGCTTGCGAACAAGCAGCGGGCCGCCTCAACGGCCCCCGTGCTTACGCGCAGGGACCGTTGTCGCCGGGGTCAGCCAGGCCTTAGGCTGCCCACAGCAGATCGTGAGTCACCGGCGTCGCGAGGTTGATGACTTCCATCGTGGCGGCGTCCGCCGGCGCTGCCGTCGCATACGGGTCAGCCGTGGCGGCATTGCCGAAGTCGAGGTTGCCCGCGTCGTCGAACTCTACCGCCAGGCTGGCCAGACTGGCATCGATGTGGTCCTGGCCGTCCTGGCCGCTGGTGAGAAAGACTCGCGGATCGGCGAGGTCCTGCGGAGAGGTGTTGCCCGACGCCAGGTTGAAGGTCTTGTAGCCTTCGGCGCTGCTCCAGCCGTCTCTGGCGTGGAGATACTCAAACACCTGGTTGGTGCCATCGTCGACCACCCAGACGCTGTCGGACGCACCGGTGGGATCGATGGTCACGCCAGTGGCTTTGGCGTTATGACTGTCCAGCTGCCATTGGGTCAGACCGGTCAGACCGGTCGGATTGCCCGACCCGTCGCGGACGATCGTATACTCGGACACATAATCCTTCTTGCCGTCATTGACCAGCCAGAGATGGCTGCCGTCGGTGACAATCCCCTTGGGCATCTCGATTTTCGTGGCGTCATAGGTGAATTTCTTCTCCGCGGTGTCGGTACCGGAAGTGCGGCTGGCGGCATTGTCATACCAGAAGATCTTCTTGGCGCCGCTGTCGACCATCCACAGATCGTTGCCATCGACGGTAATGCCTTGTGGCTCCTTGCCCAGGTCCGTCGCCGTCCATTTGCCGGCTGCGCTTCCGTCGGCGTTGTGAAGGTTGACACTCTTGTCCTTGTCGAGCACCCACAGCAGCGAGCCATCGCTGTTGGCCGCCGCCCCGCGCGGATCGTTGTCACCCGATTGCAAGGCGAAGCTGGCGCCGGCGGTCCCACTCGCCGAGTACTTGAATGCCTTGTCGGCACCGCTATCGACGACGAAGAACTTCGCCGGCAGCGTGGCTGAGCCGATCAGCACGGTCGCATCGTCGAGCGCCACCACGGTCTGCCCGTTCGCGGTGGCGCTAACCACTGCGGTATTGGTAGCCGCGCCGCCCTCCGTGGGAAGCGGCGTAAAGGTGTTGACGCCGAGCTTGGACGGCGAGTTGTGCTGATTCGGTACCGTGACGCCGCCGAAACCGGCCGCACCAAATGCCGCAGCACTGATGGTAAATGAGTAACCATCGACCGAATCCCAGTTCGCGTCGTTGAGCGGTGAATTCACCACGAAGCCCTTGTACGCTGCGCGGTTGAGGTTCAGCTCCAGCGTGCTGTCGTAGTCAGTCAGCCAGGCCGAATTGCCGACCGTGATGCTGCCGTCACCGCCAGTCACGCCGAGCGACCGGTAACCCGAATAATCAGCGGCCGCATATTCGCCGTTGTTGGTTGCGGCGGTGAGGTAATCCATCCAGAAGTTCATCACCTCGGTGCCGTTGCCGTTGGTCACCTTGAAATTCATCTTGTCGCTGCCTACCAGCTCGCTGAAGGTGTGTACATGCGTACCCCAGTCGGCGGCGATGGTGCTGGTGCCGTAGTTGTTGTCATTGACGGCCAGGCTTTGACGGTAGGTGACCTTGACGTCGCCATTGGACTGCACCTCGGTGATCAGGAGCGTGCCGGCGACAAAGGTACTGCCGTTCACCGTGCCGCTCATCTCGATCGGCGGAATCACGGTGGCGGTGTAGCTCCAGGTCTCGTTGGTGTCGAGCAGGTTGTTGTGGTTGGTATCGCCGGTGTTATAGCCCGAGACGGGCACCGGTGACGGAGCAAAGTCATCGCCGCTGTAGCCCGGCGTGCCGTTGTCGTCGATCACCACGACGTTGCTCAGCGGCACGCTGCCGGTGTTGTGCACCAGGTAGGTATAGGTCACGCTCTCGCCGACGGCCGCAGTCGTCTTGTCGGCCGATTTGTCGATCGAAAAGCCCGGCGCCGTAGCGACGTAGCCGAAATCGAAATCGCTGCGGTTCTGACCGGCGGCGAGTTCAGCGGTCGCCGTATTTGCTGACGAGATTCCGTCCAGGTCGTAGGTCGGCGTGTAACTGGCCGACAAGCCGCCAGCAACGCTGACCGTGTAATCGCCCGCGGGCAGGCCGGTGAAGCTGTAGTTGCCGCTGCCGTTGGTCGTCGTCGTGGCCGTATAGTCGATCACGCCGTCGCTGTTGAAGTCGCCGGCCAACTGCATGGTGAGGCCGCTGATGCCCGGCTCACCGCTGTCCTGGATGCCGTTGGCGTTGCTGTCGAACCACACCCGGTCACCCAGCGAGCCCAGCGGACTGGTGATGATCGCCACCGTGGCATCATCGATCGCCACGACGCTTTGCCCGGTTGAGATGACCGTTGCGTTAACCACGGCGGTGTTGGTCACTTCACTGTCGGTCGGCGTCGGGAAGGTAGCGTTGACCCCGGTCTTGGACGGCGAGTTGTGCTGTTCCACTACCGTCACGCCGCCGAAGCTCGAGCCGGCAAAAGCTGCCGCCTTGACGGTGAACGAGTAGCCGTCGACGTCGTTCCAGTTGGTGTCACCGACCGGCGAATTGACGATGGTGGTGGTATAGCCCGCCCGGTTGAGGTTGATCTCGAGCGTGCTGTCGAAGTCGGTCAGCCAGGCAGCGTTACCTGCCGTCAGGCCGCCGTCACCGCCCAGGCCCAGCGACGCATAGCCCGAGAAACTGGCATATCCGTCGGTGTTCGGAGCGCCGCTGCTGATGTAGTCCATGTCGAACAGCAGGACCTGAACGCCACTGGCATTGGTGATCTTGAACGTGGCGTTGTCGCTGCCGGTTAGATTAGCGAAGGTATGACCGGCCGGCCAGTCGCTCGCCGCGCCGGTACCGTAGGTGTTGTCGTTGACGCCCTGATTCTGCAGATAGGTGACCCGGACGTCGCCGTTCGCCAGCGTCTGCGTGATCAGCGTACCCGCAGCAATCGTGTTGCCGCTGACCACCGTGTCCAACGAGACCGGCGGCGTCACGGTAGCGGTGTAATGCCACACTTCGGTCGGATCGAGCTGGTTGTTTTGGTTGATGTCGCCGCTGTTAAAGCCTCCGCTAAGCACCGCAGTCGGATTGAAGTCATCGTCGGCGAAGTCAGGCGTACCGTTGTCGTCCTTGAAGGAGACGATACTGAGCGCCAGCGAACCGCTGTTGGAGACGTCATAGCTGTAGGTGACCTGGCCGCCGGCAGCGATGAAGGACTTGTTGGCAGACTTGTCGACCGTAAAGCCCGGCGCTGTCGCGACATAGCCGAAGTCGAAGTCGGTGCGGTTTTGTCCGGCGGTCAGCGAGGCCGAGGCCGTGTTCGGCGAGGAGATGCCGTCGAGGTCGTAGGTCGGCGTGTAATTTGCCGGCAAGCCGCTGCCTACGCTGACCGTGTAAGCGCCCGCAGGCAGACCCGTGAAGGTGTAAATACCACTGGCGTTGGTCACGGCCGTGGTCGTGTAATCGACGCCACCATCGCCGTTCAAGTCGCCGGACAGCAGCACGGTGACCCCGGCAATGCCCAGCTCACCGCTATCCTGCACGCCGTTGGCATTGCTGTCGAACCACAGCCGATCGCCGAGCGAGCCGAGCGGGCCGGTCAAAATGATGACGCTGGCGGTGTCATCGTCGGTCACCGTCTGCGGCGAGCCGTTCACCGTCGCCTGGCCGGTAACCACTGTGGTATTCACCGAGACGCCGCCCGTGATATCCGGGATGTAGGTGTTGCTACCGCCGGTCTTGGCCGGCGAGTTGTGCTGGTCGAAGATGGTGACGCCGCCGAAGCTCTTGTTCGTGAAGGCCGAGTTGTCGATGGTGAACATGTAGCCGTCGATCTTGTCCCAGTTCGGGTCACTGCTCGGCGAGTTCACTATGGCGGTGGTATAGCCGGCGCGGTTCAGGTTCACTTCCAGCGTGCTGTCGAAGTCCTTCAGCATCGTCCCGGCCTGGCCGTTCAGCGTTCCGCCCGTCTGCAAGCTGCCGTCGCCGCCAGAGTAGCCCAAAGAAGCGTAGCCTGAAAAACTGGCGTAGCCGTCGGTGTTTGGAGCGCCGCCGGTGAGGTAGTCCTGGTAGAACTTGAACAACACGGTGCCATCGCTGGCATTCACCTGGAAGCCAGCCTTGTCGCTGCCGGTCAGATCGGAGAACTTGTGTACGTATCCTCCAGTCCAGCCTTCCGAACCGGTACCGTAGGTGTTGTCGTTAAAGTTCAGGCTCTGGCGATAGAAGACCCGGACATCGCCTGCGTCCGGCCCGCTGGTCACGGTGACGTAGCTCAGCGTGCCCGAGTCGTAGGTCGTGCCACCGGTGGTGACCGTCATGTGCACTGCTGGAATCACCGAAGCGGTGTAATGCCACACTTCGCTCGGATCGAGCAGGTTGTCATGATTCAGATCGCCGCTGTTGAAACCTCCGCTGAGCACTGGCTGCGGATTGAAGTCGTCGCCAGTATAGCTGGGCGTCGCATTGTCATCCTTGACTATGACATTGGCCAGAGGCAGGAAGGCGGTGTTGTAGACCGAATAAGTAAACGTAACCGGCACACCGGGGCTGGCAAACGCCACCGAGGCATCCTTGACGATCTGGATACCTGGCGTCTTCGGCAATTCGCCGAAGTTGTTGTTCGCCGCCGTCGTGCCCTGCGTTACGCTGATACCGGAGATGACGTCGGTGGTGTTGCTGCCGGCGATCGGCACATTGTTATTGGCGTCCAGCCCGTCGAGGTACGCTGCCGGCTGGGTGGTTTCCGTGACCGTGTAGGTGCCCGGACGCAGGTTGCCGAAGTAGTACGAGCCGTCCGCCTGGGTGACCGTGGTCAGCGGCGTGATGACACCCAGGTCGTTGCTACCCGTCAGCGTCACGGTGACGCCGCTGATTGGCGTTTCGCCGAAGTCCTTGACGCCGTTGTTGTTGGTGCCGCTGTTGCTGCTGTTGTCCACATACACGAAGCCCGACAAGGCTCCCGGCAAGATTTCGCCGAAGTTGTTGTTCTGGCTGTCTGCGCCCGTTGCCAGCACGATTTGACTAATGACTTCGTTCCCCGCAACGCTGCCCGGCGTGCTGCCGGCGGTGTCCTTGCCGTCGAGGTAGCCGGCCGGTTGCTGGGTTTCGGTGACGGTATAGCCGAGGCTGCCGCTCGGACGCAGGCCTTCGAAGTTATAGAAGCCGCTGCTGTTGGTGCTGGTGCTCACGTTGACGGAATTGCCGAGGTCGTCGAAGCCGCTCAGGGTAATGATATTGGTGCCGCCGCTACCGATGCCGGAATCGCCGGGCTCTTTGAGACCGTCGTTGTCGACGTCGTGGTAAACGTAGCCGCTAATGCTGGCCGCCACCTCGCCGAAGTTGTTGTTGACGCTGCTTTCACCCAAGTTTGGTAGCACGATGTGGCTGATGACATCGTTGCCAGCGATGCTGCCGGGAGTGCTGCCCACCGTATCGATCCCATCGAGGTAGCCCGAAGGTTGCGTCTCGACGACGGTGTAGCCGGTAGCGTCGCTTGGTTGCAGACCGATGAAGCTGTAGGCGCCGTTGGCATCGGTTGTCGCGGTGACACTGACAGGATTGCCTAGATTGTCATTGCCGGTCAGCGTCAGGGTAACGCCGCTGATGCCGGCGCTGGGGCCATCCCACACGCCATCGTTGCCGGTGTCCTTATAAACATAGCCGCTAACGCTAACCCCTTGCCGCTCGCCGAAGTTGTTATCTGTGCTGACGCCGCCCTCAGCAAGCACGATGTTGCTGATGGCATCGTTGCTGGTAACGGTGCCGGCGGTGCTGCCCGGCGAGGCGGTGCCCGCGGTGTCCTTGCCGTCGAGGTAGGCGGCAGGCTGGGTCTCGGTGACGGTGTAGGTACCGGGATAGAGGGTGCCGAAACTGTACGAACCATCGGCCGCCGTCGTCGTGGTGATGCTGACCGGCAGGCCGGCATTGTCGGTACCGGTCAGGGTCACGGTGACGCCGCCGATGCCGGTTTCGCCGCCATCCTTGACGCCGTCGTCGTCGGTGTCCTTGTAAACGAAGCCGCTGATGATACCGGTTGCCGGCACGACGGACGGAGGTAGCTCGCCGAAGTTGTTGTTCGCCGAGGTTTGTCCCGCCGCCAGCGGAATGCCGGTGATGGTTTCGTTTACGGTGACGTTGCCGCCCGTGCTGCCGGCAGTTTCCTTGCCGTCGAAGTAGCCGACAGGCTGGCTGGTCTCGTTGAGGGAATAGCCGTTGGGGCCGCTGGGAGGCAGGTCGCCGAAACTGTACGAGCCGTCGGAAGCGGTAACGGTGGTCCGATCGACCTGGTTGCCGGCGTAGTCGACGCCACTCAGGGTGACGGTGACGCCGCCCAGCCCCGGTTCGCTACCAGGAGCGCCGTCACCCTTGATGCCGTTATTGTTGGTGTCGACGTAGACGAAGCCGCTGATGGTGGCCGGCAATAGTTCGCCGAAGTTGTTGTTGGTGCTGCTGGAACCGCCGGTCAGCAAGACGATGTTGCTGATGACTTCGTTGCCCGCAACGCTGCCCGGTGTGCTGCCCGCGGTGTCCTTGCCGTCCAGATAGGGCGCAGGTTGGGTGGTCTCGGTGACGGTGTAACCGAACAGATCGGTCGGCCGCAGGCCGGTGAAGCTGTAGGCGCCGGTGCTGTCGGTGGTCGCCGTGACACTAACCGCGATACCGAGATCGTTGTTGCCAGTCAGGGTGACGGTGACACCGCTAATGCCGGCTTCGCCGCCATCCTTGACGCCGTCGTTGTCGCTGTCGACATAAACGAAACCGCTGACGCTGACCGGCAGCAGTTCGCCGAAGTTGTTGTTCGCCGAGGAGCCGCCCGCGCCGACGACAATGCCGCTGATGACGTCGTTCCCGGCAACGCTGCCCGGTGTGCTGCCGGCGGTGTCCTTGCCGTCGACATAGTTGGCAGGTTGGCTTTCGGTGACGATGTAGCCAGTCGGACTGCTCGGACGCAGGCCGGTAAAGCTGTAGGCGCCGTTGGCGTCGGTGGTGGTGGTCAGGCTGACCGCGTTGCCGAGATCATCGGTGCCGGTCAGGGTCACCGTGACGCCGCTGATCCCGGGTTCATTGGGGGGGCCAGCGCGGTTGCCGTTATCGTTGGCGTCGAGGTAGACGAAACCGCTCACGGTAGCCGGAAGCAGTTCGCCAAAGTTGTTGTTTGGGTTGATCGCGCCAGAAACCACATTAATGCCGGTGATGACGTCGGTGGCGTCGCTACCGGGGATCGGCGTCACGTTGTCCTCGGTGTCCTGTCCGTCCTTGTAAGCCGTCGGCTGGGTCTCCGTGACCGTATAGCTACCGGGACGCAGGTTGCCAAAGCTGTAGAAGCCGTTGACGTTGGAGGTGGTCGTTAGCGGCGTGATGGCGCCGAGGTCGTTGGTGCCGGTGAGGGTGAGAGTGACGCTCTGGATGGGCGTCTCAACGCTCGGGGTGGTCTGCCGGGTCCCGTTGTTGTTGAGATCCACGTACACGAAGCCCGACAACCCGCCCGGCACAATCTCGCCGAAGTTGTTGTCGCTACTGACCCCGCCCGCCACCAGGGTGATGCCGCTGATGACATCGTTACCGGTAACGCTGCCGGCCGTGCTGCCCGAGCTGGCGGTGCCCGCCGTGTCCTTGCCATCGAGATAGCCGATCGGCTGGGTCTCGGTGACCACGTAGGTGCCGGGGCGCAGGTTGACAAAGTCGTAGTGGCCATCGACGCCCGAGAAAACCTCCAGTAGAACTCCCTGGCCAAGGTCGTTGGTGCCGGTCAAGGTAAGTTTGACGCCGCTAATACCGGCGCCCGTGCCATCCCAGACCCCGTCATTGCCGGCGTCCTTGTAAACATAACCGCTGATGCGGGCCGGCGGCAGTTCGCCAAAGTTGTTGTTGATGCTGTCAACACCGGCCGGCAGCACGATGGTGCTGATTACGTCATCGACTGAGACGTCGCCACCTGTGCTGCCCGCCGTATCCTTGCCATCAAAGTAGTTGGCAGGCTGCGCTTCGGTAACGGTATAGCCGAGGTTGGGGTCACTTGGACGCAGGCCGGTAAAGCTGTAATGGCCGTCGCTATCGGTAGTGGTGTTCAGAACGACATAGTTGCCGAGATCGTCGTAGCCAGTCAGGGTCAGGCTGACCCCGGCGATACCAGCGGCGGTACCATCCCAGACGCCATCGTCGCCAGCGTCCTTGTAGACATAGCCGCTGATACTGCTCACGGGCTCATAACCAAAATCGGCCTGCAGGTAGTCTTCACCGCCCGCGAGGGCGACCGGTTTCGGGTCGTTGTTGGTCGTCAGTTGGTAGTTGGCGGGTACCGTGCCATTCACCACGTCGACCATGTAGCTGCCTGCCAGCAGGCCGGTGAACAGATAGTTGCCGTTGGCGTCCGTCGTCTTGGTGCCGATGATCGTGTCGCCGCCGTCGATGATGCCGTTGTCGTTGGCATCGCGATAGAGGTTCAGCGTCACTCCGGCAATGCCCGCTTCCGCGCCGCCGTCCTGCACGCCATCGCTGTTCAGGTCTTTCCAGACGAAATCGCCGATGCTGCCGTACAGCGGGTCCACCGCCAGGAGGGGTACGCTCAAGTCGCCCGAGCTTACCTTGCCGGTATTGATGATCGTCTTGACCCCGGGAGTAAGGTCGGCGAAGGCATCGATCCTGGCTTCAAAGGTCACCGTGAAGTTTCCGCCCACGGCCAGATCGCCGAGAACGGAGCCGCCTTCGTCCAGGGGGAACGCGGTTGTGCCAGCATCGGCAAGGGACACAAAGCCGCTTCCAGTGTTGATCCTGGTGGTACCGGCGACATAGCTGACGTCGGCCGACAGGGTATCCTGCAACAGCAGACTCAATACCGGCGCACGGCTGGCGTTGCCGATGCTGACCGTGTAGAGCAGGGTATCGCCGGGGCTGGTATAGCCGTCCCCGTCGGCATCGACCTGCAAGGCGCTGTTCTTGCCCGCATCAAAGGTCGGCAGCGGGGTTACCCCGGTTCCGACGTCGATTCCGGGCCTGGCGGTACTGGCACTTAAGGGATCTTCCCCCCAGGCGGCGGCCAGCTTGACGCTGGGATCGAGCGAATAAAGCAGCATCCCCGTCTGGTTGCCGTCGGGGTCGAACACCCGGGCTCGCTCCAGTTCCTTGAGGCTAAGGATGGCATCATAGTGGAAGCCGTTCGGATCGGTCAGGACAGGGCCGCTATTGGTCAGGTTGTCGCCGTTGTAATCCACATAAATGGTGGCGAGCGTCTCGCCGTTGCCGACGGTGGTGACCCAGACCGGGCTGCCGTTTTGTCCAGGGTTAACGTTCGAGTTGGGGTCACGGCCCAAACCCAGGCCGACGAGCACCTGGGTGGTCAGGCTGGTTTCTGGAACGAGGTCAAAACCCCAGTCGAAGTTTTGATTGTTCTGATAACCATAGCCCGTCGGGCTAATAAAGTCATTGTTGGAATCCGTTGCCGAAATCGCATAGAAATTTTCTCCGGACGGGGTGAAAAAATGCCCGCCGGAACCGTCAGGCATGATTTGCTTGAGATAGCCGCCAGCCGGTCCGCCTGGAACAGAAAGCACGGCGGTCGTCAGAACCCCGGCAACCCGATATTCAAAGTTCACACTAATCGCGCTAGTGCCCGGATTGTACAACCAGACGGTCGTATCGGTTCCGACGTACGTTTGACTACCACCGACACCAACCACCGAGTGCGGCGTGGAAACCGGCGTATAGTAACTGTTGGACCAGAGATTAAGCGGCAGCAGGGCCGCATCGCGGCTCTCGTAATTGGAACCGATGTCGCCGGTCAGCAGGCCCACCTGCACCGGATTGTCGGAGATAACCCGCGCGCCGACATTAACGCCGCCATTGACCAGATAACTTTCGCCCTGGCTCAGAATTACTTGCGTCTCGAGACTGCCATTGGCATCTGCGTCAATGTTGACCGTGGCGCCTAACTGGCCTGCCTGGATAAAGATGCCGGTATACTCGAATATCTGGAAATCCGTGGCGTCCGGGATGTCGACCCCCACCGGGATCTTGTAATCGGTACCATAATTGCTGGTATCGAAGACTTCCAGACCACTGGTCAGGAGGGTATCCGAACCGGACGCCCAGCCAATGCGGGTCATCGCCACGGTTTTAGTCGCGCCGACCTTGTCGCCGCCATCATAATCGGTCGCTACCGGCGGCAAGCTGGTATCGACGGCGTTCTGGAGTACCAGGACGGTCCCGGCGTTGATCAGGTCGTTAACGGTTCCGGGAGCCACGCCATTGCCGAGAATGCCATCGCCCCAGATTTGCGTGCTGCTTTGGGTCGGATTGGCAAGGTTGGTCTCGTAGCCATCTTCCCAGTGGTCGTAATAGATGACCGTTCCGTTGGCGACTGCCGCAATCGAAATATAGGTATAGACCGGATTTACGGGATCAACGCTGAAGCCCTCCTGAGCGCCTGAGCCTTCAATGGTCTGCAGCGCCAGAAATAGCTGCGCTTCGGTCTTCGGTACATAGAAAAACTGCACCGGCAAGGGATTGCTGTCGGTGAAGGTCGTCGTCGCCACCTCTACGGCGGCGCTGTTGACTGCCGGGGTAGTCACACTGCTGGTTTGGGTGACGCTGTTGGTTGCCGCAGGAGCGGGAGCGCCGTCTGCCCTGGCGGTGATCGCCGCGGGAGCAGGAGCGTCGTCTACCTTGAGGCTGATCGCCGCGGGCGCGGGAGCGTCGGTCTTGACGGTGATCGCAGCGGGCGCACTGCCCGTGACCGTCAGCAAAAACCTGGCGCCCAGCGAATCGTCGGGGTCCACGTACCAGTTTGTCTGAACCTTGCCGTTGACCAGGCCGTCGAGGTCGCCGGCGCCGCCGTCGGTAATCGACCAGGGCGCATGTCCCTGGCCGGTGTTATTTCCCAATTGATCGTCGGTGGTACCCCAGATCAGATCACGCCCGGGATCGACCACATGCTGGACGCGAAACTCGAGGGTGGATCCCGCCGTAAATCCCTCGGCTTTGAGGAGTGCGGTTGCGCCAGGGGCGTAATCGGCCTTATCCGTGCTTACTTTCGGGGATTCTTTTTTTGCACCAGAGCTCTTTGCCATTTTTGCACTCCTCAATTCATCAAAAACATGTGGTTAATACTGGTAATAAATTCTGTTGGCTTGGGGTATCTTTGGGTTTGCCTCACCAAGTGAGTTATGTGCGGTTCCCGGGGGGCACTAGCCGCGATGCCTGCCAGGTCGTACCGAGTTCGCTTTGACGGTCCGTGCGGGGCGCGGTAGCCGGCGGCGATTGGATCGAAAAATCATTTAGCTAACGAATAGTGTAGACCACGGCACCTGCAAAATCTCCCATCGTCGGGCGATCTCAACAAGATCTCGCGACCGTGACTCACGCAAAAAACATGCCCGAAAAGACATTAATTATAATATCAACCTATTACGCCTTGGGTGCCCTGTCCAGGACGGCGGTGATGTAAGATTTTCCGACACCTTGCGCCTCGATCATCGCAGCCGGCCTGGGAATCGTTCTTTACAAAGCAGCAGAATCAGATCCCCTGACCCATATTTCTTGCGACCGGAACCACTTCAGGAAAGTTCCTGATCCGTTCTTCGCATCGTCGGCAGTGGGTGTCGGTTTTTTTTTACACTTGGCGTTTTGGCGGCGTCGCCAGTATCCTTGGTGAAATAAAGTTTTCTTCAATAAACCAATCGCTTCGTGTTCGCATGTGAATAGTGGCACAAAATATACTTTGTTGAAGTCGCGAAGGCAGATTCGCTGTAGTCCGTTCGTGATGGGCTCAAAAAATTTTTGCCGACCATGGTTGGCCGGCGACCGGCCCACTTTTCACTTGACGTAGTTTGAAAACTTTCCCGAGGGTTAAAGATGAACAAAGAACATGAATTTGCCCAGCCATCCACAGATGTCGGCAACGAGGCGGCGAGTCCACGGAGGATGTCGCGCCGAGAAGCTTTGGCGATTGTCGGCAAGCACGCGGTTTATACCGCTCCTGCCGTGCTGGCTGTGCTTTCAATCACCAAGTCGGATAACGTTCGCGCTCAGGCAAGCGAAGGTTAAGTCAAATCAAAGGGTGGGTGGCGGAGATAGCGTCATACCGACCAGCCCTTAGATGAACTCGTCTTTTTCGGCGGAGATGCCTTTTAACCACTGGCTTCGGTTGCCTCGGGGAAGAGGTACTCAGGGAATGTGCTGGGCATGACTGGCGGGAGGCCGTTTCTCTGCCCGCTTGGCGAGAGTGCGGTGGCGTACTACCCGGCGGCGGACAGGCTGCTGTTTCTTAACCCGACCGGAAAGATGGTTTGGGAACTGGCGAACGATGGGCACGAGCCGGCCGCGATCGCATCGGTCTTTGCTCGAAGTTTCGGCATTTCCGAGGAGCGCGCCTGGCAGGATGTCGGGCAGCTTCTGCGGGCGCTCGGGGATGCCGGCTCGCAGAGTGACCGCGCGAAAGGAGATGACGTCAACCTGGTCGCCGCTACGGGTAGCGAGGCCTCGCCCGCGGCGGCTGCCGCAGGGCCGGGCTATTGCGGGATCTTTCGCTTTGGTGATAGCCGCATCAAGGCCGTGTCCTCGGTTGCCGCCTTCGATGGCGGCTTCTTCGCACGCTTCCAGCACCGAGTGATCGAGGCAGACGGAAGTGAGGAGGTTCTGCAGGTGTCGCAAAATGGCTGCGGCTATCTGCTGACCTTCCGCGACAGTGTGCTTGCGGAGGCAACGACGACCAGCGTGATGACCTCGTTCGTTTGCGACCTATTGCTGACTCTGGAACATCCGAACCGGCGTTTGCTGGCTTTTTGCCATGCCGGCGCGCTGGTCTGGAACGAACACAGTCTGCTCATGCCGGGGCTTAGCGGTGCGGGCAAGTCGACGCTTACGGCGTTTCTGGCAGCGCATGGCTTTCTTTATCTGGGCGACGACTGGATTGCGGTCGGTGAAGACGACGCGGCCCTGTTGCCGCTGCCCACCTGTCTATCGATCAAATCCGGTTCGTGGCCGCTTCTCGATCCGCTGTATCCGGCGCTGCGCTCGAGCCCGACGCTCAATCGCTTTTCTCGCAGCCTGCGCTACGTCGACCCGCAGGACAACTGCACCATCCTGCAAGCGGCGCCGGCGCCGTCTGCGATTGTCTTTCCCACCTACGCGGCAGGCGAGCCGACGCAGCTCAAGCCGGTGTCGCCATTGCAGACGATGATTGGCCTGCTCGGCGCGCATGCCCGTCTGTCGGCTCCGGCGACTGAGGCGAAGCTCCGCAAACTGATCGATTTTGTCGAGCAGACGCCAGCTTACGAGTTGAGCTATTCGGATCTTCCCGAGGCCATGCAGGTCATCAAGGAATTGCTCGCCAGCCAGAGCCAGTAGTGCGTCTGCCGCGTCGGGCGACGCTGTCGGAGCGGGCAGGGCAGGTCCGGTCTCGTCTTCGGCCGCTTCGCCGCTGATGCCGCTGCCGAAGCTTCGCGCGAACGCGGGAATCGCTGGTTCCCGGTTGGATGTTTTCATGAAAAGAGAATGGCTTCCCCTCCTGCTGGTCGCCCTGGTCTCCGCTGGGTCCGGCTGCGAGCACGCGTCACCGCCGCCGTCGGTACTTGGCGCAGAAATTGTTTCCATCCGTCCGCACGATCCGGGCGCTTATACGCAGGGCCTGCAATGGCACGCGGGACAGCTCTTCGAGAGCACCGGTCTGTACGGCGCCTCGAGCGTGCGCGAGGTGCAACTCTCAAGCGGCGAGGTGCTGCGCCGCCGCGATCTGCCGGCCGCGGTTTTTGGCGAGGGACTGACCCTGCATCGCGGCGATTTGTGGGTGCTCACCTGGCGCGAGGGAATCGCTTACGTCCTTGATCCGGCAAGCTTCGCGCTGAAGCGCAGCGTGCGCTACGACGGCCAGGGCTGGGGCCTGACCAGCGATGGCACGCACTTGATCCTGAGCGATGGGAGCAGCACCTTGCGTTTTATCGAGGCCAGCGACTTCACGGTGGTGCGCCGCCTGCGCGTGACCGAAAACGGCGTTGCGCTGAAGCAACTCAACGAGCTGGAATATGTCGCGGGACAGATTTTCGCCAACGTTTACCGCAGCGACCGCATCGTGCGCATCGACCCGCAGGACGGTCAGGTCACTGCCTCGATCGACCTGCAGACCCTGCGCGCCCAATTGCCCACGCCCCATCGCGCCGAAGTGTTGAACGGAATCGCTTTTGATGAGGCCAGCGGAAACTTCCTGGTGACCGGAAAGTACTGGCCGAAGTTGTTTGAACTGCGGCTGCACTAAACCGCGACGGCATGCCTGAAAAAACGACCTCCCGGATCGTAGGATGGTAGGTCGGGTTAGCGAAGCGTAACCCGACATTTACAGCGATCGGGTGCCCTTGGTCGTCGGGTTACGGCCGGCGGCCTAACCCGACCTACGGCTACTGAGCCGAGACGGCATGCCTGAAAAAACGACCTCCCGGATCGTAGGATCGTAGGTCGGGTTAGCGAAGCGTAACCCGACATTTACAGCGATCGGGTGCCCTTGGTCGTCGGGTTACGGCCGGCGGCCTAACCCGACCTACGGCGACTGATCAATCAGGCGGTACAGACTGGCTCGCTTGGCTGGCGGTGAGTGTGGTCATGGCGAACTCCAATCGAGTCAAAACAGTGCGTTGTTACGTACGTTTGGTCAACCGACACTCCGCGTAGGCCGTCAATCCACCGGGCGCCAATCAGGCGTTTGTGCGGTGGTCTGGATCGGCAAGCTGGCCGTTCTGCCCACGATGCCGGGGAAATTCCTGCGCTTGGGTAGATGTGATACATTCCCACGTCGCCGTAGGGAACTCAATGCATGTGCTGGCGCCGAGAAGCTGTTCGATCTGCTCAAAGGTGCGCAAGCGTGATGAAATGCCGCGATCTGCCGTCGCGCCTGAGCGCACACTAGCGTTGGCCCAGCGGATGACATGAACTTGTTCTTGAGAAAGAGGATTGATGACTAAGCCCCCCCAGCAGCGCCCGGAACTCGCGCAGGCGTTGCTGTCGTTTCGCCAGGCTTTCGTGACCATCGGTAGTTTCAGCTTTTTCATCAACCTGCTGATGCTGACGCCGTCCATCTACATGCTGCAGATCTACGACCGGGCGTTGGGTAGCAACAACGTGACGACGCTGCTGATGCTGACGTTGATCACGCTGGCCTTGTTTGCCCTGATGGCCTTGCTCGAGTGGATCAGAACGATGGTTCTCGTGCGCGTCGGAGCGCGTCTCGACCTCGACGTCAATGGGCGGGTTTTCGATGCGACCTTCGAACGTAACCTGCGGCAGGCCGGCCAGAATCCGGCGCAGGCGCTCAACGATCTTGCCTCGATGCGCCAGACGCTGACCGGTGCCGGACTGATCGCGCTGACCGATGCGCCGTGGATGCCGATCTATCTCATCGTGATCTTCATGCTGCATGTGCAGCTCGGGATCTTCGCTCTGGTCGGTGTGCTTCTGCTGGTCATCCTGGCGGTAATCAATGAGCGCGTTTCGGCAGCACCTCTGGGCGAAGCCCAGAAGCTGGCGATGGCCGCCAATGTGCAAGCCAACAATCATCTGCGCAACGCCGAGGTGATCGAGGCGATGGGAATGCTGCCGGCGATTCGCGCCCGCTGGTTCAAGCTGCACCAGAAGTTTCTGGTGCAGCAGGCCCTGGCGAGTGATCGCGCCGGCGTGCTCAACGCCGTGACCCGCTTCGCACGGATTTCCATGCAGTCGCTGGCGCTTGGCTTTGGCGCCCTGCTGGCGATCGAGGGCGAGATGACGGCGGGGATGATGATTGCCGGCTCGATTCTCGTCGGTCGCGCGTTGGCACCGGTTGAAACGCTGATCGGCAACTGGAAACCCCTGGTTTCGGCGCGTGCGGCCTACGGGCGCCTGACCGAGTTGCTGCAGGTTTATCCGGCACGCGTCGCCGGTATGCCCTTGCCGAGACCGCTGGGCGCCGTGCTGGTAGAGAACGCTGCTACGGCAGCACCAGGCAGCCGGGCGCTGATCCTCAAGAACGTGAACTTCAGCCTGAAGGCGGGTGAGGTGGTGGCGGTGGTCGGACCCAGTGCGTCCGGGAAGTCCACCCTGGCCCGTCTGCTGGTCGGTGTATGGCCGCCTCTGGCTGGTTCGGTGCGCCTCGATGGTGCCGAAATTTTCAAGTGGAACAAGGACGAACTGGGTCCCTATCTGGGCTATCTGCCACAGGACATCGAGCTCTTCGACGGAACGGTTGCCGAGAATATTGCCCGTTTCGGCGAAATTGATTCGGACAAGGTGTTGGCGGCCGCGCAGGCCGCCGGTGTCCATGAGCTGATCCTGCTCCTGCCCAAGGGCTACGATACCCCTCTGGGCGATAGCGGCAGCGCCCTCTCCGGCGGACAAAAGCAGCGCATCGGGCTGGCGCGGGCGCTCTACGGCGATCCGGCGCTGATCGTCCTCGATGAACCGAATTCAAACCTGGACGATCAGGGTGAGCTGGCGCTGGCGGAGACGATTCGGCGGCTGAAGGCGAAGCAGCGCACGGTGGTGCTGATCACCCATCGGCTGACCACGCTGGCGGTGGCCGACAGCATCCTGGTCCTGCACGAGGGGACGGTGAAGGCGCATGGTCCGCGCGAGCAGGTGTTGGCGGCGATGCGATCGGGCAACCCGGCGAACGCCGAGCATGCCGGGAATGCCGGGAATGCCGGGAATGCGCCTCGTCCGGCGCCGCCGCCGGGGGGTCTGCCAGCCATAACGCGATTCGGCGTCTGATTGAGGAGCCAGGAGGATGTCGATCAATATGTTTGACCGGGAAAAAGGGGCCGACGAGGGCATTACCGACGTCAGCGATCTCAGCGAGAAGAAGGTGGCGAGGGTCGATATCAATCACCGCCGTGCTGCGCGGCTCGGTTGGCTGGTGCTGATCATCGGTTTCGGCGGCTTCATGTTGTGGGCAGCGCTGGCGCCGCTCGATCAGGGTGTGCCGGCCAGCGGTGTGGTGGTGGTCACCGGGAATCGCAAGACGGTGCAAAACCTCGCCGCGGGCATGGTCGAAGCCATTCTGGTCAAGGACGGTGATGAGGTGAAGACCGGGCAGGTACTGGTTCGCCTCGATCCGACGACGGCCCGCTCGCAGTACGAGGTGGCGCTTAGTCAGTGGTTCGGGGTCAAGGCCGCGGAGGCCAGGTTGCTGGCCGATGCGCAGGGCAAGTCGGAGATCGTTTTCCCGCAAGAACTGCTGCAGGCGCAAGGCGACCCGCGGGCGGCGAGCGCGATCGCCGTGCAGACGCAGTTGCTGCGTTCGCGGCAGGCCGGTTTGCAGGCCGAGCTGGGGGCGATGAAGAACATGCTCGCCGGTCTGCAGTCTTCGGCCAAGGGTCTCGAAGCCACCCGGCACGCCAAGGAGGAGCAAAGCAAGCTCCTGCTCGAGGAGCTGCAGGGCCTGCGCGAGCTGGCGGCTGACGGCTATCTGCCGCGTAACCGTTTGTCCGAGCAGGAACGTCTGCTGGCGCAACTCAGCGGTGCTGTTTCCGAGGACATCGGTAATCTCGGCCGCACGCAGCAAAGCATCGCAGAAGTCAGGATGCGCATGCTGGCACGCCAGCAGGAGTATGGCAAGGAGGTCGAGAACGGCCTCGCCGAAGCGCAGAAGGAGGCCGCTGCGCTGGATAGTCGTCTCAAGGGACTTGCCTACGAGCTGGCCAATACCGAGGTGCGTGCCCCCACCGACGGGATTGTCGTCGGGCTGAGCGTGCACACCGTCGGCGGCGTCCTCCCTCCGGGTGCGTCGTTGATGGACGTGGTGCCGAAGAACGAGCCCTTGCGCATTGAGGTTCAGATTCCGACGACGCTGATCGACAAGGTCAAGCTCGGGTCGCCGGTCGAAATCACTTTTCCTGCCTTCAACCAGAGAACGACGCCGCAGATTCCTGGTGACTTCGTCCAGGTCGCGGCCGATGCGACGGCCGATCCGCAGGGCAAGCTACCGCCGTTCTATCGCGGCCAGGTGGTGGTCACCGAGGCGGGCATGAAGAAGCTGAAGAACCACGAGGTCAAGGCGGGGATGCCCGCGCAGGTGTTCATCAAGACCGGCGAGCGAACGATGCTGAACTACCTCTTCAAGCCCTTCGTTGATCGCATGCGGTCGGCGCTGACCGAGGAATGAGCATGCGGCGCTGGGTTGCCCGGCTGGCGGGAGCTACGCTGGCACTGTGGTCGGTGGGGGGGGGGGGGGCCGCCGGTCTGATGGACGCCTATCAGGCGGCGCGGGAGAACGATCCGACCTTCCGCGCCGCGCGTTACGAGCGTGATGCCGGCCAGTACTCGATCCCCATCGGTCGCGCAGGATTGCTGCCGAACGTGGGGATTACCGGTAACTTTTCGCAGAACAAGGGCGAGCGCAAGTCTACGCGGTCTGACCTGACTCAGAGCCTCGATTACCAGGAGCAGGTGGCGGCGATTATTCTGCGGCAACCCCTGTTCAACTATGACAGCTTTGTGCGTTACCAGCAGGGCGGGGTGCAGGCGGCTTTCAGCGATGCCGTCTTCGATCGCAAGGAAGCGGAAATGGCGGTCAAGCTCTCGGGGGCCTATTTTGAGGCCTTGTTCTCGATCGAGAGACTGGCGCTGACCGATGCCGAGATCGCAGCCTATCGGGCGCAACGCGAGCTGGCCGAAAGGCGACGCAAGGGCGGCGAGGGTACGGTAACCGAGGTTGCCGAGGCCGAATCCCGCCTGCAGCTTGCCCGCGCCGGCCGTGCCGACGCGCTCGACCGCTTGTCGGTCGCGATGCTGCGCCTGGAAAGCATGACCGGCAAGCCGATGACGCCACTCTGGCCGCTCCGCGCGGAGTTCCTGCCGAATGGCTTGCGGCCGGCGAGCCTCGACGAGTGGTCGGCGATGGCGCAGGAAAGCAGTCCGGAGATTCGCTCACGGCGCAAGTCGCTCGAGTTTGCCAGCATGGACGTCGACCGCAATCGTGCCGGCCATTATCCACAGCTCGACTTCGTCGCGCGTGCCACCAGGGCCGAGAACGAAACGATTTCGACGCTCAACCAGAAAGACTCGATCAATGCCGTGGGCGTACAGCTCAACATTCCGCTGTTTGCCGGCGGCCGGGTCAACGCGCTGACCGACCAGGCCGTTGCCAACCGCGAGCGCGCTCGGGCCGAACTGGATGCGGCGGTGAACGAGGTGCTGATCGAGGTCAGGCGGCAGTTCATGGCGGTCGAGACGGGTGGCAGCAAGATTACCGCCTACGAGCGGGCGGTCGACGCCAGCGTGGTGGCGGTGGAAGGAACGATGCGTGGCATGAAGGCGGGAATTCGGACCAACACCGACGTGCTCGACGCCGAACGAGTGCTGTTCGTTGCCCGGCGTGACCTGGCACAGGCGCGCTACGAGTATCTGCTCAGCGTGCTGCAGCTCAAGGCGGCCGCTGGCGTTTTGTCGGAAAAGGATGTGGCGGAGATTGCGACCCTGCTGCTGCCGCCGGTCTGATCGGCGAGAACGGCGGCGCTGCCAGGGTCGCCACGGCTGCGAGCGAGCTGGTATCCACTAGCCCCGCAGTTGGTCAGGAATCCCGCTTTTGCGGGCTTCCATCGAGTCATTGAGGACGCTAATGCAGGCTGCAGCCAGAACTCGCCTTTCGCTGCTTTGCCGATCGCTGGGTGGGGCTTTGGGCCAGTCGGTGGCGGCGACTGATTTGCCCGCAAACTCCGCCGAATGGGAAGAGGCGCTGCGTGTGTCGAGTGCGCATCTGGCTACGCTACAGTTGCGCTGGGCCTTGCTCGAGCAGGGTTTGTTTTGCCAACTGCCGCCGGATGTGGTCGACTATCTCGAGGCCGTTTATGTCCTGAATCTCGACCGCAATCAGCAATGCGAAGACCAGTTGGCGCAACTCATTCCATTGCTCAACCGCATCGGCGTGCAGCCGGTGCTTCTCAAGGGCGGTGCAGCGATTGTCGGCGGCTTGTACCCAAGCTCGGGCGAGCGGATGATTTCGGATCTCGATCTTCTGATCCCTGCGAGAAGCTTGCCGGAGATTCTGGCGAAGCTGGCAGAGGCGGGCTACCAGCCTCATCTATCGGTCGGACGTGAACTGCCTGACCCTGTGGGTTTCGACACTCACCACCACTACCCGCCACTGATCAGTCGGGATTGGTCGAGCAGCGTTGAACTGCACGTCCAGCCAGTCCTCTTGCCGATGCTCAAGTTTCTGCCGAGCGAGGAAGTCTTCAGAGACGCCATTCCCCTGGCGTGGCGTGGCGGCGATTGCCTGTTACCATCGCCAACCCACTTCATTATCCACAATCTGGTGCATGCCTTTCTGGTCAATGTTCAGTCCCACCTTCAGAGGTTGTCTATCCGGCAGTTGTTTGAATTCGTTCTTGCCAGCAAGACTTATGGGGAGCGCATCGACTGGAATGCCGTCATAACTCGCTTTGACGATCTCGGCCGGCGCAGCGCATTACAGGAATATCTGGCGCTGGCCAATATCTGCTTCGATTTCGCGCCGCCCGCTGGAATCGAACTCGATGACCGGGACCGACGGAGAGCGAGGCGGTATTTGACTCGCCTGGAGTCTGACCATCGTCCCAGGGAGTTGGCGATCAAGATCCTGTACCAGCTCAAACGACTAGGAAGCCTGCGTCAACATCCAGGGAAACTCAGGATGCTATTGACGGCGGATTTTTACACCAGAATGTTTGACAGTCTCAAGGTTTAGCTCGTCCCCGTATATTTAAGCGAAGAAAGGCTGCAAACAATGCAATGTCCGGTGTGCACCGAAAGGAAAGGGAAGCGTGCCTGCAAGATCAACGCGGCACAGTCGATCTGTCCGCTGTGCTGCGCAAGCATACGCGGCGCCGGCTGCGCGGGTTGCTTCCACTACCAGCCGTCTCTCGCCTATCAGCGCGAGAAGCGGCTGAGGGAAAAACACTTCACCGTCGAGCTGATCCCCGAGGTGGACGAGCTCTGCGACGCCGCTCTGAATCTGGCCGAAAAGGGCGCGCTGACTGAGGCTGAGGCGGCCATCGAAGAGCTCAGGCGGCAGCACCCGCATTACCATTCAGTCTTGTATGGACTCGGCGTCTGCCATGGCCTGCGTGGCGAGCCTGACCAGGCCATCGCCTGCTTTGAGCGTGCCGTCGAGATCTTCCCGCTGTTGGCGCACGCGCACTACAATCTGGGCACGGCTTACTGCCAGAAGTTCGAGATCGAGCGAGCGGTCGGCGCCTACGAGAAGGCCATCGCCGCGGACGGCCGCGATGGCCCGGTGGGAAGAAAGGCGCGCAAGCATCTCGACGAGTTCGAGGCCATCTGCCAAAAAAATGGCGTCAGCCTGACTACCCACATCGATAACGTGCGCATCTTCGATCAGGCGTTTGCCGCCCTGCGCAACGCGAACTACCAGGTCGCCATCAACCTGTTCGCCCAGATTCTCAAGACCGAGAAAGGTCACGTGCAATCGTATGGCAACATGGGTCTGGCGTATGCGGGCCTCGGCAACAAGCAGAAAGCGCTCGAGTGCCTCGACCAGGCGATCCAGATCGATCCAGACTACGAGCCGGCGTTGGTCAATAGACGGGTCGTCGAAAACCTCAGGGAAGGTGCGACCCTGCCCCCCATCGAACGTCTGGAGATCAGCTATTACAGCGAATTCAGGCAAGGAAAGAAGTCCCACATGGACTCTTCGTCGTAGAGATATCGCTGAAACCCGCTAAACATCTTTCCGATCTCGTTCGGTCTGCCAAGATCAGCCACTGCATCCGCGATCGAGTCGTGATCTTTCGGGTTCAATAGCGGTGTCAGCCTCCCCTGAAAAACGAAAGCGACTTCGCCAGTGGAGCCAACTTTTGTCCATGTCCGCCTCAAACGTAGCAGGGGTGCGGGCTTTGCAGGCGATTCATTCTTCAGTGGACTGTGCATACCACGCACGGATCAAACGACCGGACGACATGCTGCACAGCGAGCGGCGTCCTCTCGCCCTCGCCGACTGGCAGACCGACGAGCGCCTGCTCCAGCGCTCCGGGAACACCCGCCGCGTCGCGGGGCGAGAAATTCCAGGTCGTCGGGGCGATGATCTGGTAACCGGCGACCTTGCCGCGTTCGATGCGCAGCCAGTGGCCGAGGGCGCCGCGCGCCGCCTCGACGAGGCCGCAGGCGCTGGCCTGATCGGGCAGCTCGCATTGACCGCAGAAAGCTTCGCCGGGCGTCAGCGCGCGTAGCCAACGCTCCATCGCCGGTACGACGACGGCGAGTTCGAGCAGGCGGGCGACGACGCGCGCGAGCACGCTGCCGCCATCCGTCGCCACCAGCGAACGCAGCAGCGGCTGGCCAGCGACCATCTGGCGGGCGAGTGCGCCGGTTTCGACGACCTGGCCGCCGTAGCGCGGTGCCTTGCACCAGGTGTAGGCCGCGGGCCGGTCGGCAAATTCGCCGGTGAACGGGCGTGTTTCCCCCTGTCGGGGATGCAGCGGGCGATCACCGTGCAGCCAGGCATGGGTGACGTCTTCGCTGACCAGGGACTCGTCGAACGGCTCGCCTGTGCCGCACCAGACGCCGCGGGCAAAGAGGTGCTCGCCGTGCTCAACGCCTTCGCCCGCGTTTGCATAGGCGCCGTAACTGAGAAGGACATCGTTGGGACGGTTCTTGCGGATTGCCGGCGCGATCAACGGATGATCGGAACGTGAGTTCTCGCGCACCCGCTTCGGTGTCGCCGACTTGGAGAGCGCGGCGAGCGCGACGAACCAGGCTTTCGGCATGTCGACCGGCAGACCGGTCGGGATGCCGGCGATCTTGGCGGTTTCCATGAACGGATGCCCGGGTTCATCGAAGCCAGGTTCGGTGCACGAGATACAGGCAAAGCCGCCGCGCACGCACGAGCCGACGCCATGCCACGGCCGCAGGTTGCAGTCGGCGTTGGCCTGTGTACCCTTGCAGCCCATGTTCTCCATCAGGCAGCCGAGGTCGGAAAGCTTCTGCGCGCTGGCCTTGAATTCGTAGAACTCGTTGCGCGGGCAGCCGTGGTGGACCAGTTGTTCGGTGTAGAAACGCGGTCGCCGCCAGGCGTCGAGGTCGGCCTCGTGCAAGGCGTCGAGAGCCAGTGACAGCAGGGTGTCGACGATCCAGCCCGTAACGCAGCAGTTTGTTGCGCAGGCCGACGCGCGACAGGCCGAGTTCGCTGGCGGCGCGCGATTTGTTCCAGCGATTGCGGATCATCGTTTCCTTCAACACGCGCGCTTCGAGCGCTTCCATCCGTTCCTTGAGCCCGCCATCGACCGCGATCAGATCGAGCAGATCGTCCTGCTGCTGGTCGACTGCCGGGGTGCGCAGGATGCGCGGCGCCAGCAGGTCGGCGCCGAGGCGCGGCGATTCGGCGAGCGCCAGCATGCGCAGGATTTCGTTCTGCAGCTCGCGCACATTCCCCGGCCAGGGGTAGGCGGCAAGGCAGGCAAGCGCCTCGGTGGTGAAGCCGTCGACGAGCTTGCCGAGAACCTTCTGACTCGCTTCGAGCAGCCTGCCGGCGAGCAAGGGGATGTCCATTGCCCGCTCACGCTGGTAGATGCCGGCCTCGTTGACCCCGGCAATAATGTCCTCGGCATCGGTGTAGCCGGAAAGGATGATGCGCAGCGTGTCCGGCCATTGACTGCGCACCGTCTTGAGAAACTCGACACCGGTGATTCCTGGCATGCGCTGGTCGCAGACGATGATCTGCACCCACTCGGTCTCGATGATGCGCTGCGCCTGCTCGGCATTCGCAGCGGTGAACACTTCGAAGTCGTCTTCGAGCGTCCGCCGCAGGGCTTCCTGCGAGCGCAGTTCGTCGTCGACGACGAGCACCGTCGGCAGTCGCGGCTTCGCGCTGCTGCTCATTGCGGCACGCGCCAGCCGAGGTCGCGATGGATCGCCAGATGGCGCGGCGTCCACGAGTTCGGCGTCTTGTGGACGAAATGAAAACGGGCGACGTGATAGCTCGGATCGAAACCATAAAAATTGCGCTGCAGCTCGGCGAGTTCCTCGGCGCGATACGCCGCCAGTGGCTTCACCGCCTCGTCGGCCAGGCGGCGCGCGCGCTTCGCCTGCAAGCGATCGGAAAGATCGGCAGCGACCGCCAGTTCGGCGGCGCGGCGCGCCACGTCGATCCGGAAAGCGGCGGGATCGCCAGCCAGACAGGCGTCGAGAAAGCCTGCACTGACGCCAGCGGGGGCGGTCATCGGCAAGCGATTGCGCATGATCTCCCTGGCCCGCTCGACGCCGACGCGTGCCGGCAGCAGGTAGGTCCAGTATTCCGAGCCATACAGGTTGCCCATGTTGCGGTAATGCGGGTTGAGCAGCACACCCGACCTCGCCCAGACCAGATCGGCGGCGCGCGCCAGGAAACAGCCGCCGGCCCCGCAATTGCCCTGCAGGGCGGCAACGGTGAGCTGCTGGTCGCTGCCGATGATCGCTGCGGCGAGGTCGTCGATGGCCTGGATGTTCGCCCACGACTCATCGGCTGGCGATTCTGCCGCCTCGATGCGCTGCAGGTGGATGCCGTTCGACCAGTAGTCGGAGCCGCCCATCAACACCAGCACGCTGACCGGCCGGCTGCGTGCCCACTCGTAGGCGGCCTGCAGGCGCCGGCACTGACGGGTACTCATCGCGCCATTGTAGAACTCGAAATGGAGGAAGCCAACGCCGCTGGCTTCCGCGTAGCGGATGTCCTGCCAGGTCCTGGCTGCGGGCGCAAAATAGCTGCTCAGCGGCGCCTCCGGGATGCTCGCCAATGGCGCTGCAAAGACCTGCGTTGCCGGCAGCTTGAACGAGTCGGCAGGGTGCCGGCAACGCGCCTGCCCGATCCACACCGCACCATCGAGCGTCGCACGCAGGATTGCCGTCTCGCGCCAGGCGATGACTTCCCCCGGCGCGCCACCGCGCAGCGTGTCTTCGGGCCAGGCGTCAAAGAGGTAGCAGGGCTCGCCGAACAATTCGTCGGCAAGCCCGGGAAAACCGTCGGCAGCGTTGATCCTCGCCAGCACCTGTGCCGTTTCGTCGTGTTGCCAGTCGATGGCCCGCTCGACCTGCTTCAGCAGGGGCCGCTGCCGGCCGCGCAGCGTCGGGTCGGCAGCGTCGGGCAGGGTCGGCACGAAGCCACCGGCGGCAAAGCGCTCGACGGCCTGTAAGACCGCCCGCGTCGCGCCCTCGGTAAGCTCGTGGCGATAGAGGCTAGCCTTCCTGGCGATGCGCATCGGGAAGGTCTCGGCGGCCCAGATTGGCCCGCCATCCATCTCGCCGGTCGCCTGCAGGACGGTGACTCCCCATTGCCGCTCACCATCCTGGATCGCCCAGTCAAGCGCCGACGGCCCGCGATCGCCGACGATTCCCGGATGCACGACCAGACAGCAGTGCTGCCGCCAGATCGTCTGCGGAATCGCTCGCCGCAGATACGGCGCGATGATCAACTCGGGAGCGAACAACGCGACGGCTTCTTCGGCCACCGAGTCGGCAATGTCATACTCGATTGACAACTGATGCCCGCGCGCGGCGAGTTCGCAGTACAGACGCTGGCTCAGGCTGTTGAAGGCATGGCAGAGAAAGAGGATGCGCATCGATCGGCGGCCTCAGCAGATGCGCGGCAACTGTTCGCCGGTCAGCCAGTCGACGATGCGGCGGCCGCCGAAGGCAGTGGTCATCTGTACGAAGTGCTGGGGGTCCGGATGCACGCTGCCAATCACCGCCGCACGCTGACCGAGCGGGTGCGCGCGCATCGCGGCGAGCAGCGAGTCGGCGTCTTCGGGCGCGACGATGGCCAGCAATTTGCCTTCGTTGGCGACATACAGTGGGTCGAAGCCGAGGAACTCGCAGGCAGCGGCGACCTCGGCCTGTACCGGCAGCGCGCTCTCCTGGAGCATCATGCCGACTCCCGACTGCCTGGCAATTTCGTTGAGCGTCGTCGCCACACCACCGCGAGTCGGGTCGCGCAGGACGCGGATCGTCGTGCCGCTGGCGCGCATCGCGGCAATCAGGCCATGCAGCGCCGCGGTGTCGGAAACGATCGTCCCGGCAAAGCCGATGCTTTCGCGTTGCGCCATGATCGCCATGCCATGCTCGCCGATGCTGCCGGAAACGATGATCCGGTCGCCGGGGCGGGCGCGGTCACCGGCATAGTCCTGGCCGGCGGCGACGACGCCAACGCCGGTGGTGGTGATATAAACGCCGTCGCCCTTGCCCTCTTCGACCACCTTGGTGTCGCCGGTCACCATCGGAACGTCGGCAGCACTGGCGGCGCGTGCCATCGAGTCGACGATGCGCGCCAGGTCGCCGAGCGGAAAGCCTTCCTCGAGGATGAAGCTGGCCGCCAGATAGAGCGGCGTTGCGCCCATCACCGCGACATCGTTGATCGTTCCATGCACTGCCAGGCAGCCAATGTCCCCGCCGGGGAAAAACAGCGGCGACACGACATGCGCGTCGGTGGACATTACCAGCCGCCCTGGCGGCATCGGCAGCACCGCCGCGTCGTTGCCCTGTCCGAGATAGGCGTTGCCCAGCCGGCTCGTAAATAGCTCCTCGATCAACTGCGCCATCGCCCGCCCACCACTGCCATGGGTCATGTCGACCCGGCCCTGGCGGAGGTCGAGGGGACGCACATAGCCCTTGCGCAGGCCACTCATTGCGCCACCGCCGCGTCGGCAAAGCGGCCGAAGCTGTAGTGCGCCGCACAGGCACCCTCCGAAGAAACCATGCACGAACCGATGGGGTTTTCCGGCGTACACACGCTGCCGAAAATCCGGCAGTCCTGCGGCCGTTTGACGCCACGCAGGACGGCACCGCATTCGCAGGCCGGATGGTCGGCGACCGCCTCGTAGCGGATCGCGAAGCGACGCTCGGCGTCGAAATCGGCAAATTCCCGGCGAATCCGCAGCGCGCTGTAAGGCAGTTCGCCGAGTCCCCGCCAGGCAAACGATCGACGCAGTTCGAAGACTTCGGAAACCAGACGCTGCGCCTTGCGATTGCCATCGCGCGTCACCGCCCGCGAAAACTCGTTCTCGACGAGCGCACGACCGGCATTGACCTGTTTGATCAACATCAGGATCGCCTGCATCACGTCGAGCGGTTCGAAGCCGGCGATGACCACCGGCTTGCGATACTCCTCGGCAAAGAATTCGTAGGGTCGCGAGCCGATGATCGTCGACACGTGCGCGGGTCCGATGAAGCCATCGAGTGGCAGACTGCCCCACTGCCGCACTTCCGGCGATTCGAGGATGCTGGCGATTGCCGATGGCGTCAGCACATGGCAGCAGAGCACCGAGAAGTTGGTCAGGCCAAGCGCCTGCGCCTGCTTGATCAGTACCGCCGTCGGCGGCGTCGTCGTCTCGAAGCCGATGGCGAAGAACACCACTTCCCGCTCCGGGTTCTGCTGCGCCACAGTCAGCGCGTCGCTGCCCGAATAGATCATCCGAATCTCGCCGCGGCGCTCGCCGTTGCCGCCCGCACCGTTGCTGCCTGACTTCCTGCCCAATCCCGCTTTCGCCTTGAGCAGTGAAAGCCCCCCCGACGCCGGCACGCGCAGCGGATCGCCGTAGCTGCAGAGGATCACGCCCGCCTCGCGAGCGAGCCGAATCGCCATGTCGATCCTGCCGACCGGCAGGACGCAGACCGGGCAGCCCGGACCGTGGATCATGCGCACATTTGGCGGCAGCAGGTCGCTCACCCCGTAACGCGAGATGGCGTGCGTATGGCCGCCGCAGAATTCCATGAAGTGATAGTCGCGATCGACTCGAGCCGCCTGCCGAATGGCCGCCGCCAGGCCTCTGGCCAGGTCTCCGTCACGGAACTCGTCGATGAACTTCATTCGGGACCTCATGCATGGCGGCTACCGCAGGCTTTCCGGTACCTGGTGCTGCCCTTCACCGGCTTGTTCTCCGAACCAACTCAGCGTCGCGCAGCATGCTGATCACTTCATCACCAACTGCGCCAAGAAATGCTCGGCGCTGATGACCGGGCAGGCAAACGTCGGGGCCAGAGCCAGCAGATCCCGATCGCCGGTGACCAGAGCCTCGGCCTTTCCGGCCACCGCCAGTTGCAGGAAGGGCAAATCGAAGACCTCGCGACACGCCGGGACTTGCGGCATTGGCTCAGGCATACGGACGGTAACGCAGTGGGGCAGGTAATCCGCCAGAACAAGCATGACGCGGATTTGTCAAAGTAAGGATTCCTTACTATAGGCGAAAGCGCAAGGCCATTTCAAGTCGCTGTCGCCAAAATCGATCCAGCCCAGTTACGCGGGGATATCGTCCTCACCGCTACTGCCGGCCCGGCGCTGCATTCGATCTTGGCGCCTTCCCGTGGACACGAGAGGGATACCCATACGATGACAAACGGCGCAAAGAGAGGCATGATGGATTAGCGAGATCTCCCAGAAACTGATGCTACTTACCTGAACTGTATTGGCCGGGTCAATCAGCAGTCCGCGCACGCGCGCAGACAGTTTCTTCGCTTCCAGAGCGGCCCAGATCAGGCAATGCGTGTCGATCAACAGGTTCATGCGGAAAACAAGGTCTCGTCGTCGATCCCGAAATCGTCCGCAAAGCGCGCCTTTGCCGTACCCTGCAAAATCCCCAGCGTCCCTTTGTTGGCCTGTGCCAGCGACTCGAGCGGCACTATTGCCGCCACCTGACGATGGTTGCGGCCGTAGGTCGGGTTAGGCCGCAGGCCGTAACCCGACGATCAAGGGTATCCGATGGCTGTAAATGTCGGGTTACGCTACGCTAACCCGACCTACGATCTTGCCCAAGGCGCTTCCGCTTGTGGGAGGGGTCGGGGTGAGACGGGGAATTCACGGAGCCATGCTCCGCGCCGTGTCGCGTGCGGTTGATCCGAACAAGGCAAGTTCGGTCACTCCGTAGCGAGCGGCGAGTGTGGATTTGCTTCGGGTGAGCAGTTCGATGGCGCGTGCGCGGTTCGCTTTCGTGTCGAGGCAATCCGGATGGTCAGGCGTCATCAGGGTTGCACCTGATCGATCAGCAGGCGCAGATTCTGGCTGCCGGGCTTGACGCCGGCGAGCGTTCCAAAGAGATCGCCAGTCGAACTTTGCGCCTTCCCGGCCCTGGCGATGCGCGCCTCGATGCTGATTCTGCCGAAATCCGAGATCTTCCTGCCGCCGGCCATGGCCATCGAGTCGTCGAAGTGGAAGCGCAGGGGCAGGTCGGCGACGGTGGCCCGCGTCGCCGCGAGCGGCATGCGCGGCCCATTTTCCGCGCGGGCAAAGACGAACAGGACGTCTTCGGGCTTTACCGTTCCGACGAGTTTGCCGCTCAGCGTCACTTCGCCACTCACTGCACCAGCACTGGTGACGGGCTGGTTGGCCGGTTTGGGGCCGCCAGCCTGCGCGGCGGCGAGCTCGCGCGCCTTGCCCACCGCGGCCTCGAGTGCCTTTGCGTCCTCGGAGCCGGGTTCGATCTGTGCCAGCAGACGGGTCCAGTAGTCGGCCGCCGCGGCGAACTCCTGCCGGTCACTGGCCGCGGCGCCCGCCAAGAGCAGCGCCTGCGGTTCGTTGGGGTCGATCTGCAGTGCCCGCCCGATCAATTCGCTCGGTTTGCCCTGCAGGTTGCCGCCGTGCGCCTGGCCGAGGACTTCAGCATAATCGGCCAGCAGTCGAGGGTCCTCATCGACCAGTTTTCCCGCATGGCTGTAGGCTTCGGCAGCTTCAGGGAAACGCTCGAGGACCTTGTAGGAACGGGCCAGCATGAGCCAGCCCTGGCTGTCGTCGGGGTTCTTCTTCAGCTTTTCGACCAGACCGGCGAGCATCTCCTGGATTTGTTCCGGAGCGATACGCGCCTGTCTCTGCAGGGGGTCGAGCGCGCGCGGCTCGCCCAGCAACGCATAAGCGGCCGCAGCGGCCAGCGGGATGACCACCAGCAGGGCCAGTGCGGTCTGGCGGCCAGCGCCTGCGGCGGTCGGCGCCGACGGCGCCTGCATTTCATCCAGCAGACGCCGTTGCAACTCGCTTTTGGCCTGCACGAAATCAGCTTCGGCGAGCGTACGATCGTGGCGCTCGCGTTCGAGTTCGGCGAGTTGGTCGCGGAAAATCGCCAGATTGGCTTCGCGACGGTCGGCGCCGCTCGCGGCACGTGGCGCTCGCCACAGCGGCGGCAGCAGGATGGCGAGAACGGCAACGACCAGCAGCGCCGCGACGATGAGGAAAGCGGTCATGGTTGTCCCTGGCGAGAATCCGGGTCCTGCAGCAGGGTGTCCGCGCGACCTTGTTCGTCCGGCGTCAGTGGCGTGTCGCTGATCGCCCGGTCACGTCGGCGCAAATAGCGCACCAGCGCCGCAAGGCCGACGACGAACAGCGCGCCCGGACCAAACCACAGTAACAGCGTGGTTCCCGTCAGCGGTGGCCGGTAGCGGACGAAGTCGCCGTAGCGGTTGACCATGAATTCCATGATTTCGCTGTCGCTCTTGCCGTCGCGGATCAGGGTGCGAATCTCGCGGCGCAGGTCGTTGGCCAGCTCGGCATGCGAGCCGGCGAGCGATTCGTTCTGGCACACCAGGCAGCGCAATTCGGAAGCAATGGCGATCAGGCGTTTTTCGGTCAGTTCGTCTTCGGCGAGCGGTTTGGCTTCGCCGGCGGGCACCCCGGGAGAGCCCAGGCTTGCCGCGGCGAGCAGCAGAAGCATCAGCCAGCGCCTCATTTCGACAGCTCCGCGAGCAGCGGCAGGATCTTGCCGGCGAAGACTTCGGGAGTGATCGGGCCGGTGTGCTTCATGCGAATGATGCCTGCCCGGTCGATGACATAGGTTTCCGGTACGCCGTAGACGCCATAGTCGATGCCCACACGACCGTCCATGTCGAGCACCGAGAGCGTGTACGGGTTGCCGTGTTTTCCGAGCCACTCGGCAGCCCTTGCGATGACCATCTTCTTCTCGTTGCCGGGCGCCAGCTTGTCGATATCGATGCCGCCGTCACCGCGAACTTCCTTGTAGTTAAGGCCGATCAGCGGCACGGTCTGGCGCTTCGCCAGTTCGACCAGCACTGGATGCTCCTGCCGGCAGGAGACGCACCACGACGCCCAGACATTGAGCAACCAGGGCTTGCCGAGCATGTCCTGCGGCGAAAACTCCTTTTCCGGTGCGTCGAGTCGTGGCAGGGCGAACAACGGCGCCGGTTGACCGACCAGCGGCGAAGGCACATCGCGCGGGTTGAGGTTGAGCCCGACGGCGAGCAGCGCGACGAGCACCACAAAGCCGATCAGCGGCCAGAGAAATCGGTTCATCGATGATTCCTTACGCGTTCTGGGCGAGCGACGCGGTCGTAACGGCGGGCGCAGGTGCCGCGGAGCGTGCCTTGATCCGGTAACGGCGGTCGCTGATGGCGAGCAGGCCCCCCATGGCCATCAGCACGCAGCCGCCCCAGATCCAGTCGACGAATGGCTTGTAATAGACTCGGACCGCCCAGGCGGCGTCCGGTCTGGCCTTGTCGATCGGCTC
The DNA here is from genome assembly GCA_016713625.1 of Candidatus Accumulibacter affinis. Lineage (GTDB taxonomy): Bacteria > Pseudomonadota > Gammaproteobacteria > Burkholderiales > Rhodocyclaceae > Accumulibacter > Accumulibacter affinis. The sequence continues at coordinate 171,563 of JADJOT010000008.1, forward strand.
GCCAAGCGAGACATAGACGTCGCGCAAAAAGCCGGTGTCGATCGCGGCCTCGGTCATCGGCATCGACGAAGCGACATAGAAGCGCTTCTCGGGGAACATTTTCCGGACTGCTGCGCCATTCTTGAGCAGATCGATGTCGCCCACCAGCGCCCGATAGTTCGGCCCCTTTTCCTCGCGCACGCCATTGAAGCGGAAGCTGTAGCCACCGACACTGACGGTGTCGCCGGGCTCCATCTTGACGTCCTTCTCGGCCTGATAGGCGCCGACCATGGTCACGCCGACGATGAACACCGAGATCCCGACATGAGCCAGATGCATTCCGAAAAAACTGCGCGGCTGCCGGCGTACGGCGGCCAGGAAAGGCTGGCCGGCGCGTGTCGATTGCACACGCTCAAACAGGTTGAGCAGCGCACTGAAGACAATCCACGCCGCGAGCAACAGGCTGAGCGCCACCAGCGGCTTCCATTCACCAAACAGGAAGGGTGCGCCAACGCCGACCACTGCCGCCGCGACAAACGCCCAACGCAGGGTGCGCGCGAGTTCGCGAACGCTGGCGTGCTTCCAGCGTGCGCAGGGCGCCACGCCCATCAGGAACACCGCCGGCAGCATCAATGGCACAAAGACCGCATCGAAGTACGGAGGGCCGACCGACAGCTTGCCGGCACCAAGCGCATCGATCAGCAGCGGGTAGAGCGTTCCCAGCAGGACCGATGCGCAGGCGACGACCAGCAGCACGTTGTTGGTGAGCAGCAGCGATTCGCGCGAGAGCAGGCCAAAACGGCCGCCGAGGCCGACCTTCGGCGCCCGCCAGGCAAACAGCGCCAGTGAGCTGCCAATCACCGTTCCCAGGAAGACCAGGATGAAGATGCCGCGGCGTGGGTCGGTGGCGAACGCATGTACCGAAGTCAGCACGCCGGAACGAACCAGAAAGGTGCCGAGCAGCGACAGCGAGAACGCCGAGATCGCCAGCAGCACCGTCCAGTTCTTGAAGCTGCCGCGCTTTTCAGTGACCGCCAGCGAGTGCACCAGCGCGGTGCCGATCAGCCAGGGCATGAACGAGGCGTTTTCGACCGGGTCCCAGAACCACCAGCCGCCCCAGCCGAGTTCGTAGTAGGCCCACCACGAGCCAAGAGCAATGCCGATGGTCAGAAAGACCCAGGCTGCAGTGGTCCAGGGGCGCGACCAGCGTGCCCACGCGGCGTCGAGCTGACCCGAGAGCAAGGCGGCGATGGCGAAGGCGAAGGCTACCGAGAAGCCGACGTAGCCCATATACAGCATTGGCGGGTGAATGATCAGGCCGGGGTCCTGCAGCAGCGGGTTGAGATCGCGCCCCTCGGCGGCTCCCGGTAGCAGACGTTCGAAGGGGTTGGAGGTGAACAGGATGAACAGCAGAAAGCCCGCGCTGACCAGACCGAGAACCCCGAGCACGCGCGCGACCATGGCTTCGGGCAATTGGGTCGAGCGCAGCGCCACTGCCAGAGTCCACAGCACCAGCATCACTACCCACAGCAGCAGCGAGCCTTCGTGGCCGCCCCAGACGGCAGCGACCCGGTACTGCAGGGGCAGCAGCGTGTTCGAGTGCTGCGCGACATAGACCACGGAAAAATCATTCTGGACGAAAGCAGTGGTCAGACAGCCGAAAGCGATTGCCAGCAGCAGCGCCTGCGCGACCGCCGCCGGGCGTGCCAGCGCGACCCATTGCTGCCGGTTGAGGTGGGCGCCGAGCAGCGGCAGAGTTCCCTGCGTCAGGGCCACGCAGAGCGCGAGAACGAGGGCGAAGTTACCGACTTCCGGGATCATGAGTTTGTCGTCCGCATTACTGTTTAAGGGTCCTGGCCGCTGCTTGCGCGCTCGCCTGGTTGGCCGCCGCCCGCTCGTGCGCATCGCCGACGGCCTTGGCAGCTTCCGGCGGCATGTAGTTTTCGTCGTGTTTGGCGAGCACCTCGGTAGCCGCGAAGACGCCATCGTCGCCAAGTTTCCCTTGCGCGACAACGCCTTTTCCTTCGCGGAAGAGGTCCGGCAGTATTCCCTTGTAGGCCACGGTCATGTCCTTGTCGGTATCGGTGACGACGAAGCGCAGCGTGACGCCGTCCGCCTGGCGCTGCAGCGAACCCTCCCGGACCATGCCACCGATGCGGAAGCTCCTGCCCTTGGGCGCCTCGCCGGCGGCCACCTGCGTCGGTGAGAAAAAGAACACCAGATTGCTCTGGAAAGCGTTGAGCACCAGCGTCGCGGCAATGGCGAGGATCGCCAGACCAGCAAGGATCAGCGCAATTCGTTTGTGACGTGGTTTCAATCCTTACTCCTGCCAGGGTTCGCTTGGCTGTTGCGCCTCGCTTCGCTTCGCTCGGCGCGGTACTGGCGGCGGAGACGCGCGACCAGCTTCTTCCGACCGTGCCGCAGCAGGATCGGTTCCGCCAGCATCAGCAGCGCCATCATCAGCACCGAGCCCCAGACGTAGAGGCCGTGGTTGCCCATTGCCAGAAAGTCGGCCAGACTGTTCCAGTGCATGTCCTTACTCCTTGTCGGCAAGCAGGGCGCGTACCCAATCGGTGTGCCGCTCGCGTTCGAGCATGATCGTGCGCACCCGCGTCAGGGCGACGGCGATGCTGTACATCCAGCAGGCGAGCGCGCAGAACAACATTCCCCAGAGCATCATCGCTGCCATGCTCGGCGCCTTGGTGAGACTGACCGAAGCGCCCTGGTGCAGGGTGTTCCACCATTTCACCGAAAAATAGATGATCGGAATGTTGACCACGCCGACCAACGCCAGGATCGCACCGGCCTTGTCGGCGCGGCGTGGATCGTCGATCGCTGCCTGCAGGGCGATGAAACCGATGTAGAGGAAGAGCAGGATCAGCTCGGAAGTCAGGCGTGCATCCCAAACCCACCAGGCGCCCCACATCGGCTTTCCCCATAGCGCGCCGGTCCACAACGAGAGGAACGCGAACAGCGCGCCCGTTGGCGCCAGCGCCGAGGCCATCATGCCTGACAGGCGGGTATTGAAAGCCAGCCCGGTGGCAGCCCAGAAGGCCATCACCAGGTAGATGAACATCGACATCCACGACGCCGGTACATGCAGGAAAATGATTCGATAACCCTCGCCCTGCTGTGCGTCGGTCGGCGCGAGCAGAAAACCGATCGTCAGCCCGAGCGCGCCGAACAGCGCAGCGAGCGCCCAGAACCAGGGAATCAGCTGGCCGGCGAGGGGGTAGAAGGTCTGCGGGCTGGCGTATCTGAACCAGTTGATTACTCGGTTACTCATCTATTCGAGGGCAACTCTCAGGGCCGCGGCAGTCGGCCACGGCGCAAAAAACACGCCGCCCAGCGCGAGTGCGCCAAGCAGCGACAAATGGGCCTGCGGCCCGAGTCCGCTCACCGTCGCGTCCACCGCACCAGCGCCGAAAATCAGTACCGGGATGTACAGCGGCAGGACCAGCAGCGACAGCAGCACGCCACCACCGCGCACGCCGAGCGTCAGCGCCGCGCCGATGGCTCCGATACCGGATAGCGCCGGGGTGCCGAGCAGCAGCGACAGCATCAGTACCACCAGCGCGTCAGCGCCCAGATCGAACTGGATTCCCAGCACCGGCGCCAGCAGGACCAGCGGCAGACCAGCCACCAGCCAGTGGGCGATGACCTTGGCGAGGACGATCAGTCCCAGAGGCTGCGGTGCCAGCGCCAGCTGTTCCAGCGTACCGTCGCGGTGATCGTCGGCAAACAGGCGCGGCAAGGAGAGCATGCTGGCCAGCAGCGCGGCGACCCACAGCACGCCTGGCGCCAGGCGGCGCAGCTGCGCCGGTTCCGGGCCGACGCCGAGCGGGAACAAGCTGACCACGATGATGAAAAAAAACATTGCCGCGACGATGTCGGCCTGTCGCCGCATCGCCAGTCGCAGGTCGCGACTGATGACCGCGCGGAGCAATCTTAGCATCTTCTCGGCTATGAACGCCTGTGCGCAGCAGCATCTGCGCCGAGTGACAGCTCGCGCACCGTGCCCGCCGGGATGGCAACTGCCTGGTGAGTGGTCAGGAGCGCCAGTCCGCCGCGCTGGAGATGCGCACCGACCAGGCTGGCGACGAATTTGCCGGCCGCCGGGTCGAGCGCCACATAGGGCTCATCGAGTATCCATAAGGCGCGCTTTTCATGCACCAGGCGGGCCAGCGCGGCGCGGCGTTTCTGTCCCTGGGAAAGATAGCGGCAGGCGAGGTCTGCGCGGCCGCTCAGTCCGACCCGATCGAGGGCATCGAGCGCTGCGTCTTCGTCGAGCGACTCCTGCGCCATTCTTGCTGCCGAAAGCAGGTTTTCCAGCGGCGTCAGCTCTTCCTTGATCGCGTTCTGGTGCCCGAGGTAGCAAAGTTCGCTGCGAAACTCCTCACCGAGCTTGCCGATCGCCTCGCCTCGCCAGCGGATTTCGCCGCTGACGGCTGGCGTCAGGCCGCAAAGCATGCGCAGCAGGCTGGTCTTGCCGGAGCCGTTTTGCCCCTGCAGGTAGAGCATCTCGCCGCCTTCGAGGCGAAAGCTGACGCCGGCGAACAGACGACGTTCACCGCGTACGCATTCCAGATTCGAGGCTTCAAGCATGCAAAAGGGGATCCGGGAAGTGGCCGAGGCCGCTGATGGCGAATTGTGAAGGCGGAAGTTTAGCCCCTGATTGATAAAAATCAAAATGGATTCAAAGGCTTTTAGTATTCTTTTGGGACATTCTCGGGAAGCGTGGCGGTGGAACAGGGCGTTCTACAGTTGACACTGTCGTGGGACGGCGAGCAGATCGTTGCGGCCGGGGTTGTCTCGACCCGGCCAACGCTGCTACGCCTTCTATGCGGACTTCCGGCTGCACGCGTGAGCGAGTTCATTCCCCGCCTGTTCAGTCTCTGTCGTTGTGCCCAGGAGACCGCCGCGCGGCTTTCACTGCAGGCTGCGCGTGGCGCGGGCGAGGTCGCGGTAATCGATGCAGCCGGCCGGCCTCCTGGCCTGGCTGTCGCCGTCGAAGCGATTGGTGAACATCTGTGGCGCTTGCTGCTCGACTGGCCGCCGTTGTGCGGCGAGGCGGCCAGACAGAGCGAGTCAATCCCTGCGTTCCTTGCGAAACAAGGATCGAGCATGCATGAAATGTCGCTGGCTATGGGTGTCCTGCAGATTGTCGAGGACGCGGCGCGTGCGCAGCGGTTTCAGCGCGTGCGCTCGGTGGAGGTCGAAATTGGCGAACTCGCGGCGGTTGAAGCCGAGGCGATTCGTTTCTGCTTCGCTGCCGTCACCCGTGGCACGCTGGCCGAAGGTGCCAAATTGCATGTAACTTCGGTGCTCGGCGAAGGTTTATGCTTTAATTGCAACCAGACCGTGCCGCTTGCGGCGCTCTACGACCCCTGCCCAATCTGCGGCGGTTACCCGGTTCAGGCGACCGGTGGTACCGAGATGCGGGTGAAGGAGCTCGAGGTCGAATAAAAACAGGAGACAGCAAATGTGTACGACTTGTGGTTGCGGCGTCGGGGAAGCACGCGTCTCCGGCGAGGCCCTGGTGGAAGCCGAAAACGCCGCCCAGGCAACACCGCAGCATCAGCATGGCGAGCAGCTTTGGCAGGCGCATGCTGATCACCACCACGCGCATGCACACGCGTACCACCACGAGCACGCGCCGGGGCGGACGCCGTCCCGGATGGTGCAGGTCGAACGTGACATCCTGGCCAAGAACGATACCTATGCGGCCGAGAATCGCCAGCGTTTTGCAGAGCAGGGTATTTTCGCGCTGAACCTCGTCTCCAGCCCCGGTTCGGGAAAAACCACCTTGCTCTGCCGCAGCATCGAGCTGCTCAAGGCAAAGCTGTCGATCGCGGTCATCGAGGGCGACCAGCAAACCAGCCGTGACAGCGAACGGATACGCGCGACCGGCGTTCCCGCACTGCAGATCAATACCGGCAAGGGCTGTCATCTCGACGCCCACATGGTCGGACATGCCTTGCACAAACTGTCGCCGGTGGACGATTCCCTGCTGCTGATCGAGAACGTCGGCAATCTCGTCTGTCCAGCGGCTTTCGATCTCGGTGAGGCGCACAAGGTAGTGATCCTGTCGGTCACCGAGGGCGAGGACAAACCCCTCAAGTACCCCAACATTTTCCATGCCGCGTCACTGATGCTGCTCAACAAGGTCGATCTGTTGCCGCATGTCGAATTCGACACCGAGCAGGCGATCCGCTATGCGCGGCAGGTCAATCCGGCGTTGCAGGTGATCCAGGTTTCCGCAACCACCGGCGAGGGCTTTGCCGAATGGCTGAGCTGGCTGAGCGACGGCTGTGCGGCACGCCAGGAGAAGAAGAAGGCGACGGTTGGTGCGCTGCGCCGACGCGTCGCCGAGCTGGAAACCCTGCTCTCGTCCGCTACGCGAGGTTAATCACATGTCGGACCACACGGTTTGCCGGAACATCCGCGTCAGTGGGGTCGTTCAGGGCGTCGGCTTTCGCCCCTTCGTCTGGAGGCTGGCCAGGGAGCTGGGGTTGGTTGGCTGGGTTCGCAACGATTCGCGTGGCGTGGAAATCGAGGTGAGCGGAGCTGCGGTGCAGGTCAACAACCTGGTCGAGCGTCTCGAACTGGATGCGCCGCCGCTGGCGCGAGTCAGTTCGGTGGTCGCCCGCGATACCGCCCCGGCGCGTGTCAACCAGGGTTTCGTGATCATCGACAGCCGTAGTGGCCGTGCCGCGACGATGATCGGCCACGATACCGCAGTCTGTCGTGACTGCCTGAGCGAGATGTTCGATCCCGGCAGCCCCCGCTGGCGCTATGCCTTCACCAATTGCACCAATTGTGGGCCACGCTACACGATCAGCCGCGGCCTGCCCTACGACCGGTCGCGGACCAGCCTCAAGTCCTTTGCCATGTGTCCAAGATGTCAGTGTGAGTACCGGCGACCCGACGACCGGCGTTTTCACGCCGAGGCCAATTGCTGCCCGAAGTGCGGACCGCAGCTGTTCCTGCTCGACGCCGAGGGACACCGGCTGCCCGACGATCCGCTCGCCACTGCCCTGGCCATGCTGCGGCAGGGAAAGATTGTCGCCATCAAGGGCCTGGGTGGCTTCCACCTGGCCTGTGACGCACGCAATGCGGTAGCCGTTGCGCTGCTGCGGGAACGCAAGCAACGCGACGAGAAGCCCTTTGTGGTGATGCTGGCCAACGCCAGTTCCGCCGCGCCGCTGGTGCAGATGGGGGTTGGCGAACCGGGTCTGTTGACCTTGTCGACGCGCCCGGCGATCCTGCTCCGCAAGCGCAGCAGTTGCGATGCGGCATTACCCGGTGTTGCCCCCGGACTAGCCTGGCTTGGCGTCATGCTGCCTTACACGCCGGTGCAGTTTCTGCTCTTCCACGAAGCCGCGAAACGTCCGGCCGGTATGGGCTGGCTGGAACGAGCGCAGGATCTGGCGCTGGTGATGACCAGCGCCAATCCGGGCGGCGAGCCGCTGGTGGTCGGCAACAGCGAAGCCCTGCTGCGTCTCTACGGTATCGCCGACGCTTTTCTGATGCATGACCGCGACATCGTTGCGCGTTGTGACGACAGCGTTGCACGCATCACCCCCAGTGGTCTGCAGTTCATCCGTCGCGCTCGCGGCTACACGCCACGGGCGATCAAGTTGCCGGTCTCAGGACCATCGGTACTGGCCGTGGGTGCCTGGTTCAAGAACACGATCTGTGTCACCCGCGGCGATGAGGCATTCGTTTCGCAACACATTGGCGACCTCGACAACGCTGCCGTTTGCGATTTTCTCGATGAAAGCGTCGCGCAGTTGGTGAAATTCCTCGGCGTCGAACCGGCGATCGTGGCGCACGACCTGCACCCGGATTTCCACTCGACACGTTTTGCCGCCGATTTCGCCCAGCAGCGCCGCTTGCCGCTGTTGGGCGTGCAGCATCATCATGCGCACGCCGCGGCCGTCCTTGCGGAACACGGCCGACAAGGCAGCCACCTGGCGCTGGCGCTGGACGGCGTCGGTCTCGGCACCGATGGGGCCGCCTGGGGTGGCGAGTTGTTGCGCGTTGACGGCGCCAGTTTCGAGCGCCTTGGGCATCTTGTGCCGCTGGCGCTGCCGGGGGGCGACCGCGCGGCCAACGAGCCCTGGCGGATGGCGGCGGCGGTGCTGCACCGACTTGGTCGTAACAGCGAAATTGCGGAGCGCTTTGCCGCTCAGCAGGCGGCGCGGGCAGTCGCGCAGATGCTGGCAGGCGACATCCATTGCCCACCGACGACCAGCATGGGCAGGATGTTCGATGCCGCGGCCGGCCTGCTCGGCATCAAGGCGGTGATGGCCTACGAAGGTCAGGCAGCGATGGCGATGGAAGGAATGGCGCAGTGTTATGGCGACATCCTGCCGCTCGAACAGGGCTGGAAGATCGACCAGGGTCGCCTCGACCTGTTGCCGCTGCTGGCGGCTCTCGCCGATGAGAGGAATGCCGAACGTGGCGCCGCGCTGTTCCATGCGACGCTGGCAGCCGCCATCACCGACTGGCTGCGCGTCCTGGCGCCTGGCGAAGAAGCGGTGGTCGCCAGCGGTGGCTGTTTCCTGAATCAGGTTCTCGTGCGTGCCTTGCGTTCCCGTTTCGGGGTGCAAGGGATACGCCTCATTGAGGCGCGTCAGGTCCCGCCCAACGATGGCGGCCTCGCCGTTGGTCAGGCGTGGATCGCGCTGCAGCACCTGCTGGGTCATTAGAGGAGCGCTGGCGATGTGTCTTGCGCTGCCCTGCCGGGTCGTCGAGCTGCGCGCCGATGCGCGGGCGATGGTCGATGTCGCGGGAATTGGCCGGGAGATTTCTCTGGCACTCGTTGATGACGTGGCGGTCGGAGACTATGTCATCGTGCATGTCGGCTACGCGCTGACCCGGCTCGATCCGGAAGAAGCCGGGAAGACGCTGGCGTTGTTTGCAGAAATGGGCGAGGGGAGTTGGTCGGCGGCGAACGCGGCCGAGCCTTGAGTCCGCACAGTCCTTCGCAGCGGTAGGCAAGATCCCGTCCTGCAGGGCCGGATCATGCCGGTGCGCAGCGCTGATCGCGCCACAGCGGCCGCTTGCTCTGGCGGGCTCGGCGGGCCCTAATACTTGTTCTATCCTTCGGCAGCTTGACCCAGGTCAAGCGGTGTGCCTCTTTACCGCGCAGGGCCAGCTCCGGCTTGGCGTCGAAGTTCATCTCATCAATTACGAGACAATTTGACAAGTTGCGGATCGTTCCGCAAACTTGAACCTTCTTGAACCTTCTGTCCCGAGACCGCAACGATGAAGAGCTTGACTGTTGGCGAGTTGAAATCCAGTTTTTCCGCGGTGCTCGATCGGGTGATCGCCGGCGAGACGATCGTGATCTGCTACGGCCGCAGCCATCGTCAGGTGGCTGCAATAGTGCCGATCGAGTCTCTGGCACAGGCCAAAAAAAGGACGCTGGGGATTTTGCAGGGCACGGCAAAGGCGCGCTTTGCGGACGATTTCGGGATCGACGATGAAACCTTGTTTTCCGCATGAACCTGCTGATCGACACGCATTGCCTGATCTGGGCCGCTCTGGAACCGAAGAAACTGTCTGCGCGCGTACGCGGACTGCTGATCGATCCGGCCAATACAGTTCAGGTAGTGGCATCAGGGTCGGGGGGGCCCGCAAAAGGGGCCGGGGCAGGGGGGGGGGGGGGGGGGCGGGGGGGGGGGGCGGGGGGGGGCGGCCGGGGGGGGGGCGGGGGGGGCCGGCGGCCGGCGGGGGGGGCGCGGCCGCGCCCGCCTTTGACCGGATGCTTGTCTGGCAGTGCATCCAGCGCGGAATGACGCTGCTAACCAAGGATTCGGCGATGACCGAATATGTGCCACTTGGCCTACGTTCGATCTGGTAGCAACGTGCGCAAATCGGTAGAATAGAGAACAGGTTCTGCATTCCTCAGGCTTGGCCTCGCTGTTACCGCCTCTTTCGTCTGGCGGTGCCTCAATAGCCTTGCCATAGTCTGCTTCACCTGCCCTCTTTCATCAAACCGCACGCACGGTTCGGAGGGAGAGGTGGGCGAGCGCTCATCCCTACCCCTATTGGCAATTCAACAGGTTAGCGTCAGAGCAAATTTACCCTGACTCGGCGGTCCCCGTTACCTGTTCTATCCTTCGGCAGCTTGACCCAGATCAAGCTGTGTGCAGCTTTTCCCATTAGATTTGGCAGATATAAGAAAAAGCATCCGCAGAAAACACGGATAAGGCTAGAACTTTAGAAGGGCGCAAGATGCGAGGAGCCTGGAGTCTTGCTGTCATAGCAGTCAGCGATGGTGGGAGCGCCATCGCTTGCCTGGCAGCGCGGGGCGCTGCCGTGTGTACCGTTCCCATCGATGCGACACTACTGGCGCCGGCGCCGGCGAACAGCTCAAGTGCCACGTCTCAGAGACCCCGTCGGGCGTTGATACACAAATCCTCCTGCACGCCCGCTTGCCCGGCAATTCCTCCACACGCGAACATCATCGGCGTGATGAGTTACCCACTATCGCCTCTCGCGGTAGGGAGCCATGTTTACAGTAGGCGGGTCTTGGCCACGCCTACCGATCGCGGCAAGTCATCAGCTTTTTGCGCCCGTGTCTCCCTACATGGCGCAGCTTTCTTCCCTAGCAGCCCAGACAGGCGCGCCTCTGCTCAGATCGCATTAAAGGTTCCAACGCCAACATTTTCTTGCTCCCAACAATCCTGACGATAGACCACGGAGGTACCGGGAATGACCACGATCATGCTAGGGGGTGGTAACGACCTCGTTAATAGCGGCGACGGCAACGACGTGATTGACGCCGGCGGCGGCAACGACACGGTGAACGCCGGCGCCGGGGACGACGTGATCTACCAGAAGGACGCGGGCAGCGACGTGGTGGACGGCGGCGAAGGCAATGACCGGCTGGTGCTCGACTACAGCGGCGAGGCCAACGCCTACGGTTACCCCGGTCGCGGCATGTGGGTTTATTACTATGATGCCGAGGGGAACTACCTGAACCGCAGCGGCATGGGCTTCGAAGTAGCGGCGCCGGCCAACACCGGTCGGTGGGGTTTCAACAGCTATCACTACGGTGTGACCTACAGTGGCATCGAACAATTCGACATCACGGGCACTAAAGTGGACCCCGAAGTCAAGACAAGAAATAAGTCTGTTTAAGCTGGGCACTTGACTTCAGTAGCAGCTGGACGGCGCTGCCCCGGTGTTGCCTTTGCTTTGGTTTGTGCTGTGGCTGTTGATCTTGCTTCTGCGGGGGGAGGAACCCCTGTGGAGCGTAGCGGAACAGGGGTTCCTCCCCCCGCGCCGCCGAATTTATCGACGATCATCGCCCCGCCACCGATACCGGTTCGATACACCACCTGGGGCGTCTGGTCGCCCAACGACTGGTGCGGACGCTCGCCGTTGTAGAAAGCAAAGTACTCGGTCAGGCCAAGCATCAGCTCACCCATCGTGGCATAACCCTTCAGATACACGTCCTCATGTTTGACGTTCCGCCAGAGCCGCTCGACGAAGATGTTGTCGAACACTCGCCCTCGTCCATCCATGCTGATGACCACCCCTTCTCGGGTCAGCACGTCGGTGAAGGCTTCACTGGTGAACTGCGAGCCTTGATCGCTGTTGAAGACTTCCGGCTTGCCATGGGTGCGCAAGGCATCCTCCAGGCAATCGACGCAGAAGACCGCTTCCATGCTATTGCTGATCCGCCAGCTGAGCACCTTGCGGCTATACCAGTCGATCACCGCCACCAGGTAGGCGAAGCCACGCGGCAGGCGGATGTAGGTGATGTCCGTGCTCCACACCTGGTTCGGCCTGACCACCGAAACTCCGCGCAGCAGGTACGGATAGACCTTGTGCGCGGGGTGCCGCCGGCTGGTGTTCGGACCCGGCGCCATGCCGGCCAGCCCCATCAGCCGCATCAACCGTTGGACCCGCTTGCGATTGACCGTGTGACCCGCTCTCCCGAGGAAGATCACCATCCTGCGGCTGCCGTAGAACGGGTGCCGGGTGTATTCCTCATCAATCAGACGCCGGTGCAATAACTCGCTGTCATCAAGTACCACAGGCTTCTGCTGAGCATAGATCGTGGCACGCGACACCCCGGCCAGGAGGCATTGCTGCACCACGGCCACCGCCTCGCCAGACTCGATCCAGGCTCTGCGCATCACGACAGGCTGATCCCAGACTTTTTTTTGAGCCAGTCCAGTTCCACCTTCAATTTGCCGATCTCGCTGTACAGCAACTCCGGCTCCCGATGTGCGGCGACCGGTTTGGGACCGCGCTTGCCCTCGAACAAGGTCTTGGCTTGCTCCTGGATCGCCTTCTTCCACTGCCCAACCTGGACCGGATGAACCCCGTGCTCCTGGCCAATCTCGTTGATCGTCTTCACCCCCCGCAAGGCTTCCAGACCCACCTTCGCCTTGAACTCCGGGGTGTGCACCTTCCGCGTCTTCACTTCGCTCATCGCTTCTCGTTCCTTATGACAGCGCCTAGCTTAAACCACTGTCTGAATTCCTGGGACCACTATACACCCCCTTTGCCGATCTGTTGATCGGGGGGGCGCAGGCCGATGTGCTTCGGGGCGGTGGCAGCGACGACGTACTGGTCGGCGGTGGTGGCAACGATACGCTGGAGGGTGGCGATGGCGACGACACCCTTCGGGCGGGCAGCAACCCGCAGCAGATCGACGGCGGCGCTGGCACGGATGCGTTGGTGGTGGATCTGTCCGGATTTGGCGGTGATCTAGTGTGGATCAACGACCCCACGCAGACGGTGACGCTGGCCAACGGTCTGACGGTGATCGGGATCGAAGCGCTGACGTTGACCACCGGGGCGGGTAACGACGAGTTGCGCAATACCAAGGTGGTGACCAGCGACACGTTCAGCAGCGGCGACGGCGACGACGTGATTGACGCCGGTGGCGGCAACGACACGGTGAACGCCGGCGCCGGGGACGACGTGATCTACCAGAAGGACGCGGGCAGCGACGTGGTGGACGGCGGCGAAGGCAATGACCGGCTGGTGCTCGACTACAGCGGCGAGGCCAATGCCTACGGTTACCCCGGTCGCGGCATGTGGGTTTATTACTATGATGCCGAGGGGAACTACCTGAACCGCAGCGGCATGGGCTTCGAAGTAGCGGCGCCGGCCAACACCGGTCGGTGGGGTTTCAACAGCTATCACTACGGTGTGACCTACAGTGGCATCGAACAATTCGACATCACGGGCACCTTTTTTGCCGATCTGTTGATCGGGAAGGCGCAGGCCGATGTGCTTCGGGGCGGTGGCAGCGACGACGTACTGGTCGGCGGCGGTGGCAACGATACGCTGGAGGGTGGCGATGGCGACGACACCCTTCGGGCGGGCAGCAACCCGCAGCAGATCGACGGCGGCGCTGGCACGGATGCGTTGGTGGTGGATCTGTCCGGATTTGGCGGTGATCTAGTGTGGATCAACGACCCCACGCAGACGGTGACGCTGGCCAACGGTCTGACGGTGATCGGGATCGAAGCGCTGACGTTGACCACCGGGGCGGGTAACGACGAGTTGCGCAATACCAAGGTGGTGACCAGCGACACGTTCAGCAGCGGCGACGGCGACGACGTGATTGACGCCGGTGGCGGCAACGACACGGTGGAACGCCGGCGCCGGGGACGACGTGATCTACCAGAAGGACGCGGGCAGCGACGTGGTGGACGGCGGCGAAGGCAATGACCGGCTGGTGCTCGACTACAGCGGCGAGGCCAATGCCTACGGTTACCCCGGTCGCGGCATGTGGGTTTATTACTATGATGCCGAGGGGAACTACCTGAACCGCAGCGGCATGGGCTTCGAAGTAGCGGCGCCGGCCAACACCGGTCGGTGGGGTTTCAACAGCTATCACTACGGTGTGACCTACAGTGGCATCGAACAATTCGACATCACGGGCACCCCTTTGCCGATCTGTTGATCGGGGGCGCAGGCCGATGTGCTTCGGGGCGGTGGCAGCGACGACGTACTGGTCGGCGGCGGTGGCAACGATACGCTGGAGGGTGGCGATGGCGACGACACCCTTCGGGCGGGCAGCAACCCGCAGCAGATCGACGGCGGCGCTGGCACGGATGCGTTGGTGGTGGATCTGTCCGGATTTGGCGGTGATCTAGTGTGGATCAACGACCCCACGCAGACGGTGACGCTGGCCAACGGTCTGACGGTGATCGGGATCGAAGCGCTGACGTTGACCACCGGGGCGGGTAACGACGAGTTGCGCAATACCAAGGTGGTGACCAGCGACACGTTCAGCAGCGGCGACGGCGACGACGTGATTGACGCCGGTGGCGGCAACGACACGGTGAACGCCGGCGCCGGGGACGACGTGATCTACCAGAAGGACGCGGGCAGCGACGTGGTGGACGGCGGCGAAGGCAATGACCGGCTGGTGCTCGACTACAGCGGCGAGGCCAATGCCTACGGTTACCCCGGTCGCGGCATGTGGGTTTATTACTATGATGCCGAGGGGAACTACCTGAACCGCAGCGGCATGGGCTTCGAAGTAGCGGCGCCGGCCAACACCGGTCGGTGGGGTTTCAACAGCTATCACTACGATGTGACCTACAGTGGCATCGAACAATTCGACATCACGGGCACCCCCTTTGCCGATCTGTTGATCGGGGGGGCGCAGGCCGATGTGCTTCGGGGCGGTGGCAGCGACGACGTACTGGTCGGCGGCGGTGGCAACGATACGCTGGAGGGTGGCGATGGCGACGACACCCTTCGGGCGGGCAGCAACCCGCAGCAGATCGACGGCGGCGCTGGCACGGATGCGTTGGTGGTGGATCTGTCCGGATTTGGCGGTGATCTAGTGTGGATCAACGACCCCACGCAGACGGTGACGCTGGCCAACGGTCTGACGGTGATCGGGATCGAAGCGCTGACGTTGACCACCGGGGCGGGTAACGACGAGTTGCGCAATACCAAGGTGGTGACCAGCGACACGTTCAGCAGCGGCGACGGCGACGACGTGATTGACGCCGGTGGCGGCAACGACACGGTGAACGCCGGCGCCGGGGACGACGTGATCTACCAGAAGGACGCGGGCAGCGACGTGGTGGACGGCGGCGAAGGCAATGACCGGCTGGTGCTCGACTACAGCGGCGAGGCCAATGCCTACGGTTACCCCGGTCGCGGCATGTGGGTTTATTACTATGATGCCGAGGGGAACTACCTGAACCGCAGCGGCATGGGCTTCGAAGTAGCGGCGCCGGCCAACACCGGTCGGTGGGGTTTCAACAGCTATCACTACGGTGTGACCTACAGTGGCATCGAACAATTCGACATCACGGGCACCCCCTTTGCCGATCTGTTGATCGGGGGGGCGCAGGCCGATGTGCTTCGGGGCGGTGGCAGCGACGACGTACTGGTCGGCGGCGGTGGCAACGATACGCTGGAGGGTGGCGATGGCGACGACACCCTTCGGGCGGGCAGCAACCCGCAGCAGATCGACGGCGGCGCTGGCACGGATGCGTTGGTGGTGGATCTGTCCGGATTTGGCGGTGATCTAGTGTGGATCAACGACCCCACGCAGACGGTGACGCTGGCCAACGGTCTGACGGTGATCGGGATCGAAGCGCTGACGTTGACCACCGGGGCGGGTAACGACGAGTTGCGCAATACCAAGGTGGTGACCAGCGACACGTTCAGCAGCGGCGACGGCGACGACGTGATTGACGCCGGTGGCGGCAACGACACGGTGAACGCCGGCGCCGGGGACGACGTGATCTACCAGAAGGACGCGGGCAGCGACGTGGTGGACGGCGGCGAAGGCAATGACCGGCTGGTGCTTGACTATAGCGGCGAGGCCAATGCCTACGGTTACCCCGGTCGCGGCATGTGGGTTTATTACTATGATGCCGAGGGAACTACCTGAACCGCAGCGGCATGGGCTTCGAAGTAGCGGCGCCGGCCAACACCGGTCGGTGGGGTTTCAACAGCTATCACTACGGTGTGACCTACAGTGGCATCGAACAATTCGACATCACGGGCACCCCCTTTGCCGATCTGTTGATCGGGGGGGCGCAGGCCGATGTGCTTCGGGGCGGTGGCAGCGACGACGTACTGGTCGGCGGCGGTGGCAACGATACGCTTGAAGGGGATGACGGGGACGACGTCCTGCGAGTCGGTAGCGGTCGAAACTCCATCGACGGCGGTTCAGGAACCGACACACTCGACTTCACTTCCGTCACCGGGGCGATCAACGTCGATCTCGGTGCCGGATTCGCCGCGAAGGCGGGCAACCCAGGCTTCGACACGATTACGGGTATCGAGCGAGTCATCGCCTCGGAGAACAACGATCGACTGAGCGGCGGCGCCGCCAACGAGACTCTGGAAGGCGGTGCCGGCGAGGATTGGCTCGGCGGTGGCGCGGGAACCGATACCCTGATTGGTGGAGCCGGAAAGGACATGTTTATCGCCACCCCAGGCATGGCACTGGATGTGGTCAACGACTTTGTTCGCGGCGAAGACCGCATCAACGTCACCTCGTACGGCCCGATGATCCCTACCTGGGATGCGCTGCGCGCGCACATCACGTATAGCGGCGGCGATGGCGTCATCGACTTCAGCGCTGGCGACGTGCTCCGAATTCGAGGGATTGCCGTCAATGCCTTGGAAGCCAGTGACTTTGCCGGAATTGGCGCCGAGAATTGGGAAGCCACATCCGGTGACGACGAGCATACGGGTACGCCGTCCGACGATCTGCTCGAAGGCTTCGCCGGCAACGATACCCTGCGCGGCGAATCGGGTAACGACACGCTGATTGGTGGGCCGGGCGACGATGCCCTGTTCGGGAGTGAGGGTACCGATGTCCTGGAAGGAAACTCCGGCAATGACACGCTGGATGGCGGCGCCGGTATGGACACCGCTGTTTATGCCTGGGCCGCCGGAGCCATCACCGTTGATTTAGCGGGCGGCACTGCCAGTCCTGACGGGGACGGCGGTCATGACACGCTGTCTGAAATCGAGAATGTCGTCGGCAGCGCTTTTGGCGATGTGATCTCCGGAACGGATGGCGATAATCTCCTGGATGGCGGATCAGGCAACGATCGCCTGACAGCGCGTGCTGGCAACGACATCCTCCGCGGGGGCAGGGGCGTGGATACGCTTGATGGCGGATCGGGTGACGATCATATCGAGGGCGGTGCCGATAACGATGTCCTGTTCGGACGGACGGGCAACGACCAGTTGTTTGGTGGCGAAGGCGCCGACAGTCTCGACGGTGGCGACGGCATTGACACCCTCTCCAGCGGTGCAGGCGCTGACACACTTCGCGGCGGGCACGGCGCCGATGTTTTCCGCGACGGTCTGAACGCTCTCAATGGCGACACAATTCGGGATTTCTCGGCCGAAGATACCCTTCTGGTTAGCGGGAGCAGTCTTACAACCGCGGCGCTCAGCTTCGCTGCTGGTGTCCTCGGCATCGACACCAGCGGTGACGGCGTTCCCGAGGCGAGGATCACACTCGAAGGCAGCTTTGATGGGCGATTCTTTGCCTCTCCGGCAGCCGGAGATACCTCGGTGGTCTTCATTCCCAGTGCGGAACTCGCTGATCTGGTCGTCGATTCGGCCACTGTGCCGGTGGATGCCGTCTCGGGTCAGAGCACTACGATCACTTACACCGTGCGCAACAGCGGCGAACACGCAGCCGTCGGCGAATGGGACGATTCCGTCTATCTCTCGGCCGACGACAAGTGGGATTTGAATGATGTGTTGGTCGGACGCTTCCACCATAGCGGCGATGTCGCATCCGCCGGTACCTATACGGAGAGTCTGACGGCTCCGATGCCGGGGGTCTTGCCGGGCGATTACCACTTTATCGTTCGGGCCAATAGCTCGGAAAGACTGCGAGAACTCAATGATGCAAACAACCAGACAACCTCCGACGAAAAAACGAGTCTGTCAGCGCAAGCTTTACTGCTGAACACTCTTATTTCAGCCACGCTTGAGGAAACGGGTGCTCATTATTTCAAGCTAGACGCTCCACTGGGTGAGACGATCCGCATTAGTTTTGACGGTAGTGGCGCCCAGTCCTTCAATGAGCTTTATGTAGGTTACGATAGGATTCCCAGCCGTAGCTCCTATGATTTCGTTTCCCGATCTGCCGTTGGGCCAGATCAGGAAATTGTTATTCCATCGGCTGCGGTGGGCAGTTATTACGTGATGGCCTACGGTGGGGACTTCTCTGATAGCCGGGATACTTATTCGATTAAAGCCGAAACGCTGCCTTTCTCCATCGACGACATCTCCGTGCATCAGGGAGGAAATGCTGGACAAGTGACAATGGAGATTACGGGATCTGCGCTGCACCCGATGACGAAGTTGCAACTGAGTAATGGTACCGAGTCAGTTCAGCCGGTGTGGCAGGAATTCGTCGACGCCACCATCATTCGCGCGACCTTTGACCTCACGGGGGTCACGCCGGGTGCCTACGATGTCCACGCCATACTGGAAAACGACGTCTGGGACGTCGATCTAGACGCTGCAGAGGTTGTTCAAAAACACGTGATATTCGGCGATTCCGTTCTCGACGACGCTTTTACGGTAGTGAATGGCAAGACCAGCGACTTGGAGGCTCATCTGAATGTTCCGCAGGTGGTCCGGCCCAATTCGCTGTTTGAAATCCAACTCACCCTTGCCAATCACGGAAATGTCGACGTGACGGTTCCGTCGATCCTTGTATCTAGTACGACAGGAACACCGCTGAACGGTACTCCATACGGTTTGTCTTCGGCATTGAATGAGATTTACATGGTCCCGATAGGCGAACTCCGGAGCGATGTATTGGCACCCGGAGAAGTCGTTACCACACGCGCCTACGCACATGCGGGACTAGGAGCAAGTGCGGATTTCAGATTCCTGGATGGCGTGAATTTCGAGTCCGATTCGGTCGATTGGGATGCGTTGGAAAGCAACTATCGAGACGACAGCCCTCAAGAGAACTGGGATGCCACATGGGAGAACTTCAAGCTCCGGGTTGGCGACACGTGGGGTGATTTGTTTTCGGCTTTTAGGGGCGTTATAAATGAGAGTCTGTATGCGTCCAATCAGCGGTATGCCACTGGCAATGAGTTGGTCAGCCAATTGTTTACAGAGGCGCGCCAACAGGAGCTATTGCTGACTTCGATGGATAACCTTGCCGCCACCGAACAAGATGTGATTGACACTGACCCCATAAGGAGCAGCTTTCCAGCCACAGTGGCTCCGATGTCATTATTGCCAGACGGGGACCCGCTACCTGCCGATCTCTCGATTCTGCCTTTGCTAATTGCTGCAGAAACGTTTCTTGACAATGTGCTCATTAGTGCCGAAGCGGTCATATATGGACCAGTGGTGGCGAATTTGTGGTACGAATATCTTCATACAAACCCTAATAACCCGGCCAAACCGCGTTTTTTTTCTGATGGTGACCAAGTTGTTGATGGGTGGGTAGTAACACCTGGTTTCAGGGATGCGGTTCAAACCACCGAGTTCGTTACCACAGTGATGAATGATTTAGCTAAGCCGTATGTTAACAACATACTCAACCAGAACGGTAACAATGCCAGTAGCGTACCGAGCTACATCGCAATGCAGGATATAATAAATAGCCCGAATCTATCGTTCTATAACCTGCCGGCCAAAATCGCCAATAATTTGCTATTAAACTGGTATGCGAAACTATCGATACCTGGGAATATCGCTGGCGGGATATCTAGTTTTGGACCCCCCTATTATAACAGTGGGTCACTTCTCGATTCGCGGGCAGTCGGGGGCGGGATTCACGTATCCACGAACTATGATTCGAATGGCGTCCCACAGAGCCTTGAGCTCAAGAGTGACCTCACTATCAGTGTTAGGGATGCTCTCGATTTCCTACCGGATGGTGATCCTGGGGCACTTGTAGAGCAAGCGTTTACGGGCCCGCTGACTCTCTTGGAGAGATACGGTTGGGCCAATGATGTCCCCTTCTTTGTGAGTTTTCATCCAGCAGAAAAAAAAGTTTCAATTTCGCTTCATGGGCAGAACCCGCCGGGTGATGGTGGTGATGGTGGTGATGGTGGTGATGATGGTGGTGGTGGTGGCGGTGGTGGTGGCGGTGGTGGCGGCGGTGGCGGTGGCGGTGGCGGTGGCGGTGGCGGTGGCGGTGGCGGTGGCGGTGGCGGTGGCGGTGGCGGTGGCGGTGGCGGTGGCGGTGGCGGCGGGTCAGGAGGTGCTGGATCCGGAGGATTTGGATCCGGAGGTGCCTCCACCAGGATCGTGCGACCGCGTGACCCGAACGACATCGTTCCGCCAGCGGGGAAGGGAGAACAGCATTGGATTTCTTCTACGCAGGACCTCCCTTACGTGATCCGCTTCGAAAACGCATCCGACGCTACGGCAGCGGCTCAGCAGGTGGTGATCACCCAACGGCTTGATAACGACCTCAACTGGTCGAGCTTCCATGTCGGCAGCTTTGGCTGGGGTGACCTGCGCTTCGATGTGCCGGTCGATAGGTCGTTCTATCAAACGCGTATCGATCTCTCGGCCCGCGGTTTCCTCGTCGATGTCACCGCTGGGATCGAGATCAGCACTGGCCTTGCGACCTGGACCTTTGCCACGATCGATCCGCAAACCGGAGAACCAACGACGGATGTCTTCGCCGGCTTCCTGCCACCCACCGATGCGAGCGGGAGTGGCGACGGTTTTGTCTCCTATAGCGTCGAGTCCAATGGCACGGTTGGCAGCGGTGCCGTGATCGACGCCCAGGCAAACATTGTCTTCGATACTGAAGCCGCCATCGTCACTCCAGCAGTTTTCAATACGCTTGATACTGGTGTGCCGCAAAGCGCCGTCAACCCGTTGCCGGCTATTTCGGACCTGCCAGCAATCCAGGTTTCCTGGGCGGGCGTGGATGACACTAGCGGATCGGGCGTTGCAGGCTATACGATCTATGTCTCGGATAATGGCGGCCCTGCGACTGTTTGGCTTGCCAACACCCAGTCGACCGAAGCACTGTTCAACGGCGAGGTGGGTCATGCCTATGCCTTCTTCAGTGTCGCGCAGGACCATGTCGGTCATATCGAGCCCATACCGACAACTGCGGATGCTGAAACCTTCGTCAGAGCCAGAATACCAACCCGCCTCGACGTGTTCGTCGCCGATCAGAACAGCGACGGCATACCCGACGCCACTAAGAGCGAAGGCAACAGCGGTATCGTGACGTTTATCTTCGACGTCAGGCGCACGGATGGCGACCTTGATCCTGCTTCGGTGAGCTACGTAATCACTGGCACCAACTCAAATCCGGCCGACAGCGATGACTTCGCCGGAAACGCGCTTCCTTCAGGCACAGTGACGTTCACCGCGGGCGAGACCGAAAAAACGATAACCGTCGAGGTTTCGGGAGATGTCCTCGTCGAACCGAACGAGGATTTTGCGGTGACCCTGTCGGCTCCGGTCAATGCAACGCTGGGAACCGCGGCCGCGACGGCCACCATCCAGAACGATGACCTGCCGCCGCCTGAACTGGTCATCGCCGCTCGCGATGCGGTCGCGGCAGAGGGCGATAGCGGCACGACCCTATTTGCCTTTGCGGTGACGCGATCCGGTGACCTCAGCCAGCCAAGCACGGTCAGCTACACCGTGGCTGGTGCCGGTGCCAACCCGGCCGATGCGGCCGACTTCGGCGGAACGCTGTACACCGGCACGATCAGCTTTGCCGGCGGCGAGGATGAAAAGCTCCTCAGCATCGCGGTGAGCGGCGATACCACCGTCGAACCCGATGAAGGATTTGTGGTCACGCTCGGTGACGTGACCAATGGCACCCTCACCACCGCCAGTGCTGCCGGCACCATCCAGAACGACGACTTGTTGCCACCCCCAGAGTTGGCAATTGCCGCTCGCGACGCGGTCAAGGCTGAGGGGGACAGCGGCAGCACCGAGTTTACCTTCGCCGTCACCCGTAGCGGTGATACCAGCGCCGAGACGAGTGTCGATTATGTCGTCGCCGGTGTTGGAACCGACCCGGCTACTGCCGCCGACTTTGGCGGCGTTTTCCCGGTGGGGACGGTATTGTTCGCGGCCGGCGAACACGAGAAGCTGATCACTGTCGAGGTGAGCGGGGACACGATCGTTGAGCCTAACGAAGACTTCAGTGTCACCCTGTCCAACGCCAGTAACGGTACCCTTACTACCACCTCGGCGGTCGGTACGATCGACAACGACGATCTCCTGCCACTGCCGACCCTGCGCATTACCCCCGTGCATGCGCAACAGGCCGAGGGTGATACGGGTTCGACCGCCTTCACCTTCGCGATCAGTCGCAGCGGCGATCTGAGCACGGAGACAACGGTCCAGTACGACGTCAACGGGACCGCAACCGCTGATGACTTTACCGGCGGTGTGCTGCCGGGCGGAACCCTCGTCTTTGCACCGGGGAGCGCAGAACAACTGCTCACCATCGATGTTGCGGCCGATCACCAGATCGAGCCTCACGAAGCGTTCGCTGTCAAACTGCACGATCCGACCAACGGCACCATTGCAACCGGCAGCGCCGATGGGGTGATCTTCAACGACGACACTTCCACCTTCAAGATCGGCGACGCACCCGCCCGGCCGCCCAGATCGGATTCCGGAGCGTGGGAGAGAAGCTGGAGCCATGCGGGCGTCAATATTGAGCACAAGGCCAACCTGAGCGACGCGAACGAGTCCTACAGCAGCGTCCTCTTTGCCAGCTCAGGCAGCGGCATACTGGCTGGCGGCGACGTCTCCGGGGGCGACCTCGGGGTCAGCGGCCAAACGAAGGCGACCAGCCCCGTGCTGCAGGAGATCGACGGCACCGAGGGCGTGCGCTTCCACCTCGACCAGGAGGCCAACCAGATCAGCTTCCAGCTCAGCCGTTTCACGCGCAACGACGACGGCACCGGGTTCAACGAGGCTGGGCGCCTGCAACTTCTCGATGCGGCGGGTGGACTCGTCAAGGAGATCTTTTTCTACGCCGACGCACTGGATGGGTCCAAGCAACTCTCGGTATCGGTCGAGGAGGGTTTCAGTCAGGCCGTTTTCTCCGCTGGCGCGCAGAATGGTGACGATTTCGTGTATGGGGCGTATGGTAACGAGGCCGGAAACGGGTTCGGATCGGATCCCTATTCTGCTAACGGCGGGTTGCACGGTAGCGAGTACCTGATCGACTCGGTAGCCTTCGCTACCAGGTATGTGGACATGCTATGGATCGGGTAGGGAAATGCTGTTTGTTGGATGGTATCGGTAAAGGAGAGATGTCATGAAGAAGGTGGAGTGGAAGAAAGCGTTCGTGCGCGGCCGTTTCCTGGGCGTGCAAAGTTCGATCGTTCGCGCGGCGGTGCCGCTGGTGTTGGCGTTCTCGCTGGTCAGTGCGGCGGCGGCGGTCGACCCGGTCGACCTATACACGCAGTGGCCACGGAACGGGAACGATGCTTTCGCCAGCATTTCTGCAGAACAGAGCGCGGACGGCTTCTTGCTCGCGGCCAGCACCGCGGTGACCGGCCTGACGTGGTGGGGTTCGTATTTGTTCGATCCAGCGCCATCGGCAGCAGACGCCTTCAGCGTCAGCATCAGCGCCGATGACGGGTCGGGCCGACCGAAAGTCATTCCGCGTGTAACGATCACCCAGGCGCCGACGCGTGAGTTCGCCAAGATCTTCGATGTCTTGGGCGCCAAGGTCTACCGCTACGACCTCGCGCTGGCGACTCCGGTTCTGCTCGAAGGGACGACAAACTGGTACCTCTCCGTCGTCAATCGCTTCGACCTGGATGACACGAAAGCCGTCTGGTATTGGCTCTTGGGCGATGCGGTTGGTGACAATGCGGAGGGTGACAGCTTCTATCGCGCAGCAGACGTCGATTCCTGGACCCGAGAGACGACGGGAAACCTCTCGTTCAGCGTCAGCGGCGATCCAGGGACCCAGATACCGATCCCCGGAACGTTGCTGCTACTGCTGTGTGGCTTGGCCGGGATGGGTGTGATGCGATCTCCTGCGTACGCATGCGGCGACCGACAACCGGACCGAAGAGGGTAAGGTAATGGCTGCGCAAGGAGTCGGGCTGACCGCAGGGTGGTTGCTCGCTACCGGCTGGGTGCAGCCTGCCGTTACCCGGCCTCGATGAGGTGCGCTGCCTCGGCGGGCCTGACGATGCGGATCCCCTGATAGTGGCCGCCCAAATCATGTAGGTGCCTGTCGCCGGAGACGATCAAGTCAACCCTGGCCGCCAAGGCGCAAGCCAGCACCGGGTCGTCGTCGGGGTCGGCAGCGATGGTGGGCGGGATGTCAGCCGGCGTGACGACCGTTGCCAGTTCCGCGTAACCCAACACCAGCTCCTCGCGCAGCAAACCGGTGGCGGCCAGCGCCTTGGCGAACTTGGCTCGCCCCAGAATGCCGGCCAATTCCGCAAGCAGGTATGTGCTGGTGAAAAGCTCAACCTCTCCAGCCTGTGCCGAATCGAGCAGGTGTGCTGGCCTACCATTCCACAGCAAGCCCGATACCACGACATTGGTGTCGAGTACCAAACGCATCAGCTGGGTGCCTGGTGCAGGCGCTTGGCGCGATAAGTATCCACTTCGGCCTGAATTTCATCCAGGTCAAGGGGTGGGATGCCGGCCGCGGCGACCCGCTTGCGTGCCTCGGCCAACTGCATGAGACGGCGGTTGCGTACGGCCTCGCGCAGCAGGGATCGCAGGCTGTCCGGCTCCAGAAGTCCCATTTGTTCGGCTTCCTGCGCGAGCCGATCCGGCAGGTTGAGTCTAAGTTCCAAAGTCGTCATGGTCACTCTCCATAGTGGTTGGCGGTTTGGTTGAAGCGCCCGGCGTCATGTTTGCCGAATATCGACTCGAACAGTCCTGGCGCCACGGTCTCTCTTGCTACATGCTAAGTGTGCAACCACCCCTTGTCAAAGAATGAAGTTCATCGACGAATTCCGTGACGGCAACCTGGCCAGTGCCCTGGCGGCGGCCATTCGGTAGGCGGCTAGCGGCGATCGCGACTATCACTCCATGGAGTTCTGCGCGGGCACACGCATGCCATCTCGCGCTACGGGGTCAGATCAGCCGCGGCCTGCCCTACGACCGGGCGCGGACCAGCCTCAAGTCCTTTGCCATGTGTCCAAGATGTCAGTGTGAGTACCGGCGACCCGACGACCGGCGTTTTCACGCCGAGGCCAATTGCTGCCCGAAGTGCGGACCGCAGCTGTTCCTGCTCGACGCCGAGGGACACCGGCTGCCCGACGATCCGCTCGCCACTGCCCTGGCCATGCTGCGGCAGGGAAAGATTGTCGCCATCAAGGGCCTGGGTGGCTTCTCCACCTGGCCTGTGACGCACGCAATGCGGTAGCCGTCGCGCTGCTGCGGGAACGTAAGCAACGCGACGAGAAGCCCTTTGTGGTGATGCTGGCCAACGCCAGTTCCGCCGCGCCGCTGGTGCAGATGGGGGTTGGCGAACCGGGTCTGTTGACCTTGTCGACGCGCCCGGCGATCCTGCTCCGCAAGCGCAGCAGTTGCGATGCGGCATTACCCGGTGTTGCCCCCGGACTGGCCTGGCTTGGCGTCATGCTGCCGTACACGCCGGTGCAGTTTCTGCTCTTCCACGAAGCCGCGAAACGTCCGGCCGGTATGGGCTGGCTGGAACGAGCGCAGGATCTGGCGCTGGTGATGACCAGCGCCAATCCGGGCGGCGAGCCGCTGGTGGTCGGCAACAGCGAAGCCCTGCCTTGCGGAACACGGCCGACAAGGCAGCCACCTGGCGCTGGCGCTGGACGGCGTCGGTCTCGGCACCGATGGGGCGGCCTGGGGTGGCGAGTTGTTGCGCGTTGACGGCGCCAGTTTCGAGCGCCTTGGGCATCTTGTGCCGCTCGCGCTGCCGGGGGGCGACCGCGCGGCCAACGAGCCCTGGCGGATGGCGGCGGCGGTGCTGCACCGACTTGGTCGTAACAGCGAAATTGCGGAGCGCTTTGCCGCTCAGCAGGCGGCGCGGGCAGTCGCGCAGATGCTGGCAGGCGACATCCATTGCCCACCGACGACCAGCATGGGCAGGATGTTCGATGCCGCGGCCGGCCTGCTCGGCATCAAGGCGGTGATGGCCTACGAAGGTCAGGCGGCGATGGCGATGGTCGATGTCGCGGGAGTTGGCCGGGAGATTTCTCTGGCACTCGTTGATGACGTGGCGGTCGGAGACTATGTCATCGTGCATGTCGGCTACGCGCTGACCCGGCTCGATCCGGAAGAAGCCGGGAAGACGCTGGCGTTGTTTGCAGAAATGGGCGAGGGGAGTTGGTCGGCGGCGAACGCGGCCGAGCCTTGAGTCCGCACCGGCCTTGGCCAAGGTCGGCAGGCTCGCCGTTGGTGGTTCTCGGTTCGCGTAAGGTGTTGACCGGATTCTTGCCGATGGGGCTGCCGCGCTCGCCGGTTTTCGCGCATTATTGGCGCGTTGGTCCAGTTCAACCAGTTCAACCAGCTCAAGGAGAGCATCAACATGTTCAGGGGAATTCTCATCAGCAGGGACGAGTCCGTTTACCAGGCCCGCCTGCAACAGATCGACGATGCCGTGCTGTCTGCAGGCGACGTCACGGTTGCTGTCGAGTGGAGCTCGCTCAACTATAAGGACGGTCTTGCCATAACCGGCAAGGCGCCGGTGGTGCGTCGCTTCCCGATGATTCCCGGCATCGATTTTGCCGGTGCCGTGATCGCCAGTACCAACCCGGCCTGGAAAATGGGCGACCGCGTCATCCTGAATGGCTGGGGCGTCGGCGAGACGCATTGTGGCGGCCTGGCCGAACGGGCGCGGGTCAAGGGTGAATGGCTGGTAGCCCTGCCGGGCAGTTTCACGACCCGCCAGGCGATGGCCATCGGCACCGCCGGCTACACGGCGATGCTCTGCGTGCTAGCCCTGGAAAAGCACGGCATCCGGCCGCAGGACGGTGAAATCCTCGTCACCGGCGCGAGTGGCGGCGTCGGTAGCGTGGCCATCGCCCTGCTCGCCAAGCTCGGCTACGAGGTCGTCGCGTCGACCGGCCGGCCCACCGAAGAGGCGCATCTGAAGGCGCTTGGCGCCGCCGCGGTGATCGACCGCAAGGAACTTTCGGCTCCCGGCAAGCCGATCGGCAGGGAGCGCTGGGCAGGCGTCGTCGATGCCGTCGGCAGCCATACCCTCGCCAATGCCTGCGCCACCACCAGGTATCGCGGCGCCGTGGCCGCTTGTGGCCTCGCCGGCGGCATGGACTTTCCGGCCAGCGTGGCGCCATTCATCCTGCGCGGGGTGACCCTGTATGGCATCGATAGCGTCATGGCGCCGCTGGCGGTACGCCAGGAGGCCTGGGCGCGTCTTGCCCGGGATCTCGAGATCGTCCGGCTGGATGCCATGACCACAGAAATCGGTTTGTCCGAAGCCATCGACATCGGCGCCAGCTTGCTGGAGGGCAAGGTACGTGGACGGGTCGTCGTCGATGTCAGCCGATAGACTGTACTGAACGGCGTCCGCGGGCCGTCAACACGCGTCGGTCGCTGCTTCACGCAGCGCTACGCATGTCCTCGCTACTCACCGTCTGCCGCAGGATTGCGTCGAAATCGTCGCCGATCCTGCCGAGCGCGGCTATCTGCAGGACGAGTTTGCCTTCGACGTGGACCAGCTCCTCGATCCGCTCTTCCAGCGTATCGGTCGCCTGATGGATACGCTTGATGCTCTCCAGGCGGCGCTTGAGCTGAATCTGGTGCTCGCGAATCTGAATCTCCATTGGTGCCATGATCGCTTTCAGCCATGATTCGGCGTCGCGATTGGCGTGTTCGAAAGTCTTGCGCACCTGCACCGCGACCTCCTCGAAGAAGCGCTGCGTGAGTTGTGCCTTTTCGTGCGTAAGCAACTGGAAAATCGAGTTGATATGGGTGCTGCACCACTGATCGAGCCGGTCGATCTCCTTCTCGTAGGTCAGCAGCGAAAAACCGACTGGTGTACCGAGCTTGAGGCCATGTTCAACGGCAAACTTCTTGTAGATGGCCTCCATCATGCTCAGGATCTCCGTGACCTCGCCTCTGGAACTGCGGAGGTTGCCGCGTGCAACCTCAAAAAAATGCTCGATTGCTTCGGATAAGGTCGTCGAGAAGGTGGCATTGACCATCGCCTCGCGAGTCGCCGTGCTCAGCAGGCGCAACGAATCGAGCCCGAGATGGGTAAACAGCTTGTTGGTCAGCTGCGCAAAGACGCTACGCACTGCGTGGTAGCGCTGCAGGCCGGATTCGAACTCTTCCTTCTCGCCGCGAACCTTGCCCATCATGTACTCGACGACGCCCTTGTTCTTGCCACGAAGTTCGGTAAGTTCGGTGAGCTGTTCGCGCAGCCCGAGCAGGCGTGATTCGAGCAGGCTGCGAGTGCGCTGATGGCAGTCGGCAAACTCGGCATCGGTACTGTCGCGAACGATTTCCTGTTTGGCAGGAATCAGTTCTTCGGAAAGCGCATACTCGAGTGCCGACAGGCGGCTGCGTTTGAGTAGATCCAGGTCGTCGTTGATCTTGGCGACCAGCGCTTTCTGTGCCGACACCGGGAAAATCTGGTCCTCCGGCAGGTCGAGCGTCTGCGCACAACGTTCCACCTGCCCGGTAATCTCCGCGTCGATTTCTTGCACCGACTTGAGCTCGTCCCACAGGCTGTCGATCTTGTTGAGAACGACGAGGCGACCCTTCCTGCGGCCACCAAGGGTACCGATGTGCTCGCGCCAGACCGCCAGATCGGACTGCGTCACGCCCGTATCGGCGGCCAGGATGAACAGCACGGCATGCGCGTTGGGCAACAGCGACAGGGTCAGTTCGGGTTCCGTGCCGATCGCGTTGAGACCGGGCGTATCGAGAATGACCAGCCCCTGCTGCAGCAGCGGATGCGGAAAATTGATGATTGCATGGCGCCAGCGGGGGACCTCGACACAGCCCTGTTCGTTGACCCGGAAGGCAGCAGAATCGCCATTGTTCACGGCAAAGCCCAGCTTTTCGGCTTTGCGGCGGTCGACCTGGATGACGTCGCTGACATGTCGCAGCGCGTCCTGCATGGCCTCGGCCGAACTGGTATCGATCGGCAGCAACTCCCACTCGTCGGGAAAACGCTTGTATTCGCTGATGCTGGCGTTGGTTTCGCGGCTCTCGATGGGTAGCAACTCGATCGACGGTGGCCGCGATCGGTCGAACATCAGCTCGGTCGGACACATCGTGGTGCGACCGGCGGTGGACGGGAGGATCCGGTTACCATAACCGGCAAAGAAGATGGCGTTGATCAACTCTGACTTGCCGCGCGAAAACTCGGCGACAAAAGCCACATGCAGGCGGTCCTCGCGCAGCTTCTCGAGCAGTTGGGCGATGCGGCGGTCGATCTGGGCATCGGTCAACTCGTTGTCCACGAGCCAGCGGGCAAAGCCCTCGAGGACGGCGGAGATACGGGCGCGCCATTCACTGTAGGCGGCAAGATGTTGGGCGAGCGTCATGGTCGGGGTTCCTGCACCGGGCACAGGCCTTCACTCTACCACGAAGTCTTGTTCAATCAGCGACATGGGAAAAAGGTTCAACGCTGAGGTTCAACGCTGAGGTTCAACGCTGAGGTTCAACGCTGAGGTTCAACGCTGAGGTTCAACGCTGGCAGCGGGGACAGTAGAAAGTGGACCGACCCGCCTGGCGAATCGCCCGTACCGGCCGGGAACAATCCGGGCAGGGCTCGCCGGCGCGCCCATAGACCGCACAGGAAAGCTGAAAGCACCCTGCGCCGCCGTCGCTATGCACGTAGTCACGCACGCTGCTGCCACCGGCAGCGATTGATGCCGCCAAGGTCGAGCGGATGGCGTCGGCCAGCAGCCGGTAGCGCAAACGGCTGATCCGGTCACCCCTGCGCAGCGGTGAGACACCGGCACGATGGAGGCTTTCGGCGGCGTAGATGTTGCCTATCCCCACCACCAGACGACTGTCCATCAACAGCGGCTTGATCGCTACGCGCCGCCGCTGCGTCGCCGCGTATAGCCAGTCGCCGGTGAAAGCGTCGGACAGTGGTTCGATACCCAGGTCCACCAGCGCCGGGTGACGGTCGACATCGGCACCTTCGTGCCAGAGCAGCGCCCCGAAGCGACGCGGATCGCGAAGACGCAGCACGGTCCGGGCAAACAAGAGATCGACATGGTCGTGCTTCTGCGGTGGCGTCCCCGGCGGCACCAGGCGCAGACTGCCCGACATGCCGAGGTGAAGGAGCAGCCAGCCGCCGCCGCGAGTACTCTGACAGTCCAGGAGAAGATATTTTCCGCGTCGCAGAATGGCGTCCACGCGCAAGCCGGCAAGCCGCGTATCGAGATCCGGGGGAATCGCGTGCCGCAGCCTCGGCGTGCGCACGACCGCGCCGACCAGATATTGTTCAGACAGGTAGGGAAGCAATCCTTGGCGACTTACTTCAACTTCCGGGAGTTCTGGCATTGCTGCTACCGCGAAAAGTCCATAACATGCGCAACCATTATGAAGCAAACTCGCCTTCAGTTCCCGTAACTGTGGGCAGCGGGCAAGGAAACCATGAAATCGATCCGAAATACCCTCCTTGGCGCAGCGCTGGCGCTGGCCTTCGGCGTACCGGCGCTGGCCGCCGGCGACGCCAGTTCCGGCGGCCAGCGCAAGGCGCAGCCGCGCGAACTCAAACGCCCGCTGCCGGAGTCAAGCGCGCTACGCCCCGACGACAAGGATTACGAGGAACTCAGCGGCCAGGTGGTGTATCAGGTACTGCTCGCCGAAGTTGCGCTGCAGCGGGGCAAAAAAGAGTTCGCCAGCCAGGCCTACGCCGACCTGGCGGTGCGCACCCGCGATCCGGGAGTCCTGGCGCGAGCGATTGAGGTGGCCGGTTACGCGCGCCGCTTCGATCTGGTCCTCGAACTCGCACGCCTGTGGGTGCAGATCGAGCCGGACTCGAAGCGCGCCCAGCAGGTATTGGTCGGGGTACTGATCATGTCCAATCAGCTCGACGACCTGGCGCCGCCGTTGATTCGCATGCTCGAAGCGGACCCGGCGGCGCTGCCGGGCAACCTCCTGGCGCTGAACCGGATGTTTGCCCGCAGTCCGGATCGGCAGGGGGTTCTGCAGTTGATCAACAAGGTCTGTACGCCCTTCCTGACCCTGCCGGAAGCGCATTACGCCATCGCCGTGGCGGCCAGCGCGGCTGGCGACAACCCGCGCGCGCTTGCCGAAACACGGCGCGCCCTCGAACTGCGTCCGGACTGGGAGCCTGCGGCCCTGCTGGAAGCCCAGATCATTGGCCAGAAGTCAGGCAGCGAGGGCATCGCCTCGCTGCAACGCTTTGTCGAACGTAATCCGCAGGCGCGTGAAGTCCAGCTGCACCTGGCCCGCGTGCTGGTCGCCGAAAAGCGCTACGGCGACGCCAAGCGCCAGTTCGAACAGTTGCTGGTAGCCTACCCGAACAACCCGGACGTGGTTTTTCCGGTGGCCATCCTCGCCCTGCAGGAAAATGACCGGGCGCTTGCCGAGACCCAGCTCAAACATCTGGTGACGCTCGATATTCCTGACAAGAGCGCGCCCTATTACTACCTTGGCCAGATCGCCGAGGAGAGCAAGCGCGGCGATGCAGCGCTTGCCTATTACCAGCAGGTTGGTGCGGGCGAGCATTATCTGCCGGCGCAGATTCGCAGCGCCGGCGTCCTTGCCAGTCAAGGCAAGCTCGATGCGGCGCGCAGTCTGCTGCGCGAGGCGGCCGAAGCAAATCCACCGCTGCGCGTCCAGCTATCGATCGCCGAAGCCGCCTTGCTGCGCGACGCCAAGCAGACGGAGGCGGCTCTTCAGCTGCTCGACCAGGAACTCAGCGAGCAGCCGGAACAGCCCGAGCTGCTCTATGAATCAGCCCTACTGGCCGAAAAGGTCGGCAACATCGATTTGATGGAAAGCCGCCTGCGCAAGCTGATCGAGTTGCAGCCGGACAGCGCGCAAGCCTACAACGCCCTCGGTTACTCGTACGCCGATCGCCAGCTGCGCTTGCCCGAGGCCCGTCAACTCATCGAGAAAGCGCTGCAACTGGCACCCAACGACCCCTTCATTCTTGACAGCCTGGGCTGGGTAAGCTACCGCCAGGGGGATCTCGAAGGCTCCCTGCTGCTGCTGCAGCGCGCCTACGCCCTGCGCCCCGATCCCGAGATCGCAGCGCACCTCGGCGAAGTGCTGTGGATGCTCGGGCGCAAGAATGAAGCGCAACGTATCGTGATCGAGGCACAGAAAAAGGATCCGGCCAGCGATCTGCTGAAGGAAGCGGTCAAGAAGTTCTCGCCCTGACGAGGAAGCACCGGGAGCCTGCCTTGAGTCGCTTCGGCGTATCGTTTCTGGTTCTCCTCGGCGTGCTGGCAATGAGTGCCTGCGCCGCCCGGGCACCCGTGGTCAGCGGGGACGCACCGCCTCGGCAACGCGACAGCCTGCACGCCTTTACGCTGGCCGGCCGCTTTTCGCTTCGCCACGAAGGCAAGAGTTATGTTGGTCGACTGAACTGGCGTCATGATGGCGACCGTAACGAGTTGTTGCTGTCGTCTCCGTTCGGACAGGGCATCGCCGAAATCGTCAGCGACGCCGAGGGTGCACGCCTGACCAGCAGCGACGGCAGCGTTCAGTCGGCAGCGACCGCCGACGAGCTGCTGCAGTCGGTCGTGGCGTATCCGCTGTCCTTGGGCAAACTGCTCGACTGGTTGCGCGGCCGCCATCCGGACGGCAGCAAACTGGCGCTCGACCCGCTTGGGCGTCCGCTGCATTTGCGTCACGAGGACTGGCGGATCGACTACGAATACGACCAGGACGACCCGCAAGCGCTGCCCGGCCGCCTGTTCGTCGAACGCGAAGGCGGTTTTGCGCTGCGACTGCGCATCGACCAGTGGCAGCACGCGCCGTCTTCCGAAGACGCTATCCGATGAGCGGCAGCAGCCAGGCCTGGGGCTGGCACAGCGTTTATCCGGCGCCGGCCAAGCTCAACCTCTTCCTGCATGTCGTCGGTCGACGCGCGGATGGCTACCACCTGTTGCAGACGGTGTTTCGTTTTCTCGGGCGTGCCGACTGGCTGCGTTTTTCGCCGCGCAGCGACGGCCAGGTGCTCCTGCAAACCCCACTGGCAGGGGTGCCGGCGGACGAAGATCTGAGCGTGCGCGCCGCCCGACTCCTGCAAGCCGAGACCCGATGCCGCGCAGGGGTAGAGATCAGCCGCGAAAAACGTCTGCCGCTCGGCGGCGGTCTGGGCGGCGGCAGTTCGGATGCGGCGACGGTATTGCTCGCACTCAACCACCTTTGGCAACTGCATTTGCCCCGCCGACACCTGCAGGAAATCGGCCTCGCGCTCGGGGCCGACGTACCGGTCTTCGTTTTCGGCAACAATGCTTTCGCCGAGGGCGTCGGTGAAACACTGCGAGCCGTCACCCTGCCAGCGCGCTGGTATGTAGTCCTCGAACCGCCCGTACAGGTTCCCACCGCGGCAATCTTTGCTGCCCCGGACCTGCCGCGCAACTCGCCGCCGATCGACCCGCGCGACTGGCGCCCGGGAATCGGCGGCAACGACCTGGAAGCGGTGGCGTGCGCCCGCTTTCCGGTGATTGCCGAGCATCTCACCTGCCTGTCAGCACTGTCTGCGTTCTCCCCGGCGCGCATGAGCGGCTCCGGGGCTTGCGTTTTCGCCGAGTTCGCTGGCCGCGAACAGGCCGACGCGGCGTTGCGGCAATTGCCCGACGGCCTGCGTGGCTGGGTGGCGGCGGGGCTCGACCGACACCCCTTGTGCGAACTGGCAGACTGACAACGCAGCCTCTGGCAAGCAATTTGTCCACCGGCAGCGGCAGCTGCGCTTTTTTTCCTGGAGAATCCCCGGTATAATCCTCGCCTCGTTTGCCATCCAGGCGATGCGAGCGACCGCTGGGGAGTCGCCAAGTTGGTTAAGGCACCGGATTTTGATTCCGGCATTCGAAGGTTCGAATCCTTCCTCCCCAGCCATTCCATTTCTGTCAACACGGGCAGGCGTCCTTACCTGCCCGTCTTGCTTTATGCGGCGCCGATTTCTCGGCCGCTACGGGAAGCGCACCATGGCTTATGACAGCCTGATGGTATTTACCGGCAACGCCAATCCAGCCCTGGCTGCCGACGTTGTCAAGCGGCTCAGCATCTCGCTCGGGCGAGCGCATGTCGGCCGGTTCTCCGACGGCGAGATCAGTGTCGAGATTCAGGAGCATGTGCGCGGCATGGACGTGTTCATTCTGCAATCGACCTGTGCGCCGACCAACGAGAACCTGATGGAGTTGCTGGTCATGGCCGATGCGCTGAAGCGCGCCTCGGCCGCCCGCATCACCGCCGCCATCCCCTATTTCGGCTACGCCCGCCAGGATCGCCGCGTCCGCTCGGCACGCGTGCCAATTGCCGCCAAGCTGGTGGCCGACCTGCTGTCGGCGGCCGGCGTGCACCGGGTGTTGACCATGGACCTGCACACCGAGCAGATTCAGGGCTTCTTCAACATTCCGGTGGACAATATCTATTCGCTGCCGATCATGCTCGGCGACGTCTGGAAGCGCAACTTCGATCATCTGATGGTGGTTTCGCCGGACGTTGGCGGCGTGGTACGCGCGCGCGCGCTGGCCAAGCGGCTCGAATGCGATCTGGCGATCATCGACAAGCGGCGCCCGAAAGCCAACGTTTCCGAGGTGATGAACATCATCGGCGAGGTCGAGGGACGTACCTGCGTGATCATGGACGACCTGGTCGATACCGCCGGCACCTTGTGCAAGGCGGCTACCGCGCTCAAGGAACACGGCGCTCGACAGGTCCTCTCGTACTGCGTGCATCCGGTGCTGTCCGGCCATGCCGTCGAGCGCATCAATGCTTCCGATCTCGACGAACTGGTCGTCACCGACACCATCCCGCTACGCGAAGACGCGCTGAATTCACCGCGAATTCGCCAGTTGTCGGTCGCCGAAGTGATGGCCGAAACGATTCGCCGGATCAGCAACGAGGATTCCGTTTCCTCGCTATTCATCGAGTAGGGCGCCTACCTTATCGATTTCTCAACCCCCCGCCTGGTCGCGGGCGGGGTATGTGTCACACCAGGAGCTGTCCATGAAGTTTACATTCGAAGCGCGCAAGCGCACTCTGCAGGGGTCCGGAGCGAGCCGCCGCCTGCGTCGCGCACAGCGGGTTCCGGCCGTCGTTTACGGTGGCGCGGCCGCACCCGAGTTGATCGACCTCGATCACAACGAGATCCTGCTGAACCTGCGCAAGGAAGCATTTCACTCTTCCGTTCTGACGCTGAGCATCGACGGCGTGCTGCAGACCGTCGTGTTGCGGGACTCGCAAACGCATCCGTGGAAGCCACTGGTCCTGCATTGTGACTTCCAGCGTGTAGACTCGACGCACGCCATCCACCAGCGCGTGCCGCTGCACTTCGTCAACGCCGACATTGCCCCGGGCGTCAAGATCAGCGGTGGCAACGTCTCGCATGTGCTCAACGACATCGAAGTCAGCTGTCTGCCGCAGGATCTGCCGCAGTTCGTCGAAGTCGACCTGAAAGACCTCGAAGCCGGTCACTCGATCCATTTATCGGCGCTGGTCTTCCCCGCCGGGGTCACGCCGGTGGGCCACGGTGACGACGATCCGGTGGTCGTATCGATCCCGACCAAGAAGGGCGGCGGCGAGTCCGAGGCAGCCGAAGGCGAAGCCGCCGCCACTTGAGGCCGTACTGAATGCCAGGTCGCCGTCCGGCACCGGGTGCCCGCGGCGGCTTTGGCAGCACGATCGATTCCATGTCACCACCCCGCCTGATCGTCGGCCTGGGCAACCCCGGCAGCGAATACGAAGACCACCGGCACAATGTCGGTTTCTGGTACATCGACCGGCTCGCGCGTCAGCTGATGGTGCCGTTGACGCCGCAGGGCAGGTTTCTTGGCCACGTCGCTCGCTGCGACGAGCTGTGGCTGTTGCAGCCGATGACCTACATGAACCTTTCCGGCCAGGCGGTAGCCGCCCTGGCGCGCTTCTACAAAATCGCAGCGGCCGAGACGCTGGTCGTCCATGACGACCTTGACCTGCCGCCGGGCAGCATCCGCCTCAAGCAGGGCGGCGGCAACGGCGGCCACAACGGCTTGAAAGACATCCAGGCGCGCCTGGCAACGGCGGATTTCTGGCGGCTGCGACTGGGGATCGGTCATCCTGGTGAGCGCGCCGAAGTCATCAACTACGTCCTCAAGGCACCGCGGCGCGAAGAGCAGGAACTGCTTGACGCGGCGCTCAACCGCTGCCTGCTGGCCTGGCCGCTGCTCGCCGCCGGCGACTACGCTGCCGCACAACGGCAACTGCACCTGAAAGCTGTCTGACCATGGGAACCCCAGCATGAGCCTCCAATGCGGTATCGTCGGCCTGCCGAACGTCGGC
Source organism: Candidatus Accumulibacter affinis (assembly GCA_016713625.1). Lineage (GTDB taxonomy): Bacteria > Pseudomonadota > Gammaproteobacteria > Burkholderiales > Rhodocyclaceae > Accumulibacter > Accumulibacter affinis. Next base: position 207,947 of record JADJOT010000008.1, read on the forward strand.
AAGTCCACCCTCTTCAATGCCCTGACCAAAGCGGGAATCGCCGCCGAGAACTACCCCTTCTGTACCATCGAACCCAACGTCGGTATCGTCGAAGTTCCCGACCCGCGGCTGCAGCAGATCGCCGCGATCGTCAAACCACAGCGCATCCAGCCGGCAATCGTCGAGTTTGTCGATATTGCCGGTCTGGTCGCCGGTGCCTCGAAGGGCGAGGGTCTGGGCAACCAGTTCCTCGCCAACATCCGGGAAACCGACGCCATCGTCAGCGTCGTGCGATGTTTCGACGACGATAACGTCGTGCATGTCTCGGGTCGCGTCGATCCACTCGCCGACATCGAAACGATCCTCACCGAACTGGCGCTGGCCGATCTCGTCGTCGTCGAGCGCACGCTCAATCGCGAGAGCAAGAAGGCGCGCGCCGGCGACAAGGAAGCGCAGAAGCTCGTCGGCGTTCTTGAACGCTTGCTGCCGCATCTCAACGAAGGCCAGCCCGCGCGCACGCTGTCGCTGGCGGCGGACGAAAGGGCTCTGCTCAAGCCACTGTGCCTGCTGACCATCAAGCCGACGATGTATGTCGGCAACGTTCTCGAAGACGGTTTCGAGAACAACCCGCACCTCGACCGCCTGCGCCAGCACGCCGCCGCCGAAGGCGCGCCGGTGGTCGCCCTGTGCGCCAAGATCGAAGCCGAACTCGCCGATCTCGGCGACGAGGACAAGGCGCTTTTCCTCGCCGACCTTGGTCTCGAAGAACCCGGCCTGAATCGGCTGGTGCGCGCCGCCTACCAGTTGCTCGGACTGCAGACCTACTTCACCGCCGGGGTCAAGGAAGTCCGCGCGTGGACAATCCACGTCGGCGATACCGCGCCGCAGGCGGCCGGCGTCATTCACACCGATTTCGAAAGGGGCTTCATCCGCGCGCAGACGATTGCCCTCGCCGAATTTCTCGCCTGCAAGGGTGAGCAAGGCGCCAGGGAAGCCGGGAAGATGCGTGCCGAAGGCAAGGATTACGTCGTCAAGGACGGCGACGTGCTGAATTTCCTGTTCAATGTCTGAACCAGCGAATCGCCGCTGGCGAGTTGAAAACTGGCGCAACCCGTCGATGTAGAACGACGAATTCCCGCCATGGCGGCTCCGCATGGCGTGCCCCGTCCATTGGAATGGTCGAACGTTTGATGGCTGCAGGCTCGACTAGCGAAGGGGCAGGTGGTTGGCGCGCAGCGCGTCCGATCCGGCTGCTTCAAGCCCCTCCCTGACCTCGCGGGAGATCACTTCGAAGAGCGCGCGGACGAGGAAATTCATGCCGCTGATGATTTCGTCTACCGACAGTCTCGAGGGAACACGGGTGCCTCGATGTTCCACTCCGCCACCGATTCGCTCGACCTGCACGCCGAGTCGGGAAAGATTCATTGCCAGTCGCGGTTCAGTCAGCACAAACAGGGTCGTGATGCCGTAGTGACGAGCCAGCGAGATCAGGCCAAGATAGACGGCAAGCGCCAGGTAGGGCTGGCGAGGCCTTTTTTCGGTGCCGAAGTCCTCTTCCGAGATCGAGATCGGCTTGTCCTGTTCACCTTGACGGCGGCGGTAGCTGCCGACCACCGCCAGCCGTGAGATCTCGGCGATCCGTGATCGGTCGAGTGCCATCGGGTCCACAATCGACCGGTCGAGAGTGTTCTCGCAGGTGATCTCGAAAGGAAGGCGGGCCTGCGGTCTTTCCGGGTCGACCAGGACCAGGCGCGCACAGCCGACATACAGCCCGGTCGATACCGATTGCACCAGGCAGTGAACTGACTGCTCGTCGAAATCGTCCGCTTCGAGGCCGTCGGCGCGCAGTTGCTCAAAACCCAGTTCACGGCAATATACCTCGTGTCGGATGCGGTAATTCTCTGCGCGCAAGGCATGGCTTAGTGCCGGCACCACCCTGAAGAACTTCCGATAGCCCTGGCTCATCGTCAGTTCTGTCAGATTCGAAAGAAACATCGATACCCCTTTGTTGCGCTCCGCACATCCGACGGACGACCAGCGATCAGCGCCAAAAATTCGCATGGTACTACGAAGTGAAGCCCGCCTACTGCGCCTGGATGCCTGCTCGCGATGTCCCCCTGTCCGCACGGCAGCGTCAGGCTGATCCTGACGCTGATCAGCGCTCAGCCAGCGGGGTCAGGCCGGGTCTAGTCGAGCTTCTTGAGATAGTCCTTGGTGAAGATCTTGTCCGGCAGATCGCGCAACTTCATGCTGCCATACTCGAGCACGGACTGCTCGCCGCCGCGCAGCGCATCCTCCATGATCAGTCGTGTCGGCCGCTTCCGGCCTTCCATGACTTTGAAGTTTTCGTACCTGCAGGTCTTCAGCAGGCGGTTGGAGAGTGAATAGAACTCCGCTCGGTAAGGCCAGAAGTCCTTTTCCCGAACCCAGTAGAGTACCCGTTGATAGGTGACGCTGCGGTCGACGCCAGTCAGTTCGAGCACGTGATAGTCTTCGTTGCCGATTCTTTCGTTACGCAGGAGCTTGGGGTTGTAGTCGGCAGCGAAGTTGGCACGCGCCAGATCGCCATTGGCCACCTGGCCGGTCAGCCGCTGTGAGAGGGAGAGCCGTATCGGTTGGGAGACGTCGGGCATGAAAATCCACAGGTCACGGTTTTTCATCAGCAGGATTTGGCCACGCTCGGACGCGGGCTCGATGACCATCACCACGCTATTGGTGTTGCCCTTGGAAAGAACGCGGTACTTGCGCACTTCGGCGCCCTCGCCAGCAGCGGTGGTGGTGATGCTTACGTCGACCTGAAAACCCTCCGCAGGGAAACGAATTCGATCGGCGTTTTCTACGATCGACCTGGCCTCGGCATCGTCGCCGGTGGCTTGCTGGACGCCTTCCGCAGCCTGCACTGCGGCAGTCCAGGCGAAGAGGGCGGCAGACAGAAATGCCAGGGCAGAGTTGACACCCGAATGGCGGATGGTCATGCTTTCCATAGTTTTCACCCTCTTGTGCTGACCATCGACCCGGTTGGCAGGAAGCCCCAGCGAATGAAGGTTGTCCGTATCGTCGATGTTTGCAAGGATTATCTACTTGGCGAACAGAAAGTCCAAGCCCTCCGGAACATTAATCTCGAGTTCGAGGCGGGCGTTTTCCTGGCCATCGCCGGGCCCTCGGGCAGCGGCAAGACGACCCTGCTGAACCTGATTGGTTGTATCGACACGCCGACCAGTGGCAAGATCTACATCAATGACCGGGATGTCAGTGGTCGGACGCCTGACCAGCTTGCTGACCTGCGCGCCCGCAAGATCGGTTTCATCTTTCAGACCTTCAATCTGTTGCCGGTGTTGTCGGCGGCTGAAAACGTCGAATATCCACTGCTCCATCGCCGGGACCTTTCGAGCGCCCAGCGCCAGGAGCGCGTGGCGCACTTCCTTGATGTCGTGGGTCTCTCGAACTACACCAGGAATCGTCCGAATCAGTTGAGTGGAGGTCAGCGTCAGCGGGTGGCGATTGCCCGAGCGCTGGCCATCCAACCGGCAATCGTGCTGGCCGATGAACCGACCGCCAACCTCGATCACAAGACCGGCGAGGAAATCCTGCTGCTGATGAAGCGCATCAACCGGAAGCTCGGCACGACCTTCATTTTTTCCACGCACGACAAGCGGGTGATTGCCCGGGCTGACCGCATGATCCGCATTGAGGACGGCCAGATCGCCAAGCTGGGCAAGCGTTTGCGCTCCCGATGGTTTCTCGTACCCAATCAGCTGTCCGAAGCGCATCGCAGCAGCGACTACAAGCCTGTTCAGCCGGGCGAGGCGCCTGTTGCAGTAGTGGAGGGACGTCATGCCGATCAAGATTAGCAAGCCTGTCGCCGGTCTGTCCCTCGTTCTTGCCGGCTTGCCGCTGTCCGTGGCGGCTGAGCAGTCGATCGATCGTTCTGACCTTGCTGATCGATGGTCGATGCGCCAAACCGGCATTCTGCTGGCTGGAAAATCCCCCGCCGCTCTTCCGACGAGCAGGGATGCTCTGTTTGGCGATGAACAACCGGCGGCCGAGGAAGCTGCGGAGAGCAGTGGCGAGTCTGGTGACGGCGAGACGATGAAGTCGCCGGCGGCAGACCCGCCTGGTAGCCGCATTCTCCTGTTTGGCGACGGTGATGAGCTACAGCCGAAGTCGGCGTCACTCGCTCAGCCGTCGTCTTTGCGCCCACCCGGATTCAGGGGTTTCATCCAGAATGTGATGGCCTATACCTGGCCCGAGCCGCGACACTGGTCGGAAATGATGACTCGTGCCGATCTGAGCGCGCAGGGTGACTTCAGCAGCCAGGTCAAATGGAAGCTGGGGGTTCGCGTGGACTATGACGCGGTCTTTACCTTTACCGATTTCTATCCGCAGGCAGTGGCCAACGATCAACGCTTCAATGTCCTCCTGCGAGAGAATTATCTCGATGTTGGCGCCGGGGACTGGGATTTCCGTCTCGGGCGGCAGCACATCGTCTGGGGAGAAATGGTCGGACTGCTGTTCGGCGACGTCGTTTCGGCCAAGGACATGCGACAGTTCATCCTGCCCAAATTCGATATCCTGCGCATCCCGCAATGGGCTGCCCGAGCCGAGTATTTCAAGGACGATCTGCATGCCGAGCTGGTCTGGATCCCGGTCGCCAGCTACGACAACATCGGCAAGCCCGGTTCCGAGTTTTTCGCCTACACGCCGCCGCCGCCTCCAGGGGTGGCCACCGTCTTTCGTAACGAGAAATTCCCTACCCGCAGTCTTGACAACACAAACTACGGCCTACGGTTGTCGATGCTGCGCGATGGCTGGGATGTAGCGGCCTTTGCCTACAGCAGCATGAGCGTTGCACCGACCTTCTACCGGGAAATCGTTGTCGAGCCGCTGCCAACGGCGGTCTATCAGGCCAGGCACGACCGCATCAATCAGTTCGGTACGACCATGGCCAAGGACTTCGGCACGGTGGTCCTGAAGGGCGAGGCGGTCTACACGCGTGGCCGAAACTATGAAGTAACGAACCCGTTCGATGTCGACGGAGTGGTGTCGCAGAACACGTTCACCTGGGTGCTCGGCCTGGATTTCAACCAGTTCACCGATACCCGGATCAATGTTCAGGTATTCCAGAACCACTTCTTCGACCACAACCCGTACATCATCCCGGACAGCAATACCTACGCCTACACCCTGTTGCTCAACCACAAGCTGAGCGACCAGGTCGAGGCGCAGGCGCTGTGGATCTCGAACGTGCAGGGCACTGACTGGATGCTCAGACCGCGCGTGAGCTGGAACGTCGAGAAGAACTGGGGCCTCGCGCTGGGGGTCGATATCTTCCACGGTCCGCCGGATGGATATTTTGGTCGCTACGATGCCAAGGACCGCGTTTACACGGAGATCCTCTACAGCTTCTGATCCGTGGCGAACTGGGCGGGTGCTCGCTGACAGTTCGCCCCGTGATCAGAGCGCGGCGTCACTCGTTGCCGCGCTGGTGACCAGCACCGCCGCCCCACGCAGCTGACCAGCCCGCAGTCGCTGCAGCGCTTCGTTTGCTGCGGCCAGGGGAAAGCATGTCACTTCGCTGTGGACCCCGGCCCGGGGCGCGATCGCCAAGAACTCCTCGCCGTCGCGTCGGGTCAGGTTGGCGATCGAGCGAACACAGCGTTCGCCCCAGAGAAGCGCATAGGGGAACTCGGGAATGTTGCTCATGTGGATACCGGCGCAAACCACCGTGCCGCCCTTGACGGTGTGGCGAAGCGCCTGGGGAACCAGTTCCCCCGCCGGCGCGAACAGAATTGCGGCATCCATGGCCTGCGGGGGTGCGTCTTCTGCGCCACCGGCCCAGGAAGCTCCCAGTTGGCGAGCGAATTCCTGCCCATCGACGTCGCCGGCCTTGGTGAAGGCGTATATTTCGCGCCCCTGCCAGCGCGCGACCTGCGCGATGATGTGGGCGGCTGCACCGAAACCATAGATCCCCAGGCGCTGCGCATTACCGGCAGCAAGCAGCGAGCGATAGCCAATCAGTCCGGCGCAGAGCAGCGGCGCTGCCGCGGCGTCGGAATACTCGTCCGGCAGGGCAAAGCAGTAGCGCTGATCGGCCACTGCGAACTCGGCGTAACCGCCGTCCAGCGTGTAGCCGGTAAACTCGGGCGCGTCGCACAGGTTTTCGGAACCGCTTGCGCAGTAGTGGCAATGGCCGCAGGTGCGTCCCAGCCAGGGTACGCCGACGCGTTGTCCCAGCGCAAAGCGTTCCGCTCCGTCGCCTTTTTCGACGACTACGCCGACGATCTCATGACCGAGAACGAGCGGTAGTCTGGGCTGCTGCAGATCGCCGTCGATGACGTGAAGATCGGTTCGGCAGACCCCGCAGGCATGCACTTCGAGCAGAATCTGCTCAACTCCGGGACTGGGTCGGCTTACGTTGGCCAGCCGCAGGGGCTTGCCTTGGACATCGAGAATCATCGCTTGCATCGGTCTTTCCTCGCGGAGATTGCTTCTTTTTCGAGACCTCACGACCTGCGTCCGGCTACGCTTCGGCGACGACAACCACGCCGCCACGCCGCTGGTCACCAGCGCCGAACAGCCGCCCGTCGACACTGGCGACACAGTTGACGCCGCCGAAAAACAGGCTCTGCGCGGCAAACCGGGTCGCCCCGGGCCACGCGGTCTGCACGGCGGCAGCCGCGCCCACCCCGAGGCCAAGGCTCTCGAACCACAGCTTGCCGCCTTCGACATGCAGGCGGGCAGCGTTCACCGCCTCGTCGAGCGGGCGCCGATAGACCAGCAGATTGACCAGCGCCTGCAGGATGGCGCTGCGGATCCGGTTCGATCCCCCACTGCCGAGCGCGAAACACGGTCGATCGCCGGCCAGGACGATCGTCGGTGACATCATCGTGCTCATCCAGCTTCCTGGCGCCAGCAGATGGAAGCCGGCCGGGTTGATGTCGTCCTCGCCGAGGAAGTTGTTGACGTGGATTCCCAGCCCCGGCAGAGCGTGTCCGCAACCCTCGCCATTGCTGCTGGTCATCGCCGCCGCCATGCCTTCGCTGTCGATCACCGAGATATGCGTGGTCGCCCCGAGCGGGTTTTCGTCGCGCAGCGAGCGGGCCAGTGCCACCCACGGCGGCATGCCGTCGCCCGCCACCAGCTCGCCAATCGACGCCGGGTCTTCGCGCAGTCGCTGGTCATAGCCCGCCTGGCGAATCTCCGATACCGTCGCCAGCAGGGCAGCGACCGCGAGCTGATGTTCGCTCGACAGGAACTCCTCGCCGCCGAGGCCAAGGCCCTGGGCAATCCGCAGTCCCGCGCCGATCAGGCCGCCGCCGGCAGACGGGGGTGGGTTGGTGAGGACCGTATAGGCGCCGAACGGGATGCGCAGCGGTTCGCGTACCACCGGCGCGTAGGTGGCCACATCCGCTGGTGTGATCAGCCCACCGTCTAGCGGGCCGAAATGCTCGACCAGCGACGCCCAGTAGCTGGCGACCTGGGCGTCCGGATCTCCTTCGCCGAGGGAGTGCAGAAAATCGCCGAGATCGGGGTTGGCCAGGCGCTCGCCCGCTTGCGGTAGCCGCCCGCCGGCAAGGAACAGGGCCTCCACCGATGGCGAGCAGCGGGCGATCGGGGCGATCAGAGCGGTAATCATCGCGATCTGCGGGCTGACCGCGAACCCGTCGCGTGCCCAGGCTGCCGCCGGTGCGACGATGTCGCGCAGCGGCAGGCGGCCGGCACGACGATGCAGGGCGAGCAGGCCGACCAGTTCGCCGGGAACCGCCGCCGCCCCTTTGCCGATGTGAAAGATCTGCGTGGTCTGCCCGAAATCGACCGTCACCGGCACAAAGGCCAGTGCTGGCTGAGCGCTCAGGCCGACTCCCGGGGCCGCCGCAAAGAAATCAAGGATTTCGTAGCCGTTGTCGGCATCCCCCCAGACACAGGCGCCGCCGCCGCCGAGCGACGTCAGCGGCAGCTCGGTGACGGTTGCCGCGAACTTGGCGGCGACGATGGCATCGACCGCGTTGCCCCCGCGGCGCAGGACGCGTGCGCCGGCCAACGCAGTATGCGGCTCGGACGCCGCGATCACTCCATGAATGCTCATCGCGGAAGAATACGCCATGGTGCGGCCCGCGGGAAGTCGGGCTGCGGGTGGCGTCCCCGGTGCAGCGGGGTCGCTTTAGCCATTGCCAAGGGGCAGCAGCGCATCCTGCTGGTCATGGCCACCGGCACCGGCAAGACCTACACCGCCTTCCAGATCATCTGGCGGCTGTGGAAGTCGAAGGCCAGGAAGCGCATCCTCTTCCTCGCCGACCGCAAGATCCTCGTCGACCAGACCCGGACCAACGACTTCAAGCCCTTCGGCCCGGCCATGATGCGCCGCTGGACCAGCGCCGAGCGCAAGGAAGCGGCCATTGACGAGCGACATGAAGTCCGGCCACCTGATGCGGCAGGTGATCAACAGGATCGTCGGCAGCGTCGACTTCAACAAGGCGCAGGACCGCCACCTGTTCGGCGACCTCTACGAACAGATCCTGCGCGACCTGCGGAACTTCACCAAAGGCACGCCGACGCAGGAGGTCTGGTTCTACGAACACCCCTACCCGCCGGGCGTGAAAAGTTACAACAAGACCAGGCCGATGCGCAGCGAGGAATTCGCGGCGGAGAAAGCATGGTGGAACAACCGCGTCGACAACGAACAGGCGTGGAAGGTCAGCGCCGCCGATATCAAGGCCCGCAACTACAATCTCCACCTCAGGAACCCGCACAGCCCGGATGCCGTGGTCCATGATCCGCAAACGCTGCTTGCCGACTATGCAGCCTTGCAGGTGAAAATTGGCGCGACACGGGCTAAACTTAGAGGTGTTCTGAACGCCGCACTACACGGAGGCCAATGACCATGCCACTGATCAGCACGTTTTACGGCATCCTGATTTACATGTACTGGAACGATCACAAGCAACATCACCGCCCGCATATCCATGCGCAGTACGCTGGCGATGAGGGCATCTTCGATATCGAATCCGGCGACTTGCTGGACGGCGCGCTTCCCCGTCGTCAGTTGCGCCTCGTGCAAGCATGGATAGAAATCCATCGCGACGAACTAATGGCCGACTGGTCGCTCGCCACCAAGGGCGAAACCACGTTCAAAATTGCACCACTGGATTGAGGTTGATCATGAATCCACGCATCACTGAAGTCACGCCCCACACAGACCATTCGCTAACGCTGACCTTTGCCAATGGCGAGATTCGGCGTTTCGATTTGGCGCCCTATCTGCGCTACCCATGCTTTGAGCCGCTGAAGCAAACCGCATTTTTCTTGCTGGCGCGCTGCGATCATGGCACTGTCGCCTGGCCACAGAACATCGATTTCGACCCCGACACGCTCTACCTGGAATCGAAGCTGATCGGGCAGGCCGAGGCGGCCTGATTCGCCATGGCGACCTTGACCGTAGATGTGCCGGATGAATTGGCCGAGGAGTTCAATCGCCTGTGTGCCAATGTCGACCAGGATGCCCTCGTTGCCACCTTGCTGGTCGACTTGCTCGACCGGGTTGGACGGCTTCCCTCTGCACAGCAGGTGATTGCAGACAATCCAGACTTGCCCATCGGTTTCGTGCTCGATTTGCTCGAAGCCAGGGCTGAAGGACGCTAATCCGCCGTGCCGTTTTTGCCCGGTGCGCGCCGTCAATTCATTGGACAAACATGACCGTTCGCCTTCCCGACCACCTCGACCTCATTGCCACCGCGCCGGAAGGCATCCGGAAGCTGCGTGGCCTGATTCTGGAACTGGTGGTGCGCGGCAAGCTGGTGCCGCAAGACCAGAACGACGAACCGGCGAGCGAATTGCTCAAGCGGATTGCGAAGGAGCGAGCGCGCTGGAGGGGGAAGGGACTGGCAGGAAATCCAAGGCAACGCCGGTTGTGGGGGAAGATGAGCAACCGCAAAATAATGAGCCGATGAAATACGGCCATGTGCGCGTGTTCACCGTTCAGGCGAAACCAAGCCAAACGGCTAAAGCGCGATTGACCGCCAGCATTGTTTTGTCATCGACGCGTCCGAAAATGTCACCGACTTTCTCGCATGGCACGGTCTGAAGCTTGTCGATCATCACTTGCGACAGGTGTTCAAGGCCGTTTTCGGTGGTCGGTTTGATTTCGACCCGAAATAGCGGGGTTTCCCGCAACTCGCTGGTCACCGGCAGGATGGTAACGGACGGATGCCTCGCAAAAAGGTCGGATTGCACGACGAGAGCCGGTCGCGGCTTGCCGTAGGCTCCCTGCGGGGCGATGGTGACAAGAGCGCCCCGCCTCATGCCGACCAGCCATCACGGCTGGCGGCTTCGTCGAGGAATTCCAGAATGTCCTTTTCCTGCGGATCGTGCTTGAGCAGCGCGGATTGCCGCGAGCACTCCTCGGCGAACCCGGCGCTGCGCGTATCGGGAACCCAGATTTGCACCGGACGCAATCCGCTCTTCCGCAAAGTTGTCCTGTGCTTTTGCACTCGTTCGATCACACTCGCCATTCCGTCTCCTTGTTACATGAAACAGTATACCAAGAGAGTGTTACATGCAACCAACTGTGCAATCGACTAAATACATTCATCGTACATCCATCAACGGAGTTGGCAGTGCACACCACCAGAGCTTTCAAGAACGGCAATTCGCAGGCGGTGCGCATCCCGGCGGACCTGGCCTATGACCGTACCGACATTGACCTGGAAATCGAGCGTGATGGGGATGAAATCCGCATTCGGCCTGCTCGCCGGTCGCTCGCCGGCGTGCTGAGCAAGTTCGCCAGGTTTTCGTCAGACTTCATGAGTGAAGGCCGTGGCGATCAGGAGCAAGGCGAACGAGACGCTCTCTGATGCCGCGCCACCTGCTCGACACCAGCGTGTGCATCTACCTGATGAAGAATCAACCGGAGGAAGTCGCACGCCGCTTCGCGCAGTGCTACGTCGGTGACGTGGTGATGTCCGCGATCACCTTTGCCGAACTCGAATATGGCGTTGCCGTGTCGTCCAACCCGGAGCAAGAGCGCATCCATCTGGCCAACCTGATTGAAGACATCCCGGTCGTTCCCTTCGATGCCGAAGCCGGCCTTGCCTACGGCCCGATCCGGCTGGCAACCCGTGACAGCAAGAAGGATTACCTCGACAAGCTGATCGCCGCCCACGCAGTCTCGCTCAAGGTCACGGTGGTGACCAATAACACGGAGGACTTTGCGAGGTATCCCGGCGTGGTCAGCGAGAACTGGTTGCCCCCTGCCGAAGGATAAAGCCGCCTCGTCCGGGTCAGCGCAAGCCCGCCGACGGGCCTTTTCCTGACCGATTCCCAGGAGCAGACCGAGCAGCCCGCCGAGCGCGGAGAGGGCGACGGCCTCGCCGAGAAAGAGGCCAAGGATGGTGTTGCGCGGTGCGCCAAGCGCTACCAGCAGGCCGATTTCGCCGGTACGTTCGGTGACCGCAATGGTCATGATGGTGACGATGCCGACACCGCCGACCAGCAGCGAGATGCTGCCCAGCGCGCTGACCGCCATGGTCAGGATGTCGACGATGTTCGACAGCGTGCGCAGCATGTCTTCCTGCGTCGTGATGGTGAAGTCCCCGCGCCCGTGCCGTGCCTGCAGTGTCGCCTTGACCAGCGCGCTGACCGCTGCTGACCCGGATCCCGTACCCCTTGAGCATCGCCGCGCTCACCCCGTTGACGGTGGTCCGGCGCGGGCGGCCATTGGCATTGACCGTTCGCAGTAACAGCAGTAAGTCTGGCGGGTTGAAGTCTCGTCCGGGGAGTTGTCCGTACGCCCCGGTAGCATGAGGAAGCGGCGTTGTGGTGACACGGGGTCGTGAGTTTCCCAACAGCGAGAGAGCAGTCGGGTAGCCGGACGCGGTTACCCGCGCCCAGCCCCCTCAGAACCGTGCATGGGCCTTTCGATCCACACGGCTCAAGCCTCTACAAAGGCATCTTTCGACACCCGGTTACACCACTTCGTTTTTGGCGTAATATTGACTTCCACGGCAACTGAGATGTTGAAGTTGAAGATTGCCGGCTGCATCGGACCCGCCTTCAGTCACTTTCACAATATGGCAAGCCTTCCAAGGAGTGCTCTTTGTGATGGGTGCTTGGCAGGTAGAACACAGCCCATCTTGCCTTCGCCAGACACGGTAGAACTTCCGGCGACCTTTTGACGAGTTGAGCATCTCCTGTCCCCATTGGGACTCGAAATACGGCTCCCATTTTGGGTCGTGAGGATTCGCCTTGGCTTGAACCTTGACGTGTCGACGTATTGGCGTATCCGATTCTTTTAGCAAAGTGACTTCTCGTCGCGTTCAGTCCTCTTTTTGTTCTGTTGCGGCAAATATCCAGTTTCTGGTGCCTCTGGACTTAAAGTATTTCTCCTTAACCCATCGGGCTCCTTTATTGGGATGCCTTCTTGCCGCCCATCGCCATAGCAATCCTCACAAGTTAGCATATAGGCATATTCACTTATAGGCGTGAGACAGATGCGGTTTCGGCTGAGGTTTGCGAGGTTGCGAGCGGTCGGGAACGAACTTCTGGAGGTTCAAAGCGATTTCTGCGAGGAGCGGTTTCAGGCGGCGGGTGGTCGCCTGGGCGGCCAGGAGCCAGCGACCGAGTTGCCGCTGGATTTTGTCGATCGCGAGGGTGCGGTTAATTTTGTAGGAGGATTCCGGGTCCAGGTGAGCATCCGTGGCGACATAGGCCGCCAGCGCATTGAGGTTGTCGAGGACCGCCTAGCGCCGAAGTCCTGCCGCGCGGCGTGCCAGGACAGGCCGGAGGTATGCTCCAGTTGGAGCCGATGCTTGATCCTTTTGAATGCCTCCTCAATCCGCCACCGACCGTGGTACAGGTCGGCGAACGCGGCGGCGGGAAACGCCACCGGATCGAGGAGCGACGTCATCACCACATGGACCCGTCCATTCGGCGTCACCACCCGCACCAGGCGAACGGTGGTCGGCGTCGCCGGACATTCATAGTCTTCGGCATCGCGGGCACTCGGGGCACGCAAGACGACCACCTGCTCGCTTTGGCCGGACATCAGGAACTCGCGTACCACCTTGAATCCTCGAGACAAATCGCAACGAATACAAAAATGGAGGTGGCGCACGGTCAGTACCGACACCAGCCAACGACACGGAAAGCCGCGATCCATCAGCAGCAGATCGTCGGGGCCCAGACAGTCGATCGCCTCGAAGAACATCTGGCGCTCATCGCACAAAGGCTCATGCAGCCGGAAGTCCAGAAACAGTTCGATCCCTGGCAAGTACAGGCCGAACGCCATGCCTTTGACGATCGACCGGATCCCGTCCTTCATCATGGTCAGGCGAACGTCGCTCCCATCCGCCGCGACCAAGCGGAGCCCTTTCCACCGCGGGATCGGCAAGTGCTCCTCCGCCGAGCGGATCAGCTCCTGATTGACCTCGCCAAACACCAGCGCAGTGATCTTGTAGCGCGCTTGTGAAAACGCTTGCGCCGTCACTTCGCGCACCGAGTTGGCGCGATTGTGCAGATTGGCGAAGAACTGATCGAGTTCGGACTGTACCGCGGCCTGGACCCCGGAAAGCAGAAAGCTGACGACAGTCGGCAGCGTCAGGGTGCGTTGGCGGGTGAAGTATTTGGGATCGAGCCTGGCCACCTCCAGGAACTCTTTTGAACCTAAAAACCGCAGTTAGCCGACTTCATTCGCATAATTTCCCAGCAACGGAGGGGTTGGTGGCGCACCGGTGCCGGCGAGAATCTGCTTGAGGTGATCACAGACACGATGCCAAACGGATGGCCGGGTCAACTGCTCCGCAGTTTCGGCCACCCAGCCTTGAAGCAAGGCGGAGACTCGCATCAGTGCCGCCCGCGCCTGCTCGAAGTGAGCATGCAATCCGGTTAGGGTAACGGTGGTCTGCCCGGCATGTTCCGTTTTTCGCCCGACCGAGGTCATCAGCCACAGGCGGCTGGTGATGGCCTCTCGTCGAGCTTCTGGATTCGCCAGTCGAACGAACAGACTCCACCAGTTGTAGGCATCCGTCCAATCGGTTCCGTCACAGAGGCGGCTGATATGCCGCTTGACATTCTTGGACAGCTTGAGCTTGAACAGATAAGGCTGTTCACGTTCTTCCAGCGCCACCATCAGCCCGTCCGTTCCGTAGCCGTTGTCGCCGCGTACCAGTCCCGGCTTCTTGTCCGAGGGCAGCGCATCGAGAATTTTCAGCAGCCCCGGCTGACCGTGCTTCGACGAATGCTCGTTGCCCGCATGCACTTCGACACCCAACACCAGACGCAGGCCGGCCATCAGGTACGTATGGTAACTGTGCGACGGCCGACCCGGCTTCTTCGGGTTGTAGGCCACGACGGCTCCTTCCTGGTGGCCGTACAGCACCTTGACGGTGGTGTCGGTGTCGAAAATCCACCCGGCGTCCAGCAGCGCCGCCGTGCTCTCGTCGAGATGCCCGTCCAGCCACGTCGTCCCGGCGGCTTCCGGAATCCGCAGCAACCCCTTGCGTAGTGCGTCCTCGGAAACGACTTTGTCCATCTCGAGCAAGCCCGGATTCACCCCATCGCCACGGATGGTCGTGACGTGCGAATAGCGCCGGTGCCCCGATAGAATGGACAGCATCCAGGTGCCCAGAACGTCCGCGATCGACGGCGCGTTCGGGCTGCTGTAGGTCAGCGGACAGCCTGCCAGCCACCGTGACCACAACCCTGTCAGATGCAGAAACTCGATGAAGTACGCCAACTGACCCATCGGCGTCGCTGCGCTCTCCGTCTCCCAGCGCACCTGAACCTTGCCCGCCATCGTCTGCACGCCAGCACACGACAAAAGCATTTCTTTGCGCTTCTCCAGCTTCCGTCTCGCCTCACCCATTCGGTGACCTCCATCATCTGCCAAAAAACCATAGATTGCCTGAGGTTCAGCCGGATTGCACGCTGGCAACTGCGGTTTTTAGGTTGAAAACAGATACTTCGAGAGCTTCATAAGTATATTAGCATATTCAGGAAGTCATACGATTCTCCTTTATAAACAATTGGTTGCAGAACTATTATGCAACAGGAGTACGATCGGCGCAACGGCGCGCCAAATCTATGCATTTGTGCTAACTTGTGAGGATTGCTACTGGCCCAGGGGTGGGAAACGTGTCTGGCGTAGACGGTGAGTGACACCCCACGCTAAGCGCTCCTGGATAAGTTCTTCGACTTATGGCCTTATGCCGTTATACTTGCCGTCCCGCCATCCCCGGATGTCTCGCCATGTGCCGCAGAGCCAAGACGCTGACCCTCACAGCAGAAGAGCGCCACCAGCTAACGCAGATAGACGAGCGCGGCAGCGACTGGCGTAAGCGTCGGCGAGCACGGACCGTCCTACTACTTGATGAAGGACGATCCCTTGACGGAGTTGCCCTACAGCAGAAGATTCATAAGGAAACCGTAGCAAACCACAGGGATGCCTGGCTATCCAGAAGGTTCGACGGGCTGTGCGACCGATCGCGCAGCGGCGCACCTCGCAAGCTATCGACAACCCATAAGCAGCTGCTGTGCGCTTGGGCAAAGGAGGAGGCCTGTACGGCTCCTCAGTTGAGAAGCCGCCTCTCTGCCGAACAGGGCGTCCAGGTATCGGTGTGGCTGGTACAGAGCACCTTGAAAGAGAAGGGCTACGTCTGGAAAAGGACCCGGCACAGTCTACGAAAGAAGCGAGACGAAGCCAAATTTCGGGAAGCCCAGGCAGAAATAGAGGAATTGGTTGAAAAAACAAAGCTTGGCGAAGTCACGCTGGCCTACGTGGATGAAGCCGGCTTTGCGCAGGCGCACCCCAATCGGAGCGCATGGACCGAGACAGGAGAAGTTCACCTGATTACGGCCGAGCGCGGAAAGCGCCTGAATGTGCTGGCCGCGTTGATATCGACCGGGGCTTTGTTCACCGCCAAGTTCTGGGAGACCACGACCGCGGCTCTTTTTGGCGGCTTCCTCGGTCTCCTTCTGGAAAGCGTCGGAAGGCCACTGACCGTCATTCTGGACAATGCTTCGATCCACAAGGCGAAGGAACTCCAGCCCCTGCTGGCTTTCCTGAAGCGCAAGGGCCTCACGCTCCTCTTCCTGCCGCCTTACAGCCCGGAGCTAAACCGCATCGAGAAGCTCTGGCACAAGATGAAGTACGAGTGGATGGCGTTCAAAGCCCGGAACTCTGCGACCCTTGAGGCTGACGTCGATACAATTTTGGACGGCTTCGGCTCTGATTATCGAATGACTTTTTTCTAGACGCTTACTTGTCATTCCACTGGGACCTCACACCCTTTTCCACGGATCGATGGTGATCGAGACGGTTGGTCGTTTATGCCTGTTCATATATAATCTAGCCATGATCGAAAAACCTCTCGAATGGATAGCGAGCAGTCACAAGGATCTCATGGCGTTACCGGTCGACGTAAGGCGGTTGTTCGGTTATGCGCTGTCCCTTGCGCAAGCCGGTGACCAGCACGATGCCGCGAAGGTGCTCAAAGGCTTTGGCGGTGCCGGCGTGCTGGAAGTGGTCGAAGACGACGCCGGCGGCACATATCGCGCGGTCTACACGGTGAAGTTCGAGGAAGCGGTATTTGTCCTGCACTGCTTCCAGAAGAAGAGTAAGCGCGGGATCGCCACGCCGAAAGAGGATATGGACATCATTCGCGCCAGGCTCAAGGTAGCCGAGGCGCTGACGAAGGAGCTACGAAATGGAAAAACGAATCATTGATGGCGTTGAGGTTCTGCGCAGTTCGGGCAACGTGTATGCCGATCTGGGTCTAGCCGATGCGGAAAAACTCAAGATCAAGACGGGCCTGGTCATCGAAATCAGGAAGGCCATGCGACGCCTCGAGTTGACGCAACAAGCCGCCGCCAAGCGCATGGGTATCACACAACCGAAGGTGTCCGACATGATGCGCGGTGACTTTACGAACTTGTCCGAGCGCAAACTGATGGACTGCCTGAATCGGCTCGGCTACGACATCGAGATCAAAGTGAAACCGGCCTCAGAGTCTGTCGGACATTTGATCCTGGCCGTCGCCTCATGGGGGTGTAAGCTCAAACCGCCGAAAATTCCGTGAAAAATTCTTTGGCTTCTGCTTCTTTCTCGCCAAACCTATCCATAATTGTGAGTTATAAACGGAAAGTTTAAAGCGTGAAATGAGAAACCCCGGCTTTCACACCACAGAATCGCGATCCACCAACCATCGAGGATCGGAAAGTTTCCATCTCGCCGTCGATGAACGTACCAGTTGCCGGAATTTTCGGCGGTTTGAGCCTACATCCTCTTGCAGCAGATGCCATGGCACGCGCACAAGAGGATTTCGGGCAGTGCAAAACACCGACTTTGAATAAACTAAATTAGTAGTTGGAGTGAAATACATGCCACCCTATCTGGACGCCACATCAGACATTGAGAATACACAACTTGCATTACCTTTGGTCATTTTGATGACGGTGAATGAGCACGAGACTAATGCTTTATTTGATGTGTTCCTTGGCGAGCGCCAGGCACCGTTGCAAAGCACGAGGGAAGGCGTTACCTATACTCACTTGGGCACGCATGATGGCCTGCGGATTGTAAGTACACTGTGTGAGATGGGTGCTGGGGGCATCGGGGCGTCTCAACAAAGATCGCGTGAGGCCATTGATCACTGGAATCCGCGAGCAATCATTTCCATTGGCGTTGCTTTCGGGCTCGACGAGGCAAAGCAAACTATTGGTGATGTTCTTGTTTCCACACAAGTTCAGGACTACGAACTGGGACGGCTGGAAAATACGGGTACCATGACCCCCCGCGGCGACAGGCCCAGTTCCAGCGATAGGCTTCGAAACCGATTGCGCCAGACCGACTTAACTCAGCGGCGCCGTGACGATACTTGGCCGAAAGTCCGATTTGGCCTCCTACTCTCTGGTCAAAAACTCCTCGATAATCTCGACTACAGGGAGAGTCTAAAAGCTCTTTTTCCAGAAGCCATTGGGGGCGAGATGGAAGGTGTTGGCTTATATGTCAGCGCAAGTGAGGCCAAGATCGACTGGATCATTGTCAAAGGTATTTGTGATTGGGGGCACAAAAAAAACCACGCCGACAAGGACGCGCGGCAAAAACTTGCGGCGCTGAATGCAGCGCAAGTGGTCAAGGCATCGCTTGCTCTTCCCGGGCTATATGGACCTGAACCGCAGTTAAATAAAGTCGTAGCAGATTCAAATGACTTGCCACAGGAGGAACGTAAAGCTTACCAAGGAGATAAACTATCCCTTAACTTCAATAACGTCGATGTCCGCCGCCTGTTGCAGTGTATCGGTGAATTCATAGGAATTAACATAGTTATAAGCGACTCCGTCGGCGGTGCGATAACGCTTATTCTCAAGGACGTACCGTGGGACCAAGTGCTAGATATTATTCTGCAGCAAAAGGGGCTGACAATGCGCAAGAATGGTAATGTTATTCGAATTGCGTTATGGGAGGAGTTGTATATCATGGAGATGCTTGACTTGGAGTGTAAAATAAGGCTTGAGGAACTAAAGCAGAAATGCCGATGACCCTAGCCTCATAAACGGTATCAGATAACTTCTCCGACAATTGCAGGGTGCGAATTAATCGGCCGCGATCATCGTTCCGGCCACCCCGCTACGCCGTCAGCGGAATCAGATAGGGCGGCTTGGGCGGGTCGGGGTCGTCGGCTAGCCGGTCGTGGGGACAGTGGCTTGCGCTGAAGGGCCTCGCTTATCATTCCGGCCATGCCACGCTCGCGGCACTACTAGTCAATCATCTTAGAACTGAATGATGCTTTCTAATCGTATTGTACTGATTATATTTAATAATTTGACATAATAGGTCAAATTCTATCTATCTTATTGGGTGTGGCTCTTTTGAGCCACGACTTCCCTGCGATCACGCAGCCATTTTGGCGTCATTGTTTTGCGGTGCCGACAGATAGTTGCGCTGGCGCTCTTGGCGATGGTGAAAGGCCATGTACTCCTCGAAGTCGCCGCTGGCACGAAGGGAGCGCGAGCGGAGCACCGCTTCCGCGCCGTCCAGACTCCAGCGGGCGCCGGTGAGGTCCATGCGGTCCTTGACCAGGTGACGACAAGCGGCCCTCGATGATTCCGGTGGCGATCGGCCAGCCGTTGGCCAGGGCGGTGGCCTAGTCGAAACGTTCTTTGTTCTTGAGCAGGTAGTCGGCACACTTGTCGACCGGCGCTCGCGCCTCTTGCGAGATGCCTTGGCGGGTGGCGCTGCGGCGCATCCCCGCGGCCACGTCGCTGACTTTCCCCTGGAGTAGGGCGTAGGCGCGCTCCAGCACCCAAGTTTCGGCTTCCTGCGTGCCATCTGCGTGGAAGCAGTAGGCGGCTTTCCACAAGTATTCGAGGACATGCACGAAATCCTGAATGACCACCACGTCCGTTCGGTGGCGCGCAATCGCCACTTCGACTTCCCGCTGTTGAGCTTCCTGGCCATCGACCAGCACCAACCACCTTCGTTCATGCTTGGGGTCACGACGCTCGGCTTCGGCGAACATCTCCTCGATCACTTCCGCCGGGGTCTGACGTAGGCTGGCCCACACCCGCTTGTTCTGTACTTTGGGCCGCTTCGGCGCGGTGGACTCGTCTTGCCCCATGATCTGCTCGGCGGTCCGCAGATGCGGGGCCACCTCGTACACCGAGGCGACCGTGGCCATCCGCTTACGATTGCGCTTCTCGCCTTTACTCAGACGGGCCTTGAGTTTGTGCGTCGTCGCTTCCGCCTTCTTACGCGTCGCTTCTCGAAGGTCTTGCTTCCGCACGACAATGCCTTTGCCATCGGTACTCATCACCAGCAGATCGCTGCTGTCCACTTCCGGCGTACCGGCTTCCTCCTCAGGCGCACTGGCTTCCTCTACCGGCCGACGAGCGTCCTCCACCGGCGGACGGGCGTAAAACTCGTCAAAATCCACGCTGATCGCCCGGGACAGTTCTTCGGCTTGTCGCTTCGGCACTTCCGCACCCGTGCCTTCCTGGATGGCCTTCACCGCCTCTTCAAACGAGCCCTTGGCCACTTCCAACCCTACCTTGCGTCGCACCCCTTGGGAGTATTGGTTCGGCGGCAGATTCAGCGCAGCATCCAACGGGAAAACACTCTTCAGCCGGGCTCCGCTGTACCCCAGGCGCCTGACCGTCACTCCGCCGAACACCGTCGCCAGCGATCGGCTTCTGGCTCGGCAATGCCGCCGCTCCGTCCGCCCCGGTCACTACTTCACACCTTGCTTCCGCCGCCGCTCGTTGATCCAGGTACCCCTGCATCAAACGCCGCAACAACTCATACCCCTCGCGCGCGATCAGTGATTCGACCTCCCCATGCTCCAGGATTCGTGCCGAATCCGATCGCAGTTCACCCATCAGTTTCTCAAACTGCTCGCGAGCCGCGACAAACTCGTCAAAACAGGTCTCTTTGGTCTCTCCTGACATCTCAAGGGGCCTCCTGGCCATGGGTAATCAGCTTGAAAACCGTTACCTACCACCTCCGAGGCATCTTTGACAACCCTCTGATAAATCATGTCTTTGATCCGCAAGCAATCCCTCGTGGCCGAAAAGATCCACACCCAAAACTGTTCCGGTCAAGTAGCAATTTACCTTACAGGATGCCCCACGCAAGCACGCGCCTCTATCCTCCCGAAGATGACTGACTACTAATATCAGACGGGAATACCGGCTGTTTCGGCCGCCGTGAAACGTAATTCCCGTTGAGAATGCTGCGCGATCGCATGGCACAGCATGCGGATCACCGCGAGCGTCTCCGGCCTGCTGGTCCCCTCGGGTTGGTCGAGGGACGCGTCGGACGTGAGCGACACCAGCCGAGTCTTGATGAAGCGCAGTTCCTTCAGCATTTCGCTGGCGGCATTGACACGACCAAGTGACTGACGCCGCCACGTCCAGGCATGAGCCGCGCCGACGACCGATGGAAGCCAGATGGCGATCAACTTGTACGAGTGCTGATCGGCAAAGGCCACCATTCCCAGACAGAACAGCACGACGGCCGCCGCAAACCAAGACAACGCATCTGCATGGCGTTCGAGCCGGTGGTGATGCTCCAAGTCGACAAGGATGTGCTGATAGCTTTCGTCGATTAGCTTCTTGAGGGTCGCGACACTCTTGCGAGAGAGCGGCGGTGCCTGGGTGCCTTCGTTCTGCGCCGCGCGCCAGAGCGCCATCATCGGAAAGAATTCCGAGGCGGTCACGCCCAGCGCTTGGGCAGCGATCTGGTATTTGCGGGCAATAGCATCGGCCGACATGATCGCGACGCGCAATGACCACCGGCGGGTTCGCATGTACCAGGCGCCCCAGACCCCGAGCACTAGTAACAGCGCCTCAAGGGCGAGCAGCGCTTTGGCTAGAGCCGGATGATTACCGTACCAGTGCAACGCAAGCAGCGCGAGGCCGGTCAGGATCGGCGGAAGGAGGGCCACGACAGAGGTATAGAGATTGAAGCGTTGAACCGAACTGCCGGCGCTGCCAAGTTCGCTTGCCTTGCCGATCACCACATACGACTGCGAGCTGGCATTTGAATTGATGAGGCCGAAATCGTCGTCGTCGGATTGGTAGATCCAGTCGCCCCGCGCTCCCGATACCCAGCCGCGGCCTGCTCCGTAATCGAGCTCCGCTCCAGCTGATTCGATCGGCCAGGCCCGACGCGGGTGTAACAGCCTCCTGCCAACGAACCAGTTGCCGACCTTGCTCAGCACTTCGTAAGTCCCGAAATAGATCGGTTCCAATATCGGAAACCGCTCTCCCGCCGGCATCGACACAATTAAATCGCCGGGGCGCACGCTCACCGGCCCGTCGGTAGTTACGACCACGCCGGGCTGAACGGCCTGTTCTGCGATCCTGATTTCGGAATTACTCAAGATCAGTAACTCCTCTCCGAGTTCGCCGCGATACAGATGCGAAGGAGGAAGCCTGTCTTGCTGTGCCTTTGGCGAAGCCAATTTTCTGTCGTGATGTTCCAACTCGTTTCCCTTGTGGATTTGAAAGAACCTGTGTCGGGCTAACAACAGTCATTGCGGCTCATGATCACCAGGGTCAATCTGCATCGCTGCGAGTCATCTACCATGCCGAAACCAATTTTGCATCGGTAGCTGCCTGATCTAATCCCTAGGCATTCAGCCGAGCTATCGCCGCGCCCGAGTGCAGAGACCCGGAAAGAAGATTACAACATCGAAAAAGTTTTCTGATCGATTTCATTACTTAATTCATTTAAATGGACTAACATGATACCGCCAACTTTTTTGAATTTTTCTTTTATTTTTATTACTGGGATACAAACCGAGACCTCCTTACTGATAAGTCCTATCATCATGATAAATCCTGATGTTTGACCTTGATCTACGCTTGCTACTGCCCGATAGTTTTTAACTTTTGCATCCGTATTGATTTCTAGCAAGCTCAATCTTCTTCCGAATCCGTACCATGCGTACAGTCTTACCGATGCGTTTGCGAAAAGTGCCCCTTCATCTTTTCCTTTAATCTTTTCTGCTGACCATCTTCCAATACCATTCAGAAAGAAGCGGCATAAAAAATTATCAAATAATCCGTTTCTGTTTACTATGCTTGCAAGCGTGTCGTCACTTTCGTCTTGATATAGATAAAACGCAGACTTCAGGGCGTTTATGCAATTTTCCATGGAATTTGATCTTGTAGATATTGCTGTGATAATAGAAGTACATGTTTTGGTGAGTGGTACTTCTCGATATCCTGGACCTGATTGAGTATCCGGCTTTTCTAGTGGAGTTAATTCTTTAACGTAACTCCACTTTCCGCATAAGCTTCCAACTATCTCTATGGCATCATTGTATATTCTTGGTGCAGAGAAGAGAGCTATGGAGCTTGGGGCAGGGATACCACCTGTGAATCTCATGGCCATGCCCCATCCTGGATGGGGATGTCTTTCACCGTTTCCAGATATCCACGTATTATCGCCATGGCTCGATGCGAGAGTGTATAACTGCTTTTCTATTTCATCTAGTGTTAAGTCATAGTTCACTTTCAGATCCTTACCGTAATGCAGCATCCCTAGAATACCATATATTTTATCTTGCTCCAGTTGGCAAGACCTTCCTTTAAGTAATTGTTGTACTTCAGTTATAGGTAAATATCTTTTATTTCTGCTTGGCATGATGGACTCTACAACCATGCTCTCTGTTACCTCCATCTTAATTGGTAGCTCCATCATATATTTTGTAATATTTTCTATTTGAGAACTAGCCCCCATATATTTAAGCATTACTAGCGTGGATAGTTCTACATCTGTGATAGAGGTTACTTTTGGAATGAAGTATATTGCCTTTTTTGAAAGTCTTATTTCCTGTGTGGTCCATACTCTTTTACTCCATCTTGACTTAGCAATAATAGAAATTAGAGTGTGTGCTGCCACATAATGTTCCAAGTTTAACCAACTTGGCACTGACAAATATCTTGTGTTATACTCAATATTATCTTGAATCGCTTTCAAAATTTTTTCTGAGGATAGGATATCATCTTTGTACTGTAATACATCATCAAGAACTACTATGACAAGCTCCGCTCCATGGTAGTAATCTCCCATTAGTGGAACTTGCAATCCTTTATCTTCTTTAGAATCCTGGTTTATACAAATGGAGTCTATCCATATATAGCTTATTTTTATTGCTTTTACTTTTTCGCAAACAATTTCGAGCCAATCAGGTGTGGCAAACCCTACTACCCAAGATATATTTGGATCCTGAAGGTTAATAGACTGCCTTTCGGTGCATGAGTAGGATATCGCAACGTAATTTAAGTTTGTTTTGTCGAGAATTGTAGAAGTTTCTATCAGTCTCATCGCATTTACATCAAACAGCCTTTTAGGTATTATATCATTCCTTTTTATATCCTCACTTGGTATGTATGATGATATGATATTAAATTCTGATCCATCAATTATTTCTTGGGTGCGATCTTTATTTGCATTTGATGTCAAAATTAATTTCCTCCGTTTGTTATCGCTTTATGAAAGCGCTGGTTTACTCTCTTCAGTAATTATTTTATACTCGAATCGCTTACCGCTACACCGGCCTTGATCATCATTCCGGCCAAGGCTGAGTACTGCGCATGGTGAAAGCCGTGCGGGAGAGTGGCAGAACCCTCGAAATTACGTACCCTTGGAGGCGCCAACCAAGCAAGGGAGAAGAAGATGTTCGAGGGTCCTGCCGGGATTGACTTTAACCCAGACACGTGGCCGATGCCACCGCACGCTGCACCGTCATCGATGGTGGGTGAGTCGTGAAGCGCCGCTCGCGTCTGGAGCGTGCGGAACAGCTTGAGACGGCCAATGCGCGCTTGAGGGCGGGACAGCCGCAGCGGCAGGTGGCCGCCGAGCTTGGTCTGGCACGCAGTACCTTGCAGGAGTGGTACAAGCCGGTTGCGGTGGGCGCGGCCCCCGCGGTTCTGGCTGCGTGTGTGGAGACCCCGGAGGGCGTGCAGTGGCTGCATCAACTGGTGGTGGCGGCGCACTTTTGCATCACCCTGCAGGGCGGTGCCGGCATCCGGGTGGTGTGCCAATTCCTTGAGTTGAGCGGGCTGTCGGCATTCGTCGGCGTCAGCTACGGTGCCCACCAGGGCCTCAATGCGGCCCTGGAAGAGGCGGTGGTCGCCATCGCAAGCTAAAGGCGCAAGCTAAAGGGGCGCAAGCTAAAGGGGCGCAAGCTAAAGGGGCGCAAGCTAAAGGGGCGCAAGCTAAAGGGGCGCAAGCTAAAGGGGCGCAAGCTAAAGGGGCCAGGCTCGAATTGAATGTCTCAGGTTCGGTTGGTCGGGCAGGGAGATGTATTCGGGTACGATGGGCCATGGCCAAAAGTATCAGTTCAAAGCGAGCACGGCCCCTTTTTCCTTCTTTTTCCTTTGCCCCCGCGGCGCAGGATGCGCGCGCCGGCCAGCGCGGTATGCGGCTCGGACGCCGCGATCGCTCCATGAATGCCGATCGCAGAAGAATACGCGATGGGGTGGCGATCGGGAAGTCTGGCTGGCCGTATAATGGCGGCGCGGACCAGCACACAGCGGCACCTCGAGTCGGCGCGGACTCGGCTTTCAGGGCTTGATTCAGTTGTTCCTATACAAAACATCTGTATGAAGAAAGACAAGGGTAAGTATCGATGGAAACCTGCAAGATACTACGCCCGACCCTCAGGCAACTGGCCTGCGGCGTCACCGTCGCTGCCGCATTCGGCGCAGCGTCACCAGCGCATGCGCTGACTTTCAACCTGACCTCGACGGGGAACGCTACTGCGGATATGGGCTTCCAGGCGGCGGCGAGCTTCTGGCAGGGCGTGTTCATTGACCCGGTCATCGTGAACATCACGGCCGGCTTTGCGCTTCTCGACCCGAACGTCCTGGGGCAAGCCGGTTCAGCATACCTCAACACGAGCTTCGCAGCCATGAAGACAGCGCTCGGCGTCGATGCATCCAGCGTGGACGACGCCACCATGGTCGTAGGGCTGCCGGGCGGGTCGAACTACAGCAAGCTCATCAACGGCACTGCGGATTCTGGCGGCGCCACGCACGTGCACAGTGCGATCACCGACCTGCAGGTGACCAGGGCGAATGCCAAGGCCATTGGACTCGTCGCAGCCAACGATGCGGCGGAGGATGCGCAGATCACCTTCAGCAGCGCTTTCAACTTCGACTTCGACCCGAGCGACGGGATTGGCGCCGGTCTCTTCGACTTTGTCGGCATCGCCATTCACGAGCTTGGCCACGCCATGGGTTTTACCAGCGGTGTCGACTTTCTCGACACCAACAGCAATGGACCGGGGGTAAGCGGCTCATTCCGTGACGCCTACTTCGACCCGTACGCGACCTTGCTCGACTTCACGCGGTGCTCTGGCGCGAGCCAGCAAGCCGGTGCGGACATCGATTGGACCATCGGCGGCAGCGCCAAGGACTTTGCCATCGACGGCGCTTGCAGTGCCCTGGTCAGCAACGCCTGGTCGACCGGGAAAGCTTTTGGCGACGGCTGGCAGGCGAGCCACTGGAAGGACAGCTTCAACATTGGCATCATGGATCCCACAGCGGTGCCGCCAGGCCAGCTCAACGTGGTGACCGCACGCGACATTCAGGCCTTCGACGTGATCGGCTGGACTCAGAGCGTGCCGGAACCGGCCAGCTTCCTCCTGTTCGGCACTGCTCTCCTGGGTATGGGTGTGGCGAGGAAGCTAAAGAGGCCAGGCGCGAATTGAATGAATGAATCAGGCCTCGCTGGTCGGGCAGGGAGACGGATTCGTTTACGACGGGCCATGGCGAAAAGTATCAGTCTAAATCGAGCACTGCCCCTTTTCCCGCCGCTGCTCACTCCGCGCGCAGCGCCTCCACCGCGTCCAGCCGCGCCGCGCGCCTGGCGGGCAGCACGCCAGCGAGCAGGCCAATCGCCACCGCGATGCTCTCGGCCAGGATGACAAAGCTGAGTGGCGTGTGCACCGGCAGCGCCGGCACCAGCAGGTGAATCAACTGCGCCAGACCGATCCCCAGGAGCAGGCCGAGTAGCCCGCCGAGCGCGGAGAGCGCGACGGCCTCGCCGAGAAATAGGCCGAGGATGGTGTTGCGTGGTGCGCCAAGCGCCACCAGCAGGCCGATTTCGCCGGTACGTTCGGTGACCGCAATGGTCATGATGGTGACGATGCCGACACCGCCGACGAGCAGCGAGATGCTGCCCAGCGCGCCGACCGCCATGGTCAGGATGTCCAGGATGTTCGACAGCGTGCGCAGCATGTCTTCCTGCGTCGTGATGGTGAAGTCCTCGCGCCCGTGCCGTGCCTGCAGTGTCGCCTTGACCAGCGCGCTGACCGCGGCTGCGGGCACGCCTTCCTCGTACGACAGGTCGATCTTCATTACTCCGTCGCGGTTGTAGAGTTCCAGCGCGCGGGCGGTCGGGATGTAGGCGGCGTCGTCGAGGTCGATGCCGAGAAACTGCCCTTTGGCTTCGAGGACGCCAATGACACGAAAGGTCAGGCCACCTGCACGCACCCGCGCACCGAGGGGATTGCCGGCGCCGAACAGTTCCTCCTTGAGCTTCGCGCCGAGAACGATGAAGGCGCGCGCATGGTCGGCGTCCTCGGCCGGCAGAAACTGGCCGCTGCTGACCCGGATCCCGTACACTTTGAGCATCGCCGCGCTCACCCCGTTGACGGTGGTCCGACGCAGGCGGCCATTGGCATTGACCTCGGTGTTGCCCCACACCGTCGCCGTCATGCCAGTGATATGCGGCAGATGTTCGAGCGCGACGGCGTCCTCCAGCGTCAGCGGCCGTACCGAGGTCGGGATACCGGTCGGCGTCGGCCCCGAGGTCTTGACCTTGCCGGGCGCGACGCTGATCACATTGGTGCCGAACTGCGTGAATTCGGCCAGCACAAAACGATGGATGCCTTCGCCGATCGAGGTCAGCAGGATCACCGCGGCGATGCCGACGGCGATGCCGAGCAGCGTCAGGAAGCTGCGCAGCCGGTGCGCAGTGATCGCGCGCAGTGCCAGCTGCAGTCCGTCGCGTGGGTGGATCATGACGTTTCGTTCATCGCCGCGCTCAGCGCCTGGCCAGCGACTGCACCGGATCGAGTCGCGCGGCCTGACGTGCCGGCAGGACGCCGAAGACGACGCCGGTAGTCAGCGCCGTGGCGAGTCCGGCGAGCACTGCCCAGTCCGGTGGAAAGGCAGGAAAGTCGGGATAGAGCTGGCGGATCAGCGCGGCGCCGGCGTGGCCGAGGGCGAAGCCGAGCAGGGCGCCGGCTGCCGACAACATCGCCGCCTCAGCCAGAAAGGCGTTGCGGATCGTCGCGCCGGTCGCGCCGAGCGCCTTGAGCAGCCCGATCTCGGCCGTCCGCTGAGCCACCGAGACGAGCATCACATTCATCACCAGGATGCCGGCGACGGCCAGGCTGATCGCCGCGATTCCGGCAACGGCCAGGGTGAGGGCGCCGAGCAGGCGGTCAAAGGTGGCGAGGACGGCGTCCTGGGTGATGATCGTGACGTCCTGTTCGCCTTCGTGGCGCAGCTTGACGATCTCGGCCACCTGCGCCTTGGCCAGCTCGATGGCGTCGCGGCTGCTGGCTTCGACGAGGATGCGGAACAGGGTATTGCTGTTGAACATCGCCTGCGCCAGCGCCACCGGAACGATCACCAGCTCGTCGGTGTTCATTCCCAGCCCCTGACCGGTCGAGGCGAGCACGCCGACGATGCGGAAACGCCGATCACCGATGCGGACCAGCTGGCCGAGCGCCTGTTCGCGGCCGAACATCTCATCGCGCACCTTGGCGCCGATGACCGCTTCCGATGCGCCGCGACGCCAGTCGCCCGGTGGCAGAAAGCGCCCCTGCGCGAGCGTGAGGCGGCGTACTTCGATGAAGTCGGCGGTGGTGCCGGCGACCATCACTTCGCGCAACTTGCCGCCGGCGCTGATCTCCGAGGTGCCGACGGCGAGCGGCGCGACGCGGTGCACGGCACTCGCACGCAGCAACGCCTGGGCATCGTCGATGGTCAGGTCGCGCGGCGTGCTGGTGATCGCGTTGCCAGGGTTGAAGCCGCCGGTCTGCGAGCGCCCCGGCAGAACGATTACCAAATTGCTGCCGATCGACGAGAACTGGTTCAGCACATAGCGGCGCGCGCCATCGCCAAGCGCCGTGAGGACGACGACGGCGGCGACGCCGATAGCCATCGCCAGCACCAGCAGGGAGGTGCGCAGCCGGTTGCCGGTCGCCGCATCGCGGGCAAAGCGAATCAGGTCGGGAGCGCGCACGGGTCTGCGAGCGTTGTGCTAGGGCGCTGCTGGTCATCCTGCAGGGCGCCGTCTTCCATCAGCAATTGGCGGCGCGCACGCGCGCCGAGGACGCCATCGTGGGTGACGACGATCAGCGTGACGCCGCGGTCGTTGAGTTCTTCGAGCAAGCGCATCACTTCTTCACCGGTGGAACGATCGAGGTTGCCGGTCGGCTCGTCAGCGAGGATCAACGCCGGCTGCATGATCGTCGCCCGGGCAATCGCGACGCGCTGGCGCTGCCCGCCCGAGAGTTGATCCGGGCGATGATCGGCGCGGTTCTCGAGTCCGTAGTCGCGGAGCGCGCGCGCGACGCGCTCGGCACGCTGGATCGGCACGATGCCCGCGAGTGTCATCGGCAACGCGATGTTCTCGGCGGCGGTCAGGCGGGGCACCAGATGAAAGCTCTGAAAGACGAAGCCAATACGCTCGCTGCGCACGCGCGCCTGTTCTGCCGCCGAAAGGGTGGTGACGTCGCGGCCCTCGAGGCGGTAGGTACCGGAATTCGGGCGGTCGAGCAGACCGAGCAGGTTGAGCAGCGTCGATTTGCCCGAGCCCGAGGGGCCCATCACCGCCACGTATTCCCCAGCGTTGATGCTGACGTCGAGACGACGCAGCGCGTGCACCTCGCTGTCGCCGAGGTGGAAGACCCGCTCAATGCCCGCAAGCTCGATCAGCGCCGTGCTCATGATCTACTTGCCGGTGGTTGCCGGCTTGCTATCGACCGCATAGTGCGCACCGGCCTTGACGCCGGCACGCTCCAGCGACGTGACCACGCGTTCGCCGGCGGCGAGGCCTTCGAGCACCTCGGTGAACTCCCAGTTGGCGAGACCGGTCTTGACCTGGCGTTCCTCGAGCCTGCCGTCAGCGCCTGCCACCAGCACGCGGCCGCCTTCGAGCAACGCCGGGGTGGGAACCCGGACGACGTTCTCGCGAACCGCCAGAATCACCTCGACATCCGCACTGTAGCCGACCAGCAGCTTGCCCGGTGCCGCCGGGTCGGCAAAGATGGCCTCGATGTCGACGGTGCGCGCCTGCTTCTCGACGGCCGAGACGTAGGGCGCCACCCGCCTGACCTGGCCCGCGAAGGACTGCCTGGGCAGCGCGTCGAGGCTGATGCGTACCGGCTGCCCGGCGACGATCCGCGGCGCATCGACTTCATCCATCGGCGCCTTGACGTACAGGCAGGAGTCGTCGATCAAATCGATTGCCGGTGGCGTCGGTACACCGGGTGGCGACGGCGTCGAGTACTCGCCAACCTCGCCGACGATTTTCGCGATGGTGCCGGCAAACGGCGCATAGAGGATTGTCCGCCCCTGTTCGACGCGGCTCACGCTGACTCTCGCTTCGGCCTGGGTGACGTCGGCCTTGGCGGCTTCACAGCCGGCACGCCGGGCCTGCGCCTCGCTGCGCGCGCTTTCTTCCTTGGCGCCCGAGACAAAACCCCGCGCGCGCAGGGCCGCCTGACGACCGGCTTCGCGTTCGGCGTTGCTCGCCACCACACAGGCTTCGTTGACGCGCATGCGGGCAGTCGCCACCTGTGAGGTCATCCAGGCACTCTGCGCCTGCTGGTCGTCGTTCCACAGTTTCATCAGCAGCTGGCCCTTGCTGACCCGGTCGCCTTCCTTGACCGCCAGGACTTCGATGCGGCCGCCGGTGATCGTCGACAGCTTGGTACGCTGGCAGGCCTCGACCGCCCCGGCGCGGGTATTGGCGATCGTCGATTCGACCTGGCCACGTTCGATTTCCTTGAGCACGACGGCGACCGGTTTCGGGAGGGTCGCCCACCACAGTCCAGTGGCGATTAGCAGGACGACCAGAAGGGCAATCAGCAGGCGGCGAATCAGGGGTGACAGCATGGCGGGGCGCAGGATGGGAGAAAGGGATTGGCCGTCACCGGCAAGGGGTCAGCGCGTCGCTCAACCCGGCCGCCGGGATGCCGCAGCTGTCTCTTCAGGGCCAGTCTTTGGGCAGCGGGAACACCAGGGAGAACATCAGTCCGGCGCCACCCAGAACGTCGAGTTCAGCGTAGACGTATTTGTTGAACTGGTAGCCGATGCTGGCCACCAGACCGGGTGAAAAGCCATTGTAGTTAAAGGGCACCTTGTCCTGGTATTCCCCGACGTAGCCGTAGAGCAGGCCGGCGGTCCACTGCAGGTACCAGTTGTCAAACCCGAATGGACTGAGGTAACGCTGGCCACCAAAGAGGAAGGCGCTGGGCTGTCCGAAGGAGTTGGAGAAAACCGCGCCACCCGCCAGCCAGCGGCCTTCCAGACCCTTGGTCAGTCCGAGCAGGACGACTGGTTTGTGGTCCGAGCTGTATGAGTAATGGTAGGTGTAAGGGCTGAAGATGAGATCCCAGCCTTTGCCGTCGACGCCTCTTGCCTCTTCGGTCACCCGTTGCGCGTTGTCGCCGGGCATCGCCGAGGTGATCGGCGGAGCCTCGCCGACACCATCTTTGCCTGCCTCCGCCTGCCCGTTTGCCGGCGTCGGCGACGTTGCCGGCGCGGCGGCGACAGTCCTGCTGGCCGGCTTGACTGCCGGCTTTGCGGTAGCCGCAGCAGTAGGCGCGGCGACCGCCAGCCTCGCCGGATCGCTGCTCATCGCTTTGTTTGCCTCGCCGGTTGCTCGCGTGACCACGGTCTGCCTGCCAGCAGTGGCTGACGAGGCAAGGCTGAGCTCACCCAGCTTGGCCAGCTTGGCGTGAGTGATCTTGCTCGAAGGATCGAGCTGCAGCGCCTGGCCATACGACTCGCCGGCGAGCTTGGCGTAGACATCACCCAGGTTCTCGCGGGCGATGGCGTAGCCCGGATCCGCCCGGATGGCCATCTCGAGGGTTACCCGCGCTCTCTCGTACTGTTTCTGTTCGGCGTAGAGAACCGCCAGGTTGTTATAGGGCTCGGGAAGTTCCGGATAGTCTTCGTTCAGCTTGGTGAAGACGACGAGAGCTTCGCTCTGACTGCCCATCTCCATGAGGATCAGTCCCTTGAGGAATGGCCCCTGCGGATCCCTTGGTTTGCTCGCCATATAGGCGTCGACCCTGTCCAGAGCCTCTGCCGATTGCCCCTGCTTCATCAGGCGCTGCGCCTCGGTCAGGGCATCGGTAACGGCGAACGTGACGGAAGTGTGCGCAAGCAGGACAGCCATCAACGCTGCACCAGGCAGCCGCAAGGCCTTCGGAAAGTTCGAGCGCATGATCATGGTCTACGTAGCCCTGCAGCCGGTGGCGGTCACTAAACCAGTGGATTCTAACAAGAAATGCGTGCAAACCAAAGCGCCGGACGGCGCCTGGGTAGCCGCATGGCTAGCCACGAAGAGGCGCACAGGCGGCTGGCGAGGTCTTCCTGGTGGCTGCTGGAGGGAACACAGGACTGCCGGCGCAGCGTTTGGCAGATTCCCTGCGCAGCCGCTGAAAACGGCCAGGCTGGATTCAAATTGCAGTGCGCCGGACGATGTGTTACAAGGTGATCTTATCGCGAATCCAAGCGCAGTTCTTGTCACCCAATGGGTTTTTCGTTTTTCAAAAAGCCGCCGGAGAAAAAAATGGTTCCCCGGCCAGCAGCGTCTCCTCGCACCAGCGACCAGCGGCGCGATCACTCTGCTCGGTTGCCAGAAGACAAACCGTTTGCAGCGGCGCCAGTCGGCCTGCCTCGGGCGGATATCCCCTTCGCCTCGCCGGTTTCTACGGCGGACGCAGCGCCGCTGGACTTGAGCGAGTTCATGTTCAGTGAGACGGCGCCGGAATTTCAGATTGAAGTCGAGGTCGATCCAGTCGACGCCGAAGCCGAAGAGGCCGCCATGCTCTTTGCCAACGGCCAAGATGCCGCAGCCCGCTCGCTGCTCGAGAACGCGACCCGCTGCTATTGCTCCGGGCCCGGCGAACGCCTGTGGCTGATGCTTTTCGACCTCTTGCGACTGACGGGCCAGAAGGCCGCTTTCGAGGCGCTGGGGATCGAGTACGCGCAGTCTTTCGAAAAATCACCGCCAGGCTGGCACGAGACTGACATTGCCGCGCCCGTCGCCGCCAAGGTGATGGGGACGGTGCCGTTCAGAGGCGAATTGACCGGCGATAACGATGCCGGTTTCGCGGCTGTTCGCCAGGCCTTCGACAGGCATCCGCATCTTCGTCTCGATCTTGCCAAGGTGCGCCGACTGGACGCTGCTGGCTGCGATCGGCTCCTGGCGTTGCTGCGGCAGGCGCACAAGAGCCACGGTGAGATCGAGCTGCTGGGTAGTGGGCACCTTGACGCGCTGCTGAACGACGCGATCGTGCCTGGTCAGGCACAGGATCAGGCCTGCTGGCTTTTAAGGATCGAGGTTTGTCAGTTGCACGGGCAGGCCGAGGCTTTCGAGGAACTGGCGATCAACTATGCGGTGACTTTCGAGATTTCTCCTCCTTCCTGGGAGCCGCACCGGGTCAAGGAGGCCACGGCACCGTCGCTGGTACTGGCCGCCGCCGAGCAACTGCTCAGCGAGTCGTATGTGATCAAGGGGGATATCAAGATCTCCCGTTTCAGTGACCTGCTGGCCTACGCTGCCGCCAACGATCCACTGCTCATCGACTGCTCGGCGGTGACGCGCATGGACTTCGTCAGCGCTGGCGCACTGCTCAACATTCTGACCGCCGTCAAGCGGACGGGGCGACAGATCGTCTTCCGGCATCCCCATTACCTGCTTGCCGAACTGTTCCGCGTCGTCGGGTTGCGGGCGGTGGCCGACATCGTGCCCGCCAGAAATTAGGACCACCAACCGGAGTTTTGTATGGACCAGTACCACGGCACGACGATCCTGTCAGTTCGCCGCGGCAAGCGCGTTGCCATGGGCGGTGACGGGCAGGTGACCCTTGGCAACGTCGTCATCAAGGCCAGCGCGCGCAAGGTTCGGCGTATTTACCAGGGGCAGATTCTCGCCGGTTTTGCCGGCGGCACCGCTGACGCGTTTACCCTTTTCGAGCGCTTCGAAGGCAAGCTCGACAAGCATCAGGGCAATCTGTTGCGCTCGGCAGTCGAACTCGCCAAGGATTGGCGCAGCGACCGCGCTCTGCGCCGGCTGGAAGCCATGCTGGCGGTGGCCGATCGGGAGAATTCGCTGATCATTACTGGCAATGGGGATGTGCTCGAACCCGAGTACGGCATCGTCGCGATTGGCTCGGGGGGGGCGTTTGCGCAATCGGCAGCGCGCGCGCTGATCGAAAACAGCGAGCTCGAGCCGGCTGACCTGGTCCGCAAGTCGCTGCAGATTGCCAGTGATCTATGCATCTATACCAATCAGAACTTCACCATCGAGGTGCTGGAGTAATCATGTCATCGATGACGCCGCAGGAAATCGTTCACGAGCTCGACAAGCACATCGTTGGTCAGGGCAAGGCCAAGAAGGCCGTCGCCATTGCCCTGCGCAACCGCTGGCGACGCGCGCAGGTCGCCGAGCCGCTTCGCCAGGAGATCACCCCGAAGAACATTCTGATGATCGGCCCCACCGGGGTGGGCAAGACCGAGATCGCTCGGCGGCTGGCGCGACTGGCAAATGCCCCGTTCATCAAGATTGAGGCAACCAAGTTTACCGAGGTCGGTTACGTGGGCCGCGACGTTGAGACGATCATCCGTGACCTGGTCGAGATCGCCGTCAAGAGTGGTCGTGAACAGGCCATGAGCGGAGTGCGCGGGCGTGCCGAAGACGCCACCGAGGATCGCATTCTCGACGCGTTGCTGCCCCCTGCACGCGGCAACTTCTTCAACGATGCACAATCGAGCGAAGATAATGCGACGCGCCAGAAATTCCGCAAGAAGCTGCGCGAGGGCGAGCTGGACGACAAGGAGATCGAGGTGGAAGTCGCCGCTCCGTCAATGCAGGCCGAGATCTTCGCGCCGCCCGGAATGGAGGAGCTGACGGCGCAGATTCAGGGAATGTTTCAGAACATGGGTGGTGGTCGCCGGAAGTCGCGCAAGCTGAAAATCTTCGAGGCACGCCGTTTGCTGATCGAGGAGGAGGCGGCGAAGCTGGTCAATGACGAGGACGTCAAGCTGAATGCCGTCCGCAACGTCGAGCAGAACGGGATCGTTTTTCTTGACGAAATTGACAAGATCGCCTCGCGCAGCGATACCCACGGCGTGGACGTGTCGCGTCAGGGGGTGCAGCGCGACTTGCTGCCGCTCGTCGAAGGCACCACGGTATCGACCAAGTACGGGATGATTCGTACCGATCACATTCTGTTTATCGCCAGTGGTGCTTTCTACCTGGCCAAACCGTTGGACCTGATTCCTGAGTTGCAGGGTCGTTTGCCGATCCGTGTCGAGCTCGATTCGCTGTCGGTGGCCGACTTCGAGTGTATTCTGACGCAGACGGATGCCTGTCTGACCATGCAATACCAGGCGCTGCTGGCGACCGAAGGAGTGACCCTCGACTTTGCCGCGGACGGGATCAAGCGTCTGGCAGAAATTGCCTGGTCGGTCAACGAGCGTACCGAAAACATCGGTGCCCGACGACTGTACACCGTCATGGAGCGGCTGCTCGAAGAGGTGTCGTTCTCGGCCGGCAAGGGAGGTTTCGAGAGCGTTGCCATCGATGCCGGCTATGTGGACAGCAGGCTCTCCGAACTGGCGCAGAACGAGGATCTGTCGCGCTACGTTCTCTAGTCCGGAATGTTTTCCTGTTGCCTACTTGACGACCAGGACCGGCAGGTCGGTGAGGTGAATGACCTTGGTGGTTACCGAGCCCAACAGCGCTCCGGCTACCGAGCCGAGGCCACGCGCGCCGATGACGATTAACGTACAGTGCTGCGCTTTGGCGAAATCGACAATCGTCGGCGCCGGCTCGCCGAGCAGGAGGTGCTGCGCGTAAGTCAGTCCGGCTGCCTGCAGGCTGCTGCGAGCGCCTGCCAGCGCGCGATCGCCGGCCTCACGGTGATAGTCCTGGACGACCGCGTTGCTGACGAAACGCGTGACGTCCGCTGGCAGCAAGGCCTGCACATTGACCAGCAGGATAGCCGGTGTGATGGTGTCGCGGGCAGCTTCGCGAACGACATGGTCGACCGCCCGCAAGGACGGCAGCGAACCGTCGACGGCAAGCAATTATAGAGGGTTCATTGCTGCTTTCCTTGGGTAATGCTTTCGCTGCCCGCAGCGGCCAGTTCAACGGCCGCAGGTGTCGGGTGCTGGCGGCTGGCTAGCCATTTGCCGATCGTCACTACCAGCAGCGCGCCCAGTCCGGACGCCAGGTGGGCAGCATGCGGAACAAGCTCTCGCCAAGTGGCTGGCAGCGCCGGATCGGTGACCAGCATGCCGCCGCCGATCCAGCCGAGCAGCCCGCCGCCCGCCGTGATCACCAGCGGGAAGCGATCCATCAGGGCGAGGACCAGCTTGCTTCCCCAGACCACGATCGGGATCGAAACGACAATGCCGAATGCGACGAGAACGATGGAGCCCTGGGCCGCACCGGCGACCGCGATCACATTGTCTACGCTCATTACTGCGTCGGCGACGATGATCGTCTTGATTGCCCCGGCCAGCGTGTTGCTGCCCTGCACATTGCCGTGCGCATCCTCGCTTTCCGGCTGCACCAGCTTGATGCCGATCCAAAACAACAGTAGGCCGCCGATGATCTTCAGGTAGGCGATGGCGAGTAGTTGCAGTGCGAAATAGATCAGGACCAGGCGCAGTCCGATCGCTCCGAAGACGCCCCAGAAGATTCCCTTGTTGCGCTGCGTTGCAGGCAACTTGCGGCACGCCAGAGCGATCACCACGGCATTGTCGCCGCCGAGCAGGATGTCGATGGCGATGATCTGGAGTACGGCCATCCAGAAAGTCGGCGAAGCGAGATCGGGCATGTGTGCTGTCCATTCTTGAAGCTGTCAAGAGCCTGCCGTGCTCGCTCAAAGTAACTCCAGCGGCGGCGTCAGGCCGCTTGCGTAGGCGGCAGAGCTGCCCTGAACTGCGGGCTGGCCAAGCTTGGCGAGCACCCGGTTGGATTCGCGCAGGCGGCCAAGCACCTTGCTCAGCAGAACCTTGTTGAAGCGTTCGCGCACTTCGTCTGAACTCAAGTCCAGCGCTGCGCTATTGATTTCCAGGAACAGGGTCGGTTCGAGGGTCACCACCGTGGCGTGTCGCTTTGTATCGGTCGGGTGCAGAAAGGCCATTTCTCCGATCACCTCGCTCGAACCAAGTCGGCATATTACCCGTCCATCGATCGATACTTCAACAAAACCGTCAACAATCACGCCAAACTTGCGGTGACTGTCGCCTTCTCGAATCAGCGTCACCTTCTCCGACAACTCGCGCCAGACGCTGATCCGCAGCACTTCCCAAAGTTCGATATCCTCGAACTCGGCGAAGAACTCGACCTTGCGCACCCGTTCGAAGTGACTGAGATCCTGCTGCGTCTGATCTTCTTCGAGCATCTGGTAGCGCACGGCGGAAAGATCCTTGGCGAACTCGGCGCCATTGCGGTAGCGACTGTAAAGATCCTTCTCCAGCGCCTTCTTGATGATCGCGTCCAGGCCGGGCGGCAAACTCGGGTTGAGTGCACAGGCCGACGGCGAGTCCATGTTGACGATCTTGTAGGCCAGCGTCGCTGGATTGTTGGCCCGGAACGGCAGGCGTCCGGTCAGCAACTGAAACAGCAGGACACCCAGCGAGTAGAGGTCAGTCTTGTGATTGAGCGGATAGTTCTTGATCTGCTCGGGGGACATGTAGGCGGGTGAGCCGACGCCCATCACGAATGTGGAGTCCTTGCTCATGTCCTTGTGCAGGTTGAGCGCCAGACCGAAATCGGTGATCTTCGGATTGTCTTCGGCATCAATCAGGATGTTGGCCGGTTTGATGTCGCGATGAACCACCCCCTGGTGGAAGGCATGGTCGAGCGCCAAGCAACACTTGAAGATGATGCCGACCACCCGATGCATCGGTAGCAGGCGATTGATGGCACAGAATTTGTCCAGCGCAGCGCCGTCGATGAACTCCATCACCAGATAAGCCTGCTCCGCCTCGACCACGGCGTCGTAGATCTTGACGATGTTCGAGTGGTGCAGTCGCCGACCGACCGCGTCCTCGGTCTGGAAGAGCTTGCGTAGACGTCGTGACATGGCGGCACTGTCATCGCCGAAGCGGATCAGCTTGATGGCCACCTGGCGCTTGCTGTCCGGATCGCGCGCCAGATAGACGACAGCCGTCGCACCCTTGCCAAGGGAGCGAATGACTTCATACTTGCCGATCTTCTCCAACATGCCAGGACCAGACCCTATCAACGATCAGCGGGAGTGCAAATGCTAGCAGCAGACGCTGCGCAGTGATGGGAATTATTTATCAGTGGCTGCGCTGCGCAAGTATTCGTGCAAGCACAAAAGGCTTGAAATCGGAGAACTCGCCCCAAACTGCTTGACGTTTTCAGGGAGATCACCATCTATGCAAGCCAACGACAACGTACCCGCAGAAAGCAATGCCGCGGCCGACGGGCCGGAACTTCCCACCCTTGCCGTCGAGATAGGGCCGCTTGAAGGCAGTGTGCCAAGCCTCGAAGAAGCACTCCACCAAGCGCAGCTGAAGGCCGACGAGTACCATGACGCGTGGCTGCGAGCCAAAGCAGAAACCGAGAATGTGCGCCGGCGCGCTCAGGAGGACATCAGCAAGGCTGCGAAGTTCTCGGTGGATCGTTTTGCTCGCGAGCTGCTGGCGGTGAAAGACAGCCTCGAGGCTGCGCTGGCCGTCGAGACAGCCAGTGTCGAGAGCCTTCGATCAGGAACCGAGCTGACCCTCAAGCAGCTGGTCGCCGCTTTCGACAAGTCGGCACTGACCGAAGTCAATCCGCTCGGCGAGAAGTTCGACCCGCATCGGCACCAGGCCATCAGCGTCGTCGATTCCGAACAGGAGCCAAACACCGTAATTACGGTACTGCAGAAGGGCTACCTGCTGGCTGACCGCGTGTTGCGCCCGGCGCTGGTCGTGGTTGCCAGGGCAGGTGCTTGAAATCACCCGGATGATCCCCAACTGCGGATCATCAACAGACATTCAGGCTTTTGGCGAATGTTTCCGGAAAACAACGAAAATTTGAAAGGATTCTTAAATGGGCAAGATCATCGGTATTGATCTCGGAACAACCAACTCCTGCGTTGCCGTAATGGAAAACGGCAAACCGAAAGTGATCGAGAACTCGGAAGGCGCACGCACGACTCCGTCGACGGTCGCTTACGCCGAGGACGGCGAAATTCTCTGCGGAGCGCCCGCCAAGCGTCAGGCAGTGACCAACCCCAGGAACACCCTGTACGCAATCAAGCGGCTGATTGGTCGCCGCTTTGAAGAGAAGGAAGTGCAGAAGGATATCTCGCTGATGCCCTTCAAGATCCTCAAGGCCGACAACGGTGATGCGTGGGTCGAGGTGCGCAACAAGAAAATTGCGCCGCCACAGGTTTCGGCAGAGGTTCTGCGCAAGATGAAGAAGACCGCCGAAGATTACCTTGGTGAAGAAGTCACCGAGGCGGTGATCACCGTGCCGGCCTATTTCAATGACAGCCAGCGGCAGGCGACCAAGGATGCCGGGCGGATCGCCGGTCTCGAGGTAAAGCGCATCATCAATGAACCGACGGCGGCGGCACTGGCTTTCGGCATGGACAAGAAGCAGGGCGACAAGAAGATCGCGGTGTATGACCTGGGTGGCGGCACCTTCGACATCTCGATTATTGAAATCGCTGCCGTCGAGGGCGAGCACCAGTTCGAAGTGCTGTCCACCAACGGCGACACCTTCCTCGGTGGCGAAGACTTCGACC
Organism: Candidatus Accumulibacter affinis; assembly: GCA_016713625.1. Lineage (GTDB taxonomy): Bacteria > Pseudomonadota > Gammaproteobacteria > Burkholderiales > Rhodocyclaceae > Accumulibacter > Accumulibacter affinis. The sequence goes on from JADJOT010000008.1 coordinate 247,456, forward strand.
AGCGGCTGATCGATTACATCATCGACGAGTTCAAGAAGGAATCCGGCGTCAACCTGAAGGCCGACGTGCTGGCTCTGCAGCGCCTCAAGGATGCTGCCGAAAAAGCCAAGATCGAGCTGTCGTCCGGGCAGCAAAACGAGATCAACCTGCCGTACATCACCGCCGACGCCTCCGGGCCAAAGCACCTGACGCTGAAGATCACCCGCGCCAAGTTCGAGTCGCTGGTCGACGACCTCATCGAACGCACCATCGAGCCGTGCCGTATCGCTCTGAAGGATGCCGGCTGCAAGATCGGCGACATCAACGACGTGATTCTCGTCGGCGGCCAGAGCCGGATGCCCAAGGTGCAGGAAAAGGTCAAGGAGTTCTTCGGTCGTGAGCCGCGTCGCGACGTGAACCCCGACGAAGCCGTTGCCGTTGGTGCGGCAATCCAGGGTGGTGTCCTGCAGGGTGAAGTCAAGGATGTTCTTCTCCTCGATGTAACGCCCCTGTCGCTGGGGATCGAGACGCTGGGCGGCGTAATGACCAAGCTGATCAAGAAAAACACGACCATTCCGACCAAGGCCAACCAGGTCTTCTCGACAGCCGACGACAACCAGTCGGCGGTCACCATTCATGTTTTGCAGGGTGAGCGTGAAATGGCCAGTGGCAACAAGAGCCTTGGACAGTTCAATCTCTCGGACATTCCGCCGGCGCCGCGTGGCCTGCCGCAGATCGAGGTGACCTTCGACATTGACGCCAATGGCATCCTGCATGTTTCCGCCAAGGACAAGGCTACCGGCAAGGAAAACAAGATCCGGATCCAGGCTTCTTCCGGCCTCAGCGAAGCAGAAGTGCAGCGTATGGTCCAGGATGCCGAACTGCACGCCGAAGAGGACCGGAAAGCTCATGAGCTGGCCGAATCCCGCAACCAGTGTGACGGCATGATTCACACGGTCAAGAAGTCAATGGCCGAGTACGGCAAGGAGCTGTCGGATACGGAAAGAGGAGTCATCGAAAGCGCGATCAAGGATGCCGAGGAAGCCATTCGCGGCAATGACCTCGAGGCGATCAAGGCCAAAACCGAGGCACTCGGGACGGCTGCCCAGAAGTTGGGCGAGAAGATGTACGCCAAGCAGCAGGAACACGCGGCTGGCCCCGAAAGTGCAGCGGGAGCGGGCGGTGAGGCGAAGAAGGACGACAGCGACGTTGTTGATGCCGAGTTTACCGAAGTCAAAGACAAGAAGTAGGCATTCGCCGGCAGGGCGAGGCGTATAATCGCGCCTCGCTCCGCTCCTTAAAGTGTTCAGGAACAGATGGCTAAACGTGACTTTTACGAGATTCTGGGCGTCAACCGCGACGCATCCGACGATGAAATAAAAAAGGCCTACCGCAAGCTGGCGATGAAATTTCATCCGGACCGCAATCCGGACAACCCGAAGGCCGAAGAGCACTTCAAGGAAGTCAAGGAAGCCTACGAGATTCTCACCGACGCCGACAAGCGCGCGGCTTACGACCAGTATGGTCACGCCGGCATCGACCCGCAGGCGGGCATGGGTGCCGGAGCGGGTGGATTTTCGGACGCCTTCGGCGGTATCTTTGACGAGATCTTCGGTGGTCGTCGAGGCGGTGGCGGGCGCTCGAATGTCTATCGCGGCGCCGATCTGCGCTACAACCTTGAGGTTACCCTCGAGCAGGCGGCTTTCGGTACCGAAACCAAGATTCGCATCCCGACGATGGAGGTCTGCGACGCCTGTCATGGCAGCGGCGCGAAGGCCGGTACGCAACCGAAGACCTGCCCGACCTGCCAGGGCAGCGGCCAGGTTCGACTCCAGCAGGGCTTCTTCTCGATCCAGCAGACCTGTCCCAAGTGTCACGGCACCGGACGCTTCATTGCTGACCCCTGTGCCCCGTGCCATGGCGCAGGTCGTGTCAAACAGCACAAGACCCTGGCGGTGAAGATTCCGGCCGGCGTCGATGAGGGTGATCGTATCCGCCTCTCGGGCGAAGGCGAGCACGGCGTCAACGGCGGTCCCTCCGGAGACCTCTACGTGCAGATTCACCTCAAGGCGCATCCGGTCTTTCAACGCGAACAAAACGACCTGCATTGCGAGATGCCGATCAGCTTTACCACCGCCGCTCTCGGCGGCGAGATTGACATTCCGACGCTCGATGGCGCGGCGAAAATTCGCGTGCCGGCCGAGACCCAGTCGGGGAAAACCTTCCGCTTACGCGGCAAGGGCATCAAGGGGGTGCGCAGCCACACGCACGGCGATCTGCTTTGCCACGTGGTTGTCGAAACACCGGTGCATCTCACCGAGCGGCAAAGGGAACTATTGCGCGAGCTCGAGGAGTCCAGCCGAGAAAACGCCGACCACCATAACCCCCGCGCCAAGTCGTGGATGGACCGCGTGCGCGATTTCTTCGCGGCCACCTGAAGCTGCGCCAGTACGCCTGCTGGCGTAGTCCGCTGCGGCCGCGAGCAAGCTTGAATTGGCGCGTGTAAGGCGAGTGTCAGTTTGTCTCTCCATGCTTGGCGATTGCTGAAAGCGGGTCGCCAGGCGACCGCGGCAAAAGCACTTGGCGAAGGGGATTGGCATGGGGTTTGCACGAGCGCTACTGTTCGGTTTCCTGACCTGGGTTGGCGGTGCGCTTGCGGGCGAGGTGGGCGTCACCGACAACAGCCTCCTGATCGGCATGACTGCGCCGTTTTCCGGGCCCAACGGTGCCTACGGACTGGATATGAAAATGGTCATCAACGCCTATTTTCGCCAGCTTAACGCCGCCGGTGGCATCCATGGCAGACGGCTGGAGCTGCGTGCTCTGGACGACGGCTACGAGACCGAGCGTGCGGTGGCCAATACGCGGGCCCTGATTGGCCAGGAGAAGGTCTTTGCCTTGCTCGCGTCGTATGGTTCAAGTCCCACGACGGCGGCGATGAACGAGGTTTTTGGGGTCGCCAAAGTGCCATTGATTGGCACCATCTCGGGTGCCGAATCGCTCCGCCAGTCGCCCGGGGAGAACCCGAACAACCGCTACATGTTCAATGTGCGGGCAAGCTACGCCAACGAAACCGAAGCGATCGTCAACCAGTTGGCCTCGCTTGGTTTCAAGAACATTGCCGTGTTGTACCAGAACGATGGTTTCGGCAAGTCGGGTCTGGAGGGCGTGGTCGCAGCGCTGAAGAAGCATGCGCAGGCGCCGTCTGCGGTAGCCACGGTGGAACGTAACTCGGTCGATGTCGGTCAGGCGGTGCAAACCATCGCCAAGCTTAACCCGCAAGCGGTGATCATGGTGACTTTGTACAAGCCGACAGCGGCCTTTGTTCGCGCCATGCGGAAGGCTGGTCAGACGCCGCAGTTCATGACCCTCTCGCCGGTCGGGGCCGACTTGCTGGTCCAGGAGCTTGGCGATGAGGCGCGCGGTATCGGTATCTCGCAGGTCATGCCGTATCCCTGGAATGACACGACACCCCTGGTAAACGAGTACCAGAAGCTGCTCGGGAAACAGGGAAAGCCGTCCTACTACGGCCTCGAGGCGTATGTGATGGCGAAGGTGCTGGTCGAGGCGATCCGGAAGGCGGGCAAGGAGCCGACGCGCGAAAAGCTGGTGGTTGCTCTGGAAAGCATGCAGAGCCACGATCTGGGCGGCTATCGCGTCAACTTCTCGGCCACCGAAAGGAGCGGCTCGCGTTTTGTCGACCTGACGGTTATCGGCAGTGGTGGCCGCGTTCTTCGCTAGTCGCGCGGGGTGAAGGGACTGACCAGCTCCCGCCCGGCGCGCGGAGTCAGGCGATCAGGCGATCAGGCGATCAGGCGCGCCGCCAGCCGGTTCCCGTGGGGCCATCCTCGAGAACGATTCCCCCTGCCAGCAGTTCGCTACGGATCCTGTCCGCCGCAGCATAATCCTTGTTCTTCTTGGCCGTCGCCCGCTCCGCGATCCGCGTCTCGATGTCGTCGCCAGACAACTCGCCTGCTGCTACCGGCGTCGCCTGCAGGAAGACCTGCGGGTCGCGCTGGAGCAATCCCAGCAATCCCGCCAGTCCGTGCAACTGGCTGGCCAGCGCCGGGGACTTGCTGCGGTTGACCGCCGCCGCCAGATCGAACAGCACAGCACAGGCTTCCGGTGTGTTGAAGTCGTCGTTCATCGCCTGTTGGAAGCGCAGCGCGTGCAGCTCACTCCAGTCGACGGCAGCGATTGCCGGTGACTGGGCTTTGAGCGCGGTGTACAGCCGGCTCAGCGCCTGCCGAGCGTCGTCGAGATGGCTGTCGGAATAGTTGAGGGGACTGCGATAGTGCGCGCGCAGGATGAAGAAACGCAGCACTTCGGGATCGTATTTCTTGAGGATTTCCCTGATCGTGAAGAAATTGCCCAGTGATTTCGACATCTTTTCGTCATCGACACGAACAAAGCCGTTATGCATCCAGACATTGACGAACTGGCAGCGATGCGCGCCTTCGGACTGCGCGATCTCGTTTTCGTGGTGGGGAAACTGCAAGTCCTGTCCGCCGCCATGAATGTCGAAATGCTCGCCGAGCAGGTCCGAGCTCATCGCTGAACATTCGATATGCCATCCCGGTCGACCATTTCCCCACGGTGACGCCCAGAAAGGCTCGTCTGCTTTGGCTTGTTTCCAGAGTACGAAGTCGAGCGGGTCGTCCTTGCCGGCGTCGACATCGACGCGTTCACCGGCGCGCAGGTCGTCGATAGACTTGCCCGAAAGCTTGCCGTAGCCAGGAAATTTGCGCACCGGGAAGTTCACGTCGCCGGCCGCAGCGTGATAAGCAAGGCCGTTTTGCTCGAGTCGCCGGATCAGCTCGAGCATTTGCGGGATGTACTCGGTTGCCCGCGGCTCATGGTCGGGCTTTTCCACTCCCAGGGCTGCGGCATCCTCATCCATGTAGCGAATGAAGCGGTTCGTCAGCTCGCCTATGCTTTCCTGGTTGGCCTGCGCCCGCTTGATGATTTTGTCATCGATATCGGTGATGTTCCGGACGTAGCACAGCTGCAGTCCGCTGGCTCGCAGCCAGCGCTGAACCATGTCAAAAACCACCAGAACGCGGGCGTGGCCAAGGTGGCAGTAGTCGTAGACGGTCATGCCGCAAACGTACATGCGGACGCTGCCGGGGGTGATCGGAACGAAGTCCTGCTTCTCTCTGGTCAGCGAGTTATAGATTTTGAGCATGTTCTGGTCCACGGTGGCGCTCAGCGGAAAGGGGAGGCGTGCGGAGTACTTTGGTATGGATGCACTTCTTGTTAGAATTGACTGGTTTTGTGACACCCAACCGCTGCTGCGGCAAGTATACCATAACGATGTGTTTGACCCTTTTGCGAAGGAATTGGCCGATGTACAGAAGACTTGCCTTGATCGTCGGTGGCCTGCTGTCGCTGGCCGCGCTGGCCGCGCCCAGCGTTGAAATGCAGACCAGCATGGGTCGCATCGTCATCGAGCTCGATTCAGAAAAGGCACCAAAGACCGTCCAGAACTTCGTGCAGTACGTCAACGAGGGTTTTTACAACGGCACGGTTGTTCACCGCGTGATCCCCGGCTTCATGATCCAGGGCGGTGGTTTCACCGTCGACATGAACCAGAAGCCAGCAGCCAGAAAGGTCGAGAATGAAGGCAGGAACGGCCTGAAGAACGACCGCGGAACGATCGCCATGGCCCGTACCGCGGACCCGCATTCGGCCAGTTCGCAGTTCTTCGTCAATCACCGCGACAACTCGTCCCTCAACTATCCCGCGTCCGATGGCTGGGGTTACACCGTTTTTGGCAAGGTCACGCAAGGCATGGACGTGGTGGACAAGATCGCCAAGGTGGAAACCGGTAACCGCTCGATGCACCAGAACGTTCCTCTTGAACCGGTCATCATCCAGTCGGTCAAGATCCTTCCCGCAAAATAACAAGGACGACCATGATCAAGCTGCACACCAATTTCGGCATCATCGGTATCGAAGTGGACGCCGAGAAGGCACCGCTGTCGGCCAGGAACTTCCTCGACTACGTTGCCGCCGGCCACTACGACAACACCGTCTTTCACCGCGTGATTCCCGGTTTCATGGTTCAGGGCGGCGGCTTCGAACCGGGAATGAAACAGAAGGCCTGCCAGGAACCGATCAAGAACGAAGCCGACAACGGGTTGAAGAACGAAGCCTATACGGTGGCCATGGCGCGCACTGCAGACCCGCACTCGGCGACGGCGCAGTTCTTCATCAATCTGGTCAATAACGAATTCCTCAATTTCCGCGCGCCCAACGCCCAGGGCTGGGGCTACTGCGTGTTCGGCAAGGTGGTCGAAGGTGGCGACGTTGTTGACCGGATCAAGGCCGTCAAGACCGGCACTTCCGGATTTCACAGCGATGTGCCGGTCGACGATGTGTTGATCGAGCGCGCTGAAGTCTGTTGAAGCGCGCGCAGGTCGACGCTCGGCAGCTGCCGTGATCCTGTTCATTTCTGATCTGCATCTGGCGCCGCAGGCGCCGGGGGTGACCAGGATTTTTCTCGATTTTCTCGGTGGCCGGGCACGCGCCGCCGAGAAATTGTTCATCCTCGGCGATCTTTTCGAAGCCTGGCCGGGTGACGATTGCCTTGACGATGCCGAGGATTCGTTCGCCGCCGACATCGTTGCTGCGCTGCGTGCGCTGGTCGTCGCTGGTGTTCCCGTGGCGGTGATGCACGGCAACCGCGATTTCCTGCTTGGCGAGGGTTTTGCTTCCCGCAGCGGCGCGGCGCTGCTCTCGGACCCTTACGTCCTGTCCTTGCCTGCCTGGCAGTTTGTCCTGTCGCATGGCGATCTGTTGTGTACCGACGACCATGAGTACCAGGCGTTTCGCCTGCTGGCGCGTCGGCCCGACTGGCAGGCCGCTTTTCTCGCCAGGTCCCTGCCGGAGCGCAAGGCAATGGCCGTGGCGGCGCGCGCGCAAAGCGAATCCGCCAAGCGCGACAAGGCCGGCTACCTGATGGACGTCAACCCTGGGGCGACCGATGATTTTCTGCGCGCCAACGGCTACGCAACGCTGATCCATGGGCATACGCACCGTCCGGCGACGCACGCCCACCTGGTCGACGGTATCCACGCCGAGCGCTGGGTGATGGCGGCCTGGAACGAAACGCAAGGCGAGTGTCTGTGCTGGAATGGTGAGGCACTCACGCGGGAGCGTTTGACCTGATTCCGCGGCGCCGCCGATCGACGATACGCCGCGCTGCTGCGAGTGCGCTAGCTCACCGCGGGCCAGGCTGGCGATGCCGCAGGAGATGACTTCACCCGCCCTGGCGGTCCTGCGCCGTGTCTTCGGCTACACGTCGTTTCGTGGCCAGCAGCAGGAGATCGTCGAGCAACTCGTTGCTGGCGCCGACGCGCTGGTGCTGATGCCGACCGGTGGCGGCAAGTCGCTCTGCTATCAGATTCCGGCGCTGCTGCGGCAGGGCGTCGGGGTGGTTGTCTCGCCGCTGATCGCACTCATGCAGGACCAGGTCGATGCCTTGCGGCTGGCCGGCGTGCGTGCCGCCTTCCTCAACTCATCGATGGACTTCCGGTCGGCGGTCGATACCGAGCGCCGGCTGCTGAACGGCGACCTGGATCTGATCTATGTGGCTCCGGAACGGCTGCTCAGCGACCGTTTCATCGGCCTGCTCGAACAACTGGTCGCACGCCGGCAACTCGCGCTCTTCGCCATCGACGAGGCCCATTGCGTTTCGCAATGGGGACACGACTTCCGCCCGGAGTACATTCAGCTCTCGCAACTGCACCAGCGTTTTCCCGCGGTGCCGCGCATCGCCCTGACGGCGACCGCCGATCAGCTGACGCGGCAGGAGATCATCACGCGGCTGCGGCTCGAAGACGCGAGCGTGTTTGTCGCCAGTTTCGACCGGCCAAACATTCGCTATACGATCGTCGAGCGCGACAACCCGCGCAAGCAGCTGCTCGGCTTTCTCGGCGCTCACCACGGTGCTGCCGGAATCGTCTATTGCCTGTCGCGCCGCAAGGTCGATGAAACGGCAATCTGGCTGAATTCGCAGGGGGTGCTTGCCTTGCCCTACCACGCCGGCCTGTCGGCCAGTGAACGGCAGCGTCACCAGCAGCGCTTCCTGCGCGAGGACGGTCTGGTGATGGTGGCGACCATCGCCTTCGGGATGGGCATTGACAAGCCCGATGTACGCTTCGTTGCCCACCTGGATCTGCCCAAGAGCGTTGAAGCGTACTACCAGGAAACTGGCCGCGCCGGGCGCGATGGCGAAGCGTCGGAAGCCTGGATGACCTATGGGCTCAACGATGTGGTGATCCATCGTCAGATGATCGATGCGTCGGTGTCGCCGCCCGAGCAGAAGCGTGTCGAGAGGCAGAAACTTGACAGCATGCTCGCCTACTGCGAATCGGCACAATGCCGCCGCGTGCTTCTGCTCAACTATTTTGGCGAGGAAGCCGCGCCTTGTGGCAACTGCGATGTCTGTCTCGATCCGCCACAGCTCTGGGATGGCACGGTGGCGGCGCAGAAGGCGCTATCGGCGGTGCTGCGGACCGGTCAGCGTTTTGGCGCCGGCCATCTGATCGACATCCTGCGTGGCAAGAGTACCGACAAGGTGAAACAGTTTGGTCACGACCGCCTGCCCACCTTCGGGGTCGGTACGGAGATGGACGACATGGCCTGGCGTTCGGTATTCCGGCAGTTGCTCGCCGGTGGCGTGCTCGAAGCCGACGCCATGGCCTATGGCGCCCTGCAGCTCACCGACAGCGCGCGGCCGATTCTCAAGGGAGAAATCAGCCTCAAGCTGCGCCGGCGGGCGGCTCGACCAAAGGGCAGGCAAGCGCGCAGCAAGCCCGTCTCTGGCAGTCCACGCCAAGCCGACGAATCACCCCTGGTCGCCCGACTGCGCACCTGGCGCAGTGAGAAGGCGCGCGAGCAGGGCGTCCCGGCGTACGTGATCCTGCATGATCGAACGCTCTACGAAATCGCTCTACTGCTGCCCGATTCGGCACCGGCGTTGCTCGCTGTGCCGGGCATCGGCGTCGCCAAGGCGGAACGTTACGGCCAGGAACTGCTGGAGATCGTTGCCGCAGCCGACTGATTTCAGGACGTCGTTGCCGGGTTGGTGTGGCAGCGCAGGGCCAGGAGTGCCCCCAGGGTGACGAGCAGCAGGTCGAGCACGGCTCCCTTCGGTGTTAGAATCGAGCAGGTCAGCTCTTCGTGTTCGGGATTTTTGATGACCTTTACCGCCATGCTCGATGCCGAAATCGAGCGGAACGTCGCTGCCGCGCTCACTGAGGACGTCGGTAGCGGCGACCTTACCGCGCAACTGGTCCCTGCCGGCGAGCACCGGCGCGCCACGGTCATTGCCCGCGAAGACGCGCTCCTCTGCGGCAGCGCCTGGTTCGAGCGCTGCTTTGCCCGGCTCGATGCGGCGATCCGCATCACCTGGCGGGCAGGTGATGGACAGAGCATCGCGCCTGAGCAGATACTCTGCGACATCGAGGGGCCCGCGCGCGCCCTGCTCACGGGCGAGCGCAGCGCGCTCAACTTCCTGCAACTACTGTCCGGAGTCGCCACCAGGGTGCGTCAGTACGCTGACCTGGTTGCCGGGACGAGAGCACTGGTGGTGGACACGCGCAAGACGATTCCCGGGCTACGTCTGGCACAAAAGTACGCGGTCAGATGCGGTGGCGGCGGCAATCACCGCCTCGGTCTCTATGACGGGATCCTGATCAAGGAAAACCACATTCTCGCGGCCGGCAGCATCGCCGCGGCGCTGAGTGCGGCGAGGCAAGTCGCCGAGCGTGCGGCCGGCAACTGCCAGTTCGTTCAGATCGAAGTCGAAACGCTGGACGAACTGCAGCAAGCTCTCGCTGCCGGCGCAGAAATGATCCTGCTCGACAACATGAGCCTTGCACAGCTGCGCGAAGCGGTTGCGGTGGCTGCTGGTCGAGCGCTGCTCGAGGCGTCGGGTAACGTCGGCCTGGATACGGTGCGTGCCATCGCCGAGACCGGGGTGGACCGGATCTCGATCGGCAGTTTGACGAAGGATGTCCGCGCACTCGATCTGTCGATGCGTTTTCAGGTCTAGCAACGGTCACCAGCCGCCAGCCTGCGGGGCGGCGGCGCGGGTGCGAGTGGTCACAGGGACGGCTGCTGAAGCGCTTTACACGCTTACATAATTTGCTCCAGGCGCTGCGAGGGAGGCTGGCAGCGGTGGTTTGCGCCAAGAAGAGAGAGGGTGGTCTGATGTTGTTTGCGCTGTTTTACGTCGTGGCGATATCGATTCTGGTCATGCACTTCACGGGATTCCTGAGGCGGCACAATCTCGAATGGCTGGTGCTGGTGCTCGCCGTGGCGGTCTTTCCGGCGGTGATTTACCTTTAGGAGGCGGTCTCGGTGCCGCTGCTTCGGGGCCATCGGCACGCTGCGCAGGTTTCCCGGGCTCAGCGCAGCTGCTGTTCGATGAAGCGCTTCACCGCATCGACGCTGACGTCCATCACCTCGACCCGTTGCGGCAGGTCCTCGATGCCCTGCAGGCTGGCCGGTCGCTCCGGTTTGCGGCCAAGCGCCTCGACGATGGTGTCTTCGAACTTGGCTGGCAAAGCCGTTTCGAGGACCACCATCGGCATTGCCGGCGTGCGCAGTTCACTGCCGACCTTGAGCCCGTCGGCAGTGTGCGTATCGATCATCAGACCGTACTTTTCGAAGGTTCGGCGGATCGTTGCCAGGCGGTCAGCGTGCGTGCTTTTCCCTGAAACGAACCCGAATTCAGGCAGTCTGGCAAAGAAGGGCGTTCCCGAGAGGTCGAAACTACGGCCCTGGTCGACCTCGGCCCACAGCTTGCGAACCACTTCCGGATCGCGGCCGACGAGATCAAAGACGAAGCGCTCGAAGTTGGACGCTTTCGAGATGTCCATCGAAGGGCTGGAGGTCGCGCAGGTCTCCGCAGTGGCGCGTGGACGGTAGACGCCGGTATGGAAAAATTCGTCGAGCACGTCATTTTCGTTGGTCGCCAGGACCAGGCGGCCAATCGGTAAACCCATCATGCGCGCGACGTGCCCGGCGCAGATGTTCCCGAAGTTGCCGGAGGGGACGGCAAAGGCAACCTGTTGATCGCTGCCGCGGCCGTCGGTCGCAGCGAAGTAGCCCTTGAAGTAGTACACCACCTGCGCGGCAACGCGCGCCCAATTGATCGAGTTGACGGCACCGATCCTGTACCTGGCCTTGAAGGCGTGGTCGTTGGACACGGCCTTGACGATGTCCTGGGCGTCGTCAAACATGCCGCGCACCGCAATGTTGTGAATGTTCGCAGCGTGCAGCGAGTACATCTGGGCGCGCTGGAAAGCGCTCATCCGCTCATGCGGCGAGAGCATGAACACCTGCACACCCTTCTTGCCGCGCATCGCATACTCGGCCGATGAACCCGTGTCCCCCGAGGTGGCGCCGAGGATATTGATTTCCTCGCCCCGTTTGGCCAGGACGTACTCGAAAAGATTGCCGAGCAACTGCATCGCCATGTCCTTGAAGGCCAGGGTCGGGCCGTTGGACAGTTCGAGGATCGCCAGGCCACCTTCTCCGCGTGCGGGATCGGGTTGTTCGAGCCAGCGCAGGGGGGTGATGTCGCCCGCCTCGGCGTGGACGCGGCCGTTGCCATACACTTCGGCCGTGTAGGTCCTGGCCACCAGAGACTGGAGGTCGGCCGCCGGGATGTCATCGATGAACCTGGAGAGCACCGCGTAGGCCAGATCGGCATAGGAGAGCCCGCGCCACTGCTCGAGCTCGCGGCTGCTGACCTGCGGGTATGACTCGGGAAGGTAGAGGCCGCCGTCGGGGGCCAGCCCGCCGAGCAGGATCTCGGTAAAGGTCGGTTCTGAGGAAGTCCGGGTGCTGGCGGTGTGACCGCGGGTCGAGACATAGCGCATGGCGATAACCGTAAACGTCGAGCAGAGGGATTCAGCAGCGAACAGTCTACCACGCTCTTCCCTGGTCGCTGGAGCGCGGCGCGCGAGCTCGCTTGCGGATGCAAAATCAGCCGGCTCCGTCCTTTTTCCCGATGCTCGGCAGCGACTGCAGCAGCGCGATCACGAAGGACAGCATGGCTGCTGCCGCCAGCCAGATCGCGGCCTTGATCCCGAGTCCCAGGAGGACACCGGCAAGCACCAACAGGAGCGTTCGCCATACGCCGCCGCTGCGCAGTGCGGCACGCATTTGCGCACGCGTCGCGGTCCCTCGGCCAGGGCAACACCACACCGGCAACAGCTGGGTCAACGCGCCGGTCACTAGTGGCAGGAGGAAGCCGACGACAAACGCGGCGATCGCGTCACGACCATCGAGCACCGCCAGGGCATGCGCGACGCCGAAAGCCAGCAGCAGCAGGAAAGCCGCCAGCGCGCCGGCCAGCGGCGCCGCTGCCGCATTCAGCAAGAGGGTTTTCCAGCCATAGCGCAGCCACCAGGCAAGCGCAGTCTTGAACGCCACGGAGAACAGCATCAGCGCGCCCAGCAGCGCCAGCGGTGGCGAGAAGGCGGCGCCGCTGCTGACCAGGAGCACGCCGCCGGCGGCGACCGCAAGGTCGCTGCGAAGCCGTTTCGCGGCATCCGCATCGGGACCACTCAAGACGGTTGGCAGGAGCACCTGCAGGGTGCCCAGCGCGGTCATCCCGACCAAGCCGAGAACGTTGAGATGCAGATGCAGCAGGCGCAATTCCTGGCGCGCCTCCGGCCACCAGTGAATGGCCGGGACGAGCAGCAGAGCGAGGCACAGGAAGACGATCGCCGTCAGGTACCAACGCCAGCCCGGGTGCGGTCGCCCGAGCGTACGCCTGGCACGCAGCAGCAGCCAGCCGGCAAAGAGGGTCGCAATCAGCAGCGCGGCCGCCGCCGCCGCCGGGACGGTTGCCGCAGGCAGTTCACCCGTGAAGGCGAGAAAGGCCAGCGCGGCCGCCAACTGAAGTAGCAGCGGTGCCAGCAAGACGGCGCGGTGGGCGCCCGCACTGCGCGTCAGAACGGGAACAAAATGGGTGATCGCGCCGAAGATCAGCGGCATGATGCCGACCGCGAAGACCAGGTGAGCGATGGCCGGTGGCGATGGGTCGGCAGCCAGCAGCATCGCGAATGCGGCCACCCAGGTGGCTACTGCAGACAAGCCGAGGTAGATCAACATCGGTTCATCGCATGCGCTGCAGGATTCCTGGCGCGGCTTCGTTCGCCTGAGCCCGTCGTCACGGGCCTGCAGCGGACGGTGTTCAGGCTTGGCGCGTGAAATCGATGACGATGGTTCCAGGTTCGCGCTGCACGTAGGCAAGTTTCAGCGTCTCGCCATAGCGCGCCTGCAGTTGCGTCAGCAGGGGTAGCGGATCATGGTCGTTACAGAAGCGCATCGTCTCCCCAGGGAGCAGCGCGTCGAGCGCGCCGAAGATTGCCGCGTGGCGAAAGCGCTTGGCAACGCCGCGGGCGTCAAAAGGATAGATGGCTTCAACAGTCGGCTGGTCGCATGCGTGCATCAGGATCTCCGTGCGGATGATTGGGGAAGGCGAATTGTCGGGCGGATTGCCCGCGCTGTCTTTGATCTGCATGAAGCCGCCCGCTGATTCCACTGTCGGCAGGCGGGCGGCTGCGCAAGTCATTGGCAGGAAGCACCGGCAGAACTTTGCCGTAAGTCATCAGGAGATTTGATGGTTCGGCCCTTTTGCCTTCGTGTAGGATGGCTCGGACAAGACGGTCGCCGCAACGCTCGTGCTGGATGCGGTCACGGTGCACGAAAGCGAGTCGGTCCGAATTGGCAGGACACTGAACTAATCCTCGTTCAATGCGCTCATTGCCGCGCGCTCGTGGCGCGGCAATGAGAACAAATAGGACATCCGGGCTTTGCATGGGTCATCGATCCGACCCTGCTTGTTGGCACTTTGGAACTTTCCATGGAGGAATCACGTATGGCAAACGAAAGCGGCACAAATCTACCCGTACTCTCCGGAGGAACGCTTTGCCCGGCGACTCTTTTCGACGGCCAGACACACTTTGGAGTTGCGGTGGCAGTAAAGGCGGATGGTAAGGAATCTTATCTCATGGTTCCCGACGCAACCAATATCACCAAAGGGCAACCGGTCTATATTACAAAACCGGTAACGATCAAGGGAGAACATCTGGCGGCTTACTTGAGGAGCAAGAACGTGTCCATGCCGGATGAAGTGAAGAATCTTCTAAACACAACGTCGATCTCCTGCGACGCTTTCTACTTTTCGAAAAACGAACGACTATTGGCTGAGGCGGAGCGAACGAAGTGGATTGAGGATCACGCGGAGGAACTCAAGTCTGACGATGCGGCAGAAAAGGCACGAAAGGCAGCGGCCGCCAAGGTCGACGATGGTGCTTTCCTGATGATGTTCGAGCTAAAGTTTAACGAAGGCTTGATTGGCGCCTTGACGAAAGACGAGGATCTCGGAAAGTTGTTCGACATAACCGGGGCGAGTTTGCGGGTGCTCAGATGTCGAGAATCTTCGAAGAAGATTCTCGAGGAGTACGCGGCGCTGCTTGGTGAAGAGTGAGGCCATGGCGGTGGCCAGAATTTCCCTGACCGCCGCTTCGACGGTCCACAGCAGGGTCGGGCTCCGGGCAACTGCGCAGGCGGTTGCCCGCGCCACGGGGGTGCAGGAGCCGAGTGGATGGACGCGGGCACCTGGTTCGGGCGCGGCTGCCTGCGCAGCCGCGCCCGCCATTCCGCGCCTCGTCGCGTGTGTTCAGGAGGCGTACGACATGGCCGAACCGTTGGCTGCGTTCCTCGAAGCGAATGGCATTTCCGTTCCGGAGTGGTTGAGACATCTCATTGAAGAAAACCCGGATCTCCCTTATGAAGCTTTCTTCCCTCCCACAAAGGCGCTGCGCGCAACAGCCCGGACATCAGTGCTGCCCGAACAGGCGGAGAACGGTTTCCTTCTCGTGCGGTTCAAACCGCAGGGCGATACGCACTGGACTTGCGAAGTGCCCGGGCTGGAGGGAATCGCGGATCTGTTTGCCGTGGCCGACCTTCCCAGTGTTCGGGCGCTCCGTTGTCGCGCGAGTTGCCGACGACTGCTGGAGCAGTACTTGCGAGAACATGAATACAGAGCGTAAGGAGCGCTTGCTTGAGGCGATCCGGCGAGCGTCGGAGTCGACGCAGTTGGCGCTCGTTTGCGATGCGCGACTGACGGGGGAGCCCGTCGATTTGAGCGTCGAGATCGGCGATTCGGGCTGCCGGCTTGGCTGGCGCTGGGACCTCGGGGAGAGGACCCTCGCTGACGTCGTCAAACAAGTGTTGCCGAGTCTGGGCGAACTGCCGCCGGTAGGCATTGAGGGCATCAGGCTGCGCAGTATCTACGCCGAGTACTTCTCGGGTAAGTCGTCGAAAG
Organism: Candidatus Accumulibacter affinis; assembly: GCA_016713625.1. Taxonomy (GTDB): domain Bacteria; phylum Pseudomonadota; class Gammaproteobacteria; order Burkholderiales; family Rhodocyclaceae; genus Accumulibacter; species Accumulibacter affinis. The sequence goes on from JADJOT010000008.1 coordinate 262,790, forward strand.
GTCTGTCTTTCGGCATCGCGGATCTCAGCTTCCTCTACGTCAAGGGCGCGAAAACGGCAGGGCATGAGGCGCCCACGTTCTGGGGCCTGGTCCACCAGAAGCCGATCGCGATCCCGGCCTCCGGAGTGGTTGCAACGCTGATTGGCAAGGGGCTGGAATTGAGCGACTTGCGCATCGGCAGCGTCTCGGGCTTCACCCCGGAGATGCGCCGCGCGGTGATCGGCCAGCTTGCCCAGGCCCGGCTCCTGCTTGACTCGGAGGGTACGGGTTTTGTCGCGGGCATCGCCATCGGGGGAATCGGCGCCAAGCCGATCGCGGTGCCCCTGCTTGGCCGACCGGCAGAGAAAACAGCTGGGAGTTCCCCGCCGTCGCGATCAGCCGTGAACGCGGCTGGCGGAGGGTCGCCGACGGCTACTGTGGACTCGGGCGATGGAATGCGCAAGTGGTTCGTGGTCGGCAAGACGATCGGCCCGCTGCGCCTTGGACGCGTGGGCTGCGAGTGGAAGGACGGCAAGATCGGACTGCTCCTGGATTCGGCCGTTGACGTCGGCGGACTGCATCTCGGTTTGACGGGACTGTGTGTTCGCCTGCCACCGTCTGACCCGAAACCGGCGAATCTGGAATTGGCGCTGGACGGCATCGACCTGGCCTATCGGGGCGGGCCGATCAGCATCAGCGGCAGCTTCCTGAAGAGCGAGATCTCGCTCAATGGCCAGAAAACGATCCAGTACGACGGCATGGCCATGATCCAGGCCGCGAATTTCGGTATTACCGGATTTGGGTCGTATGCCTCGGTCGACGGCAGGGCTTCGCTGTACCTGTTCGCCATCGTGCACCTGGATTTGGGCGGGCCGCCCTGCTTTCGGGTTAACGGTCTGGCGGCGGGATTCGGCTACAACCGCAAACTGACCCTGCCGCCGATTGAAGAGGTCTACAGTTTCCCGCTTGTGCGCGCCGCCCTCGACCCAGGTTACCTGTCCTCCGGACCGGGTGGCCTGATTCAGGATGCCATGGGGAAACTGCAGAAATTCATTCCGCCTTCCCTCGGCGATTACTGGTTTGCGATTGGCATCCGCTTCAGTTCGTTTGAAATGATCCAGGCGTTCGCCCTGCTTTCGGTCTCCTTCGGGAACGAGGTGGAGATCGGGCTCCTGGGGTTGGCAGCGGTGACGATTCCCAAAGGTAGCGAGCCGGGCAAAGCGGTCGCCTATGCGGAGCTGGCACTGCGGGTGGTGATCAAGCCCGCCGAAGGCACGATCAGGATGGAAGCCCGGCTCACCGACGAATCGTACGTATTCTGCAGGGACTGCCACCTCACCGGCGGCTTCGCGTTTTACATCTGGTTTGGCGGACCGCTCGCCGGTGACTTCGTCCTGACACTGGGAGGCTACCACCCGAAGTTCACACCTCCGTCGCATTATCCGATCGTTCCCCGGCTGGGAATCAACTGGCAGGTCACCAAGGAAATGAGCATTACGGGGGGTATGTACTTCGCGCTCACCCCCTCGTGTCTGATGGCCGGCGGCAAGCTTGCCGCTGTCTATCAATCGTCCAGCGTCAAGGTCTGGTTTATTGCCTACGCTGACTTCCTCCTGAGCTGGAAGCCGTTCTACTACCTGATCGACATGGGAGTTGCCCTCGGTGTCGAAGTCGATCTGGGGGTTTCTTCGATCAGGATCCACCTTGGTGCGCAACTGCACCTGTGGGGCCCGGAGTTCGCCGGGCTCATCCAGATCGACCTGACTGTCATCTCGGTTACCGTCCGCTTCGGTCCCGACAAGCAGCCGCCTGCGCCGCTCACGGCGCAGGAGTTTGTCGAGTCCTTCCTGCCTCCGGCGCTGAAGGGAAGCCCGGACACCAGCAATGTGATCGTAACCCGGATCAACAGCGGACTCATCCGCGAGGAAAAAGGGCAGGACGAATCAACGGTTCGCGTCGTCAATGCGCATGGCCTGGCGTTGACCACCCAGTCACTGATTCCCGTATCCGAGTTCACGGGGCTGAAACCGCAAGACGCTCCGACCTCCAGTTCGCCGGAACTGGGCATCCGTTCCATGGGCAAAACCGCGTTAATGTCACGCTACAAGGTCACCATCAACGGCCAGACAGACGTCCGAAAGAATATGCGCAGCTTGCTCGTCAAGACCGCTGTTCCCGATGCGCTCTGGGGCAAGAGCCGCGAAGAAGGCAAGGTGCCCTTGCCAGAGGAGCCCAAGGCAATCACGCTCCAGGCCTGGGCTGGCATTCGGATCTCGTTCGATCCCATTCCTCCACAGGGCGCGCTGCCGGCGATGGCGAGCGAAAAATTTGCCTGCGAGACCTTCAAAAAGCCTATCCCGTGGGACGATCAGTTAAAGGTTGCCAAGACCATCGCGGCGAAAGAAAGAAAGGAGATCTGGACGGTGATGGATAACGTTTCCACACCAAGGCGGAACGTGGTGCTCGCCGTTCTTGCCCGGGAGTCGCCCTTTGATCTGAACAAGGCGGCTCTTGACGAGCTTGGCAAGGCCAGGGAATCGTATTTTCAGGCCAACCCGGAAATCTGCCGACTCGGCTCGGCACTTGTCTAGATGAGCGAACATCAAACAAAACTCGCCGCCGGCGAGATTCAGTTTCACCAGTGGTGCGAGCCGCCGCTCGATGCGGGCGAATACCATGTCGAAGTCACCCAGACCGTGGATGAGCTGACCGACGACCCAACTTCCAGGGGAAGCTACCGCAGCAGGTTCAGCTTTTCCGTGGCTGGTCCTCGCTTTGCGCTGAATCCAGCGGAGGTGTACTCCGTGTATCCTCCCAAGGGGCAGATTGGCGATTTTGCAAATTCCCTCCCGCACGTCGTTTTCACCCGGCGTACGCTGCCTTGGGAGCGGAGCCTTACCCCCCCGCGGAACAAAGGCGACACGCGGCCATGGATGGCGTTGCTGGTTGTCAGTGCGGCGGATTTTCCGGCAAAGGATTTTCCGGCGAGCAAGGCGCGCAAGCTTGGTGAATTGATCAAGCCGGCTGCGAACGAAGCTTGGGTCGGCCCAGACGTTAAACTCGACCCCTATGAGTCAGCGGATGATCTGTGCAATACGATCGATCTGCCCTGGGAGGTCTTTCAGAGTGTCGCGCCGCGCCTCGATGACCTTGCTTTTCTCGCCCATGTCCGGGAGGTGAATACCGGGGCCAAGGAAACGCTTTCCTTCCTCGCCGATGGGTGGTTTTCCGTGGTTCTTGCCAACCGTTTTCCACTACCCGGCAATAGTCCGCTGCTGACGCTCGAGAACCGGGCCTACCTCGTCTCCCTGGAAGGGTTGCAGGATTATCTTCCAGGGTCAGCGAAGCCGGCGGCAAACAAGCCCGTGCGGCTGGCCGTACTTTCAAGCTGGAGTTTTCACTGCTGCGAGGCGTTCGCTTTCAAGGCGTCGATGAACCAGCTGAAAGTCCAGTTGTTGCGTGTTCCCTGGCCGGCTGACGGCGCTGCGGGCAGCAAGCTGACGTCAGCGGAAAAACAGGTCCACGACGCCTGGGGTCGGGGTTACACGGCCTTGAATCACAGCACGCGGCTCGGCGAAAAGACGGTCTCCTGGTATCGCGGCCCGCTCGTGCCGCTGTATCTCTCCAAGGAAACCAAATACCGTTTCCTGCCCGCGGCCGACGCGGCCCTGCGCTACAGCCCGCTGGACGGAATGATCGACGTCACCTACGCCGCCGCCTTCCAGCTTGGCCGCCTGCTGGCCCTGCAGGATCGGCACTTCGCCACCGCGCTCTATGCCAATCGCAACAGGGTAAGGCGGCAGATCAATGATCTGCTGGGCCGCAACCGGGTCAGCCAGTTTCTCGGCAAGACCGGCACCGCCGTGAGCGAGATCATGACTTCCCGCGTCAAGGCGATGCACGACGGTCAGACCCCGCCAAGCGGGAAGGCAAGCTGGGCAGACCTTCCACCCAGCAGCGACGCTTTCCAGCGGGGGGCTGCGGACCAGGAGACGAAGCACTCGGGGGAGTTGCAACTCACCACGGATTTCGACCTGACGATCCCGCAGACGGTCTGTCAGTGGCTGGCCCGGCTGATGCTGCTCTACCGGGTTCCCTTCACCTATCTGCTTGCTGATGAACGGATGCTGCCGCCGGACAGCATGCGTTTTTTTTACCTCGATCCTGGCTGGCTCAAGTGCCTGCTGGAAGGAGCCTGCAGCGTCGGCAGGAGCGTCGCCCACGATGAGCTGGTGGATGAGTATTTGCGCGACAAATTCCTCGACTTGGCGATGGAGCAGGCGCTGGAGGTTCGGACGAAGCCGCAGCTGATCACTGCGAATTCGGCGACCAATCCCAGCGTGGTGACGACCCTTGTTCCGCATGCGCTCAAGAGCAACGACCGGATTCTGATTTCTGGCGTGTCCGGGTCAAACGCGGAGATCAACGCTGAGCACCCGGTGACCTGCCTTGGCCCGACGACTTTCTCGGTGCCCGTCGATGCGCGTGGTGGCGCGGGCCAGGGCGGATCGTTTGTGCGGTCGCAGCCGTCAGACATCGCTGTGAAACAGCCAGCCGAAAGGCGCCCCAACTGGCCGCTCACCGGCTTCCTTCTCCGCTCACCGGCGGTGGAGGGCTGGCAGGGGCTGGAAATGCGCGCGTGGCAAGACAGTGCTGCGACCATCCCCCTCGATCCGCTGCGCATCGACCGCCTGGCTCCCGACATCATGCTCTGCATCTTCAATGGAAAGCTTGCTCGCATCGAGGTCCGGCAGCCGCCCGAGGGCATGCATTTCGGCGCTTCCGTCGATGGCCAGGGCTTCCGGAAATTGCGTCTGCGGCGGCTCAATGACCACCCTGGCCAGGACCGCGGTGTCGCGCCGGGACCAGGCGATCAGCTCACCGATGACTCCCAGCTGCCGGTTCCCCTGCGCAGCAATTCGTCGCGTGTCGTGGAGGTGGCGCAGCTGGCGAAGGCGCTGAAGGAGAAACTCGAGGCACTGAATGCAAGAGAGCTTACGCAGGAATTCACCTCCGCCGACTTCGCGGTGGAGATGGTAGAGAGCCCGGGCCGGGTCGTTTTTGACGTAGCAAACCCCCACGACGCGGACGCGCGATGAGCAGCGGAAGCGAAGCCCCCAGATTACTGGTGCCCATCCACATCGATGGACTGCTGGTAGGAGAGTCGCTCCCATCAGGGGAAATGTTCCAATGGACCAATCTGGCCGCGAATTTTGCGAAGTTGCATGCCAACTACTGCTTCGGGGCGGAACTTGGCGGTGACAGCGACAGTGATGGCAATCCTTTCAACCAGGCGGCTGGCCTGCAGCCGGGGATTCATCTTCATTTTCGGCTGCCACGTTGCTTGACTCATGGCAGTCAGTCAGGAGCTGAAAAAATTTCCTTTCCCCCGATTCCGAATCGTTGGCTGGTGCAGCGCTGCGGCGGCAGCGGCGCAGCGAACGGCAAGCTGTCCTGCAAGGCCTGGCTAATCAAGAGCGATGGTCAGCCAGCCGACCCTGCAAACGGAATTACCTGGCCGACATTTCACAAGGACAAAGCGGCAGAATTCCAGGAGATTGGCACCTGCGCCGAAGTGACGGGACCCCTCGCAGAACAGGACGAAGCAGCGTTGGTTACGATCACGGCGATCGGTCCCGGGGATCCGGCCTTCAGCGCGTATTACCCCGCGTGTCGCGGTGTGCTTGGTTTTCATGACCCAGTGGCGGGAATCCCCGCAGACACCCGCCTGTCCTACCTCGTCACCGGCTGGTATTCCGACCCGCAGGATGATCCGCTGGCCAGGTTGGTTGCCGAGTTTCGCGCGAACCCTTCCATTCCACACGGGGAGCTCACTCAGGAGCAGCAGGACAAGTATTTCAGTGAGCTTCAGACATGGTTGACCGAGCGGGCCTGGAGCATTACGACGAGTAATCCGCACCCTTCGCCAGCGCGCCTTCTCTGCCACGGGTTGGCGAGAGGAATCACCTGGCAGGGGCCGAAGCACAACTACATGCAGTCCCCGGGGGGCGCTGATGTGAGTCAGCCCGTTGTTTTCCCGCCCAATCCGGACCACCACAACAAGGCCTACAAGCTTGCGGTCGGCAATACCGCAGCGGAAGCGGTGGCGGCCCTGCTCGTGCCGGGAGCGGTTGATCAGGATTTGCTCACGGCCCTGCAGGGCGACCTGCTGTCTCAGTCCGTTACTACCGCGGAGCTGCAGTATGAGTTGCATGAACGCCGCTTCAATGGCGTTCGCGGCGGCAGCATCTTTCTCATTCGCCCGGAACCCGATCTACCTGACACCAACGGAGTCGCCGAGCCGCCAAAGGCGGGTGGCGCGAACTCGATTCCGGCAGGCCTCCGGAAGTTGCTGAGTGACCTGAATGCCAGGCAACAACGCTGCGATGACCTCTCTCGCCGCGTCGAGGACTTGCGCTGGCAGGTTCATGCGCTCTGGTATCTGCTGACCAACGAGCGCAAAGTCCACGGCGACACCGATCGGTCAGGCGAGCTGGACAGACAGCTCAAGCTCGCCAAAGACGTCCTCACTACCGAGCAAACCGCCTGGGATCTCGCCAGAAAAGCGCGGGACGACAGCGAGGGAAGCCTCCATAACGAGTTGGGCAAGCAATTCAAGACTCAGCCCGATGGAACCCCGAGGTCAAGCAAGCCGGAGTTGAAATACCGTTTGGCGTCCTTGCCCGCGCCGCCCTTCCAGAGGCCAGGCGAGCCGGCGATTGCGCTGCAGGGGCCCGCCATGGCCCGGCTCAAAACCTGGTTGCCGACCGATCCGCTGGAGTGCCGCATCTCCGGTCAGGAGGTCACGGGGATCGTGCTGGCAATCCCTTCGGGCCCAGTCGCTACGGTCACCGGTGAGCAGTTGCTTGCTGACCTGTTTGCACAGCCGCTGCCTGTCCCGGGTGGAATCCACCGTTCCCTGTTTCTTGAGGCGCTCTTGCTCGATGAGGGAAACGCTGCCACGATTGCCGGACTGGCGTCCAGGCAGTACGAGAAAGAACTGGGCGATACCGTCAAAGCCTTGCAGAATCCAAACAGTACAGCGGCACGGAAGAAGCCTGCCACGGCTCCCAATGCGCTGATCGGTCGCCTGCCCGACCAGAGTCTTCCGATCAAATGGGCTGGCAACCCGTGGATTCCTCTCTTTCTCGTATGGGACGTTTCGTGGCAGACTGCTTACGCGTCACCCGCCGCGAGCGACGACGCCCTGTCGCCGGACTTGCTGAGCAGCCTTTGGAACCTCGGCGACAACGCGGGGGGCGATCTGATGCCGAAACGCACAGGAGGATATCCCCCGGCTGGTTCGGTGAAGGCAAGCTATCAAGGCTATGCAATCCTCACCCCGAGCACGGCAGACAAGCTGGCAGAACGCCTGGAGAGCTTGAACAAGTCTCACCCCCTGGTCGATATCCTGAAGAACCAAAGGGTGTTGGCGCAAAGCCTCGACGGGTTCAACGACGCATTGCTCGTGCAGCAACCGGGCATTCAACTGCCGCCGTTCGACTATGACAAATGGTATGCCAGTGAGGGTCAGTCGTATGAGATTGCGCCCATCGATGCCGTGATCAATGACGGCTTCGATGAGCGGCGCGACACCTTCCGCACCGCGCCGCGCGTCGCTGGCGAACCGTTCCTCCCGATCCGTGCCGGGCGTCTGGAGATCACGCGCCTTTCCATCGTCGACGCTTTCGGCCAGACGCTGAAACTGCCGATCGATCAGATCAATGAATCGGCGTCGGGCGAATGGCCGGCCCGGATGCTCCGCCGCGCGAGCTCGTGCGTGCTCGGCTCGACTGCGGCTGACGCGAAGTGCATCGAGCTGCGTCCCCGCTTCGCCCAGCCCATGCGCTTGCGCTTTGACTGGGAAAACGCTTCCGGCCATCCGGAGGAGAATGGCGGACCGGTCTGTGGCTGGGTCCTCCCCAACCATCTGGAAAAAAGCCTGACGATCTATTCCGCGTCCGGCAAACCTCTGGGCGCGCTGCAAAAGAAGCTTGGCCTGGCGTCCGGCAGCTCGGCACCCGCGTTCTACTGGCTGGGCGTCCCTGGAGTCGCGCCGGCGTCCATCGAGAACCCGCACCTGCGTTATTTCTGCGACTGGGCCCTGGGCCTCATCCCGGACGACGGCGCCACCTTTTCCGCCTGCATCGACGATGTGATGGCTTCTACGGACGAGCGCGTTCCGGAAACAGACCCCGGTGTCGCCGTCCTTGTCGGACATCCGCTGGTGCTGGTGCGGGCGAGTCTTCAGTTCGAAACGGCCGGCCTGCCCGCGCATCGCCCCGAACTACGTTCCGTCGATGCTGGCGCAGCAGCCGTTGACGTTCTCCTTGACACGGCCGGTTTCAGGCAGGTCAAGTGGCCGCTGCGTCTCGGCGATCTCCACGCTGGCGATGACGGGCTGGTCGGCGTCTTCCGCTGCGCCGCTGCGGAATCGGGCGAGGGGGTCAGCACCAGCGGTGCCTTCTACCCCGCCTGGGGGGAGGACAAGCGCGACGTGCTCAGGAACACGGCCCGGGTTTTTGCCGTTCAGGACTTCACCATCGATTGCCTGCAGCCGCTGCAGGTGACGATGTTGATGGATCCGCAGGCACGTGTCCACGCCACCACCGGGGCCTTGCCGAGAGCCTGTGTCGAACTGCCGCCCGAGGAAGCGACTGGCGCGAGGCGCGTGCGCGAGGTCTTCTTTCAAACCGCGCCAGTCCTGGGGCTCTCATCCACGCCGGAGATGCCCAGGCCATCGGACGATTATGGCGAATGGTCGTGGGCCTATCGCCCGGAGGTCACCCAGTGGAAACTCGACCCCGCGATCGTGGAAGCCACCGACCGTGCCACTTTCTCCGATATCTGGCCGGCCATCGCCGAAGGTTGGCTGAAACTCGTCATCGCCCCGGTCAAGGTCCTGAGTTTCTGGGTGCGCGAAGGCACCGAGGCAGTCGCCAGAGGGACACGCATTCATCTGGCCTGGTCGCTGCAGGGGGCAGAGTCGTTGCAGTTGGAGGAGATACAAGAGGACGGGAGCAGCATCCTGATCGCCAAATGGGATGCGCCGCCTTTACCACGCGAATACGGCGTGAGTGTGCAGGCCGAAACCACCTATCGCCTCACTGCCTACGCCGAGGACGTGCCAGCGAGCGCAAAACTGCTCACCATCACAATTGGCGCCGCATCAACCGCCGGATCCTAGATTCGCAAGGACTTCACATGGACTTCACCATTGCACCAACCGCTGACACGGCGGTCAAAATTGGCGGATCCCATGCCGCCACCAACCAGGTCAGGATTGAGGTAAGGGCCAGCCCGCAACTTCCGGCAGAAACCAAGGTCAGGGTGACCGTCACAGTCGGCTGCGGTGCAAAGGAAGCTGACCTGTTGGCTTCGCGAGACGACTTCGTGAAAATCACTGGGCAATCGGCTGGAAAAGCGGCGAACATTGTTGCGGTGGCAAACCTGCCAAGCGGCAAGAAAGCGTGGAATACCGGGGTTTTCCCGGCCGCCCTGCCGGTATTGATCGCCCTGAAAGACTTCGTTTCCAACACGCCGCCGGGCGGCGCAGAAATCGAAGTCCTCGTTGAGACCTCTACCGGCAGGCAACAGTGGTCAACAGGCGAGAAGTCTTCAATAACGGTAAGGAAAGCGCTGGAGCCTCGGAATAAACCAGACATTCGTTATTTCACGGTCAATCCCAACTACATTCTGCATGCCGGCCAGACGGAAGTCACGGTGAGCTTTTGCGCAACCGGCTACGAAACACTGACCCTGTTTCGGAATAATGAAGAGGTGACGAATTGCACTGAACGGAACAGCGGGGTGTTTTTCGACAAGCCATCGATCACTTCCGTTTACCGCCTTGAGGGTAAATACAAGGAACCAGATCATACAGAAGTTCGGGATGCTCTCGACCGAGCGGTCCAGGTCATTTCCTCGGGCTGGAACCGGATCGCGCTTCCCCAGGGATCGCCGGTCCGGCTCTATGTGGCGAACGACTTCAGCGGCAGCGGCTGGGATCGCTTGTATGGCATTTTCAAGAACACGCGTGGCAGCTACGCCCTCTATTCCTCGGCCACGGGCGTCGACGCCTGGCGTCTTGAGCCAGGTGACGTTCCTCAACATATGGCGACGAGCCCGGGCGCTTACTGCAAGAACAAGCTGTGGCTGATCGGCGGCAGCTCGGTCGACCCGGATAATCCGCGTAATGAGGTCTGGTGTTATGAAGCGGACCAGTCCTGGAAAAGGAAGGAAGATTTTCCTTCTACAATGCCGGCGCGCATGGGCCACGCCTGTGTAGTCTTCCAGGACACCTTATGGATCATCGGAGGTTACAATAATGGCACTGCCTATCGCGATGTTTGGCAGGGCCGGGAAGGATCCGATGGGCGACTCGAGTGGTCTCCTTTGCAAGAGCAATGCGCATGGGCCGGCCGCCTCAATCCTGCCGCCGCTACGTGGACGCAGCGCAAGGGTTCGCCCGAGGTGTGGATATACGGGGGCAGCAAAGACCCCCAATCGTCTGATCCACTGCGCGACTTCTGGTCAACGCGCGATGGAAGAACCTGGCAGAAGATGGATGAAAATCAGCATCCGCCGGTTCCGATCATGCCCGATCCCGGGGCGCCACTTGCCTCGGCACTGGTCGCCTTTCGGCAGGCCGAAGCATCTGAAACGGCCCAGTCGGATCGGCTTCTCCTGATGGGCTCATTCAAGGAGTTGGCCATTAAAGGAAACGACAAAGATCAAGGTAACCGGATTTTCTCTTTCCTGTTCGAGTGGCATCCAGGCACCGGCTTATGGGAAGGTCGCCCGGTCTTTGACGGCTGGCAGCAGTTCCAGGGCCAGAATTTTTATATGCAGGCTGTTGTCTTTAACCGTTTTCTGTTCTGTTGGTCGCTGCGAAACCGCCCGGAATCCATAGGCAAGTTGAACATCCTGGTATCTAACTGACCATGCAGGGAGAACCTCTATGAAAAAAACTTTCCGGTGGTCAGCAGGCCGCAGATTCCGGTTCAACATTGGCAAAATTTTGTCAATGTGGTTTCTGGCGCTTTTGGCATTTACAATTCCGGCGACTTTGGTCGCTGACGAGCCAAGAAGCGTCCTTACGCTCATTCCAACTGAGGTTCTTCCAGCGAAGGCAGAAACCGCCGAAATTGCCGGAGGCCGATATGGCGACAAAACGATTCTCCTTCGTTTCCGAGCGAGCGCGCTTCCAGCGGAAGCCAGGGTTACCGCCGCTCGCCTCAGCCTTGTTTCGAGTGGGGGCACGAGTGCGGATCAGACCGTCAACGTAGACAAGTACCCCTATGATGCCACTCCACCGCAGTGTACCGGGATTCGTTTGGGCGCTGCGACGTTCAACGCTGGCGCAAACGAGCGCGTAGACTGGACTACAAGAAATCAAAACTTCCTGGACAGGATTAAAAACGAAGGGAGCAGGTTTTCGCTTCTGCTGTGTACACCATCCAGTGCCAGTAGCACTTGGTATCTGACAGACCCAGTCAACAGCAGTCATCGGCCGCGTCTGATCCTCGAATATACCGTGGCTGATCAGCCAGCGCTGACCCAGTCAAACGGCCTGCCAGCTGTGCAAAGCGCACGGTCATTTCTGCCCATGGCAAGAATTGGCGGTAAGGATAGCGGTGCGTTTTCCTATGTGACCAGACCGTTCTCCAACGCCTGGTCCCATACGCCCGTGTTCCACAATGATCTGGTTTATCTCATGACCGACAATAACGGAAAAAAGGCGCTGGACGCGCTGAATTCGCTTGGCGGTCAGCCTGTGCGGACGATCGAGGTAGCTGGCAGCCCGGGCCAGCATCTGTTGGTGTCGCCGTCCGGCCGCCTCTACATCGTTGGCAATGGCAGAATCATCACCTACCAACTCGGCTCGGGCAACCCGCCGCAGGCTCCGGCGGCCGCCCTAGGCCGTGAACTCGATAATCTGAACCCTGCCAATGCGCCCTCGCTCGGTGCCGATGGGAGCCTTTATTTTGTCAACGGCCAGGAGGTTTACGGCTTCAATCCGGATCTGCAGGAACTGTGGAAGGTGACCCTGGCTGACCCGACAAGCAGCCGTGTGACGGTCGGCCCCAGCGGTCGATTCGTTTACCTTGTGGCGAAGAAGGAAGGACTGGTGGTCATCAACGCGCAGACCGGCGAATCTTTCACAAGCCCTCTCCCCAACCAGGATGCGCTTGCCAGGGCCGATTTTCCTTCTCTCCACACCCCGGTGGTGATCCTGCACCCCGATGGATCCGAGAAAGTTTACGTCGCCGCCAACTCCGTAAACAACGGCGTGCTCGCGTGCTTCAACAATCGTTCGGGAACGATCGCCGCGGCGGAGAATTGGCCGCTCCTGGAGGGCCTGTGGAGCCAACCGCTGCTTGATCAGCTATCGCCTGGCAGTGTGCAACAACCTGCCTCCGGGAAGCAGATCTACGCGGTGCGAGTCGCTGATCGGCAGGGCACACTGACTGGTGTTGACTGGTTGACGGGGTCAACAATGGTCATGGCATCGACCTTTGCGGTTGGCGATTCACCGTATCTGCTCAACGGTGGCAATCTGGCGTCGGATCAGGCCGGCACTCGCTTGGTGTGGAACGGGGCGGGCGAGGTTGATCTGTTCGCTTTCGGCAGTGCCTTTTCCGGCCGTCTGCACTCGTCGGCTGGCGGCATTCCAATGCCGGCCCAATTGCTCTTTGGCGGCGATGGCACCCTGTATGCCAACACCGTCGGAGGGGATCGAGTTCTCCGCGCCATCGTGCCGCAATACACCTTGAGCGCAGGCTCCGACGCGAACATCTACAGTCCCACGCACCTGTGGGTCGATGGACTGGCCGGTCAGACGACGGAGTTGAAAGCGGCGGGGAACGTGCTGCTCGGACCGGGATTCACAGTCAGGCAAGGCGCCACCCTGAGAATTGCGAACGGGATGCCGACCCCATGAAAAAAAACCGCTGCCCACCCCCGGGACACTGACTGTCAACGCGCGGGAGCGAATGCAACCCATCACCAGACGAAACCCGTGCCGTGGCGGCAGACCATTCCGTTCAGGCTCTACAACAAGTACGTAACCAGGAGAAAATCATGACTGAACCATTTCGCGGTGATCGGCAAGCGGAACTGGCTGCCGTCCGGAGACGACCGGGCGAGCTCGCAGCCACCCGGAGCAACTCCAGGGTTGCCGGCAAATCCGGGCGCCGCCACGGTTTTTCAAAGCGCTTCGTCTTCGGCCTGCTGCCGCTTCTCGGCTGCCTGGTTCTCATGGGTGGCACGGTAAGCGCCGACGATGCGTTGTTCATCAACCCGCAAGGTTTGGTCGGCATCGGGACGCCGAATCCAGGCGAGAAACTACAGGTCAGCAAGGGGAAGATTCAACTCGACGGCAACCAGCAGCTCAAATTCGCGGATGGTGATGTGAGCAACAACCTGAAGTTGCAATTGTGGAGCGGGTTCGGTCTGGGCATCAACAACTTCACCTTATTCTATGCCGCTGACAGCATACACTCATGGCGCGACAAAAATGGTACGAATGAGCGTATGGTTTTGACGACCAACCCCGATGGTGGGTTGGCCGTCAAGGGAACCGGGAAATCGTCCTTCGCAGGCGCCGTCGACATCGGGAAGAATCTGGCCGTCATGGGAACGGGGAACTCGTCCTTCGCGGGCAACGTCGGCATCGGGAAGCCGGATCCAGGCGAGAAGCTACAAGTCAGCGCGGGGAAGATTCAACTCGACGGCGACCAGCAGATCAAATTCACGGATACCAATACGAGCAACAACCTGAAATTGCAATTGTGGAGCGGGTACGGTCTGGGCATCAACGGCTCCACCTTATTCTATGCAGCTAACGGCAGACACTCATGGCGCGACAACAATGGTACGAATGAGCGGATGGCTTTGACGACCGCGCCCGATGGTGGGCTGACCGTCACGGGAACGGGCGTTTCCACCTTCGCGGGAAGTGTAATTGTGGGCGGCGATATTTTTGTGCACGGCCGTCTCAAGTATTACTGGGGCCCTGATGGAAAATGGAAGCAGGTAGAAAATCGCTATGGCAACTGGGCAGGTTCGTATGACACAGGCGGGCCTTCGGATCTACGCCTCAAGAGCCAGGTAGAATCGCTTCCCACGGCTCTGGACAAGATTCTTCACCTGCGCGGAGTGAGCTATCAATGGAATGATGAAGCGCTGAAATATTTCACCCGCGACATCGAAAACAACCTCTCGGCCGGACCTGAGGCGACCGCGGCTGATAACCAAAATCTCTGGAAAGCCGAGCGGGACAAACGCTACAGGGAACTAGGTACGAATCAGGTTGGCGTCGTCGCCCAGGATGTCGAAGCGGTGCTGCCCGAAGCCGTGACCACGGATGAGGCGGGCTATAAATCGGTGCGCTATCACTATCTCATTCCGCTTCTGATCGAAGCTCTCAAAGAGCAAGACAAAACAGTCAAGGAGCAAGCCCAGATGGTTGCCCAACAACAGCAGGAGATCGCGCGTTTGGTGGCGAGCAACCTGGCCGTCGAGCAGAAGCTGGCGGAACTGGCCGCCGTGAAAGAGCAGATGGCGCGGCTTGAGGCCGCGGTGCAACGGGTCGCCGCGACGCAAGCCTTCGGCACCATAGACGCTGTGGCGCAGCTTTCCGAGACCAAAACCAGGTAAACGCAAAGGGCACGAAGAACAGACCTTTCCTGACCCTCTTGCGTGGCGTCCTGGCGTACGCCGGGCGATCGATCCCGGTCGTCTTGTCGCATAATCAGTCTCTGGAAGTTGCCGTCAGGGCGACGCCGCAAGCCCGGTTCCTGGAACGTCAGCTGCGCGCGAGCTGGATGGCGAAGGTCTTGATTCCCCGCAGCAGCATTTCAATCGACATCGCCACCAGCACCAGTCCCATCAGACGTTCCAGGGCCATCACGAAGCGATCGCCGGCGATGCGCTGAATACGTTCGGCGAGCACCAGGATGACGGCGCTCACCGCCATGGTGATGCATAGCGCGCCCATCCATTCCAGGCGCCGGTCAGGGGCCTGCGAGACGAGCAGCAGGACGGTGGCCAGCGCCGAGGGGCCGGCAATCGCGGGAATCGCCAGCGGCACAATCAGCGGTTCGCCGGCGAGGTCCGGCGTATCACTACTTGGCGGTGGGAAAATCATGCGTAGCGCGATCAGAAAGAGGATCACCCCGCCGCCGATCTGCAGCGACAACTCGCTGAGGTTCATCAGCCGCAGGAAACCATCACCGATGAACATGAAGGTCAGCAGCAGAACGAAGGCAATCAATACCTCGCGCAGAATCACTCGCGATCGACGCTCCGGCGCCACATGCCGGAGCGCATTGGCGAAGATGGGGATGTTGCCGATCGGGTCGGTGATCAGGATCAGCAGGATCGTCGCCGAGGCGAAGGTGTAAGTCATGAGAGGTCAGGAAGGCTGCGCACCTGCACAGGATAGCAGGCCTGCGCCGGTTCACCCACTGCGCTCCCCGGCGACGGGAGGTTTCGGCAGAGGGCCGGGAAGTTGCCGACGGGTCGCGGTCCGCCGCGGGAGTTTCTCCAGCAGTTCTCATTTTTCGTGCGCCAACCTACGCCAACAGCCGCCTTGCGTGGGTTTGCAATGAGAACTGCTGGAGTTTCTCACCAAATGGCCAGTCAGCGCGCAAAAAGCGCTAGAATCCTGCGCACAGCATAGGCAAACGGCTGGGCTGCAGTTGGTCTGCGGACGCTGTGCCGGTCTGGGTGACCGTTTCTTGGCGACGACCTGCACGCTTTCGCGAGCCAGCGGACGTCGTTGCCAAGGGTCATGGCGCCTGACAGCCGCCCCAGATGATGAAATCGATGACCGTTCCCTCACCCCCCGACCCCTCCCAAAAGCGGGCGAGGGGAGATTCGTGAGTCGCTTGCGCGACTTCCACAGTAAACCGTAACTCACTCCTGGAGGTGTCGTGAATTTCATTTCCAAACATGCTATCTGGTGGTTTTTGACGGCGGTTGGGGCATTCGCCCTCGGTACTGTGGCGCTATCGCGGGGCGAAACCATCAACGCCTTGTGGATCGTCACGGCGGCCGTTTCGATCTACCTCGTCGCCTATCGTTACTACAGCTTGTACATCGCCGAGAAGGTCATGCAACTCGACCCGACGCGGGCGACCCCGGCCGTGCGTCACAACGACGGTCTCGACTACGTTCCGACCAACAAGTACATTCTCTTCGGTCATCACTTCGCCGCGATTGCCGGCGCCGGCCCGCTGGTCGGGCCGGTACTGGCCGCGCAGATGGGCTACCTGCCAGGAACGCTGTGGATCATTGTCGGCGTCGTGCTCGCCGGCGCCGTGCAGGATTTCATGGTGCTGTTTGTGTCGACGCGCCGGGACGGGCGTTCGCTAGGCGATCTGATCAAGACCGAGCTCGGTTTCGTGCCGGGAATCATCGCCCTGTTTGGCGCCTTCATGATCATGGTGATCATCCTCGCCGTGCTCGCGCTGATTGTCGTCAAGGCGCTGGCCGACAGTCCGTGGGGAACCTTCACCGTTGCCGCGACGATCCCGATCGCCATGTTCATGGGCGTCTACAACCGCTTCATCCGCCCCGGACGTGTCGGCGAGATATCGATTGTCGGCTTCATCCTGCTGATCGCGGCGATCATCGTCGGTGGACAGGTCGCCGAAAGCGCAAGCTGGGCGCCGCTGTTCACCTTCAGCCCCAAGCAGCTCACCTGGATGCTGATCGTGTACGGCTTTGTCGCCTCGGTGTTGCCGGTGTGGCTGCTGCTCGCACCGCGTGACTACCTGTCGACCTTCCTGAAAATCGGAACGATCGTCGGTCTGGCGCTGGCGATGGTCTTTGTCGCACCCAACCTGCGCATGCCGGCGGTGACCCAGTTCATCGATGGCACTGGCCCGGCGTGGTCGGGCAGCCTGTTCCCGTTCATCTTCATCACCATCGCCTGCGGCGCGGTTTCGGGTTTCCATGCGCTGATCGCGTCCGGAACGACCCCCAAGCTGCTCGACAACGAGGGGAACGCGCGCATGATCGGCTATGGCGGCATGCTGATGGAGTCCTTCGTGGCGATTATGGCGATCGTGGCCGCTTCGGTGATCGATCCGGGCGTCTATTTCGCCATGAACAGCCCACCGGCGATCATCGGCAAGACCGTCGAAGGCGCGGCCCAGATCATCTCGCAGTGGGGTTTCGTGATCACGCCCGAGGTGCTCGTTCAGACCGCCAGGGATGTCGGCGAGAACTCCATCCTCTCGCGTGCCGGTGGGGCGCCAACGCTGGCGGTGGGAATGGCCCAGATCTTCTCGCAGGTGATCGGTGGCCAGACGATGATGGCCTTTTGGTACCACTTCGCCATCCTCTTCGAAGCCTTGTTCATCCTGACCGCCTGTGACGCAGGTACGCGTGCCGGACGCTTCATGCTGCAGGATCTGCTGGGCACTTTCGTGCCCTCGTTCAAGCAGACCAACTCCTGGCCCGCCAACCTGACGGCCACCGGTCTGTGCGTTGCCGCCTGGGGATACATTCTCTACCAGGGGGTGGTCGATCCGCTCGGCGGCATCAACAGCCTGTGGCCGCTGTTTGGCATTTCCAACCAGATGCTCGCCGGCGTGGCACTGATGCTGTGCACGGTCGTTCTCTTCAAGATGAAGCGGCAACAGTACGCCTGGGTGACGATCGTGCCGACCATCTGGCTGTTGATCTGCACCCTGACTGCGGGTTGGCAGAAGGTCTTCGATGCCAATCCGAAGATCGGCTTCCTGGCGCTGGCCAACAAGTTCCAGGCAGCGCTCGACAAGGGAGAGCTTCTCGCGCCGGCGACGAGCGTCGAGCAGATGCAGCAGATCGTTTTCAACAACTACCTGGACGCGGTTCTGGCGGCTTTTTTCATCTTCGTGGTGGTCAGCATTCTCTTCTACACCGTCATCGCCTGTCTCAAGGCCTGGCGTGCAGGCCAACCGACGAGTCGTGAGCTGCCGTACGAAGCCATCCCGATCGCCAGGGCCTGAAAATCTTGTTCAATGATCTGAGCAAGTTCGGCAAGTATCTCGGGCAGGCCGCCCGGATGATGGTGGGCCTGCCCGACTACGACACCTATGTGACCCATATGCGTGCCACGCATCCGGAGCTGCCGGTGATGAGCGAAGTCGAGTTTTTCCGCAATCGTCAGGAAGCGCGTTATGGCTCCGGGCGCTCGGGAGGCTGTTGTTGATCGCTGCCGGTCGCGACTCGAGCAGGGCCGGGAAAGGCGGCGGTGGCACCGGCTGCCGCGCTTTTCTCGAAGCCGCGTGAACCAGACCGATTGCGCAGCGACCCCGGTGACCCTGTTGTCGGGCTTCCTCGGGGCTGGCAAGACCACCGTCCTCAACGCGCTGCTGAATCATGCCGAGGGTTTGCGTTTCGCCGTCGTTGAAAACGAGTTCGGCGCGGTGAACATCGACAGTCAGCTCATTTCGCGCAGCAGTGGCGGCGTCATCGAGCTGACCAACGGTTGCGTCTGCTGCACGATCAGCGCCGACCTGGTGCGCGGACTGCAGGATCTCGCCAGCCGCCGCTCCTCCGGCGAACTGTCGTTTGACTGGATCATCATCGAAACCACCGGTCTGGCCGACCCAGGTGCGGTCGCCCAGACCTTCTTCGCCGCCCCCGAACTGCGCGACCGCTTCCTGCTCGATGGCATCGTCGTCGTCGTCGATGCGCTGCACGCGCAGCAGCAGCTCGATCAACACAGCGTCGTGCAGCGGCAGGTCGGTTTCGCCGACCGCTTGCTGCTCGCCAAGTGCGATCTCGTCTCGCCGGAGGTGATTGACTCGCTGGCCGACCGTCTCGGCGGCATCAACCCGCGGGCCGTGCAGCAGCGTTTGCTGCACGGCCGTGCCGAAGCCGGATCACTGTTGGGTATCGGTGGCTTTAATCTGGATACCTCGCTGCTGGCGGCCGATCGCCATTCGGTGGCCCGCTTCACGCCGCTGACGACGTCTTCCTCAGGTGCTCCACGCTGGTCGCGGCGGCCAGCAGCGCCGCACGACGAAATATCTTCCCTCCTGCTGGAAGCCGGCGAGGTCGATCTCGAGCGAATCGACGCCTTCGTACAGTTGCTGATTGACGAGTTCGGTGAACAGCTGTTGCGCCACAAGGGTATCCTGGCAATCGCCAACGAAGACCGCAAGCTGATTTTTCAGGGCGTCCAGCGTATCGCTGGTTTCGACTATGGCGAATGCTGGGAGCCCGGCGAACGGCGCTGTTCAAGAATCGTATTGATTGGCCAACAGCTTCCCGAGGCGCGCCTGCGCGAAATTTTTCTGAGCTGTACGCAAGCATCCAGGTGACCGCGCAGCGGCGAAGGTGGTATATTAGCTGTCGCTTATCAACATCCGGAGAACCCAATGAAAACTGCTGCCGCCGTCATCGTTGCCCTGTCGCTCGCTGCCGTCGCCCACGCTGCCCGCGCGCAAGATGCCGCTTCCCTGCTCGCCGATACCCGCAAGACCGCTGTGCCGGTGCTGCCCAAGGTCGTGCAGGCGATGCAGACGGCTGTGCAGGAGCAGGGTCCGGTCGGCGCGATTCCCGTCTGCAAGGAAAAAGCGCCGCAACTCCTGCAGGAAATGCGCCAGCAGACCGGCTGGAACATCCGCCGCGTCAGCCTGAAAACGCGCAATCCGGCGACCGGTACGCCCGATGCGTGGGAAGTTCGGCAACTCGCAGATTTCAATATTCAGGTCGCCAATGGGGCCAAACCCGAGCAGCTCGAAGTCGGCGAGATCGTCATCGCCGCCGACGGCAAGCGCAGCTACCGCTACATGAAAGCCTTGCCGGTCGCCGAGGTCTGCCTGAGCTGCCACGGGCCGGCGGATTCCCTGCCGGCCGATCTCAAGGCGGCACTGGCCAGGGATTACCCGCAGGATCATGCGACGGGATACTCCGCCGGCCAGGTGCGCGGTGCGCTGACGGTGATTCGGCCGCTTTGAGGGTGCCAGGAGCAGCGGGTGTACGCGGCAACCGGCAAGCGCTGTTCCACGCCAAGTTCGCGCCGGTCGGACTTCCCTTCGGGTTGGCCGCTGCCGAGCGGCGGCGGCAATGCTGAGCAGGCAAGTCACTGGCGTCATTCTGGCTGGCGGGCTTGGGCGCCGCATGGGCGGCGTCGACAAGGGGCTGCAGGAACTGCGCGGCCGACCGCTGGTTGGCTGGGTGGTGGACCGCTTCGGCCCACAGGTGGACGAGCTGCTGATCAACGCCAACCAGAACGCCGCGCGCTATGCCGCTTTCGGCCATCGCGTCGTTGCCGACCAGATCCCCGCTTTCGCCGGTCCGCTGGCCGGACTGCACGCGGCGCTGAGCGTGGCCAGCCATCCACTGGTCGCCTGTGTCCCTTGCGACTCGCCATTCCTGCCGGGCGATCTGGTTTCTCGGCTGTTGCAGGCCTTGGTCGCGAGTGGCGCCGACCTGGCCGTTGCCCGTACCTTCGAGCAGGCGCAACCGGTGTTCTGCCTGTGCCGGCGCGCAGTGCTACCGTCGCTGGGCGAGTTTCTCGGTAGCGGGGGGCGCAAGGTCGAAGAATGGCAGGCGACGCTGCGGCGGATAGAGGTGGCTTTCGATGACCAGCCAGAGGCCTTCGCGAACCTCAACACGCGCGCGGAACTTGGGCGCTCGGCGGCCGCTGCTCGCGATCTGTCCTGAGCGGGAGCAGGCGCGTTTCCTGCACTGGCTGCGTCAGATTACCTTCTGCGTCCGTAGTGCAGCGATCTCTTCGCCGCTGAAACCACCCTCGCGAAGAATCTCCTCGCTGTGCTCGCCGGCGTCAGGCGGTGGCCGGCGAGCTTCGAAAGGCAGCTCGCTGATCTTGAACGGCGGCGCGAACTGCGCAACGCCGGCAACCTCGACGATCATCCCGCGCGCCACAAGCTGCTCGTTCTGCAGGCTTTCCTCGAAACGCAGCACTGGTGTCACGCAGCAGTCGACGCGCTCGAACAGCTCGCTCCATTCGGCGAACGATCGCCGGGCGAAGGCCGCTTCCAGCTCGCCGCGGATGCGCCGGCCTTCGCTGCCGGTGGCGAAAGCGAAAGGTGCAAGGTCGGCGCGGTCGATCGCCGTGCACAGCATCTGCCAGAACTTCGGCTCCATCGCGCTGACCGCCAGGTAGCGGCCGTCGCTGGTCGCGTACACCCCGTAGCTGGGCATGCCGCCGGAGAGGACGTCCTCGCCGCGCGGCAGCGCATGGCCGAGTCCGAGAACCGCCAGCAGCGGGAAGATGGTATGCGCGAAAACCGCGTCGGTCATCGCCACATCGACGTAGCGGCCGCGACCGCTGCTGCGCGCGTCGTGGACTGCTGCGAGGACGCCGACCAGCGCGCTCAGCGAGCCACCGAGCAGGTCGCCGATCTGGAAGTTGGGCACTGCGGGAGCACCGCCGGCGACGCCGATCTGATCGAGCAGACCGCAATAACCCAGGTAATTGAGGTCGTGGCCGGCGCGGTCACGATACGGCCCGTCCTGGCCGTAGCCGGTGATCGCGCAGTACACGATGCGCGGGTTGATCGCGCACACCGCCTGGTAACCGATGCCGAGCTTGTCCACAACGCCGGGGCGAAAGCCCTCGAGGATGACATCTGCAGTCGCTGCCAGGCGCAGGAAGGCGCCGACACCGGCGGCCTGCTTGAGGTCCAGGGTGAGGCTGCGCTTGTTGCGATTGACGAGCTGAAAGTAGCTGACCGCGCCATGCACCGCGCCGGCGCTGCGCGCGTAATCGCCGGCGCCGGTATCCTCGATCTTCACCACCTCGGCGCCGAGGTCGGCGAGGTGCATGCTGGCTAGAGGCCCGGGCAGGAGCCGCGTCAGATCGAGGACGCGGAGGTCGGCGAGAGGCGGGGAGCGCATACGGTTTGGCTTTCGGGAAAGTGGTTTGCGGGCGGGGTGACCGCGGTCGAACGTCCGGCGGGCGGTGCGGCACCGCCTCGCAGCGAGCAGCGGTCAAGCGCTGCCCCGCATTCTAACCTGACGCGAACTTCGATGCGGGAGCGCTTGAACCCAGGCGATCAATCGCCTGCTCTTCGTCGGTCGCTCGGCCAGCCCGCGCCAGCTGCCGGAGCCCGCGCGGCGGAAGCCTTGCCGGGAGTGGTCGCGACGCGGCGACGACGCTCGGAGGGGATGAAGTTGAGTGTTGGAGCCGCGCCCTCGACTCTTCGCGGCATGAACTGGGCTGGTATCGGCTCGGGAATGAGCCTCCGAGCCGAGAGAGGACTGGCCGGTTTCCACCTGCTGCGGTCAGTCAGGGCTGGGCCACGCGGCGGCTCAAGGTTTGGACTTGCAGCGGTCACCGCGCAGCGGTGATCTTGGTCCGGGACAAAAGGCTCAAGCGGGGCAGCGATATGTGTCCAGCCTGCCGCCAGAGCTTTGAACTTCGATCTTCGAATCTCCTCGGCAAGTACGCCGAATGTCGAAGACCAGACTTTCAGAAATTAGCGCACCGTTCAGAATGCTTTGCGCTGTGCTCCGCCGGTGACCCGAACCAGCGGCGACAGGCCCGGCTGAGCGACCTCGGGTCGCTGTAGCCGAGCCGAAGCGCCACTGCCGGCAAGGGTAACGCGGACGCGCGCCGCCAGTGGCCTTGCAGGCGCTTGGCTTTCGTCGACGCTAGCGTGGATGCGCACGTTCTTCATCGCACCCAGCACCTGACCATCACGCTCGCCGGCCACGATGGCGCGCAGGAGTCTTCTGGCCGGTCTCGCCCACCACGTCGGAGATGACGTTGGCCAGTTGAACGTTCATCTGCGTGAGCGCCTTTTGCATGTGCTGTACCTCTCTGGCCTGGCTGGCAACAGCATGCCGCGCTGGCGCCACAGCGAGCGCAACACACACACCTGATCGGCTGGGCGAAACGCACCGCTGAGCAGGCCGTAGTTCATGAGTTGCTGAATCCACTGACAGTCGAGCACGTCGGACTTGCGGCCCGAAACGTTCTTCACGTGACGCGCGTTGACCAGCAGCACCGTGAAGCCACGCGACTCCAGCAACTCGAACAGGGGGATCCAGCACGCAGGACTCCATCGCCACCGTATCCACCCCGGCAGGCCTGAAGCCAATCAGCAATGGCATTGAGGTCAACCGTGAAGCTGGGAACTCGCGCACCGGCTCATCGTCCCGGTCAGGCGGTACGGCCAAGTGCGCCGCGCTGCCGATGTCAATTCCTGCCGCATTGGGGTGGGTGATCGTCAGTGCCACTCGGGACTGACCCGGCTTGAGTCTGAGGCTTCGATTGCGTTGAGCCATGGCGCGCTCCATCATTCGTTCAGAAAGGTGGCGCCGCCTCGGGTACGTCGTCTTGCTCACTCTTCTTAAACGGGATATCCGCCTGCACACTGCCAAGCCGATTCACCAATGTCGATGACGTCCAACCACGCTAACCCACGGGCATTACGCACCATTGCTACATCGGTCTTCCGCGGCACCGCCGTCCACTTTGCCACAACGCCGCAACCCCGTGTTTCTTCGGCGCGATTTGCGGCAGCGGGCCGATTACTTCGCTAACCTGACGCGAACTTCGATGCGGGAGCGCTTGAACCCAGGCGATCAATCGCCTGCTCTTCGCCGATCGCTCGGCCAGCCGCGCGCCATGCCAAAGGAGCCCGCGCGCGCCACGAAGCCTTGCCGGCGAGTGGTCGCGACGCGGCGACGACGATCGGAGGGATGAAGTTGAGTGTTGGAGCCTCGCCCTCGACTCTTCGCGGCATGAACTGGAGTGGTATCGGCTCGTGAATGAGCCTCCGAATGCGAGAGACGACTGGCCGCTTTCCACCTGTTGCGGTCAGTCAGGGTTGTGCAAAGCGGCCGTTCAAGGTTTGAATTCAGCGGTGAGCGAAGCGAGTCCGCTGGAATATTGAGTTAGACAAAGGCTGCAACGGGGCAGCGATATGTTTCCAGCCCTCCGCTGAGCTTTGAACTTCGGATTTTCGAATCTCTTCGGCAATACGCCGAATGTCGAAACCAGACTTTCAGAAATAGCGCACCGTTCAGAATGCTTTGCGCTGTGCTCCCGGCGGTGTGCCGAACCAGCGGCGACAGGCCCGGCTGAGCGACCTCGGGTCGCTGTAGCCGAGCAGAAGCGCCACTTCCGACAAGGGTAACGCGGACTGGGCCAGGAACTCACGCGCTTGCTTCCGTCGGACGCGATCCAGGATGTCCGTGAAGCGGATTTGCTGTGCATCGAGCCGTCGCTGCAGGGTGCGCTCGTTCATCGCCAGTTGTCGGGCGATATCGGCCAGGCTGCAGCCACCGTCGGCCAGTTGTCGAGCGATCAGTTCCTCTATCTGGCAGGCCAGATCAAGCGGACTGCGTCGAATCAGGTGAGCCACAAAGCGCTCGACGGCAACGCGAATCTGCGGATTTCGACTGTCGAGCACGCTTTCGAGGAGAGATTCGGGAAAGATCACGCCATTACCTGACTGCTGGCACGCCACTTCAGAGGCAAATATTTCACGGTAGCGGGGCAGCGGGAAGCCGGGCCGGTGTGTTAACACCACCCGCCAGTCAGCGCCGGCATCGCCGCTGAGCATGCGTAGCGTCTGTATCAGCATCAGGCAGCACATCTCCACCGATTGCCGCTGCTCTCCGCCAATTTCGGAAGGTAGTTCGTAACGCAACCAAGCGAGTCCTTCGGCGGGGCCGGCTTGCATCCGCAGCGAGGTACGCGCCACGTGGTACGGCAAATTGCGCGCGATCGCCACCAGCGCTTTGCCCACGGTGTTGGCGCGACTGGCAATGAGTGCGATCGGGCCGAGGGCCGAAAAATCCTGCCGTTGCGCCAGGAGCAGGCCAAAGTCCGGGGTGGCGAGTCGTGATGCCGCGTTCTCAAGCAAGGCCACGGCGCCGGGCATGCTGATCGTCGTTTCCGGTTGCTCAAGCACTTGTGCCGTCATTCCAACGCCACTGAGCAAACCTTCGGCGTCACCGCCAAGATCACTGACGAGCTCGGTGAAACCGGTCAGCGCGCGGGCCCGCACCAACAGGGAGGGGGCTTTGTTCATCCGGCATGATCATCGGAATGTCGTCAAAAGTCTACAGATTGTCGTCATTTGTCCTAGGGTGAAAACCTCACCTGGCCCGAAAATGCTAAAGCATTGTGCCCCGCATTGGACTTCAGTCTGAACCTTGATACAGTGGCAGGAGGATCGTCCACTGCCGCATACCGGAAGATTTGTGGAGAACTTGAAGAATGCCTGGAGCAAAGCCTTTCAGTCTTGCGAAATTCGACCATTGGAGTAAGCAATGAAAAAGCAATTCCTTGGACTGGCACTATCCGCGATAGTCACCATTGGGTTATTTGGTCTTGCCTCGGCACAGCAGGTCACCGGCGTGCTCGGATCGGCCAGCGCCACCACCACGATCAGCGGCAAGCAGCTGCCGCCGCCCGATCCGAAGTTTGGCGGCGTGATCAAGGAAAAGGCCTCGGAATCAACACCATGGTGGCCACCACGGGTGGTGCCGCCGAAGCGTGCACCCAACGTGCTGCTCATCATGACCGATGACGACGGCTTCGGCTCGCCCAGCACCTTCGGCGGCGTGATCCCGACCCCGGCGCTGGACCGCATCGCGAAGAGCGGCCTGCGCTACACGAACTTCCATTCCACCTCGCTCTGCTCGCCGACGCGCGCGGCGCTGATTACCGGGCGCAATCACCACTCGGTGGGCTTCGGTGTGGTTGGCGAAATCGCCACCGGCTTCCCCGGTTACGACTCGATCATCCCGATCGAGAAGGGCACCATCGGCACGATCCTGAGGGACAACGGCTACGCGACCTCATGGTTCGGCAAGGACCACAACACGCCCTTCTTCGCCAACAGCCAGGCCGGGCCGTTCGAGCAATGGCCGAACGGCATGGGCTTCGAGTACTTCTACGGTTTCGTTGGCGGCGACGCCAGCCAGTGGCAGCCGAACCTGTTTCGCAACACGACGCCGATCTTCCCCTTCCAGGGCAACCCCGGCTGGAACATGCAAACGGCGATGGCCGACGAGGCGATCCAGTACATGCGACAGTCGAAGGCGCTGGCACCGGAGAAGCCCTTCTTCGTGTACTACGTGCCCGGCGCCGTGCACGCGCCGCACCATCCGACGCCGGAGTGGATCGACAAGATCAGCGCGATGCACCTTTTCGACGACGGCTGGGAGAAGCTGCGCGAGACGATCTTTGCCAACCAGAAGCGGCTCGGCATCATGCCCGCCAACGCGGAACTGACGCCGTGGCCGGACGGACAGGATATCTACAACGGCGCGAAGCTGCCGCGCTGGGATTCGCTGAGCTGGGAAGAAAAAAAGCTGTTCATCAAGCAGGCGGATGTCTATGCGGCCTATCAGGCCTACGCCGACAACGAGATCGGCCGTGTCATCCAGGCCGTCGAGGACATCGGCCAGCTCGACAACACGCTGATCATCTACATCAGCGGCGACAACGGGGCGAGTGCCGAAGGCATGGTCAACGGTACGCCCAACGAGTTCACCACCTTCAACGGCGTCCCGGTGCCGGTCAAGGATCAGTTTCTCTGGTACGAGTTCTGGGGCTCTGACAAGACCTTCCCGCACTACTCGGCGGCGTGGGCCTGGGCCTTCGACACGCCGTTCAAGTGGATGAAGCAGGTGCCCTCGCACTTCGGCGGCACGGCGCAGGGCATGGCGATCTCGTGGCCCGGCCACATCGGCGACCCGGGCGGCATCCGCCGCCAGTTCCACCACGTCATCGACATCGTGCCGACCATCCTCGAAGCCACCGGCATCCCGGCGCCGGAGATGATCAACGGCATCAAGCAGCTGCCGATCGAAGGCACGAGCCTGGCCTACACCTGGGACAAGGCCAACGCCAACGCGCCGACCCGGCACACGACGCAGTACTTCGAGATGCTCGGCAACCGCGCCATCTACCATGACGGCTGGGTCGCGGCGACAACGCCGGTAACGCTGCCGTGGGAGCTGAGCAGCAAGCCGCCGCCGGACGTGATCACCGGCTACAAGTGGGAGCTCTACAACGTGATGGAGGATCCCACGCAGAACAACGACCTCGCGGCGAAGATGCCTGACAAAGTCAAGCAGATGCAGAACATCTTCTATCTGGAGGCGGCGAAGTACAACGTGCTGCCGCTGGACAACACGACGCTGGCGCGCTGGAACGCGCCGAAGCCGAGCCTGACGGCCGGGCGCACCGAGTTCACCTACTCGGGCACGCTGGCCAACGTGCCCGGCAGCACGGCGCCGCACATCCTGAACAAGTCCTATACGATCACCGCCGAGGTCACGATCCCCG
Source organism: Candidatus Accumulibacter affinis (assembly GCA_016713625.1). Classification (GTDB taxonomy): domain Bacteria; phylum Pseudomonadota; class Gammaproteobacteria; order Burkholderiales; family Rhodocyclaceae; genus Accumulibacter; species Accumulibacter affinis. Next base: position 290,049 of record JADJOT010000008.1, read on the forward strand.
CGGGCGGCGCCGAAGGCATGATCGTCACCCAGGGGGGGCGTTTCGGCGGCTATGGCCTGTTCCTGAGCAAGGGCGAACTCGGCATCGGCCGGGGCAAGGTGGTCTTCCTCTACAACCTGCTCGACCTGAAGCGCACCATCTGGGAAGGACCTGAACTTCCGGCCGGCAAGCACACCATCGTCTTCGACTTCAAGTCCGCCGAGCCGGGTCTGGGCAAGGGCGGGACCGGCGTGCTCTATGTGGACGGCAAGGAAGTGGCGCGTAACTCGATGCCCAACTCCACGCCGATCACCTTCGCCGAGGACGAGACCTTCGACGTCGGTCTTGACACGCGCACCGGCGTCGCGATGATCGAGTATCGCTACGATTCCCCGTTCAAGTTCACCGGCACAATCGACAAGCTGACCTTCAAACTCGAGCCCTTTCCAGCGCCTCCGCTTGCGCACGCGGTAGGCTCGCCTAATCGGCGCTAAGCGAAATGAGATGCTTGCAAGTAGTAAGCAGCGTTCTGTTACGTGATAAGTGCGTCGGCGTGCCAAATCGATCCAGGCTGGGGGTGTCATGAAAGGAGCACTGACCTTCGCCGCGATAGGTGAAGTGGCGACGGGATTGACCCTACTGGTCGTCCCCTCGCTCGTGGGGCGCTGGCTATTCGGTGAGGATTTGACCGGGGTCGCGCTGCCGATTGCGCGCGTGGCCGGCATCGCCTTGATCGGGCTGGGGGTTGCCTGCTGGCCGGGCACGCCGCTAGTTGGCATGTTGATCTACAGCGCGGCCGTCACGCTGTACCTCGCCTACCTCGGCTTGGCGGACGGTTTGACCGGCCTACTGCTGTGGCCGGCGGTCGTCCTGCACGCAAGCCTGACGGCACTCTTGACACTGGCAATAACAAAAGGCGAGGAGATCAAAACATAGAGGAATGGACCGCGCACGCCTTGTCTTGCCGAACATTTTGCTTGCGCGCGCCACGATCAACAAGCGATCACCCAAGTGCAAAGCTATCAATGACCGTTTTGGCCGAGGAGCGGCCAGATCGACGAGATCGCCGCCACGCAACTGGCTTACGGAGAGCCCATGAAGTTCATCAAACCAGGCTGCACTGCGCTTGTTCGAGATCATGGGCGCTGCGATGCTGCGCTATCCGAAGCCGACGGGCGTGATCAACATGATCCGTCCCGCCGGCACGCGGCCGGTGCCGGCGGGTTTCACTGGCGGCGGCGCGGTCGATGCGCCCTGGGGCCTCAACCTCGACGGCAACAACAATGTCTGGATTGGCAGCTTGACCATCATCTATGGTGCGGCGGCGCCGGTGAAGGGGCCGAATGACTGACTCACTCCAGCCGTTGCTGGTTGGCCGTCGCCTCCCGGTTAACCGCGATTTGCATAGTATTGCGCGATCGCCGGAAGGCTGGCGATACGGTTCACATAGTCTTTCAGTCTTGGCGCCACGATTTCAATTAAATCGTTTGGAATGTGGTCCAGTTTCCCGGAACTCAGCCAACGTAGGATGACGAAGGCTTTGAGGTCGGCGACGGTCAGGCGATTGTCCGCAAGAAACTCTCCGCCGTGGCTTTCCAGTTGATGCTGGAGCCATCGCAAATATTTGGGCAACGCGTCTGTCGCCAAGGCGTCACGAGCACTTTTCAGGTCGTCTCCTGTCAGCCCGAAGGTTGCCCCTAGTTTCACGTTTATGTCTTCAAGCGCACCCATCACTTCGTCACACAACAAGGCCTGCAAATCGTCTTCGGGATACAGCCCGGCCAGCTTCCCTACATAACGTGTAATCGCGTCGCTTTGCGTGACCTGCAAATCATTGACGTGAAGGGTCGGAACCTGATTCAGCGGTGTCGTCTTACGGACTTCAGAAAAATCGCCCGGCGCAAAACGATAGTCCTCAAACGGAACTTCCCCGATGTGCATGGCTAGCCGAGCAGGCTCTGCCCGACCGCCGGGGAAGTCGAAATAGGTCAGCTTCAGTTTGTTCATTTGTCGCCTTTCTGAGGTCTCGGGTCTGGGGGAGATATTCAGCATACTGCCAAAAGCGGTCCCACGGGGTATACGTTCGACCGTCGACAGCCAAACCTGGCTGCACCGAGAGGTGGCTTGCCATTCCAGCGTGTACGGGATCGTTTGAGTCTACGAGGGTCGAAGCTGACTCCCGGAGGGATGACGCGGAGTGTTCGAGACTCGCCCCCCACTCCAATTAATGCCCCCGGGGTGTCTCCAAATACATGATGAGCGACGATGTCGGCGAAGGCATCGATGCTTTCCTGCAAAAGCGCAAACCAGAGTACGAGGGGGGTGATAAGACCACAGACCGTGGCCAGGCGATTCCAGGCGGGCGTGTCCGGATCGTCACCCGTTCCTTGAGCCAGCCGTTCCAGATGTCGCGACGCCCGGTTCAGCTATCCGGCTGAACCGGGCGTCCGGGTGAGAACGGTTGTCGAGGCGTATGGTTACGAGCCGGCGCGACTCACCGGACTGTGGTCGGCCCCGATCAACCAGCGACGGCTGTTCGACACGCTCCCCTTTATGCGTAGCACTGAGTTCAGCTAGCCTCCTTGACTCCCGGCACCTTCCAGCTGCCATCCAGAATCGAAGGGGCTTCCTCTTTCGGCCAGTACAGACGCATCATCAGGACAAAGTCACCCTTGGGCGCCGGCAGCCAGTTCGACTCCTTGTCCTTGCCCGGCGATTCGTTCTGGATATAGAGGTCGACCGAACCGTCCGGGTTCGTCTTGAACTTGTTGCGCTGGCTCAGGTTGTAGCGGTTCAGCTTGTTGTCGACAAAGAAGTAGTCGGCGTCGTACATTGTCAGTGACCAGAAGCCGTTCACAGGCGGCAGTTGACCTTTTTCGAAGCGCAGGACGTACTTCTTTTCGCCGTTGTACTTGGCGGCAATGTCCGGCCCCGTGGAAGTCGGATACACGGCATCTTCCGGTCGGTTGGCGCCCAGACCGATTGCAGTGATCAGCGCACGCTGCACATAGTGGGTTCCGTACCGGCCCGTCTTCGTCGTGAACAGCCACCCATGTTCCAGCTTGAAGTCGCCGGCCACGATGCCCGCCTTCATCCAGTCCATGATTACTTCCTGGGCGGGCTTGGGCGCCCCGGCGATGCCCTTGGCCACGGCGGGGTCGAGCTTGGTCAGGTCGAAATCCTGCCCGGGAACGACACCGATCTTGGCCAGCTTGGCGACCATCGGCGCATCGTCAGCGGCCGCCGGATTGGTCTTGAGCAGTTCGGCAAAGAGCTTGAAGTACGCGGCAGCATCGAGCGCATTGATCTGCTCGCGCACGGCGGTCTTCATGTCGATGGCCGGGTCGACCGTTCCGGGCGCCGGGGTGTAGGGCTTGCCATAGGCGGACAAGGGCACGACCGAAATCTTGTCCTGCAAGGCGTGAACCGCCTTGTAGTCCGCGGGGGTACCGGTGCAGTAGATGCGCCCGAGAATCCAGACTATTCCGGTTGGGGATTTGTATTCGGTCACACCGGGGGGCAGTTCACCAGACCATCCCGGCCCGGTGATGGCGTAGGTTTGCGCCTTCGTTCCCGTCGTCCGCTTGCCTGGCACCTGGAACACATTGGTCCAGCCATCAAGCATCGGGAAGAGGAAATAGCGATCCTTCATGTCCGGGAGACTGAGAATCCACGGTTCCTTGGAAACGTCGACCCAGGTGGTCGTGTACAGCGTATCGGCGTTCGGTGCCGTGACATCGCGGTACGAGGCATCGGGATAGTTGCGCATGCGGACGAATTGCCCCATCGGTGCGCGCGAGCCTAGCGGTGCCTCGACATTGGTCATGATGCGGCGCGTCATCTCCATGGTGACCAGCGGGTAAGCGTAGACGTAGCTCTCGATAGCGATCGCACGTGCCTCGGCTTCCTTCGCTGCCGCTTCTAGCGCCTTCACCTCGGCTTCAGCCTTCGCCTTGGCCTCCATGGCAGCCCGGTCGACCTGGGGTTCGGCCTGCTTGCCACAGGCAGCCAGCGTCAGCGAACACACAGCCGCCATGGCTACCAAAGGTAGTTTCTTTCCTTGCATTCCTTTCTCCAATCCATTGCTTAGGCACTGCTTGAATTCACTCCCGGAAGGAGCATCCCTGAACAAGAAGCGTTCTTGCCGAGCCCTGGCAAACCGTTTGGCAAACCTCAGGGCCAGGGCTCGAAGCGCCATTAATATAGCGGATAACAATTCGCAATTGCATGACAGATTTTTCAATTTCCTGACATTTCGTGCCAAAATTCCTCAGGCACTTCAACCCGGAGCAGCCGTGGGAAACCCGACACCAAACAAGCGCGGCCGTCCGCCGATCAGCAACCACGTCATCCGGGTGGGCGGCGCCATTGCGCTACCGTCCTTGCTTCGTGCGCGTGGCATGGATGCGGACGCGCTGATCGCTGAAGTCGGTCTCCAGGCAGCGGCCTTTGACCATCCCGACAACGTCATCCCCTTCGCCAAGCTGGGGGAACTGGCGCATTTGGCCGCCGAACGTACCGGCCTTTCAGACCTTGGCTTGCGCGCCTGCATACCGACGGGCCTGGTCATGCTCGGCACCGTCAGCTACCTGGTGGCCAACTCCGCAACGGTCGGAGCCGGCTTGGCCTGTCTTCAGTCTTATCTGCACCTCCATGACGAGGGCGCTGCGCCTTATGTCCAACAGGAGGGCAGTCTCGCCATACTGGGTTACGAGGTGCTGGAACCTCATCTGCTGGGGGCAGAGCAAATCGTTTTTGGCGCCCTCGCCATTGCAGCCAATCTCCTGCGTGAAATTTGCGGTGCTGGCTTCACGCTGCGCGAAGTCAGTATTGCGTACCGGGCACCCCCGGATGCGTCGGCATTCGTTACGCACTTCACCGCCCCGGTTCGCTTTGACGCGGATCGTAATGCCGTGGTCTTCGATGCCGCATTCCTTGAGCGTCCGATTGCCGGCGCGAACACCCTGCTTCGTGATTTTCTCGCGTCGCAACTTCGGGACAAGGGGCGAATCGAGGAAGGGGGCGTCGCCAGAGATCGAATTCAGCGGGTATTGCGAACACTGTTGGCCACGGGTTGCATCAGCCAGGACGAGGCGGCGCGCGCCTTCGGCATGAACCGGAGAACTTTCGCCCGGCGTTTGCAGCACAGCGGAACCACGTTCCGGGCGCTTCTTGATGCGGTTCGCTTCGATGCGGCACGGATCCTCCTTCGCGGTTCCGCCGTATCGCTGGAGGACGTAGCCAACCGGCTAGGCTACGCTGACGTTACAGCCTTTGCACGCGCCTTCCGGCGCTGGTCCGGGGAGTCTCCCGCGGTTTGGCGACGTAACCATGGGGCGGCTGTCTGATCGCGAGGCGGGTGGGTCATGCTTCCCATGCGACTTTTCTTGCCTCTCCTTCTGTGTCAAGTGTCGCCTTCCGGCAGGTTCCGGTGTAAGGCAGTTGGTCGGGTGGCTGCTTTCCGGAATCATCGAGTGACGGAAGTTGGCCGTTATGCAAAGTAGTGGATTGCAGCGCGCACCGACCGCCGGTGAGTAGCGGCAAGTGTGCACTGCGGGGTTTTCATAATTACAAGGTCTTCAGGAAGTCGATCAGGGTGTCAGGAGCCCGGTAGCGCTGGATTTTGGCGTCCGGTTCGTGGAGTCTAGCAGCGCCTTTTCCTTCATGGCGAGATCGGCCTCGACGTATTGGTGAGTCGTCACCGGACTCTCATGGCCGAACCAAAGCGCGATCACGCTGATGTCGACGCCGGCCTGCAACAGGTGCATCGCCGTGGTGTGGCGAATCACGTGTGGCGAGACACGGCGTTTTGCAAGGTCAGGGTAGGCACTGGTCGCGGTTTGCACCGCCAAGGCCAATCGGAGGGAAACGTTGGCGCGCGTCATCACTTGTCTGTTTCGGTTGGGTAGCAACGGTGACGCTGTCTCGATCTGAGGATTCTGCTTTCGCCAGGCTCGGATTGCCCTGACCGTCGAGCGCCACAGCGGAACGCTGCGCTGCTTGCGGCCCTTGCCGTGCAGATGTACGCAAGCTGCACGATCGTCCAGGACCACATCACCGACCTTGACCCCGATGATCTCGGACACGCGCGCGCCCGTGTTGTAAAGCATCAGGAAGAGCACATGGTCACGCTGACCGATCCATGTTCCATCCGGCGCGTCGATCACGGCGAGCATCTCCTCGCGGGATAGATAGCCGAACATCGGCCGCTCGAAGCGCTTCACGGGTATGCCGAGCGCACGCTCGACGATCTGCAGCGAGGACACATCCCGACGACCAGCAAACTTGAGGAATGACCGAAGCGCAGCCAGGCGCGCGTTACGACTACGCACGCAGTTGTGGCGCTGCTGTTCCAGATGGTTGAGGAATGCCGTGATCAGATCGGGCGTCATGTCCGCAAGCGCGATCGCGGTGGGCGATTTACCCAATCGGTGCTGAGCGAACTCCAGGAAGAGCACAAAGGCATCGCGGTAGGCTGCGATGGTCTGCGGACTGAGCGCCCGCTGTTGGGTAAGGTACTCGGCGAAGTAGGCCTGCACGAGCGTGGCGAATGACGGCGGCGTCTTGGCGGGCTTACTCATCGTCGGCTCCCGCGAGATCGACGAAGCGCTCGAACTTGCCACCGGCCAGTGCCATCAGTTCGGGAACCGCCGAAAGATACCAGTACGTATGGGAGATCTTGGTGTGACCCAGGTAGGTCGACAGGGCCAGTATCATTTGGTCGATGTCGGTGCCTTCGCGATACCAGCGCATCAAGCGTCTGACGGCAAGTTTGAGGTCGACGTCGGCATCGCGTAGGTGAGGGGCTTCGGAAACGCGCAACCCGGTCGAAGCCATCAGACCAAACAAGGTTTCAAAGGTCGCCGGACGGAAGCTGCCGCATGGCCCGAGTTTGCGGGTGGCTGCCAACAGATCGACGATCTCCTGCTCGCGGTAGATGTGGGGCGCCACGCGGCCAGGTTCAGGCCCGAAGATCGATGCCTCGGGCATCTCGGTTTGCGGCTCGAACTGTTGCAGGTAGCGGATGAAACGGCGCAGCGTTGCCATCCGGCGGTACCAGGTTTCGGGTGTGCCGAGCCCTCCTTTCCCCAGTCGGCCATCAGTTCAACGGTCAAGGGTCCGTGGTGATGCCGATCGGCGACAAACTTCGCGAAGTCGGCCAGGAGGGTGTCCAGCGAGTGGAGCTCGAAACCAAGCCGATGGCGCTCGGCCAGATAGTCCTCAACTCTCGTCTGTAGGCGGATTTGCGCGTTCATGATTCGCTCCCGGGCCATGGCAGCGGCACCGTCGAGAGCATCGGCGTGTCGAGCTTGGCATAGATGAGCGTCGTGTTCAGAGAACGGTGGCGCAGAAGATCGGCGACCTCCTTGAGGGAACTTCCGTGCTCCACGAGACGGCACGCCAAGGTGTGGCGCAGTGCATGCGATCCAGAATGCGGCAGGCCACTGCGTCGATAGGCGCGCGAGATCACTTTCTGGATTGCACACGATGTGATGGGTCGATCACGCGTCCCGACTCGACGAACGAAGATGGCAGGATTGGAAATCGGCGGACGCTCGTGCTGTAGATAGTCCGCCAGAGCCTCCCCGGTCTCAATCGGTAAGGGCAGAATATCCTGCCGAAATGACTTCGTACACCTCCGCGTCAACGTACCGGTGTGCCAGTCAACATCACTGATCGTCAGGCGGGCAATTTCTCCGGTCCGCAAGCCCAGGTCGAGGGCACCACGCGCAATGGCATAACCGCGTTTCGGCCACCGCCGGGCGAGCCTGAAGGAATTCAGGAACTGTTCAATCTCTTCCGCCGTCAGTGCGTGTGGTAAGGTCGCCAGCCGCCAATGTGCCGGCGACAGAATGACAGCAAGCAGTCACTGCATTGACTGAGTCCCCACAAGCGCTTCGATAGCGAAGATAACTGCGCAGCCCCGAGGCCAAAGTGGCCGCATTGGAGGGCGTTCGGCGAGCATCCAGTTGATCTGCACGGAACTGTCGGACGTCGGCCGGACTCAGTCGTGCGACATCAATGACGCCGCTTCCAAATTTCTGACGCAGTAGCCGGCCCGCAATACGCAAGTCGTGTCGTCGGCTACCCGGTGACAGTCCACGCTGGTCGCGAAGGTAGGCGTCGTAGCGCCGAAGCTCTTCTTCGATGTGATCGGCAGATGCCGCGTCGTCGCATTCGATCGACGCGGGCCGGGGTGTCTTGGCATTCATGGCAGTCTCCTGAAGTGGAGCTACCACTTCAGGTGATTGGAGAAATTATGTCTACCTCGCCGCCAAGCTACTGCCGGTCGTCTCGCTTCCTGCCTACCCCTGAACGTTCCTCACGACAGCGACTTTCCATAATTGCTGACTTTGCATAACGACCCTCAACAAACATTCATCGTTTCTGTGGTCCTGTGGCGGGCTTCTGAGTGGAACTGTTGCTGCGCAGTTCCGTTTGACCAGTCTGCGCGTCGCCGATTGATCAGGGCCAATCATCTCCAGATCCACACGGACTGGCAGTTTAGGTAATCAAAGGTGACATGAATTTGACAGATGAGCCGTATGTTGTTTAACTCTGTCTCGGCGATACGCAGCGCTTGGCAGTTTCGCTCTCACCACCCCGTTCCTCCAGGAGATCAATATGGCAAGAAAAATACTGGTGCTCAGCGTGCTGGCAATGTCGCTTGCGGCGCCCGGCCTCTACGCACAGACTGCACCCGCTGCACCGGCGGGCACTGCCCAGCAGGTAGCGAATGCCGTCGATCCGGCATCGATCCAGGCACTCAAGGACATGGGCGCCCATCTGCAGACGCTCAAGCGCTTTCGGGTATCGACCGAACTGACCGGCGAGCGGGTTCTCGCCGACGGCCAGAAGCTGCAGCACTCGGCGACGGCGAACACCGAGGCCGTGCGTCCGAACATGCTGCGTACCCGCATGTTCAGCGCCCGCGCCGAACGCGAGATTTTCTACGACGGCAAGCTGGCGACCATCTTCATCCCGGCACAAAAGGCCTACTCGACCGTCGAATTCACCGGCAACCTCGGCGAACTGGTCAACAAGCTGGAAGAAAAATACGGCGTCGAGATTCCCATGGCCGACATGTTCCTTTGGGGCACCCCGGCGGCGCCGCTCGACAAGATCGAATCGGCAATGAATGCCGGCCAGGACTTCGTCGACAATGACCTCTGTGACCATTACGCCTTCCGCCAGGGCAGTGTCGATTGGCAGATCTGGATCACTACCGGCAGCAAGCCGCTGCCGCGCAAGCTGGTGATCACCAATCGTGCTGACGAAGCGCGTCCGCAGTCGGTCCAGTATTTCGACTGGAGCCTCAAGCCGGCATTCAACGACAGCATCTTCAAATTCACCCCGCCCAAGGGCGCGACCGCGGTCGAACTTCATTCGCTGGACAATAAGTAAAGGAGCGCCAAAATGAAAAAATCATTCACCAAGTTGTTCCTGGCACCCCTGACGGTTCTCGTTCTGGCCAGCTTCGCGCTGGCCCCGGTCGCTGAGGCGCGAGATGGTGGCGGTCGCGGTGGCGGTGCTCGTGCGAGCGCTGGCGGCGGCGGTGGCGGTGGTGGCGGTGGTGGCGCCCGCGCGAGCGGCGGGGGTGGCGGCAGGGAGGTCAATAACTCGAATCGCGACGTGCGGGCCAACGATACCCGCAGCACCAGCGTGAACAACGTCAACAACCGGAACACCAACGTCAACGCCAACAAGAACGTCAACGTCAATGCCAACAGGAATGTCAATGTCAGTGGCAACAACAACTACCACGGCGGCGGCTGCTGTAACAACGGCTGGGACAACGACTACCACCCGGTCGCGACTGCAGCGGCGGTCACGGCAGCGGTTGTCGTCACCTCCGCCGTTGTCGGCTCGATGGTGCGGACCGTTCCCGCCGGCTGCGTTCCGGTGAACTACGGCGGCATGGTCTACCAGCAGTGCGGCAGCACCTGGTACCAGCCGCAGGGTTCGCAGTACGTGGTGATCAACCCGCCTTATTGATGTATTGCCGAAGAGGGCCGCGAAGTTTGCGGTCCTTTTTTCGTTCAGTCGCTATTCCGCATGGCAATCGCTGAACTGCCTTTCGCGGCGTGGCCCGGAGTCCAATCATGAGCACCTGCGAAATCTCGACTGAGTTGACCACGTGATCGCATAACATCTGACCACGAAATGTCATCATCTTGACTTGATGGTATCAGACAGCAGTTGGCCATCAGCCGCCGGTGGCAGCCCTCCACGAACCCGCCATCCAGACGGCTACTCCGCTCTGGTAGCTGCAGTTCGCCAACCCAGCACCTTCGTCACGTGATCCGCCGAGGCCACCAGTGGGCATGTGGATCGATTGGGTCCGCACTGCATCAGTTAGCTGCCTCTCGGCAGTGACTTGTTCTGAACGGCAGCTTCCACATGGGAATTTGTTCTCCTCAGCGGTCATTCGTGCCACAATGGACTTCTGGTAAGGAATGATCTCTCTTATCGGAAATGACCTCTAGGGTTTGGCACTCTAAGAGCATACGAAAGCGGCTTGGCGATAGCTGACCGCCATCCTGACCAAGCAAAAAGGAGCGTAAAAATGAGCGAATCAAGAATCGGATTTTGGCGCCGCACCGGTGGCAGGTTGGTCGCAGCCGGACTCGTGGCGCTATCGGGCGCCGCCCTAGCCGCCACTGAGCAGTCAGAGCAACGCCAACAAGGCCGGGACGTAAACCAGGCAGCCAAACAAGATGCGCGCTCAGGCAAAGTCGATTGCCGGGCCGAAAACAACAAGAGCAATGCCGAGTGCCGGCAGGACAAGCGCGACACGAAGCAGGACGGCCGCCAGGAAAAGCGGGACGTCAAGTACTGATCGAGTGCCAGCAGAAGCGTGCCCGCCAGCAGCGGAGCACGCATTGGCCACTCAGTGTTGCCGCGCGGGTCAGATTGACCATCGTGAGTGATTTGCGCTGACCACCTTTGATTGCCTAAGCTGCCAGTCCGTGTGGATCTGGAGATGATTGGCCCTGATCAATCGGCGACGCGCAGACTGGTCAATCTGACCCGTGCAGCAACAGTCAGACTGCCGGTGACCAAAGCCCTGATTGCTTGCAGCTGATGGTGACGCGGCTTTACATTTTCGCTCTGAATGGTGTCAATCCAGGCGATTTTCGACAATCAAAACCCATGGCCTTGAACGTGTAAATTGCACGTAGCCATCCGGGGATAAGGTCAAGATCGTTTTGGAAACGGAATTGCGGACATTGCCGCCAATGGTATGCACGGTTTGACCGTTGGTTTCTACGACAATATCGCAATGCATCCGCCATGAGTAGAGTAAATCCTGAACTTCCTCGGTCACTTCTGGCGGCCTGATTTTACCCCGGGTAGCACAGATCAAATCTCCGGGTTTAGGCTTGTATTGATGAATGGTACGGGGTATCAAGGCCGCGTATGGATTGTCGGTGTTGGCAATAAAACGGTTAAGATAAAAGCGGTGGGCGCTGCTCGACGGAAACAGGTCTTTCGGTACGCCTGCCGCCTGCATGATCCAACTGATGAACGCGGCGGACCAAGGCTGCTTGCAGTCGTAACCCGATAACCGGGGCTTGCCGACTGCGCGCCAATACTGGTTGATCCGGTCGCTGTGGCTATCGTCGTCATCTTCCCAAATTCCCACATGGGGAATGCTCTCCTCGTCGCCATCGATCACGACTATCTGCTGGCCGAAGTACACCCATTCAGACTTCGCGGCCTCCACGATCTTGTTTTGCCGGAACCCCAAAGGGGGTGATTCCGAATAATCGACTTGCGGTTCGGTCTCCTGTGCCTTCGGCTGTTTTTCGGGCTGCACAGGTATCTTCGGTGCCGAGCCGCAACCGACCAAAGAAATAGTCAAAGCGATAAGCAGAGGTTTGGTTATCACTGTCGTATCTCCGTCGAAGCTTGGATATCGGAAAAAAATCTTGCTATTGATCCGGCCCGATGAAGTCATGAGTGTCTGGCATCGCATCTTCACCCAGTTGGCGCAGGACGCAGATTTCGAAGATGTGTTCATCGACAGCACCATTGTTCGCGTCCATCAACATGCCGCCTGCGCACCAAAAAAAACGGGGCCAGGCGCTTGGGCGATCACGGGGCGACGTGATTGTCAACACACCCTAGTCTATCGCCCCGATCCGCGCGGATGGTCAGCCCGTTCGCGTGTGCTGTTCGTGCTGCTTCTTGATCAATTGTTGCAGCATCGCCACCAGCGCCGCGCCGCTCATGCCCACCATCAGGACGCCATTGACTGCCTCCAGCGGCCCGAGCAGTTTCCACGACTTGCTCATGACGATGTCGCCATAGCCCAGCGAGGCAAAATTCACCCCCGAGTGATAGACAGCCTCGTAAAACTCGGAGAACTCGCCCAGCACCAGAAACAGGCAGCCCCAGAGCGTGATCTGAAGAAGGTTGCCCGCGGTCAGGATCAGCATCGCGGTCAGCAGCGGTAGTATCTCGACGCTCGCCCCGGAGCCGGCAGCGTTCTGGCCCGACCTGCGCACGTAGTGGCGAAGGGCCCAGAAGGTAAACATCGCCTGCAGGATCAGGCAAAGCAGCATGGCCGGCAGGCCCACGATCAGGTTCGGCAGCATCATTCAATCCTCCTTTGTCAGCCGCGGTCGAAGAACAGCGCCTCGCCGCGCGCGCGGCGCGCCAGCGTTCGAGCGCCCAGACCATCGCCCAGGCGTACAGCGAGACCCCGACGAAAAGTGCGACGCGCACCGCCGACGCCTGCAGGACCGCGGTGCCGTTGGCGCTGTCCTCGATCGCCGGCCCGACCAGGATGAGCGTCGTCACCAGCGCGTTGTTCCAGAAAGCCGGTGGGAACGCGGTCGGCACGACGCGGTAGAGACGCGCGCCAACCCACAGCGCGGCGCCCGTCATCCACAGCACCAGCATCCACAGGTTGGCCCACAGCGACAGGCCGACCCAGACGACCAGCGCGATGCCGGCCGCGGCCAGCGTCGACCCCACCAGTTCCACACCTGCCTTGCGGGTGTCGGTCGAACCGGCCTGCTGGCCGAGCTGGGCGCTCTTCATGATCGTCGCCATGTAGGACGACGGGTCGGTGAGCGCCAGCACGAAGGCCGGCAGCACCACCAGCATGCCGCGCAGCGCGATCCAGCTCGCCGTCTCGCGGTCGACGGCGGGCGGCGCCTTCTTTGCGGCCGGCTGCGGCGGATCCGGGAAGAACGCGTGCGAGACGCCGCTGACCAGGCTGCCGACCGCGACACCGACCGCCAGCGTGACGGCGAGGGCGGTCACCAGCGCCTGCTCGGCGACGCCGGCGACCGGAATCATCGTGAAAGAGACCACCAGCACCATGGTCAGCGGATTGCCGGTGCGGATGCCGGCGAAGAACAACCCGTAGAGGATGACGCCGGTCAGCAGGACGCCGGCCAGCGCGTAGTTCTCGAGCAGCGGCACCATCAGCACGCCCACCGACACGAGCACGGCGAGCACGGCGGCGATCACCGCGCCCCTGGCCAGCGGCAGCGGCGGGCCCGGCTTGGCCAGCACGAGGACGGCCATCAGGCAGACAACATAGGGCAGCGGCAGCGCCGCGCCGTAGGCGATCAGCACGGCGAGGCCAAGGCCGACCGCCAGCCGCAGCACCGCCTTGTCCGCCGGCGCGATCATGGGCCGCTCAGTAGAGGTAGGAAAGCAGGCTCATCAGCCGGATGTAGCCGGCGCCGAGCAGGTTCATGACGAAGTTATCGCCGGTGTACACCATCACCTCCGCCTGTCCGCCGGGCCGGACCCGAGCCAGCCGCTCTGCTTCGGCGGCGTCGAATTCGATCGCCACCGGGAAGCGCTGCGCCTGGCGCAGCCAGTCGCGGCTGTTCTGGATCGTCGGCAACGTCCCCGGCGGTGCCTGCTGCTCGCCGGAACTGACACCGCCGCCGACACTGCGCACACGGCCCTTGAGCACTTCGCCGGGCAGCACGTCGAGGACGATCGCCACGTCGTCGCCGGGATCGAGGTTGCCGAGGTTGTTCTCGGTCATGTCGGCGTTTATCCAAAGGTCGTGGACCGCGATCAGGGTCATTGCCGGCGCGCCCGTCTGGGCGAAATGGCCGACGTCGGTGCGCAGGTCGGTAACGATGCCGCGGGCGGGGGCGACCACCTTCGTGCGCGCCAGGTCAAGCTCGGCCTTTTCGACCGCCGAGCGCGCGCTGCGCAACTGGGCGTTGGCGTCGCCGGTCTCGCCGGCCGCTTCCCGCGCCTTTCGCAGGTCGGCTTCGGCGGCCTTTGCCCGGCTGCGTGCCTCGACCCCTGTCGCCTGAGCGACTTCGAGTCGGCGTACCGATATCGCGCCGGGATCCTCGGCGTAGAGCGCCTCGTGCCGCGCTGCATCCTTCTCGGCCTTGACTTGATTGGCCTGCGCTGACTGAAGCATGGCACGGGCGCTTTCCACGGTCGCCGCCGAGGCGCCGACCGAACTGCGCACCGACTCCAGATCCGAGCGGCTGCGCTCGAGTGCGATGCGGTACTGGCCCGGGTCGATGTCGAACAACGGCTGGCCGGGTTGCACCTCGTCGTTGTTGCGCACGTGCACCGCCAGCACCTTGCCCGCCACCTCGGCGGCCACCGGCACGACGAAGGTCTGCACTCGGGCCTGCGTGGTGTGCGGGGTCAATCGGTCGGCGACGAAGTACCAGAGCAAGCTGCTGGCGATCAGGGCCAGAACGACGGTGGCGCCAGCCCGCGTTGCCTTGCCCGGTTGCGCTTCGGCGCCGGTCACGGTCGTCGGGTTCTCGCTCGGCGATCCCTGGGTCATCGTTCTTCCTTCTCCGGTGTCGTCTGGGGCGGGGCGGCATCGGGCGGCGGCAGCGGCACCGCCAGCATCTCACGCCAGTCGCTGCGCTCGGCCATCGTCTCGCGTGTCGCGTCATCCACCAGCGGCCGGCTGCGCGCCTGCTGCCAGCCACCGCCCATCGCCTTGTACAGCGTGATGAGGCTCTGCGCCACATTGCCGAGGTTGTTGACCAGCCGCTCCTGCTGATTGAACAGCGCGCGCTGCGAATCGAGCACGCGCTCGAAGCCGGCCATTCCTTCGCGGTACTGGATGGTAGCAATGTCGAGCGAGCGCTTTGCCGCCTTCACCGACTCCTCGAGCAACGGGACCTGCTCGCGGTTGGCGACGAAGCCGACGGCGCCGTCGTCGACCTCGCGTGCCGCCTGCAGCACCGTTCCCTGGTACTGCTCGTAGAGCTGCTGGAAGCGGGCATCCTGCACCAGCACCTCGTTGCTCAGCCGGCCATGGTCGAAGACGTTCCACACCAGGCTCGGGCCGATCGCCCAGTCGAACTTGCGCACGGCCCCGGGCAGCGATGTCGAGGCGACGCCGAGCGAGCCGAGCAGCGCGATCGATGGGTAGAGATCGGCCACGCTGACGCCGATCAGCGCCGACTGCGCTGCCAGTTGCATCTCCGCCGCGCGCACGTCGGGGCGGCGGCGCAGCATCTCGGCCGGCATGTCGGCGACGATGGCGAGCCCGGTCTGCGGGATGCGCTCCCTGCCGGCCGCCATCTCGGGCAGCGGACCCGGCGGGCGGGCGAGCAGTACGGAGAGCGCGTTCTGCGTCTGGCGCAGGCTGCCCTCCAGTTGCGGGATGGTGGCGAGCGTGCTCAGGTACTGTGACTTCGCCTGCTGCACGTCGAGTTCGGAGTCGCTGCCGTGCTTGAACAGCCGTTCGGTGATCTCCAGGCTGCGCTTCTGCAGCGCGGCGTTTTCGTGCGCGATCGTCAGCCGCAGTTCCAGCGTGCGGATGGCCGCATAGAACGACGCCGTCTGCGCCGCCACCAGCACCTGCAGGTCGTCGTACTGGGCGATGCTGGCGAAGTAGCCGGCATCCGCGGCCTCGATGCTGCGCCGGAACTTGCCCCAGAAATCAATTTCCCAGCCGATGCCGAAGCCGATGCTGTACGCCGTCAGCACGGTGTCCGGCCCGCTGCTCGCCTCGGTTCCCGTGCGCAGCACTGTGCCGCTCACCTGCTGCTGCTGCGGGTAGAGCAGGCTACCGGCGATCGCCAGTTGCGCGCGCGCCTCCAGGATGCGCATGCCGGCTGTGCGCACGTTCGGGTTGACGCGCTGCGCCTCGGCGACCAGCGCGTCAAGCACCGGGTCGTTGAAGTTGCGCCACCATTCCTCGGTCTGCGCTCTCGGCCTGCCGCGCTGTTCCGCCGCCAGCGTTGCCAGCGATCCGCCCGACCAGTCGGCCAGCGACTGCACCTCGGGCCGCTTGAAGTCCGGCCCGACAGCGGCGCAGCCGCCGAGCAGAAGCGCGGCGGCGAGGGCGGCCAGGCGCGGGCCGGCTCCGCCGGCGAGGCGCTGCCGCATCGGCTCAGGCGATGGTGGACGCCGAGTCGCCCGTGGCCTGTTGCCGTGCCCGTTCGGGGTTCTCATCCACCCAGCGCATGAAGATCTGGTAGCCCAGCGCCAGCGCCGTCGCGCCGATGAACATGCCAAGGATGCCGCTGGTCGCCATGCCGCCGAGCGCGCCGATCAGGATCACCGGCATCGGCGCATCGACGCCGCGGCCGAGCATGATCGGCTTGAGCACGTTGTCGGCCATGCCGCCGACGAACAGCAGCACGCTGTAGGCGGCGGCGGGGACGGTGGCGTATTCGCCGCTCGCCCAGATCCAGCCGATCACCGGCAGCGTGACCAGCAAAGCCGGCAACTGCGCGACCCCGAGCACGAGGACGACCACCGCCAGCACGCCGGCGAACGGGACCCCGGCGATCATCAGCGAGACGCCGATGATCAGCGCCTGGATGCAGGCGATGCCGATGACGCCTGCGGCAACGGCACGCACCGTCGCGGTGGACAGCTTGTCGAACTCCTTGCCGCGCGCCATGCCGAAGATACGTTCGAAGATCTCCAGCATGGCCTGCGCGCCCGGTTCGCCCCAAGCCATCATGATGCCGGCAACCACGAACGCGAAGGCGAACATCAGCAGGCCGCCGCCGAGGCTGGCGACGATGCCCAGCGCCTTGGTCGCCAGCTCGCCGAGCTTGGGCTGCATGGTCTTGACCAGGGCTGGCAGGTCGTCGTGCGCCTGCGACCAGATCGCATATGCCCTCTTGCCGACGACCGGCCAGTCGGCGACCTTTTCGGATGGCGCCGGCACCGCGAGCGTGTTGTCGCGCACTCCGTTGACCAGGCTATGGACCGAGTCGCCGAATTGACTGGCAAGCATCACCGTCGGCGTAAAGATCACGCCGATGGCGAGCAGCACGATCAGCGTCGACGCGAGCCCCTGCTTGCCGCCGATGCGGGCGGCAAGCATCTGGTGGAGCGGATAGATCGTGACCGCCAGGATCAGCGCCCACAGCATCATCGTCATGAATGGCGAGAAGATCTGGTAGCACAGCAGCACAAGTGCCAGCACCAGGCCGGCGCGGATGAAGATGTCGAGCAGGCGGCGCGACAGGCGGTCTTCCAGTTCGTGGTCGGGTTCGCCGGATATATTGTTCATCGTCATTCCTCCATTTTTCTCGGTCTGGTCCAAAGCGCCGGCAAAGGGCCGATGCCGACGCCAGCTTCTAGGCTAGAGCTTCTATGAAACCACATTCCTGCATAGGTGTGTTTGAAAAGCTCATGATCGCGACCGGCGATGGAGCGGCGAAACTTGAGCGAGATCGACGCTCATGAGCAAGTCAAACAAGTTTTTTCCTGAGCTTCGCGAACCCGCTGTTCGCATGCGGCAGGATCACCGCAATGAATACCGCTCTCGCTGAGCAACCTGAGCGGCAGTTGAGCGGTTTTACTTCGGCGTATTTGACGACTATGCTGTTTACTCAGGTCGCAACATCAAGGGAGGAAATCAGGGGACGATTGATCACCGGAATCCTCGGGGGCTGTGTGCTTTTGCTCGCCAGCAGCATCGCGATTGCTGCAGATACGGGCGCCGAAAAAGAGAAAGCCCGGGCTGAAATTCGCCAGGCCTGAGCACAAATTCTATCCAAACTCTACAAGGCACAGCCCTCCGCGCGGCAGGCGGTCGAGTCCGCAGCCCGCTACGCCACCTTCAGCAACTTTTGAAGCACGCAAGGGGTCAAGGCGATCCATTGCCAAGCCAAGGCGATCAGCGCGACGGGCACCAGGGCAAAGAATGCACCGCGCCATCCGATGATCGAGCCCAAATAGCTCCCCAGAGGGGCGGCAATCACAGTCGCCAATGCGTTTCCACCATTGAAGATTGCCAGAGCCTTGGGCACCTGGCTTGAGGGCACCAGGCGGATCGCTGTGGCTGCGGACATGGACCAGAAGCCACCGATCACTACACCGATGAGCGCGCGACCGGCCATGTAGATCCCGTAACTCGGGGCCTGTGCTACGACGGCGCCGGAGATACCCATCAGTAGGGTCAGCATCAGCAGCAGCTTCTTGCGATCCAGCGTGCCGGCCAGCGCTGAGATCGACAGGCTGGTCAGTACCGCGAAGGCACCGGAAATCGCGATGCCCTGGCCGGCCATTCCCTCGGTGAGCATCAGGTCGCTGGCCATCGGCGTCAGCAGGCTGACCGGCATGAATTCCGAGGCCACGAGTGCGAACACGCATAGCGACATGGCCAAGACAGCACTCCAGTAAGCGGGCCGATCACCCATTTCGGTTATCGTCCCCACAGGGAGTTCAGAGGTATTTGGGGGCATGAAACGCTTCGTTATGTTGCAATGCTCTTCGGAATTTGCCGCGCAAGTCTGACCACACGGGCATGGCGGAATGAACACTGTCGCAAGTCAAAGTGAGCGAAGCACGCCTGAGTCCAGGCTGGCTTCGGCTACTTCCAGCCATCATGCCGAGGCCAGGTGCTGTTTGAAGAAGGACACCAGCTTGTCGAACGGGATCACATCCGTACGGTCATAGAAATCGGTGTGGTTGGCCCCCGGGATGATCATGAGTTCCTTCGGTTCCGCCGCAGCCGCATAGGCGGTTTCGCTGAAGTAGCGGGAGTGGGCCTTTTCGCCATGAATGAACAGGACCGGGCGCGGGGAGATTTCGGCGATGTAGGTCAGGATCGGCATGTTCATGAACGCCAGCGGTGTCGTCTGCGTCCAGGAGTTGCCTGAGTTGACCGCGCGCGGATGGTACCCGCGCGACGTTCCATAATAGTCATGGTAGTCGACCAGGAACTGCGCTTCACCTCCCTTGAGTTCGTTGTAGGGTGGTTGGTAGGCCGGGGTTCCCTTTTCCGCATCCAGCCAGCGTTGCCGGCTCAGTTGCTCCAACATTTGCGTGCGCTGTTTGAGGGTCACGCTATCGTTGTACCCCTTGGACATGACGCGCGTCATGTCGTACATGGTGCTGGCCACGACAGCCTTGACCCGCTTGTCCACCGCAGCGGCATTCAACGCCATACCGCCCCAGCCACAAATGCCGATGATGCCGATCCGCTCACGATCAACGTTGGGTTGCAGACCAAGAAAATCGACGGCCGCGCTGAAGTCCTCGGTGTTGATGTCCGGTGAGGCGACATTGCGAGGCTCGCCGCCGCTTTCTCCGGTGTAAGACGGATCGAAAGCCAGTGTGACGAATCCGCGTTCCGCCATGGTCTGAGCATAGAGACCCGACGATTGCTCCTTCACTGCGCCAAACGGGCCGCCGATAGCAATCGCTGCCAATTTACCGCCGGTATTTTTCGGCAGGTATAGGTCGGCCGCCAAGGTGATGCCGTAGCGATTCTTGAAAGTGACTTTCTGGTGGTCGACCTTGTTGCTGCGCGGAAAAGTCTTGTCCCATTCGTGAACCAGATTCAGGGCGTTTCCGCCGGTTGGAGTGACTTTCGTCTGCGAAAAAGCGGGTTGCACAAGCATGGCGGCGCTGGCGATGGCCGTGCCTTGAATAAAATTCCGGCGAGAAAGATTGCTGCTCATTTGAGTCTCCTTCGGGAAAATAAATATTGGGAGTTACAACGCGTTCTTCAAAATGGCGCTCACTGCTTCCGGCGTGTAGACCTCGGCGATACCGAAGATGCGTACGTTGCCTTGCACGTTATCGACGATGGTGGGCAGGTCGCTTTCCTGGATGCCCAATTGCGACAAGCGGGTGGGGGTTCCGATTTTGTTGAACCATTTCTCTAGGGCGGCAATGCCGTCTGCGGCAGTAATCACACCGAATACCTCACCGGCAAAGCGTTTGAACGGTTCCGGATTGCGCTTCTGGAACCATTTCATCCAGGCTGGCATGACCACCGACAGACCGGCACCGTGCGGCACGTTGAACAGCGCCGAGAGCGAATGTTCGATGGCATGGTTCGGAAAGCTGAAGCCGGCGGTCCCGGAGGAGGTCAAACCATTCAGGGCGAGCGTCGCGGCCCAGGCAAACTGGGCGCGGGCGTCATCATCGTTCGGGTTTTCAAGCAGCGCCTCGGTCGTCTCGATCACGGTGCAGATGAGCGACTCGACCAGGCGCGATTGCAATTTCGGATGCACGGCTGCCGTGAAATAAACCTCGATCAGGTGGGCGATGACATCCGAAGCGGAATACACGAGATAGTCGCGTGACACGCTACGCATGAGCGCCGGATTGACGATGGATACTTTGGGGAACAAGGCGGGCGAGGAGATGAAGAACTTTTGCCGGGTGTCTTCATTGGTCACGACCGCGCCGGGGTTCATTTCGCTGCCGGTGGCGGCCAGCGTCAGGATGGCGAACAGGGGCAGGGCAGAGTCGACGCTGGCTTTGCCCACGAACAGATCCCAAACATCGCCGGCGTAGCAAACGCCGGCAGCAATGGCCTTGGCACTGTCGAGCACCGAACCGCCGCCGACACTCAGAATGGCATCGACCTGGTGTTGTTTCGCCAGGGCAATGCCCTCGCGCACCTTGGAAATAACGGGATTGCTGACGATGCCGCCGAGTTCGACCCATTCGATACCGTTCTCGGAAAGACGCTGGCTGACAACCGCAAAAAGCCCTTCACGCTTGATGCGCTCGCTGCCATAGCACAGGAGCACTTTCTTGATGCCGTGTTCGGCCAGATGCTGGCCGATCCGTTGTTCCTTGTCGACGCCAAATTCGATCCTGGTCGGATTGAAAAAAGTGAAATCATTCATTTGCTGTTCCCTTCGCCATTCAACTTGAGATTTTTACGTCGCCCTCGCCCGTGGGGAGCAAAGGTGTTGATGGCATTTTTATGCGGCAGCCTTGATGATCGGTATAGAGATCCTGCTAATTTCTTGCCTGATTCTCCGAGTCTTGGGTTTCTATGTGGCTACGTGTTGAGGATCGGGCTACATTGACCACAGGGAAGATCAATTGAGTCAAAGGTATTGGCCGGGAGACAAAAGTGGCGAATGAAACGTTGGTGCAAATTGTTGACCGTTGGACCAAAGGCCTCAGGGATTGCCCGACACCGATCCCCAATTTGGGCTTGTGGCGGCGCGAGAGACCGGAGCCGCCAGCGGTTTGTCTGGTCGCCCCGAGCATCGTGATCGTCGTCCAGGGCGCGAAAAAATGTGGGTTGGCAACGAAGCCTACGAATACGACACCGCCCGTTTCCTGATCACTTCGCTCGATATTCCTGCCAACTCGGAAGTGCTCACCGCCAGCCCGGAAAGGCCATGCCTTGGATTGGTGCTGAGTCTCGATTTGAGAATGCTGGCGGATTTGATTTCGCAAGGCCATCAGCCGCCACCGACCGAGCGCTCCGGCGACCAGGGCATGGGTGTCGGCACGGTTACACAGGGAATCATCAAGCCATTCGAGCGCCTGCTCGATTTACTTGATGAACCGGATGCCATCCCCGTTCTGGCGCCGCTGATCCAACGCGAAATCCACTATCGCCTGCTGATGAGCGATCAGGCGGCGCTCCTGTGGCAGATCACCTCGGCGGGCAGCCAGAGCCAACGGGTGGCAAAGGCGATTGACTGGTTGAAGGTGAACTACACCTCGCCGTTGCGCATCGACGATCTTGCCTCGCGGGTGCAAATGAGCACATCAAGCTTGCATCACCACTTTCGCAAACTCACCGCAATGAGTCCTTTGCAGTATCAGAAATGGATGCGGCTCAATGAAGCAAAGCGCTTGATGCTGAACGAAGCCTTGGACACCGCGACTGCCGCATTCCAGGTGGGCTATGAAAGCCCCTCGCAATTCAATCGGGAATACAGTCGGATGTTTGGACTTTCACCGAAACGCGACGTCGTTACGTTGCGTGGCGAAGCTGAGAAAAGGAAGCAAGCGGTGGCGAAGTCGATCTAGTCTGCATCGCGGAGAAGCGCCGAAATGAGTTGGCTGATCGCGAGAGGCCGGCATTCGGCGGGCATTATCTTTATCCTTGACGGGCGGCTATGTGGGACATTGCTGACCTAAGTAGCAGTGTGCCTGAAGGTCTGCAAAGGCCGATGAGCAGGCCGGCCCACTGCAGGGCCGAGCGGCCGGTCTCTGATCAGTTGCCCGCCGTTCGGGCTGCTCGATCTTTAGGGGCCGCTACGGCCGCTGATGGTTGATAGCCGCCAGGAATCCCGCACGGACCGCGACGGTCCACCTCCGAGTGCTAGACCGCAAACCCTTGCGAGCCGCTGAGGCAGCCTGTCGATTGTCAATCCGGGTGCCAGCAGCAATAGCCCATCGTCGCCGATGGCCCCAAGGTCAATCGACGCGGCTGCCCGCTCAGCCGATGCTGAACATCAGCGAGTCCGCGCCGGAGTTGAGCGCGACGCTGATCGGCAACTGGTGCGTCGTCGGGCCCCAGAACTGGCGCGGACCGGGGGATGCGAAGAGGTCGCCGGCTGCCCAGTCGCTGCGGCGTGCGACGAAGTACTGCATGGCCGGCGAATCCATTTTGACCAGTGCTTTCTCGATGACGAACTCGTCCTTGCCGTGGCGGCGCTCGATGTTGAGCAGGCCGGCGAGCGGGATCGCCTGCGGTGTGCCACCGCTGGTCAGCCCGGTGATCGTCGCCATGTAACCGGTGCGGCCGTCGAGGATCAGCGAACCGGCGGTCAGGCCGAGGTTGTAGGTGTAGGCGGCATCGAACAGCGTCGGTGCGCCGCAACGGCCCTCGTAGCCGAGGAAGTGGCTGTGCGCGGCGAACGGTACCTGCGGGTCGAGTTCCTTGACGCGTTGCTTGGCCATGTCGATCAACAGCTGCTCGGTGGGGATCAGCGAGACCTGCAGGTTGCCGTGCGAGTCGCGTTCGGCGAGCAGCATGTTGACGATGTAGTGCGGCAGCGAAGCGAACAGGCTGGCATTGTCGGGGCTGAGCTTGTGGCCGATGAAAGCCGGTTTGGCATCGTCGGTCAGGGCCGAAAACTTGGTGAGGTGGTGCGCCAGGAGATCGTTGAGTTCGGCGATCATCGCATTCATTTCCGGGATGAACTCGATCAGGCCCTCGGGTGCGAGCAGGACGCCGTAGTTCATTCCCTGGTGCGAACGCTCGACGATGACCTGCGCGACGCGATCGATGATGCTGGCCAGCGACTCCTGCTTGCTGGCGATTTCTTCGGAGATCAGGGCGATCGCCGGCTTGGTCTGCAGCGCCACTTCGAGTGCGACGTGCGAAGCCGAACGCCCCATCAGTTTCACGAAATGCCAGTACTTCAGCGACGAGCTGGTGTCCTGCAGGATGTTGCCGACCATCTCGCTGTAGATGCGCGTGGCGGTATCGAAACCAAAGGAAATCGACAGCAGGTCGCCGACCTGCAGGTCGCCATCGATCGTTTTCGGAACGCCGATCACCTGTACGCCGGAACCATCGGCCTTGACGCCAGTGAACAACGATTCGGCGAGTACCGCCGCATTGGTGTTGGAATCGTCGCCGCCAACGACGACGATGGCGTCGAGATTGTGCTTGATGCAGGTCTCGCGGACCTGCGCGAATTGCTTGTCACTCTTGATCTTGGTGCGATCCGAGCCGAGGAAGTCGAAGCCACCGGTATTGAGGATGAAATCGACGTTGGCGTCGGTGATCTCGAACAGCGAGCCCTTGAGCAGGCCTTTCGGTCCGGCCTTGACGCCGAAGAGCGTGTTGCCGGCGCCGAGAACACGCTTGAGACCGCAGACCACGTTGTGGCCACCGGCCGCCGGGCCGCCCGAGAAAAGCACGGCGACGCGTTTGCCCTGCACGGCGGCGCTGCTGGGGCCGGCGGAAGTGAGGACGACATTGCCCGATGCGGCGACGCTCTGCGGGAACTGTGCGCGCACGCCTTCGCTGTCCTTGGTGCTCAGGATGCGGTCAGTGTTGCTGAAGCTCACCGCTTGTGGGCTGCTCGACGAGCCGAATGCCGCACAGACCGGCAGGGGCAGTTGGCGGACGGCGGATTCGAAAATGGATTGGTGCGCTTCTGTCTGGATCAGCTGCTCTACCAGGGTACTCATGGTTTGCTCCTACGTGTACGAGAAATGGGATGTCAGACACAAAAAAGGGCCAGCCCAGACCTGGACCAGCCCGTGTTCATGGGTCAGGAGTCAATTATCCCAGGGTGCCAATGTTGTTCAGGTCGGCAAAGGCCTGTTTCAGTCTGGCGCGGAAGGCGTCCTCACCCTTGCGCAGCCAGGCGCGCGGGTCGTAGAACTTCTTGTTCGGCTTGTCAGTGCCTTCGGGGTTGCCGATCTGGCCCTGCAGGTAACCTTCGTTCTTCTTGTAGAAGCCCATCACGCCATCCCAGAACGCCCACTGCAGGTCGGTATCGATGTTCATCTTGACCACGCCGTAGGAGATCGCCTCGCGAATTTCCTCGAGCGTCGATCCCGATCCACCGTGGAAGACGAAGTTGACCGGCTGCGGCTGGGTGCCGAATTTCTTCTGCACGTACTCCTGCGAGTTCTTGAAGATGATCGGCTCCAGCTTGACGTTGCCTGGCTTGTAGACGCCATGGACATTGCCGAAGGAGGCGGCGATGGTAAACCGGTCGCTGACTTTGGAGAGTTCTTCGTAAGCGAGCGAGACGTCTTCCGGCTGCGTGTACAGCTTCGAGCTATCCACTCCGGAATTGTCGACACCGTCTTCTTCGCCACCGGTGACGCCGAGTTCGATCTCCAGCGTCATTCCCATCTTGCTCATCCGTTCGAGATAACGTTTGCAGATCTCGATGTTCTCTTCAATCGGTTCTTCCGACAGGTCGAGCATGTGCGAGCTGTAGAGCGGCTTGCCGTTGGCCTTGAAGTACTTCTCGCCGGCATCGAGCAGGCCGTCGATCCACGGCAGCAGCTTCTTGGCCGCGTGGTCGGTGTGCAGGATGACCGTCGCGCCGTACAACTCGGCGAGCTGGTGGATGTGGTGGGCGCCCGAGATGCCACCGGCAATGCACGCACTCTGGGCGGTGTTGTCGAGGCCCTTGCCGGCGAAGAACTGCGCGCCGCCGTTGGAGAACTGGATGATCGCCGGAGAATTCAGTTCCTTGGCGGTCTCCATGACCGCGTTTACCGTGCTGGTGTTGATCACGTTCACCGCCGGCAGCGCGAAATGCTTGGCCTTGGCCAGTGCGAAAATTGCTTGCAATTCGTCGCCAGTGGCGACGCCGGGTTTGATTTGTGCTGCACTCATGTTTTGCCTTTTTCCAGATTCAGTTGATCGAGAGGGTCGAGAAACGAGGGGAAAGCGGACGTGTAAATGACCGCTTCAGCGGAAGTATCTCTGGCGTTTGCCGCCTCGTCAAGCGTCGTCTGATTTGTCTCTCCGCAGACTCGTTGTAGCGCAGGAATTACACCGGAAAGACACCGGAAAGGGGCGTAAAAGCGCTCGGCCAGACCGTTGGCGACCGTCGCTTAGCCAAGGACCCAGTTAAAGACGTAGCCCACCAGGAGAATGCCGGTAGCCACGACACCGGCGAAGATCGCGATCAGGGTTGGCTTCAGTGCCTTCCGGAGAATGATCATTTCGGGCGCCGAAAGTGCGATCACGGCCATCATGAAGGCCAGGACCGTACCCAGGGCGGCCCCTTTTCCGATCAGGGCTTCGACGATGGGAATGATTCCTGCCGCGTTGGTATACATCGGCACCCCGAGCAGGACTGCGGCAGGTACCGCCCACCAGACATCCCGGCCCATGAACGAGGCCAGGAAGTCCTCCGGCACATAACCGTGGATGCCGGCACCCAGAGCGATCCCCGCCAGAACGTAGGGCCACACCTTGCCGACAATCTCGCGCACGTGTGCGCCGCCGGCCTGCAAACGTTCCAGCCAGGAAAGCTGCTCATCGCCCGATTGAGCCACCTGGCCGGCGAGGATTTTCTGGACCCAGTCCTCGAGGTAAGCTTCCATCTTCAGCTTGCCGATCACCAGACCGGCGACGATGGCCACCAGCAGCCCCATGCCAAGGTAGAGAGTGGCGACTTGCCACCCGAACATGCCGAAAAGCAACACCAGGGCGATCTCGTTGACCATCGGTGCCGAGATCAGGAAGGAAAAAGTCACTCCCAGCGGCACCCCGGCGGAAAGAAAGCCGATGAACAGCGGCACCGCCGAGCACGAGCAGAAAGGGGTGACGATCCCCAGGGTGGCTGCCAGTACGTTGCCGATGCCCTCCCGCTTGCCGGAAAGCAGCGCGCGGGTACGCTCTGGCGAAAAGAAAGTCTGGATGACGCCCATGACGAAAACGATGCCGGTGAGGAGCAGCAGCACCTTGGGAGTATCGTAGAAGAAAAAATGGACCGCCTCACCGAAGTGCGTCGCACGGGAAAGGCCGAAT
The DNA here is from genome assembly GCA_016713625.1 of Candidatus Accumulibacter affinis. GTDB lineage: Bacteria > Pseudomonadota > Gammaproteobacteria > Burkholderiales > Rhodocyclaceae > Accumulibacter > Accumulibacter affinis. Next base: position 316,678 of record JADJOT010000008.1, read on the forward strand.
GCACCGACCACGGCGTCGGCAAAGGCGGTGAGCTGACTGTAGGCGGCCACCCAAAGTACGCCGGCCAGGCCCAGTCCGATCAGCCAGTGGCTGAGCCTGGTGCTTGCGGTCCTGTCGATCGTCGAAATGTTCATGTGGCAACTCCAGGTGACTGCGGCATCGCTGGCCGCGGCAGTCGCGCTGTTGGCAGACTGCATTGGCCGACGCTGGCCTTACCGTTGTGGCTTGCAGATCTCGGGATGGCCCGCGCAGCAGTGGTCGGTCAGAAAACCCACCAGGGCGTCGATGCGGTCCATCGCCGCGTGACAACGAACGAAACGGCCTTCCTGCGTGGTGTTGACCAGCCCCGCGTGGGTCAGGGTCTTGAGGTGGAAGGAGAGTGTCGGTGCCGGCAATTCAAGTTGCTCGGCAATCACGCCGACGGTGAGGCCGGCGGGGACGTTCTGCACCAGCAGTCTGAAGATGGCGAGGCGGCTGTCTTGTGCCAGCGCCGCAAGGGCGGTGACGGCATCGATTTTGGTCATTGTTCCAACAATACCGAAATAATGACGATCTCGCAAAGCGTTTGTACGGTGATTGCTTACACACTGCCTTGAACTTCGGAGACGCAGCGCCTCGAATACTTCGCCTTCGATTTCATCGGACAAGTCTACTTCGCCGGCTTCGCCGTTGTTGAAGCGCAGGAACAGACGGCAGTCCGGTACCGGTTGAGCCTGCCGACCAGCTGACCCGATGTGGCGAAGCTCTGCGGGCCGGGTCAGGTCAGCCTGACCCGGCTTTCGCCGCACCCTTCTCCGCGCCGCGGAGCGCCCAAACAAGCGGCCGCCCGGCCCTTTGCCGCTTACAGCACTTTCACGTCGATCTTGCGTGGCTGTGCGTGCTCGGCCTTGGGAATCGTGAGCTTCAGCACACCCTGGCTGAACTCGGCGCCCACCATGCTGGAGTCGAGTTCCTTGGAGAGGGAGAACACCCGCCGGTAACGCGGCAGGCTGACTTCGGCGTGGCTGGACTCGATGCCGCCGGGCATTGCCAGATCGATCTCACCTTCGATCGTCAGGGTGCCGGCTTCGACCTGCAGCTGGAGCTTGTCCCTGGGCACGCCGGGCAGGTCGGCATACAGGGTGATTCCCGAAGCATCCTCGACGACGTCGACCGGCGGTAGCAGCGCTGCTTCATCGCGGGTGTTCTGTTTCTTGACTGGGCTGTTCTCGGACATCTTGTATCCTCCTTACTGAATGGTGATGCGGCGTGGTTGCTCCGACTGCTTGCGGGCGATGCTGATGCGCAGAACGCCGTCGATGTACTTGGCGTCGACGGCATTGGCATCGACGTCATCGGGCAGCGACACGACGCGGCGGAAACGGCCGTCGAAGCGCTCGTCGATATGTACGGTGGCGTCTTCGGCGGGGGTTTGCCGCTGCCGCTCGCCGGCGATGGTGAGAACGCCTTTCTCGATCTGCACGTCGAGGCTGGCGGCGTCGATGCCCGGTGCGAAGGCGTAGATTTCAACGGACTGCGGTGTGCCGCCGACATTCATCGCCGGAAAGCCGCCGCGGGCGATGCCGCGAATGCTCGGGGAGAGGTGGAAATTCTGCGGCGTGTTGTCACGCAGCAGCCGGTCCAGTTCCGCCAACAGGTCGCGGGGAAAAAGGGAACGATAGATCATGTAGATTCCTCCAAACGATGGGTGAAGGGCGCCATGACTGGCGCTTGTTTCTAAATTGGGGGCTATTCGGTAGACTTCAATATCCTGAGTCGCCCCGTCTCAGCTGAATTTCCCGTTACCGCTGTAAATCGAGGATCGTTTATGGAATTCAAGGACTACTACCAGACTCTGGGAGTCTCCCGCGAAGCAACGGCGGATGAGATCAAGAAGGCCTTCCGGAAACTGGCGCGCAAATACCACCCCGACGTTTCCAAGGAACCCGACGCAGAAGCGCGCATGCAGGATCTCAACGAGGCGAACGCGGTGCTTTCCGACCCGGAAAAGCGTGCTGCTTACGACCAGCTGGGGCGCGGCTACCAGCCAGGACAGGATTTTCGCCCGCCGCCCGACTGGGATGCCGGTTTCGAGTTTTCGGGGCGTGGTTCCTCCCCCGGCGAAGCGGCCGATTTCTCCGATTTCTTCGCCGAGCTGTTCGGTCGCGGGGGGGCTGCGCGGGGCTTTGGCGCCGGCCAGCGGGGCCACTTCCAGGCACGCGGTGAGGATCACCACGCGAAGGTGCTGCTCGATCTCGAAGATGCTTTTGCCGGAGCCACCCGGCAAATCTCCTTGCGCGCGCCACGCACCGACGCACAGGGGCGGGTGACGCTGGAAAACCGCACCTTGAACGTGAAAATCCCGCAAGGCGTGCACGCTGGTCAGATCATTCGCCTGGCCGGTCAGGGTGCGCCGGGAATCGGCGGAGCACCGGCCGGCGACCTGATGCTCGAAGTCCGCTTCCGGCCGCATCCGCGTTTTCGCGCCGAGGGGCGCGACCTGCACCTGACCCTGCCGGTGGCGCCGTGGGAGGCCGCCCTGGGAACGGTGCTGGCGGTGGACCTGCCGCAAGGCAGCGTCAAGGTGCGCATTCCGGAAGGCGCACAGAGCGGCCGGCAATTGCGCGTTCGCGGCAAGGGCGTTCCGGGCACGCCCGCGGGCGATCTGCTGCTCGACATCCAGGTGGTGTTGCCGGCGGCCGATACCCCCGCGGCGCGAGAACTCTATGAAACCATGGCGCGCGAACTCGCCTTCGATCCGCGCCAGCAAGGAAAGGGATGAGCGATGCGTGACGAGGAAATCCTGATCGGCAGTCTGATGGAAAACAGCTGGCTGACCCTCGAACAGCTGGCTGCTGCCTGCACCGTCGAGCCCGGCTGGCTGCTGCGCCACATTGAGGAGGGGCTGTTCCCGCACGCCGAGAGCGTCGCCGGCGTGTGGTGCTTTTCCAGCCCCAGCCTGCGGCGCGCGCGGCGCATGCGGCAGCTCGAACGCGATTTCGATGCGGTTCCGGAACTTGCTGCGCTGGTCGCCGATCTGCTCGAGGAACTTGACGATCTCCGCGGCGGCATCGGAGGTGCCGCCGCCGGAAGACCTTCCCGGTGAGTGGCTGGTTTGATCGGGTGGGTGTCGCGACGAACGCGTCTGACATCCCTGTCACTGCTTTACGCTGGTGGGAAGCGTAGCCTGGAAAATGCTCGTCCCGCCTGCAGGGCGCGAGTCTCGATGTCGACAGCGGAGTCAATCCAGCCCATCTGTTCAAGAAACAATAGAAAGGCACGGGTGCTGACCTTGCGGCAATTGTCGGGCAGCAGGAAGCTGGTGCGAGCGATCTTGTGGTCTTCAAACAGAAATACGCCAGTCTTCGGCGGTTCAAACAGCGCGAAATCGTTCATCACCTCCTGAATTGCCAGTTCGCCGAGGTGTGCTTTCCTTGGCCTCGTTGCCGTGAGATCCGCCCGTTGGTGGTGCAGAAATGTCTTTGTCGCGACCACCGCAAGATGATGGTCCTGCACCCATTGGGCGAGTTTCTCGCTGCTCGGCGTCACGTTGCGGGTCACCTCGTGCAGGACCATATCCACCAGCGCTATGGACCAGCCCGGTTTGAACAGCAGATCCAGCGCGTCGGCATAGGCGAGGGTGATCAGCGGGCCAGCGTCGGGCAGCAGCACGACAGCGGAGGACGATCGCACCGCGCGGTCCGGTCAGGAGGCCAGTGCGTTGAGGCTATCGGCCATCTCTTGGGTCATCGCCTCCGGCAAGCGCGGCATCGGCAAGTGCGCCGCAGCCATCAACAGGAACAGGTCTTCCTCGCTGTCGATCGCCAGCGCATTCATGGTCGTATGATCGTCGATGCGGCCAAGGGAGAAGTCGAGTAGCGCCCGGAAGTTCTGGTTGCCCGAAGCCTCGGCGGCTTCGAAGGTCTCGACCAGGTAACGCAGTTCGGCGTTGAACAGGGCGTTGATCGAAGTGTCTGCCTTGGCAGCGATCACCTTGGCTCGCTTGAGCAGTTCACGATCCACGGAGCCCGTGAAATTGACAGTGGTCATGGTAGTTTCCCCGATTGAACACGTAGTCAAGTGTAGCACATGGATCAGTGTCGTCAGCAATCCGGGGGCGCAAGGCCAGGTAACGGCGCCGACTTATTTTCGGGGCGTGGCTTTTCCCCCGGCGAAGCGGCCGATTTCTCCGATTTCTTCGCCGAGCTGTTCGGTCGCGGCGGTGCTGCGCGGGGCTTTGGCGCCGGCCAGCGGGGCCACTTCCAGGCACGCGGTGAGGATCACCACGCGAAGGTGCTGCTCGATCTCGAAGATGCTTTTGCCGGAGCCACCCGGCAAATCTCCTTGCGCGCGCCACGCACCGACGCGCAGGGGCGGGTGACGCTGGAAAACCGCACCCTGAATGTAAAAATCCCGCAAGGCGTGCACGCCGGTCAGATCATCCGCCTGGCCGGGCAGGGCGCGCCGGGAATCGGCGGGGCGCCGGCCGGCGACCTGATGCTCGAAGTCCGCTTCCGGCCGCATCCGCGTTTTCGCGCCGACGGGCGTGACCTGCACCTGACCCTGCCGGTGGCGCCGTGGGAGGCCGCCCTGGGAGCGGTGCTGGCGGTGGACCTGCCGCAGGGCAGCGTCAAGGTGCGCATTCCGGAAGGCGCACAGAGCGGCCGGCAATTGCGCGTTCGCGGCAAGGGCGTTCCGGGCACACCCGCCGGCGATCTGCTGCTCGACATCCAGGTGGTGTTGCCGGCGGCCGATACCCCCGCGGCGCGAGCACTCTACGAAACCATGGCGCGCGAACTTGCCTTCGACCCGCGCCAGCAAGGAAAGGGATGAGCGATGCGTGACGAGGAAATCCTGATCGGCAGTCTGATGGAAAACAGCTGGCTGACCCTCGAACAACTGGCCGCCGCCTGCACCGTCGAGCCAAGCTGGCTGATGCGCCACATCGAGGAGGGGCTGTTTCCGCACGCCGAGAGCGTCGCCGGCGTGTGGTGTTTTTCCAGCCCCAGCCTGCGGCGCGCGCGGCGTATGCGGCAGCTGGAACGTGATTTCGATGCGGTTCCAGAACTCGCTGCACTGGTCGCGGACCTGCTCGAGGAACTTGACGATCTGCGTGGCGGCGTCGGCGGCGTGGCCGCCGGCAGAGCTTCCCGGTGAGTGGCTGATTTGATCGGCTGAGCAATCTGCAGCAGCGACCAGGGTGACGGCGTCGGGCAAACTGGGGTGCTTCTGCTGTCGGCGACGGTACTGATTGACTTCGCCGGTCGCTTGCGGGGATACTCTTTCGAGTAAACACAGATCTCCGGCGGCGGTCGCACGGGCCGCTCGCCGGGGAGTTGTTTCCGACCGACCTACTGAACGACATCGGGGTTCAATCATGGTAATACTCAAGGAGTTCGACGAACTGGTAGTGAGCTCGCGGCCAGGGCAGGCGGGCGGGACACGTTTGTACGAGATGCGCGAAAACAGCGTACTTTGTCTGGGCCCACACGGCCTGCACCGGATGGCCTACACGGAGTGGGGCGATCCGGCGAATCCGCGCGTGTTGATCTGTGTGCATGGCCTGACGCGTAACGGGCGCGACTTCGACGTGCTGGCCAATGCGCTGGCCAGCGACTACCGGGTCGTTTGTCCGGATGTCGTCGGGCGCGGGCGCAGCGATCGCCTGCCCTTTTCCGACGATTATGCGCTGCCGATCTACGCGAACGACATGATTGCGCTGCTCGCTCGTCTGGGTGTCGAATCGGTGCACTGGCTGGGGACCTCGATGGGCGGCCTGATCGGCATGTTTCTCTCCAGTCTGCCGGGTTCGCCGATCAGTCGCCTGGTACTCAATGACGTCGGGCCGGTGATCGCCATCGACGCGTTGCAACGGATCGGCGAGTATCTCGGCAGGGCGCCCGATTTCGCCGATCTGGCCGAGGCCGAAGCCTATGTGCGAGTCGTCTGCGCGCCGTTCGGAGCCCTGTCTGACGCGCAGTGGCGCTACATGACCGTGGTCGGTATGCGTGCCAAGGTGGGTGGCGGCTTCGAGACGAATTACGATCCAGCCATCGCCCAGCCGTACCAGAAGGCCTTCCTGGAAGCCAAGGAAATCAGTCTGTGGCCAATGTACGATGCCATTCGCTGCCCAACGCTGGTGCTGCGCGGCGCTCAGTCAGATATCCTGTCGCACGACACTGCGCTCGAGATGAGCACCCGCGGGCCCAAGGCGAAGCTTGTCGAGGTGCCGGCGGTCGGCCACGCACCGATGTTTCTCGAAGAATCGCAGGTACGCATCGTCCAGGACTTCCTGCTCGCCGACTGAACGATGTTCACGGCGCGGCCGGCCCGCGGCGTAGCGGCAAGCCTGCCGCGCACCGCTTTGCGGCGATGAATCTCGCGCACCTGCTCGCGCGTACTGCCCGAGTATTTTCGCAGCGCTCCGCGCTGGCGCTCGGCGAGACCGATTGGTGTTCCTATGGCGAGCTGTTCCTCCGCGCCGCCACGATCGCCGGCGGCTTGCGCGCCGGCCTGCATCTGCAGGCTGGTGACCGGGTCGCGCTGTACATGGCCAATTGCCCGCAATACCTCGAACTGCTCTACGGAATCTGGCACGCCGGGTTGGTCGCAGTGCCGATCAACCACAAACTGCACCCGAAAGAGCTTGCTTTCATTCTCGAGAATGCAGCAGTGTCGGTCCTGTTCGTCGCCGGTGAGGCCGGTGAGGATGCTGCGCTGTGGACGGCTGCCGTCCCGGGTTTGCGTGTCGTCCCGGTTGATGCGTCCGGCTATCGGCAGCTTGCCGACGCCGACCCGATCGGCATCGTGCCGCGGGCGCCCGACGACCTCGCCTGGCTGTTCTATACCTCGGGAACCACCGGTCGTCCCAAGGGGGTGATGCTCTCGCAGCGCAACCTGCTGGCGATGACGCTCGCGTATTTTCCGGACGTTGATCAGGCGACGGCGTCCGACAGCATCGTCTACGCAGCGCCGATGTCGCATGGCGCCGGCATGTACAACTTCGTGCATGTCCTGGTGGGCGCGCGCCATGTCGTCCCCGAGTCGGGCGCTTTCGACGCGCAGGAGATCCTCGCTCTGTCGCGGCGTTTCGGCAGCGTCTCGCTGTTCGCTGCGCCAACGATGGTGCGCCGTCTGGTGGACCACGTCGCCGAACAGGGCGCGGACTGCAGCGGCATCAAGACCATCGTCTACGGGGGCGGACCGATGTATCTCGAGGACATCCGGCGCGCGCTCGCAGTCCTCGGTAATCGCCTGGTGCAGATTTACGGCCAGGGCGAAAGCCCGATGACGATTACCGCGCTGTCCCGCCAGCACCTCGGCGATTTCGGCCATCCGCGTTATCTCGAGCGCATCGCCTCGGTCGGCGTCGCGCACAGCGTCGTCGAGGTGATCGTCGCCGACGCCGACGGTCAGGCCTTGCCCGTCGATGTCGCTGGCGAGGTGCTGGTGCGCGGCGAAACCGTGATGCAGGGCTACTGGCGCAACCCGCAGGCCACGGCAGAAGCCATTCGTGACGGCTGGCTGTACACCGGCGATGTCGGCAGCCTCGACGCGGATGGTTTTCTGACGCTGAAGGATCGCTCCAGGGACGTCATCATCAGCGGTGGTGCCAACATTTATCCCCGCGAGGTCGAGGAAGTCCTGCTGCGCCATCCGCTGCTCGCCGAGGTGTCGGTGGTCGGCCGGCCAAGCCGCGAGTGGGGCGAAGAGGTGGTCGCCTTCGTCGTCTGCCGGCCCGGCGTTTCGTCTGCTCGTGAGGAACTGCGCGGGGAACTGGATCGCCTGTGCCGCGCAGCGATCGCGCGCTTCAAGCGGCCGAAGGATTACATTTTTGTCGCATCGCTGCCGAAGAACAACTACGGCAAGGTTCTCAAGACCGAGTTGCGGCGCCAGTGGCAACAGCCAGGGGAGACTTGAAGATGGGCGGACGCCTGCAGGACAAGGTGGCCATCGTCACCGGCAGCGGCTCGGTGGGGCCGGGCTGGGGCAACGGCAAGGCGATGTCGGTACTCTTCGCGCGCGAGGGCGCCCGCGTCGTCGGCGTGGACATCGACGCCAACGCAGCCGCAGCAACGCAACAGATCATCAGCGAGGAAGGCGGCAGCGGCATGCTGGTGGTCGCCGACGTCACCCGTGCGGCCGACGTCGAGCGCCTGGTGGCGACGACTCTCGAAGCGTACGGGCGCATCGACATCCTGGTCAATAACGTCGGCATCGCCGTCGTCGGTGGTCCGGCCGAACTCGACGAGGCAACCTGGGACCGGTTGATGTCGGTGAACATCAAGAGTGCCTACCTGACCTGCCACCACGTACTGCCGGTGATGATTCGCCAGCACGCCGGGGCGATCGTCAACAATGCCTCGGTGGCGGTGCTCGGCTGGGCCGGTGTCAACTATGGCTTCTACGCCGCCAGCAAGGGCGCGATGGTGGCGATGACCCGCACCATGGCGATCCGGCACGCACCCGACGGCATCCGTGCCAACTGCGTCCTGCCCGGGCTGATGAACACGCCGCTGGTGCACGCGGCGCTGACCCGCGTCTATGGCGAGGACGGCGACATCGCCAACCTGATTCGCACGCGCGACGCCCAGTGCCCGCTCGGCCACATGGGCGACGCCTGGGATACCGCCTACGCGACGCTGTTCCTCGCCTCCGACGAGGCCAAGTACATCACCGCCACCGAACTGGTCATCGATGGCGGTTTATCGGCGCGTTTCGCTTAGCGGCGGCCGCCGCCGAAGCGTGCCTGACACTCTGGCCGCAGTAACCCGAACCCCTCGATCCCATTCCGGAGATTTGAACCCATGCGCACCCTCCCCCAGGATCTTGCCGACCTCCTCAAGAACGTCCGCCGCCCCGGTGACTTCTCTACCACGGGCCGCGCCGAGATTTTCGCGCCGCGGCTCGAAGTGGACGGCGTTGGCCTGATCGCGTTGCCGCTGCTGCCGGCGCAGGCCGGAGATCTCGTCGCCGTCGCCGAGCGGGCGCCGTACGGCCGGGGTAGCGATACCCTGATCGACACCGAGGTGCGGCGGACCTGGCAGATCGCTGCGGACCGCGTCCACCTCGGCGGTCGTCACTGGGAGAAGAACCTGGCCGGGATCGTCGCGCGCAGCAAGACCGGCCTTGGCGTCGACGAACCCGTCTCGGCCGAATTGTACAAGCTGCTCGTCTACGATAGCGGCAGCTTCTTCGTCAGCCATCGTGACACCGAGAAAGCTCCGGGAATGTTCGCCACCCTGGTGGTCGTCCTGCCGTCGATCTACAGCGGCGGCGAACTGTGCATCCGCCACCGCGACCGCGAGGTCTGCCTCGACCTCTCTGCGCCGGATCCGTCGGAAGTCGCTTTCGCCGCTTTCTACACCGACTGCCGGCACGAAGTCCGCCCGATCACTGCGGGCTGTCGGCTGGTGCTGATCTACAACCTGATTCGCCACGGCCAGGGCCGACCCCCCGAGCCACCGGCCTACGACGCAGAAGTCGAGCGGGTCAGCGATCTCCTGCGCCGTTGGGCCGCCGAGTCGGCCGCGGCCGAACGATCGTCCCCGGGCAAGCTGATCTATCCGCTGGAGCATGCCTATACGCCCGCAGAGATCGGTTTTCGGTCGCTCAAGGGCGCCGATGCCGCGGTCGCCTCGCTGCTCGTCAGCGCCGCCGGCCAGGCGAATTGCGACCTGCACCTCGCCTTTCTGGCGATCACGGAAAATGGCAGTGCCGAGTACTGCGGTTCGTGGTCGCGCCGCCGGCGCCATGCGGAGCCGGACGACGATGACTATGAGGTGATCGAGGTCATCGACCGTTCCCGCACGCTTTCGGGCTGGCAAGCGCCCAACGGCAGCCGCCCGAGCCTCGCCGAAATTTCGTTCGCCGACGAGGAACTCTGTCCGCCGGGCGCCCTGGACGACGAAGAGCCCGACGAAGAGCACTTTTTCGAAGCCACAGGCAACGAAGGAGCGACCTTTGAGCGCAGCTATCGGCGCGCCGCTCTGGTGCTCTGGCCGCAAGCCGGCAAACTGCAGGTGATCGCCGCAGCCGGCCAGCAGGTGTCGCTGCCCTACCTGGCAGCGCTGACCCAGAGCTGGGTCGACCTCGGCGAGGGCCAGGAGTCACCCGTGTGGAACGAGGCGCAGCAACTCGCCCGGCTGATCATCGCCCGACGCGAGGACTGGCCCGCTCCCGGCTGGTTGTCGTCCAGCCCGTCGGGGAGAGTCGCGGCGCTGCTGAGCACGCTGCGGCAGAGTGAGGATACCGGCAACATCGACGCCGTGCTCGCCGAAGTGAGCGCCGCGGGCTGCTACGACGCCGGCGACAACGAGGCATTGGCCGAGGCGGCGATGCTGCTGCCGGCAGAGCGGGCGGCGGAACTCGTCACTCGCATCATCGCCCGCAACGCGCCTCTGCAGGTCAGTGCCTGCGCCGAGCTGCTGCAACGGATGGCGGCGCGAGTTCTTGCCCGTTCGGCCGCCGGCGCGTCTACCGAGCTGCTCGAACCCGCTGCGCAGGTGCTGGTCGCTGCCCTGCCGGGAGATCCGGCGACCGCGATCCCAACGGAAGGCTGGCGACGCCCCTTGCCGGTGACGCCGGGTCTCGTCGCCGACCTGCTGGCCGCGCTCTGCCATCTCGGCGCCCGCTCCCTCGGCGAGCAGGCGGTGGACCATCTGCTCAACTGGCCCGACACCTTCCCCCTCGACACCATTCTCGTTCCCGCCGCCTGCCTGCTGAACGAGCAGGGCTGGCCAGCGAGCGACTGGGCGCCGACGCGGCGGCTGCGTAGGCATTGTCTCGATCATCTGGCGCGAAGAATTGCCGAACCACTCGTCGCGCCAGTCGACTTCGCCCGTGAAAGCCGTGTCGCTTGCGGCTGTGCTTACTGCGCGGATCTCTCGGCTTTTCTCGCTGACCCGTTACGTTCCGTCTGGGTTTTCAAGGCCGCGCAGAAGTGCCGAAGCCACGTCGAGCATTCCATCCGTCGCGACCAGTGCGATGTCAGCCAGGAAACCGAACGTCGCAACAGCCCGCATGCTCTCGTCTGCACCAAGAACCAGGCCAGCTTCGAGCGACGCGTGGCGCAACGGCAGAAGGACCTGGAGGACCAGGAGCGCTTGCGTCAGCCGACCGGGCAATGAAGCAAGCGAGCAGGCGGGTTTTGCAAAGATCCGCCAACTCGAAGTCCCCGTTTTAGCGAGTCGCCTATGCTGCCCTACCCACGCTGTCAAGGCCATCGTGCAGGCAGACCGTCATGGCGTTACGTCAGGGTCCGGAGAATCGACTGGCCATCAATGGGCGCTTGAACGACGCCGGTATCAGTCCTGGCAACGGGTCCACGAGATCGAGTCGCAGATGCAGCAACCTCGGGACCGGCACAGGCCCGCAAACCTGCCCACGGACGAGGAATTCGCTGACCTGGGGCAGAGGGCTGGCGCGTCAATGAAAGTACAATAGCGTCCCAAGGCTACCCGAACCCCTGAACTATCCACTGCGCTGCGACCATCCCCGGCATGACCATGCTTGTTGAAGACCAACCCGCACACCTTGCCACCCCTGCTTGTGGCGGTCCGAGGCGATGCTGAGTCGACTCCTGATTGCCGTGGTGTGGGTGCTGCATCTGCTGCCGCTGCCCTTGCTGGCGGCCCTCGGCAATGGCTTGGGCGTCGTCATCTACGGTCTTGCTGGCCGACGGCGGCACATTGTGCTGGTGAATCTTGCGCTGTGCTTCCCGGAGCTTACTGAGCGACAGCGGCGGCAATTGGCGAGGGCGCATTTCCAGATCCTCACGCGCAGCGTGCTGGAGCGCAGCTTGCTCTGGTGGGCGAGTCCCGAACGACTGTCGCGCCTGATCCGCGTCGACGGAGAAGAGCAAATGCGCGCCTTGCTCGATGCTGGCCGACCGGTGCTAATGCTCGCCCCGCACTTTGTCGGGCTCGATGCGGGTGGCGTCGGGATCGCCATGCGCTTCGATAGCGCAAGCATTTACGCCGTGCAATCGAACCCGGTTTTCGATCGCCTGCTGCTGCGCGGTCGCCGCCGCTTTGGCGATCAATTGCTGCTCTCGCGCCAGGACAGCGTGCGCGCCAGCGTGCGGGCGATGAAGTCGGGGCGCCCTCTGTACTACCTGCCGGATATGGATTTCGGCAAGCGCGATTCCATTTTCGTCCCCTTCTTCGGTGTGCAGGCGGCCACCATTCCCGGCCTGTCGCGGCTGGCGCGCCTCGCCGGCGCCGTCGTCGTTCCCTGTGTGACGCGCATCCTGCCCGGCGGCGAGGGCTATGTGGTGAGCGTTGGCGAGCCGTGGCCGGACTTTCCCAGCGCCGACGTCGAAGCCGACACCCGGCGCATGAACGCCTGGATCGAGGCGGCGGTGCGCAGCATGCCGGAGCAATACTACTGGGTGCATCGTCGCTTCAAGACGCGGCCGCCCGGCGAGTCGCGTCCGTACTGATTGACCATTCGGCACGCTCCGGCCTGGCGGCCGCCTGGCTGCGGCAAGCGAACCGGAGCCGGGGCAGGGTATACTTCAGGCTTTCGTCGGCCGCCAGGCGCTGCTGCGCTGCGCGGGCCGCAAGTGTAATCCTCTGAGAACTCGATCTTGGCACTGACCCTACTCGGACTCTCCGGCGCGCTGACCCACGACCCTTCGGCGGCGCTCTATATCGACGGCAAGCTCGTCGCCGCGGCAGAGGAGGAGCGCTTCGTTCGCGACAAGCACGCCAGGAACCGCATGCCCTATGAGGCAGCGAAGTTCTGCCTCGACTTCGCCGGCATCCAGCCGGCGGAGGTGGATGCGGTGGCCATTCCCTTTGCCCCGATCAGTCTTTTCGAACCGGCACGCTGGCACTACGCAAAACGCTACTGGTACGCGCCGGAGCGGGCGCTCGACGCCATCCTGACCGGCAACCGGCGGTTTTACCGCTACCGGAAGCGCATCGAGTGGTGCCTGCTGCAGCTCGGCTTTGATTTGAAGAAGACGGACATCGTGCCGGTCGAACACCATCTGGCGCACGCGGCGAGTGCCTACCATTGCGCGGGCTTTCAGGAGAAGACGGCGATTCTCGGCATTGACGGCAAGGGCGAATACGCGACCACCTTTTTCGGCTACGGCGAGAACGGCAGGATTCACAAGATCAAGGAGTTCTACGACCCCGATTCGCTGGGGGGGCTCTACGGCGCGTTGACCGAGTATCTGGGTTTCGAGATGCTCGACGGTGAGTACAAGGTGATGGGAATGGCGCCCTATGGCGACCCGACGCGCTACGATTTCTCGCGCCTGGCGAAGTTCGAGAAGGGTGAACTGACGGTCAACACCGACTACGCAAACGTGATCGGCTTTCGCCGCTACAAGGAGAAGGGCAAGGGTTACTACTTCTCCCCCAAGCTGGTCGACTGGCTGGGCCCCAAACGTTCGGGCGACATCGCCGACGACCCCTATATCCACTACGCGGCGAGCATGCAGAAGCTGTTCGAGGATCTCTCGCTGCGGATGCTCGAACATTACCTCGGCGACATCCTGCGCGAGACCGGACGGCTGGCTTTTTCGGGAGGGGGTGCGCTCAACGTCAAGCTCAACCAGAAAATCATCGCCCGCCCGGATGTCCGTGAGCTGTTCGTCCAGCCGGCTTCCGGCGATGCCGGAACGGCGGTCGGTGCTGCGGCCTACGTTTCGGTGCAACGCGGCGTGCCGGTCGAAAAAATGGAGCATGTTTACCTCGGGCCGGCGTATAGCAACGAAGACGTCATCGCTGCCTGTGCCCGTCATCCGGCGCGACCGCCATGGCAACGCCTCGACGCGGTGCCGCAGCACGTCGCCAGGCTGCTCGCCGATGGCCATCCGGTAGCCTGGTTGCAGGGACGAATGGAATTCGGTCCGCGTGCGCTCGGTGGCCGCTCGATCCTCGGTTGCCCGAGTGCGCCTGGCGTCGCCGACCGGATCAACGCCCAGATCAAGTTCCGTGAGCGCTGGCGCCCGTTCTGTCCGAGCATGCTCGACCGCGTCGGCCCGCAGATGTTGGGCAGCGAGCACCCGGCACCCTTCATGACCTTCACCTTCGCGGTCGCGCCGGGATGGCCGGAGCGGGTTCCCGAAGTGGTGCATGAAGACGGCAGTTCGCGGGCGCAGGTGCTGCGGCGCGAATTCCATCCGCGCTATTACGACCTGATGGTCGAGCTGGAAAAGCTCACCGGCAACGGGGTGGTCCTCAATACTTCGCTCAACCGGCGCGGCGAGGCGATGATCTGTTCGCCGACTGACGCTTTGAACATGTTCTTTGGATCCGACCTGCAGTATCTGGTGATGGAAGACATCCTGGTGATCAAGGAGAACATATGGACAAAATAAAGCTCCTCTACGCGAAAAATCTGATTGGCAGAAAAGCGGCACGGCAGGAGCTGGCGTTTTTCATGCTGATCGAACACCTGTCTTTCGAAAAACACGTCGACGTGCTCTGGGCCGGCGAAGACCGGGTCTGGCATACGCTGCCCGCGGCCTATCACAGCGGTGTGGCTGCAGGCCAGGAATGCTGGGCAGCCCGGATCGCCTTTCCCCTTGCCGCCGATGAACCGTTGCCTGGAAACGTCGAGTTTGCCTTGCGCTATCGGGTGTCCGGGGCGGAGTACTGGGACAACCGGCAGGGCGCGAATCATGCGATTGAAGCGGATGCGGGGATCCTGGTCGCGGACCGGCGTCCGCTTCTGAATGTCGGCTTCGCGGGCACCCTGGCGGACGGCCAAAGCATCGTCCCGGTCGTGGTGGCGACAGACCAGGCTCGGCAAGCCAGCAGCGTCACGATTCACTGGACCCGCGACAACTGGGAAAGCACGCAGGAAACGCCCTGTCGCTACCATCGCAAGTACTGGGACAGCGAGTACCTCAGCAACGCGAGAAATCCCAATCAGTATGGCTGTCAGATCTGGAATGCGGAGCTGCAGGTGGACGATGCCTGGCAGGTGCACTACCGGATTTCCTGCGCAACCCGCCAGCGGGTCTTCTGGGATGACCATGCCGGCAACAACTATACGATCCAGCGGCGGCCGCTGAAAGTGCTGATTCTGAATCTGCACTGCTGCCAGGAAGAAGACCAGGACGAAAAGCTGTCGCAGATCGCCAGGGCGATCAACGCCCTGGAGGTGGACATTGTCTGCCTGCAGGAAGTGGCCGAACTGTGGAACGATGGCCACGGCGACTGGCAGACGAACACGGCGCACATCATCAATGAACGCCTCGCGTCTCGTTATCATCTGGTGACCGACTGGTCGCATCTGGGCTTTGACCGCTACCGGGAAGGGGTGGCCATTCTCAGCCGCTATCCGATCGCGAAGCAGCACGCGAAGTATGTGTCGGCCAGTCGTGATCCCTACAGCATCCACTCCAGAAAAGTCGTGATGGCCCAGATCACGGTGCCCGGTATTGGTTTGATCAACGTCTTCTCCGCGCACCTGAGTTGGTGGGAAGATGGATTTGCGCAGCAGTTCGGCAATCTTCGGCGCTGGGCCAGCGATGAAAACGGTGCCCAGATCGCGGCAACCATGCTTTGTGGCGACTTCAACATCAAGGCTGGTTCACGGGGTTATCAGCTGGTCGTCGCGTCCAATGAATATGATGACCAGTATCTGTCGGCCAACTCGCCGGAGCTATTCCAACGCATCTTCGAGGTCAGCGATCATGTCGCGGAGCGTGCGCTGGACGACGACCATCGTATCGATTACATCTTCCTCGGCAAGGGGAGCAGGCTTGGCGTCACCTCGGGGCGGGTGGTGTTCACCGATCAGGATTATGGGCGGGTTTCGGATCACTTTGGTTACGTGATGACCTTTGCTCCGCGCGGACATTAAACAGCATAGGGAAGTTCAGTTCAGACATGACTACAGCAGAGAAATATGCGGTACCCGTGCACGGCAATCTTGGCGGGTCGTTCGAGCGAGCTAACGACTTCAACGAAAAATTCTATCTACGCTGGGGAAAAATCAGCTTCGATGTGCACTTTGGCGTGCAGGTGAACGTCAAGGTAATCCTCAGGGTGTATCGCGATAACAACATTTGCGAAACCTTCATCGTCGATACCGATCCCTACGATATTCACTGGAACCACCACCAGCGGCGGACGCGGGACTTTTACATTCACCCCTCGTCGAGCAGTTTCGGACAGGTCAATTGCGTCAAGTTCGCCTTCGTGGCGCACGTCGACGAGCACTCCGTTCCCTCGCAACTCGAGTACATTTTCATGGATTGGTCGCAATTGCGGGAGGAGCACCCGCAATACCGCAGGATCACCCCGGAATGGGCGACCGCCAATCACTATCACACCCATGAAGTGAATGCCGCGCAGCTGCAGAACGACGTCGATTGGTACAACCATCATTTTGAATCACTGCATCTGATCCCCAAGTTTACCAAGGGGCAGCAGTACCATCCCTATCATCCCAAGCGCTTCATCCACGACCACATCGACAAGGTCATTCGTAGCAAGCACGATCAACCGAGCCGCTTTTGCAGCATCAAGGTCAGTGTCGATTGCATTGACGACAACGACTTTACCCAACATCTCGCGCATGCCAGTTACCATGGCGTCTACGTACAGTGCATCGTCGACTGGCGGAAAATGACGCTCACCAACAGTCCGAACTATGCACGCCTGAAGCGTGCCGGCGTCGAACTGTTGGGCGTTGTGTGCACGCCGCAGCACCACCTCATCGAGGTCGCTCCGGACATGCATACCAAGTTCGTCATTTTCAATGACGAGGACTGCATCCTGGGTTCGTTCAACATCACTTTCGATCGCTGGTGGGCGAATTGGGAATCGGGGATGACCTTTCATTCGCAAGGTGTCTGTCGTCTGCTCGACAACGTCTTTCAAAGTGAGCGCGGCGGCGTCAATCAGAAATATGGAATCGATCCGCTCAGCCATTTCAATCTGCTGTATACCTACGGCCGCCACGCACTGCTCAACGGCAAGTACTACCGTCCGCACCACGCCATTCTGGCCGAGATTCACCGCGCCCAACATTCGATCAAACTCTCGCTGTTCCTGATCGGCAACCTGCTTGGCGAGCACGGCGACAGCGTCGTCGACGCGCTGATCAACGCCAGGCACCGCGGCGTGCATGTGCATATCCTGCTCAACGGACATCTCGCCCGCCAGGGTCGGGTTGGTGTCGAGCGATCGATGCACGATGAGCTGAATCGTCCCCTCCTGCCGGCCGCCCAGGGACTGCGGAATGCGGGGATCACGGTCGGGCTGGTCTACGGGCAGGACGATCACCCGGTACCTTACTCGCCAATTCATTCCAAGTACTGCATCATCGACGAAGCGACGGTCATCGAAGGAAGCTTCAACTGGTACAACACCTCGGTGTTTTCCCATGACCTGATGGTGCTGGCCAGGAATCGCGAGGTGGCGAAAGCGTATCTGCACGAATTTGACCAGCTGCAGCACCTGTTCCGGGTCTATTACTGAAGCCTTGGCCGCGTCCCCCGAACTGCTTTACCGGCAATTGCAGGACGGTTTACAACACTCCTGACAACAGGCAATTGACTCCGGGAGCGCCGCCAAGGATACTTCGTCTGCGTGCTTGAAACGCCTTCCCTCCTGTTTCATTTTCTCAACGCAGTGGCCGAAAGGGGCTCTGTAGATGTGTCGTTTTGCGGCCAGCACGGAGCCACCATGCCATTTTCCATCCTGATTCCAGCTTTTCTCCTGATTCCAGCTTTTTTCAACACCAACTCACTGTCGAGGAAATCATGTCCAAACTGTTCATCGAAGATCTCGCCCTCGAAGGCAAGCGCGCCCTGATTCGCGTTGATTTCAACGTCCCTCAGGACAAAGCCACTGGCGCGATCACCAACACCAAGCGTATCGAAGCGGCCTTGCCGACGATCAAGTCGGCTTTGGAGAAGGGCGCTGCCGTCATTCTGATGTCTCACCTCGGGCGTCCCGACGGCAAGGTCATGCCGCAGTACAGTCTGGCGCCCGTGGCCACCGCTCTCGAAGGTCTGCTGGGGCGACCGGTGAAGTTCCTGAGCGATTGCGTCGGCCCGGAAGTCGAAGCCGCCTGTGCTCAGATCAAGCCCGGCGAGGTGATCCTGCTGGAAAACCTCCGCTTCCATCTTGAGGAAGAGGGCAAGGGCACCGTCACCGCCGCTGACGGCACGGTAAGCAAGATCAAGGCCAACCCGGACGACGTGAAAGCCTTTCGCGCGTCGTTGACTTGGTTTGCCGACGTCTACATCAACGATGCCTTTGGCACCGCCCACCGCGACCACTCGTCGATGACTGGCGTGCAACTGCCCGAACGTGCTGCCGGTTACCTGATGAACAAGGAACTCGCCGCCTTCTCGGCCGTTCTCGAATCACCGCAGCGGCCGCTGCTGGCCATCCTCGGCGGCGCCAAGGTCGCCGACAAGATTCAGCTGATCAACAACCTGCTCGACAAGGCCGACCAGATCATCATCGGCGGCGGCATGGCCTTCACCTTCAAGAAGGTCCTCTCGGGAATGCCGATCGGCAACTCGCTGTTCGACGAAGAAGGCGCCAAGCTCGTCCCGGGTCTGATGGAGAAGGCCAGGGAAAAGGGCAAGGAGATCCTGCTGCCGGTCGATTTCGTGATCGCTGACAAGTTTGCCGCCGACGCCAATACCGGCACTGCCAACGATGTCGACGGCGTCCCGGATGGCTGGCTCGGGCTCGATTGCGGTCCCGAATCCACCAAAATCTTCACCGCAGCGATTCTCAAGGCCAGGACCATCATCTGGAATGGCCCGGCGGGCGTCTTCGAGTTCGAAAAGTTCGAAGCCGGCACCCGCGCCATGGCCGACGCGGTGGTACAGGCCACTGCCGCCGGCGCCATTACCGTGATCGGTGGCGGCGACACCGCGACGGCGGCCAAAAAATACGGCGCTGACAAAAAGGTCACGCACAGTTCGACCGGCGGTGGCGCTTCGCTCGAATATCTCGAAGGCAAGGTCCTGCCGGGCGTCGCCGCTCTCTCCGAGAAGTAACCAACGCAGCGGCTCCGAATGGGGCCGCTTCTTTGCCAAGCCATCCAGGCAACATCACATTGAGGAATACCATGCGCAAAATCGTTATCGCCGGCAACTGGAAAATGAACAAGACCGTTGCCGAGTCCGTCAAGCTCGCCGCTGACGTGGTCGCCGCGGCCAAGGAAATCAGGAGCGTCGTCGTCGCCATCGCGCCCACCTACCTGGCCCTGGCCAAGGTTGCCGAGGTGGTCAAGGGAAGCAACGTCAAGCTGGCCGCTCAGGATGTGCACTGGGAAAACCAGGGCGCTTTCACCGGCAAGGTCAGCGCCGACATGCTCAAGGAGATCGGCGTCGATTTCGTCATCATCGGCCACTCCGAGCAGCGCAGCTATTTTGGCGAGACCGACGAGACGGTCAACAAGAAGGTCAGGAAGGTCCAGTCACTCGACATGACGCCGATCATCTGCATCGGCGAGACGCTTGCCGAACGTAAGGAGGGCCGCCTGGAAACCGTACTCACCACGCAGGTCAACGGCGCCTATGCCGGTCTGTCGGCTGATGATGCACTGCGCACGGTCATCGCCTACGAACCGGTCTGGGCCATCGGCACCGGCGTCACCGCCAGCGACGACGAAGCGCAACAGGCGCACGCCTTCGTCCGCGGGCTGCTGGCGAAGCTCTTCGGCGATGACGTTGCGCAGTCGATCTCCATCCAGTACGGTGGCTCGATGAAACCCGAGAACGCTGCCGGCCTGCTGGCTCAGAAAGACATCGACGGTGGTCTGATCGGTGGTGCGGCGCTCAAGGCGGACAGCTTCCTGGGCATCATCACGCCGGGTGAGACGATCACCAAATAGCGCGCCTCAGCGCGGGGCGGCAAGCGGCCCCGCGTTGTTTCCTCTGCCGGCGACCGGCGATGCCTAGGCATTTCGTCGCCCGAGCGCCAAGCAGGGCGACCCGATTCCTCTCGGCCGCCAAGCCTGCCCGTCAAGCGTTCGCTTCGAGTCGCCGCACGAGTTCAAGCTTGTTGCTGACCCCCAGCTTTTTGAAGCAATGGGCGATGTGATTGCGTACCGTTGCCGGTGACAGCGACAGCGCGGTGGCGATTGCCGAATAGGTTTCGCCGCGGGTATACCGCAGGGCGATCTCGCGTTGACGCTGCGACAGCTGCTCCAGCGCACCGTCCGGCCTGCCCTGGAGATAGCGCAACTGGCCGTAGACGGTAACGTGAAAATGGGCTGCTGGCGAAGCATGGGCTTCTCCAGCGCGCAGCATCGACGCCAGCGGTTCCGGCAAGCGGTTGCCGCTCCACCCCGGCCAGTGCTCCCTCAGGCGGCTCAGGAACGCCGGCGACGCCTCGCGCAACAGTCCCTGCGTATTCGCCAGCGCCCACTCCCGGTTGTAGTCGGCCGGGGTCCTGAGAAAATGGCGTAGCCGCACGGCGCGGTGGGCTTCGACCAGATGCGGCATCAGCAGTTCCTTGGTCTGGCGCTCGCTATCGGAAAACGGCTGCCCCGGATCATGACGCCAGAGGATCAGGAACTCGTTCAGCAAGGACACAGGCTCTATCAGCAAGGTACCGAGTGCCCATTCCAGCTTGAGCTGCCGTCCACATTCCCGGTACAGCGGGCTGCGCACATGCCGGGCCCGCGTCGTCAGATCGCTCAGATTAACCGCAGTTCCCGGCCGGGCGACCATGGCTGCGCGAAGGACGTCCTGTGCCATGTGGGGCGGGTAGAACTCCAGGATTTCTTGCCCGCAGTTGTGGAGGTGCATCTCGTGCAGCACCGATGGCTGCGCCGTCGCACTGCCCCACCAGGCCGAATCGAAGGCAAACAGGCCCGCAATCTGCTCCAGAGCCCAGGCCTGAAAACTGGCCAGCGGCACCTCGCGACCCTCTCGGTACAGGGAAAGGATGACCCGGTTGAAGGCGTGTGCGTCGGACGTCTGCATGCTGCCTATTTTGCACCAGCGATCAGCGATGCACCAGAAAGTACAGGAAATGGTGCATTTGCATCATGGCGCGGCTTTACAGGAGGCGGTCTCAAGTTTCTCGGGGAACCTTTTCAGGAACCCACGGAGCCGCGGACTCCTTCGCCAATCGACTGAGCTAATGAATTAAGTCGCTCCGTGGTCGGCATGACTTCGGTCATGGTACGAAATCTGCTTTCCACAGGCTGAAAGCAATTTTCTTGCCGGTGACCACCCCTCATCGACATCCCGGACATCCCCCAGAGGAGACCAGCATGCCCGCCCATCAATCTCGTTTTCCCGTCAAGCCAACCCTGCTTGCCATCCTGCTCGCTTTTTCGGCGCAACAGGCAATCGCCACGGAGTGTACCTGGAACGTCGCCGCCGGCAACTGGGCGGTACTCACCAATTGGGCGGCGTCGTGTGGGACTGGCAACGGCAACCCGGCGGGCACCCCGGGCGCCGCGGACAATGCGACCATCGGCGCTGCCGGCGTGGTGACGGTTGACACCGCACAGCGCATCGGCACCGTGACCAACGACGGCAGCCTGATCGTCGACGCATCCTCGCTGCGTGTCAGTGGGGGCATCACCGGCAGTGGCAGCACCACCATCCAGGGCGCCGGTTTGGTCAATCTGGAAGGCACACAGACGGTAGGTGGTAACGCTACCATTATCTTCGGCACCGGTGCCAACAACCGCCTCGGTATTGATGGTGGCAACAAGCTTGTGACTTTCGCTGCGGGCACCACCATCCGCGGCCAGAGCGGCTTTGTCGGCCAGGGCCAACTCGTCAACGGCAGCGGCAACAGCGTCATCAATCAGGGGCTGATCAGTTCCGACTCGGGCAACACCATCACCATCGTCGGCCTGACAGCTGGCCTGAGCAACCAGAACATCATGGAGGCCACCAACGCGGGCAGTGTGCTGGCTTTGCAGAGCAACATCAACAACACCGGCGGCACCATCCGCGCCACGGCGAGCGGCACGGTGCTGCAGCAGGGTGTCACGGTGACCGGCGGCGCCATCACCACCAGCGGCGGTGGCAGCTACCAGCTCAACGGCAGCGGCAGCAATTTCCTCAGCGGTGTGACGCTGTCCAGCGGCAGCCTGATCGACATGGCCAGCGCCAGTTCCTTGGCGCGAGTGGTCAGCGGCATGACGCTCAACGGCACCATCGACGTCAACAACGCCAGCCTATTGAACTTTGAAGGCGACCAGACGCTGGGCGGCACCGGAAAAATCGTCTTTGGCAGCACCGCCAGCAACAACCGCATCGGTGTAGACGGTGGCAACAAGACCTTGACAGTGGCCAGCGGGGTGACCATCCACGGCGAGAACGGCGTCATCGGTCTCGGCCAACTCGTCAATGGCAGTGGCAACGCGCTGGTCAACAACGGCACCATTTCTGCTGACGTGGCTGGTGGTGTAATCACGCTGGTGGGATTGACTGGCGGTATCACCAACAACGGCACCATCAGCGCGCTCAACGGCGGCACACTGCAATTGCAGAGCAACCTGACGGGTGGCAGTGGCAGTCAGCTGGTGGCGGGCGCCGGCAGCGTGATTTCGCAGCAAGGTGTGACGGTCACGGGCATCGTCAACACCAGCGGCAGCGGCAACCTGCGGGCCAACGGCAGTGGCAGCAATTTCCTGTCCGGCGTCACGCTGGGCGGCAACCTGGACATGGCCAGCGCTACGGCCACTGAACGTGTGGTCAATGACCTGGTGCTCAACGGCACCATCAACGTCAACAACGCCAGCCTGCTGAATTTCGAGGGCAACCAGACGCTGAGCGGCAACGGCAGCATCGTCTTTGGCAGCACCGCCAGCAACAATCGCCTGGGTGTCGACGGTGGCAACAAGACCTTGACAGTGGCCAGCGGGGTGACGATCCGCGGCGAGAACGGCGTCATCGGTGTCGGCCAGCTGGTCAATGGCAGTGGCAACGCGCTGGTCAACAACGGTACCATTTCTGCTGACGTGGCCGGTGGTGTTATTACGCTGGCTGGATTGACTGGCGGGATCACCAACAACGGCACCATCAGTGCCCTCAATGGCGGCACCTTGCAGTTGCAGAGCAACCTCGTCGGATCGCCCGGCGGGCAGTTGGTGGCGGGGGCCGGCAGCGCCATCCTGCAGCAAGGGGTGACCATCTCCGGCGTCATCAACACCTCCGGCA
Organism: Candidatus Accumulibacter affinis; assembly: GCA_016713625.1. GTDB lineage: Bacteria > Pseudomonadota > Gammaproteobacteria > Burkholderiales > Rhodocyclaceae > Accumulibacter > Accumulibacter affinis. The sequence goes on from JADJOT010000008.1 coordinate 339,782, forward strand.
GCGGCAACCTGCGGGCGAGCGGCAGCGGCAGCAATATCCTCTCCGGCGTCACGCTCAACGGCAACCTGGACATGGCCAGCGCCACAGCTACCGAGCGGGTGATCAACAACCTGGTGCTCAACGGCACCATCACCGTCAATAACAGCAGCCTGCTCAATTTTGAAGGCGACCAGACGCTCAGCGGCAATGGCAGCATCGTGTTTGGCAGCACCGCCAGCAACAACCGCGTTGGCGTCGATGGCGGCAACAAGACACTGACGGTGGCCAGCGGTGTCACGATTCGCGGCGAGAACGGCAGTATCGGTCTGGGCCAGCTCGTCAACGGCAGCGGCAACACGATCGTGAACCAGGGTCTGATTCGCTCGGACAGTGGCGGCACAATCAACGTGGCCGGGGCCGCCTTGGTCAACCAGAACATTGCCGAAGCTGTCGGCGCCGGCAGCGTGCTGCGGCTGGACAGCTCCGTGGACAACAGCGCCGGCGTGCTGCGCAGCACGGCCGATGGCGTGGTCGTGCAGAACGGGGTCACCGTCAGTGGTGGGTCGATCACCAACAGCGGCGGTGCGACCTACCGCATCAACGGCAGCGGTACGCTGTCGGGCGTGACGCTGACCAGCGGCAGTAACATCGACCTGGCCAGCGCACCCGCCACCGGTCGCGTCAACAGCGGCATGACGGTCAACGGCACCATCAACATCGGCAGCAGCAGCCTACTGAACTTTGAGGGCAACCAGACCTTGGGCGGTACGGGCAGCATCGTGTTCGGGGCGGGAGGCAACAACCGGGTCGGTGTAGATGGGGGCAACAAGACCCTGACCATCGCCTCGGGCGTCACCATCCGCGGTGTCGACGGCTCGATTGGCCTTGGCCAACTGATCAATGGCAGCGGCAACGCCGTTATCAACAACGGCACCATTAATTCAGACGGCGGCGGCACGATCACGGTCCAGGGCTTGAACAGTGGTCTGACCAACAACGGCCTGCTGCGGGCACAGAACGGCACCTTGAATGTGTCGACGGCACTGTCGGGCACCGGCACGCTGCAAGTCGATGCAGCCGGTACCATGAACCTGATGGCCGGCGCGAAGACGCAGGGTCAGCTGGCGATGGGCGCCCCTGGCGCGGCGCTGACTCTGAGCACCGGCAACCTGACAATCAACAACGACTACACCAATGTCGGCGCGGGCACGGGCAATGCGTTCAATCGCCGCGCGGGCGTTACCGGAGCAGGGCTGATCGTCGCCGGCGGCGACGCCGCGCAGGCTATCACCGGCACCAACGTCACCAATGGGAACACCGCCAATGCCACGCTGACCATCGGCAACGTGCGCATCGGCGCCACGAGCCTCGACTACCAGATCGCCAACACCGGCAACACTGGCCCGGCGCTGCGCGGCGCCATCCAGACCAGTGTCAACGGCGCCAACCTCAACGACGCGCGCCTTTCCGGCACTGGCGTGGCGGCCGGTAACTACAACACCGGTGGCCCCGGCAGCAATACCGGCAACCTGGGCGTGACCTTCACGGCAGCCAACGCCGGCGCACTGGCGCCGCTCAGCGGTCAGGTGCTCAATCTGCGCAGCAACTTCGAGAACATTGCCGACCAGAAGCTCAATATCGTGCTGGCTGGGGGTGCAGCCGCCTACAACGCTGCCTCGGGCAGCGCAGCGCCGACGCCGGTGACGGTGGCCAACCAGCGTGTCGGCGGCGCTAACACGGCGGCGCTGACCATCAGCAATACTGCGGCGACCGGTGTTTTCAGCGAAGACCTGCACGCCAGCTTCGGCGCCAATGGCGGAGCAGCCACCAACAACGGCGCCAGCATCGCTGGCGTGGTGGCCGGCGGCAACAACGTTGGTACGCTGAGCGTGGGTGTCAACACCACCACCTCTGGCGCCAAGACCGGCACCGTGACGCTGAACTACCAGACCGCCGGTGCCGTGGGCGGCGTCAGCAACGGCCTCGGTGTTGCCAGCGTGGGCAGCCAGGCGGTGACGGTCAACGGCAATGTCTACCAGGCCGCAAGCGGCGCCCTGCAGACTGCGCCGTTGAACTTCGGCACTGTGCAGGTCGGCCAGTCGGTCAGCCAGAACCTGGTGGTCCGCAACACCGCCACCGGCGCAGCCGGCTTTGTCGAGGACCTGAACGCCAGCTTCGGCAGCGCCAGCGGCACGGGCGCCGGGCTTATCAGCGGCATTGGCAGCCTGAGCGGCATCCTCGCCGGAAGCAACAGCAATGCCGGCAATGGGACGATGATCGTGAATGTCAACACCGGCGCCGCCGGCGTGGTCAATGGGAACATTGCCGTGAACTACTTCACCGCCGGTGCGGTGAATGGCGTCAGCAACAGCCTGGGAAGCGCCGCCGCCGGCAGCGAGAACTATGGCGTGGCGGGCACCATCCAGGCGCAGGCGAACGTCATCAACCAGGCCTCGCCTCTGATCAACAACCCGACCATCACTCTGGGCAACGTACGGGTGGGCGCGGCGTCGCCGACGCAGGCGGTGAGCATCGATAACGTGGCCACCGTCGCACCGCAGGCGGCGTTGAACGCGACGGTCAGTGCGGCCGCCCCGATCACCGCCAGCGGCAGCTTCAACCTGCTCGCACCAGGTGGCAACAGTAGCAAAATCATGGTTGGCATGCAGACGGGCACGGCGGGTGCCAGGAACGGTACGGCAACGATCTCCTTCGTTTCGGATGCCAGCAACGTCGGCAACTGCGCGCCCAACTGCCAACTCAACCTGGCTTCGCAGGACGTCAGCGTCAGTGGGGCCGTCTACCGCCTGGCTAAGCCCACGCTGAACACGCCGACGATCAATATCGCCGCACGCGTCGGCGACGCGCTGTCGACGAGCGCGGCCTCGATTACCAACACCTCGCTCGACGACATCTACACCGAGGGGCTGAAGGTCAACGTCAGCAGCACCAGCGGCAACGCGCAAGGCGTCAGCAGCATCGCCAATCTGGCCGCGCAGGGTAGCGCGGCCATCGAGGTCGGCCTGGCGAGCACGGCCAGCGCAGGCGTTACCTCCGGCAGCGTCAATCTCGGCTTCGTCTCGACCGGTGCCGGCACCACCGGCGCGGCCGATACCGAGGCGCAGACGGCCAGCGGATCGGTCACCGTCAACGGCAAGGTGTACACCACCGCCGTTGGACAACTCACCACGCCGACGGTGGACTTCGGCATCGTGCGCGTCGGTGACGCCGTGGGTGCGCGCAACATCACGGTGAATAACACCGCTGCAGCGACCGATCTGAACGACACGCTGCGCGTCGACCTGTCCGGCCTGGGCGGCCCGCTCAGCGGCAACGGCAGTGTCAGTGGCATTGGCGCCCAGGCCAGCGGCAACCTTGCCGTCGGCCTGAACACCGGTGCCGCCGGGGTCTTCGAGCAAACCGGCGCAGTCAGCTTCCTCAGCCATAACCAGGACATGACGGACGTCTCGGCCGGTGCCAACGCTAACGTGCTGGTCAAGGCGCAGGTCAACAATCTCGCCAACGCCGACTTCGACCTGCTCTCCGGGATTGGTGCGCTGACGCAGTCGGGCAACAACTATGTCCTCGACCTGGGCAACGTCACGCTCGGCAGCCTGGTCAACGAATTGCTCCAACTGGACAACGATGTTGCCGGCCCGGCCGATTTGCTGCGCGGCGAGTTCGATCTTGCTGCGGCTAACGACTTTACCTACGCCGGGTGGAACCAGTTCCTTGGCCTTGGCGCCGGCCAGGCCGTCGGTGGCTTGAGTCTCGCTTTCAACGCGGTCAGTCTCGGCCTGATCGAGGACTCGATCGCCTTCAATGGCTTTGGCTACAACGCCTCCGATCCCGAGGGCCTGGCGCAAATGCGTACCTTGTTGATTCGTGCCAACGTCGTTGATGGCGGCACCGTGCCTGAACCCGGCACACTGCTGCTGCTGGTGATGGCTTTCGCTGGCATGCTTCTCCAGCGTCGCCGCAGCATGCTACACTAGGACTAGAAGGAGGGTTCCTTGTCCGGGGAACCCTCCGTTTCAGTCCGTTATTCTCACAGGAGCACCTCCTTGACCGCCCTGCAATATCGCACCCTGCTTGTGCTCGGCGCGCTGGCACTGATTCTTGCGATTGTCAACGCCGTGATGTTCAGCAACAACCGGCAGACCCAGAACGAGCTTTCGACTCGCGGCCAGTACATTCAGCAGAGTCTGCAACTCGAGCCGCTTTCCCAGTCGCTGATCAAGTCGCTGGCCGAACTGGCCGCCAAGGACAACGACAGCCAGCTAAAAGAGCTGCTGGCTGCACAAGGCATTTCCTTCAGCGCAAATCCCCCGAACTCCCCGGCACGGTGACCGACATGAACGAACAGAAACAGGATAGCCTCTTCCTGCCGGTACTGTTGATCGCTCTGGCCGTGGTGATCTGGTCTACCTTCCAGGCGAGCCAGCTATTCGAGGAGCGAGCTAGTCTGGCCAAGCTGCGCACCAGCCAGGATACCACCTATCAGAACGCCCAAAAGATGCGTGCACAGCTCGATGCGCTGGCTGCCGGCACGCAAAAACTGGCGAGCGCCGGCAACAAGAATGCACAGACGGTGGTGAATGCCCTGCAGCAACGCGGCATTACGATCAACCCGGAAGCTAAAAAACCCCAGTAATTGAGCGGCGAATCGGTTCCCGCTGGAGCTATGATGGCGGGCTTGGCGCCTGCTGCGCGCCGCCCCTGAACCCAGCATGAACCTCCTGAAGACCCTCGCCACTGTCAGCAGCATGACCCTGCTGTCGCGGATTCTTGGTTTCGTCCGCGACTTCGTGATTGCCCGCACCTTTGGTGCCGGGATGCTCACCGACGCCTTCTTTGTCGCCTTCAAGCTTCCCAACCTGCTGCGTCGACTGTTTGCCGAAGGCGCTTTCTCGCAGGCCTTTGTGCCGGTGCTTGGCGAATACCGGAACCGGCGCGGCAGTGACGAAACCAGGCAGCTCGTGGACCGTGTCAGCAGCCTGCTGTTTCTCGTCGTTCTGGCGGTAACCCTGCTTGGAATGGCCGCGGCGCCGGTCCTGGTGTACCTCTCGGCGCCGGGTTTCAGCGACGACCCTGAAAAGTTCACCCTGACGGTCAACCTGACCCGCGTCACCTTTCCTTATATTCTGTTCATGTCGCTGGTTGCGCTGGCCGGCGGTGTGCTCAATACCTGGAGCCGCTTCGCCGTGCCCGCTTTCACGCCGGTGCTGCTCAACGTCTCGTTCATCCTCATGGCGCTCTTTGCCGCACCCCATTTCGACCCGCCGATCATCGCGCTCGGCTGGGCGGTCTTTCTTGGCGGCGCCCTGCAGCTGGTTTTCCAGATCCCCAGCCTGAAACGCATTGGCATGCTGCCGAGATTCTCGATCAACCTCCAGGACCCCGGCGTCAGACGCATCTTTCGCCTGATGGCCCCCGCCGTGCTGGGCGTTTCGGTGGCCCAGGTGAGCCTCCTGCTGAACACCGTCTTCGCCTCGTTCCTGAGTACCGGAAGCGTTTCCTGGCTCTACTACGCCGACCGCCTGATGGAGTTTCCGGCCGGCATGCTGGGCGCCGCGCTGGGCACCGTTCTGCTTCCCTCGCTGGCCAAATGCCACGCCGCCGAGCGCCACGACGAATACGCGCGTTTGCTCGACTGGGGCCTGCGCCTGACCTTCCTGCTCGCCGCGCCGGCCGCACTGGCGCTGGGCATCCTCGCCGTGCCGCTGATCACCACCTTGTTTCACCACGGCGCCTTCAGTTCCGTCGACGTTTTCAGAACGCGCGAGGCGCTGGTCGCTTACAGTGTCGGCCTGCTCGGGCTGATCCTGGTCAAGGTGCTGGCGCCCGGCTTCTACGCTCGTCAGAACATACGTACCCCGGTCAGGATCGCGCTGCTTACCCTTTTCGTCACGCAGCTGCTCAATCTTGCCCTGATCGGCTGGCTGGAGCATGCCGGCCTGGCGCTATCGATCGGGCTGGCCGCCAGCCTCAACGCCGTCCTGCTCTATCGCGGCCTGCGCCAGCGCGGAATTTACACCCCGCAGCCCGGCTGGCTGGTGTTCTATCTGAGACTCGGGTTCGCCATGCTGAGCATGGGCGCCGTACTGTGGTTCCTGGTCGGTGACCCGGCCGAGTGGCTGCGCTGGCACCTGAGTGAGCGGCTGATTCGTCTTTCTGTGATCGTCCTCTTCGGTGCGAGCGTCTATTTCGCTACACTATGGATCGCCGGATTTCGTCTGCGCGACTTCAAGCGCAGCGCAGCCGAGTAACCAATCAGGAGGATTCACCATGAAATTGATCAGCAGCAGCTTCATTGATGGACAGCGGATCCCGGGCGACTTCGCCTTCTGCATCCCCGACCCGGAGCATCATGTCTGCCTTGGGAGGAATCTCAACCCGCATCTCGCATGGAGTGATGCGCCGGCGGCAACGCAGTCCTTCGCTCTGATTTGTCATGACCCCGACGTTCCCAGCAAGGGCGACGACGTCAATCAGGAAGGTCGCACGGTGCCGGCGTCGCTGGCACGGGTCGATTTCTTTCACTGGGTGCTGTTTGATCTGCCGGCCAGCTGCAGCGAGATCACCGCAGGCGAGTTCAGCGATGATGTCACGCCACGTGGCAAGCCCGGTCCGCACGCAGCGCACGATGCACGGCAGGGCGTCAATGATTACACGAACTGGTTTGCCGACGACAATGACATGCGCGGCGACTACTACGGCTATGATGGTCCATGCCCGCCATGGAACGACGAAGTCGTCCACCGTTACGTATTCACCCTTTTCGCGCTCGCTGTCGACAGACTGAACATCGAAGGCAGACTGACCGGCCAGCAAGTGCGCGCGGCACTGCAGGGACACGTCCTTGCCGAAGCGTGCCTGACCGGCACCTACACGCTCAATACGGCGCTGTATCCGTAGCGGCAGCAGCCGATCCTGGTAAAGCACGCCGGGTCAGGCGATGTTCCAGCAGACTGAACACCGATCACCGGGAATCAACCACTACCCAGCGGCTTGCCACGGGGTAGTGCAGCCGATGGCTGTTCTGGTGCACCGGCGGCGACGACGAATTGGCCCGGAGAGACCCCCTGCCAAAATCAACTGTTGCGCTTCAACGCGCGCCGAATGCCGTGTTCGGTGGCGCAAGGGAATCCGCTGCGGAATCTCGCGGCAGGGGGCTCCACCGCTTCATGCAGGTTCCTGTGGGGCGACGCCTCGCGCGTCAGCGAGCAGCGCTTCGCAGCCATCGATGACCCGTTGCACGGCCAGTGACTGGTCAACGTTTGGTACGCCTGCTGCGTAGCCAGCCGCTGCGGCAGCGAGGCTCACGTCGTCGACCAATCGCTTGACGAGCTTCGGTAGCAGGCCAGGCACGGCCTCGATCGGAAAAAGAACGCCGGCACCAAGCAGTTCCACTCGATGGCTGGTCATCGTCTGTTCCATCTGCATGGGTAGCAGGAGGAGCGGCTTGCCGTGATCGAGCGCGATGTCGGTCATACCGCCCGCGTGGCAGATGATCGCAGCGCACTGCTTGACCACTTCGCTCATGCGCAGGGGTGTCGCGCTGAAAGCAATACGTTCCGACTCGTGGCGTTTGCGGACCTGCTCCGGCAATCCGCCGGCGTAGATCAGGCAGCGCGCCCTGCTCTTGGCGAGCGCGCCAAGCAGGGGTTCGAGATGCTTGTAGTCCGACTTCAGGTAGGCGAAGACCCGCGGCCCGTCGCCCGCAGGCCAGAGCGGATCGGCGCCCATGCCGAGGCTATTGATCGGGCCGATGTACTCGCCCCCCTGGCCAGCCTGGCGCTCGCCATAAACGTCGAGTTGCGGCCGCGCGCAGAGGTAGGTCGCCTCGGCTTCGAAGAGATCGGCGACCTGGGCGATCGGGGGAGCTTCGAGCTGCTTCAGGACCACGTTGCAGTGGCGCGTCGTCCGCTCTTCGGTCTCGGCTAGCCTGCCATGCTCGCTCTGGCCACGAGTCCACCAGCGGAAACGCGGCAGGGGACGTACTCGCGGCGGCACGGCAAAGCTGTTGCCGAGAAGCACGCGCGGGACGTGAAGACCACGCGCAGCGAGCAAGGCCGTCGGTGCGTGGTCAAAGATCAGCAGCTGCGGTTGCAAGAGTTCCCATAAGCGACGCCAGGCCATGGTCATCGACAGCAAGCCGCCCGGATCGAGAAAACCGAATCGGTACAGGGTCTCGGTAAAGTTGAGATCCGGTGGCAAACCAGTGACCGGTATGAGCCACACCGGCGCTTGTACGAATTCGAGGCGATGCGGAGCCAACACCGCTGCGGCCTGCGAGATATCACGCAACACGAGCACCGGCCGATGCCCGCGCTCCCTGAGTCGCAGGGCAATCGGCAGGTAGCGCCCAACGTGCCCGAGGGCCGCGCCGAGTTCCCAGTTCAAAGCGATGGTGGCCATTCAGGAGCGGCTCCGCGAAAAAGCAACGGGCGCTACGGCGCCCGTTGTGTGCAAAAGGATTCGCTCAACCGCAGGGTCTGCGACGCCGCCGCAAGCCAAGCGCAGCCAGGCCCATCCCGAGTAGTCCGAGGGAGGCTGGCTCGGGTACCGCCGTCACGCTGATACCGATGCCCGGGATGGGCGTGTCGTTAAAGTCATCTGGATCTCCCAGCGAGGCGTATGATGACCCCGTGCACTCACCATCACCATATCCGACGGTAAAAGTGGCTACCTCTCCATAGCCGTAGCCGCCATGACAATTGCCGGTCGAGAAACCATAGTCGCCAAACGCGTGGCCGACCAGGTCATAGACGACACTCGTCGACTGGCCGGGGGTCAGGATGCCCAGGTCGACGTTGACGTAGGTGCCGTTCCAGAAATAGCTGGAACCGTTGAGCTGAGCGCCGTCGAGAATGGATCCAGCGGTCGTCAGCGTGCCGTTGCTGTCAATCCTGGCCGCACTGTTGAAGCGCTGAATTGCATCCTGTTTGATCGTCGCGATGTATTCAGCATAACCCGCGCCGCCGGCACCGTTGTCACTGGCGCTAAGACTGCCATAGTAGATGAAGAAGTTGAAGCCATAGTGCTGCGCGACAGCGGTGTCGTTGGTGATATCCCAGGTACGAATGAAACTCCCCGTGCTGTCGAACTTCCCGCTGCCGCTGCCGCTGGCACGGTACGGGCCGACGGTATTGCCAAAGGATGATGCGCTGCCGGACGAAGCGCCGTCACTGTCGAAGACGTTCGCGGTAGCGAAAGGTAGGGTGGTGTCCGGCCCGTTGCTGACAGCCAGGTTGCTGCCGACCTGGGTGGTAGCCGAGGCACTCAAGCCATCGACGACCGTCGCCGTGCTGGGCAGTGCAGTCAGCATTCCAAGGCTCGCCACGAGAACGGCGAGCATCCTTGGCGAGGCGAAGCAGGTGCTGCTTTGACTATTCATGGTCTTTTCCTTGCGAGATGGTTTCAGACTGCTGATTTAACGCGCAGACGCGAAGTCAGCCGCTTTTCCTGGCGGGGTGCCGTCACAAAAGCCCCGTACGAATGAAAGCAAAATACGCGCCACATTCCAAACACGTCGGCACGTTCTGATGTGATTCAATGGCTTGGGGTCATTGCCTGCGTCCCTGGCGAGCGATCTGCAGTCTCTGGGTGCCAACACTGTAAAAAAATCCGACAACGGATCAAGGCAACCTTCGGCGATCTCGTGCTGCCGCGCCCGGCGATTCGCCGGCATCAGGAAAGGATAGGAAAGCCAACGCTGCCGCGACCTGCACGGCAATACGCTGCGTATGGCATACATGAGTTTCTTGAGTCCGACAGGCTGCTTGATTCCCGCGTCCGCAAAAGCCAACGGGCCGCTTGCTGCGGCCCGTTGGCTTTTGCGCTGGCAGCGGCGTTTCCATCGCTGCCAGACCAACTGCTACTGCACACTGACCTCGACGCGCCGCGCTTCCTCAGGACCTCCGGTTCCGGTGGTGTCCACGGGCTTCTTCAGCTCGATGCGGTCCTCACTGATACCGACATTCTTGAGTGCCTCACGTACTGCTATGGCTCGGCTCTTGGCGATCTCTTCGTTCGTTGCCTGGTTGCCGCTCGGATCGTGGTAGCCGGAAATTGCCAGCTTGGCAGTCGGATTGGCCTTGGCGTGCACCACGATCACCTCGAGCGTCTTCCCCAGGTCTGCCGGCACCTCAGCCGAATTGACGGCGAAGAAGACCTTGGCGACAGGCACCGCGACCACTGCGACGACCGTGCCCGGCGCGGCAGCGACCGGTTTATCCACCGAGCCGGGAACCATCAGGGGAACGATCATCAGGGCAACGATGTTGATGATCTTGATCAGCGGATTGACCGCCGGGCCCGCCGTGTCCTTATAGGGATCGCCAACGGTATCGCCGGTCACCGACGCCTTGTGGGCTTCGGAGCCTTTGCCGCCAAAGTGGCCATCCTCGATGTACTTCTTGGCGTTATCCCAGGCGCCACCACCGGTGGTCATCGAGATGGCCACGAACAGACCGGTGATGATCGTACCCATCAACAGTCCGCCGAGCGCCTTCGGACCGAGCAGCAGGCCAACGAGCACCGGCACGAGCACCGGCAGGAGCGAGGGAACGATCATTTCGCGGATCGCTGCTGCGGTCAGCATGCCGACGGCACGGGAGTAATCCGGCTTGGCCTTGCCTTCCATGATGCCCTTGATTTCCTTGAACTGCCGACGTACCTCGACGACCACGGCACCGGCTGCACGACCGACCGCCTCCATGGCCATCGCCGCAAACAGGTAGGGAATCAGGCCGCCCAGAAAGAGGCCGATGATCACCATGTGGTCGGACAGGTCAAAACGCAGGTTGCCACCAAAATGGGTTTCCAGGGCGTGCGTGTAATCAGCGAAAAGCACCAGTGCTGCCAGACCCGCGGAACCAATGGCATAGCCTTTGGTGACCGCCTTGGTGGTATTGCCAACCGCATCGAGCGGATCGGTCACGTCGCGCACCGACTTGGGCAGACCGGACATTTCGGCGATACCGCCAGCGTTGTCGGTAATCGGCCCGTAGGCATCAAGCGCAACGATGATGCCGGTCATCGACAGCATCGAGGTGGCGGCAATGGCGATTCCGTACAAGCCGGCCAGCGCATAGGTGATGTAAATCGCCGCGCAGACGGAGATCACCGGCAGCGCACAGGCTTTCATCGACACCGCCAGGCCAGCGATGATGTTGGTGCCGTGGCCGGTGGTTGACGCTTCGGCGACGCGTTTGACCGGCGCGAAGTCGGTACCCGTGTAATACTCGGTAATCCACACCAGTAGTCCGGTCAGCACCAGACCGATCGCCGCCGCAAGGAAGATGTTCATCGAACTGATCAGGCTACCGTCGGCGAGGGTAATACCGGCGCCGAGCAGCATCGTCGTGACCGGATAGAAGGCGATCAACGCCAGGATGCCGGCCACTGCCAGACCTCGATAGAGGGCGTTCATGATCTTGCCCCCCTCATTGGTCTTGACGAAGAAACAACCGATGATCGAGGCAATGATCGAAACTCCACCGAGCACCAGCGGGTAGACGAGCAGGTTGTCGGTGGCCCCGGCGACACCCTTGAGCATCATCGCGCTGAGCACCATTGTCGCCACCACGGTCACCGCGTAGGTCTCGAAGAGGTCGGCAGCCATGCCCGCGCAGTCGCCGACGTTATCGCCAACGTTGTCGGCGATCACCGCCGGGTTGCGCGGATCGTCTTCCGGGATGCCGGCTTCGACCTTGCCGACCAGGTCGGCGCCAACGTCCGCGCCCTTGGTGAAGATACCGCCGCCAAGACGGGCGAAGATCGAGATCAGCGATCCGCCGAAAGCGAGGCCGACCAGCGGCTCAACGGTGTGCTGAAAGTCGCCGCCGACGCCCTTGAGGAAGGCATAGTAGCCGGCGACACCCAGCAGGCCGAGGCCGACCACGAGCATGCCGGTGATCGCGCCACCCTTGAAGGCCACGTCGAGCGCTGCTGAAATGCCAGTGCGCGCCGCTTCGGCGGTACGCACGTTGGCGCGCACCGAAACGTTCATCCCGATGAAACCGGTGGCACCCGAAAGTACCGCACCGATCAGGAAGCCGAAGGCCATCAATTTGCCCAGCGCAAACCAGATCAGCACAAACAGCACGGCGCCGACCAGCCCGATCGTTGTGTACTGCTTGGCCAGATACGCGGAAGCGCCTTCCTGAATGGCTTTGGCGATTTCCTGCATGCGCGGGTTGCCGGCTGGCAACGAGAGAATCCACTTCGTCATTGCAGCGCCATAGAGCACCGCAACGACCGCGCAAACCAGCGCGAACATCAGACCTGACGACATAAGCAACCTCCCTCTTTAAAGTGACTCAGACCTCCCGGAGAATCCCGAGGAGCCCCGTTTACCCCACTGCTACAAGACGAAAAAGTCCAATCTGCGTCACTTCGAGTGACGACCAGGCGACTGACGACCAAGCCAGCCCCAACCGTCGGCAATCGAAGCTTCTCTGGCTCTGTGGTCAGTAAAAAACATCCTGCGGGCAGCGACGGCGGCTAGCGCAAGGCCTCGAAAGCCGCGGCCATGATTGCATCGACGCTACCCGCACCGGTGATGCTGCGACACTTCGGTGCCCTGGGATCTCCCGTGGCCGCCCATGCGTGGTAGTAGTCCAGCAGCGGCTTGGTCTGCGAGTGATAGATCTGCAGCCGCTTCTTGACGGTTTCCTCGTGGTCGTCGTCGCGCTGAATGAGGTCCTCGCCGGTGACATCGTCTTGCCCGGCCAGCTTCGGTGGATTGAAGCGAAGGTGGTAGGTGCGGCCGGAACCTGGATGCACGCGACGGCCGCTCATCCGTTCAATGATTTCCTCGTCGGCAACGTCAATCTGGAGGACGTAGTCGAGAGCGACGCCGGCAAGCTTCAGTGCTTCGGCCTGCGGCAAGGTGCGCGGGAAGCCATCAAACAGGTAGCCGGCCTGGCAGTCAACCTGCTGCAGGCGTTCGGTGACCAAGCCAATGATGATCTCGTCCGACACCAGGCCACCGCCGTCCATGACCTTCTTGGCCTCGACTCCGAGGGGAGTACCGGCCTTCACGGCCGCGCGCAGCATGTCGCCGGTGGAAATTTGCGGGATGCCGAACTTCTCACGAATAAACTGCGCTTGAGTGCCTTTGCCGGCGCCTGGGGGGCCTAGCAGGATGAGTTTCATGGTTCGCCTTCGGAGAGAATCAGATCAATTGTTTTGCCCAAGACTTCAGATACTTGCACTCCCGTTGCGGCACCGCGGCAGAACGATGTCGTGGTCAACAGGTCGAAACTTACCCGCAAATGCGCGTACGGTCAAACGTTTTTGAACCATTCCTGCACCCTCTGCGCATCCTCCGGGGTGTCGACGCCGGCGGTCGGCAGGTGATCGGCAATCGCCACGCTGATCCGGAAGCCGTGCCACAGAGCGCGCAACTGTTCGAGCGCCTCGATGCTTTCCAGCGGCGAAGGCGCCAGCTCCGAGTAAGTGCGCAGAAAGTGCGCGCGATAGGCGTAGAGGCCCACGTGCCGATAGGCAAGCATGCCCGCCGGCAGAGTCTCGCCGCCGGCTTCACGCGCGAAGTGATCACGCGCGTAGGGGATTGGCGCCCGCGAAAAATACAGGGCGTCGCCACCTGCCGCGAGGACCACCTTGACAATATTCGGATTGAAGAAGTCGGCCGCTTCACCCAGCGGATGCGCCAGCGTCGCGATCTCGGCACCGCTGGTGGCCAGTTGCTCCGCCGTGCAGGCGATCAGGGAGGGATCAATCAACGGTTCGTCGCCCTGCACGTTGACCACGATAGTGTCGTCGCTCCAGCCCGCCAACTCGACTACTTCGGCCAGCCGATCGGTGCCGCTGCGATGGTCGCTACGGGTCAACAGGGTGCGCAGGCCGTGCCGCTCGGCGGCGGCGAGGACCTCTGCATGGTCGGTGGCCACCACCACCTCCTCGGCGCCCGAAAGCAAGGCTCGCTCGGCGACGCGCACGACCATCGGTTTGCCGCCGAGATCGAGCAGCGGCTTGGCCGGCAGGCGGGTGGACGCGTAACGCGCCGGGATGACCACCCTGAACTGGATCACCGGCCTGGATCGGCAAGCGCCAGCGCGGTCACCGCTCAGGTCTCGTCGGTCGATAACGGGCGAGCCTCGTCGTCGAGCATGATCGGAATCCCGTCGCGGATCGGGAAAGCCAGCCGGCAAGGCTTGCACACCAGTTCCGCGTGGACCTTTCGGTATTCGAGATTGGCCTTGCAGATCGGGCAGACGAGAATATCAAGCAGGCGTGCGTCCATGCAGTTTCTCCAGAATTGTCTCGAACAGACCAGCCTGACCGGGCTGCGCGGTGATCACCGCATCCACCGGCAGCACCCACGCCTCGCCGCTGACAAGCGCGCCGCATTTTACCGCATCTTTCTCGGTCATCAGCAGCACGCCGTCGTCGGCAAAGGCTAGATCGGCGGCTCGATAGGGATGGTGATCGGGAAAGGGATGCGCCTGGAAGTCGAGTCCGAGCGCCTGCAGCTGCCGGAAAAAGCGGTTGGGGTCGCCGATCCCGGCCAGCGCATGCAGCTTGCGTCCCTTCAGTTGATCTGCGTCGCAACTGCGCTGCGCCCCGTTCGCGGCGACAAAACGCTCGCCGACGAGGCGCATCTCGAACTGCGGCAAATGTCGAGCAGCGTCGGCAACCCGTTTTTTCGGGCGGCCATTCCACACCACCGCGTCAACCTCCGCCAGACGCCCTAACGACTCCCGCAAGGGACCGGCCGGCAAGCGCCGGCCATTACCCACGCCGCGCCCGTCGAATACCACCAGTTCGAGTGAGCGCTGCAGTCGGTAGTGTTGCAGACCGTCGTCCGAGACGATCACATCGCATTCGGGGTGAGCGGCCAGCAAGGCCTGCCCGGCGGCCGGGCGGTTGCGGCCGACGAAGACGGGTACGCCGCTGCGCCTGGCCAGCAGCAGGGGTTCATCACCGACCAGCGAGCAGTCCGCGGCGGCATCCACCGGCCACACCTGGTCACCGCTGCCGCCATAGCCGCGACTGATGATCCCAGGGCGCCAGCCCCGCTCGCGCAGGCAGCGAACCAGCCACAGCACCAGCGGCGTCTTGCCGCTGCCACCGACGGTCAGGTTGCCGACCACCACCAGTGGCACCGGCAGGCGATACGAGCGTAGCGCGCCGCAGTGGTACAGCCAGCGCCGCAGGGCAACCAGCCAGCCAAAAACCCAGGACAAGGGTAGCAGGGGCCACAGGGCAACCACCAGATGGCGCTGGTACCACCAGCCGGGGAGGCGCTGCGCCATGCCGGCACCGCTCATCAGGGCGGTGATTGGGTGGCGAAGGAAATCCGCGGATAGCCGGCAGTCTGCGCCGCCTGCATGATATCGACGACACTCTGGTAGTTCGCCTTGGCATCGGCATTGATCACGATCACCGGTTCCTTGGCATCGCCGGCGGCACGCCGCAAGGCTTCGCTGATCGACTGCACGTTCGCTGTGGTGAGGGGTGCCTTGTTGACCAGGACCTGCCCGGCAGCGGTCAGGGCGACGTTGATCTCGTTGGGCGGCTCGGCCTGCTTGCTGGCGTCGGCGGTCGGCAGGTTGATCTCCAGCCCCGAGAATTTGGCGTAGGTGGTGGTCAGCATCAGGAAGATGATGATCACCAGCAATACGTCGATCAGCGGGATCAGATTGATCTCGGGAGCATCGCTGGCGCGACCACGTCGAAAGTTCATGCCCCGTT
Organism: Candidatus Accumulibacter affinis; assembly: GCA_016713625.1. Classification (GTDB taxonomy): domain Bacteria; phylum Pseudomonadota; class Gammaproteobacteria; order Burkholderiales; family Rhodocyclaceae; genus Accumulibacter; species Accumulibacter affinis. The sequence goes on from JADJOT010000008.1 coordinate 355,487, forward strand.
CCTCAAGCGTTGCGCTGGCCGTGCAGGACCTCGACGAGGCGTACCGCCTGCTGTTGCATCTCGATCACGAAGCTATCCACCAGCGCTCGGAAGTGCCGCCAGAAGATCATGCTCGGTATGGCAATCAGCAAGCCGAAACCGGTGTTGTAGAGCGCCACCGAAATCCCGTGGGCGAGCTGGATGGGGTTGCCACCACTGGGCGCCTGCGAACCAAAAATCTCGATCATGCCGACCACGGTACCGAACAAGCCCATCAAGGGGCTGATCGAAGCAATCGTACCCAGCGTCGTCAGGTAACGTTCGAGGTTGTGAGACGCCACGCTACCGGCTTCCTCGATCGCTTCTTTCATGATCTCGCGCGAGCTACCGACGTTGCGCAGGCCGGCGCCGAGGACGCGACCGAGCGGCGAATGCGCCTCCAGGTCGGTGACCATCGCGACGGTCACGCCGCTTTGCCGGTATTCGGTGACGACCCGCTGCAGCAGGCCGGGCGGTACGACCTTGCTGCGCCGAAGTGCGACAAGACGCTCGATGATCAGCGCGACGGCGATGATCGACGCCAGAAGCAAGGGCCAGATCGGCCAACCAGCAGCCTGAACGATGGAAAACACGTATTCCTCCGGGAGATTTTCACAGACAGGCACTTTAGCCTGCACTGGGGTTTGCAGCAAGCCCTGACGCTGCGCATGCTGCCGAGCATGAATGCGGTCCTATCCACAGAAGCTGGGGATAAAGCCGCCGTCTGCCTGTTGGTGGAACCGTCAAGTGCAGGTTATTGATCGCCTTTTTCAGGCTGCCGGGAAAGTGGGCAAGGCGCTGCCAGGCGGCCACCGCCAGCTGCTGCGATTGGCGATTTGATCGCCGGGTACGCGCAGCAGTGACGCAAAGCCCGGGCCGGCCTGTAGAATCGGCGCATGGCAGACTTTCCCTCGACAGGCGCCGGCTTGGGCACGGCGGTAGCGGTGATTCCGGTTTCGCTGCTCAATCGCCTGGCTCGTGAGCAGCTCGAAGCCGCCTTTCCACTGTGCTGGGTGGCTGGCGAAGTATCCAATCTCAGCCATGCGTCTTCCGGGCATGTCTATTTCTCCCTCAAGGACCGCGCCGCACAGGTACGCTGCGTGATGTTCCGGAGCCGTGCGCAACTGCTCGGTTGGCGACTGGAGAACGGCCAGAACATCGAAGCGCGCGTGCTGGTGACGCTCTACGAAGCGCGTGGCGATTTCCAGCTCAACGTCGAGGCGGCCCGCCGCGCCGGTATCGGCAACCTTTACGAGGAGTTCCTCCGGCGCAAGGAAAAACTCGAACGTGAAGGTCTCTTCGACAGCGCCGCCAAACGCCCCTTGCCTGCCTTTCCTCGCCGGATCGGCATCGTCACCTCCCTGCAGGCAGCGGCCCTGCGCGACGTGCTGAGCACGCTCGGACGCCGTGCCGGGCAGGTCAGCATCGTGGTCTATCCGACGCCGGTGCAGGGTGACGGCGCGGCGGCGCAGATCGCCGCAGCCATTCGCTGCGCCGGCGAGCGTCGGGAATGCGCGGTGCTGATCGTCTGTCGTGGTGGCGGCAGCATCGAAGACCTCTGGGCTTTCAACGACGAGGCCGTGGCGCGGGCGATTCGTTCCTGTTCGCTGCCAGTGATCAGCGGCATCGGTCACGAGACGGATTTCACCATCGCCGACTTCGCCGCCGATCAACGTGCGCCGACTCCCACCGCTGCCGCCGAACTGGCGGCACCCGAACGGGCCGCGCTATTGGCTCGCATCGCCGCCAGTCAACTTGCCTTGCGCCGTCACCTCGAGCAGAACCTCAACCAGCGCGGCCAGCAACTGGACTGGCTGGCGCACCGGCTGCAACGCCCGGCGCAGTACCTGGCACGCCACCAGGACAATCTGCACAGCCTGCAACGGCGTCTCGGAGCGGGCCTGCTGCAGGCCAGCGCGCGCGCGCGAAGCAGCCTGGCGAGCGTCACCCGTCGCCTGTTGCTGACCCGACCCGATCCCGCGTGCCACGCTGGCCAGCTGCAGGCGCTGGCGCCACGATTGCGTGGCGCCTGGCAGACCACCGCACAGGCCAGGGCCGCCGACCTCGCTCGCCTGACCGCCGGACTCGCACACCTCAACCCGGCGGCGGTATTATCGCGTGGTTACTGCGTGGTCGCCGACACGCAGGGGAAGATCGTTCGCGAGAGCAGATTCCTGGAACCGAGGCAGCAAATCGCTGTCTTCTTCCACCGTGGCCGCGCCGATGCATCGGTGCTTGCCGTTGCCGAGGACGCTGGCATCCCGTTTGCAGCGGCAGCCATTGCCAGCACTGCCAGCCGCGAATAGAATCGCGCAGCCAGGCGGCGACGCGGTCCAAGCCGCTTGCGTCGTCCCATTTCGCCTCACCACAAGTCTTACGGAGAACACCAATGGAACATCAGCTGCCGCAACTACCCTTTGCCATGGATGCCCTGGCTCCACACATGTCGCAGGAAACCCTCGAATACCACTACGGCAAGCACCATCAGGCCTACGTCACCAACCTGAACAACCTGATCAAGGGGAGTGAATACGAAGCACTCGACCTTGAGGCGATCGTCAGGAAGGCGCCAGCCGGCGGCATCTACAACAACTCGGCGCAGGTCTGGAACCACACGTTTTTCTGGAACTGCCTGACCGCCAACGGTGGTGGCGCGCCGAGTGGCGCACTGGCCGCGGCAATTGACGCCAAATGGGGTTCATTCGCCGATTTCGCCAAGGCCTTTCAGGCTTCCGCCGTTGGCAACTTCGGATCGGGCTGGACCTGGCTGGTCAAGAAGGCCGACGGATCGGTAGACATCGTGAATATGGGTGCCGCTGGTACGCCCTTGACCACCGGTGACCGGGCGCTGCTGTGTATTGACGTCTGGGAGCATGCCTACTACGTCGATTATCGCAACCTGCGTCCCAAGTTCGTCGAAACCTTCCTCAACAGCCTCGTCAATTGGCGCTTCGCCGAACAGAACTTCGCCGCCTAGGCGTAGTCATCAGCACCGCCGGCCTGAATTCTGAATTCACCGGCCGTGCGGTGGCGTATCTCAATTGAGATCCCCGTCCTTCCAGAACTTGGTTCCCTTGACGCCGACTCCGGCTTGCAGGCCGTTCTTGGTGAGGGTGTAGTACGCCCCGCCGGGGCCGCCGCCGCCTGCCACGCCGGCTGACTTGCCGCCAGCGCCAGCCTGCATGCCGCCGCCACCGCCGCCTTCCCAGCCCTTGTTCACGAACCAGTCCATCGACTTGGCAGATTGAAAGACGATCAGGGTCTCGCTCTCCGCAATCCCGACCTCGGCACCGGCGCTTGCCTGGGCCATCGCCATGAACGTGTCGGTCTTGGTGTGGTTGTTGTGGACCAGTCCCTTGCCGCCGCCGCCGCCGACCAGGAAGCTCAGTCCGTAGGTGGTGAACACGCCGTAGCCCGGAGCCTTGGCCACCTGTGCTCTAAGTTCCGGCTGCGCCTTGTAGAACTTCTCCAGCGAGGCCTGGGCGACGCTGCGGATCTCGGCCTGCTTGGCGGCCTTGTCGTCGGCGGCGATGGCGCCGCCGGACAACAAGGAAAAAGTGACTAAACCGTACATCAGCATTTGCTGCAGTCTCATGGTCCGACTCCTTCGTTTGGTAAGAATTCCAGGAACAACCCAGACAGGCTGGCCACCCCCGGACAGGAAAGCGAGCGCTGCCGTCGCAGTATAGGAGGCGAATTCGCGCAGCGTCAATCGCGAACTCCGTCTCCGGATCGCCGGCAAGCGCATCGGAACCGAACTTGACGCAGTGCCGGCGGCGATCGTTCCGTGGTGATCGTCGCTGATTTTGTCCTGTTCTTGTCCACCTGCGGTATCGTTCCGCCTGGCAAAGGCTTTTGCCATGCAGTCGCTTCAAACCCTGGGAGACGAAGATGCTTGAACTGCGCCCGAACTGTGAATGCTGCGATCGTGATCTGCCGCCCGACTCGCTGCAAGCGCTGATCTGTTCCTTCGAATGCACCTTCTGCGTCGAGTGCGCGAGTACCAGGCTTGCCGGCCGCTGCCCCAACTGCGGGGGCGAACTGCTGCGCCGGCCCATTCGCCCGGCGAGCAAGCTGGCCAGCCATCCTGCCTCGACGCAGCGCGTCCTGAAGCCCTGCGCCAGCGCCGAACTGCCAGCCACGCCAGGCGCGCGCCGATGAAGCTGCGCGACCTCAGCGACCTGATCCTGCTCGCCGCGCTCTGGGGTGGTTCCTTTCTGTTCATGCGCTACGCCGCTCCGGCGTTCGGGCCGCTGCCGCTGATCTGGCTGCGCGTCGCCATTGCTGCACTGTGTCTGGCGCCCTTGCTGATGCTGCGCCGGCAGGGCGGGCTGCTGCGCGAGCACGCCTTCGGTATTGCGGTGATGGGCGTGTTCGGGTCGGCATTGCCATTCGTGCTGATTGCCTGGGCGATGCTCTCGATCACCGCGGGACTGGCGTCGATCCTCAACGCCACGGTACCGATCTTCACCGCGCTGATCGCGGCGCTCTGGCTGCGCGAGCGCCTGGGTAGGTCGCGGCTGGCCGGTCTCGCCGTCGGTTTCGCCGGCGTGCTGCTGCTCGCCGCCGACCAGGCCGATTTCAAGCCGGGTGGCAGCGGCTGGGCGATTGTCGCCATGCTCCTGGCGACGCTGTCCTATGGCTATGCCGCCAACCTGACGCGGCAGCTGCTGGGCGGCGTTCCGGCGCTGGTCAGTGCGGCCGGCTCGCAGATCGTTGCCGCCCTCGTCCTGCTGCCTTTCGCCGCCTGGTTCTGGCCGACCGTGCAGCCAGGGGTCCTGGCCTGGTCGGCGGCCATCGCCCTCGGCGTCGGCTGTACCGCGCTCGCTTTTCTACTCTTCTTCCGCCTGATTGCCAACGTCGGTGCCTCGCGCGCGGTGACGGTGACCTTCCTGATCCCCCTCTTCGGCGTTTTCTGGGGAAGTGTCTTCCTGGCCGAGAGAGTCAACGCCGGGATGCTCGGCGGTGGTGCCATCGTCGTTCTCGGGACGGCGCTGGCAACCGGCGTGCTGCGCTGGCCAGGGCGCGCCTGAAAAGTCTTGCAATGAGAAAGGTTCTCATTTACAGTCTGGTCTTGTTCATTGATACTCGCGTGCAGCGCTCCTGACAGAGGGTGCGGCGATTGCCGAGGCGATTGCCGTTTTTCCAGCCCAAGCAAACGCCTTCCGGGGTTGCCAGGCCGTTCTGCCGATCAAGACGCGCTCAGGAAAAGGACCAGACCAGATGCAATCCACGAAACTGATCACTCTCTTTGACCTGCCCACGGGTCAGCAAGGGATCGTAAGCAGCGGGCCCATCGCGAGCCGTGGCGAAGCCGCCGACCGGGAGCTGGCATTACGGCTGTTCGAGATCGGATTCATCGATGGCGAGTCGGTACGGGTCGTCGCCCGCGGCCACCCGGGCGGTGATCCGGTGGCCGTGCGGGTCGGCAATACGATGTTTGCCCTGCGCCGATTTGAAGCCGAGCGGGTGCTGGTTGCTCCGGCATGCAAGGTGAGCGCATGAGCGCCGCGAACCTGGGCTTGCGGCTGGCCCTGCTCGGCAACCCCAATTGCGGCAAGACGGCGCTGTTCAACCTGCTCACCGTCCCAATCTCTCGCTGCCCGATTCGACGGTCGCGGCGCTGCGTCTACAGTTCGCGCTTTGATCGCCCCGCGGCAGGCGGGCCGCCAGGTCGCAACGTTCGTCTTGCCGGCGGCGGCGCTCAGGCAGTGTTGCCGAGCAGCACGTGCTCAGTGTCGGCGAGTTCTTCGCGGCGGCCGTAGCCGTGTTTTTCGATCAGGCGGTGGGCTTCGGCGAGGTCGGCGGCGGGCGAGGTCCAGGGTGAGGAAGACGATGGGCTTGCTCATGCTTCGGCGGCGATCAGACGCCGTGCTGCGTGAACCACGCCTGCAGGCGGCGCCAGCCGTCCTCGGCTGCTTCCTTGCGGTAGCTCGGCCGGTAGTCGGCATGGAAGGCGTGCGGCGCCTGCTCGTAGACACGGATGGTCGACGCCTTGCTCGCCGGGTTGGTGGCGGCGGCGAGCGCCTTGTGCATCTGCTCGACGCTGGCCAGCGGGATGCTTTGGTCGGCGGCGCCGTAGAGGCCGAGCACCGGCGCGTGCAGCTTGCCGGCGAGGTCGAGGGGGTTGGTCGGGGTCAATTCGCCGGGCTGGCCGACGAGGCGCCCGTACCAGGCGACGCCGGCCTTGAGCTGCAGGTTGTGCGCCGCGTAGAGCCAGGTGATGCGGCCGCCCCAGCAAAAACCGGTGATCCCCAGGCGATCGACGTTGCCGCCGCGGGCCTTTGCCCAGGCGACGCAGGCGTCGAGGTCGGTCATCACCTGCGCGTCGGGAACCTTGCTCACCAGCTTGCCGAGTAGTTCCTGGACGTCGGCGTACTGCCGGGGGTCGCCCTGGCGCGCGTAGAGTTCGGGGGCGATGGCGAGGTAGCCAAGCTTGGCGAGCCGGCGGCAGACATCCTGGATGTAGTCATGGACGCCGAAAATCTCCTGCACCACCAGGACCACCGGCCAGTTGCCGTTGCCGGCAGGCTCGGCGCGATAGGCGGGGATTTCGCCGTCGGCGGTCGGCACCTTGATTTCGCCGGCGGTCAGGCCGGCGCTGTCGGTGCGGATCAAGGTCTGCGCGGCCACCGGTTGCACCGCCAGAGCGAAGCCGGCGCCGAGCGCGCTGACGATGAACTGGCGACGGCTGCAGGGAAGGGCGGGAACGAGGCTGTCAAAATCGCCCGGGTCGGTTTCTACGCTCATTGAACTCTTCTCTGATCGACGTGGGTATTGTGTATTTTGTGTATCATGCCACGACCCGCAACCCCCTGCCATGGAGATGAACAGCAATGAGCCCGCCAATCAGTCGCTTCCCGGTTCCCGAACTTGATGAGATGCCCGAGGACGTCCGCCAGCGCATTGTCGAAGTGCAGGAGAAGTCCGGTTTCGTTCCCAATGTCTTCCTCACGCTGGCGCATCGCCCGGACGAGTTCCGCGCCTTCTTCGCCTACCACGACGCGCTGATGGAAAAGGAGAGCGGTCTCAGCAAGGCCGAGCGCGAGATGATCGTCGTCGCCACCAGCGGCGCCAACCAGTGCCAGTATTGCGTCGTCGCGCATGGCGCGATCCTGCGCCTGCGTGCGAGAAACCCGTTGATTGCCGACCAGGTGGCCGTCAATTACCGCAAGGCCGACCTGACGCCGCGCCAGCGCGCGATGCTCGACTTCGCGCTGAAGACCGCGCTGCACTCGGCCGAGATCGGCGATGCCGACCTCGCGGCGTTGCGCGAGCATGGTTTTTCCGACGACGATATCTGGGATATCGGCGCGGTGGCGGCGTTTTTCGCGATGTCGAACCGGCTGGCGAACATGACTTCGATGCGGCCCAACGATGAATTCTTCCTGCTTGGCCGGCTACCGCGGTCGTAGCGGGCGGCAGAGGCGCCGGGCAGCGGGCAGCCTGTCAGCCTGTCAGCAGCGGGCGCGGCAGCGGCAGATGCCCCGCCTCACCATTGGCCGCACGGCGCGACGCCGGCCAGACCCGCGATCTCAGGCGCTGAGTTCGCGCGAGGTGATCCGGTAACGGAAAGTGTCCGGGTCGAGGCTGTCGAAGCGGCCGCTCGCATTCTCTCCCTGCGGATACATCAAGAAGGGAATCTTCGCACCGCTGGCACCGGCTAGCGTCAGGTCGTGGGCGACGTTGTAGGCCAGCCAGTTCATCTCCCAGGCGCCGAAGAGCTTCGCGCGGGTGGCGACGACGATCTCGTCGTTGAGGGTCAGGCCGGGCTTTTCTTCGAGGACGACCTTGCGCACGTCGGCGGGGTCGACCGGCAGCCAGCCGAAACCGGCCAGCCACACTTCGGCGCGACAGTGCTGTGCTTTGGTGATGTCGGCGCTCTTGCCGAGGCTGCGGTAGCCGAAGCGCGAATCGGCGACGCGAATGCCGTAGACGTCGCGCGCCGGCAGCCCGGCGGCGCGGGCGAGACCGACATATAACGCATTGAGGTCGGCGCACTTGCCCGACAGGTTGCCGGTTTCGAGCATGCCGCGAATGTCGCCGACGCCGCAACCGCGCGTTTTTGGATTGCGCGCGGTGTGATCGACGATCCATTCGTAAATCGCCCTGGCCTTGTCCACATCGCTGACGGCGCCACGCGTGATATCGGCCGAGGTTTTCTTGACGATGCCATCGGTCGGCAGTAGTTCGGTCGCTTGCGTATAGAGCCGGGTCGCGGCCATGTCGAGCGGCGCGACCTTGCCCGCCTGGGTCAGGTCGATCGCGCGGTCGCGCGTGCTGAAGCGGCTGGTGACTTCGAGGAATGGCGCCGCTTCGCCGGCTTCCCAGGTGGCGGCGAGGATCAGTGCGCCGTAGGTCGGATCGCGGTCGATGCGCACGGTCGCGGCGTTGCCTTGCCAAAGGTTGCCCATGGGCTTGATCCACAGAGGTTCATCGACCGACGGCAGCGGCAGCCAGACGCGCGTGGCGCTCGCGGGGGCGGCCAGTTCGGCGCGGGTGGTGACCTCGAAGACCCGCCAGCCGTGCGCTGGCGAGGGTGCAAAGGCCTGCTCGGCGGCGGCTGCCGGACGCCATCCGGCAAAGGCGGTAGCGGTCAGCAGGCTGCTGGCGGTGATGAATTGGCGACGGTCCATGGCGGATTTCCTTGGTTATTTGAACAGGGGTTGCAGGGTTTGGTCGATCGCCGGTGAATCCCAGTCGATCGCGCCCTGGGCGCGCCAGCGAATGCGGTGGCGACGATCGAGGACGAGCGTGCTCGGGAGTACGCGGGCACCGCAGGCGCGGCTGATCAGCTGCTCGCGATCGTCGACGACGGTGAGTTGCAGGGCGTTCTCGGCGAGGAAGGTTTCGACCCGTTGGCGGTTGTCGGCGACGGCGACGGTGATCACCACCAGGCCGCGCTCGCGCCAGCGCCTGGCGAGGCGCTGCAGAGAGGGCATCTCCTGCCGGCAGGGTTCGCACCAGGAGGCCCAGAAGTTGATCAGCACCGGCTGGCCGTGGTGAGAGGCGAGCCGGGTGTGCAGCGCGCTAGTGGGCGGGCCCGGCAAAGGGCTGGTGGCGACACGGGTCAATTCGGAGGCGTGAAGACACTCCGTGACGACCCAAGGCAGGCAGGCAAAACATAGTCCGGCGACCAGCAGACGAACGGACCCAAGGCGATGCCTGCGCGACGCGTGCGCATTCGCTTGCAGCACTCTCTCCCGCTTTCACTAACCGTCGCGAGGCGGTAGCCCTCGCAACTTACGTTGCGCCGGTCAGCAGACCGGCACGATGGAATGGCGGTTACTCAGACCGCCGAGGGGTGGATTGTCGCATGTGCGACACCGGAAACGCCATCACCTCGTGCAGCGTATCGCTGCCGACGGCGAGCATGATCAGGCGGTCGAGTCCGAGCGCGACGCCGCTGCAGTCGGGCAGGCCGCATTCGAGCGCAGCGAGGAACTGCTGGTCGGGTTCCACCGGCGGCAGGCCAAGTGTTTCGCGTTCGCGCAGGTCGGCGGCGAAGCGTGCGCGTTGTTCGTCGGCGTCGAGCAGTTCGTGATAACCGTTGGCCAGCTCGACGCCGTGATAATAGAGCTCGAAGCGCGATGCCACCGCCTGGCCGTCGCTGTCGGTGCGCAGGCGGGCGAGGGCGGCTTGCGAGGGCGGGTAATCGATGACAAAAGACAGCTCGTCGATGCCCAGTTTCGGCTCGATGACCTGGCTCATCAACAAATCGAGCCAGGTATCGCGGTCGGCCTGGTCGAATGCCAGGTCGATTTGCTGGGTCGCCGCGGAGCGCAGGGCAGCGAGGCTGCAGCGCAGCGGGTCCACCCCGAGATGGGTGCGAAACAGGTCGCGATAGCGATGGCGCTGGCTGCGCTGCTCACCGAGCGCGAGGCGCGCGACGGCGGCGACCTCGTCGATGAGTTGATCGATCGTGAAGCCGACGCGATACCACTCGAGCAGCGTGAACTCTGGGTTGTGCCGGCGTCCGACCTCTTCGGCACGGAAGGCTCGGGCGATCTGGTAGATCGAGCCGCTGCCCGCAGCCAGCAGGCGTTTCATGGCGTATTCGGGCGAGGTCTGCAGGTAACCGTAGCCAGCAACGCCGATGCTGTTGAGATGTGGATCGGTCACCGTCGCCGGGCACAGTTGCGGGGTTTCCACTTCGAGCACTCCCGCGGCGGCAAAGTAGGCACGCACCTGCGCCAGGATGCGGGCGCGGTGGCGCAGGTTTTCCAGGGGTGCGCTGGGTTGCCAGGGGAGTGGTGGCATCGGCTGGGCAGCGCCGCTGCCGATGCCCTGCGACGAGCGCGCGCGGGCTGAAGTGACTACGCTTTCACGCGCGAGACATACTCGCCGGAGCGCGTGTCGCACTTGACGATTTCGCCCTGATTGACGAACAGCGGCACCTTGACCACGGCGCCGGTCGACAGGCGTGCCGGTTTGGTCACGCCGGTGGCGGTGTCACCGCGAATCCCCGGCTCGGTATCGGCGACAGCGAGTTCGACGAAGTTCGGCGGACTCACCGCCAGCGGCGCACCGTTGTACAGGGTCACCGTGCATACCGCCTGCTCCTGCAGCCACAGCGCAGCATCGCCAACGCTGGCTTTGCTCGCCTGATACTGCTCAAAGGTGTCGGGCTCCATGAAGTGGTAGAACTCGCCGTCGTTGTAGAGGTATTCCAGTGCGCGGTCAAGGACGTCGGCCGCTTCGATCGAGTCGCCGGACTTGAAGGTCTTTTCCCAGACGCGGTTGGTTTTCAGGTTGCGCAGTTTGACCCGGTTGAAGGCCTGACCGTTGGTAGTAACGGGTTGGTCGGGGTGGCGGGAAGGGGGGGTGCGGGTGGGTTTCCGGCGGGGCCGGCAGAGGAAGGCCGGGGCGAGGGGCGGGGGCGGGTTGGAGGGGGGGGGACCCTGTCCTCTACTCTACCTTGCCGGGTTTGACGAACTCGTTATCGAGGATGGTACACGGGTCGCCGTCGAGCATGACTTTCAGGCCGCTCTTGAATTCGTTGGTAGAATAGCTCGCCATGGCATTCCCTCGTGAAACGAACAAGACCGTCATGGTAGCGCGAAACCCGGCGCAGTGGCAGGGCCAGAACACAGCAGGCGAGCCCTGGCAACAGGCGTTGCAGACGGTCATCAGCGATGGCCATGAACTGCTGAGGCGCCTCGGCATCGATCCGCAGGCCTTGCCGATCGACCACGAGCAGCCCTTCCCGCTGCGCGTGCCGCGTGCCTTCGTCGCGCGCATGCAGGCCGCCAGGGCCGACGATCCGCTGCTCCGGCAGGTCCTGCCGCTGCTCGCCGAAGCGACGCAGCAACCGGGATTCAGCCGCGACCCATTGGCCGAGGCCGCTGCCGAGCCCGTGCCGGGGCTGATCCACAAATACCACGGGCGTGTGCTGCTGATCGTGACGGGTCATTGTGCCATCCACTGCCGCTACTGTTTCCGCCGCCACTTCCCCTACGCCGCCAGGCAGCCGTCGCGCGCCGAATGGTCGCGCGCCTTCGACTACATCCGCCACGATGCGTCGATCAGCGAAGTGATCCTGTCGGGCGGCGACCCGCTGTCGGCACCGGATCGCCATCTGGCGTGGCTGATCGGCGAAATCGAGGCGATCCCGCAGGTCAGCCGCCTGCGTATTCACAGCCGCTTGCCAGTGGTGATTCCAACGCGCATCACCGCCGCCCTGAGCGCGCTGCTGGCCGACAGCCGTTTGCTGGTGAGCCTGGTGATTCATGCCAATCATGCCCGGGAGCTTGACGATTCGCTGGCGGCAGCGCTCGCACCCTTGCGTCGCGCCGGCGTCACTCTGCTCAATCAGTCGGTGTTGCTGGCCGGGGTCAACGACCAGGTCGAGGTATTGAGCGAACTGTCCGAGCGCCTGTTCGCGATCGGCGTCCTGCCGTATTACCTCCACCTGCTCGATCACGTGGCCGGCGCCGCGCATTTCGCGGTCCCCGAGGAGCGCGTGCAGGTTCTGCAGGCAGCCTTGCTGGCCCGTCTACCCGGCTATCTCGTGCCACGGTTGGTGCGCGAGGTAGCGCATGCGGCGTCGAAGATGCCGGTGTTCCCGCCTGTCAGGCCTTGAGCCAGCGGCCTGTCGCGAGGTGACGGGCGGCCCCTTTCGCAATTGGCCAACAACAACCCTGTGGTCATCCGGCCGACCCGCTTGGCGAGCCAGATGAACGCGGCCTGGTCGAAACGCTTCTTTGACGCAGTGGGGTGGGTTTCGTTGCCGGCATGACCGTTGGTAAGGGCTTGAACATGTAGTACCCTACGGCCGTTTTTGGTCAAATTGGATTACGTATATTGGCATGACGCAATCCTTGCCGCGCACAAATTTCAACAGTTCAAGACTCCTTCGTTTGCTTGCTCACCTGTCCATCGATGACGCTGCGGAGTCGAAGCAAGCCTTTGCAGAAAGACTGGGTCAATGGCTGGATCTTTCTGACGCCATTGCGCTCCACGCTGCACACAAGGCAAGCGCATGGAACTCGTCGGCAGCGCAGTCCGGGGTGCAATCTCTCGCGGGAGTGGCCGTAGAGGACGAATTCACTCGGGTACGAACGGCCCTGGTGAATTCGATCACGGCGAGTTTTTCGCCTGACATCGGCGAGACACGAATCAAATTACCCACGCCGAAACCCGCTGCGGACATGGCGAGTGCGGCCGCCTACGAACCGTATCGTCGATTCCATGTTGCCCATCAAGCGGACATGGAATTGAGCGTTCGCTCATTGCGCAGCAGTGTTCGACAAGCGCTTTCGAGGGCTTCCGCAACGCTCAAGCAGCTTGCGGCTCTGGATGAAGTTCTGGACAAGATACTCTGTGCTCGTGAGCGCCAATTGCTCTCAACGGTGCCTTTGCTGCTCGAAAGACGTTTCGAGCAGTGGCTCCAGGCGCATCAACAGCCACTGGTTTGCGCTCGGCAGACAGCTGCCCCGGCGTTGACGATGCAGCCAGGGGGGTGGCTGGCGGACTTCTGCAAAGAACTGCAAGGGGTGCTGCTCGCCGAATTGGATCTTCGGTTGCAGCCGACAGTAGGGCTCATCGAAGCATTAAGGAACGAGGCAAACAAGCAGAAATGAATAGATGTATTGTTGCACTGGCCTTCCTGTTGGGGGCGATGGCGGTCGGTTGGGTAGGCGTTGGGTTTGTCGGTGCGCATCCGCTGGCGTTGCTAATGACGGCGATTATTGCTGCGGTCTATTTGTTCGGCGCGCTGGAAATACTTGAGTTTCGTCGCGCAACGTCAACGCTGGCAGCAGCGCTGGCGGTGATTCCTGACCAGTTGTCGAACCTGGTCGACTGGCTCGACCGCCTGCATCCGTCGCTACGAAACCCTGTGCGTTTGCGCATCGAAGGTGAACGTGTCGGCCTGCCGGGCCCCGCATTGACGCCTTATCTGGTGGGGATGCTGGTGATGCTGGGGATGCTGGGAACGTTTCTGGGCATGGTCGTCACCCTCAATGGCGCCGTATTTGCGCTGGAAGGCACCACCGATCTGCAGGCAATCCGGTCTGCGCTGGCGGCCCCGATCAAGGGATTGGGGCTGGCATTTGGTACGTCGGTGGCCGGTGTTTCCGCTTCCGCAATGCTGGGCCTGATATCGGCACTGAGTCGACGCGAAAGAATGCTGACGGCGCAACGGTTGGACACAGGAATTGCAACCGTATTGCGCGGCTTTTCACTCGCCCATCAGCGCCAGGAAACCCTCAGGGTGCTGCACTTGCAAGCCCAAGCCCTGCCTGACCTGGTCGACAGATTGCAGGCGATGATGGAGCAGATGGAGCGTCGGGGCGAGCAGTTGACTGAGCGATTGCTCGGCAATCAGGAAAGCTTCCATAGCGACGTCAAAGACGTTTATACCAACCTGGCCGGCGCGGTGGATAAATCTCTCAAGGACAGTCTGAGCGAAAGCGCGCGTCTGGCTGGCGAGAATATCAAACCAGCGGTTGAAGCCGCGATGACGGGGATTGCTCGTGCGGCCAAGCTGGCGCACGAAAAAACGTTCGATTCGACGCGAATGCAGCTGGACGGGCTTTCGGCACAGTTTAGCGATACCGCCAACAAAGTTGCGGCTACGTGGATGGCGGCGCTGGCCAAGCACCAAAGCACAAGCGATAGCCTGGTCGCTGGCATGGACCGCTCATTGGCGGCGTTCAATGCGAGATTCGAGCAAGGCTCGGGGTCTCTGCTGGCCTCCGTGATCGCTGCAGAATCGGAGCGGATCACCCGGCATGGCGAGCGCATGGATCAGCTGGCCAGTCTGTGGCGTGCTGAACTGGGCGCGCTCAGGGATCAGGAGGCGCTGCACGGCAACGCCGCCGTTGAACGCCTGGGCGACCTGCAAACGGCGATGACAAGTCACTTGACAACGCTTGGCGCCGCGCTCGAAGAGCCGATCGCGCGGCTCATGGAAAAGGCCTCGGAAGCGCCACGCGCCGCTGCCGAAGTGATTGGACTATTGCGCCAGGAAATGACCAACAGCGTTGTCCGGGATAACCAACTGCTGGAAGAACGCAGTCGAATAATGGAAACGCTCAATTCACTGCTCGCTGCGATAAATCATTCGTCTACCGAGCAGCGGGCGACGATCGACTCGCTGGTGGCTTCTTCCGCCGTGCTGCTCAGTGATGCCGGCAGCCATTTTGCCGAACAGGTCGGTGCGGAATCGGCCAGGCTTTCTGACATTGCCGCGCAGGTCACCAGCAGTGCCGTCGAAGTATCTAGCCTGAGCGAGGCATTCGGTTTTGCCGTGCAGTTGTACAGTGATGCCAATGAGAAACTGATTGCGAGTCTGCGAAGAATTGAAGCCTCGATGGATAAGTCGACCGCAAGAAGTGACGAGCAACTTGCCTATTACGTGGCGCAGGCACGCGAAATCATTGATCTGAGCATCCTGTCGCAAAAGCAGGTCGTCGAGGATCTGCGCCAGATCACTGGCCGCCAGGCGACCACTGCTGATCAGGTGAGCTAATGGATGACAGTGACGCCGGCATTGAGCAGACCGCGCCGGGTTGGGCCGTTTTTGGCGACCTGATGTCGGGCTTGCTGGGCGCTTTCGTGCTGATACTGGTTGGCGTGCTGGGGGTCCAGCTGGAGTTGGCGACGCATCTGGAAGCCGAAGTGCAAAAACGGCAGATAGAAGAAAAGCGCCGCATGGCGCTGGAAAAAGCTCTGGCCATTCCGTTGGCGACAGGGCGGGTAACGTTGAACAACGGGCGCATTGGCATCAGCGGCAGTGTATTGTTCTCGTTCAACTCAGCCCAGTTGCAACCCGATGGTCGGCTACTCCTGAAGAGCCTGGTAGCGCCGCTGCGCGTTTATCTGGGCGAGCGTGATGAATTGTTGATGGTCAGCGGCTTTACCGATGATGTGCCGATTCAGCAAGGCAATGAACGCTTCGCCGACAATTGGGAATTATCGGCCCAACGAGCGTTGACGGTTACCCGTGCACTGATAGACGAAGGGATGCCGTCATCGCTGCTCTTCGCAGCGGCTTTCGGCACGGAGCAGCCGGTGGCGTCCAACGCCGACGATAAAGGGCGATCTCAGAACAGGCGAGTTGAAATGGCGCCGGTTCCCAAATCCTCGAATGTGAAAACGCCGGCCCGTGACTGAATCCGATCGCGGCGAAATTTCGCAGTCACAGGTGGATCCAGCCAGTGATCCCGGTAGGGAGATCGCTCGGCTGCGCATGCAAGGTGCGGATCGGCTGGACCCGGTGCGCTTTCATTTCATTGAAGCGCTGGCCAGGCGAGTGCGGCAGCACCAGGGAGATGTCAAACGTATTCTGAATGGCAAGCTGACAGAGGCGCTGACGGCCTACAGAGAGCGCCTTGAACAGACCCAGGAAGCTGCCAGGGAGACGATCGCGCGTACAACGGAGCAGTATCTGGATGTTGCCGACGATCTGCAGCGGCTTTTCGTCGCAGGTGATTTCAGCGGCGTGGAGCGATTCGTCGCCAAGCTGGAAAAAAATGAACGTCATTCGTCTTTGGCTGACCTGACACGCTACATCGCGCAACATTCGCCGGAAGATGTCGATGGTGGGCTGGCGGGAGATATCGGATCCCACTCCGAGCTCAAAAGCATGCGGTATTTCAGAAACACCTGGGCAAAACTCAGCGTCGATAGGCGTGTAGCGCAAGCAATTGAGCAAGGTCCAAAGAACGCTGGTCCGCTCAATTCACATCGGTTGGTGCTTCGTTCATTCGCCTTGATGCGCGATATCTCGCCTGATTATCTAAACCGGTTTGTGTCTTATGTTGATACCTTGCTATGGCTCGATCAAGCGGACAGGAAAAACAGGCCCATGGTAAAAAAGCCGCTCACGACGAAAACGACAAGAATTTGAACGGTGCTCGCTGTTGATCGACGCATCGACACACGCCCCGAGCGTGCCGCGTCCGGATGCGGTGTCGGCGCATGCGCGGACATAAACTGCGCAACCACGCGGCAGTTCAGCAAAGCGGAATTAAACCAGATCCTTGAAATCCGGGTCGCCTGCCTATAGGATGAGAGCCACGATACGGGAGGATGTTCTTGCGGTCGGTGTGTTCATCGCTATCGATTCACCACGGGAGAAACCAACGACCATGACGATCCGCAAACCAGCTCTGCCAGCGCAGCGCTCGCTGCTGGCTGTCGCCGGCGTGATGGTGCTCGCCGGCGCCGCCCAGGCCGCCACCTTCAACCCGCCCGACACCTCGGTACAGATGTTCGCCTGGGGCTGGAACGACATCGCCACCGAGTGCACCGAATGGCTTGGCCCACAGGGCTATGGCGCGGTGCAGATCTCGCCGCCTGGCGCATCCAGGAATGCCAAAAACTGGTGGGGAGTGTACCAGCCGGTCAACTACCGAAACCTGACCAGCCGCATGGGCACGCCGAGCCAATTGCAGGACATGATCAATACCTGCCATGCGGCCGGCGTCCGGGTCTATGCTGACATCGTCGTCAACCAGATGGCCGCTGGCGCGGGGACGGCCACCGATGGTTCCACCTGGGATGCCGGCACGCTGAGCTACCCGCACTTCAGTGCCAACGACTTTCACGCCGACTGCCCTATCCATCCCGAAGACTACAATTCACTCACGGGTCGCGGCAGGGTCATCAACTGCCGCCTGGAGGGAATGCCGGACCTGGCCAGCGAAAGCAGCTATGTGCAGGGGCAGGTCGCCGATTACATGCGCGGCCTGCTCAACCTGGGGGTGGACGGCTTTCGCATCGACGCTGCCAAACACATGCCGGCGACGGCGCTGCTGAGTATCCTCAGCGCCGTGCGCTCGACCAACCCACTAACCCGCGCCGGCGAGCCGATCTGGGTAACACAGGAAATCATCCCCGACGGCGGCGTCAACCGCGCCGAGTACTTTCCAGTGGGTACGGTCAACGAGTTCCAGTTCGCCCTGGCCATGCGCGATGTCTTCCGCGGTAGCAACGGTCTGAGCCTGTCGTCGATCCCGTCGATCATGGGCAGTTGGGGCAGCTGGGGTGGCAGCTGGGGCTTCGTGCCGCCGCACTTGGCCACCATCTTCGTCAATAACTGGGATACCGAGCGCAACGGCTCGTCGCTCAACACGAGCAACTACAGTGGCGCCACGAACGACACACAGGGCAGCAAACGCTATGACCTGGCCAATATCTTCATGCTGGCGCAGGCGTACGGTGAGGCACAACTGCACTCCGGCTTCCGCTTCAGGAACAAGGACGACGACCGACCGACGGTAGGTCCCTACTCAGGTGGAGTGGCGCAGATCAACGTCAACTGGGACTTCGTTCATCGCTGGTCCGATATCTCGAACATGGTCAAGTTTCGCTCGGCGACCAACGGCCACGCGCAGACCAACTGGGTGGTCGGCAACAACGGCGATCAGGTCGCCTTCAACCGCGGCAAGATCGGCTTCGTCGCGCTGAACAACAGCGGCAGTGTCTGGAGTCAGAAGTTTGCGACGGGCCTGCCCGCTGGCACCTATTGCAACGTGATTCAGGGCAGCCTTGACGCGAGCGGCAGTGCCTGCAGCGGTGGCACGGTGGTCGTAGACGCCGGCGGCAAGGCTACCGTCAGTGTGCCGGCCAACGATGGAGGCAGCAGCGTGCCGGCGCTGGCGATCTACACCGGTCAGATGATCAGCGGCGCCGGCACCTGCGAGGTGACCTTCATCATTACCAATGCCAACACCCGCTATGGCCAGAACCTGTATGTCGTAGGCAATGCGACGCCTCTCGGCAACTGGACGGCGGGCAGTGGCTTGGCGCTGAACATTCGGGGCACCGGTGCCAACGCCCCCTGGAGCGGGACGGTCAAGCTGCCGGCGAACACGACGGTACAGTACAAGTACGTGAAGCGGGACAATTCCCGGGCTGTCTGGGAGAGCAATCAGAGCACCGGCAGCGGCAATCGTGAGTTCATCAGTTGTGCCTCGGGCAGCCAGATTCGTGCTGACGGCAACCTCAAGCCCTGAGGCGACTTTCAAGGAGATATCGCATGCACCCAGTTCGCAACCTGCTCGGCGCCGCACTCGCTTGCGTGGCGTTGAGCCCCCCCCCAGCCGCGGCCGCGATCAATGCCTCGCAACTTGGCGCCAACTACAATGCCAACCACAGCAAGATCAACTTCAAGGTCTATTCGTCGCGCGCCACGCGCATCGAGCTGTGGCTATATGCGTCGGCGAGCGGAACGTCGGAAGTGGTCCGGATTCCGCTCACCCGGGGCGACGGCAATGTCTGGTCGACGAGCGTCTCGCGCGCCAGCTTGACCGGCGCCGGCATCAATGGTCCGGTGTACTACGGCTATCGCGCCTGGGGTCCGAACTGGACCTATGACGCGGGCTGGAGCAAGGGCTCCAGCCTTGGCTTCGTCAGCGACGTCGACGCGCAGGGTAACCGCTTCAATCCGAACAAGCTGCTCATCGACCCCTACGCGCGCGAACTGAGTCACGACCCGCTGACGCCGACCAACCTCGACGGCACGACCTATGCTTCGGGGCCGCTCCATCGCACGAAAGACAGCGGCCACGTCGCTCCCAAGGGAATCGTGGTGAGCGGCGACCGCCAGTCGGTCGGCACCCGGCCGACGCGCGCGTTCAAGGACGACGTCGTGTACGAGGTACATGTGCGCGGCTTTACCATGAACGACAACAGCATTCCGGCCGCCTACCGCGGCACCTACCGCGGGGCGGGAATGAAGGCGGCCTACCTGAAAAGCCTCGGGGTCACCGCGGTCGAGTTCCTGCCGGTACAGGAAACCCAGAACGATACCAATGACGTCTTGCCCGAGAGCACCGCCGACGACAACTACTGGGGCTATTCGACGCTGAACTACTTTTCCCCCGATCGTCGCTATGCCGCCGATCGCAGCGCTGGTGGCCCGACGCGCGAATTCAAGGCGATGGTCAAGGCCTTGCACGATCAGGGCATCAAAGTCATGATCGATGTGGTCTACAACCACACCGGCGAGGGTGGTAGCTGGTCGTCGACTGACAATACGACCTACAACGTGCTCAGCTTCCGTGGTCTCGACAACCCGACCTACTACACGCTGACCAGCGACCTGCAGCACACCTGGGACAACACCGGCGTCGGCGGCAACTACAACACGCACAATCCGATCGCGCAGAACCTGATCGTCGACTCGCTGGCCTACTGGCGCGACACGCTGGGGATCGACGGTTTCCGCTTCGACCTTGCGCCGGTGCTCGGCAACACCTGCGAAGTCGGCTGCTTCAACTTCGACAAGATGGACAGCGGCAACGCGCTGAACCGTATCGTGCGCGAGTTGCCGCCGCGGCCGGCGGGTGGCGGCGCCGGTGTGGACCTGGTCGCCGAACCCTGGGCGATCGGCGGCAATTCGTACCAGATCGGCGGCTTCCCCAGCGGCTGGTCGGAGTGGAACGGCAGCTATCGCGACAACGTGCGCCAGAGCCAGAATAAACTGGGTGCCGCGCCGATCACCACCGGCCAACTGGCGACACGCTTTGCCGGTTCAGCCGACCTCTATGAGAACAACGGCCGCAAACCCTGGAATTCGGTCAACCTGATGGTGGCGCATGATGGCTTCACCCTGCGCGACCTGTACGCCTGCAACGCCAAGAACAACGGCCAGGCGTGGCCCTACGGTCCGTCCGACGGTGGCGAGGACAACAACAACAGTTGGGACCAGGCCGGCGTTGCCGCCGACCAGCGCAAGGCGGCGCGCAATGGCCTGGCGCTGATGCTGCTGTCGGCCGGCGTGCCGATGCTCACCGGCGGCGACGAGTCGCTACGCAGCCTGCAGTGCAACAACAACCCCTACAACCTGGATTCGAGTGCCAACTGGCTGAGCTGGAGCTGGGACACTGACCAGAACAACTTCCAGGCCTTCGCCAGGGGATTGATCAACTTCCGCAGGAATCACCCGGCGCTACGCCCGGTCGGCTTCTACTCGAGCATCGACAACAACGGCAACGTCATGGAGCAACTGCGCTGGTTCAAGCCCGACGGCAGCGTCGCCGATAGCGCCTACTTCAGCGACCCGGAAAGCCACGCGATCGCCTGGCGCATCGACGGCAGCGAGTTGGGCGACAGTGCTGCCGCGATCTACGTCGCTTACAACGCCTGGAGCGGCGACGTGAATTTCACGCTGCCCTGGCCGGGTAGCCACCGCAAGTGGCATCGCGTCACCGACACCTGCACCTGGGCCGAGGGCGCAAACCAGGTGCGGGCACCCGGCAGCGAAGACTTTGTCGGCGTCGAAGGCTCGAACTACGGCGTTTGCGGGCGCGGCGTCGTGCTTCTGATCGCCAGGTAAGGAGGGCCGGGAGCCCGCCGGCATCCCGACGGGTTTCCGTGCTCAGTCGCTGCACGCGGCATACTGTTTCAAGCTTCGCGGTCTGCCTGGCACGTTCCCGGCCTTACGAGAGGGGCGGGCAGGGCGTCCCCCGCGCTATGCGTGTTGTATCGACGACCTTCAGTGTTCCGCCTTTGGTCAACACCGTTTCCAGATTCTCGGGTGCGTACCGACATTCGGCGAGGCGTTTCCGATCGATCGCCGACTGATGGAGTGCCTCGCCATCTGCCGCGTGTCGGCCGAGCGTCCGTACGTTCGGCCCCATCACCTTGTACACCGCCGTCATTGAATCATTGAGCACCGAGTTGAAGCACGGCAGAAAGTGCGCGAGATACGGCTTGTCGAATTCGAGCCCGAGATTCTCGGCTTTTTCGACGATCCAGTGCAGCGCCTCGTTGGCCAGGCCATCGGGCGCATAGCTGCCACCCACGTTCGAGTGCACGCCCGCAAACCACGCCTGTTCGAGTTGCCCTGCCCAACCAGCCGGCTTTTCCCATATATCCGGGGCAAATGGCTTGCGCCGCTCGTCGATCGCGAGCGCGTGAAATGCGTTCTGGATCGGCGAATTCATCAATCCAGTCTGGTGATACTTGTACTTGTCCTTGTTGAACAATTGCCCGATCAAGCCGGGGGCGCCCAGTGCACCCACGGTGTCCCATACGCCGACGAAGCGGATCGGGGGACAGGGGCGCGTGCCCCGTACGTTATGAAATGCCTTGGTCCACTCCGGCGACCCCTCCCGCACACCCTTCTCGTAGCAAGCGTAGATCTCAGGCACGTAGTAGTCGTCGTCCTTCTCAACAAGATTCACGTAGCTCATGAATCCGGCGAGCGTCCGCACCGTGAACGCCCCTCGACTGAAGCCGAAGAAAAAGAGTTCATCGCCTTCCACGTAGTTGTAGACAATGAAGCGATACAGCGCCCGGATGTTGGCCTCAACGCCTTCGCCGAACGCACCTCCGGTGAATTTGTCGAGCCCTCCGCCCGTACCGACCCCTTCGTGGTAATAAACGACTTGCGCCGTGCCATCCGCCGCCTGCGGCAGCACGCCACGCGCGACCTTGGTGACATTCGTCGGGTGCCGACGCCCGGTTTTTTTGTCGATCCGGTCGCGCTCGTTCCAGGTGCCGTCCGCGCAAATGACGATGCGTTTCATATTTTTGCTCCGTTGCCCACGTTTGATTTCCTTTCGTCCGAGCGCCCCACTGCTTGTATCGTTAGACCGGGAGGAGCTCCACCAGCATCCGCGCCTGCGCCGAGAGGTCGGATTCGCGTCCGGGAAAGTAGCCGTTCTCCTGGGTCCACCAAGTAGCGTAGCGCTCGAGTTGGCGTCGCGTCGATCGGGCGGCGAAACCCCCGTCCCTTGGATCCTTTGCGGAGCGCTCGCAGAGAAGGCCCAGTGCGGCGCGCGCACCCTCGAGATCAAATCCTTCGGCGAGCGCCCCCAGGAGAATCGCCTCGGCCAACGTCCCACAGGCCCAGTACTCTTTCTCATCCAGGTCCGACGCATTTTGAGAGACGTAGCCGACCAGCTTCAGTTCCATCGGGTCAGCAATGCGACCCTTCAGAGCCGCCTCCAACACAAGCTTTTGAATTCCCTGCCAGTGCTTCGACAAATCGCGTCGGTAGACTTCCGAATACCACTTGTAGGAATCGTCGACGGCCTCCCTGCTGAGAGCGTCCAAGTGGTCCCGCTCCTCCGGGAAGTGCCTGGCCTGCACGAAACGCAGCTCGGCGAGACTCTTGGTTGCGCTCGCCAGGAGTCCGGCGCACTCCGCCTGCAACTCCCTGTCCTGATCGCCGGTCAGCTCTTCCTTGCGGTTCCTGAGCTGCGTGATCCGGTCGCTCAGCCGACTCTCGATCTCGTCGAACCTGTCCCGCGGTGGCGGAGGTTTCGCGAAGAGAGGCTCGGCGTCCTTGCGGGCCGCTTCGAGCATGTGCAGTTGCACACGCAAGCCGAATGCCCTCAGGTATTGCGAGTATCCCTCAGCCGGCAGGCGAACGTAGCCGACGACGCTCAACCAGTCATGTCGCCGTTCTTCGACTTTTCGGGCCTCTTCCCTGAGCGCGACGCGCGCAGCATGCAGCGCGATCCGCACATCCCTGCCCGAGAGCAGGTGAGCATAGAAATTCCTGGTCAGCGTGACCGAACCGGGCATGGTCAACGGAAACTGCGACGCGATGACCACAGGGATGCCGCTCCGGTGCAAGGTCTCGACCAGGCTGGAGTTGCCGAGTTCCGGGCGATCCGCGTTGCCGCTGTCACAAGCCGCGAGCGTCACGACCAGAGGGTGCTCGTCGATCGATTTGAGCGCGTCGGCAATCGCCTGCGGTGATGCCGCGGTTGCGTCGGCGCCGTCGGCGCCAGCCTGGCGTGCGGCAGCTCCGCTCAAGCGTAGCCCCCATTCGGGCTCGTCGTCCTGCATATCGTCGTCAGCCACCCTGGCGCCATGCGCGAGGACGTGGATATAGCTGAACTTCGCGAGCTTGCGGGCCTGCACGAGGGCCTCGATGGAATCGATCTCGCGGACGATCAGCAGCTTCTTCTTCTCGAGATCCTGGGGATTTCCCCACGCTGCCAGGGCCTCGGTCAAAGCCAGGCGATGCGCATCGATCAGTTCCTGGGAAAGATCGTGATCCAACTGCGCGTGAACGAACAGGACGGATGGCACTTCAGGCCACGGCGGTACTGCATAGGAAAACTCCGATCGAATCCGGCGCGTCAGGATCATCCCCCGGGCGGATGATGCGAGGTAGGCGTCGGACCTGTTCGCATAAATCGCCTCAAACGGATAAGCACGCAACTCGGACGCATGCGTCACAATGTCCACCTGATGCAGCGTCGCCGCTGCATCCGCGAAGATTTGCGCCTCGTCGAGAAAATAGCCCGCTTCCTCGCCAAGCAGCCGCATCGCCTCGGTCTCGGTCTCGGTCGTTCGGTTGAAACCGTATCGCAGCCGATTCAGGCTGCGCCGGAACTCCCTCGGCTCAATTCGGACGACCACTTTACCCGCCGGCCTCTGGTAACCACAAGTCCGGATGTACTCGCCGCCCTTCAGCAGCGCGCCGGGCTCATCGCCGAAGCGATGAAACTCGATCGTCGTGGAAACAATGTCTGCCGGCATGGTAAGCCTCCCTTGGCAATCAGTCGATGGTAATCACCTGCGGATCTACCTCGTTGTCGTTGTAGATCGCGGCATAGTTGTGCTCGTCCTGCAGGCTCTGTGCCTCCCATTTCTTGTTGTATTCGCTCAAGTAGTTGAAGTAGAGATTGACCGAACGACCACCGGCGGCATCGAGAATGAGGGCAATCACCTCCTCGTCCGGATGCTTGAACTGCGCGCCGCTGGTGCTGAATAGAAAACGCGGACTGTCGATCAGGCTCACCAGTGCTTCGTCGGTGTTGTGCTTGCTTCCGTGGTGGGCGACCTTCACCGCGTCGACCTTGAGGCGCTGCACTCCGCGCTCCTCGACCAGCCGTTTCAATGACGCTGTCACCGCGTCCGGATGTGCGTCGGCGAGGAACAGGCAGCTGCCCGCCGTGTGCTCGGCAAGGAAGGCGATGCTCGAGCCGTTGGCCGCCGCTTGATCGGCCTTGAACTGCCGCGTCAGGATTGTGGCGATACTCGCATCGCTGCTGCTCAACAGACCCTCGCCCGGAAGGTACTTCTTCTGGGCGCTCAACGCCTGCCACGCAGCATCGATATCGCCGGGCTTGATGCCGCTCACTTCGAGAGCCTTGCGCCACGCTTCGCGCATCTTGTCGAGTTTCGATCGCGTCGGCGAGAGAAGCGTGAGCTTCATCCCGCCGGCGAGCGACACGACCGGCAGCGGTCCGTTCGGCGGCACGACGACAGCCCCCTTGAACGCACCGTTCCAGGCGCCCAGTGGCAGGCGATGCTGCAACAACGCACTGAAAAACTCGCCCTGGCGGCCGCCGAGCGTGGCCTCTTCGTCCATATGGGGCCAACCGTTGAACCAGACGTCCTTCACCTGGAACGGCCACTGGGTTCGCGGTTCCGCGAAGAGGCGCACCATTCCCTCGATGTGATCGGTATCCACATGGGAGAGCACCATCAACTCGAATGAACGCTCGTCGGCGGGAAGCGCGGCGATGCGAGTCGCCAATGCTTCATAGGCTCCGATCGGTCCGCTATCAATGAGCATGCGGTGTTTGCCGCTTGCTCCTCCCCATTCGACGAACAGACAATCCCCATGCAGCGCCTTGCCCATCTCGATTCGCAGGAAATCCGCGCTCATCCCGTGCTCCTTCGCTTCGTCAAAGACCGCTTCCGGAACCGTTCAGCCCATTACTGGCAAAATCGTCAACCGAAATATCGAAGGACAGGAAATCCTGCGATGGCCACGAGAGTATATGAGCCTCCATCAAGGGGCGTCAATCGCGAGTGCGGCACCAGTGGTCCCTGATTCCTGATTCTGGCACGGCAAACATCCGCACGGCGGCTTTGCAGGACAACCGCGAACGAGCACCGCGTGTGGCGGACGCAGGACCTCGGGTAGCTGTCATCGTTTCGTAACATGATCCGTCTATTCTCTCGCCATTCATCCTGCCTGCGAACCCGAGCCCCGACCCATGAGTGAGCACCTCAGCAAACAGTTCGACGTTGAACTCGAAAATATCCGTAGTCGTATCCTGCAGATGGGCAGCCTGGTCGAGCGGCAGGTGCTGGCAGCGATCGAAGCATTGAACACCGGCGTCCTCGCGGAAATGCAGCAGGTCATCGACCGTGACGAGCAGGTGGACGCGGACGAAGTCGCCATTGACGAGGAGTGCATGCTACTGATCGCTCGCCGGCAACCGACCGCGGGTGATCTGCGCCTGATCCTGGCAATCCTGCGCATCGTCACCGACCTCGAGCGGATCGGCGACAAGGCAGCGAAGATCGCCGGCATGGCGCAGGCTTTGCATCTGGCTGGCGATCAACGCCTCCCACGACTGTCCGATCTGCACCATTGTGCACGGCTTGCCACCGCCATGCTGCGGGATGCGCTCGACGCGCTGGCGCGTGGCGATGTCGATGCCGCGCGTCGAGTCATCGGCGCCGATCAGGCGGTCGATACCGCCTTCAACGCGATCCTGCGGCAACTGGTTACCTACATGATGGAAGACCCGCGCACGATCACTGAGGCGCTCGAAATCATCTGGATTGCCAAGGCCATCGAGCGGGTTGGCGATCATGCGACCAATATCGCCGAAGACGTGGTGTTCATCGTCAACGGTATCGACATTCGGCACACGTCTGCCCAGCAAGCCGACGAGGCATAACGCCGGCTCTGCCGGTGATCCTCGGCGTCGAAATCGACGATCGTAGCGTCCATTCCTTGTCCGTCACGATCCTGCAACAATCGGGCAATACACTTTCATGGCTACTAACTGAAGACCTTCCGGAGATTGAAAAATGAATAGCCATCGCACGCTGCTGCAACTGTCTGGCCTGGCTGCCGCCCTATCCATCAGCCTTTCTGCCCTGGCTGCCGACATTACAGGCGCCGGCGCGACCTTCCCGGCTGCCGTTTATAACAAGTGGGCCGAAGCCTACAAGGCTGCCACCAGGAACCAGGTGAACTATCAGGCCATCGGTTCCTCAGGTGGCGTCAAGCAGATCAAGGCGAAGACCGTGGACTTCGGCGGTACCGACGCCCCCTTGAGCGAGCCCGATCTCGACGCCGCCGGACTGGTGCAGGTGCCGACGGTGATGGGCGGCGTCACCGTCGTGATCAACGTTCCAGGTGTCGACTCGGGCAAATTGAAGCTCGATGGCCCGACGCTTGCCGAGATCTTTCGCGGTGCGATCAAGAAGTGGAACGACCCCGCCATCGCCGCCCAGAACCCCGGCCTGAAGCTGCCCGATCTGGCGATCACCGTGGCTTTTCGTTCGGACGGTTCGGGTACTACCTTCGTCTTCTCGAACTACCTGGCCAAGCAGTCGGCGTCGTTCAAGAGCGAAGTCGGGGCTGGCAACACGGTGAACTGGCCGGCGAACGGGGTCGGCGGCAAGGGCAACGCCGGGGTGGCCGCCAACGTGCAGAAGATCGTCGGCACCATTGGTTACGTCGACATCGCCGACGCCATGAAGAACCGGATGACCTTCGCGGCGCTCAAGAACAAGGCCGGAAACCACATTGTCCCGAGCCAGGATGCCATCGCCGACGCGGCAGCCGGCGCCAACTTCAAGGTCAAGGGAATGGCACCCGACCTGCTTGACCAGGCCAACAGGAATGCCTGGCCGATCACCAGCGCCACCTACGTTCTGGCCTATGAGAAGGGTGCTGACGCCAGCAAACAGCGGCTCGTGGTCGAGTTCTTCAGCTGGGCTCTGAACAATGGGCAGAAAATGGCCACCGAGTTGGGCTTCGTGCCGTTGCCGGCCAGCGTCGTGAAGATGGTCGAAGCCGAGATGAAGAGTATCCAATGAGATTTCCCGGCAGTGCCGGCAGTTCGCTCTGCCGAGCTGAACCCCGGCGAACGCCTGGACCAATGAGGAGTCTTCGCCATGAACGAGTTGACCACCGGAGTGGCTATGGTCGCGCCTGCACCTGTTGATCCGACGGTCGATCGCCGCGCGCGCCAGGTGGGGAAGTTCAAACTACAGGACATGATCTTCCACCAGGTGACGCTGCTGTTCGCCTTCATCGTCCTGGCCGCGTTGATCGGCATGTTGATCGCCCTGGCGGTGGAAGCGATGCCGGTGTTCAGGGAGTTTGGCGTCGGTTTCCTATGGACCAATGTGTGGAACGTACCGAACGACCAGTTTGGCGCGCTCGCCGGCATTTATGGCACGGTGGTGACCTCGGTGATCGCGCTGCTGATCGCCGTACCGGTCAGCTTTGGCATTGCCCTGTTCCTCACCGAGAGCTGCCCGGTCATCTTGCGCCGCCCGCTCGGCACAGCCGTTGAACTGCTGGCTGGTGTCCCGTCGATCATCTATGGGATCTGGGGGCTGTTCGTTTTCGCGCCAGTCTTTGCCAAATACGTGCAGCCCGCTGTGCAAGCAGTCTTCGCTGGGGTGCCGGTGATCGGTGGCTGGTTTTCGGGTCCACCGATCGGCATCGGTATCCTCACTGCCGGCATCGTGCTGTCGCTGATGGTGATTCCCTTCGTGGCCTCGGTGATGCGTGACGTTTTCGAAACCGTGCCGCCGCAGCTCAAGGAATCGGCCTATGGCATTGGTTGCACGACCTGGGAAGTGGTCACCGGGGTGGTCCTGCCCTACACGCGCGTCGGCGTCGTCGGCGGCATCATGCTTGGCCTCGGTCGTGCCCTCGGTGAAACGATGGCCGTAACCTTCGTCATCGGCAACGCCAACCGCATCGTCGGCAGCCTGTTCGCACCGGGGACCTCGATCGCCTCCACTCTGGCCAATGAATTTGGCGAGGCCGAACCTGGGCTGCATATTTCCGCCCTGTTCGCACTCGGTTTTGTGCTGTTCATCATCACCTTCGTCGTGCTCGCGATCTCGCGCTGGCTGATCCAGCGCGCCGTCGCCCGGCAAGGCAAATGAGCAGGCAGTCGGGAGTCTGGTCATGAATCTGTATTCCCGTCGTCTGCTGATCAACCGCATCGGCATCGCGCTGTCCATGATCGCCATGGCCTTTGGCCTGCTCGCCCTGTTGTGGATTCTCTGGACCCTGTTTGCCAATGGCTTCGCGGCACTGAGCTGGAGTTTGTTTACGCAGGACACGCCGGCAGCCGGCAGTGACGGCGGTGGTCTCCGTAACGCCATCGTCGGCAGCTTGCTGATCGTCGGCTTCACCACCTTGGTGTCCACCCCGGTCGGCATTCTCGCCGGCATCTATCTGGCCGAATACGGCGGCCGATCGAAGTTCGCTGCGCTCACCCGCTTCGTCACCGACATCATGCTGTCGGCACCATCGATCGTCGTCGGCCTGTTCGTCTATGCCCTGGCGGTCGCCACCCTGGGCGGTTTCTCGGGCTGGGCCGGGTCGCTGGCGCTGTCGCTGATTGCGATCCCGGTGGTCGTACGGACGACCGAGAACATGTTGCTGCTGGTGCCGAACAGCATGCGCGAGGCGGCGTTCGCGGTCGGCGCGCCGCGCTGGCAGGTATCGCTAAAGGTCACCCTGCGCGCGGTCTCGGCAGGGGTAGTGACCGGCATTCTGCTGGCCATCGCGCGGGTCACCGGAGAAACTGCGCCGCTGTTGTTTACCGCACTGAACAACCAGTTCTACAGCACCGACATGTCCGAGCCGATGGCCAACCTGCCGGTGGTGATCTTCCAGTTCGCCATGAGCCCCTACGACAACTGGGTCAGCCTGGCCTGGGGCGGTGCGCTGCTGATCGCGCTGCTGGTACTGGCAATCAACATCGTTGCGCGCGTCCTTTTCCGCAAGAAATCCTCAGCCTGAACCCGGAGTTCCTTATGTCCGCACCTCATCCCGCCACCAACGGCAATGCCCTTCTGGCCGTTCGCGACCTGAATTTCTATTATGGCGACTTCCGCGGCCTCAACGATGTTTCTCTGGATATTGCGAAGAACCGGGTTACCGCGTTCATTGGCCCCTCTGGCTGCGGCAAGTCCACCCTGCTGCGCACTTTCAACCGCATGTACGATCTCTATCCCGGCCAACGCGCGGAAGGGCAGATCAACTTCCATGGCGAGAACCTGCTCGACAGGAAGCAGGACGTGAACCTGCTGCGTGCCAAGATTGGCATGGTGTTTCAGAAGCCGACGCCTTTTCCGATGACCATCTACGAAAACATCGCTTTCGGCGTGCGGCTTTACGAACCTCTGTCCGGTTCCAGCATGGGCGAGCGCGTTGAATGGGCACTGCGCAAGGCGGCTCTGTGGGAAGAAACCCGGGACAAGCTGCAACAGAGTGGTCTCTCGCTATCTGGCGGCCAGCAGCAGCGTCTGTGTATCGCTCGCACGATTGCCGTGAAGCCGGAGGTCGTTCTGCTCGACGAACCCACTTCCGCACTCGATCCGCTTTCCACGGCCAAGATCGAAGACCTGATCAATGAGCTGAAGTCCGAGTACACCATCGCCATCGTGACCCACAACATGCAGCAGGCGGCGCGTATCTCCGACTTCACGGCGTTCATGTACCTCGGGGAGTTGGTCGAATTCGGGATCACCGACGAAGTCTTCGTCAAGCCGAAAAAGCAACAGACCGAGGACTACATTACCGGGCGCTTTGGTTGATCGAGAGCGCGCCGCGGGCTTCGTTCCGGCGGTCCGTCATCTTGCAGTAACATTGCCAGCTTATCCTGTGGCGGTTGATTCAATCCTTGATACGAGCCCAGCCCCATGAGTAATCATCTCAGCAAGCAGTTTGATCTCGAACTTGAAAGCATTCGTACCCGCATCCTGCAGATGGGTGGCCTGGTCGAGAGGCAGTTGATGGCGGCGATTGATGCCTTCAGCACGGGGAATGTGGAGGAAATGCAGCGGGTTATCCGCAGCGATCGGGAAGTCGACGCTTACGAGGTCGACATCGACGAGGAATGCACGCTGTTGATCGCCCGTCGGCAACCCACCGCACGCGACCTGCGCCTGGTGATGGCGATCTCGAGGATCGTCACCGATCTTGAGCGCAGCGGCGACAAGGCGGCCAAGATCGCCAACAAGTCGCGCAAGCTGCAGCGGGCTGGCATCCAGCGCATCCCGCGGCTGTCCGACCTCCACCACTGTGGACGGCTGGTCACCGACATGCTCAGGGGCGCGCTCGACGCGCTGGCGCGTATGGATGTTGACGCTGCCCGCGAGGTCATCCATGCGGACAAGGAGATCGACGCCGCTTTCAACGCCGTCATCCGGCAACTGGTTACCTACATGATGGAAGACCCGCGCACGATTACCGAGGCTCTCGACATCATCTGGATCGCCAAGGCCATCGAACGGGTGGGCGATCACGCAACCAATATCGCCGAGAATGTCATTTACACGGTCAGCGGCGTCGACGTGCGGCATACCGGTGCTGCCGCCAGGAAAGCGGAGACGCCGTGACGCGAGCAGTTTCGACCCTGCCGCTGGTTCTGGTCGTCGAAGACGACCGGGGGATTCAGGAGCTTTTGCGCTTCACGCTGGTCTGCGGCGGCTACCAGCCGGTTTGTGCCGACACCGCCGAACAGGCGGAAGCTCTGCTCGATGAAACCTTACCCGACATCGCGCTGATCGACTGGATGCTTCCCGGCAAGTCCGGGCTGGCTCTGATCGGCAAGCTGCGCAAGGAACGACGAACGCGTAGTCTGCCGATCATCCTGCTGACCGCGCGCGGCGAGGAAGCGGATCGCGTGGCTGGACTCGACGGCGGTGCCGATGATTACATCGTCAAGCCCTTCAGCCCCAAGGAACTGCTTGCCCGCGTACAGGCGGTACTGCGCCGCTGCGCGCCGGAGTTCGTCAAGGGAACGCTGAGCGCAGGTCCGATCGAACTCGATACCGTCAGTCACGAAGCACTGGTCGCCGGCCAGCGGATCACCCTGACACCGACCGAATTCCGACTGCTGCGCTTCCTGATGGCCAACCCCGGGCGAGTCTATACCCGCCAGCAACTGCTCGACAACGTCTGGGGCGATCACGTCTACATTGAAGACCGTACCGTTGATATCCATGTTCGGCGGCTGCGCGTTGCTCTCGGGTCGGCTGCCGACCAGATGATCGAGACCGTTCGTGGCGCGGGCTACAAGCTGAGCGCATCAGCCGAGTCGCCGCCGATCAGGACATGACGCCTGCCGGGACGCGCCTGGTGAAAATTCTGCTGACCGGCGCTCTACCGATTGTCGGCCTGGCCCTGCTGGGCGGGCTGATGCGTGGCCCGGTGTGGGGCTGGGCGGTCGCGGCGCTGGGTTTCCTGCTCGTCGTCGTCATGCAGACGCGGCGTCTGCTGATGCTTTCGGCCTGGCTCGATGACCCGGATCGTAGCGCGTCGCCGGATGCAGGTGGTGCGTGGGGCGAAGTCTTTCTCAAGCTGGCGCGCAAGTTGCGCCACGATGCACTGAGCCTGGCGGAACTCGAGGCGGGACTGCGGTCGTTCAGGGAGGCGATGGACGCCGTCCCCGACGGACTGGTGATCCTCGACGCCAATCACCAGATCCAGTGGAGCAATCGAGCCGCTGGCGACCATCTCGGAGTCCGCCTGCCGCGTGACGCTGGCGCAATCATCGAGCAACTGGTCCGTACTCCGGGTTTCGCGGAGTACCTCGGCAGTCCCGATGGCCATGCTCCCTTCATCCTGCAGGCGCCGGCTGCACGCACCCGCGTTTACGCCGTCCGCGCGGTACCTCTGGGGGAAAAGAGCAAGCTGCTGGTCAGCCTCGACGTCACCGATGCTCGCCGGGTCGAAGCGATGCGCAGCACCTTCGTCGCCAATGTGTCCCACGAGCTGCGCACACCACTGACCGTGGTCAGCGGCTTTCTCGAGCATTTTACGGATGATGGTCTGATGACCGCCGATCAGCGCCAGCACTTTGCTCGCCTGATGAGCGACCAGACGAAGCGCATGCTGAGCCTGGTCGACGACCTGCTGACCCTGTCGCGGCTGGAATCGGAAGACGCCCCGGCGAGCGAAGAGGATGTCGCCATGGACGAACTGCTGGCACAACTGCTTGCCGAAGCGCAAAGCCTCAGCGAAGGTCGGCATGCCATCGAGACCAGTTGCGATGGTCCGAGCTTGCGGGGAAACCGCAAGGAGTTGCATAGCGCTTTCGGCAACCTGGTTTCGAACGCCATCCGCTATACCCCGGCCGGTGGCGACATTCACATCGAATGGCAGCGGCGAGCCGGCGGCGGTGCCTTTTGCGTGCGCGACTCCGGTGTCGGCGTTGCCGCCGAACACCTGCCCCGACTGACCGAGCGCTTCTATCGCGTCGACCGCGGTCGCTCGCGCGACACCGGTGGCACCGGTCTCGGGCTGGCCATCGTCAAGCACATCCTGTTGCGCCACCAGGCAACCCTGGTCATCAATTCGCAGGTCGGGAAGGGCAGCACCTTCCGCGCCGAGTTTCCAGGCTGGCGGTTGCCGAGCGCGCGCTGAGCACTGCCGCGTCGCGCCCCTGCGCCGGCCTCGGCAGTGCTCGTCCGCCGAAGCCGGCGGTTGCGGACGCTCCTGATCGTTGCTACAGTCGCCGAAGATCGCCGCTTGCCGCGCAGGCGAGCAGCGACCGGCCAGTGTGGGTAGGCCTTCCGTGGCATCGGGAGCGATCGAGAAACCTTGAGGAGTGGTGATGGAACGTGAAGCGATGGAGTATGACGTAGTGATCGTCGGTGCAGGTCCGGCGGGTTTGAGCGCGGCGATTCGGCTCAAGCAGCTGCATGCGGACCTGGCGGTGATGGTACTGGAGAAGGGTTCGGAGGTCGGTGCCCACATTCTTTCGGGCGCACTGTTCGAGACGCGTGCGCTCGATGAGCTGCTGCCCGACTGGCAAGCCAGAGGGGCTCCCTTGAATACCCCGGTCAGCGAGGATCGGGTCTATCTCTATCGCAGCGAAACGTCGGCGGTCAAACTACCCAATTTTGCCGTCCCGGCGCCGATGCACAACACCGGCAACTACATCATCAGTCTCGGCAGACTCTGTCGCTGGCTCGCCGAGCAGGCCGAAGCGCTTGGCGTCGAGATCTTTCCGGGTTTTGCAGCGGTCGAGCTCCTCTACCACGACGACGGCTCGGTGAAAGGCGTCGCTACCGGTGACATGGGGCGTGACAAGCACGGCGAAGTGAAAGACAGTTTCCAGCCGGGTATCGAGTTGCATGCCAAATACACGCTGTTCGCCGAAGGCGCGCGCGGTCAACTCGGCAAGGATCTGATCGCCCGCTACGACCTCGCTGCCGGCGCGACTGCCCAGCACTACGGCCTCGGGATCAAGGAACTCTGGCAGATCGATCCGGCGAAACACCAGCCCGGGCTGGTCGTGCATGGCGCCGGCTGGCCGCTCAGCGAGCATGGCGCCACCGGTGGCTCATTCCTTTATCACCTGGAAGACAATGAGGTCGCGGTAGGTCTGATCGCCGACCTCAACTATGCCAATCCCTACCTTTCCCCGTTTGAGGAATTCCAGCGTTTCAAGCTGCAGGCCGAGATCCGGAAGTACCTCGAAGGCGGCAAGCGCCTCTGCTACGGGGCACGGGCGATCACCAAAGGCGGCTTCAACAGCCTACCGAAACAGACTTTCCCTGGTGGGATGCTGCTCGGCTGTGACGCCGGGACGCTCAATTTCGCCAAGATCAAGGGGGTGCACACGGCGATGAAGTCCGGGATGCTCGCGGCAGAGACGGTCAACGCCGCCTTGCAGGCCGGCGATTCCGGGCGCAGCGATCTGCTTGCCTACGTGACTGCTTTCAAGGATTCGTGGCTGTATGCCGAGCTCTACCGGGCACGCAACTTCGGCCCGGCGCTGCACAAGTTCGGTACCTTCCTGGGCGGCGCTTTCAACTGGATTCAGCAGAATCTTTTCGGCGGTCGCATGTTCTTTACGCTCCGGGACAAGACCAGCGATCACCAGCAACTCGCACCCGCTGCCCGTTTTCAACCCATCCTCTACGCCAAGCCCGACGGCGTCCTCACCTTCGATCGCTTGTCCTCGGTGTTTGTCTCGAACACGGCACACGAAGAAGAACAGCCGATTCATCTGCAACTGCTCGACAGCACCAAGGCCATCGCCATCAACTACAAGGAGTATGCGTCTCCCGAGCAGCGCTACTGCCCGGCGGGGGTGTACGAAATCGTCGAGGAGACTGCGGGTCCGCGCCTGCAGATCAATGCGTCGAATTGTCTGCACTGCAAGACTTGCGACATCAAGGATCCGACGCAGAACATCCGCTGGGTGGCACCCGAGGGCGGCGGCGGGCCAAATTACCCGAACATGTGACCGCTACCGGGTCTGGCTGGATCAAGCGTCGGCGACCACCGAGCGCTGCTGGGCATGCTCGGCGAGCGCCCAGCCGACATGCTCGCGCAGCAGCAGCGATGGGTCGTCCTGCCGGCTGGCCAGGGCAGCAAGGATGACTGGCGAACTCGCCGCGTTGCCCAGCGCGACGGCGAGGTTGCGTAGCCAGCGTTGGTGCCCGATCCGGCGAATTGCGCTGCCCGCCAGGCGCGCGTTGAACTCGTCTTCGCTCCACGCGAAGAGCGCCGCTAGCGAGGGCGCGTCGAGACCGTTGCGAACCGCAAAGTCGGGATCGCCGATGCGGGCAAACCGGTTCCACGGACAGCACAACTGGCAGTCGTCGCAGCCGTAGACGCGATTGCCGATCAAGCGGCGCAGCGGCACCGGGATGGCCCCCGGCAGTTCGATCGTCAGGTACGAAATGCACAGGCGGGCATCGACTTCGTAGGGCGCGACGATCGCCCGCGTCGGGCAGGCGTCGAGGCAGCGGCGACAGTCGCCACAATGATCTCCGATCGGGACGTCAGCGGGCAGTGGCAGGCTGGTGTAGATCTCGCCGAGAAAAAACCATGAACCCTCACGCGTCAAGGAGAGCGTATGTTTGCCGCGCCATGCAACCCCCGACTGAACGGCGAACTCGATCTCCATCACCGGCGCCGAATCGGAGAATGCACGGCAGGCAAACGGCTCCGGCAAAGCCAGCGTCGCGGCCTCGTCGCGGAGGCGGTCAGCGAGTTTCTGCAGGCGCAGACGGATCGTCCTGTGATAGTCGCGGCCCAGCGCATAGCGGGAGACGTAAGCCAGTTGGCCGTCGGCGAGCAGCTCGCGAGCATCGGCGGCGACCGGCCAGTACGGCAGGCGGACCGAAATCACCGACAGGGTGCCCGGCAGCAGGTTCTCGGGCGCCGTGCGCAGCGCAGCGTGTTTGGACATATAATCCATCTCGCCGTGCCGGCCGAGTGCAAGCCAGCGCAGCAGCCGCGGTGTGGCCGTCGATACATCGGCCCGGGCGATGCCTAGCGAGGCAAAGCCGAGTTCCTGTCCCCACTCCTTGATCCGTCTAACCACTTCGGCATAGTCCGTCTGGCTGTTCGCCAGGCCTTCGCCGGTACCTGTTTGGGAGCCCCGTTCGTGCATAGCCTGGATGATAACCAGTTCACACTGACCCTGCATCTGCCGGACGAGGCAGCGACGGCCAGCCTTGGGCGGCAGCTGTCGCCGCTGCTCCATCCCGGCATGGTCGTCTGGCTCGACGGGGATCTCGGCGCCGGCAAGACAACGCTGGTGCGTTCACTGTTGCGCGCACGCAATCATGTCGGGCCAGTGAAAAGCCCTAGCTACACATTGGTTGAAATTTATGTGATTTCGAGGATATACTGGTATCACTTTGATTTCTATCGTTTCAACTTTCCAGAAGAGTTCTTGGATGCAGGGCTTGGCGAGTATTTCCGTGATGATGCCATTTGCCTGGTCGAGTGGCCGGATAAGGCTGTTGGTTACCTGCCAGCAGCCGATCTCGTCGTTCGCATCCACTTTGCCGAGAACGGGCGCAAGCTGGATGTCGTTGCGTGCAGTGAGGAGGGTCTGAAATGTATGAGAATTCTAATGAGCGGTTGGCCGGACGCCGCCGCCTGATCAAGTTTACCGGTGCGTCGCTGTTGTTGACGGTCAACCCGTTAGCATCGCAAGCGGCGGCAAACCGTGGCCCGGGGGTTCTCGCGGTGCGTATCTGGCCGGCAGCCGACTACACACGTGTGGCCATCGAACACGGCGCGCCCCTCAAATACACGTACTTCATGGTCAAGAACCCGGAGCGCCTGGTCGTCGACCTCGAAGGCATCGAGCTGAACAGCGTTCTCGAGACCCTGGCCAACAAGGTGGCGGCCGACGATCCCAACATCCGGCTGCTGCGCGCCGGGCGTTACAAACCGGGTATCGTCCGCCTGGTGATGGACCTCAAGGGCGAGGCCAATCCGCAGGTGTTCGAGCTGCAACCGGTTGGTGCTTACGGTCATCGGCTGGTTCTCGACGTCTATCCGCTGAATCCGCCGGACCCGCTGCTATCGCTGATTGATGGCAAGGAGCCTCGCGCCGCGGTCGTTGAGAACCGAGTCAGCAGCAAGTCCGAGGCGCGTCCGGAAGTTCCCACGGAAGCGAAGGCAGAGGCCAAACCCGAAGCGAAATCCGAGCCGCTGCAGGTCGCCGAGCAGAAGGCGGTGTCCAGGCGGTCGGGCCGACCGGTAGTTGATCGCCTGGTGACGATCACGCTCGATCCGGGGCACGGTGGCGAGGACCCGGGGGCCGTCGGTAGCGGCGGCAGCTTCGAAAAGAACGTCACGCTGGCGGTTGCCAAGCGTTTGCGGGCCAAGATCGAGTCCGAGCCAAACATGCGTGCGGTCCTCACACGCGATTCCGATTTCTTCGTCCCACTGCACGCCCGGGTGCAGAAAGCACGGCGAATCCAGTCCGACCTGTTCGTCTCGATTCACGCCGACGCCTTTGTCCGGCCGGACGCCAACGGTTCATCGGTTTTCGTGCTCTCGGAGAGTGGCGCCTCGAGTTCCGCCGCTCGCTATCTGGCCCAAAAGGAAAACGCAGCCGATCTGATCGGCGGGGTGAATATCGACGTCAAGGATCCCGTCCTGGCGCGCACCCTGCTCGATCTCTCGCAAACCGCGACGATCAGCGACAGTCTCAAGCTGGGCAAGGCGGTGCTCGGCGAACTTGGTGGCATCAACCGTTTGCACAAGGCCACGGTCGAGCAGGCAGGCTTTGCTGTTCTGAAGGCGCCCGACATTCCTTCGATTCTCGTTGAGACCGCCTTCATCTCAAATCCGGAGGAAGAGAAGCGGCTGAACGACGACGCCTACCAGGACAAGATGGCCGAAGCCATTTTCTCGGGAATCAAGAAATACTTCGCGAAGAACCCGCCGCTGGCCAAATCGACATTGGCAAGACTGGACTGAGCCTGGCGGCATCGCCGACCGGAACATAGTCAGCAGTTTGGCGCTCAAGGCGGAAAAATAGAGGTTCCAAAACCGGCACGGCGCTGCTAGAATGCAGCCCCGGCACGCCTCTGAAGCACCGTGCCGCTGTAGCTCAGTCGGTAGAGCAGCGCATTCGTAATGCGAAGGTCGGCAGTTCGATTCCGCCCAGCGGCACCAGTAAATCAAGCAGTTAGCCTCGGTCAAAAGCCGGGGCTTTTTGCTGGGGTTACGCCGGGGTTACATCTGCTGTCGCTAACCTGTTTTCTTGGCGATCAACACCGCCGCCGCCACCACCAGATCAAAGAATCCTGCCATTTCGCGCGCGCACACGCACACGCGCAGAGATGCCCGTAAATCACGCATTTTGGCGTGATTATGGAAGTATCGCCACGCGAATCCACATGGGTTCGAGTACTTCGCGGATGAATTGCGCCAACCCTTCGGCGGTCGCGGGGTATTCCTCGTCTTCGATCTGATCCTGCCACCAGTCGCGCGAATCTTGCCGCAGTACGCGCAGGGCTTTCTCGTAGGCATTCGGCCCGCCCTTGCGCAGGATCGCCGCTGCCTTACGGGCCGCTGCCAGGTCAAGCTCTGCATCGCGTTCAGTCTCGGCGATCTGTTCCGGTGTTCGGGTCATTAGGTCCGATAATCGGGTGTCGTCGCTGGCGAGGCCACGCTGAAAAGGGGCTGCCGACGCCACGACCGACTTCGAATTGTTCACCACCACTTTCAAGCTCTCGTTGATCTTTGCCGCCTCGGCCAGCAATACCCGCCGCTTGCGCCAAATGATCGTGGCAAGCTCCTCGATCAGATGCTGCTCGGTCATGCCTGCCGGCCGCTGTTCCTCGATCAGAGCCGCGAGTAGGTCGTCAAACTCGGCATGGTCTTCGTGAGCCAATACCGCCAGCTTGGACAAAATGCCGTGTTTCATGGCGTTGAAGCACACGGCTTGATAGCCGCCATTTGCCTCGGGTACCGGCTTCTCTGCTGCCGAGAAGGGGATTACCGCGGAATTGCTTAACGACCTGCCTTCAACTGTTTCCATAGCTTTGCCTCATTTCCTGATGGTCACGAATTCGTACCGTCGGCCGATTTCTGCCCAAGCCCGCTGTGCGCAGAGTCGAGCGGCGGCCGACGCATCAACGCGCCCCAGGATTGCCAGCAATGCCCGTAGCGGCGCGTCTTGTTCATCGCCGATGGCGTGTGTGATCGCCAGCTTGTCACGCTGCCGCTGGGCGCGTTTGCGCTCGCTGTCACTCATTGGACGTTCACCTTTGGGCGGTCGGCCTCGCTTCGTGACAGTCACAGGTTTCTCGGACATTGTCGCTTCATTTTTACGTGAGTGTCACGATAATACCAGATCCCGCCCGGTCGCATGCTTATCGTGGAGAAGCTGGCAAAGTGGCGACAGGGCGGACGGCGCCAGGCAGAGGGTTAGAGCAGTGCGCTGAAGCTTGTTCATCACGATCTGGCTGCAGTTGTGCCACACTGATAAAATGGTCCGCTTATGCGAAGCCGATCAGGACATCCGAGATGAAGCGCTGCGTCGTTGGTATTCGCCGACCGGGTGACCCGGAGTTTCCACCGGGCAAAGACACGCCGACCGTCTGGTTCCCGTCGATGGCCACGATGGCGGCGGTGCTGTCCGAGGACAACCAAACCCTGCTACGTATTATCCGGGACAAACAACCCAAGTCGCTGACCGCGCTGGCGGAAGCCAGGGCAAGTGGCCAACCTGTCGCGCACGCTACGGATGATGGAGAGCTATGGCTTGGTCAGGTTGAAGAAGAACGTGCGCGAGATTGAGCCGATTGCGTTGGCAACCGAGTTTCTGATCGTGTTGAGATCGCCAGTGGGAGGTCAGGGATGAAGTTCGAAATCTACTGCGATGAGGCCAATCCGGACATCCTGACCTCACGTCATCCTCGGGCGCGCCATTTGATGATTGGCAGCCTGTGGGTTCCGGTCGAACTTCGGACCGAGATCAAAGCCCGGATTTCCGCGCTGCGTCTGCGACACAAAGCCTGGGGCGAAATCAAGTGGAGCAAGGTTTCCCCAAATCGGCGGGCTTTCTACATCGAACTGATCGATCTGTTCATCAGCTATGGCGACAACTTGCGATTTCGGTGTATCGCTGTCGATCGGACGCAGTTGAATCTGGTGTTGCATGAGAACGATGGGGAGCTTGGCTTCTACAAGTTCTACTACCAGTTACTGCACCACTGGATTCTCGATTTCAACCAGTACCGGGTATTTTGCGACGCCAAGAGCAATCGCGACCCGAAACGCTTGCCCGTGCTGGCTCGTTGTCTGGCCCGGGCCAATCTGTCATCGGACATTGAGAGCATCCAGTCGCTGCCCTCCAACGAAGTCGTGCTGATTCAGCTTTGCGATCTACTGTTGGGCGCCGCCAATAGTCGCATCAATGGTACCTTGCGTGAAGACAGCGCCAAAGCTGCCGTCGTGTGTCGGCTCGAAACGGCGCTTGGTCGAATGCTCGCGCCAACCCACAAGAACGAAGAGAAGCTCAACATCTTCAAAATTCGCTTGCAGGGAGGGTGGTGATGAGCTTGCCGCCCCTGGTTCGATATGCCACGATGGCCGAGTACCGCGCTCATTACGAACGGGTGTACTGCCGCGGCGACATCCAGACCTTCGATGGTGTACGGGTGTATTTCTCGGCCAGCAAGTTTGGCCACATCTTCTACGAGAGCACGGCACGGGACGGTCGCAAGGACGTCTTTTCAACCGTCCGCGCCGAACGCATCGCCTGGATCAAGGCTACGCTGGAGCATCCGCAGGCTGATCTCTACGCAGGTTGGGACAAGATTGCTCACGGCTACGATTCCACCCGCCGAGTAGCCGTCGTCTATGAGGCCTTTGTGGTCGTGGTGGCCATGGGTCTCAAGCAGAATGGCTTGCTGAAAGCCAATTTCGTGACCTGCTATCAGGCAGACAACAGCATCGGCAAGATCAGGACTTCGCCCGTCTGGTCCAGAGCAGACTGCCTTCGCTTGCTGGCAGGTAGGCCATGAGCTGGCGCCAGAAAAGACAAAGGCCGCTGATTCGCTACGCGGGTTCAGCGGCCGAAACCTCGATAGGTTCAAAGCCGATAGGCAGTGAACTCAAGCTCAGATTGTACTCGATGGAACGGCGCCGTCAAGACGCGCCCGGGGCTGACGCGACACGCACCTCGTGGCGCGAAACCTGGCCTTGGGCCGGAAGCCCATGCCAACTCATCGTCAAATAAAGACCATTTCGTTCCCTTCGTCTTACCTCAAGAGTACAGCCACGCGACTTGCGCAGAACAGACACCCTCAATGAACCTCGAAGAACTGCTTAGCACCCTTGAATCGCCCATCGTCATCCGACCCACGCGCCGGATGACCCAGGGCGAGCTGGAAAGCTACCTCGACAAGGCCGCCGACATCCTGCGCGGCAACGCCGACCACTCCGAATTTCGTGGCTACGTGTTCGCGCTGCTGTTCTACAAGCGCATCAGCGACTGCTTCGGCGAGGAAGTCCGCACCCAGGTGGCCACGCTCACCAAAGCGGGCGTGCCGCAGGATCAGGCGCTGTTGCTGGCGCGGGATCCGCAGAATCACCACTTCATCGTTCCCGAAGCGGCCACTTGGGCGACCGTCGCGCGTACGGCCAAGGCCCTGCTCGGCCAGGCTTTGAACGACGCCATGCTGGCCATCGAGCGGGCCAACGCCCACCGCCAGAACAACTTTGACGGCATCCTCACCGGCAAGATCGATTTCAACAAGCAGGACGAGCTGCCGCGCGACAAGCTGGTCAACCTGATCAACCACTTCGGCAGCCAGACCTTCGACCGCGCCCATGTCTCAGATGACCTGTTCGGCAACGCCTACGAATACCTGATCCGCAACTTCGCCAGCAAGGCCGGCAAGTCCAGCGGCGAGTTCTACACCCCGGCCGAGGTGGGCTTCCTGATGGCCGAGGTGCTGCAGCCCAAGGCAGGCATGTCCATCTGCGACTGGGCCAGCGGCTCGGGTGGCCTGCTGTTGCAGTGCATCCGTCACGTCAAAAAACATGGCGGCGACGTGCGCCAGTTGCAGTTGCACGGGCAGGAATCCAACGTCGCCACCTACAACATCTCGCGCATCAACATGATCCTGCACGGCATCCCGGTGTGGGAGCACAAGCAGGGCGACAGCCTGCGCGACCCGCGCCATGTCACGGTCGACAACCGTCTCAAGCAGTTCGACCGCATCATCATGAATCCGCCGTTCTCGCTGGAGGATTGGGGCTACGACACGGTGGCGGCGGGCGACAAGTTCGGTCGTCTGTCCTACGGCATGCCCCCGGCCAGCAATGGCGACTGGGCCTGGATGCAGCAGATTGCCAAGTCGCTGAAGGATGCCGACCCCGACCCTGGCACTGGCGGCCAGGGCATGGTCGTGATGTCGCAGGGGGTACTGTTCCGCGGGCAGCCCGAGCAGACCGAAGAGGAAGATGGCCAGAACCAGAAGGCCGATGCCGAGTACGTAATCCGCCGGGGCTTCATCGAGGCCGACCTGATCGAGGCCATCGTCGTGCTGCCGGGCAAGCTTTTCTATGGCAATGGCGTACCGGGCTGCCTGGTGCTGCTCCACAAGGCCAAGCCCGTCGAGCGCAAGGACAATATCCTGATGATCTGGGCCTCGCGCCACTTCCAGAAGGGCAACCCGCAGAACCTGCTGCGTCCCTCGGACCTGATGCGCATCCTGGTGCCGTGGCGCGCCTTTGGTGACTTGGCAGTCGCCCAGCGGCTGGTGCCCGAGCACGAGGCGCAACTGATCCGAGAGGTCGAGGAGCAACGTGACGCCCGGCTGGCCGACATCGAAGACGCCTACGGCCCGGTGCTGGAACCGCTGGCACGGCTGCAAGCCGAGTTGGCCACGCTGGATGCCCTGGACCTGAAACAGCAGGCAGTGAAGGGTGCCATCACCCCCGGGCATCCCTACTTTCACCCCCTGGCACCGCTGTTGGCCGAGGTCGAGCGCATCGAAGCCGAGATCGCCGCTGCGGGGCGTGGCGAAAAGGCGGCACTCAAGACCCACTCATACACTCCCAAGGCGAAATTCGCTGTCGCCCGCAAGAAGCTGATCGACGCCATCAAGGCCCGCCACAAACAGGTTACCCGAGCGGTCAAGGATCTGGGCAAGCTGCAGGAAGAACGCGATGTCCGAGAGCAGGAGGTCAAGCTCGCTGCCGATCGGGAGATAGCGCACCTGCGAGAGGCATCGGCCGACTTGCTGCGCATTGCCAGCAGCGAAGATGAAGCGCGGCGCTACTTCACCGTGGTCGGCCGCGAAGAGATTGCCGAGAACGAATTCAACCTGAACCTGCCGCGTTACGTCGATACCTTCGAGCCTGAGGAAGTCTTGACGCTGCCCGTTGCGATCTCGGCGATGTCCGAGGCGAAGGCAAAGGCAGATGCAGCCGCGCAACGCTTGAGCGAACTCTTGGAGACCGTTGCGAATGCGCGTTGACTGCTACCCCGAGGCGCCTTCGGAATGGCCGCGGAAAACGGTTGGAGAGGTCGCCGAAATCGACCCACCGTACCGACTTGAAGTCGGCAAGGCGTATCCGTTTGTCGAAATGGCATCAGTTCGAGAAAGCTTCGGCGGCATTGATCGTTTCGAGCAGCGCATTTGGGATCGATCAGGCCTTTGCAGATTCA
Source organism: Candidatus Accumulibacter affinis (assembly GCA_016713625.1). GTDB lineage: Bacteria > Pseudomonadota > Gammaproteobacteria > Burkholderiales > Rhodocyclaceae > Accumulibacter > Accumulibacter affinis. The sequence continues at coordinate 398,875 of JADJOT010000008.1, forward strand.
AGAAAAACGACCTAATGCTGGGCAAGATCACTCCCTGCGCTGAGAACGGCAAGGCGGCTCTGGTTTCCAATCTGCCGGACGATTTCGGAATCGGTTCAACCGAGTTTTTTGTCCTGTCGCCGAATGACATCATCCTGCCCGAGTTTTTATTTGCCGCCGTTACCGCTGGCCCATTTCATCGTCGCTTGGTGTCGCGGATGGAAGGCTCGACCGGGCGTTTGCGGATAACTCGCGACACCTTGAAGAAGTGGCTGGCATTGCCTGTGCCTCCGCCGGAAGAGCAGCACCGAATTGCCACCGCCCTCAAACTAGCCGATGATGCTATTCAGGAGGCGCGGGGGGAATTGGATGCGACGCGGGAGTTGAAGCGGTCGCTGATGAATTCCTTGTTTGTGCTTGGAATGCCTGGTCGGCATACTAATTCTCAGGACACGAAGATCGGTCCGATTCCACAAGGATGGGCGGTCCGCACGATCAGGTCCGTCCTTGCCGATAAGCCAGACAGCAAAACATCCCCGCTCTCACGGCAGGATCCTCCCGGCACACCTATCCTCAACGTCAGCTGTGTCAAGGATGGGGTATGCAGTCTTGCAGACGTCACCTATGTCGATGTCTCAGTCGACGAAATTGAACGGTATCGGACACAGGCGGGCGATTTCTTCGTATTGCGAGGGAATGGCAATCGCGACTTTGTGGGAACAGGTGGCTTGCTTCGCCAGAGCCCGGAAGTGGACACGATCTATTCGGACAAGTTGATTCGGTTGCGTTTCAACACCGATGAAGTTGCAGATCGGTTCGTCCCCTACCTCTGGCAGTCCAAGGCGTTTTTGACCCGGCTGCAATCCAAAGCCGAATCTGGCAATGGGCTCTGGATGATGAGTAAGCGGGATATTTGTCGTGAACTCTTCGCCTGCCCGCCGACTGAAGAACAGCAAGAAATCGTTGCGCTGCTGGACAGCACAGAGGGGCAACTCAACGCGCAGGACAAGAAGGTTGGAGCGCTCATAGAAGTAAAGCGCTCGCTGCTGCAAAACCTGCTCACCGGCAAGATCAGAATTCCAGAGGGGGCCATTCATGCCTGACATGAGGGATTCCAGCGCCCTTGCCTATGAGGTTCGAACACTCTTCAACGAGGAAACCACCGTCGAACGCGAGATCATCGAGCACCTGAAGGCAGCCAAGCTGGGCTGGACCTGGCGCTCGCGCGATTACCTGAAAACCTACCGGCCCGATGAGCGCGAGGTGTTGCTGCTGCCGCTGTTGCGCGAGAAGCTCAAGGCGCTGAACCCTGCCGTACTGACCGACGACGCGCGGGTCGATGCCATCATCACCAAGCTGCGCGGCTGTCGTGACAACCAACAATGGCTGGTCTGGCTGAAGGATGGCGTCAATTACAAGTTCGACGCGGCCGAGAACGCGCAGGACGTGCGCCTCATCGACTACGAAAACCTCGATGCGAATGACTGGTGGGTGACCAATCAGTTCTCGATTGACGGCCGCTCGACACGCCGGCCCGACATTGTGCTGCTGATCAACGGCATCCCCATCGTCGTGATCGAGGCCAAGACGGCCAGCCGCAGCAAGCCCGACTGGCGCGAGGGCGCCAAACAACTGGGCATGTACGCCGAGGAGATCGATCAGCTCTTCTACACCAATGCCTACGGCGTGGGCGTGAACGAGACCCGGATGATGTACGGCGTACCCGGTCGGCGGCTGCAGTTCTGGCTGCAGTGGCGCGACCCGTGGCCGCACGAGATCGACGAATTCGACGAGATGAAGGTGTCGCTCTACGGCCTGTTCGACCGTGGCAACCTGCTCGATTTCATTCGCCATTTCGTCGTCTTCGTCACCAGGGATGGCAAGACCGAGAAGGTGGTGGTGCGCTATCAGCAGTACCTGGCGGTGAAGGATATTCTGAAGCGCGCTACCGATCTGACCCTGCCCGCCGAAAAGCGGCGTGGTCTGATCTGGCACACCCAGGGCTCGGGCAAGACGCTGACCATGATCTATGCCGCCCGCAGCCTGTGGGAAGACCCCAAACTGAAACAGCCCACCGTCATTCTGCTCGTTCACCGTGAGCAGCTTGGCGACCAGATGGAGCGGGAACTAGCCTCGGTAGCAACAGAAAATGTACACATTGCTACGACAAAAAAGGATCTCGAGGCCTATCTCTCCGGAAACAACAGGGGAATTTGTTTGACAACGATTCACCTTTTCGATGGGATGCCATCGCGTATAACAAATATGCGCAATGACGTAATCGTGATGGCCGATGAAGCCCATCACTCGCAGGAGCGGGATCTGGGCACCTACATGCGTTCAGCGCTGGCAGGCGCCTCGCTGTTCGGCTTCACCGGCACGCCGATTGAGAACGACGACCACAACACCCCCAAGGCCTGGGGCTACGTGAAGGACGACGGCAAAATCGAGCGCTACATGGGCCGGCCCTACACGGTGACGGATGCCCTGCGCGATGGCGTGGTCAAGCCGATTCACTGGCAGCCGCGCGTAAGCGACTGGCAGTTGCACGGCAAGAAGCTGGATCTGGCCTTCAAACGCGAGTTTGGCCATCTCCCGGAAGAAGAACAAAACCAACTGACGACCGGAGGCGCTCGGCTGGATGCGCTGCTATTCCATCCGACGCGGATCAGCCAGATCGCCGATGACGTGGCCCAGCATTTCATCGAGCACGTCCGCCCCAACGGCTTCAAGGGCATGCTGGTGTGCAAGGACAAGCAGGCCGTGAAGCTGTACGCCACCGCCTTGCGGGAACGGTTGGGCGATGAGGTAGTGATGGCGGTCATTTCCGAGGCGCCCCAGAACGACCCCAAGGACATCCAGGCCCTGTACCTGGGCGAGGCCAGGCGCAAGAAGTTGCTCAACGAATTTCTGATCGCGGCGCAGTCGGAAAACGAGGAGCACCGGGACAAAGTTTACCGCAAGGTCGAGATCCTGGTGGTTTGCGACATGCTGCTCACCGGCTTCGACGCGCCGATCCTGCAGGCGCTGTATCTCGACAAGAAGTTGCTGAACCACACGCTGCTGCAGACCATCGCCCGCGCGAACCGGCCCTACAACGAGCTGAAGGGGCACGGCCTGGTGCTGGATTACTACGGCATCTTCGACGATCTGAACGAGGCGCTGAACTACCGGCCCGACGAGTTGGGCGATGTGGCGTTTCCGTTCGAAACCATTCGCGAGCACTTCCGCAAGACCTTCCAGTTGCTCTGGGATCTGTTTCCGCTGGACACCGTGCCGCGCGACGGGTCGCACGACGCTTTCGTCACGGCGATGAGAATCCTGCGCGATGAGGAGGGCGCGGAAAAGCAGTTCGATACCGGCTACCGCAACCTGCGCGTTCTGTACGAGGCGCTGCAGCCCGACGAGCAATTGCGTGACCATGTGCGGCCCTATGCCTGGCTGACCAAGCTGTACATGCTGTACCGCAAGAAGTTTTATCCGGATGCCAGCAAAAGCATCGAGGCAACGGAAGAGGATGCGGCGCGCACGCGCGAGCTGATCCGCGAGCACATCGACGTAGACGAGTTGGAAACCGAGTTCCCGACTTATGTGCTCGACGAGCACTTCCTGACCAAGCTGAAGGACAAGAAGCCGGATGCCAAGGCGCTGGACATTGAAGCCATGCTGTCGGCCGAGCTGCGGATTCGCCTGGATCAGGACGACGCCTTCCGCCCGCTGTCCGAGAAGTTGCAGCGCCTGATCGATGAGAAACGTGCCGGCACCCTGGCCGGGATTGCATTGATCGAGGAACTGGAGAAGCTGACCGATGCGGTGCGTGCTGCCGTTGAAGAGACCAAACGCCCGGTCGCTCAGCAGTTGGCGTTGAAGATCAAGGCGCGCAATACCGCGATCACCGACGACGTAGCAGCCAAGATCGCTGCCGCGACGCTGGCCGAAGCTGATAAGCATTGCTTCCCCGGTTGGTGGGGCAATAGCACCGTCGACCCGGAACTGTCGCGCGGATTGTTGTTCATGATTGCCACCCGGTTTTCATCGGCAGGCTTGCTGACTGATGATGCGATGGGCTTCGTCGGCAGCCTGGTGCAGGTCTTGAGGCGGCGCCACTACAAGCCCAGCGCGTCAGCAGCGACGGGTGACGATGGTGCGTGAAGCTGTTGACCGCGTCGAACTGGTCTTGCCCGATGGGCGAACCATCGACTACGCGATACAGGTCTCGCCCAAGGCGCGCTCGCTACGCCTGAAGCTCAGCGCCCGTGACGGCATGGTGGTCGTCGCACCGCCGAATCTGGATCGCCAAAAGCTAGTCGCCTTGGTTACTGCGAAAGGGGATTGGATCGGGGAGCGAATTGCCGGCTTTGATGCCGTGCGTCATCTGATCCCCACCGAGCCTGTGGCACGACCTCAGACGTTCGACCTGCCGGCACTGGCCGAATTCTGGCGGGTGGAATACAAACCCACGCGCAGCCGCACAGTGGGTGCGCGCATCGACCCGCCGGGGCGGATCGTTGTGGCGGGCGCGGTTGACGATGTCGAAGCCTGTCACGCTGCGTTGCGTCGCTGGCTGGCCCGTCACGCCACCGTAACCTTGTCACGGTGGTTGGCGAATTTGGCGGAACCCGCAGATCTGCGTTACACGGATCTGGCAATCAAGAACCAGCGCACGCGCTGGGGTAGTTGTTCGACCACCGGGCGGATCAGCTTGAACTGCAAGCTGCTGTTCCTTTCTCGTGACCTCGTTCGATACGTCATTTGGCACGAGCTTTGTCATCTGCTTGAACGTAATCACTCGGAGCGGTTCTGGATGCACTTGCGGCATTCCGAGCCTGCAGCAGATTCGCTGCACGGCCGAATGCGCGATGCCTGGAAGGCCGTCCCAAGCTGGGCGCAGCGCGGAGCGGGTTTGGTGCTCTGATTATCGGAGACCATCGCGTGGGTCGGCGTCCGGAGACTGCCACGGCAGCAGACACGCCAGGCGCCACAAAGACCAGACGCCTGGTAGCGCCGACGATGCTGCGCACCAAGTCGTCGTCCTGGATGGATCGGAACACTTGCATGACGCCTCCCTTGTCCGGACAATTGTTCTCACGTTCCAGTTTGTGGTGAGTTCGCCGGCTGGTGCGCAGGCACGAAGGCAAGACAGCGCTGCAGGACGCCCGGCACAGGCCTGTATCCGTTGTTCGCCGAGACGATGCCGCCCGGCTTGGCGACGACGCAGGTGCCAGACCGCAGATCGCCACACTCGGTACAACGCCTTCGGTCGTCAAGATCATCGTGGGTGGCGCACTCGCCGGCCCGGCCAAGGAAGTATTGCCGCGCCTCCTCATCGTGCCGACACAGTGCGAGCACATCGCCGACAATGGCTTCGTCGGATTCGCCGATCTGGGCCAGCCAGGCGACGACAGCAGTTTCCTGCTTGCCAGTCAGCATCTGTTGCGGGTTGTCGCCGACCCGCTTCGATCGGCTCAGCCGCCAGCGCACTGGGGTAGCTGGCAAGCACCTTGGCAAGCGTCGCAGCGGGCGAGAAATCCACCGTCAGCGGCTTGCGGTCGGAGAAGTGGAGCAGCCAGCGTGAAGCCGCCCGGCAGGGTTTTCTGCTGGCCGCTTCCGACAGTAGCGCGATGATGTCCAGCGCCTCATCGATCCGCTTGGCCGATAGATGACCAGAAAAGCATTTCTTCGACAGGTCAGCGCGGCTTGTCTGACCGTGCTGCTTCAGGTAGTCCAGAATCTTTGCAGCGCCGTCCGAGGATTCACGCGCCGCCAATTCGCCAGCAGCATCGTTGAAAATGAACCTGACCGAATCCCGGTGAAAGCGCACCCAAGCCAGCGCTGCGTGGATGTGGGGCAGATCGATCGTCAGCGTTTTGTCGGTCAGCGCGAAAATCATCGCCAGCCGGAGCAGCATCGGCGCGCGCCGCTCGATCAGCCCGGCAACTTTTTCGCCGTCCGCCAGTCTGGACAACTCGCCGCGATACAGCCGCGCATATTCCGTTCTGGCGTCAGCCGACAATTCCATCGGTCTGCTGTCTTTGTTTTCCGGGTAGCCTTCCGTCGCGAAGCGAATCACTTCCTTTGTACGCTCCGCCAAGTCAGTAACCACCGTTGTCGGTGTCGGCTTGGGGAATGGCTCGATCCGCTCACGCTCTGCCCAGAAGATCAGGAACCGATTCGCGAAGCCATTGGACAGCTCACGCGACTCTATCAGCCCAAGCAACTCGAACGGCGTGATATTGCCCGTCAGCGAAAGGTGCGGATTGCTCGCCCATAGGCGAGATGTCTTTGTTGCCGGCCTGATGCTTACCCCGTCCCACGTATCGCGTAGCGCCGCGCTCAAGGTAGCCATGCGCGCAGTTGATCGCCTGTGACCACCGCGCCGCGCTTTGGCGTCGTCACCAATTGCGAAAGCCGCCACGGTGCAATCGGGGTATTGTCGCCCTTGGTCGCCACGGTCCCGTATAGCTTAACAATCCGGCCTGCATTGAAAACGCTTTGGTCGACCTCCACCTGGTCGGTGTCGAATCGCGCCGCCAGCCCGACCAAGATGCCCTTCACCAGATCCCGGCTTTCGGTGTTGTTGGGCAGATCCAGTGGATAGAGCAAATGAAAGCCGTTGCCCGACTCGGCCTGGAGAGGGTCCGGCCACGCAGCATCATGCAGCACTTGGCGGCACGTCTCCGCCACCGCCTTTGACGCGTCAAGCTGTGCATCGGTTGCGCTTGTGTCCGTTGGCCTTGTCGGGTCGAAGTCGAGCAGCAGCCAGCGCCGCCGGGCCACTTGCGCGTCCGTCGTCGTTGCCGCGGCGCCAGACTCAATCCGCTTGCAGTAGCGTGCCAGCAATTGCGGGTCAATCGGGTTGAGAGTCACATAGACCGCGCCGCCGCACTGGTTCAGCCGCACCGCATGCTCTGCCGCCTCTTGCCGGTGCTCACCGTCGAAGTATCCCGCGTCGGTGCGTTTGCGCCCCTTGGCGAAGGACCGCAGTTCTATCACCTCGTCAGGCGCGAACACGCTGCCAGCGCATCGACGATTGCAGCCTGGTCGGCTTGGGGCTTGGGGTACGGTGCATTCATCGCCGTGCCCTTTGCCCGCCGCGTTTCTGCCGCCGATTGCGCGAAGACTTCACGTTACTGGCGAGGCTGAACCAGCCTTTCAGCGGGTCAGTTGCGGTATCATGGCGATCGACGAGTGCAGTATCCTGGGTCGCGCGGTTGCCACCGGTGCGGCCCTTTCCTTTTGTGGTCATTGCCGCTCCCTACCCCGTTGCGCCGGTTTCGCGGGTGCGCTTTCCCAGCCAGGCAATAAGGTCGGCGCGCCGATACCGCACGTTGCGCCCGATTTTGACAAAGGGAAGGGCGTAGCGCCCGGTGCTGCGCCACACCATTGAATGCGGGTCTATATCCATAGACAGGGCACACGCTTGCCACACTGTCACACTAGGCGTGTGCTTCCATTCGTTCCAATTTGGTCTTTTCATTACGCACGCCTTCTTGTGCTGCCTTCAAAGGGGTGCCTGTGCCGCGCCAGCCGGGTGAAGGTGCCCGGTTTTCGCCCTCGGGGATCAGCCTCGGGCTAGGCGCAGCAAAACTCAGCTTTTCTCAGGTCATGCGGCCACCGTAAAGCACCGCACGTCGATTTCCACGCCCGCCGCCGCTGCTTGTTCGGCCTGTTTCAGCAAGGAAGCGGTCACGCCTTCATCATGGAAGGCTTCGCCGCAGGTCTCGCACACCAGCGCAGGCACTTCGCGGAAAACGATCGTCATGCCGCCGCATTCAAGTGGAACAGTCACTGCGCCGGGGCGGGTTTCGCCGTGTCGGCAGATCGGGCATTTCATGGCTTCTTCCTCGTTGCAAGGTCCGCCAGCCATAGGGCGAAGTCGGGTAATCCACGCTCACGCGGCCCGGTCGCCATGCTGCGCGCGCATCAAATCAAGCAGGAATTCGGGCGCAAGGTCCGCGCCGTTTGCCCATGCCGCGGTGCGCATTACTGGATGCTGTGTGGCCGTGGCGAACACGGCAGGATCGCGTAGCGCCTCGAACACTTCGCCGTCGATTTCAGCGGATAAATCCACTTCGCCGGCTTCGCCATTATTGAACCGCAGGAACAGGCGATAGCCCGGCAGGGGGGTTACTTCCGTGGTGTGCAGGATCATGATCGTTACTCCAGAGGATCAATCGGATTCAGCGGCTTGCGCAGCATGGCAAGCTCCCAGTCGGCTTCAATCTCTTTCCGGTGCAGCGCCAGCCATTCGCGCACCATTGACAGCGCCCGGCGGGGCAACGAACCGGCGTACAGCTTGCCGTCCAGGGTCATCACGGCTTCGTGCTCGCCGTAGACGGCATGAAAGTGCATTGGCGGATGCTCGCGCCAGTTCATGTAAATGACGATCCCGAAGAACCGCGAGATTTCAGGCATGGCTATGCCGCGCCCCGTTTCGGCAACTGCACCACTTCGGCCGCATCTTTCATTCCGCCGGCCTCCAACATCGCTGCGGTTGCCGTGTTGACGGATGCTCGCACAGGGTCAAGGTCGAGACGAGCATAGCTTGCCGTCGCCTGTTGGCTCTTGTGGTTTAGGCTCTTGCCGATGATCGCCATTGATGCGCCGGTTCTCGCCTGCCAGCTTCCCAGCGTGCGCCGCAGATCGTGCAGGGTGACGCCGTTCGGTTCGTTGCGTCCATAGGGGATGCCGGCCCGCTCCATGACGCGAATGACCGCCTTCTTAGGTTCGACCATGTGACCGCTGGCTCCCGGCCCAGGGAACACGAACCCGCCGGCGGTCGCCTCCTGCCGTGCCTTGAGGATCTCCACCGCTTCCGGGCAGAGCGTCACATTCTGCGGGGTGCCGTTCTTGGTATCGGGAATGCGCCAGACGGAATCAGTGAGGTTGATTTCTGCCCAGTGCATCGAGCATAGATTTTCCCGCCGCGCGCCGGTGAGCAGCGCCAGCAGGATGAAGTCGCGCATGGTGATACTCGGCTCTTCCGCCAGCGATTGAAAGAAGCGGGGTAGCTCATCGGCTTGCAAGAAGCGATCACGGCTCACCACACGGCCCGCCACCTTGACGCCTTGCGCCGGGTTCGTTTCGAGATAGCCCCATTCGATTGCCTTGCCGAAGATGCCCGACGCCAGCGCCCGCACAAGCTTGACCGTCGCCGCCGCCTTGCCGGCCTTCTCAACATCGGACAGCGCACGGGCAATCATCGCCCTCGTAATCGTCGTCAGTTTCCGGTCGCCGAGAGCCTTTTGCAGGTAGTCCCGGAATCGTTGCTGCATGTCGCGCCACACCACCAGCTTTTCACCGTGCCGGGTGCCGTACTCGCTGAAAAACTCCGTCAGTGTCGGTTCTGCCTTGAAGGTAGGCTTTACTTCGGCAGGGTTTGCGCCGTGCTCGATTTCGGCATTCACCGTAGCGGCAGCCTTGCGCGCTTGCTCCACCGTCATGGCTGGGAAGCGCCCCAGGGTCACGCGCTCCGGCCCACCGCCCTTGGTGCGCCGGTACATGGAGAAGCTTTTCACGCCCGCTGGGGTTACACGCAGTTGCAGGCCTGTTGTCTTGGTGTCGTGATAGGTCGCCCGCTCGCCGGTCGCAGGTGCAGGCAGCGCAAGGAGTCTCTCCTTGTTGAATTGGAACCTCGTTTGATCGCCCATGACACCACCTTATGCTCTTGTTCTGTAGCGGGGTTACGCCGGGGTTACATTTGCGGTCAAAAACCGTGCATTTCCGTGTAACCCCGTTAAGGTGAGTATATTCGTAACGTGTTGCTGTGTATAGGTTTATTAAGGTCAGATAATGCGTAAGTTTGCCGGGAAACACGCATTCGTAATGCGAAGGTCGGCAGTTCGATTCCGCCCAGCGGCACCAGTCAATCCAGCACTTGGCTCGGCTCACAAGGTCGGGCTTTTTTGCTTTCTGGCATTCGTTGAATGACTGGGGAACGACTGAAAAAAAACCAGCCCTCTCGGGTGTCGATGGGGGTGGCCACTGGAGCTACTTGGCCACCATTCCTGGCTTCAACTGAGAAATCCAGGTTCAATCACTTGGTGACTCGAATAGCCAACGAGAGACGATGTGTACATAGCGCGGCATGATCAGAAAGACGACCAGCGCGACAATGGTCGCAGCGATGATGCCATGGCTGATCCCCCAAGTCGCCAATACCGGTACTGCCGCGAACAAGGGCTTGAAGAGTGGGGGAATCAGCATGGTCAGCGGCCAGATCACCGAGGTGGTTATCAGCCACTGCTTCCAGGGCGCCGGCTTCTTCTGCGCCCGGGAGGGGGGAGTGAACCAGAACTCGATGCCAGGCTGGATGTGAAACTGGTCTTTGTGCTCGAAAGCATCGGCAATCTCGGCCAGCAGCCGTTGACGGTCGGTCGAACTGGTCCAGCGCTCGGCATCGGCGACGCTGGCAAAGCGAATCAGGATCGAATATTCGTTGTGGCCGGCCGGTGGGCGGATGATGTGCACGCCCTGATGCCCCGGGTATTCCGCAGCCTTGGCGGCGATGATGCGCAGCCATTGCTCGTATCGGGCAAGGGCATCCGGTCGCACACGCTGCTGGATGAGCAAGGTGACGCTCTCGCCTGATAGTTTGCTGCGAACCGGCGTTGAAGTCACTTCGTCGCTCATGCCTAACCTCCGAACACCTTCAAAATGCCCAGCACATACAGCCGCCGAGCCTGTCATGCTGATGCTGTGGTCCATGCCGGTGCGCCCGGCATGACTGCGGCGGTCGCCGGGCGTTGGCGTGACGCGGCACCAGCGGGGCGCCGTAGCCACCAAAACTGGCGACCGGCGACCCCTCCGGCAAGACCGGCAGGGCGGGCGGGTCGATGCCTCGGAACTCCTGCGTAGCGTAGACCGGCTTGCCAGCAACGACGGTCAAATACCGATTCCAGCGCCTTGATCTCGACTGCCGGAATGCTGAAATAATCGGCTGAGAGCACGCTGAGGTCGGCAAACTGGCCAGCGACCAGTCTACTCTTCTTCGCGACTCAGCCGGTTGCCGGACGGATACCGTGCCAGGCCGCCGCAGGTGCGGCCGCTGACCAGCCAGTACAGGGCGGCAAACGGGTTGTAGCGGGCGACGCGGGTGGCATCGGTGCCAGCCCCGACCGAGATGCCCAATTCGAGCATTCGGCTTGGCGAGCAGCAGCCCGGTCGGATGGCCGGCCTTGTCGCGGTCTATCACACCAGCCTGCGGGTCCGGTGAGTCGCAGACAACCTGATCTCACGGATTTTGCGGAGTACCGAGTTGCAGGATCAAGCGGAGGTTGGGGCGTGGGAAGACGCTGTCGGTAGCGTTCAACCCATCACGGGGCATGCGGTTCGGAACTTGGCGGTTCAGGGAGTGGTGGTACTTCGCTCGAACCTGCTAACGGACCGGGTAGAATGTCGGCATGACCCGTTCAGAACTCATCGCCCGGCTCGCTACACACTCTCCGCGACTCACCGCCAAAGACGCTGAACCCTCGGTCAAAGCGATTCTTGAGGGAATCAGCGAGACGCTGGCGCGGGGAGATCGGATAGAAATCCGCGGTTCCGGGAGTTTCACGCTGACCTACGGGCCACCCAGAAACGGGCGCAAGTCAAAAACACCTGAGACAGTGCCGGTGCCAGCGAAAAGGGTACCCCACTTCACGGCGGACAAGGAACTGCGAGAGAGAGCGGAGTCCAGGAAATGACCCACACGATCGGGCGTCATGGTTCCTGCGGCTTCCGCCCGATTGCCTCGCCAACGTGACACGCTGGCTGTCTCCCAATCTTGAGACCCCTTTGAGGTACGTACCATGAACACGCTCTCCTTTGAATCGCTGGCGGCCTATTGGTCGGTTAATGAAATCTCCACCAACGTCGTCGTTTTTCTGAACATCTTCGGGGCGTTGCTGCTGGGGCTGGTCGTCGGGTACGAACGTTCCTTTCACGGACGTGCCGCCGGCATGCGGACCTACGGGCTCGTTTGCATGGCTTCCGCTGCACTGGTTGTCGTCACCGGGTATCCAAGCTACTGGTACGGAGGTCACTCAGCCGCAGTTGCCATAGCCGATCCGACGCGGGTCATACAAGGCATCGTGGCCGGCATTGGCTTCCTTGGTGCCGGGGTGATCGTAAAGGATGGTCTCACTATCAGTGGTCTGACTACGGCCGCATCCATCTGGGCATCATCAACAATTGGAGTACTGGTCGGCGTCGGGTTCTATGCTGCGGCGATACTGCTCACCGCACTGTCGGCGATCAGCATGATGTGGGGTTCCCGGCTGGCAGATTGGTTACCTTCGCACCCGGCGGTGGCCGCTACAATGCGATTTACGAAAGACTCCGTTCCAAGCCTGGACCTGTTGCGGAGTAAAGCCAAGGCATGGGGTTACGAGATTGTCGAGGGAAGCATATCGATTGCTTTCTCTGGTGGCCACCCCGAATGGCGTTTCGTCGCGGTCACGGTCGATCGAGATGTCGCGATATCCATTGCCGAACTGGCCAATGAGTTAGCGAAATTTGACGGGGTAGAGGATTTCAAACTCTCGTATTCCCGCAGTTAAGAAAGCCATCCACCAACCGATCTTCCTCATCACGGATACGGGAGAGAGCCTTGTACTGCGGCTCGTTGGCATTGACCGTCATCACGACTGCGGAAGCCTCTGGTAGCAGCAGCTTGTCGAGTTGGGTCTTGTAGAGCAGGCAGGATTCCCGGTCGAAGGTGACGACCTGGCCCTGAAGCCGTTCGGGTCCATCTTGGTGGTGAAGTGCTGGACGATATCCTCGAACAGCTCCCGCTGCCGCATCGCTGCTTGCCGGATCGTGGTCTCCTTCAGACTCGTCAAAAGCAAGCAAGGATAGGCAAGACGCGGTCAGGCGGCAGAGCTCCAGAGCAGGGCCGCCATGACCATTGGCGCGGATCGTTTCGTCGATGACGAACGAGTGCTCCTGGTGATCTTCCTGGGTCAAGAGCTGGATAGACACGAAGCTCTGCCAAAATGTGTATTAAAGTTATCGATGAATAGAAGTGCATTAATAGGCACTATCGTAACTTTTCTGAATCCGATCTGGCTGGGTCGCGGCGGCACCGGGCGGGCTGGTCAGGGCAGTCAAAATCCCACACAGACCGGTTCATAACGGCCATAACCATCCGGAGCAAAGGCGTTTACCTGTCGGACTTTTTTACAGTTCGCCGCTTGGTCTCGACGGAGGTTGCGTAATTTCCCATTAAATTAACTGATGGATATATCGGGCGTGGAAGTTGCTACCGAAAGCTGGCAGGGGCCCTGGCGGCTTCTCGACGTTCGGCATCCATCTTGGCGGCCGACGCATCTCAATCGGATCAGGGAGTGGCGTGATGAAGGTTTTTGGCGAACAACGTATCAACACCTATTTCTCCAACAGTCAGTCTGCTCCCGCAGTAGCTGCCTTGTCCGGCGGTGGCCAGGTGGTGACCTGGGTTTCCAACGGACAGGATGGCAGTGGCGAAGGTATTTACGCCCAGCGTCTGGATGCCAACGGTGTCGGCGTCGGCCCCGAATTCCGCGTCAGCAGCACCACCAGCAACGCCCAGACTGATCCGGCGGTGGTGGGTCTTTCCGATGGCGGTTTCATCGTCGCCTGGAGCGATAACGCTGCGGATGGCAGTGGCTGGGGTGTCTATGGCCAGCGCTACAACGCCGCTGGCGTTGCCCAGGGCGCTGAGTTCCGCATCAACAGCTACACCAGCAGCGACCAGTATCAGCCCGCCGTGGCGGCCTACGACGGTGGCTTCGTGGTGACCTGGACTTCGTACTCCGACCCGGCGGATTCCGAGTACGGCGTCTTCGGCTCGCGTTTCGATAACGCCGGCAACCGGCTGGCAACCGCGGGCGCCGACGAATTCAAGGCCAACACCTATGCCGCGAGCCATCAATGGGAGTCCGATGTGGCCACCCGCGCCGATGGCAGCTTCGTCGTGGTCTGGCGTTCCGAAGGTCAGGAAGGCGACGGCTATTCGGGCGTCTATGCCCAGCGCTTCGACAGCAGCGGCGCCAGGGTCGGCGTCGAGACGCACGTCAATAGCTATACCGCCAACTACCAGTACCAACCGCGCGTCGCTACCCTGTCCGATGGCGGCTTCGTGGTCGTGTGGACCTCGCGGGTTCAGGACGGCAGCAACGATGGCGTCTACGGCCAGCGCTACGATTCCGCCGGGAACACCGTTGGCGGCGAGTTCCTGGTCAATGTCGCTACCGATTACGATCAGGCCCAGCCTGATGTGACCGGCCTGTCCACCGGCGGCTTCGTGGTCACCTGGTACAACTACTACGTCCCGGCCGAGGGGAAATATTACGAGATCTACGTTCGCGAGTACGACGCTGGCGGCGTCCCGATCGGCAGCGAGCAGAAGGTCAATACCTACAACGGCCCCAATCAGACCCAGGTCGAGCCGGTCGTTGCCGACCTCGGCCAGGGCAACTACGTGGTGACGTGGTCGTCCTACACGCAGGACGGTAGCGAATACGGCGTCTATCAGCAGATTTTCGGCGATCCCGCCAAATTCACTCGCCAGGCCAACCCCGAACTGGGCGACTTCGGCGGCACGGTGACTTTCGGCGAAAATGCGGTGAACGCCGGCTTCCAGGTGCTCGATGCGGCGGTGAGTCTTACCGACAGCGATTCGAGTCACTTCAACGGCGGCCGGGTCGAAGTCTTCTACGTCGTCGGCGGCAGTTCCGAGGACCAGCTTGGTGTACATCATCAGGGCAGCGCGCCGGGCCAGATCGGCGTTTCCGGCAACAGCGTCACTTATGGGGGCGCCACCATTGGCACGCTTTCGGGTGGGGGCAACGGCGCTAACCTGGTCATCAACCTGAACGTCAACGCCACCGTCGCTGCGGTGGAGCAGCTCGTCCAGAACCTCGGCTACGCCAACAGCAGCAGCAGCCCGAGCGCCTCGCGCCAGGTCAGCGTGCGGGTCAGCGACGGTGATGGTGGCTCGACTCTCGGCGACATCGTCACGGTTAACGTGACGCGCGAGACCGACGGCACGCCGCGCGCCTACGGCGAGGAGCAGGTCAACAGCTACACCTACGATTACCAGCACGACCCGGAGGTCGCCAGGCTTGCCGACGGCGGCTACGTGGTGGTGTGGACCTCGCGCAGCCAGGACAGCAGTGGCGATCCCGACGGCATTTATGGCCAGCGCTATAGCGCCAGTGGCGTCGCCGTCGGGCCCGAGTTCCGCGTGCCGGGGCTCACCGGCAGCAGCCAGGAGTATGCGCATGTTGCCGGCCTGTCGAACGGCGGTTTCGTGGTTACCTGGCAGGACAACGCCGGTTACGACGGTTCCGGCTATGGGGTCTATGGTCAGCGCTACGACGCTACCGGGCTTGCCCAGGGCAGTCAGTTCCTGCTCAACACCTACACCGACGGCACGCAGTATAACGATGCCGTGGTGGCCTATGCCGGTGGTTTCGCCGCCGTGTGGAGTTCCCCCAATCCCGGCGACGGTGGTTACCAGGACATCTACCTGCAGCGCTGGACCAACGACGGCAGCAAGGCCGGTGGCGAACTGCTGGTCAGTACGACCCCTGGCAACGCGACGGTTCCGCAGAGCGGGCACCAGTACGTCCCGGATATCGCCGCCCTCAGCGATGGCGACCTGCTGATCGTCTGGCGCGACGACCAGGGCAACGACGACAGCAGTCACGGCGTCTACGCCCGCCGCTTCGACAGCGCCTTGCAGACCTTCGGCGACAGTTTCCTGGTCAACACCGACAACACCATCGGCGCCCAATACGAGCCCAAGGTGGCGGCGCTCAGCGATGGCGGCTACGTCATCGTCTGGCGTGACGACAATCAGGACGGCAACAGCACGGCGGTGATGGGCCAGCGCTACGCGGCCGACAGCAGCAAAGTCGGTAGCGCTTTCCAGGTGAACGAATACACCGTGGGCGGCCAATACGAGCCGGCTGTCATCGGCCTGTCCACGGGTGGCTTCGTGGTCAGTTTCTTCAATGACAACTACGGACCGGATGGCACCCCCAACAACGTTTACCTGCGCGAATACGACGCCGCCGGCAACCCGGTAGACGGCGATCGCCTGGTCAATACCTACACCACCAATAATCAGCAGCAGCCGGCGATGGCCAATCTCGGTCAGGGCAATTACGTCGTCGTCTGGCGCTCCGATTATCAGGACGGCAGCAACAGTGGCGTCTATCAGCAGATCTTCGGCGACACCGCCGAACTGCCGCGCCAGGCCAACCCGGAAGTGGCCGACTTCGTTGGCACCGTGACCTTCCTCGAGAACACGGTCAACGCCGGCCTGCAGGTCATCGACCCGGCGGTGAGCCTCAACGACAGCAACTCGGCCGACTTCAACGGCGGGCGCCTGGACCTTTACTACCTCACCGGCGCGGCCGCGGAAGACCAGCTCGGCGTGGTCAGCCAGGGCGGCGCGCCCGGGCAAATCGGCGTGGCCGGCAATGTCGTGAGCTACGGCGGAACGGCCATCGGCACGATCAGCGGGGGCAGCAACGGCGCCAACCTGCGCATCGACTTCACCAGCAGCGCCGCCAGCGTGGAGGCGGTGGAACTGCTGATCCAGCGACTGGGCTACAGCAACGCCGACTCCAGCCCGAACGCCACGCGCAGCCTGGCGCTGCGCGTGTCCGACGGCGATGGCGGGTCGAGCACGCCGAATGTGCTGACGATCAATGTTACCCCGCAACAGGACGGCACGCCCAAGGCCTACGGCGAGGAACAGGTCAACACCTACGTCCCGAACAGCCAGAGCGACGCGGCGGTGGCCAAGCTCAGTGGCGGTGGCTATGTCGTGGTGTGGAACTCTTCGAGCGGCCAGGACGGCAGCGCCGACGGCGTGTACGCCCAGCGCTACAGCGGCAGCGGCGTCGCCGTCGGACCCGAGTTCCGCGTCAACACCACCACCAGCAACTCGCAGGGTGATCCGGCGGTGGTCGGGCTGTCCGATGGCAGCTTCGTCGTGACCTGGGCCGACAGCAATGGCACCGACGGCTCGAGCTCCGGCGTCTACGCCCAGCGCGTCAGCGCCGGCGGCGTGGCGCTGGGCTCGCAGTTCCTGGTCAACACGTACACCAACTCCGACCAGGCGCAACCCAAGATCGCTGCGTACGCTGGCGGCTTCGTCGCCACCTGGTACTCCAACGGCCAGGACAACTGGGGCCATGGCGTGTACAGCCAGCGTTTCGATAATGCCGGCGTCAAGTCGGGCGGCGAAATCCAGGTCAGCAGTGACTCCGCCTCGCACCAGTACGAACCCGACGTGGCCGCGCGGTCCGACGGCAGTTTTGTCATCGTGTACCGCTCCGATCAGACGCAGGACGGCAGCGGCGTCGGTGTCTATGCCCAGCGCTTCGACAGCGCGGGCGCCAAGCTCGGTAGCGAGTTCCAGGTCAACACCACCACCTACAGCAACCAGACGCAGCCGCGCGTGGCGATGCTCTCGGACGGCGATTTCGTCGTCGTCTGGTACGACGACGGCGGTCAGGACGGCAGCGGCGGCGCGGTGTTTGGCCAGCGTTTCAATTCCGACGGCACGATGGACGGCAGCCAGTTCCGGGTCAACGAATTCGCCGCCGGCAGCCAGTACCAGCCGGCCGTGATCGGGCTGTCCACCGGCGGTTTCGTGGTCAGCTTCTATAACGACAACTGGGGTTCGCAGGGCAGCTATTCCGACGTCTACGTGCGCGAGTACGACGCCGCCGGCAACGCCGTGGACGGCGACCGCCAGATCAACACCGCGGCCAGCAACTACTATTATTCGGGCCAGTCGCAGCCGGCACTGGCTGACCTGGGCAACGGCAACTACGTCACCGTGTGGACTTCCGACGGTCTGCAGGACGGCAGCAGCAACGGCATCTACCAGCAGCTCTTCGGCGACACCGGCGAACTGCCACGCCAGGCCAACCCGGATCTGGCAGATTTCGTCGGTACGGTGACCTTTGACGAGAACGTCGTCAACGGCGGCCTGCAAGTGATCGATGCGGCCGTGAGCCTCAGCGACAGCGACTCGGCCAACTTCAACGGCGGGCGGCTGGATCTCTACTATCTTACCGGCGCGGCGGCGCAGGACCAGCTCGGCGTGCTCGACCAGGGCGCCGGTGCCGGGCAGATTGGCGTCGCGGGCAACACCGTGAGCTATGGTGGCACGCCCATCGGGACGATCAGCGGCGGCGCGAATGGCGCCAATCTGCGCATTGACTTCACCAGCAACACGGCGACCCCCGACGCCGTCGAAGCGCTCATCCAGCGACTCGGCTACGCCAACACGGAGTCCAGCCCGAATGCTTCGCGCACCCTGGGTTTGCGCGTGTCGGACGGCGATGGTGGCGCGAGCACGCCGAATGTGCTGACCATCAACGTCACCCCGCAAGAGGACGGCACGCCCAAGGCCTATGGCGAGGAACAGGTCAACACCTTCGTCCCGAACAGCCAGAGCGATGCGGCGGTGGCCAAGCTCAGTGGCGGTGGCTATGTCGTGGTGTGGAACTCTTCGAGCGCCCAGGACGGCAGCGCCGACGGTGTCTACGCCCAGCGCTACAGCGGTAGCGGCGTCGCTGTCGGACCCGAGTTCCGCGTTAATACCACGACCAGCAACAGCCAATACGACCCGGCCGTGGTCGGGTTGTCCGACGGCAGTTTCGTCGTGGCATGGACGGACAACGCTGCCGACGGTTCCAGCGAAGGAGTATTCGCGCAGCGATTCGACTCCGCTGGCGTGGCCCTGGGTTCGCAGTTCGCTGTCAACACCTACACGAATTCCAATCAGGCGCAACCCAAGATCGCTGCGTACGCTGGCGGCTTCGTCGCCACCTGGTACTCCTACGGCGAGGACAACTATGGTCACGGCGTCTATAGCCAGCGCTTCGACAATGCCGGCGTCAAGTCAGGCGGCGAAATCCAGGTCAGCAGCGATTTCGCGTCCTACCAGTACGAACCCGACGTGGCGGCGCGCGCCGACGGCAGTTTTGTCATCGTGTACCGCTCCGACCAGACGCAGGACGGCAGCGGCGTCGGTGTCTATGCCCAGCGCTTCGACAGTGCGGGCGCCAAGCTCGGTGGCGAGTTCCTGGTCAACACCACCACCGCCAACAGCCAGTACCAGCCGCGCGTGGCGATGCTCTCGGACGGCGATTTCGTCGTCGTCTGGTACGACGACGGCGGCCAGGACGGCAGCGGCGGCGCGGTGTTCGGCCAGCGTTTCAACCCCGACGGCACGACGGACGGCAGTGAGTTCCGGGTTAACCAGTTCACCACCGGCAGCCAGCTTCAGCCGGCCGTGATCGGTCTGTCCACCGGCGGTTTCGTGGTCAGCTTCTACAACGACAACCTGGGTTCCCAGGGCACCTATTACGACGTCTACGTGCGCGAGTACGACGCTGCCGGCAACGCCGTGGACGGCGACCGCCAGATCAACACCGCGGCCAACAACTATTATTATTCCGGCCAATCGCAGCCGGCACTGGCCGACCTGGGCAACGGCAACTACGTTACCGTGTGGACTTCCGACGGTCTGCAGGACGGCAGCAGCAACGGCATCTACCAGCAGCTCTTCGGCGACACTGGCGAACTGCCGCGCCAGGCCAACCCGGTGCTCAACAACCTCACCGAGACGCGCGTGCTGGGCGCCACTGAAGCGCTGAGCGCGCAGCTCATCGATGCCAGCGTGCAGGTGCAGGACAGCGATTCCGCCAACTTCGATGGCGGCAGCCTGTGGGTCTTCTTCGCTTCCGGCCAGGCCGCGGCGGATACCCTGGCGATCAATAACCAGGGCACGAGCCCGCTACAGATCGGCGTCTCCGGCAGCAACGTTACCTTTGGCGGCACGGTGATCGGCACCTTCGCCGGCGGCACCGGCGGTGCGCCGCTGGTGGTCAGCTTCGACGCCGACGCCACGCCCGAGGCGGTGCGCTACCTGACGCAGAACATCACCTACCAGTACAACGATGCCCCTGCGCCGGAGAGCACTCGCAGCGTGGCCTTCCGCCTGTTCGACGGCGACGGCGGCGCCTCACTGCCCGCCAGCACCAGCATCACCATCCAGACCACGGCGCCAGCCGCAACCCTGCGGCTGAGCGACCTCGATCCCGGCATCACGCTCGCCGAACCGGCAGCCCAGCTCGGCGTGCTACTCGATGCCAGCGTCCAGCTCGACGCGGGCGCTGCCGGCTTCAACGGCGGCAGCCTGACAGTGTCCTACCTCGCCGCCTCCAGCCGCGAGGAAGACCAGCTATCGATCCGCAACGAGGGCAGCGGCACCGACCAGGTGGGCTTCGACGCGGGTAGCGGCGAAGTCAGCTACCAGGGCGTGCTGATCGGCACGCTGAACGTGAGCGACACCGGCGCCAATGGCGACAGCCTGGTGGTCAACTTCAATGCCTCGGCGACGGCCTCGGCCATCGAGCGGGTGATCGAGAACCTGCGCTACCAGACCACCAGCGACGGCCCGCTGGCCAGCCGCAGCATCCAGCTCGAGGTCACTGACGCAGCCAGCGCCAGCACCGCGCAGACCCTGGTGATCAACATCACCCCCGAGGCCGACGGCGCGCAGGCGCTGTTCGGTGACGAGCAAGTCAACACCTTTATCGCCAACGACCAGTACTACCCGTTCGTGAGAGGCCTGCAAGGAGCCAACGCCGGCAGCTACGTCGTGGTATGGCAGTCCAACCTGCAGGACGGCGATGGCTGGGGTATTTTCGCCCAGCGCTACAACGCCCAGGGTGTACAGGTGGGTAGCGAGTTCCAGGTCAACACCTACACCCCGGCGGCGCAGACCGAGGCCAAGCTGGCCAGCCTGGCCGACGGCGGCTTTGTCGTGGTCTGGCGCAGCGAGGGCCAGGACGGCAGTTCGGGTGGCGTCTATGGGCAGCGTTATGACGCCAGCGGTGCCCCGGCGGGCTCCGAGTTCCAGGTGTCGACGACGGTCGCCGCGTCTGACCAGACCCATCCGCAGGCCCTCGGCCTGGCCGATGGTAGCTTCGTCATCGCCTGGGCCGACCAATATCGCGATACCAGCAGCTACGGCAGCTACGCCCATCGCTATGCGGCCGACGGCACACCGCTCGGCTCGGATTTCCTGCTCAACACCTACCTGCCCAGCGAGCAGTACGCTCCTTACCTCGCCGCGCTGAAGGACGACCCGGGCACGCCGGGGGCCGACGAAACCGGCTTCATCGCTGTCTGGGAGTCCAACGGCCAGGATGGAAGCTACTTCGGCGTCTATGCCCAGCGCTTCGACGTCGCCGGCAACAAGGTGGATGGCGAATTCAAGGTCAACACCAACACCAGCAACGGCCAGGTCAACCCCGACGTGGCGGTGCTCACCAACAGTCACATCGTCGTTGTCTGGCACGACCAGTCCGACGCCAGCATCCGCGGCCAGCTGTTCACGGCCGGCGGCATCTCGATCGGCGGCGAATTTGCGGTCAGCACTCCCGACTACAACTCGGACTACGGCCAGTGGCCGCACGTGACCGCGCTGGCCAACGGCGGCTTCGCGGTCAGTTGGGACGGCTACAGCAGCCCCAGCGACGGTGAGTACGGCGTTTATGCGCAGCAGTTCGACGCCAACGGCAACAAGATCGACGGCCCGCTGCAGCTCAACGGCAGCACGGCCAACAACCAGCATTACCCCAATCTGACCGGCCTCAGCGGTGGCAACTTCGTCGCCGTCTGGGAGGGCAACTACCACGAGACCGACGGCAACAGCAGCCACGGCATCTTCCAGCGAGTCTTCGGCACGCCCGGCAGCATCGTCCGCCAGGCGTCGCCGGAACTGATCGATCTGGAGACCTCGGTCAGCTTCAACGAGAACGACGTCAACGCCGGGGCGCAGCTGATTGATCCGGGTGTCCGGGTCGTCGATGTCGACTCCAGCGACTTTGCCGGCGGCCGCCTGGTGGTCAGCGTGATCAGCGGCTATGGCGCCTTGCAATCGTTCAACGCCAAGGCGCCGCAGCAGGACAACTTCTCGATCCGCGATCAGGGTGCCGGCGCCGGACAGGTAGGCTTCGACTCCGGGACCGGCGTACTGCGCTATGGCGGTACCGCCATCGGCAGCATCGTCAGCAACGGCCAGAGCGGCGCCGATCTGGTGGTGCAGTTCAATGCCAGCGCCAGCGCGGCGGCGGTCGAGGCGGTGATCGAGAACCTCACCTACCACAACCCGACCAGCGACCCCGCTGCCACACGCAAGGTGTCGATCGTCGTCTCGGATGGCGATGGCGGCCAGAGTGCGCCGCGCATGATCGACATCAACGTGACTGCGCAGACCGATGGTGCGGTGCGTTTGCTGAGCGAAGACCAGCAGGTCAACACCTACACCGCCAGCAATCAGGAACTGCCGATGATCGCTGCCCTGCAGGGCGGTAATGCCGGCCAGTACGTCATCGTCTGGCAGTCCTACGGGCAGGACAGCGATAGCTGGGGGGTGTTCGGCCAGCGTTACGATGTCAATGGTTCGGCGATCGGTCCAGAGTTCCAGGTCAACACGACCACCCCCGGTGCCCAGTACGGGCAGAACATGGTCGGCATCGGCGCGCTGTCTACCGGCGGTTTCGTCGTTGCCTGGGAATCCGGCGATGGCTCGGGCAATGGCATTTATGCGCAGCGCTACGACGCCAATGGCCAGCCGCTGAGCGGCGAGTTCCAGGTGAATCGTCCGGCCGAGAATTACGCCGAACAGATTCAGCCGCGCGTGCTGGGCCTTGATGGCGGTGCTTTCGTCATCGCCTACGCCGATGGGTATTACGCCGACGGTGACAGCTATGGCGTGCGCGTGCAGCATTACGACGCCAGCGGCGTTGCCGCTGCAGGCGGACCGGTCACGGTCAACACCGCAGTCGCCAACAACCAGTCGTTCCCGCAACTGGCCAGGCTCAACGACGGTGGCTACGTCGTCGTCTGGCATTCCCTTGGCCAGGACGGCGACAATTGGGGCGTCTTTGCCCAGCGGATGAACGCCGACGGCAGCGCGCGTGGCGGCGAGATCCAGGTCAACAGCTACACCGCCAACAACCAGTCCAACCCCGACGTGGCGACCCTGGCCAACGGCGATTTCGTCGTCAGCTGGGTGAGCAACAACCCCGGCCTTGGCGGCTGGTCGATCATGGTGCAGCGCTTCACTGCCGCCGGCGTCAAGGTGGGTGGCGAGGTGCTGGTCAACGATGGCAATACCGCGATCACCAATGGCGACAGCTATAGCCAGATCGCCGCGCTGGAAAGCGGCGGGTATGTGGTGACCTGGAGCGCCTACCCGGCTGTCGATAACCACGATGTGTACGCCCAGCAGTTCGGCGCTGCAGACAACAAGATCGACGCGCCGCTGCGCCTGAACAATTACACCTCCAGCACCCAGTACCGGCCCGAAATCGCCGCTCTTCCCGGCGACCGCTTCGTCGCCGCCTGGCAGTCCTACGGGCAGGATGGTGACGTCTATGGGATTTACCAGGGACTGTTCGGTGCGGCCGGTTCGCTGACCCGTTCCGCCGCGCCGGTGATCACCGACCTGGCGCCCAGCGTGACGATTCCGGAAAACACCGCCAATCTGGCGGCCGGAGTGCTGATCGACCCGGCGGTAAGCGTCAGCGACGCCGACTCGAGCAATTTCGACGGCGGCCGCCTGACGGTGTCCGTCATCTCGGGCTACAACAGTCTCGGCACCGACCTGTCGCAGAACCTGCCGCTGCAGGACCACTTCAGCATCCGTGACCAGGGCAACGGTGCCGGCCAGGTCGGTTTCAACGCCGGCGTCGTGAGCTATGCCGGCGTCAGCATCGGCAATATGGTCACCGGTTTCAACGGGCAGAACGGCGTCGACCTGGTGATCGAGTTCAACGCCAGCGCCAGCGCCGAAGCGGTGGAGGCGGTGATCGAGAACCTCACCTATCGCAATAGTTCGAGCGATCCGGTGGCCAGCCGCACGGTCAGCGTCCTGCTTACCGACGGCGACGGTGGCTCGTCCGTGCCGCGAACGGTGCAGATCAATGTCACTTCCGAAGCCGACGGCGCGATTCCGCTGTTCGATGGCGACCAGGTCAACACCTACGCCACCAGCACCCAGAGCGAAGCAGCCATGGCCAGGCTCGGCGATGGCGGCTATGTGACGATGTGGCAATCCTCCGGCCAGGATGGCTGGGGTTGGGGCATCTTCGGCCAGCGTTTCGCGGCGGATGGCACGCGTGTGGGCAATGAGTTCCGCGTCAGCGACTCGACGCCATACGAGCAGACCGAAGTCAGTGTCGCCGGCCTGAAGGACGGCGGCTTTGTCGCAGTCTATCGCGACCAGTATGGCGATGCCTCGGGTGACTCGGTCGTCGGCCAGCGTTTCGACGCCAACGGCGTGCGCGTCGGCGGTGAGTTCGTGGTCAACACGTCGACCAACGGCAATCAGTACCAGCCGAGCATCACGGCCCTGGCCGACGGCGGCTTTGCGGTCGCCTGGTATTCCGACGGCGTACGTGACGGCGAGTATTACGACGTCTTCTTCCAGCGCTACAACGCCTCTGGCACCGCCGTCGGCGGTGAAACGCGTGCCAATACGGCGATTGCCGGGCAAGCCGGGGCTGCTCAATACGAGCCAGGCATCGTCCAGCTCAGCACCGGCGACCTCCTGGTCGCCTGGCGCAGCGACGGCCAGGACGGATCCAACTCCGGGGTCTATGCGCAGCGCTTCAGCAGCGCCGGCGCGGCGATTGGTACTGAGTTTCAGCTCAATACCTATACCAGCGATTACCAGTACGATCCACAGCTGACTCCTACGGCCACCGGTTTCGTGGTGGCGTGGACCTCGCGCGGTCAGGACGGCAGCGCCGATGGCATCTACGCGCGCCTGTACGACAACCACGGTGATCCGACCTCGGCCGAATTCCGGGTCAACGAATCTTCGTATCACCACCAGTGGGAACCCGCGGTGACGACTCTGGCCAATGGCGGCTTCGCCATCGCCTGGCGTGGCTACAACGCAAACACCGGGGACTGGGACACCTACGCGCAGCAATTTGACGCCGCGGGTAACCGCGTCGACGGCGAAACCCGCGTCGATGGGCCGACGACCGGCGAACAGCAGCCGGCACTGGTCGGTCTCAATAACTGCAACTTCGTGGTCAGCTGGTTTGGCTACTCGGATGCCAGCGACGCGGGCATCTTCCAGCGCGTCGTCGGCAACGCCGCCGACTTCCCGCGTCAGACCGCGCCGGTCATCGTCGATCTGACCTCCAGCGTCACTTTCCTGGAAAACCAGATCAACGACACGCCGCAGTTGATCGACCCGGGCATCGGCCTGATCGATCCCGATTCCGCCAACTTCGCCGGCGGCCGGCTCGATGTGTCCTACGTCACACCCTACGGCAATCCCGACCAGTTCGACATTCCCGGCATCAACGCCCAGGATCAGCTGGGTATCCGGAACGAGGGCGTCGGCGTCGACCAGATCGGTGTTTCCGGCGGCAACGTCACCTACAACTTCGGCGACGGGGCCGGCGCGGTCGTCATTGGCAGCATCCTCTCCGATGGCGTCAACGGCAAGGCGCTGACGGTGGTGTTCAACGCCAACGCCACCCCGGAAGCGGCCGAGGCGCTGATCGAGAACCTGACCTACCAGAACCTCCTGTCCAATCCGGAACCCAGCCGCACCATTTCGCTGAGCCTGTCCGACGGCGACGGCGGCGTCACCGCGCCGAAGGCGATCACCATCAACATCACCGCGCAGCCCGATGGCGCGGTACCGTTCGGCGCCGAGAAGGTGGTCAACACCACTACCCCCGGAACCCAGGAAGCGCCGTCGATCGCCTACCTCTCCAACGATAGCTACGTCGTCGTCTGGCAGGACACGACCGGGCAGGACGGCAGTGGCTACGGCGTCTTCGCGCGCATCTACGACAGCCTCGACAACCCGCTCGCCGACCAGTTCCAGATCAATAGCACGACCAGCAGCACGCAATACCAGCCCAGGGTGATTGCCCTGGAAGGCGGTGGTTTCACCGTCGCCTGGGCGGGCTACAACCAGATCAGCGCGACGGGCTATGACATCGTCGGCCGCCAGTTCAACAACAGCGGTGGCGCGACGAGCGACGAGTTCGCGATCAACCGGAACGTGCCCGGTGAGGTGGAGTACGAGCAGTCGATGCCCGACCTCGCGGCTCTCCATAACGGCGGTTTCGTCGCCGTCTGGCATGGCTATTACGAGCAGGCTTCCGGGCGCTACTATGATATTTACGGTCAGCGCTACAGCGCGGCAGGTGCCAGGGATGGTGAGCAGTTCCGCGTCAACACCAGTACCGGCTTCGAGAACAGCTATCAGGACGATCCCGCGGTCAGCACCCTGGCAGACGGTCGCTTCGTGGTGGTCTGGCGTTCGGATTCGCAGGATGGCAGCAGCGCCGGCGTCTATGGCCAGCGCTTCAATGCCGACGGCACGCCCGATGGTGCGGAATTCCGTGCCAACAGCTACACCGCCAACGGTCAGTACCAGCAGGATGTCACCGCCCTGAAAGACGGCGGTTACGTGGTCGTCTGGGGCTCCGACAGTGGCCAGGACACCAGCGGCTGGGGCATCTACGGTCAGCGTTATGACGCCAGCGGCCAGGCAGTCGGCGGTGAGTTCCGCGTCAATTACACGGTGTCCGGCACCCAGTATCAGCCCGCCGTGGCGCCGCTGGTCAACGGTGGCTTCGTCGTCAGCTGGAGCGACGGCGACGAGATCTGGCTGCAGCAGTACGATAGCTCCGGTCACAAGGTGGATAGCCAGCAATCGGTCAACGCCGATGGCAACTACGGTTACAGCAGCACCCCCGACCTGGTGTCGACGCCGGATGGCGGTTTCATCGTCACCTACGGCGGCTACAACTACGGCAACAGCAGCTACGACGTCTTCCTGCAGCGCTTCAGCAATACCGCGCCGAACATCCAGGACGTCTCGGTGGTCGGCCCCGAGGATGCGAACATCATCCTCACCGACGAGTTGTTCGCCGCCGGCTTCTTCGATGCCGAAGGCCAGGCGCTGGCCGCGATCAAGGTGGTCACCCTGCCGGCCTCGGGCATCCTCAAGCTGGATGGGGTGAACGTGACGCCGGGCCAGATCATCAGCGTGGCCGATCTGGCCGCGAACAAGCTGAGCTATCTGGGCAATCTCAACTTCAACGGCCCCGACCAGTTCCGCTGGACCGGCAGCGACGGCAACGTCTTCGCCATCAACTCGGTGTTCACCAACATCACCGTCAACAACGTCAACGACGGTCCGGCGCTCGAAGCGGGCGTCGACGGCACGGCCCAGGAAGGGACCTACTTCACCCGCGGCATCACCCTCGGCGATCCGGACACCCTGGATACGCACCTGGTCACGGTCAGCTGGCTTGGCAGCGGCGGCCAGACCGGCAGCTACCAGTTCAGCACCTCGGCGGATGCGCCGAGCATCGGCCTGACGCTACCCGATGACGGGACCTACACGGTGAACGTGACGGCTAACGACCAGCAGGGCCAGCCGAACAGCATCGAGACCGACAGCTTCCAGGTAGTGGTCTCCAACGTCGCGCCGACCATCGACCTGAGTGGCAACAACACGGTGGAGCAGGGCCAGGTCTATACCCTTCTTCTAGCCAACCCCTACGATCCGGGTGCCGATACGGTGAGCGAATACCGTATCAACTGGGGCGACGGTATGGCCGTCGAGGTGATTCCGGTGGCCAGCCTGCCGGCCAGCCGTAACGTGACACACACCTTCGCCAGCGCCGGCGCGCCCAGCATTTCGGTCGCGCTGGTGGACGAGGATGGCACGCACGCGAACGCGGGCAACAAGGCAATTGTTGTGGCGCCACCCAGCGAAGTCATCGTGGTCGACGCCGGCGCGGACATCGCCGCCAACGAAGGCGCGTATTTCGGCCGCACCATCACCTTCACCGACCCAGCCGACCAGGACCCGGCTGGCCGCGACATCTCGGTGGACTGGGGTGATGGCTCAGCAGTGGAGAACTACCGCATCAACACAGCCGCGACCAGCTTCAACATCAACCACGCCTTCGCCGACAACCGGGTCACACCTTACACGGTCACGGTGACGGTCAATGACGATGGTTTCCAGCAGGCGGCCGACAGCTTCGACGTCACCGTCAATGACGTGGCGCCGACCCTGGGCCTGAGCGGCAACGGCAGCGCTGCCGAGGGTTCGGTGTATACGCTGACCCTGGGCAGCGTGAACGACCCGGGCGCGGACACCGTCAGTCAGTACGTGGTGCACTGGGGAGATGGCAATACCCAGAGCTTCCTGCCTGCTGAACTGCTGGCCAACCGTCAGGTCCAGCACGTCTACAACGATGGCGATGTTAGCGGCACCAGTCGCACCATTACCGTCGATCTGGTGAACGAGGACGGGACCTTCCTGGTTGCCGGCAGCCACGGCGTCACGGTCACCAACGTACCACCCAGCGTTCCCGTGAGTGGCGCAGACAGTTCTGATGAGGGCGCCAGCTATGTTTTGACGGTGGGCACTGTGGTCGATCCGGGCGTCGACACCCCGACGTTGTACCGAATCGACTGGGGCGACGGCACCCCGAGCAACGACTATACGCCGGCAGAATACGCTACCCTGCTGGTGGCGGGCGGCACGGTGAACCACGTTTTTGCCGATGCCGGCAGCAGTGGCGTGGTCCGTACCGTCAGCATGCAGGTATGGGATGAGGACGGCATTCACACCGCCGCTAGCAAGGCGATCACGGTCAACAACGTGGCGCCGACGATCGCCCTCGATGGCGCGGCCAGCGTCAACGAAGGCGCCAGCTACACGCTGACCCTGGGCGCCATCAGCGACCCGGGAACGGACAGCGTGAGCAGCTACGTCGTCCACTGGGGCGATGGCCTCAGCGACACCTACGCGAGCGCTGGCGAGGTCAGCCACGTCTATGCCGATGGCCTCGCCACCCCGACGATCAACGTCGATCTGGTGGATGAAGACGGCACCCACAGCAACGCCGGCAGCAAGGCGATCACGGTCAACAACGTGGCGCCGACGATCGCCCTCGGCGGCGCGGCCAGCGTCAACGAAGGCGCCAGCTACACGCTCACCATGGGCGTCATCAGCGACCCGGGAACGGACAGCGTGAGCAGCTACGTCGTCCACTGGGGCGATGGCCTCAGCGACACCTACGCGAGCGCTGGCGAGGTCAGCCACGTCTATGCCGATGGCCTCGCTACCCCGACGATCAACGTCGATCTGGTGGATGAAGACGGCACCTACAGCAACGCCGGCAGCAAGGCGATCACGGTCAACAACGTGGCGCCGACGATCGCCCTCGGCGGCGCGGCCAGCGTCAACGAAGGCGCCAGCTACACGCTGACCCTGGGCGCCATCAGCGACCCGGGAACGGACAGCGTGAGCAGCTACGTCGTCCACTGGGGCGATGGCCTCAGCGACGCTTACACGAGCGCTGGCGAGGTCAGCCACGTCTATGCCGATGGCCTCGCTACCCCGACGATCAACGTCGATCTGGTGGATGAAGACGGCACCCACAGCAACGCCGGCAGCAAGGCGATCACGGTCAACAACGTCGCCCCCGACCTTAGCGCGACCGGGGCGGCGACCGGGATCGCAGGCGTGCTCTACACGCTCACCCTCTCCGACTACGTTGATCCAGGCCAGGATGCACCGCTGGGGGACGGCATCGGCATCGACTGGGGCGACGGCAGCGGCATCCAGCAGATCAATGCCCTGGGCGATGTCACGCATACCTTCGCCAGCGCCGGCGACTACTCCATCCGGGTCAGCCTGACCGACGATGACGGACATTTCGATAACGTTGCCGAAGTCTCCACGACGATCGGCGCAGCGTCGGCGAACGTGGCGATCGCCGCCCAGGCGGACGGGGTTGCCAACGAAGGCGACACCTTCACCCGCATCATCGCCTTCAGCGACGGCGAGGACAGCCACGGCGACGGCTGGGAGTACACGGTGAACTGGAGTGACGGCGTTACCCAGAGTGGTACGACGACCGAGCAGCAGTTCGTGCTCAGTCGCGCCTTCGCCGACGGTCCGGCGAGTGCAACGGCAAGCATCACCGTCAGCGACACCGGCGGTGCGGACAGCGACACGGTGGGCTTCGGGGTCACGGTCAACAACGTGGCGCCGACGATCGCCCTCGGCGGCGCGGCCAGCGTCAACGAAGGCGCCAGCTACACGCTGACCCTGGGCGCCATCAGCGACCCGGGAACGGACAGCGTGAGCAGCTACGTCGTCCACTGGGGCGATGGCCTCAGCGACACCTACGCGAGCGCTGGCGAGGTCAGCCACGTCTATGCCGATGGCCTCACCACCCCGACAATCAACGTCGATCTGGTGGATGAAGACGGTACCCACAGCAACGCCGGCAGCAAGGCGATCACGGTCAACAACGTCGCCCCCGACCTCAGCGCGACCGGGGCGGCGACCGGGATCGCGGGCGTGCTCTACACGCTCACCCTCGCCGACTACGTTGATCCAGGCCAGGATGCACTGCTGGCGGACGGCATCGGCATCGACTGGGGCGACGGCAGCGGCATCCAGACGGTCAACGCCCTGGGCGAGGTCACGCACACCTTCGCCAGTTCCGGGAGCTTCAGCATCCAGGTCAGCATGACCGACGAGGATGGCACCTTCGCCAACGTAGCCAGCGTGGACACGCAGATCAGCGCAGCGTCGGCGAACGTGGCGATCGCCGCCCAGGCGGACGGGGTTGCCAACGAAGGCGACACCTTCACCCGCATCATCGCCTTCAGCGACGGCGAGGACAGTAACGGCGACGGCTGGGAGTACACGGTGAACTGGAGTGACGGCGTTACCCAGAGTGGTACGACGACCGAGCAGCAGTTCGTGCTCAGTCGCGCCTTCGCCGACGGTCCGGCGAGTGCAACGGCAAGCATCACCGTCAGCGACACCGGCGGTGCGGACAGCGACACCGCGGGCTTCGGGGTCACGGTCAACAACGTGGCGCCGACGATCGCCCTCGGCGGCGCGGCCAGCGTCAACGAAGGCGCCAGCTACACGCTGACCCTGGGCGCCATCAGCGACCCGGGAACGGACAGCGTGAGCAGCTACGTTGTGCATTGGGGCGATGGCCTCAGCGACACCTACGCGAGCGCTGGCGAGGTCAGCCACGTCTATGCCGATGGCCTCACCACCCCGACGATCAACGTCGATCTGGTGGATGAAGACGGCACCTACAGCAACGCCGCTAGCAAGGCGATCACGGTCAACAACGTCGCCCCCGACCTCAGCGCGGCCGGAGCGGCGACCGGGATCGCGGGCGTGCTCTACACGCTCACGCTTTCCGACTACGTTGATCCGGGCCAGGATGCACTGGTCGCAGACGGCATCGGCATCGACTGGGGCGACGGCAGCGGCATCCAGACGGTCAACGCCCTGGGCGATGTCACGCACACCTTCGCCAGCGGCGGCGACTACTCCATCCGGGTCAGCCTGACCGACGATGACGGACATTTCGATAACGTTGCCGAAGTCTCCACGACGATCGGCGCGGCCGCGACTGGCGTGGCGATCGTCGCCCAGGCGGACGGGGTTGCCAACGAAGGCGACACCTTCACCCGCACCATTGCCTTCAGCGACGGCGAGGACAGCCACGGCGACGGCTGGACCTACACGGCGAACTGGAGTGACGGCGTCACCCAGAGTGGTACGACGACCGAGCAGCAGTTCGTGCTCAGTCGCGCCTTCGCCGACGGTCCGGCGAGTGCAACGGCAAGCATCACCGTCAGCGACGTCGGCGGTGCGGACAGCGATACGGCGGACTTCAAGGTCGACGTCGCTGACGTCGCGCCGACGATCGCCCTGGGCGGTGCCGATCGGGTCAAGGAGGGCAGCTTCTATACCCTGAATCTCGGCAAGCTTACCGATCCGGGCGCGGACACGGTCGCCGGCTACGTCGTCCATTGGGGCGATGGCCTCAGCGATAGCTACACGAGTGGCGGTGACGTCACCCATCTCTACGGCAAGGTCGATGGTGATCTGGCTCGCACCATCACGGTGGATCTGGCGGACGAGGATGGCAGCCATACTGCCGTTGCCAGCAAGGAGATCACGGTCAGCAATGTGATCTACCTGGGCAATGCCATGGGTGCGGTGACCCTGCTCAACCAGTACGCCTGGGCACCTTTCTGGACCGATGGCAACGTCAGGATCAGCCATAAGGCGAATTCCGCAGATGCCGGCGAGGCCTGGAGTGACGTCAGTCTTCACCCGTTCAGCGCAAGCACGCTGGCAGGCGGTGACCTGTATGGCGGTGACCTTGGGGTGAGCGGCCAGAACCAGGCAAGCAGCAGCGTCCGTCAGGAAATCCAGGGTGCGGAGAGCCTGCGCTTTGACCTCAAGGATCCGGCCAACACGGTTACTTTGAACCTGAGCCAGTTCTTCCAGGACGACGACGCAAACCTGTTCAATTACAACGAGGCGGGCAGGCTACAAGTCCTCGACAAAGCGGGCAATGTGCTGGACGAAGTGACGTTTGCTGCAGACGGCAGCAGCGGCAAGCAGATGGTGACGCTAACGCTCGACCCGCAAGAACATCCGGGCGGGTTCAGCTCGGTGGTGTTGAATGCAGGTGCCTATGACGAGCCGGATCACTTCGTTTTCGGCGCTTACGTCAATGATGCCGGGGAGGCCCAGGATCCGTACAGCAACGCCGGCAAACTGCATGGCAGCGACTTCCTCGTCCATGACATCGAACTGGCGGTGCCGCTAATCGGGCTTCCTCTCGATCACGGATTCTGATGATCACGGGCGGTGGGTCGAAGATGCCCCACCGCCTGCCCGGAATTGCGGCAAGGCGAACGGAGAATTCCTGCCGGCAGTCGGTTTTGCGAAGGTTGCTTCTTGGCAAGAGCATTTTTTGACAGGTTCCCAGATAACACCATCCAACAGGAGTAGACAAATGAAAACCCCCATGATGCGAAAGCTTGCCGCCTGGGCCTGTGGCGCCGCCGTGTACGCGACGATCACCACGGCCAACGCAGCCGCTCCCCTTTATCTGCAAGCCCCGGTGAATATGGGTGACGGCGCCGGGGCCTCCACCGACTTCGGGCAGCAGGTGTCCGACAGTTTTTCCCTGAGCACGCCAGCCACGATCACGAACATTTTCTGGTGGGGAAGCTACCTGGATAATCTGGACGTCGGAGACGACTTTCATCTGCGTATTTTCAACAGCACGGTGACCAGGGATTTCTACCCGGTCGCGCTGAGCGAGAAGAAGGTTTCGATGTTGGAGGATGCCATGCAGAATTCGGTGTATCACTATGAGTTCGCGCCGCCAATCGCCGAGGATCTCGTGGCGGGCACCTATAATCTGCTCATCGAAAATCTTGGCGATTCCGAGTGGCTGTGGCTCAGTGGGGAGGCAACGCCAAGTAGCCAGAATGGAATCTCTGTGCGTACCTACGATACCGCTTGGATGTCCGACACGTCGATAAGCAATCTGGCTTTCGGACTCTCAGGCACCCCTAGCCAGTCGGTTCCCGAAGCTGGCTCGCTGGCCCTGGTTCTTCTCGGCTGCGCAGGCCTGGGTATGGCCGGTCGCCGCGGCAAGCCTGCGCAGTAAAGGGCGTCCGCCCACGTACCCGACAGCGGCCGGGTAACCCCCGGTCGGTCCGGTGCTGCTCTATGCGGTGAAGCAGGAGCAGCCATGGCGAGCCTCTATCCTTGTCAGACAGTGGATTGCATTCCAGACTGTTGGTGCTTTCCTTCGTCGTCGTTACTGTGAGCACCGGGCTCAGGCAGCCAGGCTGCGTCGGTGGCCAAGCTGCCCAGCGTCGCACATGGGCCTATCCGGATGATCATCAAATTTGCGTAAACAAGGGTGTCTTACGATAGTTAGCGCCAAAGAAGGAGAGGTCCTCCTTCTTTGGCGTGTGTCCGCTCTCGGCGATGCCGAGGTGAAGCCACGTTCCGTGCTCGAAAATCAGCTGGTCGTACGCTAGACCCGAAGCGGCGATTCTCCGGGCCGTGTCCTTCAACGTTCCAAACGTCGGTGCCGTAAAGTCAGCAGCCAGGCCTTGCATGTGGGCACTCTTGGGG
This sequence comes from Candidatus Accumulibacter affinis, assembly GCA_016713625.1. Lineage (GTDB taxonomy): Bacteria > Pseudomonadota > Gammaproteobacteria > Burkholderiales > Rhodocyclaceae > Accumulibacter > Accumulibacter affinis. The sequence goes on from JADJOT010000008.1 coordinate 432,908, forward strand.
GCACCCCCTATTGCGTCGTTCAATGCCGGGCTTCGATAGCCGCTGCTGATCCTTATGGGGACTCCGTCGAGCAAGAGTCTGACGGTTTCGAGCACTTCAGCGAGGCGGCGCAGGTTCTCTGCGACCTCGGGGGTGGGCTTGTTGTCGATACCCTTGCGAGTTGCGGTCTGGCTGAACAGGAATTCATCAATGTTGAAATGCGGCGTCAGTTGTCCCATCGACTGGATATTTGGCGACGGGTCGGGGGGGAGCGCCTGCTGATTATGGACGATGACTTTTGTTGCGCCAGACCAGAAGTAGTTGTCGGTGGCTTCCTCCCGATACCACAAAGGCTCTCCCTTCCAGAGGTCGCCGGGAACGGTTTCGACCACTCGCAGCATGGCGCCAACTTCTTCCCGGCGGGCGAGCGGCTGACTGATGGAGGGTCCCATCGAGCGGATGTTCAGGGGTTTGGTGACCCGTACTGTGGCTTGAAAGTCCATACTCGCTACCCCTCATAGATGGTGTTGTCAGGATCGCTGTGGCTGGTTTGCTCATTGACAGTGGACACGCCAGGATGGCGAAGATTGTAGATCTCGGTCGGCGTCAAGATGCCCGTATTGGCAAATCCCTGGCGACCTTGCCAGTCTCTGATGGCACTCCGGGTCTCGCCGTCGATACGCCCGCTGATCTGTTCATTGCGCATGCCCAGCCGCATCTGTATCGACTGAATTTCAGGCGCCGTAAGTTGTTTTTCTGCGTCATTGAGGGCGTCACTGAATGGCTCGCCGCTAGGCGACAGTGGCGTAGCAGGGGGTGTGGTGGTAATCGACTGGGCGCCGGCGGCCTTGTCGGCTTCCGGACTCTCCGCCTTGCCGCCAGCACCGCGCAGTTTCACCAGCTTGCCGAGCAGGTCGAACCAGAACGGCGCTCCCAGGGTCACCGCCATGGCGGTGATCAGCCAGCCTAGAAGGGTTGGCAGCCATAGGGCCAATCCGCCGGCCGCAAGGCGGCCGAGTTGTCCGTCGTCCCACCCAATAGGGATGCCTGCATCATTCAGGGAATTCAGGAAAACAGTACTCGTGCAGATATTCAGCTCGTTGCCGGTCATGTTCGCGCAGCTGGACTTGCACTCTTTCTCGGCCTTGCTGCTCAATCCACTGCAAGGCGCCGCTTTGCTAGCCGAGGCAATAGTCTCTTCTTTGGGAGTGGTCGCCGCTGGCATGGAAGCGCGCTCGGTCCTGAGGAAGGCGGCCGCCTTGTCGGCACTCTCGCGCAGATTGCGCAGAGCATCCTTGTCGGCCTGGGACACTTTCGCCAGAGCATCGGTAGAAAACCCGCCGATCAGCAAGCGCGCATTTTCATCATTCTGGTTTTCGATCCTGGCCAATTCGTTCGGGTCAGGTTTCGGTAGCGCTCGCATTCGCCTTTCGTCAGCAATGGACGACGTCAGGCGGGAAGACGCCGTCAGTTGCAGATCACCGGTGGTCCCGAGCAGGCCCTTCTGCTTGCGCAACTCGCTCAAGCCCTCCTTGAGCTTTTTGAACTGCTCATCGGTAGCTGCCTGTGCCGCAATCATTGGGTTCGGTGTTGGCGCGGCAGCCGCTGCTGATTCGGGCCGCAACGGCGTCGGCGCAGCAGGGGTAGAGGTAGTCGCTGTCGTGGCGGCGTACTCGTTGGACAGCCGCCTGGCCATTTCGACGCTTCTCTCGCGCAGTGCAGGATCGCTCCACAGCGCATTGCCGATGTGGATGGCATCGACATTCATTACCACGGCCATGGTCATTCCGATGATGAACAGGTTAAGCTGGGTGTCTCGCTTGAACCAGCCAATGCTACGTTCTCCCGCTTGCGCGTACCAGGCCTGCACACGACTCTCAAACGCCGGCCAGTCGTGCTCGACTCCGGCGGCCAGAGTCTTCAGCGTGTCGAGCAGCGCGCTGTAGCCCGCAGGGGTTCCCGGCTGCACGGCGATGGAGGAAAGAAATTCGAGGGGTGTGCCCTGGCGCATGGGCACCGACGTGCTCTTTGACAGCAGGCTGAAGAGCGCGGTCGAGAAGACGTCGGCACTGAGGTAGGACGGTCCCCCTCTGCTGGAGAGGAAGAGAGACTGCACCAGTGGCTCCTTGTACAGCTCATCAACCACCCGTTCATCATCTCCGCCCATCGACGCGATGGCGCGCTTCAGGTTCTCTCCCCGTGAGTTTCGCCACGAGGCAATGGCCTCCTGAACGGCTGTTGCCAACAGACTGCTGACGGCAAACACCATGACCAGGCCGATGACCACGTCCAACATTCGCGTATCCATTGCTACGGTCCTTTGGCATCAAGCGATATCGTTGAAAAAAAGGTGCCTGTCGATGGCACAGCACGGCGTCTTGCCGGCTGCCCATCCCGGCGCTCTCCGAAGGCTGCGCGAGTAATAGTGGGTAGCGCCGCGCGTCTCGTCGGCGAGCTGCTGCGTCGCCGCCTGGCTGGCGATGGTCAATGCCAGGGCAAAGCTGCGGTTCGTTGCGGTGACGCGCTGCAGTTGCGGCAAGTTGGGGTCGTTGCGATTCCAGCAACTGAACTGCCATGGTTTCTGGCAAACCTCGGTGATGCTCTTGCCCCAGTAGGTCTTGCGCCGTACCCGGTTCAGCACCACCGCTGCTACCGCGGACATGCTCCTTTCGGGATTCGCTTCGCCGCGAGCCTCCCCCCAGATCGTGCGCGCAAGGATATCAACCTCTCGACTCTGGCTCGCGACTCGGGTGCCTGGAGCTACGCTTGGGTCGGCTGCCCGCAGGCTGCGCGTGCTCATTTCCTGCCGGCGTTGGCCTGGCGAAGCCTTTGGCGTAAACATGACGCTCATGCCACGAGTCAGCAGTTCAAGCTGAAAATGATCGAGTACATCGCGCGCCGAACAGCCCACACCGTTCCAGCCGCTCTCGTTCTCGGGGGCGTGCCCGCAGTGAAAAGCCACCAGCCGCTCGTCGCTGTCCCAGACGCCGGCGCCACTGTCGCCTCCCTGTGACGGGGGGTGGAGGTCATAAGCGACGCCGTCGTTCAGCCAATAATCTCGCCTGTCCATGCTTACTCGGGCATCGACCCAGCCCGACCAGTAACCCTGGAACGTTCCACCAAGGGTCCCGGTGGTTCCCTTGAGGGTGAGCAGCGTGTCGCGCGTCTGAAGGTCGGCAAGACCAGTTGGCAAAATGGCGGAAACCCGGATCAATTCCTGTGCGTCGCCGGCATCCAGTGCCACCGCTGCGGCATCGATCGACGTCTCGTGTTCAGGACTGCCCATCACCGGGTACCAGTCATGCAGCTGGCCCCGGACGGCCCGTTGGCCGACAATCTCGACGGTATCGCGGATCGACGCGCTGGCAGCGCCTGCTACCACGTGTGCGGCGGTCAGCGCAAAGTAGTGCGAGCGGCTGGCAGCGTCCCGCGCAAAAGCGCCGACCGAACCCGCCTCGATGTCGCGTGACAGGTTGCGGATTCGATAAGCGCCGCTTCCCGAATCCGCTACACACGGCGGGCTGCGCAGCACCCGCAAGGGTATCTGCTCGTTGCCCAGCGGCGAGGGAACAGAACGTGGCAATGCCCGTGCGGGCAGATCGTCGGCAGCCCCGATGACGAGCGCCCCGCCATCGTGCGCGTTTCGCGGTACGGGCATGAAGATCCAGCGAACCGCGCCGGCAGCGCAGAGGTCGTAGAGACCAAACCCCGATCGACGCGAACCGGCCGGGTTGCAGCAGTCTTCCTGCAGACGGCGGTAAGCTGCCAAGAGATGTGCCGCACGGCCCGCTCGTGATCCTCTTGTTTTCTGGCTCTCAGGCATCGCAGATCCCGTTCTTTCTCGTCTCAATGACCTGCTCGGCTTCCTGCTGGCCTATCTGCTTGGTGACGTCCTGGCCGAGCCGCTGTCGGCAGTCCTTGACCTTCGGGCTGGCAAGGCACTCACCGCCGAGCTTGTAAACCCTGCACAACTCCTGTTGCGTTTCCTTGCTGACTGCCGTTCGCATATTCGGGTTGCCCTGGTCGACGGCGGGCACTGTCGCGTTCGGCGGATCTTCTTCGGCAAGGGCCAGTTTTTCGATGGCAAGCAGGATCTTCGCCTGACTCGTGGCAGTAGAGGACTTGCAGCTTTTCAACAAGCGGGAGGACTCCTCAATCTGTGGAGAGGCGATGTTCCAGAAGCTACGCGCCACGCTTTCCGCCACAGTCATTCGGCTTACACTGTCCCTTGCTTCGGCGAGTTTGACCCGGATTGCCTCCTCGTTCAGCACGTCTTCCTTGACCCTGGGACCGGCCCGCTCTGCGGCCGCGGGTGCACCGTCTTTAGGCGTGGCGGAACGGCTGCTCGGGAATCCGAGAGTACGCATGCCGCCAAGCGATTGCAGGATGGAATTCAGGTCGGGCTGGAGTTTCAAGACATCCGCGTTCACCTGGCCGAGGATTTGCCTCGCTGCTGCACGCAGCCGGGTGCCGGCGTTGTCGATATGTGCCAGCAGCTGGCTGGCTACTTTGCTTAGCGTATCTGCCTTGCTGATGGTGGCATGGTAGGACTGTAACTCAGTCTGAATGATCGCCAGCGCGGCGGTGCGCATCCGGTCATGCTTCTTGCCCGGCACACAAGCACGTGGAACACGCTCCTGGTTGGTCCGCTCTCTCCTCGACAGTAGAGAAGCGTCCGCCGGATCCGTGCCAATGCTGGACATTGATTGCGGCACGCTCGCCACGGCGCAAACCCTCGCGTCTCTGGCGGCGAGTTCAGTCTGCCTTGACTTGACCAGGGCCAGGCTCGCATCGACGGCGCGCCGTGCCTGGTTGATGGAATTCATCAGCTCACGTACGGCTGGGCGGAAGCCACAGTCACCCTCAGCACAGGACGGCCCTTCAATGAACGCCCTTCGGAAGACCAACGGACGCGAGGCATCCGCTGCGCAGTCCAGTGCCTTGGCGCCCTCCTGATAGATGCTCAGCCGTGGTTTGGAGAGGAATGCCGACCCATAGGCGTAGCTGCCAGCCCCAACCGCTGCGACAGCAGGCATCCACGTGTTGGTCGCGCCCCCGCTCATGCTTGCCACTGCCGCCCCACCAGAGAGGAAGATCAGCCAGGCCCCCAGCTTGTTGGACAGAGACGTTTCCGACTTCACTGCCGACTGCAGTTCAAAACTCAACTGGTTGACCTGGTTCAGCACGACGGGAAGATCACCGTAGTAGTCGCTTTCGGCATACTGGCTTGTCGTCAGCGGCGCGGACAGGATGATGGGATCCAGCGCGGCACATCCACTCAACGCCAACAAAGCCCCCAAAAGCGCAGGCCGTATTGCCTGCCCGATATGGTCGTCGCAGGTCGCCATCAACTTCCCTCCCCGTAAGGTGATGCCTTGAAATCCCGCCCCACACCTCCTAAGCGACCATTAAGCGACGCGCCCCGAGCCGGCAAGCCGGCAAACCAGGAGTTAGCCTCACACAAAATGGAGCATTAAGTCAAGGCAACAATCACCACTGTTTACGCTGCATACGTGACCTTCAGCACGCGACAACGTTTGGGCTGTTAGGTTTGGCAAGCTCAGCCCAAGCCAGAGTCTTGCCGCCTCCCGATGCAACGTCCGCGATTGCTAGCGTACCGCCGATTGCACGTGCCCCCCCGACCTGAAGGAGGCAAGTCACCGCCCTCAGGGTATAATCAGGCTTCGCCTGTCTTCGATACTGCTGGCGGAACCAGCTTCCCTGATCGCCCTGGCCACCTTTCCAGGCCACGACAGGGCGGCGGCGAGCTTGCCTGCGTTTCCAAAGTCAAAGGGGACTTGCGTAGTTTGAGGCGTTCTTTCTTATTCCTGCAGGGGGTTTGTTCCCCCTTTTTTGCCCGCCTGGCCGATCGTTTGACGGCGGATGGCCACCGGGTGCACAAGATCAATTTCAATGCCGGCGATCTGGTTTACTGGGGAGCCCGTCCCGCGTCGAATTTTCGCGGCCAGCTTGCGCAGCTGCGCGATTTTCTCGATGCAAGGTACCGCCGCCATGGCATCACCGACCAGGTCTTGTTCGGCGACCGGCGTCCGCTGCACCGCCCCGCGGTCAACCATGCCTCTTCGCTGGGAATCCGTAACCACGTTTTCGAAGAGGGCTATTTGCGTCCGCATTGGGTGACGCTGGAGCGCGAGGGGGTGAATGGGCATTCGCTGCTGCCACGCGACCCCGACTGGTTTCGCCGCGTCGGCGAGCAACTCCCGAACTACGGAAATGGCCAGCCTTTTGGTTCGCCTTTCCGCATTCGTGCGGCGCACGATGTTGCCTACCATCTGGCCGGGATCGCCAACCCGATCCTGTTTCCCCGTTACCAGACGCATGCGCCGGTCAATGCGGCGATCGAGTACGCCGCGTATCTGCGACGATTTACCATGCTGCGCTTTCGCCAGTCCAGCGACGATGCCCTGATCGACCGTCTGGTGAGCGCTGGGCAGCCTTTCTACCTGTTGCCGCTGCAACTGGGCAGCGATGCCCAGATCCGTGACCATTCCCGCTTCGACGACATGCGCGACGTGATGGAATTCGTGATGGATTCCTTTGCCAGGAATGCGCCGGGCGAGGCGCGGCTGGTGATCAAGAATCATCCGCTGGATCCCGGGCTGGTCCGGCATCAGCGGACCATCGCCGGGCTGGCGAAGCGCTTCGCGCTGAGCGGACGCATCGACTACCTGGAGAGCGGCAATCTCGACAAGCTGCTGCCGCCGGTGCGCGGGGTGGTGACGGTGAACAGCACGCTGGGTTGCCTGTCGGTGGGCATGGGGTGCCCGACGGTGACCTTGAGCGATCCGATCTATAACCTCCCGGGCCTCACTTTTCAGGGGCCTCTGGATGAGTTCTGGCAGAGCGAAGTGCGGCCGGATGCCGAATTGTTTCGTTGCTTCCGCAACACGCTGATCCATACAACGCAGGTCAATGGCGGCTTCTATTGCCGGACCGGCATCCGGATGGCGGTCGACAATTGCCTGCGTCTGCTCGAGCCCGAACGTTCGCCTCTGGATGAACTGCTGTGAGCCAGGCGCCGACCAGCGTGCTGATCACCGGCGCCACCGGTGGCATTGGCGGCGCTCTGGCGATGGAATATGCCGCGGCGGGAACGACCCTCGTCCTGCAGGGCCGCAATGGCCCGCGGCTGCGGGAACTGGCGACGCTCTGCGAAGCGCGCGGCGCGCGCGTGCGGACGCAGGTGCTCGACCTGCGCGACCGCCAAGCGCTGCGGGAGTGGCTGCTGGCCCTGGCGGAGCAGGAGTCGCTGGATCTGGTGATCGTCAATGCCGGCCTGAACACCAACATCGGACCGCAAGGGGCCGGCGAGCGCTGGGACGACGTGCAGGCGCTGCTGGAGGTCAACCTGATTGCGGCCATCGCCACTGTCGATGCGCTGCTGCCGGCGATGCGCGCGCGTGGCGATGGACAGATTGCCCTGATCAGTTCATTGGCCGCGTATTACGGGCTGCCGGTAACGCCGAGTTACTGCGCCAGCAAGGCCGCTCTCAAGGCCTATGGGGAGGCAATCCGTGGCTGGCTGGCAGGCGAAGGCGTGCGCGTCAATGTGGTCATGCCGGGCTACGTCGAATCACGGATGTGCCGCGAGATGCCCGGACCCAAGCCGTTCCTGTGGTCGGCCGAGCGCGCCGCCCGCCATATCCGGCGTGGTCTGGCGCGCAATCAGGCGCGCATCAGCTTTCCGTTTCCACTCAATCTTGGCACCTGGTTCCTCGCCGTCCTGCCCGCCGCGGTCTCCGAGCGCATCCTGCGCCTGCTCAAGTACGGTGGCTGATTCCTTCGCCTGGGCGCTGGCGCCGGCGGTGCTGGGCGGTGCCGGCCTGTCGCTGTTCATCGAGCATCTTCTCGACCCGCCCGCGCGGCCAGTCTGGAAGCGACCGGCAGCGACCCTGGCGATCCATTTCGGCGTCTGGCTGTGGCTGTTGAGCTGCCTGCTCCTGGTACTGCAACGGCCCAACTTTGCTGCGGCGGCATTGCTCGCCGGCTTGCTGTTCGTGGTGCTGGTCAGCAACGCCAAATCCCACACGCTGCGCGAACCGTTCATCTTCCAGGACTTCGAGTATTTCCGCGACGCCTTGCGGCACCCCCGGCTGTACATGCCCTTTCTCGGCGCCGGCAGGGCAGTGCTGGCGGTGCTCGCGTTTGCCGGGGCGGTGGCTGCCGGTCTGGTGCTGGAGAAGCCCTTGACGACGTCGCTGCCAGCGGCGGACTTCCTGAGTGGCGCGGCGATGCTGGCGTTATCCGGGCTGTTCCTGCTGTGGCTGGGGCACCGGAAGCGACTGCCGGTAACTTTCGACGCCAGCGCTGACCTCCGGCAACTCGGCCTGCTGGCGGCGATGTGGCGATATGGCGAGGAAGAACTGCGCGACACGCCGCTCGCCACGCCTTACCAGCGCTGCAGCGCCGGACCGCCGGCCGCCGGCCGGGCAGCGCATCTGGTGGTCGTACAGAGCGAGTCCTTCTTCGATGTGCGACGCTTGTTGCCCAGCATCCGCAGCGAGGTCCTGCGCGAGTTCGACACCCTGCAGGCGGCGGCGCTCTGGCAGGGACAGCTGGAAGTGGCCGCCTGGGGAGCCAATACCGTACGCACCGAGTTCGCGTTTCTATCGGGACTCGCCGGCGAGTCGCTGGGTGTGCATCGTTTCAATCCCTATCGCCGCCTGGCGCGTCAACGACTGGCGACGCTGGTCGGCTTCCTCAAGCGCTGCGGCTACCGGACGGTCTGCGTACATCCCTACGCGGCCAGCTTCTATGCCCGCAACAAGGTCTACCCGCAGCTTGGCTTCGATCAGTTCATCGACATCCGCGGTTTTGCCGGCGCGGAAAAAAGCGGTCCCTATGTCGGCGACCTGGCCGTCGCCGAGAAGGTCTGTTCGCTGCTGCGCGAGGCTTCCGGGCAGGCCTTGTTCGTTTTTGTCATCACCATGGAAAATCACGGGCCGCTGCATCTGGAGAAGGTGCTGCCCGGCGAAGTCGAACAATACTATGCGCTACCACCGCCGACCGCCTGCTCCGAGTTGACCGTGTATCTGCGCCACCTGCGCAACGCCGACCGCATGGCCGGCCGGCTGCGCGCCGAACTGGAGAGCCTGCCGGACGTCGGCTACCTGTGCTGGTTTGGTGACCATGTGCCGATCATGCCCGAAGTCTATCGGACGATCGGATCGCCAAGCGGGCACACCGACTATTTCATCTGGCGAAAAGGTGGGGCGGCGGCTGGCGAGGCAATTTCGGCAAGTCGTCGCGATCTCAAGGTCGAGGACCTGGGCGGCCTGCTGCTGCGGGGAATGGGTCTGCTGCGGGTACCGGCAGACGAAAGCTGTCGCAACCACCGCCGCGAGCGCGACTGACTGCTCACGGCGACGGGCGGCTTCTGCCTACAGTTGGCCGAGTGCTTCGGCCAGGGTGGCAACCGTCTGGCGAATTTGTGCCTCGGTATGCTGGCAGGAGATGAAGAAGCGCAGCCGCGCGGATTTCTCGGGCACCGCCGGGTAGAGGATCGGCTGTACATTGATGCCGCGCTCGAAGAGAGCGGACGCCAGGCGCGCGGCCTTGATCGAACTGCCGGTGAGCGCCGGAATAACCGCGAAACCCGCGCTGCTACCGGTATCCACACCGGCCGCCCGCGCCTGCGCGAGGAACAGGCGGCCGCGTTCCTGCAGGGTGGCCACCCGCTCCGGCTCGCCTTGCAGGCACTGCAGGGCAGCCAGCGAGGCGGCCGCGGTCGGCGGCGGCATGCCGACGCTGTAGAGAAAGCCCGGCGCCAGGAACTTGAGGTGTTCGACCAGCGCCGATTCGCCGGCGACATAACCGCCGCAACCGGCGAGGGCCTTGCTCAGGGTTCCCATCCAGATGTCGACGTCGGCGCCCGGCAGCCCGAAGTGCTCCCTGATTCCCAGGCCGGTCCTGCCCATCACGCCAAAAGAGTGGGCTTCGTCGACCATCAGAAAGGCTCGGTAGCGCTTCTTGAGGTCGACAAAGCGGGGCAGCTCGGGATAATCGCCATCCATGCTGTAGATGCCTTCGAGCACGATCAGCACGCGTTGAAAATGGTGGCGTTGCTGGCTGAGGATGGCGTCCAGCGCCGACCAGTCATTGTGCGGGAAGGGCAGGCGGCGCGCGCCGGAGAGCGTGATCCCCTGGACGACGCTGTTATGGATCAGCTCATCGTGCAGAATCAGATCCTGCGGCGCGAACAGATGGCCGATGGTGGTGACGTTGGTGGCGTGGCCGCTGACAAAGGTGATCGCATCGTCAACGTCGTACACCCGGGCGATGGCCTGTTCGAGCTGGCGATGCACCGGCCTTTCTCCCGACACCAGGCGGCTGGCGGAGACCGACGTGCCATAACGGTCAATCGCCTCTTTGGCGGCTGCAGCAATCTTCGGGTGGCCGGAAAGTCCGAGGTAGTTGTAGCTCGCGTAGTTGATGTACTCGCGCCCGTCGATGCGTGTCGTGGCACCGGCGATGCCCTCATGCAGCATGAAGAACGGACTCTCGATGCCGAGACGGGTGGCGCCTTCGCGGATGATGCGAATCTGCTGGTATCCCGGATGCAGGGCAAAGCGGAAGTGCTGCTCGGGCGTGTCGGCGGCGGCATCCGCTGCACGCACGGGCGCTTCGAAACTGGGCCCCTGCTCGGCCTGCCGGAGCCGACGTTCGAGCGCCTGCTGGATGAGTTTATCCTTGATCTGGGCGGTCAGCCCCGGCAGACCCTTGCGTGCCATGTCAGTCGATCACCCGAGCGCGGGCCGACTGGACGTCCCTGGCCACCGCGGCGATCGATTCGGCGGACATATCAGCGCCCTGCTGTCTGGTGATCTCCTGCGTCTGCGCAAGAATCCCGTTCGTCTCGTCGGCGGCGCTTTCCTTATCGCCTCCCTCGCCGCTTCCCCGCAGTTGCTGAATGACGCGTTCGGCCAGCTTCATGATCGTCGGACTCTGGGTGAGGGCCATCACCGGCAGCCGGATGCCGAAACGTGCTTCGAGAGCGACGACCAGTTCAACCCCCATCAACGAGTCGAGACCCATGTCATAGAGCGAACGGTTGGCGTCGATCTTGTCCGGGGCGACGCGCAGGATTTCGCCAATCTCCTTCCTGAGCAGGTCGACGAAGGCGGCCAGCAGTTGCTCGTCAGGCAGTTCCGCGAGCAACCGCTGAATGTCTTCGGAGTGGTCCTCCTGGTCGCCGCCGTCCTCCGTGTGCCAGGCCAGTTCGCGAAACTTCGGGCTGGCCGCCGTTGGCAGGAAGCGGCGCAGCGCTGGCCAGTCGAGTTCGAGGACCGCGAGGCCGGAACGTTGGGCCAGCAGCATCGCCTCGAGTGCATCGAGAGCGATGCTGGACTTGAGCGCCGATCCGCCCATGCGGCTTTGCAGGGCTTCCTTGATCTTCTCGTTGCGCGCCAGGAAGCCAACGTCGTCGATCGGCCCCCAGCCGACACAGGTGGCGCACAGGCCAATGGCGCGGCGGTGTTCGGCGAGCGCCTCCAGGCAGGCATTGGCCGCGACGTAGCTGGCTTGCCCGGGGTTGCCGAAGGGGGTCGTCGCCGACGAAAAAAGAACGAACAGATCGAGCATGCGGTCGCGCGTCAGCTCATGCAGGTGGTGCGCGCCGAGGACCTTCGGGGCGAGCACGCTGCGGATCTGATCGGCGTCGATGTTGCGCACCAGGCGGTCATCGATGAGCGCTGCGGCATGCACGATTCCCTGCAGCGGCGGCAGCGTCGTGGCGGTTTCGGCGAGCAGCGCGGCGAGGGCGTTGCGGTCGGTGACGTCGCAGGCAGCGGCATGCACGCTCACCCCTTGCGCTTCGAGTCGCGCGATCGCTTCCTGCGCTTCCAGCGTTTGCGGACCGCTGCGGCTGATCAGGAGCAGATGGCGAGCGCCCTTGCTGGCCAGCCACTCGGCGGCGCGCAGGCCAAAGCCGCGCAGGCCGCCGCTGACCAGGTAGCAGGCGTCGGCCGCGAGCTGCAGAGGTTGACGGGTGCCGGGCGCCGGGTTGTGCGGGCGATGGATGCCGTGGTGGTAGGTGATGACGATCTTGCCAATCTGCCGCGCCTGCTGCATGTAGCGAAAAGCATCGACCACATCTTCCGCCTCGAAGGTGTGATAGGGCAGGGGGTGGAGAACGCCTTCGGCAAACAGCGCCATGATCTCGGCGAACAGGGTTCGTGTCAGCTGCGGGTGGACTAACATCAGCTGGTCGGCGTCGATACCGAAGTAGCTGATGTTGTTGCGGAACGGGCGCAGGCCAACTTTGGTGTTTTCGTAGAAGTCGCGCTTGCCGAGTTCGAGAAAGCGACCAAAGGGTTTGAGCACCTGAAAATTGCGGTTGATGGCCTCGCCGGCGAGTGAATTGAGGACTACGTCGACGCCCTGCCCGCCGGTTTGCGCCAGGATCTGGTCGGCAAAGCAGAGCGAACGCGAGTCGAAGATGTGATCGACGCCGAGCAGGCGCAGGAAGTCGCGCTTTTCGTCTGACCCGGCGGTGGCGTAGATCTCGGCACCCAGCCATTTGGCGACCTGGATGGCGGCAATCCCGACCCCTCCCGCCGCGCCATGGATCAGGACCTTTTCCTCGGGTTGCAGCCGTGCCAGGTGATGCAGGGCGTAATAGACCGTGAAAAAAGTACTCGGAATGGTTGCTGCCGCTTCACAGGAGATCCACGGCGGGATGTGCGCGATTGCCCCGGCCTGCGTGAGCACACGGTTGCCGAAGCTGGAAGGACCGAAACCCACCACCGGATCACCGGGGTTGAAGTCGCTATCGACGCTGCCAACCCGGCTGACGATGCCGGCAAACTCGAAACCCAGAGTCGGTCCGGCAAAGCCGTTTTCAATCGCTTCGTCCGAGAGCAGCCCGAGCGCATACATGACATCGCGGAAGTTGAGCCCGGTCGCCTGTACTTCGACCTCGATCTGGTCCGCCGCGAGCTCGCGGCGTGGGTGCGCCTCCCAGCGCAGATTGCGCAGCTGTCCGGGGAACTGGAAGCCGAGCGACAGCGTCGGCGTCTCGATCGGCGCGTGCTCCTGCGCGTCCGGCCGCGGTTCGATGCGTAGGCGCAGCGCATAACGCTCGCCGTTGCGGGTGAGCGCGATTTCCTGTTCGTCGTCGGGCTGTTCGAACTCCTGGTCGAGCGCCGTGGCGGCCGTCTCGACGGTCATCGGCAGTTGCAGATCGACCAGGCGGATGCTGCAGTGATCGGCTTCGTTGAGCATCGTCCGGCCAAACCCCCACAGCGCGGCGTCGGCGACGATGCCACTCGCTTGTGGATCGGGCAACAGGCTGTTCGCCACCTTGCCGGTGATCAGCCAGCAGCTGGTTTTCGTCTGCGAGCGATCACATGCCTGGGCGATGGCTGCAGCGGTCGCGCAGCGGTTGACCTGGCGGTCGAGCAGCGCTGCCGCCGAGACCTCGTCTGCCTGGTCGTCAAGGCCGGCGAGATACACCAGGCCGTCGAGTTCACCGTAGTTGCCGCGCGTTTCCCGAAGCAGGGATTCGATCTGCAAGGCATCGCCAGGCTGCGACTGGATCACCAGATCGCCGCGTGCCTGCAGTTTTTTCGTCAATTGATCCGACAGCCGCGCCGAGTAGCCGTCTGCATCGGCGAGCAGGATCCAGCTGCGCAGCGTCGATCGGGGCGACTCTGCGGGAGTGTGCTCGCTTGCGGGTAGCTGGCCGAGCAGGACGTACGGGCCGGAAAAGGTGTCCGGCGAGAATTCGAAGGGTTCCGGGCAAACCAGACCGATTTCCTGCAGCTGTTGTCGCCAGAAAAGGCTTGGCCGCTGCTGCGAAAGCCATTGCCCGCTTTCCGACCGCGACCAGCCGCTGCGCTGGGCACCGAAGACGACATCGATCCAGCGCGACGGGTGCTGTCCGACGACAATCAGAGATCCTCCCGGTGCCAGGCAGGCGCGAGCGTACTCGAACGCCAGGAGCGCCTGGTCGACGCGATCGAAATCGAGCGTCACGATGGCCATCGCGCAGACCGCCCGCCGTCCGCCGGTGCTACTGTTCTGCGTGCCGTCGAGCAACTGTGTGGCGATGCTTGGGAAGGACTCCTTGAGCCTGCCGCCCACCTCGGCCAGCGTCGCCGCTGACGGGCTGGCGAAGAAATAATCGCCGCGATTGAAGTCCAGCTTGCTGCAGGCATCCATGGCGAACAAAGGTGCTCCCGCGCTGATCTCGACGATCCCCAGGCGCCTGCCCGCGGGAAGCTGCCGCAGCCCGCGGTCGATCAGTTCCCGCAGCATCTGGCCGAGCTGTTGCTTGCCGCGGGCGCCCAGTACCTGTTGCAGCAGGGTGGTCTGAGATGACTCCTGCGGGCAGATTTCCGACAGTTTGCTGCTGCCGTCGAGCAGCCGGTGCAGGTGCATGCCGACCCGCCCTACCGAATGAACGATCTGGAAATAATCCGGGTTGTCGGCCACCAGGCTGTTCCAGATGTCTTGCGCCAGCGACTGATCCCGCTGATCGGGCAGGATTGCCCAGCCGTCAGCGTTTGCCTGGAGTGTCTGCTCATCCTCAGACAGCGCGATCAGTCGTTCCAGCAGGGGCTCCGCCTCCGGGTTGGCCGCCTGGCAGGCCTGTACCGCCTGCCGGGAAAGACTGGGTTCACCGTTGGCCAGATTCTGCAGTGCCAGTCGCGTAAAGCGGCTGCACAGGCTGTCGAGCAATGGATCGACTTCCTCGGAATAGCGGCGATGGGTTCCCTTCAACGCTGCGCGTCTGACCAGTTCGGCAAGCGCCGATCGAACGTTCTCGAAAGAGATGCTGGGCTGCCCTGCCGGGGCCAGGGGGTGCGGTTGTGGTCTGCCGTGCCAGGCGAGAAAGCGCAGACGGTCAGCGGCCCCGCGGCTGAGGCGGATGCTGCGAAAACGGGCGTCCTTGACGACGGCAATGCTGCTCCCGTCTTCGGCAAAAATCGCAAACTCGGCCTGCAGCGAGCGCGAGCTGTGCTTCAGCAGCGTCGCTCGCGCATAGCTGGGCTTCGCCTGGCCACTGCGGAAAGCGATGCGTCCCATGCGCGCCGGCACGAAGGCAACACCGTCGTGTACACCGATGGCCTCCGCCAGCAGCTGGAAGACGAGCTGGAATGCACTATCGAGCAGGGCCGGATGCAGGTGGGTCTGCAGGAGGTCTACATTCTCCGGAACGCGATACACGGCGAGCACCGAGTTGCCCTCGATCCAGCCATGGTCGATGCACTGGAACGTCGGGCCATAGGCGATACCGACCGCCCGCGTCAGCGTCGCGTGGCTGCTGCCGGTGAAATCCGGGTTGCGGCTCGGCAGTTCGGGCCCCTTTTCGTTGAGCAGCGTGCTCTGTGCTTCGCGCAGAATGCGAGCCACGCTGTGCACGGTCCACGGGTCGCTGCTCAGCTGCTCCCGGCTGCGGATGGTGATGCTGCCGTCCTGAGCGTCGATGCTTGAGCGGATGATCGTCGATCGCTCCTCGCCGAGCAGCAGCGGTGAACGGATTTCAAGCTCTTCGACCTCGATGACTGCCGTCGGGTGCCAGGCCAGGGCGGCCGCCAGTGCCAGTTCGGCAAAGCCCGATCCCGGGAAGACCGTCGCCTCGCCGACGACATGGTCGGCAAGCATCGGACAGATCTGTGTATCGAGCTGGTTTTCCCAAGTCAGTTCCTGTTGGGGTAATGGGTAGCCGAGCAGCGGGTGGAGCTTGTGCCGATAGATCAGTCCCATCGCCTCGGTCGTCACCGGATGCCAGTGCCGTTCACGCTGCCAGACGTAGTTTGGTAGCTGCACAAATCGACCGGCGCGCGGGAAAGAAATCCGCCAGTCGACGCTGCCACCGGCGAGTATCGACTGGTTGGCGGCAGCGTCGATCCGTTGCGGCGAATCGTCACCGCGCATCGCCGTAGCGATTACCCGACCCTCGATCGCCCGCGCCTTGAGGCAGTCATTGACGTAGTTGCGCAGCACCGGATGCGGTCCGATCTCGATGAACAGCTTGACGCCGCTGTCGAGCATGCTGCTGATGGTTTGTTCGAAGAGTACCGGTTGGCGGATGTTCTCCCACCAATACCCGGCGTCGAGTCGCCGCCCGGCCAGCAGCTTGCCGCTGACGCTGGAGTAGAACGTTATGCTTGTCTGGCGTGGCTGCAGGCCTGCCAGCGCCTGGCGGATCCCGGTTTCGATCGGGTCCATCGCCGGACTGTGAAAGGCGTAATCGAGATCGAGGCGCTTGTGGACGACGTGCCTGGCGTGCAGTGCCGACTCGAGCTGGCCGAGCATCTCGGGGTCGCCGGCGACGGTGACGCCGCGCGCGCTATTGACCCCGGCGACGACGACTGACGAGCGCAGCCCGAGTTCATCGATCAGCTCCCTCGTCGCTGCCTCGCCGAGGCCCAGCGCGCTCATTTCTCCCTGGCCCCTGGTGGTTTCCTGCAGGCGGCTGCGCTGGTAGATCACGGTGACCGCTTCGGCCAGGGTCAGAGCACCCGACGCCCAGGCGGCAGCCACTTCGCCAACACTGTGGCCAGCGACGACCGCCGGTACGATGCCACGCTGCCTGAGCATTTCCGTGATTCCGACCTGTAGCGCGAACAGGGCTGGTTGTGCGATTTCGGTACAGGCGTAGCGATCGTCGCCGTTGTTGCCGGCGAGTTCGTCCTCGATCGAGAAATCGGCGTGGCAGCGGAGCAGAGCGTCGACCTTGCGGATCGTGTCGCGGAACAGCGGCTCTTCCGCCAGCAGGCGCTTGCCCATGCCTGCCCATTGCGAACCGTTACCCGAATAAACGAAAGCCGGTCCGCCAGGCGTCGCCAGGGCGGTGCCGGTGGCCACCTGCGGGTGCTCGAATGCGCGGTCGGCAAAGTCGAGTAGTGCCTCGGCAATGGCCTGCGGCTGCGTGCCGTAGACGATCGCCCGCTGTTCGTGCCATTCGCGATGGAATGCCGCGCTGTAGGCGATGTCGTAGAGCGCGCTGGCTACCTGCCCGCTGAGGAAGCCGGCAAATTCGCGGGCGGTCGCCTGCAGCGCAACGTGGTCACGCGCCGAGAGAATTAGTGGCAGCGGCGATGCAGCTGCCTGAACCCGTTTTCCGGCGCTCGCTGCAGGAGGGCTTTCCAGGATGACGTGCGCATTGGCGCCGCCGAAGCCGAAGGAATTGACTCCGATGATGATTTTCCCGGCTTTCTTGAGTGACCGGTTGCTGGTCACCAGTTCGAGGTTCCAGTCGGCGAGCTTGATGTTCGGATTGACCGTTTCGACGCCGATCGTCGCCGGTACCTCGCGGTGTTCGAGGCAATGCAGCGCCTTGACCAGCCCGGCGACGCCGGAAGCTGCTTCCAGATGCCCCATGTTGCTTTTCACCGAGCCGATGGGCAGCGGCTCGGATCGGCGCCTGCCCAGTGCATCGCCGATGGCGAAGGTTTCAATCGGGTCGCCGACTGCCGTTCCGGTGCCGTGCGCTTCGAGGTAGTCGATCGCCGCCGGATCGATTCCCGCCTCGGCGTAAGCCTGTTGCAGCAGGTCCGACTGAACACTTGCGCTTGGTACGGTCAGCCCGGATTTGCGCCCATCGGTGTTGACCATCGAGCCGGTCACCACCGCCAGGATCGGATCGCCATCCGCGAGGGCCTGATCGTAATCCTTGAGGACAAAGATGCCGCCGCCCTCGGAGCGCACGTAACCATCACCGGACGCGTCAAAAACGGCGCAGCGACCGCGTCGCGAGAGCATCGATGCCTTCGCGAAGATCAGGAAGCCGTAGGGGTGCAGGTGCAGGCTGATGCCACCGGCGAGGGCCTGCGTGCTTTCTCCGGAAAGGATCGAACGGCAGGCCTGATGAAAGGCGACCAGCGACGATGAGCAGGCGGTGTCGATCGCCATGCTCGGACCACGCAGGTCGAAGACGTAGGAAATGCGGTTGGCGGCGATGCTGGCGGTGTTGCCGGTGGCCATCGTCGAGTCAGCGACGGCGAGGTCGTCGGCCATCCGGTACGAATAGTCGGCACTGGCAATGCCGATATAGACACCGCAGCGGCTGCCACGCAGGCGCGATGCCGGAGTGCCGGAATTTTCCAGCGCCTCCCAGCTCATCTCGAGCAGCAGACGCTGCTGCGGATCCATCAGCGCCGCTTCGCGGGGCGAAATGCCGAAGAAGGCGGCGTCAAAGGTGGTGACGTCGCCGATCGATCCAGCGGCGAAGGTGTAGCTGGTTCCCGGATGATTCCTGTTCGGGTGCAGGAAGGTGTCCTGTGCCCAGCGCTGCGCATCGACCTCGGTCACCAGATTGCGACCGTCGAGCAGATCCTGCCAATAACGGCTGGTCGTCGTTCCCGGCAGCCTGAAAGAATAACCGGTGACGGCAACTTGCCTGCTCATGGTTCCCTGGTTCCTGCGTACTTCCGACGTTCTGGCTGGTTGGGGCGATGTACGGGATTCGAACCCGTGACCACTGGAATCACAATCCAGTGCTCTACCAACTGAGCTAACACCGCCATTGCTTTGGCGCGCCCGGCGAGACTCGAACTCACGACCCCCGGCTTAGAAGGCCGGTGCTCTATCCGGTTGAGCTACGGGCGCGAGTACGAAACTGCCTGGCAACTGCTTCCCGCCAGTACCGCATCTTGCTACGGGAAAAACTTGCACTTCCACTACTGGTCGGGGCGGTGGGATTCGAACTCACGACCCTCTGCTCCCAAAGCAGATGCGCTACCAGGCTGCGCCACGCCCCGAGGAAGCGCGCATTCTACAAGCTGATACCCCGGTGGTCAATGACGGTTGGCCAGATTAGGGGACCGCAGAGATACGATGGTAGCGACTGGGAAGCCGTTTGTGGCCAGAGAGGGTCTGCCGCGAAACTTTCGCTTCAAACGATCGGCGCGGCGTGGTAGCCTTTGAACTCCTGTCCTGGAGGGAAAGATGATGACGATTCGATCTGTTTTTCGGAAATTGCGGTTTGCCGCGTCGGCGACCTGCGTGGCATTGGTGGTGACTTGCGGTAGTGCTGGTGCAGCGGAGGTGCCGTTGGTCGATGGCGCCCTGTGGGTCAAGTCCTCGGACGAGCTCAAACAGGCCTATCTCGTTGGCCTGGCCAACATCGTCCAGATCGAGGCGGCGTACCATGCCGACAATCCGAAGGTGGCGGCGAGCGGCTTTTCCCCACGCGTCGCCGCCGGGATGAAGAACCAGACCTTGAGCAGCACGCGTCAAGCCCTCGACCAGTGGTACGCGGCGCATCCCGAGCAGCTGCAGCGGCCGGTGGTTGAGACGATCTGGTTCGAGATGGTGCTGCCCGCACTGCCCAAGACAAAAAAGTAAGGGGGGACGAGAAATGAAGAAGACTGGAATGGTTCTGGCCGTGCTCGCCGCGGTGGCGGCGACCGGCTGCACAAACATGACTCCGCGCGAGCAGGGAACGGTCAGTGGTGCTGCGATTGGTGCTGCTGCGGGGGCCGGCATTGCGGCAATCTCGGGTGGCAGCGGCTGGACCGGAGCAGCGGTCGGCGCGGTCGTCGGCGGCACGGTCGGCAACATCAAGGGCAAACAATAGCAGGGGTAAAGGGGATACTGAACCGGCCCCGGTTTTTCCGATTGCTCGGGAAGCATGTTCCTGGCCGTGTAGCCAGTCTTTCAATGAGGTGTCGAAATGCCAGCAACAGGCCTCAGTCACTATAACCTGCGCGCCCCGCGCGAACTGATGGAACGGCTGCGCAGCTTCTATTGCGATGTGCTCGGCCTGACGCTGGGTGAACGGCCAGCGTTCGGAAGTTTCGGCTACTGGCTGTACGCGGGTGAGCAAGCGATCGTGCATCTTTCGGAAACCCGGGCTGGCGAGTCATGCGTTCTCGGTGTGACGACGACGTTTGATCACGCCGCGTTCAGCTGCACCGGGTGCCTCGACTTCGAGTCCCGGTTGCGGCAGTTGGCTATCGCCTTCACCAAGGCGCGGGTACCGGGGACGCTGCAGGTGCAATTGTTCATCAGCGACCCCGCTGGCAATGGCGTGGAACTCAACTTTGCCAGCGAGGATGCCTGATCCTGACTGCAGGGGAAAGCAGGGCCGCGGTCCCTTGCGGCTCGCTCTTGGCACGCTTGTGGCCTTTTCTTTCAATACGGTGGACTGACCACCACGTACTCGACGCTGCTGCCAACGTACTGGGGCTGGTACCAGCTGCTGCCGCATTGCTGATACACGACGCCGTTATAGGTGTACGGCGCGCAGTTGGCGGGCACCGTTCGAACCACCGAACCGATGACGGCGGCAGTCACCGCGACGGTGGCCGTCACTGCGGCGGCGGTGGCGACGGGATGATAGTTGTCGTTCCAGCCACCGCCGCGACGATCGACATCGACCTTGCCCTGGCGAAACGCGTAGTGATCGCACAGATCCTGGCCAATGAAATCCTGGCCGGCGTTCATCGCCGACTCGATGTTGTCAACTGATGAGGATCGTTTCAACAGCGTGTAGAGTGGTCTATCCGACATCGGGAAGGTGCTCTCCAGATGCTCTTCCGAGGGGAAGACGGGCGGCAGAACGCGTTCGGAGGCGTTCTGCAGTGAATCAAATTCTTCGTACAGGTGCGCCACGTGCAACTTTCCACTGATGTTTCGTCGGTCGCGCAGGTCATCCAGCTGGCCGTGGCGCCGGTCTTCCTGCTGGCCGGGGTTGGCTCGCTGTTGGGTGTACTTGCCAATCGGCTGGCGCGGGTCATCGATCGCTTTCATGTACTGGAGAAGAGGTTGGCCGAGGAATCGTCAGCAGACGATTACTCCAGCACGCTGTCCACGATGGTCTCCCTCTCGCGGCGGGCACGCCTGATCCACTGGGCGATCAGCCTATGTACTGCCTGCGATCTGCTGGTTTGCCTGGTGGTCGTCGCGCTGTTTGTCGGCGCCGAACTGCAGATCGATCTGTCGACCACGATTGCCGGGTTGTTCATCGCGGCGATGCTTGCGCTGATTGTCGGACTGAGCTGTTTTCTGCGCGAAATCGCGGTGGCGACGAGTGCGATTGAACGCCTTGACCAGCTGGCTTCGGGCCTTGACAGTAACCCCTAGCCGCTGCCGTTGGCCGTCGCGCAGCCTGCAATGGTCAAAGCAGGGGGCTCATCACCTGCACGGCGTTTTCGAGCAGGCGGCGCCAATGGGGTCGTGCGCGCCATTGTTCGAGTTGCAGGGCCTGTGATCTGGACTCGTACTGGCGTTGCAGTGCGCGTACTTCGCTCGAAAACTGCCGGTCGTAGGCGATCAACGAGACCTCGAAATTGAGTTCGAAGCTGCGCAGGTCGAAGTTGACCGTCCCGAAGATGGTGATCTGCTCATCGATGACCATGCTTTTGGTGTGCAGGAGGCCGTCACCGAAATGCAGGATGGTGATACCCGAGACCAGCAGGTCGTCGTTGTAGGCGTCGCTGGCGTAGCGGACCAGCCGCGAGTCGACTTTCTTCGGCACAATCAGGATGACATGCACGCCGCGTACGGCGGCGGAGCGCAGCGCCGTCAACAATGTCTCGCTGGGGACGAAATAGGGCGTGGTCAGAACGATCTCGCGTCTCGCGGCGTAGATCGCAGTGAGCAGCAGCGCTTCGATGTGACGGATCGACGATTGCGGTCCCGAAGGAAAGATCTGCACACGGCTGTTGCCGGTTGGCGACAGCGCGGGCGGTTCGGGGGGGGCAAAATCGCCGCCGGTCTGCAGTGCGGTCAGCGACAGGGATACCGCTTCGAGTGCCCAGGCCGCCGGCCCTTCGATCCTGACCATCGCATCGACCCACTCGCCGACGCCGGCATCCTGCTTGAAGAAACGCGGGTCGGCAACATTCATGCTGCCGGTGTAGGCCACGCCACGGTCGATGACGGCGATCTTGCGATGGTCGCGCAGGTCCAGACGAACGAACAGCGCGCGCAGCGGATTGACCGGGAGAACCTCGACGATTTCGATGCCGGCGGCGCGCAGCGAGGCGATTGCTTCACTCTTGAAAAAGGAACGGCTGCCCAGCGAATCCATCAGCGCGCGACAGGCGACTCCGCGCCGCGCGGCATTTACCAGCGCGGCTACCAGATCGTCGACGAAACCGCCGGCGCTCCAGATGTAGAACTCCAGGTGTACCGAGTAGCGGGCAGCGTCGATGTCGGCGATCAGCATACGCATGATCGATTCGCTTTCGACGAGCAGCCGCAAGCGGTGGCCGCCCATCAGCGGCAGACCGGCGAGGCCGGTGGCGAGCCGGCTGAGGCTCTCCGCGCCCATGCTCAAGGTATCCGGCGCGACCACGTCGGTGGCCGGGATGTTCCGGGCCCAGCGCAGGATCTGCGGTTGCAGGGTGATCGCCCTGCGCATCCAGGTCCTGCCCAGGCGGCGTTCGCCGATCAGCAGGTAGATCAGCGCGCCAACAGCCGGCAGGAGGATGACCAGCAGCAGCCAGGCCAATGCCGTGCCGTGGGAACTTCGCCGCGAAAAAATGCGCAGCGCAACCGCCAGTGCCACGGCCAGATACACGAAGGACAGAAAGCTGAAAACCATGGCCTGGAGTATGAGACTGCTGCACCGGCCAGGTCAATGCGCCGCTTCGGCGATGGCTTTGCCGGACGCCTGGCAAGTGCTGCTGGCGGCTCCAGCCCGACGGGGTCCGCAGGCACTGCCCGGCTATTGTGCAGCCAGCCAGAGCGTCGCTCGCTGAGCCCGGATGCAGCGCTTCCGTTTGGAGTCAGGAACCTTTGTGATAGGCTGCCGGCAACTCGTTCTGTTGGGCAAATCCACCTGGCCGCGAATGACACGCCTCTTCCTGGAGCACTGCGGGTATGAATCCCACGATTACCCTTTTCATTAGCCTGTTCACCACCCTTGTGGCGATCATCAATCCGCTGGAGGCGATACCGGTCTATCTTGGCCTGACCGCTGGCCAGGCGGCTGCCGAACAGCGGCGGGTGGCTCGCCAGGCCTGCATTTATGCCCTGTTGCTGAGTTTTTTTTTCCTGCTCTTCGGGACCCTGCTGCTGCGTATCTTCGAAGTGCCGCTGAGCATGGTGCGGGTGGTTGGCGGGGTGATCCTTACGCGCGTCGGCTTCGACCTGTTCAATCCGCCGCCATCCGGAGGGATCATTCCGCGCGCCGACAGTGGCGATGCCGATATCGCTTTCGTTCCGCTGGCGATGCCGATCATGTTCGGCCCCGGCGCGATCGCCACCTTGATCAGCATGGCTTCGACGATCAAGCAGTCACCCGGGGAATTGCTGCATTTTCTCGCCGCCAGCGCGGCGATCGTTGCGTGCATGTTGACCACCTATCTGTCGCTGATCTACGCCAAGCCGATCCTGCGCAAGATCGGCAAGCAGGGAATCGATGCCGCGACGCGGATCGTCGGCTTTTTCGTCGCCGCCATGGGAATGGGTCTGATTTTCAACGGAGCAGTGGAGTTTCTCGCGCCGTACAGTAATCTCGCAAGAACCGCTGGCGGCGGCTAGAGACGGCTATCCGGGAGTTCAGTCACCCCTGCCTGTCGCCTTGGCGGCAGTCAGTCTTCAGGATACACTTGCTGTGCGCCACGGTAGGCAGTGCGGGGTGGCAGAGAGGGCGTGCATGGGCGTTGGCCGGTTGCAAGGGCTGGCGAGCGGCGCGTCCAATGATCGAAGCATGTGGATGAAGGAGTAGCTAGGCATGAAAAACTGGACACTGGCAGTGCCGTTCAGCCTGTTGTTGCTGGCAGGCTGCGTGACGGAACAGAAGTACGACCAGCAGGTGCAGCAGACGCAGAAGGCGGTAGCTCTCGAGACGCAGTACCGCGCGCTGAATCAGCAGTTGCAGACGGAGATTGCGGCGGACCAGGTGCACATCAAGCAGCTCAGCGATCGCCTGGTGGTCACCTTTGTCGATGAGATCCTGTTCGCTTCGGGCAGTGCCGAAATGCACGCCAAGGGTCGCAGCACGATCGGCAAGGCCGTCCCGACCCTGGCCAACCTGACCGGTCACTGGATCGATGTGCAGGGCTACACCGACAACGAGCCGATCGGACCGGCGCTCAGAGGCCGCTATCCGAGCAACTGGGAACTCTCGGCCGCGCGGGCTGCAGACGTGGTGCGCTTCCTGCAGTCACAGGGCGTTAACCCCGGCAACCTGGTCGTCGAGGGTTTCGGGGAGTACCAGCCGGTAGCCGCGAACACGACACCGCAAGGGCGCGCCAAGAACCGCAGAATCGAGATCGTGCTGCGGGTCAAATAGCCGGGGGGTAATCCGCAAGCCGGGGCATACGTTCTTCGTACGCTTCGCCTTGCGGACTGCAGGATGCCTGCGGCGCCGCGACAATTTCCCCAGCGCAGGCGAAATTCGCGCTGATCGGGTCCCCGACCTTGGTGGTGCCCGACTGGTGCCCGACGAATTCCTTCAGTCCGGTGGCAGCGCCGGATCTGGGCGTACCGCGCCCGGCGAGAGCGCTGGCGGCGGGTTGGTCGCCTCGGGCGAGAGCGCCCGATCCGGCCGCACGGCGCCGGGCGAGAGCACCGGGCCGGGGTCGGTCTGTTCCGGCGAGAGCGCGCGGTCAGGGCGCACGGCGCCGGGTGAGAGTACCGGTCCGGGGTCGGTCTGTTCCGGCGAAAGGGCCGCGTCGGGGCGTACCGCACCGTCGCTGGTGTATTCCTGCGCACGCGCGGCCGGCAGGTTGAGATAGCTGAGGGCACTGCAGAGGATGACGATCGACAGGCGTTGATGGTGGGAACTCATGAGTCCTCCTGGCGGGAGCCGGAAACCGGGTGAGCATGGAAAGGCCGGGGGTACACGGCGAATGTTGCGCGTGACCTGTGCGGGGGCAATCGCCGGCAGCGAGCGGCCGACGTCGCCGTCGCTTGCTGGTCTTCCTGAGGCAATCCGCAGCCACGTTCCGACGATCGCCGCCAGCCGGGCAAGCCGCTAGCCTAGCCCTTGATCCGTAGCGTCCAGTCTGCCAGCGCCTGCATTTGCTCGGAGAGCAGCCCGGCGATCTTCTCGTCGGTCAGCTTACCCTCAGCATCGAAGCCGCCGGCAAATGCGCTGGAAAAGACCTCGGGCTGGTTGAGCAGGTGCAGATTCAGAAAAACGCAGACCTGGCGCAGGTGGTATTGCGACCGCGAGGTGCCCATGCCGCCACCGGCTCCCATCAGTGCCGCAGTCTTGCCCGAAAGCAGGGGGTTGCCCTTTTCGCGCGAGGCCCAGTCGAGAATGTTCTTCAACGCCGGCGCCAGCGAGTAGTTGTATTCCGGGCAGGCAATGACGAATGCGTCGGCGGCGGCCATCTGTCCGAGAACGCGGACGACCGCCGCCGGCTTTTCGCTGAGGTCGGCGTTGTAGAACGGCACGTCGCCGAGGTCGGCGATGTCCATGCTCACGTCAGCCGGCAGCCGCGACTGCGCTGCGCGCAGCAGGCCGCTGTTACATGAGGCACGGCGCAGACTGCCGGAAATGCCAAGGAATTTGAGTGCAGACATCGCGGGTCTCCTCAGGTCGTGGAAGGTCGACGCGGCGCGCCGAAACGACGGCTATCGTAGCAGAAGCCGCCACCGTGGTCAGACTTACCTTCGTCCGGGAGCCAGCGAACGGCGAGCGGCCCGCGAAGCAAGGGGCTGGTGTCGACCGTCGATTCCGTTACAATTGGCTTGCAATTGGTTACAGGCGACTGGTCGTCCGGGTCGGCTGTGGTGCTTGCAGGTAGGGAGTTTCGTCGTGGACTGCGCGCTGCCCCTGCCCGAGAACCTGTGCTTCCGACTCGCAGTGGGTCGGGTTGCAAGAGAAGTACTAACTGTTGTCTCACATGAGGAGGGTTGAACAATGGCTGCAAAAGGGGTTTTCAGGAAGCAAGCCGTGGGCGCCATGGTGGCCGCGTTGGGTCTCGTGGCGGCGCCGGTCAGCGCCTTCCAGAGCGTTCCCGCTGAGGCCATGTTCGACGGACAGTGGCATTTCAGCGTCACGCCCTATGCGTGGTTGCCTACCATCTATACCTCGGCGACCTTCGGTCCCATGCAGATCAACACCCATGAAACGGTCATGGATTACTGGTCGCATCTTTCGTTTGCGTTCTTCATTGCCGCCGAGGCCCGCAAGGGCGACTGGTCGGCTTTCGCCGACTACAACTATGTGAAGTTCAGCGGCGCCAATTCAGGCCTGAAACCCATCGACAGGCCGGGTCTACCGCGTGCGCTTCCGTATGACTCGTCGACGGACCTGAAGAGCAACATCCTCACCCTTGCCGGTGCCTACACGGTTCTGCGCCAGGGCGCTTCCCATCTGGATGTAGTGGCCGGCGCCCGCTACCTCAATATGGACTTGAATTTCAATTACAGCGTGTTCCCCGTCCCGGCCGAGGTGGATTTTTCGAGGAGACTGAACAAGTGGGACGGGATTGTCGGCATCAAGGGGCAAATCGATCTCAGCGATGATCGTCGCTGGTTCATGCCCTACTATGCGGACATTGGCAGCGGTTCCAACAACTGGACCTGGATGGCCATGCTGGGGACGGGCTACCGCTTCGACCTGTGCGACGTGACGCTTGGCGTGCGCAGCCTGTCGTACAATTTCGACGGTAGGTTTGGCGTCGATATGCGCTATACCGGCTTCGCATTGGGCGCGGACTTCAAGTTCTAGGTCGTCAGCGAACCATGAAGACATCCATTGCACTCACCCTGTCCGGACTCGCGCTGGTCGTCGGCACAGTTACCGAGGTGGCCGTTGCGCAGGCCAGGGCGGAGGCACCAGCGGCGCAGTCCGAAGCCGCTTTCGGCGCGCTGCCGGGGCGCTGGGTACGGCCCGATGGCGGCTACGTCATTACCATCAAGGGCGTCGATGCCAGCGGCAGGATCGAGGCCAGCTACGCGAATCCGAGCCCGCTGCCGTTTGCCAAGGCCGAAGCGACGCGCGACGGCAAGACCCTCAAGCTCTTCTTCGAGTTGCGCGCCGGCGGCTACAATGGATCGACCTACACGTTGAGCTACGACCCGGTGAGCGACGTCCTCAAGGGGGTCTACTTCCAGGCGGTGATGCAACAGAAGTTCGATGTTTATTTCATGCGCGCCAAATGATCACGATCTTGCTCGCCATCTTTGGAGCGAATGGCGAGTACTTATCACCAGCTCCGCACTGTTAGTGGCCCCGTAGTGAAGCCAACATTCCTTACACCAATCCGAGAGATGAGGAGTCAGTCATGAACAAGCGTATCTGGCGGTTTGCCATCCTGCCGGCGGTTTTCGTCGCCGGCGTCAGCTTTGCGCAATTCCCGGTTGTGGATATGGTTGCCGACAAGGTGATTCAGAAGTACCAGACGGCGAGCTGTGAGCAATTGTGGATGCAGAAAGGCCAGCCCAAGTCGGCAGAGGCGCAGCGGGCCATTAGCCTGCTGCGCAGCGATCCGGCGATGCGTACGGAGTTCCTGAACCGGGTGGCGGCGCCAATCGCCAACAAGATGTTCGAATGCGGGATGATCCCGTAAGCCCTGACGAACAAGCACTTCAGCGTGTTTAAATGAGGAGACGATCGATGATCCAGTACCAGTGCGCCAGGCGCGCAGGCTTGCTCGCTATCAGCCTGTTGCTTGCCGGCAGCGTGCACGCGCAGCAGTCCCCGAGTGTAGCCAAGGCCGCAAAGCCGGCAAAAACCTCGAGCAAGGCGGTGGCGCCCAAGCCGATCATGGAAAGCAGAGCCATCGACCTGCTGAAGGCGATGAGCGATCGCCTGGCAGCAGCACGTTCGATGTCGTTCACCGCGGTGGTGACCTACGAGGCGCCCAGTCGCCTCGGCCCGGCGCTGGCCTATACGACGAGTTTTGAAGTGCTCATGCAGCGCCCGGACAAACTGCGCGTGATCACCCTCGGCGACGGCCCGGCGTCGGAGTTCTACTACGACGGCAAGGCGATGACTGCCTACGCGCCGGCCGAGAATCTGGTCGCCACTGCCGCCGCCCCGCCGACCATCGACGCCACGCTCAAGACGGCTTTCGATTCGGCCGCGATCTACTTCCCGTTTGCTGACCTGATTCTTGCCGACCCCTACAGGAACATCGCCGAGGGCCTGACCAACGCCTTCTACATCGGCCAGTCGAAGGTGGTCGGAGGTACGCTCACCGACATGGTCGCCTTCGTCAACGACGCAGTCTTCGTCCAGATCTGGATCGGCGTCGAGGACAAACTGCCGCGTATGCTGCGCGCCGTGTATCGCGACGATCCGCTACGCCTGCGCCACCAGATGGAGCTTTCGCACTGGAAGCTCGATCCGGCCGCGCCAGTCGATGCGTTCGCCACGGCGAAGGCCGCGACGGCGGTACCTATGCCCTTTGCCCATCCGGCTGCGAAGCCCCCCGCAGCGGGCCTGCAGCCGCCGACGCGCAGCCAGCCGGCCAAGGCGCAACCCGCGAAATCCCAATAAGGAGCCAGAGATGAACAGAATCGTTCTTGCCGGCATGATCAGCTGCCTGCTGCTGCCCGGACAGGCGGCTGCGTGGGCCAGCGCCAACCGCTTTGGCGGCAGCACCGAGCACGTGGCCGGTGTTGGTACCGAGCACACCAACGCCTGGGGTGGCAACTCGGCACACGCCTACGGTGGTGGCAGCGAGCACACCAATATGTACGGCGGCACCACCGCCGGCCGATATGGCGAAGGTGCTTACCATGCCGGGCCGTACGGGGCGGCAGCGTATCATCCGCCGGCTCCCTACTACCCGTATCACCCGCCCGTCGTGGTACCTGCCTACAGCGCGGCGGGTTGCTACGGCTGCGCCGCAGCGGCCGGCGCCGTTGTCGGTGTCGCTGCCGGAGCCGCGGTGGCCTCGGCCAATGCCAGCAATGCCTACTCTTCGGGCTATGCCGCCGGCAGCGCCAACACCGCAGCAGCCTATGCGATGGGTGTGAACTACGCGGCGCTGCCGCCCGGGGCGATGGCCATTCAGAAGTACGGGACCAACTATTATGTGGTCGGGAACACCTGGTTCGCGCCGGCTTACGGCGCCAATGGGGTCTACTACCGCGTCGTGCCGGCGCCCTGAAATCGCAATGCCGCTGTTGCTCCGTAGATCCTGGGGATGGCTCAGACTTCAGATGGCTCGCACCGGGTATCTGCTGGTCGCAGCGGCGGTGCTTGTCGGCACCCCGGCGATTGCGCGCGCGCAGGACATCGAGCCGCGCGCTTACTCCAACGCGCCGATCGGGGTAAACTTCCTGGTTGCGGGCTACGCCTATACGCAGGGCGCGTTACCCTTCGACGCTTCGCTGCCGGTGAAAAACGCGCAACTCTCGACGTCCAACGGGGTCCTCGGCTATGCGCGGGTACTCGACCTGTGGGGCCAGTCCGGCAAGTTCGACGTCATCGTTCCCTATACCTGGCTCTCGGGAACCGCCGAGGTAATGGGCCAGGGAGTCGAGCGCAAGGTCAGCGGTTTCGCCAATTCCCTGTTCCGCTTGTCGGCCAATCTGTACGGAGCGCCGGCGCTGACGCTGCCTGAGTTCAGGAATTACGAGCAGGACCTGATCGTCGGCGCGAGCCTGCAGGTGTCGGTGCCTTCGGGGCAGTACGACGCAAGCCGGATCGTCAACATCGGCACCAACCGCTGGTCTTTCAAGCCGGAACTGGGTATCTCAAAGGCCATCGGTCAGTGGACTCTGGAGTCCCAGGTCGCGGCTACCCTGTTCACGGACAACCGGGATTTCTACGCTGGCAACACCCGTTCGCAGGACCCGATCTACTCGCTGCAGGGGCACGCGATCTACGCCTTCCGCTCGGGCATCTGGGTTTCGCTCGACGCCACTTACTTCACCGGCGGCCGCACGACGCTCAACGGCGTACTGGGCAGCGACCTCCAGCAGAACTGGCGGGTGGGCGGCACGCTGGCGTTTCCCGTGGACGTGCACAACTCGGTCAAGCTTTACGCGAGCAACGGGGTGTCGGCACGCACCGGCAACAGTTACGACCTGATCGGGATTGCCTGGCAGTACCGCTGGGGCGCCGGGCTGTGACCCAACCCAGCCGCACAGGATCGCGCGCACAGCCAGGCGGGAGTCGCCTGGGTCTCGTTTACGTTTCACAACGATGTGCCTGCTCCAGCAAGAACGGTGCCATCAGGCGTATCCGCCACACGCCGAATCCGCACCGCAAGGAGGCACCGATGAAGGTCCACACACCCACTCCTGGCGCCTTCGCGAGGGTTGCAGCAAACCATCGGCCTGGCCGGACGTTCGCCGCCTTCGCGGCGTTGTCCATCCGCCTGCGCTGGCTGGCAGCGTCACTCGCCCTGCTGACCACGATCGCCTTCGCTCAGGAGCCGGCGAACCCGCTCAAGCCGGTCGATCGATCGAGTCCACGCGCCGCTCTGAAGACCTTCCTCGATTCCGGGGACGCGCTCGGCACGTTTCTGGTGCAGGATTACCTGCCGTCACCGTCGCGCGAGCACTTTCGCCGCCTGATCTCACTGAGCGAGACTCCCCTGCAGAGCCTGGACTTGAGCGAACTGGCGCCGGCGGCCCGTCCGAAGACCGGCCGGGCGGCGGCATTGGCCTTGTACGAGGTGTTGAGCCGCATCCCGCTGCCGCCTCTGGACGACATACCCGACGCCAGTCAGGTCACCCAGCCTGCCGGTGGTGGCCCAACGCGCTGGGTGATCCCGAACACCGAGATTGCTCTGGTGCGCACGCCGAGTGGGACGCGTGGCGACGAGTTTCTGTTCAGTGCCAATACCGTTGCCCGCGCCGGCGAGTTCTACGAACGGGTTCGCGAACTACCCTACCACCGCCCGCTTCCCCTGCAGGGGGTGCACGACCTCGTTGCCAGCGGCGGCGCCTGGATGATTCCGTACGCCTGGATTCAGTCGCTGCCGGCGTCGCTGCGCGTCCCGATTGCCGACCAGTCGGCCTGGAAATGGATCGGCCTGGTGCTGCTGTTGCTGCTTCTCGCATCGTTCCTGTGGTTGGCGTACCGCGTTTCGCAGCTGGGCGACCATCAGAGCCGATTCCTGCGCGCACTGGCGCAGTTCGCCATGCCGGCCTCGCTGCTCGCGGTGACGCCGCTGGTGACCTACCTCGCGCTTGTCCAGATCAACCTGGCTGGCAGCGTCGGCAGCGCCATCGAGGTCACGGCGACGGCACTCATGTTCCTCGCCGGCGCATGGATGGCGTGGCGCCTGGCGCCGGTGGTCGCTGAGGCGATCATCGCCTCGCCGCGGATCGCACCCGAGAGCATTGACGCACATGTCATCCGCGTCGTCGCTCGCCTGCTGGGAATCTTTGGCGGCATGGCGCTGCTCGCCGTGGGGGCTGATCGACTTGGGGCGCCAGTGTATGGCGTCGTCGCCGGGTTGGGCGTCGGCGGTCTGGCGATCGCCCTGGCCGCCCGGCCCAGCGTCGAGAATCTGATCGGCGGCATGAGTCTGTTTGCCGACAAGCCGATCCGCGTTGGCGACTACTGCAAATATGGCGACATGGCTGGGACCGTTGAGGCAATTGGCCTGCGTTCGTCACGGCTACGCGGCCAGGACCGTACGGTGACCACGATTCCAAACGCCGCGATGGCGCGCATGCCGATCGTCAATCTCACGCAGCGCGACCGGATGCTGCTCAAGGCGGTGATCGGTCTGCGTTGCGAGACGACCCCGGAGCAACTGCGTTACATCCTCGTCAAGCTACGCGAACTGCTCCTCAGCCACCCCCGCGTCTACCCGGACCCGGCGCGCGCGCGCTTCATCGGCTTTGGCGCCAGTTCGCTGGACATCGAGGTGTTCGCCTACGTGACGACCAGGGAGTCGGCGGAGTTTCTCGGTATCCAGGAAGACATCCTGTTGCGGATCATGGACATCGTCGAAGAGAGTGGCACGGCTTTGGCGTTTCCCTCACAGACGCTCTACATGGGTCGCGACCAGACTCCGGATGCCGCGAAAGCACAGGCTGCGGAGGCCGCCGTGCGAAGGTGGCGGGAAGAGGGTAGCCTGCCGTTCCCGGATTTTTCCCCGCAGCAGGCCGATCGCCTCCGCGGCTCGCTCGTCTATCCGCCATGAGTGCGGACTTTGCGCGCCCGGTGGCTCGCTCAGGCCTGAACAAGCGGCCCGTCTTCGACCCCGCGCTCGTCGCGTGTCCTGACTGCGACCTCCTGCAGCGCCTGCCGGAGGTGCCCGCCGGCAGCACCGCGTGCTGCGCGCGTTGCCAGGCGAGACTGTGGCGGCACAAGACGGATTCACTCAACCGCACGCTCGCACTCGCCGTCGCCGCAGCACTGCTGTTGGTGATCGCCAATAGCGTGCCGATGCTCGGTCTGTCGGTGGCCGGTCGCGCGGCGTCTACCACAGTGCTCGGTGGTGTGCTGGCGATGTGGGACGACGGCAGGCAAACGGTCGCCATGCTGGTGTTGTTCACGGCGGTGATTGCGCCAGCGCTCGAAATCGCCTGTCTGCTCGCGGTCAGCCTGGCCGTGCGGCGGCCACCGGCACCGCAGTGGGCGGGCACGTTGCTGCGCGGCTACGAAGTCCTGCGCGAGTGGAGCATGATCGAGATCATGCTGCTCGGCGTGCTGGTCGCGCTGATCAAGATCGCCGAGCTGGCGACGGTGATCCCGGGCCTGGCGATGTTCGTGCTCGGCACGCTGGTGTTCCTGCTCGCGGCGATGGCCGCGACGTTCGACCCGCGCGATGCGTGGGCACGCGTCGCTTGGGCCGCCGGGGAGTCGCTCAGGCAGGCGCCCGGTCTGGCGCGAGCGGCGGAGGACAAGCGATGAGCGCCGTGCCAGCGAGCGCGAGGTCGCTCGGGCTGGCCGGCTGCGAGGTCTGCGGGCTGGTTTCGCGATTGCCGCCGGGGAAGTCTGCGGCGCATTGCCCGCGTTGTGGCGAGCGCCTGCATTTTCGCCGACGGGCGAGCGTCGAGAGCTGCTGGGCGCTGGTGATCGCGGCGCTGATCCTCTACATTCCGGCCAACCTGCTGCCGGTGCTCACCACCTACACGCCGCTGGGTGTCGAAACCGACACCATCCTGCAGGGAGTGGTCGAGCTGTGGTCGCCGTCGTCGTGGCCGCTGGCGATCATCGTCTTCGTCGCCAGCATCACCATTCCGCTCGGCAAACTGATCGCCCTCGCTTATCTGCTGATCACCGTGCAGCGCGGCTCGATCCAGTCGACCGTACAGCGGGCACGGCTCTACCGCATGGTAAAGTTCATTGGGCGCTGGTCGATGCTCGATGTCTTCGTCGACACCTTCGTCGTCGCCCTGGTGCAGCTCAAGCCGCTGATGTGGGTGGCCGCGGGCCCCGGGGTGATTTTCTTTGCTGGCGTGGTGGTGGTGACGATGATCGCCGTAAACTGCTTTGATCCAAGGCTGATCTGGGATCTCCCGGAGAAGGAAAACGATGTCCGACAACGAAGTCCTGCCTGATCTTCCCGAAGCCACGGCGCGGCCACGGCGCAGCCGCTTGTCGGTGGTGTGGATCATTCCGATCATCGCTGCGCTGCTCGGCGGCTGGATTGCAGTGCAGAAGCTGCTCGCCGAAGGGCCGACGATCGAGATCAGCTTTGCCTCGGCCGAAGGCCTGGTGGCCGGCACCACGACCGTCAAATACAACGGCGTTGACGTCGGCAAGCTCCAGTCACTGAAGGTGGCCGGCGATCGCCAGCGGATCATTGCGCGCGTGCAGATGGCCCCGGAGACGAAGGACTGGCTGCTTGAGGATACCTGGTTCTGGGTGGTCAGGCCGCGTATCGCCGGCGGCAGCATCACCGGGCTGGGGACGCTGCTCTCCGGCTCCTACATCGGGATGGCGATCGGCAAGGCGGGCGAGAGGACTGACTCCTTCACGGCGCGCGACGTGCCGCCAGTGGTTGCCGGCGATACGCCAGGACGCTTTTTCCTCCTCAAGGCAGCCAACCTTGGCTCGCTCGACTATGGCACGCCGATCTATTTCCGGCGTATCCAGGTCGGGCAGGTGGCCTCCTACAGTCTCGACCACGACGGCCGCGAGCTGACCGTGCGGGTCTTCGTGAACGCGCCCTACGATCGCTTCGTCAAGCCCGACACGCGTTTCTGGCAGGCCAGTGGCCTCGATTTTTCGCTCAATGCGAACGGCCTCAACGTGCAGACCGAGTCGCTGGTGTCGCTGCTGATCGGTGGGCTTGCCTTTGACACGCCGGCGGCCAGTGTCGAGGACGCGGCCGCTGCCGCAGAAACCAGCTTTGAGCTGTTTGCCAACGAGGCCCTGGCGATGAAGGCGCCGGAGCGGGGCGCCACGCACTTTGTTCTCTACTTCGACGAATCGGTGCGCGGTCTCTCGGTCGGCGCACCGATGACCTTCCTCGGGTTGCCGATCGGCGAGGTCGCCTCGGTGCGCCTCGAGGCCGGCAACCGGAAGAATCTGCAGGTGCGCGCGCGGGTGCTGGTCGCTGCCTACCCGCAACGTTTTCTCGACATTCTTGCCAATCCACAGGAGCTGACCGGGGGCAAGCAGCCTAGTCCGGCGACGCGCAAACTCATCGTCGAGCAACTCGTTGCACGTGGGCTGCGCGCGCAGTTGCGTACCGGTAGCCTGCTGACCGGCCAGCTCTACGTCGCACTCGACTATGCCGCAAACCCGGCCAGCGCGAAGATCGACTGGACAAGCGAACCGCCCGCCTTCCCGGTGGTCAGGGGCGGGCTCACCGACATCGAGGCGAAGCTGACCAGCATTCTTGCCAAACTCGACGGCTTGCCGTTCGAAGCCATCGGCAGCGATCTGAAGAAGTCGCTGGCGACCCTTGCAGGCACGCTGAAGGATGTCGATACGCTGGTCAAGCGCTGGGGAGGCGAGTTGACGCCCGAACTGAAAGGCGCGCTGGTCGACGCACGTCGCAGCCTCGCTGCCGCCGAACGCCTCTTCGATTCCGCCGGTAAAGTCGTGGCGCCGGACTCGGCGACGCTCGTGGAACTGCGTGGCACCCTGGCCGAAGTGAAGCGTACCGCGCAGTCGCTGCGCGTGCTGACCGATTATCTCGAGCGCCATCCCGAGGCGCTGATACGCGGCAAGAGCGAGGAGGAGCAGTGATGAAGAAGGCTGCGGTGAGAATTTTTTCCAGCCTGACCCTGGTGGTGGCGGCAACGGTTTCGGGTTGCGCGTCGCCACCGTCGCGCTTCTACACGCTGACCGCGGCGGCGCAGCCGGATGGCGCGCCGCCAGCGCCGTACGCTGTTGTGGTGGACGGCGTCAGTGTTCCGGCGACGGTAGACCGGCCGCAGCTGGTCGTTCAGAAAGGGCCGAATCGAGTTGCCATCGATGAGTTCAACCGCTGGGCGGCGCCGCTTGGGTCGAGCATCGCGCGTGCCGTCGCCGAGAACCTGGTGGTCGTTCTCGGCACCCCGCGTGTCGCGACCGGCCCGCTCTCGGCGAGCTTTGATCCTGCCTATCACGTGGCGATCGACATCCAGCGCTTCGAGTCGGCGCCCGGCGAAGCGAGCACGCTCGATGCGGTCTGGGTGGTGCGCGGCGTCACTGCGACGCCGGTGAGCGGACGCAGTTCGCAGCGCGAGCCGGTAGCGGGCGACGGCTACGAAGCGATCGCTGCCGCGCACAGCCGCGCGATCGGGAAACTCAGTCGCGAGATTGCCGCCGCGATTCGCGCCGAAGCGGCACGCTGAATCGGCAAAGGCGCGCTGCGGCGATGCCGGACGAGGCCAGGAAACAAGCCGGGAGCCCGCGCCCTACTTCCACATTGCCCGCATTCGCGCGGCGAGGTCGAGCGCCTGCTGCTTGGCATTCGGATTGGCCGCCACGGCTTCGGCGGGCGGCGGCCAGGACAGCTGTGCAAAGTGCGGCAGCAGCGAATTGGTGATGAAGCGCGTACGGTTGGCGTAGACATGCCGGTCGCCGAATCCGGGCTGATGAGCAACGTAGAAGCGTTGCGGCAACAGGAGGTCCAGGTGTTCCCTGGCGCGCGTCATGGCGACGTAGAGCAGGCGTCGTTCCTCCTCGATCTCACTGGCGGTTCCGCTGGCCATGTCGGAGGGGATACAGCCATCGACGGCATTGAGGACGCTGACGGCGGTCCATTCCTGCCCCTTGGCCGAGTGGATCGTCGACAGGATCAGGTAGTCCTCATCGAGCAGTGGTGCGCCGGCCTGGTCGCTGCTGGCGTCGGGCGGGTCGAGCGTGAGTTCGGTGAGGAAGCGTTCGGCGCTGGGATAGGTCACGGCGATGCGGGCGAGCTGTGCGATGTCGGCCTGCCGAACCTCGGCGTCTTCATGCAGGCGCTCGATTTGTGCGTGGTACCAGGCGCAGATCTGGTCGAAGGCGGCTGGCCACGAGGCCGCGCCTGGGTCGCTGGCTTCGATCAGGGTGGCGAAGTCGCTCCAGGCGATTCTTGCCGACTCGGGCACCGGTTGCTCGCTCAGCAGCCGGCAAGCCGGGTTGGCCGTGCTCACATTCGCCAGCACCCGGCCGGCCGTTTTCGGGCCGATGCCGGCGACCAGTTGCATGGCGCGGAAACCGGCCAGCCGGTCACGCGGGTTCTGCGTCCAACGCAGGATGGAGAGCACATCCTTGACATGCGCCGCTTCGAGAAACTTGAGTCCGCCGTATTTGACAAAAGGGATGTTGCGCCGCGTCAGTTCGAGTTCGAGCCGGACGCTGTGCTGCGCGGTGCGGAACAGCACCGCCTGCGCCTTTAGCCGGATGCCGGCCTCGCGGCGGGCGAGCACCTGTTCGACGACATAAATCGCCTGGTCGGCATCATCGCGCAGCGCTACCAGCTTCGGTTTCTCGGAGGACGGGCGGTCGCTCCACAGGTCCTTGGTGAAACGCTCGGCGGCGCCAGCGATCACCTGGTTGGCGGCGTTCAGGATCGGCTGCGTCGAGCGGTAGTTGCGGTCTAGCGTCACCACCTCTGCCGGCGGGTCGAAATGGCTGGGGAAATCAAGGATGTTGCGTACCGTCGCGCCGCGAAAGGCGTAAATCGACTGTGCGTCGTCGCCGACCACCGTGAGGCCGCGACCGTCCGGCTTCATGGCCAGCAGGATGGCCGCCTGCAGCCGGTTGGTGTCCTGATACTCGTCGACCAGAACCTGGCGGAAGCGCGCGCCGATTTCCCGACCCAGTTCGGGCTCGCTGACCATCTGTGCCCAGTAAAGCAGCAGGTCGTCGTAGTCGAGGACCTGCTGCGCCTGTTTGGTCTCCACGTAGGCGAGAAACAGCCGCTTCAGCTCCGCTTCCCACTCGCTGCACCAGGGGAAGCTGGATTGCAGCACCTCGGTCAGCGTCGCCTGTGTGTTGAGCACCGCCGAGTAGATCGCCAGACAGCTTCCCTTGAGCGGAAAGCGCTTTTCCCTGGCCGAGAAACCGAGGCCATGGCGAACGAGGTTCATCAGGTCGGCCGAGTCCTGCCGGTCGTGGATGGTGAATGCCGGGTCGAGACCGATGCGACCGGCGTACTCGCGCAACAGCCGCGCGCCGATGCCATGGAAGGTGCCGGACCAGGCCAGCGACGGTGCGCCGGGCCGCGCGTGCGCGCCAGACCGCCGCTGCAGAATCCGCTCGACGCGCCGGCTCATTTCGCTGGCGGCGCGTCGCGAGAAGGTGAGCAGCAGGATACGGTCGGGATCGGCGCCGTGCGCGACGAACTGTGCGACGCGGTGCGCCAGCGTGCTGGTCTTGCCCGATCCGGCGCCGGCAATCACCAGCAAGGGGCGATGCCCGGCCTCACCGGCCCAATCCTTCGCCGGCCCGATGCCGAAGCACACGGCCGCGCGTTGCGCTTCGTTGAGTTGCGCGAGCGGATCGGCGGTGGCGCCGTACTCACCTTGCGCAAGGATTTTCATGGTCTTGCCCGATCCATTCTCACCAGAAGCTCCAGGTACTGTAATTATCAACAGTATAACCGAGCATGCTCCGTGCCCAGCGAGCAATTCCGGCGTGCAAGCCGGAATGCGCCCTGCAAGGGAGGGAACGGTCATGGCTTTCATCATCGGGGGTGTCTGGAATCGCCATGACCGTTACTGGCATTCAAATGTCGTCGTGCAGTTGCTGGCGTTGCAGTTTTTCGGGTTGACCTGTACCGCCGCTTTGCCTGATCTGGCGCATTGCTCGGTGGCCAGCGCTTGACTGTGCAGTGCGCCTGGATTGCGGCTAGAATCCAGGTTCTTCCATGCGCCGAATTGCCACGATGACCGATCGTACAACCGTCATTCCGATCTTGCAGCGTCTGCAGAATGAGGCACCGCTGGACCCGGACCCTGCCGACCGAAAAGCAGCGCAGGATTATTAGGAACTCTACATCGCGGATCTGCACGCGGCGCAGGGTGATGTCGTCAGGCGATTGGCGATGGAAGTGGAAAGCTCGCTCGGCAGCCGCCACGTCTACCTTTTTTCGGGAACCATTGGTTCCGGCAAGAGCACCGAACTGCGTCGTCTGGCCAACCAATTGCGCGAGGACGAGCAATACGCGCTGGTCGTCAACGTCATGGAGTACCTGAACCCGCAGATTCCGGTCGGTGTTGCCGACCTGTTGATGGCGATGACACTTGGCGTCTGGGAGGCCTGGGCCAGGGCGCAGGGCAGCGACGCCAATGACGGCAAACGCTGGGCCTGGTGGGCTTCGTTGCTGGCCATGCGGCCAGAGGGCAAGGAACTGGAAATTTCCGGCGGCCCGGTCAAGCTGAAAATAGCTCTGCATGCCAACCCGACGTTTCGCGAGCGTCTGCGCAAGTATTTCGAGTTCAATCTGGATACCCTGGTTGGCGAGATCAATCGCTTCTTCGCCGATCTGGGCGAAGAAATTCGTCGCCAGAGGAGTCTTGACGAAGCGGCTCACCTCGTCGTTGTCGTCGATTCGCTCGAACACTTTGGCGGACAGGCGACCCCCGGCAAAGCGGATGAAGTGCTGCAAAGCCTGCTCGGGATTTTCAACACCTTCAACGCCTATCTGCGCATCGATGGCTGGAGTGTCATCTATTCGGTACCGCCCTTGCTGCACAAGCTGGCTCCCGGAGTCGCCGCGACGTTCGGCATGAGCACCACCTATTACCTGACCAGCGCCCATGTCTTCAAGAATCGCAGCAACGCGCTCGACGACGAGACGATCGAGCAGAAAATGATTCCGCTGCTCTTGCGACGCCTCGGTGCGGCGCAGCAACCGGCACTGATCGGCCTGCCCGAACTGCGCAATATTGTGCAGATGACCGGCGGCGACCTGCGCGATCTGCTGCGCACCCTGCGTGCCGCGCTGCTCGCCGGCCTGACCGACAACCAGTTTCCGGTGGCTCAGGCACAGCTCGAACGGGTCTATAACGACTTGCGACGCCCCTATCTGCCGCTGCCGCAGGATACCGCCGAACGCCTGCGCCAGATTCATGCCGACAAGGAAGCGTATCTGGCGACCGCCGCCGACTGGCAACTGGTGATCAGCGATCTGGCGCAAAAACGTGTCCTGCTCTACCTCAACGGCACCGAATGGTACGACGTCCATCCGCTGCTGCGCGCTCCGCTGGCGGCACAAAGGCCGGCGCTGGTGAACCCGGCCTGAGCCCTTGCACAGCCCGGACCACCTGACTGCCGCAGGCCGCGCCAAGCTGGCGGCGGCGCGCATTCTGCTGCATGAAACACAGGGTTTCCTGTATCTGCCGGTGCTGGCGCAAACGCAAGCCGTCGCGGCGGCGGCCCTGGCGCATCTTCTCTCGGACTGGCAAGGGGTCAGCTCTTTTGTCGTTGCCTGGCCGCATTTGCCCGCCGAGAAATTCGCCGCGCCCGCGCCGGCGGCGGCAACCTGGGACGCAGCGCGCGGACAGTTGCTGGCCAACCTGGATCATGCCATCGGCGTGCAAGCCAGCGGTGCCATCCTGGTCCTCGATGCCAGTCCGGGTGACCGTCACCGCCTGGCCGTTGACAGTGTTTCCTATCTCAACCAGCGGCGCGAAGCCCTGCGCAGGAACCAGTTGCGATTGATCCTGCTCTGGCCAGCCGGCGAGGCGCAGGCGCTGATGGCCGGTGCGCCGGACCTCTGGTCGATGCGTGCCCTGGCACCGGTAGTTGACGCCGAGGACCTTGCGCCGGACAGCGCCGGTTCGGCGCTTGCCACGTTCGCACCCCGCGAATCCACGCCTTCCCTTCCGGCCAAGGGACTTGGCGCGTTACAACAGCGGCAGTGGCAACGCTGGCTTGCGTGTCGCGAACTGGCCGCCGCCGAGCTTTCAACGGCTGACGCCCTGGCCTTGATTGCAGCGCTTTACGAAAACGGCGATTGGTCGGCGGTCGTCGAACTCAGCGAAGGGGTCTTGCGCCAACTGCAATCGCTGCCGGAGGCTGGAAAGTTAGCTGAGTCCGCCGCCGCTTTTCGCTGGCTATCCCTTGGCCGGGCAAAGCTGGGTGACCGCCGAGGCGCTTTGGCACCGGCACAGGACGCGCTTGCAATCCACGAAAAACTCGCTGCTGAAAACTTTGCCGCCTACGCGCCCGACCTTGCCAAGAGCCTGAACAACCTGTCGGTTCGTCTGGGCGAGAGCGGCGACCGGACGGGCGGATTGGCGGCCATCCGGCGCGCTGTCGAGATCCATGAAAAACTCGCCGCTGAAAACTTTGCCGCCTACGCGCCCGCCCTTGCCAGCAGCCTGAACAACCTGTCGGTTGATCTGGGCGAGAGCGGCGACCGGGCGGGCGGATTGGCGGCCATCCGGCGCGCCGTCGAGATTCATGAAAAACTCGCCGCTGAAAACTTTGCCGCCTACGCGCCCGCCCTTGCCAGCAGCCTGAACAACCTGTCGATTCGTCTGGGCGAGAGCGGCGACCGGGCAGGGGGATTGGCGGCTAGGGAACGTGCCATTGAAATGATCACGCCGTTCGCCTTGCCGGGCACGCCCTATGCGAATTGGCTGGGAACAATGGAGCAAGGACGGCAGGGGTAAGCGGCCGGCGTTCTTCCCCGCCGTCCGCGAAGGTCATTGGCCAGCGCTCGGAGGTCAGGACGATCAAGCCCTACAGCGGGCTCCGAACCCTTCTGCATGATCATCGAAACTCGAGTGCGGTAGCAGGCCCGGCCAGGCAACATGCGGACGAGACCGGCCGCTAACCCTTGTGCCGCAGCGTCATCGGGTGAAAGAGCGAGGAAGCAGTTTCCGCGGCGGGCTTGCCGGCAAGCCCGCCGAACCTAGTTGGCAGACAGCCAAGCCATTGCTGCCTGGTTTGCCCGCTGGGTGCGCGCCAGCAAGGCGGCACGCGCCGCTACACTCAGCGGCAGCGATATCCAGTGCCCATCAGCGCAAAGCACGTAGGCGCTGTTCGCTGACAGTCCCGTGCGCAGCAGATTGTCGAACTCCGCCAGAGCCACGACCTTTTGCTCGTCGGCAAGCCGCGCGAAATCGGCGTTACTCTCCAGGGCACTCCGCGGGTCCTTGTTGTACTGCTGGACAGGGATGGTACTTCCAGCTGGGCCTTTTTTCTGGGCAGGAAAATTATCGCCTTCGAATATGACCACCAATGCCTCGACGGGCAGGAACAAGATATCCAGAGCCGTAGCGAACGGCAGCAGCGCCAGGCCTGCCATCTTGCGGTCCGAATACTTTGGAGGGCTCTCATTGAATCCGAGGTAGGTTCGATCGACGGTGCTCGAAAGCAGGCAGCCGGAAAGGAGTGCCGAGGTCAAGGCACCTAAGGTGATCGTCCGCAGGAAATGGTTGCGCATCTTTACTCCCTCTGTTCGGCTACCCGTTCTGCCTCACGGTAAGGCGGATATTCCGGGGGTGGCGCACGCGCGTCACGTTCAGCCGATCGGCAAAATCTGACCAGAAAAGTATATCTCCTTAGCGTGCCAACAGGCAAGGCGCAGCCTTTTCCAAAGCAAGAAAGGGGCCGGATCTGCCGCCTCTTCGGCGTCATAGAATTCCTCGATTGGCCACACCAGGAACGGCCACTTATACTTATCGGCACTGCTGGCCGTTGGTTTTCCTGCCCTTCGCGCGTACCGCTGGCCGGCCAGGGAGCCACCCAGGCAGTTCTTTTTCCGGTCCGGGCCCGCTTCGCCGCTGGGAGTTGCCAGGGCGCTGGCCAGGGCGCTGGCCAGGCAGATCTTTCCGCAAATGTCGGTTCACCGGGGAATTGGTTTGTGATGATAAGAAGACTCATCCGCTTCGGGCGTCAGGTGTTGATCGTCCTGGGCGTGTTCCTGCTGTCGGCGACGGTTCTCGCGAAAGATTATCCGTCGGCCCCGCGGCTCAAGGACAATCAGAGCAAGTTTCGCATTGCCTATCTGCAGGGTGGCCGCTTTTTCGAGTATGACGAGGTTTTTGCGGCGCTGGTGCGCGGACTCACCAAGCTCGGCTGGGCCAGGCCGATCACGCTTCCGCCAGCAGCGACGGGAAGCGCCGAGGATCTGTTCAAGTATCTGGCGTCGCACAAGGAGTGGAGCGATTACCTGGAATTCCCACCCGATGCCTTCTACGACTCTGCCTGGCAGGAAAGGAATCGCGCAATAAATCAGCAGAAACTCCTCAAGCGAAGCGACATCGACATGATCCTTGCCTTTGGTACCTGGGCCGGCAGCGACATGAAGAAGATGCCCAAAGAGTTCAACAGGATTCCCGTCGTGGTGGTCGACGTTTCTGACCCCCTGCGCTCGCGCATCGTCGACAGCAACCAGGATACCGGACGCGACAACCTGACCGCCAGGGTTGATCCCGACCGTTACCAAAGGCAGATCAGGCTGTTTCATGAGGTGCTGGGTTTCAGGAATCTGGGTATTGCCTTCGAGGGAACGGTTGAAGGCAGGAGTTACGCCGCTATCGAGGACGTCGAAGCGATCGCCAGGAAAAAGGGTTTCAAGGTCGTCAAGGCGGAGCATCCAGGCTATTTCACGTCCCCAGGAGAGGCCGAGAAGTGGCTGATCGAGAGCGTACGTCAGCTCAGTACGCGCGTCGACGCCTTTTACCTGACTCAGCAACTGGGTCTGACGGATGAAACCCTGCCGCAGTTGATCGAGACTTTCCGGCTGCGGAAAGTCCCGGTCTTTTCCCAAACCGGGTCCGCGGAAGTGAAGAAGGGTGTGCTGTTGAGCATCGCCACGGCAGGTTACCGGCATGAAGGGGAACATCAGGCGAGAAAAATTGGCCAGATCCTCAACGGCGCAAAGCCCAGGGATCTGCCCATCCTCTTCGCAGATCCCGCCAACATCGCGATCAACCTGAACACGGCGAGAAGCATCGGCTTCGACCCGCCGGTCGATGTCCTGGAAGCTGCCGACGAAATCTTCAAGGACTAGGGTAGCGACCACTCGATACTGCGGCGTGCCGTTGGAGGACAAAGCGGTTGACCATACTCACTGATCTCTCCAGTGTCAGCCAGGAGGAACTGTTCGACCACTTGGCGCCCGATTATTCGTTGCTTCTGGACGACTGGGACG
This sequence comes from Candidatus Accumulibacter affinis, assembly GCA_016713625.1. Taxonomy (GTDB): domain Bacteria; phylum Pseudomonadota; class Gammaproteobacteria; order Burkholderiales; family Rhodocyclaceae; genus Accumulibacter; species Accumulibacter affinis. Next base: position 476,212 of record JADJOT010000008.1, read on the forward strand.
GCTATCTGGTCGCGCAGGCAAAGCTGCTCGACGGTCTGTTGAGGGAGCATCCAGGGGCAGCGGTGCGGACCGTTCTCGATTGCACCTGTGGTATTGGTACCCAGTGCCTGGGCCTTGCCAGTCTCGGCTATCGGCTGACCGGCACCGACATCAGCCGCCAGTCGATTGCCAGAGCGGCGCGTGAGGCGGACAGATTGGGATTGAAGATCGATTGGCTAGTGGCCGATGTTCGGCAGCTGAACGAAGTCCTGTCGGAGACCTTCGATGCCGTGATCAGTTGTGACAACTCCCTGCCGGCACTGCTTTCGGAAGCTGACCTGCGCGCAGCGCTGCGACAGATCTTCGCACGCCTCGCCTCGCCAGGGACGGCCATCCTCAGCATCCGTGATTATCAACAGATCTTCGCCGAGAAAAAGCGTTTCAACTTGCGGCAGATTCACGAGGTGGACGGCAAACGCTTGGTGGTTTTCGATCTGTGGAATTATCACGGGGAATTCGTCACTTTCGAGGTGCTTTTCGTCCAGGAAAATTCTCCCGGCTGGAGTGTGCGGTCACGACCGATGGTCTACCGGGCGGTCTATGGTGACGACTTCCTTCGCCTATTGCGCGAGGCCGGTTTTGGAGAGGTCCGCCTGATCAAGGAGCTTGCCGGGCAGGCGCTGCCCTTCGATCATTATGTGTGCCGCAAATAGCGATTGACAAGCCCATGCGCGAGCAAGCGTTGATTGCCAGTAGCCGCGCCGTTGTCAGGACCGCGCTGTTCATCGCCGGTGCGTTGCTGGCAGCGCTGCTGCTGAATGGGGCACTGTCCATACTGACCCTCGACAGGATCCATACCCGCTCGCTGCTTTCAAGCTATACGGTCGTTGGCGATTATCATGTCGAGAAAATTCGCCGCTCATTGAAGTTCGGCAAGAGCCTGGATAGTTTTTCTGGCCTCGACAGGCTGCTGGCAGCGATCATGAGGGAGAATCCGGATATCGCCGGGCTGGCGATTTATTCTCGCGGCAGGGAACTGCTGCTCGGTCTCGGCGCCGAGATTCGCTTGCCTGGCGAAGTGGCCTGGCACCCGCAGACGGTGGCCGCGCGGCCGGTGGTTTCGGAAAGCGGTGATTTTCACCTCCTCGGTTTTCCCATCGTCGGCGCCGAGCGGGAGTCGGCAGACAGCGATCGGCAGGGTTTCCTGGTACTCGCTGTGCCAAAGGCTCTGGCCCGCGACAAGGTCGATGCGGCGCTTGTCCGGTTGGCGAAGACCGGCGTGCTGACGGGAATCCTGTCGGTTGGCGTGCTGCTGCCGGCCCTGTTTTTTCTGGTCGGCAAGCGACACGGGCAAGCACGCAAGCGAAGGATTCTCCTGACCACCTCGCTGGTTTTCCTGGGCTCGCAACTGGCGTTCTCCGCTTATGGTATCAGCCACTTCGAGGACAGCTATCTCGATGATGTGCGCGAGGAGTCCCGGAGCTTCGGTCAGTTGCTGCAGGCCGATGTCGATCGACTGCTCGATCTCGGTGTTCCGATCGACAGGCTGGTGAAGATCGAAACACTCCTGAATGATATTCTGACCAATACGCCGGAGTTGTCGGCCATAGCGATTGTGGATAATGGCAAACAAACCCTGTATCGACTGCAAACCCGCAAGGTGGATGCGCAACTCGACGCCGGAGAACAGGCTGCTGTGAGTCCACGCTATCAGGTCGATCTGCCATTGCAGCGCGGGGGTCAGACCGTCGGCGCGATTCACCTCGACATCGACAAGGCGGTGATCGATAAAATCCGCTTCGACCTGGCTGTCGACCTGATCACGGTGGCACTCGTATCCCTGCTGGTTGGCTTCGAGTTGGTGTTTTTCCTGGTCGCCCTGGACACCACCTCGACGCCTGGAGTGGCTGCCCATGCGGTGCCGGCAGCGGTGCGCACCGGCGCCTTCCTGTATGCCTTCGCGATGGCCCTGTCGATGTCTTTCCTCCCCTTGTATGCCAGCCAGCTCGCGCCGCTGGCCGGCCTGCCGGGAGCGTTGAGCATGGCGCTGCCCCTGTCTGCCGAGATGCTGCTGGTGGCGCTCGGGCTGGTGCTTGGTGGCCACTGGCTGGAACGTCGCGACTGGCTGTCGCTCTTTCTCTACGGCGTCGTCGTCACCGCTATCGGTGTGGGTCTCTGCAGTCTGGCACAGACGACGCTGCAACTCGTGGGTTGTCGGGCGCTGGTCGGCCTGGGCTATGGTCTGGTAGTGGTGTCGACACAGACGGTGGTCATCCGTCTGTCGGCTACCGGCAACCGTTCGAGCGCGATTAGCGGGCTGGAGGCTGGCTATTACGCCGGTTTTATCTCAAGCACGGCGATTGGCGGCATGCTGGCGGACAAGATCGGCTTCCGTGGCGTGTTTGTTTTTGGCGCTCTGCAGATGCTGGTCGCGCTCGCCTTCGCTTTTGCTTTTCTCAGGAAGATCAGCAGCGACCGGCCGGTTCCGCAAAGCGCAGCGCTCAGCGACGGAGCCAGCGCAGCGAATGTTCGTCTGCTGTCCCTGCTCGCCGATCGCGAGTTTCTCGGCACCCTGTTGCTCAGCGCGATCCCCGCGGCGCTGTGTCTGGCGGGTTTTCTGTATTTTGCGAGTCCGCTGTTTCTCACCGAGGCCGGGGTCAGTCAGTCGAACATTGCCCGCTTGATGATGCCTTACGGCCTGTGCATGATCTATCTGGCGCCGCTGCTCGGCAAGTGGGTCGATGCGGTTGGCGACAAGCGCATCCCGGTGCTGCTGGGTGGCGTCCTCGGTGGCACGGCACTGCTGATCTTTCATTTTTTTCATTCGCCGCTGGCCTTTGTCGCCATCCTGATTCTTTTCAGTGTTTCCGGCGGCTTGAGTTATGGCGCGCGTCTGACACTGGTCAGCGAATCGAGCGGCGCCAGACGCGTCGGCGTGAGCCGGGCGCTCGGGGTATTCAGCTCGCTCGAGCGGGTTGGCAACATCCTCGGCCCGATGCTCGTCGGCAGCCTGTTGGTGGTCTTCAGCGTCACCGCTGCGATCGGCTTCATCGGCCTCGTCTTTCTGCTGTGCAACCTGCTGCTGTTTTTTCTCTGCCTGTCACGTCGGCATTCGCTACGTGCCTGAGTGCTCGACCGCGGGAGCCAAAGAATGGAGGTGCTGATCGATCTGGCCAAAGTGGACCACAACATCGCCGTGATTCAGGAGATTTGCCACCATGCTAGCGTGCAGGCCGTCTGGGTCACCAAGGGTTGCCATTCGCACCCGGCGGTGGTGGAATTGCTCGCCAGCCGCGGCGCCGCCGTTGTCGGGGAAGTCTACCCGGCCAATCTGCGCCGTCTCCGGGAGAGCTTTACCGGCGAACTACTGTTGATTCAGCCACCGTCACGCAGCCAGATCGACGCCACACTCGCTGCTGCCGACATCATTCTGGTAGCGAGTGTAGACAACGCCGTCGCCTTGTCGCAGGCAGCCCGTTCGGGTGGTGGCCGGGCACGGCTGATTCTCATGGTGGATGTCGGCAATCTGCGCGAGGGCGTGCTTCCCGACGCCGTCACCGGCGCGGTCACCCGGATACGGAAGCTGCCCGCGGTCGATCTGATCGGCCTGGGTACATCGGTCGGCTGCTATGGCGGTTACCTGGCCGACGCCGGCGACCTGCGCCGGCTGGTGCAGGTCGCGACGACGGTCACCCTGGCCACCGGTCATCGCTTTCAGACGCTCTCGGTGGGCAGCGGCACGATGCTGCTTGAACTCGCCGCCGCTGGCGACCTGCCGCCCGGGATCAATCAACTGCGCATTGGTGCCGCTTTTCTGGTTGGCGACCGGCCGCCAACCGGCAAAGCCCTGCCCGGCTTGTATCAGGATGCTTTCGTGATGCGCGGCGAGATCCTGGAACTGGCCCGCAAGCCGTCGTTACCGCAGGCGCCCACCGGTACCGATGCCTTTGGTAGAACGGTGGCTTTCGAGGATCTCGGCGAGCGAAACCGGGCACTGGTGGATTTCGGGATGACCGATGTCGATGTCTATGCACTGACTCCACGCAGCCAAGGCGTGCGCATCCTTGGTGCGACCTCGAACTACACGATCTGCGACGTCACTGACTGTCCCGAGCGCCTCACCGTCGGTAGCAAGCTCGATTTCCGGATGGCTTATAGCGCGATGGTCCGGGCGATGGCGTCTCCGCATACGGAGAAAACGGTCTTGCCGGCCGCCCGCTAACGCTTCTGGGAATCCTCGATGCGCTGTTCACAGGCGGCGGCGCGGGCGTCGGCGACGATGGCTTCTTCATTCATGAAGTGTTGGCGTTGCTCGGGGCTGAGGCAAGCATTCGTGGCCCGCTTCAAATGTTCGAGCAGCGCTGGCCCGGTTACCCGCCAGTAGCGGGCAGTGCCGTCGCGTGAGGCCGTGACGACATGGCTGCCGTCGGGACTGAAGGCGGCACTGGTCACTGCAGCGTCGTGTCCGCGCAGCACCATTTCCTTTCCCTTGCCGTCAGCCGACCAGACGCGAGCGGTGCCATCGCGCGACGCCGTCACCACGCGCCGGCTGTCGGGGCTGAAGGCGATGCCCGTGACCTCCGACTGATGGCTACGCAGGACGACCGGTGTGCCGCGCCCATCGACCCGCCAGATGCGCGCTGTGCCATCGGCCGAGGCACTGCCGACCAGCGTGCCATCCGGGCTGAAGACGACTTTCCCGATCGGGCCGTCGTGGCCCAGCAGGATCAGCGGCGCAGCACCGTGACCAGCGGCCGACCAGACGCGGACGGTGTTGTCCGCCGCCGCCGAGGCGACGGACTTGCCATCCGGGCTGAAGGCCACACTCGACACCCGGCCACCGTGGCCACTCAGGACGATCGGTTCAGCGGACCCGTCGACCGACCACAGCCGCACCGTGCCATCGTCCGAGGCGCTCGCCAGTCGGCGGCTGTCCGCGCTGAAGGCAGCAGCGCGGACCCAGCCGGTATGGCCTTCCAGGACCCGCGCTTGACCCTGGCCGCTGACCGGCCAGATCCGCACGGTATTGTCCAGCGAGCTGCTCGCCACCCAACGCCCATCCGGGCTGAAGACGGCGCGCCCGGCCGGCCAGGAGTGACCGCGCCAGACGACCGTTTCGCCATCACCGTCGGTTGGCCAGAGCCGTACTGTGCCATCGAATGAAGCGGTGACGATATGCCGGCCATCGGGGCTGAACTCTGCCCACCAGACCGCTTGTTCATGTCCGCGCAGAACCTGTGCTGCCTTGCCGCTGTCTTCAGCCAGTCGCCACAGGCGGGCAGTACCATCCTGCGACGCCGTGACCACCTGTTGGCCGTCGGGGCTGAAGCTGGCGCCCCAGACCGCTCCCCGATGCCCGTGCAGGACCACCGGCTCACTGGCCTGCAGCGGCCAGATGCGGGCGGTGCCGTCGTCGGCCGTGGTGATCAGGCGGGTTCCGTCCGGGCTGAAAGCGGCGCTCAGGACCGGCACCTGACCGCGCAGAACGACTGGCTGGCCCCCGTTCACCGACCACAGCCGGACTGGCTCGTCGGCCTTGACGACGACCACCCAGCGTCCGTCGGGACTGAAGCTCGTCTGCCGGACAGATCCTTGATTGTCACCGAGAACCACCGCTGCGCCTGGTTCATTGATCGACCACAGGCGCACCGTGCCATCGCGGGATGCCGTCACCAGCCGCTTCCCATTCGGGCTGAATGCCGCGCTCACCACCTGATCGGTGTGAGCACGCAAGACGATGGGCTGGCCGCTGCCGTCGCTGGACCACAGGCGGGCGGTGGTGTCGGCCGATGCGGTCACTACCTGCCGCCCGTCCGGGCTGAAACCGGCGGCCAACACCGGCCCGTCGTGGCCGCGGAGGACTGCCAGAGGCTTGCCGTCAGCGGCTGACCACAGTCGCGCCGTACCATCGCGGGAGGCGGTGACGACCTGCCGGCCGTCGGGGCTGAAAACGGCGCTGAGCACCTGCCAGTCATGGCCTTGCAGGAGTACCGGCTTACCGTCGCCATCGGCCGGCCAGATTTTCGCCAGACCGTCGTTGTAGGCGACCACGACGCGCTTGCCGTCCGGGCTGAAAGCGGCGCCGCGCAGTCTGGCGACGTCGCCCAGACTGACCGGGTTGCCGCCTGGCGTGGTCGGCCAGACCTGAACGCTACCGTACTCCAGGGGCGTCACCAGAAGGTGGCGGCCATCGGGGCTGAAGGCCGTGCTGGCCAGAGGTCCCTGGAGGGTGTCCAGCGTGCGCGGCTGACCGCGGCCGTCGGCTGACCAGAGATTGACCTTGCCGTCTTTGGAAGCGGTGGCAATCTGGCTGCCGTCGGGACTGAAACTCGCGCTGGTGACGCCCTGGTCGTGTCCTTTGAGCACGTTCAGCGGTAGCAGTTGCTCGGCGACCCCGCGCGCGACTCGCGCGCCGCCCACGGGGTCGTGCCCATCGTCGAGTTCCGCCAGCAGCAGCGCCTGGACGAGCGGGTCAGGCTCGACACTGGCGGCATTGACCAGATAACTGTCGTGAATCAGCCCGGCCTGTTGCTCGGCGATCCGCTGATTCTCCCAGGCCAGATTTCTCTGCCACAGCGCATACAGGCCGAACAGCAGGGTGATCAGCGCTGCGCAGGCCAGCACGACGATCAGCCGCTGCGTCTGCCGCTGCTTGCGCTGCCTGGCCAGTGCCTGGTCAGCGAGTTCCTGCTCCCAGGCCGCCTGGCTCTGCTCGAGAAAGGCCATGGTTTGTTCGAAGTGCGGATCGTAGCGGTCGGCCCAGGCAGCGCTCGGCTGCCGCTCCTGGCGCCACTGCAGCGCCAGTTGCAGTTCGGGGTTGCGCAGCAGCCCGGCTTCTGCCTGCTCGTACAGCGCGGCGCGGTCGGCCAGGCGCCGATAGAGCCAGGCCGAGCGGGCTTCCTGGCCGGTCCACTGGAGCAGTCGCTCCCAGCAGCGCATCAGACTCTCGTGCGAAATATCGAGGATCGTGTCGGCTTCCAGGACAACGTCCGGCGGTGGCATCAGAAACGACCGTCCCGGCGCCCGGAAACAGTCGACGACGCGAACGATTTCGGCGGGCGCGCAGCGGGTGATGGCGCAGATGGTTGCCAGCGGCGCCGGCTGGCGGATGCCCAGGGCGTTGTCGCCCTGTAAGGTCAGGGCTTTGAAGAGATCGGCGGCAATCGCTTGTTCTTTTTCGCCGAGTTCCTGATAGGCTTCCTCGGCGTGGCGCGACAGCGCCTCCTTGAGAGTGCCGATCGCCTCATACTGGGCCAGATCCAGCGGCTCGCTGCCGTCCCCCTGTTGACGCCAGCAATCCCACAGCCGCATCAGTGCGTGCTGCAGGACGGGTAGCTGATCGAGGTCATCGCCGACCTCATTGAGCAAGCGGATCACCAGCCGCGGCGCAATGCGGCCACCGCCGACCGCCACCGGGCCGACGATGGCCGCCTGCAGTTCATCGCGACGTAAACGCGGTACCAGATATTGACTGCCGTTGATTGCCTCGGGAAGCCCCGGAAAACTGATGCAGCTACCGATGAAATCCGAGCGCATGGTGAGAATCACGTAGATCGGCAGAGTGTTCTGTTGCACGGCCGCAAGCAGCAGTTTGACGAAGGCGACCGCCTCGTCCCGCGACGCGCTGCAGCTCTGCTTGAAGCGGAACAGTTCCTCGAACTGATCGACCATCACCAGGACATTGTCCGCCGTCGGCAGGTGCGCCTGCCGGACGCAATCGACGAGACCCATGGCGCTGCTGCGCAGGGTGGTCTCCAGGATCAGTCGATTGATATCGGCCAGTTCGCCGCTGGCGCCAAGCACTTCCGGGGTATCGAGTGCGCGCGCCAGGTTGCCGATCGGTGCATTCCCCGGACGCAGAATGGCCACCCGCCAGCTCGACCCGGCTCGCGTCATGTAGCCGCCGTAGAGGGCGGGTATCAGTCCGGCGCGGACCAGTGAGGACTTGCCGCTGCCGGAACTGCCGACGATCGCCAGAAAACGATTGCCGCGCAGCCGCCTGAGCAATTCATCAATCTGTAGTTCGCGGCCGAAGAACAGGTAGTCTTCGTCAGGCTCGAACGGCCTCAAGCCGGGAAATGGATTGGGATTGCCAGCGGGATTGCCAGCGGCCGCCGCATCGGCAGGATTCGCTGCCGATGCGGCGGCCGCACCCGGAATATGGTCAGAGGGCGCCGAACTTGACATCGCTGCGACTGCCAGTGTCGGTTTCGCGCAGACTGGCGATGAAGGTGGCAAGGACGCCAGGGTCGAAGGTGTCGGTCAGCTGTTGCAACACCAGTGCCTCGTGCGTGCGCAGGCGAACCTTTTGCGCGGTCAGGGGCGGTGCGACATAGATCGCCTTGCCGCGTAGCGGCGCGCTGCGGCCGAGATCGGCGCTTTTACGCACTTCGCTGAGCTTGCGGCGTTGCCACAGCTCGTTGCCCTCACCGTAGTAGATCAGCAAGGCATCGCAGCTTTGCAGGTTTTCTTCGTGGTCAAGGCGCGCTGGCGTCTCGTCAGGATCGAAGAGCGGCAGAATGACTTCGAAACCCTCGGCAAACAGGTGATCTTCGAGCGCTGCGATCTGATCCCGATCCCGTTCGTCACAGATCAGGTAAATCCGGACCACGCCTTCGGCCGCTGGCGTTGCGCGGCCGTGGGCAGCCCCTGCGGGCGGATTCAGCATGCGGTAAATGGCGGTCTTCAGATCCTCGAAGGGGGTCTGGAGCAGATCGCCGCGCTGATGCAGCCGGGCATCGGTGTGTAGTTGCTCGACGAAGCGCTGTTGCCGCTCGTCGTTCACAACCAGCTCGGGCGGCAGCCAGATCAGGCGCGCCAGGTCGCTCATGCTGCGCCTGGCGGCAAGTTCGTATTGCAGCGCGACGATCGAGCTCTGCGTCCCCTCGGGAACGATCCCGTACTCGCTACCGATCAGGTGAATCGACAACTGACAGGCGGCAAGTTGCTGCTGCACGAACGCGTCCCAGTCGGAGGCCAGCCAGGAAGGCGGCGCCCGGTCGGGCAACACCCGGTAGCCCTGATGCAGCAGATCGCGGCGGATGGCCTCCCGCTGCGGTTGCAGATCGGAACTGGTCTCCGCCAGATAGACGTTGCCTTTGCTGACGCCGGCAAGCGGTGCCTGCGTACCATGGTCGGCAAGGACCTGCAGCAGGTCGGCCAGATCATAGGCCAGATCGTCGAGCTTTTGCCAGTACCTGGCCTGCATCTCCTGACCGTAGGTCTGATCGAGTTCCTGTGCTCGGCCAGTTTCCGAATCGACGCAGAAGAATTCGTAGCCGAGCAAGGACTCGACTTCGGGCGGGTGACGTTCGAGCGGCAGCGGCGTCTTGATCACCTTGAACAGCCGCGATTTGTTGCCGATCCGGCTGCCGCTGCCGGCGTCGGCGACCTCCAGGAAAGTGCTCATTTCCCGACGGCACCAGTCGGAATTCGCATAGCGCGGCGACAACACGGCGACCAGTGCGGCGACGCCGGGCAGACGTTCGACCAGAGTATCCGCGAAATAGTCGTTGCCTTGCAGCTTGGGATCGCGCCAGATCCGCGGTTCTCTACCGAGCAGCTGGCCGAGGCGGATTTTCAGGGCGCGGTCGAATCGAGAAATCCAGCCAGCCTGGCCCTCGACAAACGCCTGGTTGTCGAGATGGGCATAACTGATAAACACATCGTCCGCAAAGTTCATCGGTGGCTGCCAGTCTGGTTGTGCAGTGCAGGAACGGCGGGCCCGCACCGGCGAGGCGATGACCATGCTGTGGGGTCGACCGAAACACCGAGGCTGCGATGCGGATCATACAGGGTCTGCCGACGCTTTGTAGCTGCGGCGCGCGAGCAGCCTGGCGCAAGCGATCCGCAGGCTCGGTCAGATCGGTGGCTGGCTCGGCTGCCGACGCGATGGACCGTCCGACAGCCAGGTGCCCAGGCGTGGCCGGTCGCATTCCGACGTGGTCGCCAAGAGGTGCAGCACCTTCACGCGCTTACCGCCACCCCGGATCTGGCACTCCGGTCCTGCGCCTGATGGCTTCGGGAGGTGCGGTGAGCAGGGCGCAGTTGTTCCGAACCGGTCGGCGAAACGCGTAAAATGTCGCCATGAACCGTTCCGAGGGTAATCACGACATGCGCAAGCACCAGCCTGCGCGGCGGTACGCGGCCACCGGCGGTGCACATCGTCGTCGAGCCCCCCACCGTTGGCGCCGGCGATGATTCGTCCCCTGCTACGTGGCGTCTGCCTCGGTTGTGCGTGCGCGGTGCTTGCGGGATGCGGCGGATTTCCGGCGGGCCCCGCGGAGCGGGCGATTGCGGCACCATCCCCGAACTACAATGCCCGCCGGCCAAATTTCGTGATCGTCCACGACACCAGCAGTGGCAACGTCGAGCGTGCCCTCAAGACGCTCACCGATCCGGCCCGCGAAGTTAGCTCGCATTACCTGATCGGACGCGACGGCACTTTGTACCAACTCGTCGACGAGGATAAGCGCGCCTGGCACGCCGGCGCATCGTGGTGGGGAGGCCATACCGATCTCAACTCGGCGTCGATCGGCATCGAGCTCGACAACACCGGTGCCGAAGCCTACGCCGAGGCTCAAATCGTGAGTCTCCTGGAACTGTTGAAGGGTTTGCAGGAACGTTACCGGATTCCGGCGAGCAATTTTCTCGGACATGGCGACATCGCCGTGCGTCGAAAAGTCGATCCGAGCCGCTACTTCCCCTGGGAACGTCTGGCGAGGGAGGGGTTCGGTTTGTGGTGTCGCGAAGCAGTGCCGGCGCCGATCCCGGATCGTTTCGATTCCCTGCTTGCACTACAGGCCATCGGTTACGACGTCGCTGACCCGGCGGCCGCCCGGGCAGCGTTTCGTCGGCATTTTCTCGGCGTCGACACGGACGGGGCAGTCAGTGAGGAGGAACGACAGCTGCTGCAGTGCCTGGTACTCGAGAAGCGTCAGAAGCGCGCGCCGTAAACCCGCAGCCGGCGGTGGCATCCGATTCGTCGCCAGGTCCGAACCCTGGTTCGCAGATCCACGTCGAGACAGTCCGTGCCGGGTCGTCGATCGACTGGTCAGCGACAAGTTGCGCGTGTACTTCACTCATCGCGTCAGTATCGGCGGCTTCCTGTCATCACTCGGGAGGGAAATTTCCGATTGACTGGCCCTGCAAGAATCCGGGATACTGATTCTGCGGGCGCTGGTTTTCCTTTCCTTGAACGTGACTGGAACTTGCCATGATCATCAGACACCGGACTTTCGCTGGCCTCTCCGTGGTGACCATCGCCCTTGTCCTTGCGCTGGCCGCTCCGGCGACGCTGGCGGCGGACGCCACTGCCAGCGGCAACCTGCCGGCTCCCGAGTTGCTGCAGACGGACTACTCTCTCGACGATTACCTCACCGGCAGTTGGGGTGGCATCAGGGATAACTGGAAGCGACAGGGCTTCGAGTTCAACTTGAATTATACGAGCGAGCCCATGGTCAACGTTGCCGGCGGCGAGAAGCGCGGCGGCACCTACGCCGACAACATCGCGCTGGATCTTGGTTTCGACCTCGAACGGATCGCCGGGATCAAGAATACCAGCCTGCTGATCAAGCTCTCTCAACGCGACGGCAGATCGGTCTCCCAGCAATACATCGCGCCTTCGGTGGGCGGCAACGTGTTCACCGTGCAGGAACTGTACGGCGGTGAAACCTTCAAACTGGCCAACGTCCAGTTCACCACCCGCTTTCTCGACGACCGTCTGAATCTGGCCTACGGGCGCCTGGTGGCCAACGATGACTTCCTGCGCTCGAACCTGTATTGCCAGTTCCTCAACAACTCCTTCTGTGGCAGCCCGAAGCCGGTCTTTCTGCAGAATCCCTTTACCTTTACCGCCTACCCACTGGCCACCTGGGGCGTGCGGGCGCGCTACGACACGCCGAATCGCGACTGGACCTTTCAGCTGGCCGTTTATGACGGCGATCCCGAGGACAAGGGCGGCAATCCGGCGAAGCCGCCGAACAACCCGCACGGCACCAACTGGGGCTGGGGCAATAACGGCGTGACCCTGGCCGCCGAGGCGCAATATCACCTCAACCGCGATTCTCTGCAGGCTCTGCCAGGAGTCTACAAGATCGGGGCTTATTACCTCACCGGGCAGTTCCAGAACGTCGCCAGCATCACCAATGAGACCGAGCGCGGCAATGCCACGGGCTGGCTGCTGGCCGAACAGATGCTCTACCGCGAGGCGCCCGGGGACAAGCGTGGGCTATGGGGCTTCGGCTCGCTGGTCTTCAGCCTGACCAATGACACCAACCCGATGACCTGGTATTTCAACGCCGGGCTGGTTTATCAGGGACTCTTTCGCGGTCGGCCGAAGGACACTACGGGTCTGGCAATCACCAGCGGCTGGTTCGGCGACCAGGTCAACTCGGCGCAGGCCGCCCAGGGGCTGCCCAGCAAGACCTATGAGGCGGTCATCGAACTCAATCACATGTTTGTTGTCGGCAACGGCCTGCTGATCGGGCCGGACCTTCAGTACATCATCCGCCCCGCGGGCACGAGGGACATCGATAACGCCCTGGCCCTTGGCGCCAAGCTGAGCATTCAGTTCTGATCGTTTCTTCGGGAGAAGGATAGTGGCCGTAGTCGAGCTTAAAGCCCCTGTGGACGGGGTCATTCTGCCTCTGGAGCAGGTCCCCGACCCGGTGTTCTCGCAGAAAATGGTCGGCGACGGCGTGTCGATCGACCCCTTGAGCGAAGTCCTCGTCGCCCCCTGTGCCGGCACCATTACGCAGCTCCACCACGCCGGTCATGCGGTGACCGTGACCAGCGCCGAGGGGCTCGAGGTGCTGTTGCACATCGGTCTCGATACCGTGGCGCTGAAGGGCGAGGGTTTCACCGCGAAGGTCGAAGTCGGACAACAGGTCGCCTGCGGCGACCCCCTGATCGCCTTTGATGCCGATTACCTGGCGACCCATGCCAAGAGCCTGCTGACCCTGATGATCGTCACCAACGGCGAAGTCGTTGCCGAGCTCAAGGCGCACCGCGGCAAGGTTCGCGCCGGCCAGGACGTTTGCCTGACGCTGACCCTGGCGGGGGCTGCTGCCGGAGCGCAGGAGGTGCACGGCAAGCGCGTCGTTTCGCAGTCTATCGTCATTGCCAACCCGAGCGGGCTGCACGCGCGTCCGGCGGCGGTACTCGCCAGTCTGGCCAAGCAGTTCAAGTCGAAGGTGCTGCTGCAACGCGGCGACGATCAGGCGAACGCCAAGAGCCTGACCGCGGTGATGGGAATTGCCATCGGCCACGGTGACAAGGTGGTGCTGATTGCCGAGGGCCCCGATGCCCAGCAGGCGATCGACACGATCAGCCCGGAACTCGCCGCCGGCCTCGGCGACGAAGGCAGCCGGCCGGCTCCGGCTCCGGCTACGGCGACTACCGAGCCGGACCCGGCCAGGGCACCGGCGCCACGCCCACAGTCCGGGGATGCGAACCTGCTGCTCGGGGTGGCGGCATCGCCGGGGCTGGGGGTGGGCAAGGTCTACCAGCTCCGCCGTGAGGAAGTGCAGGTCGCCGAAAGCGGCGACGCCGACCCGGGCAGGGAGCGGCGCAAGCTCGAAGATGCGCTGGAACGTGGCAAGAACGAGCTGGAAGCTCTACAGAACGAGTTGAAGGCGCAGGCCGACGCCAAGAAAGCCGCGATCTTCGCCGCCCACCAGGAATTGCTCGACGACCCGGGTCTGCTCGACATCGCCGAAAGCGCCATGGCCAAGGGCAAGAGCGCGGCCTGGGCCTGGCAGCGCGCCTACCTGACGCTGGCCGAGAAGCTCGCCGGCCTCAAAAACGAGGTGATGGCCGGACGCGCCGCCGACCTGCGCGACGTCGGCCGGCGCGTGCTCGGCATCCTTACCGGTCAGGCGGTGCAGGCGCCGCGGCCGCCGGCTGGCTCGATCCTGATTGCCGAGGACCTGGCACCCTCGGATACCGCCAAGCTCAACCCGGCGGAGGTCTTCGGCTTTGCCACCGTCGGTGGCGGCGCCACCTCGCATGTGGCGATTCTGGCGCGCGCGCTGGACATCCCGGCGATCGCCGGCATCGACCCGCGCGCCCTCGACCTGCCCGACGGCGCCGACGTCATTCTCGACGGCGGCAAGGGGCAGTTGCGCATCCATCCCGATCCGGCCGAGGTTCTCCGAATCAGCGAGGTCAAGCTGCGCATGGCAGCGAAGAAGGCTGCCGATCTGGCGGCCGCCTGCGCGCCAGCGAACACCACCGACGGTCACCACATCGAGGTCGTGGCCAACATCGGCGGACTCGCCGACGCGCAGAAGGGGATGCTCCTCGGGGCCGAAGGGGTCGGGCTGCTACGCTCCGAGTTCCTCTACCTCGACCGCGCCTCGGCCCCCAGCGAGGACGAGCAGACGGCGATCTATGCCGAGATCGCCCGCGCTCTGGCCGGCCGGCCGCTGATCATCCGCACGCTCGACGTGGGCGGCGACAAGCCGCTGCCTTACCTGCCGATGCCGCGCGAAGAGAACCCCTTCCTGGGCATCCGCGGCGTGCGCATCGGCCTCGACCGCCCGGAGATCCTGCGCACCCAGGTGCGGGCCATCCTGCGCGCAGGCAAGGGCCAACAGATTCGCATGATGTTTCCGATGATCGCCACCCTCGACGAAATCCGCTCGGTGAAGGGGCTGGTCGAAGAGGAGCGAGCCCGGCTTCCCGACGCCGACCCGGTCGAACTGGGAATCATGGTCGAGGTTCCTTCGGCTGCCATCCTGGCCCGGCAGTTCGCCCGCGAGGTGAGCTTCTTCTCGATCGGCACCAACGACCTGACCCAGTACACCCTGGCCATGGACCGCGGTCACCCCAAGCTCGCCGCCAAGGCGGACGCGATGAACCCGGCGGTGCTGCAGCTGATCGCCCTGACCGTGCAGGGGGCGAACGCGGAAGGCAAGTGGGTGGGAGTCTGCGGCGGTGTCGCCAGCGATCCCCAGGCCGTGCCGATCCTGGTCGGGCTCGGGGTCAGGGAGCTGTCGGTGAGCGTCCCGGCCATCCCGGCAGTCAAGGCAGCGGTGCGGCAGTACTCGCTGGCCGAATGCCAGGCCCTTGCCCAACAGGCTCTGGCCCAGGGAACCGCCGCCGAGGTGCGCGCCCTGGTGGCCAGCGATTACTGACCCGACGCAAGGAGATCCACCATGAGCCTCTCATCCCTTTGGGGAAAAACCTTCGGCGGTCTGCAGAAGATCGGCAAGGCCCTGATGCTGCCGGTGTCGGTGCTGCCGGTGGCCGGCATTCTGCTTGGTGTCGGAGCGTCGATCGCCCGCGAGGCGCGTACTCCTTGGATCGCCGAGGTCGGCCGCATCATGGCCGCCTCCGGCGACGCCATCTTCATGATCCTGCCACTGATCTTCGCCATCGGCGTCGTCCTCGGCTTCACCAAGAACGATGGCGTCGCGGCCCTGGCGGCGAGCGTCGGCTATTTCGTTCTGCTCGCCGCACTCGGGGTGATCGGGCTGGTCTTCATCGGCTGGATGGCGCCCGCCGAACCCCTGCGCATCACCGGCGACGGCGGCAAGGCGGTGCATGTCGAATACGACACCGCACGCGGGAATTTCCTCTGCCTCGACAAGGACGGGCGAACCCTGGCCAAGCTCAGGGCTTCCGAGCTGAACAATGGCGCGATGACCTGCGACGGCGTCAGCGTCGCCTTTGTCCTGCAGGCCGGCCAGGGCGAGGAGGGCGCCATCGCCCTCTACGACGCCGGTCAGGGCAAGCTGATTCCCTTCCCGGCGGCCCGCAGCCGCGCCGAGATCAAGAAGATCTTCGGCGTCGAGTCGATTGACACCGGCGTCTTCGGGGGCATTCTGATCGGACTGATCAGCGCCGCTCTGTTCAACCGCTACTACCGGATCTCGTTGCCAGCCTATCTCGGTTTCTTCGCCGGCAAGCGCTTCGTGCCGATCGTCGTCTCGTTTGCGGCGATCGCGCTGGCGGCGGTGCTGGCGGTCATCTGGCCGCCGATCGGCGCAGCCATCCGCGACTTCGGCGACTGGGCGGCCTACGGCAACCCGGCGGCGGCGGTGACCATCTACGGGGTCGTCGAGCGCATGCTGCTGCCCTTCGGCCTGCATCACATCTGGAACGTCCCCTTCTTTTTCGAGGTCGGGACCTACGTCGATCCGCAGACCGGCAAGACCGTCCATGGGGTCATCAGCCGCTTTTTCGCCGGCGATTACGCGGCAGCCATCCTCGGCGGCGGCTTCGTCTTCAAGATGTTCGGGCTGCCTGCCGCAGCCTTCGCGATTTACCAGACCGCCAAGCCCGAGAACAAGGCGCGGGTCGCCGGCATCATGGGCTCGGCGGCGCTGACCGCTTTCCTGACCGGGATCACCGAACCGCTGGAGTTCGCCTTCCTGTTCGTCGCGCCGCTGCTCTACGCGGTGCATGCCGTTCTCGTCGGCCTGGCCTACCTGGTCACCTATCTGCTCGGTGCCCGCCTCGGCTACAGCTTCAGCCACGGCTTCATCGACTATGCGCTGTACTTCGTCAACGACATCAAGCCCTGGCTGATCCTGGTCCTCGGTCCGATCTTCGCTGCCGTTTACTACTTCGTCTTTCGCATCCTGATTCTGCGCTTCGACCTCAAGACTCCCGGCCGCGAGGACGAGAGCGTCGATATTGCCGATCTCGCCGACGTCAAGGGCCAGGTCGCCGATGACTTCGCTCGGGAACTGGTCCTGGCCTTCGGCGGCAAGAGCAACATTCGCGGAATCGACGCCTGTATCACCCGCCTGCGCATCGAGGTGGCGGCCATCGACCGGGCCAACCCGGCGAAGCTCAAGGCGCTCGGGGCGGCCGGGGTGGTGGTGGTCGGCAACAACCTGCAGGCCATTTTCGGGCCCAGGTCGGACAACCTGAAGACCGACATGGAAGAGTATCTGCGCACCGCCGGAGCCGAGGCCGAGCTGCCGACCGGTGCCGCCGCGCCCAAGGTCGCTTACCAGGCCGACGAACTGCGCCCCCGCCACCGCGATCCCCGGGCACCCGAGCTGGCGCGCGCCATCCTCGCGGGTCTGGGCGGCAGCGCCAACGTCCAGCTGGCCGAAGCCTGTGCCGAAACGCGGCTGCGCGTCGCCGTGGTCGACGGCGGCAAGCTCGACGAGCGCGCCCTCGAGGCGGCCGGTGTCCACGGCATCCTGCGGTTGCCCAACAACGTCCTGCATCTGCTGCTCGGACTCAACGCCGATCAGTACGCGGCCGAGATCAAGGCCACGATGGCGGGGTAGCGAAGCATGCTCTGGTGGCGGCTATTCATCCAGGGATGCTTCTTTCGGCAGGCGTTCTGCAGCCGGCGGCGGCCGCCGACGCGCGCAATCTGCGGGTCGACGGCAGCAATCAGCGGCTGGCGCTGGTGATCGGCGATTTCTATTTCCGGCCGCCTGCGGACGTGCCGCCCCCACCGCCGCCAGCGCGCCCACCGTCCGCTCCTGTGACCGATCCGCCCGGCGCCGGCCAGCCTGTGGTCGCGCGGGCGGAGGCAGGGAACGCCAAACCCACCACCGATCGAATTGCGCGTGAACGTGCCGTTGATTCGACTCCATCCATCCCCTACATCGGTGGCCTTTGGAGCGATCGCGACCACCCGAACAACATCTCTCAGGTTGATCAAGACGGCACTGGCTTTCGCTTCACGCGACGGGGTGTCCTGCCAAATGGAATTCAATACGAGTCGTCGGGCAGTGGTACGATCATTGTTGGGCAGCGCCATACGAGTAGCTACAGCGCAAGATACAACTCGGGCGCGAAATCCACAGGAAACTGTTCAGGTGTTGTGTCTGCGGACGGGCAGAGCATAGAATCAAGCTGTAAGGATTCGCTGTTGGGCACCTTTTCTATACTGCGATACG
Organism: Candidatus Accumulibacter affinis; assembly: GCA_016713625.1. GTDB lineage: Bacteria > Pseudomonadota > Gammaproteobacteria > Burkholderiales > Rhodocyclaceae > Accumulibacter > Accumulibacter affinis. The sequence goes on from JADJOT010000008.1 coordinate 494,061, forward strand.
GTGAAATGGGGTGTGGTTGAGCCACCGTTTGCCGGCGATCATGCAGACCAGTAGACCCGTAGGTCGGGTTAGCCCGCAGGGCGTAACCCGACACCTCCCTACCCTGTGCGCCGCGGCAATCGACTGGCCCTGTTCCAGTTTCCGCCGCTACCTCGCGGCGGGTGTCTATGCGGCCGATTGGGATCGGGTGACGGGGGATCTGGCCCGCATTGGGTGGGAGTAGGGGTGAGCGGGTGGTGTCGGGTTACGCCCTGCGGGTTAGCCCAGAGAACGCCCGTTTTGGCCTGCGGGCGACGGGTGCGGCGTCCTTTGCGGCGATGGCGGCGCTGCAGGGATCGATGACCAGGGCTGCGAAGGGCGTATCGACGCAAGTCTGCGGGGCTTCTCTTTGGCAGCTTGACCATTCGTTCGTTGCCTGCTGCTTGACACGAACATCCTGGTCGCCGCGATCAAGGGTGTGCAGCGGGTGCGCGAGAGGCTGCCTCCGGTTGCCGTCGCTGCGTCCTCTTCCGCCGGGTCGGCCTGTCGACGATGGCTGTGCTCGCGCTGGCCAGTCCCTTCGCAGTCCCTTGCGCAGAAGCCGCCAACTACGCGCTGATCATGACCATCGGCGAGTATGCGAACCCCGCCGCCAGGTTGTCCGGCATCGATATCGACGCGCGCAAGGCGGTGACCATCGCCGAGGCCATGGGGGGTGCCACGACGCAACATCCAGCAGCTCAGCGACCGGCCGTTGTCGGCGGACGGCATCCGGCAGGCGATCGCGCGGCTCGCCAGCAGGGTAGGCCGTGGCGATGGCCTCTTTCTCTACTACCCGGGACACGGAACGCAGACCGCGGGCGCTCCCGGCAAGTGCAGCGAAGGGCTGCTCGCCTACGACATGGAGATCTATGGCGCCAGCGAGCTGGTGGCCATCGACGAGTATTGAGTCGAGAAGCTCAAGGACCCGCTGCAGCCGCGCGCGGCGGCGAACCCGCGCGTCGAGATCCGCGAGTTCGGCGGCCTGCAAAGGGCCGCGCCACCCTGACATAGGATTAAACTTTCACAGATACTCAGTAACGCACCGCAGGGCAAGGAGGAACAATGAGCAAGCGAGTCGGTCGCAGGCTGCTGGCCTGCGTCATCAGCGGGTTGCTGGCGGCGGGGACAGCGCCGGCGCAGGCACGGCCGGCGGATCAGGACCTCGCCACAGCCCAGGGCGCGCCGCGAACAAGCCAGTCCTTCCGCCGCACCACCGAGGAAGCTGCCGCCCTGGCCGGCGGCTTTCCTCAGCAAGGAGCCGCTGGACTTCTACCAGGGCGGCGCGGGCGAGCGCGACGTGCAGGGCCGGATGCACGAACAGTTCGCGCGACTGTCGACCAGCAGTCGTAGCCAGCTCGAAAAACTGGCGACGAAGAGTTTCGCGGTCTCCCCGCGTGACGCGCCGCTACGCGGAGGCATGGCGTATGCAGTGGTGTGCGCGGCCAGCGGTCCGTGCGACGCGACGGCCATGGCGCCGGAGCCAGGCGGCTTGCCGCCTGACGAGCGGCTGACTCCCGGCATCCTGCTCGAGCCGGAAGTCGAACTGCCGCTGCCCAAGGGGGTATCGCTGCGCCCGGTCTACGACAAGGGAATTCGCCTGACCAAGCTGTCGGAGGGATTCGTGCCGCGCCTGTACAATGATGCCGCGCGCTATTGCAGCATCGCCTACGGTCACCTGGTCAGGAAAGCGCCTTGCGACGGCAGCGAACCGGCCGCTTTTCTACGCGGCGTCAGCGAGCCGCAGGGCGAAACACTGCTGGTCGAGGACATGCGCCGCGCGCAACGGGTGGTGACCAGCCTGGTGAAAACGGAGCTCAGCGATGGCCAGTACGCCGCGCTGTGTGACTTCACCTATAACGTCGGGGCCGGCAACCTGCAGCGGTCGACGCTGTTCAAGGTGGTCAACGCTGGTGAGCACGATCGCGTAGCCTACCAGTTGGCACGCTGGAACAAGGCCGGAGGCAAGGAGTATCGCGGCCTGACGACCCGTCGTCAGCGCGAGATCGCGCTGTACTTCGAGGGTCGGCCGATACCGAAAGCGATGCCCGGCGATCAGGACCTGACGCCGATCGACATTCGCGTCGGGGAGTAGGGGACAGAGTGGATAGTGGATAGTGGATAGTGGATGGGGATTGGGCGGATGTGGGCTTGGACGGTTTCAGGCGGGCGGTGGCGTGCGGTACTTGCCGGGTGGTTCATTCTGCTGCCGGGTTTTGTTGCCGGCGAAGTGGCTGCGGCCGAGCGGCGCGTCGCGCTGGTGATCGGCAACGGCGCTTATGCCGGCGCCGAACGTCTCGATACCCCGCGCCAGGATGCGGCGGACGTCAGCGCAGCGCTCGGCAAGCTCGGTTTCACGCTGATCGCGCCGGCGCCGCGTGACCTCGACCAGCGCGGCATGGAGCAGATGGTAAAGCAGTCGCCGACGCCAGCCGCGATGCCGACGTCGCTCTTTTCTACTATGCCGGCCACGGCGTCGGGCGCGGCGGCGACAACTGGCTGATCCCGGTGGGGACCGAAATCACCGACCCGGCCGATCTGCGCTATCGCGCCGTCAGCCTGCGCTGGGTTGCCGACCGGCTCAAGACCAGCGGCGCCAGGGCGCGCATCCTGATCGTCGACGCCTGCCGCAACAACCGCTGCTACGAAGCCGACCGGGGTCCGGGGCAGCGTGGCCTGGAGCGCGTCACGCCACCGAGTGGCACGCTGATCGCCTGCGCCGCAGCGCCCGGCGAAACCGCGCGCGACAAGCACCCGAACCGGAGCAAGGGGCTGTACACCGGCGAGTTGGTGCAGGCGTTGGCGCAGGAACCCGAAGTCGAGAGCCGCCAGCTGATCCGCCGCGTCGGCGCCCGCGTCAATCGTCTCAACTCCGGCCAGAACCCTTCGAGCGAGGAGATCGGCTTCTACGCCTCGCTGCCTCTGGCCGACCCGAAGGTAGTCGCGGACCCGCGAGTGAAAAAGAGCCCGGGGTCGAAATTTTCCCAGATCTCGGCGATTGCTGACCCTCAGTCGCGAAGCGGGCGGCATCGGTGCCTGCTTAGTGCAAGACCTGGAACGACGAGCAAAAGTAGCAACCGATCTCGCGCGACTCCGCCGCAAACTTGTCCAAGAGGGTTGCATGCGGCGGAAATTCGCGCGTCAGCTGCAAGCGCTGGCGAACTCCAATCCGAAATTCCGGGGAACCCAAATCGGGCAGGTGATGGCCGACGAGGATGAAACGATGCGGATACCGACCCTGGACGTCTGCCAGGACCTTGTAGCGCATGAGCGAGACCAGATACATCTCCCCCGGGCGGGGTGCTGGTCCTCCGGTGTCCAATAATTCAGCCTCGATGATCAACTGGCGAGGCAGAATGCGTTCTGCGGGTTCGGATTTGTCCTGGTCGCCTGACATGCTGCCCTCCTCGGATCCGGATCGCTCAATCAAGGCCTGCTTCATGGCCCAGGTCGCGTCACGGTGATGACCACGCGGCGGTTAAGGGAGCGGTGCGCGTTGGTATCGTTCGCCGCCACAAAGTTGACGCCGCCACGTCCTTCGGAATGTATACGTCCCTGTGCCACGCCAGCCGCGACAAGCTGCGCTTGCACGCCTGTGGCCCTGAGGGTTGAGGTGGGGCCAGCCGAGAATTCACTGTCATCGGCGAAACCTTCGACTCGAACGGTTGCGGTTGGCGTGGCGGCAACGTCGGCCGCCGCCAAGGCGACGGTCGCTGCTCCTGCTGCCGGAACGGTTGCCCCGCCAAGGGGTGCAAGTATGGAGCCGGTCGGAAAATTGTCGATGGTGCGAGCGGAGACAACAACCTTGGACCTTCGCCTGGCGCTGGTGATTGCGACGTCCTGAGTACTGGCGGTGAGTTGGGTTCGATAGACCAGGTAGTAATTTTCGAAATCCTGAATCATTCTGTCCTGCCCGGGACCGACATTCACGGAAACCGTCGCCACTCGGCGCCCGGGGCCTACGAGCTCCGCGCTGACCGCACTCTCGGCGGCGATGGCGGCGTTGTGTGCGCCGGCGAAAAGATCGGTGCCGGGAACAGGAGCCGTGGCATGCGCAACGAAGTTCTCCTGGATTTCATGCGCAGCTTTCGCCACCCCATTGCCCGGGGCACCCGCTTCAATTTGCAGAATGTCGTCGAGGTCGATCTGCTGCACTCTGGTGACGGTCAGGTCGGAAGGTTGCGGGAAAGCGCCGACCATGACCCCTGGCTGCCCGCGCGCGACGATCACTTCTGCATGTTGAGTGGCGTGATTGATGATCGTCGTGAGCTGGCCCCTCAGCGCGGGTGAGGGTGGCGCTGCCGGTAGCACAGCGGCGATCTGTACCTGGTTGTTGGCTACCCTGAGGTTCAGGGTAAGCCCCGCGCGGGGTCCGAGGAGGCCGAGCATTCCGTTCACGTCGGGAAGAGTACCGAACATCACCAGACGCCGCTGAATGACACGCGCCAGCCGGTTCTGTGGAATGGGGCGTAGGCGCCGTTTTTCGTGGCTTCGACCAAGGACCTCGCCATCTGTCCCCGCCTGCTGCAGCACATGCGTCAACTCGTGCGCCAGCAGGCGCTTGCCGCTGTTGCTGTGCGGGGCGTACTGGCCAGTGTTGAACACTACGTCACGACCAACGGTGTACGCCAGGGCATGGATGTTCCGGGCCGAGGCGGCAGCGCTGCTGTCAGTATGAATGCGGACGGCGCTGAAGTCGGCACCGAAGCGTGGTTCGAAGAAACTGCGGGTCGCAGCATCAAGAGGGCGGCCCGCCTGGCGCAAGGTGGCAGCGACGGTGTCGATGGCAGCGTTTGAAGTTTCGGCGTGAGGGGCCTGCGTCTCGCGCATCAACGCTTCCCCTTCGTACGCCCCGCAACGGCGCTGCAGGGACAGGGGACGGATCGGGGCAGGATCGATGCTCGACCAGGCCGGCGCTGGGTCAGGCAAACGCACCACTTCCTCGGCGATGCGGTCGGCTTCCTGCTCATGGATGTCGTTGGGGTGCCCGACGGTGAGTTTTGCCTGCAGCAGAGCTGGCCACCGGGCTGCAGCGTTGGCCATCTTCCCCGCAGGCCAGTGCCGAGCCGGCGTTGCCGCAACGACACGCGTACTGACCATGCCACCCGCTGTTGCGTTGGCGGGTGTCCGGGCTAGGGTCTTGGATCCTGGTTGTGCCATGTCATCTCCTGAGCGGTTTGGCCGCCGTTCCCGCGATCGAGTTCAATGCGCCGTATCATAAGCTTGACTCCAGCCAGTTGACGAACAACGCACACACCTCTCTGGAATACCGCAACAGCAGCATGGCCTCGAGCGGGCCGATGGCAAACAGCGGAACGGTCACCAGACTCAAATAGAATGTTTCTGCGAAAGACCGGACACGCGGACTCATCGCGGCGACCAGCGCCGACTTGTTCGTGATGAGACCAGTGGCGACGGTTCCGCCAAGGGCTTCCACCGTGCAGTGGTAACGGTCGGCCACGGTGACCCCCGGTCCGGCGCCGTAATAACCGAGCAGCAGTTGCGAGATTGGCGTGCCGGGAAGCGGGAGAGCATGCATGCGCGTGCCCGCGCAACGCGCGGCCAGGCCGGCCCGGACGGCAAATGCGTCGATATCCCCACGCAAATCTTCGTAACTCGCCATCGAACCGGCGGTTCCGAAGTAATGCGACCAAGCCCGTCGCAGCCCGCGGTCAGCCTCATCGTGCGTCCGGCTGGCTGCCGCCGAACCAAGGTCACCGCCCCAGGTGGCGAACTCCTCGTTGGGCATGGCAACGATCGGGTTCGGCCCAGGGACCTCGATTTCAACGTGGGGACTCGGGCAGACCATGGCCTCGAGCCCGGTGAACACATGCCCAAGATCGACGCCGCCAACTACCTTTGAGGCGATCAGTGTATCGTGAAGCGCCCGGTGACTACTGCGCAAGGAAGCGAGGGCAGTGGCGCCCCCGGTCGTGCCACAGGGGATGACCTCGCCCCAGTGACCGCCACCGTAGTAGGCCTGACGCAGCATGCTGAGCACGTCTCGTGAGCCAACCGAGGGCATGGCACCTTCGATACACGCAACCAGAAATGAATACTGCTCCAGACTGACCACTGATCCGGGCGGGTGGGCGCAGTCGACGACATCTGGATTTACTTCTTCCGGATCCATGTCGATGGACTGGATCGGCGGTGTCAGGCAGATCTCCACCCGCCGGTTCCATTCGCGACTGGGCATGCTGGTGCTCTCGCCAAGACCGACGGCGGTGACCTGGTTGCCAGGAATTCCGGCCGACTCCAGCAGGCTACGCGCGCGCTCTGCCCGGCGGCGCGACAGATCCAGATTATGGGCATTATCGCCTTCGGCGCTGGCATAGCCGCGCAGTTGCACACGGCCGAGGCCCGCGGCACTGGCAAAATGGCGCCGCACCCGACCGATGAGCGAGGCGAGGTGGACGGTCGAGTCAACGGCCGCGTCGCTGCGCAACTGGGTCGAGTCGTAGTTGAACCAGAGTATCGGATTGGCTTCGTTGCTATCGCATTCGGTGTGGGTGGCAACGCCGGGATCGGGGGCGGGCTGCCGTTGAATGATCAGCCGGCCCCGATTGTGCGAGGCAAGGCTCGCGGCTTGCGGTTTGCGCTGGGGGGCGTCGGCCGTGGTGAGGAAGCGGGTATCGCTGCGGTCGGAATCTGCGGTTGGCTGTACATGCAGCGGCGCGGCACCGTGATCCACTCGCGAAACGCCTCCCGACCCCGCCCGTGCCGCCGGGGTGGTTTCCATAGTCCCCGCCACAGCATTTCCGCCCTGCTGCAGAACCAGCGCCAGCTCATGCGCCAGCAATCGCGGACCGCTGGCGCGTTGCGGGGCTGGCTGCGTTCCGTCGTGGCGGCGCGGCAACCCGTCCTCGCGCTCCGAACACATTCTCTGGAATGACGGCGGGCGGATCGGGGTGGGGTTGGTGCGCGATCTCGTCGCGCCCACGTCGTGGATTCGCAGCAGCGGACCGGCGATGCGCTCGGCTTGCCGTTGGTGGATGTCGTTGGCGTGGCTGACGGCCAACCCGGGTTGCAGGGCGTTACGATGCAACAGACAGTGCGCCGCCGCGGTGTCCGGATACCGTCGGGTGCTGCTTGCCGTACTGGCAGCTACTGCCTTACGGTTGTCGGCGCGCATGATCCATCCTCGCTGTCAGTTGGTGGGGGTATCTGAAGATCGGATGCCGCCCTGCTGCAGCACATGCGTCAGCTCATGCGCCAGCAGGCGTCTGCCGGCATCGCTCTGGGGGGCGTATTGACCGCTGTTGAAAACCACGTTGTGGCCGACGGTATAGGCGAGAGCGTTGACCGCGCGGGCCGATTCGCTGGCCTGGGTGTTGGTGTGAATACGCACGGCACTGAAATCGACGCCGAAGCGTGGTTCGAAAAAGGCGCGAGTGGGCGGATCGAGGAGGCGGCCGCTCTGACGCAAGGTGGTGGCGACGGTCTCAAGGCCGGAACTTCCGGCATCGTTTGCTCGACCCTGCGGCTGCCGCTGCAGTTCCTCTTCTTGTTCGCATTCCTTGCACAGACGCTGGATCGACAGCGGCTGGATCGCTGTTCGATCGATCCCCCGCCGCGTCAAGGCAGGGTCGGGCATGCGCAGGACCTGATCAGCGACGCGGTCGGCTTCCTGTTCGTAGAGGTCGTTGGGGTCGCTGACCGTGAGTTTGCGCTGGATGATGTGATTGCGCAGCGCCGCCGGGGCGGCGTGATGGCCACCGCGGACGCTCGCTGGTCCAAACGGAGGCGCCGGGGTGGCGCGCGGCGCACGATTCGAGGAAGACGGTATGGCCTGCCTGGTCGCTTTCATTTCTTTTCACCTCCTGCCAGCGGCCGCGGAGCCCAGGGCATTCCTGAACGAACCCCAAAAATCAGGGGACGCGGGCGCCCATCGCCGGGCAATGCTGCCGCGAGCCTCGCGCGACCCACCACGGTGGGGTCGTGATCTGGCCCGTAGCGCACGGTTTGCCGGTCAGTGGCCGGGAGCAGGGGGAAACGGCGCGACCGGATACGGCGGCGGCTTGGGAAAGCTTTCCCGCAGCTCCTGGATCAAGACCTCGGCCGCATTGGTGTCCAGGGCAACGATGGATTTTCCATCTTCAGCGACGGTGGCTTCCGTGCCTCCCACCATGAAATGCTCGCTGGCGTGGTCCTGGGTCATCACGAACACCACCCCCTTCATTTTTTTCGGGTAGACGCGTTCGTTCTTGTCGTCGATGGAATAGGTAATTCTGTAATAGTTCATGATCTGTTTCTCCTGACAATTGGCGGCGGTGTCGACCACCGTAACTTATGGATACAGCAATGGCACTCAGCGTGCGCCATTCTAGACTGGTGCCCTGGCAACCCCGCCGCTGTATGTTTGCCAGGCAGATACCCCGTCGAAGAGCAGCGGGCCAGTGGTGCTTCCATACCAGGGAATGGTCATCGGCAGGACGGCATTGGTGTATATGTCGATTCGATATGCCTGACCATTGGTACACTGGACGAGAAGATGGCTGCCGTTGAAACACATCCTTGCCGGCAGGGCGCCTGCGGGCAAGGCGACGCTGGTGGCGGTGCTGCTGTTGGCGGCTATCTTGCTCAGGCTGTTGGCACCAGTGTTGGCCACCCACATGTTGGAAGAGTCAAAGACAATGGCCTGTGGAGCCGCGCCAACCACGATAGTCGCATAGACCGTGTCTCCACCTCCGACCCAGGCTCCTCGCCTGGTAACTGTGTTGCCGCCGGTGTTGGTGACCCAGACAAACTGATTTTCACAGGCGACTCCCTGCGGATTGCTTCCCACACTAGAGGTTGCCCCCACCGAGGTGGCGTTTTCGTCAAAAACGCTGACGGTGCCGTCGCCGCTATTGGCCACCCATAGCGTCCGATAAAATGGATTGTATGCAATGCCGGCCGGATTTGCGCCAACGGGGATGGTGGCCAGCACGCTGCCGGTCAGGGGATCGATCTTGCTGACGCTGTTGCTGCCGAAGTTGGTGACGAAAATATGCTTGCCGTTGTAGACGACGCTGTGTGGCCTTGTCCCGACCGTCACGGAGCGCACGACTTGCCCGGTGTCGATGTCGACCTGCAGAACCTGGACGGTGCCATAGACCGCCACCCACAAATACAGGCCGTCAAACGCCATTCCCCGGGATTCCCCGGTCAACAGCGTCGCCGCTACGGTATTGGCGGTTACGTCGACCTTGGTCACCTGATTCGAGCCCGCAACCCACAGAAATCCCGAAACACTCGGCATCGCAGCACCCCAGTTCCCGACATACGCTGGAATGGTAGCGACGACGGTGTTGGTGGCCGTATCGACCTTTTGCACCTGATTCCCGCCTACCCAGAGAAAGCCGCCAATTACGGCAAGCGCAGAGGGATAAACGTTTGCGACTGGAACGGTGGCCACCACCGTATTGGCGCCGACATCGACCTTGCTCAGCGTATTGGCGGCATAATTCGCCACCCAAAGAAAAGTCCCCGTCGCGGCAGCCAGGCCTCGGGGCTGGCTGCCAACGGATACCGTCGCCACCACGCTGTTGGTCGCCATATCGATCTTGCTGACGGTATTGCTACCACTGTTGGCGGCCCACAGGAAGCTGCCGACCACCGCGAGGCCAGCTGGGTTCGTCCCGACGGGAACGCTGGCTACCACGGCATTGGTCGCCATGTCGATCTTGCTGACGTTATCAGCATAGTAATTCGCAACCCAGAGAAACGCGCCACTCACCGCCAGGGCGTTCGGCCCCGACCCCACGGATATGCTTGCGACCACGCTGCTGGTCGCGACATCGATCTTGCTCACGGAAGAGGTTCCCCAGCTGGCTACCCACAGATAGCCGCCGCCGAACGCCAACCCGAAGGGGTTGGAATCGACAGCCACCATAGTCACTACGAGATTGGTCGCCGGGTCGATCTTGAGGACCGCGTTGGTTTGATAATCGGCCACCCAAAAACGGGTTCCGTCAAAAGCAATACCGCCGGAAAGGGATCCAAGGGACACGTTCGTCGGCGGACTGAAGATCTGGGCCAGTAGCGGCACTCGCAGCAGCCGGGAGCGGGTGCTGGGGTCGAGCTTGGCGAGGGTGACGCTGCGGTCGGCCGGCGCGAAGGGGTGGGTGTGGAGCGCGGCGGCGTTGGAAGTCGGACCGGCGGTCAGGACATTCAGGTTCGCCGCAGTGACGCTGGCATTGACACCGGCGAGGTCGGACGGCGATATCTTCTTGCTGTCGGTGCCGTCGTGGTCGTGACCGGTGGCGGTGTTGAACCGCGTCTCGCGGGCGATGGCGCTATCGATGCGCGCGGCGGCAATGACGCCGGTGCCGACGTTGATCTGGGCGACGAGACTGTTGGCGCCGCCCTGAGTATCGACCTGCGCGGCGGTGGTGACGTGCGGATTGCTGGTGCTCGCCACGTGGCTATCGAGTTTGCTTCCGTCGGCGGACACATCGCGGCCATCCACGCTGCCGCTGACCGCAATATCGCCGACTACGTCGACGGGCGAAGCGATTTTCAGTTTCCCCGTGGTATGCCCGGTGACCATGCTTCCCTCGACGGTAACGGTGTCCGCATCGGCATCGCCGAGCACGACGTTGCCCTGGACGGCGAGGTTGCGGGTCATGGTGACCGGAGATGCGATCTGCAGTTGGCCGCTGCTGTGCCCGGTGAGCAGGCTCCCCTCGACGGTGACGGTGTCCGTGTCGGCATCCCCGAGCACGACGTTGCCGCGCATCTGGTCGGTCTCGATCAGCGTCGTCTGGCCCCTGACTTCGAGATTGCCATTCACCGTCAGGTCGCGCCCGACGATCAGGTCGCCTCCTGCTACCGGCGCCGAGTAGATGCGGCGATAGTCGCTCTTCAGCGTCACGGCGCCGTTCGCGGCCACGACGTCGATCTTCGCGAGACCGACCGCGCCGGCCGGCACGTCAATGACCACAGTGGGCAGCGCACTTTCCGTCCAGCGTGTTTCCAGTTTGATCGGGTCGGGTGCAACCGCCGGATCGGTCTTCTTTTCCTCGAGGGCGATCACGACGTAGGTGTTGCCATCGGTTGCGCTGATTGGCAGCGCAGTGTCCGCCTCCAGGACCATCTCGCGTCCGTCCTTGTCGATCGCCATGCCGGCTTTGACGGTGACCTGGCTGGTCCCCGCAACCACCTCCAGACCATAGACGATTCCGGGCGTATGCGCGTTCTTGTTGTGCCTTCGACGCATCGACAGGTGATAGCCCTGCTCAAGGTTGAAATCATTCTCGCGCAGAAACTGGCCGGTGAAATAATTGAGCCGCTGGATTGCCATGGTGTCGCCTCCTCAACAACGCTAAATTAGGGTATCTATGCCAACCGTCGACTGCACACCGATCTGGAAGGTCGGACCGGAAATGCTCAGGCTGTAGTAGGTATGCGCCGGCTTTTCGATATCGAGCACCGCTCGCACCGATTCCGTTTTCCTGGACAGTTCGGCTGGATCAGGTGTCGTGAACGCCACATTGACGCGAAACAGGTATGGCGGCATGCCGCCGACAACCGTATCGACGCCGACCGTCGAAATCGTGCCAACCTGCATCGGGTCGTGCTCGTCAACAATTGACGCTCCTTCGCCCACATAGATCTTCAGATACTCTTCCAGGCCGGCCTTGGTGCCGCGTTTGCGATACAGCGGAATGATCTTTGAAAGCACCGTTCGCTTCTGCTCCAGCGACCAGTCCGCCCGCAACACCAGCGCGGTCCAGCTGGCCAGCCACGGCAGGAAATCCTCGCGCGCGCGCAAGGGGTCGAAATAGTCCGGGATTTGATCGAGCAAGGATTCCAGATCCGCGAACATCGGATCAATGACCTTGAGCAGGCGCGCCACCGGGGGCACGGCATCGCCGCCGGAGCCCGGACCCGAGTCAGCGTGCTGTAACAACTCGGGCAGCAGCGATGCATAGTTGAAGTCGGCATTTTTGGTGGTCATGGTCAATTCACAGGGGTTATGGTCAAACTGCGCAAGCTTGGCAGATCCTCGATCGGCACCTCTCGAGCCTGCGGATCGGCGTTGATTTCGAGACCCTCGACATGGTCCACTCCGGCAAGCGATTCGACCAGGTAGTAGAGTTCGTAGGCCGACACCGGTCTGCCGAATGGCCAGCCTCGGCGATCGCGTCCACCGACGAGCGGATTGAAAAAGCCCGTGATGGCGGCGGTGACCGTGTCGATCACCTCGCTCTTCAGGGTATTGGGCCGCGTCACCAGCAAGACCTTCAGCGTGATGTCGGTATACCGCGGCGGCCGCACCACGATGCGGGTGCCGACCAGTTTTCGATCGTCAAGTCGCTGCTTGACGGTGCGCAGGAGTGCGGCGTCCGGGATGGCGCTGGCGGCTGGCACGACCGCGACGGTGATCGTTCCGGCCTCCGGAAAGGATGCGATGGACACCCGGCCGACAGCGGCGCTGGCCAACATCGCCTCGCGCTCGAAGTCTGCGGTGGTGATGGCGCGATAGGGGTCGTTGAAGAAACGCAGGGCGCGCTGCCTGGCGCCATCCAGGGACTCCGCGACCAGCTGCGGTCCTGACACCCATAATCCTTGCAGCCGCATCCCGGCTGCGAGGAGGATGTCGGCGGCCTGCATCGCACCGGCGCGCAATACGATCAATACCGATACGCGGTTCTCATGCTCGGCGTAGCGTACATGCACCTCGTCGATCTCGGCGCTCACCTGTCCTGCGGCGCGCTCGATATCCTGGGTGGTGACACCGCTCATTGCCTGTCTGAAGTCATCACTCTGGATGGACGACTCGCCGAGCAATAGCGAGATGAAGTTGGCTATGGTCCTGGCGGGTATGCGGTTGGCGCGATAAAGGTTCGCTTCGCTCACCCACGCCAACAACTCGAGCAGAGTGATGCCGGGATCGGAAAGATTATGATTGGTCCACTCCGGCGCCAGCAGCGGAATCATGGCGCGCATCTCTCCGACCAGATCGTCGAAGCGGCGGGTGTCGAGATCGGGCAGCGGTAATGGCATGACTAAGCTCCCGTCGCCACGATGGTGTGGTGTCCCGACGCAGCCAGATCGTTGCTACCCATGGCGATACTCTCCTGCGATTGATCACTGCCGGATTTGCGGATGCTCAGGTTGCGCACCCGGTCCACGCCCACGGTTCCCTGCACCACCGCGCCAACTTCAGATAAATACATGGCGCGACCGAATTCCCAACCTTCGCCATCCGGGCCACCACTCAGCGGATGCAGGAACGCCCGCAGCTTGTCGAACACTCGCTTCTCGACCGCCTTCGCCTCCTCGATGCGCAGGGGGATCACTTCGGCGGCGACGTCGATCGCAACGTAGCGCGGACCGATCACGTCGATCCGGTTGCTCAGGGTCGCCAGCGATCGAGCCGTCAGGAAGTCCTTGACGGTGTTGAGCAGGTTCTCGGTCGGCAGCGGCTGGTCCTCTTCCCCGTACGGCACGATGATCACCGTGATCCATCCTGGATCAGTTCCCTGACGATTCTCCCCGGTCAGCGAATCTGCCCTGGTCAGTGCCAGGCAGCGGGACTTCGCGACCTCTCCCGCGGCCTCGCGGGCCAGCCATTCGTAGTCCTCGACGGTCACCGCGCGATCCCGGCTCTTGATGCGCAAAGGACCACTGGTCGCCACATTGGCGATAGCCTCGGCATCGGCGCCGCCGCGCGACGCTTCGAGGTTGAAGACCTTGTCGACGAGGGGGATGGTGGTCTTCAGCTCGCTCAGGGTGCGCGACGCGCACTGGCCTTTGGCGCCGCCACCGGCGCGGTAAATCCTGCCCACAATGCTGTCCTTGCCTGCCGGCGGAATCCGGCCGTGCACGCTGTCGCCGAAGGTAATGGTGCCGGTTACGTGGTCCACGACATAATGGCGGTCGGCAGGGGTGGACAGGCTCATTGCCGACACCGCATGCCAGCGCACCCAGACTTCGATGACATTGCCGGCGGCGTCGGTAACGGTGCGAACGGCGTCCGGACCTTCGTCAGCCGCAATCCGCTGCTGCTCCGCGTCGCCCGGCGGCGTGGGCTCCCGAACCTCGATGATCTGGCCCGCCAGGATCGGCGTCTTGGCGAACTGGAACCTTTGATCGGGATCCCCATTGCTCGAGCCGAGGATATGATCCCTGAAAGTTATGCCGTGGCTGGCCCAGACCGTGTTCAACGCGATTGCGCCCAGTCGGGGTGGTGTAGTGTAGCCGCCAGACTCGAGGCTGGCGCGAATCCACAAGCCCTTCCTGCCGAACAGATATCGTTCCTGGGCATTGGCCGGCGAGATGAAGCGCAGGAGCCCGCTGCGGGCGAGATTTGTCGTCTCGTCTTCGACCGGCAGCCGCTGCCAGTCCGTGCCGTTCCAATACCACCAGACGACGACTGCTGCGCCTGCTGACCCAATCGCCTGGGCCGGCTTGCGAGGTCCATAGAGCGGCTGCACGACCTGCAGGTAAATGCTCAGCGGGGTGCCCGTCTGGGTGGTGACGGGGTCGAATTCAAGGTAGAGCACGGGCCGGCTTTCGTTCCATCCGAAAAACGGTTGAAACGGGCCGGGTGCTGTCACGTCCCGATAGGCGAAGCTGTTTTCCGTCAGCAGGGCGTGTGCCTTGCCGCTGGTCGTCACGCTATAGCTGAGATCCATCGATTTGATCGACGGGGCTGCGAAGGTCGCGGCGACGTACATGAAGGTATCGACCAGTCCGCTCTTGGTCAGCAAGGCCAGGATGCTCTGGTACTTACCGGAATCGGTTTCGATTTCCCCCAATTCCTTCTGCAGAGCCTCATTGGCCGTCTGTTGGTAGCCGGCTTCTCTTCCGTAATCACCCGCGATGATTCGGATCCGGATCCAGTAGTCGTCGATGCCATTGACCGACGTTGCGACGATCGGCGGACAGCGGAACGTGACGGCACCCTCTTGTGTGAAGGCCTTGCTGGTATCGGAAAATTCGAAGTCACCGCCGGTGGGCGCACCGTCCTGGGTGGTCGTGCCGACAATGCGCCAGCTGGAACCGTCCCAGTACTCCCAGGCCAGACTCACCGCAGCGACCGGTTGGCGAGGCGCCTGGGACAACACCACGGCCAGCCCTAGCACGGCATCGGGGATGCTGAATGCCTGGTGGCTGGCGATATAGAGGGTGTCGTTGAACCTGGGGCGTTCGCCAAACGGGAAGAAATCCTTGGTGATATCCAAAGGAACATTGTTGAAAAAAGCCAGGTATGCGGGTACCGGCCGATCGGCGATCACGGTGCCGACGGCAATACTGCGGACCTGCACTGGCGCGGCGTCGGTGGTCTTCGCCCTGACCCAATAGCTCGATCTGCTGATCATGGCACCGGCGCCATCGTGGCCGGCAACCGTCATTGGGGCAATACCCGGTGTCTTCAGGGAATATCCTGAATTGCCTGTAGTCACCTTTTCCGGCTCGCGCCAACCCGTGGCCGTGGAATACTCCCAGCGCAGGATCGGCAACTGATCGTCCTGCGCCAAGGTGAATTCAACGGTCAAGTCCGCCCCCGCCCGGTCGGCATTGGCGAACAGGCTGTCGTGTCCGATGTAGAGGGCATGCGGGTTCGCTTGCCACGCAGACGGCCCGCCCGCATCAGCAAACACTTCCAGGCCATCGGCGTGAGGAGCTGCGACCAGTCCGCTCAAGTCGATGTAGCGATCCTTGCGCAGGTCCACCGAGAACGCTCCCGCCAGGGTGGCGCGGGTCACGATCAGGTCCAGTTCCGTCTCGAAGACGACATCCTCGCGCTTGGCGGCACCCACCTGCGTGCCTCCCGGCACCAGTCGGTCGGTCGGCGCCTTTTCGGACAAGACAAAGGTCAGCGGCGCGCGCCGGCTTGGGGGGCTTTCGGTCGATTCCCAGGAAATCGAGAAACGCCAGGAAGTTCTTGTCCGGCACGCGGTTGATCTGACCGGTAAGCGTTTCCCCCATGTGCGCGGCCAGCTTCAACAGGGCCATGCCGAAGTCGCTCTGGTCATCGGCAACACTCAGGATCTGGTTGTCGTCACCGCTGATCTCTGTTTCCGACTTCCACGCCTCGAACCGATCCGGGATCCTCCGGATCATTTCGATCAGCAAATCCCTGGCGCGTCGCGGATCAATGGGAGGAGGTCTCACGGACAAGGTCATTCCCTCCCCAGGTAATAGGGGTAGACGAGGTTGTGTTCGCTGTTGGTGGTGATCATGCGGTAGTCGATGCTGATCAATAGCGTGGCGTCGGAATCGGAGTCCGCCTGGGCGTCCACCGCGAGCAGTTCAATCCTCGGCTCCCACTTTTCGAGTGCCTCGCGGACGAAAAAGATTGCCAGGCCGGCGGTGGAGGTATTGTTCGGGGCGAACGCCAGGCGATTCAGGTCGCAGCCAAACTCTGGCCGCATCAGCCGCTCGCCCGGCGGAGTGCCGAGCACGATCCGGATCGACTCCTCGATCGATTGTTCGTAAGCGGAAACCGCAATACGGGTGATGCGGTCGGGTCCCGCACCGACGGCGATCGGGAATCGCCAACCGACTCCGAGAAAGTCACGTTCCGCCATGGCTGCGCTTACCCGATGAACACGGTGCCCACCGCAAGTACGGTTCCGGCGGGTAGGTCGGAAGGATCGTTGCAGGTCGTCGCCATGTCACCGTTGCGCGCCGCCATCTTGCCGTTGATCTTCACGGCGGGGCTGCCGACCTTGATCGTCGCCTGGTTGCCCGGCGGGTTCTGGAATGGTCCGCCCTGGGGAATATGCGGCGGTGTATTGGAAGCCGTGGAGTCTACGGTCGCCGCCGGCATCCCCATGATATTCACATCGGCGCTGAGAGCGCCGTCGATGATTCCGACAAAGGGATGCGGCAAGGGCGTGGGCACCGGCGCAGGACCGGCCGGGATCATCACGATGTGGATATCGGTTGCCATCACCTGGTCGCCCTTTTTTGCCGCTGCTTGTCCCATGACCATCTCCTAGTTGATGTTGACGGTCGCGCCCTGCAAATTCATGGTGGCGCTGGCCTTGATATTCATTTCCGAGCCGGCTTCCATCTGCAGCGCGGCGCTGGATTTCAATTCCAGCTCTTTGGCGATCAGGCTGATCTTGCCCTGCGGCGCCTTCAGTACGAGGTCCTGGTCGGTGGTGATGGTGATCGTGTTTTCCTTGCTGTCGATAACCACGGAGTTCTTGCCGGTCTTGTCGATGACCTCGATTTTTTCGCTGCCGTCCGTGTCGTCAAGCTTGATGATGTGGCCGCTGCGCGACTTGATAAGCCGGATGTTGTTCTTGCCATCATTCGCGAACTCCGGCGGCAGGACGTCGACGCCGTTCCACAGTGCACCAATCACGAACGGTCGGCGCATGTCGCCGTGCTCAAAGGCCACCAGTACTTCGTCATCGACCTCAGGCAGAAACACACTGCCACGTTCCTTGCCCGCCATCAGCGTCGCCACCCTCGCCCATTCGCTCTCGTCATCCTCGGAAAACCAGGAAATTTCACGCGCACGCGCCCGAGGTTGTCCGGGTCCTTGATGTTGGTGACGACGCCAATGGCGACACCTGCACCGGATACTCGGGCGGTGCCATCGTGGCCGCCCTGTTCGCTGCTGCCTGCAGGAGCATTCGCGGTGCCGATCAACTGCTGACCTAGACTCATACGGAATTCCTCGTGGCTTCGAAGCGAGTACGGTAGCCGGTTGGCCCGATCGTATGTTGGGCCGATACGACGTAATAGGGGCCGCTGAATGTCTTGCCAACGCCGGCAATGTCGATGGTCTTGCCGGCTCGGATCAGGGGCGATCCAGCGCATTCCCCTTGCGCCTCGATGAAGTTGCTTTGCTGGCGGTTGTACCAGGCTTTGGCGATCTGGGCGGCCGCATCGGCGTCCGCCAGGACCTGCCCCGGGATGGTGCGTGTCGCGGACGTAAAGGCGGCAGCCGACAATTCGGCACCGGTCTGCTTGCCACCCATTTTCGCCGTCTCGTCGCCGGCACCTGCTTTGCCGAGAATGAGTTTCTTGGTCTTTACATCCCAGCCGCGCACCCTCCACCTTGGCGCCGTCGGCGATGACCCGCTGGCGTGGCGTGAATTCGATCAGGTCGCGGCGGTAGGTCAGGCTGACGACGGGCTCGTCCTGCAGCTTCGGCTTGCGAAAATGGAGTGTCTTGTCTTCGACTGAGACCTCATAGTTGAGTGGCCAGGCCAGACGCAACAGGAGCGCCAGGTCGGTTTCGTTATTCTGCGTGACGTGCGGATGCGTGTCGGTGGTACTCTCAACGGCGGCGGTCAAGCCAATCGCATTGGCGATCTCGGAGGCGATGTCGCTGGATGTCTTGTTTTGAAAAGTGCGCTGGCGGTTGCCGAACTGAAGCCGGTGCAGCCGATTGTAGGCGCGAACCCGCAAACTGTCGGGGCCGTCGATGCCGCCGAACGCGGGCTCCAGGGCAGTGACCTCGCCGGTAAATACTGCGCTTTCGCTATTGATGCCGAGTGCCATCTCAAGCGGCGTACCCAGCGCAAACTGGTCGAGATAGGCTTCATTCAGGCGCATGCGCATCCCGTCCCAGAGATTGACCGAGAAACTGAGCATGGCCGGCATGTTGAGGTCCTCAGACCACTCTACCGAGCCGATGTCGGCCTTTAGCGCCGGGGCAGCGGCGACCTTGCCTATCGACAGCGTGAATCGCGGTATGCCGACCAGCGGCGTGACGGGTGCGCTCATGCTTGCTGGGCAGGTACCAGCAACAGGCGGCCAAAGTCCTGTTGACCCGGAAATCGCAAGGGGTTGGCGATGCCGTTGGCGTCAGCGATCGGCCGCCACAGACGCGGGTCACCGTAGACCTGCGCAGCAATCATTGGCAGCGTGTCCCCTGACTTTACTGTCCAAACCGTCGTCGATGTGATCATTGCCGGTATCCTGATAGTTCTTCGTTGGCCGCCCTTGCCACCTTCAGCCGGATTGCGGCCACGCTTTGAGCGTTAGCGTCAGCACCGATCTGACCGGGGTACCGTCGGCGAGAAACAACGAGAAGTCTTCTTTGAGACTCGCCACTACGCCCTTGTAGGTGGTTTTTCCCCACTGGAACA
Organism: Candidatus Accumulibacter affinis; assembly: GCA_016713625.1. Classification (GTDB taxonomy): domain Bacteria; phylum Pseudomonadota; class Gammaproteobacteria; order Burkholderiales; family Rhodocyclaceae; genus Accumulibacter; species Accumulibacter affinis. Next base: position 513,128 of record JADJOT010000008.1, read on the forward strand.
GGCAGCCCACGGCCCTGGCCGTTTTCGATTGGCCCGGGTCAAGCCTTTCCTTGAAGTACCTTGTCTTCTCCCGAACATCGGTACGTGCCTCGTAGCTGTCGTAGTTCAACGTGAGCACGAGATCGCCTGCCGTGGTCTTCGTCCACTGCAGGCTTTGCCCGACTTCGTTCCAGGTGATGTTCCAGGTGTTCGAGTAGGTCGCCGGGTTGAACTGCACCGCAATTCCGGCACCGGCTATCGGCTTTCCGTTCGCGTCGAGCGGCAGCAATTGGGCTTTGTGATCTGCGCCGGGATTCATGATCGGATACCTCGCCGCTCCCGTTCCACCACCAGGCGCCGCTCGAGGATGCCGAAAATGCGGTCTGCGAGAAACTCGATCGACATCGACGAACCCTTGCTCCCCTGGCTACCGCTCAGGTCCTGGTGCGTGGCAGGCGCCGTCGGAGTTGGCGTGGCGGCGCCCAAGGTCGCGGCCACAAGCGTCGGCGGCGGGTTAACTTCCGCAAGCGAGGTCCGCAGGGTAAGCTCGGCGGCCATCGCTCGCGCGCCGGCTGTCGGCTGCGCCGCCGTCTGCACATCGACCAGATAGGTCATATTCGGCGCCTGCAGGGTGTCACCCGCGTCATGACCCCGTTCAAGCCCGGCCGGTAACGGACGGTCAAGGACTTGTTTGAGCGTCATCGGCGCCTGAGCTGGCTGCCATCGATCCGGAGTGGTTCGACCATCCGGCAGACGCCGCCGCCAACCGCAGGTAGCGTCAGTGGCAGCGTGGATGTTAACTGCCGCGTGCCATCGCTGATCGGCGTCGCGGTGATCGCCGAAGCTCCCGGATGGTTATTTTCCGGCGCTGCTGCAGCCGGCTTCACGCCGAACGACCGGCCAATAGCCGCGGCGACCGGCGTACCAAGGCTGGGCAGGGTGAGCGATTTGCGTTGCACGAGCCGGTGACCGCCCGGCATCGACACCTGCCGAAACAGGCTCGAACCAGGGCGCGAGGCTGCGTGCGGCGGAGTGCCTGTAGCGGCGCCCGGCGATGCCGGTGGCGCCGGCGCGCGAACAGCGCCTGGAACGGGTTCGCCGGTAGAGCCGAACGAAGGATAGTTCGGGGCCGCGGCCGAACGGCGAAGCTGCTGATGGCGGGCCGGGGGGAAACGGCGAAGCGACTGGATGGCTGTGCTCCGGCGCCGCTGTAGCCGGCATCACGCCGAATGATTGGCCACCGAACGACCGGCCGATAGCCGCGGCGACCGGCGTACAAAGGCTGGGCAGGGCGAGCGATCGCGCTGCACGAGCCGGTGACCGCCCGCCACCGACACCTGCCGAAACAGGCCCGCACCAGGGCGCGAGGCTGCGTACGGCGGAGTGCCTGTACTGGCGACTGGCGATGCCGTCGGCGTCGGCAAGTGACCAGCGGCAGGATCGGGCATAGGTGGTGGCGCGCCATGCGTGGTGGCTGTGGATGACGCCAGGATGCGCTCGGGAGTCGTGGATCGGAAGGCCGTGGCGGTGACGTGACGAGGATCAGCGACCGCGCTCAGATCAGCACTGGTGGTGGGGCGGCGGACCACCATCCCGTGGTTAGCGACCGTTGTCGGGGTATCGGTAGGCATCTTCGCGCGGTCGGCGCCAGGGCAGGGCAATGGCCGTTGCGGTGGCTTGGGTCATCGTCAGGGGGCGCCCAGCGCGCATGCGGCAACTGCGCTCATCGCGGCTGGCGCAAGCGGTGCTGGGCGCGCCAACCAGCGGTTGGCGTTGCACCAGCAAACGCGGCGTACTCACGGGCCTGGCCGTGACAGTCCGGCATCCACGCCGCCAGGCCATGTGCGATGGCATCCCTGCCTGACGATCCACGCCGGCCGCAAGCCGGACAGCCGGTCGCGCCGGCGCATTGGTTGCGGCGTGCAAAGCGGTGGACACCTTTTTCCCCGTGCCTGGACCACCCGCCATGCCTGCGGTTTTGCAGCATGCGCAGGACCAACGACGGTCCGTGCCGGATAACCGGCGCAACGAAATACTTGCCGAGAATACGTTCGGCAAACGCTGCTGCTGCCGGGCGCGTCGCATGGAGGAGGGCTTGATGGTGCCCGTAAGCGGCGGTGGTCCGATCGTCCTGGCGGCCATCAGTGGTCACTTTGCTTCTCCTTTGATGCACCCTTTGCCGAGTAGTCGTCATTCTAGAAACCAACCGAACCGACTACGCCGAGCACGCCACGAACGCCGGACAGGGCCTGGCTTAACGCGGACTTGGTCAGGCCGTGGTGCGCCAGGGTCAAACTCTCGAAGGCAACCTGCCCGGCTGCCGCATTGAGAGTCGGTCCGGACCACTTGACGGGGAAGGCCTGGAAAAAGTCCCACCACATTGCAGGGATACCCTGGGCGTCGAGAAGATAGATGCTGCCGTTCTTGCGCTCGACCTTGCCTGCCACCACATCCGCATACCAGTTCCAGAGCAGATCGCGATCGGTCTGGCCTTTCTTGAGCACCAGGTCGCTCTGGGTGGTCCACTTGGGAAGCCCAGAACGCAGTCGTTTACACCGCCTTCGCGAATCGACTCGACTTCGGTGCTCATATCCAGGCCCGACAGTTCGCTGAATCCGCCGGCAATGATTCCCTCGATCTCGACCAGGAAGTTATACGCGCCATAGGGATCCAGGCGCGCGCCAAGGGCACGGCCGGCGATGGTCATCGTGGCATTGATGCCTGAAACGGGCATGCTTACCTCCGCTGGTACTGCTCATTGAGCTTCTTGTTGATGGCCGACACCTCATTACACCAGCGATGGCGGTCCCGATGCTCCAGTTCCAATATCTCCGCATACGGCCAATGCAGGTGATAAGCCAGGAAGGCTACCTCCTCGTATAGTGCACCGAGAGGGGTAGCCGGTTATTCCCCGGCTCCACCTCTACGGCGAACTGATGGTCGACTTGGGGCACACCGTTGTGACGGTATTCGACCCCCTGCTCGTTGATGCGCCGGTAGATGCCCTGGAGGAAATTGAGGTCCTCCGCAAACAGGCCTCGATGACTCGGGTATTGACCATCTTCAGTTCTCCCAGCCGGTGATCACCCGCGACAGCAAGATGATCGTCAGGTACGCGGGATTCTGCTGCACCCGCGCATCCTTCATCGGCAGAATCTCGTCGCCGGCTGTCGCCAGCCGCATCACGCCTTCCTTGGCAGGTTACCGTCCGGGTCCAGATAACCCTTGGGAGACGAATTCATACTCGGTCTGCAGTGCCGACAAAGCGCTTCCCTTGCCGGTCACGATGCGAGTCGCGAACCACCGGCAGAAACCGATGGCCTGACTTGTCGGCGCCGAAAAAGCGCCTGGATGAATTACTGGACTCGAACAACTTCCTCTGCAGACCAGATCCAGACTCTCGATCAGCACTTCGGCCCCTTGGCGGACAGGTCACTCGCACGGCTTTGGTGGGCCAGGCCTCCATGATGTTCCAGCGCGCCTGTCATCGCCGGCCCCGTCGATCAGCACCAGCGACAGGTTCTTTCGATTGCTCTGCGCGCCTTGGTCTATGAGCCTGCTTGCGCCAGTTATAGGAGGTCCATGGAATCGGTCAGACCCCACTTGAGAGTGACGTTTGCTGCAGGTGGTCTGCCCCGAAAGCTTGCGGTTATGCACCGGGTCGGTGCCTCCTGGTAATCGATCGGCGCGGGTGGTGGAGTCCGGAATCGTGGCGTCGGCGAACGCGGCCTGGTTAATGCCGTCGATCTCGACGCGAAACCGGAAGTTACGATAGGGATCTTTGGTGCCCTGTTGGAAGTTCCTCCTCGATCAAGTTAACCGGCTTTGGCCCAAAGTCTTCTGGCTGATGCGGATGATGACGAACTCAGCCGGCTTGACTGGCGCCACACCCACCTCGATGATCAAACGCCCTGCGTCCACCACCTCGGTGGATTGTGTTTCGGCGTCCACTTTCACGAAGAAGGCTCCGCCGGACTGGTGCCGAATATCGCCCCGTCGCGCCACATATCGGTCAGGAATGCCGTGATATTGCGTTTGACCTGACCCCACAGCATCGGGGTGTTCGGCTGGAATACCACCCACTGCGCCCTCGTCGATGGTTTCTTCGAGGAACAGGAACAGCCGGCGAACGTTGACGTACTTCCACCCCGAGTCCGCAGACAATGTGCGGGCGCCCCAGACGACGCTGCCGGCGCCAGGAAAAGGAACGAATGACGTTCACGCCGACCGGGTTGAGGTGTCGCTGCTCGCCCTGGTGATGACACGCCCGATACCGATGGCGGATTTCAGATACCCCACCTCGATGCTGGTCGGGACCCCAGGACCCTGCGCGCCATCGGTGGGAGTGATGCCAGCGATGGCGCCTGAAGGTGGGGTGAGCCTGGCCATGCCGGTGGAGTGGATCTGAAATCTAGATCCAGGGATAGTAAATGGTCGCGTATGAGGAATTGAAGTTTCCGGTCACCTTCCGGAAGGCGGCGGCCCTTGCGCATCCAGGTTCCGGGGGGTGTCCGCGATGAAAGAAACAATCCCTGCGGCTGTAGCAACAGGTGTAGGCGTTCCCAGTGACGGTGGCATCGCCGAGGCATCCGGGATGGCGATGAGATTGATGTCGTCCACCGGATCGAAGGCGTTGATGAAGCCGGAGGCGCCAGGCCCAATCCGGAGGTCAGCAGCGTATCGCCACCGAGGCCACCGGCCAAAGGAGTGTCTGTTGTTAAGGCCAGGTAGCGCCGCTGTCGACCACTTCCACCCACCTTCGACGTCCTATCGCTTGAGAACATGATCTGGCCTCGTTTCATCCAGGTGACGCCGTCGAAGGATCCGACCACGGTGCCCGTGACCACGCTGAGTTTGGAAGTAATCGACCCGCACACCACTCCTGCAAGGCGGTCTCGTCGGCTACCACGGCGCTCAACGCGTTAAACCCCAGGTGCCCTCCGAGTTGGCACGCACGATCAGGTTGCCCATGGGCAGCAGTCTCGGCTCTTGAGCGCCGTCGCGCTCCCCTTGGCGGCGCGAATCACATAACAACGCGTGCCACCCTCGCTGAAAAACTGGACGGCATGTAAGCCAGATATCCATTAACAACGAACCCGCCAAAGGTGGCGGTGATTCGAGTCCAGTTGGTGATCAACTGGCCTTACCGATTGGTCTGCGCTGGGCGATGCCGATGGAATGCTCCGGGTGAGGTTCCTACACCTTCGATCGGCTTGATTCCCCGATGAAACTTCTCAACATAGACCCTGGTGAAAGATATTCCGGGATGGCAAATTCCTTACCGGGTCAGTGTTACCGCAGTGAGACGACAGGCGTTATTCCGTCTCGTCCCCGTGTCGAGGGTCGAGTTGACTCGCCCGCCGCTCCGGACGGCGAGATTCCGGCGCTGGTGCAGGTTCGGATTCGATGGCGGGGAGCAAGACCCGTCCATCGGTTCGTGGCGGTGCCGCGCTGGCCTGCCCATCGCGTTCCCGCAACGCCAACTGCCCGCCCGCAATCAGGCTCTGGTAAGGGGAATCGAGGCCGCTGGTTGAGACGTCGCGCCCTCCTCTCGATTGGAAACGATGCGATCCTGCCGTCGCTGAGCATGGCGCCGGTCGGTTGAAAGAGTCTGTTCTTGATGACTGGCACGGTGGACATCCTTCCTTGAGTTGGCGATCCGCGTTGGTGGCTTACCCCAGCAACACGTCGCGATGGTAACACCGTACATTTTTTTCGTGGGTGGCGTGCTTGTCCGTTGCCTTCACCGTGATCCGATCCCGATGATTTTCTCCACCACACGGGTGACGGGAACGATCCTCGAAGACGGCCCCGTACCGGCGATACCACGTAGGTCACCGACAGGCTGAAAGCCTTGTTGGGGAACATCGCCCACAGCCGGTTCACGTCCTCCAGCGAGAATGGGTGGAAGTGATCCTCACCGCCCCGTTGCCGGCATCGACCAGGCGAGGTAGCAACGGCGTTCTCAGTACCGGATGGTCGCAGAACACGCGCATCACGGATTCCAGATGGCCCAGGCGGTAGCGTGATCCTGGGACAAACGGGGAAGACCTGGTAGTAGAGATCCAATGGTAGCGGCGGCGGACGCAGGCCATCCACGCCCACCGCTTGCTGTTCCGCATTCATACCGTGAGCGAATTCTGCTGACCCGGAACAGGAACAGGCGACCTTGGCCGACGGCGGCGTCTGCCGGCGACGATGATGATGTCGCCACAACCCGGTTTCCGGCTCTTGAGCAACTGGATCATCGTTTTGCCCGCCGAGGAGATGATGGGTTCCGATCTGATTCAGCTTATCGAGAGCCTTGATCAGGCTTTCAGGCACCGGTTGCCGACAGGCGCGGCCAGCCCAGCTTGTACTCGGCGCCCGGTGGCCATAATCAGATGTCGTATCGTCAGACC
>JADJOT010000009.1 GCA_016713625.1 Candidatus Accumulibacter affinis
GATCACTGACCGGCGACGACAGGATCGGGCGGCCTTGTTCGTCGAACGATAGCTGGGCAGTCAGCTGGTCAGTGGGTCTGCAGCTCGCTGGCGAGCTGCATCGCCACATGCTGGTGGAAGAGGCTGCTCAGGCCCCAGCCAGCGACGATGATCGAGGCGACGATCAAAACAGGTTGGCGAGCAGGCGGATGCGCAGCGAAGCGCGCCAGTAACTAAATAGCGTTGCGGCGAGGCGATAGCCGAGGCCACGCACAGTTTCGATCAGACCCGGCGGCGGCTTCTTGCGCAGACGGGCGATGAACACTTCAACGAGGTATTCGAGTCGCGGTCAAGTCCTGGGCGTAGATATGTTCAACGAGGTCGCTGCGCGGGGCGACCTCGTCGCGATGGTGCATCAGATAGGCAAGCACCCGGTATTCGTGGCTGGTCAGCACCAAGGCCCGGCCCTGGACCGTGACGCGCCCGTTGCAGTATCGGTTCCAGGGTCACCTGACGGCTCGGCGCTGGCATAGCCACCGGCGCACCGGATCAGCGCGCGCAAACGTGCCAACCCAGTTCTTCCATGTGGAAAGGTTTGGTCAGATAGTCGTCGGCGCCGGCATCGATACCGCCACCTTCTCGTGCCAACTATCGCGCGCCGTGAATCAGTACCGGCATGGCGCGGGCGGCGGCACGCCCACTGCCGGAAAACGGTGGAGCTTACGTCGATCTGTAGCTACCCGAGATCGAAGCACCACCGCATCGTAGCTGCCGCTGTCCCCGAGGTGCCGGGCGTCGACGCCATTGCTCGCGGCATCGACCACGTAACCGGTGGCCTGCAGGGCCGCGACAGTTGTCCCTGCAGAATCGGCTCGTCTTCAACAATCAGGATGCGCATCAGTGTTCTTCTCCGGTTCTGCGGCTGCGCTCGGGCTGGCCGCCGCCGTCACGCCCCTTGACTCCGAGAGCCTGCCGTCGCGGGCGTCGACCCCCGATTTTGACCAGCGCTCCACCGCTGCGCAACAGCGCCAATCTCACAAATCCAGCGGCCGCTGGTACGTTCGGGTTCGACTTCCGATCACCACCGGGGTAGTCGCGTTCGACGCGCTGCGACGATCGTGCGGCGGCAGTACCTCGCCCGGCTTCGACGGCCTGCCGGCGCGATCGCGGTCGCTTAGCCGCCCGCGACAAGGTTAGCACCGCCGAGAAAGACGGCGATGACCAGGTGGCGCAGGGACTGGGGGGTGGAAAAGACTTCAAAGAGGTCAGTTTCAGGCAGCAAGGGGTCAGCTTGCACTCGGAGCTTGGCAGCAAACCTGGCTTTGTTTTACTCGCTAGCGGCTGAACACAGGATAAGGAACGAGCCCTTCAACATTGGTTCAGAACTGTTTAACACCGGGCCAGAATAGCGCCAACTCAATAAGGAAGACGCAATGATGACGCCAGAATAGATCGACAGGGTTACTGGCAATGGCCCTGGCACTGGCCAGCGTTACCGCCGCCGCGGCGGCACCACGGCAGGATGTGCTGGCCGCTTACGCGGCTGGCGGCGAAGAAAGACGACCCGGCGTTTTCCGGATTCACAGCGGCGCGTGGTGATTCCTTCCATCGCCAATCGTTTACCGGCTGCCAGCCGAACCCAGGCTGCCGCTGCTGCCCATTCAGTAACAACCGCGTACGACCGGTCGCGCCTGCCCGGCCGAAGCCATCGACCGATGGCCGCGTCTTCAAATCGGCTCGCTACAGCGGTCCCGCAAAGGTCGAGAAATGGTTCAAGGCGCAACTGCAATGAAGTTCTTACGGCCGGGAATGCGGCGCAGAGGAAAAAGGCGACTGGCTCAGCTACATGATCAGCCCGGTAAGCCGGGAATCGCACCAGTCAGAGGAAAAATGATGAATCTGCCCTACCGACCGCTTGTCCTTGGTCTGCTCGCAATTGCCTTTTCCGCGCTGCTCTTCGGGCCTAGGCTAGCGGCAGTCACTACTCTGCGCGATCTCCGATCCGTGGTCAGGAGAAGTGCGGCGGCTGCCACCTCTCCTTTCGCACCGTCGATGCCCGCAAGTTCGTGGAAGCGCCTGCTCGGCGATCTCCGGAAGCACTTTGGCGACGACGCCAGCGTCAGTGCTACGACTACCGCCGGGTCCAGCGACTATCTGGTCGCCAACGCCGGCGATACCGGCCGGGCAGCGTTACGGCGACAAGCTGCTGCGCGGGCGCGACAGAGAAAGGCGCCGCTGCGCATCACCGAACTTCCCGCTGGGTCAGGGGCACCGCAAAGGTTTCGGACGGGGAGTGGAAAAACGTCCGCAGCGGGACCAACTTCGCTGGCTGTCACGCGCCGCGGAACGTGGCTATTACGACGATTGGCTCTCGTCGCAGCCAGACGCCGCCGCATTGAGCGGCGGTGCGGATTCCCTCAACCGGACCTCCTTACCGGAAACCATACTCGCATTGATCATCACCGTTGTGTCGCTGGCCTGGGGCTGGGGTGTTCTGGTCGTCGGCACCGGCCGGCGCTCCCCTGGTGGGTTGTCCGCCAGAAGCACTGTACCTGAGCGGCCTGCTGTCGATCGCGATGCTCTCGGTGGCGAAGCTGCTGGCGACTCGTCCGACCTGGCTCGAAGGGCCGCTGGGCGGCATGGACCCGGATCTATCGCACGCACCGCTGGGCTGGCATCCCCTGGCCGGCGCCTTCGCTGCCATGCACTGGCTGATCGAGCTCTCGACAGGTGTCCTGAAGGCCCTGATCGGCCGTGCGGGCGGTACCGAAGGAGAGCTACCTCGGCGTGCTCGAAGTCCTGCGCGATCTGGCAAAGGATATGGGGGGAATGGGCAATCTACGCGCTGCTGGCGATGCTGCTGATCACGCTGTGGAAGCGCTTTCCCCTATCGCCCGTGGCGCTTTTGCACCAGGCCATGCCGGCGATCTACCTGATGCTCGCCTTCCGCCCCGTCCTTCTGGCGCCGGCGGTCTGGACGCAGCCGGCAGGCTGGCCGCTGGCGGGTGCTGATTACGGGCGGCGTGCCACAGCATCATGGGCGCTGAGCGGGCGTATCGGCCATTCTCGCCAGTTCCAGGGCGGAAATCGTCACGATCGACCGCAGCTCGCCGGCGGTCGTCGCTGTGCGCTGTCGCCTTCACTCAGCACTGGCCCGGACATCGAGCCGGTCAGTTCGCGTTCGTCAGCTTCGATGATCGCGAAGGGCAGCATCCATTCACGATTGCCAGCGCCGACCATGGCGACCGGGAGCTGTCTTTCGAGATCAAGGCGCTCGGCGACCACCTGCAGCCTCGGCAAGCGTCTCCAGGCGGGACAGCGGTGCGCGTCGAGGGGCCTTACGGGCGCTTCGACATCGCGCGCCAGGACCGGCAGGCGCAGCAGATCTGGATTGCCGGCGGAATCGGCGTCACGCCCTTCCGGCCTGGCTGGAATTGCTGCAGGAGCGTCCCGCAGATGCTCGCTGCCGTGCACTACTGTACCCGCGACCGCGTCGACGATCCCTTTGTCACCCGCCTGACAGCGCTGTGCGCGTCCCTGCCGGCGATCCGCCTGCAGGTACATGGCTCCCGGCAGGCGAGAGAACTCACTGCCGAAATGCTGGCTACCGGCAGGACCCACTCGCGCCGCGCCGAGGTCTGGTTCTGCGGCCCGCAGGACTTCGCCACGGCGCTGCACGATGGACTGCAGAGGATCTGGCGCGGCGGCTTGCGCTTCCAGCAGGAGGCGTTTGTTTTGCGCCAGCGGCAGCTGATGGCCGCGGTGGTGACCAGAGATACGGTCGATACGGTCCTTGCCTCCCCGCCCGAAACACTTTCGCGGTGACGCGACGGCGATGATGGAGTAAAAAGGCGCAGCACATCAGCCGAGTGTTTTCCGACAGAAGACCATGAGTGCCAGCGCAACGCCGAGTATCGACAAACCTGACGCCACCCCTTTACATGCCGCAGGTTTGCCGAGGCGTGGCCTGCCTGCTGGTGGCGGTCTTCCACGGCTCGGCCCTGATCGGCAACTGGTATCACGAAAAGCCGCTGCTCACCCTGGTCAACTTCGGCTTCTCCGGAGTGCATATGTTCTTCGTGATCAGCGGGCTGATCATCTACCACGCCCATTACCGCGACATAGACAATTTCCGCCAGGTTCCGGCCACCTCTCCTCAAACGGCTGGTGCGCATCTATCCCTTGTACTGGATTGTCTTGTTCTTCCTCGGTGGCTGGAAGGTGCTGGCCGACCGCATGGAGATCGGGGACTTCCTGAGCAACACGTTGTTTTTCTTTCCAGCCGGTCGCTGGTCGTCGCGTCAGCTGGACTCTGCATACGAGATGCTGTTCTACACCATGTCTATCGCCTTCATCGTCAGGAGAAGCCTGGGGCTGGCGGTATTTGCCGCGTGGTTCGACCTGGTCGCGCTGAATCATTTCTACCACTTCGCCACGCTGATCGGGTTCCAACCTGCTCAATATCCTGTTCATATTCGGCTTGCTCACTTCGGCGGCGGTAATGGCGCTGCGCAGTCGGTTGAGCCAGAACGGACGTGACTGGATCGGCATCGCCAGCATCGTCGCGGGCACGGTCATCTTCAGCTACACGGCCTGGTGGTACATCGCACTCGACGATCCCCAACTGTATTTCTGGGACAGCCTGCCATTGGCGCTGGGCTTCGGGACCCGGCAGCGCTGCTGCTCCTGGCATCGGTATCGGAGAAGGTTGAAGGTGTGCTGAAACGGCAGCGATTCCTGCTGCTGATCGGCGACGCCTCGTATTCAATCTACCTGCTGCACTTCTTCTTCGAGAAACACACTTCCAACGGGATTCGTTCGCTGAACTGGGGACTGGCCGGCGAGAAGACGCAGGCCAGGCTCTGCTGATGCTTGCAGTGATCCTGTTGGTGGCAATCGGTGGCGGCATCCTGGTCCACAAGCTGGTGGAAAAACCGCTCCTCGCCAAGTGCCGGAGATGGCTGCGGATCGGTGAGGCCGGCCGTTTGCAGCCGCTGGCGATCACCCGCTAGACCGGCGGCGAGCCCAGTCGTCTTTTTCGACTCGGCAAGCTGCCTGGGCTTCTCACCAGAAAGCGGCAGCGGCCGAAGTTGTGCGCCGCACCATCAAGGCGGCCCACGACAGAGAAAATCTTCGCCAATTCAACACCGTTAAGTTCTGGCACGACGCTTGCTTTGATCTCTTCATCAAGAGGAATCAAGGGAGGCATGATCGTGAGCAAGAAGAAACTGGTGATGGTCGGCAACGGCATGGCGGGCGTGCGTACGGCTCGAGGAGTTGCTGAAGATCGCCCCGGATTACTACGAGATCACCGTCTTCGGTGCCGAGCCGCATCCCAATTACAACCGCATCCTGCTCTCGCCGGTGCTCGCCGGCGAGATGACGATTCAGGACATCATCCTCAACGATCACGCCTGGTACGCCGAGCACGGCATCCAGCTGCACCTGGGCCGCAAGGTGAGCCGCATCGACCGCGTGCAGCGCCGGGTGATCGCCGAGGATGGCACCGAGGAGGCCTACGACCGCCTGCTGCTGGCGACCGGCTCGAACCCCTTCATCCTGCCGATCCCCGGCAATGATCTGCCGGGGGTCATCTCCTACCGCGACATCAGCGATACCGACGCGATGATCGATGCTGCCCGTCGCTACCGGCACGCGGTGGTGATCGGCGGCGGCCTGCTCGGGCTCGAGGCAGCCAACGGGCTGAAGCTGCGCGGTATGGATGTGACGGTGGTGCACCTCGCCGACTGGCTGCTCGAACGTCAGCTCGACCAGATGGCCGGCCGGATGCTGCAGAAGTCGCTGGAGGATCGTGGCCTGACGTTCCTGCTCGGCAAACAGACCGGAAGCGCTGATCGCCGGTGAGCGGCCGAGTCGCCGCGCTGCGCCTCAAGGACGGCCTGCAGATCCCGGCGGATCTGGTGGTGATGGCTGTCGGCATCCGCCCGAACACGGCCCTCGCCGAGGCGGCAGGCATCCACTGCCAGCGCGGCATCGTCGTTAACGACACCATGCAGACCTACGACCCCAAGGTCTACGCCGTTGGCGAATGCGTCGCGCACCGTGGCATCGCCTACGGGCTCGTCGCGCCGCTCTTCGAGCAGGGCAAGGTGGCTGCCAATCATCTCGGCAACTACGGCATCAGCCGCTATACCGGCTCGGTCACTTCAACCAAGCTCAAGGTCACCGGCATCGATCTCTTTTCCGCCGGCGACTTCTTCGGCGGCAAGGATACCGAAGAGATCGTCCTCAACGATGCGGCGGGCGGCGTGTACAAGAAGCTGGTGGTCAAGGACAACAAGCTGGTCGGCGGCGTACTCTACGGCGACACCGCCGACGGCCCGTGGTACTTCCAGATGCTGCGCGACGGCCAGGACATCCACGAGATTCGCGATCACCTGCTGTTCGGGCAGTCGCATGTCGGCGACGTCGGCCATCAAGGCCACAGCAAGGCGGCTTCGATGGCCGACAGCGCCGAAGTATGCGGCTGCAACGGGGTCAGCAAGGGCAGTATCGTCAAGGCGATCAAGGAAAAAGGCCTGTTCAGTCTGGACGACATCAAGAAGCACACCAAGGCGGCATCGTCCTGCGGCTCGTGTGCCGGCCTCTGCGAGCAGATTCTCTCGGCAACGATCGGTGGCGCCTACACGCCGGCGGCGTCGAATCGCAAGGCGGTCTGTGCGTGCACCGATTACTCGCACCAGGAGGTGCGCGACGCGATTCGCCTACAGCACCTGCTGAGCATCGATGCGGCAATGCGCTTCCTCGAATGGAAGACGCCGGACGGCTGCGACAAGTGCCGCCCGGCGTTGAACTACTACCTGATCTCGACCTGGCCGGAAGGAGGCCAGGGACGATCCGCGCTCCCGCCTGATCAACGAACGCGCGCACGCCAACATCCAGAAGGATGGCACCTACTCGGTGGTGCCGCGAATGTGGGGCGGCCTGACCACCGCCGCCGAGCTGCGCCGCATCGCCGACGTCGCCGACAAGTACCAGGTGCCGACGATCAAGGTCACCGGCGGCCAGCGCATCGACCTGCTCGGCATACGCAAGGAAGACCTGATCAGCGTCTGGAAGGATCTCGACATGCCCTCGGGCCACGCCTACGGCAAATCGATTCGCACCGTGAAAACCTGTGTCGGGATGGAGCACTGTCGCTTCGGCACGCAACTGGCGATGTCCATGGGCGTCAAGCTCGAGCGGATGCTGTTCGACATGTACGCGCCGCACAAGGTCAAGCTCGCGGTTTCGGGTTGTCCGCGCAACTGCGCCGAAGCCGGCATCAAGGACGTCGGCGTGATTGGCGTCGATTCGGGTTACGAGCTGTACGTCGGCGGCAACGGCGGCATCAAGACCGAGGTGGCGCAGTTCTTCGTCAAGGTCAGGAGCGACGAGGAGGTGATGGAGTACGCCGGGGCTTTCCTGCAGCTCTACCGCGAGGAAGGCTTCTACCTCGAACGTACCTGCCACTACCTCGAACGGGTTGGTCTCGATCACGCGAAGAGCCGCGTCGTCGAAGACGAAGACAACCGCAAGGCCCTCTACGGACGCCTGCTGGCCGAACTCAAGGACGCCAGGGACCCCTGGGCCGAGCGCATCGCCGGCGTCGAGAAGAACGAGTACGAACTGCTTTCGGTATGAAGGACTGGAGAAGAGAAATGGCTGAATGGAAATCGATTTGCGGGGTGGAAGAGATCCCGCGCCTGGGCAGTCGTGTGGTGCGATCGACCAGCGGCAACATCGCCGTCTTCCGCACCTCGGGCGGCGAAGTGTTTGCCCTGCGCGACCAGTGTCCGCACAAGGGTGGCCCCCTGTCGCAGGGACTGGTGCATGGCAACCAGGTGACCTGCCCATTACACGGCTGGAAGGTCCGCCTCGATTCCGGTGAAGCGGTGGCTCCCGACCAGGGCTGCTCGCGCCGCTATCCGGTACGGGTGGAAAGTGGCACGGTTTTCTCGAAATCTGACTCAAACAGGATACGACAATGAACAAGGAATTCTGGAACGCCAGGCACCAACCGACGTTGTACGCGGCATTTCTCTACTTTGACCTGGCCTTCATGGTCTAAGTGATGCTAGGGCCCCTAAACGTGCAGATCGCCAGGGACCTCGGCCTGACGCACGCCCAGAAGGGCATGATGGTGGCCACCCCGGTCCTCGCCGGCGCGATTCTGCGCATCGTCATGGGCGTTCTCGTCGACCACCTGAAACCCAAACTGGCGGGCGCCATCGGCCAGGTGATCGTCATCGTCTCGCTGTTCGTCGCCTGGTACTTCGGCGTTCACAGCTACGAGCAGACGTTGCTCCTGGGCGTCTTCCTCGGCGTCGCCGGGGCTTCGTTCGCGGTGGCCCTGCCGCTTGCCTCGCGCTGGTATCCGCCCGAGCATCAGGGAACGGCTCTGGGCATCGCCGGTGCCGGCAACTCCGGCACCGCGCTGGCCGCGCTGATCGCGCCGAGTCTGGCGATCGCCTTCGGCTGGAGCAACGTTTTTGGTCTGGCGCTGATCCCGTTGATCGCGGTGTTCATTTTCTACCTGTTCGCCGCCAAGGACGCGCCCGAATGCCCGCCGCCGAAGACTCTCGCCGAATACCTGAAAGTGCTCAAGGATAGCGGCGCGTGGTGGTTCATGTTCTTCTACGCGGTGACCTTCGGCAGATTTGTCAGTCTCGCTTCGTCGCTGACCATCTACTTCAACATCCAGTACAACCTCGACGCCAAGACCGCCGATTTCTACACCGCTGCCTGCGTCTTTGCCGGTTCGCTGGTACGCCCGATCGGCGGCAACGTCGCTGACCGCATCGGCGGCATCAAGAGCCTGTCGGTGATGTATGTCCTGGCCGCGATCTTCCTGGGGGTCGTCAGCATCGGTCTGCCGACCGCGTGGATGGCACTGATCGGCTTCGTCGGCGCGATGCTGGCCCTTGGCATGGGGAATGGTGCGGTCTTCCAGTTGGTACCGCAGCGCTTTCGCAAGGAAATCGGCGTGATGACCGGAATGGTCGGCATGGCCGGAGGGGTCGGCGGCTTCTACCTGGCTTCGTCGCTCGGTTATGCCAGGGAGATTACGGGCAGCTATCAGCTCGGCTTCCTGATTTTTGCCGCACTCGCCCTGCTCGCTCTGGGCGGATTGACCGGCGTCAAGACCCGCTGGCGGACGACCTGGGGTGCGGCGCATCTGACCGCGGCGAAAATCTGATGCGCTGATTTCTTGTTGGCTGATTTCTTTGCGCAGTTCGGGGCGGCAAGGTACATTGCGACCTGCCGCCCTCTCTTTTTCGGAGCCCTGCCTGCATGCCGCTCGAAGTCGACGTCGGTCATTCCTCGTACCGGTTGCAAACCAAGATCACGGCGCAAGGGCATACGAAAGGAAGCGAAGCCAAAGTGGTCAAGCTCGGATTTTATTGAACAACCTCGAACCTCATTCAAGCCCCCTTTGTGTCGGCCTTGCAAGCTCGCACTCGAACGCGGCGCCAACCGCCAGCTCAACCGTCCGCCGGTAATGCCGCTGTTGATGCGCAACCCGCTCCTCACTTGGCGGATCGTTGCCGATGTTTCGCTGGTTCTCAATCTGCTATTGTTGATGCTTCTGGCGCGGTGACGGGATGGGCGTTGCTGTGACATCGGGTATGCCCAAGAATTTCCGCCAGTGCCTGTCGATGGTATGTTCACCGAACGCCGCCCGCAACTCTAACGCGTCAGCTGTCAAGCCGGTGGAGTGGAGCGAAGCGGAACTCAACAGCTGCGTTATCAGCCCGCTTAGTACAGCACGCCAGGCGCGACATTTTGGCTGCCACGTTGAGCGACCAGGGGGCGCGATGGGTGCGTGATACGCATAACGTCTAGATTCGACTTCAGGAGGGACTCATGAGTGACCCGATATCGATAATTCGAGGCACCAACGACAAACCGGTGTCCAGCCGAGCATTGGCCGACGTCTTTTCACGAAGCACGGACTTGAAGGGCCATTTGTTCATCGGATACCCGATCATCGGCACGTCCGAGGGGCGACACCCGATCGACGCGCTTTGGGTCAGTGCCGAAAAGGGAATCATCATCTTCGACCTGATTGAGGGAACCAAGCCAGGGGATTACGGCTTTCGCCAGGATGACTCGGCAAACAAGCTAGAAGCCCGGCTCAAGCCTCATCGGGAACTGATGCGGCGCAGAGACCTGATCGTCCCCATCCACACGATCTCGTTCGCGCCCGGCGTCTGCGAGCCGGACAAATACGTGAAAGACGTCTATCCGCTCGCCAACGTCGACACGCTCATGCAGGCGCTCGAAGATTTCGAATGGCAGAGCAAGGAAGAAGACTCCTACGAGGCTGCATTGTCCGCACTACAGAGTATTTCGACGATTCGCAAGAGCCGGACGAAGCGTAACGTGACCCGAGACGACTCGCGAGGCGCCAAGTTGAAGCGTCTCGAAGACTCGATCGCCACGCTCGACAATCTGCAAAGCAAGGCGGTCCTTGAAACGGTCGAAGGAGTACAACGTATCCGGGGCCTCGCGGGATCGGGCAAGACCATCGTTCTGGCATTAAAGGCGGCCTATCTCCATGCCCAACATCCCGAGTGGCGCATCGCCGTTACGTTCAACACGCGTTCGCTCAAGGGGCAGTTTCGACGCCTCATCAATAACTTCTCCCTGGAACAAACGGGCGAGGAGCCCGACTGGGACAACTTGCGCATCGTCAACGCCTGGGGGGCGCCGGGGGGAGGCGAGCGCGATGGCATCTATCACGAGTTCTGCCGCGCCCACGACGTGGAATACCTCGACTTTCGATCGGCGAAAAGCGTCTTCGGTCAAGGAAAGGAATTCGCCGGCGTGTGCGAACGAGCGATAGGCCAGATTCGCGAGCAGCGAGCGATTTACGACGCGGTCCTCGTCGACGAAGCACAGGACTTCTCGCCGGCGTTCCTGAGGCTCTGCTACGAACTGCTGGACGACCACAAACGGTTGGTCTACGCCTACGACGAATTGCAGAACCTAGCCGGCGAATCGTTGCCATCCCCCGAGGAGATTTTCGGCACGAAAGCGGATGGTTCGCCCAAGGTTCAGTTCGAGAGATCAGCGCGTGACGAGCCACGTCGCGACATCGTCCTCGAAAAGTGCTACCGGAACTCACGTCCGGTGCTTGTGACCGCGCATTCTCTCGGCTTCGGGATTTATCGGGACCCGCCGAGGGCGGGTTGGACGGGATTGGTTCAAATGTTCGACCATACCCAGCTTTGGGAGGAGATTGGATACCAAAGGAAGGACGGCGAGCTGAAAGCAGGTTCATCCGTGACGCTCTGCCGAACCGAGGAGTCGAGCCCGAACTTCCTCGAAGATCACTCTCCGATCGACGACCTCGTACAGTTCATTCCTTTCGAGAATGAACAGTCGCAAGCCGAATGGTTGGTCGATGCGATCAGGAAAAACATCGAGTGTGACGAATTGAGGCACGACGACATCGTCGTCATCAACCCCGATCCTCTGACTACCCGGCAGAAAGTCGGCCCCGTGCGTCGCCGCCTGCTGGAAATGGGGATCAACTCACACCTTGCCGGAGTCGACACAGACCCGGACGTTTTTTTCCAGCCGGATGCCGCATCCGTTACCTTCACGGGTATTTTCCGGGCCAAGGGCAACGAGGCCGGGATGGTCTACATTCTCAATGCCCAGGACTGTCAGTCTTCCGCATGGAACCTGGCGAGCATCCGCAATCGGCTGTTCACCGCCATCACCAGAAGCAAGACTTGGGTCCGTGTGCTCGGTGTCGGTAGCGGAATGACACAGATCATGAGTGAGTACGGAAAGCTCAAGAGCCGTAATTTCGAACTGCATTTCACCTATCCGACTAAGGAGCAGCGCCAACAACTGCAGATTGTCCACCGCGACATGAGCGCAGAAGAGCGCAAACGACTGAGGAGCCGAGAACAGAATTTGGTCGACCTGATCACCGACCTCGAATCCGGCAGCGTCCACCCGGAGGATCTGGACGAGGGATTGAGGGCCAAGCTCGAAGAACTCCTGATCAGGAAGAACGGGTGAGTCGCATGCCTACCCCGGAAGACATCAAGAAACAGATCGACGGAATTGTCGGCTACCTCGTGGAGGTCGGCCTGGCTGGTGACCAGAACTTCGCATTCCGGCGCGAAGTCACGGGTGGATGTGTGGAGGTCACCTTCCCCCAGGCTAAGCACGTATCCATTGCCCTGAAAGATCGGACATACCATGAGATTTACGATCATCTCGTACAAGCGCGCGCCTACAACGCGATGATGCCTGACGGGGCACTTGTGCAGATGATGTACGTGTTCGCCGGCGGGAAGCTCGAACGCCACCGGCTGGCGTTTTTCCCGGCACCGCACCTCGAAGAGTTCCAGAACAACCCGGATATTTATCTGGAAGACGAGATATACGCCGATGTTGTTGCCAAAAGCATTGTTCCGTTCCCCGTACGATTCGACTATGACTCCCGAGACGGCGTCCACCGGGAGTTGGTCCACCCCAAGTCCCATCTGACACTTGGGCAATACGAGAACTGCCGAATTCCAGTGACGGCACCGATGACGCCGTTCTGGTTCATCGACTTCATCCTGCGGAACTTTTATCACACCGCCTTTGATCGATATGCCGAGAAGCTACCCCCGCCCGGTACATCGTTTGAGAAATCGATACTTCCAGCAGAGCGCCGTGTCGTCCACGTAGTCATTCCAGCCGGAGCGCTGTAATGCGGAATTTGCAGTGCGTGGCTAATTCCGTTACCGTGCAAAGGTGGTCCGATGAGCCCCGTTGAACTTAACGATAACGAACCTGACCCTGAGCGCACGGCCAAGGTAACCAAAGAGCTTAAGCGGATGCGGCTGAAACTCCTGGACCTCACGGCACGAAATCGGCTTCTCGACTTCAAGGCAAGCCCCGGCCGCGGGTTGCCCTTGGTGCACTGCTCTCCCGACAGGATTTGCCGCAGGCTGCTTGCCAAAGGAGACGAGCTATCTGTCTTGCCGATTCCCGAGCCGGCGCGTAGTCACTGGTTGATGGTCGGCGACCGACTCAGCCGCCCGGAGATCAGGGACGCGGCAGAACTGGCAAAAATTGACCCGGCGCTGGAACTCGGCACGGTCACCAGAGCGCTGGGTGATAGTGAGGTGCGCGCGCTCCACTACGCCGACGACCTCGCCCGGCATTGCCGCAAGCTGCAGCGCGAGGCGAAGTCGGCACTAGCCGAAACCGGTGCCAACATCCTTTACCTCGTCTTCGGCTTGCTCGAGTTCCCGGAGAACAACGACAGTGACAAGCTCCTGACCGCACCCCTCATCGCGGTACCGGTGAGATTCGAACCGTTGCCAGTCGACGCCGCGACCGGGCACCTGTCCTTCGGTCTGCGATACACCGGCGAGGACATCGAAGAGAATCGGTCACTACGCGAGAAGCTCAAGCAGGAATACAACTTCGACCTTCCCGAGTTCGACGACGAGGCTGGGCCAGAGGAGTACTGGCGGACTCTGGCTCAGCAGATCGAGCGCAAGGCACGCTGGAAGGTCCAGCGCCGGGTGTGTATCGCCTTGTTGTCCTTCGCCAAGATGCTGCTCGATCGCGAGCTCGCCCCGGAGAACTGGCCGCGTGATGCGGATGGCGCCTCGATCCTGGTCGAGCATGACATTGTGCGCATGGTGTTCGAAGGGGCACCGCCGGCGAACGAGGTCGGCGACGGCCTGCGCTACCATGCACCGCTGCATGCCATCGACGGCCACGCGCTGCAAGACCTTCGGCTGATCTACGACGCCGACAGTTCGCAGCACAGCGCACTCATCGACGTGTTCGCCGGCAAGAACCTGGTGATCGAGGGGCCACCGGGGACCGGCAAGAGCCAGACCATCACCAATCTGATTGCCGCCGCCATTGCGAAGGGCAAAACGGTGCTCTTCGTGGCCGAGAAGATGGCTGCCCTGGAGGTCGTGAAGAAGCGGCTGACGCAAGCGGGCCTCGCTCCTTTCTGCCTGGAACTGCACAGCAACAAAACGCACAAGAAGTTTGTCCTGAGCGAGATCGAACAGCGGCTCAAGGCAAAGTTCGCATTGCCAGCCGGACTCGCGGCCCAACTCGAGCTTCTGGAAAAGAAACGGTGCGAGCTCGCCGCCTACGCCGACCTTCTCAATAGCGTGCAGGGCAACGTGCAGGACCTGACAGTACATCAGGTCCTCTGGCGCGCCGAGAAGTATCGGCAAGCCAGCGGCGACGACTGGCTGCCGCTGCAGGAACTCACGGTTCGACAGGCTTCCGAAGTATCGGCGGCGGACTTCTCGGCTCAGCAGAACACGTTGGCGCACTTGGTGCGCCAGTTCGAAGCGCTGGGCGGCTATGGGCCGAGTCACCCGTTCTGGGGCTTCGATGTCGATGTGCTTCCCCCAGGCGTGGACTTGCAGATCGAACGTCTCTTGACGAGCTACTACCCACAGTTTCAGGATCTTCGGGCAGCGATCGAGGCGACTACCGTCTTTCTGGGTGACTCGCGGCTGACGCTCGGTTCCAGGGCGACGACGGAACTCATCAGGAGTCTGGTTGACCTCGCGCCACCGGAAACCACGGCATGGACTCCTGAACTCATCCCGCTATTCTTTACGTCGACTGACCCAGCCGGGGCGCGAGCCGAGGCGGTAGTGCGACAACTGACTGGGCAGTTGGATACGGTCACCAACTACCGGTGCGATTGCGCAGGCGTCCTGCAACCCGATATCTCTGCCGACGACGCAACGGCGGTGGCTGCCGAACAAGTCGAGAGGACGCTGGTGGGCCTCGGCCTGCTTGATGTTCTACCGACTCGGATCAAGACCCTGCGCCAACAACTGCTGCTCCAGGCCGATGCAGGACGCGCGGCATTACAGCAGATGAAGGCTCTGGCGGATCTCACGAGCGTACCCTTCGCTGAATCGCCCCGTTGCCTCTCCCAGCTTGCCGCCGTTTTCGACCTGGCGGCAAAAGCCCCGCGCGATCTCCTCGCCTATCGGCATTCGGGTGTGCAGGCGCCGGGGACGGTCGCGCGGCTCGAAGCCGGCGCCAGCGAGTGGGCCGCTCTTGAAGCCCTCAAGGCCAGGCTGGAAGAACAACTCTACCTGGACACGCCGGTGGCGGCAGCCGAACTCGATGGCGCGATCGTGACGCTGCGCGAGGGAGAGCGTTGGTATCGCGTGTTGCAGCCGCGCTGGCACAAAGCCATCGCCTTGCACCGCCAACTCGACCGCCACCAGCGCAAGCTGCCGATAGCCCAGCGGCTGGCCGACCTCGAGCAGCGGCGCGATCTTGGGCGCAGCCAGGAACAGTGGCATCACGATGAAGCTCTGCGACACACCCTTGGACCTTTTTATCACTCGCAGAAACCGGACCTGTCCGGCGCTTTACGGCTGGCGCGCTGGCTGGACCTCTGCCGGGACCAGTTGACCGACGTCGGGCTCGACCCGGCCCTGATAGCGATTGCGCAATGGGATGAATTGCAGCTTGCCCGCTGCGCCGCTGAGGCGCCGGCGCTGGCGTGTGCCCGCGCTGCATTGTGCACGCTCGCGGGGCTGTTTGCCGGACTACTACAGGCGGCACCGGCCATACGTATGGCGCTCAGACGACAGCCCGGCTGGTCCGAGCAGGTGCAATTGGCTGAGGATAGCGCAAGGGCGCTGGCTGCCGCGTTGGTGCAATTGGCGACCTGGGGCACGCCCGATCACAACGCCGGCAAAATACTGCAGGCGGTGCGCGCCCACCTGGCCTTGCCGGCAGCGGTGGCGGCGGTAACAGGCAATGCCGAGGCCCAGGCGCTGCTCGGTCCGCACTTCAAGGGCGAGGCCACCCTGATGGAACCGGTGCGGGCGGCATGGACATACGGCCGGCGGGTGCGGCAGGCGGCTCTGCCGCCGACGGTGAGCCAGGGACTTCTCGCCCGTGCCGCTGGCGGTGTGTGGCACGAACTCAATCGACACCTCGCCGCCGTGCAGCGGGGCTGGGACGTGGTGAGTGCTTTCGCCGAGACGATGAGGCGGTATGGTCATTTCGACCTGCCACGCTGGGTCAACGGGCCGGATGACGAAGCATTTCCGGCGCGGCTCGTGGCCAAAAGCCAGCAGGCTCTGGCAGCACGGGAAACACTGTTGCCGTGGGTGCAGTACCGCCAGGCCGCGCACCAGGCCCGCGAACGCGGCTTAACGGCGTTTGTCGATGCGCTGGAGCAGAGCGCGGTGTCGCCGGACCATCTTGCCGCCGTGTACGCTTATCGCTTCTACGCTTCGATCGCGCAGGACATCTTTGTCACGCAGCCCACGCTGCAGCGTTTCTCTGGTGCGACCCACGACGAGGTTCGCCGGGAATACAGCACGCTTGACCGGGCCGTGCTGAAGTTGCGCGGCCAGGACTGCGCCTACCGTGCGTGCCAGGCGCGGACACCTCCGGCAGGACGTCGCAGCGCCATTGTTGGTGAACGGACCGAGCTTGAGCTCATCCACCACATGGTGGCGCATCCACAAGCACGTGTGACACTTCGGCAAATGCTTTTCGCATCGGGGCAGGCAATGCAGGCGCTCAAGCCTTGCTTCCTGATGGGTCCGCAGGCGGTGGCTCAGTTCCTCGTGCCCGGCCAACTCAAGTTCGACCTGGTCATCATGGACGAGGCCTCGCAGTTGAAACCCGAGGAGGCCATCGGCAGCATTGCTCGTGGCCAGCAGTTGGTCGTCGTCGGTGACCCCAAGCAGTTGCCGCCGACCAGCTTCTTCGACAAGCTGAGCATTGGCAGCGACGAGGACGAGTTGCAGCAGGCGGCGATTACCGACTCGGAGAGCATTCTCGACGTCTGTATCGGACACTTCCGCCCGGTGCGGACGCTGCGCTGGCACTACCGCTCTCGGCACGAATCGCTCATTGCCTACTCCAACCGCCAGTTTTACGACTCGCGGCTGATCGTGTTCCCGTCACCGTATGGACGCAGCACCGAACTCGGCCTGCACTATCAGTACGTGCCCGACGCGATCTACGAGGCACAACTCAATCACGTCGAGGCGGCCCGCGTGGTCGATGCGACGCTGGAGCACATGCAACGGCGACCAAACGCCTCGCTTGGGCTGGTCACCCTGAACCTTCGCCAGCGCGACCTGGTCGAGGACATGCTCGAGGCTCGCTGCCGGAACTTCCCGGCAGCACAGAGCTTTCGGCAGAAGTGGGAAGAAGAAAACTTGGGCCTTTTCGTCAAAAACCTCGAGGCAGTGCAGGGCGACGAACGCGACGTCATCTTCATTTCCACCACTTTCGGCCCGGCTCCCAACACCAGGGTCGTGCGGCAGAACTTCGGCCCCATCGGCCGTCAGACCGGCTGGCGGCGGCTGAATGTGCTCTTTACCAGGGCACGGCAGTCAACACGAGTATTCAGCTCGCTGCTGCCGGAGAACATCATCGACGACAATAGCACCCCGGAAGGCACGCGCGCGCTGCGCGGTTTTCTGGAATATGCGCGCAGCGGGGTGCTCGCCGTTGTCGGTCCCATTGGGCAGGAGCCGGACAGCGACTTTGAAGTAGCCGTAGCCGATGTCCTCGGGCACGCCGGCTACGAGGTCGTGCCGCAACTTGGCGTCGCCGGTTTCCGACTGGACATCGCTGTGAAGCACCCACGCTACCCGGGCGCCTATCTGGCGGCGGTCGAGTGCGATGGTGCCAGTTACCACACCGGCGTGTCGGTACGCGACCGCGACCGTATTCGCCAGGAAATTCTCGAAAGCCTGGGCTGGGAGAACCGTATCTGGCGCATCTGGTCAACCGAGTGGTTCCGCAACCCGAGAGGGGAGACGCAGAAGCTACTGGCATTCCTGGCTACCCTTGAAGACCAACCTCTGCCGGAAGGGCTGGTTGCCAGCAGCGAAGGCGATGGCGCACCAGCGGTGCCGGTGTTCGACCTGCCGCCGACACCTGGTGCACCTGGGCCTGCGATGCCTCCAGCGTGCACCGTCACGTCCCCTGCCACGCCGCCGACGAGGCCAGCGACCCAGCAGTTGGTGCCGGAAGTCGAATTGCTGGTGGACGACGACGACCTCGAAGTGGAGGTGGGCGACACCGTGACGTATGCCTCGGCGGAGAACCCTGAGAACGAAAAGGCGGTGTGCATCACCACGTGTCGTACCGACCTTGAACAAGGATTCTTGGCGGCGAACACGCCGCTCGCGCAGGTGCTGTTGGGCGCTGTGGTACGAGACGAGGTCGTACTGCGAGTGCCTGACCGCCCCACGCGAAGATTCATCATCAAAAAAGTGGTGCGGGCGATGGCGGAGGCGACATGAGAGACGCGGAGGTTCGGTTGTTGCAAAATCGGGCACTTCCGGGGATATGGTATTGAGATCGCCTTCGTCGGCGCGATGCTGGCCCCGGGCGGCATCCCAGGCGTCAAGACCCGCTGGCGGACGACCTGGGGTGCGGCGCATCTGACCGCGGCGAAAATCTGATGCGCTGATTTCTTGTTGGCTGATTTCTTTGCGCAGTTCGGGGCGGGAAGGTACATTGCGACCTGCTGCCCTTTCCTTTTCGGAGCCTCGCCCGCATGCCACTGGTGGTCGACGTCGGTCACTCCTCGCTCACCGGTCCCCGCGAACGCAACGAGGACTTCTGTGGCATGGTCACGCCACAAGGGGCGGAACTCGAAAACAAGGGGCTGATCGCCGCCGTCGCCGACGGCATCGGCGGTCACCGGGGTGGGCGCGAGGCCGCCGAATACACGGTGCGCGGCCTGCTCTCCGACTACTACGCGACGCCCGACACCTGGAGCGTGCCGCACGCGCTCGAAAAGGTCGTCGTCCCGCTCAACCGCTGGGTAATGGCCGAAGGCGGCCGGCAGCCGGATCTGGCCGGCATGGCAAGCACCCTGACCGTCCTGGTGCTGCGCGGCCGGCGTTACGTCTGCGCACATGTCGGCGACTCGCGCCTCTACCTGCTGCGCGACGGGGTGTGCACGCGGCTGACCAGCGATCACGTCTGGGAACACCCGGAACTGAAGAATGTGTTGTCGCGCGCGGTCGGCCTCGACCGCCACTTCCATCTCGATTTTGTCGACGGCGAGCTACACCAAGGTGATTGCTTCCTGCTCTGTTCCGACGGCGTCTGGGGTGCACTCGAACAAGCGCGCATCACTGGCACGTTGATCGCCCACCCCGACGCGCAACAGGCAGCGGCGTCGCTGACCAGCCTGGCGCTCGCTGCCGACGGACAGGACAACGCCAGCGCGGTCGTCCTACGGGTCCGCGAACTACCACCGGAAAACCTGCGCGACTCGCTCGACGGCACCGCCCGCCTGCCGCTGCCGCCGCGTTTCAAGCCCGGCCAGGAGTTCGATGGCCTGCGCATCGACGAGGTGCTGCACGATTCGCGTGCGACGCTGCTCTACCGTGTCACCGACCAGACTTCCGGCCAGCAACTGGTCTTGAAGACGCTGCGCCCCGAGCTCGCCGACGAACCCGACGAAATTCGTGCCCTGATCATGGAGGAATGGCGTGGCCGACGTATCGTCTCGCCGTTCTTCGCGCAGCTTGTCCCGGCCGAAGGACGCAGCTGCCTGTATTACCTGCAAACCTGGCACGCCGGCGCGACGCTGCAGCAGATGCTCGATGCGGACATGCATTTCACCGTTGCCGACGCCATCCAGCATGGCATCCGACTGATGAAGGGGCTTTCGGCATTGCACCGTCTCGACATCGCGCACCGCGACATCAAGCCGGCGAACATCCATAGCGGCCGCGACGGCCGCCTGCGCATTCTCGACCTCGGCGTCGCAGTCAGCCTCTCGGAAGACCAGGTCGCCGCCGGCAACCCCGGCACCCCCAGCTACATGGCGCCCGATCTGTTCACCGGCGAAGTGGCGGCCGGTGCCACGCACGACCTCTACGCTGCCGGCGTCACGCTCTACCATCTGCTGACCCGCAAGTATCCGTATGGCGAGGTCGAGCCCTTCCAGCATCCGAAATTCGGCGAACCGGTAGCGCCGACCCGCTATCGTCCAGAGATTCCCGGCTGGCTTGAAAACGTCCTGCTCAAGGCGGTCGCCAAAGATCCGGCGCAGCGCTTCGAAACCGCCGAAGAGTTCCTGCTCGCGCTCGAACGCGGCGCCAACCGCCCGCTCAGCCGCCCGCCAGCAACGCCGCTGGCGATGCGCAACCCGCTGCTGACCTGGCGGGTAATTGCCGCGGTCTCGCTGGTGATCAATCTGGTGTTGTTGATGTTGCTGGCGCGGTGAGATGCCTTCGCGTTACCAGGATTGGCGAAGTTTTTTTCCAGGACGTGGCAGCCTGCCCTTTTTCCCTGAAAACAAGACAAGCTCGCCGCTTCAAAGCTGGCGAAGTATTAAGCCGGCTCAGCTATGGTGTATGTCATGCAGCGTGAGACACAAGAACTTCCCATGGTCATCTGCTGGCAAGTCCCACCATGCTCGCGCTGAACGCACGCCTGCGTGTTTGGGTGGCTGCCGAGCCCGCGGATTTTCGTTGCGGCATCGACGGTCTCGCCCGACGTGTGCGGCAGAAACTGGCCCAAGACCCGTTCAGCGGCGGCGTGTTCGTTTTCTGCAATCGCCGGCGCACGGCGGTCAAACTCCTGGTCGATGACGGGCAAGGCTTCTGGCTCTGTCAAAAACGGCTGTCGCAGGGGCACTACCGCTTCTGGCCGCAGGAGTCCCCGGGGAAGCTCCTCGCTGCGCACGCGCTGGCGGTCCTGCTCGCGGGACGCGACTACGGCTTGCGAGTTCGCCAAGCGGGGGGTGCGGCAGACGGAAGTTCCGCGCCGAGGAGGTTGCGAGCCGCCGCGCCGCCGCGGTCAGTGGCCGCATGGACCACCGCCATCGCTCGAAGCGTTCCCAGAAGCGGCTGCGGGGGACTTCGGCCAGCTCGTTGGCGTACGGCCATGAGCCGGCAGCGGGCATCCCACCGGAAGCGGCCTGCACGCAACCCGCCGCAGCGGATGGTCATCCCGGTGCAGGAGATCGAGTCGATCGTCGAGCAGAGCCGAGCCAGACCGCTGACCGAGACCGAACAGGCGACCCTGAAGGCAGCGGTGGACACCCTCGCGCGGATCACGGCCGAACTCGAGACGAAGGAAACCACGCTGGCACGGCTACGGCGGATTCTCTTCGGCGCGCCGACCGAGCGCACGGCCAATGTGCTCGGGGAAGGGGAGAAGGGCGAAACGCCGCCAGCGGACACGCCGACCCGTCCATCGGCGGAAGGCGGCGACGAGCAAGCCGCCGGCCAGGCTTCTGCGGACACCACCTCCCCGGAACCCGGGGGAGCCGAGCCCAGGAAGAAGCGCCCCGGGCACGGAAGGAACGGGGCGGCCAATTATCCGCGAGCGCAGCATCTTGCCGTACCGCAGGCGACGTTACGGCACGGCGATCTGTTCATGACCCTGATCCACACGGCCGAACTCCACCAGATCGAGCCGTTTCACTACCTCGTTTCCCTGCTGCGCCACTCGACCAATGGGGCGCTCGATCCGGCGGCCTGGATGCCCTGGAACTACACCGAAGCCCTCGCACGCGCCGAGGCGCAGAGTACCGGACCTCCGCCGGACTAACCCGGCAGCGTGACAACCTCCAGCGTCCCGAACGGAAGCGAACCCAGGGTTGCCGCTGCGGGTTGCCTGCGCGCGGCCGTGAGGCCGCGCACCACCCGTGGCGCTCGCCGCGGATCAGCCGCCGCGCGGCTGAGGCCCGCGCGACCGGGGTTTCGCAGCGTTGCCGAAAGGACACGGTACTTCGACCTTCAGGAGTGGGTGGAATCGGTGAACGGCCTGGTGGCACTGGGCGGCTTGATCTCGAGGTGTGGTCTGCCGCAAGACTGGGCTGGCTTCGACTGTTTTCAGGCCATGACCGGCATGCTGATGTTCGGCTGGCCAACAGCCCAGTCGTGCAGCGGATGCACACGATCGACGACTAGGGCAGGGCAGCCGCGGCCGGTCGTCCGGTGCTCGATTCCCCGGCCCTTCCTGCGCTGGCCAGTGCCGTCAGCCGCGATCGCGTTCCGCCGCCCGCAGGCTCAGCCGTACCAGATCGGCGATGCTGCCGACCTGCAGCTTGGCCAACAGTCGCGCCTTGTGCACTTCGACGGTGCGCGGACTGATGTCCAGTGCGCGGGCGATCTCGCGGTTATGCCGGCCGGCAACCACCTCTGCCATGACTTCGCGCTCGCGCGGCGTCAGCGTCTGCAGCAGGCTCGCGACGGCGGCGTTACGTTCCGAATCGTCCTGGCGCAGATGCTGCCGCGCGAATGCCTCGTCGATCGCCGACAGCAGTCGAGCGTGATCGATCGGCTTCTCGAGGAAGTCGACCGCCTCGCTGCGGAACGCCTGCCGCGCCGATTCGACGTCGCCGTGGCCGGTCATGACGATCACCGGCAGCCAGCAGCCGCTTTCGCACAGGCGCTTCTGCAGCGTGAGGCCGTCCATTCCCGGCATGCGGATGTCAATCAGCAGGCAGCCGTACCAGTCGGGGCGGCGGGCCGCGAGGAAGCTCTCGGCATCGGCAAACAGCGCGACAGCCAGGCCCTGCAGAGCAAGCAGCAGTCCCAGCGCATCGCGCACCGACGGATCGTCCTCGACGATGAAGACCGTGTTTACCTCATGTGCCATCACCGGGAGACTCCTCGATCGGAAGAACCACTTTGAACACGCCGTGATCGGCCGCCTCGGCCCACAGGCTGCCGCCGTGTGCCTCGACGATTGCCCGGCTGATGGCGAGGCCAAGCCCCATGCCACTTGCTTTCGACGAATGAAACGCTTCGAAGAGATGTTCCCCCATTTCCTCCGTTACGCCTGGGCCGCTGTCCTCGACCGTGATGCAGACACGTCCAACGCTTTCCAGATGGGTCGAAACGCGCACCTGACGCTCTGCCTCGGGTCGTTCGGCAGCCGCCTCGAAGGCATTGGCGAGCAAGTTGCGCAGAACCACTTCGAGCTGCAGCCGATCCGCCCACAGCGCGCGCGGCGGCGCCGGATGGAGCACCAGCGCGATACCCTGTTGCTTCGCCTGCGCGGACAAACGCGATGCCGCCAAGGACAGGAGCTCACGCAGCCAGACCCGTTCGAGGCGGGTCGTTCCTGTACGAAAGAAATCGCGCAGGCGACTGACCACGTCGGCCGCGCGCTGGGATTCCGCCTCCAGGCGACCGATCACATCGCGCAGCCGCTCGCCGGTTTCACCGGCAGCGAGCAAATGCTGACCCGCCTTGGCATACATCAGCAGCGCGGTCAGTGGCTGATGCAGTTCGTGCGACAGGGCTCCGGCCATCTCGCCGGCAGCCGCGAGGCGCAGCGTCTGCTGCAGCTCGGCACCCAGCCGCTGCTTTTCATCGACCACCACGCCGATGAAGAATCCCGACAAGGCGAGCACCATCACCAGCACTTCCAGTTCGAGCAGGTTGAGGGCGGAAAGACCGAGCAAGCGCACCGCCGCGATGACGCCGACCTGCGTCAGCCCCACGGTGAGCACGGCTCCGGCCAGGCCTTGCCTGGCGGCTGCCCAGGCGATGGGTAAAAAAAGCACGGAGAAGTACTTGAACTCCGTCCGCTCACCAGTAAAGTAGGTGAACGCAAGAACGCTGCCGGTGGCCACCAGGCTCAGTGACTCCTGGCCAAGCAACAGCGGGCGCAGTCGGGCGCGACCGCGCGCATCCAGCACCATTGCCAATAGTGGCATGAACACCAGAACGCTGCCGAGCTGGCCGAGCCAGTGATGTACCAGGGACTCGGCTGCTGCCTCGGGCGGCAGAAAGCGGGTCAGCGTCAAGCCGGCAATGAAGGCCAGGCTATTGAGCAGGGTACCGGTGACCACGATCGTGACCCACGTGACCAGGCCGGGCCGATCGGCAAACATCCCCTTGCTGTTCAGCCGGCGGCGCATGACTTCAGCAATCGCCCAATCGCCGGCAGCCAGCTGAATCGCCAGGCCGGCGCCAAGCTGCCAAGGCAGCGACAGTTCACGCAGCCAGCCATCGGCCGCCAGGATCGCCAGCGCCAGCGGTGGCGCAGCCCTCCCACCATAGCGCACGAGACACAGCAGGCCGAGCGCCGGCGCCGGACTCCAGGGCGTGATTTCGAGGCCGTGCAGTGGATGGCTTTGGCTTGTCCAGTCGAGCGCGAGGTAGCCCAGAAAGAGGAGCAAGGCAGCGCGCCAACCAAGAGGCCGGATCGCCGACTTTGGCATGAGTGGCCGTTTCGAGTTGATCGAGCCGCCATTATGCTCGTGCTCGGCGTTCTTGACATAGGTTGAATTGCGTAAGCGTTTCCTTTACTACCGCCCCGAATGTCGTCCCTAGGCCGCCTCCAAGGGCTTGTCGCAGTGCTCGCCCACTAAGGGTATCCCTTAGGTTCGCGCCCCAATTTACAGCGTCGCGGGATCACCCTACGATGGGTCACTATGTTATCGGCAGGTGAATAGCTGCCAACCTGAAATCACTCGGAGAATCTCAGATGACCCATCGCTCGATGTTGCGCAAGCTGGCTGTCCTTACTATCGGCGCGATGGCTGCCGCCGGTGCGTCCGCCAGAACCGAGATCCAGAACAAGGGCTCGGACACCCTGGTCAATGCGGCCCAGTCGCTGGCCGAGCAGTACGGCAAGGTCAACCCCAAGGTGGCAGTGGCGGTTTCCGGAGGCGGTTCCGGCACCGGCATTGCCGCGATGATCAACGGCACCGTCGACATCGCCAACTCCAGCCGCAAGATGTCGGACAAGGAAATCAAGGAGGCGCAGGCGAAAGGTCGGCAACCCGTCGAACACGTCATCGGCTATGACGCGCTCGCCATCTTCGTCCACAAGAACTTCCCGACAGACTCGATCACGGTTACCGACCTGGCCAAGATCTACGGACGCGACGGTGGCGCCAGCAAGTGGAGCGATCTGGGAATCACCATTCCGGGGTGCAAGGGCGAGATCGTCGTCGTCAGCCGGCAGAACAACTCCGGAACCTACGCCTATTTCAAGGAGGCGGTGCTGGGTGAAAAGGGCAAGTTCCGTCAGGGCACACTCGATATGCACGGTTCCAAGGATGTGGCCGACCTCGTCGAGAAGACGCCGTGTGCGATCGGCTACAGCGGCCTGGCGTACGTAACTAACCACATGAAGGCGCTGTGCGTGGCTCCGCAGGTCGGCAAACCCTGCGTCAAGCCGACCGAGCAGACCGCTTTCGACGGCACCTATCCGATCGCCCGGCCGCTGTTCATGTACACCAACGGCGAGCCGACCGGCGAGGTGAAGAAATACATGGACTGGATCAAGAGCAACACCGGCCAGTGCATCATCGAGAAGGAAGGCTACGCACCTGCCAAGAAGGTCTCCTGCAAGTAAGTCGTTTGCGGTGGGCGCCGGCACGCCACCGGCACCACGCCCAAGCCCGTGTTCCTGCGCCTGAGGAAGAAGCCAGCGATGAGTCGTTACGAAGAACGTCTCGAAAGAGATCTGTCCCAGATTAAGCAACAGGTAGCCCTGCTCGCCGGACTCGTCGAGAAGGCCCTCAACGACGCCGTACACGCACTGCTGGCCGACGATGACTCACTTGCCTACGCCACCATCCTGGCCGACAACCGGGCCAACGCCGCCAGCAACGAGCTCGATCGCATGTGCAATGCGTTCATCGGCGTGCACCTGCCGAGTGGGGGACACCTGCGCCTGATGTCGGCCGTCGTCCATGCCAATGTCGCTCTCGAGCGCGTCGGCGACTATGCGGTCACCATCTGCCGTGAGGCGGTTCGGGTCTCCCGCCTGCCCGGGCTACTCCAACGTGAGATCGAGCTGATGGCCTGCGAATCGCGGCAGATGCTGAAGCAGGCCGTTGATGCCTTTCTCGAAGGCAACGCCGACAAGGCCAAGGCGACAATGGTCATCGCCGACCAGGTCGAGCGAACCTTCGACATGGCCTTCGGCGAATTGGTCGGTGAAGGCGATCATTCCAAGGTCAAGGACCTGTTCGCCTTCCTGACGGTCTTCAACTCGCTCGAAAGGGTTTCGGACCAGGCGAAGAACATCTGTGAAGACGCGGTCTTCGCGGCCACCGGCCAGGGCAGGGGGCCGAAGTTCTTTCGCATCCTCTTCCTCGACGAGGACAACACCCTGCTCGGCCCAATCGCCGAGGCGGTTGCGCGCAAGAACTTTCCGGAGATCGGCGAATACCACAGTCGTGGTCGCAGCGCCGGCGCCATCGATTCGACGTCGATCGCTGTACTGCAGGATCTGGGAATCGACCTCGGCAGCCATCAGCCGCAGGCGATCCCGGCACATCATCAGGAACTTGCCGCTTTCCAGGTCATCGTCAGCCTGCAGGGGCCGGTCACGTCCTACGTCGAGCAGATTCCTTTCCATACCGTGGCGCTCGAGTGGGAAGTCACCCGACCCGGTAGCGTGCAGCGTGATCTACGGATCCTCAGTCGGGAGATCGCCCTGCAGGTCAGCAATCTGATGACGATTCTGCGTGGCCAGGAGGCCAACTGAGATGGGTACCAGTACGCAGGCGCTGAGCAACCGCGCCACTGACGCCCGTGTGACTGAGGATTTCGACCGCCGTGACTTCGACTGGTACGTCGACAAGCTGGTTGCCGGCCTCGTCTTCGTCTGCGGCATCTCGGCCATCCTCTTCGTGCTCGGCATCTTCTTCTTCGTCACCAAGGAAGGAATCGGCTTCGTCTTCGAGAAGATGGACTTCCGCGAGTTCTTCCTCACCCCCTACTGGTCGCCGAGTGACGCCGAGGATCCGGAGTACGGCATCCTCGCCTTGATGGCCGGCACGGCCAGCGTCACCGGGCTGGCGATGCTGGTCGCGGTGCCGTTCTCGCTCGGTGCCGCCATCTTCATCGCCGAGTTCGCCAGCGGCAAGACGCGTGAAGTCCTCAAGGTACTGGTCGAACTGCTGGCAGCAATCCCTTCGGTGGTCTGGGGCTTCATCGGCCTGGTGATCATGAATCCGCTGCTCATCAAGTGGTTCGACATTCCGGTCGGCCTCTGCGTGCTCAACGCCGGCATTATCCTCGGCCTGATGGCGGCGCCGATCATGACTTCGATCGCCGAGGATGCCCTCAAGGCCGTTCCCGACCGCTACCGCGAAGCCGCCGAAGCGATGGGCGCGACACGCTGGCAGGTGATCTACAAAGTGGTGCTGCCGGCGGCGAAGAACGGCCTGCTCGGCGGCGTTCTCCTCGGTGTGGGTCGTGGCTTCGGGGAAACGATGGCGGTCCTGATGGCCACCGGTCATGCGGTCAACATACCGAACAGTGTCTTCGACTCGGTGCGTGCGCTCACCGCGACCATCGCCGCCGAACTCGGTGAGGCGGTCGTCGGCGGCGAGCACTACCAGGTGCTGTTCACCATCGGCATCTTCCTCTTCCTCGTGACCTTCATCATCAATCTGAGCGCCGATCTGATCGTGCGCGGGATACGCAAGGGGTAAGCCATGGCCACCGCCAATCCAACGATGTTTCAGGCCAGCGACCTCAACCAGCACAACGAGCGCGTGCAGAGACGCTATCAACTACTCTTCGGGCTGATGACCCTGCTCCTGATCACACCAGTGCTGCTGATCCTCGGTACCCTGGTGGTGAAGGGCGGCGGAGCGATTTCCTGGGAGTTCCTGTTGACTGCGCCGACCGACGGCATGCGCACCGGCGGGGTCTTTCCGGCGCTGCTCGGGACGATCTGGCTGGTTACCGTCGCGCTCTTGCTGTCAGTGCCGATCGGCGTATTCGCGGCGATCTATCTCAGCGAGTACGCCGGCGACAACTGGTTTACCCGGATGATCAACCTGGCGATCATCAATCTCGCCGGCGTCCCTTCGATCGTGCATGCACTTTTCGGGCTTGGCGCCTTCGTCCTCTTCTTTCGTTTCGGAACCAGCATTCTCGCGGCCAGCCTGACGCTCGCGGTGATGACCATGCCGGTCGTCATCGTCGCCACGCGCGAGTCGCTGCAGGCCGTGCCGCAGGCCTTCCGCGAAGCCTGCTGGAACATGGGGGCGACGCGCTGGCAAACGATCCGCCGCGTGGTCCTGCCGAACTCGATCACCGGCATCCTCACCGGGGTCATTCTCGAGGTCTCGCGAACGGCCGGCGAAACGGCGCCGATCATGTTCACCGGTGCCGTCTTCTTCACGCCGTTCTTGCCGCAAAGCGTTTTCGATCAGACGATGGCACTGTCCCTGCACCTGTTCGTCGCGGCGACGCAGGTGCCGGGGATGGCCGAAGAGATCCCCTTCGGCGTCGCGTTGGTGCTGATCGCCCTGGTCCTGACCATGAACAGCGTCTCGATCGCTTTCCGCATGTGGCTGCGGGGGAAAAAGAAATGGTGAGTTCCGGCGCAGCGGCGGTCGCCAGCGACACTGGGGCGCCGGCCGACAACTTTCCGAGCAAGCTCGAGATCAGGAACTTGACCATCCGCTATGGCCACACGGTGGCGCTGCGAGGAGTCAATCTGGCCGTTCGCGAGCACGAGATCTTCGGCATCATCGGCCCGGCCAACGCCGGCAAGACCTCACTGCTCAAGGCGATCAACCGGATGGATGTATTCACGTCGGGGATGAAGGTGGACGGCGAAATCCGTTTCAACGGTCGCGATACCAGTCGATTGAGCAACGTCTATGCCTTGCGCAGCCGCATCGGTGTCGTCTTTCCCCTGCCGGTCGGCCTGCCGATGACGGTATACGACAACGTAGCCCTGTCGCCTCGCCTGCGCGGGATCAAGAGCAAGGCCGACCTGGACGTAATCGTGCAGCGCTGTCTCACCCGCGCAGCCCTCTGGGACGAAGTCAAGGATCGTTTGCACGCCCTCGGCAGCCTGCTTTCCGGTGGTCAACAACAGCGCCTGACGATCGCCAGAGCGCTGTCCCAGGAACCGGACCTGTTGATGCTCGACGAGTTCTCGATCGCCGTCGATCCGGTCACCACGATGCGCATCGAGGACGTTCTCAAGGAGTTGCGCCAGGAAGTGACGATTCTCCTGGTCACCAATCTGGTGCAGCAAGCCCGGCGCCTCGCTGATCGAACAGCCTTCTTTCTCAACGGCGAGTGTGTCGAGGTTGGCGTCACCGAAGACCTGTTCACCGGCGAGGTGAAAGACCAGCGCACGCGCGACTACGTCGAGGGAAGATTCGGCTAGCCAGACGGCGACGGCAGGCAGGCAGCGCACGTGCGCCCAGTCCCCGGCGATTCCAGTATGCCCACCAAGGAAACGAGGCAAGATGAATACCGACCAGACCGCTGTGCTCCCGCAGCCGACGCCCCAGTACGCGATCGACAGCCAGGGACTGAACCTGTGGTATGGGGCCTTTCAGGCGCTCTACGAGGTCGATCTGCGTATTCGCCAAGGAATGATCACGTCGATGATCGGGCCTTCTGGATGCGGCAAGAGCACCTTCCTGCGCAGTGTAAACCGCATCAACGAGCGCCTCGGTTACGTTCGCATCGAGGGCAGCATCCACGTCCTGGGCGAGAACATTTACGACCCGCAGGTCGAACTGGTGCAGGTGCGCAAGCAGGTGGGGATGGTTTTTCAGCGCCCGAATCCGCTACCGGTCTCGGTCCGCGACAACATCCTCTTCAGTCACCGGCTGCATGCCAAGGGTGGCGGCGACGTGCATCAGGGCACTCCGGACGAGATCGTCGAGCAGTCGCTGCG
Organism: Candidatus Accumulibacter affinis; assembly: GCA_016713625.1. GTDB lineage: Bacteria > Pseudomonadota > Gammaproteobacteria > Burkholderiales > Rhodocyclaceae > Accumulibacter > Accumulibacter affinis. Next base: position 29,629 of record JADJOT010000009.1, read on the forward strand.
CCAGGTGCTGCTGTGGGACAAGGTGAAGGACCAGCTGAAGCGCAAGGCGACCGAGCTCTCGCTGGAGGAACAGCAGAAACTCTGCATCGCGCGCCTTCTGCCGGTGAAGCCGAAGATGCTGTTGATGGACGAGCCCTGCTCGGCGCTCGATCCCAAGGGCACCGAAGCGGTCGAGGAACTGCTTTGGGAGCTGCGCGGCCAGTACACGATTCTCATCGTCACCCACAACATGGCGCAGGCCCGACGCGCCAGTGAGGAGTGCGTGTTCATGCTGATGGGCAAGGTAGTCGAACATTCAAGGACCGATGAGTTGTTCGTCACCCCGGCGCACCGCGAGACGGCCGACTATATCGAAGGGCGTTACGGTTGAGCGGCGGCCCTGGTCGGGAATGTCCGGCTGCAAGGCGCATGACTGCTGGCGTGCCACATGAGTTGATATCCTGGGGGAGGATCGGTGCCTTTTCCTGGCGCGGCGCTGGCGCGGGGATCCCTATTTTCCGATAGCGCAAGACCACCTCGGCCGTGCGCTGCAGGCGCTTCTGGCGAGCCTTCTGCTTGCTTTTCTTCGCGCGGGCGCTTTGCCGCGGAACCGTGTGAAGGCTAACGGTAAAAAAACTTAACGGTTGCAGTTTGTCGGTGCCGTGAGCCCGGCGCCGACGCTGCGTTTCTTGCCCGTCTACCTCGATACCCACGTCTTGGTCTGGCTCTATCAGGATGGCGCCAGCCGCCTGACGTCAGCTGGAAGTCATGCCATCAATGGCGCAGAACGGCTGCTGATTTCGCCCATTGTCGAACTGTGGAACTTGCCTATTTACACGAGTACAGAGCCCTGAGCCCTGAAAAAAGGGGTCAGAAGCCGGATTCAGACGAGCTGGCTCTGTTCAGGTGTGCCTTGCAAACGATCGTCGCGACTATCAGGCCAGCGCCAGCCCTTTGCTCTCCACCGCCACCAGCGCTTTCGCCTGATGCAGATCGGTCGCCCGACCGCAGGCGTAGAGGCAGCAGGCGAGCTGGTTGGCGATCGGTTGCGGCAGTACGACTTCGCCGGCGAGAACGCGGCGCATCCAGGCGACCGTCGCTATGGCGTCGCAGTCCGCGGGGAGTTGCGGCAGGTTCCGAAGACTGTCGTGCTCGGCTTCGAAGAGGAGGTCGCTGACGCCGCCGTGGATGTGCTCGATCGTCGGCCGGCGCTTCGGATTGGCGAAAGGTTCTCCTTCGGTACCGCGCAGCAGTAAAGCGTTCGCGCCGGCGCTGGTGAGTACCGTGCGCATGCTGGCGAGGTAGTCGGGATGCGTCGCTGCGGCGAGCAGCAGGGCGTCGCCCTGGAAAGGGTCGAGCATCTTGACCAGACTGTGGGCGCTGTTGCGCAGGCCCAGGCGACGGCGCAGGGCAAGTTGCCGGTCGAGACCCGGAGACAGCAGTGGCAGCGGCAGGTAGGCCATGCCGTACTCATCGATCCGGAGCTGCGCCTGTGGTACGCTGCTGCTCGGCGGCAGGCCGTACTCGCGGAGAATCTGCTCGCTGGTGACGCGTCCGTAGTCGTCGCTGAGGCCGTGCAGCAACACCGGCACGCCGAAGTGCTGCAGCAGCAGCGCCAGCAGGGGCGTCAGATTGGCGCCCCGACGGGCACCGTTGTAGGTCGGGATGACCACCGGGCGGATACGTCCGTGTGGGCGCCGCAGGCTCGACAGGCGTTCGCCGGCGGCGGCGAGGAAACCGACCATCTCGTCGGCGGTCTCGGTCTTCATGCGCAGGGCGATGGCGATCGCGCCGAGTTCGAGGTCGGGGACTGCGCCGTCGAGGATCGCGCCGTAGAGCTGCTGCGCTTCTGCCCGTGACATGTTGCGGGCACCGGTCGCGCCGCGTCCAATCTCCCTGATGAAAAGCGCGAAATCCATGCCTACTCCCGATGTCGTCAGACGAGCGCTTCGCCGCTGGCGAGCCGTGCCTGATCAGAGATGATCTGCCGCAGTTCGGGCAGACACGAGCCGCAAAAGGTACCGCATTTCCGGTTTTTCTGCAGCACTGCCAGTGTCGCCCCGGCAGCCAGGTCGGCGGTGATCTGTGCGGCGGTGATATCGGCACATTTGCAGACGACGTGGCTCCGCTGCGGCAGCTTCCCAGGTCGCTTGCCAATTGGCGCGACAGCCCAGCGGATCAGCTCGGAATCGAGCGTGTCGTCAGCCATCACCTCCTTGAGCCAGGTCTGCGCCTGGGTTTCGCCGGCCAGCCGCACGCCGACCAGGCGACCGTCGGGCGCCAGCGCGCGCTTGCTGATCTGGCGGCGGTGGTCGGCATAGACGATCGCCGCATCGTCGTCATCGAGGCCGAACAGACGGTCGATTTCCTGCAGGCGAGCTTCGGGCAGCGCCTGCGCGTGCGCTGCCCGGAAGATCACCAGCGGATCGGCGCGCCCGTAGAGGCCGACGCTGGCGAAAGCGAATTCGGGGAGCAGGGTGCGTGCCTTCGCGAGCAGGGCGAGCGGCGCCATGTCGTTGCCTTGATCGGCTGCGGTCTTGCGCAGGATCACCAGTTGCCACGGCAGCTCGGCCCGACTGACCGCGACCGCGGCATGCTTGAGTTCGGGTTGCTGCGAGTAGGGGTCGCGCGCCGAGGTGGTTAGCGCATTGACCCCGGCGCTGTTCATGAACTGGCTGCCCCAGTGCATTGGCAACCAGGCGCAAGCGCGGGCAAGACCGTCGTCAGGCTGGACGCGGACGATGATCTCGCCGCGCGCGCTGTCCACCCGGGCCAGATCACCAGCCTGCATGCCGCGCTGCAGCAGGTCGTCGGGGTGCATCGAGAGCAGCGGTTCTTCGTCGAGGTTGAACAGGCGGGCGACCGTGCCGGTGCGGCTCATGCCGTGCCACTGATCGCGCAAGCGGCCTGAGAGCAGGCTGATCGGGTGTGCCGCGTCGGTGCTCTCGGCGGTGGCCTGGTGCTCGACCTGAACGAAACGGGCGCGCCCACTGGCGGTCGGAAAAACGCCATCTTCGTAGAGTCGCTGGCGACCGCGGATCTCCCCCTCGGGCAAGGGCCACTGCTGCGGACCGGCCGAGTCGAGCAGCGCGTAGCTCAGGCCGGTGATGTCGAGGTCGCGGCCGCGCGTGCTCTCGCGATGCTCATTGAAGATCGACTCGGCATCGACGTAGGGGAACAGCCTGCCGGTCAGCGGCTGGGCGAGCCGGGCGCCGAGGCGGCGAGCGAAGTCGACGGCGATTTCCCAGTCATGACGCGCTTCTCCGGGCGCCTTGAGCGCCGGCCGCAGGTGCGTGATACAACGTTCGGAGTTGGTCACCGTTCCCTCCTTCTCGCCCCAGCTGGTGGCCGGCAACAGCAGGTCAGCGTAGGCGGCGGTATCGGTGTTGGCGTAGGCTTCCTGCAGGACGACGAATTCGCTGGCCGCCAGCGCGGCGCGCGCTGCGTTCTGGTCGGGCAGCGATTGCGCGGGATTGGTACAGGCGATCCAGACGGCCTTGACGACGCCGCGCTTTAGTGCGGCAAAGAGTTCGATCGCCGTGCGGCCGGGCGCCGCCGGCACCGACGGGACGCCCCATAGCCGCGCCACTTCATCGCGGTCTCTGGGGTTGGCGAGGTCGCGGTGGGCCGAAAGCAGGTTGGCCAGGCCACCGACTTCGCGACCGCCCATGGCGTTCGGCTGGCCGGTCAGCGAGAATGGTCCGCTGCCGGGACGGCCGATCTGGCCGGTTGCCAGATGTAGGTGGATCAGCGCTGCGTTGTTGTGCGTGCCGTGTACCGACTGGTTGAGTCCCTGGCAGTACAGCGACAGTGCCGCGCGGGCGGTGCCGAACCAGCGTGCCGCCTGGAGGATGTCGGACTCGGGGAGGCCGCAGATCTTGGCCACCGCCGCCGGCGGGTAAGCGGCGACGATTCGTTCAAGGTCGGCAAAGCCTTCGGTATGCGCAGCGATGTAGTCGCGATCGACGCGCTGCTCGCTGAGCAGGACGTGCAACAGACCGTTGTAGAGCGCAATGTCGGTGCCGGGCTTGAGGGGAAGGTGCAGATCGGCCATCGCGGCAGTTTCGCTGCGGCGCGGGTCGATGACGATGATCCGCAGCTGCGGATTGGCGGCGCGCGCATCCTCGATGCGGCGGAAAACGATCGGATGCGCGACCGCCGGGTTGGCGCCGGCAATCAGCAGGCAGTCGGTGTGGGCGATGTCCTCGTAACAGCAGGGCGGTGCGTCGGCGCCGAGGGTCTGCTTGTAGCCGGCAACCGCCGAGGACATGCACAGACGCGAGTTGGTATCAATGTTGTTGGTGCCGATCAGACCTTTGGCGAGCTTGTTGAAGACGTAATAGTCCTCGGTCAGCAGTTGTCCGGAGACGTAGAAGGCGACGCTGTCCGGACCGTGCGTGCGGATGATCTCGGCGAAACGGTCGGCGGCGTGATCGAGCGCCTGCTCCCAGCCGACGCGCTGGCGCGCCTGACTACGCTCCCGGCGTAGTTCGGGATGCAGCAGGCGATAGTCCGCTTGCGCCGTCAGGTGCAGCGTCGCCCCCTTGGTGCACAGACGGCCAAAGTTGGCCGGATGCTCGGGGTCGCCGCGAACGCCGACGATCTGCTCGTCGCGGGTCTCGATCAGCAGTCCGCAACCGACGCCGCAGTAGCAACAGGTGGATTTAACTGACTGGTTCATGATTCAGGCTCCTGACTATGCCTAGCAACAGCCGTGCCATGCAGAGGAATCCATGCTTTGGCGCGTAACCGCCGGGCCTGAGCAGCAATCGTGCCTCACTGTGGTGCGCGCTGGCGGACCCTTGCCTCAACGCGGGGCGCTGGGCGCAGAAACGGTCAGGAGTCTGGCGCCGCAATTAATCCGGGTGGCTGCATCGCTTCCGGCTGAACGGGCTGCTGTCTTGAGCTTTGACCTCGGAGCCGATCAAGGGCTACTGCATTCGCGTATGACCGGATCGCCGGCGTGGCCGCAGGGCGTCGGCGTCCCCACTTGCGGGTGCGGGGTGCCGTCCTCGTCGATGTGTACGGCCAGAGTATCCCAGGCCACCAGCCCACTGCCGTCGAGCGTCAGGCGCAGCACCCAGCCGGTCCGCGCGGCGGGGTAATCAAAACCGTCAAAGACGAAGTTGCCCAGGCTATAAACGATCAGCTTGCCCTGGTAATACTCGGCCCCCTGGGTGACGTGCGGATGTCCCCCAACCACCAGGTCCGCCCCGGCGTCGATCATCGTTCGCGCCAGTTGTCGCTGCCGCGCGCTCGGCTGCCGCTCGCGTTCCCAGCCCCAGTGCATGAAGGGAATCACCAGGTCGGCGCCGGCGGCGCGCGCAGCACGAATGTCGGTGACCACCTGACTGTCTTCGCTCCAGGCGATCCCCGGCCACTCGGCACCGGCTTCGAACGAGCGCGGCTTGAACTCGTTGTAGGCGAGGACGGCGATGCGCAGGCCGCGACGATCAATCCACAGCGGCCGGTGCGCCTCGGCAAGCTGGCGGCCGCCACCAAAGGCGGCGATGCCGTGGCCGGAAAGATGGCCGAGGGTTTCCAGAAAGGCCGCCCGGCCGTAATCGCCGGAGTGATTGTTGGCTACGCTGAGCGCGTCGAATCGCCCGGCGAGCACCGGCAGTACCCCGGGGTGGGCACGGAAAGTGGCGATCTTGCTGTCCAGGGGTTTGCCGACGCTGGCGATCGGACATTCCAGGTTGCCGATACGGTAGTCGGCGCCCTGCAGCACTGCGGCCAAAGGGGCGAATGGGTCACCGCCCTGAGCGATCACGCGACCCGGCCCGTCGTCGAGCATGAGGTCACCGACGAACAGCAGGCGGACGGAGTCGGCTCTCGCCGTCCCGAGCAGTCCGACCCACAGGGTGGCCAGGAGAATCCCCAGCCGGATTCCCCGGGTCATGCGGCAGCCCCGTGTGGTGACGACAACTCACACCAGTATTCCAGTTCACCATCGCGTATCGGCTCATAAACGCGGTGCAGGCCGGTAAATCCGTAAGGCGTGCCAGCGCCGGCCGTCGGCGGGTACGGATGGGTTGCCTGATGGATTGGCGCTGGCCCGGTGTCGCGGTCAGCGAAGACATAAATTTTTATCGCGGCCAGGTCGTGCGGCTCTTTCTGGAAGGTCATGCGGAACAGGAAGTAGGAGCCGACCGCCTGTACCGGCACGGTGTAGGGCGAGGTGACTGGCTGCGCCTCCAGGGCGCGCGTTTCACCACCGTAAGTGACGTGGCAGACCAGAGTCTCGGCCTGGGCGGGCAGGGCGAGCAGCAGGACGGCGACGACCAGAAGCGGGCAGAGGTTGGCTAGCGAGGAAATTGCTTGCAGGCGAAGAGGCATGAGCGACAATGGACAGACCCGGAAACTGCCGGCAGTATTCGGGTTTGCGCAGCGCCGGTCAATGTTTTCGGGTTTATCATTAGCCAGGTTGGAGTGGTGCGATTGGGCGGCGAGGCGGCGAGGCAGCCGCCGGTGTTCCGCGCTCGGGCTCCGACTGTGGGCAGCGCAGCACCCGGCTGCCGATCTTTCCTGACCCTTTGAGAACCGAGAGAAAAGCAATGACGAGAGAAAACGACAAAGTAGACGATTCCATGCTGGCGCCGGAAGCGGAGGGAAGCAGACCCCCGTCAGGCGCCCAGACCGTTTCGCTGGCGATTCGGCTGCAGCCGGTCGAGCATTCCGAACAACCGGTTTTTGCCAATTTCACTACGGTGCAAACGGGATCAGGCGTGGTCTTCATCGACTTCGGGTTCCTGGAGCCTCAGACGATGGCGATGCTGGCTCGCCTCGGCCAGCCGGGGGTCAAGATTCCCGAAGCCATCGGCGGCAATCTCGCGTGCCGGATGGCCCTCAGTCTCGAGACCACGGCTAATCTGGCCAATCAGTTAACTCAGTTGCTGCGTAACGCGACCGCCGCGCAAGCGCAACGAGCGCAAGCGGCAATGCCAGCAAACGAGGAAGAACAGGCCGGCCCAATCCATTGACCGCGCAACGAACTGTTGGAGAGTTCGGCTGCTTCTGGCGGAGCACGAGAGGATCGGCAGGTAATCGTCGAGCAGGCCATGCGGCGGCCGAAGGCCACCCAGGTCACCGGCTTCCCGGGTGACCTGGGGCCGGAACAGCGTTGGCGATGTTGCGGATGCTGCTGCCGATCGACAACCTTCAGGGAGCCAGATCAAAGACCAGCACTTCGGCCGCCTGTGCTCCCGACAGCGTCAGCGAGCTTTCCGCAGCCAGCAGAGCGGCGTCACCGCTCTGCAAGGCTTGGCCATTGACCTCGATTTGGCCGCGCACCAGGTGTACATAAGCTTTGCGTGCCGGATTCAGCGGCAGGGTCACCGACTCGTCGCCGTCGAGCAGGGCGGCGTACAGGAACGCGTCGGCATGGATGGTCACCGAGCCATCGGCACCGTCGGGTGAGGCGAGCAGCCGCAAGCGCCCGCGCTTCTCGGTCTCGGCAAAGGTCTTTTGTTCATAGCCGGGAGTGATGCCTTTCGCCTGCGGTTCGATCCAGATTTGCAGGAGGTGGGTCCTTGCGTCGGGCGCATGGTTGAACTCGCTGTGCATCACGCCGCTGCCGGCGCTCATGCGCTGCACATCGCCCGGTGGTATCGAGGTGCCGTTGCCCATGCTGTCCTGGTGGGCCAGTGAGCCGGCGAGTACGTAGGTGATGATCTCCATGTCGCGGTGGCCATGTTTGCCGAAGCCGCTGCCTGGCGCCACCCAATCCTCGTTGATCACGCGCAGGTTGCCCCAGCCCATGTGCGCCGGGTCGTAATAGTCGGCGAAAGAGAATGAGTGATGACTTTGCAGCCAGCCGTGGTCGGCGTGGCCGCGGTCTTCGGATTTGCGAACAGTGAGCATGCCGGTCTCCTTGCTATCGAGGTCTTGCCAGTCGTATCGGTTGCCGTCGTGGCAGCGACGCCGGCGGAGTGGTTGACAAAAACTATATGGTATTTTCGCTTGGCGATGAGGTGATCGTCAAGATGTCGCTCTCTGGTCTGGTATGGGCACGCTAGCCGGCAGGGAATCTTTATCGTTTCTTTACATGTAGCCTCCTCCTTTTGCGGCCATCTTGATGCTCATCGCCCTAAGCTTCAGTGCGTCAAGACCCCAACACGGAGGAATGCAATGGACATCATCTATCTTGCCGCCCTGAGCGCGCTATTCGGCATCGGCGTGGCATTCGTCAAGGGCTGTGCGCGACTTGCGGGAGAACGCGCATGAGCCTGCTCACCATTCTTGCCGGCGTCGCCGCCACCGGCCTGCTGATCTACCTGATTGCAGCGCTCCTCTTTCCGGGGGACTTTTCATGAACCACCATGCCTGGTTGCTGCTTGGTCTTTTCATGATCGCACTTCTGCTCCTGGTCAGGCCCGTGGGGATTGGTATCGCCAGGGTGATGATGATGGGGAATCGCGAGACCTGGGTCAGCCGCTTTGAAGAAGCGGTGTTCCGGGCGTGCGGCATTCAACGCGATGAAGACATGAGCTGGCGGAAATACGCGTTGGCCGTGCTGTTGTTCAACGCCCTCGGCCTGCTGGTGGTCTATGCGCTGCAGCGTCTGCAAGTCTGGCTACCCCTGAATCCGCAGGATCTGGCCAATGTCAGCGCCGATTCGTCTTTCAACACGGCGGTCAGTTTCGTCACCAACACCAACTGGCAGGGCTATGGCGGCGAATCGACGATGGGCTACCTGACCCAGATGCTGGGCCTGACGGTTCAGAACTTCCTTTCCGCGGCCACCGGCATCGTCGTCGCAATTGCCTTCATTCGCGGCTTTGCCCGCCACTCGGCGGCGGGCATCGGCAATGCGTGGGTGGACCTGTTCCGCGCCACCAGCTGGATCCTGGTGCCGCTGTCGCTGGCTTTCGCGCTGTTCCTGGCGAGTCAGGGCGTGATCCAGAACTTCGACGCGTACCAGGACGTGACGACGCTCGAAGCAACGAAATACGATAATCCCAGGCTCGACGCCGACGGCCAACCGCTGAAAGACGAGAAGGGCAACCTGGTGACGGAGCCTGCATCCACCGCGACCCAGACCCTGGCGATGGGTCCGGTCGCTTCGCAGGAGGCGATCAAGATGCTGGGCACCAACGGGGGAGGCTTCTTCAACGCCAACTCTGCGCATCCGTTTGAAAACCCGACGCCGCTGGTGAACTTCCTGGAGATGCTGGCGATTTTCCTGATTCCGGGCGCACTGTGCATTGCTTTTGGCTGCATCGTCGGCGACGAGCGCCAGGGCTGGACCTTACTCGCCGCCATGGTCCTGATCTTCGTTACCTTTGCCATCGCCGCCATCGGCTTCGAGCAGCAAGGCAATCCCTTGCTGGCGCGAGTTGCGGTCGGCGACACGACCAGTGTGACCACCACGGCATTGACGGCCGGCAACATGGAAGGCAAGGAAACGCGCTTCGGCATCGCCGATTCCGCGCTCTTCGCCGTCGTCACCACAGGAGCTTCCTGCGGTGCGGTGAATTCCATGCACGATTCGTTCACGCCGCTCGGCGGCGCCGTGCCACTGGTGATGATACAACTCGGTGAAGTGGTATTCGGCGGTGTCGGCTCCGGCCTCTACGGGATGCTCATCTTCGCCGTGCTGGCGGTATTCATCGCCGGCCTGATGATCGGGCGGACGCCGGAATACCTGGGTAAGAAGATCGAGTCGCACGAGATGAAGATGACCTCCATTGCCATCCTCGCCACGCCCCTGCTGGTACTGGTTGGCACTGCCATTGCCGTGATGACCGAGGCCGGTCGCGCCGGCATCGCCAATCCCGGCGCGCACGGTTTTTCCGAAATCCTCTACGCCTTGTCCTCGGCAGCCAATAACAACGGCAGCGCCTTTGCCGGGCTGTCGGTCAACACGCCTTTCTACAATGTGCTGCTGGCGGTGGCGATGTGGTTCGGCCGTTTCGCGGTGATCGTTCCGGTGCTCGCCATGGCCGGTTCGCTGGCGGCCAAGAAGCGAATCCCGGTGACCGCCGGGACGCTGCCGACGCACGGCCCGCTGTTCGTCGCGCTGCTGATCGGCACCGTGCTGCTGGTTGGTTTGCTCAACTATGTGCCGGCGCTGGCGCTCGGCCCGGTGGTCGAGCATCTCGTTCTGTGGTCGGCCCATTGATTCGCTGGAGAATTTCATGACACGCAAGACGTTTTCCCTGTTCGACCCAGCACTCGTCAAGCCGGCCATCGCCGACTCGTTCCGCAAGCTGGACCCGCGCGTGCAGTGGCGCAATCCGGTAATGTTCGTAGTCTTCGTTGGCTCGATCCTGACCACACTGGCAGCGCTCCCGGCCCTGACCGGTCCGCGTCAGGAGTCGACCTCCTTCATCCTCGGCGTCGCCGTCTGGCTCTGGTTCACGGTGCTTTTTGCCAACTTCGCCGAGGCGCTGGCCGAAGGACGCAGCAAGGCGCAGGCAGCATCGCTGCGCGGCCTCAAGAAAGAAACCTGGGCGAAGCGGCTGCACGCCCCACGCGCGGATGCCGAGTGGTACACCGTACCCGCTGACGATCTGCGCGTCGGCAACGTCGTGCTGGTCAGCGCCGGCGAAACCGTCCCCGCCGACGGCGAAGTGATTGAAGGCGTTGCCTCGGTGGATGAGTCGGCAATCACCGGCGAATCGGCGCCAGTGATCCGCGAGTCCGGTGGCGACTTCTCGGCCGTCACCGGCGGCACCCGTGTGCTCTCCGACTGGCTGGTGGTGCGCGTCACGACCAATCCCGGCGAGACCTTCGTGGACCGCATGATCGCCATGGTCGAGAGCGCCAAGCGGCAGAAGACGCCCAACGAGATCGCGCTGACCATTCTGCTGGCGGCATTGACCATCGTCTTCCTCGGCGTCACCGCGACCCTGCTGCCGTTCTCTCAGTTCAGCGTGACGGTTGCCGGGTTGGGCTCGCCGGTCAGTATCACGGTCCTCATCGCACTGCTGGTGTGCCTGATTCCGACGACCATCGCCGGCCTGCTTTCCGCCGTCGGCGTGGCGGGCATGAGTCGCATGATGCAGGCCAACGTGATCGCTACTTCCGGCCGCGCGGTGGAGGCCGCCGGCGACGTGGATGTGCTGCTGCTCGACAAGACCGGCACGATCACGCTGGGTAACCGTCAGGCGAGTACCTTTCTGCCCGCCGAGGGGGTCAGCGAGGCCGAACTCGCCGACGCCGCCCAACTGGCATCGCTGGCCGACGAAACGCCGGAGGGCCGCAGTATCGTCATCCTGGCCAAGCAACGCTTCAACCTGCGCGAACGCGATGTGCACGCACTGGAAGCGCAGTTCGTGCATTTCTCGGCGCAGACCCGGATGAGCGGCGTCGATGTGCCTGGCCGGCAGATTCGCAAAGGGGCGACCGACGCCATCCGCAAGCATGTCGAGGCCGTGGGTGGTGCCATGCCGGCGTCGGTGCTGAGTGCGGTCGAAGCCGCCGCCCGCCGCGGCAGCACGCCGCTGGTCGTTGCCGATGGCACGCGGGTGCTCGGTGTCGTCGAGTTGAAGGACGTCGTCAAGGGGGGTATCAAGGAGCGCTTCGCCGAACTGCGGCAAATGGGAATCAAGACCGTGATGATCACCGGCGACAACCGCCTGACTGCGGCAGCGATCGCCGCCGAGGCTGGTGTCGATGATTTTCTTGCCGAAGCCACGCCGGAAGCCAAGCTGGCGCTGATCCGTCAGTACCAGGCAGAGGGACGCCTGGTGGCGATGACCGGTGACGGTACCAACGATGCCCCGGCACTGGCGCAGGCGGACGTCGCCGTGGCGATGAACACCGGTACGCAGGCGGCCAAAGAAGCCGGCAACATGGTCGACCTCGATTCCAATCCTACCAAGCTCATCGAGGTGGTCGAGACCGGCAAGCAGATGCTGATGACGCGCGGCGCACTGACCACTTTCAGCGTAGCCAACGACGTGGCGAAATATTTCGCGATTGTTCTCGCCGCCTTCGTCAGTACCTATCCGGCGCTCGCGGCGTTGAACGTGATGGGGTTGACCAGCCCTTCCTCGGCAATTCTCTCGGCGGTGATCTTCAATGCCCTGATCATCATCGCGCTGATCCCGCTGGCCTTGAAGGGAATCCGCTATCACGCCGTCGGCGCCGCCAGCCTGCTGCGCCGTAACCTGGCCATCTACGGCCTGGGTGGTCTGGTGGCGCCCTTTGTCGGCATCAAGTTGATCGACATGGCACTCGCTGCCGCTGGTCTTGCCTGAGGAGATGGTCATGAAATCCCTGCTTCGTCCCGCCGCTTCGCTGTTCTTGTTGCTCTCGCTCGTCACCGGCATTGTTTATCCTCTGGTGGTGACCGGGGTGGCACAAATGGCTTTTCCGGCCACTGCCAACGGCAGCCTGATCGTCAAGGATGGCAAGCCGGTTGGCTCGACGCTGATCGGTCAGAGCTTTAGCGATCCGAAGTACTTCTGGGGCCGCCCGTCGGCAACGGCGCCTCAGCCTTACAACGCTGCCGCTTCCTCCGGATCGAATCTGGGGCCTCTCAATCCGGCTTTGGCTGCTGCCGTCAAGGGCCGCATCGAGGCCCTGCGTGCCGCCGATCCCGACAACCAGCAGGCAGTACCCATCGACCTGGTCACCGCCTCGGCCAGCGGCCTCGACCCGCACATCAGCCCGGCCGCTGCCGAGTACCAGGCGGATCGCGTCGCCCGCGCCCGCCACCTTGATGGACCTGCCGGGCGTCAGCTCATCGCCCGGCTGATCGCCCAGCACACCGAAGGCCCTGATCTTGGCGTCTTCGGCGAGCCGCGCGTACATGTCCTGAAGCTGAATCTCGCTGTGGACGCGCAAGCGCGCTGAACAGGTGCGGCGTCATCGGGAATGCGTGTCCGTGCGAGAAAAAAACCAGCAGAATGCAGGCTTTCTCACGATGGAGATTTGCTGATGCTGATCAATTGCGTTGCCTACCGCGAAGGCAGGAAGCTTGCCGATATTGACACCGATGCCATCAGTGACTACCTGCAGCTTCCTGACTGCTTCGTCTGGGTCGCCCTGCGCGATGCTACCGCGGCGGAACTCGAGAAGATGCGCGTGGAATTCGACCTGCATGCGCTCGCCATCGAGGACGCGAACCACGGTCACCAACGACCGAAGCTCGAGGAGTATGGCGACAGTCTGTTCGCGGTGATTCACCTGCTCGAGATGGAGCATGGCGAGATCGCGGTCGGCGAGGTGGATATATTTGTCGGCGGCAATTTCATTCTCTCGGTACGCAACCGCAGTGGCCAGCACCTGTTGGGCGTGCGCGAGCGTTGCGAACGCGAACCCGAGGTTCTCAAGCAGGGCTCGGGTTTCGTCTTCTACGCCTTGATGGATGCGGTGGTCGATCGCTATTTTCCGATCGTCGATGCCATGGAAACCGAGCTTGAAGGGATCGAGGAGCGCATCTTCGAGCGCGGGGCGGCACGCCTCAACATCGAGCGCCTGTACGATCTGAAGCGCCGCGTGACAGTCGTCAAGCACGCCGTGGCGCCGCTGATGGAGGCTGTCAGCAAACTTGCCAGCGGCCGCGTGCCGCCGGTCTCGGCCAGCAGTCGCCACTATTTCCGCGACGTCTATGACCACCTGACGCGCATCAACGCGCATCTCGACGTCCTGCGTGACACCATCGGCACCGCCATCCAGGTCAGTCTTTCCTCGGTGGCCATCGAACAGAACGATGTCGCCAAGCGCCTCGCCGCCTGGGCCGGGATCTTTGCCATAGCGACTGCCTTGGCCGGCATTTGGGGGATGAACTTCAAGTCCATGCCCGAATTGCAGTGGGAATATGGCTATCCGCTGGCGCTGACGATGATCGCTGGTGCCATGGGATTTCTTTTCTTCCGCTTCCGGCGCCTGGGCTGGCTGTGAGCGAACGTCCCGACCCCGATCAACTCCTGGCGCGCGTTCAGGAGGAAGAGGCCAAAGCCGCACGCGGCAAGCTGAAGATCTTCTTCGGCGCATCGGCCGGTGTCGGTAAGACCTACGCGATGCTCGGTGCCGCGCGTCAGCAGAAGGATCTGGGAACGGATGTGGTCATCGGCGTTGTCGAGACGCACGGCCGCAAGGAAACCGAGGCGTTGCTCGCCGGTCTCGAACGGCTACCCAGGCTTGCGATTCCCTATCGCGACAAGGTACTCCGGGAGTTCGACCTCGACGCCGCACTGGCGCGCCGACCAACGCTGATCCTGATGGACGAACTGGCCCATTCCAACGTCGCGGGCTCGCGCCATCCCAAACGCTGGCAGGACGTGCATGAACTGCTCGCCGCCGGTATTGACGTCTACAGCACGGTCAATGTGCAGCATCTGGAAACCCTCAACGATGTCGTCAGCGGCATCGCCGGCATTCGCGTCTGGGAGACGGTGCCCGACCACGTCTTTGACGAGGCGGATGAGGTGGTGCTGGTCGATCTGCCGCCCGACGAACTGCTGCAGCGCCTGAAGGAGGGCAAGGTCTACCTGCCGCAACAGGCGGAACGGGCAATCCGCAATTTCTTCCGCAAGGGCAATCTGATCGCCCTGCGCGAGTTGGCCTTGCGCCGCACTGCCGACCGCGTCGACGACGAGATGCTGGCCTACCGCCGCGAAACCTCGGTGAATACGGTATGGCAAACGCGCGATGCATTGCTGGTATGCATCGGACCGGGTGCGGGCGCCGAGCGACTGGTGCGCACGGGTGCGCGTCTGGCCGGGCGACTGGAGGCGCCTTGGCATGCCGTTCACGTCGACACGCACACCTCGGGGCCCGAGCCCGAGTTGCAGCGGCAGCGCATTGTGCGTGCTCTCGATCTTGCCGGCTCGCTCGGCGCTGAAACGGCAACCCTTTCAGCTGACGATGCGGTCGCGGCGATCGTCGACTATGCACGGGAGCAGAACTTGGGGCGGGTGCTGGTCGGGCGTGACCATCCGCGCCGCTGGCGACCCTGGTACCGCTCGATGGCCGACCGCGTCGGCCATGCCGCACCCGACCTCGACGTGGTGCAGGTGGCACGCAACGACGACGCGCGCGTGCCGGTGCGGGCGACCACGCCAATTGCGCCCAGCGACTGGCTGGCCTATCTCAAGGCAGCGGCCATCTGTGCTCTGGCCACTGTTCTGGCGACGCCACTGGCAGGCGTGATCGAACTCACCAACATCGCCATGTTGTTCCTGCTCGCGGTACTTATCGTGGCCATGTGGCTTGGCCGTGGCCCGGCGGTGGCCAGTTCGTTCTTCGCGGTGGCGGCCTTCGACTTCTTTTTCGTGCCGCCGCGTTTTTCCTTCGCCGTCAGCGATGCGCAATATCTGATGACCTTCGCCATGATGCTCATCGTGGCGCTGATCACCGGCCAGCTCACCGCGCGCTACAAACAGCACGCCGAGGTGGCGACGCGGCGCGAGGCGCGCGCCCGCGCGCTCTACGAAATGGCCCGTGATCTATCGGCGGCGTTGCTGCCGGTGCAGATCGCCGAGGCCTGCGATCGCTTTCTGTCCGTCGAATTCGGCGCCCAGGCGGCACTGCTCCTGACCGATGCCAAGGATCATCTGCAAGCGGAAACCGTCAACGCCAGAGGCGGCACCGGCAGCACCCCGGACGTGGACGAGGGCGTCGCACGCTGGGCTTTCGACCACGGCGAAGCGGCAGGGCTGTCGACCGATACCTTGCCGGGCAGCCCGCTACTCTATCTGCCACTGAAGGCGCCGATGCGTACGCGTGGGGTGCTCGCCGTGGCGCCGCGCGACCCGCTGCGCGTGCAGGGTCCGGAAGCGCGGCGGCAGCTTGAGACCTTTGCCAGTCTCGTCGCGATTGCCGTCGAGCGCATGCACTACGTGGACGTCGCGCAGACAACGCTGCTGCAGATGGAGTCGGAAAGCCTGCGCAACTCGCTGCTGTCGGCGATCTCGCACGATTTGCGCACACCGCTGAGCGTACTCGTGGGTCTGGCCGAATCGATCCGGCTAACGCAGCCGCAGCTTAGCGAGGCCCAGTCCACGATTGCCGAAAAGCTGAAGGAAGAAGCGCTGCGTATGAACACAAAGGTGAACAAGCTGCTCGATATGGCACGCCTGCAAGCCGGCAAGGTCGAGCTAAACCGCCAATGGCAACCGCTGGAGGAAGTTGTCGGCGGCGCGCTGATGGCCATGGATGTGCCCCTGGCGGCACATTCCGTGCACACCGCTTTGCCTGATGACTTGCCCTTGTTCGAGATCGACGCGGTGCTGATCGAGCGCGTCCTGTGCAATCTCCTCGAAAATGCTGGCAAGTACACCCCTGCGGGTACCCGCATCAGTATTGGTGCCGCGCTGCGCCAAAGCGAGGTTGCCGTGTGGGTGGACGACAACGGTCCGGGTCTGCCGAAAGGACACGAAGAGACCATCTTCCAGAAATTCGACCGTGGCACGCGCGCCAGCACGACAGCGGGCGTTGGCCTGGGTCTGGCCATCTGCCGCGCCATCGTCGAAGCGCACGGCGGCAGAATTCATGCGGAAAACCTTGCCACCGGCGGCGCACGTTTCATCTTTTCGCTGCCTCGTGGCATACCGCCGACGATTCGCGAAGAAGGCATGGTTGCAGGCGAGGTCAGCACGCCATGACACAGCCGATGGTTGGCATTGTCGTCGTCGAGGACGAAGCCAACATCCGCCGCTTCATCAAAGTTGCCCTTGAAAGCGAAGGGTTTCAGGCATTCGAGGCCGACAGCGTCCAACGCGGCTTGATCGAGGCCGGCACTCGTTCCCCCGACCTGGTGGTGCTCGATCTCGGTCTCCCCGACGGTGACGGCATCGACTTGATCCGTGATCTGAGAACCTGGTCCGAGGTGCCCGTGATCGTGCTTTCGGCGCGCAGCGCCGAAATCGACAAAGTGGCCGCGCTCGATGCCGGCGCCGACGATTATCTGACCAAGCCCTTTGGTGCAGCCGAGTTGCTCGCTCGCGTACGTGCGCAATTGCGCCGCAGTACCCGTGGTCTTGGCGGTTCGATGCTGGCTGAATTCGGAGCGATTCGCGTCGATCTCGCGCGTCGAACAGTCGAACGAAACGGCAGCCCCATCCATTTGACGCCAATCGAATACCGGCTGCTCACGTGTCTGATCGCCAATCCCGATTGCGTGCTGACCCATCTCCAGTTGCTGAACAGCGTCTGGGGTCCTGCGCACGAGGAAGACAGCCACTACGTCCGTGTGTATATGGGGCATTTACGTAAGAAGATCGAAGACGATCCCTCTCGCCCGAAGCACATTCTGACGGAAACGGGTATCGGCTACCGTTTTGTCGGCTTGTTGGCGGGCGAACAACTGGCGCAGCCAAGCAAGGATGCCCGTCCATAGCCATTATCCCGGATGCGGCTTGCCCGAAAGTTCCCTGGTCGGTCAGAGCAATCGGGAACGGTTTCCGGTGCGCTGAGCGCACTCGCCTGGACTTCGACGGCGCTGACAAAAACCCAATTCCGGAACCGCTCGTGGAAAATGCGGTGCACCCAGAGCAGCGTGTGGATCGTCGGTCCCCAATGATCGGTGGTCAGGAAGATGGCTGTCGATTGTGCCGGGTCTGGCGACGTAACTTTCGCAACGCTCAATCGCTCCTTGGGCAGTTCGAAGACCTTGTCGAGCTTTTGCCGCTGCACGCTGACCCAATCGTATTGCCGCTGTATGACAATGCCACTAGCGACCACCAAGAGGGTCAAGCAAACCACGCCATCCTCGCGGACAAGGCGGCTGGAAAGGTTCCGGAAACGGTGCGGCAGCCAGGAATCGGTAGCCATGTTGCCAAGCAGGAGGGGCGCGATAGTCAGCACATAATCGACCACTTGTGCGGAGCCGGAGACCAGGCCGAATTTTGGCCCAAGCAGTTGCGATGCGATCCTGTAACTGCCGCCGCCCGACGGAAATATCTCCATGACCTGGCTGTACGCCACGGCAATGACGAATACCGTTGCAGTGGTGGCGAGGGCCAGAAAAGGTCCCAGTTGCGTGTAGCTGCGGCGCAGCTCGGGAGCTGTAGAACGCTACATGACGACTTGCGTGCCCAACTCGACCACGCGATTGGCTGGGAGACCGAAGAAGTTGGCAGCGCTACCGCCGTTGCGGAACATCCAGACAAAGAGTTTGCCGCGCCAGCGACACATCTCGGTATTCAGTCGGGGAATCAGGGTTTCCCGACCGAGGAAGAACGAGGTATCCATCGGGTCGAAATCGAGCCCGTAGGCAGCACACCCTTCCAGCGCGTTCGGCAGGTTGGGTTGCTCCATGAAGCCGTAGAACACCTTGACCTGCCAGAGGTCACTCGTCCGGTGCACGACCTCCACTCGGCTGGCATCCGTGCGACGGGGAACGTCGAGGATATGGACAGAGACGAGCACCATGCGCTCGTGCAATACCTTGTAATGTTTCAGGCTGTGCAGCAGGGAGTGCGGCACGTTGTCAGGATTGGACGTGAGAAATATCGCCGTACCGGGGACCCGCGTCGCTCCGCCAATCCCTTGCAGGAAGCTCGTGGTATCCATCGCATCCTGCGCCAGATGGGCGCTGAGGAGATCGCGGCCACGCTTCCAGGTGGACAGCAGCAGATAGATGCCAAGGCCAAAGAGCAAGGGGAACCAGCCGCCATCGGCCACCTTCACCGAGTTGGCCGAGAAGAAGGCCAGATCGATGATCGCGAAGGGCAGCGCGCCGAGAAACGCTCGCCAGACCGGCCAGCCCCAGACGTATCTGGCGACGACAAAGGCCAGCAGATCGGTGATGAACATCGTGCCCGTGACGGCGATGCCGTACGCCGCTGCCAGATTCGACGAACTGCCAAAGCCGAGCACCAGTGCGACGACGGCGAAGAGCAGCGTCCAGTTGATTCCCGCCAGGTAGATTTGCCCCATCTGCTGATCCGAAGTGTGGCTGATCTCCATGCGCGGCGAAAAGCCGAGCTGGATCGCCTGCTGGGTGATCGAGAAAGCGCCGGTGATCACCGCCTGCGAGGCGATCACTGTGGCCACCGTGGACAGCACGACCATTGGATAAAGCAGCCAGTCGGGCGCCAGGAGGTAGAAAGGGTTGGCGATTGCTTGCGGATCGCGCAACAACAGCGCGCCCTGGCCGAAGTAGTTGACGACCAGCGCCGGCAGAACCAGGCCGAACCAGGCGATCTGAATCGGCTTGCGCCCGAAGTGTCCCATGTCCGCGTACAGCGCTTCGGCGCCGGTCAGCGCCAGCACGGCGGCGCCCAGGGAAAAGAAGCCGAGAATCGGCTTGTCCGCAAAGAAGCGGATGGCATGCCACGGACCCAGCGCGTGCAGCACCGCCGGGTCGTGGGTGATGCTGATGACGCCGAGTATTCCCAGAGTCAGGAACCACAGCACCATGATCGGCCCGAAAAACGTGCCCACGGCGGCGGTGCCGTGACGCTGAACAGCAAACAGACCGACCAGAATGATCAATGAGATCGGCAGCACATACGGTTTGAAGGCTGGTGTCGCCACCTCCAGGCCCTCGACCGCCGAGAGCACGGAAATCGCCGGTGTGATCACCCCGTCACCGTAGAACAGCGCGGCTCCGAACAGGCCGAGAATCACGATCAGCCGGCGTTGCCGCGACCCCTGGGCGATCGGCCGCAAGGCCAGCGCCATCAAGGCCATGATGCCGCCTTCGCCCTTGTTGTCGGCGCGCATGATGAAAGTCACGTACTTCAGGCTGACGACGATCATCAGCGACCAGAAGATCAGCGAGAGAATGCCGAGGACGTTGTCGGGTGTAATCGGCACCGGGTGGTGGGCGCCGCCGAAGATCTCCTTGATCGCATACAGGGGACTGGTGCCGATGTCGCCATAAACGACGCCAAGGGCAGCCAGCGAAAGCGCGGCCAGGCGGTTCTCGCCGGTGCTTGCGGACATGATGCTTCTCTCTCGTTTCAGGTTTGGAATCGATAGCCGACGCCGGTCTCGGTCAGAAGGTACTGCGGCTGGGTAGGGTCCATCTCGAGCTTCTGGCGTAGCCGGCCGACGTAGATGCGCAGGTAATGGCTCTGTTCGCTGTGGCCCGGTCCCCACACCTCCCGGATGAGGTGGCGATGGGTCAGCACCTTGCCGTTGTTGGCGAGCAGCACCGCCAACAGACGATACTCGATTTGCGTCAAGTGAATCTCGACGCCTCCCCGACTGACGATGCGGCGGGACAGGTCCACCTCGACATCGCCGAACTGATGATGCGGACTGGCTTCGCCGGCTTGCCAGTGTCGTCTCAGCAAGGCCCGCACGCGCGCGAGCAGTTCGCCGACGCCGAAGGGTTTGCAAAGATAGTCGTCGGCACCCGTGTCCAGGGCAGAGATCTTGTCGCGCTCCGCCGAGCGGGCAGAGAGGATGAGAATCGGCACCGGCGACCAGCTACGCATATCACGGATGAATTCGATGCCGTTCATGTCGGGCAGACCCAGGTCGAGGATTACCAGGTCAGGCGCGCCTCGGGCAACTTCATCCAGTCCCTGGCGCGCCGTTGCCGCCTCGATCGAAGCACAACCCTCCCGGCGCAGGGCATCGCACACGAAGCGGCGGATTTGCGGTTCGTCCTCGACGACGATGACACGCGCTGTTGTCTCGTTCATGTCGGTGCCTCTTCTTCCATCGCGGGCGGCGAGCCGAGGGGGAGCTTGAAACGCACGCAGGCACCGCCGGGACGGTTTTCGGCAACAATCGTGCCGCCATGAGCCTCGACGATGGCCTTGCAGATCGCCAGCCCCAGACCCGTGCCGGCGACGGCCGGCTCCCGCTCGCCGCGGGCAAACAGGTCGAACACCTGCTCGATGCGATCGGCGGGGAAGCCGGGGCCGTCGTTGCCTACGGCCACTTCGAGCCATTGCTCTCGCGTCCGTGCGACCACCTGGATTGGTGCGCCTTGCGGGGAATACCTGGCGGCGTTTTCCAGCAGATTGCAGACAACGCGCTCGAGCAGCACGGCATCGAAGTTCAGCAGGGGCAGATCCCGCGGCACATCAATGTCGAGCTGGCGACCGGCAAGGAGAACTGCGAGCAGGCGCGTGCTCGATCCGACGATTTCCTCGAACGGTTGCCATTCCTTGTTCAAGGTGATGCTGCCCGCCTGCAGGCGAGCCATTTCAAGGAGATTGGACAGAATGTGATGCATGGCGCGAGCCTGATCGCGGATGATGCCGGCTGTCTCGGTGGCCTCTTCGGGTAGCGGCGGCTGCCTTTGCACCATGGCATCGGCCAGTCCGACCAGGCTCGTCAGCGGCGTCCGCAGGTCGTGTGACAGGGAAGACAGGATCGAGGTACGCAGCCGCTCCGCCACCACCTGCACCTCGCTGGACTGCGCCGCATCGGCGTAGTGCAGCCGTTCGAGAGTGATGGCCACCAGTGATGCCACCGCCTCCAGCATGGGCCGGCGGGCCCGCAAGTTGTCGACGTCGTCACTCCGTGGTGCCAGCGCCAGGACCCCGCGGACATGGGTAGGTGCAACGACAGGCAGAAAGACGATGGCCGCACCCATGCCAGCCAAGGAATCCGTTTCGACAATCGTGCGGCTCTCATAGGCTGAACGTGCGAAGGTCCTTTCCAGTTCGCTCAGGTGACGGCTGCCGTGTTCCTGAAACGAGCCGCGCTCTCTGGAAGGGTTAGCGACCAGCAAGGTGACGTCCATCTCGATCAGACCAAGAAAGCGCTGAACGATTTCAGCGACCTGATCGACGGTCACGGCGCCGCCCAGATCGCGTGCCAATTCGTAGAGAACACGCGTCTCCTGCTCCCGTGACTGCGCCTCTAGCGTGCGCTCAGAGAGCAGCGCGGCCAGGTGGGAGGTGATCAGCCCGACGGCAAGCATCACGGCGAAAGTTACCAGATACTGCCCGTCGGACACCGCAAACGAAAGGTGTGGCGGGACGAAAAAGAAGTCGAAGAGGGCAACCGCGAGGAACGCCGCCATCACCGACGGACCTCGCCCCAGCCACACGGCGGCGATAAACACCGCCAACAGGAAGATCATCACGATATTGGCCAGGTCCAGCAGATCCCGCAGGGGAAGCGTTCCGAGCGTCGCCAGGAGGCACAGGGCTGCCGCCATCGGATAAGGGGCTTTGCACCAGCGGTAGGGCAATTCGCTTTTCATGACTGGCAAACTGTGTGAGAACGAGCTACCGACAGTGTCCTGAATGCGAGGTAAAAATGGTGTAAACATTTGTCCATTGCATCACCCTGCTCCCTCGGCAGCCCTTCCAACGTTCACGCGCGTGGTGCCAAAGCCGGCCCGCCTGTTCAGCACGGCGTCGCTTCTTGCTACTATCCGCCTGGTGTTGGCCTCCCGTTCTGTTCCGAGTCGACGCTGGCGCGGTCACGCCCCGAGGTTTTCATCGTGTTGCTGCCCTGACCGATCCGGGAAACTGATCTTCGAGAGCCTTGCCATGGCGTACAGAGACCGTGCTCCCGGTACGCATCGGAAAGTCCCACGCCTTGAACCACTTTCGCAAAGAGAGCTTCGTGACATGACCAACCGGGTAGGCAGCCAGCCGAGAATGCGCGCCAATTGGCTTCCGCGATGAGCGACCCGATGATCGGCATCGTCGTCGTCGAAGACGAAACCAATATCCGCCGCTTCATCAAGCTTGCGCTCGAGAGCGAGGGGTTTCAGGTATTCGAAGCCGGCAGCGTGCAGCGGGGCCTCATCGAAGCCGGCACCCGACGCCCCGACCTGGTGTTGCTAGATCTCGGTCTGCCCGACCGTGACGGCATCGATTTCATACGTGACCTGAGAACCTGGTCAGACATACCGGTAATCGTGTTGTCCGCGCGCAGTGCCGAACTGGACAAAGTAGCCGCACTGGATGCGGGCGCCGACGACTATCTGACCAAGCCCTTTGGCGCCGCTGAGTTGCTCGCCCGCGTGCGTGCACAATTGCGTCGCCGCAGCCGTGGCGCCAGCGGTGCGACGCTCGCTGAGTTCGGGTCGATTCGCGTCGACCTGGCGCGTCGAACAGTCGAGCGAGGCGGCACACCGATCCACTTGACGCCGATTGAATATCGGCTGCTCAGCTATCTGATCGCCAATCCCGACTGCGTGCTGACGCATCGGCAACTGCTGAAAAACGTCTGGGGCCCGGGGCACGTCGACGACAGCCACTACGTCCGCGTTTACATGGGCAATCTGCGCAAGAAGATCGAGGACGATCCAGCTCGACCGAAGCACATGCTTACTGAAACCGGCGTGGGCTACCGCTTTGTCCGGTGGTTACCGGACAAAGAATGATCGATCCGCCTACCGGCGACTGTTGGCCATCGACCTTCATTGTTCCGTGGATTTCTTCACGGCAGCCGGCCGGCGGTTGCCCTAAGCTGACAGCAGATCGAGGACCGGTCGAGCGGGGCGGGGCAGACCAAGCGGCTGTTTGCTTCATCCGGCAGTTTGCCAGGCGCGGCGCGTTGGCGAGGGTCATGAGGCGAACTTGCCGATTGGCTTGAGCAAGAATTGGTAGAAAAAGCCTAACTTCTTGGACGGATATTCCCTATAATGATGCTGCACTGCAACAACGCCCCGGCTCACAAGGTTGTGGTCCCTTGCCAACAGTGCCTGGCATTGCCAGTTTCTTCAGGAGCCCTTGTATGAAAGCACCAAAAATTTTACCGTGGATCGCCAGCAAGACCGGCATTAGCGAAGAACTCGCGCTGAAACTTTGGCGCCGTGCGGCTGGGGAAGCTCAAGTCATCACCGGCTGTTGCAACAGTTCCGACTATTACCGCCTGGCGGTCGAACGCTTCATCGATTTCTCGGAAGCCGAGGGTAGTCGATCGGTCGTGCGTCAGACCGTTGCGTCGAAGACCTGCGTTTCCTGGATTTGGCGTCACCAGAACCGCATTTCGAAGCTGAACATGATCACTGCCGAAAACGTCGTCAGGATGTGGCAATCCACCTGGAGCGGCTTTTTCGCCGGTCCGCGCCACCTTGCCTGAAAGCGAGCAGGCATCGTGGTTGAACTTGCGCGCATGAGCATCGGCACGGCGATCCGCTGAGAGGACTCCTTTCGGGTACCTGCGGAGCAGGCGCGAGTGCGTATGCGTATAATCTCCGGTTTAGCCAATATCTGGATTGTTACCGGCCATGCAGGAAAAGTATCAACCCGCGAATGTTGAAGTTGCCGCTCAGGAATTCTGGAAGCGCAGCGGTGCGGCGCGCGCCAACGAGGACGCGAGCCGGCCCAAGTATTACTGCCTGTCGATGTTCCCCTATCCTTCGGGGAAGTTGCACATGGGACATGTGCGCAACTACACGATCGGCGACGTGCTCGCTCGCTTCCACGCGATGCTCGGCTACAACGTTCTGCAGCCGATGGGTTGGGACGCCTTCGGCATGCCGGCGGAAAACGCGGCGATCCAGAACAATGTGCCGCCGGCGCAGTGGACCTACGCCAATATCGAGTACATGAAGACCCAGCTGCAGCGGCTGGGCTTCGCGGTTGATTGGCATCGCGAGATCGCCACCTGCCGGCCCGAGTATTACCGCTGGGAGCAGTGGCTGTTTACGCGTCTGTACGAAAAGGGTTTGATCTATCAACGACTGGGAACGGTCAATTGGGATCCGGTGGACCAGACGGTACTGGCCAACGAGCAGGTCATCGATGGCCGCGGCTGGCGCTCGGGCGCGCTGATCGAGAAGCGCGAGATCCCGATGTATTACATGCAGATCACCGCCTACGCGGAGGAACTGCTGGCCGATCTCGACAAGCTGGAAGGGTGGCCGGAGCAGGTCAGGCTGATGCAGAAGAACTGGATCGGCAAGAGCACCGGCGTGCGTTTCGCGTTCCCTTATCAACTCGACGGTCAGGCGGGACGCTTGTGGGTATTCACCACCCGTCCCGACACCATCATGGGGGTGACCTTCTGCGCCGTCGCTGCCGAACATCCACTGGCCAGTTACGCCGCTGCGCGTGATCCCGCGGTGGCCGCCTTTGTCGAGGAGTGCAAGCGCGGCGGCGTCGCCGAGGCCGACCTGGCGACGATGGACAAGAAGGGCGTGCCGACGGGCATCTTTGTCACGCATCCGCTGAGCGGCGCGCAGGTCGAGGTGTGGATCGGCAATTATGTGCTGATGAGCTACGGCGATGGCGCGGTGATGGCGGTGCCGGCGCACGACGAGCGCGATTTCGCTTTTGCCCGGAAGTATGGGCTGACAATCCGGCAGGTGATCGCCGTGTCTGGCGAAACCTTTTCCCTCGACGGCTGGCACGAGTGGTACGCCGACAAGCAACGAGGTTCTTGCGTCAATTCCGGCAAGTACGACGGCCTCGAGTATGCAGCCGCCGTCGACGCGATCGCCGCCGACCTCGCCGCGCTGGGCCTGGGCGAGAAAAAGGTGCAGTTCCGCCTGCGTGACTGGGGAATTTCCCGGCAGCGTTACTGGGGCTGCCCGATTCCGATCATCCACTGTGCGACTTGCGGCGACCTGCCGGTGCCTGACGAAGACCTGCCCGTGGTACTGCCGGAAAACGTCACCATCACCGGTGCCGGCTCACCGCTGGCGAGAATGCCCGAGTTTTACGAGTGCAGCTGTCCGCAATGCGGCCAGCCGGCGCGGCGCGAAACCGACACCATGGATACCTTCGTCGAGTCTTCGTGGTATTTCCTGCGCTACTGCTGTCCCGACAACGACACGGCCATGGTCGACGAGCGGGTGGCCTACTGGTGCAAGGGTGGCATCGACCAGTACATCGGCGGTATCGAGCACGCCATCCTGCACCTGCTCTACTCGCGCTTCTGGACCAAGCTGATGCGTGACCTCGGCCTGTTCGGGACCCACCGGCTCGACGAGCCTTTCGCCAATCTGCTGACGCAGGGCATGGTGGTGGCGCCGACCTTCTACCGCGAGGACAGCCACGGCAAGAAGCAGTGGATCAATCCCGCCGAGGTCGATGCCGTGCATGATGAACGCGGCCGCGCCAGCGGTGCGACCCTGCGCGCGGACGGCCTGCCGGTGATCGTCGGCGGCATCGAGAAAATGTCCAAGTCGAAGAACAATGGCGTCGATCCGCAGGCGCTGATCGAGCAGTTCGGTGCCGACACGGCTCGCCTGTTCATCATGTTCGCCAGCCCACCTGACCAGTCGCTCGAGTGGTCGGACGCCGGCGTCGAGGGCGCTTTCCGTTTTCTCAAGCGACTCTGGAGAATCGTCTACGAGCATGTTTCGGCTGCTTGTGTCGCGCCGACCGAAGGTGCCGAATTGTCGGCAGAATGGTCGGCGGAATTGCGAGGCTTGCGCCGGCAGTTGCATCAGACGATTGGCAAGGTTGCCGACGACTATGGCCGGCGCAAGCAGTTCAATACCGCCATCGCTGCGGTGATGGAGTTGCTCAATGCCTACGGTCGTGTTGCCGACGACTCGGCTGCCGCACACGCCGTCAGACAGGAAACGCTGGAGGCGGTGACCTTGCTGCTCAACCCGATTGTGCCGCATGTCTGCGAAGCCCTTTACGCGGCGCTCAGGCCCGGCCACACGGTGAGCAGCCAGGTTTTTCCGAAGCCCGATGCGAGTGCTCTGGTGCAGGATGAGATCGAGCTGGTGTTGCAGATCGACGGCAAGCTGCGGGGTAGCCTGCGCGTCCCGGCGGGTGCCGACCGGGCAAGTATCGAAGCCGCCGCGATGGCCTGTGAAGCGGCACGCAAGCATCTCGGCGGCAGCGTACCGAGAAAGTTGGTGGTTGTTCCGGGCCGCCTGGTCAACATCGTCACCTGAGACTGCGAGGAAGAGCCTGATGCGTGCCGTGCCAAAATCCATTTGGCTCGCTCTCTCCTGCGTGCTGCTTGCTGCTTGCGGCTTCCAGTTGCGGGGCGCCTATTCCTTGCCTTACGAGAGTATTTACCTTGCCTATCCCGACTATTCGGTGATCGGCGTCAGCCTCAAGCGCGCCATCCGCGCCTCGGGAACGACGCGCCTGGCACTGACGGCGAGTGACGCACAGGCCACCCTGCTGCCCGGTGCCGAGTATCGCGACCGGGTGATTCTCTCGGTTTCGGGAACTGGCCGCATTAGTGAACTGCGTTTGCGTTACCTCTACAACTACCGGGTCACCGATGACAAGGGTCGCGATCTGGTGCAGCCGGCGAGCCTCGAACTGGTCCGCGATCTCACCTACGATGACTCCAACGTGCTGGCCAAGCAACAGGAGGAAGCGCTGCTCTGGCGCGATATGGAAAATGACCTGGTGGAGCAGCTGATGCGCCGGCTGGCGGCCAGCAGACCGGTATTTCCGGCAGCTCCCGAGTAGGCGCAGCGAGCATGCACCTCAAGGGCGAACAACTGACCGGCCATCTCGAACGCGGACTACAGCCGGTCTATCTGGTGTATGGCGACGAACCGCTGCTGGTCATCGAAGCGGCCGATGCGATCCGGGCTGCCGCCAGGCGACATGGTTTCGACGAGCGCGAAGTGCTCACTGCCACTGCCGGCTTCAACTGGACCGATCTCTACCACGCGGCCGGCAACCGGTCGTTGTTCGGTGGTCGCACGCTGATCGATCTGCGCGTGCCGACTGGAAAACCGGGGCGCGAAGGTAGCGCCGCGTTGCAGGAGTACTGCGCTCGCCCATCGCCCGATTCCTTGTTGCTGGTGACCATGACCGGTGTCGACTGGCGCGAGGAGAAGGCCGCCTGGATGAACGCTCTGGCAAGCGCTGGAGCGGTCGTCAAGCTGCTGCCGCCGGGCCTCGCCGAACTGCCGGCATGGCTTGCCGGGCGCCTCGCGCGCCAGCAGCAAAGCGCTGCTGCTGAGGGCTTGCGTTTCATTGCCGAGCGCGTCGAGGGCAATTTGTTGGCCGCACACCAGGAGATTCTCAAACTTGGCGTCCTCTACCCCGCCGGTACGCTGAGCCTGCAGCAAATTCGCGATGCCGTGCTCAACGTCGCGCGTTATGACCTGGACGGTCTGCGTGAAGCGCTGCTGGCCGGCGATCTGGCGCGCCTGACGCGTACCCTCGATGGCCTGCAGCAGGAGGGCGAGGCGCCACCGCTGGTGCTCTGGGCGATGACCGAGGAAGTGCGCGCGCTCGCGCAGATCAAGGCGGGCCTGGAGCGACGGCAGCCGCTGGAGGCGCTGCTGCGCGATGGCCGTGTCTGGGGTGCGCGGCAGGCGCTGATCCGGCGGGCTCTACAGCGGATCGACGGGCAGCGTGCACAGGCCGCCCTGGTCCATGCTGCGCGCATCGACCGGATGATCAAGGGATTGTGCACTGGCGACGTGTGGAATGAGTTCCGACAACTCGCTGTGAACGTCGCGGTTGCCTGAACCATCGACGCTCGCCGGCGCCGAACACAATTCAGCTGTGGCCGTGGCGTCCTCTGCCGGAGAGTCGGGGGCCAGATGCTCCCATACACAATGTTCGGTTTCGCTGCGGACATCGTTGAGGCTCTGGCTGGATTTCGTTTGCACCAGGCACTCGCCCTCACAGTCCTGGCTGACGACGACCAGGCGAAGTTCGGTATCGACG
The DNA here is from genome assembly GCA_016713625.1 of Candidatus Accumulibacter affinis. GTDB lineage: Bacteria > Pseudomonadota > Gammaproteobacteria > Burkholderiales > Rhodocyclaceae > Accumulibacter > Accumulibacter affinis. Next base: position 58,038 of record JADJOT010000009.1, read on the forward strand.
GTCCGCTCCCCGTCCCAGTAGCTGCAGGTGGCGCAGACTTTCACTTCAGCAGGCAAAATCAGTTTTTTCATGGTTGACACGGGCAAGAGACAATGGTGCTGAGAGTGTATTCCTTTCCAGAGGTTCCGTTGACCCTTGCACACCGTCGGTGGCTATAATCCACGCATCCGCAGAATAGAGAGGCCTCATGGACATCGCGCAGTACGTGCAAACCGTCGGCAGGAACGCTCGCCAAGCGTCGCGGCTCATCGCGCGTGCCGACACCAACGCCAAGAACCGTGCGCTGCGCGCGATCGCCGCCGCGATCCGACGCGAGCGCGACACGCTGCTTGCCGCCAATCAGGAGGACCTCACTGCGGCACGTGCTGCCGGTCTCGAGCCGGCGCTGCTTGATCGTCTGACGCTAACGGCGAAAGGGGTTGCCGCAATGGCGGAGGGTGTTGAGCAGGTTGCCGGCTTGTCCGACCCTATCGGCGAAATCAGTGACCTGAAGTTTCGCCCGAGTGGCATCCAGGTTGGCCGCATGCGCGTACCCTTGGGAGTGATCGGGATCATTTACGAGGCACGCCCGAACGTCACCGCCGACGCTGCCGCGCTGTGCCTGAAGTCGGGCAACGCCTCGATCCTGCGCGGCGGCTCCGAAGCGATCCGCTGCAACCGTGCGATCGCCGCGCTGGTGCAGGAAGGGGTCGCCAGCGCCGGCCTGCCGCCGCATGCCGTGCAGGTGATCGAAACCACCGACCGCGCGGTTGTCGGTCACTTGATCACGATGCGCGAGTTTGTCGACGTGATCGTTCCGCGCGGCGGCAAAGGGCTGATCGCGCGCCTGCTTGCCGAGGCGCGCGTGCCGATGATCCAGCACCTCGATGGCAACTGCCATGTGTATATTGACGACGACGCCGATGCCGAGAAAGCGCTGCAGATCGTCGAGAATGCGAAGACGCAGCGCTACGGTACCTGCAATACCGCCGAATCGCTGCTGCTGGCGCGTTCGGTCGTAGCGCGGCTGTTGCCGCCGCTCGCCGCGATGCTGCTGCAGAAGGGGGTCGAGATCCGCGGTTGTCCGGAAACCGTGGAGCGGGTCAAGCAGGCCAGGGCGGCCAGCGAGGAAGACTACGCCAGCGAATTCCTGGCAGCGATCATTTCGGTCAAGGTGGTGGCCGGACTTGACGAAGCGATCGAACACATCAATGCTTACGGTTCGCACCATACCGACGCCATCGTCACCGAGAATTACACGTCGGCGATGCGTTTTCTGCGCGAAGTCGACTCGGCTTCGGTGATGGTCAACGCTTCAACGCGTTTTGCGGATGGCTTCGAGTACGGTCTGGGGGCCGAAATCGGCATCTCGACCGACAAAATCCACGCGCGCGGTCCGGTCGGTCTCGAAGGCCTGACCAGCCAGAAGTGGATCGTTCTCGGTAATGGCGAGGTTCGCGCCTGACTGCTGCGGCTCGTTCGCGGGCTTTTCCGGCCTGTGGCGGGAGGCGGATGCCGCTGCAGGTTTTCACCGATCCGCTGCACCACCCTCACCTCAAAGGAGACTGCACATGAAACAACTGATGATCGCGGTGATCGCCGCGCTGTCCTTCAACCTCGCCGCTGCGCTTGAAGTTGGTGGCGTCAAGTTTGACGACAAGATCCGCGTTGGCAGCAGCGAACTGGTGGTGAACGGCGCCGGCATACGCAAGAAAGCCGTCTTCAAAGTCTATGCAATGGCCCTCTATCTGCCGGCGAAGAGCAGCGACGCGGCCGCGGTGATCAACGCCAAGGGTGCCAAGCGGATTTCGATCACCCTGATGCGCGATCTCTCCGCCAAGCAGTTCGTGGAAGCTCTCCAGGAAGGCGTCGCCAACAACCACTCGGAAGCCCAAATGGCCGCCCTCAAGGATCGCCTGCAGCAGTTCTCCGACACCATGCTCACGGCCGGAGAGCCGAAGACCGGTAGCAGCGTGGTCATCGACTGGCTGCCGGAGAGCGGGACTCGTTTGACGGTCAATGGCCAGGTAAAGGGAAAGGACATTGCCGGCGAGGACTTCTACCAGGCGTTGCTGGCGATCTGGCTGGGCAACAAGCCGGCGCAGGCGGATCTCAAGCAGGAACTGCTCGGCAAGGCTTCGTGAGAGTCGCGAGCCGGGCGATGGGCGCGAACGCTGAGGACTACCAGGCAGTCGTCAGCGCTCCTGGATTCTGCCTCGGCGTGTGCTGCGACGAGCTTGCCATCGAGCACATCAGCTTCCTGGCGCCAAGGCCTGAAGTGGCTCCGCAGAACGCCCTGGCGGAAGCAGCAGCTCGCCAGTTGTGCGCTTATCTGGCCGACGCCGAATTCCCCTTTTCCTTGCCACTGCGACCGTCGGGTACACTCTTTCAGCGCCGCGTCTGGCAACAGATCGCGGCGATTCCCTTGCATCAGACACGCAGTTACGGCGAAGTTGCCGCGGCACTGCACAACGCGCCACGGGCTGTCGGCCAGGCCTGCGCTGCGAATCCCTTTCCGGTAGTGGTTCCCTGCCATCGTGTTCTGGCAAAGGGTGGTGGCCTGGGCGGCTTTGCTCGCCAGAGGGATGGTTTGCTGCTCGACGTGAAGCGCTGGTTGCTGGCGCATGAAGGCTGCTGAGGCCGACCCCGCGGACCTCGCCGAGATCGACACCTTCTGCGATACCCTGTGGCTGGAAGACGGGTTGGCCAGGGCTTCGCTGGCGAGCTATCGCAGCGACCTGTTGCAGCTGGCGAACTGGCTGGCGGAGAACGAACTTGGCAGCCTGCGCGACATCGACGAAGCGACCCTGCTGCGTTTTGTCGCGACGCTTTCGCAAACGCTGCGTGCGTCCTCGCAGGCCCGCTATCTGTCGACGCTGCGGCGCTTTTGTCGGCAGCAGTTGGCGCGTGGTTTGCGGAACAACGATCCAACGCTGAAGATCGCCATGCCGGCGAAACCCTCGCGCTTGCCGAAGGTGCTCTCCGAGTTGCAGGTAGAGCACCTGCTCGCCGCACCGCGGCTCGAAACGACCCTCGGGCAGCGCGATCGGGCGATGCTGGAGACCCTATACGCCACCGGTTTGCGCGTCAGCGAGCTGGTCGGACTCAAGTTGCACGAGCTCAATCTCGACATGGGTGTTGTGCGTGTTTTCGGCAAGGGCGGCAAGGAGCGCCTGGTGCCGCTTGGCGAGGATGCGCGCGACTGGCTACGGGCTTATCTGGCTGACGCTCGGCAGACATTGCTCGAAGGGCGCCAGAGCGACGCTGTATTCGTTACCGCGCGCGGGTCGGCGATGACCCGCCAGGCGTTCTGGCAGCTGGTCAAGCGCTACGCCCTGCAGGCCGGGATGGACCCTGCCCGCCTTTCGCCGCACGTGTTGCGCCACGCATTCGCCACCCATCTGCTCAATCACGGGGCCGATCTACGCGTTGTACAGCTGCTGCTGGGCCATTCGGACATCTCGACGACGCAGATCTACACGCATGTGGCACGCGAACGGCTCAAGCTCCTGCACGCCCAGCACCATCCGCGTGGCTGAGCAGTCGCCCGGCGCAGCCCGGTCTTCGTGTCAATGGTTGAGGTAGTGCAGGATGGCGGGCGCAGCTGGCCGGCTGCTTCCTTGTCGTGGCTCTGGCTGGCTGATGTGGTCGATTTCGAGCAAGCTGATGCTGCCGAAATCGACCGCCAGCTGGCTCCATTCGCCGATCGGCAAGTGCAGCCAGTAGCCGAGCAGCGCGCGGATGACGCCGGCATGGGTGACCAGGGCCACGCTGCTAACGCGCAGACGGTCTACGCAGTCGCGTGCGCGCGCCTGCAACATCGCCGCCGATTCGCCTCCCGGCGCTGCAAAATGCAGCATATCGGCCGCCCAGACGTCGAGCAAGCGGCGGTCGATATCGTCCCAGGCGACGCCCTCCCATTCGCCAAAGTTGATCTCCAGCAGCCGCCGATCGAGCAGGGGTTGCGGATGCAGGGCTTCGGCGAGGCGGCGGGCACGCTGCAGCGGGCTGGCGATCACCGGCGTGCCGGCCGGCAACAGGGCGCGCAGGCGCTCGGCGGCCGGCTGTGGATCGGCCGCCTCGACATCGAGCTGGCCATAACAGATACCGCTGGTCAGCAGCGGCCGCGGGTGGCGGATCAGGAAAAGCTGCACAGCATTCCGCTGTAGAAGGCGACTTCCGAGAGTTGCTGCGTGGCGCCAAGGCAGTCGCCGGTGTAGCCGCCGATCCGTCGATAAAACATCCGGGCCAGCCAGAGCGTCGCGACAGTCGCCAGCAGGCAGCCGAAGAAGGCCTCGAGCGCTGGCAGCAATAACAGCGGCAGCAGGGCGGTCAGCCCGGCAAAGCCGAGCTCACCCCAGCTGATGCGGGTCGCCAGTGGTTTGGCCTTGCCCTCGTCGCGAACATAGTCGAGGCCGCGCAGCAGCGTCGTTGCCGCGAAACGCGAAACGGTGTGGCCGGCAAGGAGGACGCAGGGAATCTCGGTCCAGGCAAACTCGAGCAGCGCGCAGAATCGCGCGAGCAGCAGCATGACCAGAGCAATCGCTCCGAAACTGCCGATTCGCGAATCCTTCATGATGGTCAGGATTTGCGTCTTCTCCCAGCCGCCGCCAAAACCGTCGACCATGTCGCTCCAGCCGTCTTCGTGAAACCCGCCGGTCAGGTACAGCGAACTGGTCATTGCCGCGAGGATCGCCAGGGTTGTCGGCCAGACGAAGGAAGTCAGGAGGAAGACCAGCGCGGCGATCGCGCCAATCAGCAGACCCACCGCCGGAAAATAGCGCGTTGCCCGGTCGAGCGCTTCGCTGCTGTGACCCACCCAGGCCGGTACTGGCAGGCGCGTAAAGAAGCGCACGGCGCCGAAGAAGTATTCGAGCTCACGCCTAAGCATCGTCTTCGATCCGCCAGGAAACCCTCGCCGGCGAGGTCATCGGATCGCGCGGGCCGCGCCGAAGCCGATCAGGCGTCGTCGGCGGAAGGACAAGCGGCATTCGTGGCGTCGCCAGCGACGAGTCCGGGGACCTGCGGCGGTGAATTCCCTGTTTTGCGAGCATCGTTCTGTTGACCTTGGCAAACAATTCGCGATGGTATCCTGACATGCGGACAGCGAGCCAGTGGCAATGTCGGCCTTTGCCTATACACCAATACAGCGTGCGTCTGCACATACAGCTAGCGATGTCACTCCCGACCGGTTACGATACCCATAGTATTCCCCGAAAGCCACGATGGGCATCGACCTGCTCCCCGATTTCATCCGACAGAACTACGAAGTTTACGAATGGAAGCACGCCTGCGCTATTCTCAAGCAGGGCTTCCCTCAGGAGTGGGACGAGATTGTAGGGACGCTCACAGATACTCGTTTTCGGGATCAGCCAGTTCCTCTACGTTGAAGATTGACAGAAATGACGAAACATTTCCCCGAGGCTGGCGCAGATTTGCTCCAACGAGTCGGCGATCAAAAATTCCGTACCGTGCTCGCAGATCCTCCCTGGCAGTTCCAGAACCGCACCGGCAAGATGGCGCCCGAGCACAAGCGTTTGAATCGGTATGCGACGATGACCCTGGAGGACATTCTCGCCCTGCCGGTGGAACAGATCGTCGAAACCACCGCACATCTCTACCTGTGGGTGCCGAACGCCCTTCTGCCGGAGGGCCTGCGGGTTCTTGCCGCCTGGGGTTTTGCCTACAAGAGCAACATCGTCTGGCACAAGATCCGCAAGGATGGCGGTCCGGATGGGCGAGGCGTCGGCTTCTATTTCCGCAATACCACAGAATTGATCCTCTTCGGTGTTAGGGGCAAGGACGCTCGCACGCTGGCTCCCGGACGCCGCCAGGTCAACATCATCAAGAGCCGCAAGCGGGAGCATTCGCGGAAGCCGGACGAAGCCTACGAGCTGATCGAGTCCTGTTCGCCGGGACCCTTCGTCGAGTTGTTCGCTCGCGGCTCACGAGAAGGCTGGAACACCTGGGGTAGCCAGGCCGACGCGTATGTTCCCGACTGGCCGACCTATGCCCATCACTCGCAGGCTGACGCTGGCAGCCTTCCCGGCAAGAGCTGACCGCGCCGCCTTGCGCAACCGTCGATCCGCGAAAGTTGATGCCAGCCGTCAGGCCCGACCTCACTCATCTCATCACAAGGCAGCACGAAAAAACGCGGAACCAATGGTTCCGCGTTTCTCAATCTTGTCCCCGCGAGTGCCGTCAGGCCGGCATCCTGAACCTGGGTTCAGATAGGTCGCTTTCCTTCCGCATCAGGTACGCCCGACATTCTGGGCGCACACAACAGCGGTTTCTATGGTCAGAGACCAATGCCAATTTGCATTGGTTCAAGGAATCTATGACCTTAACAAACACCGCAGGGAACTCTCTTGGAGACCACAGTAAAGCTCTATTCGGACTTCAACACCGCATCCAGCTCGGCCTCCATGTGAATGATTCTACCCCTAAGCTCATCGATGTCCAGTCTTATCTCCGATTCAATTTTCTGATGCTGCCCCAGCGCTTCCTGATTGAGGCCGAGGTGCTCGTGAGCGATATTTAGGGCAGCCATGACCGCGATGCGTTCGGAGAGATTGCTCTTGGTTTTTTCGGCGATGTCGCGCATCTTGCCGTCGACGTAGTGAGCGGCCTGGAGCAGTGCAGTCCGTTGATCGGCTGGGCAGGCGACACGGTACTCTTTGCCAAGCAGGTTGATATCGAGAAAATTGGCTTCGTTGGGCATCAGATCAGAGTTTTCAGGCCTTGGCTTCGGGCAGTTGTTGCGCAAGTTGCTCCAGCCGTTCGCAGGCCGTCGCCATACGTTCCGCGAGGCGATCCCTCTCGGTCTCGGCAGATGCGAGTCGTTCGCGAAGTTCGTGATTCTCGCTCCGCAAGCTGCGGCAGAGCGCGGCCACCTGGGCAATCTTGCTTTCGAGCAGGTTGAGTTCATTCAGCATGCCCAGACTATAGATTCAAGATGCATGTTCGGTCAAGGCGTAAGGGCTGCTTCTGAAGCTTGTTTGTTGATTGATGCGCGCTTTCTGCGTCAATCGTGAATCGCTTGCCGGCGAGCAGGCTATAATCGCGGTTTTCGCTGACTTCTAGCGGCGGAAAAGATCGTGCAAGGTGCCGCTCAGCAGATTTTCTGCAGCGGTTAAACGGGAAACAGGTGCGTGTTCGCGCAACACCATGCCTGTGCTGCCCCCGCAACGGTAAGTGAGTGTGGGCCTGTCGAAACGCCACTGGGCAAAAAGCCTGGGAAGGCGACAGGTCAAGACTTGCGAGCCCGGATACCGGCCTTCGCACACTACTCGACGGAAGTGCCGCGGGGAAGCGGACACGGAACACTCGGCGCTGGCGCCGGCCTTGGTGGTTTTCCCGCATGCATTGCCGTTTTTTTGGCTCGCCGACTTGCGGGGACGCTGGTCGGCAACAGGGGGAATTCCACCATGCATCCACAAAAACCGCGGCCAGCGTGCGCCGCAACATTTGCCATCGCCGTCGCTGCCTGGTCGTCGACTGCCGCGTATGCCGAGGATCAGCAACTCGATCCGATCGTCGTCACGGCCACCCGCCAGGCCACCCGTACCAACGAGTTGACGAGTGATGTTTCGGTCATCACGCGCGAGGAAATCAATCAGGCGGGCGAATCGACGCTGGCCCAGCTGCTGGCGCGCCAGGCGGGAGTTCAGTACGTCGCCAACGGCGGCACGGGATCCAACAGCGGCGTGTTTATCCGCGGCGCCGCCACCAATCAATCGATCGTGCTGATTGATGGGCAAAGAATCGGCTCGGCGACCACCGGTAGCGCGGCCTTGTCGCGTATTCCGCTGGACCAGATCGAACGCATCGAAATCCTGCGCGGCCCGGCGTCGTCGCTTTACGGTGCCGACGCCATCGGCGGGGTGATCCAGATCTTCACGCGTAGCGGCGAGGGGCCGGTGCGCGTCAACGCCCGCACCGGCTATGGCTCGTACAACACGACCGACAGCAGTGTGGGCATCGCCGGCGGCACCGACCTCGTTTCCTATAGTGTTCAGGCGGGCTATGCGAACACGGATGGTTTCAACGCCATCAACAACCGCAAGAACCTGTTCTATAACCGCGATCAGGACGGCTACTACAATCGTAACCTGAGCGCCAGTTTTGCCGTCCGTCCGGCAAAAGGGCAGGAGCTCGGGGTGAACGTGCTGGTCAGCAACGGTACCAACCAGTACGACGCCAACGATTTCAGCGCGCTTGGCGCGGCGAAAAACTACAGCAGTGACCAGAACCTCGGCACCTATTCGATCTACTCGCGCAACCGCTTGAGTCAGGCGTGGAACAGCACCGTGCGTCTCGGTCGCAGCACCGACGACACCAGGGACTATGCCGGGAACGTCAGGGACAGCAAGTTCCGCACCGACATGAATCTGCTGTCCTGGCAGAATGACATCAAACTGCCGGTCGGTGAGGCGCTGCTGGCTTACGAGTACCTCAAGCAAATGGTCTCCGGCACTACCGACTATGCGGTCACCGAGCGCACCATCAACTCGTTTCTGGCCGGCTGGAATGGAAACATCGAGCAGCACCGGGTTCAGCTCAGTCTGCGACGGGACGACAACTCGCAGTTTGGTGACCAGACCACTGGTTCTGCTTCCTATGGCTATCAATTCACCCCCGAGTGGCGCGCCCACGCCTCTTACGGAACGGCTTTTCGTGCGCCTACCTTCAACGAACTGTATTTTCCCAAAAGCTCCTTTTTCGCTGGCGGCAATCCAAATCTGAAGCCGGAGACCGCGAGGAACACGGAGATCGGCGTCAACTGGGAACAGGGTAGCCACCGCGCGTCGGCGGTCGTCTATAACAACGAACTGACTGACCTGATCGAATTCCGGCCACCGACCTTCGCGCCGGTGAATGTCAGCAAGGCGCTTCTCCGCGGCGCCACGCTTACCTATGACGGGCGTTTCGCGGCATGGGCCGCAGGGCTTGCACTTGACTTCCTCGATCCGCGCAACGAGGAAAACGGGCCAAACAACGGCAATCGCCTTGCTCGTCGTGCCGAGCAGCAGATGAGCAGCTACGTCAGCCGAACCCTCGGAAACTGGGAGCTGCGCGGCGAGTGGCAACTGGTCGGCAACCGTTACGAGGACCCGGCCAACCGCGTCCGCATGGGTGGCTATGGCCTGGTCAATCTGTATGCCGACTATCGCCTGGAGCGAGACTGGGTGTTCTTTGCGCGCGCCAACAACATCTTCGACAAGGACTACGAGACGGCCAGCGACTACAGCACCGCCGGGGCGAACGTCTTCGTCGGTGTTCGTTACGCACCGAAGTAGGCTGCTGCATGCCGACCCGCCGTCGTGCCTTGCTGATCCTTGCAGCGCTGGCTGTGCTGGCGCTGCTGAGCATCGCCCTGGCGCTGATGGTGGGCAGTATTGCGATCAACCCGGCAGAGGTGCTGGCGACGCTGTTTGGCGACGGCGGCGGCATCGCCGACGACGTTGTGCGCAGCCTGCGTCTGCCGCGAGCGCTGACCGGTTTCGCCTGCGGCGGCCTGCTGGCGCTGGCTGGCGCCTTGCTGCAGGTGTTGCTGCGCAACCCGCTGGCCGACCCCTACGTGCTGGGCATTTCCGGCGGCGCCGCCATCGGTGCCCTGCTGGCCATCGTCCTTGGCCTGGGAGTGGCTGGTCTCAACGGGCTGGCTTTCGTCGGTGCGCTGGCTGCGATGTTGTTGGTGTTTGGGCTGGCCCATGGGGAAGGCGGCTGGACGCAGTCACGCCTGCTGCTCACCGGCGTGATCGTCGCTGCCGGCTGCGGCGCGGTCGTCACCTTGCTGCTCGCCCTCGCTCCCGACGACCGGTTGCGCGGGATGCTCTTCTGGCTGATGGGTGACCTCTCGCAAACCGGCGATCCACGACTGGTCCTGATCCTGCTGGCGGTGGCGCTGTTGATTGCCCTGCCCTTCGCACGTGAACTCAACCTGCTGGCGCGTGGCGCCGACATTGCGCAGGCGCTGGGGGTGGCGGTTCGGCCGTTGCGCCGTGGCGTCTACCTGGTCGCCTCGCTGGCCACCGCAGCGGCAGTCACGCATGCCGGTGCAATCGGCTTCATCGGCCTGATCGTCCCACACCTGGTTCGCCTGGCTGCCGGCAATGACCAGCGTTTGTTGCTGCCCGCCTCGGTGCTGGCAGGTGGCAGCCTGCTGGTGATCGCCGACACCCTGGCGCGGACGCTGCTGGCACCACAGCAATTGCCGGTGGGGGTGCTCACCGCGCTGATTGGCGTACCGGTTTTTCTCTTTCTCCTCAGCCGTGCTGCTCCAGTCGGCCGCTGAGATGGCTCGCCCTGGCGTTCTTCTGAGCAGCAGCGGTCTTCGCGTCGGCATCGCCGGCCGCACTTTCTGCCGCGATTTGGCGTTGACCGTACAGCCAGGCGAATGCCTGGCCATCCTTGGTCGCAACGGGGCCGGCAAGTCAACGCTGCTGTCAGTTCTGGCCGGTCTGCGAGCGCCGGAGGCGGGTGAAGTGCTGCTCGACGGGGCGAGCTACGCCGAGCTGGGCGCTCGCGCCAGTGCGCGCATTCGCGGCTGGTTGCCACAGAGCCGCAGCGAGGCATTTTCTTCGACGGTGCTGGAGACGGCGCTGGTCGGACGTCATCCACATCTTGCCCGTTGGGACTGGGAATCCGCGAAGGATGCGCGGATCGCCTGCCAGGCGCTGGCAGCGGTCGGTCTGGCGGAACTTGCGCAGCGCGATGTACAGACGCTCTCCGGTGGCGAGCGGCAGAGACTATCGATCGCCACGCTGCTGGCGCAAGCGCCTCGCCTGTATCTGCTCGACGAGCCACTGGCCCACCTCGACCTCAATCATCAGATTGCCACCCTCGAGCTGTTTGCAGCGCGCGCGCGCGACGAGGCGATTGCCTGTGTGATGGTGCTGCACGAGCCGGGCCTGGCGGCGCGCTTCTGCACGCACGCCCTGCTGTTGTTCGGCGACGGCATGACCGAGCAGGGTCCTTGCCAAGAGGTCATCAGCAGCGAGTGGGGGTGTCTGGAATCGCCATGACCGTTAGCTTGGTCTCGCGGTGGTGGGCAGCGTCGCGAGATCACCCGATTTTCCGGGGGTTGGCCGGGCCGCGGTCACGGCTGGGCGATGCGCGCGACGGTCTGGCCGAGGTCAGGAGATCGAAACGGCCTGGACGCTCGGCACATAGTCGAAATCAGCGACCAGAATGTGGTGATAAAACCAGCCGTTGATCAGGAACTTGACTTCGTCGGCGATCTCGTCGAGGGTCATCTGCTTGGCGTTTTCGAGCAGTTCGAAAAGCATCCGGCGAAAGTCACCGTGCAGCCGCCGGTGCGCTTCCAGGGCAGGGTAGTGGCAAGCTGCCATCATCGCTTCCTCTTCGCGGAAATGGACCTTGACGTACTCGGTCAACATGGCCAGCGACTTCAACACCCTGATCTGGTCGCCATCCCCCTGGAAGCTTGCAGCCAGTTCGAACAATTGGCGATGTTGCGCATCAATCGCAGGTAAACCCACCTCGATTTTCGACGACCATTCGGCCAACTCAAATTTCATACCATCCTCCATCTGCCACCCTCAGCGGGGGCTGTCCGGCCGCCTTACGACGGCAGCGGACGTTTTGCCGTATCGATCTGTTCGGAAAGGCTCAGCCAACTTTCCTCCTGGGCTGACAACTCGTTTGCTAGCTGGTTCAGTCGTCTGCCCGACTCGGCCAGTTCAGGCGCCGACAGTGGTGTCGACAGCCTGGCTTCCAGAGAGTGCTGTTCCGCCTGCAAACGCTGCAAGGCTTGCTCGACCTGTCCCAGCTCACGTTGCAGCGCTTTCAGCTTGCGGGGCGTGCTCGCCTCGCTGGGCGGCGGCGCGTGCCTGACCGGCTCCCTGGCACTTTTCAGAGAATCACGGAGGCTTTCGCGGTTGCGTCTGGCCTCGTCCAGCAGGTAGCGCTGGTAGTCATCGAGGTCGCCGCTAAAGTCCTGAATGCCGCCGCGCGTGACCAGCCAGAACTCGTCGCAGACCGAACGCAGTAGCGACCGATCGTGGCTGACCAGCATCACCGTTCCCTCGAATTCGTTGAGCGCCATGGCCAGCGCCTCGCGCGTGGCAAGATCCAGGTGGTTGGTGGGCTCGTCGAGCAAGAGCAGGTTGGGGCGCTGCCAGACGATCATGCACAGCACCAGGCGTGCCTTTTCGCCGCCGCTCATCGTGCCGACCGTTTGTTTGACCATCTCGCCAGTGAAATTGAAGGTACCGAGGAAGCTCCGCAGATCCTGCTCGCGATCGCTTTGTCCAGTGGCCAGCCCTTCCTTGGCCAGGCGGACCAGATGTTGCAGCGGGGTATCGTCAGGGCGCAGCACGTCGAGCTCCTGTTGCGCGAAGTAGCCGATGTTGAGGCCCTTGCCTTCGCTGACGGTGCCGCTGCTGCAGCCAAGGACGCGGGCAATGGTCTTGACCAGCGTCGATTTTCCCTGGCCGTTGGCGCCGAGGATGCCGATCCGCTGCCCCGCCAGCACCGACCGGTTCACCCGACGGACGATCACCGTCGGCGGCGTGCCTGGCGGCGAATCGAGCGGCGGCGGGTAGCCGCAGCAGGCGTCCGCCATGATCAGCATCGGATTGGGCAGGTTGGCGGGCTCCTTGAACTCGAAGGTGAAGTCGGCGCTGGTCAGCACCGGCGCCAGACGCTCCATCCTCTCCAGCGCCTTGACCCGGCTTTGCGCCTGCTTGGCTTTGGTCGCCTTGGCCTTGAAACGAGTAATGAAGCTTTGCAGGTGGGCGATTTTCTCCTGTTGCTTGAGGTAAGCGTTTTGCTGCAGATTGATCTGCAAGGCACGCGTTTCCTCGAAAGTGCTGTAATTGCCCCCGTAGCGCGTCAGTTTGCCATTCTCGAGGTGCAGGGTCACCGTCGTCACTGCATCGAGAAACTCGCGGTCGTGACTGATCACCACCATCGTTCCTTCATAGCGCTTGAGCCAGCTCTCCAGCCACACCAGCGCATCGAGATCGAGGTGGTTGGTCGGTTCGTCGAGCAGCAGGAGATCCGATGGACACATCAGTGCCCGTGCCAGTTGCAGGCGCATCCGCCAGCCGCCGGAGAAGCTGTCGACCGGATTGTTCAGTTCGCTGGTCTTGAAGCCCAGTCCGAGGATCAGCGCCTGCGCGCGTGCCTGGGCGTCGTGCGCGCCGGCATCGTGCAAGGCCATGTAGGCGTGCGCCAGTTCCTCGCCATCGCCACTGGCTTCGGCCAACTGTATTTCCCTCTGCGCGGCCAGCAGCGCCGTGTCGCCGGCGATCACGAAGTCGCTGGCGCTCTCGCCGCTGGACGGCATCTCCTGCACCACCTGGGCCAGCCGCCACTGCGCAGGCCGCGAGAATTCGCCGGCGTCTTCGTGCAGGGTGCCGTCGAGGAGGGCAAACAGACTGGTCTTGCCGGCGCCGTTGCGACCCACCAGGCCGATCCGTTCACCGGGGTTCACGGTCACCGTCGCGCTGTCCAGCAAGGCCTTGGCGCCGCGGCGCAGGCTGACGTTCCTGAGGGTGATCATGCGCTTGAAACTCCAGTCGATGGTCCGGCAAGCAGTGGGCAGCAGCGGCCTTGCTTGCTGACCACGGGGTTGCGGCTCACCGAAAAATCACGGTCTTGTTGGCGTGCACGAGAACCCGGTCCTCGAGGTGATAGCGCAGCCCGCGCGCCAGCACGGCCTTTTCGATGTCCTTGCCATAGCGCACCATGTCCGCAATCGAATCCGAGTGGTCGATGCGGATCACGTCCTGCTCGATGATCGGTCCCTGGTCGAGGTCCCGGGTGACGTAGTGGCAGGTCGCTCCGATCAGCTTGACGCCGCGCTGATACGCCTGGTGGTAGGGGCGGGCACCGACGAAGCTGGGCAGAAACGAATGATGGATGTTGATCATCTGTCCCGGGTAGCGGTCGCACAGCTCTGGCGGCAGAATCTGCATGTAGCGTGCGAGCACCATCGTGTCACCCTTGACTTCGTCGTAGAGGCGACCGATTTCGGCGTAAGCCGCTGCCTTGTTGTCCGCACCCACCGGAACGTAATGGAAGGGGATGCCGTGCCACTCGACCAGCGCCTTGAAGCTATCGTGATTCGAGATGACGCAGGGGATCTCGATGTCGAGTTCCTTCGCCTGCCAGCGCGAGAGCAGGTCGTAGAGGCAGTGCTCCTGTTTGCTGACCATGATCACGACGCGCCGCTTTACTGCCGAATCGCTGATCTTCCAGTTCATCGACAGCTCCTCGGCGAGCGGACGAAAACGCTCGCGGAACTCGGCCAGGTGAAAAGGCAGCGATTCGGCTTTTACCTCCATGCGCATGAAGTAGCGGCTGTCACCCTCGCCGCTGCCGTCGTCGGCATGGTAGCTCGATTCGAGGATCCAGCCGTGGTGCTGGGCAATGAAGCCCGCGACGCGCGCGATGATGCCGATCTGGTCCGGGCAGGACCCGGACAGGGTGTAGAAGCGTTGGCTGTGCATCGGAGACCGACCCTTTCTAGGCGCGCGCGCCAGTCGCGAAGGCCTGATCGATCTCGGCACGCAGTTCGGCATAGGAATGAGTCACCGGGAACTGTGGAAACTCCCGGATCACGCTCTCCGGCGGGTGAAAGAGGATGCCGGCGTGCGCTTCACTGAGCATCGCCGTATCGTTGTACGAATCGCCTGCCGCAACTACCGTAAACCGAAGTTCCTTGAGGCGCCGCACGGCTTCCCGCTTCTGGTCGGGCATGCGCAGGTGGTAGCGCACCAGCATGCCCTTGGCGTCGGCTTCGAGGCTGTGGCAGAACAGCGTTGGCCATCCGAGTTGGCGCATCAGCGGCTGCGCGAACTCGTAGAAGGTGTCGGACAGGATGATCAACTGATAGTTTTCACGCAGCCCGTCGACGAAGTCCCGAGCGCCGTCCAGCGGCCCCATTTCAGCGATGACCTTGTGGATATCGGGCAGCCCAAGCTGGTGCTCGGCCAGGATGGCGAGGCGGTACTTCATCAGCTTGTCGTAGTCTGGCTCGTCACGCGTGGTCCGGCGCAGCTCCGGGATGCCGGTACGCGTGGCGAATTCGATCCAGATTTCGGGGACAAGTACGCCTTCAAGGTCGAGGCAGACGATTTGCACAGAAAGCTCCCAGGGGATGTGTTTTGGCGGAAAGGCGGGATTCTACCAAATCCGCAGGCAGCAGGCCGGACGCTGCTCACGATGCTCATGCGGTGGGGGGGGTGGGGGGGGGGGGGCCAGAGGGGGGCGGTGCCAGGGGTGGTGCCGGCCTCGGTTTCTCGGGCGGCCCGGGGTTGAACGGCGGAGCGCGGAAAAAGAAGCAGCAGAACCGCCGGATCGGCTGTTGTCGGTGCTGGGAGGCCATCCAGATCGCATCGCGTTTATAGTGTGCAGGCGTGGATGTTTGTCCGGCCGGGCCATCGCTTGTCGCGCAGCCAGGAGGCCTGTGATCACCCCGCGCGGAAGGAGAATTCAATGCGTACGGGCAGTCTGCTGGCGGTCTGGTTAGCGATGAGTTGCGCGGCGGCGGCTGCACCGCCGGTGCCGAATACGCTCGAAGAGGCGGGCGCGCAGCGCGAACGCGCGGCGTCGATGCGCGCCGACGCTGAGCGCAGCCTCGCGGCCGAGCAAACCCACTGCCATACGAAAATCCTGGTCAATGATTGTCTCGCAGCGGCCAAGAAGCGCTATACGGCGGCGATCGTTGAGGCTCGCCAGATCGATCAGCCGGCTCGCGATTTCGAACGCGAGGCGAAGCGGCAGGACCTCGAGGCCAAGGAAGCGCAACGGCTCGCCGATCAGAATCGGCGTGCAGCGGAGCAGAAGGAGAGCGCCGAGCGCTTCCATGCCGAGCAAGCAGCGAAGACCGCCGAGCGCCAACGGAAGCTTTCGGCAAAGGCCGTAAAGGCAGAGGAAGGGCGCCAGAAGACGGCTGCAGAACAGGCCAGAAGGCAGGCCAAACTGGAGAAGCGGGCCAGCCAGGATGCCGCGCGCGAAGCGAAGAAGGCAGCCAGGGCGGCGAAAGAAGCGAGCAAGGAAGCAGCAAAGGCGGCGGCCAGTGCAGCCAACTGACGCGGTGCCGGTCGCCTGCGTTCGCCTGCGGTGATGGTGGCAGGCTGCGAATTGGCGACCATCGAGCGCGGTGCCGCTGCCGGCGCAAGCGATCGCCGGAGAGCCGGGTCAGGCGAGGCCCTGGCTGGCGAGGTACTCTTCGTAATTGCCCGGGTAGTTGACCAGCGTGCCATCGAGACGGATCTCGAGGATGCGCGTGGCGAGCGAGGAGACGAACTCGCGGTCGTGCGAGACGAAGACCAGCGTTCCCTTGAATTTCTCGAGCGCGCTATTGAGCGACTCGATCGACTCCATGTCGAGGTGGTTGGTGGGCTCGTCGAGGATCAGCACGTTCGGTTTCATGAGCATCAGCTTGCCGAAAATCATGCGGCCCTGCTCGCCGCCGGAGATCACCTTGACCGCCTTCTGGACTTCGTTGCCCGAGAATAGTAGACGTCCGAGCGTGCCGCGGATCAGCGTCGCGAGGTCATCGCCATCGCTGGCGCTGCTGCGCGCGTAGCCGGCGATCCAGTCGGTGAGAGTGGCGTCGCTGCTGAAATCGCTGGCGTGGTCCTGTGCATAGGCACCTGGCCTGGCTTTCTCGGCCCACTTGATGCTGCCGCGCTGTGGCTGCAACTCGCCCATCAGCAGCTTCAGCAAGGTGGTCTTGCCGACGCCGTTCTCGCCGATGATCGCCAGGCGATCACCACCGTTGAGCGTCAGGTCGAGCTTGCTGAAGATTTTCCGCGCGCTGTCGTGATAGGCGAAGCTCACGTTCTGGATTTCGACTGCCTGGCGGTGGAGCTTTTCCTTTTCGTCGACCTCGAAACGGATCCACGGATACTGGCGCGACGAGGGTTTGACGTCTTCCGGTTTCAGCTTGTCGATCAGCTTCAGGCGAGAAGTGGCCTGCTTGGCCTTGGAGGCATTGGCCGAGAAGCGGCGAACGAAATTCTGCAGCTCGGCGATACGTTCCTTGGCCTTGGCGTTGGCGCTTTGCTGTCGTTCGCGGGCCTGTGTCGAGGCTTCCATGAAGTCGTCGTAGTTGCCCGGATAGACGGCGATCTTGCCATAATCCAGATCGGCCATGTGCGTACACACCTGGTTGAGGAAGTGTCGATCGTGGGAAATGATGACCATCGTGCTGTTGCGCTCGTTGATCGCATTTTCCAGCCAGCGGATGGTGGCAATGTCCAGGTTGTTGGTCGGTTCGTCGAGAAGCAGGATGTCGGGGTCGGCAAACAGCGCCTGAATCAGGAGAACGCGCAGTTTCCAGCCCGGGGCGACGTCGCTCATCGGACCAAAATGCTGTTCGGCCGGGATGCCGACGCCGAGCAGCAGTTCGCCGGCACGCGCCTCGGCGGTGTAGCCGTCGTACTCGGCAAACCTCGCTTCGAGGTCGGCGGCGTGCATGTAGTCGTCTTCGCTGGCTTCCGGGTTGGCGTAAATGGCGTCCTTCTCGAGCATACTCGCCCACATTTCCGCGTGCCCCATCATCACCACGTCGATGACGCGCTGCTCCTCGAAGGCGAACTGGTCCTGGCGCAGATAGGCCATGCGTTCGTGCTGGTCTTTGGCAACGTTGCCGGCGGTGGGTTCGAGCTCACCGGCGAGGATTTTCATGAAGGTCGACTTACCGGCGCCATTGGCACCGATCAGTCCGTAGCGATAGCCTTCGCCAAACTTGACCGAGACGTTTTCAAAGAGGGGTTTGGCCCCGAACTGCATGGTGATGTTGTTGGCGACGAGCACGAAGAAACCTCGGTAAAATCATCAGGTTGCGAAAGGGTGGTATTGTACCGCAGGGGCTGCCGCCGTGCCTGCTGCCGGCGTGGCCGCTAGCGAGGAATCGGCTGTGGATCGGTGGGTTGCGTCGGAACGGCGAAAGCAAAGGCTGTGGGCGCGGCAAACCATTGCAGGTTGATGCCGTCGACAACGATGATGACTGGCACTTCGTGCGTTTTGCCAGCATGCAACACTCTGGCAAGCGCATCGAACTGCTTGTCGCCGCCGCCGATCACGCGCACGTCAACGACCTCGAGGCCGCTGCCCTGGAATTGCGGGTCATCGCGAAAGCGCTGCTGCATCGAAGTCCTGGCGAGTTCGCCGACCTTCTCGGGGCCAGGGAAGCAGGCTGCGAGCATCAAGCTCAGGGTCAGGATCAAAGTTCTCAACGAGGTCGTTTTCAGTTGCATGGAGTTCCTTCTTCCCGTGTCGTGGCGGCCCTGCGCGTGGTGGGCTGGTCCAGGGTGGCGGCGTTTGGCGCGATGTTTCGAAATCCCCCGGGGAGTCCCGCGTCAGCGATTGTCGAGCGCGAGCTTGATGCCGAACCCGAGCAGGGCAACGCCAGCCAGCCGGGTCGCCAGCTTGCCTACCAGAGGCAGCGACGCCAGCTGGTGGGCGATGGCATTCCCGGCGAGCACCAGCCCGGCCTGGTAGAGCAAGCTGAGGACGGTGACGTGTGCCATCATCACCAGGAGAGTCAGCGACGAGGCGTCGGCGCGCAGAAAAAGGGGAAAAAAGGCCACGAAGAAGAGGATCACCTTCGGATTGGTCAGACTGACCGCGAAGGCCTGCCGGAAGTACACCCAGGCGCTTTTCCTGCTTGCCGCTTCGGCGCCGGCAGCAGCGACCGGTTTGCGCAGCAGTTGCAGGCCCATCCAGCCCAGATAAGCGGCACCGAACCACTGCAGGCCCTGAAAAAGGATCGGGTGGGAACTCATCACTGCCGCCAGGCCGACAATCGCCGCGATCATATAGAGCATGTCACCGAGCAGCGTGCCGACCACGGCGCCGAGTCCGGCGGCAACCCCGTTGCGCGCGGTGGCGTTGAGAATGGCCAGGGTGCCTGGCCCTGGAATCAGCTGAAAGATGAGAACCGCTGCAATGAAGCTCTCGTAGTTCTCAATCTGCAGAAGCATACCAACCCCTCATGATCAATTGTCGTGTGAATCCTGGTCTGCAACGCCTTGCCGTCAGGCCGTAATGCTGTGCGGTCGGTTCCGCCAGTCAGACAGCATCGCCTGACGAGGTTTCCAGCAAGGCGTCGAGTTCCACCCACAGCGGCTCGCAAAGGCACACACGATACGCTGCTCGCCGGAAGCCAGGGTGTTCCTGGCGATATACCTCCCACAGGCCGTGCTTTTGGTCGGCGACACAGCTTCTGACGTTGGCCAGGCGGTCGGCGGCCTTGACCACCAGGGCCAGTTCGGCGTGGCCGCCCACCGTCGCCAGTCGCGCGTAGGTCGCCGCTTTCCGCTCGGCACGGCTGGCGCCGGGAGAGTCGGTGAGCAGGCTGACGCATTCGGCAATGCGCGGTCCGAAAAGTCTGCGGATATCGTCTTCAGTGACCTCGGTATCTTCAACGACGTCATGCAGGTAACCGATGACCTGGGCTTCGCTGCCATAGGGTGACAACAGGCTGACGACCGCTTCAAGATGGAAGGCGTACGGCCGGTCGCCATACTTCTGGCTGCCGTGCGCATTCAGGGCGAAAGAGCGGGCTGCATCGAGCATTGGTTTCAATAATGGTGATCGTCGCCGGCAGAGCCTGCTGCCGGTTGGTGCGGCGACGGAAATGCGGAGACCGCAGGTGGACGGCTCGGCAGGAAGGTTGCCGCCAGCGCGCGAAGTCCGTCCCACTGTTGCTCCCAGAAGCCACTCTGGGCTGCTGACTCCGGCAACGGCCCATGCCTGATTCCCGACGGGGGCATTTCCTGGCCACGATACTGGGTGCCGAAGAGTTGATCCCAGATCGGGAAAAGGATCGCGAAATTGCAGCCAAAACGATACGGTCGGCCGCTCGGAAGCTCGATGGCATGATGCCAGCGATGGTAGCGCGGGCTCACCAGCAGCAGTTCGCCAAAGCGTCCGAACGACAGCCGGGCGTTGACGTGCGAGAG
This sequence comes from Candidatus Accumulibacter affinis, assembly GCA_016713625.1. Classification (GTDB taxonomy): domain Bacteria; phylum Pseudomonadota; class Gammaproteobacteria; order Burkholderiales; family Rhodocyclaceae; genus Accumulibacter; species Accumulibacter affinis. The sequence continues at coordinate 77,963 of JADJOT010000009.1, forward strand.
GTTTTCAATGGTCTTCACGACAATCAGGAGACCAATGAAATGTCCTGGCGGAACGCCGACCAGCAGGGCGATGACGGCGAACCAGAAGCCGCCGATCAGGTCGTCGAGCAGATGGTTGCGGCTGTCGGTCCACAAGGTCATCTGGCGCTGGCTGTGGTGGACCGCGTGCAGTGCCCACCACCAGCGCAAGGTATGCGAGAGGCGGTGCCGCCAGTACTCGGCAAAGTCGAGGATCAGCAGATAGAGCAGAAAGCTCAGCATTGGCCGCGCTTCCAGTCCCGGCAACAGGTCTTCGAGTTGGGGAGGGATGATGTCGTTGAAGCGCAGCCAGCTGTCGACACTGGTCAACAGCGGCGCCAGCAGCGCGAAAACCAGAAGGGGAATGATCCCCAGTCGGTCGAGGAAGGAATACAGCACATCGACGCGCACCGCCCTGCGATCGGGCCAGACCTCGATCGGCCGCAGCGCCTCCAGTGGCCGCAGCAGCAGGAAGGCGGCGCTGATCTGCAGTACGCCGCAGAGGAAGAACTCGATGCCATCGAAAGCCATTTCCACATAACTGCCGAGCCCCATCGCCAGCAGCACCGGCTCCAGCAGGTGCGCGAGCAGCCAGCCTTGCAGATCGACAAAGGCTTCCAGAAAGGCGTTGATCATGACGCCCGCCGGGTGGCAAAACAGAAGCCCCGGCTTTTCAGGCCGGCGATCAACGGGTCCAGCATGGGCGCAAAGGGGTCCTTGCGCGACCAGATGCCGAGATGGGCCATCACGATGTCGCCATCCTTGAGCCGATCGAGGGCGCGCTGCAGCAACACCGAATTGGGGTAGCTGTCGGACGGCAACTCGTCGCCGAGAAAGCCCGCTGCTGCCCAGCCGACATGCTGGTAGCCACAGGCTTGCGCGGCGGCCAGCGTATTCGGTGTGGTGCGCCCTCCGGGCGCGCGCCAGAGTGGATCGAGCCGGCGACCGGTGAGTTCCTGGAAGCGCGTATCGGGCGCCTTCAGCTCCTCGCAGACGGCGCGCGCGTCGAGGGTCTCGCTGCGCCCATTCTGCAGTCGATAGCGCACCTGCTCGCCGCTGTCACTGCGGAAACTTCCATGCCGCCAGGTGTGACTGCCAAAGGCGTGGCCTTCGGCGACGCGTGCCTGCCAGTAGGGCGCCCAGCTGGCATCCAGCGCATGGTCGCCACGGGTGGTCTCTTCCTGGGCGAGAAAGAAGGTTGCCTTGACCCCGTGTCTGGCCAGGGTCTCGGCAATCAGCTCCGCGTGGCGCATGTTGCCGGTGTCAAAGGTCAGGTAGAGCGTACCCTTGCAGGCAGCAGCGGCCTGCGCGGACACCGCGGGCACTGCTAGCAGGCTGCTGATCAGCAGGGCCAGCTGCAGGAAGCGGCGGCCAGTATCGGGGCTCATCGCAGACCTGCGTGGTTGACAAAGAAGACGCCGTGCGGCGAACTGCCGACCGGGATCGACAGTTTGAGCTTCTTGCTGACCAGGTCGAGGACCTGTACCTTGCGGGCAAAGCGTGCGGTTACCCAGAGTTCCTTGCCGTCGGCGCGGACGATCATGTCGTCTGGTCCGCCGGGGACCTCGTATCTTTCCACTACCGTCATCGTCTGCGTATCGAGCAGCGAAATGCTGCCGTCGACGGTGCGGTTGGAAACGTAGAAATGGCGTCGGTCACCTTTTGGTTGCAGATTGTGGGCAGCCTTGCCGGTGGCTACCTTCTTGACACTCTTCTGGGTGCGCCAGTCAATGACCTCGACGACGCCGTCGCCCATGCAGGCGACCAGCAGATAACGGTTGTCGGGTGACATCACGATCCCGGCGGGCGTCGCAGCGACCGGCATCACCCAGGCGACCTTCCGGGTCGCCAGATTGATCGCCATCACCTCGTTGGAGTCCTGCAGGGTCACGAAGACGAACTCGCTGGCATCGTCGAAAGCCATGTGCGACGGCGTTTTCGGCGCCGGCAGGCGAGCCACCAGGCGAAAGTCGACGGGGTCGTAGAGATCGACACGATCGAGTCGCAGCGATGTGGCGACAAACCATTTGCGGTTCGGCGAATAACCGAGCTGGTAGGGGTCCGAAATGTTGCGAATGCGTTTCTGCTCCTGGCCGGAGAGCGGATCAAAGAAGACCAGCTGGTTGGAAGCGGCGCAGGCGACGATCAGCGACTGCTCATCCGGGGTCGGCATCAGGTGGTGCGGTTCCTTGCACACGCTGGCCTTGCCGGTGACCTGGTAGGTGTCGCTATTGATCATGCTGAGCGTGCCGTCTGCTGAATTCAGGGCGATTGCCAGCGCGGCGTGGGCGGTGCTGTTCGAGCACAGCAGCAGCATCAGCAGCAGCGCTGCGGCAATCGGGCGGCGGGGAGTGGGTAAAGACACTGGCTCAGCCTTTTTTCTGAATCAGTTCGATCTTGTAGCCGTCGGGATCTTCGACAAAGGCGATCACTGTCGTGCCGTGTTTCATCGGGCCGGCGTCGCGCACCACCTTGCCGCCACGCGCCTTGATCTGCTCGCAAGCCGCGTAGGCGTTGGCGACTTCGATCGCCACATGGCCGAAACCGCTACCCACTTCGTACGCTGATGTATCCCAGTTGTGCGTCAGTTCCAGGACCGCGCCTTCCGATTCCGGAGCGTAGCCGACGAAGGCCAGCGTGAAACGACCCGTCGGGTAGTCCTGGCGACGCAACTCGCGCATGCCGAGGACTTCGGTGTAGAACGCCAGCGAGCGATCCAGATCGCCCACCCGCAACATCGTATGCAGAATTCTCATGTTTGTCCTTTAGTGTTCTCACCAGCGCGGGCAGGCGCCCAGCTTAAGTTTCTGGCGAGCGTTGCGGTAGTCGGGGTAAAGTCGCTCGACGATAGCCCAAAACCGGGTGCCATGGTTCATTTCGAGCAGATGCGCCAGCTCGTGTACCACCACGTAGTCGATCACTGCCGGCGGGAAGTGGATCAGTCGCCAGTTCAGGCGAATACCGCTGCGCAGGCTGCAACTGCCCCAGCGCGTGCGCGCCGCCGACAGCGAGAGCGGCGGCAGATCGACGCCGAGCCGCAGCGCGTATTCGGCGAGACGTTCGACGAATAGCGTCCGTGCCTTTTCCCGCAATGCTTTCTCGAGCACCCGTGGCGCTTCCGATGGCGTACGCAGGCAAAGCGTCAGGGTCTGCTCAGCCGTCTGCAGGTTCCACACGCAGCGATTGGCGCCGAGCGCCAGGCGAATGCAGAGCGGGCTGCCGAGCAGCGGTAGCTGCACCCCATCGACGATGCGCAGTGCTTCCGGCGGGCGGCGGTTCCACCATTCGTCGAGCTTCCTGCCGATCCATTCGCCATGCTGCAGGATCAGCGATTCGACCTCGCGCAGGGTGGCACGCTGGGGGGCGCCGACGCGCAGGCCGTTATGATCGATCGACAAGCCAATCGTACGCCGTCGCGCCCGACGCAAAACGTAGGGCACGGTGCGCTCGCCGAGTTCGATGCTGCGCGTGGTTTCGCCGGCTGCCAGCAACCGCTCGCCAACGCGTGTCTGCTCAGGCTGCGACGGCATTGGCAGCGGTCGGGTAGCGATGCGGCGAGAGCTGCCGCATTTCGGCCTCGATCCAGGCGACAGCCAGCGTATTGATCCTGGCTGCCGTCTTGCCCACGGGGTCGATCGGCGGTCCGATGCTGACGGTGATCAGTCCGGGCGAAATGGCGAAGCCGTCTTTGCGCCAGACCTCGCCGGCGTCGTGCGCCACGGGTACCACCTTGGCGCCGCTACGAACCGCGAGCTGGGCACCGCCGGGTTTGTAGCGCGAGGTTTCGCCGGGAGCGACGCGGGTACCTTCAGGGAAAATCACCACCCAGTAGCCGGCAGACAAGCGCTCGCGCCCTTTTTCGATGACCTGGCGCAGCGCATCCTTCGCCGCCGCGCGATCGATCGAGATCATCTTCATCGCCGCCAGACTCCAGCCGAAAAACGGTACGCGCAACAGTTCCTTCTTGAACACGAAAACCAGCGGCGGAAAGATTGCCTGCAGTCCGACGGTTTCCCAAGCCGACTGGTGTTTGGCCATCACCACCGCAGGTTCGGCCGGGATGTTGTCGCGACCCAGCACGCGATAGCGGACCCCGAGCACGTACCGGCAGAGGGCTACGACCGCATTCCGCCAGACGGCAAAAATGCCGTAACGGACGCGCATCGGGAACACCACTGCCAGCGAAATGAGGACTCCGACCGGGACGGTCAGCAGGCTGAGCAGCAGGAAGAACAACGCGGTCCGCAGGCTGGCCATCAGGACGACAGGATATGCTCGGCTGCCGCCGCGAGGTCAGGGAACAGTAGCGTTCCTTCTGGCAGGCCGCCGTCCGCCCGGGTTTGCGTTCCCTTGCCGGTCAGCACCAGCAGCGGAATCGCACCAACCGCCACTGCGGCATGCAGGTCACGCAGGGAGTCGCCGACCGCCGGCGTGCCCGGCAGATCGATGTTGAAGCAGTTGGCAATCCGCTCGAACATGCCGGTTTTTGGTTTCCGGCAGTTGCAGCCGGCATCGATCGGGTGCGGACAATAGAAAATCGCGTCGATGCGCCCGCCGGCGGCCAGCACGGCACGGTGCATCTTGTCGTGGATGGCATTCAGCGTATCCATGTCGAACAGACCGCGACCAATGCCCGACTGGTTGGTCGAGATCACCACACGGTAACCGGCCTGACTGAGCTTGGCGATCGCCTCGATGCTGCCGGGGATTGGCCGCCATTCCGCCGGCGACTTGATGAACTGCTTCGAGTCGTAGTTGATGACGCCGTCGCGGTCGAGAATGACGAGCTTCGTACTCATACGGCCAGTTTCGCGATGTCCGCGACCGCGTTGAGCTGGTCGAAGAGTGCTTTTAGAAGGCCCAGGCGGTTGCCCCGCAGCAGCGGTTCAGGAACGTTCACCATCACCTCGTCGAAGAAACGGTCGACCTCGGCACGTACCGAGGCAAGGGCCTTGAGGGCATCCGCATAATCCTCGTTGGCGACGTGCGAGCGGACCAGCGGCGCGATCAACAGCACCCGCTGGAACAACGCTTTCTCGGCGTCTTCTTCGAGCAGGGCAATGTCCGGCTCGGGCAGGCCCTGCTCGGCTTTCTTGAGAATGTTGCCGATGCGCTTGTTGGCAGCCGCCAGCGCCAGCGATTCGGGCAGCGTCAGGAATTCGCGGACGGCGGCCAGCCGGGCGGGAACCAGATCGATGCGCGTCGGTTGTTGTACCAGCACGGCCTCGATGACGTCGGGCGAATGCCCGGCGTCCCTGAGCATGCCGCGCAGGCGGTCGAGCATGAAGGCAAGCAAGGGCGCATCGACTGCCTCGATCGGGATCCCCTGCGCACTCAGTGTCTCCCTGGCATTGCTGATCAGTTCGCCGAGGTCGAGTGGCAGTGGCGTCTCCATCAGGATGCGCAGGACCCCGAGTGCGGCGCGCCGCAGGCCGAAGGGATCCTTGTCGCCGGTGGGTAGCTGCCCGATGCCAAAGAAGCCGACCAGCGAATCCAGTTTGTCGGCCAGTGCCGCAGCACAGGCAATGTTGCCTGCGGGCAGTGCGTCGCCGGCAAAGCGCGGCCGGTAGTGCTGCTCGATGGCGTCTGCGACCACTGGCAGACCGCCCTCGTGCAGCAGGTAATAGCGGCCCATGATTCCCTGCAGTTCAGGGAATTCGCCAACCATGTCGCTGAGCAGGTCAATCTTGCAGTACAGCGCCGCCCGTTCGGCGAGGGTACCGTCGGCACCCAGCTTTTCCGCGATGCTGCGTGCGATGCGGCCCATTCGCTGCGCGCGGTCGCCCAGCGAGCCCAGCTTGTTGTGATAGACCACCGCAGCGAGACGGGTGATCCGGTTGGCAAAACCGTTCTTGCGGTCCTGGTCGTAGAAGAAGCGGGCGTCAGACAGGCGCGGCCGCACGACACGCTCGTTGCCGCGGATGATGTTGCCCGGGTCATCGACCTGCATGTTGGAGACGATCAGGAACTTGTTGAGCAGCCTGCCCTGGGCGTCGAGCAGCGGGAAGTATTTCTGGTTCTGCTGCATCGTCAGGATCAGGCACTCCTGCGGCACGTCGAGGTATTCGGCCTCGAACTCGCCGACATAAACTGCTGGCCACTCGACCAGCGAGGTCACCTCGTCGAGCAAACCATCCGCCGGATTGATGCGGGCTGCGAGTCTGCCGGCGGCGTCGTCGAGCTGCCTGGCGATCGACGCCCGTCGCTCGGGGAATGCCGCGATGACCTTGCCTTCCGCCAGCTTGAGCGAATATTCCGCCGGGTTATCGATGACGATTTCTCCGGCAGACAGGAAGCGGTGCCCGAGCGTCGTCCGGCCACTCGTCAGCCCGAGCACCTCACCCGGAACCACCCGCTGACCATGCAGGAGAATCAGTCCATGCACCGGGCGAACGAACTGGTGTTCCAAATCCCCCCAGCGCATGACCTTCGCAATCGGCAGCTTCTTCAGCGCCTGCGCGACGATCTCGGCCAGGTGCACCGCGAGATCTTCGCCTTTCTTCTCGCGCCGGGCGACAAAGTACTCGCCCTTGCCATCAGCGATCCTGTGCAGTTGGTCAAAAGTGACCCCGACAGCCCGCATGAAACCTTCGAGGGCCTTGGTCGGTTTGCCGGCAGCGTCCACCGCGCCGGCAACCGCCGGGCCTTTTTTCTCCAGTACCCGGTCTGGCTGGCGGCCGGCCACGCCGGTAATCGTCAGCGCCAGGCGGCGAGGGGTCGCGTAGGGCGTACAGACGCTGTCTGCGGAAGTGAACTCCTGCCCCTTGAGAGCCGAGAAAACGGCTTCGGCAAAAGCCTCGGACAGCGCCTTGAGTGATTTTGGCGGCAGTTCTTCGGTGCGCAGCTCGATCAGGACGGTGTCGTTCATCTCATGGCTCTCCACCGGCAGCGCTCGCCTCGCACATCGGGAAGCCAAGCGCCGCACGGGAATCGTGGTAGGCCTGCGCGACTTCGCGCGCCAGCGCACGCACCCGGCCAATGTAGGCAGCCCGTTCGGTGACCGATATGGCACCGCGTGCGTCGAGCAGATTGAAGGTGTGCGAGCACTTCATGACCATTTCGTAGCCCGGCAGAGCCAGGCCGGCAGCGATCAGCCGGCGGGCCTCGGACTCGTGTTCGCCGAAGTGCCGGAACAGCATCTCGACATTGGAATGCTCGAAGTTGTACTTCGACTGCTCGACTTCGTTCTGGTGATAGACATCACCGTAGGTGACGCGATAACCCGGTCCCTGAGCCCAGACCAGATCGAAAACGTTCTCCACCCCTTGCAAATACATGGCCAGTCGCTCGATCCCGTAGGTGATTTCGCCGAGTACCGGCTTGCAGGGCAGCGACCCCACCTCCTGGAAATAGGTGAACTGGGTGACCTCCATACCGTCCAGCCAGACTTCCCAACCCAGTCCCCAGGCGCCCAGCGTCGGGCTTTCCCAGTCGTCCTCGACGAACCGGATGTCGTGCTGGGAGGTATCGATCCCGAGCGCACGCAGTGAGTCGAGGTAGAGTTCCTGAATGTTCGCCGGTGAGGGCTTGAGCACCACCTGATACTGGTAGTAGTGCTGCAGGCGGTTCGGATTCTCGCCGTAGCGCCCGTCCTTGGGCCGCCGCGAAGGCTGCACGTAGGCCGCATTCCACGGTTCGGGACCGATCGCGCGCAGGAAGGTGGCAGTGTGAAAGGTGCCCGCACCGACTTCGATATCGTAGGGTTGCAGCAGCGCGCAGCCCTGTTTGTCCCAGAAATTCTGGAGACGGAGAATCACTTCCTGAAACGTAGGCATGGGTGAGTTTCGGGTGGAACCAAAAACCGCGATTTTACTTGGTTTCTTGCCCAACAAGAATCTGTGCTCATCCTGGCGGCATCTTGTGTTGGCCTGGCTGCTGTCCGGCGGCGGCCGACCAGCAAAACGAGGAGCAGCGCCAAGCCGATTACCGGCCAGTTGCCCCAGCGCACATACGGCGTCGCTCCGGAGTAGCCACGCACTTCGCCGACCAGCGCGCCACGAGTGAAGGGGGGCAGGGCTGACAGCACGCGACCATCCACATCGACGATCGCCGTCATGCCGGTATTGGTCGAGCGCAACATCATGCGGCCGCTTTCGAGGGCGCGCAGGCGAGCAATCTGCAGGTGTTGCGCGGGTGCCAGCGAGTCTCCGAACCAGGCGACGTTGGAGACATTCACCAGCAGCGTGGCGACCGGCAGCGCGGCGATGATCTCCTCGCCAAAGGCATCCTCGTAGCAGATGTTCACCCCGACGCTCTGGCCAGCCAGCCGGAGCGGCGCCTGGTCGCGTTCGCCGGCAGTGAAGTTCGACATCGGGATGTTGGCCATCGCCATGAACCAGGCAAAGCCCGGCGGTACGAACTCGCCGAACGGGACTAGATGGACCTTGCTGTAGCGTTGTTGTCCCGATGCGCCGAGACTCAGCGCTGCATTGAAGTACGCACTGCCGTCGGCGACGGGGATCCCGAGCAACAGGTCTCCGTCTCTGCGCAGCGCGAGCTGGCGCAGCGCTTCGAGATACTTTGCGGGGACCTGGTCGAGGAAAGCGGGCAGGGCGGTTTCAGGGAGAACGGTGAGCTGTGCCGGGTTCTCCAACATCAGCTGGTAGTAGGTACGCAAGGAATCGGCGAGCCGCTCGGGTCGCCATTTCATTTCCTGCGCCACGTTGCCCTGCAGCAAGGCCACCGACAGCGGCTCGCCCACCGCCTGCGTCCAGCGGATGTCACGCAGCAGATCGCCGGCAACGAGAATCAGGGCCGTGCACAGCAGCGGCAGGGCCGGACACCAGCGCAGCCAGCCGCGCGTGCTGCAATTCGTGGTGGATAGCCAGCGTCTGCCGACCTCGAAGATCAGTGCGCCGAGCAGCGCCGAAAACAGCGAAAGGCCATAAACGCCGAACAAGGGAGCATAGCCGGCCAGCGGACTCGGCGGCGTTTGCGAGTAACCGGCGGCCAGCCACGGAAAACCGGTGAAGGCCCAGGACCGCGACCATTCGGCAAGTACCCACAGGGCGGAAAAGAGCAGGGCGCGCGGCCACCAGCCGGGCCTGGCGAGGCGAACGAACAGCGCGCCGGCGAGCGCCGGGAAAATCGCCAGCACCGTGCAGAAGAGTACCGTCGCCACGCCTGCCAGCAGCAGCGGCATGCCGCCAAAGACACTCAGGCTGACGTAGACCCACGAAACCCCTGCCAGAAACAGGCCCAGACCGTAGGTCACGGCAAGCAGCGCCCCGTGCCGCGTCCGCCGCTCGCCATCGACTTCTGTACAGAGCAGAGCGAACAGCCCGCCGAGGCTCAGCCAGGTCACCGGAAACCAGCCGAACGGCGCAAAGCCGAGCACGCCTGCCGTACCCAGCAGCAAGGCGCCGAGGCAGCGCCAGCGCAGGACCTTATTCAGATTCAGGATCGCCGGTCTCCGGCGAACCGGAGACGACCAGAGTATAGATGCGGCGGCTGTCGGCGCGCAGGACCTGGAAGCTCATCCCGGCCAGGACGATCGTTTCATTGAACTGCGGCACCCGGCCAAGGTGGTTCAGAATCAGGCCGCCGACTGTATGGCATTTTTCGTCGCTGAAGCTGCTCCCGAAAGCGGCATCGAAGTCCGGCACGGGAGTGTGTGCCTTGACCCGATACAGACCATTCGGATCGAGCTGGATGTTGTCATCGGCCTCGTCAAAATCGTACTCGTCCTCGATTTCGCCGACGATCTGTTCGAGCACATCCTCAATGGTGATCAGCCCGGCAATGCCGGCATACTCGTCGATGACGATCGCCATGTGATTGCGCGATACGCGGAACTCGCGCAGCAATACGTCGAGACGCTTGAATTCGGGGATGAAGACTGCCGGACGCGCCCAGTCGCGCAGGTTGAAGACGCCTTCGCGCTGCACGCGCAGCAGGTCCTTGCTGAGCAGGATGCCGATCACATTGTCTCGGCTACCGTTGATGACCGGAAAACGCGAGTGGGCGGTGGTGTTGACGCGGTCGATCACGGTATCGAGTGAATCGCCGACGTCGACCACCTCCATCAGCGGTCGCGGCACCATGACGTCACGGACGCTCATCTCCGACGCCGCCAGGGCACCCTCGATGATGCCCAGGGCATCGGCATCAACGAGCTTGCGCTGATGCGCCGAATGCAGCAACAGCATCAGTTGCTCACGATCCTCCGGCTCGCGCATCAGGAGCGAGGAAAGCTGCTCGAAAAAACGGGGTTTGTTGCTGGTACGCTGGTTATCCATGGTGATCTTGAAAAAGGGTTGGACATGAATACACGATTCCAGGACACCGCCTCGTGACCCTGGCCCGCGCTGGTTCGTCTGACAGCAAGCAAATGGTCGTGGTGTACTTCAATCCGTGCGACCACCCGCTTGTGCTTCTTCGATGGATTCGAACGGGGTTGGGCGCCGGGCTAGACAGCATGCTTTTCCCCAAACGGTCATGGCTTTCATCATCGGGGGTGTCTGGAATCGCCATGACCGTTAGCCGATGCTGCTGAGACGAGCGGAAAACGTTCCGGGTGTCGGATGGATTCAACGGACAAATCCACATCCAGCAGCGGCCAATAGAGATGATCCGGGCTTGGCCATTCGATGGTGGTCAGTTGCTCGATGGTGGCCTGCCGGAACCAAGGAAATTCTGAGAACGGCAAGAGAAGCTCTTCATCGCCAAGGAGCAGCCAGAAACCGTGTATCGAGACGTGGGTGACTTCAGCCGCCGAAATGTTCGTGCCAGGCATCGATGATCTCCTGAAGGTGGCGAGCGACGACGCGCTCAGCGTCGGCCAGTTCCTGCTTGGACAGGCCGGTGTGGTTGGCCAGCGTCAGACTCGGTTGCAACCAGAACTTGGCCTCCCCGTGTGGGTGGGCCACATGGATGTGCAATCTCGGCTCTTCGCGTGAAAAGAAGAAGAGCCGATACGAACCGTCGCGGACAACTGTAGGGGCCATGGTGTCTGCTCGAGGCCAAGGTGCAAGGTCAGGGGCGCTGCGCAGCTTTATCGCGCAGCGTCCCCTGCACCGCAGGTTTGGGCACCTTGTCAGCCGTGACCAACCTCGGCATGCAACTTCAGCCCAAGTGCACCGATGACTTTGAGGATGGTGTCAAAGCCAGGGCTACGATCACCGGAGAGCGCTTTGTAAAGACTTTCGCGAGACAGTCCGGCATCGCGTGCGACCTGTGACATGCCCTTGGCGCGAGCAATGTCGCCAAGTGCTTTGGCAATGAATGCGGCATCCCCGTCGGCTTCTTCAAGGCAGGCTTCAAGATATGCAGCCATTTCCTCTGGGGTTCTGAGGTGTTCGGCGACGTCATAGCGAGTGGTAACGGTCTTGGTCATGGTTGCTGTTCCGATAGATTACGTGCGAGGCGCAATGCAGCCTTGATGTCCTTGGCTTGGGTAGTCTTGTCTCCACCAGCCAGCAGAATAACCAGCTCTCGCCCTCGCTTCTTGAAATACACCCGGCAACCGGGACCGTAGTTGATTCGCAACTCCGAGGCACCTTCGCCAACCGGTTCTACATCTCCGGGGTTTCCAGCGGCGAGCCGTTCGATCCTTGCTTGGACGCGCGCTCGCTTGGAAGTCGCGCAAGTCGTCGAGCCACTGAGCAAAGAGGACGGTCTTGCGGATTTCAATCATGGAGCAACTGTAGCCCGATGGCTACATATTGTCAACGCCATACGCGCCGTCCTGAGGTGCCCAAAGTCAGAATTAACCGGCTGTAGCGGCTTTATCGCGCCAGTCCTGGTTGAATGAAAAGTTGGGCCTTTAATCGAGCCTGGCCCCTTTGCTGCTTTAATCGAGCCTGGCCCCTTTGCTGCTCCTTTGCTGCTGCGAGCGTGCATATTAGAGTGCGCCCGCCAACTCTCCGGTAAGTAGCGATGCTGACACTTCTTTGCATGCGCTTGCCTTTTGCCCGGCCCACAAGGGTGAGAACTCACCACTGCCTAGGCTTTCCGCCTTCGCGCGCAAGGGAGCGATGGCTGCCGTCGCTAGAGGAAAAGCCGGGGCGGCAGGGCTCATCGGCCCAAGTTCGCGCATTAGGCGGTTCACGATGCCGCGAGCGGGCCGTCCGGTGAACAGGTTGGTGAGCGCCGTGACGCGAGCGGCGTCGCTTTTCAGGGCCGCGCGATGCACCGCGCTGGTGGTGGCTTCGGGGCACAGCATATAGCCGGTCCCGATCTGCACGCCGGCAGCGCCGAGCGCCAGGGCAGCCGCGACACCCTTGGCATCCGCGATGCCGCCGGCGGCGATGACCGGGATCTTCACGGCCCGTACGATCTGCGGCACCAATGCGAATGTGCCGACCTGAGTGCTGAGATCTTCCGACAGGAAGATACCTCGATGCCCGCCCGCTTCGAGCCCTTGCGCGATGATGGCATCGACGCCACGCGCTTCCAACTGGAGCGCTTCGTCGACAGTTGTTGCAGATGAAAGGATCTTCGCGCCCGATCTTCGTACCCGCTCCAGCAGTTCGGGTGCGGGCAGGCCGAAATGAAAACTCACGACGGCGGGCTTGAATTCCTCCAGCACGTCGGCGGCTGCGTTACTGAAGGGCGAGCGCCCCGGTCCAGCGAGAATGGCGTTCGCATCAATTCCGTACTCGATGAAGTAGGGCGAAAGCGCATGCCGCCAAACCGTTTCCCGCCTGGCGTCAACTTCGGGCGGCGCATGACAGAAGAAATTGACGTTGTACGGTTTGGTGGTCTGCGCCCTAATCGCCGCCAGTTCCTGGCGCATGGCGTCCAGACCGAGCATCGCGCATGGGAGCGAGCCGAGCCCACCCGCGTTGGAGACCGCCACCGCCATCGCGCTGCCCTGCACCCCCGCCATCGGGGCTTGAATGATGGGGAACTCCATGCCAAGGAGTTTCTGCAAGGTCATCTGCGCACCTCCTTCAAAAGCGTATGCGCCGCACGCTAACGTCGACGCTCAGCGGGCGGCAACAGCGGCGCGCAGCGACGCTGTTGAGCGCCCCGCTGCAGCGCTTTGTTGGGCGGCATCAGCTTCCATTGCCTAAAGCAGCCAGCATGGCTGCGGATGTGACGTGCTCGCCGCGCTTGCGTAACTCCTCGGCGGAGTTGATGCGATCTCGCTCCTCGCGGTTCTGGCTAAGCTTCCACTTCCCGACCAGCTGGGTGATCTCGATCTCGATGCCCACAATGGCTGACAACATCTGATCGATATACTCCTTTGACGAATCGGTCATCTTCCAGGGCTTGTCGGACCCGGTGCGCGCCTCATTCACCCGCGTGAGGCGGGCCACGACACCGCGCACGAACCTTTCGTCATCGCGAATCTTGATCTTTCCGTGAACGTGCACAGCCTGGTAGTTCCACGTTGGCACTTGCCGGTGAAACTCGTGCTTGCTCGGATACCAGTTGGGTGAGATATAGGCATTGGCAGCACGAAAGATCACGAGAGCTTCGTTGCCATCCTTCGCCTCCTGCCATAAGGAATTGGCGCGCGCGACATGAGCGAGCAGATGTCCACGCTCGCCGTCATCCGGATTCAGCTCGAAAGGCAGATGATTAGCATCGAGGCCGCGCGGCCCATTAACCACGAGCACCCCAAGCGGGTACTCGCGGATCACGCGGTGAAGCTCTTCCGCGCGCGCTTCTTCAAAATGCTGAGGTAGGTACATACCGTTCCGTTCACAGGCTAATGAAGGCTAGAGTGTAATCAATCTTGAACGCGAAGTAATCGGCCCGCTGCCGCAAATCGCGCCGAAGAAACACGGGGTTGCGGCGTTGTGGCAAAGTGGACGGGGTGCCGCGGAAGACCGATGTAGCAATGGTCGTAGGCCCGCGGGTTAGCGTGGTCATGGGTGACGTCAGCGACATTGGTGAATCGGCTGGGCGGGGCGGGGGATATCCGTTTAAGAGAGTGAGCAAGACGCGGAGGGGCGCCACCTTTGGACGAATGATGGAGCACGCCATGGCTCAACGCACTCGAAGCCTCAGACTCCGGGTCAGTCCCAGTGGCACTGACTCAGTTGGGTTGGGCGTGAGCGTGGCGGTTTCCCAGCTCACGGGTCAGCCGGGGTGGCGTGGGTGGGGGCGGGAGCCGGGGGCCCCGGGGGGGGGGGGGGGGGGGGGGGGGGGGGGGGGGCGACTGCAGTGGATTCAGCAACTCATGCGGCCTGAGCGGTGCGTTTCGCCCAGCCGTCAGGGTGTGTGTTGCGCTGCGGGCGCCAGCGCGGCATGCTGTTGCGCAGCCAGGCCAGAGAGGTACAGCACATGCAAAAGGCGCTCACGCAGATGAACGTTCAACTGGCCAACGTCATCTCCGACGTGGCCGGCGAGACCGGCCAGAAGATCCTGCGCGCGATCGTCGCTGGCGAGCGTGATGGCCAGGTGCTGGCGGCGATGAAGCGCGCATCCACGCTGCGTCGATGAAATCGCCAAGAGCCTGCAAGGCCACTGGCGGGTCGAGCACTTGTTGGCTCAACAGGCGCTGGCCGCCTTCGACTTTATCGGCACGCAACTGGCTGAATGCGATCAGGAGATCGAAGCGCAGTTGAAGCGGCTGGAGGTTCATGAAGGCGACCCAGCCAAAGGCAGAAGCGCAGTCGGCCACGCAATGCGCCGAAGTTCGATCTGCGTACCCAACTGTTCAAGATGTGCGGCGTGGACTTGACGCGCATCGACGGCATCGATGTGACCACCGCTCTGGCGGTCATCCGACCGGGGCCGACATGTCACGCTTTCCCACGGAGGGCCACTTCGCGAGCTGGCTGGGTTTGTGCCCCGGCACCAAGATCACCGGTGGCAGGTGATGAGCGGCAAGACCAAGCGTTGTGCCAACCGCGCGGCCCAGGCCCCGCTGGCCGCCGCAGCGCTGAGAACCAGCCAGTCCGGCTCGGCGCGTCAGACGCTTGTGCTCGCGTATGGACAAGCCCAAGGCCGTGACCGGGCAGCCACGCTGGCGCGGCTATTCACCCTGCTCACCAAGGGCCAAGAGTACACCGACCAGGGCCAGGACTACTACGAGCAGCGTTACACCAGCGCGTTCTCCGCCAACTGGCACAGCGCGCCCAGAAGCTCGGCATGAAGCTCGTCCCCACTGAACAACCAGCATAAAACATGCATATAAGATCAACCAGTTGAGAGGAGTTTCTTAAGAGAGAGAGAGCCGTCAATTTTCCATAGTTCCGGATTGGCATAACGTTCTTTTGCCAAATCTAGGAGTCTGTCATATGTGGCCACCTCAACATTATGCCTCTGACTGAGGCGGCCCTTTCTACTGTGATGCTCAGGGCTAGTGTTTGCTCTTCTACCGATAAAGATGTGATGGCTGTCAAAGAGATTCGTGGTTGGGTCGGCCAGATGGTGGCCGGAGAAATTGCTTGGACGATCACCATCTGAATAGCCAAGAATATCCTTGGATTTCGCCCAGCGAACAAGATCCCGTCTAACTTCATTCTTGTTCTTCTCGAAATAGTCCGCCCAATCATCTGCCTGCTTTACCGCACCCGCCAACCGCTTCGCGGGTACGTCTGCCTTTGTAAATATAGGCACATCCACTGGTTCAAACTCGACAAATTTGACTTCCCAAACGCCGGAGTAGGAATTTAGAACTACGAAGTCAGCTACGAATGAGTTCCCTAGTGGAAATTCATGAAAAACAAATCTGCAGTGTCCGCTTCGACCGCATAACGCCCAATACAGAATCTGAGGGCGCTGTTGAATAAAGGAGGCAATGCCGCGTTCTCCAGATTGCTGATCCAGAAAAGCTTCAAACTCGATTGGGGCAATGTATTCTGTCTGCATGCGCGGGTGAGTGGCGAAGTGCCGGCTGATTGACGGCTAACGTAGAGCTAACAGGCGCAGCGCGGCTTTATCGCGCAGCGTCCAGCGACCGAAGGGAGCCAGGTTGAGCGCCGGGTTGGGCACTTGGCTGCTTGGAACTTGGAAGCGCACTGTGAAGCTCTTCGGCACTTTGAGGATAGATGTCGTACCAGTCGGTGGAATACACCTTCTCGCGTTCAGCATCCAGAGTTGCTGGATCAAGGGGAATGTCTTCGCCGGGAGTACCCCTATTCTTGCCAACGACTATTGAGGTAAGCGCGGGTAACTTATTCTCAATGCAATAGAACGCTATATGACCAAGAACTCTATCAAGCACGCCTGCGGCTTTGCGCTGGTACATCAGCACCGAAAGACCTTCGTAGGTCAGCGTTTGGCGATGCATAGCAGCACTAACAAGAATTTGCCATGCTTGAACAGCACGGTCCGGGTGTTTAGAGGAA
This sequence comes from Candidatus Accumulibacter affinis, assembly GCA_016713625.1. GTDB lineage: Bacteria > Pseudomonadota > Gammaproteobacteria > Burkholderiales > Rhodocyclaceae > Accumulibacter > Accumulibacter affinis. Next base: position 94,228 of record JADJOT010000009.1, read on the forward strand.
GGGTTAAATTTTTTCATACACACCTTTCGTGAGAGAAGATATGAAGTGCCCAACGTAGAGCTAACCGGCGCTGCGCGGCTTTATCGCGCAGCGTCCAGCGACCGAAGGGAGCGAGGTTGAGCGCCATGTTAGATCTCGGCGTATTCCAGCGCATATTCACGCTCCTTCCTATGAGCCTTAAAGGCTCTACTATTAGGAAATGATAAGCGCATCAAATCGGTTGCTTTGCTTACAAAATCAGGGTCCGCTCTGCACCCAAAATATAGGGCAGCAAATTCTGACTGCCCTAGAGGGACAGGATCATATGGCCCAGTCGAATGTGAGTACGGGTACCAGACGCGCCACTCTCGCTCATATGACCAGTGCGTGCTTTTTATGTACGCATATCGCCGGTAGAGTTCGTTTGTATCAATCTGGCCCACTCCTGTGAGATCGTCGATCCACTCCTTTTCTGTAAAGAAGACTGGTGGAGTATCTTGATATTCAACGCGCCTGGCTACCGACAGTGGATTATCGGCTTCCGGAAGCGACCACAGCTCGAACACTGCGCCAGTGTGATCCTTTGCGTAGTGCGCCCACATCAACAAATGGTCTCTTTCCTCTGTGACGCAAAACACCTTAATACTGGGAAGCAACCTCTGCCAGTGCAGTTGGTATTGTTTCTGTGTGTCTTGAATCTGACACACAAGCGCCCGGAACGGATCAGCGGTCATTCGTAGCCATGCTTTTTTGTCAAAGCCATGAGTTGGGTAGTGCTTATGCGCGGTAAGTACAACCTGGCCCCACACGTCGTCGTGCTCAACCTTTGGACTTGATGGTAAAGCTGCAAGCTCATTTATTCGATCCACTACTTTTTGGTGCAGTTCATTGATATCGAAATCGAAATGGAGCCCATGCTGCAAATCGAATGGGTCATTGAACTGTAGCGGTGAGCTATATCGGACGGTGCGATTCTCCAGCACAGCCAGCGTGGTCTCGGCCGACGCGTACTTATAAAAGGGCCGCTTGCCAGGTGCTTCAGAAATCATCTGGAGATATAACGTGAAGTAGCAATCCTACTTGACGCAAAGCTTTGCGTCATTATACTGTACAGATGTACAGCTAGCGGAAAATTCTCAGACAAAACAGCGAGCTGCGCCATCGCCCCGTCCACTAAAATTTCCGGCAAATGCGTCAATGCCCTCCCGGCTCCGCCACCATCCCGGCGGCTGCTCGATCAGCTTGGCGATCGCATCCGATTCTAGCACTATAGCATACGCACGGAGCAGGCCTGCAGCTACTGAGTGCGACGCTTCAGAGTCCAGCGCATCCTTCGCCGCCGCCAGGGCTTCGCACTCGGTATTGCCCTGGGTGATGGCCTCCGGAATATCAGCGAAGGACACGACAAATCCCCCGTCCACTTCGTCAGGGGTGAGGGTGACAGGATAGACGAACATGTTTAGCTCCTTACTTCAATCCGAGTTGCTTCTTGATGCCTTCCAGCGTGCCTGTTTTCAGTTCGGTGTTGTGCATCGGTAGAACAGACTGCTTGCCGTTGAGATATACCTTCAGGTATGAGCCCTTGTCGGGTTGGAAGCCTCACTCCTCCTCGCGATAGGGGTCCGGAAAGCCCAGCGCCGCCAGTAGCCGGCGCTCGCGGTCCTCCATGTCGCGCGCTTCCTCTTCACCGGCCTCATGGTCGTAGCCCTGCAGATGAAGCATGCCATGGACGATCAAATGCGCGTAATGCGCCTCGCACGACTTGTCCTGGGCGGTCGCCTCGCGCGCGACGACCGGGGCGCAGAGCACTAGATCACCGCAGAGCAGGGGTGCCTGCTGGTAGGGGAAGGAGAGGACGTTGGTGGCGTAGTCGCGTGCGCGGTAGTCGCGGTTCAGGCGCTGGCCTTCTTCGCTGTCGACGAAGCGAACGGTGATCTGTCCGCCACGCGTGGAAGGGGCTACGGCGGCGCGTGCCCAGTTGCGAACCTGCGACTTGCCGGGGAGATCCGGCGAGTCACAGGCGCGTTGCACGCTGACCCGCAGTCGCCACTCACCCTTCGCCATGCCTGCCCGGCCTGGCGGTTGCTTCGCGGGCTTCGAGCGCGGCGGTGTGCGCTTCGTAGGCCGAGACGATGCGCGCTACCAGCGGGTGGCGTACGACGTCTTCCTTGAGGAACTCGGTGAAGGCGATGCCGCGAACTTCCCTGAGGATCTGGCGGGCCTCGATCAGGCCGCTCTTCTGGCCTCGTTGCAGGTCGATCTGGGTGACGTCACCGGTGACCACCGCTCGGGCGCCGATGCCGATGCGCGTCAGGAACATCTTCATCTGCTCGGGGGTGGTGTTCTGCGCCTCGTCGAGGATGATGAAGGCGTGGTTCAGGGTGCGCCCGCGCATGTAGGCCAGTGGTGCAATCTCGATCGCGCCGCGTTCGAACAGCTTGCCGACGCGCTCGAAGCCCATCAGGTCGTAGAGCGCATCGTAGAGTGGTCGCAGGTAGGGATCGACCTTCTGGGCGAGGTCACCAGGCAGGAAGCCGAGCCGCTCGCCGGCCTCGACCGCCGGCCGGGTGAGCACGATGCGCTGCACCAGTTCGCGCTCGAAGGCGTCCACCGCGGAGGCGACGGCGAGGTAGGTCTTGCCGGTACCGGCCGGGCCGGTGCCGAAGGTGATGTCGTGCTCCTGAATGTTCCTGAGGTATTCGATCTGCCGCGGCGTGCGGCCGTGCAACTCGCTCTTGCGGGTCATCAGCGCCGGCGACAAGCCGCCGCCCGAGGCGATGTTGCGTACCGGTTTGTTGAGCAGTTCGATGAGGCCGAGCTGGATTTCATCGACCGACAGCGTGTCCTTGGCCTGCGCGTAGAACTGCTGCAGCGCCTCGGAAGCGCGCGCTGCCTGCGCCGGCTCGCCGCGCAGGGTGAAACGCTCGCCGCGGCGGGCAATCGAAACGTCGAGAGCGGTCTCGATCTGGCGCAGATTTTCGTCGAGCGGGCCGCACAGATTGGCCAACTGCCGGTTATTGACCGGCGACAGCAGCAGTTCGGTGGCGCGGCTCTTGGCGGGGGAGGCGGGTGTGGTCATGCTGGCTGGGTGACGATCTCGCCGCGCAGCGAGTGGGGCAGCGCGGAAGTAATGCGGACATTGAGGAAGCGATCGAGCAAGGCCGTGCTGTCGACGGCAGCGGCAGCGAAATTGACGACGCGGTTGTTGTCGGTGCGCCCTGCCAGTTCCTGGCGGTCTTTCTTCGACGCACCTTCGACGAGCACCCGCTGCACGGTACCGACCATCGCGGCGGAAACGCCTTGCGCGAGTTCGTCGATCCGCTTCTGCAGGCGCAGCAGACGTTCGAGCTTGACCGCCGGCGGCGTTGCATCGGCGAGCTCGGCTGCCGGCGTCCCCGGGCGCGCGCTGTACAGGAAAGAGAACGAGGCGTCGAAGCCGACCTCGTCGATCAGTTTCATCGTTTTCTCGAAATCGTCGTCGGTTTCGCCCGGAAAACCGACGATGAAGTCCGACGACAGCGCGAGGTCGGGGCGTGCAGCGCGCAGCTTGCGCACCAGGCTCTTGTATTCGATCGCCGTGTAGCCGCGCTTCATCGCCGCCAGGACGCGGTCCGAGCCCGATTGAACCGGCAGATGCAGGTGCGAGACCAGCTTCGGCACGCGGGCATAGACATCGATCAGGCGCGGCGACACCTCGCGTGGATGCGAGGTGGTGTAGCGGATGCGCTCGATACCGGGAATCTCGGCGATGTATTCGATCAGCAGCGCCAGGTCAGCCGCTTCCTCTCCAGACGGCGCCTGCCCTCTGCCGCTCATTGCGCCGCGGTAGGCATTGACGTTCTGGCCGAGCAGGGTCACCTCCTGGACGCCCTGCGCGGCCAGGCCGGCCACCTCGGTCAGGACGTCGTCGAAGGGGCGCGACACCTCTTCGCCGCGCGTGTAGGGAACGATGCAGAACGAGCAGAACTTGCTGCAGCCTTCCATGATCGAGACAAAGGCCGAAGCGCCTTCGACCCGCGCCGGCGGCAGATGGTCGAACTTCTCGATTTCGGGGAAGGAAATGTCCACCTGCGCCTTGCCGAGGCGACGCCGGTCGGCGATCAACTGCGGCAGGCGGTGCAGGGTCTGCGGCCCAAAGACGACGTCGACGTAGGGTGCGCGCGCGACGATCGCCGCCCCCTCCTGGCTCGCCACGCAGCCGCCGACGCCGATCACCAGATCGGGATTGGCGCGCTTCAGCAGGCGTACCCGGCCGAGGTCGTGAAAGACCCGTTCCTGTGCCTTCTCGCGCACCGAGCAGGTGTTGAAGAGAATGATGTCGGCGTCGTCGGGGGTGTCGGTCTTGACGATGTCTTCGGATGCAGCGAGTACGTCGGCCATCTTGTCCGAATCGTACTCGTTCATCTGGCACCCGAAGGTGCGGATGAACAACTTTTTGGCCATTTTTGCGGGTCTTAACGTGGGCGTGACAGCGACGCTTCGCTTTGCGTCAGCATCCAGACGCGATAGACGGCGCCGGAATCGTCGGTGAGATAAACGACCTCGACGGGGCTCTGAATCTGCATCGGCATCACCAGCAGGTTTTGTCGGCTGCGAAACTGGGCGGTTGGGGCGAGGGGCCATTGGCGTCCGCTGATGGTCAGGAAACCGTCTCCCTGCGGCGGCTGCAGTACCCCTTTCCTGGCCTCGTCCGGCAGTGACCGCGCCATGGCTGCTGGTTCTATGAGCATTTGCGGGTCGGGGCCAGGCGCCAGTGCCGCCTCGGCAATGGCACTGAGAATGGAATACAAGAGGGAGGCAGGAAGGTCCATCGGCACATTATAGACAGAGCGGCGCGCCGCTGTCAGCTGATCTTGCAGCCGCCGCGAGCACTCGGCATGGCTGCGAACGACGGCGGCGCTCGCGCCCTTGCAGTACAATCATGCTTTTGCCGTAGTTACCCCCTTTGAGAAAGGACGTCGCTGTGCTGGAATCCTATCGTGCCCATGTTGCCGAGCGCGCTGCGCTTGGTATTCCGCCTCTGCCGCTGACTGCCAAGCAGACCGAGGAACTCGTCGGACTACTGAAGAACCCGCCACAAGGCGAAGAAGAGAACCTCGTCGAACTGATCACCTATCGCGTGCCGGCCGGGGTGGACGACGCCGCCAAGGTCAAGGCCGAGTTTCTCGCCCGAGTCGCCAAGGGCGACGAATCCTGCGCGCTGATCTCGAAGGAAAAGGCCACCGAACTGCTCGGCACGATGCTTGGTGGTTACAACGTCAAGCCGCTGATCGACCTGCTCACCGGCTCGACCGGAACGATTGCCGCCGCAGGCCTCAAGAAGACCCTGCTGGTGTTCGATTTCTTCCACGACGTCAAGGAACTCGCCGACAAGGGGAATGCAAATGCCAGGTCCGTGATGCAGAGCTGGGCCGACGCCGAGTGGTTCACCTCGCGTCCGCAAGTTCCCGCTTCACAGAAACTGACGGTCTTCAAGGTCACCGGTGAAACCAACACCGACGACCTGTCACCGGCGCCCGACGCCTGGTCGCGGCCGGACATCCCGCTGCACGCGCTGGCGATGCTCAAGAATGCACGGCCGGGTATTGAACCCGACAAGGCCGGCGAGCGTGGTCCGATCAAGCAGCTCGAAGAACTCGCCAGGAAGGGTAACCTGATCGCCTACGTTGGCGACGTCGTCGGTACCGGTTCGTCGCGCAAATCGGCGACCAACTCGGTGCTCTGGTTCACCGGTGAAGACATCCCCTTTGTTCCGAACAAGCGTTTTGGTGGCGTCTGCCTCGGCTCGAAGATCGCGCCGATCTTCTTCAACACCATGGAAGATGCTGGCGCGCTGCCGGTCGAGATCGACTGCGGCCAGATGGACATGGGCGACGAAATCGAACTCAGGATCGACGCCGCCACCTCAAAGGTGACCGCACTCAAGAACGGCGCCGTGATCGCCGAATCGCAACTGAAGACGCCGGTAATCCTTGACGAAGTGCGTGCCGGTGGCCGCATCCCGCTGATCGTCGGCCGCGGCCTGACCACCCGCGCGCGCGAAGCGCTCGGCCTGCCGGTATCGACGCTGTTCTGCCTGCCGCAGAATCCCGCCGATCCGGGCAAGGGCTACTCGCTGGCGCAGAAAATGGTCGGCCGCGCCTGCGGTCTGCCGGAAGGCAAGGGCGTTCTGCCCGGCACCTATTGTGAACCGCGGATGACTACCGTCGGCTCACAGGACACCACCGGTCCGATGACCCGTGACGAACTCAAGGATCTCGCCTGCCTCGGCTTCTCGGCGGACATGGTGATGCAGTCGTTCTGCCACACCGCCGCCTACCCGAAGCTGGTCGATGTGCGCATGCACCGCGAACTGCCGTCGTTCATCAGCACCCGTGGCGGTGTCGCCCTGCGTCCGGGCGACGGCGTCATCCACTCGTGGCTGAACCGTCTGCTGCTGCCCGACACGGTCGGCACCGGCGGCGACTCGCATACCCGTTTCCCGATCGGCATCTCGTTCCCGGCCGGCTCGGGTCTGGTCGCTTTCGCTGCCGCCACCGGCGTCATGCCGCTCGACATGCCGGAGTCGGTGCTGGTGCGCTTCAAGGGTTCGCTCGCTGAAGCCGGCAAGCGCGGCGTCACGCTGCGTGACCTGGTCAACGCGATTCCCTATTACGCCATCCAGGCCGGCCTGCTGACCGTCGAGAAGAAGGGCAAGAAGAACATCTTCTCCGGCCGCATCCTCGAAATCGAAGGCCTGCCGGACCTCAAGGTCGAACAGGCCTTCGAACTCTCCGACGCCGCTGCCGAACGTTCTGCCGCCGCCTGCGCGGTAGCGCTGAACAAGGAACCGATCATCGAGTACATGCGCTCGAACATCACCCTGATGAAATGGATGATCGCCAACGGCTACTCCGATGCGCGCACCCTCGGCCGCCGCATCAAGGCCATGGAAGCATGGATCGCCAAGCCCGAACTGCTGCAGGCCGACGCCGACGCGCAGTACGCGGCGGTGATCGAGATTGACCTTGCCGACGTACTCGAGCCGCTGGTCGCCTGCCCGAACGATCCGGACGACGTCAAGCTGCTCTCCGCGGTCGCCGGAACGAAAATCGACGAAGTCTTCATCGGCTCGTGCATGACCAACATCGGCCACTTCCGCGCCGCCGGCAAGGTCCTCGAAGGCAAGACTGACATCCCGACCCGCCTGTGGATCGCGCCGCCGACCAAGATGGACGCGATGATCCTCAACGAGGAAGGCTACTACGCCATCCTCGGCAAGTCCGGTGCGCGCATGGAAATGCCCGGCTGCTCGCTGTGCATGGGCAATCAGGCGCAGATCCGCAAGGGCAGCACCGCGATGTCGACCTCGACGCGCAACTTCCCGAACCGTCTCGGCATCGATACCTATGTCTATCTCGGCTCGGCCGAGCTGGCCTCGATCTGCGCCCTGATGGGCAGGATCCCGACCGTTGCCGAGTACATGGAGCAGGTGCAGGTGGTGAATGCCAAGGCCGCCGACGTGTATCGCTACATGAACTTCGATCAGATCAAGGAGTTCAGCGACGTGGCGGATACGGTGACGGTGTAGGCGTCGGCGCAGCAGCAGAGCGAAAGGCGCCCCGCCGGGAAACCTGGCGGGGCGTCTTTGCAGTGAGCGGCAGGCCGGGGCGGTAGGTCAAACGTGTTGAATTTGGCGTCTTCGTCTGCGCTATACTTTGCCCCATGAGCACAGTCACTTTCGATACCCTGGAGGCCACCCGGCGGCTACGCGATGCCGGCTTCGACGAGAAGCAGGCGGAAATGGTCGTTCGCGTACTTTCGGATGCGCAATCGAACCTGGTGACGCGGGAGCACTTCGACGCCAAGTTTGCCGTGGTCGAGGCGAAGATGGACAAGCTGTCGTGGATGATCGGTGCATTGATCGCCATTGCCGTAGCCAATTTCGCCAAGCAGTTCTTCTGAGCCACCCCGGCACCTCGTCGATACGCTTCAGTTCAATGTAGTCCGTCGGGCGTAATCTTCGCTGTTCAGGGCTCATATGAGTTGGGCTTCGTCGAGCGCCTGATGACGGAACTTGAGGCGAATCTCCCCCGGAGTCAGTACGTCGATCGTGCCTTGTGAAAATTTGGGGTCTTTTCTTTTACCTTGGGAAAAAAGAAAGACCTGACCCCGCCGATGCGCGAGAGACTTTGCGTCAGTGACAGAAGTCGCCTGAACGCGCTGCGTGCATGCGGTTTCATCATCTCGCGCCCTGCCTCACGCGCTGATTCTTGACCGAGGATGTAGGACCCGATGAGACCAACGCCAAGAGAAAAGACTTGTAGCAACATGTTTTCGAGGGCTGACAGATCACGCAACGTCGCAACGACGATGAAGATGGCGGAAACCGCTATCGCCAGCACCACTAGGAGTTGGCCAGACCTTTTGTTCATTATTTGACCTCAGTGGCGGGGCAAGGGTGATGACTGGGTGATGACGTTCGTGATGCATAACGTGGAGTTGAGGCGCCTGCGCGGCTTTTCGCGCAGGTCGCTTCGAACGCCGGGTTGGGCACCACGATTACAAGGCTGCGATGAATTCGTCGGGTGACACATCGTCCTGGCGCAGGACACCTGCCAATGTGCCCACTTTGACTTCGCTGTGCATGGGGATGACGCAGCCTTTGGAACCACGGCGCATGATGACGTGACTTCCAGATTGGCGCAGCTTCTCGAAACCCAGCCGCTCCAACGCCCGTACTACGGTAGCGCCCGAAACACGAGGCAGCTTAGGCGTAACCGTTCACACCCCCTCAACAATTAGCACCGCATGGTCAAGTTCTATGTCATAATTCGCGTAACGTAACGACGACCCGACGCAATGCACCTGCGCAAGCACGACCTTCTGCAAATGAACGACGAGTGGCTGAAGAGGCTGCCGGCGGAGCGATTGCTGGAGGTATCGAAGCGTCTGCTGGACGACGTCAAAGAGTTACATGATCGGCTGAACCAAAACCCGGACAACAGCTCGCGTCCGCCTACCAGCCAGGCGCCTTGGGAGAGAGCCAGCGAGGCGGAGGGGGATCAGGATTTGGCTACCGAGATCGACCCAGAGGAAGCGGCTGCTGAAGAGAAGATGAAAAGCGCGGAAGCAGGGGAAGAGGCGGTCAAACCGGTAGTGAAGCTACCCTCAGCGCCGCAGGGTACGGACAAGAGGGCCGGCAAGCAGCCCGGCAGTCAGGGCTTTGGCCGCACTCAGAAACTGACGGTCACCGCCACTTGCGAGCACCGACCGGAGAACTGTGCGGCGTGTGCTTTAGCGCTGGCGGCGGACGCCAAGTCACAGGCTTACACGGGCTGGGACGAAATCGATATTGCACCGCAGGTCGACGGCACGATCGGGCTGCTGTTCAGTGTCACGCGTCACCTTCTGCTGGAAGTCGTCTGCTCCTGTGGTCATGTCAGCCGTGCGCAGTCTTGGCGGGCGCCGCCGGACAACCAGTGGGAAAAGGTCGAGCTGGGCGAGTGGCGCCTGGTGGGCCCCCAGTTGGCCGGAGTCCTCGTCTTCCTCGGGCTGCGCATGCGCCTGTCGCGGGCGCGTATTCGCGAGGGGCTGATGGAATTGTTCGGCCTGATGCTGAGCACCGGCGTGATCGACGAGACCCTCCGGGAAGCGGGGCGCGCCAGTTTTCCGCTGGAGGACGTTTTGGTGGCCGACATCGTGCAGGCGCCGCAACTGAATGTGGATGAAACCTCGTGGAAGGAATCCGGCCTGCTGCTGTGGCTGTGGGCTTTGGTCACGACCCACACGGTGCTGTTCCTCATTGGCCCGCGCACCGCGGAAATGCTGGAGAACGCCTTGCAAGACGGCTATCACGGCATTCTCATCAGCGATGGCTACGTGGTCTACCGCGCCTGGAAAAACCGCCTGCGCTGTTGGCCGCATCTGATGCGCAAATTGCGAGGCCTGGCCGAATCGACCGATAGACGGGTGGCCGGGGTCGGCAAGGAAATGGAAGGCCTCATGCAAACGCTGATGGACGCCATCTACGCGGCGAGGATCGATCCGCCGCCGGAAGGGCTGCCTGTGCGCTACGCCGCCGACATCGCGCGGCTCCGGCACCTGTGCGAGGCGCATCGGATGGATGCCCACCCGGCGCTACGCAGCGTCGTGCGCGAATTCCTCTACGACTGGGACGTGATCCTGCGCCCGGTCGCCGAGCCCCATCTGCCGCTTTCCAACAACGCCGCCGAACAGGCGCTGCGCCACTGGGTCATTGCGCGCTACATCAGCCACGGCACCCGCTCCGAAGCGGGCTCTCGCGCCTTCGCTCTCCTGGCCAGCGTCATCGAAACCTGCCGTTGTCGTAAGGCCTCTGCCTGGCGCTACCTCGGCACCGTCATCGCCGCCGCTCGCCAGGGTTTGCCGCTCCCCGCGCTCCCTGCTATCCCGGCAGCAGCATAGGGGGAGTGAACGGTTACGCTTAGGCATGCGCGGGAACGCTGAACGTTGTTACCAGCGGATGCCCAGGCGCAGGGATGGGAAACTCCGACAGATACAGTTCCGTAGCCTCTCGCAGGTTGGCGATAGCGTCCTCAACGGTTTCACCTTGCGTAGTGGTACCAGTCTCAGGATTCAGGGCAACGTAACCGCCTTCTTCGGCGGGAGTAAGTACCGCGATCAGTTCCATGGTTTGACTCCGGTGCGGAAAGCGTAATTCTCGCTCATTCCGAGTAGATGTGCCCAACGTTCGAGCTGAGCCGCGCGCGGAGGCAGGCGTTGCTTGGCCGCGGAAGGAAAATGTACACCGTACCCTGGAGCGGCCAAGCAATGCATGCCGTAGCGCGTCGGCTCGAGCGAGGGGTTAGGCCGCATTGGCTACGGCTCCGAAGTTGGACGGCGCTCTATTCGCAAGACGTTCGCTCTGAGCTTCTGAGCCAACTCATCATTCTGAACGTCAACGAAATATTCGGCAATTGACTCGCAAGGTACGAGGTGCTGATCAATGTAGTCGAGAATCTCCTCACGTTCGTGCGAGTCGAACGATCCGTCTATCGCCAACTCCCAGTTTGGTGTCCTGACAAGGATTTTCGTTACTAGCGGCTCTCTTGAACTTTGCTCATGTATTGTTCTCTCTTTCCACCAGCAGTTGATGCGGCTTTCTCCTTCCTCCAGCAGCCTCTTGATCGCGTACTTAGCAACCTCAGCACCGGCGAAGGCAGACGCCGCAATGAGAAAGATCTCCAGTCCCGACTCATGGGTCAGTGCAATACACCTGGCGCCAGAAGTTCCGGTGATAGGAATTGTCACCTGATAGGCTCGTGACGTGCCCCAATCGACATTAAGCCGTGGATACTTAACGTCTTGATCTGGTGAGTAGTAGAAATCGTTTTCAACTACCCCCAGATCGCGCTCAATATTGCCTAGAGGAAAGACGGTATCAAAGTACCAAGGATAAGCCAGTTCCCATCGATTGACGTATTTAAAGGCGAACCCGCTGTGTGCGTAAAGCGACGACTTGCGCAATACATCTGCTGAATCTCGAGGTACCTTGCTCACTAGTGCTCTCCTCGATAGACTGTGAAGGGTGATGATGCGGCCTAACGTTTGACATAAGGGGCGCCGAAAGGCGTCCCGCTTGATGGATGGTTAGGCTGATATTAGCCCAGCTACCTTGCAACATGGCTTTGAGAACAATTAGGATTACGCTCCAGATGCTCAAAGTGAGCTGAAGCATGACCGCCAGACCGATGTGGGCGAACTGGCTTGCTACATTCATTGCAACGAAAGTCTGGGGTTGTGCCCGCAGAGTCTTTCATATCAATAGCAGCGTCAATATCAATTGGCTTACCGTTTAATGTGCAGCTTGTCATTGTTGCCATATTTCAATTGCTCCTGAATTTAAAAAGCCTAACGTGAAGTAGCAATCCTACTTGACGCAAAGCTTTGCGTCATTATACTGTACGGATGTACAGCGATCGGAAAATTCTCAGGCAAAACAGTGAGGTGCGCCATGGACCCGTCCACTAAAATTTCCGGCAATTGCGTCAATGCCCTCCCAGCTCCGCCACCGCCACGGCGGCTGCTCGATCAGCTCAGTGACCGCATCCGATTCAAGCACTATAGCATACGCACGGAGCAGGCCTATTGCGGCTGGGTACGACGTTTCATCCTCTTTCACAACAAGCGGCACCCGCGTGAAATGGAGGCGCACGAGGTCGAGGCGTTCCTCACTCACCTTGCGGTCGCAAGGCGTGTTTCGGCATCGACTCAGAACCAGGCGAAGAGCGCCCTGCTTTTCCTCTACAAGGAGGTGCTGGAGACCGAGCTGCCGTGGCTGGATGACGTTGAATCGGCGAAGGCTTCGAAACGCTTGCCGGTCGTGCTCACGCCTGAGGAAGTCCAGGGGCTGCTGGTGCCTGATCGAGGGCACCGCGGGGCTGATCCTGCGGCTGCTCTACGGCACCGGTATGCGCATCATGGAGTGTCTGCGCTTGCGGGTGAAGGGTGTCGACGTTGCGCGCGGCGAGATCCTCGTGCGCGAGGGGAAAGGTATCAAGGACCGGGTGACCATGTTGCCCAACACGCTGGCCGCCCCGCTGAAAAGTCATCTGGCCAGGGTGAAGACGCTGCACGACGAGGACCTTGCCGCAGGTTATGGAGAAGTCTACCTGCCGTGGGCGCTGGCGAGGAAATATCCGAATGCCGCTCGCGAATGGGCGTGGCAGTATGTTTTCGTCGCCGCCAGGCGATCGGTCGACCCGCGCTCCGGAGCGGTACGCCGACACCATGTCGAAGCCCAGAGCATTCAGCGCGCAATGCGCAACGCGCTACGCCACGCCGGCATAAGCAAGCCGGCCACTCCGCACACCATGCGTCATTCGTTCGCCACTTGTCTGCTCGAAAGCGGCTACGACATTCGCACGGTGCAGGAACTGCTGGGTCATTCGGATGTGGCCACGACGATGATGCCCTCGTTCATTGCCCCTCACCCCGCGCCACCAGATAGACCCCGACGAGCAGCAGGACGAAGCCCACTGCCTGCAACAGCGCAAACGACTCGCCAAAGAAGATCCACGCCAGCAGCGCACTGCCGACCGGCTCGCCGTGCGTGACCACGGCGATGAAGGTCGGCGAGACCTGCTTCAGCGACCAGTTGGACGAGGTGTGGCCAAGCAGCTGCGGGCCGAGCGCCATGCCCAGGGCGATCAGATAGGCGGCGTCGGTGTAGCCGGTCAGCGGCGTGCCATTGGCTTGACAGGCGACGACCAGGAAGATCGCGGCGCTGCCGTAGGCGAGCCAGACGTAGGCGGGCAGCGGCAGGTTGGCGCGCAGGCGGCGGCCGATCAGCAGGTAGGCGGAGAAGCACCAGCTGCCGACGATGGCGAGAAGGTTGCCGAGCAGCGGATTGCTGCCGGAGGCGCTGCCGCGGCTGTCGCGCCAGAAGATCAGCAGGCTGCCGGAAAGCGAAATCGCGATGCCGCGACGAGCATCAGGCGGCTCGCGACCTCTCGCCGAAGAACAGGAACGAGGCGATGCCGATCGACAGCAGGTTGGTGGTGACCCGCGCCGTGCTGCTGGCCACCGAGGTGTATTCGAGCGAGGTGATGCAGGTCGCGAAATGCAGCGCCAGAAAGAAGCCCGCGCCACAGGTCAGCAGTAGCTGCCGGCGGCTCAGCGAGCGCAGCGTGTGCCCCGGGTGCCAGAGGGCGATCTAACCGTATTCGTTGGCCGCAACGTGTCAGGAATGGCGATAACCTACTACTTGCGATCTGCCCAGTAGCCCGGTCGCCGCCGATGGTGCGCCACCGCGACGACCCGAAGTTCCTCGGTGGCGACCTGATAGATGACGCTATACGGAAACCTACGGAGAAAATAGCGGCGCCGACTGCCACGAAAGATCGCTCCAAGCATGGGATTAGCCAGAATGAGATTCGCCGCCCTTTCGAACTCGGCCACGAACGAAAGCCCGAGTTCGACATTCGCTTTCGCCGCATAGAAGGCCGCCGCGTCATGCAACTCGGCGAGTGCGAGTGGAACAATAACGAGCTTCACTTCAATGCTGCGCGGACCTGAGCAAGAGCAGCAGAGACGGGTATAACCTGGACCCTTCCACTTTCCACATCGGCGATTCGACGTTCGACTTCGGCCGCCCATGCTTCCTCAATCTCGGCATCTTCGTCGAGACTGGCCAGCAGTAACTGCGCGAACGCGGCGCGCTCGCCCAATGTGAGCTTCAGCGCCTCAGCTTCCAGCACTTCGAGTTGAATTCCCATAGCCTAGTCCTCCGTAAAGCCAACTTGAATTCTACTGCGATCGCGATCTGTGTGATGAGCGGTGAGCGGGGTCAGGTCGGTCTTCTTGCCTCAGTGGGCGCTTGGCCAGCAGCCTGCACCTCCTTACGGGTTTACGGGAAGAGGGATTGTCTCGCACCTTGCCACGCCCTGGCCCTTGCTCATTGACCCTCACCTCGCGCGGCCAGGTAGATCCCGACGAGCAGCAGCACGAAGCCGGTCGCCTGCAACAGCGCAAACGATTCGCCAAAGAAGATCCACGCCAGCAACGCACTGCCGACCGGCTCGCCGAGCGTGACCACCGCGATGAAGGTCGGCGAGACATGCTTGAGCGACCAGTTGTACGAGGTGTGGCCAAGCAGCTGCGGGCCGAGTGCCATGCCCAGGGCGATCAGATAGGCGGCGTCGGTGTAGCCGGTCAGCGGCGTGCCGTTGGCCTGACAGGCGACGACCAGGAAGATCGCGGCGCTGCCGTAGGCGAGCCAGACGTAGGCGGGCAGTGGCAGGTTGGCACGCAGGCGGCGACCGATCAGCAGGTAAGCGGAGAAGCACCAGCTGCCGACGATGGCGAGAAGGTTGCCGAGCAGCGGATTGCTGCCGGGGGCGCTGCTGCGGCTGTCGCTCCAGAAGATCAGCAGGCTGCCGGAAAGCGAAATCACGATGCCGACGAGCATCAGGCGGCTCGGCCTCTCGCCGAAGAGCAGGAACGAGGCGATGCCGATCCACAGCAGGTTGGTGGTGACCAGCGCCGTGCTGCTGGCCACCGAGGTGTATTCGAGCGAGGTGATCCAGGTCGCGAAATGCAACGCCAGGAAGAAGCCCGCGCCACAGGTCAGCAACAGCTGCCGGCGGCTCAGCGAGCGCAGCGTGTGCCCCGATTGCCAGAGGGCGACCGGGGTGATCAGCAGTGCTGCGAGGCCGAGGCGCAGGGTGGCGATGGTCAGCGAGGGCAGACCGTGGCCCTGCGCGAAGCGGGCGAGGATGGCGCCGAAGGAGATCGCCAGCAGGCCGATGCCGAGGACCAGAAAGGGGAGCCAGCGCGGCGGCCTGCTGCTGTCCACTCCTCAGGCGGCCGTCGCGGCGTGACCGCCTTCGAGGTAGGCGGCGTGCACCTCCGGGTTGGCCAGCAGTTCGCGGCCGCTGCCGGCGAGAATGATCTGGCCATGCTGCATGACGTAGCCGCGATGCGCGACGCGCAGGGCGTGGTGCGCGTTCTGTTCGACGAGCAGGATGGTCATCCCGTGCTCGCGGTTCAGCTCGCGGACGATCTGGAAAATCTTCTTGATGTACAGCGGTGCGAGGCCCAGCGACGGTTCGTCGAGCAGCAGGAGTTGCGGGCGGCTCATCAGCGCGCGGGCGATCGCCAGCATCTGCTGTTCGCCGCCGGAGAGGGTGCCGGCGCGCTGCTGGCAGCGTTCCTCGAGAATCGGGAAGAGCAGGTACATGCGCTTCAGGTCGACCTCGAAGTTCATTTCTTCGCCGAGGACTGCGCCCATCTGCAGGTTCTCCATCACCGTCATGCGCGAAAAGATGCGCCGGCCTTCGGGGACCAGGGCGATGCCGCGGCGGGCGATTTCGTGCGTCGGCAGACGGGTGATGTCCTCGCCGTTGAAGACGATGCGCCCGCCGGAGGCGCGTGGCTGGCCGAAGATGGTCATCATCAGCGTCGATTTGCCGGCGCCGTTGGCGCCGATCAGGGTGACCACCTCGCCGACCTGCACCTCGATATCGACGCCGTGCAGCGCATGAATGTGTCCGTAATGGGCATGCACGCCCGAGAGTTGCAGCATCATGGTACGGCCTCCGGATGCAGTTCTTCATCGGCGTCTTCCTCGCCGAGGTAGGCCTTGATCACGTTCGGATCGCGCTGCATCTGCAGCGGCGTGCCTTCGGCGATCTTGCGGCCGTAGTTGAGGACGCAGATATGGTCGGAGACATTCATCACCACGCTCATGTCGTGTTCGATGAGCAGGATGGCGATGCCTTCGTCACGCGCGAGATGCTTGAGCAGTTCGTTGAGTTCGGCGGATTCGCGCGGGTTGAGGCCGGCGGCCGGTTCGTCGAGACAAAGGAGGAGGGGATCGACGCACAGCGCGCGGGCGATCTCGATACGTCGCTGCATGCCGTAGGGCAGGTCGCCGGCAGCGGTGTCGGCCTTGTCGATCAGGCTCAGGTGCTTGAGCCAGCCGACCGCCTTGTCCATCGCCGCCTGCTCGGCGCGGCGATAGCCGGGCAGGCCGAAGAGTCCGGCCAGAGAAAACCGTGACGCATGCTGCAGGGCGTTGTGCTGGGCAACGATCAGGTTTTCGAGGACGGTCATCTTCGGGAACAGGCGGATGTTCTGGAAGGTGCGCACCACCTGCGCGCTACGCGCGACCTGGTGACTGGCGAGTTGCTCGAGCCGCATCACGCCACGCTGCGGGTGGTTGAGGCGGACGCTACCGATGGTCGGCTTGTAGAAACCGGTCAGGCAGTTGAAGAAGGTGGTCTTGCCGGCGCCGTTTGGTCCGATCACGCCGGTGATCTGGCGCGCCGCGACGTCGAGCGAGAGGTCGTCGATCGCCAGCAGGCCACCGAAACGCATCGTCAGCCGTTCGACGCTGAGCAGGGGAGAGGTGGCGCTCATCGGCGGCCTCCGGCGGTGAAATAGCGCAGCGTCGGTTCGCGGTGCGAGAGGATGCCGCCCGGCTTCCAGATCATGATCAGGATCATCGCCGCGCCAAAGATGAGCATCCGGTATTCGGCGAAATCGCGCCCGAGTTCGGGCAGCAGCACCAGCACCAGCGAGGCCAGGACTACCCCGAGCTGGCTGCCCATGCCGCCGAGAACGACGATCGCGAGGATGATCGCCGATTCGTTGAAGGTAAATGATTCGGGCGAGATGAAGCCCTGCCGGGCGGCGAAAAAAACACCGGCGAAGCCGCCGAGCATGGCTCCCAGGGCGAAGGCCGAGAGTTTGACGTTACGCGCGTTGATGCCCATCGCCTTGCAGGCGATCTCGTCTTCGCGCATCGCTTCCCAGGCGCGCCCGACCGGCAGCTTGCGCATGCGCGAAACGAACAGGTTGGTGAGCAGCGCGAGGCCGAGAATCAGGTAGTAGAGGAAGATGATCCGCTGGTTCGGTCCGTATTCGAACCCGAAGAACGAGGCAAAGGTCGGATCGTCGCCCGGCGGCTTGAAAGGCAGACCGAAGAACGAGGGGCGCGGGATCGAGGTGATGCCGTTCGGGCCGCCGGAGAGCTCGGTCCAGTTGACCAGGATGACGCGGATGATCTCGCCGAAACCGAGCGTCACGATCGCCAGGTAGTCGCCGCGCAGGCGCAGCGTCGGCCAGCCGAGGAGGATTCCGAAACTCGCGGACATCGCGCCGGCAACCGGCAGCGCCTGCCAGAAACCCCAGCCGAACTGGGTGGACAGCAGGCCGTAGGTGTAGGCGCCGACGGCGTAGAAGGCGACGTAGCCAAGATCGAGCAGGCCGGCCAGTCCGACGACGACGTTGAGGCCCCAGCCGAGCATCACGTAGATCAGCACGGTGGTGGCGGTATCGACGACGTAGCGGTTGTCGGAAAAAACGATGGGTAGCGCCAGCGAGACGCCGAGCGCTACCCAGCCGACCCAGGTGAGCAGCGGACTTGCCGCCAGGTTCACTTCCTTGACCGCTGCCGCGGCCTGCTCGCGCGCCAGCT
The DNA here is from genome assembly GCA_016713625.1 of Candidatus Accumulibacter affinis. GTDB lineage: Bacteria > Pseudomonadota > Gammaproteobacteria > Burkholderiales > Rhodocyclaceae > Accumulibacter > Accumulibacter affinis. The sequence goes on from JADJOT010000009.1 coordinate 112,148, forward strand.
TGCGCGCACGCCACTGGTCGAGGGTGTAGCGCAGCAGCAGGCGGCCGACAAAACAGACGGCGACAAAGGCAAACATTGTCGGCCAGCGGGTGGCGACGCGCAGCGCGCCGCCCTGGTCGATGGTGGTCAGGCCGATCATCGGGATGCCGAGCAGCAGGGCGATGAAGGCCACCCCGGCGGCATCCTTGAGACGTTCGGCGGGAGAGATGCCTTCGTGTGCGAGGACGAGGGTTGACATCAGACTTTCTCCACTTCAGGACGACCGAGCAGGCCGGAGGGGCGGAACATCAACACCAGGATGAGGATGCTGAAGGTCGCCACGTCCTTGTATTCGGCCGACAGGTAAGCGGCCCAGAAAGCTTCGATCAGGCCGATCAGCAGGCCGCCGAGCATCGCTCCGGGCAGCGAGCCGATACCGCCGAGTACCGCGGCAGTGAAGGCCTTGATGCCGGCGACGAAGCCGATGAAGAAATCGACGACACCGTAATAGACGGTGACCATCACTCCGGCGACGGCGGCGAGCGCGGCACCGAGCATGAAGGTCAGCGAGATCGTGCGGTCGACGTTGATGCCGAGCAGCGCGGTCATCGTCCGGTCCTGTTCGCACGAGCGTTGCTGACGGCCGAAGGAGGTCTTGGTGATCAGCCAGGTGAAGCCGGCCATCAGCGCGATGGTGACGAAGACAATGAGAATCTGCGAGTAGGCGAGGCGAACCGTGAAGCCGTCGATGGTCAGCAGGTCGATGCCGCCGACGAGCACCGGCGGAATCGGCTTGACGCGCGCGCCCTGCGTCAGCTGCACCATGTTCTGCAGGAAGATCGACATGCCGATCGCCGAAATCAGCGGCGCCAGGCGGGTCGAACCGCGCAGCGGCCGGTAAGCAATGCGTTCGACGGTCCAGCCATAGACCGAGGTGAACAGGACGGCGACCAGCAGCACCAGCAGCAGCGACAGCGGAACCGAGCTGATCCCGAAGCCGGCGAGCATGGTGAACACGGTGACGGCGATGAAGGCGCTGACCATGTAGATGTCGCCGTGCGCGAAGTTGATCATGCCGATGATGCCATACACCATCGTGTAGCCGATGGCGATCAGGCCATAGACGGCACCCAGGGTCAGGCCGTTGATGAGTTGTTGTAGTGCGAGAGCCATGGTCCTCCTCCTTGTTGCGTGCGATGTGACAGCAAGTCACGCCGTTTCATAACGCAATTGGCAGTTCTTCAAACCTCTTGCCGGCGGCATCAAGTGCCTCTGCGCGATTGAAGTCAATGGCTTCGATCAAAGTCTCGCGTAGTGACCGTAACAACGCTTCGCGTGAAGATTCCTGACAGTTTACCCCTGGCACTTCTTCTATCCAGCCGATCCACCAGTCGGCATCCTGCTTGATTACTGCGGTGTAGGTTTGATTCATCGTTCGTTCTCCTCTACTCACATCAGCGCGAAGTGGCATGAAACGTTCTCACTCTCGCCCCTGCCTTGCGCGTTCTACGCATAACAACGTAAGCCCCGCGTTTTTCGTCGCAGTCGATGGCTTAAACGAACTCAGCCTCCGCCTCCGGGTGCAACGAGTATTTCACGCGGAGAATCTATTCGAGATATTTCGGAATACTTCGTCTCCCGGCACAGCTACCGCATCGCCCACGCGAAGTTCCTCCAGGCGCCTCTTGGCTACTAGCGCCCACTCCTCGTCGATATCTGTTTCCGGCGGGTTAAGGCTCTTCAGGAGCGAGTCAATAACCCTGACTCTCTCCTCTACCGGCAGTGAAATGGCCGCCGCTAACAAGTCTGCTGTCTTCATGTGACCGCTAGTTGGCAACGCTGACATCAGAAAGAGAACGTCATGACTGAGGGGGCCGCCGCTTGCGGGGCAGCCCTTGGATCTCCTTATTGAGCGCAACTTGGGTCGCCTTTCTTGGGTCCTTTCCATAATTTGACATCAGGTTGTAGTCGATCTCGTAGGTTCTCGCTGGCAATAAGCCGAACTCATGCGTTTCGAGCAACTCGATCAAGCGATCCCCGTCGATCAATTCGATAGGTTTGCAACCCGGACGGCGAGCAGCGTCCCGGGCACTGTCCGTAAAGTAGCCGGTGGTGAAAAAGATCCCTTTCTCGGCATCCCCAACAGCGCCTTGAAAACCCTGCACTTCACGCGAAGAGACCGGACCGGAGTAGCGCTTGCATTGAAAGGCAATCTTGGCTGTGACGATCGGCCCCAGTGGAAGGTATCCTTCGCCGTCGATGCCTTTGTCACCAGTTCCGCCAGTTACTCTTACTCTTTCGAGCCCAAGATGTTTCAGGAGATCAGCACAAAACCGCTCAAACGATTCGGGAGAGAGTGCTTGCAGTTGTACGAGTAACTCTTCGCCATATCCGTTCGGCGGGCTTGTTACAGAGGGCTGATCTTCGACAGCTTCTGGCGTAGGTTCCTGTGCTTGTGCCCGCTTCTCGGCATGGATGGCAACCCACTTCCTGGCTATTTCGTGCGCTTGATCGTAGGTGAGGTGGAGTTTCTGGCTGGACGATGTGAGCATCCAGATTCCGTGTTTGGGTGACGACAGCAGCCCTTCCCAAACAAGAAATTGACGAGCCCAAGCGACCTGATTGGGGAACCGCAAACTGCCACTTCGGAGCTTGGCGAATCGCTTTTCATCTGGAACATGCGCAAGCCTGGCGACCGAGTTGTAAACTTCTCTGGGTGTAGCTGATCCGTTCAATTCCCGCAATGCGTCGAGTATGTATGGCATCCACTGTACGAATTCCGCTTGCTTCTTGTCCATAATTAGTTGGCTCATGATGTTGCTCAACTCTGCTGTGGGGAACCAGCTTTGCACCCTGATTCCGCCTCAGGGTGCAGCGAATACCTCATTGAAATTCGGCCCTCAACCGGGACAGAGTTTCGGCGCCGGGGAGCGGCGACACCGTTCCACTCTCTATCTCGGTGTAACGTCTTTCGACCGCTTCAGCCCAAGCGTCTTCGACGTCTGGTTCGATATCAAGACTGGCGATGAGCTTTTCCATCAGGCGAGCACCTTGGATCGCAGGCAGGCCGAGAACTTCGGCCTCAAGTGCTTCAAAGGTTGCGGACATGACTTTCTCCAGATAAAGCAGCAGGCACAGAGTGCCATAAGGCAGCGCGTGCAAGCAACTTTGGAAAAACGGTGGGAGCCATACGGGCACACCACGATTCTATTCTTCAAAGGCCATTAACAAGACTCCCGCGATCGTTTCCATCTCTTTGTGCGGCTTGGCGGACTGGTCTGGTGTGACACCTGTAAAACGCAGTGATGGCTCGCAGCACGGTCCCGGGACGGCTTCATCAGGCGCTTTTCTTGCTCGCGCTCGGTCCATGAACAATGCCAAGCAAACCATCTATTGAGATATCCTCATCAAGTAGCGGCCAGTGAATGCCATAACCTGACGGCGAAACTTCAAATCCCTTTTGGTCTGCTTCCGTGGCAGCTGCCAGTAGGGGGGAGAGTTTCTTCAGTTCACGCTGAATGCTCTTGCCATCAACAATGAGGCTCAGCATACCGCTTTCTATGCATACATTCTCGACTTGATGATATTTATTCACCTTTGCCGCCTTTCCTGGAACTCTCGCCATTGGTCGGTAATATAATCGAAGTGTTCGAATATTATTTGTCGTACTTGCTTCTTGTCGCGTGCTGACATTTCGTAAGAATAGGCCTCTTGAATATCAAAATTGTCGACATCAAGCCAGTACTTGCACTCCATGTCGCCTTTCCTGCAATGCACGTGGATGGGCTCGTCTCCTTCATTCGCATAGAAGAAGATGCGCCAGCCCAATAGAACAAGTATGGTCGGCATCGTAACCGTCGTGAATCATTCACCGCCTTCATCAAGCGCCATCAACCCCGCATTGCCCCCGGCCGCCGTGGTATCGACCGAGACCGTGCGTTCGCTGGCGAATCGATAGAGGTAGTGCGGGCCGCCGGCCTTCGGACCGGTGCCCGAAAGTCCCTCGCCACCGAAGGGCTGGACGCCGACGACAGCGCCGATGATGTTGCGGTTGACGTAGGTGTTGCCGACGTGCAGGCGGTCGGTGATGCGCTTGATGGTTTCGTCGATGCGGCTGTGGATTCCCAGCGTCAGGCCGTAACCGGTGTTGGCGATGGCGGCGCAGACCTGGTCGAGATCGTCGGCGCGCCAGCGAACGATATGCAGGATCGGCCCGAAGACTTCACGTTCGAGGCGCGCGATGCTGTCGATTTCGTAGGCGCGCGGGGCGAAGAAGGTGCCGTGCCGGGTGGCTTCCTCGTCGAGCGGACAGGTGAAGATCGGTGTTGCAAAGCTGTCGAGCCAGCGCGCGTGCGCGGCGAGGACGCCGCGTGCTGCTTCGTCGATCACCGGGCCGACGTCGGTGCGGAGATCCGCCGGGGCACCAATGCGCAGTTCCTGCATCGCGCCGGCGAGCATTTCGCTGACCTTGTCGGCGATGTCGGCCTGGATGAACAGGACGCGCAGCGCCGAACAGCGCTGCCCGGCAGAATTGAAGGCCGAGGCGACGACGTCGCGGACGATCTGCTCGGGCAGCGCCGACGAATCGGCGATCAGCGTGTTCTGGCCGCCGGTTTCGGCGATCAGTGGCACCAGCGGACCGTCCTTGGCAGCCAGCGTCTGGGCAATCAGGCGGGCGACCTCGGTCGAGCCGGTAAAGGCGACGCCTGCGCATTCCCGGCCAGCGACCAGCGCCGCGCCGATGCGCCCGTCGCCGGGCAGGAAAGCCAGCGCGCCGGGCGGGATGCCGGCGCCATGCAGAAGTTCGACGGCGAGCGCGGCCACCAACGGCGTTTGCTCGGCCGGCTTGGCCAGCACGCTGTTACCGGCAGCCAGCGCCGCAGCGATCTGGCCGACAAAGATTGCCAGCGGAAAATTCCACGGGCTGATGCAGACGAAGACGCCGCGGCCGTGCAGCGACAGGCTGTTGCGCTCGCCAGTCGGGCCGGGCAGGGGGATTGGCTCGGAAAACTTCTCGCGGGCTTGCGCGGCGTAGTAGCGGCAAAAATCGATCGCCTCGCGCACTTCGGAGACCGCGTCACCCTGCGTGCGGCCGCCTTCGCGGACGATCAGGGCGACCAGCTCGGGCAGTCGCCCCTGCATCAGGTCAGCGGCACGGTCGAGGGCGGCGGCGCGTTCCTTCGCGGGCGTCGCCTCCCACGATGGAAAAGCGGCCTGCGCGACGGCGAAGGCCGTGCTGACGTCGCCGACGCTGGCCTCGATCACCTGGCCGACGACCTCGCGCTGGTCGGCCGGCGAGCGAACGGGCCTGCTGGCGCCGACACGCGGCCTGCCGTCGATCAGCGGCGCGGCGACGTAGTTGACGCGGGCGCTTTGCTCGATGGCGCCGCGCAGGTCTTCGAGGGTGGGGTGGTCGTTCATGTCCAGTCCTTCACTATTGGCGCGTTCAGCGCCGAAGAGGTCGCGTGGCAGGGGGATGCGCGGCTGGCGCTTGACGGCCAGGCCGGCACTTCTTTCAACAGGGTCGGCAATCAGCGCGGCGATCGGCAGATCGGCGTCGGCGATGCGATTGACGAACGACGAGTTGGCGCCGTTCTCGAGCAGGCGACGCACGAGGTAGGCCAGCAGGTCTTCGTGGCTGCCCACCGGCGCATAGACGCGGCAGGCGCGTCCCCATTTGTCTCCGCCGACGACCTGGTCGTACAACTCTTCGCCCATCCCGTGCAGGCGCTGGTATTCCCATTCGTCGCTACCGCCGGCGCTGATGGCGATCTCGGCGACGGCCGCCAGGGTGTGCGCGTTGTGCGTGGCGAAGGCCGGGTAGAAAGCTTGCGGGTCGGCGAACAGACGTCGGGCGCAGGCCAGATACGACAGGTCGCTAGAGGACTTGCGCGTGAACACCGGGTAATCGGCAAGGCCACGTTCCTGCGCAAGCTTGATCTCGGCGTCCCAATAGGCGCCCTTGCACAGGCGCACCATCAGCCGTCGATCGGCCCGGTGCGCGAGGTCGGCCAGCCAGTCGATGACCGGCAACGCACGCTTCTGGTAGGCCTGGACGGCCAGTCCGAGACCGTTCCAGCCGGCCAGTTCCGGATCGATGGCCAGCGCCTCGATGAGGTCCAGCGACATTTCCAGCCGATCGACTTCCTCGGCGTCGATCGTGAAACCGATGTTGCGCGCCTTGGCCTTGACCGCCAGTGCCTTGACCGCTGGCAACAACTCGTGGCGCACGCGATCTTCGTTGGCGACTTCATAGCGCGGGTGCAAGGCCGAGAGCTTGATCGAGATCGACGGTGCCTCGAAAGCCGGTCGCCCGGCAGCCGCGTCGCCGATCGCCTTGATCGCGGCGCTGTAGGACTCGAAGTAGCGCAGGGCATCGGCGCCGCTGCGCGCCGATTCGCCGAGCATGTCGTAGGAGTGTCGGTAGCCGCTTTTCTCGGCGCTGCGCGCGCGCTCGAGCGCTTCGTGAATATTGCGTCCCATGACGAACTGTTTGCCGAGAATACGCATCGCGGTGACCACCGCCTGGCGGATTACCGGTTCGCCGGCGCGTGCGACCATGCGCTTGAGGGTGCCGCTGAGGTTGCGGTCTTCGTTGTCGAGATTGACGATGCGGCCGGTGAGCATCAGCGCCCAGGTGCCGGCATTGACGAAGGTGCTGTGCGAGGCGCCGAGCCGCTTTTGCCACTCGGTATTGCCGATCTTGTCGCGAATCAGGCGATCGACGGTTGCCGCATCGGGGATGCGCAGCAGCGCTTCGGCGAGGCACATCAAGACCACCCCCTCGCGCGAGGAGAGGTCGTAGGTGGCCAGGAAGGCGTCGATGCCACCGGTGTTCTGGCGACTGTCGCGTACCGTCTGCACCAGCGGTGTGGCGCGGTCGCGGATGCCCTGCTGTTCGGAAGGGGTGAAACGGGCCAGTGCGATCAGTTCCTCGACGACCTTCGTCTCGTCGATGCGAAGATAGTCACGCAGACGCTGGCGTAGTTCATGGGTGGCGCTCATGCGGCCTTCCAGTCGGTTCGGTGTCGACACAGGGTGTCGCGCGGGGTTGGGCAAAGTCCGTCAGCGGGCGGACGACTGCTTGCTGCCACTCCCGCCCGGGCCGCCGCAGCGACCCGGGCGGGGTTCTGGCGTGCTCGCGAGTAGAAACACAACGGGCACGCCCGAACAATTACTTCTTCACGTAGTCGTACTTGCCATCTTTCCACTGGTAAACGACGAAGGCCGGCGCCGAGCTGTTACCCTTGGCGTCAAAGGACAGCTTGCCGATGACTGTGTCGAAGGTGTTGCTGCGCAGCGCTTTCTCGATGTCGGCGTACTTGGTGCTCTTGGCCTTGGTAGCCGCCTGGTCGAAGAGCTGGAAAGCGGCGTAGGCATAGAGAACGTATCCCTCCGGCTCAATCTTGGCGTCGTGGAACTTCTTGACGACCGGTGCAGCACTCGGGTTCTTGCGGGCGTCCGGGCCGAAGGTAAACAGCACATTGTTCGCTTCCGGGCCAGCGGCGGTCGCCAGCTCGGTGTTGGACATGGTGTCGCCGCCCATCACGGTCAGTTTCAGGCCGGCCTGTTGCGCCTGGCGCAGGATCAGCGCCACTTCGGTGTGGTAACCGCCGTAGGACATGACTTCGATACCGGACGACTTGAGCTTGCTGACCAGTCCGGAGTAATCCTTTTCCCCGGCGGTAATCGATTCGCGCAACGTCGGCTTGACGCCCTTGGCTTCCATCGCCTTGGCCACTTCGTCAGCCAGACCCTTGCCGTAGGCGCTCTTGTCATCGACCACGGCGATCTTCTTGCCCTTGAACTTCTCCGCCAGGTAGGCGCCGGCCACCTGCCCCTGCTGATCGTCACGACCGGCGATGGCGAAGATGTTCTTGAGGCCGCGGTCGGTCACCTTGGGGTTGGTCGACACGGTGACCACAGGTATGTTGGCCTCGGCGTAAACTTCGGACGCCGGGATCGTCGAGGACGAGCACCAGTGACCGTGCATGAAGATGATCTTCTTGTTCACCATCTGGTTGGCGACGGCAACCGCCTGTTTCGGGTCGCAGGCATCGTCGCCAATTTCCAGCTTCAGCTTCTCGCCAACCACACCGCCCTTGGCGTTGATGTCGGCAATGGCCATCTCGGCGCCTTTGCGGATCTGGTCACCCGCCGAAGCGTACTGGCCTGTCATCGGGCCGGCAATTGCCACCAGGTGCTCGGCGTAAGCGTTGGTACCGGCCAGGGCAAGCAGGCTGAAGCCGCCCAGCAGGATGCGTTTGTTCATGTGGTTCCTCCTTTGCTACGGTGCTCGTTAAGGTAGTTGACAAGTGACGCACCCGCATCGAGCACGTGCGCCCGAGTGAGTTCTGCCGCCGCGTCGGGGTCCCGGCGGACAAACGCGTCGAGGATCTCGACGTGCTGGCGCTGGGTCTTGGGCATTTCGGTGCTAATGGAGAGGAGCGCGCGTACGTAACGCTCGACCTTGTTGTAGAGAGAACGGATTTCGGCCAGCAGGACCGGATTTCCGGCTGCCGCGTAGAGCGTCGAGTGGAACAGCCAGTTCAGCTCGCCCCAGCGACCGCTGTCGACCGTCAGGTCAAAGTCTTCGAGATGCCGGCGCGCCTGTTCAATGACCGGATCGCTAATCAGCGGCGCCGCCAGGCGCGCTGCCCGGGCTTCAAGCATTGCCCGGATGGCCATGTACTCGTCGATCTCGGCCGCCGACAGCGCGGTGACCATGGCACCGCGGTTGCGCAGGAAGGTCACCAGGCCTTTGGCTTCGAGATGTTTCAGGGCTTCCCTAACGGGAATCTTGCTGACGTGGAAATGCGCCGCGATCTCGTCTTGCCGGAGCAGTTCGCCAGCCGGCAACAAGCCATCGACAATTGCTTTCTTGAGCGTCAGCGCAACCTGATCCGACGCGCTGAGGCGGGGCATCTTTTGCGTGGCGACAAGCTCAAGAACCGATGGCATGGGCGACGGTGGAGACTCCAACGATCGTATACGATATAAGCTTCCGGGCGCGACCATACAGGCAGCTTGCCGGTGTGGCAAGCTGCGGTGCACCAAGCAGTTCCAGATTCGGCGATGCCCAAGGCGCACATTGCACGTTCAAAGCTGAACGAGGCTATCTGCCGATGATCGGTCACCTGGCCGAAGCGGGTTTCGTGATCTACGACCAACGCCAGCCGCCGGTGTGCTGCAGGTAGCACGTTGGACAAGGCTTCTGCTTGTCGGCGGCTGGAGAATCAGCGATAATCAGGCCCTCTTCCGGTGCGCATACTGCGTGCCCAAAGCCGAGATGGCGGAATCGGTAGACGCAGCGGACTCAAAATCCGCCGATGGAAACATCGTGGGGGTTCGATTCCCCCTCTCGGCACCAGAACAAGGTAGTCCAAGGTAGTCCGGGGAAGGCCAGCAAACCAGGCAAAAGCAGGGTTTCTGGCCTTTTCTTCGTCCACGCAAGGCCGAATTGCCTATTGCGATCGGGTGGCATGTGGGAACTGCAATTGGCTAATTGGCTCCTGGGGACTCCTGCCTGATCTCGGAGTGGTTCCCGGGGGGGCGCTGGCGTTTGCTGAGTGGTCACTTGATTGGCGTCAACCGTTCGCGGGAGAACTCCTTCGCTGATGAGCTTCCCTCGGCACCAGAGTTTCCTCGCCGCCAGGGTGGCCGGCCCCGTCGTGGTGCCTGGGCGGGCGGCACGCACCATTGAGGTGCCCGGGAGCCGCGGCGAGCACCGAGAGGACGCGCGATGAACCGCCGGGTGGCTGTTAGACGCTTGTTTTCGATCTTGCGGCTGTCTGGCATGACAATTGCTTCTGGTCCTTCGCAGGAAAATTCTATTCGCGGTTCTTAACCTTTGAGGAGCAAACAGATGGTACGTCGCAATTTCATGAAGACCGTTTCAGCCGTCGCCGTCACTGCTGCGTTCGGGCTGGGTTCGTTGAGCGCTCTGGCCGCCGAAACGATCAAGGTCGGTATTCTGCATTCGCTTTCGGGGACCATGGCCATTTCCGAGACAGCGCTCAAGGAAACCGCACTGATGACCATTGCGGATATCAACAAGCACGGCGGGGTACTGGGCAAAAAGCTGGAACCGGTGGTGGTCGACCCGGCATCCAACTGGCCTCTGTTTGCGGAAAAGGCCCGCCAGTTGCTTTCCAAGGACAAGGTCGCCGTGGTTTTCGGGTGCTGGACCTCGGTTTCGCGCAAGTCCGTGCTGCCGGTATTCAAGGAACTGAACGGCCTGCTCTTCTATCCCGTGCAGTACGAGGGTGAAGAACTTGAAAAGAACGTCTTCTACACCGGCGCTGCGCCCAACCAGCAGGCGATCCCGGCGGTCGAGTATCTGATGAGCAAGGACGGCGGCGAAGCCAAACGCTTCGTGCTGCTTGGCACCGACTATGTCTATCCGCGCACAACCAACAAGATCCTGCGCGCCTTCCTCAAGTCCAAGGGTGTGGCTGATGCTGACATCATGGAAGAGTACACGCCGTTTGGTCACAGCGACTACCAGACGATCATCGCCAAGATCAAGAAGTTCTCGAGCGAAGGCAAGAAGACCGCAGTCGTCTCGACCATCAACGGTGACTCCAATGTGCCCTTCTACAAGGAACTCGGCAATGCCGGCCTGAAGGCCACCGATGTGCCGGTCATCGCCTTCTCCGTCGGCGAAGAGGAGTTGCGCGGTGTCGATGCCAAGCCGCTGGTCGGCCATCTGGCCGCCTGGAACTACTTCATGTCGCTGAAGAATCCTGAGAACGAGAAGTTCGTGAAGATGTACAAGGACTGGGCCAAGCAGAACAAGCTGCCCAACGCCGGCACGGTGGTGACCAACGACCCGATGGAAGCCACCTTCGTCGGCATCCACATGTGGAAGCAGGCGGTCGAGAAGGCCAAGTCGACCGACGTCGACAAGGTGATCGCGGCAATGGCCGGCCAGACCTTCAATGCCCCCTCGGGCTACACCTTGAAGATGGATGAAACCAACCATCACCTGTGGAAGCCGGTGTTCATCGGCGAGATCAAGGCTGACGGCCAGTTCGACGTGGTGTGGAAGACCAAGGGCCCGATCCGCGCCCAGCCGTGGAGCCCGTTCATAGCGGGTAACGACAAGAAGAAGGACGCGCCGGAAGGCAAGTAAGCGAGGCTGATCCGGGTACAGGTGGTCCGCCGTCTGTACCCGTTCGTGGAGGAAGCATGCGCATCACTGGATTACTGCTTTGCGGCTGGCTGCTGAGCGCCTCGTGCCTGGCGGCCATTGACCCGGCGCTGCTCAAGCCATTGGCAGCGGAAGACTCCGACGCCAAGATCGCGGCGATCGTTGCGCTGGCCCAGGCCACGCCGGAGGAGGCTTTGCCGGTACTCAAGGCGTTTTCGGACAATTCGCTGGCGGTAGTCGGCGAGCGCGTGGTGATCGTGGATGGTGAGCGTGTGCTCGATGCGTCCAGCAACGTCGAGATACGTCCGGCGCCAGCAGCCATCGAGACGATCGGCATCAACAATCGCGTGCGCCGCGAGCTGTCGGCTGCGCTGGCAGCACTGCGCCTTTTTTCGAGCGAACGCTCGGTGCGCTGGCAGGCGGCGCAGGAAGTGACCCTGAGCGCCGAAGTAAAGATGTTGCCGCTGCTCGACAAGGCACTTGCCGCCGAAAGCGATCCCGAAATCAGGACCCGGCTGCAGCTCGCGCACGCGCAGGCGAGTCTCGGCTCGACCGATGCCGCCGTGCGCCACGCCGCCGTACGCACGCTCGGCGAAAGCAGCAGCCCGAAAGTGCGTCAGCTGCTGATCCCGCTGACCGAGAAGCGTGGTGACAACTGGGTCGAACCCGACAGCGCGGTGCGCGCTGCGGCCGGTACGTCGATTCGCTCGATCGAGCAGCGTCTGGCGTGGGCCGACAACCTCGGTCGGGCGTTCACTGGCCTCTCGCTCGGTTCGATCCTGCTGCTCGCGGCGCTTGGCCTGGCGATCACCTACGGCGTCATGGGGGTGATCAACATGGCGCACGGCGAACTACTGATGGTTGGTGCCTACTCGGCGTGGGCGATGCAGAGCGTCTTCCGGGCCTATTTTCCAGCAGCGCTCGACTGGTATCTGCTGGCGGCGATTCCGGTCGGCTTTCTTGCCGCGGCGCTGGTCGGCGTGCTGATGGAGCGCATCGTCATTCGCCACCTTTACGGCCGCCCGCTGGAAACGCTGCTGGCCACCTGGGGCATCTCGCTGTTCCTGATGCAGGTGGCGCGTACGCTGTTCGGTGCGCAGAACGTCGAAGTGGCCAACCCGGTGTGGATGGCCGGTGGCATCGAGGTGCTGCCGAATCTGTTGCTGCCGTGGAACCGGATCATCATTGTCGCCTTTTCGATTGCGGTACTGGTGGCCATGTGGGCGATCCTCAACCTCTCGCGCCTGGGCATGTTCGTACGGGCAGTGACGCAGAACCGGCCGATGGCTGGTTGCGTCGGCGTGCCGACCGGACGCATCGACACCCTGGCTTTCGGGCTGGGCGCCGGCGTTGCCGGGCTCGGCGGCGTGGCGCTGTCGCAGATCGCCAACGTCGGTCCGGACATGGGGCAGGGCTACATTGTCGATTCGTTCATGGTTGTCGTGCTTGGCGGCGTCGGGCAGCTCGCCGGCGCGGTCTGGGCGGCGCTCGGTCTCGGCGTGTTCACCAAGTTCCTCGAGGGCTGGACCGGCGCGGTGGTCGCGAAGATCGTCGTGCTGGTGTTCATCATCATCTTCATCCAGAAGCGTCCGCAGGGCCTGTTTGCCCTCAAGGGCCGCTTTGTCGAATCCTGAGCCGGGGAGAACGTTGATGAGAACTCCTTTGATCGTCCGCCTCGGGCGCAGCTTCGACGCTCGTGGCTGGCTGCTGGTGGGGTTGTTCGCCGCTTTTGCGCTGGTTGCCGTGCCGATCATGCACCTGGCGCTGCCGCCAGAGAATCCCTTGCATCTGTCGACCTGGTTCATCACCCTGACCGGCAAGATTCTCTGCTACGCGATCGTCGCCGTGGCAATGGATCTGATCTGGGGTTACGGCGGCATCCTCTCGCTCGGTCATGGCCTGTTCTTTGCCCTCGGCGGCTACGCCTTCGGGATGTATCTGATGCGGCAGATCGGTCGGGACGGCAGCTACCAGAGCGATCTGCCGGATTTCATGGTCTTCCTCGACTGGCAGGAGTTGCCGTGGTTCTGGGCCGGCAGCGACAGCTTTCTCTGGGTGGCGCTGCTGGTACTCGTGGTGCCGGCGTTGATCGCTTTCGTGTTCGGCTATTTCGCTTTCCGCTCGCGCATCAAGGGCGTTTATTTCTCGATCATCACGCAGGCGCTAACCTATGCGGCGATGCTGTTCTTCTTCCGCAACGAGACCGGTTTCGGCGGCAACAACGGTTTCACCGATTTCAAGCGGATTCTCGGCTACTCGATCACCGCGCCGGAAACTCGCGTCGTGCTGTTCGGCCTGTCGGCGTTGGCGCTGCTCGGTACGCTGCTGCTGGCGCGTTACCTGGTGACTTCGAAGTTCGGCCGCGTCCTGACGGCGATCCGTGACGCCGAGTCGCGCGTCATGTTCATCGGCTACCATCCGTTGTGGTACAAGCTCTTTGTGTGGACGCTGTCGGCGATGCTCTGTGCCATTGCCGGCGCGCTCTACGTGCCGCAGGTGGGGATCATCAACCCATCGGAAATGTCGGTCGCCAACTCGATCGAAATCGCCATCTGGGTCGCTGTCGGCGGGCGCGGCACGCTGATTGGGCCGGTCATCGGAGCGTTCATCGTCAACCTGGCGAAGAGCTGGTTCACCGTCAGTTTTCCCGAATACTGGCTGTTCTTTCTCGGCACGCTGTTCGTCGTCAGTACCTTGTATCTGCCGCAGGGGGTGGTCGGCCTGTGGTTCACGCTGCGTGCCCGATGGCGGCCGAATAGCGGCGATGAACTCGCCGTTGCGGCAAAAGGAGCAAAGGCATGAACGCCGTCGACGTACTCCTTGACGAGCAGGATAACCCTGACTGGGACAGCGGCACCGCCGAACTCGGGCATGTTCTCAAGCCGGGTCAGCTCGACCTTTCGCACAAGGTCATCCTCTATCTTGAAGACATCACGGTCAGCTTCGACGGTTTTCGCGCGCTCAACAAGCTGACGCTGACCATCGACGCCGGCGAGCTGCGCTGCATCATCGGACCCAACGGTGCCGGCAAGACCACGATGATGGACGTCATCACCGGCAAGACGCGGCCCGACGAGGGGACGGTTTTCTTCGGCCAGACGATCGACCTGACGCGGCTGACCGAGCCCGAGATCGCGCACATCGGCATCGGCCGGAAATTTCAGAAGCCGACGATCTTCGAGAACCATACCGTCTTCGAGAATCTCGAGCTGGCCATGAAGACCGACAAGCGCGTCTGGCGCAGCCTGTTCGCACAGCTCGATTCGGCGGCCGCCGACCGCATCGCCGAGACGCTGCAACTGATCCGCCTGTCGGCGCATGCCAAGCGGCTGGCCGGGCTGCTCTCGCATGGCCAGAAGCAGTGGCTGGAGATCGGCATGTTGCTGATGCAGGAACCGAAGCTGTTGTTGCTCGACGAACCGGTGGCCGGCATGACCGACGAGGAAACCGAGCGTACCGGCGAGCTGTTCCTGTCGCTGGCCGGCAGGCATTCGCTGGTCGTCGTCGAGCACGACATGGCTTTCGTCAAGCAGCTCGGCGGCAGGGTCACCGTCCTGCACGAAGGCAGCATGCTCGCCGAAGGGACCCTGGAGGAAGTCCAGGCCGATCAGCGCGTCATCGAAGTCTATCTGGGGCGTTAGCGCGACGATGTTGAACATCAAGCACCTGAACCAGTATTACGGCGGCAGCCACATCCTGCGCAACCTCAGCTTCACCGCCGAGGCGGGCAAGGTAACCGCGATTCTCGGCCGCAACGGTGTCGGAAAATCGACCTTGCTGAAGTCGCTGATGGGGCTGCTGCCCACGCGCAGTGGCAGTATCGAGTTCGCCGGCCGTGACCTGACGCGCGCTGCCTCGCATCAGCGGGTCAAGGCCGGTATCGGCTACGTGCCGCAGGGTCGCGAGATCTTTCCGCGTCTGACGGTGCAGGAAAACCTGCTGATGGGTCTGGCGACGTGTCCCGGCAGTACGCCGGTGCCCGAGCGGATCTTCGAGATGTTCCCGGTGCTGCGGCAGATGCTGCGCCGGCGCGGCGGCGATCTCTCGGGCGGCCAGCAGCAGCAACTGGCGATCGGCCGGGCGCTGGCCATGGGTCCGCAACTGCTGATCCTCGACGAGCCGACCGAGGGTATCCAGCCGTCGATCATCAAGGACATCGAGCGCGCCATCCGGGCGCTGGCGCAGAGCGGCGAAATGGCCATTCTGCTCGTCGAGCAGTACTATGATTTCGCGCGCTCGCTGGCCGACCAGTATCTGGTCATGGAACGGGGCGAGATCATCCTGCGCGGACGCGGAGAAGACATGGAAAAGGATGGGGTTCTGGCGGCCCTGGCCGTTTGACGGTAGCGCTAGCGCAGGCGGTCGAGGAATCGGTCAGGAACGCGGCCGAAGAAGCGACGCGGCCGGGCTGGCCGGCGCGGCTGGATCTCCGCTTCGAGCGCCGGGCGGAGCGGACGGCGCTGGTGCATTGCCAGCACTACGGGCCGCTGCGCGTGCAGAAGGCGCTCTATCCCGAGGGCGCGGAGGTCTGCCAGGCGATCATCCTGCATCCGCCGGGCGGCGTTGCCGGTGGCGACAGCCTCGATATCCTGGTAAGCGCGGCAGAGGGGGCACATGCTTTGCTCACCACACCCGGCGCCGGCAAGTGGTATCGTTCGGGTGGTCGGTGCGCGCGGCAATCGTTGAGTCTGCGCGTTGCTGACCAGGCATGCGTCGAGTGGCTGCCGCAGGAGACGATCGTTTTCGACGGCGCCGAAGCAGCGCTGCAGACGCGGGTCGAGCTGGCTGCCGGCGGCGTGTTCTGCGGCTGGGAGATCCTCTGCCTCGGGCGAACGGAGTCCGGTGAACGTTTCAGCTACGGTCGGCTAGAGCTGGCGACGCGAATCGAAAGGGCAGGGCGGCCGTTGTGGATCGAGCGTGGCCGCCTGCTCGGTGGGTCGACCTGGCTCGAAGCGGCAGCAGGTCTGGCCGGTCGGCCGGTCAGCGCGACGCTGCTGCTTGCCGGCAGAACGATAGAGCGCGAGTGGCTTGCCCCCTGTCGCGAGCTGCCGGTGGCCGAGGGTCTGCTGACCGGGGTGACCGCGCTGCCCGAGGTGCTCGTCGCCCGCTGTCTGGCGCCTGGCGTCGAGGCGGCACGGGCGTGGTTGATCGAGGTGTGGAAGCAGCTGCGTCCGCTGGCACTCGGCAGGACAGCCGTGCCGCCGCGCATCTGGAGTACGTGAATCGCTGAGGGAGCGCAATGGAACTGACACCGCGAGAGAAGGACAAGCTGCTGATCTTTACCGCCGCGCTGCTCGCCGAGCGGCGCCGCGCGCGCGGCCTGAAGCTCAATTACCCGGAAGCGGTGGCCTTCATCAGTGCAGCGATCGTCGAAGGCGCCCGCGACGGGCGGACGGTGGCCGAACTGATGACTTATGGCACGACGCTGCTCGGCCGTGACGACGTGATGGAGGGGGTGCCGGAAATGATCCACGATATCCAGGTCGAAGCGACCTTCCCCGACGGGACCAAGCTGGTCACCGTCCATCATCCGATCATCTGAGGAGGCGACTCATGATTCCCGGAGAAATGCACATCGAGCCCGGCGAGATCGAGCTCAACGCCGGCCGCGATACGATCAGGCTGAGCGTCGCCAACACCGGCGACCGGCCGATCCAGGTCGGCTCACACTATCACTTTGCCGAAACCAATACGGCGCTCGCCTTCGACCGAGCGGCGGCGCTCGGCTTCCGGCTGGATATCGCCGCCGGCACCGCGGTGCGCTTCGAACCCGGGCAGACGCGCAGCGTGCAACTGGTGGCGCTGGCCGGCCAGCGACGCATCTATGGTTTCAACGGTCTGGTGATGGGAACGCTGCAATGAGCGTGAGGATTTCGCGTCAGGCCTACGCCGAGATGTTCGGCCCGACCGTCGGCGATCGCGTTCGCCTCGCCGATACCGAGCTGTGGATCGCCGTCGAGGACGATTTCACGATCTACGGCGAGGAGGTCAAGTTCGGCGGCGGCAAGGTCATCCGCGACGGCATGGGGCAGGGCCAGCAGCTCGCTGCCGAAGTGGCGGACACGGTGATCACCAATGCGCTGATCGTCGACCACTGGGGAATCGTCAAGGCCGATATCGCCATCAAGGGCGGCACCATTGCCGGCATCGGCAAGGCCGGCAATCCGGACATCCAGCCCGGCGTGACGATCAGCA
Organism: Candidatus Accumulibacter affinis; assembly: GCA_016713625.1. GTDB lineage: Bacteria > Pseudomonadota > Gammaproteobacteria > Burkholderiales > Rhodocyclaceae > Accumulibacter > Accumulibacter affinis. The sequence goes on from JADJOT010000009.1 coordinate 129,474, forward strand.
TCGGCGGCAGCACCGAGATCATCGCCGGCGAAGGGATGATCGTTACCGCCGGCGGTATCGACAGCCACATCCACTTCATCTGCCCGCAGCAGATCGACGAAGCGCTGATGTCGGGGGTGACCACGATGCTCGGCGGCGGCACCGGGCCGGCCACCGGCACCTACGCGACTACCTGCACGCCGGGCGCGTGGCACATTCAGCGCATGCTCGAAGCGGCCGATGCCTTTCCGATGAATCTCGGCTTTCTCGGCAAGGGCAATGTCTCGTTGCCCGAACCGCTGCGCGAACAGGTGCGCGCCGGCGCCATCGGCCTCAAGCTGCACGAAGACTGGGGAACGACGCCGGCGGCGATCGACAATTGCCTGACCGTAGCCGACGAGATGGACGTGCAGGTGGCGATCCATACCGACACGCTCAACGAGTCGGGTTTCGTCGAAACGACGCTCGCCGCTTTCAAGGGCCGCACGATCCACACCTTCCATACCGAAGGCGCTGGCGGTGGGCACGCGCCGGACATCCTGCGCGCCGTTGGCGAAGCCAACGTCCTGCCTTCGTCGACCAACCCGACGCGACCCTACACGGTGAATACGGTCGACGAGCACCTCGACATGCTGATGGTCTGTCACCACCTCGACCCGGCGATCGCGGAGGACGTCGCTTTCGCCGAAAGCCGCATCCGGCGCGAGACGATCGCCGCCGAAGACATCCTGCACGACCTCGGTGCGCTGTCGATGATGTCGTCCGACTCGCAGGCGATGGGCCGGGTTGGCGAAGTGATCATCCGCACCTGGCAGACGGCGCACAAGATGAAGGTGCAGCGCGGTCACCTGCCCGCCACAGCGGGTGAGCCGCTGACGGCGAACGACAACTTCCGCGTCAAGCGCTACCTCGCAAAATACACGATCAACCCGGCGATCACGCACGGCATCAGCCACCTCGTCGGCTCGATCGAGGTCGGCAAGCTCGCCGATCTGGTGCTCTGGAAGCCGGCTTTCTTTGGCGTCAAGCCCTCCCTGATCGTCAAGGGCGGAATGATCGCCGCCGCCGCCATGGGCGACGCCAACGCCTCGATTCCGACGCCGCAGCCGGTACATTACCGGCCAATGTTCGGTGCCTTCGGGCGCGCACTCAAGACCTCGGTCACCTTTGTCGCGCAGGCGGCTCTCGACAACCCCGAGGTCGCCGCGCTGCGCCTGAGCAAGCCGCTGGTCGCCGTACGCGGGACGCGGGCGCTCGGCAAGGCCGACATGATCCACAATGGCGCAACGCCGAAGATCGACGTCGATCCCGAAACCTACGCCGTGCGCGCCGACGGCGAACTCCTGGTCTGCGAGCCGGCGAGCGTGTTGCCGATGGCGCAACGTTACTTCCTCTTCTGAGCTGCGCATGCTCTTCGCCGAATCCTTCGCCGCCGCCGATGCACCCGCCAGCGACTGCCTGGTGCTGCCTTACGAATCCCGCCGCAAGAGCCGGCAGCGAGTGACGCTGGTCAGCGGCGAGGAGATGGGCTACGTCTTTCCGGCGGGGACCGTGCTGCGGCATGGCGACCGGCTGCTGGCCGGCGATGGACGCGTCGTCGAGGTCATAGCGGCGAGCGAAGAGCTACTCGAAGTTCGTGCCCCGGACACCTTCCAGTTGGTCCGCGCCGCCTATCACCTGGGCAACCGGCACGTGCCGGTGCAGCTCGGCGACCGCTTCCTGCGCTTTCAGCCGGATCACGTGCTCGGTGAAATGCTGCTCGGCCTCGGTTGCTCGGTCAGCGAGGTCGAAGCGCCCTTCGATCCGGAAGGCGGCGCCTATGCGGCGGCGCACGCGCACGGCGAAGCGCACGCGCGCGGCCACGACTACCGGCCGACGCGGGGCGGGCGAGCAACCGATCCGCACGACCCGGGCCACGGCCCGCATCGCTCGCCGGCGAAAATTCACGAGTTCAAATGAACTACGCGAGAGGATGCGTTCTCAGCCATTCGCGCATGGCTTCGTTCACCCGCGTCTGCCAGCCATTTCCGGTTGCTCTGAGGCCATCCAGCACGTCCGGGTCAAAGCGAATGGTGGTCGGCACCTTGGTCGGGCGCTTCTGTGGTCCGCGCCGCCGGGCGGCCAGCTTTTCCCGTAATTCGGGTAGCGACTCGCTGACCAAGGCATCCTTCCAGAAGGTCTGGACCGCATCTGCATCGTTGGGGTCGTATGGGCATTCGGGGTCAGACACGCCCTCGGGCGCGGCGGCGAGTGCTGCGGCGCGCTGCTCGGCGTCAGGGAATGGCTTGGAAGTAGCGTCGTGTTTCATGTTTGTCGGCATATCGGCAGGAAATTACATGTGGGCCAGCCTGGCGGTCGGTCCATACCAGGAAGACCACCCGGTCACGAAACCATCCGAGACTCTGCAGCCTTTGTTCGCCGTAAGCCATTCGCGCATCTTCCCGGGTGTAAAGGAAACCCTCGAACACGGTGTCCATCTCGGCCAGATCGATGCCATGACGGGAAAGATTGGCTTTGCGCTTGGACTCGTCGCAGGTGACCATGCCAAACTATACTGTCTGACCTCGGGAAAGTCCATCAAATCGTGAATACATTTTGTGGTCGACGGGAAAACGCGTTGTGGGTGACGCAGCACTGAGCCTCGCGTTACCTCGCCTGCTGCAACTCGCCAGCCCGACGTTGCCGGTGGGCGCCTACACCTATTCGCAAGGCCTGGAATGGGCCGTCGAGGCGGGGCTGGTACGCGATCAGGCGACTGCCGTGCAATGGATCGGTGGTCTGCTCGCGGAAGGCATCGGCCGCTTCGAAGCACCACTGAGCGCCTGCCTGCAGCGCGCCTGGGTCGCCGGCAGCATCGGCGAAGTCGAGCGTCTCAACGCCGAATTCCTGGCCAGCCGCGAGTCGTCCGAGCTGCGCGCCGAGACGGTGCAGATGGGCTATTCGCTGCGCCGGCTGCTGCACGATCTGGATGATTTTCCGGTGCCACCGGCTTTTGATGCCCTTCCGGAAGTCGCTTTTCCCACCGGCTGGGCGCTGGCGGCGGCCGTCTGGGAGATCCCGCTTGCCGACTCCCTGGCCGCCTATCTGTGGTCCTGGTGCGAGAATCAGGTGCTGGCGGCGTTGAAGGCCGTACCCCTCGGCCAGACCGCTGGCCAGCGTGCCTTGCTGGCACTCGGCGGCCGCATTCCGTCGGTGGTGCAGCAGGCGCTGACACTGCCCGAAGCGGCATGGAGCAACTTCGCTCCCGGCCTGGCCCTGGCTTCGAGTTGCCACGAAACGCAGTATTCGAGACTTTTTCGATCATGACCGAAAGCGAACCCCGGATGAACCGACGACCCGCCCTGCGCATCGGCATCGGAGGCCCGGTCGGCTCGGGCAAGACCGCACTCACCCTGGCGTTGTGCCTTGCCCTGCGCGAGAAATACAGCCTCGGCGTGGTGACCAACGACATCTACACCGCCGAGGACGCCAAGTTCCTGGTGCAGCACGCCGCTTTGCCGCAGGAGCGCATCCTCGGCGTCGAGACCGGCGGTTGCCCGCACACGGCGATCCGCGAGGACGCGTCAATCAACCTCGAAGCCGTCGCCCGGCTGACCACCGCCTTCCCCGACATCGAGATCGTCTTCGTCGAATCGGGCGGCGACAATCTCGCGGCGACCTTCAGCCTCGAACTCTCCGACCTGACGATCTACGTCATCGACGTCGCCGCCGGCGACAAGATTCCGCGCAAGGGCGGACCGGGAATCACCTGCTCCGACCTGCTGGTGATCAACAAGACCGATCTGGCGCCGATGGTCGGTGCGTCGCTGGAGGTGATGGAGTGCGACAGCCGCAGGATGCGCGGCGAGCGGCCGTTTGTGTTCAGCAACATGAAGACCGGAGAGGGGCTGGCGGAGATCATTGCTTTCATTGTGTCGAATGGGTTGTTGTGCTGAAGGGAAACTCATCCCGATGTCTTCGTCAGCGGCCATTCGGATGACCATCGCGGTGAACTGGCCATGCCGGTGCGGGTGGCAATAGTCCTTTCACCATCCGCTGCCGCCGACGACCGCGGCGACAAGTTCATCGCCTGCTCGACCGAAGAACGCTGTCTGGCCAGGCGAGACGCCAGGTGCGAACGCGCCAGCACTCTGCGCAACTCGTGCTGCAAGGTCGGCGACGTGAACAACTCTGCTGCTGCCATCGGTCGCTGCCTGCAGCAGAGATCGTAGGTCGGGTTAGCGAAGCGTAACGTGCGCCGTGTCAAGGCGCTGTCTTTCAGCGGGTGCGAATCCCGTCCGGTAACTTTCGTTCCGACCGGTAGCAACTGGAGCAGTCGCGAAGGCAACAAAGCGGCTGAAGCCTTCGGTGTAGAGGGTTCTTTAGGGAACTTGGCGAGCATGCAGGCCGTAATGTGAATGAACACTGAGCAGGCCTCGGAAAGAGCGATGCGGAAGCCGACCCGGCGTTACAACGGGAAGGCCGCTGTCGTAGGTGAAGCGAACGAAAGGCAGCCTGCGATTCCGCCGGGGTAGTGGTGACGGCATGGGAAGAGGAAGACAGAGGCAACACGGGAAGCCCCATCACGTGGTCAAGCGCAAGACCAACCGGACGCCCGCGAGGGACAGGCCGGGCGAGTGGGGTGGCGGAGAGGCCTCGTAGTACCGTTGAAGTCGGGTAATGCCGATGGAGGAAAGGGGCCTCAGTTCAAGACCAACGCAAGAAGCAGAAAGGGATAGGAGATTGGGCAACCTGCAAACTCCGATCAACGTTCAGAAACTGCGGATGGCGTTACATGCCAAAGCGAAGGAAGAACCCGGGTACCGGTTCTACCTCCTGTACGACAAGATTCATCGACGGGACGTGCTCGACCATGCCTACCAAGCTGCAGCCAACCAGGGAGCAGCCGGGGTAGATGGAGTGCGTTTTGAAGACATCGAAGCGTATGGAGAAGAACGCTGGCTTGGGGAACTGGCGGAACGGCTGAAGCAGAAGGACTACCGACCGGAAGCGGTCAAACGGGTCTGGATACCGAAGCCGAACGGCAAGCTGCGCCCCTTGGGCATACCGACGATCACCGACCGAGTGGTACAAACGGCGGCGCTGCTCGTGCTGGAACCTATCTTTGAAGCCGACCTGCAACCGGAGCAATACGCCTACCGGGCAGAGCGGGAGCGCAGGACGCGGTAAAGGCGGTTCATCGTCTGCTGAATACAGGACACCAGCAAGTGATCGATGCGGATCTGTCAGGCTATTTTGATCGCATTCCGCATCCTGAGCTGATGAAGAGCGTCGCCCGTCGGATCGTGGATCGGCACGTTCTGCACCTCATCAAGCAATGGCTGGAAGCGCCAGTGGAAGAGGACGATGGACACGGTCACCGGAAGCGGACGACGTCCAACCGGGACACCGGACGCGGCACCCGCAAGGGGCCCGATTTCACCGCTGCTGTCGAATCTGTACATGCGGCGATTCATCCTCGGATGGAAGAGGTTGGGGTATGCCCGTCGCTGGTCGGCGCACATCGTCAATTACGCAGACGACTTCGTCATCTGCTGCAAAGGCCGGGCAGAAGATGCCATGGACGCGATGCGGGGATGATGGAGCAACCGAAGCTGACGGAACGACGACAAGACACACCTGTGTCAAATACCGCAAGAGCGGTTTGATTTCCTGGGTTACACCCTCGGGCGGTGCTCAGCCGCGAGACCGGGCGCGCCTACATCGGCACTCGGCCCTCGCAGAAGAGCATCAAACGGATGGTGGAAAGCATCACTCGGGAAACCGACCGTTGCCGAACCCCTGGATGCCGAGTTTGTCGTGGGACGGCTGAACCGGAAACTGACCGGCTGGGCGAATTACTTCTGCCTCGGTCCAGTCAGCCCGGCCTATCGGGCGATCAACCCCACGTCACGCAACGGCTCCGCCGGTGGTTATGCAAGAGCACAGGTCTCCGGCACGGGGTTGGCGCGCTACCCGGATCAGTATCTCTACGAACAGTTGGGGCTGGTCAATTTGCCGGCACGGACCCATGACCTTCCGTGGGCGAAAGCGTGATGTCTTGTCCGAGAGCCGGATGCGGGAAACCGCACGTCCGGTTCGATGAGCGGATGTGGAAACGGGGCGATGGCCCGGCTACTTGGGCACCGTCAGACGAAAGGGACGGAAACAGACAAGCCGGACCTAATGCTACCGCGCCACATCTCGACTCTACCCGACATTTACAGCGATCGGGTGCCCTTGGTCGTCGGGTTACGGCCGGCGGCCTAACCCGACCTACGGCTCTTGCCATGACCAGCACTTTCATTCGCACCCTGGGGCCGCCCGCGGGCTTGGTGAATCACTCTTCGCCTGCTACTCTTCGCTGCTGCAAGTCAGCGAGATCGTCAGATGGCTCGCCGACGACGGGTGGCTTCGCGTGCGTTGTTGAATGTCTGGGCGTCGCGGCGTGGCATGTCGGTGAAGCGGACCGCTGACTGCTTGCTGGCACGCACCTTCGGGACCTGGGTCTTTGCGTTTTCTGCCAAACCGTGATCGCGTGATCTCTAATCTTCATTCCCTGGTCATCGCCTTGGTGGTGGCACTGGCGGGTTGTGCCACCCCGGATCGCGGCCACCAGCCGAGTCCGCCGGTTCATGTACCGGAGAGCACCTGGTGGCTGGTCGATAGCGACATAGCCGCCGCGTCGCAGGCGGCGACAGAACCCGCCAAAAACTTCGCACGCGGTTCGCTGGAGAGCTGGAGAGACCGCGTCCACCAGCGCACCGAGGCAGACTTCATCCCGTGGTTCACCGGCTACTGGACCCAGCAATGGCTGGCCATCAAGGTCGCCTGGTACAAGCTGAGCGGCGGGGAAGGGAGCGATCCTGCGGCTAGAAAACTGGCCACCTATCTGCAGGAGCAATACGACGCTCAAGTGCTCGACCCGGTTGCCAGGGAGATCGATCCCGCCGTCGTCAGGGGCCAAGTGACGAGGCTCTACGTGCAGATCCTTGGCGAGCAACTGCAGGCCATCCCGCGCCGCCACGGTGGTACCGCTCGAGCAATTCGACCGGCGCCTCAAGGAGATTCCGGCGATTGCGCTGGCGCCTCCGGCAGCGCACAGCGCTTCGCTCTACGAGATTGTCCACGCCGATCCGATCGCCAGGCTGCCTGCCTATGTGGCCCTGCTTGCGCAGATCCGCAAGGCGTCCGCTGGTCAGGTTGCCGGGTCGGCGGATGCCAGAATATCGCCGGTGGCGAAAGCTGCCAGCGAAAGACTGCTGGCCAGGCTTGCCGGCAGCGGCGGCGCAAGCGCTGCCGCGGCGGCGGTAGGCGGCGTCGCTGGCGTGGTGATCTCGCTGGGGGCGGCCGGCTTCGGGGCGATCGCGCACGCCAGCGAACAGCCGAAGATGCAAGCGCAGCTTCGCGAAAGCCTGAACGCGGCGCTGGACGATCGCTGGCACAGTCTGATGGAAGACCGCGCGGGGGTGATGGCCGGCGTCCATTACCTCGCGCAACAGATCGAAGGAAGTGTCGCCGAAGCCCTTGCGCAACCCCTTCATTTCGCACCGCTTCCACAAGAAGTCCCGCTCGCGGGCGAGCAGGCTCCAGAGGAGGAACCGGACGACGACGAAACCCTGACCCCGAGGGCCTGCGGATGAATAAGCCGACACATCGCTGGCAGGCTTCCTTGGCGCATCCGGTTTCATCCTTTCCACGTCTCAACCAGGCAATCGTCGCTGGCGAGTGAGATGACCACGGGACAGTCAAGGACTCCGCCGCCGACACAGGTCTTGCTTGATGCAAACGCTGTCGATGTCACGCGACGCCGGTGTTCGCCGCCAGAAAATCCATCAGCACGCGGACCCGGTGCGACACATGGCGGTTGCTGGGCAGCATGGCGTAGATGCCGAGTTCGGGAACCGGGAACCCGGCAAGAATCGGTTCGACCCGAGCGGCGGCAAGAAAGCTGGCGACGACGAAATCCGGCTGCAGGGTGACACCCAGCCCCAGCGCCGCAGCCTCGGTCAGCACCTCGCCGTTATTGGCGTTGATCCGGCTGCGCAGCAGGTAGGTCGCCAGTTGGCCATCGACCATGAACTGCCAGCTCTGCACCGAGCCGTTGGCCGCATAGCCCAGGCACTCGTGATGCGCGAGTTGCGCAGGGTGTTGCGGTCGGCCATGACGGGCGAGGTATTCGGGTGCAGCGACCACCAGCAGGCGACTGGAGCCGATCCGGCGCGCCACGTCGCCGGGTTCGAGCCGCCGCGTGATGCGGATCGCCAGATCGATGCCCTCTTCGATCAGATGGCTGCGGCGGTCGCTGTAATCCATGTCCAGGCTGACCTCCGGATAGCGTTGCGAGAAGTCGAGCAGCAGCGGTGCCAGCCGCTTGATGCCGAAGCTGAGCGGCAGGCTGATGCGGATGTTGCCGCGTGGCGCGAGGCGCTCAGCGGCAACGTCCGCCTCGGCGGTGTCGACCAGGTTCAGGATGACGCGGCATTTCTCGAGATAAACCGCGCCGGCTGAAGTCAGCGTCAGCCGGCGCGTGCTGCGCGCCATCAGCTTGACACCGAGATGATTTTCCAGCGCGGCGATCTGCCGTGTCACCACCGAGCGGGCGACGTCGTTTTGCAGCGCCACCGCCGAAAAACTGCCCAGTTCGGCCACCCGGACGAAGAGGCGCATGGCATCAAGTCTGTCCATTGTTGCGAGTTCAGCAATAAAGATTTGCTGATTGTCGGCTATTTCGGGACCAAAAGAACGATTAAAGTGCCATCATTGCTTCAGGAGTGCTCTAAATGACACCGACACAGCCCGTTTTCTTCGTCCCTCACGGCGCCCCGGGTTTTGCCCTGCGACCGGGTGCAGCCGGCGCAGCGATTGCCGCGGCCGCCGGCGCGCTGCGGCTGCCACGCGCCATCGTGGTCGTCAGCGCGCACTGGGATACGCTGCTGCCGACCGTCGGCTTTGCCGAGCGCCCGCACACCATCCATGACTTCCAGGGTTTCCCGGCAGAACTTTATGCGCTGAACTATCCGGCAACCGGTTGCCAGGAAGCCTCGCGAGCCATCGTCCAGGCCATCGCGGCGGCCGGACTGCCGGTGCGGGAAGACGCCGGCCGCGGCCTTGACCATGGTGCCTGGATACCGTTGCGCCTGATGTTTCCCGAGGCCGAGGTGCCGGTGATCCCGCTTTCCATCCAGAGCCAGGGCGGCCCGCAACAGGCCTATCTGCTGGGCCAGGCACTGACGCCGCTGACCGATCAGGGCTTTCTGCTGATCGCTTCCGGCAACGTCACGCACAATCTGCGCGACTATCAACTGGCGGCACGCAATGGCGGGCAGACTCCGGCCTACGTGCGCCAGTTCTCCGACTGGCTGGCGGATCGCCTGGCGGCTCGCGACATCGCCGCCCTGCTCGACTATCGAAGGCAGGCGCCGGGCGCCCTCCAGGCGCACCCCAGTGAGGAACATCTGCTGCCGCTTTTTGTCGCACTCGGTGCCGGCGGCGAAGAGGCCATGGTCCGGCGCTTCCACGCTGGTATCGACGACTACGTTCTCGCCATGGATGCATATTCATTTCACCGTCAACGCGGAGGTCAGGCATGAGCGACCGCTACACATCGACCGCCAAGGCGCTGCACTGGCTGATGACGCTGCTTTTCTTCGGCCTGCTGGCGCTCGGTTTCATGCATGACCTGCCGCTGTCGCCGGAAAAGCTCAAGCTCTATTCCTGGCACAAGTGGGCCGGTGTTACCGCCTTCCTGCTGGTCTGGTTGCGGCTGCTGTGGCGCGTAACGCATCGGCCGCCCGCCCTGCCGGCGAGCATGTCACGCCGAATGCAGCTGGCCGCCCATGCCGGCCACGGGCTGCTCTATGTCCTGATGATCGCCATTCCATTGTCCGGCTGGTTGATGAGCTCGGCGAAGGGTTTCCAGACCGTCTGGTTCGGCGTCCTGCCCATCCCCGACCTGCTCGGCAAGAACAAGGAAATCGGTGACCTGCTGCAGACCGTTCATATGAGCCTCAACCTGCTGTTCGTCACGGTCATCGCCGGCCACATCGGCGCCGCACTGAAACACCACTACATCGACCGGGACGACATCCTGACCCGCATGTTGCCCGCCCACGCCAAGGAAAACTGACATGCAACGACTCGCCATGGCCCTCGCACTTGCTTTGCCTTGCGCCGCCCACGCCGTCGAGTATAGCCAGGTGCAGGCCGACAAGAGCGTCATTGCCTTTACCTACAAGCAGATGGGGGTAGCGGTAGACAACAGGTTCAAGCGTTTTTCCAGTCAGCTGAGTTTCGACCCGGCCAGGCCGGCGCCGCCAGAGCGACTTTCGAGGTCGAACTGGCCAGCGTCGACACCGGCGCGCCGGAAGGCGACCAGGAGGTCGCCGGCAAGCCGTGGTTCAACACCAGGGCCTTCCCGACCGCCAGGTTCGTGTCGACCGGTGTCAAGGTGCTCGGCGGCAACCGGTACGAAGTTGCCGGCCAACTGAGCATCAAGGGCAAGACACAGGAGGTGGTGGTTCCCGCCACCTTTACGGCGCAGGGCAACACTGGCGTCTTTGACGGTAGCCTGCTCATCCGCCGCGCCGATTTCTCGATTGGCGAAGGTAGCTGGGCCAAGTTCGACGTGGTCGCCAATGACGTCCTGGTCAAATTCCGCATCACCGCAACAGGCAAGTGAGCCTCAACCCCCACCCGGAGAATCCGCATGAAACAGCAACTCGCCACCCTCGTCCTCGCCATCGCTGCTGCCACCCCGGCGCTGGCGGCGCCGAAGACTTTCACGCTCGACAGCAACCACAGCTTCCCGCGCTTTTCGTATAGCCATTTCGGCTACTCGATCCAGATGAGCCGCTTCGACAAGACCAGCGGTAGCGTCGTCCTCGACAAGGCGGCCAGAACCGGCGCGGTCGACGTGGTGATCGACACCAAATCGGTAAATACGGGCGCCGCGATCTTCAACGAGCATATCCAGGGCGAAGATTTCCTCGACACCGAGAGGTACCCGACCGCCACCTTCAAGTCGACCAGGGTCGTCTTCGATGGGGACAAACCGGCCAGGATCGAAGGCAACCTGACACTGAAAGGCGTCAGCAAACCGGTGACGCTGACGGTCACCTCGTTCCAGGCCATGCCGCACCCGATGCTGAAGAAGGACGCGATCGGTGCCAATGCCTATGGCGTCGTCAAGCGCTCCGACTTCAACATGGGCAAGTACGCGCCGAATGTCAGTGACGAGGTACGCATCGACATCGCCATCGAGGCAATCAGACAGTAGTGGCGGACTACCCACAGAAAACCTTCCCCGCAAGGGAAAAGGTGGCCGTCTGCGCTGCCTCGGAACAGCGGCTAACCGACGCTCAACCAACCAGCGCCACCGCCTTGACCTGCGCCCACACCGGCAGGCCCGGCGCAAGTTCGAGGCGCTGCGCGGAGTGCCGGGTCAGGCGTGCCAGCAAGGGGGTGCTGCCGACGCGCAACTGCACCAGCGCGATCGCCGGATGGTCTTCGGCAGCATGCGTGATCACCGTCGCGGGCAGCAGGTTCATGATGCTGACGTCGTCGTGGCGGCTGCGCGCGATGCTCACGTCGCGAGCCAGGATGCGCAGGCGAACGCTGCGGCCGACGGCGGCGCCGCCGTCGCGTACCCAGACTTCGCCGCCAGCAAAGCCGACGCGGGCGAGATGCCATTCGGCATCGCGTTCGAGCACCGTGCCGGTGAACACGACGCCGACGTCCTCGCCGAGGCGCAATGGCAGGTCCACGCGCGCCAGGGTTTCGCTCAGTGGGCCCTGCGCCACGACGCGCCCCGCTTCGATGACGACGATCTGGTCGGCTAGCCGCGCCACTTCATCGGGCGAGTGGCTGACGTAGAGAACCGGGATCGCCAGCTCGTCGTGCAGCCGCTCGAGGTAGGGCAGGATCTCCTGCTTGCGCGCATGGTCGAGCGCCGCCAGCGGTTCGTCCATCAGCAGCAGGCGTGGGCTGGTGGCCAGCGCGCGCGCGATCGCCACGCGCTGGCGCTCGCCGCCCGAGAGGTGTTCGGTCCGCCGTTCGAGGAGGTGGGCAATGCCCAGTAGTTCGACCGCCTGGGCGAGCGAAACGCTGCGCTCGGACGCGGCGATGCGACGCCGTCCGAAGTCGAGATTGGCAGCTACGCTGAGGTGCGGGAATAGCCGCGCCTCCTGGAAAACGTAGCCGATGGCGCGGCGGTGCCTAGGCAGCCGGCGCGCGCCATCCTGCCAGGTTTCGCCATTGACCACGAGCAGGCCGTCCGCCGTTTCTTCGAGCCCGGCGATGCAACGCAGCAGCGTCGTCTTGCCGGAGCCTGAGCGGCCGAAGAGAACGGTGACGCCGCGGCCCGGCAGGTCGACATCGACCTCCAGCGTGAACGCCGGGTAGGCCAGGCGAAAGCGGGCGCGGATGCTCACCGGCGGCGCCCTGGCTTGAGCAGGTTGAGCAGCAGCAGGAGGACGAAGGAAAAGACCAGCATCCCGGCGGCGAGGCGATGGGCTGCGTCGTACTCGAGCGCTTCGACGCGGTCGTAAATGGCCAGCGACAGCACCTGTGTCTCGCCCGGGATGTTGCCGCCAATCATCAACACGACGCCGAACTCGCCGACCGTATGGGCAAAGCCGAGGATGCCTGCGGTCAGGAAGCCCGGCCAGGAAAGCGGTACGATCACGGTGAAGAAGGTATCCCAGGGATCCGCGTGCAGCGTCGCGGTAGCTTCCAGCGGCTGCTCACCGATCGCCGCGAAGGCTTGCTGTAGCGGCTGCACGACGAAGGGCAGCGAGTAGATCACTGAGGCGACGACGAGATTAGCGAAAGTGAAGGGCAGGGAGCTGCAGCCCGCTCGCCTGCATCAGCCTGCCGACCGCCCCGTCCGGCCCGAGCAACACCAGCAGATAGAAGCCGAGCACCGTCGGCGGCAATACCAGCGGCAGCGTGACGACGGCGGCGATTGCTCCTTTCGTCCAGTGCCGGGTGCGCACCAGCCACCAGGCGATCGGCGTGCCAACCAGGAGCAGCAGAATCGTCGTCGTCGTCGCGAGCTTGAGGGTGAGCCAGACGGCAGCAAGGTCGGCGGGGTTCATCTCACAGCGCGTAACCGAAGGACTGGATGATGGCGCGGGCCTTGTCGGCGCGCAGATACGCCAGAAAGGCCTCGGCGGCCGGCTTGCCTTTTCCCCTGGCGAGCATCACAGCGTCCTGGCGCAGCGGTTGGTAGAGCTTCTGTGGAACGATCCAGCCCGAACCTTCGGCGATACGACCATCCTTGTACACCTGCGAGAGCGCCACGAAACCAAGTTCGCTGTTGCCGGAGGCGACAAACTGGTAGGCCTGGCTACTGTTCTCGGCGGTGACGAACTTCCCTCGCAGTGTGTCGAACAGACCAAGCGCCTGCAACACCTCGACGCCGGCTGCACCATACGGTGCCAGCCTGGGACTGGGCAGCGCGAGGTGCTGGAAGTTCTGCCGCTGCAGCACTTCGCCCTGGTCGTCGACGTAGCCGGCGGTGCGGCTCCACAGCACCAGCTTGCCGATGGCGTAGGTGAAGCGGCTGCCAGCGACGCCGTCGCCCTCCTTCTCCAGTCTGGCGGGCGTTTCGTCGTCGGCGGCGAGGAACACTTCGAAGGGCGCGCCGGCCTTGATCTGGGCGTAGAGCTTGCCGGTGGAGCCGAACGACGGAACGATCCGGTGAGCGCTGTCCTTCGCGAATTCGCTGACGATCTTCCGCATCGGCGCGGCGAAGTTGGCCGCCACGGCGACGTTGAGCTCGTCGGCATGGGTTGCCGCCGTGCTCAGCAGGACCAGGGCCAGAAATCCTGTCTGCAGCGGGTTTGCCATGGGGTCTCCTCGACGGCTGGGGTGCTGGGGTGTTTTGTGAGGCGCTCGCCAAGCGGCCTACATCCTACTACAGAGCGAACGCCAGCAAAGGGCCAGGAAGGGCGGCGTCCTCCGGTCCAAAGCAGAGCGCGCGGTCGCAGCATTCGGCGCAATGCGGCGCCTTGCAGATCGGCACGCCGGCACGCTCGCAGAGCTGCCGGTAGAAGAATTTCTTCCACTTCATGTCGTCGCAGTTCTTCGCCGCCAGCGCCGGAAAGTTTTCGCGCAACAAATCCGACAGAGCCTGCCGGTTGGGCAGCCCCATGTCCTGCCAGAGGTGCTGTTCACCCATCGCTGCAGTCGCTATCGCATGACACAGCCAGGCGCCTGACTCGTCGGCTACGGCGCGATATTCGAGCAGCAACTCGACGATATCGTCATACTCGTCGTCAGCGTCGGCGCGGTCAGCGGCCGGCGCGCTGGCGGCACTCAGCAAGACCTGCCCCGGCAAGTACGCGGCGAGCAAGGCCAACAGGCGCTCTTCGGAAAGTCCCCGCAGCAGCGGCTGGCGTCCGGCCGCCAGAGCCTTGCCGATGACACCCATCAGGGCCAGCGCGCGTAGCTCCTCGCCTGGCGGCGAATGCAGCGGCGGCACAGGTAACGGATTGTCGGTCGGAATGCGCATGCAGGGCTCCCGGGCAGCAGATGCGAGGTCTCACGCAAGACCCATGCCAGGGCTGCGTGTGCTGGCCTCTGTCGCGTGCAGGCCCGCGAGCAGGAGTGCCGGCCAGGCGTCGACCCACCGGGCGTCACGCAGGCGCCCCCGGATGGCTGTCGCAATGTCGCAAACCTGACAATTTCCTCATCTCGCACAATCCAGCCGAATCAAGTGTTTATCGTTGGCACGGCAATTGCGTGAAGACGTTGAACAGAGGACTGATGCGATGAAAACAGCCGAAATCACCGAACTGCTGAACGAGCCCGCCTGTGCCCACCACCGGAACGAGAAATCCGGTTGTGCGCGCACCAAGCCGGGAGCGACGGCCGGCGGTTGTTCGTTTGATGGTGCGCAGATCGCGCTGCTGCCGATTTGCGACGTGGCACACATCGTGCACGGGCCGATCGCCTGCGCCGGCGCCTCCTGGGACAACCGCGGCGCCCGCTCGTCGGGCCCGACACTGTATCGAATCGGCATGACCACCGATCTCACCGAGCAGGACGTGATCATGGGCCGTGGCGAAAAGCGGCTCTTTCTGGCGATCAAGCAGGCCATCGACGACTACGCGCCGAAGGCAGTGTTTGTCTACTCGACCTGCGTTCCGGCGCTGATTGGTGACGACCTCGAAGCCGTCGCCAGAGCAGCCAGCGAGCGCTGGGGCGTGCCGGTGGTAGCGGTCGATTGCGCGGGCTTCTACGGTACCAAGAATCTCGGCAACCGCATCGCCGGTGAAGCCATGTTCAAGTACGTGATCGGTACCCGCGAGCCGGAGCCGCTACCCGCCGCCGCGCAACGGCCGGGGGTCAGGGTGCATGCCGTGAATCTGATCGGCGAGTACAACATCGCCGGCGAATTCTGGTACGTCGCGCCGCTGTTCGACGAACTCGGCCTGCGCATCCTGTGCACGCTTTCGGGCGATGCCCGCTTCCACGAGGTACAGACCATGCACCGGGCGCAGGTATCGATGGTGGTCTGCGCCAAGGCGCTGCTGAATGTTGCGCGCAAGCTCGAAGCCGATTTCGGTGTGCCCTTTTTCGAGGGCAGCTTTTACGGGATCAGCGATACCTCGCAGGCTTTCCGTGACTTCGCGCGGCTGCTCGGCGACGCCGATCTCACGGCGCGCACCGAGGCGATGATCGCCCGTGAGGAGGCGAAGATTCGCACTGCGCTGGAACCCTGGCGGGCGCGGCTGGCTGGCAAGCGGGTACTGCTGTACACCGGCGGCGTCAAGAGTTGGTCGGTGGTCTCGGCGCTGCAGGACCTCGGCATGACGGTGGTGGCCACCGGCACCAACAAGTCCGAGGAAGACAAGGCGCGCATTCGCGAGATCATGGGTGAGCAGACGAAGATGATCACCGACGGCAGTCCCAAGGCGCTGCTGCAGGCCTACCACGACTACCAGGCGGACCTCCTGATCGCCGGTGGGCGCAACCTGTATACCGCACTGAAGGCGCGCATTCCCTTCCTCGACATCAACCAGGAACGCGAATTCGGTTACGCCGGTTACGACGGCATGCTGGAGCTGGTCCGGCAGCTGGCGCTGACGCTGGAGTCGCCGGTGTGGCGCAAGGTTCGGGCACGAGCGCCGTGGGCGGCGCCGGCGCAGCGGACGGCGAGCGAAGGCGCGGCCGCCCGGGGAGAAAACGATGGCTGAAGTCCTGAAACGCGCCAAACCTCTGGCGGTAAATCCGCTGAAGGCCAGCCAGCCGATCGGCGCTGCGCTCGCCTTCCTCGGCGTGCGCGGAGCGATTCCGATGTTGCACGGTTCGCAGGGCTGCACGGCCTTTGGCAAGGTCTTTCTGGTGCGCCATTTTCGTGAACCAATTCCGCTGCAGACGACGGCCATGGATCAGGTGTCGAGCATCATGAGCGCCGACGAGAACGTCATTGAGGGCTTGCGGGTGCTCTGCGCAAAGAACTCGCCGGAGCTGATCGGAGTTCCCACCACCGGCCTCTCCGAGACCCAGGGCTGCGACCTGCAGCGCCTGGTACGCGTGTTCCGCGCCCGCTATCCGCAGTTCTCGGAGACCGCCGTCGTGCCGGTAAACACCCCGGACTATTCCGGCTGCCTCGAATCCGGCTTTGCCCTGGCCGTCGAAGCGATCATCGACACCCTGGTCCCCGATACCGCAAGCTGCTCTCAGGCTGGACAACGTCCGCAGCAGGTGAACGTGCTCGCCGCGTCGATGCTGACACCCGGCGATATCGAGACGATCAAGGCATGGATCGAGGCCTTCGGCCTGCAGCCGCTGGTGCTGCCCGACATCGGCGACTCGCTCGACGGCCATCTGGTCGATCAGGAAAGTACGCCGCTGACCCTGGGCGGGACGCCAAAGGATGAAATCGCCACGCTCGGTCAGGCCGCCGCTACCATCGTCATCGGGCGCTCGCTGCAACGGGCGGCCGACTTGCTGAACAAACGCACCGGCGTACCGGATTTTCGCTTCGACCATCTGCAGGGCCTCGATGCCTGCGATGCCTTCACTCTCGCGCTGACGGCCATCTCCGGGCAAGCAGTGCCCGCGGCTATCGAGCGTCAGCGGGCACAACTGCAGGATGCCATGGTCGATACCCATTTCATGACCGGTTTCCTGCGCATCGCCATTGCCGCCGACCCGGACCTGCTGCTGGCGCTCGGCCAGTTGTTTGCCGGCGTCGGTGCAGAAATCGTCGCTGCTGTGGCCTCGGCCCGCGCCGAATTGCTCGCCGAGATACCCGCCGCGTCGGTACGCATCGGCGACCTCGAAGACCTGGAGCGTGCGGCCCTGGCGAACCGCGCCCAAATCATCGTTGCCAATTCGCACGCGGTCGCCTGCGCCGAACGTCTGCAGCTGCCCATCCTGCGCGCCGGCTTCCCGCTGTACGACTGGGTAGGTGCTTACGCGCGGACCTGGGTCGGTTACCGCGGCGCGCGTCAGACCCTGTTCGATATGGCCAATCTTTTCCTCGGGAACCACCATGAAACCCCTGTCCATCGATCCATTTACCGGGTCGACAGCGCCAGCGATGAGCAGAACCGGCCGTTGTCTGGTACTCGCCTGGTCCACCACTAGCCAGGCGCCGGGCATGCTCAGGGTAGCCTTCGCCAGCAATGACCGCAGCACGGTGAATCAGCACTTTGGCGCCGCCGAGGGCTTCGCCATCTACGCCATCGACGGCGAGCGCGCGCAACTCGTCGAAGTCGTCGAGTTTCCGTCAGCAAGCATGGATGGCAACGAAAGTCGACTGCCAACCAGAATTGCCACGCTGGCCGGCTGTGCCGCCGTGTATTGCCTGGCAGCCGGTGCGTCGGCAGTGAAACAACTGCTGGCCGCCGGCGTGCACCCGGTTCGGCTCGACGAACCGGCAGAGATCAAGCCGCTCGTGAAACTGATCGGTCAGGCGACTCGGCAGGGTGGCCTGGCCTGGGTAGACAAGGCGCTTCGGCAACATTCCGACGGCCGCAGCCGCTTCGACCGGATGCTTGCGGAAGGCTGGGACGAATGATGCCGGGCATGCTCAAAGCCCGCGGCCGGGTAATCGAAGTTCGCGATGGCACTGCCGAACTGCGTCTGACGACCACTTCGAGTTGCCATGGCTGCCGGGCGCAGGCAGTTTGCGGCAGCGGCCGCGAACAGTCGGTGCGCATCGCCGCACCGGCTGACCTGGCCGTCGGCGATGTCGTGTCACTCCAGCTTGGAGAAGCGCAGTTCTCGCTCGCGGTCGCGATCGGCTATCTACTGCCGGCGCTGACGCTGCTACTCGGCGCCATTCTGCTGTCGTTTGCTGGCGACGCGGCCGCCGTGGTCGGTGCCGCCATCGGCCTGGCCATCGGCATCCTCCTCGTCCGTCTGCTCGCCCGCAGGCGGCTTGCCGACCAGCTACAACCCGTCACGACCTGCCTTGCCAACTCACTACCCGGAGAAAACCCATGACCACGAGCCTTGCTCCCGAATCCGCCATCGAGCCCGCCGATGACCCAGTCTATGCCACCGACTTCATCCGCGAAATGCTGCGGCAGACGCGCGCGCTCGACAGTTACGGTCAGTGGGATGGCAAACCGGTGCCGGCAGTGCTCGCTGGCTACGTGCTGAGCAAGGAACAGAAGCGCGCGATCCCGACCATCGGCGATCCCGACGAGCTGACCCTCGCCGGCGTCAAGGCCTTCCACAACGCGATTGCGGTATTGATCGAGAAGGAGTGCGGCCAGATGGCGGTGCCCTTCGTGCTCATCACCCACGAAGGATTCGGCCGCGCGCTGATCACCGTCGGCAAGCTGGTGGTGATGGATCGCACCCTGCGCGACGTGCACCGTTTCGGCTTCGAGTCGCTCTCCAAAATGAAGACGGAAGCCGACAAGCATCTGGCGGTGGCGCTCGGCATCATTGGCAGATTCCCTGAAGTGGCCGGCATGTGAGGGTACCGAAATGAGCGAAGAAGAAGTCAGGGAACTCGACCGGGAAGTGAAGAAGCTGAAACGCATCGCCAGCGAGCAGGCCGCAAGACTCCACGATCTGGTCGAGGACAGGCTGCCTGCCGGTTGGCAGGAAATCCCGGAAATTTCACAGGCAACCCTCACCGCCTGCCAGGCCTGGGCGGCTGCCAACGCCCGCCTGCAGGCGGCGCAGAAAGGCTAGGATCATGACCACGATTACCGGACGCACCCGCGGTGGCGACGAGTGGATACCACAGTTTGTCAGCCTTCTCGATCCGAAGAAGTGCATCGGCTGCGGTCGCTGCTACAAGGTCTGTCCCCGCAATGTGCTGGATCTGGTCGAGCGCAGCGAGCAGTTGCTGGCCGACGCCGACGACGACGACGATGGGGAGGACGACGACGAAATGATGGTCATGACCATCGCCAATGGCGCTGACTGCATCGGCTGCGGTGCCTGCGGACGCGTCTGCCCGAAGGACTGCTACACCTATGCTGCGGCCAACGAGTGAGGGTTGCCCTCATTCCGGCTGACCGTCGATCGTGCGGGCAGCGGGCGTGTCGCGTTTGCGACAAATGCCCAGTCCGCCCGGGAATCCAGATAGTGGCATGAATACAATTAGTTATGGTCACTCGGATGGGCTGGTACGAAGTTTGCACAGGTAGACGCAGAGCCGCAAACCCAACCTGTCTCAAGGAGAGCACACGATGATCAATCTGACCCCCGCTGCATCCAAGGCGATCAACCGCTTCATCAAGGCGACCGAGACTCCGGTCGCCGGTCTGCGTATCTTTGTTTCCGGCGGCGGTTGTGCCGGCCTGCAGTACGGGCTACGGCTCGAGCAGGACAAGAGCGAGGACGATCTGGAATTCGATGTCGGTACCAGCGCCAAGCTGCTGGTCGACCCGATGAGCAGTTCGCTGCTCGACGGCCTGACCGTCGATTTTGTCGACAGCCTCACCCAGACCGGTTTCAGGTTCAATAATCCGAATGTCTCGGGAGCCTGCTCCTGCGGCCAGTCGTTCAAGGCGTGAGGAGAACAGCATGTGGGACTACTCCGAGAAGGTGCGTGAACACTTCTTCAACCCGAGGAATTCCGGGCCGCTGGAAGACGCCAACGGCGTTGGCGATTTCGGCTCGATCAAGTGTGGCGACGCGCTGCGTCTGATGCTCAAGGTCACCCGGCAACCGAGGTGATCGACGACGCCCGTTTTCAGACCTTTGGCTGCGGCTCGGCGATTGCCTCGTCGTCGGCGCTGACCGAGATCATCAAGGGCAAGACGCTCGACGAAGCCCTGCAGGTCAGCAACCAGGACATCGCCGACTATCTCGACGGCCTGCCGCCGGAGAAGATGCACTGCTCGGTGATGGGGCGCGAGGCCTTGCAGGCGGCAGTCGCCAACTATCGCGGCGAGACCTGGAACGACGATCATGAAGAAGGTGATCTGGTCTGTAAGTGCTTCGCCATCGATGCGCCAATGATCGAGTCTACCGTCCGCGCCAACCGCCTGCGGACGCTCGAGGAGGTGGCCAACTACACCAAGGCTGGCGGCGGCTGTTCGGCCTGTCACGAGAAGATCGAGGACATTCTGATTGCCGTCAACGGCAGGCTCTACGCCAGTCAGGCGACGCCCGGGACCGCCCGGTCCACGCCCGCCGAAGGGTCAGGCAAGCCGAAGCTGACCAACTACCAGCGCATCCGCAAGATCGAGGAGACGCTGGAGGCGATCCGCCCGACGCTGCAGCGTGACCACGGCGACGTCACGCTGGTCGGAAGTCGACGGCAAGAAGATCTACGTCGAACTCACCGGCGCCTGCCGGGGCTGTGCGATGGAGGTCGCCACCCTGGGCGGCGTCCAGCAGAAACTCATCGAAGCCTTGGGCGAACTGGTACAGGTGCTGCCGGTAGCCGCGCTCGCCCGCGCGTAACCTTCATCCGACAGGAACGACCATGAAACCGATCTACCTGGACAACAATGCCACAACGGCTTGCGATCCCGCCGTTGTGGAGGCCATGCTGCCATTCTTTACCGAGCAGTTCGGTAATGCTTCCTCGATCCACAGTTTCGGTGCCCAGGTCGGCAAGGCGATCAAGCAAGCGCGGATGCAGGTGCAGTCGCTGCTCGGTGCTGCCCACGACTCGGAAATCGTGTTCACTTCCTGCGGTACCGAGTCCGACTCGACGGCCATTCTCTCGGCGCTCAAGGCGAATCCCGAACGGCGCACGGTGATCACCACGGTGGTCGAGCATCCGGCGATTCTGACGCTGTGCACCTATCTCGAGAAAGAGAACTACGTCGTGCATCGGCTGCGCGTTGACCGCCGGGGGCGCATCGACCTCGACGAATACAAATCGCTGCTCAACGAGCGCGTGGCGATCGTCTCGGCGATGTGGGCCAACAACGAAACCGGCACCCTCTTTCCCGTCGAAGAGATGGCCGAAATGGCGCACGAGAAAGGCATCGTCTTCCACACGGACGCGGTCCAGGCTGTCGGCAAGGTGGCCATCGACCTCAAGAACAGCAAAATTGACATGCTCTCGCTGTCCGGCCACAAGCTGCACGCGCCGAAAGGTATCGGAGTGCTCTATGTTCGCCGCAACACCCGCTTTCGCCCACTCTTGCGCGGTGGTCACCAGGAACGCGGGCGCCGCGCCGGCACCGAGAACTCGGCGTCGATTGTCGGCCTGGGCGTGGCTTGCGAACTCGCTCAACAACACCTGGTGGATGCGAACAGGAGCGTCAAGCAACTACGGGACCGCCTTGAACGGGGCATCCTGGCGAAGGTCGGCAATGCTTTCGTCAACGGCGATACGCTCTACCGCCTGCCAAATACGGCCAGCATCGCTTTCGAGTACGTCGAAGGCGAAGGTATTCTGCTGCTGCTCAATCGGCAGGGCATTGCCGCCTCCTCGGGCTCTGCCTGCACCTCGGGTTCGCTGGAGCCGTCGCATGTCATGCGCGCGATGGCCATCCCGTACACCGCAGCGCACGGCACGATCCGCTTCTCGCTTTCCCGTTACAACACCGCCGAGGAAGTCGACCGGGTGATTGCCGCAGTACCGCCAGTGATCGCGCAACTGCGGAAAATCTCGCCGTACTGGAGCGGTGACGGACCGCTGGCGAATCCCGCGCAGATGTTCCAGCCGGAATACGCCTGACGCGCCAGTTGTGCAGCCGGCGCCTAGTCAAACGGTCACCGACACTGACGGGAGGGGGGCCTCATCCTACCGAACGATTGTCCGCCGAAGGCAAGACCAACAATTTCGTCGCAAGCCCGACAATCTCTCCCCTGAGAGGTTTGCAAATAGCTAATTTACAATTGTTGGTAATTCTGGCACTGGACTTGCCCTTGATTCTCTGACGGCCATGAACAAACCATCCCGAACCCATATCGTCATCAACGACACTACCCTGCGCGACGGCGAGCAGTCGGCGGGCGTCGCTTTCAATCTCGACGAAAAGATCGACATTGCGCGCCGCCTCGACGCTTTGGGAGTGCCTGAACTGGAGATCGGCATCCCGGCGATGGGCGAGGTCGAGCGCGACAGTATCCGGGCCGTCGCAGCGCTGGGACTGAAGGCGCGATTGATGGTGTGGACGCGCATGCACCGCGACGACATCGCCCTGGCGGCGAACCTTGGCCCGCAGTTGATCGACATCTCGGTGCCGGCCTCGGATCAGCACCTGCACGCGAAACTGCGACGCGATCGAAGATGGCTCCTGGCACAGATCGGCGAACAGGTGCGACTGGCGTGCGACCTCGGTTTCGGCGTCGGCGTCGGCGCCGAGGATGCCTCGCGCGGTGCTCCGGACTTGCTGGCGGCGATTGCCGAAACGGCGCAGTCGGCCGGTGCCCAGCGCATTCGCTTTGCCGATCCGCTGGGCGTACTCGACCCTTTCGCGACCTTCGAGCGGATCCACTACCTGCGTTCACAGTGCGACCTCGAAATCGAGATGCATGCCCACGACGATCTGGGGATGGCCACAGCCAATACGCTGGCGGCTGCACGCGCCGGTGCGACCCACCTCAACACGACGGTCAATGGCCTCGGCGAACGTTGCGGCAACGCCCCGCTCGAAGAGGTCGTGCTCGCTCTCCACCTCTGCCATGGCATCGAGACCGGCATCGATCTGGCGGGATTCCCGGACATCTCTCAGTGCGTCGCGCTCGCTTCGGGGCGTCCCCTCTGCTGGCAAAAAGCATTGTCGGCGACGGCGCTTTCACCCACGAAGCGGGAATTCACGTCGATGGCCTGCTCAAGGACCCGGCCAACTATCAGGGCTTCGATCCGCGCATGGTCGGGCGCAGACACTGCGTCGTCCTCGGCAAGCACTCCGGATCGCGCGCCGTTCAGCAAGTCATGGCCGGCCTCGGCCATGAGCTGTCGGAGAGCTCCGCACGCTCCCTCCTGCAACAGCTACGAATCTTCGTCAGCGAAAAGAAGCGCCCGCCCTCCAGGACCGACCTCCTCAAGCTGCTGGACCGCTGACCTGATGATGACTGAACTCTCGACACCGTCGCTTCGATCCGATCTTGAACGCAGGATGCGTCCCGGCGGGTGGGCGATATTCGCCGAAGACCTGGCCTGCGTTTTCGATCGCGACCCGGCGGCGCGCTCACGCATCGAGGTCCTGCTGACCTATCCTGGCCTGCATGCGCTCCTGCTGCACCGTCTGGCTCACCGTCTCTGGCGCCGCGGCTGGGGTTTCAGCGCACGCTGGCTGTCCTTCGTCGGGCGCGGGTTGACCAACGTCGATATTCATCCCGCTGCCAGCATCGGTCGCCGTGTATTCATCGATCACGGCGCCGGTGTGGTCATCGGCGAAACCGCCGAAATCGGTGATGACTGCACGCTGTATCACGGCGTCACGCTCGGTGGCACGACCTGGAACAAGGGCAAGCGGCATCCGACCCTCGGCAAGGGCGTGGTGGTCGGCGCCGGCGCCAAGATTCTCGGTGCGATCGACATTGGCGACAATGCGCGGGTGGGTGCCAACTCGGTGGTGGTCAAGGCGGTACCGGCCGGGCGTACGGCGATCGGCATTCCAGCGCGACTGGTCGGCGGACGCACCTCGGTCGGCGCGGTGGGAAGCGTCGGCATCGCCATCGACCTCGACCACCACATGATTCCCGATCCCGTCGGCAAGGCGATCCATTGCCTGCTGGAGCGAATCGAAACGCTCGAAAGCGAGCTTCGCGCCGTGCAGGGGGTGCCCGCATCAGCGGCTGCAGCGACCTGCATCGCCTGCGCCGCAGGGGACCTGTGTTGTCAGGAGCATGGCCGTGGCTGATCGACTGGAGTTGCTGGAACTTGGCGACGACGTCCTCTATTACGACGAGCCTTGCCCGCCCGATGTCGCGGAACAGATCGACGCTGCGGCGCGCTACTACGGCCAGCCGGTTGCCGAGCAGCGGCTGTTGTACGCCTACTTTCTGGCGCCCGAACAGCTCTCGGTGCTGGTCGCCATCTACCGCTATTACTGAAAGAGGGAAAAGCCATGCCCTGTGCAGACGACCGCTTCGCCGACGAACTCGCCGAGTTGAACTCGGCGGAAGAGTTTCTCGACTATTTTGGCATCGACTTCGATGCCCGCGTAGTACAGGTCAATCGCCTGCACATCCTGCAGCGCTTCCACGATTACCTGGCCAAACAGGAAGCCGGCCATCTGCCCGACTACGCCGCCTACCAGCACTGGCTGGCCAGAGCCTACGCGGACTTCGTCGGCTCGAGTGCCCAGACCGAAAAGGTCTTTGCCGTGTTCCAGAAGGCCGAAGGCTCGTCCTTCGTTCCCCTCTCCTCGCTGACTGGCTGAGATCATGCTGGCGCGCTGGGACTACGGCGATGCCGTGCGGGTAACGCGTAATGTGCGCAACGATGGCACGTTTCCCGGTGTCCCGACCGGCGAGCTGCTGGTGCGGCGGGGCCGTATCGGGCATGTTCGCGATGTCGGCACCTTTCTCCAGGACCAGATCATCTATTCCGTGCATTTCCTCGACGAGGGGCGCCTGGTTGGCTGTCGTGAGCAGGAACTGATCGGCATCGATGAGGCGTGGATCGAGAGCCGTTTCGAGGTCCGGCAGCGAGTACGTGCGACGCGCTCGCTGGTGATTCGCGGCGAGCTTCGGGTGCCGCTCGGGAGTCGCGGCGAAATCCTTGATGTCGAACGATTCGCAACGCAGGGCGTCGTCTATCACACGCATTTCGACTGCCTGCCCGGCAATCCGCTGCTCGTCCCGGAGGCAGCGCTCGGCGAATGGGAGAGCGCTGATGCCTGAGCCGGGCAACGCCTATCTCGCGGTAAAACTGGCAGCGCAGTTGTTCGGCAAGCCGCTGGAGTCGCTGGAGCCCGACGAGCTGCGACGGGTGAACCGCGTCGCCACCAGGCAGCGCGAGATCGAAGGCTTGATCCTGGCGACACCGGAGGCCGCTGCCGTGATGCTTCCGGAGGCCTCCATCGATGCCCACCTGAAGGAAATCCGCGACCGCTACGACAGCGACGACGAGCAGCTTGCCGACCTCGAAACCGTCGGCCTCGACGCCCGGTCCTTGCGCCACGCGGTTGCCCGTGACATGCTGGTCGAAGCGGTGCTGGAAAGATCTCGGCGCATGCGGCGGCCGTCAGCGACACCGACGTCGAGATTTTCTGGCACCTGCACAGGGATCGCTTTCGCTGCGCCGAAACGCGTGTGCTACGCCACATTCTGGTCACCATCCACGAGCAACTGGCGGACAACCAGCGTCAGCCCGCCCGGGACCGGATAGAGGCCATCCGCAGCCGACTGCTCAAGGAGCCGCAGCGCTTCGCTGAACAGGCGCTGAAACATTCGGAATGCCCCACGGCGATCAACGGTGGCCTGCTCGGCAGCGTACCGCGCGGCCAGCTCTATGCAGGCTCGAGGCCGCTGCCTTTGCCCTGGACGAGGCAAGCCTCTCCGAGGTGATCGAGAGCGAACTGGGCTACCATCTGATCGGCTGCGAAGCCATCCATCCCGAGCGCCTGCTGAGCTTCGCGGAAGCCCGCCAGAGCATCCGCGAGTACCTCGAACAGCAACAGCAAAGCCTTTGCCAGAAGGCATGGATCAAGGCGCTGCGCCAGCAGGCGGCCAAAGGATCATCGACCAACAAACACAAGCAGTAAGCCCTCTTCTACCAGCACCGCGTCGATCCCGCGGTCCCCATCGAGGAAGTCGCCGGTGCGGTGAAGGAATTGATCGCCGCCGGCAAGGTGCGCCATTTCGGCCTGTGCGAGGCCGCTGCGCAGACGATCCGGCGAGCGCACGCGGTGCAGCCGCTCAGCGCCGTACAAAGCGAATATTCCCTATGGACACGCGGCCCCGAAGCGGAGGTGTTGCCCACGCTGGAAGAACTGTCCATTGGCTTCGTGCCGTACAGTCCCCTGGGCAAGGGTTTCCTGACGGGCAAGATCGACGCCTCGTCCACCTTCGCCAAGGGCGATCTGCGCAACCTCATCCCGCGCTTCGCGCCCGATGCTCGCGACGCCAATCAGGCCTTGGTGAATCTGCTCAAGCGCGTGGGCGATCGACACCAGGCAACGCCGGCCCAAGTGGCGCTGGCCTGGCTGCTCTCGCGCAAGCCCTGGATCGTGCCCATCCCTGGAACCACCAAGCTGCACAGGCTGGAAGAGAACCTCGGCGCGGCGGAACTCAGTCTGGCGGGCGAGGACCTGACCGAGATCGAGGCGGCCGCAGCGAAGATTTCCATCCAGGGCGCGCGCTATCCGGAGCAACTGGAAAAGATGACCGGGCTCTAAACAAACTCAACGGAGACTGCGGCAATGGCGTTGCCGTCGGCGTTTCCCTATCGCGACCTGATCCTCCTGACCGCGTTTGCGGTTGTTTTCGGTACCTTGGTGATCCAGGGTCTGACGCTCAAGCCGCTGATGCGTGCGCTCGACCTGCATGACGATGATCCCGTCGGCCGCGAAGTGCGCGCGGCCCGTGAAGCCGCATTACGTTCGATACTGGTGACGGACCCGCTCAATGCCTAGCAAATTACCAAGCGAGGGAACTCGCTGCGCGTCATGGCCGAGGCAGTGCGTTGGGGCAAGCGCGGTGCACGAGTCCATACCATCAGCCCGGGCATCATCATTACGCCGCTTGCCAAGGACGAGCTTTCCGGCCCGCGCGGTCCGGGATACCGACGCATGATCATGAGTCTGAGCAAGGTCTGGTACGACCGTGGACCAACCTGCGGCGATCTCGCTGATCCGATCATCGGCCTTCGCGAGCATCACAAAAATCTTCCCGAACAGCACCGGTGCAGTGACCGCAAGATGTCCGCGCGGCGTGGCATGGATACCGGCCGCCGCCTCGTCGAACTCATCTGCCTCAAGCAGCATGTTTCGTGAAATCCCCAATTCGCCCTCCGACCCCGCGAGCAGGCGAGGGGGCTTCGTGAGTCGCTGGCGCGACTTTCACGGTAAAGATCGAACTAAAGCTCGCCGCCTGATTCCAATCATCGAAGCCGGGGTCTTGCGTCCGGCAGCAAGGAGAATGCTCATGGCACGTGCCTTCGCCGGGATTGCCTTCACCCCGAAAGTCCAGGCCGTCCAGGCGCGGATGGGCAGTCGCGACGCCTATCGCGCGGCCGAACTGGGCGATGCCGAAGCAGTCGAGCTCAGCCCTACGAAGTCGAATTCATTGCGGCAAGGGATAGCTTCTATCAAGGCACCGTGGGCGAGAGCGGCTGGCCCTATGTCCAGCACCGTGGCGGCCCGACCGGCTTTCTGAAGGTACTGGATACACGGACGATCGGCTATGCGGACTACTCCGGCAACCGGCAGTACATTTCGGTTGGCAACCTCGGCGGAGATGACCGGGTCAGCCTGTTCCTGATGGATTATCCGGGGCAGCGTCGGCTCAAGATCTGGGGGCGGGCACGCCTGATTGACGAGGATACGGAACCGGCCCTCGTAGCCCGTCTCGAGTCGCCCGGCTATCGGGCCCGCGTAGAGCGCGGGGTGGTCATCACCGTGGAAGCCTTCGACTGGAATTGCCCGAAATACATCACGCCACGCTTCACCGAGCGCCAGGTCAGGGAACTCGTCAGTGGCGGGCAGCAGGAGGCCAGAGAGCGCCAGCCGAGCACAACGGTGATTGATGAAGCAGGCAGCGGCGCGCTGAAGCTGGTCGTTACCGGCCTACGACAGATGACAGCACGCGTGCGGGCCTACGAACTGCGTGCACCGAACTGGAGCGACTTGCCGCCCGTTACGGCAGGGGCGCATCTCGCAGTGCCGGTTCGCCTGCCGGATGGCTCGGTGGTTACGCGACAGTATTCGCTGGCCACGCATCCGCACCGACGAGACATGTACGAGATTGCTGTATTGCGCGAGGAAGCGGGACGCGGAGGGTCGGCGGCGATCCATGCCTACTGGCAGATCGGTACGCGACTGGCGCTGGATCATCCGGCCAACCAGTTCCCTCTGCATGATGACGGTCGCCCTGCCATACTGATTGCCGGCGGCATCGGCATCACGCCGATCAAGGCAATGGCACAGGAGCTCGACGCCCGTGGCAACTCCTTTGCACTGCACTACAGCGGCAGGACCGCCGCCGACATGGCCTATCGGGACCGGCTGGCCATCGAGTTTCCGGGGCAGCTGCACCAGTATCTCACGCGCGCCCCGGGGGGGGCCCGCATCGATCTTCACGCGATCATGCGCGCTGCCCCTGCGGACGCGCTGTTTTACGTTTGCGGGCCTGGCCGGTTGATCGAGGCCGCCAAGGCCGCCGCACGCGAACTTGCGATTCCCGCCGGTCGTTTACAGTATGAGAGCTTCGAATGAACCGGACCGTGCTGGACAACTGCCACCACCTTCAGACGCGAATCGCTTTTGCTAACTCACTCAGCTCGAGGTGATCCATGGAAACCAAGCCCCCCGTACCACCCTTCACCGAAGATTCGGCCCGACAGAAGGTCCGCATGGCCGAAGATGCCTGGAATACGCGCGACCCCGATCGCGTGGTCCTGGTATATACACCGGACACCCGCTGGCGCAACCGTGCCGAGTTCCCTGTCGGACGTGAAGCGGTGCGCCAGTTCCTGGCACGGAAATGGGCCAGGGAACTCGATTACCGGCTGATCAAGGAACTGTGGGCCTATACCGGCAATCGTATCGCGGTGCGCTTTGCCTACGAATGGCACGACGACTCCGGCCACTGGTACCGCAGCTACGGCAACGAGAACTGGGAATTCAACGAACAGGGCTTCATGCAGCGGCGCTTTGCCAGCATCAACGATCTCCCCATCAAGGACTCCGAGCGCAGATTTTTCTGGCACGGGACGTCGTCCGGATGATCATCCGGGCCTCAGCGACCTGGACTTTTGATCCCGGGTGATGCGCCGCCAAAAGGGGTTCCCGCGACGCCTGATAGGTATCGATCTTCTCGGTACGAACTACTAGCAGTCAAGCGACCAATGCATACTCCGGGCAGTGCAGTTTAATGGCCTCAATCCGGGCCTGCTCAACGGCAGCAAAGAAGCGCTCGGCCTCAGCCAGGATCCCGAAGGTATCGCCATTGCCAGGAACGGCAACTACGACGTCTCCGACGAGTACGGCCCAAGCGTGCGCGAATTCCGTAGGGACGGCACGCTCCTGCGTACCTTCACGCCACCGGAAAATCTGATTCCGAAACAGACGGGCGGCACGGTTAACTATGTCGACGGTCGCCCAACGATGGTCAACGGACGCCAGGATAATCGCGGCTTCGAGGGTCTGGCGATCTCGCCGGATGGCACCAAGCTTTATGCCATGTTGCAAGACTCACTCGTTAACGAAGGCTCTAGCAGTGACGGCCGGCGCAGCCGCAACCTGCGCATGGTCGAGTTCGACGTCGCAACGGGAACGCAGACCCGGCAATTGACCTATCAGCTCGAGAGCATCGCCGACATCGCCAACACGAATGACCTGCCGGCGGGTGTCGTTGCTGTATCAAAGACCCTCTACCTCGACATCCAGGCAGCGTTGGTCGCGAACGGCGTGATTATCCCGGAAAAGATTGAGGGGCTGGCGATCGGTCCGCAACTTGACGACGGTAGCTATCTGATGCTGATCGGGAGCGACAACGACTTCAGCGTCACGCAAACGGGTGCTGGCGTACAGTTCAATGTCTGTCGCGACGGTGTCCAATGGTGTTGCCAATGACACGGTCGCCATCGGCGATGACTGTCCAGCTGGGCTGTCCCTGGTACCGAACTACCTCTACGCGTTCAGGGCTGATTTTGCCCGCGACGGAATCACTTACGAGGTTCAGCAGCGGATTCCTGAGCCGGCTACAACGTCGCTGCTCTCGCTGGCTGCCCTGGCGATGCTGTCGATTTGGCGCCGCCGGCACTGATCCACCCGCTAGCGGCTGCAATACAGGATGGAGAGCTTGCCCGGCAGCCCCAACCAGCAGATCGGCGACCGGCAGTCGCTCAGCCTGGACGGGTATGCCAGGCCCGACGGCCAGCGGGTGCGCGATCTTTACCTGGCCTACATCACCAGATGTTTCAGAGCACGGGCCAGTCTGCGCAGGCGGCCAAGGCCAGCACGGTGCTCTCGATCGAGACCGGGATCTCGGCCGCACAACTCACGCTCTTGAAGCACATTTCCATGCGCTTGCATTTGTTATCGACGGCCGCAAGCCGCCAAGCAAAAGGCGCAATTACCACTTGTGGATCGCATTTCCCGCAAACTATTTTCCCGGGGGAGCAAATCCCGGAGGAAGCTTCATCCACGGGAAACCGCTTGACATCATGTCGTAGCCAGTCTTGCAACAAGAAGTAACACGCTGGCAATCAGGCCAATGGCGAGGGGTTTCATAGTTGCTTACCTGGTGACCAGCATTGATGGGGAGCGGTTTGCCGCTCGGGGACGCCGCTGTGCTTTCGCTAAGGCGGAAGCTTGACGTCCGAAGTCATTTTGACCCTGTTGGCGGCGGCAAACGGGGATCGGTTTTGTGCGTCCACCAACATGGGGACTCGCAGCAAACGCCGGTATGCCGAGGAGTGGCACAGCCCGGTTCGACTTGGCGCTGCATGCTGTCGTCCGAAGGGTGCGCCTATCGCCCTCCCGGTGCAGGTGCTATGTACGCCAGCAGACAGAATGAGTCTCGACAATTGCCTAGTATGGCAGTGTCGACAGGGCTACTGCAGGAACGGCAGGAGCTGGATCGACGGAAGAAATACCCCACGCTCTCTAAAGGAAAATCGCCATGACCAACTGTCGCAGCTTCGTTTCTTCCATTCTCCTGGCGTCCAGCCTGGGATGCATTGCCCCACCGGCGGTGGCTGCGCCGCCGGACTGCGGCCCTGCGGGGACGCGCGGCGACTTCTGGGAACACCGGGTTGAGCGCATGGCGCAGCATCACCAGAAGATCCATGACGCTCTCAAGCTGACGCCCGATCAGGAAGTCGCCTGGAGGAAGTTCCTGGACTCCGAACATCCCATGGCCAGACCGAAACCCGGCAAACCCGAGGACTGGGCGAAGCTCACCACCCCGGAACGGGCGGACAAAATGGTGGAACGTATGCGGGACCAACAGTCGCGCATGTTTGAGCGACTGGCCGCCCTCAAGGAGTTCTATGCTGTGCTCACACCTGAACAGAAGAAGATCTTTGACGACTTTCATGCCGTTCCGCCGCGTGGCAAGCATGGGAAGCCGGGACCTCGCCCCATGGACGGGGCTTCGCCCAAGCCTTGACCATGGCCATCCCGGGGAACCCTGGCTCGGACCTCGTCTGAACAGGCTTCCCGCGGGATGAGCAACGCGTACTGAGCACAACGGAATCCATCGAGCTGGATATTCGCCTGTCCAGCCTCGATCTGGCAGCAGAATTCGGCGTATCCGCCGAGCGAATTCGTCAGGTTGAAGTGAAAGCGCTGCAAAAAATGCGCGCCACCCTGGCGCCACTGGCGACCATGCGGAGTCCCTGACGGACGGCTGTGGACGACGGCAGACGGGAGTCGCGGAATGGCCTGCCATTGGCAACAGCAGGCAGAAAGCGAGCGTCTGGAAGCTTCCGGCATGAGCGGTCGATATCAAGCGACGGCACCGAACAGAGTGCCCACTCCGGCGGTAATCGCCATCGCCAGCGCGCCCCAGAAGGTCACCCGCCAGGCGCCGATCAAGGCGTTGGCACCGCCAGCTCGGGCGGCACTGGCGCCCAGCAAGGCGAGGAACACCAGAGATGTGCCCGACACCCACGGAATCAGGACGCCCACGGGCAGCAGCGCGGTGACGGCCAGGGGCAGCGCCGCACCGACCGCAAAGCTTGCGGCCGACGCCAATGCCGCCTGCAGCGGCCGTGCGCTGAGCGTCACAGAGATGCCCAGCTCGTCACGCGCATGCGCAGCGAGGGCGTCGTGCGCCATCAGTTGTTGCGCCACTTGCTGTGCCAGGCCGGGATCAAGTCCCCGAGCCACATAGATGCCACTCAGCTCCCGCTGTTCCGCAGCGGGATCCCGGTCGAGCTCGGCGCGCTCGCGCGACAGGTCGGCGTGCTCCGTATCTGCCTGCGAATGGACCGATACATACTCGCCAGCGGCCATCGACATGGCGCCGGCCACCAGGCCGGCAACACCGGTGACCAGAATGTTGCCCGAGCTGGCGCTGGCGGCCGCGACGCCGACCAGCAGGCTGGCCGTCGAAACGATGCCGTCGTTGGCACCGAGTACGGCGGCGCGCAGCCAGCCGATACGGTCGGTCCGGTGACGTTCAGTGTGGCGGCGCGACGCGTTCATCGGGCAATGATCTCGGTTGGGTCGGTCGCACTCAATTCTCAATCCCGGCTCGGAAGCATCCGCCGGAGCGTGTTGTCGTGGATAAAGTAGTGGTGAAACAGAGCGGCGGCGGCATGCAGGCCGATGAGAAAATACCCCACCGTGCCACCAATCTCATGTATCTCCTTGATCAGGCCAGCCAGATTCTTGCTCTCACCGATCAGCACCGGCAGGTGCAGACCGAAGAACGGGATCGGCTTTCCGGCCGCGCTGAGCAGCAGCCATCCAGCCAGCGGCATGCCAATCATCAGTGCGTAGAGCGCCAGGTGCATTAGCCTGGCGGACCGTTTTTGCCAAACCGGCGGATCCGGTTCAATGCGCGGGACAGGGGCGGTCAGGTGTACCAACAGGCGCAGCGCAGCGAGGACGAATACGGACAAGCCGAGCATGAAGTGCCAGACCTTCAGCGCCTCGCGAGGATCGCTTCCTTTGGGGAAATACCCGCGCAGTTCAATACAGCCATACACCGCTACGAAGAGTAGCAGCATCAACCAGTGCAGCCCGATCGACAGCGATCCGTAACGGTCAGTGCTATTGCGCCAGTTCATGAGCTTGCTCCCGGGAGGTGAAGGCCTACATGCTATTCGAGAATGGCTTTCCCGAGATCCCTTTTTTGTTTGCCGTCACCTGTGCGCCACCGTACAGACTGGGCGAACTTAATGTACAAGTCGCGTCAGCGTCTACAAGCAAAAAGACGAAGATATCGGTGACATCAAGGTAAGCTGTTGAGGGGAGCAGTTTCATTCCCGGTGACGAGGAAACGTTCGAAATCCTCGGGAGTCAAGGGGCGACTGAACAGAAAGCCTTGTCCCGCGTCGCATTGTTGAGTACGCAGGAAGGCCAGTTGCTCGCTCGTCTCGACGCCCTCGGCAATCACCCGCTGTTTGAGGTTCCGACCCATGCCGATGACCGCGCTGACGATGGTTGCGTCATCGGTGTCAGTGGCGATGTCACGTACGAAGGATCGGTCGATCTTCAGGGTGCTGATCGGGAAGCGCTGCAAATAACTCAGGCTCGAATAGCCCGTACCGAAGTCGTCGATGGCCAGTTTGACCCCATGGCCTTGAGCGCTTCAAGTACCGATGCCGAGCACACGGCGTCCTGCATGAGCATGCTCTCGGTCAGCTCCAGTTCAAGATAGGCTGGCGCCAGACGGGTCTCTTCGAGGATCAGGGCGACCCCTTCGAGAAAGCCCTTTTGCCTGAACTCCACGGCCGAAATGTTGACTGCCACGGGCACGGCGCGCAGGCCGGCATCCAGCCAGGACTGGACCTGCCGGCAGGCTTCGCGCAGCACCCAGCGGCCGATCGGCACGATCAGGCCGCACTCTTCGGCGATAGCCACGAACTGCCCCGGGCAAACGAGTCCGAGAGCCGGATCCAGCCAGCGGACGAGGGCCTCGGCGCCGGTCATCACACCGGACGCAAGATCGATCTGTGGCTGGTAATGCAGGCGGAACTCTCCCTCCTTCAGCGCGCGCCGAAGCCCAGTTTCGACGAACTGGCGGCGGACCGCACGCGTGTTCATGTCGGGTCTGAAGAACTGGTAGTTGTTGCGACCGCTGGCCTTGGCGTGATACATGGCGGTGTCCGCGTTCTGCAGCACGGTGTCCGCGTTGAGGCCGTCATCCGGATAGACGCTGATGCCGATGCTCAAGGTGACATGCAGTTCCTGCGTGCCGATGAGATACGGCGCGGCAAACGCGGTGAGCAGCTTCTCCGCCACCAGGGCAGCATCCAGCGGCTCCTCGATTTCGGCCAGCAGGATCACGAACTCATCGCCGCCCTGCCGGCATACCGTGTCGGTGGCCCGCACCGCCGCTGTCAGGCGCTGCGCGACCAACTGCAGCACCTGGTCGCCGATCGCATGCCCCAGCGAGTCGTTGATGTGCTTGAAATAATCCAGGTCCAGGAACACCAGGGCCACCTGTTTGTGGCGCCGCTTGCCCAGCCCGATCGCCTGCGAAAGACGTTCGGTCAGCAGCACTCGATTCGGCAGGCCGGTGAGAAAGTCGTGCTGGGCCAGATGAGCCATTTTCAGCGTCATGGCCCGGGATTCGCTGACGTCGTGGAAGACCAGCACTGCGCCGGCAACCCGGCCATCCCGGTTGTGGATGGGGGCGGCAGAATCCTCGATCGCCAATTCGCATCCGTCGCGGCGGATGAGCACGCAGTCTGCGGCCAGCCCGACAGTCCTGTTCTCGCTGATCGCCAGCTGCGCGGGATTTGGCGCGGCCTGGCGCGTCCTGCCGTCGAGGATTCTGAACACCTCCGCCAGCGGTCGGCCGAGGGCTTCCCTGGCAGACCAGCCGGTCAACGCCTCGGCAACCAGGTTCAGATAGGTCACGTTGCCCAAAAGGTCGGTGCTCAGCACGGCATCACCGATCGAGTTGAGCGTGACCTGGGCGCGCTCCCTTTCCTCGAAGAGCTCGTCTTGCGCCGCCTGGAGGACGAACTCCGCGGTCTTGCGCTGAGTGATGTCCTCAACCGTCTTCACCCGACCGTGTGTTGCCAGGCCATCGCTTATGGCGGCGCTATTGACACGCGTCCACACCACGTTGTCGTCAGGCTGACGAAAACGGAACTCGGTCTGGAAGGGCTCCAGGCCCCGCACGGCTTCGCCCCACTCAGCCAGGACGCGCTGGCGATCGACAGGGTGAATTGCTCTGGTCCACCTGGTCCCCAGGGTCTCTTCCCGGCTTAGCCCAGATATCTTTTGATAGGCCGCGTTGGTATAGACGCAACTCCCCAGCGCATCGGAAACGAAGATGCCCAGCGGCGAGGAGTCGCTGATCGCACGGAAACGCGCTTCGCTACTCCGCAGGTCGTCTCGGGTGGCCTTGCGCTCGATCAGGTAAGACAGCACGCGCGGCAGCCAGTGGCCGTCCCGCTGGCCTTTGACAAAATAGTCAACAGCGCCACGTTGCACCGCCTGGCGCGCGGTCTGCTCATCACTCGCCGCGCTGAGAACCACGATCGGAACATTGGGAGCGGCCTGAAACACTTGATCGAACACCCCAAGGCCTCGACCATCCGGCAGCACCAGGTCCAGGACGACCACTTCGATAGCAGTCTTGCCCAGTCGTTCGAGTGCCGCCGAGAGCTTGCTCACCCTTTCGACACGAAACGAGCGTTCTCCCGTTCCCGCGAGCGACTTCTGAATCAGTGCAGCGTCAGAAGGGTCACCCTCGACGAGAAGCACGGCGGTCGAGCCGTCACTCACTGGACTACCAGGTTCGTGGGAGATCGATTCCGGCCAGCGGCACCCTGAGGCGTCCACATTCGTCTTCCCAGTCGTCCAGATCTGCCGCGTAATGCGGCGCGTTGCCGGTATCAGGGCGCTTGGGTCTGAGTGAAGCGAGCACAAGAGCAAGCGCCACGCCGCCTCTGCGAGCGAATGAGCGGATGCCCGACCGATAGCTATTCATGAGCAAAATCCTCTAGTGCGGAACACGACTGCTGATATTGCCAACCGCGCAGCTTAGCGGCGACTGATCACGACGCCGATCATGAGTCCGACCGCCGCGGCAATCCCGAGAACCTTCCATGGGTTGTCCAGCACGTACTCCTGCGTGGTGTGAGCGACGACTTTGGCCTTGTCGGTAACCGCGGTGCGCGCATCCTCCAATCGGTATCTGGCCTCGGCGAGCTTTGCTCCGAGATTTGCACGCGCCGCCGAGAGTCCTGCTGCGGTCGAATTCGCCATTTCCTTCAGGGCGTGGTCGGTATCGTCGACGACGCCCCTGAGGTCCTTCACGAGCTTGTCCGTGGTGCCTTCAATAGCGCCATGCCTGGCGATCAGTTCGGTAGTCATTATGTCTCCTGGTGCGAGTAGTGGGGTGGTGATAGCGACCGCGGTTGCCGGCGCACAGTATGGCGATTGACGAAAAACCTCGTCGCCACACTGCCTTGACGCCCGCGTCTATTTTGATCGTTGGCCGTACCTTGCAGTGTAGAGATTTTCCTCATGCACATAGTGTTCCTCGGAGAAGGTTCAGTCTGTGCTCCACCGTACATATCGCGTGCTCTCAGCGTGCGCTGGCGTACAGACTGCTTCCGTTGCGCGAGTCAGACTGCTGTCAGGAAGATCGCTTGGACGGCCGCAGCCGGCAGCCATGAGGCTGGAAGATCTGCGGGTAAGACCTCTGGCAGACTGGCGCCGGGGTCCCGCGTCAAGCGCTATTCCGCTGCACGACGCTTTCCCGGAAGCTTGTGCACCCACGGCTTGCTGTCAGTGTTAGAGGAGAGATGAAATGTCATTAGGAACCATTCTGCTGATCGTGATCGTTTTGATGCTGATCGGCGCGTTTCCAACCTGGCCCCACAGTCGGGGATGGGGTTACGGTCCCAGCGGTGGTCTTGGGCTGGTGGTGCTGATCCTGATCGTTCTGTTGCTGATGGGCAGGCTATAGCGCGCTGCGTCGATTCTACCTTCCGACGGTAGTATCCTGCCGATTCCCTACGTCGTGCAGCAGGCGATTCAATTCGTTCCTGACCACGTGGTAGCACTCGCAGGCGCGCGTTTCAAGTCCGGCCCGATCGACCACGGCAATGTGGCCGCGCCGGTAGCGAATGAAGCCGGCGCGCTGCAAGTCCGCGGCAACCGCCGTAATGCTCTCTCGGCGCACGCCCAGCATGCTGGCGACCAGTTCGTGCGTCATGACCAGATCCTTGCTCGGCAGGCGATCGAGTGTCAGCAAAAGCCAGCGGCACAGTTGCTGGTCGACTGAATGATGCCGATTGCAGGCTGCCGTCTGGGCCATTTCCGTCATCAACGCCTGGGTGTAGCGCAGCAACAGGCGCTGCAACACGCCGCTTCGATCGAATTCCTGCTTCAGCAGGTGGCGACCCAGTCGATACGCGTAGCCGGTGGTCTGCACCACGGCCGAACTGGGCGTGGTGTTCCCGCCCATGAAAAGCGAGATGCCCACTACCCCTTCGTTGCCCACCCCCGCGGACTCGGCTGAAGCGCCCGACTCCATCACGTAATGCAGCGAGACAATGGCGGTGGTCGGGAAATAGGCGTGTTGCAACTGTTCGCCGGGTTCGTAAAGCATTTCTCCGAGTGGCAACGGGAGCAGTTCCAGATGCCCGGCCAGGCGTGCAAACTCCACCGCGGGCAGGGCAGCGAGGAGCTGGTTTTGACTCGGACTATGGGTTGTTGGCATCGCTGGCTCTCGAGATCCCGAGCGCTATTTCCCGGTGGTGACTTCCACGCCGATTCCCCGGTAACCGATGAAGCGGCACGAGCGGTTGAACATGGGCTCGCCGCTGACGCGAAATTGCTGTTGCGAGCCGTCGGAGTTGACGCGGTGGAAGAGAAAATCAAGGAAGGGCCGGCGGGCGGCAATGGTCCCCTGCAGTAGCTTTCGCTCCTCCTCGTTCCAGCCGGCGACCTCAAGAACATCGGCTTCTGCCCCCAGCGGGCTGACGCGGATTCCGAGCATCTCCAGAACCGGACCGGAAACCTTGGTAAAGTTCATCTTCTCGTCCTGCTCCCAATACCAGTCGGAGGCGAGTTCGGTGAGGCTGCGATAGCGGGCTTCGCTTTCGCGCAGTTCGGCGGTTCGTTCCTGCACCGTCTGTTCCAGTAGCTTGCTGTAGTTGGCGAGTTGCTTGTACAGCAGCCGCACTTCCAGCATGTTGCGGATACGCGTCCGGACTTCGACGAGATCGAAGGGCTTGCTGATGAAATCCCTGGCACCAGCCTGCAAGGCGCGCAGTTTGTGGCCCGGCTGCGCGGTAATCACGAGGACCGGCAGGTAGGCATCCGCATCGCTTGTCTTTAGGCCTTCCATGACCTGGAAGCCGTCCATGACGGGCATCTGCAGGTCCAGCAGGATCAGGTCGTAGCGGTTTTTTCGATGCAGCGCGCAGACTTCCTGAGGGTTCATCGTCGACCCAAGGCAGGTGTAGCCGGCCTGACTGAGCAATTGCTCGAGCAGCAGAATGTTGGACTCCTGATCGTCAACGATCAGGATGCTGGCGGCAAGAACTTCGGACTCGCTAAGCATCATGCTTCTTTCTGTTCCGCTGCGCGCAGCCTTTCTGCGCTGGCAAATTTCAGAGTGACGTCGAGTGTATCCATGAACTCGTTGACCTTGATCGGCTTGGTGAGATAACGGAAGAATCCTGCCTGCAAACCCTTCTCGATGTCGCGGGGTATGGCATTGGCACTCAGCGCAACCACAGGGATATGCGCAGTGGCGGGGTCTTCAGCCAGGATGTTCAGCGTCTTGATGCCGCTGATTCCCGGCAGATTGATGTCCATGAGGATAACATCGGGTAGCGAGGCGCGCGCAATCTGGATGCCGCATCTGGCGTCCCGCGCGCTCAGGAAGCGGATATCATTCCGGCGCGCAATGAGATCCTCGACCAGCATCAGATTCGCCGGGTTGTCTTCGACGTAGAGCACGGTCTGCAAGGGCGCATCGCTGCGCGCCTGCGCCTGCGCAAGCAGCGCGGGCTCGGCCGCTTGGGCAGTAGTCAACGGTTCACTGATCAGCTCCAGTTCGATCCAGAACACACAGCCCTTCCCGACAGTGCTTTGCACGCCGATGACCCCCCCCATCAATTCGACCAGGCGCTTGCACACCATCAGCCCGATACCGGTGCCTTCCTCGACATTCGCCTTTTGTCCGAGACGATTGAACGGCTGGAAAAGCTGCGCAAGCTGTTCCGGTGCCAGTCCCGCGCCGGTGTCGCGGACGCTGATATGAACCGCACCCGAGGGGCTTGGCGAGCACTCCACGGTGACCATTCCGCCGACCTTGTTGTACTTGATGGCGTTGGACAGCAGGTTGATGAGCACCTGCTTCACCCGTGTCCGATCAGCCATGACACAAAGGGGCGTGTTCAGGCACGCAAAATCCACGCTGATGGCACGCTTTTGCGCCTGTGGTTCCACCATCGCCTCGCATTCGTACATGATTTCGGTGAGCGATACCGGTTCCATGGACAGCGACAGTTTTCCGGATTCGATCAGCGCGAGATCGAGGATTTCGTTGATCAACTCCAGCAAGTACCAGCCGGCCTTGAGGATCTGGTCGATGCTGCGCTTCTGGGCGAGCGTTGGTGGCGGAGAACCGGTTTCCATCAGCTGGGCAAAACCGAGGATGGCGCTGAGCGGCGTGCGCAACTCATGGCTCATGCCGGACAGGAAATCCGATTTGGCCAGATTGGCCCGGTCCGCCACTAAACGAGCGCTCTCCAGTTCGGCGTTCTTGTCGTGCAACACCTGATCGAGCAGTGCCCGCTCTGCTTCCACCCGCTTACGTTCGGTGTTGTCGGTGCCGATCAACAGGTAACCGATGATCGCGCTCTGCGGGTCGCGCAGGGCGGTGACCGACATCTCCGCCGGCAAGCGGCTACCATCCTTGCGGATATAGGTCAGCTCGTAGACATCCCCGATGCCGCGCGAGGCCTTGAACACCAGTGCTTCGAAGCCCGGTGCAATCGGCGTGGCAAGTTCGACACTCAAGGCCTCGGCGCGTGCGACCACTTC
Source organism: Candidatus Accumulibacter affinis (assembly GCA_016713625.1). Classification (GTDB taxonomy): domain Bacteria; phylum Pseudomonadota; class Gammaproteobacteria; order Burkholderiales; family Rhodocyclaceae; genus Accumulibacter; species Accumulibacter affinis. The sequence continues at coordinate 169,685 of JADJOT010000009.1, forward strand.
CTGCGGATCGGAAATGTCGGCTGGCGTGATCTTGTTGATGACGTCGGCGGCCGCGTAGCCGAGCATGCGCTCAGCGCCGACATTGAAGATCTGGATGACGCCCCTGGCGTCGGTGGCAATGGTCGAGAAATTGGCACTGTTGGAGATGGCACTCTGCAATGCCCCCGCTTTCAGCAAAGCCTCTTCGGCCTGCTTGCGCGCCGTGATGTCACGCAGAATCCCGGTGAAGAAACGCTGACCACCCAACCACATTTCGCTGGCGGCAATTTCCAGAGGAAAAAGGCTTCCATCCTTGCGCCGGCCGACCACTTCGCGCCCGAGACCGATCGCCCGCGCTTCATCACTCGCCAGATAATGCTCCAGGGAAGCCGTGCGCTGGCCGCGGTCAAGCTCCGGTATCAGCATGCCAAACTCGTGTCCGATGAGATCTGCGGGGCCATAGCCAAACATTTGCTCGGCAGCCGGGTTGACGGTCTCGATGATCCCGCCGCGGGAATGGAGTGTGATGATCCCGTCCACCACCGTGTTGAGGATGGTTTCGATCAGCGCGGCGCTGTCGCGCAGGGCTTGCTGCGCTGCATAGTCCTCGCTGACATCACGGAATACCAACACGGCACCGACCACCAGGCCGTCGCGGTCGCGAATCGGTGCACAGCTGTCGGCGATATCGCATTCGCTACCATCGGCGGCAATCAGCACGGTATGGTTGGCCAGGCCCTGTATTGTGCCCTGCGTCAGGGTTTCCATGACCGGGATGGTGGCGGATTGACGGGTTTCCTTGTTGATGATGCTAAAAACGTCACCCACCGGGCGGCCGATGGCGGCTACTTGCGTCCAGCCGGTAAGTTTTTCAGCGACCGGATTCAGGCGCGTCACACGTGCCTCGCCATCGGTGGCAATCACGGCATCGCCGATGGAATTGAGTGTCACGGCAAGCTTTTCCTCGCTGTCGCGCAAGGTCACGTTGGCTTGCTGGAGTTGCTTGTTGATCGCTTCCTGAGTTTCGAGCAAATGCCGTGTCTCGATATGCACCGAATTCCTGAGCCGCTGCGGCGCTCTTCGATACATTCGCCAGGCGTACAGGAATGCAGACAGCAGTGCCAACAGGCTGGCGCCGGCGGTGACGGCAAATAGTCGAAGGATGTTTGCCCGGAACTCGGCTTCGTGCTGCGTCAACGACGCTTGCTCCACCTGGATGAAGCCAATCATTTCGGCACGAATCAACTCGTCCGGAAGTCTCGAGAGCAAATCGTGCGCTTTTTTCATGAGCAGGTGGGTGTGCTCACGCGCCGTCGCTGCTTCCGCGATCTGTCTGAAAGACCAGAACGATACAGCCACACCCAGCGCCAGCAGCAGCGCCGCTAGCGCAAGCCAGGCAGGGACCTTTCGGGTTGCTTTCAGGGCGGGGCCAGCGCCGGCAAGGATGGGAGTGTTTCCTGCTTCGGACATGGCCGATTTCTCTTATGAGGCGTACACGAATCCTGAGGGCGAACTGCGCTTTCGAATGGACAGGAGGACAAGCTCGCACAGTCGGTATAAGCAACGGGCCTCGATGAGGCGCCGACACTCGATACTGAAGATTGCTCGATAGCCCGTCTGTGCGCTGGCACACAGACGGCCGTCCACGGCGTTGAGGTCAGATCCTCCTCAATCCTTCAGGCCCTCCCGTGTAACGCTGCGTGGTCTGGCGCCATTGCCAACCTGGACGCGTAACGGTCTGGATTAACGGGCAAATGATGTGCTTGACCGGGACCGATGCGGGCATTGGATGGCATTTTGTTGCACCCCCGGAAGCGCCTTCCAGCCCCACTGACTTCTTGTAGGGCATTGCTTTCATGAGAAAAAGTCGCTTCCATCGAAGGTGGTACGCTTCGTGCTTCTCTTGATTGTGTGAGAGCAGACCGATCCGGTTCCTGCTGATGAACATTCCTCCAGGCCCGAAAGAAGCAGAAAACAGGTGAATGCCGTGACAAACATCGCCCTTGCCCAAGTGGTACGCCGCGTCCGTCCGCCAGTGCGTGCTGCCGAAGTGCCTGATTTCCTGGCGATGATCGACCAGCAGACAACAATGGTGGTGAATCTGGCCAGGCTCGTCGGCGAGGTCCTGCAAGGCAAGGAGTCCACCCATTCGTTGCGCCTGCTCGACCTGGAGCAGCGTCGTGAGGAACTGCAACGGCGCAATCAGGCAGCCGTACATTCGCTCCCTGACCGGCATGCCCGGCTGGACGAGATTCACTGGACCATGAGTGCCCTCGATCGCGCCGCTGCCGTTCTTTTCCAGACCGCCCGCGGCTTCCAGCAACTGCGGTCGACTCCGGATGAGGCCGCCTCGCAGATGATGCTGGTCGTGCAGAAAGCGATCGAGAGCCTGCAGCAAGGATATGCCCAACTGGCCAGCGGATCGCCTGCTGCCGAGTTCGAGGCCGATGCGGCGATTGGCAGCGAGAGTGCCTTGAGCAGCTATCGAAGCCTGGGTTGGCCGGGAAGCGACGCGGGACAGAGCCTGGCGGCGTCGCGGAATCAAGCCGCCACGCCTGCAGAGAGAAGCTTTGCGGGCCGCTGGCTCGACGAGCTGTATGGAAATCTCAACAACATCGCTCACGAACTTGCCGGCGCCGGAGCCATTCTCAAAAGCTGGTCACGCCAGCTATCTGCTGCAGCAATGGCGCGTACTCTGTCCCCGCAGAAGTTGCTACTCAGCTGATATAAAGACGTTTATACATACAAATTTCAGGCAGTGCCGGTAGCCTGGGGCAGCGTTCTCGAGGCGGGTCGGGCTCTAATTTTTTTACTTCATGCAGGAGAAGTCATTGTGGGAACTCAAGTGCAAGCGGCAGAGACGCCGGTAATTTCGCGGTTGATCGAAGGCGATGTCGACCGCTATCTGGCCGCGATAGCTGATGCGACGGCGATTTTCCGGGAAGCGGTGGATGTCTATCTGCAAACCGGGCCTGACGGAGGATGCTGGCGGCAAGCCAGACACATCTCCGAGCACATGCGCACGCTCGACGACATGCAACAGACGCTCGAGACCAGCGTGCGTCCGAACTCGGTGTTCGGCGACCTGGTTCTGGGAATGCTCGATCCATTGACCGGCGTCAATCGTTTGCTCAAGGACATGAAGCGGCAGGTTACCGGCTTCGCCATCGAGTCGGGCTTTTCCGGTCCCGGCCGCAGCGTTCCTGCGTACCTGGTTGCCGACGTGCAGGAATTGACCAACGAGGTTTGCGCGGCGGTGGACGCGCTGGTCGAGAGTTATCGTTCAGCCGTGTTGTGCGGGGGACAAGCCTCTTCGGGGAACGCAGAGCGGGGCGTCAGTTGGTATGAAAACCAGGCCGATCGTCTGTCGATGCAACTTCTCAAGAAGATCTTCGCCGATGAAAGCCTGGACCTCAAGTTGCAGCTTTTGCTTGCACAACTCGTCGAAGAGATCGACCGCGTCGCCGACCAGGCCGAAGGCATCGACCAGAAACTCCGGGCCAGCCGCGGTGCGGGCCTGCCGACGCTCGTCGCCAGAGATTCGCACTGATTGTTTTACCGCTCCGCGTTCGCTGGGCGGCCGGCGGCCACACGCCGGCTTTTGCCCTGCCGACCACCATAACCGTGGTACGATCGCACGCGGCCCAGGCTGAGAAGCTTGGGCCGCGTAGCTTGTGGGCTGTGTCGCTTGGGCTCGGGCGGACTTTCGGTCTGCCGCGGGGCATTTTTTCTTGAGGGACTGAAGGGAGGCCTGAGCCCATGGAACTGTCCATGACGTTCAAGAATGACAAGCTGGTCGGTGACTTCTGGGGCGGGCTGGCGGCCATGCTGGTGGCGCTGCCGTCGGCAATCGCTTTCGGAGTCACCATCTATGCCGCCATCGGGCCGGCCTATGCCGGCCTCGGCGCGCTGGCCGGAATTCTTGGCGCCACGGCGCTTGGTCTGGTGGCGCCGGCGCTGGGCGGCACCAATCGTTTGATTACCGCCCCCTGCGCGCCGGCCGCGGCGGTACTCTCGGCCTTTGCCATCGAGCTCGTGCAGCACGGAGTGGCGGCGCCATCGATCGTCCTGATGTTGACCGCCCTCGGTCTGGTTTCCGGGCTGGTGCAACTGCTCCTCGGTTTCATGGGGATCGGCAGCCTGATCAAGTACATTCCCTTCCCGGTCGTCAGCGGTTATCTTACCGGCGTCGGTCTGATCATCATCGGCAGCCAGATTCCGAAATTCCTCGGCGTTCCCGGCGGTATTCCGTGGTGGCGGGCGCTGATCTCGCCCGATCTGTGGCAGTGGGAAAGCGCGCTCATTGGCGCGGTGACGGCGCTGGTGATGGTCGGCGCACCGCTGCTCACGCGCGTCGTTCCGGCAGCCATTCTCGGCTTGCTGGCCGGCGTGCTGACCTATTTCGGCCTGGCCACGATGGACGAATCGCTGCTGGTCATCGCCGGCAACAAGCTGATCATCGGTCCGCTGGGCGGCACCGCATCGAGCATGCTCGAAGCGATCACCGGCCGCTGGCAGGAGATCGGCGAACTCAAGCTGAGCCAGATCGGCAGCTTGCTGGGCACGGCGTTTACCCTGGCCGTGCTGTTGTCGATCGACACGCTGAAGACGGCCGTCGTTCTCGACGCGCTGACCCGCAGTCGCCACGATTCCAACCGCGAGCTGATCGCTCAGGGTCTCGGTAATGTCGCTTCGGCTTGCGCTGGCGGAATGCCTGGCGCCGGCCAGATGGGCGCCACGCTGGTCAACCTGGCGAGTGGTGGCCAGACCAGGGTCTCCGGGGTGCTCGAGGGGGTGCTGTCGCTGCTTGCGTTTCTCGCCCTGGGAACCTTCATCGCCTGGATTCCGGTCGGGGCATTGGCGGGAATCCTGATCGTCGTCGGCATCCGCATGATCGACCGGCACAGCCTCCATCTGCTCGAGTCGCCATGGACCATGCTCGACTTCATCGTCATCGTCGCGGTGGTCGCCGTGGCGGTCGGTTACAGCCTGATCGCCGCCTCGGGTGTCGGCATTGCCCTGGCCATGTTCCTGTTCATCCGCGAACAACTGAGCAGCACCGTGATCCGTCGCAAGATGGAAGGCGGCAGCCGCTTTTCCAAGCGCGTACGTCTGCGCCAGGACATGGCCATCCTCGAGAAAGAAGGCCATCAGTCGGTCATCCTGGAATTGCAGGGCGGCCTGTTTTTCGGCACCAAGGACCAGTTGTACACGGCCCTTGAGCCGGAACTTGGCAAACGCAAGTACATCGTGCTCGACATGCGGCGTGTGCAGTCGGTCGATGTCACGGCGGTGCACCTGCTGAGCCAGATCCGCGACTCGCTGACCGAACGGGACGCTTTCCTGATCTTCAGCAGCCTGTCGCATATCCTGCCCAACGGTCGGAATATCGCCGAGTTCTTCGATCAGATGGAGCTCACCACGACCACCGAGCATGTCAAGGTCTTCGGTCAACTCGATGACGCGGTCGAGTGGGTGGAAGACGAGATTCTCGGCCAGAGTCACGGCGCAGCGCCGGCGACCGAGATCATGGCGCTGGAACTGCAGGATCTCGAACTCTTCAAGGATCACAAGGAAGAGACGCTGATCGACCTCGAAGCGGCTCTGGAGCGACGCACGCTGGCCCAGGACGAGAAGGTCTATTCGTTTGGCGACCCCGGCAACGAGCTCTACCTGATACGCAAGGGCGCGGTCCGCATCACACTGCCGAGTACCGTCGAACAGGGAGGCCATCACTCGCTGACCTACGGTCGCGGCGATTTCTTCGGCGGCATGGCCTTCCTGTCGCAAATGACGCGTCTCAACGACGCGACCGCGCTCGAAGACACCGAGCTCTTCGTGCTGCAGCGCGAACAGTTCGAAAAGCTTCGGGAAGAGCACAAACGCCTGGCGTGCACTCTGGTCGAGGAACTCGCCAAGGTGCTGGCCTTGCGCTTGCGCTACGCCGACAAGGAACTCATGGCCATGCAGGAATAGGCCGGGAGGGGAGGCTGCGGGCTGTCCGGGGGAGATTTCGGCAGCCGGCGGGCATCGCTGCAGCCGACGTTTTCTCAGCCAGCTTCGCAGCATTTGCATGGAATTGGGCTATCATCACGCGTGCCACATGGCAGTAAGTGGCGCCAACCCGTGGGAGAACAAGAATGTTCCAGCATATATTGCTGCCGACCGACGGCAGCCAACTGTCCCGAGACACCGCGGAGCGCGCGGTTGCTTTTGCCAAGTCGTCGAATGCCACGATCACCGCCTTGTACGCCAGGCCCGCCGGACATCCGGACAACTACGACGACCTGCTCGAACCCGCCGCGCTGGAACGTCTGGTGACGGGTTCCGAGGGCAAGTCCAAGGAGTACCTCGGTTTCATCAAGAAGTTGTGCAAGGATGCCGGCGTCGAGTGCACCGCCATCTCGGTCGTCAGCGACATGCCCTGGGAGGCGATCATCAACGCCGCCGATGACCACAATTGCGATCTCATCTTCATGTCCAAGCACGGCCGCGGCGGTTTGTCCTCGCTCCTGCTCGGCAGTGAGACCTACCGGGTGCTGACGCACTCGAGCGTTCCGGTACTCGTCTACCGCCCCCCCGAGCTGGACGCGAGTCGTCGCAAGGCGAAGGAAAAGGCCAAGGAAAAGGCCAAGGAAAAGGACCGCAAGAGGGCCTGACCGGAATCCTCGTCGCGCGGGCGTTTCCCTTCAACGCAAGGGCCTCACCTTGAGCGTCCGCCGCCGCTTTCCGGGCAGCGACTCACCATCGGCTGATCCGGCGTAATCGCGCGATGACCCCCAGCTACTGGCAGCAAGCCTCTGCCGACCTCGCGCAGGCCGATCCGGTGCTGGCCGGTCTGGTCGAGCGTTTTGCCGGCACGGTCCTGGTTTCGCGTGGCGACGCTTTTGTGACCCTGCTGCGTTCGATCGTCGGTCAGCAGATTTCGGTAAAAGCCGCCGACAGCGTCTGGTTGCGCTTGACGGCGGAGCTGCCGGCGCCGACCCCGGCCGCGGTTCTCTCGCGAGATCTGCAAACGCTGCGCAGCTGCGGACTCTCGGCGCGCAAGGCCGAGTATCTGCTGGACCTGGCGCGGCATTTCGAGAGCGGGCAGATTCACCTCAGTCACTGGTCGGCGATGAGCGACGCCGAGATCATCGCCGAACTGACCGCCGTCCGCGGCATCGGCGTGTGGACTGCCGAGATGTTCCTGATCTTCAACCAGTTGCGCCCCGACGTCTTTCCGCTCGACGACATCGGTCTGCAAAAAGCAGTGGCCCGGCACTATTGCCAGGGCGAGCGTCCCGCGCGGCGCCTGCTGTTCGAGCACGGCGAGCGCTGGCGCCCCTGGCGCTCGGTGGCGACCTGGTATCTCTGGCGCAGCCTCGACCCGCTGCCGGTCGAATACTAAGAGCACGGCGTCGGTAAGGGTATACTCGCCGCAGAGCCCCCACCCGACTACCCCTGCCAACCGCACGCCAAGCCATGACGCAGCCTGCTGTTTCGAAGAACCCTGACGGTAGCAGCCGCAGCCGCCTGCAGGAGAAGCTGTTCGAGCGCCTGCAGGCGCTTCGCGCCAAGGACGACAAGAACGAGCTCTGGGAGGGTTTTGCCAGCGCATGGGCGGTGGCCTTTGCGACCGAGGCGTTTGGCGACGCGGAAGCGCTGCTCGTCCATCTTCTACAACAGCGGCCGGTCGACGTCCTGCAGCGGTTGCTCAGTCTTGTCCCGAAGCTACACGGCGGCGGTGGAGCCGCGCGCGTGATCCCCGAAGCCGTGCTTGAGGTGGTGGTCGGTCTGTGCCTGGTCGCCTGCGAGAGTCACGTGCTCGCCAAGGCCCGCAAGCACAAGGTCATGGGCCGTGTGGCACCGATCGACGGCATGCTTATCGACGCGACGAAGCCGCTGGCCGCTGCCCTGATTGCCGCCGTGTGGTCGGGAAAGGGCGTCAGGATTCGCTTTGACGAGGCGACGCAGCAGGCGCGCGCGGTCAACGTCATGCCGCAGCACGCCGCGCCGCTGGAGTACGGTTTCCATGGCGCCGAGCAAGGCGCCAAGGCGGAACTGCAAGCGATGGTCAATGCCGCAATTCTGGACCCGACTTTGGCTTCATTCGATAGACCAGCGCGCCTCAACGAACTTCGCGACCGCAGCGGGAAACCCGGCATGCTGCCTTCAGACGACATTCTGAAAGCAGGCATCGACGAGTACGAAGAAAAGCACGGCGCCCGTCTGATGTTTGGTCTGGCAGCGCAGGAAGCTCACCCGATGGACGATCCAGCGTTACGGCGCGCCTTCGCCAGACGCTTCGGCGTCGTCACCTTCCTCTATGATGATGCCGCATCGGCGCTCATCGAGCAGCCGCGAGCAGAGGCGTGGAGGGAGGCCAACCTCCAGACCGACCTGCTGCACTATCTCGACAATCTGTTTGCGCTGATCTATCCGCAGCACAAGCAGGGCGACGATCAGGCTGCTGGTTCTCGGCGAGACATGCATTTTCGCGTCGCTCTCTCTTTCGCTGACGAGCACTACTTGTATGTTGAAGGCATCGCTCGCGCACTCGAAGACAAGCTCGGAAAGGGCTCGGTCTTCTACTACAAGGACGACGTCTCCCGGACCACCGTAGACAACATGGATACGCTCCTGGAGAAGGTTTACCACCGTCAATCCGATCTGGCTGTTGTCTTCCTGTCCAAACAGTATCAAGAAAAGCGATGGTGCCAATTGGAATGGCGAGCCGTCCGCGCCAGACGTCACCGCGACGCGCGGGGGGTGATGCTTTGTCGTTTCGACGATGCGGAAGTCGACGGTGTCTTTCCTACAGTAGACGGCGTGCATGACTGTCGTCAGCCTAATTCCAGCCAAGCGATCACAGCTTGCATTCTTCGGCGTCTTGACGACAATCGTAGGTCGGGTTAGCCCGCAGGGCGTAACCCGACGTTCCTGGCCGGGGGTGTCGGGTTACGCCCTGCGGGCTAACCCGACCTACGGCCAACAGCCAACAGCCAACAGCCAACAGCCAACAGCCAACAGCCAACAGCCAACAGCCAACAGCCGCGACTGCAAAGGCCAGCAAGCCACCGACTCGCACAAAGGCAGACTCCATGGAACATGACATCAGGCAGCTTTTGCAGGACCTCCAGGCCGAGGCGATTGAAACGCTGGACAACGGCGCCTTTCACCAATGGTCGCAGAACGAAATCGACGCGCTGCATCTTGCGCTGGCGTCCGAGCGGCCGTTGCTGGTGCGTGGCGAACCGGGAACCGGCAAGACGCAACTGGCGCGGGCCGCGGCGGCGGCGCTGCGCTGGTATCTGCATCCGGTGACCGTCAGCCCGCGCTTCGAGGCGTCGGATCTCTTCCATAGCTTCGACGCGGTGCGCCGGCTGGCCGACGCGCAGGCCGCCGCGGCTGCTGGCGGCGGTATCAAGGACGATGCGCACTACTGGCTGCCGGGACCGTTCTGGCGGGCTTTCGACTGGGGAGGCGCGCAAGCCTACGGACAGGTAAGCGGGCAAAAGGCAAAGGCCCCGCCACGACCGCGCGGCCACGTCATCCTGATCGACGAGATCGATAAGGCCGATAGCGACCTGCCGAACAGCCTGCTCGAAGTCCTCGGCAGCCGCGAGTTTCCCAACCCGGTGACGCGCTCGCCGATCAGGCCGACACACGGCCTGCCGCTGGTGGTGATCACCACCAACGAGGAGCGCGAGCTGCCGGCGGCTTTCCTGCGCCGCTGCGTGGTGCTGACGCTCGAGCCGGAGCAGTATTACCCCAGCTTCCTCGTCAAGCGCGGGCGCGCGCACTTCGGCCCGCAAGCCGGGCGGGAGGAGGGCGATTGCCTCGACGACGAGATCCTGCAGATCGCCGCCTCGCAGCTCGCCGAAGACCGCCATAACGCTTATCTTGCCGGCGTGCCGCTGCCCGGCCTCGCCGAATACATCGACCTGCTCGGTGCCCTGCGCCGCCTGGCGCCGGGAGATCCGGCCAAGCAGATCAAGTGGCTTGGGAAGCTGGCCTGCTACGCCTTTCTCAAGCACGGTGTCGTCGAAGGTAATGACCGGCTCTCGCAGAAGCTGTCGCAGCAGGCGACGCAAAAGCGCCTGGAAGGCGTCCAAGGCGAAGCGTCGGCGCAATGAAACGGCAGCCGCAGCTCGCGCGCGCTGATCTCCTGGAGGCGCTGACGCTCGCCGGCGACGACGGCGAGCGCCAGCGGCGTTACGCCGGGCTGCTCGACTTCGTGGAGCGGCCGGCGGTGGTGGCGGGGGGCTCTCAGTTTATTCAGGCGGTGGGTCTTGACGGTGCTGTTTTCGGCGATGCCGTCGTCCGCCACGCCCCCGGCACGCCGCCTGAACCCGCCGCCGCCGACCGCCTGCAGGCGCCGCTGTTCGCGATCACCGCCTGCCGTCGCCTCGAACTACCGGCCGAGACGACCGAAGCGGCCAGACCCGAAGCGCTGACCGCCGCGCATTGCGCGCCGCGCGAGCGGCACGGCGAAGCGGCGCCGTTCGTGCCGCTCGTTCGTCGCACGCGCCTTTGGCCGGCGCTCAAGCGTTCGCTGCTCGAAGTCCATCAGCGCGGCGTCGACCTGCCGCGCCTGCTGCGCGAACTGGCGCGCGCACGCGCGGTCAGGCGTCTGCCGGCGCGCCGACAGGCCACCTGGGGCGGCGAACTGGTCGTCGTCTGGGATCGCGCGCGGCACCTGCAGCCCTATCAAGACGACTTCGCCGCCATCTTCACCGAGCTGCGGCAACAGCGCGGCGACGCCGGCTGTACGCTGTGGCTGGTCGAGGGCAGTCCGCAGCAGATCCGCCAGCGCTGGCCCGCGCAGCCGTCTGCGCTTCGTCGCAGCGCGGCACAGCACGCCGCGGCGATCCCGCTGCCGGCGCCCGGCAGCCGTGTGCTGATCCTCTCCGACGCCGGCGCGCTCGCCGGCTGGTCGCAAGCGACGCGCGTCTGGAGCGACTTCGCGCGCCAGCTTGTCGCCGGCCGTGCGCAGCCGGTGTTCTGGGCGCCGCTGGCGCCGGCGCAGATCGAAGTCGAACTCGCGCGTCGCGCGCGCGTATTCTGCCTGCAGCCACGCGGTGACCTGCGCCGCCAGCGCGGCCGCCTCGCCGACGATGAGCAAAGGCAGGCTGAAGCTGCACGCCTCGCCGTGCTACGCGAACGCCTGCTGGCGCGCATGGCGTTCTGCATTCGCGTCGAGCCGGTGCTGTTGCGCGCGTTGCGCGGCGTCACGCCGGCGACGGCGAGCGAGCCGGCGCTCGAAGCGCTGGTCTGGAACCACCAGCCGGTGGTCTACGACAGCCTCGTTTCGCGCGCCGTCGCCGCCGCGCACGTCGCGCGTTACCGCCAGGATTTCGCGGAACTCGCGGCTGCCGAGCAACTGGCGGCGCTCGAGCAGACGCTGCACATCCACGGCTGGCGCGGCCGGGCGACCGAAGCCAGCGAGCTGCTGGTCTGGCAGGCGCACGCCCGCGACGAGGCAAAAGCTGCCGCCGCCGAGCGCGTCACCGAGGCCGAACGCTGGTTCGCCGTCTTCAGCGCCAGGGCCAGCCAGGCGGGGCGCGTCGATCCGCAACTGCGCCAGTACGCGCGCGACCTGCTGGCGCGCAACGCCACCGATCTCGCCTGGATGTCGGCCAACTCGCGAGCGCTGTCGCCGGTCTGGGTCGCCAGTGGCGAAAAGACCGCGCCCGCCGGCCTGCAGCCCGAACATCTGCTGCAGGCGATCAGCGACCGCGGCGAACTGCCCCTGCTCGCCTGCGAGCTTGGCGTGCAGCCGCCAGGGCTGATGCTATCCTGTGCAAGTCGCGCGAGCGACTCGCGAATCTCCCCTCGCCCGCTTGCGGGAGAGGGGTCGGGGGAGAGGGACCGGTCATCGCTTTCATCCCCGACGGTGTTTGGCGATAGCGATGACCGTTGGGGTGGACAGCAGCCGGCCGGCCCGGCGCATTCGCGCCTCGGCTCGCCGCTGCAGGCGAGGCGGCTGCTGGTCAGCGAGGGCGGGCCGACGCGCGTTCTCGACCCCGACCCCTCGGGCCGGCCGCAGCTCGTCGCGCCGCTCGCCAGTTTCGCCGACACGGCAAGACCGCTGACCGTCACCGCCGGCCAGCACAGTTACCTCATTGGCCGCGTCGAGCGTCCCGCCTGGGCGCAGGAAATCGGCCGCGACGCTTATGGCCTGTATGCCACCGTGGCAGTACCGGGCGAGCAGGGCGAGGCTTCGGCTGGCGCGAAAGCCGTCGTCCAGCGCCTGCGTTACATCGAGGCCGGGCACTTCCGGATGGGTTCGCCAGCATCCGAATCCGAGCGCTATGACCACGAAGGCCCGCAACATTCAGTCACCCTGAGTGCAGGCTTCTGGTTGGCTGACAGCGCGTGTACGCAGGCGCTCTGGGGAGCGGTGATGGGTGAGAACCCGAGTCATTTCCATGCGAAGAACCGCGGCGGCCCGCAGCATCCGGTCGAGCAGGTGAGCTGGGATGACGTGCAGCGCTTCCTGCGCGCGCTCGAAAAGCGGCTGCCGGGGGTGATCGCCAGCCTGCCGAGCGAGGCCGAGTGGGAATACGCCTGCCGTGCCGGTACGCTGACCGTTTTCAGCTTCGGCGACCAGATCACTCCCGAGCAGGTGAACTACGATGGGAATTACCCTTACGCTGACGGCAGCAAGGGCCTCTACCGCGAATCGACCGTACCGGTCAGGAGTCTGCCCGCCAACCCCTGGGGACTCTACGAAATGCACGGCAATGTCTGGGAGTGGTGTGCCGATGGGCAACGCGAGTATGTCGGGCGCGACGAGACCGATCCCCGCGGCCCGGAGGGCGAGGGTGTTGCTGCGCGCGCGCTGCGCGGCGGCTCCTGGGACAACTACGCCTGGATCGCCCGCGCTGCGCACCGCATCGCCCTCGCGCCCGACTACGCCTACCGGTACTACGGTTTCCGCTTTGCCCTGAGGTCCACGAGCCTAGCCGGGGCCACGGAGTGGCCGGCGCCGCGGAGCGGCGTGGAAGGGGCCGCGGGACGCGGCCCCGTTGCAGCCCCCGGGACGGGGGCTGCAACGGGGTTCCCAGGCAGCGCTGAAGGAGGACGAACATGAGCAGCGAGCTACACTTCTTCGCCATTCATGCCCTCGACGGCCGCGCGGCGCAGGACGAGCTGAACGGCTTTCTCGCCCAGCACCGGGTGCTGACGATCGAGAAGCAGTGGCTCGCCGCCGGCCTCGATTCGCATTGGGTGGTCTGCGTCGGCGTCGCCAATGGTCCGGGTGCGCTGCCCGACGCTGCGGTGCGATGAAAGCAGTCCTCCATCTTGCCGATTGGCAGCGTCGCGGCCCCGATCCGTTTCCGCCGCACTGGGCCAGCGCCTGGGGCGACGATCGCTTCGGCATCTGGGCCGATCTGCAGGTCGCCGGGGAAGTGCAACGCCTGCGCTGGATCGAAGCGGGGGTTTTTCTGATGGGCGAAGAGAGCCAACCGCAGCAGCAGGTGCCGACGACGATCGCCAGCGGTTTCTGGCTGGCCGACACCGCCTGCACGCAGGCGCTGTGGCAGGCGGTGATGGGCAGCAACCCGAGCTATTTCAGCGAGCGCAACAGCGAGCAACCGGGAAGTCCGCAGCATCCGGTCGAGCAGGTGAGCTGGAACGACGTCGTTCTGCCGCGGGATGGCTTCCTCGTCCGCCTGCAAGCGTTCACGGCGGGCGTAGCAGCCGAATTGCCGAGCGAAGCCGAGTGGGAATACGCGTGTCGGGCCGGCACGCAGACCGCGTACAGCTTTGGCGACGCGATCACGGAAGCGCAGGTGAACTACTGGTCCGAAGAAGGTGCGAGGAAGATGACGGTAGCAGTCAAGAGCCTGCCAGCCAATCCCTGGGGCCTGTACGAAATGCACGGCAATGTCTGGGAATGGTGTGCCGACGCGTCCGGGAGTGGCGACGGTGTTGCTGCGCGCGCGCTGCGCGGCGGCTCCTGGATCAACTACGCCAGGGACGCCCGCGCTGCGCTCCGCTACGCCTACGCGCCCGACTACGCCGACCTGTACGGCGGTTTCCGCTTTGCCCTGAGGTCCACGAGCCCGGCCGGGGCCACGGAGTGGCCTGCGCCGCGGAGCGGCGTCGCCCTTGCCGCGGGACGCGGCAAGGGCTGAGCGGGTTTTCGACAGCCGCTGTGCACGCGCCGTCATTCCCGAGGCGGGAATGACGGCGCGGACGATTCGAGACACGCTTCGCAGGGAAACCGGGATCGCAGCCGGGCGACTACGCCGCGTTGAGTTCTTCCCAGGCGCGTGCGTGATCGTTCTCCAGCAGGGGCCGTACCTGGCCGACGGCACACTGCAAGCGACCGAGGACCGACAAGGGAACCCGCCGCAGCGCCTCGTCGATGGCGCCAGGATGCCTGTCGCCAAGCACGGCAAGAAGCACCGCGGCCTGGAAGAGGTCTTTTGCGGATTTTCCCCCGCGATCTGTCCGTAGCTGCGAAACCATCAGCTTGTGCAGGGCAAAGCGCTCCGGCAACGGGACGCGCACCATGCAGCAACCCTCCCTGGCCATCAGCAGACTCATTGCCGAATCGGCCAGCAGATAAGCCAGATAAGGCAAGGCCGTGGCGTGCGCCTGCAGTTCAGGCACCGCGACCACCTGAAAATCCTCGCCCGCGGACGGCACCAGGAGGTCTACATGGAAGCGGCTGCGGCCTCTTTCCTTGAACGAGGTCGAGGGCTGGCGAACGTCCAGTTGCGGGAATTCGACGAAGGGAATTCCGGTGGACTGCAGCATCTGCAGGAAGCTGGCTTCGGGGAGTGCGGGGAACGCCAGTTTCTCGCGGCGCGCGATGTCGATGTCTTCCGTCGCATAGGCGGCGCCGGCCACCCCCAGTTGGTTCAGGAGCAGGCCGTAGGCGTGCGAGCCGATGAGCACCCCACCCGCCTGAAAGACGCCGTGGTTGTGCAGGCTGGCCAGGGTCGCGTAGGTCCTGGTATCGGCCAGCGCAAAGCCTTCGCGCCCGAGCAGCCGCAGGGAGCTTGCCGCAGACCTGGTTTCGGCGATGGCGATCCGCAGCTCCTCGGCCAGCGCATCCGCCGCATGGGTTCCGACCGGACCCGCCAGATAACGCTCGCGCTTCTTGCCGTCGCCGTCGTAGAACTGGTGGGCGTAAAAGCGGAAACCATCGGCATTGCTGCGTTCGAGCAGGCTACCGGCGGTGCCGACGAACACCCTGGCCTGCGCGCGGGCGTGGTTTTCGAGGTCAGCGAAAAGCACCATCAAGGCGGGCAAATGGGATCGGTACAGCGGGGAGCGGTACAGCGGGGAGCGGTAGAGCGCAGGCATCGGCAATTCACCGGGTATCCGTCAAGCAGGCAGCGTAGCGGATACGCTGAAGCCGCGTCAAGGGCTTCGTCCAGGCGAGCGGAAAGCGGGTATCCTGGCGCCCGTGACCCTTGGCGTGTGAGGATGGCCCCACCTTCCTTGGCAACCCGCGACAGCAGAGCGAATGGCCGGCCTTTCGGGTTAGAATGTCGCGCTTTGACACCCACACGCTTGCACATCGCATGGGCTTGATGAAAACCAGTTTCCTCGACTTCGAACAGGCGGTCGCCGAACTCGGCGGCAAGATTGACGCGCTGCGTCTGGCGCAGGACGATTCTGCGGTCGACATTTCCGATGCCATCGGACAACTCGAGCAAAAGGGCCAGCTCCTGATCAGCGAGATCTACGCCTCGCTTTCGCCGTGGCAGGTCTGCCAGGTGGCGCGGCATCCGCAAAGGCCTTCGACGCTCGATTACCTGCGCCTGATGTTCACCGACTTCGAAGAGCTGCACGGCGACCGCGCCTTTGCCGACGATCACGCGATGGTCGGCGGCCTGGCACGCTTGCATGGCCAGCCGGTGATGGTGATCGGCCACCAGAAGGGGCGCGACACGCGGGAAAAGATCTTCCGCAACTTTGGCATGCCGCGCCCCGAGGGTTACCGGAAGGCGCTGCGCCTGATGCGCCTGGCCGAGAAGTTCGGCATCCCGGTGCTCACCTTTATCGACACGCCGGGCGCCTATCCAGGAATCGACGCCGAGGAGCGCGGGCAGTCCGAGGCGATCGGGCGCAATCTCTACGTGATGGCCGAGCTGCAGGTGCCGATCATCGTCACCATCATCGGCGAGGGCGGCTCGGGCGGCGCCCTGGCGATCGGCGTCGGCGACCACGTGCAGATGCTGCAGTACGCGACGTATTCGGTGATTTCCCCGGAAGGCTGCGCGTCGATTCTCTGGAAAAGTGCCGAGAAGGCCAGCGAAGCTGCCGGCGTCATGGGCATCACCGCGCAGCGTCTGCAATCGCTGGGCCTCATTGACGGGATCGTCAGCGAACCGACCGGTGGCGCGCATCGCGATCATCAGGCGATGGCGGCGAGCCTTCAGCAGGCGCTGCAGGCGGCGCTGCAAGGACTGACCCCGCTGTCGCCTGGCGAACTGCGCAGGAGACGCCTTGAGCGCCTGCTGGCCTATGGCCGGGTCAACGAGCACGCGCCGATCTGATCTGGCCCCGCCGGCCGCGGCGCAGCAGATCCGGCAGACTCTTTGCCGATTTCTCGAAGCGCGCCTGCAGCCCGGCGCTCGCCTCTGCGTTGGTGTTTCCGGCGGGCGCGACTCGCTGGTTCTGCTGCACGCGCTGGCGGGTCTGCGGGCGTCCGGCTTTGCCTTGTCGGCGGTGCATGTCGATCATGGCCTGAGCGCCAACGCTGACCGCTGGGCGAGCTTTTGTGCCGATTTCTGCCGCTCTTGCGGGGTGCCGATCGAGATCGTTCGCGTCGAGGTGCCGCGCGCCAGCGGCGACGGTCTCGAAGCCGCCGCGCGCCGGCTGCGGCATGCGGTGTTTGCCGGCCGTGCCGCTGACTGGCTGGCATTGGCGCATCATCGCGACGATCAGGCCGAGACGGTGCTGTTCCGCTTGTTGCGCGGCGCCGGCGTCAGCGGTGCCGCCGGGATGCCTGCCGAACGCTCGCAGGGCGGCGGGCCGCGTCTGATCCGCCCCTTGCTCGATGTGCCGGGTTCGCTGCTTGCACGCTACGCCGAAGAGTGTTCGCTGACCTGGATCGAAGACGAGAGCAACGCCGATCCGCGCTTCCGCCGTAACCACCTGCGCCGCGAGGTGTTGCCGCGCATCACCGAGCAGTTTCCCGGCGCCGCGCAGGCGCTGGCACGTTCCGGGCAGCACTTCGCCGAGGCCGCAGGCTTGCTTGATGAACTGGCGCAGGCCGATCGGGCGGCCACCGCCGGAGCGTGCGGGCGAATCGATCTGGCGCGCTTCAACGCCCTCAGTCGACCGAGAGCGCGCAACCTGCTGCGCTGCGAGTTGCGCGCGGCGGGTTTTCGTTCCCCGGAGACGCGCTGGCTGGACGAAGCCTTGCGGCAACTGGCGACGGTCGGCGCGGCTTCGCAGACCTGCGTCGCGACGCCCGATGGGGAGATTCATGCCTACCGGGGAGAGCTGTATCTCGTTCGTCAGCGGCCAGCGATTCCCTCGGTCGCGCTGCCCTGGCGTGGCGAGGGCGAGCTGCCGTGGGGGGGCGGTCGAGTGAGTTTTCGGTCGACCCTTGGCGAGGGGGTCAGCTACCGTATGCTGGCCAGCGCGGCGATCTGCCTGCGCGCGCGGCAAGGCGGCGAGCGCCTGCAGCCGGATCCGCGGCGACCGCCGAGGGCGCTGCGCAAGCTGCTGCAGGAGGCCGCGCTGCCGCCCTGGGAGCGGCTTCGCCTGCCCCTGCTGTGGTCTGGTGAGCACCTGGTCTGGGTGGCCGGCATTGGCGTCGCGGCCGCGTTCGCCTGTGCACCGGACGAAGCCGGCCTGGCGCTGGCCTGGGAAGCGGCCGCGCCGCTGCCCCCCGGCGTGCTCGCGCGGACCTGAGCGGCCAGGCGCAGGCTCGCCACGGTCAACGTTTTCCGGCCAATAGCTGGGCCAGTTCGACGGCCGTGCGAACGCCCATTTTTTCGAACAGACTGGCGCGATGCACTTCGACGGTGCGCATGCTGATCTGCAACTCGTCGGCGATCACCTTGTTGAGCCGGCCGGCGAGAATCAGCTCCATCACCTGTCGCTCGCGCGTGGTCAGTCGACTGATGCGGGTGTTGACCGAATCGGCTCCCGATGCCGCGACGCGTTGGTTCGCGTCGAGCTGCAGGGCCTCGATGACGCGATTGACGAGTTCGTTGTCGTTGCAGGGCTTCTCGACAAAGTCGAAAGCGCCTTTCTTGAGCGCCGAGACGGCCATCGGCACGTCGCCGTGGCCGGTCAGAAAGATCACCGGCAGGCGGTTGCCACGTTCGCTCAAGGCGTCGAACAGCTCGGGTCCGCTCATCCCGTCCATGCGGATGTCGAGCAGGATGCAGCCAGCCAGCGAGGGGTTCCAGGCAGCCAGGAAGTCTTCGGCCGAGGAGTAGCTGAAACAGGCGACGCCGCGTGATTCGAGCAGCCAGCCGAGCGAATCGCGGATCGCTTCGTCGTCGTCGACGAGGTAGGCGTGGCTGCTCATTGCCGATCGATCGGCAGCGTGATGACAAAGATCGAGCCACCCTCGGGGTTGTTCTCGACCCACAGGCGGCCATGATGAAACTCGATGATCGAACGACAGATGTTCAGTCCCATGCCCATGCCGTCGGCTTTGGTCGAGAACAGCGGGGTGAACAGCTTCTCTTCCACCTCCGGCGGGATGCCGGGGCCACGATCGATGACCCGGATCTCCATTTGCTGGTCGACCTGGCTCAACTTGATCGTCAAGCGCCGGCGATTGGCGGGGCTATCCCTCATTGCTTCGATGCCGTTGCGCATCAGGTTGAGTAGCACCTGCTCGAGCATCACCTGATCGGCCAGCAGTTCCGGGCGCATGCCCTGGATCTCGCGGACGATGCGAACGCCGCGGATCTTGGCCGCGCCCTCGATGAAGCCGATGCTGTCGTCGATCGCCTCGGCGAGATCGCAGGGGGCCAGCTTGGGTTCGCTCTTGCGAACGAAATCATGCACGCGACGGATGATATGGCCTGCCCGCTGCGCCTGTACGGCGAGTTTGCCGAGCGCGTCCTTGAGTTGCGCGGCGGTGAAGTTGCCGGACTCGAGCTTGTTCAGACAGCCGGTGTTGTAGCTGGTGATGGCCGCCAGCGGCTGGTTCAGCTCGTGTGCCAGCGTTGAGGCCATTTCGCCCATGGTCACCAGGCGCGCGGTGACCTGTAGCTTCTCCTGCTGCTGGCGGGCGAGTTCCTCGGCGTGCTTGCGCGCGGTGACGTCGATGATCGACCCCATCCAGCCGGTCTGCGTGCCGTCGGCGTCGATCAGCGGCGACTCGTAGATCAGCGCGTCGAGGCGGCTGCCGTCCTTGCGCATCAGACGGATTTCGAAACCCTCATGGGGCGCCTTGCCTTCCAGGACGCTGCTGTTCAGCCGCAGGGTGCGGTCCATTTCCTCGGGCGCCCAGTAGGGCATCGGCGGCTCCCTGCCGATCAGTTCCTCGGCGCTGAAGCCGACCATTTGCAGGAAGGCGGGGTTGGCGTAGGTGACGCGGCCTTGGAGATCGCGGGCGCGCATGCCGACCGTCAGCGAGTCTTCCATCGCCTTGCGGAAGGCATACTCCGAGCGCAGCGCCTGCTCGGCGACCAGGCGTCGCTGGATCGATCCGCGCACCGCCCACAAGCTCCAGAAAACCGCCGCGGCGAGGACGATGATCAGCGTCGCGATCAACGTTTGCGCGAGGTTGTCGGCACCACGGTAAGCGGTGACCTGCAGGGCCATGCCGTAGCCGGGCGGGTCGAAGCTGACCGGGTAGCTGAGCGTGGTCGGCGAGGCATCGATCTTCGACTTGCTGGCCAGCAAGGCGCCGTTGCCGTCGACGATGCGCACCTGGTATTTCTCCGCAAACCACCAGGGAACCTGCTGCTTGAGCAGGCTGCCCAGCGAATAAACACCGAGCAGTGTGCCGCGATAGTGGCCGTCGTCGAAGATTGGCACATACACCTCGAACTGGGTGCCTTCGCTTGTCCGATAGGCGTCGCTGTAGATCGGCTTGCCGAGGCGGGAGAGTTCAATCGAGCGCTTCAGGGGATCCTCGCCACCGACCTCCTCACCCGACCGCGGCAGCTTGGGCGTCGGCATCCCGTGTACGGTTCGCGCCGAGGCGTCGAGCCACAGCAACTGCCTGAGTTCAGGATTGTTCTTGAGAATGTGCCGGGCGCGCAGATCGAACAGTTCGCCGTGCTTGCCTGCCCGTGCCAGATCGAGGGCAAGCTGCTGCAGTTGTTCGGAGTTTCCCTCGAGGTGAAAACGCAGACTTTGCTCTAGCCAGAGGACGTCGGCGATCAGCGTCGAGCGCTGATCGTCGATTTCGCTGCGATGCAGCAACCACAGCAGCGCGATCAGCAGCACCAGCAACAGACCGACGGCCAGTTTGAGGATCGACAGATACCAGTTCGACCACTTCAGCGAAGCGGGTCGTCGTCGTTCATGCTGGTAGGGGAGGATGGCCTCTTTCATGGTGGCTCATCTTACCGAAGTTGCAGCCGCAGCGGCATTGCGGCGAGAGTCGTTGCCTCACGAAGCACGGACACCTCAGGCGAGGAAGATGTGGATTTCCACCACACTGCGGGTTTCCACAATATTCGTCCGGGGTTTTTTTTGTGATATTGGCGGCCGCAGCACGCGCAGCACCCAAATTCATACAATTCTCAATGGAGGAGACAAATGAGGTTCTCGAAACTGCTTTTCGGCCTGGCCGCCTGCACCCTGTCCATCACACCCCTCAGCGCTCTCGCGCAGCAGCCGATCGTCATCAAATTCAGTCATGTGGTGGCGCACGACACACCCAAGGGCCTGGCCGCCGAGTACTTCGCCAAACGCGCCGGCGAGCTGACCAAGGGCAAGGTCAAGGTCGAGGTGTACGCCAACTCGACCCTGTACAAGGACAAGGAAGAGATGGAAGCGCTGCAGCTTGGCGCGGTGCAGATGCTCGCGCCGTCGCTGGCCAAGTTTGGTCCGCTCGGCGTCAAGGAATTCGAGCTCTTCGATCTGCCCTACGTCTTCGACAACTACGCCGAGCTGCACAAGGTCACCCAGGGCGCGATCGGGCAGAGCCTGCTCAAGAAGCTGGAGCCCAAGGGGGTCGTCGGTCTGGCCTTCTGGGACAACGGCTTCAAGTCCTTTTCGGCGAACACGCCGATCAAGACACCGGCCGACCTGAAGGGCAAGAAGATGCGCATTCAGTCGTCGAAGGTGCTCGAAGAGGAGATTCGTGCGCTGAGTGCCCTGCCGCAGGTGATGGCCTTCTCCGAGGTTTACCAGGCGCTGCAGACCGGCGTCGTCGATGGCACCGAAAACCCGATTTCCAACCTTTACACGCAGAAGATGTATGAAGTGCAAAAGCATCTGGCGCTCACCGAGCATGGTTACCTGGGTTATGCCGTGGTCGCCAACAAGAAGTTCTGGGAGGGGCTGCCGGCCGACGTGCGCGGTCAACTCGAACAGGCGATGAAGGAGTCGACTGTTTACGCCAACAAGATCGCCAAGGAGCAGAACGACAAGGACCTCGAAGCGGTCAAGAAGACCGGCAAGACGCAGGTCTATGCACTGACCCCCGAAGAGAAGCTGGCCTTCAAGAAGGTACTCGCGCCGGTACATGTGAAGATGGAATCGCGCATCGGCAAGGACCTCCTGCAGTCGGTCTATAAGGAGACCGACTTCGATTTTAACAAGCTCTGAGCGCTGGGAACATAGAAAACAGCCCGTTGGGACGCCTGGCCCAACGGGCTTTTTTTCAGGCAGATGGAGGACCTTTCCACATGAAGGTACTGGATCATCTCGAGGAATGGCTGATCACCTTCCTCATGGCTGCGGCGACGACGATCATTTTCGTGTCGGTCGTGCATCGCTACCTGTCGGGATATGACATTCCCGGCCTGCAGGACTGGCTGTTGTCACTGAACTTCGGCTGGACGCAGGAACTGTGCATCATCATGTTCGTCTGGATGGCCAAGTTTGGTGCCGCCTACGGTGTGCGTACCGGCATCCACGTCGGGGTTGACGTGCTGATCAACCGCATGACTGGTCGCACACGCGCCAAATTCGTCGTTTTCGGCCTGCTCGCCGGCGCGCTATTCACCGGCATTGTCGGCACCCTCGGCGCCCACTTCGTTTGGGAAAACGGCCTTCACTACGCGTTGTATACGGGGCTGGGCTGGGATACCGGGGATGTTCCCGAAGGGCCGACGACACCCGACCTCGAATGGCCGACCTGGATCGTGTACAGCGCCATCCCCCTTGGTTCGAGCCTGATGTGCTTCCGCTTCCTGCAGGTGACGGTCGGTTTCCTGCGGACCGGCGAGTTGCCGCATCACGATCACGGGCACGTGGACGGACTCGACGAGGAGACGATCGCAGAGGAAATCAATGCCTTCGAGATGGAGGACAACCTGCATCCGCACGACCTGACCTACAAGAAACGCCACCCCGACGATCAGTCGGGCAAGGGAGGTAAGCAATAATGAACGCCTCGATCATTTTCATCATTCTGCTGGTGCTGATGCTGACCGGCATGCCGATTTCGATCTCGCTCGGCCTGACGGTGCTCAGCTTCCTGTTCATGTTTACCCAGGTGCCGCTCGAATCGGTCGCCCTCAAGCTGTTTACCGGCATCGAGAAATTCGAGATCATGGCCATCCCGTTCTTCATTCTTGCCGGTAACTTCCTTACCCATGGCGGGGTGGCGCGACGAATGATCAAGTTCGCGACCAGCATGGTCGGGCACTGGTATGGTGGTCTGGGCCTCGCCGGTGTTCTTGCCTGCGCGCTGTTTGCCGCCGTTTCCGGGTCGTCCCCGGCGACCGTGGTAGCCATTGGTTCGATCCTCATGCCGGCGATGGTCAAGGCCGGTTTCCCGAACAAGTTCGGGGCCGGCGTGATCACCACCTCCGGCGCACTCGGCATCCTGATCCCGCCGTCGATCGTCATGGTCATGTATTCGGTGGCGACCAACACCTCGGTCGGGGCGCTGTTCATGGCCGGAGTGATTCCGGGGATCGGTCTGGCGATGGTTCTCGGCGGCGTTACCTGGTACCGGGCAAAGAAGTTCGACTATCCGCGCATGAAGCGGGCGACCTTTGCCGAGCGCTGGAAGGCTTTCCGCGAATCGGTGTGGGGTCTGCTGCTGATCGTGGTGGTCATGGGCGGCATCTACAGCGGCATGTTCACGCCGACCGAAGCCGCCGCGATGAGTGCCGTCTACGCCTTCTTCGTCGCCGTTTTTGTGTACAAGGATCTGTCGATGAAGGACGTGGCGCGGGTGCTGCTAAACTCGGCCAACATGTCGGCGATGCTGCTGTACATCATCACCAACGCTGTCCTGTTCTCGTTCATCATGACCAACGAGAACATCCCGCAGACCCTGGCCGACTGGATGTTGGGTCACGGTCTGGGCATGATCGCTTTCCTGCTGGCAGTGAACATCATCCTTCTGCTCGCCGGCAACTTCATGGAGCCGTCGTCGATCGTGCTGATCTTCGCGCCGATTCTGTTTCCAGTGGCAATGAAGCTGGGGATTGATCCGGTGCACTTCGGCATCCTGATGGTAGTGAACATGGAAGTGGGGATGTGCCATCCGCCGGTCGGGCTCAACCTCTACGTCGCCTCGGGGATTACCAAGATGGGGATCACCGAACTGACCGTGGCTGTCTGGCCGTGGTTGCTGTCGATGCTCGCTTTCCTGGTGGCGGTGACCTACGTGCCGACCCTGTCGACCTGGCTACCGCGGACTCTCGGCATGATGTAGCTGTCGCCGGCAACCGCGACAAGCACAAGCGCGCGCGGCGAGTTCGCCCGCGCGCGCCTCAGCTCGCAGCACTGCAGAGGTAATGGCTCATCACTATCATTGCAGAAAGTATTGGCTTCTCAGGTTTGCTGTTCAGCACGGAGCACCGGCGAACGTGATGCGAGACGACTGAGCAGCCAAGGCGCAGCTTGAACGCCTAGAGGTGTGGCGTAATCTGAGGCATCAACTCGGCGAAGGTGCGGCCGTTGCCAATTTCGCCGATGGCGTGCATTTTCCATTCGCCGTCATGGCGATAAATCTTGGCCATGATCTGCGCGTTATGCGAGCCCAACGCGGACAGGTTGAAGCGCGCCACTTCCTTGTGGTCGCTGGCATTGACGATGCGGCAGGTGGCGTTCTGGATTTGTGAGAAGTTCTGGCCGGTGAAGCTGTTGACCGTAAACACCAGACTCTTGATGTTGGCGGGTACTTTCGTCAAGTCGACAGTGATCTGCTCATCGTCACCATCGCCGGCGCCGGTCCGATTATCGCCAGTGTGAACGACCGCTCCATCCCTGGACTTCAGTTGTTGGAACCATACGACGTCCGTCGCTTTCCCCTGCTCGTCGAACACGATGCATGACGCGTCGAGATCAATGTCCTGAGACTTTCCGCCAAAGCCGAGAAAACCTTTCGACTTCACGACGTCCCAGGCAAGACCCATGATGATCTTGGTCAATGTCATGCCGGCCTCCTTGTCGAGGGATATCTTTTGGCCTTTTTGCAGATTGATCGCCATGCTGTTCTCCTTGAATGATTGTGTTGTACCTGAAGTCGATGCAGTTTATCGGCTGGTTCTGCCGCCGGAGGTCTCTTTCCTGATCCAATCGACGAATGAATCGCGATTGCGTGAACAGACAAAGACCTTGCCCGAGCCACTGAAGCGCAACACGATGCCTTCGCCACTTTTCATGCTGTTGACGAAATTGCCGATCATTCCGCCCAGTCCGCCGCCAGCGCTGCCGGTGGTCACTGAAATCTCGTAGTGCAGCGTGCTATCCCAGCACACGACGTGGGAGTTATCGATGATCACCTCCCTGCCGGGAGCGACTTCGAGTTGAAACATCGAACCAAAACCGGACACCACAACCTGCCCTTTACCGGAGGTCTCCATGACAAAAAAGCCGCCGGACTGCGCAAACAAGGCGCTGGAGATGTTTTGCATGCGCACCTTCATCTCCGTACCCGATGTCGCGGCGACGAACGCGCCGTCGCTCAACAGATACTGTCGTTCCCCGACCTCGATGATTTCCAGCGCGCCAGGCAACATCGGTGACAACAGGCAGTCGCCGTCGCCGCGCGTGGCTTCGATTTGTTGCCGGAAGAAGGACTCGCCGTTGGCAAAACGGCGCATGATGGCGCTGCCGAGGCCGCCGCTCATGTCACCTTTCAGATCGAGCGTGGCTTCCATCATCACCATTGCATCTGACTCGCAATATATCCTGTCGCCCCTTTTCAGGGCCACGTGAAGGAAGGGGTCAATGTCGCCGGTTGAAGTAAATACGGTCATCTTGACAGTGATTGCGGGCTGCGGAAAGATTTGGTCGGACGACTAAAGATCATGGCAGCAGGCCATGCCGGGATGCCAGCTTCAACCAGCCCGGATATTCCGTCATCAACAAGTCGTACAGCGCTGCATCGGAATGCTCATCGAGCGAACTAACCGAAAAATAGTCGGCATTGTCAATGAATCTGCCCGGTAAATCGTCGAGGCTTTCAAGAAACGGAAAATCGGCAGTGGAGAACGCTGCCAAAAGCCTGCTCTTCGGTTTTCTGCCATTGCCGATGCCCATGAATTGCCAGAAAATCGGCTCCATACCTGACCAGCGCAGTTGCTTTTCAGTGACCGCCTTGTCGCTGGTCGAGCCATCGGTGACGAACATCACGTAAACCGGCAAGGCCGCCTTGACCGGGCTGAGTCGTTCGCCGCCGGCCGTATCCGGAAAATAGAATCCGCGAATCGCTGCCATCGCACGGCCGTAGCGCGTGTCGCCCTCAAGCGGATGGCGAGCAACCAGCTGCTGTACATAGCCACGGCAATTGGCGAGGCCCATTGGCACCGGTTGATGCACATCTTCGCCGAACAGGAAGACGTCGATTGCACCGTCGTCATCGAACTTGCAGCCCAGCGCGAGAACACGCTCGGCGAAAGACTGCACCATTCCCTGTCGATACAACCCGGCCATCGAACCGGAAATATCCAGGCACAGACATACCTTCGCATGATGATCTGACAAGCCGACCTTTTGCAGAGATACGCCGGCCTGCTTGATCAGATTGACCAGCTGCGGCGCTTCACGCTCGACGCGCTTGTTCAGCGCTACCTTTGCCGCTTGCGCGGCGGGTGGCGTCAGCGATTCTTCGACGGTAGCGCCAAAGTGCTTCACCAGGGCCTCGAGTCCACCGTCAAATCCCTGCCCGACGGCCATAAACCGCCAGCCGCCATCCTTGCGGTAGAATTCACCCAGGATCAGCGCGCGCTCACTCGAGAAATCGGCTCCGGTAAAAGGAAAGTGGGCAAGTTCGCGTTCGCCTTCAACGATTCTCAAGTACCCCGAGCCAAGCGCGGACATCACCCCGTCGCCACTGACGCTGAGGGCGACTACCACACGGTCTACGGTGGTCGGCAGGCTGGCGAGCTTGAAGGCGAAGCCATCGGGATCACCCGGTACGGTGCAAACTTCAAGGCCACCGCATGGGCTGCGCGGTTGATTGAAAAACGTCATGTAACGGTCATCGGATAGCTTGCCGGCCGAATCCAGCCCAAAACAGGCGAAATCGACCGCCAAACCATGCGCCGCAAGACCCACTCGAAAGGCGCCTGTCGGGATGAGATCGCTGATCTTCAGGCGTTGGCCCTTGGCGAGTGTGGTCATGCAGGGCCGCCGATCAGGTGCTGATGCCGAACGAGCGTGCGAGAGGACCGAGACCGCCGGCGAAGCCCTGGCCAACTGCCTTGAATTTCCATTCAGCGCCGGCGCGATAGATTTCACCGAAGATCATCGCGGTTTCCGTCGAACTGTCTTCCGACAGGTCGTAGCGGGCAATCTCCTTATTGCCATTGGCGTCGAGGCAGCGGATGTACGCCTTGCCAACCATGCCGAAGTTTTGCCGGCGGGCATCCGCTTCGTGGATGGTGACGCCGACGGCGATCCTGTCAATTTCAGACGGAACCAACGACAGGTCGATCAGGATTTTTTCGTCGTCGCCTTCACCGACGCCACTGGTGTTGTCACCGCCGTGGCTGACGGAGCCATCGGTGGATTTCACATTGTTGTAGAAAACGAAGTCGGAGTCGGAGCGAACCTTGCCATCCGCTTTCAGCATGAACGCACTGCCGTCAATATCGAAGGCCGCGCCATCCGTGGCGCGAGGATCCCAACCGAGCCCGATTACCAGCTTCTTGAGCGAGGGCGCTTCCTTGCTGAGATTGACGTTACCACCTTTTTGCAAACTGATTGCCATGAACGATGCTCCTTGAAGAATGGATGAAAGATACGGCTGGCGACCGTGGCCGCATATTCTGCCACATCCGCTTCGTCATGCTACGGCTAACGGTCATCGCTTTCATCATCCGGGGTGGCTGCCAACAGTCATGACCGTTTGGGGGTACGCGCCCTGCTGCTGAAAGCCGACCCGCGTCACGACGTCGGCACCGGCTACCGTGCTGCTGGCTGGCCAGTTGCTTGGCGAGACCAGTGGCCGGGTCTGGCGCGTCCGCGCCAGACCTACCACAGCACCCCCCGGCAGGCTTTTCCGCCCGCCACCCGCGCCCTGACCGGCTCGGCGGCGAAAGCGGGCGTTACCGGCGAACAGGCTCGATGCGGCAGGGGCATGCGTCGGGGCTGGCATTTTGCGTCGACACCGGTATTCGTCGGTGAGTCTTGCTATAATTCACGGTTTGTGTGTCTAGCGACATGATTTGTCGTTGTTTTTGTTGACCTACCTGCCCCTGGAGAAGAACTCATGGCCATCGAACGAACCCTTTCCATTATCAAGCCCGACGCCGTTGCCAAGAACGTGATCGGCAAGATCTATTCCCGTTTTGAAACCAATGGCCTCAAGGTCATTGCTGCCAAGCTGGCCTGGCTGTCGCCGCAGGAGGCCGGTGCTTTCTACGCCGTGCACAAGGAGCGCCCGTTCTTCAAGGATCTGGTGTCGTTCATGATTTCCGGCCCGGTGATGATCCAGGTGCTCGAGGGCGAGAACGCGATCGCCACGAACCGCGAGCTGATGGGTGCAACCGACCCCAAAAAGGCCGAGCCGGGAACGATCCGTGCCGATTTCGCCGAGTCGATCGACGCCAACGCAGTGCATGGCTCGGACGGCGAGGATACGGCGAAGGTCGAAATTGCCTTCTTCTTCCCGGCGATGAACGTCTACTCCGGCCGTTAGGTCCGACCAGCACGCCCGGATGAAGGTCAATCTGCTCGATCTCGATGCCGCCGGCCTGACGGCCTTTTTCGCCGAACAGGGTGAAAAACCGTTTCGTGCCCGGCAGGTGTTGCGCTGGCTGCATCGCTTCGGGCAGGCGGACTTCGATGCCATGACCGATATCGCCAGGAGTCTGCGCGAGAAGCTCAAGACGCTGGCGGTGGTCGTACCGCCGGCGATCATTGCCGACCGGGTTGCCGACGACGGTACGCGCAAGTTCCTCTTCGACGTCGGCGGCGGCAATGCCGTCGAAGCCGTCTTCATCCCGGAGGAGGGGCGCGGCACGCTATGCATTTCCACGCAGGCCGGCTGTGCGCTCGACTGCTCTTTCTGCTCGACCGGCAAGCAGGGCTTCAACCGCAATCTGACCGTGGCCGAGATTGTCGGTCAGTTGTGGCAGGCCAGACACGCCCTGCATGCTTATCAAGGCCTCGATGGGCAGGGCGAGCGCGTGATCAGCAACGTCGTGTTGATGGGTATGGGCGAACCGCTGGCCAATCTCGAGCACACGGTCGCCGCCCTGCGCCTGATGCTCGACGACAACGCCTACGGTCTGTCGCGCCGTCGGGTGACGGTGTCCACCTCGGGGCTGGTGCCGGCGATGGATCGTCTGCGCGACGAATGCCCGGTTGCGCTGGCGGTTTCGCTGCACGCGCCGAATGACCGCTTGCGCGATGAACTGGTGCCGATCAACCGCAAGTACCCCCTGCGCGAGCTGTTGGCCGCCTGCCAACGCTATCTCGAGAAAGCACCGCGCGATTTTGTGACCTTCGAGTACGTCATGCTCGACGGCGTCAATGATGCCGATGCGCAGGCGCGCGAGTTGCTGGCCCTGACGCGCGCGCTGCCCTGCAAGTTCAACCTGATTCCTTTCAACCCTTTCCCTGGATCACCCTACCGCCGCTCGCCGTCAGTGCGCATCCGGCGCTTTGCCGAGATCCTGATCGAGGCGGGGGTGGTGACCACCACTCGCAAGACGCGTGGTGACGATATCGATGCCGCCTGCGGACAACTGGCTGGGCTGGTTCTCGACCGGACGCAGCGGACAGGCCGGCGAAGCTTCCCTCTGCAGCTCGCTGTTCAGGAGGCCGTCAGTTGACACCGACGCTACGCGCGCTACTGGCTTCTCTATGCCTCGCTGCCTGCTCCTCGGGAGGTGTTGCCCCGTCGAGTACGCAAAAGCCGCCCGAGGAATCGTCCGACTCGCGTAATCCGACTAAGCCTCGCGACGCTCGCACGCGCGCCAAACTGCACACCGAGCTGGGTTCGCTCTATCTCCATGGCGGTAACCTGGCGGTGGCGCTCGAAGAGTTGACGATCGCCATCTCGATCGACCCGGACTACGCGAAAGCCTATGCCACGCGCGGCCTGGCGGGTTTCCACGTGCACGAGATACCGTTTGCTGACCAGGACTTTCGGCGCGCCCTGAGTCTTGACGCCAACGACCCCGAGATCAACAACAACTATGGCTGGTTCCTTTGCCAGATTGGCCGGGGGAAAGAGGCGATCGATTTCTTTCAACGGGCCATCAAGAACCCCCTGTATGCGACCCCCGAGAAGGCTTACCTCAATGCGGGTGCGTGTTATGCCAAGCTCGGCGACCTCGCTACCGCCGAGGATTATGTTCAGCATAGTCTGCGGATCGTCCAGAACAACCCGCCGGCCTTGCTGCAACTGGCCAGCATCAACTATCGACGCGGTCATCTGGAACAGGCAAGGCAGGAGCTGTCGGACTTGCTGCGCAACCAGGAACCCAGTGCGGAGGCTCTGTGGCTGGGCGTGCGAGTCGAGCGCCGACTCGGTGATCGTGTCGCGGAAGCCAAGTACGCCAGCCAGTTGCGGCGGAAATTCCCGCTCTCGCCCGAGGCTCAGGAACTGCTGCAAAATAACTTCGAATGAGTGAAGAATGAGTGAACCAGCCCGATTTCCCGGTCCGGCAGTGCCGAACCTGGCTGCGCAGGAACCTGCCCGTGAGCCGCTGCCGAGCAGCGAGCTGCCGACTTCCATCGGCGCTGGCGTCGGGCAAATGTTGCGTGCTGCGCGCGAGGCGAGAAACATGAGCGTTACTGAGGCGGCGCAGTCGCTCAAGCTCGGTCCGCGGCAGGTCGAAGCAATCGAGGCCGAGGATTGGGCGTCCTTGCCTGGCAACACCATGATCCGCGGCTTCGTGCGCAACTATGCCCGCGTTCTGGGTATCGATGCCGACCTGCTGATGCGCGGTCTGGACGCGGCACAGTTGCAACGGGCGGCGCACCTCGAGGTGTCGGCGGGAACCACGGCCAGCTTGCCGCACTCGGTCAGCCGCCGCGTGGAACGTCGTGATTATCTGGCCGTGCTTGCCGGGCTGTTGCTGTTGGGACTGGCGGCGCTGGCCTACTTCTACATTCCCAAAGACCTCTGGCAGGACAAGTGGCGGGCAATGCTTGAGCGCACCCCCCCGCCAGCCGCTGCTCCCGCGGCGGCTCCCCCGGTCGCGCCGGTCGCCGCCGCAGGCGAGTCGGTGACAGTCGTCGCAACGCCGAACGCGACGCTGCTCACGGACGCGGGCGTCGGTGGTCATGCCCTGAAGTTCAGCTTCGCGCGGCCCGCCTGGGTCGAGGTACGGGATGGCCGCGGCCAGCTGATCTTTTCCGAACTCGGCCAGGCGGGTAGCCAACGGGAAATCGGTGGGCAACCACCGTTCTCGCTGGTCGTCGGTAACTCGACTTACGTTACGCTCGAGTATCAGGGCAAGATGGTCGACCTTTCTCAGCGCACCAAGGGCGACGTTGCCCGGCTGACCGTCGAATGAGCCGCCGCTGCCTAGCGGTGTGCGGACGGTGAGCGATGCGCTTGCCGCTGCCTTGCGGCGGCGGACACGTGCGGTCAGGATTGGCCAGGTGACGGTCGGCGGCGAGTCGCCGGTGGTCGTCCAGTCGATGACCAATACCGATACCGTCGACGTGGTGCGGACGGCGATTCAATGCGCCGAACTGGCGCGCGCCGGTTCGGAACTGGTGCGGATTACGGTCAACACCCCCGAAGCCGCGGCAGCCGTTGCGCCGATCCGCGCGCATCTCGACCGCATGGGTGTGGACGTGCCGCTGATCGGCGACTTTCACTACAATGGTCATCGCCTGCTCGCCGAACACCCGCAATGCGCCGAGGTGCTCGCCAAGTATCGTATCAACCCGGGCAATGTCGGCCACGGCCGCAAGCGCGACGAGCAGTTCGCGCAGATGATCGAGATTGCCTGCCAGCACGAAAAGCCGGTGCGTATCGGTGTGAACTGGGGAAGTCTCGATCAGGATCTCCTGGCGCGCGTCATGGACGAGAACGCCCGCCGCCCCGATCCCCGCGATGCCATCGCGGTGATGCGCGAGGCGATGGTCAGCTCGGCGCTGGAGTCGGCCGCGCGGGCCGAGGCCATCGGCATGGCGGCGGACCGCATCATCCTCTCATGCAAGGTCTCGGGCGTGCAGGACCTGATTGCCATCTATCGCGAGTTGTCGCACCGTTGTGACTATCCCTTGCATCTCGGGCTGACCGAAGCGGGGATGGGTTCGAAGGGCATCGTCGCGTCGACGGCGGCGATGGCGGTGCTGTTGCAGGAAGGCATTGGCGATACCATACGTGTTTCGCTGACCCCAGACCCCGGTGGCCCGCGCACGCAGGAGGTGATCGTTGCCCAGGAGATGCTGCAGACCATGGGTTTGCGAGCCTTCACGCCAATGGTCGTTGCCTGCCCCGGCTGCGGTCGCACGACCAGCAGCTTTTTTCAGGAACTGGCGCAGTCGATCCAGGAACATGTGCGCAGCCGCATGCCGCAATGGCGCACTGACTATGACGGCGTCGAGAACATGACGCTGGCGGTGATGGGCTGTGTGGTCAATGGGCCCGGCGAGAGCAAGCATGCCAATATCGGCATCAGCCTGCCGGGCACCGGCGAGGTTCCGGCGGCGCCGGTATTCGAGGATGGGGCCAAGACCGTCACCCTGCGTGGCGAGCATATTGCCGAGGAATTCACCGCCATCGTCGATGCCTATGTGGCGCGTACTTACCAGAGAAAGTCTGCTGCCTGATGACGATTGCGAAGATCCAGTCGGTGCGCGGGATGAACGACATCCTGCCGGACGAGGCCGAGTTCTGGGACATGTTCGACGAAATCATCCGCTCGTGGCTGAAAAGTTACGGCTACCGCCCGCTGCGCCTGCCGATCGTCGAGCCGACCCCGCTCTTCAAGCGCGCCATCGGCGAGGTAACCGACATCGTCGAAAAGGAGATGTACTCCTTTGTCGACAGCCTCAACGGCGAAGCACTGACCCTGCGTCCCGAGGGTACGGCCGGTTGCGTACGTGCCGTCATCCAGCACAATCTGATCGCGCAGCAGCCGCAACGACTCTACTACATGGGACAGATGTTCCGCCACGAGCGACCACAGAAAGGGCGCTACCGCCAGTTTTACCAGGTCGGCGTTGAAGCGCTGGGTTTTCCCGGCCCCGACGTCGATGGCGAACAGATCCTGATGGGTGCCCGGTTGTGGGATGACCTCGGCCTCGACGGCATCAAACTGCAACTGAACAACCTCGGCCAGCCCGCGGAGCGCGCCCGTCATCGCGCCGAGCTGATCAGCTACTTCGAGCGGCACGGCGAAGAACTCGACGAGGACGGTCGGCGTCGTCTGCACAGCAACCCCTTGCGCATCCTCGACAGCAAGAACCCGGCTTTGCAGGAACTCATTCTTGGCGCCCCGCAGTTGATCGATCACCTGGGTGGCGAGTCGTTGGCGCATTTCGACGGTGTTCAGCAGGTGCTGCGCGACGCCGGTCAGCCTTTCGAGATCAACCCGCGCCTGGTGCGCGGGCTCGACTACTATAACCTGACGGTTTTCGAGTGGGTCACTGATCGCCTTGGGGCGCAGGGGACGGTCTGTGCTGGTGGTCGCTACGACGGCCTGGTCGAGCAGCTCGGCGGCAAACCGGCACCGGCCTGCGGTTTCGCGATGGGTGTCGAGCGCTTGATCGCGCTGATTCGCGAGGCCGGTGGCGAGACCCGGGCGGCAGCAGTCGACGTCTATGTCGTCCATCAGGGCGCCGCCGCTTCTCGTCTGGCGGCACGCGTTGCCGAGGGTCTGCGCGACCGTGGCATCGATGTCCTTTTCCATTGCGGCGGCGGCAGTTTTAAAGCGCAGATGAAGAAGGCCGACGCTTCGGGTGCACGTTTTGCCGCGATCATTGGCGACGACGAAGCAAGCGCTGGCGAGGTTACGCTGAAGCCGCTGCGCTCGTTCGGCGAACAGCCGAACGTGCAGATGCGGGTCACCGTCGACGGCCTCGCCGATGAAATCATGGATTGTATTTTGAATTGGGAAGAATCGTAATGGCTACCTACGACCTCGAAGAGCAGGAACAGATCGCCGAAATGAAGGCGTGGTGGAAGCAGTACGGCAATCTGCTGGCCGGCGTCGTCGCCGCGGTCTCGATCGCTATCGTCGCCTGGCAAGGCTGGAACTGGTATCAGCGTAATCAGGCAGCGCAGGCGTCGGCGGTATTCGCGGTGATGCAGAAAGCGGTGATCGAGAGCGATGCGCAGCGGATCAAGGCGGCGAGCGGCGAACTGATCGAGAAGTATGCGGGAACGGCGTACGCACCCCTGGCTGCCTTGATGGCCGCTCGGGCGATGGCCGATGCCGGCGATGCCAAGACTGCCAAAGTGCAGCTGCTGTGGGTGGCGGAACATGGCAAGGAAGAGCTGCGTGATCTGGCGCGCTTGCGGCTGGCCGCCTTGCTGCTCGACGACAAGGCCTACGATGAGGCTTTGCAGCAGCTCGATGGCAGCCCGAGTGCGGGCTTCGCCGTTCGCTTCCAGGACAGTCGTGGCGACGTTCTGCGCGCCCAGGGCAAGACCGCCGAGGCGCGTGCCGCCTATCAGACGGCCCTGGCCAAGCTCGAAGAGCCGGAGCAGGGCGGCCGGGCAAAGAACACGCTGCAGGACCGGCAGGCGAATGCTGCCTATCGTGAATCGCTGCAGCAGAAGCTTGATTCGCTCGGGGAGCCCAGTTGATGAAGCACTCCGCGCTCACGGCGGCAGTGCTGTCGCTGTCTTTGGCTGGCTGTTCGATGCTCGATGCCCTGAATCCCTTTTCCGGCAGTAGCGGGCCGAAGATGGCCGAGCTGCAGCCGATCCAGGCGACAATTGAGGTGCGTACCCTGTGGGCGGCCGATGTTGGCAAGGCCGGCGATCATACCTTTGTTCCCGCGGTGGTGGGCGCCTCGGTTTACGCGGCGGCCCGGGATGGCACCGTGGTGCGTCTCGACAATGGCCTGCAGGTCTGGAAAATCCAGGCCGAGCAGCCGCTGGCGGGTGGCGTCGGGGCGGACGAGCGAATGGTCGTGGTCGGCACCGCCAAGGGCGAGCTGTTCGCCTATGCGGCCGTCGACGGCAGCCTGCGCTGGAAAGCGCGGGCCAGCAGCGAGATCGTTGCGCCGCCGGCGGTGACTGCCAATCTGGTGGTCGTACGCAGTGGCGACCACCGCCTGAGTGCCTATGATCCTGTCGATGGCAAGCGCAAGTGGGTCTATCAGCGGCCCAGCACACCCCTGTCCTTGCGCGTGACGGCGCCGCCGATCGTGGTAGAAAAGTATGTTTTCGCGGGCTTTCCCGGCGGCAAGCTGATTGCCGTCAGCGCCGACAACGGCGCCCCGCTGTGGGAGGGTGCCGTCGCCTTGCCGAAAGGCGCCACCGAACTCGATCGTGTTGCCGACGTGACCAGCGTGCCGGTCATCGATGGGCGGATGATCTGCGCTGCCGCTTTTCAGGGACGTGTTTCGTGCTTCGACCTGGGTAACGGCAACCTGATCTGGTCGCGCGATATTTCGAGCGCGGCGGGTGTGGCGATCGACAGCCGTTACGTTTACGTATCCGACGACAAGGGTGCCGTGCACGCGCTCGACAAAGCGAGCGGGGCCAGCCTCTGGAAGCAGGACAAGCTCTTTCTGCGACGGCTTACCGCGCCGCTGCCGATGCGCAATCTGGTGGCCGTGGCCGATGTGCAGGGGGTGGTGCACTTTCTGAGTCGCGATGATGGCGCTTTCCTGGCGCGGCAAGCGACCGATGGTAGCGCCGTGCGCGCACCGCTGCAGACTTTGGGCATCAATCTGCTCACCCAGACAGCCAACGGACGTGTGCTGGCGATCGAGCCGCAATGAAACCAAGTGTCGTCCTCGTCGGGCGCCCAAATGTCGGCAAATCAACGCTCTTCAACCGTCTGACGCGGACTCGCGACGCCCTCGTCGCCGACCTCCCCGGCCTTACCCGTGACCGTCACTACGGTCACGGCCGACTCGGCAACAAACCCTATCTGGTAATCGATACGGGCGGCTTCGAGCCGCTCGCCAAAGATGGCATCCTGTACCAGATGGCGCGCCAGACCGAGCAGGCGATTGACGAGGCCGACGTGGTGGTGTTCGTCGTCGATGGTCGCAGCGGCGTCACCGCTCTCGACAAGGAGATCGCCAATCGGCTGCGCAGGTCTGGCCGCCCGGTGCTGGTCGCCGTCAACAAGGCCGAAGGGATGAGCCACGGAGTGGTCGTCGCGGATTTCCACGAACTCGGCCTCGGCGAGCCCTGGGCGATCTCGGCAGCGCACGGTGAAGGCGTGCGAGCGCTGATCGATGAGGCGCTCGAAGCGTACTCGGAAGCTGCGGAAGGCTACACCGACAGCGACGTCGTCAAGGTCGCCATCGTCGGTCGTCCGAACGTCGGCAAGAGCACCATGATCAACGCGCTGCTCGGCGAAGAGCGGGTGATTGCCTTCGACCAGCCAGGAACCACTCGCGATGCCATCGAAGTCGATTTCGAGCGCGGCGGCCGCCAGTACACCCTCATTGACACCGCTGGCCTGCGGCGTCGCGGGAAGGTCTTCGAGACGCTGGAGAAATTCTCGGTGATCAAGACGCTGCAAGCCATCGAGGACGCCCAGGTGGTGATTCTCGTGCTCGATGCCCGGCAGGACATCGCCGATCAGGATGCGCACATTGGCGGCTTCATCCGGGAATCGGGACGCGCGCTGGTGATCGCCGTCAACAAATGGGATGGGCTCGATGCCTATGTCCGCGACCAGATCAAGGGCGCTCTCGAAAGTCAGATGTCGTTCATCGACTTTGCTCGCTTCCACTATGTCTCGGCGCTCAAGGGGCAGGGTCTCGAAGCGCTTTTCCGGTCGGTCGATGCGGCTTACCAGGCGGCCGTTGTCGATCTGCCGACTCCCAAGCTGACGCGCGCGCTGATCGACGCGGTCGCCAGGCAGGCACCGCCACGCAGTGGCCTGTTCCGGCCGAAGCTACGTTACGCCCACCAGGGCGGCAGGAATCCACCGTTGATCGTGATTCACGGCAATGCCCTGGACAAGATCCCGGAGTCTTATCGGCGCTACCTCGAACACACCTTCCGCGAGGTGTTCAAGCTGCAGGGGACGCCTCTGCAAATCCAGTTCAACGTCTCCACCAACCCTTTTGCCGACAAACCAGCGCCCGAGCAGAACCGGCGCAAGCCGAAGCCGGTGGAGAAGCAAGCGCCGGCCAGAGGAGCCCCCAGGCCGGCAGCGATTGCCAGGGGAAGGGCGAAAGCGCCAGCCCGGCCGAAATGAGGAACTGCCGGGAATCGCTGCGGTGATCTTGCAATGAGGGCCTTTTCGCAGGATGATGAAGGCCTCGCCAGAGTGGGTCGCCTGCCGGACGCAAGCTTGCCGCGCAGCCGCCGGTGCGACAGGAGTGTGGGCGCCGGGTCAAGCCGGCTTGAACGGAAGCAGGGCAAGTATTGGGAAGCGGACGGTGATCAAGGTTCTATTCGTTTGCATGGGGAACATCTGCCGCTCACCAACGGCCGAGGGCGTTTTTCGCCATCTGCTGCGCGCGCGCAACCTCGAGAACGAAATCGAGGTCGATTCGGCGGGAACCCACGGCTATCACGCGGGCGAGGCGCCGGACCAACGCACGCAGCGTGCGGCAGCGGTTCGCGGCTACCCGCTGTCCGATATGCGTGCGCGCAAGGTGGCGGCACAGGATCTGGATTACTTTGACCTGATTCTGGCAATGGACCACAACAACCTGTCGGTCCTGCGACGCCTCTGCCCGCCGGACAAACACGACCGTCTGGGACTGTTCATGAGCTACTCCAAGAACTTCGACGACGACGAAGTGCCGGACCCCTACTACGGCCTCGGGCATGGCTTCGACCTGGTGCTCGACATGATCGAGGATGCTGCCAGCGGGCTGCTCGAAAGCCTGGAGCAGCGCCTTCTGGATGAGGCCAGCGAAGGTGCGGCGGAGAGCCTGTCGCCGCAGTTTGACCGCACGACCTGACTGGTAGCCAGCGCGGGCCGCGCTCTCGCCAGCGATCGGGAGGCTGCTGCATTCTCGTTCAGTGCATCTGGCGTGTGCGCAGCCAGTCGGCAAAAACGTCAGGCGCGAGTGGTCGCGCATAGAGGTAGCCCTGGCCGCTATGGCAACCCGAGGCGTCGAGTTCGGCGTGCTGGTCCGCCATCTCGACTCCCTCGGCGACCACGCTCATGCCGAGGTGCCGGGCCAGCGCAATGATCGCCGCGCCAATCGCGCGATCATCGGCGTTGTTCGATATGCCGTCGACAAAACTGCGGGCAATCTTTAGTTCGTGGATCGGAAAACGCTTGAGGTACGACAATGAGGAGAAGCCGGTGCCGAAGTCATCGATGCTGATCATCAGGCCGAAAGCCACCAGTTCGGCGAGCATGCGCTGTGCGCGATCGAAGTCCATCAGCACCCCTTCGGTAATCTCGATGCACAGACGCTGCGGGGCGACGCCGTGCGCGGCAACGATGCGCATCAGGTCGGCAGCCATGCCCTCCTTGCGAAAGTGCCGCGCCGAGATGTTGACGCTGATGCGAACTGCCGGCAGACCGTTCCTGTCCCACTCGACAATCTGGCGACAAGCCTCGCCAAGCACCCACTCGTCGATGGCGACGATCAGGTTGCTCTGCTCGGCGACTGGAATGAAGACCACCGGCTCGATCACCTGGCCATTGCTTTGCCAGCGCACCAGCGCCTCGGCGCCGACCACACGATGGCTTTCGAGGTTGACCTGCGGCTGATAATGAATGAACAGCTCGCCGTGCTCGAGCGCGCGCCGCAAGCCCGTTTCCAGCGCCAGGCGCTGCGTCGCCTGGGTGGCGAGGTCGGCAGTGAAAAAGCGAAAGGCATTCTTGCCGTGATCCTTGGCCCGATACATTGCCGAGTCGGCGTTGCGCATCAGCGCGTTGGCATCGGCGGCATCTTCGGGGAACATGCTCAGGCCAATGCTGGCACTGACGAAGCATTCGTGCTCGTCGAACTGATAGCTGGTACTCAGCGCAGTCAGCAGACGTTCTGCGGTCAGCGTTGCCTCGCGGCGGTCGGCGGTTTCCAGCAGGACCACGAACTCGTCGCCGCCGAGTCGTGCCACCGTGTCTTCGGCACGCACACAGTCCAGCAGTCGCAGCGCAGTCTGCCGCAGCAGCTTGTCGCCGGTGACGTGGCCGAGGGTGTCGTTCACCACCTTGAAGTTGTCGAGATCGATGAACACCACGCCGATGCTGGCGCGTGTGCGCTCGGCACGCGCCAGAGCCAGGTGGAGGCGGTCGTTGAACAGCGTCCGGTTGGGCAATCCGGTCAGTTCATCGTGCGTCGCCAGATACTCGATGCGCTGCTGCGACTCACGCACCTTGGTGATGTCGCTGAACATGCCGACGTAGTTGACCACCTGGCCGTCCTTGTCCTTGACGGTATTGATCGACAACCATTCGAGGAAAGGCTCGCCGTTCTTGCGGTGGTTCCAGATCTCGCCCTGCCAGACACCCAGGCGGCTGACCCTGTCCCACATTTCGACGTAGAACTCGGGTGGCGTCTTGTCCGACCGCAGGATGCTCGGCTTCTTGCCGACGACGTCCTGGCGAGTGAAGCCGGTCAGGGTTGTGAAGGCGTCATTGACGGTGAGGATTCGTTGCTCGGTATCGGTCACCATGACGCCCTCGGAAGCACGATCGAAGACCATGGCCGCGAGCCGCAAGCGTTCTTCTGCACGCTTTCGGGCGGTGATGTCGGTGGCCTGGAAGCAGACGCCGGTGATCGCCCCGTCGTCGTCGAAGAGCGGGAAGCGAACGGCCAGGAAGTGGCGATTGCCGTCAGCCAGCGGCAGCGTTTCTTCGCGCTCGATTCCCTTGCGTTGCCGTATGGCTTCCAGCTCGTTCTCGCGGAAGATGTCACTGACGGCTTCGGGAAACAGCTGCAGATCGGTTTTTCCGGTCGCCTGTCCGGCCGCAAAGCCGAAGGTTTGTTCGAACCTGGGGTTGGCAAACTGGTAGCGTCCGCAGGCGTCCTTCACTGCCATCAGCGATACCGAATTGTTCATCACCGCGAGTAACCTGACCTGTGTTTCGCGAGCCGAGCGCTCAATTTCGTACAGGCTGGTATTGTCGGCAAAGAGCAGGATGACGCCAGCAACCCGCTGCGGGTCGCTCAACAAGGGGGCAATGTGCAGTGCATAGTGTCGCCGGTTGGCGTTGACGATCTGCCGGTCGACGGCGTTCTGGGTGTCGATTACCCGCTGGCTGTCGGTCACTAGGTCCGGCATGTCCGGCGGCAGCGGCAGATCGCGCAGATGGCGTCCGACCTGCGCCGCACCAAGCTTGAAGAGCCTCGCGGCAGCGCTGTTGAAGCGCTGCAGGCAGGTGTTGCGGTCGAGCACCAGCAGGGGGTAGTCAACGCTGTTCTGGATGCACTCCAGCTCGATGTTGAGTTCCTGCGTCTCGGCGGTCTTGATCTGCAGCTCCTCGTTGACCGTCGCCAGCTCTTCGTTGGTGGACTGCAGCTCCTCGTTGGAAGCTTCGAGTTCCTCGTTCGAGGCCTGCATCTCCTCGTTCGACGCCTGGATCTCCTCATTGAGGGCCTGCATTTCCTCGTTCGAGGTCTCGAGCTCCTCGACCAGCGTCTGCAGGTGCTCACGCGTCGCCGCCAGCTCGTCCTCGAGTTCCTTGTCGGTGACATTACCGCTGTCCTCGACGGTGTTCTTGCCGGCTGGTGGCAGAATCCACTCGATACAGACCATGAACAGCCCCTCGTTGCCGCTAGCGGAAACGGGGTGTACCGAGAGGCGAACGCCACGATTGGCATCGAGTGCCTTGATGTGCCGAGGACGCCCATGCGCGATAGCCTGCTTGACCTGCGCCTGCCGCATGAGGACCTGCACCTCGGTGCGCAGCTCGCGACGGATCAATGAGATCAGGTCGAAGGCTGGCCGGCCGGGTGAAACGTTGAGCAGGCGACTGGCATCGCCGTGAATGTGGCGAATGGCGAACTTGCTGTTGATCAGGATGCTGGTCGGAATGAAATGGCGTCCGGCAGCTTCCAGCAGGATGTTCTCGAAGCCCAACGGTGTGGGTGGCTTGCTGGCTCGCTGATGCTGGTTCAGACCGGCGGCCGGTAGCGGCATCTCCGAACGTAGCAGCGGTAGGCGGGCACTGACGCCATGACGACGGTAGAGACGCCCGTCCTTGTCTACCACGGCGAACAGTGCTTCCTGCTGGAAGATGCCTTCAGATTTTCCGAGAAAGAGGTAAGCACCCGAATTGAGGGCGTAATGGAAGACCGCCAGCAGGCGTGCCTGTAACTCGCTTTGAAAATAGATCAGCACATTGCGGCAGCTGACCAGGTCGAGGCGCAGGAATGGCGGGTCCTGCACCAGGTCCTGACGGGCGAAGATCACCACGTCCCGCAGGTTCTTGTTGATCTCGTAGCGGTCACCGTGTGGCGTGAAGTTCGCGCGGATGCGCCCGCGGTCCATGTGCGCCAGGCTGGACGCGGCGAATACGCCGCGCCGCGCCAGGGCCATGGCATCGAGGTCGATGTCCGTGGCGAAGATCTGCAGGCGGTATTGATCGAAGGATGCGCCCAGACGTTCGGAAAACAGGATGGCCAGGGAATAGGCCTCCTCGCCGGTCGCGCAGCCAGCCACCCAGACGCGGATATCGTCACCGGGTTGCTTGTTGCTGAGAATCTCGGCAACCACCCTGTCCAGCCGGGCAAAGGCATCGGCATCGCGAAAGAAGGCGGTGACCGAGATCAGGATGTCCTTGCAGAGCTTGTCCAGCTCGACCGGCGTCTGATCGACCACCTGCAGATAATCGAGCAGCGTACTGACATGGTTGGCCGCCATGCGCCGCTCGATGCGTCGCCACAGGGTCGGCTCCTTGTACTGCGAGAAATCGACCTTGGTGCGGCTGCGCACCTTGCCAAGCAGCGTCTTGAGCGTTGCCGGCGCGCTCGCCGCCTGCGTTGCGACAGGGATCAGCCCGCGGTTGAGGACAATCAGACTGATCTCGGCAC
The DNA here is from genome assembly GCA_016713625.1 of Candidatus Accumulibacter affinis. Lineage (GTDB taxonomy): Bacteria > Pseudomonadota > Gammaproteobacteria > Burkholderiales > Rhodocyclaceae > Accumulibacter > Accumulibacter affinis. The sequence continues at coordinate 211,280 of JADJOT010000009.1, forward strand.
CCATGTTCTCGGGTGGCAGGATCCAGTCCACGCTGCCCGTGTCGATCGCCGACTGCGGCATACCGTTGTACTTGGCGGTTTCGGGGTCCTGGGAAAACGTGAAGCCTCCCGCCGCCTTGATCGCGTGGATTCCCGCGGCGCCGTCAGAGCCGGTGCCGGAGAGGATGATGCCGATCGTCGATTCGCCGACTTCCTCGGCCAGGGAAGCGAAGAAGCGATTCACCGATGGTTTGGGCAGCGACTCCCGGGCCGGTTCGACAAGCCGGAAATGACCTGCCAGCAGTGTCAGGTTGCGATTCGGTGGAGTGATATAGACCGTATTCGCTTCCGGTGACATGCCGTCCTCGATGTCGCGGACCGGCATCGTCGTCTCGCGACCGAGTAGCTGCGACATCATGCTGCGGTAGGTCGGCGAGAGATGCTGGACGACCACATAAGTGAGTCCGAGATTCTTGGGCAGGCTTGGCAGGAGCAGGCTAAGGGCTTCGAGGCCGCCAGCCGAGGCGCCGATGCCGATGATGAAGGGTCGTTTGTCGACGCTGACGGGCTGCGCTTCGCTGCCGACTGCCATGGCAAGAGGTTTGCGCGCGGTCGAGCGTCTTTTTCTTGGTTCTTCGGCACTGATGATGCTCATCGCTATCGGTCCAATCGATCTGTGGCCGCCCAGGGCGACCTGTGAAATTCAGGCGGCTGGCCGCCGTTTTCGTGTGCCAGTTCCCGCCGTGCCTGGGTGAGCCGTGCTGGCTGGCGCGCCAACAGGGCCAGGCGAGCGAGCCAGGAACTTCGCCAACGCCAGGCGAGGAACACTCAAAGTGGTCCCAGCGCAATCCGGAAACCGCTGCTGCGCGGCCGGTAGGCGGCTTCGATGCGGCTGCGATTCGCCGATCGAGCGTAGCGTGCGGGGTCGCTCCAGGTGCCGCCGCGCAACACGCGCATCTTGCCGAAGGGCGGGCCGCGCGGGTCGATCTGTGCCGCCGTCGGATATTCTTCGTACCAGTCGGCGCACCATTCCCAGACGTTGCCGTGCATCTCGTACAAGCCCCAGGGGTTAGGTGGCAGCGAGGCCACGGGAACCGTACGTTGCCGATAGAGTCCCCTCTCGCCGCCGACGCAGGGGTAAGCGCCATGGTAGTTGGCCTGTTCGGTAGTAATCTGATCGCCGCAGGAAAACGCTGTCGTCGTCCCGGCCCGGCAAGCGTATTCCCATTCGGCTTCGCTGGGCAGGCGCGCCTGCAGTCCCGGCAGCCGCCGGTTCAACTCGGCGATGAAACCCTGCGCATCGTGCCAGCTGACGTTCTCGACAGGATTTTGCGGGTGATCCTGAAAGTGGCTCGGGTTCACCGGCCATACCGCTTGCCAGAAGGCCTGTGTGCAGGCCGTATCGGCGAGCCAGTAGCCGCGGCTCAGAGTCACCTCGTGCAGCCATTCGGCGCCGCCCCGTTCGGCCTCGTCAGGCGGTGAGCCCATGCGGAAAGTTCCCGCTGCGATCCAGCGGAATACCTGCTGGGCCTTGCCGACGCGCAGCGCAATCGACACTCCGAAGCGGTCCTCGATGAGTTCGCTGTTTCCGGGTAGCGGCAAGGGACTGGCGAAATCTGGACTACGGTGACTGGACATGCTTGGCCCTGGCTGGGCGTTGCCGGGCGGTTGCCGGCGACGCGTTGCCAGTGTATCCCGCAAAGCCGCTGTCGGGAAGACGTGCAGGCTGCGCCCGCGCGCGCCGCTCGCCTTGATCATTGGCCAGGCAAGGCCCAGAATCCGGCAATGGCAGATTGATCCTGCCGCCGCCGACCAACCGCTGGCCGCTGACCTTGAAAACCCAGACTGCTCGTCCCTTCCTGTCGCTGATCCTGCCGGTGCTCGATGAAGCGGCGACGCTCGCCGTACAGCTGGCGGCGCTGCAGGAACTGCGGCAGCGCGGTGTTGAGCTGCTGCTGGTCGACGGCGGCAGTAGCGATGGCACACCGGAGCTGGCGCGGCCAGCGGTTGACCGGCTGCTCGCAGCGCCGCGTGGACGGGCTGCGCAGATGAACGCGGGCGCCGCCGCGAGCGCCGGCGAGGTGCTGCTCTTCCTGCATGCGGACACGACGCTGCCGCCGGCCGCGGATGTGCTGATCGGCGACGCGATTGCCGCCGCTGCTGCCTGGGGCCGCTTCGACGTGCGCATCGACGGCCGCCAGCCGCTGCTGCGCGTCGTTGAACGGATGATGAACTGGCGCTCGCGGCTGAGCGGAATCGCCACTGGCGACCAGGCGATCTTCGTTCGTCGCGATGTCTTCGAGCGTGTCGGCGGCTATCCCGACCTGCCGTTGATGGAGGACATTGCCCTCTGCAAGCGGCTCAAGCGGGTCTCCCGGCCAGCCTGTCTGCGCGAGCAGGTGAGTACTTCCGGGCGGCGCTGGGCGAAGCATGGCGTTCTATCAACCATCCTTCTGATGTGGCGGTTGCGGGCGAGCTACTTTCTCGGCGCCGACCCACAGCAGCTGGCGATTCGCTATGGCTATGCTCCACACCGGCACTGAGCCGCTCGCTATCGCCGTTTTTGCGCGCGCACCACTGGCCGGCGCTGCCAAGACGCGTCTGATTCCCGCCCTTGGCGCGGTCCGGGCGGCGCGCCTGCAGCGCCGGCTGACCCTGCACGCGCTACGGGTTGCCCAACGGGCGGTAATCGGCAGGGTCACGCTGTGGGGCGCACCCGATGTCAGCCAGCGTTTTTTTCGCGCCGTGCAGCGGCGCTGTGGCGTCAATCTGCGCAGCCAGGCAGGAAGCGACCTCGGCGAGCGCATGGCTGCGGCTTTCGCGGCGCAGGCCGGTCCGCTGTTGCTGATCGGGAGCGATTGCCCGGCGTTGCTGCCGGCACATCTCGTGGCCGCCGGCAACGCCCTTCTGGACGAGGAGCCAGGGGGCCGCGACGCGGTGTTCATTCCGGCCGACGATGGCGGCTACGTGCTCGTCGGGCTGCGTCGCCCGCAGCCGGGCCTGTTCGCTGGCATCGACTGGGGCAGCGAGCGGGTGATGGCACAGACCCGGCAGCGCCTTGCCGCGCTCGGGCTGCACTGGGTCGAGCTGCCCGGGCTGTGGGATGTCGATCGGCCGGCCGATCTGCAGCGTCTGTCTGCCCTGGAGGGATTTGTCGAATGGAGCCCTTGAATTTCCGGCGTCGTCGCGTCGCGCTGGTACTGCTGGCGACGCCCGCCCTCGCTGCCAGCGGCGTGTTTGCGGCCTGGTCGGCCCGCGCCGAAGCTGTCCGACGGATCGAGCTACCAAAGTTTTCCACGGCGCCGCCGGGGAATCGTCTGCCGGCAGGCTGGACCCAGCAGAGCCTGCCGTCGGTCGAGCGGCAGAACCGTTTCGATCTGCTGGCGGACGATGGCGGCACCGTATTGCGGGTGCTCTCCGACCACTCGGCGTCGAGTCTGGCGCTCGCCTTGCGCGTCGATCCGGCGGCGACGCCGTTGCTCAGGTGGCGCTGGCGAGTTTCCAGCGCCGTTGCAGGTTCGGACCTGCGGCGCAAGGCGGGTGACGACTACGCCGCGCGAGTTTACGTGCTGTTCGATCTGCCGCCCGAAAGGCTTGGCGTCGCCGACCGGATGAAGATGGCGGCAGCGCGGCTGCTGCATGGCGTCGATCTGCCGGCGGCGGCGCTGTGCTACGTCTGGGGGACGGCGCAGGCGGCTGGCGAGACGGGGTGGAATGCCTACACCGATCGCTTGCGGATGATCGTCGTCGATTCCGGGAATGCCCACGCGGGGCAATGGCGGGAGGTCGTGCGCGACGTCGCCGCCGATTTTGGTACCGCTTTTGGCGATCCGGTGCCGACCATCTCGGGCATCGTCCTCGCTGCCGATACCGACAACACCGGCGAGCGCGTCGAAGCCCGCTTCGGTGACCTGAGCTTCGCGACGCGGCCGTGAAGCGGCCGCCGCGTGCCTGTCTGCCTGATACGCTAGTCAAACGTGCGGCCGAAGCCAGTGCCAGACTGACTTCGGCCGGGACTGCCTTAGAGCGTCTGTTGAATCCCTGCCACGACCCACCCGCCCTTGCCGTCGCGCGGCTTGACCATGTGCCAGATCTCGTCGATCGGCTCGGCAGCGGCTTCCTTGTCTTCCCGAATCAGACCGCGGAAGCGCAGGCTGACGATGTAGCGAGTCGCCTCTTCGGCTACCTCGAGCACCTCGGCGTCAATGGTGACGACCTCGGTTTCCTGCACGGCCTTGCCACGATCGGCCAGGTTCAGGCTGATCTCGGCAAACATCTCCGGGGTTGTGAACTCGCGGATGTCGTCTAGGTTGCCAACGTCGTTGGCGGCCTGCAGGCGGATGAAGCTCACTTTGGCGTTGCGCACGAAACCTTCGGCGTCGAAGTCGGCGGGGATTTTGCTGGCCATCTCGGTCGCCGCTGCGGCGCTGGAAGCCGGCAACAGCGGCTCATCGAGCCGCCGTGTCGGCGTTGCAGAGCCTGCGCCAGTGGCCGCGTACTGCAGGCCGGCGGGACCGGCGGCATCGCGTGCCGCGGCGCGGCGCCGCATGAACAGGCCGATCACCACCATCACTGCCAACACCAGCAGACCGATCATCAGCATCGAGGCGAGTTCCTCGCCGAAGCCGAAGTGCGAGGCCAGTGCGGCAAGTCGGCGGCCAGGCCGGCGATCGGCCCCATCCACGAGCGCTTGGGCTGCGCGGTGCCGGCTGCCGACGCCGCTGCGCTCGGCGCCGTGGCTTGTGACGGTGCGGCGGCGGGCGCCGGGGTAGTCGCCTGCCGCTGCATGCCGGCAGACTTGCCGCCACCAAACCGCTTGCTGGCCGCTTCGGCATCGCCGAAGGTCAGAGTGCAGCCCAGCGCCAGAATGGCGGCCAGAAGTGAAAAGCTTTTCATCGATGTCTCCTATCAGTGAGTGGTGCAACGTGACGAAGAATAGACCCTGGCCGACAGATAGAAAATCAGAATTATTACCAGTGATAGTTCGAAAAAACGGATGGGTTGACCTAAGCTGGCCTTGCTGCGGCCGCGCGCAATCCGCAGGATCAGCCAGCGAGTGCGCTGGCGTTCCTGCGCGCGCAGCGGCCGTCGATCTACGCGCCCGAGTCTGCGTGCGGCGGCTGGTCATCGGCACCGGGCAGCTTGCCAAACACCTGCGTGCGCGCGGCTTCGCTGATGGCGACGATGGCGGGATGGGTCAGCCGTCGCTCGGTGGTGATCGCATACAGTTGTTCGGCGATGGCATCGATGCGACCGACGACCTCGACCCGATACTGATCGCAAACATAGTTTGCGATCGCCGTTGGCGCGACGAAGAGCCCGGCAGCGGCCTGTCCGAACGACTTGAGCAGCGCGCTGTCGTCGAACTCGCCGACGATGCGCGGATGCAGCCGCTGCCCTGCCAACCACTGCTCAAGGCGCGGGCGGATGGCGACATCCTCGCCGGGCATCAGGAAGGGGGCGCCGTCGAGCAGCGCCGGGAAAGCGCCGTCGAGAGTCCCGATCAAGGCCGCTGCGGCGAAAACCGTCAGGCTGCTCTCACCGAGCAGGTGGCTGTAGCCGCGCACATTGAGATTGGCTGGCATTGGCCGGTCGGCGATCACCATATCCAGACGGTGGATGGCCAGTTCGGCGAGCAACGAGGTCAGGCGGCCTTCGCGACAGATCAGCCGCACCGGCTCCGGCAGGTGCAGAGCCGGTTCGACCAGCCGATAGGCGACCGATTTCGGCACCGAATCGGCGATGCCGACGGCGAACGGCAGGCTCTTTCGCGCGCTCTGGTCGCGTGCCACATCGAGCAGTTCGTCGCCTAGCGAGAAGATTTCTTCGGCATAGCCGAGAATTCGCCGGCCGGCGTCGGTCAGTTCGAGGCCACGTCCGACGCGGTGGAACAGCGCGACGCCGAGACTGTCCTCGAGCTCGCGCAGCTGGCCGCTGATCGATTGCGGCGTCAGGTGCAGCTGCTCGCCAGCGCGGGCGATCGAGCCCGATTTGGCGACGGCCCAGAAGTACCGCAGATGCTTGTAATTGAGCGTTCGCATACTTGCTTAATCATCCAGAAATTCGATGTTTTATCAAATTATATTCGATTTGTTGGATTTATTGCCGCGCGCTAGAGTGCGCATTGTCATCAACCCACCAGGAGCCACGCCATGCAGATTTTCATCCAGACGCAAGGTTTTGATCTCAGCCCCGGCCTGCGCGAGCACGTCGAGCGGCGCATTCACTTCGCCCTCGACCGCGCCAGCGAATCCGTGCGCAAGGTTTCCGTGCGGCTGTCCGACGTCAATGGTCCACGCGGCGGCGAAGACAAGCGTTGCCGCATCCAGCTAGGCCTTCCCGGCGCTGCTGACGTGCTGATCGATGCCACCGAGCTCGACCTCTACGTGGCCATCGATCGCGCCGCCGATCGCGCCGGGCGGACGCTGGCGCGCCAGCTGGCGAGGCAGCGCGAATATCGTCATGAGCGTCCACACGGTGCTGACACGCACGCTGCGACCCTCGGCGATGCTGCGGCTTGACCGGCATTTTCTTCCTCACCCATCCACCACCAGGAGACCACAATGAGTTCCATCAACACCCTGCCGACGGGCGTTGCCCGCCACACCGAAGCGGTGATTGCCAGCAATCAGGTGATCCGCAATACCTACCTGCTGTTGTCGATGACGTTGCTCTTCGCGGCCGCCACGGCCGGCGCCGCGGTCGCCCTGGGGCTGCCGCATCCCGGCCTGATCCTGACGCTGATCGGCTATTTCGGCCTGCTGTTCCTGACCACGCGCTTGCGCAACAGCGGCTGGGGCCTGCTTTCGGTGTTCGCGCTGACCGGCTTCATGGGTTATACCCTGGGGCCCATCCTCAGCCACTACCTCGGCCTGCCCAACGGCGGTCAGACGGTGATGATGGCGATGGCCGGAACGGCAGCGATCTTTCTTGGCCTGTCAGGCTACGCGCTGAGCACCCGCAAGGACTTCAGCTTCATGGGTGGTTTCCTGATGGTCGGCATCCTGCTCGCCTTCCTGGCCGGTCTGGCAGCGATCTTCTTCGCCATCCCGGCGCTGTCGCTGACCGTAGCGGCGGTCTTCGTGCTGTTGATGTCGGGGTTGATTCTCTACGAGACCTCGAACATCATCCACGGCGGCGAAACCAACTATGTGATGGCGACGGTGACGCTGTTCGTCGCCATTTTCAACCTCTTCACCAGCCTGCTGCAGCTACTGGGGTTCATCAACAGTAACGACTGACGCTGCTCCGCAAGCAGGGCTGCCACTCCATCGGGGGCGGCAGCCCTGCGCACGATGGGGCGCAAAAAACAGGGGCCAGCTGCGCATTGTGCGCTGGAATTAATACGACACCCTAGTCCGGGACACCTGCAAAAGCGTCATTGACTTTTCCATCCTTCAGTGCCCTGCTAGCGTGGGCTGCCGTGAGTTCATGGGATGCAGTTGTGTTGGTTGAGTTGCTCGCAGGGCGGCAGAGCCAGCGTGCCGTCCCAGATCACGCCGAAGTGGAGCGTCGTTTCGGTGGTCTGATTATCAGCGTCGCTGACGCGGGCCCGTACGGACTGGCCATAGGTGCCGTATAGGGCTGCGGTCGGGAAGTTCGCAAACACCGGCGTACCACGGCCGATCTCACGGCCGGCGGGCATCGAGCCAGATGATTCGCGCACTCACATCGCCGTCCTGCAAATCCGTAGCCAGCGCGTGCAGGCGTACTCTCGCAATGCCATAAGGCCGTCCAAAAGAGGTGTCGTCAGCCGCCACACGAGTGGCACGCAGTCGCGATCCTTCGGCAGGCGCCTGGAAGGTGATCGTCGGCGGCGTCTGGCCAGCGCCGCGCACATGTACGAGTAATCTGTCGGCTGCAATGTTGGCGGCATCCCGTTCCTTGAAGATCAGGTGGTAATCGCCTGCCGTAAGGGTGGCCGGCAGACCTGTCAAGCGCTGATGACCATGACCAAGCGGCAGCGGGGGCCTGAGATTCGACGTCGATTCGAGACTCCATTCGACCTGCTGGTCGGCGAGGCTGCCTCCCGGCTCGTCGATGTCGCTGCTCTGCCCACGGAGTTGCAAGGTGCTGCCGATGGACCACTCGACAGCCTGCCCGGCAGCTGGTCGAGTCGGGCTGATGATGGTCATGCGTGGCGGGTGATCGACGACTGCAAGCGTCACCCGGTCCTGTGCGGTCAACAAACCCGTGTCAGCCACCTTGGCGCTCAGAGTGTGCGCGCCGGCCCCCGGATTCGGCAAGTTCAGGGTACCGCCCCGGTGCGCCAGGAAATGTCCGTCGAGGGTCCATTGCACTTGGGTGTGGCTCTTTTGAGCCACGATTTCCCTGCGATCACGCAGCCATTTTGGTGTCATTGTTCTGCGGTGCCGACAGATAGTTGCGCTGGCGCTCTTGGCGATGGTGAAAGGCCATGTACTCCTCGAAGTCGCCGCTGGCACGAAGGGAGCGCAAGCGGAGCACCGCTTCCGCGCCGTCCAGACTCCAGCGGGCGCCGGTGAGGTCCATGCGGTCCTTGACCAGGTGACGACAAGCGCCCTCGATGATTCCGGTGGCGATCGGCCAGCCGTTGGCCAGGGCGGTGGCATAGTCGAAACGTTCTTTGTTCTTGAGCAGGTAGTCGGCACACTTGTCGACCGGCGCTCGCGCCTCTTGCGAGATGCCTTGGCGGGTGGCGCTGCGGCGCATCCCCGCGGCCACGTCGCTGACTTTCCCCTGGAGTAGGGCGTAGGCGCGCTCCAGCACCCAAGTTTCGGCTTCCTGCGTGCCATCTGCGTGGAAGCAGTAGGCGGCTTTCCACAAGTATTCGAGGACATGCACGAAATCCTGAATGACCACCACGTCCGTTCGGTGGCGCGCAATCGCCACTTCGACTTCCCGCTGTTGAGCTTCCTGGCCATCGACCAGCACCAACCACCTTCGTTCATGCTTGGGGTCACGACGCTCGGCTTCGGCGAACATCTCCTCGATCACTTCCGCCGGGGTCTGACGTAGGCTGGCCCACACCCGCTTGTTCTGTACTTTGGGCCGCTTCGGCGCGGTTGACTCGTCTTGCCCCATGATCTGCTCGGCGGTCCGCAGATGCGGGGCCACCTCGTACACCGAGGCGACCGTGGCCATCCGCTTACGATTGCGCTTCTCGCCTTTACTCAGACGGGCTTTGAGTTTGTGCGTCGTCGCTTCCGCCTTCTTACGCGTCGCCTCTCGAAGGTCTTGCTTCCGCACGACAATGCCTTTGCCATCGGTACTCATCACCAGCAGATCGCTGCTGTCCACTTCCGGCGTACCGGCTTCCTCCTCAGGCGCACTGGCTTCCTCTACCGGCCGACGAGCGTCCTCCACCGCCGGACGGGCGTAAAACTCGTCAAAATCCACGCTGATCGCCCGGGACAGTTCTTCGGCTTGTCGCTTCGGCACTTCCGCACCCGTGCCTTCCTGGATGGCCTTCACCGCCTCTTCAAACGAGCCCTTGGCCACTTCCAACCCTACCTTGCGTCGCACCCCTTGGGAGTATTGGTTCGGCGGCAGATTCAGCGCAGCATCCAACGGGAAAACACTCTTCAGCCGGGCTCCGCTGTACCCCAGGCGCCTGACCGTCACTTCGCCGAACACCGTCGCCAGCGATCGGCTTCTGGCTCGGCAATGCCGCCGCTCCGCTCCGTCCGCCCCGGTCACTACTTCACACCTTTCTTCCGCCGCCGCTCGTTGATCCAGGTACCCCTGCATCAAACGCCGCAACAACTCATACCCCTCGCGCGCGATCAGTGATTCGACCTCCCCATGCTCCAGGATTCGTGCCGAATCCGATCGCAGTTCACCCATCAGTTTCTCAAACTGCTCGCGAGCCGCCACAAACTCGTCAAAACAGGTCTCTTTGGTCTCTCCTGACATCTCAAGGGGCCTCCTGGGCATGGGTAATCAGCTTGAAAACCGTTACCTACCACCTCCGATGCATCTTTGACAACCCTCTGATAAATCATCTCTTTGATCCGCAAGCAATCCCTCGTGGCCGAAAAGATCCACACCCATTGCACTTGGTTGGCTATCGCCGCACCATCCTCGACATCGAAAACCCGCACGCTTGCGATCAATGGATCGTGAGGATTCAAGCGGGTCACGACCAGGGTCAAGTCCAACATTCCAACATCAGGTGTCGCGCATCCTGCACGGACACGCCGCCGTCACCGCCGACATGGACCTGCGCTTGCATGAAGCCCTGGGCACCTCAGCTGGGTACTGGCTGCGCCTGCAAGCCCAGCGCGACTTGTGGACCGCTGGCGTGCGCGCCAAGGAACCGGCGCCGGTGGCACGAATCGCCGCTTGATGGATTTTGTGACTCCCGCGGAACTTGTGTAACATATACGTTACCAATCTATGTTCGACCTTCTCGACTACCAGATGGCAGACGGCCGCGACCCGTTCAAGGAATGGCTCGCAAACTTAGCCGACAGGCAGGCACGGGCAAGGGTGGCCGTCCGGGTGCAAAGGATGGCTGCCGGTAATTTTGGCGAGCACAAGCCCCTAAGCGATGGCGTATGGGAATTGAGGATAGACCACGGCCCTGGCTACCGGGTGTATTACGCCCAAGCTGGCCAGCGCGTGCTGTTGGTGCTGATCGGTGGCGACAAGCGCCGCCAGCAAGCCGACATTGAGACCGCCGTCCGCTACTGACAGGACTGGCAAAGGAGAAATGAACCATGAAAGCCGCCCGCCCCCACGATGATGTAATGGTTGAACTGTTGCGCGAAGACCCGGCGTTTGCCGATGAATACCTCGCTGCAGCACTGGAGGAAGCAGAGGAACCCGGCGGCAAGCAAGCCTTGTTGCGCGCCTTGCGCCACGTCGCCCATGCCCAAGGAATGCAGGAGGTAGCGGCACGCGCCGGCCTGCGCCGTGAGAGCCTTTCTCGTGCACTTTCCCCCAAAGGCAACCCGACACTCGAAACCTTGCTGGCGGTCCTGTCTGCTGCCGGCCTGCGCTTGGCCGTGGCTCGAAGGGAAGAACATCCGGCCTGACCGAGGTTTGCCGCGCCTATCTCGACGGGGAGAAAACCGGGACACCTTCAGCCGGCTGGCGCGGCACCCCCAAACGAAGGAGCGCAGAGAAGGAACGCCTGAGCATGCAAATCACACTCAACCCCTTTCCCTCATGGCGCTACGGTCAAGCGGCCGGGGTCATCACATCAAGCGGCCGGGGTCTAACATTCCAACGCCCGACGAAACATCCTACGCTTGCCAGATGGCGAGACCGCTAAGGCTGGAATTCTCTGGGGCCGTTTATCATGTCACCTCGCGCGGGGATCGAAGGGAAGAGATTCTTCTGAACGATGCTGACCGCAGTGACTGGCTGGAGGTGCTGGGCGTTGTTTGCGCGCGCTTCAACTGGGTGGTGCAGGCCTTCTGTCAGATGACCAGTCACTATCACCTGCTGCTGCACGACCAGGGTCAAGTCCAACATTCCAACATCAGGCGGGAAAACAAAGCCGTCCGCCGTTGTCCTTCCGCTGTGTGCCACTCAAAGCCCTTCGCTGATCTGGCTCTATGCGCTGATGGTTACCAGTTTCCCTGCCGCTTCATCGAGCAGCGCTGCGGGTACCCCTCGCTTCTTGAGCGCCTCGATCAGTCGGGCGGTCGGCCCGAATGCAAACTGCGCCTCGTCACGCCGCAACCCTTCGCCGGTATAGGACTTCAGCAGCGCCTGGTAACCAGAAAAACCGCGCTGCGGCGCGATTTCCTTCATCGAATCGACTACATCGACCGGAATACGCAGGGTGATGGACGTTGTCGGCCGCTCTTTCGCCAGCCGTGTCTTGATACGTTCAGGAATGCTCATGACTTTGCCTTTCCTCTTTCGTCGCCCGACGGACAGAAACAATGCGGATGCAGTGACCATCCATCTCGACATGCACAACGAACAGCAAGCGACCAGACGTATCGAAACCGATGATGGCGTCACGTTCCTCATCCTTGCGTCCGGCCGCCAGCAGCCGGAAGAATGGATCGAAAAACACCGTTGCTGCCTGCTCGAACGTCACCCCGTCATGCTTGCCAGGGCTAATCGAGCCTGGCCCCTTTGATCCTTTCCTTTGATCCTTTCGGGAAACCTGGCGGGGCGTTTCTTTTTTGCAGCGAGCGACAGGCCGGGGCGGTGTGTCAAGCGTGTTGAATTCCGCGTGTTCGTCTGCGCTATACTTTGCCCATGAGCACAGTCACTTTTAATGTTGGAATGTTAGACTTGACCCCGGCCTCTTGACCCCTTGGTGGAGGCTCATACACTCTTGATGGTGCCGTTGGATTTCCTATCCTTTGCAAGGAGTCTTGACCATGAGCGACAACGTTGACAATCTGGTTCTTGAGCACTTGCGCGCCTTGCGGGGTGGACAGGACCGCATCGAAAGCGAATTGCGGGAGGTCGCCGCCCGGCTTACCAGCCTGGAAGCGAGCACTGCCGCTGGCCGACGCGATAGCGCACACAACTACGAGGAAATCATCCGGCAACAGTCAAGTATCGATCAGATCAAGGCGCGAATTGACCGGATTGAAAGACGGCTGGAAATCGCGGGTTGAGAAATCACCAGTCGGGCAAAAGAAAAGACTTGACCCTGCTCACGCGCTGGGACAAGCGTGGCGGAGAACTGTGTACTGGCCGCGCGGTATCCGGTGTTCAGATGGCGCGACTCTAGTCTTGGCGCGAATACGGAACTTGGGAACTCTGCATGTGATGCGAAGAGAAAACCTTATAAGTGAGATCCACGAAGGGGGAAAGTATCGATGCACATGCAGGGGGCGGACCATCCCGTAGTAGTGTGGAAGCTTCTGTAATGGAAGTGGAGCGAAGGGGATGGACCAGCTTTGCGAGAGTCATTGCCAACTGGGAAACCAGGAGGAGCATCAACTTACGCAGTCGCTTTGCCGTCGCGAGGAGGCAAGGAAATGGCTGGGACGAGCCGTATAAACCGAGAGGTTTACGTACGGTTCTGTGGGCGGCTGGAGGTGAAATCCCTCCGGCCGACCCGGCTGTGAATCGAGAGGTTCACGCACCGTTCTGTGAGAGGCCGGGGGTGCAATTCTTCCGGCCTACTTGCCACCGTTGCCACTATGTCATCGACTGGAACTTCGATGAGGACCGTAGCCGCATTCGCACCGGCCATGGTCCCGAGAACGTCTCTCGCCTCCGTCGCTTCGCCGTCGGTATCCTGCACCACTTCTCGGACGGAAAAACCAGCATCACGAAAAAATGGCCCACTTGAACCGCAATATCCGCTTGGTCTTCGACTATCTGCGGATGACTCGAAACTCGATCGGAAACGCCCAGGCGTGAGGCGGGGCGGAGAACAAATTTACCGTGCCCGGGCTTGAGATTCTACTTGACACTCCTTCTGGCATGGGGTAGGTTCTTTCCAATGTAGGCCAAAGTCCGGAGCACAGGAGGCCGTCAAAACGATGCTACACAGAATACCGATCTATCACAATAGGCAGATTCTGTGTAGCACACGATTGGCCTATTCTGTCTATTCCACTGTTTGGCGAAGGGGCAATGCCTCAAGCTGCCCATATTTTTTGGAGTCAATCATCATGAATATGAGCCCAGTAACCTCACCACGATCTTGCAAGGAGGCCCCGATGAAACGATATCACTTCCCATACGGCATCATCCAAAGGCTGGCCATGTGCTGGCGTGCTGTGGCATTGGTTTTCCCAGCGCTACTCTTGGGCGCTGCGAACCCCTGCAGCGCCACGAGCCTCTTTGTGTCAGGGGGGACGAACAACATGCTCTACCGCTACGACGTCGAGCCGACAGGCACCCCGACGCTTAGCACGAGTATCGCCACGTCGAATCCGGCGGGCATCGTTTTTGGCCCGACGGGCGAACTCTTCGTTGCAAACTTCTCCACCAGCACTGTCTCACGCTTCCTCGACCCGCTCGGTACACTAGTGCCGAACGGAGTCCTCGCAGGGCTTTACGGTCCTGAATACCTTCTTTTTCGCCAGAATGAACTGTTCGTCGTGAACCAGTTCGGCGGTAACATCGTGCGGTTTGCTTTCGACACCGCGCAAAACGCGTCGCCGAATGGGGTGATCACAGGCCTTGGCACCAACGAACGCGGCATCGCATGGAACTCCGTCACAGACGAGCTATTCGTGACGCTGTGCTGCGGCAGCAATCGGATCAAACGTTTCATCTTCGATGCGAGCGGTCACGCCTCGCCAAATGGGACGATCACTGGCGGTGGGCTGTCAAACCCGCACGTAATGGCTTTCAGCCCGTGGGGTGAACTCTTTGTCGCGAACTCCTTTGGCGACAATATCTTGCGGTTCAGCTTCGACACGCTCGGCGACGCTTTGCTGAGCGGGACGATCACCGGGAACGGGCTCGAAGTTCCGGTCGCTCTCAGCTTCAGCCCCTGGGGCGAGCTTTTCGTGGGCAATCAAACTTCCCTTGGTCTATCTCCCGGCACGGTCTCGCGCTGGACGTTCGATGCGGCACACGAGGCGATCCCCAACGGGTCGTTCACGACGCCGGCTATCCACCTAAACGGGGTGGAGTTTGCCCCTTCCGCAGCCATTCCGGAACCGAGTTCCCTCGCGCTCGTTGTGATAGGTACCGTCGCGCTTACATCCGTCTTCGCAAAACGTCGCCGACCGTTCCGGGGCGGGTGAGTAATAACGCCGCAACGAATCAAAGGGTCCAGTCTGGCGTTTCCGAAAAGTTGGCTCTGCCCAGACGGCAGATGCGATTTGCCAGAGTACCCTGTAACAGACAGTCTTCGCCCAAACCTTCGCTCCAACGGGGCGCTGCGCGATACACCCGCACAGCGCCCCTGAGCTTTCACGTTGGGCAGCCGGGGAGATAAGCGCATGAGTTTTCGTTGCTGTCGCGGCCGTCGGCCTCGTCTTCGCGGGAACCTACTGCCGCGGTGCTTCCGGTCGCAGCGATGCTGCGGCTGACGCGGCGGCTCGATGCCGCTCGTTCTTGTCCTGCGGCCTCATCGCCTGGCACGCTTACGGCGGGGTGCCATCGGCGGGGTTCTGGCCCGGTGGCCTCATTGCCTTTCCGGTCAGCAGGGGCTACCCTCTTGGCTATTCGCCCAACCCTGCGGTCGAGAGGGACGCGCCGCAAGCGGCGCGCCCCTCACCTCTACGTGTGCGCCGGGCATGGCGCGTTACTTCTTAGGTGAAAGTCCTATGGCCAGGTTTTCGCAGAGCCGAAGGCAAGGAGAAGGGCAAGGGCGTCGCCGCGAGGCGGGGTCTGGAGGAAGCCCAATCCAAAGCTGCGGGGCGATGAACAAAAACCGGATATCAGGCGTGATGCATCTGGGGCGAGCGGGCACGTGACCGCGAAGCCCTCCATCTGCGGTTGGGGTGCATTTTGTAAATCCGGCGTCTATGCAGCGAAGGTAACGAGTCTTACCCCGGGAGATCTCCCCGGTGCCTCAGAGGACCGAGGCTGGGCGTTGGGTGACTGGCGCTGAATACCGTAGAGAAGTCAGCCGAGGGCATCGTAGGTGGCGCTTCCCACCGAAGGCCCGAACGATGAAAGGCGAAGGACCATGACGAAGAGAGACGGGATCGCATCTGACCACTTGCTTACGCAAGCTGCGGCTACACCGCAGGATGAACTCGTCGCTGGTTTGTCAGGGACCCCCGAGCCGATTCCTCCCCAGGCGTTGCTGGCCCAAGTGCTGGATCGGGCCAATTTGCGACGCGCCCTGAAGCAAGTGCGCCAGAACAAAGGCGCGCCGGGTCTCGACGGCATGACCGTCGAAGCACTACCGGATTACCTCCGGCACCACTGGCCGGAAATCTGCGAGCAACTGGAAGTGGGCTGCTACTGCCCGCAACCGGTCAAGCGCGTGGAAATCGAGAAGGCGGACGGGAAAAAGCGCCCCTTGGGCATCCCGACGGTGTTGGACCGCTTCATCCAGCAGGCCATCGCGCAAGTTGTCTCGGCGCAATGGGAACCCCACTTCAACACCCACAGCTACGGATTCCGCCCCAAGCGCTCGGCCCACTCAAGCCGTCCGCGCCGTCCAGGCCAACATCCAAGCAGGCTTCAACTGGGTGGTGGATATGGACCTGCAAGCCTTCTTGGATGCGGCTTCATAATGCCCCTGGTTCATGAGGTATGGGAAAAGAGGTCGGGTTTGTCATCTATCACCCGGATTCGTAAACCTTTTCTGCGTCCCTGGCAGACATGAACGGCTTCGAGTTCGCCACGTTTGACACGCTGCAAGACGGTCTGGCGTGACACCCCGAGCCGCTTAGTGGCCTCTTGCATCACGACATAGCCTTCGGGTGCGTCCTCGACAAATTGACGGGCAAGGTCATCGGACATACGAATTTGCCAGGGCGCACCGGGCGTGACCTGCTCGCCGACGACAAATCCGTCGTTGACCCAGCGATGAAGCGTCGAGGGTGCCATGTTCAGGACAACAGCGGCCTGTTTGATGCTCATAAGCTCACCCACGGGCTGCTCTGCGGGGGCTCGTAGCGAGGAATGTTCCAATGCCGGCGGGTATTGCCCACCAGGTTGGCCGTAAAGGGCAAGCCCCGTGCCGTCGTTCGGCCTTGCCGATTGAGAATGCCGGCGATGACCTCGTCCGGGTGGCGAGCTGCCAAACGGCGCAGGAGTGCCAAGGTTTCTTCATCGGTGCGAACGGTGGCCGGGCGAGAGCGCGGCAAATGGACATCCAGTTCGGTCAGTTGGCCACCACGCCAGCGCAGAGTCAGATGAGCCCGGTAGTCGTCGCGGAAAACGGCGATGATGACTTCTTCTACCAGGCTGCGCAGGAGTTCCTTCTGGTCGCGGGGCGTAGTCGTGGGGGCGAACCAGACGCGCTTGAGATCCTGGCCGAGCGCCAACAGCGCCTGCTGCTCGCCAGCGGTCAATGCGGCTGGGCGTTGCTGTTGACGACGGGTCAGTTCGGCCCGCGCCTGATCGACTTCTCGTAAGCGCTGCTCCCACTCGCTTTCGAGTCCGCGCGCTACTAGGCGGTTTTCTGGCTCGACTGCACGGTATCGCCGTTCGGCTTTCTCGGCCTCATAGCGGGCGCGCTCGACGGCCAGTTGCCACTGCGCCAGTGCCGCATCCCGATCGGCTTCGTACTGCTGCGCAGCGAGCAAGGCCGCTTGCACCCCGGCGGGCTCCAGGACTTCCAGAAAAGCCTCGCTGACCGCTTCATCGATCTGCACGCCACCGACGCTGAGGCAGTACGCCGCGTCCGCCGACGATGTCCTTACCGGCACAGTGGTAGCCTGGCGTGACGTTGCGGCCGCGATAGTGGGTGCGCAGATGACGGCCGCAGTGTCCGCAGATCGCGAGGCCTTGCAGCAAGGCCGTCCTTCCCGCAGAGCGCCACCCGCCTGGTGGGGCTGGGGTCGGGTATTGCCGTCAAGACGGGCCTGATTGGCCTCGTAAGTGACCCAATCGAGATACCCCGGGTGGTGCTCGGGGATCAGAACCGCCCAATCCGCTTGCGGCAGTTGGCGGATGCGCTTCCTGATCTGCCCCTGCTCATCCACATACCGCTCATTCCGGGTTTTTCCATAGCAGTAGGCGCCCGCGTACCTGGGATTCGTGAGGATGTGGTGGATGGCCGTATAAGTCGGCGGTGTCCAGCGTATCTCGTCGGTCTGGTTGAAGCGCAGCGGGAAATTCAGGCCCTCGGTGTGAAACCAGAGCCAGACCCGGCGTGCCGAACCCAGTTCGGCAAACTGCTCGAACACCGAGCGGATCGCGGCGACCACCGCCGCATCGGGATCAAAGCGTATCTCCCCTTCCTCTTCGCCCCAGACGAAGCCGATCGGTACGCCACGACGCAGTTCGCCGCGGGCGGCCTTGTTGCGGATGCCACCGTCGAGCCGTGCGCGCAGGATATGAAGTTCGGCTTCGCTCATGGTGCCTTTGAGCCCCAGTACGAGACGATCGTTGAATAGTCCAGGATGATAAAGCCCATCAGCATCACCGATCAAGGTATCGGTCATGCCACAGAGGTCGAGCAAGCGATACCAGTCGGCATTATTGCGCGCCAGACGGGAGACTTCCAGACCCAGAACCATCCCGACATGACCCAGGGCGACTTCGGTGGTCAATTGGACAAAGCCGGAACGCTGTGCCGCACTGGCGCCGGAAAGGCCAAGATCCTGGTCGATGACGATGACCTGGTCGCGTGCCCAGCCGAGCGCCACGGCGCGGTCGGCAAGTGCGTACTGACGGGCGGTGGATTCGCGGTTGTGCTCAACCTGAGCGGCAGATGATTGACGAATATAGACGACGGCGGCCCGCTGCAAATGGGTCTTACCGATTTTGCTGTCGTCACTCATGGCTGGGTTCCTCCTTTCCCGTTTCGGTCTTGGCGATCAGTTGCGCCAGCTTGTCGACAATGGCGGCGCGATGCCCCTCGTCGAGGTCCTCCCAGACCTTTGGGTCGCGCGGTGGGTTCTCCAGGAACGGCAGGCTCAGTTGCATGATGATTCTCCTCAGAAGGCGATGGACGGCGGAGAAGAGCGTCAACCAAAGTGCGGGTTCGGAGCAAGTCTGATAAGGAAGCCAAGCGAGTTCCGTTACTGTCGGGTGTCTTGACGGGAGTCTGGTCGGTGCCCCCCCAATCGGTCCACTCAGCGGGGATGAGTGACCGGCTCCGGTCCGGCAGGATCAGCAAGAGATAAGGGCCGCTGCTTCGGCGTGTATACCGCAAGACCTGCAGGGCGCGGCCCGCAAAAGGGTGGCCCGGACGGACGATGGTGACCTGGTCGGGAGAGTCTTCGGAATGAATAGTGTGTCGCGGTTTCCTTTGACCGGGTGAATCATGACCGGCTGATGGCGCGGCTGAAGAGTCGCTGCCCGGACGCCGACCTACTGCGCCTGATCAATCGCTTTCTGAAGGCGGGCGTGAGCATCGAGGGGCAGGTTGAACCGACGCCTCTCGGCGTGCCGCAAGGTGGGCCGCTCTCGCCAGTGCTGGCCAACGTGGTGCTGGATGAACTGGATTGGGAACTGGACCGGCGTGGCCACCGCTTTGCCCGTTACGCCGACGACTGCAACATTCTCGTCAAAAGCAAGCGCGCGGGCGAGCGCGTGATGGCCAGCGTGACACGCTTTGTCAGTGACTCGCTGCGGCTCACAGTGAATCCACTGAAAAGCGCGGTCGATCGGCCCATGAACCGCAAGTTCCTGGGCTTCACGGTCAGCCGCAACGGGGCCAAGCTCAAGGTGGCCGACAAGGGCCTCGACAAGCTCAAGGACCGCGTGCGGGAACTGACCCGCCGTACAAGAGGCACCACATTTGCCGTTGTCGTCGCAGAGCTTCGAGAGACCCTGCTTGGTTGGAAAGCGTACTTCGGAATCACCGAAGTGCTGAGCCCTCTGCGCGACATCGACAAGTGGGTACGACGCAAGTTACGCTGCTATCTCTGGAAACAATGGGGTCGAGCGGGCTACCGGGAACTGCGCAAACGCGGCGTGTCGGTCCGCGAAGCGTGGAACGTCAGCAAGTCCGCGCACGGTCCGTGGCGGGTGTCGCAGACACCGGCCCTGTCGATCGCGCTACCCTTGCGCTTCTTCGAACAAATGGGACTACCGAGCCTTGCGCCCCGGTAGGAATTTGCTTCATCGAACCGCCGGATACGTGACCCGTTCGTCCGGTGGTGTGGGAGGGGGAGGCCGCGAGGCTTTCTCCTATCCCGATTAGCCATTCCCAAATGCCAAAGCCTGAAGAAATCAAACTCTGTAAAGAGCGCTATGCCAATCACAGCGATGCGCAGTTGATCGCCGAAAAACATCAATGGGTTGAGCATTCTGAAATGCACATAGCGGCTGTCCAACTTCTTCACGAGCGACAGCAGGAAGCACAATCCGAGGCAACTGAATTGTCGCGGCAGCAGCATTTGGAATCGCTTTCGCATAGCAGCCGACTTCATGGCAAAACACAGTTTGTCGCGTGGCTCGCTGTTCTTGCGTCTGTTGTTGGCATTTTCGTTCCTTTGTGGCTCGCTCGTTCATCCTCCACAAACTCACCCCTATCAACACCACTTGTGCAGCAAGCGCCAACTGCATTACCTGCAGCGTCGTCCAATTCCGTGCCCCAAGTAGCCACGCCACCGTTGGCAAAGCAACCAGCAGCGCTCCTAAAACCATGAGCATATTCGCATCCACGGCTAACCCGGCGCTCAACGCCGCTCCTTGCAGTCGCTGGACGCCGGGCGATAAAGCTGCCCGTCGCCCGTTAGCTCTACGTTGGGCGTTCACGGGGGAAAGCGCATGAGTTTTCGGCCTGCTAGGTCTTGCTAGAAGGCGAACGTAACTACCAGCTCGTGCAGGATTAAATCGGCTAGACTCGATTGATGATCTGGCCGATTAAGGGGCCAGAAGCGATTAATGGCCTAACTTTTCATTCAACCCGGACTGGTGCGATAAACCCGCTCCAGCCGGTTAATTCAGGCGTTCGACTAGCAGGGGAGCACCGTGAAACAGATTATCATCGTTTTCATTGTCGCATTCCTCATCGCCAGCACGATCGGCTACATTAATGGCCGCGACTTCGCAGAGCAACCGGCAATCGTGGAGGAGATCGCGTTCCGGGATGTCGAATTTGTGTACGCTTCCGCCCCGGCCGAGCCCGATAAGTGGCATTACTACCTCGTGTCCCGCGTCGATGGCGTGATCCGCTACCGGTATGACCTCATGACAGACTCCCTCACCGTCTCGGACACAGGGATCGACCTGGGCGAGTCCAAGACCATCTGGGACGCCTCGTCGCATTCGAAGCTCATCTTCTCCTTTCTGGGGGTCGGGGCCGCAGGGGCTGGGGGATACTCACTCAAAGACCTGGCGACCAAGACGGATTCGAAGAACGTGAAGACGGTCATAGCTGGCGCCCTAGGGGCAGTCAGCGGCTACACGATCGGTTACAAGATCGGCACCAGCTGTGAGCGGCGGTGTGAAATTCGTGCGAATTGGGCGGTTTGAAATCCACGACCGAAGTCTTGCCGTAGGGGGTGTGATTCAGGCCTCGATCTGGTCTTTCATGCGATAGCTCTTGCCCTCGATGAGGATGGTTTCGGCGTGATGAAGGAGGCGATCGAGGAGTGCCGAGGTGAGCGTCGTATCGTGATTGAAGATCTCTGGCCAGTGCTTGTAGGCGCGATTGGTCGTGACGATCATGGCGCCATGCTCGTAGCGTTCGCTGATGACCTGGAAAAGCAGATCGGCGCCATGCTTGTCGATCGGCAGATAGCCGAGTTCGTCGACGACCAGGAGGCGAGGCTGGAGATACTTGTGCAGTTCACGCTTCAGATTGCCATGCGCCTGTGCTGCCGAGAGGGAATTGATGATATCGACCGCGGTGGTGAAGAGGACCGAGTAGCCCCGCAGACAGGCGGTATGCCCCAGGGCGATACTGAGATGGCTTTTACCCAAACCAACATTGGCGATGAAGATCAGGTTCGCCTTGTCCTCGATGAAGCGCAGGCGGAAGAGATTCTGGATCTGGGGCCGGTTGATCTTCTGCGGCCAAGCCCAGTCGAACGAGTCGAGCGTCTTGAGCACCGGGAATCGGGCGAGCGCCACTCGTCGCTGAATACTGCGGTCTTCGCGGCGGTGCGCCTCGCCTTCGATCAGTCGCGCGAGATAGTCGACGTGCGGCCAGTGCTGGGCGCCAGCCTCCTGGATCAGCGACTCAAAATGCTCAAGGACGTACGACATTTTGAGTTCCCTCAGGTGCGTACGCAGCGGTTCGGTAACGGTTTGGGGGGTGCCCGAGCTGGCTCGCTCAGTGGTCATCGCCATGCCTTTCATAAAGGGAGAGATCCGGTGCTGCGATCTCGATTTCCAGGAGGTCCTGGCGGCGGGTGAGATGCAGCGCACTGGGTTCAGGCGTCTCGCGGGCGCGCATCTCCAGGATATTGGCGATGTATTCGCCACTGAATGCGGCGAAGGCGATCCCGTCCTGGATCGCCCGGTCTACGGCCTCGACGCCGTAGATCTCGCTCAAGGCGACGATCTTGCGGAGGTGAAGACGCGGATTGACGCGGCGTTGCTCGATCCCCTCGTAATACGCCTGAGCGTGACGCGACAGGCTCAGGAACCGCATCAGCAAGCGCTGCTCACGGGCGTTGCGCCGCTGTTCGAGGAGCGCTTTCGGATGGTCGGGATCCTCGATATCCAGGTGCCGATCGTAACTGCGGAGATGACGGGCGATCAGCTGGTCCTGGTGGTAAATGCACACCCGATCGGGATAAGCCTTGACGGTCACGCGCTGACTTGCAAACTCGGCTGGCACGGAATAGTGGTTCGTATCGAGCGCGACGCGGAACTGCTTGGAGGCGCGCTGGCTCTTGATCTGGCCGATGTCGTAGGGCATCGGGTTCAGGGGCCGCAAGAACGGCAACTCCTCTTTGAACCGGTCTATCGGCCGCTGATGTGTCTCGCCATGGAGGCGCACATTGGCGATGGCCGACAGCCAGACCTGGGCGGCCGGGTTCACCGCACTGAAGTCGAGAAAGTCAGCACCGTTCAGAAAGTTCTTTTTGACATAACCCACGCCGTTCTCGACGCGCCCTTTTTCGTTGCCTTTGCCGACGTTGCAAGCCGAGATGTCAAACCCCCAATGACGGGCGAAATCCAGATAGCGCGGATTGAAGAGCGGCGCTTCACCGACCACGCGGCTGAGCACCGCCGATTTCAAATTGTCGATCATCAGGCGAGACGGACAGCCTCCAAAGGCAGCGAAGGCGTGCTCGTGAGCGGCAAGAAAGTGCTCCATGGTTTGCGAGACGGTGAATTCGACGTACATCAGGCGGCTATAGCACAGCACCATGAGGAAGAAAGACAGCCGCCGGCGGGTCGAGCCCACGCCAATCGAGCCGAACTCTCCCCAGTCGACCTGGGCGCATTCGCCAGGGGCAAAGGAGAGCTTGAGGAAGGCTTCCCGACGCACCGGGCGGACCTGGCGCACATAGTTCTTGACGATCGTGAAGCCGCCCTCGAAGCCGCCCTCGCGCAGGCGCTGGTAGATCTGCTGCGCGCTGTACGGGTGCGTTTCAAGCAGACGAATGACTTGATCCTTGAATGGATCGAGCCGACTGCTTCGCGGTGCCGATTGCCGGGGGTGGAACTGCGCGCAGGCCCCCCATTTCGCCACCGTTTGCTCATGCAGACCCAGGGCGCGCGCGGTCTGCGCGACGGTCAGCCCCTGGCGCTCGTGGCAATCCTTGATCTTGCAGTAGCGTTCGTAATCGATCATGGCGTCTGTCCCAAGGCGGCACGTAACTGGCCGATCCTGACGCTGATCTCGTCCGCCCCGAGTTCGCACACGTCGCTGCGTGGCGGACAATCGAGGGCCAGGACCTGGTAGAGCGGACGTTGATAGGCAATTAGGCCGATGCGCATCAGATCGCTGCGCGCCTGGCTCAGGCGGGCGGGCGTCAGCGACAGGCAGCGACCGAGCGCGGCATCCGAGTAGTAGCTCAGCCCCTGGGCATCGGCGACCGTCACCAGAAACAGGTACAGCGCCGCCGCTGGGGGATCACAGCGCTCGATGTGCCGTTCGCGTACCAGGCGGTGGTCGAGCCAACTGAAATGAATCGGAATCTGCCGGACCCGCTCCGGACAAAGAACGCGTTTGAGGGTCATCGCCATTCCTTCCTGCCAAAATGTCATTTCCCAGTTCTACCAGCCGACGGGCACTCCTGGCGATGTCATCCTGTAACGTAGTGCCCGTCAAGTGAGCAATAAAGCCAATCAAAACAGCCGCTTGATCGAGGAAGATATCTTGTAACGCAGGTGGCCGCACCTTTTGAGGAGTTTCAGTGATTTCAATGGGTTGTGCGGGGCAGATGTCTTGTAACGCAATCGGCTCTGCTGCCGCAGCCACTCTCTGGCCTTTCGGTCGTCGCCAGTACCCCGGATGGGCCGCTCGCCAGGCCTTCACTCGCGCGACGTTCTCGGCACCACGGAAGTAGTCCAAGTTCTCCGTTTTGGCCAGCCAAACCCGCCGACTGACGGCTCTGCTCTCCTTCCGGCACGCCGGCGCTGAACCGTATTTCTGGTGTCTCGCGTTCCGCGCATCAGCTACGAAGCATGCGTGGCAAAACAGACAGTTGCGCTCCTCTGTTCGCACCATGATGGCCCTCTCATTCCGCTGAAAATGCGGCGCAAAAGTGCACTGCACAGCGCACTATGAGCGGATAGGGACGGAAAGAAAGCGAAGAACGAAGAAGACCGAAGAGCGTCCGCAGATCCGGGGTCAAGTCTTGAAATCACGCATGCGTGATTTCAAGACTTGACCCCTGTTTTGACCCCCTACCCAGGTCGAAACGACCCGCCTGCTTGACCTCCGGTTCCAATAACTCGCTCTGCGTCACCGCTCGTCTCCAAGTTCCAGCTACTTGGGCTGATTGTAGAACAATAATTGTACGGGTGATATATGTTATTGCGTTTATACAATTATGTGCAAACGCTATTGTCCAAAACACAACATTTGTGCCGCATCGGCTGAATGTCCAAACAACGACGATAATGGTCTTGAATCATGGGGTTAGAGGGGCATCGGAGTCGGAGTTCCGGGAGGTCTGAACTCAGGGAGCGACAGCGGAAAAAGACACCTGCGCTGGGACGCCTACACCAGCGCGCAGCGCTTTAGTTCAACGGGAGTATGCCGCCCGGGCCGCGACGGCCACCAGCCGCTCTCAGTACGGATCCGGTTCGCCGAGGCCCTTGCCGCCGCCAGCCCGAAGCGCCTGCCGAATGCTCAATACTCCGCTTTCGGCAACCTCTGGACCAGGTCGTCCCAGCGGACGGAAACCCCCGGCAACACCCCGACCGCGGTTTCTCCGTTCAACTCCAGGACTTCCGGCTTGCCATACTCGCCATCGTGCAGGCGATAGACGGTGATCATCCGATCGATCGGATGAACCAGCCAGTACTCCCGGACCCCTGAGCGTTCGTAGACCCGTCGCTTCCAGACGTGGTCGTGGCTGGCAGTGGAGGGCGACAACACTTCCACCACCAGGTCCGGCGCTCCGCGCACGCCGCGGCGGTCGAGACGAGACGGGTCGCAGACCACCAGCACGTCCGGCTGCACGACCGTATCGACCTGCGCGTCGGCCTCGTCGGCCTTGGGCAGGCGGACATCTACCGGCGCGACGAAGACGCGGCAGGACTTCCCTTGCAGCGCTTGCCGGAACTGGAAGTAGATCTCCCCGACGACGTCCTGGTGCTCCAGCGTTGGTGCAGGAGCCATCAGGTAGGCCGTGCCGTCGATCAGTTCGTAACGAAGGTCTTCCGGCCACGCGAGGTATTCGGCGTAGGTGTGGTGTTGATGATCGCGAACTGCCAGGCCCATGCGATGTCTCCTGAATGGGGACGCGGAAGGCTTGAGAGTATACGCTACGCCGACCGAAACTCCCGAGGCGTGCTCGGGGCCAGGCTGGGGTGCGAATGAAAGTGGTGGGCGAAACGGTCCAAGCGGCGGCCTGGGCAAAATCGTAGGTCGGGTTAGCGAAGCGTAACGTGCGACATTTGCAGCCATTGGATGCCTTGATCGTCGGGTTACGGCCTGCGGCCTCTTAAGAAACTCCTCTCAACTGGTTGATCTTATATGCATGTTTTATGCTGGTTGTTCAGTGGGGACGAGCTTCATGCCGAGCTTCTGGGCGCGCTGTGCCAGTTGGCGGAGAACGCGCTGGTGGTAACGCTGCTCGTAGTAGTCCTGGCCCTGGTCGGGTACTCTTGGCCCTTGGTGAGCAGGGTGTAGATCAGCCGCGCCAGCTTGTGGGCTGCCGCGGTCACGGCCTTGGGCTTGTCCATACGCGAGCACAAGCGTCTGAAGTACGCGCCGAGCGCGGACTGGCTGGTTCTCAGCGCTGCGGCGGCCAAGCGCAGGGCCTGGGCCGCGCGGTTGGCACAACGCTTGGTCTTGCCGCTCATCACCTTGCCACCGGTGATCTTGGTGCCGGGGCACAAACCCAGCCAGCTCGCGAAGTGGCCCTCCGTGGGAAAGCGTGACATGTCGGCCCCGGTCTCGCTGATGACCGCCAGAGCGGTGGTCACATCGATGCCGTCGATGCGCGTCAAGTCCACGCCGCACATCTTGAACAGTTGGGTACGCAGATCGAACTTCGGCGCATTGCGTGGCCGACTGCGCTTCTTGCCTTTGGCTGGGTCGCCTTCATGAACCTCCAGCCGCTTCAACTGCGCTTCGATCTCCTGATCGCATTCAGCCAGTTGCGTGCCGATAAAGTCGAAGGCGGCCAGCGCCTGCTTGAGCGCGAACAAGTGCTCGACCCGCCAGTGGCCTTGCAGGCTCTTGGCGATTTCATCGACGCTAGCGTGGATGCGCACGTTCTTCATCGCACCCAGCACCTGACCATCACGCTCGCCGGCCACGATGGCGCGCAGGATCTTCTGGCCGGTCTCGCCCACCACGTCGGAGATGACGTTGGCCAGTTGAACGTTCATCTGCGTGAGCGCCTTTTGCATGTGCTGTACCTCTCTGGCCTGGCTGCGCAACAGCATGCCGCGCTGGCGCCACAGCGAGCGCAACACACACACCTGATCGGCTGGGCGAAACGCACCGCTGAGCAGGCCGTAGGTCATGAGTTGCTGAATCCACTGACAGTCGAGCACGTCGGACTTGCGGCCCGAAACGTTCTTCACGTGACGCGCGTTGACCAGCAGCACCGTGAAGCCACGCGACTCCAGCAACTCGAACAGGGGGATCCAGTACACGCCGTGGACTCCATCGCCACCGTATCCACCCGGCAGGCCTGAAGCCAATCAGCAATGGCATTGAGGTCAACCGTGAAGCTGGGAAACTCGCGCACCGGCTCATCGTCCCGGTCAGGCGGTACGGCCACAAAGTGCGCCGCGCTGCCGATGTCAATTCCTGCCGCATTGGGGTGGGTGATCGTCAGTGCCACTCGGGACTGACCCGGCTTGAGTCTGAGGCTTCGATTGCGTTGAGCCATGGCGTGCTCCATCATTCGTTCAGAAAGGTGGCGCCGCCTCGGGTACGTCGTCTTGCTCACTCTCTTAAACGGGATATCCGCCTGCACACTGCCAAGCCGATTCACCAATGTCGATGACGTCACCCATGACCACGCTAACCCACGGGCATTACGCACCATTGCTACATCGGTCTTCCGCGGCACCGCCGTCCACTTTGCCACAACGCCGCAACCCCGTGTTTCTTCGGCGCGATTTGCGGCAGCGGGCCGATTACTTCGCTAACCCGACCTACGGCTTGCCGCCCGGCAAACTCGGATCACAGCCGGGGTCAGGTCTGACATTCCAACACCCGGCGAAACATTGCGACAAGAAAGGGCTCAGAGCACTTGTGGGAAGGATAAAAATGGCCCATTCGGTTTGACGGACCGGAAATGGGAATCCCGTCGTCCCATCTAGCATCGGAGCAGAACCAGATATCTTGAAACTCCAAGTCGATGCTGGTCTATCTTTGTCCGTTCGTCAAGAGCGGCCCACACGGCGGTGCTGCCAATAGCCGGGTTCGCGATGACAGTGCATGACTGCAAGAATCAGCACGAAATCCGCTTCGACGGTGTAGAGAACAGCGTAGGGAAAGACGCGCGTGAGACAGCGCCGAATATCTTCCTCCAGGATACGCCATCGCTCGGGGGCTTCGAGAATCTGGTGGATGGTGTGTTCTACGGCCGCCATGAAACGGAGTTCCAGGCCCTCCTGACAGTCTGCGTAATAACGGGCAGCATGCCCGTACTCTGCCAGGGCCTCGGGGTGGAACTTGTACCTCATCGAGCAAACATCTGCCTGACTCGTTCCAAGGCCACATCACCTGCGATTGTCTCCACGCGTCCGCTCCGGACGTCGTCTCGGCGACGGCACGCTTCGGTGGCCCAGAGCTGTTGAACGTAGCCGTCTTCCGCTGGGTCGAGACTTTCGACCAGGCGGTCGGCCAGCAGGGCACGTGCTTCGCTCGGCAAGGCGAGTGCTTCTTCAGCAATTTGTTCTACGGTCAAGAACATCGATATTGACTCCTTGTAGAGCGACGAAAAAACGGCGACGCGCCGATTTTTTCTGGGCAAGAATCAGAGAATAGCAGCGTCGGGGGCAAAGATGCATCACGAGCAGGGTCAAGTCTAGCATTCCAACATCAGGCGGGAAAACAAAGCCTTCCCCTGTTATCCTTCCGTTGTATGCCATTCAAACCCCTTCGCTGATCTGGCTCTACGCGCTGATCGTCGCCAGTTCCCTTGCCGCTTCATCGAGCAGCGCTGCGGGTACCCCTCGCTTCTTGAGCGCCTCGATCAGTCGGGCGGTCAGCCCGAAGGCAAACTGCGCCTCGTCACGCCGCAACCCTTCGCCGATATAGGACTTCAGCAGCGCCTGGTAACCAGAAAAACCGCGCTGCGGCGCGATTACCTTCATCGAATCGACCACATCGACCGGAATACGCAGGGTGATGGACGTTGTCGGCCGCTCTTTCGCCAGCCGTGCCTGGATACTTTCAGGAATGCTCATGACCTTGCCTTTCTTCTTTCGTCGCCCGACGGGCAGAAACCATGCGGATGCAGTGACCATCCATTTCGGCATGCAGGACGGACAGCAAGCGACCAGACGTATCGAAACTGATGATGGCGGCACGTTCCTCATCCTTGCGTCCGGCCGCCAGCAGCCGGAAGAATGGGTCGAAGAACACCCTTGCTGCCCGCTCGAACGTCACCCCGTCATGCTTGCCAGGGTTAGCCAGAGTCTTCTTCACGTCCCAGACGATAGCCATGCCGCTCAAATCGTAGTGAACGTCGATGGCGCCATTCTAGGTAATGTATTGATGATACCAATACGGTTTGCCGATGCCGAGTATGCCGCCTGCGGCCGGGACGGCACCAGTCGCTCTCAGTAGGTCCGGTTCGCGGAGGCCCTTGCCGCCGCCAGCCCGAAACGGCTGCCGAATGCTCAATACTCCGCTTTCGGCAACCTCTGGACCAGGTCGTCCCAGCTAACGGAAACCCCCGGCAGCACCCCGACCGCGGTTTCTCCGTTCAACTCCAGGACTTCCGGCTTGCCATACTCTCCATCGTGCAGGCGATAGACGGTGAGCATCCGGTCGATCGGATGTACCAGCCAGTATTCCCGGACCCCGGAGCGTTCGTAGACCTGCCGCTTCCACACGTGATCGTGGCTGGCAGTGGAGGGCGACAACACTTCCACCACCAGGTCCGGTGCTCCGCGCACGCCGCGGCGGTCGAGACGAGACGGGTCGCAGACCACCAGCACGTCCGGCTGCACGACCGTATCGACCTGCGCGTCGGCCTCGTCGGCCTTGGGCAGGCGGACATCTACCGGCGCGACGAAGACGCGGCAGGATTTCCCTTGCAGCGCCTGCCGGAGCTGGAAGTAGATTTCCCCAACGACGTCCTGGTGCTCCAGCGTTGGTGCAGGTGCCATCAGGTAGGCCGTGCCGTCGATCAGCTCGTAGCGAAGGTCTTCCGGCCACGCGAGGTAGTCGGCGTAGGTGTGGTGTTGATGATCGCGAACTGCCAGGCCCATGCGATGTCTCCTGAATGGGGACGCGGAAGGCTTGAGAGTATACGCTACGCCGACCGAAACTCCCGAGGCGTGCTCAGGGCCTGGCTGGGGTGCGAATGAAAGTGGTGGGCGAAACGGTCCAAGCGGCGGCCTGGGCAAAATCGTAGGTCGGGTTAGCGAAGCGTAACGTGCGACATTTGCAGCCATTGGATGCCTTGATCGTCGGGTTACGGCCTGCGGCCTCTTAAGAAACTCCTCTCAACTGGTTGATCTTATATGCATGTTTTATGCTGGTTGTTCAGTGGGGACGAGCTTCATGCCGAGCTTCTGGGCGCGCTGTGCCAGTTGGCGGAGAACGCGCTGGTGGTAACGCTGCTCGTAGTAGTCCTGGCCCTGGTCGGTGTACTCTTGGCCCTTGGTGAGCAGGGTGTAGATCAGCCGCGCCAGCTTGTGGGCTGCCGGGTCACGGCCTTGGGCTTGTCCATACGCGAGCCAAGCGTCTGAGTACGCGCCGAGCGCGGACTGGCTGGTTCTCAGCTGCGGCGGCCAGAGGGCCTGGGCCGCGCGGTTGGCACAACGCTTGGTCTTGCCGCTCATCACCTTGCCCGGTGATCTTGGTGCCGGGGCACAAACCCAGCCAGCTCGCGAAGTGGCCCTCCGTGGGAAAGCGTGACATGTCGGCCCCGGTCTCGCTGATGACCGCCAGAGCGGTGGTCACATCGATGCCGTCGATGCGCGTCAAGTCCACGCCGCACATCTTGAACAGTTGGGTACGCAGATCGAATGGCGTGGCCGCGGCGCGCCTTTGGCTGGGTCGCCTTCATGAACCTCCAGCCGCTTCAACTGCGCTTCGATCTCCTGATCGCATTCAGCCAGTTGCGTGCCGATAAAGTCGAAGGCGGCCAGCGCCTGCTTGAGCGCGAACAAGTGCTCGACCCGCCAGTGGCCTTGCAGGCTCTTGGCGATTTCATCGACGCTAGCGTGGATGCGCACGTTCTTCATCGCACCCAGCACCTGACCATCACGCTCGCCGGCCACGATGGCGCGCAGGATCTTCTGGCCGGTCTCGCCCACCACGTCGGAGATGACGTTGGCCAGTTGAACGTTCATCTGCGTGAGCGCCTTTTGCATGTGCTGTACCTCTCTGGCCTGGCTGCGCAACAGCATGCCGCGCTGGCGCCACAGCGAGCGCAACACACACCTGATCGGCTGGGCGAAACGCACCGCTGAGCAGGCCGCAGGTCATGAGTTGCTGAATCCACTGACAGTCGAGCACGTCGGACTTGCGGCCCGAAACGTTCTTCACGTGACGCGCGTTGCCCAGCAGCACCGTGAATCCACGGACTCCAGCAAC
The DNA here is from genome assembly GCA_016713625.1 of Candidatus Accumulibacter affinis. Lineage (GTDB taxonomy): Bacteria > Pseudomonadota > Gammaproteobacteria > Burkholderiales > Rhodocyclaceae > Accumulibacter > Accumulibacter affinis. The sequence goes on from JADJOT010000009.1 coordinate 242,118, forward strand.
TCGAACAGGGGATCAGTACAGCCGGGAACTCCATCGCCACCGTATCCACCCGGCAGGCCTGAAGCCAATCAGCAATGGCATTGAGGTCAACCGTGAAGCTGGGAAACTCGCGCACCGGCTCATCGTCCCGGTCAGGCGGTACGGCCACAAAGTGCGCCGCGCTGCCGATGTCAATTCCTGCCGCATTGGGGTGGGTGATCGTCAGTGCCACGGACGACCCGGCTGAGTCTGAGGCTTCGATTGCGTTGAGCCTGGCGTGCTCCATCATTCGTTCAGAAAGGTGGCGCCGCCTCGGGTACGTCGTCTTGCTCACTCTCTTAAACGGGATATCCGCCTGCACACTGCCAAGCCGATTCACCAATGTCGATGACGTCACCCATGACCACGCTAACCCACGGGCATTACGCACCATTGCTACATCGGTCTTCCGCGGCACCGCCGTCCACTTTGCCACAACGCCGCAACCCCGTGTTTCTTCGGCGCGATTTGCGGCAGCGGGCCGATTACTTCGCTAACCCGACCTACGGCTTGCCGCCCGGCAAACTCCGTTATAATCCGGCGCGCACCCTTCCTTCCTTTGTCACGGGTCCGCCCGAGGGGGTTTCTCCAATGCGCAATGAATCGCTGACGCCGGCCGCCGTTGCCGATTCGCTGATCGGCTTCGTTCCGCCGACTTCGCCGGCGACCTCGCGGCACGCCGACGGGACGCTGGTCGACCGCTATGGGCGGCACCTGACCTACCTCCGCCTGTCGATCACCGACCGTTGCGATTTTCGCTGCAGCTACTGCATGGCCGAGGAGATGAGCTTCCTGCCGCGGGCGCAGGTGCTGACGCTCGAAGAATGCCTGCGCGTCGCCGGCGTTTTCGTTGGGCTCGGCGTGAACAAGGTGCGCGTCACCGGCGGTGAGCCGCTGGTCCGCCACAACGCCATCTGGCTGCTCGAACAGCTCGCCCGCCTGCCCGGCCTGAACGAGCTGGTGATCACCACCAATGGCTCGCAGCTCGATCGTTACGCGCCGGCGCTGCGCGCGGCGGGGGTCAGGCGCATCAACATCAGCCTCGACACGCTGCGCGCCGACCGTTTCCGCGCGATCACCCGCGTCGGCGATCTTGCCCGCGTGCTGCGTGGCCTTGACGCCGCGCGGGCGGCCGGCTTCGACCGCCTCAAGCTGAATACGGTGATGATGTGCGGGTGCAATGACGACGAGCTGATCGATCTGCTGCAGTTCGTCGTCGATCGTGGCATCGACATTGCCTTCATCGAGGAGATGCCGCTCGGCGAGATCGGGCATGCGCGGCAGGGCAGCTATTTCAGCAGCGAAGAAGCGCTGGCCCGCCTGCAGACGCGCTTCGTGCTGCTGCCGTCCACCGAAAGCAGCGGCGGACCGGCACGCTACTGGCGGATTCCCGGCAGCGCGACGCGTGTCGGCTTCATCTCGCCGCACAGTCACAACTTCTGCGATAGCTGTAACCGCGTCCGTGTGACTGCCCGCGGCGATCTCTACCCCTGCCTCGGTAACAACGACGCCAGCCAGCTGTTGCCGCTGCTGCGCGCGAACCCGACCGACGATGCACCGCTGCGCGCGGCGATCGTCCACAGCATGGGAATCAAGGCCAAGGGGCACGACTTCAGCACCCAGATGGACGCGCCGCAGGTGGTCCGCTTCATGTCGATGACCGGTGGCTGACCGCCCGCGGCCGGCGGTGGCGCCAGCCGCCGCTGCTTTTTCCCTTTTTTCCTCCGGTTGTTCCGCCCGTTGCCCGTGACAGCCAGTCTGCGATGAGCCTCTCTGCCCGCTTCAGCTGCCTCAGCGACCACGACCCCGAAGCGCTGTCGGTCGCGCAGGCGCGCGCCTTCATTGGCAGCCAGTTGACGCCCATCCGGATTCCCGAGCGGCTGCCTCTGCGCAGCGCGCTCGGACGCGTGCTGGCCAGCGACGTGATCGCACCGTGCAACGTGCCGGCGCACGACAATTCGGCGATGGATGGCTACGCGCTGCGTCACGCCGAGCTGTCGGAAACTGCCGGGACCCGCCTGCGCGTCGCCGGCACGGCGCTGGCCGGCAGGGCGTTTGCCGGCGAGATCGCTGCCGGTGAATGCGTGCGCATCATGACCGGCGCGCTGCTGCCAGCCGGTTGCGATGTGGTGGTCATTCAGGAAGTCGTCGCCGTCGATGGCGACGGCATCATCGTGCCGCCCGGGCAGCGGCGCGGCCAGAACATCCGGCTGGCCGGCGAAGATCTTGCCGCCGGCCGGCCGGCGCTCGCCGCCGGGCGACTCATCCGCCCGGCCGAACTCGGGCTGATCGCTTCGCTGGGTTGTGGTGAGATCAGCGTCTACCGGCGCCTGCGCGTCGCTTTTTTCTCGACCGGCGACGAGCTGTGCTCGAGCGGAACGCCGCTCGGTGACGGCCAGGTCTATGACAGCAACCGCTACACGCTCTTCGGCATGCTCACCCGCCTGGGCTGCGAGGTTCTCGATCTCGGCGTCGTCGGCGATCAGCCGGAGTGGCTTGCCACGACCTTCCGGCAGGCCGCCGCGGCGGCCGACGTGGTGATCACCAGCGGCGGCGTCTCGGTGGGCGAGGCGGACTTCGTCAGGACGCTGATGGCGCAGCTCGGCGAAGTACTGTTCTGGAAAATCGCCATGAAACCCGGCCGCCCGCTGGCCTTCGGCCGCATCGGCGGCGCCTGGCTGTTTGGCCTGCCGGGCAACCCGGTGGCGGTGATGGTCGCTTTCCAGCAGTTCGTCCGTGACGCGCTGTACCTGCTGATGGGTGCCGATCCGCTGCCCGTCGTGCCGCTGCTGCCGGCGGTTTGTACCGTCGCGCTGAAGAAAGCGCCCGGCCGCAGCGAGTATCAGCGCGGCGTTCTCAGCGACGGTTGCGTGCGGCCGACAGGTGCGCAGGGTTCGGGGATACTGCGTTCGATGTCCGACGCCAACTGCTTCATCGTCCTCGAACACGATCGAGGCGATGTCGCCGCCGGTGATTCGGTAGCGGTGCAACTGTTTGATGGCCTGGTATGAACCGTGTCAGAGGTGGACGCGGCGGCGGCCCACCGCTTCCGGCGCAGTTCGCTGACTTGTGGAGGCGCTAGCGATGGACAGCGTGCTGGAGAGAACCTGGGTTTACTTCTGGCTGCCCGAGACCATGTTCGTCATCGTCGCGGCAGTGATCCTGACCCTGCTGTCGCTGCGCCTGCTCGCCAAGGAGCGGCGGCGGGTCGGCACGACCTTCGTGGCCTTCGTTCTCTGCCTGCTGGGCCAGTTCGTCGGCGCGCTCTTCGAAGCATTGCACTACTCGCGCCTGGCGGTGATGCTGCACGAGCTGTTCGTGATCGGCTCCGGGATGGCCCTGGTCCGCCTGGCCGCGATCTTTGTCTTCCGGGCGATCCTGCCGCGCGTCGGCATCGTCGTCGCGCGCATCGTCGAGGACATCATCGTGCTCGTGCTGTACGCGGCGTTCATTCTGGCGCGACTGCACCTCGTCGGCCTCGACCCGGCAAGCCTGCTGACCACCTCGGCAGTGCTCACCGCAGTGCTCGCTTTCGCCATGCAGGACACGCTCGGCAACGTCCTCTCGGGGGTTGCGCTGCAACTCGACAACTCCTTGCGCACCGGCGACTGGATCCGGATCGATGACCTTACCGGCCGGGTGGCGCAGGTCCGCTGGCGACAGACGACGATCCGGACGCGCAACGGCGAAGTGGTGGTGGTGCCAAATAGCCAGCTGATGCGCGGCCGGTTTACGGTCTATGGCCGGGAGGATGTCGCGAGTTGGCCCTGGCGGCGCTGGGTATGGTTCAACGTTACCCATGACGCGGCGCCAACGCAGGTGATCGAGGCCGTCGAGAAGGCCATCACGGTGGCGGAAATCCCCAACGTGGCGGCGCAACCGCTACCGACCTGCGTCCTGATGGAGTTTGGTCCGGGCTATGCGCGCTACGCGCTACGCTACTGGATGCTCGACCCGCAGCCTGACGATCCGACTGATTCGGCGGTACGGGTACATCTTCTCGCGGCGCTGCAGCGTGGCGGAATGGAGTTGGCGGTACCGGGACAGTCCCTGCTCGTCACCAAGAAGAACAACGCTTACCGCAAGTCGATCCGGCGGCGCGAAACCGAACGACGCGTCGCTGGTCTGCGCAAATTCGAGCTTTTTTTCAGTCTCGAGGAGGAGGAATTGTTGACCGTCAGTCAGCATCTCGTTTTCGCTCCCTTCGTCCGTGGCGACGTCGTTTACAGGCAGGGAAACGTGGCCCACTGGCTCTACCTGCTGACGGTCGGTGAGGCGGAGGTGTGGCTGGAGTTTCCGGAGCAGCCGCGGCAGTTGTTTCGCACCATTGACGCCGGCAACACCTTTGGCGAGCGCGGCGTACTGACGGGCGAGCTGCGCCACGACACGGTCATCGCCACGACCGATCTGGTGTGCTATCGACTGGACCAGGAGACGCTGGAGGGACTCATTCAGTCACGACCGACACTTGCCGAGGCGTTTGCGGCAATTCTCGCCCGCCGAGAAGCCGAGATGGATGAATTCGCCAGCCGCTTCGTCGACCTGCCGGCTGGCGATGTGGCGCCGAAAGCGGGGATGCTCGACAAGATTCGGGAGTTCGTCGGACTCTGATTGGCGCTATTTTGTTGCGCTGCATCAGGCAGCTCCGACGCCAGCTCCGTGGTCGGCGACGCGCAGGCGGCCCGCATAACCGGTCATTTCGAGGTAGCCACGGCCGCTGAAGCTGCCCTCGACGGTGACCAGGCCCTCCCAATAGACCACCGGCGTCGGCCGCCTGGTGGACAGTTCCTGGTCGTCGAGCAGCGGCCGCGTGCGCAGCCGGTATTCCCCAAAGCGGATTTCCAGCTCGACCGGGTAGCTCGCGCCGTTGCGTGGCGATACCCATCGGCGCAGCGGCGCGAAGCTGACGGCAGCGCTGGCGAACTGGCGCAGATGGCCGGCCGCGTCGCGCCAGGTGGCGTGCGCGTAGAGAGTCTCGCCTGCGGCATCGCGCATGCGGAAAGCCATTACGGCGCCACCATCGAAGAGGTTGATGCCCAGCCAGTCCCAGCCGACGGCGTTGTCGCCGAGCAGGGCGGTCGACCATTCATGGTCGAACCAGGCACGACCACTGACCACCTGCCGTCGGCCATCGCGGACCAGAGTCCCGGCGACCTGCAGTTGCGGCCAGCTGACGTAGTAGCTGGCCAACTGCGGCCCGTGTCCCTTGCGTGAATAGCCGCCATCGCCCTGCAGCAGCAGCGGCTGTGACGGGGTCAGCGTGAAGTCGTAGGAGAACTGCGGGCTGTGTACCTGCAGGTGGAGCAGCTCGCCGCTGCGCGTATCCTGCCGGTAAATGCGCCAGGCGCCGATGGCCACGTCGCAGTCCAGGCTGGAGAAGCTGGCGCCAAGATTGGCGCGTGCGGCGCGTTCGGCATGCTGCAGGCGATCTCCCGGCAGGGTCAGCGCGGCATGTGCGAAGAGCATCTGGCTGGCGGCCAGCGGCGAGTGCAGGGCCTCGGCGGTGCCCGGTCGGCTGCGGAAGAAGGTCAGCTGGAAGCCGATGTCGGCGCTGCCGGATGGGGACGTTTGCAGCGCGCCGGTGACGTACCACCACTCGGTGCGGAAGTTCGGGTGCGCGCCATGGTCACGCGGGAAGACTAGCCGTACGCCGGGGACCACCGGCGGATAGACGAGCGACGATGGGCTGGCCGCGGCGGCTGCGGCAGCCGCGAGCAGCTGCGTCGGTAGCAGCAAGGGCGTGGCCAGGAAAATGCGGCGGCGCATCGGCGTCGGCGCTTACTGGGCGCTGGCCAGGACCTGCGCCACCGGCAGCCGGGTCGCCTGGCGGGCTGCGTAATGGCTGGCGACGACGGCGGCGGCGAGGGTCGCCAGCGCGCCGAAGACCACCGCGGACCAGGGGACGTCGAGCGGCATTCGCCAGTGGAAGGCCTGCGGATTGACCACCTGCGTCAGCACGGCGGCGATCGCGATGCCGCAGGCGAGGCCGATCAGCAGGCCGACGGCAGCGATCAGCGCGCCTTCGAGCATCACCGCGCGGCTGAGCATGCGGCGGCTGAACCCGAGAGCGCCCAGCGTGGCCAGCTCGCCGGCGCGCAGCCAGACGCTGGCTGCCAGCGTCACCGCCAGGCCGAACAGCCCGATCAGCATCGCCGCGGCTTCGAGCGCGTAGGTCACGGCGAAGCTCTTGTCGAAGATCGACAGGCTGAGCTGGCGAATTTCGGCTGCGTCGGCGAGTTCGAGTGCGTACCTGCTGGTGTAGGGCGCCAGCCAGGCGCCGGCAGCCTCGCCGGCAGCGTCAGCGGGCAGTGGCCAGAGGGCGAGGTCGGTGGGCTGGAAATCGCCGCCGAGGCGCAGGTAATCGTCACGGCTGATCACCAGCGCGCCAAACTGCCGCGAATAGTCGCGCCAGACGCCGCCGACGAAGACCTCGACGGCGCCTCCGAGCAACGGCAGGCGCAAGGTCTGGCCGGGCTGGATGCCGTAAATCTCGTGCAAGGGCTCGCTGATCCAGACCACCACCAGGTCGTCCGACGGCGGCGTCATCACCGCGCCGGTGAAGGGCAGGCGTGCGCCGGGATTACCGCGCTCGATCTCGCGGACCATCAGCGCAACGTTTGGCCGTTGCGGGTCGATGGTCAGCGAGGCGTGCGCCGTACGCTCGATCCTGGCGAAGGGTGCATCGGGCCGCAGCAGGGCCTGCAGCAGTTCCTGCGGTAGTGGCGTCGCCTTGCTGCGCAGATAGAGCGGCGCTGGCAATACCGCGTCCAGCCAGTGGTCGACGGCGACACGAAAGCTGGACACCATGATCACCATGCTGGCGGTCAGCGCGAAGCTGACGATCAGTCCACTGGCCGCCACCTGCGCCATCAGCGGCGCCTGCGCGACGTTCTGCAGCGCGATCTGTTGCGGCGCCGGTAGTCCAGGTCTGGCCAGGTAGCCGAATACGTACTGCGTCACCACGGGCGCGCAGCTGATGCCGATCACCAGGACCAGCGCGATCGCCGCATAACCCGCCAGCGGCAGCTCGAACAGCGGCGGTAGCTGCGTCAGCGCCAGCGCCGCCAGGGCCAACAGCGATGGCAGCCACAGCCTGGTATGTGGCGCCCTGGCCGCGCCGGGGCGCTGGGCGAAGCCGGTTTTCAATGCCTGCGCCAGCGGCTGCATGCGATTCAGATAGGCCGGGTAGCAGGCGCCGGCCAGACTGGCGCCGCAGCCGAGGGCCAGGAAAGCGAGCGCCGGTAACGGCTGCGGCACGAGCAGCGGCGCGCTGGTCGCAAAATAGCCACCGCCGAGGTCGCCACCGAGCAGCTGCGTGAAGGCCAGCGCCAGCGCGTAGCCGAGACCGAGCCCGAGCAGTGCGCCGGGAACGCCAATGGCGAGTCCTTCGAGCAGGACCTGCAGCAGGCGCATGCGCGGGGACAGGCCGAGGACACCGAGCAGGGCAAACTGCGTCGAGCGCTGGGCGACGGCGGTCAGTTGCGTGGCGAACACCAGGAAGGCGCCGGTCAGCAAAGCCACCAGCGCCAGGACGTTGAGGTTGACGCGGTAGGCGCGCGAAAGGTTGGAGACGCGTGCGTTGTCGTCGTCCGCGGCGCGCAGCAGCAACCCAGCCGGCAGCTGCGGTGTCAGCGTCGCCCGCCAGCGGGCCGGATCGGTGTCGGGCGAGAGGCGTACGCGTCCCTCGCTGACGGCGTCGTCTGGCCCGAAGTGCTCCTGTACCCAGGCGATGTCAGCAACCAGCAGCAGGTCGTCGGCGCCGGCGGCGGGAAGATCGCCGGCGATGCGGGTTGACCACTGCTGATCGCCGCGCCGCAGCGTCACCGGCGCACCATCCTGCAGCCCGAGCTTGTCGCGCAGCGCTGGCGAGGCATAGACGCCACCGTCGAAAATACTGCCGGTAAGCGCGCGTTCGCTGTGCCTTGGCAACAGCCGCGGCATCACCGCTGCGGCGCTGAACACGTCGATCCCGATCAGGCGGACCAACAGGCGCGCCTGGTCGACCCGTACCCGCGTTTCGATCACGGGGGCGATGACCATTACCGCCGGGTCGCGAGCGATGTCGTTGATGCTCGCCAGGGCAACGCTGCCGGCGCTGTCCCGAGCGGCAATCACCGCATCGGGATCGCCCTGGACGGTCTGCATGGCGCGGGCAAAATCGGCCAGAGCGGCAGCGTTGATCAGATGGATCGCGTAACCGAGGGCGACTCCGAGGGCGATCGCCAGCATCGACAGCAGGGTTGCCGCACGGCGTGTCCGGAACTGGGCGCGGATCAGCCACCAGGCCAGCGTTTTCATCGCAAGCCGTCCGCTGTCAGCGTCACGATGCGGTCACAACACTGTGCGACCTGCTGCGAATGGGTGACGATCAAGGCGCTCGCCCGGGGTTCACGGACTCTGTCGAGGAGCAGCGCGAGCACCTCGTCGGCGGTACGCGGATCGAGGTTGCCGGTCGGCTCGTCGGCAAGAATCAACGCCGGGCGGTGTACCAGCGCGCGGGCGATTGCCACCCGCTGCAGCTCGCCGCCCGACAGCGAGGCCGGCCAGCGGTCAGCGAAGCCGGCCAGGCCGACGCGTTCGAGCAGCGCCTGCGTACGTGGCGCGTGCTCAGCGAGCGGTACGCCGCAGAGCAGCAAGGGTACCGCGATGTTCTGCGCCACGCTCAGCGTCGGCAGCACATGAAAAGCCTGGAAGACGAAGCCGATGCGGTGCGCGCGTAGCACCGCCCGCGCCGCTTCATCGAGCCTGACGATGTCCAGCGCCTGCGGGCCGATCCGGATCGAGCCGCTGTCGGGGGTCTCGAGTCCGGCGATACAGTTGAGCAAGGTGCTCTTGCCGATTCCCGATTCACCGACCAGGGCAACGATTTCCCCGGCCGCGATGGTCAGAGCGAGGTCGCTGAACAGCGGTCGGCTGGCCAGCGCGTGACGTTTCGCGAGGCCGGCCACGGTCAGCATCGGCAGCATTCCGCTGGCCGGGTCAAGGCTGTTCCGCCAGCCACGACCAACTGAGCTTGCGGCGCGGCAGCAGGTAATCGAGTTCCTCGGCTGGACGATCCTGCAGTCGCAGCGAGCGCGCGATGCTGACCTGGTCGTCGTTCGCGAGGTCGATGATGATCGCCTGGCGGCGCGGCACCTCGGGCGCATAGACGATTACCTGTGGACAGAGCGGCTTGCCGGCGGGCGCTCCGCTGAGCACTGCGCCGACACCGCCGTCGCTGAGCTGGACGATCGAGCCCGGTGGATAGACGCCCATGGCGCGCACGAAGAGTTGCAGAAGCAGCGCATCGAATGCTTTCTGCTCTTTGCCCCACAGCCAGGCCAGAGCCTCGAACGGGGATAGCGCGCGGCGGCTGTCGAGCGGGTTGACCAGTTTGTCGAAACGGTCGGCAATCGCCACCACCCGCGCTGCCAGGGGGATCGCGTTGCCGCTCAGGCGCTCCGGAAAGCCGCTGCCATCACAGCGCTCGTGATGGTAGAGAATGGCGTCGAGCATCGGCTGCGCAAGCTTGCCGGCGCGCGTCGCGGCCTCGAAGCCGCCGCGGCAATGCGTCTGGTAGATCGCTTCTTCGTGCCGGTTGCGTTCGCTGTTGCGCAGAATCGATGGACTGATCAGTTGCTTGCCGATGTCGTGCAGCAGCGCCCCGATGCCAAGCGCGCGCAGGGCTTGTTCGGGTAGCCTGGCCTGCCTGCCGAGGAGGAGCGAGAGAGTCATCACCGACAGCGAGTGGGCGGCCTGTCCCTCGTCGCGTGCCTTTTCGGCGATCAGCACGATGGCGCTGTCGGGGTCGGCCAGCAGCGCGGTCGTTGATTGTTCGCTGACCTCGAAGATTTGCTGGATAGCTGCGTGCGGGTTGACGCTGAAGCCCTTGATCGCGCCGCCCACCGTCCGGGCAGCGCCGAGATAATGCTGCTGGGCCTTGTCGAGCCGCTCCCGGAAGCGGTTCATCACCTGCGCACGCGCATGCTTCTCGGCCAGACGCGCGGCCGCCAGCGCCGCGAGTTCTGCTGCCTGCGTCTTCTCGGCGGCGGCAATCGCCGGATCTGCCGCCGATGATCGCGGCGGTGTCTTGCAGCGGGTCGGGTCACAGAACAATTGCGGCAGCTGCAGCGCGGCAATCAGCCGTGCCTGTTCGGCGTCCTCGATGACGAAGGAGTTGAACAGGAACGGGTGCTCGGTCCAGGGCACCGGCAGACGAACATGTACCCCGGGACGCAATTGCCAGGCAGCGATGCAGATCTCACCGGTTTGCTGGCTGCGCTCGTCGGCAGCTGGCGACATCTCTTTTTCTCGCTTGCGCAAGCGCCCGGCCGCTGCCGCTCAGCGGCCGGCTGGTGGCGCGCGCAGGGCGGTCAGCAGCTGCTGTCCGGGACGGCCGTCGACGGCCATGCCAAGACGCTTCTGTTCGGCCTGGATCGCCTGCCGGGAGTTGGCGCCGATCATCCCGTCGATTTCGCCGATCGGGTAGCCGCGGCTGGCGAGCAGCGTTTGCAGTTCGCGGCGTTCCTGCCGTGACAGGCCGGGGTCATCGGTCGGCCAGGGGGTGACGAAACCCTTGCTGCCCTTGATGCGGTCGGCGAGATGGGCAATTGCCAGGGCATAGCTCTCGGCGGCGTTGTAGCCGTAGATCGCGTCAAAGTTGCGGAATACCAGGAAAGCCGGACCGCGTGGGCCGGCGGGCAGGAGCAGGCCGGCAGCCGCATCCGAGGCAGCGAGGGCTTGCCCATCGGCGCGTCGCACGCCGCGTCCGTTCCAGTACGAAAGCGGACGCTTGTTGCTGCGTCCCGCGACGCTGCTGTCGAAACCAGCCGGCAAGGAGACTTCGTACCCCCAGGGTTCGCCTTGGCGCCAGCCCGCCCGGTGCAGGAAATTGGCGGTTGAGGCAAGCGCATCGGGGACGCTGTCCATGAGGTCGCGTTTGCCGTCACCGTCGCCATCGACCGCCAGCCGCAGGAAGGTCGAGGGCATGAACTGGGTGTGCCCGAAAGCGCCTGCCCACGAACCGACCAGGCGCTCCGGGGTAATGTCGCCGCTGTCGAGGATTTTCAGCGTACTGATGAACTCGCCCCGAAAATAGGCCTGCCGGCGCCCGAAACAGGAGAGCGTACCGAGCGAAGTCAGCAGCGGGCGCTTACCGAAGTTGCGTCCGAAGTTGCTCTCGACGCCCCAGACAGCAACCACCGTGTCGGCGTCGACCTGATAGCGATTGGCTGCGCTGGCCAGCGTAGTGGCCCATTTCTCGCGCATGGCGAGCGCATCGGCCACCCTCTCGTCATCGACGAGGCCAGCCAGATAATCCCAGATCGGAGTGCGGAACTCGGGTTGGTAGTCGAGGAACTCGAGCACGCTCATGTCCGGCGTCAAGCCGCTGGTGAGGCGATCGAAGGAAGCGCCCGAGACGCCTTTCGACGCGGCATCGCCGCGCAGCGTGGTCATGCACGAGCTGAAACGCTCGGCCGGCACCTGCGCAGCAGCGACGCTGCTGATCAGGGTCAGGGAAAAGGCGAAGCAGACGGGTTTCATGGCGAGGGGACCGGTTCCATGGCTAGGGGGCTGGGGAGCGGGAAGCGATGCTGGCCATGCTGGTGGTCAAGCACTTTCATGGCCTTTCTGACCTTGGCTGGGGGTCGCAGCGCGCAGGCAGGTCGTCGGCTGCTCGGCTGCTGCCGGCTGGCCGCGCCTCGTCGGCTGCCTCGCCGATCACTTCGCCCTCGATCACGCATCCCCCTGCTGCCTGCTCATCGGCCTGGTCTGGCGGCCGCCGCATCTGCGCGCGCAGGTGCTCGTCCAGAGGTCCGCGCAGGTGTCGGGTTTTCCACTGCAGGTAGGCGAAGAGCAGCAATCCGCCAACGACCAAGACGCTGACGGCGAACAGCGAGAACAGCAAGGCGGCCACCAGCAGGAGCGTGCCAGCGGCGATGCTCAGCAGCTTGCCGAACAGGCCGCTGCCGGGTGCTGCCAGGCGAACGCCTGAAAAATTGGGCTTCCTGCTGCGCATCGAAGTCCTCGTGTGGTGCACGGAGTGGCTGAACATGCTGCAATTGTACGGCGCGATCGAGTTGTCGGCCAGTCCGTGGCGGAAGCTGCTCTCGCCGAGCTGGCGCCGTATTCGCCAATAGAAACGGCCCGCGCAGGGGGGGCTGGGCGGGCCGGTGATGCTGTCACCGTGACACCCCGAGGGGAGGGGGGGAGGAGGAGCGTCCCAGCGACAGAACGAATGGTATAGATAAAGACGCCGCGGATCTGTGTGGTATTTGTCGTTTTGTGTCACAGCGTGTACCGGTGGCGACCAACGCTACTGTAATCCTGGTCAACGAAACGGATTGGCTGTACCGGCAAACAGATTGTCCGAGACTTGCTGCTCCTTGCGGTTGATCGCGTCGAGAAAGTCGCTAGCCGAACCCATGCAGCGGAAGGCATGGAAGCCGCGATCGAGAAATTCGTGCAGTTCGCCGAGTCCGGCCAGCTGCGCCGGGCGACGCATCAGTTTCAGCATGCCGTTCAACAGCGGCTTCCTGGCCACCCGGTCAAGCGCCTCGCCGGTTTCCTGAATCAGGTGGATCTGGCGCTGACGCTCGGCCTGGCAGCCTACGCTCCGGTAGGCCGCAGCGTAGGCGTCCTCGTCGATGCACTCGATCTGTCCGGCACGACAAAGAACGGCCACCATTGCCGAGTCGAGTTCTTCGGACAGCGCGTCGAGTTCGACGGCGAGCACGATGGTGCGTAGCGCCGATCCGGGCAGCATTTTGATCAGCAGGGGGAGAACCCGCTCGACCTCTTCGTCCCGGATGCTGAAGTCCTTCGGGCCGTAGAGGTCGGAGAGAAAGAACTGCGCCGCCTGTCCGAAACGTGGGCTGGCCAGCAGGTCCGCGTGGGTGCGTGCCAGGCGGCCCGCCTGCCATTTGCGCAGGTGCAGTCGGTTGCGCGCGGCGGCTGCGTCGTTGTTGGTCTGCTGGCGCAGGCCCTTGGCTGATTTCAAGTGCCGCCGTAGTGCTTCGGCGCTCTGCTGTATCTTGGTGGAGACTGTCGAATGGTCCATGGCGAGCCATTATGCACCGTCCGAAGAAGAGTGTTTAGAGGGCTTCCCCTAAGCAGCGAGCGCAGCAGCGCCTACACTATGCCGGGAAGGAACCTTGCAAAGGAGCAATGCATGCTTCATTCTGTTGACTGCGAAAGTCGCGCAAGCGACCCACCAATCTCGCCTCGCCCGCTTGTGGGGGTGAGATGACGGAGGCCCGGGGGGGGGGGCAGGGGGGCAAGGGAGATGGGGAATTCACGGAGCATGCTCCGTGCTCAGCGAGCAATTCCGGCGGGCAAGCCGGAATGCGCCCTGCCAGGGAGGGAACGGTCATCGCTTACCTCCTCCGGGGTGGCTGCCAGGAGCCATGACCGTTGGAGCCTCATGCGATGAGTTGTTCACGTCGGCAATTCATCAAGGCCGGCCTCGCCGGTAGCTGCCTGCTTTCCCTGGCAGGCTGGTTGAACGCTGCCGGAGCGCGTCGCTTGAGCGACGCCGAGCGCGAGATGCTCGCGGCGCTGAGCAACACCATGCTCGAAGGGGCGCTGCCCACCGACGCCGAGCAACGCCGTCAGCTGGTGGACCTGACCGTCGATGGCATCGCCACGGCGGTCGCCGGCCTTTCGCTGGCTGCCCAGAAAGAGGTCGGCGAGCTGTTCGGCCTGCTGGTCGTCGCGCCGGGCAGGCGGATCCTGGCCGGTGTCGGCAAGCCGTGGCGAGAGGCGAGTCGCGCCGAGATCAGCGAGTTCCTGCAGGCCTGGCGATCGAGCCGTCTGAATCTGCTGCAGAGTGCCTACGGGGCGCTGCACGACCTGATTTTCGGCGCCTGGTACGCACGTTCCGACACCTGGGAGGCCATCGGCTATCCCGGCCCACCACAGGGAGTTTTCTGATGCTGGATCCAATACGGGCTGGCCTGGCCGGCGGCTGGAAACACATTGATGCGGCGACGCTGACCAAGGGGCAAACGTTCGAGGCGGACGTGGTCATCATCGGCACCGGTGCTGGCGGTGGGGTGACTGCCGACATCCTCAGCGACGCTGGCTTGCGGGTCGTCCTGGTCGAGGAAGGGCCGTTGCGCTCGTCGTCCGACTTCAAGATGCGCGAAGCCGATGCTTATCCCCAGCTGTACCAGGAGTCGGCGTCGCGCAAGACCGCCGACAAGGCGATCAACATTTACCAGGGGCGCTGCGTCGGCGGCTCGACGACGGTCAACTGGACCAGCAGCTTCCGCACACCGCCCGAAGTGTTCGAATTCTGGCAGCACCAGTTCGGTTTGCGGCAATTGAGCGCCGAATCGATGAGTTCGTGGTTTGCGGTCATGGAGCACAAGCTGTCGATCCGCCGCTGGGAGACGTCACCAAACGCCAACAACCAGGCGCTCGCCATCGGCGGCGAGAAGCTGGGGATCCCGATCGCTTCGATCAAACGCAATGTCAAAGGCTGCTGGAACCTCGGCTACTGCGGTATGGGCTGCCCGACCAACGCCAAGCAGTCGATGTTGGTGACCACCATCCCGGCGGCACTCAATCGTGGTGCGACGCTGTACACGCGCTTGCGTGCCGAGCGTCTGCGCTTTGCTGGTGGCCGCGTGACCGCTGTCGACTGTATGGCTCTGCAGCCGGACGGCATCCATCCTGCGGGTAAGCGAGTGCATCTGCGCGCTCGCCACTTCGTTATCGCCGGGGGAGCCATCGGCAGCCCGGCACTGCTGCTGCGCAGTGGTGTTCCAGACCCCTACCGCCGGCTGGGCAAACGCACTTTCCTGCACCCGGTGGTGATCAGTTCGGCGTTGATGCCGGAGCGCGTCGACGCCTATGCCGGTGCGCCGCAGACGATCTACTCGGACCACTTCCTGCATCAGGCGCCGATCGACGGACCGCTCGGCTTCAAGCTCGAAGTGCCGCCGCTGCACCCGGTGCTGTTGTCGACGACGCTACAGGGCTACGGTGAGGCGCATGCCCGACTGATGCGGGAGTTCACCCACGTCAACGCGCTGCTGGCGCTGCTGCGTGACGGTTTCAATCCCGACAGCCGTGGTGGCCAGGTTGGTCTCGACGGCAATGGCCTGCCGGTGCTCGACTACCCGATCCACGACGTGATCTGGGACGCGGCGCGGCGCGCCCTCCTGGCGATGGCCGAAATCCAGTTCGCTGCCGGTGCGCGCTGGGTCTCGCCGGCGCACGAATCGGCTCCCGGCTATGCCAGCTGGGCCGAGGCAAAGAAAGGGATCGCCGAATTGCCGCTCAAGCCATTGGTCTGCCGGGTGGTCAGTGCGCATGTGATGGGTGGTTGCGGAATGGCAGATGCACCGCAGCGCGGTGTGGTTGATCACCGCGGGCGGCATTTCTGGCTAGGCAATCTGTCGGTGCACGACGGATCGCTGTTCCCGACCAGCCTCGGCGTCAATCCACAGCTTTCGATCTACGGCCTGGTCGCCCGCAATGCCAGCCTGCTGGCCGCCGAACTGTCCGGCCGCCCGGTGCCGCTGATCCCTTGACGGAGAACTCTTGACATGCTCGCACGCGGTCTTCGCCTGTTCCTTGCGTTGGAAGTGGCTGTCTATGTCGTGCTGGCGGTGTACGCTTTCGATGCCTCGCCTGCCGATGCCGTTCTGGTCGCGGTGGCCGGGGTGCTCGCCTTGCGTGGCGTCCTGGTGGCGGTGACCTACGCCCTTTCCTGGCCCGATCATTCCCCGGCTGCGCGTCTGTCGCTCTGGCCGGCCTTGCGCATGGTTCTTGGCGAGTATGCGGCGTTCGTGGTCACTTTCGTCGTCATTTTCCCCTTTGCCGACTGGTGGATGGGCGCTGATCGCCTGCCCGGCGCCGGCCGCAACGGCCTGCCTGGAGGACGTCCGCCGGTGCTGCTGGTGCACGGTTACGGTTGTTCGCGTGCGTCTTGGTGGTGGATGCGCCGCCGACTGCAGGCGGCGGGCTGGATGGTGGCAACGATCAGTCTGGAGCCCGTGTACACCAGCATCGACGATTACGTCGAGCCGCTGGCGCGGCGCATCGACGCGGTGCTGGCTGCGACCGGCGGCGAACGGCTGCTGCTGGTCGGCCACAGCATGGGCGGGCTGCTTGGCCGCGCCTATCTGCAACGCTGCGGCGAAGTTCGAGTGGGCGGGCTGGTGACCCTGGGGACGCCACACCAGGGCAGCCGCCTGGCGCATCTCGGTTTCGGCGAGAGCGCTCGTCAGATGCAGCCGGGCAGCACCTGGCTGCGGACCCTGGCCAAACCGACGCTAGCCACGCGGGTGATCTACACTCCGCATGACAACTTGGTGGTACCGCAAGCCAACCTCAAGTTGCCAGGCGCAGCCGGTCAGGAAATCGACGCGCTCGGTCATCTGGCGATGCTTTATTCGCCACGCGTCGCGCAGGCGTTGCTGGTGGCGCTGGAGCAGATGCGTGCGTAGCAAGATCGATGGCTTGACTGCACGCCCGGACTGCAATGCATCGGAAGCACGCAGCGAGATTGACGCCCCTTGATGGCGCCTCTTCTGTGCCCTTGTTGCCGACCAGCGCAGAAAATCAGATTCGTCTGGAATCGCTTCTGACAAAACGTAACAGCGAATGACAAATGCCAAGATCGTCCACGATTTCGACCAGACGCAAGCCGTTGCTTTCGGCGCACGCGATGATGGCGGTTGACTCGTACATTTTGCTGTTGCCGCTGGCCATTGCCGTAAAGTAAGGCGAGGTGTTTATCAGGCAATAGCTGGCGATGTCGTATTTTTGGCGATCCCAGAACGTATCCAGGACCCACACCGATCCGCCGTCCTCCAGACATGCCGCAGAACGCCGAAAAATGTGCCCGATGGCATCGATACTGAAACAGGTGAGAAACTGACTCATCCACACAGCATCCATGCTGTGCGGGAACGGCGCACTGAAATCAAGAACATCGATCGGATAGAGAGCAGCACGCTCAAGCACCCCGGCGTGTTGAAGCGTGGCCTCGGCGCGGGCCAACTGGATCGGCAGATCAAGTAAAGTTATCCGCAAGTCGGGATCATGGCGTAGACATTGCACTGACCATTTGCCGGTGTTGGCGCCGATGTCCATGAGGCGGCGCGGCTTATTGGCGAAAACAGGAAGGAGCGTCGATGCAAAAGCCGAGTCGGAATAGTGGTGGTCGAAATTGAACCAACTGGTACGCGCTGGTTCGGGCAGTGCCGACAAGCCCTCGTAGATCGTCGGCCAATCTCCGAGAGCCTTTAACCCTAGCGGTTTTTCTTCGCGCAGAGATGCCTCGAGAAAAAACAAGCCCGCGTAGCACACATCATGGATGTAATCGATATTGATCTGGGTCAGAGTGTCGTGCAGGATATTGTCGCCGACCCGGGTCAAGGTGTAACGTCCAGTCGTGCGCTTGACCGTTCCGGCAGAGAGTGCCGTTTCAAGTACCACGGAAATTGCGTAGGCGGAGAGGCTGCACGATGTCGACAACTCGGCAATAGTGGCGCCAGCCTGGTCGGCAAGTTCAATCTGTGCCAGAAGGCCGCTTTTCCATGCGGTGCGCACACACTGGAAGACTACCGGGCCAAAAGCGATTTTCTGGGCTTCAAATCTCGCTTCCAGACCGCGCAGGCGTGCGGGTTCGAATTCGATGCAATCGCTGCTCCGACTGGGCATGGGATTCATTGGGCATTTCTTCGGCAAGTGGATTTCGGCACAATGACCCGTCAGACAAGCTTCTGGCGGAATCACGCGGATCTCAAAAACGACGCCAAAGCGCCGTCAGAGGGAACGCACGGCTGCTGAGCAAGCGAGAGAGTCTAGCGCGCCATCGACCTGGGTGACAAGCAAAGCCGTCGCTCATTCCAGGCGGCGGAAGATCAGACTGGCGTTGGTCCCGCCAAAACCAAAACTGTTGGACATCACGGTGTCGATTTTTCGCTCAACGGTCGCCGTGAGAATCGGCAAGGGTGTGCACGCCATATCCAACTCTGCAATGTTTGCACAACCGGCAAGAAAGCCGTGCTCCAGCATGAGCAGAGAGTAGATCGCTTCGTGTGCCGCAGCAGCCGCGATGGGATGCCCGGTTAGTCCTTTGGTTGACGAAATGACGGGTAGTGAACTTGCGAACACTTCGCGAATCGCTGCCAATTCGCTGACATCGCCCAAACGAGTCGAGGTCGCGTGGGCATTGATATAATCGACGCGCCCGCCTGCTTCCGCAAGGGCAAGGCGCATGCACCGCGCCGCACCATCAGGCGATGGCGTTACCATATCGAGGCCATCGCAACACGCACCATAGCCGGCCACTTCGGCATAGATACGCGCCCCTCTGTGCCGCGCGTGTTCGAGTTCCTCAAGCACGAGGATACCGGCACCTCCGGCAATGACAAAACCGTCACGCGCCGTGTCGTATGGTCTTGACGCTGTCGCGTCATTGAATGCGGTCGACAGCGCGCCCATGGCATCGAACAGGACGGTCGAGGTCCACCGCACCTCCTCGGCTCCACCGACGAAGACAACATCCTGCTTGCCCAGTTGAATCAACTCCGCACCGTGGCCAATGCAATGGGCCGCCGTGGCACACGCCGAAGTCATCGAGTAGCTCACGCCCTGGATGCCAAACGCGGTCGATAGACAAGCCGATGTTGTACTGCCCATGACGCGCGGAACCGTATAGGGCAAAACCTTGTCCAGGCCGCCCTCGCGCAGCTGGTCGACTGCGGCGAGGTGCTCAAAGGGTGACCCGACCCCTGAGCCGACGACCAGACCGGTTCGTGGACTGGCCAATGGCGCGCCGCCCAGTTGCGCATCGTTGAGGGCGTAACGCATGGCATGGAAGGCGTAAAGCGAGGCGTCGCCCATGAAGCGACGAAGCTTGCGAGCCAGCGGTGGCTGGTCTTCCAGATCCGGTATCCCGGCGACGCAACTGCGCAGGCCGAGTTCCGAATACTCGGGGACGTAGCGGACACCGGAACGTCCCTCGCGCAAGGCGAGTGCGACCGACGGTAGGTCATTGCCCAGGCAGGACACGATACCCATGCCGGTAACGACTACGCGCCTGACCATGTCTGCCCCCAAAACAGGAGGTCGCCGACCGGGATCAAGGAACAGCGAACTAAAAGGCCATGAGCCGAACCCGGACCGCGTCATTCATTTCCTTCACAAATCTGTTGTAGTAAGGATGAATTTCCGGCTGACCGTCTCGATTGCTGAACTTCATATTGACGCTGTCCCTGTAGATTACCGAGTAACTTGCAGGGGAACAGGTGACTTCAACCACGATGGCGTGCTTTTCTGATTCCCAGCTAAGCGAGGCCAATAATTTGCCATCCGGCTGAACCTTGACGAGCCATTTCTTCTGCTCGGCGACCTCGCGAACGATCTGGCACAGCTGTTCCGCCGTCAACGCTACCCCGCTCGATGCTACAGCAGGGATGGCGGGGTAATTGACCAGCGGCTCAGGGTGGCGCGCGTAGGCGGAGCACGAGAGGGCAGAGACGAGGACTGCAAAAATGGCATTAACGATTTTCATGGATGACTCCTCGATATATTGAACTAGAAACAAGGGCAAGCAGCCTGGCTTTGTTCACCGCAACCCTCCATACCAGACCAGGAAAACTAGAGCCGCCTCAGGATCAGCGACGTATTAATGCCACCAAAGGCGAAGTTATTGCTCATCACGTATTCCGTATCGATTTTCTGTCCCGTGCCGTCGAGATAATCAAGATCGCCGCAGGCTGGATCAAGATTGTCGAGATTAATGGTCGGCGCAAACCATTCACGACGCATCATTTCTATGCTCCACCAGGCCTCGATAGCCCCGCAGGCTCCCAGCGTGTGACCCAGATAGCTTTTCATCGAACTGATCGGCTTTCCGGCACCCAAGACACTGACCGTGGCGCGACTCTCGGCGATATCACCGCGATCAGTCGCTGTACCGTGGGCACTGACGTAGCCGACCGCTGATGGCGGGAGTTTGGCGTCATGGAGTGCCTGCTGCATCACGACAGCCATCGTCGCACTTTCCGGCTGGGTAATATGGCTGCCGTCAGAATTGGTGGCGAAACCCACAATTTCGGCGTAGATCGTTGCGCCACGCGCCCTGGCATGTTCGTAGTCTTCGAGCACCAGTGTGGCAGCGCCCTCGCCGATCACCAGGCCGTCGCGATCGCGGTCAAACGGGCGGGGCGTCGTTTCCGGGGACTCGTTGCGGCAACTCGTGGCAAACAGCGTGTCAAACACCGCTGCACCGGGTGCAGAAATTTCTTCAGCGCCGCCTGCCAGCATGATGGTCTGGCGGTCGAAGCGAATTGCTTCGTAGGCATAGCCGATTCCCTGGCTACCTGACGTGCAAGCGCTAGATGTCGGAATCACCCTACCCCTGAGCCCAAAGAACAGTCCCACATTGACCGCCGTTGTATGCGGCATCATCTGAATATAGCTGGTCGAAGTCACTCCCTGCAGCGAACCCGATTCGAGCATGCGGCCAAAAATCCGGACCGGATCAACGCTCCCCGAGGACGAGCCATAGGCGATACCCGTCCGGCCGTTGCGTACCGCCGGATCATCCAGCAACCCGGCATCAATCAGCGCCATCTCGCTCGCACGCACGGAAAGCAAGGAAACCCGACCCATCGAACGAATCATTTTTCGCGGATAGTTGGCCGGCATCTGAAAGTCGTCGATCGGGGCACCCAAGCGGGTGTTGAGCGTATCGAAATAGTCCCACTCGGACATGCGGCGCACAGCATTCCGCCGTGACCGGAGCTTGCTCTCGATCTTTGCCCAGCTATCACCGAGCGCGGTAATGCCGGCCATCCCGGTCACGACAACGCGCTTCATCAGACCATTCCTCCATTCACGCCCAACACCTGCCGGGTAATGTACGAAGCCTCGTCTGACATCAGGAAAGAAACCGCCGCCGCCACTTCGTCCGCGCTTCCAACGCGGTTCATTGGAACGATCCTGAGCGTCTCGGCAAGCGGCAGATCATCCGTCATTTCCGTTCTGATCAATCCCGGCGCCACGCAATTGACAGTGATGCCGCGACTTCCCAGCTCTACGGCCAGGGCCTTGGTCGCGCCTATCAAACCGGCCTTGGCGGCGCTGTAATTGACCTGCCTGCGATTGCCCATGACTCCCGATGCGGACGCCAGCGTAACGATCCTGCCGCCGCGTTTTGCTCGCACCATCGGCATGATGAGCGCCTGGACCACATTGAAGAACCCATCGAGGCTGGTATCCAGCACGCTGTCCCAGTCCTCGCCAGTGAGCGCCGGAAAGGCCGCGTCACGAGCAATGCCAGCATTGCAGACAACCCCGTAGTACGCTCCTTTCCCAGCGACGGTCTCGGCGAGCAGAGCGCCGGCGACTGCTCGATCACGCACATCAAACATCAGGAAATCCGCTTCGCCGCCCGCCGACCTGATTTCAGCAACTACGCCCTCAGCCTCGGCACGGCGGCTGCGACAATGTACGGTCACGGAAAACCCGTCACGCGCCAGACCCAAGGCGATGGCACGCCCGATGCCCCGGCTCGATCCGCTGACCAGAACCCATCTGCTGTTCATAAAGCACTTCCCTTCACAAACAACTCAAAATCATCAGGCTCATAGATCTTCAGCATCGTTGTTGCCAAGGTCTTGCCATTCTGGACGATCGAACAATCATAGGCTGCCAGGCCACTCTCGTCGCGAAACTCCTCCTGGACGCATATACGCAAGAGCTGCCCGGCGGCAAAACTCCCTGCCAGCCCTGGCGACATCTGGTAGCTACGTGTTCCGAGCAAGGCTCCGATCTTGGGTGCCAAGCCGGCCTGTCGCTTGTTCATTGCCACATGCGCTGCTACCGCCTGCGCCATCAGCTCGATTCCGATCCATCCGGACATGTTGCCCGAAGCATCCGCATACCAAGCGCCGGGACGCGGCGAATACTCGGCGACCAGGCAACCGCCGGCAAACTCGGTCACCCGGTCAAGCAGCAGCATTGTGCCGCGATGCGGCAACAGTTCATCGATCGGCGGAAGCTTATCCGGCGCGCGCGTGCCCCCCACATTCAAGGTGCGTCTCCGATCAGCAAACAGGCATTGCTTCCACCGAAGGCGAAGGAGTTACTCATGCATACCCGGCCAGACTTACGCGCGAACTTCTGACTGGATTCGACAAGTTCCAGTCGCGGCAACCCAGGATCTGCTTCGCCGTCCCAGACGTGTGGCGGCAGTAAGCCATCCCGTAGCGCCAGCCAGCACAGTCCCAGTTCAGTCGCTCCAGCCGCCCCAAGTGCGTGCCCAGTCAGCGGCTTGGTACCACTGGCAGCAACGCCCGCGGGGAATACACGGCTGACCGCCCGGCTTTCCATCTCATCGTTCTTTGGCGTCGCCGTCGCATGCAGGTTGACATAATCGACCGTGCCATTCGACAAGCCAGCATCGGCCAAGGCAGCGCGCATCGCCGCTTCAGCACCCGCACCCTCAGGATGCGGCGCCGAGATGTGATGGGCATCGCTGCTCTCACCGGCTCCGAGAAGGGCGAACGAAGACTCTTCGCGGGTCATCAGGAAAAGTGCAGCGGCTTCACCGATGTTGATGCCCTTGCGATTGCGGCTCATCGGGTTGCAGATCTCGGTAGAAACGGATTCCAGCGCGGCAAAACCATTGACCGTCAGCTTGCATAGCGAATCGACGCCGCCGACCAGCACGGCGTCGCAAAGACCGTGGCGCAACAGGTTGCGTGCAGACACAAAGGCCTTGGCGCTCGACGTGCAGGCGGTCGAGACACAATACGCCGGGCCGTTGATGGCCAGCACGGATGCCAGGAAAATTGCCGGCGAACCAAGCTCCTGTTGGACGTAGTGAAACCCCGCCGGGAGAGCGCCGGTGGCACGGTACGCAGCAACAGCCGCCTCACCCTCGGCAATTCCCGAGGTACTGGTTCCCAGGACGACGCCGACCCGCTGGTGGCCGAAACGCCCTATTGCCTCATCCACCTCGGGCCGAATCTGGGCAAGCGTCGCCAGTAGCAGGCGGTTGTTGCGGCAGGCAAAGTCGGACAGGAACGGCGGAATTTCGGGCAATTCAGCGCGCACCCGCCCGATACGCGCCGTCCCTGCCGACAACCACCCGTCGAGCAGCAACATGCCTCTCGTATCGCCGCTGAAAAGGCCTTGCGCGACCTCGTCCGCGCCACAACCGAGAGCATTGATGATGCCCAGCGCTGGTAAGTACAAACGACTGCTCATTCCGTATCGATCGCCTTCAGACTTTCAATCGTACAGTCGACACCGGCGCCGGGCAAGTGAATCGACATATCGCCAAGCGGTGGACGGCCACCAGCATACCTGATTAGTACAAGGTCCCTGCCGTCCTTGACGAGACGCCGCAACCCCTCCGCATCGTCAACCAACGCAGAATCACCCAGTCCGGCGCGAACCCTCTCGCCCGGCCAGGTTGCGACCTGCACCAACGCCAACAGCAGTATCGGGTCCACCCCCTGCAGCAGTGATGTTTCAACCCTGACGCGATCGTTGTCGAAGGTCAGCTGCACCAGCTTCTGCCCGAACGGCGTTACTCCCACGAAGCGCATGCCATCGCTGTCTACTTCAAGCTGCGCGATCAGTGTTTCCTGCCGGCCGTCCAGCACCACATTCACCTTCTGCTGCACATCGAACGACACGATACTTGCCGTTGTCTGCAAGCAATAATGGCTGCCGCCCGGCAATGCGGTACACCGCGAGCCGTCGCTGGTACAAGCAATGGCGAGAAAAATGGCTAATGCTGCCGACGCTACGGCAGGCCAGCGTGAAAGGAGAATCTTCATGGCGTTGCCGCTCGTGTAAACGACAGCACCATTGGCGCCAGCAGGACAGAAACGCAGATGCCCAGCAGCAGGGTCAGGCCAAAGCCGGACAGCGCGGGCATCGAACTGAACGCCAGCAGGCCAAAGGATAGCAAGGTCGTAGCAGCGGAGAGCAGAACACCGGCCAGCGTAGCCGCTTCATTCACTCCGCCCTCACACAGGAAGATGGCGTAATTGACGCCGACCCCCAGGACCAGCATGAAGCCCATCACGTTGAACACCGTCAGCGAGGTACCCAGATAACCGAAAGCACCGAGAACAACTGCCATCGACAACACGGTCGGCAGCAACATGAAGGCCGCCTGAGCGAGCCCGTAGCGCAGGCATAACACACCATAAACCAGGGACAGCGCAGCAAGCAGCCACAGCGCGCCCCACTGCCGATACTCCCGGAACAACTGCGAAACGCTGCCCGCCTTATCTACGAAAGTCACTCCCGGCAGATTGGCCGAGGCCTCGGCAAGGCGCGCCACATCGCGGATCCCCTGTGGCTGGACGACGGCAGCAAAGCCGCCCTGGTCGCCTTGTGGTCCACCCATCTGCCCGAGCCAAAGATGTCGAAACGGCGCCGACAGCGACGATTTCAGCCAGTCCTCGACGAGCAGTACAGGTCCTTGACCACCCTTGAATTCTTCAACAAACCGGCTGGCCACTTCATCGCGCAGCGACGCCTCGGCGAGTTGGTAGCGTAGCCCGCTTTCGTCCGAAAAAACCCTCTTTGCCAAGTACGCCCGGTTCTCCTGCTGCCGCTCCGCCGACGGCACGAACGCGGAAATCCCGAGATAGCTGTCCAGCGCGCGGTCATTCCCCGGCCCTGTCATCTTCGCGAGTCTTTCGAACAGCTTTTCCTCATGGCGTAGAAGGTCCTCGGGCGTTTGTCCCTCAACCAGGAAAAACTGACTGCTGTTGCCGAATCCCGTCAGGTCGCGAATTTTCTCTTCCTGGGCAACGAGAGTCACTGGCCGTGAGATCAACACCTGCACACTGTCGTTGCTGGAAAGCCGCATCCAACCGGGAAGCGAAACGGCGAGCAGACCGACGGCAAGTAGTAGACAGGCACGACGACTGACATACGCTCGCCAGAAAACCAGGAAGCGCCGGGGCAGTGTCACCGACAACTCCGGGTCGCGCCGGCCGGCAGTCTGGAGTAACCAGGGCAGCAACAGGAACACCGTCGCGCAAGCGGCGCTCAAGCCAACCAGCGCGAACAGGGCAATTTGTGCAATTGCTGGGAAAGGGGCCAACATCAGGGCGGCATAGCCGAGCAGACTCGTCGTCAGCGCCATCAGCAGGCCCGCTGCAATGCGCCGCAAGCCGACCATCGGTTCCCAGTCTTTCCCCGCGCCGAGATGCGCCGAGAAGTACTGGATCGCATAGTCGATAGCCTCACCGATCAGGCTGGCACCGAACACCAGCGTGAGCAGATGCATTTCCCCATAAACGGCCACGACCACGGTCACCGCCGCGGCAATGCCGAAGCCCACCGACAACAAACCAAGGGCCAGCGGGCGAAACGAACGAAAGACGAGATAGAGCAGGAAAAGCATGCCGATTAACGAACCGGCGCCAATCAAATCGACTTCCCGCTCGGCGCTCTGCCGCGCCGCTGCCGCATAAAAAACAGTCCCGGTACGCAACACCAGCAGATCGGGAAAATCCTTTTTCAAGGCGTTTTCCGCTGCGCCAACTGCCGAGACGACGTGCCTCTGGACCGCGCTGTCGTACGATGATCCGGCCAGCTCGGCCGATACTACTGCCCACACCTCCTCACCGTTACGCGCGACGAGCAAACCGTCCCAAGGTTCCAGTTTGAGCGTTTTCAGAGGTAGTCCGGCCAGCCAGCCATCGCCCAAACCTAAAGGATCGTCCGCCAGCGAATACGCCGGGCCAAGCTGGAAGGGTGCGTACAGCTTGTGCTGCAAGCGGGCAGCCACATCGAGTGAGCCTTCCACCAGCGCATCACGATCAAAGTCATTCAGCAGATTGAAGCGGTACGGCAGGTAGAACAGCGCCAGTTGCCGCAGGTCGAACTGCGGGATTTCCGCGACTACCTGGCGAAACGCCTTGGTGCCGCGTAACTGCGCGGCAAACTCCCGAGCGGCCTGGCCTGCATTCTCGGCATTTCGCGGTCCGCTTGCATGTTCCGGGGAGGCGGGGCCGATCAGGAAAAAAGCGCGCTTGCCCGCTGCCTCGGCCAGGCTGCCGACGGCCTGCTCGGCCACGGGATTGATCTCGGTCTGCGGCAGCAACGCCAACAGGTTGCTGTGCAGCGGCAACGGTCCCGAGAACTGCATGACGCCAGCGGTCGCCAACGCGCAGGCCAGCAGCAGCCACAGCATAGCGCGTAGTCGCATGCTGTTCACTGTCCTGCACGATCGACACGCTCCGCGCCGAACAGCAACAACTCCGCTTCATCGAGCGCCGCCGCCGCGTGCGAATTGCTGAAGCGGATCCGTGTGCTGTCGCCGCCCGTTTCGCTGATCCGGATTTCCTCCAAAAAGCGGCCGCCGGACAGCTGTATTCCGCTCAGGTATTGCGCCAGCTGGGATTGACGGGGTTTCAGCTCGATCGCCCATTTGGCAGGATCGCCTTGCACCGTGGCCTCGAAATACTCGCGCAAGGCGTCGGCGTTGGCACCGAGCACCGCCCGGAACACCCGGCCGACCTGCGCCAGCCCCGGCACTTCGCGGGTTTCGCGTACCCGGCGCACGCCGTCGCTGGCAATCTCGACGATCCGCGCCTCGCCAAGCACATAGTTCAAGCGGTAAGGCTGCTCGATCTGCCAGAGGACGCCCTGACTGCGAGAAAAAGTCAGCCTACCCTTGGTGACCAACGGCCGCTTCAAGGCCGCGATCTGCTTGGTCTGCACGAACTCGGCGCGAACTACCGCGTGCTGCTCGATCTGCGCGCCGATCTGACTTAGCATGTCAGATGCCCATGCTGACAAATCCCCCAGCAGACACCCTACGGTGATCAGGCAACGGATCAAGAAGGAGCAGCGAGAGACCCGGACAAGCATCACTTTGAAAATGCCTTCTCAAGGTTTCTGAACACCATCGGCGGCGACACGAACTGCAGTTCGCGCGTCGCCGCATCGACGGCCACCTGAACGGTGTAGCCCTTGGTCAGCCGCTCACCGGTTTCGCGGTCGCGGATCTGGTAAGCGATCTTAATTCGGTTCTCGTATTCGAGCAGAGTCGCCTGCACGGACAAATTCTGGCGGTAGCGAGCTGGACGGATGTACTTCAGATGACATTCGACGATCGGCCAGAGATAGCCCGACGCCTGCATCTGCGGGTAGTCGTAATCGAAACGGCGCAGCAACGCGCAACGAGCCAGTTCGAAGTACTTGACGTAATGACCGTGCCAGGCCACCTGCATCGCGTCGACATCGTGAAATGGCACTTCGACATCAACGGCGGCGCTC
The DNA here is from genome assembly GCA_016713625.1 of Candidatus Accumulibacter affinis. Taxonomy (GTDB): domain Bacteria; phylum Pseudomonadota; class Gammaproteobacteria; order Burkholderiales; family Rhodocyclaceae; genus Accumulibacter; species Accumulibacter affinis. Next base: position 269,397 of record JADJOT010000009.1, read on the forward strand.
AGCTCAGCCATGCGCATACAACTCCCAATAATTTTGCCGGATCAGTCTGGCCATCTCGCGCAACTCGGCTTCCAGCGGGCGGTCCTCATCGACGAAGCCCGAATGGTCGGCAACGCGCTGCATGAACGCTGCCACCGGCGGCAGCAGGGCAGCCGGCCGGACACTGGTCAGCCTTTGGCGCAGACGGACGCCCTGGACGCTGGCCAGCGTCAGCGCCGCGGCCACCTGCTCGGTGAGTTCAAGGACGCGCAAGCAATCCCGTGCGGCAATGGTGCCCATGCTCACCTTGTCCTGATTGTGGCACTCGGTGGAGCGCGAGAATACGCTGGCCGGCATCGTCAGTTTCAGCGCTTCCGCTGTCCAAGCCGAAGAGCCAATCTGCACGGCCTTGAAACCGTGGTTGATCGTCGCACGCGCGCCCAGACTGCCGGACAGGTTTTGCGGCAAACCGTGGTTGTATTTGCTGTCGACCAGCAGGGCCAGTTGGCGGTCCATCAAGTCGGCCAGATTGGCGACGGCCGTCTTCAGAGCATCCATGGCAAAGGCGATATGTCCACCGTAGAAATGGCCGCCATGCAGCACCAGTTCAGCATCGCCATCGATCAACGGGTTATCGTTGGCGCTATTCAGCTCGTTTTCGATGTCGCGGCGCATCCAGCTCAGGGCGTCGCGCGTAACGCCGATCACATGCGGCGCACAGCGGATCGAATAACGATCCTGTAGACGGATAAGCTCGCTGTCGTCGGGGTGCAGATCGGCGAAAATCCATGCTGCCGCCTCATTTTGCCCGGCATGCGGCTTGGCGGCGAACAGACGTGGGTCGAAATGCCCGCGATTACCGCGTATGGCGATCGAGGCCAGCGCGGTCAGTCGGCAGCACAGACGCGTCAACGCCTCGGCACGCTGCCAGGCCAGGCAGGCCAGCCCGGTCATCACGGCAGTGCCATTCATGATTGCCAGACCTTCCCTGGGCGCCAGCCGAGCGGCGTCAGGCCCAACTCGCGCAGCACATCGAGTGCCTTCCGGCGCTGACCGCCAAAGCGTACATCGCGCTCGCCGATCAGCGCGGCGGCGACGTAGGACAGCGGCGTCAGGTCGCCACTGGCACCGACCGAGCCCTCCGACGGAATGAACGGCAAAAAGGCGATGGTCAATCAGCGCCACCAACTGCTCAAGCAACTCCCAACGCACACCCGAATAGCCTTGTGCCAGCGAATTCAGACGGCAGACCAGGAGCGCGAGCGTTTGTTCGTCATCCAGATACTCGCCCATTCCGCAGCCGTGGAAGCGCGTCAGATGCAAGGGCAATTCGGCGATCAGTTCGGGCGGAATGCTTACCGTACACGAATCCCCATAACCGGTATTCACGCCGTAAACCACTCCGTTGGCTGCCAGCAAGCGCTCAAGATATTCCGACCCGCTACGGATTCGCCGGGCAAATTCGGGGGCATCCGACAGTGAAACGCCGGCCTCGCCCTTGGCCACGCGCAGCACGTCCTCGATGCACAGCCGCCGTGCGCCGACGGTGACCGTAAGCGCATGACTTGCTGGAGGTAATCGGACATCCACCATTACGCCCTGTCAGAATGACTTGCGGCGGCCGACTGCCAGAAGTCGTAAAAAATTGAACCATTGGTCCGGTGCTTGCATGCAGTAGTACTCCAGCCGCCGGGCATACTGCTGCAGGTATTCCGGAAGGCGCGTCAGGCGGTCGCGACGTGGCAAATCGATGCGCTCCGCGAAGTGCTCCAGATGAATTCGGTACGCGTGGCCATTGCCGCGCTGTTCACGCAGGCAGAAACACAGATAGACCGGGCAATCGAGCAGACTGGCCAGGATGAACGGGCCTTGCGCAAACGGTGCCGGTTCGCCGAGGAATTCAACCTGGCTGACGCGTCCACCGTCGCTCGCGGCTGGTGGTGTACGGTCGCCGACGATCACCACCAGTTCGCCACGGTCGACCTTATCCTTGAGCACGATTGCTGTCTCCGGCCCAAGGCGCGACACCTGGATCAGGTTGATACCAAAGTCGGCGTTAGCCTGCCTGAGCAGCTCGTTGAAACGCTGGGCGTGGTCGGTATAGACAACGGCATTGACCGCCGCCTGCCGCTCATTGACGGCCAGCGCCCGAATCATTTCCAGGTTGCCAAGGTGGGAGCCGATCAGCACCGCACCGCGCCCGGAAGCGATCACCCTGAGCAACTCTGGCCGGTCCGGGAAGTCCACCTGATGGCTGCCCAGGTCCCCGAGCCACGCCGCCAGTTTGTCCAGTCCCGACTCGGCAAAGGCCCGCATGTGCCGGAAACTGTCGCGCCAACCCGGCGCAGCCACGCCCTTCAGGCGGTGCACCGGCGTAGATAATCAAGTGAGGCCGCGCGCTGTTGCCTCCAGTAAGGAAAAAATAGCCGACAATCGGATAAAGCAGCCAGCGAGCGGTCCGCTCACCGAAAAAACGATAACAGGCAAACACGCTTTTCAGGCCAAGGACGCTGCCGCGTTCTGCCAGTCGCGACCAGTGGTCGCGCAAAACAGGCCGGCCGAACATCTTGCGCGACAGCAGCAACGGCAAGCGCAGCAGCATGCCGCAACTCAGTCGCGTGTGCATCATCGAAATACGCAGGTTGTCGCGCAGCATGTCGAAATGCGAAACACCGTCTTCAGGGTAGATTACCCGCGTATCGACAACTTTGAATTGCAAACTGGCCCACGCCAGGCGCACCAGAATCTCGATATCAAAGTCCATCCGCGACGGCAGTTGGACGCGGCTGATCAGCGCACACGAGGCGGCCAGCGGGTAAAGGCGGAAACCACACATCGCATCAGTGACCGATACATTCAGCGTTTCCACGCACACCCAGAAATGCGTGACATAACGCCCATAAAGCCGGCTCTTCGGTATCGAATCGTCGTAGATTGGCCGGCCGCAAATCAGTGCGCTGGGGTTGGCTGCGCCCAGTTCGAGGAAGCGCGGCACGTCGTTCGTGTCGTGCTGACCGTCGGCATCAATCTGCAGCGCGTGGGTAAAACCCGCCGCCAGCGCCTCGCGCATTCCGCGCTTAACGGCCGCCCCTTTGCCACCGTTTTGCGGCAAACGGAACAGGCGAAGCCGCGGAAAGTCTGTGGTCAAAGTCGCCAGCACCTGCCGCGTTGTTTCGTCGCTGCCGTCGTCGATGACCAGGATTGGTAAAGCATACTGGTCAAGACGCTCCACCGTCGCGCGAATGCTGCGCCAGTGGTTGTAGATGGGTATCAGCAGACAGGCGGCGAAGTTCATTGCGCAGCGCCAAAGACCACGCGGCCAACAGAGAATTTTCGGATCGGGTTGGCATAGGAGAAATCGAGCCTCTTGCGCTGCGCATCCCAGGCAAGAGACAACTGAAGCTTTGCATCCGGCACCATCACACCGAGAAACTTGAGGTTCTCCAGCGCCGAAAAAGCCCCTTCCAGCGGCAGATACTGGCGCGCAAAGTGCACCGCCCAGTCGACCTGAACGACCCCCGGCACAAGCGCCGCACCGGCAAAGTGCCCGGCAAAATGTGCGATCTTCGGCGATACATGCAGATCGAGAATGACTTGCTGACCGAGACTGTCCCTTTCATGGGTCACTCCGGTCACTCCGGGAAGCAAGGGTGGGGCGCTGGCAGGGACAAACAGGGCGACCACCGTCGCGTAGGAAATTTTCCCGCGATCGGTCGCCGGCAAGCGATCCGTGAAGCGCCAGTGGCGCGGCAATAGGACGGCTTCGAAGTGGTCGGCGAGGTGCCGCTGCAGAGCCTGGGCGATGCTCCGCCTTCCCTCGGCAGCCAGTCTCGCCTTGCCCTCGGCATTGAGCACCAGGGCGGCTCCGAGAGTTTGTCGGCGTCCGCTCAAGGGCACAACAGCGGCGGCTTCGACCCAGTGGTGAAGGGCCAGACGCGCCTCCATTTCTGGCAGGGACAAGCGCTTTTCTTCAATCTTCACGACACGGTCAAGTCGGCCCAGCAAGCGGAAGCGGCCATCTGGCATCAATTCGATGCCGTCGTCCATTTCCATGGCCTCTCGTCTGCCAGAAAGGGCGAAGTCAACACCAGTGCCCCGCGCTCCGATCGGCCGAGCGTGTGACACCGGAATGGCGTCCACAAATCGCCGTCGGTTACGCCCTGTTGCCGCCAGGCAACGCCACCGGTTTCGGTACTGCCGAAGATCTCGATCGGCGCCTGACCCAGCCCGTCGATCAGCGCCTGCGCCGCACTGGCGGGCAGGGGCCCGCCTGAGGAAAACACCGCGACCGGTCTCCGCTTGATCGAGGACAGCGCTAGCAGTTCGGGCAGGCGCGTCAGTTGGGCCGGACTGGAGATCAATGCACTATTTCCGAAGGAGGCCAAACGCTCCTCCAGAACATCGGGGAGCGCACAGATCACCGAGTCGAAAACTCGGCCGCTGGCGAGCGGCCAGAGTAGTCGGAAGAGCAGACCGTAGATGTGCTGGTGTGGTACCGTTGCCAGTATCGTCGCGGCGCCAAGTTTCTCACCCCACAAGGATTCGAGCAGGAAAATCTCCGCCTCGAACTGCGCCAGCGTCTTCCTGATCCGCTTGCGTTCGCCCGTAGTGCCGGAGGTGTAGAGATCGATCGTGGCCGTGCTCGGATCAATCGACGGCAGGCTGCGCGGTAGGCCCGCTGAGCCCACGCCAATGCCGACGGCCAGATCATCGAATCTGGCGTCAAACGTATCGGCCAGTGCGGCGAGGGTTCCCGGCTGCGTACTGGGCAGGATGATCACCTGCTTTCCGGCATACAGCAGGGCAAGCAATCCAGAGAGGAATACCAGAGGATCATCGTTGGCAAGCAGCCAGCGCGTTTGATGGTGCTGCCGCAGGAAGCCCGCGAGGAGAGAAACACGCGCGGCAAACTCGCTCCAGGTGACCAGCCGCTGGCCATCGTGGCACACCGGATGGGCGTTGAGGCGCCCGTACTCAAACAAGGCGTGCAGCGCCAGCAGCCTGGGGAAAAAACTGGTCATCCTGCTGTTCCTGCCACAAAAAAGCGCCGGAAGAGCCATTCTCCGCCGATCAGGGAACCCAGCAGCAGATACGCGACGAAGCCGTTGTAAAGGGCCCAGTCGTCGCGGCTGGCATGCAGCGCCGTATAGACGGCGATTGCGCCGTTGCCGACAAAAAAAGCGCACCAGACCTGGGTCACTCGTCGCGTGTAGCCGATGGCTGCCGGTGGAAGATCCGCTTCGCCAAGGCGTGCAAAGCGTTCAATCATGGATGGAGGGAAACGGAGCGAGCCGCCGAAAAGCAGGAGCATTCCCAGGTTAACGGCGGCCGGATAGAGGCGCAGCAGTAACTCGCTGTTGGTCACCGCGACTGAGCCGGCCAGTAGCAGCAAACCGGTCAGCACCAGCAGATCGATCACCGACAGACTCGCCAGCAGGCGAACGGCCTGGCGGTTGCGGCGCAGGAGCAGGATCGTTATCAGCATAAGCGCCACATGGCGCGGCTCGGCGACGCGCAGCCCGAAGAAAATGGCCACCGGGTAAAGCAAGCACGACAGGACGGCGAGAAGCCGTTGCAGACCGATCAGCATCTTGTATCACGCTCAGGGCCGAACGGCCTGCATCAGCCGGCCATCAATTGTTTGACGGTCTTGATCACGTCGCCGACCGTCCGGACCGCCTTGAAATCCTCCGGCTTGATGCGCTTTCCAGTCAGTGGCTGGAGCTTGATCACCAAATCCACCGCGTCGATACTGTCCAGGTCGAGTTCTTCAAAAAGGTTTGCGTCCGGTACAACACGTTCAGCGGCTATCTCGAAGGATTCTTCGAAAATCTTCTTGAGGCTGTCAAGAATCTGTTCGTCAGTCATGGCTTTCTTCTGTCTAAATGAAAGTGCTCAAGCGAGTTGCGGCTGTGTATGCGTACTGACGAATAGCGCCAAGCTGTTCACCGATCTGAAATGCTCCCGGTTGCCGGCGCCGTTGGCTTCGATCTGCAAGTTGAATTTCTTGCGCAACGCGATTCCCAACTCCAATGCGTCGATCGAGTCCAGACCAAAACCTTCATCTCCGAACAGCGCAATGTCGTCCTCGATGTCCTCCGGCTTGGTATCTTCAAGGTCGAGCGCTGCAATGATGAGACGCTTGATTTCAAGCTTCAGCATGTCCATTTGGAGAGCTCCTGAATAAAGAATATCTCTAACAAGCGCGTCAGTTTGCGCGCCGCGATCGTCTGTGTCTCGCTCGGCTCTACCCAACGCTTTGCATCCACCGGGTCGAGCACCCTGAGACGCAGATGGAAACGGCGCGGAGGAATCTGATACCACTTCTCGCTCTTGGTCAGCGTGCCCGGATTGCAGTCGATCAACACGGGCACCACCCTTGCCTCGCTGCGCAATACAATGTAGGCCGCCCTCGCTGAAAGCGGAGCGGTGCGCCCGGTTTTGTACGCGTGCCTTCGGGAAAGATGACCAAAGACTGGCCCAACTTCAAGTCGTTGCCGCAATCGTTGATCAGACTGTCAGAATCGGAATTGCTGATGTATCCAGCGGCACGGACAACCCCGCCAAGAAAGGGATTTATCCAGAGCGCCTGCTTGACCACGCAGCTCGCCGCCGGCATAAGGGAAACCAGCGCCACTACGTCGATCAGTGTTGGATGATTGGCCAGCACCAGAGCACCCGGACAATGGCGCAGCTTTTCGGCGCCAAAGACTTCCATCCGCATGACACCGGCGGCTTCCATCAGCCACAGGAATGCAGCAAAGGACTTGTGGATTGCCCAGCGGATCCTGGCGGACCGCCAACCGCCAGGAATTAGGCCCAAGACGGGGAACACCAGCACCCGAAGTCCTAAACCGCCAAGGCCGAACACAGCGAAGCAGGCGCCGGTCGCAACAAGCCGCCAGTAATAATTGATCGTGCGCAAGATCAAGCTTCCCGTAGCCAGTGCCAGGTCCGCCTCGAGTCACTCCAGTCGGCTTCGCCCTGCTCAAGGCAGCGCAGGAAGACTTGTGACTGGTCCTCTTGGCTGGGAGCATCGGTCCGTGCTGCAAGAGACCAGGCAATACGTGTTTCTGCCGATGACTCCAGTAGCAGACCAAGCGCGTGGGCTCTTTTGTCCGGGGGTTCGGAGACCTCATACAGGGTCGGCGCGGGCTCGTCAGCGTAGACGAACAAGACCGGCTGCTCCGGCTTCTCGGCCAACTGCAAACAGGCTTCCAGTAGCCCGTAGCCGAAGCTCGAACCACCGGCCGAAATTGCTGTGCTGGGCGCGGTATTCTTTTGCAGTATCGATAACAAGCCAGCGCTAGCGTTCAGGACCGACATGCTGAACAACGTGGGCGAGAGTTCTTCTTTAGCGGCGAGACATTCGAGCATCGTGGTGGTACGGACCAACTCACCATGGCGGGAAGCAAAGACGATTCGCGCATTCGGAATAGCGCGAACGCAGTCGTAGGCGACACACAGCACCATTCTTGCCAGTGAACTCAGGCGCCGCTTGAGCATGGGTTCGACAAACGCGACATTGGCCAACGGCACCGAACCTTCCTGCGATACGGAAGCTTCCCATGCCGACACGCACGCGATCGGAGCAATCAGTGGCCGAGCAGCGAATTGCAATGAAGATCTTTCGCAAGAAAGCTCGGTCCGAATAACCCGGATCGAGCAGGTCATCAAGAATCTGGCTATCGGAATGGTTCTGCGATGGCTGGTGCGAAGCGTACTATACCCGCTTGCCGACTCGCCGGGTGCAAATGAAGGTGTTGGGCAGAGAGATTTTGAGGTTCAGGCGGCCAACTCGCTCGTGGAAACCGATGGGCGCACACGGCGTGTGGAGGTGCGCGCCGGCCACGTCGAGATCGTTGGCGACAAACATGCGGCGCCAACCAGGCTGATTGTGATCCTGCAGGAGCAAGGGCTGATCGGCTCGAGCACGCCAGAGCGGCGGTCGCCTTTCAGCCTGCTGCTCGCCAACGTCGTTGGTCTGCCGCCGCGAATGTTGAACACAACGATTGTTTTGCTGGTTGGAACCGTCCGATCAAAGACTACAGCACGATATTCGAGCCTGGACAGTTCAACTCGGTCAAGGACAGCGAAAAGAGCTTCGCCGCCGGAATGGACGACACTTGATCACCAAAACGGTCAATTCCGAAGCATTGTCGTCTGTGCTATGCAAGTGGCCCAGTCGGGACTCGGAATAGCGGTTCAAGAACCATCGAGGTAGCACGAAAGGCCGGCCATGGCTCGCCGGCACATGCTGCGCTGACTGGCGAAAGACTACAGTTTCAGGGCGGAAATCCTCGATAAACCCTGCTCGATATTCTTACGCGCAGCGCCCTCGGTGGCCAAGCGCAGGCGTGTCACGGCGGCGAAGGCATCACCCGTCGTCGCAGTGTTCTCCGACTTGATCGATTCCTGCCAGACCATTGACCCATCGCTTACGCGTTTGAGTTGCCAACCCGCTTCCATCTTGACCATAAACGTCAGACCGAACAACAACTGGTCCATGTTAAAGATGGTGACGGTCAGCAGGTAATCCCCGCCATTGCCTTGAATGACGCTGGAGAAGATCTTCGAGTTGTTGATGGCGTCGGTCAACGCTTGAGCGTAAGCGGCATTCGAGATTTGCGACTTGCCGATAGCCTCGGTCTCCTGGCCGCCCGACACCTTCAAGCTCACCGTTTTGTCGTGTCTCGCGGCGGTTTGAATCGCGGTGGGGGTCATCCCTTGCGATGTGGTCGGCGTGGCACAGCCACCGGCTAGCGCCGTTGCCAACAGCACCGCAGAGACGGCGATGAGTTTATGCACAAGCGGCGATGGGAATAGGATTTTCATTGACGACTCCTGGCATTTATTTTGCTTGTTTGTAGATATTGGTCATGACTTCGTCCACCATTTCCGTCGGCGATAGTCGGGTCAGCGAGGTGTGGTAGGAATTGCCGACGGCAACCGGGAAATTATCGCTCGGATTTCGAATATTGATCGTCAATTCGAGCATGTACATCGTGATGTCCCAGAACCATTTATCGATATAGGTGACGACCGCGTCGGCCGGGTAGGGTAGTGGTAATTCCGGGCCCGTCGTTGCCGCCAATCCCTTCTTGTTCAGGTGATCCTTGATCAATTGATCGGTGTCGTGTTTGTCACCTTCCCTGTGCACGACGTAGAAGGTTTTCATCGCCTTCAAGTCAGTGTCGGGCGTGATCGACGCCGACGCCCGATTTACAGCGCACCCAGACAATGCGGATAGTGCGGCAATGACCAAGGATATAAACACGATCTTTTTTAGCATGTGTGAAACCTCCCGGTTACTTCGATCGACATAATATTCTTACTCTGATATCTTACGCCCTCTACCGCCGTCTGCAATACTACGTAGTGAGCCTTGCCCCACGGTAAATTTGTTCTCCGCCCCAGTTCATACTTTGGTGTCGCCGACCGAGTTTCCGCACATCCGCAAGTAGTCGAAGGCCAGGCAGATGTTGCGGTGCAGGTGGGCCATTTTTTGGCCGCTTGGCGTGCGCAACGTGGCGACGTGATTCGGATCATCGGCGCGAGATTTGCGACGCGGATGGAAGGGAAAATTTTTTTAGCTTTCGCCTCCATCGCGCCCTGACGCCAAAACAAGCCGGCTCATGGCTCGCTTCCCCTTTTCAGGGACCGTTGCTTGACCAGCGCGTAGATCGCCGGGATCACCGCCAGAGTGAGCACGGTGGAGGAAAGCATCCCACCGACCATCGGCGCGGCGATGCGGCTCATCACTTCCGAGCCGCTGCCGGTTCCCCACAGGATCGGCAGCAGGCCGACCGTGATCGCCGGGGGTGAACGGTTACGACGGATACCGACGATTGGCCCCTTGCACAGCGCGACGGCGAAGGTGGCGCTGTAGGTATAGGCCTTGGTGGTGGTCTTCGATTTGCCGCCCTTGCCGCCCGACTTCTTCTTGGTCAGTTTCTCCTTGATGTGGTTGTTTTCGAGCCATAGGACGTTGCCGGTGACCTTCACCGTGCCATAGACGCGCGGGATGGTCTGGCCGTAGCTGCTGGTCTGCACCGTCAGGTCGTCGAGGCGCGGGCCGGTGGTGGTCGGGCCTTTGGGCGGATCGAGGGCGCCGCCTATGGCCATGCCGATCTGCGCGCCGAGGAAGACGTTGCCGCTCAGCAAGAAGAAGCCGGCGATGGCGCCGACGCCGCCGCCGACGATCTGGCCGGTGCTGCTCATGGCGTGACTCCGACGAAACGATAGACGCAAACGATGCGTTTCTGCCAGCGGTCGGTAAACAGGTGCTCGCAGCAGAGCCCGGGCGCCTCGTAGGCGTGGTTGATGGTGTCGCCGGTGAAGATCGCCAGGTGCTGCGGTTCGGCGGTGAAGCGCATCAGCAGCAGGTCGCCGGGTTGGCGATCGCTGAGGTCGGTGACGGGCTCCAGGAAGGGCTCGCCGTCCAGCGTTGCTTCGAGCATCCCGAAGGCCGGCGTACGGCCGTAGCCGGCGGGGTCGATCGGCGACAGGCCGAGCGTGTTGGCGACGTGCACGGCGACGCCGGCGCAATCGAGGGCCACCCCGAGCAGCCGCCCCTGGTGGCGGAAAGGCGTGCCGACGCAGGCGCGCGCAGCGGCGATAATCGCGTCCTGGGTCATCCGCCGCCCTGGCCGACGGTGGCGTAGACGCTGCCCGCCGGGATGTAGGGGAAACCGCCGAAATTGGCAATGTTGTTGAAGGTCGCGCCGTTCCAGCGCGCCTGGCAATCGGCCATGCGCTTGCGGCAACCGCGCGTCAGCGTGTAGGCATTGCCGGCCACGGGCAGGTAGTAGAAGGGTTCGAGGGTAGTGATCACGCCGGCGGCAAAGCTCTTCACCGCCAGCGCTTTCAAGCCGGCATTCGGCCCGGAAGTAAATTGAATCGTGCCGGCGCCGAAGGTATCGGCCGCTTCGCTGCGCGCCGAGGAATAGAAGACCGAGGCGCTGGTTACGGTGGTCAGCGTGCCGGTGACGGTATTCGGTCCGACCGGCACCATGCAGCCGCCGTAGGTCTGCGAGAGAAAGGTTTTCTGGCAAGAGGCGGTGAAGGTTTCGCCGATCGTCTGGCCGAGCACGTCGACCAGCGACAGGCCGTCGATCTTGTAGCGATCGTCAAAAATCGTCGTGGCGCCGAAGATGCGGGCGGTGATCGGCTCCTCGTCCTCGACCGGGTTGGTCCAGCGGGTGGCGAAGACGTACGCGCGCGCCGTCGAAGAGGCCGCTGCCGTTCATCGCGCGAGAGCATGCTGGGCGCGTCGCGGCCGTTGGCAGCGGTCGAGAAATCGTCGATGGCCTTGGCGCGAAAACCGGCGTAGCGGCCGAAGACGCGGAAGTAGAGGCCAAGAATCTTCACGAACATCTGCTCGCGATCGACCTCCAGGTGCAAACGGAAGCGCCGCACCGGGTAGGGGTGCAGCAAGCGTCGATACTCGGCGCCGCTGGCGGTGCGGGTAATCTCGACGGCGAATTCATCCGACCACGACGATGCGTAGGAGATCGGTGCGGCGATGCGTTCTTCGAGGAAATCAGCCATCGCGTCTCGCCCTGGACAAAATCCCGAGGATTTCGCGCGCCGCCTGGCCGCCGGCTCGGCGAACCTCGGCGGGGTTGTCGCCGGAGCCGTGAATATTGACGGTAATCGAATGGCCGGCCAGCGAACCAAGGCTCTCGAAGCCATTGGCGTTGGCCGACAGGTTGCCGGCGACGCCACTGCCCAGGCCGCCGACCTTTTGCAGCAGGCCAGCGAAGAGGCCGCCAAAGCCGCCGCTGCCGCCGCCGCCCAGATCGGTGAGCAGCCCGCGCAGCTGGATCCTGGCCATGTCGGCAATCAGCGATTTCGCAAAGTCCGCGAAGCTCAGCTTGCCGGTGGTCAGGAAGTTCATCAGGGCGTCTTCCATTCCCGAGAAGGACTTCGTGAAAGCCTCTTCGGTTTGCTCGGCGACGCTCTTGCCGCTGTCCAGATACTTGGTCAGCGCGCGCTCGGCGCCGGTTTCCCACAGGCCATTGAGGCGCTCCTGCTCGGCCTGGAGTTCCTTGACCCGGGCGATCTGATCCTCCTCGGCCTGCGCGACCTCAATGCTCGCCTTGCGGTAGGCTTCGAGCGAAATCACATCGTCGTCGAGCGTCGCGGCTTTCGCGGCAAGCGCCTCGCGGGCAGCGTCGGCGGCTTCCTCGACCTTGCGCAGCGCTTCGGCGAGGGCGCGCTGCGGGCCGGTCATTTCGCGTTCGCTGTAGATCGCGTTCTGCTGCTGATACTTGTCCTGCAGGTTGCCAACGGCGCTATCCATCACCGCCTGCGCGCGTTCTTCCGCCTTCTTCTTGCGGTCGGCATCGCGCAGGTCGGTGAGTTCCTGGTGGGCCAACTCGCGGCTGATGCGCAACTGCTCGGAACGGTTTTGCTCCGGGTCGATACTCTTGCTGGCTGGACCAGCGGATTTGCGGCCCTCCTTGGCAACCGCTTCGTCGAGCTTGTCGACCAGGCGCTTGCGTTCCGAGGCGAAGTATTCCGGGTTGTCGAGTTTCATGCCCTGAAACTTGCTGTCGAAAGTCGGGTAGGTCGGGTTAGCGCAGCGTAACGTGCGCCGTGTCAAGGCGCTGTCTTTCAGCGGGTGCGAATCCCGTCCGGTAACTTTCGTTCCGACCGGTAGCAACTGGAGCAGTCGCGAAGGCAACAAAGCGGCTGAAGCCTTCGGTGTAGAGGGTTCTTTAGGGAACTTGGCGAGCATGCAGGCCGTAATGTGAATGAACACTGAGCAGGCCTCGGAAAGAGCGATGCGGAAGCCGACCCGGCGTTACAACGGGGAAGGCCGCTGTCGTAGGTGAAGCGAACGAAAGGCAGCCTGCGATTCCGCCGGGGTAGTGGTGACGGCATGTGTGGAAGAGGAAGACAGAGGCAACACGGGAAGCCCCATCACGTGGTCAAGCGCAAGACCAACCGGACGCCCGCGAGGGACAGGCCGGGCGAGGTGGGGTGGCGGAGAGGCCCGTAGTACCGTTGAAGTCGGGTAATGCCGATGTAGGAAAGGGGCCTCAGTTCAAGACCAACGCAAGAAGCGGAAAGGGATAGGAGATTGGGCAACCTGCAAACTCCGATCAACGTTCAGAAACTGCGGATGGCGTTACATGCCAAAGCGAAGGAAGAACCCGGGTACCGGTTCTACCTCCTGTACGACAAGATTCATCGACGGGACGTGCTCGACCATGCCTACCGAAGCTGCCAAGCCAACCAGGGAGCAGCCGGGGTAGATGGAGTGCGTTTTGAAGACATCGAAGCGTATGGAGAAGAACGCTGGCTTGGGGAACTGGCGGAACGGCTGAAGCAGAAGGACTACCGACCGGAAGCGGTCAAACGGGTCTGGATACCGAAGCCGAACGGCAAGCTGCGCCCCTTGGGCATACCGACGATCACCGACCGAGTGGTACAAACGGCGGCGCTGCTCGTGCTGGAACCTATCTTTGAAGCCGACCTGCAACCGGAGCAATACGCCTACCGGGCAGAGCGGGGAGCGCAGGACGCGGTAAAGGCGGTTCATCGTCTGCTGAATACAGGACACCAGCAAGTGATCGATGCGGATCTGTCAGGCTATTTTGATCGCATTCCGCATCCTGAGCTGATGAAGAGCGTCGCCCGTCGGATCGTGGATCGGCACGTTCTGCACCTCATCAAGCAATGGCTGGAAGCGCCAGTGGAAGAGGACGATGGACACGGTCACCGGAAGCGGACGACGTCCAACCGGGACACCGGACGCGGCACCCCGCAAGGGGCTCCGATTTCACCGCTGCTGTCGAATCTGTACATGCGGCGATTCATCCTCGGATGGAAGAGGTTGGGGTATGCCCGTCGCTGGTCGGCGCACATCGTCAATTACGCAGACGACTTCGTCATCTGCTGCAAAGGCCGGGCAGAAGATGCCATGGACGCGATGCGGGGGATGATGGAGCAACTGAAGCTGACGGTGAACGACGACAAGACACACCTGTGTCAAATACCGCAAGAGCGGTTTGATTTCCTGGGTTACACCCTCGGGCGGTGCTACAGCCGCGAGACCGGGCGCGCCTACATCGGCACTCGGCCCTCGCAGAAGAGCATCAAACGGATGGTGGAAAGCATCACTCGGGAAACCGACCGTTGCCGAACCCTCCTGGATGCCGAGTTTGTCGTGGGACGGCTGAACCGGAAACTGACCGGCTGGGCGAATTACTTCTGCCTCGGTCCAGTCAGCCCGGCCTATCGGGCGATCAACTCCCACGTCACGCAACGGCTCCGCCGGTGGTTATGCAAGAAGCACAAGGTCTCCGGCACGGGGTTGGCGCGCTACCCGGATCAGTATCTCTACGAACAGTTGGGGCTGGTCAATTTGCCGGCACGGACCCATGACCTTCCGTGGGCGAAAGCGTGATGTCTTGTCCGAGAGCCGGATGCGGGAAAACCGCACGTCCGGTTCGATGAGCGGGATGTGGAAACGGGGCAATGGCCCGGCTACTTGGGCACCGTCAGACGAAAGGGACGGAAACAGACAAGCCGGACCTAATGCTACCGCGCCACATCTCGACTCTACCCGACACCACGGCAGACGGATGTTGGGTTACGCCCTGCGGGCTCTTAAGAAACTCCTCTCAACTGGTTGATCTTATATGCATGTTTTATGCTGGTTGTTCAGTGGGGACGAGCTTCATGCCGAGCTTCTGGGCGCGCTGTGCCAGTTGGCGGAGAACGCGCTGGTGGTAACGCTGCTCGTAGTAGTCCTGGCCCTGGTCGGTGTACTCTTGGCCCTTGGTGAGCAGGGTGTAGATCAGCCGCGCCAGCTGTGGGCTGCCGCGGTCACGGCCTTGGGCTTGTCCATACGCGAGCACAAGCGTCGAAGTACGCGCCGAGCGCGGACTGGCTGGTTCTCAGCGCTGCGGCGGCCAAGCGCAGGGCCTGGGCCGCGCGGTTGGCACAACGCTTGGTCTTGCCGCTCATCACCTTGCCACCGGTGATCTTGGTGCCGGGGCACAAACCCAGCCAGCTCGCGAAGTGGCCCTCCGTGGGAAAGCGTGACATGTCGGCCCCGGTCTCGCTGATGACCGCCAGAGCGGTGGTCACATCGATGCCGTCGATGCGCGTCAAGTCCACGCCGCACATCTTGAACAGTTGGGTACGCAGATCGAACTTCGGCGCATTGCGTGGCCGACTGCGCTTCTTGCCTTTGGCTGGGTCGCCTTCATGAACCTCCAGCCGCTTCAACTGCGCTTCGATCTCCTGATCGCATTCAGCCAGTTGCGTGCCGATAAAGTCGAAGGCGGCCAGCGCCTGCTTGAGCGCGAACAAGTGCTCGACCCGCCAGTGGCCTTGCAGGCTCTTGGCGATTTCATCGACGCTAGCGTGGATGCGCACGTTCTTCATCGCACCCAGCACCTGACCATCACGCTCGCCGGCCACGATGGCGCGCAGGATCTTCTGGCCGGTCTCGCCCACCACGTCGGAGATGACGTTGGCCAGTTGAACGTTCATCTGCGTGAGCGCCTTTTGCATGTGCTGTACCTCTCTGGCCTGGCTGCGCAACAGCATGCCGCGCTGGCGCCACAGCGAGCGCAACACACACACCTGATCGGCTGGGCGAAACGCACCGCTGAGCAGGCCGTAGGTCATGAGTTGCTGAATCCACTGACAGTCGAGCACGTCGGACTTGCGGCCCGAAACGTTCTTCACGTGACGCGCGTTGACCAGCAGCACCGTGAAGCCACGCGACTCCAGCAACTCGAACAGGGGATCCAGTACGCCGACTCCATCGCCACCGTATCCACCCGGCAGGCCTGAAGCCAATCAGCAATGGCATTGAGGTCAACCGTGAAGCTGGGAAACTCGCGCACCGGCTCATCGTCCCGGTCAGGCGGTACGGCCACAAAGTGCGCCGCGCTGCCGATGTCAATTCCTGCCGCATTGGGGTGGGTGATCGTCAGTGCCACTCGGGACTGACCCGGCTTGAGTCTGAGGCTTCGATTGCGTTGAGCCATGGCGTGCTCCATCATTCGTTCAGAAAGGTGGCGCCGCCTCGGGTACGTCGTCTTGCTCACTCTCTTAAACGGGATATCCGCCTGCACACTGCCAAGCCGATTCACCAATGTCGATGACGTCACCCATGACCACGCTAACCCACGGGCATTACGCACCATTGCTACATCGGTCTTCCGCGGCACCGCCGTCCACTTTGCCACAACGCCGCAACCCCGTGTTTCTTCGGCGCGATTTGCGGCAGCGGGCCGATTACTTCGCTAACCCAACCTACCCAAGCTAGCGAGCCAATCAATCCGGTGTTGATCAGTCGGCGGCTTCGTTGAGCACCTTCAGTGCTGCGGACTCCATCACCCGCAGTGCGGCAAAAACTTCTCGACGCGCCGGCTTTTTGGTCCCCAGCAGATCGAGCATCGCCGGCAGCGATTCGTAGCGCAGTCCGACGACGCCACCCATGCCGCCAAGCGCCCACTGCGTCTGCATGGCGATGAACACCTCCAGCGGGCGA
The DNA here is from genome assembly GCA_016713625.1 of Candidatus Accumulibacter affinis. GTDB lineage: Bacteria > Pseudomonadota > Gammaproteobacteria > Burkholderiales > Rhodocyclaceae > Accumulibacter > Accumulibacter affinis. The sequence goes on from JADJOT010000009.1 coordinate 285,895, forward strand.
GCGTTCTCCGGCCATAGCTCGCAGATCTCTTCGGGCAGGTCGTCTGCCGATGCCCCGATGCGCAACAGGAGTTCGGACGGCGGCCGCGCGCAGAGCGCCCGCGCCGCCGCTACGAGTTTCCCAGGCGAGATTCGGTGAGCGCATCGATGTAGGCCTGGAAGAGTTCGCCGGCAGCGGTCGGGTAGGCATCGAGCAGGTCGGCGAGCGCACTTCGGCTGTAGTTCACCGGGTCTCCCAGCACGTCGACGACCTCACTCCAGGAGGCGATCACCGCATGCAAGGCGTCGCCGTCTCCCTTGGCGCTGGCCGATTCCATCCAGTCCTTGAGCGCTGCGCGTCCCTGGTGGCGCCATTCGATTTTGAGCAGGCCCGCATCGGCGCCGGGAACGGTGATGCGGGCTTCCGCCACGAAGGTGGGGTTGGGAACAATCTTGAACATGGCGGCGATCAGGTGGGGTAGCGAATCGGGTCGGCCGAGAAGGCGAGCGAAATATTCGTCTTCAGGCTCATATTGGCTTCGATCGTCGGCACCCGGGCGACGCAAACGTAGGCGTTGAACAACAGCTTGGAGCCATTCGGGAAACCCATCCGGAAACCAAGCGGCGTGCCGGCCTCGTCGGCAGCAAGCAGCGTCGCGTACCACGCCAGGGTCGGATCATCGAAGATGGTGATCTGTAGCTGCACCGGAGAACGGATCGTCGTAATCTGCCTGGCCACCACATCGTCGACGGCGGTGACATCCTCGAAGGCCAGTTCGCCGCCGGAGGTAGAGATCAGCTTGATCTGGCTCATGTTGATCAGGCCAGTCGAGGCGTTCGCCCGGCGCACGGTGCCGGTGCCTGCGCCGGTGCCTGCGCCGGCCGGGTAATTCACCGTCGAGGTGGTGTTCACGCCTTCCAGCGTCACGTCGTTGGTGGCGACGGTTTTGGCGCGCACCAGACGGCCGTTGAGGCGGCCCCAGCCGCTGGTCATTTCCAGGAGGTCGCCGACGAGGACGCCATGGCCGGCCTGCAGCGTCGCAACCGCTTCCGAAGCATTGGTGATCGCCGTCATGTTGACCGCAGTGGCGCAGGTGGACACCGCAGCGAGCACAAGGCCAGTGGTTTTCGTGATGCTCATGAGAGATTCCTTGTCGAAGTAGAAGATTGCGCGAGCGGGATCATTCGGCGCTCACGTAATACGAGGTCTGCCAGGTGATTTGCCACCGCATGAGGCCATCGCGGAAAGTGACCAGCGAACCCTGGAGCATGGCCAGCGGCACGAACGACCAGAATGGTCGCTATCGTGGCGACCAGGCGCTGGATGATCGGCACGTCGAGGCTTTCATCGTCGGCCGCTTCTTCAGTGAGAAAGACATACGCCGCCGTAGCGCTCCTCGAGCTGGATGCGGGTGGCGTAGATCATGGCCTTGGCTTGCGTCCGGTCGGTTTGGCGAGGCTCGGTAGCGGGTCGCTCGGTGGGGTTGGCGCAGAACAAGCCGGGGACTGTTCGGCAGGCTGTTGGGTTACGCCCTGCGGGCTAACCCAACCTACGGCTACTAAGCCAATTGGCTCGGCGCTGGCTGCCGACGCCAAGAAGGTACTTCCATCCGTGCAGTTCGTCGAGGCGAAAACCGCCAGGGGAGCGGCATCCTGGGCCGTGACAACGATCTGGCAGATTTTGCTGACTACACCGGCTGCAAGCCAGAAGTAGCCAATGCTTTCAACCAAAGCCTCTTCGAGCACCTGCGGGAGTTCCCGGAACTGCGCGCAAGCCAGAAGGTTATCGGCACCTGCCAGGCGCAATTCGCGCGCTGGCGGGAAATTGAGATCGAGCGCTACTCGGCACTGCTGCAGCAGCACAATCTCATTGGCGGGTGACCGGACAAGCGGTGGAGATTCGCTCCACAATGATCTATTCCGCGATGCAACAGTTCGGCGGCAAGAAGTCCGACTTTCCTCATTTGCCGGCCGCACGCACCGGCACGCGGCCCGGCACGGCAGCTCAGAACTGCACTTTGGTTCCGCAATGGCGATACTTCTCGCCGCCCCTGGTGAATTCGGTCGGGCTGTCGATCGTGACGACAGTCGGACCACCGACAATCTCGCCACCGCCGCGGATGTCGGAGCACTTGTCGGAGATCGTGAAGACGTTGCCGTTGCGGGCAATCTTGCTGATGGTGCACGTTGCTTGCGAACTTCCGAACGACGACTTGCCGCCCCAGTAGTTGACGATCTCGGCGTTGGAGGCACCCTTGCAGGGTCGGTTTGCCGGCACATAAATGCCCTGCTTCAGAGGCAGCAGGTCTGCTGCAAGCACGCTGGCCGAGACAGCTGCGGCGATCAGTGTCGCCGAAAGAATTACCTTGTTCATCACACACTCCTCCAGGAAGCAGTCGGTGTCGAACAGCTGCCCACACAGTCGGTCAGCCGGGGCGAGTACTTGCACACGCCGCCATCACGGTCCATACCTCGGGCCGGCAGGCGGAAATGTAGTGAAGCGTTGGCAGTCCGTTGCGAAGGACAGGAAAGACAAGGATGCCAATCACAGTATAGGAGCCCCTGTCAAATGGCGTCAATCGCTACGTCAGTCCAAGGACCCTGGTTCCCCTTGCGCACTTTTCGTTCATTGCTGCCAGACTGATCTGCCGGGTTTTGCCGGCGTCGGCGAAGAGCTTCGATGAGGCTCGGGCGGTGCGCCTGACGCGGTCAAAAAAGCCGCTTTTGCGGTGGAAATGACCTAAGATGAGCAGCCCCGCCGGCCCCTCATGGTGATGGCGATTACCGGCCGCCGCAGACCATGAAAGCCATGACCGTTCCCGCCGCCCGCCGCCTCTCCGACAAGCGGGCGAGGGGAGATTCGCGAGTCGCTGACGCGACTTTCACACCAACCAGGAGACAGAGATGCATATTGGCGTACCCAGAGAAATCAAGAATCACGAATACCGCGTCGGCCTGACGCCCTCATCCGTTCGGGAAATGGTTGCCCATGGCCATCAGGTAACGGTCGAAACCGGCGCCGGCAAAGGCATCGGCGCCACCGACGAGGTTTACCAGAAGGCCGGCGCGGTCATCGCGGCCACCGCCGCGGAAATCTTTGCCACGGCTGAAATGATCGTCAAGGTCAAGGAGCCACAGGCCGGCGAGCGCGCCATGCTGCGCGAAGGGCAGATTCTCTACACCTACCTGCACCTCGCCCCCGATCCGGCGCAGTGCGCCGACCTGGTGAGCAGCGGCGCGGTCTGTATCGCCTACGAAACGGTTACCCAGGCCGGCGGCGGTCTGCCCCTGCTGGCGCCGATGTCGGAAGTGGCGGGTCGTCTGTCCGTGCAGGCCGGCGCCTATTGCCTAGAAAAGGCACACGGCGGCATGGGTGTCCTGCTCGGCGGCGTCGCCGGCGTCCCCTCGGCAAAGATCGTCATCCTCGGCGGCGGTGTCGTCGGCTCGAATGCCGCGCAGATTGCTGTTGGCAGCGGTGCCCAGGTGGTGGTCATCGACCGCAACATCGACGTCCTGCGGCGTATGGATCGTCTGCTCGGCGCGCGCGTGATGACCGTCTTTTCCAACCGGGACAATGTCGAGCAGCACGTGCTGCGGGCCGATCTGGTGATCGGCGGCGTTCTGATCCCCGGTGCTGCGGCGCCCAAGCTGGTCACCCGCCAGATGGTCGACGAGATGAAGCCGGGTTCGGTGATCGTCGACGTGGCCATTGACCAGGGCGGCTGCTGCGAGACTGCCAAGGCAACGACCCATGCCGACCCGACCTACATGGTTGGCAACGTCGTGCATTACTGTGTCGCCAACATGCCGGGCGGCGTGCCGCGCACCTCGACCTACGCGCTCAACAATGCAACCCTGCCGTTCGCGCTGCAGATCGCCGGCCAGGGCTGGCGGCAGGCGCTGCAGGACAATGAACATCTACGCAACGGTCTCAACGTCGCCTTCGGCAAGGTGACCTGCCGCGAGGTCGCCGAAGACCTCAACTACGACTATCACGACGCGCTGTCGGTGATCGGCGGCTGATCACGCGACGAGGGTCGGGAGGGCAGGGGGTGGGGGCTGAACCCGTCTCCCGCGTGCGCGGGAGACCTTGCCGATTGACCGCGCCTGACTTGAACCATAGCGCCTGCCGAGTGTCCTCAACGTACTGCCGAGGAGTCGTCTTGATTGCTTTGATCTACGCCCACCCGTATCCCGCGCGATCGCGCGCCAATCGTGTGTTGCTCGAGGCGGCGCGCGGCGTGCCGTCGGTGATCGTGCGCTCCCTGTACGACAACTATCCGGATTTCGAGATTGACGTCGCAGCCGAGCGCAAGCTGCTGCTCGAGTCGCAACTGATCGTCTGGCAGCATCCGCTGATGTGGTACTCCGCACCGGCGCTGCAGAAGCTCTGGTTCGATACGGTGCTCGCCAACGGCTGGGCGACCGGCGAAGGCGGCACCGCGCTGGAGGGCAAAACGTGTCTGTGGGTGACGACCACCGGCGCAGCGTCGGCAGGCTATACGCCAGGAGGAGTGCACGGATTTCCCTTCGCTGCCTTTGTGCCGGTAATGGAAATGACCGCTCGTTACTGCGGCATGCACTGGCTGCCACCCCTAGTGGTACACGGTGCGCATCAGATCGCCGACGCGGCGCTGCAGCAGCATGCTGCGCAGTATCGCCAGCGCCTGCTGTCGTTTGCTGCGGAGGCGGCTGGTGGCTGATCTGTTGCACGATTCCCTGGTGTACCTCGGCGCGGCCGTGGTCTGTGTGCCGATCGCCAAACGTAGCGGCCTCGGCTCGGTCCTCGGATACCTGATTGCCGGTTGGCTGATTGGCCCGTGGGGTCTGAAGCTGATCGGAGAAGTCGAGTCGACGCTGCACTTCGCCGAGTTCGGCGTCGTTCTGATGTTGTTCCTGATCGGGCTCGAACTCGAACTGAAGCGGCTGGTCGAGATGCGCCGCGCCGTCTTCGGCGGCGGCAGCCTGCAGATGACCGCCTGCGGCACGGTACTCGCGCTCGGTCTGATGGCGCTCGGGTTGACGTGGCAGGCCGCCGCCGCCGCAGGAATGGCGCTGGCGCTGTCGTCGACGGCCATTGCCGTGCAGACGATGAACGAGCGCAACCTGATGACGGCGCCGGTCGGTCACAGCAGTTTTGCGGTGCTGCTGTTTCAGGACATCGCGGCGATCCCTCTGATTGCCCTGGTGCCGTTTCTCGGCGCGGCCGGTGGTGAAGGCGGCGCCGGCTGGCTGGGCGCGGCCAAGGCGATTGCCGCGATTGCCGGGGTGGTGGTGATCGGCCGCTTTCTCACGCGACCGCTGATGCGGCTGATTGCCAAGTCCGAGGTGCGCGAGATCTTCACCGCTTTCGCCTTGCTGCTGGTGATCGGCATCGCACAGTTGATGGCCGGCGCCGGCCTGTCGATGGCACTCGGCGCCTTCCTGGCCGGCGTGCTGCTGGCGAGTTCCGAATACCGGCACGCCCTGGAAAGCGACATCGCACCGTTCAAAGGGCTGTTGCTCGGGCTGTTCTTCATTGCCGTGGGCATGTCGATCGACTTTGGCGAGGTGATTGCCCGCCCCGGTCTGCTGACGCTACTGGTCGTCGGTCTGCTGACGATCAAGGCGACGGTGCTGGCGCTGATCGCGCCGCGCCTGGAGGTGCCACGCTCCGAGCGCTGGTTGTTCGCCGCCCTGCTCGCGCAGGCGGGCGAGTTTGCCTTCGTCGTCTTCGGTGTGGCGCGCGAGGCGCAGGTTCTGGCGCGCGACTGGGAGGGTTTGTTGACCGCGGCCGTGGCGCTATCGATGGCGGCCACGCCACTGCTGCTGATCGCCTTCGATCGCCTGACGTCGCGCCGTGCGCAGACACAGCGTGAGGCGGACACGATCGACGACGACAGTGCGCCGGTGATCATCGCAGGCATGGGGCGCTACGGACAGATCGTCGGCCGCGTACTGTGGGCGCAGGGTATCCACATCACCGTGCTCGACCACGATCCGGACCAGATCGATACCCTGCGCAGGTTCGGCTACAAGGTGTTCTATGGCGATGCCACACGCCTCGATCTGCTGACAGCAGCGGGTGCCGCCAAGGCGAAGCTGCTGGTGGTGGCCATCGACGACGTGGCCGATAGCCTGGCGCTGGTCGATCTGGCGCAGGAGAGCTTTCCGAATCTGGCGATCGTCGCGCGCGCGCGCAACGTGCGGCATTGGCTCGAATTGGCTGATCGCGGTGTCACCGCGATCGAGCGTGAGGCGTTCGAGTCGTCACTCAAGAGTGCCCGCGCTGCCTTGACCGTTCTCGGCGTTGAACCGTATGAGGCGCGAGAAATAGCCGAGGCTTTTCGCAGGCAGAACGTAATCACGCTCAACGCGCTGCTGCCGCATTTTCGCGACGAGGCGAAGACTGTGGCGATCGCCAGGAGTGGCCGCGAAGAACTCGAAGAAAACCTGCGCCGCGATCGTGAGGCGCGCCAGCAAGCGCGCGGCAGCGGCTGGCATTGACGGCTGCAAGTTGGCACAGTGAGACGGACGTGCCTGGTCGGAGCCAGGTGGCCGTTGGCGGCCGGTTTGCCTGGGGACTTCGTCCTGCCATTGGCGGTAATCGCTTTCATCATCGGGGGTGTCTGGAATCGCCATGACCGTTAGCCACTCTGCATTAGCCGCAGCGTGAAGGTACGTTCCGGCGCACCGCCGCCCCAGGAGCGTGTCAACTTGAAGCGTAGATCACCCGTGGTCGCCAACGTCGCGAGTGTGAACACCCGCTCCCCGCCTCCGCCCATCGCGGTGCCTTCCGACGGACGGTATTCGTCTGCCACCACCCCGACGCCGGCAGGCGGCTCCCAGCGGTAGCCGGTGGTCGGATTTTCGGGCAACCGGAGGACCAACTGCTGACCGGGCGCGACGGTCAGCGCGCGGTTATCGTCGGCCTCGTTCAATTGGATTTGCTCCATGGCAGTCCTCCCTTTTCTGTGGCTCCCGTCGTGTTTGCACCGTGCAGGTCGGCGCCGGCCAGTGACGTGCCGGTCAGCGTGCTCCCCAGGAGGTTCGCTCGCTTGAGGACGGCGGCATCCAGGCGCGCGTTGCTCAGGTCGGCAGTGCCGAGGTTGGCGTCGCTCAGGTCGGCACCGGTAAAGTCCGCTCCGCTAGCCGTCGCCGCCCAGAATACTGCGCCGACCAAGCTCGCGTACCGAAACGAAGCTCCCTCCAGATGCGCATAGGCAAAGTCGGCGCCGGCGAGGTCCAGCCCCGATAGATCTGCAGCGCGCAGGTCCTGGCCGCTCAGCTGTAGCGGGTGTCCCCGCTCCAGCATCGCCTCCACGTCCGCGCGGCGCAGCGTCATGAGACCCTCCTCAGCAGGTTGTCATCCAAACAGAGGCGCCTCGATCCTGTACAGCTTCTTGTAGCCGCTACCGAAGTCGACTTCGATCGTGCGCGTAGCCATCAACTCGGCGGTGTCGCCCTTAAAGTCATACCCGACCTCGGTCGATCCTGGTACCACGGTGAAACCGACCGGCCCCGGACCTTTACCGCGCGCCACGATTGCCCTGAGCTTGGCCCCGGTCGCCTCCGCCAGGGCCGTCTCGTGCGCCGCGCGCGGCTCGGGAGAGCCTTCCTCGGCGTGCGACACGCCACGCATGCCGTCCGGCTGTGGCTGCTGCGGCGGCGTCCGCCGCCCGCCGGCGCTGAGCTCGCGCACCTCGCGCAGCGACCCCTCGACGCGGGTCGCGTTGCCGTCGTTATCGACTACGACGCGCAGCGTGCCTGCGCCCGGCGAGATTACCGGTACGCCGTCGATCGTCTGCCGATACTGCACAATGGTCTCGGTGGTTCGCGTTCCCGCCATTTCGCCAGATCCGTGACTCGTGCCGCCGGCCGCTTGCGCCAGGATAACGTGGTCAAGCACCAGTTGTGCGTCGCCGCGCAGCCCCAGGCGGTTGATCAGGCGGTCGGCTGCGCCTCGCGCGGTTGCCGCCGACGGCGCGTGCTGGTTGTCGAGGTTCGGATGCGCCAGGCGTATGGAGAAGCTCCCGTCGGCGCTTCGCGAAAACGCCCGGTCGCCGTCCTGGAAGCTCGCGGCACCGTCGCCGCCGACCTCGCCGCCCATCTCGAAGCGGTCGAACAGCGCCTCGGCCGACAGGTGTGGTGTGGCCAGTTCGGCCAGCTGCGGCTTCTCGGGCATGCTGGTCATTACGTCGCGCTGCAGGGCCGCGCTGTACCAGCGCCACCACCACCAGTTCTTGGCCGCGGCCTGTGAGTAGAACGCCCGTTCGTTGAACAGCCGGCCTTGCGCCTCGGCCTGGGTCGCGCCGCAGGCGACTGCCGTTGGTCCCTGGTTGTGCGCGATGCGCCAGCTGGCGTCGAGCCACGCCTGTGAGAACGACTTGTTCTTGTTGTATTCCTCGAAGAAGAAGCGGCCGTAGTTGGCGTTGTCATAGCTGACGGTCTCGAAGCCGAAGATCATCCGGAGCCCCAGATTGGCAACATTCCAGGTCCGAATCGGTGAGTGGCCACCGGTGTAGCGCAGCGACAGGCAGGTCGACCAGAACAGATAGCGCAGATACTCGTTACCCAGGCGCATGTTGTTCGACGTGGCCGTGCAACCGAGGCCGCCCCAGTCCGCGCCCATCGGCACGTAGAACACGCCGTCGCCGCCCATGCCGCCGTGGCCGGAGTGATAGAAGACCTTGACCGCGTCGGCGCCGTAGGTGTCCTGCCAGTTGTCGTATTGCTCGTAATATATCCACGGCTTCACACCCGCGTCCTGATACCAGAAGTTGGGCGCGGTGAACTGCTTCACATAGTTGTAAAAGCCTTGCGCGTCGTCGTGAGTCAGCGACAGGCCACCCTGATTGCAGAAGGTCTCGATCGAACAGAAACCGTAAATCTTTGCGCCGCCGCGCATGCCGTCGGGAGCCGCCGGATTGGTGGCGTTGGTCATCTGTCCGCAAGCAAAGTCAGCGGCAGGCGTCAACGTTGGTGAAGGTTTGCTTGTCATGGTTCAGTCCTTTCACTTGTTGCGGGGAGAAAGCCACCGCCGGTCGCGCCGGCGACGCGGCCAGTTTCAGAGCACGTACATTTCGATGATTGTGTCACCCTTGATCGACAGCGTGCACAGCGCCTTGGCGACCCGCGCGGCCGCGGCCGCCGTGACGAACTCAGGCTTCGTCAGCTTCCGCCAGCCAAGCTTGTCGACATAGCACTGCGCGTCCTTGGCATCCGCATTGACCCAGATGCCCGTGATTCGCACTTTCTCGACTTTGACCACGTCGTCGACGACAGGCTTTGGATCGACTTCGACACCCCACATCTCGTAGTCAATGCCGACCTCGCCATAGCCGATGCGGAAATAGCCATTCTCGCCCCAGTCCGGACCCCAACTGTTGCGCGCGATCCATGCGCGGTCGGCGTCGGAATATCCGACGATGCACACGCAATGGCCACCCAGTTGCGCGCCGCTTTGGTGTTCATAGACACCGCTCTTGTAGTAGCGGAAGTCTTCATAGACGGTAAAGCAGGCAGCTACCGGACCCCTCTCCGCGATCCACAACTTCATGTCGGGGACCGCGGTCAACGAAGTCCATGCCTTGATCCTGGTCGTCCGGGTTGCCGCGTCGGAGCAAGGGCGGCACGCCTGGTCGCCGGCGGTGTACGGGAAACACGCCTCGTCGACGATGCCCTTGGATTTGGCCGCGTCGAGCGCTTTGCTCGGCCACCAGCCGTTGTCGCAGTTGCGTCCGTCAGCTGCACCGTGGCAATAGAACAGGTGCGCCTCCGAGAGGTCGAAACTCAGGCCCGGCTTCTTGGCGGCGACGCGTGTTGAGCCCTCAATAGCCGCGATGGAGCCAAACGCGACGCAAGAGCCGCAATTCGCCTGGTCGCGTACTCGCCCCAGGTAGTCACTTCCCCCGATCGACCGCCAGTCGACGGCCGCGGGCGCGCCCACCGCCTGCGCGAGGTCGGCGATGCTCGCCGCCTGCGCCGCGCGCTGTTCGCGTTCAGTCAACCCGGCTTGTCCTGCAGGCGGCTCCGCGCCCAGGCGCAGGCGCATGCCAGCGTCCGGCAGCGCACTGATTGCCGTCTTGCCGGCTTCCCATCGTCGGTTGTTTGCGCTCAGCGAGTCGCGTAGAGTCTTGAGTTCAAGATCAGCCATATTGGTTTCCCTCGGTCAATGATTGTGTTCATTCAGGTCCCCGCGAGGCGAGATGCGTCGCAGAGTCGAGTCCCCAGTATTCCGCGCTGCTGGGAGAATTACCAAGCACTGTGTCTGACAACACTCGAAAGCCTGGGGCGTCAACGGGGTCATGCCGAGCATCGATGCTGACCCGCTGGATCCCGGCTGAGTGCGTCCTAACCATAGGATATTAGTGCGCATTATTCAAGTGAATGATGTGGACATTGGTCTTCGGCGTCATCGGGTCAACAGCCCGGTCGTCGCCTCGGTGGTTGGTCGCTGGCTCCTCATCCGACCTGTGCATCGACCGGTCGCCATGGAAAGTTGTGCATGGCGACCAGCAACCGGCGTTTGTCCGACCACGGTGAACAATGCTTCGGGCGTTCAGCGGCGCTTGCGGCGACAATTTCCCGGCTGTCGGGCGTATCCTTGCACGCGGGCAGACCGACGATTGCACGGAGAACAATATGAGCGACGCTGGGCTTCACGGCAGGTGCGCAGATGAGCTGGGCGAGAGATTGGTGATGCAGGGCTTCAAGGGCCTGCCGATGCCGATGTTCGTGATTGACGAGGCGCACCGGGTGGTTTACTGGAACCTGCCATGTGAGCGAATCACGGGGATTCCTGCCGATTTCATGGTCGGCCGGACGGGTGCATGGTCGGCCTTCTATTCGAGCCAGCGGCCGGTGATGGCGGACCTCGTTTTGACCGGCTGCCAACCCGAGGATCTCGATCGCTATTACCGTGGTAATGCTCGTCGTTCGGAGTTGATCGAAGACGGCTGGGAATCGGAGGATTTCTTTCCACAATTGCCGGGGGGTGGCAAGTGGCTGGTGTTTACCGCCGCGCCACTACGCGATGAGGCGGGCCGGATGGTTGGCGTGGTCGAAACCTTTCGCGACGTGACGCCACAGAAGGAAGCCGAACAGGCGGCGAGCGAGGGTGCCCTCCTGCTGTCGGAGATCATCCAGGGTTGCCCGGTGCCGATGTTCGTGATCGACGCGCAGCACCGCGTCACGCACTGGAATCGCGCCTGCGAGTCGATCGTCGGCGTGCCCGCCGAGCAGATGATCGGCTCGCGGCAACACTGGTGGCCGTTCTATCCCGAGCCGCGGCCGGTGATGGCCGACCTGGTGCTGGATGCGGCGGTCGGCGACGTGGGCAAGTTCTATGCCGGCAAATTCCAGCCGTCTGCCTTGATCGCCGGTGCCTGGGAGGCGAGGGATCACTTTCCGCAGTTCCCCGGCGGTGGGCGGTGGCTGTTCTTTACCGCGGCGCCGCTGAACGGCGCCAACGGACACGTGATCGGTGCCGTGGAAACGCTGCAGGACATCAGCGAGCAGAAAAGCTACGAAGCCCGCCTCGAAAGCCTGGCTCGACACGACCTGCTGACTGGATTGCCCAACCGCACGGTACTTGACGAGCGCCTGCAGTGGGCCTTCTCGCAGGCAGCCCGCGACGGACGTCTGATTGCGCTGGCCTTCCTCGATCTCGACCGCTTCAAGCCGATCAACGATGAAATGGGCCATGCAGCGGGCGACGCAGTCTTGTGCGAGCTCGCCAGGCGCCTCACGGCGGCGGTGCGCGACGTGGATACCGTTGCCCGGGTCGGTGGTGACGAGTTCGTCGTCGTGCTTTGGTCTCCCGACTCGCTCGAGGCTGTTGAGGGGGTGGTCCGCCGCATCATCACGACGGTCAGCCAGCCGATGGAAGTGGCCGGACGCGACGTGCAGGTGGGCTGCAGCATCGGGATTGCGCTGTACCCCGCGCACGGCACGGATCAAGGCAGCCTGCTGAGTCGCGCCGATGCGGCAATGTACCTGGCAAAAGCTGCCGGGCGGAACGGTTACTGCGTTCATTCTCCGCCGCCGGACCAGCCGGCGGCATGATCCTCCGCCACCAGTCGGTCCATCCGGTCTTTCCCGCCTGCCCACCACATGGAGCCAAGAATGACTGCTACGCCACCTGCCAGCGAACCGTTTCCAGCCGATCTTCGGCAGCAGATCGAGCAGGCCATTGCCCGGCGCGGAGCGGCCTATGTGCCGCGGACGCGCCACCTCGACGCCGATGGCCGGCCGCGCTTCAGCAACCGGCTGGCGCTGGAAAGCAGCCCCTACCTGCTGCAGCACGCGCACAACCCCGTAAACTGGTTTCCCTGGGGCGAAGAGGCTTTCACGACAGCCCGGCGCCTCGGCCGGCCGGTGTTTCTGTCGATTGGCTATTCGACGTGTCACTGGTGCCACGTCATGGAAGCCGAGTCCTTCGAGGACGAGGAGATCGCCCGCTTCCTGAATGCTCACTACGTCGCCATCAAGGTCGATCGCGAGGAGCGTCCGGACATCGACGCCGTCTACATGAGCGCCGTGCAGCAACTGACCGGTGCCGGCGGCTGGCCGATGAGCGTCTGGCTGACCGCCGCGCGCGAGCCTTTCTTTGGCGGCACCTATTTTCCGCCGCGTGGTGGCGTTCGCGGCGCGCAGCGCGGCTTCCTGTCGCTGCTCGGCGCCTTGTCTGACACTTTTCAGCGCGATCCCGATCGGGTCGGCCAGGCGTCGGCGGCGCTGGTGCAGGCGATTCGCCAGGACATGCAGGGCGCCCGCACGCCGCAAGACGCGCACGGCGCACTACCCGGAGTCGCGCTGATCGATGCCACCATTGACCACTTCAAACGCTCCTTCGACCACCAGCATGGCGGTCTGCAGCGAGCGCCGAAGTTTCCTTCGCACGTGCCGGTGCGGCTGCTCCTGCGCCATCACCACCGTACCGGCGACGCCGCTGCGTTGCACATGGCGACCTTGACGCTCGAGAAAATGGCGGCGGGTGGACTCTACGATCAACTCGGCGGCGGCTTTCATCGTTACTCCACCGACGCCGAGTGGCTGGTGCCGCATTTCGAAAAGATGCTCTACGACAACGCCCTGCTGGTGCTGGCCTACGCCGAGACGTTTCAGTTGACCGGCCGCGCCGATTTTGCCCGTGTCGCGCGCGAGACCTGTGACTACGTCCTGCGCGAGATGACCGACCCCGCCGGCGGCTTCTACTCGGCTACCGATGCCGATTCGGAGGGCGAGGAAGGGCGCTTCTTCGTCTGGAGCGAGGCGGAGATTCGGCGCGAACTCGACGAACTCGAAGGACTCGACGGACTCGACGGACTCGACGGACTGGCGAGTCTCGACACGACTCGACAGTTTCTCGTCCACTATGACGTGCGCCCGGCGGGTAACTGGCAAGGGAGCAGCATCCTCAATGTCCCGAAACCCGATGAAGCCGCCTGGGCAGCGCTGGCCGGCGCGCGCGCCAGGCTGTATGAAGTGCGCGCCCGGCGCGTCCCACCCCTGCGCGACGACAAGATTCTCACCGCCTGGAACGGCCTGATGATCTCGGCGCTGGCGGTCGCCGGGCGCCTTCTCGAGCAGGCGCGCTACGTCGCCGCGGCGGCGCGCGCGGCCGATTTCGTGCTTGCTCAGCTGCGCGGCCCCGACGGCGGCTTGCGGCGTAGCTGCATGGACGGGCAGGCGGGGCACCCGGCCTTCCTTGACGATCACGCTTTTCTCGCCGCCGGCCTGATCGATCTCTACGAGACGACCTTCGACGCGCGCTACCTGCGCGAAGCCCTGGCGCTCGCCGAAGCCACCGAGCTCCTGTTTGCCGATCCGGCTGGCGGCTGGTTCATGAGCAGCGACGAGCAGGAGACACTGATCGCGCGCGAGAAACCCGCCTACGACGGCGCCGAACCCTCGGGAACCTCGGTCGCGCTGATGAATGCGCTGCGCCTCGGGCTGTTCACCGGCGACGAGCACTGGCGGCAGGTCGCCGAACGCGGCCTGCGCGCCCACGCCGAGGTGCTCGGCGAACGGCCAGTGGCGATGACCGAGGCGCTGCTCGCCGTCGATTTCCTCGCCGACACGCCGCGCGAGATCGTCATCGTCTGGCCCGATGGCGCGGCGGCGGCGGCTGCGCCGCTGCTGGCGGTCCTGCGAGAAAACTACCTGCCCGCGCGCGCGCTGGCCGGCGGCCCGGAGTCGGCGATCGAAGTGCTGGCGGAAACCATTCCCTTCGTCCGTGGCAAGGTGGCGCTAGGCGGTTCGCCGACCGCCTATGTCTGTCGTCATGGCCGTTGCGAGCTGCCGGTCACCGACGCGGCAGCGCTGGCAGCGCAGTTGCGCTGATCACGAAGAAACCGGACTGATCCTGCTGGTTGGTCAATGGGTGCTGGAGACCGCCTGTGAACACCCGCGAACCGTTAGAATTCAGTTTTCAGGCAAGCACACGTGGCAATGATCAAGGTCTACGGCATCAAGAACTGCGACACCATGAAGCAGGCCATGCGCTGGCTGACCGACCAGGGCATGGTCTGGGAATTCGTCGACTACCGGAAAGCCGGCGTCGCCGCAGCGAACCTGCCGGACTGGAACGTCCGCGCTGGCTGGGGAAAGCTGCTCAACACGCGTGGCCTGACGTGGAAGAAACTGAGCGCAGAAGAGCGTGCTGCGGTAGACGAGGAAAAAGCGCTCGGATTGATGGTGCAGTACCCGAGCCTGATCAAGCGCCCGGTGCTCGATACCGGCGAGAAACTGCTGGTCGGCTTTAACCCCGAGATCTACGCGGAGCAACTCACATGAGTGACAGCTTCGTCCGCCGCTTCCTTTTCGAGCACCTCGACATCCGCGGAGCCATCGTCGGTCTTGGCGATTCCTGGCAACAGATGCAGGCCGACCGCGACTACCAGCCCAGCGTCGCCCGGTTGCTCGGCGAGACCGCCGCCATCACCGTGCTGATCGCCGCCCAGCTCAAGCAGCCCGGCCGCCTGACCCTGCAATTGCGCGGCAACGGGCCGATCCAGCTGCTGGTCATCGATTGCAACGAGCAGTTGCAGATGCGCGGCATGGCGCGCAGCAACCCGGTCGTATTGCCGGCGCCGGTGCCCGAGCTGCTTGGCGCCCGGCAGGGCGGACAGCTGATGATCAGCCTCGACCTGCCGACCGCCCGCCATCCCTACCAGAGCTTCGTGCCGCTGGTCGGTGACAGCATCGCGGCAATCTTCGAGCACTACCTCGAACAATCCGAACAACAGCCGTCCCGTCTCTTCGTGACCGCCGGCGCCAAGGCAGCCGCCTGCCTCTTCCTGCAAAAAATGCCGCAGGCGGATGATCACGATGCGGACGGCTGGCAGCGCATCAGCCAGCTGGCCGCCACCGTCAGGCCGGCCGAACTGCTCGAACTCGCTCCGCAAGCCCTGCTCACCCGGCTCTTCCACGAAGAGATGACAGCGCACGGCGTGCGCCTCTACGACCCGGCGCCGGTGGCCTATCATTGCCCGGAAGACTGGAGCAAGGTGCGCGACCTGATCCGCAGCCTGGGCCGTGCGGAGGCCGAGACGATCCTGCACGAACATGGCGAAATCCTCATCCGCGATGACATCTGCAACCGCAGTTATCGCTTCAGCGCGGAAGATGTCGCCGAGCTGTTCGCCGCGGGCCAGACGCTGCACTGAGCAGCAGCACCCGGATTGCAGAAGCCCCAGTGTAACCACGGATCTGACCGCTATCCCACAGCCGAGTTGCCGCGACTCTACACCCGAGGTCTGCCGGCCGGCGTCGGGGACCGGGAAAGGACTCGCCGCAGCCTTGCCCGACCTGCTGGGCCGCGGGCTGACCTTCGTCAAGCTGTCACAGGCGGCCGGGTTGCAGCCGGTCCGCGACGGCAGGGCCGCGCCGTGAGGATCGATCTCGTGGCCGACCCCGACGACGCGTTGCGGGGCGCGCCATCGCCGCACCGTTGCTCGCGTTCAACGAGGCGCTGGCCGGTCTGCCCTACACCTTCAAGTTCATCTGGGCGCCGTTGATGGACCGCTTCGACCTGGCGGGCCGCTGGCGCCGCCGCGGCTGGATGGTGCTGACGCAACTGACGCTGGCGGTGGCGTTGTTTGCGCTGGCCGCCACCTCGCCGCGCGAGTCGCTGCGGGCCTTCGCCCTGCTGGCGCTGACGGTGGCCTTCCTGTCGGCGTCGCAGGACGTCGTGGTGGACGCCTACCGCACCGACGTGCTGCTTGGCCGTCGAGCGCGGTCTGGGCGCGTCGCTGGCGGTTATGGGCTATCGCATGGCAATGATCGTCTCGGGCGGCATGGGCATGGCAGCGCACGTGGCCTTCCAGATGAGCCTGTGCCAGCAGCGCTTTACCGCCCACGCAGTACGCGCTGCTATCGGCGTTCGGCGCAGTCGGCCGGGTGTGGGTGGGGCCAATGGCCGGCGTGACGGCCGAGAGCATCGGCTGGCCTGGCCTCTTCGTGCTCTCCACCTGGCTGGCGGTGCCGGCCCTGCTCCTGTTGCTATGGCTGCGCCGCGCCATCGAGGCGCTCGATGCTCCGCCGCCGGGCGCCGCTTCGGATTGATTGAAGCTCGTTGAGTTTCTGCAGTTTCGACTTGCCGCCGGTAGCATCGCTGGCGCAAAGACACCTCGAAGCGGCGGGGATGGCCGGGCGCATCAAGGCTGTCTTCGGCGACTTCTTCAAGGAGCGAGGAGAAACCTCATGGCTCAGGATCTGGGGGGCGTGCCCGCCTCGTCGATGCAGAGGACCCGTGCTCAGTGGCGGGCGTAGCCCTCGATCGGCGGAAACTGGGCGGCGTAGCGCGTGATCCATTCCAGCGCTGCGCTGTCACCGTCAAGCCAGCGCCCTTCGCTACGCAACACGTCGTCGCGATAACGTTCGATAAGTTGCACCTGCGCTACCATGCGCTCGGCAAACGGGTCATTGAGGTCCATGTGACGCAGACTCCCTGAGGGTGACTACAGGCTGCTGAAGCAAGAGCTGTGCCGCATGGCGATGCTGACGCTAAATCAGGAGCTTGCCTGAAGGTCCGGGAAGGCCGGCAGTCGCGGTGTAAAGATTGTCGACAGTCAACCGGAGAAAAGAGGCACGGCTCGAATCGCCGATGCCAGGCTTCAAGCTGCCAGCCCCGGCGTGCGATGGCTGTCGATTACCTGTAGCAGTTGCGCGAAGACCTTCGGAGTGCCCGCCACCAGGTTGCCCGTTTGCAGGTAGTTTTCGTTGCCAGCGAGGTCGCTGACCAGGCCGCCGGCTTCGGAAATCAGCAGCGCGCCACCGGCGATGTCCCACGGCGACAGGCCGAACTCCCAAAAGCCGTCGAAACGACCACAGGCGACGTAGGCGAGATCGAGGGCGGCGGCGCCGGGGCGGCGGATGCCGGCGGTCTTGCGCGCCAGTTCCTTGAAGATCGCCAGATAGGCGTCGATGTGATCGTAGATGCGGTAAGGGAAGCCCGTGCCGATCAAGGCTTCGTCGAGCCGGAGGCACTTGCTGACGCGGATGCGGCGTTCGTTGAGGAAGGCGCCGCCGCCCTTGCTGGCGGTAAACATCTCGTTGTGCACCGTGTCGAAGACCACTGACTGGGTGATCTGGCCGCGGTGTGCGAGCGCGATCGACACCGCGTACTGCGGAAAGCCGTGAATGAAGTTGGTGGTGCCGTCGAGCGGGTCGATGATCCACTGATACTCGCTGCCGCTGGCGCTGCCGGCGGTCTGCCCCGACTCTTCTGCTAGAATGCCGTACTCCGGATAGGCCTCGCGCAGCACCTCGATGATCGCCGCCTCGGCGGCTCGGTCCACTTCGGTGACGAAGTCGCTCTGCCGCTTGGTGGTGACCTGCAGGTGCTCAAGATCCAGTGAGGCACGATTGATGATCTGGCTGGCGCGGCGCGCCGCCTTGATGAGGATGTTGAGAGCTGGATGCATGGCTTTGGCAGAACCCGACGGGCGGCTGTGGCCGCTCGATTGCTGTAAAGGAGCCCGATTCTAATATGAACCGGCCTGCAGGGTCGCAAACTTCGGGCTCGCCACTCGCCCGCGTCCGCGTCGTCCTCTCGCACACCAGTCATCCGGGTAACCTCGGCGCGGCTGCGCGGGCAATGAAGACGATGGGCCTGTCACGTCTCGTGCTGGTCAATCCGAAGCGCTTCCCCGACGACGAGGCGGTGGCGCGCGCGGCCGGTGCCGAAGACATTCTGGCGCAGGCTGAGGTGTGCTGCAGCCTCGACGCGGCTCTCGCCGACTGCGCGTTTGCTTGCGCGGTTTCGGCGCGGCATCGCAATCTCGGGCCGCCGGCGCTGTCGGCGCGACTGGCTGCCAGCGAGATGCTGGCGCGGGCCGGCGAGGGCGAGGTGGCGCTGTTGTTCGGCAATGAGACCGCCGGGCTGTCGAACGCCGAAGTGCAGCGCTGCCAGCGTACCGTCTTCATTCCCGCGAACCCCGATTACAGCTCGTTGAACCTGGCTGCAGCGGTGCAGCTGCTGTGTTACGAACTGCGTCTGGCGGCATTTGCTGGTTGCCCACCGCTGGTGACCAGAGCCGTACCGTTTGCGTCGCCGCCGGCGAGCCATCAGGAACAGCAGCTCTTCTACGAGCATCTCGAGCGCGTAATGGTGAGCAGTGGCTTTCTCGACCCACAACGGCCCCGGCGACTGCTGCCCAAGCTGCGTCGCCTGTTCGGACGTGCCGAACTCGAGCGCGACGAAATCAATATTCTGCGCGGCCTGCTGGATGCGCTCGAACGGCAGCTTTCCGGCCGGCGCCAATGAATCCGACGCGCACGGAATAGTGGATCGCCACTATCGGGTATTGTAAAATCACCGGCTTTCCGCAAGGACTCTCGCTCAAGGATGGTCGCTTCATGTTCAGCCGTTTGCGCGAAGACATTCAGTCGGTATTTGCCCGTGACCCCGCTGCCCGCACCTTCTGGGAGGTGCTGACCTGTTATCCGGGCGTGCATGCGATGGTTTTTCATCGTCTTGCGCACTGGTTGTGGAGCCACCGCCTGCGCTGGCTGGGCCGCGCCGTTTCGCATCTCGGGCGCTTCTTCACCGGCATAGAGATCCATCCGGGGGTGGTCATCGGACGGCGCTTGCTCATCGATCACGGGATGGGTGTGGTGATCGGCGAGACGGCGGTGATCGGTGACGATGTCACGCTCTACCAGGGGGTCACCCTTGGTGGCACCTCGTGGAACAAGGGGCGGCGGCATCCGACGCTGGGGGATGGCGTGGTGATCGGTGCCGGTGCGAAGGTGCTGGGGCCGATCACCGTGGGTGCCTCGGCGAAGGTTGGATCGAATGCGGTGGTCGTCAAGGATGTGCCGGCGGGAGCGACCGCGGTCGGCAATCCGGCACGCATCATCGACAGCGCGCAGGCCAGGAAGCGCGAGGAGATGGCCGGCCAGTTGGGGTTTTCGGCTTATGCCCTGGCGGGCGATCAGGATGACCCGCTGGCCAAGGCGATTCATGGACTTCTCGACCATGCGGTCGAGGTAGACCGGCGCTTTCAGTTGCTGCTCAAAAAACTTGACGAGGCCGGCGTCGAGGTCGTGGGCGAGCTGGTCAGTGCTGACCAGTTCGATCCCCAATACCTGAGTAAAATAGTTGACTAAATTTCAAGCAGTCACTATAGTGTACCAATCTAATCAACTATTACGCGTGGAGGATGTATGCGACTAACCACCAAAGGACGTTTCGCGGTGACCGCGATGATCGATCTGGCGCTGCGCTGCAGCGATGGTCCGGTATCGTTGGCCGGCATCAGTGAGCGTCAGAAGATATCCCTTTCCTATCTGGAGCAGTTGTTTGGCAAGCTGCGCCGTTACGGTCTCGTCGAAAGCGTCCGCGGCCCGGGCGGTGGCTACTGTCTGGCGCGGTCCACCGGCGAGATGACGGTCAGCGACATCATTCGCGCCGTCGATGAGCCGCTCGACGCCACCCAGTGCGGTGGCCGGGAGAATTGCCGCGATGACGAACGCTGCATGACCCACGAGCTGTGGTCGACCTTGAACGACAAGATGTATGAGTTCCTGAATTCGGTAACCCTGGCCGCCCTGGTTGAGCAACAGCTCAGCAAGACCGGTGGCCAGGTCGTTGTCCTGCGGGATGCGCGGCGCAGCCGACCGCGGGCGCGCGCGAAGGCCGTTTCTCTTGGCGGCTGAGCGTCTCCTCTGCCATGTTTGCTCCCGTTTATCTCGACCATAACGCCACCACACCGATCGATCCAGTGGTGCTCGAGGCGATGCTGCCCTATCTGGGGGAGCAGTTCGGCAATGCCTCCAGTCGGCACGAGTATGGTCGGGCGGCGCGACGAGCTATCGACCAGGCGCGCAGCCAGGTCGCCATGGCCGTCGGCGCACATGCCAGCGAAGTAGTGTTTACCAGTGGTGGTTCCGAAGCCAACAATCTGTTCATCAAAGGTGCTGCCGGGTGCATGCGGCCGGGCCTGCTGGCGGTGAGTGCCGTTGAGCACCCGTGCGTGATCAAGCCTGCCGAACAGCTGAGCAAGCGTGGCTGGGAGCTCGCGAAGCTGCCGGTCGATGGCGAGGGCTGTGTCGATGCAGGGAACTTCGCGGCGGTGATGGCCCGCAAGCCGAGAATCGTTTCGGTGATGCTGGCCAACAACGAGACTGGCGTGCTGCAGGATATCGAAACGCTCGCCGAACGAGCACGCCGCAGCGGTGCCTGGTTGCATACCGACGCGGTACAGGCGGTGGGCAAGGTGGCGGTCGATTTCCGTCGTCTCAATGCCGCCGGGGTGCATGCACTGACCTTGTCGGCGCACAAGATCGGCGGTCCGAAGGGGGCTGCCGCGCTGATTCTCGACAAGCGGGTCGAACTCGAACCGCTGATCGCCGGCGGTGGTCACGAACGCGGATTACGTTCGGGAACCGAGAACGTCGCGGCGATCGTCGGCTTCGGCGTCGCCTGTGAGTTGGCGGTACAGCGCCAGGCGGCTCTGGCGCAGAGCGTGCTGGCGCTGCGCAGGCGGCTCGAAGCTGGTCTGCGCGAACTCGGCGCGACGCTTTTTGGCCAGGGAGCGAAACGCTTGCCGAACACGGTTTGTTTCGCGTTTCCCGAACTTGATGGCGAAACGCTGGTCGGACACCTAGACCGCGCAGGCTACGCGGTGGCTAGCGGCGCTGCCTGTTCGAGCGCCAACCCGGAGCCCTCGCATGTCCTGCGGGCGATGGGCGTTGATCCCGAACTGGCCCGCGGCGCGGTGCGTGTCAGCCTCGGTAGCGGCAATAGCGAAGACCAGCTGGCCGCTTTCCTGAATACGCTGCAGGCGACCGTCGCCCGGCTGCAGCGGCTGACCGCGATGGCCGTTTGAGGCGTCGAAGAGCACATTTACCTGAACATGTACACCCCGGAGCAAGAGCAATGCTGAAACTTCCCATCTATCTCGACTATTCCGCAACCACGCCGCTCGATCCGCGCGCGGCCGCGAAGATGATCCCTTATCTGGTCGAGAAATTCGGTAACCCGGCCTCGCGCTCGCATTCCTTCGGTTGGGAGGCGGAAGCCGCAGTCGAGGAAGCGCGTGAAGAGGTCGCCAGACTGGTCAATGCCGACCCCAAGGAAATCGTCTGGACGTCGGGCGCGACCGAGTCGAACAATCTGGCCCTCAAGGGAGCGGCGCAGTTCTACTCGGGCAAGGGCAAGCACCTGATCACGCTCAAGACAGAACACAAGGCGGTGCTCGACACCTGCCGGGAACTCGAACGGCAGGGGTTTGAAGTCAGTTATCTTGACGTCCGCGACGATGGCCTGCTCGACCTCGAGGTGTTCAAGGCGGCGCTGCGTCCGGACACCATCGTGGTGTCGGTGATGCTGGTCAATAACGAGATCGGCGTCATTCAGCCGATCAGCGAAATCGGCGAGATCTGCCGCGACCGGGGAATCATCTTGCACGTCGATGCGGCGCAGGCAACGGGCAAGGTGGCGATTGATCTGCGCGCGCTGAAAGTTGATCTGATGAGCTTTTCGGCGCACAAGACCTACGGCCCAAAAGGGATCGGCGCCCTCTACGTGCGGCGCAAACCACGCGTTCGCCTGACCGCGCAGATGCACGGCGGCGGCCACGAGCGGGGTTTCCGTTCGGGCACCCTGCCGACCCATCAAATTGTCGGCATGGGTGAGGCTTTCCGTCTTGCGCGCCTGGAGATGGGTGCCGAGAACGAGCGCATCCGCATGCTGCGCGATCGCCTGCTCAGGGGTCTGTCGGACATCGAGCAGGTGTTTGTGAATGGCGACATGGAACGGCGGGTGCCGCACAACCTGAACATCAGCTTCGCCTACGTCGAGGGCGAATCCTTGCTGATGGCGATCAAGGACCTCGCGGTATCGTCTGGGTCGGCGTGTACATCGGCTTCGCTCGAGCCGTCGTACGTCCTGCGCGCCCTCGGTCGCGAGGACGAACTGGCGCACAGCTCGATCCGCTTTACGCTCGGCCGCTTTACCAGCGAGGAAGACATCGACTACACGATCAAGCTGTTGCACGACAAGATTGGCAGGTTGCGCGAACTGTCGCCACTGTGGGAAATGGTGCAGGATGGCGTCGACCTGAGTACGGTCCAGTGGGCCGCCCATTGATGAAGGTTTGAAGGAGAAACAGCATGGCATACAGTATCAAGGTTCTGGATCACTACGAGAATCCACGCAATGTCGGTTCCTTTGGCAAGGAAGAGGAGGGTGTCGCCACCGGTATGGTCGGCGCGCCCGCCTGCGGTGACGTGATGAAGCTGCAGATCAAGGTGGGCAAGGGTGGCGTCATCGAAGACGCCAAGTTCAAGACCTACGGCTGCGGATCGGCGATCGCTTCGTCTTCGCTGGTGACCGAGTGGGTCAAGGGCAAGACCATCGATCAGGCGCTGGAGATCAAGAACACGCAGATCGCCGATGAACTGGCGCTGCCGCCGGTAAAAATACACTGCTCGATTCTCGCGGAAGACGCGATCAAGGCGGCCGTGGCCGATTACAAGAAAAAGCACAGCGACCCGGTGTTGGCTTGACCGATCGCTACAGCAGGAGGTTTTTTGCATGGCAGTGACGCTTTCTGAACGGGCAGCCAGCCACGTCTCCAACTATATGGTCAAGCGCGGCAAGGGCATCGGCTTGCGCCTCGGGGTACGCACCAGCGGCTGCTCCGGGATGGCTTACAAGCTCGAGTTCGCCGATGTCGCACACCCGGACGACATCGAGTTTGAATCGCATGGAGTCAAGGTTCTGATCGATGCGAAGAGCCTTCCCTATCTCGACGGCACCGAGCTGGATTACGCGCGCGAGGGTCTCAACGAAGGGTTCCGCTTCAACAACCCGAACGTCAAGGACGCTTGCGGCTGCGGCGAGAGTTTCAACGTGTGATTGGTGGGGGAGCGACGGCTTGCTCGCTGCTCGCGACCCGACCTGACCGAAGCTCTGCCGCCGGGACAAAATGGAATTCAACGCCGATCACTTCTCGCTGTTCGAGCTGCCCGCGACCTTCCGCCTGGACGCTGCGCTGCTCGACCGCCGTTATCTGGAAATGCAGTCGCGCGTGCATCCCGACCGCTTTGCCAGTGCCGGAGAAGCCGAGCGTCGACTGTCGCTGCAGTGGGCAACACGGGTCAATGAAGCTTACCAGACGCTCAGGAAACCGCTGCCGCGAGCCAGGTATCTGCTGCAACTTGCGGCGCACGAACTCGGCAGCGAGAACAACGCCCTGATGCCACACGACTTTCTCGTCGAACAGATGGAATGGCGTGAGGCGGTTGGCGAAGCGCGGGTTGCCCGCGAACACCATGAACTCGAACACCTGCACCATCGCCTGCAGCGTGACATGCTTGAACGCTACGACGAAATCGCCATCCTGCTGGACGATCAGCACGATCTGGAACAGGCAGCCGACCGCGTGCGGCGGCTGATGTTCCTCGAGAAGCTGCTGAGCGAGATCGACGACGCGATCGCCGTCAGCGAAGAGTAGCTCGCCAGCCGGGCAGCTCGCCGCACCACACCACCAGCAACACGTATCAGGACCTCTTCATGGCACTACTACAGATTGCGGAACCGGGCGAAGCTACTGCGCCGCACCAGCACCGGCTGGCCGTCGGCATCGACCTCGGCACCACCAATTCACTGGTGGCGACCGTGCGCAGTGGCTTGGCCGTCGTCCTCAGCGATGCACTCGGGCGTCCCCTGCTGCCCTCGGTGGTGCGCTACCTGCCTGACGGCCACAGCGAAGTCGGTTACGAGGCGCAGGCCAAACAGGCGCTCGATCCACGCAACACCGTCGTTTCGGTCAAGCGCTTCATGGGCCGCGGGCTGCACGACATCGAACATCACGAAGGTATGCCCTACCTCTTCGATGACGCCCCGGGGATGCTGCGCCTGCACACTGTCGCCGGGCTGAAAAGTCCGGTCGAAGTCTCGGCCGAGATCCTGCGCACCCTGCGCCTGCGTGCCGAAGCTTCCCTCGGCGGCGCGCTGCTTGGCGCGGTGATCACCGTCCCGGCCTACTTTGACGACGCACAGCGGCAGGCCACCAAGGACGCCGCCAGGGTCGCCGGCCTGCCGGTGCTGCGCCTGCTCAACGAACCGACCGCGGCAGCGATTGCCTACGGCCTCGACAACGCCGCCGAGGGTGTCTATGCAGTCTATGACCTCGGCGGTGGCACTTTCGACATCTCGATCCTCAAACTCGCGCGTGGCATCTTCGAGGTGCTGGCAACCGGTGGCGACTCGGCGCTCGGCGGCGACGATTTCGACCATCGCATCTTCTGCTGGATGCTCGAAGCAGCGGAACTCAAGCCCTTGTCGGTCGAGGATTCGCGGATGCTCCTGACGCGCGCTCGCGAAGCCAAGGAATACCTCACCTTTCACGGCGTTGCCCCGATCAACGCTCGCCTCAACAGCGGCGAACTGGTCGATCTGACACTGACCACCGAGATCTTTGCCGGGATCACCCAGACCCTGGTTGCCAAGACCATGCAACCGGTCAAAAAGGCTCTGCGCGACGCCGGCCTGTCGGTTTCCGAGGTCAAGGGCGTAGTGATGGTCGGCGGCGCGACGCGCATGCCGCAGGTGCAGCGCGCCGTTGGCGATTTCTTCCGCCAGGATCCACTGAACAATCTCGATCCCGACAAGGTGGTCGCCATCGGCGCGGCAAAACAGGCCAACCTGCTGGCCGGCAACGGCGCGGCCGGCGACGACTGGCTGCTGCTCGACGTGATTCCCCTGTCGCTGGGTCTCGAAACCATGGGCGGTCTGGTCGAGAAGATCATTCCCCGCAACGCGACCATCCCGACGGCGCGCGCGCAGGAGTTCACCACCTTCCGCGACGGCCAGACGGCGCTGGCCGTGCACGTCGTGCAGGGCGAGCGCGAGCTGGTCAGCGACTGCCGTTCGTTGGCACGCTTCGAGCTGCGCGGCATTCCGCCATTGGTGGCGGGTGCGGCACGCATTCGCGTCACCTTCCAGGTCGACGCCGACGGCCTGCTGGCGGTGACTGCGCGCGAGCAGGCCTCCGGCGTCGAGGCAAGCATCGTCGTCAAGCCCTCGTACGGGCTGTCCGACGACGAGATCGCCGGCATGCTCAAGGACTCGCTGCTGCACGTCAAGGACGATGCGCTGCAGCGCGCGCTCAAGGAATCGCAGGTCGATGCCGAGCGCCTGGTCGAAGCGGTGCGAGCAGCGCTCGCCAGCGACGGTGACCTGCTTGGCGCCGAGGAACTGGCGCGCGTAGACCGCGACATCGCCAGCCTGCAGGCCGCTGCACGCGGCGACAACCGGCGTCAGATCATGCTCGCGATGGACGACCTCGAAGCCGACACCAAGGATTTCGCCGCACGCCGCATGGACAAGTCGATCCGCCGCGCTTTTGCCGGCCGCAACATCAACGAACTCGACAGCGAAACGGCCGTGGCGCACACCGGAGAGCCCGCATGACCCAGATCATCGTTCTGCCGCACATCGAACTCTGTCCGGACGGCGCGGTCATCGAGGCGCGACCCGGCGAATCGCTGTGTCAGAACCTGCTCGAGCACGGCATCGCCATCGAGCACGCCTGCGAGATGTCCTGCGCCTGCACCACCTGCCACGTCATCGTGCGCGAAGGTTTCGCCGCGCTGGAACCTTCCGACGAGGTCGAGGACGACCTGCTCGACAAGGCCTGGGGTCTCGAACCGAATTCACGCCTGTCGTGTCAGGCGATCGTGAACGCAACGCCGCTGCTGATCGAGATCCCGCGTTACTCGATCAACATGACCAAGGAGGGCCATCGATGAAATGGACCGACAGCAACGAAATCGCCATCGAACTCGCGGAAGCCCACCCCGAGCTCGATCCGCTGAAAATCAACTTCGTCGACCTGATGAACGCCGTGCTCGCCTTGCCCGGCTTTGACGACGACGCCAGACATTGCGGCGAGAAAATCCTCGAAGCGATCCAGCAGGCCTGGATCGACGAACTGACATGAAGCCCGACGACATGGGCGGCGGCCAGCGCAACGTCCTCGGTGGGCCACTGGGTTCGTGCAGCGAAAAGCCGGTCACCGGATTCTTCCGCGACGGTTGCTGCAACACCAGCGACGAAGACTTCGGCAGTCACACCATTTGCGTGCTGCTCACCGCCGACTTCCTCGAATTCTCGAAGGCGCGTGGCAACGACCTGTCGACGCCGCGCCCCGAATACGGCTTCCCCGGCCTCCACCCCGGCGACCGCTGGTGCCTCTGCGCTCCCCGCTGGCGCGAAGCCCTGCAAGCCGGCAAAGCGCCACACGTCGTCCTCAACGCCACCAACGAAGCGGCGCTGCTGATCGTCAGCCTCGACGACCTGAAGCGGCATGCGGTCGATCTGAACTGACTGACGGGTCTTGGGCGGCAGCCTTGGCCGCTGTCGGACCGTCGGTAGTTCCTCTCTTGCTGACTGCCTCTTTTGTGCTGCACGGCTGCGCCTGGAACTTCCTTGCCTCTCGTTCAGGAGAGTGCCGCTCGTCGTAGCAGGCGGTGAGGCGCGACACCCAGTCGCTGCGGGCCTGCTGCGTCCGCATGCTATAGTGCGTCAAACGGATGCGGTCGCGCAGCTTGTCGAGCCGCCGCCGGTGGCGGAGCCGGGAAGGCATTGACGCAATTGCCGCAAGCTTTAGTGGACCGGGCGATGACGCAGCTCGCTGTTTTGTTGAAGAATTTTCTGATGGCAGTGCATTCATCCAGGATAACGACGCAAAGCTTTGCGTCTCGTAGAATTGCTACTTCACGTTAGCCGCCATGAGCCCCGTAGTTATCCATATCCCAGGAAAGCCCAGGCTTCATAGCGAGTTGAAAGGCACCGACGTTCTTTGGCGCTACCTGGATGCTGCCAAGTTCTTTGATTTCATTCACCATCAAACACTTTTCTTCTGTCGCGGCGATCAGTTCGGCGACAAATTTGAGGGCGCGTTTACCGAGTCTCTGAAACACGCCATCGAGAAGTCCTACCAAGACAACCATATCGACTTTACGTACGAGGAATTTCGGAAACGACTAAGAGAGCGCGTCTTCGTCAACTGCTGGCACAAGAGTCTTGACGACAGCATGGCCATGTGGAGCATCTATGGCAGATCATCATGCTCCGTAGCCATTACGACGACCGTAGAAAAACTGCGCAGCGCTCTTCAAGAACAGCAGCTTCCTTACGACATATCAATCGAGCGAGTTGAGTACGTCAAGCACTGGCGAGACCCCGATCTCGACATCGCCCCATACTCTCGTGTCTTCGCATACAAGACCAAGGCCTATGAGTTCGAGAAGGAAGTTCGCGTTCTCATTGATCGGTCTGCCGGAGAATTCGAAACGCCAATGCCGGACGTTGGCATGAGCATAAAGGTCAATCAAGCAACATTGCTCAGAAGCATCGTTATTGCTCCAGAAGCGCCTGTCTGGTTCGAGACCCTAGTTCGAGCGGCATCTGAACGGTATGAGATCCTTGCTCCCGTCGGCAGATCAAAGCTCGCCTTTGACCCCGTGTAACATGGCGGCTCTTAAGTCACTCCTTCTAAGTGCTTGATTTTCTGTACACCATGCGGAGTGACTTCGGGGCGGTTTGCGGCCACCGGCCCGATTACTTCGCTAACCCCTCGATCCAAGGGACGCCCGAGAAGCTGCGCTTCTCGGTCCCCTCGCTTCGCTCGGTCGCCCCTGATCTCGAACGTTCGGCGGCGTCTGCATCGGGTTACTCACTGGTTTTCAAGTCTGCGTTGGCAGACCGGTCGGACCTCCATTCCGTACGGGGGCACAGATGTCCCAGCTGCTGTGAGCGGCGGTGTGAACTTCGTGCGAATTGGGCGGTTTGAAATCCACGACCGAAGTCTTGCCGTAGGGGGTGTGATTCAGGCCTCGATCTGGTCTTTCATGCGATAGCTCTTGCCCTCGATGAGGATGGTTTCGGCGTGATGAAGGAGGCGATCGAGGAGTGCCGAGGTGAGCGTCGTATCGTGATTGAAGATCTCTGGCCAGTGCTTGTAGGCGCGATTGGTCGTGACGATCATGGCGGCATGCTCGTAGCGTTCGCTGATGACCTGGAAAGCAGATCGGCGCCATGCTTGTCGATCGGCAGATAGCCGAGTTCGTCGACGACCAGGAGGCGAGGCTGGAGATACTTGTGCAGTTCACGCTTCAGATTGCCATGCGTCTGTGCTGCCGAGAGGGAATTGATGATATCGACCGCGGTGGTGAAGAGGACCGAGTAGCCCCGCAGACAGGCGGTATGCCCCAGGGCGATACTGAGATGGCTTTTACCCAAACCAACATTGGCGATGAAGATCAGGTTCGCCTTGTCCTCGATGAAGCGCAGGCGGAAGAGATTCTGGATCTGGGGCCGGTTGATCTTCTGCGGCCAAGCCCAGTCGAACGAGTCGAGCGTCTTGAGCACCGGGAATCGGGCGAGCGCCACTCGTCGCTGAATACTGCGGTCTTCGCGGCGGTGCGCCTCGCCTTCGATCAGTCGCGCGAGATAGTCGACGTGCGGCCAGTGCTGGGCGCCAGCCTCCTGGATCAGCGACTCAAAATGCTCAAGGACGTACGACATTTTGAGTTCCCTCAAGTGCGTACGCAGCGGTTCGGTAACGGTTTGGGGGGTGCCCGAGCTGGCTCGCTCAGTGGTCATCGCCATGCCTTTCATAAAGGGAGAGATCCGGTGCTGCGATCTCGATTTCCAGGAGGTCCTGGCGGCGGGTGAGATGCAGCGCACTGGGTTCAGGCGTCTCGCGGGCGCGCATCTCCAGGATATTGGCGATGCACGACCAAGGCCGGGGTCAAGTCTAACATTCCAACATTAAGCGAAACTCGCTACGCTTGCCAAATGGCTAGACCGCTAAGGCTGCAATTCGCTGGGAGCCGTTTATCATTTCACGTCACGCGGAGATCGAAGGAAACAGATTTTCCTAAGCCATGCTGACCGCAGCGGTCAGGTCTACCCGGTCTTTCTTTTTGCCTCCGGGCGGGCTACGAGCGAGCGCTTTACGCATTCTGGCTCCCTCACAGGCAAAAAGAAAGACTCCGCTAAGCGACACGCATCGGGTGGCGATCTCGAACGAGTGTCTGGAGGGCAATACATTTCCGAAACTTACCAAGAAATACGACCCTTTTACGGGCTTTCCAGGCGGTTGTCAGGTGTAGTTTCGGAAATGATTTCTGTGCTTTGGCATATGCTCAAAATTTACTGTGGCGGTGGGCGCATGGGGACCAGCGGCGGCCGAGGCCATTGACAGCTCACAGGCGGCGGACGCTCTACACCTTATGAACGATTCCGGCCTGCTTGAGGATGGCGTTGGCGCTGCAAGGCCGGGGTCAAGTCTAACATTCCAACATTAAGCGAAACTCGCTACGCTTGCCAAATGGCTAGACCGCTAAGGCTGCAATTCGCTGGGAGCCGTTTATCCTAGATTCCTCTGTTGGGCTTTGACCGGATCTGGTGAAAGCCAGCATTGGCAAGGGTTTGTGGCCAATTTTTGCAACTGCGCTACAGTTCCCTTTGGGTGTCCTGGAGACATTCGAAAAATCCAATCTTCATAGTCACTTAGCCGCCATTCCTGGCTTCAACTGAGCAAGGCCGGGGTCAAGTCTAACATTCCAACATTAAGCGAAACTCGCTACGCTTGCCAAATGGCTAGACCGCTAAGGCTGCAATTCGCTGGGAGCCGTTTATCCTAGATTCCTCTGTTGGGCTTTGACCGGATCTGGTGAAAGCCAGCATTGGCAAGGGTTTGTGGCCAATTTTTGCAACTGCGCTACAGTTCCCTTTGGGTGTCCTGGAGACATTCGAAAAATCCAATCTTCATAGCCACTTAGCCGCCATTCCTGGCTTCAACTGAGGAATCTAGGTTTATCATTTCACGTCACGCGGAGATCGAAGGAAACAGATTTTCCTAAGCCATGCTGACCGCAGCGGTCAGGTCTACCCGGTCTTTCTTTTTGCCTCCGGGCGGGCTACGAGCGAGCGTTTTACGCATTCTGGCTCCCTCACAGGCAAAAAGAAAGACTCCGCTAAGCGACACGCATCGGGTGGCGATCTCGAACGAGTGTCTGGAGGGCATACATTTCCGAAACTTCGCAAGAAATACGACCCTTTTACGGGCTTTCCAGGCGGTTGTCAGGTGTAGTTTCGGAAATGATTTATGTGCTTTGGCATATGCTCAAAATTTACTGTGGCGGTGGGCGCATGGGGACCAGCGGCGGCCGAGGCCATTGACAGCTCACAGGCGGCGGACGCTCTACACCTTATGAACGATTCCGGCCTGCTTGAGGATGGCGTTGGCGAGCACGCGGGAAGCAATGGTCACGGCCACGGGAAAGGATCGGCCGTTGATGGGGCTGTGCCAGATTTCGTGACTGCCCTTGCCTTGGCGCCTCAGCTCGCAGCCGTGGTCGAGCAAAATTTTCCGCAGGGGAGCGTAGAACCCACTTCCCACGGGTCAGCCGACGAGCAAATCGCGCGCCGAAAATCCTGTGGCGTGAATGAAATCGATCCGAGTCGTTTCCAGATCGAAATCAAGGCCGTTTTCCGCGGCGACTTCGGGGGCAATCTCCCAGAAGCGTTTCGTCAGCGCATCATAGGTGGGCGCTTCTGTAGCGACGCTCAACGCATCGCACGACGCCACCCACATGCCGCTTTCCTCGTCATGAATGACTTCGGCCATGTAGGTAGCCCCAGGCTTCTGCGCGGTGAAAGGACGAACGTTCATGGCCACTATCCTACACCCCTTGACACCCCGCCGGCAACGGGCAGCCTTGTCCAACGTGGTATGAAAAGGAGCATCGGCGGGGTCAGGTCTTTCTTTTTTCCCACATCAAGTTCAGGCGCCTTGTCGAAGAGGGTACGCAGGTTGTCCGAGCGGCCGAGGAGGGTCGCAATGTCCGACGGGGCGACGAAAAACGCCCGCAAGGCCGGATCGGCAGACCAGGACGTCGACGAAACGGGCCGGATAGCGGGCAGCGCCCGGGCCTGCTCACGCAAGAATTCGATCGTGGTCGCGACAGCGGGTGTCAGGCGTTTTTGGCAGGTTGGCAGCAGCTTGAGTCGGGGGTTGGTCAGCGTGATCGCTTTCTCGACCCCCCATTGCACCAACTCGTCGGATACCCGATCCGGATCGTACTGGCCCGGTCGGTTCTTGAACCAGTCGACAATACCCATGGCGTCCTCCAATCGAAAACACTAGCCGCTTCAATTATAGGGCCACCAACCGTGAGCGAAAGACGGAAAATGGGATTCCGCTATCTGGCCCCCGGTGCAGCCGTCGGGAGCGCAACCGGCGCCGCTGATGTCGCCGGTTCCATCGATGCGGATTCGGGAGCCACCTTCGCCCCGACGTCCTTCAGGAGCCGCTGGAATTCGGGTGACGCCATGATGATCGCTCCTGCCGCGGTACGCAAACGATCCACCGCTTCAGCGGGCAGCACGAAGCTGGTGGGCAGGCCATTCAGGTAGGCGAATTCGGCCTTGTCCTGCAGGGCCGCAAACGAGACGTCGATGGCATAGATCTCAACCTCCGGGCCTTTAAGGTCGTCAGCGATCGCGGCATCCTGGTGGTCCGCAAATGCCGCCGATTGCCGAAGCCGACGCAGCGACTGCCAGCGCGCCGCCTTATCTCGCAGCAACTCCGTCGCTTCGTAGGAATAATGATCGATCGGCACGCTGGACGCCTGGAGCAATGTGCTTATCGTGCCCGGGGGCGTCTCCGATTGGTCCCAGCGGGTCGGGGGCGAGGACACCGAGTTGACTACGAAAACGACGATCCGGCGCGTGCGGTCGAACGGTGTCGGCACCCCGGCGCCTTGCAATGCCTCCATCAACTCGAGCAGGGTCAGTACAGAACGCATGCCCACGTTGTCCGCGACACCACCGTCTACGAGATGGATGTACGGGCGTTGCGCGCCATCGGCGAAGGCCAGCCGTTCGTCAAAGTCGCGCCTGGCGCGCGCGGCCGTGCGCGGCGGGTCAGCCGCTCCGCTAAGAAATTGCAGCCAGGAAGGCGTTTGATAATTGCAGGTGCCGCCGTAGTTGTTGAGCGTGACGGCCGAAAGCACCACCGGCACCGCCGACGAGGCCGCGGCGGCGCGCGAGAGTTTCACCGCGCCAAGGTCCGAACAGAGCGCGTCGAAGACGTTCTGGTCGAAGACCAGACGGGCTCCGGTCGAGAGGTCGGTGGCCGAGGCGAGAACAAGCGGACCTTTGCCGCGTTCGAGATCGGCGAAGGTCGCGCCGTTGAACAGGATCTCGTCATACAGATCGGCCGCCATTTCAGAGCGCCCCCACCGGGTCCACCACAGGTTTCCCCAGCGGGCCGGGTTGAATAAGCGGCTGATGATCTCGCCTTGCACGTTACGCTTCAGGAAGCGTTGCTCGTAGTCGGCGAACAGCTTATCGCCATAGAGACCATAGGCCAGCGCTGTGAAGCTGCCGCCCGACACCCCGGTAATGACGCCGACCGCATCGAGCAGGCGGACCTTTTCGCCATTCGCCCTGTCGACCTCTGTACGCCGCAGGAATTCCAGGACGCCATAAGAAAATGCGGCCGCGCGCGTGCCCCCGCCGGAAAAGGCGAGAAGGACCAGCGCCTCCGGGTCCTTGAAATACAACTGCCGTGTTTCGAAACGGTAGCCGACGCCGGGGTCGGCCTGCGTGATCGGGGGATTGATCGGTCGCGTTGCGCAAGCGCAGAGAACAAACAGCGCGGCGAACATCACCGGCAAGCGCGCGCGCAGTCTCGTCATTGCATTTCCGCCTGGTCGGTGAAGTTGTGGAGGTGCTCGTTATCCGTGGGTGTCCCGTTCCCGCTCGCCAACGGTCGCAACGGCAAGCGCCGACGGAAGCTTTTGCTGTCCGACCGCGCGCGCCGCGTAGCGAGTTCGGCGGCCTGCGCGTAGGCCATGGGATCCGTGGTGTTCTCGATCTCGAGCAACTTCGTCTCGCCGTTAACCCGCACGCTGTACTTGCCCATATTGTCGAGGAGGTACATCGCGAAGAGATTGTCGAAGTCTTCGTAATGCCCCTGTTCCTTGCGGAAATCGCGCGACAGCACCGAAGGAAAGCGATTAGGCAGGTCCTTGAAGGCCACCTTTTCTTCCTCGTTGGGATCGACATAGGTCGAGCCCTCGTACTTCTTGTAGAGCACCACGTCCATTCCGTATCCGCGCACGTTCCACTCCTTGATGAGCTTCATCGCCATCTCGGTGGGGATATTGGCTGTTGCCGCCACCACGATCCTTCGTCTGGTAAGCAGCTTTGCACTCGTAACCTCCAGGTTCTCGTATCCCGCACCAAATCTGAATGCCGATCCGATGGTTTTGGCGCAGTTGAGGCGCATGTAGTCGTACTTGATTTCGCCGTCGTGGTATTCGGTATTCTTGGTCTGACGCTGATAGTCGTCATTGATGCGCCTGAAGTAAGCCTTTAGGGCTTCCTTCTCGGCAACCGGCACGCCATAGACCCGCACGCCAATGACAGATCGCTTGTAGATCTCGCCAAAGTCGAGACCAAACGCGGCCGTGTCACCGAGTGAGGAGTGTGTCTTGAACAGATACTCCTTCTTGGCGACGCCAATCATGAGATCCTCGGTGTAGAAGCCAGTCTCGTGCTTGCGCGCACGGTCGGCATAGAAGTTTGCCGAGAACACCAGATCATCACCGGGTACTTCGTCCCGGATGCCCAGGGCGAGGTGACCCGCTGAACCGCCCTTGGAGGTACCGAAGCTGATCAGCAACTCCATGTCGTAAGAATCCTGGCGCAAGACGCCAACAAGCTCGTTGATGTTGGCGGGTTCGGCCCCACCCTTGGTTCCGAAGTCGGTAGCGTCCGCGCCCGCAGCGAACATCACCGCCGTCACCAGGCACCAAAAGGTGACCCTCAGGGCCGTCTCTCCCTTGGGACTGCGAGGTCGTTGCAGGCTGCGGACCCTTTTTGCAATGGTCATTTTTGGCCCTCAAGGAACTGCCCTGTTCTCTCCCGGAAAAAGAGAGCACTTATCCTGCTCTGTCCAAACACTCGCCCAAGCTCCTTGACGGCGAAGAAAGGAATCAAGGCCACAAGAAGAACCAGGGATCCGGCGAGCAATTCGTGGGGCCCTCTGGCGACAAACTCCGCGAAGCCACCCGCGAGCCCCTTTCCCGTCCAGAGGCCCTCGATCGCATGCTCGATGAGGTTGAGAGACACGACAAGAAGAGTAAAGACCAAAGCCTTGTAAAGAGTGGGATAAATCAGTGGTCTCCGCTCAAGGCCGCGACCAGCATGGAAGACAGCGCCGATCATGATGACCTTTCCGAGGATCAACGCCTGGATCACTGCCACCCAGTAATTGGTGTAGATGATGTCGTGAGCGGCGAGAACGAGTCTCCGGTACTGCGTGAAAGCGGCGAATACGAGCGCCAGATAAATGACGTTGATCCCGTACTCGGCCATCTCGTGGAAGAATCTTTCCTTCCAGCTTCCATATTGCCGGTCAGCGTCAGCCATGATCCACCTCCCGCCCCCGACGAATTCCTGCTCCGCCGCCGATGCCCAGTGGCAGGTTCAAAGTCGCCACCGCGAAGACCCTTTGATTCATTCAATTCACCAGCAGGCGAGTGTGAAACCTTGACAACATCCCGCCGGCCAGCGTCCTCGCCGTGAACCCGTTCTGCAAGAGCGCGCGTGTTGCGTAATAGGCGCGCTGGCCGGAACGGCAGATGACCAGGATTTCCCGATCGCGAGGAAGCTCGTCGAGACGCGCCCGGAGTTGGCCAATCGGAATGTTGAGCGCGCCCGGCACGCTCTCCACGGCGAGTTCACCGGGTTCGCGCACGTCGAGGAGGAAGGCGTTATCGGCGGCATCCCAATGGCTCAAGGGCATGTCGCCGCAAAGGATGTCGGCGGCGACCATGCCGGCGAAGTTGACCGGGTCCTTCGCGCTACCGAACTGCGGCGCGTAGCACAGCTCGGCTTCTTCGAGGTCGTAGATCGTGGCGCCCATCTGCAGCGCCATGGCGAGCGAACTGATCCGCTTGTCTACGCCATCCTCGCCGAGCGCCTGCGCACCCAGGAAACGTCCGTCGGATTTCCGGAAGAGCACTTTCAGCGCAATCGGCCGCGCACCCGGGTAGTAGCCCGCGTGCGAATTCGGGTAGAGGTAGATTTTTTCATAATCGCTGTCGCCGAGCCGCTTGAGCGTCTTTTCGCTGGCGCCCACCCAGGCGGCAGCGGCTCCGAACAGCCCGATGATCGAGGTGCCCTGGGTGCCGCGGAAGCGCGACTGGCGCCCGGCAATGACGTCGGCGGCAATGCGACCCTGCCGGTTCGCCGGCCCGGCGAGCGCGATCAGACTCCACTCACCGGTCACGAAATCCCTGACTTCAATCGCGTCGCCGACGGCGAAGATGTCCGGGTTGCTGGTGCGCATCTGCTCGTCGACGCGGATCCCACCACGTTCGCCGATCTCGAGGCCGGCCGTCTTCGCCAGTGCCGTATCCGGACGCACGCCGAGCGCGAGGATCACGATGTCGGCCGCATGCACCTGGCCCGATTTGGTGAGCACCTCGAGCGCGCCGTTCGCGGCGTGCTGGAATCCGGCCACCCCGTCATTGAGCGCCAGGCGGATGCCGTGCCGCTCCACATAGTTCTCCACGATGCGCGCCATTTCCTGATCGAGCGGCGCCAGCACCTGATCAAGCATCTCCACGAGAGTGACGTCGAAGCCGCGATGCACGAGGTTCTCCGCTGTCTCGAGACCGATGAATCCGCCGCCGATGACCACCGCCCGGGTCTTCTGCCTGACCGTCTGGAAGCCCGAGTACTTGTCCATCCCGGAGAGGAACAGGGAGCCACGTTCGATCCACTCGCGGATCGCCCGCGCATCAGGCACCGTGCGCACCTGGAAGATTCCGGGCAGGTCGATTCCCGGCAAAGGCGGGCGGACCGACAGCGCGCCGGGCGACAGCACGAGTTTGTCGTAGGACTCGCTGCTCACCTCGCCAGTTGCCACATCGCGCAGCTCGATGGTTTTCGTATCCGGCGAGACCCGGATGGCTTCGCAATTCGTTCGGACATCGATATTGAACACCCGGCGAAAGGTGTCCGCCGTTGCCACCAGGAGGCTCGATTCCTTTTCGATCACGCCGCCCACATGGTAGGGAAGCCCGCAATTGGCGTACGAAACGTACGGCCCTCGTTCGACCATGAGAATTTCCGTTTTTTCGTCCAACCTGCGGAGCCGTGCTGCGCACGAGGCACCACCAGCCACACCACCGACGATGACGACCTTGGTTCTCGTACTCTGGCTCTTTGTTTCCATGACAGTCCCCTGATAATCAGTTAATCTTTGCCAGGCAGGTGCCCGGCAGCGCATTGATATATTCTAAGCTGAGTGATCTCCGGTGCTTAGACAAAGAACGACGCGAGTGAAGCGTTTCGCGATATCTCGATGCTGGAACTCCAGCCTGCTCAACACAAAGATGCCGGAGATGCCCGGGTCAAGTC
This sequence comes from Candidatus Accumulibacter affinis, assembly GCA_016713625.1. Classification (GTDB taxonomy): domain Bacteria; phylum Pseudomonadota; class Gammaproteobacteria; order Burkholderiales; family Rhodocyclaceae; genus Accumulibacter; species Accumulibacter affinis. Next base: position 322,819 of record JADJOT010000009.1, read on the forward strand.
TAACATTCCAACAAAGGGAGGAAACGAGGCTAGGCTCAAATTGAATGAAGGAACAAGAGCTTGGGCGGCATGAGGGTGCAAGTAATTCGAGCCCCACCCCTTATGCCATGCAAGCCGATGCCGCTCACTGGCTTTTGCGTTAGCGGGCGTTACCGAAAGGCCGAGACCGAGGCTCGGCGCGCGCAGCGCGTAGCACGCGGCCGCTGGCGCGCATGCGCGAGTGGGAACGCCATAAACTGGCAGTTCTTGCCATTTCTTGCTGTTTGTGGCACTTTAGGTGGGATAAGGAGGTGCTCCATGCAAAGCATGAATATTTCGCTGCCCGACCCCTTGAAGCAGTTCGTGGATGGACAGATCGCCCAAGGCCGCTACAGCAGCGTGAGCGAATATGTGCGCGAGCTGATCCGCGCCGACGAGAGGCGCAAAGCCGAAGAACAGCTCGAAGCGAAGCTGTTGGAAGGGCTAAGTGGCGCTGAGAGTGAACTGACCCCGGCGGACTGGAGCGCCATCCGCAGGGAAGCCCTGGCCAAGGTCGAAGCGCGAAAGAAACCGCGCTGATGCCGCCGGTCACCAAGCGCGCGGCGGCGCGGCGCGACCTGGTGGAGCACTTCGTCTATCTGGCCGAAAAAGTCGAGAGGCCGGGGTCAAGTCTAACATTCCAACACTGGCCGACGAAAAGGTCTGGCAGGCCTTGCGCCAGCAGTTGTACTCGCACGACTGGGTGGTCTATGCGAAACAGCCGCTCGGCGGGGCGGCAGCAGGTCCTCGTGGCGAGAGGCCGGGGTCAAGTCTAACATTCCAACACTGGCCGACGAGAAGGTCTGGCAGGCCTTGCGCCAGCAGTTGTACGCGCACGACTGGGTGGTCTATGCGAAACAGCCGCTCGGCGGGCCGCAGCAGGTCCTCGAATACCTCGGTCGCTACACCCATCGGGTGGCGATCTCGAACGAGCGTCTCGTCAGCATGGACGAGACGACGGTCCGTTTCCGCGTGCGCGCAACGCCGGGCAAGCGCGTGCTCAGCGTGCCGGCCGAGGAGTTCATCGACCGCTTCCTGCTGCACGTCTTGCCGAGCGGTTTCAAGCGGATTCGCCATTATGGTCTGCTGGCCCCGGCGGCCAAGGCCACGCGCCTGGCTTTGGCGCGCCAGGCACTGGCTGTCCCGCAGCCTGATCCAGTGATCACGGATTCGGTCGATTCGTTCCTGCAGCGCATCGGGCGCGCCGAATGGGCGCGCTGCACGCATTGCCACCAGGGACGGTTCGTTCCGACGGCGGCGATTCCGCCCCTGCGTCAAGCGACGCAGCAGAGCGCCTCCGTTCGCGGGCCGCCGTGAGCACGGCTGGGGTTGGGCGAGGTGCTTGGGGGGTGCCGCTTTGGGGGTCCAGACCGCCAGGAACGGACTCGTCGGCGATGCGCCGAAGCCAAACTTCTGATCGTGGCTTGGCGCTACCAGACGGCCCGCTTCGCTCCCGTGCTGCTCCCGCGACCTCCCGGAAGGCGCTCGCGAACTCCCTACCGACACGCCCGTGCCGTGCCGAAGGCTTGACCCGAGCCGCCGGACGCTTACAATCCCCATAATGTACCGCCGTCGAGGCGCTTCAGTCCACCGAGGTTACCGAGAAAGCCCGGCTCTTTGACATCGCTTTCATCGTCAGGGGCGAGTCAGCCGTCAATCATGTGGGTTAGGCGTGACGGCATCGCCTTGATTTGCCGTGCTTTAGGAGAGTAAGACATGAAACGAGCAGATGCGTTGAAGTTTCTTCTCAGCTGGGCCGCGCTAGCTGCAGTCTTTTTTGCAGCTGCGCCGCTGGCCCATGCCGGAGAGTTCCTTTCTGGTACCGAGCGCGTGTCGCAAGGAACAGCCAGCCTAGTCGACATCCACGGCACTCCCGCCGAGACTTTCCAGATCACCTATGTCGATGCCAAAGGCGTTACCCGCACCAAAACCGTGACCACTGTTCGCCATCCCCTGAGCGGCATTGGCCAAAGTTTCTCCACGGTACCGGCCGCAAAGGGAACAACGATCACCGTTAAGAACCTCTCGCAACCCATCGAGCCGCCCCAGAGCTACATCGCCCAGCGTTTCACGCCCGGCAGCGAAACAGCCGTGACCGCGCTGGCGATGGATGCCGGATCCACGCTGACCGCCTTCGGCCAGACCTTCACCCTTGGCGGCGGCTTCACGACAATTGCCACCATGGCCGACTACGACACCGCTTCTCCCGGCTACGGCACGCTGGGCGGCAGTATTCCGAGCTCGTTCTTCGATGTCTTCGCCACGCTCGGGAGCGACCAGATCGTTGTCCAGTTGGACGATAGCGTAGCGCCATTCTTGCTGAATGTCGCATCGAGCTGGGACGCGGATATGCCGGATACCGGCATTGCCGTACCGTTTACCCACGCGCTAGCGGGCAGCCTGACCTATCTGGGCGTGACCCAACCGTTCATTGGCTCGCTCACGGGCAACACGACCTTCTTCTCCGATAATTTCGAGACGATTGCGGGCAGCATCATCCTTGATGGCATCGGCACAGGCGTGTTTTCCGCCTCAGGGCAGACGATGATGGTCCCAGAGCCCGCCACGCTGGCGCTCGTGGGCATCGGACTGGCCGGTCTAGGCGCGATGCGCCGCCGAAAGCTTGCCTGATTAGCCCGCCCAACACTGCGCTCCAGGGGACGCTGCGCGAAAAAGCCGCGCAGCGTCCCTGAGCTTGGACGTAGGGCTTACAGCAATGGAAAAAAAATGTGGAGGCGCATAGCATCTTGTACTGTGGCAGTACTTGCCGTATTCATCGTTGGCGGATGGGGACTCATTGCGTTCGAGCCGTTCCGGCACGATGCCCTGACGTACGAGACACCACCCCGTTGCCCTAGCGCCTCGACACCTTGGGAAAACAAGCTCACGGCGCAATGGGAGCAGGAGACTTTCTTGATTCGTGCCTCCGAGTTTCCCAATTGCGGCGAGTCCGTAAAGCAGGTTTCGGCCCAGGTCATCGGCAGCCAGGTGCTCCTGCGCATCAGGTATGAGGCTTCCGGCCCGCTCGCTGCGTGCAAGTGCGAAAGGTTGACGATAATCCGGCTGTCCGGGCTCGCCAAACGCGACTACGCGGTCACGCGCATCGGTTCGCCCTAACCCATCATGATTGACGATTGACTCGCCCCTGACGATGAAAGCGATGTCAAAGAGCCGGGCTTTCACGGTAACCGGGGCTGGCTCGCACGAAGTTTCAAAGATAATTAGTTGAGCCCGCGCCTACGTCCCTTTGCGGCGATGTAGCGAGCCGACCCGCTTGTCTCTCCGTTACCACGACCAGCGTCCCTAACTCCGGCAAGCTCTCCGACTCACTGCGCTGGGACGGAAAAGCTGTGGGGCACGAGGTCTGGCCACTGACCTCGTGCCCACTCGTGCCAGGGGGCTATCCCGGCGAGTCCCTTTCCATCGCCTGCCGATAGCGCTCAACCGTCATAGCGGCTATTGCTTCCGGGAAAGCCGCCTTTCCGGGCGCAGCCAGAACCGCTTTCAGGACCTCTGCAAGGATGGCGGCGTCGAGCGGTGACCGGACAGGTTCGTCCGCATCACCGGCACGGGCGGACCGGGGTCACACATGCGGAGCGGGGTCTAACATTCCAACAAAAGGAGGAAACGAGGGTAGGCTCAAATGGGTGCGATTCAAACTGATGTGACGAATTGATCATGCAGCCTGCTGTGATTCTGTTGCCCAATAGTCATTCCACTGACGGTTCGCCCGATTCAGCCGTAAGGCCAGCATATGCTCTGCATTCGCCGCTCGCCACCAAGCCCCCGGGCGCTTCAAGCGTTGTTGGACGATGTAGCGGTGGGCACTTTCGATTTCTCCTGAGCCAATCGGCAGGTCGCGCGCCAGAGCGCTGTAGTAGTCGAGCTGTTCGTGCCGATGGCTCAGGTAGCGTTGGCACTGCCGCACGGGCGCCTGGCTGTCCTCTACCTCAGGTGCTTCGTGCGCCGTGCAAAGGCGCTGTTTTCCAGCGGGTGCGAATCCCGCCCGGCAACTTTCGCTCCGGCCGGTAGCAACTGGAGCAGTCGTGGAGGTAACGAAGCGGCTGAAGCCTCTGGTGTAGAGGGTCCTGTAAGGGACTTGGCGACCACGCAGGCCGTAATGCGAATGAACACTGAGCAGGCCTCGAAAAGGGTGATGCGGAAGCCGACCCGGCGAAGCTACGGGAAGGCCGATGTCACAGGCGAATGCGAGCGAAACGCAGCCTGTGGTTCCGCCGGGGTAATGGTGACGGCATGTGTGGAAGAGGAAGACAGACGTAACACGGGAAGCCCCATCACGTGGTCAAGCGCAAGACCAACCGGAAGCCCGCGAGGGACAGGCCGGGCGAGGTGGGGTGGCGGAGAGGCCCGTAGTACCGGTGAAGTCGGGTAATGCCGATGGAGGAAAGGGGCCTCAGTTCAAGACCAACGCAAGAAGCGGAAAGGGACAGGAGATTGGGCAACCTGCAAACTCCGATCAACGTTCAGAAACTGCAGATGGCGTTACATGCCAAAGCGAAGGAAGAACCCGGGTTCCGGTTCTACCTCCTGTATGACAAGATTTATCGACGGGATGTGCTCGACCACGCCTACCGACGCTGCAAAGCCAACAAGGGAGCAGCCGGAGTGGATGGAGTGCGATTCGAAGACATCGAAGCGTACGGAGAAGAACGCTGGCTCGGGGAACTGGCGGAACGGCTGAAGAAGAAAGACTACCGACCGCAAGCGGTCAAGCGGGTCTGGATACCGAAGCCGAACGGCAAGCTGCGCCCCTTGGGGATACCGACGATCACCGACCGAGTTGTTCAAACGGCGGCGATGCTCGTGCTGGAACCTATCTTCGAAGCCGATCTGCAACCGGAGCAATACGCCTACCGGGCAGAGCGGGGAGCGCAGGACGCGGTACGAGCGGTCCATCGGCTGTTGAACACCGGCCACCAGCAAGTGATCGATGCGGATTTATCCAGCTATTTCGATCACATTCCGCACGCTGAGCTTCTGAAGAGCGTCGCCCGTCGGATCGTTGATCGGCACGTTCTACACCTCATCAAGCAATGGCTGGAAGCACCGGTGGAAGAGGACGACGGACACGGTCACCGGCAACGGACGACGTCCAGCCGGGACACCGGGCGCGGCACTCCGCAAGGGGCTCCAATTTCACCGCTGCTGTCGAATTTGTACATGCGGCGCTTCATCCTCGGATGGAAGACGTTGGGGTATGCCCGTCGCTGGTCGGCGCAAATCGTCAATTACGCGGACGACTTCGTCATCTGCTGCAAGGCCGGGCAGAGGATGCCATGGACGCGATGCGAGGCATGATGGAGCAACTGAAGCTGACGGTGAACGACGACAAGACACATCTGTGTCAAATACCGCAAGCGCGGTTTGACTTCCTGGGTTACACCTTCGGGCAGTGCTACAACCGTGCGACCGGGCGCGCCTACATCGGCACTCGGCCCTCGCAGAAGAGCATCCAACGGATGGTGGCAAGCATCACCCAGGAAACCGACCGCCGCCGAACCCTACTGGATGCCTCGTTTGTCGTGGGACGGCTGAACCGGAAACTGAATGGCTGGGCGAATTACTTTTGCCTCGGCCCAGTCAGTCCGGCCTATCGGGCGATCAATACCCATGCCATACAAAGGCTCCGCCGGTGGTTGTGCAGGAAACACAAGGTTCGCGGCAATGGGGAGACGCGCTACCCCGATCGGTATCTCCACGAAGCGCTGGGGCTGGTCAATTTGCCTACGCGAACCCATGACCTTCCGTGGGCGAAAGCATGATGTCTTGTCCGAGAGCCGGATGCAGGAGAACTGCACGTCCGGTTCGATGAGCGGGATGTCGAAACGGGGTTATGGCCAGGCTACTTGGGCACCGTCAAACGAAAGGGACGGAAACAGACAAGCCGAACCTACGGCTACCGCGCGACATCCCGACTCTACACGATGCGCTTGTAGCGTCTGGAGAAGTTCGTCGGACCGCTGGGTTCGCAGTCGGTTTTTCTGCGCATCCATCCACCTTTTTTGCCCCTCGGTATCGGGGACGATGGCCTTGGCAGCCGCACTCAGGTAATCGCATACATGGAAGAAGTCGAGTAAGTAACTGCCCTTCGCGCCAAATTGATCTTCGACTTGATCGGCGATCCATGGCGCACCATCGCCCACGGCATGAATATGGCTACGCGTACCGAATCCGGCCCGCACCGCGCAGTCAAAGAGCTGCTGCCCGGCTGCCACAACGTCCCCTTGCAAGGTGCCGCCATAGGCCAGCGTCTTGCTTCCCTGGGGATGTGCCAAGCAGATTTTCGCTTCCTTCCATTGCAGTTTCTTGCCCTTGCGTTGGTCTGGCTTGGTGCTGTCAGGCTCTACGATGGGCACCATCCCGCCGTCCATTTCGACGATCACCACAACGCTGCCGCCGGGTTGCGTGGGCCAGACCTGGGGCGCCTTGCCAGTCTCGAATATCTTTTGGGCGTGTCCTTCGGTAATGCGCCGAATGGTGCTCTCGCCCAGAACGATGCCGTAGTGCTCCACCAGTTTGTCCATCACCTGAGCGAAGGGCTGGTCCGCGCCAAAGTCAGTGACCGCTCGCTGTAGCGGTCGCGAACAGCCTCGGTGACGGATCTTGGCGCTTTGGGCAAAGGCGCGTATCCGTTTGCTGCCACGACGGTATTGGGGTTCCTCTACGCGGATGTCGCCAAAGGTGGTGTGCCAGCACAGTTTTTTTTACCCTCACGCTGGACTTGCCCACCCCGGCGCACCGCTTGCTCCGTCAACTCGACTTGTCTGTTCGCCCACGACTGCATGGCTTCTTGGCCCATCAGGCGTATCTCTTCAATCAGGCGCATCTCGGCAGCATCGGCTTCTTTCAAATCCCCCGCTGCGTCTTGTACCACAGCCAGCATCGACGCTATCCGATTCTTGACTTGCGGGTTCGCATTGAGCGCCCGCATCAGCTCTTCGTCGTTCGGTAGTGGTTGCTCTGTCATGGCTTGGCCTTTCTGTAGGGGAGCGATTTGTGTAGGCTACGTCACATCAGTTTGAATTGCACCCGTCGGCGTTGTGAAGGTTGACAGTCTTGTTTTTGTCGAGTATCCACAGCAGCGAGCCATCGCTGCTGGCCGCCGCCCCGCGCGGATCGTTGTCACCCGTTTGCAAGGCGAAGCTGGCGCCGGCGGTCCCACTCGCGGAGTACTTGAATACCTTGTCGGCACCGCTATCGACGACGAAGAACTTCGCCGGCAGCGCGGCTGAGCCGATCAGCACGGTAGCATCGTCGAGCCCACCACCGTCTGCCCGTTCGCGGTGGCGCTAACCACTGCGGTGTTGGTAGCCGAGCCGCCGTCGGTGGGAAGTGGCGTAAAGGCACTCCTCTTCGGGTTCAACTCCCAGCCAACCTTACCAAGGACTTCCAACCATTTCATGCAAGCTTGCCGGAGCGACACAGTAGAGGACTTTCACCTCCAAGTAAGTGCGCCCTGCCGGGCGCACCAAAGAAAAAGGGCGCCAGCGGCGCCCCCTGTAAAACATCCCCTTCGACCGAAAACGGGAGCTTTCGGCAGCCGGCCAGCCCTACGCGAACGCGAAGCCTGCGCTGAGCGCCGACGGCGCGGCGGCGGTGGCAGCAGTGTTCGCTGCCACCGCGAAGTTGATGTCGGTCATGTCGACCACGTGTCCATCAGCCAGCGTCGCGGTGCTGTGCTCGAGATGCTGGTTGCCCTGGGCGTCCCAGAACGTGTTGGCGGAATCATAGTCGACGCTCAGGCTAACCACGCTCGCCTGGGTGAGGTTCATCAACTCGCCTGCATCGGTCTTGTGGTTGCCGTTGCTGTCACGCCAGACCGACAAATCGAGGAAGTGAGCGTCACTGGCGCTAACCACCAGATCCCCGTTGCTGTCGAAAGCGATCAACTCGGCAAAGCCTTCGCCCGCGTTGTTGCCACCGAACAACTCGTTGATGCCGTCGATCTTGCCATTGTGGTTGGCATCGATCGCCAGGAAGCCATCGTCTTTCGACAACCAGCCCGACTTGACCTCGCTGCCGTTGCCAAACAGGTCAAATTTGCCTGTCGAACCGGCGAGTGCCACGGTATCGAGGCCATTACCGTTGAGGTCGATGGCAATCGGGGTGACCAATACCCCCACCTTGACCTGCATCGTCTCGATCTTGAAGAAGTCGTTCGAATTGCCGAGCTTGGCGGCGACGATCACGGTGTTACCCGAAACGTTGCCGGAGTTGATGTCGGCGGTGCGGGTCGAGCTGCCGCCCAGGTTCTCCTCGTTAATAACGCTCATGCTGGCAAGTACGGCATTGCTCATGCTCGTGACCGGGTCCGTCGTGTTGCCGATCCACACGGATATATCGCTGTCAGTGTCGACGTAACCGAGGCTGATCTTGTCGACCGTGACGGGTTCCGAGAAGCGATAGACGACGAAGTTGTCACGACCGCTGTTGTCGACGGCGTGGTTGGGGCTGCTACCGTTTTCACTGGTATCGGTAACGCCATTACCACTGCCATAGGAGCCGAGATGGGCCGCATTCCAGGTCTGCCCGGTGTCCTGGGCGCGGCTCCAGGCATTGGCGGTAACGCTGACGCCGCTCACCGTATGGGTGGCCGTATTCCCGTTACTACCGGTCGTCGCCGAGTCGCTGCCCGAGAAGTCATAGGTGATTGAAGTCGCCACATTCGGTTTAAAGCCCGCATCCCAACTGGTGTCGTTTTCGCCGGCGACAAGCGTGGTGACTGCGGTGATGCCGGTCGTCGTATCGACATCCGAATCCAGCGCGTCACTTCCCACCTGGTTGGCCGTGGTGAAGCTCTGATAGCCAGCCGGTTTGACGACGTGTACCTTGTAGTCACCGGGGTCCAGGTTGGCAAAACTGTAGCTCCCGGAACTGTTCGTCGTCGTCGTAGCGACGACCGCATTCGATGAGTTGAGCAGCTCAACGGTCACGCCGGAAACACCGAGTTCCCCTACAGTCTGGAGGCCGTCACCGTTGGTATCACACCAGACAAAGTCGCCGATGCTGGCCTTTTGAATCACGTCGGTATCGGTAGCACTATTGTTGTTGGGGTTGCTATCGGGGAACCCCGTCGGCCCGGTGACCGTCGCCGTGTTGGTCAGCGTCGTGGGGATCGTGGCCGCCTTCCACAGCAGATAGTCATTGTTGTCGCCCGCGGGGTTCGGTCCGGCAACGAAGAATAGGTATTTCGCAGTGGCGTCGAAGTTGCTCGGGTGCAGCGCCAGGACGTTGCCTTCTTCGACGCTGTTGCCAAAATCGCCGTACTGGAAGGTAGACTTGGTGCTCAGCGTGTTCAGATTCGGGGTGGCCGCGTTCGACCAATAGAAGGTGCCCGTCTCGGCACTGCCCGAGCCATTGACATCCAGCGACGACACCCAAAGCGAGGACCACTGCTGACCATCCGCCTTGGTCAGCCGGATGACGTCGTTATTCAACTGATGGCTGATCTCGTTGACGTCGCCGCCTGCGGACCCGGTCTCGCCATTCGACACGACCCCGATACCGTGGTCACTGGGATCGTCGTTACGTTCCCAAAGGACCGTGTTGGTAGTCTGGTAGCTGGTGCCGCCGACATTGTGGTACGCATCAGCCCGCACGCCGTTGACTGTAATATTCTGGGTCAGGCTAGTGTTGATGGTCCCCGCCGTAGCGAAGTTGGCGACCGTCTCGGCCAGCGTGCCCGTCACAGTGTAGGTGATGGAGCTGCCGGCAACCAGATTGACGGTATCGTTGATGTTACCGGTACCTATCAGTTGGTTTGCCGACGCGCCGCCGGTGGCGACGCTGGTCCAGTGGACGTTGGTGAGGTTCGAGGGCATCGTGTCCGACACCAGCGCATTGGTCGCCGCCGACGGGCCGGCGTTGCTGGCCACGATGGTGTAGGTGATGGTCTGGCCGGGAGACACGGTGGTCAGGCCATCGGTCTTGGTGATGGACACATCCCCCCCCAGGAGCTCGCCGAAGTTGTTGTTGGTGCTGCTGGAACCGCCGGTCAGCAAGACGATGTTGCTGATGACTTCGTTGCCCGCAACGCTGCCCGGTGTGCTGCCCGCGGTGTCCTTGCCGTCCAAATAGCCGGCAGGTTGCGTCTCGGTGACGGTGTAGCCGAACAGGCTGCTGGGCCGCAGGCCGGTGAAGCTGTAGGCGCCGGTGCTGTCGGTGGTCGCCGTGACACTGACCGCGATACCGAGATCGTTGTTGCCAGTCAGGGTGACGGTGACACCGCTAATGCCGGCTTCGCCGCCATCCTTGACGCCGTCGTTGTCGCTGTCGACATAAACGAAACCGCTGACGCTGACCGGCAGCAGTTCGCCGAAGTTGTTGTTCGCCGAGGAACCGCCCGCGCCGACGACGATGCCGCTGATCACGTCGTTCCCCGCCACGCTGCCCGGCGTGCTGCCGGCGGTGTCCTTGCCGTCGACATAGTTGGCAGGTTGGCTTTCGGTGACGAGGTAGCCAGTCGGACTGCTCGGACGCAGGCCGGTAAAGCTGTAGGCGCCGTTGGCGTCGGTGGTGGTGGTCAGGCTGACCGCGTTGCCGAGATCATCGGTGCCGGTCAGGGTCACGGTGACGCCGCTGATCCCGGGTTCGTTGGGGGGGCCGGCCCGGCTGCCGTTATCGTTGGCGTCGAGGTAGACGAAACCGCTCACGGTAGCCGGAAGCAGTTCGCCAAAGTTGTTGTTTGGGTTGATCGCGCCAGAAACCACATTAATGCCGGTGATGACGTCGGTGGCGTCGCTACCGAGGATCGGCGTCACGTTGTCCTCGGTGTCCTGCCCGTCCTTGTAAGCCGTCGGCTGGGTCTCCGTGACCACATAGGTACCGGGACGCAGGTTGCCAAAGCTGTAGAAGCCGTTGACGTTGGAGGTGGTCGTTAGCGGCGTGATGGCGCCGAGGTCGTTGGTGCCAGTCAGGGTAAGAGTGACGCTCTGGATGGGCGTCTCAACGCTCGGGGTCTGCCGGGTCCCGTTGTTGTTGAGATCCACGTACCTGAAGCCCGACAACCCGCCCGGCACAATCTCGCCGAAGTTGTTTGTCGCTACTGACCCGCCCGCCACCAGGGTGATGCCGCTGATGACATCGTTACCGGTAACGCTGCCGGCCGTGCTGCCCGAGCTGGCGGTGCCCGCCGTGTCCTTGCCATCGAGATAGCCGATAGGCTGAGTCTCGGTGACCACGTAGGTGCCGGGGCGCAGGTTGACAAAGTCGTAGTGGCCGTCGACGCCCGAGAAAACCTCCAGTAGAACTGCCTGGCCGAGGTCGTTGGTGCCGGTCAAGGTAAGTTTGACGCCGCTGATACCGGCGCCCGTGCCATCCCAGACGCCGTCATTGCCGGCGTCCTTATAAACATAACCGCTGATGCGGGCCGGCGGCAGTTCGCCAAAGTCGTTGTTGATGCTGTCAACACCTGCCGGCAGCACGATGCTGCTGATGACGTCATCGACTGAAGCGTCGCCACCTGTGCTGCCCGCCGTATCCTTGCCATCAAAGTAGCCGGCAGGCTGCGCTTCGGTAACGGTATAGCCGAGGTTGGGGTCACTCGGACGCAGGCCGGTAAAGCTGTAATGGCCGTCGCTATCGGTAGTGGTGTTCAGAACGACATAGTTGCCGAGATCGTCGTAGCCAGTCAGGGTCAGGCTGACCCCGGCGATACCGGCGGCGGTACCATCCCAGACACCATCGTCGCCAGCGTCCTTGTAGACATAGCCGCTGATACTGCTCACGGGCTCATAACCAAAATCGGCCTGCAGGTAGTCTTCACCGCCCGCGAGGGCGACCGGTTTCGGGTCGTTGTTGGTCGTCAGTTGGTAGTTGGCGGGTACCGTGCCATTCACCACGTCGACCATGTAGCTGCCTGCCAACAGGCCGGTAAACAGATAGTTGCCGTTGGCGGCCGTCATCTTGGTGCCGAATAATCAGTGTCGGGGCCGTCGATGATGCCGTTGTCGTTGGCATCGCGATAGAGGTTCAGCGTCACTCCGGCAATGCCCGCTTCCGCGCCGCCGTCCTGCACGCCATCGCTGTTCAGGTCTTTCCAGACGAAATCGCCGATGCTGCCGTACAGTGGGTCCACCGCCAGGAGGGGTACGCTCAACCCGGCCGCGCTTGCCTTGCCGGTATTGATGACCGTCTTGACCCCGGGAGTAAGGTCGGCGAAGGCATCGATCTTGGCTTCAAAGGTCACCGTGAAGTTTCCGCCCACGGCGAGATCGCCGAGAACAGAGCCGCCTTCGTCCAGGGGAAACGCGGTTGTGCCAGCATCGGCAAGGGACACAAAGCCGCTTCCAGTGTTGATCCTGGTGGTACCGGCGACATAGCTGACGTCGGCCGACAGCGTATCCTGCAACAGCAGACTCAATACCGGCGCACGGCTGGCATTGCCGATGCTGACCGTGTAGAGCAGGGTATCGCCGGGGCTGGTATAGCCGTCCCCGTCGGCATCGACCTGCAGGGCGCTGATCTTGCCCGCATCAAAGGTCGGCAGCGGGGTGACCCCGGTTCCGACGTCGATTCCGGGCCTGGCGGTACTGGCACTTAAGGGATCTTCCCCCCAGGCGGCGGCCAGCTTGATGTTGGGATCGAGCGAATAAAGCAGCATCCCCGTCTGGTTGCCGTCGGGGTCGAACACCCGGGCTCGCTCAAGTTCCTTGAGGCTAAGGATGGCATCATAGTGGAAGCCGTTCGGATCGGTCAGGACAGGGCCGCTATTGGTCAGGTTGTCGCCGTTGTAATCCACATAAATGGTGGCGAGCGTCTCGCCGTTGCCGACGGTGGTGACCCAGACCGGGCTGCCGTTTTGTCCAGGGTTAACGTTCGAGTTGGGGTCACGGCCCAAACCCAGGCCGACGAGCACCTGGGTGGTCAGGCTGGTTTCTGGAACGAGGTCAAAACCCCAGTCGAAGTTTTGATTGTTCTGATAACCATAGCCCGTCGGGCTAATAAAGTCATTGTTGGAATCCGTTGCCGAAATCGCATAGAAATTTTCTCCGGACGGGGTGAAAAATGCCCGCCGGAACCGTCAGGCATGATTTGCTTGAGATAGCCGCCAGCCGGTCCGCCTGGAACAGAAAGCACGGCGGTCGTCAGAACCCCGGCAACCCGATATTCAAAGTTCACACTAATCGCGCTAGTGCCCGGATTGTACAACCAGACGGTCGTATCGGTTCCGACGTACGTTTGACTACCACCGACACCAACCACCGAGTGCGGCGTGGAAACCGGCGTATAGTAACTGTTGGACCAGAGATTAAGCGGCAGCAGGGCCGCATCGCGGCTCTCGTAATTGGAACCGATGTCGCCGGTCAGCAGGCCCACCTGCACCGGATTGTCGGAGATAACCCGCGCGCCGACATTAACGCCGCCATTGACCAGATAACTTTCGCCCTGGCTCAGAATTACTTGCGTCTCGAGACTGCCATTGGCATCTGCGTCAATGTTGACCGTGGCGCCTAACTGGCCTGCCTGGATAAAGATGCCGGTATACTCGAATATCTGGAAATCCGTGGCGTCCGGGATGTCGACCCCCACCGGGATCTTGTAATCGGTACCATAATTGCTGGTATCGAAGACTTCCAGACCACTGGTCAGGAGGGTATCCGAACCGGACGCCCAGCCAATGCGGGTCATCGCCACGGTTTTAGTCGCGCCGACCTTGTCGCCGCCATCATAATCGGTGGCTACCGGCGGCAAGCTGGTATCGACGGCGTTCTGGAGTACCAGGACGGTCCCGGCGTTGATCAGGTCGTTAACGGTTCCGGGAGCCACGCCATTGCCGAGAATGCCATCGCCCCAGATTTGCGTGCTGCTTTGGGTCGGATTGGCAAGGTTGGTCTCGTAGCCATCTTCCCAGTGGTCGTAATAGATGACCGTTCCGTTGGCGACTGCCGCAATCGAAATATAGGTATAGACCGGATTTACGGGATCAACGCTGAAGCCCTCCTGAGCGCCTGAGCCTTCAATGGTCTGCAGCGCCAGAAATAGCTGCGCTTCGGTCTTCGGTACATAGAAAAACTGCACCGGCAAGGGATTGCTGTCGGTGAAGGTCGTCGTCGCCACCTCTACGGCGGCGCTGTTGACTGCCGGGGTAGTCACACTGCTGGTTTGGCTGACGCTGTTGGTTGCCGCAGGAGCGGGAGCGTCGTCTGCCCTGGCGGTGATCGCCGCGGGAGCAGGAGCGTCGTCTACCTTGAGGCTGATCGCCGCGGGGGCGGGAGCGTCGGTCTTGACGGTGATCGCCGCGGGCGCACTGCCCGTGACCGTCAGCAAAAACCTGGCGCCCAGCGAATCGTCGGGGTCCACGTACCAGCTTGTCTGAACCTTGCCGTTGACCAGGCCGTCGAGGTCGCCGGCGCCGCCGTCGGTAATCGACCAGGGCGCATGTCCCTGGCCGGTGTTATTTCCCAATTGATCGTCGGTGGTACCCCAGATCAGATCGCGCCCGGGATCGACCACATGCTGGACGCGAAACTCGAGGGGTGGATCCCGCCGTAAATCCCTCGGCTTTGAGGAGTGAGGTTGCGTCAGGGGTGTAATCGGTTTTATCTGTGCTTACTTTCGGGGATTCTTTTTTTGCACCAGAGCTCTTGGCCATTTTTGCACTCCTCAATTCATCAAAAAAATGTGGTTAATACGGGTAATAAATTCTGTTGGCTTGGGTATCTTGGGGTTTGCCTCACCAAGTGAGTTATGTGCGGTTCCCGGGGGGCACTAGCCGCGATGCCTCCCAGGTCGTACCGAGTTCGCTTCGACGGTCCGTGCGGGGCGCGGCAGCCGGCGGCGATTGGATCGAAAAATCATTTAGCTAACAAATAGTGCAGACCACGTTACCTGCAAAAACTGTAAAATTTCCTATCGTCGGGCGATCTCAACAAGGTCTCGCGTCCGTGGCTAAAGCAAAAAACATGCCTGCGAAAAAACCTAAGCATAATATCAATTTACTAAGCCTTGGATGCTCCGGCCGGGATGGCTGTGCTGTAAGATTTGCCGACACCCTGCGCCTCGATCATCGCATCCGGCTGGGGCAATCCTTCTTTACAAAGCGGCAAGTCAGAGGCCGGGGTCAAGTCAAGTCAGAGGCCGGGGTCACAAGTCAGAGGCCGGGGTCACGTCTAACATTCCAACAAAAGGAGGAGACGAGGCGAGGCTCAAATTGAATGGAGGAACAAGAACTTGGGCGGCACGAGGGTGCAAGTAATTCGAGCCCGGCCCCATATGCCATGTCGGTTCGTGCTCGCGGCGCGCACGCTTGAGCCTGGGGCGTAAGGCGTTGAGCGGGCGCGTAGCGCCAGCGAAGCCTTCCTCTACCGGCGGTTGCAGACGCTTCCCGACACTGCCGGGAAGTTTCATTTCAACGTCGATGTGCCGATTCCTTTCGACGGGCGCGGGCGAATGGAGGTCGATCTGCTCTCGGCGGAGGCGCGGGTGGCGGTGGAAATCGATGGACCGCAACATCTGGCCGACCCCGTAGTCTATCGCCGCGACCGGCGCAAGGACGCGCTGCTGCAGGACAACGGCTATGTCGTGCTGCGCTTCCTCGCCGAGGATGTCGGCAAGCATCTCTACGATGTCCTCGACACGATCTTGCGCAACCTGGCGCGTCGGCAGCGGAACTGCCAAGTGACGTGCCGACAGCGCCGCGGTTCTGAGGCAACACGCGATGCGTTGTCAGCAGGCTTGCAAGGCTGGCCTTCGCGGGGGTGACGAACCTGTCATGGGTTTCGGTTGTACGAAATCTGGACAGGCGGCAGTCGACTTCGGCAAAGATCCGGTGCTCTCCGACAGCAGCTGCTTCAACCACGCAGCCTGCGCCACGGCCTGGATGATCGGGTTGCGATCCGGCTCCAGGGGTCCGATGCGCAGCGAATCTCCCAGGCAGATCACCCGCGCGTCGTCCTTGAGGGGCTTGCTCCAGGTCTTTGTCTCGATGCTGAACACACCGGCAGGGCCGATCAGCACGTGATCGACATTGAAACCGTCGCCAAGCACGTCGTGGAATACGTGGTAGCCCCGCTCACGCAATCGTTCGAGAAACTGACCAACCGCTCGCTCGCCTTCCATGCCCTGACGGAGTGCTCGCAGCCTGGGCAGAAAGCGATGGAATTGCCAAGCGGCAAACGCCAGATACGCCATGGCCAGCAGCGAGAAAAGCATCGGTTGCGGTGGCTTCTCGGCGTAGTAGCGCCACCACTCCCAACCGGTCATGGTCAAAGCAAGAATTGCTGTGAGCCCCGGCATCTCCACCTTGTCTTCAAACAGCTTGCGGCGTTCTTCTTCCAGGTGATCATGTCAGCCGTGATTATGCCACCACCGCGGGCCTGCCTCTTCACCTTTGGCGGTGCCCCGGCCGGCCTGCTACGTTCTGCCGTGGGCACGCTTGCGCTGCGGCCGACTCTGCTCGTAAAGGGCGATCTGTTCAACACGGGCGGCCATCGGCCATGCGAGTGAATCCGAAACCACCGCCGCCGCCGCGGCCGGGCTGGATGCAGATGGTGACGCCCAGCGAACGGGCGGCGCGATCGATGTCGGGCGGGAACGCTGCGAAGGGGATGGCACGTTCGACGACGGATTTGATGAAAGCGATTTCCTCCTGCTGGTCGCCGGCATTGAGGACGGTGAAGGATTTGAGGCTGCCGTTGGGGTTGATCCGGAACTGGACGGCAGCCGTGTGCATGCCCCGGCTTCTCGGGTCGTTGCGGACGAAGGCGGCGCTGCGGTTGAGGCGCTTGACGACGCCGTCCACGTAGAGGTCGAGACTGAAGGGCTCTGGTGGCGGGCTGTTGGGCCGGCGATCGAGCATGGCTGTGCCTTCTTCCTCCTGCCGCGCCTGCTGCCGGCCGATGTCCCGGGCCTGGGCCAGCGAGCGTTGCGCGAGTGAGGGCTTGGGTGTGGCTTTGGCCTCTGCCGCGAGTTCGTCGAGGAAGCGGTTCATTTGCTCCTTCTCTGCCCTGGACCATTGCCGAGCATCGGCGACGGCCGGCGCCGCAGATTTTTGCGAGGTCATCAACCGCGCACGCGGCGGCGCTTTGGTCGCCGCCCTGGCCGGCGCGCTGCGCGCGCGCGCTGGCGCTGCGGCTGGGCGGGGCGGCGTGGGCCGAGTCTCCACCTGCGGGCGCGGCGACAGGCTGGCTTCGAGGCGTGATGACGCGGGGTGTCCGGATGGAGGTTCTTTCTGCGGAAAGAAGAGCACTACGGCGTGTACCGCCAGCGACGCGGCGACCGCCCAGGCCAGCGAGCGCGCAGGCGAGGGCGGTTCCGGACAGAGATCGATCGGCAACATGCCAGGCTAGCTGCCGGTGGGCACTTGCGGAGATTCTTTCGACCGGGGGAGAAGACAGGAGGGGAAGCGGGGGAAGCGCAGGCAGGCTCGATTGAAGGCCTGATGTCGAAGCCCAGGCCAGGACGTATTCGTATTCATCATGACACTTTACCGCCTCATGGCCAGCAGCGAGCAATGAAATCGAAAGCGCGACCGTGTTTCTGCCGCCGATCGACCGAAATCGTCGCCAAGCCGGCTGGCAGTGAGGCAAAATGGCTGCCGGTCTGCTCACCAGACCTCAATCCCCTACTGCCGTCAGGCGCGCAGGCCAGCCAATGATCGACACCATTCTTCTCACCGCCACACGCATCTGTACTTTTGCTCAGGGGCGACTGCTGACCAACGCGAGCGGCTTTTTCTTCGCGCGCGGCGAGCAGCTATTCCTGGTCACCAGCCGGCATGTCCTGCGCGACAAGCCGAGCCGACATTTTCCGGATCGTCTCGAGATCGAGTTGCACACTGACCCAAACAACCTGGCCGAATCGACGGGGTTTTCAATTCCGCTGTACAGCGGCGGCAATAGTCTCTGGCGACAGGGCCTGGACAAGGCCGGCGAGATCGACGTGGCGGTGATCGAGATCGACCGGGCGGCGCTACCGGCGACGACGCTCTATCGTGCTCTCGCCCCTATGCACTTGCCCTGCCGTGCCGACCGGGTAGAGGTCGGCAGTTCGCTGCTGGTGGTGGGTTTTCCGCTCGGTTTCCACGACACCTTGCACCATATGCCGGTGGTCCGGCACGCCGTGCTCGCCTCATCATTCGGCCTGCGTTTCCAGGGCGAGGGCTATTTCCTTACCGATGCGCGCACGCACCGCGGCACCAGCGGCGCGCCGGTGGTGATGCGGGTCAGCGGCGAGGATCCGGAACGTGGTGCTTTGCCGTGGCTGTTGCTCGGCGTGCATTCGGCCCGACTCGATGTGGGGACGCGCGACCACCAGCTGGACGAGGCCCTGGGCCTGAACTGCGCCTGGTACGCCGACATTCTGATGACTCTGACCGAGCCCTGACGACGCGGCGCGCGTCCGATGAGCAGCTTGTGGCGCCTGCGCCGCGGCCCAGCACTTGCCAACGGACCACAGCGCGGGCTGGCGCGTTATAGTGTGCGCCGTGCCGGCACAGCGGAGGGGAGGCGCCGCTGAGCGCATTCCGGTACTTTCGACGGCAGGGGGACCACAATGAGCATTGACAACAACCCGTTCAGGGTGCCCATGGGGCAGAGCCATGATTACAGCGAAACCGCTGTGGGAACCTTCATTCCCGGCGGCCGGCTGGTGTCGGCCGGGCGCGGCTATCAGTGGCTGGTGCGCGGTTGGGAAATGTTCCGAACGGCCCCGGGTACGTGGATCGGTATCGCCGTCGCCTTCATGCTGGTGGTGCTCACCATCGGGACCATACCGATCGTCAACGTGGGCGTGAACCTGCTCATACCGGTGTTCATCGGCGGCATCAGCATTGGCTGTCGGGCGATCGAGGAGGGCGAGGGAATCCGTTTCGCGCACCTCTTCGCGGGTTTCGTCCGGCATCCCGGGCGCTTGCTGCTGGTGGGCTTGCTGTATCTGCTGGCGCTGGTCGTGGCGGCGGTCGTGGTCGCCCTCGTGGCGACCGTCACCGGCGTTGCCGCCATGCTGACCGTTGGTCGTGAGGGCGCCGATCATCTGGATTCCTGGGTTTTCGTCGTTTCCTTTCTGGCCATGATCCTGGTCTTCGCGCCGCTGGCCATGGCCGTCTGGCTGGCGCCACCGCTGGTGCTGTTTCACGAACTCTCGGCGTATCAGGCGATCAAGACGAGTCTGCTGGTGGCGCTGCAGAATTTCCCGCCTTTCCTGGTTTACGTCCTGCTGGTGCTGCTCGCCTCGGTGCTGGCCAGTCTGCCCCTGTTGCTCGGCTGGCTGCTGTTGTTGCCGGTCCTATATGCTTCGCTGTACGCGGCCTATCGGGACCTCTTCTTCGCCGCATGAGCCCGCTCCCGCGCCGGCAGCATGCCAGCAAGCCCAACGAGCTTGAATTTCCGTTGCTCTTTGCGGTCCTTGTCTGCTGACTTCCCTATGGATTGACGCCATGAACGCCTACCCTGGACCTTCCCTGGTCACTCTCGCCACTGCGCTGCTGCTCTTCGGCTGCGCCGCCTACGTCGGTCGCTGCCGGATCAGGTTCGCTATCCAGGCACCAGCGACCAGCGGTCACCCGCAGTTCGAGATCGCTTATCGGATCCAGATGAACACCCTCGAAAACACGGTGGCCTTCCTGCCAGTGCTGTGGGTGTTCGCCGTTAACCTGTCGAGCCTGTGGGCAAGCGTGCTGGGCACCCTGTGGGTGCTGGCCCGGGTCTGCTACGCCGTGGCCTACGCGCGCGACCCGAAGAAGCGTGGTAGCGCCTTCCTGGTGTCGATGCTCGCCTTCGCTGCGCTCGGGCTGGGTGGCGCCTGGGGCGTTCTGCGCGGGTGGCTCGGCTGAACGCCGAATCGTCCGGGGAAGTCATCGCTGCGATGGCTGGTGGCGACTGCGGACAGCGGCCTGCCCCTGCTGTGCGCAAGCTGCAGCCGCTGCGCGCACTGCTGCCCTACCTGGCGTGCTATCGCGGGCGGATCGCGCTGGCCCTGCTGTTCCTGGTGCTCGCCGCAAGTGCGACACTGGCCCTTCCCTACGCCGTCAAACTGCTCGTCGACGGCGGTCTCGCGGCGCCCGACGGCACGGCCAACGCTGGGCGACTGGTGGCGATCCGCGAGCATTTCGTCGGCTTGTTCGGCGTCGCGCTGATCCTTGGGCTGGCGACCGCGGCGCGCTTCTATATGGTCAGCTGGATTGGCGAGCGGGTGACCACCGACCTGCGGCAGGCGGTCTACGCGCATGTGCTCCGCCAGAGTCCGCAGTTCTTCGAGACCCTCAAGACGGGCGAAGTACTGTCGCGGCTGACCACCGACACCACGGTGATTCAGAGTGCCGTCGGATCAAGTATCAGCATGGGTCTGCGCAACCTGCTGCTGCTGCTTGGCGGACTGACGATGCTGATCACCACCTCGCCGCGGTTGATGCTCACGGTGGTGGGGATCGTCGTCCTGGTGGTGCTGCCGGCGGTGATCATCGGTCGCCGGGTGCGCAAGCTCTCGCGCGCCAGCCAGGACCGCATGGCCGATACCAGCGGCATTGCCGGCGAGATCCTCAACGCCATTTCGGTAGTCCAGAGCTATACCCAGGAGAGGGCCGAAACGGCGCGTTTTGCCGTGGCCAACGAGCAGGCTTTTGCCACCTCGATCCGTCGCACCGGTACGCGCTCGGCGTTGACCGCTTTCGTCATCATCGGCGTTTTCGCCTCGCTGCTCTACGGCATGTACGGCGGTGTGCAGGCGGTGCTTGCCGGCGAGATCAGCGCCGGCCAGTTGAGCCAGACCGCGCTCTACGTGATGGTCGTCGCCAGCAGCGTCGCCGTGCTGGCTGAGGTGTGGGGGGATCTGCTGCGCGCTTCCGGTGCGACCGAGCGGCTGATGGAATTGCTCGGCGCGCAATCGCCGATCGCCGAGCCAACGCAGCCGGTGCTGCTGTCGACACCGGCGGGTGGCCTGCAGGTGGCTTTCGACGCGGTCCGTTTCGCCTACCCGTCACGCCCGACGCAGCCGGTACTGCAGGGACTCGATCTGACCATCGCGGCGGGCGAGACGGTGGCCCTGGTCGGGCCGTCGGGCGCCGGCAAGACGACCGTCTTTCAGTTGCTGCAGCGCTTTTACGACGTCAGCGACGGCGCCATCCGGATTGACGGAATCGATTTGCGGCGCCCACGCCTGGCCGACCTGCGCGCGCGCGTATTGCGGTGGTGGCGCAGGAGGCGGTCATCTTCTCGGGCAGCATCGCCGACAACATCCGCTACGGCAGGCCCGACGCATCGGCAGAGGAAATCCGCGTCGCCGCAGGCGCGGCCTTCGTCGACGACTTCGTCCAGCGTCTGCCCGAGGGCTACGCCACTTTCGTCGGTGAACGCGGCGTGCGCCTCTCCGGTGGGCAGCGGCAGCGCATCGCCATTGCCCGCGCCATCCTCAAGAACGCGCCGCTGCTGCTGCTCGACGAGGCGACCAGCAGTCTCGACGCCGAAAGCGAGCGGGTCGTGCAGGCCGCGCTCGAAGCGGCAATGGCTGGCCGGACGACGATCGTGATTGCGCATCGGCTGGCCACCGTGCAACGCGCCGACCGAATCTTTGTTCTTGATCACGGGCGGGTGGTCGATGTCGGAACGCACGCGCTGCTGGTCGAGCGTGGCGGCTTGTACGCGCGCCTGGCTGCGCTGCAGTTCGGCGCCTGAGCGGTGTCCGGGTTGCCAGGCTTCCGCAGACGCCGCGTACTCGCGCTCGCCGCGCTCGGGGCCAGCGTTCTCGCCGGCTTTCCTGCCTGGCAGCATTTTTACCCGGTTAGCGCCGCCGAGGGCTGGTCGTACGAGGTCTACCTCGATGAGCTTCCGCAGGTCAGTGCTCTGGCGATGGACGCGGCAGGTGCCCTGTACATCAGCCTGGAGCGTAGCAATCAGCAGGGCAGCATTCTTCGCCGTGAGGTCAATGGGACGCTGTCGCAAGCGCTGCTCGGGCTGTCCAAACCCGACGGGCTGGTGGCGTTTCGCGATGGCGTCGCGATCGGTCAGGAAGGGGGAGATCTGCCAGTCGTCTGGCTGCACGGCGGCCGCAGCGAAGTGCTGTTTCAGGGCCGGAACGTCGAGAGTCTGGCCAGCGATGGGCAGGTTCTCTACGCCATCGAAGATCGCGCGGGTGACGGGCGCCTGTTGCGCTTTGACCCGGTCAGCAGGGTGTTGACGGTTCTGCGCGATGGCCTCAGCGAGGGTGAGGGCGTGGCGGTTTGCCCCAATGGGCAGCTGTTTTACGCCGAAAAGAAGAAACACTGGGTCAAGCGCTGGCAGGCGGACGGCGCCGACCCGGTGGTCCTCGAAAACCTCAATGCACCGGGTTTTCTGATGTGTAATGACGAAGGTCTGTGGATCACCGAAGATGCCACGCATCGGGCGCGCCTGCTGCTGCTCGAGCGCAGCGGCAAGTTGCACACCATCCTGAGCGGTCTGCGCTCGGGGCAAACGGTTCTGCCGCTGGCGCCGGGCCGGCTGCTGCTTGCCGAGCAGGGGCGTGCGCGGGTGCTCGCAGTGCAGCGAGAGTCCGCTGCCCAACGCTGATCTGCCGGACCTGCGAACAGCCTGGGACCGCCCATTGCAGCCGGCAGCGGTCGCCGGTCCCCTGGTTTTTTTGCACTACCTTGACGATTGGAGAAAAGACATGACGGATGGCACGCAGTACCAGCTTCTCGGACTTTACGATTCACCTTTCGTGCGCCGCGTGGCGGTGACCATGCAGATTTATGGAATTCCCTACGAGCATGTGTCGCTGTCGGTATTCAGGCATATGGACGCCATGCGACCGCTCAACCCGCTGTTCAAGGTGCCGATGTTGACGCTGCCCAACGGCGAGAAGCTCTACGAGAGCGCCTATCTGCTGGACTACCTGGACGAACTGGCGGGCGAGCGCGGCATCACCCCGCTGACCCCGGGCAGTGGTTTGGAACGGCGGTTGGTGCAGCAACTGATGGCGCTGGCGATGGTCGCGACGGAGAAAGCGGTGGCCATCGAGTACGAACGCAAGCGGCCGGGCGAGTTGCAATGGCCCGACTGGACGAGCCGTCTGCGTGGCCAGATGCGTCAGGCCCTGGCCATGCTCGAAGGGCGGCTGGCTGGCGACTTCCTGGTCGGCGGCCGCCTGACCCAGGCCGACATCAGCAGCGCGGTCGGTATTGGCTTCGTGCGCTACGTTCTGCCACACGAGTGGCCGACCAGTGAATACCCGGCGCTCGAACGGCTGGCGGACAGACTCGAGGCGAGCGAAGCGTTCAAGGCGGTGCCGATCGAAGAGTGATCCGGGATCGCTGCCGGTGCAGTCGATGGCGGCGAGCGAAGCTGTCTGCCTTTGCTGATCGCGGGGCTGCCAAAGCATGGCCGCGGTGGTTTCCGGTCAGCGCGCCAGCAGTCCGCCGAGGCGCCGTACGGCGTCCTCGATATCCGGTGTGTGCGGGTTGCCGCAGTTGAGTCTCAGACAGTTGCGATACATGCCGCTGGCCGAGAAAAGTTCACCGGGCACGTAGGCGACGCCGGCAGCGATCGCCTGGTCGTAGAGCGCGCTGGTGTCTACCTCCTCGGGCAACTCGACCCACAACACGAAGCCGCCTTGTGGTTCGGTTATCCGCGTGGCCGCCGGGAAATGCCTGGCGACGGCTGCGCGCATGGCCTCGACCTGACGCTGGTAAGTGCGCCGCAGGCCGCGCATCTGCCGCTCATAGGCGCCCGATTCGAGGTACTCCGCGAGAACCTGCTGGGTGATCGGATTGGTGCCGCCGCTGGTGATCGTCTTTTGCAGCGCGACCTGCGGCCGGTAGCGGCCGGCGGCGACGAAACCAATCCGCAGGGCGGGTGACAGGCACTTGGAAAAGGACGAACAAAGCATCACGTTGTCGGCCCGGTCAAAGGCCTTGATTGGCCACGGACGCTCGTGACCGAAGTGCAGGTCGCCGTAGATGTCGTCCTCGATCACTGCCACGCCACGTTCCGCTGTCAGCTTCGCCAGTCGGCGCTTGTTTTCATCGGGCATGATGCTGCCGAGGGGATTGCCGGCGTTGGCCACCAGCAGGCAGGCGGCGACCTTGCCTTCGCGAGTAGCCAGGTCGAGCGCCTCGATCGACAGGCCGCTGTGCGGATCGGTGGGAATCTCCAGCGCCTTCAGGCCGAGCGTCTCGAGCAGCTGCAGCATCAGATAATAGGCCGGTGACTCGACCGCAACCGTGTCGCCCGGCTGGGTCACCGCCCGCAGGCTGAGACACAGGGCCTCGGTGCAGGAATTGGTGATCACGAACTCGCTCGCCGCCAGCGGTCCGCCCCAGCCCATCGAGCGCAACACCAGCTGGCGAAGCAGCGCCGGCTCGTCGATGTTGATGTGGCTGCCGCTTTCGAGCAGCCGCGGGTGGCGTCGCGCGACGCCACCGTAGAGTCGCTGCAGCGCTGCCAGCGGCATCAGGCTGGCAGCGGGCAAGGCTGCCCCAAGTGGAGCGACGCCCGGCTGCATGCCGGTCTGCAGGACGCGCAACAGGCGCTGACTGACGTCGACCGGTACGGCTGCGTCGGGGGTCGAGCGGGCGCTGGGTGGCGCGCGCCGCGCCGCGACATGGCGAACGAAATAGCCGGACTGCGGCCGCGCTTCGACCAGACCGCGGTCTTCCAGCTGATGCAGCGCCTGCAGCACCGTCGAAACCGACAGCCGCCGCTCGCGCGAAAGGCGCCGTACCGACGGCAGGCGCTCACCGGGCCGCAGACTGCCGGTGGCAATGATGCCACTCAGATCCTCCGCCAGCCGTTCATAACGCAATAGTTCGTTTTCCATACGCCTCACCGGTACAGTTGTCCAGGGAAGGAACCGGCACAATTCAAAAACCAACATACTGTGCTGGTCACAATTTAACCAAGGTGTGACTGTACCACAAGTGCTCAGCGGTCTACACTGCTCCACGTCAACTCAAGGAGCGACTGCCATGGAAATCGACCTCTACCACAACGAGCTTTGCCTCGCACACAACGCGCCGATTCGCCTGCCTGCCCCCAAAGGTGTGCGCATCACCTGCACGGCGGGCTTGGTCTGGTTGACTGTCGCCGGCGAAGCCGGCGACATTTTCCTGATGCCTGGGGACAGTCACGTCGTTCGCGGTCGTGGTCTGGCCCTGCTGGAAGCCATCGGTAGTGGACAGGTTCGCCTGGAAAAAGCGGCCCGGCCGTTGCCGACGCTGCTGTCCGCCCAGTTGCGCCGATTGCTGCGGCGCGTTGGCAGTTTCCCGATGCCCAATCGGCGTCGCGCGTTGTCGTTGCGCGCGGTCCTCCGCCAGGCAACTGCTTAGCCTGGTTAGCCCCGTTCACTGGCGGCGAAGGCCGCCGGGCCTGGCCAGCCAGGCAGCTGCTCCCGGAACTCTAACGGAGTCTGGTCGCGAGTGCCAACAAGCGGCCAATTGCTCCGCCAAGCGCCGGAAAAGCCGCCGATTTCTTGCGTCTGGTGGGGCAAAGTGCGTATCATCGCGAACCGCTGAGCAAGCCCGGAACCGATTTCTTGGCGCCCTCCAACGATCAATGGTCCGGGTAGCAAACGATGCACGCTCTTCCCTCCTGCCGGTTTGCCGTACTGCTCGGCTGCGTGCTGCTCGCCCCCTGCTCGCCGGGATACGCGGCGACGGTGGCGACGGTGACCGTCGACCTCGGCGGCGGCCCGGCGAACACCTTTACTCCCGCCACTGCGCTGGGCGCCGGGGTGGATGGCTATTCGCGCCTGGCCGACGGCGATCCGGGTAGCTTCTGGAAGAGCAACCCCTGGGGGGGCCCGGCCCCCGCGGGGCGGGCCCCCCCCGGCCCGCCCGCGCCGCCCGGGGGGAAAAAAGGGGGAGAGAGGGGGGGGGGGGCGGGGGGGGGGGCGGGGTCCGCGGCGGCCCGCCCGCCGGGGGCAACGGACGGCGGGGGGGCCGCGGCTTGGGGGCGGGGGGGGGGGCCCGGGGGCCCGGGGGGGCGCGGGGGGGGGGGGGGGCGCGGGGGGGCGGGCCCCCGGCGGCCGCGGCCGGCCGGCCCCCTTGTTTTCCCCCCCCCCCCCCCCCCCGCCGCCCCGCCCCCCCGCCGGGGGGGCGGCGCCGGGGGCCCCCCCGGGGGGGGGGCGCGGCGGGGGGGGGGGCGCCCCGCCCCCGGGGGGGGGGGGGGGGGGGCGGCGGGCGGGGCGGGGCCGCGCGCCGCCCCCCGGGCGCCCGGGGGCGGGGGGGGCGGGGGGGGGGGGGGGGGGGGGGGGGGGGGGCGCCGCCGGGGGGGGGGGGGGGGGGGGGGTTTGGGGGGGGGGGGGGGGGGGGGGGGGGGGGGGGGGGGGGGGGGGGCGCGGCCGGGGGGGGGGCGGGGGCGGGGCGGGGGGGGCGGGCAAACGGTGAGCACGGTCGTCCGCAGCGCAGCGAGCCTCCCCGGCACAGCCGCTTGCGCGAGGGGGCGCCGCTGCAGGTCCCGGCCTGGTCCCTGACCGTCATCCGCAGCAGCGGGCCGGCAGGCTTGACCCGAAGCATCGGAGCAGGGGCAGTCACCGCCGGTAGCAGAATGACGAGCAAGGAACTCACCTGGCCATGAAACGAGAATCCTCGCCTGTCCAAGCCATTACCCCTGACCTGTCGCAAAGTCCAATGAACGGCGAGCAAGCCAGCAAACCGGTCTTCTTCGATCCCGACCGTAAACGTTGGCCGCGCCTGCGCCTGGGGATGACGTTACTGGGCTTGACGCTGTCGCTGTTGTTGGGCTTGCTCGTGCTGAGTATTCTCGCCAGCCCGGTGCTGCCCTCGCTGCATCTGGCCGCGGTCAGTTTTCTGCCACAGGGCGCGCATGCCTTGCCGGCCGTTCCCACCCTGTTGCCCGAGCGGGTGTTGACCCGCCGCGAGCGCGCCTTGCGCAGCGATGCGGTCAAACTGGCGCGCGAACGTGAGAACAGCCTGAAGCAGGTGCTGTTGCAACCGCGCAAGGCGAGTCCTGGTGGCGAGCGACAAATGCTCGCGATCGGCTTCTTCGTCAACTGGGACGATGCCAGCATGAGTTCGCTCAAGGAGAACCTGGATAGCCTGGACACGGTGATCGGCGAATGGCTGCACCTAACGGCGGAAGACGGTTCACTGCGCGAGAATGATCCGCTACGCACGACGCAGGTGCTTGAGTACATTCGCGCCCGTCGTCCAGAGGTGTCGATCGTGCCACTGGTCAACAACTGGAATGGTCATGAGTGGGAGGGCGCGAAACTGGCGCGGATGCTCGCCAACCCGGTAGCGCGGGCGCGCACCATCGAGCAATTGACCGCCTATCTGGAACGTCATCAGTTTGCCGGCATCAGCATCGACTTCGAGAACGTTGCGCCAAAGGCCCAGCCGGACTTTCAGCGCTTCATCGCCGAACTGTATGCGGTGATGCACCCCAAAAATCTCTCGGTCTCGGTGAATGTGCCGGCCAACGACGCCGCTTTTGATTACCGAAGGTTGGTGCACAACGCCGATTTCCTGATCGTGATGGCCTACGATGAACACTGGAATACCAGCCCGCCCGGTCCAATCTCCAGCCTGCCCTGGTTTGCCTCGGTGCTGCGCCAGCGTCAGCGCGACATCCCCGCCGACAAGATGGTCGTGGCCATCGGCAATTATGCCTATGACTGGCAGAAGGGTCGCCCTGCCGAGGAAAGGACCTTCGAGGAGGCGGTGCTGATCGCCAAGGAGTCGGAAGGCAAGATCCGGCTTGATCCGGTCTCGCTCAATCCGACTTTCGACTATGCGGACGACAACGACCACATCCACCACGTATGGATGCTGGATGCCGTGACGGCGTTCAACCAATTGGCAGCCATGCGTTCGCTGCGGCCGCGCGGCGTTGCCCTGTGGCGGCTGGGTGGTGAGGATCCGGCCATCTGGCAGGTGTTCGGCAAGCCGGGAGTGCTCGATGCCGCACGCGCCGCGCAGCTTGCCGAGATCCACTTTCCCTACGGCGTCGATTATGAGGGCAAGGGCGAGATTCTCGAGGTCACCTCCCAGCCACAGACCGGCCGTCGGGTGATCGAATTCGATGCGCGGCGCGGGCTGATCAACGCTGAACGCTTTACCGCGTTTCCTTCACCCTACGTCATCACTCGCCATGGCGGCGCCGAACGTACGGTCGCGCTGACCTTTGACGATGGGCCCGATCCCGAATACACCCCGAAAATCCTCGACGCCCTGCGCGATGCAGGGGTGCCGGGGACCTTCTTCATCATTGGCATCAACGGTCAGATGGCCCCTGAACTGCTGCGACGCGAGGTTGATGAAGGCCACGAAATCGGCAATCACACCTTCTCGCATCCGAATATCTCGACCATCTCGCCGACCCAGTTCCAGCTCGAACTGTCGGCGACCAAGCATCTGCTGGCCAGTGCGGTGGGTCGTCATTCGTTGCTGTTCCGCCCGCCTTACGCGGTCGACGCCGAGCCGGAAACCATCGAGCAGGTACGCCCGGTCGAACTGGCGGCGGCACTTGGTTATCTGGTGGTGGGGATGCAGATCGACCCGGACGACTGGAAGCGCCCGGGGGTAGACGAGATCGTGCGGCGCACCGTCGAGCAAGCCGAGCGCGGCGAAGGCAACATGATCCTGCTGCATGATTCCGGCGGCGACCGCACCCAGACTGTGCAGGCCATCCCCAGGATCGTCGAAGAGTTGCACCAACGGGGGTTCCGCTTCGTCGGTGTTTCCGAATTGCTCGGGCGCAGCCGTGATGAGGTGATGCCGCTGCTGCCACCCGACAGCGAGTGGCGAACCTGGCTGGACGGGGCGGCGTTCGGTCTGCTCAACTGGTCCGCTGCGACCATCCACTGGCTTTTCCTGCTCGGCATCGTACTCGGCATTGCGCGCTTGCTGTTCGTTGGCGTGCTGGCGTTGTACCAGCGCTGGCGGCAGCGCCTGGCGGTCTTCGATCCGGCTTACTCGCCGACCGTCGCGGTGGTGATCCCGGCCTACAACGAGGAGCGGGTGATCGTGCAGACCATCGCTTCATTGCTGGCTTGCGAGCATCCTCGCCGCTTCCAGATCATCGTCGTCGATGACGGCTCCAGCGACGCCACCTATCGCGTGGCGAGCGAGGCTTTTGCCGACGATCCGCGCGTGCGGGTATTCACCAAAGCCAACGCTGGCAAGCCGGCGGCGCTCACCCTGGGAATGGCGCAGACCGAGGCGGAGATCGTGGTCGCCCTGGACGCCGACACGGTCTTTACCCGCGACACCATTTCCAAGCTGGTGCGCCATTTCGCGAATCCAGGGGTCGGTGCGGTAGCCGGCAACGCCAAGGTCGGCAACCGGATCAATCTGCTGACCCGCTGGCAGGCGCTCGAATACATCACCAGCCAGAATCTGGACCGGCGCGCTTTCGACGCCCTCAACTGCATCACGGTGGTGCCGGGCGCGGTCGGCGCCTGGCGACGCGAACTGATCGCACGGGTGGGGGGCTTTACCGACCGGACTCTGGCGGAAGACGCCGACCTGACGCTGGCGATCCGCAAGCTGGGCTATGCGGTCGTCTATGAGAGCGAGGCGGTGGCGCTCACCGAGGCACCCGATACCGTGCGCGGTTTCATCCGCCAGCGCTACCGCTGGATGTACGGCACCATGCAGGCGGCCTGGATACACCGCGATGTGTTGTTCCGCCGCCGCTACGGTGCGCTGGGCTTTGTCGCGCTGCCGAACGTGATCGTCTTTCAGGTGCTGTTTCCGCTGATCTCGCCGATCATGGACCTGCAGTTGATCGGTTCGCTCGGAGTCGCTGCGTTCAATCACTGGCAGCACCCGGACGAGTATTCTCCCGACGCCCTCTGGCGGGTACTGTTTTACTACGCGCTGTTCGTGACGGTCGACTATCTGGCCGCCATTCTCGCCTTCACCCTCGAGCGCAAGGAGAGCTGGTGGTTGCTCATCTGGCTGTTCTGGCAACGGTTTTTCTACCGTCAGTTGATGTACTACGTGGCCATCAAGAGTACCCTGACCTCGTTGCAGGGTGCACTCGTCGGCTGGGGCAAGATCGACCGCAAGGCGACGGTGCAGATGCGCGTCTGAGCCGGATCGTCAGCAGGCGCCCATCAATCGCCAGCGGGCGTGCCTGCTGCACTGGCGGGTGAGAAGTGGGTTGCCGCAAGCCCCGACAGAACAATCAGGCCGATGGCCAGCCAGGACCATCCGTCGTGCGCCTCATTCCACAGGAGCATCCCGAACAGACTGGCAAAGATCACCGTACTGTAAGCCAGCGCCGCCGCCAGCAGCGTCCGCGCGCCGGCATAGGCGCGGGTCATCGCCAGTTGCGCGGCGGTGGCGAAGATCGCCACCCCGAGCAGTAACGGTCCGCTGTGCAGATCGACCGGATGGATCTCGGCAAGCAGCAACCAGAAACTGCCGCACACCGAGGACACCAGCGAGAAATAGAAGACCGTGCGGGTTTCCGGTTCGCCACGCGCGCCCAGTTCGCGGACGCTGAAATAAGCCATGCCGGCGAGTACCCCGGAGCCCAGGCCAATCAGGCCGCCGAGCAGTTGATCGGCATGCAGGCTTGGCTTGAGCAGCAGCGCGACACCGACGAGTCCCAGGGTCAGCGCGGCAAGGATTCCGGCAGTCAGTCGCTGGCCGGCGAGGGCCAGGCAGATGGCGAGAAAGATCGCCGAGGTATAGTTGAGCGTCACCGCCGTCGCCAGTGGTAACAGGGTGATCGCCCAGAAGTAGGCGAACACCGCCGCGAAGCCGACCAGGCCGCGGCTGATCTGCCAGCGCCAGTTCGCTGTTGCCAGCGACACACCGCGCAGGCGGACCAGGCCGTAGATCAGGAGCAGCGACAGGAAGCTGCGGTAGAAAACGATTTCCACCGCCGAGTGGCTGGCGGCGGCCAGCTTGACGCATACCCCCATGCAGGCGAAGAGGAGGCTGGCCAGGACCATCCACAGGGATTGCATGCACGAGGTTCGCCAGACAGGAAGAGGCCAATTTTACCCGCAAGCCGGTCCGCGCGGTTGGTTGCCGTAGCGGTGGCGGGTGCTGACTCGCTGATCTCGTCGCCGCCCGCTTGCCGAGAGAGAGTACCCGGGCGATGCGAATTCCGTTACATTGCCGAGTTATCGAAGCGCCGGGGTGAGGAGAAGCCAAGCTTGAAGAGCGGATTGCTGGTTCGCCTGGTGTGCGCCAGGAGGTGGCTGGCGCGGATCCGTAAGCGGCGCCTGGCGACCGTTCGCAGGCTGCCCGACGGCGGGTGCTGGCATCGTCAGCCGGCTTGCGGCGCGGTGCGCGCTGGCCAGCGGACGGTTAGCTAGAAGCATGCCTGCGGGTCGGCCCCTCCGTCTATGGCTGGCCTGGCGTTTCGCGCTGATCGCGAGCGTGCCCTTGCTACTGGTTGCCGCTTTGCTGCTGTGGGTGCTGTTGCCGCAGGCCGTCCGGGACGTGGAAAACCATCACCAGGCGCTGGCCCGGGCCATCTCCGGTCAGGTCGCGGTGCATCTGCGCGGCGCGCAACGCGAGCTCGCGGTGGTCGCCGCGTTTCTCCAGAAACTGGGCGATCAGCCGGCTCCGGCCTGGTTCGAGCCGGTTCTTGATGCGCATGTCGGGGGCGGTGAGGTATTCGCGGCGATTTATGTGGCCGCTGCGGACGACTCGGTATACGCCTTCGGCCTGCCCGAGGAGCGACGCAGTCTGCGCGCCAAGCTGCTGGAAATCGATCGCGCACGCGCGGGGGTGGTGCGCGAAGCGCGCGTGCGGCAGGCGCCCGTGTGGTCGGAGGTCGATCTGTCTGTGGTCAGTGCGGGGCTGGCGGTGAGTCTGGCGATTCCGGTTGGCGACCGGGTACTGGTCGGCGAGGTGGCGATTGACCGCCTCTCCGAATTCCTCAAGGCTCTGCCCAATGCGGCAGGGGTGTTGACCATGATCGTCGATCGCCGCGGTCAGGTCATTGCCCATTCGCAAAATCGTCGCGGTGCTGCGCAGCTCAATCTTGGCCACTTGCCGATCGTCGCCGGGGCCCTGCAAGGGCGCTTCGACCGCCATACCCTCGAGCTCGATGGTGAGCAGTTTCTCGCCGACGTGGTGAGCGTGCCGCAGCTCGGCTGGATGGTCCTGGTTGCGCAGCCGCGCAGCGACGCGCTGGGGTCGTTTCGGTCCACCTGGTGGGCGCTCGCTGCCGGTGCGCTGGTGGCGCTGCTGCTGGCGATCGGTGTCAGCCTGGTGCTGGCGCACCGCTTCGCGCAGCGCCTTGGTCGCTATACTGCGCAAGCGCATGCCTTTGCCGAAGGTGATTACGATCCACATTGGCCGATCTCGAATATCCGGGAATTCGACAGTCTGGCTGGCGACCTGGATCGTATGTCGCAAGCCATTCGCCACCGACAGCACCAGCTCGCGTGCAGCGAGGCACGTTTTCGCTCGGTGATCAGCAACGCCCCGGTAGCGATTTTTCAGTTTGACGAGCTCGGGGTAGTCCAGCTCTGTGAAGGCAAAGGGCTGGCCGCGGCCGGCCTGCTGCCTGGGCAGGCGGTCGGCCGGTCGCTGTTTGCGCTGTATCGCGATTACCCGGAAATCTGTTCGCAGGCGCGCCGTGCGATCCATGGCGAGGCAGTGCATTTCATCTCGCAGTTCGCTGAGGTCACCTTCGACACCTATTTCAACCCGGTTCGCGACGCCGATGGGGGGGGTGGCGTAATCGGCGTGGCGGTCGACATTAGCGAGCGCATGCGCGCCGAGGAGGGCTTGCGGCAAGCCAACCTGGTCGTGGAGAACAGTCCGGCGATGCTTTTCCGCTGGCGAGCGGAGGAGGGGTGGCCAACCGTATTCGTTTCTCACAATGTCAAACAGCTCGGCTATTCCCTGCAGGAGCTGCTCGAAGGAGCAACGCCATTCGCCTCGCTGATCCATCCTGACGATCTGGAGCGGGTCGCCCGGGAGGTGCAGGCGTGCTCGGACAATGGCTCGGAACACTTCGAACAGGAGTATCGGATCCTCACCAGGGATGGCGCGACGCGCTGGGTAGATGACCATACGGCCATCGAAAGGAACGCGCACGGACAGGTTACCCACTACCAGGGGATCGTCATTGACATCAGTGAGCGCAAGCGCGCCGAAATGGCACTCAGCTGCGCCAACCGGCAGCTGCGGATGATCAGCGAGTGCAGCCAGGCGCTGATTCGTACCAGTCACGAAACCGATTTGCTGAACGCCGTTTGCCGAATCGTCGTCGAAGTCGGTGGCTACCGGATGGCGTGGGTCGCTGCCTGCGAGGACGATCGCTCGCCGAGGCTGCGACCGGTGGCGCAAGCCGGCAATGCAGGCGGCGGTCTCGATGGGGCGGACAGCGATGGCGCCATCGCGGGGGAAGCGATTCGCAGCGGTCGCCCTTGCCTGATACAGGATCTTGCCAACGATCCGCGCTACGCGCCCTGGCGCGCCAGGGCTGCTGCGCATGGCCATGCCGCCCTGTGCACTCTGCCACTACAGGCTGGTGGGCGAACACTC
Source organism: Candidatus Accumulibacter affinis (assembly GCA_016713625.1). Taxonomy (GTDB): domain Bacteria; phylum Pseudomonadota; class Gammaproteobacteria; order Burkholderiales; family Rhodocyclaceae; genus Accumulibacter; species Accumulibacter affinis. The sequence continues at coordinate 356,252 of JADJOT010000009.1, forward strand.
GGGGCCTTGAGTATTTACGCCGCCGTCGCCGGCGTTTTCGATGCCAACGAAGTGGCTCTGTTGAGCGAGCTGGCTGGCGATCTGGCGTTCGGCATCACGGCGCTACGCACGCGCAGCGAACGCGACCAGGCCGATGTCGCACTGCACGAGAGTGAGGCGCGCTACCGGCTGCTCTTTGACAGCAACCCGCATCCGATGTGGCTTTGCGATCGGGAGACGCTGGCATTTCTCACCGTCAATGATGCGGCGATCAACAACTACGGCTATTCGAAGGAAGAGTTTCTCCGTATGACCCTTCTGGATCTCAGCCCGGGCGAGGAAACCCCCCTGCTTAGCGAGGACGTCATCGCGGTCGAGGAGAGAGGCGACTATGCCGGCTTCGGGTGGCATCGCCGCAAGGACGGGAGCATGATCGACGTCGATATCGTCGCGCATGCGCTCTCTTTCCAGGGCCGCCAGGCAGAACTCGTGCTGGCCGATGACATCACCGAGCGCAAACGCGCCGAACAGGCCCTGCTGCAGAGCGAGCTCAAGTATCGAGAACTCGTCGAAAACGCCAACAGCATTATCCTGCGCCTGAGTCCGCAGGGTCGGATAACCTTCATCAACGAGTTCGGCCTGAAGTTCTTTGGCTATGCGGAGGAAGAACTGCTGGGTCGGCAGGTGCTTGGTACGATCATTCCGCACGCGGCGGGCAAGGGCAGTAGTGCCCGGCCAGCAACGCTGGAGGACCTCTGCCACAACCCTGCGGGCCTTGACCGTGGCATCAGCGAGAATATGCGCCGCGGCGGCGAGCGGGTCTGGGTCGCCTGGACCAACAAGGCGATCTTCGACGACGGTGGTCGGTTGCTGGAGGTCTTCAGTGTTGGCTCGGACGTCACCGAACGTAAGCGGGTCGAGGACGAACTGCAGCGGTATCGGGATCACCTTGAGGAGCTGGTGGCGGAGCGCACCGCCGAGTTGCGGCAGGCAATGACACAACTCGTTCAGGCGGAAAAACTGGCTGCCCTGGGCAACCTTGTCGCCGGTGTGGCGCACGAGCTGAACACTCCCCTGGGTAACACACGCCTCGTCGCCAGTCTGCTCGCCGGGCAGCTGCGCGAATTCGCCAATGCGCTCGAAGCCGGCACGCTGCGGCGCGCGCAAGTCGATGGATTTCTCAGTCGCAGTCGTGAAGCCGTTGATCTGCTGGAGCGCAACAGCGCCCGCGCGGCTGACCTGATCGGCCATTTCAAACAGGTGGCGGTGGACCAGAGCAGCGCTCGCCGGCGTTCATTTGACTTGCGCCAGACCGTTGATGAAATGTTGCTTAGCTTGCGGCTGACTTTCAAGCACACGCGCCATCGCATCGAAGTCGACATTCCCGCCGGTCTGGAAATGGACAGCTATCCGGGACCGCTCGAACAGGTGATTGCCAACCTGGTCGCCAACTCCCTTGGGCACGGCTTCGTTGGCATCGACGAAGGGCTCGTCGAACTGCAGGCGCAGGCTGTTGACGAAACGCGGCTGCTCCTGCGTTATGTGGACAACGGCGTGGGAATCGCCAGCGGCACCGTGCACCGTGTCTTCGAACCGTTTTTTACCACCCGTCTGGGGCGGGGCGGCAGTGGCCTGGGGCTGTATATCGTGTACAACCTGGTCACCGGTGTGCTCGGCGGGACGATTGAGGTGGCCAGTTCGCCGGGTCATGGGGTGAGCTTTACGTTGACCCTGCCGCGCCGCGCTCCGCGACGTACTGCAACCTACTGATCGCTGCCCCATGTTCGACAACTTGCGAAAGTATGCCGCCGCCTACGCCGTGGCCATCGGGGGCGTCCTGCTCACCTGCCTTTCGTCGTGGAATGTGCGCCAGGAGTTGCAGGCCAGTCACCTCAAGGAATTCCAGTGGGCGGCGGGCGACCGCATCCAGGCGGTGCGGGCAGTGGTCGACCAGGGGCTAGACGCGCTTCTCGAAATTCGCGGGCTGTTCTATGCGGCGCAGGGAATCGACGAGAACGAGTTCCTGGTGTTCACCGATTCGATCCTCAAACGCCGCCCGTATATCGATAGTCTGTTGTGGGCGCCGCTGCTGACCTCGCCACAGCAGGCGCTGCTAGGTTCGGCACCCGGCACGCGGCCGGCCAGGCCGGCCACCGGGAAGCCTGGCGACGCAGCGATCGCCGATCAGCAGCGGGTACCGGTGCTGCTGGTCGCCGCCCGTGGTGTGCCGGCGGCTGCCGCGGGCGTTGAACTCGACGCGATCCCTGAGCTTGCCGCACTGCTGCAGCGGGCAAGAGAGAGCGGCACCGTTGCGGTCAGCGGCCGCGTGCAACTGGTGCGGCCGGGCAGGAAAACAACGCACGTCATCTATGCAGCGCTGCCGGTCCATGCGCCGGACAACTCGCGCAGCGCTGCCTCCTCGGCGAGTGCCCGCAAGCAGGCCGATCCCCTGGGATTCGTGGTTGGCGTCTACGACATCGAGGAACTCGTGCATGTGGCCATCAACCTGCTCGAGCCGCGTGGCGTCGAAGTGCTGGTGCGCGATGAGTCGGCGGGCGGTGATGCGCAGTTTCTTCACTTCTACGCCAGCCGGCTGGAACCACGGGCGGCAGCCACGGGCAGCGGCCTGACGCCGGCGAATAATGAGGATCAGCCACGCATGGTGGTGACGATCCCGGTTGGCGACCGCACCTGGTCGATCACCTGTGTTGCCACCCACACCTTTCGCAGTGCTGAGGCATTCACCGAGGCGCACTGGTCGGTTCTTGTCGGCGGTATTCTGTTCACCGCCCTGCTCACCTTCTATCTGGTGCGCAGCCGTCGCGACCTGGACAATCGAATCCGCCTGACGCAGACCATTTACGAGCGCGAGGAACTCTTTCGGCAGTTGGCGGAAACCGTCGATGTCGTGTTCTGGGCGACCAATGCCGACGCCACGCGGCTTGAATACATCGGACCAGCCTTCCGACAGTTGGCCGGTCGCGAGGCAAAGCTCGACAACGCGGCGCCGTCACTGATGCTTGACGTATTCGAACCCGACGACCGGCGCACCCTGGTTGTTGCCATCGCTCAGTTGCAGTCCGCAGGTGGTCATTTTACCGTCGTCCTGCCGATGTCAGGAGGTGACCGGCGACTGCGCTGGCTGCGTGTCTGCGGCTTCCCCGTGCGCGAAGCGGGCTGCGAACTGAGTCGCATCGTTGGTTTCTTCGAGGATGTCACCGAGCACAAGCTGGCCGAGGACGCCCTGCGGGACTCGGAAGCGAAATTGCGCACCCTGTTCAACCATTCCCCTGACCTGATCTTTACCGTCGACGGCGATGCCAAGATCCTGCTCACCAACCGGACGCTGCCCTATCCGGTCGGTGGTGCAGGCGAGAAGCGATCCGAGCTGATCCTTCCGCCGGATGTCAGAGGCGGCTATCTGCAGAAACTACGGCAGGTTTTTGCGGGCGGACGAATCGAGCACTTCCAGTACAAGTCGAGTGATGCCACCTGGTGGGAAATCCGCATGGTGCCGATCAGTTCGGCCACGGCGGTGATGGCGGCGATGGTGGTGATCACCGACATCACCGAAAACCGCAAGCTGCAATGGCAGGCCATCCGCAGCGCGCGTCTGGCGTCTCTCGGCGTGCTCTCGGCCGGCATCGCTCACGAAATCAATAACCCCAATCATGCCATTCTGGCGAATGCGCCGCTGCTGGCGCGCATCTGGCAGGACGCTTTGCCAATCCTCAACGAGTATGAACAGGAGCAGGGCAACTTCCTGCTGGCCGGCCTGAGCTTCGCGCAGGCGCGCCAGGCCATTTCGCGGGGAATGAGCGATATTGGCGACAACGCCAAGCGCATTCAGAAGATCGTCGATAACCTGAAACACCTCGGCAAACAGGATCGCGGGCACATGGACGAACTCGCCGATCTGGCAAGAATCCTCAGTGCGGTGGTAACGCTGCTCGATGCCCGGATCCGCAAACACACCGATGCCTTTACACTGGAGCTGCCGGAAACCCTGCCGACGGTCCGGGGTAATGTGCAGCAACTGGAGCAGGTGTTCATCAACGTCATCGTCAACGCCCTCGAGTCCCTGCCCGATCGCAGCTGCTCGGTGAAGGTTTCGGCGCGCTCGGAAGGCGCCGGCAGTCGGGTGGTGGTGCAGGTCGAGGATCAGGGCAAAGGGATCGCCGAGGACGTCATGGCGCAGATCGGCGAGCCCTTTTTCACCACCAAGGCCGAAAGCGGGGGCACCGGGCTGGGCCTGTCGATCTCGTCCTCGATCGTCGAAAAGCACGGCGGCGTACTCAGGTTCGAGCCGAACAAGCATCCTGGCACGACGGTGAGTATCGATCTGCCGGTCACCATGGAGGAGTGAATGAAAGAGAAGTCATTTGCCAGCCTGCCCGTTTTCCTTGTTGATGACGAGGAATCGGTACTGCACGCCACCGCGGCAGTGCTGCGCAGCGCCGGTGTCGCCAATATCCGGATGGTCGGCGACAGTCGCGAACTGCTGTCGACGCTCGAGGGGCAGCCGGCGAGCGCGGTGCTGCTCGACCTCTTCATGCCACACATCACCGGCACCAAGCTGCTGCCGGACATCGTCCATCTCTATCCGGAATTGCCAGTGATCGTGATGACCGCTGCACAGGACGTCGAAACCGCCGTGCGCAGCATGAAGGAAGGAGCTTTCGATTACCTCGTCAAGCCGGTCGAGGAAAGCCGTCTGGTGGCCAGCGTTCGGCATGCGCTCGAAGTGCACTCGCTGCGGCGGCAGATGGGTGTGCTCAAGCGCTATCTTCTTTCGGATTGCCTGCAGAACAACGAGGCTTTTGCCGGAATCATCACCAATAGCCGCAAGATGCGTGCGCTCTTTCAGTACCTCGAGGCGGTTGCCGTTTCCGCCGAGCCGGTGTTGATCTCGGGCGAAACCGGCGCCGGCAAGGAAATGTTCGCGCAGGCCCTGCACCAGCTCAGCGGCCTCAGCGGTCAGTTCGTGCAGGTGAATGTCGCCGGCCTCGACGACACGCTCTTCTCCGATACCCTGTTCGGCCACAAGAAGGGCGCTTTCACCGGTGCCGACCAGTCACGCGCCGGCCTGATCGCGCAGGCTGCCGGCGGTACGCTGTTCCTCGACGAGATCGGCGACCTGTCGATCGCTTCGCAGGTCAAACTGCTGCGCTTGCTGCAGGAGCACATGTATTTCCCTCTGGGCTCCGATGTGGCGCGTCCGAGTGACGCGCGCGTGGTTTGTGCGACCAACTGCAACCTGGCGCAGAGGATGCGCCAGAACCAGTTTCGCTCGGATCTCTTTTTCCGCCTCTCGGTGCACCAGATCGAAGTGCCACCGCTGCGTCAGCACAAGGAGGACATTCCCTTGTTGCTGCAGCACTTTCTCGACGAGGCGGCGGCGGCGATCCACAAAGCCGCGCCCGAGCCGTCGAACGAACTGCTTACCCTGCTCGCCAACTATCACTTTCCCGGCAATGTGCGCGAATTGCGAGCGATGGTTTTCAACGCCATGGCCCTGCATCGTGGCGGTTCGGTGCTGGCCATGGACAGTTTCCGCCAGGCCATCCAGAAGCAGCAGAAATCGGCTATGGACGAGGTCGCGGTGGAACTTTCGGACGGCCTGCCGATCCTGATCCCGGGGCGCTTTCCGACGCTCGACGAGGTCGAGGAGGCGATGGTCAGGGAGGCTCTCAAACGGGCCAAAGGCAATCAGGGGGTCGCCGCGACACTGCTCGGACTGTCCCGTCCGGCGCTCAACCGGCGCCTGGCAAGGCGAGCCACGCAGGGCGAATCCTGAGGTCCAGCCGGCAAGCGCACGCGCCGCCGCGGGCCGGCGGCGTTCGGACACTGCCCGAGAGTCCCGGGCTTCCCTTGATCGTCGCGCTGCCGCCGCCGCGGGCCGGCGATAGTCCATTCAAGCTACGCTGTGGTGCTCACCGTTGGTTCGGCAGCTTGCCCAGCAGCATCCACCGGGCGGGCGCGCTACTCGATAAAACTGCTGCGCACCAAGGTGTTTAGGGGTGTTACGTTTCGACACTTCGATGCAGCCCTTGTCGAATCTGCCAAGCTTCTGGAAAAAAAGACAAAACTTGCAATTGCTGGCCTTTTTGTCGGGCAGCCCTGCGCATTTGTTTACACCCGCTCAGGCTGTCTGGTGGACTGACGATTCTTGCTCAAGCAGTTGTTCCGACGCTTTTTCGTCCTTAGCGGCCGATTTTGGCATGAATAATGCTTACGTCAATAGGCTTCGCCTGGGCGCGCGCAGCCACGGGCAGGACTCGGTAATTGCCGCGTCGCTTTCACGTGCATAAGAATAATTTTGGTATTTGGGGAGGGGACCGTGTGCGCCGCACGTTTCTGACCGCCGCGCTTCAATCCACGACAACCAACACGGGGCCGCTGCATGAGCACATTACTGATTCTGACCATCTTGACTGTCGCCATCGTCCTGTTTTTTGACTATACGAACGGCTTTCATGACGCAGCCAACATTGTGGCGACGATCATTGCGTCGCGCGCGATGACGCCCATACAGGCGGTGATCATCGTCGGCACCTTCGAGTTTCTCGGTCCGCTGCTCGGTGGTACGGCGGTGGCCAACACCATCGGCAAGTTTGTAACGCTGGGCGACGTGCAGGCCGTTCTTTCGCTGGCGATCCTGATCAGTGGCCTGGTCGGCGCCATCGTCTGGAATCTGGCGACCTGGTATTTCGGCATCCCGTCTTCTTCTTCGCACGCACTGGTCGGCGGACTGATCGGCGCGGTGGTCGTTTCGGCCGGTGTGGACAGCGTGGTCTGGGGCTTCGCGCAGTTGATGCACGGCCAGGTGACCGGGATCGTGAAGGTGCTGGCCAGCCTGATCGTCTCGCCATTGCTCGGCTTCTGGGTCGGCTTCCTGTTTCTGCGCCTGTTCAACATCGCGCTGTTCGCAGCCAAGCCTTCGGCGAACAAGGGCCTGCGTTATGCGCAGTTCTTCACCGCCGCCGGTCTTGCCTTCTCGCACGGCGCCAACGACGCGCAAAAAAGCATGGGCATGCTGACGCTGGCGCTGCTCCTCGGCGGTTTCATTCCGACCTTTGAGGTCCCCTTCTGGGTGATGCTGGCCTGCGCGATAGCGATTACCCTGGGCATTCTCTCGGGCGGCTGGCGGATCGTTCGCACCCTCGGCTTCGCCATCTACCGCGTTCGTCCGATCCATGCGCTGAGTTCGCAGCTTACCTCGATGCTGGTCATCCTGGGCGCGTCGGCGATCGGTGCGCCGGTATCGACCACCCACGTTGTCGGCACCTCGATCATGGGCATCGGTGCTTCGGAGCGACCGAAGGCCGTGCGCTGGAAGAAGGCCAAGGATATCGCCATCACCTGGGTGATCACCATCCCCGGCTCGGCACTGGTTGCCATTCAGACGTTCGCTCTTGTCAATCTCTTTATCGGAAAGGTCTAATCATGTCGAACGTAAGCAGCGCATCGCCTTCCTTCACCCGCCGCATCCTGCACCGGGTGTTTCCGAAAGTACCGAATTTCTTTGCTCTGCTCGCGGAACAGAGTCAGCAAGTCGGTGCCAGCGCCGTCCTGCTGGTTGAATACATGGGTTCCGGCAGTTCGGAAGTCGCCAAGCGGGTCATCGACGCAGAGCACGAGGGCGACCGACTCAAGGTTCGCAACCTGACCCTGCTCAACGAAGCCTTCTCGACGCCGATTGACCGCGAAGACCTGCACCGGGCGATCATCAATCTCGACGAAATCATCAACAGTTGCAAGACGGTCGTCGCCGAGATGGACGCCAATGTGCTGGCGCTGAAGGCCGACAAGTATTGCCTGGAAATGGCGGTGTACCTGAAGGACGGCGCCGAAGCGGTGGCCGCTGGGTACGGTCGTCTGGGGAGCGATCCGAAACTGGGTCGGGCCGATGCCGAAAAGTCCGACAAGGCGGTGCGCAACCTGACGAGAACCCACCGGCGTGCCCTCGCCGAGCTGTTCAACGACACCGATTTCCAGAATATCTTCCGGCGCAAGGAAATCTATGGCCAACTGTTGCGCGCGGGTGACCGGCTGAACGTCTGCAACAGCACCCTGCTGGACATCGTCGTCAAGCTCTGCTGAGCCCGGTTTCGAGACCGGTCCTACCCCCTCTCTCGGGAAGCGCGCGGCAAACGCTCGTTTCCCCGCGGGTTCGGCTGATCGCAGCGAGCGAGTGGGCCAGCCGCGCGGCAACGTCCCCACCGCCGATTTCCTGCGGGCGATGGCGACCGGCTTGCCTGCAGGCCGCGCTTCGCCTGTCCTGGCGTCTCGCTGCGGCCAGGCGGGCCTATCTCCTCGACGCTGTCGACCGAGCGCCGGTGTGGCTGCCGCCACGCCAGCATGCCGGCAGTCCGGCGGCCAAACCCGAGTCTCGCCGGTGTAACGCTTCCGTTCCGGATCGCATCCCCGTTCTCTGCGCCAACTGACTGTTGCACATCAGGAAAGTCAGTTCGCCGCAGCGCTGAGAAGGGCCTGCGCAGCCATTCTGGTGCACCCTCGACGATCTTCCCCGGTTTTCCGATGAGTTTTCAAGCCATTGAAACGATTGGAGTATTTTCGTAATCTGGCGATTGGCATGGCTTGTGCTTGGACTGGGTAGGCGGACCGTCCGGCGGCCGTTCGCAAAGCAGGCCGGACCGGTCCGGGATATTTTGACGTGGCTGCAATGCCCGTCCAACTCTCAGGAGCTTGTCAGATGGGCGCTGAAACCGAATGGCTGCGGTCCGTGGGCACCGACGATCTGTTTTCCGTTATTGGCGAACCGCAGACCGGGCCTTTCCTGTCTCCGGAGGCCGCCGGCAGGCCGCCGCGTGGCGACGGCGTACTGGCCGACGCAGCGCCGCAGGCGGTCAAGGCGGCGCCGGTCGAGACGCATGCCGGGATGACCGTCATCGCCGCCTTCCGCGGCATCGCGCTGGCCTGTCTCGATCACCTGCAAAGCAACGAGCAGGGATTGCAGCAGAGTGATCATCCCGAGTTCGTGCACCAGGCACGCGTCGCGATCCGCCGCCTGCGTTCGGCAATTCGCGTCTGGAGGGCACGCTTGCCGCCGGAGTTCGTGGCCCGCTTCGATCCGGTCTGGCAGGCATTGGCCAGACACCTCGGCGAGACGCGCAACTGGGACGTGTTTGTCGCCGAAACCTTGCCGGCGATTGCCGCCGCCTTTTCCGAAGGGGTCGAGATCGCGTGTCTGGCCGACTACGCTCGCCGTCGCGGCGCCATCCATCGCCAGGCGGCACGTAGTGCGCTCCACTCGGACGCCTACTCGCGCATGCTCCTCGAATTCACTGCGGCGGTACTGGTGCTTCCGGACCGCGCCGCGTGTCCGCTCGACGTCTTTGCGCCGCGTTGCCTTGATAAACGCGCGAGGCAGGTCAGCGAGCTGGCCGCGCAGGCGGTGGACAGCGACGCGGCCGCTCGTCATCGTCTGCGCGTTGCCTACAAGCGACTACGCTACGCGCTGGAATTCTTTGCGCCGCTTTTTCCCAGCGAGCGGCTGCGCCACTACCACCTGGCGGCGAGTCGCCTGCAGGAAATGCTCGGCCAGCTCAACGATCTCGCCGTGGCCGTCGAACTGAGCAGCGAAGCACTTTCCGGCGAGCAGGGAGAGGTCGTTCGCTGCTGGCTGGCAGGCCAGACGGAACGGCTGCTACCGGAACTAGGCGAGTTGTTGAGCGACTTTCGCGAGCAGGCGGTGCCGTGGAGATTGCCCGCCGGGTGAGCTTCCGGTGCAGGAAATGCGACCTGTCGTCGCAGCCTGAGCAGATCCCTGGGTTGCAGCCGCAGGCGAGGAGGATTCCGAGCTGCCGATCGCCGCGTCCGAGTGTCCGTCCGGCGATGCGGAGTCACCCCTGCGCATGCATGCTCACCTGCACCGAGTGTTCTTGCCGATCGTCAAGCAGCGGGATCCTCCGGTCGTCTCGCTCGACGCCATCGACGAGCATGCGCATCACGCCGCGCTGCCCGGCATTGCTGGCGGGCGTTTGCGCAACGGTGATATGGTAGGTCGTCTCGCGATAGCGGTAGTGAATCCTGAATTCCTGCCACGCCACGGGCAGGCAGGGCGCCACATGCAGATGCTCGCCTTCGCGTCGCAGGCCGAGCAGCGATTCGACGATCAGCCGGTACATCCAGCCCGCCGAGCCGGTGTACCAGCTCCATCCGCCGCGGCCGATGTGCGGGCTGAGCGCATAGACGTCGGCCGCGACGACGTAGGGTTCCACTTTGTAGGTCGCCACTCCGTCTGCTGATCGCGCATGATTTACCGGGTTGATCATGCTCAGCAACTCCCACGCGCGCTCACCCTGACCGAGTTCGGCAAAGGCCATCGCTGCCCAGACTGCCCCGTGGGTGTACTGGCCTCCGTTTTCACGCACACCCGGCACGTAGCCGCGGATGTAACCCGGGTCCAGGTTCGACTTGTCGAAGGGCGGATCGAGAAGCTGCACGAGCGCATGCTGGCGGCGAACGAGCCGCTCGTCGACCGCCTGCATGGCCTCACGCGAACGTGCGCTGTTGCCAGGATCGTCGCCAGCCCCCGACAGCACCGACCAGCTCTGCGAGATCGAATCGATCCTGCATTCGGTATTGCTGGCCGACCCTAGGGGCGTGCCATCATCGAAGTAGGCGCGGCGGTACCACTGGCCATCCCACCCGTGCTGCTCGATATTCTGGCGTAGCCGAGTGCCCTCCCTCTGGCAAAGTTCGCTGAACGATGAGTCGCCATACGCACTGGCGACCGCAGCGAACTGCCTGAGCACCTGGCAGAGGAAGAAGCCCAGCCAGACGCTCTCGCCCTTTCCTTGCATCCCCACCAGGTTCATGCCGTCGTTCCAGTCGCCACTACCCATCAGCGGCAGACCGTGTTCGCCAAACTGCAGTCCGCGCCGGAGGGCGCGCACGCAGTGCTCGTACAGGCTGGCTGCGTCGGGTGAGCAGCCGGGAAGATCGTAGTAGGAATCGTCCTCCGGGTTGACCGGACGACCTTCGAGGAAGTGCACGGGCTCATCGAGCACCCCGGTGTCGGCGCTGCTCGTCACATAGCGGCACACCGCCAGTGGCAGCCACAGATAGTCGTCCGAGCAATGGGTGCGCACGCCCCGGCCAGACGGTGGATGCCACCAGTGCTGGACGTCCCCCTCCTGGAACTGACGGCTGGCGCAGAGCAGCAGGTGTTCGCGGACCAGTCCGGGGTCGGCATGGACCAGCGCCATCACATCCTGCAACTGGTCGCGGAAACCGAAGGCGCCGCCCGATTGGTAGTAGCCGCTACGCGCCCAGAGACGGCACGCCAGGGTCTGGTAGACCAGCCAGCCATTGGCCAGCACATTGACTGCGGGGTCGGGGGTTTCCACATGCACGGCACCGAGCGTGTGGCTCCAGTGCTGGCGAACGGCGTCAAGCGCGCCGCGCGCCGCCAGGCCGCCGCGGAAGCGTCGCATGAGCTTGTTGGCTTCGTAGGCGTTTCGCCCGACACCAAGCCGGAAGACGATTTCTCTCTGCTGTCCGTCGGCCAGGTCAATCGTCACCTGCATCGCGCCGCAGGGATCGAGGCCGGCTCCCACCTTGCCGGAGAGGCGCGACCGATGCATCGCTGCCGGATCACGCAGGCTGCCGTTGCGCCCGAGGAATTCCGTGCGGTCGCCGCTCAGGTTGCGCGTCGGGTCGTCGACGTCAACGAAGGCCACCCGGTCGGCAAAGTCGGGGCTGTACGGGTTGCGCGCGTAGAGCGTGCCGCTGCGGGGGTCGATTTCGGTGCTCACATGCATCGCCGTTTTTGCCCGCAGGTCCCCGAGCACCCACTCGACATAGGCGGTGGCCGAGAGCCGTCGCGGCCGGCCGGATTCGTTGCGCACTTTCAACACCGAGAACTTGACCGCGGCATCAATGGCCACGTACACCCACAGTTCCGAGCAAATGCCGTCCGACAGGGTTTCGAAGACACTATAGCCGAATCCGTGCCGGATCACGTAGGGCACAGCTGCGTGCGTGGGCAAGGGCGTCGGCGACCAGATGTGGCCGGTCATTTCGTCACGCAGGTAAAGGGCTTCGCCGCCCGAATCGCTTACCGGATCGTTGTGCCAGGGGGTCAGACGGAATTCGTGCGCGTTCTCGCTCCAGGTGTAGGCCATGCCGCTCTCCGAGATCACCGTCCCGAACTGCGGATTGGCCAGCACGTTCACCCAGGGTGCTGGCGTCACCTGACCGGGCGCCAGCGTAATCACGTATTCGCGGCCGTCCGGGGTGAATCCGCCAAGCCCGTTGGACAGGATCAGCTCCCGAAGCGGCGCGCCGAGCGCGGTATGGGTCTGCGGCGCGGCCTGGCGACGATGTGTTCTGACCGGTTTGAAACGTGGCGGGCGCGGTTCAGCAAGGCGCAGATGGTCGAGCTGTTCGGCCAGCGTGCCGCCGCTGTCGGTGATCACGGCGCGCGCGACAGACTGGAAGAGGATGCGGTCCTGGCTCGAGATTTGTTCTGCTGCGCGGACGAAGATACCGCCCGGCCGATCGATCAGGCTTGCCCCGATGCCCGAGGCAATCAGACCCATGATCCGATCCTGCAATTGTTGCCGATAGCCGGCGTGATCCTCGTTCCAGATCACCAGGTCCACGATCAGCCCTTTCAGGCGCCAATAGGCATGCGCCTGCACGAGCTGCCGGACGAGATCGATATTGGCTCCGTCGCCGATCTGCAACAGCACGATTGGCAGATCGCCCGAGATCGCATAACCCCACAGCCCGGACTGCCCACGGAGATTCTGGATCAGCAAAGCGGCGTCGGCGCGCATGGAGGCGTTGGCGTAGATGACCGAGCTGGCCAGGCGCGCATGCAGTTGCGAATCGGCCTCGGTGGAATTGAGCTGGCGCAGCACCACCTGGCTATGGGTCCACGCCAGGTCGAAGACCCGGTCGGCGAGGTGCCGATCCTGGTACTTGTCGATCAGGCCCATGGCCAGGTCGCGGGTGTCGGCGATGCCCGAGACGATATCGATGGTCACCGACTGTTCCGGATCGAGCGCAAAAGAACAGCGGATGGCGACAATCGGATCAAGCACCGACCCCTCGCTGCCGGAGAGCGTCGCAGATTCGTGCATCGCTGCGGGATTGGCGATGCTTCGCGTACGGCCGATGAAACGCAGGCGATCGGTTTCGTAGGAGACCTCGCCGATGTCCGCGCCGTGCCCCGACATCAGGTGCAGCATCCACGGCCCGTGCTGGCCGAGCGAGCGCGGCCGGCGCGTACACAGGATTGCGCGCCGCTCCCGCAGGAGCTCGGTCTGGACGAAAAGATTGCCGAACGCCGGATGAATCGCATCGGCCGCCGGCGGTGCGATCACCGCTTCGGCGTAACTGGTGAGCTCGACCGTGCGCCGCTGTCGCGAACGATTGGTGATGCGCACCCGGCGCAGTTCGATGTCGTCCTCCGGCGAGACGACGATCTCGGTATAGGTCTCGAAAGTACCGTCGCCGACAGCGACGGCATCGCGGCGACGAAACTCGGCGCGTCCCTCGGAGAAGATCGCCTCGTAACTCTCTGCTCGCTTCAGCGTCGGCTGATGGGCGGTCGACCAGAAGGCGGCGCTCGCCCCATTCGTCAGCTCTCTGATGTAACAGAAACTGCCCCAGTTATCGCAGGTGCTGTCTTCGTGCCAGCGCGTTACCGCGAGGTCCTTCCAGCGACTGTAACCGCCACCGGCGTTGGTAACCATCACGTGGTAGCGGCCGTTGGACAACAGCTTCACCTCCGGTATCGGCGTGTCGGGACTGCTGAATACCCGGATTGATTGCTCCGCAGCAACCGACGTCGAGCGCAACTCGGAAAGCTGGGCGGTGTGCGAAAACAAGGCCGTCGCCTTGGGAATCCGCTCCTGCAGCAGCAGCATGATCGCCTGGAACAACGGGTCCGATTCGAATCGCCGCTGCATCGGGCGATCGAGAAGAAGGTAGGCCAGCGCGAGCAGGCTCATGCCCTGGTGATGCGCCATGAAGGCGCGCACCACCGTTTGCGATTGACCCCGTCGCTGCCGTGCAGGCGTGTAGTCGATGGCTTCGAAGAAGCCGAACCTGCCGACAAAACCTGCCGCCGCGAGTCGCTGCAGATTGAGACAGGCCTCCTCCGGCGCCACCATCAGCGCGAGCACCGAGGCATAGGGCGCGATGACCAGATCGTCGGCCAGTCCGCGCTTGAGTCCCAGACCTGGTACGCCGAAGGCGCGGTACTGGTAGTTGAGCTGCGCGTCGACGGTGTTGTAGGCGGATTCCGAGATGCCCCAGGGGACGCCGCGCTGACTTCCGTACTCGATCTGTCTGGCGACCGCCCCCCTGCAGGTCTGGTCGAGCAGCGTGTTGTCGTAAGTCGGCATGACCAGGAGCGGCATCAGGTACTCGAACATCGAGCCGCTCCAGGACAGGAGAACCGGCTCTCCGCTGGTGCTGGTGAGCAGGCGCCCCTGGGTAAACCAGCTCTCCTGCGGCAGTTTGCCCTGGGCAATGGCCACGAAACTGCACAATCGTGCTTCCGAGGCCAGCAGGTCGTAGTAACTCGCGTCTGCCCGACGCTCATCGACGTTGTAGCCGATGCTCAGCAGTTGGCGCCCCTTGTCGAACAGGAAGTCGTACTCCATGTAGGCCAGCTCGCCGGATTGAACTGCCAGGCGCTGAATGGTAGCCATCCGTTCCCTGGCACGCAGGCATCCTTGCGTGATGGTTCGCTGCAGTTCGCTGAGCCAGTAGCGCTGCGCGGGTGTGCTCGCCGCCTCGAGATCACGCTCGATTCGCGCCGCCAGCTCCACATCGCCCTTCGCCAGGGTGCGCAGGGTCGGAATTTCGCTGTGCTCGGCGAGCGTGGCAAGATCGGCGCTGAGCCCGGCTGGTGCGGCCGGCAGCAACAGCCACGGCGCCAGGAAGGTCAATTCGTCCCGCGCTTCGTGACATTGCCGGAGCAGCGCCTCGGCCCATTCGCTGGCATCACTTTCCGGCGGGTCTGCCGCATTGCGGCTGCTCGTCACGTTGGTAGCCAGTTCGCCGGCGTCGATCGCCATTCGTACAAGGTGTGAGTGGGCCAGCGCCAGCTTACCAGGAGGGCTCGCCGAGGCGGACGCCAGATCCTTCCGGAACTCTGCCAGCGGGCGCACCGCTACGCCGCGCGCCGCGTCCGCGAGAATGGCGAGCGTATCGCTCAGGCCGTCGAACAGTCTGGCTGCCAGTATCCGGTCATCGGCAAGCGCCAGCAGACCCGCCCGCAAGGTCAGCAGGTGGCCGGCCAGGTTGCCGCTGTCCACCGCCGAAATGTAGCGCGGCGGCAGCGGCTGCAGCGTCTGCGTGTCGTACCAATTGTAGAAATGCCCCTGATGCTGCTCTAGCCCTTCCATCGTGCGCAGGGTGTTGGTCGTGCGCTCGACGAGGCCCCCGGCCGGCAGATAACCGAAGTCATAGGCGGACAGATTGGCCAGCAGCGCCAGTCCGATATTGGTCGGCGAGGTGCGATGCGCGACCGCGGCGCCGCGATACTCCTGATAGTTGTCGGGCGGCAGCCAGTGGTCTTCCGCACCGACCAGCCGGTCGAAAAACGACCAGGTCCGCCGCGCAAGGGCCCGCAGGAAGAGCGTCTGCTCGACCGTCAGGGCCGGCTGGTGACGAGTCAGCGGGCGGCTGATCCACCAGGCGATGAGCGGTGAAGCGAACCACAGGAGGAGAATCGGCCCTGCCACCGCCAGCATTTCGGGTGTCGATAGCGCCAGATGGATCGTCGCCGCAGAGGCGATTGCCGGCGCGATCCACATCGACCGGTATGAGGCGGCGAGCCCGCTAGCGGCAGCCTTGTCCGATTCACGATTGGCGTCGCTTGACGGATTCCATTCGAGCAGTCGCCGCTTTGTGACGAGCAGCCGCCAGGTCGTACGGGCGATGGCATCGAGACTGAAAAAAGCCTCGTAGGGGAGGCAGGCGAACTCGAACGCCACCTGCCGAAGGTGTCGGGACAAGGAGCCTCCAACGGCTGCGAGGTGCTGCCGCAACAGCACTTCATCCGGCTTGCTGAACAGCTCGTGGGTCAGGCCGCAGAGGGACGGAAGCAACAGCATGCCGATCAGCAATGCGGTCCACACCGACGCCGCAGGCAGCAGCGTCCATCCCAGCAGCAGCAGCAGGGTCAGCGCTGCCGGGACGAGACTGCGGCGTAGATTGTCGATCAACTTCCACTGCGACAAGGTCGACAGTCGGTTCGTTTGACGCTTGTCGCCCGCCACCCTGTCCGAGCCGGCGCTCTGCCCTCGACGCGGTGCTGTCTGATCAGCAGGTACCCACCGCCGCAACCAGCCGGCCAACTGCCAATCGCCGCGAATCCAGCGGTAGCGGCGGCTCACATCGGCGCTGTAACGGGCCGGGTAATCCTCGTACAGATACACGTCGCTCAACAGCCCCGAGCGCGCGTAGCATCCCTCGACAAGATCGTGGCTGAGGATGCGATTCTCGGGAAAGCGCCCCTTGAGCGCCTGCGCGAAGGCGTCGACGTCGTAGATTCCCTTGCCGATGAACGAGCCTTCACCGAAAACGTCCTGGTACACATCCGAAACGGCGCGGGTATAAGGGTCGATGCCTGGCTCCCCGCCGTACATTCGCGCATAGCGCGAGCGGTTCGTCCCCGGCAGGCTGACCGCCACACGCGGTTGCAGGATGCCGTAGCCTTCGGTCACCCGCTGCTTGGTTTCGTCGTAGTGGGGGTGATTCAAGGGGTGCGCCATGGCGCCAACAAATTGTCGCGCTGCGTCGCGCGGCAACTGCGTATCGGTATCCAGGGTGATCACGTAGCGCACCTCGGACAGCACAGACAGGTTACCAACAACCAGCGAAAAGCGATTGCTGACGCCAGCTCGCGCGTCGCCACGCAACAGCGCGTTCAAGTCTGCCAGCTTGCCACGCTTGCGTTCGTAACCCATCCAGATCCGGTCCTGTGGGTTCCACTGGCGCGGGCGGTGGAAGAGGAAGAAGGTGTCGCCGTGGCTGCCTTCAGGGCCACGACCGTATTTCTCGTTCAGCTCGTCTATCCGCGTCCGGGCCAATTCCAGCAGCGGCCCGTCTTCGGGAAGCGACTCCATGGGCGCGTCCCGAAAATCGGTCAACAGACCGAAGTACAGCTGCTGATCGCGATTGGCGAGCCACCTGACTTCCAGCGCCTCGACCAGATCCTCGACCCCCGAGGTGCTGGTGAGCATCGTCGGGACCACCACCAGCGTGCGCGATGTCGGCGGGATCCCTTCGGAGAAGTCCATTCGGGGCAGGGCGTGCGGGGTCATCAGCAGGGTGGTCAGCCAGTTCACCAATGCCACGGCCAGTTGACTGACGCCCAGCAGCGCGAGCATGCCGATCGGCAGCAGCGTGAACGAAAGCACCCCGGCGGGGATTCCCGAGGCACGTGCCTGCGCCAGCAGACCCGCAGCAAGGATCACGCTGATCAGCAAGATCCCGCCCAGGTAGATCAGCAGCGGGCATTGGCCTACCACTCGGCGCAGGGCCTCGGGAGCGGACAGGCGAACTGCCGCCGCCCGCTCGAGCTCAGGCAGGCCCTTGTCGATCAGGTAGAAACCGACGTGCCCGGCACGATCGCCGCGGTTGTCGCGAGCAACGATTCTCCCTGCTGCCGCCTGCGCCAGTTCGACCGCCTTGCGGGCTACCTCGCTCTCGGTCAGGTCTCCCTTCCTGGCTATTTCCTCCGTTGCGTGGCGGTAGCGATCGCGGGTGGCAAAATCCATCCGGCCATAAACACCACCCGGATCGTCGCGCAGCGTCTGCTCGACCATGCTCATCGTCTCGACGAACTCGCGCCAGTCCATGGCGCCGAGGACCCGCAGGCTGCCGATGCTGTTACTGACCGAGACCTGATCGGCCGCCTGCTGCTGGATCTCCGACTGCACCATCTGCTCGACCGTCAATCCCGACTCGGCGAGACGCTGCTCGATCCAGGTCAACGGCAGGGCCAGGGCGGGGCCTCGTCCCTGCAGGCGGCGCGCGAGTTCGGCGACAAAGGCGCTGGCCATCGGTGGGTTCGAGCGCGCCATGTCGGCAATCACCAGGATCAGATTCTTCGGATCCGTTGCGGCGCTGTCCACCATCAGGTCGGCCCACTTTTCGGCCAGGTTGCGCTCGAGCCGGGCGGCAGCGATGCGCACCCCGACCCGCCGGAGATTCTCGATCACCGCCAGCCGGAGCATGATCGGGATCGCCCACAGCTCGCCAAGCTTGAGAGCGGTGACCGTCTGGTAGGCGGCGACGAAGCGGCCGAGACTGTCCGTGTCGACCCGACCGTCGCCATGCGCCACGGTCTCCAGGGCCAGGTCATAAACGCGTGGCCGCCCGGCCGAGGGCCCGCGTGCCAGGCGGGGAAGTTCACGGCTGTAACCTTTGGGCAGGTGTCTCTTGGCCGTGCGGATCTGTTCTTCGATCAGATAGAAGTTGTCGAGTAGCCATTCGCCGGCCGGCGTGATCCGCTGCTTCTCGGTATCCGCGCCGGTCAATAGCTGGCAGACGCCGACCAGGGCGATCTCGTTCGCTGCCAGCCGCGCGAGAAGCTGATCCGGGGCACTTCCCGGAGCCAGCTCGTGCGATGCCGCGAGAATTCGCCCGTGCTGGTCCATCTGGTCGGCGCTGAACAGCTCCGATCGGAGCGGTGGCTCTTCGTCGGCCGAGATCTCTCGCCAGCCGTTGCCGCGACGTCGCGTCTTCAACTGCTGCAGGTATCCGGTGAGCTTGGTTGCGGCGTTCAATTCACGGCTACCTTCCAGGAAACAGAACCTGCCGGACCCCTATCGAGCAAGGGATAGACGTGTCGTCGAGCAACTCGGCCAGCAGCTTCGGCGTGCAGTTTCCGGCGACTGAAAAATGCGTCCACCGACCGTTGCCGAACCCAAGGCCCGGCAACGGCTGGTGATCAAGTGCTCAAGAATCGCTCACTTGACGCGCATGTCGTTCTTGACGGATTTTACGCCACCAACGGCACGTGCCACCTCGACTGCCTTGTTCGCCGCCGACTGCGAGCTGACGAAGCCGCTCAGCTGCACCACACCCTTGAAGGTTTCGACGTTGATCTCGGCCGATTTGAGGAGCGGTTCATTGAAAACGGCCGCCTTGACCTTGGTCGTGATGACGCTGTCGTCGACATACTCGCCCGTGCCCTCCTGCTTCGCTGTGGATGAGCAACCGACAGCGGTCACCAGCGTGACGGCGAGGACGACTGCGGAAAGATACTTGCTGATTGGGTTCATGATTGCATCTCCAGATGTAAGGAAGGTCGGCGTGACGAGGCTTCGCGGTCGCAGCGCAGCAAGAATCGCCCTACCTATGATCCATGGAGAAGCGACTCCAGCTACGCGCAACCCCGAGGCGGAGTCAACGCTGCAGAACACGATAGACTCAACCGCAGGGGCGATCTGTACGCTGTCGCACACAGGCTGGCGACCATCGATCAGTAATTGCGGTTCGGGTCGTGACCGCCCCCGTGGTGGCTGTTCCCCTGCCCCCGACGCTGATCACCCCGGTACTCGTCACGGCGGTCGTCACGGCGGTCACGCTGATATTCCTGGTAGCGCGGAACGTACTCGCGGTTGTACCAGTTGTTGCGCACAAAATAGACCCGCTCGTTGCAGGCGTTGTACGCAGCGCAGTGCTGGCGCCAATGTTTCGCGTGACCTGGGGGAACATTCAGGTAGATCGGCTGACGGTAAACCGGTGTCCGCTCGATGACCACCGGTTGCCGGTAAACGAGTTGCGGCGGCGGGTAGCCACCGATGTCCACGTGGCCATAGAAGCCGGGTTGGCCGATGCTCACCGATACACCAACATCGGCGGCGACTGCCGGTACGGTGCCGCTGGCGCCAACGGCGGCCAGTGCTGCTGCGAATAGCAGACGTTTCATGTGGGATCCTTTTTGTTATCAGTCTTGTGGTCAAACGTGCCGGTGTATTGACACGATGACCATCGCTTTGTGACGTGTTGTCACGCTTTGTAGGCGGATCCATCCATGCCTCGCGTCAGCCGTCCTCCGCGGGGAGGAACGATTACCAGAGTGCCGCCGCTGGTCGTTCCTTTACTGTGGCTATTGCTGCAAATCAGCAGTCAGTGGGCAGGCCAGCGAAAGTCGATGGTGGACAGCTTGTTCGCACCGACCGTTACTTTCTGACGTTCCATCTGGCCGGCGAAGGTCGCGTTGATCTGGTAGGCACCGGCGACCAGCCTGGCCATCAGAAACGGGCCTTCGGTGGTGGTTTCAAGTACCACACGACCAGTAGCATCGACGATCGCAACCTTCACGGCACTGAGATAAGAGCCGGTCTTGTCGGCGAAGACGAGTTTCAGGTTGAAGTCCTTCTCCATGGCCTTCAGTCGATCGGCTCCCTCCATGCCGACGCCACCGGTCACATAGCTAATGCCCGATGGCGCACGGACGACTTCTTCGCCTTTCGCGTTGGCGAGTGGTACCAGCACTATTGAACCAAACAATATCGCGGCGAGCAGAGAGAGTGCCGGTTTCGCAACGGAGGGCGAAGATGATCGTGCGGATGGTTGTGTGTATGCCATGGTGTTCTCCTTTTGGGTGCGTTCAGGGCGACGATCGCCGTTGCAGCGAAGGTCGGCCACATCAGCACTCAACGCAGCTACTGCGGCCCGCGCCACCACCGCATTGTCCCGGAGTAGGGGAGGGCAGTCTGTGCGCTGCCGAACACCCACCCGCAGGTCCCCTGACCGGTAGCCGGCAGGGAAGCCCGCTGGTGTGCGGAGCAGACGCTGGTCGCGCCATTGCCGATGCCCTGTCGGAACCGGCAGGGCTGCGCCGTCCCTGCGCTAGGTCGCCAGCACTTCGTCGGTGCGCACGAGAAAGTTCTTGAGGACGCTTGGCCCGAAGGTCGTGACCATCGCCACGTCGGCAGCGTCACGGCCGCGCGCCATGAGGACGCGCCCGATGCGCGGAACGTTGTTGCGGGCGTCGAAGGTGTACCAGCGGCCGCCAAGGTACACATCGAACCAACCGGAGAAGTCCATCGGACCCGGCACTGGCGTGATGCCGATGTCGCCCAGATAGCCGGTGCAGTAGCGGGCCGGCAGGTTCAGGCAGCGGCACAAGGTGACGGCCAGATGGGCGTAGTCGCGGCAAACACCGACGCGCTCGTTGTATGCCTCCCAGGCCGTCCTGGTCGGGCGTGCGAACTGGTAGCCGAACTGGATATGCTGGTGCACGAAATCGCAGATCGCCTGCACGCGTGCCCAGCCGGGCTGCGTCTGCCCGAACAGACGCCACGCCTCGGCGGACAGGCGATCGGTTTCGCAATAGCGGCTGCCGAGCAGGAAGACCAGCGTTTCCTCCGGCAGATCCTGGAGGGCGATCTGCTGCGCCCCCGGCGCAACGTCGTCGACCAGGCCCGAATCGCGAACGACGCCGTCGGCAAAGATACGGATATCGCCGCGCGGCGCGACGATTCGGCTGCACCAGTTGCCGAAGCCGTCGCGATAGGCAAGCAGCGGTACCGGCGGATCCGTCCGCAGGTGATCAGGCACCACGACGTCGTTCATCCGCGAGTAATGGATGTTGAGGGTCAGGATCATCGGTGTCGGTTGCGCGCACTCATAGACGATTTCATAGCCAATACGGATTTTCATTCGAGCCTCCTGGTAGTAGATGATTTGATGGAAAACGCGCGACGGCAGTGCGTGGTCAGCGCAGTGCCGCCAGCAAGGTCGTCACGACGGTACGACGCAACTGCCGCCATGGCCGCCGCTGTGCCAGCACGAAGGCCTGGTTGAGTTCAATCTCGATTCCGACATACTGGTCGGGCGGAAAACAGCGGCGCATTGCCGAGGTCAGTCCATCGTCCTTTCCCTGGTACGGATAATTCCGGCGCACGCGCAGTTCGGCCGACTGTTCGGCGAACGCCGCCTTCCAGTGGGCTGCCACCGCCACCTCTCCCGACCGAGCCGGGTCGTACAACAAGCCGACGTCGGCGTTGCGGACCTGGCCGTCGAGGATTGGGGTGAAGCTGTGTGAGGAAACATGGATCACCCGCTGGCCCGCCGCGACCGCTGTCGCCACGATCTCCGTCAGCCGCTGCCGGTAAGGCGCGTAATGGCGCGACACGATGGCCTGTTTGCGCGTCGGCGAGAGGGCACAGGTGGCCTCCGACCACACCTGTGGACTGGACAGCGATCGATTGAGATCGATCAGCAGGCGGCTCACCGTCGATATCACCAGTGGTGCGTGCAGGGCCGCGGCAAGATCGCGCGCCAGGACCCGGGCGCCGGGATCGTAGCCGCGATGGGTGGACAAGCGGGCCTGCCATTCGTGAAACAGCTCAGCGTATGCAGCGGGGATGCGGTTGCCACCATGCTCGCAGGTAACGACATAGAAGTCGCGCACGCTTTTCGGGAGGTTGGGTGGTGACGGCAAAGCTTACCAGACCAACTCTGGGAGCTCTCGAAACACCCGCCGTGTGCCCTCGCTCCAGCTCTGATGCAACAACGTGAAGTAGGGGTCACCTTCGGCAAAACGCCGTCGCATCCGGATTTCGAGGCTGTCACGTTCGTAGCAGATGAGGTCGATCGGCATACCAACCGAAAGGTTACTGCGCATCGTCGAGTCGAACGATACGAGAATGCATTTCGCGGCGTCCGCAAGCTTTGTCGAGCCCATGATGACGCGGTCGATAAGTGGCTTGCCATATTTGGTTTCACCGGTCTGGATGTAGGGTGTGTCGACACCAGCCTCGATAAAGTTGCCCTCAGCATAGATGCGGAACAAGCGTTGCCCTTCGCCGCGGATCTGCCCGCCGAGGATGAAGGATGCGTTGAAGCGGATTTCGCTCGCTTCGAGGAACGGACCATCGCGCCGTTCGATGTCGCGCATGGCGTCGGACACCAGATTGGCGGTGTCGAACATGGTGCGCGCATTCCACAGCGACGCCTGGTTGCCGGGATCTTCGCCGCGTTGGGTCAACACGCTGATGATCGCCTGGGTGCCGGCGAGATTGCCCGAACTCAAGAGGACCAGCACCCGCTCGCCCTTGCGCTCGAATACCGTCATCTTGCAGAACTTGGCGAAATTATCGATACCCGCGTTGGTTCGCGAATCCGACGCGAAGATCATGCCCTCGTCCAGCCGTGCACCAACACAATAAGTCATCCCTGCCGTCCTTGAGCCGCAGCATCTGGCCGACGCTGCGAACACCTTTGCTATGGCCAATGATTCCGCTTGGCAGGCTGGCCTTGGCACGATGATGCGCGCGCGTGGCAACAGAAAAAGAAGCAGCCGCCATGGGCGGCTGCCTGGTCAAGCCGTTGGGCACGAGTGCCCAACGCATTACGTCTTTACGGCTTCCTTGACGGCGTCTTTGGCGTCCTTGACCTTTTCCTTCAGGTCGCCGACATGTTCCTGCACTTTGCCTTCGGCCTGATTTTTCAGGCCTTTTGTTTGCTGCTCGGTGCTACCAACCAGTTTGCCGACCTCTTCCTGAATTTTTCCACCGAGGTCTTTCGCTGCGCCCTTGACTTGATCCTTGTTCACTTTGATCTCCTGACTTGCTGATTGATACCTCTGATACACGAGCCAACTGGCCTCGTCCTGCGAATCACGCGATTCATTCGTCGTGTCGACAAGAGCACTGTAATACCAAAGGTAGATCGGTTCTGTGCGCTGGCCAACATACGCGTCGACGGAAAAGTATCCCTACTTGACCTGTGACTTGAAGTAACTGAATGAGTGGACGATTGCGTCGCGTATTTTTTCCATTTCGGCGACCAGCTTTTCCCATGAATCCTCGCCCGCAGCCTTGAGTTCATCGAGTTTGGCCACAGCCAGTTCGGACTGATGCCGCAGCTTGGCCATCTCGGCCTCATACTTCTCCCGCGCATCCGCTTTTGTTTCCTGGGTTCTCGCCTGCAACTCATCGACCTTGGTGTTGAACTCGTCGAGTTGCTGTTTGATTTTCGCGGTGTATTCTTCTCTTGATAGCATGATCATGGTTCCTTGTTGTCTGAAAGTAAGGCCCTGTTTCGCAGGCGGCTTGGCAATTTGTTGCTTGCTTCGCGCCTTCTGCAGCCAATTGAGAGAATAGTCCGGAAGCAGATCGGAGTCTGTTCGCTGGCGCACATATGGCACCGGCCGTACCGCCCACTGCCACTCTGACGAGACGGTGAAAGGCGCCCTTGCCGTCCCGTCACCGTTCGGGTGGTGCAGCCACGGCGAGTTCGGGTATTGATGTGACCGAACCCCTTGCCGATCTTTCAGTCATCGGTCTGCGTATCAACGGCTCCGAGCAAAGCACGACGCAAGCGCGGCCTGCCGCCCAGCAGTCCCTCGTGATCGGCCAGCAGATCACCGATCACGATGCCCTGGTCGTCAATGTGGAACAGCCGCAACTCGTTGGCATGCGCGCTGGCCCGTACTTTCACCACGGCCATTACTCGCCGCAGGCAGCTATCAACCTCGATGTAACGCTGTACGATGATCGCATCGGTCAGGAAGGCCGTTCCGTAGGGGCTGAAGCGGAGGTCGTTGTAACGGTCTTCCAGTTCCGAGGTCATCAGCACCGTGACGCCGGTGCTGGCCAGGGCCGACACCATGCGCGAAAGGGATTCACGGAAGTTGTCGCGGAAGGTGGGCGCCAGGGCGAGTTCGAAGCCGGAGAGCGAATCAATAACGACTCGGGTCGCCTTGATGCGCTGGATTTCGGTGATCAGCAGCATGGCAATCTCGTCGACTGACAGGGCTGCTGCTCGCGTGTCAACCACGCCGACGCGGCCAGTCTCGATCAGCTCGGACATGACGCGGCCACGTGAGTGGTTGGGTCGCTGCTCGAAAGCCGCAACGACCCCGGTCTCGCCGCAGCGTGCGCCCTCGGCCAGGAAAGCTGTCGCCATAATGCTCTTGCCCGACCCCGATGGGCCGGCGACCAGCAAGGAGTAGCCGCGGGGCAGGCCGCCGCCCATCATATCGTCCAGGCCTGGCACACCCATCCGCAAGCGAGCTGCGCTGGTCGACGGCGATCGCGTTTCCGTCAGCAGGGAAGGTTGTGGGGGGGCAAAGACATGGATTCCGGCGGTACTGATGCGAAAGGTGTGCAGCCCAGGCAGGGTGCACTGCCCGCGCATCTTCATGATCTCCATTTTTCGGACCATCGAGTTGCCCTGCACACTTTGCCGCAACCAGAACAGTCCGTCGGTGACGGTGAGCACCGGGCTCTGATCGTTCTCGGTGAAGTATCCGCCGACCAGGAAGGTCGTGGCCTGCCAGCTCGTCATCAGGACGCCGAGATGCTGCACGAACTGCGGTAGGCCGACGAGCGACTTGCCCTGCTCCTGACCAGCGAGGACTATCGAAGTGAAAGAATCGACGAAGACCAGGCCTGGTTGTCGTTCCTCGACTTCAGCGACGATTCGCTCCAGCACTCTGGCGATGTCGCCCGAGGCCGTATCTTCCGCCAGGTTGATGAAGCGGATGCTGCGGTTGAGCTTGTCGAGGTCGAAGAAGTCGAACTGCTGCTGGTAGCGCAACATTTTCAGCGGTGGTTCACCGATCGCCGTGAAGTAGAGGGCAGGACGTTCTGGCGTCGCCAGTGCGAACATGATCTGGTGCGCCAGCGTGGTCTTGCCGCAGCCAGGCAGACCGGCGATGAGGTTGAAGGAGAACTCCGGCAGGCCGCCCCCGAGCACTTCGTCCAGCCCCGGCACGCCGGTTCGCAGCTGATTGATGATTGCTTTTCCGATAGTCATGGCAAGGTATCCTGCGCGGCATGGCCGCTTGAAGGGTTGTCGAAAGCCGTCCGGAGCAGTCGCTCGGGTCGCGACGCGCTGATCATATGGTTCACGAGGGTGGTGGAAAGTACGCAGCGGCGCATGCTTCGCGGATTGCCGATGCGGTCGGCCCTGCTATCACCGACAACGATCGCTCAGAGACCATGCTCAGCTTGCCGGGGTTGCCGGCAGCAGGCGATCGTACTCTTTCTTGACCACGCCATAGCACTCGCAGCTCCGCCGCTCGAGCGCGGGGCGGTCAAGTACCGTGATGTGGCCGCGCTGGTACGTGATCAGGCCGAGCGTCTTCAGATGGCCCGCCGCTTCTGTGACCCCTTCACGGCGAACGCCCAGCATGTTGGCAATCAGTTCCTGCGTCATCATCACTTCGTTCGAAGGCAAACGATCCAGGCTCAACAGCAGCCATCGGCACAGTTGCTCCTCCAGTGAGTGGTGACGATTGCACACCGCCGTCTGCGCCATCTGGGTAATCAGGGCCTGCGTATAGCGCAGCAGGAGGTGCATCACGGGACCGGCGCGGTTGAACTCCAGCAGCAGCAGGTGCGCCTTCAGGCGAAATCCCTGGCCGGCGCTTTGCACTACCGCCCGGCTCGGCGTCGAGTCGCCGCCCATGAATAGCGAAATGCCGACAATGCCTTCGTGGCCGACGACGGCCAGCTCAGCCGAGGCGCCGTCCGCCATCACCGACAGCAGCGAGACGATCGCCGTGGTCGGGAAGTAAACGTGGCTCAAGCGGATACCGGACTCGTAGAGTACCTTGCCAAGCTGCAGGTCCACAGCTTCGAGCTGTGGCAGCCAGCGCGCCAATTCAGCCTCGGGTAGTGTCGCAAGCAATTGATTTCCCATTGGGTCGGCAGTCAAGGCCACGCGTATCTCCAACGCAATTGGACGGCGAATGGCAAGTATATACAGCCTTGTGCTTTCGGTGACTACGACCGGACGGCGTTGCGGCCATTTTCCTTGGCCTCGTAGAGTGCGCAATCGGCCCGGCGTACCGCTTCTTCCTCATTCTTGTCCTCGCAGAGCGCCATCGCGACCCCAATACTCACAGTGACTTGCTTTACGACCGGGAAGGATTGCTTGGCCACCGTGCCTCGGACGATCTCGGCAGTCGCCAAGGCTCCCTGGGCAGTCGTCTCCGCGAGGATAGCCAGGAATTCCTCCCCACCATAACGGGCGACGAAATCTGTTTCCCGCAATGAATCCTTGAGTACAGTCGCCATCTGCCGCAGCACTTGATCGCCTGCTTCGTGGCCAAAGGTATCGTTGATCTCCTTGAAGCAATCGATATCCATGAACAGCACGTAGTAGGCGCGGCCTGACCGCTTGAAGCGTAGAAATTCCAGGTGTAGCCTCTCGGAGTCATCTTCGCTCCTCACAAACCCTTGCCTACTGGGTTTCACGGGGCAGAAATTTTCTACCCCAGTTTAGGGCCGGTTTTCCGCCCTTCAGCGGTTCTTTATGCATTGGCCATGGATTTTCACCCACCCCAAGTTTTCTGATTGGCAAAACAAGAAATATACATAGTAACAGGCACTTAAACGCATCGGTATATGGTATTATCATTTTCTATCTGCTCGTGAGCGCTACCATGGCCCATGTCCCGCAAGCACGACTCTTTTCCTGGGAAGACGTTGAAGCCTGCCCTGACATCGAGCGCTTGTCGGTGGCTCTCGATTACCTGCCGGACGATGCGCTGATGCAGGCCCTCGAAGCCCGTCGGGCGAAGGGTCGAGACGACTATCCGGTGCAGGCGATGTGGAATGCGGTGATCGCCGGGGTGGTCTTCAACACCCGAGCATCGCCTCGCTACGGCGGGAACTTGGCCGCAACCCGGCGCTGATGGATCGGTGCGGGTTTGAAATGCTTCCCGTGGCGAAGAAGCCAGCGGTCGGAGCCCACGTGATTCCCTGGAGCCCTATCTCGGCGTTCCACCCGACTCGGTTCTCCCGCTTTCTGGCGACCCTGATCCATGGAAACGGCCGGCGGCTACACGAAGCAGATGTTGGCCTCGCTGCGACAAGGCCTCACCGAGGTGTTGCCGGATTTCGGCCGGCACCTGGGCTTCGACGGCAAGGCGGTCGAAAGCCACAGTACCGGACAAAAAGACCGCGAGACGAGCATGACCTCCGATCCAGACGCGGACTGGGGCCACCACAAGACCTCTGGCGTCGATGCGAACGGCAAAGCCTGGAGCAAGGTCAAGAGCTGGTTTGGCTATGGCGCACGTGATCGCGGACACGCACTACGAGTTACCGGTCGCCGTCGTGGTGACTTGTGCCTCGGCATCGGATCCCGGACCCTGCGTCAGATGATCGGCGAACTGTTCCCGAACAGCCGGTACTGGCCGAACGATGAGGATTTCAGTGCCGACCGGGGCTCGATGCGGGTGAAACGAAGGCACTCCTGTGGGATACCTACCGTATTCGGCCACTGATCGACACGCGCGAACTGTGGCGCGCAGAGAAACAGGAACCCGGCTTCGATCCGTCCAGCACGATTACTCGCCCGCTGTTTCCCGATCGTGCCGATACTCTCGTCCATACCGAAATGGGCCATGTCCGCTGCTGCTGTCCGCAGACGGGCGAAGTCCGGACCTGGTCTTTCAGGGCTCGAAGCCGATCGAGACACGCTGAAGTACCGTTGCCCGGCGGCTACGTGGGGAGTGTGTGCCCGGGCGCTGAGACCTGCCACGCCGCAGGCGCGTCCATCCCGGCGCCTATGGCCGGATCGTTCGCATCAAGATTACCGAGCAGGATCGCCGCATCTTCGTGCCGACGCCCCATGGCAGCCCGAGCTGGCATCGGGGTTACCACCGGCGCACCGCCCTGGAACGAATCAACAACCGTATCGACAACAGCTTTGGCTTCGAGCGCCACTTCATCCGTGGCATGGACAAAATGAAGCTGCGGGTAGGGCTGGCCTGGGTCATGCTCGCGATGGCGCTTGGGCACATCAAGCAGGGGCGTGCTCACCAAATGCGCTCACTGGTTCAGACTCCACGACAGGCCAGCGGTTAGCGCCACCAGGCGACTCCCCAGTATCAGGCATACCAGACCGCGATTCTCCGGCGGGGACGGGTGGCGCCCAGGATCGTCAAAACTGAAAAAACCGGGCGCCGACGATAAAAAACCAGCGCAGCCTCGCCTCCTACGGCTGCCGGTAGGTCGACGCCAGCGCCAAAAATGCGTACGGTATATTTTTGACGCTGGAAAATCGACACATCGAAAATGTCTCAGGTGTAGCCTCTCGTTGGCTGACTTGCGGTTTTGCAGGCCGGTTAAGGTGTCAACCCGAGCAAGTTGTTCAAGTTCGTGATTGGCGGCCACCAAGGCGGCCGTGCGTGCAGCCAACAATTCCCCGGTCTCACGGAGCGCGACAGCGACCTCGGCCGATTCGTGGATGGATACATCGGGAATAGGAACCGCTCGCCCCTGCCGCAAGGCTATCGCCGGCTCGGTGAGTGCGCGCACCGAGCCGGCTATGCTCCGACCGGCCAACCACGCCAAGCTGAGGCCAATGACGAGCAAAGTCGCCAGACCTGAAGACAGCCAGGTCATGGTGTGCATCAGATCGCGTTCGAGGATTTCTCGAGGAATGCCGATACCGACACTCCAGCCAGTGACCGACGAACGGCTCCAGACCGACAAGGTTGGAATTCCTTCACGGGTAACGGTCTTCATCGAGCCTTCCGGGGATTCGCTGATGCGCTGGATATACTCAGCCGTTCCCTTCTGGCCAACGAATTCTTCCGCTGCGTGCGTCCGTGCGGCGATGGTGCCGGTGTTGTCGAATATTGCCGATAGCCAACCCGGCGGAAAGTTTTGCGCGGCGAGGATCGCGTTGAAATCGTTCGGCAACAGGCCGACGCTCAGCACATAAGCCACCTTGCCGGCGACGAACACCGGTAAGTCGATGCTCACTACGGGCTTGCGCAGCACCCCACCGACGTAGATTTCAGAAATGACCGGCTGTCCGGTCGCGAAGACACGACCGAGAACTTGCGGATGGCCGTGCTGTGGCAACGGTTCGCCAAATTCCCGCAGCGTGTTGACCAGTTGCTGGCCGCTCTCATCGCTGAGCACGACGTTCATGGCCACTTTCGTCGTGATGATGGCCTCACTCGCCCGTCGATGGAATCCCGCGAGATCATGCCGGACAAGCGCACCACTCGTGGCGAGGACCTGGCCAATGGTCTTGGCCCTGAGCAACTGACTATCAACCGACTGAACCATCGCACGCGCCGTTGCGATCATGTCCCTTTCGAGTTGGGCGCGGGCGTTGAAATACTCCCACGAGAACAATACTCCGACGCCGAGTATGCCCGGCAGCAAGCAGGCGAGCACCAGACAGCGGAGCACGGTGCCGATTCGCCAGCGCGAAGAAAAGCCGTATGGCCGAAAATGTGTCAAGTGTTTCAATCGGTTATGCCCAAGGGGGTGCAAGGCCGGAGTTTCCCGTGACTCTTGACAGAGATTTCGGCATTGTGCGGTTTTTTCTGTACCTGCACCATGGGTCTAGATCATGGCCAACCACTTCCTCGAGGGCGGTGGTATCGCTGGCTGATCATGCTGGAATCGGGCGAAGCCAAATCCGTTGGCGATGGTGCCGAGCGGCAGCGTTTTGCTTGCCGCGTTGCTATGGATTGAATCCGACCCGTTCTGTACGCCAGCACACATAGCAGAAGCAAGACTGCGGGTATCCTGGGACCAACCAATCCCAGCGAGTGCGCCCCATGATGACTACTTCCTCCGACCCTCCCATCGCGCTGCCGGACATCGACTGGGTCGAAATACCAGGCGGCGCCTACATCTACCAGGACGGAAAAAGTCGCACGCTGCCGACTTTCTATCTGGCACGCTACCCGATTACCAATCTGCGCTACCAGGCCTTCATCGATGTCGGCGGCTATGACGACGCGCGTTGGTGGCAAGCAATCGAGCGCACGCAGCCGCAGGAGTCTCGCTGGCCGCAAGCGGAACGGCCATGCACCAGCGTCAACTGGTACGAGGCAGTGGCTTTCAGTCGGTGGCTCGGCGAGCAACTCGGCTACACCGTGCGGCTACCGACCGAAGAGGAATGGGAACGTGCTGCACGCGGCCGCGATGGCCGCGCCTTTCCCTGGGGTGATGACTACACCACCGGCTATGCCAACATCAACGAGACCTGGGACAACGCCGGCGAGTGCAAACTCGAACGGACCACGATCGTCGGTGCCTATCCGCAGGGCGCCTCGAGCGAAGGAGTGCTCGACCTGGCCGGCAACGTCTGGGAATGGTGTCTGAACAAACATCAACATCCGGAGGAAATCGAGCCAGATACCAGTGGCGATGCGCGCGTACTGCGCGGGGGGTCCTGGTATGGCAATCCGGACGCCGTGCGCAGCGCCGTGCGCAACTGGAACGATCCCGGCGAGCGGGTCGACAACGCCGGCTTTCGTCTGGTGTCGTCTGAGCCGATTCGCTGACTAAAGTGGACCCCGAAGTCAAGACAAGAATCAAGTCTGTTTAAGCTGGGCACTTGACTTCAGTAGCAGCTGGACGGCGCTGCCCCGGTGTTGCCTTTGCTTTGGTTTGTGCTGTGGCTGTTGATCTTGCTTCTGCGGGGGGAGGAACCCCTGTGGAGCGTAGCGGAACAGGGGTTCCTCCACCCGCGCCGCCGAATTTATCGACGATCACCGCCCCGCCACCGATAGCGGTTCGATACACGATCTGGGGCGTCTGGTCGCCCAGCGACTGGTGCGGGCGCTCGCCGTTGTAGAAGGCGAAGTACTCGGTCAGGCCAACCATCAGCTCGCCCATCGTGGCATAGCCCTTCAGATACACGTCCTCCTGCTTGACGTTGCGCCAGAGCCGCTCGACGAAGATGTTGTCGAACACGCGCCCCCGCCCATCCATGCTGATGACCACGCCTTCCCGTTTCAGCACCCCGGTGAAGGCTTCACTGGTGAACTGCGCGCCTTGATCGCTGTTGAAGATTTCCGGCTTGCCATGGGTGCGCAAGGCCTCCTCCAGGCAATCGACGCAGAAGACCGCTTCCATGCTATTGCTGATCCGCCAGCTGAGCACCTTGCGGCTGTACCAGTCGATCACCGCCACCAGGTAGGCAAAGCCACGCGGCAGGCGGATGTAGGTGATGTCCGTGCTCCAGACCTGGTTCGGCCTGACCACCGAAACTCCGCGCAGCAGGTACGGATAGACCTTGTGCGCGGGGTGCCGCCGGCTGGTGTTCGGACCCGGCGCCATGCCGGCCAGCCCCATCAATCGCATCAGTCGTTGGTAGGGTAGCCAGGCGCGGTTGCCCGCGCCCAGCCCCCGAGGAACCGAGCGTGATAGTTTCCCATCACTCGGCTCGAGCAGCACAAAGGCCAGCCGCAATAAGTGCCGACCCGGGAACTCGGAGTACTCCCCGAGCGACATTCGCGATACCCACCCGCAGCCGTTGTACCTGTCTTTCGACAATGCTGAGAGCGCACACGCCCAATGGTGCAGCGTTCATTTGCTTTCCCCCACACTAACGGTTCTCCGAGCTTTCTCGCGACGTGCCACCAATCGGACGTGGGCCCGCTTTCGCGTCGGGCAACATTGAAACCCGTATCCGCACCATTACAGCACGGCATTCGCTTCTTCCGATATCCTGCTCCCGCACCGCCATAGGCAGAACCTTGCGGCCTGCTGTCCCCGAAGGGAGCAATACGGGGTTTCCACGTTCCACTTGCTGAAGTACGTCGGGTTAGCGAAGTAATCGGCCCGCTGCCGCAAATCGCGCCGAAGAAACACGGGGTTGCGGCGTTGTGGCAAAGTGGACGGCGGTGCCGCGGAAGACCGATGTAGCAATGGTGCGTAATGCCCGTGGGTTAGCGTGGTCATGGGTGACGTCATCGACATTGGTGAATCGGCTTGGCAGTGTGCAGGCGGATATCCCGTTTAAGAGAGTGAGCAAGACGACGTACCCGAGGCGGCGCCACCTTTCTGAACGAATGATGGAGCACGCCATGGCTCAACGCAATCGAAGCCTCAGACTCAAGCCGGGTCAGTCCCGAGTGGCACTGACGATCACCCACCCCAATGCGGCAGGAATTGACATCGGCAGCGCGGCGCACTTTGTGGCCGTACCGCCTGACCGGGACGATGAGCCGGTGCGCGAGTTTCCCAGCTTCACGGTTGACCTCAATGCCATTGCTGATTGGCTTCAGGCCTGCCGGGTGGATACGGTGGCGATGGAGTCACCGGCGTACTGGATCCCCCTGTTCGAGTTGCTGGAGTCGCGTGGCTTCACGGTGCTGCTGGTCAACGCGCGTCACGTGAAGAACGTTTCGGGCCGCAAGTCCGACGTGCTCGACTGTCAGTGGATTCAGCAACTCATGACCTACGGCCTGCTCAGCGGTGCGTTTCGCCCAGCCGATCAGGTGTGTGTGTTGCGCTCGCTGTGGCGCCAGCGCGGCATGCTGTTGCGCAGCCAGGCCAGAGAGGTACAGCACATGCAAAAGGCGCTCACGCAGATGAACGTTCAACTGGCCAACGTCATCTCCGACGTGGTGGGCGAGACCGGCCAGAAGATCCTGCGCGCCATCGTGGCCGGCGAGCGTGATGGTCAGGTGCTGGGTGCGATGAAGAACGTGCGCATCCACGCTAGCGTCGATGAAATCGCCAAGAGCCTGCAAGGCCACTGGCGGGTCGAGCACTTGTTCGCGCTCAAGCAGGCGCTGGCCGCCTTCGACTTTATCGGCACGCAACTGGCTGAATGCGATCAGGAGATCGAAGCGCAGTTGAAGCGGCTGGAGGTTCATGAAGGCGACCCAGCCAAAGGCAAGAAGCGCAGTCGGCCACGCAATGCGCCGAAGTTCGATCTGCGTACCCAACTGTTCAAGATGTGCGGCGTGGACTTGACGCGCATCGACGGCATCGATGTGACCACCGCTCTGGCGGTCATCAGCGAGACCGGGGCCGACATGTCACGCTTTCCCACGGAGGGCCACTTCGCGAGCTGGCTGGGTTTGTGCCCCGGCACCAAGATCACCGGTGGCAAGGTGATGAGCGGCAAGACCAAGCGTTGTGCCAACCGCGCGGCCCAGGCCCTGCGCTTGGCCGCCGCAGCGCTGAGAACCAGCCAGTCCGCGCTCGGCGCGTACTTCAGACGCTTGTGCTCGCGTATGGACAAGCCCAAGGCCGTGACCGCGGCAGCCCACAAGCTGGCGCGGCTGATCTACACCCTGCTCACCAAGGGCCAAGAGTACACCGACCAGGGCCAGGACTACTACGAGCAGCGTTACCACCAGCGCGTTCTCCGCCAACTGGCACAGCGCGCCCAGAAGCTCGGCATGAAGCTCGTCCCCACTGAACAACCAGCATAAAACATGCATATAAGATCAACCAGTTGAGAGGAGTTTCTTAAGAGGTGCCTGCTCTTGACCGGGAGGCGTATGGGTCACGAAAGCGCACGGATCAAGCGCTGTTCCCTCCTCCAGTACCTTTTGGTTCAAGCGTAATAGCCACTTTCGCTTGTTTCGCATAACGGTCTTTAATGCAGATTCAAATGTTTTCACCATACCAACTATCTGGCACTCATCCGGCGTGTGGCTGCCAGAAGGGTACGCTTCTCACGATTGATACCCCGCACCTCACGGCGCTTCGTTACGTTGTCAGAGCCGCTCTTTATTCAGGCTCCTAGATTCACCCGGTGACACGGGTGGTTCCCTCCTGTGAAAGTGGGAACAACTTCTACAAGCGACTTCGTGTCGCACGACACGCTTGCGATTGACCGTGTGACCCGTTCTCCCGAGGAAGACCACCATCCTGCGGCTGCCGTAGAACGGGTGCCGGGTGTATTCCTCATCAATCAGACGCCGGTGCAATAACTCGCTTTCATCAAGTACCACAGGCTTCTGCTGAGCATAGATCGTGGCACGTGACACACCGGCCAGGAGGCATTGCTGCACCACCGCCACCGCCTCGCCAGACTCGATCCAGGCTCTGCGCATCACGACAGGCTGATCCCAGACTTTTTTTTGAGCCAGTCCAGTTCCACCTTCAATTTGCCGATCTCGCTGTACAGCAACTCCGGCTCGCGATGCGCGGCGACCGGTTTGGGACCGCGCTTGCCTTCGAACAGGGTCTTGGCTTGTTCCTGGAGTATCTTCTTCCATTGCCCAACCTGGACCGGATGAACCCCGTGTTCCTGGCCAATCTGGTTGATCGTCTTCACCGCTCGCAAGGCTTCCAGACCCACCTTCGCCTTGAACTCGGGGGTGTGCACATTCCGCGTCTTCACTTCGCTCATCGCTTCTCGTTCCTTATGACAGCGTCTAGCTTAAACCACTGTCTCAATTCCTGGGACCACTATAGACCCGCGGTTTGCTGCCGATCCTGGTGGCGCAATACGAACGACCCCTAGTGTCCGTCGGTCAGTCTCGCATCAAGCTCCCGGGTTCGGCGGCGGGACCCGTTGCGGGAAGGCGGGCTGCTCGCCTACGTCGACAATAAACTGCCACCTATGTACGCGGGCGCACAGACCTTGCAAACCGTAAGGAAGAAAATTCCCATTGAGTTCAGCAGCCAGCGAAAGGCGGGAAAAGCCCAAACCCCCCGGCTCAAAAACCCGTCATGGCCCTGTCTGGGCGCTTTCTTGATCGGGGGAACTCGAATTCAACCTGGAAAGGATAGTCGACATGCTCTACACAATCGCCGTCATTCTCGTCATCTTGTGGCTCCTGGGATTGGTAACTTCCTACACCATGGGTGGCTTTATCCATATTCTGCTGGTGATCGCCATCGTCTCGATCCTGGTCAACGTCATCAGCGGGCGTCGTTCCGGCTGACGCCGCCACGGCCATCGACGAGGACAACGGAAAAATGATGACCATCAGGAGCTTCCTGGTGTTGTCTTTGGCGGTGGCCGGGTGCGCCGCGGCCGCCTGTACGATCGGTCGTCGCGCCCGCCATCTGGAGCAGCAGCGGCTCGAAGAAGACTTGCACTGCTGGGAGGATGAGGGCGGCAACCTGGCGCCCTCCACCGATCCGGCGGTGGCGCCTGCCGGCGAAATTTCCCTGGGGCCGGCCACGATTCCCTGAAACCGATCTGTCCAGGCTGCCTGTCCCGGTCAGCCACCCTACCGAGGAGTAGCGAATGATGTCCACCGTGTTCAATGAAGAGTCGTCGAAGCGGCCGCTCCTTTCCGATATCAAGACCTTGCGCCATCGCGCGCGAACGCATATCGAGAATGGCGCAGTAACGTCCGGTTATGCAGCCGACCGTGAGAACGTGATCGAGACGCTGAATGAAGCACTCGCCACCGAGCTGGTCTGTGTGCTTCGCTACAAGCGGCATTACTTCATGGCTTCCGGCATCCACGCTGCGCCGGTTGCCGCCGAATTCCTGGAGCATGCAAACGACGAGATGGCGCATGCGGACCTGCTTGCCAAGCGCATCATCGAGCTTGGCGGCGAGCCGAATTTCTCACCGGACGGGCTTGCCGCACGCAGCCATGCGGAATACGTCGAGGGCGATTCGCTCAAGAGCATGATCACGGAGAATCTCGTTGCCGAGCGAATTGCCATCGAGAGCTATCGCGAGGCGATTGCCTATCTCGGCGATCAGGATCCAAGTACGCGTCGTATGCTCGAGGAAATACTCGCCAGCGAAGAGGAGCATGCTGACGACCTGTCGTCCCTCCTCAAGGGCGTGCAGCAGGACTATGGGAAGCTTTGATGCAACAGGATTGGCAAGCCATTGCAATCTGTTGCGGCACTTTGTGGACGCGGTGCCGGTAGCGGAGCCGACGCCTCGATCTGACTAACCGGATTTGGGTGGCGGTTCCCGATCAAAGCTGTAATCGCCAGCCGCATACAACTGCCATCCGCCATCCCCTGTCAGCTCCAGCACCTGCGGGTGATACTTGAGGATCGAGGGACGGTGGCCGACGCTGATCAAGGTCGTGTCACTGGCCGCCAGCTGCTTATAAAGGCTGTCTTCGTTCGCGATATCGAGGGCGCTGCTGGCTTCATCAAGGATCGCGTAGCGGGTGCGGAGAGCAGCACGCGGGCAAAGGCGACGCGTTGCTGCTCGCCCACCGACAGTACCTTCGCCCAATCCAGCTCGGCATCCAGACCATCGAAGCGAGTGGCAAGGTCATGCAGATTGACTTTTTCCAACAAGCTCAGCAGTTCCTTGTCGGCGATCTCCCGATCCGGCAGCGGATACAACAACTGACTGCGCAGGCTACCCAGCAGCATGTACGGTCGTTGTGGCAGAAACAGCATTTCGCTGGCTTCCGGCTGCATGATGCGACCGCTTCCCGAGCGCCACAGACCGGCAATCGCGCGCAGCAATGAACTCTTCCCGCAGCCGCTGGCGCCGACGATCAGCACGCCCTGACCGGGGTCGATCGTCAGCGAGAGGTCCTTGATCAGCGTTCTCGCATGATTGGGAGTCTCGACGCTAAGGTTTTCAATGGCCAGGCGGGAATCCTGCACGAATGCAATGCGATTCCCGCCCCCTGCGGGATCGACTTCGTTGCTGGCGACGAATCTGGCGAAGCCATACAGGCGATCGATCCCGGCGGCAAACTTGCTGAAGATTTCGAAGTTATCCACAATCACCGTCAGTGCGGCCAGTACTGCGACAAAAGCGCCGGTCGCCTGGATCGCCCGACCAACCTCCAATTCCCCCGAGATCACTCGTCCGGCAATGATCGCACTGGGCAGAATGATGGTCATGAATCGGTAGCCGTACTGAAACAGGTTCAGATTCAGTTGCGCCCTGATCAGTTTGCTGAAATTGCTGAACACCTCATCGAAATACCGGCCGACCTGCCGTGACTCCTGCGCCTCGCCGCGATAGAAGGCAATGGCCTCGGCATTCTCGCGAATGCGCACCAGGCTGAAGCGGAAATCGGCTTCGCGTTTGAGTTGATAATAATTGAGCCCGATCAGGACCTGGCCGAACACCAGCAGGGTGACCGCGGTGCCGACAATCGCATAAATGACCAGAAAAGCGACCATTTCTCGTGAAATTGACCAGAGCACGCCGCTGAAGGCGATGAGCTGCAGCAGTGCGCCGACCACCACCAGCAGGAAGTGGAGCGATTCCTGGGTGAAGGTCCGGATGTCCTCGGCAACGCGCTGATCCGGGTTGTCGATCTCGGCACTGGCGTTCAGTTTGTAATACGCCCTCTTGGCGAAGTAGTTGCCGAGCAGGTGACGGGTCAACCAGCGCCGCCAGTGCAGGCCGAGGCTGTCCCGCACATAGTAGTAAAACGCATAGATCGGTACGGCCACGATCAGGACGGCGAGGCACTTCTTGATGGCGCTCCAGAACCTCTCCGAGTCTCGTGCCGCCAGTGCCGAAGTGAACTCCCCGGTCAACTGATTGAACAGCACGTCGACTCCGGTCTGCCCCAGCAGCAGCAAGACCAACAAGGCCAGCAGCCCCCTGGCTGGCCATTTCTCTTCGCGGAACCAGTACGGTGCGGCCATCGCGCGGAAGCGCTGCCACAGGTGAAAATCAAAGCGGATCATAGGTTCGCCGGCAACGGTCGGCCCCTTTCTGCCAATGCAACGCCAAGTCTCAGGTCGGCGGTGAGCCGCTCAAGGGCCACCCCGAAAGAGCGGAATTCTACTGTGGATTCCTGCCTTCAGCCCTTGCCAAAACGGTTGAACTGTTTGCCGCAATCGTCGACGCCGCCACAACCCACCCTCGTGTCTTCCGTGCAGGCCGTCTGTGCGCATGCGTACAGACGGCAGCAGCAATTGCACCCAAGCTTCCATCCAGCTATGGACTCCTTGCTGTTGACACCCGCCGCAATCACTCAGTCGACCCCCGAGCAACTCGCTCTGTCGGGAGACTGGACGGCGCGCGGGCTCGGTGCCATCGGGCAACAACTCGACGAACTGTCGGTGTCCGCCAGGTTGGCGATGGTTGTCGACGGTTCGCGCATCGTCGCACTGGACACCGCTGGCGCCTGGGTCATGCAAAAACTTTTGCGCAGCTTGCGCGGCGAAGCTGGCGTCGTGCGGGTAAGTGACTTGCGCCCGGAATTTGCCGGCCTGCTCGAAGTCGTCGGCCCGCAGCCAGTGGATCAGGGAGTTCCCGCTGTCAGTAAGCGTGCGTCGACGCTTGAACACCTGGGCCGCAGCGCTGAAGCCGCTGCCGCACAGGCAATTGCGCTGCTCGGCTTCGTCGGCGAGATTGCGCTGGCGTTTGCGGGATGCGTCACGCGCCCGGCGCGGCTCAGGTGGCGGCCGATCCTGTACAACCTGCGCAGCGCCGGCTTTGACGCACTGCCGATCGTCGGGCTGCTGTCGTTCCTGCTCGGCATTGTCGTTGCCTATCAGGGCGCCGACCAACTCAGGCAATACGGCACCAACATCTTCATTGCCGACCTCGTCGGCCTGTCCATGCTGCGCGAGTTCGCACCCCTGATCACAGCGATCATCATTGCCGGGCGCTCGGGCTCTGCCTATGCGGCACAGATCGGCACGATGTCCGTAACCGAGGAGATCGACGCCCTGCGCACGCTCGGCATGGCACCGCTGGACATTCTCGTTCTGCCCAAGATCCTCGCTCTTTTGATCGCGCTGCCACTGTTGACCGTGTTCGCTGACGTACTCGGAGTTTTCGGCGGCATGCTCATGGCGCGCGCGCAACTGGCAGTCGGTTTCGGCGAGTTTCTCGACCGCTTCGTCAAGGCGGTGAGCGTTACCGCCTATCTGATCGGCATCTGCAAGGCCCCGGTGTTCGCGATCATCATCGCCGTGATCGGCTGCTTTCAGGGCTTGCGCACCCGCGGCGGCGCCGACAGCGTCGGTCGCCAGACCACGCGTAGCGTCGTTCAGTCGACTTTCCTGGTGATCGTCGCCGATGCCTTGTTCTCGGTGGTCTTTAGTGCGCTGGACCTCTGACGTGCGCGACGAAAAGCGGTCGGCCGAAACCGTCATCGAACTCAGCAAGGTATCGACACGTTTCGGCGATCATGTCGTGCATTCCGAGGTCGACCTCCAGGTGAGCCGGTCGGAGGTTTTCGCCCTGATTGGTGGCAGCGGTTCCGGCAAGTCGACGCTGCTGCGCGAGATGATCCTGCTGCAACGCCCGAATTCGGGCACCATCCGGGTGCTTGGCGTCGACCTCCAGGACATCGGCGATGATGAAGCACTCGCGTTGCGCCAGCGCTGGGGTGTGATGTTCCAGCACGGAGGCTTGTTCAGCTCGCTGACGGTGAAAGAAAACGTCGGCCTGCCGTTGCGCGAACACACCCGGCTTGATG
Source organism: Candidatus Accumulibacter affinis (assembly GCA_016713625.1). Classification (GTDB taxonomy): domain Bacteria; phylum Pseudomonadota; class Gammaproteobacteria; order Burkholderiales; family Rhodocyclaceae; genus Accumulibacter; species Accumulibacter affinis. The sequence goes on from JADJOT010000009.1 coordinate 396,306, forward strand.
ACGCCCTGATCGACGAAATCGCCGCCTGGAAGCTTGCCGTGACAGGACTAAAGGCTGAGGTCGGTGCGCAGTATCCGTCCGAACTCAGCGGTGGCATGATCAAGCGCGCCTCGCTCGCGCGAGCAATGGCACTCGACCCTGAACTGCTGTTTCTCGATGAACCGACCGCCGGTCTCGACCCCGACAGCGCCGGCGGCGTCGACCAACTCGTGCGCAAACTCCGCGACCTTTTCGGCCTGACCATCGTAATAGTCACACACGATCTCGATCTGCTGTGGCAGGTCGCCGACCGCGTCGCGGTTCTCGGCGAGGGCAAAGTGCAAGGCATCGGCTCGATGTCCGAGCTTTCGCAAATGGACCATCCGGCGGTCCGCATGTTCTTCGATGGGCCACGCGGGAGGGCTGCGCAAGCGCAGGAAAGACATCTGGCTGACCTGGAAGCCGGTAGGAAAACAGTGAGGCCATCATCGAAAGCAAAGTGAACTATCCGCTGGTTGGCGCATTCGTGCTCGTTCTCGGCGCCGTGCTCGTCGCCGGTGTACTCTGGCTTGCCTCGGGCGGCGCCTTCCAGAAGACCTATGACCTGTATCGGGCGATCGTAGACGAGTCGGTGGCGGGTCTCAACCTCAACGCACCGGTCAAGTACAATGGCGTGGACGTGGGCAAGGTGCAGCAGATTCGACTTGACCCAGGCAATCCGGAACAGGTACACCTGCTCTTTGCCATCGAGCACGGTACACCAATCAGGGTGGACACCGTCGCGGTCCTGAAGACCCAGGGTCTGACGGGCATCGCCTACGTCGAACTCAGCGGCGGCACGCGCGATGCGCCGCTTTTGCGCGTCAGCGAGGGGAACGACTATCCGGTGATTCGCACAAGGCCCTCGCTCAGTGCGCGGCTGGAAAATCTCCTGACCACCCTCGTTACCAAGCTCGACAGCCTGTCGAACAACGTCAATGCCATACTCAGCGATGAAAACCGGACAGCATTCGCAGGCGCGCTCGCCGATATCGCCAGCGTGGCGCACACCATCGCTGCCCGCAAGGACGCGCTCGACTCAGGAATCACTCACGCCGCCCACACTTTCGAAAATACATCACGGGTAACGGCGCAGCTCGGGCCAGTGATCGATCGCGTCGGCCGCAGCGCCGACGCCGTCGGCAGGATGGGTGCCCAGGTCTCCCGCACGAGCGCCAGCGCCGGCAAGACGGTCGACGCGGTCGGAGCCGATGTGCAGCGCTTCGGCACGGAAACGCTACCAGAGCTGGAACGTCTGCTCGAAGAACTCACTGTACTGTCGGTCTCGCTACGGCGCCTGTCCGAGCAAACCGAGCGTAACCCGGCGGGCTTCCTGTTCGGCCGCCGGTCGGCGCCGGAGGGGCCCGGAGAATCCTCGTCAACAGGAGCAGGACAGCCATGATCAATCCATCCCTCGCAGCACTCAGCCGGCTGTGCACCGTCGGTGTTCTGCTGGCCCTGGTCGGCGCGTGCAGCGCACTCCGTTCGACAGCAATGCTGCCGCCGTCCTTCTACTCACTCGACAGCGCGAAGATCGAAGCCGGAGCCGCAAGGCACCCGCCGGCAAGCACGTCGGTTGCCGCGCCAACACTGATCGTCAGTCCGCCACATGCATCAGCGGGCTTCGACAGCCAACGCATCGCCTACGTGCGCGAGGCCCACAAGCTCGACTATTTTGCTCATGCGGAATGGGTCGACACGCCGGCGCGCATGCTCGCGCCGCTGATCGTGGCTGCTGTCGAGAGCAGCGGAGCATTCCGTTCGGTCGTCCTCACGCCGACCGCCGCGGCGGGCGATCTGAGGGTCGACAGCGAGATAGTGCGCCTGCAGCAGGATTTCGCCAGCCAGCCGAGTCGTGCGCGCTTCACGCTACGCGCGTATGTGATGGACAGCACGACGCGCCGGGTGCTGGCGTGGCGCGTATTTGATGAGTCGGTCGCGGCGGCGAGTGACGATCCCTACGGCGGGGTCGTTGCCGCCAATCGCGCTGTGCAGACGGTACTGGAACAGCTTGCCGTGTTTTGCGCAACGGCGGCCGGTCAACGGCAGGCGACCGCCGCCAAAGGCGAGACGCCTGCCAGTAACGACGCGCGCAGGTGAGCAACGGCGGACTGCCAGTATTCGGGCGATTCGATTACGGTACATTCGGCGGTGGCGTGGCGCAGGGCTTGTCTCCACAGGCTCTCGGCGGTCTCGTTGGGAGTTCCGGTCTTTCTGGCCAGCCAGGATAACAGCTGAGGGTACATCGGCTTCATTACATTCTCCCTGGTTCGGCATGGCGAAACGCTTTCCCGTCTCCGGCATGCCCTTCGCGGAGGTCGCTCAAGCTGGCGAACCGTGCACTTCACCAGCCAGTCTGAAAGCTACGCTGATGAGCCGAAACAGTCGGTGCGCCAGCGCACACGAACATTCTCGCCGCGCTTTTCTGCGCGGAGACCTGACCGCGCGCATTTTCGAATCGGGCCGCTTGCCCCGGTGGCGCTCTATCAGGGCATCGGTTTCAGGGAGACGAGCGCAAGCGGCAGCGGTGAGCAGACACAGCCCGGTCACCGCTGCAAGCTTCAGCGAGTCGATCCGGTTGATCCCGTGGCACCCGGCGGGCCTGCCTGGCCCGGGAACGGCCACCACGGCTGCCGGTGTCACGACCGTCGCTTTCTCGCACGCGCTACTTCTTGTCGCCCCTGGCTGCGTCCTGCATACTGTTACCGACTTTTTCCACTTGCTGCCCGACCTTCTCTGCGGCCTTATCAACCTCTTTGCCGGCCTTCTCTGCGGGCCCTTCCTGCTTTTGACAGCCGGCAAGTCCGACAAGCAAGGCGCCGACAAGTAGTGCGGCTAGTTCGGCTCTGCTGGTCTTTCCAGATTTCCCCATGGCAACTCTCTCCTGATGGTCCCTAACCCGGCGGCGAAAGCAAACCTGTCGGTCACTCTCGCAGGCGGATCAGGGTGCGCCGGCGGCGCGCCGGACGAGGACGTCAGGCGCAGCGCCGGCGATTATTTCTACGGCTTGCTGACTTCGTGGCCGATGATGCCGCCGACGGCGGCGCCACCAATGGTTCCCGCTGCACTACCGCCGGTCAGAACGGCACCGCCAACGGCACCCACTCCGGCGCCGACAGCAGTGTTCTTGCCCTGCGTCGACATCCCTGAACACCCTCCCAGGCCCAGCAGTATCACTGCCGTAACCGCACTGAGTGCAAATCCCTGTTTCGTTTTCATGGCATTACCTCATTGTCAAACACCGTGATTTCGCTGCTGCGTGCCTGTGCGGGTGCCGCGGACTACTTGCCTGCGTGCGTCTTGGCCTGCGCCAGACAATCATCCTTGGCAGCGCCGGTCTTGGCGTCGCACTTTTCCTTGGCCACCGCGTACTGCGCGTCCACCTTGTCTGCCGTGGCGTCCTTGCGGGCCTCGGTCGTCTTGGCGCTGGCCGTGTTGCGCGCATCGACGGTCTTGGCCTGGGCCGTGACGTTCGCATCCGTCGTCTTCATCTGCGCCTTGGCGTCGGCTTTGGCGGTCGTCTGCGCGGCCTTGGCTTCCTTCACGCAAACATCCTTCGCGTTGCCGGCCAGGTCGTCGCATTTTTCATTGGCCACGCCATAGTCGGCCTCCGCTTTGGCGACGCGCGCCTGATAGCGGGTTTTCGGCGTGGGTTTGTAGGTGGCCTCGAGTTCGGCCGATGCGACCTTCTCAGAGCCCTTGGCCTCGGCGACGCAGATATCCTTGGCGTTCGCGGACAACGAGGCACACGCCAGTTTGGCCGCCTTGTAGTCGGCGGAGATCTTGTCCTTGCCGACCGTGTAATCGGTCTTCGTCATGCCTTCGGCCATGGCACCGGCACTGAAACCGAGACTGATCGCCAGTGCGATCGCGTTCATGCTGATTCTGTTCATTGTTGTTCCTTCATCTGATGGGCTAATTGGAGACTGACGCAGCCGGCCTGGAGATGGTCGGCAGGCGTGCTGCGTCTTTTCTGTGCTACGGAGCGGAGACGACATCGCGGTTTGCAGCTGCAGCATTCCGGCGGGCCTCTGCGGCAACGTTCCGAGCGCTGGCGATGATCGCCTGTGCCGCCAGCTTGGCCTCTCCTTTGGCGGCAAGGTGCGCGCCTTTGGCTTCGTTGCGGCACACGTCCTTGGCGTCTCCGGAGAGGCTGCCGCACTTTTCCCTGGCCGTTGCATAGGCGGCGTCGAGTATGGCTGTGTTCAGCTCGTGCTGATGTTTTTCGGAAGGACGGTAGTTTGCTTCCAGTCCCGCCTTGGCGACCTGTCGGCGGCCCTTGGCTTCCGCCATGCAGACATGCCTGGCGTTACCGACCATCGCCTTGCAGGCGGACTTGTCCGATTTGTACTGATCGGCAATGTCTTCCCTGGCTGTCTTGTGTTCGGCCTTCGACATGTTGCGGCTGATGTCCCTTGCGGCGCCTGTAACTTCATGCTTGTTCATTCTTAACTCCTGACTTGTCGGTTTATACCTCTGATACCAGAGCCAGCGTCAGCCGGTGCTGCCAATCCGGTGCAGCAAACAATCGAGGTTGTGCGTCGATGGGCAAAGCGTAGTGGCAAACGCGGATCGGTTCTGTGCGCCGACCAACATAGTGACTTGCAAAAAACGCCGGTATGCCGATCAGTGGAACAGGACGCCCGGTTCGACTTGGCGCTGCACGCGGTCGTCCGCAGGCGGCGCCTATCGCCCTCTCGGGGCAGACGCTATGTACGCCAGCAGACAGAATGAATCTCGACAATTGCCTAGCATCTGCGCGTCGGCGAAGCGGGTGCAAGACAAGACGGTAACCAGGGTCGACAAAATTGTCAGACGCTCAGTAAAGGAAAATCGTCATGATCAACTATCGCCGATCTCCGGAACGTGCCGACAGGATGCTGGCACGCATGCAGGAACAGCAGTCGCGCATGACTGCGCATGTCGCTGCCCTCAAGGATTTCTATGCAGTGCTCACGCCTGAACAGAAGAAGACCTTCGACGACTTCCATGCCGCTCCGCGGGCCGGAATGCGTGCGAAGCCGGCGGCTCGTGCGATGGACAGGAAGTCGCCAGGACCGTGACCATGGCCGTCCCGGGAAGCTATGACTGGACGTCGGCCGAGCGGACCCTTACCGGGGTCCGCGCTCCGGTGGCGAGCAGACGGAAATCCATGCAGGTGATCGAGGGCAGAGCTTTGCCGATGACCGCCGCTGTCGGCAGCATTGAAGCGTATATCCTGGCGTCAAGGGGGTTCTCGCTACTGACGCAGGAAGTAGAGTTTGGCCTGGCAAACCGTTATCGTAACGACAATGACCTCGAGGCGGCGCGACAGTTGATTCTGTCGCACTTGCGGCTGGTGATTTCAGTCGCGCGCGGCTACCTCGGCTATGGCCTGCCGCACGCCGATCTGATTCAGGAAGGCAATATCGGGCTGATGAAAGCCGTGCAGCGCTTCGACCCGACGCGTGGCGTTCGCCTGGTTTCTTTTGCCATTCACCTGATCAAGGCCGAGATTCATGAGTACGTCCTGAAGAACTGGCGAATGCTCAAGGTGGCGACGACGAAGGCGCAACGCAAGCTGTTCTTCAACCTGCGCAGCATGAAAACCAGCAGCCAGGCGCTCAGTTCGACGCAGACTGCCGAGATCGCCCACCTCCTGAACGTGAAGCCTGAAGAGGTGACCGAGATGGACACACGTCTTTCTGGCCACGACCTGGCACTTGAGGGCGACAGCCACAGCGATGATGGTGAGCCGTTTGCCCCAATCGCCTATCTCGCCGACTCTTCGGCTGAACCGCTGCAGGTGCTTGAAGCCCGGGCGCTGGCCCGACTCCAGAACGAGGGCATCCAGAGCGCTCTGGCTGGTCTCGATCTGCGCAGTCGTCGCATTATCGAGGCGCGCTGGCTGATGGACGAAAAACCGGCAACGCTGCACCAGCTGGCAGCGGAGTTCGGCGTATCGGCCGAGCGAATACGCCAGGTTGAAGCGATAGCGATGCAGAAGATGCGAGCAACCCTGTCAACGCTGGCAGCCAGGGCCGGCTCGCCGAACCGCTGATGGGGGCAGCACAGCGCGCTGCTGCCTGTCAGTTGTCACGGGGCGCCGAAGGTGATCGATCATTACAATATTGTGGGGCCGGTGAAGGCTGCGCTTGAGTTCGACATGCGTGGACTGGCTGTGCAACTCGGCCGGCAAGGAATCCATGTCCATGCCTTGTCGCCAGGGCCGATCCTGAGCCCTGCCGCATCTGGTATCAATCATTTTGACGAATTTCTGGAGCAGGTCGCACAGCATTCTCCACAACAGTATCTGATCAGCATCGCTGCCGCGGCCCTGCTGATGACGGGCTGCGCCTCGATGGCACCGCCCTACGAGGTGCCGGCCTTGCCGGTGTCACCCGTCTATGCGTCCGTTACCACCCAGGATGGTGCCAATGCGGCGGCCATCGGCTGGCGTGATTATTTCACCGACCCGCAACTGCAGTCCCTGATCAGCCTGGCGCTGGACAACAATCGTGATCTGCGCAGTGCCGTGCTGCGCGTCGAGGAAGCGCATGCCGCCTACGGTATCCAGCGGGCGGACCTGTTCCCCAGCATTGGCGCACAAGCCAGAGAAGAGCGCTCGCGAACACCGGCCAGAATGAGCCTCACCGGCAGGCCGCTGGTCGCCAGCCAGTATCAGGTTGGAGTGGGCCTGGCGAGCTGGGAGATCGATTTCTGGGGGCGCCTACGCAGCCTGGACGAGGCGGCGCTGGAAACCTATCTGGCTACCGACGCTGCAAGCCGTGCGGCCAGCATCGGGCTGGTGGCACAGGTTGCCAATAGCCATCTCGCGTTACGCGGACTGGACGAGCGTATTGCACTGGCGCGCCAGACCATCGCCAGCCGCGAAGAGAGTTTTCGCATTTTCACCCGCCGCGTCGAGGTTGGCTCGACCTCGCTTTCCGCGCATTGCGTTGCTCGGCTCGTTGGGCACAGCAAGTGTCGAACTCAATGACCTGTTCGCCTCCGGCAGCCTCGCCTGGCTATTTTCGCCGAGCATTTCGCTGCCGATCTTCGACGGTGGGCGCAGGAAAAACAACCTGAGCCTGGCTGAAACGCGTCGCGATCTGGCCGTGACCCAATATGAGAAAACCGTGCAGCTTGCCTTCCGTGACGTATCCGATGCGCTTTCGGCACGTGTCTGGCTAAGGCAACAGGTCGCGATTGCCCGCACAGCGCTGACGACGCAGGCGGAGCGCGCACGGCTTTCGCAACTGCGCTTCAACAACGGCGCCGCGGCTTTTCTGGACGTACTTGATGCTCAGCGCGACCTGCTCGACGCCGAACAACAGCTCGTGCAGACGCGGCGCGAACTGCTGAGCAGCCAGGTCAGCCTGTATGCCGCTCTCGGCGGCGGCGCGCTGGATTTCGATTCGCCACCCGCAGCCGACAAGTTTAAACCCACAGCAGCCACGAGCGCCCCATGAACACTACCGTCACCCCACCGGTCATCACGCCGCTTCCCCCGCCGCCTTCAGTAACGGTCACGGTAAAAAATGCCTGATTCCACCCCTCATCGTCACCGTCCTCGCGGCGGGCGCCCTGCTGGCCTGGCAAATGCTGCGCTCCAAGGGGCCAGGCGAAGGGTTCGTGAGCAGCGATGGCCGCATTGAGGCCACTGAAATCGATGTCTCAAGCAAGTTCAGCGGACGCGTGCAGGACATCCTGGTCGCCGATGGCGACTTCGTCACGGCGGGCCAGACGCTGGCGCATATGCAAGTGCACACCCTCGACGATGTCTTCATGACCTTCTTCGTGCCCGAAACCGTTGCCGGCCAACTGGCGCTGGGCAGCGACGTTCATATCATCCTCGACGCCGCGCCGCAGTACGTGATCCCGGCCAAGGTCTCGTTCGTCGCCAGTACCGCGCAGTTCACACCGAAGACGGTCGAAACGGCCAGCGAGCGGCAAAAGCTGATGTTCCGCTTCAAGGCGCAGATCGGCCGCGACCTGCTGCAAAAGAACCTGACCCAGATCAAGACCGGACTGCCCGGAATCGCCTGGATCAAGCTCGACGGCCAGGCCCCGTGGCCCGCTGAACTGGCGGTCAAGGTTCCGCAATGAGCACAGGCAGTAAGCTGGCGGCCAGCGGCGTGGGGCCCGGTGGTCCGGCTTGACGGTGTCAACCTGCGCTTTGGCAAGACGATCGCGCTCGACGACATCACGCTGGCGATCCCGGCCAGTTGCATGGTCGGCCTGATCGGTCCCGACGGCGTCGGCAAGTCGAGCTTGCTGGCACTGATTTCCGGCGCGCGCAAGCTGCAGCAGGGGGCCTTGCAGGTGCTGGCCGGCGACATGGCGAGCAAGCGCCACCGCGACAGCGTTTGCCCGCGCATCGCCTACATGCCCCAGGGTCTGGGACGCAACCTCTACCCGACGCTGTCGGTCGAGGAGAACCTGCAGTTCTTCGGCCGCCTGTTCGGCCACAACGCCGACGAGCGCCGGCAGCGCATCGACGAACCGACCTCGGGCGTCGACCTGATCGCGCGCGACATGTTCTGGCAGTTGATGATCGACCTCTCGCGCCACGAGCAGGTGACAATCTTCATCTCGACCCACTTCATGAACGAGGCTGCGCGCTGTGACCGCATTTCGCTGATGCATGCCGGCCGGGTACTGGTCAGCGATAGTCCGGCCGAACTGGTACGCCAGCGCGGCACGCAAACCCTGGAACAGGCTTTCATTTCGCATCTCGAGGAAGCCTCGGTTAGCAGCGAAAAAGTCGCTGCGCCCGCCCCCGTGGCAGCGCCGCCACCCGCCCGGCCCCGCTCCATCGCCCCGCGCTGGGGCTTCGATCCGGGCCGCGCCTTCAGCTACACCCTGCGCGAAACGCTTGAACTGCGGCGCGACCTGGTGCGCGAGACGCTGGCGCTACTGGGCTCGGCGATCCTGATGTTCATCATCGGCTATGGCATCAACCCGGACGTCAAGAGCCTGCCGGCCATGGTGCCGGCAGTGATCCCGATGCTGCTGATGATGATTCCGGCGATGCTCGCGGCGCTGTCGGTGGTGCGTGAGAAGGAACTGGGGTCGATCGTCAACCTTTACGTCACCCCGGTGACGCGCAGCGAATTCCTGCTCGGCAAGCAGTTGCCCTACATCGCGCTGGCGATGGTCAATTTCCTGCTGCTGGCGCTAATTATGCATTATGCCTGAACGCCAGGATCGGCGCCAATTTGCAACCCCTCCCGACATCCCCTTATCAGCGGAGGAGCCCCCCTGCACCCCCTGACCAGGAGCGCTGGGGGGGTTAAGCAACGGCCCGTTTGATCACCGCAGGCAATTCCATTCGCCATGATCATTGGGCGATTGGACGTCGGAGATCTGAGCTTATGATCAGCAGCAAGAACGTATTCCGCCTGGGCATCAAGGAACTTTGGAGTCTGCTGCGTGACCCGATGATGCTGGTGCTGATCGCCTGGACCTTCACCGTGGCAATCTACGTCGCTGCCACGGCCATGCCCGACAGTTTGCACAATGCGCCGATCGCGATTGTCGATGAGGACGGATCGCCGCTTGCGGCACGCATCGTGTCCAGCTTCTACCCACCGCATTTCAAGATGCCCAGCATGGTTTCGCTGGCTGAGGTGGATGCTGGCATGGACCGCGGTGACTACACCTTTGCACTCGACATTCCGCCGAACTTCCAGAGCGACGTGCTGGCCGGGCGCACCCCGGCAAGTCAGCTCAATATCGACGCCACGCGCATGGGCCAGGCCTTCACCGGCAACGCCTACATCCAGCAGATGGTTGCCAGCGAGGTCAATGAATTCATCCAGCGTTGTCGCAGTTCGGCAGTGCCACCGGTCGATCTGGCGCTACGCATGCGCTTTAACCCCAATCTCGAGCAGGCGTGGTTCGGCTCGCTGATGGAAATCATCAACAACGTGACCATGCTGTCGATCATCCTGACGGGGGCGGCGCTGATCCGCGAACGCGAGCATGGCGCCATCGAACACTTGGTGGTGATGCCCCTAACGCCGGCCGAAATCATGCTGGCCAAGGTCTGGTCGATGGGGCTGGTGGTCCTGCTGGCGGCTCTGGTGGCGCTGTTCATGCTGGCTGCTGCGCTGCACCTGTTCGCCACCACCTCGATGGGAATTTTCCTGGCGACGCTGGCCCGCTCGATGCCACAGTTCGGCATGCTGCTGGTCCTGGTGTTGTTGCCACTGCAAATGCTATCGGGCGGCAGTACCCTCTACGAGAGTATGCCGCAACTGGTGCAGGACATCACTTGACGACGGCCATGGCGAGCGATCGGGCCGAGGCCTGGCCTGCAATCGGCAACAGCAGCGCACCGGCAACGCTGACCACTGCACGCCTGCTCCTCAATCAAGCTCCACCAGGATCTCGTTGCGTCGCCAGAACCACGGCGTCCAGGGTGGATCATAGCGTGCCCACATGGCCTCACCATGCCAACGCAGGCCGGCCTGTTCGAGGGCGTCCTGCAGCTTCTTCAGGTGCTCTTCATAGCGACTCTGTGACCAGCTGCCCGAGTAGCGCAGGACGGCAACCGTTCGCGCCGGAATGGTCCGCAGCAGCACGCGCGCGTCGTTGGGCTCCGGCAACGTTTCCAGTGTCCATTCGCTCGGCATCGCGAACTGAATGGCGTAACCGCCGGCACGGGCACTCTGCGCCACTGGCGCGGTCATCGCAATCCTCACCGGGCTTTGCGCGACGGGAGCGGTCATCTCGATTTTTCGCGCCCCCTTGTTTCCTCCGAAGATGTACCCCGCGAGGATGCGAAAACCCTGGTTCCCCGCTTCTTCGGCCGCGGCAGCGACGACGGTCTCGGCTACCAGGTAAGGCTCATAGCGACGCACCTCAAACGCTTCTCCAGTACGGACAACGGTATAGCGGGGTTCGTCAATGGCCATGACGGGATTCCCGACGACCAACAGCAGGCAGAAAACGAGCATCTGGAATCGAGTCATTGAGGTTCCCGGTGAAATTGAGATGATCGGGTGACTGGCTGCGCCGGTCCGCTAGACCGCGTTCCGGCACCTGTGCGCCACCGTACAGACTGCGGCGGACCGGGCGCCTAGTGTGTCGGGACCGGGCGGCAGACACCTGACATCTGGTATGTTGTCCCGGGCAACTATCGAAACAAATCATCAGGAGATGACTATGAACTACGAAGATCGTGATACTTATGGCATTTACAAGGCGCAGCGCGGCGGCGAACCCGGACCCGATTTGCGGCGCGGCCCCGGGCCGGAGATGATGGGTGCCGACACCCTGATTGGCAACGACGTCTACAACCAAAAAGACGAAGATATCGGTGATATCAAGGAAATCATGCTGGACCTGCGCAACGGTACCGTGGCTTATGCGGTGCTCTCCTTTGGCGGCTTCCTTGGTATGCACGAGAAGCTCTTCGCCGTGCCGTGGCACGCTTTGACCCTCGATACGCGGAACAAGCGCTTCGTGTTGAACGTGGAGAAGGCTCGCCTCGAACATGCGCCGGGCTTCGATAAGGAGAAATGGCCGGACATGGCAGACCAGGCCTGGGCCCAGGAGATCCACTCGTACTATGGGACCAAGCCGTATTCGGACTAAGCCGCTGCGCGGAGGATCGGGTGGCGACGCGCTCGCCTCACAATATGACCTCCCCCCCACGAGGGACTCTCCCCTGACGAAACCGGAGGTCATCTTACGATGAGCACATCACCGGAAGCAACGTTTGATCGCAACTACGCGCTGCACCTGCAACACCTGACACTGTGAGTACGGCTTGGGATTCAACTATCAGGAATCAGGAATGACATCAGGACTGACAGCGGCTTTGTCCTAAAGCCGACATCCGGATTGCCACCGGGCCTGGCCAACCCTTGACGACCGGTTGGCCAGGCTGGCGCGCTTCTTGCGTGGATAGGGTAAATCTACGCGGAGTACGTACAATGCCGACAACTACCACCACCGACCTTCTCGAACCCTGGCGATCCGGCATCGCCGATGGCAGTATCGTTCCCTACCTCGGGCCGGGTGTACTGGCCGACGTGACCTCGCTGCCTGACGGCCGAAGCATGCCGGCGACCAGCGAGCAACTGATCCTGGCGATGAATGGCGGACGGCCGATGGCGCCGAAGCTGATGTACGAGTTTCCACGCGCAGCGATGAATGTCGAACTCAAGCGCGGCAGGAGCGCCGTGATGCGCTTCCTCGACACCACCTATGGCGCCACGCGCTGGAGCCGCGCCGCCCTGCACGACTGGCTCGCGGCGATCAGGCCGCCCTACGTCATTGACATCAACCGCGATACGCAGCTGCTCGATTCGTATGCGGCCACCGGACACCTCCTGATCCTCGGCTGCGCGCGTCTCAGCGGTACCGGCTACCGTTTCAAACTGTATGTCTGCGACGCCACCGGCTACCGCGAGATCCCTCCCGAGGAGGCCGATACCACCTTGCCGGTGCTTTTCAAGCCGATGGGCGCGCCGCTGCCACAGCCGAGTTACATCGCCTCCGACGCCGACTATGTGGATTACATCACCGAGTTGATGGGCGGTTTCGCCGTGCCCGCGTTCGTCAAGACACGTCGCCGCGGCAAGCGCTATCTCCTGCTTGGCATGCGCCTGAACCGAGACACCGAGCGCATGGTCCTCTCCGACCTGATCCATGATGCCGCTGCCGAGCCGGCCGGCTGGGCGCTGATTGCCGAAGCGAACGACAAGGAGCGGCGCTTCTGCAAGCGGCTAGGCATCGAGATCGTCGAGGTCGATGCACTGGCTCTGCTCGCAGAGGCAGCGCCGAGCTGAGTAGCGGCTGTGAATTCTGAATTCCTGCTCGGGATGACGGTTGCTCGGGGTTGTCGCCGGCGCTTACTGCCTGGGCATCGATTCATCGCCTCCTTGTCGGCAACAGCGCCCGCACCTGCTCCCGACATTGGCTGGCGACCCTGGAGTCGAGAACCTCGAGCCAGCGTTGCGGAATTGCCTGCGGTCCGTACAAGGCACCGGCCAGCATGCCGGCGATCGCACCGGTGGTATCAGCATCGCCGCCGCGATTGACGACATCGACCAGGCAGTGCTCGAAGCTGTCGGTATCGAGCAAGCCCTGTAAAACCGCCTGCAGCGTTTCGACCACCCAACCGCTGGGGTTCTCGCGGCGAGGACGGTTGCGAAACGACAATTCCGGATGGTCTGCGAGCAATGACTGGATGCGCCGATTGGCCATCTCGGGCAGCGCTTGTCCCTGCAGAAAGTCCTGCACCGTCAGCGTCAGGAACTCGCAGACGGCATCCGAGATGGCATTGTGGTGAGTCACATGCGCCTGCGCCTGCACGGCTTTGCGCACGGCCGCTTCCGCTTGTCCGAGCGTAGCCAGGGCTACCGGCAGCACGCGCATCGCGGCACCATTGCCTGCGTCATGATCGGAAGGCGGCGCGACCGGAACGTCGGTCTGGCGGAAGGTGATGAGGTTGCGACGTACGGTATTGCCAATATCGACCGGTTTGCGACGCATCCAGGCATCGAAGGCCCTGGCGCAGGCGAGAGGGAGGACGTCGCCGCCGCTACTCAGAATCGCTTCGCCCAAAGCAAGTGACATCCCGGTATCGTCGGTCACCTGTCCCGGCTTGAGCTTGAGCCAGCCGCCACCGACAATTTCGCGATGCACGCCGAAGTGATGGGCGATCTCGCGCGGCGTCATGAACTCGACCGTGGCGCCCAGTGCGTCGCCCAGCGCCAGGCCGAGATAAGCGGCCTCGGCCCGCGCCAGAATCGCCGCGGACGCTGCGGCCTGTGCCAGAGTCACCGACTCGGATACTCAACCAGAATGTCCTCGTCGCGCACGATGTACTGGCAGGCGAGACGCCATTCGGTGGGCGGCAGGTCGTCAACGTACATCTGCTCGATCTGCGTCTGCTTGATCTTGCCCATGTCCTTGAGTACGGCGACCTCGCGTACGTTGAGCGGCCCACCCATGTGGCCGTACTTGTTGTGACTGCTCTTGTCGACGCTGCTGACCTTGACCAGACAGGTGCCGCACTCGCCATCACCGCAGGAGAAGTCGATCGGGACATGGTTGTCCTTGGCGAGCTTCAGAATGGTCTGGGTGTGGCTGCCAGCGACGGCATAGATGGTCTTGTCCTTGTGCATTGGACTGGAGAAGGTGATGTTGGGCATGCTGGGCTCCTTGTGGTTGCCTTTGTTGGAAGGGATGGATAAAGCTCAGGCGGGCTGCACGACGATGTTGCCGCCGAGGATCTGCGCCTGACAGGCCAGGCGGTGACGGCGTGGCGCGAGGTTGTCCTTGAGAACCTGGCTTTCCAGCACGGAAGGTGCGGCGAGGTGTTCATGACCGGAGACAATCCTGGTCAGACAGGTGCAACATTCGCCTTCGCGGCAGCCGTAGGTGATGCCGGCGCCGACTTTTTCCGACACCTCGATCAGGCGGGTGCCCGCTGGTACCGTGACGGTGACGCCGATATCCTGGAAGGTTACGTTGGCTCTGGGCATGTGCTTTCTCCGGTGAGTGAAAAATCAATCGAGGCTGGCCATGTCGATCGCCCGTGGCGAGGCGCGACCGAGGAGGTGCAGCGCGACCTGGTGGCCGAGATCGTGGCAGGCAGTAAAGTCGTCGACGGTCGGCGTCAGGCGAGCCTTGACGCCGGACAGCGGTACCCGCAGCTTGAGGCGACGCAAGCGGTCTTCGATCATCGGCACTGCTTCGCCGCTCCAGCCGTAGGAACCGAAGGCAGCACCGATCTTGCCCTTGACGTCCACCATGGTCAGCGAAGAGAGCAGATCCCACACCGGCTTTACCGCGTCGCCGTTGATCGTCGGGCTGCCGAAGACCAGTGCATCCGCTTCCTCGATGAGGTCGACGAAAGGCTGCGCGTGGCCACCCTCCAGGTCGTAGAGCGAGACGCGCACCTCACCGCCGCTTGCCGCCGACTCGGCGCCAGCCGCTACGGCTTCGGCCATGCGCCGGGTGGCACCGTAGGCCGAGATGTAGAAGACCAGCAGGGTCTTGGGGCCGGCACCATGCAGGCCGGGTGCCGAAAGCGCGCGATAGCGGCACACATAGTCGCGCGGATCCTGGCGCAGGATTGGCCCGTGTCCTGGCGCGATGATCTGCAAGGGCAGCGATTCGATCAGGTCAAGCGCAGTGCGCACGTACGCACGGAAGGGCCGCATGATGTGCCGGTAGTAGTAGTCGAAGGAAAAGCGGAAGTCGCCAACGGCGTCGTTGAACAAACGGGTATCGCAGAAGTGGCAACCGAGAAAGTCCGCGGAAAAAAGGACGCCTGCCGCCGCCAGCCAGGTACATTGGGTGTCCGGCCAGTGCAGATACGGGGTGTTGAAGAATTCCAGTTGTCGGTCGCCAAGATCGGCGCTGTCGCCGCTGCCGACGAAAACGACGCGTCCCTCCAGAGCCGACGGATCGAACAGCCCCTGCAGCATCAGGCGGGCCTGCGGCGAGACGAGCAGCGAGGCGCCAGGCGCGCGCCGCAGTAGTTCCGGCAAGGCGCCGGAGTGATCGGGCTCGAGGTGATTGAGGACGATGGTGGTGATTTCGTCGTAATCGGCGACCGACTCCAGGCGGCGAAAGAAGGTCTCGGAAAAGTTGAGCTTGACGGTGTCGATGATCGCCACGCCATGGCTGCCGCGCACGGCATAGGCGTTGTAGCTGGTACCGTTGGCGGTGCGCAGGATAATGTCGAAGTTGCGCAGGTCGGGATCGAAGGCGCCGATCCAATGCACCCCGGGGGCGACAGACACCGCTCGGTCAAGGTCGGCAGCGGCTGACATCGGCTTGGTGGTAGAAAATGATCCTGGCCATCGCTCAGCGCGCCGCAATCTCGGCCTGTGCCGCGGCCCAGCGCCCCGGCGGGATGCCGGTCAGCGATCCCGGTGGGTTGAGTGCTTCGCCGAGTTGATTGATGATCGCTCCTTCGATCGGGCAGATGCTGGCGCACTGCGCTTCGGCAAAGTCGCCGCTGCATTCAGTGCATTTGTCTGCCTCGATGAGAAAATGGGGTGTCGCCTCGTAGATCGCCTGATTCGGACAGAGGGGCTCGCAAGCCCAGCAATTGACGCAGCTTTCGATGATTTCGAGGGCCATGATCGCCTCCTCAGGCGCGTTTTGCAGCAATCGACCCGGCAGTCAGCCTGCCGGCGGCCAGCATCTCGTTCCATACGCTCATGACCGCTTCTTCGATCGGCCGCATGGCGTGCTCGCCGTTCGGCTGAATGCCGGCCGCTTCCAG
Organism: Candidatus Accumulibacter affinis; assembly: GCA_016713625.1. GTDB lineage: Bacteria > Pseudomonadota > Gammaproteobacteria > Burkholderiales > Rhodocyclaceae > Accumulibacter > Accumulibacter affinis. The sequence continues at coordinate 412,561 of JADJOT010000009.1, forward strand.
CTCTCCCCAGGGTTCATAGCCGATGCGCGAGCAGAGCACGACTTCGCAGCCGGCGATCGCCGTGATCGTTCTCGCCAACACCGCATCGGCATCGCCGCAGCTCTGGTCACCCGAGCAATAGGATTCCGTCTTGCGGTGGCCGACCAGGCGGGCGCCGTTTGCCGAGGCCTCGTACACCAGGAACTCGCTGGCGTGACCGAAGTGCACCGCGACCAGCCCGTTCCTGGCCGCGACTGCCATCAGCACCGGCCGGCCAGCCGCGGCCGCAGGCTTGACGGTGCGGGACTGGAAGTGGATGGGCTGCGGGCTTGCCTGCGGCGCAGTCGGCGAGTGTGCCATGGCGCGCTTTTCGGCCAACTCGGCTGCAATCTGCGCGCGCAACTCGGCGCGCACGACCATCGCCGCCTCGTAGTCGATCTCCATGGTCTCGATCCTGTCGAGCGTGAACTCGGCACCGCGGTCTTCTCCGAGCAGGCCGACGGCATCGGCGCGGCACTGACGGCAGTGGCGCATCATGTTCATATCGCCTGCGCAGGTATCCTGCAGGGCCTTGAGTTCGGCCGGCTGCGGGCTGCGCTGGCCCATCACCCCGTAGAACGTGCCGTGCGCGGCCTCGGCGATCAGCGGCATGACGTTGTGCAGGAAAGCGCCTTTTGCCTTGACGATCTTCGACACTTCCGGCAGGTGCCGGTCATTGACACCGGGGATCAGCACCGAGTTCACCTTGACCAGGATGCCCCGCGTGGTGAGCATTTCCAGCCCTTTCTGTTGCTGGTCGATGAGAATCGCCGCCGCCTCGCGGCCGAAGACGCGCTGGTTCTTCCAGAAAATCCATGGATAGATCTTCGCCCCCACCTCCGGATCGACGCAATTGATGGTGATCGTGACGTGGTCGATGTTGTACTTGACCAGTTCGTCGACGTGCTCGGGCAGCACGAGACCGTTGGTCGACACGCAGAGCTTGATATCCGGCGCCTTCAGCGCCAACTGGCGAAAAGTCTCGAAGGTCCGCGCGGGATTGGCCAGCGGGTCGCCGGGACCGGCAATGCCGAGCACGCTCATCTGCGGGATCGTCGCCGCTACCGCCAGGGTCTTCCGCACCGCCTGATCCGGCGTCAGCAGTTCGGAAACGACGCCGGGCCGCGACTCGTTGGCACAGTCGTATTTGCGATTGCAGTAGTGACACTGGATGTTGCAGGCCGGCGCCACCGCGACGTGCATACGCGCGAAATAGTGATGGGCGTCTTCCGAATAGCAGGGGTGATCCTGCACCCTGGCGCGAATGTCGTCGGTGAGACCGTCCCTCTGCCGGGCGGTGGAGCCGCAACTGCTGGCGTTGCAGCCAGCGGCTGCGGGCGGCGAGTGTTCGATGACGGGCAGATCCATGGCGGGCTTCCCTTGTGCTTTTCAGGTTGGAGGCACCAAGGATTCAGCAACTGCCGTGCCAGCTTCTTCGATTACCTTAAGTCACTGAAAACTATGGGATGTCCGCAGCCTCTGTTGATGTCGCAAATGCGACAATGGCGGATTGACGACTGGCTCCAGCAGGGCAAGCGCTGCTTGAGGCCTGCGCCAACGATCGCGATCACTCAACATGCCAAACGCGCCACAAGTGGCCATTACATCTGCTTCACCTCGATGTTCAGGATCTGCACGCGGTAGGCGATCTGGCGCGGCGTCATGCCGAGCAGGCGGGCGGCGCGGGCCTGCACCCAGCCGGCCTGTTCGAGCGCGGCAATCACCCGCTCGCGCTCGCTCTTCTCGCCACCGGGTGCGATGCTCTCGTCGGCGCCCTCGCCATCATCGGCAGCGGAATTCCGCGTCGCCGGGAGCATTGGTCCGCTGGTCATCGGACGCCGCCCAGCTCGCTCGCGCGTCCTGTCGATACGGATCAGATCGGCGTCGATATCGCCGCTCTCCGACATCACCGCCGCCCGTTCGAGGCAGTTTTCCAGCTCACGCACATTGCCTGGCCAGTGATGCTGCGCCAGGCGCCGCTGTGCGCCGGCGGTGAGGCGCAACGGGCGACGCTGCATGCCGCCGAGACGGTCGAGCAGGTGGTTGGCGATTTTTGGCAAGTCTTCGAGGCGATCGCGCAGTGGCGGCAGCAGAATCGGCATCACGTTGAGGCGGTAGTAAAGATCCTCCCGGAAGTCGCCGGCGTCCACCGCCGCTTCCAGGTCGCGATGGGTGGCCGCGATCAACCGCACGTCGAGCTTGAGCGTGCGGCCGCTGCCGACACGTTCCAGTTCGCCTTCCTGCAGCACGCGCAGCAGCTTGGCCTGAAACGCCGGCGAGATGTCGCCGATTTCGTCGAGGAAAAGGGTGCCGCCGTCGGCCATTTCAAAGCGACCCTTGCGCGAATTCACCGCGCCGGTGAACGCGCCTTTCTCGTGCCCGAAGAGTTCCGACTCGAGCAGATTCTCGGGCAGCGATGCACAGTTGAGGCGCACGTAGGGCCCGCGCGCGCGCGGCGAGTTGTAGTGGATGGCATTGGCGATCAACTCCTTGCCGGTTCCCGTCTCGCCGCGCACCAGCACGGTCGTCGGCCATTTGGACACCATGCGGATCTGGTCGAAGATGCGTAGCATGGCGATCGAGTGACCGACGAGATTGACGAAACCGGGTCGATGGCGAATGGAGCGGGGAGGGGCGTCGCGTTCCCCGTTGAGCGCCTTGCCCTCGTGCGTAGCTGCGAGTGCAAGGCGGACATTCTGGCCGATCAGGTTGGCCAGCATCTCGACAAAGCGGACACGTTCATCGAGCAGGCCGTCGTCAGGCTCGTCGGGTTGCACGGCCAGGACACCCTGCAACCGCCCGCCAACATGAATCGGGACGGCGATGAAGGGCAGGTCCCGCTCGTAGAGACCCAGCCGGTTGAGGAAGCGCGGTTCATCACCCAGTCGGGCTACGGCGCAGCTCCGACCACCGTCGAGAATCGTGCCGATCAGTCCCTCACCGGGCCGGTAGCGTACCGACTCGAACTCCTCGTCTTCAAGGCCGTGTACGGCGTGCACGCTCAGGTCGCCAGCGTCGGCATCGACGACGCCGACCAAACCGCGGCTCAGGTGACCGCTGATCTCGAGCGTGCGCAGCACTTCGCGCAGCGTCAGAGGGAAATCGAGCGAGCGCGAAAGCACCTGCGAGACGCGCAGCAGGGTCTCGAACTGGGATTGCAGCAAGGATTCTGAACGACTTTCGCTCATGCTGGTCGGTGCAGGGGCAGCAGTACGCGGGCACGGCAGCCACGGGTCATCAGTGGCTCGATCTCGATGAAGCCGCCGTGCTCGGCAGCGACCTGCTGCGCCGAGGACAAGCCGGTACCGAGATGTCCACCACCGCGTTTGGTGGTGTGAAACGGTTCGAAAACCTTCAGGTGATGAGCGCTCTGGATGCCCGGCCCGGTGTCGGCGATGAGTATTTCGATACCGCCGAGGCGTGCGCTGCTGGCCACGGTCAGCTCGCGTTCGCGACAGCCGCGCGTGTTCATGGCCTCGATGGAATTGTCGATCAGCGCCTTGAACAACGAACGCAGCTTGTTCGGCGCTCCCTGCAAGGCAGGCAACATCGCCTGCGGCTTCCAGTTTACGGTGATGCCGGCGGCGAGTAGACGGGTGGTCGACAGGTCGAAAACGTCGCGCAGCAGCTCATTCACGTTGACCGGGCCGATCTTTTCGCGGGTGTCGCCGGGAATCATCGATCGCAGATCCTCGAGTGCCTGCTGGCCAGCGCTGACCGCATCCGCCAGGGCGACCGACATGGGGTCCGTTTCACCCTTGCGACGGGAGAGCATGCCGACCACCGAGGCGATCATGTTGAGCGGTCCCTCGATCCGGAAAGTGGCGGCGGAGAGACTTTCGCGCAGGGTCGAGACCCGGTCCTCGTCGGCCATCAGCACCTGCAGCGCGGCAACGCGGACTTTTTCCTGCTGGGCGCGCAGGCTGGTGACCTCCTTCGCCACCAGCAACAGGTAATCGCGACCCTGTCCCGTGAGCAAGGCATCGCCCGCGCCATCGTCCTCGCGCACACGGCTTCCGGAACAGGAAAACCAGCGCGGCGATCGGCCACCGGGAGGGTCAAGCCGAACTTCGCGATCGAGAAAAAGATACCCCAGGTTGCGTCTTCCCCGGCCCCGGCCCGCTTCGAGTTCGAGACTGGCGCGGACCGCCGACATCAGCATCGGCGCCGGCTCGGCCATGCCGAGATCGGCCTGCAGCTTCTTGTATTCATGATTGTCCAGGACCACTCGATCGTCAATGTCGAGCAGTGCGATGACCACCGGCGCCGCGTCCACCACCGACTCGATCAAGGCTTTCTGGTTCCTGACCTGGTACTCCAGACGATGAACTTCGGTGATGTCGCGATGCATGCCGAGATAGTTCAGTATCTCGCCAGTGGCATTGACGACCGGCGAGATGCTCAATTCGGCGAGGTACTTGCTGCCGTCCTTGCGGCGATTGACCAGGCGCCCACTCCAGGGTTCGCCGTGCGAAATCGTCTGCCACAGCGACTGGTATAACTCGCGCGGCATGGCCTCGGTGGCGAGCATCGACTGGTTCTTGCCGATGGCCTCGTCGCTGGCGTAACCGGTGACACGTGAAAAGGCAGCGTTCACGTAGAGGATGTTGCCGTGCACGTCGGTGATCGAGATCGCCATCTCGGCCTGATTGACGGTTTGCTGAAAGACCTGCGGATGGATCGTCGGAGGAGACCCGTCGGCCATCTGCTGCTCGCCGTCGGACGCTGTCCTGAGTTGCTTGTTCGCCATTTTCTTCCCCTTGCGATGACCTGCTACCTAGATAAAAAGCAGTTTTCGTGCCGGCTCTGATTTCGCTATCGTTTCTGGCTTCATTTGTTGTGTTTTGTAGGACTTGCGACATCAGCGGGGATCGGCTCTGGCGGGTGTGGCCAGGTCGCCAGGAGAAGAAAAAACGCCATGCTGGTGCCAACTTGGGATGCGCGGCACGCATTTGGGGTGCCCTGCCGCATACTGTGGCACGGTTCGTGCGTAACGAAGATCGAGGAGTTTGCCAACCATGACCGCCTACCTTTTACTGCTGCTATCAACCGCCCTGGTCAATAACGTGGTGCTGGTGAAGTTTCTCGGGCTCTGCCCCTTCATGGGCGTTTCGAGAAGCATCGACAGCGCGTTGGGGATGGGGCTCGCCACGACCTTCGTCATTACTTTGGCCTGCGCCGCGACCTGGATACTCGAGCATTGCCTGCTCATCCCTTTCGATCTTGGCTACCTGCGGATTCTCACCTTCATCCTGGTCATCGCTGCCACCGTGCAGTTTGTCGAGATGGTGGTCAAGAAATCGGCGCCGGCGCTGTATCAGGCACTCGGCATCTATCTACCGCTGATCACCACCAACTGCGCGGTCCTGGGCCTGGCCCTGCTGACCGCGCAGGAAAGCATGAGCTTCGTGCGCAGCGTCGCTTATGGCTTCGGTTCGGCTCTTGGTTTTACCCTGGTGTTGCTGATTTTTGCCGGCTTGCGCGAGCGCCTGGCGCTGGCGCGCGTGCCGGCGGCGTTTGCCGGTGCACCGGTGAGTTTTATCCTGGCCAGTCTGCTGTCGCTGGCCTTCATGGGTTTTGCCGGCCTCAATTTTCAGTAGGAGATTTTGCCATGTCGGTTGCCGTTCTGTTTCTGACGCTCCTCGGTGCCGTGCTCGGACTTGCCTTGGGCGTCGCCGCGAAAAAGTTTCACGTCGACGGCGATCCCATCGTCGACGAGATCGCCGCCATGATGCCGGGATCCAACTGCGGCCAGTGTGGATACGCCGGCTGTCCAGCGGCGGCGGCTGCGATTGCCGACGGCAGCGCTGCCGTGACCCTCTGCCCGCCGGGCGGTAAGGCCCTGGCGCAGACGCTGGCGGCCAAACTGGGGATCACCATCGACCTCACCGCGCTGGTCGACGACGGCCCGCAGATCGCCAGTGTTGCCGAAGAGATCTGTATCGGCTGTTGCCGCTGCAGCAAGGTCTGCCCGACGGATGCGATCCTCGGTGCCGCCAAGCAGATCCATAACGTGATTCGCGAAGCGTGCACCGGCTGCGGCAACTGCATCGACCGCTGCCCGACCGAAGCGCTGGTGATGCAGGCGGTGCCAGTCACCGTTCAGCATTGGGTGTGGCCGAAGCCGGCCATGGTACCGGGCGCGTTCGCCGCATAGAAAGCCACCGAAAAGGCAACGAGGCAAAACGTGGGAATCTTCGAAAAAATCTTCCGCAGTCACCCCCGTTGGGGTGTTCATCCGAACGATCACAAGCGCCCGGCTGCGGACACACCGCTACGCTCGCTGCCGGTGCCGGAGTTTCTCTACGTCCCGATGCAGCAGCACGTCGGCGGCCCGGCGCGGCCGGTGGTGCTGGTCGGCCAACGCGTGCTCAAGGGCGAGTTGGTCGCCGAAGCGCAAGGTAACGTCTCGGCGCCGGTACATGCGCCGACCTCGGGACGGATCACCGCGATCGGCGAAATTACGGCGCCGCATCCCTCCGGTCTCAGCCAACTGGCAGTCACGATTGCCGCCGACGGCGCCGACACCTGGTGTGCGCGCGTGCCGGTAAGCGACCCCTTCGCTCTCGCGCCCGAAGAGATCGCCCGGAGAACGGCAGCGGCCGGCGTCGTCGGCCTTGGCGGCGCAACCTTCCCGGCAGCGGTCAAGTTCAATCTCGGTCGGCGTCTCAAGGTCAACACGCTGATCGTCAATGGCGGCGAATGTGAGCCTTATCTGTCATCCGATGATCGAATCATGCGTGATCGCGCGCCCGAAGTGGTCGATGGCCTGCGCATCGTGATGCACGCCATCGGCGCCAGCGAAGCCCTGGTCGGTATCGAGGACAACAAGCCGGAGGCAATCGCCGCGCTGACGGTCGCTGCGGCTGCCTTCGGCAACGTCCATATCCGGCCGGTACCGGCGCGCTATCCGATGGGATCGGACAAGCAACTGATCCACACCCTGACCGGCAAGGAAGTGCCTGCCGACGCGCGCGCCGCGGAGGTCGGCGTGCTGGTGCACAACGTCTCGACGTGCGCCGCCGTCCATCGCGCCCTGCGCCGCGGTGAACCACTGGTGGAACGTATCGTCACCCTCAACGGTGGCGCGCTGGCGCGGCCCGGCAACGTGCTGGCGCCGATCGGTACGCTGGTCGTCGACCTCCTGCGCTTCGCCGGAGTCATTGGCCGGCCGGCCCGTCTGCTGCTCGGCGGGCCGATGATGGGCGTTGTCCTGCCCCACGCCAGGGTGCCGATCGTCAAGGGCGCGTCGGGTATCCTCGCCCTGGATGCAAGCGAAGCCTTACTGCCGGAAGCCGGCCCCTGCATTCGCTGTGGCAGTTGCACCCGTGCCTGTCCGATGGGCCTCCTGCCACTGGAAATGGCCAGTCGGATCGTCGCTGAAGACCTCGACGGGGCGACCGGCTTCGGCCTGTCCGATTGCATCGCCTGTGGCTGCTGTGCCTACGTCTGTCCCTCGCAGATCCCGCTGGTGCAGTATTTCAGTTACGCCAAGGGAGAACTGTCGGCGCGCGAGCGGAACCGGCTGCGCAATGAGGCGGGCCGGCGCCTGGCCGAAGAGCGCCTGGCCAGACTGGCACGCGAGGCGCAGGAAAAAGCGGCCGTCGCGGCCAGGCGCAAGGCCGAACGCGAAGCCGCCAGGGCCGCCGCCGCCGCCGTCGCAGCGCCTGCGCGCCCGCCAGCGGTGCGCGCGGTCAGGGCGCCCAGCGAGGCGGCGACATGAGTTCGCCGCTGCACGCCAGCCCGGTCGCCGCACCGCATGCCGCGACGGCGAGCACGGTTGCGCGGGTCATGCTGTCAGTCGCCGCGGCCCTGCTGCCGGCCACCGTTTACGGCTTCTGGCTGTACGGCTGGCCGGCTGTTCACTTGTGGTGGATCACCATTGGCGCGGCGCTGCTCGGCGAAGCGATCTGCCTGCGCCTGATGCAAAGACCGGTGCTGCGTGTGCTCGGCGACGGTTCGGCGCTGCTCACCGGCTGGCTGCTCGCGCTTTCCCTGCCACCCTGGGGGCCATGGTGGGTGGGTGTGGTCGGCGGGCTGTTCGCCACGATCATCGCCAAGCAGGTCTTTGGTGGCTTGGGGCAGAACCTCTTCAACCCGGCGATGGTGGCGCGCGTCGTCCTGCTGATTTCCTTCCCGGTACCGATGACGATCTGGACGGCACCCTCGCCGATGCTCTCGGCCAACTCCCCCGGGTTGGTCGATGGGCTGCGGATTACCTTCGGCACCTTGCCGACGATGCTCGACGCCATGAGCAGTGCGACCATTTTTGGCTATGCGAGGACCGAACTTTCACGCGGTGTCGATCTCTTGCAGGCCCTGGCCGCCGAGCCGGCGCCGGCCATCAGCCTGCTTGGCGAACGCGCCGGCAGCCTCGGTGAAACTGCGTCGCTGTTGATCGCCGCCGGCGGACTTCTGCTGCTCGGCTTGCGGATCATCACCTGGCACATTCCGCTGGCGATGCTGGCGGCGATTGCCCTGCCGGCATGGCTGATGCATGGCCTTGATCCTGCCCGCTACCTGGACGTCGGCACCCACCTGCTGTCCGGCGGTGCCATGCTCGGTGCCTTCTTCATCGCCACCGATTACGTCACCTCGCCGAATACCGCACTCGGCCAGCTGGTGTTCGGTGCCGGTGTCGGCTTCCTGACCTACGTCATTCGCACCTGGGGCGGCTATCCGGAAGGTGTTGCCTTCGCCGTGTTGTTGATGAACGCGCTGACGCCAGTGATCGACCGTTTCATCAGGCCGCGCATCTATGGCCGTGACCGGCGCGGAACGCCACTGGAGATCGACGCTTGAAACACGTGCTGGCAACCCTCCGTGATCGTCTTGCCTACCAGGGCCTCTCGCTGGGCGTCATGGCCTTGCTGGCCAGCGCCGCCCTGGTGTTCGCCGTCGCTGGCACACGCGATCGGATTGCCGCCGCCGAGGCGCGCGATCTGCAAATCTCCCTGTCGCAGGTCCTGCCCGAGAACTATGCCGAGAACGACCTGCTGGCCGACACACTGCAGGTCGGCGACGGCGACGGGACGAAAAAGCTGGTCTACCGCGCCCGTCGCCAGGGTGAAGTCGCCGCGGCGATCTTCCAGACCTCGGCGCGTGGTTATGCCGGCGAGGTGCTGGTGCTGATCGGCGTCGACAGCAGCGGCGTCCTGCTCGGTGCCCGGGTCATCAAGCACGCCGAAACCCCGGGCCTGGGGGACAAGATCGATCTGGCGAAATCGCCGTGGATACTGGCATTCAATGGCCTGTCTTTTGCCACTCTGCCGCCGGCGAAATGGGCGGTGAAGAAGGACGGTGGCGTTTTTGACCAGATGGCCGGCGCCACCATCACGCCGCGTGCGGTGGTCAGGGCGGTCAGGGAAGGACTCGAGTTCTTCGCTGCCCATCGCGCGGAAATTCTGCAAGGAGATAAAGCCCCATGAAACAACTCGCCCGAACCATGCAGGAAGGCCTCTGGCTGCAGAACGTCGTCTTTGCCCAGATGCTCGCTCTTTGTCCGGCGATGGCGGTCACTACCAGCGGCACCAACGGACTCGGTATGGGCCTGGCGACCACGGCGGTGCTGATCACCTCCAACGTGCTGGTGGCGTGCATCCGCTCGCTGGTCAGCCCGCAGGTGCGCATTCCGATCTTCGTGGTGCTGATTGCCACGCTGGTGACCCTCGTCGATCTCGGGCTCAACGCCTGGCTGCACGACCTGTACAAGGTGCTCGGCCTGTTCATCGCGCTGATCGTGGTGAACTGCGCCATCCTTGGCCGTGCCGAAGCCTTTGCGTCGAAGAACACTGTTGCCGCCTCGGCCGCCGACGGCCTGGCCATGGGCCTCGGTTTCACCGGCGCCCTGACCCTGATCGGCCTGATCCGCGAGCTGCTCGGCAGCGGCACCCTGTTCGCGCAGGCCAGTCTGCTTCTCGGACCGGCCTTCCGCGCCATCGAGCTGACGGTGATCCCCGGCTACGGCGGCTTCCTGCTGATGATTCTGCCGCCGGGTGGCTTTCTGGTCCTCGGCCTCTTGCTGGCGGGCAAGCGTGCGCTGGAGTTGCGCGCGCGGCAAGCGAACGATGCCGACCTGCCAGCGCCGGCTCCGGCGTGACTTTCTTGCCTGAATTGAGAGGGTATCCGCCATGCAGGTAGGTGTCGCCTACTCCGAAGCCGGTCAGCAGATCTGGCTGACCATCGAGGTCCCTGACGAGTCGACGGTTCGCCAGGTGATCGACCGCTCGGGCATCCTCAAGTCCTTCCCTACCATCGACCTGCAAACGCAGAAGGTGGGCGTCTTCGGCCGCCTGGTAAAGCTCGACATGGTCCTCCGTCCGGGAGACCGGGTCGAGATCTACCGCGCCATCACCTGCGATCCGCAAACCGTCCCGCGCCGCGATGGCGAGGGCGGCGATGATGAGGAATAGGCGGGCCTCTCCCCCTTGCGTGAAGAATTCCCGCAAGGGGGAGGGCCGTCGTTCGTACCGACCGACCTAGCGTAACGCAGCCGGAGTCAGTGCCTTTGGCCTTCAGGAGACCCCCATGGTGACCACCGCGAGCGTTTGCTTGGCGGCCGAAGTCGGCGTCCCGCCATGGCGGAGCGCCTGTGCGTTTGCGGCCATGACCGGCCGGGCGGGTTGGCGACGGGAATGGCGGCGTCAGACTGTAACCCGACGGTGAGGTTCCGCGGGTCACTGACCGCAGCCGACCCCTACCCGCCGGTGGAGAAAATGGAAGCGGACCTTCGCCGAGGACCCTTGAAGATGAGCCAGGCCCCCTTTTCTTTCTACCTTATTCGGTGCCCGCAAACGTTACTTGCCGGATACCGCCAGGACAGCCTTTGGATTCGCTCGGGCGATCGCCAGCAACGTCCGAGCGGCACCGCTCGGCTGTTTGCGACCCTGTTCCCAGCCTTGAAGCGTGCGGACTGACACCCCAAGCAGCGCAGCGAACTGAGATTGGGAAAGGCCGGTCCTGCTTCGCGCTTCGATCGCAGGGGAGACGACTACTTGGCCTTTGCCTGCCTTCATGTCTCGAATCGATTGCAGCAGCTCTTCGCCAATGTCACGGTTCGATTCAAAGACTTCAATCTCGGCCTCGGTGAGGCGCTTACTTTTCGAGGGCATGGCGAATCTCCTTGAGTTTGGCGGTTGGGATGTCTCCGGTGCTACCCTTCGCGTACATGGTCAGGAGGACTACTTCGCCTTCCTCCGTGCGTGTGAAATAAATGATCCTCACACCGCCAGATTTCCCTGACCCCGGCCGAGCCCAGCGGACCTTTCGCAGGCCTCCGGACTCACGAATCACAGTTCCCGCAGTGGGCTTCAAGGCTATGTACGCCGCGAAATCTCCGCGCTCGTCCGCGGACCAGTACAACGGCCAAAGCTTCTGGAACAGAGGGCTTTCGATGACGGTGAGCACAGCAGACTATGCTCCTAAGGCGCATAGCTGTCAAGGACGTCTTGATGAGGCCGAACTTCGAAGCTCAGGGGCGCGTCCGGCTGGAGCGCAGCGTTGGCCGATACTGCCGAGACGAGCGGGAAACTTTCCGGGTGTCGGATAGATTCAACGGACAAATCCACATCCAGCAGCGGCCAAAACAGATGATCCTGGCTTGGCCATTCGATGGTGGCCTGCCGGAACCAAGGGAACTCAGAAAACGGCAAGAGAAGCTCTTCATCGCCAGGAAGCAGCCAGAAACCGTTTATTGAGACGTGGGTGACTTCAGCCGCCGAAATCTTCGTGCCAGGCATCGCTGATCTCCTGAAGATGGCGAGCGACGACGCACTCGGCGTCGGCCAGTTCCTGCTTGGACAGGCCTGTTTGGTTGGCTAGCGTCAGACTCGGTTGCAGCCAGACTTGGCCTCGCCATGAGGGTGGGCCACATGGATGTGCATTCTCAGCTCTTCGCGTGAAAAGAAGAAGAGCCGATACGAACCATCGCGGACAACGGTAGGGACCAGCAACGGCGGGGTCAGGTCCGACAGTTCAACATTGATCTGCCGTGAACATTGTAGCCGTCCTCAGTGCCTGCTCAGGTTCTGGCAGGCAAACTAAGGAACGTATAAGGCGTATAAGGGGCCGGGCTGTTCGCCGTGATCGGCGGTATTTCCAGCGGGTTAGAGTCCCGTGAAAGGAGTTGTCCGTACGCCCTTTTTAGCACCAGGAAGCGGCGTCCGAGTAATCGGAGGTCGTAAGTTTCCCAGGGCAAAGCAGCAGTCGGGTAGCTGGACGCGGTTACCCGCGCCCAGCCCCCCCAGAACCGTGCATGGGTCTTTCGATCCACACGGCTCAAGCCTCTACAAAGGCATCTTTCGACACACCCCCAACGCGTCTTGTCTCCGCTTCTTGCCCACAAACTCCACTTGGGAAAACTGATCTCCTTCATCTCGCGACTCGGGGTGCTTTAGGTTTTTCTAGGTTTGGCAAAAATCGGCTAAGGAACGTTCAAAAAACAACTTGCGGAAGTTCGTTATCTGACTGCGGAGAAACGGTGTAATTCCATTGGGGAAGAACGGAATCGGCAATAATCTTCAGAGTTGATTTTAGGTGCTCTGAAGCTTTGCGCCCAGTTTCGTGGACTTTGTTGAGGATGTCGACGGAGACACGCAGGCCTGTTTTAGTCTGCGTGCGTTCAATCAATTCCTTCACCAATGGCACGCTCTTGAAGACGACGCCTTCGCAGGCGCGCGTGACATGAGGGAAAAGGCGGTGTTCGATCGGGTTGTGTTTGGAACAGTACGGCGGATAGTGGGCAATGCGAATTTCCAGCCCGATGCGGTTGGCCAAGGTTTGCAGATCCTGTCGAAACAAAGAGGAATTGGAGGGATTGCTCCCCCCGCCATCGCACGTCAGTAGGGTTGGGTAGCGTGAGCATAGTCGTACTTGCCCACATTTTCCCACCAGTGCGCGACGCTGTCGCACGCAAATTCAGTGGTATCGCGGCTCGTTCCGATGTTCTGTGCCCCTTGTTTAACCCCACGTCATAAAGTCCGTGCGGCACAATTTTGCCCTCGCCGTAGCTGGCAAAATCATGGTCCAAGACCTCAATGCTTTCTCGTGTGTACAATTTCCCCGCGCGATAGAAGTTGCCTATCATCTCCTTTTTCTTCGTATCCATGCTGATCACCGGCTGGTTCTGTGCAAGATACGTCGCTTTGATTTTCGTGATGTTCTCAAACTGCGGGTTACGTTCTGGGTGTTGCTTGAATGACTTCTTTTTTTCTGGGCTTGGCGACTTACAAATTTGTTCTTCTTCAACAGCTTGCAGCAAATGTACCGACTCACCGAAATGCCCTTCGTCGTGATTCGCTCGGCTATCCCTTGCGGTCTTAGGTTCGTCCAGACGATGTCGTGTTGCGGACTTCCTGCCGTATGCTCAGCGATGACTTCAAAAAAAATGCTTTCCAATTCAGGCGTGGTGCTGATGATGGATTTGCGGCCGCCCCCCTGCCTACGGATCCGGCCCGGCGTGGGCTCTTGCATTTCTTTCAAATCCGCCAAGCCTTGGCAGATCGTCCTGGAGTCTATCCCCAACAATTTCGAAATATATTCCTTTCCACCCCATCCTAATTTCTGGGCTTCAACCGCCGCATACCGCCGCCGATCCTTTTCGGACAGCCGGCAAAACATCGCCCTCATCAAACGTTCCATTTCTTCAGTGTAAGGCTTCATGCGAGGAAAGAAATCTTATACAAGGCTTATACAAGGGAAGGCTTGTCATTTTACCAAATACTCGAATTGCTCAACTTGTTTTTTGAACGTTCCTTAGGTTCGTCCAGACGATGTCGTGTTGCGGACTTCCTGCCGTATGCTCAGCGATGACTTCAAAAAAAAATGCTTTCCAATTCAGGCGTGGTGCTGATGATGGATTTGCGGCCGCCCCCCTGCCTACGGATCCGGCCCGGCGTGGGCTCTTGCATTTCTTTCAAATCCGCCAAGCCTTGGCAGATCGTCCTGGAGTCTATCCCCAACAATTTCGAAATATATTCCTTTCCACCCCATCCTAATTTCTGGGCTTCAACCGCCGCATACCGCCGCCGATCCTTTTCGGACAACCGGCAAAACATCGCCCTCATCAAACGTTCCATTTCTTCAGTGTAAGGCTTCATGCGAGGAAAGAAATCTTATACAAGGCTTATACAAGGGAAGGCTTGTCATTTTACCAAATACTCGAATTGCTCAACTTGTTTTTTGAACGTTCCTAAGTCAAGCAATCGGTTTCTGGGGTAATCTTTGCAGCCAGAGCATGGCGGCGAACCATAGTGCGCCGCCTAAAGTAAACTAATGAAAACCCTCCGACTAGAAATAAGCTGGCAACGGCAGGCTCGGGCACCGACTCAGAAAGACGTATGTTATCGGCGCCCAAGCCAACCAAAAACTCCCTGTAAGTCTCAGGCAGTGATTCCAAAGGAATATTCTCTTGAACGTCAAAAACACCGCCACTGGAATCAGGGTAATCAATCATGGAATCAACAAGCGCGCTGAAAACTGCACCAGAGCCGTCGCCTTTATAATAATTGCTCTTCCAGGAAAAAGTTGATAATACTGAATATTTGTTACCGGACTTTACTCCAACAAGATGAGTTGTGAACTGTGTGTACTCACCGGGCCGGTATTGTAGTGACGGAAGGTCCTCAAACGACAGTGTATCTATAGTAGAATTATCACCTACATAGGTACCGGAGCGATAATTCGCCGGCACGGGAGAAGGTATAGCCTCATTCCAGTAATAAACAAAGTTATCTGCCCAAATGGGCGGGGTAGGGTAGCCACCCGGCGGCGGATCATAAAAAACGTTGCTTAGTTGAACGCCATGTATGTCTGTTGGAGGGTGCGGTGTATTAACTAACTGGAGCCAATTAAAGTGATCAAACCCTAACAGAGCTGCCGCCTCCGACAGAGAAGCTTGACCCGTAGGAGCGCCGTAAATGGTCCGAATGTAAGGTGGTATGTACGTAGCTGTTATTGCCCCGCGAACCGGCCGGCCCTGGTAAGTATTCAATGGTCCAATCACAAGGGCCGGGGCGAAAGAACGGGGGGCAAGGCATCCAATGACCTCACCAAGGTCGTCAGGCCCTCCGCAAAGAATCGGACCGACACCAGACAATGCCTCCCCATTTAGCAACGCTATGCATGCCAGAAAAAATATTACGCGCATTAAAGCGTCTCCCAAGACTTGTGGAAATGCAGAAGTGGTGCTGAAGAAATTTCTGAACCATCTCTATGCAAGAATAGGAAATCCAGCGATAGTTCTGAAATTATATAAGCCTTCATCAAGGAGGGTCAACTTGGAATTTGGCCCCGGAGGCCCTTGAAATGTGATCTGAATCCCGCCCCGCTCAGTGCCTGTGGTCATCCAACTCGGGCGCCCCGATCCCATCACTGAAGTCTTCCCCCTCCATCACAGCACCTATTTCCCTTCCTTCGCGACCTCATCGATCCCTGCATCCCGGTTCTTCTCGATGAAGTTGAAGACCCAGCGCACGATCGCCCAGCCTTGGATATAAGGGGCCAGGCTCGAATTACTTGCACTCCTTCCAGCTGCGCCGCTGCGCGGGGGGTGATTTCCACCGCGAGCACTACACTCAGGAACTGGGGCGCAGGCGTCGAAGTAATTCGTCGGCGGACAGGGTCTCTCCACGATCGGCTTGCGCTATCGATTCGGCGCATTTCGGGGACAGCATACTAAAATCACGTCTTCGGACAAGGGCCGAAAGTGCCAAGACGGCGGCGTTGACAGGGCGCGGCAAGCAGGCTTTCCACGGAAGCGTGTGGAGTGCCATTGCTTCATGCCGTGATGAACGGATTAACCACAGACAACTGGTTTGCCAATACCTGTCCATGCTGCAGGTCCTCGGAATAGAGCGTATCGCACCCGGCCAGCACGGCTGCAGCCACAATCAGTGCGTCCCAATTGGCAAGCTGGTAACGGATGGCCAGATCTGCGCTCCTGCGGATCGTGGTTTCATCAACGGGCAGCACATCAGTGAGTTTCATCACCGCATCCGCAAAGGCGTAAGCCTTCGTCCGATCAAACCCGAGCTTCCGCAGGCAGACATTGATGGCCTCATTGATGACCTGCGCACTGACCACCGGACGTGCCGCCAGGATGCCGCGCGCGATCTCCGCCTTGCGGCTGTTCTTCCCGATGGTAGGCACAGGACGACGTTCGTATCAGCGAAGCACTTCGCGGTCACAGCACTCATCACGCTTGAACTTGCCATCAAACATCGCGCCGAACTGGTCGAATTCGCTCATGTCCGCAGTTGCCGCCATTGCCTGTGCGCGCCTGGACTTCAGGTAGCCGACAAAATCCAGCACTTCGCGCGCGTCCGTCTCAGGTAGCGTCTGCACTTCCGCGACAATCTTTTCCATTGTGTTCATGGTTTGTCACTCCAGAGCCTCTTGCAAAACTCCCTCGCGCGAGTTGCTGCGCCGCACCATTCGCCCTCTGGGGGCGATTTTTGTCGCGCGGGAAGTCTCCGCGGCCGAGCGGCTAACCGGATGGCATATTTTGCGTCGTGCGGTGCGAACCCGCTCCTGCATTCCTCGAATGCACAGTAGCCGGAAAGGGAACGTGGGCGGTCATTGTCGTAATCGCATCAACTGGTCAGCGGACAGCGCCAGGATGCCGAACATCAGGTGGGCCATCACTTTGGTATGGCCCTTGACCCGAAGGGTCCTGCCGCCGAATTCATCCTTGAGCCGCGCGTTGCTGCGCTCGGCGGCGGTACGCTCGTTGTAGCGAATCGCTTCGGCCGGAGCGAATTCGATCTTCGCGCCACGGCGCGGATTGTGATCGATCAGAGGAACGTGGCCCAGGCTCCTGCTGTGCTCACGCAAATCGGTGCTGCAATAGGCGGCATCCATGAGGTCGTACAGGTTGGTCACGCGCTCGGCGCTGATCAGCGACAGGGGAATGGCGGCCAGGCTGTCGTGCATCGAGGCGCTGGAGAGCAACGCTGCAATCGGTACGCCACAGTCGGCGGTGTCGAGATGCAGCTTGTAGCCGCTCCAACTGTTCTTGTAGCCTTGGGCATTGCACTTCGTGCCGCGATCACACGCCGTGGGAATCTGATCGAGCATTTGCACCAAGGTCTGCCCGCGTTGGCGCTGGATCGGGGACGCCTTCGCGGCCGGACGCGCTTCGCCGCGCCGAGGACGGCCCTGTTTTCTCGCCGGTGCCGGAGCTTCCGGCGGACTCGCTTCGGCAGGGCTCCCTTCTGCCGGGAGCAAGGAGGACTGTGCCGTGGCAGCCGGTTCGATTGCGGGCGTTTCCTTCCGAGCGGGGCGTTCGCGTGCTTCGATTGCCGTGCCGTCGCGACTGAGATGCCCGATCAGTTGATCCCCAAGGTGTTCCTTGATTAGGGCTTCATGCACGCGCTGGCCCAGGCCAGCTTCGGCAAACTCGTCGAAGGCGCGCGAGAAGGTCGCCTCGGAAGGCAGTATCTTGCACAGCGGGAAACCACAGATCCGGCGCAGCGCACGGTCGATCATCAGCCGCTCAAGCAGCCCCGCCGTCGTCGCCAGCCCCAACACCGCCTTGGCCACAAAAGCGTTCGCCAGCCACGCTCGCTCGAAGGGCGGACGTCCCACACCACACCACGACGTCCTCGTGAATTCCTCGATACGTACCCATTCCAACGTGTGGATCACCTTCTCCAGTTTCGGCGTCAGCGGACCGAATTGATCCGTCAACTCCGGCAGCAACTCGTGCTGAATCACGTGCCACCGTTGCATGATCTGTTGGGGTTGGGTAGTATTCATTGGGCGGGCGTTATGATGATGGTCTCTATAACCGCATCATGCCAGAAGTGGCCGCCCGCGTCCCCCGCTTTCGCCTCCAGCCGCGAAAAAATTAGCCCTGCAGTGCGAGTTTTGCAAGAGGCTCTCCAGACAATTGGCCGAAGTCCAACCGACAGCCCGGTGGACCTCTTGGTCAAGAATTCTTCTTCGACGAGAATCTTGCCGTCAATGATGGTACTCGTCGTGAGTTGCTTGAGGAAGATAGTACAGCACAGCTGCTGTGATGGAAGCTCCTTGCGGCCCCCACGAATGTCGTTCGATCGAAGCCGCTCGCCGCTACAGGCCTGAGTCGCCGGGCAGCTACTCGTCTAGAAGCGCGCCAGTCGCACCCGATAGAGGCCGCCGATCACTACGTACTCGTCCTCGCCACGCAGCATGTCGGGCAGCAACTGGCTGAAGAAGGCGAGCTTCGGCAAGGGCACATGGGCGCATAAGGGGCCAGGCTCGAATTCCCTAATGCTCACCGCCCGAGTTCCTGCTCCCCCGTTCAATTCGAGGCTGGCGGATTTTCCGCTTTTTGTTGGAATGTTAGACTTGACGCCGTGTTGTGACCCCGTGTTGCTGCTCTATCAAGGGAAAGAGCGCTTCGTGACAACAGCATCCCAGCTTGCTTGCTCGCTGATGCCCCAAACCGCCTCTTTGGCGTCGAACAATTTGCGGCTTCGCCCATAAGCCGGGTCGCGCTGCACAGCGTCTGCGATCCGACCGGCAATCTGATCGAGCAGGCCGTTCTTCCCGGCATGCTCAAGAGCTTGCTGCGATTCGAACAGGATCGCCACCTTGGGCCAGCCGTAACCCCAGATGCCTTCGACTTCGAGGATGCCCGGGTGCTTGGCAACAAGCTCCATTCGAAGATCCTGCGCGAGGCGCTTGAGCGCGAGATCCGCAACCAAGGAGTAACTCATCCCCGGTATGCATTTGAATGCGACAACAGGTACCGCCACCACGGCAATGGCGATCGCCGCCAGGGTGGGTATTTCGAGCGTGTATTTCAGTATGGGCACCGCGCTCACCACGCCCAGCATAATGGCGTAGAGGCCCAGTTTCGCATCCACCTTGAGCGGCATGCGGGCAATCACAAGCACGAGTACGGCAATCACGATCGCTACCCAGATGGACATGCCAAGCCAGAGCTGCAGAGCCACAACGACGAGCAAGGCCAGCACAACCAAAGCAGTATAGGTCTTCATCGCGCTGCTGCATTCTGCAAGGCCGCGTTGTTGATCTGCGCGGCGGTGCCGGAAATGGTCAGGCTATTGCTGTTGTCGCTGCCGACCGTGGTCCCGGAGCCGTCGGCGACAGTCAGCGTTTCGCCGGTGACCGCCAGAGTCGCCCGTATCGAGGTCGGATTATCAGCATCGACCACAGCGATGCCGGTGATCGCCAGCGGCGTGTCTTCGGACGTGGCGCGTGTGGCTGTGACGCTGCCGGTGATGGTCGGTATGGTGGTCAGGGAGCGCATAAGGTGATTGCTACGAATAGTCATACCGTGCATACCGGTCGGATCAAGATGTCCCACTTGGGTAGGAGTGGGTTTCGTTCCAGCCTGGACTCGACAGCTTGCATGGCATCCTTGGCCACGGTGACTCCTTTTTCATAGACCGTGCGGCTCAGTTCGACGACGGGATGAACGCCTTTCCAGGTCATGCTCTTGGCCCACTCCAACATTGTTTGGGTATCGGTCAGCTTGGCGCCGTTCCAGTGCATTTCCAGGATTCCCCAGCAACGCTCCACCGGATTGTACTTGCTGTGGTACGGCGGATAGTAGAGGAGGCGGATGGATTTGCCGATGTGATCGGCGAACTCGACCATGCGTTTGAGAAATTGCGTACGCCGGCCATTGCTCTCCGGTCCGTTATCGGCCTTGATTTGGATGGGTGTGATGCGAGCACACTCCTCGGGTGCTTGACGCTCCCACCACGCATAGAGGCTGTCGAGGATGAAATCGCTGGTCTTCGCCGAACTTCCGAAGGACAGATGGAGGGACCCACTGTCTTCATTGACGACCCCAAACGGCGTGTGTTTTTCCTCGCACTCCATGTCGTGGTCGGCCGCCTGGTGGTCACCCCGCGTCTTGCCACCGCGCGAGTAGTCGCCAACCTTCACCGTCGCCTTGCAGTCCATGCTCAGGCGCATGACGGCTTCGCCTTGGCAATCTCGGTCACGTTCGCGGATATTGGTGAAGATGGCGTCGGTTTCAGGGACTTTTTTTGGGGTTTGGCCTTGAGCACCGGACGCAGCCGGTACCCGTTGCGGTTCAGCACTTCCGACATGCCACTTCGGGAAGGCAGCACATCGTCCGCAAATCCCTGCGCCCGCAACTGCTTGATGGCTTCCTCGGCCGTCAAGCGGGTAAACGACCAGGTCGTGCGAAAAGTCGGGTCTTGTTGGGCATGACTTTCCGCCAGTTCCCAGAGGGCTTGTGCCACCTCCGGGTGTTTCTTCTCCCACAATTTCGCACCGCAGCAGAACGCGTGGTGCCCCAGACAAACGATCCCGGTACGTTTCTCATGCAGACCCAGCCGCACGGCCTGCCGACTCCATCCGAAAACGTCTTCTGCACGCCGAGCACTGCCACTGCAGTATTTCAACGTCATCTCCGCCTGAAACGCCCTGCGATCCGCCCCCGTCATCTTGCTCGACGCAAGCTGGATATCTTCAAGGTGGTCGGCTTCAAGAGAAGCCGTCCTCTCAGCTACCATGGCGACTCTCATCAGTGATCCCTCCAGTCTCAGAATCTACTGTAAGTATCGCATACAACGGTATGCTCAATAACAGATATCACCTAAGTATTAACTAAAAGGGGACAGACCACGATTTCCTGTCGGCCAGTTCCGCATGCAGCCAACCTGGATCGAGATCGGCGCCATTGGGCCAGGTGAGGGCGCCGAGTTCGACCCGAACCTGGGTGAAGAAATCGGGGTCGCGCAACGGGCCGTAGATGCCCGGATTGCTCGATGCCTTGATCGATGAGCAATCGACGATTCCGTTGCGCCCATCCCGGAAGCTCACGGCCAACCGGTAATCCGGCAGCACCGTGACCGCTAAAATCCGCCAGGGCGCAGCGGGAATTACTCCAGCGGCTGTATTTTCTTGGGCTGTTGTCTGGCTTGGCATAGATTCCAGTCCTCCATGAGTTCCTGACGATGTTCGATGGCCCATTCGATCGTCAGGTTCAGCGCGCGCTTGGGCAGGTGGCCGACGATGACATCGAGTGTTCGGATGTCGACCTGCGCTTCGTACTCGCCGTAGAGCGCGTGAAAGTGCGGCGGGGCATGTTCCCGCCAGAACATCTGGATGACGATCCCGAAGAACTGGCTGATGGTGGGCATGGCTTGCCTTGCCTGCTTGAGCGCGGTGTCCAATTATGCCAGTTATTTTGACGCGAACTCTACGAGCCGGAAGAAGAAAACCCGACATATAAACGGGGTCAGACATATAAACGGGGTCAGGTCTTTTGTGTTTCCCCATCGCCGTTTAGAATCGGCAACATGGCCAGGCCACTTCGTCTCGAATTTTCTGGCGCCCTCTACCACGTGACCGCGGGCAAAAGAAAAGACCTGATAATCATCTAGCCGGCTCCCCACCCGCGGCGTTACAGTCAGTGTGGGAATTCACAGACTGACAACCGCAGAAGAGGAGCCGAAATGAAACTGTATGCTGCAATTGACCTTCATTCCAACAATAGCGTGTTGGTGATTCTGGACGAGGCAGATCGAATGGTACTGCAGAGGCGCGTGCCGAACAATCTGGAGCGCATTCGCGAGGCGCTTTGTCCCTATGGCGAGCAGATCGAAGGCATTGCCGTCGAATCGACGTACAACTGGTATTGGCTGGTTGATGGACTAATGGACACGGGCTATCGGGTGCACCTGGTGAACACGGCGGCGGTCAAGCAGTACGAGGGCCTGAAGTACAAGGAAGACGTGGACGATGCCCGCTGGCTGGCGCACTTGTTGCGTTTGGGCATCCTGCCGGTAGGGTACATCTGTCCGAAGGAAGCGCGTGGTGTGCGAGATCTGATGCGCAAGCGCAACCAGTTGGTAGGGCAGAGATCACGGCAGATTTTGAGTATCGAGAACGTGCTGAGCCGCGACACGGGAGGGCGCGCGAGCGCCAACGAGATCAAGCGCTGGCAGGAAAAGGAGGTCGATCAACTGGCCCTGACAGAAAGTAGCCGCTTGGCCGTGAAAAGCAACCTGGCGGTGATGCACTGTCTGAATGAACAGATCGAACGGCTGGAAGCGGAGATCCTGAAAAAGGCGAAGCTACGCCCGGACTACCAGGGGCTGCTGACGGTGAGCGGCGTGGGTAAAGTGCTCGCACTGACCATTGCGGCTCGAGACCGGTGAGGTGAGCCGCTTTGCCACGGTGGGGGATTTTTCCTCGTATTGCCGCTGTGTCGGCAGTGAGCATCTGTCGAACGGCAAGAGGAAAGGGAGCGGCAACGTCAAGAGCGGCAACAAATATCTGGCGTGGGCTTTTGTCGAGGCAGCGAATTTTGCGGTGCGTTACGAGCCGGTGGTCAAGCGCTTCTACCAACGCAAGTGCGCCAGGACGATGCCCGTGGTAGCGATCAAGGCAGTGGCACACAAGCTGGCCCGAGCCTGTTACCACGTGATGCGCGATCGGGTGCCGTTTGACGTGCAGCGTGCGTTTGCCTGAAAGAATGGAGCGGGGGCGGTGAGCCAGACACGGGGTTGGCTAATAACCATCAGACCTGATTGGGCCACCGTCCTCCTCTCCGCCAGACCGGAGGCCGGCAGGGTCGGTAAGGTGACAAAGCCGAAATGCGCGGCTTTGCCACCTTGCACCAGCCTAAATCACCGTCGGGCGTCAAGGGTGCGCTACGCCGGGCTGCAAAAAACGCAGCCCGCCCTTGACGCAGGAGAAGTTATCGCGAGAACCAAGGTTTTGAAAAGGCAAAAGGCTTGACCAGTTCGCCTCTGCCGCGAGCCAACAGGGGTTGGTGCCCGCCGCAATCGTGACGGGCAACCATAGATTTGTCATCGGCGAACACGCCGAACGACTTGGACACGTGCAGGGCACCGACGGTTTTCTGGGGCCGCAACCGCGGCCAGGGGCGCAGCCCGGGTGGCCACACCCGGACTACCACCTTGATCCTGATGGGTGACTGGTGCGGACTGGTTCCGACACCGCAAGAACGAAAACCAGGGCGCGAGCGCCGGGCTGACGCCAGGAGGGGAGTAGCTCACGAATGTATCGCCGCTGCATCGCGAGAGATTTTTTTAACCTATTGACAGGGGCCGGCTAATGGGTGACCCCGTTTATAGTCTCGAATTTTCTGGCGCCCTCTACCACGTGACCGCGGGCAAAAGAAAAGACCTGACCCCGTGTTGCCTGCTCGTGTTGCCGTGTGACCCCGTGTTGCCATCCTTGCGATGATCAACCCACATCTCATTTCCTCCGCAATTTCTTTCGCTCAGGCTCATTCCTCGGTGGAAATACGCCCCTCGTTCAGGCTCACACCACGTTGGACAAGGCTCAAGGTTGACAGTCCTTGATGGGGGCTAATACACTCCACGTGCAGGCGCTGGCTTGCCTATCCATGGGGTACATCGATGACGACAGGGCACTGGTCCGAGGGCTATGCCACCGGGGCGACTTACTCCCACCACTACTTCGATGACCTGAACCCGCTGCGTGCGCTGTTCGTGATGCTGCTCGAAGGCCTTGATGGCCCGCCGCCGGGTCCCTGCTGCGAGCTTGGTTTCGGGCAGGGCGTATCGTTGGCGATGCATGCCGCGGGCGACAGCTCACGCCGCTGGTGGGGCACCGACTTCATTCCCGAGCACGCAGCGCAGGCGCGGCGCCTGGTCGACGCGGCTGGCGTCGATGCGCTGCTCGGCGACCAGAGCTTCGAGGAATTCTTCGCTCGCGGCGACCTCCCGCAATTCGCCTTCATCGCGCTGCACGGCGTCTGGAGCTGGATTTCGGCGACCAACCGTGCGCGTATCGTTGCCTTTCTGCACCGTCACCTGCTGCCCGGCGGCGTGGTTTACCTCAGCTTCAATGCCTTGCCTGGTTTTGCACCCCTGCTGCCGCTACGCCAATTGATGCTCGAACACTTTCGCCTGGCCAGCCCCACCGGTCGCCCCGATGCCGCCAGAGCGCAGGCGGCGATGGCTTTCGTGCAGCACCTGCTGGCACTGAATCCGGCTGTACTCGCCATGTCGCCGGGCATTGCCGATCGGCTGGCGGAGCTCGCTGGCAAGTCGCCAAGCTACCTGTTGCACGAGCTGCTCAACGAAGACTGGCAACCGATGTCCTTCGCGCAACTCGCCAGCGAGTTGGAACCGGCCAAGCTGTCATTCGTCGGATCGTCGGACCTGCACAAACGCTTCACCGATGTGCACCTGAGCAAGCCGCAGCAGGAACAACTCGCGCAGATCGAGTCGTGGCGCTTGCGCGAGTCGGTGCGCGACCTGATGATGGCGCAACGCCTGCGCGGTGATTACTGGATTCGCGGCGCACGGCCGCTGGCGCACGCCGAGGTATCGCGGCGGCTGCGCGAGACGCGTTTCGTACTGGCCATGACCCCGCGCGATGTGCCCAGGACCGTGCAAGGCCGCTGCGGCTCGACCGCCCTGGCGGCCGATCGGCTGGCCTGTGTGTTCGGCACACTGGACGATGCGGGCGGGCCGGTGGAGCTGGGGCGCGTGCTGGACCACACGGGCGCGCGCGGATTCGACCCGAACGAGGTGCTGGACATCGTCGCCGCCCTGGTCGGCATGCGCGCGATCTACCCGGCTGCGCCGGCGTCGCAGACGGAGGCTGCGCGGCTGGCAACCCAGCGGCTGAACTCCTATCTCGTCGGCCCGCACGCCAGCCGCGCCGACATCTCCTACCTGGCCAGTCCGCTCACCGGCGGCGGCGTTCCTGTACCGGTTCCGCTGCAGATGATGCTGGCGGCACGCGCTGCCGCGCCGCAGCAGCCAGAAAGCTGGGCCGACCTCGTCTGGGAGGCGATGCAGGCCGACGGCCAACAGATGATGAAGGGCCAGCAGCGGGTGAGCGACCGCGACACTGCCGTCGCCACGCTGCGACCACTGATGCAGCAGATGCAGGAGCAGGCATTGCCGCACCTGCAACGGCTGGGCGTGACGAACTGAAAGGCCGCGCCGCTGCTGCCGTCAGTGCTCTGGTCGTAGCACCCTCTTGACTCACGAACGCTGTCTGTAACCTCAGACTGGCTTCGGAGCAGGCTACACGCTGAGTTTCTGTTAAGAGCTTATAGAGAAAAGGAACAAGAGCATGAAGCCTTATCGAGCGTATCTCTCTTCGACACTGAAAGATTTGGAGGCAGAGCGGGAGGCTGTAAGGACGTACTTCGTGGCGCAGCCGGGGTCAGGTCCACAGCCGGGGTCTTCTCTTTTGCCTTGGGAAAAACGAAAGACCCCTGACCCCCGATAGGACTTCCGAGCGAGCCCCAGCTTTCGCATTTCGGGGACAGCATACTAAAATCACGTCTTCGGACAAGGGCCGAAAGTGCCAAGACGGCGGCGTTGACAGGGCGCGGCAAGCAGGCTTTCCACGGAAGCGTGTGGAGTGCCATTGCTTCATGCCGTGATGAACGGATTAACCACAGACAACTGGTTTGCCAATACCTGTCCATGCTGCAGGTCCTCGGAATAGAGCGTATCGCACCCGGCGAGCACGGCTGCAGCCACAATCAGTGCGTCCCAATTGGCAAGCTGGTAACGGATGGCCAGCTCTGCGCTCCTGCGGATCGTTGTTTCATCAACGGGCAGCACATCAGTGAGTTTCATCACCGCATCCGCAAAGGCGTAAGCCTTCGTCCGTTCAAACCCGAGCTTCCGCAGGCAGACATTGATGGCCTCTTTGATGACCTGCGCACTGACCACCGGACGTGCCGCCAGGATGCCGCGCGCGATCTCCGCCTTGCGGCTGTTCTTCCCGATGGTATACAGGACGACGTTCGTATCAGCGAAGCACTTCGCGGTCATAGCACTCATCACGCTTGAACTTGCCATCAAACATCGCGCCGAACTGGTCGAATTCGCTCATGTCCGCAGTTGCCGCCATTGCCTGTGCGCGCCTGGACTTCAGGTAGCCGACAAAATCCAGCACTTCGCGCGCGTCCGTCTCAGGTAGCGTCTGCACTTCCGCGACAATCTTTTCCATTGTGTTCATGGTTTGTCACTCCAGACAATTGGCCGAAGTCCAACCGACAGCCCGGTGGACTCTTGGTCAAGAATTCTTCTTCGACGAGAATCTTGCCGTCAATGATGGTACTCGTCGTGAGTTGCTTGAGGAAGATAGCGCAGCCGGGGTCAGCCGGGGTCACGCAGCCGGGGTCAAGAATGGAGGCTCTTGCTAACGGCCACGCGGCGGGCGATACGGTACTGAAGCGCTTGGCAGGCCGACTCGGCACCGTCTTCCAGGATACCGATTATCTGGTGCGCTGGGGCGGCGAGGAATTTCTCGTCGTAGCGCGTGCCACGCCGCACACACACGCCGCCGCGGAGCGATATAAGGCGCCAAGCTCGAATTACTTGCACTCCTTCCAGCTGCGCCGCTGCGCGAGGGGTGATTTCCCCCGCGAGCACTACACTCAGCAACTGCGGTGCAGGCGTCGAAGTAATTCGTTGGCGGACATGGCCTCGCCACGATCGGCTTGCGCTATCGATTCGCTTTTCCCCCCTTTTCCCCTGTGCGCTCACGCTACCCTTTAGCTACTGGGAGCTTGTCACTTTACTCGCGAATGCGAACGCGTTTCTCATCAATGACCCAGAGCTGACCTGCCGTACGCTCAATGGCACTCAGTCTGACGCCGGCAAGCACCAAATTCAGCACGCTAGTGAACGCCTGGTCCGCTGGCCTGAGCACCCAAACACCGCGATGGCTGCCCGGTGGATAGACTCTTATGTCTGAGAAATCCAGGTCCAGAGTGACCAGCAGTCGGTTTTCGGCCTTGCAGGCGGCAAGAATGTCGGGGTCGGCGGCTCCTGCAAGACCTTCAGACAAAGCTGTCTCGACATCGTGTCCAAGATCGCGCAGCGCGGGTTCGACCCTTCGAGGGATGTTCTCATCCAGCTTGAATCGAAGGGTCATCAGGCGCTCCTATGCTGGCACCGGGACAATTCGTTCGCGGGCCAAATCAGCCGCGTAGCCAATGGCCGCAGGGATGTGCTCTGCCTTTAGAGTCGGGTACTCGTCCAGGATTGTTGCCGTGGTCTCGCCTGCGGCCAGGTTATCTAGCACGACAGACACCGGTATGCGCGTTCCGCAAAAGCACACTGACCCGTGCATGATCTCAGGGTCTGCTGTGATGTATGGCTTCCAATCCATGGCAACCTCGACTTTTGTTGACAGCATCCTCATCTTACCTTCGTCGGCCGGACTGCCTCTCCGGCTATGCGATTCGACCCCCTGAACGGCATCTTACCATTGCTCGTCGCCTGCTTTCGCTACTGATCGCCGCAGACGGACACCTGCGGCCCCCACGAATGTCGTTCGATCGAAGCCGCTCGCCGCTACAGGCCTGAGTCGCTGGGCAGCTACTCGTCTAGAAGCGCGCCAGTCGCACCCGATAGAGGCCGCCGATCACTACGTACTCGTCCTCGCCACGCAGCATGTCGGGCAGCAACTGGCTGAAGAAGGCGAGCTTCGGCAAGGGCACATCGACGGCCAGCAGGTCGTCGCCGAATTCGCCGGCACGTTCGCGCGAGCGTGAGAAGGAATTGATGTTGTTGAGCAGCAGCACCTTCTCGCCCTGTCGATGGTCCTGGATGGTCTCGTGCTCGGCAAGCCGATTGACGCCGCGATACAGCCGCAGATGCGTTCGCTGCGGAAACTGCCGGGCCAGTTCGTACTGCGTATAGGCATAGAGCAGGTCGAGCTGGGACTCCAGGGCATTGGTGCCGCGCAGTCCCTGCGCCCGCATTTCCACATAGCGCTGCCAGGCGCCGCTGCCCGGTTCGCGCAGCGGTTCCCCATGATGGCGCGGACAGAGCCCGAAACGCGACTCGACCCAGCCCTTCAACACCGCCGCCTCGCGGCTCTCGCTATCGAAGGCCCAGCCGCGCACCACGCGCAGGTAGCTGGCCCTGGCGCGCCGGCCGGACTGGCCGGCAGCGAGCCCGGCATCTTCCGGTTGCTTGAGGCGAAAGTGGCTCTCCATGTAGTCGGCAAAACGTTGGGCACGCTCGCTGTCGCCGGGAATGTCGTCCAGCAGGGCCCACAGGGGTTTGTGCAGGTCAGCGACGCCGTCGATCTGCAACGGCGTCGGATGTCGTTGATAGGTCAGGCCGCCGAGGATGTCGGCCGGCAGATTGCAGCGGTTGATCGGTAGCCGTGCCAGGCGCGGCAGTGTCGGACAGCCCTCGGCATCCTTGTCGGAAGCGCGACAAGTGCGCGCGGAAATGTCAGACATCAGCCTCTCGCCGGCCCTTGTCGGGATCGCTGAAAGGCTTGCCAGGTCTGGGTTTCAGCGGTTCACGCGAAAACTGGCACGCTCTGTGCACCAGCCCTGTCAGGAGCGCGGGATTTTTCCTTGCTTCAGATGATTTCAACGCAGCAATTCAACAAAGGAGATTGCATCATGGCAAAACTTCGTCAGGCCGCCATTTACGGTAAGGGCGGTATCGGCAAGTCTACCACCACACAGAACCTCGTCGCCGCTCTGGCCGAGATCGGCAAGAAGGTGATGATCGTCGGCTGCGACCCGAAGGCCGACTCGACTCGACTGATCCTGCACAGCAAGGCGCAGAACTCGGTGATGGGTCTTGCCGCCGAAGCCGGTTCGGTCGAAGACCTCGAACTCGAGGACGTGATGTCGGTCGGCTACGGTGGCATCAAGTGCGTCGAATCCGGTGGCCCGGAACCAGGCGTCGGTTGTGCCGGTCGCGGCGTCATTACGGCGATCAATTTCCTCGAAGAGGAAGGCGCCTACGACGAGGACCTCGAGTTCGTCTTCTACGACGTGCTCGGCGACGTCGTCTGCGGCGGTTTCGCGATGCCGATCCGCGAGAACAAGGCACAGGAAATCTACATCGTCTGCTCGGGCGAGATGATGGCCATGTACGCCGCCAACAATATCGCCAAGGGCATCGTCAAGTACGCCAACTCTGGCGGAGTGCGCCTCGCCGGGCTGATCTGCAACAGCCGCAACACCGACCGTGAAGATGAACTGATCATCGCTCTGGCGGCCAAGCTGGGCACCCAGATGATCCACTTCATCCCGCGTCACAACATCGTCCAGCACGCCGAGATCCGGCGCATGACGGTGATCGAGTACGACCCGACGGCGCCACAGGCAGACGAGTACCGCACGCTGGCGAAGAAGATCGTCGACAACAAGAACTTCGTGATTCCGACGCCGGTGACCATGGACGAACTCGAAGAGCTGCTGATGGAGTTCGGCATCCTGGAGGCGGACGACGAGTCGATCATCGGCAAGACCGCCGCTCAGCTCGCAGCGGAAGAAGCCGCAGCCCTCGCCGCTGCCTGAGCTGCCTGAACTGCGCAATGCCGTCTCAACCCTCGGGTGCCGTACACAAATGAGTGCCGGCACCCAAAAAGGAGAAGCAGGATGTCTGAATTGACACGTGAAGAAACCGAGGCCCTGATTCAGGAAGTGCTCGAGGTGTATCCCGAGAAGGCCAGGAAAGACCGCGCCAAGCACCTCGCGGTCAACGACCAGTCGGTCGAGCAATCGAAGAAATGCATCACCTCCAACCGCAAGTCGTTACCGGGCGTGATGACCGTTCGCGGCTGCGCCTACGCCGGTTCCAAGGGGGTGGTGTGGGGTCCGATCAAGGACATGATCCACGTCTCGCACGGCCCGGTCGGCTGCGGCCAGTACTCGCGCGCCGGTCGCCGCAACTACTACGTCGGCACCACGGGCGTCGATTCCTTCGGCACCATGAACTTCACCTCCGATTTCCAGGAGAAGGACATCGTCTTTGGCGGTGACAAGAAACTGGCCAAGCTGCTCGGCGAAATCGAGCTGCTGTTTCCGCTGCACAAAGGGATCTCGGTACAGTCCGAGTGCCCGATCGGCCTGATCGGCGACGACATCGAAGCGGTCTCGAAAAAAGCTGGCAAGGAGATGAACAAGCCCATCGTCCCGGTGCGCTGTGAAGGCTTCCGCGGGGTATCGCAGTCGCTCGGGCACCACATCGCCAACGACTCGATCCGCGACTGGGTGCTCGACAAGCGCGACGGTCAGGCCTTCGAGGCAACGCCTTACGACGTCTCGATCATCGGTGACTACAACATCGGCGGCGATGCCTGGGCATCGCGCATCCTGATCGAGGAAATGGGCCTGCGGGTGGTCTCGCAGTGGTCCGGCGACGGCACCCTGGCAGAAATCGAAAAGACGCCGAAGGTCAAGCTCAACCTCCTGCACTGCTACCGCTCGATGAACTACATCAGCCGCCACATGGAAGAGAAGTACGGAATTCCCTGGCTGGAATACAACTTCTTCGGCCCGACCAAGATTGCCGAGTCGCTGCGCGCGATTGCCGCCCACTTCGACGACCACATCAAGGAAGGTGCCGAGCGGGTGATCGCTCGATATCAGCCGATGATGGAGGCAGTGATCGCCAAGTACAAGCCGCGCCTGCAGGGCAAGACGGTGATGCTCTACGTCGGCGGCCTGCGTCCGCGGCATGTCATCGGCGCCTACGAGGACCTCGGCATGCAGGTCATCGGCACCGGCTACGAGTTCGCGCACAACGACGATTACGACCGCACGATCAAGGAAATGGGCAACGCCACGCTGCTCTACGACGATGCCACCGGTTTCGAGCTGGAAGAGTTCATCAAACGGATGAAGCCCGACCTGGTCGGTTCCGGCATCAAGGAGAAATACGTCTTCCAGAAAATGGGTATCCCGCTGCGCCAGATGCACTCCTGGGACTACTCCGGTCCGTACCACGGCTACGACGGTTTTGCCATCTTTGCCCGCGACATGGACATGGCGATCGCCAACCCGTGCTGGAGCAAACAGACGCCGCCCTGGAAGAAACAGCCGGAGGCAAGCGCGGCGGTGGAAGAGGGCGAGCTGAAGAAGGTCGCCTGAGACGAATTTCCCTCAACTTGTGCCTGCGTCCACAAATGGGTGGCGCAGGCAAAGGAGATGAAGATGCAAGCTGTAGATGATATCAAGCCCTGCTACCCGCTGTTTGGTGAAGACGACTACCAGGCATCGCTGAAGAACAAGCAGGATCTGTTCGAAGAGCGCCATCCTCCGGAAAAGGTGCAGGAAGTCTTCCTCTGGACGACGACCACGGAATACCAGGAGCTGAACTTCAAGCGCGAGGCGCTGACCGTCGACCCGGGCAAGGCCTGCCAGCCGCTCGGCGCCGTGCTCTGCGCACTCGGTTTCGAAAAGACGCTGCCCTACGTGCATGGCTCGCAAGGATGCGTGTCGTACTTCCGCACCTATTTCAATCGCCACTTCAAGGAGCCGATCTGCTGTGTCTCGGATTCGATGACCGAGGATGCAGCGGTGTTTGGCGGCCAGAAGAACATGTTCGACGGCCTCGAAAACGCCAGGGCGATCTACAAACCGGAGATGATCGCGGTATCGACCACCTGCATGGCCGAGGTGATCGGTGACGACCTCAACGCCTTCATCAACAACGCCAAGAAGGAAGGGCATGTGCCGGAGGAGTTCCCGGTGCCCTTTGCGCACACGCCGTCCTTCGTCGGTTCGCACGTCACCGGCTGGGACAACATGTTCGAGGGCATCATGCGCTCCTTCACCTTGAACAGCATGGCCGACAAGGCGCCCGGGAAGAACGGCAAGCTCAACTTCGTTCCCGGCTTCGAGACCTATCTCGGCAACTTCCGCGTCATCAAGCGGATGATGGCCGAGATGGACGTCGAGGCGACGCTGCTTTCCGATCCGACCGAAGTGCTCGACACGCCGGCCGATGGGGAGTTCCGGATGTACGCCGGCGGCACGACGCAGGCCGAGATCAAGGATGCTCCGAACGCCATCAGCACCTTCCTGCTGCAACCCTTCCAGCTTGACAAGACCAAAAAACTGGTCGAGAACACCTGGAACCATGAGGTGCCCAAACTCAACATCCCGATGGGCGTCGACTGGACCGACGACTTCCTGATGAAGGTCTCCGAACTGACTGGCAAGGAAATTCCCGAATCTCTGGCCAAGGAGCGCGGTCGTCTGGTCGACATGATGTCCGATTCGCACGCCTGGCTGCACGGCAAGAAGTTCGCCCTCTACGGCGACCCCGACTTCGTTATGGGGATGGTCAAGATCCTCTTCGAATGCGGTGCCGAGCCGACGCATGTGCTCAGTCACAACGGCAGCAAGCGCTGGCTGAAGGCGATGGAGAAGATGCTCGCAGAGAGTCCCTTTGGCAGCAGCGCCAAGGCCTGGACCGGTCTCGACCTGTGGCACCTGCGCTCGCTGTGCTTCACCGACAAGCCGGATTTCCTGATCGGCAACAGCTACGGCAAGTTCATCCAGCGCGACACCCTGCACAAGGGCAAGGCTTTCGAAGTGCCGTTGATCCGCATCGGCTTCCCGCTGTTCGATCGTCATCATCTGCATCGGCAGACGACGATCGGCTACGAGGGCGCCATGCAGGTGGTCACCACCCTGGTCAATGCCGTGCTCGAGCGCCTCGACGAGGAAACCATGGGCATGGGCACCACCGACTATAACTTCGACCTGGTGCGCTGAGTGCGCCAAACCAGCCCGGCGGGGACAGAGGATCGTCACCGCCGCCAACTGCAAAGGGAAGCTCCATGGCCAATATCATGGTCCGCAAGACTGCTGTCGGTGCCTACTCGTTCTACCTGCCGAAACGCGATCTGGAGGACGCCATCGTTTCGCTGGAGTTCGACAGCGCAGACAAGTGGGGCGGCGAGATCCGCCTCAACAACGGGGGAGCCTACTACATCGAACCGCAGGCCCCGCCCGCCCGCTTCCCGATCTCGCTGCGTGCCAGGCGACTGGACGCGGCCGAGTAATTCATCTGACGGAGAATCATCATGGCAATGAAAATCATCCAGGCCGAATGCACCTCTTGCGGCGACTGCAAGCCGGTCTGCCCGACCACCTCGATCACCAGCAAGGCGGGAATATACCGGATCAATGCCGAGACCTGCACCGAGTGCGAAGGCGAATTCGATTCGCCACAGTGCCTCGACGCCTGTCCGGCCGGCGAATCCTGCATCGTCTTCATTTAGCCCACACGGGAGGCTCCGATGCCGCAGTCGATTACCCGCGACGCCGCCTTGCGCGTCGCCCTGGCCGCCCGTGAGCTGGGCAGTCTGTCGGCCAGGGAACTGGTTTCGGCGCTGGTCGAACGATTCGACCTGCCGCTGACCGAGGCCAAACTCGCCACCGTCACGGTCGCCGATCTGCAGCTCCTGCTGCAGGGCGACGAGGTGGTCGAAGCGGATTTTCCCAGGGAGCAGCTCAAGCAGGCCGTTCGCCTGCTGTGGGGGGAAGGCATCGGCCACAGCGATCTGCCGCCGGTGGCGAGCTACGCCGAGGGCGACATGCCGGGCTCGATCCGCGTCGCCTGCGCCTCGAACCGCGAGCAACTCCTCGATGGGCATTATGGTTCCTGCGAACGTTTCCTGGTCTACCAGGTATCGCCGGAAGAAGTGCGGCTGATCGGCGTTCGGCCGACGCTCGAGGCCGATCACGCCGAGGACCGTAACGTCGCGCGCGCGGCACTGATCAATGACTGCCAGATCGTCTACGTGCAATCGATTGGCGGCCCGGCAACGGCCAAGGTGGTGCGCGCCGGCGTGCATCCGGTAAAGGTCGCCAGCCGGGAAAACTCGGGCGTTGCAGCGCTGCCGGCGCTGGCCCAGCTTCAGGAGGCGCTGCGCCACCCACCGCCGTGGCTGGCGCGCATCATGGGCGTCGAAGCCGGCTCGCTGGCTCGCTTTGCGGCGGACCTCGCGGTCGAGGACCGATGATCTCGACCGGAGCCATCACTTGAGGTCAGGGGAGAGCGGATGAATGCCGTGTCACACTGGGAGGAGCTGTCGCGTCAGGTCGCTGAGCTATGTGTGCGGATTCCTGCTACCGCCGGACCTGCGGTGCTGGCCAGGGAACTGGCACCGCTGGCGCCCGATCTTGCTTTTCGCGAAGTGCTGTCGCGCGGCGGCTGGTATCGCCTGGGTGGCGTGGTGGACGCCAGCAACGCGCATCTCTCGGACCATCTCGAGACCTGGGCCGAGCGTGCGTTGGCTGCCCACGACGACGACATGGCGGCGCTGTGCGATGACTATGCCGAGTCGGGTCTGCGTGCGACACGCCTCACCGGGCGTACGCATTACTTCGTCGCCGCCACCGGCTCCGGCGCCACGGATTTCGTCCAG
This sequence comes from Candidatus Accumulibacter affinis, assembly GCA_016713625.1. Lineage (GTDB taxonomy): Bacteria > Pseudomonadota > Gammaproteobacteria > Burkholderiales > Rhodocyclaceae > Accumulibacter > Accumulibacter affinis. The sequence goes on from JADJOT010000009.1 coordinate 446,731, forward strand.
GTCGAAATCGAGGAGCTGCAGGAAGTGATCTGCCATCCGTTGTTCGCGGGTGACGCGCTGCCATCAGAAATCGAGGAACTGATCGATCCGCGTGGCGCTGACATCACCTGCTGTGCCGGGGCCGAACCGCTCGGTGCGCCGTTTCTGAGGCTCCGCCGCTTGACGCCGGTCGCCGCCTTCCTCGCGCGCATGCGCGCGCAGAAGCCCGAACTGCAGCCGATCCATCGTTTTGTCGAGGCCTGGGAAGCAAGCAGCGCGGGCGCGGCGACGCAGTTCTCCAATCACTGGGTGATTGTCGTGCGCGAGCATCTCGATCACTACCGGCAGGCCGTGCTGCACGCGACGCCGGTGGCAGCGCTGAACGGGGCGCCAGCGAAGTTCGCCGCCGCATTCGGCCTGCAGGGTCTGGCGCTACACCATGCCATGGTCCGTTACGACAAGGCGGTTGGCTACCCGATGGCCTGGTTCTTCCACATGCTGACCACCAGAAGCGCGCCGCACGCTCTCGCCAATGCGGTCATCGACGACACGCAGGCCGGCTTTCACTATCTGCCCGATCGCGATGTGCAGGTGGTCAAGGATTGGCTGTACCAGCCCTACGGTTTCTGATTGCGCCTCCGCGGCCCGGAGTATTGCCCGGCCAGGGCCGCCCCCCCCGCGCCAGCCAGGGCCGGCCAGAAACGGGTGTGAAGCTGTCGTCAGCCAACTCCCGGCTGTCGGAGGAGCAGCATCTGGCCTGTGATCTGCTCGGCATTTGACGCGTACGCTCATCGACCGCATCGTGGTATCCCCGGAAGGCTGGGTCCGGTGCTTGTCTTATCAGCGGCTTTTGGGTACATTCGCGGCCTTGCGTGGCATGGGTTGGCAATGCCTACCGTGGCCATGATCCTGAAATCATTGCGCTCGACTGTTGCGTTGCTTGGCTGGTGGCGGCAGATGGCGCGGCGGCCGATACGCCGCGGAGAGAGAGCGTCCAGTGCAGGACCAGAGAAAATGCCGTCAGCCGGCGCGGGTATATCGTGAATACCAGCGGCGTCTGCTCTCGGCATGAGCAAAGTGCGAGAACCGCTTCGCCGCGCTGGGGATCGGGCTTGCCGGCGCTCCGCTTGCTCGCTCTGCGCGCTGCGCGCTGTCGCTCGCCGCCGCTGCTCGCCGACAGGCCTGCGGCGGCGATTGGCATGAACTCGCTCGCCGCACTGGTGGATACCGACCCGGCGCTGGTTCGGCGTTGGCGGATCGCTGCTGCGGTCGCCACGGGGGTCGACGTTGCCGCCTTCGCAGCGCTCAACGCGTTGGGCGTGGCGCTTGAATTCGCGCAGGCCGGCGCTTTTGCCATCGCCATGCTGGCCGCGATCGGCACCCTGCTTGGCAGCATGGCGCGGCCACTGCCCTGGGCGACGCTATTCTTTGTCATGGCCCTGGCCTACCCGCTGCGCGCCGGTCTGCTCGCGCTGGTCGGCGCGCATCTGCCCTTGCTGGTGGCCATCGTTCCGGCCGCGCTGGCGGGCGCCCTGACCCTACTGCTCGGCGGTACGGCGCTGGCCGATGGCGTGCGGCGGCAGGACTTTGCCGTCGCCGCACCGCTGGCGATTGCCTACCTGTTGGTGTTGCGCCTGGTTTACCTGGGCCAGATCGAGCTGGCGCCGCAGGAGGCGTACTACTGGAACTACTCGCAGCATCTCGATATCGGCTACCTGGATCATCCGCCGCTGGTGGCGTGGCTGATCGCTGGCAGCTCGGCGCTCGGCGACGGCGAGTTTTTCGTGCGTCTGCCGGCGGTGCTTGCCTGGGTGGTGATGGTCTGTTTCGTGGTCGGCTTCGCGCAGGACATGGCCGGGCGAGGCAACGCCCTGCGCAGCGCCCTGCTGGCGGCAACGCTGCCGTTCTGCTTCGGCATCGGCGTGATGATCACCCCCGATGCCCCGCTTGCCGCCGCCTGGGCAGCCGCCCTGTTCTTTCTGCAGCGGGCCTTGCTCGGCGAAAAAATGGCAGCCTGGCTGGGCGCCGGCCTGGCCATCGGCATCGGCATGCTCGCCAAGTACACGATGCTGCTGGTGCCGGCCGCCGCTTTCGTGTTCATGCTCGTCGACGCGCGCGCGCGCCGGGCCTTGCTCTCGCCCTGGGCATGGAGCGGCGGCGTCGTCGCGCTGCTGGTGTTCTCGCCGGTGGTCGTCTGGAACATCCAGCACGATTGGGCTTCGTTCGCTTTTCAGGGTTCGCGGCGGCTCGCCGCGCGGGCAACTCAGTTCAGCCTGCACGAGTTCCTGGGCTACGCCAGCGTGCTGCTGACGCCGCTGGGGGTGCTTGCCCTGTGGCGCCTGCTCAGCCCCGGCGGCGGCATGACTGCGAATTTTCAGGCGGCGCCGTCACGCGATGAGGCGGCGCTGCTGGCCGGGCGGCGGCGCGTGTTCATGCTGGTGTTCACGCTGGTGCCGCTGCTCGTCTTCGCGCTATCGAGCATCCGCGCGGAGACCAAGTTCCATTGGACCGGGCCGATCTGGCTGGCGGTCCTGCCGATGCTCGCGGCGACCATGTCGCCGCCGGGTCTCGGTGACGGCAGACTTGATCGCCTGCTCGTCCGTAGCTGGATGCCACTGCTGCATGTACTGATCCTGATCTATGCCTACGGCCTTTTTTACTATCCGCTGTGGGGATTGGCGGGCCTGCGCGCGCATCACCATTACCTGGAGATGGGCTGGCGCGACCTGCGCGCGCAGGTGCAGCAAATCGAGGAGTCCGTGCTGCGCGAAAGTGGGCGCCGTCCCGCCGTGGTCGGCCTCGACAAGCACAATACCGCCGACGAGATGGCCTTCTACGACCCGCGCGGCGATGGTGCCCACGATACCGCCAGCCGGCACCTGTTCGACAACGAAGATGCGGTGATGTACAAGTACTGGTTTGCGCCGGCAAGCTATACCGGCAGGGATCTGATCGTCGTTTCGGACTGGCGCGACAACGTCGAGGACTGGCGGGTAGCCGCCTCCGCCACGCGTCTTGGCCCGGTGCAGGTGCTCACCGCGAAAAAGGGCGGCGTCGCGGTGGGCACTTACTATGCGCGAGTCGTCTACGGCTATCGTCCACCGGCGTGGCTGCGATGAACGTCAATCTTCAACGCACGATTGATCGCTATGTCGGCGTACCGCTGTGCGCACTCGCCTCGCTGGTCGAACGTCTGCGCTCCAGCCGCACCACGCGGCCATTCTTACCGCGGCGGATTGTGGTGATCCTGCTTTCGGAGATGGGCAGCCTGGTGCTCGCGCAGCCGATGTTTTCGCTGCTGCGCGCCCGTTACCCGGAGGCATCGCTGCACGTGCTGCTGTTCGGCAAGAATCGCGAGGTACTGGACCTGATGGCCAGCGTGCCACCGGAGAACGTGATCGCCATCGACGACCGCTCGCTCGGCGGACTGGTACGAACGCTGTTCGCCGCGATTCGCACGCTGCGCCGGTTGCGGCCGGATGCGGTGCTTGATTGCGAGCTTTTCGCGCGCATCAGCAGCCTCCTGTCATGGCTCTCCGGGGCACCACTGCGCGCCGGTTTCCATCGCCACACACAGGAAGGTTTGTACCGTGGTTCCTTTATCAACCGGCCGGTGCTGTACAACCCGTATCGCCATCTGTCGCTGCAATTCCTGACTCTGGCGCGCGCCCTCGAGTCGCAGACCTACCCGCTCGACAAGGAGGGTGGCGACCAGGGTCCGCTGCCACTGCCGCTGCCGGCCTTTGTCGCGGGTGAGGTCGAGGCCTTCAGCAAGCGGCTCGGCACCGATTGTCCGGGAATTTCGGGGCGGCGGCTGGCGCTGGTCTATCCGAGTGGCGGCATCCTGCCGATCCGCGCCTGGCCGTTGGCCAACTGGCGGCGGGTGATTGCCGGCCTGCTCGCCGAGGACTACGCCGTGGCGATCATCGGGCTGCCCGCGGACAAGGCGCTCGGGCGCGAACTCGCCCAAGCCATCGCGCATCCGGATTGCATCGATCTCACCGGTTATACCCGATCGGTGCGGGAACTCGTCGTTCTGCTCGGACAAGCCGCGCTGCTGGTCACCAATGACGGTGGGCCAGCGCAGTTTTCCACGCTCACTGCGGTGCCCACGGTGGCCTTGTTCGGGCCCGAGACGCCGCTGCTCTACGGTCCCCTCGGCGAACACGCGAGTTGCCTGCATCTGGCGCTGCCCTGCTCGCCGTGCCTCACTGCCTACAATCACCGCAATTCGCCGTGTGACGGCGACAACCAGTGCCTGCAGCGGATCGCACCCGAACAGGTGCTGGCCGAAGCGCGCATCGTCGTCGCCCGCGCCCGCCCGCGCGCCGCCGCGGACCGGGCATGACGCTGCTCGAGCGGCTTCATCAGTTGCCGCTCCTCGGCCGCTTGTTGCGCCATCGCTTCGTCAAGTTCGGCGTCGTCGGGGCCTCCGGGACGGTAGTCAACGTGGTCGTGCTCTATCTCGCACAGGAGATTCTGTTCCAGTCCATCGAGCCGGCGTCGCTACGCCTCAACGTCTCGCTGGCAGTAGCGATCTTCTTCGCCACGATCAACAACTTCCTGCTCAACCGCGCGTGGACCTGGCTTGACCGGCGCGCGCAGGTGCACACCCCGATTCTCCTGCAGTTCGCACAATACACAATTGCCTGCTGGCTCGGCATCGCCCTCCAGTTCGCGCTGACCCACGCTTTTGCCACGCGCATGCACTACCTGCTGGCAAATGTGCTGGCGATCGTCATCGCCAGCGTCGCCAACTTCGTGGTGAACGATCACTGGACTTTCGGCCGTCTGCGCATGCTGGTCCGCCGCTGGCGTCATCGCCGCCACGGCGCGCCTGGCGACTAGAGGTCCAAGGTCTTCGTTGCAGCGCTATAATCGGCACGAGAATTCGCTGGTCTGGCGAAAGGTAGCCGCCGAACTGCCACAATAAGGAAAGACAGATCATGATTCCTATGCTTAAGCGCAGCCTGGACAGGGGTCTGGAAATCAACGACCGCGTCGCGCTCGCGCTGCTCAACGGATTCGACTGGGTTTTCAAGCGTGATCAACTGGTTCAGTCGGGGAGAACCCCTTTCGAATTGGTGCATCAGGGCGATCCAATGTCCGTCCGCCACTACGATTTGGCGGATGAGGACGCCATTGAACTCGCCGACGGCAGTAGTCTGCCGGTGCAAACCCCGCAATATCTGGTTCCGCTGGTTCTGATTCCACCACTTGGGGTGACCACCGAAGCCTTCGACCTGATGCCCAACCGGAGTCTGGCACGCTATATGGCAGCGCGCGGCTTCAAGACCTACCTGATCGATTGGGGAAAACCGGACAGACGTCATGCGCGCCTTGGCCTGGCAGACTATTCGGATTCGATGATGAACGAAGCGCTCGCAGCGATCCGGACGCACAGCGGTGCGCAGCAGGTTTCGTTGATGGGGTGGTGCATGGGCGGTTTGTTGGCGATCATCCATGCCGGGTACAGGAAGGATCCTCGCATTGTCAATATCGTCACGGTGGCGAGCCCGATCGACCTGCAAGGGGGAGGCATCATCGCCGGGGCGGGGCAGGCGGTGAACGCCCCGGTGAAGCTGTTGCGCAAGCTCAGCGATTTCCGCTTGCATTCACTCGATCCGGCCCGATTGCATGTTCCCGGCTGGATGACGACGATCATTTTCAAGATGACGAACCCGGTCGGTAGCTTCACCACCTACTGGGACCTGCTTACGAAGCTCTGGGATCGCGAGTTTGTCGAGTCGCATTCGACCACCTCCGACTACCTGAACAACATGCTGGCATACCCTGGCGGGGTATTGCGGGACATGGTGGTCAGGGTTGGCGTCGACAACCAGCTCGCCAGCGGCGCCATTGAACTCGGCAAGAAGGTTTCCCGCTTCCGGAACATCTACGCGTCGCTGCTGGTGTTCGCCGGGGAGAAAGATGCACTGGTGTCTGCTTCTACGGCAGAAGGTCTGGTGGCACTGGTGTCTTCGGCAGACAAGAAGTTCGCTGTGGCCCCTGGTGGACATATGGGTGTGATCCTGGGTAGCAAGGCCCAGAAGTTCGTCTGGGCTCAGACCGCCGATTGGCTGGGCGAAAGGTCAGACGGATCGGTGCCCGCCAAGGCTGCAGCGAAGGCTCCGGCCAAGACCACGGTCAAGGCTCCAGTCAGGACTCCAGCCAAGACCACGGCCAAGATTAAGTCTCCAGTCAAGCCGCGGGCCAATGCCGCTCTGGGAATACCTGCGGGTCAAGCTGAGGCAGTAGTCGGGGTCCCGGCCAGCGCTCCGCTGGAAATGCGCCCTGGCACTCACGAAACCTGACCCTTTTCTTCTCGCCAGGAGTGATCCGGCGCGCGGGTAGGCAGCATGCGGCGAAGAACAGCTTCGGAAGGTCAGCGTTCGGAGGCGAAACCTGAGGACGGCGCATGCCCAAGCGAGGACTCGCCTCAGTAGGCTGGGTGTTTTCCCGATTTTGCTTGCCTCCTCAAGGATGCCGATGGCGCGTCCAGACCAGGTGTGCCAGGCACGAAATGAATGCCTGGCAGGGTAGTGAATCAGGTCGCACCTGGCACGCAAGCCTGAATCGTCACTCCCTTCAGTGAAACGCCGAGAAATCCGGGGAGCGCTTGGCGATGAATGCGGCAACGGCTTCGTCGAATTCGCCCAACTGGACCGCTGCGAACAGGGCTTCACCTTCGCGGTCGATGGCCGCGTGAAGACCTGCCGCGTGCTCTTCGCGCAGCAAGCGCCTGCTTTCCACCAGGGCGTTCGGCGCCTGGGCGGTCAGATCTTTCGCCCACTGACGGGCCATTGCGAGTTCGCTTCCCGGTTCAACGACGGTATTCACGAAACCGGCTCGCTGCGCTGTGTGAGCGTCGAACAGTTTGGCCAGGAGGACCAGTTCGTTGGCCAGGCGTGGGCCGGCGGCGCGCGGCAAGAGATAGCTCGAACCAATTTCGGGCGCGATGCCGAGGCTGGCGAAGGGCAGACGAAACTTGGTGTCGGCGGCGGCGACGACGAGATCGCAATGCAGAAGCAGCGTCGCGCCACCACCGATCGCGGAGCCATGGACTGCGGCCAGCAGGGGTTTCGTGAAATCGGCCAGGCGGTGACTCACGCGGGCCAGCGGTGAGCCGCCGAACCCTTCGCTGAGGAAGCCGCTGGTTGCGCTGCGCAGATTCATGCCGGAACAGAACGCGGCGCCGCGACTCGAGAGGAGAACGACACGCACATTCCTGTCGCGGGAAGCATCTTCCAGCGCCTTGTTCAATCGCTCGAACCAGTCATCGTCCATCGTGTTACGCCCGTCGTCCGAGGTGAATTCAAGGTGAAGCACGCCCCCGACGAGATTCTTTTCAATGCTGCCAGCCATTCAATCCTCCGTTTGCTTCCTGGTGATCATGATTTCCCTGCCCGCCGCCACGTCCCGCTTGGTTGTCGATCTGGTGGCTCGAACAAGCAGCGTACGAATCCAGCCGTGCTCGCCTTTCATCCGGCGCAGCGCGCGCAAATGCTGCAGTGAACCGCTCACCATTCCCGGCACGGCGGCAACCGTTGCCAGCACGACGGCGCGATGACCATAACGATGAGCAAAGCAAGGCGCCATTTACGCAAAAGCGGGTGCAGGCTACGCGGATCCAAACCATGCAGATTTTCATGGCGTAGCTGTGGTGTCCGTGCGATGCCGAACAGACGGTGTCTATTTGTTGCGCTAAATTCACTTGGCAAGCCAGCCAGCAAAACCCCAAAACCAGCAAAAGGAGACACACCATGACTGAAAAAACCGCCAGCGTTCATTGGGAAGGCCGGGGCAAGAAGGGCCTGGGCACGATCAGCACCGAGACCGGTGCGCTAAAGCAATACCCGTATGGTTTTGCCAGCCGTTTTGAGGATGAGCGGCGCGGCACCAACCCTGAGGAAATTCTCGGCGCCGCGCACGCCGCCTGCTTCACGATGGCGTTTTCGTTCGCCTGTGACAAAGCCGGGCTGGCGACGACCGATGTCGATACTACGGCTAGCGTTCGCCTGTCCAAACAGGGTGAAGGTTTTGTCATCGACCGCATCGCCTTGACCCTGCAGGCCACCGTTCCGGGCATTGATGAAGCAGCATTTCAGCAGATCGCTGCCGCAGCCAAATGTGACTGCCCGCTATCGAAAGCGTTGGCCAGCGTAGCCGAAATCACCTTGTTAGCAACATTGAAATAGAATCTTCGAAGAGCCGAAGGGCATCTGGAAACCGATCCAGATGACCCGACGGGCCCGTCCAGACGGCCTTATTCGAAGCGCTGGCCGCGCACCCCCGTACCGTTGTTGCGCCGCAAATGTCCAAGGAACAAGGGTAAAAAACCGACCAGAATCCCGCCGATGCCAAAGATGTTGGTCACCGTGTCAAAGGTAGGAATGCTATACAGCGCGATGAAAACCATGAACAGCGCCGAAAGCAACGGCCAGAGGACATACGAGATCGCGGTGTATGCGCCGTTGGTCAATTGGTTGCGGTAGTGCCAGGCACAGGCAAATCCCGCCAGGCTCATGTAGAAGCATATCTGGAAGCCGATAGCGAGAATCGAACTCTCCAGGATCGCCTGTACCGAAGGCATGAACGACGAACTGAAAAGCAGCACAACGCCCAAGCCCCAAATCACCAGGGTCGCCACCCATGGGGTTTGCCAGTCCGCGTGAACCCTGGCATAGCGGTGATGCAGCATGTCGTCGCGCGCCATGGCAAACATACTTCGACTGAATTGCAGAATCTGTGTTTCGATCGTGCCGACAGTGCTCAGGATTGTTGAGAGTACCGCCAGGTAACTCCAGGGTGACGGAAAGAGCTTGCTGGCAATCGCATAGAGCACATTGGTGTTGGCCTGCGCAATTTCGTCATCAGTTAACACGATCAATACCACAATCATCATGATGACGAACAACAGAATGAGATTGACCATGGCCCAGAATGCGCCATGGCTGGCCGGCTGTAGCTTGCCGGCATCGCCCGTCCTGGTCTCCTCGCTGAGGTTCATGGTGACGTCCCAACCCCAGTAAAAGAATATGGCGGTCAGGGCGCCCGTAGCGAACAACTGCGGCGTGAAGGAAAACGGAGAAAACCAGATGATTGAAGGGGGGTGTGCCGGCTGGCTGCCATATTGCACAAAAGCCGCAACAACCAGCGCGAAAACCACGACAAATTCGATTCCGGTCAGGATCAACTGAGCATAGCTTGCCTGCTTGATGCCCTTGGTTACCACGATGGTGACCAAGGTCAGCCAGATGGCGGCCGTAGCTGTTACCCAGGCGGTGCTCTCGACCAGATCCGGGGAAAGCAGAATCAGTGTTGACGTTGCCGCCGGTATGGTGGCCGACACCATGAAGAAGATCGACGCAACCAACAGGCCCCAACCAGCAAAGAATCCCCAGGTTCTGCCGAAGACGTGCCCCACCCAGGCATAGGCGGCGCCGGCGTGCGGCGAGATCTTGTTGAGGTGGGAGAACGCCAGCATGATGCCGAACATGATGAGGCCGCAATAGAAAATGCTGCCAACAGACAGGATACCGACCGACGCCACGATGGTCGCCGTCGTGACGGCAACGCTGTAGGCGGGCGCCGTACCGGCAATGCCCATGATGGCGGACTCGAAGGTTCCCAGCGAACCTTTCGCCAATTCTCGGTTCTGTGACATGCTGTCCTCTCGCTCTGCTGTGCTTGAGCCACTACTTAGCCAGATTGGAGCACACCGCCCCGTCAGCGAACAACGCAGCGCAGTGCTTATGCATCTGCGCTTTCAAACCTGCCTCGTCCTCTGCGGCCATGGCAACTGAACCGAGAAGAAACAAAACGCAAAACATCGCTCTCTTCATACCATTCTCCCGATTCGCCAAAAGCAGGAACACTGCTCGCCCTGGTACACCATCTTTTACCTGAGTAGTCATTTTAAAGACCGTGCTCCGCCAGCGCAAATTCAACGCGGAATGCGCGATCTGTCAGCTTTTCAGCCTCTGGAATGTCCGTTCCGACTTCCTGCTGTTGCGAGACGAAGGTGTAGCGACGATCACGCGCCGCGAATTCCGGCCACTGAAGCTTTTCGACGCAAGTGGTCATGCCGCGGGCGACCTAATCCTGCGCCAGGTCGAACATGTGGGGGCACCTGTCGAAAGGTAGATCGCCTTGTCGCCGGCCTTGACCTCCTGCATCGCCTGACGGCCGGTGAGTGATCGTGCTAGCGTCGCGAACTGTTTGAGCAGATCAGGCGGCGCCATTACGGGCGAGGTGCAGGCGGTGACGGAGTGTCTCCCAAGCCAGACTCGATCAACTGTGCCTTGAGCAGCGGCAGATGGTGCTGAACCGTTGTCCAGACCACTGCGGCATCGACGCGGAAATACTCGTGCGTCAGGATGATCCGCATTTCGTAGGCATCCCGGAACTGTTGCCACAGCGCTGGCCTGGTTTCCTGTAACGACGAGTCAAGCTGCATGATCGAGTTGCCAGCTTCCCCGATGACGATCAGGCTTTCGATGACGGCGCGCTGCGTCTTGCCATCGGAGAGAAACTCCTCCTTGCTCATTTCACCAATGTCGGATTCAACATTGCCGATGGCTTCCAGCATGTCCTGAATCCGCTCAGGCACCCTGCGAGGTTTGCGGGTCATACGGATACAGCCTCCCGAAGCACGTCCTGTCTGAAGCGTTCGTGCAGTGCCAGTGGGGTAAGAACGTCGGTCTTGACACCCAGCAGCGCTTCAAGCTCTCGCCTGATTCTGACCAGGCTGATCAGCGAAGTCTTGCCGTCAATGGGGTCCACCAGCAGATCAAGGTCGCTCTCATCCGTGTCGTCTCCATGAAGCACTGACCCAAAGACGCGAGGATTTCTGGCGTCGTTGCTCTCCACGATTCGGCGAATCTCGCCGCGATGCCTTTGCAGTGCTTCAGAGGGCTTCATTTGCGACTCCTCTCTCCGATGAGAAGTGCGTTACTCTTCAACCGTGTAGTGGTCGTGATCGACCCACAGCCGACCGCCGTCGCCGAGGAAAGCAGACGTTTAACGTGGCGGTCACTCGCCCTGCGCGGCTTTATCGCGCAGCGTCCAGTGGACCGCAAAGTCAGGCGAAACTGAGCATTTTATTAGCGTAGTCTTTGCCTGCTGTTGTAGGAGGCAAAGCTTTACCGTCTTGTGCATACAGATCTAGGGTTTCCTCGACGATCTCACAGAGTTCCGCGAAGACCTGCTTTTCATCGCTGCCATGACAGCCTCCATAAAACAGACCAGGACAACTGCCCACAAAGCACTGATCTTCATTAGACCACTCCACGATTTTCACGTAACGGGCACTTTCACTCATTTAGTTGAATCCTCTATGGCTATATTGACTGCTCTCTCTTGATAACGCCGAGCATCCGCACCAAGCTGGCCGGAAATTACAAGCGGCCTCGTCAGTCTTGGATGAACGAAGTTCCGGTGACTTCCTTTGCCACCACGGTTGACGAAACCGGCTTGTTCAAGGTCTTTTATCAGTTCTCTAATCTTTTTTGGCATCGCGTAGTTGTATAAAACAGATTGCCTAAGGCGGACAGCAGTAACGGCAAGGTAAGGCATTTAATTCGACCCTGGCCCCTTTGTAATTCCTGCAAGCCCGGAATCTTCGCGCATAGCTCTTCGTCACAGCGTTGCATGATGAGTTCGGCGATTAATAGCGATGTGTCCGGCCCGATTGGGATTCCGATTGTCTGTTGGTCTTGCCCGGCCCTGATCCAGAAATCTAGCCTATTGCCTAATAAAGTTAGCTTGTGGTTCGCCTTTGCTACAGGCTTGGTGTGTAGGGCCCATGGAATCGAGTGCGTGTAGCTGCTGTGGTAGAAGCGAGAAATATCCGTCTTTAGCACGAATCGCTTTCCGAGCCGGCTTTTTTGGGACATTCGGGAACGGTCTGCTTGGGTGTGTTTTCCGTCGATTGCTCGACCGGCGCTTTTTAATTCCGGCGAGGTCGCTGCCAGCGGGGTTCCGCTGGCCTTTGCCATTACTGTTGTCCAGATTGTATGGAGTTCTTGGCAAACCAAGAAATGGTGTAACGGATTGCAAATACTGAGCGGCCGCCTAAGGAGCCCTCGTCGAGCAAGTGAATATCGCTCTAATTTGCCGAATGGGATCCTTGGCTGCATATCGGCCGACTTCCCCCAGTCGGCTGGCAGAGCGGTACTACCCGTTACGGCTCTTGCGAAAGGCTCTGTTACGAAGGGCTTAGGCAACTCTTTGGGAAAGTACCCACGAGCCAGGATATCGAAAAGCGACACGGACTACTCCTGTTGCACGCTAACGGTGGAGCTAAGCGGCGCGGCCGCTGCGGTTTGAGCTTGGCACTCTATTTCTCACGCGTCCGCTCCAGCGATTTGTTAGGTCGCATCCTGAGTAAGGGAAGACAACTCCCGCCAGAATTGCATCGCGGTTGGAGTGCGCGCACTGGTATGTCTCCGCAGCGCCTTCGCCACCGCTGGCGCGTACTTTGAATTGAGGCTCTCCGCTAGCTGCCTTGGAGCGCCGGCACGCACCTCGTCCTGGGTAAACGATGGTGTCCTTCCCACTAGCAGCGCCAGAAGCAGGAGTGCCGTATGATAGATATCGGTCGCGCGCGAGACGGGACCAAATTCATTCGGGTCTAACGCTTCTGGCGGAACCATCCACTGCGCCAACAATGTGTTGAAAATGCGAATGTCCGCCGCCAGTCGGGAAATCCCGAGGTCTCCGATCTTGAACGACCAAACGGGGTCTTTAGTTGGAACCATGCGGTCAAAGCTCTGGGCGACAAACACATTCCCCGCATGGATGTCCTTATGGACATACCCCAGAAGGTGGAAGTAGTCGAGCGCCTGGAGCACATCGCGAGCTACGTACGGAACCCACAACTCGTGATTGAGTTTTGGATCATTGATGATTGCGTCCAATGTCATCGAGCAACGCTCGATGACTAGATAGAAGGTGTCCTTATACTCGAATGCTTGATGGATAAATGTGACGTTTGGATGCCGCAATTCCATTAGTTTGTGGAGTTCTGCAAGCCAGCTTTCCTTTACCTCATCGTAGGTCTGATTCTTTGGCACCAGAATCTTTGCGACCAACTCGTTGCTCCACTCATCTGTGCATTCGTACACATCACCGAATGATCCCTTGCCTATGAAATTCCCAATAAAGTAGTACTTGCCATCGACAGTGATTGTCTCGCCTAAAGCGGGCGGGGTGAATTGCCTGGCAACCGGTTGACTATCCTCAACCGCGGGGGCGCCAGTACCATCATCCACCGCTGGTTGTGCCGGCGGCCGAGGCGCAGGTGGCGGTGACGTATGAGCTGGCATGCGACCTAACTTGGTTATCGGGAGCAGTCTTGCCCCATAACTCCGGAACCCGCTCCCTAGCTCGGCGTCGATCAGAACGCTGGAAGCCTTTCCGTAGCAGGCTTCGCGGCGTATGCATGGAGATTCTATACAGTATTAAAAAATCGTGAAAAGCGGCGCTACTCAGGCTAGGTTGATAGCATACACCCAGATGGCTTCAATGGCTGCTTTCCGCAGGCTTTTTGACCGTCTCTTCCTGGCCGGGTGCTGCCATTGCTCCTCGATGTCGCCATACTACTCCAGTGTCAGTGCCGCCCCCGATCAAACAGGCATCATGGTGTGGGCATACAACCCCAGCCTGTAAAGCAGCATCACGAACCACGTCCTTGCGCCAGGTCGTCACTGCAAACCCGCGGAGCCAGGGCCTCGCCACTCGGACAGCATATGACGACTAGTGATTCAAGCATAGGAGTTTTTGCAACTATTTTGTATTTTTTCGCTGATTTCGAGGTCGCCTCGCTGGCCGAATGGTTGGCGCAGGTTGTGGCAGACGAGGTTTGGATAATCTAGATTTTCGGAAATTGGCTTAAAAAACAAGCAGAGACAGTGCCTTAGCTTATGCATTTCGAGTGGCGAGGCCCTGCCCGCGGAGCTTATCAATAGCGAAAAACGATGGCCAAAAAAAGCCGCGCCAGGGCGCGGCTTTCGGGGATTGCCTGATCGCTCAGTGGAACTGCTCTTCTTCGGTCGAACCGGTCAGCGCGGTGACCGAGGAGGTGCCGCCCTGGATGACGGTGGTGACTTCGTCGAAGTAGCCGGTGCCGACTTCCTGCTGGTGCGAGACGAAGCTGTAGCCACGGTCACGCGCGGCGAATTCCGGCTCCTGAACCTTTTCGACGTAAGCGGTCATGCCGCGGGCGACGTAATCCTGCGCCAGGTCGAACATGTGGTACCACATGTTGTGGATGCCGGCGAGGGTGATGAACTGGTACTTGTAGCCCATCGCGCCGAGTTCCTTCTGGAACCTGGCAATCGTTGCGTCATCCAGGTTCTTCTTCCAGTTGAACGACGGCGAGCAGTTGTAGGCGAGCATTTTGCCGGGATGCTTGGCGCGCACGGCTTCGGCGAACTGGCGAGCGAATTCGAGATCGGGCGTACCGGTTTCGCACCACACGAGGTCGGCGTATTCGGCGTAGGCGACGGCGCGTGAGATCGCCTGATCGAGGCCCTTTCGCGTCTTGTAGAAGCCTTCGGAGGTACGTTCGCCGGTGACGAAGGGCGTATCGTTGGCGTCGCAGTCGGAGGTCAGCAGGTCGGCCGCTTCGGCATCGGTACGGGCGATGACCAGGGTCGGCACGCCACAGACGTCGGCGGCAAAGCGCGCGGCGATCAGCTTCTGCACGGCTTCCTGCGTCGGCACCAGGACCTTGCCGCCCATGTGGCCGCATTTCTTGACCGAAGCGAGCTGGTCTTCCCAGTGCACGCCCGCAGCACCGGCGCGGATCATCGCCTTCATCAGTTCGAAGGCGTTCAGCACGCCGCCAAAACCGGCTTCCGCATCAGCGACGATCGGTGCGAAGTAGTCGATGTAGCCCTGGTCACCCGGATTGATGTCTTTCGAGTACTGGATCTCGTCGGCGCGACGGAAGGAGTTGTTGATGCGCTCGACGACCTTCGGCACCGAATCCACCGGATACAGCGACTGGTCGGGGTACATCGCCGCGTAGGAGTTGTTGTCGGCAGCGACCTGCCAGCCCGACAGGTAGATCGCCTTGACGCCGGCCTTGACCTGTTGCATGGCCTGACCACCGGTGAGTGCCCCCAGGCAGTTGACGTAGGGCTCGCTATTGACGAGCGCCCAGAGCTTCTCGGCGCCGCGACGGGCGACGGTGTATTCGATCGGGAAAGAACCGCGCAGGCGGACGACATCGGCGGCCGAATAGCCGCGCTTGATTCCTTTCCAGCGGGGGTTCTCGGCCCAGTCTTTTTCCAGTTCGGCGATCTGTTGCTCTTTAGTACTCATTTTTTCCTCACGAAAAATTATGAAACGCAGTTGGGACCATGGTGACGCACCAAGATGGGACCAGGATCCATTCCAGGCACCAAGTCGGGGCGACCAATGGCGTGCAGTATAAAGGGCTTTTCGCCCTTGGGCAACAGTCTTATATAAGACATAAGAGATATTTTTTAGTCCAGTGAAACAGTGGCTTGTTGACGTCCTTTCGCATTGCGGAAAGAGGTTCTTGCTTGTGAAATACGGGCTGCCGCTGCCCGCACTATTCCTGTCCCGTTGCCGGCGCGAAGACCAGCTCGGGAAGGACGACTTCCCAGCGCTCGCAGCGAATCCGGGGCAGGTACTGGGGCTCGCTGTCGGAGCGGTAGCGGACGATGATTGCCGCCACGCGTACCCTTACGCAGGCCATGCCGACCGGTGGCGTGTAGCTGGCGGCGAGGCGACCGATCAGATTTCCCTGCTCATCGCGCAGTCGCCAGCGCCCGTCTGCGTGCTCCAAATGCAGCTCTGCATCGGGAGTCAGCGCAGCGATTGCCCGGTGGAGCGGGCGTGCAGGCGGCTGCCGACCGGCAAAGCCGAGGTCCACCTCAGCGGGGTTCAGTTGCTGGTAGTGCCATGACAGTTCGCGTGTCGGTGCCGGCAGTTCGCTGACCGTACGGCGCAACAAGGAAGGGGCTTCCGGAAGTTGGTCAAGGAACGGGTGTCCACGCGCAAAGCGCGCCAACAGCAGGGTCAAGCGGGCGCGCGTCATCGCCACGTAATACAGGCGGCGCTCGGCGTCAGGGTGCTCGCTGCTCTGGTGACGATCGCTGCCTGCTTCCCAGCCTCCGTCGAGCACGGCGACGTGATCGAACTCGAGGCCCTTGGCGCGGTGCGCGGTCAGCAACAGCAAGCCGCTCTGCCGGCGCCGCGCTTCGCGCCCCCACTCGGCCAGCCACTCGATGAAGTGCTGGCGGGGCAGGTCGGCGCCGCCAGTCTCACCGCTGTATTCCTCGACGGCTGCATCAAGCATCGCGTGCACCGGACTCGCTGGCCGCGCGACCAGCCAGGCGGCGATTGCGGGGGCGCTGATCAGGGAGTGCAAGTCATCGTGCAGCCAGTCAAGCAGGCACTGCGTGTCGCGTTGGCGCCAGAACTGCGCATTCTCTTCCCTCGCCATTTGCACTGGAATGCCGTGCAGTTCGCAGAAACTGCGCAGCGGTTGTAACCATTTCCACTCGCGTGCGATCACCGCACAGCGCGCCCAATCCCAGTCCGTCGTCAGGCTGGCCAGACGCTGCAATTCACCGAGCACGGCTACCGCCTGTGTTTGGGAATTGCCGCCGGCCGGCAGGATCTGCACGCGCCCCTTGCCGACGGGGTCGATCTTCGCCCACGCGCCGCCCGCCAGCTGAGGGCGACGAGCGCGGTCGATGCGAATCGGTTGCGCCGCTTTCATGCGCTTCGCCGCGGGCGCAATCAGCCGGTTGGCGACGTCGATCAGGTGCGTCGTGGCGCGGTAGTTATCGATCAGATGCACGGCACGCGCCGCATAGTCGGTCTCGAAACGGCGAATGAACTCGACCGACGCGCCGCTGAAAGCGTAGATGTTCTGGTCATCATCGCCAACAGCGAAGAGATTCAGGCGCGTGTCCTCGTCCGTCCGGCTGCGTCCGGCGAGGGCGCCGATCAGTTCGTATTGCTGTGGTCCGATGTCCTGGTACTCATCGACGAGAATCCAGCGAAAACCGCCAAGCAGTCGATCACGCTGTTCGTCGGCCTGTTCCGGCGGCAGTTCATCGCCGCGCAGCAGGGCGATCGCCTGCTCGCGGATTGCGCCCAGCGCCGCCTCGAAACTCTCGTTGGCGAGCCGCTTGTCGCGTCCAACAAAGCTCGCGCCAACCAGCCGCATGGCCAGTGCATCGCAGGTCAGGACGCTGATCAAGCGCGCCTCGTCGCCGATCAGTTCAGCAAGACGCTGGCGGATCTGCGCGGCGGCGTGGCGATTGTAGGCCAGCGCCAGGATGCCACGCGGGTTCTCGCGGCGCACCCGAACCAGGTAGGCGATGCGGTGCACGAGGACGCGCGTCTTGCCCGACCCCGGACCGGCGAGCACCAGAACATTCGTGTTCTCGCGATCATCGGCGACGATACTCTGCTGCACCGGGTTGACGAGCGCCTCGACGATCTGCCGCCAGGACTGCGGTGTGGTCTGCCGCGCCAGTTCCTGCTCACGGTCGGGTAGCCAGCGCTGCATGAATTCGTCGCGCGACAAGCGGAAGTAATCGACCGTCAGTCGCAGGGCGTTGGCCATCGCTTGCAGGCCGCGCTGCACGTACTCGGCCATGACGTGAATCTGTAGCACCTGTTCGTCGTAATGCAGCTGCAGCGGTGCGAAGTCGGGCTGCCGAAACTGCCGCTTCCAGTCGGCGTCGAGGCGGATGGTCATCGCCGGGCGGAAAACCGCCAGCCCCTTGTTGAGGCGAATTACTTCCTGTTCGTGTAGCCAGAGCAGCGCACGGTCGAGCAGGCGCGAGGTCTCCTTGACCTCTGACTTGAGTAGCAGGTCGGCTTCGATGGCCCCCAGCAGGCGGCCCAGCGTCGTTTCGCTGAGCAGGTCGGCGCCGCGCGCTCCGGCCGGCAGGCAGGCGAGCAGGTGGGCGAGCAGGTAGGCGGCTGCGGTCCGCCGCAATTGGGCGGTTTTTGCCAGCGCTGACCATTCGCGCTGCAGGCGGATCGACATCGTTTCGGCGTCGATCCGTCGCAGCGCGATGCTGCCGAGTCCGCCATCGTCACTGCGGCCGTCGCCGGCGAGACTGGCGAGCAGTTGGCGCAGCCTTTCCGGTAGGGCGCTGCCGTGACCCGCATCCTTCAGGCGTTGGCTGAGCAGCCGCAGATGCAGCAGCGAGCTCTCGCCCTGCGCCAGGTCAGGAGCGCATTCGCGCAGCAGTTCGATCAGCGCGACTTCCAGCCGCGAGATTCTTTCCAGACGCTGCGGCGACGAATTCTCGACGCCGACCTGCAGGTAGGCGGTCAACGCCGTGTCGTTGCTGGCGATTCCCAGGCGCTCGAGATCGTGCAGGGCAGTTCGCAGCTTCTCCGAAGCGAGCCCGGTGACGCCCATCAACTCGTCGGTCGACAGCCCTTCGTCCGCTGGCGCGCCGATCAGCGCCCCGACCAGGGCCAGCAACTGCCTCTGGTATTCACCTTGCAGCGACGCGCGCGCCAGCCGTTGGCGCGCCTGCTCGACCGAAGCGACGCGCAGCGACGAGGGGAAGACCTGCACCTGATTCTCTTCGCGGCTCAGCAGGCGTGCCTCCTCGAGCCAGCAGACGGCGGTTCGCACGCGTGTATCATCGGTGGCACTGTCGCGTTCGAAGCCGCCTTGTTCATCTTCGGCGAGAATTTCGCCAGGGGTGGCGATCACTTCGCCGTCCTTGCGCTTCTTGCGGTCGAGCTGGCGCAGCGAGCGCAAGATCGCCTGGATTTCCTTGCGACTGAGTCGCGAGCGCGCCGACATGCCGAACTGGCGCTCGACATCCTCCGGCGTGTACAGCAACACACAGCGCGCCGCCTGCTGATCGCGGCCGGCACGGCCGGCTTCCTGCAGATAGTTTTCGAGCGAGCCGGGAATGTCCGCGTGGATCACCAGGCGAACATCGGGCTTGTCGATTCCCATGCCGAAAGCGTTGGTCGCGGCGATGATCCGCAGGTCGCCGCGAATGAACGCTGCCTGCACATTCTTCTTGGTTTCCGGAGGCAGCCGGGCATGGAAGTGGGCAGCGAGCAGCCCCTTCTGGGTCAGGAAAGCAGACACTTCCTCGCTGCCGCGGCGCGTCGCGCAGTACACAATGGCGCCGCCCGGCCCGTCATTCGGCAGTGTCGCGGTGAGCAACTCGTGGATGTGGGCGAGCTTTTCGGCCGGCGTCGTTGGCAGCACGGCGAAGTCGAGGTTGCTGCGGCTGGCGCCGCCGTCGAAGCAAGCCAGCTCGATGCCGACCTTTTCGCTGAAGTGGGCAACGATGTCGGCGATCACGTCGGGTTTGGCGGTGGCGGTCAGGCACAGCAGCGGCGGCACCGGCCCGTCGCCAGCCTTTTCGCGGATGAAGCGCGCGACATAGCGGTAGTCAGGGCGAAAATCATGTCCCCACTTCGACAGGCAATGCGCCTCGTCGAGAACCCAGGCGCGGATTTCGCGTTGCGCCAGCACCTTGCGCAGCGTCGGATTACGCAGTTGCTCGGGCGAGATGATGACGATGCCGACGTCGCCAAGGCGAACACGGTCGAGCGCGTCGGCGCGCTCGGGCATCGAAAGCAGGCCGTTGATCGCTACACAGGTATCGATGCCGGCGCCCCCCCGGCCCCGGGGCCGGGGCCGGGGGGGCGGGGGGGGGGGGGGGGGGGGGGCCGGGCGCCGGGGCGCGCGGCGGGGGGGGGGGCGGGGGGGGGGCCGGGCGGCGCCGGGGGGGGGGGGGCGGGGGGGGGGGGCGGGGGGCGGGGGCGCGCCGCCCGGCCCCGCGGCCCCCGGCGCCCCGCCGGCCGGGGGGGGGGGGGGGGGGGGGGGGGGGGGGGGGGGGGGGGGAGCCGCGGGCCGGCGCCGGCGGCGCCCCGGGGCCCGCCGGCGGGGCCGCCGGCGCGGGGGGGGGCCGGGCGAGGGGGGGGGGGGGGGGGGGGGGGGGGGGGGGGGGGGGGGCGGGGGGGGGGGGGGGGGGGGGCGGGGGGGGGGGGGGGGCGGGGGGGGGGGGCGCGCTTTCAGCAGTGCTCATAAGCCGCATGATACGCGCTGGCTCTGTGGGCAGATGCCGATTGGACGGACTGGCGCGGGGATGGCGTGCCGATGAGTTCGTGCAGGAACAGCAGCACTGCCTGGTGCGCTTTGGCTCAACTCACCCGTTGACCGGCGGAGCGGCCAATTGCGGAGCTTGATATAGCTATGCTAATCTTCCGGCTCCGCGTAGGTGACACTAGGCTGATGCGCATGGACGCTAGGGCGACGGCTGATCATGCGGAGCGGTGGGTGGCTGCAGGTGGGGGAGTGATGCTCCATCCGCCGGACAACAGGTGCAGACTACCACCGAGTCAGGTACGTAATGCTTCCGTGAATGGTGCTCCCGCTGACGCTCGGTGTGAGGGTTCGACCATCATCCCGCAAACTTATCGAGAGCGAGCGCCAATGTACTCGACCATCCAATCCGTAAGACAGCACGCGCGAGTGCAGGCGGAGCGGCTTGGCCTGCTGAACCAGTCTCCCCGCACTAGCGGATTGCACCTGGACGCGTGCATCAACTGGCTGTGCCTGGCTCAGGATGCCACCGCTGACGGAGGCGTATCCCAGACCTATCTGGTTCGCAGCGGCCACTGGGCCAACTCGTATCCGGAGACCACCGGCTATATCATTCCCACTTTTTACAGTTATGCCAGCCTGCGCGGGCGCGACGACATCCGGGCGCGTGCCCGCCGGATGCTTGACTGGGAGTGTGAAATCCAGCTACCTGATGGCGGTGTTGTGGCGGGTGCCTGGGGTGATTCCGACCAGCCGACCGTTTTCAACACCGGGCAAGTCCTCTTTGGCTGGGTACGTGGCTACGAGGAGGAGGCTGACAACCGCTACCGGGAAGCCGCTGTCAAGGCGGCTCGTTGGCTGGTTCAAGCTCAGGACGAAGACGGTTGCTGGCGGCGTTTCGGCTCGCCGATGACCGGCAAGAGCGTCAATACCTACAATACCCGATCCGCCTTCGGCTTGCTGCGCGTGCATGCGCTCACTGGCGAGGCGATCTTCCTGGAGGCGGCTGTACGCAATGCGGAGTGGGCGTTGACCATGTTGCGAGACAACGCCTGGCTGGAACAGAACTGTCTGCAAGACAGCAAGCAGCCTTTCACCCACACCATTGCCTACGCCATGCGCGGCCTGATGGAAATCGGGGCGTACGCGGAACGGGAAGACCTGCTGCAGGCTGCGCGCAGGATCGGCGATGCCGTACTCGACCGGCTGCCGCCTGACGGCTGGCTGGCCGGTCGTTTCGACAGCGAATGGCGACCCACGGTACGCTGGTCGTGCCTGACTGGAGACTGCCAGTTCGCCATCAATTGGGCGCGCCTGTTCCAGTTAACTGATGACAACCGGTACCGCGAAGCGGTGTCGCGGATCCTCGGGTTCGTCAAACGCACCCACAAACTGGACGGCCAGATCGAAGAACGCGGCGGTATCAAGGGCTCGCACCCCGTCAACGGCGGTTACCATCCCTGGCAGTACCCGAATTGGGCGGCGAAGTTCTTTGCCGATGCATTGATGCTGGAGATCAGCATCGCCGAGGACGTTGCCCAGCCGTCTGGTTGGCGGTTCACCAATGACGGATGATCCGACTGCCTTGCACTGCGTCGTCAGCAGCGATGTCAGGTCACTGCGCGGGCAGGGGTTTTGCGTGCCTGGGGCTTACTCCAGGCGAGGATTTGGGCAGCTTGTGGTGGCGGAAAAGCGGCGCGGATGAGCAGAATCTCAGAAGTGCAGGAAAAACCCGCAAGCTATCTTTTTTGCCTCTTTCGAGCGGTCCGTGTGTGGTGTTCGCGGCTCGAAGGCCTACGCGCGGAAAGCACACCATACAGTGAAGCAAGAGAGTAGAGTCAAGTTCCTCTTGGTGGCCAATATTTTCCCGCCACTCCATGGGGGCTCAGCGATTGTCTATGAGAACCTCGCCTGTTTCGCCCCGCCCGATGCTGTGCATGTCCTGGCCCCCTGGAGGAATTACATGGGTGGTCGGGAAATTGCGGGCTGGCGCGATCACGATGCCCAGGCAGCTTATCCGATTTCCCGCATAGAACTGCTGCGACCGCCGATGAGCGAGGGCTCCTCGAAAAGCGCGATTGCAGCAGCTTATCGCGCTCTCACCATCGACGTGCCCGTCTATGCCCAAGTGCTGAAAGAAGTCTGCTCCATCGTGCGGCGTGAAAAAGTGAACCTTCTCTGCATTGGCGAACTGGCGTCCGGTAGCTGGATAGGGGTCGCCTGTAAGCGCCTGTTCGGCATTCCCTACATCAACTACATTCATGGTGAGGAAATCACCACGGAAATGCCCTACCGCCGATTCGGACAGAAGCGCCGGGAACATCTGCACCAGGCCGATGGGATCGTCGCGGTAAGCGACTTCACCACCCACGCGTTGCAGGACTTGATGGGAGTGCCGCGCGACAAGATCCGTGTAATACACAATGGGGTGAATGTCGAACGTTTCACACCCAGCGATCCGCACCCGGATATTCTGGCGCGTCATGGCCTGTCAGGACGGAAGGTGATCCTGTCTGTCGGCCGGCAGGTTCCCCGCAAGGGTTTTGACCACGTGATCGATGCGATGCCCGCGATTCTGGCCGAGTGTCCCGAGGCGCACTACCTCGTGGTCGGCGATGGCGACTATCGATCTGAACTGGAGCGTCGGGTCACGGCAAACGGGCTTCAGGGCCAGGTTAGCTTTGCTGGTTCGGTCTCGCTGGCCGACCTGCCGCGTTATTACCAGTCCTGCGATCTCTTTGTCATGCCCAATCGAGAGATGCCTGACGGCGATACCGAAGGCTTCGGCCTGGTCTTCCTGGAGGCGAACGCCTGCCGAAAGGCTGTGATAGGGGGTAGAGCCGGCGGGGCGGTCGAGGCGGTGCGCGATGGCAAGAACGGCTTGCTGGTGGATGGCAATGACCCGCGTGAGATCGCCAGCGCGGTCATCAGACTGCTCAAGGACGACGCTTTGCGCGAGTCTCTCGCCGAGTGGGGTCTGGAGTATGCCCGGGCGTCGAGCTGGCAGGTGCAAACCGAACGTTTCATGGACCTGTGCCAGGAAATCGTCGACCGCCGTGTGAACTCATGAGCCCGCCGGCGAGGACCATCCTGGTGGTGGCCGGCGAATTCCCGCCGCTGAAGACGATTGGCCGCATCCGTACGGTGAAGTTTGTGCAACATCTGCGCCAACTGGGTTGGCGCTGCATCGTATTGACGCTGGAACCTACGGGTTCCGAGCCCAATTACGACGCGTCCTTGCTGGCCGAGATTCCGGAAGGCACGGAAGTCATCCGTGTTCCCTTTCGTGACCTGGAAGTCGCCATCGCGCGTACTGCAAAGCGTCTGCTTGGACGGCCGATGGATAGAAAGACCGGTCACCAAAGCGCTACCGCCATTCCTGAGGCAGGCGCGAGATCAGGGGCAGGGGCGACGAAGTCGCCAGACACGCAGGCCGACGGTGGTGCGCACGGCGGCAGTTCGAGGTGGCTGGATTCGGCACACGATCTGACCCGCCAGCTGTTCACGAATTACGTCTACATTCCCGATTCCTACCGCGCGTGGGCCAACAGCGCCCTGAAGCGAGCCCGGCAGATCGTTGACTCCGAAGCAATCGACGCGATTTACACGACGCTGCCCCCTTTCAGTTCGGCTTGGGTGGGCTACCATCTCCGTCGGGAGACCGGCATCCCCTGGCTGGTGGATTACCGCGATCTCTGGTACGGAGATGTGTTGCGGGAATGGCTGCCAAACTGGCGGCAACGGCTCGAGTTGGCCATGGAACGTCGACTGCTCAAGCGGGCCGACGCCATCATTACGGTCTCCGAACCGAAGACGGACTACATGCGCGCAGTGCACCCCAAGCTGTCGGCGCGCTGGGAGACACTTACCAATGGCTACGATGCGGACATTTACGCGGGACAGCAGCGCACCCGCTCCTTCGCGGACGGCCGTATCGAGTTCGTATTCACTGGTCGCTTGTTCAAGAATCGCCGGGGCTATCCGTTCGCCGAGGCCATGGGCCGCATCGCCCAGCGCTCGCCCGCCCTGGTCAAGCCGGTAAGGGTGCGCATGCTCGGTGGTGTTGCCCCCGAGATTCGCGCGCATTACGACGCCATTCTCCGCGCTTACGGGATAGCCGAACATTTCGAGTTTGCTGGCGACGTCAGCTACCGCGAGGCAATGAACGCCCAAATCAACTGCGACTACCTGCTGTTGATCGTTGACACTGGCGAGACCTCGGATGGCGTCATCCCGGGAAAATTGTTCGAATACGTCGCCGCGGCCCGTCCGGTTTTCGCGCTCTGCGATCCGGGGATAACCCGGCAAATCATCGAGAAAGCGAATATCGGGGTAGTCCTCGACGCGGAAAATGTCGATGCCTGCGAAAAGGCGCTGGAAGACCTGCTGCGGCAACCCGTGCCGCGCGAACTTGCCCGAAACGAAGACTATTTGGCGCAGTTTGATCGCCGGGAAATAGCGCGGCGCTTTGCCAATTTGCTCGAGGAAATTTGCATGACAAAACCCTCAACGCGACAGGCTTCGCCGCGACCTGGGCCTTGAGCGAGGAACGAACCGCCGCTTTCTCGGTCAGGCACGCAAGCCTCTGGCTTGCCGTGAGGTGCTAGACCAATGATCTGTCAGCGGACAGGGAAACGGCTTCCGGTCCTCCATCAAGTCGGCGAATGCTGGCTCGCCCCTCCGCCCTGGGGCGGCGCAGGCGAGATCCTGGTCGAGAAGCGATCAAGGTAGAGATACACCACCGGCGTCAGGTACAGGGTGAGGAACTGCGAAAGCAGCAGGCCGCCGACCACCGCCAGACCGAGCGGCCGGCGCACTTCAGCGCCGGCACCCAGTCCCAGGGCGATCGGCAGGGTTCCCACCAGCGCCGCCATGGTAGTCATCATGATTGGCCGGAAGCGGATCAGGCAGGCCTGGAAAATCGCGTCTCTGGCGGCCATCGCGGCGCGCCTTTGCTGCGCCAGGGCAAAGTCGATCATCATGATCGCGTTCTTCTTGACGATGCCGATCAGCATGATGACGCCGACGAAGGCGTAGAGGCTGAGGTCGACGCCAAAAATCAGCAGCGTCAACAGCGCGCCCAGGCCTGCCGATGGCAGTCCCGACAGGATCGTCAGGGGGTGAATGAAACTCTCGTAGAGAATACCGAGCACCAGGTAGACCACCAGAATCGCCACCAGCAGAAGCACGCCCAGCCCCTGCAGCGAGGACTGGAAGGCCTGCGCGGTTCCCTGCAGGCTGGTGTTGAGCGACACCGGGATGCGCAGCTCACCTTCTAGTGCCTTGATCTGGTCCACTGCCTCGCCAAGCGACACCCCCGGCAGCAGGTTGAACGAGATGGTCACCGAGGGCAGCTGGCCCTGGTGGTTCACCGTCAGCGCCTGCGTCTTGCGGCTGAAGCGCGCCACCGTGTCGAGCGGGATGAGCTTGCCGCTGCTGCTGCGCACGTAGAGGCGGGCCAGCGACTCCGGGTCGGACTGGTAGTCGGGAGCCACTTCGAGGATCACCTGATACTGGTTGGTCGAACCGTAGATCGTCGACACCTGGCGAGCACTGAACGCACTCTGCAGTGCATCTTCCACCTGCCCATAGCTGAGGCCCAGGCTGGCCAGCTTGTCGCGGTCGATGTCCAGCGCGAGCACCGGGCTGAGGTTGTTGAGGTTGTTGGTGACATCGATCAGGCCGGGCAACTTGCGGATTCGCTCGGTCAGCGTGGCGGTCCATTGATACAGCTCGGCCAGGTCGGTGTCCTGCAGGGTGTACTGATACTGCGCGGCGGTCAGCTGGCCGCCGATGCGGATGACTGGCGGATTCTGCATGTACGCCTTGATGCCCGGAACGGCGGCCAGTTTCGGACGCAGGCGCTGAATGATTTCATCGGGAGTCGAACGACGTTCCGCTCTCGGCTTGAGGATCATGAAGATGGTGCCGGTATTGGCCGTCGGGCGGATGCCGCCCGCTCCCACGGCGGACATGAACGAACGGATATCGGGTTCCTGTGCGACGATTTCCGCGAGCGCGCGCTGATGCTTGACCATCGAGGCGAAGGAGACGTCCTGCGCGCCCTCGGTGAAGGCGATGATCTGGCCCGAGTCGCCGCTCGGCAGGAAGTCCTTGGGAACCATGGTGAACAGATATCCGGTCAGCAGCAGGGTGGCGAAGAAACCCGCCAGCACCGTACGCGGGTGCGCCATCGCCACCTTGAGGCTGCGCTCGTAGCCGCCGAGCAAGGCGACAAAAAAGCGCTCGAAGGCCTGGAAGACACGGCCATGCGCAGCCGGCTCGGCGGCTTTGATGTAGCGGCTGCAGAGCATCGGGGTGAGGGTCAGCGACACCAGGCCCGAGACCAGGATGGCGATGCAGATGGTGACCGCGAATTCGTGCAGCAGGCGGCCGACGATGCCGCTCATGAAGAGCACGGGAATGAAAACGGCAACCAGCGAGATGGTCATCGAGACGATCGTGAAGCCGATCTCGCTGGCACCCTTGAGCGCTGCGTCGAATGGCGTTTCACCGTTCTCGACGTGCCGGACGATGTTTTCCAGCATGACGATCGCATCGTCGACGACGAAGCCGACACACAAGGTCAGGGCCAGCAAGGAAAGATTATCCAGGCTGTAACCCAGTAGCGACATCGCGCCGAAGGTCCCGACCACCGAGATCGGCAACGCCAGTGCGGGGATGACGGTCGCCGAGAGGTTTCTCAGGAACAGCAGGATCACCAGAATCACCAGGAAGCCGGCGAGAATCAGCGTGAACTGAACATCGTCGATGGCTTCACGGATCGATATGCTGCGGTCAAAAAGCACCTTCATCTCGATCGCTGCCGGCAGCTTGGACTGGAACGCTGGCAGCATGCGTTTGATGGCATCGACCGTTTCGATGGTATTGGCGCCGGGCTGCCGCTGGATCGCCAGGACGATCGCGCGCTGGTCGACGTTCCAGCTGGCGATGCGGTTGTTTTCGACGCTGTCGATCGGGGTGGCGACTTCCTCGAGCCGCACCGGCGCGCCATTGCGCCAGGCGACGATCAGCGGCCGGTAAGCCGCGGCGCTGGTCAGCTGCCCGCCATCCTTGATCGCAAAGGTCTGGCGGCTGCCGTCGAGCTGGCCTACCGGTTGGTTGACGTTGTTCTGGACCAGCGCCTGCTGCAGTTCATCGATGCCGATTCCCCGACTGGCCAGCTGATCGGGGTTGGCCTGCACCCGAACGGCGAACTTCTGCGAACCGAAAACCTGCACCTGCGCGACGCCGGGGATGGTCGACAGGCGCTGAGCGAGCTGGGTTTCCGCGTACTCGTTGACCAGCGACAGCGGCAGCGTCGGCGACAACATGGCGATATAGAAGATCGGCGAGTCGGCCGGGTTCACCTTGCGGAACGAGGGCGGCGCCGGCATGTTCGGCGGCAGCTTGCGCAGGGCGGCGGAAATCGCCGACTGGACGTCCTGGGCGGCGGCGTCGATGTTGCGCTCCAGCGAGAATTGCAGGGTGATCGAGGTTGATCCCTGGGCGCTGGTTGAGGTCATCGAATCGAGGCCGGCGATCGTCGAGAACTGTCCCTCGAGGGGAGTGGCGACCGCCGCCGCCATGGTTTCCGGTGAGGCGCCGGGGAGATTCGCGCTTACCGAAATAGTCGGGAAGTCGACGGTCGGCAGTTCCGAAACCGGCAGGGCGCGATAGCCGATAAAGCCGAAAATGAGGAACGCCGCCATCAGCAGCGTGGTCATCACCGGCCGGTGAATACACAGTTCGGGCAGATTCATCCGGCGCGCTTCAACTGCCGGGTTGCGCGGCCGGCGCGGGCGCGGCGGCGGCAGTCCTGGCGGCCTCCCGTTCGGCGGGCTTGACCTCGATCAGACTGCCGGGGGTCAGCCTGAGCTGACCGTCGGTGACGACCGTTTCCCCGGCTGCGACGCCTTTGCCGATCGCCGCAAGGCCCTGGTAGCTGGCCAGGACTTCCACTTTTCTCGGCTCGACGCTGTTGTCCTGCCTGACCACGAACAGGAAGCTGCCTTCGCGCCCTTGCTGGACCGCTTCGGCCGGGACGACCACCGCATCGGCGAGGGTATCGAGGGCGATGCTGAGATTGAGAAACTGTCCGGGAGTGAGTTTTTCCTGACGATTTTCCACCACCGCCTTCATCTGGATGGTGCCGGTGCTGGCATCGACGCTGTTGTCGAGAAAGCGGACGCTGGCGGCAAAGCGTTGCTCCCGGTCGCCGGGAATTGTTACGCTGGCGCGCAGCTCGCCGGCGGCCATCGCCTGTCGCAGACGCGAGAGATGCTTTTCCGGAACGGAGAAAGTGACGTAGAGCGGCTGCACGCGATTGACCACTGCCAGCGCCGTATCATTCACCTTGACCGCCGAGCCCGGAAAAACCAGGCGAGCGCCGACGACCCCGGCAAAGGGCGCGACGATGCGGGTGTACGAGACCTGGAGCCTGGCCAGCTCGACTGCCGCCTGGTTGGCGCGCAGCGTGGCCGCCGCTGAGCTGGCGGCGGTACGCAGTTCGTTGACCTTTTCTTCGGACACGAAGCCGCGTTCTTTCAGGGCGAGGTAGCGCTCGACATCGGTCATGGCCTTGGCCAACTGCGTCTCGTCCCTGGCCAGGTTGGCCTCCGCCTGCCGCAGACGGGCAGCGAAATCGCCGGGGTCGAGCTTGACCAGGAGCTCACCCGGTCTGACGTGTTGCCCTGCGGTGTAAGCCACTGCGGCAACCTGTCCGTCGAGCCGCGACTTCAGGGTCACGCTCTCAAAGGCTTCGGCACGACCGACCACCTCGAGCAAGACGGGAATGTCGTGAGTCGCAGCCCTGGCCACGTTGACCGGCACCGGCAGTGCCGCTTTGGCTGTGCTGGCGGTCTCTGAACGGCGAGCGCTGAGCACCCCGAATCCAGCAGCGACGATGGCGACGACGACTGCGGCCAGCAACAGCCTTCTCGATCGGGTCATTTCTTGCGCGGCGCCTGACCTTGCGTGGCCACGGTTAGCTTCAGTTGATCTTTCAACAACAATTGTCCATCGCCAGCGAGGAAGGAAACGTCGATCTCATATTCACCCGGGCTGAGGTCGAGGATGGTCTCGGTCTGGCCTTCGCCCAAACGAAGCGGCGTCGCAGAAGATCGATTCTTCCGGATATTCAACGAGAAATGTCCGGTGTCCGGGATCGCGGTTCGTTGCGGCGCGACGCCGAAACCAAGGACGCCAAGCTTGACCACAAACGGGCTGTCTACCGTCTCGCCGTCGCGGATATTCTTGACATAGACCAGCTTGGCTTCGCTCGGTGGGGTAGTCACTTCATCCTGATACCATGCCTGGCAGGTTTCATTGAAGCGCTCGGGATCGATCCTGGGCCGGGCGATGTCCTTGCGGTTGCCGAGCACCTGGACGGTGATCTTGCGACTGAAGACGTAGTAGGGTCGATGCTGATAATCGGCAAACAGCAGTCGCAAGCTGTGCGCTCCGGGCGGCAGATCGAGAACGGTGGCCGTCTGCCCCTTACCAAAATGCCGGTACTTGTCGGAGAAAGGGATCGGTTCGGAAACCGAGGATGGCAAAGGCGTGTCGATCAACAAGTGGTGATGTCCGGCGTCGTCGCGTTTGTTTCCGGCCGGAATCACGCCCATGCCGCGGATGCCGAACTCCACCCAGAATGGCGTGCGCACCTGGAATCCATCGCCAAGGTTGGAGAAGGTCACCGGCGTCGATTCGGCGAACAGGTTCAGCGAAGTCCTTTCCGCCGTATGTTGCAGCCAGCAACGGCGTTCAAGTGGATCGTCCGGCAAGCGCTTGGCCATTGCCGAGCTCGACAGGAGTAGCAAGGCGACAGTTGGAACAGCCTTCCACTGGTTCATCAGCGGCCTCCTTCCGAGTATGCGGTGACGGTCGAATCCCGCTCCGATTCTACAGCATCCGCGGCCTGACATCCTGTCCCGGCTGGCGGCGCCGGCAGCGCAGCTCGCCGGCGTTGCTGCGCGGAACGGACTCGCTGCTGCCGGATGCGCAGACTCGTGAAAAGGAAGAAGCCGCTGGCGCGGCGTCCGGCGACCGGCCCGAAGCAGCGACTGCCCGATCAACAGCGCTGCTTGCGGGTCATCGGCTCAGCGCCCTGAGCAGCGCAAATCACTCGACGACCAGTTCGCGCCACGATACCCGCCGAGCCGCTTCACCGGCTGGTGGTGTCGGGATTTCCGCAGGCTCGATCGCCGGCTTGTCGATACGGGTCAGACCAAACAGCTTGTCAGTGGTCAGCACGACCACTGCTGCCCGGGTGGCCAGCGAATCGGCGATCTTGACGCCGATGATGCCGTTGGTTCCTTCAATCGCACTGCCAGTCCGGTAGTCGATGAAGTAACGGAAGCTGCTCGCTTTCGGTTCGCAACCTCCCCCTTCGAGTGGGCGGTTGGTGGTAAAGACAATGCTCCCACGCTGCAGACTGGGGTCGGTATTGCTCTGCTCGCCGTCGCCGGGAAGGTCGACGTACCAGCCGTCGTTGTAGGGGCCCATGGCATTGCTGATCGCCTGCTGCCGCGTTTGCGCGAGTCGTGCCGCATACTGCTCGTCGGTTTTCCCTTCCTTGCGGGGCGGGTTCTCCTCGGTCGCCGTCGGGTCTGTGTTTCCCTGTGCTGCCTTGCAGAAGCTGGCGCCTTGCGGGCACTCGCCCGTTCCGATCGTCCAGGCGGTGAAGGCCTTGATTGCCGTTCCATCCTTGGTGACCTCGGTCGAGCGCGGATTGCCGTACTCGGTGGCGTCCAGCCGGTCCTTGATCGCGTAGAAAGACTGCCGCTGGAACTTGGGTTCGGTCTGGCTGATGGGTTCGAAGTCACTCGCACCGAGCAGTTTGCCGGTGCCGACGAAAACCACCGGGTGGTTCTTGACCTTGCCAAGCTCCGGCCTCGCCGTGATCGCCTGCGCCTTGCCGTTCGCATCCTTGAGCGTCGCCAGCAGATGCGCGTCGTAGCCATCGGGAACGATGTCGCCGTTGATGTCGAAGCGCCACAGATTGCCCAGCACATCGCCACCATAGACGCGCTCGGCGGTGTTGTTGACGTCCGGGAAGTTCGCCCAGGCGGTGATCTTCGCCAGACCGCTGGGCGTATCCGTGTCCCCGGCAGTGGTGGCGATGGTTCTCAACAGCTCGCCGGTACTGGCGTTCAGGATGAACAGGCGCCCGACACCGTCGGTGTTGTTGTAGCCCGAGGTGATGATTACCACCCAGGTGCCATTCTTGAGCTTGGTAATCACCGGATTGCCGTAGGTGTAGCCCAGGTAGTCGTTGCCGAATTCCCACAGCGCCTTGGGCGTCGCCGGGTCAGTGACGTCGAGTGCGTAGTAACCCTGTCCGCCGCGGCCCAGGCCACCGACCAGAATGGTCTTCCAGACCGCGCTGCTGTTCTGGCAGTTGCTTGCGCAGATGTCGCCGATCACCGGTGTGCCATCGACGAAAAACCGATGCTTGCCGGGATAATCCTTGTCCGCCAGCTGGTAGAGCGTCGGGAAAACCAGCGACGGAACGTAGGCCCAGGCCTCGTCGCCACCTGCGATGGGGGGCTGTGCCTGTGCGTCGGCATCGGCATGGAAGGCATGCAGCATGCCGTCGTTGGCGCCGACGTAGATCACCGCCCGGCGATCCTTCTGGGCTGTCTTGAACTCGACATACTGCGGATCGGCGTAATTCCACAGTGGCGTCTTGACGTACACTGCTTCGGAACCCGAGATGTCGCCCAGCGGCCGGTGGTCCTGGCTCCCCTTGGTCGAGCGCTGGCGGTAGAAGGTCGCCAGATTGTCCACCTCACCCTCGTGAGAGCTGTCGCCGCGCAGGAAATTCAACAGGTTTTCGCCACTGGCTGCGGCCCGGTTGCTGTCCGTGAGGCAGGTTACGCCACTCTTGCAGAATTGTGACAGGTCGGCGATATGGTCCCCGCTGAGGTAAGCCTGTTGCTCCTCCGTGATCCCGCCAGTCCACAGGAACGGCGTGAGCGTTTTATTTTCGGAATCGAAGGTGTAGATCTTGCGATCGGCCGGAGCTTTCTTGCGCAGCTGTGTCTCGGCCGACCAGGCTACCGTTGCCGAGATCTCCCCCGTGTCGCCGTTGATTGTCCGCTTGGCCAGGTCGCCGGCCCAGACGCCGACTTCGAAGGAGACCTCGTAAAGGGCATTCTCGCCGCTGCCGAGGTTTGGCGAAGTCACCGTGACCGCTGCCAGCGATCCTTTGGCGGTACCGATGTCGGCTAGCGCGCTGCTGATGCCGGCGGCGAGCGCCGACGGATCGCGGGCGCTGTAGTAGGTGCCGCGTCCATTCACCGCGGCGTGCCAGAGGTCATCAATGTTGGTCTGTGAATCGCTGGCCGGTGGTGGCCAGTCGCAATCGCCGCTCGCTTGCCATGAGCAAATGCCACGTTCCGGATCGGCGTTGGTTAGCCACTTGATGCTGGCGAAATCGGATCCATCGCCCGGCGTTGCCTTCGGATAACCCTCCGCATACTGCATCAGGCCGGATGCGCCCAGACCCAGCGTATAGGTCAGCATGTGTTGCCCATTGACGTCGTTGCTGCTCGCCGGGCCGCAGACACCGGCCTTCTCGGCGTCGCCAATTCCATTGGGAGCGCAGTTCTTGAGCTCAGGGGTACGCAGGTCGGTCATGAAGTAGTACTGAGCCACGTCAGCGAGGGTGTTCGGCGTCGATGGCCTGGGGGTAGTGGCACAGCTGGTTTGCCAGCATAGTGCCGGGTCGTTGGTCGGACAACCCGATGGCGCTTGCTCGACGCAGGCACCCTCCAGGTCCCTCACCACTACATTTTGATCGCCGATTTTTTCCGTCGCGAATTCCGTCGTGCATTGGGTTATCACATACTGGTTCCGTTCGTCAGCGACCAGATCAGGATCACATTTTGCGACATACTCACTCTTGCCGACCAATGCGGCGCACTCGATGCTCGTCGTCACGCCGCTCGCATCCGGACCGCTGGTCGAGGCTTCGCAGTTGACGGTCGGCTCGCCACTTGGGACCGCTTCTCCGAACAGTGTTCCAAGGCAGTAGATGTCGCCATACCCCGGCTTGTTCAGCCTCCCCTGGCAGATACCGACGACGGCCTTTCTATAGGAGTTGCCCTGCCTGCAGCGGACCTTGTCAGATCCAATGCACGCGTCGGTTTCCGTGTCATAGCTGTCCGTCTTCGAGCTGAAGGCGCTCCATTCGAGGCTGCAGCGCTTGCTGGCGCCCTGGCCCTGCCATACCAATCCGCCCTTGCCATCGGAGACGCAGTTCTCATCGGGGGCCCAGACGCTATCGCCAAGCGCAACCACCCGGCACTGTCTGACGTCGCTTGGCGCGCAGGTCTCGTCCCTGGACCAGGCATAGGGCCAATCCGTGTAGCAGATCCGCTCGATCGTCGTCGTGCCATTCGTCGTCGTGCCGGGGGGCGTCCTGCCCCAGCTATCGGCCTGATTCGGCAGCGTGCAGGTGTTGTAACCCACCGGAGAGCCTTTGAAATCGTATCTATACCGGCAGTCGCCCTGACGGCTGCACGATGACTCGGCGGCACCCCAGGTCTCCTGGGGGGCGCCGCAGGTGACTCCGCTCTTCCAGGTCGCGACGTTCTGGATCAGTTTGCCGTCGTAGACCTCGATCGGGTCGCAACTCGCGACGGTCGTCTCGATTGAGCTTGGGTTGATTCGACATTCTCTTCTCTTGACCTCACCGCCGACGATTCTTGTGCACGACGTGCCGTCATCGATGTTCGTCCAGTCACTCCAGGTTTTGCCACCGTCCAGCGAGACGTTCTCCTGAGCCTTGCTAACCGTCTGCTTCGCGAGGGTGGTTTGCAATTGCTCAACGGCGACGCTCTGGCTAGTGGATTTGCGTAGGTCCTGCTGCAGCTCGCTCTGGCTGGTGAGAATCGACTGCACGATTCGGGTCGAGATCTCCACTGGAAAGACCTCGCTCATCGTCTGCCCCGTCCTCTTCATGGGTTGTTTCTTGGTCGGCGTCGTGGTCATCAGCATCCGGCTGACCGTCCGCTTGATGACCCTGCCGCTGCCGTCGAGTTGCGGCCGTTCGACGGTCGGTCTGACGGCGCTGCTGTCCTGGTCACCGACCGCGCTGCCGTCGAGCTTGAAGCCCTCGGCGCCGTTCCAGTAGCCATCCGTAGACAGGATCGTCGCATTCTTCTGGCAGTAGTACTGTACCGGATCGGTGACGGTCACCCCGTTGAGCTCGACCTTGTTGTACTTCCCGGCATACAGGTAGCCCGCCTGCGCTAACGCTATGCGCAACGGCGTGTACTGGCCGGGTTTCGCAGCGAAGAGCTTGTCATACCAGCTTTTCTTCTGCGCGCCGGCGAACTCCTGAACGTTCAGGAAGTCCGTGCTGGTATTATTGTTGATGCTCATGTAGCCAACGCGTCGGGTCTCGTCGATTTTCGCGAAGGAGCGGCTGCTGGCGGTCTTCATGGTCAGCATGCGGGTGCGGTAGTAAGCCCACCAGTTGGCAAAGTTGGTCATTTCCTCGTCGTAGCTGCACTTGCTGGCCACGCAGTCGGTGCGGGTGGGCGCCTTGTCGTCCGCCGCATTGCCGATGATCACCGTCAGGCGCACGTCGCCTGGCGCCTGGTTCGCTCCCCAGCGTTTGAACTCGTTCCGCGTGATGCTGCCCACCTGGGTCAGCTCGGGTTCCGTTGCCGTGCCGAAGGCGCGTGGGGCGGTGATCGTCACCCCCTCGTCATTGACGGCGGCTCGATAACCGACCACCTCGCAGCGCGTGCCGTTGGGGAGACCGAAACTGCAGGCATTGATCGCCCCGGCGATGGCGATGGCCAGCGCCTTCGGTTCCAGCGACAGGGTTACGGTCGACAGAATCTCTTTTCCGTCTACCTTGATGCTGCTGACCGAGCCGGGCTGGGTGATCGTCAGCTGACTGGTTTGTGGTTCCGGCATGCGCGGGTAGGAGTACCTGGCGTCGGTCTGCGTCGCCCGGCAGGCGCCCGTCTCCGGGACGGCGGCGAGCGCGGCCTTCGCGCTGTCGCACCAGCGCAGAATGGCCGCGACCTTGCGAATGCCACCGACATCCGGCCTGTCCTGGGCCAGACAGTCTCTCAAGGTCCGGTCAGTGCAGTACTCGCCGGCAACCGTGGTGTAGTAGTACGCAGCACTCTGTAGATCGGTCGTGCTTCCCGTGGGCTTGTAGCCATCGTCCAACACCCTGTTCCGGTTCGTCTGACTCGGATAGTCGATGGTATTCGCCTTCCCGGCGGAGTCGAAATAGCTTGGCGGGTTGTAGGTCACTGCCGGGTTGTACGCAATGCCGTTGAAGCCGGCGTTGCGGCTTCTCACCTCGGGTATGGCCAGCTTGCTGTTGATATCCTTTTGCGGGTCTGCCCAGTCAGGCAGGTATTCCCAGTCCATGCTCCCCGAGTCGTCGAGCACAAACAGGATGTTCGGGAAAATCTGGATGGCCGAGGCGCCCGACAGCGGCGCCGTGGCGAGGTCGGTGCTTGCCGCCTGCACGCTACTGACGAAGGCGAGGAGGGCGAGCAGCGGTCGGGCGGTGGCGATCAGTCGGTGGGCTTTCATGGCGAACTCCTGGAAACGGGTGCGGTACGCATCGGATCAGATGGCAACGATGGTCTGAAGGTAGCTGACCGTTCGGCGCGGACCCTCGATGCGTGTGGTGATCCGGTAATAGACCTGCCTGGTCGTTGCGGGAGCAATGCCGCCAGCGCTCTGGCTGCCTCCGCTCGAGGCGCTGGGGGGTGGCTGTGTGCAGGGATTGGTGGAGGTGTTGGGTTTGCCGGCCTGGGTACACAGTCGCTGGACGACGTAGCGGACCGTATTGCAGGCGGCGTCGGCGTTGGCGTTGCCTGGGCAGGTGGCCCCGAGAGGGGCTGCGATCGGGGCGGTGAACCCGTGGTCTTTTTGAATACGGTCCCAGAACGCATCCCAGGATTCGGCATCCCCGGATTCGTCGACCTTCCGGTCTTCGCGAGTGGCGAGGTAGCCTTGCGCTTTGTTGTCTGAATGCAGGTCGGCATTCCCGAAGCCACTCTTGGGTGCCAGCCAGTTGACGGCCTGTTCGGTGCTTCGCTCGCCGGCATTGGTGGCCGACTGGTGAAAGGCCAGGTTGCCGGCAATCACGTTGGCGGTGTCGACGGAACGAATCAGCGCGACACCCGCCAGGGTCATCGCGACCAGAATGATCAGCGCGACCATCAACACGACGCCGTCCTGTCGGTTGGGCGGACTGCCGTCACGCAGTCGGTTAAAAGGCTGGTTTATGGACATTTTGCCATCCAGGGCAGGTTGCGAATGGGCACGACGGTTTCGAACACCTTGTAGCGG
The DNA here is from genome assembly GCA_016713625.1 of Candidatus Accumulibacter affinis. Classification (GTDB taxonomy): domain Bacteria; phylum Pseudomonadota; class Gammaproteobacteria; order Burkholderiales; family Rhodocyclaceae; genus Accumulibacter; species Accumulibacter affinis. The sequence continues at coordinate 483,128 of JADJOT010000009.1, forward strand.
TAGTTCTTCCAATTGGCCCGGGTGTCCTTCAGTTCCAGGGGAGCCGTTGCGCTACCCTCCCAGGTTGGCGCAGCCGCGGTGATTTCGCCCTGTTCGACCTGCGTGTTGCGGGCGACCACCGCGATTCGCAATGCCGCCGTCCTGGCCCACCCGCAGGCGGTGGTTGGCGCAATCTGGTCCCACGTGTTTGCGCCGTGCCCATATTGGGCGCGCAGGCTGACGATGTTGCTGGCAATGGCTACCCAGATCGCCTGGTTGCCAGCGTTGCCCGCAATGCTGCAGTCGTTCAGCAGGTAGTCGCAGACGGTCAGGTTGCCGAGGCGAATGGCGTAGGCGCGGATCGTCGGTGTAGGGCCGAAGTTGAACAGCAGCTCGGCGGCGGCGACTGACGCGCGGTTGACAGTGACCTCAGAGCCCGTGACATCCGTAACCTGGGCCAAGGTCAGCTTCAGAGTACATGCGGCATTTCCATCGGCAGCCGGTGCGCCAACCACCCAATCGTCCTTAATAAAGTTCTTGGGCGTTTGCACCTTTGGAACGACGTCGCTGCCTCCTATGATCGCATCGCCCTCCGGCGAACCGCCGCTGTTGCCAAAGGTGATCAGCAGCGTATCGGTGTTGGCGTCTCCCGCCGGTAGCCACGCGGGATTGATGATGGCCGGACCCAGGGTGGGTAGGTTGACCTTGGGGAAGGGGGCATCTAAGGCAAGACCGCAGCTGAGCAAGCTCATCGAGTTGATTCCGTAACCGCCCTGGCGAACATCGCGCTGCAGTTCGTAGAGCGCCATGGCGCCGCTGCTCTGAGCGTCGCCGGTGCCGGTGGTCGCCCTCTTCTGCCCCTCGGCGGTGGCGAAGACCTGCATCATGATGATGATGCCGATCATGCCGATGACCATCGCCACCATGACTTCGACCAGAGTGAAGCCCTTCACGTAGTTGGGGAAAAGCGAGCGAGCTTTCATCACGGGTTCGGGAAGACGATCTGTGTGGTGACGACGTGGCGGTGCCCATCGTCTTCGGCCTTCATTTGCGGGGTGCGCCAGAAAATGGTGATTTCCACGGTCGCGGCGGTGGCCCCTGGTGCGGCGTCCGGGGGCGTTTACGGTGACGGTGGGCAGGGTGGATTTCACATGCTCACCTTCGGCCACGATGCCTGGCAGCGAGTTGGTGGCTTTCACGTCGTGGTCGCGCCAGGTCTTGTAGTCCTTACCGTCGGGCGAAGCGAAATTGGCGGCGAGGTCGGTTGCCGTGCCGCCACTCACCCACATCTGTCCGATCAGCTTGTTGGCCAGCATGCTGGCGTCGGTGCGGTACTTGGCGTCGCTGGTGAGCTGGATCGAGGTGCCCTGCAGGGCGACCAGCGACAGGATTCCCAGCGAGAAGATGAGGATCGCGATCAGCGCCTCGAGCAGCATCACGCCCGCCTGCGCCTTGCGGTGTGTCGGCTGCGTGTTCTTCATATGCACGCCTGCGGATCGGCGGTTTTCGGATTGTCAGTTGGGAAGGCCGGATCGCACATGCGAATCTGGCCGCCGATCGAGACCACCACCCGCAGGCAACGAACGGTTCCCGGTTCGGGGAGACAGTTGCCTGTCGCGCTTTTGAAATCGACGTTGGCGGCCGGCGTGGTGAGGCGCCCCAGGTTATTGAAAATAAAAGACGACTGACCTGCGACCAGGGTTGTCGCTGCGGAACCTTCGGCGCCGCTGCGTGACTGGATGATGCGCGGGTCAGTGTCGGAAGCGGGTTTGTCGCATTTGCCGGCCGGAGGGTCGAGGCTGATGACCCAGTTCGGTCCGGCAACGTCGAGCGCGCAGGTGCTGCCGGTGGTGTTGACCAGGCTGAAGCGAACGTCGGTATTGCGCCGCACCGCTTCGGCCCTCGCCAGTTGCAGACCATTCTGTACCGATTCTGCCGCCGTGCGCACGCGGGCATTGCGCAGCCAGTTGCTGAAACCGGGCATGGCGAGGCTCAGCAGCACGCCGAGAATTACCATGCCGACGATCAGCTCGATCAGGCTGAAGCCGCGCAATGCTTTCAACAGCCACCTCCCTTGCTGGTGACCCAGCAACTGTCGGACGTCGTCCAGCCCGTCCGAACGCCCGTGGTCTTCTTGGCGTTGCCCTCAGTGACCGTGTAGATGAAACCGGTCATCGAACTCTTGCCGGTGGCCGTCAACAGATAGGTGGTAGCAGTAAGGTTGGAACATGAGAAGTCGAAGTAGGAGCTGTCGACAGCCGCGGGCAGGGTTATTGCGCAACCGTCGATCGCCGGTTCGGCGTCGGCGTCGGCGTAGGTGTGGTTGTCCTGAAAGAACTGCTCCATCCGAACGCGCCATGCGGCCAGTCCCGAGGTGGCGTGGGTGATCCGCGAGCGCACCAGGTAATCGGTATAGCTGGGAACGGCGATGGCCGTGAGAATGCCGATGATGATCACGACGATCATGACCTCGATCAGGGTGAAGCCAGCTTGTCTTTTCACGGCGTTTCCTCAAGGTCAGGCACGGTAATCGAGCAGAACGCAGACCGCAGACCGCTGTAATCATAGGGCAGCGCCGGGTTTGCGCAAGCTCCGGGCGATCTGCGGCGCATTGTGCCGGATGAGTGGCGCGGAATCGGCCGTCGCGGGCGGTAGAATCCTGCTTCCGCCAGGTCCGGCATTCTCCCTGCATTCTATATTCCACATTCTACAGTGCACTTCTCGATGGCGGTCTTTCCAGGTAGTTCGGCGGAGCAGGAGCAGAGGAAAAGGCTGCTCGTGGCGCTGCTCACGTCGTTGTTGCTGCATCTGCTGGCCGGGCTGCTGCTGCAGCAAGCCGTCGCTACGGCCGCCACCGGCCAGCCGGAGTCTGCGACCGTGCTGGTGACGCTGCGCGCTACCGTCGGTCGGCAGCCACCGCAGGCGGCCGCCGCAGAGCCGCTGCCGCCTACCGACGGACCGTCGGCAGTGGAGCGCGCTCCCGAAACGTCGGAGGCACTCCTGGCGACGCTCGGTGGGCGACGGCTGGCGGCTTATGTTCCGCCTTACCTGGCGACGATCCTGAACGTGCCGCAGGGTAGCTGGTATTTCTCGCGTGCCGAGCTGAGCGTGCCGCCGCAGTTGCAGGACGAACCGCTGCTGCAGTTGCCGCCAGACCACGGCGGCGCTGCGCCGGCTGCGGGCAAGCTGGTGCTACGGATTTTCGTCGGTGCCAGTGGCGCCGTCGAGCGCGTCGAAGTGGCGAGCAGCAGTCTGCCGCCCGCGTTCGACGAGGCTGCGCTCGCCGCATTTTCCCGCGTGCACTTTCGCCCGGGTGAGATCGAAGGGGTGGCGGTTACCAGCGAGACGCGGTTCGAGGTGGTTTTCGACGGCAGTGAACTCGGTCGCAGCCACTCGACCGACCGGGGGGTGGGAATCCGTTGACGCTGCGTTGACGCTGCCGCTTACTGCAGTTCGCGTGGCAGGGCGAAAGTGACGTTTTCCTCGGCGCCGTTGATTTCGCCAAGCTTGCTCGGGTCGCCGCCGGACAGGCGATCGACGACCTGCTGGACGAGGACTTCGGGCGCCGAGGCGCCGGCGGTGACGCCGACCCGATCGACGCCGGTCAGCCAGGCGGGGTCGATCTGCTCGGCCTGATCGACGAGATAGGAACGGCTGCCGATCAGTTCGGCGACTTCGCGCAGGCGGTTGGAGTTGGAACTCGACTGGCTGCCGACGACGAGAACGACTTCGCTGACCCGGGCGAGTTGTTTGACCGAATCCTGGCGGTTCTGCGTCGCGTAGCAGATGTCGTCCTTCTTCGGGCCGATGATTTCCGGAAAGCGTTCCTGCAAGGCGGCGACGACCTGCGCGGCATCATCGACCGAGAGCGTCGTTTGCGTGACGTAGGCCAGCCGCACTGGCGAGCTGACCTGCAGTTGCCGCGCGTCGGCGACGGTCTCGACCAGATACATGCCGTCGCGGCTCTGGCCCATGGTTCCTTCGACCTCGGGGTGTCCCTTGTGGCCGATCATGACGATCTCGCGGCCTTCCTTGCGCATGCGGGCGACTTCGAGGTGCACCTTGGTGACCAGCGGGCAGGTGGCATCGAAGACCTTGAGGCCGAGCGCGGCAGCCTCTTCGCGAACCGCCCTGGAGACGCCGTGGGCGCTGAAAACGACCGTGCTGCCGGTGGGGGCCTCGGCAAGTTGGTCGATGAAGATCGCGCCCTTGGCGCGCAGGTCGTCGCAGACGAACTGGTTGTGCACCACTTCATGGCGAACGTAGATCGGCGCGCCGAAGGTTTCGATGGCGCGCTCGACGATGGCGATGGCGCGCTCGACACCGGCACAGAAACCACGCGGATTGGCGAGAATGACCTGCATGCGGACCCTTACATGATGGCGATGAGGTGGACTTCGAAGCGGATTGGCTTGCCGGCGAGTGGATGGTTGAAGTCGAAGAGAGCGCTGCTGTCGGTCAGTTCACGCAGGAAACCGGCGAAATTCGAAGTCCCGTCGGGCGAACTGAACTCGATCAGCGAGTTCACCTTGAGTTCGACGTCCGCCGGCAGCGCGCTGCGCGCAATCCGTTCGACGAGGCGCGGGTTGTGGGCGCCGAAGGCGTCCACGCCAGCGAGATCGAAGGTCTGCCGCGCGCCGGCGGTGAGTCCGAGCAGGCAGTTTTCGAGCGTTTCGGCCAACTGGCCACTACCCATCTGCAGGGTGGCCGGCGAGAGATCGAAGGTGCTGACGTACTCGCTGCCATCGCCGTCGGCGAGGCGGTAGTGCAGCGTCAGGTAGCTGTCGTGGCTGACGGTTGGGGCGGTACCTGCAGATATTTTGGCGGGTTTCATGAACTTCCCTGAATGGTTCCGGCAAAAAACTCGCTACGGGATTCCAACATCGTGTTCCGCACGCTTGGCAGCAAACTGGTCCCAGGCCATCAACACCGCGCCGATGCTGATCGCCGAGTCGGCGATATTGAAGGCCGGCCAGTAGAAACCGGCAGCGTGCCATTGGATGAAGTCGATCACGGCGCCGAAGCGCAGGCGGTCGATGACGTTGCCGAGGGCACCGCCAAGGATCAGCGTGAGCGCCAGCGAGATCCGGAATTCGCCGCTGTGTCGCGGCAGGATGCTGACGATCCAGGCTGCGATGGCCAGCGCCAGGACCGTGAAAAACCAGCGCTGCCAGCCGCCGGCGTCGGAGAGGAAGCTGAATGCGGCACCGGGGTTGAAGGTCAGTACCCAGTTGAAGAAGGGTGCGACGTAGATCGAGCTGCCCGGCTGTAGCCAGGCGAGGACCAGCCACTTGCTGACCTGGTCGAGGACGACGATGGCGCCGGCCAACCACAGCCAGCGGTCGATGTTACGCGAAGGCACGGGTTTCTCCCTGGCCATGCAGATTGTCGATACAGCGGCCGCAGAGGCCGGGTCGCGCGGGGTCGGCGTTGACGTCGGCGCGTACGTGCCAGCAGCGCTCGCACTTGGCGTGCGCCAGCGGCGCGCACAGCAGCTGCTCCTCGGCGTCGCGAATCAGCGTCGTCTGCGAGCAGATCAGGACGAAGCGCAGGTCGTCGCCCAGCGAGGCGAGCAGTTCGTACTTTTCGCCATCGCAATGCAGGCGCACCTCGGCCTGCAGCGATGAACCAATGCGGCCGGCAATGCGCAGTTCTTCGAGTGCGCGCATGACTTCGGCGCGGTAGCCGCGGAGCTTGCGCCACTTGTCGTGCAGCTCGCCTTCCGACGCCGGTGCCGGCAGCGCCTGCCAGGTGTGCAGCATTACCGACTCCTCGGCCGTGCCGGTCTGCAGCTGCCAGATTTCTTCGGCAGTAAAGCAGAGGATCGGCGCCATCAGCTTGACCAAGCTCTGCAGGATGTACCACAGCGCGCTCTGTGCCGAGCGGCGTGCCGTTGATCCGGCGGCCGTGGTGTACAGACGGTCCTTGAGAATGTCGAGGTAGAAGCCGCCGAGATCTTCGGAGCAGAAGGTCTGCAGCGACTGCACGACGCGGTGGAACTCGCAGCGCTCGTAGTCGGCTGCACACTGGGCCTGCAGCTGCCTGGTCATGGCCAGTGCGTAGCGGTCGATCTCCAGCCATTGCTCGACCGGCAGGAGGTCGCCACTGGCGGTGAAGTCGGAGGTGTTGGCGAGCAGGAAGCGCAGCGTGTTGCGGATGCGGCGGTAGGCTTCGACCACACGTTTGAGGATCTCGTCCGAGATCGACAGTTCGCCCGAGTAGTCGGTGGCCGCGACCCACAGGCGGAGGATTTCGGCGCCGAGGGTGTCGGCGATCTGCTGCGGGGCAATCACATTGTTCTTTGACTTGGACATCTTCAGGCCCTTGCCGTCGACGACGAAACCGTGCGTCAGCAAGGCCTTGTACGGGGCACGGCCATCCATCGCGCAGCCGATCAGCAGCGAACTCTGGAACCAGCCGCGATGCTGATCCGATCCTTCCAGGTAGAGGTCGGCCGGATAGGCGAGTTCGTTGCGATGCGAGCCACGCAGGACGCTCGAGTGCGTAGCCCCGGAGTCGAACCAGACGTCGAGGGTGTCGCTCATCTGGCGATAATCGCTGGCCTCGGCACCGAGCAGCTCGCCGGGGTCAAGCGCGAACCAGGCTTCGATGCCCGCCTTCTCGACGCGTTGCGCGACGGCTTCGATGAGCTCGCTGGTGCGCGGATGCAGCGCTGCTGTCTCACGATGCAGGAAGAAGGGCAGCGGTACTCCCCAGTTGCGCTGCCGCGAGACGCACCAGTCCGGGCGGGTGCGGATCATCGCTTCGAGACGCGCACGACCCCAGCTCGGGAAGAACTGCGTTTCGTCGACCGCCCGTTCGGCGCTCCAGCGCAGCGTCGGCGGCTCGTCGTGGCCCGCTGCGGGCGCCGCCTCGGGCGCGTGCGGGGCGGTCGGACGCTGCTCCATGCCGATGAACCACTGCGTCGTCGCCCGGAAAATGATCGGCGTCTTGTGGCGCCAGCAGTGCGGGTAACTGTGCTGGATCTTCTCGGCCTGCAGCAGGTGGCCGTTCGCCGCGAGTTCCTGCAGCACCAGCGGGTTGGCCTCCCAGACGCTCTTGCCGGCCAGTTCGCCGACGGCGAGCGCCGGCGTGCCGGCAATGAAGCGGCCGTCGTCGCCGACCGGGTTGTTGACCGGCAGACCATAGACCTTGCCGATCAGGTAGTCGTCGGTACCATGCGCTGGTGCGGTGTGCACCAGGCCGGTACCCGCTTCCAGGGTGACGTGCCGGCCGCAGATGATGGCCACGTCACGCGACTGAAACGGGTGCTCGAGCAGGATCTGCTCGAGCGCGGCACCCTTCGCCGAGCCGATCACCGTGCCGCTCAGCCGGTAACGATGCAGACAGGCGTCGGCCAGCTCACCGACGAGGATCAGCGCGCCCTTTGGCGTGTCGACCAGGTCGTAGGTGAATTCCGGGTGGACGCTGACGGCCTCATTGGCCGGCAGCGTCCATGGCGTCGTGGTCCAGATCACGGCGAAAGCCGGACCGCGCAGGTGGCTGAGTCCGAACGCCCGCGCCACCTTGTCGGCGTGATGCGCATGCACCGCGAAGGCGACATCGATGGCCGACGAGGTCTTGTCTTCGTATTCGACCTCGGCTTCAGCCAAAGCGGAAGCGCAATCGAGACACCAGTTGACGGGCTTCAGACCCTGGTAGAGGTAGCCCTTTTCCAGGATTCGACCGAGCGCCCGGATTTCGTCAGCCTCGGTCTTGAAGTTCATCGTCAGGTAGGGCTGGTCCCATTCGCCGAGGATGCCGAGACGGATGAAGTCCTTCTTCTGGCGCTCGATCTGCTCGCCGGCGTAGGCGCGGCACAGTTCTCGTACGCGGTCGGCCGGCACGTGCTTGCCGTGCAGCTTTTCGATCTGGTGCTCGATCGGCAGGCCGTGGCAGTCCCAGCCGGGGACATAAGGGGCATCGAAACCGGCCAGCGTACGCGCGCGAACGATGATGTCCTTGAGGATCTTGTTGACCGCGTGGCCAATGTGAATGTCGCCGTTTGCGTACGGCGGGCCGTCGTGCAGCACGAAGCGAGGACGCCCCTGCGAGGCCTCGCGGATTCTCTCGTAGAGCTTCGTCTTTTGCCACGCGGCCACCCACTGCGGTTCGCGACGTGGCAGGTCGCCACGCATCGGAAAGGGCGTGTCGGTGAGATTGAGGGTTTTCTTGTAGTCGGCCATGGCGGTTCTCACAACTGAAAGTACTGTTTCACGGCGGCAACGTCGCTGGCGATCTGCGCCTTCAGGGCCTGATAGTCGGGAAACTTCATTTCGTCGCGCAACTTGTGCAGGAAGCGGACGTTCAGATGCGCGCCGTAGATGTCCGTAGAGAAATCAAGCAGATGCACTTCGAGTAGTGGGCGCAGCAGTTGATTGGCGCTCGGGCGGTAGCCAAGGTTGGCGGCGCCGCGGTGTGGGCCACCGGGCAGGCCCTTGACCTCGACGGCAAAGACACCTTGCAGCGGCGGTCGCTCGTGCTTGATGCGAATGTTGGCGGTATGGAAGCCGAGTTGGCGTCCGATCTTGTCGCCATGCACGACGCGTCCGTCGATCGAGTACGGGCGGCCGAGCAGGCGCGCCGCGTGCTCGAGCCGACCCGCCTGCAGCGCGTCGCGAACGGCCGAACTCGAAGCGCGTTCGCCTTCGAGGGTGATGCTGTCCATGGCCTCGACGCGAAATCCGAGGCGCGCTCCGGACTCGCGCAGCAGCATGAAGTCGCCGGCGCGGTGGGCACCGAAACGAAAATCGTCGCCGACGATCAGATGCCGTGCCCGCAGCGCGCCAAGCAGCACGCGTTCGATGAACTCGTCGGGGCTGAGGGCGGCGAAGCGTGCGTTGAAGTGGCAGACGTGCACGAGATCGACGCCGTCATCAGCGAGCAGTTCGAGCTTTTCGCGCAGTGTGGACAGGCGCGATGGTGCCGATTTCGGCGCAAAGAACTCGCGCGGATGCGGTTCGAAGGTGAGCACTGCTGCCGGCAGGCCGGCGTCGGCAGCCGCCGCCGTCAGACGCGCGAGCAGGGCGCGATGGCCAAGATGCACGCCATCGAAGTTGCCTATGGTGAGGACGGTGGCACTGGGCGCTGTCTGTGAAAAACCGCGATAGACGAGCATTGGGTGCGAGTGTGGACGGACAAAACGTGCGATTATAACCAGTTTCGTGCAGCGTCAGCCGGCGCCACCCTCTTTTCCTGTTTGCGCCAACGATGAACCTCGGCACTTGCTACCACTGCGGCCAGCCCGTACCACCTGCGGTCGACCTTGCGACCGATATTGACGGGCAGCGGCGGGCGATGTGCTGCGTTGGCTGTCAGGCCGTTGCGCAGGCGATTGTCGACAACGGACTGGCCGACTACTACCGTAATCGCGATGCCTTGCCGAATGCTCCCCGCGAGGCCATGCCGAAGATCGTCGAGGGCTTGCAGCTCTATGATCATGCGGATTTCCAGAAGAGCTTCGTGCGCGTTCTCGGTGACGGCCCGGACCACGGCGAGCGCGAGGCGTCGCTGATCCTCGAAGGAATCACCTGTTCGGCGTGTATCTGGCTGAATGAGCAGCATCTTTCGCGCCTCGTCGGGGTTACCGCGGTGGACATCAACTACGCGACGCGGCGTGCGCGCGTGCGCTGGGACGAGCGGCGCATCAAACTGTCGGAGATTTTGACGGCGATCGCGGCGATTGGCTATCGTGCTTATCCCTACGATGCAACGAAGAGCGAGGAACTGGCGCGCCAGGAGCGGCGCCGCGCGCTCTGGCGGGTGTTCGTCGCCGGCTTCGGCATGATGCAGGTGATGATGTACGCCGTTCCGGTATATTTTGCCGGGCCAGGCGAGATGACCACCGAGGTCGAACAGTTGATGCGCTGGGCGAGCCTGGTGCTGACGGTGCCGGTTGTTTTCTATTCGGCGGCGCCATTTTTCGCCAATGCCTGGCGCGATCTGCGCCTGCGCCGGGCCGGTATGGATGTGCCGGTGGCGCTGGGCATCGGCGCCGCCTTCGCAGCCAGTGTCTGGGCGACCCTGACGGCCAGCGGCGAGGTCTATTTCGACTCGGTGACGATGTTCGTGTTTTTTCTGTTGAGCGGCCGCTTCCTGGAAATGAGTGCCCGCCAGCGCGCAGTCAGCCTCACCGAGGAACTGGCCAGGCTGCTGCCGGTGGTGGCAGCACGCCTCCCCGGCTATCCGGCGAAGCGTGATTTTGGCGACCTCGAGCAGGTCATGGCAGCCGATCTGCAGCCCGGTGACGTCGTGTTGGTCAGGCCGGGCGAGGCGATTCCGGCGGACGGCCGGGTCGTCGAAGGCGAGAGCAGCGCCAACGAAGCGCTGCTCACCGGTGAAAGTGCGCCGGTCAGCAAGCGCCCGGGCAGCTCGGTAACCGGCGGTGCGCTGAATGTCGAGAGCCCGCTGCTCATCGAGGTGACCCAGGTCGGCGAGGCGACGCGGCTGTCGGCGATCGTTCGCCTGATGGAGCGTGCGGCGACCGAGAAGCCGCGCATCGTTGAATTCGCCGACCGCATCGCCAGCCGTTTCATTATCATGCTGCTGTTTCTGGCGGTAGTGGTGGCTGTCGTCTGGTGGTTCATCGATCCCGGACAGGCGCTGTGGATTACCGTTTCGGTGCTGGTCGTCACCTGTCCCTGCGCGCTGTCGCTGGCGACGCCGGTCGCGCTGACCGTGGCCAGCGGCGCGATGGCCAGAGCCGGGCTACTGGTGACGCGCAGTCATGCCGTCGAGACGCTGGCGCGGGCCACTCACTTCGTTTTCGACAAGACCGGTACCTTGACCACCGGCGGGATGCGCGTGCTGGAGGTGCTACCGCTTGGCCAGCTCGGCGAGACGGCGAGTCTGGAGCTGGCGGCAGCGCTCGAGCAAGCGTCGGAGCATCCGCTTGGCGCGGCTTTCCGGGAGGCCAGCGCAGGCAAGGTTCTGCCGCAGGTCGATGCCCTGGTCAACGAGCCGGGTTACGGTGTGAACGCGCTGCATGCCGGCCAGCGGCTGCGCATCGGCCGCCCGGATTACGTTCTCGGCGGGCATGGCAAACCCTTGCCGGAAGCTGCGCTGTCCCTGCTGGACAGTGGCGACACGATGATCGGACTCGGCGACGATGCCGGCTGGATTGCGCTGTTTCGCGTGGGCGACGAGCCGCGGCAGGAAGCGGTGGCCCTGGTCGCCGCCCTGCGGGCGGCGGGGCGGCAGGTGACGCTGCTGACCGGTGATGCCGCTGCGGCCGCTTGCCGGGTGGCGCAGGCATTGGGGATCGACGAGGTGCAGGCAGGCGCCTCACCGCAAGCCAAGCGCGACTACGTTCAGCGCCTGCAGGCTGCCGGGGCGGTAGTGGCGATGGTCGGCGATGGCGTCAACGACGCGCCGGTACTGGCACAGGCACAGGTCTCGGTGGCCATGGGCGGCGGCTCGCAGTTGGCGCGCACCCAGGCTGATCTGGTGCTGCTCTCCGAGAACCTCGACCACCTGCGGCAGGGTGTGGTCGTGGCGCGGCGTGCTCTGCACGTGATCCGGCAGAATCTGCTCTGGTCGGTTGCCTACAATCTGGTCGCCCTGCCACTGGCGATGGGCGGTTTCATCACGCCGTGGATGGCCGGCATCGGCATGTCCGGAAGTTCCCTGCTGGTGGTGGCGAATTCGCTGCGGCTGCAGAAAGGTGCCAGGAACTGAACAATGATGGAAACGCTGTACCTGCTGATACCGATCTCCGTTGGGCTGGTCTTCCTGATCGGCATCGCCTTCTGGTGGTCGCTGCGCAACGGCCAGTTCGACGATCTCGAAGGACCGGCCTACCGCATTCTGATGGACGACGACAGCACCTCAGCGCAGCTGCCGGTGAGTGAGTCCGCGGTGCCGCCCGACACGCCACCTGGAGAAGCCGCAGGGTCAGCCGCGGCGGCCAATGTGCGTGGATCTTGACACAGGTCAAGACGGGCTCCTCCGCGGGTGGCGATAATTCGCCGGTCGACGGCGTGAGTGCTCCGGCATGCAGCGCCGGGGGCGCAGGGAGATTTTCCTGTTGGGGTTCGGGTGCGTTTCAGCGCACCCTTTTTTTGTCCGTGAGGGTTCGCCGGGTGAGGCCGCAGCGCTTGATCTGTGTCAAATTTGTGCCCGACGCGTTAGAATAGCATCCGCATAGTCAGTGCTCGGCAGCAAGGCATTCAGGGCGGTGAAAACCGGTTTTCAGTCAAGAACGAGGTGAGTCCATGTCGGTAACTCAGTCAACATACAACTACAAGGTGGTGCGGCAATTTACCGTGATGACCGTCGTCTGGGGGATTGTCGGAATGCTGGTCGGCGTGATCATTGCCGCCCAGCTGGTGTGGCCGGAGCTTAATTTCGGTCCCTACCTGCATTTTGGCCGCCTGCGTCCATTGCACACCAACGCCGTGATTTTTGCCTTCGGCGGCTGCGCGCTTTTCGCCACCTCCTATTACGTCGTGCAACGCACCTGTCATGCGCGAATCTTCTCCGATGGACTGGCGGCGTTCACCTTCTGGGGCTGGCAACTGGTGATCGTCCTGGCTGCCATCACGCTGCCGCTGGGCATGACGCAGGGCAAGGAATACGCCGAGCTGGAATGGCCGATCGACCTCCTCATCGCCGTCGTCTGGGTGGCCTACGCGGTGGTTTTTTTCGGTACCATCGTCAAGCGCAAGGTGACACACATTTACGTGGCCAACTGGTTCTACGGCGGCTTCATTCTCGCCGTTGCGCTGCTGCATATCGTTAACAGCGCCGCCATCCCCGTTTCGCCGACCAAGTCCTACTCGGCCTATGCGGGCGTGCAGGACGCGATGGTGCAGTGGTGGTACGGTCACAACGCGGTGGGATTCTTCCTTACCGCCGGCTTCCTTGGCATGATGTACTACTTCGTGCCGAAGCAGGCTGGCCGCCCGATTTATTCGTACCGCCTGTCGGTGGTGCACTTCTGGGCACTGATCTTCACCTATATGTGGGCCGGTCCGCACCACCTGCATTACACTGCGCTGCCCGACTGGACGCAGTCGGTGGGCATGCTGTTCTCGCTGATTCTGCTGGCACCGTCGTGGGGCGGCATGATCAACGGCGTGATGACCCTCTCGGGCGCCTGGCACAAGCTGCGCGACGACCCGATCCTGAAGTTCCTGATCACCTCGCTGTCGTTCTATGGCATGTCGACCTTCGAAGGTCCGATGATGGCCATCAAGACGGTCAACGCGCTGTCGCACTATACCGACTGGACGATCGGCCACGTGCACTCGGGTGCGCTGGGCTGGGTGGCGATGATTTCCATCGGGTCGGTCTACTACCTCGTGCCGCGGCTGTTCGGCAAGCCCGAAATGTTCAGCGTCAAGCTGATCACCGTGCATTTCTGGGTGGCGACGATCGGTGTGGTTCTGTACATCGCCTCGATGTGGATTTCCGGCGTCATGCAGGGCCTGATGTGGCGGGCGGTCAATGCCGATGGTACGCTGACCTACAGCTTTGTTGAATCGGTCAAGGCTTCGTATCCGTTCTGGGCGATCCGTTTCCTGGGTGGTGTCCTCTTCCTTACCGGCATGCTGATCATGGCCTACAACATGGTCAAGACGATTGCCGGCGGCCGGACCGTTGATGACGCGCTGGTTCTGCAACCGGCTGCCCAGCACGCCTGATAGGGAAATGAAAATGAAAATTACGCAAGATGCAATCGAACGTAGCGTTCCGTTGATGGTGGTGCTGACCCTGTTGGTGGTCAGTGTCGGGGGCCTGGTCGAAATCGTGCCCTTGTATTTCCAGAAGTCCACCACCGAACCGGTCACCGGGCTCAAGCCCTACGATCCGGTCCGCCTGACCGGGCGCGATGTCTACATTCGCGAGGGCTGCTTCCTTTGTCACTCGCAGATGATTCGGCCGTTCCGTGCCGAAACCGAGCGCTATGGGCACTATTCGGTGGCTGGCGAGTTCGTTTACGATCATCCTTTCCAGTGGGGTTCCAAGCGTACCGGTCCGGATCTGGCTCGCGTGGGTGGCCGTTATTCCGATGAGTGGCACCGTGTGCACCTGATCAATCCGCGCGACCTGGTCCCCGAGTCCAACATGCCGGCGTTTGCCTTTCTCGAAAAAGCGCCTGCCGATGCCAACCTCATCGAGGCCAAGATGCGTGCCCTGACCAAGGTCGGTGTGCCCTATACCGACGACGAAATCGCCGCTGCCAGAAAGCAGTTGGAAGGCAAGAGCGAACTCGATGCCCTCATCGCCTATCTGCAGGGGATGGGCCTTGAAATGAAGAACGTCAGGTAAGCGCATGGACATCAACGAGCTGCGATCCATCGTGACAGTGGTGTCCCTGCTGACCTTCCTCGGGATCGTCTGGTGGGCGTATGGAGTAAAGGGCAACAAGGCACGCTTCGAGGAAGCGGCCATGCTGCCATTCACCGATGAAGAGGCGGATCGGGCCGAACTGGGCCTGGATCGCAACGGACAAAGGAAAGCATCATGAACGATTTTGTGAATCAGTTCTGGAACTGGTATGTCATTCTGCTCGTGCTGGTCAGCATCATTGCCTGTGGTGTGATGCTGTGGACGCAGAGTCTGCCGGCACCGAGCAAGCTCGATACCACCGGTCACGTGTGGGACGAGACCCTCGAGGAGTACAACAACCCGCTGCCGAAGTGGTGGATGTGGCTGTTCTACATCACGGTGATCTTCTCGCTGGTTTACGCCGTGCTCTATCCGACACTCGGTAGCTTCCAGGGGCTCCTCGGCTGGTCGTCGAGTGGTCAGTGGGCGAAGGAAATGGCGAGGGCCGACGAGCAGTTCAGGCCACTCTATGCCAAGTACATGCAGACGGATGTGCAGGCTCTGGCCGCTGACAAGGAAGCCAACGAGACGGGCAAGCGCCTGTACCTGACCTACTGCATGCAGTGCCATGGCGCAGATGCGCGTGGCTCGAAGGGCTTCCCGAATCTTGCCGACAATGATTGGCAGTGGGGTGGTGAGCCAGCTCAGGTCCTTGAAACCATCAATAACGGTCGGATCGCGATGATGCCGCCGTATTCCCAGCTGGGCTCCGAAACGATCAAGGATCTGGCCAACTATGTACGCTCCTTGTCCGGTTTGCCGGCCGATTCGCTGCGTGTCGCCAAGGGACAGGAAGCCTTCAACACGGCTGGCTGCTCGGGTTGTCACGGGCCGGACGCGAAGGGCATGACAGCGGTGGGCGCTCCCAACCTGACCGACAAGGTCTGGCTCTACGGCAGCTCGGAAGCGACGATCATCGAGACCATCACCAAAGGCCGCAATAATCAGATGCAGCCCTGGAAGGACTTCCTCGGCGACGAAAAGGTGCATGTGCTGGCCGCCTACGTCCTGAGTCTGAGTGCCAATCCTGGCAGCAAGTAATTTGCGGTAGATCGACGGAGCGGCCTCGGTCGCTCCGTTTTTTGTTCGCCGGACGAGTCCAAGGAATGGCAGACCAATCATGCTTTGGCTGATTCACATCAAAAACCTGCTCGCCACAAAAAGTAATATTAGAGTTTGGTGAAATTCTGAAATGAATCGGAGCTGATATCATGAATCAGGCGGCCGGCAGCAAGGCCAAGGCCATTGCCATCAACGTCGATGGCTTGTACGAGAAGCACAGAACCGTCTACGCCCGCAGCGTAACCGGGATCTTCAGCAGCTGGCGCTGGGGCATGGTCTTCATTACCCAGGCCTTGTTCTACGGTCTGTGCTGGTTGGAGTGGGGCGGCCGGCAGGCGGTACTCTTTCACATCGTTGAGCGCAAATTCTACATTTTTGGCCTGGTCTTCTGGCCACAGGATGTGATTTACCTGGCGGTTCTGCTGGTAATTTCTGCCTACGGACTGTTCCTGGTTACTGCTGTGGGGGGGCGTTTGTTCTGTGGTTATGCCTGCCCGCAGACGGTGTATACCGAGATCCTGATGTGGATCGAGCGCAAGATCGAGGGCGAACGTCCGGCGCGGATGAAGCTCGACGCGCAGCCGATGAATCCACGCAAGTTTCGCCTCAAGCTGATCAAACATTCGCTATGGCTGCTGATTGCTCTGTGGACGGGAATTAGCTTCGTCGGCTACTTCACGCCGATCAGGGAACTGCTAGGGGAAATTGCGTCGTTTGAACTGGGGCCCTGGGAGGCGTTCTGGATATTTTTCTATGCCGCCTTCCTCTACCTGATGGCGGGATTCCTGCGTGAGCAGGTATGCAAGTACATGTGTCCGTACGCACGCTTCCAGGGCGTGATGTTCGACCCGGACACCTTGATCATCAGCTATGATCGCGAGCGTGGCGAGCCGCGCGGCCTGCGCAGGAAGGGCGCCGCGGCGACCGCGAAGCCGCTCGGGGATTGTGTGGACTGCAGCATCTGTGTGCAGGTCTGCCCGACCGGTATCGACATTCGCAACGGCTTGCAGCTCGAATGTATTGCCTGTGCGGCGTGTATCGATGCCTGCGATCAGGTGATGGACAAGGTCGGTTCGCCGCGCGGCCTGATTCGCTACTCGACCGAGAACGCTCTGGATAAACACTACTCGGCAGGCGAGATGTTCGGGCATCTGTTGCGCTTCAGGACCTTGCTGTACAGCAGCATCCTGCTGGCGATCATCGTCGCGACGGCGTGGAGTCTTGCCCACCGCGTGCCATTGAAGGTGGACGTTCTGCGCGACCGCTCGACGCTCTCGCGCGAGGCGGACGACGGGCGAATCGAGAACGTCTACAGGCTGCACATCTCGAATACCGACGCGTCTACCCATCGCTATTCGATCACCGTCAGCGGCATCGACGGGATCGACATTGTCGGCGAGCGGGTGGTGGAAGTGCCGGCTGCTTCCTCGACAACGATTGCGCTATCCGCCCGCGTCGAGCCACGGACGGGCAACAAGGGTTCGAACGAGATCTTCTTCGACGTCCGCGCCGAAGATCACGACAAGATCGCGGTTCGCGAGAAAGCGAGCTTCTTCCTGCCATGAACGCGAAACGGGCTGACAGTTCCCAGGCGTGGTATCGCGAGCCGTGGCCCTGGTTGTTGATGCTCGGCCCGGCGATCGTCGTCGTCGCCGGCGTGACCACCGCCTACCTGGCTGTGGTCAGCAGCGATGGTCTGGTCGAAGACGACTACTACAAGCAGGGTCTGACGGTGAATTTGCGTACAGCGCGCGATCAGCGCGCCGCCGAACTGGGAATCGACGCAGAGCTTCTCGTCGGAGGCGAGGGTGATCGGATGCGTGCTCTGCTACGGGGCAAAGAGGGGCTGCGCCTGCCGGAAGCACTGACCTTGAGCATCATTCACCCGACGCGTCCAGGTTTCGATCAGCGGGTCGCCCTGCGCTCCGAGGGTGCGGGTGTGTATATCGGAATGGTCAGGCCGTTCACCGGCCGGTGGCACGTGACGCTTGAGGACGACAGGAAAGAGTGGCGCCTGGTCGGGGATTGGGTGACCGGCAAGCAGTCGGCGCTGCGACTGACTGCCGCTTCTGTGGCAGCTGCGCAGGAAAAGTCAGACTACCAGAGGAGGTAAGAGATGGCTTGGGATTTGTTGTTTACCAGTGACTATGGCTTGTTCAGCTTGTTGGTCATTGTTTTCGTCATTGGCATGGCGGCGTGGTTTGCGTATTTCTTCAGCAAGAACATGCGCGCGGACGAGGGGCGGGTTCACAAGTAGCCTGGCGGTCGGCGGTCAGGCGAGGGGGGCCGGCAAACGTGCCAGCTTGCCCGTGCGGCCTGACTTTTGCGGGCGCAGATTGCGCCCCTGGTGATGGCGCCCGCTGCGCTGCACCGAGGCGCGCCAAGCGGCGGCTGCCTGGACGCGAAACCTGCCGGCCGTAGCGCTCCGACAGCGGTACCCACAGCATGCCGATGTCTGAGCCGGATCGCCGTCGCCTGTTGCTGGCAGTGGCCGCTTCGGCGCTGATCCATGCGGGGTTGCTGACGACGACTGTCATGGTGTCGCGGGTGAAGCTCGATGTCGCGAGCCAAGCCGTTCAGGCGGTCATCAAGGTTGCCGATCGCGAGATCGTAGTCGGGGGGACGCTGCCGGCCGCGGCAGCGGCGCGCATGGCGCCGAGCGTGGCACCGCCGCCGCCGCCGTCCACACGGCGTGTTCGCGCACCAACTGACATGCGCGAAGCGGTTTCTGGCGTCGCGGCGGGAGCGCCGTCGACGCCGGGCAGCCCCGAGCGTTCGCTGGCCTCCGAATCCGCAACGACACCCGCACCCGCACCCGCACCCGCTGCTGCTGCGGAGACAAGACGTGCAGGCGTCAACGCCGACGATCTGCGTCAGTATCGTATGGCGCTGGCGATTGCGGCGCGTCGCTTCAAGCACTATCCGCCGCTGGCGCGCGAGCGTGGCTGGCAAGGAAGGGTCGAGGTGGTGGTGAGTGTCAGCGCCTGGCAGCGTGCTCCCGCGGTATTGCTGATACGGTCGAGTGGGCATGTCGCCCTGGATGAGCAGGCGCTGGCGATGTTGGAACAGGCTGCCGCCAGCACCTTGCTGCCCGAGAGTCTCCAAGGCAGGGACTTGCGGGTCTTGCTACCCATTGAATTCAGTCTCGACGATGCTCCTTGAGTGGCCGCGGCGGCAGGTCTTCCTCATGGAATACGAAGCGCCCCAGCCGGCGGTCGGAAAAATAGGCGCGCAGGCACCGCGTAACGGTCTGAAAGGCGAGGTCCTGCCAGGGCACGGCGTCTTCCAGGAACAGCGCGGTTTCGAGGGTTTCCTGGCCGGCGGCGAAGTCGGTGTCGAGCAGTCGGGCACGGTAGAAGAGGTGCACCTGGTTGATATGCGGCACATTGACCAGAGAAAAAAGCTGTTGGATGTCGACGCGGGCACACGCTTCCTCCAGCGTTTCGCGAATTGCGGCCTGCCTGGTTGACTCGCCGTTTTCCATGAAGCCGGCAGGCAGGGTCCATAGGCCATAACGCGGGGCAATCGAACGCCGGCAGAGCAGGATCTGATCGTTCCACTCGGCAATGCAGCCAATCACCAGCTTCGGGTTGAGGTAATGAATCGTCCTGCAGCACTGGCAAACATGCCGTGGCAGGTTATCGCCTTCAGGAATCGACAGCGTCACCGTACCGCCACACTGACTGCAGAAATTCATTCCTGGAATTCCCTCGACGGTTGTTTGCACATCCGGCAAGTTTATACGATTCGTGTCGAGAAGGAAGCCGGGTGCAAGCCTATTGAGCCGCGGCGGATCTCTCCGTCTGGCGGAATTGCCTGCTGCCGGTGGTTCGCAATCTGACTACAATGCGCGACAATGACGAGCTTCGGCCGGTGGCGTTCGTGGAACGTACAATGACAGGGGGGGCGGATGTTTCTGATTGTTGGGTACGTGATCATTCTCGTGGCAGCGCTGGGAACCTACGCGGTGCACGGCAGCCTGGCCGCCCTGTGGGTGCCCCTGGAATACATCGCAATCGTCGGCTTGACGATCGGCGGCTTTGTCGCATCCAACGACCTCAAGATCATCAAACTGACCGTCGGCGCGCTGCCTGGAATCTTCAAGGGGTCGAAGTTTACCAAGGGGCTCTACGTCGACCTGCTGGCGATGCTCTTCGAGGTGTTGGCCAAGGTGCGCAAGGAAGGTCTGATGTCGATCGAGAATGACGTCGAGAGCCCCCACGACAGCCCGATTTTCACCAAGTATCCGGTGCTTGGCAACGACCACCATGTGATGGAATTCATTACCGATTACCTGCGGATGATGGTCGGCGGCAACCTCAATGCCATCGAGATCGAGAACCTGATGGACATCGAGATCGAAACCCACCATCACGAAGCCGAAACTCCGGGCCACGTGATGTCCAAGGTTGGTGACGCGGTGCCAGCGTTTGGCATCATCGTGGCCGTGATGGGAGTGGTCAACGTCATGGGCTCGGTTGGCGAGCCGCCGGCGGTGCTCGGCAAGATGATCGGCGGTGCCCTGGTAGGCACCTTCCTGGGTATTCTGATCGCCTATGGATTCGTTTCGCCGGTGGCCAGCCTGCTCGAGCAAAAGGCACAGGATGGGGCGAAGATTTATCAGGTCATCAAGGTCGTCCTGCTCGCGTCGATGTCGGGTTACGCACCGCAGGTAGCCGTCGAGTTCGGGCGCAAGACGCTGGTTGCCGGGGTGCGCCCGACTTTTCGCGAGCTCGAGGAAGAGCTCAAGAGTCGCAAGGGCAAGTAGCGCATGCTCCTGCTTCGCATCGGGGAGGCTGCATGAGCGACGACGTACGGCCGATCGTCATCAAGCGCATCAAGAAGGTCGCTGGCGGTCACCATGGCGGCGCATGGAAGATCGCCTACGCCGACTTCGTCACGGCGATGATGGCTTTCTTCCTGCTCATGTGGTTACTGGGCTCGACGGCCAGCGGCGACCTCAAGGGGATTGCCGACTATTTCCAGAACCCGCTGAAGATTGCCTCGCAAGGGGGTGCGGGAACCGGCGACAGCTCGAGCGTGCTCAAGGGCGGCGGCAAGGACTTGACGCGGACTGCCGGGCAGGTCAAGGGGGGCGAGATCGATGCCAAGAGCAAGACCGTGAATCTCAAGGAGACGAATGCCGAGTTGGCACGCAAGGAGTTTGAAGAACGCGAAAAGGTGATGCTCACTGACCTGAAGCAAAGTATCGAGAAGCTCATCGAAAGCAATCCGGCGCTCAAACAGTTCAAGAGTCAGCTCCTGATCGACATTACCAGCGAGGGTCTGCGCATACAGATCGTTGATGAACAGAATCGCCCGATGTTCGATACCAGCAGCGCCGAGTTGAAGCCCTATACGCGAGTGATTCTGCGCGAGATCGGCAAGGCGCTGAATGCCGCCCCGAACAAATTGAGCCTGTCGGGCCACACCGACGCAGCGCAATATGGCGGCGGTGACAAGGGCTTCTCGAACTGGGAGCTTTCCGCCAATCGTGCGAATGCCTCGCGCCGCGAGTTGATTCTTGGCGGCATGGATGAACACAAGGTGCTGCGTGTGGTTGGACTGGCGTCTACGCTATTGTTCGACAAGAACGACCCGCTCAGTTCGATCAATCGCCGGATCAGCATCGTCGTTCTGAACAGGAAATCCGAGGAAGCGTTGTTGCAGGACGACGGCAAGGGGGATGCGGTCGAAGTTGGCGGTCAGGGCATCGACGCGAGGCAGCTCACCCCACCGGCCACGTCGGGCAGCAAGGGCTGACTTCTTTCTCGGGCGGTGCGCACCAGCCCATGTCGGTGAGGAGGGGCGAGGGGCCGGCGGTTCAGGCTTGCGGAACGGTTTCCGAGAAAGCCGGACGGCGCACCAGGCGATCGTAAAGGCGAGCGAGGTTGGCGTGCTTTGCCTGCCAGTCGATTTCCGGAAAGCGAAACAGCAGATAGCCAAGCGAACAGCCCACCGCCACGTCGGCAAGGGAAAAATGTGTCCCCATACACCAGGTATTCTCGGCCAGTTCGTCGGCCATGAACGCCAGGCTGCGAACGATCTTGTCGTGCTGGCGAGCGATCCAGTCGCTGCTCTGCTGCTCTGCAGGCCTCTTCTGCTCGAGAAAAACCAGCGCCGCAGCGTCGCAAACACCGTCCGCCAGGGCCTCCCAACGTTTGACTTCTGTACGCTCGCGATTCGCGCCCGGCATCAGCTTGTTGTTCGGGGCAACGTTGTCGAGATATTCGACGATCACTCGTGAATCGAATAGCACGGTACTGTCGTCAAGAACGAGCACCGGGATCTTGCCAAGCGGATTGACGTTGCTGACCTGGTTTTCCGGCGTCCACGGGGAGCCCAGCTCGAAATCGTAGTCGATCTTCTTTTCGGCCAACACCACGCGCGTCTTGCGGACGTAGGGACTGGTCAGTGATCCTATGAGCTTCATTGGCTTCCCGATTGTAAAATCCGGCACCAATTATATCATCGCGATTGCATCCGGTTTACGATCCCCTCCCCGAGGCAGGTAAAATGCCGGATTACCCCGCATATGCGTCGAGGATGATCTGCATGCCTTCAATTACTTCCCTTTCACCGCTGGATGGACGCTATGCCGGCAAGCTGGATGCGCTACGTCCACAGTTTTCCGAATACGGCCTCATCCGACGCCGCTTGCAGGTCGAACTCGAATGGCTCAAGGCCCTGGCCGCCGAGCCACATTTTGCCGAGATTCCGCCGTTCTCCCAGGCAACCGCCGATGAGCTGGATTCGCTACTGGCCTCGTTCAGCCCGCAGCAGGCGGTTGAAGTAAAGGAGATCGAGGCGGTGACCAATCACGATGTGAAGGCACTGGAGTACTGGATCAGGAAGCGCCTGGCGAGCAATGCGGAAGTCACCCGCGTTGCCGAATTCATCCACTTTGCGTGTACCTCCGAGGATATCAACAATCTTGCGCACGCCCTGATGTTGCAGTCGTCGCGCGACGAGACGATGCTGCCGACGCTGGACAAGGTTGTCGCCCGGCTCAGGGAGCTGGCCCACGAGTTGGCGGATCTGCCGATGATGTCGCGCACGCACGGCCAGCCGGCAACGCCGACGACACTCGGCAAGGAAATGGCCAACCTGGTCCATCGGCTCGACCGCGCTCGTTTGGCTATCGCCAGGGTGCAGCTGCTCGGCAAGATCAATGGAGCGGTCGGGAACTACAACGCGCACCTCGCGGCGTACCCGGATTTTGACTGGGAGTGCTTTGCCAGAGCCTTCGTCGAATCGCTGGGCCTGGAATTCAACCCATACACGATACAGATCGAGCCGCACGATGCGATGGCCGAGTTGTTCGATGCTTTTGCGCGCGCCAATCTGATCCTCGTCGATCTGAACCGGGATGTCTGGGGCTACATCTCGCTGGGGTTCTTCAAGCAGAAGCTCAAGGCCGGCGAGATCGGCTCGTCGACGATGCCGCACAAGGTCAATCCGATCGACTTCGAGAACTCCGAGGGAAATCTGGGGCTGGCCAACGCGATGTTGCGCCACCTCGCCGAGAAGCTGCCGGCCTCGCGCTGGCAGCGCGACCTGACCGACTCGACGGTGCTGCGCAATATGGGCGTTGCTCTGGGTTACACGCTGCTGGGGTACGACTCGTTGTTACGTGGTCTGAGCAAGCTCGAGGCCGATCCAGAGCGCCTGCGCGCAGACCTCGAGGCCAACTGGGAGTTGTTGGCCGAGCCGGTGCAAACGGTGATGCGTCGTTATGGCATTGCCAATCCTTACGAGAAGCTCAAGGAACTGACTCGCGGCAAGCGGGCTTCGCGCGAGGACATGCGGCTCTTCATCGAGTCACTCGAAATTCCGGCGACCGCCAGAGCCGAACTGCTGGAACTGACGCCATGGGCTTACACTGGCATGGCCGCCAAACTGGCGAGGAGGATTTGATGAACGCCGAGGGAAATCGGGTGACCGTGGCGGAGCCGCCGACCCGCGAAAACGGGTCGGAGATGATCTTTTGCCGGAGTTGTGAGCAGCTGGTACCTGCCGGCTCACTGTATTGTCCGCATTGCTGCGGTAAAGACGGTCGGCGCGGCGCGCTCAGGCGTGGCGCTTTCATCGGCGGCGTTTTCGGCTTGCTGGCGGGTGGCCTGGCTGCTGCAGTGTGGTCTACCATCGTCGGCCCCGAGCAGGCCACCGGCGAGCCGGTCGTGACCATCACCCTGGCCTGTGCCGCGATTGGCGTGGTGCTTGGCGCAATACACAACCGCAAGGAGTAAGCGTTGCCGTCCGCGAGCAGTCAGCCACTCCATCGTCTTCACCATCCGTTGGGAGTAGATTGACGCCGCTGGCACGCGGTGCATATACTCGCGGACTATCGGCGGGCCAACTGGAGTGGTTGTCCCTGGCGAGTTTCTGGAGACGGAGAAGACCACTCGGGCGGCCGCCGTAACGGCGGGATGCCTCTTCCGGGCTGGGTCCGTTCCACCGAATGATGCAGGGCTGCACGCAGCAAGGAGGCTGGAACATGAAACGCGTACTTCCCGATCTGATCGTCGATCCACCGCTGGCGGACGAGAAAGTGACCATTGTCTTTCATGCCGACGGGAAGCAGTATGATTTTCCCGTTCTCGGAGGCACGCACGGTCCCAAGGTCATCGACGTTGGCCGGCTCTACACCGAGACGGGTTACTTCAGCTACGACCCGGGATTCATGTCGACTGCCAACTGCGATTCGGCGATCACCTTCATCGACGGCGAGCGCGGCATTCTTCTGCACCGCGGCTACCCGATCGAGGAACTTGCGGCGCACGCCGACTTTCTCGAAGTCTGTTATCTCCTGCTTTACGGGAAACTACCGAATCAGTCGGAACTCCACGACTTTGGTGATCTGATTGGCCACCACAGCATGGTCCACGAGCAGTTCAAGCGGTTTTTCGCGGGTTTCCGCCGGGATGCTCCGCCGATGGCGGTGATGGTAGGCACCGTCGGAGCCCTCAGCGCGTTCTATCACGACAAGATCGACATCACGGACCCCGAGGCGCGGATGGTCGCCACGCACCGCCTCATCGCCAAGATGCCGACCATCTGCGCCATGGCATTCAACTACTCACTCGGACGACCATTCCTGTACCCTCGCAACGACTTGAGTTACGCCTCGAACTTCCTCCGGATGTCTTTTGGCATACCTGCGGAAGAATATGTGGTTAACCCCGTTTTGGCGCGAGCGATCAACCGTTTTCTCGTTCTGCACGCCGATCACGAGCAGAACGCCTCTACCGCAACGGTGCGCATTGCCGGCTCGAGCCATGCCAATCCGTATGCCTGCGTCGCTGCTGGAATCACTGCGCTCTGGGGGCCGGATCACGGTGGCGCAAACGAGGCGGTAGTCAATATGCTGGAGGAGATCGGCAGCAAGGAGCGCATCGCTCTCTACATCAAGCGCGCCAAGGACAAGGAGGACCCTTTCCGGCTTACCGGTTTCGGTCACCGGGTCTACAAGAATTACGACCCGCGGGCGGCGATCCTGCGCGAGTCCTGCCATGAGGTACTTGCGGAGCTGGGCAAGAAAGACGAGCCCTTGTTCGCGCTGGCCCTGGAGCTGGAGCGGATCGCTCTCGAGGATGATTACTTCATTCAGCGCAAGCTGTTTCCAAACGTCGACTTCTACTCGGGCATCATGCTGCGGGCGATCGGTTTCCCCACCGGGATGTTTCCGCCCTTGTTCGCGCTTGGCCGCACGATCGGCTGGATCGCCCAGTGGAAGGAGATGATCGAGGCGCCGGATCAACATATCGCGCGCCCCCGACAGCGCTACACCGGGCCTCCGCTGCGACCGTACCTGCCTATCGCGCAGCGCTGACCGGCGCGAGCACGCAGTGGCGCCGGGTGGCCCAGCGCTGCCCACCAGCCGCTGCTGACGGCGTGCGCTTGGCCGCATGCCCACCGCTGGCTTTGCCGCAGGCATCGCGGTCGGCGGGCCAGCAATGCCCTGTGGAGGGCCCCACCGGTCGACATTGGCGGCACCTGTCGGTCGTCCGCGCCCTTGTGCCAGGCGTTGGGAGTGTCGCAGTTTTGCATCAGTGACAACGAAAAAGCGCTTCCAGCTTCTCATCGGCGTTGACAACCCCCGGGGGGCCTGGAGAACAATGGTACTACCTTACATGATATTAGCCGGCATAGTTAAAGTCGTTTATGACTGTTGCCAGTGTGCAACTCGTGCAGGGCAGCGCAATCGTTGCTTCAAGAGCCGCGCCAGGACGGCAGTCGCCGTTGAGTTTGCTGGCCCGCCGCGGACAGAAAAAGTCGCTTTAGTGGGAGGAAAGCATGGCTATCCGAGACGACCCCGCACTTCCGTTCTTTTCCGTTTCTGAAGATGATTTCTCGGCTACCGAAGGCTCGGAGACGGAGTTTCTTCGTACTCAGGTTGCCGCCATCGAAGCGTATCTGGAGCGCTTTCCCTGGGATGAGAGGGACTTCCGTGCGCTGGCATGGATCGAAGCCAATGCCAGTCAATATCGTCACCAATGGCAGGCCAGCGGACGCTATGGGCAATTCGCAGCGGGTCGCTGACCTTCCGTGGCGCGCCACCATGCTGCTGCAAGTGGTCGTGCAATGGCGTCCCCAGCGCGGTACTGGTACGCTGGCCGACTGATTTCGAGTTTCACACGCATCCTGTGTCTTGCCGCGACCGTTGAGTCTCGAGAGCATGCGCATCCCATTCCCATTCCCCCCATCCCTTGTCCGTTACGCCTGCGGCCGGAAATCAAGAACATGATCGAGAGGAAACCACGATGCGCAGCAAGATCGTTACCGCCGACGAAGCGATCGCACTGATCCGCGACGGCGATACCCTGGCCAGTACCGGCTTCGTCCAGACCGGCTTCGCCGAGGCCCTGCTGTCAGCGCTGGAGCGCCGCTTCCTCGCCACCGGCAGCCCAAAGAACCTGGCTTTGTTCGCTGCTGCCGGCCAGGGCGACGGCAAGACTCTGGGACTCAATCACCTGGGCCACGCAGGCTTGCTGCGCCGGGTCGTAGCGGGTCACTGGGGGCGCATGCCGAAGGTGGCGCAACTGGCGCTCGATAATCACATCCAGGCTTATAACCTGCCCCAGGGGATCATCTGCCAGTTGTTCCGCGATCTCTCCGCCGGCAAACCGGGTTCCTTCTCCAAGGTCGGACTGCACACCTTCGTCGACCCCCGCTACGGCGGTGGCCGTATCAATGCGGCCACCACCAAGGACATCGTCAGCGTCGTCGAAGTCGATGGCGAGGAGTGGCTGTTCTACAAGGTGGGCCAGGTCAATGTCGCTTTCGTGCGCGGTACCACCGCCGATACCTTCGGCAACATCACGATGGAACGGGAAGCCCTGACCCTCAACAACCTGGCCATGGCCATGGCGGCCAAGAACAGCAACGGGATCGTCATCGCCCAGGTGGAGCGGATTGCCGAGCGCAGCGGGTTGCCGCCGCGACAGGTCAAGATTCCGGGGATTCTCGTTGATTGCGTGGTGGTGGCCGAACCGGTCGAGCACATGCAGACCCTGGCGACCCAGTACAGTGCTGCCTACGCCGGCGAGTTCCGCGTTCCCCGTCCCAGTCTGGTGTCGACGCCGCTGACCGAGCGCAAGATCATCGCTCGTCGTGCTGCCTTCGAATTGCCGCCGAACGGCATCATCAATCTGGGGGTCGGGATGCCCGAAGGGGTGGCGGCGGTGGCCGATGAGGAGCGCATCTCGCACCTGCTGACCCTGACCGTCGAGTCCGGCCTGATCGGCGGGATCCCCTCGAGCGGAGGCAACTTCGGGACCGGGGTCAACATGGATGCGGTGATCGACGAGAATCAGCAGTTCGATTTCTACGATGGTGGCGGCCTCGACATGGCTTGTCTTGGCATGGCCGAGTGTGATGCCGCTGGCAACGTCGGCGTCAGTCGCTTCGGCGGTCGGCTGACCGGCGCCGGTGGCTTCATCAACATCAGCCAGAACGCCCGTCTGGTGGTGTTCGTTGGCACTTTTACGGGCAAGGGTCTGAAGGTCGAGGTTGCCGACGGCAAGCTGCGGATTGTCGAGGAGGGCGCGCAGCGGAAGTTTCTCAGGCAGGTCGAGCAGATCACCTTCAATGGCCAGTATGCTTATGATCGCGGCAAGCCCGTTTATTACATCACCGAGCGCTGCGTCTTCCGTCGGGTCCGCCGGGGACTGGCGCTGATCGAGGTGGCGCCGGGCATCGACGTGCAGCGGAACATTCTCCCGTACATGGACTTCGAGCCGATCATCGGTGAATACGCCGAGATGGATGCTCGCATCTTCAACGCCAACCCGATGGGCCTGGAGGCCGAACTGCTCAACCTGTCCTTGCCGGAGCGGGTCATTTACGATCCGGAGCGCAACATTCTGTTCCTCAACTTCGAGGGCATGCATGTGCGTGGGGAGGACGACGTCAAGGCGATCTGGGATATTTGCGAGCTACGCTGCCAGGCGGCCGGCAAGCGCGTCGGCGTGATCATCAATTACGATCGGTTTCGGATCAACCAGGACATGTACGATGCCTATGCCGAAATGGATCACTACTTCCTGGCCAACTACTTCAGCCAGATTACCCGCTACGCGACCAGTGCTTTCCTGCGCGCCAAGCTTGGCGAGGCCTTCTCGGCGCGCAGTATTGCGCCGCATGTCTTCGAGCGCCGCGAGGAAGCCCAGGCATTCCTCACCGGGCGCAGCGGCGAAGCCGGCCAGCGGAGCTGATCGGCTTCGCCGCTCGGCTACCGCGGGCCAACCGGCGATCGATTCGCGATAGGGTCTGGCTTGCCTGGCTGCTGCTGCGTCCAGTTGGCGCTCAGCGCTCGGGTGCAATGGCCACGACGTCCAGCAGCGTGACAATTCCCCGGGCAGCGTGTTCGAGGGCGTGCACGTCTTCGGCATTGACCCGGCCGGCGCCCGCGTGTAGCCGTTGCTGAATATCGACGATACATTCGGCGTGTTGCAGCAGGCGGCTGCGGATCGCATTCAGCTGTTCCAGCGTGGCGACGTTGGCTGTGTGCAGCTGCTTGACCGCGCCGTCTCGCTCGGCATCGGTCCTGGCGCTTTCCAGCTCGCGCCAGGCCGTCAGCTCACTCGTCTCCGCCTTCCACCAGTCGAGGAAGTTGGCCCGGTGATCAAGCAGTGCGTTCAACGACTGGGCCATGCAGTTGACCTCGTCACGTCCTCCGGGCACTGCCGGAACGTGCGCTGTCGGCCTGCCGTAGGCAAGATCGTCGAGCAGCCCGGCCATCTGACGAAGACTGCGAACGATGCGTGTGATGATCTCGACGGCGAAGACGATGGCAAGAACAGTCGCGCCGATCAGGACCAGCAGGCCCAGCACTACGCTGGCCTGCGCCGACTCGCTGATTTCGTCGACGCGGGCGGCCATCAGTTGCACGGCCTGACCGACGTTGGCCTGGATCAAGGGGGTGACCTGATCTGCTGCGGCGTCCATCGCGCGGGTCAAGACGACGATTCTGGCGTTCTGCTCAACCAGCTTCAGGAAGGCCTGCTGGTAATCGCGCAGCAGGTCGACGAGCAGCGCCTTGTCGCCGTCGGCGAGCGCTGAGCCCGTAATCTGCGAGCGGATCGTTGTCGCTACCGCCAACACTTTTGGCGGGTAGATGGGGTCGCCGCGGAGCAGGAAGTCCTTCTCCGATCGCCTGAGCTTGAGAATATTGGTCTCGAGGTTGGGGACGTGCTGGGCATTGAGCGTGGCTTCCATGCGGTGCGCGGCGTCGCGGAACGGTCCCTTGCCAGCGGCGACGTTGCCTGCCTTGAGCGCGTTTTCCCCAAAGACCTCGAAGCTCCTGGCGTAGATGGCCAGATCGGCCAGCAGTTGCTGCTGCACCGCTTCGTGAAGTCCGGATCCCAGGACCAGCTGCCGGAACTCGGTGATCAGCTTGCGCACCCGCTCGCGATAAGCAGGCTCCTGGCGCAAGGCGAGGTCCTTTTCGCTGCGGCGAATCTGCAGCAGAACGATCTGCAAGTTGTCCACGCTGTACTGCGCGGAGAGTTCGTGCAGGCGATGAATCTTCTCGCGGAAAGCGCCCTGGAGCCCGGAGTTCTCATCCAGGCCCATGTCTCGCCAGGCGGCGGCCACGGCACGGAAGTTTTCCTGATAGGTGGTCATCAGTCGCTCGATGTCCTCGGCGGTCTGCCGGGACTGCTGATCTACAGCCGCCAGGGCTGCCACCTTTTTACGCATGCTCTGCAGGTGCTGATCGACTGCGGAGGCGAAGTGTTCCTGGCGGTGGATCAGGAAGTCCTTCTCCGCATCGCGTGCTTCTGCCATGTCGATTTCGATGTCGAGGGCCAGCGATTTGCGGACTTCGAAAACGCTATGCAGCTGCTGATAGTCAGCAAGCACCGACTTCAGCGTCTGGTGGTAGTGCCCGACCACGCCGATGAACAGCAGGCCTACGACAAGGAAGCAGAGTCCAGCCTTTTCGCCGATCCGCAGTTTGCTGGAAACCTTGTTCACATATGGCTCCTGGTTGGTGAAAGCTGCCCTCCGACTGCGCAAGGGTGGGGAACGGCGCAGGCTTGCAGGGTTCAGGCAGCTCGCCCCAGCGTCCGCGAGCGGGAGGGATGGCAGCGTAGGGAAAAGTATATCGGCAAGAATGGATTCTTGTCGAACAAGATCGCTCGCCCAATGGTGATGGCTTTGTGAGATGCCCCGGATAATGAAAGCCCTGACCGTTGCCCTCCCCTGCAGGGCGCTTGACTCCGCATCGCTCTCGCTTACAATCGAGGCAGTCAGAGCTTCAGTGGCGCTTCGTCCACTGAGGCATCTGCTCCGCCGAAGCGCTACCCGCTGGTTCGCCAGGCGGCCAGGAAAATCAGTGATCTACCGAAAGGGGTGAGGAAATGGACGCTTTGCTGCTGCTGTTGGGACGTGTTGCCGGCTTCGCCGGCTTGCTGCTTTGTGTCGCAGCAGCGGGAATGCGTCTGGCCGGGAACTACTACCTGGGCTCCTTGCAGCTGTCCACTCTCCTGGCGGGCGGCGTCGCAGCGATCGTTGTCGGCTGTTTTTTCCTGCTGCTGGTGTTGACCGTGCCAGGGAGAGCAGGTCGCTCGCGGTAAGCGGGGCAATGAACAGGTCGTGACGACCGGCGCACGCTTCCCGACGAGGTCATTCACGTGGCGGCCTGGCCGCTGCGAGACAGATATTCGCCCGGACAAGCCAGCATTCCTGCCCGGCACCCTGTTTGACTCACTTTAGGAAGACTGCATGAGTTCCCAGTTTGGTCTACTCAATACCCGTCGCTTCGCGCCTTTTTTCGCGACGCAGTTTCTCGGGGCGTTCAACGACAACCTGTTCAAGAACGCATTGGTGGTGCTGCTGACCTTTCATGCGACAAGCTGGACGACGCTGACGCCCGAGGTGTTGACCAATCTCGCAGCCGGCATCTTCATCCTGCCGTTCTTCCTGTTTTCGGCGACCGCCGGGCAGTTTGCCGACAAGTACGACAAGGCCAGGCTGGCACGGCTGGTCAAGCTACTGGAAATCGTCATCATGACGGTGGCCCTGCTCGGCTTCTCGATGCAAAGCCTGGAGGTGCTGCTCAGCGCGCTGTTCCTGCTTGGCCTGCATTCAACGCTGTTCGGACCAGTGAAATACGCGATCCTGCCGCAGCACCTGCGCGAGGACGAACTCGTCGGCGGTAACGCCATGGTCGAGGCCGGCACCTTTGTCGCCATCCTGATCGGCACCCTGGCCGGTGGCCTGCTG
Source organism: Candidatus Accumulibacter affinis (assembly GCA_016713625.1). Classification (GTDB taxonomy): domain Bacteria; phylum Pseudomonadota; class Gammaproteobacteria; order Burkholderiales; family Rhodocyclaceae; genus Accumulibacter; species Accumulibacter affinis. The sequence goes on from JADJOT010000009.1 coordinate 514,229, forward strand.
GCCGGGGCGGCTGGGCATCCGACCTGGGTGGCGGCGGCCGGTCTGGTCGTGGCCGCGATCGGTTATCTGTGCAGCCGCGGCATCCCGGCAGCACCCGCTCCGGTGCCGGACCTGGTGGTCAGCCTCAACCCGCTGTCCGAGACCTGGCGCAACATCGGCTTTGCGCGCGAGAACCGCACCGTTTTCCTGTCGATTCTCGGCATTTCGTGGTTCTGGCTGTACGGGACACTGTTCCTGGCGCAGTTTCCCGCCTACGCCAAAAATGTGCTGGGTGGCAGCGAGAGCTCGGTGACCCTTTTACTGGCGGTGTTTACGGTCGGCATCGGCCTCGGCTCGCTGCTTTGTGAGCGCTTGTCGGCCGGACATGTGGAAATCGGGCTGGTGCCCTTCGGTTCGCTCGGCCTGACCCTTTTCGGCATCGACCTGGCTTTTGCCTCACCTGATCTACTGCCTGCCGGTGCACCGTTGGCCCTGGGCAGCCTGCTGGCGCTGCACGGTACCTGGCGGGTGCTCTTCGACCTGTTCGCGCTCGGCCTCTTTGGTGGATTCTTCATTGTGCCGCTGTATGCGCTGATCCAGGTGCGCAGCGCGTCTGAACATCGGGCGCGCATCATTGCTGCCAACAACATCCTCAATGCCCTGTTCATGGTCTGTGGTTCCCTGGCGGCTGCCGGGCTGCTTGGTGACGGCCTCTCGATCCCGGCGCTGTTCGGTGTGGCGGCGCTGTGCAATGCGGCGGTGGCGATCTACATCTACAGCCTGGTGCCCGAGTTCATGCTGCGCTTCATCGCCTGGCTGCTGATCCACTCGGTGTACCGCCTGCAGCAGCAGGGGACCGAAAACATTCCGGAGGAGGGTGCAGCAGTGCTGATCTGCAACCACGTCAGCTTTGTCGATCCGCTGGTCATCGCCGCTGCCAGCCGGCGGCCGATCCGCTTCGTGATGGACTACCGCATCTTCCGAATGCCGCTGATCAGCTTTGTCTTTCGCCACATGCACGCCATCCCGATCGCACCGGCGAAGGACGACGCGGTGATGATGGAGGCGGCCTTCGAGGAGGTGGCGCGTGCGCTCGAGGCGGGCGAACTGGTGGCGATCTTCCCGGAGGGCAGGATTACCGACACGGGCGAGCTGTATCCTTTCCGGCCAGGCGTGCAGCGCATCGTCGGGCGCACGCCGGTGCCGGTGATCCCGATGGCGCTGCAGGGCCTGTGGGGCAGCTTCTTCAGCCGCAAGGACGGACCGGCGATGACCAGGCCGCTGCGGCGTGGCATGTTCTCGAAGATAGCGTTGACGGTCGCGGCGCCGGTGGCGCCCGAGGCGGCGACTCCTGATCATTTGCAGGAGATCGTTGCCGGGCTGCGGGGGGCGTGGAGGTAAACGAGCCTTGAGTTTCGGGCAGACGGGTTAGAATGACGGCCATGGAATCTGGCGGCCAAAGACTGCGTGAACGGATCGACCTCTACGAAAGGCTGATGCGCCTCGACAAGCCGATCGGCATTCTGCTGCTGCTCTGGCCGACCTTGTGGGCGCTGTGGCTGTCGGCGCTGGGACGGCCGAACTGGCTGGTGGTGTGGATCTTCGTGCTCGGGACGGTGCTGATGCGTTCGGCGGGCTGCGTGATCAACGATGTGGCCGACCGCAATTTTGACCCGCAGGTGGCGCGCACTCGCGAGCGCCCGCTGGCAGCCGGTCAGGTCTCGGTCCGGGAAGCGCTGCGGCTCGCCGCTGCGCTGGTGGCCTGTGCCGTCGTGCTGGTGCTGCCCCTGCGCAGCTGGCTGTTCGGCAGCCTGTGTCTGGCAGCGCTTTTCCTTGCCGCCAGTTATCCTTTTACCAAGCGCTTCCTGGCGGTGCCGCAAGCCTACCTGGGTCTGGCCTTTGGTTTCGGCATCCCGATGGCCTATGCCGCGCAGCTTGGCACGCTCCCTGCCGACGCCTGGTGGCTGCTCCTGGCGAACGTCTTCTGGGCGATCGCCTACGACACCGAATATGCGATGGTTGACCGCGCCGACGACCTCAGGATCGGCATCCGGACGTCAGCGATCACCTTCGGCCGTGCCGACGTGACGGCGGTGATGCTGTGCTACGCGCTGGCGATCGGGCTGATTGCCGCGGTCGGCTACGGGATCGGCCTGGGTGGCCTGTTTTACGCCGGGCTGGCGGTTGCCGTGACAATTGCCGGCTATCATTACACACTGATCCGTGCGCGCGATCCACAGCGCTGCTTTACGGCCTTCCGGCATAACAACTGGCTTGGCGCCAGTGTCTTTGCCGGCATCGCCCTCGATTTTCTTGTCGCCAGAGGCATTTCCGGATGAAGATCTATCTGTTCTGCGCGCTGGCAGTGCTGGCGGGCACCGCGCACGCTGCCGAAGACGCGCGCCAACTGGTACCCATGCCGGCCGCGGCAGAGGCCAGCCTGCGCGCCGAGATGCGCGCGAACCTGCTCGCCCTGAACGAGATTCTCGGCCTGGTGGCCGGCGGGAAACCAGGCGAGGCTGGCGCGGTCGCCGAAAGGGAACTCGGAGTCTCGGCGATGGGCAAGCAGCGCAGCCAGCCGTTCGACGCGCGTCCCGGGCCACACATGCCAGCGGCGATGCACCGCATCGGTATGCAAGGCCACCAGGCGGCCAGCGAGTTTGCCCGTATCGCCGCCGGCGGGGATCGGGAGAAGACGATTGCCGCCTTGCCGTCGCTGACCGCAGCCTGTGTCGGCTGCCACTACGCCTATCGCATCCGCTAACGGTCGGAGGTCAGACACCCAAGGAGGGGGGGGGGGGGGGAGCGTCCGCGAGGGGGGGGGGGGGGGGGGGGCCGCGGACTTTCACATTAACAGGGATAGCCTGCTGATGAAATATCACGACCTGCGGGACTTCGTCGCGCAACTCGAAAGCCTGGGTGAACTGAGGCGCATCCGTGTCGAGGTCGATCCGCGCCTGGAAATGACCGAGATCTGTGATCGCGTGTTGCGCGCCGGTGGGCCGGCGCTGCTCTTCGAGAATCCCCGGGGCCATCGTATGCCAGTGTTGGCCAATCTCTTCGGAACACCGCGCCGGGTGGCGCTGGGGATGGGGCAGGAGTCGGTGCTCGCCTTGCGTGAGGTGGGCAAGTTGCTGGCCTACCTCAAGGAGCCGGAACCGCCGAAGGGCCTCAAGGACGCCTGGGACAAGTGGCCGGTGCTCAAGCAGGTGCTCAACATGGCGCCGCGCGTGCGCTCGTCGGCGCCATGCCAGGAGCTGGTCTGGGAAGGCAAGGAGGTGGATCTGGCGCGCCTGCCGATCCAGCTGTGCTGGCCGGGCGACGCCGCGCCACTGATCACCTGGGGGCTGACGGTGACGCGCGGGCCAAACCAGACCCGTCAGAATCTCGGGATCTATCGTCAGCAGGTGGTCGGGGCAAACAAGGTAATCATGCGCTGGCTGGCGCACCGCGGCGGCGCCCTCGACTTCCGGGACCACTGCCTGCACAGCCCCGGCCAGCCGTTCCCGGTGGCGGTGGCGCTGGGTGCCGATCCGGCAACGATTCTCGCGGCGGTGACGCCGGTTCCGGACAGTCTCTCCGAGTACCAGTTTGCCGGCTTGCTGCGTGGCGGCAAGACCGAGGTGGTGAAATGTCTGGGTTGCGACCTGCAGGTGCCGGCGACGGCCGAGATCGTTCTCGAAGGATTCATCGATCCGGCGGAAAGCGCTCTCGAAGGACCCTACGGCGACCATACCGGCTACTACAACGAGCAGGCGCGCTTTCCGGTGTTTACCATCGAGCGCATCACCATGCGTCAGCAGCCGATCTACCACAGCACCTACACCGGCAAGCCGCCGGACGAGCCGGCGATGCTCGGTGTGGCGCTCAACGAAGTCTTCGTGCCGCTGTTGCAGAAGCAGTTTCCCGAGATCGTCGATTTCTATCTGCCACCGGAAGGCTGCTCGTATCGCCTGGCGACGGTGAGCATCCGGAAGCAGTACCCCGGGCACGCCAAGCGGGTGATGTTCGGGATCTGGAGCTTTCTGCGCCAGTTCATGTATACCAAGTTCATCATCGTGGTAGACGACGACGTGGACATTCGTGAGTGGAAGGAAGTGATCTGGGCAATGACCACTCGCGTCGACGCGGCTCGCGACACCCTGATTGCTGAAAACACACCCATTGACTATCTCGACTTCGCCAGCCCGGTGGCCGGTCTGGGCAGCAAGATGGGGATCGACGTCACCAACAAGTGGCCCGGCGAAACGAGTCGCGAATGGGGTACGTCAATCGTCATGAGTGCGGCGGTGAAGGAGCGGGTCGATGCTCTGTGGAGTGAGCTCGGCTTGTGAGCCGGGGCAGGGACCAGGGTGGTTTCGCGACCGATTGGCGATTACCGGCGTGCTGGTCGCGCGCTATGAATTCCAGGAGAGTGAAGTGAGTAATGAGTTGATTCCCCGGCAGAACCTCGATGGCGCGCGCGCCTGGTGTCATGTCATCTATGGTCTGCATGCGCTGGCGGTGGTGGTCGGGGTGACCGGCGCAGCGACCGTCGCCGGCGCCTTTGTCTTTGGCGTGCCTTCGCTGATCGCCGTGGTGCTCAATTACCTCAAGCGCGCCGAGGTACGCGGTAGCTGGCTCGACAGCCATTATCGCTGGCAGATCCGGACCTTCTGGTTCACGCTGCTGTGGCTGCTCGTCTATGGTCTGCTGATCATTACCATCCTCGGCATTCCGATCGCCTGGATCCTGATTGTGATTCTGGGTGCCTGGGTGGCCTATCGCGTCATCCGCGGCTGGCTGGCGCTGGCAGGGCAACGACCGATCGGAAGTTCCTGAGCAGAGGTGTTTTTCCTGCGCCCGGGCGATCCTCTTTGGCGCCGGTCGCTTCGTTCCGGAGGGCTGGTCGGCTATCATGGTCCATTGGCCGAATCGATGGGTCGTCCTGATGAGCCTCCTGTGTCGCTGCCGTTGCCTGCTGCTCGCGCTCGTCGTGCTGGCGCTGCCTGGCTTCGTCAGTGCCAGCGACGATGCCGCGCCGCAGTCGCCAGGCGTGCTGACCGTGGTCCTCGACGACAACTATCCACCCTACGTTTTCCGCGATGCCAGTGGCTCTCTCACGGGTTATCTGGGTTACGCGCTGCTGCTTGGTTCGTTGCTCGGCATCCTGCTGGTGATCTGGGTGATGACCCTGCGGCACCTTGTCCGCCAGCGCACCGCACAGCTTGCAGCGACTCTGGACGCTGTTCCGGATCTGATGTTCGAGCTTGGACTCGATGGTCGCTACCATGACTACCATTCTCCGCGCGCTGACCTGCTGGTGATCGCGCCGCAGGAGTTCATGGGCAAACGGGTTTCCGAAGTCCTGCCGCCCGCAGCGGCTGCCAGTTGCCTTGCGGCCTTGCAGGAGGCGAACACCACGGGCCATTCGATTGGTCAGCAGTTCGAGTTGCAACTGCCGCAAGGGAGTCGTTGGTTCGAACTGTCGGTGGCGCGCAAACTCACTGCCATCGGCAAAGCGCCGCGCTTTATCGTCCTCGCGCGCGACATCAGCGAGCGCAAACGCTCGGATGCTCGCCTGCGCCTGGCGACCGAGGCCACCCAACTGGTTTTCTGGGAACTGGACATCGTCAATGACCGCATTCTCTACGATGCCAGCATGCTACAGTTGCTCGGGCTTGAACACGGCGAGGATCCGGGGACTCTTGGCTCACTGATGGAACTGGTGCACCCTGACCATCGTGCAGCCTTGATTCAGCGTTTTCAGGTGGCCATGCAGCCAGGCGATCCGGTTTTTGGTTTTGAGCATCAGATCATCAACAAGGCTGGCGAAAGTATCTGGCTGCAGACACGCGGGCGGGTTGCCCAGCGGGATGCCGCGGGGCGAGCGCTGCTGGCGGTCGGCACGGCGATGAACATCAGCGAGCGCAAGCTGGCCGAGGCCGCGCTGTTGCGGCAAAGCGAACAGTTGGCGCTGATGTCGACCGCCAGTCAGGAAATCAACAGCGATCTGGACATTCCGGTAATTCTGCGCCAACTCGTGGCGGCCGCCTTGAAGGTTACTGGTGCCACCGGAGGAGCGGCGGCGCGCGTCGGCGGCGGTGAGATGGTGTTTCACGAATACAACCACGATGGCGTTCTGCTGCCGATCGATTACCGCTTCGTGCCCGGTTACGGCGTGCCGGGCCGGGTCATGCAAACGAGAAAGTTCCATCTCAGCAACGACGCCGAGCAGGATCCCTATGTGGTCAAGGAGATCCAGCAGGCGATCGGTTTCCACAACCTGCTGGATATGCCGATCATCAGCCGCCACGACGAGTTGCTGGGTTGTTTCGAGATTCACAACAAGCCCGGCGGTTTTGACGCTAGCGATGCCCGCCTGCTGCAGGGACTGGCGGCAAGCGCCGCGGTCGCGCTCGAAAACAGCGCCCTCCTGGCGGAACGTCTGCAGGCCGAACAGGCGTTACGGGAGAGCGAGGCCCTGCAGGCCTCGGTGCTCGCCAGCGCGGCCTGCGGCATTGTCGCCACCGATCCTCAGGGCCTGATCACGGTGTTCAATCCTGGTGCCGAAATGATCCTCGGCTACCGTGCCGCGGAGGTGGTCGGCCAGATGACGCCGCTCCTCTGGCACGACCGCGACGATGTGCTTGCCGTGGCAGCAGCGCGCAGCGGGCAGCTGGCTTGCCCCGTCGAAGCGGGTTTCGACGCGCTGGTTGCCAACGCGCGTCGCAGCGAGCAGGTCGACGAGCGGGAAGTGTCCATGCTGCGCAAGGATGGCCGCCGCATTACGGCGCGGCTGTCGGTGACGGTGATGCGCAACGCGCAGGGCGCGCTGACCGGCTATCTCGGAACCATCGTCGACATCACCGAGCAGAAGAAGGCGGCGGTGCAACTCAGTCTCGCTGCCAAGGTCTTCGAGCAGGGCGGCGAGGGGATCGCCATTACCGACGCCGCATGCCAGATAGTCATGGTCAATCAGGCCTTTACCCGAATCACCGGCTACAGCGAGGCCGAGGCGCTCGGTCAGAACCCGCGCCTGCTCGCCTCGGGGCGCCACGATGACGCGTTCTACCAGGGCATGTGGGGGGCGATCGAATCGCTCGGGTACTGGCAGGGAGAGATCTGGAACCGCCGCCGGGATGGCAGCGTGTATCCCGAGTGGCTGTCGATCAGCCGCGTCAAGCTCGATGGTGCGACGACCAACTATATCGGGACCTTCATCGATATCAGCCAGCACAAGGAGGCCGAAGCGAGTATTCAGCGCCTGGCGCACTTCGATTCGCTGACCGGTTTGCCCAACCGCAGCCTGCTTGGCGAACGCGTCAAGCATGACTTGATCCGTGCGCACCGCAGTCGCGAGTCGGTGGCCCTGATGTTCCTCGATCTCGACCGCTTCAAGAACGTGAATGACTCGCTGGGTCACCGAATTGGCGACCAGTTGCTGATCAAGGTCGCGCAGCGTCTCACTGGCGCCGTGCGCGAGGAGGATACGGTGTCCCGCCTCGGTGGCGACGAATTCATCGTCGTCTTGCCGAGCACCGACGCTGCGGGCGCTGCGCACGTTGCGGCGAAACTGCTCGAAATTGCCGCACCGCCGTATCGTATCGAACAGCACGAGTTGACTTGCACGGCGTCGATGGGAATTGCCATGTACCCGGCGGATGGTGAGAGCTTCGAAGCGTTGTCGATGTGTGCGGATACGGCGATGTATCGGGCCAAGCAGCGCGGCCGCAATGCCTACTGCTTTTTTACCGCGGAGATGCAGGAGCGCTCGGCACGTACCCTGCAGCTCGAGAACGACCTGCGGCGCGCGCTCGACAACGACGAGCTGCGTGTCCATTTCCAGCCGCAGTTCGCGATCGACGATCGTCGTCTGTTCGGGGCCGAGGCGCTGTTGCGCTGGCAGCATCCCGAGCTGGGAATGGTTTCGCCGGTGGAGTTCATCCCGATTGCCGAGGAGTCCGGCCTGATTCTGCCGATTGGCGAATGGGTGCTGCGCGTCGCGGTTCGCCAGATGCGCATCTGGCAGCAAGCCGGCATGCCACTGTTGAGCGTCTCCGTCAATCTCTCGGCGGTGCAGTTCCGGCAGGCGAGTCTGGCGCAGCTGGTCGCGCGGATTCTCGACGAGGAGGGTCTGCCGGCACACTGTCTCGAGCTGGAGTTGACCGAGAGCGTGGCGATGGACAACCCGCTGGCGGCCATCGAAATGATGGACCAGCTACGCGAGCGGGGTGTGCGCATGTCAATTGACGACTTCGGTACCGACTATTCGTCGATGAGTTACCTGAAGCGTTTTCGCGTGCACAAGCTCAAGATCGATCGCTCCTTTGTCGCCGACCTGTGCACCGATCCGGATGATGAGGCGATCGTGGCAGCGATCATCGGTCTGGCGCACAACCTCGGCCTGCGGACCATCGCCGAGGGCGTCGAAAGCGAGGCGCAACTCGCCTTTCTGCAACAGAAAGGCTGCGATGAAGCGCAGGGCTACCTGTTCAGCGAAGCGCTGCCGGCGCTGCACTTCGAGGCCCTGCTGCGCCAGCGCTGCAGGGTCTGAGTGCCGGTGGCCCCGGCGTTCGCTCGCTGCGCGCTCAGCGTTTTGCCACCCAGAGCAGCAGGGCATCGATGGCGGGCTTGCCGAGTCGAGCTTTCGGGTCATTGATCAGGCAGACAACGATCCACCTTTTGCCGCCGTGATCGAGGAGGTAGCCGGCAAGCGCCCGCACGCCTTCGAGATAACCGGTCTTGAGGTGCGCCCGGCCGCTGGCTGACCGGTCATTGAAGCGCTTGCGCAAAGTGCCATCGACCCCGGCGATCGGCAGCGAGGCGATCAGCTCGGGCATCACCGGGCTTTGCCAGGCAGCGCGCAATAGCTGCGCCAGGCCGTCGGCCGAGATGCGCTCGCTGCGCGACAGGCCGGAGCCATTATCGAGAACCAGCTCCGGCAGTTTCAGCCCCTTCGCCTGCAGCCAGCCGGCGATCTGGCGGCGCGCGCCCGCGGCGGTCGCCGGCCGTTCGCTGTCGATCGACAGGAACAACTGGCGCGCCATCACGTTATTGCTGTACTTGTTGATGTCGCGAACGATCTCGCCGAGCGCCGGTGATTCCTGCCCAGCCAGCGGGCGTGCGCCGGTCGGCACCTGGCCCTCGCGGACGCGGCCGTTGAAACCGCCGCCGAGTTCGTGCCACAGGACGCGGAACAACGCTTCGACCTGGACATCAGCGGTCCATGGCGCGAGGTGCAGTGCTTTGTCGCCGCAGGCGGCCGGAAAACTGCCATTGAGTTCGATGGTCTGGCCGTTGACCGCCGGCTTGATCTGTTCCCGCCAGTCGCCACAGGCCTCGCGCCCGAGGCTCAGGCGATTTTGGATGCGCAGGCCCTCGCTGGGGGTTTCGACGACGACCTTGACGCTGCCGCGATCCGGTTGCAGCGTCAGGCGAACGCTCTTGAGGTTGATGAGCAGCGCGTCGGGCCCGACGTTATACGGTCGCAGCGGCTCGCTGTCGAACTCGCCCGGGTCATGCGCGGGTAGGGCGAATGCCGTTCGATCGAGCACCAGGTCGCCGCCGATTTGGGCCACCCCGCGCGCGCGCAGCTGGCGCAGCAGCAGCCAGAAGTGTTCGAGGTCGAGCTTGGGGTCGCCGCTGCCGCGCAGATACAGGTTGCCATCGAGGCGACCGTTGAGCGGTACGTTCTCGGCGAGCATCTCGGTGCGCCAGGTATGGGCTGGCCCGAGCACTTCGAGTCCGGCGTAGGTGGTCACCAGTTTCATTGCCGAGGCCGGGTTCATTGCCTGCCGCGCGTTGTGGGCGAGCAGCGGCGGACCGCCATCCACCGCCTGCACGACGATCGCCAGCGAACTGGTCGGGATGCCGGCCTCCTGCAGCGCCTGGCTCACGGCCGGCGGCAGGTCCGCCGCACGCGCCTGCAGGCCGCTGCCACAAACTGCCAGCAGCGCCACAACGACCAATCTCAGGGCGTCGATAGGCAGTCGGTCGAGCCCTCGAGCAAGCGCTGGGTAAGCCGGATCTTTCCCCGTCGGATGCGCGCTGGCGGCGTGCCGGCCACGCCAGCTTCCGGGCAGCTTGTGCCGCGCTTCTTTCAGCCGTGTTCCCAGGGTGCCTGGTGGCGAAGGAACTCGCCCAGCAGCGAGTCGAGTTGAGCGAGCATCAGGTCGTTGCGACCGGCCAGCCAGGCGCGCACCAGGTCGCTGTGATGGCCGGGAACGGCCTGCAGCGCCAGTTGTTCGGCGACGGTGGTGTCGTTCATGCGGCCGAGCAGGTCGAGCAGGCTGGCAGCGCTCTGCTGATAGCGCTGCATGCGCCGCGCCGGAAACAGCGGGGCGAAAAACTCGAGCGCATAACGCAGGCGCTTCAGTGCCACCCGCAGGGCATGCCGAGCCTCGGGATTCGCATTCCTGGTTTCGGTCGCCAGCGCGGCCACGCGCTTGGCGCGCTTGTTCAGGGAACGCGGCGCGTAGGCAGTGATGGGCGGCTTCCTGCTTTCCGGCAGGGCGATGCTGGCAGCGGTGAATTCGAGCAGCAACTGCGAGTAGCTCGGCGCGGTCATCGCTGCCTGGGCGGTCTTGCGACAGGCGGCAAGATGGCTTTTCGCCTGGCTGACCAGCCGCTGCAGATCCGCATGGTCGGGAAAAGCCTTGCTGATCGGTGGCAGGATCTCGGTGATGAAGACGTCCCAGTTGCGGGTGTCGCCGAGTTGATTGGCCAGGGTGCGCCAGCGCGGGTCAAAGGTGCTGACGTACTCCTCCGGCAGCAGCGGCCGCCACAGCCGGATCGCCGAGCGCAGGCGGCGCATGGCAACCCGCGCCTGGTGGATGTACTCGGGCGCGTTGGTCTCGCGCAGGCCGCGCTCGTTGCCCTGTAGTTGCGACAGACACGAGAAGGCGGTGCTGCGGAAGACGGCGATGCTGGTCATCCCCAGTTGCAGGGCGGCGTCTGCCGCCCGGACCGGCGTCAGCACGGTCTGGTTGGCCAGGCGGTAGCCTCGCTCGGCCTTGCTAACGTTCTCCGGATGCAGCGGCAGTTCGCTCTGCAAGGCGAGTGCCACGGCAAAAAGGTCGGCGACCTTCCCCTCGAGCAGTTCGAGTTCGACTTCGCAGATGGCTTCCTGATGCTCACCGGCGACGATCTTGCCGCGGTCGAGGGCGACCTCGATGCGCGTACCCTCCTGCGGTGTCAGCACCCAGAAGGTACGCGTGAAGTCGGTGGTGAACACCGGCGCCAGCGTGGGGGTTGCGGTTTCGAGAAAGCGGCGCAGCTTCTGATTGTCTACCTGCGAAAAATCGAACTCACCGGCCTGGCCGGGAGCCTCCCACTCACTGCGCTGGGCCAGGCCGCCCGGCGAGGCAGCGTCACTCTTGACCGTCAGCAGCGTTTCCGAGCCCTTCTGACGGTAGCGCACGGCCAGACGCTTGCGCTGCAGGCTACGCTCCGGCGTGTCATAGTAGGTATTGACGAGTGGCTGCCGCAGTGGCTTGATGCCGGCCAGCAGCGCGTGCGCCGGCAGTCGGCGCGCGGTGCCCGCTGAAAGGCTCAGTTTGATCTCGGTTTCCAATGCCATTCTTGGTGTCTCCTCTTGCGGTGGGGTAGGCGGCGCAGATCTCAGTGATCATACGCGCGCAGCATATCGACGTTCGGGATATGGATCCTTCGCCCTTCAACCACGATCAGCTCTTTCTCCGAGAGTTCGTGCAGGATGCGCGAGAAGTGCTCCTGGGTCAGGTTGAGACGCGAGGCAATGACGCCCTTGTTGGTCGGCAGCGTCACGGTGATCCGCGCATCGCCTTCGTCGGCGTACTCGCGCAGCAGATAACCGATGATCCGCTGGCGGCCCGAACGTAGTGAATACGATTCCACGTCGGTGATCAGGTGGTGCAGTCGCATCGAAAGCCCGGCAATCATCTTGCGCCCGAGCTTGGGGTCCCTGTCGAGTTCTTCGATGATCGCCGTCTTGGAGATGTGCAGTAGCAGCGAGTCGGCAAGCGCCTGCGCATAGACCATGAACGGTTTGTCCATGAACATCACCGCTTCGCCGAAAGTCTGGCCCTGGGTGAGGATGTCAACGACCTTCTCGCCACCTTGAGGTGAACGCCAGCTTTACCTGGCCGTAGACAATCAGGTAGAAACCGGTCGGCGTGTCGCCCTTGTGAAACAGGATGTCGCCGCGCGCCACCGTCAATTCTCGCGAGCCGCGGGCCAGGCTAAGGATCTCTCTATTCTCCAGCTCATTGAACAGCGGCACATGCGCCAGCAGCGCTGCAATATCTATGCCGTGTGTATATGAGTGCATGGGCGGTTTCCGCGACAGTAGCCAGAGCCGGATCGGCAGTCGGCAATATTCGCACTTGTCGCGGTCAGGGGCAAGCGCGTTGCGCGATGCCCGCTGTCGAGGCCGCAGCGTACGCCCAGCCGGCTTGCCCTGGCTGCGCGTTTACAGCGCTTCTTTTTCTTCACTCGTGATCAGGCTCTTGTTATCATTCACGGCTGGCCTCCATAGCTCAGTGGATAGAGCACTTCCCTCCTAAGGAAGGGGTCGCAGGTTCGATTCCTGCTGGGGGCGCCACCTCTCCCAGGCTTTGCGCCAAGCCTTTGCCGAAAAACGACACGCTCATGCCGTACCTGATCCTCGCCGATGCCTCCCTTGCCTTCGGCCACGTGCCGCTCCTGGAGCATGCGGATTTCCAGCTCGATGCGGGCGAACGGGTCGCCCTGATCGGCCGCAACGGCACCGGCAAGTCGTCGTTGTTGAGCGCACTCGCCGGTTGCGGCGGGCTCGACGATGGCAAGGTGTGGCTGCAGCCTGGCCTGCGCGTCGGCTACGTTCCCCAGGAGCCGCCCTGCGACCCCGAACTGACGGTATTTGCCGCCGTCGTTGCCGGTATGGGCGAGTTGTCTGCCCTGCTCGCCGAGTATCACGCGGTTTCGCATGCCCTCGGCGATCCCGGCGCGGACCAGGAAATGCTGCTGGAGCACATGCATGCCCTGCAGACGGAGCTCGAATCGCGGCAGGCGTGGTCATTCGAGGCGCAGGCCGAGCGGGTCATCCAGCGCTTTTCGCTGAATGCCGACGCGCCGGTCGGGACGCTTTCGGGCGGCCAGAAGAAGCGCCTGGCGCTGGCGCAGGCGCTGGCCATCGCACCGGAGCTGTTGCTGCTCGACGAGCCGACCAACCATCTCGACGTCGGTGCCATCGAATGGCTCGAGGAGATGCTGGTTTCGTCAGGCGTGACGCTGGTATTCATCACCCACGACCGGCGCTTTCTCGAACGCGTCGCCACGCGCATCGTCGAGCTCGATCGTGGCCGCCTGCTTTCGTGTCCCGGCAGCTTCAGCGAGTACCAGGCGCGCAAGGAGGCGATGCTGCACGACGAAGCCCTGAACAACGCGCGCGCAGACAAGTTCCTCGCGCAGGAGGAAGTGTGGATCAGGCAGGGGATCAAGGCGCGTCGCACGCGCAACGAAGGGCGGGTGCTGCGGCTCGAGCGCCTGCGCCGGGAGCGTGCAGCGAGACGCGAGCGGCAGGGCCGCGTCGAACTGGCGCTCGACGCCGGTGACCGCAGCGGCAAGCTGGTGGCGGAGCTCGAACATGCCGGCAAAAGCTTTGGCGAGCAGGTGGTGGTACGCGATTTCTCGTGTCGCGTGCAGCGCGGCGACAAGATCGGCATCATCGGCCCGAACGGCGCCGGCAAGACGACGCTGCTGCGCCTGATTCTCGGTGAGCTGTTACCCGACCAGGGCAGGGTCAATCTCGGGACGAAAGTGCAGGTGGCCTATTTCGACCAGTTCCGGAGTCAGCTCGATGAACAGGCGACCTTGATCGACGTCATCTCGCCGGGCTCCGATTTCGTCGAAATCGGCACTCAGCGGAAGCATGTCATCAGCTATCTCGGCGACTTCCTGTTTGCTCCGCAGCGCGCGCGCTCGCTGGTCAGTTCGCTGTCCGGTGGCGAGCGCAACCGTCTGCTGCTGGCGCGCCTGTTCGCCCGCCCGGCGAACGTGCTGGTCCTCGACGAACCGACCAACGACCTCGACATCGAGACGCTCGAGCTGCTCGAGGAACTGCTGCAGGACTACCCTGGCACCCTGTTTCTGGTCAGTCACGACCGTGCCTTCATCGACAACGTGGTGACCCAGACGATCGCCGCGGAAGGCAATGGCGTGTGGAAGGAGTACGCCGGCGGCTATCAGGACTGGGCCGACTACCAGGCCGCTCGCCGCAAGGAAGCGCCGCCGGCCGCAAGCAGCGGCAAACGCGGCGATCTGCGGCCGGCCGATGTCGTCAGGCCCGGCAGGACGAAGGCGGCCGCTGCCGGCAAGCTGTCGTGGAAGGAGAGCCACGAACTGGCCGAACTGCCCGGTCGCATCACCGCTCTCGAAGCCGAACAAAAGCGGATCAGCGAGCGCCTCGCCGATCCGGCGCTGTATCAGTCGCAGCCGCAGGAAGCGCAAAATTTGTCGGATCGTCTCGGCGAAATCGACGCGCAGCTGCTGGCCTTGCTCGAACGCTGGGAGGCGCTCGAAAGCTAGCCGGGGTGCCGCTGATCGGGCTCGCTGACGCAGGGACTTTTCGCGGGTGCTGCACGCAGCCGGCGCAGTTGCGTGGTGCTCACCCGTAGTACCAGCAGCGCCGCGAGACCGGCCAGCAGTCCCCAGAAGGCGGAACCAACGCCTGCCAGCGTGATGCCCGAGGCAGTGACCAGGAAGGTCAGCAGCGCTGGCTCACGTTCGGCTTCCTGGCCGAGCGCGGTGGTCAGCGCGCTGCCGATCGTACCGAGCAGGGCGAAGCCGGCGATTGCCAGCACCAGTTCCTTCGGGAAGGCCAGGAAGAGGGCGCCGACGGTAGCCCCGAATAGCCCGATCAGGACATAGAAAAAGCCGGCGGCGACGGCGGCGACGTAGCGCTTGTCGGGGTTTTCGTGCGCTTCACGGCCCATGCAGATGGCTGCCGTGATGGCGGCGAGGTTCAGGGCAAAGCCACCGAAGGGCGCGAGCAGCAGATTGGTCGCTCCGGTCCAGCCGATCAGCGGCGAGATCGGGACCTGGAAGCCGGAGGCGCGGATGACGGCGACGCCAGGAACGTTCTGCGAGGTCATGGTGACCACATACAGCGGCAGCGCCACGCCGATCAGCGCCGGCCAGGAGAACGTCGGGATGGTCAATACCGGTGTCGCGAGTTCGAGCCGAAGCCCTTCGATGTGCAGCAGGCCCTGCCCGGCAGCGATGCCCACGCCGAGCAGCAGGGTGACGACGATGGCGTAACGCGGAAGCAGCCGCCGGCAGGCCAGATACGCGCAAAACATCGGAAAGACCAGCGCGAACTGGCTTTTCATGGCTACGAAAGCATCGAGGCCGAAGCGCAACAGGACCCCAGCGAGCATGCCCGAGGCGATCGAGATCGGGATTCGGCTGAGCATCCGCTCGAACCAGCCGCTGAACCCCGAGATCGTGATCAGTACGGCCGAAACCAGAAAAGCGCCGATGGCGTCGGACATTGCAACGCCAGCGGCGCTGGTGATCAGCATCGCGGCGCCAGGGGTGGACCAGGCGGTCAACACCGGCACGCGGAAGCGTAGCGAGAGGGCGATGCTGGTCAGGCCCATGCCCAGGCCCAGCGCCCACATCCAGGAGGCAAGCTCGGCGGCCGTTGCCTGCAGCGTTTGGGCCGCCTGGAAGACGATCACCGCCGAACTGGTGAAGCCAACGAGGACGGCCACGAAGCCGGCAATCAGCGCCGAAGCAGAGCAGTCTTCGAACAAACGCACCTTCATCTCCACGGGCTGGGGCGATCAGTCTAGCACCCCGCGGGCCGAGCGAGTTGGCCCGGGAATTTCGCCCGGTCTGGTTGGAGCACTCGGACTCGGTGCCCGGCCAGCAACAGCACCAGCAATCGTACCAACCAGCGCAAAGATAAAGCCGGAGTATTTTTTCTCTGCTTCTGAGCAAGCGGTCGCACTATGACGACGGCGCCTCCCTCATCCAGTCGGCGAAGTCGTCGATCCCATCCAATTCACCGAGTGCCGGTCGCGGCGGGTTGAGGATGCTCAACCAGCACGGCCTTATCCCCACCGCCGCCTGAGCGCTGCATCCTTTGATCTGTGCGCCTTCATGGCATCAGGTGCCAGGCTGGTCACCGTAGCGGACGCATTACGTCCAGGTGAGGGCAATCCCTGACGACAGGACAGTTCGGCGATTCGCTCGATGGCGCGCTGCGCGGCGCGAAAATCAGGCCGCACGGAGATCGCCGACTGAAACGCGCTGATCGCTTGCTGGTCGCGTCGCAGTCGGAACAGCACCAGGCCAAGGTCGTACCAAGCGCCAGCCAGGGTCGATCCGTGACGGCGTGCCGCGCGCCGGCACTGCAGCGCGGCAGACAGCCTGTCGTCGTGGTGAGCGCCGAGACCACTGGCGAATGACGAGGTGGCAGCCCTGTTGAATGCCTGGATGGCCTCTTCGCGGCGGCCCATGCGGTAACAAAGGAGACCGCTCAACTGCATCGATACGTCATCATCGGGGACGACCTGCGTGATGATCCCGGCAATCCGCTCGGCCTCGGAGAAATTGCCCTGGTGATAGAAGTTACCGAGAACGTCGAACAGGGTTTCGATCATCCGACGGCTCCCGTTGATCGCAAAGGCGGCTGCCGGCCCGCTCCATTCTCTTCCCGAAGCAGGCCCACTGACCGAACCGTCGAGACCAAGGGGCTAGATAGCGTGCTGGTGATCTCTGCGCACATGGCAAGCTCTCCACAGATTTGAATTCAACATGCGAATTTTCCCTGACTGGAGAGCTTGCTGATAGTGGAAGAAATCCCGCCATGGGCAGGAAAGTTTCCCGGCCAGCGTGGCAGCCGTTCTCGCCTCAGGCGGACGCCGCTCAAGCGAGGAGCAGTCTGAGCTGTTGTCGACCAATGCCCCTTGAGCGGGTCCCATGACTCGTGAGCGCAGCGGGGTGATCAAGCCCGACCGACCATTTGCTGGCTTGCGCACGGCGAATGACGCTTGCCGTGGCGGTTGTCCAGGAAACGTCGCGGTCCTCTCGAGCGAGAGCCGGGATCGCTGTTTGCTGGCATTTGCGCAATAATCAGCCGGTGAGCACACTGCTCACCCGCCAGCTCTGGAACGTGCTGTTCGCTCCTGTTGTTCCGGACTTGCGGCGGGACAACGAACAACGCCACCATAACGAAGCCAGGAGAGGAGTGATCAGGTGCACGCGGCCAGCGACTCGCTGTGCGATTCGATCGCCGTGCTCGATGAGCATGGCGTGATCGTCAGCGTCAACCAGGGATGGAAGGCTTTTGCCGAGAGCAACGGCGGCAGTGAGCTGCTTGCCAACGGTGTCGGCGTCGACTACCTGGCGGCCGTGCGCCGTTCGGCAGCCAGCGATTCACTTGCTGCTGCGGCTTTGCGCGGGAGCGAAGCCGTCCTGGCGGGCCGCCAGACGATGTTCACGCTCGAGTACCCCTGCAATGCTCCGGGCCGCGAACGCTGGTTCGAGCTTCATGCCACCCGTTTGCTGGGCGCCGTCAAAGGGGTGATCTTCGGCCATCGTGATATCACCGCGTACAAGCTGGCCCAGGGCGCGCTCGAGCAGTGCACGCTCGAGCTGCGCGATCACGAGCGCAACCTGACCGCGGTGCTGGATAGCGTCTCGTCGATGATCGGGTACTGGGACCGCAATCTGCGCAACCGCTTCGCCAACCAGGCCTATCGCGACTGGTTTGGCGTCGATCCGGCAACCATCCCCGGCAAGCACATTCGCGAGGTGATTGGCGAGGAACGCTACCAGCTCAACCTGCCCTATATCGAGGCCGTGCTGAAGGGCGTAGCACAGCAGTTCGAACGGACCATCCCATCGCCGGATGGCCACTCGGTGCGCTATGCGCTGGCCCGCTACATTCCCGATGTGGTCGGCGGCGAGGTACAAGGCTTCTTCGTCGAGATCATGGACGTCACCCCGATCAAGCGGAGCGAGCAGGACTTGCAACGCGCCCAGGAGGTCGGCAGGCTCGGTAGCTACGTCACCGAGCTACCGTCAAGGGTCTGGGTAGGCAGCCCCATGCTCGACCGGATTCTGGGCATCGGCCCCGAGTATGAGCATACTACCAACGGCTGGGGGCGGCTGCTGCATCCGGCTGATCGTCAGGCGATGCTCGCTTACTCCTGGCAGATCGTCGCCGAGCACGGTGTTTTCGATCGCCAGTACCGGATTGTGCGGCCCAGCGATGGCGCGGTACGATGGATGCACGGCCTGGGCCAGATCGAGTGTACCGAGGAGGGCCTTCCCCTGCGCATGGTGGGCACGGTTCAGGACATCACCGAGCGCAAACTGGCGGAGGAGGCGAAGCAGGCACTGCTGGACGAGAACACCCGGCTGGTGCGTCAACTGATTGCCGTGCAGGAACGCGAGCGGGCGGATCTGGCACGCGAACTGCACGATGAACTATCCCAGCATTTGACCGCCATCCGCGCTTTTGCCGGCGCCATCCTGCGCGATGACGTATCTGCCCACGGACGGAGCCATGCCGCGGCACAGGCAATCGAGGATTCCGCGCGCGCCATCTACGAGGTATCGCAC
The DNA here is from genome assembly GCA_016713625.1 of Candidatus Accumulibacter affinis. Lineage (GTDB taxonomy): Bacteria > Pseudomonadota > Gammaproteobacteria > Burkholderiales > Rhodocyclaceae > Accumulibacter > Accumulibacter affinis. The sequence continues at coordinate 532,781 of JADJOT010000009.1, forward strand.
CATCTGATGGAAGGTTTGCGTCCCAACATCCTCGACGCAGGAGGCATCGTCGAGGCTATCGGCAGCCTGCTCGAGGTCTGGGGCCAACAGCATGCGGAGATCGAGTGGCGAGCGTCTCTGGATCAGGAAGTGGTCTGCAAGGCGGCGCAGCTACGGGTGGCGGTATATCGCATCGTGCAGGAGTGCCTGAGCAATGTCACCCGTCATGCAAGCGCCCAGCGAATACGGCTGGTCCTCTCCCGGCGGCCGTGTCCGGATGGCGAGAGGCTGCGCTTGATCATCCGGGATGATGGCATCGGCATGGATGTCGATGCGCCACGTTCAGGTTTCGGCCTGTTGGGAATGCGCGAACGCGTCCTCAGCCTGGGCGGTTCGCTGGAAATCAGCAGCTGGCCCGGCGGCGGTACCCGCGTGCGGGTGATCCTCCCGAACCACTGAGCCCCCCGCGCGCCTCGTGACGCACGGTCAGGGTTCGACCAGGCCCTGTCGAATGGCCATCCGTGCCATCTCTGCAGGACTGGAGACACCCAGCTTGGCCCTGATCTGGGTGAAATGGTTGCTGACGGTCTTGGGGCTCAAGTGGAGGATGTTCGCGCACTCGGGCAGCGTGTGACCCTCACTGAGCAGCTTGAAGACCTGGAATTCGCGCTGGGTCAAGCTCTTGAATTGGGAGCTACCCGACGGGCGACGGCGATCCAGCAGCGCCGGCAACATGTCGGCGCTGACGAAGGACTCGCCCCGCGCCACCCTCTTGAGTCCCTGCAACAGGGTATCGACATTGCTTCCCTTGGTGACGAAGCCAAGGGCACCAGCTTCCAGCGCCCGTTCGAGCAGGACGTGCGAGCTATGTGCGCTATAGACCAGGATGGCTGCGCGCGGGTCGAGCTCCCGGATACGTCGGATGGCTTCGATCCCGCCGAAGCCTTCCATGCTGAGATCCATGACCACGGTGTCCGGACGGTGGCTGCGGTACGCCGCATAAGCTGCCTCGCCACTGGCCACGTCCACCAGCACTCGCAGGGCAGGATCGGACTCGATCAGGCTGCACAGACCGGCGCGCAGAGCCGGGTGGTCGTCGACGATCATGACCGTGACTGGTTTCAGCTTCGCATTGAAAGTGGTGTCTTGCATACCCATCCGCATTCCCCTGCTTTCTGAAAACGGCCGATTAATGGGGTCATTGGCGGTAACTCCCGGCGTTGAGCGGGCAAGTCAGCAGTGGTCTACCGACCCGCTCTGGAAGTCGCATTCTAGCCGTAGAATGGTGCCCCGGGATCGCAGCCTGGTACCATGACCGTTGCGGCCGCTGCGCCGCCGAGTCTAGATTTCCAGGAGGCGAAACTCCTCGCTTTCCGCAATCCTAAGCACATCGCCTGGACGCAACCACGTGCTTCCATCGATTCGATCGCCGTTCAGGAAGGTTCCGTTGGCGCTGCCAAGGTCGGTCAGTCGGCAAGTGCCGGCATCGAGCTTGATCTGCGCGTGGTATCTGCTCACCAGGGCGCCGGTGATCACGACATCGTTTTCCTGGGCGCGTCCGATGGTGGTAAGCCCCTCACGGATGGCGTGCCGCACGAGCGTGTTGCTGCGGGAGATGAGCACAAAACCAAGCGTCCACTTCTCGGCCGATTCGGGGGACAGCCTCTCAAATGGGCTCATCACGTGAGTCGTGGTGTTGTCCGATGCCGGGGCCTTACGTTCCCAGTCACTCTCGAAGACGGCTGTCAATGCGCGAACAATATCTGCATCGTCGACGGTGATGGAAAGTTCACGACGCCGATCAAGGCTCTCTGTTCGCAGATTCATGCTGCCGATGACAGCTGTGACACCGTCGATGATGGTGCACTTGGCGTGCAGCTTATAGCGCTGTACCGCCCGGAAGTCGATCTCGGACGGCAACTGGTTGGCGTGTTCCTCGTCGCCAAGGACGTGGACCGGGATGCCGTTCCTGGCCTTTTCTACAAGCAGGCGGACGATTGCCGGGTCCTCCACCTTGGCGTCGGCGATCTGGATCGACTCCCTGGCGTTACCGAGCAGCATTGCCATTTTCTGCCGGCTGTTGAAGGGACTGACCAGCAAGGGCGAGTCATTGCTCGGGTCGAAGGGAATGTCGTTCCAGTCGGCGTCAAAGAGTCGGTTGATCTCCGCGGCGATCGCCGGGTTGTAGACCTCGATGCCGAAGTCGCGTGCGTAGTGAAGGTTCTCGCGAGTCGGGTTGAAGGTAAACACGAGAGCCTCCTTGTCGTCTATGGTCATTACCTTGTAGTGGTAGCGCGCCCGCTTGCTGTCGCCCGCGGGTTCCTTGGTCGAAATGCCAGTCTCCTTGGCGTCCCGGAGAAGCTTGCGGTTCTTCTCCGCCCAGCCACGAGCACTGCTGGATATCAGCACGCGAATCCGAACCCCTCGCTGGTGAGCTTCGAGTAGCGCTAGCTGGATGATCGGGTCGTCCATTCGGAATACGGTCAGGTTGATCGAGCGATCCGCACGGTCGATCGCCTGTACGATGGGAAAAAAGCTGTCGCCTGGTTGAATGATGAGCGAAATCTTCTGGTGCATCACAGGAATCCTGTTGGCGTTTGATGTTGCGGGACCAGCAAGTCGTCTCATGGTGAAGCGGCTACAACCAGCGTTCGGCCTTGGCTCCGCACTTGAACGTGACGGGTAGACTCCTTCTGCCAGGAAATCGCCAGGGCGCCCCGCCAGCGCATCGCGGCAAACAAATGTCTCCACGGCATGGCTTTTTTGGTAATCAGGCTGCCACAGGATTGTAAGCGAGGACTGCCCGCGCTGCGCTGAGCAGCTGCGCGAGAGAGCCCGCACAATCGGGCGATGCTCACCCGCACGATGGCACAATACACAAGGTATGGCAGAATGATGCGCCGGTGGTGAGCCGCCCAGCCGCCACTGATTCGATACCCTGACCTTGAGGATCTTCTCGTGATTGAAAGAAAACTCAGCGCACCGATTGACCGCGTGTACGCGCTGCTGACCAATGCCACCTGGCTGGAACAGCGCAGCCTCGATCTGGGCGAGCTGTCCGCCACGGTCAGGACCGAAAAAACCGTCAAGGGTGCCAGCAATTCGATGCAGCGCCGTATCAAACGTGACGTGCCGGCATTCGTCGCCAAGATACTCAAGCCCGAGGCCGACATGGCGCTTGAAGAAAGCTGGACGCCGCATAAAGGCGGCTACATCGGCAGCCTGACGCTCGATCTTGCCGGCCAGCCGATCACGATTACCGCCGACTTCAGCCTGCGCGGCGAAGGCCAGGGCTGCATCTATTCAATCCAGCACAAGGCCAAGTGCAGCGTGCCGCTGATCGGTGCTGCGGTGGAAAAGTTTGCGCTCGGTCAGGTGGAAAACGGCTGCAGCGATGAGTTGGACTACCTGGAGAAGCACCTGCAGCAGAACAGGTAGTCGCTGCTGCTTGCTTCCCTGCGTATGGGTTTGCCGCTTGCCACAGCGTTGCCCACGCAGCGATCGGTTGTCGTGCTGCGGCCAATGGTCGCTGGGTCGCGCTGCTGCGCGAGCAAACCATCCTCGCTCACCAGCCTTTCTCCCGGTACTGTTTGGTGCATGCTCTACAGGCCATAAGCAGCGGCCAGTTCCGGGTCGCGCCTGGCCACCAGGCGCGCCAGGTCGACGATCACCTTGGCCTGCTTCCAGGTCGCATCATCCTGCATCTTGCCGTCGATGGTCGCGACGCCGCTGCCATCGGGCATTGCTTCCAGGATGCGTTTGGCAAACAGCACCTCCTTGACGTCGGGGCTGAAGACGCGCCTGGCGATCGCGATCTGGTTCGGCGCCAGCGACCAGGCGCCCGAGCAGCCCATCAGGAAGGCATTGCGGAACTGCGCCTCACACGCCGCTTCGTCCTTGAGGTCGCCGAAGGGGCCATAGAACGAACGCAGGCCATTCGCCACCGCAGCGTCGACCATGCGCGCGACCGTGTAATGCCAGAGGTCCTGCTGAAAGAAGGCGCGTTGATCGTGGCCCGCTTCCGGATCGGCGAGAACACCGTAGCCAGGATGGCCGCCACCGACGCGGGTCGTCTTCATGCCACGCGAAGCCGCCAGGTCGGCCGGGCCGAGGCTCAGGCCATGCATGCGTGGGCTGGCGCCGCAGATCGCCTCGACGTTGGTTACCCCCTGCGCGGTCTCCAGCAGGGCATGCAGGAGAATCGGCTTGGTGACGCCGTATTTCGCTTCCAGCAGGGCGACATATTGATCGACGAAATGAATGTCCCACGGGCCCTCGACCTTGGGAATCATGATGACATCGAGCTTGTTGCCGACGTGCTTGATGATCTGCTCGAGATCGTCGAGTATCCACGGGCTGTTCAGCGCATTGACGCGCACCCACATCGCGGTGTCACCAAAATCATGACCGCTCAGCAAGTCGATGAAGCCGGCACGCGCTGCATCCTTGGCGTCGATCGGGATGGCGTCCTCGAGGTTGCCGCACATGACGTCGCATTGGGCGGCGGTTTCCGGTGCCTTGGCGCGGATCTTGTCGATGTGCGGCGGGAAGAAATGAATCATCCGTTCCGGGCGTACCGGCAATTCACGCGGGGGTTGTGGGGCGCCGATGGCGAGTGGCTTGTAGAAGTTTAGGGGTAGTTTCATGGCGGTTTCCCTGGTCAAGGCAAGGCAGGTGGGTTGCGAGCAGCGAGATTGCTGCCAGTGGTAGTTTCAGGCTGGTCCGGCGACGACGCGCGCGTCGTGCAGGCGGCCGACTTCGGCTTCGCTCAAGCCGAGGATATCGAGCAGAATCTGGTCGGTGTGTTCGCCGAGTCTGGGCGCCGGCATCGCCGGCAGCCGTGGCACGCGGCCAAAGTCGAGTGGCGTCGCTGGCATCAGGTAGGCGCCGATGCCGGGCTGTTCGGTGAGCGTGAACAGTGGATTGTCGGTCGAGCAGTCGGGGTCGTCGGCAATTTCTTCACGCACGCTGCGATACGGTCCCCAGGTAACGCCGTGCGCGTCGAGGGTCAGCGCGGCTTCGGCCAGTGTGCGGGCATGGAACCACGGTTCGAACAGCCTGGCGATCTCCTGGCGCGCGCGATAGCGATCGCCCTCGTCTTCGAAGTTGAGGTCCAGGCGGGCAGCGAGTGCGCTGAGCGGTTCACGCAGACCGGTGGCTTTGCTCAGGCGGCGCCACTGCATGCCGGTCAGGCCGACGACCATCAGGCGCTTGCCGTCGAGCGTGGCGAAGTCGCGGCCAAAAGCGCCGTAGAGATAGTTACCTTGCCGCGGCCGCTCGGCGTCGTTCACCATCACTTCGGCAAGCATGCCGAAGTTGCCAAGCATCGCCAGCGCGACGTCTTTCAACGCCAGACGAACCAGTTGCCCTTCGCCGGTCAGCCGCCGGTGTCTTTCGGCGGCGAGGAGGCCGAGGGCGATCATCTGACCGCTGATGAAGTCCCAGGCGGGAAAGACGTGGTTGACCATTTCCGGTGAAGTGATTGGTCCGGTCATCATCGGCAGGCCCATCTGCGGGTTCAGCGTGTAATCGACTTCCGAGCCGCCGTCGCGACGGCCGGTGAGATTCACCATGATCAGGTCCGGACGATGCGCTTGCAGTGCTTCGTAAGCGAGCCAGCCTTTGGCCGGAAAGTTGGTGCTGAACAGGCCCGCGTGCTCACCCGGTGCGCAGATCAGGCGGGTCAGCAACTCCTGCCCGCGTGGCAGGCGCAAATCGATGGCGATCGAGCGCTTGCCCTTGTTGAGCCCCGCCCAGAACAGGCTGTGCCGACCGTCGAGCGTCAGCGGCCAGCGACGATAGTCGAGGCCGCCGCCGATCGGATCGAAACGAATCACATCCGCTCCGAGTTGGGCGAGAGTCATGCCACCCAGCGGCGCGGCAACGAAGGCGGAGCCTTCGACGACGCGCAGACCTTTGAGGATTCCGTCCATGTTTTCCAGTCCTTCGCCTGCTTCCCAGATTACGCGCAGGCCACTTTTCGCGCCATCACCGGCAGCGACGCAATCTGCACAGTATATGGGCAAAGCGGCTGCTTGGCGAAAGCAGGACTTCTTTTCGGTTCTCGTCAGCTTTCGTGTTTTGGAGGTGGCAAATCAGCGACGCTTGCACTATAGTGGATGCCTGCTTTCGGACAATGGTTTAGCGGTGCGGCGTCATGGGGAACGCGAGGCGATGAGCAAGACTGAGGACGCGGACGGTCCTCCCCCGGGTTCCACCCGGTCTGGAGCACAAACATCATTTACTTCCGGCTGACCAATGGTTGCGCGTGCCTGCTGGCGTGGTTCGCGCCGCCGGCGAAACCCGTTCGCTGGCCGGGAAATGTTTTTAAACCAATGATCTATAAGTATTTTTGAGCGACGATTACGGAGGCAACAGATGAAGCTCACGCTGACCCATGACGAAGTGAATGCCTATTGCAGTGAGTTGCACGATTCGAATGCGGATTTCAAGTTGCACTATCCGGCGGATTCCTTTGAAAGGCAGCCGGTCCACACGGTCTATGGAGGCGCCAATCTGTTCAAGGCGGGGTTTGCCGCCAAGTTGGGTGAAGTTGCGCTCAAGACTCTCGACACCTATGCGCCCAATTACCACGTATTTGCCCGTGTGCTGGGTCTGCCGGGCGCCGATGCTCTGCCGACGAACCCCATCTATGTCGCGAGTCTGACGCGTGCGCTGGAAACGAATCCCGACTACGTGCGCGAGATCAAGCCGGCCGCCTGGCTGGCCTTCACGGTATATAACCGGGTACTCAAGAAGCTGCAAAGCGAGCCCATCGAAGACAACCGCATCGATTTCGAGGATGGCTACGGCAATCGCCCCGACGATGAGGAGGACGGCCATGCCGTGGCGGCTGCCGATGAAGTCGCCAAAGGCATGAGCGACAATCTGCTCTCACCGTTTATCGGCATCCGGGTGAAAACGTTTTCGGACGAGTGCAAGGTTCGCTCGATTCGTACCCTGGACATTTTCCTGACCCGGCTGGCGGAGAAAACCGGTGGCCAACTGCCGCCAAACTTTATCGTGACGCTGCCCAAGGTCACCACCCCGACGCAGGTCTCCACCTGTGCCAAGATACTGGAGAATCTCGAAGCCCGGCTTGGCTTTGCCAAGGATTCGCTGCGCATGGAAATCATGATTGAAACCACCCAGTCGATCATCAACCACCAGGGAGAAAACACGGTGCCGCTGCTGGTGGCTGCTGGTGGTGACCGCTGCCGTTCCGCCATTTTCGGGACTTACGACTATACGGCCTCGTGCAACATCACCGCTACACACCAGAGTCATACCCATCCGGCCTGCGATTTTGCCCGCCACGTGCTGCAGGTCAGCCTGGCTGGAACCGGCATTACCATCAGCGATGGGGCGACCACCAGCATGCCGATCGGACCGCACAAGGCAAGCAAGGACGCTGCCCTTTCGCCTCAGCAGATGGACGAGAATCGCGCCGTGGTGCATGCCGCCTGGAAGCTGCACTACGATAACATCATGCACTCGATGCGGCACGCCTACTATCAGGGGTGGGATTTGAATCCCGGACAGCTGCCGGTGCGCTATGCGGCTGTCGATACCTTCTTTCTCAGCGGCCTGCAGGATGCCTCGGCGCGGCTGAACGCTTTCCTGAACAAGGCCGCTCAGGCGACGCTGGTGGGCAATACCTTTGACGATGCGGCGACCGGTCAGGGCCTGCTGAATTTCTTCTTGCGGGGAATGGCCTGCGGCGCGATCACCGAGCAGGAAGTTCTCGCGACAGGAATTACCCTGGACGAGTTGCGCTCGCGTTCGTTTGTGCGCATCGTCAATAACCGGGCCAAGAAGTAGCCACCGATTGAGATTGAGTAGGTAGAAAGGGATGAACCATGACTGAGGTCAACAGCGGGATACCGGGAGCGTTGCGGTATCTTCAAGCAGCCGATGCACTGATCAGGAAGTCGCTGGACTGGATCAAGCAGCAATGTGTCGCCGGTAAGGGAGTAGCGAGCGAGAAACTGGACGAGCATCAGCTGGCCAGCTTCGATCTGGCCTGGTGTGCGGCAGAATCGACCGCCGCACGTTTCGCAGCAGAGTACGCGGGTGAGGTGGCCGCAGCGCAGCCCGGCGATGGCGTCTGTCTGGAAGAGCGGATGGTTCTGGCATTTTGCGCCGAGGCCTTGCAGAACATTCATAATCGCCTGCGGGCGCGACCGCAGAGTTTCGGTCTGAACGACGCGGACGTGGCGGCTTTGGCGGCACCCACGGTCAGCCGTTTTTGCCAGGCGCAACTCGATGCCGGCAATCTGGAAGGTCTGGGCAGGCAGGTCATTGCTTTGAATGGCGCCAGCGGCGCCTACATGCTCGGCGACGATGCCACAATGATGCAGGACTCGTTCCGCAAACTGGCCAGCAATGTGGTGATGCCCCTGGCGGAGGAGATTCACCGCGAAGATCGGATCATTCCGCAGGAAATCCTCGATCCACTGACCGAAATGGGTTGCTTTGGTCTGTCGATTCCCGAGCGTTACGGCGGCCTCCAGAGCGACGATCACGAAGACAATATGGGGATGATCGTGGTCACCGAGGAACTTTCGCGGGGTTCGCTAGGCGGTGCCGGCAGCCTGATCACTCGTCCGGAGATCCTCAGCCGGGCTCTGCTCAAGGGGGGAACGGAAGCGCAACGGCAGAAGTGGTTGCCTCAGGTCGCGCTGGGCGAGCCCTTGTGTGCAATTGCCGTCACCGAACCCGATACCGGCTCCGACGTCGCCGCCATGCGTCTCAAGGCGACGAAGTGCGATGGCGGCTGGATCCTTGATGGCGTCAAGACCTGGTGCACCATGGCTGGCAAGGCGGGGTTACTGCTGGTGCTGGCCCGCTCCAATCCCGACCGTTCGCTCGGCCATAAGGGGCTCAGCATGTTCCTGGTCGAGAAGGACTCGTCTGACGGCCACGATTTCGAGTATCGGCAAGCCTCGGGTGGCCTGCTGACCGGCCGGGCGATTGCGACGATTGGTTACCGTGGGATGCATTCCTACGAGCTTTTCTTTGATCATGTCTTTGTCCCGGACGAAAATCTGGTTGGTGGGCCGGAGGGCGAAGGAAAGGGCTTTTACTTCACCATGGCCGGATTTGCCGGTGGACGTATTCAAACGGCCGCGCGCGCGATTGGCGTCATGCAGGCGGCGTTCGAAAAGGCGGTTTCCTATTCCCAGGAACGAAAAGCCTTCGGCAAGCCGATCGGCGATTTTCAACTGACCCTCGTCAAGTTGGCGCGCATGGCGACCTTGCTGACCGTTTCCCGCCAATTCACCTACGCTGTCGGTCGCTTGATGGATCAGGGGTCAGGGCAAATGGAAGCGAGCATGGTGAAACTGTTCACCTGCCGCACGGCCGAATGGCTCACCCGCGAAGCGATGCAGATTCATGGCGGCATGGGTTATGCCGAGGAGACGCCGGTCAGCCGCTATTTTCTGGATGCGCGGGTGTTGTCGATTTTTGAGGGGGCCGAAGAAACGCTCGCTCTGAAGGTGATCGCACGCGCGCTCATTGATGCTGTGTAGGCCCGGCTTCGCCCGGCACATCGCCACGCCGAAAGGAAGATTCCATGTCGCAAGCAATACGTTTCCGACCGCAGGTCGAACTGGCCGAAAAAGTGCGGGTGGATATGCAGAAAGTCCGCTATCCGCACTACGGTCGCTATCTGGAGGAGTTCGTGCCGGGGCAGGTGTTCGTTCACCCGCGTGGCTTCACCTTCCTCGCTGCCCAGATGGAGGCTTTTGCACGCACCTACCTGCAATGCAATCCGCTTTATCTCAATGACCAGTATGCCAGGAGCAGCGGCTTCTCCGGTCTGCTGGCCTCGCCACAGATGGTCTTCAACGTTGTCCTTTCGCTGGGTGTGCAGAACGATTCAGAAAAGGCGATGGCCAATCTCGGCTATTACGATGCACAGTACTTGCGGCCGGTGCAGGCGATGGATACGATCCGCTCGCTGACCAAGGTCATCGACCGCAAGGAGCGCGGTGCCGGCAAGCCGGGTATCGTGACCATCCGCACCTTGGGCATCAACCAGAACGACGAAGTGGTTTTGCAGTACGAAAGGAAGATCATGGTCGCCGGACAGGGAGACCGTCCGGCGACCACGCCCTTGCCACCGTCGCTGGTGATGCCGGCTTTCCCCTGGGTGGAGGATGCCGAGGTCTTCTTGCCCAACTTTCCGCAGCAGCTTCCGTCGGGCCTGACCGGTCCCAATTCCTTTTACGAAGACTTCACGGTGGGCGAGGTCATCGTCCACGCCAACGGCAGAACCATCACCGACGAGCATCTGCCGCTCACCTATGCAGTGGGCAATACGCATCCGCTGCATTTCGATCGGGTTTTCAGTTCCGGCTTGTCGGGCAAGATGAGTGGTGATCCGATCGTCTATGGGGGTCTGGTTTTCGCCTGGCTGGAAGGCTTGGCCAGCCGTGATGTCAGCGAAAACAGCGTTTGGGAGCTTGGTTTTACCGAGGGTTATCACACTCAACCATCCATTGGCGGCGATACCGTGGCGGCGCTGTCGCGCGTATTGGCTGCCGAAGATGCTGGCGGTGAGCTGAGCAAGCAGTTCGGTGTGGTGACTTTTCAGTTGGTTGGCGTCAAGAACATCACGGCGTCGAACGCCTTTGCCAAATATGGCGAAGACTTGTTCATCAAGGAAAACGACAAAAAGGACATGGGCAAAGAGAAGATTGATCAGAAGATTTTTGAGATCGAGAGACGTCTCTTGATCAGAAAAAGGAGATAGTCATGGTAGCCGCCCGGAAAAATCGGGATCAGCCCTGGTTGATGCGTACCTATAGCGGTCACAGCTCGGCCAAGGCCTCCAATGCGCTCTATCGAACCAATCTCGCCAAGGGCCAGACGGGGTTATCGGTGGCCTTCGACCTGCCAACGCAGACCGGTTACGATGCCGATAGTCCTTTGGCAAGGGGCGAGGTCGGCAAGGTGGGTGTCCCGATATCGCATATCGAGGATATGGATCAGTTGTTCGATCAGATCCCGCTCGATCAGATGAACACCTCGATGACCATCAATGCCACGGCGGCGTGGTTATTGTCCTTGTACATCGGACTGGCGCAACGTCGGGGCATCGATCCGAAAAAACTGAGCGGCACCACCCAGAACGATATCATCAAGGAATACCTCTCGCGCGGCACCTACATCTATCCGCCGGGTCCATCGATGCGCTTGATCGCGGATACGATCACCTACACGGTCAAGCACGTGCCGAAATGGAACCCGACGAACGTCTGCAGTTACCATCTGCAGGAGGCGGGGGCTAGCCCGGTACAGGAACTGGCCTATGCCCTGTGCACCGCGATGGCCGTTCTCGACCGGGTCAAGGCTTCGGGCGAGATCAAGCCGGATGAGTTTCCCCAGGTCGTCGAGCGGATCTCGTTCTTTGTCAACGCCGGCATACGTTTCGTTGAGGAGTGCTGCAAGCTGCGGGCATTCGGCGAAATGTGGGACGAGCTGACCTTGGCTCGCTACAAGGTTGAAGATCCAAAGCTCCGCCGCTTTCGCTATGGAGTGCAGGTAAACTCCCTGGGGCTGACTGAGCCGCAGCCGGAGAACAACGTGCAGAGAATTGTTCTGGAAATGTTGGCGGTGGTGCTCTCCAAACGCGCCCGCGCCCGCGCAATCCAGCTGCCGGCCTGGAACGAGGCGATGGGCTTGCCGCGTCCCTGGGATCAGCAATGGGCGCTGCGGATGCAGCAGGTGATGGCTTTCGAAACCGATCTGCTGGAGTATGCGGATATTCTCGATGGTTCGCCGGTGATTGCCGCCAAGGTCAGCGAACTGATCGAGGGCGCCAGGAGAGAAATCGAGAATGTCGAAGCTCAGGGCGGGATTATCGCCGCCATCGAGTCCGGTTACATCAAGCGGGAACTGGTCGGCAGCCACATGAACCGCTTGCGCGCCATCGAGTCCGGCGATCTGAAAATCATCGGCGTCAACTGCTTCCAGGAAACTGCCGAGTCGCCGCTTACCGGGGGCAGTGATGGTGCGATCATGAAGACCAACCCGGCGGCCGAGCGTGAGCAGATCGAACGGCTACAGGCACATCGGAAAAGCCGCAACGGTGACGAAGTGGGAGCTGCCTTGCAGGGGCTCACCGATGCCGCCAAGAGCGGCGACAACATCATGCCAAGCTCGATTCGCTGCGCCGTGGCGGGAGTCACCACGGGTGAATGGGGCGATTCCCTGCGTAAAGTGTTCGGTGAATTCAGGCCACCGACCGGTATCGACATTGCCATCGATAGTCGTGAAGTGCTTGGCAAGCGGGACCAGGTCACCGATCTCAGGGCGAGAGTCGCCAGTACGGGAAATGCGGTTGGCCGTCCGCTGAAACTGCTGGTCGGCAAACCTGGGCTGGACGGACATTCCAATGGCGCGGAACAGGTCGCCGTCAAGGCCCGAGATGTCGGCTTCGAGGTCGTCTATGACGGCATTCGGCTGACGCCGCAACAAATTGCCCAGGCGGCTCAGGAGGAAGGAGTGCATATGGTAGGCCTGTCGATACTCTCGGGAAGCCACATGGAACTCGTGGAGTCCGTCCTGCAGGAACTGCGCTTGCGGGACTTGGCCAATGTGCCGGTGATTGTCGGGGGGATCGTACCGCGGGAAGATGCCGAAAAGCTGACGGCGCTGGGAGTGAAAGCGGTCTACACGCCCAAGGATTTCAATCTCAACGCAATCATGGAGGATATGGTGAATGTGATCCGCGAAAGCAACGGGCTGGCGCGGCTTGCTTCGCTGCATTGATCGACAGGTGATGCCTCAAGTACACCTTCCCGACCCCGAGCAGTTGGCTTCGCGGATACTGCGCGGGGAGCGGGCGGCGGTTGCTGCCGGCCTGAATCTGCTGGACAACAAGCTTGCCGAAGCGCGCAACCGTTCGACACGGCTGCTGGCGGCGCTGGCCGACGGGCGATCGCTGAATGACGGTCACCTGATCGGCGTAACGGGTCCTCCCGGTGCTGGCAAGTCGTCGCTGGTTGCCGCGATGATTCGCGAGTGGCGACTTTCCGGCAGGACGGTCGGGGTGCTTGCGGTCGATCCGTCGAGTCGTCCCGAACTGGGTGGCGGCGCCTTGCTCGGTGATCGCATCCGTATCAAGAACTCGTCTCACGACGAGGGTCTGTTCATCCGCTCGCTGGCCAATCGCAACCAGTTGGGTGGCGTGGCGATCGAGGTTTGGCCGATGAGCTGGCTGCTGTCGGCCTGCTTTGATATCGTGGTCATCGAGACGGTCGGCGTCGGGCAGACAGAAATCGACATCGCCGAGATCGGGGACACGGTCTGTTATGTAGCCCAGCCGGCCTCGGGCGACACAATCCAGTATCTGAAGTCGGGTATCATCGAGATTCCGGATATTTTCGCGGTCAATAAGTGCGACCTTGGCGCCCCGGCGCGAAAGACGGCCAGCGAAATCAGTCGTAGCGCCCCCAGGCAGGACCGCCGGGACGACTGGGATTACCCGGTTTGTCTGGTGAGCGCGACGATGAATACCGGGATCACCCCGTTTCACAAGCATTTCGACAGGCACCGAAAGTTTCTCGCCGATGCCGGCTTGCTGGACAAACTACGCATCCGCCACCAGAGCGCGTGGGTGGTTCGCCTGCTGAAAGAAGAGTTCGGAACTTTTGGTCTGGAGTTGATTGGCGGCCACGCGGTAATTGGCGAGCACCTTGGCAAGAATCAATACAATCAGTTTGAAGAATACGAGCGTATGCGAAAACATATACTTTCCCGATTCATGTCGGTAAACCAACCGAGCAGTTCAACCAAAAAGGAGCATCCTGATGAGCAAGCAACTGTATGACCTTGGTGATAGGCCTCCCCTGGGCGAAGTCCCGGAAAAAATGCATGCCTGGCTGATCCGCGCGGATCGCTTTGGCCTGCCGACCGAGGCGTTTCAGAAGGAGGTGGTGAATACCCCATCGATTGCCGATGACGAGGTGCTGGTGTTGGTGATGGCAGCCGGCATCAACTATAACAACGTCTGGGCGGCACTCGGCTTTCCCGTCAATGTCATCGGCGCTCGCAACAAGGCTGGTGAGCCAGAAGACTTCCATATTGGCGGTAGCGATGCGTCCGGCATCGTCTACGCAATCGGCAAGGACGTGACCAACGTCAAAGTGGGGGACGAAGTGGTGATGCATTGCGGCCAATGGAACCGCAATTGCGAGTGGGTGAAGAATGGTGGCGATCCGATGTACTCGCCGTCGTTCAAGATCTGGGGTTACGAAACCAATTATGGCAGTTTTGCCCAATTCACCAGAGTGCAGGGGCACCAGTGCATGCCTAAGCCCAAGCACATGAGTTGGGAAGAGTCGGCGGCCTATACGCTGGTCGCGGCGACTGCCTGGCGGATGCTGCATGGCTGGGGTGCCAACTCGATCAAGAAGGGCGACGTGGCGTTGATCTGGGGCGGCGCAGGCGGCCTGGGTTCGATGGCGATTCAGATTGCCAAGGCGGTCGGTGCGACCTCGGTGGCCATGGTGTCAGGCGAGGACAAGTTTGACTACTGCATGAAGTTGGGCGCAAAGGGTTGCATCAACCGTAACGATTTCGATCACTGGGGCATGTTGCCGCACTGGAAGGACAACGTCGGCTATGCGAAGTGGTTGAAGGGCGTGCGCTCTTTTGGCGCCAAAATCTGGGAAGTGCTGGGTGAGAAGCGCGCCCCGAACATCGTCTTTGAGCATCCCGGCGAGAGCACCATCCCGTCGTCAATTTTCGTTTGCGAGACCGGCGGTATGGTCGTCGTCTGCGCCGGCACTTCCGGCTATAATGCCACGGTCGATCTACGCTACCTGTGGATGCGCCAGAAGCGTTTGCAGGGCTCACATTTCGCCAATGCCGTGCAGTGCAACGAGATGAACCAGTTGGCGCTGCAAGGTCTGATCGACCCCTGCATGTCGCGCGCCTTTACCTACGAAGAATTGCCGATTGCCCACCAGTTGATGCACGACAACAAACACCCACACGGCAACATGTCAGTATTGATCAGCGCCACCGAGTTTGGTCTGGGCGCCAGCGGCAAGCCGTCCGTGACGATTGTGCATCCGACGCTGCCCAAGGGCGACGTGCATACCACGCCACATCCGTACCCGATGTCCACACCACTGCCGGACATCGCCGAGGGCGAAGCGATCACCATTGCCGACGATGGCACCAAGGTGCGTGATTTGATGCATCGTGGCATCATTTCCTGTACCCCGGACGATATCCTCGGCACGGTGGCCAAGATCATGGTCGACAAGGAGATTCATGCGGTGGTGGTGATGGACGACCAGTGCAAGGCCGTCGGCGTCGTCTCGCAGACCGATATGGTGCTGGCGCGGCAGGGCCGGACGCCGGATCAGGCGCGTTCGATGCGGGCCGCGGAGATCATGACCCCCGGTTGCGCGACCTGCGATGCGGAGATGCTGTTGAGCGATGCGGTCAGCCTGATGACTGGCCGTCGCATGCATCGCCTGGTGGTGACCGAGAACGATCTGCCGGTAGGCGTCATCTCGATGACCGACGTCGTGCGCAAGATTATCGGCGAGTAAGCTACGCGGGAGTAAGCCATCCCGTTGCCGTGCGGCCCCTGCTGATCGAGCGAGGGCAATCGGCAAAACGCCCTTCTCATCCAGCGCGACCGAGAAGGGCGTTCTTCTTCAACGCTGGAGGATTTCCTGCCATGCGCGCCCTCGTCTGCCATGAACTCAGCGGCCCTGCAGCATTGCGGCTGGAGGAAGTTGCCATTCCACGCCCTGGTCCCGGCCAGGTGCGTATCCGGGTCCGGGCCTGTGGGGTCAATTTTGCCGATAGCCTGATTACCCGCGGGCAATATCAACAGCAGCCACAACTGCCCTTCAGTCCTGGCTTTGAAGTTTCCGGCGAGGTGCTGGAACTGGGCGCTGGTGTGCAAGGGATATCCATCGGGGAGCGCGTGATCGCCATGACGCCGCACGGCGGCTATGCCGAGCAGGTCATTGCGGACAGCAAGCGCTGTGTGCCGATGCCGGCGGCGATGCCCTGGGAACACGGCGCGGCCTTCCCGGTGGTGTTCGGCACCGCGCATGTCGCGCTGTGGCATCGGGCGCGCTTGCGGGCGGGGGAGACGCTGGTGGTGCATGGCGCGGCCGGCGGCGTCGGCTTGACCGCCGTTGCCATTGGCAAGCAAATGGGGGCGACGGTCATCGCCACGGCGAACGGCGCGGAAAAACTGCAGGTGGCCGGCGAGCACGGCGCCGATCACCTGATCGATTGCAGCCGTGAGGACCCGCGGGCTCGGATCAAGGAACTGACCGATGGTCGCGGCGCAGACGTGGTCTACGATCCCGTTGGCGGCGAGTTGTTCACCGCTTCGCTGCGCAGCATGGCCTTTGAAGGGCGCATCCTGATCATTGGTTTTGCGGGCGGCAGCGTGCCGCAGATTCCCGCCAATCATCTACTGGTCAAGAATGTGGACGTCATCGGTCTTAACTGGCCGGCTTATGCGGAATTGAATCCGCGGGTGATGACCGAGAGTTTCCAGACGCTGATTCAGTGGTATCTGGACGGCGCGATCCAGCCACATGTCTGGGCAACCTATCCACTGGCAGAGGCGGTCGAAGCGCTTGATCAGGTGTTGACCCGTAAATCCACGGGTAAGGTCGTCATTACTGTCAGTTAAACCACTTTAATGCTTTTTGAATGAGCTCTGTGCGATTACCTATTCGGCAGCGCCGGGTTTTGTCTTCTCGTGATGTTTCCCGATGATAATGGGAGCTTGACTAAGATGCGAGTGTCCGGGATACTTGCTCGCGTGCGATCGAAGTCTCGTCGTCGTGGTGGATAAGCCTTGCGAAATCCCGAAAGCTTCAACCAACTGGCGCATGCATCGGCGGGCGCCGTTTACCCTGGGCGCGGCCATTTCCGCGCTGATGATCAAGAGAAAGGACTTTCATGAATCCCCAGAACGGTTACGACGTAGAAGACCTGTCGGTCGGCATGAGCGCAGAAATCGCCAAGACCATTACTGACGCAGACCTCGTTCTATTTGCCGGCGTGTCCACGGACGTCAACGCGGTGCACATGGACGAAGACTTTGCCAAGACCACGATGTTTGGCGGCCGTATCGCGCACGGCATGTTGTCGGCGAGCCTGATCTCGGCGGTTCTCGGTAATCGTTTGCCCGGCCCCGGGGTGATCTACATGAGCCAGTCCTTGCGTTTCCGCGCGCCGGTGCGCCCCGGCGACACGGTTCATGCCAAGGTGACGGTCAAGGAAGTGATCGCGGAAAAGGGCCGGGTGGTGCTCGATACGGTGTGCACCGTCGGGGACACGGTAGTCATCGACGGGGAAGCGACGTTGATGCCAACCTCGCGGCGGAAACGCGAAGCCGCCGGCAAGTAGCCTGGCGCAGCGATGACCGACTCGCGGGCAGACTACGCGCAATGGATTGGTCGCCAGGAGACCACCCATGATGAGCTGAGCCAGACACCGGCCTTGGCGGCGGCGGCGACCTTCGATGACACGCGGACGCCGCTGGAAAAAGGTGACGCGCTGCCGCCCTTGTGGCATTGGTTCTATTTTCTGCCGAGGGCGCAGCAGGCCCTGCTCGATGTCGACGGGCACCCACAGCGTGGCGGCTTCATGCCGCCGATCCCCTATCCGCGACGGATGTTTGCCGGCGCGCGCATGCGCTTTCACCGTCCGCTGGTCATCGGGCAGCCGGCTCGTCGCGAAGCGGTCATTCGTGACATCCGGCTGAAGTCAGGACGTTCCGGCTCGCTAGCCTTTGTTTCCGTTTTGTGCAGTTTCTACCAGGATGGCGTGCTGTGTGTCGAGGAGGAACAGGACATCGTCTATCGTGAGCCGGGGCCGGCCGTTGCCTGCCCGCGCGTGCGCGATTGGTCGCCGCTCCCGGCAGGAGCGTGGTCACAAATCGTTACGCCGGACCCAAGACTCCTTTTCCGCTTTTCGGCGCTGACTTTCAATGCCCATCGGATTCATTACGACCGCCCCTACGCAATCAACGAGGAGGGCTACCCGGGCCTGGTGGTGCACGGGCCGCTGACCGCGGTCCTGTTGATGGAACTGGTACGAGCGAATGTCGCGCCGCCGCTCCGGGGGTACAGCTTCCGCGGCCTGGCGCCGCTTTTCGACCTGGCGCCGTTTCGCCTGGTATGCACCGCCAGCGACGGTCAGCTGGCACTCGAAGCCCAGGGGCCCGATGGTGCGGTGGCGATGAGCGCCAGCGCCGAAGTCGATGCGTCGGCTGTGTAATCTAAGGTCAGGCTGACAAACGTCGTGGATTGAGCAGCGCGGCGCTCACTGCGGCGTCTAGATGCCGGTGATCGGCGCTGCGGCGACGGTATTGCCGATCGGCGGCAGACCGTACAGCTGGTTGCTGCTGCTCGCCACGTTGTCGAAATTCACCCATGGATTGTGCTTGCGGCGATACCTGTCGGCCTTGCAGCCGGTATGGCCGGCGCTCGGCAGGTCCTCCGAAAAGCCGGTGAAGGTCAGCTTGGCAGCGACCAGCTGACTGGCCCGATTGGCCTGCTTCCTGAACGCAAGTGGGCAGCCATTGTCCGTCACGCCCTGGGTAGAGCCGGAAAACAGCGCGAGGGGTGGCGCAGCGAACCTGAAGACGAGCGAGATCCTGTTCGGCTACCGGGCGGTGCGGCGCGAGTTGTTCAGCCTCAATTTGCTGAGCCTGACCAGTGGCTTCGCCAAGGTGAGCGGAACGATTGGCCATCCCACCGTCAGCCTGGACCCCGGCGGCCTGCTGATCGCGGTGCGGCTTGGGCCAGCGCGGGACTGTCGCTGCTGGCGGGAGACCTCTGGCGCAAGCTCGAGTTGAGCACCGACCCCTGCGCACGCATCGCCGCCGGGTGCGCAGTCGATGGGCGAGCCACTGGAGGCAGTGATCCGCGCCTTGCCGCCGGCCAAGCGGCGATCGCCCGCAGCGGCCAAGCCCTGATCTCATCCGCGAGGAGGTCGTCTCGTGGAGTGATACGTTCCAGGGCACGTTCCAGGGCGCGCGTCCCTCAGCCAGCAGGCATTGATGCCACAACTGTATGCGCGTACAGTTGCGGCCTCTCGATTGCCCGACCCGTATCCCCATGTCTGCCGCCTGTGCCCCTGCCCGCACTGCTGTCTATCACCGTCGCCGGCCCGAACGCACCGTGCTCTATCGCACCGTGCAGACGCACCTCGCCACCTGGCTCGAACTCTCCTGCGATAGCCGCCAGGGCGCTTTCGGTCCAGCCCATGTCGAACGTGAGTTCCGCCGCTATCTCGAATGCGGGATTCTCGCGCATGGCTTTGCCCGCGCCCGGTGTGCCGAGTGTGGTCACGACTTTCTCATTGCTTACGCGTGCATTCGTGCAAGGGCCGTGGTGCCAGTCCCGCCTGCAACACCCGGCGAATGGTCGAAACCGTCGCCCATCTGGCCGACCACGTTTTTCCGCGACTGCCGGTCCGCCAGTGGGTGCTGTCGGTTCCCAAGCGGCTGCGTGATCACCTACAACACGATCCGACGATCGAGACGCTGGCGCTGCGCATTTTCCTGAGCATCGTCGAACAAGTCTTGCGCCGCGCCTGCCCGGCTGCGGGTCCCGATTCCCGGATCGGCGCGGTGGCCTTCATCCACTGCTTTGGGGCGCTGCTCAAGCCGCATGAGCACTTGCACTGTCTCGTCATCGAGGGCGTTTTCGAGGCTTACACCTCGGGAACGGCGACGTTTCACGAAAGCCGTACCCCCGACCAGAAGTGGCTCGACGAAGTCCACGCCAAGGTCCGCCGCCGTCTGCTGCGCGCACTGACCCGACGCGGTGTGCTCGAGCCGGAAGACGCCGAGGCGATGGCGAACTGGGCGCATGGTGGCGGCTTCTCGCTCGACGCCAGCGTGCGCATCGAAGGCACCGACCGCCCGGGTCTGGAACGTCTGCTGCGCTACTGCGCTCGCCCGGCCTTCGCGCTGGAGCGCTGGCGTGAAATCGACGCCGAACACTTGGTCTACGAGAGCCTCAAGCCGGGTCCCGGCGGCAGCATCAGCCTGATGCTCACACCGCTCGAACTGATCGAGCGTCTGGCGGCGCTGATTCCGCCACCGCGCCGACATCGGCATCGCTACTACGGGGTGCTGGCAGCGAACGCGCGGCTGCGGGGCAGGTCACTGCGCTCGCCGGCGTGCCGGACGGTACGCCGGCGGCAACCGCGACCGAGTCAATCGCTGCGACCGCTGCGCCAAGCGTCACGCCAGGCCGGTCGTCCGAGGGGACAGAGGAAGCACCGGGGGAAGCGGAAGCGATCCTCCGTCGCACCGCCCGTTGCGCTTGGGCGCTGCTGCTCGCGCGGATCGATGAGGTCTTTCCGCTGGTCTGTCCACGCTGCGGCGGCGGGATGCGAATCATCGCCTTCATCACCGACGCCGGTGCCGTGCGCGAGATCCTGAGCCATCTGGGCGAACCGACCTCGCCGCCACGCCTGATGAGAGCCCGTGCGCCCCCGCTCTGGGAGATGCAGGGCGCCTTCATGGGCGAGGACGAAGCGCAGCCCCAACCAGTGCCGGACTACCAATTCGACCAGCGCATTGCCTGGTAGGTGCCAATGCGCAAGGGTCCAGACTGAAGCAAGACGAGTTGTCATCGCCCGTCGTGGGAGGACTCCACTGAGCGGGGCGGGATTCGGATGACTTTTCAAGGGCTTTCAAGGGCCACCGGTAACTTCTCAAAAACCCTGGGCAGGAGCATGGCACTGGGTTGGCTTCGGAGCGACGCACTCACCCGCAGAGTACCCGTCTGAAGTGCCTGTCGAGCGGATAGAGCCAGACGGTCTTGATCGGCAGCAGGGCTTGGTGGTGAACATCGAGCTTGCCGCGGCCGGTGGTTTGACCGAGGCAGATCCAGTTGGCCGCCTGGTAAGCGGTGCCGCGAAAGCGCTCTTGCTCGACGAAGGTTTCGAGCAAGAGCGGCCGGTAACCGTATTGGAGCTGCCAGTCGGCGGCGATCTGCCGGGCGGCGCGAGCCAAAATGGACGAGGCCAGATTCTTGCATTCAATCCACGGCAGGATGAGGAATCGAGCGTTGTTCTGACCCGGTGCAGGTG
This sequence comes from Candidatus Accumulibacter affinis, assembly GCA_016713625.1. GTDB lineage: Bacteria > Pseudomonadota > Gammaproteobacteria > Burkholderiales > Rhodocyclaceae > Accumulibacter > Accumulibacter affinis. Next base: position 553,868 of record JADJOT010000009.1, read on the forward strand.
CTCCTGGCGTTGCGCAGGCGTCCAGCCGATATAGTGGTCGCGCGGCTGGGTCTTCCAGGCGGCGGCGGCGAAGCTGAGCAAGGCGACGAGTCGTCCGCCCGCGCGAACGAAGTAGCGCAGTTGGGCGCCGGGCAGCGGTTGATAGCCGAGGTAGTGGTAACGGTCGATGTGCTCGTTGTGCAGCTGCGATTCGGCGCGATGACTCACCAAGTGCAGTTGCAGCGTGCCCAGGCTACGCGGGCCGTCGGCACGCAAAAGCGCGTCGGGTTCGGCCTGCGCGGTACGACGGTGCCAGGGTTTTCCGTTGTGATTGCCGTTGCGCGGCGGCGGCAGTTGCAGCAAGCCATCGGTCTGCATGCGCAGCATCGCCACGCGGCAGCTCATCTCCTTGATCCGCCCATCCTCGCGGCACCAGCCGAGATCGGCACAGACCAAGCGGGACAGCTGCGCGCGAGGCGGCAGGATTGGCTGCGATCAGCCGCCGGATCTGGTCGAGCTCCGCGGTGCTGAAGATGCGCCCGCAATAGCGAGCGGACGCCGTTTCAGGGGCCATGTATGGGAACATTCGCCCCCGTCGGCGTGGCCTCAAAGATCCACTGCGCCAGCGGAGCAATCCGATGCCAGCCGAAGACGCGGTCCTGAAGGTATTGCCAGAAGGAAAGTTGGTTCTTGCGGCAGGTCTTCTTGAGGCTGGCGAAGGTATCGCGGCAGCGGCGGCCGGACGCGCTGCGGGTGGAGCCGCTGATCTTGCGCTTCTTGACGTAGTCGCGGATATCCGACTCACTGAGGTTGTTGTGCAGGGAAGCTCGGGACGTTGCAACACGCGCAGCAACTCCTCCCGGTTGCGGCGCATTCGTTTCAGGGCCTGATCGAGGCTGGCATAACCGGTCCGGGTGGCGCAAAGCGTGTCGAAGCGGGCTTCGATCGCGGCTGCAGTGAGTGCCTCCGGCGCTTCCTTGTACGCCTTGAGCGCATCGTAGATCGCCCACAGCTCGCTGCGCGCCGAGGCCAGCGCCTGGCGTTGCAGATCGTTGAAGCCGAGCAGTTTGGCCAGCACGCGTTCGGCATGGATCCAGCACAGGACGTGGGTCAGCACATCGAACTGCCCGGCGTCATCGCTGACGATCGCCAGATCGGGGGCGACGCCCTGCTCGACGACGGTACCGAGCAAGACGCCTTCGGTCACCAGGCGAACATGGCGCGGATCGGTGATGGCCTGCTGAGCCAAGACCGCCTGCCAGGCGGTTTGACCCGTCCATACCGCCGGTGCCAGCGCGGTGAGTGCCTGGAGTTGGGCGCACGGCAGCTTGTGCTCGGCCAGGTAGGCCAGCGCGGCCTGATTCAGGTGTAGGCATCGTGCCCGGCACGGAGCAATTCCAGGAAATTGATCCGACTCTTGCTGTCGGTGCTCGCGAACCAGGCGAAGCGTTCGTTGCCGATATGCGTACAGTACCCATTCTTGCCCCGATGGCGCGCACCCGTATCGTCCACATGAACGTACCGGCTGCGCTGCAGCCCCGCTTGCAGCAGCGCGTCCTTCTCGCGATGGAACTCGCTATGGCCGTCGGTGATCAACGCGCTGAGCTGCCCGGCCGAGAGGTCGATCTGCCACTCCCGCAGTTGCTCAAGCAAGAGCGGCTGCGTCACATGCGCATGGTGGTACTGGTACAGGATGAAAGCGCGCAGCTGCGGGCCGAAATGCACACCGCCGATCTCGGCAGGCAACTGGCCGATCAGGCTCTCGCCCTCGGGGGTGACCCAGCGCTCCAGCCGATACCGGGTGTTGTGAACCCCGATCCGGAGCTCCTGCACCACGAAATCCTGGTAGCCCTTGAAGCGACTGTTCGGCGGAATCGTCTCTGCCGGCTGTCGCTTGACCGACTCGTGGATCTCAAGCTCTGCCGTCTTGTGGCGTTTGCCGTGAGGCTTCGGCGCCTGCCCTTGCTTCTTCTCGGTGCGATCGCCTTCCAGCGCCGACGGTTTGATCACGGGCTTCGGCTTCTGACCCTTCAGTCGCGCCACCTCATCGCGCAGCGCCTGAATCTGTTCCTGCTGCCGATGGCAGAGTTCCAGCAGCTGCACGACCGCCGGTGTCCTTTGGTCGGCAGGGATATCCGGGATACCGGGAAGCTTCCGTGGGGTTTCCGTGCTCATGCTGCGGATTGAATCACATCTCGCGCGCTGTGTCCAGCCCTTCCTGCAAGCAAGCACCCCGAATTCAGCGAACGCTTATGCCCGGGGTTTTTGAGGAGTTACGGCCACCGGGGCAAAATTCGAGACTGACGCCCCTTGATGGAGGCTCATATACTCTTGATGGTACCGTTGGATTTTCTATCCTTCTAGGACTTTCCCTTGGAGTCGTAGTCGATGTTGCCGGGAGCCAGGTCTTTGTAGATCGCCAGATCCCGGCTGGCGGCGGCCGACTGGATTAGAAAACGCGACACTAAGTCCTGGCGGCGGATCTCCCCAATAAAGCGGACGCGTAGTTCCGCGAACGCCAGCCGGTCACGTTGTGGTTGAGTCATCGCTGGCAGTTGGACGTTTGACATGGTCTTGACTATGACGGCTTTTGAGTAGCTCTACACGCAGTTTATGCGACTCCAAAAACCGCGGCAACAAGCGTTTTTTTGCGCCGAGGTCAGTCGCAGGATGATGCTGATAACAAGCGGCTGGCGGAGTCACTACGAATTCACAGACATGTCTGCTCTGGTGTGGGCCAAGGCTACGAGAGCAAACCGACACAAGTAGACTGGCGCCGCGACGAAACAATTGTCTGAGCACGGTCAACGTTCATGATGGAATTTCCTGGCTGAATGATCAAGCAGGGTGATGTGGAGGGGGTGACCCCCCTCAGGGAGCTTGAACAAACGCGCCCTTTGGGGGAGTCTCTGGTTTCCATTCCAAGAGACGATGCCAGTGTGCCATGCCCTACTGCAGAATCCCCAGTTTTTTCGATGGTTGTTGCGCGTTGACGCGGAGCTGGCGGGCGAGGCGCGCGGGGCGGGATGTGCGTGCGGCGGCGTTCTGCACCGTGCCGACTATCCACGAAAGCCGCGAGGGTGTCCGCCGGAAGTGCGCGCCGACTTTGCTACGCGCTTCAGCTTCTGCTGCAATCGTTGTCGTTGTCGGACGACGTCGATGTCGGTACGGTTCCTGGGCCGGCGCGTCTATCTGGCGCTGCTGGTGGTGCTGGGTTCTGCCCGGCATGCCGGGCAGAACCCGGGGGCGGAGAGGCTTTCCACGACGCTGGCGATTCCGTTGCGTACCCTGGAACGTTGGCGTCAATGGTGGAAAGACCAGTTCCCGCGGAGCACGCTCTGGCAAGCCGCGGGTGCGCGCTTCCTGCCGCCGGTCACGGAACGTTTTCCGACCAGTTTGCTGGAACGTTTTGTCGGTGACGCCGCCGCAGCCATGGGGGCATCTGCTTCTCTTTCTGACGCCGGTCACGGTTCGGCCGACCGCGTTGCGCGGGGGTCGCTGATTTCCCGCAGAGGATGTGGATAGGCGACTGCGGGCAGGGCTTGTAGCCTTCCCTTCCCGTCCTGGTGCCGCCGGCGCCGACGTTCTGGAAGCTCCTTTTGACCTCTCCTCTCGATCCCCTCAAACGCGATCGCTGGGCGCGCCTGCGCTTTGCGATCATCGGCCCCCTTGCTGGCAGCGCCGCCCGCCGCCGGGGAGTTATCCCCGGCGCTCCTCGCCCTGTCGACCAAGTCCTGGCGGCATCCGGTGTCCGGACTGGACGTCTGCTTTGGCGCCTCGACCATCGAGCGCTGGTACTACGCGGCCCGTGCAGCGGCCGATCCGGTGGCCATTCTCCGGAATCGCCTGCGCGGCAACCTTGGTCGTTTCAAGAGTCTCTCCCCCGCTGCCCTCCAGATCCTGACGGCGCAGTATCACGAGCATCCCGGCTGGACCGTGCAACTGCACTTCGACAATCTCCGGGTCGCCCTGGCCGGGACCGACTCGTCGCTGCCGTCGTATCCGACGATCCGGCGTTACCTCCAGGCGCAGGGAATGTTTCGCCAGGCGTCCCCAAACGGGCGACCGCCGGGGCGCTGCTGGCCCGGGATCGGCTCGACCGGCTGGAGGTCAGGAGCTACGAAGTCGACTACGTCTGCGCACTCTGGCATCTCGACTTCCATCACGCCTCCCGCAAGGTCCTCACGCGTGCCGGCCTGTGGGTCAAGCCGCTGCTGTTTGGCGTCATCGACGATCGCTCGCGGCTGGTCTGCCATCTGCAGTGGTATCTCGACGAGACCGCCGAGAGTCGTGCATGGCCTGTCGCAGGCCTTCATGAAACGCGGATTGCCACGCGCCCTGATGACCGACAACGGCGCCGCCATGCTCGCCGAAGAGACCGTCAGCGGCCTCGCCCGTCTGGGGGTCGTGCATCAGACGACCTTGCCGTATTCGCCGTATCAGTATGTGGCGCTCAAAAATATGTGGCGCCCGGTTTCATTTCCTCGAAGACACGAGGCCGGGGGCCGGGCAAACGCCACATAAATTTTTGCTACAAACTGCGCAGGAAGGTCATCAGGTCTGGCTGTTGGCGCCAGGGTTTGTTGACGGCTGGCTCTGCTGCCGGTGCGCACTGGGCCAGGGCACGGGCTTTGGTCTCGAGGTCGGTCTCGGCGTAGATATTGGTCGTGGTGAGAGAGACATGACCCAGCCAGGCACGGACGGTGTTGATGTCGGCGCCGGAACGTAGCAGATGGGTTGCCGTGCTGTGGCGAATCACGTGCGGGCTGACTCGCTTCGTGCCAAGCGACGGTGATTGCGCACAGGCCCTTGATGCATAGCGTTCGACCAGCGTGTGAATACCAAAACGGGTGATCGACTGACCGTTGCGGTTCAGAAACAGATGATGTTCCGGGCACGCTTTGCCGCCAGCCACTGCAACTCATCCAAGGTGTTTGGCCACAATGGACAAGCACGCCGTTTGTTGCCTTTGCCGATGATTCGAACGCATTTCGCGTACCAGTCAATATCGCTGATCCGGACCTCGGCCGCTTCACTCGCGCGAGCCCCCCGAATTGTATAGAAACAGCAACAGCCCGTAGTCACGCCGACCCTGCGCGGTACGGCGATCCGGAGACGCCAGAAGCGCGTCCATTTCCGGTTTATCGAGATAGGTGATGTCAGGGTGAGCCGTCTTCTTGAACGGGATCAGGCGGATTTGCGCGCACCACTCGATATGCTCGGGACTGTTCTGGCCGATGTATCGCGCCAAGGCGTGAAGGCCGCCGAGGCGTTGATTGCGAGTGGCTGCGATACAGTGACGCTGCGCTTCCAGATCGGCAAGGAACTGCCGAACCAGATCTGCCGACAGATCGTCGACCGTCAGCCGGTCCACCGATTTCTTGAGATGATCGCCAACGTAGGGCAGAAGCAGCGCCAGCATGTCGCGATAACTTCTTTGAGTATTGATCGAAAGGTTGCGCTCCTGCACCAGATATCGAGCAGGAAACGCCGTACCCAAGGGCCGAGCAAGGCGTGGTCAGTCATGAGATTTCTCCATTGCGTAACGTTCGAAGCGTAGGCTGGCCTCGTGAAGCAGGTCCGGTGTCATCGTCAGATAATGCTGCGTCGCTGAGAGGTTCACGTGGCCGAGGTAGGTCGCCAGCTTGGGCAGCAGATCGCAGGTCTGCACCGCTGCGATACCAGGCGACAAGACGATGAACAGCGGCCGAATGGCGCAAGTCGTGGAGCCGTGGCTGCTGTCTCTGGCCCCCCTCGCGGACCACACCGGCTGCAGCCCGCAGGCGTCGAAAGGTGCTTTGAGCGGCGGACTTGCTCAGGGAGGCGCCGTCCCGGAAGCAGAACAACGGCGTGTCCGCGGCGCCTGAGTGGCGGTTGTTGCGTTGGCCCACATACTCGGTCATGACTTGCGTCAGATCGTTGCCCAGTGGCACCAGCCGAGTCTTGTAAAACTTCGTCCCACGGATGATCAGGTGCGCTTGCTCGAGATCGACATCGACGATGTGGAGGGAGATGGCTTCGCTGATCCGAAGTCCCGCGCCGTAGAGCAGCAAGAGCAAGGCTCTGAAGACGTAAGCGTCGATTGGCACGCGGCCGGTGCACGCCGCGGGGACCGCGTCGAGCAACCGTTTGAGTTCCGCGTGGGAGTAGATGTAGGGCACGAAGGCGGGGGCGTCCAGCCTTGGGATGCTGTGCGGCAGCGGCACGCTGCTGACGAAACCACGTGCCAGGGCGAAGCGGTAGAAACCCGACAGCACGTGATACTTCTTGACCCAGTAGCCGGTCACCGGTCCGTTGCCGTTGAGGAAGGAGAGCACAGGTTCCGCTTGAATGCTTGCCAGCGGGCCTTCGCCGACCGCCCGGCAGAAGGATCTGAGGACCGCCTCCTCGGTCTGGAACCGGTGTCCCAAAGCGCGCTTGTGAGCGATGTACAGGGAGATCAGCGCCGGGAGCATCATCGCAGCGCCCCCAGATCGAGTTCGGCCACCTGCCGCAGACCCACCAGGTCGACCTTGGTATAGCTCAAGGTCGAATTGGCGCTGCGATGCCCGAGATGGTCGCCAATCTGCTTCAGGGTGTGAGCGGCGTTCTGAAAGTCCCATAAACCTGGCGGTTTGAAAGTCGTGTTTCTTCTTCCTCGATTTTCTTCAGCGGGTTTCATTTCAATGGTTTTCTGAGTCTTCTTCCGCGCCCTTCCGTTTTCTTCCTTGTTCGCTTTCCTGTCGTTCCGATAGTGCTCGTATGGCGCCTGGCGGCGCCTGCAGGCATTGCATGATTCGGTGCAAGGAGGGTGAGCCATGGCACACCAGAAGGCACACAACTGTCTGTTTTGCGCAGAGATCTTCCAGGCCGATGCGCGCAACGCAGGGCACCAGAAATACTGTTCGAAGGCGCCTTGTCGAAAGGCCAGCCAAGCGGCGAGCCGGCGCACCTGGCTGGCCAAATCGGAGAACCAGGACTACTTCCGCGGACCGGAGAATGTTGCGCGGGTACAGGCGTGGCGGGCGGCGCACCCGGGGTACTGGCGACGACCGCGACGGGAAATCGAGGTGGAAGCGCAGGTGGTGCTTGCGTTACAAGATGTCTGCCCCTCTCAAGCACTTGAAATCGTTGAGGAATCTCAAGAACCGCCGAAAAGTGCGTTACAAGATGTCTGGCGCGATCAACCCGCTGTTTTGATTGGTTTTATTGCCCAATTTACCGGCAGTGCGTTACAGGATGACATCGCCAGGAACACCCGGCGACTGGTAAAACTGGGGCACGATATCTTGGCTGGAAGGATGGGTGATGACGATCAAACGAGTGCTTTGTCCGGAACGGATCAGGCAGATACCGCCCCAGTTCAGTTGGGTCGACCACCGCCTGGTGCGCGAGCGCTACCTCGATCGCTGTAACCCCCCGGCGGCGGCGCTCTATCTGTTTCTGGTGACCGTTGCCGACGTCCAGGGGTTGAGCTACTACTCGGATGCCGCAGTCGGTCGCGCCCTGTCATTGGCCTCTGCCCATCTGAATCAGGCCCGCGACGATCTCGTCCAGGCGGGACTGATCGCCTTTCAACGCCCGCTCTACCAGGTCCTGGCGCTGGATGCCCCCCGGCCGGTCGAAGCGCGTCCTCGCGGCAGACGAGATCACTTTGCGCATCGGCGCGCTGCGTGTTGTTCTGGGACGCACGCCATGATCGATTACGAGATGTACTGCAAGATCAAGGATTGCCACGATCGGCAGCAGCTGACTATCGCCCAGACCGCTCGCGCCCTCGATCTGCATGCCGAGACGGTGGCGAAGTGGGTGGGCTGCGCGCAGTTCCATCCCCGGCAGCCCGCACCGCGCAGCAGTCAGCTCGACCCGTTCAAGGACCAGATCGTTCGCCTGCTGGAAACCCATCCCTACAGCGCGCAGCAGATCTACCAGCGTCTGCGCGAGGACGGCTTCGCCGGCGGCTACACGATCGTCAAGAGCTATGTGCGCAAGGTCCGGCCGGTGCGCCGACAGGCGTTCCTCAAGCTCTCCTTTGCTCCCGGAGAATGTGCCCAACTGGACTGGGGGGAATACGGAACGATCGGCGTCGGTTCGACGCGCCGACGCCTGTCCTTCTTCGTCATGGTGCTGTGCCATAGCCGTCTGATGTACGTCGAATTCACCGTCTCGCAGACCATGGAGCACTTTCTCGCGGCCCACGAGCACGCGTTCGCGGCCTTCCAGGGGTGTCCGGGTCGCTTGATGATCGACAATCTGAAGTCGGCGGTACTTCGCCGCGTCGTCGGTGAAGCGCCGACGTTCAATCCCCGCTATGTCGATTTCGCTCGGCATTGGGGGTTCGGGATCTCGGCGTGCAACGTGGCCAAGGGGAACGAAAAAGGGCGCGTCGAAAATGGCGTGGGCTATATCAAGAAAAATTTCCTGAACGGTCTGGATTTCCTCGACTTCAGCGCGGTGAATCCGGCCGCCGCGCTGTGGCTGGAGACCATTGCAAACGTGCGTATCCACGGGGAAACGCACCAGCGACCCGTGGATCGCTTCAAGGAAGAGCAGGCGCTGTTGCACCCCTCAATCCCATGCCCTATGACATCGGTCGCATCCAGAGCCAGCGCGTCTCAAAGCAGTTCCGTGTCGCGCTCGACACCAACCACTATTCGGTGCCGGCCGAGTTGGCGAGTCAGCGCGTGACGCTGAAGGCTTACCCGGATCGGGTGTGCATATACCACCAGGACAAGCTCGTCGCTCGCCATGTCCGCAGCTACGATCGGCGCCAGGATATCGAGGACCCCGATCATCCGAAGGAACTGCTCGCCCAGCGGCGCAAGGCCCGTGAGCAGCGCTTGCTGGTGCAGTTTCTGAGCCTGTCGCGGCACGCCCAGGCCTATCTCGAAGGCATCGAGCAACGCCGCATGAACCCGCGTCATCACCTGCGCAAGATCGTCGCGCTCGGCGAAATCTACGGCGTCGAGGCCCTCGATCGAGCGATCCAGGACGGTATTGAATTCGCCGCCTACAGCTGCGAGTACATCGCCAACATCCTGGAGATGCGGGCCCGCGAGATCCCGGCGCACGGCGCGCTGTCTCTGACTCGCCGCCAGGACCTCCTGGACATCGAGATCTCCGCCCCGATCTCTCCCCCTACGAAAGGCATGGCGATGAGCATTGACCGACGGATGGCTTCCCCTGTGCAGATCAGCACCGATGCGCTACGCGCGCAGTTGGGGCTCCTCAAATTGCCTTATCTGCTCGAACGCTTCGAACCCCTGGCCCAGGAAGCGGGAGCCGAGCAGTGGTCGCATGTCGACTATCTGGCGCGGCTGATCGAAGGCGAAGCGCATGCCCGCGAAGACCGCAGCATCCAGCGACGGGTAGCGCTCGCCCGCTTTCCGGTGCTCAAGACCCTCGATCAGTTCGAGTGGAACTGGCCGAGCAAAATCAACCGACCCCAGATTCAGAATCTCTTCCGGCTGCGCTTCATCGAGGACAAGGGCAACGTCATCTTCATTGCCAATGTCGGTCTGGGAAAAAGCCACCTCGGTATCGCGCTGGCACACACCGCCTGTCTGCGCGGCTACCCGGTGCTGTTCACCACCGCCGTGGATATCATCAACACGCTCTCCGCCGCCCAGGCGCAGGGCAACCTCAAGCGCGAACTACGCAAGTATCTGCAGCCGAAACTCCTGGTCGTCGACGAACTGGGCTATCTTCCGATCGACAAGCATGGTGCCGACCTGCTCTTTCAGATCATCAGCGAACGCTATGAGCGCGGCGCCCTGATCATCACGACCAACCGCGCCTACAAGCACTGGCCGGAGATCTTCAATCACGACAGCACCCTGACCTCGGCGCTCCTGGATCGGCTCCTCCACCATGCCGAAACCGTCCTCATCGAGGGCAAGAGCTATCGCATGAAAGAGCAGATCGAGGCATGAGCGGCGCCTGCCCAGATCGTCGTAACGGTCACGAAACCGGAGTCCGCGGATGACCGACCCCCTGGTGACCGTCACGAAACCTGGCCGGCCTCTCCAGGGGAAGCGCCCGATGACCAGCAGCGAGCGCAAACGTGCGCAACGGATGCGCGACAGGAGGAAGGCCATAGAAGCCATCGGCCATGAGGCGGACGCGCCACTGCGGGCGCTCCTGGATCTTCTCGGAAGGGTGGAGGACTCCGAACCCGCTCGCCATTGTGCACGGCGGGCATGGCTGGCTTTCGGCCAGCGGTATGGATTCGTGACCGTCACGCCATCAGGAGATGTGATCGAAAGCCAGACTGCCTGGCCCCACCAGGACTGACCGCGCACCGGCTTCGCGCACGCTCGCACATCCTCTACGATCACGAATTTCCGGCCGCCCAATTCGAACAGAGCTCACCTCGGCACTCCCAAGGCATGAGCTGCGCTGGTCCAGATCGTCGTGACGGTCACGAAACCCGGATCAGCGGATGACCGACCCCCTGGTGACCGTCACGAAACCCCGTCGACCTCTCCCGGACAAGCAACCGAGAGACTGAAAACGGGCATCGTCTATCGCAGTCCGGAAAAGTACCGGGTGTCTCCTGTCCGCACCTGGCTACGAGTCCAAAGCGCTGCCTTCAATGCCGTCTCGGTGCCCTGCTTACGCAAGTCGCGCCGCCCTACTCAGCCTCGCCAGGCCAAAACCGCCATCATCAAAGCCCAAGTTCCCGCCTGAAAAACCCGCGGGGCCCTGCTTCGCGCATTTCTACCATCACGGATTTCAAACCGCCCAATTCAACGGGAATTCACACCGCCGCTCACATCCGCAGAGCAACCTGGCGGACTTCTATCGCGAAATGGGCGATCTCTTCGCCGTGCCCTTGCGCCCGCACAACCGCTGGGGTGGCTTCAAGGCCTTGCGCGAGGTCTGGTTCGCGCATCTGGAAACGACCCGTCGCCGGGCGGTGTTACTGGTCGATGAGGCGCAGGAGATGAGTCCGGCGGTCCTCTGCGAGTTGCGCTTGCTCGCCAGTGCGCGTTTCGATTCGCAACCGCTCCTGTGTGTGGTGCTGGCCGGCGATGCGCGTCTGATCGAGAAGCTGCGCCGCGAGGAGTTGATCCCGCTGGGTTCCCGCATCCGCACCCGCCTCGCCACCGAGTATGCGTCGCGGGACGAGTTGCTCGCCTGCCTGACCCATCTGCTGAGCAGCGCCGGCAACGTTAGTCTGATGACGCCGGCGCTCTGTCATACGCTGTGCGATCACGCCGCCGGTAATTACCGCATCCTGACCACGCTCGCGGCCGAACTGCTCGCCGCCGCCGCGCAGCGGAGTTGCCGCAACTCGACGAGAAGCTCTACCTCGAGGTCTTCGCTTCCCCGAGGCGCCCTCGCTGCGTCGGGTGGGGGCCGGCCGGTGAGGAATCACCAGCCAGGCGACTGCTTCGCGCGGTCATGCGATCGCGCCCAACGACCCGCGGCAGTGGCTCCGGGCGGAACGACGCCTCTGGACCTTGGGAGGGACGACCGCCGAACGGTCCGGTCCTTTCGTGACGGTCACCCGAACCGGAGGAGAAGATGACCGACCCCATGGTGATGGTCACGAAAAGAGGCCGCCCACCCCAGGGCGAGCGAGCGATGACGGACCGGGAGCGCAAGCGTGCGCAGCGGATGCGCGACCGAAGAACGGTCATCGAGGCCATCGGTAACGAGACGGACGCGCCACTCAAAGCGCTGCTGGACCTCCTCGGGCGGGTGGAGGCTTCCGAACCGGCTCGCCTCTGCGCCCGACGGGCCTGGCTGGCTTTCGGGCAGCGCTACGGATTCGGGACGGTCACCGAATGACGAGAGGCGGCAGGAACGACGGGAGGAAGGTCCAGTCGGGAAGAGTGGGCGCGGCACGCTCGACGAAAGACCCGACGGAAGAGGGAAGTGCTTTGACCTGGAAAGGGGTCAAGAGGACCGTGGAATAAATGGACCGGCTTCATCGGCCCGTTTATGCCGCGAAAGCCTCTTGACGCCTTGGAGGGTCCCGATGCTTGCGAGCAGTTGCCGGGGAGAACTTGTTCATCCCCGGCGGCTGCCTCGCGGCGAGCGCGGGGTCTGGGGCAGAGCCCCAGGGTTGATCCTGCACGAGCACCCTCGCAAACCATCGCCGTACAGAACATCAGAACATCAAATCGGGTGATCACACTCAACGGTCGCTTCGGGAAGGTTGATAACTGTCAGGTGGGCGTCTTCGCGGCGGTGACGCGAGACGGCGTGGCGAGCGTGGTGGATGCCGACTTGTATCTGCCGGAAACGTGGACCAAAGATACGACCCGTTGCGAGGTGGTGGGGGTGCCTGAGGAGGCGCAGGTGTTCCGCACCAAGGGCGAGATCGCCCTGGACATGGTGATGCGCCTGAGGCGGGAAGGCTTGCACTTCTCTTTCGTCGCCTTTGATGGTGGCTACGGGCACTTGCCCTGGCTGCTCGGGGAACTGGATGGCGAGGGAGAGATCTTTTTCGCGGAGGTGCATTCGGATCAGGCGATCTATCTCCAGGATCCCGCACCCACCGTGGTGGCTCGTCGTTCGCCAAAGGGTCGAGCGCCCCGTCGGCGGCAGACCGCGGCGGTATCCATGACGGTGGCGGAGTGGGCAGCCACGCAATCGGCATCCGCCTGGGGGCGTTTGTCGATCCGTGACGGCGAGAAGGGCGAGGTGATCGCCGACTATCTCACCCAGAGGGTGTGGGTCTGGGACGGCAAGGCGCCGTCGGCGAGCCGCTGGCATCTCCTGGGACGCCGGGAAATCGATGGGACGAAACTCAAGTTCGGCCTGTCCAATGCCAAGCCCAGGGCTTCCTTGCGCCGCTTGGCAGAAATGCAGGGAGCGCGCCATTTCGTCGAGCAGTCCTTCCGGGAGGCCAAGAGCGCCTGCGGCATGGCCGAGTATCAGGTCCGCCGCTGGCAGGCGTGGCACCATCACATGGCCCTGGTCATGATTGCGACCATGTTCCTCGCCAAGGAGCGCATGGCCCATCGCGAGACGGCCGAACTGCTCTCCTGCCGCGACTTGGTGGAGATCATGCGCCATCGGTTGCCCACCAAGATCGTCACCGACAACGATCTCGCAGCATCCATCATCGACCGACATCGACGGCGGCGCCAAGCCATGGAATCCGCCTATAGACAGCAAGCTGCCATGCTCTCAGCATCAGATTGAAATGCAATCTGACAAAGTAGAACTAGGATGTTGAATTCCGGTGTCCATGGCACTATGAGACACCGACCAAGCAGCCAAGAGGAGAACAGCGGTAGCGCGGCAGTCAGTACTGCGCCATAATTGCGCCATCAACTGAAAGAAGTTGTGCAAAGGACCGTGCTGTTCGCTGCTACTGAACTAAGGAACGTTCAAAAAACAACTTGCGGAAGTTCGTTATCTGACTGCGGAGAAACGGTGTAATTCCATTGGGGAAGAACGGAATCGGCAATAATCTTCAGAGTTGATTTTAGGTGCTCTGAAGCTTTGCGCCCAGTTTCAGACTTTGTTGAGGATGTCGACGGAGACACTCAGGCCTGTTTTAGTCTGCGTGCGTTCAATCAATTCCTTCACCAATGGCACGCTCTTGAAGACGACGCCTTCGCAGGCGCGCGTGACATGAGGGAAAAGGCGGTGTTCGATCGGGTTGTGTTTGGAACAGTACGGCGGATAGTGGGCAATGCGAATTTCCAGCCCGATGCGGTTGGCCAAGGTTTGCAGATCCTGTCGAAACAAAGAGGAATTGAGGGATTGCTCCCCCCGCCATCGCACGTCAGGAGGAGTTGGGTAGCGTGAGCATAGTCGTACTTGCCCACATTTTCCCACCAGTGCGCGACGCTGTCGCACGCAAATTCAGTGGTATCGCGGCTCGTTCCGATGTTCACGTGCCCCTTGTTTAACCCCACGTCATAAAGTCCGTGCGGCACAATCTTGCCCTCGCCGTAGCTGGCAAAATCATGGTCCAAGACCTCAATGGTTTCTCGTGTACAATTTCCCCGCGCGATAGAAGTTGCCTATCATCTCCTTTTTCTTCGTATCCATGCTGATCACCGGCTGGTTCTGTGCAAGATACGTCGCTTTGATTTTCGTGATGTTCTCAAACTGCGGGTTACGTTCTGGGTGTTGCTTGAATGACTTCTTTTTCTGGGCTTGGCGACTTACAAATTTGTTCTTCTTCAACAGCTTGCAGCAAATGTACCGACTCACCGAAACAGGGCCTCGTCACTCGGATGCCATGTTCGTCATTGTCATTCCTCCGAAGGGAAAAACCGTTAACATTCATGGCGTTATGACAGGGTCTTGTGAACCAGCAAGAAATCGGGTCTACTCTCGTCTTTTAGGCGCGAGAAATGACCAAGACGAAGGTGGCAAGCCTTGTATGCTGTTTGGGTGAAGTTGACGACCCACGGAAACCGAGCAATGGGACGCTGCATGACTTCCTGGAGATTCTCGTGATTGCCATTGCCGCCGTCCTCTCCGACTGCGACACCATCGAAGACATCGCCGAGTGGGGCGTACGAAGGAGGCGTGGTTGCGCAAGTTCCTGGTGCTCAGGAACGGGGTTGCCTCGGAAAAGACCTTTCTGCGCATCTTCCAGGCCCTCGACCCGAAGCAATTGAAACGGCGTTCCGCCGCTGGGTGGCTGGGGTGGTCAGTACCTGACAGGCGTCTTGGGGTTGACGGCAAGACGGTGCGCGGGTCGGGCAGTGGCGGCGAGAGTCCCATTCACATGGTCAGCGCCTTTGCTACCGAACTCGGGGTCGTTCTCGGCCAGGAAAAGGTGGCCAGCAAGAGTAATGAGATCACCGCCATCCCGGAACTCCTGAAAGCACTCCATATCAATGGGTTGCTGGTCAGCATCGACGCCATGGGGTGCCAGAAAAACATCGCCGGTCAAATCACCGACCAAGAGGGCGACTACCTCCTGGCGGTCAAGGAGAATCAACCGAAGCTGCTGGAAGCCATCAAGACCGAGTTCATTGACCAATATCCATCGGAAGAGGTTGACCGTCACCGGCAGGTTCTCACTTCCCATGGTCGAATCGTCGGCCAAATTGCTTCGGTGTTGCCCGCGGAAGGGGTCGTCAATCTGGCGGATTGGCCCAAGTGCAAGACGATCGGTCTGATCGACCCCTCCGTAAGGTGGGTGACCAGGAGTCGGACCTGGAGCGGCGCTACTACATCAGTTCTCGCGAGTTGACCGCCGAACAACTCGCGGCAGCGGTTCGCTCCCACTGGGGCATCGAGAACCGGCTTCATTGGGTTCTCGACGTCAGCTTCGGCGAGGATGCCAGCACCGTGCGCAAGGACAACGCGCCACAGAATCTCTCCCTCCTGAAGAAGATCGTGCTCAACCTGATTCGTCTGGATACCACCGACATGGCGGGATTTCGCTCGATCAACGACACCTTGCTGATTGCCCTGGACGGCACTGATTTCTTCTCCTCGGAAAAGATATCCTGTGCTGGTTGCAACGAGACGCGCCTGAAGAACGACCGGGTTCGCTATCGCCACATTGCCGTGACGCCGGTGCTGGTGGCGCCGGGCCAGGCGAACGCCATCCCGTTGCCGCCGGAATTCGTGCCGCCCCAGGACGGCCAGGACAAGCAGGACTGCGCCGTCTGCGCCAGAACCATCGCCCCATGCAGCCCTGCAATCAAAGTATGAGGCGTCATCTGTAACTTTACACTTGACGGACAGCTTTGCTCCTGATAGGTTTAGACATGCGGATACGAAATGTTCGACACAAGGGCCTGAGACGCTTTATCGAGGCCGATGAGTCTGCCGGTCTTGCTGCCGTCACGATAGAGAAGGTGCGCAACATTCTCTCTTTCCTGCAAGCCATGACCGATGCCGACGAACTACGCACCATTCCAAGCTGGCGTGCCCACCAGCTCACCGGCGACCGCAAAGGAACATGGAGCCTCACTGTTACCAAGAACTGGCGACTGACGTTCCGCATTGACGAAACCGACGGCGAGATTGTCGATCTCGACTATGAGGACTACCACTAACGAGGAGGGCCACAATATGGCACATATGCTCAAGCCCGCCCATCCGGGCCAGTTCATCAAGATGGAAGTGATCGAACCCCAAGGGCTCACCATCACCGCCGCCGCCAAGGTGCTGGGTGTGACCCGCCCCGCACTTTCCGCGCTGCTCAACTGTCACGCCAGCCTCACTTCGGAAATGGCCCTGCGGATTGAAAAAGCTTTCGGTGTTCGCATGGATACCCTTGTCCAGATGCAGACTAACTACGAGATTGCCGCAGCGCGGGCGAGGGCAGGGGACATCGACGTAAAACCCTACGTCGCCAAGCCACAGCCTGAACAGTCGTCTTTCATCTAGTAGGGCACGGGGTTCCACACATGCCAGCCAGCCCTTCAGGGAAGCCTAAAGCAAGGGAAGAGGCAAGCGAGGAAGGCACGACCTACTATCACCCAAAAAACGCTGTAGCCCTCTGGCATGGATTGCAAAAACGATCCTTTATGCAACGCCAACCCGACCCACCCTTTGCAAGGGCTGGCGCGTTGCAAAAAGGTATTGCACTATTGCGCCGAATGGCAACAGGGATTTGCAACCATGCGCTTCGGCTACGCCCGCGTTTCTACCCAAGTGCAGGACACCGCACTCCAGATCGGCGCGCTTGAGGCCGCCGGGTGTGAAAGGGTCTTTCAGGAGAAGGCTTTGCGGGACCGGGTCCGTTACGGTGGTGCCTGCTGTCCGCTTCTGCATGACCGCGTGGCTGCCACGCTGCCTGACCACTTCGAAACCGTGGTCGCCGAGCAGCCGACACAACTCCCTTCCCGAGAAAACTCGAAGCCTAACCAACCGCGACCTCAAGCCGGGTGACGAACACCTCGTCATGGAGGCGGGTGGCGATCTCGGATGGATCGGCCGTCTCGAAGAACAGCTCGATCGCCTCCTGCAGATTGTCACGTGCCTTTTCGATTGTGGGCACTTGACTGGCGATGTCCAGTTCGGGGCAGACTGAAACGTACTCGCCCCCCTCACGCTCGATGATTGCCGTCAACTGCATCGTACCAGCCATGGCCGCGACCTCCAGAAATGAACGCCTCACAGTCTAGCACCTCGAGTGTACCCGTTCACACCCCCTCAACAATTAGCACCGCAGGGTTAAGTTCTATGTCATAATTCGCGTAACGTAACGACGACCCGACGCAATGCACCTGCGCAAGCACGACCTTCTGCAAATGAACGACGAGTGGCTGAAGAGGCTCCGGCGGAGCTATTGCTGGAGGTATCGAAGCGTCTCTGGACGACGTCAAAGAGTTGCATGATCGGCTGAACCAAAACCCGGACACACTGCCGCCACCAGCCAGGCGCCTTGGGAGAGAGCCAGCGAGGCGGAGGTGGATCAGGATTGGCTACCGAGATCGACCCAGAGGAAGCGGCGCTGAAGAGGAGATGAAAAGCGCGGAAGCAGGGGAAGAGGCGGTCAAACCGGTAGTGAAGCTACCCCAGCGCCGCAGGTACAGACAAGAAGCCCGGCAAGCAGCCCGGCAGTCAGGCTTTGGCCGCACTCAGAACCGACGGTCACCGCCACTTGCGAGCACCGACCGGAGAACTTGCGGCGGTGCTTTAGCGCTGGCGGCGGACGCCAAGTCACAGGCTTAACGGGCTGGGACGAAATCGATATTGCACCGCAGGTCGAGGCAGATCGGGCTGCTGTTCAGTGTCACGCGTCACCTTCTGCTGGAAGTCGTCTGCTCCTGTGGTCAGTCAGCCGTGCGCAGTCTGCGGGCCGCGGACAGCCAGGGGAGGTCACTGGGCGAGGGGCTGGGGCCCAGTTGGGGAGTCGCCGGCTGGCATGCGCCGTGCGGGCGCGTATTCGCGAGGGGCTGAGGAATTGTTCGGCCTGATGCTGAGCACCGGCGTGATCGACGAGACCCCTCCGGGAAGGGGGCGCGCCAGTTTCCGCTGGAGGACGTTTGGGGCCGACAGCAGGCGCCGCAACTGAATGTGGATGATGGAAGGATCCGGCGTTGTGGCTGGGGCTTTGGTCACGACCCACAGGTGCTGTTCTCATTGGCCCGGGGGAAATGCTGGAGAACGCCTTGCAAGAGGCTATCACGGCATTCTCATCGCGATGGCTACGGGTCGCGCCTGGAAAACCGCCTGGCTGTTGGCCGCATCTGATGCGCAAATTGCGAGGCCGGCCGATCGACCATAGAGGTCGGGGTCGGCAGATGAGGCCAGCAAACGCTATGGACGCCACTAGGGCGAGATTCCGCCCGCTGCCTGCGCGACACGGGCTCGCAGCGAGGGCATGGAGGAGCCCCGGCGGCGGGCGAATCTTAGACGGGACGATCCGCGCCGGTGCCCCACTGCCGCTTTCACCCGACAGGCCTCCACTGGGTCGCGCACATCACACGGCACGCAAGCGGCCTGCGCCTTCCTCCTGGCCAGCGTCACGAAACCTGCCGTTGTCGAAGGCCTCTCCTGGCGCTACCTCGGCACCGTCAGCGGCTGCGGGTTGCCGTCCCGGCCCCTGCACCCGGCAGCACATAGGGGAGGAACGGTTACCCTCGAGTTGCACATCCACACTCCCGAGCACGCACTTGTTGGCTAACCTGGCTAGCTAGCGTTAAACTGTGGACAACAAGTGAAATTCCCCAGGGAGGCAACCATGCAATGCAACATGCTCGAAGCCAGGAATCAACTCTCGAAACTGGTGCAAGCGGCGCTGGCCGGTGAAGATGTGATCATCGCCAACAAGGGGGTTCCGGTCGTCCGGCTGGTCAAGGTCGGCGCCCAGGATTTTTCGCGCAAGCCCGGTGCCTGGTCGGGCCTGCCAGCGCCCGAAGCGGACTGGGATACGCCCGCGACCAATGCCGCCATCGCTGATGCGCTCACCGGTAGCGAATTGCCGTGAAACGATACCTGCTCGATACCCACCTGATCTATTGGTGGATGACGGCCGATGAACGTCTGGGCAAAGCCACGCAAGGTCTTGTTGCAAAGTCGGAGATTGTCGTGAGCACGGCCAGCGTGTGGGAGATGGTCCTGAAAAATGCCAGAGGCAAACTCCCTTTGCCGCCCGGAGCGCTTAGCGAACATTTCACAGCACAGGGTTTTGTCCTGCTGCCCATTCTGCTGCGCCACATCGAAGCCGTGCGCCACTTGGCTTGCGCACACGCCGATCCCTTTGATCGACTGCTCATCGCACAGGCGCAGGATGAGAGAGTGACGCTGCTGACGCGCGATGCGGCACTGCTGAAGCTGGGCCTGGATGGGGTTGGGAAGGCCTGATGACTCATTTGGCCTGGTTCCTTGCCAGTTCCCACCATCAATCATGGGAAGTGGACCGGTTGAAGAACTCGTCGCCGCCGACGCTGCCGAGACCAAAGATTGCCGGCGGATGGGAAACCATTCAAGCCTGGCCCTTACGCCGGTTCCTCTACCCAAGCTGTCGCCCGACTGGCGAAGGGCGGCTACCGATCGCCGACGCAGCCTCCACGTGCACAGCGGCGGGATCGATTGGCGCGCGCCAGGTGGAGGCGCTCTCCGTGATTATTCGGAGAGGTATCCTGGCCTTGCGCCGCACCGCCTTTTCCGCCGTCGCTCTTGCCGCGTCGGTGGCGTTGAACATCTCCAGTTGCTCCAACTCCGCCGCATCCACCGGGGTCATCGCGACATCGGAGTACGGCCGCTGGTCGCGCATCACTCGTTTCAGCGTCCGGCGATAGCGGAGGTAGATCGAGAGGAAGCGCGTGTACTTGGCGATGGTTTCCCAGGCGTAGCGTGCGTGAAATACCAGCGGACGCTCGAGTGGCATGCCGTAGCGCCGGCTCTTGCGGTACTTGCGCCGGAGAATGCCACCCTCCAGCGGGTGTACGTTCTCCAGCAGCGGCGTCGCATGGAACGAAAGCAGCTTCCACATCATGTTGTGTGGACTGTAGCCCCAGTGCTTCGCCCGGCGCAGGACGGTTTCCACGTGCTCCGGCGTGTAGTAGAGTTCCCAGGCCTTGCGATAGATCCCGAGCATCTCCTCGTCCGACATGCGCGGGTGACGGGTGGTGACATGAAACAGGTCATACTGATTCATGTCCCGCTCCATCTCGACGCCATCGAGGTAGAGCCGCTTGTGGTCGGCCGAACCCGGCAGCGGCGTGAGGATGAAGAACTCGATGATGTCGATGGGCAGTTCGCGCTGGATGATCCGAATGTCTCGCTCGATCGAGGCGGCGGTGTCGTTCGGGAAGCCGAGAATGTAGGCCGCGTAGGTCAGCACGCCGTGGCTGTGCCACGCCTGCAGCAGCGCCCGGTACTCGGTGATCTGGTTCTGGCCCTTCCTGGCGTCCTTGAGCGAATCCGGGTTGATGTTCTCGAGGCCGATGAAGATGCGGTTGATACCGGCGCGCGCAGCTTTTTCGATGAAGCCCTTGATCTTGTGGCACATCGTGTCGACCTGCGCCACGACGTAGATGTACTGGCCTTCTTCTTCGCGCAGTTTGATCAGCCGGTCGAAGATCGCCTCCCAGTTCTGGTTGCGTGCCAGGTTGTCGTCGGTGATGAAGAAGTTGTGAATGCCCTGCGCGAGGTTCCTGCGCAAGATGCGCTCGATGTCGTCCGGACTGCGCGTGCGCGACTTGCGTCCCTGCACGTTGATGATCGTGCAGAAGCTGCACAGAAACGGGCAACCGCGGCCAGCGTCGAAGCTGGCGCGCATGCCGCTGGTGCCGCGCACCACGTCGGCGGGGAGGAAGGGGATCGGCGTACCCTCGATCCCCGGCAGCTCACTCATGTAGTTGTATAGCGGTTCGATCCGTCCGGCGTAGGTGGCTTGCAACAACTGCTCGAAGCGCCCCTCTGCTTCGCCCGCGAACAGTGTGATGCCGAGATCCATCGCCTCGCGCATTTCCGGCGGGATCGCCGGCAGCATCGCCAGGCAGCCGCTGACGTGGAAGCCACCGATGCACACCGGCACACCCGCCGTGCGCAGCGAACGCGCGAGGTCCACAGCGCGCGGGAACTGGTTGGTCTGGACGCCCACCAGGCAGACCAGACCGTTGCCTGCCTGGATCGC
Source organism: Candidatus Accumulibacter affinis (assembly GCA_016713625.1). Taxonomy (GTDB): domain Bacteria; phylum Pseudomonadota; class Gammaproteobacteria; order Burkholderiales; family Rhodocyclaceae; genus Accumulibacter; species Accumulibacter affinis. The sequence continues at coordinate 574,851 of JADJOT010000009.1, forward strand.
TGCGATCATTCGCTCGGGCCGGATGCGCGTGTTGGTCTCGTCGCAGGCAGTGATGCGGATCTCCACATCGTCGCCGAGAACCCGGCGTTCGGCGCAGTCGAGCGCGAGGCCGTACACCGCGGCGAGCGTATTGGACGGGATCGAAGACCTCGCCCACTGGATGACGTAGCCGTCGTCGTCGTAGTGCGACGGCTTGATCAGAAACAGGGAAAAGACCTTGCTGGTGGTGGCAGGCATGGCGTCTGCGCCGGCGGCGGCACTTGCGCCGTGCTCCGCGCGGCGGGAGTCGCGGGTCATCATCGGCCTCTTTTGGGTTAAGGGTGAACTGCCTGGTATCCGGATTCCATGGACGGAAAACCTGAAAGACCTTACCGGGGCATCGCTACAGGGAGAAGGAAGATGTACGGCGCGAATCTGGCGCAGTTGCACCATCGTTGCGACCACCGCAGGACCGAGAATCCAGACCCTCGCGCCGGAGTATGGCCGACGCCGGGCACCGCGGTCAATCACCGATTTCGCGCCAGCAGGCCTCGCCGTCCGCAGAGACGCCTCCCGAAGTGCACTCCAGTCGCTGGGCAAAGGACTCGTAGAGCGTTGCCGCGTGCGCTGTCCTGAGCTTGCAGGGGAACGGCACTGCTGAATATCGAACGGCGGCCTGGCGTGCTGGCCGGAGATTGCGGCTGCGTTGCGAACGGCCACCGGTTCTCCGACGAGGTCACACTTCTTGAGCGAAAGTGCGGCTGCCGCTGGTGCGTAATACGCGCATCGCCGGACGTAGGCAAAGCGTCACCGGGAGCGGCCGACGAAGCCCGGCAGCCCGGCCGCGTCGGGAGAAGCGGCCAGATGCTTCGCGTAGCGTATCTTGTCGGCGTAGTCGTCCGGGTCGTCATGCATGAGTTTTTTCAGGGTCAGGTTCACGCTGTCTTCCTTTTTGCAGGTCAATTGCTCCTTGAAGATGACGCGGGTGCGGAAGAAGCTGCCCCATTTGAATTCCGCGAAGATTGGGTTGCTGGCGTCCTTTACGTAACCATAGTCCTCGCGCACGAGCCAGGACAAGCTCCGGTAAAGGTCGTTATCCAGGTCCTTGACGTGCTGTTTGAGGGTGTTTGGATTGAACGGACCAGCGCCGAGAGCGCTGTACGGGTAGACCCAATCGTTGTCGGCCATGGTTTTCCAGAAGCGATCTCCCTTGATGGGAGCCCAATTACGGGTGACCAGAACCGGAACGTCGATGTCTCCCTTGGCGATCCACAGGGATATTCCTAGATGGTGGTGATCTATGAGGTAGTAGCCATCGTTGCCGATTACGATCGGAACGGTACGCGGCAGGAGGTAGTCCAGTAGTTTGCCGCCGCTCTTGTCCTGGAGTCCCTTCACCTTTGCCTTGACCTCGTCCATGCCGACGCCGTTCTGGGTGGGTCTCAGCTCGCTGAGCTTGAGTCTCCCCAGGAAGCCTTGCGGGCTCTTGTCGTCGATCTTCGGGAGAAAACCACATACATCATCATCACTGTTGCCCATTGCTTGCTCCTCCTGTGGTGGGTAATTCCTGTCGTCGACTCTCTCCCCGGATGTCGTCAGCGAAGGCGGCCAATTGGGCGTTGTCGATCTTCATCGGTTAGCAAATCTAATGAACGATTATGGACTTTAACTGTATTTGTGTCGTGGTGCACCATAAGCTGACGACGTTGCCAACTTCACTGACCAATCATGGTATCTGACCTGATTGCCGGATTCCTTTCCGGAGCAGTCCTGATCGTCGCCATTGGCCCACAAAATTCCTATGTGCTACGCCAGGGAGTCCGGCGCGAACACGTTCTGCCACTTGTGCTTGTCTGCGCAAGCGCCGACGCCCTGCTGATCGCAGCCGGCATTGCGGGGCTGGGGGCAGTGATTCAAGCCCAGCCAGTGTTCTTGGGCCTCGCTCGCTACGGCGGCGCGGCATTCCTGCTCCTTTACGGGTTGGCATCGGCCCGGCGTGCCCTCAGGCGGGAACAAGTCATTCTCGGCGTCGCCACCGGGGTACCGCTCGGCGTTGCCCTCGCGACCTGTCTCGGCTTTACCTTTCTCAATCCTCACGTTTATCTGGACACCGTGATCCTTCTCGGCTCGCTAGCCAGTCAAAGAGAAGAGGGAAGATGGGTTTTTGGCGCGGGAGCTGCCGGCGCGAGCTTTTCCTGGTTCTTTGCGCTCGGCTACGGCGCGCGTTTTCTGGCCCCGGTATTTGCGAACCCCATCTCCTGGCGCGTTCTCGATTCGCTGATCAGCCTGACGATGTTTGGGCTGGCTGGTATGTTGATTCTGGAATGAGGATATGGTGCCCACGACGGACGCGGGCGCCACGAGGCGCCGTCATCCTGCTCAAGCTGACACCGAGAGAGTCGAGTCTTGGCTGTTGCTGTTCTGGTCACCGCCGATGCTGTAGGCCTGCATCAGCCTGGCGATCTGCAGCATCACCTTCGCGTAGTCGGTGTTGGACGACGAAGATCCTGCTTCGGTCGACGACGATACGGAAGGAGAAGACGTCTTCTGCTCGAACGCGATCAACTCCTGGAAGCTGACCTTGCCATCCTGATTGGTATCAGCCTTGTCGAAGTTTTTCGCGAGATCGGCAAGCGCGCTTGAAGCCTTGCTGTCGGATGATTTGACTTCCTTCGCTGCGGTGTTGACTTGATCCTTCGTAAGTCCGCCGCTATCGCCACTTGGAGGCATCTCGCCTGGCGGCATTCGGCCCATGCCGCTCATCCCTCCACTCATGCGTATGCTCCGGAATTGCTCGTCGAGCTGGTCGGCGACCTTCTTGAGCGTGTCCGAGAACTCCTGTTTGGTGACCTTGCCGTCACTGTTGCTGTCGAATTGCTTGAACATCTCATCGACGCTCGGCGTCGTGCCCGACGACGACGAAGACGATATCTTGTCAAGCGCCGCCTGCAGGTCGGATTTCTGAATGTAGCCCTGTCCGGACGAGTCAAGCTGCGAGAACAAGTCGTTTGCCATCTGCGTCGGGTCGGGGCGCTTCATGCCGCGCATACCCTGCATCATCATCGCGCTGTTACCGCCGATACCGCCGATACCGCCAATACTGCTGTTCATCAGGTGTCCTTTTCAGATTATTGAGTCGTAGCCAAGCCATTGCAGGCAATGTCTCCTCGTTGGATATTTGCCAGTATCCACATTAAGTCATGATATTGGACGAAAACTGGTGTAAATTCTTGCAAATATCTCGGTTGAACGGGGCGGTCCGGGAGGGCCGCTTAGGCGCTCAATGATCACGATCCGTGCAGCAGACCGTTACGAAGAAGCGCCGGGACAGCGCTTCGTCACGAGGGCCAACTGGTATACCGCCGCGGCCGCCGATAACGCTGCCGGATCTGCCCATGCGGGCCGCAGCCCCAAGGCCGCTGCCGAAGCAACCCCGCTCGATGTCGTCGGACGGGTCGCGCGGGCTGTCCCGCATGGAAGTGGCTTCTGGTGGACCCGCGGCAGTCTTCCGGACGTCCCGATTGGGCACCCTCGAGCCCCAGTTGACCACCTCGTAACCGCAACTGGACAAGCGCGCGAGATCCTCAGCGAGATCCTCATCTTGCGCTTCGCCAAAACCAAGGGCGATCAACAACGCGATGCCCGACAAGAAGGTGAGAGCGCCTCGGCACTTCCTCGACCCAGGCGTGACGCGTGGGCGCATTTGATTGGCGGCATTCATCTGCCTCTGGAACTTCGCTGAGAGTCAGTCTTGAGGAGTGCATCAGCGAACTGCTGCCCTTGCTCCGGGGTCAGCAAGCCATGCACTTTCGCCTCGAGTTCAGCAGGTATCAAGAAAATAGCCCACAGGCGTCGCGGACCTTCGAGAATCTCGGGCCGGCACGATAGGGCGATCTTAGGCAGGGACGTTGTAAAGTGCCGCTAGCCGAGAGGTAAAAGCGGGTAAAGATGGCTTGGTCCTGGAGTCCATGCTCTATCATCGGAACCCACGAAATTCATGCAGGAAGAAATGAGCCACAAAGTTCTTCTGGTTGATGACGACGTCGAACTCGTCGACTTGTTACGCGACTACCTCGAACAAGAGCGATTCCAGGTAGTTGCCGCGTACGATGGCGCGGCAGGCTTGGCGCTGGCGCTGTCCGGAAGCGTGGATATTGTCGTCCTCGACGTGATGATGCCCGTCATGAGCGGCATCGAGACGCTGGCGAAGATTCGTGCGGCGAGCGCTGTACCGGTCGTGATGCTGACCGCACGTGGTGACGGTGCCGACCGGATCATCGGGCTGGAACTGGGTGCCGACGATTATGTGCCAAAGCCCTGCACGCCGCGCGAACTGGCGGCACGCCTGCGTGCCATCCTCAAGCGTGTCGGCACGATCGACGTTGCGCCGACGGCGTCGGTTCAGTCCATCGTCGCGGGCACTTTGACCATCTGGCCAGCGCAGCGCCGGGCAGAACGCGCCGGGCAGGTCCTCGATCTCACCAGCACCGAATACAATCTGGTCGAAGTCCTCGTACGTAACGCCGGCCGACCAGTCAGCAAGGCTGAGCTCTCAGAGGAAGCTCTGGGACGAACGTTAACGCGCTTTGACCGCAGCATTGACGTGCATGTAAGCAAGATCCGCCACAAGCTTGGCAAACTCGCCGATGGTCACCCCCTGATTCAGACCGTCGTCCGCAAGGGATACCAGTTGATCGTCGAATAATGGGCCGCCTGTTCTGGAAGTTCTTTCTCATTTTCTGGCTGGCGCAGTTCGTCACAGCCGCCGGTGTCGGCATGACGATATGGCTTGGGCATTCTGCCAACAGGTCAGGACCAGAGCCCTTCGACGGCGGGCCGCGTCCGCCGCCGGAGCTTCGCGGCGCGGACAAGCGGCCGCCCCGTCTTGCTCAACCGCCGCTGCGTCATTTGCCGCCACCGTTGGTACCCATCCTCTCAGGCTCGCTGGTTAGCGTGGTATTCGCGGCTCTCCTGGCATGGTATTTCGCCAGACCGATCCGCACCCTTCGCGCTGCCTTCGAGTTGGCGGCGAACGGCAAGCTGGAGACGCGCGTTGGTGCCTCAATGGGTCGTCGCAACGACGAATTGTCCGATCTGGGCAAGAGTTTCGACCACATGGCCGGTCGCTTGCAGAGCCTCATTGGAACGCAGCGCCGACTGCTACACGACGTTTCTCACGAACTGCGTTCGCCACTGGCGCGGTTGCAGGCGGCGGCTGACCTGATGCAGCAACAACCTGAACGTGCCGTCGAGTTTGTCGAACGTATCCAGCGCGACACGGCGCGGATGGATACTCTCGTTGGGGAATTGCTTGCCCTGGCCCGACTCGACGCTGGCATGACGGGTAATCTGGATGAGGATGTTGATGTGTACGAGATCATCGCCGACATCGCCAACGATGCCAGCTTCGAGTCAGACGGCAAGCGCTGCGAGGTCCGGGTCGATCTGAATGAGTCGATCGTTCTGCGCGGGAACCATGAATTGCTGCATCGAGCAATCGAAAATGTCGTGCGAAACGCCGTGCGCCATTCGCCCGACGGTGGTGTGGTAGTGATCTCTGCTGAAGCGATCGATGGACGAGTGCACGTCACTGTGGCCGACACTGGGCCCGGTGTCCCGGAGGACGATCTCGATGCAATCTTCGAAGCATTCTTTCGTAGCGGCGCAGCCGGACCGTCGACCGGGTATGGACTCGGACTGGCAATCACTCGCCGCGTCGCCGAGGCGCACGGCGGCAAGGCTGCTGCCTCGAACCGGCTGGCGGGCGGACTACTGGTAGCCCTGGAGTTTCCACTCGACAAGCGTTGAAGATCCTCGAAAATTCAATAGGCTGTCGGGGTGGCCAGCGCATGTTCCGGCCAACGGTTTTCGAAGAGCACCTGCGTCAGATCAAGGCGCTTGCCCCAGCCGGTTTCCTCGAACATCGGGCGCGGATAGAAGGCGGGCACCTGACCGATGCACAGGATGCCCAGCGGATGGGCGCCTGGCGGCAAGTCAAGCAGTTTGCCGAGAGCTGCCTGGGCCAAGGCCGATGAGCATGATCTTGCCGGTTTTCTCTTGGGTCATTCCGCAATCCTGGCGATGGAGACGGTTGCGTGGCGGCCGTCGGGGCCGCGCAGCCGGTGTTTTTCGATGATCAGCTGCGTCCTGTCGGCGCCGCCAACCAGCAGGGCCGCAGCTTCGGCGACGGACGACGTGCCGGTGTGTCTGCGCACGGCTTCCGATGGGTTGGGTACGTCGACGGTTGCCGCGGGCGTCCCGCGGTCGCAGCCCAGGCCAAGCGCCAGCTTCATGCCGCCGGTCCCGGCCGATAGGTCACGCAGCGACCGGCGAGCTGTGCCGCGAAAGCTGCCGGCATCGCCCGCTGGCTGATCCACAGCACGGCGGCGAAATGTTCGCTGTCGACCTCTTCCAGCCGCGCAAAGAGACGCAGATTCGCCGGCAAGGGAAACTCGCGGCCATTGGCGTGACTGGCCCACCAGTTGGCACTGCCAGATTCCTGAACCAGCGCCACTGGGTCGTCGTTAACCACCGCGGCGCTGGCGCGACCGATGCTGTCGTGACCCGCTTCGATAGTCCAGCTCAACTCGCGGCCAATCAGATCCACCGCCAGCGTCTGGCGTGCATCGGAGGCCGCAGTCAGCACCGGCGTCGCACCCAATGCGGTGGCCATGTGCCCGGCCAGCGCATTGGCGCCGCCGAGGTGGCCGGAGAGGACGGGAATGACGAATTTTACCGCCTCGTCGATCACCAGGACGGCCGGGTCGGTTTCCTTGCTGCCAAGATGCGGGGCGATCACCGCGACCTTCATGCCGCGTCCCCGGCTTCCTGGCGCTGGCGGCAACCGCGCCGCAGTTGGCCACGTTCGCGCTTGGGATTCTGCACCAGCAGCAGTGACAGGTAGTTGACCTTTTCCCCCTTCAGGCTGGCGACGTCACGCACGATGCGTTCGTTGGGCGAGCCGACCTTGTCGATGAAACAACTGCTTGCCAGCAGGTCGCGGCCGGCGAGAAGCTCGATGATCTCATCGATCAAGGGCTTGACCTTGAGCAGAATCCCGGTATCGCGAGTCATGGGAAAGACGAGTTCCTCGGCGTCGGCCGGTATGTCCAGCCCGCCGCGCTCGACGATGGACAGGGCATAGGAACTCTCCTGTGCCTTCTTGACCGGGTATAGCCAGCGCGCATCCGACTGCAGTACGGCCCAACTACGCCGGTTGATCAGTTCAGGGTCGCCGGGGCCGAGCGAGGCACCGATCAGTTTTTCGTAAGCTGGCATGCTTCTTCCTTGCTTGCGCTAACGGTCATGGCGATTCCAGACACCCCCGATGATCAAAGCCATGACCGTTCCCTCCCTTGCAGGGCGCATTCCGGCTTGCACGCCGGAATCGTTCGTTGGGCACGGAGCCTGGCTCCGTGAATTCCCCATCTCCCTTGCAGGGCGCATTCCGGCTTGCACGCCGGAATCGTTCGTTGGGCACGGAGCATGCTCCGTGAATTCCCCATCTCACCCCCCCGACACCTCTCCCACAAGCGGGCGAGGGGAGGTTCGTGAGTCGCTGACGCGACTTTCACATTATCGCTTCGCGGACATTGCCGGCGCCCGGTCGCTTGCTACCTGTCGGCTGCCACGCGATGGGGTGACTGCTGCAGGACGTTGAACCGCCAATCAGCGAGACAGTCCGGTTTCGCTCAGGGCAGCGCCGAGGCGCTGCCATTCGCTGCTCGCTCCTGGCAATCCCAGGCGCAGCAGACCGTGCTCAGTGAAGCGGCGGGTGAGGATGGCGTGCCGGGCAAAGTGTTCGTACAGAGCTGCCGCGTGCGCGGTCCTGAGCGTGCAGAACAGCGCGCAGCGGCTGACTTCGCCGTGCGGCGCGAGCAGCGCGGCGAGGCGCTGCGAAGCTGCGAGCAGGCGCTGGCGCGTGGTTTCCTGCCAGGCGAAGTCTTGCAGCGCGCAGCGCGCGATCACCCGTGCGGGGTGTGACACCGGCCAGGGTCCGAGCATCTCGCGCAGACGTTCGCGCTTTTCGGCGGCGCCGAAGAGGAAACCGACGCGCGCACCGGCGAGTCCGAAGAACTTGCCCAGCGAACGCAGAACGATCAGGTTGGGCCACTCGTCGCTACCGGCCAGGGTGACCACCGCGTTCTCCGGCTCGGCATCGCCAAAGGCCTCATCGACGATCAGCCAGCCGCCCCGCCGACGCAGTTGCTCGGCCGCATCCAGCAAGGCCTGGCGCGGCACCGCCGTCGCCGTCGGATTGTTGGGATTGCACAGCAGCAGGTTGGGCGTTGCCGCCGCCAGCGCGCGCTGCAGCGTCGGCAGGCGGCGCAACTGGTGGCCGGCGCGTTGCCAGGCCTGCAGATGCTCCGCATAGATCGGCGTCAGGCAGGCCACCGAAATCGGTCGGAAAAGTGCCGGCAGACCCTGGATCGCGGCCTGCGATCCAGGCAGCACGAGCAGCTGCTGGTTTCCGTAATAGGCGGCAGCAGCGGCTTCCAGGCCATCGTTGTCTTCCGGCAGGCGTTGCCAGCAGATCGGATCGATCGGCGCGACGGGGTAGACCTCCGGGTTGATGCCGGTCGACAGGTCGATCCAGTCGGCGAGGGGAATGCCGTGCTGCTGCGCCGCCAGCCGCAAGCGGCCACCATGTTCAAGCACGCAGCGCTCCGATCAACAGATAGACCGCCAGCCACAGGCCGATGCTGCGCCGCACCAGCGTCAGCGCCCGCGCGATGTCATCGCCGCCCGCCGGGCGTCCGGCACCGAGTCGCGGCCGCTGCTCGAGCCGCCCGTGATAGGTCGCCGCGCCGCCCAGCATCAGGCCCAGGCTGCCGGCACCGGCGGCCATCACCGGCCCGGCGTTCGGGCTTTCCCAGCGCGGCGCCTGGGCGCACCAGCAGCGCAGCGCGCGGCGGGTGTGACCGAAGAGGGCGTAAGAAAGCGAGGTCAGCCGTGCCGGCAGGTAGTTGAGCAGGTCGTCGATGCGTGCCGCCGCCCAGCCAAAGCACAGAAAACGTTCGGTCCGGTAGCCCCACATGGCATCGAGCGTATTGGCCAGCCGGAACAGCACCGCGCCGGCGCCGCCCAATACAATGAACCAGAACAGCGTTGCGAAGACTGCGTCGTTGCCGTTCTCCAGCACGCTTTCGACGCAGGCCTTGGCGACGCCGGTTTCGTCGAGGCTGCTGGTGTTGCGCGAAACGATCCAGCCAACATGTTGCCGTGCCGCCGGCAAGTCGCCAGCCGCCAGATCCCCGGCGACGCGCTCGGCGTGTTCGGCCAGGCTTCGCCCACCGAGTGCCAGATACAGCAGCGAGACATCGACTAGCCAGCCGATCAGGTCATCGCGCTTGAACCAGGTGGCCAGCATGACCCAGGGCAGCACGGCCAGCGCCCAAGCGAGCAGGCCGCTGGCTCTGCGCAGCGGCCCGCGATTGAGAATTTTCTCGAGGCCATCGGCCAGTTGGCCGAAACCGACCAGCGGATGCCAGCGCTTGAGCTCCCCCAGCACTCGATCGAGGAGCACGCCGGCTAGTGCGCCGAGGGGCAGCCACAGGGTGGCTGGGACGGCAGGTACGAATAGATCAGGAGAAACGAGTGCGGGCATGAGAAAATCTGCGGCTGCGAAGCGATCAGCCCAAGATTCTACGATGAATACCCCGAGACACCCCAACAAGACTCCCAGCCTGATGGTCCAGGGCTGCACTTCCGATGCGGGAAAAACAGTCCTCGTCGCTGCCCTCTGTCGCGTGCTCGCCCGTCGTGGCGTGCGCGTCGCCCCGTTCAAACCGCAGAACATGGCGCTCAATTCGGCGGTGACCATCGATGGCGGCGAGATTGGCCGCGCTCAGGCGCTGCAGGCGCTGGCCGCCGGCGTCCCGGCGCAGATCGACTTCAATCCGATCCTGCTCAAGCCGTCGACCGACCGGCGCGCGCAGGTCATCATCCACGGCCAGGCGATCCACGATCTCGATGCCCGCGCCTATCACGAGTACAAGCCAAGGGCGATGAAGGCCGTGCTCGAATCGTGGGAGCGCCTGTGCGCCAGCTACGCTTGCGTGGTCGTCGAGGGTGCCGGCAGCCCGGCCGAGATCAACCTGCGTGACCGCGATATCGCCAACATGGGCTTCGCCGAAGTGGTCGACTGTCCGGTGATCCTCATCGCCGACATCGACCGCGGCGGTGTCTTCGCGCATCTGGTCGGTACGCTCGATCTGCTCTCGCCGAGCGAACAGGCGCGTGTCAAGGGCTTTGTCATCAATCGTTTCCGCGGCGACATTTCACTGCTCGAGCCCGGCCTGCGCTGGCTCGAGGAACGCACCGGAAAACCCGTGATTGGCGTCTTGCCCTACCTGCACGGGCTCTACCTCGACGCCGAGGATGCGCTGCCGAGAGCCAAGGAAGACAAGGTGAATCCACGCCTGCAGGTGATCGCCCCGGCGTGTCCGCGTATTTCGAACCACAACGATCTCGACCCGCTGCGCTTCCATCCCGACGTCGATTTCACGATCGTTGGCCCGCACGACGCAGTGCCAGCGTGCGACCTGATTGTCCTGCCCGGATCGAAGGCGGTCCAGTCCGACCTCGAGTGGTTGCGCAAGATGGGTTGGGAGGAGGCGATCCTCCGGCATCTGCGCTACGGCGGCAAGCTGATCGGCATTTGCGGCGGCCTGCAGATGCTCGGCCAGCAGTTGCACGACCCGCTGGGCCTGGAAGGCAAGCCGGGTAGTGCGCCGGGTCTGGGCCTGCTCGACTTCGAGACCACGCTGGCACCGGAAAAAACGCTGGAAAACGTCAGCGGCACGCTGACGCTGCCCGGCGCGCCAGCGTTTACCGGCTATCGCATTCACATGGGTGTCAGCAGCGGCCCGGCGCTGCTACGACCCGCGACGCGGCTTGATCAGCCAACCGCGGGAAGCCCGGAAGGCGCCGTTTCCGCCGATGGCCAGGTCATGGCCACCTATTGCCACGGCTTGTTCGATTCGCCCGACGCGCTGTCGGGCCTGCTCGAATGGACCGGTTACCAGCCGAGCGGCCGCTTCGACCCCAACGCGCGTCGCGAACGTGACCTTGAGCGGCTGGCCGATGCGGTCGAGGACAAGCTCGATCTCGAACTTCTCGCGCAATGGCTGCCCGGGCTGAGGATGGCCGGTTTGACGGATTGATCGGGAGCGCTTGCGTCGCCTGCGGGCGAGTTCTCGCCGTGAGCCTGCGGCTACTGCAGGCGAAACCGTCGGCTTCGCCTGCAGGGCAAGCTCAATACACTTCCGGCACGTGTTTGACGGGCAGGCTGGCGGGTTCCTGGTAGTCGCCGGCCTTGCCCCGCCTCGGCAGCGTGATCTTCGGCGTCTTGGGGACTTCGTAGGGGATGCTGTTGAGGATGTGGCGGATGATGTTCAGGCGCACGCGCTTCTTGTCGTCGGAGCGCGCGGCGAACCAGGGTGCCCACTCGGTATGCGTCGCACTGAACATCTCGTCGCGGGCGCGCGAGTAGTCGTACCAGCGGCTGTACGACTTGAGGTCCATCGGTGAGAGCTTCCACTGCTTGCGCGGATCGGTGCTGCGCGCCTCGAGGCGGCGCGTCTGCTCGTCCATGTCGACTTCAAGCCAGTATTTCAGGAGGATGATGTTGTTGAATTTTCCGACGACCAGCTTTTCGAACAGGGGCGCCAATTTGAGGAAACCCTGCACTTCCTCGTCGCTGGCAAAACCCATGACGCGTTCGACACCGGCGCGGTTGTACCAGCTACGGTCGAAGATCACCACCTCGCCGGCGGCCGGCATGTGTGGCAGGTAGCGCTGGACGTACATCTGGGTCTTCTCGCGCTCGGTCGGCGCGGGCAGGGCGACGACGCGGAAGACGCGCGGGTTTAGCCGCCCGGTGATCGCCTTGATCGTCCCTCCCTTGCCGGCGCCGTCACGGCCTTCGAAGAGGATGACGACCTTGAGGCCTTTCTCAACTACCCACGACTGCAGATGCACCAGCTCGGCCTCGAGCTTCTCGAGTTCCTTGAGGTAGGCGCGGTTGGACAGCTTCTTCGCCGGGGAGGCCTCGTCCGTTGCGGGCGCCTCGCTCTCCACTGCTTCTGTCGGCAGGTCCGGATTGATGTTGCCCAGGACCTTGGCTTTCCTTCGTGCCTTCCTGCTCTTACCCATCGCGCAAACCTCTCGAAATGATCTTGTCACCAAAAAACGATGTTGCCACCTTAGCCCGGATCACGCCGCCGTGCAAGCACGCGGACGGCATGACCCTGCGACTGGCTCCGTGCCTAATAGACTTCCGGAACGCGCTTGAGCGTCAGCTTGGGCTCCTTGTAGTCCCCCCGCTTCTGCCTCGGCGGCAGCGTGATCTTGGGATCTTTCGGTACCTCGTAGGGGACGCTGTTCAGGATGTGCTGGATGATGTTCAGGCGAACGCGCTTCTTGTCGTTGGAATTGGCGACAAACCACGGTGCCCAGTGGGTATCGGTTTCCTTGAACATTCGGTCACGGGCGCGCGAATAATCGTACCAGCGGCTGTACGACTTGAGGTCCATCGGTGACAGCTTCCACTGCTTGCGCGGGTCGGTGATGCGTGCCTCGAGGCGCCGCGCCTGCTCGTCCATGTCGACCTCCAGCCAGTACTTGAGCAGGATGATGCCGTTTTCCTTCACCGCTGCCTTCTCGAACATCGGCGCCATCCTCAGGAAATGGTCTACCTGATCCTCGGTGGCGAAACCCATCACCGTTTCGACGCCGATCCGGTTGTACCAGCTGCGGTCGAAGATGACCACTTCACCGGCTGCCGGAAAGTGCGTGATGTAGCGCTGCACGTACATCTGGCTCTTCTGACGTTCGGTCGGTGCCGGCAGGGCGACGACGCGGAAAACGCGCGGGCTGACGCGCGCGGTGATCGCCTTGATCGTTCCACCCTTGCCGGCTGCATCGCGGCCTTCGAAGACCAGGACGATTTTGAGGCCCTTTCTGATGACCCACGACTGGAGATGAACGAGTTCCGCCTCGAGCTTCTCGAGTGCCTTGAGATAGGCCGTATTGGACATCTTCTTGGTCGATTTCCTGGCTTTCGCGGCCTTTCCGGTTCCTGCTGCGCCATCGATCACTTCGGGTGTGTCGTCGGTCTCCGCTTCCGGCGGCATGTCCGGATTGATGTTTCCCTCGACCGGGGCTTCTGTGCTCGGCTGCTGCTTCTGGCTCATTGTTTCCTCCTTTGGAGTGGTGTGTAGACACTTCCCTGCTGGAAAACCGCCGGCCTTGAGTCATGAGTGATGAAACCGGCGAAAAGCTGCGGCGCCCTTCAGGGTACCGCAGATCGCCAGTGACGAGGCGGTCGGCAGCCTGCCGGATATTCTTCGGCGATCACTGCGTAGTGCTCACACTGGCCATTTTCTCTGCCTCGTCCACCCAGCCGCCCCCCATCGCCAGGTAGAGGTTGACCATCGCCTGAAACTGTCCCTGCTCCGTCTGCGTATACTGCAACTGGACATTGAACAGGCTGCGCTCGGCATCGAGGACTTCGATGAAACTGGTGTAGCCGTTCTCGTAACGCAGCCGCGCGGTACCGGCATACTGTTCCAGCGCCTTGACCTGGCGCTTCTGGGCCTTCAGTTGCTCCCGTGTCTGTTGCTGATTGACGAGTGAGTCATTGACCTCGCGGAAGGCCTCCTGGATCGCCTTCTGATAGCTGAACAGTGCCTGCTGCTGCGAGGCTTCGGCGGCCTGCACCTGCCCGGCGATGGCACCGGCGGTGAAGATCGGCAGGCTGATCGGCGCGCCGTAACTCCACACCTTGTTCTCGCTGTTGAACAGATTGTTCAGGCTGGTGCTGGAGTAGCCAAAGAGGCCGGTCAGCGAGATGGTCGGGAAATAGGCTGCCTTGGCGGCGCCAATCAGGGCATTGGCGGCGATCAGGTTCTGCTCGGTTCGCCGAAGGTCGGGGCGTCGTTCGAGCAACTCCGAGGGCAGGCCGGCCGGGATGGCCGGCAGCGTCAGCTGGTCGATATTCTTGCCGCGGACGATCGGACCGGGATTGCGGCCAAGCAGCACGCTCAGGCCATTCTCCTGCTGGGCAATCGCCTTTTCGAGTGGCGGAATGGTGGCCAGCGCCTCCTCGTACTGCGACTGGTTCTGGCTCAGCTCAAGCAGCGAGATGATGCCGCCCGAGAAGCGCAGCTTGAAGATCTCGTAGGACTCGCCACGGCTCCTGGCGGTCGTTCTGGCAATCTCGAGTTGGCGATCGAGGCTGCGCAGGTTGATGTAGGCGCCGGCAACGCTGCCGACCAACGACAGGACGACGCCGCGTCGTCCTTCCTCGCTGGCCACCAGTTGCGCGCGCGCAGCCTCGGTCTGGCGGCGGATACGGCCCCAGATGTCGATCTCCCAACTGGCATTCAACACCACGTTGTAGCTGTTGTAGATCTCATTGCCGCCGGCGCCGATCACCACCGCGCTGATGTCGCGCTGCCGCCTGGCATCGGCGCTGGCGCCGACCTGCGGGAAGAGGCCGGAGCGGACGATGCCGTAGTTGCCGGCGAATTCTTCCACACGCGCCGCAGCGATCAGCAGATCCTTGTTCTCGCGCAAAGCAGTGCTGACGAGGTCGTTGAGCACCGGGTCACCGAACTGCTCCCACCAGGCGGTATTGGCCAGATCACGGGCATGCTCTTCACTGAGGCGCCAGGCCGTCGGGGTTTCCACCGACGGGCGGACGTAGTCGGGTCCGACCATGCATCCGCTGGCCAGCAGCGCCAGCAGGGTGACGAGCAGCGGCTTACGCATGGCGATCCTCCTCCTTTCCAGCCGGCGACGCAGGCGTCGCGAGCTTGCCGGCATCCACCTCGGCAGTTCCGTGATCACGCCCTCCGGTCGCTCCCTTGGCGGAGCGCTTTTCGACAACGTAGAAGGTCACCGGAATGATGAAGATGGCGATACAGGTCGCGGCCAGCATGCCACCGATCACCGCTCCGCCCATGACCTGCCGCGACAGTGCGCCGGCGCCGCTGGCGATGGCCAGCGGCACGCAGCCGAGGATGAAGGCGAACGAGGTCATCAGGATCGGCCGCAGACGCAGTTGCGCCCCCTTGAGCGTCGCCTCGATCAGCGAAAGCTCGCCCTTCTCGTGCTCCATCTTGGCGAACTCGACGATCAGGATGGCATTCTTGGCTGCCAGGCCGATCAGCATCACCAGACCGATCTGCGCATAAACGTTGAACTCCTGGCCGCGCAACAGCAGCGCGATGAAGGCGCCAGCGACGGCGATCGGGGTGCCGAGCAGCACCGAGAACGGGAGCGACCAGCTCTCGTACTGCGCTGCCAGGATCAGGAAGACGCAGAGTAGCGAGAAGCCGAAGATGACTGCCGGCGAAACACCCTGCTGGGCCTTCTGCTCCTGGAACGACATGCCCATGTACTCGTAGCCCATTTCGTTCGGCATCGTTTCGGCGAATACCGCCTCGAGCGCCCGCATCACCTGCGCCGAACTGTAGCCGGGCGCCGCCGAGGCATTGATCTGCGCGCTGCGATAGAGGTTGTAGCGCATCGTGAACTCCGGGCCGGAAACGTTGCGCACCGACGTCAGCGCCGACAGCGGCACCGCCTCGCCCTTGCTGTTGCGCACGTAGAACTGTCCGACGTTGTCGATGTTGGTCCGGTAATCGCCCTCGGCCTGGACGTAGACCTGCCATTGCCGGCCGAAGCGGTTGAAGTAGTTGATGAAGCCGCTGCCGAGGAAGCTCTGCAGTGTCTTGTAGACATCGCTCAAGGCGACACCCTGCTTGAGCACCTTGTCCTGGTCCACTTCAAGGAACAACTGCGGCACGTTTGGCCGGAAGGTCGTCGAAACGCTGGCGAGTTCGGGGCGCTTTCTCGCGGCTTCGATGAACCTGGTGGTGTTCTCGGCGAGGAAGGCGACTTCCTTGCCGGCACGATCCTGGAGGATGAAGGTCGCACCACCAGAGGTACCGACCCCCTGGATGGCCGGCGGCGGAAACGCAAAGGCGATGGCGCCGGGGATGCCGCCGAGCTTCCTGGTCAGATCGGCTTTGATTGCGGTGTACTGCTCCTCGGGCTTCTTGCGCTCTGCCCAGTTCTCGAGGGTGATGAAGAAGAAGGCGCTAGAGGTGCTCGTTACCTGGCTCAACAAACTATAACCGACGATGGTGGTCACGTATTTGACGCCTGGCGTCGACATGATCATCTCTTCGGCCTGGCGGGCGACTTCCGAGGTGCGCTGCAGCGAAGAAGCATCGGGGAGCTGGACCGCGGCAAAGACGTAACCCTGGTCTTCATCGGGCAGGAAGCCCGAGGGTACGGCCTTGCCGAAAAATCCGATGCTCGCGGCAACGGCCGCCAGGAAGACAAGGCTGATCAGGCTCCGGCGGATGGCGATCCGGCAGATGCCGACGTAACCGCCGGTCACCTTGGCAAACATCCTGTTGAAGCCGTCGTAGAACTTCTGCAGCGGTCCGCTGCCCTTGACCTTGGGCTTGAGCAGCATGGCGCAGAGCGCCGGGCTCAGGGTCAGCGCGTTGAACGCGGAAATGATCACCGAGATGGCGATGGTCACCGCGAACTGCTGGTAGAGCTGGCCGGTGATCCCCGGAATGAAGGCGGTCGGCACGAAAACGGCGGCCAGGATGACGGCGATGGCGATCACCGGGCCGGTGACCTCCTCCATCGCCCTTAGCGTCGCGTCCTTTGGCGTCATGCCATGCTCGATATGGTGCTCGACGGCTTCGACGACGACGATCGCGTCGTCGACCACCAGACCGATGGCCAGCACCAGGCCGAACAGCGACAGCGTGTTGATCGAGAAGCCGAACAGCGGGAACAGCATGAAGGTACCGACCAGCGATACCGGCACCGCCAGCAGCGGGATCAGGGTCGCCCGCCAGCCCTGCAGGAAGATGAAGACGACGAGTATTACCAGCACCAGCGCCTCGATCAACGTGTGCTGGATCTCCTTGATCCCTTCGGTCACCGACAGCGTGGTGTCGAGGGCGACGACGTAGTCGAGGTCGGGCGGGAAGCTCTGCTTGAGCTTCTCCATCAGCTTTTTGGCGCCGTCTGCTGCATCGAGGGCATTGGCGCCCGGCATCAGGTAGAGGGCGACGATGGCGGCGGGTTTGCCGTTGAGCCGTCCCTGCAGGCTGTAGGTCTGGGCACCGAGCTCGATACGGGCAACATCGCTGACGCGCACGATCGAGCCGTCGGTGTTGGCACGCAGCACGATCTTGCCGAAATCCTCGACATTCTCCAGCCGCCCCTGGGCGCGCACCGCGTAGGTGAACTCCTGGCCTGGCGGTACCGGCTCGGCACCGATCGTTCCCGCCGGATTGACGGTGTTCTGGGCGTTGACCGCGTTGATGATCTCCGGGATCGTGATGTTGAGCTTGGCCAGTTGATCGGGCCTGACCCACAGCCGCATCGCGTATTGGCCGGCGCCGAACACGGTGATGCTGGCGATGCCCTTGACCCGCGTCATCTGGTCGTTGATGTTAATGTAGGCGTAGTTGGCGAGGAAGACGTTGTCGTAGGTGCCGTTCGGCGAGTAGAGCCCGAACATGAGCAGCGGCGACGAGGTCGCCTTGGCCGTGGTGATGCCATAGTTGCGCACATCCGCGGGCAGTTGCGATTCGGCCTGGCCCTGGCGCATCTGGGCGAGCAACTGGTCGGTATTGGCGTTGGTGCCGAGGGCGAAGTTAACGTTAAGGGTCATCTCGCCGTTGTTGGCGTTGATCGAGTACATGTAGTCCATGTTGTCGACGCCCGACATCTGCTGCTCGATCGGCGTGGCCACCGCCTTTTCGACGGTCAGTGCGTCGGCGCCGGTGTAGGTGGTCTTGACAGTGATCTGTGGCGGAACGATGTCCGGGAACTGGGCGGTCGGCAGCCCCGACATCGCGACCAGGCCGACGATGGTCATCAGGATCGAGATGACCATGGCCACGATCGGCCGGTTGATGAAGAACTTCGACATGGCCGCTTACCCCTTGCTCGCCGGTGCCGCTGGCTTGTCGCCGGGTTGGGCGGCGGGTTTGTCGCCGGGCTTTTCGGTTGCTGCGGCCGGAGTGCCAGCGGCAGGCGCCTCGAAGACAAAGGGCTTCGGACTGACGGTCATTCCCGCGCGCACCTTCTGGGTTCCCTCGGCGATCACCTGCTCGCCAGCCTGCAATCCCTTGCTGATGATCCAGTCCGAACCGATGCGCTCGCCGACGGCGACCGGACGGATGTCGACCTTGTTGTCGGCGCCGACGACGGCGACCAGATACCTGCCCTGGACTTCGGTGACGGCCCGCTGTGGTACCAGCAGCGCGCCCTTTTCCATCGCCATCGTCGCGCGAACCCTGCCGTACTGGCCTGGGCGCAGCAGGTTCTGCGGATTCGGGAAGAGCGCGGCAACCTTGAAGGTACCGGTGGACACATCGACCTGCCGGTTGAGTACCGAAGTCTGGCCCGGGAACGGGTAGAGCGAACCGTCCACCAGGAACAGCTCCAGCGGCACGTGCTCTGGTTTCTTGCCCGCAGCCTTGGCAGCCGCAGCGACCCTCAGGTACTCGCGCTCGCTGATGTTGAAATAGACCTTGATCGGATCGACGTTCGAGACGGTGGTCAGTTCGGTTGGCATGCTCGGGCTCAGGAGATCGCCGATCTGCGCCTTGGCGATGCCGGCAATGCCGGTCACCGGCGAGGCGATCTTCGTGAAGCCGAGATTCAGTTTCGCTGTCTGCAGTGACGCCTCGGCGGCTTCGAGCGCCGCCTTGGCGGACAGGTCGGAGCCGGTGGCATCGTCGAGATCCTTCTGGCTGACCGCGTTCATCGCGGCCAGCGGCTTGATGCGGGCGAGGTTTGCGCGGGTGGTGTCGTAGCGGGCCACCTGCTGGGCGCGCAGCCCCTTGGCTTCTTCAACGGCCGCCTGGAAAGTGCGCGGGTCAATCTCGAACAGAGCCTGACCTTTTTTCACCAGATCGCCTTCGCGGTAATTCTGCTTGATCAGGTAACCGGTCACCTGCGGACGGATGACGGCATTGACATCGCCATCGAGCGAGCCGATCCATTCCATGTAGATGGGCACGTCGCGCTGCGCGACGCTGACCACCTGCACGACCGGCGGCGCTGGCGGTGCAGCCTGCTGCTTGTCGCAGCCGGCCGCCAGCAGGAGCAGCGCGCCGGCGAGTCCGGCGGCTGCGTGCACGAAGCGGTGGCGTGCGGCTGCATACGGAGAGAAGGTGAGCGTCATGGGGGCTCCTGGTTTGGCTAAGTTGGCGTTGCGTGACTTTTTCTGGTCAGGTTCTTGCCGTGGTGGAAGTGGCTAATCGACCCTCCGCGGCCCGTCATTTTCGCCGATCGTGGCAGGCAGGGGCGATCGCCAGTACGGATGACAATAACAAGCTGGCGATTATGAACCAAGGCGAGCGTTTAATCTATCGATGAGAAGCAATGCGGCAAAAAGCTGCTGCCCATATTCGAAATGATTCATTGCCGCGCCGATGTTCAGGGGTCGCAGCGGCGAGCAGCGAAACTCGCTACTCGGGGTCCTTCTCCTTGGGGAGCTTGACCGGGCAGTGGGTATCGTAAACCGTCTGCATCCGGCGCAGCTTGAGGACGCCATAGAAGGTGGTGATCAACATGGCGATCACCAGCAGCGAAACCGTGTGTTTTTCCATCTGGTAATCAGCCTGGCGGTTGGCAGCGGTAGCGAACACGATCAGCGCCAGAATGCCGAGGTTGATCACCCAGTTGACCGGCCTGGACACCACGAAGTGCAGGATGCCGAATCCGGCGAGCTGGTAGAGCAGGAAGGGAATCACCGCAACGGCGGGCAGCAGTTCCGACGCACCGAGCGCGACGTCAGCCGCACCCGGCGCCAGGGCATGCAAAAGCCGGCTGTGTGCCAGTTCATGGAACAGCGACGGAATCGCACAGAGGATCGAGACGACCGACAGCAGTTCGAGAATCAGCATCCCGCTCCAGGTGCCGACCCGCGACGAATGATCTGACCCGGGCAGCTCCGATTGTGCGCTGATGAAGAGCCCCGCGACGACGGCGGCGACACTGGACAGCATCAGCAGCTCGACCGAAATGCCGAAGCTGGTCGGCTCGCCCGCCTTGAGCAGCAGCAGCGCCAGGAAACCCGGCGTGTAGAACATCACGCGTACCAGGCGCGCGCAGACGCGCGCATCGCGTTCAGGCGGCAGGACAGGCAGCAAAGCGCCATCGCTGCCCACAGTGGCTCGCTCTTTCGACATCTTGGCCTCCTTCAAGGGTCCGGCTGAAAACTCGCGACATTAACGCAATGGGCGTCGCCTGTCATCTACGATCGCCAGTCCGAGCGGCTTGGGTTCAATGATCCGGGCGTCGTGCTCGCTCCCGGTCTGCGCTGCTGCAGCGCTGCAGCCAGGCTTCGGCGAACCACGGCCGATGCAGGCCGATGCCACCGCTTGATTCTGGCGCAGGTAGCCCGCTCCGGCACGGAACGGGCGCGCAGCAGCTACGGGCCAACGCAGAGATTGGGCACGCTGAGGCGTGTGAAGAGATGCGGTGACGCGACGGCGGAAGAAGGATAGTTGCCCAGTGCCTGCTGGAAGTCGGGGTGGGTGAATGCCGCGCGAAAGTGTGCCACTGACTCCCATAGCGCGTAGTTCATGAACACCGTGCTCCCCGCGATGCCCTGATGCAGCTGCGTCGAGAGGTAGCCCGGTTGCTGCGTGCGCCGTGCAAAGGCGCTGTTTTCCAGCGGGTGCGAATCCCGCCCGGCAACTTTCGCTCCGGCCGGTAGCAACTGGAGCAGTCGTGGAGGTAACGAAGCGGCTGAAGCCTCTGGTGTAGAGGGTCCTGTAAGGGACTTGGCGACCACGCAGGCCGTAATGCGAATGAACACTGAGCAGGCCTCGAAAAGGGTGATGCGGAAGCCGACCCGGCGAAGCTACGGGGAAGGCCGATGTCACAGGCGAATGCGAGCGAAACGCAGCCTGTGGTTCCGCCGGGGTAATGGTGACGGCATGTGTGGAAGAGGAAGACAGACGTAACACGGGAAGCCCCATCACGTGGTCAAGCGCAAGACCAACCGGAAGCCCGCGAGGGACAGGCCGGGCGAGGTGGGGTGGCGGAGAGGCCCGTAGTACCGGTGAAGTCGGGTAATGCCGATGGAGGAAAGGGGCCTCAGTTCAAGACCAACGCAAGAAGCGGAAAGGGACAGGAGATTGGGCAACCTGCAAACTCCGATCAACGTTCAGAAACTGCAGATGGCGTTACATGCCAAAGCGAAGGAAGAACCCGGGTTCCGGTTCTACCTCCTGTATGACAAGATTTATCGACGGGATGTGCTCGACCACGCCTACCGACGCTGCAAAGCCAACAAGGGAGCAGCCGGAGTGGATGGAGTGCGATTCGAAGACATCGAAGCGTACGGAGAAGAACGCTGGCTCGGGAACTGGCGGAACGGCTGAAGAAGAAAGACTACCGACCGCAAGCGGTCAAGCGGGTCTGGATACCGAAGCCGAACGGCAAGCTGCGCCCCTTGGGGATACCGACGATCACCGACCGAGTTGTTCAAACGGCGGCGATGCTCGTGCTGGAACCTATCTTCGAAGCCGATCTGCAACCGGAGCAATACGCCTACCGGGCAGAGCGGGGAGCGCAGGACGCGGTACGAGCGGTCCATCGGCTGTTGAACACCGGCCACCAGCAAGTGATCGATGCGGATTTATCCAGCTATTTCGATCACATTCCGCACGCTGAGCTTCTGAAGAGCGCCGCCCGTCGGATCGTTGATCGGCACGTTCTACACCTCATCAAGCAATGGCTGGAAGCACCGGTGGAAGAGGACGACGGACACGGTCACCGGCAACGGACGACGTCCAGCCGGGACACCGGGCGCGGCACTCCGCAAGGGGCTCCAATTTCACCGCTGCTGTCGAATTTGTACATGCGGCGCTTCATCCTCGGATGGAAGACGTTGGGGTATGCCCGTCGCTGGTCGGCGCAAATCGTCAATTACGCGGACGACTTCGTCATCTGCTGCAAAGGCCGGGCAGAGGATGCCATGGACGCGATGCGAGGCATGATGGAGCAACTGAAGCTGACGGTGAACGACGACAAGACACATCTGTGTCAAATACCGCAAGCGCGGTTTGACTTCCTGGGTTACACCTTCGGGCAGTGCTACAACCGTGCGACCGGGCGCGCCTACATCGGCACTCGGCCCTCGCAGAAGAGCATCCAACGGATGGTGGAAAGCATCACCCAGGAAACCGACCGCCGCCGAACCCTACTGGATGCCTCGTTTGTCGTGGGACGGCTGAACCGGAAACTGAATGGCTGGGCGAATTACTTTGCCTCGGCCCAGTCAGTCCGGCCTATCGGGCGATCAATACCCATGCCATACAAAGGCTCCGCCGGTGGTTGTGCAGGAAACACAAGGTTCGCGGCAATGGGGAGACGCGCTACCCCGATCGGTATCTCCACGAAGCGCTGGGGCTGGTCAATTTGCCTACGCGAACCCATGACCTTCCGTGGGCGAAAGCATGATGTCTTGTCCGAGAGCCGGATGCAGGAGAACTGCACGTCCGGTTCGATGAGCGGGATGTCGAAACGGGGTTATGGCCAGGCTACTTGGGCACCGTCAAACGAAAGGGACGGAAACAGACAAGCCGAACCTACGGCTACCGCGCGACATCCCGACTCTACTTCATCCAGTTGGCATCGCTTTCCCAGGCTTTCAGCAGCGCGGGGATGTCTTCTTCGGCGACCTGGAATATATTGACCAGTACCACCGGTGAGACATCGGAACGGATCTGCTCAAAAATCGGAACATCGTGGTCGAGTGGCTTGAGTTGCAACATGTGAGGGGTCTCCTGGTGGGTTACCGTGAAAGTCGCGGCAGCGACTCACGAATCGCCCCTCGCCCGCTCGCGGAGGGGCGGGGAGGGAACGGACATGGCTTTCATTATCCAGGGTGTCTGACAAAGCCATGACCGTTGGGGCGGGGAGGGACGGCAGAGAACGGAAGCCAACGAATTCAGGCCGGCGAGGGTGCAAACACCGGCTCGCAGCGCACCTCCGATCGGACAGAATTGGCGATGAAGCATTCCACGTGCGCCTGCGCATGCAGGTGCACCACCTCCGCGTGGCTGGGCTGGCGATCCCCCGAGAAGTGAACCTCGGGTCGCAGCGTGACGAGGGTCATCGCCAACTTTCCCTGGTCATTTTTCGCCATCACGCCGAGCGGGTGGTCGGTATAACGATCGACGCGGAAACCCTGGCGGGCAGCGATCGACAGAAACCACAGCAGGTGGCAGCTGGCCAGCGAGGCAACAAACGCCTCTTCAGGATCGACCGCGCTGGGGTCGGACATCGGCACCGGCACCACCAGCGGCGACGAAGAAGCGGCCAGCTCGACACCCCCATCAAAGCGCAGCAGGTGCTTGCGGCTGTAACGATTGTCGAGAAAGTCCTCTTCGCCGCGGCACCAGACGACTTCTGCGAAATATTCGGCCATGCGTGGTCTCCCGAAGGTGGGGTGGATGGGTGGCTGCTGATGGCAGGATGGTCAGGCGCTACGCAGCTTGAGCATCCGGGTCACCCAGATCGCCGCGAAAGGCAGGAGCAGGCCCAGGCTGATCGAGACCATGAACAGGGCGCCGAGTTGGGCATAATCTGCCGGCACCTGCACCGCCTGGCTCAGCGGATCACGCACCTCGCGGCTGACCTCGAAAATCTGGTTGAGGTACTTGGTGCCGAGTTGCGACGCCGACAGCGCGAGGTTGGTGAAGGAGGCCATCACCGCGAAGTAGGTGGCTTTCAGATTGGCCGGCGCCGAGTTGGCGATCCACGCCAGCATCGGCACCATGGCGATCTGCCCCAGAGGCGACTCCAGCGCGGTGTCGATCAGGGCGATGAAGCGCGCGTCGACGATGCCTCCGGTATGCGCGGCGGTCCATTCGTGCAGGCCGTAGTACATGCCCAGCGTCGGCAGGCTGAGCAGCGTCCCGGTCAGGGTCAGGAAGCCGACGATGTAGGCGATCGAACGTTCGCCCATGAAACGGCGGAAAGCAAACAGGCCGAACAGCGTCAACAGGCTGGCGATCAGCGAGAGCCTGGCGAGGAAGGACTGGTCGAAGCCGAGTTCGTCGATCATCCACCAGGTGGAGCCGGCGCCGGGACCGGGCATGGCGCGGAAGACGAAGATCACGATGGCCGTGCCGAGCAGGGTCCTGCGCGAGTTCTCATCGAGCTCGCGCAGCAGCTTCGCCATCAGGAAGGTGATCACCGCGAAGGAGCCGAGGAAGATGATCTCCTCGCCGAACTTGATGCGTGACAGCCCCACCGACAGGCTGATGGCGACGAAGACCAGGCTGCCGCCGAGGATCCACCAGTCGGCCCTGACCGGTTCAAGGGGGGGCTCAAGCAGCGCGCGCAGGGTCGCGGCATCGAAACCGCGGGCGCGCAGCCGGCGTGCATCGCGCCGCTTGAGCAGGCTGGCGAGCAGCACGCCGCCCACCGAGATCGCCGGGATCACCAGCGCCATGCCATAGACCTCGACGTAGATCGCTGCCTTGGCTGCCCTTGGCAAGTCCTCGACGCCCTGGAACATCAGCACGTTGACCACCGAGACGAGGACGCCGCCGCCAATGATGGCGACGCGGCCAAGGGTCTGCAAGGTGGTGTTCATCAGCCGTCGCGCCTCGGGTGGCAGCGGCTGCCCGTGTTCGTCCACGCGCGGCACCGCTTCGACGGTCATCGCGTCGGCGACGACGTCCTGCACCACGTAGCCGACCGGCGAGAGCAGCGCCGAGAGCACGAACCAGGCTTCGATCGACATCCACTCGCCCATGCGCAGCGGCTCGGCCACCAATCCGAGCATGATCAGCAGGCTGGCGGCGATCAGGCCGGCGCCCAGCCATACCAGACCGGCCTTGTGCCGCCAGATCAGGTCCACCAGATGCCCGAGCGGCATTTTCAGTGCCCAGGGTATGCCGGCCCAAAACCCCAGAGCGGCGAGAAAGGCCGCCGACAGGCCGAGGTATTCCTTGACGAAGAAGGTGCCGACGATGCCGGTCAGCCCGGACACGCCAGCCGCGACATAGACCATCAGCGGCGGCAGGTAGGAGATCCGCATTTCACGGCCCAGTTCAAGGATGTTGTCGTCAAACCAGCGACGCGGGGTAGCGAGCAAGATGGGACTCCGGCAAGCGGATGAGCAGGAAGCGCGGCAGGGGCAGGTAGCTGTTGTGTTCCGGGTTGGCCAGCAGGGATCGGCCGCTGCCGGCGCTGTTCTGGCCCGTACGGCGAAGAGCGTTCATGGAGCGAGCTTATTTTACAGGAACACTCCGCGCTCGCCCCGGCGTTGGCTTGTGCCGCTTGTCCTGAGGGTGGCCTCCGACGTTCTCTGCGACGGGCGAAAGCCGCCGCGCAGCATCGATCGACCCTGCCGGACTTGCCATGCCGTTGGCGGTAGGCACCCGCGCTTCATCGCAAACCACGGGATCCTGTGTATTTCGCTGCTAGACTTTGTCTTCGCGGTCAGCCGTGGACGAACTGCCGACGGCGTCGTGGTCGGCATGGCGCAGTCCGGTGGGCAGCAGGCATGGTGGAGGGCAGGGCAGATGTGGTTTGTCGGCGCAGTGCTGGGGGTGGTTCTTGCCGGGCAGGTCCATTGGGATTTATGGATCGTCGGTGCCCTGCTTGGCGGCATCCTTGGCTGGTCTCTCGGCAGTCGGGCGCGGCACCGGGCCGAGGAGCGTTTCCGGGTCATCGACGAGCGGCTCAAGCGGCTCGAAGCGGTTTTGCAGCGAGTCGAGCCGGTGGCTGCTTTGCCCGAAAACGGCGCGCACCTGGCACGCGCGCGCAGCGAGCATAGGCAGCCGCCAGCGATGGCGCCGCTGCCAGCTGCCGAAATCCCTTTCTCGGCTGAGTTGACGGTCGACGCGCCGGCGCCGCTTGCCCAACCGGCAGACCCTTCACCAGTTGCCGCTGCGCCGCCGTCCCCGTCCCCTGTCGAGGCTGCGTCGCCACCCGCCTGGGAGTGGCTGCTGCGCGGCAATCCGATGGCGCGTGCCGGCGTCGTCATCCTGTTCTTCGGCGTCGCCTTCCTGCTCAAGTACACCTACCAGCACGTGCAGGTGCCGATCGAGCTGCGGCTGACGGCGGTGGCGTTCGCCGCGGTGTTGCTGCTGGGTATCGGCTGGCGGCTGCGGGTCAGCCGCGAAGCTTACGGGCTGGCGCTGCAGGGCGGCGGCGTTGGTCTCCTCTACCTGACCATCTTCGCCGCGCTGCGCTTGTTCGGGCTGCTCCCCGAAGCTCCGGCCTTGCTGCTGCTGCTGGCGGTGGTGGCGCTCTCGGCGGTACTGGCGGTGCTGCAGAATTCCCAGGTTCTGGCGATGCTCGGAGCTGCTGGCGGCTTCCTGGCGCCGATCCTTGCTTCGGCCGGCGCCGGCAGCCACGTGACGCTGTTCAGCTATTACGCCGTGCTCAACGCGGGAATCCTGGCGATCGCCTGGTTCAAGGCCTGGCGGTTGCTCAACCTGCTCGGTTTTGCGTTCACCTTCGGCATTGCCACGGCATGGGGCGTGCTCAACTATCAGCCGGAGCAGTATGCGTCCAGCGAGTTTTTCCTGGTCCTCTTCGTGCTGATCTACGTGGCCATCCCGCTGCTCTTCGCGCGACGCGAAGCGGGGCGTCTCGAGCGCCACCTCGACACGACGCTGGTCTTCGGCGTGCCGCTGGTCGGTTTCGGGCTGCAGGTCGGACTGGTGCGCGAATTCTCGTACGGGTCGGCGTGGAGCGCGCTGGCGCTCGCCGCCTTCTACCTGCTGCTGGCGCGCACGCTGTGGTCGCGCCGGGGTGAGGGGCAACGCCTGCTGGTGGAAGCGTTTCTCGCTCTCGGGGTGGTCTTCGCGACGCTCGCCATCCCGCTCGCTTTCGATGGGCGGTGGACTTCTGCCGCCTGGGCGCTCGAGGGCGCGGCGATGGTCTGGGTCGGCGTGCGCCAGCAAAGCTTGCTGGCGCGGTTGTTCGGCGTTCTCCTGCAGTTTCTTGCTGGTCTCTTCTATTTTGCCGATCGCGGCGCACCGGCAGGCAACTGGCCGGTGCTCAACAGCGTCTGCCTCGGCGCCCTGCTGCTGGCCGTGGCGGGTCTGTTCTGCGCCTGGCTGTGGCAGCGACGGCGCGACGAACTGCATGCGGCGGAGCGCTGGCTGGCCTACCTCCTGTTCGGCTGGGCGGTGTTCTGGTGGGTCGGTGGTGGCCTGCACGAGATCGATCGGCAGGTCCCTCAGGCTCTGCGAGGCAACGCTGCGCTCGGCTTTTTCACCGCCTCGTGCCTGCTTTTCAGCGCTCTGGAGCAGCGTTTGGGCTGGCCGCTGGCGCGGCTCCCGGCATTGGCACTGCTGCCACTGATGAGCTTGCTGGCGCTGGCCTCGGTCGGCCACCAGGCGCACCCTTTCGCGCACCTGGGCTACCTGGCCTGGCCACTGGCCTTCGCCGCGCAGCTTTTCCTGCTGCACCGCTACGAGGCTGCCGGCAATCGCTATCTGGAATGGCTGCATGCGGGCGGCATCTGGCTGCTCGCGGCGCTCGGCGCCTGGCAGGGGGCCTGGGCGATCGACCACTGGGTTGGCGGGCGAGCCACCTGGCCGCTGATCGCCTGGGCGCTGCTACCCGGCGGGTTGCTGCTGATCCTGGCGCTGCGTGGCGAACGCATCCGCTGGCCGGTGGCGGCGCACCTGGCGAGCTACCTGGTGAAAGGAGCTACGCCGCTGGCGATCTTCCTCTCGGCCTGGTTTGTGTTGAGCAACTTTCTCTCGGACGGGAACCCCTGGCCACTGCCCTACCTGCCGTTGCTGAACCCGCTCGATCTGGCGCAGGCGGGCGCGCTGCTGGTGGTTGGCAGCTGGTTTGTCGAAGTCCGCCGACTGGCTTTACTGCCGGTCGCCCGGCTGCCGCTGGCGTTGGCCTGGGGTCTGACCGGGGCGGCAGCTTTCCTGTGGGCGAACGCGGTGCTGCTGCGCGCTCTGCACCACTGGGCCGGGGTAGCGCTGGATTTCGCGCCCTTGTGGCAATCCCATCTGGTGCAGGCCTCGCTGTCGCTGTTCTGGACATTGCTCGCGCTGGCGGCGATGGTGGTCGCCACCCGGCGTGCGCAGCGTGCGCTGTGGCTGCTTGGGGCGGGCCTGCTGGCGGTGGTGGTGGGCAAGCTGTTTCTGGTCGATCTGGCGAACGCGGGCAGCATCGAGCGTATTGTTTCATTCCTCGGCGTCGGCGGGCTGATGCTGGCGATCGGCTACCTGGCGCCGGTGCCGCCGAAAGGGAGTGGGTGATGAGATTTTCTGTCGCGTGGCTGTTGTGCCTGTTGCAGGGAGCGGCGGTCGCCGAAGTGCCGGGTGACTTCGCATTCGCTATTCCGCTCGCCAGCAGTGGCCCCGCGGCCTTGTTCCGGATCGACCTGCCGCAGGCAGTGTACGAGGGGGTGTCGCGTGCCGACCTCGGCGACCTGCGCGTATTCAATGCCGCTGGCGAGCCGGTGCCGCATGCCTTCCTGCCACGGACGGTCGCTGCCCGCGAGAAGCGGACGCCGCTACGGCTGCCGTTCTTCGCTCTGCGCGGCGATACGGTTGCCGGTGTCGAAGGGCTGGATGTCCGTATTGAACGCGCCTCGGGCAGGGCCGTGCTGACCATCAACGAGCGCGGTCGGGCGCCGGCACGCGACGCGCCGCTGCTCGGCTACCTGGTCGATGCGACGGCGGTCGAGTTGCCGCTGCAGGCGCTGCTGCTGGAATTGCCGCCAGGTTCGCACAGCGTCGCCACGCGCGTGCGGGTGGACGTCAGTGATGACCTGGCGCGGTGGACGACGCTGGTGGCGGATGCGCCGGTGCTGCAGCTCGAACAGGGTGGTCAGCGACTCGAGCAACTGCGCGTTGAATTCTCGCCGCGCCAGGCCAGGTACTTCCGCCTGGCCTGGCCGGGAGTAGCGCAGCCGCTGCCACTGGCCGGTCTCACGGGCGAGCCGGGCGAAGCGCTGGTCGATCTGCCGCGGCACTGGAAGGAGGTGGTGGGGAGCGCAGAACCGGCGGGTGAATACACCTTCGACCTCGCTGGGCAGTTCCCGGTGGACCGTCTGCGTCTGACCCTGCCGCAGCCGAATAGCATCGCGTCGGTCGAGATTCTTGCGCGTTCTCGCAGCAACGATCCATGGCGGCGAATCGCGGTGGCCACCGTGTACCGGCTGGGCGTCGGCAGCGGGGAGGTGGTCAATCCCGAGCTGGTGATCGCACCGACCAGCGATCGCTACTGGCGGCTGCGTGTCGATCCGCGCGGCGGCGGCCTCGGTGTCGGCACGCCGCAACTCGCTGCCGGCTGGGTCCCTCACGGTGTGGTATTTGCCGCGCGCGGCGGCGCACCGTTCGAGCTCGCTTACGGCAGCGGTCGCGCCGGTCCCGCCGCCTACCCGATCACTACGCTGGTGCCGGGCTACCGCGTTGAGGACGCCGGCCAAGCGTCGCCGGTGCCGATCGGCCAGGCAATCACCGGCAGCGTGCGGACGCTGGCTGGCGAGAGCGCCATGCGTACTCCGGTCGACTGGCGACGCTGGGCGCTGTGGGGAAGCCTGTTGCTGGGCGTGGCGCTGCTCGCCGGGATGGCGCTGCGGCTTGGCCGCCAGCTTGCCCGCTCGCCGCCGCAGCAGAACGGGCCGGACGAGCACTGATACGACCGGTCCGGGGATCACCGCAGAGCCTTGCCGTGGCGGCGCTGCCGCGGCAGTATGCGCGCCAGCCCGACGTTCGGGGCGTCCGGCAGGAGGCCCTGCTTCCCTTGGGGTGTCGGAAATCTTTACAGTTGCCGGCATCGGCAGCTGCTCCGGTCGCCCAAATACTTGAATTGTATGGTCAAGTAATTTTGGGCACAAGCCTTGCTTTCCCCTGATCGGCGGCTTCTCGCCTGACAACCAGCATACGCTTGAATCGGAGGAACCATGAAAACAAACCACTCGCTTGCTTCGGTCGTGACTGCAGGAGTCTTGGCGGCCATTTCCCTGGGCGCCACGACTTCCGCATGGGCCACCCCCGTTACGTACTACGCTGTCCTGAATGGCGCAGCGGAAGCTCCTCCCAACGCGTCCCCCGGGATTGGCCAGACGACAGTCACCTACGACAGCATGTTGCATACCCTGCAGGTGCAAGTCGATTTTAGTGGCCTTTTGGGCACCGTCACCGCGGCACATATTCACTGCTGCACCGCGGTCCCAGGGGTCGGCACGGCGGGTGTGGCGACGATTACGCCGACTTTCACCGGTTTTCCGTCCGGGGTCACCTTCGGGACCTATGACCACACCTTCGACTTGACCATGCTCGGCGCTTTCAATCCGGCGTTTGTCACTGCCAACGGGGGTACTTTTGCCACAGCCGAAGCGGTACTCGCTGCCGGGCTCGCGGCGGACAAGGCCTACCTCAACATTCATACCAGCGTTGTCCCGGCTGGCGAGATTCGCGGCTTCCTGGTGCCGGAGCCGGCCTCGATGGCGCTGCTTGGCCTCGGTCTGTTCGGGCTCGCTGCGTCTCGTCGGTGCACCCGGCGCCAGGCCTGATTCGCAGGCTCTGACGGGAAACCCGCCGGCGGGTTTCCCTCCTTCCCGCGCGCTCGTCGCGTTAATGTGAAAGTCGCGTCAGCGACTCAGCTCAAGGATCGCGCTCTGCCACAGCGTGGCAAGGCTGCCAGCGTACTGGTTCTGGCTGCGCGCCTCAGGCGTGCGCGTGTCCCCTGTGCTGCAGCCGCAAGCCGTTGGGGATCCCGGCGGGTAGCGTATCCGCGCCGGCAGGCGAGCGCCTGAGCTGCAGCTGCCCATCCACCTGCGTGGCGAGCAGGGCGAAATCAAAGCGATCGGGCTGCGCGCAGAGGGCGAGGTCGCCGGCGGGCAGGTTGGGATGATTGCCGGACTGGAAACGGCGACCGAAATCGGAGTTGCGGACGCGCGCCGCATACTGTTCCGGGTCGGGGTCTTCGCCGTGCAGCAGCGCCTCGATGTAGTCGGCACAGGCGATGTCCTCGTCGCCGTCGCGATCGACCCATTCGCCGGTGATCACGAAGCACACCTCCTCCGCCTGCAGTTCGCGCAGCGCCCTGGCCGTCGCACGGCCGAGGACCAGGCTGGCGGCGAACAGCGCCCGCGCGTGACGAAAGCGGGTGAGACCACGCACCCCGGCGGCGGTGGTCTGAATCAACGGCCGACCGTGTAGCTGCGCGCCCTGCAAGGCGGCAGGCGAATTGCCGAAATCGAAGCCGGGGATCGGGTCGCCGCCACCGACGGCGCCGGTCGTCGCCGCGTCGGGCAGGCGCCGCTGCAGACGGAAGGCGCGGGAAATCGTTTCCACCGGGTAAATGGTGCTGGCGCCGGCAGCGTAGGCGTAGGCGGCGGTGGTAAAGGAACGCAGGACGTCGATGACCACCACGGCGTCTGTGGGCTCGTGGGCCGGATCAAGGCGATTCAGAAACAGGCGGCGGGTGCGCATGATGGTGTGCAAGTCCTTGTGTTATTAGCGAATCGACGGCAATCGAGGAATGTCGGGGATCCCTGCAGTGAGTCGGCTCAGACGACACGACGCGGGCCGCCGTTTATATCTCACGGGCGGCGGAGCTCGTTCTCGGTCCACCAGCGCAGGCTTGAAACCGTGCCGCTCGCCAGCAGGATCGAGTCGATGGCGGCGGCGAGTCGTTCGAGCGTTGGCGCATTCGGGAATTTCCTGAACCACTTGCGCACGTAGGGCGTGGCCGGCTCGATAAAGCAGAGGAAGCCATTCTCGTGCTCTTCATAGTTGCCGCAGCCGATCCACAGCGGATAGTCGGGGTTTTCGAGTTCTACCATTACTCCCCAGTCTTCGACCCCGACGGTCCGAACGGGAAAGCCATGCGCCGGCAATTGCTGTGCCAGAAACTCCGCCAGGCGCCGGCCATAGCGACCGGGGTTGATTGCTTGCTCCTCGCCGGGGTAGGGCGGGAAATCGGCGGAGACAAATTCGAACTGCGCGCGCATGGCGAGTCCTTGACTTTTCGGCTGTGCCGAGCTGTGGGCAAACTGCGGCGAGAATCCTACTCGACTCTCTGCCAGCTCGGATCCGGATTGAAAGTGCTCATCCTGAGCGCCATCGCTTCGGTGTTCTTGCCGAGGTTCTTCTGGTAGACCGCGCCATCGTGATTGACGATGAAAGTCATGATCCCCGAGACGTCGTATTTTGCCGGCCAGGCGACGACCGCAAAGCCGCCGATCATCCTGCCGTTGACCAGATAGCTGAAGGCGCCGCCAGCAGCGTCCTTGCCCTGTGCGCTCAATATCCGGTAGCGATAGCCGTGATAGGCCGACGGCTCGCCAGCGTTGGCCTTCGGGAGATAGCCCTCGCGCGTCGCTGTGGCGAACAGCGGTCCCAGCGGGCTGGGCTGCTGGTCGGCCCCGACCGGCCAGAAGAGGCCGTCGCGAGTTCCCTCGCTGGAGGCAAAACGCTGCGCGTAGTCACTCCAGCCGTTGCCGTCGAGGTCGCCGACGGCATACTCGCGCTGCGCATCGACGATCGCCAGCAGGGTCTGGATGGCGTCGAGTTCGTTGCGGCCGATGCGTCGGTTGATGAGTTCTTCGCGTCCTGCCGCTGCGTCGAACACCCAGGCGTCACCCTTGCGCACCAGCGGTGCCGGGAATGGCCAGTCGCTGTCGCCGACGAGCAGGGTGGCACGGCCGTCGGGCAACTGCTTGATGCTGTTCTTCTGATCGTAAGCGGCGAGGAATTTCTGCCAGTCGGCGCGGTCGGCTACCGCATCGCCACTCGCCAGCCAGCTGCGCGAATCCTGGCCGACCACGGTCAGCAGCGCATTCACGTCTTCGGCGCGAACCGCTTCGGCCAGTGCTTTGGCGGCATCTTCGGGGGTTGCAAAGGATTTTTGAGCGATCGTCTGCTTGGTCGGTGACGGCTGTGCAGCGTCGATGGCTGGCGCCATCCCAATCACCAGGGCGACAGCGAGCGTCTGAATCGTGTTCTTGAATTTCATCGTTTTCTTCTCCGCAGAAAGGGGTGAGCAGCAGGGATTAACGGCCACGGCCGCCGCCGCCACCACCACGGTGCCCGCCGCCGCCACCGGCGCTGGCGCCACCGCCTCTATGGGTACCACCGGCGCTTGCACCACCGCCTGCGCGATGGCCTGCATCCGCTCTGCTGGCTCCACCGCGCTGGCTCGCCTCGCGTGTCGAGGCGCCATTGCCTACTCCGGAGAAACCGCCACCACCCGACCGGTCGTGTGCTCCAGCGGCGCGATGTTGCGCGCCGCCAGCGTCGCCACGCCCCGCTGCACCGGCGCCACGATCAGCGTTCTGCATCCGATTGCTCGCCTGATCCTTTCCCTTGAAGTCGGCGCGGCCGGCGTCACCGCGGCCAACATCCCCTCGCCCGCCGTCACCACGGCCGACATCCCCTCGTGCGCCGTCACCACGGCCAACGTCGCCACGTCCGCCGTCACCACGCCCGGCCTCGCCACGCCCGGCCTCGCCCCGGGCACCGAGATTTTCGCGCGCGCGGTTGTCCGCGTCCCTGACGCGGTTGTCGAGCTGGCCGCGGTCCATTGCCTTGAGATCCGAGCGTCCGGCGTCGGCGCGGCCACGGAAATTTTCTCTCGCCTGCGCCGCCTGCGCATTGCCGCCGCGGTTGTACTGGCGGGCGACGTTCTGATCGCGGTAGGCGACGCCGCCGCGGTGAGCGACGTTGTGGTTCCAGTTGTTGTTGCTGATGTTGGTGCGGTTGAACGAGTTGTAGCGGTTGACGTTGACATTGACGCTGCCGCGGCCCCAGCCCCAGCTGCAGGCACCCCAGATCGCCGCGCCGACGAGAACGCCGGTAGCGAAGACCAGCCCCGGCGGATAGACATAGCTCGGCGGGTACATCGCATACGGCGGGGTCGGATACCACCAGCTGCCATAGACCACAGTCGGATTGTAGGTCGGCACGTAGATCACCTCCGGCTTCGCCGGCTCGACCACGTAGATCTTCTGGCTGCCCTGCACCTCGGTGCGCACCACCTGTTGTTCGGTCGTCCTGAGATTGCCGGTGGCATCGGCCTTGGCGCGCAGGCTCTGCACTGTATCCATCACGTCCTGCTGCTGCGCCAGGAAGGCGTCGCCAAGCTTCTGCGTCCATTCGAGGTTGTCGTTCATTTGCTGCACCACCTGCGGCACCGCCGTCAGCGACTTGACCGCCGGGTCCCACGACTGCTTGGCCATCGCCGTCTCCAGCGCCGCGCCGCTGACCTTGGGATTGGCCTTTACCCAGCGTGCCGCCGCGACCACTTCGAGCGGATAGGTGGATGCCATGAGAATCTGCGCCAGCAGAGGATCGGGATAGAGCGCAATCGGCGCCAGCAGCCGGTCAAGTTCCTGCTGCGAGAAGGTTTTCGCTGCCGGATTGGCCGCAGCCGCCGGTGCCACGGTCGCTTGGGATTGCGCCAGAGTCGGCGTCAGGGCGAGCATCAGTGCCGTGAACAGCGCACAGGGTCGGGAAAGTCTTGATTTCATCGAGCATCCTTGGACGCGGAAGATTCAGGAAAAAAGCCTCGCAGCCGAAAAAACCAACTTGCGGCAACCGGTGTTTTCGGCGAGGGCGCGGGAACCAAGCCGTCAGCATAGGCGGCGAACGCCTTGTCTGGCAAGTGGACATTGTAGCCTCGGCGGACCGCATTTTTTTCCGGGTGCGGGCCGCGTGTTCCCTTGCGCCGCCCGGCCTCGGTTGTTGCGTCGCCGATTCCTGTGTCGGTGGTTCTTGAGCGGCCCTGCTGCCGCTAGCGGGTGATCGGTTTGTAGCGAATGCGCTTCGGTTTGGCCGCCTCCTCGCCGAGGCGGCGTCTCTTGTCTTCCTCGTAGTCGTGGTAGTTGCCGCTGAAAAAGGTCCACTGCGAGTCGCCTTCGCAGGCCAGGATGTGCGTGCAGATGCGGTCGAGGAACCAGCGGTCGTGCGAGATGACCAGCACGCTGCCGGCAAATTCGAGCAGGGCATCTTCGAGGGCGCGCAGCGTTTCGACGTCGAGGTCGTTCGATGGCTCGTCGAGCAGCAGGACGTTGCCGCCGGCGATCAGCGTCTTGGCCATGTGCAGGCGGCCGCGTTCGCCGCCGGAAAGCTGGCCGACGCGTTTCTGCTGGTCGCCGCCCTTGAAGTTGAAGCGGCCGATGTAGGCGCGGGCCGGTGTTTCATACCTGCCGACGGTCAGCAGTTCCGCGCCGCCCGAGATTTCCTCGAACACCGTCTTGTCGCCGTCGAGGCAGTCGCGGCTCTGGTCGACGTAGGCCAGCTGGACGGTGCTGCCGATGTCGATTGCGCCCGAATCCGGCTGCTCCTTGCCGATCAGCATCCGGAACAGCGTCGACTTGCCGGCGCCGTTCGGGCCGATGATGCCAACGATTGCTCCCGGTGGTACGTTGAAGCTCAACTGGTCGAACAGCAGGCGATCGCCGAAGGACTTGCTGACCGCCCGGAATTCGATCACCTTGCCGCCCAGACGCTCGCCAACCGGGATGAAGATCTCCTGCGTTTCGTTGCGCTTCTGGTACTCGACGCTCGACAGCTCGTCGAAACGCGACAGCCGCGCCTTGCTCTTGGCCTGGCGCGCCTTCGGGTTCTGGCGAACCCATTCGAGTTCCTGCTTCATCGCCTTGATGCGCCCCATCTCCTGGCGGCCCTCGGTTTCCAGGCGCGCTTCCTTCTGCTCCAGCCAGCTCGAATAGTTCCCCTTCCAGGGGATTCCCTGGCCGCGGTCGAGTTCCAGGATCCACTCGGCGGCGTTGTCGAGGAAGTAGCGATCGTGCGTGACGGCGACGACGGTGCCGGGGAAGCGCACCAGGAACTGCTCCAGCCAGTCGACCGATTCAGCGTCGAGATGGTTGGTCGGTTCGTCGAGCAGCAGCATGTCCGGCTTCGAGAGCAGCAGCTTGCAGAGCGCGACGCGGCGCTTCTCGCCCCCCGAGAGAGTGCCGATCAAGGCATCCCAGGCGGGCAGGCGGAGCGCGTCGGCGGCGAGTTCGAGCTGGCTGTCGAGGTCGGCGCCGGCGGCCGCGATGATCGCTTCGAGGCGGGCCTGCTCCTCGGCCAGCTGGTCGAAATCGGCGTCGGGCTCGGCGTAGGCAGCGTACACCTCTTCGAGTTTGGCCCGTGCGTGAAACGCTTCGCCGAGCCCCGACTCGACTTCCTGGCGGACGTTTTTCTCCGGGTCGAGCTGTGGTTCCTGCGGCAGGTAACCGATGTGCAGATTGGGCATCGGCGTCGCTTCGCCGATGATGTCCTTGTCGACGCCGGCCATGATGCGCAGGACCGTCGACTTGCCCGAGCCGTTGAGGCCCAGCAGACCAATCTTGGCGCCGGGGAAGAAGGAAAGCGAGATGTCCTTGATGATCTGGCGCTTGGGCGGCACGATCTTGCCCACGCGGTTCATCGTGAATACGTATTGAGCCATGGCTGGTCGATCAGAGAGTGGAGGTGGGTGGACGCGCAGCGCGTCCGCAAGGCGCAAGTCTACCCGAGACTGACTGACAAAGGCGCGCCACTCCGCCGACGAGAGGGCCGCCCCTACTTATCGACGAACGCCCGCTCGATCACGTAATCCCCCTGCGCGCCGATAAACGGCGACACCTTGAAGCCGCGCGCATCGAGCAGAGCGCAGCAATCCTTGATCATCGCCGGGCTGCCGCAGACCATCGCCCGGTCGCGCGCCGGATCGAAAGACGGCAGGCCGATGTCGGCGAACAGCCGGCCGCTGTTGACCAGTTGCGTGATTCGTCCCTGATGTTCGAAAGGCTCGCGGGTCACGGTCGGGTAATAGATCAGCTTGTCGCGCACCAGATCGGAGAAAAACTCGTGTCGCGGCAGTTCCTCGCGGATGAACTCGCTGTACGCCAGGTCCTTGACCCAGCGCACGCCGTGGATCAGTACCACCTTCGCGAAGCGCTCGTAGGTCTCGGGGTCCTGGATCAGGCTGATGAACGGCGCCAGGCCGGTGCCAGTGGACAGCAGATAGAGATTCTCGCCGGGCCGCAGGTCGCGCAGCACCAGGGTGCCGGTTGGCTTGCGGCTGACGACGACCTCGTCACCCACCGCCAGATGCTGCAGCTTCGAGGTCAGCGGCCCGTTGGGCACCTTGATGCTGAAGAACTCGAGGTACTCCTCATGATTGGCGCTGGCGATGCTGTAGGCGCGAGTCAGCGGACGCCCCTCCTGCGGCAGGCCGATCATCAGGAACTGGCCGTTGATGAAACGCAGACCGGGGTCGCGTGTGGTACGAAAACTGAACAGCGTTTCGTTCCAGTGATGGACGGAGAGGACGCGTTGCGCGGAAAAATTGCTCATCGTTTACTTCCTGCTGTACGGTAGATGCGAAGCATCGTAGTGGCTCATGCTATATTTGTGAAACCGATTTTTTGAATAAACCATATCTAAAAAAACGATATGCGATTCACCCTGCGCCAGATCGCCGTGTTTGTCGCCGTCGCCCGCCACGAGAACGTTTCGCGGGCTGCCGCCGAACTTGCGCTGTCGCAGTCGGCGGCCAGCACCTCGCTCGCCGAACTCGAACGACTATACGACACGCAACTGTTCGACAGGTTCGGCAAGACGCTGCGCCTCAACGAAATCGGCCAGGCCCTGCTGCCGCAGGCGGTCGAACTGATCGAGCGGGCGGCGGCGATCGCCAGCGTGCTCGAAGGTCGCGCCGGCTACGGCAGGCTGCGCATCGGCGCGACGCTGACCATCGGCAACTATC
This sequence comes from Candidatus Accumulibacter affinis, assembly GCA_016713625.1. GTDB lineage: Bacteria > Pseudomonadota > Gammaproteobacteria > Burkholderiales > Rhodocyclaceae > Accumulibacter > Accumulibacter affinis. The sequence goes on from JADJOT010000009.1 coordinate 612,597, forward strand.
TGGCGCCGCTGATCGTCGCCGACTTCCTCAAGCGCCACCCGGAGAGCACGCTGCAGCTGCAGGTGCACAACACGCGCACGATTATCGACCAGCTGGCGCGCCACGAGCTCGATCTGGGACTGGTCGAGGGCAGCTGCCGGCACCCCGAGCTGGTCGTCGAAGCGTGGGTGGCAGACGAACTGGTGGTGTTCTGCGCGCCCGGGCATCCGCTGGCCGGGCAGGGCAGCGCGACCCTGGCGGAGCTCGCCGAGCAATCCTGGATTCTTCGCGAAGCCGGCTCGGGGACGCGCGAGACGCTCGACCAGGCGCTTCGCCATCATCATTCGGCGTTGAACATCCGGCTCGAACTCGAGCATACCGAAGCGATCAAGCGCGCCGTCGGGTTCGGACTCGGCATCGGCTGCATTTCCCGCCTGGCGCTGCGCGAGGCCTTCCGGCGCGGCAGCCTGGTGGCCATCGAAACCCCGGAACTCGACCTGCGCCGGCATTTCTACTTTCTCTGGCATCGCCGCAAGTTCCAGACCGAAGGCATGCGCGAGTTCATTGCCCTGTGTCGAACGCTGACTGCCGGCATAGCGCGCAGCGACCAGATCGAGTGGTCGTTGATTCCCTGAAATGGTTCCGGGAATGCCATTCGCATTGGACTAGGATTCCAGGATCCCAGGGGATCTTGCTCAGAAGAGATACCGATGAAGCCGTCCGTTGTTCTTGACCTTAGGTGATTTCTACGAATGTTCATACCGGGCAGGCCGGTCGGATCAGGATGTCCCACTTGGATAGGAGCGGGTTTCGTTCCAGCCTGGACTCGACAGCTTGCATGGCATCCTTGGCCACGGTGACTCCTTTCTCATAGACCGTTCCGCTCAGTTCGACGACGGGATGAACGCCTTTCCAGGTCATGGTCTTGGCCCACTCCAACATCGTTTGGGTATCGGTCAGCTTGGCGCCGTTCCAGTTTCACCGTCGCCTTGCAGTCCATGCTCAAGCGCATGACGGCTTCGTCTTGGCAATCGCGGTCACGTTCCCGGACATTGGCGAAAATGGCGTCGGTTTCAGGGAATTTTTTGGGGTTTGGCCTTCAGCACCGGACGCAACCGCTACCCGTTGCGGTTGATCACCTCAGTTAGCTCGGAGATGATATAGTGGCACTCGCGGAGGCCGATCAGGCGCTCCATCCGCTACCGTCGTGTCTGTCGTCCGGTGCCGGGCCAGTGGTGGACTGCCATTATCCGGTATCGCGCGAGATCCCACCGGTGAGCGGCTATGGCGCCGCATGCGCTACGTAAATCCGAAGGACAATTATGAGACGGTGGTCAACGCGGTAGCCCCCACGTTCATCGTATTTCCTGCTTACCGCACCGGCGAGGAGGCCCGCTTGATCACCTTGCCGCCGCTGCAAACGATGGTTCGAATGGTTGGAACCTATGCCACTCTGATGGCCCCAGCCATTGAAGGAAAGCTTGCCAGATTGATTCGCTTCGTCGAGCAGACGCCGGCGTATGAGCTGAGCCATTCAGAGCTTCCCGACGCCATGCGAGTGATCGAGGTGCTGCTTGCCGGCCAACGCTAGAACGGTCTCCCGCCTGCTCTGCGGCTGCCTGCGTGGGGCTCTCGGTGGCCCGCCCACGGCTTCGGACCTGCCGGCCAATTCCAGCGAGTGGGAACAGGTGCTGCACTTGTCGCGTGCTCATCTGGCTGCGCCGCAGTTGCGCTGGGCCTTGCTCGAGCAGGGCCTGTTTTCCCAACTGCCGCCGGATATGGCCAAGTACCTCGAGGCCGTTTATGGCCTGAATCTCGACCGCAATCAGCAATGTGAAGACCAGTTGGCGCAGCTCATTCCCTTGCTCAACCGCATCGGTGTGCAGCCCGTCCTGCTCAAGGGGGCTGCGGCGATTGTCGGCAGGCTCTACCCGACGTCGGGTGAGCGGATGATTTCGGATCTGGATATTCTGATTCCAGCCGAGAAGCTGCCCGAGATTATCGAGAAACTGGCGGAGGTGAGCTACCGGCCTTACGTATCGGCGGGAATGAAGATCCCGGACCCACTGGGTTTCGACAACGACCACCACTACCCGCCGCTCATCAGTCCGGAATGGCAGACCCGCGTTGAATTGCATGTTCAGCCGCTGTGGTTGTCGACGGTCGCCTTTCTCCCATGCAAGGAGGTTTTCCGGGAAGCCATTCCCCTGGCGTGGCGTGGCGGCGAATGCCTGTTGCCATCGCCCACCCACTTCATTATCCACAACCTGGTTCACGCCTTTGTGATGAATGTCCAGGGCGGGCTTGAGAGGGTGTCGATCCGGCAACTGTTTGAATTCGTTCTTGCCAGCAAGATCTACGCGGAGCGGATCGACTGGAATGCCGTGAAGAATCGTTTTGACGATCTCGGCCGCCTGAGGGCATTACAGGAATACCTGGCTCTGGCCAACACCTGCTTCGATTTCGAGGTGCCAATCGGAATCGATATCGACGAGCGGGCCAGACGGCGAGCGAGGTGGTATTTGACGCGCCTGGATTCCTACCACCCTGCTTTGGAGTTGGCGATCAAAATTCTGTTCCAGATCAAACGAGTAGGACATCTTCGGAAAGATCCGAAGAAACTCAGGATGTTACTGACGACTGATTTTTACTCGAGGTTGTTTGACAGTTTCAAGGTCTAGCGTGTAGGTTGGGCTGACATTCCAGCATTTCGCCCGATACTCATCCGACCGGGATGCCAGTGGGTTTCGCTCGGAAGGGATACCACGATGGATCAGGTCGTTCGCCATACGGGTAGTCGGTGAGAACGCGCTGCCGAACCAGCGGCGGCAAGGGGGAACTAGCCCCAGAGATCGCCGAGGGAAAAGTCGCTTGCATCGAAGGGCGCGACGCGCACCGAGGCGTCATCCTGCAGGGATGCGATCAGCAGCCAGCGACCCTGGCGCAACTCGAAAGCCTCGAGCGTGCGCGCCACGGGATCGACCAGCCAGGCGTACGCGACGCCATGCCGCGCGTAGAAGGGTAGCTTGACGATACGGTCCCGGAGCGCAGTCGCCGGCGAGAGAATCTCGCAGACCCAGTCCGGTACGACGTCGAAGCGGTGGTCATCCGGAACCCGTGGCATCCGCTCGCGCCGCCAGCCGGCGAGATCGGGAACCGCCACTTCGGTATCGCGGACAACATGCCTTTCCGGCTCGGGCAGGATCCACCAGCCGCCAGGGCCATGGCGAGCGAAGTCGTACGGCCCGCCGAGGTCGATATTCAGCGCCCGCTCGGCCAGGCCATGACAGCCACTGGGTGGGGACTGCGCGTGCAACAGGCCGTTGATGATTTCACCGGTTACGTGCTCGGGCAGGTCGCAGAGTTGCTCGTAGAGGGTGGCAGGCATTGCCGCCGGCAAGACAATCATCCAGGCCTCCTTGGGGTTCCTTAGGTTACCGCAGGCGCCGACCGGCGTTCACCGTATTTCAGTAGTTGGCAACAGAAATGCCATTCGTGAAATAGTTCAGGTGCACGCTGACGATCGTACGCTAGACTCGCGTCGGGTCACACGGCATGCAGAGCTTCAAGAAGCCATGGAAGCATGTCATTGCCCCGGATAGCCAATGCGTCTTCCTGCTTGGCTACCTTGGGCAGCCCCCTTGCCCTTTCCTGAACAAGACCATGCCATGACGTCAACCGATATTGAAGGCTCGCTCTGCCGCGTGCTCCGTGAGCACGTACTGGCCGAGGTTCATGCGCAACTGACCCGAGTCGGCATCCAGGCGGTGCTTTTCAAGGGTACGGCGCTGGCCGCCGCGCCGGTTCACGCCTTGTTGCTGGCCTGCATGCACCGGAGGGGGTCAATCAACGCTTCATGAAAACGTCGATATTACTCCGTTACGCTGCGCCCTATCGCGCCAGCCTCGCCTTCGCCAGCGGGCTGATGCTGATCGAGACCGCGTTGTCGCTGGCAGTTCCCTGGTTGGGCGGTCGCTTTGCCGCTGGCGTGTGGGCTGATGGCCAGGGGCGACGCAACGTCGCCTGGGTGCTGGTGGTGCTGGTGGCTCTTTTTGCAGCACAGGCGCTGCTCAAGTTCGCCACTGGCTATCTGTTGAGCCGCGGTGCGCAGGGAATTCTGGCTGACCTGCGGGCTCGTCTCTATGACCATTTGCAGGCTTTGCCGCTGAGCTTTTTCCAGCAACGCCGACAGGGGGACCTCCTGGCACTGCTGACCTACGAGGTAGGGCAACTCTCCTCATTCATCACCGGCACCCTGCTGGCGGTGCTGCCACTCCTGTTGACGGTGGTCGGGGCGGTGCTGCTGATGATTCGCACTGATGCCCTGCTCGGGATTCTGGTGGCCATCTCGATCCCTCTCTTCTATCTGCTGCTCAAGGTCATGGGGCGCCGACTGCGGCCGCTTTCCCGCGACTTGCAGACGGAGTACGCCGACGCCGTGGCCATCGCCGAGGAAAACCTGGGCCTGTTGCCGTTGATCAAGACCTTCACTCGCGAAGCGCAGGAGTCGCAACGCTATCGCCTCCAGATCGAGCGCATCCGGCAACTGAGCACGATCCAGCAGCGCCTCTACGCGGCTCTCGGACCCGCCGTGCAGTTTATCGCGGCGACGGCCGTGGTACTCCTCCTGTGGTTGGCGAGCGAGCAAATCAGCGGCGGCGGCATGACGCCTGGCGAACTCGTCAGCTTCCTTCTCTACGCGGCGCTGCTGAGCCGCCCGGTCAGCGCACTGGCCGGCGTGTATGGCCAGACACAGCAGGTTCGTGGCACGCTGGAGCGCTTGCAGGAGGTCCTCGGGGAAACGCCGGAAGCAATATTTCCCGGCGGGCGCGCACTGCCGCGTGTGCGCGGCGAAATCCAGTTCTGCAACGTCAGCTTCGCCTACCCCGGGCGGGCGCCGGCACTCACCGAAATGTGCCTGACGGTTGCCCCCGGCGAGACTTTGGCGATCACCGGCAGGAACGGTGCCGGCAAAAGCACCCTGGCGCACTTGCTGATGCGTCTGCACCAACCCGATGCCGGGGAGATACGCATCGATGGCATCGATATCGCCAAGGTCAGCCTGCACAGCCTGCGCGGTCAGATCGGCATCGTTCCCCAGCAGGTACTGCTGTTCAGCGGCAGCGTGCGCGACAACATCGCTTATGGTCGCCCGGATGCCGACGCAACGGCGATCGAAGCGGCGGCGACGGTCGCGCAGGCGCATGAATTCATTACCCGTCTACCGCAGGGCTACGACAGCATGATTGGCGACGACGGCGTCAGGCTCTCCGGCGGCCAGCGCCAGCGCATTGCTCTGGCACGCGCGCTGCTGAAAGACCCGCCGATCCTCGTGCTCGACGAGGCGACCGCGATGTTCGACCCACAGGGTGAAAAATCCTTCATCGAAGAATGCCACCACACCCTCGGTGAGCGAACCGTCCTCCTCATCACCCATCGGCCTGCCAGCCTGGCGCTGGCCGATCGGGTCGTTCGCCTGAAGGATGGCAAGATCCTGCCGGTCACGAGTTCGCCCTCCCCTGGCCGGACGTCGCCAGCTTCTCTGCCATGATGACCGGAGCGCCATTTGTTGCGCGCAGCAAGCGGGTGTCGCCGTGCCGTCGCTGATCAGTCGTCTGAAAAAGTACACCGCCCTGCACCGGGAGCAACGCCGGGTGGTACTGGCCACTCTGCTGTTTCTCCCTTTGTTCTGGGCCGGGCTGCGCGTGCTGGGGTTTTCCCGTTTTCGGGCCTGGCTCGCGCGTCGCCCACTCGCCGCTTCCGGGCAGTGCCCTGCACACGCAGAAGCCGCTGCCACTGGCGAATTGGTCAACCGGGCCGCGCGGCATGCGCTCGGCCCGGTGACCTGTCTGACCCGCTCGATGTGGCTCTGCTGCTGGTTGCGTACGCGTGGCGTGGTCAGCGAATTACGGATCGGCGTTCGACTGGTGCACGGCAGGCTCGACGCGCATGCCTGGGTGGAACATGCCGGCAGGCCGATCAATGATGTTCAGGAGGTCGCCGAGCACTTTGCCGTTTTCGACGAATCGCTGTCGCCCGGATCGTTTTCGGCACCATGAGCGGCATCGCCGGCATTATTCGCTTTGACGGAGCAGCGATCGAGACTGAACTCCTGGCGGCGATGACGGACGCCATGGCGCATCGCGGGCCCGATGGCATCGCGCACTGGAGGCGAGGCTCGGTGGCGCTTGGCCAGTGTATGCTTCGAACGACGCCGGAATCGCTGCAGGAAAATCAACCGCTCTGCAATGAAGACGAGAGCCTGGTGCTGGTCATGGATGGGCGAGTGGACAACTGGCAAGAACTGCGCCGCGAGTTGCTGGGGCATGGCGCCGTGCTGCGCGATCGTTCGGATGCCGAACTCGTGCTGCGCGCCTACCAGGCGTGGGGTCGGGAATGCGTGACGCATATCGATGGCGACTTCGCGCTGGTCATCTGGGACGCGCGGCGGAGAAGAGCATTCTGCGCGCGCGATCGCCTGGGCAACAAACCGTTCACCTACCACTGGGACGGCAGAACGCTGGCCTTTGCCTCGGAGCTGCATGCGATCCTGGTTTTGCCCTGGGTGGCCCAGGAGCTCAACCAGGGAATGGTGGCCGAGTTTATCACCGCCGAGTGGTACTCCCGGGACGAGACCTTCTGGAACGGGATCCTGCGCCTGGTGGCTGCGCACCGCCTGCAGGCAGGGGCCGGCGGCCTGCATCTGGATTGCTATTGGCAGCCCGATCCATCGATCACGCTGCCTTGCCGGCAGGATGAAGACTACGTTGCGTATTACCGCGAGTTGTTTGCCGATACGGTGCGGCGCAAGTCGCGTTCGCATCAGCCGGTGGCGTGCGAGGTCAGCGGCGGGCTGGATTCGTCGGCGATCTTCGCCATGGCCGAGCATCTGCGGCGCCGGCAACAACTCCCGGCGCCGGCGATCAATGGCTATGTGCTCGATTTCGAGGGTGATCCGCAGGCCGACGAACTGGCCTATAGCCGGGCGGTTGGCGATTATCTGGGGGTGACCATTGAGGAAATCCCGCCCACCCGGAAGCCGCTTTCCTGGTACCGGGAGTGGGCTGGCAAGTATCGCGAATTTCCGGGTTATCCGAATGGCGTCATGCAGTGGGGAATCAGAATCGAGGCCAGGAAACGGGGAAGTCGGGTTCTGCTCGCCGGGGTGGGCGGCGACGAGTGGCTTTGCGGCAACCGTTCTCTTTATGCCGAGGGGCTGGCCAGCGGGCAATGGGGAGACGTCTACCGTGCCTGGAGGAGCGACTTCGCCGCCGCTGGCCTGCACAGCTTCTGGTGGCTTGGCCGCTTCGGTCTGCTGCCGCTGCTGCCCGATTCTCTACAGGCCATTTTGCGACACGTCGCCGCGCGCGCGCGCGGCAGGCAGCGAGTCGATCGGCACGCCTGCCTGACGCCGGCCATGCGCAGCCTGATCGCGGAGCGGCGCGAAGCGTACCGTCGTGGATCGACGGAAATCCTCGCGGCGAAGCGGCATCGTGAAGACCTGGCGACGCTGGTCGACCCCTATTCGGTTCTGGCACGTGAACTGACTGATCGGCGCAGCGCCAGCGCGGGGATCGAGCAGCGCGCGCCGTTTATCGACGCCAGAATGATTCAGTTTGCGTTCTCCGCACCCGAGCGACTTCGCCTGCAAGGGACGCTCAGCAAGGCCCTGCACCGAAAGGCCCTGCGCGGTCTGCTCCCGGAACTGGTTTTGCAACGTACGAGCAAGGCCGAATTCTCGACCCCCATCGCCTCGCACCTGCGCGAAATGGAGGACGAGTTGACCCAGCGCATCGCTTCGCAACGAGCTGACTGGGTGCCAACACTCGTGGTCGGCGAAATTTTTGCCGCCAGTGCCAGCGCAGATCACCGGGCGGGAACGCCTGCACGGACCTTGTGGGGGCTGTTCGGGTGCGATGCGCTGTGCTGACCGGCGAGGTGTTCCGACGTGAGTGTGTCGATAAATCTTACACTGCCTCGCCGCGCGCCATGGTCATGGCGAACCGCGCATCGAATATAACAAGCCTTTGGCCAACACGAACTCGGCTGGCAAGCATCTTGCTTTGTTTTTTTTAATGCCTCAGAGGCCCTGAAGCAAGGTGCGGTCCGTGCTTTCTGTCGCTCATCATCGGAAAACGCGGCCTGCTTGGTGGTCACCCAATTGACCAAGCGTTGGACAGAAAAGGGAAATTCGCAATGAAAGAAGACACGACAACCAGCGAAGCAACGGCAGTCAAGCCAGCTTCCTCGAGAAAACCGTATCGTCGCCCAACGCTGCAGGTATTTGGCAGTCTGCAGCTATTGACCCAAACCAAGGGCGGCAGTGCGTTTGACGCAACGGAAGAAAGGCGGCTGGACAAAAACTAGTCTCCGTCGGCGCAGCGCCGGACTTCGCGGTGCTGGCCAGGATCATGCGCACCGTGTTCATTTAGGGTTCAGGGAAAGCCAATGGTGGTCGATTTTCAGTTGCAGGAGGTCTCTGAGCAGGGGCCGGTGGCTCTCACGCCATTCCACCAATGGGTCTTTCCCGGCGGCGCGATCTGGACGCAGTTTTACCGCCAGACCGGCAAATACCTGCTGCGCTTTCCCGGTCTGGCGGATTTTCACGTTTCCGAGGACGGCGGCCAGGTGGTCTGTCGACCTGCTGCGGGCGTGTCGGCGCAGACGGTCCTGCATCTCTACGAGAACCAGGTCGTGCCGCTCGCCTTGAGCTTGCTCGGAACGTTGGTGTTTCATGCCAGCGCAGTCGAAGTAGATGGGTACGGGATTGCCTTTGTCGGCGAGTCTGGACATGGCAAATCCACCCTGGCGGCAAGTTTTTCGACCAACGGCTTTCGTTTTCTTTCCGATGACGGGTTCATCGTCGAAGAGGCCGGGGACGGCTATCGGGTACTTCCGAGCCACCCGTCGATCCGCCTCTGGGGTGACAGCGAGAAGGCCTTGATGGGGCATGGGGTAAAGCTTGCGCCGCCGGTGCAGTACAGCCCCAAGGCGCGTTTTCTGGCCGATGACAGGGTCGTCTTCTGCGCCGAGCCGCAGCCCTTGCAGCGAGTTTATTTCCTTGGTGAGGGCAAGTCGCCAAAGATAAGTTTCCAGCGCATGAGCGCCAGCGAAGCGCTGATCGAACTGGTCAAGCATTCTTTCCTGCTCGACATCGAGGCGCGCGACTTGATTGCCGCGCATTTCGACCGGGTGGCGAAGCTGGCTGCGCAACCCGTCCATTACCGCCTCGATTACCCGAGGCGTTTCGAGCAACTGGCGCTGGTGCGGCAGGCAATTGTCGACCACACCTGCGAAGCAAAGGAGGCAGCATGAAATTGTCCGACCAAGCGAGTATACCGGCCCAGGTCATGGGACGACAGGTCGGTGCCGAAGCCGTGATTCTGGACCTCGCCCGCGGCACCTATTACGGGCTGGATGCGGTTGGCGCGCGGATCTGGCAATTGATCACCGAAGGCAAGACTTTCGACGCGATCTGCGACGTGCTGGTCAACGAATTCGAAACGACGCGCGAAACGCTTGCCGTCGACGTCATCGCGCTGGCACGGCAACTCGCGGCGAAAGGTCTGCTCGGCTCAGCGTAATCCACATGCGCGGCGAGGGGGGTCAGCTTGCCCATGGGGGTCCGAAGCGGGGGGGCGTCCGAAGCGGGGTCAGTTCTGACATTCCAGCATTTCGCCATACGAATGATTGCCGAGGTGGAGGTGCGCATAGCCGGGCCAGCTACGGTCAGGTGCACGAGCCGGGTGAGCGCTGCTTGCGCTCCCGGTCAGGGCGTGCCGAGGAAGAGGTAAAGGTTGGAATAGCCGCCGATTGACCCGGAACTCGAGTATCCGTAACCCAGGTAGACCGGCCCCAGGGGCGTTTCGCCGCCGAGGTAGATGGCGGTCGAATTGATCCAGCCCTTGAGATTGGTTTCGGTGTAGGGAATGCCGACCCTGGCGCCCTCGACGAGCAGTCCGAGTCGTATGTCGCCGCGCAGGCCCAGCGGCAGGCGGCCGATGATCTTCTCGGCACGCACGCTGCCATAGCTGATGTTGTCCCCTTTCAGCTGGCCCACCGAGAAGGCGGTCATGTTGAACATGCCGCCGAGGCTGCCGGAGTCGTAGACCGGCAACTGCCCAACGGGTGAGCCCTGATACGACAGCCGGCCGGCCAGGACCCAGTCGCCGAGACTGTGGTAGGCGCCGGCGTTGGCCTTGAGTTTGCTGAAATTCTCGGCCGGCGAGTAAAAGTACTCGGCGGTGGAGAACCAGCCAGTAGTCGGGAAATAGAGGCGGTCGGTCTGGTCCAGGTCGGCGCGGACAAAGCCCCCGCCGTAGACTTTCGACTCCTTCGGCAACAGGGGTACGCCGATCTGCAGATCCGGGCTCCATGACTTTTCTTCCCAGCCGGCATGGACCTGACCATAGACGTCGAGGTTGATGCCGCCGCCGATTTTGGCGCTGCCTTCGACGACCCGGTACTGAGCAAGTTGCTGGTTGTTCTGATAGATGCTGCTCAGCTTGGTGCCGTACTTGAAGTTGGTTTCCAGGAAGTAGCGCTGGCGCTCGTCGACCGGCTGATAGTAGTCGACCCCGACGGCGTTGTTTGAACCGATTTCGCCATAGACCAGGAGTTCCGCGCCGAGTGAGTTGAGCCAGGTCTTGTGGTAGCCGAGGCGCACGGTGTAGGTCGAGTCGGTCTTGAAATCGGTGTCGAGGTTGACGCCATAGCGGATGTAATCCGGCCCCCAACTCTTCTCGCGCGGCGTCACGCGCAGGATGTTGCGGTCGCGCAAGGTCAGCAGCGAGTAATCGACGTGCTCGTAGTAACCGTCACCATAGGTCCGCATCAGATCGAGAGTGACCGCCGCGGGGTCTACCGGGTCGCCCGGCTGGATCTCGATGTGGCGCTCGGCCATCGCCGGGTTGACCCGTTTGAGCCCGGTGATCTCGATTGCGTCGATCTTCGGCACGGCCCGACGGGCGACCTGTATCCTCTCCGACCAGGCCGCGTAGGCGGCTTCGCTGACCGCCAGCGGGCGCAGGCGGTCAGCCAGTGCTGCGGTGGCCGCGACGCCGCGATCCGCGGTTTCCGAGGTGCGCTTGAAGTCACCGGCGGTGACGCCTTCGAGATCGGGCTGGATGAGAATGTCGGTCGGCTTGAGCGTGGCCAGCGAGCGGACGACGTTCTGCTCGGTGAGGATATTCACCATCTGCACCGAAACACTGACCAGACCGCTGATTTCGTCGGCCTTGAGCAGCGGCGAGCCGACACTCACGGCGATCACGACATCCGCCTGGCAGCGCGAACGCGCTTCGCCGATCGGCACGTTGTCGACCAGGCCGCCGTCTACCAGCTTGTCGCCGTTGAACTCGACCGGCGACATCAGGCCGGGCACCGACATGCTGGCGCGCATCGCTGTGGACAGGCTGCCCTCGCGAAAGACGACCCGCTGTCCGCGCACGATGTCGGTGGCGATGATCGAGAGGGGCAGGGGAAGCGCGCCGATTTCGCGCTCGCCGTGGTAATCGCCGACGAGTTCGTTGAAAAACAGCTTGATTTTCTGCCCGGTCACCACCCCGGTCTGATACTTCAGGCCGTCCGGGCCGATGCCGGTTTCCGAAGCCGGCAGGAAGCGTTTGTCGATGGCCTTGTAGCGAAAATTGCGCTGCGCGTACGACGGGGGATCCTGGAAGAGGTCGTCCCAGTCGGCTTTGGCAAGCGCTTCGCGCATCGCTGCCGGCGACATGCCGCCGGCGTAGACGCCGGCGACCAGCGCTCCCATGCTGGTGCCGGCGATGCAGTCTACCGGCACGCGCAGCTTCTCGAGCACTTCGAGGACGCCGATATGCGCCGCACCGCGCGCGCCGCCGCCGCCAAGGACCAGGCCGACGCGTGGTCGCGTCGGATCGCCGGTGGCGTTCACCGGCGCGACCGTTTCGCTGCCGAGCGGTGGCAAGCTGCCGGCGGCGGCTTGTGCTGCTGCCGCGGCGACGCTCAGCCAGGCAGTCAACAGCGTTCCCCAGAGCATTCGCCTGCCGGGCGCAGCGAATCGAATGGCCCGCATTCCTGATTCCGTGCCGGACGGGGTACCGCTGCCTGCTCTCTGGCAGCTACTGCGAGCCGGCCGTTGGCGAAGGGGTCGAGTTGAGAATGGTCAGCGCCGCCTGCGCGTGTTCGGCGGCATCGCGGCCCAGGCTGCTGAGATAACCGCCATCGACCAAGGTCAGCAGCCCTTTGCTGTGTAGCCGGCGGGTCGCTGCGATGATTGCCGGATCGGCGGTCTTGTGAATCTTGATTCCCTGCTGGGTACTGCCGAGGTCGAAGTAGACCAGCGTGTTGAGTTCATCGACCAGATCGGGCGTGAAGGGCATGACAGTTCCTTGTGGGTCGCAAGCGGTAGTTACGGTGAGGCGCAATTCTAACCCGCCACGCCGCTGTCGCCCTCATGAACTGCACGAGAGCATCGAGCAACCCGCGCGGTGGCGCGCCCAGTCTGGTCGTTTGGCGCTGAATGCCTGTCGTCCCGGCTGCTCGCTATAGGGCCGACGCAGGACCTCGAGCAGGTCATGAAGCATCTGCAGGTCGCCCTGCTCGGCGCGGTCGATGGCTTGCTGCGCCAGATAGTTGCGCAGCACGTAGCGTGGGTTGGCGGCGTGCATGCGCGCGCGGCGTTGCTCGGGCGCCTGTGCGTCGAGGCGCAGGCGAGCGGCGTAGCGCAGCAGCCAGCGGCGGAGATCGGCCGCATGACGGTGACGCAAATCCTCCCGATAGAAGGATTCCCGTACGACCTCGCTGTTCGGATGCGCGGGGTCCAGCCCGGCCAGGCTGCGAAAGAACTCGCTCATGTCGATCTCGGCGCGGTGCATCAGGTCGAAGAGGTCTTCGAGCAACTGCGCATCCTCGTGGGTCCAGCTGCGCAACCCGAGCTTGGCGGCGAATGCGCTGCAGAACTCGGCGGCAAAGACCTCGTCGTAACGTTCGAGGCCGCTGGCCAGGTCGTCCGGCCTGGGCATCAGCATCGCCAGGGCTTCGGCGAGTCGTTCGAGATTCCAGCGGGCGATTGCCGGCTGCCTGGAAAAACAGTAGCGGCGGCTGGCGGCGTCGGTGGTGTTCGGAGTCCAGCCCGGGTCGAAGTTGTCGACCCAGCCATAGGGGCCGTAGTCGATGGTCAGGCCGAGGATTGACATGTTGTCGGTATTCATCACGCCATGCACGAAGCCGACGCGCATCCAGTGCACCAGCAGGCGCGCGGTACGCTCGCAGATTTCGCAGAACCACGCCAGCAGGCCGTGCTCGGGGTCGCTGCGCAGCTCCGGGAAGTCGCGGGCGATGGTGAACTCGACCAGCTGCAGCAGCAGGGCGCGATCGCCACGCGCCGCCGGCAACTCGAAATGCCCGAAGCGGGTGAAGGAAGGTGCGACCCGGCAGACCACTGCCCCCGGCTCGGGGACTGGATGCCCATCGTAGAACATGTCGCGAACGACCGTCTCACCGGTGCCTACGAGACTCAGCGCACGCGTCGTCGGGACTCCCAGATGGTGCATCGCCTCGCTGCACAGGAACTCGCGGATCGACGAGCGCAGCACGGCGCGTCCGTCGGCCCGCCGTGAATAGGGGGTCGGGCCAGCGCCCTTGAGCTGCAGTTCAAAGCGTTGTCCCTGGCGGTTGATCGCCTCCCCGAGCAGGATCGCGCGGCCGTCGCCGAGTTGTCCGGCCCATTGCCCGAACTGGTGGCCACCGTAGCAGCTGGCATAGCCGGCCATGCCGGGCAGCAGTGCGTTGCCGGCCAGCGCGGCGAGCAGTTCGGGCGCGGCCATCGCCTCGGCGTCGAGATCGAGCGCTGCCGCGACCTCGTGCGAATGCGCGAGCAGCCGGGGCGCGGCGACCGGTGTCGGATCGATCGGCGACCAGCAGGCGCCGAAAACCTGTCGCGGTAGCGTGCTGCGTTCGGGGTCACCGGGCAGCTCGCGCAGAAAGCGATTGTCGAAGGTGAGCAGTGCCCGGTGTTCGTGCATGCGACCTGTTTCCTACGAAGATGCAGAATTCTTCATGTGCTTCAGCAAGCCGTCATACTGCGCATGATTTCCTGCCCAGAAGCACACGATTTTCTCGCCGCCCAGAATACCGAGCGCTCGGTAATCCCTGGTGATTCGCACGGAGTAAACGGGGAGACTCGAATGGACCCTCTTGAAATTCAAATCAGCCCTGCCTGACCAATTCGACGATCTGGGCAGTATCCAGCGAGCGCGCCCTGGCCTGCATTTCGGGCAGGTAGCGGGTCTGCAGACCCTTGGCCTCGCCGAGCAGATTGTCGAAGGCTTCGCGCAGCATCGGCGCCGAGAAACTGCGGCCGCCGGCGTAGTAGCGCCTGGCGACGTGGCCGAGGGCATAGGTGCTGGCGAAGCTCATTCCCGAGCTGACCGCCTGCTTGCCGATACCGCGCAGCAGGCCGCCGCCGACCTTGCCGAGCAGGCCGCCGAGCAGCTTGCGCCCGGCCTGTTCGAGATACTGCGAGGTCAGACCGACGCCGAGGGTGGCGAGGAAATCCTTGATGTGCCCACGATCGAGTTCGAAACCATAGGATTGGCCGATGCGATAGACCAGCTTCATCTGCAGCGGGATGATGGCCATCGTCGATAGCGATTCCGGCAGCAGTTCGAGTGCGCCGTTGACAATCGCGGCGTTGAGGATGGCTTTGTCGATTGCCGCTTCGCTCATGGTCGATGCGTAGCCGGCCGGCGCTGTAGCGGCCGCAGGCGGCGCGCTCGGCGGCACTGCGGAGGGGCTGTCGGTAGCCACCGGCAGGGCGGCGATTTCCTCGGCCTGCCGGCTGTAGGCCGCCGCTTGCTGCTGGTCGAGTTCCAGCGCGTTGCGCAGGTCGGCGAGAAAAGTCTGTTCGGCAGCCGTTTGCACGCCGTCGGCGTCGCAGACGCAGACCGCCATTTCAAAAGCCAGTTGGCGCGCTTCCGGGGTCGTCAGGGCGGCGGCGGCCGAGGCCAGCGAAACCCGCTTGAGCAGCACATCCTGGTAGATGCCGGCGAGATTGATCGATCCGGCGCCGTCCAGTGCGTCGGCGATGCGCTTGATCTCGGCGCGCTCGGATGCGTCCTTGTTGCCGTCGGCGAAAGCCGCCATCAGGCTGAGGGTGAGGATGGCCTGGTGTTCGTGCATGGGTAGTGTCTCCGGTGATGGTGCGGTTTTGGCCCGCCAAGTATCCACAAGTTCCCTCGCCCGATCAAGGCCACTGCCGGCAGCGGCGCGGACTGCCACTCGGCTCAGCACGCCGGCAGGCGGACGACGACTTCGAGGCCGCCGCCGGGAGCATCGGCAAGCACGACTTCCCCGGCGCAGCCGGCGGCGATTCGCCGCACGATCGCCAGGCCCAAGCCACAACTGCCGTCGGTAGCGCGCGCCGGTTCGAGCTGGGCAAAGGGCTCGAGCGCGCGGGCGCGATCGGCGTCGGTGATTCCCGGTCCGTGGTCACGCACGCGCAGCGTCGCGACCGTCTCGCTGGCCATCGCCAGGTGCACCTCGACCGGGGGCGCGCCGTGCTGCAGGGCGTTGTCGAGCAGATTGTCGAGCAGGCGCTGCAGGTTGCCGGCGGTGATCGCCACCCGACAGTGCGTGGCCGCCGCGCTGACCGTCCATTCGATCGGTCGGCCGAGTTCGCGCTGCCGCGTGATCTCCTCACGCAGCAGCCCGGCGATGGCCAGTGGTGGCGGCGCACGATCGAGTTCTTCGCTGCGCAGGAAAGCCAGGCATTGGCCGACGATACGTTCCATATCGTCGATATCGCGCACCAGGCCGGCACGTTCGTCTTCGTTCTGGAGCAATGCCAGGCGCAGGCGCAAGCGCGTCAAGGGAGCGCGCAGATCGTGCGTCAGGCCGGCGAGCATTTCGCGTCGCTCGGCTGCCGCACCGGCGAGCTGATCGAGCATGGTATTGTGGCGTGCAGCCAGTTGCCGAACCTCGCGCGGACCTTCCGGCGTCGCCTGGCGGGCAGCTCCGTCGCCAGTCGCCGAGACCGCTTCGCCGAGGCGCGCCAGCGGTCCGACGATGCCGCGTACGAAGAGGCCGGCGATCAGCAGTACGGCGGCCAGCGTCACCGCCAGAAAAAGCCAGAGCTCGGACGGCAGCGCCTGCGGTTCGAAACGCGGCGGCGGTAGCAGCAGCCACCAGCGCTCGCTGCCGGCCATGAAACCGATCCACAGGCCGCTGCGCTGGCCCGCACCACCACCGTGCCGCAACAGCACTGGTTCGCCGAGGCGCTCGCCGAGGTCGTCGGCGAGGCGGCGGGCGAAGGGGAACTGCGGCTGGTGTCGCGGCACAGCGTTCCCATCGGCACGCAACTGCAGGCCTTGCTCGTCGCTATCGACGGCACTCAAGCCCTGCCGAGCCTGCTCGTCGAGCTGCGGCAGAACGATCTGCAGCAGGCGCACCTCGCCGGCGATCAACTGCACGGTCTGGTGGATGTGTGAACTGCGGCGGAAGTGTCCGAGCAGCGCGAAGGTGGCCGTTTCTGCGACGACGATGACGGCAATTACCAGCAGCACGGTTCGCCCGGCCAGCGAGGAGGGGAAGAAGCTCATGGCGCGGCTGTTGGGTCGCTGGCCGCGTCGGGAACGAAGACATAGCCGACTCCCCACACCGTCTGCAGGTAGCGCGGGCGTGCAGGATCGACCTCGAGCAGGCGACGCAGCCGGTGAACCTGGACGTCGATCGCGCGATCGAAGGACTCGCTGCTGTCACCGCGCGTCAATTCGAGCAGACGCTCGCGTTTCATCGGCTGCCTGGCGTTGGCGATGAGCGTGTTGAGCAGCGCGAACTCGCCGCTGGTCAGTGCCACTGCCTGACCGTTCTTCGACAGCTGGCGGGCACCGTGGTCGAGCAGCCAGCCGCCGAAGCGAGTGACGCCACCGCTGGGATCGGGAGCGGCCGGCGAGCGGCTGCCGCGGCGCAGCACCGCTTCGATACGGGCAACCAGCTCGCGTGGGTCGAAAGGCTTGCCGAGGTAATCGTCAGCACCCATCTCGAGGCCGATTACCCGATCGACGAGTTCGGCGCGTGCGGTCAGCATGATCACCGGCCGCATCTCGCCGCGCGCGCGCAGTCGCCGGCAGGCGGCGAGGCCGTCCTCACCGGGCAGCATCAGGTCGAGCACCAGCAGCTGCGGCTGGTAACGTTCGAGAAAGGCGTCAAGCTGGCGCGTGTCGGGCAGCAGCAGCGTATCGAAGCCGTGCCGGCCGAGATAGGTGGCGAGCAGCTGGCGCAGCTCGGCATCGTCGTCGATCAGGAGAATTTTCTTCATGGTCATGGCGAAGGGGGCGATGTCCGGCATTCTATGCCGGCAGCGGCGGCGGCCCGCGCGGCGGAAACAATTTGCAACGCGAGGATGTGCCGATGAAATCGTTTGCAACCGCCAGCTCGGCAGAATGGCGGCATCGTGAAAGGGGCCAAGGTCCCTTCGCGATCGACCCACTTTACTCAAGGAGTCCCAAAATGAAATCGAAATTATCGCCGCGTGTTCTGGTTGCGACCCTGATTCTGGCGCTCGGTGCTGGCGGTGCGGCTTTTGCCATGAATCCCGAGCGTTGCGGCGGCGGCAGGATGGAGCAGCGAATGGAACAGCACCTGCAGGAAATGTCCGGGCTGCACCGCGATCTCAAGCTCGATGCGAAGCAGGACGCACTGTGGCAGGATGCCGAGCAGTTCACCAGAACCAACATGCGCAGCATGGGCGAGCAGATGCGCAAGCAGCGCGCGGAAGCGCTGGCCACGGTCAGCAAACCGGGCGCCGACCTGCGCGCCGTCGTGCAGCAGATGGATGGCCTCAGGGAGGCTGGCCGCCAGCAGCGCGAGGCCGGTCGTGAGCGCTGGCTGGCGGTGTACGACAGTCTCGACGCGACGCAGAAGGAAAAGGCGCGCCTGTTCTTCAAGAGCCGGATCGAGCGCATGCCGGCGGGCGGTCGCTTCGCTCCCGGCGGCCCGGCGCGCGACTGAGCGGGGATAGCCCGGGCCGCCTCGCGGTCCGGGGATTGCAGCTTGATCGTCGGGTTACGGCCGGCGGCCTGACCCGACCGACGGCTGATTCAGATACCCGCGGTGGGCACGGATGGCGAAAGAAGGCAAGAAGGCACAGGTGAATTGACCATGACGCCACTTCATGTTCTCATGCGCGGTTATCATGATCAGCTTCGCCACCACCGTTTTCCTGTCGGCCTTCCTGTTGTTTCAGATCCAGCCGATCATCGCCAAGATGATCCTGCCTTGGTTTGGCGGCTCTTCGTCGGTGTGGAGTACCTGCCTGGTCTTCTTCCAGGCCGTGCTCCTGTTCGGCTACCTGTATGTTCACCTCTTGCACGAGTGGCTTTCGCCACGTCGCCAGAACCTCGTCCATTGCTGCCTGCTGGTGCTCAGCCTGGCGACTCTGCCGGTGATCGCCAACCCGGCGTGGAAGGGAGCACTGTTCGACAACCCGACCTGGAGCGTGCTCGTCGTACTGGCGTCGGCCGTCGGCATGCCCTATCTGCTGCTGTCGACGACCGGGCCGCTGATGCAGGCGTGGTACGCGCGTTCGTTCGCCAACATGATGCCCTACCGCCTGTATGCGCTGTCCAACCTGGCATCGATGTTGGCGCTGCTGAGTTATCCGGTGCTCGTCGAACCGTATTTCCCGGTCCTGGAGCAGGCCTGGGTCTGGTCAGCCGCCTACGTCCTGTTCGTGTTCGCGTGTCTGGGCAGTACCTGGCAGTCGTGGAAGGGCGTCTCCAACGAGATGAAACCTGCTATCCCCGCGGCCGGGCCTGCGCCCCGCCCGGCATGGGGCGAGTGCGTGTTATGGGTTGGTCTGGCGATGACCGCGTCGATCCTGTTGTTGGCGATGACCCGCCACCTGACGCAGGATGTGGCGCCGGTGCCCTTTCTGTGGGTGTTGCCGCTGAGCATTTACCTGTTGAGTTTCATTCTCTGCTTCGACGCGCCGCGCTACTACTATCGGCCCGGATTTCTCGTGGCGCTGCCGCTTGCCCTTCTGGCTCTCGACCAGGTCCTGGACGGCGGCAGTCTACCCGTCCCCCTCCTGATCCTGCTGATGTCGCTCTCGTTGTTCGTCTTCTGCATGGTCTGTCATGGGGAACTGGTCAGGCGTCGACCGGTGGTGCGCCACCTGACCCTGTTCTATCTGATGCTTTCCATCGGCGGTGCGCTCGGCGGGAGCTTCGTCGGTCTGCTCGCCCCGGCAGTGTTCAACGCGTACTATGAGTTGCCGATCGGTCTGCTGCTCTGCGCGCTACTGGTGGTCGTTGTCCTCTGGCGTGGGTCGAAGCCAGTATGGCGCTGGTTGCTGGTGGTGGCGCTGCTGGCCTATGCTGTTCGCCTGACATGGATCTCGGTGGATTACGTCGAAGACTATCGACGCGTATTGCGCAACTTCTATGGCCAGTTGCGGGTTTACGATAGCAGCAACGGTGACCTGGGCGTCAAGCGCAGTCTGGCGCACGGCCGGGTCGTGCACGGCGAACAGTTCCTGGCACCCGAGCACCGGCGGCAAGCGACCGCCTACTATTGCGAGAAATCGGGCATTGGTCAGGTGCTGCGCAGCCTGTCCGGCAAGCAGCCGCTGCATATCGGCGTCGTCGGCCTGGGTGCCGGTACGCTCGCCACCTACGGTCGCCCAGGTGACGAAATGCGGGTGTACGAAATCAATGAACAGGTCCTCGATCTGGCCCGCAGCGATTTCAGTTACCTCGCTGACAGTCCGGCGCACATCACGCCCGTGCTTGGTGATGGGCGCCTGATGCTGGAAAGCGAAACCAACCAGAATTTCGACCTGCTGGCGATCGACGCTTTCTCCGGGGATTCGATCCCGACGCATCTGCTGACCGTCGAAGCCATGCGGGTGTATCTGCGCCATCTCTCTGGCGAAGGTGTGCTGGCAGTACATATCACCAACCGCTATCTCGATCTGCGGCCGGTGGTGGCCGCTGCTGCGCAGCAGCTGGGGATGACCGCGTTGCTGGTCGATTTCCATCCAGATGCCAGTGACGTGTTCTGCCGCCGTTCGGCCTGGGTGCTGATCGCCCGGCCCGAGCGTGCTACAAGCCTGCTGAAGGAAATCAGCGAGGCCGAGACGCTTGTCGCGCGTCCCGGCTTTGCGGTGTGGACCGATGGTTTTTCGAATCTCCTGAAAATCCTCAAGTGAGGGGGGCGCTTGGTTCAGTTCAAGCGCAGCGCTGGCGACGGTTCCGCGCAGCCATTTGACCAGCAAATCCATGCCTGGGGACGTTAAGTAGACCACCAGGAACAGGGCGGCAAGACCTGATGGTCGCGGCCTAGCTTGTCGCCGAGGAGGAATAGCTGGCTTGGCCCATGATTGAAGCCGTGGCCATCAAGTCGTCGAAGAGTGCCATCGAGGCCACGCCGGAAACTGCATACGGATTGAGGGTGGCGCTCTCCGAGTACTTGAGCAGCAAAGCCGGGTTCAGACGTTCCAGGTTGACCAGACCCATTGACCAACCGGCAAATCTTCGCTCGAAAATCTCTTCGTAGGAAAGAATCACCACGTCCTTGTGGCGGCGGTCGGCGGCGATCTGGTTGTACAAGGCATTGACCTGCATGCGTCCACCTTCGAGCAACTGCATAAAAATCTGTCCGCTCGAACAAAGGACACCGGTGATGCCGCTCTCCGGGTTATGGGCTTTCGACTGCGACAGAATCTTGAGCAATTCCTCCTGCGAAATACTGTCGACCGCCCGGCTTGCATATAACAAACGAACCAGCATCATGTGCTCCTTTATTCAGAGGGGATTCAACGGTTGCTCAACAACGAGAGGAACTCGCGCCTTAGATCGCGATCCTTGAGGAAGGAACCGCGCATTACACTGTTGGTCATTCGCGCATCGGCGTCCTTGACGCCGCGCCAGTGCATGCAGAAGTGATCGGCTTCGATGACGATCGCCAGGCCATCCGGCTTGACCTTGTCCTGGAGGATGTTGGCCAGCTGCATCACCGCCTCTTCCTGAATCTGCGGTCGGCTCATCACCCAGTCACAGATGCGAGCGTACTTGGACAGGCCGATCAGATTGGAATGTTCGTTGGGCATGACGCCTATCCACACCCTGCCAAGAATCGGGCAGAGGTGATGCGAACAAGCGCTGCGGACGGTGATCGGGCCAACGATCAGCAATTCATTGAGCTGCTCGGCATTCGGAAACTCGGTTACCGCCGGCATGGCGTGATAGCGGCCCTTGAACACTTCCGTCAGAAACATCCTGGCTACCCGGCGGGCGGTATCCTGCGTGTTGTGATCACTCTCGGTGTCAATGACCAGACTCTTCAGTACTTCCGTCATCTTCTCTTCGACCTCGCTCTGGAGCGCGTCGACTTCACCCTGCATCATGTAGGCGGAAATGTTGTCGTTGGCGTGGTAGCGCTGCCTGGCGCGTAGCAGGCGGGAGCGTATGCGAGCGGACACTGGCAGCTCGTTGCTTTCTTCGTCGCAAGGATACAAAGGCTCAGTACTGGTGCTCATAAGAATCCTTGACGGGGTTTTCCCTAGAGTCTGCTCGGGCGTCGGCACGGTGCCAATGGCGAGGTAACTGCCTTGAACGGATGATGCTGGCTCTCCCGCTTACCTGGAGAGCCCCGCGCCGTGTCCCCCCCTTCCGCGGGGGGGGGGCAAAAAACGTCAATCATGATGGGTTAGACAGCGACTTCCTTCACCCAAAGCTGATTCGGTCGCTCTCGCCGCTGGGCCGGAGTTGATCAGTGATATCGTACTGCACCCCGAGGTAGTAAATGACCTTGCCCTCTCGATCCACGAGTGGGCGAATCGACAGCCGATTGAAGAACAACTCGCCGTTCTTGCGATAGTTTCGCAAGGTGACCACGCAGCCCTCATCCTTTGCCAAAGCGGCCCGGATGGTGGCCAACGCCGGCTGCTCGCGCTCTTCTCCCTGCAGGAAGCGGCAGTTACGGCCGATAATTTCCTCTTGCGCGTAACCCGATATCTCTTCGAAAACCTTGTTGGCATAGACGATGGGATTGTCGGGCAAATCCGGGTCGGACAGGGTGATGCCATTGACGCAGGCATCGAGAATCTGGGTAAGAACGTAGGGAATCAGGCCATCGTCTTTTGCGGTGGTGAACATCAGAACCTCCTTGCGCCTCAAATCTCTAAGCAATGCCATTTCTTTTGCATTGCTAGCCGTTGTCCAGCATTTCCTTCTCGATCAGCAGCTTCAGTTTTCGTACCGTGCGCCTGGCACCGTCCTGGACGGCGATGCGCACCAGTTTTTCGAACGGACGGATGTGTGGCGCCAGCGCTGCCAATTCGAATGTGAAGGTCAGTAACGTGGACGAACTGCGGTCCTCGAATTCGTAGACCGAGCGATACGGAGCCGAAACACCCTGGAAACAGATCCGCTTGAGCGGTTCGAGTTCGGCCACCGCAAAAACAGATTCCGACCTGTGGCCCTGATCGACACGTACCTGCCGGGCCTGGAAACCTGCTTGCACCGGACCGACCGAGAGTGCCTCAAGACTCACGACTTCCGGCGACCAGCGGGGATAATTGATCACGAAATCAAGGGCCACAAACCGATAGACCCGGTCGATCTCGTCAAACACCAGAACGTCCGCGATAGCGGTGATCATTGGCTACCCCTCACCCTCGTTGCGCCGTGCTGCGCTCACCAATTCAGCCGTGCTGGCCGCAACGCCAATCTGATCAGCGCTTGGGTTCGCTGGCCGGCGCTGCCGTCAGATCGCGTACCTCGGCCCTGACTTCGACGTTTTCGATCTTCCTGTCCTTGCCTTCGACCTGCAGCGTCAGCGGCACCGCATCGCCTTTCTTCAGTGGCTGCTTGAGGTTGATCAGCATTACGTGATAGCCGCCCGGGCCGAGCACGACCGGTTTGCCGGCCGGCAGTTCGAGGCGCGGGATGGCGCGCATTTTCATGACCCCGCCGTCCATTTTCATTTCGTGGACTTCGGTGACGCTGGCAGCCGGGCTGCTAGCGCCAACGAGAGCGGCTCCGGACTTGCTGGTAATTTCCATGAAAGCGCCGGTCGCCTGCTGGCCGCTGACCGTGCCGCGTACCCACGGGTCCTTGATGTCGACATCGGCGGCGAGTGCATCAGCCGAAGACATGCCAAGCAGGATCGCCAGCGACCAGGCGGTGGATACTGTTTTCAAGTTTCTCTCCTTGTTTTCAAGTTTCTCTCCTTGTTTTCAAGTTTCTCTCCTTCTTCGTTCAGGGAAGCCGATTATACATGTGCGCCCGCAGGGTGCCCTGCGACACCCTGCCGCAGTTGACCGGTTCGCCGCATCAGGGCTTGATGCTCCACTTGCCTTGCGCATCCTCGATCCACCAGCCGGAGTGCCACTGTTCCTTCCAGCGTTTGACCTGCGCGGCGCGCGCCGCGGGCTCGTAGGCCTTGCCGCCGTGTCCTTCTGCGAGCGCGTAGATCAGCGAATTGCGGTCCGGGTTCTCGTTGTCGATGAGCTTCTCGGCAATCTGCCGTTGCGTCAGCGTGAGGTGGCTGTCGTCACGCATCCTGACCATACCGTCGTAACCCAGCCCAATGATCCCGGCGTCGTAGAAGCGGACCAGTCGCGAGGCGCGCTGGGCGAGGCTGTGCTTGACTACCACTACCGGTGGCGTGCCAATGTCAAGATTGATCGGGTCACCGGGAGCGGCGGCGATGGCGGTGCAGCTAACAACGGCGAGCAGCAGGAGGAAGCGTTTCATGTGGGGTTTCCTGAAGGGATCATTTACCGGCCAGCAACAGCTTCAGGTCGGCCGCAATGCTATCCGGGGTTTCTCCGTGGCGGACGAGAAGCCGCAGCCTGCCCTGGGGGTCAATGGCATAGCTGCCTGTGGAGTGGTCGATGCTATAGCTGCCGGGAGTCGATCCCGGCTGTTTGGCGTAGAAGACCTTGAAATCCCTGGCCGCCGCCGCGGTAGCTGCCTCGTCGCCGCGCAGGCCGATGAAGCTGGGGTGAAACGCGCTGACGTATTCGGCCAGCACCTGCGCTGTGTCACGCGCGGGATCGAGCGTGACGAAGACCACCTGCACGCGGCCAGCGTCGTCGCCCAGGCGTTTCAGCACTTCGCGCATCGACGACAGGGTGGTCGGGCAGACGTCAGGACACTGCGTATAACCGAAGAAAACCAGCACCGCCTTGCCCTTGAAATCCGCAAGGCTGCGCGCCTGGCCCTGGGGGTCAGTCAAAGTGAAGCCCTTGCCCCAGTCGACACCGGAGATGTCGGTCGATCGGAAGCTGGGAGGCTGCGAACAGGCTGACAAGAGCAGGGTGATGCAGAGGATGAGGATCGAGAATGTTTTCATGATGGTTTATGGTCGGTAGCGCAGGGCTGCTGCATCCAGCTGGATGAGGAGGCAAGGGTTGGTTCGAGTGATGATTTGCAGCACGCGGCCACCCAGACCGCTTTCATCCTGCTCGAGATCGGCAGGTGATTGCCTCCCCGGCATTGTCGGCAGGCTGGCCGCGCGCAGCCTTGATGCAGGTTAATCATTGTCGCTCATTCCGGGCAGCTTGCGGCAGACCGGTGAGAGTTCGCTGACGGAATCGGGGGGAAATCAAGAAATTCTGGATGCGCGCGCGGACTGCCACAAAACAGTTGGAAGATCTCGTTGCTGCAAAGTACAGTAGGGGCTGACCTGACCGTTGGAGGAAAAAGGATGCAGCAGGCTGACTGGTATTTTGATTTCGTCTCGCCGTACGCCTATCTCGGGCTACTGCGTCTTGGCGAACTGCCGCCGGGTCTGGAGATTTCCTTTCGGCCGGTGCTCTTCGCCGGCCTGCTCAATCATTGGGAGCAGAAAGGACCCGCCGAAATTCCACCCAAACGTTCGTGGACCTATCGCTCCTGTACCTGGCAGGCGGCCCGGCACGGCATTCCCTTCCGCTTGCCGGCCGCGCATCCCTTCAATTCTCTTCCCTACCTGCGGCTGGCGCTGGCAGCGGGCAGTGGCGGCCACGCCGTGCGACGAATCTTCGATGCGCTGTGGACGACTGGCGCCGATCCTTCGGACCCGCGGTTGATCGCTGAACTGACGCATTCGCTGCACCTCGATCCGGCGGAGCTGTCTCGGCAGGAGGTCAAGGATGCCCTGCGGATCGGAACCGAGCACGCCATCGCGCGCGGTGTCTTCGGTGTGCCAACGCTGGATATTGGCGGTGAGCTGTTCTGGGGCGCTGATGCCATGGATTTCGTGCAGGCCTACCTTGACAATCCTGGAATTCTTAGCACCGCCGAGATGCAGCGCCTGGCGACGCTGCCGGTGGGGGCGGCGCGGAGACCGCTATGATCATCGCGCATCGACCGTGACGCGCAGCTGACGCTAGCCGACGCTAGCCCACAGGCGGGCTTGCGGCTAGCATGGCGGCAACTCCCTGATCAGGCTGCCACCGGCCTGACCAGGCTCGCTGCGAGCCTGGTTCGTTCGCGCGCCTGCGCGACCTCTTCGCCGTTGGCCACCGCCACACCCATCCGGCGTTTCCTGAACGACTCGGGTTTGCCGAACAGGCGCAGGTCGCTACTGCGCCGACGACGGGCCGCGGCAAGCCGCTGATCGAAGCTGCAGTTCCTTTCAGACGATCCGGCAGGCTTCCTCAAAACTCAATCGGGGGCCGCGCGGGTGCACAGTGGCGGGGTCGCCGATGCCGAGGTTGCAGAGGAAGTTGGCCTGGTAACGGCCGTCCGGGAAGAACGTTGCGTTGAGCTTGCCGGCATCGAAGCCGGACATCGGGCCGCAATCAAGACCCAGCGCACGCGCGGCAAGGAGCAGATAGGCCCCCTGCAGGCTGCCATTGCGGAAAGCCGTGCTGGTCGCCAGTTCGGCATTGCCCGCGAACATCGGTTGCGCGTCGTAGGCCGGGAACATCGTTGGCAGATGTTCGTAGAAGCGGCTGTCGATGGCGATGATCACCGTTGCCGGTGCGGCCAGGGTCTTGTCGAGGTTGCCCGGCGACAGCGCCGGGGCGAGCCTGGCCTTGCCGGCCGGGGTGGTCACGAAAAGCAGCCTCGCCGGCTGGCAGTTCATCGAGGTCGGACCCCACTTCAGCAGATCGTAGAGACGCCGCAGGGTCCCCTCCGGGATCGGCACGGGAACGAAAGTGTTGTACGTTCTGGCCTGCACGAAGAGTTGGTCGAGGGCTGCGCTGGTCAGGTCGGGCATGTGGCTTCCTTCGATGAGGGGTCGGGGGGGTGAGATGGGGAATTCACGGAGCATGCTCCGTGCCCAACGAACGATTCCGGCGTGCAAGCCGGAATGCGCCCTGCAAGGGAGATGGGGAATTCACGGAGCATGCTCCGTGCCCAACGAACGATTCCGGCGTGCAAGCCGGAATGCGCCCTGCAAGGGAGATGGGGAATTCACGGAGCATGCTCCGTGCCCAACGAACGATTCCGGCGTGCAAGCCGGAATGCGCCCTGCAAGGGAGGGAACGGTCATGGCTTTCATCATCGGGGGTGTCTGGAATCGCCATGACCGTTAGCCGCGCACCAGGCGGGCAGCGTCTTCGAGCAGGCGAGCCAGGTCTTCGCGCGGCGCGGCAAGGCTGCCCGGCCGGCTGACGGCGGTGCGTCCGCCCGCGGCCGCAGAAGCAAGGAGCAAACCGGTCCGCAACGAAGAAGCACAGTGAAGTTCCGGGTTCTGCCTGGGGTTCGGGCCGAAGGCGCTGATCACGCGGTTCTGGAAATCAGCGTTGGTCAGAACGCCGATCCCGGCGGCGAGGACGCGCGTGGCCTGCGTGGTGAAGTGACCGTGGCCATCACTTTCGAGCGCTTCTTCCGATGCGCGGCAGGCGCAGAAAAGCACTTCGCGCGCCTGATCGTAGGCGCCGCCGCGCACGGGCGCTGCGCGGCTGCCGCCGAGCGTCGCGCGGAAGGCCGCGTGCGCCGCCTTCATTTCCGGTGTCGCCGTGACGAAGCGCTTCTTCACGCTGCCAGCGCTGGTCGCCGCCGTCGGCGTGCCGATGGCAAAACGCGTGATCGTCCCGGAGTGGCAGCAGTCGGTGAACACGGTGACGCTGACACCGTCCGGGATGGTGTTGAAGATCGCGCCGAGGTCGTCATCGATGACGAAGTGCCCCTGGTCGAAGTCCACCGGGCAGAGCGCTTCGTCCTGCCCT
The DNA here is from genome assembly GCA_016713625.1 of Candidatus Accumulibacter affinis. Lineage (GTDB taxonomy): Bacteria > Pseudomonadota > Gammaproteobacteria > Burkholderiales > Rhodocyclaceae > Accumulibacter > Accumulibacter affinis. Next base: position 639,724 of record JADJOT010000009.1, read on the forward strand.
GCTGAGTCGCCGTCGGTTTCGTCGCCATCGAGATCGGGGAGCTGCGTGCCATGGCCGGCAAACTGGAACGCGAGCACGTCGCCCGCGCGGCTGCCACGGATCAGGTCGCTCAGTTGGCCGACGATCGCGCTGCGGGTAGCCTGCTCGTCGAGGAGTAGCGTCGGCACTTCGAAGCCGAGCCCGAGGAAGGTCTCGCGCCAGGCGCGCGCGTCGTTTGCGCAGCCGCCGAGGGGCGCCGTGGGATAGCGATCGATGCCGATGCACATCGCGCGCCGGCGGCCGCCGACCGTGCTGGGCGCCGTGGCGTTCGGCGCGAGGACCAGCGGCGCCTGCGGAAAGCTCGCCGGCGGTCGGAGAAATTCCGCCAGCGCGGGATCGAGACTGCTCAAGCTCGTCAGGACACTGAGTCCGCGCCTTTCTGTACCGGTGAAAGGCGTGACCTCCTTGTCGAGGATGCGCTGGGCGACGCTCTGCATCGTCGGCGCGTCGTTGTCGAAACCGCCGTGGCTGCGCGAGGTCGTCGCCGAGCGTCCGGTCTGGTCCTTCGAGACCGACCAGATCACTTCACCGCCGACGTTGCCCTTGCGGTCGAGATTGAAGAGTCGCTTCAGCTTCGCGTTGGCGCGGATGGAATCCTCGAGGCCGAGGATCGGTGTCTTGCGGTCCGCTTCGAGTCCGTAATAGATGAGATAGAGGAGCGACTTGCGATAGATGGAAAAGCAGTTGTCATCCTCCTCAAAAGCGCGCGCCATGGTGAATACGCTGAGCTGCTCGACGCCCTTGCCCTGGCCAATCTTCGCCAGCAGTTGCTGCTCGAAGGTGTCGACCCGGATCGCCGGTGCGAGGAAATGCAGACTGCGGAAGTTCGGGACGCCTTCCTCGATCGCTGCGGGGACAAAATGGGCGTGAAAAATCGAACCCGCGCTGTGGCCGACGGCGTGCAGTTCGACGCGGTCCTTGTGCGCGTCACAAAACTCCTTCAGCTTGCGCGCGGCGTAGCGGGCGCCACCCTGCGCGTCCGACGCGCGTTCGGCGCTGACCTTCATCCCGGACCAGATCTTCACGCCGCCGAGGCTGCGGGCGAGGCTTTCGATCAGGAAGTCGCTAGGCGCTGCGAAGTCGATGCCCCGCTGGCGGCCCGGCTGAAGGATCTGGCCGAGCGTTTCGAGCAGGCCGGTCTCCCAGACAAAGTGAATCGGGTAAGCGCCGTTGGCCTTCCACCAGTCGACCTGCTCGAGCGCGGTGAGCAAGCCGGCTTCCTCCGAGGTCAGCCCGCCATGTGCGTAAAGGACAATCGGGATTTTTCCGTCCCGCTGCGCCGCCCATGCCGGCAGATGATCCTCGAAGATGGCGTCCACATCCGCCGCGCGCGTCTTGAATCTGCCCCCCGACGACAGCCGCCCAAGGTTCAGATTGATGACATGGGGTTGGAGCTGGTGGAGTACCTCCGGGGTGAGTTGGTCACCGCCGCCGCGTGTCCCATCCGGCGTCGGGCCGGCGACGGTGTTGCGGGAGAATTCCTCCTCCGCCTGGTGGTCATGCCGGCAGCCCTCGACGTCGCGGTCAGCGACGGTGGCTGCGGCAGGGACCCGCAGGGTGTCAATAACCTGGAAGATCGCGCGGGCGCTGTCGTTGAAGGGGAAGTTCTTGGCCGTGGCGCGCGTCGCCGGCTGCGCGTCGAGCTGCGCGCGGATTTCCGCTGTTTCCCTGAGCGTCGTCTGGTAATCGATGGCTTTGCCCGGACAGGTCTTCGCGGACATGCTGTTGTGGAAACGAAGCGTCTCCGGGGTCAGCTTGAAACGCTTCTGCACGAGCGCGATGACGGAGAGAACGGTGTGCTTCTGCTCGCCGGCGAAGGGATCCTGGCCGACGTCGAAATCACCAATGATCTCGAACATGAACGGCCCGGCCTTGCTGTTGCCGTTGAAGCCTGCGGCACTGGCCGGCGGCTGATTCCAGTTGCGACCCGTCCAGAGGCTCCCGTCCGGCGCGATGGAAACATGTTGGGCGATGTCCGACCAACCGTTCTTCTTGGTGTGGAACTCCCACATGCTCTCGATCGTGGATAGTCCCTTGTACTGGCTGTGGCTAGGTCGCCAGGTGTGGTGCATGTGCACCGACTCGATGCTGCGGGTGAAGGGGAATTTTTCGAGGAGCTCGGCAAACTGCTCCACGTTGATTTGATGGAATGGCTTGGGCATGGTGTGGGAGCGTCCGGGTTGGAGTTGGATGAATTGCCTGGATGGTTTGGCCATTGTTCTCCCGGGAGAAAGAAACGGCGGCATCGGGGAGCCAACGACTGTGGCAACAGTATAGGCACCTCGATCAAGCAGCGTCAATGTGGAGTTCCGTATAACATCCCTCGGGTACTATTTCACACTGGCGCAGGGCATTCATCGTGCAAAATAACGCCAGCAAGTCGAAGCGATGGCACCAGGCATGGTGTCGGCGCAGGCGCAGGCGAGCTTGACTCCTGGCGCCGCCGCGAGAACTGGAGTGGTCTTTTCTTGAACATGGGAGCCTAGCCCGATGTGCTTCGCCAAGCTTTCGCCGACGCCCTTGAACGACCGGGCTGGGTAACTGCATGCTGTTCAACTCCTATTCTTTCCTGTTGGCCTATCTTCCTGTCACCCTGGTCGGCTTCTTCTTCCTCGGGAGGTTTGGCAAGGGTGCCGGAGCAGCCTGGTTGGCGGCATGTTCGCTGTTCTTCTACGCCTGGTGGGACTACCGTTATCTGGCGCTGTTGCTGGCCTCGATCTGCATCAACTACCTGCTCGGTGGCTACATCGCCCGCCATGCCGGCAGCGCGAGGGGCCGCCAGGCGCTGACCCTGGCGGTGACCGGCAACCTCGCGCTGCTGGGCTACTACAAGTACGCCGACTTCTTCCTGTCCAGCGCCAACACGATTCTCGGTACCGAATGGCCAGTGCTCGGCATCCTTCTGCCGATTGGCATCTCCTTCTTCACGTTCACCCAGATCGCCTTCCTGGCGGATGCCTACGCGGGCAAGGTCACCGAGTACCGCTTTATTTACTACCTGCTCTTCGTCACCTATTTTCCGCATCTGATTGCCGGCCCGGTACTGCATCACAAGGAGATGATGCCGCAGTTCGACGAGGACCGAAATTACCGCCCGGACGCCGCGAACTTCGCCGTCGGGCTGACCATCTTTGCCATCGGCCTCGCCAAGAAGGTGCTGCTCGCCGACAACCTCGCGGGCTATGCAGCGCCGGCCTTCGATCCCCGCGCCGCGCCGCTGTCCTTCTTTCTTGCCTGGGGCGGCGTGCTGGCCTACACTTTCCAGCTCTATTTCGACTTTTCCGGCTATTCCGACATGGCCATTGGTCTGTCGCGACTGTTTGGGGTGCGCCTCCCCCTCAACTTCAACTCTCCTTACAAGGCGAGCAACATCGCCGACTTCTGGCGTCGCTGGCACATGACCCTGTCACGTTTTCTGCGCGACTACCTCTACATTCCCCTCGGCGGCAGCCGTCACGGGCCGCTGCGCCGTCACTTCAATCTGATGACGACGATGGTTCTGGGGGGGCTGTGGCACGGTGCGGGCTGGAATTTCGTCATCTGGGGAGCCCTGCATGGCGCTTATCTGGTGGTCAACCATGCCTGGCAGGACCTGCATCGTCGGCTCCCGGTTTCGCTTCCGCCGCGCGTCGGACACTGGTTGGGAGTCGCGCTGACGTTTCTGTGCGTGGTCTTTGCCTGGGTGTACTTCCGGTCTCCGGACATTTCGACCGCCAACCGGCTCGTCGCGGGGATGAGCGGCATCTGGGGCGCTGCGATTCCCGAACCCATCCTGTCGCACCTCGGTTTCCTCAGGCCGATCCTCGAAGGGATGGGGATCGGCAGCTTTCTTGGCGGAGGTTCGACCTTCATCGAAACCTGGCTGTGGGTGGCCGCCGCCGCCTGGATCGCTTTTCTGGTACCAAACACCCAGGAGATCCTGTGGCGTTTTGAGCCGGCCCTGCCGGTAGAGGGGCAGGCCATCGTCCGTCCGGCTGCACGCCTGGTCTGGCAGCCGTGCCGTCGGGACGCGGTGTTGTCCGGCCTCCTGTTCGCCCTTGGCCTGCTGGCCCTGAGCCGCCCCACTGAATTCCTGTACTTTCAGTTCTGATGACTGCCGCGCTGCTTGCCCACCCCTGGCGCACCTATCTGCGCTGGATGTTGACCACCGTCGTCGCGACCTTGATCGTGGTCGCTGCCGTGCATGTCTTCATCGACCCTCTTGGCGTCTTCGGGGCGCCACGCATCGTTGGTCTCAATGCCAGCAAGCCCTATCTCGACCATCACCGCGAACTGGCCCGCTGGCAAGCAGCGCAGCGCGTTTGCGCGAGCGCCGGGATCTTCGGCAACTCCCGTGCCGAGATCGGTTTCGACCCCGAGAATCCCGTTTTCCATGCTCGCGGCCTCGACGCATTCAATCACGCGATTGCCGGCTCAGGCGCCGAGCTGGCCTATCGTCAGCTACGCTGGCTGCAGGCCGCCGGCTGCATGCCGAAGACCATCGTCCTGGGCGTCGAGTTCATCGACTTCCTCGGCGGCAGCAGCCCGACGCCGCTGCAGACGCCAGCGCTGGACCCGGCACCGCGACGCGACGCCCGCTTTGTGGCGGAAGCGGTCGTTTCGCTCAGCGGTCTGCGCGACGCCGTGAACACGCTCTTTCTGCAGCACGCGCGCTACCCGGCCACCGTCGCCGAACGGGGCTTCAGCCCGCTCTACAATTACCTCGGGGAAGTGGAGCAGAATGGCCATTACGCCCTGTTTCGGCAGCGGGCCGAGGAAAGCGCGCGCTACTGGCTACGCAAACCGCCGCGGCTGTTGCCGCTGGAAGGAGGTATTTCGGCCGATCAGCAGCAGGTCGAAGCTTTCGTCGATCTTGCCACCGCAGCGGGGAGCACGGTGCACCTGGTGATCTACCCGTACCACGCGCAGTTCCGGTTGCTGCTCGAGCGCCTCGGACTGGGCGGACTGTTTGCCGACTGGAAGAGGATGCTGGCGAGCATCGCCGAGCGACACAGCGGCGGCGCCGTCACCGTCTGGGACTTCAGCGGCATCACGCCGGAAACGCTGGAGGCCATCCCGTCGGCGGGCGATCGGCGTACGCATCTGCGCTACTACTGGGAGTCCGGTCACTTCAAGAAGGAACTCGGAGACCGGGCCATGGCTCGAATTCTGGGTAATCCGGTGGACTTTGGCGTGCAGCTGCGTGGCGAAACCATCGACGCTTGGGTGGCCGAAGACCGGAGGAGCGTGCAGGCACTCCTCGCCACCCCCGGGCCGCTGCAGGCGGAGGTCGACGACATCGTCGCCCGTACGCGACAGAAGTGAGCGGCCAACGGTCGTACAGCGCTCGTCGACGACGCCAGGAAGGCTTCGCCACCCTGGATGTCCGGCGGCTCCCCAGCTGCGGGTAACGCAGCGCCTTCTCCGAGGGTCTGATGATCATCGCTGCCTCTGCCGCGCGCGCCCGTCTTGTCGGTTTCGTCTGTATCGTCGCTTCGGCGGTGAGTTTCGGGGTGATGCCGATTTTCGCCAAGCTGGCCTATGCCGAAGGCGTCGACCTGCCAAGCCTGCTGTTCCTGCGCTTCGCGCTGGCCGGGTTGCTGATGGCAGCACTGATGCAGCTGCGCCGAATGGTCTGGCCACAGGGCCGCAATTTGCTGCTGTTGATCGCGATGGGGGGACTTGGCTACTTCGGACAGTCTCTCTGCTATTTTGCTGCGCTGCAGCATGCCAGCGCCGGGTTGACGGCGTTGCTGTTGTACCTCTATCCGGCGATCGTGACGGTGTTGTCGGCGTTGCTGGCGCGGCGGCGCCTGTCGCTGTTGCGCATGCTGGCGGTGGCGGCGGCGCTGTTGGGTACCGCTCTGGCGGTTGGCGGCAGCCTCGCCGGCAGCCCGCTCGGCATTCTGCTCGGGGTCGCTGCGGCGCTGATTTACTCGGTGTATATCCTGGTCGGCGAGCGGGTTACCCCTGTGGTTGGCGCGATGCCGGCAGCGACGGTGATCATGCTCGCGGCGGCGCTATCCTTTGCCGTGATCATGTGGTCGCGCGGAGCGGCATTGCCGGTTTCGCCGGTGGCCTGGGCTGCGGTCGGCGGCATCGTGTTGTTCTCGACGGTGGTGGGGATGATCACTTTTTTTGCTGGCATGGCGCGCCTGGGCGCTGCCGATGCGGCGACTTTGTCGACGCTCGAACCGGTGGTGACGGTGCTTCTTGCGGCGATTTTTCTCGGCGAGACGGTGGGTGGCTGGCAGATCGCCGGCGGTGGGATCATCCTTGCCGCAGTGATTGTGCTGGCGCGGTCGGCTGCGGACCCACACTCGTTGCGGCGAGAAACTTGAGGAGTTCGTCGACCACCGCCTGCGGCTGCTCGTTCATCATGGCGTGGCCGCAGGCGGCGATTTCGGCGCGGCGTACGTGGCGCAGCGCTGACTGCAGCGGTGCCAGGTTGCGCCGCGGTGTCATGCGGTCGCGGCGGGCGACCAGCAGCAGCGTCGGACAGGCGACCTGCGCCGCCGCTGCCAGGCCCCACGTATAGTCATTGCAGTTGGCGAGGTCGATCGCCAGCACCCCGGGTGGGCTGCGGCGCATGATCGCCAGGGTGACGCCCGGCCCCCAGATGCCATGCCCGCTACCACCGGTCAGCTGGAAACTGCTGGTCAGCGAATACTCGGTCATCATTCTCCGGACGCTGTCGGGATGCGTTTCGGCATGGCTCAGCAAGGCGTCGGCGACCGGCATCGGCGCCGACGACCCGAGCAGCGCCAATTGGCTGACCCGTTGCGGGTAGCGGGCGGCGCAGTCGAGGGCGACCAGGGAGCCCATGGAGTGCCCAACCAACACGGCTTGCTCGACGCCGGCCGCGTCGAGCAGCAGCGGCAGCCAGTCGGCAAGAGCTGCGATGCTGCGTCGGGGCGCTCCGCCGGAAAGGCCATGTCCGGGCAGATCGGGGACCAGGGGCGCACCGCCAGCGGCGGCCAGACCGGCGGCGACCGCTTGCCAGGCGTCGTGGTCATTGGCCGCCCCGTGGATCAGCAGCAGCGGCGGCCAGGGCGAGGCGGCGGGGTCGAAGGGCCTGCCGCCGGTGGCCAGGCGGCAGCGGGTTCCGGCGACGGTAAGTTCCATCTGGGCTGCCCGGACCGGTAAGCCGCAGGGTTCAGGCCAGCTCGTCCGGTTCGAGCAGTTGCTCGAGGAGCGTGATGCGATCCTTGAGCAGCAGCTTGCGTTTCTTGAGGCGTCGGATCAGCAGGTCGTCGGGTGGCGGATTGAGCATCAGGTGATCGATCACCTGATCGAGGTCGTGATGCTCGATTTGCAGCTCCAGCAAGCTGGCCTGGTTCTCGGTGATCTGTTCTTCGGTTAGCATGGTTGGCGATATCCCCGGGGTTGTGATTCGGCTAGAATAGAGGATGGCATTGTAACCCTGAGACACCGCCGGGAGGAGGCAGATGGTTTATCACGTGATCGTTTCGTTTGGGCGGGACCGGCAGTATGAGTTCAAGTTCGCCCATACCGAACTTGCTGCAGGCTCGCCGGAAGAAGCGCGTCGCTGGTTTGACAAGGAGTTCGCCGATCTCGAATGTGAACCCAGCAACCCCATGGGCAAGGTCCTGATTATCGACAAGATTCTCCATGTTGCTCGCTACGGCGGCGAGCAGCGCTTCAGCGAAGGCAAGGATTGGGCGGGACGTTTTGCCCGTTACACGGCGCTGGCGCTCGGACGCGATACCGTGCGCATCGATGTCGCCGCGTTCAATATTGGCTACTGATTGGCGCCGCAGGGAACCCGCAACTACATCACCCCGGGTGGGCACGCGCGCATCCGCGCGGAACTCGAGCAGCTCTTGCGTGTCGAGCGGCCGCAGGTCGTCAGCGTCGTGCAGTGGGCGGCGTCGAATGGCGACCGTTCGGAGAACGCCGATTACATTTACGGCAAGCGCAGGCTGCGCGAGATCGACCGGCGCATTCGTTTTCTCACCAAGCGCCTCGATCTGGCCGCGATCGTCGATCCGGCTCGGCGCGAGCCAACCGAGCAGGTGTTTTTTGGCGCCACGGTGACGATCTGCGACGAGCAGGGGTTGGCGAACACCTACCAGATCGTCGGCGTCGACGAGACCGACTTCGCGCCCGGACGCATCAGCTGGGTGTCGCCGCTGGCGCGGGCCTTGCTCAAGGCGCGCGAAGGCGATAGCGTGCGTTTTCAGAGTCCGGCCGGCTGGCGCGAGGTGGAGGTACTCGCGGTCGAGTATCGGAGCATCGATCCCCTCTGATGCGTGCTTGCCGCGGCGAATGATGCTTGCCGCCGTCTGCGCTCGCTGCGGGCCTTGAAAAGGCCGCGCCCATCCCCATCTGCAAAGACATTGTGCATGGCGGGTCTCGCCATGGTCTCTAGTTGATTTTACCTTAACCCTTTTCACGGAGTCTTGCATGGGTGCACAGAAGGAAACCCTCGGTTTTCAGGCCGAAGTCAAACAGCTGCTGAACTTGATGATCCACTCGCTGTACAGCAACAAGGAGATTTTTCTCCGTGAGTTGATCTCCAACGCCTCCGACGCCTGCGACCGGCTGCGCTTCGAGGCCTTGAACAACGCTGGCTTGTATGGTGACGACAGCGATCTGAAGATCCGCGTCGCCTTCGACCAGGAAGCACGGACGCTGAGCATCACCGACAACGGCATCGGCCTGTCGCGTGAAGAAGCCGTCGAGCATCTCGGAACAATCGCCAAGTCGGGTACCCGCGAGTTCTTTTCAGCGTTGACCGGCGATCAGGCCAAGGACGCGCATCTGATCGGCCAGTTCGGCGTCGGTTTCTATTCTTCGTACATCGTCGCCGACCGGGTCACCGTGGTTTCCCGACGTGCCGGTCTCGAAGCCGATCAGGCGATCCGCTGGGAATCGTCGGGCGAGGGTGACTTCACCATCGAGGTGATCGAGCGGGCGCAGCGCGGTACCGAGGTGACCCTGCATCTGCGCGAGGGCGAGGACGAGTTCCTGTCGAACTGGAAGCTGCGCGAGATCATTCGCAAGTATTCCGACCACATCACGCTGCCGATCGTGATGAAGAAGGAAAAGTGGGACGAGGAAAAGAAGGCGCAAGTCGCCACCGATGAAGACGAAACGGTGAACCAGGCTTCGGCACTATGGACCCGTGCCAAGTCGGAAATCAGCGACGAGCAGTACAACGAGTTCTACAAGCACGTCGCGCATGATTTCGAAGACCCGCTGGCGCATGTGCATGCGCGCGTCGAGGGCAAGCAGGAGTATACGCAGTTGCTGTACGTCCCGTCTCGAGCACCGTTCGATCTGTTCGAGCGCACTGCTCGCCACGGCGTCAAGCTTTACGTACGCCGCGTTTTCATCATGGACGATGCCGAACAGCTGATGCCGCTGTACCTGCGCTTCGTGCGTGGCGTCGTCGATTCCAGCGATCTGCCGCTCAACGTTTCGCGGGAAATTCTGCAGAAATCCCGCGATATCGAGACCATTCGTGGCGGTTGCGTGAAAAAGGTTCTCGGACTCCTCGAAGGCCTTGCCAACAGCGAAGAGGCGGCAGAGAAGGAGAAATACGCGAAATTCTGGAAGGAATTCGGTCGCGTGCTCAAGGAAGGCGTTGGCGAAGACCAGGCCAACAAGGATCGTGTCGCCAGCTTGTTGCGCTTTGCTTCGACCCACGCCGATAGCACGGACGAGACCGTGTCGCTGGCCGACTACGTGGCGCGAATGAAGGATGGGCAGGAGAAAATCTACTATGTCACCGCGGAAACCTTCACCGCAGCGAAGCACAGCCCGCACCTCGAGATCTTCCGCAAGAAGGGCATTGAAGTGCTGCTGCTCTCCGACCGCGTCGATGAATGGGTGACCGGTCATCTCACCGAGTTTGCCGGCAAGCCACTGCAGTCGGTGGCCAAGGGCGGGCTCGACCTCGGCAAACTCGAGGATGTGGCTGAGAAGGAAGAGGCCGAGAAAGCCGCCGACGAGTACAAGGAACTACTCGAGAAGGTGAAGACGACGCTGGGCGACAAGGTGAAGGACGTCCGCGTCACCCATCGCCTGACCGATTCACCGTCGTGTCTGGTTGCCGATCAATACGACCTTGGCGGCAATCTGCAACGAATCCTCAAGGCTGCCGGCCAGGAGGCGCCGGCGAGCAAGCCGATCCTCGAAATCAACCCCAAGCACCCGGCGGTACAGCGCCTCAAATACGAAGAAACCCGCTTCGACGACTGGGCCAATCTGCTACTCGAACAGGCGACGCTGGCGGAAGGCGGGTCGCTCGAGGATCCGGCTGGCTTCGTCAAACGCATCAATGACCTGATGCTGGCGCTCTCGCTGGGTAGCGGCCGCTGATGAGCGGCGGTGGGCCGGAGCTGCTGCACGGTCTGCCGCCGATTCTCGATGCGGGCATCAAAACCCTGATTCTGGGGAGTTTTCCCTCGCCGGCCTCGCTGGCCGCCGAACAGTACTACGGGCACCGCCAGAACCAGTTCTGGCGGCTGCTTGGCGCGCTGCTCGGTGAGCCATTGCCTGACCTCACTTACGCCGACAGGCAGCGGACCCTGCTCAGACACCGCGTCGGTGTCTGGGATGTGTATCGCCAGTGTCTGCGGCAGGGCGCGCTCGACGCAGCGATCCAGGCAGCGGAGGTGAATGACTTTTCGCGACTGCAAAGCGAGGCGCCCGCATTGCGAAGCATCTGCTTCAATGGCCAGAGCGCAGGCAAATTCGCTGGCTGGTTCGCGCAGCGTGGCTACCTGATCTGCGTACTGCCTTCGACCAGCCCGGCCTACACCCTGGCTTTCGAAGGCAAGCTGGCGGCCTGGCGTGCCGCCGGGATCAAGGTAGCGGACGACGAGTGATGGCGGGCTGCGCGGCCGGAAATCTGCTCGCCGGGATGGCTGGTGGTCAAGCAAGCGCCTGCTTGCCTCCGGGGCAGGGTCCGGTATAGTGCCCGATCATCCTTATGGAAGACAGCACATGCGTCAAGCAGCGGCTCACCCCGTTCACGAACATCGCCTGACCCTGGCGGAAGTCCTCGGCTTCTTGCAGGAGGATGGCCTGGTCAGCCCGCCAGACGCCGATGCGCTGCTCAAGGAGAGCCGTCTCAAACGCCTGCTGGCGCATCCGCTGGTCATCGTTGCCGATCAGAAATGGAAATCGCTGAAGGGACCACATCGACCGCTGACCCTGGAAGACCTTGGCGAATGGCTGGCCAAGCGCGTCGGCCTCGACTATCAGCACGTCGATCCCCTGAAGGTCGATTTCACTGCCGTTACCGAAGTGATGTCGAGTGCCTACGCGACACGCTTCGGCATTCTGCCGATTCAAGTCACCACGCGCGAAGTCGTGGTGGCGACGACCGAGCCTTTTCTGCGCGACTGGGAGAAGGAACTCAAGCCAATCATCAAGAAGGATATTCGGCGGGTATTCGCCAATCCGGTCGACGTGGCACGCTATCTGGTCGAATTCTACAATCTGGCGCGCTCGGTCAAGAAGGCTGCGCAGCTCGGTGGGCCGACCGGCAATCTGTCGTCGTTCGAGCAACTGGTCGAGCTCGGCCGCACCAATCGCCAGTTCGACGCCAATGACCAGCACATCGTCAACATCGTCGACTGGCTCTGGCAATATGCTTTCGAGCAACGGGCCAGTGACATTCACATCGAGCCCAGGCGCGAAATCGGCATCGTTCGTTTCCGCATCGATGGCGTCCTGCATCAGGTCTACCAGATTCCGATGAGCGTCATGGCGGCGATGGTCAACCGCGTCAAGATTCTTGGCCGCATGGACGTGGTCGAGAAGCGCCGGCCGCAGGATGGCCGTATCAAGACGCGTACGGCGGACGGCCAGGAGGCCGAGCTACGCTTGTCGACCTTGCCGACGGCCTTCGGCGAAAAACTGGTGATGCGCATTTTCGACCCGGAAGTACTGGTTCGCGGTTTCTCGGAACTCGGCTTTACCGACGATGACCAGGCGCGCTGGAAAGAGATGTCGGACCGGCCGAACGGCATCATTCTGGTCACCGGTCCCACCGGTTCGGGCAAGACGACGACGCTCTATTCGACGCTCAAGCAGCTGGCGACCCCGGCAGTCAACGTGTGCACCATCGAGGATCCCATCGAGATGGTCGAGCCGGCGTTCAACCAGATGCAGGTGCAGAATGTCATCGACCTGGGCTTCGCGCAGGGCGTCCGCGCGTTGATGCGACAGGACCCGGACATCATCATGATCGGCGAAATTCGTGACCTCGAAACCGCCGAGGTGGCGATTCAGGCGGCCCTTACCGGCCACCTGGTGTTGTCGACGCTGCATACCAACGACGCCCCGGCGGCGATCACGCGCATGCTCGACCTTGGCGTTCCCTCGTACCTGCTCGGCGCGACGGTGCTCGGAGTGATGGCGCAGCGGCTGGTACGCATCCTCTGTCCGCACTGCAAGCAGGTGCACCAGGCCAACGCGGTCGAGGAGACGATGTGGGACCAACTGGTCGCCCCGTGGAAGTCGAATCGTCCGGCGCGCTTCTATCGGCCGGTGGGTTGTCTCGACTGCCGCATGACCGGTTACCTCGGGCGCGTCGGGCTGTACGAGATCCTGCTGCTCTCTCCGGACATCCGGCTGGCGATCAGCGAAAGCAAGGACATCGCGAAGATCCGCGATCTCGCCTTCCGCGAGGGCATGAAGCCGCTGCGCATCTCGGGGGCGATGAAGGTGGCTGCCGGAGTGACGACGCTGGCCGAGGTGTTCAAGGTCGCGCCACCGATCGAGCAGAGCTGAGCGCTGCGGCTGCGCGTGCGCGGCCGACAGCTGGCCGCGCAACGGGCGGTCGCCGACGAAGGTGATCGCCATCTGGTCTGCGTTCTGGCAGACTGCGCGGTGGCGATGGCGGTGTGGGCCTGGCTGACCTCGCCGCGCTCCGGGTGGGGAGCTGGGGCGCCCATCTTGCAGTCTTTCCCGATGTTCGTCCCAGCAACGGAACCTAGGTATTTGCCATTGGAAAACCATCTCCCGACCCTCTGCGCGGCGCGGCTGTCCGGCCTTTGGCAGGCCAACGGTCATGCCTCGGGACAGCCGCCCCGGATGATGAAAGCGATGACCGTTCCCTCCCTTGCCGGGCGCATTCCGGCTTGCCCGCCGGAATTGCTCGCTGGGCACGGAGCATGCTCCGTGAATTCCCCATCTCGCCCCCGCGCCCCCACCAGCGGGCGAGGGGAGATTCGCGAGTCGCTTGTGCGACTTTCACAGTAAGGTCAGTGGGATGGGTTGGCGATGAGCAGCCGTGGGATCGAGGACCCGGATCTGTTTGCGCTGGCCATGGATGCCCCTGCAAGCGACGCTTCCCCGGTCGGCAGCGCATGGAAGGTGCTGCTGGTTGACGATGAGGCGGATGTCCACGCCGTCCTCCATCTCGCCCTCGACGATGTGTTGGTGGAGGGACGGCGTTTGCTGTTGCTCGACGCGCTGTCGGCCACCGAGGCGCGGCTGGTGATCGCGGCCAACCCCGACATTGCCTTGATTCTGCTCGACGTGGTGATGGAATCCGATCAGGCGGGGCTCGATCTGGTGCGCCATGTGCGCGACGAGTTGGCCAACCGTAGCACCCAGATCGTCCTGGTCACCGGTGAGCCGGGCTACGTGCCGCAACAGGAAGTGATCAGCGGCTACGAGATCGACGGTTATCGGCTCAAGTCGGAACTGACGGCCAACCGGATCTTCGTTCAGGTCTATTCGGCGATTCGCACCTACCGGTTGCTGCGCGAGCAGGAGAGCCTGCAGCAGGATCTCGAGCAGAAGGTGCAGGATCTGAAGCGCTCGAATGCCGATCTGGAGCAATTCAGCTACGCGATATCGCATGACCTGCGCCAGCCGCTGCGGATGATCTCGAGTTACCTGCAGTTGCTCGGCATCAGTCTCGCCGACCAGCTCGACAACGATCAGCGCGAATACTTCAATTTTGCCATCGACGGTGCCAAACGCCTCGACCGCATGTTGGTGGCCCTGCTGGAGTATTCGCGCGTCGGTCGCCTGGGGGAACCTCCGGTGTGGCTCAAGAGCCGGGTGATCCTCGACGAAGCACTGCTCTTTCTGCAACCGACCCTTGCCGAGGCGCAGGCGACGATCAGCATCGATGGCCAGTGGCCGCGTGTTCTTGTCAGCCCCGACGAAATGCTGCGGCTGTTGCAGAACCTGATCGGCAACGCCGCCAAGTTCCGCCGTTCCGGCCAGGCGCCGGAGATTACCATTTCCAGCCAGGTGGTCGGTGCCGACTGGTGTCTTTCCGTCGCCGACAACGGTGTCGGCATCCCTCCTGAACAGCTCGGTCGCCTGTTCCAGATGTTTCAGCGCCTGCACAGCCGCGCCACTTTCGATGGCAGCGGGGTAGGTCTGGCGCTGTGCCGCAAGATTGTCGAGCATCATGGCGGGAGAATCTGGGCCGAATCGGCCGGCGAAGGTCAAGGCAGCCGCTTCTGCGTGTCGCTTCCGCTACCGGGGCAGGGCGGATGACCAATTCGGCAAGTGTCGCGAAGCGCGCGCGTGGCCGAGGCCGGGCCACGCCAGCCGGCGGCAGTTGGTTCGCCCGGCCTGCCGGTGTGGCAGTGCTGGTATTCGTCCTGGCTGCGGTGCTGGCGAGCGGCCTGATCTGGCGTCAGGAGCGAACTCGCCTGCACGAAGAGCAGAACCACGCCGCCAATCTGGCGGCTGAGCGGGCTTACGCGATACAGACCAGTATCGACCGCGTGCTCTCGGCGACCTACGCCCTGGCAGCGATGCTGCAGCAGGGCAAGGGGGTCATCCCGGACTTCACCGTCACGGCGGGTAAGCTGCTGCGCTATTACCCCGGGGCTGCCGCGCTGCAACTGGCTCCCGGCGGAATCGTCCGGGAGGTAGTGCCGCTGCAGGGTCACGAGAAGGCAATTGGTCACGATCTGCTGCACGATCCGGCGCGCGACAGGGAGGCCCTGCTCGCCCGGGATAGCGGTCAGCTCATCCTGGCCGGCCCCTTTGATCTGCGCCAGGGGGGGCTGGCGGCCGCCGGCCGCCTGCCGGTTTTTCTGGACGATGGGCGTGGCGGGGAGGAATTCTGGGGTTTTGCCATCGTGTTGCTTGCTTTTCCTGCTGTGCTAACGCCCGCGCAATTATATGAATTGCCGGCGCGTGGATATGCCTACGAGCTGTCGCGCGTGCATCCGGACAGTGGCGAGAAGCAGGTGATCAGTGCGTCCACGGTGGCTCCGCTGAGCCCGGTCGAAAGAACGCTGCAGGTACCGAATGCCACCTGGACGCTGGGCGTCGCTCCGGCGATGGGCTGGGACAATGCGTCGGGGTGGTGGTGGAAGTCGGCAATGGCCTTGTTTTTCTGCCTGCTGTTGGCGTGGCAGGCGGCCTGGCAAGCGCAGCTGGTAGTTGCGGCGAGGGCGCACGAGCGCGAGCTGGAGTTGCGCGTTGCGCAGCGGACGGCCGACCTGCAGCGCTTTGCCGAAGTAACCGCGCATCACCTGCAGGAGCCGGCGCGTCGCGTCGCCAGTTACGCGGGCCGCTTGCGTACGCAGCTTGGTGGCCGCATCGACGATGCCGATGTGCGCCTGTCACTGGACTTCATCAGTCAGCAGGCGGTCCGCTTGCAGGAACTGCTGCGTGATGTCGAACTCTACCTGGCTGCCGACCAGCCGCGCGGCAAGGTAGAGTCCTGCGCTGTCGAGCAGACGCTGGCGCCGCTGCTGACGCAGCTCGCCGTGCCGATTGCCGAGGCGGGCGCCCGGGTCACGGTCGGCCAGCTGCCCGCCGTGCTGATCGACGCGCCGCGTCTCGCCGACCTCTTGCGGGTTGCTCTCGAGAACGCTTTGCGGCATGATCGTGGCGAGCAGCCCTTGCGCATTGACGTCGGCGGCGAACGGATCGGCGCGACGGTGAGATATCAGATCAGTGACAACGGCCCCGGGGTCGAAGAACAATATCGTCGGCGCGTCTTCCGTGTCTTCGAGCGCTTGTCGTCGCGCGGTCAAGGAACCGGCGTCGGCCTGGCGATTCTCCGCCGCATCAGCGAAAGTGCCGGTGGCCAGGCATGGCTCGAGGAAACGCCGCAGGGTGGCTGCCGACTGGTGTTCGAGTTGCCGGCCGGCGATGATCCAGCGACGCCAACTCGATTGCCCGGATGGCCATGAGCGCGAGATTTCCACAGCAGCATGGATTGCTGAACCAACTCAATGGAACGACACGAATGAATGATCCGTTGCCAGGCTTTGTCATCCTGCTGGCCGAAGACGAGCCGGCCGATGCCCACCTGCTGCGGCTGGCATTGACCGAAAGCGGCATGGTGGCCAATTTGCAGCATGTCGTCGATGGTCGCGAGGCGCTCGAGTATCTGCGGCGCCAGGGGCGGCGTTTCGTACAGGCGCAACGCCCCGATCTGATTCTGCTCGACCTCAACATGCCGCGTATGGATGGCCGGGAATTTCTTGCAGCCGTCAAGGAGGATGCGGCTTTGTGCGACATTCCGGTGGTCGTGCTGAGTACTTCGGAAGTCGAGCGCGACGTGCTCGCTGCTTACCGTCTCGGTGCTGCCGGCTATATCTCGAAGTCGCCGGATGTGACCGAGTTCATCAGCGAGATTCGCCAGCTGAGTCGCTACCGGCGCCCGCTGCGCTTGCCGGAAGGCCCGTGAGCCATCCGGAAGTACGCGCGCCGGCAGACATCAGCGCCAGGCCATGCCCACAGCTGGCCGGTGAGTGCTGGTCCAGATCGGTGCATTTGCCGCACAATGGTGTACGCAGCCTGCGCAGGCAGGGCGAGACGGAGGCCTATTGATGAACAAGTCGGTTCGACAGCGAATCTCGATTCTGGTGATCGAAGACGATCCTGGTGATTTTGGACTGATCCAGGCGAATGTGCGGCTGGCCGGCCTGCGGCAACTTGGCGACAAGGAACCGGTGTTCTGGGCGCCGACCCTGGCACAAGGCGTCGCGGCGGCTGCGGCCAACAAGCCGGATGTCTGCCTCCTCGACCTCTCACTACCCGATTCGGCGGGACTCGCTACGGTCGAGGCCATGCGCGCCGTGGCGCCCGACGTGCCGATCATCGTGCTTACCGGTCAGGACGACCATCAACTGGCCGAGGCGGCTCTCCATGCCGGTGCGCAGGACTATCTGGTCAAGGGCCAGTTTCAGCACGATGCGCTCGGCCGGGCGATCCGGCACGCCCTCGTTCGCCAGAAACTCGAATCGCGTCTCAGCCTGTTCGGGGCGGCCCTGAATTCTGTAGCCAACGGCATCCTGATCACGGACGTCAATGCGACGATCGAATGGGCCAACCCGGCGTTTACCCGCATGACCGGGTTTTCGCTCGCCGAAGCCCTGGGTGTCGAGGTGGGCGAATTGCTCAATTCAGGGAAACAGGATGCGCAGTTCTACGAGCGTATGTGGCAAACCATTCTGGCCGGTCGGGTGTGGAGCGGCGAACTGCTCAACCGCCGCAAGGATGGCAGCGTCTATGCTGAAGCGCTGACCATTTCTCCAGTTACCAACAGCGCCGGCAGGATTCAGCACTTTGTGGCCATCAAGCAGGATATTTCCGAACGCAAGGCCAGCGAAGAGCGCATCCAGCACCTTGCCCACCACGACCAGCTGACCGATCTGCCAAACCGCGCACTGCTCAGCGACCGCCTCTTCCAGGCGCTGGCGCAAGCACGTCGGGACCGCGGTACCCTGGCTCTGATGTTTCTCGACCTTGACCGGCTGAAGCCGGTCAACGACACGCTTGGGCACGACATCGGTGATCTGTTGCTCAAGGAGGTAGCGCTGCGTCTGCAGGCCTGCGTACCACGGGGATCGGACACCGTTTCGCGTCTCGGTGGCGACGAGTTCGTCATTCTCCTGGCGCAGATCGATAAGGCGGCCGATGCCGTGGTCGTCGCGGGCAAGGTTCTCGCCGCACTCAAGCACCCGTTCACCATCGGTCCTCACCATATCCACATCTCGGGCAGCATCGGGATTGCGGTCTATCCGCAGCACGGCGACGAGGTCAATGGGCTGTTGAAGAACGCGGATACCGCCATGTACCTTGCCAAGAAAGCGGGCCGCAACTGCTACCGATTCTTCCGGGAAATCGCCGAAACGGCCGGGGTATAGCATGCTCGGCAGGGTAAGCAGGGACGGCCAAGAGCGGCCAGCAGAGGCCGAGGATTCTTCAGTATCCAGGGTTCGTGATGATCCGCCGATGTTCTGGGGGCCTTCGCTGGCTTTCCTGAAATATACCGGCTGGTCGATCCTGGTTGCTGCGGCCGGGGTGTTGCTGACCATCGTGCTGGCCATCCCGGATCAGCCCTGGCGCGCCATCGGGCCGGGCGCCATGCTGCTGGTGGCGGCCGTCGCCCTGAGTTTGCTGTCGACCGGCAGGCAACGCGCCGCACTGGCGGTACTGGTGTGGGGTACCTGGCTGGCGGTCGCGGGCATCTCGCTATTCTTTGGTGGCCTGCGTGGACTGCTGGTGATTGCCTATCCCTTGCTGATTTTTACCGGGGGTTGGCTGCTTGGCGCACGCACGGCGGTGATTCTTGCAGCGCTCAACGTGGCGTTGATTGTCGGCTTCGTCGTTGCCGACCGATGGGGCTGGTTGCCGGCGCAGCCGCCAACGCCGGCGCTGATGTATGGCGTGGTGCAGATTGCCTGCGTCGTCGTGGCTCTGCTGCTGATCATCTTTCTGATTCGTGCCTATCAGAACCGGATCGACGAAGTACGGCACCTGGGCGCTGATCTCGCTCAACGCACGGCCGAGGTTCAGGCAAGGGAAGCCGATCTCAACCGCGCCCAGGCGGTTGCTCACGTCGGCAGCTGGATCTATGACCTGGCTGACGGAACGATCCAGATGTCCGCCGAGGCCTGTCGCATCTTTGGCTTTCCCGAAGGCACGACCGGCAGCGTCGAAGCGTTCATGGCCCTGGTGCACCCGGATGATCGCAGCGCCCTGCAGCAAGCCCGCGCGGCAGCCTGCCGAGGCGAGCGTTTCGACAGTGAACTGCGTATCGTCGATGGCGGCAGGACCCGTTGGATCGCCCAAAGGGCCGAGGTCGAGTTTGACCAGGAAGGCAACCCGGTGCGCAGTGTGGGCACCACGCAGGACATCACCAGCAGAAAGGAAATGGAAGCCGACCTGCGCGAACAGAAGGAGTTCTTCCGGCTGATCTCGGAGAGTATTGGCGAACATATCGCAGTTCTCGATCTCGCAGGGCGGCGCATCTACAACAGTCGGTCGTACCGGCAGCTTTTCGGCGATGCGCGAGAGTTGTGTGGCACTGACTCGTTTGGCGATGTCCACCCTGAGGACCGCGAGCGCGTCCAGCGGGTCTTCACGCAGACCGCACAAAGCGGTGTTGGACAGGAGATCGAGTATCGCCTGGTTCGGCACGACGGCAGCATCCGGCACATGGCGTCGACTGGCAAGGTGATCGAGGACAAGCAGGGCCAGGCGGTTCGCATCGTCGTCGTGTCGCACGATGTCACCGATCGCAAACACGCGGAACAGTGGGAACGTATTACCGCAGCCGCCTTTGAGTCGTCGCAGGAGGGCAAGTTCATCACCGAAGCCGACGGGGTGATCGTGCGGGTCAACCAGGCATTCACCGAGATCACCGGCTATCGCGCGGACGAATGCGTGGGGAAGACGCCAAGATTATTGCAGTCGGGTCGCCACGACGCGGCGTTCTATGCAGCGATGCGCAAGAGTCTCGAATCCAGCGGTTCCTGGGAGGGTGAAATCTGGAATCGCCGCAAGAACGATGAAATCTACCCGGAATACCTGAAGATTGCGGCGGTCAAGGATCGCGAGGGCAGAGTTACTCATTATGTATCGACGCTGATTGACATCAGCATGCGCAAGGCCGCCCAGGAGGAGATCCGGCACCTGGCCTTCTATGACGTGCTTACCGGACTGCCGAACCGTCGTTTGCTGCACGACCGCCTGCGCATCGCTCTGGCCGCATGCGTGCGCAATGGCCGGAAAGGTGCCCTGCTGTTCATCGACCTCGACAACTTCAAGACGCTCAACGACACGCTCGGTCACGACATGGGTGATCTGCTCCTGAAACAGGTTGCCAAGCGCTTGCAGGAGTGTGTTCGCGGACTCGATACCGTCGCCCGCCTCGGTGGTGACGAGTTCGTGGTCATGCTCCAGGACCTCGGCCCGCAAGCGCAGGAAGCGGCCGGCCAGAGCCGGGTCGTCGGTGAGAAAATTCTCGGTGTTCTCAATCGCCCCTACGATCTGGCGGGTTCTGAATATCACAACACGCCAAGTGTCGGAATCACCCTGTTCGGTGGGCAGCAGGAGGCGATCGATGACCTGATGAAGCGGGCCGACCTGGCCATGTACGAGGCCAAGGCCACTGGCCGCAATACCTTGCGCTTTTTTGACCCGCAGATGCAGGCCGTGGTGACGGCCAAGGCGGCGCTCGAGAAGGACCTGCGTGAGGCGCTACAGAGGCAGGAGTTCTTTCTCTGTTATCAGCCGCAGGTCGACGAGGCTGGCCGCGTTTTCGGAGTCGAGGCGCTGGTGCGCTGGCGGCATCCGCAACGCGGCCTGGTGTCTCCCGGCGAGTTCATCCCGCTCGCCGAGGAAACCGGCCTGATTCTGCCGTTGGGGCTGTGGGTGCTCGAAACGGCCTGCGCGCAGGCGGCTATCTGGGCGGCGGAAAGGAGCCGCGAAGCCTTTACGGTGTCCGTGAATGTGAGCGCGCGGCAGCTTCGTCAGCCAAACTTTGTCCAGCAGGTGCTGGGAGTCCTCGCCCATACCGGTACGCAGCCGCGTAACCTCAAGCTCGAACTCACCGAGAGCATGTTACTCGACAGCATCCAGGAGATCATCGCCAAGATGACGGCGCTGAAGGCGCGGGGCGTCGGTTTCTCGCTCGACGACTTCGGCACCGGCTACTCGTCGCTGTCGTATTTGAAGCGGCTACCGCTCGACCAGTTGAAGATCGACCAGTCCTTTGTCCGCGATCTGCTGACCGACCCCAATGACAAGGCGATCGCCGGCACCATTGTTGCTCTCGCCGAGAGCCTGGAACTGGCGGTGATCGCCGAAGGGGTGGAAAGCGTCGAACAACGAGACGCGCTGGCGGCGCTGGGTTGCCGCGCGTATCAGGGCTACCTGTTCGGCCGACCACTGCCGCGGGTCGAGTTCGACCTGTTCTTGCAGCAGCAGTAATGGCAAACAGTTGCGGTCAGTCGCCTGTTGTCCGCACGCCACCTGGCCGTAGCCTTGGCGAGTGCGTCGGCGCTATTCCTCGTCTTCCTCGCGCTGCGCATCGAGCGTTTCCTGCAGGTCATCGAGATCCTTGCTGTTCTGCCGCAGAAAGAAAATCAGTGCCCAGACCAGGGCCGCCGCGATGCAGGCGGTAAGCGCGACGGCGCCCCAGTCGAGCTTGCCCAGCGATCCAGTATCCATGCATGTCTCCTGCGTGTGATGGCAGCCAGGATGCTAGCTGCTGCGCTGTTCGGGCGCTTGACCTTCGAGCTCGCCGATGCGGGCGATCAGGCCCGAATGGCGCCGCGTCGGGTTGGCGCAGGCGTCGATCAGAACCTCTCGGCTGGCGACGATAGCCAGCTTTTGTGACGCCCGGGTGACGCCGGTATAGAGCAGCTCGCGGGTCAGCACGCGGTTGCTCTGTTCGGGCAGCAGCAACAGCACCGACACGAACTCGGATCCCTGCGACTTGTGGACCGTCATCGCCAGAGCGCTGTCGTGCTCGGGCAGGCGAATCGGCGCGATCGCCCGGAAAGCACCGGCCTGCTCGGGGAACCAGACCAGCAGCTCGCCGGATTCGTCGGGCAGGCAGATGCCGATGTCGCCGTTGAACAGCTTGAGCACATAGTCATTACGGAGGACGATCACCGGCCGCCCGGGATACCACGGCGAGCGCGGTGCAGCCGCATGGCTGCCGGTGGCAAGTTGCTGCAGTTGCCGGCCGACCATCTGGTTGATGGCCAGGACGCCGCGGGTGCTCTCGCGGACTGCGCAAAGCACCCGGAAGCGATCGAAAGCGGCAAACACCTCGCGGCGCTGCGTCGCCGGGTCCTGATGCGTACGGGCCAGGGCCTGGAAGTAGGGTCGATAGCCGTCGAGGATGGTCTGCCGAAGCAAGGGCGCCAGGTCGGTGCTGCCATTGGCCAGCCAGTCAAGCGAGGGATCGCCGCCGCTGGCCAACCAGGCACAGGCTTCGGCACCGCGGCCGGCATTGATTTCGGCGGCCAGCCGGCCGATCCCCGAAGTGGCCGCGAAGCGGTGGCTGTCGGAGAACCAGACCACGCAATCGTGCAGCGGTGTCGGGGTGATCGGCTGCGGCGGCCGGATCTGCGGCGCCGGCGTCGAGGTCAGCGAGGCGAGTTGGTCGACGCAGGCGGGGCTCAGCGTCGGGTCGGCCGAGAGCTCGGCAAAGACTGCGCCGGCCTCGACGGCCGCCAGCTGATCCTTGTCGCCGAGCAGGATGACGCGTGCCGCGGGCGGTACCGCTGCGAACAGGCGGCAGGCCAGCGCGAGGTCGAGCATCGACGCCTCATCGACGATCAGGGCGTCGATCGGCAGCGGGTTTTCGGCATGGTGGCGGAAGTGGCCGGCTGCCGGGGTGACGCCGAGCAGCCGGTGCAGCGTGTGCGACTGCTGCGGCAGCAGCGCTTGCAGTGCCGCTGGCAGGGTGCTGGCACGCTGCCGCAGGGCTTCGAGCATGCGTGCCGCGGCTTTGCCGGTCGGCGCAGCGAGGGCGATGCGCAGCCGCGGGTTCTCGGCTAGCAGGCAGGCCAGCAAGGCAACCACGGTGGTGGTCTTGCCGGTTCCGGGCCCGCCGCTGATGATCGTCAGCCGTCCCCGCCAGGCGAGTGCCGCGGCCAGTTTCTGCCAGTCGGGACGATCGCCAGGGGACTGCGCATTGGCGGCGAAGAGGCGATCGAGTTGCCGGCGCAGTTCGTCGCTCGGTGCCGCGCCGACGTGCCCGACGCGTGCCTGAAGACTGGCGGCCAGGCGGCGCTCATAAGAGAAATAGCGGTAGAGGTAGAGGCGGTCGCCGTCATCGATAACCAATGGCAGGACGTCCGGCTGGCTGGCTTGGCTCACCATGCCGCTGGCGAGCAGGCGTCGGCGCAGTTCGCCTGCGCACTGATCGGGAAAGGCAGGCGTCAGTTCGTCAAGCCGCGCACAGACATGTCCCGCCTGCGTCGCCAGGCTGCTCAGGCGGGCGGCCGCGGCGAGGACCGGCAGGCTGTCGGCAGACGCCCCGGCCTGTTCAGCCCATTGCACGAGATGGCGGGAAAAACCCTCGGCAAGATCGTCGCCGGCGGTGTCGGCGGTCGGCTGGTCGAAGGAAGCGGCGCGTGCGTTCATCAGGCGGTCACCACTGCCGTGCCGGTAAGCAGAGCGTCGAGCGAGGCGATGGTGTTGGCCGATGGTCGATGCTGATAGACGCCGCACGCGGCCTGCCAGGCCGGGCGGACGCCGCGCACGAAGAGGTAGAGGACGCCGCCGCAATCGCGCTCGTAGTCGTAATCGGCGATACGCTGGCGCAGATAGCGGTGCAGCGCGACGCAGTAGAGGAGGTATTGCAGATGGTAGCCGTGCTCACTCATCGCCGCCGCCATGCGCTCCTGGCCATAGTCGGCGGGGGTATAACCGAGATGGTTCGATTTCCAGTCAAGGACGTAGAAACGATCGGCGTGGCAGAAGACCAGGTCGATAAAGCCCTTGAGGTAGCCGCTAAGCGGCGGGAAGTCGAGTCCCGGCAGCGGATAGCCATGCGTCTGCAGCCAGCGATTGATCGCTGGCGCGGTAATTGCCGCGCTCGGCAGGTGGAAGCCGAGTTCCACCAGGCGATGTCGGCGCGGGACGGCGGCGAGAACGATACCGTCCGGCAGCGTCGTCGCCAGCACATCGTCGAGCAGTCGGCGCAGCATGCGCGCCAGGCGTTTCCCGGCGTCGCTCGCCGACAGACCCGGCAGCGACTGCGGGTACGCCACCAACACCTGCTCGATGGCGCCTGGCCATTCGCTCGATTCAGTGAAATCGATGCTTTCGAAGAGCGCATGCACGCAATCGCCGGCGGCCGCTCCGCGCGGGAAGTACAGGATGTCATCCGGCGCCAGGTCGGGCGCGCGCTCTGCCTGTCCGCGGCCGACCGCAGGCAGCGAGGGGGCGACGCGACCGTCGTGGTCGCTGGCCGACGCGTCGGCGCCATGCTGCAGGCTGCTGAAGCTGCCGATGCGCCAGCCGGGCGGGATTCTGCCCGGCGGCGTCAGGGCCTGCAGGCTTTCCGGCGCCAGCTCGGCGGCGGCGAGCTGCACCCCTGGTGCACTGGGCAGTTCGCCAAGCGATAGTTGCGGGCTCGCGGCGTCGGCCACGGCCTGCCAGGCAGCGTCGATGGCTGCTGCCGGCAGGCGGTGGCCGCGCCAGGCGGAGTAACTGAGTTCGTGGCCGGCGACCAGCCAGTTGAGCAGGCTGCGAGTGCTCTGGCTCAGCGAGCGATTGCCGAAGCTCAGGGTGGCGTAGCAGCCGGCGACCAGGTAACAGCGGTACACCGCGCGCGTCAGGGCAACGTAGAGCAGGCGCATGAACTCGGCATCCTTCTCCTGCTGCCGCCGCGACTTGATCCCGGCAGCCACGCTGTCATCGAGGTCGAAACGGAAGTCGATCACTGGCTGGCCGTCGTCATCGTGATATTCGCTGCCTTCGAGTTCGCCGGCAGCGGACGGGTGTCCGTCCCACAGGAAGGGGCAGAAGACCACGCCGTATTCGAGACCCTTGGCCTTGTGGATGGTGACGATCTGTACCAGGTTGCGGTCCGACTCGAGGCGCAACTGCGCGACCTCATCACCGGGTACGTCGCGACGTTGGCTGGCCAGCCAGTGCAGCAGCGCGTCCGGGGCCGGATCCTCGGCGTCGGCTTGCTGCAGTAGTTCACCGAGGTGAAGCAGGTTGGTCAGCCGTCGCTCGCCGTCGCTGCGCGCGAGCAGGCGACGGGCGACCGCCTCGTTCTCCAGCCAGCTGCGGAACATGACGCCGAAACCACGGCGTAGCCAGGTTTCGCGGTAGGCGCTGAAACGCGACAGGAATTGCAGCAAGCGACCTTCGTCAGCGGCCAGCGCGGCGACGGCGACGGCGTCGAAGCCCAGCAGCTCGGTGGCCAGCGCAGCGTAGAGCAGGGCCGGGCGGCCGGGTTCGAGAACGGCCAGCAATACCCGTTCCAGCCCCTCGGCGTCGGGCGTATGGAAAATGCTCTGCTGCGAGAGTTCGACGCAGCCGACGCCGAGCTGCAGCAGCGCGTCGCGGGTCAGGCGCCCCTGCGCATGGCTCTTCACCAGAATGGCGATGTCGCCAGGTGCCAGCGGCCGGTCGCCGATGGTGATCCGGCGGGCCTGCGCCTCGCCGAGAAGGCGTGCGACTTCAGCGGCGGTGGCGCGCAGTACCTGCTGCCGGGCCTGCGCGCGCAGCAGGTACTCGCCGTCGGCGGTGGGCAGGCGCCAGACGCGCAGCGCCGCGGCGTCGACCTCGCTGCCATCGCGCAACTGCGGGCGCGGCTTGTCGCCGAGGGTTACCGCTTCGTAATCCAGGCCGGGCAGGATGAAGGCTTTCGCATTGGCCGCAAACAGTGTGTTGCAGGCTTCGATCAGGGCCGCCGTCGAGCGCTGGTTGTGGCGCAGCGTGTACGGCACGCCGGCCCGGCGTCGGGCGGCGAGGTAGGTGTGCAGGTCGGCGTTGCGAAAGCTGTAGATCGCCTGTTTCGGGTCGCCGACGAAAAACAGCGGTCCGGCCGGCAGCTCGCTGGTGGCGCCGTAGATGCGGTCGAAAATGGCAAACTGCAGCGGGTCGGTGTCCTGGAACTCGTCGATCAGCGCTACCGGATAGCGATCGCGCAGCGATGCCGCCAGCCACGGAGTGTCGGCTGCAGTCAACGCGGCATCGACGTTATAGAGCATGTCGTCGAAAGAGATCACGCGCTGCCGCCGCTTCTGCTGTCGCAGGCTCGCCGTGGATTCTTCAAACATCTGGCGCAGCAGGCGCAGGCGTGCCAGTTGCAGCGCCGTCTCCAGCGACGCGTGTGCAGCCAGCAGGTCGTCGGCGACGTCGAAAAAAGGGTGCGTCGGCGGTGTCTGATTCTTCTTTTTCCGCTCGCCGATGAACCTGGCAGAAAACAGTCGTGCCTTGCTCGCCTCGGGGTCGGGAGCGTTCAGGGCGTCGCCGCTGCCTAGCCAGTGCTGCCAGGCGAGGGCGCCAAGCTGTACGGCATCCGGCTTGTAGGAGTTGGCGTTGAGCGCGCCGAGGCCGTTCAGCAGCGCCTCGGTCGGGCCGGCGCCGTCGCCCCCCCAGAGCTGACGTGCACGCTCGAAAGTGTCTAGCAGCCCGGCCAGGTTGATCTCGGCCTGAGCATTCGCCATTTCTTCGGGCCAGATCACCCGCGAACGCGGCTTCGCAAGCTGGCGCCCAAGCAGCCGCGCCCAAGTCTCGGGTGAGTCCTTGTTCTGCAACAGATAGTCGGCAAGCGCCGGCGAGATTGCCGCGCTGGCGACCTGCCGTCGCCAGAAATCGCTGACCGCCTCGAGTCGCAGCGGCTGGTCGTCGTGCAGCAGTTCGAGCTTGAACGGCAGGCCGGCGGCAAACGGTGTATCCGACAGCGCACGCTGGCAGAAGCCGTGAATGGTGAACACCGCGGCTTCGTCGAAGGTGTGCAGCGCCGCATCGAGGCGGGCGAGCATGCGCTGACGATCGACGCCGGTATTTCTTTCGACTGCGGCCAGCAATTGGGTGACGAAGGGGTCACTGGCGGTGGCTGCGCGCTGCAGATAGGCGAGTACATCGACGATGCGGCTACGAATGCGCTCGCGCAGCTCGGCGGTCGCGGCGTTGGTAAAGGTGACCACCAGGATCTGCTGGACTTCGAGATCTCTCTCCAGCAGCAGCCGCAGATAGAGGCCGCAGAGGTTCCAGGTCTTGCCGGTTCCGGCCGAAGCCTCGATCAGGCGCAGGCCGTCGAGCGGGCAGGCGAAAACGTCGAGGTCGATGGGCTTGGTCGGAGTGGCTGGGTTCATAGTCGCGGGTCCTCGAGATAGGCTAGCAGCGGGCCGAAGAGGGTCTGCGCGCAGTCCTCGAAAGCATCGTCGAGCGGGTCGGTGACTCCTCGCAGGGCGAGCTGGAAAGCGGGATCAGCGCTCTCGCCCCAGGCCGCGTTGCGGGAGTTGTTCCAGCACTGGCGGGCCGCCGTCAGGCTGTTGTCGCGCCTGATGTAGGCCCAGGCGCTTTTCGGGAAAAAGTGCAGCGGTGCCGAGAGGCCATCGCGGTACAGCACGATCAGTTCGCCGAGGTGAGCGCGCGCGGCCTGCGCATCCAGGGGCCGCAGGCAATAGCTGCCGTCGCGTGAGTGCCAGGTCGTTTTCCGTACGACTTCCGCCGGCGCCGCCGCGCAAAGAAACAGATGGTTGATCCAGCCGGCCAGATAGTCGGCCGCGCGCACCTCGTCGTAGCGATAGCGTAGCAGGCCTGGCGAGCGCAGGTCGCTGAGTGTGCCGGCGAGCTGCCAGTTTTCGCCGGCCAGCGGGTGGTCGAATGAGGCGTGAACTGCCGGTAGCGGCTGCTCGGCGAGTTGCGGCGCCAGCTTGGCCACAAAGGCCTGCAGGCACGCCAGCTCGTCATTGACCATGCGCTCGCCGAACGGCCCGGGTGGAAACTCGTTGCCGGCCAGCGCCAGATGCCGGATCTGTTCGTCGTCCACGCCGGCCAGCAGTATCGGCAGGATACGCCGCGCGAAGGACTGGCGATCACGGTAGTCGGGAAGGAAAGGCTCGTCGTCCTGGAGTTCCTCGTCGGCGACTTCCAGAGCGACGTTCAGCCGCTTGACCAGCAGCACCCGGCAGGGGTTCTGGAAGAACTGCAACAGCTGTTCGAGGCTCACCTGTCGCCATTCGGCGGGTGCTGCCGTCAGCCTGGTGGTGAAGAAGGGCTGGCCGGCTGCGTCGACCGCTTCCTCGCCGTCGTCCTGATCGTCGCCGAGGGGAGTTGGCCGGGGCGTTGCGCTGGTGGCCAGGCCGTGCTGCAGAGCCCGGCAGTATTCAGCATTGAAGCTGCGACGGCGGGGGTCGCCGCCAGCGAGAAAATAGTCCGCCGAGAAGGCCTGCAGCGGATGTTCGACGATCAGACGTCGCCGCGCAGCGGCCAGACTCGCTGGATCGGTGGGGTCCTGCGCGCAGGCCGCAGCGGCATAATCGAGCAGTTCGGCGAGCAGGACCGACGGCGGTACGCTGCTGTTGTCGCGGATGCTGCGCCCGCTGTAGCTCAGGTACAGGCGCTGCCGCGCGGCGAGGAGGAGGTCGAGGAAGAGGTTGCGCTCGTCGACGCGTCGCTGGCGGTCGCCCGGCTGCGGACGCAGCGCCATCAGGTCAAACTCGCTGGGTCGCGTGGCCGACGGGAAAGCGCCGTCGTTCATGCCGAGCAGGCAGATCGTTCGGTAGGGTAGCGAGCGCAGGCTGGTCAGCGATGAAAAAGTGACGCCGCCGCCGGGAACGCCAGCACGCCCCGGGTCATCGAGCAGGGCGGTCAGCGCGCTATGTACCACCGCCAGCGGCAGCGCCGAACGGGCGCCCCCGCGCAACATGTTGGCGTGCAGTTCCTGGATCGCCGCGTGCATGGCGCGCGAGTCGTCGACCAGTTCGTCGCTGGCAACCGTGAAGCGATCCAGCGCAGCGCTCAGCGAGCGCTGCCAGGCGCTGGCGTCCCGGGCCTGTGACCAGTCATCGCGCAGTTCGTGGAGCGCGCTGACAAAACGCCAGCAGCGACCGAGGGTAAGGGCGTCGCCCCCCTCCGGATTGCCGGCGGCGATGCGTCCGGCGACGACGCGGTTGCGCGCCAGCGGCTCGTCGCCGAGGGCGTAGGCGAGGAACAGCCGGTGCACTCCGTCGGCGAAGCTGTGCCGATCGGTTGCCGGCAGATCGAGGCGGCGGCGACTGTCGGCGTCGAGTCCCCAACGGACGCCGGCGTCGCGAATCCAGCCGCGAACGAGATCGAGGTCGTTGGCGCTGAAGGCGAATCTTGCCGCCACGGGCGCCTGCTGCAGCAGGTCGAAGACGGCGCTGGCGGTGAAGCGGCTGGCGCAGAGCGTGAGCAGGGTGTCGAGGACACGTGCGACCGGATTGACGCGGGTCTGCGGCAGACCGGTGATCGTATAGGGAATGCGGCGCTCGGCCGGGGCCGTGGCGAACACCGCGTCAATCAACGGTGCTGCCGCGCTCAGGTCGGGCAGGACCACCAGGATCTGGTCGGGAGTCGGCGGATCGGCGGCAGCAAACTGCGCCAGCAGCTGATCGTGCAGGACTTCGAGCTCGCGCGTCAGCGAATGGCAGACATGCACCTCGATGCTGCGATCGTCGGCGGCCAGTTCGAGGCTGCCGGGTGCGACTTCACGAAGATCGAGGATGGCGTTCTGGATGCTGGCCAGCAAGTCGTTCCTGCCGGCCGGCAGGAACCGGCTGTCTTCCTCGACGATCTGGCCGTTGTCGGAGAACAGCAGGTCGACGTGCGCCTGCGTCTGCTTTCCCCAGGCGGCGAGGAGCGCGTTGCCCACTTCGTGCTGCGCGTCCCGGTCACGCGCCGCGAGATAGCCCAGGCGCTTGCGGTCGACGATCTCGAACCAGTACTCCTGGCACGGATTGAGGACGTAGATCTGGAGGTCGATCCAGCGCGACAGCTGGCGCAGGATGTCGAGGTAGAGCGGCGGCAAGGTCGGCAGGCAGAAGATGCTGGCCTGCGCCGGCAGGCCAGCCTGCCGCGGGGCATCGGCGCCGAAAGTCTCGATCTTTTCGAAGAACGCCGCTGCCGGGTGTTGCCGGCGGGTTCCCAGCTCGCTGGTGATGCGTCGCCACAGCGCCGCCTGCCAGGCTTCGTCGGCGACGCCGCCGGCGTCGAGCCCGGGAATGCCGGCGCGTTTCCCGTCCGACCAGGCCGTCAGCCACTGCGGGCGGTAGGTGATGTAGTGTTCGATCAACTGCGCGCTGCGCTGCGCCAGATCAAGGCGCATCACCGGGTCGGCATGGCGCAGGTAGCGGGCCAGGCGCGGCTGCTCGCCGCTGAAACCGGCGTCACCAAGGATCTCGAAGACCCGCCAGGCCAGCAGCGTCGGCGCGAACGGCGACTGCTCCTGGATCTCGATCAGCTGGCCGATCTGCGTCCACAGCCACTGCGCCAGATACGAGAACTCGATGTTGGCGCAGATGCCGTGGCGGTCGGCGCAGGCGAGTTCAAGCGCCCGTCGAACTGCCGTGCTGGGAACGATCACCTGCTGCGCGGTAAAAGGCGAGCAGCTTTCCTGCGCGAGCCGAACGAGCAGTTTCTCGAGCAGGAACTCGAAGCGGTTGGATAGGGTGAGGCGAAACATGGCGAAGGCGAGGGCGTGGGCAGACGGTGATTATCGCACCTGCCCGCCGCAATCCCGATGTCTGAAGCGCGCACCGGGATAGCGCCCAGGCGAGCGCAAGGCCTGGGTCTGGCAGGCAAAAACTGCTCGTGCTGGGGTCAGGCAGCGAAGCATCTTCCCTCTTTATATGGCAAACGGCAGGAAAATCAATTATCCTCAGCCTTCCAGAAAACAATTGAAGATGGAGTTCGAAGGATGACCAACAAAGGGCAAGTCTTACAAGACCCGTTTCTCAACACCCTGCGGCGCGAGAGGGTACCGGTTTCGATCTACCTGGTGAATGGCATCAAGCTGCAGGGTCAGATCGACTCGTTCGACCAGTATGTCGTGCTGCTCAAGAACTCGGTCACGCAGATGGTGTACAAACATGCCATCTCGACGGTGGTGCCGTCGCGCCCGATCACTATCCCGCAGGACGCCGACAACGAGGCATGAGCTACTCCGCGGGGCCGATCACCGCTTGGCCGCGGCGACGTCAAGCCTCGGCCAGCGTTCACGTCACGCTGACTGCCCGGATTTGAGGCCGCCTCTGCTGGATCAGCGGCATGGCTGAGCGTCCCGCCATGCAGGAACGTGCGGTGATCGTCCAGCTCGATTTCGGCCGTGAAGACCTTGCCGAGCAGCTCGACGAAGTCCGTTTGCTGACCAGGTCGGCAGGCGCTGCGGTCTGTGCCGTGGTGCAGGGGCGTCGCCATAGCCCGGATGCAGCTTGCTATGCCGGCAAGGGCAAGGTCGAGGAAATAGCGGCCGAGGTCACCGCGCATGCGGCCGATCTGGTGATCTTCAATCACGAGCTGAGCGCGGGGCAGGAGCGCAACCTGGAACGGACGCTGCAATGTCGCGTCATCGACCGTACCAGTCTGATCCTCGACATCTTCGCGCAGCGGGCGCAAAGCGCGGAGGGCAAGTTGCAGGTCGAGCTGGCGCAACTCGAACACCTCGCCACTCGCCTGGTGCGCGGCTGGACCCACCTGGAACGGCAGAAAGGCGGCATCGGCCTGCGCGGTCCAGGCGAGACGCAGCTGGAAACCGATCGTCGCCTGCTCGGTCTGCGCGTCCGCCTGCTCAAGGGCCGTCTGGCCAGGCTGGAGCGCCAGCGCGGTGTGCAGCGCAAGGCGCGTGGCCGTGGTGAGCTGCTCAACGTTTCGCTGGTCGGGTATACCAATGCCGGCAAATCGACGCTGTTCAACGCCCTGACGCATGCCGGCGTGTTTGCTGCCGACCAGCTGTTCGCGACGCTGGATACCACCACGCGCAAACTGTGGCTGGCCGATGCAGCACGCATCGTGCTTTCGGATACGGTTGGCTTCATCCGCGATTTGCCACACTCGCTGGTGGCTGCTTTCCATGCCACGCTCGAAGCGACGGCCGAGGCCGACCTCCTGCTGCACATCGTCGACTCGGCCAGTAGCGCGCGCGATGACCAGATTGCCGACGTCAACAAGGTGCTGACAGAGATTGGCGCTGCCGACGTTCGGCAACTGATGGTGCTCAACAAGATCGATCTTGGTGGCCTGCCGCCGGCGATGGAGCGCGACGAGTATGGTAGAATCTTGCGCGTTCGCGTTAGCGCCAAGTCTGGCGAAGGCCTGCCGCTGCTTCGCGAGGCGCTTGCCGAGCTGGCTCTGGCGAAAATCCGGGACGCGCGGGACCTGCGCCAGCGGGCTCCCGGACAGGTTGTCGACAGGATTATTGATTCAGGTGGTTCCCCATGATTTCCAGCCTTGGAGTGTTTATGTCGCTCAATGACCCACAGTGGGGCAATCGCGGCAACGATGGCGGCGGTGGCAAGCGCCCCAATCAGGGGCCGCCCGACCTCGAACAGTTGTGGCGTGACCTCAACCGGCGCTTGTCCGGAATTTTCGACAGGAAGCGTGCGGGCGGCGATCCAGGCGGTGACCGCGGTGGTGACGGCCCGCCCTTCAAGTTCAGTCCAAAGTTCCTCGGTGGCGGCATTGGTCTTCTCCTGGCCCTCGTCGTGGTGGTTTGGCTGGCCAGCGGTTTCTACATCGTCGATGCCTCGCAACGCGGCATCGTGCTGCAGTTCGGCCGTTACAAAGAGACCACCGACCCCGGTCTGCGTTGGCGTCTGCCGTATCCGATCCAGGCCAATGAGCTGGTGAATATCTCCGGCGTGCGCACCGTCGAAATCGGCTATCGCGGCAGCGAGAAGAACAAGGTGCTCAAGGAGGCACTGATGCTCACGGACGATGAAAACATCATCAACATCCAGTTTGCCGTGCAATGGTTCCTGAATGAACCGGTTGAGTATGTTTTCAACAACCGCCACCCTGACGAGGCGGTAATGCAGGTGGCGGAGACGGCAATTCGCGAAGTGGTCGGCAAGAACAAGATGGACTTCGTGCTCTACGAAGGCCGCGAGCAGGTCGCGGTCAATGCCCAGCAGCTGATGCAGGACATTCTCGATCGTTACAAGACCGGTATCCTGATTTCGAAAGTCACGATGCAGAACGCGCAGCCGCCGGAGCAGGTACAAGCGGCGTTCGACGATGCGGTCAAGGCCTCGCAGGATCGTGAGCGGCAGAAGAACGAAGGCCAGGCCTACGCCAATGACGTGATCCCGAAAGCGCGCGGCACCTCGGCGCGCTTGCTCGAAGAGGCCGAGGGTTACAAGAAACGCGTCATCGCGGCTTCCGAGGGGGATGCCAGCCGTTTCAAACAGATCTACACGGAGTACGCGAAGGCGCCAGAAGTGACGCGCAGCCGGATGTACCTGGAGACCATGCAGCAGGTGTATTCGAACACCAGCAAGGTGTTGGTCGATACCAAGGGACAGGGCAACCTGCTCTACCTGCCGCTCGACAAGCTGCTGCAGGCTGCCGGAACGGTCGCGGCGGCGGCGCCGCCAGGGGGAAGCAGCCCGGAGACAGCTGCGGCGCGAACGGGCCCGGCGGTTTCCGGCGAGGTGCCGCCGCAGGTGGTCGAGAAAAACGAAGCACGTTCGCGTGAAACGCTCAGGCAGCGTGATCGGGAGTCGCGCTGATGAGAGCAAGCATGAATGTGGTAGCGGCCGTCTTCGTGGCCGTGCTGGTGGTGCTCGGTGCGACCATTTTCACGGTCGATCAGCGGCAATACGCGATCATCTTCCAGCTCGGCGAAATCCGCCAGGTCATCGACGAGCCGGGGCTGTACTTCAAGTGGCCGATGATCCAGAACGTGCGCTATTTCGACAAGCGCATTCTCACCATCGACAGTGCAGAGCCGGAGCGCTTCATTACTTCGGAAAAGAAGAACGTGCTGGTTGATTCGTTCACCAAGTGGCGAATCATCGATCCGAAGCTGTATTACATCTCGGTTGCCGGTGATGAATCGCGTGCCAAGACACGCCTCACCCAGACCGTCAACGCCGGGCTGCGCGAGGAGTTCGGCAAGCGTACCGTGCATGATGTCGTTTCCGGCGAGCGGGACAAGCTGATGCAGCAGATGCGCGAGAAAGCCGACCTCGACGCGCGCAAGATCGGTGTGCAGATTGTCGACGTGCGCGTCAAACGCGTCGAGCTGCCCGATGACGTCAGCGAATCGGTTTACCGGCGCATGGACGCAGAACGCAAGCGCGTGGCCAATGAGCTGCGCTCACAGGGTTCTGCGGAAGCCGAAAAGATTCGCGCCGACGCCGACAAACAGCGCGAGGTGATTGTCGCCGAGGCCTACCGCGACGCCCAGAAGATGAAGGGGGAAGGCGATGCCAAGGCTACCGCCATCTATGCCCAGGCCTTTGAAAACAGTCCGGAATTCTATGCGTTCTATCGTAGTCTCGAAGCCTATCGCAACAGCTTCAAGGGCAAGAACGACATCATCGTCGTCGAACCCAGTTCGGATTTCTTCAAATACATGAAGAGTGTCGGCCGAGGCGGCGACAAAGCCGGCAGATGATCCACAACCTGTTGCTTGCCCTGGCCCTGATGCTGGTGCTTGAAGGGCTGCTGCCGTTCGTCGCTCCGAGTGCCTGGCGCGAAACCTTCCGTCGTCTGATTCGTTTTTCTGACGGGCAGATACGTTTCGTCGGGCTGACCTCGATGCTGATCGGGCTGGTGCTGCTGATGATCTTCCGATGAACTGGCTGCTGCCCGAACATATCGCCGATGCCCTGCCGTCGGAAGCCGCCCGCATTGAAAGCTTGCGGCGAACGCTGCTCGATCTGTTCCGGGTGCATGGCTACGAGTTGGTCATGCCACCGCTGCTCGAACACCTCGATTCGCTGCTCACCGGCTCGGGTCAGGATTTGCGGCTGCGTACCTTCAAGCTCGTCGATCAGTTGTCGGGACGCACCCTCGGCGTGCGCGCCGATATCACACCACAGGTTGCCCGCATCGATGCGCACCTGCTCAATCGCCAGGGGGTGACGCGTCTCTGCTACTGCGGCAGCGTACTGCATACGCTGCCGGCATCGTTGACGGCGAGCCGCGAGCCGATCCAGCTCGGGGCAGAGTTGTACGGGCATGCCGGCGTCGCCGCGGACCGCGAAGTCATTCGGCTGATGGCCAGCGCATTGACGGCTGCCGGAGTTCCCGCCGCACGCATCGATCTCGGTCATGTTGGCGTGTTTCGCGCCCTGGCTGCGGCAGCCGGCCTCGACGCCGAACTCGAGCAGGCGCTGCTGCAACTGCTGCAGGCCAAGGACGTGCCCAGTTTGCGTACGCTCTGCGGCAAGGTCGACACGCCTTTGCGCATCGCTTTGCTGGCCTTGCCCGATCTCTACGGCGGCGTCGAGACGCTGACGGCGGCGGCCAGGGTGCTGCCCGCGTTGCCCGAAATAGCGCTTGCTCTGGAAACCCTACAGCAATTACAGGCGTCGCTGCCTGACCTGCCGCTGTCCTTCGATCTGGCTGACCTGCGCGGTTACCACTATCACAACGGCGTCGTTTTTGCGGCCTATTGTCCGGCCTTGTCGAGTGCCATCGCGCGCGGTGGCCGCTATGACGGCGTTGGCAAGGCTTTTGGCCGCGCGCGGCCGGCAACCGGTTTTTCGCTGGATTTGCGCGATCTGGCGCGACGGGCTGCAGCTGGCAGCCAGCCGGCGGCCATCCTGGCGCCCTATGCGGCAGCCAACGCGGCTTTGACCAGGACGATTGCGGCACTGCGCGAGCAGGGAGAGGTCGTCGTCGAACTTCTGCCGGGCGAATTGGGCAGCGAAGGGCCGCTGGGCGACCGCCAGCTCGCCGAAGTCGATGGACAATGGCTAATTCAGGCAATCAACAGGAACGGGTCACCATAATGGCAAAGAATGTCGTGGTCGTAGGCACCCAGTGGGGCGACGAGGGCAAGGGCAAGATCGTTGACTGGCTGACCGATCATGCCAAGGGCGTCGTTCGTTTTCAGGGTGGCCATAACGCCGGGCATACACTGGTGGTCGGCGACAAGGTCTACAAGCTCAACCTGGTTCCCTCTGGAATCGTTCGTGACGGTGTCGACTGTTTCATCGGCAATGGGGTCGTGCTGGACATCCATCATCTGATCAGCGAGATCAAGGTGCTCGAGGCGGGCGGCATCGACGTGCGTTCGCGTCTCAGGATCAGCCCGGGTTGTCCGCTCATTCTGCCCTATCACGCCGCTCTCGACCACGCGCGCGAGGCGGCGCGCTGCGCGGATGTGCGCATCGGCACGACCGGCAAGGGCATCGGTCCGGCCTACGAAGACAAGGTGGCGCGACGGGCACTGCGGGTCTATGACCTCTTCTATCCTGAACGCTTTGCCGAAAGGCTGAAGGAAAACCTCGATTACCACAACTTCGTGTTGACCCGCTATTTCGGTGCCGAGGCGGTCGATTTTGACACCGTTCTGGCGCAGGCGATGGCCGATGCCGAGGACATCAAGCCGCTGGTCAGCGATGTTTCGGCGGCCCTGCACGCCGTCAACCAGGCCGGTCACAATCTGCTCTTCGAGGGCGCGCAGGGGGCTCTGCTGGACATCGACCACGGTACCTATCCCTTTGTCACCTCGTCGAACTGTGTCGCCGGACAGGCCGCCGCTGGCTCGGGGATCGGTCCCGGAATGCTGCATTATGTGCTCGGAATCACCAAGGCCTATTGTACGCGCGTCGGCGGCGGCCCCTTCCCAAGCGAACTCGACATCGAAACCGAAGGCCTGCCGGGTTACCAGATGTCACAGAAAGGCCGCGAGTTCGGTACGGTGACCGGACGCAAGCGGCGCTGCGGCTGGCTCGATGCGGCCGCACTCAAACGTTCGATCCAGATAAATGGCGTGACCGGCCTGTGCATCACCAAGCTCGACGTTCTCGATGGGCTGCCCGAGCTGAAGATCTGCACCGGCTATCGTCTGGACGGCAAGCTCGTCGATCTGTTGCCGATGGGTGCCGACGACGTCGCCGCTTGCGAGCCCATCGTCGAAGCCCTGCCGGGCTGGTCGCAGTCCACGGTGGGTGCCAGCACCATGGCGGCTCTGCCGGCAGCGGCGCAGGCCTATCTGGCGCGCATCGAGGAATTGTGCGGGATTCCCGTAGACATCGTGTCTACCGGTCCGGAACGTGCCGAAACGGTCGTCCGTCGGCATCCTTTGCAATAGCCAGCAGGCTGCGGACAGCGCCGTGGGTGGCCAGGAGTCCGCTGGAGCAAGGCAGTTGGCTATGATGCAGTCCGATCTTTCTAGCGAGGGAGGTAAGCATGGGCATTCTCGACTGGTTCAAGAACCGGCCGGCGCAATTCGATCCGGATCGCGTCTCCGAAGAAATGATTCGCCTGGCAACCGAAAAGGCGATCACTGTCACCAACTCGCGGCTGCAAGTGCTGCCTTCTTGCCATCAGCGGCTGGCGCCAGCGGTCGCGACGACGATCGACTATCTGCGTGGATTGGTGCAGGTACTCCCAGCCCCGCGCGCGTTGTCGTCGGCCAGCTGGGTAGGCGATCCGGCGCTGCGGGCATTCTTCGTTGCGCCGACCGACATTCCGGCCGTGCTTGGCCGGTCGGACAACCTGCGCACGCTATTCGACAAGTTTCCCGAGTTGGACGAGGCCTGTCTGATTCTGGGAATGGCGCTCAGTGAGCAGCGCGTCTTAGGGATGGCGCTTCAGGGCGACATGGTGCAGCGCGATGTAGTGCAGACCAGCGTCAGTTTCTCGGACCATCGTGCGCATATCTGCGGGCGCGACGAGTCCCGTTTGAAGCGGGTCGTAGGTGCGGAAGCGTTCGAGTATCTGCTCGCCCAGGCGCTCGCCGAGATTGGCGAGGATCGCGTCGAAAGGCAGGAACTCGAGGGCAACCGCTCGCTGCTCCGCGCGCGCCTGCGCCTGCTGCGGCAGCAGGGACCCGGTCTGGGATCGATGTTCGGTGCGCCGCCGGCGGCGCGCAGCGAGCAGGCCAGGCTGGAGGCGGAACTGCTGGAAAACGAGCAGCAGTTGCAGGCCGTTGGTGGCAGCGAGTCGGCGCTGGAAGTGGAATTGGACTGCCTGAAGGAGGTGCTCGAGAATCCGTCGCGTTATCTGCGCATCGAGCCGAAACAGTTACGCCTCAGTACGCTGAACGTCGTCGCCGAGAAGAACAGTGGCGAGCTGGCTGCCGAGGTCGATTTCGCCATGGCGGAACTGACCGGGGCGCGGCCGGTGCGCCGGGCCTTCGTGGTGGCGCGAATTGCGCGCAGCGAACTACCAGCGAAGGCAAAGATCAATTTTGACGATGCCGCGCGTTACCTGTGAGTGGCGCGTGGTACTTTTAGGGGAGGGCAGATGCCCATCCTCGCTCCTTTGCTGAAGCAACTGCCAGACTGTGCAAGCGAGGAAAATCCCCACCACCAAGCATGGACGTGTGTTTTCACGTCCGCCATCCGCCGAGGAGAATCAGGTATGAATCGAGAAGAACTCCGTGACCAACTGCTTTCGCCGGTCCTGCAATGGATCCGGCTGGGGCGACAGAGCAGCGAATTGATGGTCCGTTCGATGGAGGTGATCAGCGAACGCAGCAACGGCCTGGTGCGGGGCGTAACGCTTCGCGACAGCCATGACTGGACCGAAATGGGACTGATGACCCGGGAAAAGGTCACCGTTCCCCTTGAGTCGGCTGCCGCCATGACTTCGGCACTGCAGAGCGAGGCGCAACGGTTCCTGACCCAGATCAGCGAGGCCACGCTGGCCGTCGTCAGCAGTACGATGACCCTGGCAAGTAGCCGCAGCAGCGAGGATTTCAGCGCCCGGCAGACCGCGCTGTGCAGCTCGCTGCTAGGCGTCGCGCTGAGCTGGTACCAGCTTTCCGGTCGCGCCGCCGAGGTTGCCGAGCAGGGTCTGCGGCCGATTCTCCGCCAGGTCAAGGACAACGCACAGCGGTTGGCTTAACGCCAGCTGACCGGACTTCTTTCGAGACAAGGAAGTCCGAAACTCCATTCTTGCTATTGCCTGCCGTTTCGGAACCGGCCACATGACCCTTTGGCGGCATATTCAACCAGCTTGCCAAGTGATCTCGCACGCAACGGCCGGCGTCTGGTCGCCAGCCAGGCTGATGCCACGCTGACCCTGTTCGCCGTCGCGGCCGGCCAGATCGACGAAGCGACGTTTGCGCGCTGGTTGCGCGAGCACAGCGGGCAGCGTCAGGGCTGACCTCGTCCTGCGCAACGTGCAGATGCGATCAGACCTCGGATAAGGTGATTGTTGAAGCAATCAAAACATGTGGATTAAAACGCCCAAACAATGTGGATTGTTATCGGCTATCCATGTGGATTGCCAGCGATTTCATCCGTATGTCGATGGCAACGTGTGCATAACGCGCTTCGCCATGAATCTCATGCTGGCCTCTGGCGGATATCCGTAGACGGTGTCCGCGTTGACGACCGGGCCGCCTACACGGCGGCACTGGAGCAGGCCAGCGTTGCCGATCAGATCGAGTCGTTCGCCGATTTCGTCGCGCGGTGTGTTCGCTGGCCATGTCGGGGCGATGGGCAACGATCAGACGAAACCCCTGCCACTTCAGCTCACCAAACACCTCTTCCGTCGCCGACTGGGAGTTCTTCTCGTGGAACGGGGCGAGCCGGCGGTCAAAATCCCCGTAGCGCCGGGCCGGGACAGCCAGAATGAACTCCAGCGGCTGATCACCGACGCGCAGCGCCCGGAATGGCTTCGAGATGGTCGAGACTCAGCAGGCCGCGATCGGCCACCAGCACCACCCGCTTGGTCGGATAGCGTGCCAGCACTTTCTCGATCGTCGGCACCAGCGTCGTCGTCTCGCCGGTATTGCCGACGGAGACCTCGCAGCATCCACCATCGACCGGCATCAACGGCGGCGCCAAGCCATGGAATCCGTCTATCGAAAGCAGGCAGCCATGTTCTCCGCATCAGATTGAAATGCAATCTGACAAAGTAGAAATGCGCAAACTTCGCCAATGCCAACAGCACGCGCGAGGAAGTGGTGCTGAACTTTGGCGTGAACAACAGTTGGGATCGCGCACGTTTCTTGCTCTTGGATGCCGGGCATGATTTCACGACAGCGCGGAAAATAACATAAGTGTTGCATTTCACTTGACAAACGCAACACTTCTGTTAGGCTTCACACATGAACTCCAAGCAGATGAAGAAATGGCTAGAGCAACAGGGCGCGACTTTCCAGCCCGGTAAAGGCTCGCACCTGAAGGTGTTTCTGAATGGCAAGCAGTCTTCCCTCCCCATGCACGGCACCACCGAGCTTGGTAAGGGGCTGGAAGCCGCAATCAAACGACAGCTTGGCTTGTGAAGTGAAGGAGAAAATGATGTTCGACTACCCCGTGACCTTGACCCCCGATGACGGCACCGTGCTGGTCACGTTTGCCGATGTGCCCGAAGCCATCACCTTCGGTGCTGACGAGGATGAAGCCCTGCTGAACGCAATCGATGCACTGGAAACCGGCTTGTCCTTCTATGTCGATGCTCGCAAACCGCTACCCGTCGCCAGTCAGCCGGCAACTGGACAAAAAACCGTGCGGCCATCGGCGCTGGAATGTGCCAAGCTGGGCGTGTACCAAGCGATGACCGATCAGGGAATCAAGAAGGCGGAACTCGCCCGCCGCTTGGGGTGGCATATGCCGCAAGTTGATCGCTTGTTTGACCTGCGTCACGCCTCAAAGCTCGACCAGATCGAGGCTGCTGCCAACGTGCTAGGCAAACACGTTCACGTGCAGATTGCCTGACACAAACGAAAATACTGAGAAATTTTCGGGTGAGCTCAGGCAAGCCTGAATGAAAGTTGCCACTAATTCTACTTTGTCAGATTGCATTTCAATTTGATGCGGAGAGCATGGCAGCTTGCTGTCTATAGGCGGATTCCATGGCTTGGCGCCGCCGTCGATGTCGGTCGATGATGGATGCTGCGAGATCGTTGTCGGTGACGATCTTGGTGGGCAACCGATGGCGCATGATCTCCACCAAGTCGCGGCAGGAGAGCAGTTCGGCCGTCTCGCGATGGGCCATGCGCTCCTTGGCGAGGAACATGGTCGCAATCATGACCAGGGCCATGTGATGGTGCCACGCCTGCCAGCGGCGGACCTGATACTCGGCCATGCCGCAGGCGCTCTTGGCCTCCCGGAAGGACTGCTCGACGAAATGGCGCGCTCCTGCATTTCTGCCAAGCGGCGCAAGGAAGCCCTGGGCTTGGCATTGGACAGGCCGAACTTGAGTTTCGTCCCATCGATTTCCCGGCGTCCCAGGAGATGCCAGCGGCTCGCCGACGGCGCCTTGCCGTCCCAGACCCACACCCTCTGGGTGAGATAGTCGGCGATCACCTCGCCCTTCTCGCCGTCACGGATCGACAAACGCCCCCAGGCGGATGCCGATTGCGTGGCTGCCCACTCCGCCACCGTCATGGATACCGCCGCGGTCTGCCGCCGACGGGGCGCTCGACCCTTTGGCGAACGACGAGCCACCACGGTGGGTGCGGGATCCTGGAGATAGATCGCCTGATCCGAATGCACCTCCGCGAAAAAGATCTCTCCCTCGCCATCCAGTTCCCCGAGCAGCCAGGGCAAGTGCCCGTAGCCACCATCAAAGGCGACGAAAGAGAAGTGCAAGCCTTCCCGCCTCAGGCGCATCACCATGTCCAGGGCGATCTCGCCCTTGGTGCGGAACACCTGCGCCTCCTCAGGCACCCCCCACCACCTCGCAACGGGTCGTATCTTTGGTCCACGTTTCCGGCAGATACAAGTCGGCATCCACCACGCTCGCCACGCCGTCTCGCGTCACCGCCGCGAAGACGCCCACCTGACAGTTATCAACCTTCCCCAAGCGACCGTTCCACTGCCGCGCCACGCCTGCGGACATGTTTCCCTTCTTTCCGAATGCGCTCTCGTCGAGAAGCAGAGCGCTGGGGTAGCCGAAATGCGTATTGGCATCGACCACCAGTTGCCGACGCACCCCGCGCCGATCCCAGTTGGACTCGCTCAGCATATGATGCAGGGGCTGATAGCGGCTGTCGGCTACGGTTTCCGCCATGCACTCCAGGTTACGGCGCGAACTCTGGAACAGCCCGTGCAGATACCGGCGCGCTGTGTCTTCTACCGAACGGGTCCGGCTTTGAAAGCAATGGAGATAGGGCGTGAAGTGCGAATCGAAGTGCTCTAGTGCCGAAGCGACCAGCGCAGATATGCTATCGACGTATTCGAGTTGACATTGTCATTTACAACTCCATGAATAGATTGAAAAATCACGACATACGGCATTCTACCACGTGACAAACGCAGATCGCGCAAGAGCGAATACGAATCTGACAAAGTAGAATTAGTGGCTTACTCGTCACTGGATGTATCAGCAAACGCTCCGGCGACAGCGTCGCGGATGTGTTCGGCCAAAGCCGGCTTGTCAGCCAGCAAGGGATAACGCTTGGTCAGTTTGTTCGAGATCCGGTTACCGTTCTCACGCACGCTGCGGATGATCACATCGAGCTCGATATCCGGCGCTTCCAGCACCTGCTTGATCGCCTGTCGCGCTCCCTCGTGGGCCTGCAAGAAACGAGCCTCATCGCGCATCTCGTGGGTCAATGTCTGGTCGATCACATTGGCAAGATAGCCAACGTGTGCTGTTAGATCCGGGTAGCGCCAAGCGGGAAGAG
Source organism: Candidatus Accumulibacter affinis (assembly GCA_016713625.1). GTDB lineage: Bacteria > Pseudomonadota > Gammaproteobacteria > Burkholderiales > Rhodocyclaceae > Accumulibacter > Accumulibacter affinis. Next base: position 682,202 of record JADJOT010000009.1, read on the forward strand.
CATCGTCGTAGGCGCTGAAGTGGAAGTTGTATGCAACCCCATCCCCAGCTTTCACCGTTTCGCCGAAGTTGTAGCGGTCGCCATAGCGTTGCATCAACGGTTTCGAGAAACGTTCCAGAACCCGGTCGTAATCGGCACGGTTATATGTGCTGTGGGTGATAGTGGCCGATACCGGCAGGATGATCGGTGCCGGCAACACGCCATCACGGCGCAATACGTCATTGATCAGAAAGCGCGAAATCCGCCCGTTGCCGTCCGCCATCGGATGCACGTAGACGAAGCCGAAAGAGGCGACTGCCGCGCGTACCAGAGCCGCAGTCCCGGTTGTGCGGCCAAGGAAGGATGACAGTCCACGCAGCAACGCCTCGGTCTTGTCCCAGTGTGGTCCGATGTAATCGACCACCTGTTGGTAGCGCGCAGTGTGGCCGACGAATACTGGTGATTTGCGTAAGCCGTAGCGCAACGCTGCTTCACCGAGGATGTCGCGTTGTAGGGTGGATAACGTCTCCAGCGCGAACGCGTCAGCATGTTGACCGCATTCGGCTTCCATTACCGCGGCAAAGCGACGAATACGGTCTTCCTGGTCCTGCTCATGCTCGATCAGAAAGCTTGCGCGGCTTTCCTTCACGGTCAGCCAGACCGTGCTGCGCAGAATGAGGTCAATGCCGTAGTCCGCCTCTAGCTCGGCCAATTTCGCCGCCACGTCGTAAGCTTCCGCCTGGAGCACTTCGTCGGTGCGCCTGATGACCGGACAGAAATCGCGCGTACCAGGCAGGTTATCGCGCACTCGCCAACGCTGGATGTTGATTGGAGCCCCAGTCAGGAAGCTTTCTGAATCGAGTGCGTCTACATAATTGCCTTGAGTGACGCCGGCAAAAGCAAGCGGTTCAGGCATCAGCCATTCGTAGAAAAAACCAGCGCGCCGCGCATAGGCACCGGTCGGCTCATTACTGATCCATTGTTCGAGCTCGGCTCCCGCTTCTGGTAGCTGGTAAAGTCGGACCAGGAACTCCAGATGCACGCCTTCATGCTTGAATGCAAAGGTCAGGTGTTCCCTGAGGGTCGGTCTTGGGCGGTAGTTCTCCGGGTAGACCTCTCGACGGATGCCATCATGCATTGAAGTCGAGCGAGAGCGGCCGATCTCACTTTGCACCGTGAACGGATGCACCGGGTGTACTCCGTAGGTGTGGGACAGCCATTGATATCCGATTCGTGCCATGATTTTCGATTAGCGGCCTGTGAAAACGCTTAAATTCTAGTCTTGTTTTGAAAAAATGATTATGTGGCTATGCGCCGGCCAAAAGTTTGATCGTTATGGCATTGGCTATCAGGATTAGACGTTCACCAAGGAAATGCCATGACGCATGCCATTGATGATACAAGCAAAATGATTGAAGCCTTACTCACATCTTTTTAATATGAATAGGTTGTGTAGGTGGCCTACTCCCACTCGATCGTCGCCGGTGGCTTTCCCGAGATGTCGTAGACGACGCGGTTGATTCCACGCACCTCGTTGATGATCCGGTTGGACACCTTGCCGAGCAGGCTGTGCGGCAGCTCTGCCCAGTGGGCGGTCATGAAATCCTGGGTTTCGACGGCGCGCAGGGCGACGACGTATTCGTAGGTCCGGCCATCGCCCATGACGCCTACCGACCTGACCGGCAGGAACACTGCGAAGGCCTGGCTGGTCTTCTCGTACCAGCCGGCAGCGCGCAGCTCGTCGATGAATATGGCGTCGGCGCGACGCAACAGGTCGGTGAATTCGGGTCTGACTTCGCCGAGAATCCGCACTCCCAGGCCGGGGCCGGGGAAGGGGTGGCGATAAACCATGTCATGCGGCAGGCCGAGGGCGACACCGAGCTCGCGTACTTCATCCTTGAACAGCTCGCGCAAGGGTTCGAGCAATTTGAGGTTGAGGTGTTCGGGCAGGCCGCCGACGTTGTGATGGCTCTTGATGGTGTGCGCCTTCCTGGTTTTCGCTCCGGCCGATTCGATCACGTCGGGGTAGATCGTTCCCTGCGCCAGCCAGCGGGCGTTGGCGAGCTTGCCGGCTTCGCTCTGGAAAACCTCGACAAACTCGCGGCCGATGATCTTGCGTTTCTGTTCGGGATCGACCACTCCCTGCAGGTGACCGATGAACTGCGCCGTCGCGTCCACGTGCACCACCTTGACGCCGAGGTTGCGGGCAAAGGTCTGCATCACCTGGTCGGCTTCATTGAGGCGCAGCAGGCCGTTGTCGACGAAAACGCAGGTCAGCTGTTCGCCGATCGCGCGCTGAATCAGCGCCGCTGCTACCGAGGAATCGACGCCGCCCGACAGGCCGAGGATCACCTCTTCGTCGCCGACCTGGGAACGAATCCTGGCGACTGCTTCGGCGACGTAGTCGGGCATGTTCCAGTCGTGCCCACAACCGCAGATGTCGCGTACGAAGCGGCCAATGATTTCCTTGCCCTTGAGCGTGTGGGTGACCTCGGGATGGAACTGCACGGCGTAGAAGCGGCGTGTTTCGTCAGCCATCGCGGCGATTGGCGTCGATTCGTTGCTGCCGATGAGCTGGAAACCCGGCGGCAGTTCGCTGACCTTGTCGCCATGGCTCATCCAGACATCGAGCAGCCCATGCCCCTGATCATTGCGGCGATCCTCGATGCCCTTGAACAGTGCCGAGTGGCCGCGAGCGCGCATTTCGGCATAACCGAATTCTCGCCGGCTCGAGCTTTCGACCTTGCCGCCCAACTGCGCAGCCATCGTCTGCATGCCGTAGCAGATGCCGAGGACCGGCACACCAAGCTCGAAAATGACTTGCGGCGCCTTGAAGTCGGCGACCTCATAGACCGAATTCGGACCTCCGGAGAGGATAATGCCCTGCGCCTGGAAGTCGCGGATGAACTGCTCGCTGACGTCGTAGGGATGCAGTTCGCAATACACCTGTTGCTCGCGGACGCGGCGAGCAATTAGCTGCGCGACCTGCGAGCCAAAGTCGAGGATCAGGATCTTTTGATGGGACATGGGGGGGCCTCAAATGACACGGGCGGCCTGCCGCCGCCCGCTGATCGTCGATCGCTGCTCAATCGACGTGGTAATTGGGAGCTTCCTTGGTGATCTGAACATCATGGACGTGCGACTCGCGGACGCCCGCCGAGGTGATTTCGACAAAGCAGGCGCGGGCGTGCATTTCGGCGATCGTTCGGCAGCCGAGATAGCCCATCGACGAGCGCAAGCCGCCCATCAGCTGATGAATGACGGCGAGTACCGATCCCTTGTAGGGAACCCGCCCCTCGATGCCTTCGGGCACCAGCTTATCGATGTTGGCGTCGGCATCCTGGAAGTAACGGTCGGCCGCCCCCGCCGCCATGGCGCCGATCGAACCCATGCCGCGGTAGGATTTGTACGAACGCCCCTGAAACAGCTCGACTTCCCCGGGCGCCTCCTCGGTGCCGGCAAACAGACCGCCGAGCATGACCGCATCGCCACCGGCGGCAATCGCCTTCGAGATGTCGCCCGAGTAGCGGATGCCGCCGTCGGCAATCAGCGGCACGCCGCTATCCTTGAGGGCGTCATGGACCATCTGAATGGCCGTGATTTGCGGCACACCGACGCCGGCGACGATGCGCGTGGTGCAGATCGATCCGGGACCGATACCCACCTTGACGCCGTCGGCCCCGTGCGCCAGCAGCGCATGTGCGGCGTCAGCGGTGGCGATGTTGCCACCGATCACCTCGACCAGCGGGAAATTTTTCTTGATCCAGGCAACGCGGTCGAGAACACTCTGCGAATGTCCGTGTGCCGTGTCGACGACCAGCACATCGACGCCGGCTTCAGCCAGCAGTTCGGCTCGCTCCTCGGTGCCCGGGCCAACGCCGACGGCGGCGCCGACGCGCAGGCGGCCAGAAGCGTCCTTGCTGGCCTCGGGGTGTTCGGTGGTCTTGATGATGTCCTTGACGGTGATCAGGCCGCGCAGTTCGAAGGCGTCGTTGACCACCAGCACACGCTCCAGCCGGTGCTTGTGGATCAGCGCCTTGCCTTCCTCGACGGTCGCCCCCTCGCGCACGGTTACCAGGCGATCACGTGGGGTCATGATGTTGCTGACCGGCTGATCGAGCCTGGTCTCGAAACGAAGGTCACGGTTGGTGACGATGCCGACGACGAGTTGGCCTTCCAGCACTGGCACTCCCGAGATCTTGTGCAGGCGGGTAAGGGCCAGCACGTCGCGTACCGACATGGTCGGTGGAACGGTGATCGGGTCCTTGAGAATTCCCGACTCGAAACGCTTGACCTTGGCCACTTCGGCCGCCTGACCCTTCGCGCTGAGGTTCTTGTGCACGATGCCGATGCCGCCTTCCTGGGCCAGCGCGATCGCCAGGCGACTCTCGGTAACGGTGTCCATGGCCGACGACACCAGCGGTAGATTGAGGCTGATGTTGCGCGTCAGGCGTGCTCGGAGGGTAACGTCCCGCGGCATGATCAATGAGTGGGCAGGAACGAGGAGGACGTCGTCGAACGTCAGCGCCTTCTGGATGACACGCATGGCCTTTGATCCGAGGTCACAAAAACGTATTATACAGCTTGCCTTCCTACCGCTGAATGACCATGAAGCCCTTTGCCCTGACTGCTCTCAGCCTGCTCTTTGCCTGTGCCGCGCAAGCCCAGATCTATCAATGGCAGGATGAAAACAACCGCACCGTCCTCTCCGACCTGCCGCCGACCGGCAAGGTCCGGCAGCAACGCATGATCGAGACGGAAGCGCAGCCCGCCGAGGGCGACGCCGGCAAGACGCAGGCGGACCGTGAGATGGAGTTTCGCAAGCGTCAGAGGGCGTCGCAAGAGAATGCCGAGAGAGCCGAGAAGGAACAGCGCGCGCGCGCGCAGAAACAGGAAAACTGCGACACCGCACGGCGCAATCTGCAGGTCATGGAGTCTGGCGACCGTCTGGTGATGTATGACGACAAGGGCGAACGCTACTTTCTGGATGACACGCAGCGGGCGCAGGAGATCGCGAAAGCTCGTCAGGTGGTGCAGGTGAACTGCCACTAAGCGCGGCTACTCACCCTCGCTGTCACCGGCGCCTTTCTTCATGACCTTGCCATCGGCGGCCCGCTGCTTGCGCACCTCCTTGGGATCGGCAATCAAGGGCCGGTAGATCTCGACGCGATCACGATCACGCAGGACCGCGTCGGGCTTGGTCAGCTTCGCGAAAATGCCGATCTTGTTCTTCGTGAGGTCAATTTCGGGATGTTTCTGCAACAGCCCGGAGGCGTCTATCGCCTGTCGCACGCTGCTTCCCGCTGGTAGCTGCAAGGTGACCAGCTGCTGTTTCGCCGGCAAGGCGTAAACCACCTCGATATGCAGCATCTCAGCCATTTGGCACCCCATGCACCTCGTTCGCACGCCGCACGAAGGCATCAACGAAGCTGTTGGCGATCTGGCTGAAGACGGGGCCGATGACCTTTTCAAACATCTTGCTGGAAAACTCGTAGGAAAGCTGAAATTCGATCTTGCAGGCCTGCGCACTCAGCGGTTTGAAACGCCACAAACCCTCGAGCCGACGAAATGGGCCATCAACCAGCCTGATTTTCATCGAGGATGGCGACTCCTTTTCGTTCTCGGTGGTGAAGTGCGACTTGACGTTGCGGTAGTTGATGTGCAGGGTGGCCACCGTCTTCGTGTCGTCGCGAAATTCGCAGCGGGTCAGACTGCACCACGGAAGGAATTGCGGATAGTCCTCGACGCGGTCGACGAGGTCGAACATCTGTTGCGATGAGCGCTCGATCAACACCGATTTCCTGACCATGGCCATCCTCTGCCAGACCTCGTGAATCCTGTAGAATCGTGGATTCTAGCACTCCCGAACGCTGACCAGCCGAGAACAGTACCATGAGCATCGTCGCCAACAAGAAGGCCTTTCATGATTACTTCATAGAGGAGAAGCTCGAGGCCGGGATCGCGCTGGAGGGCTGGGAGGTGAAAGCAATCCGTGCCGGCCGGGCGAATATCAAGGAATCCTATGTCGTCATCCGTAAGGGCGAAGTATTCCTTTTCGGGATGCACATCACGCCCTTGCTGTCGGCGTCGTCGCATGTCAAACCGGATCCGGTACGTACGCGCAAGCTGCTGCTGCACAGTCGACAGATCAGCAAGCTGATCGGTCAGGTCGAACGGGCCGGCTACACCCTCTTGCCAGTGGACCTGCATTTCCAGCGTGGCCGCATCAAGGTCGAGATCGGCCTGGCCAAGGGCAAGAAGCAGCACGACAAACGCGAAGCCGAGAAAGAACGCGACTGGGTGCGGGAGAAGGCGCGGCTGATGCGGGTCAAGGTCTAGGCGGCACCGCGCGGCAGCCTGCCGCAGGGGGGTAATCAATCAACGGTTGCCATGGATCAATGAAGTTGTTGTAATGTACGCCGCAATTGGTCTTGTTGCTTTGCCTACCACTGCCAGAACAGGAGCCCGTCATGGAAGAAACAGGCAATCGCCACTACCCGGAAAAACCAGCCAGGGTGTACCTCTTCGGGACCTGTCTGATCGACCTTTTCTGTCCGGAGGCCGGCATGGATGCCGTCCGCCTGCTCGAACGCGAAGGCATCGAGGTACATTTTCCTGCCGACCAGACCTGTTGCGGGCAACCTGCGCACAGTAGCGGCTTTCCCGAACAGACCCGCGCGGTGGCGCTGTCGCAGTTGCGCCTGTTTCCCCAAGCGTGGCCGGTGATCGTGCCTTCCGGTTCCTGCGCCGGCATGATGCGTCACCACTATCCGAAGATTTTCGCCGACGATCCGCAGTTGCTGGCCGAGGCCAAAGCACTCGCCGAGCGGGTATTCGAACTCTCCGAGTTCCTTCTCGAAGTGGCCCGGGTGCGGCTTACCGACCAGGGTGCGCCGGCGCGGGTGGCGCTGCATACCTCCTGCGCTGCGCGTCGCGAGATGGGCACGCACCTGCATGTACGCACGCTGCTTGGCCAGTTGCCCGGCGTTGAAGTCGCCATGCACTCGCACGAATCGGAGTGTTGCGGCTTTGGCGGCACTTTTTCGCTGAAGCATCCGGCGATCTCGTCGGCAATGGCCAGCGACAAGGTCGAGGCGCTGCAGGAGACCGGGGCGCAGACCTTCCTGTCGGCCGACTGTGGGTGCATGCTCAACCTCAACCATACCTTGCAGAAGCGGGGTGATGGCTTTCAGGGCCAGCATCTGGCGTCTTTTCTGTGGCAGCGTACGGCTACGGACGGAGGGCAGTCATGAGCGCCCGTGAAAACATCCTGCAACGCCTGCGTGCCGCGCCGCAGGGAACGCCACCGCTACCGCCCGACGTGCCGGCCTTTTATGCGGCAAACGCCGGCGCCGTCGGCAACCGCGCCTCGCGAATCGAACTGTTCTGCGAGAAGATGGCTTTCTGGCACGGCGAGGTCGTGCGGGTCACGCGCGACGGCTGGCCGCAGAAGCTTGGCGAGCTGTGCAAGGCGAAGGGCGTTTGTTCGCTGCTCCACAGCGAGCAGCACGCGGCGGCGCTGCGGGCTACCGGGATGGCGGGCCTGAGACCCTATGATCGACCCATCGACGGATGGAAGAAGGAACTGTTCGAAGACACCGACGCCAGCCTGACCTCGACGCGTGGCGGCATCGCCGAGACCGGTACGCTGATCCTCTGGCCGGATGCCAACGAACCGCGTCTGATGTCGCTGGTGCCACCGATCCATTTTGCGCTGCTGGAGGCTGACCGGCTCTATGACAACCTGTTCGCAGCGATGAGCGGGCAGGGCTGGAGCGGCAGCATGCCGACCAACGCCCTGCTCGTTTCGGGCCCGTCGAAGACCGCCGACATCCAGGTGACGCTGGCCTATGGCGCGCATGGCCCGAAAGAGTTGATCGTCCTGTTGATCGATGCGGAGGAAAAACCATGAACGCACAACAGCTGCAGTTCGTCCCGGCCAGCGAGTTCAAGCAGCGTGCCGCGGTGGCGGTCTCCGACGCGCACCTGCGCAGCAGCTTTCGCGGTGCGATGGATTTCCTGATCGGCAAGCGCGCGGCGCAATTCCCCGATCCCGTCCTGCTCGAACGGCAGCGTGGGCTGGCCGAACACATCCGCAAATACAGCCTGGCGCGGCTGCCAGAGCTGCTCGAACAACTCGAGCGCAAGCTCACCGAGAACGGTGTTCACGTCCACTGGGCCGAGAATCCGGAACAGGCCAACCGGATCATCATCGACATCGCGCGCAGCCACTCGACGAAACTGATGGTCAAGGGCAAGTCGATGGTCAGTGAAGAGGTCGAGCTCAATCACGCCATGGCCGACGCCGGCATCGAGGCGCTCGAGAGCGACATGGGCGAGTACATCGTTCAACTGGACGGTGAGAAGCCCTCGCACATCATCATGCCGGCGATTCACAAGACCAAGCAGGAGATCGCCCGGCTGTTCGCCGCGAAGGTGCCGGGTGTCAGCTACACCGAATCGGTCGATGAACTGATCGGCATCGGCCGCGCCGTGCTGCGCGAGAAATTCATGACTGCCGAGGTTGGCCTGTCGGGTGTGAACTTCGCCGTCGCCGAAACCGGCACCCTGTGCCTGGTCGAGAACGAGGGCAATGGCCGCATGTGTACCACGGTGCCCGACGTGCATATCGCGATCACCGGCATCGAAAAGGTCGTCGAAAAGCTCGAACATGTGCCGCCGCTGCTCGGTCTGCTGACCCGCTCGGCGACCGGGCAGGCGATCACCACCTATTTCAACATGATCAGCGGCCCGCGCAAGCCGGGTGAGAAGGATGGCCCTCGCGAAATGCACCTGGTGCTGGTCGACAATGGCCGCAGCCAGGCCTACGCCGACGAGCAGCTACGTTCGACGCTGCAGTGCATCCGCTGTGGTGCCTGCATGAACCACTGCCCGGTATACACCCGCATCGGTGGCCACGCGTACGGAACGACCTATCCCGGTCCGATCGGTGCGATCATCTCGCCACATCTGCTGGGACTGGCGGCGACGCATGTTCTGCCGACGGCTTCCAGCCTCTGCGGTGCCTGCGGCGAGGTCTGCCCGGTGCGCATCCCGATTCCCGACCTGCTGGTTCGCTTACGTGGCGAGGCCCAGCATGACGCGCGCCCGGGCCACGCGCCACTGCTCGGACAGGGCGCAGCGAAGAGCGGCCTGGTGGATGCCGTCTGGTCGGGCTGGGCGGCGATGTACACCCGCCCGGCGCTGTATCGCGCCTTTGGCTGGCTGGCAACGCGTTTCCGGGCGCTGACGCCACCGCTGCAGTCCGGGTGGACGGTCGGCCGCACGCCGCTGAAGCCGGCGAAGCGGACGCTGCACGAGCGGATGGCGGCGCGAAGAGTGCGGTGAAGGAGGCGCCGTGCGGCGATCGAACTCGACAGCTTCAGGATTACAAGCTTGGAGAATACACAATGACCTCACAAGTGGAAACTTTGCTGGACCGCTGTTAACAATTGATGATCATCGAGTGGACTACGGCGAGCAGCGCATGATCGGCATCGGCCTCCTGGGTTGCCTGGTGGTGTTGATCGTCCATGTGGAATCCGATGAGGCAATCCGCATCATTTGTCTCGTGGGTGCACAGTGCTCAGTTGCCAACACCCGCTGAAGTTTCCGACCGCCAAACCGCTCGACTTTGCGAGTCGCGAAAGCGAACTGCAGGGCAAGGCGAATCCCTTCGCGGCGAAGTGGAAGCTGATCCAGTTGCTGCCAACTGCCTTCGCGTCGTCTGTGCTTGCCCGCGCCGGGTCTGCTGGCCCGGGTCAGCCCGCCGTAATCAGCAGGAAGTCGATCGCCTGCCGCCACCAGGCGTCGTCGAGCCGGTCGAACCAGTCGTTGTGGTCGGCGGCCTTGATCACCGCCAGCTGCCTGGGTTCGGCCAGCGATTCATAGAGTGCCCTGCCGAAGCGCGCCGGCACGATCCGGTCTTCCTCGGCGACGACCACCAGCACCGGTCGGCCGATGGCCGCCAGATGGGCGACGCTGTCGTAGCGGTCGCGCAACAGCCACTTCACGGGTAGCATTGGGTAATGGTGGCTGGCGACGTGTTCGAGCCGGTCCCATGGTGTGAACAGCAGCAGGCCGGCGATCGCTGCGCGCTGGCCGACACTGGCTGCTGCCGCGACACCGGCGCCCAGTGATTCGCCGATGATCAGCAGCGGCTCGCCGTAGCGGGAATGCGCGAGGGCAATGGTCTGTGCGGCGTCGGCGACCAGACTCTTCTCGCCAAGTTCGCCGGGACGTGGCCCGTAAGCGGGATACTCGGCGAGGATGACGCGCAGACCCAGCCGGGTGAGTTGGTTGGCGTAGAAGTCGCGATGGCCTGCGTGTCCGGCATTGCCGTGGAAAACGATGGCCGTGGCGCGTGCCGGGCCGTTCGGTTCGGCGAGCAGGCCGCGGAAATCCTCGGCGGTCGGCCAGGGCGAAAGCCCGCCCGAAGTCATTTCGCCGACGCCGGCCCGCTCCGGGTAGTAGAGAAGATTATCCTGGAACATGCTGATTCCAATGAGTTCAAGAAGATAAAACCCGAGCACGCCGAGCAGCGCGAGCTTCAGCAGCCGCTGGACGCGGGAAGTGCGCGGCGAGCGGGCGGAAATGGTTCTGCTCAGGCGGGACGGCAAGTGGGGGATCGACACGCTGCGGCTATTTTTTTCGGAAAAAGCGGGCATCTTCGAAGAGCGAGCTGATTTCAACCTTGCAGATCTCGGGCTTGTCCGGCACGACGTAGAGAATCGGCGTGATCAGTTCCTCGAAGATGCCGCGCAGGCTGCGGGCGCCGGTCTTGTATTCGATGGCGATCTCGGCGATCTGCTCGAACACCCTTTGGCCAATGCTCAACTCGACGCCTTCGCCGCGGAAAATCTCGATGTACTGCCGATAGATCGAGTTCTTCGGTACGCTCATGATGCTCACCAGCATCGCCTTGGTCAACGGGTGCAGGTTGGCAACCACCGGCAGGCGGCCAGTGAACTCGGGAATCAGTCCGAACTCGAAGAGGTCGGTCGGTTTCACTCGCTTGTTCAGGCGGTCGAGGATGTTCTGGTTGTCGTCCGCCGAAGTGGCGATGAAGCCGAAGCCATGCGTCTTGGTCATGATGTTCTCGAGACCGACGAAGGCACCACCGCAGATGAACAGGATGTTGCTGGTATCGATGTATTGATTATCCTTGAGCTTGACCGGCGAACCTTCCATGATCTTCAGCAGCGCGTGCTGCACGCTCTCGCCCGAAATCGCTCTCGACTCCGCGCCGGTCGTTTTCAGCTTGTCGATTTCGTCGATAAAAATGATCCCGTGCTGGGCGTTTTCGACCTTGCCGTCAGCCCGCTCGAGCAGCCGCTGCAGGGCCGCCTCGATCTCCTCATTGACATACTTGGTCTGTGCCAGCGAGGTCGCGTCGGCGGTCACGAAGGGAACGTTCAGCATTCGCGACAGGGTGTCGCAGAGCAGCGTCTTGCCGGTTCCGGAAGGGCCGACGAGCAGGACGTTGCTCTTGGCGATCGCGCCGGTATCCTTGGCAAAGGTGGCGATCTTCCGGTAATGCGAGTAGACGGCCACCGCCAGGACCTTCTTGGCTTCATCCTGGCCAATGACGTATTGATCGAGATACCTGACGATCGCACTGGGCGTGGTTTCTCTGGCTAGCACTTCGTACCTCAAGATCGACAAACGGTTTCAGAAGGCTTCCGGGTGGGGCGCCAGGCGGGCCGTGCCGGCCATGCGCGCTGCTGCAGCCCGCATCTTATGCCGAAAGCGGTGCGCGTGCCCGGGCGCGCCGGTTGCCGCTGCTCAAGGAGCGTGCCGCTTGCGGAGCAAGAGCAGGTAGGACAGCGGTGCCAGCGCGGTGCAGATCGCCACCGCCGCGGCCAGCGCCTGCCCGCCGCCTGTCAGAGAATGGCCGACGGCAATTCCGACGAGCGCGGCAGTACTCATCTGAATGACTCCCATCAGCGCCGAAGCCGAGCCGGCCATCGCCGGATACGGCGCCAGCGCCCGGGCAATGGCATTCGGCATGACCAGTCCGGTGGCGACGGTACAGAAGAACATCGGCCCGAGGATCGCCGCGAGGCTGTGAACTCCGGAGAATTCCAGTGCCGCCATGCTCAGTCCGGCGATTGCGCCGAGCCAGGCGCCACGCGCCAGCAGGTAATCGCTGCCAAAACGCCGAACCAGCCGGCCGCAAGCCAGGGAGCCGAGCAGATACCCGGCGACGACCAGGCCGAAACACATGCCGAAGATCTGTGGCGTCAGCCCGTGGCGATCGATGAGCACAAACGACGAAGCCGAGATGAAGGCGAAGAGCGCGCTGTAGGAAAATGAAAAGGTCAGCAGATAGCCAAGATAGCGGCGGTCGGTGAGCAATTGTGCGAAGTTGGCAAACATCTGACGCGGCTGGATCGCCCGCGGATCACGATGAGCGTTGCTTTCTCCGAGCAGGCGGAGCACAGCGACGAGTTGGACCACGGCCACCAGCAGCAGAAATGCGAAATTGGACTGCCAGCCAAAGAGCACGGTCAGGAAGCCACCCAGGGTCGGTCCGAGCAGTGGCGCAATGGCCATGGCCCCGCCCATGTAGGCGATGATGCGCGCTGACTCGCTGGCGCCCCAGATGTCGCGAACGACGGCGCGGCCGATGACCGGCCCGGCGCAAGCGCCGAGTGCCTGGACAAAGCGCGCGGCGATGAGCACCTCGATGCTCTGGGCGAACACACAGCCGATCGATCCCGCGCAATACACGATCAGGCCGCCAAGCATGATCGGCCGCCGCCCGTAGCGATCAGAAAGTGGGCCGTAGAAGATCTGCCCGCAGGCAAAGCCGGCGAGAAACACCGACAGGGTCAGCTGCACACGCGCCGCATCGCTGGCCAACGCCCGGACCAGCGTGGGCAGCGCCGGCAGGTACAGGTCGGTTGACAGCGGACCGAGGGCGACCAGCGTCGTCAGCAGGACCGCCAGGCCGACGGATGGGCGTGGCGGGTTCAGCTAGTCGTTCTTGAAGGCAAAGAACATCTTGAAACAGCGAGCGAAGGCCAGCGGCGTCTCGCAATGCTCGGCCCATAACTCGGCGGTCAGCGAGAATGAGACATCGCCCTCCGCCTCGCGGTCCTTCACCCAGACCAGCCGGCGGTCACTGAAGACGCCGGTGGGCAGGCGGCTCTGGATGAACCCCCACACTTCATCCAGGTTGTCGAAGTTGCCCAGATCCCCCGCACCATCGGCGCCTTCCTCTTCTTCCACGAAAACCTGGTAGCGCATCTCAAACCTCGGCAAAGAAACGGCCCGATAAGGAAGCGCCGGGCACGCAGTTGGCTGACAGCGCGCAATTATTGGTCAACGCGGGCGAATAGTCCATCCCGGCACCGACTTTGCAGAGCTGGCGCAGGAGTCGGTCGAATCGGACGCGTTGGCCGGTAACACCCGTTTGGGCCGCCGAGATGGTCAGCTGGCGGCGGGGTGGCAGCAACGCAGTGGTGGTTGGCGGGTTATGCCGATGGCGCACCACAGGTGGGCGAAAGGCTGGTCATTCCGTGCGGCACCGTCGCTGCGCTGGCAGATGTCGACATTCTTTACAGTGGTCAACGATCGACCGCATCAATTCTTGTCAAGCCCCTGTTTTGGCTGATCGGTTTTTCAATGGCGTAATTATTGCTTGCCCTCCAGTTCCGCTTCTCGATCGAGTCTGCGGCCCTGTCGTTCTTCACGAAAGGAAGAGAGCAATGAACTCAATCTGCAAGTCTGCGGGCACCGTCGCCGCTTTACTGCTATTGACCCCAGCCGCTTGGGCCGGGTTTGTCACCTTCGAGTCGGCTGAGGCCACCCCTGCCGCGATCACGCCCACGCGCGACGCTTTTCGCGTGGCAGTCGGAGGCGGTTCTGTCGCCGGGGGCGCCGGATCGTTCGGTGGACTGCGTCGTGAGATCAACTGGGACGGCGTTCCCGACGTCCGAGCCGATCCCAACCCGTTACCCGCCGATTTCTTCAACGTCAATTCGCCGCGTGGGGTGGTGTTCAGCACACCGGGAAGCGGCTTTCTCGTCAGCGCCAACTCTGGCCTTCCCACGCCAGCGCTGTTCGGGCTTGCCAGCGAGTTTCAGGCATTCAGCACGCAGCGGTTGTTTACCGCGGTGAGCAGCAACATTACCGATGTGTCGTTCTTTGTGCCGGGCACGACGATCGCTGCGACGACCACGGCCTTCGGCGCGATTTTCGCGGACGTTGAAGTTGCAGGCCTGACCAGGCTGGAGTTTTTCGATGAACAGAATTCCCTGATTTACTCGCGGGACGCTCTGGGCGCGGGCAACCAGGGGCTGAGCTTCCTGGGTGCGGTGGCCAACGGCGGCGAGAGGATCAGCCGTGTTCGGCTCACTTCGGGCCTGAATACGATCGTTGCCAACGGGGAGCTCGGCAACGCCAACGACGACGTCGTGGTAATGGACGATTTCCTCTATGCCGAACCGACGCAGGCCGTCCCGGAGCCATCCAGCCTTGCGCTGGCCAGTCTCGGCCTGGTCGGCGGCCTGGCCTGGCTGCGTCGTCGTCGGGATGCTGTCCAGGCGGCGGGCTGAAGCAGGCGGTGTGGGGCGAGCGGACGGCGGATCGCGTTTTTTTTCCCCTTGTGTCGGAGACCGTATGCAGCTACTCAGCGCCGAAGAAATTGCGACTGCCCGCGCCCTCTTCGCCGCGGTGCAAGCGTCACCCGCCAATGATCTGTCAGCTCTTCGTTGTGCGGGCGACGCCGCCGACCTGCAGGGCAGTCACGATGGCCATTCCCTGCAGCAGGGCGATGCCGACCAGAACGGCGCGCAAGCGGCCATCGTCCATGAGCACGCCAAAGGCCAGCGGGGCAAGTGCCAGTCCGGCGTCGAGGCCGGAATAGACGAAGCCGTAGACGCGACCATAAGCCGCCTGGCCGAAGCGCGACGTGGCGGCGCCACGCACCAGCAGGTCGCGTGAGGGGCCGGCGATGCCGGTGCAGTAGCCGATGGCCGCCATCAGCGGCAGCACCGTCCATGCCGGTAGCGGCAGGGTGGCCAGACCGACGACGAGCAACGCCGCGGTGCCCAGCGCGGCGGCGATCAATCGTTCGTACTGGCCTTTCTGGGCCAGGAACCCGCCGCTGAGGATACCGCCGGCGCCGCCGGCCAGATAGGCCGAGAGCGCAGTCGCCGCGGCCGCCAGCGACAGGCCGTGCAGCTGCTGCAGGATCGGCGTGGCGAAATTCTGGATTGCCCCGAACGCAGTGGTGATCAGGAAGAAGAAGGCGAAACACAGCCATACCGCTCGTGAGCGCAGGAAGGCAAATGGCGACACCGCCTGGCCGGGTTGGCCGCCGCCGCCGCGCAGCTCGCGGTCGGCGAGGATGCGCCGGTACCAGAACAGCAGCGCCAGCGCGAGTGTGGCGAGGCCCGCGGCGGCCAGGGCAGCGGCGCGCCAACCGGCAGTAGCGGCGATGGCCGTCATGAACACTGGCGCTAGCGCCCAGCCGAGGTTGCCCGACAGGCCGTGAATCGAGAAAGCGTAGCCGAGTCGCGGCGGCGAGACGTGGCGGTTCAGAATGGTGAAATCGGCGGGGTGGAAGACGCTGTTGCCGAGTCCGGCCAGGGCAGCAACGACGGTCAGCCCGAGGTAGCCATCGACTCCCGAGAGCAGCAGCGCCGCCAGCAGAAAGCAGCTGATTCCCGTGCCCAGAACGCGGGCGGCGCCGTAGCGATCGACGAGAAATCCGGCCAGCGCCTGGCCGATCGCCGAGACGACGAAGAAGATCGTCATGGTTGTTCCGATGCCGGTAAAGCTTAGCCCGAAATCCTTCATCAGCCACGGGAAGAGCGGCGGCAGCAGGAGATGGAAGAAATGCGATACGCCATGCACGAAGCCGATCAGCGCAATGGTTTCGAGATCCTGGTGGCGCGGTAGCGATTGCGTGGCGGCGGTCATGGCACGCTGCCGCGAATCTTCCCGACTGGCTGCAGCAAGGCCAGAGCCTCGTTGATCAGCAGCGCAGCCAGGACCAGGGCGCCGCCGGCCAGGGTGCTTGCGGGCGGCTGTTCGCCGGCACCAAGCCACGCCCAGGTGACTCCGAAGACGACTTCGAGCAGACCGAGCAGGGCAATCTCCGGTGCCGGCAGTTCGCGCGACAGGCGCACCACCAGGAGGCAGGGAATCGCCAGTTGAACGACGCCCAGCAGCGCCAGCAGAGCGAGGTCGTGGTACGAGGCCTGCAATGGATAAGCCATCGGGAAGCTGAAGGCTGCCGAAAGGGCAGCGCCGATCAGCACCGCCGGCAGCATGTCCTGGCGAGCAGCCTGCTGGTCATCGGCCTGGCGATCGGCGACCTGCTGCAGCATCGTGAAGTTGAGTGCAGCCGCCAGCGGTACAGCGAGGGCGACCAGGGTTCCGACCAGCGAAGCGCCGCTGCGCGCCGCTTGTCCGAACATCCACGCGATACCGACACCGGCTGCGGCAATCGCCAGCCAGGTCCGGGCCGGTAGCCGGTGCTGCAGGAAAAGTCGGGTGAACAGGGCGGTGATCAGGGGCCCGATGGCCATGCTCACCAACACATTGGCAACGCTGGTAAGGGTGATGGCGACCATGAAGGCGGTGAACATCACCGCCCAGCAAACGCCCGAGAACCACACCGGCCAGGGCGAACGCGCCAGCCCTGACCACAGCCCGGGCCCGCGCAGGATCGTCAATCCGACACTCAGCGCCAGGGCATTGAACAGGCTGCGCCAGAAGGTGACCTCGAAGCTGCCAGCCAGCTCGAGGTGGCGCGATACCACGCCGGCGATGCTCCACAGCAGCGTCACCAGCACCATCAGAGCGACCGCACGGCGGTGCGACATTTCAGCACTTCCTGCCGCGAAACTACCGCAGCGTTTCAGAAAGGTCGCTATTGTGCCGGATTTTCTGCGTCCTGAACGGAACAGTAACGGCGCTGCAGCCATCGAGCGTGGGTCGGCGGACGCGGCCAGAGATTGGCGTGTCACCCATAGCGCCGCCGGATCTGGTAGCCGCCGCCCGCACCGAGCAGCGATTCGACGAGCACGTAGTGATCGACTCGCCAGCACAGCGTCGGTGCTGCGGCGGGCGGGGTGGCGCCGGCGGCGCGTCGGGCAAGGGTCAGATGTGGGCGAAAAGGTCGCGCTTCGACCGCCAGGCCCAGCGCCCGCAGCGCTGCCGCGAGCTCGGCGTGCAGTTGCGTCAGAGGCTCCGGCGGCGCTGTCGTCTGCAGCACGGCGAGGCCGCGCGGCCAGATCGCAGCCTGCGTCAGCTGCACCTCGAATGGGCGCAGTGGCACCTGTAGTCCGGCGCCGATGGTCGCCACGCGTTGCCGGTCCACGCCGCCGATGAAGTGCAGCGTCAGGTGCAGCCGATCGGCCCTCACCGGCGACGATCCTTTCGGCCAGGCCCATTGCTCCAGGTATTGAATGAGCTGCGCGCTTGCGTCGGGCGTCGGCCAGAGCGCGAGGAACAGGCGCGCGGGCGATGCGGCAGCCAGCGCGCAGCCTGCGGCCAGGTCGCCGCCAGCGCTGGCCGGCGAGTGCGGCAATCGTTTCGTGAGGGTCATGGGGTTTCCCTTCCCGTGGCAGTCGTGGCGAGCCAGCCTTCTGCAGCGTGCGGCCAGCCCGGCATGCATTCTGGCAGCCGCGCGGTCGTCTGGCGATTGCCGCTGTTTGGCGCTGCAGTTCGGCAGCCACACCATTCCGGCCGGTTGCGCAGCAGCGCCAGGGCGCTAGCGGCGAAATGACGCACCCGCAGCCGCTTGCGGCAGCATAGAATTACGCCTTTTACCGTACTGCGGTTTACCCCGAAACAGATTTCAGCGAAATGTCGAACCAGGTCCGCGCCGCCTATTACGAGTTCGCCAGGGCAGATTGCCAACCGCTCTGGCGGCGGAGCCTGTTCGTGCTGGTCGTCGCCAGCCTGCACCTGCTGGGGCTGCTGCTGGGCTTCGGAGTGGTCATGCAGCCTTCGCCTGCCGAGTTCCTGCCGGTGCTCAGCGTGCGCGTGCTCGACCCGGCTCGCCCAGCAGCGACGAGCCAAGCGGTGGTCGCGCCACCACGCCAGCCGGAGCGCGCCAGATCCTTGCCGGCGCGGTCGGCGATGGTGCCGAAAGCGTCGTCGCCGCAGCTATTGACCACCGCCGCGCCGGCGACGACGGCTGTCCTTTCGCCCGTGGCCGCTGGGCCGGCAGAGCCCGTCGCTGCGGTCGCCGCGGTTTCCTCGTCTGCCGGAGCGGCGCCGGTGCCGGCGCCGTTGCTGGCTGCCCGATTCGACGCCGATTACCTGCACAATCCGCGGCCGGTGTATCCGGCGGCGTCGCGGCGGCTGGGCGAAGAAGGGCGCGTCATCCTGCGCGTCAGGGTAAGCGCGCAGGGTTTGCCGCTGGTGGTGGACATCAAGCAGTCGAGCGGCTTCGCGCGTCTCGACGAAGCCGCCCGCGCCGCCGTCGAACGCTGGCGATTCGTCCCGGCCAGACAGGGGCACGAAGCGGTCGAGTCCTCGGTGCTGGTGCCGCTGCAATTTACTCTCGACAGTTGAACAGGAAGGTCTGATGAGAATGGAACTGGGTTTGGCCCACTTTTGGGCGCAGAGCGATACGCTGACGCAGGCGGTGGCAATCCTCCTGGTGCTGTTATCGGTGGCCAGCTGGTACGTGATGGCGGCGAAAGCCTACGGTGTCTGGCAGGCCCGGCGTTGTCATGCACGGGCGCTGGCCGCCTTCTGGGGCGCGCCGAGTCTGCCGGCGGCCATCGAAGCAATCCGCCAGGAAGACCGCACCGGTGTCCTTGCGAGCCTGGCGATTGCCGGCGCCAACGCCGCCGAATTGCATCGCCAGCATTCCGATCGCGGCATCGGTGCCGGCGTCAGCGTCAGCGAGTTCGTCACGCGCTCGCTGCGCAGCCAGATTGTCGAGGCGCAGGCAAGCATTGAATCGGGACTCACCTTTCTCGCTTCGGTGGGTTCGACGGCGCCTTTCATCGGGCTGTTCGGCACTGTCTGGGGAATCTATCATGCGCTGGTCAGCCTCTCCGGCGCGACCCAGGTGGTGCTCGACAAGGTCGCCGGGCCGGTTGGCGAGGCGTTGATCATGACCGCCGCGGGCCTGTTCGTGGCGATCCCGGCGGTCCTCGCCTACAACGCCTGCGCGCGTGGCAACCGCCTGACGCTGGCCCGGCTGGACGGCTTCGCACATGATCTGCACGCCTATCTGACCACCGGCCTGCGCGGCCGGCCGGGCGACAAGCTGGTCGACCTCAGCGCCGTGCGCGCCAGCCGCGGCGGCTGAAAGAAGGAGGAGGGCGATGGCTTTTGGCTCATTCGAAAACACGGGTGCCAGTGAACCGATGGCGGAAATCAACACCACGCCGCTGGTGGACGTGATGCTGGTCCTGCTGGTCATCTTCATCATCACTGCGCCCTTGTTTCACCAGGCGATTCCGATTGATCTGCCGCGAGCCGAAGCCAGTCGGCTCGATGACCGCCCGAAGGTCGTTGCGGTGGCCATCGATGCGTCCGGCCAGGTCTTCGTCGATGGGCTGGCGATCGAGCGCAGCGAGCTCGCCAGTCGCCTGGCGGCAGCTGCTGGCGGCCAGCCCGAGCTACATTTGCGCGCCGATCGCGGAACGCGCTACGAACGTGTCGCCGAGGTGCTCGCCGACGCACAGCGAGCCGGCCTGGTGAGAATTGCCTTCGCCACCGAACCGCCGCGCTAGGGCCGCCGTTTGCCTATAGAATTCGTTCGCGATTCCTGTCACACGCCGGTCGGGCACCCGCAGCGGTGGGGCTTTTTAACCGGACAGATATACTGCGGCAGCGGATCATTCCGTTATCAAGCATAACTCGCCACTTCAAGGAGAAGAACATGTACCAGCAGCCCCGCTACAAACGTCCCACCATGGGCAAGGCCGGTGCCATTGCGCTGGCTGCGGCCATCGTCGCCGGCTGTGCCGCCAGCACCACGGGCGGCGGCCCGCGCGCTGCGGCGCAACTCGAACCCACCCGAGGTAACACTGCCTCCGGGCGCATTGAATTCGTCCAGCAGGGTGACCGCGTGCTGATCACCGGCACCCTCAGTGGCCTCAAGCCGGGCGCCGAGCACGGTTTTCATGTGCATGAGAAAGGCGATTGCAGCGCCGCGGACGGGATGAGCGCCGGCGGTCACTTCAACCCGCTCGGCAAGCCGCATGCCCACGCCACCAGCGAGCGCCACGCCGGCGATCTGCCGTCCGTCCGCGCCGATGCCAACGGCAATGCGCGCTACCAGGCCGAGATGGACATCGTCACCGTTACCGCCGGGCCGACCAGCGTGGTCGGCAAGGGGCTGATCGTGCACCGCGATCCCGACGACTACAAGACCCAGCCCACCGGCAATTCCGGCCCGCGCATCGCTTGCGGCGTGATTCGCGCCGAATGACCTCCCTCGCTTCATCGATCGGCAATTTGCCGGCCTCGCCGGCGCGCCCGCCATCCAGCTACAGCGAGCCGGCGGGGCTGGCCGTCGTGATCGCGCCGGACCCGTCAAAAAGTCACCGCAAACGTTGCAAGGTGACGCATTCGGTTCGCGATGTCCTGGTCTGCGGAAACTCGCTTTACGTCGCCTCGCGTGCCGAGAAAGCCATCTACTCCTGCGGTGCGGATTTCGGGACACCGCAACCTTTCATCACCGGGCTGCAGGACAACCCCGAGTTCCTGATTTACGCAGCGAGCTGAAGCGACAAGGTCCTTCGCTGACGACAGCGGCGGAAGGCGGGCATTGCCTCCGGGTTTCTCGGCAGGTGCCCGCAAACACCCGGTGCAGATCAGCCGGGCCTGCGGAAGTCGTCGTCGATCCAGGCGTTGGCGCTGGCCGTACTGAGCTTGAAACCCGCCGCCACCCGTACCTCGGCAAGTTGTTCGCCGTCGGCCGCATAGGCTGCCAGGCGGGCGTGCGGCTCGTCCTCATCGGCGACGATGTCAAGCGTGATGCTGATTCGTCCGGCCGCCGCGTTGACCGTCAGCTGCTTGTGCAGGCTTGCCTGCAGTTGCTGCTCGTGGCGGCGCAGGACTTCGCTGGCGGTCTTGACCAGGGTCTGGAACGTCGACGCGTCGAGCGGCTTGGGGTTCTTCTTGTCGCGTCCCATGGTCCACGGGCCGACCAGCGCCGGTTCGGGTTCGCCGTCCTTGATCATCTCGACGGCCCAGCCGTCGTCGTCTTCGTTTTTGATGACGCGCGCGCTCCAGCCTTTGTTGCGCCACAGGCGAGGCTCATTCACCACGGTTGCTGAGTTGGCCTCGTCGACCTGGTTAGGGTGGCGGCTCCCCGGCTGGCGGCTGTGGGCATGTGAAGATTCTCCGTGGCAGATGGATGGGCGGGACGCTGCCCGGGTGCTCGGTTGCGCGTGGACGAGAAGGATGGAATGGTCGCCGTGGACCGCGCCGGCAAGGGCAATCCATGGCTGGCAGGCAAGCCCCCGGCGCGCGGGAGTTGCCTCGGCCAATGGCCATTCCACCGCCGCCGTGCGAAGTATATCGAGGCGCAGTAAAAGCCGTCAATTTCGCGTCGGCTTCGTGGATCTCCGAATAGTTGACAGCGGTTGACAGCGGAGCGGAGCGGTTGACAGCGCGCGCCAGCCTGCGGATAATCCGTTCCTCTGGTGCTTGCGGGTCGGTTTCGATTCGTCGAACAAAGCGGTGCAGCCCAGACAACTTCCACGCGGGAATAGCTCAGTTGGTAGAGCGATACCTTGCCAAGGTATAGGTCGAGAGTTCGAGACTCTTTTCCCGCTCCAGACTCCGAAAGGGAAAGTGCGCAAAGCACTTTCCCTTTCTTTGATTTCGGGGCAGGTATAATGCCGCTTAATGCCCGGATGGTGGAATAGGTAGACACAAGGGACTTAAAATCCCTCGGCCTTGCGGCTGTGCCGGTTCGATCCCGGCTCCGGGTACCATCTTTCCACTGTGAGCTTTCTGCCCTGGTTCCCGATGATCATTTTTGACCTTGCCTGCCAGCACGACCATCCATTCGAAGGCTGGTTCCAGTCGCATGAGGATTTCGACCACCAACTCGCCTGCGGTCTGATCGCCTGCCCGCAGTGCACTTCGCTGGAGATTCGTCGGGTACCCTCGGCGGTGCACCTCGGGCTACCGACGGCGGCGGCAGCGGTTCCGGCGCGACCAGCGCTGCCAGCCGCGCCGGTCGACCTGCGCTCAGGCGCGCTCGCCGCCCTTCGGCAGCTGACCGAGATGCTGCTGGCCAATTGCGAGGATGTCGGTAGCGACTTCGCCGAAGAGGCACGCCGGATTCACTACGTCGAGGCGCCGGAGCGCTCGATTCGCGGCGAGGCCAGCAGCGAAGAGTACGAGGCTCTGCTCGAAGAGGGCATCGAGGTGTTCCGCCTGGCCCGTTTGAAGCCGGGAGATCTGCACTGATTGCCGAACCCGCCACCGGACAGTCGACAGCCGGGTGAGGGCGGAGGCCGCGCTGGCCAGCGCTTGCCGGCTGCCGCCGCAAACTGCAAGGAGATTCGCTGATGATCAAAGCACGCGCTGCGGTTGCCTGGGCTGCCGGGCAGCCTCTGGAAATCACTGAAGTCGACGTCGAGCCGCCACGGCAGGGGGAAGTGCTGGTGCGCATCGTCGCCACCGGAGTCTGCCATACCGACGCATTCACCCTGTCTGGTGCCGACCCGGAGGGCGTTTTTCCGGCCATTCTCGGGCACGAGGGTGGTGGCGTCGTCGAGGCCATCGGTCCCGGGGTCAGCTCGGTGGCCGTCGGCGATCACGTCATCCCGCTGTACACGCCCGAGTGCCGGCAGTGCAAGTTCTGCCTGTCGGGCAAGACCAATCTCTGTCAGGCGATTCGCGCCACCCAGGGCAAGGGCCTGATGCCCGATGGCAGCAGCCGCTTTTCCCGGAACGGCAAGACCATCTTTCATTACATGGGCACCTCGACCTTCTCCGAGTACACGGTGTTGCCCGAGATCTCGCTGGCGAAGATCGCCCGCGATGCGCCGCTGGAGAAGGTCTGCCTGCTCGGCTGCGGAGTGACTACCGGCATTGGCGCGGTGATCAACACCGCCAAGGTCGAGGCGGGGGCAACGGTCGCCATCTTTGGTCTCGGCGGCATCGGTCTGGCGGTGGTGATCGGCGCGGTGATGGCCAGGGCGGCGCGAATCATCGCCATTGATACCAATCCAGCCAAGTTCGCGATCGCCAGGCAACTCGGTGCCACCGACTGCATCAACCCGGACGATCATCAGCGGCCGATCCAGGAAGTGATCGTCGAGCTCACCGACGGTGGCGTAGACTACTCGTTTGAATGCATCGGCCAGGTCCAGGTGATGCGCGCGGCGCTCGAATGCTGCCACAAGGGCTGGGGTGAATCGGTGATCATCGGTGTCGCCGGCGCCGGCGAAGAGATCGCGACGCGGCCGTTCCAGCTGGTTACTGGCCGGGTGTGGCGAGGTTCGGCGTTCGGCGGCGTGCGGGGTCGTAGCGAGCTGCCGGGCTATGTCGAGCGTGCGCAGCGCGGCGAAATTCCGCTCGACACCTTCATCACCCACAGCATGGGGCTGGAGGATATCAACCACGCTTTCGAGCTGATGCATCAAGGCCAGAGCATCCGCTCGGTGATCGTCTTCTGAGCGGCGATGGTGCACGCAGCACTTGCGGAGGTCGCCGCCAATCGCTGTTTTGGTGGTTGGCACCGGCGTTACCGCCATCGCTCGGCGACGCTGAACTGCGAGATGGTGTTTGCCGTCTATTTGCCGCCGCAGGCCGCGAGCGGCAGCGTGCCGGCCCTGTACTGGCTCTCCGGGCTGACCTGCAGCGACGAGAACTTCATGCAGAAAGCTGGTGCGATGCGCGTTGCCGCCGAGCTCGGGATCGCCCTCATCGCACCCGACACCAGTCCGCGTGGCGCCGACGTTCCCGGTGATCCGGATGGCGCCTGGGACTTCGCTCACGGCGCCGGGTTTTACCTGAATGCCACGCAGCCACCCTGGGCCGCCCACTACCAGATGCACGACTACGTGGTGCACGAATTGCCGGCGCTGATCGAGGCGAGCTTGCCGATCGACTCGCGCCGCGGCATCAGCGGTCACTCGATGGGGGGCCACGGCGCACTGGTCTGTGCGCTGCGTAACCCCGGTCGTTACCGCTCGCTGTCGGCGCTGGCGCCGATTTGCCACGCCATTGCCAGCCCCTGGGGGGAGAAGGCGTTTGCGCGCTATCTCGGTGCCGATCGCGCGGCATGGCGAGTCTGGGACGCCTGCGAGCTGATCGCCGGTGCCGAGGAACGTCTGCCTTTGCTGGTCGATCAGGGCGAAGCCGACGGCTTTCTCGTCGAGCAGCTGCAGCCCGAGCGGCTGCGGCAGGCCTGTGCCGCGGTTGGGCATCCCTTGCAGCTGCGCCTGCAGCCAGGCTACGACCATAGCTACTACTTCATCGCCAGCTTCATCGACGATCACCTGCGCCATCACGCAGCGGCGCTGACCGCCTGAACCGGCCTCGCCTTATCTGGCGACCACGACGCGGTTGCGACCGCTGTTCTTGGCCTGGTAGAGCGCGGCATCGGCCGCCTGGATCAGCCCCTGACTGTCCATCTCCGCGTCATTGAGATTGGCGACGCCGATGCTCAGGGTGACCGGAATCGACCGACTGTCCCACAGAAAACTGTATTTTTCGACCAGGCTGCGGATTCGCTCGGCGATCTGGGCAGCGGCGCGCGGATTGGCGTTGGGCAGAACCGCCGCAAACTCCTCGCCGCCATAGCGAAAGACCAGGTCTTCGACGCGCGAGGCGCGCTTCAGCAGGTCGGCGAGCTGGCGCAGGACGGCATCGCCTGCGGCGTGCCCATAGGTGTCGTTGATGCGCTTGAAGTGGTCGATGTCGAGCAGCAGACAGGCCATCGGCAGGCCGTTGGACTGGGCAAATGCCCATTCGGAGGCGAGGAAGTCGAGGCCGTGGCGGCGATTCGGAAGCTGCGTCAGAGCATCGGTCAACGCCTCCTGCAAGAGGCGCTTGTGGGTGACCGCGAACTCGTCGGTGGAGCGCATGATGCCCCGGCGTTCGCGCTGGATTTCTTCGCGCAGCAGCAGCATGCGGGTTGCGGTATTGAGGCGGACGCGCAGGGTCTGGATGCTCACCGGTTTGACCAGGACGTCGTCAGCGCCGGCGTCGATGGCTTCGAGGATCAGCCCCTCACTGCCTGGCGAGGCCAGCAGCAGGGCGTAGCTCTCCTTACCGGAAGGGGTTTGGCGAAGGATTCGGCAGAAGGTCGCCGGCTTGAGCCCCGGTATGGCCATGTCGGCAATGACGATCTGGGTCGGCTGCCGCAGCGCGTTCCTGATGGCTTCCGGGTTGCCGTCCACTGGCATCGGCAGATGCCCCAGGCCCTCGATCTGTTGCATCAGGGTCGGCAGGTCGGGCAGCGGGATGCCGACCAACTGCACCTGCAGGCGGGGCGGAGCGACCGTCCGGTTCTGTTCCGGGCTGGCGCTGCTGACCCGTCGGCTGGGTGGGCTGGCGGCGAGAATCTCGGCGAACGGCGGCATCTCCTGAGTACGAACCTGCAGCATGGCACCCCATTCGCGCCAGCGCCGGACCATCCGGTCGACCATGTCGTTCAGCGCATCGCCGCTGATTCCCAGGCGAGCGGCCCGTGTCAGCAGCCCGGGCAGCAGGCTCCAGCGTGCTTCTTCATCGGCCATGCAGACTTCGGCGAGCGAACGGGCAAAATTCAGCGAGTGGGTGAGCGTCAGGACGCGTGAGCCATCGCGAAAGCCGGCGAGGTCGGGCTGTTCGTGATGGTAGGCGGCCTGAATCAGCATGTCGGGCAAGCCCCACTCGGCGAGCATCGTGGCGCCAAGCTGTCGGTGGTCCATGTTGAAGGAGTCACGTTCGAGATCGGCCAGTCCGCGTTCCTTGGCCTTGAGCAGCACGAGCGAATATTCGTCGGGGTACAGCGAAGCCATCGCCAGCTCGCCGACTCGCGCCAGCAGACCGATGGTGAACAGCTCCTCGCTGGAAATCTGCGCAAAATGGGCCAGTTCCTGGCAGGCAATTCCGGTGGCCAGCGAATGTGCCCAGAAAGCTCCGTAATCAAACTCCGAGCACTGGCCGCTCTTGTGGTTATGCATCACCGAGAGGCCGATCACCAGGTCACGCACGCGGAAGGCTCCGAGGGCAACGATCGCGCGCTGCAGCGAAACGATCGGGCGCGTCCGACCAAAAGCGGCAGCGTTGGCAAACTTGAGCAGACGCCCGGCGATGGCGGGGTCGGATTGCACCAGTTGCACCAGTTCGGGCACCCGAAAATCATCCCGCTGCAAGAGCTTGATGATCGAGAAGGCAACGCCTTTGGGTGACGGGAGCTTGCCCGTCGCCTTCATCGAATGGTAGCGGTCGGGGTCAACAAAGTTGATCAAGAAAGCCTCAGATCCGGAATTTGCGGGCGATTATGCTACAAAAAGCCCGGACGCTGGCGGATGCCGACACTCGAGCGGTCGCGCAGGGGTTCTTCGCAAGCAATCGTCAGCGAGGGACCTTGCCGCCTACAGTAGTTCCGTATCTTCATGGCGATAGGCGGGGCTGCAGCAGCATAGCAGGTACAGCGGCTCGCCGCCGCTGGCGGTGACGCAGTGTGGCGTTCCCGGCGCGATCAGGATGGTGTCGCCAACCCGAATGCTCAGTGTCGCGTCGCCCAGGGTCATGATCCCGGCACCGCGCGTGACATGGTACAGCTCCTCACTGCGCAGATGGCGGTGCAGGCGCGTCTGCTCTCCCGGCTGGATGACCGCTTCGGCCAGGCTCTGCTGCTGACCACCGTGCAGCGCCGGATGCATTAGTTCGCGAATCTCCGATCCGTCTCGGGTGATATAGGCGGGGATGTCCTGGTAGCTGGTTTTCATGCGACTTCGCTGCGCCGCGCCACGATCAGTGCCGGGTCGTCCTCGCTGACCTTGCCAACCCGGGCGCTTACCGGCCAGGCCTGCAGTTCACCGTCGGGATAGGGCTGGATCAGCCTGCCGGCCTGCTCGGCGGTCGCCGTCAGCCACGCCGGCCAGTGTTCGGGGGCAAGGATCAACGGCATGCGCTCGTGGATGGCGTGGATCAGTTCGTTCGCTGCGGTGGTGACGATGCAGCAACTGCGTGCGATCTCGCCGCCTGGCGAGGTCCAGGCCTCCCAGAGTCCGCCGAAAGCCATCGTTTCGCCCGACTTCAGCGAAATGTAGCAGGCCTGCTTGCCTGACCCTGGTGCCCTCGCAGCCTGCCATTCGTAGAAACCGCTGGCCGGAATCAGACAACGACGTCGCCGGAAGGCGTCGCGAAACGACGGCTTCTCGGCCACCGATTCACCGCGGGCGTTGATCAGTCTGGCGCCATGCACCGGATCTTTCGCCCAGTGCGGCAGCAGTCCCCAGCGCAACAGGTGGAGAACGCGCTGGCCGCTCGGGGACTGGCCGATGACGGGGATATTGGTGCCCGGCGCGATGTTGTAGCGTGGCGGAAAATCGACAGACTCGGTTTCCTCAACGCCGAAACGTCGGGCGAGCTGCGAGCAAGGGGCCTCGAGGGCATAGCGTCCACACATCGACAAAGTGTAACCCAAGGTTCCGGTTCACCCTACCCGGATCGCGCCGGGTATCTTGTCCGGATTGGGCCAGCCGCCGACCAGCCCACGGAGAGTCACGCCTGCCGGCGCTTGCCGGCCATGCTCTCGCCCATGCGGATTAAACGGGCGGGTGCCCAGGCGGGATGGAAGCTCAGAGTGTCTTTCGGAAACAGCATGACCACCGTCGACCCCAGCAGGAAGCGGCCCATTTCCTCGCCTTTTCTCAGGACGATCTGCTGATCGTTGTAAAGCCACTGGCGAACATCCCGCACGCGCGGCGGGTTGACGGTGCCGTGCCAGACGGTGGCCATGCTGCCGACGATGGTGGCGCCGACGAGGATCAGGACGAAGGGGCCAAAGCCGGCTTCGAAGACGCAGACGACGCGCTCATTGCGGGCGAACAGACCCGGAACACCGCGCGCCGTCGTCGGATTGACCGAGAACAGTGCGCCGGGAACGTGCAGCATTCGCGTCAGGCGGCCATCGACCGGCATGTGGATGCGGTGATAATCGCGCGGGCTCAGGTACAGCGTCGCAAAGGCGCCATTCTCGAAATGGGCGGCGAGTTCGCGATCGCCGCCGACGAGGGCTGTGGTCGAGTATTGATGGCCCTTGGCCTGGAAAATCTGATCACGCTCGATGGCGCCAAACTGGCTGATCGCGCCGTCCACGGGGCAGATGAAGTCGGCATCGGCGAGCGGTCGCACACCGGCGCGCAGCGGCCGCGTGAAGAACTCGTTGAAGCTCTTGTAGCTGGCCGGGTCAGCATCGACGGCTTCGTTCATGTCGACGCCGTAGCGCTCAATGAACCAACGAATGACGCGGGTGGTGAGACTGCCGGCTTCGCTCCTGGCGAGTCTGCCGGCGGCGGCGGTAAGGGCCTGCTTGGGCAGGAGGTATTGCGGAATGACGGCAAGACGGTCGAACACGATCATGCTCTGGGGAGGGAAGCGGGCATTATACGGATTCTGCCTGGCCAAGGAGCGGCGCGGATCAGAAGACGGTGCGAATGAAAGTGTTGGTCATGGCAAGAGCCGTAGGTCGGGTTAGGCCGCAGGCCGTAACCCGACGATCAAGCATCAAGGGCATCCGATGGCTGTAAATGTCGGGTTACGCTATACGCTAACCCGACCTACGATCTTGCCCACGCACCCATCAGAAGAGCGTGCCGAGATGTGACAAGAGGCCTCGCTCGCTGACGAAGGTCAGATCGTACATCGCCGACAGTCCCCTGGCGTGTTCGTCGCTGAGGCCGGCGATGCACAGGACGAAGCGGTTGCCACTGAGCCCGAGGCGCTTGCGCAAGCCAAGGTACTTGTCGATATCCTGGCGATATTCGCCGCTCTTGCACTCGATGCAGATCGGTAGCTGACCATCGATGAGCATGAACACATCGAGTTCGCAGCGATCGTGGTCGGAGAGCATGATGATCAGCTGACGGGCACAGGAAAAGCGTTTCCCGCGTTCCTGGCAATATCCCAGGCAGGTCATCATCACGAACCATTCGAGCCATTCGCCGGCGAAAAACTGGCGGATGGCCGGCGCCGTTTGCAGGACCAGCCGGACACTGTTCTTTTCCCGATTGGGCAGGTACTTGCCAACGAAGGAATACTCGTAGAGCTGCTGACAGAAAGTGATGATCGTTCGCGCTTCTTCGACGAACTTCTGGTCGAGAGGGATGACCGTACTGAGTATCCCTTCTGCTGCGCCCAGCGGAGACGATCGATCGTATCCTTCAGAACCGGAAGGCTCTGGCCGATGGTCATCGCCACTTCGTCGAAGAAGCCCGTCGTCGACTGCATGGCTGTTCACCTCGACCGGGATCTGCTTGCGGCCGAACCACTCGGCGATGGGTCGGTGTTGTTCGGTGGAGGAAAGCTGGTCGGTGTTGGCCAGGTCGATGGCCTCCACTGGTCTGGTCTTCTCTGCTTCAGCGACTTGCTGCTGCGTGGCCGCCCCGTTGGCCTTCTTGAGACCAATCAGCTCGCGCTGGGCGGCAAAGCACTTCTCCAGTAGCTTGCCAACGAAAAAGAGCGTGGGGTAGACGATGGTCGGGCTACCGCACTGCAGACAGGCAATACTTTCACCGATCTGGCCATCAGATTGTTCCTGAAGGTAGGCGCACTTGTTGCATCGAGAGATGGCCATGGAGGGGACTCAACGGGGGAGAGGGCTGCGCCGGCGCGTCAGCGCAGCGTTGATTTTTTCGAGGGCTGCCGATCCGGGGCAGGGTTCGGCGAGTCTTTGTACTACTTGGTACTACCACGGATCAGAAGAACTGCTTGGCGAAGTTGGCGACGGCGACAGGCGATCAGCACGCCCATCATCCATTTGATGGTCGACAGTTCGCCGCGAATGCCTGTCATCTCCAGCCGCAGGTCAGCTTTGACTTCCATCAGATCGGCTTTGGTGGCGAGCGATGAGTCCATGGCCTCGGCGAGCACATCGCGCAGCGCCTCGGCTTCCGCCTTGGCCTGTTGCTCGGGGACCCCGGCGGTGCGTAGGCGCTCGGCGTAGCGAAGGGTGTCAAAAGTCAGAGTACTCATGTGCTTGAGCATACCCAGGTGTCAGTCAGCCGGCAACATCATCGCGCACATCATGTCTGGTTCTTGAGCAGGTAGTCGGCGCACTTGTTGCATCGAGAGATGGCCATGGAGGGGATTCAACGGGGGAGAGGGCTGCGCCAGCGCGTCAGCGCAGCGAAGCGTTGATTTTTTCGAGTGCCGCCGATCCGGGGCAGAGTTCGGCGGCGCCGAGGCTGTTCAAGGGAGGCTTGACGGTATCGAGCTGTTGATGCAGATCAGCGGCGTCGTTGTCGAGGTAAAGCATTCCGGTCACCACCTCGCCGCGCGTCGTGTGCTCCTGAACGTAGCTCATCGCGCGGATGCGGTCGTTGGGGTCGTAGTCGGCGTGCAACTTGCGCAGACGGACCACCGAGCCGTCGTGCTGGCGTAGCTCGGTGACTTCGCCGGCGCCGTACTCGGCGGTGATTTCCTCGCGTTGCGGGAAGAAATCGAGCCGGTTGACCGCCTCGTTGTGCTCGCGCACGTAGTCGTAGCTCTTGGTGCTGCCGGAGTGGTTGTTGAAGGCGATGCACGGCGAGAGGATGTCGATCACCGCCGCGCCCTGGTGTGCCAGCGCGGCGCGGATCAGCGGCACCAGCTGCGTCTTGTCGCCGGAGAAGCCGCGCGCGACGAAGGTCGCGCCCATCAGCAAGGCCAGCATCACCAGATCAATCGGCGCGTCGTTGTTGGTCTGACCTTTCTTTGATTTCGAGCCCTGGTCGGCGGTAGCCGAGAACTGCCCCTTGGTAAGTCCGTAAACGCCATTGTTCTCGACGAGATAGGTCATGTTCACGCCACGGCGCATGACGTGGGCAAACTGGCCGAGGCCGATCGACGCCGAGTCGCCGTCGCCCGAGACGCCGAGGTAGATCAGCTCGCGGTTGGCGAGGTAAGCGCCGGTGAGCACCGATGGCATGCGTCCGTGCACGGTGTTGAAGCCGTGCGAGTTGCCGAGGAAATAGTCGGGTGTCTTCGACGAGCAGCCGATACCCGAGAGCTTGGCGACGCGGTGCGGTTCGATGTCGAGTTCCCAGCAGGCCTGGATGATCGCTGCCGAGATCGAGTCGTGACCGCAGCCGGCGCAGAGCGTCGAGATCTTGCCTTCGTAGTCGCGACGGGTGAAGCCGACGCGGTTCTTGGCGAGCGAGGGATGATGCAGCCGGGGTTTGGCGAGGTAGGTCATCTCAAGCCACCATGTCGTGTCGGAGGGGATGCACGTTCAAGCGCGAAACGCGCTCGGCGATCTCCTGGGTGATGAAGCGGGCGGTGATTGGCGTACCGTCGTAGTGCAGCACGGAAATCAGACTGAGCGGGTTCACCCCGGCCTCGTTGACCAGCAGCGTCGTCAGCTGCTTGTCGAAGTTCTGTTCGAGCACGAATACCCGCGAGTGCGCGGCGATGAAGTCGGCGATTTCGTTCTGGAACGGGAAGGCGCGGACACGCAGGGCGTTGATGTAGATTCCCTGCTCGGCGAGAGCGTCGAGCGCCTCCTGCATCGCCGGGCCGGTCGAGCCATAGAAGATCGCCGCGAAACGCGCCGGGAATTTGGCCGCCGTGAGTACCGGCAGGGGCACCAGCGCCTTGGCGGTCTCGAACTTGTGGCGCAGCCGCTGCATGTTGTAGATGTAATCGGCACCGGCTTCCGAGTAACCGGCGTAGGCGTTCTTGGTGGTGCCGCGCGTGAAGTAACCGCCCTTGGTCGGATGTGTTCCCGGATAGGTGCGGTAGGGAATTCCGTCGCCGTCGACGTCGAGGTAGCGATCGAAGTCGGCGCCGGCGTCGAGCGCTTCGCGGGTCATCACCTTGCCGCGGTCGTATTGGCGGCTGTCGTCCCAGGCAAAAGGCCTGCACAGCCGCTGGTTCATGCCGATGTCGAGGTCGGACATGACGAACACCGGTGTCTGCAGGCGCTCGGCGAGATCGAGCGCCTGCGCCGACATCTCGAAGCATTCATAAGGATCCTCGGGAAACAGCAGCACGTGTTTGGTGTCGCCGTGCGAGGCATAGGCACAGGCGAGAATGTCGGCCTGCTGGGTGCGCGTCGGCATGCCGGTCGACGGTCCGCCGCGCTGGACGTTGATCAGCACCGCCGGGATCTCGGCGAAGTAGGCGAGACCGATGAACTCGGACATCAGCGAAATTCCCGGGCCGGACGTCGCGGTGAACGAGCGGGCGCCATTCCAGCCGGCGCCGATAACGATGCCGATCGACGCCAGTTCGTCTTCGGCCTGGACGATCGAGTAGCGATGCCCGCCGGTATCCGGGTCGACGCGCAGCTTCTGTGCGTAGCGCTGGAAGGCTTCGGCGACCGACGACGACGGGGTGATCGGATACCAGGCACAGACCGTCGCGCCGCCATAGATGCAGCCCAGCGCCGCGGCCGTGTTGCCGTCGACGAAGATCCTGTCGCCGACGCAGTCGCGGCGCTCGACCTTGAGGGCGATCGGCTTCAGGCTGGCACGCGCGTATTCCCGCCCGAGCGTGAGCGCGCGGATGTTCGCGTCGAGCAGCTTCTCCTTGCCCTTGTACTGTTCGCTGAAGAGCTTTTCGATCTCGGCCGGGTCGATGTCGAGCAGCGTCGTCAGCGCGCCAACGTAGAGGATGTTCTTGAACAACTGGCGCTCGCGCGCGTCGCTGTAGTGGTCGTTGCAGATCTCGGTGAGCGGCATGGCGAGGACGTGGATGTCGTCGCGGAGGCGCGAGCGCGGCATTGGTTTCGAGCTGTCGTAGAAGAGGTAACCGCCGGATTCGATCTCGCGGACGTCCTGGTCCCAGGTCTGCGGATTCATCGCCACCATCATGTCCACGCCACCGCGCCGGCCGAGATAAGCATGCTCGGTGACACGCACCTCGAACCAGGTGGGCAGGCCCTGGATGTTGGACGGAAAAATGTTGCGCGGCGAGACGGGAACGCCCATGCGCAGGATGGCGCGCGCGAAAAGCTCGTTCGCCGATGCCGATCCCGAGCCGTTGATGTTGGCGAACTTGACGACAAAATCATTGACTGCTTCGATCTTCTGCATTTTCGCTCCTTAAGCGCTGGCTGGCTGCAGGACGGCGCTACGGCAGCCGGCACCGGCGTGCGTCACCTGAAGAAGAAACTTCTGCATGTCCCAGGCACCGGTCGGGCAGCGCTCGGCGCACAGGCCGCAGTGCAGGCAGACATCTTCGTCCTTGACCATCACCCGCCCGGTTTTCAGCGTCTCCGAGACATACAGATCCTGGCTCAGGTTGAGCGCCGGGGCGCAGCCGCGGCCGCAGATCTTCCTCATCGCCGTTGCTGGTGAAGGTGATGCTGTCCATCGGGCAGATGTCCATGCACGCGTCACATTCGATGCACAGCTTGGCGGCAAACACCGTCTGCACGTCGCAGTTCAGGCAGCGCTGCGCCTCCTTGAAAGCGAGCTGCGGGTCGAAGCCGAGTTCGACCTCGATCTTGATGCTCTTCAGCGCCGCGCCGATCTCGCGCAACGGCACGCGCAGGCGGCGATCATCCGAGATCGCGTTGTCGTAGCGCCAGG
Source organism: Candidatus Accumulibacter affinis (assembly GCA_016713625.1). GTDB lineage: Bacteria > Pseudomonadota > Gammaproteobacteria > Burkholderiales > Rhodocyclaceae > Accumulibacter > Accumulibacter affinis. The sequence continues at coordinate 715,858 of JADJOT010000009.1, forward strand.
CGTGGATGCCCATCTTCTGCGAAACGAGGTTGGTCAGCGGATCTGGCCGGACGGCAATGTCCTCGCCGTTGAGCATGCGGTCGATCGACACCGCGGCGTCGTGGCCGTGCGCGACTGCCCAGATGATGTTCTTCGGCCCGAAAGCGGCGTCACCGCCAAAGAAGACGTTGGCTACCGTCGATTGCATGGTCCGTTGGTCGATCTTCGGCAGCCCCCATTTGTCGAACTCGATGCCGATGTCACGTTCGATCCAGGGAAAGGCGTTGTCCTGGCCGACGGCAATGAGCACCTCGTCGCAGGGAAAGTAGGCGTCGGGCTCGCCGGTCGGCAGCAGGCTGCGGCGTCCTTTCTCGTCATACAGCGAACGGACCTTCTCGAAGGTGACGCCGGTGAGGCGGCCGCTATTGTGGCTGAAAGCCTTGGGAACCAGGTTGTTGAGGATCGGGATGCCTTCGTGCATGGCGTCCTCCTTTTCCCAGGGGCTGGCTTTCATCTGCTCGAAACCCGAGCGGACGATGACCTTGACGTCTTCACCGCCGAGGCGGCGTGCCGAGCGGCAGCAGTCCATCGCGGTGTTGCCGCCGCCGAGCACGATCACGCGCTTGCTGATCGCGGTGGTGTGGCCGAAAGCGACACTCGCCAGCCAGTCGATTCCCAGATGAATCGATTTGGCCGCTTCCTGGCGTCCGGGAACGTCGAGATCCTGAGCGCGCGGCGCACCGGAGCCGACGAAGACCGCGTCGTAACCCTCGGCGAGCAGGTCTTTCAGCGAACTGATGTACTGACCGCCGCGGAAGTCGACGCCGAGGCCGAGAACATAGCCGGTTTCCTCGTCGATGACTTCTTCGGGCAGGCGGAATTTCGGGATCTGGGTGCGCATCATGCCGCCGGCGCGCGTGTCGCCATCGTAGATCACCACCTCGTAACCGAGCGGTGCGAGGTCACGCGCCACCGTCAGTGAAGCCGGACCGGCGCCGATGCAGGCGACGCGGCGGCCGTTCTTCTGCGCTGCCGGCTGCGGCAGCAGTGGCCGGATGTCCTGCTTGTAATCGGCGGCGACGCGCTTCAGCCGGCAGATCGCCACCGGCTCCTTGCGCTGGCGACCATCGGTCGTCTCGTCCTCGACGCGGCTGCGGCGACACGCCGGCTCGCAGGGACGGTCGCAGGTGCGGCCGAGGATACCGGGGAAGACATTCGACACCCAGTTGACCATATAGGCGTCGCTGTAGCGGCCGGCGGCGATCAGGCGGATGTACTCGGGGACGGGAGTGTGGGCCGGGCATGCCCACTGACAATCAACGACTTTATGGAAGTAGTCGGGTGCGCCGATATCGGTGGGCTTCAAGACGAAGGTATCCTTTCTCTCGGTACGAGTCCGGAGCCAGGCGGCCGCTAGCCCCAAAGACCGCCATACTAGCGCGGCACTGCGGTGCTGAAAAGGTTTCTGTATCAGGCGGGTGCGAATGAAAGTGTTGGGCGAAACGGTCCACGCGGCTTGGGCAGGATCGTAGGTCGCGTGAGCGTAGTCTAAGCCGGCATTTACAGCGATCGGATGCCTTGATCGTCGGGTTACGGCCTGCGGCCTAACCCGACCTACGGCTCTTGCCACCCATCCAATGGGGGCGCTTTGACGGGAAAGAGCTGTAATAATGCGGTCTGCGTCGTAGGAAACGGTTTCGCCAATGCCCCTGACTGCCACGATCGGCATTGCATGGGCGAGATCGCAACGCCGGCGCTTGCCAGCCTGGTTCCTGGTGCAGGGAATCGGCTTCAGGGCAAGGACGGTTTCGAAAGGAATACCCGCGCATGCGACTCTATCTCTCTTCCACCCTCGACGATCTCAAGGAGGAGCGACAGGCGGTCAAGGACGTCCTCGGCCGCCACTACATTGGGGCGAGGGGATCGGCCCCGAGCAGGCCAACTACGACGGAAAGAACCAGGGACGATGCCGGTAAAGTCGTATGCGCCGAACGACTGGGGTCTGTACGAGATGCACGGTAACGTCTGGGAGTGGTGTGCGGATGGCCAGCGCGACTACGGCGATGATCTCGAGGAGAATCCGCGCGGCCCTGGGGACGATGCCCCCCGCGTCGTGCGTGGCGGCTCGTGGAGCGACGGGGCCGGGTGGCTTCGCTCCGCTTGCCGCGACCAGGGGGGCCCCGCGTCCCCCGCATCCGCCACCGGGGCTTTCGCTTTTCCCTGAGGGGGCGCTGCTTCTGCTGCTTCGGCGGATGCCGAAGCAGCAGAAGCAGCGCCAAGCAATTTCGGGAAGTTGCGCCAAAGATTGGCGAGTGGTTCAAGGCGCCCGAAAAGAAAAAATAGGCGAAGCCGTAGGTCGGGTTAGGCCGCAGGCCGTAACCCGACGATCAAGGGCAGCCGATGGCCGTAGATGTCGGGTTACGCTACGCTAACCCGACCTACGATCTACTGGGGAGAGAAAACTCGCCATGAGCTACCGTTTTTTCGCCAGCCCGGCGTTCAACCCGGCGTCTGCCGAGGCCGAACTCAACCAGCTGCTGGCCGCGCGCCGAGTCTTGAACGTCGAGCGGCATTTCGTCGTCGACGGCGAAGAGTCGTTCTGGGCGATCTGCGTCAGCCTGGCGCCCGGTCGGTGCCTTGCCGGATGGCCTGAAGGCCGATCAGGGCAGCGCCCGCCGGATCGATTACCGCGAGGTGCTGAACGAAGCCGATTTCGCCGTGTTCGCCGAGTTGCGCAGTTTGCGCAAGACGATTGCCGATGCCGAGGGCGTCGCGCAGTACGCCGAGTTCACCAACGAGCAACTGGCCAACCTGGTGCGCGGACGGGTGAGCACGCTCGATGCGCTCGGCAAGATCGAGGGCGTCGGGCCGGCTCGCCTCGAACGCTACGCCGCTCGTTTTCTGGCGGTGTTGCAGCCAGCGCTGGCTGCGGGTTGAGGCATCCCCGTGCAACGTCAGGCGATTAGCCTAGAAGCGCGGGCCGATCGGCAAAACCTCGATCGGGCCACGTGGAAAGCGGCGCGCGGCAAGAGCCGCCGGCCGGCGGTGGCGCGCTTACTCGGCGACCTCGACGCGCGCCTTGAGCAACTGGCCGGCGACATTCTCGCCGAGCGCGCGCCGCTCGGTCGCGCCAGCCGCTTCACCATCCATGACCCGAAACGGCGCACGATCCATGCCGCGTGTTTCTCGGACCGGGTACTGCAGCACGCGATTCTCAACCTCGCCGAGCCGCGTTTCGAGCGCATGCTGGTCGACGGCTGCTACGCCTGCCGGCCGGGGCAAGGGCGTGCATGCCGCCGTGTTGGCGGTCCAGCGCGGCTTGCGGGCGTATCCGTGCTTCGTTCAAGTCGATATCGACGGCTATTTTCCCTCTATCCGGCACGAGCCGCTGCTCGATCTGCTCGGCCGGCGTTTCAAGGGCGACGCTTTCCTGCGCCTGCTGGCGCGCATCGTCGCCTGCGGGGCGACCAGCGGCGCGGGCGTCGGGCTGCCGATTGGCGCGCTGACCGCACAACACTTCGCCAACGCCTTTCTCGACAGCGCCTGCGGACGACAGCGGGCGCCGGTTCGCGGTATAGTGCGGGGCAGGGATGTCGGTCAATGTAAGGAAAAGGCCCCCCGCGTCGTGCGTGGCGGCTCGTCGAACAACGAGGCCAGGAGGCTTCGCTCCGCTTACCGCAACCAGAGGCACCGCAACAACCGCAACGACAACCAGGGCTTTCGCTTTTCCCTGATCTCGATGGAGCAAAAAGGCATGGATTTGCCGAAAACCATGGACCAGACGCGACATCCTGCCGGCGCGGCTGGCCGCGGCGGCGAACTGCAAGGCGCCCGGGGCGCCGGTAGGCGCACCTGGCGGATGCCGGCGCCGATAGCCCCCCGGGTCGCCGACCCTCTCCGCGGCCGCTTCGCTGACGATTTCTCCAGCAGCCGATGCGCGGCGCTGCGTTTCCTTCCGACCCGCCGTATCCGCCTGCAGAGCAGCGGCGTCCGCCGCTGCTGCCGCTGCCGGGCGCTGCGGCCTGGGGCGACGACGCGTACGGGCTGTGGGTCGACTTCGACATCGCCGGCGTCGTGCTGCGTTTTCGCTGGATCGAGCCCGGCGAGTTCTGGATGGAGTCGCCGGAGGGCGAAGCCGAGCGCGAGGACAGCGAAGGACCGCGCCACGGGGTGCGGCTGACGGCGGTGTTCTGGCTGGCCGACACCGCTTGCACGCAGGCGCTGTGGGGGGCGGTGATGGGCGGCCAGAATCCGAGCCAATTCCAGGACGACCCCGCGAACCCGGTCGAGCAGGTTTCCTGGGACGACGTGAGCGCTTTCCTGCAACGCGTCGCAGCGCGCTTGCCGGCGGTCGAACCGGCATTGCCGAGCGAGGCCGAATGGGAGTACGCCTGCCGGGCGGGGACCGAGACGCCGTTCCACTTTGGCGCAACGATCCACCCGGCGCAGGCCAACTACGATGGCAATTACCCCTATGTCGGCGGCGAGAAGGGCGAGTACCGCGCGAAGACGGTGCCCGTGAAGTCCTTCGCGCCGAACCCCTGGGGTCTCTACGAGATGCACGGCAACGTCTGGGGTTGGTGTGCCGATGGCTTGCGCCTGTACGACGCCGAGGCGCACGAGAATCCGCGTGGCCCCGAGGGCGACGATGCCCCCCGCGTCGTGCGTGGCGGCTCGTGGGGCGACGAGGCCGGGAGGCTTCGCTCCGCTTACCGCACCCGGGGGCCCCGCGGCTACCGCAACGGCTTCCAGGGCTTTCGCTTTTCCCTGAGGTCCACCAGCCAGGACCAGGAGGCAGGCGCGGAGCGCCTGTCGCAGCGAGGAGGGGGCACGCGGGACGCGTGACCCGGGGGGTTCGAGACTACATTCTGGTCTATCTGCATTTCAGCAACCCCCTCTCGTACTGGCTTCAGTTCGCCAAAGTTGCCATCTTGCGCAGCCCTATCGAGGTGATGGGCGGCCAGTTGGCGGTGGTGGCGCGTTTTCCGGATGGCGCTGTGAAGATCGGCAACGTTGCCGATCTGGGGAGCGCTGCCAGGGCGTAAGGTCGCGTAGGGGGAGAGTACCCTCAAGGGAGGGTAGCTTCAATTCTCCCGGCTGCTCGGAAACCGCTCTGCTGGAGTAGTTTACATACGTATCCACGGGATACATACTTTGCCGCCTGTGCTCGCTTGGTGCGCAAGCGGCTTCTGGGCCGCTGCATGCATTTGTGCCAATGGCGCTTTGGGTTGAGAGCATTGGATCTTCTCCTGCGCAAGCGGAGAAGGATGAGGAGAAAATTTCGAAAGGATTCCGCTATGGTCCACAAGCTGTCGTCTTGGCTCGGCCGCACGGCCGTTCTCGTCCTATGTCTTTCATCAATCGCCGAACTGCAAGCCGCAGACTGGATGATCAATGAAGACTATTACCAGACTGATTCGCGCGGTGCTAGCGATTTTGAGTTTCTGCTTGCCGGCGACGTCGCCGCGCGGATCACCGGCGGCGGTGAGACCTCGATCACCAATGCATTCTCTGACCCCACCCGCAGCACCAGCTTGCAGCCGGGCTTCAACAACACCATCGTCCGCTTTGCCGGTTCGAACGCGATCCCTGTTTCACCGACGACCAAGCGCCACTTTGGCATCTTCGGCACTGGCCAGAAGCCTGCGGTCATCACCAAAGCGTGGTCTTTTCCGAACGCGCCGTTCCGCGTGCCGGTACCGAAGTCGAACTTCGATTTCTCCTACGATCCGCTGAACGAGGCGCTGCGAATCACTCTTGAGAATATCAGTCCGTACTCGGTGACCTTCGCGAACGTCGGCTACACGCTCAGCTCGAGCGAATACCCAATCGACCAACTGACTGCCAATGGTCTGCCACCGTCGGCTTTTCAGTCGCTCTTTGGCTTCGACCGGGAGTACCTGCCGGGCGATTTTGTCTCCGCGATCATTTCGAACGTGCCTGCGCACGCGTTCGCCGTGACGCATGCTACGGCTTCTTTTTCAGGCAACTCGATCGGCATGGACTACCAGTCGACCGGCGACGAATGGGCGCAGGTGCGCGTCGCGGCGGCCGTTGCCGAACCCGGGTCCTTGCTGCTTGCCCTGCTCGCCTTGATTGGCCTGGGATTTGCCCACTCGGTTCGAGCCAATCGACTGCCGATGGGCAAATCGACCGGTGTAACCGCCAGCTTACTGTGCCTCGCCTTGGCGATGCTGCCAGCCGGCAGGGCCGCCGCCGACGTTTTCGTCGTACCGCTGGCGGCGCCACCGACAGCAGGGGACACGCGTCCGTTCATCGACCTGAAAGCCAAGGACACCACCGGCAAAGACATCACCATCAAGACGCTGATCGACGGCGGGTCAGCGAGTTCGGAGTTGAAAGTCACGGCTGCCGTCGGCGGCCAGTTGGGCGTCAGCGGTGGCACGGCCGGTACGGAACGTGGCATCAACGGTACCTCGCCGAGCACGGCGGGAGCGAGTATTCCGCCCGCTGCCGGCGTCGGCTTCAGCAGTCCGCCGGTCACCCCGGCCGGTCAGGCAGCGGCATCGCCGCCGCTGCCGACCAAAGCCACCGTCGGCACTCTGCCACCAGGGCGGCAAGCGACCCTCGGCAGCGGTTATCTGGAAGCCAACTTCGACTTCAACGGACGACTCGATGGCTACTACCTGTTCGTCGCCAAAGGGCAGGGAGCCACCGGCGTCGCGACGGCAAACGCGATTGCCAGTTACCTGGCCTTTGCGACCGCGGTAGCGACGAATCCCGATGGCCGCCCGAAAGATACCAAGTCCGAGGAGGTCACTCCTTTCCGGCACAGCGTACCGCCGGACGAAGAGGCGATCGACGGCGGCTTCGTTCTCGGCGTCGATGTGCGCAGCGCCTCAGCGACGCAAGCGAACGTGCCCTTCATTCTCAAGAGTGGCTTCTCGAACACGATCATTTCCGCCCAATGGGCCTCGTTGCTGGGCTTGAACCTCGGCAGTCTGCCGACCGGGCAGGTCGAGACGAACTTCGGCACGATGGCCGTCGGCTTCGCCCAACTCGAACTGGATCTGTTTAGCGATCCGAGCTTTCCCAGTTTCTTGATTCCGGTGAGCATCGCGTTGAATCCGGCCGACAATCCGTTCGGCGACAACGTCCTCGGCAGCGATGTACTTGGTCAGATCCCCTACTGGGACATCGATCAAACGAATCCGCTTGCGCCGGTCTTCTCTGCTGCCGCTCGCCTCTCACCCATCCCCGAGCCAAGCACGGCGGCTCTACTCGGGGTGACGATGGTCTGCCTGCTGATCGGGGTCAGGAAAGCCCGTATTAATGTGAAAGTCGCTGACGCGACTTTCACATTGACGGCCAAGGGCGTGCCGCCGCCGGCCGCGGTAATGGCGGCGCCTTCGTAAAACAGGCGCCACAATCTGCGTGTCTGTGCGCATACTTGAGGAGCTGGAGCTGGATCGGGTCTGCCGAGAAGGTCGCCCCGACTCCCAACTCGATGGCACGGGTCGTGGTGAGGACGCCGTACGCGGATAGCGACAGCGAACGGGTCTCGAGCGCACCAGCGGCCGCTTCGCGAAGCCCGTTTATCGGTTGCTCAGTTCTCGCCACGATATCCGACGCGCCGATTCACCCGGTGGCGGCGTCGGAATTTGCGCGGGATCGGTGGCCGGCTGGTCGGTGCGGGTGAGGCCGTAGAGCTGGTCGTTGGTCAGTACCACTACCGCTGCCCGGGTCGCCAGGGCGTCGGCGATCTTGACCCCGATAATGCCGTTGGTTCCTTCGATCGCACCGCCAGTCCGGTAGTCGAGGAAGTAACGCGAGCTGGCCGCTTTTGGTACGCAGCCGCCGCCTTCGAGCGGACGGTTGCTGGTGAACACCACGCTGCCGCGTTGTAGGTTGGGATCGGTATTGCTTTGCTCGCCATCACTGGGAAGGTCAATGTACCAGCCGTCGTTGTAGGGACCCATGGCGTCGCTGATCGCTCGCTCCCGCGTCTGCTCCAGCCGCGCCGCATACTGCTCGCTGGTTTCGCTGTCGAGCTTGCGCGGACCGGGTGCGCTTACCGTAGTCTGCAGCGTGCGGCAGAAGGGGACGCCTTCCGGGCAGCTGCCGGCCACCAGGGTCCAGGTGTTGAAAGCGCTGATGGCGTTGCCCTCCTTGGTGAGCTTGGCTTTGCGGGGATCCCCATAGTCGAATTCGGTGAGCCGGTCCTTGATCGCGTAGAACGACTGCTGCTGGAACTTGGGCGCCGTCTCGTGGATCGGGTTGAAGTCGCTGGGGCCGAGGAGTTTGCCGGTGCCGATAAAGACCACCGGGTAATTCCTGACCTTGCCGAGTTCCGGCCGGGTGGTGATCGGCTGTGGCTTGCCGGTAGGATCGGTCAGGGTCGCCAGCCGTTGCGCACCATAGCCATCCGGAGGGAGATCGCCGTTGATGTCGAAGCGCCACAGGTTGCCCTGCAGATCGCCGCCATAGACGCGCTCGGCCGTGTTGTTGACGTCCGGGAAGTTGGCCCAGGCAGTGATTCTGGCCAGACCGCTCGGTGTCGTCGCATCGCCGGCGGCGGTGACAATCGTGCCATCGGCGTTGATGCTGGTCATCAGCTCACCGGTGTTGGCATTGAGGATGAACAGCCGCCCTTTGCCGTCGCCAGGATTGACGTTGTTATAGCCCGATGCGACGATCACCACCCAGGTGCCGTCCTTGAGTTTGCTGATCACCGGGTTGCCGTAGGTGTAACCCAGGTTGTCGTTACGGAATTCCCAGAGGGCCTTGGGCGTCGCCGGGTTGCTGACGTCCAGCGCATAGTAGCCGCGCCCACCGGCGTTGAGGCCGCCGACGAGGATGGTCTTCCAGCGGTCCGGGTTGCTTGCGCTGGCGCAGTTGGCGGCGCTGTCTGCGCAGATGTCGCCCATTACCGGCGTGCCATCCACGGTGAATAGGTGACGACCCGCATAACTCTTGTCCGCCAGCTGGTAGAGTCTGGAAAAGACCAGCGCCGGGACGTAAGCCCAGGCTTCCTTCCCGGTATCGGCCTCGAAGGCGTGCAGCATGCCGTCGTTGGCACCGACATAGACCATCGCCGTGCGGTCCTTCCTGGCTGCCTTGAACTCGGAGTACTGCTTGTCGACGTAGTTCCATGGCGGCGCCTGTACGTAGACCGCTTCCGATCCGGCGATATCACCGAGCGGCCGATGCAACAGGCCGTCCTTGGTCGAGGTCGAGCGCTTGCGGTAGAAGGCCGCCAGATTGTCGATGTCGCCCTCGTTGCTGTTGTCGCCGCGCAGGAAATTCAGCAGGTTTTTGCCGCTGGCGAGGAGCTTGGCGTCATCACCAAGGCAGGTGACGCCGGAGGAACAGAATTGCGAGAGCTTGCCATTGATGTGATCGAGGCTCAGAAACGCCTGGTTGACATCCGAGAGGTCATCCCAGAGGAAGGGCTTGAGCTTGTCCTGAGTGCCGGCATCGTAGGTGTAGATGGTGCGCAGCGAATGATCGGCCTTTTGCGTGGCGTTCCTGGTCATTTTCTTGCGCAGCTGCTCCTCTGCCGACCACGCCACGGTGTCGGAAATCTCCCCGGTATCGCCGTTGACTGCCCGCTTGGCGACGTCGCCAGCCCAGACCCCGACTTCGAAAGAGACTTCGTAGACACCGTTGCCGCCGGTCAGGAGATTTGCCGAGGCCAAAGTCACCGCAGCCAGCGCGCCTTTGGCGGTGCCGATGTCGGCCAGCGCGCTGCTGATGCCGGCGGCGAGGGCGGACGGATCGCCGGCGCTGAAATAGGTGCCGCGGCCATTGACCGCCGCGTGCCAGAGGTCGTCGATGTTGGTCTGCGAATTGTCGACCGGAGTCGGCCAGTTGCATACCCCGGCGTGTTGCCATGAGCAGATGCCGTCAGTGGGACTGGCGGTAGTGGCCCAGCGAATACTGGCAAAGTCACTGCCATCCGCCTCCTTCGCCTTCGGGTAGTCCTTGGCGTACTGCATCAGGCCGGAGGCGCCGAGCCCGAGCGTATAGGTGGTCATGCGCTGCATCTTGCCGTCGCTGTTGGCGGCATCGGGACTTTCACAGACGTTCCTGGCGTTGTCGCCATCGGGCGCGCAGTTGTGCAGAGCCGTATCATCACGCAGGTCGGTCATGTAGTAATACTGGGCGACATCAGCCAGCGTGTCGGGGGTGGCGCCTTTCGGCGTCGCACGGCAAGTGGTGGTCTTGCACAAGGCTTCGTTGTTGGTCGGACAATCTTGCGCGGCCAGTGGCGTGCATTGGTCCACCTTGGTCTCGGTCAGGAGCGGGGTCTTGCAGTCGGTGGTCACGCCGTGGTTGGTATCGTTGGCCAGCTGATCGACGGTGTCGCACTTGGCGACATACTGTTCGGTCGGCGGGGGGACTACGCACCGGAAACTCGTCGTCAGGCCGTTCACCGTGCTGGTGGCTTCGCTGCACGGGTCGCCGGCGACGTTCGTCCATTCCGGGTTGGCAAGCACCGTCTGGCAGGCTTGTGCAGAGCCCGGGTAATCCGGACCACTTGCCTGCGGGGCCTCGGCACAGGTTGCTGCGTTCACGAAACCCGTCGGCGCGGCGTAGGTGCACCGCGTCGTGGCGTTTTCCTTGCAGGAAGCGATGTTGACCGGGCTGGTCCAGCGGTAGGAACAGGTTTTGGCAACTGCCACGGTGTAGGGTGACGACGGGCTGACTCCAAGCGCAGATGCGGGGCAGCTAGCGTCGTCAGCCGCCGTGGTGGCGGCACCATACTGGCACTCTCGCTTGGGGACGAAGTCATTCCCTGATTGACCTTCGAGAGTGCACCCTTGTGGTGCGGTAGTCCATCCGGTCGGCTGACCCGGATAGGTGCAGCGTGTGGCCACCTCCACCGTCCATGGGAAGGCGCCGGACGACTGCTGTTGTTTACACGTGCTTGCCTTGGTATCCTTGACGGTCCATCTGCCGGTCGTCCATGCGCCGTTGACCAGGGAGCCGTAGGTGCAGCTCCTTACCGCCTCGATTACCTTGAAGGGGCTGCTGCCTGACTTGTTGACGGTGGTGCAGGAGCTGACCGGCAACCAGGCGTATGCAGCATAGCTGCAGTCCGTTGCCCCGACTGGCGCGGCCAGATCGTCCTTGGTCCCGTTCTTGGTGCATTGCAGGTCGGTGTTCGCCCAGGGTTTCCAGCCCGTACGACACTCGGTCCCCTGCGGGAGGGGGTCAGGGCAGACGCCAGCACTCCAGCCAGTGAAGGCATTGGAACAGGCCTTCGGTTTCTCTACCGTGTATTTCGGCCCGCCGGACGGTGCCACCGCCGACCCCGGGCAGCTGGCGTCGTTAACGGGAGCCGTCCACTCGTATTTGCAGTCGACCTGGCCGGTCACCACCTCGCAGGTGCTGCTCGTTCCCCAGCCGGTCCATGTCGATCGGCAATCGGAGACGGGTTTGGCCACGGTATAGGGCCCGGGATTGGCGGTCTCGTCGACCTTCTGGCAGGGCGAGCCAAGGTCTTTCCACGTGTAGGTGCTGTAACGGCATTGAGTAGCGACCGGTTTCGAGTAATTGGTCGGGTCCTCGGCCTCCGGCGTGCATTTGGCGTTGGTATCCATCCAGGCGCCAAAGCCGGTGTAAAGGCACTGACGTGCGATGAGATTCTTGAAGTCCTGGTCTTGCGGCGTGCAGGCGACGGCGGTTGGGGTCCAGTTGGTGGGGTAGTCCGTGTACGCGCAGTTCCGCGCATTGAGCACAGTGTAAGTCGGCCCGTCGGACCTGGGTGCGTTGGTGCAGGCGCTGGATGCGGCGGCTGGGGCTGTCCACGCGGTGTACTGGCAGTCGCGTGCCGTCAGCACGTCGTAGCTGGGCCCCGAAGACCTTGCTACCGCCGTGCAGCTGCCGACTGCGTCGACCAGGCCGCTGCCGGCGGTGTATTGGCAGTCGGTCGCCGGGCCGATCCAGGTCGAGCCCTCGCCGCCAGTGGACCTGCTTTTTGCCTCACAGGTCGCCACGGCGTTGCTGTAGCCGGATGCCGCGCCGTACGCGCACGACGATCCGGTCGTCCAGCGCCAGAAGTGGTTGTCCTTTCCCGGGTTGATTTCCGTCCTGCTGTACGCGATCACCAGGCAGCTGCTGGCCTCCGCCGTAGTCGTCCCGGCGAGCCGGCAGGATCTCCTGAAATCGCCCGAAAGGACTTCGTCGCAGCTGCCGCCGGGGGCGACATCCTTCCAGGCGCTGAGGGTCACGCCGCCATCGTTCGAGGTTTGTTCCTGAACCCGAGTGATCGTCTGCAACAAGGGGGTCGTCTGTTTCTGGAGGGTAGAGGACTGGGTTTGCAGTTGGGATGTCTGGAACTGCAGTGTCGATTCCTTCTTCTGCAGCTTCGACTCCTGGTACTGCAACTGCGCGGCATAGCTCTCGCTGTTGGTCAGCGCATTTCTCCAGAGCTGACCGCTACTGGACTGCGGGACGGTCTGCGTGCGGACTTGCGCCTCGGTTTTCGTGCTCGCCATGAGGTGCGCCTTCGACGCCAGGAGTTGCGAGGTCTCGACCCGGAGGTCGGTGGTTCGGGTCATCAGCTGTTGTGTGCTGGACTGTGGCACGGCGGTGCTGCTCTGCAGTTGCCAGGTGTTGCTCTGCAACTACTAAGTTTTCATCTGCCGCTGGGTCGCCCAGGTCGGCGTCTTGATCTGCTTGATCTGGCTGATCACCTGGTACTCCTGCGGCGCACCCCCATCGTATTGCGGCCGCTCAGCGCTACCGTCCTGGTCGCCAAGCGCTGTGCCATCGAGCTTGAAGCCGGCGTCCTGGTTCCAGTAGCCATCGGTGGACAGGATGGTGGTGTTTTTCTGGCAGTAATACTGCACCGGATCATGGACATCGACATTGTTGAGCTGGCTGCCGTTGTACTTGCCTGCATAGAGATGGCCCGCCTTCGACAGCGCCGCGCGCAGGGGCGTCACATCAGGGCCGGGGACTGCGGCGAAGAGTTTGTCGTACCACTCTTTTTTCTGTTGGGGGGTGAACTCGGCGATGTTCAGGAAGTCGCTGCCGGCGCCGTTGTTGATGCTCATGTAACCAACGCGTCGGGTCTCGTCGATCTTTGCGAAGGAGAGGCTGCTGGCGGTCTTCATCGCCGCCATGCGCGTGCGGTAGTAAGCCGACCAGTTGGCATAGTTGGCCATTTCCTGGTCGTAGCTGCAGGTAGTGACGCCGATGCCACCGCAGTCAGTACGCGTGTCTGCCTTTGGGTAGCTGACCACACTGTCGGTGATCACCGTCAGGCGCACGTCACCGGGCGCCTTGTTCTCTCCCCAGCGCCCGAATTTGCTGGCGACGATGCTGCCGACCTGGGTCAGCACCGGGGTGGTGTTTTCGCGGGCGGCCGGGGCGATGATCGTTACCACGTTGTTGGCTTCGCTGGCTCGATAGCCGACCACCTGGCAATTCCCGACCAGACCGAACTTGCAGGCTTCGATCGCCTCGACGATGCTGGTGGCCAGCGCGGCGGGTTGCTTCGAAGTGATGCTGGTCGACAGAATCTCCTGGCCATCGACCTTGATGCTGCTGACCGAGCCCGCGACCGCGATCGTCAGCTGGCTGCTGTGCGGTTCCGGGGTGCGCGCATGTTTGTAGGTGGTGTCGGTCTGCGTCGCCCGGCAGGCGCCGTCTGCGGGTGTTGCGGCGAGCGCCGCCTCCGCGCTGTTGCACCAGCGCAAATTGGCTGGGTAGGGATGGTCACTGCTCGCTGCACTCGCTGCCTGGCACTTCCTTAGCGCCTGGTCGGCGCAGTATTCGCCGGCGATGGTGGTGTAGTAGAAGGCGTTGCGCCGCAGATCGATGCTGCCGGCCTGCCGGTTGTAGCCGTCCTTGATGACCGCCGCCCAGGCGTTGCTCTCGAGGCTCGTCTGGCCTGGATAGGTCGTGGTGTCGGCGAGCCCGGTGGCGGTGAAATAACTTGGCGCGCTATAGAGTACAGACGGATTGTAGGCAATGCCGTTGAAGCCGGAGTTGCGACCCCGGTAGAGCGGTGCACCGAGTGCCCAGTCAGGCAGGGCATCGAGGTTCATGCTGCCCGAGTCGTCGAGGACGAACAGAATGTTCGGGAAGATCTGGATCTCCGACGCACCGGAAAGTGGCGCCGTGGCGAGCTCGGTACTTGCCGCCTGGACACCGAATGCCAGCAGAGCGAGCAGTGTCTGGGTGGCGGCGATCAGTCCGCGAACTTTCATGATTGCTAGACTCCTGACAATGAGTACAACAGGCGGCACAACGCGGTGCTGCGGCAGTTCCCGGGGCTACGGCACGAGGCGGCGCGTGTCCTTCTCTCGTCACCACTTACGCACCACAGGTCCAAAAAGCGCCCTGGCTGCTGTGCCTTTGCTCGCCGGTCAGTACCTCATCGTGGTCAACGGCCTCACCTCGGACAACTTTAGCCCGCCGTCAGAAAAATCCGTGGCTCAGACAATTGCTTGCGGTCCAGAAAAGGTCGAGTCGCCGGTTCGCGCGCTGGATCGCTACGCACGGCCGGGCGAGTACCGCGCTGCATCGGCGCGGATCCATGGCTTGCTGCTGTCAGGGTCTTTGGCGGACAGATTGCCGGGCTGTGCGGCGAAGTCCGCGGCACGGCGTTTCTGACCTGCACGGCGGGGAGGGGGGCGTCGCCGGGAGGGCGTCGCCCGGGGTGGGCGCGGCCCTGCCCATTCGCGCACGCAAACTGGTCGCGGCGACGGCCTTCTGCCCCCTTAGGGGCAGACAGGGGCAGGCCGAGCCGCGTGGCCAGAAGCTACAATCGCTGGATGATCTCGTCGGCCATCTGGGTGGTGGTCAGCTTGCCGCCAAGGTCGGCGGTGCGGGCGCCGGCGCTGATCGTGGCGTCTACGGCCCGTTCGATAGCGGCAGCTTCCGCCTCGAGTCCCAGCGAATGGCGCAGCAGCATGGCCGTCGACAGAATCATTCCGATCGGATTGGCAATTCCCTGGCCCGCGATATCCGGGGCGGAACCGTGGATCGGCTCGTACAGGCCAACGCGGCCCTGACCGAGACTGGCTGAGGGCAGCATCCCCATCGAACCTGCCAACACCGAGGCCTCGTCGGTAAGGATGTCGCCGAACATGTTTTCGGTCACCACCACGTCCAGCGAGGCGGGACCGGTGATCAGCCGCATGGCGGCGGTATCCACGAGGACATGCTCGAGGGCAACGTCCGGATTCGCCGCACCGACCTGCGTGGCAATCTGTCGCCATAGCCGCGAGGATTCCAGGACGTTGGCCTTGTCCACCGAGGTGACCTTGCGCTGACGAGCTTTAGCCAGGTCGAAGGCCAGCTCGATCACCCGACGGATCTCGTAATCGTAGTATTCCAGAGTATCGACGGCGCGCTCGCGGCCATCCTTGACGTCGCGGCCCTTTGGCCAGCCGAAATACAGGCCACCGGTCAACTCGCGGATGACGAGAATATCCACTCCATGCAGTTTCTCGGGCTTGAGCGGCGATGAATCGATCAACGCCGGGTGAACCTTGACCGGCCGCAGGTTGGCAAATACGCCCATCCCCTTGCGCAAGGCGAGGAGACCGCGCTCGGGGCGATCCGTGGCGTTCGGATCATCCCACTTGGGTCCGCCGACGGCGCCCAGCAGCACCGCATCGGCCGCCTGGCAAGCAGCCAGTGTCTCGTCGGTCAGTGACGATGCAAAGCGATCGATCGAACAGCCACCCATCAAGCATTCCTGATAGGCCCATTGGTGCTGGTACTTGCCGGCAATCGCATCGAGAACGCGAACGGCCTCGCGGACGACTTCCGGACCGATGCCGTCCCCGGGGAGGGTGACGATGTTTGCTTTCATGACTATTCCATTTCACAGGTGCGCAGCGGGGCTGGGCTGGTAGAGGTTTGATCTGAACAATGCGCGATCGACAGCCCGTACTCGACGGCATCGACCAGCGCCTGCCAGGAGGCTTCGATGATGTTCGCGCTGGCGCCGACGGTACTCCACAGCTGCTGGCTGTTGCGGGTGTCGATCAAGACGCGCGTGATCGCATGCGTGCCGTCACGACCATCGAGGATACGGACCTTGTAATCGGCCAGGTGGAAGCCGGCGATCTCCGGGTAGTGCCCCATCAGTGCCTTGCGCAGCGCGATGTCCAGCGCGTTCACCGGGCCGTTGCCCTCGGCGGCGGTGTGCAGCAGCTCGCCCTTCACCTTCACCTTGACCATGGCTTCGGAAAAGATTCCGCGTCCCTGGCGATGCTCGACGTTCACCAGGAAATCAACCAGCTCGAACGGCGCCGCATAATCCGGCTGCTGCCGCTTGAGCATCATGGCCACCGATGCCTCGGCGGCCTCGAACGAGAAACCGCGTGCTTCCAGCTCCTTGACGTCATTGAGCACGCCGACGACGTCCGCCACGCTGCCGACATCGAGGCCGTGTTCCTCGGCCTTGCTGAGGATGTTGGCGCGCCCCGAAAGTGCCGAGACCACTACTCGCATGCGGTTGCCTACCCGCTCCGGAGCCACATGCTGGTACGACTGCTCCGAGCGGCGCATGGCGGCGACATGCACGCCGCCCTTGTGGGCAAAGGCACTCTTGCCCACGTAGGGCAGGTGGTCGTTGGGGGTGACGTTGGCCACTTCATCGACCACATGCGACAACTCGTAGAGTTTCTGCAGACGGCCTTCCGGCAGGCAGCGGCGGCCCATCTTGAGTTCCAGGTTGGCCATGATCGAGCACAGATTGGCGTTGCCACAACGCTCACCGAAGCCATTGATGGTGCCTTGCACCTGTATCGCGCCATGGCGCACGGCCATTAGCGCGTTGATCACGGCGCACTCGCCATCGTTGTGGGTGTGGATGCCGAACGGGTGGTGGATAGCCCCGTTCATGGCGCGGAGAATGCTTTCGATTTCCCAGGGCATGGTGCCGCCGTTGGTGTCGCAGAGCACCACCGTCTCGGCGCCGCCGCGAATGGCCGCTTGCAGCGTTTCCAGAGCGTAGACCGGATCTGCCCGGTAACCGTCGAAGAAATGCTCGGCGTCGTAAATCACTCGCCGGCCGACGGCGCGCAGGTAGGCCACCGACTGCTCGATGATGCGCAGGTTGTCTTCGAGGGTGGTGAGCAGAACGTCGGTGACATGCAGGTTCCAGGTCTTGCCGAAGATCGTGCAGACCTGGGTTCGCGCCTCGAGCAGCGCCTGCAGGTTGGCATCCTCCTCGGGCCCGCCCTTGACCCGGCAGGTGGAACCAAAAGCGGTGATCAGCGCGGTTTTCCAGTCGATGTCGCGGGCGCGCTCGAAAAACTCGGCATCTTCGGGATTGGAGCCGGGCCAGCCGCCCTCGATGAAGGCCACGCCGAGATCGTCCAGCCGCTGGGCGAGGCGGATCTTGCTGTGACCGGAAAGGCAGAAACCTTCGCTCTGGGTTCCGTCGCGCAGAGTGGTATCGTAAATCTGAACCGTCGACATGCGCTTACCTGCGTGCTTCAAAGGCGGCGATTTCCTTCTCGAAGCCGAGGATGTAACCGAGCTCGTCGACGCCGTTCAGGAGGCAGCTCTTGTTGAACGGGTCAATCGGAAAGGTCACCGCTCCGCCCGGGAAGGAAAGCGTCTGCGAAGCCAGGTCGACGGTCAGTTCGACGGCGGGGTCCGCTTTCGCCAGGGTCAGCAGCAATTGATGCGTCGGCGCATCGACGATGATCGGCAGCAGGCCATTCTTGAGCGCGTTGTTGCGGAAGATGTCGGCGAAAGAGGTGCTGATCACCGCGCGAAAGCCAAACCCGGTCAGCGCCCAGGGCGCGTGTTCGCGCGATGAACCACAACCGAAATTGTCGCCTGCCAGGAGGATCTGGCAACCCTTCGCCGGCGGCTGGTTGAGCACGAACTCCGCCTTCGGCGAGCCATCGCCCTGATACCGCCAGTCGGCGAAGAGGTTGTCGCCCATACCCTGCTTGTCGGTCGCTTTCAGGAAGCGGGCGGGGATGATCTGGTCGGTGTCGATGTCATTGACCGGCAGCGCGACAACCCGGGAGGTGAGGGAAGTGAATTGAGCCATCTTACCGGTCTCCTGTGACGCTGCGCGGATCGGCCACGGCGCCGGCCAGCGCGCTGGCTGCGGCGGTGAGCGGCGAGGCGAGAAAAGTGCGCCCACCTTGCCCCTGGCGGCCTTCAAAATTGCGGTTGCTGGTGCTCACGGCGTACTGGCCCGGTTGCAGCTGGTCGCCGTTCATGGCGATACACATACTGCAGCCGGGTTCGCGCCATTCGGCGCCGGCAGACTTGAACACTTGATCGAGACCTTCGGCCTCGGCCTGCTGCTTGATCGCCTGCGAACCCGGGACCACCATCACCCGCACGGTGTCCGCGACCTTGCGGTCGCGCAGCAGCGACGCCGCCTCGCGCAGGTCGGAGATGCGCGAGTTGGTGCAACTGCCGATGAAGACCACATCGACTTTCTGCCCGAGCAAGGATTGGCCGGGCTGCAGGCCCATGTAGCGCAAGGCCTTGTCGAGCGCGGCCTGCTGGTTGGCGTCACTGAGACTGGCGGGGTCGGGGACCCGCCCGCTGATGCCGATGCCCATGCCGGGATTGGTGCCGAAGGTGATCATCGGTTCGAGCGCCGAGGCATCGAGGGTAATGGTGTGGTCGTAAGTTGCCCCGGCATCGCTGGCCAGGGTTCGCCAGCGGGCGACGGCCTGCTCCCATTCGGCGCCCTTGGGAGCATGTTCGCGCCCGGCGAGATAGGCAAAGGTGATGTCGTCGGGCGCAATCAATCCGGCGCGTGCGCCGGCTTCGATCGACATGTTGCAGACGGTCATGCGCTGCTCCATCGTCAGTCCGCGGATGGCGGCGCCGGTGTACTCAAAAACGTAGCCGGTGCCGCCGCCGACGCCGATCTGGGCAATCAGCGCCAGGATCAGGTCCTTGGCCGAGACGCCAGCCGGCAAGCTGCCATCGACGCGCACTTCACAGGTTTTCGGCCTGGTCTGTAGCAGGCATTGGCTGGCCAGGACGTGCTCGACTTCGCTGGTGCCGATGCCGAACGCCAGCGCGCCAAACGCTCCGTGGGTGGCGGTGTGGCTGTCACCGCAGACGATGGTCATTCCCGGTTGCGTCAGGCCGAGTTCCGGGCCGATCACATGCACAATGCCGCGATTGGCGCTGGCCATGCCATGCAGAGTGATGGCGAACTCGGCGGCATTGGCCTCCATCTGCCGGATTTGCGCAGCGGCCAGCGGGTCGGCGATCGGCACCGCGAGCGGCGTCGTCGGGATCGAGTGATCCATCGTGGCGACGGTACGCTCCGGATGACGGACTTTCAGACCGCGCTGACGAAGGCCGGTAAAGGCTTGCGGCGAAGTCACCTCGTGCACCAGGTGGAGGTCGATATACAGGATCGCCGGGGAATCGGGTCGTTCGGCAACGACGTGCGCTTCCCAGACTTTTTCAAAGAGTGTTTTTGGCATGACCAGTCAGTGACAGTGAGGTAAACATTGATTTCCAGCCGGATGCCGGGAATCATGGCAAGGGCGGCGACCGTCTGCTGGCTGCTATTTCTTGCACCAGGGCGCGGGTCGGCGCGGAGGCGAATTTTCCCATGCTTTGCGGATTGGCGATAGCAGGCAATTCCGCGCTTCCGCGCTTCCGCGCCGTCCCATACGCATCGCGGCAGCCCCCAGTCGGGTTGTTGCGGAGCAGCCGCTTTTGCAGCCAGCAAGCAACGGGCAAGGCTTGGCCAGTGAACTTGCCAGCGCCGTCGACGATGGCGTCGTACCGATCGCGACCGGAAGCCCGGGCTGATCAGCCGAAGAAGGTCCGGGAAGGCAGTCAGCGGGCCTCGCTTGGTCAGCCGATGCTGCCGACGCTCATGGCAGCTCCGGCGGAGCTTCCTCGGACGGGGTTTCGGCGTCGTGGCGATGCTTGTGATCGTGCAGTCGTCCGAGGGTGCTTTCGATCATGCGCGCCAGCTTGTCGGCGGCAGCGTCAACGGATTGGTGGACGGTGGCGGCGTGCGCAGTCACGGCAAGCGGCTGATAGTTGGCAAGACGAGCCTCGAGCAGGCAGCGCTTGTCGCTCTGTCCAGTCTTGTGACTTTTTGCTGGCCCGTTTTCGTCGCTCAGATGTACTTCAACGCGCGTGAGGTGATCGCTGAGGTGGCTTAAAGCGTGTTCCACGATACTTCGCACGTGTGCCGCCAGCGCTTCATGACCGGCAATATGGTGATCGGTATTGATCTGTATTTGCATGCGCTTCTCCAGGTGTTGGTAAGGGCTCAAGGCCCGGCCGATGGCCGCGAAGGGGTAAGCTCCGCGGCTGTGGACGGGATGATCGCGACGGCTGTGATCAGCCAGGGTTCCATCGATGGAGCACAGCTTAGCTGAAATGTCCTGATCTGTACCTATGCGAGCGCACAGAAGCCAGCCCGGCAGCAAAGGGACAGGGTATGCGGCGAGAGCCTTTTCGCCTGCCACGACGATGCCATCGAGGAGGCACCCTCTTGGGCAGAGGATCGTTCGCTGGTACAATCTCAATACTGGCACAAGTGGCTTCAAGTGGTTTCGTTTCGGCTGCGTGGCTTCGGTGTAGCGCCGCGGCGGCAGCGAGCAGGCCATTCGGCTGGCCCGTATACCCTCTACCAGTCTGCTCAGGGTGCTGATCAAGGATGTGCTTGCATGTTCCTTGACCGATGCCGCGTGCGTCGATGGCCAGCGCTCGCGAGGGTGGTTTTGATCAGCAGAGTAGTATGCAATCTCAGTAGAATGGAGTTGGAATGCAATCGCCACCATGGCCGGACCTCACCAGGGGTTCACTCGAAGTCCCGGCGACTACAGGAAGAGCGGGGGAACGCGACGCAGCGAATCCTCAAGAATTCCCTGCACCGCCGCGCCTTTTTGCTTTCCGCTTCGCCGGCGCACTCTGTCAGCACCCATGTCTAAAGCGCTAACCGCTGTCTGGCCTGGCAAGCCCTATCCCCTGGGCGCCACGTGGGACGGCGAAGGGGTCAATTTTGCCTTGTTCGCCGAGCACGCGGATAAGGTCGAGTTGTGCCTGTTTGATGGCAGCGGACGACACGAACAACAGCGCCTCGAGCTGGGCGAGCAAACCGATCAAATCTGGCATGCCTACCTGCCCGAATTGCGTCCCGGCCAATTGTACGGCTACCGGGTCCATGGTCCTTACCGGCCGGAGGAGGGGCACCGGTTCAATCCGCACAAGCTGCTGCTCGACCCCTACGCCAAGGCGATTGTCGGCGCCATCGCCTGGAGCGATGCCCAGTTCGGTTACCGCATCGGCAGCCCCCGGGAGGACTTGAGCTTCAGCCGTCGCGACAGCGCACCCCGCATGTTCAAGTGCCAGGTGATCGATCCCGGCTTTGATTGGCAGGGGGACCGCCGCCCCAATGTTCCCTGGCATCAAACCGTCATCTATGAGTTGCATGTCAAGGGCTTCACGCGCCTGCACCCGCATGTTCCGCCCGAAATGCGCGGCACCTATGCCGGGCTGAGCACCGCGCCGGTCATCGACCACCTCAAGCGCCTGGGCGTTACCGCGGTGGAGTTCCTGCCGCTACAGACTTTCGTCGACGACCGCCATCTCCTGGACCGCGGGCTGAAAAACTACTGGGGCTACAATTCCATCGGCTACTTCGCCCCCGATCCACGCTATTCGGCCAGCGGTCGTGTCGACGAATTCAAGCAGCTGGTCAAGACCCTGCACGCCGCTGGCATCGAAGTCATTATGGATGTGGTCTACAACCACACCGCCGAGGGCAACCATCTGGGGCCGACGCTGTGTTTCCGCGGCATTGACAATGCCGCCTATTATCGCCTGATGGCGAGCGACCCCCGCTACTACATGGACTACACCGGCTGTGGCAATACCTTGAACATGATGCATCCCCGGGTATTGCAACTGATCATGGACAGCCTGCGCTATTGGGTAATCGAGATGCACGTCGATGGTTTTCGCTTCGATCTGGCAGCTGCCCTGGCCAGGGAACTGCACGAAGTGGATCAACTCGGCGCCTTCATGGACATCATTCACCAGGACCCGGTGCTGTCGCAGGTGAAACTGATTGCCGAGCCCTGGGACCTGGGGGACGGCGGCTATCAGGTGGGCAACTTTCCGGTCGGCTGGACCGAGTGGAATGGCAAGTATCGGGACGTCGTGCGCGATTACTGGCGCGGCGAGGGAGGGCTGATGGGCCAACTGGCCTACCGTCTCACCGGTTCCAGCGATCTGTACCAGCACAGTGGTTGCCGACCTTATGTCAGCATCAACTTCATCACCGCCCATGATGGCTTTACCCTGTACGATCTGGTCAGCCATAACGACAAGCACAACGCGGCCAATGGGGAAGACAATCGCGATGGTGACTCGCATAACCGCAGTTGGAACTGCGGTGTCGAAGGCGATACAACAGACCCCGAGGTGCTCCGATTGAGGCAGCGGCAGCGCCGTAATCTGCTGGCGACGCTACTGCTCTCGCAAGGCGTGCCGATGCTGCTGGCGGGCGACGAAATGGGACGCACCCAGCACGGCAACAACAACGCCTATTGTCAGGACAATGAACTGAGCTGGGTCAATTGGGAGCTGGCCTGGATGTCCGACAACCAGGAGCTCCTTGAATTTACACGTCGCCTGATCGAGCTGCGCAACCAGCATCCGGCGCTGCGCCGGCGGCACTTCTTTCAGGGGCAGCGCATCCGCGGCGCCGGCGTCAGGGACATCATCTGGCTGCATCCGGACGCAGGCGAAATCAGCGATCAGGACTGGGATCATCACCATGCCCGTTGCTTTGGCCTGTACCTGGTCGGCGAGGCTCTGGAAGAGCAGGATGGACTCGGCCAGTGGGCCAAGGACGATGATTTCCTGCTGCTGCTGAATGCCCATCACGAGGCTATCCGCTTCACTCTGCCGTGGAAAGGGGACTGCGAACTTGTCCTGGATACCGCCCTGCCCGGATGTGGCACGGTTCGCCAAGTCAGCGACCCGTCTTATGATTTGGCGGGGCGTTCGCTGGCGCTGCTGACCCAACGGCGGTCGGCTGGCCAAGTGGCGGTGCCCCTACTGCGCCGGCGTTATTTCATGCCCTTCGGTGCGCAAGTGCTGGAAGGCGGGCGGGTTCGCTTTCGACTGTGGGCGCCGGCGGCCCAACGGGTGGACCTGTTGCTGCAAAAAGCGGGGCTTGCGCCAGCGTCCTGCCGATGGAATCCAGAGAAGCGGGCTGGTACGAATTGACCAGCGACCAGGCGACGGTGGACGATCTCTATCGCTATCGGATCGATGGCTTTAACGAAGTCCCCGATCCAGCCTCCCGTTACAATCCCCAGGGCGTACACGGTCCCAGCCAGGTGATCGAGCCGGGACAGTTCCTCTGGAGCGACCGCGACTGGCGGGGCCGGCCCTGGGAGGGAAGCGATTATCTACCAGCTGCATGTCGGCGCTTTTACCCCACAGGGCAGCTTTGCGGCGGTCAAGGAACGACTGGACTACCTGGTGGAGCTGGGCGTCACGGCGATTCAACTGCTGCCGGTGGGTGCTTTTGCCGGGGCGCACAACTGGGGTTATGACGGAGTCCTTGCATTCGCTCCCGCCGCCAGCTATGGCCATCCGGACGAGCTGAAAGATCTGGTGCAGACCGCCCACCGCAAGGGATTGATGGTCTTGCTTGATCTCGCCTGCCACTATTTCGGTCCGGAGGGAAATTACCTGTCGGTCCCCGCGCCGGAGTTCTTCTCCGGGCGCGCGACCGGCCTGGCCGGCAGGAGCATCGATGTCACGCGGGCGGTCGGACGCGAGTTCGTCATCCACAATGCGCTGTACTGGTTGGAGGAGTTCCACCTGGATGGCCTGCGTCTGAATGCGGCACTGCTGCAAGAGCACGCGGGCGAGGTGGATCTGTTGGCGGCGCTGGCCGATGCTGTGCGAGAGGGGCCTGGCAAACACCGTTATTGCCACTTGCTGCTGGGTCATGATCAGCGGGCTGCCCGCTATCTACAATGGGATGATCACAGCGTTCCGCGCCACTATGAGGCGGTCTGGAACGACGCTGCCCAGCAGGCCATGCAGGAAGTGTTGACCGCCGCATCGGCAGGTGCGGCCGCTACTGCCCGAACGCTCGACCAGTTGGGCGTCTTTCTGAGCAGGGGGTTTGCCGCCGCCGGGTCGGATTGTCTGCTGCCCACCGCTTTCGTGACCTTCCTGCAGGACTATGCCCGGATCGGCGATCGAGCACTCGGTGAACGTCTCCACCAGTTGACGCCAGCGCGGCCACTCGGTGCCATGGTCGCCACCTCCCTGTTGGCGCCAATGCCGCCGGCGCTGTTCATGGGCGAGGAATTCGCCGCCGCGCAGCCGTTCCTGTATTTTTGCGACTTCAACCCCGACCTCGTCAAGAACATGGCCATCAACCGGCGCAAGTCCTTTGCCCATCTCCAGGGGTTTCGCACGACCAGGACCCGGGCACGCATTCCAGACCCCATGGAGGCGGCCACTTTTCAGCGTTGCCAGCTGGACTGGAATAGTGTGAGCCAGTCACCGCATGCTGACTGGCTGTATTTCTATCGCCGCCTGCTGGCTGTTCGCCAGCGGGAAATTTGTCCGCGGTTGGCTGGCATGCATGAAGAAGCCGTTCGCTATACCTTGATCGGGGAGCGAGGCTTATCGATCCGGTGGACGCTGGGTGACGACTCCGTACTGACCCTGTTGGCCAACTACGGCGTGGTTCCGCTGGAAGGACTGCAACGACCGGCAGGCACGGTCCTCTGGGCCGAGCCAAGCGAAGCCGATCCTGCGCTGACTCAAGGCCGGCTGCTGCCATGGTCGGTGGTATGGTTGCTGCGGGTTGTTGCTTGATGCCAGTCACGAAAGTCCATGCCGTTGACCTTGTAGGTAGGTCACCACCGATTGATCCTCACCGAGGGAAGCAAAAATCATGAAAGAAGCCAAATTGAATGACGAACTGATCCGCATCGCCGAGGCTCGCCACCACGATCCATTCGCCGTGCTGGGAAGGCATCCTTGCGCTGCGGGAGTGGTGGTGCGGGCCTACATCCCGCATGCGACGGAGGTGTCCATCGCAGAAGGCAATGTGCCGCTGGAACGTATTCCGGATTCCGACTTTTTTGAGTGGCAGGGTTCCGGCAAGGAGATTCCCGAACACTATCGCCTGATCTGGCGCGATACCTGGAATCACGAGCATATTGCCCACGATCCTTACACCTACCTGCCCCAGATCCCGGACTTCGATCTGCACCTTTTCGGTGAAGGCAAGCATAGCCATGCCTATAATTTTCTGGGGGCAAACGAACATCAGGTCGCCGGCGTCGCCGGCGTCCTGTTCGCTGTCTGGGCACCCAATGCCGAGCGCGTGAGCGTCCTCGGTGACTTCAATCACTGGGACGGTCGTCGCCACCAGATGCGCGTGCGTCCGGGGAGCGGGGTATGGGAGCTTTTCATTCCCGACATCGGCCACGGAATCCTTTATCGCTTCGAGATCAGGAACCGGAGCAGCGGCGAGGTGCTGCTGAAATCCGATCCCTACGGCCAGCGCTTCGAGATGCGGCCGGGAAATGCATCGATTGTCAGTCCTCGTTCCACTTACCTGTGGCAAGACCTGGCCTGGATGGAGCGGCGCGCCGGGGCCGACTGGCAGCATGCGCCGATGTCCACGTACGAGGTCCATCTCGGTTCCTGGCAGCGTGGCTACGAAGGGGAATTCCTCAATTACCGCGAGTTGGCGAGACAACTGGTCGACTATGTAACCCGGATGGGCTTCACTCATATCGAACTCCTGCCCATTACCGAGCATCCCTTCGATCTTTCGTGGGGCTACCAGGTCACTGGCTACTTCGCGCCGACCAGCCGTTTTGGCGCACCGGACGACTTCCGTTACTTCGTTGATCTCTGCCACCAGAATGACATTGGCGTGATTCTCGACTGGGTTCCCGCGCATTTCCCCAAGGATGCCCATGCCCTGGCGAGGTTCGACGGCACGGCGCTCTACGAGCACGAGGATCCGCGCAAGGGCGAACATCTGGACTGGTCGACGCTGATCTTCAACTTCGGCCGCAACGAGGTGAAGAACTTCCTGATTTCCAGTGCCGTGTATTGGCTTGACGAGTTTCATATCGACGGTTTGCGGGTGGATGCGGTCGCTTCCATGCTCTATCTCGATTATTCGCGCACCGAATGGGTGCCCAATCAATACGGCGGCCGGGAAAACCTCGAAGCCATCGAGTTTCTGCGCGAATTCAACGCTGCGACCCACAAGGAATCTCCCGGCACGCTGATCATCGCCGAGGAATCGACGTCCTGGCCGCAGGTGACGCGGCCGACCTACATTGGCGGACTGGGCTTCGACATCAAGTGGAATATGGGCTGGATGAACGATACCCTGCGCTACATGGCGCAGGAACCGATCCACCGCCAGTACCATCATGACCTGCTTACCTTCAGCATGCTCTATGCGTTTTCAGAGAATTTCATGCTGCCTTTCTCGCATGACGAAGTGGTGCATGGCAAGGGCTCGATGATCAACCGCATGCCCGGCGATGAATGGCAGCGTTTCGCCAATCTGCGGCTGCTCTACACCTACATGTTCACTCATCCGGGCAAGAAACTTCTTTTCATGGGCACCGAATTCGGTCAAGGTCTGGAGTGGAACAGCGCGGGCGTTCTCGACTGGTATGTCTCGAGTTTCCTTTGCATACCGGTATGCAAACGCTGGTGAAGGATCTC
The DNA here is from genome assembly GCA_016713625.1 of Candidatus Accumulibacter affinis. GTDB lineage: Bacteria > Pseudomonadota > Gammaproteobacteria > Burkholderiales > Rhodocyclaceae > Accumulibacter > Accumulibacter affinis. Next base: position 742,522 of record JADJOT010000009.1, read on the forward strand.
AATCACCTGTATCGCGGCTCGCCCGCCCTGCATCGAAACGAGTTTGAGTGGCAAGGGATTCGAGTGGATCGATTGCCATGATTCCCAACAGTCGATCCTGAGCTTTGTCCGCCAGGCCGACGACGAATTCGTGGTGGTGATCGTCAACTTCACGCCAGTCCCGCGTATGGATTACCGCATTGGCGTGCCGCAAGCGGGCAGCTATCGCGAGATCCTCAACTCGGATTCGCATTTCTATGGCGGTAGCGATGTGGGCAATGGCGATACGCCGCTGCTTGCCGAGGAAGTGCCGTGGATGGGCCGCCCGTATTCGCTGTCCCTGACGGTGCCGCCGCTTGCCGGCGTTGTCCTGGCGCTGAGCGCCTGATGCTGCGCAGCAAGCACAGGGGAACGTATAGTCGGAAAAAGCGTGCGTGGCTGGCTGCGCGAGCCGCGCACGCATCACCATTTAGCCTATGATCCTATCACTGTTGACCTTTGCCTCGGCGTTCCTGATCGAGGGACTCGGAACCTGGATTTCAATAATCGGTCTCTCGAGCCTCTTTAGCGCCGATCCCATCATCATCGCATTGGCGACGGCGCTTGACCTAGGCAAGGTGGTCACCGTTTCCTTCCTGTACAAACGCTGGAGCACGGCACCCCGGATGCTTCGCGCCTACATGATTCTGGCCACGGCGGTGTTGATGATCATCACCTCTGCTGGCGCGTTCGGCTACCTCTCCGCTGCTTTTCAGGGAGCCATCAAGGATACCCGGCAACAACAAGTCCTGGTCACCGCAATCGCGGAGGAGAAGGCGAAGCTGGAGGCGCGCAAGAAAGAGATCGACACCCAGATAGCCAGGCTTCCCTCAAACAACGTGCGCGGGCGGCAAAAGCTCATTGCTGCCTTCAAGGGTGAAGCGGATCGCATCAACCTGCGCCTGCAGCAACTGGACGCGGAACTACCGAAGTTGCGCGTGCAGGAGATCGCCATCCATACCCATGCCGGACCCATAGTCTACATTTCACAGGCGTTCGACGTGTCACTGGAGCAGGCGGTCAAGTACGTGATCCTGGTCATCATCTTTGTCTTTGACCCGCTGGCGATCGCGCTTCTGGTGGCTGGCAACTTCCTGTGGGAGACGCGCGCACGAGAACGGCGGGTGGCGGCAGACGCTTCCGGGCAATCCGACAAGGTGACGGAGCCGCCTCCAGAAACGCCGGGTGACCTTGCCGAAGTGGCAGCAGGCCGTGCGTCCTGCGAATTGACAGACCGAGTCGGGGTATCGACTCCCGGCAACGAAGTACCAGAAGACAGGGGTGCGCTTCCTACTGAACGGGGCCGATCACCGGTTCACGTGGAAACATCGCAGGAGCTGAGCGAGCAGCCGGGAATTCAGGCACCCCAGCAAGCACCCCAGCAAGCACCCCAGCAAGCACCCCAGCAAGCACCCCAGCCAACAAGCTCGCCCAAAATCGACGGAGGACTTGCGGACGCCAATCGGGAAATGACCATCACGGCGGATGAGCCAACTCCCACCACCCGAAATCGGGAGCAAGCGATTCGTGAGACCGCCTACTACCTCGCCGAGAAGCGCAAATTCAAGGACGGCGCACCTGCCGAAGACTGGGTTCGGGCAGAGAAAGAGCTCGAGAAAGATCGGCACACGGTGTATTGATGCCGCTCCTCAGCGTACCAGGTCGGGCAGACTCAGAACCAGGTCACGAAAGGTTTTCCGCGCGGCTGGTAGATCGCCCTTCTTGCAGGCCGCATTGCCGTCATCGCTGAGGATGTGGATCGTACGGTCGCCGGTAGCCGCGAAGAGAGCCTCCGGGTGCATGTTGCCGAAGTCGATCTGCTTGATCCGCTGCGGCGAATCAGCGACTCTGCCGGTCCAGGTATACAGGGCAAAGCCTTTGCCGCTGCCCTTGCCGTTATCAAACGGTCCGGCGACGATCAGGAAACGCGAGTCCACCCATTCGATACTGCGAATTCCCCTCTCGCCGAGGTCGAGCGCAATCAGATCGCCAAAAACCGGCGCCGCGGCTTTGTCGATCACCTCGGCTGGATTCCTTAGCGGTAGCAGCAGGGCCTTGCCTTTGGGCAGTGGATTACGGAAGCCGATCAGTAGCTGCCCCTCGCGCGTCGCCGCAAGGCCTTCGATGTTCAGGCCACCGGGGTCTTCAGGCGCTGTCTGCAAAGCACTGGCCTCGGCCAGCAGCGCAAAGCGCGGGTCGGCGAGGAGGTCGCGGAGGAGTCCCTTGTACGGCGGCGTGCTCAGCGCCTTCACCGTTGGCCCGGCGGCGGTGTCGACCACCTCGGTGGCAAAGAAGCGTTGCCGTACTTCCTGAACCTTGCCCTTGGTGTTGCGTGCGTGCGAGGCGATCCAGTAGATCCGGTTGCCGACGCGCGCCGCACCCTCGATATCGGCTTCCTTGAGCTTGCCGTCTGGCTGGCGATTGCCCAGATAGTCGATCAGATCGACGCCCGGGAGGATGGCGTCGGGTTTGCCGTACTCGTAGATGCTCAGGACATCGAGGTCGTCGTCAGCGACGACGAAGTTCCTGGGGCCGATGGCGACGGCGGCCGAAGCGTTGCACAGACCACGGTAAAGCATCACTTCGGCGCCGACGGGCGCAGTGCTCAGCAGCGACGCCAGGAGCAGGGCGGTGGCAGGAATCGGGGATTTCATGGCAAGCTCCTGGCGAGGATGGGGAGACCAGTATAGCCTCGGCCACGCCTGGAAGCGCTGCTTTACGGTTGGCACTGCCGCTTCTGCCAGCACCGCTGAAGCAGCGGCGGCAAGGGCGGGTTGTCAAAAAGCTGCCGGGAAGCGATTCTCAAAACGCCGCCGATAGGTCACAATCGTGGTTTGGGGAAACCGTGCCGGGGGAGGAAGTGCATGAAACAGCATCGCTGGATACCGTTGCTCGCGGCCACGCTGGGCCTCTGCCTTTCACTGTCGGCCGGGGCGGCCGGGACGCTCGACAAGATCAAGGCGTCCAAATCGATTGGCTTGGGATACCGCGAGAACTCGATCCCGTTTTCCTACATCGGCGACGATAACCAGCCGTGGGGTTATTCGGTCGACCTGTGCATCAAGGTGGTGGCGGCGATCGTCAAGCAACTCGGCGTGGACGAGCTGCAGCTGCTCTGGGTGCCGGTCACCCCGGAGACGCGGATCGCCAAACTCAAGTCGGGAGAGATCGATCTCGAATGCGCTTCGACCACCAAGTCGCTAACACGCATGCAGGAAGTCGATTTCAGTCTGTCGACTTTCATCGATGGGGGTGGCTACCTGGCGCGCCGCTCTGCCGGGATCAAGCGCTTCGAAGACCTGGCTGGCAAGAGGATTGCGGTGGCCGCGGGAACTACCAGCGAGCGGACGCTGGCCGAAGCGCTGCTGCAGAAAAACATGCGTGCCGAGCTGGTGAAGGTCAGCGACCAGCAGCAGGGGTTTGCCGCATTGCTGAAGGGCAACGTCGACGCCTATGCCTCGGATCGATCGCTGCTGATGGGGCTGGTCCTCGACTCGGGAACGCAGAATGACTGGGCGATCGGCCCTGAAACCCTCTCCTACGAGCCCTATGCGCTGATGATGCGCCGCAATGACGCGGATTTTCGCCTGGCGGTCAATCGTGAATTGGCTCGTCTCGCGCAGCCGTGAAATCTTTGGCATTTACGATCGCTGGTTCGGCTTCCTTGCCAAACCGGGGCCGCAACTGGAAAGCCTGTATTTCCTGAACGGCTTGCCCGAGTAGGCGGCCAGCGGTATTCAGGGACTGGCCGCAGCCTCCGGCCCGACGATGTCGCGGTAGGCGTGCCAGCTGGTGTGCCCGACCAGCGGCATGGTCACGATCAGGCCGAGAAACAGGGTCGCGAAACCGATCGCGGCAAGAACCGCGATGCACGCGGCCCACAGCAGCATCGGTCCCGGGTTGCGGCCGCAGGCGAGGAGGCTGGCAATCGCTGCGGTGATCGCATCGGTCCTGCGGTCGAGCATCATCGGTAAGGAGATCGCACTCATCATGGATACTGAAGGCGGCGAAAAACCCCCCGACAGCAAAATAGAAAAACGCAAAATCGACCTGTTCGAAGGTCAGCACGATGCGCACGACATCGCCAAAGCTCGGCAAACCACCCGCGAAAAAGAGCGCAAAAACAATGATCGACGCGCGTGCCCAGATCAGCAGAACGACCGTCAGGAGGGCTGCGAAGACACCGACGTTGGCCAGGTTCGGGCGCCAGGCAGCGAGGGTTGGACGCAGTTGCGGCGGTTCGCCGAGTTCGATTCGCCGACTCAGGTCGTAGAGTCCCAGGCAAAGGAATGGGCCGATCAGCAGGAAGCCGGTCGTCAAGCCAGCGAAAAGGGCATAGGCCTCGGCAAAAACTACCGACAGCAGCCAGCCGGCCAGAGCAAAACACGCGCCGTAGAAAGGCTCGCCGGGCCAGCTCGGCGACAGTCGTGCCAGCCGGCCTTCAGCCAGCGGACGACGGCTCCGGGATCTACCTTGCGGATCGTCGGGGAAACGGCTCGCCGGGCTTTCCCGGTCTGGCGTCTGGTTCATCGGCTGTCCTCCTGCGCGTGGCTGCTATCGCCGTTGCGGGGATCACTGCCGCGGCAGCGACCGGGATGTCGATAGGGCATGAAAGTACAGCAGTTTCGGACATTGCCCAGGATTCGTAAAGGACTATCGAAGCATCAGCAGCCGGCCTCGACGCGGACAGCCATCGGGCGCTGCAGGAAAAGCGTCCTGCCGATGCGTGCGCAGCGGCCGTCACCCACACGAGGTTCCGGCCGCTGCTGCGATCAGGCGCTGCTTCGGCAGTCCTCGGCACGCACTCGTGCAGCGAGCATGCCGGTGCTGCCGATACCGCTCAGGCGGCTGGTTTGCGGCGGGTGAAGCCGACGCCGATCAGGCCCAGGCTGAGCAGCGCCATCGAGACCGGTTCGGGAACCGTCAGGGCCTCGGTGTGGTAAGCGACGTTGTCGAACTCGAAGGCGAAGCGGCTGCTCGACGCCACGACCTTGTCGAAAGAGACGTCAGAGTTGATATTTACATAGTAGGTCCCGTTCGCTCCCTGGTCTCCGTTGGCCGACGCGCTAACATCAGTGCCGGTGATGGTTCCCACCGAGGTCATGCCGGAGAAGAATTCCAGTGTGTTGTAGGCGTCAAACAGACCCCCAGAGAACGCCAAAATACTTCTCGAGGTTGGGCAGCATCAAGACCACCGCCGCGTTGCCCGCACTGAGGTAAGGCGTTGCATCTTGCCCGTTGACGGTCATGTCCCCGAACAGCGCTCCGTTGCTGTTCGAAATGTACGGCGCGGCATACGCGCCAGCTAGGTTGCCCTGCACCGTCTGGCCGGGAAAGGAAAAGGATACGGCGATGCCGCCGCTCGTGCCTCCAGCATTCCCCAGCGGCAGGTCGTTGAAATTCCATAGCTGCTTGCCCCGCTGGCACCCCACCGACCACCGAACTGATGGTCAGTGTTGCGTGTGTTGCGGGGCTCATGCAGGCGAGCCCAAGGGCGAGTGCGCCGGTGAGCGAAGTACGACGTTTCAGTTTTGACACGGTCTTAATCTCCTCAATAAATCATCAATGGAATACTACGAAGGTAGCGCCGCGCTGCGGGAAGGCCGATGGTTCAGCTGGCGTACCCGTGTAACGAGGTGTCTAGCGCTTGCCTTTCCTGCTTGCTTCGACGTGAAAAGAGAATAGGTTGAATGTCCGGGCAGGCCTGTGCGAATACTCACAACGGGTGCATCATTCGCCCTTCACCGATCTTCCCTATCGCCATGCCCTGGAAAAACTGGCCCGCAGAACGTCTTGGCGTCGCCCGTCGATGCGCTGGCGATGCTGGTGGCAACGCTGGCGACTTGCTGACTGGCTCGCGGGGAGTCGATTGTCGGCCGGATTGCGATAGACTGGAAACTTGGCAATTTCCCATTGACAACGGATGCCGCAGCCCGTAACGCCCGCCGAACAGGTTTTTCTCAGCTATAGTCACGCTGACCGGCAAGCGTGCGTGGCGCTGCGCACCGCCCTGGCGGTGGCCGGGATCAGTTTTTTTCGCGATGAAGAAGCGATCCGCGTCGGCGACCGCTGGCTGACGCGCCTGCAGGAGGCGCTGCAGCAATGTTCGGCCTTCGTCCTGCTGGTCGGCCGAGACGGCGTGCAGCGCTGGGTCGGCGCCGAGCTGCAGGTGGCGCTGGCGCGCCACCTGTCGCCCGCTGAAGGCGCCGAGCGCCTGCCGATCTTCCCGGTTCTGCTCGACGACGCCAGCCCGGAAGCCCTGCCGCCGTTCCTCGCCCTGTTCCAGGCGGTCCGCTGGGCCGCCGCCGGGCCGGTGCCCGAGGCGCTGCTCGAAGCCATCCGGACGCGCAGTACCCGCGGCGCCTGTCCGATCGCCTTCGAAGGCTGCCCCTTCCTCGGCCTCAGCGCTTTCGGTCGCGGCGATTCCCGGCTGTTTTTCGGCCGCCGCAAGGAGACGCTCGAAGCGCTCGCCTGCCTCGGCGATCCGCGCGAAGCGAATCCGGAACGACTGCGGGGCAGCGGCACCGGCTACTATCGCTGGCTGCAGATCGACGGCAACAGCGGCGCCGGCAAGTCGTCGCTGGTCGCTGCCGGCATGTTGCCGCTGATCGAGCAGGGCGCTTTGTGGGCGCGCACCGGTTTCGCGCACTGGCATGTTCTTGGCCCGATGATGCCCGGCCGGGAGCCGCTGGCGAAGCTCGCCGAGGTGCTCGAACTGGGCCTGATTCCCGAAGCGCAGGCCAGCACACGCGATTCGCTGGCCTTGCAACAGCGCTTTGAAAGCGATGATCGCGCTTTCGCCCGCCGGCTGCGCGACCTCAAGCAGGCAGAGAGTGCCTTCCTGCTGGTCCTCGACCAGTTCGAGGAGCTGTTCACCTTTGCCGAAGAACACTCACGCCAGCGCTTCGATGCGCTGCTCGCGCATGCGCTGCAGGACTCCGAGTGCCCGCTGTTCGTGATCAGCAGCGTGCGCGTCGATTTCCTCGACCGCTTTGAACAGCTGCCGCGCCTGCAGGCGATCCGCAACAGCCACTGCCGGGGTTACTCGCTGCCGACGATCTCCGAGCACGGCCTGCGCGAGGTGATCGAAGAGCCGGCCCGGCTCGCCGGCCTCGACGTGCGCGAGGTCAGCGCCGCGATCCTCGACGACGCGCGCGGCGAAATCGGTGCCCTGCCGCTGGTCGAAAACGCGCTGTTTACGCTCTGGCAGCAGCGCGAAGGGAATCGCCTCAGCGGTGAGCGCTACCGGCAGGCGATGGGCATCGCCGGCATCTTGAGCGTCTCGGCCGACGCCCTGCTCGAACGTATCGACCAGGAGGTTCCGCAGGGCCGGCAGGCGGCACTCGAACTGCTGCTGCGCCTGACCCGCATCAACGACGAAGGCCGCCACACCCGGCAGCGGATCGCGCGTGCCGAAGCCGTCTTCGTCGCCGGCAACGGCCACGACGAGGTCGGCGAGCGCGTCCTGCAACTGCTCGCCGGCGAGCGTCGGCGAGAAGCCGCAGTACCCGACGGCACCTTGCGCCTGGTCACCACCAGCAGCGAAGGCGAGCGGCGCTACGTCGACCTGATCCATGAAACGCTGATCCGTGCCCGCAGCAAGGACGAGCGGAGCGGCCAGCGCGTCGGCTACTGGCCGACGCTGTACGATTACATCGAGAAGAACCGCGATCGCGACCTGCATCTGCAGCAGCTCCGCTTCTCGACCGAGCGCTGGCGGGGCGCCAGCGGCCTCGGTCGTCTGCGCGGTCTCGCCGGTTGGCGCGACCTCGCGCGCTATCGGCGCTTGCGTGTGCGCAAGGCGAGCGATGAAGGCCGCTTTCTGCGCTGGAGTCGCTGGCAGGCGCGCGCGCAACTGGCCGTGCTGGTCGTGTTGCTCGTCTTTGTCGGCGAGTCCTTCGTGTGGACGCGCGCCAACGACCTGCCGCTCGACATGATGTGGACGCAGCAGCGCTATCGCTGGGGTTATGCGCCGCTGCCCGAGCTGGTCGAGATCCCGGCCGGTTCGCTGGCGATGGGCGAGCAGGATCCGGAATTCTTGAAACAGGTTGGAGAAAAAAAGTGGAGGTTCCTTGGCGTTCCGTCGGCGCAGATCGCGATCGCCAGCGGTTTCCGCCTCGGCAGGTACGAGGTCAGCTACGAGCAGTTCGACTACTACGTCTGGGAACAGCAGCGCGCGGATCAGGGCAGTGTCGTGGGCAGGGTCGTCTATCCGACCACCGCCAAAGGGGGACGCGGAACACGGCCGGTGGTCAATGTCACCTGGTACGACGCGGCGGCCTACGCCAAGTGGTTCGGCGAGCGTAAGGGGCTGCGTTGTCGTCTGCCGACCGAGGCCGAATGGGAGCATGCGGCGCGTGCGCAGACGAAAACGGCCTACCCCTGGGGAGACGAGGTTCGTCGCAGCGGCGAGGCGATGGCGAATTGCCGCGACTGTGGCAGCCGCTGGGATAACGATCAGAGCGCGCCGGTAGGCAGTTTTCCCGCCAACGCCTTTGGCCTTCACGACACTGTCGGCAATGTAGTGGAATGGACCTGCTCCGCGTGGCGTAATCGCTACGACGGCAGCGAGCGGCTGTGTGAGGACCCCAAAACCACCGTGGAACGGGTTTTGCGCGGTGGCGCCTGGGATGATGTGCCGGCCTTCACGCGTTCGGTCGCTCGCGGCTACTACTCTCCGGAGAACCGCAACGACACCATTGGGTTTCGGGTGTTGTGTTCGTCCCCCATCGAATAGCTGGCCGCCGCTTTGAAAGGACGCTGAGCGCTTGAAATCCCTGCAGGAACTCTACCGCATCGGCCTCGGCCCTTCGAGCAGCCACACCATGGGGCCGCGCTTCGCGGCGCAAGCGTTCAAGGCGGCCAACCCCGCCGCGGCAAGGCTGCGGGTGACGCTCTATGGCGCCCTGGCGGCCACCGGCCGTGGCCACCTTACCGACCGGGCGGTCAGCGTGCCGTTCTCACCAATGCCAGTGGACATCGTCTGGCTGCCCGACCAGTCGCTGCCGCGTCACCCCAATGGAATGCAGTTTGAGGCGCTCGATGCCAGCGGCGGTGTCGTGGCTGCGCGCGTCGTCTCGGTGGGCGGCGGCGCGCTGCTCGACGAAAACGGCCAGCCGGATGGTGGCGACGACGTCTACCCCTATGCCGGCATGCGCGAGATCCTGGATGCAGCGGAGGCTGAAGGGCTGCGCATCTGGGAACTCGTCGACCGACACGAAGGGCCGGCGATCTGGCCGTTTCTGGAGGGCATCTGGCGCAGCATGCAGCAGACTATCGTCAGCGGTCTCAACGCCGAAGGCCGCTTGCCCGGCACGCTGAATGTGCCGCGCAAGGCGTCAGCGTATCATGCCCGTGCTCAGAGCCTGGCCCGGCTACTTCGGACAGACCGCGCTGCAGTTTGCTTATGCACTCGCCGTCTCGGAAGAAAACGCCGCTGGTGGCGAGGTGGTCACCGCGCCGACCTGCGGTGCCTGTGGCGTGCTGCCCGCGGTGCTGTTCTTCCTGCAGCAGCAAGCGCAGCTGTCCGACGCCAAAATCTGCCGCGCACTCGCCACGGCCGGGCTGATCGGCAACCTCGTCAAGCGCAACGCGTCGATTTCGGGTGCCGAAGTCGGTTGCCAGGGCGAGGTGGGAACGGCCTGCGCGATGGCGGCCGGCGCCGCTGCGCAACTGTTGGGCGGTTCGGTACGCCAGATCGAGTATGCGGCGGAGATGGGCCTGGAACATCATCTCGGCCTGACCTGCGACCCGATCGGCGGCTACGTGCAGATTCCCTGCATCGAACGTAACGCCATCGCGGCAGTGCGCGCTGTCGACTGCGCCGCCTATGCTCTGCTTTCCGACGGCCAGCACATCGTTTCTTTCGACGAGGTGGTACGCACCATGTGGGAGACCGGTTGCGACATGAAAGCGAGCTATCGGGAAACGGCGCGCGGTGGTCTCGCCAGGATCCACGCGCTGCGCAACAAAGGCGCCAGCAGCGTCCCCGGGATGGGCAGCTGAACGTGCAAGTCGGTCGCGCAGCTGGCTCGTGCGCTACGGCTCTTTGGCGGCAAGCTCGTTGGGCGCCCCGGTCGATTCGCCCGGACCATGCCGGCGCAACAGGCGCGGCTGCTTCGGCGGGGTACAATGAGCGCCTGTAACCAGAAAGATGCGATGATGTTTGCCAGACAAGAACTTTCCAATCGGCGCCGGAGCGTGACGGTCTTGTACCGCCGCCTGGCCCTGCAAGACCGCAGTCGCCGGTAGCCTGGCCGCGGCGCTGCTGCTTGGCGGCTGCGCCGACCTGATGGGCACCGGGACCGACGTAACGGTCAGCGATCCGCTGCGCATCACGCGCTCCGGCTTCCTCTCCGACTACAGCCGCTTGACGACCTCGCCGGGCGGTGACGGCGCGCTGTGCTGGCGGAATCCCGATTTTGACGCGAAGCGCTATAACAAGGTGCTGATCACCCGCATCCTGGTCAGCCTCAAGGCGGATCAGCAGCAGGCGGTTGATCCGACCGATCTCAAGGCGCTGGTCGATTATTTTCACAGCTCGCTGGTCAAGGCGCTGAAGCCGCAGCTGCAGGTCGTCGATCAGCCCGGGCCGGGGGTGCTGGTGTTGCGCATCGAACTCAGCAACCTGGTGCCGACGCAGGTCAGTCGCAGCGTCGCCGGGACGGCGATCCCCTACGGCTTCGTGGCCGAGGCAGCTTCCGGTCCGGCATCGGGCCGACCGGCAGGTACGACGCCGTATCTCGGCGAGACCGGCATGGCGATGCAGTTTCTCGACGGTGCCAGCAACGTCGTGCTCGCAGAATGCGCCGATACGCAGATCGGCCGAAAGTACGCAGCGAATGTCGATGCCGGTGCGGCGGGTGCTACCGATACCTGGATCAAGGGCTACATGAGTTCGTTCCAGAGCTGGGCTTACGCGCGCGGCGCTTTCGACAAGTGGTCGCTGCAGATCGCGAAGCAATTGGCCGTATTGCGAGGGACGAAGCCGGAATAGGCAGTTGCCTTGCTGGGCGCTCTGCAGGCCCACTCGGCTTCTCGGCACGCTGCGCGGTCGGACGCGTGCGCAGCGATCGACGATCGACCGCTGGTCCACGTACGCGGCAGGCAGCTCGCTGACCTTTCATTGCGACCGGGCAAGCGATACCCTGGTCGGCGAGTGGAAGCGAAATGCGACGGACATCAATGAAGTGCGCCAGGCATTCCAGGCGTGGTTCAAACTCGGTATCGGAGTCAGTTTCAGGGAAGTTGGCCGCCCCGATGAAGCAGCGATCCGCATCGGCTTCGACCCGGCAGGCGGCACCTGGTGGCAGGTCGGGCGTGACAGTCTGCTGATCCGCAACCCGCCGCAACGGACGATACTTCGTCACGCGGCGTCGTCGGGCTTGCGCAGCATTTTCTCCACTTCGCCCACATGCACCTCCTCGGCGTAAATCATCTTGCGCGCGTACTCCTCGAGCACCACCGAGCTGTCCTTCACCTGTTCCAGCAGCTTGCGGTAGAGTGCCACGGCCTGGGTTTCCCCCTGCAGCGAGGTGCGCAGAATGGCGCCAATATCGTTGTGGTGCTGGTCCAAAAGGGCACCGATCGACAACGATGGCTGGCCGCCAAGAAGCGTGATGATCTCGCCGGCTTCCTGGGCATGCAGCAGCGACTCGTCGGCCTGCGCCCGCAACCAGGAAACGATGGGGATACGGCCGTAGCCAACGACCATGAACGAGAAGTGGGTGTAGCGTACGACGCCGGCCAACTCGTGTTCGAGGATGCTGTTGAGTACCGCGAGAACCTTCTGCTTGTCGATTTCAGCCATGATGCGGACTCCTGGTGTTGGTTGGATGCTCGGACACAGCCCGAGCGTGTACCTTGACCACCCAGCGCGCGCTGAAGTTCCTTCTCGACACGGCTACTGCCGCTTCCATCCTGAACTGTGTATTACGGAGCTCATCTTGCCGCCACCGCGGCGACTCTTGCGGCGTGGGCTGCGAAGTCGAAAGCGGCCGGGTCGAAATCCTCGCCCAGCCAATCCCTGGTTTCCTCGTACTCCTCGTGGTCCGGGTCCTTGAGGATCGCCAGCAGATCCGCGTAGCCGTAGACCCCGCCGCAGTCTTCCGGCGGACACGCGCCGGTGCCAGCGACCAGCATCGCCGGCGGCGCGTCCGGGTCGGGCGGTAGCCGTTTCTCGACGGCGATGCTGTGCCACCAGTCGTCACCGAAGTCGTACCAGTAACGAAACTTGCGCTGTCCCTCCAGCAACTCGCCGAGCGTGATGGAGTCTTCGGGGATCGCCGGCCGCTCACCAAACAGGTCGTCGTCGAGGCTGGGCATGCTCACCCGCTGGCCGGCCACCTGGAATTCGTGCAGGTGGTCGTCGTCCCAGCCCATGGCCACCTGGATGACCCGGTGAAAATCCCCGAAGGTGAGGTCATCATCGACTTCGACCCGACGCCAGATGGCCGGCGAAGTGTTCGAGGTGATCTTGAGGCGCAGTCGCCCGCCGGTGTTCTTCGCTATGGTGTTCATGGTTGCACTACCTCCGTCGATTCCTTACCGAACTGGCTGACCACACGCACCGCCACGCGTCTGCCGGTCCGGAGCGAAATGGGATGGGAGATGAAACTCCGGAAAGGCACGCTGCTGGAAGGTCTGTTCAGTTCACAGGCGTGCCGCCTGGACCGGCCAAACCAAAAAAAAGCGCCCGACTTACGGCGCTTTTTTTGTGGCGGAACCGGCTTACTGTACCTTCGCCTTGGCGCGCAGGTCAGTGACGTATTTCTGGAGCTGCTCCTGCTGCAGGCGCTGCGTCAGTTGTGGCTTGACCTGATCGAACGGTGGCACAGTCAACGGCCGGCTGTCCTCGAGCAGGATCACGTGGTAGCCGAAGTCGGTCTTGACCGGGACTTCGGTATCTTGCCCTTGCCCAGGCCGGCGACCGCATCGCCGAAGGGTTTCACGTAGCCTGCTGTGGGCGCCCAGCCGAGGTCGCCGCCCTTGTCCTTGGAACCGGGGTCCTTCGACTGCTTGGCCAGATCGTCGAACTTGGCGCCCTTCTTCAGATTGACGATGATCGCCTTGGCTTCGTCCTCCTGTTCTACCAGGATGTGCCGGACCTTATACTCGGTGTTGCCCATCTGGCTTTTCATCCTGTCGTACGCGGCCTTCCAGATCCTGCTCGCTGATCGGGTGCTTCTTGATGAAGTCCTGAACAAAGGCGCGGATGTAAATCGCCTGGCGTGCCAGATCGGCCTGCGCCGCCACATCGGGCTGCTTGTCGAGGTTCATCTTTTTCGCCTCCTGGACCAGCAACTCGCGCCGGATCAGCTCTTCCTTGACGGCGTTCTTCAGCTCCGGGCTATCGGGAGCGCCCTGGGCTTTCTGTTCGGCGACAAAGGCGTTGGCCACGGTCTGCGAAATGGCGGCGCCGTTGACGGTGGCGACGGTTCCACTGGCAGCCTTCTGGGCAGCCACCGGGAGCGAGATCAGCGCGCCGAGCAACAGCGCTGGCGAGTTTGGAAAGCTTGTGCATTTCTGGTAGTCCTTTTGTTGGGGTGGGTTGGGGCAAAGCAAATTGAATCAGGGAGCAATCGCAGTCGTCGCCAGGGCTTCTGCCGGGGTCAGCGCCTGAATTCCCAGGGCGTGAATGCGGGTGCGCAGGAGGTCGCCAAGCGCGTCATGGAGCATGCGGTGACGCGCCAGGCGGCCCTGGCCGGTGAACGCGGCCGAGACGATCAGCAGACGATAATGACCGCCACCGCCTTTGGCGCCGGGGTGGCCGGCGTGTCGTGCGGAGTCGTCGATCACCTGCAGACGAAGCGGTTCGAGAACGGCCAGTCTTTGCTGGATGATTGTCTGAACCTCTGCAGCAGCGCCGACGGCGTGCGTGTCGCTCACGCCGGCAGCACCTTCTTGAACGGTTTGACGGTCACCGCAGCGTAGACGCCGGCGGCGACGTAGGGATCCGCGTCCGCCCACGCCCTGGCTGCTTCGAGCGAAGCGAATTCGGCGACAATCAGGCTGCCCGAGAAACCCGCCGGTCCGGGATCGGGGCAGTCGATGGCGGGGAAAGGACCGGCCAGCAGCAGGCGTCCGGCGTTCTGCAGCGCCTGTAGACGCTCGACATGTGCCGGCCGGGCAGCGAGGCGTTCGGCCAGCGACTCCGGGCGGTCTTCACCGACAATGGCGTAGAACATCATTTGCTCTCCTCAATGTATTTCGACAGCAGCAAGCCCTGCACGAGTACGAAAACCAGCATCAGCCCCATACCCCCGAACAGCTTGAAGTTGACCCAGTCGTCGGTGGAAAAGTTGAAGGCGACGAACAGGTTGGCGATGCCCATGAAAACGAAGAAACCGATCCACGACCAGTTGAGCCTGTTCCAGGCGACTTCCGGCAGTTCCATCTGTTCGCCCAGCAGCGCGCGCATCAGATTCTTCTTCATGAACAGGGTACCGCCCAGGAGCGCCGCGGCAAAGGCCCAGTAGAGCACCGTCGGCTTCCACTTGATGAAGTTCTCGTCTTGCAGGACCAGGGTCATGCCACCGAACACGGTGATGATCACCAGGCTGATCCAGAGCATGGTGTCGATCTTGCGGCCCCGGAACCACAACCAGCCGATCTGCGCAAAGGTCGCAGCGATGGCCACTCCGGTCGCGACGTAGATGTCGAAAACCTTGAAGGCGATGAAGAAAAGAATGACAGGAAAGAGGTCGAAAAGGAACTTCATGGGGAACGCCGTCAAAAGACCGCGGGATTATGGCCGATTTGCCGCGCTGCTGTCCATGACTACCGCAATCGGGCAGCCCTGACGCATGACCCAGCCGAATCGGATCTGTTTGCCGGTACCGCCCGTTTTCGCTGGCGAGGCGGTCAGATGGGGGTTGGCTAGCGGCAAAGGAGCGCTGGTAGCGCGGGTAGTGTGGGGTCAGTCAATGGGAGGTGAGAGGTCGTTGGAGCTCCGTTGTGATCGTCAGGCGAGCTGGTTTCCCGGCGCGGACTGCGCCGCGCTGGGGAAGATGTCTTGGGCAGGCCGGGGAAGGTTATTCGAGTTGCAGCAGGAACGGTTTGGCGAGGAGCACGCGCATGCGCGCGGGATCGAGCCAGGGAGCGGCGCAGGAACTGCGGATAAAGGCGATGGCGCCGCGCACACCGAATTGCCGATACAGGTCGCGTAGCTGCCGGGTGAAGCGTGCCAGGGTATTGAAGACATGCGCCAGGCTTTCAGGGCATGGAGCGCGTGGAACTCCTGCCAGACTCTGGACAAATCCTTGTCCTTGAGCACGATCATGAACTGCCAGTGGTAGCCACGGCAGCGCTGCATCACCGGCCCGTTGGCGTAGAGGCCATCGAGCAGGAGCAGGATCGGCAGGCCGGGGAACAGCGTCTTGAGCCGATCGCTCAAGCGCACAAAGCCGCGCAGCTCGCCATCCTGCTGTTGCGCTTCGGGTTCGCCCAGCGCGTGTTCGAGGAACTCGCTGAGCAACGGGATGACCAGACCGTTGTGGAAGGTGAGACTGGCCTCGAGGAGGTAGACGAAGTACTGGGTGTGACGGGTTTCCTCCTTGCCGACGGTCCGCTGCAGGAGTTCCTCCGCCCAGAGGGTGTCGCCGGCGAGCTTCTGTGAGCCGTCGATGGCGATCGGATAGCAGCGGTTGATCAGATAGCGGCGAAAGCTCTTGCCGCGGATCAGCCGCTTGACCAGATCGACGTGGGCCTGTTCGAGATGTTCCAGGTCGAGCAAGGTGGGCAGCTCTTTGCGCAGAAGGCGCATCTGTTTGCTCACGGCGTCCTCGCGGGCCTCTCTCTCTTCGGCGATGGTCGCGAAGGTCGAGCATCGGTTGGGCAAAGAAGCGGGGGAGTGGGGAACTTGTCCACTCGCGCGCAGTTTCAAGTTCAGCGCCCTTTCCTGCTGTTTCTTTTTTGCGCGCAGCCCCTGGATGGTGGCGCGTGTCGGGGCGACGGCTCATGACCGGGAGTTCCCAGGACGGCGCACAGCCGGTCGCGACCATCGGCGCAGAGCGGCTTGACCCACACCTGGCGGGGCGTGCTCTGATAGGACTGGCCGGGGCGGGCCAGCCCACGCCCGCTGGTCTCCCCAAGCAACTGCCAACCGGCGGCGCGGTAACAGGTACCGGCATAGTGACGCGGATCGACGAAGGTCTCGAGCAGCAGGGGCTCGAAGCCCCAGTGATCGAGCCAGTCGGCGCGTGCGCGGCGCGCGAGTTGTCCGAGCACATGGCTGGCCAGATGCGCTACCCGGACGTGGGGAAAGATCAGGAAGCGGCTGTTGTTCACCACCCGCGCCACGTTCTCGCGGCGGGCCTGGGCCGTCCAGCCGATCCAGCGGTCGCGCACGGCCACCGCCCGGGCAGCGCCGGCCAGCAGGACGCAGCCCAGGCGCCGGTCGCCCGCCAGGATGAAGTAGCGCAAGCGGTAGCCGAAGGCCCCCTGGAAACCCAGCGGGTGCCAGCGCGCCACCAGCGCATCCCACTGCGCCCCCACGGCCGCGTCGCGAACCACTTCCAGGGAGACCGGGGCGAGTGCTGACAGGGCGCAGTGCACCAGAGGCTCGGCAACTGGCTCTACGGCTGCCGCGGGTGCCGTCGAACGGCGCGGCGGCGAGGGCCGCAGTGCAGGAAGCGCCAGCAACCCGGCCACCCGCAAACGTTCCAGGAACTCCAGGCAAGCGTGGATCTTCGGGGTTCCCGATAGGGTGAACCAAGCGAGATGTTCGCAGAGCGTCGCCGCCAACTCCTGGCGCGGCAATCCCGGCAGCCATGCCACGGTCGCACAGAGGTCAGCAATCTCCGCAGCGCTGAATTCGCGACCGCAGATACCCAAGCTCTCGTATTCATGACCTCCACCACGGATCCTCCGGCTCAAGCGCAGACCTGTTGTCCTTCACGTATCCTGCCAGAAACCCGTGCGCCTGTCCAGCCCCCCTTTGCGAAAGTTATTTTTTCCGGTCGCCCCTAAGCCTTGCTACGACTGGCCTTCGCTAGTCATGCGTCAGGGCTGAGGTTGCATAGTAAGTATTGACCGCTAATGCTGCGACCACTACAATCCGAAATTTTTTTCGTACGACCCGTTTGCGTTCGGATCACGGCGCGCTGGGAAGCGCTCTTCGCCATAGGAGACCTTGCCAGGTAAGCGCTGCCGCATTCTCCACATTGTTGACGAGGCGAGTGCTCGAGTTGCAGCGGCAGATCCGCCACGCGCGCGATTGCTGACTGCTGCTGAGCTTTGCTGTGGGCGCTACGGACAAATCGCCGCGTCATCTAGGAACATCAGGGATTCTGTGATCGCACCAGTACTCGATACTCGTTCGTCGGTCCGTGTTACCTTCGCGGTCTGGGAGGCGCTGTTCTTGCGTGAGGCCATTGGCCGTGTCTCGGGAGGCCGGGTGGCTTGGCTTTGGCTGCTGCTGGAGCCGGTGGCTCAGCTTGCCCTGCTTTTGGCAGTCATTTCCGCTATCCGGGGGCGGACGGCGTCCGGGTACGAATACGCTCCGTTTTTGGCAATCGGCGTGCTTGCCTACAACCTTTTCAAGAATACGGCGCTACGTTCGATGGCGGCTATCTCCGCCAATAAGGCGCTCTTCACCTACCGGCAAGTCAAGCCGGTGGACGTCGTACTGGTGAGGGCCTGTCTCGAAGGCGTCATCCAGATTTTGGTCAGCATTGTGCTCCTGATCGGCATGTCTCTGGCTGGCTTTGACAGTATTCCTCACGATCCTCTGCAGGCGTTTGTGGTTGTCATCTTGCTCTGGGTTTTTGGCATGGGCTTGGGTTTGATCCTGGCGGTGGGTGACACGCTGGTTGCAGAACTCGGCCGGCTGGCGAGGCTGGCGTTCGTACCGCTGTATTTCTTGTCAGGGATTTTTTTCTCGCTGGCGATGTTGCCGCCCGGGCTGCGCGAATGGATGCTGCTTAATCCGGTCGTGCATGGTCTGGAAGCTCTGCGCGAGGCCTTCCTGCTACATTATCGTCTCGTAGAGGGAGTCACCGTCGGTTATCTGGCGGCCTTTGCCTTTGCTTCGTTCTTTCTTGGCCTGGCGCTGCAGATACGTTTCGCCAATCGGCTGGTAATGCAATGATTCTCGTGCAAGATGTGCACAAGCGCTACCAAACCGACCATGGTCCTGGCAAGTGGGTACTGCAGGGCGTCTCACTGACTATCCCGCCAAAGCTGGGCGTTGGTCTCGTCGGTCGCAATGGCGCCGGCAAGTCCACCTTGTTGCGCCTGGTTGGCGGCGTCGATCTCCCTAACCGCGGTCGCATTGACCGGCAATGCCGCGTTTCCTGGCCAATGGGCTACGGCGGCGGCTTGCAGGGGTCGCTGACTGGGCGCCAGAACGCGAAATTTGTCTGCCGCATCCACGGGCACGAAGACGATATTCCCGATCGTTTGGCCTTTGTTCAGGACTTCGCTGAAATTGGCGCAGCTTTTGAGCAACCCGTCAAAACCTACTCTTCGGGGATGCGCTCGCGGCTGCAATTTGCCCTGTCGCTGGCTTTCGAGTTTGACGTGTATATCTCCGACGAAGTCACTGCTGCTGGCGATGCCGCTTTCCGAAAAAAGGCTGCCGCAGCCTTCAAGGAGCGCGCCGACCACGCGGGGATCGTGATGGTGTCGCACAGCGAGAGCACCTTGAAGCAGTTCTGCACTGCGGGAATATTGCTGGAGAAGGGACGGGCACACTGGTTCGACGACATCAATGATGCCCTGCGGGCATACCAGGAAAGTATAAGCGCATGATTGATCGCCTCCGCCAGCATCCGATTCCACGATTTATCGAGCGCGTGCACCAGCGGCTGGCCCCGCACATCGTCCGTCGTCGAACGCTGCAGGCCGCACTGGTGGCGATCGTGCTTGCCATCCTGTATTGGGGTGTGGTGGCCTCCGACCGCTATGTCTCTGAAGCCGATGTGGTGGTTGACCGTACCGATGTGGGCAGTGGGCAAAGTATGGATTTTTCAGCGCTACTTACTGGTGGAGGGCGAAGTGTCTACGACTTGATGCTCATGCGTGATCATTTGCGCTCGCTGGATATGCTGCAAAAGCTCGACGTCCGGCTCAAGCTGCGTGCCCATTACAGCGACTGGAGGCGCGATCCCATCTCGCGTATGTGGTCTGAGGACACCGAGCAGGAGTTCTTTCACAGGCATTACCTGTCGCGCGTCAGTATCGAACTTGACGATGCCGTTGGCGTGCTTCGCATCAAGGCGCAGGCGTACAGTCCAGAAATGGCGCAGTCTATTTCCAGTGCGCTTGTAGAGGAAGGCGAGCGCTTCATGAATGAACTCGCTCGCCGCCTTGCCCGCGACCAGGTCGACTTCCTGGAGAAGGAAGTCGACCGGATGAGCGAGCGTCTTCTGAAAGCTCGCCAAGCCCTGGTCAATTTTCAGAATGTCAAAGGCTTCATCTCACCGCAGGCGGCAGCCGAGAGCTTAAGCACCATCGTGGCTCGGTGGGAAGGACAACTCACAGAGCTCAAGGCCAAACGCGAAACGATGCTCGGCTACCTCAGCCCGACGGCGCCCGACATAGCAATGATAGACCTCGAGATAGGTTCGATCGTAAAGCAACTGCAAGCTGAGCGGGGCCGGCTGACTTCGCCGAAAGGCGGCACGCTCAACCGGACGGTGGAAGAATTTCAGCGACTTGAGATGGAAACCGTGTTCGCACAGGACGTCTACAAGACGGCCTTGGTCGCCCTCGAAAAAGGGCGCATGGAAGCCACTCGCAATCTCAAGAAGGTTTCGTTAGTGCAAAGCCCAACGCTGCCACAATATCCGCTGGAACCGCGCCGGATCTACAACATGCTCGTTTTCACGCTCTCCGTTCTAGTGCTGGCCGGTATCGTGCAACTGCTCGCCGCCATCATCCGCGACCACAAGGACTGAACCCATGATCCGGCTGCTTTTCGCATCATCGAGTACCTTTGGGCCAGATGTTCCCGCGCGGCGGGGCCGGAACGGGCGTTTCTCATGGCTAGTGCGGGCTTCATGGCTGCTGCATGCCTGCCTGCTGTATTTCGTCTCCGGGTCTGTGGCCGTCGCTGCCAGCGGTGGCGATCTGCTTGGCATCGGGCAAACCGTCAACGCGCCCAGCACTACGGCAAAGCCAAAAAATGTCGCGCCGGCAACTGCCAGCGCACCCGCCAACGCCGTTTCCGGGATCCGTGCAGAGACGCCGCAGCTTCTTGACTATTCCGCGAACCTGAACAGCGATGTCTTTGGAGCCAACCTGTTTACTGGCGCTTTTGCCCGCGAAGGGGCTACGCAGTTCAATCCGGATTACGCGGTCGCGGTGGGCGATAACATTCAGGTACGCCTGTGGGGAGCTTTCGAATTCGAGTCCGTCCTTGCCGTGGACGCCAAAGGCAACATCTTTGTGCCCCACGTCGGGCCGGTACAGGTCTTGGGCGTACGCAATCAGGACTTGCAGCGGCTAATGGAATCCTCGGTAGGCCGGGTCTATCGCGCCAACGTCTATAGTTACGCGAGCCTAGCCTCAGCACAGCCGGTACGAATCTTTGTCAGCGGTTATGTCAACCGTCCTGGCCTCTATAGCGGTACGAGCATGGACAGCCTGCTGCACTACCTCGACCAGGCTGGCGGCATCGACCCGGAGCGCGGATCCTTTCTCACCGTGCAGGTCAAACGCGGTACGCTGACACGCGCGACCATGAGTCTGTACGACTTCCTGCTGGACGGGCGCATTCCGCTCATCCAGCTTTCCAGCGGCGACGTCATTTTTGTGGGCCCGCGCCAGAATACCGTCAAGGTCAGCGGTTTGACGGAAAACGCAAAACGCTTCGAGTTCACGGGCAGTACCCTTACGGTTGCCCAGGTGGTGGTCCTGGCCAAGCCTCGCGCCCAGGCGACCAACGTACGGGTCATACGCAACACGGGCCCCGTCAGAAGCACCGAATACTTTTCCTTGAGCGACGCTGCCCGTGTGGCCCTCCAGAATGGCGACGACGTCGAATTCACCTCCGACCAAAAGCCGGGCACCATCGCTGTGCGCGTCGAGGGCGAGCATGAAAGCCCTCAGGAGTACGTCTTGCCCTACGGTGCCAAACTCGGAGAGGTTCTCAGGCAAATCAGGTTCTCGGCGCGATCGGATTCGACCAGCGTCCAGCTCTTCCGTCTGAGCGTCAAGGAGCGACAGAGGCTGGCCCTGCAAACCACGCTCAAGTTTCTCGAGAATGCCGCTCTGACTGCACGCTCCGGCACCAATGAAGAGGCGCAACTGCGCAAGGAAGAGGCAGAGCTTCTTCTGCAGTGGGTCGAGCGGGCAAGAGCATCGAACCTTCCGGGCAGGTATTCATCGCCCAGGTCTCGGATTGCGACGATCTCCTGCTTGAGAACGGTGATATCCTACGCGTTCCGACAAAGGATGGCCTCGTTCTCGTAAGTGGCGAGGTCATCCTGCCCAATACCATCGCTTACGACAAGACACTGAGTGTAGCCGACTACATCAAGAATTCCGGTGGCTACACTCAGAACGCCAATGCTTCGCGCGTGATCGTTGCCCACCGTGATGGCAGCTTTGACGAGGCCAATGCCGGAGGAGGTATCTTCAGTACTTTTGGGGGTGACCCCAGCGTACGGCCGGGCGATCATATCCTCGTTCTGCCGAGAATTGATGTAAAGTCTCGGCAGATATTCAGGGATGTGGTGGAGGCATTGTTCCGGATCGCCGTCATTGTCGGGGTGGTACATAACTTCTAGGGCATGTTGGCCATGGAGTATTCTTTCCCGGTTGGCGGTCAGAGCATGAAATCCACTTGGGCAGGAATACTTTTCTTGGAAACGTTGGCAGGCTCCACATCCAGAGTCTGAACAGTGTTGCATCACCCGCCGCGGTCGATCGAGGTGATGCATTTGGCAATAACGGGGTCAGATACAAATGAAGCTGGTACTAGCTGCAGGCTGTCCTTGCACCGGTTGGGAAATGGTCGTGTCCACTCTGAGTGACGCTGGACTGGGGCCTGCCGTCGATGCCATCGCCGGGTGGCAGAACCACCTATTGACGGAAGGTGGTGTGGCGGAGCCGCTCCAGTTGCGGCAGCCTCTGCAGCCGGATACCTCCATGCAGGAAAGACTTGCCCGGCTGCTGGACGACCAGGAAGATTGCCAGCATCTAGTGGTCAGCAAGTGCCCCTGGCTTCTTGACTTTTGGGCTGCCCGCTACCCCCAAGCGCAGTTCCTGCTTTTCTTTACCAGCGCTGAAACTGCCTTGACGCAGGCTTTGATCTGCGGCGTTGAACCGATCCAGTTTGTTGAGGACTGGAAAGCCAACATGCAGCATCTGATGCGGTTTCAGCGCCGTTATCGGCACAGATCGCTGTTACTGAGTGCCGAGGCCGCCAACCTGTACCCGCATGCGCTTGTCGAGGCGACCCACCGCATCGGGCTTTCCTTGCAATTGCCTGCGGAGTCGATAAGTCGGGAAACGCATCCACTCCCCGAGATCGAGCGCTTCCTGGCTCATCGTGTAGTGGCTGAGGATCCGTCCATCGGTGCCCTGCAAACTGAGTTGGAAGCGAGAGCCCAGCCATTGGGCGACTGGCTGGCTCAAGGTTTGGAAGTGCCCCTTGAGAACTTGCTCAAGTGCTACCTGCAGACGCGGCGAGATCATGAACAGCTTCGATCGCAACTGCACGATGCGCAAATCGAGCTTGAGTGCGCGGTCTTGGCGAAACAGGAGGTCGAGCAGACCCAAGCGGCGACTCGCGCGGAGTTGGATGAGTTTAAAGCCAGCACGATGCAACTTGAGCAGGCTCGCGAAAAGCTGGAAGCGACCAATCAGTCACTTGAGACAGGCAGGAAGGAAGCTCTGGCCAGGAGTGAATTGCTTGCCCAGCAACTTCAGCAGATCCCAGGAGGATCTCAAGGGCGCCCTCCTGCAGAAGCAAGCGCTGGAGCTGACCGAGAAGGCGAATGGCGTAGAGTTGCAGCAGCTAACGGCCCGCATTGCGGAGGCGGAGCAGGCTCGTAACAAACTCGAGGTCACGAATCAGTCGCTTGAAGCGGTCAGTAAAGAATCTCTGGAGGAGAACGAGCTGCTGCTCAAGCAACTGCATGCGGTGCAGGAAGAGCTTGAGGAAATATTCCTGGCGAAGCAGGAGGTCGAGAAGACTCACCAAGCGGCTGGCGCAGAGTTACAGCAGTTGCAGGCTCGCATGATGCAGGCCGAGCAGGCTCGCGAAAAGCTGGAAGCGACCAATCAGTCACTTGAGACAGGCAGGAAGGAAGCTCTGGCCAGGAGTGAATTACTTGCCCAACAACTTCAGCAGGTGCAAGAGGAACTAAAGGGCGCCGTCCTGCAGAGGCAAGCGCTGGAGCAGACCGAGAAAGCGACCGGTGCAGAGTTGCAACAGTTGAAGGCCCGCATTGCGGAGGCGGAGCAGGCCCGGAAGAAACTCGAGGTCACGAATCAGTCGCTTGAAGCGGCCAGTAAAGAATCTCTGGGGGAGAACGAGCTGCTGCTTAAGCAACTGCACGCGGTGCAGGAAGAGCTTGAACACTACTTCCTCAAATACCAGGAAACGCTGACTCGTCAAGACTCGGTGTCGGAGGAACAAACGCCAATGCTAGAACCAACCCCCGAGGCTGCGGTTGAACGCAGACCGATCATACAGCGGAGGGGAACCGCTGCCTGGACCAACCATACGCTCATCCGAACCGTGGTCAAGCCCTTCAATCGTCCCGACAAGACGAGGGAAAAACTTCGCAGACAGATTGAGGTGCTCAATCAATCCGGGCTATTTGACCAGAAGTGGTATCTCGCCGAAAATCCGGATGTGGCCTCCGGCAGGATCGATCCCACGGAGCACTACCTTCGCTTTGGCGCCGCCGAAGGCCGCAATCCCTCTCCTAGGTTTGACACCGTGTACTATCTTCAATCGAATCCGGACGTCGCAGAAGCCGGCGTGAACCCGCTCCTCCACTACATCGAATTCGGCATTTCGGAAGGCAGGCAAGCATGCGGCTAGAAAACCAGGCTCCTACGACAACCGCGGAAGCAGGATCGACGGTAACCGAATCGGAGACGCCGCAGGTAATCGATACCCTCGTGCATCTTGGCGCTGGCCAATGCAGCGAGCTCGATGCCTATCTGTCTCTACAGCCGGAAAGGCTAGTCCTGGTCGAGGCTGACCCGCAAGTCGCCGCAGCCTTGCAGGAGCGGACAGCCAAACTGCCCAATGTGCAGGTGATCTGCAATGCCGTTGCCGGCAGCGCCGGCCCGGCCGTGCTTCATCGTTACAGCCTACCCGGAACCGGCAGCCTTCACCCGGCAACCGGCCTTTTGCAACTCTTACCGGGGCTGAAACCCCTGGAAGAAATGCCGATCGAAGCGGCTGCTCCGGCGACCGTGCTTGAACCCCTGCAGTTGGCGGTACAGAGGGACAATCTGCTCGTGATTGACCTGCCTGGCGAAGAGCTGCCGGTTCTGCAGGCGCTATGGGAAGCGACACAACTACAACGGTTTAGCCAGGTGAAATTGCGTTGTGGCCGTGAGCCGCTTTACGAAGGTGCTGAATCCGCAACGCGGATCGTGCGCTGGTTGGAGGACCATGGCTTCGACTTATTGTCGGAAGATGATAGCCAGGATCCCGATTGCCCGTGCTGGACTCTGCAGCGCAATGCACTGCAACTCTGCAACCTGGATCTGGCGCAGCAGTTGGCTGGCCTGCAGGCGCAGTTGAAGCAGTTAGACCAAACAAGCGTTGAGCAAGCCGGAAAGCTCGCCGAGCAGAAGACCCAACTGGAGCAAGCCAACTACGCGAGAGCGGCTCAGGAAAAGCTCGCTGCCGAACGGCAGGAGCAGATTCAACAGCTCACCCAGGCTCGGGACGAGCAGGCCAAGCTGAGCGGCGAGCGCCAGGCTCAACTCGACAAGCTGCAGCAGGAACGCGATACAGCGACCAAGCAAGTCGCCGAGCAGAAAACCCAACTGGAGCAAGCCACCCAGGCGAAAGCGGCCCAGGAAAAGCTCGCTGCCGACCGGCAGGTGCAGATTCAACAGCTCACCCAGGCTCGGGACGAGCAGGCCAAACTGACCGGCGAGCGCCAGTCTCAACTGGACAAGCTGCAGCAGGAACGCGATGCGGCGACCAAGCAAGTCGCCGAGCAGAAGGCCCAACTGGAGCAAGCGATCCAGGCGAAAGCGGCCCAGGAAAAGCTCGCTGCTGAACGGCAGGCCCAGATTCAACAGCTCACACAGGCTCGCGACGAGCAGGCCAAGCTCGCCGGCGAGCGCCAGGCCCAACTGGAGCAAGCCACCCAGGCGAAAGCGGCCCAGGAAAAGCTCGCTGCCGACCGGCAGGTGCAGATTCAACAGCTCACCCAGGCTCGGGACGAGCAGGCCAAGCTGAGCGGCGAGCGTCAGGCTCAACTCGACAAGCTGCAGCAGGAGCGCGACGCAGCGACCAAGCAGGTCGCCGAGCAGAAGACCCAACTGGAGCAAGCCCACCAGGCGAGAGCGGCTCAGGAAAAGCTCGCTACCGAACGGCAGGCCCAGATTCAACAGCTCACGCAGGCTCGCGACGAGCAGGCCAAGCTCGCCGGCGAGCGCCAGGCCCAACTGGAGCAAGCCAACCAGGCGAAAGCGGCCCAGGAACAGCTCGCTGCCGAACGGCAGGCGCAGATTCAACAGCTCACGCAGGCTCGCGACGAGCAGGCCAAACTGTCCGGCGAGCGCCAGGCCCAGCTCGACAAGCTGCAGCAGGAGCGCGACGCAGCGACCAAGCAAGTCGCCGAGCAGAAGGCCCAACTAGAGCAAGCCCACCAGGCGAAAGCGATCCAGGAAAAGCTCGCGGCCGAACGGCAGGCCCAGATCCAGCAGCTCACGCAGGCTCGCGACGAGCAGGCCAAACTGACCGGCGAGCGCCAGGACCAACTCGACAAGCTGCGGCAGGAACGCGAC
The DNA here is from genome assembly GCA_016713625.1 of Candidatus Accumulibacter affinis. Taxonomy (GTDB): domain Bacteria; phylum Pseudomonadota; class Gammaproteobacteria; order Burkholderiales; family Rhodocyclaceae; genus Accumulibacter; species Accumulibacter affinis. The sequence continues at coordinate 768,472 of JADJOT010000009.1, forward strand.
GCAGCGACCAAGCAACTCGCCGACCAGAAGACCCAACTGGAGCAAGCCAACCAGGCGACAGCTGCCCAGGAAAAGCTCGCTGCCGAACGGCAGGTGCAGATTCAACAGCTTACCCAGGCTCGCGACGAGCAGGCCAACCTGACCGACGAGCGCCAGGCCCAGCTCGACAAGCTGCAGCAGGGGCAAGACGCAGCAACCATGCAACTCGCCGACCAGAAGGCCCAACTGGAGCAAGCGATCCAGGCGAAAGCGGCCCAGGAAGAGCTCGCGGTCGAACGGCAGGTCCAGATTCAACAGCTCACGCAGGCTCGCAACGAGCAGACCAAGCTGACCGGCGAGCGCCAGGCCCAGTTCGACAAGCTGCAGCAGGAGCGCGACGCAGCGACCAAGCAACTTGTCGACCAGAAGGCCCAACTGGAGCAAGCCACCCAGGCGAGAGCGGCCCAGGAAAAGCTCGCTGCCGAACGGCAGGTGCAGATTCAACAGGTCACACAGGCTCGCGACGAGCAGGCCAAGCTGACCGGTGAGCGCCAGGCCCAACTCGACAAGCTGCAGCAGGAGCGCGACGCAGCGACCAAGCAACTCGCCGACCAGAAGGCCCAACTGGAGCAAGCCACCCAGGCGAGAGCGGCCCAGGAAAAGCTCGCTGCCGAACGGCAGGCCCAGCTCGACAAGCTGCAGCAGGGGCACGACGCAGCGATCAAGCAAGTCGCCGACCAGAAGACCCAACTGGAGCAAGCCCACCAGGCGAAAGCGGCCCAGGACAAGCTCGCTGCCGAACGGCACGAGCAGATTCAGCAAATGGCCAAGATCCACGACCAGCAGAAAAACCTGATCGAAACAAAGCAGAATGAAATAAGCAAATTGCTGGCATCGCTGCAGGCAGAAAACGTTCGACGTGACCAACTGGAAGCACAGGTCGCAGACATGGATCTACGCCAGAGCCTGCTTAACGAGGAAATGCTTAAGGCTGAAGGCCAAATCGAGCTGATCAAGGATCTGCTCTTGCGCGAGTCGGGGCTATGAGCCAGTCAGCACACCACCTAGCCGCTGTCATCGACAAGAACAAGAAGCGCAACAAAAACAGCAGGGGGAAAAAGAACAAGCAGCGCATTTCGTCGGAGCAGTTGCCGTTTCCTATGGGTGAGCAGCCGACGGGCAGCTCGGTTGATCCGCACGACGCCTCAGCACCACATTACGCAACGGCAACGGAGGCTCGTGTTGTCCCCTACGACGAAAACCTGCTCGAACGGGCGAGGACACAGTGGCAGTTTGGCGACTGGGAGAGCCTTGCCAAGCTCGACCGCGACACGCTTCAGCACCACCCCGACCGAGCCAGGCTCGCATTACTTGCTGCTGCGGGTCATCAACAGCAAGGCGACACAGGTACCGCGCGGCAACTAATCCGCCTGGCGCAAGACTGGGGATGTAGCAAGAGACTTGTCAGCCAAATCATGGTTGCTGGCGTCTACAATACCCTGGGCCGCGCCGCGGCATTAGCCGGTCACTCGCCTCGCATGCTGCAACACTTCCAAGCTGCTATCGCCACCGGTGGATCTGGCGGCGACGTTCGGCTACTTAGCCAAGTACGCACTAGCCAACAGCTAGCTCAACTCGGCTTGCCTGAAGGGTTGAAGACGCCGCAATCCACATGCACCACTGTTCACGTGTCAAGGGCAGTATCGCGCGGCGAAACTGTGCAGGCCGTGGCTGAGCAACTGAGGGCACAAAGTGCTCAAGTCGCCGAAGAGATGAAAAGGCAAAGCGCCGACCTCGTCAATGTGCGCAAGGCGCTTGAGCAGACCGTCAAGAACGAAATTCTCAACGCGACCAAGCAGATCGAAGCGTTTCTTGGCATCCAGAGCTACATCAATGGCGGTGACCTACTGCCGGACATGCACGGCTGGCCGATCAGCCCGGATTTTGCTCTCTACCTTATCGAACTACTGGAAGCCAACGACTACGACCTGGTAATCGAGTTCGGTTCCGGTACGTCCACTGTTCTTATAGCCAAGACTCTCACTAAAGCCGCTGCTCGTCGGGAAGGTAAGCTCCCCGCACGGCATGTTGCGTTTGAGCACCTTGAGGAGTATGAGCGAAAAACGTTATCTGCTCTTCGGAAAGCAGGCTTGGCTGATTCTGTGCAATTGCAACTTGCCCCACTGGAGCCTTATGCCGCTGAGAATGGAACCGTCTATCCCTATTACTCGTGCCAAGACACCCTCGCTCAACTTGCGCTGAGTATCCACCGGGATGGCTTGCGGGTGCTCGTGATGGTTGATGGACCACCAGCCGCAACGGGGAAGCATGCGCGCTACCCCGCTGTACCCCTGGTGCACGCACATTTTGTCGGTGCGCAGCTTGACGTGTTGCTTGACGACTACATCCGTGACGATGAGAGACAAATCGCGCAGCTCTGGCTGGTGGATATTAATAGATGGGGGCTGACTGGACGCTTGATTGAGAAGAAGATGGAGAAAGATGCGTGTTTGGTCTATGTTCGGAATGCAGGCCAATGCTGAAGCCGATCATCTCATTGCAATCTCTGGTGCGTGCCGCAATGGCCTTGAAGATTTCCGATCTAGCTAAGGGGTCTTTGATGATTTTTGACGGTCGATCATCGTGCGGAAAACCCCACCGCTTGATGGATAGCATATGCCGGAGCGTTACTCGCTTTAGTATGGCGATTATGTTATTAGGCGTGGGCGCACATGCTGAGGCAGGAGAGGAAGCCAGTCCAGCGCTTCAACCGAGTCTCGGCATGCTCTTGGTTGCAGAGGATTTCGAAAGTGGTGGGTGGTCTGAGGCATTCTGGGTGAAAAACTGGTGTCGTTTCCACTACTCCTGCCAGGTCGTTCCTAGCCCCGACGGTTCTGGGAGGAGTCTACGCGTGAGATTTCGCTCTAGCGAGGTTACGGCCAACGACCGCCGAACCTGGGGCGGAGAGCTTGCCTCGCGTCACTCAATTCCCGTTAATGAGCAATGGATAGGTCTCCGCATCTACTTTTCGAGGGAAGAGTTCGGTGTCGACAGTCAGCCCGTCATCTTATTGCAGCAGCACGATGTTCCCGACCCCGGCACCTCCGAAACCTATCGCAATCCTATCCTTGCCATCACGTATCTTCATGGAAAACTTGCGGCTAACTACAGGGGCAGCAAGGAACCTGTGACGCCACGGGCCGAGTCCGGCTGGGTGTACTCCGGCAAAGGGGGTATCGACCTGGGTTCCCCACGGTTCGACCAATGGAACGCGCTGGTAATCCACAGCCGTTGGGACGCCATAGGATCGCCAACGGGTGAGTTCAAGGGCTTGTTGGAGGTTTGGCTCAATGGGACCCGCGTTGTTCTCGACGGTATCAATATCGGATTTAACGACGTTAACCAACCTCGGCTGAAGTTCGGGCATTATTACTACGACCACTCTTCGGACTTCCCGCAGCGCACGACTTATTTCGATGATATAAAGGTCGTTGGTGGGCGGGGTGGTTTCTGCGACGTCGTACCTATCGGGTCCGACATGCCGTCAGGATTGGCCTGCCACCCCGGCATCCCGCGCTAGCCCCCAGTGGCCGATGGCGGCTGAAATAACGTAAAGTCATCTGCGCTGCCGCCAAGTCGTTCCAGAAATATTTCGATAGCTGGTACTATGAAACCATTTAAACCAAGCATAATCATATCGCTAACTACGATATCGGCCCGTATTGATCAAGTCTCGAATACTATAGCTTTATTTCTGACTCAAGACGGAGAATATGCCTACCGAGTGATTTTGAATCTTTCGAGAGAGCCGTACCTTCTGGATGAGGGAATAAGATCCGTGCCGGAAAGCCTAAGGGTAATCGCCAATTCGAAGCAGTTGTTTGAAATTCAGTGGGTTAAGAATACCGGGCCGTATAGAAAACTAATTCCAGTGCTCGAGCATTGTTTTGAATTCAAAACAAATCCAATAATAATTACGTGCGACGACGACGTGATATATCCAAGAAATTTTCTCGATGTTATGGTGTCGACGCATTTGGCATTCGATGCTATTGTGGCCTGTCGCGGATACACCATGTCAATTTCTGGTGACGTTTTCGATACCTACCGCACCTGGCAAGGTAACGAGAAAAAATTCGTGAGCATTTTAAATCTGCCAACGGGGAAAGACGGTATTCTCTATCGGCCCAAGTATTTTGATGTCAGTGTGGTTAGGGAACGTGATTTCCTGCGTGTGGCCCCATCCGCCGATGACATTTGGTTGAAATGGCATACGGCTGTGCGGGCCACGCCCGTTGTCCTACTGTCTGCGATTGGATTTCCAGAATTGCGAAATTCGCAGGAAGTCGATACCCGCGTTTCGCTTTATCGCAAGTACAACAAGGCTGGTGGAAACGACGCGGCCATCACTAAGATCGAACAGCATTTTGTTGAGAATTTTGGAGAGGCCTTGTGTCATCGCCTGGTTCCCTTGGCGGCTTTGGAGTGTGAGCCTATCAGCACTCTCAGCAGCAGAACCGGAACGTGTCTGAAAACTGCAAAGTACGACGAAGCTTTTCGTTTAATCCAGAGCAAAGTCAAATAGACTTAGGGAGTGTCACCGTGTTCAGCGCCATATCCATGAACGGCCTTGGCTACGTCGGGCTGCCGGTCGCAAATTTTAACGCACGGACTAAGCACCGCAAATGTGGTGTCTGTGCTGGGCAAGCATTGCTCATTGATAGAAGCGCTAGAAGATATCAAGCTTTACCCGCAACTTTTCGATGCGGTGGGTTTGCTGTCTTGAGCAATCGGCTGACCACGGGAGTCCCGCACCGATGAAACCGTCAAAGGCCAAGCTTGCCGCAGAAGAGTACCTGAAAGGCAACTATGCACTTGCTCTTCTGCTCTATGAGCAGCTAGCCGAACAAATCGGCGAAACCTTCTTCAAGACTAACATCGGCTTGTGCAAGAAGAAGCTGGGACACGCCAAAGCTCGATCGCAGGGGCAGGTTCTGAAGTCAGGCGTCAACGCTGCATTCAAGGTGGCAATCATTGCAGACGAATTCACCTTCAACAGCTTCAAGGACGAGTTTCTTGCCATTCCGCTGGAGCCTGCGACATGGCGTCAAGCGTTTGAGAGTTACGAGCCGGACATATTCTTCTGCGAATCCGCATGGTCGGGTCCCGATTCAAACCGCCGGCCATGGAAAGGGAGTATCTACGCCAGCGTCAACTTTAAAAAGGAAAATCGGTCGACCCTTCTCGATATTCTTAGTCATTGCCGTAAGGAAGGAATTCCAAGCGTTTTCTGGAACAAAGAAGACCCCACACATTATTCGGACCGCGTACATGATTTCGTGAAGACTGCTCGGGAGTTCGATTTTGTTTTTACTACGGCAGCTGAATGCATTGAGAGATATCGCGCAGATCACGGCCTGGGGAATGTTTTCGCGCTTCCATTTGCAACGAACCCACGATTATTTAATCCCGTCGAGACATCATCAATTCGCTCTTCTCGGGTTGTCTTCGCCGGCAGTTGGTACGCCAACCACAAGCAGCGCAGCGCAGACATGGAGACGATTTTGGATGATGTCATCGCCGGTGGCTTAACAGCGGAGATTTACGACCGCTACCATGGCGATGCCGACCCACTGCACCGTTGGCCCGACAAGTACCAGCCGTTCTTGAAGCCTGGACAGCCGCACGAGCACATGCCGGAGGTTTACAAGTCCAGTTGCTTTGGCCTGAACTTTAATACTGTGACCGATTCGGCAACCATGTTTGCGCGACGGGTGTTCGAATTGATGTCTTGCAACACTTTGGTCGTTTCCAACTATGCGCGCGGCGTTGACGAGATGTTTGGCGACCTTGTGATCTTTGCTGACCGGCAGCCAGGCCGACTGAGAGATTTGAGCCCAAGGCAGCTGGGTGACCTACGAGAGCGTGCGCTGAAATTGGTACTGAGCGAGCACACCTACAAGCAGCGTTGGTTAAGCGTACTTTCGGCCATCGGTATTCCCCATCGCCTTCCCGACGAGTCGATGACCATCGTTAGCGTGGTGCGGACTCGCGCTGAGGCCATGTGCGCCATAAGTTGGTTCCAGCAGTATGGTGCAGCTTTGCCCGGAGGGCGATTGCTGCTTGTTGCCAGTGAGGAAATGCCCGGTCTTGATGTAGCCGGAATTTACCAGGAGTTCAACCGTTTTGGGGTTGGTGTGACGTCTTTCAGTCATGCACGCGAGTATGCGCTAAAAGGACGCTACCAGCCGATTGAAACCGCGTATTACTTGCTGGTCGACCCGAAGATGCCGCCTGTTCCGGGCTGGCCAGTGGAGGCGCTGCTCCATCTCCAGTACATGAGCGATCATCCAATTGCGCCTGCATCGGCGCCACATGATCGCTATCGCTTTGGCTCTGGCCGTGCCTGCACCACGCTGCTCGGCCATGCCGGCCTGTTCGATTCCTTTCTCCAAAGCGGTGCGGCACCGGCCCGCGTCTACTTCGTCTGATCGTCATGCCCACGAAAGTTTCCCTAGTCATCCCCTGCTTCAACGCGGCCGACAAGATTGGACGGTGCTTGGCGTCACTGCGTGCCATTGACTTCGACGCGGACGCATATGAGGTTCTGTTCGTCGACGACTGCTCCACCGATGGTACTCATGAGCTGCTGCAGAAAGCCTGTGAAGAGAACAAGAACTGGCGGCTGCTCCAACTTGAACGCAATAGTGGCTCGCCCTCCAGGCCGCGCAATCGGGGAATCGATCAGTCTAAGGGCGAATATGTGTTCTTTCTGGACTGCGACGACGAAATACTGCCGCAAACTTTGCGCCATCACTATGACCTCGCCCAAGATAAAAACCCGTGCCTGATTCGTTCTGAACTGTGGGCGGATGACGGTCGCCAGCGCCAACGTATGAACCAATTGTCAACATGGGAGCCATCGCTCAGTCAGATGCAGCGTAAGGAACTGATCATTAGCAGGCAAAGCACCGTGTCACCAAGTTTTGTGAAACTGGAATTTTTGCGTCGGTATAGCATACTATGGCCGGAGACCATTCGTATGGGCGAAGACACGCTTTTTCTGGCCAAGGTCTTGGCCCACGCTGAATATATCGAGTACCTCCCGGAGCCCAGTTTTATCTATAAGAAACTTCCGGCCTTAACTCCTTCTAGTACCCAGAAATACGGTGTGAGGGAACTTAATGATCACCTGACGGTTTGGAGAGAGGTTCAGTCGTTGTTGCTACCGTTGGGGATCGATTACTTTCGCTGTCGCCTTCAGGTTGGGTTACAAACATCCTTGGTATCTCTTATTTATCGTGGGCGCGGTGACATCGATACGGTCACCTTTGATCGCTTTGCCGAATTTGTCGTCGATAACTGGTCAGTGATCAGCAGTTTCCGATATATCAGCCGTTACCGAGACATCCTGGAAGGTCTGCGTAGCGGGGATTTTGCTACCTTCAGCAAGCATTGCCGGCCGCGCCTTGTCATTGCTGGGTATGACCTCAAGTTCATTACCTCTGCGCTCCCGGAACTGTCGCAACATTTCGATATTCGTCTTGATGAGTGGAAGGGCCACGATGCCCATGATGAAAAGCAAAGCAGAGTCTGCCTAGAATGGGCCGAAGTTATTTGGTGTGAATGGCTGTTGGGTAATGCTGTTTGGTACGCACGGCACAAACGCCAAGAACAACGGCTAATCGTGCGCATGCACCGCATGGAATTGGGGCGTGACTATGGCGACAGCGTAGAAATGGATCGTGTAGATGCGTTCCTTGCTGTGTCGGTACACTTTTTCGAGCGCTTGTTGGAGAGATTTCGCCGCATTCCCCGATCGAAAGTCCGTTTGGTTCCCAATTTCTTGCGAACTCAGGATTACATCGCCGACTGGTCGGAGCAGCGGTTGTTTACGCTTGGAATGGTGGGCATTCTGCCTTCGCGCAAACGCTTCGATATTGCGCTTCAAATCCTGAATCAGCTCCGCCAGGTCGACAAGCGATACCGACTGGAAGTATTTGGCCAATTTCCGGAGGCTGTCTCTTGGGTCAGCCGGAATAGCGCTGAGATGGCATTCTTCGAGCGCTGTCATAAATTCATCGATGATCACCAGTTGAAAGAAGTTGTTTCGTTTAGGGGGCACTCAGATGTCAAAACCCAACTAACCGAGCGAAGCGTGGGTTTTGTTTTGTGTGTGAGTGATTCCGAGAGGAACTTCCCCGGTTTTGAGAGTTTTCACCTCGCTGTGGCGGATGGATTTGCCAGCGGTGGTGTCGGGCTTGTGCTTTCTTGGCTCGGTGCGGAATTCGTCTGGCCAGACGAATTTATTTTTCGCGAACAGAAGCAGATCGTAGATTATATTATTTCCTGCCGTAATAACTCCGTTCGTTTTCAATCAGCAGCCGTCGCAGGAAGGGAATTTGTCCAAGAGCGATATGATCTAAGCAGGTTTGTTGATAGTGTAGTAAATTTGTTTCATGAGATAATCTGAGATTTTAAACGCTCGACTCCTTGGCGTTCAGAGTACATCTAAGGCAGAAAGTGGCATCTACTTCGAGCCATATAAAGTTTTTACAAACTTGAAAGGTTTTCGTTGCTAAAGATATTAAAGAAAACGCGGCTTAAGTCGTGCCGTTGGCCATGGCCAAAAATGGACGTTCGTCAGGTTGCAGAAGATGCTTTGACTAATAAGTTTTACTTGCCTAATATTGGTTACTTGGATCTAGGTGCGCCCCTAAATTGGGCCGTGGAACTAGGTGCAGCCGCTAACTCGAAGCGGCTGTGGCTACATAGCTTAGTGTTTGTACATGCGCTATTATTGATGGGCAGAAAGGAAACAAAGGACAAGCGGTACGTAACTCACGCTGTGTTTATACTTAAGTCCTATTTTAGCGATTTTGAAGTAGATAATCGGAGTAATGAATTATCTTGGGGGACGAGCACGCTGTTGCAAATCGTCTTTTTGTTTTGTGCGCAGTTCTTTTCGAATCTATCGCTCACCGGGACATTGATTTGCCGGACTCTTGGCTAATCTATTTGATTGAGCAACATGCTGGAGTGGCTTCTTGATGACAGTCACTACGTAAAAAATAACCATGGTCTGATGATGGACGTCGCTCTTGTGCAAGCTTCATTGCTTTTATACGATCTGGATAATAAGATATGCTCCGAGTGGATAAGTGTCAGTGTGGCCCGGCTTGAAGAGATGCTCGATCAGACCTTTGATAGTAGTGGCTGCTGCAATGAGAATAGTCCGGCTTATCATTTCGTAAATTACTCTTTGTTTTCGTCTGTAGTCATGTTTTTTGATGATTATAATATTCCTTACAATAAGTTAAAGTGGATTAGTGTATTGGGATTAGCTAGAGAGGTGGGCCAGATACTTATTAGGTCAGATGGTACGATTCCGCTTATTGGTGACTCTGAAGAACAAATCGGTACTTTCTTCCCTGTTGCGCCAGAGCCGCGTTATGGCGTCGCGTGCTATCCGGATAGCGGCTTGTTTGTTGCCAACTTGAAAGATTGTTATTTTACCTTGAGGTGTGGTGGCAGTAGTTTTTCCCACAGGCATATTGACGATTCTAGCGTTACATTATGGTTAGACGGCCGCGATTTTATTGTGGACGCGGGGCTTTATAACTACGATATTAGCGACAAAATGAGGCGGTGGCTCCTGTCGAGCCGGTCTCACAGTGGATTTTATATTGATTCTGCCTCTGATGTTCGATTTGTCGATTTTGATGGCCCAAGCGCTTTGGGAAGGATTTATGGTTTCGAAAGATCTGATGATGGAGTTTTTGTGGTCAGGTGCGCTCACTATTTGAGTGCTGAGTGTGCGGTTAATAGAACTATCGAATATTTAGGTGGCGCGATCGCAATCCAGGACTCATTTAAGTCAAGGGTTGCCGTGAAATGGAGGCAACAGTTCTTGTTTCATCCTGAGTGTGTTATTTGTGTTTCATCAGATGGCAAGGAAGCCGAGATTGCACACGGTAAATCTGCCGTAAGACTAAGGCTGGCTTCTGATGGTCACGACTTTAAAATTGGGAAGGGGTATTATTCAAGACGATTTATGCATATTGAGGATGCGCCTATGATCTTTGTGGCGGGAGAGGGGAGTGAGTGCAGCATTTCTACAAAGATACTTCTTCATGGATCTATTTGAGCTTAACGGATTTTCCGAAGACGTTAAGGCGGTGTCGTTAAAATCATTGGATTTTAGGTATGAATTTGCAATTTCAGTTAATGGGCCAATTCTTGGCGCAATTCTCTCTGTCGAGTTGGTTTATTTCGATGCTAAAGAACGAGTTATAGTTGTCGAGCTTTCGAACCCCGGCATCGCTCATTGGGGCTATGTGTTGGAGCTAATAAGTCGGGATAAAAGTATTGCCCGTTCCGGTATTTTAAAGGTGCCGGCCTTTGAATTTTCTGGGTGTTTGGCTTCCGTTAACCCTGACCGTCTTAGGGTAGACGTGATTGATTGTGATTCAAATAGCGTAATTGGTAGTATTCTGATCGAGGTGGGTTAAGTGATTTCGGGTGACATCAGATTAAAATTTTATATAAAACAGGAAGCAAAAAGGGCAGATCTGTTGGTTGCAATGTATGTTGCGGCACAGGTCGTAGGAGGAAGGGTTTGTGTAGGTGAGTTACCAGATTGGGAGTTTGCTTTTTATGTCCATACAAATGAGAATCATGCTTTGGATAATAGATATTACAAATCCATTAGTTTAGACTTAAAGCAATTTCAAGGCGTCATCGGTGTTGAGATATTTGGAAGAAAATGCCAGCAACCCATTTGGAGATTGGTGGCATCCCCTCCCGAATCAAAGTTTCGCTTACCCAGTGGGAAATTTCTTCGATATCGTTTAGCCGCGGGAAATTCCCGTGACCTTGTAATTCTATTTGATTACAGTCGATTGGTATCGAAGGTGATTCTGCATCAAGAGTGTTGTCCACGCTTCGGTTATCAGACAAGCAAGAATGTGTTGGTTTTGTCAAATGCTTTTGGTTACTGGGGGACGGCCTGTTTGTTCGATGATGCTGGGCGTTATATTGTTCCAGATGTTGTTGGGTTCATAAATAGCGTAATATCCAAGCTCGGTTGCAATCGGGTTTTTATAATTGGAGGATCTCAGGGTGCCGCGTCTGCTTTAGTGTACGGACAATCGATTTCGCAGTGTGTCGAAGTATTTGCAGCTTCCCCGGTTAAAGTTGATAAAAAATTATGCTACGACATTTATCGAACACTATTGCGGATAGTGATATTATACACGCAAATAATCTGCTTTTGACGACGTTTTCTAATAGAATTGTTAATTTGTATTCTTCTCAAGGGGACACTCATCATTTGTATCATGAAGCACTGAGCCAGTATTGTACTGGGACGTCGCAGTATCGGGTTTGTGACGACCCAGATGTTGAGCATGGTCAAGTGTTAAAGCGATTTATAAAAGAGATATATCGCAAAATTGATGATTATTCGGAGGTCTCTGTATAAGTGACCGTTATTGTGGTCGATATGGGAAGACGGTACCCGTAAGCGCTTCCAGAAAAGTTCTTCGCGTTATGCCAGTATGCCTGCATACCGCCCACCCCAACATCTCGGAAACCTCGCCATGTCCCGTAGAGCCAAGGCGCTGACCCTCACAGTGCAAGAACGGGGCCATCTGATGCAGGTAGAGGAGCGCGGGAGTGACTGGCGCCAACGTCGGCGAGCGCGGACCGCACTTCTACTTGATGAAGGACGATCCCTTGACGGAGTTGCGACACAGCAGAAGATACACAAGGAAACCGTAGCAAACCACAGGGATGCCTGGCTGGCCAGAAGCTTCGACGGACTGAGCGATCTGCCGCGCAGCGGTGCCCCTCGCAAGCTATCGGAAGCCCATAAGCAGGTTCTCTGCGCTTGGGCCAAAAAGGAAGCCTGTACGACCTCCCCTCAATTGAGGCCCCCCTGTCAGACGAGCATGGCGTACGGGTGTTGCTGGCGGTGAAAAACCACGGGAATTTGGCTGGGAAATGCGCCTGTCCGCATGGCTGTAAGCGCGAAGATGCCGCACTTACAGCCATGCCTCAGCGTATCCGCCCCTTCCACCGCGTCAAGGGTTCGCTACGCCGGGCTGGCGCCCGCCCTTGACCCGGCTCCGGGCCGGCAATTTTCTTGCCCGGTTTTTTGGCTGCGCCGGATTTCCGCGCTTTTTGACCGCCATTAACAACGGCATCGGTGTGGCTGGTAAGCGGTCAGCAAATAGTCATCCGACAATCGAACTGCTGTTTTCAGCATTAAATCAATGAATGAATGTCGGAGAGCTTACCCCAGACGTAAGTATTCGGTGAACCCGTGGTCCAGGTTTGGCGTTGGCAAGGGGCGCTAGAGACACAAGATTGAGCGGAAGTTCTTGTGCAGCGGATAGAGCCAGATGTCCTTGATGGGAAGGATTGGCTTGCGGGTGGAAGACTTCTTGCCACGCCCGGTGGTTTGCCCGACCTTGATCCAGTTGGCTGCCTGATAGCAAGTGCCGCGATGGCGGGGCGTCTCGACGAAGGTTTCCAGTAGGACGGGGCGGTAGCCGTAACGGGCCAGCCAATCGTTGGGCAGTTGTCGATGGATCAGCGAAAGAATCTTGGAAGCCAATCCCTTGGACTGGATCCAGGGCAGAATCAGGAAGCGGGCATTGTTCACCACGAGCGGGGAGGTTCCTTTGCCGCTCGTCCTCCTGCCAGCCGATGAAGCGCTCGCGCGCGGCGAGCTTCCAGGCGCTGGCGCCGAAGCTCAGCAAGGCGACCAGACGCTCGCCGGCGAAGACGAAGTAGCGGCTCTGGCTGCCGGCCAGGGGTGTATAGCCCAGATAGTGGTAGCGGGCGATGTACTCGTTCCACAGCCGCGAGTGGGCCGAACCGGCGACCTGGCGCAAGTGGAGCGGCGGCAGGTCATGCACCGGGCTAGTGAGCAGCGCCTGGGGATCGGTGGCGGCGGTGGCGAGAACCTCGGGTTGGCGAGGGGCGCGGTGGCGTGCGGTCGGCAAGGTGATGAGAGCGTCCGCTTGCATGCGCAGCATGGCCACCCGGCAGGTCATGTCCTTCAGCTCGCCATTCGGCTTGAGCCAGTCGAACCGAACGCACACCTCGCGTGAAAGCTGCGCACGGCTGGCGCGGGGATTGGTCTCGATCAGGCGGCGGATGGTCTGCAGTTCGTCCGGGGTGAAGGGGCGCCCGCAATAAAGCTTCACGAGCTGTCGATGGGGTCGGCCGGATGGACCGCGACCCGCCGCATCTGTGCCAACCGGTCAGCACTCATCGTCCAGGGCAGGAAGGCACTCAAGCACGCCGGCGGTTGGCCGCCGTTCGCCGCGCAGGCTTCCAGATACGCCGTCAGCCAGGTGCGGGGATTGATCCCCCACAGGCGCATCGTCATCAGCAGACTGAACATCCGGGCTGCGAGTGCGCCGGCCCACTCACCGCCGGAACCGTAGAAGTTCTTGCGCGCGACCACCGGCCCGCGTTGGTCGCGTTCGGCGACGTTGTTGTCCATCGGCACCTCGGGGTGGTCGACAAACACCGTCAAGCCGGACCAATGCTTCGCATGCTCTGCAGCACCTTTCTGGCCGGGGCCTTGAGCGCCGGGTTCGCCAGTCCGGTGGCGCGTTCGGTCGTCATTTGCGCGACCGCTTGCCGCAAGCGGTCGTCGCGTTCGGCCCACTGAACCGGATCGGCGCGTACGGCAAGGCGCGCTTCGTTCAAGTGATAGAGCTCGCCAATCCGTTCGACCCAGGACAGGCCCAACCCGAGAGATCCGGATGGGCATTGGCCAACTCGATGAAGTCACGCCGTTGATGGCCCAGCAGAAGGCCAGGAGGATCGTCCCCAAGAGTTCTCGCGAGCTCCTGGTAGCCCGAGTAGCGATCACAAATGACGATCCCTCCTTCGCTATCGGACAGCTCTGCGATCGGTACCTGCGCCGATCGTGTCGGGTCCAACACGAAGTGAATCACCGATTCGGAGTGAAACACCCACAGATACCAGCGATGACCGATCTTCCCTTCGCGCTCGGCAAACACCATCCAGCGGGTTTCATCCGCGTGCCAGCGTTTCTCGCTCTGCAGTCGGGAGAGCAGCGCTTTTCCAGCGGCTCGAATAGCGGGGCCAGGGTGCGCAGTCCGCCGGTCAGGGTCCCCGGCGAGAGCGTCAGTTCGTAGTCCGACCAGTCCCGGAGCAGTCGATGCGTCGGCTGGCCATACGAGAACCGGACAGCAGGAGGTGCACCCAGATCGATACCCCGTACTTGCCGCGCGGGATCAACCGCGCCGGTGGTGGCGCGGTCAGGATGCCCGGGGTGCCGGGGCACTGACCGGTCCGCCGGTAGCGCCGCCGGCGGATCACCCGCCGATACGGCTTGACATCGATTTCGAGAATTTCACTGTCTTCCGTGCCCGGAAAGTCGGCGTAGCCGAGACCACACGCCGGGCAATGGGGGCAGTCGAGTTCGATGGTTTCGACCTGTGCCGGCAGGTGACTTTCGCGCGCCCGTCCGTGACCGGCGGCTCCCGACTGCTGGCCTCGCGGCCGCGGCGACTTGGCGTCCACTCCGGGGGCCTTCTCTGCGCTCGAAGAACGCTCGGACTTGCGACCAAACAGGCGCTTTTGCAAATCCCGGATCTTGCCCTCAGCCTTCTCCAATTCGCTGCGCAAGGCCGCTTCACGCTGGGCAGCTTGCTCCATCGCCAGGCGATGATCTGCCTTCAGTTGCTCTATCCGGGTAAGCGCTTGTTGATGCTGGCGCTTCCACGAGTTGGCTTCCCAACGCAGCTGGATGTGCTCTTCTTTGCTCAGCGTCACCAACACCTGCGCAAACGGCGCCAGCTTGCCTTTGCTTGTCGCCGACGCGACGCAGGTGATGTCCGATCCAGAGCTCATGCGACGAACTATATCGAAATTCGTCTGATGTGTTCAGACTACCGGCCCGCCGACGAATCGCTAACTAACGCCTGCTGCGTACGGACTACGGGTTCACCGAATACTTACCCCCAGACCGCTTACAGAGCGCCTTGAAAGAGAAAGGCTATGTCTGGAAGAGTACCCGGCACAGTCTAAGAAAGAAGCGGGACGAGAAGAACAATTTCGGAAAGCCCAAGTAGAAATAGCGGAATAGGTTGAAAAATCAAACCTTGGTGAAATCAAGCTGGCCTACGTAGACGAAGCGGGCTTCGCACATGCGCAGCCGAATCGGAGCGCATGGACCGAAACAGGAGAAGTTCACCTCATCACGGACGAGCGTGGCAAGCGCCTGAATGTGCTAGCGGCATTGATATCAACCGGGGTGTTGTTCAAGGCCATGTTCTGGCAGACCTCTACTGCGTCCGCATTTGTAGGCTTCCTTGGTCTGCTTCTGAAAAGCGTCGGCGGACCACTGACGGTCATTCTGGACACCAGAGTTTGACAGATTTTTACGTAAGCTATTGATTATTTGTTGCTTGGATTTTCTTGTGGTGACACATATCACGGTCAGATGTCAGGGTTAGCAAGTAATATGACAGTTCTTGTAGTGACTCGTAAAAATTTATATGTTTTCAAATACGTAAATGCGGAAAATCTTTTATCATATATTGTAATAAGCGGCCTGAGATAAGTTCTTCGACATTCACATGACGGAATTCCTCGTGCTGCCACGGCCGGATTGTCGAAAGACTTTTTCAGCAGCGCTTAACAATACAATCAATGACTTGAGTCTAATATCTGTCGAACTCGGGTGGACGAGTCATCGGACACATCGCCTCGGTCCTGCCTGCACAGGAATCGTTGATCTGGCCGATTGGCCCAAGTGCCAGACGATCGGCCTTGTCGGCTCCCTGCGCAAGGTCGGCGACAAGGAATCGAACTTCGAGCGGCGCTTCTACATCGTGGCGACAGTGATGGACAGATGCTCGATGTGGAGAGACATGGCAGAGAACCGTGCGTACTCGTTGGAAGCCAAGCTCTGGGCTGGATTTTCGCAGTGGACCATAGCGCGTCTGGAGACGCTATTGGCTGATGAAGGATCCCGCACAGACGAGCGCGGTTATGCAGCATGGGCTCTGGCGGGTTGGCTAGCATTCCAGGGGAGCAATTGGCGCCGGGTGGTGAGTCTGGCTGCCCAGTCTCGTGCTGCGGCTTGCCCGAAGCATCTTGGCCCCATTCTGCTGGAGAGCGATGCCCTGCAACGCGAGAGGCATTTCGTCGAAGCAAGGCGCGTGCTGAGGCGAGCGATGGCGGAGCAGCTCAAGGCCGTGGACCTGCATCTGGCCTATGCCAACTCCTGGCTCGATGGGGCCGACTTACGCCGTTTGACCTGGATCAACCGTGCGTTGTTGGAAGGATGCCTGGCGGCACTGGAGCTTAAGGATTCAGGCCGTCCATTGTCGCTCGACAATATAATGGCCTCGGATCTTTGTCAATTGGATGTCGCGGTGGATCCGAAGGTGAGTGTCATCGTTCCGCTTTACAACGACCGTGCGACCGTGATCACCGCACTTGACAGCGTGCTGCGACAGACATGGCACAATATTGAGGTACTGGTGGTTGATGATGGGAGTTCCGATGGCAGTTTCGAGCTGGCGCGCGCCATCGCGGACGAGGATGAGCGGGTGGTGTTGCTGAGACACGCGACAAACTGCGGCGCCTATGCTGCGCGCAACACGGGGCTGGCGCGGGCCACGGGAGAGTTTGTCACCTCGCACGACGCGGATGACTGGTCGCACCCGCAGAAGCTGGCGTTGCAGGTAAAGGCATTGCTGGAGGCGCCAGACTGCCAGGCCTCCGTGTCATGCAGCGTGCGCTGCAGTTCGCGGCTCG
This sequence comes from Candidatus Accumulibacter affinis, assembly GCA_016713625.1. Taxonomy (GTDB): domain Bacteria; phylum Pseudomonadota; class Gammaproteobacteria; order Burkholderiales; family Rhodocyclaceae; genus Accumulibacter; species Accumulibacter affinis. The sequence goes on from JADJOT010000009.1 coordinate 785,263, forward strand.
TCTTCTCGCAATGGCGGCCGCAGGCGACATGGGTCCATTGCAATGCTTCGTCCCTGATGTTTCGACGCCACCTGGTGGGCAGCCTCGGCTACTGGGATACGGTCAGTGTGGGTGCAGATGCCGAGTTTTACTACCGGATTCTGCGCGTTTGTGGCGCCAGGGCGATCAAGGAAGTGCTCCCGGGCATACCTCTGGCATTTACGCGGCGTCGCCCGGATTCCTTGACCCAGCAATCGGGGACGCATCTGCGCTCTCTTTATTATGGGCTGCGCCGGGAGTATCAGGAGTCGGCGGATGACTGGCATAGGCAGATCCAGCGGGAGGGACTTACCCCTTTGTCTGCCATGCCCGTCGGTCGTCCCTTTCCTGTGCCTGCAGTGATGTTGCGGAAGTTGCCCGACGAGATGGTTGCGTGCTTGATCGTTGCTGATTTTTCAGCAGACTCTCCGCACGCCGATAATGTGCAGTCTTGTCTGCAACACCTGTCCGAGCTTGCTGGACCGCTTGCATTGTTCCATCTGCCAGATGTTACACGACCGGCACTTGGTCGTGTCAGCGGCACGGTCCGGACTTTGATGCGCGAGCGCGGGGTAATGGCGGTACTGCCGGGGCAGCGTGTGCGTTGTTCATGCCTACTTCTCTGGACCCATGCCGGGCTGACTTGGCCGCTCGACGATCCCCGGCAGTTGAGGTGCTGGACCAGACGGTAGTGCTTACCGGCCCGCCCGTGCAACGGAAGCAGGCTAGCGTGCCGGAGTGGATTAGCGTTACCGGGAAGGTGCGATGGTACGATCCAGAGGTCGTACGGTCAGCCATTGGATGGGCGGTCCTGCAATCTGGATTGTTCGATCCGATGTGGTACCTGCGCCGCTACCCCGATCTGACGGAAGCGGGAGTTGATCCGCTTCGTCATTTTCTCGCCCACGGCATGCGGGAGGGACGTGACCCTGGGCCGGATTTCAGTAGCAGCGGGTATCGGCTCCATTGTCTTGGGCGGGAGGTTCAAGCAGAGCGCCACGCGGCCGTCGCTGCCGCAGAAGATCCGCTTCTGGACTATGTCGTGCGCGGCAAGGGTCTGGGCTTCGACCGCCTACCGGTGTTTGAAGGCGCCCTGCCTAATCGCGCCAATCGCCCAACGATCTTGCTGTGCGGGCATCTCGCCGGCCCCACGTTGTTTGGCGCCGAGTGGTCCTTACTGGATGTTCTGAGCGTTCTGAACCACTTGCGCTTCAACGTGGTGGTCGCTCTACCCGGCGTGCACCATTTGGCTTACTTTGCTGAAATCAGGCAGTGCGCTACACGCATCACAGTCTTGCCTTACGGTTGGTGGAAAAAAGGGGTTGTGCCGTGTGAGCAGACGGTGGCGCATTTCCAGCAACTGATGCAAGCGCACAAGGTGGATCTGGTCTACCTGAACACGCTGGTGCTGGACGAGCCGATGCTGGCCGCCAGAGCCTTGCACTTGCCCGTGGTTGTTCACGTTCGTGAGCTACCCGAGAGCGATCCGATGCTCTGTCGAGTTCTAAGGGCCAATGCGGAGGAAATCCGTCAGCGACTGCTGACGCACGCCGACACCCTGATCGCCAACTCGCTGACGGTGCTGCGTTATCTGCAAGGCAGCGGTGATGGCGGTGCATCCGGGCCGGCGATCCATGTCGTTCCGAACATTGTCGATTGCGCCCGCTTCGACCTGCCATTCCCGGCACAGGATGAGTTCTTCAATGTGGGCATGATCAGCAGCAATGCTCCCTGGAAGGGGGTGACCGACTTTGTCGAGTTGGCAAGGCTGTTGGCCACGCTCTCGCCGAAGATCCGCTGCCTGTTGATTGGTCCCGAAACGCCAGCGACCGCTGCCTTGCGAGCACAGCAGTCCGACGGAGTGGTGACTGGCAACCTGGTGTTCTCTGGCTACGCCGCCACATCTCAGGCGGCGTTAACTGAAACTCACGTAGTGGTGAATCTTTCCAGTGTCGAGGAGTCGTTTGGCCGGACGGTGCTGGAAGCGATGGCAGCCCGGCGTCCGGTAGTTTGTTACAATCGGGGCGCTCTATCCGAACTGGTGGTGGAGGGAGAGACCGGTTTCCTCGTGCCACCGGGCGATTTGAAGACGGTAGCGGAGCGCATTCACTGGCTCTCTCAACACCCGCAAGTGTGGCGGCGCATGGGAGAGGCGGCGAGGATGCGTGCAGAGAGGAATTTCGACGCAGCAGCCATGAAAGCTGCACTCGGTCGAGCCCTGTCGACGATTCTGTGATCTTCCTGTCTGCCGAGTGCAAAACTCAAGGAGTCTGCCGTTTCGATGATGTCGGCCTTGTCGTTTTTCGTCGACCACCGCCATGGCGGGCTGACCGATGCTATTCCGGGGCATTTTCAGGCTGCCAACCCAAGGCCTGTTTGACCCGCATGTTCGCCGACCGGAATCACTGGAATCTATTGGAAACACTCTTATGACGCAGTATCAGAGCTTCCCGGGCGTGAAGGGCGCGTCAGAATCGCTCGCCAAGCTGAGATCGTTACGCTTGCCATCGTTGCAAGGCAAACGTTTTCTGGATGTCGGTTGTAATGAAGGTTTTTTTTGTGGCTATGCACGCTTTGATGGTGCGTCCGAGGTGGTCGGGATCGACAAATCAAAGGTGGCCGTTGGTCGGGCACAGGCCCGATTTCCAGACTGTCAATTCTTCGCCCAGTCCTGGGAACAACTGCCAGCCGGGCAATTCGACGTCATCCTGCTGGCGTCGGCGCTGCACTATGCGGAGGATCAAGCTGCGCTCGTTCATCGTTTGATGAATGCGTTGACCGACGATGGCACCTTGGTTCTGGAAGTGGGTCTTGCTGCGTCTGCCCGGAGTGAGTGGGTGTCTGTCAAGAGAAGTATCGATGAGCGCCTGTTCCCCAGCCGCGGCAAGCTCGCGGAGATCCTGGAGAACTACGCCTGGAAGATCATCGGCTACAGCGTTCAACAAGCCGGTGATCCTCTGACGCGCTACACGGTGCATGTTCGCCGGCAGAAGCCGTTCGTCTTCCTGCTCCTTGAACCGCCAGGCTCCGGAAAGACCACCCTGTGCAGGACCCTCTTTGCTGTGGCGAAGGTGCCGGTGGTTTCCGGTGATCTGACCTACAGGCAGCTTTCGGATGGCCGTATCGCGGCGTCGGATGCCTTGGTGGCGGCCATCAGCAGCGATTTTTCGCCGCAGTATGACCGGGTCGCTGAGAAAGTGCTCGCACAGGGCCTGGCGAACGATCTTGTTGAGGTCTGGTGCGGTCGGGGTGGGGAGGGTGCGTTTGCCATTGACTCTTATGTTCCCGAGAAATACCAGGAACAGATCGAGGATGCCTTTCGCGCCCGCGGCTACGTACCAGTGACGCTCAACTGGGACATGCAAAGGAGTATGTCCGCGCCAAACGAAGCCGAGAAGAAGGCGAACAGCTATGTCGAAACCCTTGTTGACTGGGCTACCGAAACACAAGCGTCGATCCTGCGCGTTACGAAGATCAGATCACCCGCCTTGGCAAGGATTTTGTCGGGTTGGCACCTGGATCATCCGGTGAATGGTCAGGTGGTCACCGACGATGAACAGTTTACGGTTGCCGGCTGGGGTTTGGCGCACGACATGGGCGCTACCGACCTCCAGTGTTACGTGCGGACAGCGACTGGCACCGACGTGTTCAAACTGGACCGGCGGTGGCAGGACGCGGTCAAGGCAAGATTCAAGGATCAGGTCGACGTACCGGAGAAACTGCTCCACTGTGGATTTCGCTTTGCGCGCAACAAAAGCGAGCTCGTACCCAAAATAAAGTTTGGATTTGTTGCCAATGGAGAGGAAATTCCCGTAGCCAGATTTGGCTTGGCGGAAACGCCGGGTGATCAGCCGTCGTTGAGTCGCAGGCTGCTGAGCAAAGTCGGGGCAAGCGTATGGCGCCGACGATGAGTCCCCACCTTTGGAGACTATTGCTCCGTGTGCGCTGTCCTTCCTGCCACAACAACTCTCACGTTGCGGACGTAGGTTGCTGATGTTGAATGGAGTTTCGACGGCGCGCGAATCTTTGCCGAGCGGCTCGAAACGCATGCACTTGCAGCCACAAGTTGTGGCTGACGTTCGGCGGGACGACGGCACCGGCGGACAATGGCTGGTGACCGGCCCGAAACCCAGACTGGCGTTGATTCCGGAGTACGATTACCAACCGCGTGGCTGGGTCTTGCTGCGAGGGACGCTGCACCGGCGCGGTACGGATTTCACGGCGCTGCTTTTCACCGAGTTTGCCGGCTCTCCAGGTCAGTGGCTCGAGTATCCCGTTCCGGTATCGCTAAAGGGCACCGTTCTGCAGTTGGTCTATTTCGAGCGGCCAGTGACGCGGCTCGAGTTTCAGCCCATGGTCGGTAGTGGTAGCTTCGAGTTGGGGGACTTCTGCATTCAGAAGGTGAACCGTGCCGGTCTGTTTGTGCGACGGGTGCAGAGGGTGCGCCACATTTTTGCCACCAAGCCCCGAGCGCGGCGCGAAAAGATCGGTTTGTACTGGTATACACCGTTTCTGGATCTCGGCAGGTCGTATGATCTGGCCAACCGTCTAAGGGGGTACTACCCCACGCTGACTTATTCCCAGTGGCTGGACGAGGTTGACGCCCTGACTCGCGATGACCGCCGGCGAATCGCCAGGCAGGTTCAGCAGTGGCGGGTCCGGCCACGTTTCTGGGTGGTCGTGTTCGCCAGAGTTGCCGATGTCGATCGCCTGAGGATCACGTTGAACTCGCTGCAGGCCCAGCTTTACTCGAATGTCTTTGTGCTGGTGATTGCACCCAGGGATCAAGTGGCGACCCTGCGGGCGCTTATCACCGCAGCGGCCTGGCTGACCATTCAATCCCTGGATGGTGATCGGGAAGCTGCCGCGATTGCTAGGCCAGTCGTGGTTGCTGCTCAGGACTGGTTGATGACCGTACCTCCTGGAGCATTGCTTGCGGAGCACGCGCTGTATTGGTTTGCCAGCGTCGCCCTGCGCGATCGGGAGTGCAAGCTGCTGTACTCGGACCATGATTTTCTCGATGCTGACGGGGGACGTGCTGACCCCGAGTTCAAGCCTGACTGGTCGCTAGAGTTGTTGCGTTCGTCAAACTACATCCACGTGGCGGTGGCGGTGCGGGGCGATCTGGCCTTATCCGTGTCGTCGATCGCGTGCGAAAGTCTCCCGATGGCTATGGCTTCAGCGGTTGCGGACGTAGGACTGCATGCTTACCTGTTACGCGCTACTGAGCGGCTCTCTGCGAAAGAAATTCACCACATTCCTGCCGTATTGCTGCACCTGCCAAGAGAGGATGCGTTATCGGTGGAAAAGGAACGGTCGCTCGAGTCGGTGGCCGATCATTTGTCTCGTTTGACGCTCAACGCCCGGGTCAGCCTGTCGACACACGGCTATTGCCGGGTACGCTACCTGCTACCGGCAGCCCCCCCCATGGTCAGCATCGTTGTCCCGACCCGGGATGGTCTGCAACATCTGCGTGCTTGTGTCGAGAGTGTCCTGGCCATGAGCACTTATCGGAACTTCGAGATGGTGGTGGTCGATAACCAGAGTGTGGAGGCGGAGACTCTGGAGTACCTGGCAACGTTACAAATTCATCCCCAGGTCCGAGTTCTGCACTATCCGCAGCGGTTCAACTACGCGGCGATCAACAACTTTGCTGTCACAGTTGCCCGCGGTGAGGCGCTCTGTTTGCTCAACAACGATACACAAGTGATTACTCCGGATTGGCTAGAGGAAATGCTCGGCCATCTGATCCAACCGGAGGTGGGGGTGGTGGGCGCCAAGCTCTACTTCAGCGACGGACGCGTGCAGCATGCCGGCGATACGGTCGGACCGGGTGGGTGCGCGCACCACCTGCATTCGTTTCTCGAACACGATGCGCCCGGCTATTGCGGACGCGCCGTGCAGGCACAGGACCTGTCAGCCGTTACCGGCGCCTGCCTGTTGACCTGGCGAAAATTGTATGCGGATCTGGGCGGCCTCGATGAAGCCAACTTACCGGTAGCGTTCAACGATGTGGATTACTGCCTGCGGGTGCGGGAGGCTCGACTCCGGGTGGTGTGGACGCCTTACGCGGAGTTGTATCACCATGAGTCGCTGTCCAGGGGTAAGGATGACAGTGCTGAAAAGATCGCGCAGACTGCGCGAGAGGTGCAATTCATCTGCAAGCGTTGGCAGCACGTTCTTGATCACGATCCATTCTACAACCCCAATCTGAGCTACGAGCGGCCGGATTTTTCCTTGAGCCTTGCGCCGCTAGTTGCCAGGCCTTGGCTGCGCTGAGCGTGTCGACTCTGGGTTCGCCAGCGCGTATGCTGAGCATCGCTTTCCTGGCAGGCAACCGAAATCCGGGCCGGTTTCAGCAGGATCCGTCGTTCGTTTACCGTTGTGAAAACCTGGGCCTGGCGCTACAGGCGATGGGTCATCGGGTGAGTTGGCTGCATTGGTCAGATCTTGGCCTCAGGCAGCGGTTTGACGTGGTGGTGTTTCACCGGCCACGCTTTTCCCTGCTTTGGCGGGCTTTTCTGTGGACCTTGCGACGTCATGGCACGACGCTGGTGGCCGATGTGGACGATTTGGTGTTCGATCCTCTGCTGGCCCAGCATAGTCCAGGGGTGCTCAACGGTCTGGTGACGCTGCCAAAGATCAATCAACAGTTTGCGAAACACTCGGCTGCACTAACCTGTTTTGAGCGGGTGACGGTTTCCACTCAAACCTTGGCGGCGCATGTACAGCGTTGTTTTCCAGGGGTAGAGAGCCGGGTCTTGCCAAATGCGGTGCACATGGCCTGGCGAGCCGCCAGACGAGGTCATGAATCGCGGCTCCATCAACCGGTGGTGACCTATTTTCCCGGAACACGCAGCCATGACCGGGATTTTTCGTTGTACGCCGAGGGAGTGGAGCGTTTTCTGACTGCCCATTCCGATGCGCGCTTCGAAGTCACAGGTCCCTTGCGCTTCGCGCTGCAGGCCCGCGCGGGTCAGGTAGTGCATCACGAAAAGGTGCCTTTCGCCCACTATGCCGAGCGTGTGCGCGCGGCGTGGGTGAATCTCGCCCCACTGGAATCTACCGCGTTTACCCGTTGCAAGTCTGCGCTGAAAGTGCTTGAGGCAGGGTTCTGGGGCAAGCCGACGGTCTGCTCGCCGCTGCCCGACGCGGAGCGCTTCACTTCTGCCGGGGCGGTATTTGCGTCAGACAGTCCAGCGTGTTTTGCGGCCCTACAGGCATTGCTGGTGCCTGCGAACTATGCGGCGATTACCCAGGGGCTTTCTGCACGCGTCGTGGCGCAGGCCGATGCGCGGCAGGTTGCAGAAAGTTTCCTGCAGTTTGTCGGGGCTCGGCCCGGCGTCGAGGCATGACCGTGCTCAACCTGGATGCCAGATGGTTGTGGCGCCGAGGCGGGAAACCAGGCCTACCCGCCTGGTCGCGCTGGGCGCCTCTGGCGCTGCTTCGGTTCGCTGCAAAGCTGCGGCGTGCCATGGGACGCTACGACGCATGCACGCTGGCGCTATACCGCCGCATATGGGTCCGTGGGCGCCATTCGAGCGCACTATTGGGCTATGTGATGTTTCGGCGCGATCTGGGGCTGCCGTTGGCGCCACGCCATGTGCCGCTGCTGACACAGGCATTGGCGCACTTAAGGCCGTCGCCAAGACGCCTGGCGCTGGGTTTGCTGGCTGAAGCCGGAGGTTCGCCTGCAGGGCAATTCACTGAACCCGTCGGGAGTGAGATCCAGGCCAGCATACGAGCGATGCAAGGAGTCTGGCGAGCAAAATTTGCAGACTGGCTGCTGCAGCGAGGTGCCAGCGGTATCTGCGTGGTGGGCAACGCGGGTAGCCTGATCGGGTCAGCTTTGGGTGGGGCGATTGACCGCCACGGCGTGGTGGTGCGATTCAACCAGTTCAGTGGAGGCTCGGCTAGCCTGGCCGATATCGGCGCTCGGGTCGATGTATGGGTGACTTCGCCCGGATTCGCGGGTCCAGTGCCACCAGATGTGCAATGGGTGGTGGTGAGCGGGCCCGAGATGGCCTTCAGGCTGCAGGACTGGAGTCGATTTGAAGCGTCCAGACGCTGGGGTGCCAAGGTGCTGACGGTACCCTTGCTGCCGTGGTCTGAACTGGTCAGGAAACTTGATGCGCCGCCGAGTGCAGGCTTGCTGTTCCTGGCCTGGGCCCGATCCCTGTTGGGCTCGTGGCTGCCTATTTGTGCCGTGGGGTTCGGAAACGCGATGGATGAGGGAATTTCCTATCACCATGCCGATCCCCACCGTCAGCCAGGCAGGCGCCACAATTGGGCTGCAGAACGGCGGGTGCTGTGCGCCTGGCAAGTGGAGGGATTGAGGTTTGGATGCTTTAGCCTGCTTGCCTGAGCATATTTTCTATCGGGACGCATGGATGGAGTGGCAGCTTGCGCAGTTACGAGCCGGCCGGCTGCTCTACCTGCCTGATCCGTACCTGCCACGCCACTTCCTCATCATGGCATGATGGCCGGCTGCCGCGTCGCTGTTTGGTCGAAAGGGCTTCTGCGTAACCCTTACCTGGCGACACTCCTGCAGGCTGAGGTCGTTTATCGCCCGAAGGCAAGCGCGCTCGCCGAGGTCGACAGCATGGTGTGCTGGGGTCGGAAGGAGAGCTCACGAGTAGCGCAGCGAATGGCTATCAGCGCCGGGCGCCCACTGATCCAGTTGGAGGACGGATTCATACGCTCGGTCGGCTTGGGCAGGGATGATCCGCCGCTCTCGATCGTGGTGGACCCCTTGGGCATATACTACGATGTGACGGTACCTTCCCGGCTTGAGTCGCTGATCGCTACCCCGCTTTCGAATGATCAACGGTTTCGGGCCCAAGCCTTGATCGTCGCGTGGAGGGCAGCAAAGGTATCAAAATATAATTATGCACCCGAGCTTTCCCGCTTGTCCGGAGAATCGGGCGCGTATCAGCCACGGCGGTATGTGCTGGTGGTGGACCAGACCCTGGGTGATGCGTCGATTCAGTACGGTCTGAGCGATGCTTCGAGTTTTTCAGAGAATGTTGTCCACCGCGCTGGACGAGAATCCGGACTGCATGGTGCTTCTCAAGGTGCATCCCGAGGTAACGGCTGGGCGCAAGCGGGGGCATTTTGATCTGGCAGCGGTTGCGCGCAACGCGCGGGTGCGCGTCCTGGGGCTCGAGGTGCATCCCGTTTCGCTGATCGAACGTGCTCGGGCGGTCTACGTGGTGACCTCGCAAATGGGCTTTGAGGGCCTCCTGTGGGGCAAGCCCGTACGAACCTTTGGCGTGCCGTTCTATGCGGGCTGGGGTTTGACCAAGGATGCTTTGCCCACCCCTTCTCGGCGAGGTGTGGCCACGCTGGAGCAACTGGTGCATGCGGCGCTGGTGGAGTACCCGCGCTATGTGAATCCCGAAACCGGGCGTCGCTGCGAAGTCGAAGAGGTGCTTGCGCATCTGGCTCTGCAGAGGAAGATGCGGGAGCGTTTCCCGAGTCGGATCCATGCCTTCGGGTTCTCGAGGTGGAAGAAGCCTGTCGTCCGGAGTTTTTCTGCGGGTTCTGACGTCCGCTTCATTCGTCGAGCTTCGCGACTTGCCTCCGGGGATTGCGTAGTCGTCTGGGGACGAAGACCATTGCCGACGGGTCTTCCGGCAGGTGTCTCGGTGCTACGTCTGGAGGATGGCTTCTTACGTTCGGTCGGGCTCGGGGCGGATCTGATTCGTCCGCTCTCGTGGGTGATGGACCGCCAGGGCATCTACTATGATGCAACAGCGGTTTCGGACCTTGAAGCTTGCCTGCAGGATCTATTGCCGACCGTCTTACTGCTGGAGCGTGCGGCAGCGCTACGGGCGCGGCTTGTCGCGTCGGGGTTGACCAAGTACAACGTTGGGTACGCAACGTGGGAACGGCCCGTGCATGCGAGGCGTGTGGTGTTGGTACCGGGCCAGGTGGAGAGCGATGCCTCGATCGAATATGGCGCACGTTCGATCAAGACCAACATGGCGCTTCTGCAGACCGTACGACGGGCTAATCCCGATGCGTGGGTGGTCTACAAGCCCCATCCCGATGTAATAGCGGGACTGCGCAAGACCGGACTCGGGGAGGAGAAGGAAGCTCGGGACCGGTGCGACGAAATCGTCACGGATGCTCCGATGGGCCAACTGCTCGGTGCCGTGGACGAAGTGCATGTGCTGACCTCGCTGGCAGGGTTCGAGGCACTCTTGCGTGGCAGGAAGGTGGTGTGTTACGGACAACCGTTCTACGCGGGTTGGGGATTGACCGTAGACATCGACCCCGTTTCGCGCCGGACTCGACGACTGACTCTCGATGAACTGGTGGCCGCCACGCTGATTCTCTATCCGACCTATGTGAGCCGTACCACGGGGCGCTTTACGACGCCGGAACGTGCTCTGGATGAGTTGCTCGAGTGGCGCGAGCAGGACACGCAAGAAGGTTCGTGGGCCCGCAGACTGAAACGGTTTATCGTTCGGCAACTGGTGGGCGTACGCTGAAGGCCCCGGGAGCTGCGTTCTTCACTCTTCGGGCTGGCTCGCCGCCCCTGCTTCTGTCATCATTGCGCGCTTCCGATCCTGGGTGTGACGAAATTCTGGAATGGCCGCCCACCTTGACGCTAGACTTCGCCCGGGCATGCGAATGAAATGACCGTGAGAAAGACTGTCGATGAATAGAACCTCCCAGCAGCGACCCGAGCTCGAGCAGGCGCTTCTGTCGCTTCGTCGAGCATTCCTGACCGTCGGAGCTTTCCGCTTCTTCATCAACCTGCTGATGCTGACGCTGATCACGCCTGGACTGTTCGCGCTCTTGTAGCTACTCGAGCGGATGCGGTCAATGGTTCTCGATTCTGGAACTGTAGAATGAGGGGCAAAAGCTTGAGGCTTACTAACGATCAGGTGAATCGTATTCGTTCCGTGGCGGCGCGAATTCTTGGAGTGGATGCGCGCGTGCGCGTCTTTGGCTCACGTGCGCGCGATGATGCTCGTGGAGGGGATATCGACCTGCTTTTCGAAACTGATGCGGTCTTGCAGAACCGGGCCGAGACCTTGTGTAGACTTCACGGTGCGCTGACGCTTGCGCTTGGGGAGCGAAAGATCGACATTCTCCTCAAGGATGCCCGTACGCCGAAGGCTCCGATTCTTGAACGTGCTCAGCGTACGGGGGTGGCTTTATGAGCCTGGCCTATCTGCCGGAACACGTCGAGAACACACTCTTGGCATTGCAACTGGCCGAGAAAGAGGCTGACTATCTCGGCTACACCTGAGTACGGTCACTGATCGCGATGGCGTTTGGTGGTTTTTTGGTCAAGTAGCGTGATGGACGGCAGGTGACCCCCCTCGGGGAACTTGAACAAACGTGCCCTTTGGGGGAGTCTCCGGTTACTAATTCTACTTTGTCAGATTCGTTTTCACTTCCCCATGATCTGCGTTTGTCATGTGGTGAATGCCATATGTCGTGATTATTCAATCTATTCATGGGTTGTAAATGAAATAACTCAAATACTTGACTATCTTTGCTGGTGGCTTGGCGCTGGAGCACTTCAGGGCATTTCACCCCCTACCTGCGTTGCTTTCAGGGGGACCCGCTCGGTGAAGGCACGGCGCGTCAGTATCTGCAGGTTGTTCCAGGTTCGCGCCGCAACCTGGAGTGCATGGCGGAAACGGTGGCCGACAGCCGCTATCACCGCTGCATCATGCTAGCGATCCAATTGGGATCGGCGCGGGGTACGTCGGCAGCTGGTGGTCGATGCGAATGCGCATTTCGGCTATCAGGGCTGCTCCTGGACGGAGTGCGTTTGGGAAAGGGGGATGTCCGCTGGCGTGGCTCGGCAGGGACGGTCGCCTGGGGAAGGTCGATAACTGTCAGGTGGGCGTCTTTGCCGCCGTCACTCGGGATGGCGTGGCGAGCGTGGTGGATGCCGAGCTGTATCTGCCCAGACGTGGGCCAGCGTGCGGCCCGTTGCCAAAGGTCGGGGTGCGGGGGCCGGGAGTTCCGTACCAAGGCGAGATCGCCTGGAGATGGTGATGCGCCTGAGGGGAAGGCTTGCTCTTTCGTCGCCTTTGTGGCGGTTACGGCCGCCTTGGCTGTTGCGGAACTGCGGCGGGGAGAACTGTTCTTTGCCGAGGTGCATTCGGATCAGGCATCTACCTGGACGTCGGTGCCGACCGTTCCCGTTCCCGCTCGTCGAAGGGCCGATCGCCCCGTCGGCTGCAGACCGGGCGGTGCCCAGGCGGTGGCTGACTGGGCGGCTGCCCACGGCCACCCTGGGGGCGTTTGTCGTGTGCGGCGGAAGGGTGAGGTGGTGGCCGACTATCTGCAGGGGTGGGTCTGGGCGGCGCCCGTCGGCAAGCCGCTGGCATCTCCTGGTCGACGGGAACTCGCGGGCGAAACTCAGTTCGGCCTGTACCGGGGCTTCCTTGCGCCGCCTGGCGGAAATGCAGGGCACGTCATTTCGTCGGCGCCTTCCGGGAGGCCAGGCGCTTGGGCATGGCCGAGTATCAGGTCGGCTGGCGGCAGGCACCATCACATGGCCCTGGTCATGATCGCGACCATGTTCCTGGCAAAGGCGCTCGCCCCGCGAGACGGCTGAACTGCTCTCCTGCGGACTTGGTGGACATCGCGCCTCGGTTCCCAAGATCGTCACGACGAGCCTCGCGGCATCCATCAGCGCCGGCATCGACAGCGCCGCCACCATGGAATCCGCTTATCGATCAAGCGGCCATGCTATCCGCATCAGATTGAAATGCAATCGGCACAAAGCCAGGCCATTCAGTGCCTGTCCCGTTTTTCTCCTTTGCATTGACGAAGGTTGGCCGAAGGGGCCCGCTCAGGGGCTGCGCGTGTGGAAGGTGTTCTTCCGCGCCAACTACCGCGCACCGCTTGTCCAAAGGGTTCGATCGGCCTACGGTCGCGCTTCAGCTTCTGCCAATCGCTGTCGGCGGCGTGCGCGTCAGATCGTGCGTTTCCCGGCCGGTATCTCGGGCTGGCGGTGGTGCTGGTGTCTGCCCGGCTGCGGGCAGGCACCTTGGGATGCTGGACATTCCGGTACGCACCGAACGTTGGCGTGAGTGGTGGCGAACATTTCGCAGCCAGCGGCGTTCGGCTAGCCCGCCAGTCTGCTCGAACGGTTTCGGGTCTGCCGAGAAGCGCTGATGCGACTCCGGTCTTTCTGTGCGCGACGGTGAAGTCGATCAACTTGCGTGAGGGCCGGGATCACCCGCAGAAGATGGCGATAGGCAGATTGGTCGAGGTTTTGTAGCCTTCATTCCCGGTTCTGGTGCCGTCGGCGCCGCCTCACTGGAAACTCTCGAGTTCTTTTATCGATCCACCGAAACGTGATCGCTGGGCGCGCTGCGCTTCTCGATCATCGGGTCCTTGGCCGCACCACCGCTGTCGGCGGTACAGGCCGCGTTGAGCACGCTCGCCGTCAAATCCTGGCGACATCCTATCTCCGGCGGGGTGTGCTTTGGTCTGTCGACGGCAGGCGCTGGTACTACGCGGCGACGTTCTGCCGATCCGGTGGCGTCTCAGAGACCGGCTGCGCGGCAACTCGGTCGCTTCCCAGCCTCCTGCCGGGCCGTCGGGGCCTGACGCGCCAGTACGGAGCATCCCGGCTGGACGCCACTTCGCAACTGGCGTCGCCTTGGCCAGCAGCGACACGCCGTTGCCGTCCTACCCCCGGTTCGACGCTACCTCAAGGCGCGGGATGTTCCCCAAGCTCGTCCGATACGCGCCACGCGGGCGTTTTGGCTCGCGACCGGCTCCCGGCTGGAGGTCAGGAGTTTCGAGGTCGATCAGGTGTCGGCACTCTGGCACCTCGATTTCATCACCAAACGCAAAGGTGCTGACGCGCACCGGGATCTGGGTCAAACCCCTGCTGCTCGGGGTTCTTGACGACCGCTCGCGCCTGGCCTGCCACTGCAGTGGTATCTCGACGAGACGGCCGAGAGCCTCATTCACGGGCTGTCGCAAGCCTTCATGAAGCGCGGATTGCGGCCTGATGACCGACAACGGCGCCGCCATGCTGGCGGATGAGACCGTTCCGGCCTGGCTTCCTGGGGATCGTTCATCAGCGACGCTTCCTTATTCGCCTTATCAGAACGCCAAGCAGGGTCGTTCTGGGGGCGTGTCGAGGGCGATTGATGGCCGCTGGGCGAGTCGCTGACCTTGGTCTCTCAATCAGGCGACCCAAGCCTGGGTCGACAGGAATATCACCGACGATCCTTCGAGATCGAGACGACGCCGTTGGGCGCATCTTCGGACCCAACGTGCGGCGGATTGCCAGTTCCGGGCACTCTCTGCGTTCGCGTCGAGGTGACGCGCCGGCAACGCCGCTCTGCACGGTCGCTTGCCGGCGGCGCTTGGTTCCGGCACCTATCGCCACTCGTGGTGGTGCACGCGTTACGCCCGCTGGGATCTGACCCAATCCTCACAAGTTAGCATATACGCATATTCACTTGTAGGCGTGAGACAGGTGGGGTTTCGGCTGAGGTTTGCGGGTTGGCGGTCGGGACAACTTCGGGTTGAGGGGATTTCTGCGGAGGATCGGTTTGGGCGGCGGGTGGTCGCGGGGGGCAGGAGCGCGACCGAGTTGCCGCTTGATCTTGTCGATCGCGAGGGTGCGGTTAATTTTGTAGGAGGATTCGGGTCAGATGAGCGTCCGTGGCGCATAGGCCGCCAGCGCGTTGGGTTGTCGAGGACCGCCTTGCGCCGAAGTCCTGCCGCGCCGCGTGCAGGACAGGCCGAGGGTATGCTCCAGTTCGAGCCGATGCTTGATCCGTTTGAATGCCTCCTCGTCCGCCACCGACCGTGGTACAGGTCGGCGAACGGGGCGGGAAACGCCACGGATCGAGGGCGTCATCACCACGACCGTCCATTGGCGTCACCACCCGACCAGGGAACGGTAGTCGGCGTCGCCGGACATTCATAATCTTCGGCATCGGGGCACTCGGGGCGCGCAGACCACCTGTCCTTTGGCCGGACATCAGGAACTCGGAACCACCTTGATCCTCGAGACAAATCCAGAATACAAAAATGGAGGCGGCGCGGGTCAGTACCGACACCAGCCAACGCACGGAAAGCCGGATCCACAGCAGCAGATCGTCGGGGCGCAGACAGTCGATCGCCTCGAAGAACATCTGGCGCTCATCGCCAAAGGCTCGCAACCGGAAGTCCAGAAACAGTTCGATCCTGGCAAGTACAGGCCGAAGGCCATGCCTTTGACAATCGCGGATCCCGTCCTTCATCATGGTCAGGCGAACGTCGCTGCCATCGTGCGCAGGCGGAGCCCTTCCATCGGGGATCGGCAGGTGCTCCTCCGCCAGCGGATCGCTGTGCCTCGCCAAACACCAACGCATTGATCTGCGCCTGCGGAAGGCTTGCGCCGTCACTTCGCGCACCGAGTTGGCGCGATTGTGCAGATTGGCGAAGAGCGATCGAGTTCGGACTGTACCGGGCCTGGACCGGAGGCAGAAAGCTGAGACAGTCGGTAGCGTCAGGGTGCGTTGGCGGGTGAAGTGTTTGGGGTCGAGCCGGGCAATTTCAGGAACTCTCTTGAAAACAGATAGTTAGAGGCTTTATAAGTATATTAGCATATTCAGGCCGTCACGATTCTCCTTTATAAACAATTGGTTACGTGGCAATTATGCAATGGAAATGCGATCGCGCAACGGTGGGCGGTTTGCTGTGCTAACGGGGATTGGGATCTGCCCGGGTCGATCTGGTCGATCCTGGACCGGCGCCGTGCTTTGCCCGTCCAGCCGCTCGACAAGTCCGCCAACGCCGATGGCCAGCGTCGGCGCCTGACTGGTGACTGATCTGTCGCCGCTACGCTTCGGCGGCCCCTTGCTCCACCAGTTGCTTGCCAATCGCCGCCACTGGCCTGCCGCCGCGTATTTGCCTCCCCTCGACAAGGACCCCGCATGAACCAGAAACTCCTCGCTCATACGGCCTGAAGTGGAATCCTTTCTCCCCAAATTGCCGATCGAGGCCATCTATGTGCCGCCCAGGATCGAGAACTTCTGCGAGGCCCAGGAGATGACTCCGGCGGCGCTTTGCGAACTCCGTCTTCTGGCCAGCGCACGCTTCGATTCGCAGCCGCTGTTGTGTGTGGTGCTCGCGGGTGACGCACGCCTGATCGAGAAACTGCGGCGTGAGGAACTGATCCCGCTCGGCTCTCGCATCCGAACCCGACTCACCACCGAGCAGGCAAGTCGTGAAGAGCTGCTGGCCTGTTTACACCACCTCCTGGCTGGCGCTGGTCACGCGAGTCTGATGACGCCGATGCTGCAGCAGACGCTGGTTGATCACGCCGCAGGCAATTACGCATCCTGACCACCTCGCCGCCGAGCTGCTGGCGGCTGCGGCGCAGCGTGATCTCCCACAACCCGATGAGAAGCTTTACCTGGAAGTCTTTGCCCACCCGAGAGACCCGCCGCGCCGTGTCGCGGGGTCGGAATGACCGAAGGAAACTGCTCATGGAACCGATTCATTCCCCGAAATTGGCCTGTCGCCCCTCTCCGATGAGGCCGCCGTCGAGATTGACGACTTCCTCATCGACTCCTGTCTCTTCGAATCCCCTGGGGATCGGATTCGCCGTTTCTACCAGGATCGATCCTGGCAACCTCGCTGATCTCCGTTCGCGCTCCCCCCTTCCAGACGACGATCCCCCTTTCTGATGAGATTCAGGAAGGTCCGGCGCTGCAATCGCTCGATCCGAACGTTACGGCGTAACGATCCACAGAAAGGTAGGCATGGCCAAGACCAATGCACAACGACAGGCGGACTATCGAGTACGTCACTTCAAAGATGAAGGCAAAGGTAAGCGCTTGAATCTCGTTCTTGATCTCCACTGGAGCGCCTGGCATTCTGTTACGGCGTAACGCAACCCGAGATTCTTGACGGTCTTCTTCGTCAGGCAGAAGGCGACGTTGCGGACCGTGCCTCACAGCTTCCCAATGGGCTGAGCGACTACTACGAAAAACACCGACGATTAGCCCAGGAATTCGTTACGCCGTAACGCTAGCGTACTCTCATCCCGTTTGCGCAGACTCGCTGGAGACGGTTGCTTGACAGGGGGGCGAACCCCGTGAATCGCGGGCGGAAGGGAGTCAAGGGGACCGTGGAATAAATGCCTGCTTCTGGCGTTTATGCCGCGAAAGCCCCTTGATGCCCTGAAGGCCGCCAACACTCAAGGCAGTTGTCGGGGATGTTTCTTCATCCCCGGCGGCTGCCGCACGGCAGTGCGGGGTCTGGGGCAGCGCCCCAGGGTGTGTTCTCGCCCCTCCTTGGCTAACGCGCAGACACGGTAACCTTCCTTCATTCTCGCCAACAGCCGATCGCGATGACGTCCGGGCATCGGAATGGCCAAAAACCGTTACACCAACCATCACCGTACGTGAACATCGCAACATCAAATCCGCTGACCGCACTCAACGGCATCGTCCGTGTTGCGCAAGGGCACTTGATGGGCATAGCGATAGGTGTCGGTAAAGTGCTTCTTGCCGACGCGTCGCGCCTGTACACGCGGCCGAGTTGCTCGTTGCGCTCGAAATCGCCGACCCACTCGTAGAGGCGTGGCATGGGATTCGAGCTTGCGGGTGAACAGAAGTCGGCCTGTTGCGCCCGCACCCGCAGGGCAATGCGACTGATGGCAGTAGAGGTCGTCGCCCAGGTAGGTGATGCGCCACGGGCGGTAGTGCTCGCCCCAGCGCGCCAGCCAGCGGGCCGAGGCGGCCAATTCGCAGTCCTGCTTGTCCTGGCCGTCCTGGGGCTGCACGAATTCCGGCGGCAAAGGGATGGCGTTCGCCTGGCCCGGCGCCACCAGCACCGGCGTCACGGCAATGTGGCGATAGAGAACCCGGTCGTTCTTCAGGCGCGTCTCGCTGCAACAGGCACAGGAAATCTTTTCCGAGGAGAAGAAATCAGTGCCGTCCAGGGCAATCAGCAAGGTGTCGTTAATCGAGCGAAATTCCGCCAGATAGCCTTGTTGGTACAGGGCATCGCCAATCTCGGCCAGGACCGGGTACACCGTTTCCGGCGGCACCGGATCCAGCAGATTGCGAATCTGGTTATCGCAGGGAATCTCATGCACCCCGAACAGCGAAGAGGCATTGTTCCGCCCCAACTGCTTCTGCATCCTGACTTGGCTATCGAGGAAGGACGGACTTTGCGAGAAAAACACGGCGAAGGCCGACAGGGCCGCATCCTCCATCTCATAGCGCCGGGCGTTGCTCTGCTTACGCGCGTCCGGCAAAGCCCGGAATGCATCTCGAACCTTCTCGATCAAGGCGACGGCGGGGCTCAGCAGGGGGATGGGGGCAACGGTTGAAATGGGCTGGGCACCTGAAAAATCATCAATACTTCGACCAAGTTCCAGGTTAACACCATAACATACTGTTTACCAGTATTATTTTCAGAAAAGCCAGAGTTTCCCTCAATCTTCATCGCCCAAGTCCGCCAATCCTCGTGCGCCAACCTACGCCAACAGCCGCCTTGCGTGGGTTTGAAATGAGAACTGCTGCTTAAACAGACTCCATTCTTGTCTTGACTTCGGGGTCCACTTTAGTTTGTCGCCAGACGCGACCTGGCCCAGTCGCGTTACGAGTATCTGGCCAGTGTTTTACATCTCAAGGCAGCGGCCGGTGTGCTGGCGGAGAAGGATGTGGCCGAGATCGCGACCATGCTCCTGCCGTCGAACCGAAGGCAGAGATCACGTGCCACAGCCCGGCGCCGCGGCCACTTCGTCACCCAGAGCGCCGCCGCAGCTCGATCCCTGTCCGGCCGTGCAGCCGTAGCAGTGATTCGCGACGCGGATCGCACAGCCGTCGAGCGCGGTGGCGTTGACCTCGGTGATGTGCAGGCGAGGGCGCCCAGCTCCAGAAATCGGCAGGCCGAGTTGCTGGTTGAAGTCACAGTCGTAAAGGTAGCCTTGCCAGTCCACCGAAAGCAGGTTGCGACACATCACCTGTTCGAGGTTTTCGTCGCGATGCGCGCTGCGCAGCAACTGCAGGTAGCTGTTGAACTGACCCTTCGAGACCAGCATCGACCCAAAACGCTGGATCGGCATGTTGCTTAGCGTGAACAGCTGGTTGAAGGCGACTCCGAACTGCCGCCCGAGATGCTCGTGATAGGCCGCGGCCAGGGGTCCCTGCTGCGGCGGCAGGGTCGGTCCCTGCGGGTTGAAGACCAGGTTCAGGATCAAGCCGCTGCCATCGACCCCGAAGCCCAGGGCATTCAGGCGTTGCAAGCCGCGGATGCTGGCCTCGAAGCTACCCTTGCCGCGCTGCCGATCGACGTTTTCTTCGAGGTAGCAGGGGAGCGAAGCGACCACCTCGACGCGATGCGCGGCGAGGAACTCGGCCAGATCTTCCTGGCCGGGTTCTTCGAGGATGGTCAGGTTGCAGCGGTCTACTACCCGCAAACCGCGTTCGCGGCCGGCGACGACCAGGCGGCGGAAGTGCGGGTTGAGTTCGGGCGCGCCACCAGTCAGGTCGAGTAGCCTGACTTCGGGGCTGGCGCCGACGAAGGCGAGCAGCGCATCAATGGTCTCGGCGGTCATTTCCTCCTTGCGCTGCGGACCGGCATTGACGTGGCAATGCAGACAGCTCTGATTACAGCGATAGCCGAGATTGACCTGGATGGTTTCCACCGAGCGGCGGGCCAGAGCCGGGAAAGTGGTGGTCAGCAGAAGGGGTAGGGTAGCGTGCATGGTTCTTTCTTTGTCGGGTGGGTCCTTCTGCCTTGGTGCGGTTGCCTGAACAGCAGCACCATCTCCGCGTCTTCGATCTGGCTGCCAGCGCCGCATTGTCCGTAGGCACGGGTTTTTCGACCGATCCAGGTTCCGCTTACCTTTCAGGCCGTATCACAAGGATTCTTAATGGAAACGAACGCTGCTATTACCGAGGCACCCGCCACCGAGGCACCCGCCGTAAGCGCCCTTGAGCGCCGTGTTGACCTGTCGGTAGCCATCGCCGACTTCGAGAAGGAAGTCGATCAGCGTCTGAAGCGCCTCGGCAAGAACATGAAGATGCCCGGCTTCCGTCCAGGCAAGGTGCCCGCCAGCATCGTCAGACAGCAGTATGGCGAGCAGGCCCGCCATGAGGCTTTGACCGAGGCGCTCGGGCAGAGCTTCAGCAATGCCGTCAGCGCCCAGAATCTGCGCGTTGCGGGCACGCCGAAAATCGAATCGAAGGATGCTGACAGTTCGACGCATCTGGAGTTTTCCGCGGTCTTCGAGGTCTATCCCGAGATCACGCTGAGTGATCTGGCAGGTGTCGAAATCGAGCGCGCGGTCCTTGAAGTCGGGCCTGCTGAAATCGACAGCACGATCGACATTCTGCGCAAGCAGCGGGTGCGCTACGAACTCGTCGAGCGTGCGGCGGCCACGGCGGACCGGGTGAGCATCGATTTCCTCGGCAAGAAGGACGGTGAGCCGTTCGCCGGTGGCGAGGGCAGGGACTACCGCTTCGTGCTTGGCGAAGGCAAGATGCTGTCTGACTTCGAGAATGCCGTCATCGGTACCGGCCCTGGCGAATCCAGATCATTCGAGATGACCTTTCCCGCGGAGTATTTCTCCAAGGAACTGGCCGGCCAATCGGTAAGCTTCGACATCACCGTCAAGGAAGTCGGCGAACCGATTCTGCCGGAAGTTGACGCCGACTTCGCCAGGCTGCTCGGCGTCGCGGATGGCGATCTGGTCAAGATGCGTGCCGAGATCGAGGACAACCTCCGGCGCGAGGTGAAGAAACGTCTGCAGGCCAAGGTCACTGGCCAGGTGATGGATGCGTTGCTGCAAGCCAACGCCATCGAGGTGCCGGGTGCACTGATCCACCGCGAGATCGAGCGCCTGATGCAACTGGCCCGCGACGACATGGAGAAGCGCGGCATGAAGGTCAAGGACCTGCCAATGCAGCCCGAGTGGTTTGTCGAGCAGGCGCGGCGACGCGTCAGTCTGGGCCTGATTCTCGCCGAGATCGTCAAGCTGCACGACCTGCAGGCGAAGCCCGCGCAGGTGAAGGCGATGGTCGAGGAGGCGGCACAAAGCTACGATCATCCCGAAGAGGTGGTGCGCTGGCACTATGCGCAGGCAGAGCGCCTCGGCGACTTCGAGGGTGCCGCGATCGAGGCCAACGTCGTCGACTGGGTCCTGGCGCGGGCGAAGGTGGTGGACAAGCCGGTCGCCTTTGCCGAGCTGATGGGGCAACCCTCCTGAACGCACACGACTGTAAAGGAAACGAAATGGAAATTGACTACGGCGGCCACTGGAATCCGCAGGCGCTAGGCCTGGTCCCGATGGTGATCGAGCAGAGCGGTCGTGGCGAACGCGCCTACGACATCTACTCGCGACTGCTGAAGGAAAGGGTCATTTTTCTGGTTGGCCCGGTAGAACGACGTCACCGCCAACCTGGTGGTGGCGCAGCTCCTCTTTCTCGAAGCCGAGAATCCGGACAAGGACATCCACTTCTACATCAATTCGCCGGGTGGCGCGGTATCGGCCGGATTGTCGATCTACGATACCATGCAGTTCATCAAGCCCGACGTATCGACGCTGTGCATGGGGCAGGCCTGCTCGATGGGCGCCTTCCTGCTCACTGCCGGTGCCCGCGGCAAGCGTTTTGCGCTGCCCAACTCGCGCGTGATGATTCACCAGCCGATGGGTGGCTTTCAGGGGCAGGCGTCGGACATCGCCATACACGCCAAGGAAATCCTTTCGCTGCGCGCCAAGCTCAACGAATTGATGGCGCATCACACCGGCCAGCCGATTGAGCGGATTGAACGCGATACCGATCGTGACAATTTCCTTTCCGCGCAAGAGGCGACAGAATACGGTCTGATCGACAAGGTGCTGGCCAATCGGGACGCGCTTTGATTGCGCACCCGGGTAGTCTATATCTGGTTTGACAGTGAGGTAGATCGACATGTCGGAAAAGAAAATTGGCACTGAAAAGCTCCTCTACTGCTCGTTCTGCGGCAAGAGCCAGCATGAAGTGAAGAAACTCATTGCCGGGCCGTCGGTGTTCATCTGTGATGAATGCATCGAGCTCTGCAACGATATCGTTCGCGATGAAATTGCCGGCGAACAGGGCAGCAAGGGCAACACCAGCGATCTGCCGACACCCAAGGAAATCGCCGCGTTGCTTGATCAGTACGTGATCGGTCAGGAACCCGCCAAGCGAATCCTGTCGGTAGCGGTCTATAACCATTACAAGCGGCTGCGTCACTTCGGCAAGACGACCGACGAGATCGAGCTCGCCAAGAGCAACATCCTGCTCATCGGTCCCACCGGTTCGGGCAAGACCCTGCTGGCGCAAACGCTGGCGCGCATGCTCGACGTACCCTTCGTGATGGCTGATGCGACGACGCTCACCGAAGCCGGCTACGTTGGCGAGGACGTCGAGAACATCATTCAGAAGCTGCTGCAGAAGGCGGATTACGATACCGAAAAAGCGCAGCGGGGAATCGTTTACATCGACGAGATCGACAAGATCTCGCGCAAGTCCGACAATCCGTCGATTACCCGTGACGTTTCGGGCGAGGGCGTGCAACAGGCACTGCTCAAGCTGATCGAGGGGACGGTGGCTTCGGTACCGCCGCAGGGCGGGCGCAAGCATCCAAATCAGGACTTCGTGCAGGTCGATACCACCAACATCCTGTTCATTTGTGGCGGCGCCTTCGACGGCCTCGAAAAGGTCATTCGCAATCGCTCGGAGCGTGGCGGCATCGGCTTCGGTGCCGAGGTCAAGAGTAAGGACAACAAGAAGGCGATCGGCGAGGTTCTGCGTGGCGTCGAACCCGAGGACCTGATCAAGTTCGGTCTGATCCCCGAACTGATCGGACGCTTGCCGGTGGTCGCCACGCTTGAGGAACTATCGACGAGCGCGCTGGTGCAAATCCTCGTCGAACCCAAGAATGCGCTGGTCAAGCAATACCAGAAGCTGTTCGCGATGGAAGGGGTGGCGCTGGAAATTCGTCCGGCGGCGCTGCTGGCGATTGCTCGCCGGGCACTCGAACGGAAGACGGGTGCGCGTGGCCTGCGCTCGATTCTCGAGTCGGTTTTGCTCGACACCATGTACGAACTTCCCGGTATGCAGAATGTCTCAGAGGTGGTTATCGAAGAGAGCGTGATTGTCGGGGATGCGCAGCCACTGCTGATCTATGCGGATCAGCAAAAGGTTTCTGGCGGCAACTGATGTGCTGGCCGCCAGCTGCGCGGCTTGAAATACAGGTTCATGCCACCATCTAGGCGCATGAACATTTACCTGACGGTCCTGGCGATTGAGGACACCCCGGGGGGGGACGGGGGGGAGCCCCCCCCCCCCCCCCCCCCCCCCCCCGGGGGGGGGGGGGGGGAGGGGGGGGGGGCGGGGGCCTCCAAAAAAAAGGGCACAACCGATGTCTGCATCCCCCAAGCTGTCTGCCGAGCCGGTCGAACTGCCACTATTGCCACTGCGCGATGTGGTGGTCTTCCCGCATATGGTGATTCCACTCTTTGTCGGGCGGCCAAAGTCGATCAAGGCGCTCGAAGTGGCCATGGAAGCTGGCAAGAGCATCCTTCTGGTAGCCCAGAAGTCCGCGGTCAAGGACGATCCCGAAGCGGATGACCTGTACGTTGTCGGCTGTGTGGCCAATATCCTGCAGATGTTGAAATTGCCGGATGGTACTGTCAAGGTATTGGTCGAAGGGTCTCAGCGTGCGCGTCTGGAGTCCATCAATGCGCGCCAGGAAATGTTTTTTGCGGGTGCGCGCCCGGTGCTCGCTGACGAAGGCCTCAATCACGAAGTCGAGGCCTTGCGCCGCGCGGTGATTGGCCAATTCGACCAGTACATCAAGCTCAACAAGAAGATCCCACCGGAAATCCTCACCTCGATTGCTGGCATCGAAGATGCCGGGCGCCTTGCCGATACGATTGCCGCTCACCTGCCCCTGAAGCTGGAGCAGAAGCAGGAAATCCTCGAACTGTTCGACGTCCGGGCACGTATCGAGCGCTTACTGGCACAAATCGAGGCCGAGATCGACATTCTGCAGGTCGAGAAGCGCATTCGCGGTCGCGTCAAGCGCCAGATGGAGAAGAGCCAGCGCGAGTATTACCTTAACGAGCAGGTCAAGGCGATCCAGAAGGAACTCGGCGAAGGCGAGGAAGGTGCCGACCTCGAGGAACTGGACAAGAAGGTCAAGGCTGCCGGAATGAGCAAGGAGGGGCTCGCCAAGGTGCTGTCGGAGTTCCGGAAACTCCGGCTGATGTCGCCAATGTCGGCAGAAGCGACGGTGGTGCGCAATTTCATCGAGACGCTGATCGGTCTTCCCTGGCGCCGGCGGACGCGCATCAGCAAGGATCTCGCGGCAGCCGGCAAAATCCTCGACACCGATCACTGGGGCCTGGAAAAGGTCAAGGAGCGGATCACCGAGTATCTCGCGGTACAGCAGCGAGTCGAGCGCCTGAAGGCGCCCATTCTTTGCCTGGTGGGGCCTCCTGGGGTGGGCAAGACTTCGCTGGGACAGTCGATCGCGCGGGCGACCGGTCGCAAGTTTGTGCGCATGAGCCTTGGTGGCGTCCGCGACGAGGCCGAAATCCGTGGCCATCGTCGGACCTATATTGGTTCGATGCCCGGCAAGATCCTGCAGAACATGAGCAAGATCGGCGTCAGAAACCCGCTCTTTCTGCTCGACGAAGTCGACAAGATGGGGCAGGACTTCCGCGGTGACCCGAGTTCGGCGTTGCTTGAAGTGCTCGACCCCGAGCAGAATTCGACCTTCGTCGATCACTATGTCGAAGTCGAGTACGATCTCTCGGAAGTGATGTTCGTCGCCACCGCCAATACGCTGAACATCCCGGCGCCTTTGCTGGATCGTATGGAAGTGATCCGGCTTTCGGGTTATACCGAGGACGAGAAGGTCAACATCGCCCAGCGCTACCTGCTGCCGAAGCAGATGAAGAACAATGGCCTGAAGCTCACCGAACTGACCGTTGCCGAAAGCGCGCTGCGTGACATCGTCCGCTACTACACGCGTGAGGCGGGGGTGCGTTCGCTGGAACGGGATATTTCCAAGATCTGTCGCAAGGTGGTGAAGACGCTGCTGCTGCGCAAGAGTCAGGGCAAGGTGGCCGTCAGTGCGCGCAACCTTGACAAGTTCCTGGGGGTGCGCCGTTACAACTTCGGTGTTGCCGAACGCGAGAACCAGGTGGGTCAGGTGACTGGCCTGGCATGGACCGAAGTTGGCGGTGAATTGCTGACCATCGAGTCGGTGGTCTTGCCGGGCAAAGGCAAGACGACGACCACCGGCAAGCTTGGCGAAGTCATGCAGGAGTCGGTACAGGCGGCGCTGTCGGTGGTGCGCAAGCGCGCTCAGTCGCTGGGAATCGATCACGATTTCTACCAGAAGAGCGACATCCACATTCACCTTCCGGAAGGCGCGATTCCCAAGGACGGTCCGTCAGCGGGTGTCGGGATCTGCACGGCACTGGTTTCCGTACTTACCGGCATCCCGGTGTGTTGTGACGTGGCGATGACCGGCGAGATTACCCTGCGCGGCGAGGTGTTGCCGATTGGCGGACTCAAGGAGAAGCTCCTGGCGGCCGTGCGCGGCGGTCTGGCGAGGGTATTGATCCCGGAGGAAAACGTTCGGGATCTGGCCGAGATTCCCGACAACATCAAGAACAAGCTGGAAATCATTCCGGTCCGCTGGATTGATCAGGTGCTGGAGCTTGCCCTCGAGCGCAAACCAGAGCCGCTGTCGGCCGATGCGGCGGTCACGCCCGCGGTTGCCGCGCCCGCCCCGGAAAGTGCTGCGGTGCCCACCGTGATCACGCATTGAGTGGGTGCAGGACATCGTTGCCGACGTCCTGCATCTCGTCTCCACGCGCTCTAGACTCCAGCAGCGTGCGATCGTGCCGGTTTCGGTCTGGCCAAGTGGCGCCGGATGCGGTAGACTCCTGCCTCCATGCTTTGGTGACACGACGGGTGCTTAGCTCAGTTGGTAGAGCGCTAGCCTTACAAGCTGGATGTCGGCGGTTCGAGCCCGTCAGCACCCACCAGGAAGAGCGGTTTTAGAGAGCATTTGGGAGTGGTAGTTCAGTTGGTTAGAATACCGGCCTGTCACGCCGGGGGTCGCGGGTTCGAGTCCCGTCCACTCCGCCACTGCCGAAAGGCGAACGCAAGTTCGCCTTTTTTGTTGTCGCTTCAACGTTGCACTGAGTTAGCGGGCCCCCACCATGTTCTTTGACGCCGTTCGCACCAACAAGAGAGTCGTCCAGATATTTCTTGCCTTGATCACTTTGCCCTTTGCCTTCTGGGGTGTGGACTCGTACGTCCGCAACACCGGGGCCGGTACCGACCTGGCCAGCGTTGGCGACTCGAAGATCACGATGCAACAGTTCGACCAGGCCTGGCGTGCTCAGCAGGACCGCATGCGGCAGGTGCTGGGTGCCAACTTCCGCCCGGAGGCCATGAATACGCCGGCGGCGAAACTCGCCGTCCTCAACTCGCTGGTCGATCAGCGCCTGTTGCTGCTCGAGGCGGCGAAAGGGCGGCTGGGGGCCAGCGACGATCAGCTGCGCGGAGTGATCAGCAAGATCCCGGCGCTGCAGGACAACGGGCAGTTTTCGCTGGCTCGCTACCAGGCCGCACTGTCGGCGCAGGGCATGTCGCAAGCGCAGTTCGAGGCGCAGCTGCGTCAGGATCTGACGCTGCAGCAAATCGTCAGCGCCATTGGGGATACCGCCATCACGAGCAATACCGTGGTCGACGAGCTGCTGCGCATCCAGGCCGAGGAGCGGCAGATTGCCGAGTCGCGGATCACTCCGGAGCAGTTTGCCGGACAGGTGAAAATCGACGCCCAGGCTGTGCAGAAGTACTACGAAGAGAACAGCAGGCGCTTCGCAGTGGCCGAACAGGCAAAGGTCGAGTATGTCGTCCTCTCTCTCGATGGGATGCTGGCGCAGGTCAAGCCAGGCGATGGCGAAGTAAGCGCCTGGTATGAGACTCACAAGGAGCGTTACCAACAGGCTGAGGAGAGGCGGGCAAGCCACATCCTGATCCTGGCGAACGGTGACGCCGATCAGGCAACAGCAAAGGCCAAGGCCGAAGAGGTACTCAAGGAAGTTCAGAAATCGCCGGCGAGATTCGCGGATCTGGCCAGGCAGTACTCGCAGGACCCCGGGTCGGCAGAAAAGGGCGGGGATCTCGGTTTCTTTGGTCGAGGCATGATGGTCAAGCCGTTCGAGGATTCGGTGTTCAAGCTGCGTGAAGACGATTCCCCCGTGCTGGTGCAGTCCGAATTCGGCTATCACATCATCAAGTTGACCGGCATCAAGGCGGGCCAGCAGCGTGCGCTTGCCGACGTGCGCCCGGAGATCGAGGAAGAACTCAAGCGGCAGGCAGCTTCGCGACAGTTTGCCGATAGCGCCGAGGCTTTCAGCAACCTGGTCTATGAGCAGTCGGACAGTCTGCAGCCGGTTGCCGAGAGGTTCAAACTGCAAACCCGGCAATCCGGCTGGCTGCCACGCAGCCCGACCCCGGAAGCGTTGGCGACCATGGGCCAGCTTGGCAACCAGAAGATCCTGGCGGCAATTTTCTCGGACGACTCACTGAAAAACAAGCGCAATACCGAAGTCGTCGAGATCGCCCCGAACACGCTGCTCGCGGCGCGGGTGATCGACTACCGACCGGCGAGCACTAAGCCGATCGAGGCCGTCAGGGCCGACATCGAAGCAGCACTGAAGGCCACAGAAGAGGCCGCCCTGGCGCGTACCGCGGGGGAGGCGAAGCTAGGCGAGCTACAGCAGGGGACGCAGGACAAGGTCGCCTGGGGTCCGCTCGGGAACGTTTCCCGGCAGGACGCTCGCCAGGTGCCACCAGGAGCACTGAAAGCGATCTTCAGAGCCAACGTTGAGAAACTGCCAGCCTACGTTGGTGCAGAAGGAGCTGGCGGCAACTATCTGCTCTACAAGATCAGCAAGGTGAGCCATCCGGAGAAGGTCGACGACAGCCGGCGCAAGGCCTTGCAGCGCGAGTACGCGACGATTCTTGGCCAGGAAGATTTTGCCGCCTACCTGGCCGGCTTGCGCCAGCGCTCCAAGATCGACATCAACCGGTCGGCGCTGGAAAGCAAGGAACGCTAGGTCAGAACGACGTCGAACACTCGGCTCCGAACTGGCAGCCGCTGTCGAGGGTGACCAGGCGGCTGCCGCCAGGTCACCTCCTCGAGTGGTAGTTTCATCTTCTCGATCGGCTCGTCTCTGGTCGGTGCTGCCGGTCACTGACTTGACCCCTTGCTTTTTCGCCATGCCACGGCGACCTCGGGATAGGTCCGGAGATAGGTGTTCACGGCTTCACCGATGGTCGGAAAGAATACTTTCGCGCCGAGGCGGCTGAATAGTCCGAAGCGTTTCAGCTGGTCCTGGACGGGATCCTTCATTTCCGCAAAGCACAGTTCGATACCGGCCGCCTGTAGAGTCTCGTCGAGCTTGGCGACGATGTCGGCGGCGGTGACGTCGACGCTGGTCACCGGTTCCGCCGTCACCACCAGCCAGCGTACCGGCGTCGGCGAGGCGGCTACGGCGTCGAGGGCGCGCTCGTGAAACCACTCGGCGTTGGCGAAAAACAGCGGCGCCGCCCAGCGAAAGAGGACCAGTCCGGGAATCAGGCGGGCTTCGGGGTAGCGCGAGATGTCGTGATAGCCATTGATTCCCTTGACCCGACCGAGCACGGCCGAGTCCGGGCGCCAGCCATCCCAGAGGAAGTCGATCACCGCCAGTGCGATCGCCAGGCCAATGCCGGGAATGGCGCCGAGCACGACGACGCCAATGCAGCAGCCGATCGACAGCCAGAACTCCCAGCGCTGGATGCGGTAGATGCGCCGCAGGTCGGCAATCTCGAACAGCCCGATCGCCGCAGCGATCACCACCGCTGCCAGAGCGGTGTTCGGCAGATACTGCAGGAGCTTGGGCGCCAGCAACAGCAGCAGCGCCACGGCCAGGGCACCGACGACGCTGGTCAGTTGCGTGCGGGCGCCGGCGGCCTCGGCGACGGGGGTGCGTGACGAGCTGCTGCTGATCGGAAAGCCCTGGAAAAATCCGGCCGCCAGGTTGGCCGCCCCCAGGCCGACCATCTCCTGGTTCGGGTCGACGTGGCTGGCGGTCTTCTCGGCATAGGTTCGCGAGAGCACGCTGGTGTCGGCGAAAGAGACGATGGCGACAGCCAAGCCGCCCATCAGGACTGGCACGACATCGGCAGGCGTGATCCACGGGATGGCCAAGGCGGGCAAGCCCTGCGGCAGCGAGCCGAGGACCGCCAGGCCGTAGTGGTCGAGGCCGAGCGTCGCGACGACGACGGTGGCGCCGATCACGGCGATCAGGATTCCCGGCAAGCGTTTGCTGCGCTTGAGCAGCAGGATCAGTGCCAGGGTGCTGGCGCCGACCAGTAGTGCGATCGGATTGGTCTGGCCAGCCAGCAGGGCCTGGACGAACTCCCACACCTTGTGCAGCGGCTCGTCGGCGGTGACCGAGAAGCCGAAGAGCTTCGGCAGCTGGCTGATCAACACGGTCAGCGCGATGCCGTTCATGTAGCCATAGCGGATTGGTTTGGCGAGCAGTTCGGTGACGAAGCCGAGACGGGCGACGCCGGCCAGGATGCAGAGAACTCCCGACACCACCGCCATCATGCTGGCTAGAGCGATGGCGCGCAGCGGCTCACCCCCGGACAGCGGCAGGACGACGGCGAGGATCAAGGCGGCCAGCGAGGAATCCGGCCCGAGCACCAGAATTCGGCTCGGTCCGAAGAGCGCATAGGCGAGCAGCGGGATGATCGTCGCGTAGAGGCCGTAGATGCCTGGTACTCCCGAGGCGACGGCGTAGGCAATGCCGACCGGCACCAGCATCGTCGTCAGCACCAGACCGGCCGCGACGTCGTGGCGCAGCCAGGCAAGCTCGTAGTGACGTAGCGTCTGCAGGCCTGGCAGCCATTTCAGCCAGCCGGTCGGGTCGGCAGCTCCAGGCCGTGCCGCCAGGCGACCCGGTTCGGGATGGGGAGGGTTGGCAGGTCTGGATTCACTCATCATGGGGTCTCCAATGTGATGCGCCAGGTTCGGCAGGCCATTGCCTTCGCCAGTCGTCTCGATGCAGCCCCCGCAGCGGGACAGCTTGCACTGCGGCCAATGATACAGGGCTGCGCACGCATCATGTCAGCCGCCTCAGAGCGAATTGGCCCTTGCTTCCTGCCGGCATTTGTTTACCATCGCGGCGATGCTTGAAGTGGTATGACCGTTCGGCAATACGTTCTCGGGTCGAGCTCGGGGCGTTCCTCAGGGTGCTTGGGCCAGCGCTGCCGAGATGAACACTTCCCGCCCCTCGTACGCCGCATGGCGGTCAAGTCGTCACGGCTGAGCGTGGCGCACCAATTTGTGGAGAACAAACATGGCCGTAGCGCCCGAAACCGCCATCATGGCGCTGTATTGTGACTTCGAGAACGTCGCCCTTGGCGTTCGCGACGCCAAGTACGACAAGTTCGACATCAAGCCGGTCCTCGAGCGGCTCCTGCTCAAGGGCAGTATCGTGGTGAAGAAGGCCTATTGCGACTGGGAGCGCTACAAGGGCTTCAAGTCCACCATGCACGAAGCCAGCTTCGAGTTGATCGAGATACCGCACGTCCGCCAGTCGGGAAAGAATTCGGCCGATATCCGGCTGGTCGTCGATGCCCTGGATCTCTGCTACACGAAATCGCACGTGGATACCTTCGTGATCATCAGCGGCGACTCCGATTTCTCGCCGCTGGTCTCCAAGCTGCGGGAGAACGCCAAGTACGTGATTGGTGTCGGGGTCAAGCAATCGACTTCGGACCTGCTGATCGGCAATTGCGACGAATTCATCTTTTACGACGACCTCGTGCGCGAAATCCAGCGCGCTGCAAGACGGGACTCGAAGGAGACGCAGCCGGCGGTGAGGCGCTCGCCGGAGGAGGACGCGCAACGCAAGCAGGAACTCGAGGCGCGTCGCAGCAAGGCGATTGAACTGGCGGTTGCAACTTTTGACGCGCTGGTCGACGAGCGTGGCGACAGCAGCAAGATCTGGGCGTCGATGCTCAAGGAGGCGATCAAACGCCGCAAACCCGATTTCAATGAGTCGTACTACGGTTTCCGGGCTTTCGGCAACCTGCTCGAAGAAGCGCAGAGGCGCGGCTTGCTCGAGATTGGTCGCGATGAAAAATCGGGCAGTTATGTCTTCCGCAACAGCCATGCGGAGCAAGCGGAAGCAAGTGCCGAGGCGGTGGCCGAGCTGCTGCAGGCCGCCCCACTGGAGCCTGAGGGCGCAGTTGCCGAGGAGGCGAGCGAGCCGGAGAGCGCCCCACGCAGGAAAGGGGAGGGTCGGCGCAAGACGGTGGAGAAGGGCAGCAAGCGCGCCAGGGAGCCACGCGCGGCCAGGCAGGACAACGCCCTTGAGCCGCTTCAGGAAGGCCCGGCAAGCGCACTTCCCGGCGCCGTTGTGGCGCTCGAGGTAGACGATGCCGTCCGAGAAATCGCGGCGGCGGCTGTGACGACGGCGTTGACGCCCGTCGCGGCATCCGGGGAAGCGCTTCCTGCCGCCGAACCAGCTGTCCCTGCCGAGGCTGCAGAGGGCGTTCCTGCTGGCGATGCGGAGGAAACCGAGGCAGCCAAGAAACCGGCCAGCCGCAATCGTCGCCCCCGCAAACCAAAGGTGCTACCCGAAGCTGCGTGAGCTCGCCTGTCGGCAATTGAAAAAGCCGCGACTTGGTGGGTCGCGGCTTGTCGGGTGAGGTGATGCCGTGTCAGGCAGCGGCCTGGGTGGGAATCTGGCCGGCGATGCGGACAATGCGGTTCTGGGTGTCCACGTAGATCAGCTGCGGGGCATAGCGGCTGAGTTCGACTTCGGTATACGCCGCGAAGCTGGCGATGATCAGGATGTCTCCCGGCGCAGCGCGGCGGGCGGCCGAGCCATTCACCGAGATGACGCCGGATCCCCGCTCGGCGCGTAGCGCGTAAGTCGTGAAGCGCTCGCCATTGTTTACGTTCCAGATGTCGATCTGTTCGTATTCGCGAATGTTTGCCGCCTCGAGAAGGTCTTCGTCGATTGCGCATGACCCTTCGTAGTGAAGCTCGGCGTGCGTGGCGCTGACGCGGTGCAGCTTCGACTTCAGCATGGTTCTCTGCATGGATTTTCACCGGTTGAGAGTTGTTTGGGGAAGCGAATTGTAGCTGCTAATGGCACGCTGTCAATGCCCGTTCAGTGCGTCCACTTCAACGTTGTCGATCAGGCGGGCAGCGCCCAGGCGGCTCGCCGCGAGCACCACCAGCGGCTGCGCGTCGCTGGCTCGCGGAACCTGCAGGTCGGACTGCCGGCGCAGGGCGACATAGTCCGTTTTCCAGCCATGCCGTTCGAGCTCGCTGACCGCCTCACGTTCCAGCCTGGCGAAATTGCGTTCACCACCCAGCACTGCCGTGCGCACGCCGCTGAGGATGCGCTGCAGGCGAGGTGCCTCGGCGCGCTCGGCCGCTGACAGGTAAGCGTTGCGTGACGAGAGCGCCAGGCCGTCTTCGGCGCGCACCGTCTCGCCGCCGACGATCTCGATCGGCAAGGCCAGCTGCCGCGTCATGTTGCGCAGGACCATCAATTGCTGGTAGTCCTTTTTGCCGAACAAGGCCACCTGTGGCTGGACGACGTTGAACAGCTTGAGGACGACGGTAGCGACACCACGGAAGTGCCCAGGGCGGAACTCGCCGTCGAGTTGATGCTGAATCTCCGGCGGATCGACATGATACTGCTGCGCTTCCGGGTAAAGTTCCGCCTCGCCCGGTGCGAACAGCAGGTCGACGCCGGCAGTAGCGAGTTGCTCGCAGTCGGCCTGGAAGGTACGCGGGTAGCGATCAAAGTCGTCATTCGGCCCAAACTGCAGGCGATTGACGAAAATGCTGGCCACCACGCAATCCGCATGTGCGCGCGCCTCGGTCATCAGCGCGATGTGGCCCGCGTGCAGGTTGCCCATGGTCGGCACAAAGGCGACACGCCCATGGCGCTGTCGCGCGGCGCGCATTTCGGGGATCGATGAGTGAATCTGCATGGTTTTTGCCGAGCCTCGTTCAAACGACCGTCACACGCATGCCGGCAACCGCCAACAGCAGTTCCCCCTGGTAACTGCCTCCCGGCAGGTCGGCAGGCTGTAGTGGAAGTGGCGGTGCCATGTCAGTAGCAGTTTTCCGGACCGGGAAAGCTACCGTCCTTGACGGCCGCGACGTAGGCGGCGATCGCGGCGGCGATCGACGCCTGCCCGGCCATGAAGTTCCTGACGAAGCGGGCCTTGCGGCCGGCCGAGACGTCAAGCATGTCGTGCAGAACGAGTACCTGGCCGGAGCATTCCCGACTGGCACCGATGCCGATGCTCGGGATCGCGAGCTTGCTGGTCGTCGCCGCCGCCAGAGCCTCGGGGATGGCTTCGAGGACGATCAGCGTGGCGCCCGCCTCCTGTTGGGCGAGGGCGTCGGCAAACAGCCTGGCGGCACTGGAATCATCCCGACCCTGCACCCGATAACCGCCGATCTGGTGCACCGATTGCGGTGTGAGGCCGACATGCGCGCAGACCGGAATGCCACGCCTGGTCAGGAAGCGGGTCGTCTCCGCGAGGTCGACGCCGCCCTCGATCTTGACCATCTGCGCGCCGGCGGCGAGCAATACCACCGCATTGCGCAGCGCCTGCTGCGGGCTTTCCTGAAAGCTGCCGAAGGGCATGTCGGCGATCACCAGCGGCCGCCGGCTGCCGCGCGCGACACAGGCGGTATGGTAGGCAATGTCGCTCAGTGTCACCGGCAGCGTCGAGTCGTGGCCTTGCAGGACCATTCCCAGCGAGTCGCCGATCAACAGCGCGTCGACACCGCCGGCATCACAGAGCTGTGCAAAGCTCGCGTCATAGCAGGTCAGGACGGCAATCTTTTCGCCATTGGCACGCATTCTGGCGAGGTCGACGAGCGTCAGACGGCGCGTCGCAACGTGGGTGGACATGGACCTACTCTCCCCGGTTGAAGTATTCGCGATGCCCGCGCATGGCTTCGATGCGCGTCACGAGAAGTTGAAAATCATCATCGCTGTCTACGAAGTTGATGTTCTCGGAATTGACCACCATCACCGGCGCCGCGTCGTAGTGATGAAAGAAACGCATGTAGCTTTCGGCAAGGACGGTGAGGTAGGCGTCGTCGATCCGCCGCTCCATTTCGAGGCCGCGCTTGCGTACCCGCGCGATCAGGGTGTCCGGCCTGGCCTGCAGATAGATGACCAGATCCGGCGTGCTCGCCTGCGGCGATACCAGCGCGTAGATTTTGCGGTAGAGCGCGTACTCGTCGTCGGCGAGCGTCAGCAGCGCGAACAGGGGATCCTTTTCGAGCAGGAAATCGGCGACCACCGGGCGGTTGAAACAGTCCGCTTGCGGCAGCTCGCGCAGTTTGTCGATGCGCTCAAACAGGAACGACAGCCGCGTCGGCAGCGCAAAGCGCTGCTGATCTTCGTAGAAGCGGCTCAGGAAGGGATTGATTTCCGGCTGTTCGAGGAGCAGCTGCGCCTCGAGGTGGGCGCCCAGGCGGCGGGCGAGACTGGTCTTGCCGACGCCGATCGGTCCTTCGACGACGATGTGGCGGGCAGAGGTAAGGGTATTACGTGTGGACATGGGGAGGGACGGTTGGTGATGAATCAGCGGTGCAGGATTTCGGGGCGGTTCGCAGCGTCCTGCGCCATCTGTTCGAGGCTCAGCAGCACGCTGGCGCTCGCCGCTCCCATCGCTTCGATGGCATCGACCCCGGCGGAGAGATTGCCTGCACGAAAACATTCAACGGCGCCGCGTCCGTGTTGGTGGACCTCGATATGCGGCTTCTCCATCGCCCGGTAACCGTCAAGCTGCGCGAAGCCGGTCTTGCCTTCGCCCTCATAATACCATTTGCCCAGCCGACACTCGGTGTGCGAGGCGAAGTCGCCGGCGCTCGCTTGCGAGGTACCCAGGAACACCTGGTAGACATCAAAATTGAACAGCAGATGGTCGATCTTGGCCAGTTCGACAAAGCTGCACAGCGATGCCACGCCGATCGTTCTCTCGATTCGCTCGGCAAGCGAAGTGATGCCGCCGATCGTCGAGGAGGTCTGCCGCCCTTGTTCGCTGAAAGCCTCGGACTGCTCGGCAAGTTGCCCGATACTGCTCTGAGCCGAGACGGTCTCCCCCTGAATGGTGGTGACCAGTTGTGAAATGTCAGCGGTGGCATGCGTCGTCCGGTCGGCCAGCTTGCGGACCTCGTCGGCGACGACGGCAAAACCTCGGCCGGCCTCGCCGGCACGCGCCGCTTCAATGGCCGCATTGAGGGCCAGCAGATTGGTCTGGTTGGCAATTTCCTTGATCAGGTGGACGATGCCGCCGATTTTCTGGGCGCTGCCGTGCAGGCCGACCACTTTGTCCAGGGCCTGGCGCGAATCGCTGGCGAGACTGTTCAATTCGTTACTGATCGTCTGCACTGAATCGCGACTGCTCGAGGCCAGACGCGCCGCCGCGACGGTCTCCTTCTTCTCTTTGCCGAGTCGCTCGGCCAGGGCCGCGAGGGTGCCCTGTGACCTGGCCAGTGACTCGCGATAGGAGCGGAAGGCGGCAAACAGTCGCTGCTGCCCGGCGGTGTCCGCAGCCGCCAGATGCCGCGCCTCGAGGTCCTGTTGGCAGGCGGCTTGCGTCGAGGCAAGCTGATCCCGCAGGCCAGAATTCTGCGCCTCAAGCTCGCTGATGCGCCGCTCCAGGCTGCGAACTTGTTTCCCACTTGCGAAAATCATTGCGTTTTTCCCCTGGGCGACAGGCTGTTCAAGCTGGCCATGGTAGCAGCCAATACGGTCAAACGGCGCCTAGCATACACAGAGCCGCTCGCGGATACAAAAAAATCGAATTCACCGAAGACACTGCCAGCCGCCCGCATCGAGCTTCTCGATCGCCTGCTGGCTGACCGCCGGTAGCCAGGCGGCCGCAGTGCCACGGCCAGGAATGCGGCAGAGCGGCGCAATCTCGAGCAGCGGGGCGATCACAAAGGCGCGCAGGTGCATGCGTGGGTGCGGCACGCGTAGTCGCGGGCTATCGAGCACGCGTTCCTCGTACAGCAACAGGTCGAGGTCGAGCGTGCGCGGGGCATGGTGAAACTCGCGACGGCGACCAAATCGGCGCTCGACCGCGAACAAGGCGTCGAGTAGTTGCTGCGGGTCCAGCCAGGTTTCCAGGGCCGCCACGGCGTTGATGAAATCGGGCTGGCCGCGGATCCCTAGCGGTGCCGTGCGATAGAGCGAGGAGACTTGCCGCAGTCGGGATTCGGGCAGGTCGGCCAGCGCTGCGGCGGCCGCGCGGACCTGGGCCAGCGGGTCGGCGAGGTTGGCGCCGAGCGCGACGAAGGCCAGATGGGAAACGCCGCGCACGTCAGATTTGCCGAGTACGCGCGCAGCCGGGCTGCCGCCGGCACCTGGCGTTGTGCGGCGACACCAGGGCGGGCGGCGGCGTGTCTTTCACGGGGTGGCCATGGCGCTTGCGCTGGCCTCGTGGCAAGGACGGCTGAGCCAGTCGCGGCGCTTCATTGCGCGAGGTCGGGATCCGGGCCAGTGGCCGCCGGCGTGCGACGCCGGCGACGGCGCTTTTTCACTTCGCCGGGTGCCTGCGGCAGCAGCATGGCAGCGCGATTCTCGTCG
This sequence comes from Candidatus Accumulibacter affinis, assembly GCA_016713625.1. Taxonomy (GTDB): domain Bacteria; phylum Pseudomonadota; class Gammaproteobacteria; order Burkholderiales; family Rhodocyclaceae; genus Accumulibacter; species Accumulibacter affinis. The sequence goes on from JADJOT010000009.1 coordinate 821,975, forward strand.
CTGCCGTTCAGGAAAGCCGTCCACCAGTCGCCGACCGCTTGATCGACCTCGCCCGATTCGACACGCAGCAGCAGAAAATCGTAACCCGCCCGGAAACGCGGTTGCTGCAGGACGCCGTAAGCCCGTTTGCCGGAACGTTGTTCGAAGCGCGGCTGCAGGGCCCAGATGTCCTTGATGTCGCCGGCGATGCGGCGGGTGATCGCGAGTTTCTCGGCCTGCACGTCGAGGACTTCGTCCATGGCCAGGAACAGCGATGGGATCGCCGGCTCGCCGCGGGCCTTGAGTGGTTCCCACTTGGCCAGGACCTCGTGCCAGAGGAGGGTGGCGAAAAGGAAGCCAGGGGAGATCGGTTTGCCTTCCCGGACGCGACGATCAGTGCTCTCCAGGGCCAGCATGACGAAGCGTTCGCCGAGCGCCTGGTCGAGGATCACGTCGAGCAGCGGCAGCAAGCCGTGGTGCAGTCCCTCCTCGCGCAGTTGTGTCACGCAGCGTACGGCGTGGCCGGAGGTCAGCAACTTGAGCATTTCGTCGAACAGACGCGAGGGCGGAACGTTCTCGATCAGGCCACCCATCTCGCGGATCGGCCGTCTCGCCTCGGGATCGATCGACAGGCTCAACTTGGCCGCCAGCCGGACGGCGCGCAGCATGCGCACCGGATCCTCGCGGTAGCGGGTCCGCGGGTCGCCGATCATGCGCAGGGTTTTCTGCCGCAGGTCAGCCACACCGTGGTGGTAATCGACGATGGTCTCGGCAGTCGGGTCGTAATACAGGGCGTTCACCGTGAAATCACGGCGCGCCGCATCTTCGGCCTGGCTGCCGAAGACGTTATCGCGCAGCACGCGCCCCTGCTCGTCGGTTTGCGCCTTGTTACCGCCCTGTTCGCCGTGATGGCCGCGGAAGGTGGTGACTTCGATGGTTTCGGCGCCCATGTTGACATGCACAATCTGGAAGCGGCGGCCGATGATGCGTGCGCGGCGGAAGCAATGGCGCACCTGTTCCGGCGTCGCGCTGGTGGCGACGTCGAAATCTTTCGGCGTCAGTCCGGCCAGCAGATCGCGAACCGCGCCGCCGACGATGTAGGCCTGGTAGCCATTCTCCTGCAGGGTTTCGACGGTCCGTCGGCAGCCACGACTGATGTGCTCACGCTGCAGACCATGCTGGGCGACGGCGATGATCGCCGGGGCGTCAGACTGCCGGGCGCCTTTGCGTCCGAGGACGCGGGAGATGAACTTGCGGATCATTGCGGGGGGCTCGTGTTCTGCTCTGTGCTATAGCGCCGGCATGATAGCGGATATTCCCCTTGCCGGCAGCGCCTGATTGACGATGTCTTCAAGCGAGGAGGCTCAGAATCGGCCACGCAGAGGCTTCAGCGCGTGCGCGCAGGGTCGGGTCGGGGTCGACGGCTACCGGGTTGCTGACTTTTGACAGCAGCGGCAGGTCGTTCAGTGAGTCACTGTAGAACCAACTGCGCTCGAAACTGCTCCACCACAGTCCCATCGCCTCCAGCCAGGCCTCGACGCGAATGATCTTGCCCTCGCGGAAGGAAGGGATGCCACGCGGCTGGCCGGTGAACTGGCCATTCTCCTGCGCCGGAATGGTCGCGATCAGATGCGCGATCCCGAACTCGCGAACGATCGGGCCGGTGACGAAGCTATTGGTGGCGGTGACGATCGCGCACAGGGCACTACGATCCAGATGTTCGCGCACCAGCGCCCGCGCCTTCTCGCTGACCAGCGGCAGGATGTGCCGGGACATGAATTCGCGCTGCCAGGAGTCGAGCACCTGGCGCGGGTAGCGCGACAGCGGCTGCAACTGGAAATCGAGAAACACTTCGATATCGAGCGTGCCGGCCTTGTATTGCTCGTAGAACTCGAGGTTGCGCGCTTCATACAGGGCACGCTCGAGAATTCCCTTGCCGATCAGGAACTGCGCCCATTCAAAGTCACTGTCGCCGGCAATCAGGGTGTTGTCGAGGTCGAAGAGGGCAAGATCCATACGGTACTTTCGGGCAGGTCAGCTATTCAGCGAGGTCTGCAGCACCTCGCGCAGCAGCGGCAGGGTGATCGGGCGCTGACGTTCGAGCGAGTAGCGGTCGATGCTCAGCAGCAGCGCAGTCAGGCTGCGCATGTCGCGCGGCGCCCGCAGGAAGAGGTAGTTGAACACCTCGGGCGGCAGCACCAGTCCCCGCGCTCTGGCCTGCTCGGCGAGTGCCGCGAGCTTCTCGGCGTCGCTCAGCGGCTGCAGGCGGTAGATCAGGCCGCTCCCCAGGCGGGTGCGCAGGTCCTCGCGCAAGGCCAGTCGCAAGGGTGGCACGCTCGCCGCAGCGAGCAGCCGCCCGCCGCTGCCCCGCTGGCGATTGATCAGGTTGAAGAGGACGACCTGCCCGCTTTCGCCAAGCGCGTCGACATGGTCGATGGCGTGGAAATCCCCTTCCGGCGCCAGCGTGGCGAGATCCGGGTCGACTCGCGCATCGTCATAGCTTGCCTGGCATGCCTGCAGAAGGTGCGACTTGCCAGCCCCGGTCTCTCCCCAGAGAAAGAAGACCGGCTCGCGATTCGCCGGCGCCAGCCAGGCGGCCAGACCGGTCAGCGCTTCGGCGTTGCTGCCGGCAACAAAATTGTCGAAGCTGGGGGGCGCGTCGGGCACCAGATCAAGGATCAACTGGCGCATCGGACTGGGTTCGAGCTGCGGCGTGGGCGCTGCGATCGGCACGCGGAAGGGCCATTTCGGATAAGATTGAGGGTCAGGCGATCGGAGTGGTGCATTCTACCACTGCCCGGCATTCGCCAGCCTTGCTCGGGACCCTCCATGATGACTCAAGAATCTCTCTCCTATCGCGATGCCGGTGTGGACATCGACGCCGGCGATCAACTCGTCGAGCGGATCAAGCCTTTCGCCAGAAAAACCATGCGCGAAGGGGTGCTCGGTGGCATTGGCGGCTTTGGTGCGCTGTTCGAGGTGCCCCGGCGCTACCGCGAGCCGGTGCTGGTCTCCGGCACCGACGGCGTCGGCACCAAGCTCAGGCTGGCCTTCGAATTGCAGCGGCACGACATGATCGGTATCGACCTGGTCGCCATGAGCGTCAACGACATCCTCGTGCAAGGCGCCGAGCCGCTGTTCTTTCTCGACTATTTCGCCTGTGGCAAGCTCGATGTGGAGACCGCTGCCGCCGTCGTCAAGGGCATCGCCAGCGGCTGCGAACTCGCCGGCTGCGCGCTGATCGGTGGCGAAACCGCCGAAATGCCGGGCATGTATCCCGCGGGCGAATACGATCTCGCCGGCTTTGCGGTCGGCGTCGTCGAGAAGTCGAAGATCATCGACGGGTCGACGATCGTGCCGGGGGATGTGCTGATCGGCCTGCCGTCATCGGGCGCACATGCCAACGGCTATTCGCTGCTGCGCAAGATCATCGCCCGTGCGCAACCCGATCTGAGCCAGGCTTTCGATGCCGAGACCACCCTCGGCGATGCGCTCCTGGCGCCGACGCGGATCTACGTCAGACCGCTGCTCGCACTGATGCAGCAACTGCCGGTCAAGGGCATGGCGCACATCACCGGCGGTGGCCTCACCGGCAACGTGCCACGCATCCTGCCGCCGCAGGTCAAGGCCGAGATCGTGCAATCCGCCTGGCCGAAACCGAAGCTGTTCGACTGGCTGCAGCGCGAAGGCAAGGTCGCGGACAGCGAAATGCACCGCGTGTTCAACTGCGGGATTGGCATGGTCGTCGTGGTCGCCCGCGAGAACGTCCAACAAGCGCTGCAGATCCTGCACGCGGCAGGCGAGGCGGCGGTGGTCATCGGGGCGATCAAAGTGCGCAGCGAGGGGGAAGCGGCGACGATGGTTTTTTCCGGCTCGTAGCGCTGTTTTCGGATCGGCTGCGCAGGCCGCGCGCTGATGTCATGCGGCTGCGCACCAACACTGGACCTGCAGGTGGCGCTCTCGTTCCTCGCGCGGTGACCCGGCCGGTGGCCCTATAATTGAATCGGCTAACGCTTTCGACTGGAGGACGGTTCAATGCCATCGTTTAACGAAATGGCCGAGACGGTCGGCTTGATGTTCGACGGCGTCGGGGTACTGGTCATTGTCCTCGGCACCGTGGTCGCCACGGTTCGCCTGGCCGCGTACCGCCGACCGGGAAGCGATCCGTATCGGCAGTTCCGGCAGGATATCGGGCGAGGAATCCTGCTCGGCTTGGAGTTTCTGGTGGCCGCCGACATCATCCGGACGGTGGCCGTGACGCCGACGCTCGAAGGTGTCCTGGTCCTCGGCCTGATTGTGCTGATCCGGACTTTCCTGAGTACGGCCTTGCAGGTCGAGTTGGAAGGCCGCTGGCCTTGGCAGCGGACAGGAGAGTTCACTTCGCCCAGTTGCGCAAGCGAGCCTGATCGGTCCGGCAGTTGACGCCGCCGCGCCAGCCGAGGGCAACGGCCAGCATTGGCTGGAGGATTTCAGGTCAGCTCGCAGGCACGGTAATCATCGCGGCCTGTGCTGCCGCGGGTGCCATCGACCGCTGCAGCGCCAGCACGAGCGGTCGCGGGACTGGCCTGGTGGCCCGAGCGCAGCCTCAGCCGAATCGGCGCCTGGCTTGTTCGTGCCGCTCCTGCGCTTCGAGGCAGAGGGATGCCGTTGGCCGTGCCAGCAGCCGGGCAATGCCGATTGGCTCTCCGGTTTCTTCGCACCAGCCGTAGTTGCCTTCGTCAATGCGTTTCAGGGCTTCACGGATTTTCTGTAGCAGCTTTCTTTCGCGGTCGCGAACGCGCAGTTCGAGGGTGTGCACTTCTTCCGCGCTGGCACGGTCGTTCCAGTCAGAGCTGGGCCCGCTCTCCTGGAGGTGGCCTGCCGTCTCTTTCACGGCTGCCAGCAGAGCGTGTTCTTCGTCGAGCAATCGCCGGCGAAAGAAAGCGACTTGCCCGGGAGACATGTATTGCTCTGGAGAGGCGGACCGCAGCGTCGCCTCGGTTTCCACGTCGACTCGTCCGGCAGGCTTGTCCATAGGTATCACTCCTTCACTTTCTGATTGACTTCCGACCACGGGGAAGGGGTTTGAGCGTGATCTTGTCTCCAGGGAACACCACACCGGGTCTCGGATGGCGGTCGTTCATTGTCTCGCCGGTGGCAACGATTCATGTTATCGCATCGCGCGTCGCTGGCATAGCGGCCAGCGATCGCCGGCGGTCCACAAGTACGGCCGCCCGCGTCGCCTGCACAGGCTTGGCGCCGGTCGTTTTTTTGGCAACGCAGCAAGCGAATGGCGACCACCCGTGGCCGCCAGGGGAAGCGCAGGAAACTCCCGGACGTCAACGAGAAAACCGCCCACGGGCGGTCTCTGGCGACAACTGCCTGTTTCCCCAAGGACACCACAGCAGTTGTGATGCGCTTGGTAGGCGCGATTGGACTCGAACCAACGACCCCCACCATGTCAAGGTGGTGCTCTAACCAGCTGAGCTACGCGCCTACAGCAAAGTCGGTGTTGCACGCGACTTCAAGGAAGTGCGCATTATACGGGCAAAGAAAGGCAAGTCAAGCACAAGGTGCGACGCTCAGTCGCCGATCACGTCGGTATTGGCCGGCGGCGTGAAGCGGAACAACGAGGGTGCCAGGCGCGGATTGCGTTCGACATGGGCGAAGAGCAGCGAGGTGGTCTGACCGAGGCTGTCAAACAATTCCATGGCTCGCAGATCGTTGCCGGAGAAACCGAGGCGGACCTTGTCGAAACCGCTGTCCGGCGTCTTGGGAATCGCTTCGATCCACTCCAGTCCGCCTTGCTCGCCGGCTTCGCGCAGCGTGAAGTTGCGTTCAATCACCGTGTCGCCGGCGAGCAGCGAAGCCGGCGTGCCGCCCAGCGCCGCACCGGCCTTCTTGACGGTGACCTGACGCAGGTCCGGATCGTGAATCCAGACCTTCTCGCCATCACCAACCAGGAGCTGCGCGTAAGGCTTGTCGACCTGCCAGCGAAACTTGCCGGGGCGTGAGAAGATCATGACGCCGCTGGAGATTTGCGCCTGGCGTCCGTTCCTGGCAACCACCGTCTGCGTGAAATCGGCGCGCAGCGTTCGCGTCGATTCGATGAACTGGTGCAACTTGTCGATCGCCCCCGCGTGAACGGCCTGGGCCAGCAGCAGACAGGCGGCGGCGAGGAGGGTGCGGCGGATCATTCTTCTTCCCTGCGGGCGAGCACTTCGCGACCGCCACGGGCATCCATGGCAGAAACCAGTCCGGCTTTCTCCATCGCTTCGATCAGGCGTGCCGAGCGGTTGTAGCCGATGCGCAAATGGCGTTGCACCAGGGAGATCGAGGCGCGGCGGTTCTTCAGCACCACTTCGACCGCCTGGTCATAAACCGGATCGGCCTCGCCATCGGTATCGAGAATGCCATTCTCGCCAGTCCCCGTAGCGTCGCTGTCGTCGTCGGCAGTGCCGCCACCGAGCACGCCATCAACATAATCGGGAACCCCGGTCTGCTTGAGGTAATCGACCACGCGGTGCACTTCGTCGTCGGCGACAAAGGCGCCATGGACGCGCGTCGGATAGCCGGTACCTGGCGCCAGGTAGAGCATGTCGCCCTGGCCAAGCAGGGTTTCGGCTCCCATCTGGTCGAGGACGGTGCGTGAATCAATCTTGGACGATACCTGGAAAGAGATGCGGGTCGGGATGTTGGCCTTGATCAAACCGGTGATGACATCGACCGACGGACGCTGCGTCGCCAGAATCAGGTGAATTCCCGAGGCGCGCGCCTTCTGGGCCAGACGGGCGATCAGTTGCTCGACCGTTTTGCCGGACACCATCATCAGGTCCGCGAGTTCGTCGATGACCACCACGATGAACGGCATGTTTATCAGGGGCTCGGGGGCGTCGGGGGTCAGCGACACCGGGTTGGGAATCTTTTCGCCGTTCCTGGCGGCATCACGAATACGTTGATTGAGGCCACCGAGATTGCGTACGCCCATCGCGGACATCAGCTTGTAGCGCTTGTCCATTTCGCCCACACACCAGTTGAGCGCGTTGGCCGCGTGCTTCATGTCCACCACTACCGGCGCGAGCAGGTGCGGAATGCCCTCGTAGATCGACAGTTCGAGCATTTTCGGGTCGACCAGGATCAGCCGCACCTGATCGGGCCCGGCCTTGTACAGCAGCGAGAGGATCATCGCGTTGATGCCGACCGACTTGCCCGAGCCGGTCGTCCCGGCGACCAGCAGGTGCGGCATCTTGGCCAGGTCAACGACCAGCGGCTGGCCGCCGATATCCTTGCCGAGAGTCATTGTCAGTGGCGAGTTCATGTCGTGGTATTCCTTGCTGGAGATGATTTCCAGAAGGCGTACCATTTGTCGCTTGGGATTGGGCAGTTCGAGCGCCATCGACGACTTGCCCGGTACCGTTTCGACGACACGCACCGAAATCAGCGACAGCGAGCGCGCCAGATCCTTGGCCAGATTGAGGATCTGGGCGCCTTTCACGCCGACCGCCGGTTCGATCTCGTAACGCGTGATCACCGGGCCGGGGTAGGCGGCAGTGACCGCGACCTGGACGCCGAAATCGGCGAGCTTGCGCTCGATCAGACGCGAGGTGGACTCCAGGGTCTCGGGACTGACGCGGCTACTTTGCAAGGGCGCCGGTTCGAGCAGATGCAGCGGCGGCAGCATGCCGCCTTCGACCGCCTCGGGGAACAGCGCTGTCTGCCGCTCGCGGTCGATCCGCTTCTCGACTTTTGCCGGCAGCGGCGGCCGGGAGAGTACTTCCGGGGACTCGATCAGCGTTGGTTCGTCGTGCGCGTGGCTGGCGACCCCCGCCTTTTGTGAGGCAGCGCCGAGTGGTGCCGGCTCGCCGTGCAGGGTGGGCTCTTCGCTGTGCTTGCCGGTTTTTGTCAGGGGTGGCGAGGAGAGATTTGCTGGCTCGCCATGCAGGGTCGGCTCCGCGCTTCGCTTGCCCGCCTTTGCGGAGGCTGGCGGGCTGGCCACCTCGGTTTCGTCGAGATGTTCCGGCGGCGCCGCTTCGCCGCGCCTTTTCTCGCCGTCGACCACTGCTTCGCGCTCGCGTGCGACTTCCCTGCCGATGCGTCGATCCTGCCAGCGGCCGAACAGCCCGCGCACGCCCAGCACGACTGCTTCGAAGAGGGCTCCGACACGTTCAGCAGCGCTAATCCACGACATCCCGGAAAAGATGCTCCAGCCAAGGATGAGCAGGGAAAACAGGGTCAGCGTTGCGCCCGTATAGCCGAGATAGCGCACCGCAAAGGCGCCGAGCTCGATGCCAATGACGCCGCCGGGGCCGACCGGCAGGGTTGCCTTGAGGGTGTAGAAACGCAAGGTTTCCAGCCCGCTGCTGGCGACGATCAGCACCAGAAAACCCAGCAGGGCGATGTACAGCGGGCGCCGGTCAGATGGCCGCTCGCCGTTCAGGCGTCGGTACCCCCACCAGACAAAGACGAGCAGCAGGATAATCCACCACCACGCGGAAAAGCCGAAGACGTAGAGTAGCAGATCGGCCAGCCAGGCGCCGCTACGGCCGGCCGGGTTGTGCAGGGTCGCGGTATGTACGGCGTGCGACCAGCCGGGGTCGGATCGATGGTAGCCCCACAGCGCGAGCGCCAGAAAACTGGCGACGACGATCAGGATCAGCCAGCGCGATTCCTGCAACAGCACCGCGATTTTTTCGGGCAGCGGACTCGGCGTCCTGGACGGATAGTTCAACCTGCCGGCAAGTTTGTTCAGCAAAGCCATCGCCTGGTTCTGAGTAAGGAGGGATTACCGAGAAAGTCGCGCCAGCGACTCACGGCCGGGGAGAAGGGACATCCGGAGAGGGCAGGCGCTTTTCGAGAATGACGATTCGACCCTCCTCGACGCGGAAGTAGCCGCGGTTCTCGAGATCCTTCATGACCCGACTGACCATCTCGCGTGAGGCTCCGATCATCTTGGCGATATCCTGTTTGGTCAGCCGTCGCCGGATCACACGCTGACCACGCTCCTCCTCGGAGAAATCGATCAGCAGCTTGGCGACGCGGCCATAGACGTCGAGCAGCGCCAGACTTTCGATGTTGCGATCGGCTTCGCGCAGACGCTGCACCAGGCTCTTCATGATGTTCAGACAAAGGTCAAAGTTCTCGGCCAGGCAGCGCTTGAAGTCGTTCTTGGTGATGACCAGCAATTCGCAGGTTTCGGTTGCCATCACATCGGCGGAACGTGGGCTACCGTCGATCAGGCCCATTTCGCCGAAGAACTCTCCGGGGCCGAGCAGGGTCAGAATCACCTCGCGTCCCTCTTCATCGCTGTTGAGCACCTTGGCGCCACCGCTGATCAGGACGTAGAGCGAGTCGGTGCTGTCGCCGGCGCGGACGATGGTCGTCTGGCGCGTCACGCGACGACGAAAGGCAACCTTGGCAATCTGTTCGAGTTGAGGATCGGGAACCCCGGCAAAAATGGGAATGCTGTGCAGCAAAGTCAGGCTCGGTCCTCTCCTGGGCTGCTCGACCTCAGTGTTCATGGGCCATTCTTTCATCAAGTGAAGTGATTTCTATCAAAGGCTTGCGCAGCGATTATAAGGCACTTTGCAGGTTTTAGAAGCAAACCAGCGACGAACTTGCTCCGGAGATGGCCAGTGTTGCCGGTTATAATTTTTCCGTGACCCACTACCAGAGTGAATCGAAATGACTCAAGCACCCCGCCATTGCCGCCTGCTGATCCTCGGATCGGGACCGGCCGGCTATACCGCCGCGGTGTATGCAGCCCGCGCCAACCTGAAACCTGTGTTGATTACCGGCATCGCTCAGGGCGGCCAGCTGATGACAACCACCGACGTCGACAACTGGCCCGCCGACGCGCAGGGCGTGCAGGGCCCCGAGCTGATGCAGCGCTTCGAGGAGCACGCGCGTCGCTTCGAAACGGAGATCGTTTTCGACCACATTCACACGGCTCAACTTGCCGAGAAGCCGTTCACGCTGATCGGCGATTCCGGGACCTACACCTGCGACGCGCTGATTGTTGCTACCGGTGCATCGGCTCAATACCTGGGTCTACCATCCGAAGAAGAGTTTGCCGGTCGCGGCGTCTCCGCCTGCGCGACCTGCGATGGTTTTTTCTACCGCGATCAGCCGGTTGCCGTCATTGGTGGCGGCAACACGGCGGTCGAGGAGGCGCTGTACCTGGCGAACATCGCCAGTCACGTTACCCTGGTACATCGGCGCGACAAGCTGCGCGGCGAGAAGATCCTGCAGGACAAGCTGTTTGCCAAGGAGCAGACCGGCAAAGTCACGATCCGCTGGAACTGCACGCTCGACGAGGTGCTCGGCGATCAGTCGGGCGTGACCGGCATGCGCATTCGCAACAAGCTGACCGGTCACACCGAGGATCTGCCGTTGCTCGGTGTGTTCATCGCCATCGGCCACAAACCGAACACCGACCTCTTCGTCGATCAGCTCGAGATGGCCGGCGGCTACCTGCTGACGCAGGGCGGGCAGCAGGGCAATGCCACGGCCACTTCGATTGCCGGCGTCTTCGCTGCCGGCGACGTGCAGGACCATATCTACCGGCAGGCCTGCACTTCGGCTTCGAGCGGCTGCATGGCGGCACTGGATGCCGAGCGCTACCTCGACGGCCTCGGACTGGCTGGCTGACCCCTGCTGACGTGCGGACCGTTGCCGGCAATGACCCTGCGACAGCAACCCAGCCCGGAGGATCTGGCCGCTTTCCGGGCGGCCATCGACGGCACGATACCCTTGCGCAAGGCCGATCGAGTCAGCCTCGAAGCACCCAAGCCGAGCCCGCGCCCGCGTCAGCGCGAGCTGGACGAAGCCGCGGTAGTCGCTGAACTGCTGCACGCGCCAGTGGCGATTGACGACTGGCTCGACCTCGGTGGTGCCGATTCCTTCCTGCGCAGCGGTTTGCCACGCAGCCTGCTGCGTGACCTGCGCCGCGGTCGCTGGAGCATCCAGGATCATGTCGATCTGCACGGGCTGAACCGCCATGAAGCGCACCAACAGGTATCGCTGTTTGTCGCAGCGGCGCTCAGCGCCGGCAAGCGCTGCCTGCGCATCGTACATGGGCGTGGACACGGGTCACCGGGACGGCAAGGAATCCTCCGCCAACTGGTCAAGGCCTGGCTACTTCGTCACCAGGAGGTGCTGGCATTCTGTCATGCGCCGCCGAGCGATGGCGGCGACGGTGCCCTGTGGGTGTTGTTGAAGGCTGGCGGCAGCCGACCTCGCTAGCTCGCGCAAGCCCCCGGCGTGCTGCCGCGGCGAGGTTCTAGATCGCTGACTCGTCGACTTCGCCGGTGCGGATACGCACCACCTGCTCGACGCTGCTGACGAAAATCTTGCCGTCGCCAATCTTGCCGGTGCGCGCAGCCTTGACGATGGAGTCGATGGCATTTTCGACCGCACTGTCGGAAACGACGATCTCGATCTTTACCTTGGGCAGGAAGTCGACCACGTATTCGGCGCCACGATAGAGTTCGGTGTGACCCTTCTGACGGCCAAATCCCTTGACCTCGGTGACCGTCAGGCCAGTGACGCCAATCTCCGACAGGGCCTCGCGAACTTCGTCCAGCTTGAATGGTTTGATGATGGCTTCAATTTTTTTCATGGCCTCTGCTCCGGGAAAGATCGTAAATAAATCGTATCAGAAATCTGCTGTCGATAAGTGATCAGTAGAGGTCACGGTAGCGATTGGTGATCGGATAGCGCCAGTCCTTGCCGAAACCGCGCTGCGTGACCCGGATTCCGACGGGCGCCTGACGCCTCTTGTATTCGCTGATCCTGAGCAGATGAACGACGCGGCGCACATCGGCCTCTGCATGACCACGGGCAATGATCGCGCGCGGGCTGAGGTCTTTTTCCATATACGCCTCGACAATGGCATCGAGTATTTCGTAGGGCGGCAGGCTGTCCTGATCGGTCTGATCCGGTTTCAACTCGGCCGACGGCGGGCGGCTGATGATCCGTTCGGGGATGGCGTACGAGCGCGTGTTGCGCCAGCGCGCGAGGCGGTAGACCAGAGTCTTGGCGATGTCCTTGATCACCGCGAAGCCGCCGGCCATGTCGCCGTAGAGCGTGCAGTAGCCAACCGCCATTTCCGATTTGTTGCCGGTGGTCAGCACCAGCGCGCCGGTCTTGTTCGAAAGGGCCATCAGGAGCATGCCGCGAATCCTGGCCTGCAGATTTTCTTCGGTGGTATCGGCCGGCAGGCCGGCGAACTGCTTCTCGAGCATGCCGCCGAGCGCCAGCATGGCCGGTTCGATGGGAATTTCGTCGTAGGCGACGCCAAGCAGGCGGACCATCTCGCGCGAATCCGTGAGGCTGATCGCCGCTGTATAGGGAGACGGCATCATCACCGCTCGCACCTTGTCGGCGCCGAGAGCGTCTACGGCAATGCACAGCGTCAGGGCTGAATCAATCCCCCCCGAGAGACCGATGATCGCGCCGGGAAAGCCGTTCTTGCCCAGGTAGTCGCGAACCCCGAGGACCAGCGCCTGGTAGACCTCGGCTTCAAGGCAGGGGGCAGGGACGATGGTGCCCGGCTGCGGCTCGCCATCGACGAAATCCACGATGCCCAGAGCTTCTTCGAACTGCGCCAGCTGACAGCACAGCGTGCCACGCGAGTCGAGAACGAACGAGCCGCCGTCGAAAACCAGTTCGTCCTGGCCGCCGGCGAGATTGGCATACACCACCGGCAGACCGGTGCTGGCGATGCGTTGCCGCAGAACTTCGGTACGCAGCTCGTGTTTGCCAATGTGGTACGGCGAGGCGTTGAGAACCAGCAGCAACTCGGCACCGGCCTGGCGCGCCAGGTCCGCGGCGCCCGCTTCCCAGACATCGGCGCAAATATTCACTCCGCAGCGAACACCCTGCAGCGTCAGAACACAGGGTCCGTCACCCGAAGCGAAATAGCGCTCCTCGTCGAACACCTCATAGTTCGGCAGCCGCTGCTTGTAATAGGTGGCCACCCGCCTGCCGTCGACGATCAGCGTCGCCGCGTTGTAACAGTGCGCGCCGCGTCTTTCAGGGTGGCCGACGAGGACGGCGATTCCCTGCACGCGGGCGACCAGGGCGTCGAGTTCGCGCTCGCCGGCAGCGCAGAAGTCGTCGCGCAGCAACAGGTCCTCAGGCGGGTAGCCAGAGAGCGCCAGTTCCGGCGTCAGCAGCAGGTCGGCACCCTGGTCCCGAGCGCGTGCGGCGAAATCGAGGATGCGCGCACGGTTGGCGGCGAAGTCGCCAACCGTGACGTTGATCTGGGCAATCGCGATTTTCACATTAAAAGGGCGCTGACGCGCCCCCCATTCAAGGTGATCAACGGAATCGTTCAGAAGGCGGGCTTTTCCTTGGCATTGGCGTAATTGCGCACCCCTTCCATGATTTCCTTCTTGGCTTCGTCACAGCCCAGCCAGCCGGCGATCTTGACAAACTTGCCACGTTCGAGGTCCTTGTAGTGGGCGAAGAAGTGCGCAATCTGGTCGAGGATGATCTGCGGGAAGTCGCGCGGCGATTCGATATCGCGATACATTACCGTCAGGCTATCGACCGGGACCGCCAGCAGCTTGCCATCCGGGCCGGCCTCGTCTTCCATCGCCAGCATGCCGATCGGGCGGCAGCGGACGACCACTCCCGGCGGCAGGGCGAACTGGCTCACCACCAGAACATCGACCGGATCGCCGTCGCCAGCAATGGTGTGCGGAATGTAGCCATAGTTGCACGGGTAGTGCATCGCGGTGGACATGAAACGATCAACGAAGACCGCGCCGCTATCCTTATCGACCTCGTACTTTACGGGATCGGAATGCATCGGGATTTCGATGATGACGTTGAAATCATTGGGGAGTGCATTACCGGATGGCACGCGATCAAGGCCCATGTTCGTGATCTCTCTACTGGTTGCGGAAGCATGCATTATACCCATCTATGGTCCTGCCGGTCACTGCCCACCACGAAGCGACGGCGGAAGCGGAACGTGGTGAGTTGGCGGCACCACGAGGCAACCCCGTCTGTGCCCCGACACCGGTATTCTCCGCTGCATGGCGGCTGGAGAACGCGCTATCGAGCAGAGTCTCCACACCGCTGAGCGATAGCAATTCTGTGGTAGATTCCGCGCACGGAGAAGATATTGGCGAAACATGCTCTTCGTCACAGGCTAGCGCCGGCCGGCGCCGGCTATCCGCGATCAACCAGGACGCGACCATGACCTCACTCGACATTGCCCTCTTGTATCTGCTGTCCGCAGTGCTCGCGGTGGTCGCCTGCCGCCAGTTCAAGCTGCCGCCGATGCTCGGCTACCTGGTCGCCGGCGTACTGATCGGGCCCAATGCCCTGGCGCTCGCGCAGGACTCCAGCGGCATTCGCTACCTGGCCGAATTCGGCGTCGTGTTCCTGATGTTCGTGATCGGTCTGGAGTTCAGCCTGCCCAAGCTGCGTGCCATGAAGCAGCACGTCTTCGGGCTGGGTCTGTCGCAGGTCGTGCTCACCGTGCTGCTGACCACTGCCGCCTCGCTGCTGTTGTCGGCGATGCTGCCCACCTGGTGGAACGTGTCGTGGCAGATCGCTCTGGCACTGGGCGGCATCATGTCGATGAGCAGCACCGCCATCGTCATCAAGCTCGTTGCCGAGCGGCTGGAACTTGAGTCCGAACATGGCAAACGGGTGGTCGGCATCCTGCTCTTCCAGGATCTTGCAGTGGTGCCCCTGCTGGTGCTGATTCCGGCGCTGGCGGCCGACCCGGAACATCTGCTGCCCGCGCTGGGAATGGCCCTGCTCAAGGCCGTAGTGCTGCTTGGGCTGCTGCTGACCGGCGGCCAGATCATCATGCGCTGGTGGCTGACCCGGGTCGCCCGACAGAAAAGCGATGAACTGTTCATGCTCAACCTGCTGCTGACCACGCTGGGCCTGGCCTGGCTGACCGAGCATGCCGGCCTGTCGCTGGCTCTCGGTGCTTTCGTGGCCGGGATGCTGATCTCCGAAACCGAATTCAAGCACCAGGTGGAGACCGACATCCGGCCCTTCCACGACGTGCTGCTGGGCCTGTTTTTCATTACCATCGGCATGATGCTCGACTGGCGCCTGGTGCTCGATCGCTGGCCGCTGGTACTGCTGGTGCTGACTCTCTCGCTGGCCTTCAAGCTGGCGCTGATCACCGGCGTGACGCGCGCGTTGGGCGCCTCGATGGGGGTTTCACTGCGCGTCGGCCTGTATCTCGCGCAGGCGGGCGAGTTCGGTCTGGTGCTGCTGACGCTCGCCGGCCAGCACCACCTGGTGCCACCACAACTGTTCAACCCCATTCTGGCCGCCATGGTGCTGTCCATGCTGGCGACGCCGTTCATGATCCTCTACACCAACACCATCGTCACCAAGCTGGTGGCCAGCGATTGGTTGCTGCAAGCGGTGCAGATGACGCGAATTGCCAGTCAGTCGATCAACGTCGACCAGCACGTCATCATCTGTGGCTATGGCCGCTGCGGCCAGAACCTGGCGCGCCTGCTCGAAGGCGAAGGTATCCCCTACATGGCGCTTGATCTGGATCCTGACCGGGTGCGCCAGGCGGCTGCGGCCGGGCATTCGGTGGTGTTTGGCGACGCCTCGCGCCTGCAGGCTCTGGTGGCTGCCGGCCTGCATCGCGCCCGCGCCGTGGTCGTCACCTACGTCGACAGCGCGAGCGCCCTGAAGGTGTTGCACCACACTCACGAACAGGAGGTCAACCTGCCGGTGGTGGTGCGTACGGTGAACGACGGGGACCTCGAAAAGCTGCGCGCGGCTGGTGCCACCGAGGTGGTGCCGGAAGCGATCGAAGCCAGCCTGATCCTGGCCAGCCACGCGTTGGCGCTGATGGGCGTGCCCATGCGCCGGGTTTCTCGCATCATCGAGGACCAGCGCGATGCGCGCTACCAGCTGCTGCGCGGTTACTTCCATGGTGCCGACGACGATAGCGTCGACGAACTCGATCTGGAACGTCTGAACACGGTAACCCTGCCTGCGGTCGGCTGTGCCGTCGGCAAGACGCTGGCTAGCCTGGCGCTGCACGAGATCGGGGTGCAGGTGGTGAGTTTACGTCACGCCAGTGGCCTGCCCACCGACTTCGGCGATGCGACGGTGCTCAATGGCGGCGATACCGTGGTGCTCAGCGGCAAGGCTCCGGCGCTGGCGCTGGCCGAGCAGCGGCTGCTTTCGCGCTGACTGAAGAAGTTTCATGCGGTCCCCGTTTTTCCAGGAAAACGGGTGATTGTTTCGACGCGAAAAAGGGTCTCAGACGCCGCCTTGACGCGACTGTCCCATCTCGACCATCTGGCGTGCGTTGGCGGCGAACTGTTGCGCCTGCTCGTCGTCGGCGTCGCGATCGATTGCCGAAGGCGGCGTGTGGATGCCCTTTTCTACCGCCGGGCGTGAGCGAATCTGCTCGAGCCAGCGTTGCAGATGCGCCAGGTCGTCGACCTCCACGCCCGACCAGCGATGCGTCCGAACCCAGGCCCAGTTGGCGATGTCGGCAATCGAATAGTCGCCGGCGAGGAACTCGTGGTCGCGCAGGTGGCCATCGAGCACTCGGAACAGTCGCCGGCACTCGCCTTGATAGCGGTCGATCGCTGGCACGATTTTTTCCGGGAAGTAACGGAAAAAGACATTGGCCTGGCCCATCATCGGTCCAATACCACCCATCTGAAACATCAGCCACTGGATGACCTGCGAGCGACCCCTGCGGTCGCTGGGCAGCAGGCGTCCGGTCTTTTCCGCCAGGTAGACCAGGATGGCGCCCGATTCGAAGATCGCAAAATCGTCTTCGGCGCGATCGACGATCGCCGGGATTCGGCCGTTTGGATTGATCGCCAGGAACCACGGCTGTTTCTGTTCGCTCTTCGCGAGATCCAGCGTGTGCAGCGTGTAGGGCAGCGCCAGTTCCTCCAGGGCAATGGAAATCTTGTGGCCGTTCGGTGTGGCGGCGCTGTACAGATCGATCATTTGCGTGCAGTCCTTGTCTGGTCGGCAGTGACGCGGGTCCCGGTCACAACTGCGAGTGGGGTTGAGGGTTGCGAATCTTACCGCAAACGCCAACCCCCGGTGGCGCCCCGTAGATGCGGTCGCCCGTCCCGGATGCGGGGAATGGCAAGAAAATTAAATGTTGTCACTTACTCAATAAATGCTTGCAAGTTCCTCGCCGGCGCGCTATCGTTCGTCCATGCTAAATGGACTTGCACGGTATGAATTCAGCGAGCGGCTGGCCGATATTCTCGGCGAGTCGCGGCGCGATCTGCGTTTTCGGGTCACGCTGATGGTCACCGGCGGACTGGTTGCTCCGGGACCGCGCGGGCGGGGATCGCCAGCGGCGACCCCACGCTACGCCGCCCATCTGTTGATCGGAGCCATGGCTGCACCGCAGCAGTCGCAGACGGTGGAGGCCATTCAATGCTATTCCGCGCTACGACCGATGGCGGTCAACCCCGCTGGCCACACGCCGAGGGTGCTCTTTGGTCCGGCGCTGGCAAGTCCCGACGCAGCGCAAGGCCCGCCGTCGTCGATACGTCTCGCCGGGCTGACTTTCGGCGAGGCGCTGGCCGGCCTGCTCGAACTGGCGTGCACCGAGGAGACGCGAGCGATCGTCGCCAGCGAGCTGTTTGGCGTCTGGATCAACCGCGGTTGCCCGGTCGCCTCGCTGCAGTTCAGCAGCTACTGGCAAGGCCGGCGCGCGGTGATCAGTCACACCTATGGCCTGGGCCCGGATGCCGCGCCGCCAGCCTGGCTTGATCCTCAACGTGGTGGCATGGTCGATGCGGGCCTTGTCCACTCCGTTTTTCTGCCGGTCCGCAAATTGCTCGAGATCGGTCTGTTGACCACCTTGTCCGATGACAGGAGTACTCCAATGCTGAACAAACTGGGCCACAAAGTGGCCGCCATTGCAAAAATGGCAAAGCTCGCGGCGAAGACGCCGCACGGAAGCCGCTGGGAGAAACTCCTGTCGGCGCTGACCGCGGTGCAAGCGTGGTCGGAGCAGGTCGACTCGCAAGAGAACCGTTTGCTCGAAGTTTCCGGTTTCGGGAGCAATCCGGGCGAATTGCGGATGTACAGCTACGTGCCCGAGCGCCTGCCGGCGAACGCGCCGCTGGTCGTTGTGCTGCATGGTTGTACGCAGAGCGCGGCCTCGTACAACAAGGGGAGCGGCTGGTCGACGCTCGCCGATCGTTACGGTTTTGCCTTGTTGCTGCCGCAGCAGCAATGGAACAACAACCCGCTGTGCTGCTTCAACTGGTTCAAGCCCGAGGACAACGAGCGCGCGCGCGGTGAGCCGCTGTCGATCCGGCAAATGGTCGCGCGGATGCTCAGCGATCACCGGCTGGATGGCCGCCGGGTCTATGTTACCGGCACTTCTTCGGGCGGCGCGATGACCACCGTGTTACTGGCGACCTATCCGGACGTGTTCGCCGGCGGCGCCGTGCTGGCCGGCGTTCCCTACCGAACCGCCAAGGGTTTGCAGGAGGGGCTGGAGAGCATCTTTCAGGGGCGTCCGCGTGCGCCCGGCGAGTGGGGCGATCTGGTGCGCGCAGCCTCGACGCACCCGGGGCCGTGGCCAAAAATATCGGTCTGGCACGGCGACGCCGACACTGCCGTGAAGCCGGTCAACGCCGAAGAAATCATCAAACAATGGACTGACCTGCACGGCCTCGACCTGCAGCCGACGATGCAGATGACCGTCAATGGCTATCCCCGCCGGGTCTGGCAGGGGCCGGGCGGCGAGGAACTGATCGAGTCCTATACGATCACCGGCATGTCGCACGGCGCTGCCCTGGACCCCGGCGCCGAGCCGCATCAGTGCGGCACCGCGGCGCCCTTCTTCAATGCCGTAGGAATCTCGTCGACGCACCGGATTGCCGACTTCTGGGGTTTGCTTGCCGAGCAAGCAGCCAGCGCGCGCGACCCGGCTGCCGCTGCGCCGACGTCCGAGCCTGCGCACGCAGCCGCGGCCGCCGATCGCGGCGCCGGCCAGATCGATTCTGGCGCGCGAGGATTCCGGAACGAGCGCACGGCAGGCAGTGAGCGTAGCCAGCAGGCGGGTACGCAGGAACCGCGGGCCGCCGCCGGTCGGCCCTTCGGCCTCGACGTACATGGCATCATCTCGGCGTCGCTGGAGGCTGCGGGCCTGCTCAAGAGTGGCACCACCAGTCGCCGCCCGGAGAGTTCGGCGCCACTCGGGATCGATGTTCCGGGAATCATTTCGACGGCGCTGGAAGCCGCGGGGGTGCTGCAAGGCATCCGTTCGCGACCGGCGACTCGCGAAAGTGGTCTGCAGAGCGCTGGTTGGGAAGGCGCGGGCTGGGAGCAACTGCTCGACGATCCGCGCGCATTTCGCGGTGGCGCGATGCTCTACGGGCACGCTTCGTCAGGCGACAATGGCGCGCTCGGAGCGAGGGCACAATCGATCTCGCGGCGTATCAAACTCGGCCCGCAGCCCGAACTGAGCTACGTGCGGCGACTCGATCTCAGTGCCGGGGTCAACGATTACACCAGCGCCAGTTTCCGGGTCCTGATTGATGGCCTGGTCGTCGATGAGGTGACCGCCATCGGCATGGTACACCAGGAAAGCGAGTGGCTCCGTCAAGCGGCGATCGACCTGACCCGGTTTGCCAACCGTACGGTGACGCTGACGCTCGAGGTCGCTGCCTGTTCGAACATCTACAGCACGGTCTACGCCAAGGCGTGGGTGGACCAGATCGCCATTCACAACGCCGTCGATCTGGCCCCTTGCTGAACCGTGCGCTGTCGCCGCCGCGCCGTTGCCCGAGCGGGCGCCGGCTGTCGGTCGGCGACCGCTCGGGCTGGCAGCTCAGCGGTTGGTGAACGAGGGCTTGCGTTTTTCGACGAAGGCCGCCATGCCCTCTTTCTGATCGTCCAGGGCGAAAGCCGAATGGAAGGTGCGACGTTCGAACAGCAGGCCTTCCGCCAGGGAACTCTCGTAGGAGCGATTGATGCACTCCTTGATCATCATCACCACTGGCAGCGAGAAGCCGGCGATGCGCGTGGCGGTCGACATGGCTTCGTCGAGGAGCTTGTCGGCCGGGACCACCCGTGAAACCAGTCCGGCACGTTCGGCTTCGACAGCGTCGATGTTGCGCGAGGCAAGACACATTTCCATCGCCTTGGCCTTCGAAATCGCGCGCGGCAAACGTTGCGTACCGCCGGCACCGGGAAGGATGCCGAGGCGAACTTCCGGCTGGCCGAACTGCGCGGTGTCGGCGGCGAGGATGATGTCGCACATCATCGCCAGTTCGCAGCCGCCGCCCAACGCGTAGCCGGCGACGGCAGCAATGACCGGTTTGCGGCAGTTCTTGAGGGTATCCCAGTTGCGCGTGATGAAGTCGCCCTTATAGGCTTCCATGTAGCTGAGCGATTGCATCACGGTGATGTCGGCGCCGGCCGCAAAGGCCTTGTCCGAGCCAGTGATGACGATTGCCCCGATGTTCTCGTCGGCCTCGTAGGCGCCGAGCGCCTGGCCGAGTTCGTCCATCAAGTCGTCGTTCAGGGCATTCAGCTGCTTCGGGCGGTTGAGAGTGATCAAGCCGACCTTGCCGCGCACTTCGGCGGTAATGTTGACGTAGCTCATAAAAAATCTCCGAACTAAAAAGGGGGGGTAGGTTCGCGATGCCGCCTGGCGGCATCTGCATGCTGCCTGGTTCGGGGCTGTGGCGGAGCCTGGCTGCCGCTGTATTCCTGGCCACGACCTCGGAAGAAAGCGTCGCCGGCCTGCGCGCGTGCGTCAGGCCGGCGATTCTTGTCTACCGCTGCGCTGCGGCAGTCAGCGCTGTGGCGTCTTCAGTACCCGAGGACTCCTGGCAATCAGGAAATGTCCAGCTGGAACTTCACCGGGCCACGCGAAGCCTTGCCGTTGGCGTCGGTGAATTGCCCATTGACCGGCGCCTTCTTGCCGTGCGGGCTGGTCAGGATGGCCACGTGGCCACCGAAGAAGGCGACCGATTCGAGGCCGTCCCAACCTTCGAGGAACTTGTTGCCGGCGGTGGCGCAGGGCGGCGTCACGAGGTCGTCCTTGATCGCATAGTTCTGGTACCAGGGCACTTTCAGATCGATCAGGTTCTTGATGTTCAGCGGCTGGTCGAAGAGTTTGACCGGCAGCGTGCCGTCGTCGCCAATCGGATCCTGGAAGGTGTGCGAGCTCATGTTGGCGATCGCCAGCGGCAGGTGCACACGCTCCTTGAGCAGCCAGCGGAAGAGGGCGGCCGGCGTCTTGCCCGGGTTCTTGTCGGTGGCTCGATGCAGCGAAACCTGGTCGAGCACCTTGACCAGCGGTGTTTCGCGGTCGATGGCGACAAAGCGCATGCCGAGGCTCAGCAGATAGCCGTTGGCGACCTTGTTGCCGCTCGGCAGGGTGGTGGTGATGAAGTCGTGGTGCATCGTCGGCATGCCGCTGATGGCATCGCTGTAGGTGCCGTCAACCGGGGTGACGTTGGTGATCAGCGCATCGCAGACGTCGGCCAGCTTGCCCGACAGAATGTTCATCAGGGAGATGTAACCACCCTGGCAGGTGCCGTTCAGCGTGACTTTCTTGCCGCCGTTGAGTTCCATGACCTTGGCGCAGAGCTGGCGGGTCTGCTCGCAGTCGTCCTCCGGCGTCATCTTCTGGACCTTTTCGTTGGTCATGATGTCCTTGACGACCCGCACGTAGGTCGGGATCCCCTCATTGGCGAACGAGTGACTGTAGCTCTTGGTGGGTTTCTCGTAGGGCAGGAACGACAGAATGTGCACGCCCAGCATGTACGGCGGAACGAGAATGACCGGCTTCAGATCCGGGTTGACTGCAACGCCTTCCTTCAGGGGCAGCACCTGATACAGCTCGAAACCGTCGGTTTCGTGCACCAGTTTGTAGTCGGCGGTGTTGAAGTGGAAGCCGAACTCATCGGCGATGGCTTCGATCTGCTCGTTGAAGTTGGAAACCGATTCCATGATCTCGGCTTCGCGGCGCATGTAGCCGCCCAGCTTCTCGCCCTCCGAGTTCAGGATCGTGTTCAGGAAGGCGCGGGTGGATTCTTCCATCTGGTCGAAAGCGTAGTCGGCCATCTTGGCCTGCGTTCCGGCCATCCCCTTACGGCTCATCGCGACGCTGTGTTCGAGGACTTCGAAGGATTCCAGCATGCTCATCGGATTGTCGCGAGCCGCGGTCATGGCGATATGCGCGGCAATGAACAGATTGTCATTGAACTCGCTGACTTCGCGGTTTGTGGTGCGCATCATGGCCAGCGTATACCGCCACCAACTGGTGGTGAAATCCGGCATTTCTCTTAGCAGTGAATTCATTTTCCAACCTCCAACAAATTAACATCAGTCAAAACGGGTAGCCCGCAAAGCGCTGCCCGCGATTTCCCTGGCTCCGACGGCAAGCGGATACCGGTGATTCCTTGCTGCACAACCATCCGAACAGCGACCCGAACAGCCACCCTGCGCCGGACAGGCGTCCGCCAGTTGCCGCACGCGCAGCGACCGGCAGGCGCGCCAACCTGCCAAGCGCCGACAAGCTGCCCCCACCGCTGGCCGGCGGCGGCGGAAGTGGCAGCGGATGGGCTGAGTTCATCATGGTTGACGGATAAGCAGAAACGGTGACGCCGCTGGCAGGAAAGCCGCAGTAGAAGCTCCTTTGGCCATCGGTAGTCAGTGCAGAATGCAACCCCAGGAAAGTCCCTGATCGGCTGCTATTCTGCACCGCACA
The DNA here is from genome assembly GCA_016713625.1 of Candidatus Accumulibacter affinis. GTDB lineage: Bacteria > Pseudomonadota > Gammaproteobacteria > Burkholderiales > Rhodocyclaceae > Accumulibacter > Accumulibacter affinis. Next base: position 844,650 of record JADJOT010000009.1, read on the forward strand.
ATGCAATTCTACTCCTCTGCGCGCGAATTGTTCACCCCCTGGGCGGTTCTCGGCAGGATTATTTGGCAGGCCTCCGCAAGCGCTTGCAATGCACCGTTAAATAGCCTTCTGCAAGGCGCGCCGGGGCCAATTTTCGGAGCGTGTGTGGTTGCCGGCGGCGGCCTCTGTCGCCGCACCGCGTTGCGCGGTATAGTATCGCTTTGTTGCGCTGCGGTGCTGCGGTGCTGCCGGCAGAAGATGCATGCCCTGTTGCGGGCGCGGTTGGCGGCGGCAGCCGCCGGGCCGTTGCACACTGGGCAGGTAGCGAAGCTGATCTGCGCCCGTCTTGGCGGCGCCCAGCGCAGGTGTCCTGGAGGGGAGGAGAAATGCTGCAACTTGCAACCGTGGTCGAACATCACGCCGAATTTCGAGGCGATCAGGTGGCCGTCGTTTTCGAGCAGGAGCGTCTGAACTGGCGCCAGTTCGCCGCGCGCGTCGGCCGTTGTGCGCAACTGCTGCAGTCACTCGGAGTAAAAAGGGGGGACCGGGTGGCGACGGTGCTCGCCAACTGCCGGGAACTCCTCGAAGTTTACTGGGCGGTTCCCTCGATCGGCGCCGTGCTGGTGCCGCTGAGTCCACTATTGATGGCTTCCGGGCTCGCCAGCCTGCTGCGCGATTCAGGAGCCGTCTGCCTGATCACGCAGCGATCGATGGCCCCCATTCTCGAACAACTGCACGACGAACTGCCGCAGTTGCCGGCGGATCGTATCCTGATGATCGACGGCGCGACTCCCGCGTACCCGGGCTACTCGGCGCAGCTCGAAAACTTGCCCGAGGGGCGGCCCGCGCCGGTTTCGGTCAGCCAGGATGAGCTGTTCAACGTAATGTATACGAGTGGCACCACCGGTCTGCCGAAAGGGATCATGCACAGCCATTTCGTGCGCTCCATGTACTGCACGCTATTCGCTTCGGCATGGCGGATGCGTCCCGAGTCGGTGGTCCTGCACACCGGCGCGATCGTCTTCAACGGCGCTTTCGTGACCCTCATGCCCTGCTTCTATCTCGGCGCGCGTTACGTCCTGCAACGCCAGTTCGACGCCGAAGAGGCCATCGAAATCATCGCCCGTGAGGGTGTCACGCACACCATGATGGTGCCGGCACAGATCATCGCCCTGCTCAATTCGCCAAACTTCTCCGCCGAGCGCCTGTCGTCGCTGGAAATGATCCTCTCGCTGGGGGCGCCCCTCTATCAGGAACACAAGGACCTCCTCAATCGCCTGCTGCCCGACCGCTTCTACGAACTCTACGGGCTTACCGAAGGTTTCTGGACGATTCTCGACAAGACGCAGTCGCTGCGCAAAGCCGGTTCGGTCGGGTCGCCGCCCTGTTTTTTCCAGATGCGCATCGTCCGCGACGACGGCAGCGACGCCGCCGCCGGCGAAGTCGGCGAGATCGTCGGCCGCGGCCCCTCGCTGATGCTCGGCTACTACGGCCGTCCGGACCTCACCGAGCAGGCGATCCGCGACGGCTGGCTATACACCGGCGACCTTGGCTACGCCGACGACGAAGGCTACCTTTACCTGGTCGACCGCAAGAAGGACATGATCGATAGCGGCGGCGTCAAAATCTACCCGAAAGACATCGAAGAGGTCGCCGCCCGCCACCCGGCAGTCCGCGACGTCGCCGTGTTCGGAGTCGCCCACGAAAAATGGGGCGAAACACCCGTTGCAGCAGTCGTACTGCGGGCCAACGCTGCGGTCCGCGCCGACGAACTGCGCGACTGGATCAACGAACGCGTCGGCGCGCGCTATCAGCGCCTGCACGCCGTGCAGATCCTCGACGATTTTCCGCGCAACGCCGCCGGCAAGACCCTCAAGCGGGAGATGCGCGACGCCTACCAGCCAGCGAACGGCGACGATCACTGAAATTGCCGGCGACAGCCGTCTCGAGGGCGTCGGGTTACGCCCTGCGGGCTCTTAAGAAACTCCTCTCAACTGGTTGATCTTATATGCATGTTTTATGCTGGTTGTTCAGTGGGGACGAGCTTCATGCCGAGCTTCTGGGCGCGCTGTGCCAGTTGGCGGAGAACGCGCTGGTGGTAACGCTGCTCGTAGTAGTCCTGGCCCTGGTCGGTGTACTCTTGGCCCTTGGTGAGCAGGGTGTAGATCAGCCGCGCCAGCTTTGTGGGCTGCCGCGGTCACGGCCTTGGGCTTGTCCATACGCGAGCACAAGCGTCTGAAGTACGCGCCGAGCGCGGACTGGCTGGTTCTCAGCGCTGCGGCGGCCAAGCGCAGGGCCTGGGCCGCGCGGTTGGCACAACGCTTGGTCTTGCCGCTCATCACCTTGCCACCGGTGATCTTGGTGCCGGGGCACAAACCCAGCCAGCTCGCGAAGTGGCCCTCCGTGGGAAAGCGTGACATGTCGGCCCCGGTCTCGCTGATGACCGCCAGAGCGGTGGTCACATCGATGCCGTCGATGCGCGTCAAGTCCACGCCGCACATCTTGAACAGTTGGGTACGCAGATCGAACTTCGGCGCATTGCGTGGCCGACTGCGCTTCTTGCCTTTGGCTGGGTCGCCTTCATGAACCTCCAGCCGCTTCAACTGCGCTTCGATCTCCTGATCGCATTCAGCCAGTTGCGTGCCGATAAAGTCGAAGGCGGCCAGCGCCTGCTTGAGCGCGAACAAGTGCTCGACCCGCCAGTGGCCTTGCAGGCTCTTGGCGATTTCATCGACGCTAGCGTGGATGCGCACGTTCTTCATCGCACCCAGCACCTGACCATCACGCTCGCCGGCCACGATGGCGCGCAGGATCTTCTGGCCGGTCTCGCCCACCACGTCGGAGATGACGTTGGCCAGTTGAACGTTCATCTGCGTGAGCGCCTTTGCATGTGCTGTACCTCTCTGGCCTGGCTGCGCAACAGCATGCCGCGCTGGCGCCACAGCGAGCGCAACACACACACCTGATCGGCTGGGCGAAACGCACCGCTGAGCAGGCCGTAGGTCATGAGTTGCTGAATCCACTGACAGTCGAGCACGTCGGACTTGCGGCCCGAAACGTTCTTCACGTGACGCGCGTTGACCAGCAGCACCGTGAAGCCACGCGACTCCAGCAACTCGAACAGGGGATCCAGTACACGCCGGACTCCATCGCCACCGTATCCACCCGGCAGGCCTGAAGCCAATCAGCAATGGCATTGAGGTCAACCGTGAAGCTGGGAAACTCGCGCACCGGCTCATCGTCCCGGTCAGGCGGTACGGCCACAAAGTGCGCCGCGCTGCCGATGTCAATTCCTGCCGCATTGGGGTGGGTGATCGTCAGTGCCACTCGGGACTGACCCGGCTTGAGTCTGAGGCTTCGATTGCGTTGAGCCATGGCGTGCTCCATCATTCGTTCAGAAAGGTGGCGCCGCCTCGGGTACGTCGTCTTGCTCACTCTCTTAAACGGGATATCCGCCTGCACACTGCCAAGCCGATTCACCAATGTCGATGACGTCACCCATGACCACGCTAACCCACGGGCATTACGCACCATTGCTACATCGGTCTTCCGCGGCACCGCCGTCCACTTTGCCACAACGCCGCAACCCCGTGTTTCTTCGGCGCGATTTGCGGCAGCGGGCCGATTACTTCGCTAACCCGACCTACGCACTACTACCCGAACAACGTCTCTCGGATGAATCAGGACGGCACCAGCGTTCGCTTCACGCGACGGTGCGCCCTGCCAAATGGAATGGGTGTGGATCTTTTCGGCCACGAGGGATTGCTTGCGGATCAAAGACATGATTTATCAGTGGGTTGTCAAAGATGCCTCGGAGGTGGTAGGTAACGGCTTTCAAGCTGATTACCTATGCCCAGGAGGCCCCTTGAGATGTCAGGAGAGACCAAAGAGACCTGTTTTGACGAGTTTGTCGCGGCTCGCGAGCAGTTTGAGAAACTGATGGGTGAACTGCGATCGGATTCGGCACGAATCCTGGAGCATGGGGAGGTCGAATCCCTGATCGCGCGCGAGGGGAATGAGTTGTTGCGGCGCTTGATGCAGGGGTACCTGGATCAACGAGCGGCGGCGGAAGAAAGGTGTGAAGTAGTGACCGGGGCGGACGGAGCGGAGCGGCGGCATTGCCGAGCCAGAAGCCGATCGCTGGCGACGGTGTTCGGCGGAGTGACGGTCAGGCGCCTGGGGTACAGCGGAGCCCGGCTGAAGAGTGTTTTCCCGTTGGATGCTGCGCTGAATCTGCCGCCGAACCAATACTCCCAAGGGGTGCGACGCAAGGTAGGGTTGGAAGTGGCCAAGGGCTCGTTCGAAGAGGCGGTGAAGGCCATCCAGGAAGGCACGGGTGGTGAAGTACCGAAGCGACAAGCCGAAGAACTGTCACGGGCGATCAGCGTGGATTTTGACGAGTTTTACGCCAGTCGGCCGGTAGAGGACGCTCGTCGGCCGGTAGAGGAAGCCAGTGCGCCTGAGGAGGAAGCCGGGCCGGCAGCAGCGATCTGCTGGTGATGAGTACCGATGGCAAGGGCATTGTCGTGCGTCAGCAAGACCTTCGAGAGGCGACGCGTAAGAAGGCGGAAGCGACGACGCACAAACTCAAAGCCCGTCTGAGTAAAGGCGAGAAGCGCAATCGTAAGCGGATGGCCACGGTCGCCTCGGTATACGAGGTGGCCCCGCATCTGCGGACCGCCGAGCAGATCATGGGGCAAGACGAGTCAACCGCGCCGAAGCGGCCCAAAGTACAGAACAAGCGGGTGGGCCAGCCTACGTCAGACCCCGGCGGAAGTGATCGAGGAGATGTTCGCCGAAGCCGAGCGTCGTGACCCCAAGCATGAACGAAGGTGGTTGGTGCTGGTCGATGGCCAGGAAGCTCAACAGCGGGAAGTCGAAGTGGCGATTGCGCGCCACCGAACGGACGTGGTGGTCATTCAGGATTTCGTGCATGTCCTCGAATACTTGTGGAAAGCCGCCTACTGCTTCCACGCAGATGGCACGCAGGAAGCCGAAACTTGGGTGCTGGAGCGCGCCTACGCCCTACCCAGGGAAAGTCAGCGACGTGGCCGCGGGGATGCGCCGCAGCGCCACCCGCCAAGGCATCTCGCAAGAGGCGCGAGCGCCGGTCGACAAGTGTGCCGACTACCTGCTCAAGAACAAAGAACGTTTCGACTATGCCACCGCCCTGGCCAACGGCTGGCCGATCGCCACCGGAATCATCGAGGGCGCTTGTCGTCACCTGGTCAAGGACCGCATGGACCTCACCGGCGCCCGCTGGAGTCTGGACGGCGCGGAAGCGGTGCTCCGCTTGCGCTCCCTTCGTGCCAGCGGCGACTTCGAGGAGTACATGGCCTTTCACCATCGCCAAGAGCGCCAGCGCAACTATCTGTCGGCACCGCAGAACAATGACACCAAAATGGCTGCGTGATCGCAGGGAAATCGTGGCTCAAAAGAGCCACACCCAAATGGAATTCAGTACCCGTAGGTCGGGTTAGCCCACCGGGCGTAACCCGACACCCAACGCTGCCACCCGGCGACGCCGATTTCGCTACTCGCTGGCGGCTGCTCAAAACCTGGTTCACCAAGCATTCCGCACCACGCCGCCGGTTAGACCCTCAAGCGAGAGCTGCGCGACGCCTACCGACCAGCGAACGGCGACGATCCCCAGGCTGATCGCGGTCAGCGCAAGCCATCTGCTGCGGCTCCCGGGCAACCCTCACGCAATCGCCGCCGGCAGCCCCGTCCAGACGATTCCGGCGGGCAGGCTGGCGCGCCCGACGCGGCCCTGGAAACCACGTGCCGGCAGCGCGTAGCAGCGCACGTCGTCTTCGAGCGGCTTGATCAGCGCGTCGATCTCTTCCAGGCAGCGATCCTTGGCCGCCTCGCTGCCGACCAGCAGGAAGATGCTGTATTCGAGCGGCGTCGCGTGCTTGCACATCTCCCGATGCACCCGCAGCAGGCGCCGCGGGTTGCTGATGTCGTAGCCGATAACGAAGGCCAGCTCAGAACTCATCGTCGTCGGCAGCCGTGGTCGTGGCGTCTGCGTCGTCGTCGCGGCTCGGCGAGCAGGGTGCAAGCACCGCTGCGACCTGCCCGATGGCGTTCGTCACGTCGCTCACATTCTCGGCCAGCAGCTTGCGCAGGCGGGCCGCCAGCGCCTCCCACTCGGCGTAGAAGCGCGCCCGTCCGGCCTTGCCGAGCAGGCAGCCGGCTTCGCTGTGCGTGAAATCCTCCGGGCGCAGCTTCTCGGAGCGGAAGAGCATCAGGACATGCCGGTCGACCTCGACGCGCAGGGGCTCGACCAGGTCGCAGGCCAGCGACTCGCGAGCAAAATCGAGCGCGTGATAGAAGCCGACGAAAGGATCCAGCCCGGCACCGTACAGCGCCAACACCGCTTCCGCGTGCAGCAGCGTATAGCCGAGCGAGAGCATGGCATTCGCCGGATCGCGCGGTGGCCGGCGGTTGCGGCCAGTGAAATGCAGGCGCTCGGGCAGCAGGTCGGCGAAGCCCTCGAAATAGGCCGCCGCGCCGGCGCCCTCGAGGCCGCGCAGCGAAGCGATCGCCGGCTGCGCGTCCACCGCCGCGATGCTCGTCGCCAGACGCTGCAGCGACAGCGTCAGCAGGTAGCGCGAACGCGGCTCGCTGTCACGGCGCTCGGCGAGAAAAGCTGCCTGCGTGCGCAACTTGGCCTCGACGATGGCGCGGGAAAAGCGCAGACAGAAGTCGCCATCGAGCGACAGCCGATACTGCGCCACCCGCCGTGCCGCGTCGTTGTGCGGCCGCCCGAGCAGCATCGTCGGCACCGCCTTGCGGCCCGAGAGCACCACCACGCCGATGCTGCGTTCGCCGAGCTTGCCGAGCAGCGACGACGACAGCGTCACGTCGCCGCGCAGGAACACCCGCGACAGGGGTGCCAGCGGCACCGTGCCGATGCGCTCGCCGTTCTCGTAGAACACCAGCGCCTCGCCATCCGCTTTCAGGGTCACGCCGCGTCGGTCGACATACAGGCTGGTCATCGCTTCTCTCCTTCCATGACGGTTAGTCAGACGATCAGGAAAACGTCGGTTACCGGCTGCGTCGCCCGGCCCAGCAGGTCGCGCGCCATGCGCGGATCGAGCTGGAAAATGTGCGCCCGGTCCGAAGCGAGATCGAGCAGTTCGGGCAGGGTCTCGCGCACCTCGCGCAGCTCGGCGGGAGTCAGCCAGCACTCGAAGAACGATTTCTGGCCGCCAACCTTGTAGCCCGTCAGGTACTTCTGTACGCGCCGGCGCAGCGGCGTTTTGCATACGTCGTAGCAGACCAGGTAGAGGGTTCGCGCTGCATCGCTCATGTCGCCACGATAGGCCATGGCGGTCTCGATGTCCGACTCGGCAAGCTTGCCGTCAGGGTCGCCGAAGCGGGTAGGAGGCTGCGGATGGCCAGGGTGGCCGGCAAGCGGTTGGACTCGGGGCGGATCCTCGCCAGCGCGCCGGCGAGCGGCGCTGACAGCCGCGCCGCGGCCTTCGAGCGCCTGCACCCGCCCTTGCGGCCAAGCTGGCGGGCGCTTTCAAGTCGTGCGCGGGTGCGCTCTACCGTCAGTTCGCGCTCCATTTCTGCCAGGCTGGCCATGATATGGAAAAAGAACCGGCCTGAGGGCGCACCGGTAGCCGATCAACATCGCACCTCAGCCCCTCGACTGCAATGGCAGCACGCGCAAGCGCGTGCGGGCCGGATCAATGGTAAGTAAGGCACCTTCTTCCAACTCGTATGCCATCTGCTGCAGAGCAGCGATCACTTGCTTACCAATTATCTCCGGGCTGACATCCTCGGCCCGGATCTGCACGACGCTGGGCTTTTTACCGTGACTGGCAGCAAGGATTGCGCTGAAGTCCAGATCGTGGGTGAGCACCACATGGTTGTTCGCTCTGGCGTAGGCCATGATCTCCGAGTCCGGCGCGTTCTTCGCGCCGACCGTTGACCAGTGAGCCGCCTCAATGCCGACGCTGGCCAATACGCCCACCCAGCGCGGCGACAGGTTCATATCGATGATCAGCTTCACGCACTGACCAGAATAACCTCACGTTCCTCGGATCGCCAGGCGGCATAGCGAAGTGCCTGCAGGATGTCCTCGCGTTCAAGATAGGGGTAGTCGGCGAGAACTTCATCGACGCTGTGCCCCGCACCGATCTGACCGACGACCATGCCGACGGTGACGCGCATGCCGCGGATGCAGGCCTTGCCACCCATTACATCGGGCTCCTGGGTGATGCGATTCAATTGTCCCATCCTCTGCTCCTTCTCGAAACTCACTGTCATGGTAGCGGTTTGACAATATGGCTTCAAGAGCGGCAACAGATCATCATGGAGCCAGTCGACGTGATCGAGCGCCTGTGCAACGAGTTCCTCACGCACGGCACACGCCGGGCCGCCGCGGCTTCGCTGTCAGTGGTAGTTGTAGGTCGGGTTAGCGTAGCGTAACGTGCGCCGTGTCAAGGCGCTGTCTTTCAGCGGGTGCGAATCCCGTCCGGTAACTTTCGTTCCGACCGGTAGCAACTGGAGCAGTCGCGAAGGCAACAAAGCGGCTGAAGCCTTCGGTGTAGAGGGTTCTTTAGGGAACTTGGCGAGCATGCAGGCCGTAATGTGAATGAACACTGAGCAGGCCTCGGAAAGAGCGATGCGGAAGCCGACCCGGCGTTACAACGGGGAAGGCCGCTGTCGTAGGTGAAGCGAACGAAAGGCAGCCTGCGATTCCGCCGGGGTAGTGGTGACGGCATGTGTGGAAGAGGAAGACAGAGGCAACACGGGAAGCCCCATCGCGTGGTCAAGCGCAAGACCAACCGGACGCCCGCGAGGGACAGGCCGGGCGAGGTGGGGTGGCGGAGAGGCCCGTAGTACCGTTGAAGTCGGGTAATGCCGATGGAGGAAAGGGGCCTCAGTTCAAGACCAACGCAAGAAGCGGAAAGGGATAGGAGATTGGGCAACCTGCAAACTCCGATCAACGTTCAGAAACTGCGGATGGCGTTACATGCCAAAGCGAAGGGTGTATCTCTCACACTGATGTCTGGCGAGGAGGAAAAGGCAGCACGTTTGTGGGGAAGGAAACCTCCTTCCGGTAGTCCGCAACGACGAGCGTCCAGGCGGCATCGAAGCGGTCACTCTGCACCAAGGCGCGAAAGGTGAGGATGGCTTGACCCCATCGATCGTCCAGCGCTGACCGGATCGCTTCATGCGCTGGGTGACGAGCGTCTTGCAGGCGGCCTCGATGATGCCGGAGCCGATGGGGAGATTCTGAGCGCGCAACTGCGCGTACTTCATCCGTGAGCGATTCCGACGGAAGTACGTCAGTTCCTTCTTCAGCGTGTCGCGGCGTGGCTTGCGGCGGTGGTGATACGCCAGCGTGCGGATCACTTTCTCGACCCCCTGGTCGTCATTGAGCAAGACCTGTCGGTACGCCTCGGACTTGGCTCGTGCCTGCGCCGAGTCCGTGCCATAGATGAGGTCGAAAGCACTGCACAGGTGTTCAGCCGCATGGTAGAAGTCTACGACTTCGATTCCGTCAGGCAGATCCTTGGAAAGAAACGTCCAGTTATCGCGGGCGCCGTCGGCCACTTTGACGAGCGGCACGTTGGGGTACTGCTTCAACGCATGTTCGACTTCGGCAGCCAGTTGGCGCTTGAGCACCCCCTTTTTCGGCTCCGGCATGCGCGCAAAACGCACCGTGCGCAAACGCTCGCCTTTTACGTCGTAAAGGCTGACCGTGCCGCAACCGACCTCACGGTAGCCCGCGGGGCCACTGACTTGCTTGCCCTCCTGCCGGCTCTGCTCCCGCTTGGCCTCGCGTTGGCCGTCCTTCATCGGCGCCATCACGCCATCGAGCGAGACGCCGATCACCGCCACCTCAGACACCGCTTCTTCCTGCGCTTGCAGCTCGCTTTCCCATTCCCGACGACGCATTTCCCAACGTTCGCTGATGCCCTTCGGCAACCGGTCCAACGTACTGCGCGAGGGGTGCATGCCGCCCAGCTCACGAAACAGATTCTCGCTCTCCAATGACGTCAGGTGGGTCATCGCCCACACCCCCATCCGCGCCGCCAGCGGCGTGAACAACCCTTCGACAATCCCCGCGCGCAGTTCCAGCGGACACTCGCTCGCGCCGTTCGTTCCGACCGCGCGATAGCGATGCCGAAGTACCTTCACGGGCCCCGCCGCCGTCATGTACTCCCCAACGCCAGTCACCACCGGCCGATGGACGAGTCCATCAATGACCACCTCGGGCAGCGTGACATCCAGCCTCGCCAACTCCTCGCCAAGAAACTCTCGCTCCGCTTCGTTGAACCGCCTGCGGGCCTCTCGTTCAAACGCTTCGAACCCGCCCTCATACTCCCGCCGACTGTGCTGCCGTTCTTCAACGAACTTCAGCAGCCCCTCCAGGGCCTTCCCGCCAACAACGCTTCCCGTTCCCTCTTCACTCAACTTTGCTACACTTTCCATGGGCCGACCTCCGATGGTTATCCTGCAACGAAGCCATCGTTTTAGCATAGAGGTCGGCCCAACTCTACTCCCCCATCACCTCTCCAAACTCACCCTCAGCGACCAAATTGTTCAGATCACGTCAATATAGCGTCGTAACCTATTGATTGGTATATCAATTTAAGATCTACACCCAAAGCGAAGGAAGAACCCGGGTACCGGTTCTACCTCCTGTACGACAAGATTCATCGACGGGACGTGCTCGACCATGCCTACCGAAGCTGCCAAGCCAACCAGGGAGCAGCCGGGGTAGATGGAGTGCGTTTTGAAGACATCGAAGCGTATGGAGAAGAACGCTGGCTTGGGGAACTGGCGGAACGGCTGAAGCAGAAGGACTACCGACCGGAAGCGGTCAAACGGGTCTGGATACCGAAGCCGAACGGCAAGCTGCGCCCCTTGGGCATACCGACGATCACCGACCGAGTGGTACAAACGGCGGTGCTGCTCGTGCTGGAACCTATCTTTGAAGCCGACCTGCAACCGGAGCAATACGCGTACCGGGCAGAGCGGGAGCGCAGGACGCGGTAAAGGCGGTTCATCGTCTGCTGAATACAGGACACCAGCAAGTGATCGATGCGGATCTGTCAGGCTATTTTGATCGCATTCCGCACCCTGAGCTGATGAAGAGCGTCGCCCGTCGGATCGTGGATCGGCACGTTCTGCACCTCATCAAGCAATGGCTGGAAGCGCCAGTGGAAGAGGACGATGGACACGGTCACCGGAAGCGGACGACGTCCAACCGGGACACCGGACGCGGCACCCCGCAAGGGGCTCCGATTTCACCGCTGCTGTCGAATCTGTACATGCGGCGTTTCCTCCTCGGATGGAAGAGGTTGGGGTATGCCCGTCGCTGGTCGGCGCACATCGTCAATTACGCAGACGACTTCGTCATCTGCTGCAAAGGCCGGGCAGAAGATGCCATGGACGCGATGCGGGGGATGATGGAGCAACTGAAGCTGACGGTGAACGACGACAAGACACACCTGTGTCAAATACCGCAAGAGCGGTTTGATTTCCTGGGTTACACCCTCGGGCGGTGCTACAGCCGCGAGACCGGGCGCGCCTACATCGGCACTCGGCCCTCGCAGAAGAGCATCAAACGGATGGTGGAAAGCATCACTCGGGAAACCGACCGTTGCCGAACCCTCCTGGATGCCGAGTTTGTCGTGGGACGGCTGAACCGGAAACTGACCGGCTGGGCGAATTACTTCTGCCTCGGTCCAGTCAGCCCGGCCTATCGGGCGATCAACTCCCACGTCACGCAACGGCTCCGCCGGTGGTTATGCAAGAAGCACAAGGTCTCCGGCACGGGGTTGGCGCGCTACCCGGATCAGTATCTCTACGAACAGTTGGGGCTGGTCAATTTGCCGGCACGGACCCATGACCTTCCGTGGGCGAAAGCGTGATGTCTTGTCCGAGAGCCGGATGCGGGAAAACCGCACGTCCGGTTCGATGAGCGGGATGTGGAAACGGGGCGATGGCCCGGCTACTTGGGCACCGTCAGACGAAAGGGACGGAAACAGACAAGCCGGACCTAATGCTACCGCGCCACATCTCGACTCTACCCGACATTTGCAACCATCGGATGCACTTGATCGTCGGGTTACGGCCTGCGGCCTAACCCATCATGATTGACGATTGACTCGCCCCTGACGATGAAAGCGATGTCAAAGAGCCGGGCTTTCACGGTAACCCGACCTACGGCTTGCTGCATGCTGCGGGCGCGAGCTTGGGGCTGGTAGAAGTAACTTCTCAAAAACCCTGGGCAGGAGCATGGCACTGGGTTGGCTTCGGAGCGACGCACTCACCCGCAGAGTACCCGTCTGAAGTGCCTGTCGAGCGGATAGAGCCAGACGGTCTTGATCGGCAGCAGGGCTTGGTGGAGAACATCGAGCTTGCCGCGGCCGGTGGTTTGACCGAGGCAGATCCAGTTGGCCGCCTGGTAAGCGGTGCCGCGAAAGCGCTCTTGCTCGACGAAGGTTTCGAGCAAGAGCGGCCGGTAACCGTATTGGAGCTGCCAGTCGGCGGCGATCTGCCGGGCGGCGCGAGCCAAAATGGACGAGGCCAGATTCTTGCATTCAATCCACGGCAGGATGAGGAATCGAGCGTTGTTCACGACCCGGTGCAGGTGCTCCTGGCGTTGCGCAGGCGTCCAGCCGATATAGTGGTCGCGCGGCTGGGTCTTCCAGGCGGCGGCGGCGAAGCTGAGCAAGGCGACGAGTCGTCCGCCCGCGCGAACGAAGTAGCGCAGTTGGGCGCCGGGCAGCGGTTGATAGCCGAGGTAGTGGTAACGGTCGATGTGCTCGTTGTGCAGCTGCGATTCGGCGCGATGACTCACCAAGTGCAGTTGCAGCGTGCCCAGGCTACGCGGGCCGTCGGCACGCAAAAGCGCGTCGGGTTCGGCCTGCGCGGTACGACGGTGCCAGGGTTTTCCGTTGTGATTGCCGTTGCGCGGCGGCGGCAGTTGCAGCAAGCCATCGGTCTGCATGCGCAGCATCGCCACGCGGCAGCTCATCTCCTTGATCCGCCCATCCTCGCGGCACCAGCCGAGATCGGCACAGACCAAGCGGGACAGCTGCGCGCGCGAGGCGGCAGGATTGGCTGCGATCAGCCGTCGGATCTGGTCGAGCTCCGCGGTGCTGAAGATGCGCTTGCAATAGCGAGCGGGCGCTGCTTCAGGGGCCATGTACGGGAACATTCGCCCCCGTCGGCGTGGCCTCAAAGATCCACTGCGCCAGCGGAGCAATCCGATGCCAGCCGAAGACGCGGTCCTGAAGGTATTGCCAGAAGGAAAGTTGGTTCTTGCGGCAGGTCTTCTTGAGGCTGGCGAAGGTATCGCGGCAGCGGCGGCCGGACGCGCTGCGGGTGGAGCCGCTGATCTTGCGCTTCTTGACGTAGTCGCGGATATCCGACTCACTGAGGTTGTTGTGCAGGGGAAGCTCGGGACGTTGCAACACGCGCAGCAACTCCTCCCGGTTGCGGCGCATTCGTTTCAGGGCCTGATCGAGGCTGGCATAACCGGTCCGGGTGGCACAAAGCGTGTCGAAGCGGGCTTCGATCGCGGCTGCAGTGAGTGCCTCCGGCGCTTCCTTGTACGCCTTGAGCGCATCGTAGATCGCCCACAGCTCGCTGCGCACCGAAGCCAGCGCCTCGCGTTGCGGCTCGTTGAAGCCGAGCAGTTTGGCCAGCACGCGTTCGGCATGGATCCAGCACAGGGCGTGGATCAGCACATCGAACTGCCCGGCGTCATCGCTGACGATCGCCAGATCGGGGCGACGCCCTGCTCGACGACGGTACCGAGCAAGACGCCTTCGGTCACCAGGCGAACATGGCGCGGATCGGTGATGGCCTGCTGAGCCAAGACCGCCTGCCAGGCGGTTTGACCCGTCCATACCGCCGGTGCCAGCGCGGTGAGTGCCTGGAGTGGAGCGCACGGCAGCTGGTGCTCGGCCAGATAGGCCAGCGCGGCCTGATTCAGGGTGTAGGCATCGTGCCCGGCACGGAGCAACTCCAGGAAATTGATCCGACTCTTGCTGTCGGTGCTCGCGAACCAGGCGAAGCGTTCGTTGCCGATATGCGTACAGTACCCATTCTTGCCCCGATGGCGCGCACCCGTATCGTCCACATGAACGTACCGGCTGCGCTGCAGCCCCGCTTGCAGCAGCGCGTCCTTCTCGCGATGGAACTCGCTATGGCCGTCGGTGATCAACGCGCTGAGCTGCCCGGCCGAGAGGTCGATCTGCCACTCCCGCAGTTGCTCAAGCAAGAGCGGCTGCGTCACATGCGCATGGTGGTACTGGTACAGGATGAAAGCGCGCAGCTGCGGGCCGAAATGCACACCGCCGATCTCGGCAGGCAACTGGCCGATCAGGCTCTCGCCCTCGGGGGTGACCCAGCGCTCCAGCCGATACCGGGTGTTGTGAACCCCGATCCGGAGCTCCTGCACCACGAAATCCTGGTAGCCCTTGAAGCGACTGTTCGGCGGAATCGTCTCTGCCGGCTGTCGCTTGACCGACTCGTGGATCTCAAGCTCTGCCGTCTTGTGGCGTTTGCCGTGAGGCTTCGGCGCCTGCCCTTGCTTCTTCTCGGTGCGATCGCCTTCCAGCGCCGACGGTTTGATCACGGGCTTCGGCTTCTGACCCTTCAGTCGCGCCACCTCATCGCGCAGCGCCTGAATCTGTTCCTGCTGCCGATGGCAGAGTTCCAGCAGCTGCACGACCGCCGGTGTCCTTTGGTCGGCAGGGATATCCGGGATACCGGGAAGCTTCCGTGGGGTTTCCGTGCTCATGCTGCGGATTGAATCACATCTCGCGCGCTGTGTCCAGCCCTTCCTGCAAGCAAGCACCCCGAATTCAGCGAACGCTTATGCCCGGGGTTTTTGAGGAGTTACTGGTAGAAGACGCAACCCATTGAGCGAAAACGTGGTCTGTCCCCGATTTTTTTCCGATCCTGTGCGCTTTCGATGTCGCCGAATTGTAGCGGTTGACTTCAAGGAATACCGACACCACAATGGTTCCATTTTGGTTCGCTAATGCCATGCCTACAACGTTGACCCTGAAAAACATTCCGGATGCCGTATACGAGAAATTGAAACTCTCTGCGGAAAACCATCGTCGCAGCCTGAACAGTGAAGCAATTGTGTGCCTTGAATCGGTGCTGCTTCCCACCAAGATGATGCCCGCCGAGAGATTGGCACGCGCACGCGAGCTACGCGCAGCATTACCGCAAGGAGAGTTCGGCGCATGCGACATCGACGCTGCGAAACGCGAGGGCCGCCCGTGATTGTGGTTGACTCGAATGTGCTTGCATATCTGTACTTGCCAAGCGAGTACACCGCAGCAGCGGAGTCGCTGCTGGAACAAGACCCCGAATGGGCGGCGCCAATTCTTTGGCGTAGTGAGTTTCGTAACATTTTGGTTGGCTACATGCGGCGCAAGGCCATTTCTTTTCAGCAGGCAAACAGCCTGCAAGGAGAAGCGGAAGGCTTGCTTGAAGGTTCAGAGTTCGAGGTTGACTCGCTTGCAGTATTAGAACTCGCACGCGACAGTGATTGTTCTGCATACGACTGCGAGTTTGTTGCGCTCGCGATGAAACTCGACACCAAGCTGGTGACGATGGACAAGAAGCTGTTACGCGCTTTTCCGAAACGTGCCATTGCGCTCTCTGCGGGCTAAGAACACAACACAACAGCGCACAACAGCGGGGTCTAACATTCCAACACAAAAAGTTGGAATGTTAGACCTGAGCCCAAACCCTGGTAATCGTTGGACCAGCGGCACCGGGCCGTCTCAATCCCTTTGTTTTCAGGGCTGGTTACTGACCAGAAGTCCGTGGTCATGTTAGCCAACTTCCGCAAGGTCTCAATCCCTTTGTTTTCAGGGCTGGTTACTGACCCGCGGCGATGGCGTGGAAGGCCAGCCGGACGAAGTCTCAATCCCTTTGTTTTCAGGGCTGGTTACTGACGAAAAGGTTGTCGCACAGTGGGTGCAGTGGAATGCGTCTCAATCCCTTTGTTTTCAGGGCTGGTTACTGACTCGAGCGACCAGAGCATCGACCAAACCAATCGAGTCTCAATCCCTTTGTTTTCAGGGCTGGTTACTGACGGAGGTCTCCATGATGTCGGGCATCAAGGGTTTGTCTCAATCCCTTTGTTTTCAGGGCTGGTTACTGACGAGCTTTCAAGAGAAGCTAGCCATCCTGCGCGCGTGGTCTCAATCCCTTTGTTTTCAGGGCTGGTTACTGACACAAAGCACACCATATCGCTGGCGGAAGTCCGCCGGTCTCAATCCCTTTGTTTTCAGGGCTGGTTACTGACAACAGCAAAATGGATAAGGAGATTCAGATGAAAGAGTCTCAATCCCTTTGTTTTCAGGGCTGGTTACTGACCGCGGCGACACTTTTAGGTGGGTTACGGAGGAAGTGTCTCAATCCCTTTGTTTTCAGGGCTGGTTACTGACTTCATATGGCTAAATACCTGCAGCCACGGCGTTACGTCTCAATCCCTTTGTTTTCAGGGCTGGTTACTGACTACTCGACGCTAAGGAAATCAAACAACGCGGCAGGTCTCAATCCCTTTGTTTTCAGGGCTGGTTACTGACACAGTGAAGAGGCCAATCGCCAGATTGCCATTATCAGTCTCAATCCCTTTGTTTTCAGGGCTGGTTACTGACCCCGGGAACGACATGGATGCCCCGGCCTTGTACCGTCTCAATCCCTTTGTTTTCAGGGCTGGTTACTGACGCACCTATCAGTTTACCTCCTTTCCTTCAATGACTTGGGCGTTGCGTTCCCAAGGTTTGTCATCATCACCATAGATGTCTCGGCGAGAGCTTCCGTCGAGGGTGTATTGACCGAGGCCGAAGGTGGTTTCCTTGCCGACATGCAACCATTGTCCGAGGCGCAGCAGGGCGGCGAAGGGAGCCAGTTGCCCTTGCAGTCGCCAGGCGCCGACGACGCCGCCGAGGCGCATTTCGCGCTGCTGGCGCGACGAGAAGCGTTTCCAGTCGCGCCAGACTACATTCCGTTCGTCACGTATCCCGGCTGCCGCGTCACTCAACGCTGCGAAGTCATCGACCAGCGGACCGTCGGCGTGAAACTCGGCGAGCAGGTTGGCCCGGCGCGCCAGGCCGAGCAGCAGCGTTCGCGCCTGCAGCCTGTCCGGCGGCAGCGCCTGCCCGTTGAGTTGCAGGCGCAGCGGCGTGGTGAAGGTGAGCGTGGCTTCGCTGAGATCTGTGCCGGGCGTGCGCTGCAGCGCGATCTGCTGTACGTGTTCGGCAATCGTGCCGACTTCGGGACGATGGATTTCGCGCTCGCCGCTCTCGTCGCAATGAACGACGCGAAGCAGATCGGCGGTGCCGTCACCGGCTCCGACACCGCGCGCTAGGGCGCGCCGCCAGGCGAGGATGATCAAGGGCAGTTCCTGCAGCGCGCGGCCGATCAGTACGTGATGGAAGGTCAGCAGCTCGCCGGCGGCCAGCACTCGGGCGCCCCAGGCGGGTGGCTCGATGACCTGCGGCACGGGAATCTGCGCGAACTTCTGCAGCGCATGCGTCGCCGGCGGCAGTGGCGCGAAGATCGCCGGATACGGGCAGCCACCGGCCAGCGGGCAGCCGCTGCACTCCTTCTGGCGTGTCATGCAGGCGACCTGACGCAGGGCGTGGCCAAAGGCGCCGCGCAACATCGAGCCGGCGTAGTCGGGCAGGCGAATGGCTTGCGTGGCGCGGAACTCGAAGCGGTAGCGGGCGACCGGGAAGGAGTTTGCGCGGCGGATCAGGTACGCAGCGTCGCGGCCTTGCGGATGCCTGGGTTGATGATCGCCTCGGAGGGCGATGGGAGGTTCGAGTGGCATGCGGGTCTGTCTCGTCGGCTAGAAGAGCTTGTTGCGCAACGCTTTGAGGACCTTGCGCAGGCTGCTTTCGTCGGCGATTGTCTTGGCGCTCTCGTCCGCCTGCTCGCCATGCGACCGGACGCCGTGCGCGAGCGCATTGCGCAGGTTCTTGAGCTGCCCGGCCGCCGGTATTTTCATTTTCGCGCGATTGAAGGCGTCGTCGCGTTCCCTGGCGTCGGTGTCATTGCATTTATCGGCGTAGCAGGCGCGAGTGACGAAAGCCTCGTACAGGAAGGTGGCAGCGCGGAGATAGTCGCTCCGTTTGAGGTAGGCGTCGGCGAGCGACAGCTCACGGTCGTGGCGCGCTGGCCCACGAAACCAGCCGATGCGCTCCTTCAGCGTCTCGCGGAAAAGTCCGCCGAGTGGCCCGTCGTGTGCATCGATCGAAGGAAACACGCTCTTCAGGTTCTTGACCGCGAGTTCCGGATTGCTGGTGCGTTCGCAATAGGCGGCCTCGGCCAGCAACCTGGCACGCCCCTTGGGCATGCCGTCCTTGACGAGCAGCGGCGCGAAGACGCCATAGTCGCCGTCCTTGTCATAGGTGGCGAGTGCGTCGACCCAGTCGAGCATCGCCAGCAGCCCGCCAAGCCGGAGCACCGGCGTTTCGCTGCCGGTGCCGGGAGGCGTCATCTCCAGCGCGCCGTAATAGATTTCTTCGACTTCGACGCGAACGACTCTTGCCAGGTAGCGTGCCGCCACCAGTGCGAGCATCGGCAGGTGGCGAAAGCCGTGCGTGACGTCGATCCAGAGGCGCTCGCCAGGCTGCAGGACGGCGGCCAGTCGGCGCAGGATCTTGGCCTGCTCGGCCTCGTCGCCGGCATACGGGATCAACAGGCAGTCGACCTGGATGCGGAGGTGCTCAGCGAATTGGCGGCACGGCAGGTCGAGCAGGTGCTCATCGACTTTTGCGGCGGCAACTGCATCGATCAGCGGTTCCATTGCCTTAGGATCGACGCCGTCGCGGTCGAAGAAGTTTTCCCACATGCTGCTGGGGGTGCCCAGCAGGATCAGGCGATCGGGTTTCAGGAATTTGGTCAGAGCCAGTCCGAAGAAGGTCTCGGTGTAGGCGACATCTGTATTGAAACGGTAGGTGGCCGTGCGGTAGCCCTTGCGCGGGTCGCCCTTGCCAAGGAAACTGATGAGGGTGGTCATGTTCATGCTCCGGGTGGCTGGTCTTCGAGGGAGATCAACTGGGTTTCTTCTGGTTCATCCGGGAAGCTGCCTTGCCACGCGCGGCTCATGATTCCAGCTCCGTCAGCCAGGTCTGGAACTGCTGCTTACGTTCCTTGTTGCCTGGCCAAGCGGTCCATTTGATCACCTCTCGCAACAGCGCGGCGGCTTCTCTGCGCGCTGCATGGGTTTTCCACTGGACAGCCTGTTGAAACAGCTGCAGGCGGGGTTCGTCAATTGGTGATCTTCCGGCCAGGTACTTCCCCGCCGCCTTCGCTGATTCGAAGGCGCTGCGCAAGGCGTCTATGGCGGAGCGCGCAGCTTCCAACTCCTTTTCTTCAGGCGAGAGATTCTCGCGGCGCGCTGCCTCGGCTGCCTCCGCCGCTTGCCGACGCTCTTGCTCTGCGATCCGCCGCCGCTCGTCCGCAGCAGCAGGATCTTCGGCCAACGCGCCGTAGCCGACTGCGGTCTTGGCGCCGAAACCCAGCCAGGCGAAGGCATGCTCGATGATGCGGTCGAGGGTGGCCTTCCAATCCGGGGTGTCTGCCGGCAGACGCGCGGGATCGCAGGTCACGACGAAGCGGAATGCGGAGCGCGCGGGGACGGCGAGAAAGGGGATCGGATTGGGTTTGCCGGCGTCGTGTGGTGTGCTCTTGTTCTGGTAGTAGTCGCCGAAGTGGGGCGTCATGATCTCGACGACGAGGCTGTCGCCAAACGGCTGTGGAAAGACATCCCAGCAGGAGAGTGCGCCGCGCAGCGCGTCGGCGCCCTGCAGTTCCTGGCCGAAGAGCGCGTCGATCAGCGGCTGGGTGATCGCCGCATCGCCGTCGTCGCGAAGCGCGTTCGCCGCCTGACGCAGCACACCCTTGACGCCGCTGCCGGCGAGGTAGGGCAGGCCGTAGGGCGAGAGGAAGGCGAAGCCGTTGTCGACCGGGTGTTCGAGTCCGAGCCCGGTGGCGAAGGGGGCGGTCGACACCGCGTCGATGATGTGCCGCTGCACCTCCGGAACCGTCCTGGCGACGGCGTCCTGGCGGCGGCGCAGGGCCTTGAGTACCGGTTGGGCGTCGCCCAGGGCAAGGCACTGGCGCAGGGCTTCGGCTTTGCCGTTCTTGGCGATCAGCCAATTGCCCTCCTGCCAGATCTCGAAATAGAGGTTGAAGCGATGCCCGGGTGGGCAACTGCGGAAGCCGGCAGCGCCTTTGACTACGTATTCGGGTACGGCAGCGACGTTCATCGTGCGTCCTTCACAGCGTCGGCAAACTGGCGCAGCCAGCGGAGCATGGCCAGGGTTTCGTCGGTGGCGCGCATCACGTCCTGCGCGCCGGCGTTGAAGAAGGCGTTCATCACCGATGCGAACTCGGCAGGGACGATCTGACGCTTCGCCAGCCAGCCGAGGACGTCTTCGAGCAGCACGGATGCCGCGCGTTCGTTGCTGCCGGTGCGCGAGCGGTAGTAAGCGAGTGTGGCCATCAGCCCGTTGCCCATGACCAGTGCCGGGGCGCCCTTGACCATCTCGCGGTAGCCGTCGACCACGGTGTTGCGATTCGCACGTTCCCAGGCATATTGCGCACGCCGCTGGTCGAGGGTGTTCATGGACGGTCTCCCGAGGCGGCGTGGATGACGAGCAGGCCACGGCCGGTGGTCGCGTCACCGCCGACCTGCAGCAGGTGGTCGTGCAGCCCGTGGCGCTCGCCCTGGTCATGGAGCACGCTGGCGAGCACGCGGTCGGCGTCGAGGAGATCTTCCTTGTCCGGACCCTGGCGGCGCTCGACGCTGGCGAGCAGCAGACCGGCGAGAAGCGTCTCGGGCGGCAGGTTCTCGGTGTAGAACAGCGCGCCAGCGGCCGCCGTACCGGTCTGGTCATCGATTCTGACATGCGCTTCGACGACCGTCGCGTTGCGCACGAAGTGTCCGAAATCCGTGTCCGAGAGGACGACCAGGTCATTCTTCAGCTTGTTACGGAAGAACTCATGTTCGTCGCCGGGTGGCAGGGCGTTCGTGGCCAGCCATTCGGCGATCGCGGTGACTTTGGCGTCGGCTGCCCCGGCGAAATCGAACACTTCGAGCAGTAGCCGTTGGTTGCTCAGGATGGCCGCGCTGGCAAGCTGTGCGTGGCCTTCGGCGACGCTGGGTACGGCCCATGCCGCTGTGCTTCCGGCGATCCGCTTGAGTCGCGCCAGCGCGCTCGGGCAGGTGGCATGCACGAAGGTGTTGCGTAGCGAGCGCACCGGGAAGGTGACCAGCGTGGCATCACTGAAGGCGATCGCACCGGCATGGTCGGAGGCGTTGCGTTCGGGTCCGAACAGGCGGTTGATCAGCTCGCTGTCCTGCCAGGTACGCGTGAAGTGGTGCCGCACGGCGCCCTTGAGGCCGGAGCCGGCGATCAGCGGATGGCCGGTATGGACTTCGCGCTGGATCGGGTTGTCGATGACGCCGATCGCCTGCCCGGCGCCCATGTGCACGGGGCTGATGCAGGAGTAGAAAACGAGTTGCTGGGCTTCGAACATGGAGGGGGCCTTTCGTCGGGGATCAGGTTGCAGCGGTGGCATTGAATTGGCTAGTCGGGAGTGAAACAGTCACTGTGTACTTCTCCGCCAGAGTCCGAGCCAGGCGCGGTTAAAACCTTCGGCGCGCCGTTGTCGGTCAGGATTATCGCCCCAGAGGCCGCGGGCCACCCATTCGGCAAGCTTGCCGACGTCGCCGACCAGGTCGTCGAACCAGTACACGCTGCCGCTCGGCGCCACTCGCTGCGCGGTTTTGGGCTGCTGCCGGGCGAGGTCCCAGCCGGAGATGGTGTCGAAGCGCGGGACGGCGGCGCAGGCGAGGCGCGCCGAGAAACCGTCGCCTTGCAGGCGGTACTCCGCAATTCCGCAGCGTGCGACCCGTTCGGGCAGCCAGCCGCCAGTGAACAGGCCAGGCGTCGCGAGGATGATCCGGAAGCAACGGCTGGCGCCGATTTCAGGCAGGGGCATGACGGGAGCGCTGAAGGCAGTTTCGCGGTGGCGTGCGCCCTTGCCGTCGCCACCGAGTCGCAGGTGACCGGATTTCGCCAACTGACCATTGTCTCCCTCGCAGCCGACGAGAAAACCGACCGAGCTGTCGAGGGCGATCGCTTCGCTGGTGTACAGCGCGCCGTCGGCGGCCGTTCGCGAGCCGTGGTCGAGAGCGATGCCGAGCCGGGTTTCGCGTTTGAAGAGGTCTGCGCTGCTCAACGTGCGCGTCGGCAGTTCGCCACGCAGGTGCGCAGCCAGCCCGGCGGCGTCGAGCCAGCGGCCGCCCTGTGGTTTGATCTGCCTGGCGATGCGCAGCTGGGCGACGAGCGGCAGATCGCCGCTGGCCAGGGTCCCGGCTGGTGGTTGGCTGGGTTGCAGCGAGACCAGCGTCGAGACGCGCGGATCGTCGAAGGCGACGAGGTCGGCCGGCAGCGGTACGATTGCCAGCGGCGTGTCGACTTCGGCGTCGAGACGCGCGAGTGACAGCCAGTGGATGGCAAAGCTGCCTGGGTCGTCACGGCTACCGAGCACCGCGCCAAGCTCGCCGGCCAGACGGTTGTCAGCATGCGCGAAGCTCGCGAGTTGGCCGGCATCCTTGCCGAGGAGTGCTGAGCGGAAGGCGCCGGCAAACAGCGACGGCCAGGGCGGCATGACGGCCTCGCCGTGCTGACCGTCGCCACCGAACGACTTGTTGCCGCGGATCATCAGCACGTCGAGCGGCTGAACGAAGTGGTAGGTGCTGGTCGGCGTGTTCATCGAGGTGCTCCTGCTTGTGCGGCGGCCTGGCCGAAGGCACGGCCGTTGCGAGCGAAAAATTCGGCGGTCACCAGCAAATCGCCGAGGACGCGCGCTGTCTCCGCCGGCCTGGCGCTTTCGCGACAGGCCAGGTCGACGAACTCTCGGGCGTGCTGCACGACGCCGCCTTGCTTCGCGATCTGGTAGGCGAGGTTGCTGGCCAGCATCTGTCGCCAGTCTTCGTCGTTCATTCTGTCGCAGTTACGTTCCGGTAGGCTGGACAGCCATTCGATGGCGTTGTACACAGCGCGTCGCGACACATTGGGCTGCGCCAGCGTTTCGGCGAAGCGCAGCAGTAGTCCCAAGGCGGTATCGGCCAGCAGCGGCGCCGCGGGCGCTGTGTTCGCGGCGTGCGTCATTTCCCAGAAGCGGCTGGTGACCCCCACTTCGCCACCGCCGCGTTTGATGACGCGCAGGCAGAAGGCGTTGCGGCCATGGGCCTTGGCCAGGCCTTCGGCGCGGCGCAACTCGCACAACACAGCCGACAGCGGCGACTGGTGGTGGGCGACGACGGCGCCGATGCTGGCGCTGGCACGGCTACCCATCATCGGCATCAGGCGACCCTTGAGGCGGGCGTAGCCCTTTTTGAGTTGCAGTTCCTTGACATCGATGTCTCTCGGCAAGCCACTGAGGTCGGCACTGCCGCTCCAGGCCGCACGCAGCAGGAGCATCGCCGGCAGCAGGTCGTCGACCGAGAGCATGGCCAGGACATCGTCGCCACCGGCGTAGAGCAGCTTGCCCTTGCAGACGTTCTCGACGATGTGGCGGGCGACGTGCGTGGAGAAGTCGTTGAGCGCTGCGGAGATGGCGGCGTGCCGGGCCGGCGACGCGGGCCGCGACGAGTCCAGGTAGGCGGCGACCGCCGGGTCGCCGCGGAAACGATCGAGCGATGCGCGTACCTGCGGGTGCCAGGTTGCCGGGAAGCGGCACTGGTAGTCGGCTTCGTTGCCGGCAAGCCAGGCACCCATGTGGTCGCCGTCCATCTGCAGGAGCGCGTAGTAGGTCTCGGGTCTGGCGCCGAGCAGTCTGGTGATGTCTTCGGCAAGACGTCCTTCGGCCTCTTCGCCACGCGCCTCGTCGAGTGCCGATGGCAGGCGCTTGACGACTTCAACGACGTTGCGGTCGCGCAGCGAGCACAGCCGCGTGTGCAGCGAGTTGGGCAGCGCTACCGGCTGATGATCAAGGAGGGAGAACTTGCGCGACAGCGCGCTGAGCCCCTCGCGCGTTTCCGGTCTAAAGTTCTCGACCAGGCGGTCGAGCGAAGTCGCCAGCGCCATGGTGTGGGTGCTGATCACGAAACGCGCCGGTTTGTCATTAAGCAACTCGCCGAGACCTTCGACGAACAGCGTCGGCCACAGGCGTTTGAGGGTGCATACGCCGCACAGATGTTCGCCCTTGCGGATGCCGAACTTGCCGGCCTTGTCGAGCCAGGGCGTCTCGCGACGCTCGCCAGCCGGGATATGCAGTTGCGCAGCCGCTTCGGTAAGCCATTCACGTTCTCCGCACAGCGTGCAGCGGTGGCCGTGCTGTGGCAAAGGCGAAAATGGACGCAGCGTCTTGGCCGCCGAGAGGCTGCGCTCGACCAGTTCGTGCACGGCTGGATAGACGATGCCGGCGTTTGGTTTGAAGAATTTGGCGCCGTCGATCGTTACGTCGCGGTTGAGCACCTTCCAGACTTTTTCTCCGAACAGGCTGTCGGTGCCGTAAGCGGCCAGCGCTTGCCGCAAGCGTTCAGCATTTGGCAGACCATCGCTGTCGCTGCCGGTCGGCCACTCGGCAATTGCCCACTGCGCTTCGGGAAAGCCGGCGAACTGGCGATCGAGTTGTTCTTGCCAGTGAAACGGGGCATCGCCGTTGCCGAGCACCCGCAGTGCCGCTTCTGCGGCCCAGGCGCGGGCTGCTTCGCGAACTGCGGCGACGACCTGTCGCGCGAGTTGCTCGGCCTGGCGTGCCGGTACGATGGCCATGAACTTGTTGGGCAGCGTCGCCGCGAACAGCGGGTTGGCGTCGGTGGCGCGGTGCAGCCATTCGGCTTTGATGGTGGCGAAGCGCTGGCGCCACTGCTCGCCGTGCCCGCTCGCGTCGGCCAGCTCCAGCAGCCAGCGGTCGACCGCGGCGACGCCGCGCAGGCTGGGGAAGACGATGGCATCCGGGCCGAGCGCTTCGCAGATGACCTTGAGACCTTCCCAGACCAGCGACGAGAGCAGGTGCGATCCAGCCCACAGGTCGGAGGTCGAGCGGGCCTGGGCGATGAAGCCCTGGACGGGGCCGAAGCTCATGCTGAGCAGGGCCGGTTCGTCGTCGGCGAGCGCGCCGGTGAGCGCCGAAACGGTGTCCAGGTGCGTCCAGATCGAGTGGTCCGGGACGCGCGTGTCGGCGGGCAGGACGCGCCAGAGATCACCGATTTCCGGCGCGACGAGGGCTGGCTCGGGACCGAAACGCCAGAACGCGAGATAGGTCAGCCGCAGCTCGGGCTCGCCGTTGGCGTCGCGTTCGATCAGGTCGCTGAAGTGGTCAAGGCTGACCATGCGGATATGCTTCGCCGCGATTTCGTCTAGGCTGCCGAGGTCAATCTCTTCGCCGGACAGTGGATGAATCAGCAGGGGCTGCTTGGCAAAGCGGACATTGGCCCACGCCGGACGCGGCCGGCCGGGTTCGCACGGCCATTGCGGCCGGTCTGCCGCAGCGGCGAACCAGTCGGCCCGCTTGTCGAAGTCGGCACCCATGATACCGAGCAATTTGCGCAGGGTCTGCACCGAACCGTGTTCGTGGCCGACGTCGTCGCGCATCAGGACCAGCGCCTTTTCAGCCGGATCGTGCAGCCAGGCGGCGAGTTTCTTTTTCCACAGGGCGGTGGCGTTTATAGTCATGATCAGACGAGCCTGGTAGCGTTGTTATCGAGAACGGTATGCACGGATTGCCAGACTCTGGTCTGATCCAGACTGGCGCGGCTCTGTGGCGGGAGCGCGCGTGCCATCTCTGCCGGTAGCGCGCAGGGAAGATGTGCAATCACCCCAACCAAGTGCTCACGTTCTCGCAGCACCTTGAAACGGATCTGGTTGGCTAGTCGTCCCTGGCCGCCCCATGCCGTTCCACTTACTGCATGATCCTATTTTCCTCAATTGACCCTCCTAGATTTGCTGCAAACTTAGGCGTGGAGCGGGTTTGCCGCAGATCAAAGAGATCACCAAATGGGTGAATGCGAATTGAGTAAGAAGCGGCTAGTGGTAGCGGTCGAGCAAGCGATTGAAGAGCGGTTTGTGGATACGGACGCGATGAGCGTATTGACGCCCGGAGGTCGTTTTCAAGTGGTCTGGGATCCCAGAGGGAACGTCACGGCGATGGCGCAGTTGGGTTTTTTTGGCGAGTACCTGGCTACGACAGAGCTCTTCGAGAACTGGGTTCGTGAGTGCCCGCTGGAGTACACCAGCGGGAATGCCCCCACGGTACGCGATGTCCTGGGCACGTGGATGTTGTCGATTCTTGACGGGCAGTGGCGCTATGCGCATGTTGCGAGTTTGCGTGGTGACGGTGTAGCACCGGATATTCTCGGTATGACCAGCCTCGTGGGCGACGAAAGCTTGCGGCGGGGATTGAAGCTGATCGCGCCGGCCCCCAAAGCGACGGACACCGAGGAACAGCAAGCGCAGCAGGAAGCCCAACTCAAGCGCGCCGAAGCGTGGATGGAGCGCTCGTTACTGGAGAGTGTGAAGCCAGCGATGACCCATGGCTGGATACTGGATTGCGACACCACGATCAAAGTCCTGTACGGACACCAAAGCGGAGCAGAAATCGGCTACAACCCCACGAAACCAGGTCGCCCAAGTCATACCGTTCACACCTACTGGGTAGCCAATCTACGGTTGGTGCTCCTGGCGCAGGTTCAAAGTGGCAAATCGAACAGCGCCGCGCATGGCCTGCCCGGCCTCACGAAGCTGATTCTCGGATTTGCTCTCAAAGAGCGCCCGCGCCTGGTGCGCGGAGACTGCGCGTATGGCACGGACAGAGTGATGTGCGAACCTCGAAGAGATTGACCAGTCGCACCTGTTCAAACTCAAGCAAAGCGCCAACGTCAAACGGCTCGTGCTTCGCCATTGGCCGCGAGACGGCTGGTGCAACGTGGGGCAAGGCTGGGAAGCCCACGAAGACCAGTTGAGGCTGGAAGGCTGGAGCAAGACCCGACGCGTCGTCGTGATGCGCCGCCAAGTGACCAAAGACGCTCTCGCCGAAACTCCCAAGCGCAAGCGAACAAGGCGCAATGCCACCCACCAAGGCAAAAGCCGCAGCAAGCCTGCCTGGATCTGATCGATACGAACGATCCGGTGAAGGCATGGGAATACGCCGTACTCGTTACCAACACCCCGTACCCTCTGGAAGCCATCGGACAGCTGTACCGAGACCGGGCCGACTGCGAAAACGGTTTTGATGAACTGAAGAATCAGTGGGGCTGGGGAGGTTACACCACCCAGGACATCGAGCGATGCAACCTGAGTGCGCAAGCGGTCGCGCTGGTCTATAACTGGTGGAGTTGGTACATGCGGCTAGCGAATCCGAAGGCGCGACTGGAAGCGATCACCAGCCGCCCCTTGTTACTCGCTGCGGTGGGACGACTGACCGAGCATGCCGGGCAAAAACGCCTCCTGATCAGCATCACACACACCGCCGTGGATCAGGTCAAGGCGCTAATTTCCAATGTTCGTGAGGGCTTACAGCATATCCGAGCAACTGCGCCTCAGTTGCCCCCGGGCAACCGATGGCGGGCGTTGATCGGCTACATCGCCGCCAAAATCCTCGCCGCCAAAGCCTCCTGTCATGACCACGGGAACGCTCTACCTGCTCTGCTCTCTGGCTAGCGAAAAAATCCCGGATTATTGGGCTGTGTGGCCACAGACCCAGGAAGTCGAGTGATGCAACCTGAGTGTGCAGGGTGGTCCGCGGCTGCTTCAGGCTGGCGTATCCGAAGGCAGAGCTGGCTCCGACCACCAGCAACAACGCGCTGTGCAACAGAGGAATCTAGGTTGATGAGTGATCGGGTAGGCAAGCAAGTGTCGCGCAGCGAAAGTCCCCTGCGTAACCCCGGCAAGCGATAAGGCCGGCTGGGTGCGAAACGCGATCTTGATCCGCGCCAGCTCCTTCATGATTTGCCGCCAATTGCCGGTCACTCTGGTCTTCCACACCAATGGACCGTGACGGTCTTCCCCAATGGCGTGTGGCCAGTCGATGTCCAGGCATTCGGTCAGCGGTCGTGATACGGCGAGCGGTCGGAGGTTGTCGCGAGTCAACGGCTTGAGATCGTGATGGGCGATTTGCAGCGAACCCCAGCCGTTCCGGGCGCGCGAGCCGACTGTGCCGAACCAGGCTACGAGCTGAAACAGCCCCTGCATATCGGCTTGGTGCTGAACAGGGCACAGCAAGCGAAGAGTAGCCACGGACTTATCGTCAATGGCATTGCGCTTGAGGCCGTTGGTCATTCCGAGCGCCGCGCTGCGTGCCACCTTGTCATATGCCAGAGGGCCGAAGCCGAGATACAGTTCGGTGCCGACAGGGCGACCAACCTCCGGGTGTGTCTCCCTGGGCTCGCCAGTCGGCCAGGACGTCAGCTTTCCTTGTTCCCACGTCGAGAGCCGAAGACGCAGCAGGGACTGATGAGATGGCATGTGCTCGCCGTCGGATGCCGCAGTTCCAAACAGCGCCTCTTCGGCACTGCGTAGTCTCTCAACATTGAAACCGAACTGGGGCGCCTTCACCACTCGCCACCATTGACGAATCAGTGCCTTCAGAGGCGGCGTGCGCCACTGCGCCTGCTGCGCCGCGTCGCCGACGAAGGCCGGCGTGGCGAAGCTGAGGTCGTAGGTGAGGGGTGTTCTGGTCATGGATTCTTCCTCATCGGTTCCAAAGGATGGGTTGGCCGTTGGGCGATCGGCCGGGCTGATCTGGAGTCCTCTGCAGCATAAAGGCTTTTGCACGCCGGCGGTGCAACGGCAAGCTTGTCAATGGCCGATTGCTGAAAGACGCTGCGCCAAGTCAGGAGGCTAGCCAGAGGCGCTCATCTCGCTCACGGCCACCGCGCTGCTTCGATAGCGTCGTATCTGACCGCCGACGGACTCAGCTCGAGCCGGTAGAGGCGTGGCCGGCTGCCGCCGTCGCTGATCAGGTAGGGCGCGGCGGCGGGGCCCAGCTCGCGCTTGAGGATCTTTTTCAGCTTCGAGAGATGGGTTGAGAAGTAGCTGCCGTCCATGCCCTTCTTCAGCGCACGTTCGGTGTCGTCGCGTTCGCCGAGCAGGCCGTCGATCCAGCGCAGCTCGACGAGGTAGCGTTTTCGCCACTCGTCGTCCGGCAGCTCCTTGGGTGGTGCCGGCAACGCTTCCTCGCCGCGCAGCGCGCGCCTGGCGAAGACGCTGAGCAGTGCCAGTTCGGCGGGGGGCAGGGCGAAGACCTGGCCGGCGGCGCGCACGCGGCGGCTACCGAGGTCGAGCTGCAGTTCCGGCGGGGCCAGCGCCCGGCGCGCGGCTTCGACGGTCTGGTTGTAGCTGGCGTGGCCGGTCAGTAGTGCTTCCGGCAGGCCGTGGCGCAGGCTGACGAAGGGCAGCTCGGCAAGCGTTACCTGCGCGCTGGCGGTGTCGGCGAGGCGGCCACCGGGCAGTTCCAGCACGTGGCTGGCCGGCGTCGGGTAGTAGAAACCGATGCTCGACTCGAAGGGTTCGGAAACCAGGACGTGCGACAGCTTGTCCTGCGGCCGTCCGTACAGCGACAGGGCGTAACCGAGGAAGAAGCCCATCGTCTTGCGGCCGCCGGCGATCGAGACATGCAGCGCGCAGTCGGGGTCGGCGGTGAACTCGCGGATGATCTCGGTGATGCCGTCGGCGGCGTGGCGGTTGTCGTCGGGCGAGCGGATGTCTTCGAGCACCTGGCCGTCGGCGTCTTCGAGGACATGGATGGTTTCGGCGTTGAAGCGGATCGGTGGCAGTGCGTAGTCCCGGCAGAGGTGGTGGAACCAGCCTGGTTCGTCCGAGAGCAGCGCCAGGCGTGCTTTTTCGGCGCCGCTGCGGGTGGTGATCAGGTGGATCTCGGTGGGGACGAAGGGCGCCTGCGCGGGAGCGACGGCAAGCGCGTACAGGGTCTCGGTGACGATCTGCGGCGAGAGGCCGGTGACGGCAACCAGAATGCGTCGTGGGTAGTCGTTGAGGGATTCGCTGGGGTAGGGCATCGGTGGACCGCTCGGCTGTGGAATAGCGAGCATTGTCGTTCTTTTGTCATACAAGCGGTTCGACGGCAAGCTTGCGATGCCGTATGGCGACGACCGATGGCTTCGCTCGCCCAGCAACGGGCGAGCGGCGATGCGTGCGCTGGTGACGCGACTTCCAGGCTGGCGTTGCCGGCGCTGCTCAGCAGATGGGTCACGCTGGCTGGTTTGACAACGGCTACACAGTGAGCCGGTATCTCAGTTCAGCATCCGGTTGAACGGCAAGGCGCATGCCCATCGCCTCGAGGATGGCGGTAAGGCTACGCAGCTCAGGGTGGCCTTGCGGCGAGAGGGTACGGTAAAGCGTCGTGGCGTTCCCTATCATCGGGTCGGCCAGCCCGGCGACACCGCCAAAGGGTCCGGCCATTCTGATGTTCACGTATGACGAAGATCCGGGGTCAGGACGTTACCCCATGTTCCATTTGCATGTTCTGTACGAGAGGGGGCAGGCGCAGCCGCCGCTGGGCGGATTGCCGATGTTCAGCTACTTGCGCTACAACGTGCTGCTGACGAGCGACTGGGTGCGCGACAACCTCGGCGAGACGTTGAACGACGATCAGCTGAAGGCACTCGAAGCGATGGACGAGCCGAACAACACTCCTGAACTCGACCGCGTCGGGCGGCTCGCCGGCAGGAAGCTCGTGAAGGCCGAGCACTTCGAGGCATGCTTCGACTCACCAAGAACCTGAGGCGCAGACGGCCTCGCCGACAGTGGCGCCGGCGCTGCGATCGTCGGCCTGCGCCAGACGTTCGCCCTCGCGCTCGCGCTGCAGGCGCTGCGCCTCGTCCAGTTTGGCCTGCTCCGCCAGCTTGCGCTCGCGCCCGCGCCGCGCTTCCTTGGCGTCGCGCACGATGCCCACCAGCCGGTCGTGGATCAGCTCGATGCGCGGCACATCACCCTGCGTTTCCACGCGCAGCAGCCGGCGCTTCATCAGACTATCGAGTTCGTCAACGGCCAGCGCTTTGCTGCAGCCCTGACGCATGACCCTGCCCGATCGAGGCTGTTTGCCGGTAACGCCCGCTTTCTCCGCCTATTCGGTCAGATTGCGGGTAGGGGGCCGCAAAGCGGCACTTGCGGCGCGGGTGGGGTGCAGTGGGGTCAATCAGGAGGGTGTCGAGAGGTGGTTGGAGGTCCGGTCGTGTGGTCAGGCGAGCGTTTCCCGGCGCCGAGTGCGCCGCGCTGGGGAAGAGATCTTGGGCCGGCCCGGTCCGCGGCGAGGTCGAGCCATTCCGCCAGTGTCTCGCGCACCTCGCGCAACTCGCTCGGGGTCAGCCAGCACTCGAAGAACGACTTCTGGCCGCCAATCTTGTAGCCCGTCAGGTCCTTCTGTACGCGCCGGCGCAGCGGTGTTTTGCAAACGTCGTAGCAGACCAGGTAGAGGGTTCTCGCTGAATCGCTCATTTCGCCACAACAGGGCAGGGTGGTCTCGATGTCCGGCTCGGCAAGCTTGCCGTTACCGTCTGCGAACGGCCGTGCGGAATCCCCGCAACGTCTTGCCGCGGCGCGACGCAGCCGGACTTCGCCTTTCCCTGCCGCCCTGTTGGTTTGGGGATTGTCCGGGTACGCAGTTGCACCGCCCAGCCGGCCGCCAAGGGACCGATGGCGTTGCCGCTGCGGCCGGCGCCGACGCTCGGCGCGAAAATCGTGAGAGATAGGGTCTCACATGCATACATTAGAACTCACCCCTGGTTCGATCTTGGTTTCCTTCCTGGAATGTCAGACCGGACCCCTTGCTTCGAATGGGTTCAACAGGCGCACAGCGAACTGTGCAAAGTCGTCGACATTGCGAGTCACAACCGTCAGTTTGTGGACGATGGCCGTTGCCGCGATCATCGCGTCCTCGTAGAGCGTATCGGACTTACGATGCATCAATCGAGCCCAGACGCGGAACGTCGCGGCGTCCATTGGCAGGACGTTGTATGAGGCTGCGACCAGCTCGGCCCATTCTTCGATCTCGGCGGCCTTGCCGGCATCCTGCTCGCGAGTGAGTTCGATGCCGGCCTGGATTTCGCCGAGCGTGACGGCGGACAGGTGCAAGTCCACCTCGGCGGTCGACTGCAGCCAGGCCATAACGGCTCCGTGCGGGCGCGGCTTGCGCAATTCAGATACCACGTTCGTGTCGAGCAGGTACATGCGCTTATCCCAACTCGGGAACGCTTCGTCGACGGGCAATTTGCCGTGGCGGCGTCAGACAGTCGGTCCGGCCAGTGTCCGACAGCAGCAACTGCTTGAGTGATGGGCGCGCTGCCGCCTGCAGCCTTCGCCACTCCTCGACGGGTAGCACTACCGCGGTCTCTACGCCGCGTCGGCTTACCATCTGCGGTCCATCGACAATACACGCTTCGAGCAACTCGCTTAAGCGAGCTTTTGCGTCCTGAACCGGCCATGTTCTCATTTGCGCTCCAATCGGACTAGTCAGAAGACTAGTCTAACACTTGCCGGGGCAGGACTCAACGCCGAATCCGGAGCGCCGCGTCCTGCTACCGAAACCGCTTCATCCCCAGGCTGACCGTGATCAGACAAGCTGATCTGACGGATTTTGCGATGCACCGAGTTACAGAATCCAGCGCAGGTTATGAGTGTGATCGCCCGATACGATGTTCTGATGTTCACGTACGGCGACGTGCCAAGCCCGTCGTCAGCCCTGTGTTCCCAGGCGCTGGTTGGCGATCAGCAAGGACTTGCCAAAGTGCGCCACTGGCCATCGCGGGGGCCACTTTAGTGGCAAAATGAGAGTCGCCGGCGCCGTCGATCAAGCTTTTCCAGTCGTCCGGCCAAGCCCGAGGATCTCCCGTTTACTGTTACGCATGGAGGCAAGATGGAGAGCAAATTTTCAGTCAGGGTGCGCGCGCTGGTGGTTTGCAGTGCGCTGCTGCTGGGGGCGTGCGCCGGTTACAGCGGCAGTAATCTCAAGCCGGGGGTGTCGACGCTGCCCGAGGTCGTGGGCTCGATGGGTCAGCCGGCGATGGTCTGGAAGAATCCGGATGGCAGCGAACAGCTGGCTTACCCGCGCGGCCCGGCGGGCACGCAGACTTTCATGGTCTATGTGGGGCCGGATGGAAGACTGCAGCGCATCGAGAAGGTGCTGAACATGGAACATTTTGCCCGTGTTCAGAAGGGAATGACCCAGGACGAGGTGCTGCGCATCCTGGGGCCGTCGGGTTCGCAGTGGACCCAGTTCTACCCGCGGAGCAATCAACTCGCCTGGTCATGGTTGTTCTGTAACAGCTGGAATGTTCAGGAATTTTTTGATGTGATGTTTGATGCAAGCAGCGGTATCGTGTATTCGACGGGGCTGCACCCGAGGTTGGGGGGGCTGGGTGGTGTGCAGCCTCCTTGCGGGCAATAGCCTGGCCAGCGCGCTGAGCGATCGCCCGTTAGCGTCGCTGCCAGGGCGCGCGCGCCACGACGATTGACCGTTGCCGACCTCGGCGCTAGCGGGTGTTGCAGCAGCGGCGTTGATTGACCACCATTCCAGGTTTCGGAGGGCTTGCAGATGGACTCGGCAGAGGTGCTTGAGCGCTCTTTCGTACGGCATCCGGTCGATATTCCGATCGAGATCGAAGCGGATGGTCTGCCGCCGGCGGCCTCGCGACGGGTCAAGGACGTCGGCCTCGGCGGCCTGGCGTGTCGCTCGCAGCGTCCGCTGGACGTCGGCGCCGCAGTGGTGCTTACCATTCCGCTGGTGACGCCGCCTTTTCGCGCCGCCGCTTTGGTGGTCTGGTGCCGTGGCGATGATCTCGACTACGAAGTGGGCGTTCGTTTCCGGGAAGCCGATGCTGCCTTTGCGGCGCGCATGGTCGAGCAGGTCTGCCAGATCGAGCACTATCGCCGGGAAGTCCTGCGCGTCGAAGGACGCGTGCTGGACGCCGAGAGCGCCGCGGTGGAGTGGATCGGGCGCTACGCCGCGGAGTTCTCGACGATGGGGAGCAATGGCAAGCGATGAGCGGGCGCCGCGCCCGGCGCAGCCAGCACGCAGCCGATGCCGGCGGATGCGCGGTTCGCGGCAGCGCTAGGGGTCGCCGGCGTCCTTGCTGAGACACACCGGCAGCGGCCTGGAGACGTCGAGGTGCACGTCGCGCTGCGGGAAGGGGATCGGAATTCCGGCGGCCGCCAGGCGCTTCTCGACGGCAAAGCGGATGTCGCTATCGACTCGGCGCGAGTTCAGATCCGGCCCGAGTTCGACCCAATACATCAGCAGCAGCAGCAGCGAATTGTCGCCGAAGTCCTCGAAATAGACCTCGGGTGGCGGGTCCTTGAGGATCTGTCCGTGATCCCTGGCGCAACCGCCAATGATTTCTGCTGCCTGGTGCACCGCCGCCCCGTAAGCGATGCCGACTCGGACTTCACGCCGTTGGCGTGGGCTCGAGTAGGTCCAGTTGAGGACCTGGTTCTCGAGAAAGTTGGAGTTCGGGACCAGCGCTTCGACACCATCAAAGCCCCGCACCGTCGATGCCCGCAGGTCTACGGCAACGACATGGCCGGTCATGCCACCGAGCGCGATCATGTCGCCGACGCGGATCTTGCGCTCGAAGAGAATGATGATGCCGCTGATCACGTTCTTGATGATCGTCTGGGCGCCGAAACCGATGCCGATGGCCAGCGCACCGCCCATGAAGGCAAACACCGTCAGCGGGATGCGCGCCAGGTTGAGGATGAGAATCACCAACACCACCGCCAGCGCGATCATCGCCCAGCGGCGGATCACGCTGGCTACCTGCTCGTCGACGCCGAAACGGCTGACCATCACTTTCTGCAGACGCCGCGACAGCCGCGCGAACAGCCAGTAGCCGAGCAGGAACAGGAGCAGCGCGCCGATGCTCTTGCCGACGGTGACGCCATAGGTCACGGTCACCGTCTTGCCGTCGATGAGGCTCGAATCCTCGACGGCAAACATTTCGAAGTCCCAGACCGTCTTCAGCGTCTGGGTGAGCTGCAGTAAGGCGAGTTTCCAGTCGTCGGAACCGGTGGCATTGGCCCGGAAGCCGAGGTCCTCCAGCCAGCGATCCAATTGCCGTTCGAGGCGTCCGCTCGCCCGTTCGAGGCGTTGGTAGGCCAGCCGACGCTGCTGCAGCGCATCGAGCAGGTTGGACTCCTGCAGCGCGGTGTCGGCATCGGTCACCGCACCTTCCAGACGCAAGCTCTGTTCCCTGACCTCGATGCGCGCGGCCTGCTGCAGTTGGCTGGTGATCTCTTGGCGGCTGCTTAACTCTTCGCGGATTCTCTGCAGGCCGGAAATCACCTCCTGGCGGGTGCTGGCATCCGCGGAGTGAAAACCGACGTAGCGCAAGGCCCATGCATCGCTTGCGGTCTGCAGCAAGGATTGCAGCCAGGAGAGCGTCAGCAGTTCGACGCGGTCGGTTTCCAGTCGCGCATCAATCAATTGCAGGCGGCGGGCGTCCGCGAGACCACTGCCACTTGCCGCCGCCAGCGTCGCCAGTCGTGCGCGTTCCTTGGCGCGGTAGGTGTTGCCGCGGACAATGGCGTCGATTTCGCCGTTCGTCTTGTTCAGTTCCTTGCGCAGCGTGGCCTGCTGCTGCTCAAGTTCATCCTTGCTCAGCTGCTGTTCGCGCAAGACCCGCGCCAGCAGACCTTGCATTTCGCTGCTCAGCGTCTGCCTGCCATTGATCTCCAGGGCGGTTCGTTCGAGGCCGACGACGATGTTGGCGAGTTCTGCTTCGGCGAGTTGCCGGCGTAGCGCGGCCAGCTCGCGGTTCACACGTTCCTTGGCGATCTCTTCCTGCCCTTTGGCGCGCGCGAGTTTGTCTTCGGCAAGGCGCACGGCCTCGCTGGCGCGCCGTTGCGCATCGATGCGTCCGACCTTCAGCGTCTTCAGCGCGCGCTCCGTCGACGTCAGGGACTGCAGACGTTCCCTGGTCGCGTCGTACTCGTCGCGCAGGGCATCGACCTGCAAGGCGGAGTAGGGTGGTGCAGCCGTGAATTCCACGATCAGAGCTTGCGTGCGCAGACTTTCGGGAGGTGACTTTTTCTGCGCCTCGAATTCGTCCAGCAGCTTCAGGTTTTCGCCATAGGCGACGACCAGACGATCGAGCAGGCGCTGCCGGTCGGAAGAAGGTATTCCCTCGGCCTCTGTCGGTTTCGCGCCGTCTAACCCTGCCGCCGCCTGTCCTGCCTCCTGCTGACGGCGCGCTTCGGCCAACTGCGCCTCTGCCTGGGCACGCGCGTCGATCGCTGCCGGTGCGCTGGCGGCCTTGGCTGCGTCGGCCTTCGGTTTCAGAAACGGGAACTGCGCGTGCGCCAGCGGCGTCAGCAGCGTCAGCAGCAGGACCAGCAGCCATTGACGGTGGGTCATCGGCCGCGACTCCTCATTGCGTCGAGGGCGGCGTCAGCGAGCGGGACCTTGCTGGCGGAGCGCAGGACGTTGGCAGAGAATGAGAAAGGCAAAGGGGCTGGCAAGACGGTAGTTCCTTCCGGTGGGGCGATAGATAGTATCGCAAGTTGCCGGCCAGGGCGTCGATCGCGCCAGCCAACCAGGGGATCGCTCGCCGCGCTGCCGAGGCAAGCCGCCCGGGTAACCGTGTCGGCACGGCTGCTTGCGGATCGATCCGGGACCTCGCCGTGAGGGCACGGCCGGGTAGGCGCGACGCGCGGCCGCGGCCGGTTCCAAGTATTTTCCAATTCCAGATCGCGGAATGCTTGCCTATAATGTTTGGCTAGGTATGCGCGCGCTGCTTCGCTGGCAGCGACCAGGTCGTCGTTCTGCAAGCCGGCGTGGTGGCCGAGCAGGGTGGCCACGACGAACTGGTGGTTCTTGGCGATGTCCAGCCGAGTTCCGGCCGAGTTCCAGCGCACCCAGGTTCAACCCGCGTCGCCTGCCGGCGCTCAACTTTCGGAGTTCTCATGCATCGTTCCCTGATTGTCCTGCCCGACGACACTGGCCAGCCCATTGTCGATGCCATCGCCGCGGCGAAGGAGTCGCTGCGCATCAAGATGTTCCTGTTCTCGGATCCCGGCCTGCTTGCCGCAGTGATCGCTGCGCAGCAACGCGGTGTCAAGGTGCGCGTGATGCTCAACCCGGCGCGGCGCAGCGGCGAGGTCGAGAACAAGAAAAGCCGCCAGGCGCTCGAAGACGCCGGCGTCGAAGTTGCCGACAGCAATCCGGCTTTCGATATCACGCACGAGAAATCGCTGGTCATCGACGGCGAGACCGCTCTCGTGCATTCGTTGAACTGGGAAACGAAGAATCTCACCGAAACCCGCGACTACGCGGTGGTCACTTCGCATCGGCACGAGGTGGACGAAATCGTCGAGTGCTTCGACGCCGACTGGAAGCGCGAAAAGTTTGACCCGGGTGAGGACTCGCACCTGATCTGGTGCAACACCAACGGGCGCAACCGGGTGGCGCGTTTCATCGATGCCGCTACGGAATCCCTGCTCCTCCAGAACGAACGCTATCAGGACGAGGTGATCATCGAACGTCTGGTGCGCGCCACCCGTCGCGGTGTCAAGCTGCACATACTGGCGCGGCCGATGCATTTCCTCAAGGCGGGAAAGCTGGTCGAGGGCGTCGAGGGCCTGCGCATTCTCCAGGATCTTGGCGCCAAGGTGCACCGCTTGAAGGGCCTCAAGCTGCACGCCAAGATGATGCTCGCCGATGGCCAGCGTGCCATCATCGGGTCGATCAACCTCGCTCCCGGCAGCTTCGACAGCCGCCGCGAACTGGCCATCGAGGTGCACGACGAGCCGGTGATCAAGCGCCTGCAACAGGTGGCTGACCACGACTGGGAGACCTCTCACCCGC
Organism: Candidatus Accumulibacter affinis; assembly: GCA_016713625.1. Taxonomy (GTDB): domain Bacteria; phylum Pseudomonadota; class Gammaproteobacteria; order Burkholderiales; family Rhodocyclaceae; genus Accumulibacter; species Accumulibacter affinis. The sequence continues at coordinate 882,474 of JADJOT010000009.1, forward strand.
TCGACCTCTCCGATGAAGGGCTGCTCGCCGACCTCCAGAAGAACGAACCCGATGTGGCAGAAATGCTGGCTCTGGAAAGCCACCCGGATCAATCGGGGGGCGAGCATGCGGAGCACCGCCACGGCGACCACCACCGGCATAACGGACACTGAACACTGCCGTCACCCGATGAAAGGCCTTGCATGCGTAAACCAATCGTGGTCTTCTTGCTCGCGGCATCGCTGGTCGCCGCGCCCGCAGCCGCGCAGCCGGTGTACGAAACGCGTGACCGCGCGGGCCCGGTATTCTCCGATAGACCCGCTGCCGGGGCGACCGAGGTGGTGCTGCCACCGCTCAACCGCATGGATTCACCGGCGGAGCCGCCGGTAGCGCCGGCGTCGCCGGGGCCGGCAGTCGCGGCCTACACCACACTGAACATCGTGCAGCCGGGGAACGGCGCTACGGTCCACTCGAACACCGGCCAGTTGGCAGTCCAGTTGACGCTCGAACCGGCATTGCAGACGGCCCGTGGCGACGCCATCGTGGTCAAGCTGGACAACACGCGATTGCCGACCAGGCGCACGACGCTGAACTTCGAGATTACTGCCGCGGAGTGGCAAGGCGTGGCGGCGGATAGCGCCGAGCACCAACTCGAAGTGGCGGTAGTGGATCAGGCGGGCGCGGCACTGATCGTTGCTCCGTCAGTACGCTTTTATGTGCACCGGGCGAGCAGGTTGTGACGCGTGCGTTCTTACGGTGAGAATCGCCTATCTCGAAGACGACGCAGATCTGGCGGCCACCGTAAGCGGATGGTTGCGGGACGCCGGTTACGAAGTCGAATGGTTTGCCAGCGGGGCAGATTGTGCGCGCGCCATCGAGAGCTGGCCTTTTGACGTCTGCCTTCTCGACTGGATGGTGCCGGACCTGTCGGGACCGGATGTGCTCGCGCGTTTGCAACTGAAGCTGCGGCAGGCGATGCCGCCGGTGGTGTTTTCCACCGGGCGTGATGGCGAAGCCGACGTGGTTGCGGTCCTCACCGCGGGTGCTGACGACTACCTGGTCAAACCCTTGTCGCGGCCCTTGTTGCTGGCGCGCTTGCAGGCGGTGATGCGGCGCCAGAACGGGGTCAAGGGTCCTTTGCCGTCGCAGAGCTTTGGCCGGCTAAGCGTTGATCATGGTCGGCGACAAATCAGCCTCGATGGGCAATTGCTCGTCCTCACCGAGCGTGAAACCGATCTGGCCCTCTATCTTTTTCAGAATGTCGGTCGCGCGCTGAGTCGGGAGCGCCTGATCCAGGTGGTCTGGGCACGGACGGCGGACGTCGATACCCGAACGGTCGATGTGCATGTCAGCAGTCTGCGTCGAAAACTCAAACTCAACCCGGAATTCGGCTGGCGGCTGACCGCCATCTACGGCCACGGTTACCGCCTCGAGCGGGAAGGGAGCCCTGCATGAACGCGATTACTCTGAAAAGTCGGCTGCTGGTGCTGCTGCTCGCCGCCACGCTGCCGCTTGCTGCGGCAGCGGCCGAGCGCACTAGCCCGGTGCCTGCCTGGCGGTACACGGTGCGGCCGGGCGACACGCTGATTCAGATCGCCGAGCGCTATCTGGTCGATGGCAGCGACTGGCAAGCAATACAGAAAGACAACCAGGTCGACGACCCGTATCGTCTGCTGCCGGGGACGGTGCTGCGTCTTCCGGCGGCGTTGCTGCGCCGCTCACCGGCGGAAGTGACGGTCGTCGCCAGCGCTGGCAACGTCCGCCTGCGCTCTGGCGGCGGCGACTGGCAGGAGGCTGCCAGCGGGCAGCGGCTGGCAGCCGGCAGCACACTGGAAACCCTCGACGATGGCCACGCAACGCTGCGTCTCGCGGATGGCAGCACGCTGCTGCTGGCGCCGAACTCACAGCTCGTTTTCGACGCCCTCGGGGTCTATGCCCGTGGCCTGATGGTGGATACGCGCCTGCGCTTACAGCGTGGCCATGGCGACATCGACGCCAACCCGGCACGCCGGGCCAATCGGCATCTGCAAATCCAGACCCCCTCGGCGCAGGTGGTGGTGCGCGGCACGCAGTTTCGTGTCAGCGTTGACGACGACACGACGCGGGAAGGAACTCTGGCGGGGCTGGTCGCGGTGAGTGGCGACGGCCGGGCGGTGCAGGTGGCGCAGGGCAGGGGAACGATTGTCCGCCGCGGCGAAGCACCGAGTGCACCGGTGGCCTTGCTGGCGGCACCCGACGTGTCGGCGCTGCCGGAACGTTTCGAGCATCTGCCGCTGCGCTTTGCACTGCCGCGACTGCCAGGGGCTGAGGCCTGGCACGGGCAGATTGCCGCGGCGCAGGCGCCCGATCACATTCGGCTCAGCAAAACGGCGCGCGGCGAGGCGCTGACCTTTGCCGATCTGCCCAATGGCGATTACCTTCTGCGTCTGCGCGCGGTGCATGGTAACGGTCTGCACGGGATCGAGGCGGTGCACCGCTTCGTGCTTTTTGCCCGACCGTTTCCTCCGGGTTTGAACCATCCTGGCGACGCAGCGACGATACGCAGCGCGCGACCGACCTTCGCCTGGGGTAGTGTCGTGGGCGTCCGTGACTATCACCTGCAGGTGGCCAGCAGGCCGGATTTCGCCCACCCCCTGCAGGCGGCGAGCAGCGCCGAGAACCACTGGGAAGCGCCCGCCGATCTGCCGGCCGGTTTGCTCTACTGGCGGGCTGCGAGCGTGGACGAGGCGGGTCAGCAAGGGCCGTGGAGCGTTGCCTCCGAATTCACCTACAAGCCGGGTCCGGGGCCGGTTGATCTCGGCCGGGCAGCCATCGAGGTGGGCTCGGATGGGCTCGTGCTCAAGCTCCCACCACCTCCTGAGGGCCTGGTCTACGAGGCCATTCTGTCATCGGCCGCGGATTTGCAGCCGATCCTGGCGCAGGCACAGGCGCCGGCGAGTGAGGGACGACTGGATCTGCCGCGCCCCGATGGCGGCAGCTATTACCTCGGTATCCGTCTGCTCGACCCGGTCGATCAGACGCCCGGGCCGCTTGCCGTACAGCGGCTGGAGGTGCCCTATAGCCGACTGTGGTTGCTGTTGTTGCTGCTGCCGCTGGCGGCTCTGTAAGCGAACAGGTGAGCTCGTGATGTGGACCGGCAAGCCTGCGTGGCCGGGCGTGCGCAGCGAAGTCCTGCGCATTGCCTTGTTGCTGGTCCTGCTCGCCGTGGCGGCCAGCGGCAGTGGCTTCCTGGCGCGCGTCGATCATCTGCTGTTCGATGTCGGTCAACGCCTCCATTGGCGTGAGATTTCCGGTGATCTGCTGATCGTCGCCATCGACGAAAACAGTCTTGACCGGATCGGTCGCTGGCCATGGCCGCGCGAGTGGCATGCTCGCCTGTTGCAGATTCTCTGTGCGAGCAAGCCGGCGGCGATCGGCATCGATATTGCCTTCAGCGAGCAGAGCGACGATCCGCTCGCTGACGCGCTGCTCGCGGAGGCCATCGCCACGTGCGCCAACGTGGCCTTGCCCTTGGTCATCGAAGAGACCAGGGTTGGCGGACAACTGCTCGAATCGCCGCCGATCAAGCCACTGGCGGCGGCGGCTGCGGCGATCGGCAGGATCGGCGTCCACCTTGACGAAGACGGCATCGCCCGTTCCGTTGACCTGCGCGAGGGGATCGGCAGCGCCGCCTGGCCGCTGCTGGCCGAGCAGGTCTTGCGTATCGGGGGGCAGTGGTCAGCGCAGGCCGCCGAAGCAGTGGTCGCCAGCGAGCGCCAGGAAGCGGGCCAGGAACTCTTGCGCCAGGATCGCCAACGCATCGAGTTCGTCGGTCCGCCCGGTAGCGTGCCCCGCTACTCGTATGTCGATCTGCTCGAAGGCCGCGTACCGCCGCAGGCGTTTGCCGGCAAGCTGGTTCTCGTCGGCGTCACCGCTACCGGCCTCGGCGATTTCGTGCCGACCCCGGTATCGGGGCTGGGCCAGCCGATGCCAGGGGTCGAGGTCCTGGCCAATGTCCTGATCTCAATGCGCGATGGGCGTTTGATCACGACGCTGCCGCTGCTGCCGACGCTGCTGCTAGCCGGGCTGCTGGCCATTGTTCCGCTGCTCTGGCTGCCGCGTCTGATGCCGCTGCCCGGCCTGCTCCTGAGCACCGCCTGGGTGCTTGTCCTGGGGCTCGCCTGTGCACTACTCCCGGGGCTTGTGCAGCTGTGGTTTGCGCCCGGCGGGACCCTGCTGGCCGGCTTGTTTGCCTTCCCGCTGTGGAGCTGGCGAAGACTCGAAGCTGCCCGCCGCCATCTCGACTACGAACTGCGGCAGTTGCGGGCGATTCTTCCCGACCGTCGGACGCCGGCCGATACCTCGGCCGCGCTGCGTGGCCTCAGTTTCGAGCAGCGCATCGCCTGGGTTCAGGAAGCGCAACGCACGATGCAGAGGCTCGAAGCGCAGCGCAACGATGCCCTGGCTTTCATCTCGCACGATCTGCGCGTGCCCTTGGCCAGCGCGGTCGGCCAGCTCGAAGGCGAAGCCCGGGCTGATCCCGAGCGTCTGTTGCCGCCCCTACGCCGCGCGCTGGGAATGGCACAGGCCTTCCTGTGGCTGGCCCGCGCTGAAGCGCTGGATCGCCGCGGGATGCGCGAAGTCGAACTCACTTCGGTATTGCAGCAGGCCGCGGACGAGCTGTACGCGCTGGCCCGAGAAAGGCGGTTGTCGATCGTTCGGCAGCTTCCTGATGAGCCAGTCTGGGTCCGCGGCGACTTCGAGTCGCTCGAACGTAGCGCCATCAACCTGCTGCAGAATGCGCTCAGTTATGCGCCGCCGAACACCTCGGTGAGCATCGGGCTCGACCGGCCGGACGCTGCGCAGCTCAGGTTCTGGGTCGAAAACGATGCGGAGCCGCTGTCTGCAGCGCAGCGTGCAGGCTTGTTTCGGCGCTTCGGTGGCGGCGAACGAGGGGCGCAGCAGCCAGCGAGTACTGGCCTCGGCCTCTATTTCGTGCGCACCGTTGCCGAGCGACACGGCGGCAGCGCCGATGTGGAATGCCACGCTGGCAAGATCCGCTTCACGGTGGTTCTTCCCGGCAGTAAAGTGCCGGCGCCCGATGAGCACGCTGATCTCCGCCGGAGCACCGACGACAGAAGGCCCCGGGGGCGTTCAGCGGCGGCAACTTGATCCGTCGCCATCGACCAGGATTGGCTGGCGCATATACTCTGTCTGTTGGGCGAGTGGCGAACTTGAGAGGAAGTGAGAGGAAAGGCGGATGGGAAAGGAGATTGGCAGCGACGGTTTCACCACTGACGACTTTACCCGTTTCCACCGGCGGCTGGCGCTGGAGACGCAACATGCCCACGACGCTTATGCGCGCGGCGAGTTCGCCAACGAGGGTCTGCTGGGTGGCTTTGAACTGGAGGCCTGGCTGGTCGATGAGCAGCTGTTGCCGGTGCCACGCAACGTCTCGTTCCTGGAGCGAATGGCCAATCCGCTGGTGGTTCCCGAGTTGTCGCGCTTCAACGTTGAACTCAACGGTACGCCACAACCCTTGCGCGCCAAGGCGCTGTCGCAACTCGAAAGCGAACTCACCACCACCTGGCAGCAGTGTCTGCGGGTTGCCGGCGAGGAAGGTTCGGCCCTGATCGCCATTGGCACGCTGCCGACGCTGCGCGAGGCCGACCTGTCGCTGGCCAACATGTCGCCGTTCAAGCGTTACGCGATGCTCAACGAACAGATCCTGCTGCTGCGGGGTGGTCGGCCGCTGAACCTGGATATTGCCGGCATCGAGACCTTGCGCACGACGCACGCCGACGTGATGTTGGAGGCGGCGACCACGTCTTTTCAGGTGCATCTGCAGACACCGGCCAGCGAGGCGGCACGCACCTACAACGCGTCGCTGATTCTCGCCGCGCCGCTGCTGGCTCTGGCTGCCAACTCACCCTTTCTGTTCGGGCACGCGCTGTGGCACGAAACGCGTATCCCGCTCTTCGAACAGGCGGTGGATTGCTGCGACCCGGGACATCCGAAGCATATGCGGGTGACTTTCGGGTCCGGCTATCTGGGCAGCGACCCGACCGCGTGTTTTGCTGAAAACCTGTCGAACTATGCCGTGTTGCTGCCTTTCGAAGTGCCCGGGCCGCGGCAGGCCTACGCGCATCTGCGTCTGCACAACGGTACCATCTGGCGATGGAACCGGATGCTGATCGGCTTCGACGAACAGCAGCGGCCGCATCTGCGCGTCGAGCAGCGTGTGCTGCCCGCCGGCCCCAGCATGATCGACATGATTGCCAACGCCGCTTTCTATTATGGCGCGGTGCGCATGCTGGCCGGAGAGTCCGTGGCCCCGGAAACGCAGCTGTCCTTCGCGCTTGCCCGGGACAACTTTTACCGCGCCGCGCGTGACGGTCTCGACGCGCAGCTGGACTGGCTGGATGGACGGCGTGCACCGGCGGGCGAGCTGCTGACGCAGGAACTGCTGCCGCTGGCGCGCGCAGGTCTGACGCGGCTCGAGCTGGCTGCTGCCGACATCGACCGTTACCTGGGAGTGATCGGCGAACGACTGCGCAACCGCCAGAACGGCGCTGCCTGGCAACTCGCCCACTACGCCAAACACCATGATTTCTTCCGGCTTGTCGCCGATTACCTTGACCACCAGCGCCGCTTCATGCCCGTCCATGAGTGGCCGATCTGAGTTGCCTGACTGCATGCTGACCGTACGCCAAACGCTTCCCGAACGCTTCCTCGACACCCCTGCCGGCGAACTCCACCGCCTGCTTCCCGGCCCGACCTTGATTCATCTGCCCGGACGACGGCGGACACCGTTGTTCGTCTCGGTACTCCTGCACGGCAACGAAGACACCGGCGTGGTGGCGCTGCAGAACCTGCTGCGCGCCTACGCCAGGCGGCCGCTGCCACGGGCGCTGTCGCTGCTGGTCGGCAATGTCGCGGCGGCGCGCGCCGGCCTGCGGCGGCTCGACCAGCAACCTGATTACAATCGCGTCTGGCCGGGTGCCGAGCGGCATACCGATTCCCCGGAGTACGCCGCGATGCGCGAGGTGTACGACCGGATGCAGGCGCGTGGCGTCTTCGCCAGCATCGATATTCACAACAACACCGGCCTGAACCCCCACTACGCTGTGGTGAACCGACTCGATCAGGAGGCCCTGCACCTGGCCTTGCTGTTTTCACGCACCGTCGTCTGGTTCCGCGGCCTGGCGGGAACCCAGACAACGGCATTTTCGTCGCTCTGCCCGGCCTTGACGATCGAATGCGGCAAGCCGGGCAGGGCGGCGAACGAGGCGCACGCCACGAGCTTCATCGAGGCCTGTCTGCACCTGGCGCAGTTTCCGGCGCACTCTGTGCGCGAGAGCGATATCGATCTCTATCACACGGTCGCGACGGTACGCGTGCCGCCGCAGACATCGTTCGGATTTGGCGACGCGCTGGCGGACGTCGACTTCGATCCGCAACTGGACCACATGAATTTCCGGCAACTCGATCCCGGCACGGTTTTTGGACACACACGCCTGCAGTTGCCGATCGACGTCCGTGACGAGGGCGGCCAGGACGTGACCGCGGAGTTCTTCGACTGCAGCGAAGGAATGATCCGTCTGCGCCGGGCGGCAACGCCGGCGATGCTGACCCTGGATGAGCGGGTCGTCCGGCAGGACTGCCTGTGTTATCTGATGGAAAGGTTGCCGTTACCTCGCCGCGAAAACGCTGCTCCGGAGTTGTGCGCAAGCCTCTAGACGAGCGCCGTCAAACACCCATGACGCGGTTCTTCCCCGAACGCTTGGCGAGGTACATGGCCTGGTCGGCTCGCTGGATGGCGTCGTCACCCGCTTCGTCCGCAGACAGCTGCGCCACGCCGGCGCTGAAAGTGATCAGCAGCTTTTCGTTGCCGGCGAGAAAGAAGTTCCTGGTCAGTTCCCTCTGCAAACGTCGCATTGTTTCGACTCCCTCGTCGAGATGAGTATCCGGCATCAGGATGACGAATTCCTCGCCACCGTAGCGCGCCAGCGTGTCGATCGGCCGCATGTAGTGGCGAACCGTCTTCACCAGATGGATCAGCGCGGCGTCGCCGGTGGCGTGGCCAAGACGGTCATTGAGTTGCTTGAAGTTGTCGACATCCAGCAAGGACAGTGACAGGGCGGCGTTCTTGCGGCGAACACTGGCGATCTCGCGCGCCAGCGCCTCGTCGAGACCCCTGCGGTTGAGCACGTCGGTCAAGGGGTCGTGGCGAGCCGACGCGCTCGCGTGCTGGAGTTCCTGATGCAGTTGCAGCAGTTCGGCGTCGCTCGCCCGCGCCCGCGCCTGCAACTCGGCGAGTTCATCGCGCGCGTTGGCGGTGTTTTCGGCCATCGCGCGTGTCGCGTCGATCACCTTTTTCAGGAGCGGCGTCAAGTCTTCCAGCGTTCTGACTTCCTCCAGCTGCTGCGCACTCTGTTCGAGGTTGTTCTGAAAGTCGGTGCTCGTTTGATTCATCATCGCCAGGTGATCGATGAAAGCGGCGAGCATCTGGCGCATCGCTTCCTGCGCTTCCAGGCTGCGGTCTCTGGCCTGGCGCTGCCGGGTGATGACGTCGTGCAAGCGGCGCTCGACGTCGTCCAGGCGCCGCAGGGTGAGAGGCGGCAGCACCGCCTGGACGAGAGAATCGATCTGACCCTGCACACAGTCCTGATCGAGGCTCAAGGCGCCGATGTTGTCGATGATCAGTTGCAGGAGTTTGAGCAGGGTCTGCTTGATTTCCCCCTGTTCTTCGGCAGCCAGCGATACCCGCTGGTTGAAGCCGGCGAGCAGAGTCAACAGTACCTGGCTGTCCACGGCCGGCGATCGGAGGACCTCCAGAAGCTTGCGTGCCTGGCCGGACAACCATTGATCTTCGTTGCCGAGAGCGGGCAGCAGGTTTTCGATCAGGCGCGTGACTCTGGCCAGCAGGGCGGTGCCAGTTTCGGGCGCCTGGCTGGCCGGCGGCGTTGGCGGCGGAGCGTGGTCACTGGCTGGGTGCACGGCATCCAGGTTGCCGAGTGCGACCAGAGCGTCCTCGATGCCCGGCCAGCTACGCTTGCCGACCGCCGCCGCCAAACGTTCCACCAGCGCCTTCTGCTGCGGATTTCGTGTGGGCAGCGCGGCCACGATGTGACGCAGCTGTGCCTCCGGGAAAGCGGTCACATTGGGCAGATTCGCCACTTCGTTGTAACAGACCTGGTAGTTGGCCGGCGTTGGCAGCAGCTTGCGCAGGGCGAGTTGTCTGAGGGCCTCGCGGGCAACTTCGAGGGGATTCTTGGTGTCGGTCATCGGGCGCGCATCGAAGGTACTGAAGAAGTTGCGAAACACCGCGGGCAAACCCGGCTTAGACCTTCTTCCGGTGTTGATATCCCAGCGTGCCGGAGTGTACTGCCAGATGCGCTTGTGTGGTGGCAAATCGATCGACCAACGCCATTTCTGCGCTCTGCCATGCGGGCAGGTCGTTGGCCAGGCGGCGGGGCAAGGCAACCCTGGCTGCTGACGCCCGGCGTGCGCCGACGCTGCGACGGTTAAAAGAAGCCCGGTCGGCGGGTACAATGGGGCTGCGACTTTAACGCTGGGTTGACGATGGGAAAACTGCTGCTGGCACCGATGGACGGTCTCGTCGACGACATTCTGCGCGATGTGCTGACGCGGGTCGGCGCTTATGACCTCGCGGTGAGCGAGTTCATCCGGGTGTCGGGCAGTTTGTTACCGGCACGTAGCTTCCATCGCAGCTGTCCCGAACTGACCCGCGGCAGCCGCACCGATGCGGGTACGCCGGTGGTCGTGCAGCTCCTGGGCAGCGATCCTGCCTGCCTGGCGGAGAATGCCGCGCAGCTGGTCGAACTCGCTCCGGCAGGGATCGATCTCAACTTCGGTTGCCCGGCGCCGACGGTCAATCGCCACGGCGGTGGCGCGACGCTGCTCGCCGATCCCGAACAGTTGTTCCGTATTGCGGCGGCAGTCAGGCGTGCGATCCCCCCGGCAATCCCGTTCACCGCCAAGATGCGGCTCGGGGTAGACGGTACGGCGACGACGCTCGATTGTGCGCGGGCACTCGAAGCGGCCGGGGTGGTGTCGCTGGTGGTGCACGCCCGCACCCGGGCCGAGGCCTATCGACCACCAGCGCACTGGGAATGGGTCGCGCGAATTCGCGATGTCGTGCAACTGCCAGTGGTCGCCAACGGCGAGGTGTGGACGACCGATGACCATGCCCGCTGCTGCGCCGTCAGCGGCAGCCAGGACGTGATGGTCGGCCGCGGGGCGGTCGCCGATCCCTTTCTCGCCCGGCGAATTCGCGCGCTGGCGGCGGGCCAGTCGGTCGCCGCCGATCGTTCGCTCGACTGGCGCCGCCTGCTGCCATTGCTGGCGTCCTACTGGCAACAGGTCTGCGCCAAGGTTTCGGCACGCCAGGCGCCCGGCCGGCTGAAGCTGTGGTTGGCGGCGCTGCGCCGGACCCATGGCGAAGCCGACGCCCTGTTCCTCGCCGTTCGCTCGCTGTGCGAGGTCGACCAGGTCAGCCGCGTGCTGGTGCAGCACGGCGTGCCGTTGCAATCGTCGGCAAGTTGAGCCGCCGTTGTTCAGCCAGGGAGGCAGCACGGTGACTTCAGCCAGCCTGCTGCAGTTCGCAGAAGAGGGGGGTGGGGGGCGGTCGCCGGCCGGCCGGGGGGGGCGGGGGGCCCCCCCCCCCGCCCCCCCCGCCGCCGGCCGGCGGGCGGCCGCGCGCCCCCCGCGCCGCCCGGCCCGGCGCCCCCCCCCGGCCCGCCCCGGGGCCGCGGCGCGCGGGCCGCCCGGCCGGCCCGGCGGCGGCGCCGGCGGCCCGGGCGGGCCCGCCGCCCGGGGGCCGGCCGCGGCGCCGGGGCGGCCCGGCGCGGGGCGGCGGGGCGCGGCGCGCGGGCGGGGGGGGCGCCCCGCGGGGGCGCGGGCCCCCCGGGGGGGGGGGGCGGGGGGGGGGCCGGGGGCCGCCGCCCCGGCCGGCCCCCGCACGTTTGTGCCGCAAGCTCACCGGCCCTCGAAGAAACGGACGGCGTCGAGCAGCTCCGGAAAATTGTAGATGACATAGTCGGGCTGCACTCCATCTGCGTGCGTTCCCTGATTCGACTGGAAAAAGACCGTTTTCATGCCGAGTTGCTGCGGCCCAAAAACGTCACGGTACATGTCGTTGCCGACAAACACTACGTCGGACGCTGCCATTTGCATGCCGGCCAATGCTGCTGCAAACAGGCGTTCGTCGGGCTTGCGATAGCCGAAATCGCCGGACACCAGAATCGGGTTGAAGTAAGCGGAGAGCCCGATGGCGTTCAGTTCCGGAACTGCGTAGGCGGTCTGACCGTCAGAAATGACGGCAAGGTGATACTTGCGGTGCAGTTGCTGGAGGGTTTCCTCGACGCCAGGATAGAGTTGCAAGCGGAAGCGCGCTGCGGCGCGGTAGGTTTCGGCCAGAAATCCCGGAAGCTGCGCCAGCTTCGCGGGCGGAAGCGTGCGTGTGAAGTCGCTCGCGTGCTGCGTGATGATCGCATGGAAAATCTCTGTCGCATCAAATTCCGGGTAACGCTCGACGCTTGTCGCAAGCTGTCGCTGCATCCCCTGGAAATAGGAATCCTTGACCACAGCCGGATCAAGAACTATGCCCTGATAGGACAATAGGTTGCTGATGACGCGATATACGTCAGCATGCCATTCGTCCGTGCGGATATCCGAAAGCGTGCCGTTGATGTCGAAAACAATGCCTTTGACGGTCATTCATGGTCTCCCCAGACATTCCACCGTTGCGCGGATCAGAGAATAAGGTAGTTGCGCAGTGGCCACGGCCAGCAGCGTATCACCGCTGAGCGGCAAATTGCCGATCTGGCCACCGGCGGTACCGCGATGTTGGCATAGTACACCCGAGGACGGCGTTGGCCCTGGCCGAACTGAGTGGGAACGAGCGCGCCTGGGAGTTGCTGAACACGATCAATCCGATCAGGCATGCGCTCTCAGCGGCGGCGGTCGCGATCTGAATAGGGAGCCTCAGGTCGTCGCTGCCGACGTCTACGCCCTTGCGCCGCACATCGGCCGCGGCGTTTGGAGCTGGTATACTGGCTCGGCGGCCTGGATGTGGCGGCTGATTGTCGAATCGCGGCTCGGTCTGCGGCGTGAAGGCGAGCAGTTGCGTCTCGTCCCCTGCCTGCCCAACGGTCATGACTCTTGGCAGCCTCCCCGGACGATGGAAGGGGCGACCGTTCCCTCCCTGGCAGGGCGCATTCCGGCTTGCACGCCGGAATCGTTCGTTGGGCACGGAGCCTGGCTCCGTGAATTCCCCATCTCCCTTGCAGGGCGCATTCCGGCTTGCACGCCGGAATCGTTCGTTGGGCACGGAGCTTGGCTCCGTGAATTCCCCATCTCACCCCCCCGCCCCCGCAGGCGGGCGAGGGGAGATTCGTCAGTCGCTTGCGCGCCTTGTACAGTAAGGGCACCGAGCGGGATGGGACTACTCGGTGGTGGCGCGCGCCAGCAGGCCGCCACCTCGTTGTTGTAGCAAAGCAGGACGCATATGGGAGTGATTCGAATGAAAGTGAAAAACAGAGTTGAAGAGGCAGTCTTTGCGGTCGCCGATCTCGGAACGCACTTTCTGCCCGCGACCAAGGCCAGTCCCAAGGAAATGCTCGCGGTAGTCGACAAGCCCCTGATTCAGTATGCCGTTGAAGAAGCCTACGCGGCTGGAATTCGGGAAATGATCTTTGTCACTGGCCGGAACAAGCGCGCCATCGAAGATCACTTCGACACCGCCTACGAACTCGAGGCCGAACTCAGCGCCGCGGGGAACGACGCGCTGATCGCCCTGGTGCGTTCGATCAAGCCGGACGACATGGATTGTGTCTATATACGCCAGCCGCGGGCCCTCGGCCTGGGCCACGCTGTCCTATGCGCCGAACGAGTGGTTCGTGGTGAGCCCTTTGCGGTGCTGCTGGCCGACGACCTGATGATCGGTGAGCCGCCGATCATGCGACAAATGATCGAACTGTTCGGCGAGCATGGGTGCAGCATCCTGGCCGTGCAGGAGGTGCCGAAGGACCAGACCAGGCGTTACGGGATCGTCAAGGGCAAGGCCCTGTCCGCTGATCTGGTGAACGTCGAGGGCCTGATCGAGAAGCCTCACCCGAATGTTGCCCCATCCAATCTGGCGATTGCCGGCCGCTATGTCCTGACCCCGGCGGTTTTTGACCTGATCCGCGAGCAGCCCCGCGGTACTGGTGGAGAAATCCAGCTGACCGACGGCATCTCTGCCCTGCTGGCCACCGAACAGGTACTCGCTTATCGCTATCACGGTAAACGCTACGACTGCGGTAGCAAGCTGGGCCTGATGCAGGCCAGCGTTGTCCTTGGGGAAGTTCACCCTGAACTGGGTGGCGAGTTTGCCGCTTGGCTAAGGGACCGTCAAAAGATCCTTGAGGCACGGGATTACGGAGACCGCGGACTCGTTTGAGTCGAGCCCCCTGCGCAGAAGCCCCATCGACCTTCGATCCGGTTTCTGTTCTTCGCTTTGTCGGGCAAGTAGAGGACCTTCACCTCCAGGTAAGTGCGCGCCCGGCCTGGCGAACAAAAAAAAGCGCGACTCGTTGGAATCGCGCTAAATCCACACCAAAGGAGGAGGGTGGAGGAGACAAGCGAAGCAGACCAGGAAAACCAACTGCAATTCAGTTACGTTGGGCAGATTATGACTCTTCCGACGCCGTAGGTCAAGCGTTTTTTGTGCGTTGCGCCATGATTTCTGCCGAGACCCCGTCGATTCCTTTGGCTGTACCAAAGACTCTCGTTGTATCAATTGTTTATTGATATATTAGGACATCTGTTGCACAATAAGAAACTTTCTGTTGCAGTATATAAGCTATTTTCCAAGGCGTGGATATTGCGACGCAGCATTCCGCAAGGGTCTGCTGAATCGGGCTTGGCGCTACAATCGAAAACTGCGGCGAGGGTTGGGTGACGGCTTTTTCTGCTGTCAGTGGGGCGTGGCGCGAATTGTTCGCCAACGAGCGCCAGTTCGGAACACGTGTCTTGGGTGTAGACGTCGGCAGCTTTGTCGCGCCCGTCTGGAGGAGTAACACATGGAATGTAAAGTGAAGTGGACCGGCGAAGGGATGTCGTTTGTCGCCGAAACGGGAAGCAACCACGCGGTGGTGATGGATGGGGCACCCGAGGCCGGTGGGCGCAATCTGGCGCCGCGACCGATGGAACTGCTGCTTGCCGGAACAGGCGGGTGTACCGCCTTCGACGTCGTCTTGATCCTCAGGAAGGCGCGCCAGGTCGTCACCGCTTGTGAAGTGAGCTTGCAGGCCGATCGCGCGGAAGCTGAACCGCGGGTGTTCACCCGCATCCATTTTCACTTCCGGGTAAGCGGAAAGCAGCTCAAACCGGAAGCAGTGGCGCGAGCCATCGAGTTGTCGAAGGACAGGTACTGTTCTGCTTCGATCATGCTCGGCAAGACCGCCGAGATCACGCACGACTTCGAGATCGTCGAAGCCTAGACGTAATAGGCGGTACGAGTCATTGTCCGCGACGCCAGCTTCATGATCAGCACGGTCGGCAACGACAATTCCCTGGCGCCCAGGCGCACGGCCGTTTCTGCGTGGGCAATTTCGTCGAGTCGCATTTGCGCTACGATGGCCCGTGACCTGCTGTCCTGAGTCGGCAGTTCGCGCAGATGATGGTCAAGGTGCGCTTCGACCTGTCGCTCGGTCTCGGCGAGAAACCCCAGACTCCAGGCGTCGCCGATTTTGCCGGCGGCGATGCCGATGGCCAGTGCGCCGAGGTACCAGACCGGGTTCAACAGACTCGTCCGTCCGCCGAGCTCAAGCAGACGGCGCTCGGTCCACGCCAGATGCTCGGTTTCCTCACCGGCAGCCCGCGCAAGCACCCGCCGTGTCTCCTGATCACGGCAGGTCAGCGCCTGTCCCTGGTAGAGCGCCTGAGCACAAACCTCACCCACGTGGTTGATACGCATCAGGGCGCTGGCATGCGCCCTCTCCTCGTCGGACAGGGTCGCTTCCGCTTGCTTGCTGCCGGGGACCGCGCGAGTGGTCGACGCCGGCACAAAGAGCGTGCGCAGCGCCTTGTCAAACTCGATGAGGATTCGGTCGCTGATCATGGGCAGCCTCGGTCGTTTCGGTTGAAGTGCAGCAACGGTCGATCCTAGTGTTGTCTGATGCTGGGGTGGCCGCCACGGCGCAGCACCTGGCGGGCCTCGTCAGTGTTGCGGAGCGGCAAGCCGATGGGGCAGAAATAGTTGGTGTACAGCTCTGCATAGTGTCGATTGACCGTGTTGTCCCGGATCTTTAGCCATTGATCGCTGCGGGCCCTGGACCAGGTCTTGTCCGAATGGCCCAGGGCATACAGCCGACGCTCGCTGGTGAGACAGTTCATGGCTTCGTAACTCACATTCTGCGCTCCGGCAGAGCTGACAATCACCAGCGTAAAGCGCACCACGCCGTCGTTACCCACGCTCAATGACTCGCTGTCAACCATATACTTGTTGTCGGTGGTTGCACTGCCCTCGAAAGGTAGCAGATTCTCGGCTTGGGGAAATGGGGGCAGCGTCACCTCGCTTTCCTTCGCCGGCTTTTCCTCGAACTCACTGTCAGCCGAGGCGGCCCCGCCTGCTATAGGAAAAGTCAGCGCGGCAGTCATGAGCACGCTGGCAACGGTTCTCCGCACCAATCGTCGTCGGCTGTGGGTGTGCTTCTTCATGGTCGCTGGAGGAAGGCTCATTTCTCGCCCGGAAGGTCCGCCTCCGCAAGGGCTTCCCCATGCGTGGGCGGATGGCGCACGCGCCGGTGGTCCGCATTGAGAAAACGGGCCAGTTCGTTCAAGGCCTGCTCATACACCCGCCGTTTGAACTCGATCACCGCTTCAAGCGAAACCCAGTAGGTATTCCAGCGCCAGGCATCAAACTCTGGATGGTCGCAGGCGCGCAGGGAGACGTCGCAATCTCGGCCAACGAGACGAAGCAGGAACCAGATCTGCTTTTGTCCCCGGTAACTGCCACGCCATTCACGTCTGACCCAATGCGTCGGCACTTCGTAACGCAACCAGTCTTTGGTTCGACCGAGAATATGAACATGTTCCGGCAGCAGACCGACTTCTTCATGCAACTCCCGGTACATCGCCTGTTCGGGTGTCTCGCCCCGCTGGATGCCACCCTGCGGAAACTGCCATGAATGCTCTCGGATACGCTTGCCCCAGAAGACCTCGTTCCTGGCGTTACAAAGAATGATGCCGACGTTCGGGCGATAGCCTTCACGGTCAAGCATTTCTCGAACCTGCAAATCAATTAGTTGCGCCCATTTTTTCACATTTCGATTACCTTGGAAAGTAAAGTCTGGCGCTCGGCTGCGTTTGGCCCACCAATCCGCCCATTCCCGTGATTTTCTGCCCGTCGCGAAGCTGCCGAGAGCGTACAATTCGCGTCGCGGTTTGCTGGTCTGTCTAGTAAAATCGCCCCTTCGTCGTTAGCAACCAGATTGCCATGCGTACTTCACGGTTTTTCCTGTCAACGCTCAAAGAGGCGCCCGCCGACGCCGAGATCATCAGCCACCAGCTCATGCTGCGTGCCGGGATGATCAAACGGCTGGCGGTGGGATTTCCACCTGGATGCCGATCGGGCTACGTGTGCTGCGCAAGGTGGAGAAGATTGTCCGCGAGGAGATGGACCGTGCCGGTGCAATCGAGTTGTCGATGCCGGCGGTGCAACCAGCCGAGCTGTGGCAGGAGTCCGGGCGCTGGGAGAAGTATGGGCCCGAACTGCTGCGCTGCAAGGATCGCCACCAGCGTGATTTCGTCATTGGACCCACGCATGAAGAGGTGATTACCGACGTCGTGCGCAGGGACGTCAAGAGCTATCGGCAGTTGCCATTGCACTTTTACCAGGTGCAGGTGAAGTTCCGCGACGAGATCCGGCCGCGTTTTGGGGTCATGCGCGGCCGCGAGTTCCTGATGAAGGACGGTTACTCGTTTCACAGCAGCTTCGAAGACCTGCAGCGTGAATACCACAACATGTTTGACACCTACGCGCGGATATTCACCCGTCTGGGACTGAAGTTCCGTGCCGTGGCTGCCGACACCGGTACGATCGGCGGCACCGGATCACACGAGTTTCACGTCCTGGCGGACTCCGGCGAGGATGCCCTGGCGTATTGTCCGGACTCCGGCTTCGCCGCCAACGTCGAGCTGGCGGAGGCGGTGGCTCCGTCGGCAGGCCGCGCGCCAGCGGCCGCCGCCCTGGAAAAGGTCGCCACGCCAGGGCAAACCAGGTGCGAGGACGTCGCCGCATTCCTGGGCATTGCGATCACCCGAACGGTCAAGGCCATCGCCGTCGTGTTGACTTCAACGGCACCAGCTGGCGGCCAGTTCGCCCTCATCCTGTTGCGCGGTGATCATCATCTGAACGAGGTGAAGGCCCAGAAGACCCTTGGTGAGTTCCGCTTTGCGCGCGACGACGAGATCATCGATGCCCTCGGCTGTCAGCCCGGCTACATTGGTCCGGTTGACGTGGTCGACATTCCGGTCTTCGCGGATCGTAGTGTGGCGGTGATGAGCGACTTTGTTTGTGGTGCCAACGCGGTTGGTTTCCACCTGCTGGGCGTCAACTTCGGGCGCGACCTGGCGGAACCAACGAGCGTCGCCGATTTGCGCAACGTCGTCAGCGGTGATCGGTCGCCTGACGGGCAGGGTTCGCTGGAACTGTGTCGTGGCATTGAGGTAGGGCACATCTTCCAGCTGCGTACCAAGTACGCCGAGGCGCTGAAATGCAGCTTTCTCGATGAAAGCGGTCAGAGCCGGAGCATGGAAATGGGCTGCTATGGAATTGGTGTGACGCGCGTCGTTGGCGCTGCGATCGAACAGGGACACGATCAACGCGGCATCATTTTCCCGGCGGCGATTGCGCCGTTTGAGGTCTGCATCGTCCCCATGGCCTACGCCAAGAGCGCGGCGGTGAGGGCGGCGGCGGATGCCCTGTACGGCGAGCTGACGCTTGCCGGCATCGACGTTCTGCTCGATGACCGGAATGAACGTCCGGGAGTGATGTTCGCAGAAATGGAACTGCTCGGCATTCCGCACCGCGTCGTTGTCGGTGAGCGCGGCCTGGCCGCAGGAAAACTCGAATACCAGGGGCGTGTCGACGCCGAGTCGCAAATGGTGCCGCTGGCCGGCATTGGCCAATTTCTCAAGGAGCAACTGTGCGCTTCCTGACGGCCCTGTTCGCCTGTGTGCTGCCGGTGGTTGCGCACGCCGGTGCGCAGAAGTACGAGCCGTTGTCGGACAGTGTTCAGTCGGCGCTCTCGCGCTCGGTCTCGGACCGGGCACCACAGCGAAGTTCCTTCCAGGATTCGATGGATTCGATCGACTGGTTGACCGAGATGTCGCGCCGCCTGGAGAAGCGCATTCCGGACCGCGAAGCGCGTTTCGAGTTTCTCCGCTCGGTGCATTACGAAGCAACCCGCGCGGGTCTCGATCCGCAACTGGTGCTGGGCCTTATCCAGGTTGAAAGTGGCTTCAAGAAATACGCCGTGTCGACCGCCGGAGCACGCGGGTTCATGCAGGTCATGCCGTTCTGGGTAAAGCTGGTCGGCTCCGGTGACGACAATCTCTTCCATTTGCGCACCAATCTGCGCTACGGCTGCACCATTCTTCGCCACTATCTGGATATCGAGCGCGGCGATATCTACCGCGCGCTCGGCCGCTACAACGGTAGCCTGGGTCAGCCCCAGTACCCGAACATCGTGCGCATGGCGTGGCAGAATCAATGGTCGTACGCCAGGAGCAAGCTCGCCCTGCGCTGAAAGTCTGCGCGCTCAGCGCATTCCCGGCAGCATGCCTTTGATGCCGCGCATGAGTTGCGCCATGCCGCCGCGCGAGAACTGCTTCATCATCTTCTGGGTCTGTTCGAACTGCTTGAGCAGGCGGTTGACCTCCTGTACCTGAACGCCGGCGCCCATGGCAATGCGGCGCTTGCGTGCAGCCTTGAGCAGCTCGGGCCGAGTGCGCTCGAGCGGGGTCATCGAGTTGATGATGCCTTCGATCCTTGCCACGGCCTTTTCCTCACCGCCTGCCGGCAGCTGTCCAGCCGCCTGCGAGAACTGCGCCGGCAGTTTTTCGATCATCGACGACAGGCCGCCCATCTTGCGCATCTGGCCGATCTGGTCCTTGAAGTCGTTGAGATCAAATCCCTTGCCGGACTTCATCTTCCTGGCGAACTCGATCGCCTTGTCCTCGTCGATTCCCTTCTGCGCGTCCTCGATCAGCGATAGTACGTCACCCATGCCGAGGATTCGCGATGCCATGCGCTCGGGATGAAAGGCTTCGAGACCGGACAGCTTTTCGCCGATCCCGGCAAATTTGATTGGTCGGCCGGTCACGTGCCGGACGGAGAGTGCTGCGCCGCCGCGTGCGTCACCATCCAGCTTGGTGAGGATGATCCCGGTCAGCGGCAGCGCATCGCTGAACGCTCTGGCGGTATTGATGGCGTCCTGACCGAGCATTGCATCGACGATGAACAGGGTTTCGATCGGCTTGATGGCAGCGTGAATGTCGGCAATTTCCTTCATCATCGCCTCGTCGATTGCCAGACGACCGGCGGTGTCCACCAACAGGACATCGTGGTAGTGCCGCTTTGCCCAGTCGACGGCATTGCGCGCAATATCCACCGGCTTTTCGGACGTCGTCGACGGAAAGAAATCGGCACCAGCCTGCGCCGCCACGGTCTTCAGCTGTTCGATGGCCGCCGGGCGGTAAACGTCGCAGGAAACCACGAGAACCTTTTTCTTTTGTGTCTCGCGCAACATCTTGGCGAGTTTGCCGACCGTGGTGGTCTTGCCGGCACCCTGGAGGCCGGCCATCAGGACAATCGCTGGTGCCTGCGTGGCCAGGTTCAAGCCGGTGTGTGCCTCGCCCATGAGTTTGGTGAGTTCGCGGTGCACGACACCGACCAGTGCCTGACCAGGGCTCAGTGACCCGATCACCTCTTCGCCAATCGCTTTTTCCTTGACGGCGGCGATGAGTTCCTTGACTGCGGGCAAGGCGACGTCCGCCTCGAGCAGCGCCAGGCGAACCTCGCGCAAGGCGTCGGTGATGTTGGCCTCGGTCAGGCGCGCTTCACCGCGCAGCGTCTTCATGACGCGGGCAAGGCGTTGGGTCAGGTTGTCGAGCATTTGGATTCCGGCATGGTGTAAACTTCTGGGATGTCCGACATTCTACTTCAGCTTCTGCCGCACGTTGTTTCGTCCCTGCTCTATGCGGTACTTGGCGTCCATTTCTGGCGTACACGCTGGCGGGAAACCAAACTGCCGCTGCTGAACACGCCGATGCAACCGTGGGAGCGGGCGGCCATCTTCGGCGCCCTGGTCGTGCAGGGATTCGGGCTTTACGAAGGGCTTTTCAGTGCCGGCGGCATGCGCTTTTCGTTCAGTTTTGCGCTGTCGCTGATGCTCTGGCTGGCGGTCCTGTTCTACTGGGCGGAAAGCTTTCGTTCGCGCATGGACGGCCTGCAGCCGATGGTTTTGCCGCTCGCCGCACTGGCTGCACTGGCGCCGGCGCTGTTTCCCCAGTTGCGTGAGGTGGCCAATGCCGGCGCCTGGGGTTTCCAGCTTCATTTCCTGACGGCGATGCTGGCCTACAGCCTGTTTACCCTGTCCGCACTACACGCCGTGTTCATGGGTTTTGCCGAACGCAAGCTGCATCAGCGGGCAGTCACCACGAGCCTGGCCAGCCTGCCACCGATCCTGACCATGGAAGCGCTGCTGTTTCGCATGATCCTCGTCGCTTTCTGCCTGCTGACGCTGGCGCTGGTCAGCGGGGTGATCTTCTCGGAAGCGATCTTTGGCAAGGCCATGGCTTTCGATCACAAGACCCTTTTTGCCTTCGCCTCCTGGGGATCTTCGCTGCCTTGCGGGTGGGACGCCGCGTTTACGGCTGGCGAGGCCGGATCGCACTGCGTTGGACGCTGGCCGGATTCATGGTGCTGTTCCTGGCGTACATCGGCAGCCGATTTGTCGCCGAAGTCGTTCTCGGCCGCCTGTGAAGCGGATTGCCGGGTTAGCGAAGTAATCGGCCCGCTGCCGCAAATCGCGCCGAAGAAACACGGGGTTGCGGCGTTGTGGCAAAGTGGACGGCGGTGCCGCGGAAGACCGATGTAGCAATGGTGCGTAATGCCCGTGGGTTAGCGTGGTCATGGGTGACGTCATCGACATTGGTGAATCGGCTTGGCAGTGTGCAGGCGGATATCCCGTTTAAGAGAGTGAGCAAGACGACGTACCCGAGGCGGCGCCACCTTTCTGAACGAATGATGGAGCACGCCATGGCTCAACGCAATCGAAGCCTCAGACTCCAAGCCGGGTCAGTCCCGAGTGGCACTGACGATCACCCACCCCAATGCGGCAGGAATTGACATCGGCAGCGCGGCGCACTTTGTGGCCGTACCGCCTGACCGGGACGATGAGCCGGTGCGCGAGTTTCCCAGCTTCACGGTTGACCTCAATGCCATTGCTGATTGGCTTCAGGCCTGCCGGGTGGATACGGTGGCGATGGAGTTCACCGGCGTGTACTGGATCCCCCTGTTCGAGTTGCTGGAGTCGCGTGGCTTCACGGTGCTGCTGGTCAACGCGCGTCACGTGAAGAACGTTTCGGGCCGCAAGTCCGACGTGCTCGACTGTCAGTGGATTCAGCAACTCATGACCTACGGCCTGCTCAGCGGTGCGTTTCGCCCAGCCGATCAGGTGTGTGTGTTGCGCTCGCTGTGGCGCCAGCGCGGCATGCTGTTGCGCAGCCAGGCCAGAGAGGTACAGCACATGCAAAGGCGCTCACGCAGATGAACGTTCAACTGGCCAACGTCATCTCCGACGTGGTGGGCGAGACCGGCCAGAAGATCCTGCGCGCCATCGTGGCCGGCGAGCGTGATGGTCAGGTGCTGGGTGCGATGAAGAACGTGCGCATCCACGCTAGCGTCGATGAAATCGCCAAGAGCCTGCAAGGCCACTGGCGGGTCGAGCACTTGTTCGCGCTCAAGCAGGCGCTGGCCGCCTTCGACTTTATCGGCACGCAACTGGCTGAATGCGATCAGGAGATCGAAGCGCAGTTGAAGCGGCTGGAGGTTCATGAAGGCGACCCAGCCAAAGGCAAGAAGCGCAGTCGGCCACGCAATGCGCCGAAGTTCGATCTGCGTACCCAACTGTTCAAGATGTGCGGCGTGGACTTGACGCGCATCGACGGCATCGATGTGACCACCGCTCTGGCGGTCATCAGCGAGACCGGGGCCGACATGTCACGCTTTCCCACGGAGGGCCACTTCGCGAGCTGGCTGGGTTTGTGCCCCGGCACCAAGATCACCGGTGGCAAGGTGATGAGCGGCAAGACCAAGCGTTGTGCCAACCGCGCGGCCCAGGCCCTGCGCTTGGCCGCCGCAGCGCTGAGAACCAGCCAGTCCGCGCTCGGCGCGTACTTCAGACGCTTGTGCTCGCGTATGGACAAGCCCAAGGCCGTGACCGCGGCAGCCCACAAGCTGGCGCGGCTGATCTACACCCTGCTCACCAAGGGCCAAGAGTACCACCGACCAGGGCCAGGACTACTACGAGCAGCGTTACCACCAGCGCGTTCTCCGCCAACTGGCACAGCGCGCCCAGAAGCTCGGCATGAAGCTCGTCCCCACTGAACAACCAGCATAAAACATGCATATAAGATCAACCAGTTGAGAGGAGTTTCTTAAGAGCCGGCACAGCCATGGTTGGATAGGGGAGGGCAGGATCACCGACAGGGTCAAAGCCGTCCTCATCCTTGAACCGACCGTTTCTCGCTACCGGCGGGGCACCGCCAGAATACAGAGTATTCCCGGTGAATCGGAGGCTCCACCAAAAGACCCGGCCAGGGCGTCGGCGTAGCTTGTCCCGGAAATTTCTCCGTGGTAGAAGCGCGAGGTCACGTCGAGAAAATACGCATTCGGACTGGACGTTTGCAGCAAGTCCCAGCCGATGCTCTTGTTTCCTATCCGCTGCTCGCCGCACTGCTTCTGGACCCGGTCAAGAAATGCGTCGTATGGCTTGTCGGGTCGCCAGGCATCAGGGGCACAAGCACTGAGCAGCACCGCCAGTAGTGTGACGAATGATGCCTTGCCGAAGGACTGGAAGGTAAGTGATTGGCGACCGGGACGGCGCAATTGGTGCGTCGATGGAGACATGTCTATTCTTTCGGTTCGCAGGTATCGGGCGTGTAGCCAACCCGATACCTGGGAGTGTTTAGCGGGGAACGACGCGAGAGTTCTCGCCATTGCCTTCGATGAACACCCGCTGCCCCTGGTACAGGCCCTGACTCATCGGCTGCGTCACCGAAATCAGGACGCCGTTGCCGGTGCGGACAATGATCTGCTGTCCCGGCACGGGCTGGTCATACTTCTTCTGGACTTCGTTGCCCGCGACCGCGCCGCCGACCGTGCCGAGGACCATCGCCACATCACGGCCGGTGCCGGCACCGATCAGGCTGCCGATGCCGAGGCCGGCAAGCCCGCCGACCACCGCACCGACCCCTGCATGGTGATTGCTGGGCAGTTGTACAAAGTTGATTTGCTCGATGACGCCGCTGCGGATTTCCATCTCACCCGGCTGCTGTCCGGGTCCGGCGCAGGCGGTCAGGAACAGGGCGATGGCGAATGCGGACAGGCAGGACCATGCTCTCTGGAACATGTTGATCTCCTTGAAAGGTTTGATGGGTGGGACGGTTGACTGCTGGCGAATGACCATCAACTGCTGCCGCAACGCCTGGCTGCTGACGTCTCGGGGAGTCGGAACATCGCAATGCGTGCACAGCTTACTGCAAAACGGCCTGGTTTCGCCCGGTAACGGCCAGACAACTGACTGACCTGACCTGGCAAACGACGATGTAGGTGGTCTTCTTGCCACAGCCTTCGACCCCGACCGTGTATTCGGCGCGTTCGATGCCATTCCAGAGAACGGGCTGCAGCAGGTTGCTCGACAGGACGATTCCCCTGGCGCTTGGACACGACAGTTCGAATTGCCCGCGGCGCGCGGCAACCAGGATTGCTTGGTCCTGCTCGCTGCTCAGTATCTGCTGGTCGCTGGCGCAGCCAGCCAGCAGCAGACCCAAAGCCGACAGTGAGAGCAGTTTGCCTTTGGACATCATGATTACCTCCTCTTGAGAAAAGCCAAACGGGTCGGTCGACAGCCTTGCCGCCCCGGTCAGGGTGGTGGTCAGGGTAGTGGTCACTGCGCTCGACCGGAACGGGTTGCGGCAACCGCACGCTTTACGTGATCACGCCACTTAGCGTCGGCCACCGCCACGAAATCCTCCGCCACCAAAGCCGCCGCCACCGAAACGGCTGGAGAAACTGCTGCCGCCGCCATAACGATTTCCCCAACCGCCACCTCCGAAACGGTGGCTGTCACCACCACCCCAGCCGCCGGCAAAGCGGTCGCCAGCACCGCTGTCCCAGCCACCGGCACGGCCCTGATAGCTGCTGCGCGCCTGTTGCTCGCGATCGGCCCAGGAGGTGTCCCCGGCGGCGGATTGCCACCCCCCTGAAGTGTGTTGTTGCCAGCCGCTGGCGCTGCTCCGGTAGGCGTTGCCATCGGCGCCGGCGTAGTGGTTGCCAAACAGACCGCTCGAGGTATAGCTCTTGCTCTGGCCGGTCTGGGCATTGTAGGCCGTGACCGTGTGTTGGGCGCCAACACCCTCGGGCCCGGCGGTGGCCGTCGCAGTCTTCGACACTGAACTTCCCTCGGGGCCGGTGGCCGAGGCACTCGAAGCAATAGTCGTTGTTGGCGGTGTTGACCAACACATCGGCGGTGGTATTTTCAGCCCACAGCAAGCCGGTTCCGGTTATTGGGATGAAATTCGGCTGACCCTGGAAGACAATCAGTTCGGCCGGTACCTGGCTCACGTAAACAGATCGAGTGACATCGTGGCCATCACAGTCGGCAAGCGGCTGCGCAACTGACGCAGATACTCGCGGCCATGGTCTGCTACCGTCGGGAATCTGGCCTGGGTGAGGGTGAGCTCGTCGAGCGTCACGGTGCGCGTCAGACGATCGACACCGGTACGCGCGTTACCCCAAATGACACCGAAGGTTTCCTCGTTGGAGCCGCTCGTCTTGATCGCCACGGCAGCACGAAAAGTCAGCTGGTTGCCTTTCCAGGCACTGATTTGAGGCAAATAGACCAGAGCCGTCGCGTCTGCGAGGGCGACCTGGCGCGGCCAGGGGTCGCCGAGCGTTGGCGCTGACGAAGTCGGCTGGCTTGATGAATTACTTGCCCCGGCAGCCGCGTCGAGCACCAGATTGACGTCGAGAGGCGGCAAGGCTGCGGCCATTCCGGGATCCGTCGTCAGGGACCCTGATGGCTTGCTGGCGCAGCCCGACGCACCGGCAACGACCGCGGCAAGCAGGCAGGAGAGCAGAAAAGGCTGTTGCATCTGGATCGTCTCCCGGTGAGCAGTCGGCAAAGTCGCAGAGCGAGAGTATGTCGTTGCCGGTCAAGGCCGTCAATACGCCACCGTGGGCTTGGCAGGGGAGAAATCCGCTCCGCGCCAAGAGATGGAAAATCAAGAGATGGAAAATCAATTGACAGCCCACTCGTTCGTCGTGGCTGCTCGCCTTCCCGCGCGCACTCGGACCTCCCCTGAGTCTCCCGCTCCGCGGCACCGGCATGCGTTCATGGTCGATCGCGGAGTTTTGCTGACTGTCAGCCCTGACGCATGACTAGCGAAGGCCAGTCGTAGCAAGGCTTAGGGGCGACCGGAAAAAATAACTTTCGCAAAGGGGGGCTAGACAGGCGCACGGGTTTCTGGCAGGATACGTGAAGGACAACAGGTCTGCGCTTGAGCCGGAGGATCCGTGGTGGAGGTCATGAATACGAGAGGTTGGGTACACTGCGGTCGCGAATTCAGCGCTGCGGAGATTGCTGACCTCTGTGCGACCGTGGCATGGCTGCCGGGATTGCCGCGCCAGGAGTTGGCGGCGACGCTCTGCGAACATCTCGCTTGGTTCACCCTATCGGGAACCCCGAAGATCCACGCTTGCCTGGAGTTCCTGGAACGTTTGCGGGTGGCCGGGTTGCTGGCGCTTCCTGCACTGCGGCCCTCGCCGCCGCGCCGTTCGACGGCACCCGCGGCAGCCGTAGAGCCAGTTGCCGAGCCTCTGGTGCACTGCGCCCTGTCAGCACTCGCCCCGGTCTCCTGGAAGTGGTTCGCGACGCGGCCGTGGGGGCGCAGTGGGATGCGCTGGTAGCGCGCGGGCACCCGCTGGGTTTCCAGGGCGCCTTCGGCTACCGCCTGCGCTACTTCATCCTGGCGGGCGACCGGCGCCTGGGCTGCGTCCTGCTGGCCGGCGCTGCCCGGGCGGTGGCCGTGCGCGACCGCTGGATCGGCTGGACCGCCCAGGCCCGCCGCGAGAATGTGGCGCGGGTGGTGAACAACAGCCGCTTCCTGATCTTTCCCCACGTCCGGGTAGCGCATCTGGCCAGCCATGTGCTCGGACAACTCGCGCGCCGCGCACGCGCCGACTGGCTCGATCACTGGGGCTTCGAGCCCCTGCTGCTCGAGACCTTCGTCGATCCGCGTCACTATGCCGGTACCTGTTACCGCGCCGCCGGTTGGCAGTTGCTTGGGGAGACCAGCGGGCGTGGGCTGGCCCGCCCCGGCCAGTCCTATCAGAGCACGCCCCGCCAGGTGTGGGTCAAGCCGCTCTGCGCCGATGGTCGCGACCGGCTGTGCGCCGTCCTGGGAACTCCCGGTCATGAGCCGTCGCCCGACACGCGCCACCATCCAGGGGCTGCGCGCAAAAAAGAAACAGCAGGAAAAGGCGCTGAACGCGAAACTGCGCGCGAGTGGACAAGTTCCCCACTCCCCCGCTTCTTTGCCCAACCGATGCTCGACCTTCGCGACCATCGCCGAAGAGAGAGAGGCCCGCGAGGACGCCGTGAGCAAACAGATGCGCCTCCTGCGCAAAGAGCTGCCCACCTTGCTCGGTCAACTGGAACAGATTCCCGACCCAAGAGACCCCAGGAAGCGCCGGCACAAGCTCACCGCGCTGCTGCTCTACGGCTTGTTGATGTTCGTCTTTCAGTTCTCTTCCCGGCGCGAGACCAACCGCGAAATCAGCCGCCCGCAGTTCATGACCACCCTGCAGCTGCTATTCCCGGAAATCGATACCCTGCCACACGCCGACACCCTGTTTCGGCTGCTGCGCGACATCGACCTTGAGCACCTCGAACAAGCCCACGTCGATTTGATCAAGCGGCTGATCCGCGGCAAGAGCTTTCGCCGCTATCTGATCAACCGCTGCTATCCGATCGCCATCGATGGCTCACAGAAGCTCGCCGGCGACACCCTCTGGGCGGAGGAACTCCTGCAGCGGACCGTCGGCAAGGAGGAAACCCGTCACACCCAGTACTTCGTCACCTCCTCGAGGCCAGTCTCGCCTTCCACAACGGTCTGGTCATCCCGTTGCTCAGCGAGTTCCTCGAACACGCGCTGGGCGATAGCGAAGCGCAAAAGCAGGATGGCGAGCTGCGCGGCTTTGTGCGCTTGAGCGATCGGCTCAAGACGCTGTTCCCCGGCCTGCCGATCCTGCTCCTGCTCGATGGCCTCTACGCCAACGGGCCGGTGATGCAGCGCTGCCGTGGCTACCACTGGCAGTTCATGATCGTGCTCAAGGACAAGGATTTGTCCACGGTCTGGCAGGAGTTCCACGCGCTCCATGCCCTGAAACCGCAAGCCTCGCAGCGCTGCTGGGGACGACGCCAACAGCACTTCAGCTGGGTCAACGACATCGACTATGCCTTCGGTTCGAACGGGCGTCAGCATCTCAAGCTGAACGTAGTGGTCTGTGAGGAAAGCTGGGAGAGGGTCGATGACCAGGCCAGGACCGTCACCGAAACCTCGCGTCACGCCTGGCTCTCCAGCCAGCCGATCAGCCAAGACAATGTCCATGAGCGCTGCAACCTGGGCGCCCGCCACCGCTGGGGCATCGAAGCGGGCTTTCTCGTCGAGAAGCACCAGGGCTACCACTACGAACATGCCTTTGCCCTCGACTGGAATGCCATGAGGGGCTATCACCTCCTCATGCGCCTGGCGCATGTCTTCAATACCCTGGCACGCTTCACCCGGCAGTTACGCGACCTGTATCGGCAATTCGGTGTGCGCGGCGCCATCGCCTTTATCCGCAGTTCCTGCGCCGCTCCTTGGCTCGATCTCGCGCGCATGCGCGTGCTCCTCGCCAAACCGTTCCTGCTGCAACTCGAATAACCTTCCCGGGCCTGCCCAAGACATCTCCCCAGCGCGGCGCAGTCCGCGCCGGGAAACCAGCTCGCCTGACGATCACAACGGAGCTCCGACGACCTCTCACCTCCCATTGACTGACCCCACACTCCCCGCGCTACCAGCGCTCCTTTGCCGCTAGCCAACCCCCAGCTGACCGCCTCGCCAGCGAAAACGGGCGGTACCGGCAAACGCATCCGATTCGGCTGGGTCATGCGTCAGGGCTGGCTGACTGTGCTCTCAGTTGTGACGACAGCCACAACCGTCGTAGAATGATGACCTGCGCGGGCGTCGTATAATGGTAATACCCTAGCTTCCCAAGCTAGAGCCGAGGGTTCGATTCCCTTCGCCCGCTCCACTTCCCGCCTATCACGCTGATTTTATTGCAATCAGCGCTCAGATTACGGTGAAAGTCGCGCCAGCGACTCACGAATCTCCCCTCGCCCGCTTGTGGGAGAGGTGTCGGGGGATATCGGGGATAGCTCTGAAGTCTCGGGCAGTGATGGCAGCAAGAGGTCTTCGGAATTTTCTGACTTGCTCTGGTCCAGCAGTGGGCATTTCTCTGTCCAGTCGCCGGCAACGAGCGTCCGGCCGCTTGGCCGAGAATGCCCCGCTGGCCGCTGGTAATGGCTGATGCGCAGCGGTTTGGTCGTCATCTTCCGCTTCCTCTAGAATGCGGACTTTACCCGACAGCGACCAACCACCATGATCCGCACCCGTTTTGCGCCCTCGCCAACCGGCTTCCTGCATATCGGCGGTGCCCGCACCGCCCTATTTTCCTGGGCTTACGCCCGTCGCCATGGCGGCAGCTTCATCCTGCGCATCGAGGATACCGACCTCGCGCGCTCAACCCCTGAAGCCGTGCAGGCGATTCTCGATGGCATGCGCTGGCTCGGCCTCGACCATGACGAGGGTCCGTTCTACCAGACGCAGCGCCTCGATCGTTACCGGGCGGTGATCGAGGACATGCTCGTCGCCGGCAGCGCGTACCACTGCTACATGACGCCGGACGAGCTCGACCGCCTGCGCGAGGAGCAACGCTCCGCCGGTGGCAAGCCGCGCTACGACGGTCGCTGGCGCCCGGAAGCGGGGAAGACGCTGCCGACTCCGCCAGCAGGTGCGCGGCCGGTGGTCCGTTTCCGGAATCCGACCGACGGAGTGGTGGCCTGGGACGACCTCGTCAAGGGGCGGATCGAAATCGCCAACAGCGAACTCGACGACTTGGTGATCGCACGCCCCGACGGCACGCCGACCTACAACTTCTGTGTCGTCGTCGATGACTGGGAGATGGGCATTACACACGTCATCCGTGGCGACGACCACGTCAACAACACGCCGCGCCAGATCAACATCCTGCAGGCGATCGGCGCTCCGGTGCCGCGCTACGCGCACCTGTCGATGATTCTTGGTGACGACGGACAGAAACTGTCAAAGCGGCACGGCGCGGTCAGCGTCATGCAGTACGACGACGAAGGCTATCTGCCGGAAGCGGTGCTCAACTATCTCGGGCGTCTCGGCTGGTCGCATGGCGACGACGAGGTTTTTTCGCTGCCGCAGTTCTGCGAGTGGTTCGACCTCGACCATATCACCCCGTCGGCGGCGCAGTTCAATACCGAAAAGCTCAACTGGCTCAACGCTCACTACCTCAAGCGCGCCGAAACACCGCGCCTGGTGGCGTTGGTGCAGCCGCGGCTGGAGGCGCGCGGGGTGACGGTCACCGGCGAACCGTCGTTGGCAACCATCATCGAGCTGCACCGCGAGCGCGTCGGCAACCTCAACGAACTCGCCGACGTGGCGGAAGTGTTCTATATTGACCTGCATCCGAGAGCGGACCTGCTGGCAAAGCACCTGACGCCGGAAACCCTGCCGATGTTGAGCAATTTCATCGAGCGCCTGCCGGCGATCGCCTGGGAAACCACCGCCATCGGCGCCTTGATCAAGGAAATCGTCGCCAGGCACGGGCTGAAGATGCCCAGGCTGGCGATGCCCCTGCGGGTGCTGTTGACCGGCATGGAACAGACGCCGTCGGTGGACGCCGTGGTCGCCATCTTCCCGCGCGCGACGGTGCTCAAGCGACTCGCCCTGGCCGGGCGCGTTACCGGGACCGGATCTTCCTAGCAGCCTGTCGGACTTGATGGGTCGAAGCGAAAAAAGTGGGAGACGAGCGCAGTTTTTCACGGATTTCAAGCGAATAGTTGTTCTATTCGCACAGAAATACGGGGGAAAATGAGCCGTCTTCCCACTTTTTGCAGCCGACTTGGTCAAGTCCGACAGGCTGCTAGACCAGCCTGTTCGTTACCGAGCGTCGCGCGGAATGCTTTACAGCGGCGCGCCCACTCCCTATAATCCCGGCTTCTTTCGGGCGGGGGTATAGCTCAGCTGGGAGAGCGCTTGCATGGCATGCAAGAGGTCCGCGGTTCGATCCCGCGTACCTCCACCATAAGGCCGAAAGAGTTCCGGGTCCCCATCGTCTAGAGGCCCAGGACACTACCCTTTCACGGTAGGTACCGGGGTTCGAATCCCCGTGGGGACGCCAGCGATGGCAGCAGGGCCTGGCTTTGTCCAGCTACGGCCGTGGTGTGGAGTTGCCGCCGGGCTATTCCGGATGGCGTGAATCGATACTGATCGTGACTGGCCCGTCGTTCACCAGATGCAATTGCATGTCGGCCCCGAAAACTCCTCTGGGTACGCACCTCCCGAGCACGCTTTCGAGCTGCCCGACAAAGCTCTGAAAGAGCGGCTCAGCGACTTCAGGCCGAGCCGCACGGTTCCAGGAGGGACGATTGCCCTTCTTCGTCGACGCGAAGAGCGTGAACTGGCTGACCGCCAGGATCTCCCCCTGGGCCTCGACGACGCTGCGGTTCATGACGCCGGCGGCGTCCGCGAAGATGCGCAGCTTGGCCAGCTTGGCCGTCATCCAGGCAAGATCCGCGTTGCGGTCGATCTCTTCGAAAGCGGCCAGGATCAGCAGACCCGCTTCGATCGCCGCCACCACTTCGCCGCCGACTTCGACCCGCGCCGCAGCGACGCGCTGCACGACCACCCTCATGGGGAACCCTGCCGACGGCCTTTCTCGGGGGCGGGCAGCCAGCGCACGGGGTAGGTCAAGGGCTCCGGCTGCAGCGTGACGTGCGTGATGCCCCTGCGCAGCGAGCGTGTGCCGGCTCGCGGCGAGGACCGTCGGCCATTGTTCGAGCGATTCGACGATGAGGTGCGCCGACAGGGCGACACGCCGCGATGACAGGGTCCAGATATGCAGGTCGTGCACCGAGGCGACGCCCGCGATGCCGGCCAGTACTCTGCCGATCTGCTCGCTTGACAGGCTCGGCGGTACGCCTTCCATCAGCGCCTGCAGGACTTCGCGCAACAGGCGCAGACTGGAAACGAGCATCAGCGCGCAGATCAGCATCGAGAGCAGCGGGTCAATCGTTGTCCAGCCGGTCCACATCACTACCGCGCCGGAGACCAGGGCAGCCACCGAACCGAGCAGATCGCCGAGGACGTGTAGCAGCGCGCCGCGAGTATTCATCGTCTGCTCGCCGTGCATCAACAGCCAGGCGACGGCGACGTTGAGGAGCAGTCCTAGCGCCGCCACCAGGGTGACTGCCTCGCCATTGACCGCCGCCGGCTCGAGAATGCGGCCGACTGCGGCGACCGAGATGCCGACCACCACCAGGACCATGAACAGGACATTGCACAGCGCGGCCAGCGTCTCGACGCGGCCATAGCCATAGGTATGGCGTTGCGTTGGCGGGCGCTGCGAGAACCAGGCGGCAAAAGCGGCGAGCCCGAGCGAAGCACTGTCGGTAACCATGTGTCCGGCGTCGCCGAGAAGCGCCAGCGAGCCCGACCAGAAGCCGGTTGCCGCCTCGACGCCGGCAAAGCCGAGCGTCAGCAGCAGCGCCCAGATCAGCCGTGGACCGGCATCTGCATGGTGATGATGGGCGTGCTCGTCGTGCGGGTGGTGTTCAGCGTGATCGTGGTGATCGTGGTCGTGTGGGTCGCTCATCGTGCGGGCATTCTACCCGACATCGACCTTGCTATCGTTGCGGAGCGCACGCAACATGGCGCCGCGGACGGTCGCAGGTGCGGCTGCCGACAGGGCATGCAGCGAAGCGGCCCGCGAGCGAACCCGGCAAACGCTCCTGAACAGAGCCACGCCAAGCCCGTCAGATTTAAGGCTGGCTTAAGGTTTATCAGCTAAAATAGGGCCTTACCTGCAAGGATGCCGATGACCCAACTGCCCGAACTGCCCGAACTGCCCTCTCGCAACAGCATCAACCAATTCTTCCTGCTCACCGGCCTGTGGGTGGTGCTGCACGTCAGCGCTTTCACCACGGACCAGGCCTACAGCAACCTTCCCGTGGCGCTGTGGACAGTGGCGACCACGGTCAGCTACGCCTTCCCTCTACCTGCTGCCAGCGCTGCTGCCGGGCTACCTGTTGCACCGAGTACTGGCGCGCGGCGAGGCGGACGTGCCAAGGCAGTGACTCTGGCCTGTGTGCTGATCGGTTTGACCGGGATGATTCAGGTCCTGCTCTTCGCCGACCGCGTAATCTACGGAATGTACGGATTCCACATCAACGGCTTTGTCCTGGATCTGGTGTTCACCCCGGGCGGTATCGCCTCGCTGGGAGCCAGTCGCAGCACCGAACTGACCGCGACGATGGTGGTGATCGGGCTGCTGGCGCTGCAGGCGGCAACCTATTTCTGGGCGACGCGCCGCAGGGTGCAGCCGCGCCGCTCGCGCTGGAGCCTGCGTCCGGGTTGGGTACTCCTGGCCATCCTGAGTTTTGCGGCCGGCGAACGCGTCGCCTACGGCTTCAGTGCCGCCGCCAACTACCAGCCGATCCTTTTTGCCAGCGAGCGCTACCCGCTGTATCTGCCGACGACTTTCCGCAGACTCGCTGCGCAGCTCGGAATCAAGGCCAGTGTCGATCCTGCCGACGGACTGCACATCAAGAACAGCGTACTCAACTATCCGCTGCTGCCGTTGCGTGTCGAGCCACCGGCGCGGCCACTGAACATCGTCTGGCTGGCCGTCGAATCGCTGCGTTTCGACCTCCTGGACCGCGCGATCATGCCCCAGCTCTGGGATTTTTCCGAGCAGGCGCTGCGCCTGGAGAATCACTACAGCGGCGGCAATACCACCCAGATGGGCATCTTCTCGATGTTCTACGGTCTCTACGGCAACTACTGGTTTCCGATGCAGGCGGCGCGCCGACCGCCGGTCGTGATGGACGTCCTGCAGCAACAGAACTACCAGTTCAGTCTGCACACCAGCCAGAGTTTCACCTACCCACCGTTCCAGGAAACGGTGTTCGCGAAGATGAACCCGGCCGACCTGCATGCGCTGTCGGAAGGTGCGCCGCCGTGGCAACGCGACCGCCAGAATATTGACGACATGCTCAAGTTCATCGACAGTCGCGACCAGTCGAGGCCATTCATGACCTACATGTTCTTCGAAGGGACGCACGCCAACTACAATTTCCCGCCCGAGAGCGTCATCGCGCAACCCTATCTCGAAGACTTCAACTACCTGTCTGCCGATTTTGCGCAGCAGATGGTGCCGATCAAGAACCGTTACCTCAACGCCGCGCACCATGTCGACCACCTGATCGGGCGCATCATCGCGCATCTGCGCGAGAAAAAACTGCTCGACGACACGATCGTCATCGTTCTTGGCGATCATGGCGAGGAGTTCATGGAACGTCACCGCTGGGGACACGCAGCCGACTTCAATCGCTTTCAGACCAGCACCCCGGGCGTTCTCTGGATACCGGGCCAGAAGCCGCGCGTCATCAGCGGCATCAGCAGCCATCTCGACATCCCGGCGACACTGATGCCGCTGCTCGGGGTGCGCAACCCGCCGGCGGATTACTCGCTTGGGCAGGACCTGCTGGCCGCCGATTTTCATCGCGATTACGCCGTCGCTGCCGGCTGGAACACCGTCGCCTACCTCGGCGACAATTTCAAGGTCACCTTCCCGGTCAATGCCGCGGGTGTCGCGCGCATCCAGGTGCTCGATGGCGACGACTGGCCAGTGACTGATCGTGAACGGGCAAAAAGCGAAATCCGCTCGGCCACCATGGAGATCATGAACAACCTGACGCTCTTCAGCCGCCCGAAGGGCTGAGGGCGGCGCCGAGCGTCGGGGACGGGAGGGATTCATGGCAACCCATCGTGAGCGCCGCGCCATAGCGCTGCCACCGGAATGGCTGTTCGATATCGTCGCCGACGTCGAGCGCTATCCCGAGTTCGTTCCCCTGATCCGCGATGCAACCATCGTCAACCGCTATCAGGATGCCTACGAAACCGAGCAGAGCCTGGCACTCCGGTCGGTTGATGCACCGCTTCCGCACGCGCACCGAACTCGTTCGCCCGCGCGGTATCCGCGTCACTTCCGACGATCGATCGTTCTGCCGTTTCGACGTCCGCTGGACCTTCTCGGCGCTCGGCGACGATCATTGCCATGTCGACTTCGCGCTCGACTGCACGAGCCGTTCGCTGTTTCTCTTCCCGGTCGTCGAAATGCTGGTGCTGCCGATGGCGGCCAGCATGGTCACCGCTTTCGAGACCCGGGCGCACGCGCTGGCTGCGCGTGCTGGCGTTGGCAAGGCGCCAGCGCTCGATGCTTCGCCGGATGCCGAGGTCCCTGCCGGCGGTGCCAGGCCGTGACCCAGGATCGGCCTGTTCGGCCTGGTGCTACCGTTACCGTGAAAGGCGCAGCAGCGCCGCGAGCGCTTGCGCAGCGTCGATAGCGAACACTAAAGGGGAGTTATGCGCCATATCGGCCACCGCGAAGAGCGTCCGATCAGCTTCTCGGCTTCCGCAGCCTTGTTGGCTGAGGGTGCTCGCTTCAACGACGAGATTCATCGCCTGCCAACTGGCAATGCGACCTTTATTCCGAAAGGCATTTTCCGCTTCAAGACCCATGCAGACGCCAACCGCCACCAACTCGATTGCCTGGTCGAAGGTATGGCCCAGGTAGCCTTGGCGCGTCGCTGATGGAAGAGTACAGCCGACCGGCCACGCTGGCAGACCTCAAGACGCTCATTTCGTCACTGAATCAGCAAGGTGCCGAGTACCTGCTAATCGGCGGTTACGCCCTGTTCGCGCATGGCTACCACCGCGCGACCACCGACGTTGACCTGCTGGTGCCCGCGACCCGGCAAGCCGGGGAACGCATCAAGGCGGCCCTGATGGTGTTGCCGGACCAGTCTGCCCGGGATATTGACCCGGCCTGGTTCGTGGAAGGCGAGAACATCCGTGTGGCCGATGCCTTCGTGGTGGATATCCTGCTCAACGCCTGCGGGGAGACTTACGAGACGCTGCAGCAGTTTGCCGAGACGATTGATCTGGATGGCCTGCCAATCCGTACGATCAACCTCGAAGGGCTGCTGCGTACCAAACAGACCATGCGTGACAAGGATGTGGCAGACCGCATCATTCTGGAACGGGCGCTGGAGACGCTCCGCAAACGCGCCTCAGATCGGGCGGGCCGGCCGTCGAGATGAACCGCAATGCGGTTACAGGAGACGAACGTCATTTCGGGCCGAGCAGGCACTGAAGCAAAGCGCATCTCCCCCAACATCGCTTCGAGCGAATCTCCGAGAGATCCAGCTTCGCGATCAGCCGTGTTGTGCGGCGGTCTACTCTGGGGCCGGGCGCGCAGCCCAACGTCCATGGCGAGCGGCTGGGCGAATGGATAATCGTATCGTCGGTTGCGGATGCTCATCATCTCGTTCCGCCGACCGGTGGCGTCGTCGCTGCGAACTGCGGCGCCGTTTCTCGTCGTGCCGACAGTGCGGCTTCGAGAGTCGAAACCCGTTCCGGTGATAGACGACTTCGTAGTTCAGGCCGGCGATTGCACAGCATGGACCGACGATTTCGTCACGGCGAACTACAGCGCCGTTTCTCGCAGTGACGAGGCCGTAGCCCGGAGAATCGCAACAGGGTTCTGCGCTAGACGACTTGATGGCTCAGACCGCCGCCTTCGTTGCGCAGAGCGGCGCGAGCCCGCATTGGATAGACGATCACCAGCCAGAGAATGTCGTCTGCCTGGCGATCAGACCGAAGCGGGGAGGCATCAGCGTCGCCGGCGCTTCACTGCGCGCCCGGCTTCGCCGCGCGGCGCTTGCTGCTGAAGCGTGTCGCCATCGCTTCCTTGAGCGCATCGAGGCTAGCCCTGACGCATGACTAGCGAAGGCCAGTCGTAGCAAGGCTTAGGGGCGCCCGGAAAAAATAACTTTCGCAAAGGGGGGCTAGACAGGCGCACGGGTTTCTGGCAGGATACGTGAAGGACAACAGGTCTGCGCCCGGGCCGGAGGATCCGTGGTGGAGGTCATGAATACGAGCGGTTGGGTGCACTGCGGTCGCGAATTCAGCGCTGCGGAGATTGCTGATCTCTGTGCGACCGTGGCATGGCTGCCGGGATTGCCGCGCCAGGAGTTGGCGGCGGCGCTCTGCGAACATCTCGCTTGGTTCCCCTATCGGGAACCCCGAAGATCCACGCTTGCCTGGAGTTCCTGGAACGTTTGCGGGTGGCCGGGTTGCTGGCGCTTCCTGCACTGCGGCCCTCGCCGCCGCGCCGCTGCGCGCCCCCATCGGCAGCCGTAGAGCCAGTTGCCGAGCCTCTGGTGCACTGCGCCCTGTCAGCACTCGCCCCGGTCTCCCTGGAAGTGGTTCGCGACGCGGCCGTGGGGCGCAGTGGGATGCGCTGGTGGCGCGCTGGCACCCGCTGGGTTTCAGGGGCCTTCGGCTACCGCTTGCGCTACTTCATCCTGGCGGGCGACCGGCGCCTGGGCTGCGTCCTGCTGGCCGGCGCTGCCCGGGCGGTGGCCGTGCGCGACCGCTGGATCGGCTGGACCGCCCAGGCCCGCCGCGAGAATGTGGCGCGGGTGGTGAACAACAGCCGCTTCCTGATCTTTCCCCACGTCCGGGTAGCGCATCTGGCCAACCATGTGCTCGGACAACTCGCGCGCCGCGCACGCGCTCGACTGGCTCGATCACTGGGGCTTCGAGCCCTGCTGCTCGAGACCTTCGTCGATCCGCGTCACTATGCCGGTACCTGTTACCGCGCCGCCGGTTGGCAGTTGCTTGGGGAGACCAGCGGGCGTGGGCTGGCCCGCCCCGGCCAGTCCTATCAGAGCACGCCCCGCCAGGTGTGGGTCAAGCCGCTCTGCGCCGATGGTCGCGACCGGCTGTGCGCCGTCCTGGGAACTCCCGGTCATGGGCCGTCGCCCGACACGCGCCACCATCCAGGGGCTGCGCGCAAAAAGAAACAGCAGGAAAAGGCGCTGAACGCGAAACTGCGCGCGAGTGGACAAGTTCCCCACTCCCCCGCTTCTTTGCCCAACCGATGCTCGACCTTCGCGACCATCGCCGAAGAGAGAGAGGCCCGCGAGGACGCCGTGAGCAAACAGATGCGCCTCCTGCGCAAAGAGCTGCCCACCTTGCTCGGTCAACTGGAACAGATTCCCGACCCAAGAGACCCCAGGAAGCGCCGGCACAAGCTCACCGCGCTGCTGCTCTACGGCTTGTTGATGTTCGTCTTTCAGTTCT
Source organism: Candidatus Accumulibacter affinis (assembly GCA_016713625.1). Classification (GTDB taxonomy): domain Bacteria; phylum Pseudomonadota; class Gammaproteobacteria; order Burkholderiales; family Rhodocyclaceae; genus Accumulibacter; species Accumulibacter affinis. The sequence goes on from JADJOT010000009.1 coordinate 920,289, forward strand.
CTTCCCGGCGCGAGACCAACCGCGAAATCAGCCGCCCGCAGTTCATGACCACCCTGCAGCTGCTATTCCCGGAAATCGATACCCTGCCACACGCCGACACCCTGTTTCGGCTGCTGCGCGACATCGACCTGGAACCTCTCGAACAGGCCCACGTCGATCTGGTCAAGCGGCTGATCCGCGGCAAGAGCTTTCGCCGCTATCTGATCAACCGCTGCTATCCGATCGCCATCGACGGCTCACAGAAGCTCGCCGGCGACACCCTCTGGGCGGAGGAACTCCTGCAGCGGACCGTCGGCAGGAGGAAACCCGTCACACCCAGTACTTCGTCCTCCTCGAGGCCAGTCTCGCCTTCCACAACGGTCTGGTCATCCCGTTGCTCAGCGAGTTCCTCGAACACGCGCTGGGCGATAGCGAAGCGCAAAAGCAGGATGGCGAGCTGCGCGGCTTTGTGCGCTTGAGCGATCGGCTCAAGACGCTGTTCCCCGGCCTGCCGATCCTGCTCCTGCTCGATGGCCTCTACGCCAACGGGCCGGTGATGCAGCGCTGCCGTGGCTACCACTGGCAGTTCATGATCGTGCTCAAGGACAAGGATTTGTCCCCGGTCTGGCAGGAGTTCCACGCGCTCCATGCCCTGAAAGCCTGGCGCATGTCTTCAATACCCTGGCACGCTTCACCCGGCAGCTACGCGACCTGTATCGGCAATTCGGTGTGCGCGGCGCCATCGCCTTTATCCGCAGTTCCTGCGCCGCTCCCTGGCTCGATCCCGCGCGCATGCGCGTGCTCCTCGCCAAACCGTTCCTGCTGCAACTCGAATAACCTTCCCGGGCCTGCCCAAGACCTCTTCCCCAGCGCGGCGCACTCCCGCGCCAGGGAACGCAGCTCGCCTGACGATCACAACGGAGCTCCGACGACCTCTCACGTCCATTGACTGACCCCCACACTCCCCGCGCTACCAGCGCTCCTGCCGCTAGCCAACCCCATCGACCGCCTCGCCAGCGAAAACGGGCGGTACCCGCAAACGCATACGATTCGGCTGGGTCATGCGTCAGGGCTGCCAGACAAAGCTGACGGGGAAGGAGTTGGCCAGGGAGGTGTTATCCTGCGCCGGGAATGACGGCAACCTGCCACAGCAAATTTACCGTGCCTGACGGGAGGAGCGGAATGGCCGTCTTCAGCACGATCAGCCAGCCGCAGCGGCTGCTTGCCGAGATCGGCGGCGACACGGTCGCCCAGATGGCGAGCCGAACGCCTTAACGACGGTGGTTCGTCCCGGGTTTTCTGATGATCAAGCCGGCCTGATTTGCTGACGGTGCTTGTCCTGATGTCGTCGAATTGATCCCGCCGGTTCCGGGATTGGTCGAGCAGTTCAAACCCCGGCTGAAATACCTGCTGATCGACGGGGAACGCCTATACCGACAGCGATCTGGCCTCGCTCAAGAACCTGGTCGCGGCCGTTTTCCGGATCGAACACCCGGCCTCGCCGGAAGTCATCGGCGGTTTGCTCGGCCTTCTGGAGGGAGTGGCTCGCCGACCGGCCCGACCTGCGCCGGATGTTCGCCCTCTGGATCCGGGCTACATTGATGCGCAAGGCGGAATACCGTATCATGTTGCCTCTGGTTGATGACTTGCAGGAGCTGAATGTCATGTTGGCTGAACGACTCGAAGAATGGGCGGAACGCGTACAAGGCCGAGGGTAAAGCCGAGGGTGAAGCGCTGGCGCTGCAAAGCTGCTCAGAAGCGTTTTGCTGCCGTCCCTCCCGATGTGCTGGCCAAGATCTCTGCGGCTTCCCTGGAGCAAATCGATACCTGGCTGGATCAGGTGCTTGATGACCGGAGTCTGGAAGACATCTTTGGGCCAACTACGTGCTGAAGCCGCAGTACCTTACCAACCGAGTTTCGTTCGCTTCGTTCAGCATCCCGCGTCGCGATCCGCCGTCCGGGATGTCTGACTCCCCCGACCGCGTACTTGCCGTGACGGTCGCGGCGGCGACGCTCACGAACCTCCCCTCGCCAGCTTGCGGGATGGGTCCGGGGTATGCCCGGTCATGGCGTTCATCATTCGAGGTGTCTGAAATAGCCATGACCGTTGCGGAGGCGATCGGCAGCGAATCGGACGCAGGCGCCGGCGTTCGCCGCAACCGCTGACCAGTCGATGTTTCCGGGCAAGCAGGAATTCTCGCGGTTTTCTCGGCCTGGCCGGTTAAAATGCGAGCCTTCTCGAATCAAGGACTGCATTGTAGGCCAGGGCCAAAAAAGCCAGGCGGCGCGCAGCCGCACTCGCCAGCTCCAACTTCATCCCGCAACCCCTCATCAAGGCCGACCTCGCCGCCGGCAAGCACGCTGGCGCGCGCCGCTGGTCGGGCCGCCCGATCCGGCTGCCCGGCGCTCGCTGGCGCGCTCCGCGCGGCGCAGGTCACGCGTTTTCCGCCGGAACCGGACGGCTATCTGCACTTCAGCCATGCCAAGTCGATCTGCCTCAACTTCCCGGAGGGCTCCGCGCAGGACTATGAGGCCGCTGCCATCTCGCGTTTCGACGATACCAATCCGGAGAAGGAAGAACAGGAATACGTCGATTCGATCATCGACTCGGTGCGCTGGCTCGGCTACACCAGGGATCCGCCGCTGGCGAAAGGCCGCGACGAAGGTGATGCAACCTCTATTTCGCCTCCAGACTACTTCGGCTGGATGGTCGAGTTCGCCGAATACCTGATCGCCAGTGGTCGCCCTCGTCCAAAAGCCAGAGGACGAAGAGATGGCGGCAGTCGCGGCACGCTCACCGAAGCGGCTCCGACTCGCCTTTTTTCGCGAGCGCAGCGTCGACGGAACATGGACCTCTTCAAGCGCATGCAGAAAGGCGAGTTCCCGGACGGCGCGCATGTCCTGCCCGCCCGGATCGACATGGCGGCGGCGAACATCAATCTGCGCGATCCGGCGATCTACCGGATTCGCCACGCCAACCGTCACAATACCGGTGACCGCTGGGTGTGTCTATCCCGTATCTACACGCGCATCCGATCCGAGGACGCGGTCCGAAAGCATCACCCGCCACTCGATCTGTGCTCCCAGTTTTGCCGACCGGCGCCCGTTCTACGACTGGTTATCAAGCGCCTGACCGAGGGCGGTCTGCCTACAGCGCCCGCTGCCCACAGCAGATCGAGTTCTCGCCCCTGAATCAGGCTGACATCGTGCTCTCGAAGCGCCGGCTGATCCAGCTGGTCGAGGAAAGCATGTCAGCGGCTACCGGGATGATCCGCGCTTGCCGACCCCCTCGTCGGTGCGCGCCGGCGTAACTACCCGGCGGCCGGTTTCCGCCCTGTTTGCCGAGTAGCGTCAGGGGTGTCCCGGTCCGATTCGCTGATCGAAGTACTCGCAGCTCCGAAGACAGCATGCGCGAAGTGCTCAACGAATCAGCCAGCGGCGCGTACGCCCGTTCTCCGACCCGCTTAAGCTGATCATCGACAACTTTCCAGCCGGCCAGCGCGAGGACTGTTTCGCGCCCAACCATCCGCTCAAGCCCGAGCTGGGCAAACGCGACCGCCTTTGGCCGGGAGCTGTGGATCGAGCGCGAAGATTTCATGGAACAGCCGAGCAAGGAACTATCGTCGTCTGTACCCTGGCAACATGGCGCGTCTGCGTTATGGGCACGTACTCCGCTGCTGGCTGCAGGCATGATGAAAAAGATTGCCGTCGGCGCCGGTACTGCAGTATCGGCGCTTTCGAAGGCGGCCCGCCAGGTGCTGACGCCTACCACGAATTCGCAGGGCAATCTGCTGGGTGGCGGTAGCGGACGCCTATCTTGCCGAGGTGCTGGCTATACGACCGGCTGTTCGTCGTGCCAACTCCGGGTGCGCGGCGCGAAGAGTGACAAGGTCTCGAACGCGACTTCCGCGACGACCTCAATCCGAACAGCATGCGGGTGATCAAGGCCTGGGCTCGAGGCCGGCCCTGAAAAACGCTGCAGGCGGAAGAAGAACTTCCGAAGTTCGGGCCATACGGCTATTTCGTCGCCGATCGGCGTCGATTCTCGCGCCAGCGCGCCGGTGTTCAACCGAACGGTGACGCTCAGGGTTTCGTGGGCGACCCGGCCTGGTCAGGGCAAGTAAGCGCCGCGCTCGGCCGGGCGGTTAAAGCGCCAGATCACGCGGAAAGCGGCGGCAGTGCGAGCGGCAGCTGGCCGCCTCGCTACGGAACGTTCAAGCA
>JADJOT010000010.1 GCA_016713625.1 Candidatus Accumulibacter affinis
AAAAACAAGTTGAGCAATTCGAGTATTTGGTAAGATGACAAGCCTTCCCTTGTATAAGCCTTGTATAAGATTTCTTTCCTCGCATGAAGCCTTACACTGAAGAAATGGAACGTTTGATGAGGGCGATGTTTTGCCGGCTGTCCGAAAAGGATCGGCGGCGGTATGCGGCGGTTGAAGCCCAGAAGTAGGATGGGGTGGAAAGGAATATATTTCGAAATTGTTGGGGATAGACTCCAGGACGATCTGCCAAGGCTTGGCGGTTGAAAGAAATGCAAGAGCCCACGCCGGGTCGGATCCGTAGGCAGGGGGCGGCCGCAAATCCATCATCAGCACCACGCCTGAATTGGAAAGCATTTTTTTTGAAGTCATCGCTGAGCATACGGCAGGGGAAGTCCGCAACACGACATCGTCTGGACGAACCTAAGACCGCAAGGGATAGCCGAGCGAATCACGACGAAGGGCATTTCGGTGAGTCGGTACATTTGCTGCAAGCTGTTGAAGAAGAACAAATTTGTAAGTCGCCAAGCCCAGAAAAAGAAGTCATTCAAGCAACACCCAGAACGTAACCCGCAGTTTGAGAACATCACGAAAATCAAAGCGACGTATCTTGCACAGAACCAGCCGGTGATCAGCATGGATACGAAGAAAAAGGAGATGATAGGCAACTTCTATCGCGCGGGGAAATTGTTACACGAGAAACCATTGAGGTCTTGGACCATGATTTTGCCAGCTACGGCGAGGGCAAGATTGTGCCGCACGGACTTTATGACGTGGGGTTAAACAAGGGGCACGTGGAACATCGGAACGAGCCGCGATACCACTGAATTTGCGTGCGACAGCGCCGCGCACTGGTGGGAAAAGGTGGGCAAGTACGACTATGCTCACGCTACCCAACTCCTCCTGACGTGCGATGGCGGGGGAGCAATCCCTCCAATTCCTCTTTGTTTCGACAGGATCTGCAAACCTTGGCCAACCGCATCGGGCTGGAAATTCGCATTGCCCACTATCCGCCGTACTGTTCCAAACACAACCCGATCGAACACCGCCTTTTCCCTCATGTCACGCGCGCCTGCGAAGGCGTCGTCTTCAAGAGCGTGCCATTGGTGAAGGAATTGATTGAACGCACGCAGACTAAAACAGGCCTGCGTGTCTCCGTCGACATCCTCAACAAAGTTCACGAAACTGGGCGCAAAGCTTCAGAGCACCTAAAATCAACTCTGAAGATTATTGCCGATTCCGTTCTTCCCAATGGAATTACACCGTTTCTCCGCAGTCAGATAACGAACTTCCGCAAGTTGTTTTTTGAACGTTCCTAAGGGTGCATGGTGGCACTTGCTGCATGGGAGCGTTCAGCGTCCAATCTAGCGCATCTTCGGAGTTGTCACTTGGGGTTGAGGGAACTTGCTGACGTTAACTCAAAGCAGACAGTCGCCTCCATCACGGCTGATAGGGCTAGAGCGGCTCTTTTAGCCACCGAGCAGACGCTCGCGCCCGCGGCACTGAAGGTCGGGATATGGGCGGACGCTCACTCGCCAACCAGCCAGATGTCCAACGTTTTCCGCTCGCTGGCCTGGCGTTGCTGTTTCCACCGCCTACCGATGCCACGAATCAACCGCTTGATTGGACCACGTATAAGCTGTTGATTCATAACGGTGCAATTTCATGAACTCGTGGACTTCGGCCTCCAGCGGACAGCGAGGCCGGAGAGAAGAATGGCCAGGAGAGAGTGAAACCGGCCGAATCCGGGCGCCCATACGAAACGTCGAAGTCCACAGCAACCCGCACGAACCCCCGCAAACACGCGGCAGTACGCAAAAGAAGACCAACCCGATGAGGGGTTGGTCTTCTTGTTTGAGGCCCGCAGGGACTTGAACCCTGGACCAAAGGATTATGCTTGCCACCACGGCTTTCGCCGCCTCTTTCGAGTTCGTGGTCTGGACTATACCTTCCCGTTACAGGCTGGCCGTCTAGTCTCTACACCTTTCCCCGTACTGCTGGGGGGGACTTGGCTCGGTATTGGCATGTCCCGCGGGATTTAGCTTCCACCGAATTTGACCAGTTCTACCCGCCGCCAGAGTGATGCTGACAACAGGCAACCCTTTGCGGACAACCAGACACCAGATGATGCGCAGGCTGCCCTCGCTAAGTCCTCTGCTCTAACCAACTGAGCTACAGGCCCGGGGCGTATTCTACAGGCTTCTGGCCTGCTGATGGCTACCGGCCAGGGCAGCGTCACGGCAATCGCACACGTCTACGTCGTGAAGGCAGGTCGTATCTCACTGAGGTAGGGAGATGCCCAGGAGTTTGGCGCGCTGGTCAGGGCGACGGCGGATGCTAGGTCCTGAGGTACAGCCGCGGGTGGTGCACAACAGCCGCCTCCTGCGCAAAGAGCTGCCCGCCTTGCTCGCACAGCTGACGAAAAATCCCCGACCCTAAGTCCGACAGGCTGCTAGAATCCGCCACGACGCTGCCTGATGCGGACTGCTATGCTGCAAATGGTGCCGTCGTATTTTCTGTCCTGCCACCCTTACATTCCCTGAAAGACCTGCCATGAAAAACGTGATCGTCGCCTCCGCCTTGTCGCTTGCCCTGATGGGTGGGCTGGTGCATGCCCAGACGTCACCGGCCACCCCGGCCCCAGCCAAAGCCGCCGCAATGGCCAGCAGCGACCCCATCGTGGTGATGCGCACCGAGCAACGTGCTGCGCGGAATGCGTTCAATGAATCCGCCAAGACCATCCGTGCTGAACGTGCCGCCACCGTCAAGGTGGCCGTGGACAAGGCCGTGGCCGAAGCCAAGGCGAGCGGCAAGGATCCGATAATCGCCAGGCGCGTTGCCAACAGACAGGCCATGCAGGCCACCAAGCCCGACTTCGACGCCAGGATGAAGGCCATTACCGACACCCGCAATGAGGCCATGGCGGCCGCAAAGGCCAAGAGCGTTGCCGCCAAACCCTGACCCAAAAGGTTGATTCCGGGGTGCACGGGCCCCCGGAAACTGGCACGTTTCCGGGACAGCAAGTTCAATCCTTCGTGAATCGGCACTCACGCCGATCAGCGCAGACCGCCGTGATGACCTGCATCACGGCGGTTTTGTCTTGAGCCAGCGCGCGTGCGGTCAGCGCGATATGGCGTAGCCGAAACGTACGCTCCACGGCTCGCGCTGGTTGTAGTCGAGCAGGGTTTCCCGTAGCCGGTGAAATACTGCCCCATCAGGTAGCCGGACAGGCCGGGGAGCAGCCGGTTGAGCGGGTAGGTGGCTTGCAGGTCGGAACTGTATGCATTCGACTGCGTTCCCTTGCGCAGGCTCAAGGCCAGTTGCCAGTCGTCATTCTTGCCGTAGGTGAAGCGAAAGTCACCGTAGCCGCGGTACTTCTGGATATCGGGGTTCTCGCTCTTTCCAGGTGACGTAGAGCTTCGGCGAGAAGGTCCAGTAGAACTCGCTGGTGTCGCCAAAGGTAAAATAGGGCCGCACGAACAGGGTGTCGATGCTGCGCGAGTCGACTCCGTCCTTGCCGTTGGATTCGTGCTCGTAACCGGCCGCGATGCCGACCGCATTGCCGCCGACGCGCCAGTCGGTGTTGGGGATGTAGTAGAAGAAACCGGGGATGTAGTTGGTGTCGATGAAGGGCTTCGAATCCGCAGTCAGATCCCAGAACGCGGACTGTGTATAGCTGAAGTACAGATTGTCGAAGAAGCGCCGCGAGGTCTTGTCGGCCGGTTCGTAGAGGCGCAGCTTGAAGCTGATCTGGAACTGCGCATTGGCCTCGATGCCCCAGCCGGCCACCGCGAACATCGGTTCGTAGAAGCTCAGGCGGCCCTCGTCCTGTCGGTTGGGGTCGTTGTCGGAGCGCACGGTCAGTGTGGTGACCGGCGCGCGGGCCGGCGGCCGCCACCTCGGTGGCCGGCGTGGCGCGTTCGCCGGTGCTGGCGGCCGGCACGAGCGGTTCTGCCGCTGCTGCTTCCCTTGGCGTCGAGAGCTGTACCAGCATGGCCGGCGCGTCCATGTCGACAGCGTCGACGCGAACTCTGCCGCGCAGGTTCGCCGGCACCTCGCCGACATAGTCGATGCGCAGGAATTCACCGCGGCGCAGGTCGATCTGGCTGGCCACCGGCGTCTCGCGACGCAACTCCACGCGCGCCACAGCGCCGAGGTCGGGCGTCAGGCTGACGCGCAGAACTTCCGGCAGCGCATACGACCGCGATTCGGCCTCGCCGGTGACGATCAGCGAGAGCCTGAACGGTGCGGCCGGGTCGATGCTGCGGCTCGGAGCGACGAGGTTGATGTCGGCCTGGGCCACGGACGGCGCGAGCGCCAGAGCCAGGCTGACCATCGCCGCAGCCGTCGCAACGGGGAGGGCGCGCCTCGGCGCGCTACGCAGATCGTGGATCAATGTTTTTCCTTTGCACAAATGTTGGTTTGAGGCTTGTCTCGACCGTCCCGCTGTCGGCGCGCCAGTCGCGCAGGCGGCGTCCTGACGCTACTGCGCTTGCGCGGCCATCGTGCTCTGCGGCGTCGGCGCCATGGCCGCCGCGATGTCGACCCAGCCACCGCCCATCGCCTGGTACACATTGACCAGTTGCGTGTAGCGATCGGCAAGCAGGCGCACCCCGGCCAGCTCGGCGGCGAACAACTCGTTCTCGGCCACCAGCACATCAAGATAGGCCGCCACCCCCTTGTCGAACCGAAGCTTCGACAGCCGGGCGAACTCGCGCAATGCCTCCACTCGCTTGCTCTGCAGCGCGACTTCGTCGATCTTCTTCTGCGAGCCGGTCAGCGCATCGTTGGTCTCGCGAAACGCATTGAGGATGGTCTGTTGATAAAACAGCAGCGCTTGCTCGTTTTGCGCCTCCGCCGAGCTGACCTGGCCGGAGATCCCCGAAGGTGAAGAGCGGGCCGCTGACGCCGGCGGCGACCAGACCAGCGCTTGCCGGGCCGGTAAAGACGCTGCTGAAGGCCGTGCTGACGCTGCCGAGCAGGCCGGTAATCGAGACGGTCGGGTAGTACAGCGCGCGCGTCGCGCCGACGTTGGCATTCGTGGCGACGAGGTTCTGCTCGGCCTGCAGGATGTCGGGCCGGCGTTGCAGCAGCGTCGAGGGCAGGTCGGCGGGGATCAGCGGCGCGACGAGCTGGTCGATGGTCTTGCCGCGCGCGATCGGCCCCGGGTTGCGGCCGAGCAGGATCGAGATGAGGTTCTCCTGCGCCGCGATCGCCTGCTCGAAGGCCGGAATCGCCGCCAGCGCCTGCTGGTACTGCGAGGTGATCTGCATCACTTCCGTCTTGGCCACGATGCCGGCTTTGAAGCGCAGGTCGAACAGCCGCGCCGTGGCGCCGAAGTTCCTGGCCGTCGCCTGTGCAATCTCCAGCTGGCGGTCGAGTGCGCGCAGCGCGATGTAGCTGGTCGCGACGCTGGTCACCAGCGACAGCACGACGCCGCGCTGCGCCTGCTCGCTGGCATAGACCTGCGCCTGCGCAGCCTCGCTGAGGCGGCGCACGCGACCGAACAGGTCGACTTGCCAGGACGCGCCGAGCGATGCCTGGTAGAGCGCAAAATATGGATCGGCGCCGGGCGGAAGCGGCGGCTGGCCGACGCGGCTGGCGCGCGTCCGGCTGGCCTCGGCGGCGTAGCCGATCTGCGGGTACAACTGCGAGCGGGTACTGGTCAGCGCGCCGATGAACTGATCGACTCGCGCCGCGGCGATGCGCACGTCGCGGTTCTCGCGCAGCGCGTTGTCTACCAGATCGTTCAACACGGGGTCGCCGAACTGCTCCCACCACTTCGTGTTTGCAACTTCGGCCGCCATCGGGTAATCGATACGCCAGACAGCGGGAGACTGCACCGTGGGGCGTACGTAGTCGGGCCCGACCATGCAGCCGGCAAGGCCGCCGGCCAGCACTGCCACGAGCACCTTGATCCTCATCTCGGTTTCCCTTCTGTGATGCGGGGCAGGCGCCGAGCGCCATTCGAACGCCCTGCAGGGCAGGTGGCCCTGACGCGCATTGTAGCAATATTCATTGTCGCCAAAGTATTCACGGGGGGCCGTGCCATGGGTTGCAATTCGTTGTTAAGTGTCGATCGCGACCAGCGCTCCACTCGAGCGAGCAAACCTGCGTAGAGTTCATTTCGGTGCCCCGACGAGCAGCAGCCCGCCAAACAGCGCCGCCAGCGTGAGCAATGAGAGGCTTGCGGACGACCAGCGCCGAAGGAAGGCGTCCGCCTGCGCAAATGCGACGCCCAGCGCGACCGTGGCACGGCGCAGCGGGCCGCCGTCCTCATCGCCGTTGGCAGCGTTGCCGACGCAAGCGGCAGCGAACAAGGGTCGGCGCGACAGGGCTGACGCCAGCAGCGCGCCGAGTACGAACATCGTCAGCGTGTTGCCCAGTTCCTTGGGCGACAGCGGGTTGGCGATCAGCTCGGCCGGCAGTGGCCCCCAAACCGCCGCCAGCGACAAGGCCAGCGACGCCAGCGCCAGGCCGAGCGCCGCGCACTGCGACAGCATCGACACCGGCTTCAGCTCACTCAAGGGCGCGACCGGGCGGCGCAGCACGCGCACCGCGATCAGCACCACGTAGGCTGCGGTGAACGCCGCGCCGCCCTGCAGGACGAGCGTCCACCACCACTGGCCGGAGGCGTCGGCCGACACCAGCAGCAGTTTCTTCGCCAGATAGGCGCCGCTGGGCAGCACGCCCATCAGCGCCACGCCGCCGACCAGGAGAGCCAGCACGGCCACCGGCAACGCACGCGCCGCACCGGCCAGGTTGTCGATGCGGTCGTGGCCCAGCGCGGCATACACCAAGCCTGCGGCCATGAACATGCCGGCCTTGGCGGTGGCGTGCGCAATGGCCTGCAGCAGCCCGGCCGCCTGCGCCGCTTCGCGCATCGCCATGTTGCCGATGGCATCGAAGGCCAGTGGAAAGAGCAGGAAAAGGTAGCCGATCTGCGCCACCGTCGAATAGGCCACCAGCAGCTTCAGCCGCTGCTGGCGCAACGCCACCACGCTGCCGACGACGATGGCCGCCGCGCCCATGCCGGCCATCAACTGCGCGGCCGAGGCGCTGGCCACGCCCGGCATCACGTCCAGCCACAGTCGTAGCACCAGGAACCACGAGCCCTTGATCACCAGCGCCGAGAGTACCGCACTGGCTGCCGCCGGCGCGCCGCCATGCGCCGGCGGCAGCCAGATGTGCAGCGGGAAGAGTGCGGTCTTGGCCAGCAGGCCGGCGGTCATCAACGCCAGCGCCGTCCAGGCCAGCGGTTGGGGCTGCACCGCGGCGGCCAGTAGCGGGATGTCCAGCGTGCCGTAGCCGCCGTAGAGCAGCACCGCGCCGAGCAGGTACAGCACCGAACCGCACAGTGCAAACAGCATGTAGCGCAGCGCGGCGCGCAGGGTCTCGCCGCTGCCGGCCAGACACACCAGCGGCACGCCGGCGAAAGTCAGCAGCTCCAGCGCGACGTAGAGCGTAAACAGGTCGCCGCTGACGAACACCAGGTTCAGCGCACCCCACACCGCCATCAGCAGCAGCCAGTAGCTGAACGCGGCGCGCGACTCCTTGACGTCCGGCGGCGTACCGAAGTCGGCGCGCGCGTAAATGCCGATGCCGCAGACCACCCCGGCTACCGCCAGCAGCATGGCCACCGCCGGCCCGTCGGCACGCAGCGCGATGCCCAGCGGCGGCGCCCAGCCGCCGAGCAGATAGATCAGCGTCTGGCCTTCGCGCAGCCACGCGGCGGCGATGCCCAGCGCCAGCGCCAGCCCGAGGGCATCAGCACGAAGGCCACGCGCTGCACCCGCCGCCCGCCCAGCACCAGGCCGAGCAGCATGCCGACGAAGGGCAACAGCACCGCCGCCGCCAGCAGCGCGCCTCCGTGGGTGCTCGTCCACATGTCCATCGCGGTGCGTCCGTTCAATCGCCGGACGGCGGCTCGTTGGCCAGCGACGCGGTAGCGGTGGATTCGATCAGCCGCAGCAGCAGCGCCACTGTCACTGCGGTGGCGGCGAAGGCGACGACGATGGCGGTGATGAGCAGCGCCTGCGGCACCGGGTCGGCGGCCATACCGGCCGCGGCGCCGCGCTTGGCCAGCGCGCCGAAGAGCACGAACACGCCCGAACCCATGATGTTGAAGGCCACCAGCTTGCGCAGCGGGTGCGGCTGCACGATCAGCCCGTACAGGCCGATGCCCACCAGCGCGCAGGCGCACAGCGCGAACAGCGTCTCGACGTTCATCGCCCGGTACTCCGGGTTGGCATGGGCCTCATGTTGCGCGCTGCAATGGAAGTTTCGCCGGGCGCCGGCGAGGAGTCGGCGCTTCGCGCCGGTGCCCCGTTCAACAGCAAGGCCAGCACCAGCACCAGCGTCGGCAGCAGCGAGACCTCGATGGCCACGATCATCGGCTTGGCCCAGCCGTCCGGATAGCCGAGGAAGGCGCCCGCCTGCCACGCACCGAGCAGGCCGACGGCGACGAACACCAGCGGCCCGACGACGATGCCGGTGCGCACCCAGCGGCTGTCGATGCGCGGTGCATCGCCCAGGCCGGCCATCTGCACCAGCATCCACATCGCCGCCAGGATGGTGGCGCTCTGGAACTTGCCGCCCGGATGGTCGGCGCCGGCCCAAAACAAGTAGAGGCCGACAACGATGCCGATCGGCGGCAGCAGGCGCGCCAGGTAGGCGAGGATGCCGTCGGGGTCGGGGGTGTGGCGCGGCCCGGGGCGGCCGCCCCAGAAGCGGTCCGGCGCCAGCGACCACACGCCGATCAGCGCGATCACCAGCACGATCGCCTCGAGCAGCGTGTCCAGCGCGCGGAAGGCGAGCAGCACGCCGGTGATCGGGTTGCCGACGCCAGTGGCCGCCAGGTTCTGCGCCACCTGCGGTGCCAGTGTCGGCGCGGACTCCGGGCAACGCCAGCACGCACAGCACCAGCACCATGGTGACGCCCAGCGACAGCGACACGGCGAGCGCGCGCGTGCCGGCGCCGCTGCGCTCGGCCTTGGCCTGAGCCTCGGTGCCGCGCAGCCGCCCGACTGCACCGAGCAGCAGCGCGCCGGTCAGGCCGCCGCCGATGGCGGCTTCGGTCAGCGCGACGTCGATGCCGGCCAGGCGCACCCAAACCAGCGACAGCAACAAGCCGTAGGCAACGAAACCGGCCACCGCCACGAAGGCGTCGCGCGCGACTACGGTCCACAGCGCCAACCACAGCAGAAGCAGGGCAACGACCAGGGCAACGAGCGCCGTCATTCGACCATCCTGCGCGTTGCGCGCACCGGGATGAGCGCCTGGGAAGGTCCCGGCGCGCTCATTCGCCGGGTTCCTGCCGCCGCACCGAGCGGGCGATGAGCTGTGACACCGCAGCGCTGGACAGCATCACCAGCAGCCACACCAGAACCAGCTTCAGCGCCGCGAGCACGCCACCCACCTGCGGCAGCAGTCCGATGACCACCAGCGCGACGCCCAGGTTGTCGGCCTTGGTCAGCGCGTGCAGTCGTGTGAAGGAATCGGGAAGCGCAGCAGCCCGACCGTGCCGGCGAGAAAGAACACCAGGCCGGCGCCGATGGCGACGATGCTGAAGGCGTCGAGCGTGGCGCTCACCGCGCACCCTCCTCGGCGTCGTCGTCGAGGACTTTCTGGTCCTGGCGCAGCGCGAACTTTACGAAGGCGATCGACGCGAAGGCCGACAGCAGCGCCAGCGTCAGCGCCACGTCGAACATCGCCCCGTCGCCGGAGGCAGCGCCGAACAGCAGCAGCGCGCCGATGGCGCCGGTGCCCAGCAATTGCGCGGCCATCATGCGCTCGGCGCGGCCCGGTCCGCGTGCCACGCGCACCAGGCCCAGTGCCACCATCAGCACGACGAAGGCCCCCGCCGAAAGCAGGAAATCAGCCATCGCGCGGCCCCGGCTGCAGCGCCCTGGCGTAGGCGCGCTCCTCGGCGGCCAGTTGCTCGACCACCGGTTGCCGCGTATCGAGGCAGTGGAACTTGATCGTGTCTTTTGTTTCGCCGCTGGGCAACGAGCCCGGCATCAGGCTGGCGATCAGCTCGAAGGCGTTGCGTGCCGAGCCGCGCGGCAGTCCGACGGGATAGTCGACGAAGCCCGGCTGCAAGCGCAGCCGTGGCGCGAAGGCGCGGCGCGCGACATCGGTACCGGCCACCAGCGACTGCCACAGGAAGCGCGGCAGCAACAGCAGCAGCAGGCCGAGGCGCACGCGACCGTTGGCCGGCGGCAGCAGCTTCAGGCTGGCCCAGGTGGCCGCTGCGCTGGCCAGCAGGCCGACCACCAGATTCGCCGGCTTGGCGCTCTGGTCGACGACGATCCACAGCGCAAAGTACAGCAGCGCGCGCACGAGCAGCGCGCGGGTCGGGCCAGCTTCGGGCAGGGCGCTCACCGGACAACCTTGAGCGCGGCGCGCTCCGGGGTGAGCGCCTGGGAACGGTCCGGCGCGCTCATGCAACCTGCTCTGCCACGGCTCGGGCAACGCGCAGGCTGACCGGCATCGCCGCCAGCTGCGACGTCATGACGACTGCTTCGCGGCATCAGCCGGCGGCGTCTTCTCGTTGCCGAACACCGCCATGTACACCGTGGGCAGGAAAACCAGCGTCAGCAGCGTCGCCACCAACAGGCCGCCCATGATGGCAAAGGCCATCGGTCCCCAGAACACGGTGGGCGCGATCGGGAGCAGGCCGAGCACGGTGGACATCGCGGCCAGCATCATCGGCCGAAACCGGTTGGTGGCGCAGGTCAGCACGGCATCGCGCACAGCGAGGCCGCTGGCGCGCTCCTCCTCGATCGAGACGATCAGGATCACCGCGTTCTTGGCGATCATGCCGATCAGCGCCAGGATGCCGAGGATGGCCACGAAGCCCAGCGGACGGTTGAACAGCAGCAGCGACAGCACCACGCCGATCAGCCCCAGCGGCAGGATCGCCATCACCATGGCCAGGCGGCGGAAGCTGACCAGCATGACCATCATCGCCAGCAGCATCAGCACGATCATCAGCGGCACCACCGCGAACACCGAGGCCTGCGAGATCTGGCTCTCCTCGAACAGGCCCCCGGTCTCGACCTTGTACGGCTTGGGCAACCTGGCGCCGAACTCGGCGATCTTCGGTGTCAGCGCGGACACCACGTCGTCGGGCAGCACGCCAGGGTTGACGTCGGCGCGTACCGTCAGCGTCGGCACCCGGTCGCGGCGCCACACCACCGGGAACTCCTGCGCCTCGACGAAGGTCGCGAACTGCTGGAGCGGCACCATGCGCCCGCTTGGCGTGGGCACCTGCAGCGACGCCAGCGTCTGGAACGAGGCGCGTTCACCGTCGGCGGCGCGTACCACGGCGTTGACCAGATAAATGTCGTCGCGCACCTGCGTCACCGGCGTGCCGGAGATGGCGGCGTTGAGCACACCGGCAATCGCGGCCGAACTGACGCCGAGCTGCCGGGCCTGGTCCTGGTTGATTTTGACGCGCAGTTGGCGTGCCGGCTCCATCCAGTCGAAGTGCACGTGTCGCGTGCGCGCGTCGGCGCCGACCACGTTGGCCAGTTCCAACGAAAGACGCCGCACCTCGTCCTTGTCCGGGCCCGACACGCGGTACTGAAGAGGCCAGCCCACCGGCGGCCCCAGCTCTAGCGGCGACACACGCGAGACGACGCCGGGGAACTGCTCGGCGAGCACCTTCTCGAGCTTGACCCGCAGCCGCTCGCGCGCCTCGAGGTCCTTGGTCACGACGACGAACTGGCCGAAGAAGGGGTTGGCCAACTGCACGTCCAGCGTCAGGATGAAGCGGATCGCGCCGCGACCGACATAACTGCTGAAGTGGTCGACGTCGGGGTCGGTCTTCAGGATCTCTTCCAGCCGCTTGACCTCCTGCTCCGTCGCGAAGATCGACGCGTTCTGGCGCAGTGTCAGATCCACCGTCAGCTCGGGGCGGTCGCTGGAAGGAAAGAACTGCCGCGACACGTGGCTCGACAGGTAGAGCGCGGCGACGAAGGCGGCGAGCGTGAGGCCGATGGTCAGCCACTTCATGCGGATCGCGGCCTGCAGGAAGCTGCTGTACCGCAGCACCAGCTTGCCCGGCTTGGCCTCGGTCTCCTGCTGCTTCGGTGGCTTGAGCAGCGCCTTGCCGAGCAGCGGCCCGAAGACCACTGCCACCAGCCACGAGACGATCAGAGAGATGGCCACCACCGAGAAGATCGAGAAGGTGTACTCGCCGGCCGAGCTCTTGGCGAAGCCGATCGGCACGAAGGCGGCGATCGTCACCAGTGTGCCGATGAGCATCGGCGCCGCCAGCGTGCGGTAGGCAAAGGTCGCGGCCTGGTCGGGGTGTCGCCGGCACCCAGCCGGCGCAGCATCGCGTCCACCGTGGTCATCGCGTCGTCGACCAGCATCCCGAGCGCGATGATCAGCGCGCCCAGCGAGATGCGGTGCAGGTCGATGTTGGCCATGTCCATCACTGCGAAGACGATGGCCATCGTCAGCGGGATGGCCAACGCCACCACCGCGCCCGGCCGGACGCCCAGGCTGACGAAGCTGCACACGAGAATGATGACGATCGCCTGCCACAGCGAGGTCATGAAGTCGTTGATCGCGATATCAACGGTGACCGCCTGGTCGGCGACCAGCACCGGCTCAATGCCAACCGGCAAGTTGGCGGTGATCTCGGCCATCTCCTTGCGCACGTTCTCGCCGAGCACCAGGATGTCGCCGGCGTCGCGCATGGCGATCGCCAGGCCGATGGCAGGTTTGCCGTTGACCCGGAACATCGGCTGCGGCGGGTCGGTGAAGCCGCGCCGCACGGTGGCGATGTCGCCCAGGCGGAAGATGCGGTCGCCGGCGACGATGTTCACCGCCTCGATGTCGCGCTCGGAGTCGAAGGCGCCGGTCACGCGCAGGAACACCCGCTCCTGCTCGCCCTGGATCGTGCCGGCCGGGCGCACGAGGTTCTGCGCCTGCAACGTGGCGACGATCTGGTTCAGGTTCAGGCGCAGCCCGGCCAGCCGCTCGGTCGAGAATTCGATGAAGATCTGCTCGTCCTGCGCTCCCAGCACCTCGATCTTCGACACGTCGGGCAACTGCAGCAGCCGCGAGCGCGCCGCCTCGACGTGGTCGCGCAGTTCGCGGAAACCGAAGCCGTCGGCGGTGAACCCATAAATGATGCCGAAGGTGTCGCCGAAGTCGTCGTTGAGGAAGGGCCCGAGCACGCCCTGCGGCAGCGTGTGGCGCATGTCGCCGATGTTCTTGCGCACCTGGTACCAGATGTCGGGAATCTTGTGAGGCGGCGTCGATTGCTTCAGGTCAACGAAGATCGTCGTCTGCCCGGCGATGGTGTAGCTACGCAGGCGATCGAGGTAGTCGGTCTCCTGCAGGGTACGCTCGAGCCGCTCCGTGACCTGCTTCATGGTCTCGTTCACCGTCGCACCGGGCCAGCCGGCCGCGACGACCATCGTGCGCGTGGTGATCGCCGGGTCCTCGCCGCGCCCCAGCTTGAAGAAGGACATGACGCCGGCCCCCACGGCCAGGATCATCAGTAAAACGACCAGCGAGCGCTTGTTCAGCGCCCATTCCGAGAGGTTCGGTCCGATCACGAGCGGGCCTCCGGGACGCGCACCTTCTGTCCCGGGCGCAGCGCCTGCACGCCGGCGATGACGACGACGTCACCTGGGTTCAGCCCGGCGGCGACCTGCACGCTGTTGGCGTCGCCCCCGCTCAGCTGGACATTGCGCAACGACACGGTGCTCGAAGCCTTGTCGACCACCCATACCGCAGTTTTGCCGTCGGCGCGTACGAGCGCCGAAGCGGGCACCTCGATGGCCAGCGCCTCGGACAGCGGCATCCTGCCCGTAACGGTGCTGCCCAGGCGCATCGCCGGTGGCGCGTCGATCAGGCGGACCCTGACGGCGAAGGTTCCCGTCACCGGGTCGGCGCGCGGGGAGACTTCGCGCACCCGCCCGGCGGCCGTGACTTTCGGGTCGCTGCTTAGCGCAACCGTGATGTTGGGGTTGCGCGGGGCGCTGTCCTTGACCTGGGCAGGGACGTCGAACACCGCGTCGCGGGCGCCCTCGCCTGCCACCTGGACGATCATGCGCCCGGCCGACACCACTTCGCCGGGCTCCGGCCCGCGTGCCGTGACGACGCCGGCCACGTTCGCAACGAGGCGCGTATAGCTCAAACGGTTCTCCGCCAGGCTTACCTGCGACTGTACCGCCTCGACCTGCGACTCGGCGGTCTTCAGCAGTGCCACGGCCTGGTCGAACGAGGCGCGCGAGACGGCGTCTTCGGCCACCAGTTCGCGCATGCGCGCGTGGTTGTTGCGCGCCTCCACGAGCTGAGCACGGGCGGCGGCGAGTTGCGCACGCGCCGCCTGCTGGCCGCTTTCCTCGTTCTGCGGATCGAGCCGCGCAATGAGTTGACCGGGCTTTACCTTGTCGCCGATGTCCACCGTCCGCTCGACCAGCCGGCCGTCGATGCGGAATGACTGGTTGATCTCGGTCTGCGCCTGCACCGAGCCGGTCAGCGAGACGACGCCACTCGCGGCACGGCTTTCGATGGTGATCACACGCACCGGGCGAATCTCCGGCACCAACGCGTCGTCAGCGCGCTGACAGGCGGCCAGCAGCGCCAGCGAGGCGAGCGCCAGGAGCACTTTCGTTCTGGGCAGAAAAGCAGTTCGCTTGGTGGCGAAATTCACGGACACAGAGCGGCTCCTTGGCGAAGTTTCGGTGGACTGGCAGGCGAGGCTGAGGCAGGCAATTCCAAATGCTTTCCTACCAACCGGGCGCGCTCTCGACGGTGCCAGCGGCGATGGCCTGTCCGAGTTGCGCGTGGTCGCGCTCGTTCTGGTCGGCGTACAGGCGGGCGAAGTCGCGAAGGGCGGTAGCGAACTGCGCGTTCTTGCCGAGATAGGCGCTGATCGCGACGGCATCTCCCGAGCGGGCGTGCGCCCGCGCCAGCGTCTCGCCGCAGGCGGCGGCGAACTCGACCAGGCAGGCAGCGAGCAAATCGATGTCGAGGATGATTTTCATGTCGCGGAACTGCCGCACATAGTAGTCCCTGCCTTGGAAAGACCCCCAGCCGACGAAGATGTCGGTGGCACTTTGCAAGGCCCGCTTGCCGGCGATCACCCGGGCGCCGTGGTTGTCGTGCCGGCTGCGGCCGAGGCAGGACTCGTACACCGACGGGCCGGCTTGCTTGATCTGCAGGAAGAGGGGATCAATGCCGCTGCGGCCTTCGAGGAGTGCCAGGTAGACGCGCATGCCGACGCTGCCGACTCCGACCACCTGGCGGACCACATCAACCGGCGTGAAGCGGTCGAACAGGAAGCGACGATCCTCCTGCAGGGTCATCCGGTAGCCGGCAAGGAACTGATCGGTCAGCTCGTCCTGCTCGTCCTCGTCGATGGTGACGCGGAAGGGTGGGTCCTCGTCGATCCGCGGCCGGCCGTCGACCATCGTCGAGAGCTTGGCGAACGCACCGAGGTGGGTGCGGCTTTTGGACTCCTTCTCGATGTGCACCGACAGCAGCCCGCGGTCGGCCGGAGTGAAGTAGTTGATCAGGTTGTCGACGTGGGTGCCGTCATACCAGAGGTTGAGCTCGCTCATCTTCGCATAGCGGGCCATGCGGCCCCGGTACGCCTCCACTGCCGTGACCACCGCCTCATCAGCCGTCGTCGCCTTGATACCGTCCTCCCGAGCCGCCACCACCAGGCTGGCGGCCAGTCGCTGCACATCCCACTCGAAGGGCCCGGGCAGCGTCTCGTCGAAGTCGCGAAGGTCGAACAGGAGGTTGCGCTCGGGCGTCGCCCACAGGCCAAAGTTGAGGACGTGAGCGTCGCCGCAGAGCTGCACGAGCAGACCGCTGTGGGGCCGCGAAGCGAGATCGGCAGCCATCACCGCGGCTGCTCCGCGGTAGTAGTTCCACGGCGAGGCCACCATGCGGCCGTGTCGGATGGGGAGCAGTTCGGGGACCCGGATCACGTTCTGGGCGGCGATCGTGGCGAGGGCGTCATGCCCGCGCGCCGTCTCGTCCCAGTGCGCAAACGTGCCCCGCGGAGCCCGCTTGCGGGCGGCCTTGCCGCTCGCCTTGCGTTCCTCGACGGTCTCCCGGAGGTCGTGCACCGGCGCCGTTGTCGGCGAAGTCGTGCTCGGGTCGGTAGCCGTCATGAGATTCGGTTCTCCAGGCGTCTCCGGCAAGTGGCCAGAAGGTGTGTGGTCGAAACAGTGCACTTGGTCATGCATGCGCAGCGCAGAATGCACGCGAGCAGGCGGCTTGTCAACTTGCGTAATGAGCTGGTTTCATTCGCCGTGGACTTGGTCGCTCAGGTGTTTGGCAACTCTGCGCCAAGGCTCCCCTGCACGGGTGCGACGGTGCCGGGTACCGCGGCCGGCAGCGCCGCCCCAGGCACGCTACGCACGTGCATCTCACGCTGCGGCAGCGGCACCTCGATGCCGGCTTCGGAGAGGCCGTCGCGAATGCGCACGGCCAGTTCGCTGCGCACCCCCACCCAGTAGGCATGCGGCGCGGTCCAGGCGCGCACGCTGAATTGCAGCGCGCCGGGGGTAAGGCCGGTCAGGATGGCTTCGGGGGCGGGCGACAGGGCGATGCCGTCGATGCCGCGCGCAATGCCCTCGAGTAACTCGATCGTCTGCTGCGGGCTTACGCCGTAGCCGGTACTGATGTCGACGTGGATGCGCCGGCTGCTGCTGTTGAGCGTCCAGTTCACCAGCTTGTCGGCCAGCAGCATGCCGTTGGGCACCACCACCTCGGCGCCATCGAAAGTGGTGATGATCGTGGCCCGCATGCCGATGTCGCGTACCTTGCCGCTCATGCCCGCCACATCGACCACATCACCGAGCCGGATGGGACGTTCAAACATCAGGATCAGCCCGGCGACGAAGTTCTTCACCACGTCCTGCAGGCCGAAACCGATGCCGACGCCGAGCGCACCGAAGACGATGGCCAGTTGCCCCACCTGAAAACCAGCCATGGCCAGTGCCGCCAGCAGACCCAGAAAGATGATGCTGTAATAGGTCAGCGTCGAGATGCTGTCACCCACCCCGCGCGGCAAGGCCAGCGCGGGCAACAGGTCTTCGGCGAGCAGCAGACGGATGGTCCTGGCCAGCCAGAAGGCAGCCCAGATCGCCGCTGCGAAGGCCGCGATGTTGCCCAGGCTGACCGACAGCAGGCCAAGCTGGAATTCATGCGTGAGCACGGTCACCAGCAAGGCGGACAGCGGGCGATAGACGCGGAAGGACTGTAGCGCGTAGATCAGCCAGGCAAGCACCATCAGGGTGCGAGCGAGCCGGGCCGCCAGCGGGATCAGCGAGCCGGAATGACGCCCGGCGATGCGCGCCAGCGTCGAGCGGGGAATCAGCACCTGGAACAAGGCCACCAGCACCGTGCTGCCAGCGTAGAGGGCGAGCGCGGCGTAACTGCTGTCGAGCAGCGCGCCGGTGAGCATCGTCGCCAGAGAGATGTTGCCGAGGATGTTGGAACCTGCCGATACGAACAGCACAACGCAGGCGACCCAGCCAAGGAAAGTCAGCGCCTGGACGGGCGCCGTAGCGGCCTCGTCGGCCTCGTCGGCCTCGTCGGTAGCGCCGCGCCGCGCACGCAGCATGCGCCAGGCCAGCGTCAGCAGCATGAGCAGGTTCAGAACCAATAAAACGCCGCGGTACAGAAGCTGATCACCGAGCAGCAACGAGGCCATGGTGTTCAGCAAATAAAACACGGCGCTGAAGTAGGCCCAGGGGCCGACGCGGGCCAGTACGCGGCGCTGGACAAGCACCAGCACCGGGATCCAGGCGAGCAGCATCACCGCCTGCTGGCGGAAGATGGGACCCTGGATGTCGTAGACCACGGTGCCGATCAAGACGAGCAGCAACCACGCCGCCCAGGGCCGCGAGAGCGCGCGCATGGAGGGCTCGGTGGCTTGCCCGGCGGCCACCAGCAAGCGCGCGCGATAGCGCAGCCAGACCATCGCCGGCAAGAGCAGCAAGGCGCCGGCTGCGAGAGCCGGCAGCCAGCGAACGTTCGCGGCATCGTAGCCGCTGGCGAACGCTCGTTCGATCTCCAGGCTCCGGCTCAACCCGATACTGACCGGATCGATCGCTTCGGTGTCGCCCAAAGCCAGCCACAGGGGCGGCGTGTCCATGCTCACCAGTCGCCGGTCCTGATCGTCGATCTTGGCCGACAGCGCGGCGATGCCTTGTTGCACCTCGGTCGCCAGCGCGCTTCCCGCGCGTCCCAGATCGAGCAGTTTGCTCAGCGGCACCGCGGTCTGCTTTTCCGCATCGTCGATCATGGCGATCAACTCGTCGACACGTTCCAGCAGCGCCGGAGCCAGTCCCGCGGTCTGTCCGGTGGCCTGCCAGACCGCGCGACGTTTCGCCAGATCGGCCACGTCTTCGGACTTGGCGTTGGTACTGCGCGCCAGTTCGCCCCGCGTCTGGGTAAGCGCTCGCTCGTAGAGCAGCCAGTGGCGCTGCAGGCTCTCCAGCCGGTGCACCGACAATACCGCCAGATCGCTCTTGCCGGAGCGCTCCGCGAGTTGCTCGATGGCCTTGGAATGGCGCGCCAATGCCTCTTTGTAGCGCTGCGCCACGTCGGCTACCTGGGCCCGGCGAACGATCTCCTGGATGTACTGTTGGTCGGCGTCGGCACGCGCCGGAATATCGGCTGACCCGTGGGCTGCGGCCTGTGCCGTGGCTTCGACCGGCGCGGGATTGGTGTCCGCGGCGGCGGGAGCCTGGGCCGAGGCGGGTGTTGCCGCAACATGGAAGCACAGCAACAGCGTGCCGGCGGCAACCCAAAAGTGATCAGTCATGCGCCGGCCGGGTGAGTGGCGGGCGAGAGCAACAAGACAGAAATGCAAGCCCATGAATCTGATGGTCCTTGATCGTCACGCCGGTGGTCACCGCCAGCTGTCCTTGAGATATTCTCAACCAGTCCAAGAGTAAGCCACGGACATCTCCAGCGGCGACACCCAGGTGCTGCTGGCCAAGCGGGGCGCGGTGTTGTTAGCGTTGGCCCGGTGAAGAAAATTCCGCTGACGCCGGCAATCGGTCCGATGCTGTGATCAAGCAGCACCGCCGCCGCACGGGCCGTCGCGCCAAGGGCGGGCGGGGCACGGAATCCGCCCGCGCACCGCTACTTTTTGCCCACTTTGGCGACCCACAGGTAAACGTTCAGCGCAGCGATCACCAGCGCCACCGGTACACCGAGATCGAACAGCGAGGTCGCGCCGTTCCAGGACATGATCTGGCCGAGGAAAGTCACCGCCATCACCGCCACAACCACCGTCACCAGGTTGGTCTTGAGGTCTTCGAAGGTGTAGATGTGCAGGCGGGACGCCATCTTGAAGTCAGCATCGATGAACAGCTCATAGAGGCCGAAGGCAAGAATCAGCATCACCGTGCCGAGCAGGAACAGATCGAAGACTTCGATGAAGTAGAGCATCATCGCCTTCGCGCCGGTGGTCGAGACGTCGCCGGCAGCCAGCGTTCGCAGGATGACTGCGACGGTATCGACCAGGCCGTAAGCATACAGCGTCAGCGCTGACAGGAGCGAACCCAGCACGGCAGCAAGCACCAGGAAGCGACTGGCGTTCAGTAGCGGCGTCACGTCGCTAGCCCGCCGCGCTGAGTCGCGCCGAGCGCGTTGGTAGTGCGGCTCGCAGGAACCGCCAGCGGCGCCACTGAAGCCGCGCCGATCTGGAAGCTGCGTTTGGTCATGAGTTACCTCCCGATGAACTGCAAAGCGCTAACGGTCATGACAGTTCCAGAAACCCCCGATGATGAAAGCCATGACCGTTCCTTCCCTTGCCGGGCGCATTCCGGCTTGCACGCCGGAATCGGTGCATTCCGGCTTGCACCCCGGAATCACTCGTTGGGAACGGAGCATCCTCCGTGAAACCTTAACCGTGGCGCGAGACCCTCGCCGGGTCAGCCGGGTCAGCCGGGTCAGCCAGGTCATCCAGGACTACAGCCGCATTTGCAGGTGCAGCAGCAGGTAGCTGACGATGACGACCGTCACCAGCGACCCGGCGACCAGCAGGATACCGAACCTGGCGAACGAAGCCGAGGTGTAGCCGCCGGGCTGCATGACCATCAGGTTCGACTGGTGGCTGAAGGGGTTGATGAAGGTGAACGAGATGCAGGTCCCGATCAGCGCAAGGAGCGTCACCGGGTTGATGCCGAGTTCGTTGGCTATGCCGATCGCCACCGGGGTAAGGATGGACGCGGCGGCTGCATTGGTGACTAGGTTGGTCACCAGCGCCGTCGTCAGCGCGAAGACGATGACGACGAGCAGCACGCTACCTCCTGCGAGGTGCCTGATGGCGTCGGCGAGCACTGTGGCGAGCCCGCTCTCGACGACGATTGCGCCGAGTGCCACCGACCCGACGAGGATGAACAAGACGTTCCAGTCGAGGGCCCGCACGGCGGACTTCGGCGTCAGGATGCCGGTGATCACCATGAGCACGGCCCCGGTCATTGAAGCCAGCTCCACCGGAAGCAGGCCGAAGGACGCCGAGACGATGACCGCGATCAGGATGGCGACAGCGAACACGGTCTTGGCCGGTTGCGGGCTCAGCCCGGCGGCGCGCTCCCATAGCGCCACATCCGGCTGTTCGACGAGCAGGGATTGTCTCGGCGCGGTCACGAAGGCGGTCCCGCCCGGGCGTACCTCGGTGTCGCGCAGGGACCTTGCGGTCCGCGCCGCGATGACGCGGATGCCCCCATCGGTCTCGAAGTCGCGCAGCGTCCCGTTGGCGCCTGAGCCGGCGGAAACCCGGTACAGGCGCTGTTCAGCCAGGCCGAAGAGCGGGCTGCCCCACAAGGCGGTCACGCCGCTCTCGGTCGCCGAGAAGACCAGGGTGTCGCCGGCCTCGATCGCGGCAGACGGATCAAGGTCGGCATCCCAACGCCGGATCGCATCCAGGGCGTACTGCTGAGTCTGATCGATCCCGAAATCAGCGGCCACACGGCCAATCGCCAGCGCCTTTCCGGAGACCGGGATCTCGACTCGCCAGTCGCGAGTCGCCGCTTCGGTTTCCCCCTGACCGCGCAGCATCAGCGGCGCGGTCAGATACACGATCACCGCGCCGACGATGGCGACCGGCAACGCCACCGGGGCGAACGACAGCATCGTCATGTCGATTCCCGCTGGCGCGGCGATGCCGGCGATCAGCAGGTTCGAGCTGGTGCCGATCAAGGTTACCGAGCCGGCCAGAGTCGTGATGTGCGCGATGGGCAGCAGCAACTCGCGGGCGTTGATGCCGCGGTTCTGCTCCAGTTCCTTGGCGGCCGGGACGAGCATGGCAACGATCGGGGTGGTGTTCATCAGGCCGGACCCGACCCCGATGGGCAGCGCCAGGCGACGCAGGGCCTGCTGGGCGCTGGTGACGGTCGACAGCAGCGCCCAGGTGACTCGGGTCACCGCGCCGGTATGGACGATGCCCTTGGCGATGACCAGCATCGCCGCCACGGTGATGATCCCGCCGTTGCTCAATCCGGCGAGGAGTGCCGGCACCGGGGCCAAGCCGCTGACTCCCGCGAAGCAGACCGCGGTGGCCAGTGCGAGGACAGCAGGAACCCGCCCTGACGCCATCGCGACGAGGGTGGCGAGCACGACCAAAGCGGCGAGATAGATCACGTGATGACTCCTTCGTGTAGGACGCCAGGCAGCCCCTGGATGGCGACTATTCTTCCCAACCTTGATTCCCCTTCACTTTCCCCTTCACTTCGGGGGAGCCAAGCGCGCTTGCCCGCTCGCCGGTCTTCATGGCCCGTGCCTGCTCCTCTCGCTGCGAAGGATGGATCCTTGCAGAGGCATCCTTCCATGCCTGCTTCCGCAAGTCCTCGGCCGTGGATCATACAGAACTTGCTGGCGATTTGGGTCATCAGCCGGCTGGCACGGCTGGAATTGACGTCACTGCCGATCCTGGCGGCTGTCCGGCGCGACCCCGGCCCAACGCAAATGTTGACACCGGATCATGGATGGCGTGTTCGTACAACCGCACGCAACAAACCTGAATGTGCCACAAGAATGTGCCATAGGAATGTGCCACAGGAATGTGCCACAATAGTCTGGCGTCGAGGATGCTCGGCCAAAGCACAGGGCCGAAGTTTTTGCGGCTCGGGTCGCTGCGGAATGACGCAACAGCGATGCCTGTGCTTCAACGCAAGTGGAGACGATACGGATGGGTATAAAGAGGGTTCTGAAGTGGCTGTTGATCGGAGTTGTCGTCATCGGCGCGGCCATGTTCGCGTTGCGCTCGTATCGGGCTCTCAGCGGCCCGTCGCTGCATCTTTGGTATACCTTCGTGCCGACCAAGTTGCAGCCGAGCGAACTCGATGCAGCCGACTGGCCTCGCTATCTCGCACAGGAAGGAAAGATCTTCGAAAGTGTTCGCGCCGAGGTCAGCCAGAAACTCGATCCGGATGAGCGCGCTCCGATCAACCGCTATTTCGAGGACAGCCCGATCTATCCGGGGCACTTCGCCCAGGACTGGAACCGGTCGTATGTCATGGAACCCGACGGCCAGCCGGTCGGGGTCGTGATCCTGCTGCACGGGCTGACCGACTCACCCTACAGCCTGCGGCACATCGCGAAGCTTTATCGTGATCGCGGCTTCGTCGCGATCGGTGTCCGCCTGCCGGGGCACGGCACTGTGCCGGCCGGCCTGAGCAAGGTGCGCTGGGAAGACTGGATGGCCGCCACGCGGCTCGCGGTTCGCGAGGCACGCCGACGCGTACCCGCCCCGGCGCCGCTGCACATGGTCGGTTTTTCGAACGGCGGCGCGCTGGCCATGAAGTATGAACTCGACGCGCTCGAGGATCCGACGCTTCCCGGTGCCGACCGCCTGGTATTGGTCACGCCGATGATCGGGATCACGCGTTTTGCTCGCTTTGCCGGTCTGGCGGCCCTCCCGGCCGTGCTGCCGCCGTTCGCCAACGCGGCATGGCTCAGCGTTGTGCCGGAGTTCAATCCGTTCAAGTACAACTCCTTCCCGGTCAACGGCGCGCGCCAGTCGTATCGCCTGACCGATGCGCTGCAAAGCCAGCTACAGCGCCTCTCGCGTGCCGGCCAGCTCGGCGGTCTACCGCCGGTGCTGACCTTTCAGTCGGTGGTTGATTTCACCGTCAGCACGCCGGCGATCCTGACGGCGCTGTATTCGCTGCTGCCTGACAATGGCAGCGAGATCGTTCTTTTCGACGTTAACCGGACCGTGAAATTCGGTCCCCTGCTGCGCCCCGCCGCCTATGTCGCGCTTGATGGCTTGACGCCAACGACCCCGCAGCCGTACCGCTTCACGTCAATAATGAACGCGAACGACGACAGCGATGCCACGATCGAGCGCAGTATCGCGCCAGGCCAGTTGCAGGCCGTGGACCGCGCACTCAACCTCCCCTATCCACCCGGCATCTTTTCGCTGTCCCACCTGGCAATCCCGATTCCGATGGACGATCCGCTCTACGGGCTGCGGGCCGATACGAAGCTGCGCCCCGAGTTCGGCTTCAGTCTTGGCACCATGGGCGCCCGCGGCGAGCGTGGCACCCTGGTCGTCGATCAGGATTTCCTGACGCGCCTGTCGTCCAACCCGTTCTTCCCGTATCTGCTCGAACGCGTCGATGAAGGCATCAAGCGACCTTCGGGGCCGACTGGACGCAACCTCGCCGCGAGCACAACGCCGGGTATCCCGGTGCGCCTCGAAGCCCTGCTGTCCACCTTCCTCACTGACGACACACAGGCGCAGCCGTTCGCCGGCCCTTAGCCGGCAAGGCGAAGCCTGCCAAGTGCAGGTCAAGGCTCGCGATCATCTGCCCGCAGCGGGTTCGTGCACACGTCGGCGCCGTCGCGCGGCAGCGGGCCCAGGATGAACCATTCGATTGGCAGGAGGATCGGCGAAGCGATCAGTCGCAGAACCGATTCAAGCAGGTCGCGCCCCTCGATGCCGATACGATAGTCGGTGAGCGTACCGCTGACCCGCAACGGGGTTTGCAGGCGAAACGGAGCGAAGCCCTTCGCGCGCGGGCGAAAGACGAAGGCGAGTTGTTCGCTCGCCAGATTGGCGCTGCCGGCGCCGCGAACGCGCACCCGGGTCGTATCGATGATGATCTTGTCGTCGCTCAGCTTGCCGTCCTTGAGGTCGAAGCGGCCAACGACACAGTTCAGGCGGGCTTCCCCGCCCGGATCGATCAGGGGCACCAGCGCAAGTACGAGATTCACCGACCACAGACTGAAGACGCCACTGCGCAATTCCGTCGGCCAGACGGCGAAGTCTACTCTTCCGTCGGCGTGCTGCATGATTGTTGCCAGCGACGGCGCCCTGCCCGCAAGTTCCAGATTCACGCTGACGAGACCCCGGACGTCGTCCGCCCGGCCCAGGCGGCGGGCAATGATGCCGTAGTCGAAGCGTTCGACGTAAGCACCAGCGGCGAGCTCGACCTCGGACAAGGTCGGGTCATACGCAAAGGAGAGCCGCAGGGTTCCCCCAGGGATATTGACCACGGCCGGGCCGAGGAAAGCACGCCCGTCGACAATCTGGACGCGCAAGGACCCGTCGGCAAGCCGGTCGTTTCCGGAAAGTACCTCCTGCACTTCCACATCGAGGTAGGCATCGAGCCGGCGCAGGAATCCGGCGCCGAGCAGTCGCCCGGTCTGTCCGGCCACCCTGCTTGCCGACAGGCGCAGGGCTTCGGCCGTGCTCGCCCGCGGCGGTGCATCGGCAAGGCGCTCCGGTAGCGGGAAGTCGTCGAGTTGAATACTGGGCGCGCTCACCCGTACGTCGAGCCGCGGCCGTCGCCCGCTCACGTCGAGTGTGCCGGTTCCCTTGAGTCGGTTCTCGCCGACGCGCAACACCAGCCCCTGCAGCTCGTAGCCGGTGGGCGTCATGCGCAGCGGGCCGCGCAGCGACCAGGGACCCCACGCCGGGAGTTCAACCCGCGCCAGTCCGCTGAGCGAAGCGAGTCGCTCGCCGCTCATCTCGAAGGTGAGCTGTCCAGCGCGCCCGAGCGGCAGCGCCACCTCGCCGTCGAGCGTCAGGCGTGCACCCGCCGCTTGCGCCGCCACTGAGAAGGGCAGGTGCGTAGCATCGCGCAGCAGGTCCGCGAGCGTTCCGCTGCTCAGCCTGATGTCGAGCGCAGTCTCGTCGAGCGTGCCGGCGAGCTGTACCCGGATCGGCCCGCCCGCTAGCGCACCGATCGTGGCCTCGGTGACGCGAAACTCGGCGACCGGACGTTCCAGCGCACCAAGCACGCTGATACGCCCGCCGCTCACGCGCGCCTCGAATGACGAGAGCCTGGCGAGCTGGCGCGGGGTCTTGCCGCGTCCGCGCAGGGTGATCTGCAACTTGTCCGCGCGCCCGTCGATGTCCTCGGCGGCGCCCAGGTCACGCAGCAGTGCGCCGACGTCGATTTCCCCGGTGGACAGATCGAGCCCTGCTTCAGGCACCTCGCCGCGCAGGTTGAGTGCGACACGTCCCGCGAACGGTACGCCGGCGACCTTGCCGGTGAGCGCTGACGGCAGCAGACGCCCGGCGCGGAAGCGGGCGACGAAACCGACGTCCGCCAGA
Organism: Candidatus Accumulibacter affinis; assembly: GCA_016713625.1. Lineage (GTDB taxonomy): Bacteria > Pseudomonadota > Gammaproteobacteria > Burkholderiales > Rhodocyclaceae > Accumulibacter > Accumulibacter affinis. The sequence continues at coordinate 25,562 of JADJOT010000010.1, forward strand.
TCGGTGCGGCCGAGCAGCACATGCTGCAACGCCAGGACAAGGTCAGTGTCAGCGAGGTCAGCGGCGTCGGGAAAAACCGGCAGGTCGCTGCTCCGGCCGCTGCTGACGCGTAGCGTCGCGAGTTCCGGCACATCGATCAGCGGACTGCGCACAGACGCGACGAGGATCGGACGATCGCCGACGCGGGAGCGCCGGCCGTCGATCGTCAGCTCGCTGCGACCGAGCTTGAGCCTCGTCTGCTCAAGGTACCAGGCGTCACTCGCGATCCGTACGCGACCGCGCAGGGCGAGGGGCAGCTTGGATTGCGGTGCGACGCCCAGCCAGCGCGCCAGGTCCCCCGTGCGGCGGGCCTGTAAAGCGAAGCTCAAGGCCGTTTCGCGCGTCGCCTCGGGGCGCGCGAGCGTGCCCTCGATGCGCAGCTTCGCCGGCGCCGCCGCGATCTCGAGTTCGATCGGCGTGGCCAGCTCGCGCAGCATTTCGGGCAGGGTACCGCCGCGCAGCGAGAGTGTCAGCAGCTCGCCGAGCAGCGTCCCGCGCGCGCTGCCGCGCAGTCGTTGTCCGCGGCGCAGCGCCAGGTCCAGCGTGTCAAGCGTGATGGCCATCGGGCGATCGCCAGCGGAGCTGCCATAGCTCAAGCGTGCATTCGCCGCCGCCAGTGAAAGCTCAAGGCTATTCACCAGTGAGTCCAGCGTTTCGCCACGTCCGCCGAGGCGCAGCTCAATGCGCCCCAGTCTGCCTTCGATCTCGCTGGCGCCCGACAGCTCCCGCGCCAGGTCGCCAAGGGCAGCGTTCTTCGCTGCAAGGCGGAGTGCCAGCGTCGGCGTCGGTGCCGCCGTATCGAGGCCGAGGCGACCAGAGAACGGAACGCTGGCGATCGTCGCGCGGATCGGCAGCCGCACACCGTTGGCGTCGGCGTGCAGTTCGAACTTCGCGTCACGAAGGTCGACGGGCAAGCCGAGCCAGCGGCCGACAGCCAATTCAAGGTCGACGTCGAGCGGCACAAGATCGCGCAAGGGTAGCATCGGCGGCTGCAGCGCGGCGTCATCAGGAGTTTGCTTCGGTATGCCCTGGCCGCCCGCGAAGAACGGGCGCAGGTCGAGGCTGGCGACGCTGAGCGCGCCGCTGACGCGCGGCCGGGCGCCGCCGAAGGCGAGCGTGAGTCGCCCGGCAAGCTCGTTGATCGCAGCGGTGTCCTGCAATTCGGCGACGGCATCTGCCGGCGCGACGAGCGTGCCAGCCAGTGCGCCGTCGGCGAGCTGCGGTAGCCCGGTGTCCGGGGGCTGCGCGAGCGGCACAGGTGCCTCCCCAGCGGCGCCAAAGTTGAAGCGTGCTTCGCCCTTGCTCGCGTCGAGTGCGCCGTTGGCGTGCAGTCGCGTGCCGGGAGATTCGAAGTCGAGCGTGAACGGCCATGGCCCGGATGCTTCCCGGAGCAACCGTAGAGACCCGCCCTCGGCTGTCAGAGCGAATGGAAACTGCTTGCCCAGGCGGCCACGCACAGCCAGGCGCAGTGCTTCGTTCCACCTTGCGCTCGCCGACAGCTCGTCCAGATCGAAGAAGTGGCGCGTCGCCGTGCGCGCATCGTGGTAGTCGATGGCCAACTGATGCAGCGTAATCTGCCCGACACTGATCGCGCCACGAGACAAACTCCGAGCACTTTGCCGCGCCGGCGCCCAGTTGTTGCGCCCATCGCTTGCTCGCTCGAACCACAGGTGAACATCGCTGGCCTCGATGCTGCGCAGGTGCAACTCGCCGCGCAAGGTGTCGAGCAGGTCGAGCAGATCGATCCGTACGCGTGCCTCAGCGAGCGTGAGGAACTCCTGCGTCGTGAAGCCGGACGGGTTGAGGATGCGCACACCGCCGATGCGCAGTTCGGCCTCGCGGCCCAGCGACAGTTCGACAGGCCCCTCCAGGATGACCGTACGACCGAGTGCAGCGGATATCCGCTCTGCGGACGCGTCGCGCCAGCGCGAAGCGTCGACCGTCGCCCCGGTCATCAACAACGCGACGATGGCGACAAGCGCCACGGTGAGCGGCAGGCCGACGAGCGCCGTGATCGAGACCGGGAGCCAGCGCCAGCGACTCATCGAAGCGAGCGCGCCGAATGCCGATGCGGAGTGCGATCAGGAAACGAAAGGAACTTCAATCCGACAACCCGGAACAACCCGCAGTAACTCAAAGTATCCATGCCTTCCTGAGCACGGTGAATGCCGAACACTCCGGTCTGGAGAACCCGGATGACTTCATATTCTGCCCTTGTCTCCACGTGCAGCGGCGAGATTTCTTCGCAGTGTTCGTCGAGCAGGATGCGGCAGGATGCGGCAGTATACGCAAGTCCTGCGGGTAAACGTTCGCAACGAGGCGCCTGGTGGTTAAAGTGCCCACTCTGCTGCGTAGCCATTGTAGGCATGTAGCTTGCAAGCTACAATCTATCCATGATCGAAGTTTTCCGATACCAAATGGCCAATGGCCATGAGCCGGTCACTGAGTGGCTTCAATCGCTCCGTGACAAGCGAGCTCAAGCCAAGGTCAGGATTCGTCTGAAGCGGATTGAGGCGGGAAATTTTGGTGATTGCGAACCGGTAGGTGACGGCATCCTGGAACTGAGGGAGCACCTCGGCGCTGGGTATCGGGTCTATTTGGGGAGACATGGCCAGTCGATCGTCATTCTCCTGTCTGGCGGATCGAAAAAGACACAAGCGACGGACATCAAGACAGCCAGGGATTACTGGGCTGATTGGAAACGGAGGCAAGCATGAACAAGAAAGTTGGCGCGGCGGTTTCTCATCACGAGCGTGAGGTGGCCGAGCTTCGTGAAGACCGCGAGCTGGCGGTTGAATACCTGAAGGCGGCAATGGAATCCCTGGATGATCCGGACAATCGTGCTGCGGGTCTTCTAGCGCTGCGAACTGTGGCAGAAGCCTACGGTGGATTGGGGGCGGTCGCCGCCGAAGCCGGCATCAGCCGGGAATCGCTTTATCGCACCTTGTCGCCCAAGGGTAATCCAACATTGAAAACTCTCCTGGCGGTGTTAAAGGCCGTAGGGATGAGGCTTTCCGTTGAACCAGGGCATCACGCTGCTGCCTGAATATTGCAGTGGAGGCTGCTCCGAATTTTGCTACGCGCAAGCCCTTTGAGCGGCGTGCTGGGTAGCGCCGTCCTCGTCTCGCTGATCGGCTTTCAGGTTGCGCGACGCATGGAAAGGCGTTAATGTGCCTGCACATACCGCTTGGCTAAAACGAAAAATACAGGAGCCTACTCAATGAAAACCAAAGTCAATGGCAGGATAACTCTTGCCCTCGCCCTCGTCTTTGCCACTGCTGCCCCCCCCCTTATCGCCGCCGGCGATACTGACCCCGGCGCGGTAACGGGCAAGCATTTCGACCCCAAGGGCAGCCTGCCGTCGACCTACACGATCGAACTACGCAAAGGCGTCTCGGCGACGCTGCCGTTCGAGGACAAGCGCGACTTCGACGAGGCCAAGAAAGGCTTCATCGCCGAGCCGCCGTACAAAAAGATCATGGCCGATGCTGGCCACGTCGCCTGGGACATGGCCAGCTACCAGTGGCTGTTGCAGGGCAAGGACTTCCAGAGTATCCACCCGTCGCTGCAGCGCCAGGCCGTGTTGAACATGGCCTATGGGCTCTACGAGGTGTTGCCGGGCAAGATCTACCAGGTGCGCGGCTACGACCTGGCCAACATCAGCTTCATCAAGGGCGATACCGGCTGGATCATCTTCGACCCGCTGACAACCAAGGAAACCGCCCGCGCGGCGCTCGAATTCATCAACGAGAAGCTCGGCAAGCGCCCGGTCGTCGGCGTCGTCTACTCACACTCCCACGTCGACCACTTCGGCGGCGTGCGCGGCGTGGTCGATGAAGCCGACGTGCTCAGCGGCAAGGTCAAGATCATCGCCCCCGAGGGCTTCCTCCGTGAGGCGATCTCCGAGAACATCTTCGCGGGCAACGCCATGTCACGCCGCACGCAATACTCGTACGCCGTGCTGTTGCCGCGCGATCCGCACGGCCACGCAGACCAGTCGATCGGCAAGAACGTGGCCAATGGCAATGTCGGACTGATCCCGCCCAACCTGATCATCACCAAGGACTTCGAGGAAGTGACGCTGGACGGCGTCAAGATGGTGTTCCAGAACACGCCCGACACCGAAGCGCCGGTTGAGATGAACACCTGGTTCCCGCAGTTCAAGGCCTTCTGGGCGGCGGAAAACATCACCGGCACCATCCACAACGTCTACACGCCGCGCGGTGCGCCGGTGCGCAACGCACTGAACTGGTCGAAGCAGATCAACGCCGCACTGTACAAATTTGGTCAGGAAGCCGAGGTGATGTTCGCCTCGCATAGCTGGCCGCGCTGGGGCAACGCGCGTATCCAGGAAGTGATGCGGGTTCAGCGTGACACCTACGCCAACCTGAACAACCAGTCGCTGCACTACGCCAACCGCGGCGTGACGATCAACGAGATCCAGAACGTGTACAAGCTTCCTGACAGCCTGTGGAAGCAGTGGCCCGCGCACAGCTACCACGGCTCGGAGCAGCACAACAGTCGCGGCGTCATCAACCGCTTCCTCGGCTACTGGGACGGCAATCCGTCCACCATCGTTCCGCTCTCCCCGAAGGATTCGGCGCCGCTGTACGTCGAGATGATGGGCGGCTCCGCCAAGATCATGGCCAAGGGCAAACAACTGATTGCCCAGGGCAAGTACCTCGAGGCCACGGAAATCCTGAATCGCCTGGTCTTCGCCGAGCCACGCAACCAGCCGGCCAAAGACCTGCTGGCCGATGCCTTCGAGCAGCTCGGTTACCAGAAGGAAAGCCCGACCCTGCGCAACATCTTCCTGCAAGGAGCTTTCGAACTGCGCAACGGGCTGCCGGGTGGTAACCCGATCAGGACGACCGGCCCCGACGTGATTCGTGCAATGTCCACCGAACAATGGCTCGACTTCCTGGGCATCAGCATGGACCCGCGCAAGGCCGATGGCATGCGCTTCACGATCAACCTGGTGACGCCCGACAACGGTGAGAAGTACCTGATTGAGCTGAGCAACGCGACCCTGACCAACATCAAGGGCGAACAGGCGGCAAAGCCGGATCTGACGATCACGCTGAACCGTACTGATCTCGACCAGGTGATGATGGGCGCCAGTTCGTTCGACGACCTGATCAAGGGCGGCAAGGCGAAGTTCGAGGGTGACCGCAAGCCGTTCGACCAGTTGCGTGGACTGATGGTCACGTTCGCACCGAACTTCGAGATGCTGCCGGGCACGGCCCCGAAAGCAGCGACGGCAGGCCCGAAGCCTTTCGAAGTGCCCGATCTGTTGCCACCGAACTCGGCGGGCGACTGACGGTACCAAGCTGGTATTCGATCAATAGCTGACTGGAGCAAACAATGAACAAACGTAAATTTATCGGCGCCGGCGTTTCGCTGGCGGCACTCACCGTCTTCGCGGGCTGCACCACTACCGGCGGGAGCGCTGGCGATCCCGCCGCACGCCGTGAGGCCATCGACGCTGCGGTCGACAGCGCGCTGTCGCGTCTTTACCGGGAAGCCCGGGGATCGCAGGAGATTGTCACCTCGGCACGCGGCGTACTGGTCTTCCCATCGGTGGTTTCTGCCGGCTTCATCGTCGGTGGATCGCATGGCCAGGGCGCATTGCGTAAGGCAGGGAAGACGACCAATTACTTCCGCATGACCGAGGCTTCGGTCGGGCTGCTGGCGGGAGCGCAGTCACAGGCAGTCTTCATCCTGTTCATGACGCAGGATGCACTGACCCGCTTCGAGGCAAGCCGGGGTTGGACAGCAGGTGTCGACGGCTCTGTCGCATTGCTGGCGGTGGGTGCCAACGCGCAGGTGACGACCCAGACCGCACAGCAACCGATCGTTGGCTTCGTGCTGACGAATGGTGGTCTGATGGCCAACGTGAGCCTGAATGGCAACCGGGTGACGGCGCTGGACCTCTGATCGGAGCGTCGCGCCGGAAGCATGACGTGCTGCCCTGCATGACTGGCAATTTGCTTCCGACAACAGGGGAAAGCCAGGGATGAGCGTTGCTCACCCCTGGCTGCCGATCGCCACTGTGCCTGACCCTGTCAGGCGCCCCCGCCAGGATGTAGCGGCCGTGAACGATCACCGGCATTACCCGGAAGGAGCTCAATCAATGCACTCGATCCTGCGTGGCGTCGCCGCGCTATTTGTGGCAACGCTCCTGCTGTTCACGGCGCAGGTGCGTGCCGCCGACCCGCCCAAATTCAACGTCGAGCAACTCGACCAGATGCTCGCGCCGATCGCGCTCTTTCCCGATGCGCTCCTCTCGCAGGTGCTGATGGCGACCACCTATCCGTCGGATGTTTCGCAGGCTGCCGAGTGGGCGTTCGCCAACCGCAGCCTGAAGGGTGATGAGGCGGTCAAGGCGGTGCAGGACAAGCCGTGGGATCCCAGCGTGCAGTCGCTGGTCGCCTTCCCGCAGGTGCTTGCCATGCTCGGTGAAAAGCCCGAATGGGTTCAGGACCTCGGCGACGCTTTCCTGGCGCAACCGAGCGATGTCATGGATTCTGTGCAGTTCCTGCGCTCCAAGGCCAGGGACACCGGCAACTTGAGTTCCAACGAACAACAGATCGTCAATAGCGAAGCCGCAGCTCCCGCGCCGCAAACACTCGTCGTCACTGCACGGCCCCCGCCGGCCCAGATCATCACCATCGCGCCGGCCAATCCGCAGGTAGTCTTCGTGCCCATCTACAATCCGGTCCATGTCTTCGGCCCGTGGTGGCACCCGCTGTTTCCGCCGTTCTTCTTCCCGCCGCCAGTGCGCTGGGGATTCGGCTGGAACCCGGTCAGCACCGCCATCTGGTGGGGCGTCGGCATCGGCGTGACGAACGCGCTGTGGGGTGGCGTCGATTGGCGGCGGCGGAACGTCAATATCAACGTCAATCAGTGGAACAACATCAACGTCAACAACCGCATCAACTCCAATAACCGGAACGTGAACTGGGACCATAACCCCGGCAACCGCCGCGGAGTTCCTTATCGCGACGCCAATACGCGCGATCGCATGCAGCAGAACAGGCTCGGCGATCGTGGCGGTCGCCAGGAATATCGCGGCCGCGAGGATCAACGGGCGCAGGCAAGGGCTGCGCTGTCCGACCGCGTCGGCGCCGAGAATCTGGACCGCGAAGCGCTACGCAACATCGACCGCAACCAGATTCCGCAGCGGACACCGGCAGGCGACAGAACATCGGCGGGCGACCGTGCAGCCGCCATCGACCGCAGTCAGGCGCGCGACCGTGTCGGCAACCTCGACCGCAGCCAGGTTCAGGACCGGGCCAGCAACATCGATCGGAGTCAGGTCCGCGACCGCGCCAGTACTATCGACCGCAGCCAGGCACAGGAGCGTGCCAGCAACATCGACCGTAGCCGTGTTCAGGATCGGGCCGCCAACATCGACCGTAGCCAGGTACAGAACCGCGCGGTCAACGTCGACCGCAGACAGGCGCAGAACCGCAACGCAAGCGCTGCTCGAACCAATCGCGACAATGCGCTGCGCGGCGCCAACGACGGCAGGCAGACGCGACAACAGATCGACCGTGGCCGCGCAAGTCAGGCCGCCCAGCGGCACAATGCGACGCCGCAGCGGCAATCCAGGGTTGCGCGCCCGGCAGGCGGTGCAGTCGCCCAGCGGCGCAATCAATAACGAAGGGGCCGACCATGAAAGGTCCAATGATGAGCAATCGATGGTTGCGGACTACAGCGGCGCTGATCTGCGCACTGGCAATGTCAGTCTCCTGTGCTGTCGCCGCCACGCAAAAGATTTTCGCCTCGCCGGAGATTGCGGCGGAAGCACTGGTCGATAGTCTCGCGCGCAATGACGAGGCCGAGATGCGGGCGATTCTCGGCCTCAACTACGAGCGCATGATCTCGCTGGATGACCTGGCCAGCGAGGATCGCCTGGCTTTTCTCGCCGCCTGGGCAAAAGGGCACCACATCCTGCGCGACAGCGACACGCTGGCGCGCCTCGAAGTAAGCAGCGGCTGGACATTGCCGATACCGCTGGTGCGCAGCGGCAGCGGCTGGATTTTCGATACGCGGGCGGGAAAGGAAGAAATGCGTACCCGCCGTATCGGACGCAATGAACTGGCGGCGATACAAACCATGTACGCCTACGTGGATGCACAACGGGAGTACGCCGCGCAGGACCGCAACGGCGACGGGGTCCGCGAATTCGCGCAAAAGATACGGAGTTCACCAGGCAAGCAGGACGGCCTCTCCTGGCCAACCGCCGCCGACGAGCCGGAGAGTCCGGCGGGTCCCCTGCTCGAAACGAAAGACCTGAAGGATGGTTACCACGGCTACCGCTTCAGGATTCTCAAGGCCCAGGGGAAGGCGGCACAGGGCGGTGCCCGCAATTATGTCAATGGTCGACGCATGACTGAAGGTTTCGCGCTGGTCGGCTGGCCGGCCCGCTACGGGGAGACCGGCTTGATGAGCTTCGTCGTCAATCAGGACGGCATCGTCTACCAGCAGGATCTGGGTCCCAGGTCTGCCGCCATCGCTGGCGCAATGACGCGATTTGACCCCGACGCTGCGTGGACGGCCCTGCCTGCGCTGCCTGCGCCGTGATCGACCGATGCCCGCGCCTGCATCACTGCGCCAAAAGTCACCTCCGGCACCGGCATTTTCAGGACGAGAAAGGAAGCTTGAGCGATGGAAGAGAAAGTATCGAAGACGAAGATTTTTCTGGCTCGATTGGTAATCGTGCTGATGGTCGGGTTCGTCGTTCTGGGGATCGCCATGTACGGTCTCTCGGTGCCGGTTTTTGAGCGCATCTGGCAAAACCTGCTCGAGCGTCCTAGTGGGCCGATGACCTTTCGTTTCGTTCTGCAACCGATCATGGCGACCATTGCGGCGCTGCTCGACGGCGTCAAGGACGCCCGCACCGGGCGCGATCCCTACTTCTGGACCGTTCTGACCAATCCAGCGAAGCGCGGCACTCGCCTGCACGAGGGACTGATCGCCACCGCGCGGGTCATCCTCCTTGGCCTGTGCATGGATCTGATCTACCAATTCATCGTCTTCGACACCTTCCATCCCGCCGAAGCGGTGATCGTCGCCGGCTTGCTCGCCTTTATGCCGTACCTGCTGCTGCGGGGCCCGATTTCGCGTGTCGCCCGCTGGTGGCTTGCTCGTCGATCGGCCAACGAAATCCGCTGATGGCGTTCGCATTCAAGGATCAATGACCATGGCCACCCGCAATGAACAGGTTCATGCCGCAGTGCAGCGAATGAAGCCGAAGCGACGATTTCTCGCGTCCGACTTGATTGCTGCGCTGACCTTTGCCGTGGTCAATGTACCGCAGGCGATGGCACACGCACTGCTGGCAACGGTCAACCCCTTGCTCGGCATTTACACCTTGATGATCGCGGTGCCCATTGGCACCATCTTCAGCAGTTCGGTCTTCATGAATGTGTCGACGACCGGAGCGCTGGCCGTGGCCGCCGGGGTAGTTCTGGTAGATTTCCCCGACGATCAGAAACTGCCGGCGCTGGTCGTGCTGGTGCTTTTGGTAGGTGTTATCCAGTTGCTGGCGGGCCTGTTCCGGCTGGGGTTTCTGATCCGCTTCGTTTCCAACGCGGTGATGACCGGCTTTCTCAATGGCGTGGCCGTACTGATCATCCTCGGCCAGTTAAGCGACCTGACGGGCTTCCAGAGCAGTTTCTCGAACCGGGTCGCGCAGGCGCTCGACCTTCTGTTGCGCATCGGCCAGATCAGTGTACCGGACAGCATCATCGGCGGTGTGACGCTCGTGCTGATCGTGGCGCTGCTGTTCCTGAAGCGATTGCAGCGCTACGCCTTCATCATCGCGATTGCCGCGGCGACCATCCTGCTGGTCGTGCTCAACCTCCCGTTCATGCCGACGGCCACCTACTTCGGCAACGTCCCAATGGTCGGTGACATCGCCGCGATTACGCGATCCCTTCCCGAACTGATGATGCCTCAGCCCGCGCTGGTCATGTCGCTCTTGCTGCCGGCCTTCTCGGTAGCCGTCATCGGCCTGGTGCAAGGCGCCGGGGTCAGTCAGGGAACGCCCAACCCCGACGGTCAGTACCCCAACGTGTCGCGCGACTTCCTCGGCCAGGGTGCGGCCAACATGGCCACCAGCATTGTCGGCGGCATTCCTGCCGGCGGGTCGGTCTCCGGCACAGTGCTGATGATGAGCGCGGGGGCCCGCTCCCGCTGGGGCAATATCTTCGTCGGCTTGTTCGTGGCGCTGATCGTGTTGCTCGCCGGGCCGCTGGTGGAACGGGTGCCGATGCCCGCGCTGGCCGCATTGCTGATCGTCGCCGGTTTCCAGGGCCTGCGCATTGAACAGGCGGTGATGGCCTGGCAGACCGGCCGCATCTCCAGGCTGGTGATGCTCGCGACTTTCCTCGCCACCTTGACCGTCCCGCTGCAGTTTGCGGTGCTGTTCGGTGTGGTTCTGAGCATCCTGCTCAACACCATTCGCCAGTCGAACAAGGTAGTCGTCACCCAGTGGGTACTGCAAGCGCAAGGCTTTCCCGTGGAACAGCCGCCGCCCGAGCGCCTGCCCAGCCACCAGCTCACCCTGTTGCACGTTTACGGCAGCCTGTTCTTCGCCGCAGCCAAGAACATTGAAGAGATGCTGCCGGAAGTCGGTGATTCCATTCGCGCCGTGGTCGCCATCAACCTGCGCGGCATAAGCGAGATCGGCAGCACCTACATGACCGTGTTGCAGCGCTATGCCCAGGCGCTGCAGGCTAGGCAAGGCAAACTGATGCTGGTTGGCGTGGATCCGCTCGTTCGCGACCAGTTGGCCAAGACCGGGGTACTCAAGCTGATTGGCGACGAGAACGTCTTCGTGGCCACACCACAGATCGGCGAAGCGCTCAACCGGGCGGTGGCGGCGGCCAGCGCCTGGATCGAACAGGAACCCATTGTTAAAGCGCCGGGCACGACTTAGTATGCAAGATCGCAAACTCACCACAGCACCCCAGCCGTGTTCCCGGCTAACTGCTGGTGGCTCAATATTCACGAAGAGGTTTTCCAGCGATGAGTGATGCTCAGGCCAGCGGCCAAGCCGAACGCTTCGAAGTTCGGGTGAGCGCCGATAGCCATTTCGCCTGGTTGCGCACGCGGCTCGCCATCGAAAGCACGATGATGGCCTACATGCGTACGTCCGTCTCGCTGATCGGTTTCGGCTTCGCAATCGTCCAGTTTCTACAGAATGTCGACGATCTGCCAGGGGCCAGTGCCCCCCGCTTCCCGTACGCTGCGTGGTACCTGGGTCTGGCGCTGATCTTTTGCGGCATCCTGGCGTCGGTCATCTCGGTTCTCGAGTACCGGCGGATGCTCAGCTACTTATGGAGCGCGAACTACGCAGCCATCGCCGGCATGGCCAGCGAGCGAGAGAAGACGCCACTTTACGCGGCTGCGCTCGTCCTCATCCTGATCGGCACCTTTGCCTTTTTCTCGGTGCTGCTGCGCTTTTTGTGATGACTGCCACCGACCCCACCTTCGCGCCGCCGCCGTTGCCCGCGAACGCCCCGCCGGGCTTCCACCTGCTGGCCAAGCCGAGCGGATCGACGTGCAACATCGATTGCACTTATTGCTTCTTCCTGTCCAAGGAATCGCTTTACCCGAACGACAAGCACCGCATGTCCGAGGCGACGCTGGAGGCCTACATCCGCCAGTTGCTTGAGTCGCATCGGACGCCGCAGGTGACGGTGGCGTGGCAGGGCGGCGAGCCGACGCTGATGAGGCTCGACTTCTTTCGCCATTCGGTCGAGTTGGTCGAGAAGTACCTCCAGGCCGGCCAGAGCGTGCAGTACACCTTCCAGACCAACGGTCTGCTGATCGACGACGAGTGGTGCACGTTCTTCAAGCAGCACAACTTCCTCGTTGGCCTGAGCGTCGACGGCCCGCGTGAGGTGCACGACACCTACCGCGTCGACCGCCGCGGCCAGGGTACCTTCGACCTGGTAATGCGCGGCTGGCGGTACTTGCGCAAGCACGAGGTCGACTTCAACATTCTGTGCACTGTGAACGCCGCCAATCAGCAGCACGGCCGCGCCGTCTATCGCTTCTTCCGCGACGAGTTGGGTGCGAAGTGGGTGCAGTTCATCCCGATCATCGAGCGCGCCACCGAGCAGACGATCCAGATTGCCAACCAGGGCTGGAGCGAGCAACCTGGCAAACAGCGACTGCTCTACACGCAGACCGGAAATCTGGTCACCGAGCGGACGGTGGGCGCCGAACAGTACGGCCGATTCCTCATCGACATCTTCGAGGAATGGGTGCGCAACGACGTCGGCCAGGTCTACGTGCAGCTCTTCGACGTCACGCTGGAGGCCTTCTTCGGCCGCCATCTGCTGTGCATCCACGCCCCCACCTGCGGCTACGGCCCGGCACTCGAGCACAACGGCGATCTCTACGCCTGCGATCACTTCGTCGAGCCGAAGTACAAGCTCGGCAACATCCACCAGACGCACCTGCTCGAGCTGGTGGCCTCGCCCGAGCAACGCAAGTTCGGCCAGGACAAGCTCGATACGCTGACCGCTCAGTGCCGGGGCTGCAAGGTGCGCAACTGGTGCAATGGCGGCTGCCCGAAGGACCGCTTCGCGCTGTCGTGCGACGGCGAGCCGGGACAGAACTACCTGTGCCCGGGGCTGGAGCTCTTTTTCACCCACACCGGGCCAACCTTCAACGTCATGGTGCAATTGCTGCGGCAGAACCGCGCGCCCGCCGAGGTGATGGCGTGGGTCGCCGAGCAGGATGCCAGGCAGGGCGCTTATCGACCCTGCCCGTGCGGCAGCGGCAAAAAATTCCGCTTCTGCCACGGCGACAAGGCACCGAGCTCGCCCTTCAGCGGGGTCAGTCGCGAACTGACGACGCCGTGAAGGCCGTGTGTTTTTTTGGACCGGGTTGCTTCAAATCGATCCGGAATGTGTGTCATAAATTGAAAGGAAGAGATCATGGCCGCTAAGAAACCGAACATTCTGATCCTCTGGGGCGACGACGTGGGCTGGTGGAACATCAGCTACAACAGCCGCGGGCAGATGGGCTACCGCACGCCCAACATCGACCGCGTCGGTAACGAAGGTGTGGCCTTCACCGACTACTACGCACAGCAAAGTTGCACGGCAGGACGCGCCGCATTCATCACCGGCCAGAACCCGATCCGCACCGGCCTGACCAAGGTCGGCATGCCCGGCGCCACCAATGGCCTGCAGGCGGAAGACCCGACCATTGCCGAGTTACTCAAGCCGCTGGGCTACGCCACCGGCCAGTTCGGCAAGAACCACTTCGGCGACCGCGACGAGCATCTGCCGACGATGCACGGCTTCGACGAGTTCTTCGGCAACCTGTACCACCTGAACGCCGAGGAAGAGCCCGAGGACCCCGACTACCCGAAGGACCCCGAGTTCAAGAAGAGGTACGGCCCGCGCGGGGTGTTGCACTGCAAGGCCGACGGCAAGGGCGGGCAGACGGTCGTGGATACCGGGCCGTTGACGAAGAAGCGCATGGAGACCATCGACGAGGAGGTAACCGAGCGCGCGCTGCGCTTCATTGACGAGACACACAAGGCTGGGACGCCGTTCTTCCTCTGGTACAACACCACGGCGATGCACTTCCGCACGCACTGCGCCGAAAAGCACAAGGGCAAAAGCGGCGGCCAGGGCGATTACAACGACGTGATGGTCGCGCACGACGAGAACATTGGCGTCATGCTGGACAAGCTCGATGCGTTGGGCATTGCCGAAGACACCATCGTCATGTACTCGACCGACAACGGCGTGCACTACAACACCTGGCCGGACGCCGGCATCACGCCGTTCCGCTCCGAGAAGAACACCAACTGGGAAGGCGGCTGGCGCGTGCCTTGCTTCGTGCGCTGGCCCGGCCAGTTTAAGGCGGGCACGGTGCTCAACGGCATCTTCACGCACCAGGACTGGTTGGCGACCTTCCTCGCCGCCGCTGGCGAACCGAACATCAAGGAGAAGTTGCTCGAGGGCCACCAGGCCGGCGAGAAGACCTTCAAGGTCCACATCGACGGTTTCAACATGCTGCCCTACCTGAAGGGCGAGGTGAAGGAGAGCCCACGTAATTCCTTCTTCTACATCAGCGACGACGGCGAAATTATTGCGATCCGCATGCAGGACTGGAAAGTGGTGCTGATGGAGCAGCGCGCCAAGGCGCTGATGTGCTGGATCGAGCCCTTCGTCAAGCTGCGCGCGCCGAAGCTCTTCAACCTGCGCCGTGATCCCTTCGAGCGTGCCGACGAGAACTCGAACACCTATTGGGACTGGTACATCTCGCACACCTACATCATCTACATGATGCAGGGCGTGGTCGCGCAGCAGATCGAGAACTTCGTGAAGTTCCCGCCGAGGCAGAAGCCGGCCTCGTTCAACCTGGATGCCGTGATGCGTGAGCTGGAAGAAGCGGGCAGCGGTCGCAACCACTGACCTGCCCTGCCCCATCGGTCGAACCGATGGGGCGCGCTCGGACGGAACGATCCGGGCGCATCGATTGAACCGGCCCAGGCAGCGAATACAAACTTGCCTGGGCCCACCTTATACATTGTGGAGTTCATGTCGGAATACGTTGCCAACGCAGCGGACGGCGCCGCTGTCGCGCAGGCGGTGAGCGCCTTCTACGAGCGCCATCCCTACCCGCCCCCGCTCGCCACCCTCGATCGCTATCGCCGCTCGTGGACCGAAGATCGTCGGCGGGCCGATGCCTGCCTGTTCTGGCCTGCCGAGCCGTACCGGGACGAGCGCAGCATCCTGGTGGCCGGTTGCGGCACCTCGCAGGCTGCCAGGGTGGCGCTGCGCTGGCCGCAGGCGCAAGTGACCGGCATCGATGTCAGCACCACCAGCATCGAGGAAACGGTGAAGCTGAAGCGCAAGCACCGCATCGAGAACCTCACACTACGCCAACTGGCGGTCGAGCAAGCCACCGAGCTGGGACGCAGTTTCGAGCACATCGTGTGCACCGGCGTGCTGCACCATTTGCCTGACCCCGACCAGGGATTGCAGGCGCTGCGTGACGTGCTGACGCCCGATGGCGCGATGCACCTGATGGTGTATGCGCCCTACGGCCGCGCCGGCGTGTACATGCTGCAGGACTACTGCCGACGGCTCGGCATCGGCAGCACGGCGAGCGAAATTCGCGATCTCGCGGCCAGTCTGCGCGCGCTGCCGCCGGACCACCCCTTGCGGCCGCTGCTGCGCAATGCACCCGACTTCCGCAGCGAAGCCGGCCTGGCCGACGCGCTGCTGCACCCGCAGGACCGCGCCTATTCGGTGCCGCAGTTGTTCGATTTCCTGGCTGCCGCCGGCCTCGAGTTCGGGCGCTGGGTGCGGCAGGCGCCCTACCTGCCGCAGTGCGGTGCGCTGGCCTCGTCTCCCCATCGAACGCTGCTGACTCGGTTGCCAGCGGACCAGCAGTACGCTGCGGTGGAACTGTTTCGCGGGACGATGGTTCGGCACAGCGCCGTGGTCCATCGGCGCGACCGACCGAGTCGCGATCGTGTCAGCTTCGAGGGCGACCGATGGTTAGGCTACGTGCCGGTGCGCCTGCCGGATACGGTCATGGTGCACGAAAAATTACCGCCGGGTGCCGCGGCCGTCGTACTCAACAAGGGCCACACCTACACGGACATCTACCTGCCCCTGAGCGCGCAACAGAAGAGGCTGTTCGATGCCATCGATGGCAAGCGCAGCATCGGCGAGATCGCTCCGCGGGCGGCGCAGCGCGAACTCGCGAAAGTGTTGTTCGAAGGGCTCTGGTGGTATGATCAGGTCGTCTTCGACGCGTCACTGCAGCCGTGACGCGGCCCCAATGGCATGACGCACTCATGAACAAACCACGCACCCTTGTCCGCGAGGACAAGCTGCCGCGCGAAATAGTGACGCACCATCGACCCAGGAGGATTCGATGAAGGAAACGCTGACGGTCATTGCCATGAACATGGTCGTGATCATTCATGTATTGGCATTGGTGGTCGTCGCTTTCGGGACCGTACAGGCTTTCATCCGGTGCATTCCCGCGATGCTGAGGCCATCGGCGATGGGCCACCATTTCCATGCGGCGTACATTCAGTACGCGCGCTGGCTGGTCGGCGGGCTGACCTTTCAGCTTGCTGCCGACATCGTCGAGTCCGCCTTCTCGCCAAGCTGGGATGAAATCGGACGCCTGGCCGCCATCGCGGTGATTAGGACCTTCGTCAATTACTTCCTCGAACGAGATCTTGCCCAGGTCGAAAAGCGCGAGGCCGCGTCGGGCAGGCTGTCAATGGTCGACGGTGCGCCGTAGAAAACTCGTACCACACCGCACCATACTCTCTGCCGTTAGTTGGAGTGCCACGCTCGCAGTCTTGCCCAACCGGCCAGTGTCCACGAGATTGCCATGACGAAAGACTCGCTTACCGAAGCCATGCTCGTTCTGCCGTCGTCCGCAGACGCGGCCTTTGCCGCCGACCCTCTTCCCTCCTGGAACGACGGGCCGACAAAGCAGAGCATCTTCAGCTTTGTCGACAAGGTGACAAAGGAAGGCTCGCCATCGTTTGTCCCCGTCCCCGAACGAATCGCCACCTTCGACAACGACGGCACACTCTGGTGCGAACAACCGGCGCCCGTTCAAGCGTACTTCGCACTCGACCGTGTCAAGGCCCTGGTGTCGCAGCACCCCGAGTGGGAGACGCAGGAACCGTTCGCCTCGCTGGTCAAGGGGGATTTGCGGGCCACGCTCGCCCGCGGTGACAACGAGCTTCTCGAAATCGTCATGGCCACCCACGCAGGTATGACCACTGCGGAGTTCGGGCGGATCGTCGAGGATTGGATCGCCACCGCGAAGCATCCGGAGACCGGCAGGCTGTTCACCGAAATGGTCTACCAGCCGATGCTCGAACTGCTCGCCTACCTGCGCGCCAACGGCTTCAAGAACTTCATCGTCTCGGGCGGCGGCATCGAGTTCTTGCGTCAATGGGCAGAGCGCGTATACGGCGTCCCGCCGGAGCAGGTCATCGGCAGCAGCATCGAGACCCGGTACGAGATGCGCGACGGCGAACCGGTTCTCTTGCGCCTGCCGCGATTGAGCTTCAACAACGACAAGGCCGACAAGCCCGTCGCCATCAACCAGCATATCGGCCGCCGGCCGATTGCCGCATTCGGCAATTCGGTGGGTGACCAGCACATGCTGAAATACACGCAGGGTGGCGGCGGCGCGCGCTTCGGACTGCTGGTGCTGCACGATGACGCGGCACGCGAATACGCCTATGGCCCGGTGCTGGGCCTGCCTACGCCCCAGCTGGGGGCCTTCACGCCGGCGCTTTACGAGCAAGCAAAGACAGCCGGCTGGACCGTCGTCAGCATGAAGGATGAGTGGAAGCGGGTGTTCCCGTTCGAGCCGGGTCAGGTCATCGCGATCAACATCCTGCTGGAGCCTGACGCCAAGATGCTGCAGCGTTCCGAAGCGAACAACGCCCGCCTGCTCAAGGTTTTCCCGCAGGGTTTCGCGCTGGATGCGACGCATCGGCCGCACGTCACGCTCCTCCAGCGTTTCGTTCGCACGGCGGACCTCGACAGGATTTATGCGGCCACCTGGGAGGTTTTCGCCCGTACCCCTGTGCTCGGCTTGCAGTTGGAGGCTTTCAGCTACTACTACATCCCGAGCGGCAGCATTGGACTTGCGGGTATTGTCGCCAGGCCGAGTCCTGAATTGCGCGAGCTGCAACAGGACTTGATCGATGCCGTCGCCCCGTTCACTGTGGCCACCGGACTCTCGGAGGCCTTCGCCACGACGCCGGATGATCCCGTCATCGACCCGCTGCTGATCGACTACGTTTCGTCGTTTGTGTCGAAGTCAGCCGGCGAGCATTTCAGTCCGCACGTCACCACGGGCATTGCGCCGCGTGATTACCTCGACCAGATGCTCGCTGAACCGTTTGAGTCGTTCACGTTCTCGCCGGCAGGCGCAGCCGTCTACCAGTTGGGCCAGTTCGGTACCGCTGCAAAGAAACTCCATGAATGGGGCTTGAAGCGCTGAGGCGGCGCACTGCCCCGGGCGGCCCGGACGTAAGCGGCGTGATGTCCGATCATCGCGCGACCGCAGGCGCTAGCCGCGCAACTTGAACATCCAGTCCAGGGCGCGCTGCGTGCTCTTTCCGTAGGGCGGCTGCATCGCCAACTGGATCGACGAGATGGGCCCCTGGCGAAAGACCGGCCGCAGCTTCGAGAAGGTCAGGAAGCCCTCATAACCATGGTAGTGCCCCATGCCGCTGGCGCCGACGCCGCCGAACGGCAGGTCGTGCTGCCCCGCCTGCACGATGGCTTCATTGACGCCGACGCTGCCGGAGATGATCTGGGTAATGTAGCGTTCGGCGAGCCGCTTGTCGTTGGTGAACGGATAGAACGCGAGCGGGCGGTCGTGGGCGTTGACGTAAGCGATGACCTCATCGGCCTCGCGATACGGCTTGACCGGCAAGAGCGGCCCGAAGATCTCCTCCTTCATGATCGTCATCTCGTCGTTCACCCCGAGCACGATGTGCGGAGCGAGCTTGCGGCGACGGGCATCGGGCTGCTGGTCCGGCGCCAGGTTGATGACCGTCGCCCCGCGCGCCCTGGCGTCCTCGAGCGTCGCGTTGAGCCGATCAAAGGCGGGCTGGTCGATGATCGTGGTGTAGTCCGGGCCGTTCAGGTCGGGAAAGCGCTCCGCAACCAGCCGCTTGGCATGCGCGACGAACGCATCGATGCTGGCTTCGGGCAGGAACAGGTAGTCCACGTTTACGCACACCTGGCCGGCGTTCATGCACTTGGCCCAGAGGATGCGCTCGGCGGCGGTGGCGATGGGGAAATCGGGCGCGACCACCGCCGGTGCCTTGCCGCCGAGTTCCAGGGTCACCGGGCAGAGGTTGGCCGCTGCTGACGCCATGACGGCGCGTCCGACGCCGCCCGAGCCGGTGAAGATCATGTGGTCGAACGGAAGCGACGAGAACTCCGGGCCGCGACCGAGGTCTTCGAAAAACGCGACCTTCTCGCTCGGCAAGTAGCGCGGGAAGACCTCGATCAGGAGGCGCGCGAGGTGGACGGATCGATCCGACATCTTCACCATGGCGTGATTGCCGGCGGCGAGGATGTCGACGAGCGGACCGAACGAGAGAAAGATCGGAAAGTTCCACGGAACCATCACGCCCACCACCCCGAGAGGCTGGGGGACAACGCGGTTACTGGCGCCGGGAAAAATGAGCTGGTCGACCGATCGTCTCTTTGAACGCATCCATTTGGCAATTTGCCCGAGGGTGTCGCGGATGCCTTGGCGCACCGGGAAGAGCTCGATCAGGCGTGTCTCGGTCTCCGGTCGCACGCCGAAGTCGGCGTCGATGGCCTTGATGATCGCCGCCTCGTTCTCCTGGAGGAAGCGGTGCAGCGCCAAGAGGTCGCCCTTGCGCTGCTCAAGGTCAGGGTACGGATTGGCCCGGTGAGCGGCGCGTTGCAGTTCGAGGCACTGGGCAAGGGTGAGGACAGACGATTCTATGGCTTAGATCTCCTTCTTTTGGGGGCTTGCTGTGAGCGCGCTTGCGCGACGATCCGACGTCGCGACCTAGGCTCTATCCGCCGCGCGCCGCACGACGCGCGTGCAATCGGCGGCCGACATGTAGGTCGGCACCGGGTAGGTGCCGTGCGCCTCCGCCAGCGCACGCTGCACGATCTCGGGGACGTCTGCGTCGGCGATCTGCTCGATTATTTTCGGGATGCCGACGGACGCGTTCAGATCTCGGATGGCGGCGATGAGTCTCAGCGCGAGCGATCGGGGGTCCTCGCGGGGGTCCTGGCCTCCTGGCCCGAGCCCGCAGGCGCGCGCGAGCTCCGCCATCCGCAAGGCGGCGCCGTCCACGTAGAAGTCGAGCACGTACGGGAACAAGATCGCGTTCAGGTATCCGTGCGGAAGGTGGTAGAGCGGGCCGAGCTGGTGGGCGATGGCGTGGACGTAGCCGACGCTCGCCCTGGTGAAGGCAAGGCCAGCGAGGCAGGACGCGACAGCAAGGCTCTGCCGGGCGGCGATGTCGCGACCGTCCTCGCAAGCCTGGGGCAGATCGCGAAAGATCGCGCGCGCCGCGGCCACGGACAAGGCTCGCGTCGCCGGTGTGGCGAGTGTCGACAGGTTGGACTCGATCGCATGCGTCAGCGCATCCATGCCCGTAGCGGCGGTCACCTGTGGCGGCAGGCCGACCATGAGCTTCGGATCGAGCGCGATCGCCGCTGGAACGAGCTTGTTGTCGACGATGGCGAATTTCCGCCCGGCCCCCGGATCGGAGACGACGGAAGCGACGGTCACCTCCGAGCCGCTGCCCGCCGTAGTCGGAACCGCGAAGAACGGCAATACGCGGGCGCGGACCTTGAAGTAGCCATCGAGGTCCTGCGGACGACGGCCGCTCGCGTAGCATGCGATCATGGCCTTCGCGGCGTCGATCGGTGAGCCGCCGCCGACCGCAAGCACCGCTGTCGCCTCCGACGTCCGGAGCTGTTCGATCCCCACCATGACGATGGCGATGGTCGGATCGGGCTCGACCTCCGAGAACACCGTCACCGTGAGGCCGGCCTCCGTCAACGCGTTCAACACCGGGGCGACGACCTTGAGCTCGACGAGCACCTTGTCGGTCACGACGAGGACAGACCGAGCGCCGCAGTCGGCGATCAATCGGGCGAGTTGGATCGACGAGCCCGGCCCCGTCAGCATGAACGGCGTCGGCGCCGGCAGGAGGCGAGCTGCAACGCCGAGGGCGCGAATGCGGAAACGTGAGAACAGATGTGTCATGTAATCTACTTACTCCTTCTTAACCGGTGTCACCCAACAGGATAAAAAATCCAATCGGCTTTCGCGGAGTAAGGATTGCCGTCTTGGCCCGACGTGGTATCGCTCGTGGTGAGCTTACCATCAGTGCCGAAGACGTTGTTTATTCAGAAGCGTCCGATGAAGGTCGCGCCGAAGAGCGGCGCCGGGTCGAAGTCCTCCTCGCGCAGCTTGTGGCCGGACGAGTTTTCAACGCGCAGCCTGCCGCCGGCCACGACGCCGCCATAGAGGTGCAGCGCCATCTGGTCGGTGAAGTTGCGCGTCACCCGCACGAACACCGGCACACCGCTTTCTTCACCGACGCCGTTACGCACCCCGCCGGTTTCGCTCAGGCGAAAGCGCATGACCCGGTAGGCCGCGCCGAAACCCGCAGTCCAGCCACCATCGAAGCGGTAATCCAGCTCCAGGCCGGCCGGCCCGGTCGGGCCGCTGGAGAGGGGATTGATCAGGCGCCAACGGTCTCCGAAGCGCCAATCGACGACCAGGAACGGGAATACGCTGGTTTTCTCGATCCCGTCGAACACCCCGACGCCGAGGCCGAGACGATTGCCACCGTCGAAGCGCCTTGACCCGGAGACCGTGGCGCCCCAGGTGAGCGAATCGCCGGTGTTCGCCCCATTTTCCTTGAACCAGTCCACCGAGGGCACGAATCCTACGCTCCAGCCGTCGCCGACCTCGAACGAGAGCGGTGCCGACACGCCGTAACGCTGAACAATGCTCCACGGCGCTACCCGGCCGAAAGCGCCTGAGTTGGAGAACGAATAGTCGAAATAGTCGTAGGCGAGGGTGATACCTGCGCGGTTGCCTCCGCCGAGGTCTGTGGAAGCTCCGCCGCGCAGGATCGCGCCGCCCACGCTGAAATCACCGCCGCGGTCGAGATCGGCTTTGCCCTGGTAGACCGGCGTGAGCGAGACGAAGCCTTGCCAGTTACCCGTCTCGCTCCCGTGCACAGAACCCGTGGCCGCCAACAGCGAGGCAAGAAGCGTAAGGGTCGAAACCCGCCAAGAACCTGAATTCATCCCGATCTCCTGTGAATTTTAGCAAACGGCCTGAATGATAACGCTCACCAGGGGGCAAGCGAATGGAGATTGCCGGTCTGCCGGCTTTGGCTGGAGTTTCTGTAGTGGCAAAGAGACAAGAGAGACCTCGTCGCGCTCGCAGGCGCCGGCGACGGGAATCAAACGCGCCAGCGCCGCGGCTGATTGCAGCCTCGGGCAGCTCTCCGGGAGCGCAACGGGTGGAATCGCTGGACGCACACGCCAGGCACCCTGGGATCCCTGGCGACCTTCAGCCGAGCAGGCTGGCGGCGATATTGATGGTCACCGCCAGCAGGGTGGTGTTGAAGGCAAACGCAATCATGCCCTGCGCCATCGCCAGCCGCCGCATTCGCGTACTGGCGATGGCGACATCTGCGGTCTGGGAGGTCATGCCGACGACCAGGGCAAAGTACAGGAAGTCCATATAAACCGGCGGCCCCTTACCAGGAAATTCGAGGGGATTGGCGCCATCCTTGCCGTGGGTGGCGTAATAGGCGTGCGCGTAGTGGAGAGCAAAAGAGGTGTGCACGAGCAGCCAGGAGGCCACGAAAGTCACCGCCACCAAGGCCAGGTGCACGCCTTGTCGCGCTGGTGTGAGCGTGTGCAGATCAGCAAGCTCGATCAGGATGGCGGCAATACTGGCCAGCGCAGCGGCGACGGTCAGAACGAGGACCACCACGGCACCATCATCCTGAGTACGGGCGCGCCAGCGCATATGCTCCACAGTCGCCCGCGCCATCATCAGCCAGGCCAGTACCAAATAAAGACCCGCGCCAAGATCCCAGGTGATCAGGGTTCGCGTTGCCGGGGCCAACTCCTGCGGCAGAGCCAGGAAGGTGAGCACGCCCATGCCACAGGCGATCATCAGCCGCGGTCGGGCGCGCACCTGGTGCCACAGTTTGCTGATTGGGGAGTGGGGAGGGGTCATCGAAGGCGCATTATGCAGGCCAGATTCGTCGCTGCGCAATGCATTCGGTGCTGTTTGGTGGGGCGAGAGGGGCAAGCAGCCGCTCACCACCCGCTACAATTCGTCCTTTGTCCTCCTCGCCAGGCGGAACACCGACGAGCATGCCGCGCTGCGCTCGTGGCGACTGGCGAGACGAGTAAACCGGAGCCACCATGAACGTCTTGATCACCCCCGTCACTGCCGCAGATATTGAGGATGTCGCCGCGCTGGCACGCCAGATCTGGCAGCACACCTACCTCGGGATCATCACTCAGGAGCAGATCGATTTCATGCTCGAGCAGCGCTACAACCAGCCACGCCTGCGCGAGGAATTGACCATGCCGCAGATCTGGTGGGAGCAGGCCAGGGTCGCCGGGCGGCTGGCCGGTTTTTCCTCCTGCCTGCTCACGGCGGCGGGCGAAATGAAGCTCGACAAGATCTATGTCGATGCGCAACAGCAGCGCATGGGGATTGGCGCTCAGCTCATCGACCATGCCGCGTGCCGCGCCGTGGCGATGGGCTGCAGCAGCCTGATCCTGGCGGTGAACAAGCACAACGAACGCGCCATAGCCGCTTATCGCAAGCATGGCTTTGCGGTCCGTGAGTCGGTCCGCGTCGATATTGGCCACGGATTCGTCATGGACGACTTTATAATGGCAAAGTCACTCCTTTCGCCCACTGCAGATTCTCCACCACGATGAAACTGACCTTCGCCAAGATGCACGGACTCGGCAACGACTTTGTCGTGCTCGACGGCATCCGCCAGTCGATCGTCCTGAGCAGCGAGCAGCTACGTTTTCTGGCGGACCGGCATTTCGGTGTTGGCTGCGACCAGGTGCTGCTCGTCGAGCCGGCCAGTCAGCCGGAGGTCGATTTTCGCTATCGAATCTTCAATGCCGATGGCGGCGAGGTCGAGCAGTGCGGCAACGGCGCACGCTGTTTCGTTCGTTTCGTTCATGAGCAGGGGCTGACTGCCAAGCGCGAGATCCGCGTCGAGACCCTCAGTGGCGTGATCGTCCCGCGCCTCGAGGACGACGGCGCGGTCACCGTCGATATGGGCGTGCCGGTGTTCGCCCCGGCGCAGATTCCCTTCCTCAGCGCCAGCGACGATCTGCGGCAGGGCTTGCTCGTCGACGGCGAGGAGGTCGTGATTACCGCCGTCGGGATGGGCAATCCGCATGCCGTGCAGCTGGTTGCCGACGTCGACAGCGCACCGGTCGAGCGCCAGGGACCGCTGATCGAGTCGCACCCGCGTTTTCCACAACGCGTGAACGCCGGTTTCGTGCAGGTCCTCGACCGGCACGCCATTCGCCTGCGGGTTTACGAACGGGGTGTTGGCGAAACCATGGCCTGCGGTACCGGCGCCTGTGCCGCCGCGGTGGCCGGCATCGCTGGCGGCCTGCTCGATTCGCCGGTGCGCGTCGAGACACGCGGCGGGGCATTGAAGCTTGCCTGGAACGGCAGAGGCACCCCGGTGCTGATGACCGGCCCCGCGGTTACCGTCTTCAAGGGAGAAGTTGAGTTATGAGATCGGAAGAAGTTGCCAGTTACCTGCAGGACAATCCACAGTTTTTCGAACAGCATGCGGATCTGGTGGCCAACATGGTCGTTCCCCACCCGCACAGTGGACGAACGATCTCGATCACCGAACGCCAGATGCTGGCGTTGCGCGACAAGAACAAACAACTCGAAGGCAAGATGGGCGAGTTGCTGCAGTTCGGCGAAGAAAACGACGCGATCAGCGAAAAAATGCATCGCCTGGCCGTGGCGATGATCGCCGCGAAGAGCTTTCAGTCGCTACTGCACACCCTGAACTTCCACCTGCGCGATGATTTTGCCGTCCCGCATGTGGCTGTGCGTCTCTGGCATCGTCCCGAGGGCAGCGACGAACTGCCGGAATTCGCCGACGTCAGCCACGACCTGCAGGCGTTTTCCGAAACCCTGGCGCAACCCTATTGCGGGTCGACCACCGGCTTCGAGACCTCTTCGTGGTTTGGCGAGGCGGCGCTGCATGTCCGCTCGCAGGGCCTGATCGCCATGCGTAATGGGGGCGGGACGATCGGCATGATCGCCTTGGGCAGCGAGGATCATGAACGCTTTTATGCCGGCATGGGGACCATCTACCTCGAACGCCTCGGCGAAATGGCCTCGGCGGCGCTGGCGCGCGTGCTCAGCTGAAACCCGGGCGATGATGGCCAGCGCACGCGCCACCAGCGTCAGCGCCTACCTCGACGAACTTGCCCAGCAGCGACGGCTGTCTGCGCACACGGTCAACAACTATCGGCATGATCTCGACTCGCTGTGCACCCTGATCGGCGAGTTGTGCGGCGACTGCGCTTTCGCTGCGGTTGACCCAGCGCACATCCGCCGCTTCGTCGTGCAGTTGCACAAGAGCGGCCTGGGCGGCCGCTCACTGGCGCGCACGCTTTCCGCCTGGCGAGGCTTTTATCGCTGGCTGGGTGAGCACGGGCAGGCAACGCAGAATCCGGTGGACAGCGTGCGCGCACCGAAGAGCCCGAAGGCGCTGCCGAAAGCGCTGTCGCCTGACGAAGCCAGCCGTCTCCTGGCCGCCGACGCCGAAGGCCTGCTGGAAGTTCGCGATCAGGCGATCTTCGAACTCTTTTACTCTTCCGGCCTGCGCCTCGCCGAGCTCGCTGCTCTCGACATCTCGTGTCTCGATGACCTGCTCGCCGGCGAGGTACGCGTCCTTGGCAAACGCAGCAAGCTGCGCATCGTTCCGGTCGGCAGCAAGGCCCGGGAAGCCGTGACGGCGTGGGCCGCGCTGCGCGGCCGCCTGGCGTCGGCTGACGAGACCGCCTTGTTCGTTGGCCAGCGTGGCAAACGTCTCGGCATGCGCATGATCCAGCTGCGCCTGCAGCGGCGCGGACTGACCCAGGGCTTGCCGGCGCGGGTGCATCCACACATGCTGCGTCACTCCTTCGCCTCGCACGTCCTGCAGTCCTCGGGCGATTTGCGCGCGGTGCAGGAAATGCTCGGCCACGCCAGCATCGCCTCGACGCAGGTCTACACCCACCTCGATTTTCAGCATCTCGCCGCGGTCTACGATCAGGCGCATCCGCGTGCGAAGCGCAAACCCGAATAGGCCGCTGTTCGTAGGTTGGGTTAGCCCAAAGGGCGTAACCCAACATTTTGAAGCCTGCCCCAAAAGCCTCCTCAACCACACAACCTACCTGCGCCGTCAATGCAGAGACCTGATTGCCGGCGGCAACGCTACGCAGCGGTTTCGCAGCAAAAAAAGGCCGAGGCGAACGCCCCCTACCTTGCTGAACACAGCGACAGGGTCTGACGAGAAACCGCCCCTGTTTTTTCTGTCCGTCGACTATCCGCTGACGCCACCGCTTACAATCCATGAAGATTGAATACCAACATTGCGGGAGGCGGTATGCCGGTATCAGGCTTCAGACACATCCCCTGCGGCGCGCCGGTCAACGCGAGCGAGACGCTCGCCATCGAGAAGGTCAAGAGCAAGCTTCAAGGCATTCCCGGCCCCTGGGTCCTGTTGTCCAACATTAGCCATTCCAGCCATTCGATGCGGCTTTCTGATGAGATCGACCAGGTCATCATCGGCCCGCAGGGAATCTTTGTGGTCGAGGTCAAGCATTGGGACTCAGCGTGGATCAAACGAAAACCAATGGTCGCCGAGGACGAAGCTGAGCGCATCAACGCCAAGGCCAAGCGTGTCGCCGGAAAACTGAAAACCGCTTTCGATCCAGGCTTCGTCGCGCCGCGTTTTTTTCTCACGCGCGGCGAAACCAGGATGCAGGCGGGTCAGCGCGTCAGGGTACGTGGTGTGCCGGTTTTCGGGCTGAGCGAGTGCGGTGATCTGGTCGATGCCGACGCAGCAAAGATTCTGACTCCGGAGCAGGTGCAGCGTGCCACCTTGCTGCTCGAACCGGCTGCACGCATCGCGCTGACCGGCGACCTGCGCAGCTTCGCGGGGCTGATCAATCTCGAGCGTATGCCGACACCCGACGCGCCTTTTCATCGCGCCTATCGCGGCCAACATCCAACCCGGCGAGACAAGGTCGTTCTGCATCTCTACGACCTTTCCGCCACCGACGAGAAGGACGCGGAGAACCGCGCGCGGCGCGAGTACGAAGTCATTCAGCACTGGCAGAAGTCACCCTATCTGCCCAATTTGCTCGACTCCTTCCAGGAAGCCGAACGTTATCCGGGCGAGTTGTACTGGTTTTCTCTGGGCGATCCCGCCGCGCCGACGCTCGCCGAACGCGTCAAGGATGCGAGCTGGAATATCGACGACCGCTTGCGCTACGCGCGCGAGGCGCTCCTGGCTCTGGCTGAATTTCATGAGCCGCGTGAGCAAGGGTTGCAACGCATCCTTCATCGCCACATCACGCCACATACCTTGCGGGTGCGCCACAACGGACGCCCTCTGTTTACGGACTTCAGCCTGGCCCGACTGGATCAGGCGCTGACCATTTCGCGTACCCCCACGGATTTCGGCGAGGACGCCCCTTATGTCGCCCCGGAGGTTCACCAAGGCGGCCTTGCGGCAGCAGATGCTCGGTCCGACGTGTTCGCCGTGTGCGCCAGCCTGATCACGCTGTTCCCGGCGGAAGAACCGCGTGCCCGGGAAGCGCGTTCCTTCCTGGAGCAAGGTTGCGCCCTGAACCCTGAGGGGCGCGAGGCACTTGCCGAACTGGCGGCTGTGCTGGAGCGCAACACCGCGCCGCTTGGCAGGCCGACACCCGAACTTCCCGCACCGGAATACTGGGACGAAGACACCGTGGTGCCGTTCAAGCGCGCGCACTTCAAGATCATCAGCCGTCTCGGGCGTGGCGGTATCGGCCAGACCTTCAAGGTCGTCGAAGTCGATAAAGAACGCTCCGATGAAGTCTTCGGCAGCTACGTCGCCAAGCTGATCCACCATCAGGCCGATGGCGAAGCCGCGCTGCAAGCCTATCGCAGGGCGCGCGCCTACACCGTGCACCCGCATCTTTCCGCCATCCTCGAATACGCCCCCGAGTGGCAGGCGAACCGTTTTGTCGCCCTGATGAAATGGGTGGAAGGGAGGCCCCTGTCGGACCTCACCGGTGTCCTCGCCTTGCACGCCGAGGAGTTGGGCGAAGCCAGCCTGCAAGACCTTTTGTTGCGCTGGTTGTTTGATCTGAGCGATGCGCTTTGGGCCTTGCATCAGGTTGGTCTGGTGCATGGCGATGTCAGCCCGCGCAACATCATCGTTCAGGGCGGCGAAGTGGTGCTCACCGATTACGACACGGTGACCGAAACCGGCAGCCCGGCGCGCAGCCGCAATCCCTTGTATGCCAGCCACAGTGTCGAGAGCGGTGCGGCGATCGAGACGGGGGATGATCTCTTCGCCCTGGCCGCCAGCTTTTTCCACGTGGTCTTCGACAAAGACCCCTTCGACTTTGCCGGACAACGCATCAAGAACCGTGGGCTGAACTGGGAAGGTGTGGACGGCACGGGACTTGAACGGGTGGTCGAGTTCATGAAGCGCGCGACGACGCCCATCGAAGGCGAACGGTTCGAAGACGCCCGCGCAGCGCTCTCTTCCCTCACGGCGGCAAGCACCGATGGCGAAGTTATTGGCCTACCGTTGGCGCCGACCCTCTCCGCCAACAGCGCACCGCGACTGGCCGAACTGCTCTCCGCCTATCCGGGCTCCCGCCACGGCAACAGCGAAACTCGGGGGCTCGATTCGGCTTTTGCCACGACGACGTACGTGGAAACCCGTCTGGACGACGTTTTGCGGCAGGAGATCGAAGAGGATCAGGTAAAACTCGCGATCCTGTTTGGCAATGCCGGTGACGGCAAGACGGCGTTCCTGCAGCATCTGCTGGCTGCCTTGGGTGTGCCCGATGTCCATTCTTCGCAGCGCGTGCAGGAGCGACGCCTAGCCGATGGACGCATCTTGAAAATCAATCTCGATGGCTCCGCAGCGTGGCAGGGTCAATCGGCCAACGCGCTGCTCGATCAATTTTTCCAGCCCTGTCATGACCTGAGTTTTTCTGGAACCGCACGCCACCCGCGGATTCTCGCGATTAACAGCGGCAAGCTGCTCGAATGGCTGGAGACGCAGGAAGATAGCGCGCTGAGCGAACAACTCTACGCTGCCCTGTTCGAGAGCGAAGACGAAGATCAACCGGTGATCGACCCGCGCATTCGCCTGATCGACCTCAACCAGCGCTCCCTGGTGGGAGGAATTGCCGATGGCCAGCTTCGTACCGATTTTCTCGATGCCCTGCTGGACCGTTTTCTTGGTGTGGACCAGAACCCGGACCCCTGGGTCGGCTGCGCGACATGCACCGCACAACACCGTTGCACCGCCTGGTATTCGGTCGGTAGCTTGCGCGACCAGCATACCGGCCCGCGCCTGCGCGCCCGCTTGGCGGATGTGCTGCAAGCCTCTCACCTGCGCGGCGAAGTCCACATCACGGCGCGCGAACTGCGGGCAGCGCTGGTTTTCATCTTCTTTGGCGTGCATGACTGTAGCGAACTCCATGCCGAGCCGGAATGGATGCCACCCCGTTATTGGGATCGGGCGTTTGCCGCCGACGCGCCGCAACGGCAGGGCGAACTGCTCGCGGAACTCGCCCATTTCGACCCGGCGCTGGACAGCAACCCGTTATTGGACCGGCACCTGCTCAGGGACACCCCGCACGGCCCGGACGACATCTCCGCCGCGCTGGCCTCTGCTCGCCGCCGCGCGTGGTTCGATTGGGATGATGCCCGCTACGCGGCATTGCAGCTTCCCACCGATGCTCTAGCGTTGTTCGGCGGCCAGCATCTGGATCGCTTCCGCCGCGTACCTTTGATGAACGAAGACGACCGCGCTGTCCTTTGCCGTGATCTTTGTCTGGGCATCGCCCGGCTGGAGGATCTGCCCGAGGCCGCATTCTCTCGCGAAGCTGGCCTGCCGCTGCGCATCCAGCCGCGTACGCCGACGGAAAGCGCTTTCTGGGTGGTCAAGCCCTGGGAGCGTTTTCGCCTGGAAGCACGCCTGCCACATACCACCGAAGGTTTGGAAGCGCTGCATACGCATTTGCTGCTGATTTATGCCTACGCGGCCGGTGGCGAGGAGCAGTTGCCAATTGGCCTGGAGCTTTTTCATCTGCTGCTGGCGCTGAAAGAGGGCGCCCAGCTTTCCGGCGCCGGCCTGGAAGGTGTGTTCGCGCACCTTGAAATCTTCACCCAGCGCCTCGCCCAAGAGGACGCCCGCGAACTGCACGGCTGGCATCCCGGTGATGAAGCCGGCGTGTTCCGTGTGTGCGTCGAAGCGCGGAATGGGCGGCAGATACTGGTGAGGAAGGCTGCATGAACGTCAAAACCATCGTCGAGAGTGTGCTGACGCCGGCGCGCGCCAGGGCTTTATGGACCGCCAACTATTTCCCGGCGCTCCCTTTCACGCCGCAGCACTTCGAGGTGGGCAGCCTGCTGCCAGCGATGCTTTACATGGCGCGCTGGGGCCAGCGCCGCGGCAAGGGCCATTTCGTCGAAGCCTTTGGCCAGCCGGATGCGCAGGGCAACGCTCAGCTGCCCCGGCTGGTCGATGTCGCCAAGGGTTTGCTCACCCGCGCTGGCAGCGATTTCGACAGCTTTGCCGACGACCCCGGTCAGGCCATGCTGGCCGATCTGCTGCTTACCTATTGCCTGGAAAACAAGCAGCATGAGTTGGGACATCACGAGGTGGTGCAGCGGGTTTTTCCAACGCATTACCTGGCGAGCTGGGTTGATCTGCCTGATGTGGTGGTCAATTTACGTGGTGTTCCGGAACTACTGACCACCCTCCTGGCCTGGCAGGACAGAGGCGAAGCACTGGTGCCGGAGGCCGGCCGAAGCCGTTTCCCGGTAGGCGTCGGTTTCGCCGAAAACCACCTGCTGAAGCAGTTTGCCCGGCACATGTCGGTGCATCGTTCCGCTGCAAACCTGGGTTCCGACCATTTCCAGGAGGAGACCGCCGACGACCTCGGAGTAGACGAACTGCTGGCGGTGCGTCTGGCTCAGACCTGCGGCCATGCGCCTGACCGACTGAGGGGTAGGGAGCAGGCACAGATCGCCAATCGCTGGCCCATTGCCAAGGCCGCTGCCAAGTGCCTGCGCGGCGATCTGGCAACCTTCATCGAGGTCTATGGTAAGGCACTGCCGCGCCAGGCCTTCTTGCCCATGCTCGAAGCGGGGATTGGCCTGGGCATGGTCAACCTGCTGTTGTCCACAGCCGTCTGCCTGTCCGAATGGGAGCGGACCGGTGGCATTCCAAGAGACCAGAAGCCGATGCCCTTGTTGGTGGACTGTTCGCACGGACTGGACATGAAGCTGCGCAACGCTTCTGAAGCTACGATGAGCGAATGCCAGGCTCGCTACGAGCGGCTGCCGGTGCTGATGATGCTGGCGCGGCTGCTGGATGATCGGGTCAGCCACCACCCCAGGCTGAGGAATGAACTCCCGCCGAGACAGCCTGATCCGACTATCTGGTTCAATCTGCTTGGCGATATCTATCACGAACGGCATGAACGGGCGGAGTCGATCAGCGAACGACTCGACGAAGATTGCACGGGTCTGGCCAACAATCTGGAACAGGCGGATGAGGCGCTGGAAGTGGTAAGGGCGTTGCGTAACGACCGGAACCATCCAGCAGTGCGTTTGGCCGAAGCGTTGGTTGATTTGCACGGGCATCAGCAACAGGGTGGCCAATTCGTGAAGGCATTGGACAGCAGCCTGATGCCCAACCGTCCCAACGGCATCGCTTTCAAACGGCGCGTCTCGCGCAGCGAAGCCGGCACCAGGAAGGCAGTGGACCTGCGTTCAATCGTGCTCTCCCACGCTCTGCTGGATTTTCTCGTCCATCGCCATCTGCGCAAGGACGGCGAAGGCAAAGCCGCGCGTCCGCTCACCCTGCGCAGGTTCCTCGACATTCTGCGCGAGCACTACGGCCTGTATGTGGACCGCGAGCCACCGGGAATGTCCATATCTCAGGACCTGCTGTGCGCCAACAAGCAGTGGCTCGAACGCAGACTGCGCGACCTCGGGCTACTGGTCGGGGTGAACGACGCGGAATCGATGAAGCAATTGCGCGCACGATTTGATGTAGCATGATCGGCTTCAATCGTATCGAAAACGGCTACAACCATGCTCGCATCGCTTCTCTTCGGCAATTACCGCCAGAAAGTCCTCGCCCGCTTGCTGCTGCACCCGGATCAGCGCTATCACGTCCGCGAAATCGCCCGCCTGACCGGTACCAGTGCCGGTACCTTGCACAAGGAACTGGCACGGCTCGCCCAGGCCGGCGTACTGACACGGGAGGAGATTGGCAACCAGGTGCGTTACGGCGCCAATCGGCAGTGCCCCATCTATCCGGAACTGGCCGGCATCCTGCGCAAGACGACAGGGCTCGCCGATGTATTGAAGGAGGCTTTGTCGGCTTTGAGCGAACGCCTCACACTGGCACTCGTATTCGGTTCCGTTGGGCGTGGAGACGAAGGGCCGGGCAGCGATGTGGACGTCCTGCTGGTGGGCGAGATTGGTTTTGCAGAAGCGGTGGGGGCGCTGCATAACGCGCAGTCGAGCATTGGCCGGGAGATCAACCCGGTAGTCCTGTCGTTTGCCGAGTTCGAGAACAAGCTGAAGGGCGGGGATGCCTTTCTTGCCGAGGTTCTGGGCGGGGGAAAAATATTTCTGATTGGAAACGAAAATGAGTTTGGAAAACTTGCTGGCGATTCAGCGTCTGGTTCGGCATGAGGCCGGGCGCGCCGTCGTTCTCAAGTTGCTCGCGGCGGCGGATCGGAACCTGGCCGACGCCAGGGTCACCGCGATCAGCGCGGAGAACCGCTTCGCTACAGCCCCGTGCCACTCTCGGAGAGCCCTGACATGCCCCTGACCGAAAACGCCGCGCCGATTCTGGCGCATGCCTTGAGCGATCTGTTGGGACCTGCCCTACCCGGCAGCATGGCGTTCATTCGCTGCCTGCCCGGCGAGGTCGCGCGAGAACTGGCGGTCGACGAACGCTTCGCGGTCCGAGGATGGCAGATTGCCGTGGTCACCCAAGTTGCGAACGAGGCCACTCGCTCGATCACCGCCGACAAGGCGGTGGAGTGGCGCGAGGACAAGGCGGAGGCGGTGCTGTTGCTGGTGGATACCGTCCACGCCGGCGCTGGCATGGACGGTATCTACAGCGCGGCACGCGAGATCGCCGAAGTGGAACTGTTTTCAAGTGCGAAAGCTTTGGCACGTGACAAACTGCCACGCGGCGGCAAAAGTTTCGCTGACAAGGCTCTATCCAAAGCACGCCGACTGGCGCGCAACAAGGCCTTGTCACCCTGGCGTGAATTCGCCTATCTGTGCCGCGCGGTTCAGAGCCTGAAGGGTTTGGGCGCGGCCTTGCCCGAGATCGGCCTCTGGCCGGTGGCGGTGGACGACAGGCCAGACGACGGCGATATCGAGAAGTCCGCGCTTCTGGTCGAACGCCTGCTGGTCCGCCAGGGCAACAGGCAATCGGCGGAAGCACGGGTCGTCGGTCTGCAACTGCCGGTGGCGGATTCGGCGGTCGAACGGGAGTTGGCTGAGTTTCTGCGTGCGGCGGACAGCCGTTCCCGACTGGACGCGCTGGCGGGCCTCGAAGGGCAGGAATCGCTCTGGCTGAACCGTTTGCGCCCTGGTCTGTTCGATAGCGAAACCCTGCAGTCCATCCGCTGGATCAATTGGCGCCAAAGAAACGGCAGACCGTACCAGTGGTCCGGCCTGACTGCGGATGCCGAAAACCGACTGACGTTCAAGCTGGCGCTCGTAGACAATCCCCAGCAACGAGTCAGGCTGGAAGTTCGCTGGGATGCCGACCCGGCCACCCTTGCCAAAGGCGCCGTGGACTACATCGTTGAAATTCGCGCCGGTGGCGACGCGCTGGCGGAAAAGACCGTCACCCATGCTGCCCGAGGGCCGCAGAAATGCGTGTTCACTCAGGATGATTTCGGCGATCTCGAAGGAAACGAGCGCTTCGAAGCGGAGGTGGAAATCCGGGCGCTGACGGCGGAAACCTCGCAGGAAGGCGACGCGGGAGCAAGCTTACACCAGGCGATCAGCGAGGATTTCATCCTGTGCTTCGGAGTCACCGACCAACCAGCCAAATCCAGCGCCGGTAACGTTTTCCCCAGCCTCGCATTGGCCGTCATTCAGGTGGCGAAGGACGACGAAACATTCAAGCGGCTGGCAGACAACCCGGGCGACAGGCAGACGTTCAGCGCCGACAGAAAAGGCTACATTGCGTGTCGCGTGGACGGCAAGGCGGCGCGCGTGCTGTGCCCCAACCTGCTCCTCGACCTGGCGGCCGATTGGGCGGTACATCAGGGCGACCCGGGGCGCTGGCAGTTGAAGGTCAGAGCAGATGGGTCGCCGGACGGCAAACCCGCCTTTATTCCCTTTGGTCCGGCCGGTGATAGGGCCGGCGAGCGTTTCGTCAAAGCCTCGCGCGATTTCTGCAAATGGTTGCTGCGTTCGAGCCTTGGCCCGCTGGCGGTGCTCTACACCGACCGAGCGGTGTTCAACGAGTATGTGAATGCCGCCACCGCCTGGTGGGAGACCGCCTCCGCGCGCGCCACGCAGATTCACACCCTGGAAATCGTGGGCGTCAGCGGCCAGCGTATCGGCCTGATCGTTTTACCCACGCATCCGCTGCGCGTCGCCTGGCAACAGGGCTTCGACATGCTGGTGTGGCGCCACCGCTATGAGGAAGGGACGCCGCCGATAAAGGTGGCGAAGCTGCTGGGCTCGCTGATCGGTGCTCATTACCCGGCCATGTTGCCGGGTTTCGCACAGGGCGAGGCTTTCGTTTTCGCCGACAGCCTCGGTTTTCATACCGTGGCGATGACCGCGACCGACGATCGCGAACCCAAGGCCACGGTCGCTCTGCTCTCGCGCCTGCTGGGCGAAGGCGATGCCAGTAGCGAGGAGTTGCTGGCACCATCGGTAGGCCGGAGCGCATCCGAACTGCTGGGCGAGGAAGTCGCGCGCTATCTCAATTTGCACCCGGAAACCCGGCGCGTGCATGTGCACGCCCTGCGCCCCGGCGATGCCATGCCCGCCGCGCGTGCCCTGGGCTGCGCCTTGCGCGATGTGGAAGCGACAGAAGTCGACGAAGAGGGTGAAGCGCGCGACGAGGGTGCAAAACGAGCTTTTGTGCTCGACCTTTACCCCGCGGATGGGCGAACCGGTGTGCTGGGGCGCTTCCTGGCGGCTACTGCGCAACGGCGGCGCAGTGGCGCGGGTGTGGTGCCAGAGGAGGATCGCTGGCTCCTGGACAGCGTCACCCGCCCTGGCGGCGTGAGCCTGCCGCGTCTGGCATGGGCGCGGCGCGATAGCGAAACCCCGAGCACCCCGGCGCATCTGGCTTTGGCCTTCGACATCTTTGCCACTCACGTTAAATGTGTGCCGATGGCCAGCGTACCCAATGGCGCACTGGAGGTCCATGGCCTGGCCTTGACTCCGGACCGGCGCTTCGAGGCTGTGCCAATACCGCGCTGGCTATCTTCCATCCCACCCACGCCGGAAGGCGAGAAGCATCCGGTAGCCCGCGGTTTTTCCGAGCGGCTGGTCAAGGCGCATTCCGCCCTGTTGCGTTGCGTCGCCAAGCGCATGGGCGCCGGTGACAACGACTGGCCGGTGTTGATCACCGAAGTGTCGCCCGACCGCGGCGAAATGCTGGCGGCCCTGCACCGTCTGTGTGATTGGGTGGTGACGGTGGATCGGCATGCCGGCGTCGAGTATTTCGACTCGCCGCGCGATCTGCCGCGCCTTTACGAGGCGTATCTGATCGACTGCGTGCCGGAGCGTGACGACCTGGGCTTCCTGCAACTCATTACGTCCACCAGTTCGCTGGACGAGATCGTTCGCCTGCTGGACACCGCACTGGGCGAAATGGGCTTGTCGGCAAGCCCTCGTAACTGCACCTTTCTGCTCGATGCCCTGAAAGCGGTGAGCGGCCGCCTCGCCTTGCGCCTGACACAGTCCGGCTCGGTGGCGCAGGAAATGGTGGCGCTGGCGCTGACGCAAAGCCACTGCGCGGGCGGCGAAGAGGGGCCTCCCTGGCTTTCCCTCAAAGAGGGCTTCTTCGTTCCCCTCGACGACGTGCCGGAATTGTTCCGCCCGGTGGGCGAGAGCAAGGACAGGGATTTCAGCGGACAGCGCGCCGACTTGCTGTATGTGACGGCTGCTCGGAGTGGCAGCTTGAAGTTTTCCTTCGTCGAAGTGAAGTTCCGCCGCTACCTCAAGACCGCCCGTGCCCCGGATTTTTTGAGCATCATCGAAAGCCAGCTCGATGCTTCCTGCCAGCGCTGGGAAAAGCTGTTCGGACCGGATACCACGCGGCTCGAAAAGACGGTCCAACGCGCCCGTCTGGCGAGGGTGTTTCGCTTCTACGCGCGCAAGGGACAGCGACACACGCTAACGGACGAAGCCTTTGAATGTATCGATAGGGAACTCGCTAAGCTGGCGCGCGAAGGTACCGGCTACGCGCTGCCGGCTTTACTCGACATCGAGCGGGCCAAGGTGGGTTTCGTCTTCTGTCCAGAATATGGCGGCGCCAAGCCGGTGGAGACTGGCACGGGCACGGATATCTGGCTGTTTGGCCCGGTGCGCCTACCTGAGACACAGCGTGGCGAAATGTTGCCAGGTGAACGGGTCGGTTTGATTGAGGCGGTTACGGCTGCGCCGGTGACTGTGCCGGCTGAAGAGAGCGCCGTAAAGCCGCTCTTACAGCCAGATTGTCTTCCGACCGTGAGAGACGATCTGGTGGCAGCGGTGTCGAAAGCGGTCGAGTTGCTGCTCGGTCAGCGCGATGGCAGCGATGAGCCGGTGCATTGGCGAGTGAGTATCCAGGGCAATCCGCACTTGCTCATCGTCGGCCTGCCGGGCATGGGCAAGACCACCTGCCTGATCCAGCTTTGCCGCCAACTGATGGCGGGCGGCATTGCGCCGATCGTGTTTTCCTACCACGAGGACATCGACGAGAAGCTGGGCGAGCTGTGGAGCGATGCGCTACGCAAGGTGAGTTATGCCGGCCTAGGTTTCAACCCCCTGCAAGTAGTGGGCGATGCGCCGCTCGCCTATATGGACAACGTGACCCTGCTGCGCGACAACTTCGCGGCGATCTTTCCGGATCTGGGTGACGTGCAACTGGGTCGGGTGCGCGAGGCGATCAAGCAGAGCTACGCCGACCGGGGTTGGGCCTTGGGTGCGCGTGGAGAAGTCCCTCCATTTGGCGCCTTCTACGACTTGTTGAAGGCCGAGGCCAAGCCGGACAGGGGGCTGATGACCCGGCTGGCAGAACTGGCCGATTATGGATTGTTCGAGGCCACCGTCGGTGCACCGAGCCTGCTCGATCACGCCACGCCTGCCTTGGTGCAAATCCACAGTTCGCAGAATGAAGTATTGCAACGGGCGTTTTCCACCTTCGTGTTGCATAACCTCTATCAGTCGATGTTCCGCCGCGGCACCCAAGACCGCATTACCCACGCCGTGATCTTCGACGAGGCGCATCGCGCGGCACGACTGAAGCTGATTCCGACGATGGCCAAGGAATGCCGAAAGTATGGCCTGTCTTTCGTGGTGGCCTCGCAGGAGGCGAAGGATTTCGATTCTTCTCTGTTTACCGCCGTGGCCAATTACCTGGCACTGCGGGTCAGCGAACCGGACGCAAAATTGATGGCGAAAATCTTCGCCCCCTCGGACAAGCTGACGCTGTACACCGATCGGATCAAGCAGATGGCCAAGTTCAAGGCATGGTTCTATTCGGAAGGGATGCGGATGCCGGTGCCTGTTGCTTTGGGGAATGGATTGCTCGGTTGAGCATTCTGTTCCTTCGGCCTCCGCCTGGCCGCACTGGCGACCACCGACATCCCCTGTCTCGACGGCCTGCTGGCCGGAGCGGTGCGCGGACCCGGTAAACGCAGCAAGCTGCGTATCGTTCCGGTGTGGGGAGCAAGGCCCCGGCGGCGGTGTCGCTATGGGCCGCGTAGCGCTCCCGGTTTGCGTCGGCGGACGAAACTGCCTTGTTCGTTGGCCAGCGTGGCAAACGTCTCGGCATGCGCATGAGCCAGTTGCGACTGCAGCGGGGCGGCCACTGTTGGCTGCTGCCTGGTCGTTGAAACCAAATCGGCTGTGCGAAGCGGCACGGCTCCGCTTTCTGTGGCAATCTACCCTTCTCGGTACGCTAAATCCGGTTTTGCCATGAAGGCGGGTACATGCGAACAGTCGCGCTTTTGCTGATTCTCTGCTGCTCACTGGCTCTTGCAGAGTCCGCAGCGCCGATTGTGGTCCTTCGCCAGAGCGGGGCGATCGGACCTGCCGATGCCGACTACCTGCAGCGAGGCCTCGACAAAGCGGCTGCGCTCAACGCGCAACTGGTCGTTCTAGAACTGGACACGCCGGGCGGGCTCGACCTTTCGATGCGCGCCATCATCCAGCATATTCTCGCCTCGCCGGTAGCCGTGGCCAGCTATGTGGCGCCGAACGGCGCGCGCGCGGCGAGTGCCGGCACATACCTCATGTATGCGAGCCACGTCGCGGCGATGGCGCCGGCGACCAATCTGGGGGCGGCGACGCCGGTGGCGATCGGCGCGCAACCGGAGCGCCGCGAACCGGGGGCGGCGAAGGGCAAGGCGACGCCGGACGCGGATCGCCCCCGCGAAGCCGGCACCTCGACAGAGACGATGGTGCGCAAGCAGACCAACGATGCCGCGGCGTACCTGCGGGGACTGGCGCATCTGCGCGGTCGCAATGCCGCTTGGGCCGACCAGGCGGTGCGCGAGGCGGTCAGCCTCAGCGCGCCGGAGGCACTGCAGTTGAAAGTCATCGATCTGATCGCCACCGACCTTCCCGACCTGCTCCAGCAGCTCGACGGCAGGACCATCCTCGTTCTGGGGCGCGAACAGCGGCTGGCTACCGCCGCCGCCCCGACCATCGACCATCCACCCGACTGGCGCACCCGGCTGCTGCACGTGATCACCAATCCGAGCATCGCCTACGTACTGCTTTTGATCGGCTTCTATGGCCTGCTCTTCGAATTCTACAACCCAGGCCTCGTTGCGCCCGGCGTCGTCGGCGGCATCAGCCTGCTGCTCGCGCTGTTTGCCATGCAACTGCTGCCGGTCAGCAGCACCGGCCTGGCGCTGATCGTCCTCGGGGTCGGCTTGCTGGTCGCCGAGTTTTTCGTCGCCGGCTTCGGCATCCTGGGAATCGGCGGCCTGGTGGCTTTCGTTACCGGGTCGATCCTGCTCATCGATAGCGATGTTCCGGGCGATCGCATTTCCGGGCTGCTGATCGGCGTCGCGGCAGTGACCAGCGCCGCGTTCGTGCTGGTGGTGCTGAACCTGGCGATCCGGGCGCGCCAGCAACCGCTGCTGAGTGGCCGTGAACAGATGCTCGGTGCCTGCGGCGAGGTGATCGAAGACCTCGACGGCGACGTGTTTGCAAGCATCCACGGCGAACTGTGGAAAGTGTGCGCGGGCATTCCGCTCGTGCGCGGTCAAATGGTGCGGGTGGTCGGCATCGACGGCCTGGTGCTCACCGTCGAGCCCATCGGCAAGGAAGGAGACGCGAAATGAATCTCGATTGGTCCTGGTTTGGCGGTTTCGCCATTCTGCTGCTGTCCGTGGTTTTCCTGCTCAATGCGGTACGCATCTTTCGCGAGTACGAGCGCGGCGTCGTCTTTACGCTGGGGCGCTTCTGGAAGGTCAAGGGGCCGGGCTTGGTGATCATTGTCCCGGGCATCCAGCAGGTGGTGCGGGTGGACCTGCGCACGGTGGTCCTCGAGGTGCCGACCCAGGACGTGATTTCGCGCGACAATGTCTCGGTCAAGGTCAGCGCCGTCGTCTATCTGCGCGTCATCGACGCGCAGAAGGCCGTGATCCAGGTCGTCGACTACCTCAACGCCACCAGTCAATTGGCCCAGACCATGTTGCGGTCGGTGCTCGGCAAGCACCAGCTCGACGATATGCTGGCCGAGCGCGAGAGACTGAATCTCGATATCCAGCAGGCGCTCGACGCGCAGACGGATTCCTGGGGGATCAAGGTCTCCAATGTCGAGATCAAGCAGGTCGACCTGACCGAATCGATGATCCGCGCGATCGCCAGGCAGGCCGAGGCGGAACGTGAGCGGCGCGCCAAGGTGATCCATGCCGAAGGGGAACTGCAGGCCTCGGAAAAGCTGTTCCAGGCAGCGAAGATACTCGCGCAGGAGCCGCAAGCCATCCAGTTGCGCTACCTGGAAACACTCACCGTCATTGGCGCCGACAAGAACACGACGATCGTCTTTCCCCTGCCCATGGACCTGGTGACACCTTTCCTGGAAAAAATGCAGCGAGGTTCGGCCGAGACCGGCTCATGAATCCCGGGGATGGCGACGGCGACCGCGACTGTAGATGAGCCAGCAGTACGCCACCAGGTTGACAACGATCACCACCGCGGCGAGGCCGTACTGGATGCCACGTGTCAGCCCGGCCGGATAGATGATCGGTAGCAGGTAATGGTCGATGAAGCTTCCTGGGTAGCCGGCCTCACCGGCAGCCTGCCGGAGTTGATTCTCGAGTGGCGTCAGCGGACATATCCAGCCGCTCAGTTCAATTACAGCACCCCAGCCGGCAGCCGGCAGGTGCACCAGGGCCAGCCTCGGCCAGCGCAGCACCAGGCCCCCGCCGAGAACGACGAAAGCGATGAACAGGAGGTGCAGGACGACGATGCTGTCTGCCAGGAAGCGCTGGATCATGCTCAAAAGTCTTCGTTGAAGCCCCGGATCTGTCGTCTGGCTTTCTTGGTCGGCCGGCCGCGCAGCTCGCTGCCGGGGACCGGCGCGAGTCGCCTCGCCTCCAGATTTGCTGCACGCCGTGCGCTACTGGCGCTGGTTTCTTCGTAGAGTTGCTGCGCTTCGCTGGCCGGGCGGCGTTGTTCGTTGAGACCGCGGACGACGACGCTCCAGACGACCTCGCCGATGGCGATCTCCAGGCACTCGCCGCAGCGCAGCTCGCGGGCGGCCTTGACCGTGTGGTCGTCGAGCTTGACATGGCCGGCAGCGATGGCCTGTGCGGCCAGCGAACGCGTCTTGTAGAAGCGTGCCGCCCAGAGCCACTTGTCGATCCGCATGCGCTGCAGCGCCGGCGGCGAGGTAGCGGTCACGGCTATTCCCGGCTCGGGTGTTTGCCGAGCTTGCGTTGCAGCGTACGGCGGTGCATTTTGAGGGCTCTCGCGGTTGCCGAGATGTTGCCCTGTTGCTCGGCCAATACCCGGTGAATGTGTTCCCACTCCAGGCGACTGACGGTCAGCGGCGAGCCGGCAACCGGAATCGCCGAGTCGCCACCAGTGCCCTTGTTGAGCGCCGCAACAACTTCATCCGCATCACAGGGTTTGGCGAGATAGTGGATGGCGCCGAGCTTGATCGCCTCGATCGCGGTGGCGATGCTGGCGTAGCCGGTAAGCATGACGATGCGCGTGTTCGGATCGAGTTCGAGCAGCTTCTCGATCAGCACCAGCCCCGATTCGCCGGGCATCTTGAGGTCGACCACCGCGTACTCGGGCGCCAGCCCTTGCGCCTTGGCGATGGCGGACTCGACATTGGCGGCAACGGTCACCGCATAGCCACGGCGATCCAGTGCGCGGGCGAGAACCCGCCGGAAAGCGTCGTCGTCATCGACCAGCAGCAGCGTCGATCGCTCGTCTTCAGACGGTGGTGAGGGTTTCTCGGGCATCGTGATCAGACTTTCAGGCGGCTCAGTGGCAGGGTAACGCGGGTGCACGCACCACCCGCCGGGTCAGGCCGATTGAACAGTTCGACACGGCCACCGAAGCGCCCGACGGTGGCGTTGCTGAGGAACAGTCCGATGCCGATGCCGCGTGGCCGATCGTGGGTAGCGCTCTTGGTGCTGAAAAACGCCTCACCCAGACGGGCTGCTGCCTCGGCATGCAGCCCGGGCCCGCGGTCGAGGATCTCGATGCGACAACTATCGGCATCCCAGCAGGCGGCAAAGTGCAACGCTTCGGGGCTGCCGGCGTTGGCATCGGCGGCGTTGTCGAGCAGGTTGAGGATCGCCTGTTCCAGGGTGCGGTCGGCGGCAATCGGCGGCGCCGGCTGCTTGCCCTGCAGCGTCACGCTGATCCGGGCATGCGGGCGGATGATTTGCCAGTCGTCGAGCAGGCGGTGCAGGTAGGCGTCGAGTGGCATCGCGCGCAGGCTTTCGTCTCGACCCTGGCCGGTCGAGGCAAGAATCTGCGAGATCGTCTGCTTGCAACGATCGACCTGTTCCCGCAACAGCAGCAGGTCTTCCTTCCACTCGCCCTGGTGGCCATGGTTCAACTCGAGCTCGCGAATCACGACGGCCATGGTCCCGAGCGGCGTTCCCAGTTGGTGTGCCGCACCCGCGGCAAGCGTGCCAAGCGAGAGAATCTGCTCGTTGCGCAGGGCCTCCTCGCGGACCGCGGCGAGTTCGCGCTCGCGGGCCTGCAGGGCGGCCGCCATGCGCGTCAGGAAGAAGGCGACGACGCCGACACTGATCACGAAATTGAGCCACATGCCGAGGACGTGCAGGGCAAAGCCGCTGCCATGCGCGGCGTGTTCGCTGGCGTCGCCGGTGGCGCGGGCGAGCAGGGCGTCGAACTGCGCCAGATCGCCTTGTGGAAGTGGGAGCGGCAGCTTCCAGAAGATCAGGAAGGTGTAGGCGAGCAGGGTGATTCCCGCCATTGCCCAGGCGTGCCTGGCGGGTAGCATGGCGGCGGCCAGGGTGGGCGGCAGCAGGAACAGCGAGACAAAGGGATTCGCCGAACCACCGGCAAAGTAGAGCAATA
The DNA here is from genome assembly GCA_016713625.1 of Candidatus Accumulibacter affinis. Lineage (GTDB taxonomy): Bacteria > Pseudomonadota > Gammaproteobacteria > Burkholderiales > Rhodocyclaceae > Accumulibacter > Accumulibacter affinis. Next base: position 68,246 of record JADJOT010000010.1, read on the forward strand.
GCGCGAGGATGCCGACGTCGAAGGTCAGGTGGGCGAAGATTTCATTTTCGGACGACGGAAGCCCCTGGTCGATTCGCCATTGGGTGAGCAGATTGACGCTGGCGAGCAGGGCGATGATTGCGGTCATCGGCACCACCTGGAGCGGAATCTTCAGCCAGCTGACCGCCAGCAGCAGCACCGTGGCTTGCGTCAGGACTTCAATCCGCCGCAGCGCCAGCAAGCGGGTCAGTGGGTTGCCGGTGCCGGGCAGGAAAGCCGGCGGCTGGGCCGGATGGATTGGCGACATGACTCCCGGAGATTCTCAGACCAGCGAAACCACTGCTCCGCCCTGCTCCGAAACGAGTCTGGAAAGGGCCACCATCAGTTCCTCGTCACGCCGCGTGTCCTGCCATCGAGCCCCGTCCCAGCGGTAGTGAAAGCCACCCGATCTGGCGGCAACCCAGACCTCCTGCGCGGCGTCGTGTCGATTGACGATGATCTTGCTGCCGTCGGAGAACTCGATTTCCAGTACCTGCTCGCTGACCATGGCAAAATCGAGATCGGCGCCGCTTTGCTCCAGCGCAGCTTCGATCTGCTTGAGCGCCGCGTCGGCAAGTGCGTTGAATTCCTTGTCATTCATCCTGTGCTAACATCCCCATTTTTTTACACCGACCTATGTGGCAACATCTTGCGCTGGCCCTGCTGGCGACCATCACGCTGGGCGCCTGTGGGAACAAGGGCGGACTGGTCTTTCCGCCGGTACCGGCCACAGCCACCGCGCCGACATCGCCGGCTACCGCTTCCCCGACCGCGGCAGGCACGACCATTACTCCGAACGCTCAGACTGCGAAGGATTCTAACACGCCCGGAGAACCTGCCCGATGAACGCCTTTGCTTACCGGGATGGCGTGCTGCAAGCTGAATTGGTATCGCTGATCGACATCGCCGCCCGCTTCGGCACACCCTGCTGGGTGTACTCACGAGCTGCGCTCGAGACCGCGCTGGACGAGTTTCAGCAGGAATTGCGCGGTTTCGATGCGCTCGTCTGTTACGCCGTCAAGGCCAACTCCAACCTTGCCGTACTCGACGTCTTTGCACGTCGCGGCGCCGGCTTCGACATCGTTTCTGGCGGTGAGTTGCAGCGGGTTCTCGCCGCCGGCGCCAATCCGCGGCAGATTGTTTTCTCCGGGGTTGGCAAGACGGCTGCCGAGATGGAGCTGGCGCTCCGGATCGGCATCCTCTGCTTCAACGTCGAATCCGCCGCCGAACTCGAACGCCTCGACCGCATCGCCGGGCAACTGGGCAAGATCGCGCCGATCAGCCTGCGCGTCAATCCCGATGTGGACGCCGGAACCCACCCCTATATCTCGACCGGTCTCAAGGAGAACAAGTTCGGCGTCGCCTACGACGAAGCACTGGCGCTCTACCGGCAGGCCGCCAGCCTGGCCAACCTCCAGGTCACCGGCATCGACTGCCATATCGGCTCGCAACTGCTCGATCCCGCGCCTTTTTCAGAAGCGCTCGACAAGGTCCTGCTGCTGGTCGATCAACTTGCGGCAGACGGCATTGCCCTGCGCCACATCGACCTCGGCGGCGGCCTCGGCATCCGTTATCGCGACGAGGAAGTTCCGACGGTCAAGGCCTACCTGCGGCCGATGCTCGACAAGCTCAAGGAACGGCAGCTGCAGGTGCTGCTCGAACCGGGGCGGCGTCTGGTCGGCAATGCGGGTCTGCTGTTGACCCGGGTCGAGTATCTGAAACCCGGCGAAGTCAGGAATTTTGCCATCGTCGACGCGGCGATGAACGACCTCGCCCGGCCAGCCTTGTACGGGTCGTGGCACGATATCGTAGCCGTCGTCCCTCGGCAAACCACGAGCAGCACCTGGGAGATTGTCGGTCCGGTTTGCGAATCGGGGGATTTTCTCGGGCGCGGCCGCGAACTGGCGCTCGCCGCGGGTGATCTCCTGGCGATCCTGTCGGCCGGAGCCTACAGCATGGCGATGAGTTCGAACTACAACAGCCGCCCCCGCGCGCCCGAAGTGATGGTCGACGGCGGAGCAGTCCATCTCGTTCGCCGCCGCGAGACCGTCGCTGAACTGTATGCACTGGAGCAGCGCCTGCCCTGACCAGCCGCGCAGGCCGGTTCTGGGCCGTCAGTCAGCTGATCGCGGGGATCAGCACGGACGGCCCAGTGACAGTTTGTTAGCCCTGCTTGACCTCCAGCAGGCTGTCATCCCACTTGGCGTGTTTCTCGAAACCGAGCAGATTGGTGATCGTCGCCGCAATGTTCGAAAGACCCGCGGTCTCCGTCTGCTTGAGACCGAGCTTGCCGCCAGTGACGGGATCGTAGAGGATGAAGGGGACCGGGTTGAGCGTGTGCGAGGTCTTGGCCTTGAACGATCCGTCCGCGTTTTGTGCCGGTTGTTTGGTCTTCTTGTCGATCTCGTACATCTCGTCGGCGTTGCCGTGATCGGCGGTGATCAGCGCCACGCCGCCAAGCGCCTTGACGACCGGCAGGATACGCGCCAACTGCAGGTCGACGGCCTCGATGGCCATCGTCGCGGCACGGAAGCTGCCGGTATGTCCGACCATGTCACCATTCGCGAAGTTGCAGCGCAAGGTGCGGTACTGGCCGCTCTGCATGGCTTCGATCATTGCGTCGGCGATCTCCGCGGCCTTCATCCACGGTCGCTGCTCGAAGGGCACCACGTCGCTGAGCACCTCCTGGTAGGTTTCGCCCGCGAACTTGTTTGAGCGGTTGCCATTCCAGAAGTAGGTGACATGTCCGAACTTCTGGGTTTCCGAGCAGGCAAACTGGGTAATACCCGATTTCGCAAACCATTCGCCCATGGTGTCGAGAATGGCTGGCGGATCGACCAGGAAGCGTTTGGGAAGCTTGAGGTCGCCATCGTACTGAAGCATTCCGGCATAGGTCACGCTGGGTACCCGGACACGGTCGAACTTGTCGAAACTGGCTTCCTCGAAAGCGCGGGTGATTTCGATCGCACGGTCGCCGCGGAAGTTGAAGAAAACCACCGCGTCGCCGTCTTCGATGGTGCCCACCGGTTGGCCACCACTGGCGATCACGAACGGCGGCAGATCCTGGTCAATGGTTCCCGGAAACTTGACGCGCAGCGCCTCGACCGCCGCCGATGCGCTCGCGTACTGCTCGCCTTCGCCGAGCACGTGCGTGTGCCAGCCTTTCTCGACCATGTTCCAGTTTGCCTCGTAGCGGTCCATGGTGATGTTCATCCGGCCACCCCCCGAGGCGATGCGGGCGTCGAAACCATCGCCGCTGACCTCGGCAAGGAAAGCTTCGAAAGGCAGGATGTATTCGAGCGCACTGGTTTCGGGGACGTCACGCCCGTCGATCAGAATGTGTACCCGCACCGCCGGTACGCCTTCTTCCCTGGCGCGCAGGATCATCGCTCGCAAGTGGTCGATGTGGCTGTGCACATTGCCGTCGGAGAAAAGGCCGATGAAGTGGATCATGCCGCGACCAGCCTTGGCGCCGGCGACGATCTGTTGCCAGGCAGCACCCTGCCAGATCGAGCCGGTGTCGATGGCGTCGGCGACCAGCGAGGCGCCCTGGCTATAGACCTGGCCGGCCCCGATGGCATTGTGGCCGACCTCGGAGTTGCCCATGTCTTCGTCGGAAGGCATGCCGACGGCGATGCCATGGGCGCGCAAGGTGATGTTCGGGCAGTTGGCCACGAGATGGTCGAGGGTAGGTTTCCTGGCAGCAGCAATGGCGCTGCCGAGGTCGGATTTGGCGATCCCGTAGCCGTCCATGACGATCGTGACGATAGGACCCTGAATTCCAGGGAAAGAGGCAGACTTCTGCAACATGATGGATTCCTGGCGAAGTGGAGAGATGGGACGAAGGCCGCCAACGACCGGCAAGCAGCGGCAACGACGCCAGTATACCGCAAGCGATGCTCCCTCGGATGGTCAAGGAATGTCATTTGAAAACGGATACTTGCGGTCGCTCGCCGGACTACATTCGCGCCCTGATCGACGCCAGCGACCTTTGCCCGAGGACAAGGCAGATCCATGTCTGCTGCACAGTGCAGATATTGTCGAAAGGCCCGGCCAGCCGCGGCCTGGCGCCGCGCCTGTCCTGCCATGCCGCCGTCACAGAGCGATACACGGCGCTACACTTGCGCTGACATCCCTTGCCGCTGTACCGGCGTTATTCGGCTCAAGGCACGGCAATTCCGCAGTGCCGGAAAACCAGAACCATTCAAGGAGATGCAAAATGATGAAGACTGTGATCGCGCTTGTTGTTGCCGCTGGCTTCGCTGGTAGTGCCTTTGCCCAGAGTGTTGCGCCGACTGCTTCGCCGACCGCCACCGCGCCCGCCGCCAAGGTAGCGACCCCCGGCGCCGCTGACAAGAAGGTGGAAGCCGCGAAGGCCAGCGACCCGGTCAAGGCGGAAGTTGCCAAGCCGGTTCCTTCGGCAGGCGCAGACACCGCCAAGATGGCTCACCCGATGACGGCAGACACCGCCAAGACCGAGGCCAAGGTGGAAGAACACGCGGCCAAGCCGCACACGAAGACCGACAAGGTGGTCAAGACCAATACCAAGCCGGTTGCCAAGAGCGAAACGGTTGCACCGCCGGCCAAGTAGCTTCCTGCCTCTTCGCCACCAACCCTCGGGTCTTTGCCTGAGGGTTTTTTGCATGGCAGCCAATGCGGCAGATTTCCCACCAGCGGGCGAGGGGAGATTGATGAGGCGCTGATGCGGCGTTCACATCAACGTCCGCCCTTGCTGCCACCCTTGTCCCAGCCGTAACGCGCCGTCCGTTGCCAGCGGCTTTGCGGCTGGCGCAGCAGCTTGTCGAGGGCCGGTGGACGCGGCGGCGTGGGCGCTGGCGGGGTGCTGCGCTGGCGGTCAGGACGTGGCGCCTTGACGGTCATCGGGGTGGGCTCGGAGAGGGTGGCTGACGCTGTGCTAGACTTTGTGTCCATTCTAACGCTCAAGAGGACGCCATGTCTGGCAACACCATCGGCACCCTGTTTGCCGTGACTTCATTTGGTGAGTCACACGGGCCGGCGATCGGCTGTGTGGTCGATGGCTGCCCTCCCGGGCTGGCGATCAGCGAGGCCGACATTCAGGCTGAACTTGACCGCCGCAAGCCGGGAACTTCTCGACATGTGACCCAGCGTCGCGAGCCCGATGCGGTGGAGATCCTGTCCGGGGTGTTCGCTGGTCGGACCACGGGTACCCCGATTGCCCTGCTGATCCGCAACCAGGATCAGCGCAGCAAGGACTACGGCAATATCGCCGAGACCTTTCGCCCGGGACATGCCGACTATGTTTACACGCAAAAATACGGCTTTCGCGACCATCGCGGTGGTGGACGTTCTTCGGCACGCGAAACCGCGGTGCGCGTTGCCGCCGGGGCGATCGCCCGCAAGTGGCTGGCAGAGCGTTATGGCGTCACGATTGGCGGCTGGATGAGCCAGCTCGGCCCGATCGAGATCCCTTTCGTTGCCAGCGCCGAGATCGATGGCAATCCTTTTTTTGCTCCGAATGCGGCGATCGTGCCACGGCTCGAGGAGTACATGGATCAACTGCGCAAGTCTGGTGACTCGGTAGGCGCAAAGATCAGCGTCAGGGCGAGCGGCGTGCCGGCGGGCTGGGGTGAGCCGGTCTACGGTCGTCTCGATGCCGAGATCGCCTACGCGATGATGAGCATCAACGCGGTCAAGGGGGTCGAAATCGGCGCCGGCTTTGCCAGCGTTGCGCAGAAGGGAAGCGAACACGGCGACGAGATGACGCCGCAGGGTTTTCTCAGCAATCATGCCGGTGGCGTGCTGGGTGGTATCTCCAGCGGACAGGATTTGCTCGTCAATCTGGCCATCAAGCCGACCTCGAGCATTCGCCTGCCGCGCCGTTCGGTCACGCTCGACGGCCAGTCCGCGGTCGTCGAAACGCATGGTCGGCATGATCCCTGTGTCGGCATCCGCGCGACGCCGATTGCCGAGGCGATGCTGGCGCTGGTATTGATCGATCAGGCGCTGCGTCATCGCGCCCAGTGCGCCGATGTGGTTTGTGCGACACCGACCATTCCGGGCCGGTCCGTGGGGTGACGAGCCGCCATGGCAATGGTTATAATCGCGTAGTCCGGCTGCGCATGGGGCGCGCCGGGATCAGCAAGAGGCGATGATCATGCAAGTCGAGCACCACGACCTTCACCACGAGTTTCCTGAATATCTGGAATGTATTCACTCGCTGCAAGCCGCGAACGAGCAGTTCGGTCACTTGTATGATGAATACCACCAACTGACCCGAGAGGTCGAGCGTCTCGAAGAAGAAGACCTGCCGGTCGACGATTTCACCATCGAGAACATGAAGAAGCACCGCGTCTGGCTCAAGGACCAGATGTACCGGATGCTGCTCGCGCACAAGAACGGCGACTGACCCGATCCTCGCCAGTGTAGTGGTGTGCATCCGGTAGAATTGGCGGATGCACGAGCTGCCCTATTGGCGCCTTTCCGGCTATTACTTCTTCTATTTTGCCTTCATCGGCGCTTTTTCGCCGTATTTCGGGCTCTATCTCCAGTCGCTGTCGTTCTCTGCCTGGGATATCGGCCTGCTGCTGTCGCAGATGCAGTTGATGCGCCTGTTCGCGCCGTATCTATGGGGCGCGCTCGCGGATCGACTGGCGCAGCGGGTACTCATCATCCGCCTGGCAGCGGTGCTCAGCCTGCTTGGTTTCTCGAGTTTTTTTGCGATCAGCAGCTTCACCGCGATGTTGATTGCCATGGCCCTCCTGGCCTTTTTCTGGAGTGCGGCGCTGCCCCTGGTCGAAACAGTCACTTTCGATCATCTGCGTGACGAGCCCGGGCGTTACAGTCGGATCCGGGTATGGGGCTCGATCGGCTTTATTGTCGCAGTGATGGGAACCGGTGCCCTGCTCGATCGCCTGCCCTTGCCAAGCCTGCTGTGGGTGATCGTCGCGACGCTGAGCGGCATTCTGCTGTATGCGCTGGCGTTGCCTGAAGTGGCGGCGCATACCTCGGCAGACGCGCAGGTGACGGTGGCTAGCATTCTCCGCCAGTCGCGCGTACGGGCGCTGTTTGCCGCTTGTTTTGCGATGTCGGCGGCGCATGGGGCGCTCTACGTCTTCTACTCGATCCACCTCGCCGACCATCACTACAGTACCTTTCTGGTCGGTTGCCTGTGGTCGCTCGGGGTGCTCGCCGAAATCGTCGTTTTCTTCTTCATGGCTGGTCTGCTGCGCCATTTTGGGCTGCGCAGGATTCTGCTCATCAGCTTTTCTGCGGCGGTGCTGCGCTTCCTGTTGATCGGCTGGTGCGTCGACTGGCTGTCGCTGATCGTGCTGGCGCAGCTGTTGCACGGGCTGACCTTTGGCGCCTATCATGCGGCAACGATCGCCGCCGTCAATCGCTGGTTCACCGGCCGCAGCCAGGCCCGCGGGCAGGCTTTGTATTCCAGCCTGTCGTTCGGTGCCGGTGGCCTGGTCGGCAGCTTGCTGAGCGGCTGGACCTGGGATGCCTGGGGCGCTGCCCCGACCTACGCCCTGAGTTCGGCGTTTGCCCTCGCCGGTCTGGTTTTCGTGGCGCTCTGGGTAAGGGACAGCGACTTCGACCTGGTCGGCGAGCGAGGCAGTGTGCGCGTTGCTGACCGTACTTGCCATTAGGGAGTTTGTGGATGGGGCACCGTCACATCTGGCTGGTCCTGCTGCTGGCCATATTCGCGGCTGGCTGCGCAGCGACCCGCACCACCGCCGGTGGTGCAGTGGGCGTCGATCGCGAACAGACCATGCTGGTTTCCTCCGGCGAGGTCAATCGATCGGCAAGCAAGGCTTATCAGGATACGCTGCGGGTAGCGAAGAGCAAAAACCTCCTCAATCGCGATCCTCGTCAGGTCGAGCGGGTGCGCCAGGTTGCCGCACGGCTGATTCCGGCAACGGTCGCTTTTCGCAGCGACGCCCCTGGCTGGCGCTGGGAGGTCAACGTCGTCACCGACAGGGAACTCAACGCCTGGTGCATGCCAGGTGGCAAGATCGTTGTCTACAGTGGCCTGATCGAGCAACTGCAGCTTTCCGATGACGAACTCGCTGCGGTAATGGCGCATGAGATCGCGCACGCGCTGCGCGAACACGGGCGTGAGAAGGCGGGCCAGGCTGCGGGCGTCAGCGCGGCCGCGGCCATCGGCGGAGCTCTGCTCGGCGGCTATTTCGGGGTCGATTCCAGCCTTGGGCAAAGTCTGATCAGCGGCGTCGGCGAGCTCGCTTTCATGCGTCCCAATTCGCGCGAAATGGAGCAGGAGGCTGACCGCGTTGGCGTCGAGCTTGCCGCGCGTGCCGCTTACGACCCTGCGGCTGCGATCACCCTGTGGGAAAAGATGGGACGTGTTGCCGGTGGTCAGCCGCCGCAATGGCTGTCGACCCACCCTTCGCACGCATCGCGAATCGCCGACCTGCGCGTCTATGCACAACGGGTGCAGCCGCTATATGCGGCCGCGCGCAGTTCGCGCTGAGCAAGGCGGGCCAGACCCGAGAGAAAGCAGACGTTCCCCCCCCCCCCCGCCGGCGAGGGGGGGGGGGGGGGGGGGGGGGGGGGCCGACGGGAACAACAGGCCGGCATGAGGGCGCTGACAGCGGCGACGGCGCTGTGACATAATCCTAGGCCTGATCCTTCCCACCGGGACGACTTTGCCGGATAGACGAGAGATGTCGCAGACCCTTTACGAAAAACTATGGCTGGACCATGTAGTCCATCAGGAAGCAGATGGCACCGCGCTGATCTATATCGATCGCCATCTGGTGCATGAAGTGACCAGCCCGCAGGCTTTCGAGGGCCTCAAGCTGGCTGGCCGCAAGCCATGGCGCGTTTCTTCGATCGTCGCGACGGCAGACCATAATACGCCAACCGATCACTGGGATCGCGGTATCGAGGATCCGGTGTCGCGGCTGCAGGTCGACACGCTCGACGCCAATGTGCATGAAGTCGGTGCGCTCGCCTATTTCCCGTTCAAGGACCCGCGCCAGGGTATCGTGCATGTGGTCGGCCCCGAGATCGGTGCGACGCTGCCGGGAATGTCGGTCGTTTGCGGCGATTCGCACACCAGTACGCACGGTGCTTTCGCCTGTCTGGCGCAGGGTATTGGCACCTCCGAGGTGGAACATGTTCTGGCCACCCAGTGCCTGTTGCAGAAAAAGTCGAAGACCATGTTGTTGCGGGTCAATGGGAAGCTGGCCAAGGGAGTCGCGGCGAAGGATTTGGCGCTGGCGATCATTGGTCGCATTGGCACCGCCGGCGGCACCGGCTATGCCATGGAGTTTGCCGGCAGTGCGATTCGCGGCTTGTCGATGGAGGGTCGCATGACCCTCTGCAACATGGCCATCGAAGCCGGCGCGCGCCTCGGCCTGGTGGCGGTGGATGAGGTAACCATCGATTATCTGCGCGGACGTCCCTTCGCGCCCAGCGATGCACAGTGGGAGCAAGCGGTCGCCGCCTGGCGCGGCCTGCGCAGCGATGCGGATGCGCGTTTCGATGGCGTCGTCGAAATGCGCGCCGAGGACATCCGGCCGCAGGTGACCTGGGGCACCTCGCCCGAGATGGTGGTCGCCGTCGATGCCTGTGTTCCCGATCCGGCCAATGAGCAGGACCCGGTGCGCCGCGAAGGCTGGGAGCGAGCCTTGCGCTATATGGGTTTGCGGCCAAACGTGCCGATCCGCGAGATCAGACTCGACAAGATCTTCATCGGTTCATGTACCAACTCGCGTATCGAGGATCTGCGTGCTGCCGCCGCCGTTGCCAACGGCAGGAAGGTGGCAGAGAGCATCAAACTGGCGCTGGTCGTTCCTGGTTCGGGGTTGGTCAAGCAGCAGGCGGAGAGCGAAGGGCTGGACCGGATATTCCGCGCTGCCGGCTTCGAGTGGCGGCAGCCTGGCTGCTCGATGTGCCTGGCCATGAACGCCGACCGTCTCGACGCGGGCGAGCGCTGCGCTTCGACCTCGAATCGAAACTTCGAGGGGCGGCAGGGCGGCGGTGGTCGGACCCACCTCGTCAGTCCGGAGATGGCCGCCGCCGCCGCAATTGCCGGGCACTTCTGCGACGTCAGCGAGTGGCTTTGACCGGAGTGTGAAGAAGTGCACAGACTGGTTCTGCTTTGGCAGTTCATCATGACGGCGACTTCACTGGTGGCGCGCAACACCGTTCCCGGCTTGGACAAGGATATTGAACATGAACAGGCCGGCCAGTCGATCGGCAGGGCAACCAGCTAGCGCGTCTACAGAAAAGGATGGGCATGGACAAATTCATTCGTCTGGAAGGTCTGGTGGCGCCACTCGACCGGGCCAACGTCGATACCGATGCGATCATACCGAAGCAGTTCCTGAAGTCGATCAAACGCTCGGGCTTTGGTCCCAACCTGTTCGACGAATGGCGTTACCTGGACGTCGGTGAGCCCGGAAGGGACAACTCGCAGCGGCCGCTCAACGACCAGTTCGTTCTCAATCAGCCGCGTTTTATGGGGGCACAGATCCTGCTTACGCGACAGAATTTCGGCTGTGGCAGTTCGCGTGAACACGCTCCCTGGGCCTTGCTCGATTTCGGATTTCGCGCGTTGATTGGCGAAAGCTTTGCCGATATCTTCTACAACAATTGCTTCAAGAACGGTATCCTGCCGATCGTGCTGCCGGCTGCTGATATCGATGGCTTGTTTGCGCTGGTCGAGGCCAACCCGGGTTGTCGCTTGCTGGTCGATCTCGAGCAGCAACTGGTGGTTCGTCCGGACGGTCAGGTGCTGCCGTTTTCCGTCGATTCCTTCCGGCGCGAATGTCTGCTCAACGGCTGGGATGATATCGGGCTCAGCTTGCGGCATGCTGATCTGATCCGGGCGTTCGAAGAGAAACGTCGTGTCGAGAAGCCCTGGCTGTTCGCTTGAGGGGTTGGCAATGAAGGTTTATGTACTTTCCCCGGCTGCCAGCATCGACCAGCCGGGGATGCAGAGGGTCGCTACGCCGAGCATGGCTGACAGAGTGCTGGCGGCGCTTTGATTATCGGAGTGAACGAATGAGGAAGCTTGGTCTGGTTGGCTGGCGCGGCATGGTCGGCTCGGTGCTGATGCAGCGGATGGTCGAAGAGGGGGATTTCGAGCATGTCGAACCGTGCTATTTCTCCACTTCCGCGGTCGGTGGCCAAGCCCCGGTGCTCGGAGGCAAGGAAGCGGGAACGCTGCAGGACGCGATGTCGGTCGCTGCCCTGTCTGGCATGGACGTGATCATCACCTGCCAGGGTGGCGATTACACCAAGGAAGTTTTCCCCAGGCTGCGCGCCGCCGGTTGGCGGGGTCACTGGATCGACGCCGCTTCGACTCTGCGCATGCACGACGAAGCGGTGATCATTCTCGATCCGGTGAACCTCGAGGTGATCAAGGACGCGCTGGCCAGGGGTGGTCGCAATTGGATCGGCGGCAACTGCACGGTTTCGCTGATGCTGATGGGCATCGGCGGTCTGTTTCGGCACGATCTCGTCGAATGGGTCAGCGCCATGACCTACCAGGCGGCTTCCGGAGCCGGGGCGCAGAACATGCGTGAACTGCTGCAGCAAATGGGCGCACTGTATGACGCGGTGAAAGCAGAACTCGCCGAACCGGCTTCGGCCATTCTCGATATTGATCGCAAGGTCGCCGAAAGCATGCGTTCGCCAGATTTCCCAAGCAGCAACTTCCGCAATACCGCGCTCGCCGGAAGCCTGATTCCGTGGATCGACGTGCCGGTCGAGGGTGGTCAGTCGAAAGAGGAGTGGAAAGGTGGTGCCGAGTGCAACAAGATCCTTGGTCGTCCCGCCTTTCGCACGCCGGGAAGCATAGCGGTCGATGGCCTGTGCGTGCGCATCGGCGCGATGCGTTGCCATGCGCAGGGGTTGACGATCAAGCTGAAGCGGGATGTGCCGCTTGCTGACCTGGGCGACATCATCGCGCAGGCGAATCCGTGGGCGAAGGTGGTTCCCAATGAACGCGAGATCACTGAGCGGGAACTGACCCCGGCTGCGGTCACCGGTACCTTGACCGTGCCAGTGGGTCGTCTGCACAAACTGGCCATGGGGCCGGAGTATCTCGGTGCTTTCACCGTCGGCGATCAGCTGCTCTGGGGAGCTGCCGAACCGCTCCGCCGGATGCTGCGGATTCTGATAGATGCCTGAGTGTAGAAAAAAACCGGGGCCACGGCTGCGGCTTCTCGCTGGCGCATCAGGAGCATGTTTAGCTTGCATGGCTAAGTTCATGATGTTATTTTAATAATTGCGATTTGGACGCTCAGGGTGGCGCGGTGGCCAGGAAAAAATATCATACCGTAGGTGGTCTCAGACCAAGGACGTCGACATGGGCGATCGCCTCGGCGCTGGCTGTTGCCGTCGTGCCCTTGGCTTCCGAGGCCGCCGGGCTCGGCAAGGTCACCGTCTTCTCCGCGCTGGGTCAGCCCCTGCGCGCCGAACTGGAGGTCTTTGCGACCCGCGAAGAACTCGCTGGAATGAAGGCTCAACTCGCTTCTCAGGAAGCCTTCAAGCAGGCTGGCGTGGAGTACGTGCCAAGCTTGTCGGGCGTCACGCTCGCGGTGGACAAGCGCCCAAATGGTCAGTCGATCATCCGCCTGACTTCTGCCAAACCGATCAACGAGCCGTTTGTCGACCTGCTGCTCGAACTCAACTGGGCAACCGGCCGTTTGATTCGTGAGTACACATTTCTGCTTGATCCGCCTGAGTTTGCTGCCAAAACGGCGGCCGCCGCGACGCCAGCCATCAGCAAGCCGGTTGCCGTGGCAAGACAACCGGTCGAAACATTTGCGGTGGAAGAGCGTCCGCCCAGACCTTCCCGGTCGCGGACTCGCGAGCAGGTGCAGAAACCTGCGGACGGTGGTGGCACCTACGAGGTCAAGCGCGGCGAAACCTTGAGCAAGATCGCCGGTGAACTTCGGCCCGAGGGCGTATCCCTGGACCAGATGTTGCTGGGACTATTCCGAGCCAACCAGGATGCGTTTGACCACGGCAACATCAACCGGCTGAAGGCCGGAAAGATTCTTTCGATACCCGATAAATCTGCTCTCGAAGCAGTTCCGAAAAACGAAGCCAAGACCGTCATCGTTGCACAGTCATCGGACTGGGGTGCGTATCGGCGGAAGCTCGCCGCCGTGGCTGCCGACGTACCGGCGCGCGAGGAGGGAGCCAGGCAACAAGCGGCCGGCAAGATCTCGACCAAGGTAGAAGACAAGTCCGGACCTGCTGCCGAGCCCAAGGACCAGTTAAAGGTATCAAGAACTGATCCTCCGGGTGCCAAACCCCTGTCAGCGTCCAAGCGTAGCGACGAAGACCTGATTGCCAAGGAGAAGGCTCTCAAGGACGCGAATGACCGCCTGGCCAGTCTCGAGCGGAACGTTGCGGAGTTGCAGCGGCTGCTCGAACTGAAGAGTCAGAATCTGGCTGAACTCGAGCGACAGTCTGCTGGCAAGCCTGCGCCGGCGGTAGATACCAGGAAGGCGCCGGAGACTGCGGCGAGTGCGCCAACTGCGCCAACTGCGCCAACTGCGCCAACTGCGCCAACTGCGCCAACTGCGCCGGCCCCGGCGGCGGTGCCTAGCCCTGTGCCGGCCAGAATGGATGGGGTAGCGACTCCCGCCCCGGCGGCTTCTGGAAAGCCTGTGGATCAGCCTGTCGAGCCCAGGCCAGCGGAAACGCTTGCCAAGTCCGAACCCGAGTCCAGGCCCAGGCTGGAAGAACCCAAGCCTGAAGTCAAAGTGGAAGCGCCCCCGCCAGGCGACACGCCAAAGCCGGTCGAGGCAGGAAAGGCCAGGGTGCCACCACCACCACCTCCGGAAGAACCAGGTTTCATCGAAGAGTTGCTCGGCAGTACCAGTTTCCTGGCAGCCGGCGGCGGCATCGTCGCGCTCCTGGCCGCTTACTGGTTTGCCAGACGCCGCCGCCAGAGCGACGGCGAGATGCCGCTCGATGACAACAGCACGCTGGCACCCATCGATGATAGCCTGGTCGCCAAGTCTGTTTTTCGCAGTACTGGCGGACAGAGCGTCGACACTACGAATTCGATGCCACAGACTGATTTCAGTCAGGCGGGTCCGGGCAGCATTGACACCGATGAAGTTGATCCGGTCGCCGAAGCCGATGTTTACATGGCGTACGGCCGTGACGCTCAAGCCGAAGAAATCCTTCTCGAGGCCAAACACAAGGATCCAGGGCGCCACGCCATTCATTTGAAGCTGCTCGAGATCTACTCGGTGCGCAAGGATCTCAAGCCGTTTGGCTTGCTCGCGGCGGAACTTTTCAATGCTACTGGCGGCGTCGGTGCCGACTGGGAAAAAGCGGTGACGATGGGCCTCCAGCTGGATCCCGGAAGCCCGCTCTTCGCCTCTGCCGGGCAGGCCGAGTTGGCGCAGGCTGGCGGACCGGATACGACGAGCGCGGCTGCCCCGGAACCTCTTGCCGACACTTTGACCAATCCGGCACAAGTCTTGCAGATGGCCGCTGCTGCGGGAATGGCCATCGGGCAATCGGAAGTGGGCTCGGCCAGCAAGGCGCGCGTGCAAGAAAAACCGGCGCCGGCCGCTCTCGAAGATCTCGATTTCGATCTCGGTATCAGCCAACCCGGCCCAGCATCCCCAGCCGTCGCCAAGGATGCTTACCTTGAAACCACGCTCGCCCTGCCGAAATCAGCGGCCGGCGATGCACTCGATTTTGACCTGCTTGCTTCTCTCCCGGATGCCTCGCTGCTTGCCGATCTCGACGAGAATGAGGTGCACATGGTCGAGGACGCCAGTGCCCTCGAAGTTACCATGCTGGTGGCGCCAAGCTCGCAGCCGAGCGCTGTGCCAGAGGACACGGGCCTTGACTTCGAGTTTGACCTGAAGTCCGAACCGCCTGGCGAAGGAGGATGGGAGGAGCGGACGCTTACGCAAGGCGAATCTGAAGCCGGCGACGCCTTCGACTTGGGCTCGGCGGGTGCCGAGGCCTTGGAATTCGACGTTGCGCTGACCGAGTCGACGGTCCTTGGTGAGTCGATGCAGCATACCGCCTTCGACATGTCGTCCATCAGCCTTGACCTCGCCAGTAGCGATGCGTTGAGCGGAGTGGATGCGGAAGTTGCCAGCGAAGAGATGGCTTTCTCCTTCGACGAGGACCAGGAAGACACCCTGGTCAACCCCGATTTTTCGATGGAACAGACCGATGCCGGGCCGGGTTCGTCGTTGGCTTCGCTGGCGGATATCACCGTTAGTCCGGAGATCAGCGCCAACGAAGAGGTAGCCACCAAGATTGACCTTGCCAAAGCCTATCAGGAAATGGGCGATCTGGAGGGGGCACGGGAACTCCTCCAGGAGGTCGTCAACGAGGGTGATGTAGCGCAGCGTGAAACGGCGCTTGGCCTCCTTGCCGAGCTGCGCGAATAATCCTGCGCAGCCGACCGTGGCGGCACTTGCCGCCGCAGTCAGTGGCTGCCCCTGACACGAAAGTCTGCGAGCTGTAGTGCATCCAAGCACCCGCCTGGTCGTCTGGTTCCTGATGTTGGTGCTGATCCAGAACCTGGAAGGAAGCCTGCTGGCGGCCGCCCTGCTGGTCTTGCCGCTCTGCGGAGGGCCCGCCCTGCGACGCTGCTGGCAACTTACCTGGGGCGCGCGCTGGCTTTTCCTGTCGCTGTTTGTCATTCTTGCCTGGGGAGGTGCCGGTGATCCGGCCTGGAATGGAGCCATGGCCCCCAGTCTTGAAGGACTGGCTGACGCACTGACGCATATTGGACGTTTGCTGCTGGTCTTGATGGCTGTGACGGTATTGCGTGCGCGCATGCCTCTGGCTGATTTGCTGAGCGGCGCGCATCGCTTGCTGGAGCCCTTGCGGCGCTGCGGGCTCGACGCCGATCGCGGTCTGGTGCGGCTGCTGCTGGTTCTGCGCTACATGGAAACGATGCCCCGAGCACGCGACTGGCGCCTCCTGCTAGAGGTGCCGGAACAGGCAGCGGGCGAGATGTTCGAACTTGCCGATCGCCCACTCGGCCGACGGGACTACTTGGCGATCACAGTCGTGGTCGTCAGCATCCTCGCGCTTTTCTATTTGCGGCAGGGGTGAGCGATGAGAATTGCCCTGGCTGTCGAGTACGACGGTAGTGGCTTTCGCGGCTGGCAGAAGCAGCCGGGCGGTGCCACCGTCCAGGACGCGTTGCAAGACGCCTTGCAACGGTTTGCCACGCGGCCGGTAAGTGTGGTCTGCGCGGGGCGCACCGATGCCGGCGTGCACGCCAGCGGCCAGGTGGTGCATTTCGATACCGATCTCGATCGCTGCATGCACGCCTGGGTTCGCGGCGCCAACACCTTTCTCCCACCAGCAGTGGCGGTTCGCTGGGCACACGCCGTCGCCGGCGATTTTCATGCGCGTTCTTCGGCGTATTCCCGGCATTATCGCTATCTGCTGATCAACCGGCCGCACCGGACGGGTGTCTGGAATGGACGAGTCGGCTGGTATCATTACCCGCTCGCGCTTGGCACGATGCAGGCGGCGGCCGACCACCTGCTTGGCGAGCGCGATTTCTCCGCCTTCCGGGCTGCGGAGTGTCAGGCCAATTCACCGGTCAAGATCATGCGCCGTGCCGAGATTCAACGCTTCGGCGATCTGCTGGTCTTTGATTTCGAGGCGTCTGCTTTTCTTCACCACATGGTGCGCAATCTCGTCGGCAGTCTCGTTTATGTCGGTCAGGGGAAACATCCACCGGAGTGGATTGCCGATTTGCTGGCGGCCGGCGATCGCCGTCTGGCGGCACCGACCTTTGCGGCGGCCGGTCTGTATCTTGTTGCGGTCAGGTATCTGCCGCACTGGGGTTTGCCGGCCGCTGAAGAGACGGCGTTTCCGGCGTTTTTTCCGGAACTGGCCGGAGGGTAATCACATTCCCTCCCCCTTACGAAAAGCCGGGGGAAAATGATCTATATGGCATGGTTACGAAACTGGCGACGACCCGACAGACGCGCCGGGATGCATCTGGGGAGATGCGGCATCACTTCCTCCGCTGCCCAAGCCTCCAGCGCCGTCGCCCGGGTGCGGTGAATGTGCAATCCGGGGCGGCGAGGCCGCTCGCGCTGCCGGCTTCCCCAAATCCCGCTGCACGCCAACCAGCTTGCGCTCGCTGATTGGCGAGTCTTTCACTACCCCTTCCCGTTGCGAGCGGACTGCCAGGTGGGGTAGGATGCTGTCCATGAGCACGCTTACTTTCGACACCCTGGAGTTCACCCGCAAGCTGCGCGAGGCTGGCTTTGATCAAAAGCAGGCGGAGACCGTGGTGCGCGTGATGGCGGACGCGCAATCGGCACTTGTGACGGGGAGCACTTCGACGCGAAAATGGAAACGCTCGAAATACGACTCGACGCCAGGTCTGACAAGCGGGCGTGGATGATGGGTATCCTGATCGCACTGTCGGTTGCCAACTTCGCAAAGCCGTTCCCCTGACGCCACGTA
This sequence comes from Candidatus Accumulibacter affinis, assembly GCA_016713625.1. Classification (GTDB taxonomy): domain Bacteria; phylum Pseudomonadota; class Gammaproteobacteria; order Burkholderiales; family Rhodocyclaceae; genus Accumulibacter; species Accumulibacter affinis. The sequence goes on from JADJOT010000010.1 coordinate 85,706, forward strand.
TTAAAATCTGCGGGCTGACCCGCATCGATGACCTGCAACTCGCCGTGCAGGCGGGCGCCGATGCGCTGGGCCTGGTTTTTTACCCGCCGAGTCCGCGCTGTGTTGACCTGTCGACCGCTGCGCGACTGGCACACGCCGTCCCGCCCTTCGTCAGCATTGTCGGGCTGTTCGTCAATGCCGATCCGGCCGTTGTGCGGACTACGTTGGCAGCGCTGCCGATCCACCTGCTGCAATTCCACGGCGAGGAAGACGAAAGCTATTGCCGGCAGTTCGATCGGCCCTACATCAAGGCGGCGCGCGTCAGGCCGGGAATGGATTTGCTACAATACGCCGCCTCTTTTCCTTCGGCGCAGGCGATTCTTCTCGATGCCTTCGTTGACGGTTACGGCGGTGGTGGCAAGGTCTTCGACTGGACACTGGTGCCGCCGGTGCTGGGCAAATCGCTGATCCTCTCCGGTGGGCTCGATGCAGATAATGTCGGCGAAGCGGTTCGTCGCCTGCGACCTGAGGCGGTTGACGTCTCGTCGGGAGTCGAAGCGAGCAAGGGAGTCAAGGATGCCAACAAGATGCATGCCTTTGTGGCGGCAGTGCGGGCGGCTGGATCGATGAGCGGCGATAGTTGCGAAACGTTTTGACAGGATTGCTCATGCGCAGGAAATCTGGTGGTCGGACGCGGACGTGCTGGCGCCGGCACGCGGCCAAGCATACCTGAGGCGGCGACTGTTCGTGGATGCTGCGCAAGCGTTGTTTCCAAACAGTTCGCAAGGAGTATGTTGATGGCCGAGCATGATTATGATCTACCGGACGCCAGAGGCCATTTTGGTCCCTACGGCGGTGTCTTCGTCGCTGAAACCCTGATCGCGGCGCTCGATGAACTCCGGGAGGCGTACGCCGCCGCCCAGCGCGATCCGCAGTTCGTCGCCGAGTTTGCTTACGAGCTCAAGCATTACGTTGGCCGGCCAAGCCCGATCTATCACGCCAGGCACTGGTCGGATGCTCTCGGCGGCGCGCAGATCTACCTCAAGCGCGAAGACCTCAACCACACCGGTGCGCACAAGATCAACAACTGCATCGGGCAGGCGCTGCTGGCCCGGCGCATGGGCAAGCCGCGCGTCATCGCCGAGACCGGTGCCGGTCAGCATGGGGTCGCGACGGCGACGGTCGCCGCGCGCTATGGCATGCAATGTATTGTCTATATGGGTGCCGAAGACATCCAGCGGCAGGCGGCGAATGTGTACCGTATGAAGCTGCTGGGGGCCAGCGTGGTGCCGGTCGAAAGTGGTTCAAGGACGCTCAAGGATGCGCTCAATGAAGCAATGCGCGATTGGGTGACCAACGTCTCAGACACCTTCTACATCATCGGCACGGTTGCTGGCCCACATCCCTACCCGATGATGGTGCGCGATTTTCAGTCCATCATCGGCCGCGAGTCGATCGCGCAGATGCAGGAGCAGTGTGGTCGCCAGCCCGATGCGGTGATTGCCTGCGTGGGTGGCGGGTCGAATGCGATGGGGATTTTCCATCCCTACATTCCGGTCGCCGGGGTGCGCCTGATTGGCGTCGAGGCAGCGGGTGACGGCATCGCCACCGGACGCCATGCCGCTTCATTGACGGCGGGTCGACCGGGGGTCTTGCACGGCAACCGAACCTATCTGTTGCAGGACGAGAACGGCCAGATCACCGAGACGCATTCGATCTCGGCCGGCCTGGATTACCCCGGTGTCGGCCCCGAGCATGCCTGGCTCAAGGACAGTGGTCGGGCCGAGTATGTCACGGTCAGCGATGCCGAGGCGCTGCAGGCGTTTCATGATCTGTGTCGTCGAGAAGACATCATTCCGGCGCTGGAGTCTAGTCATGCGCTGGCTTACGCGACCAGGCTGGCGCCAACCCTGGCAAAAGACCAGATCCTGCTGATCAACTTTTCGGGTCGCGGTGACAAGGACATGCATACCGTTGCCGAAAAATCAGGGATCACATTCTGACCATGGCGAAAATTCAGGCTGTATTCGAGCGTCTGCAGGCGCAAGGGCGCAAGGCGCTGATCCCGTTCATCACCGCCGGCGACCCCGATCCGGCGCTGACGGTTCCCTTGCTGCACACGCTGGTCCGCGCCGGCGCCGACATCATCGAACTTGGCGTGCCCTTCTCCGATCCGATGGCCGATGGACCAACCATCCAGAGGGCCTCCGAGCGCGCGCTGGCGAAGGGGGTCAGCCTGCGTCAGGTGCTCGAGCTGGTCGCCAGTTTCCGCATTGACGACCAGCACACCCCGATCGTTCTGATGGGCTACGCAAACCCGATCGAGGCCATGGGCGTCGATGCCTTCGCCGCTGCCGCCGACCGTTCCGGCGTGGACGGCGTTCTGGTGGTCGATTATCCACCCGAGGAAGGGATCGAGTTTGCCCAGATCCTGCATCAGTACGGGCTCGATCCGATCTTCCTGCTGGCGCCAACTTCGAGCGATCAACGGATTTCGCAGGTCGCTGCCCTGGCCAGTGGCTACATCTATTACGTCTCGCTGAAGGGGGTGACCGGTTCGGCGTCCCTTGATGTCGCTGCCGTCGCCGCGCGCATCCCCGAAATCCGGACGCGCACCGGGGTACCGGTGGGCGTCGGTTTCGGGATTCGGGACGCGGCGACTGCCGCGGCGGTCGCCGAAATTGCCGATGCGGTCGTGATTGGCAGTCGGATCATCGAAGAGATCGAGCAATCGTCCGCTGACCAGGCGTGCACCAGGGTGTTCGCCCTGCTAGCCGACATTCGGCGCGGCATGGATGCGGCGACAAATCGTCAGGGGGGAACGACATGGGTTCGCTGAATAAACTGCTGCCACCAAAAATCAAGCGTAGTGGCGATGGTGTCGCACGTCGGTCATCACTCCCCGAAGGTTTGTGGAGCAAGTGCCCGGCCTGCGAAGCCGTACTCTACGCGACCGATCTGGCGAGCAACTGCAACGTCTGTCCGCGCTGTGGTCATCACAAGCGCCTGGCGGCGCGCGCGCGCATCGATCTGCTGCTGGATGGCGAGGGACGTTGCGAAATTGGCCAGGAGGTGCTGCCGGTCGATTCGCTGACCTTCCAGGATCGCCGCCCTTATCCGGAGCGCCTGCAGGATGCCGCCGAGTCTACCGGTGAGAGCGAAGCCCTGGTGGTGGTGCGCGGCTCGATCAACACTTTGGCGGTGGTCCTGGCCGTTTTTGAGTTCGACTTCATGGGCGGTTCGATGGGGTCGGTGCTTGGTGAGCGCTTCGTGCGCGGCGTGCAGTCGGCGATCGAGCAGGCCGTGCCCTTCATCTGTGTCACCGCCTCGGGTGGTGCGCGCATGCAGGAGGGGCTGTTTTCGTTGATGCAGATGGCCAAGACGACGGCGATATTGACCTGCCTTTCGGAAGCCCGGCTGCCCTTCATCTCGATCATTACGGATCCAACGATGGGCGGTGTGTCGGCATCCTTTGCGTTCATCGGCGATGTGGTAATCGCCGAGCCAGGTGCCTTGATTGGCTTTGCCGGACCGCGGGTCATCGAACAGACGGTTCGTGAAACTCTGCCGGAGGGTTTTCAGCGATCCGAATTCCTGCTCGAGAAAGGGGCGATCGACATGATCGTCGATCGCCGGGAAATGAAGGAACGGGTTGCCGGTCTGCTGACCCTGCTGCTGAAACGTCCTGCGTTGCGGTGAGCGGCCGAGCGGGAGCGGTGCAGTGAGCGACGCGCGGCCGGCCGCCACGGCCTCCGGTCGCTCGCTGCCGTTCTGGCTGGCGCACCTCGAAGCGCTGCATCCGCGCGGGCAGGCGGGGATCGAACTGGGGTTGGAACGGGTTCTGCGCGTCAAGGCGCAACTGGGTCAGCGTCCGCACTGCCCGGTAATCACCGTCGGCGGCACCAACGGCAAGGGCTCGACCTGCGCCTATCTGGAAGCAATCTACGGCTTTGCCGCTTACCGCGTCGGTTGCTACACCTCGCCGCACCTCCTCGAATATAACGAGCGAGTACGAATTGACCGGCTGCCGGTAGACGATAGCTCTCTCTGCGAGGCCTTTGCCCGGGTAGAGGCGGCGCGACGGGCCGCCGGAGACGTGCCGCTGACCTACTTCGAGTTCGCTACGCTGGCTGCTCTGGAGGTCTTCCTCGCCCGCCAGGTTGAGGTCATGATTCTCGAAGTCGGGCTCGGTGGCCGCCTCGATGCGGTCAATGCCTACGAACCGGATTGCGCCGTGGTGACCGGCGTGGCGCTGGATCATACCGACTGGCTTGGTCCAACACGTGCGTCGATCGGTTTCGAGAAGGCCGGAATTTTTCGCTCCGGCAAACCCGCGCTTTGCGCAGATCCGGAGCCGCCGCCATCGCTGCTCGAGCACGCCGAGGCGATTGGCGCCGATCTGCACCTGCTGGGCCGTGATTTCGGTTACTTTGGCGACCAGCAGCAGTGGACCTTCTGGGGTCGGCACGGGCTGCGGCGTGGTGGCCTGGCGAATCCGGGTTTGCGCGGCGCGTACCAGTTGCGCAATGCATCGGTCGCGCTCGCCGTCGTCGAGCTGTTCCGGGAGCGGTTGCCGGTAGCGATGCAGGCGGTACGACGGGGGTTGATCGAGCTTTGCTTGCCGGGGCGTTTTCAGGTTCTTCCGGGCCGACCGACCATCGTCCTCGACGTGGCACATAATCCACAGGCGGTGGCTGGTCTTGCCGACAATCTCGGCGAAATGGGTTTCTTTGCCCGCACGCTTGCCGTCGTCGGGATGCTCGCCGACAAGGACATTCCCGGCACCCTGGCGCCGCTGGCTGGCAAGGTGGACCAATGGCTGCTGGCAGACCTTGACGTCCCGCGCGGCGGGTCGTCGCAACTCTTGGCCGCCGCGGTCAGCGGCGCCGGCCTGGGCGGCCATGTGGATTGTTTTGCTTCGCCAGCGCAGGCCTTCGCGCGTTCTGCCGAGCTGGCCGGGGAAAATGGTAGAATCGTGGTCTTTGGATCGTTCTACACGGTCGCGGCCGTCATGCGCAGCATGCACAGTGGTCGCTGATCGAAGCGACGCAAGTGGACTCCTCGATACCGATGACTGAAACACCAGACCCGCAACTGCAACTGAAGAAACGGGCTCGCCGCCGGCTTGTCGGGGCCGTCGCGTTTGCAGGATTGGCTGCCGTGATCCTGCCGATGGTCATGGACGAGGAACCCAAGCAGCCGGTGCAGGAGGTCCAGATACGGATTCCCGGTCAGGATCAGTCGCCGTTCAAGCCCCAGGAGGCGGCTCCCCCGGCTGCCGTGGCTGTTACGGCGGCGGTTGCTGCTGAGCCGCTCGCTGCGGCGGCTGCCGCCGAGAAGGCGCCAGCGCCGGTAGCCAGTCTGGCTGCCACCCCGGGGGCCAGGCCGACCGAGAAAGCGGACAGCAAGGCCGCCGAAAAGAGAGTCGTCAAGCCGGTCGAGAAGACGCCTGAGAAAGCGCCCGAGAAGAGAGTCGTGAAGCCGGCCGACAAGGCGCCCGAGAAAGCCGCCGACAGGAAAGCCACCAAGGTAGCTGAGACGCCGCCTGACAAGGCCACGGAAAAGAAGCTGGCCAAGCCGGCGGAGAAGGCGCCCGAAAAGACGTCGGAAAAGGCGTCCGAAAGGGCGTCGGAAAAGGCGTCCGACAAGAAGATCGAAAAGGCCGCAGAAAAGGTGCCGGTCAAGAAGGTCGACAAACCCGCCGAGAAGTCGCCGGAGGTGGGTACCGAGGACGTAGGCAAGCCGCCGCCGGTCGACGATGCCCCGCATGTCAGCCCGACCCCGGTCAGCAAAGCCCCGGAGACAGTGGCGGCAAAACCGGCCGGGCAGCAGGTGATTCTGATCGGAGCCTTTGCCAACGCCGAGAACGCCAGGCAGCTCCAAGGCAAGATTGGCAGCGCCGGCGTCAATGCCTATACCGAGGTCCTCGATACGCCGGATGGCAAGAAGACGCGCGTACGCGCCGGCCCTTTCCCAAATCGGGAGGCCGCTGACCAAGCTCTCGAGAAGCTGAAGAAGATTGGCGTCACTGGAGTCGTCGCCGGCAGGCAATGACAGTCTTCGATTACCTCGTGCTGCTGATCGTCGCTACCTCGCTGTTGTTGGGCATGTGGCGTGGTGTGGTGGGTGAGATCATTGCCCTGGCGGCCTGGGTGCTGGCTTTGTTTGCCGCCAAATGGTGGGGAACAGGGCTTTCCCAGTGGTTCGTGGGCATTGCTGATCCAACGCTACGCACCGTTGCCGGCTGGACGGTGGTGTTCGTCGCCGTTCTGGTCGCCATGGCGCTGCTTCGTCTGGCCCTGCGCGGTCTGATCAAGGCACTGGGAATGAGCTTGAGCGATCGCCTGTTGGGAATCATCTTCGGCGTTGCCCGCGGGCTGGTGATCGTTCTGATTCTGGTCGCGCTCGGTGGCATGACGGCGCTACCAAGAGAAAAGTGGTGGAGTGAGGCGTATTTCGCTGCCCCGCTCGAAACGGCCGTTCTGGCCAGCAAGCCCTGGTTGCCATCAGACGTGGCGAAACGAATCAGGTTTGGGTAGGGACAGAAACTATGTGCGGAATTCTCGGGGTTGTTGCCACCACGCCGGTCAACCAGCTGCTCTACGATGGGCTGATGGTGCTGCAACATCGCGGCCAGGACGCAGCCGGCATCGTGACTGCCGAGGAGGATGCGTTTCACATGCACAAGGGGTCGGGACTGGTGCGTGATGTGTTTCGCACACGCAACATGCGCGCTTTGCCGGGCAACATGGGTATCGCCCATTGCCGCTACCCGACCGCCGGTTCGGCGTTCGACGCGGCCCTCTCGCAACCTTTTTATGTCAACTCGCCGTTTGGTATCGTTCTCGGGCACAACGGCAACCTGACCAACACCGAGCAGCTCAAGGAAGAAATGTTCCGTCAGGATCTGCGGCACATCAATACCGGATCGGATTCGGAAGTGTTGCTCAACATCCTGGCGCACGAGCTGCAGGCCACCGCCAAGGGTTGTCGGCTGGATCTCGACACCATCTTTGCCGCGGTGGCCGCGGTGCACCGCCGCTGCCGTGGTGCCTATGCGGTGGTGGCGATGATCGCTGGCCACGGTCTGCTGGCTTTCCGCGATCCCTACGGTATTCGACCACTGGTTTTCGGTGCCAACGAAACCCCCAAAGGGATGGAGTACCTCTTTGCTTCCGAGTCGGTGGCGCTCGATACCCTGGGTTTCCAGGTGCTGCGCGACGTCGAGCCAGGCGAGGCAATCTTCGTCGACCTCGAACATCGCCTGCACCAACGTCAGTGTGCGACGCATGCGGCGTTGTCCCCGTGCATCTTCGAATTCGTCTATCTGGCCCGTCCGGACTCGGTGATCGACGGCGTGTCGGTTTATGAGGCGCGCCTGAGCATGGGCGAGCATCTCGCCGACAAGCTGCTCAAGCACATTTCCGTCGAGCAGATCGACGTGGTCATTCCGATTCCCGACTCGAGCCGTCCGTCAGCGATGCAGTTGGCGCAGCGTATCGGGGTTCCCTACCGCGAAGGCTTTGTCAAGAACCGCTATATTGGCCGTACCTTCATCATGCCAGGTCAGGCAACGCGCGCGCGCTCGGTTCGCCAGAAACTCAACACCGTGGCGCAGGAGTTCAAGGGCAAACGCGTTCTGCTGGTGGATGACTCCATCGTGCGTGGTACGACCAGCCGCGAGATCGTCGAGATGGCGCGCGCCGCCGGTGCGCTGAAGGTCTACTTCGCTTCCGCATCGCCGCCCGTGCGTTACCCGAATGTCTATGGGATCGACATGCCGACGCGCAGTGAGCTGATCGCGACGGGTCGTACCGGCGAGGAAATCGCTCGTGAAATTGGTGCCGATGCCCTCGTCTATCAGGATCTGGACGCGCTCAAGACGGCAATTCGTCAATTGAAGCCTGCGCTCAGCAATTTTGACACCTCATGCTTTGATGGATGCTATGTCACTGGCGATGTCAGCCCGGAGTATCTGACAGCGATCGAACAGGCCCGCGAGGGTCACCGTACAACCACCAAGGAAGAGCGCTGGTCGTCAAGACAGCTGCAGCTCAACCTGATGTCGGCAGGCTGAAACGATGAAGCTGAATCCCGATTATTCCCTCGAGACACTGGCGGTGCGTGCGGGTCAGGAGCGTAGCCAGTTCAACGAACACAGCGAAGCGCTGTACCTTACCTCGAGTTTTGTCTTCAGCACTGCAGCGCAAGCGGCGGCGCGTTTTTCGGGCGAGGAGGAAGGCAATGTGTACTCACGCTTCACCAATCCGACGGTCGCTGCCTTTCAGGATCGTCTCGCCGCCCTGGAAGGTGCGGAAGCGTGTATTGCCACGTCTTCCGGAATGTCAGCCATTCTTTCGCTGGTGATGGCGCTATGTAGCAGCGGCGACCACATTGTCGCCTCGACAGGTCTGTTCGGTGCCACCCAGCAGTTGCTCGGTACCATCATGCCGCGCTTCGGCATTCAGACCAGCTTCGTCGCCCAGACCGAAGTCGGCGCCTGGCAGGCTGCGATGCGGCCGGAAACGAAGCTGTTCTTTCTTGAAACCCCGTCGAATCCGTTGACCGAAATCGCCGATATCACCGCGCTGGTCGGCATTGCGCACGCGCGGGGTGTGCTGGTGGCGGTTGATAACTGTTTCTGTACGCCGATCCTGCAGCGACCGCTTGATCTCGGTGCTGATCTGGTGGTGCATTCGGCGACCAAGTTTCTCGATGGGCAGGGGCGAGTACTCGGCGGCGCCGTCGCGGGAGCGAAGAAGCTGACCGATGAAGTGTTCAAGTTCCTGCGCACCGCCGGTCCGACGCTCTCGGCTTTCAACGCCTGGGTGTTGCTGAAAGGGCTGGAAACGCTGCAGATTCGTCTCGAAGCGCAGTCTGCGAAAGCGCTGCAACTGGCGCTATGGCTGGAAAAGCACCCCATGGTGGCACGCGTTTACTATCCCGGTTTGCCTTCGCACCCACAGTTCGAGCTCGCGCAGCGGCAGCAGAAAAGCGGTGGAGCAATCGTTTCTTTCGAGGTCAAGGGAGCTCGTAGCGAAGCCTGGAAGGTGGTCGATCACTGTCGCTTGCTGTCCATCACAGCCAACCTCGGCGACACCAAAACGACCCTGACGCATCCCGCTTCCACCACCCACGGTCGGATCACGGCGGAACAGCGTGCGGCAGCCGGCATCACCGAGGGCTTGCTGCGCATCGCGGTGGGTCTCGAGGCCGTGGTGGATTTGCAGAACGACCTCGCAAGCGGTCTGTCGTCGATCTAGCGGCCGTTACCAGCGGGTTCACGGCGCTTTGGCCGGGCCAGGTCTGCGCGCTCGCTGGAGGCCTTGCGCAGCGCGTCCTTGGCCACCTCCGGCATCATCAGATAGGTCATCAGGCTGGCGCAGATGCACACCAGCCAGAAGAGCAGGAAGCCCATCGAGTAGGTGGCCATCGCCGACCATTGCACCTGTTCCCCGAACAGGTATAGCTGCCCCGGGTCGATCATCGTGAAGAACAGTGTTTCGGCGATGCCCGCGGCGATGAACGCCGGCCAGAGTACCCAGATCACGTATTTCATGTTGGCTCCATATTCCTGCGGTTGGGAAACGGCCCGTCGCTGGCGGCGCGGTGCGCGGACCAAGCATAAGCGTTCAAGGTCCGGAATGTGGCACAGAGAACGCCTGCGTTCAAGCAGTAATCGCTTCGTCGATGCGGCCAGCTCGATTGGGACGGGTCTCCGCCAGGCGTCAGCCGTCGTCAGCGCGCCCTCGCCGCACTGACTGTAAACAGCTGCGGATCGACCATGGCCCCATTGAGAATCACGCTCCAGTGCAGGTGGGGACCGGTGGCACGGCCGGTCATTCCTGACAGGCCGAGCCGCTGCCCCTTGCTGACGGCGTCACCGGCCTGCACGTCGATGCGGTCGAGGTGGCAGTACATGCTGATCAGACCGTTGCCGTGATCGACAAAAATCGTCTGGCCATTGAAGAAATAGTCACCGGTGGCGAGCACAATGCCGTGTGAATTGGCCTTCACCGCCGTGCCACGGGGGGTGGCGATGTCGAAACCCGCGTGCGGCGAACGTGCCTCGCCGTTGAAGAAGCGACGCACCCCGAAGCGTCCGCTGAGTCGTCCCTCGGCGGGCAGGACAAAGCCGGTGTCGGTATCGTCGGCATCGCGCCAATGGCGCTTGATGCCCTGAATCGCGGCGAGCTCGCCCTCGACGCGCGTCAGGTCGCCGGCAGACAGTTGCACCTTGCTGCTGTCCTTGAGGGTGATTCTTTGTTCCGGGTAGTCCTTGCTGTTGACGCTGAAGCTGACGCTGCGGGCTTCGCCGCCGTTCCCGGCGGTGACCCGCAGGGTGTGCGACCCGGGGGTGGTATCCAGCGCCAGGCCGACCACCGCCATCCATTGACCGTCCGCGGCAGTCACCAGAACCTGTTGTTCGCCCAGCCAGGCACGTGGCGGGCTACTGCCGGTCGATGCCGGGCCGAGGTTCACCAGCGCCACGCCGCCGGGGACGCTGGCCGCTCGGGGCAGAGCTGCTTGCGCGGGGAGGCCGAGTGCGAACAGGAGGCTGGCGCCAAGCAGCGCCACGGCGTAGCGGTAGGTCATCGACTCGGCCTACAGCGATGTGGCGTTGAAAGTATCGCACTGGCGAATGTCACCGCTTTCCATTCCACGCTTGAACCAGCGCACGCGTTGCTCGGAGGTGCCATGCGTGAACGATTCTGGGACGATCTGGCCGCGTGTCTGTCGCTGCAGGCGATCGTCACCGATCGCCGAGGCGGCAGTGAGCGCCTGCTCGGTCTCGCCCGGTTCGAGAATCTTCTGCATGCTGTCGGCACGATGTCCCCAGACACCGGCGAAGCAGTCGGCCTGCAGTTCCAGCCGTACCGACAGCGCATTGGCCGCCGCCTTGTTGCCGCTGCGCTGCTGTGCCGCATGCACCTTGTCGGAAATGCCGAGCAGGTTCTGTACGTGATGACCGACTTCGTGGGCGATCACATACGCCTGGGCGAACTCGCCCGGGGCGTGAAAGCGCTCCCGGAGATCGCGGTAAAACGCCAGGTCGATATAGACCTTCTGATCAGCGGGGCAATAGAAAGGACCCATCGCCGACTGACCCGTGCCACATGCTGTTGGCGTGACGCCGGTAAACAGGACCAGCTTCGGTTCCTGGTAGCGGCGGCCAGCCTGCTGGAAAACCGTTTGCCAGGTGGCTTCGGTGCTGCCGAGCACCTTGGCGATAAAGGTGGCCATTTCATCACTGGCTGGTGGGTGGGGCGCTGGCCCTCTCGCTGGCGAAGGGGCGCTGCTCTTCGACGCCAGCCCGAGAATGACGGATGGGTCGACACCGAAGAAATAGCCGGCAGCCAGGGCGATCACCAGGGTACCGATGCCGACGCTGCCGCGCCCGATGCCGCCGCCGCCTCTACGGTCTTCGACGTTCTGGCTTGCGTCTTGATCGTCCAGTCGCATGATTTGTCTCCAGGGTATGCTTGCAACGCCGGCAATGTTAACAGAATGCGAGCATGATGAGCCCGCTTCATCCTGACGCACAATTTGTCCACAGGACGCGCAAGCGATGCTGCGAATATCAATCGAACGTGGACAAAATCTGATTTTCGTGCATAGTCCGCGAACTTTTTACAAGAACAGGGCCGCAGAGGCCTTCGAGAGGAAGGAGGCGTATGGAAAACCTATATTGGCTGGCCGTGGCTACCGTGGTAATCGTGTTGTTGTTCGATTACACCAACGGCTTTCATGATGCCGCGAACATCGTCGCCACGATCATCGCCTCGCGGGCGATGACGCCGGCGCAGGCAGTGGTCATCGTGGGGGTTTTCGAATTTCTCGGGCCACTGCTGGGAGGGACTGCGGTGGCCAACACCATCGGCAAGTTTGTCGATCTGTCGACGGTGGACGCCAACCTTGCCGTGCTGATCCTGTTCTGCGGCCTGCTCGGCGCCATCGTCTGGAATCTGGCGACCTGGTGGTTCGGCATTCCCTCGTCGTCTTCGCACGCTCTGGTCGGTGGTCTGGCCGGCGCCGTAGTCGCCGCCGTTGGCTCAGAGTATGTGATCTGGGGCTGGTCGCCGCTGATGCACGACGGTAAGCTGGTTGGTGTGATGAAGGTGCTGGTGTCGCTGTTCCTCTCGCCGGTGCTCGGTTTCTGTGTTGGCTTCCTGGTTTTCCGCATCGGGCGGAAGCTGCTGGCCGGCGCCAAGCCGACGGCGAACAGCGCTCTGCGAAAGTTTCAGTATGTCACTGCCGCTACGCTGGCCTTCTCGCACGGCGCCAACGACGCCCAGAAGAGCATGGGCATGCTGACGCTGGTGCTGGTGCTCGGCGGTTTTATCCCGAAGTTCGAGGTGCCTTTCTGGGTTATCCTGGCCTGCGCCACGGCGATCACCCTCGGCATCCTGTCCGGCGGCTGGCGTATCGTGCGTACGCTCGGCTTTGCCATTTATCGGGTGCGGCCGCTGCACGCTTTGTCTTCACAGCTCACCTCCGGTCTGCTGATTCTGACCGCTTCGTATCTCGGCGCACCGGTTTCGACTACGCACGTGGTCGCCACTTCGATCATGGGCATCGGCTATTCCGAGCACCCACGCGCGGTGCGCTGGAAAAAGGCGGTTGATATTGCCAAGACCTGGGTGATCACCATCCCCGCTTCCGCACTGACTTCGATTGTTTGCTACGCCCTGGCCAGAATCATGCTTGGCCACACTAATTGAGGAGATGAACCATGGACGATAATCAAGACCAAGCCAACACGCCAATTTTTCGCCGTCTCTACGAGCGTGTCTTTCCGACCGTTGCCGACTTTTTCGGCATGCTTGCCCAGCAAAGCACGAACGCCGCCGAGACCACTCGCCTGCTGGTTGAATTCATGGAAACCGGCGACGTGTCGGTCAGCCAGAGGGTGCGCGACGACGAGCACGAAGCCGACCGCATCAAGGCGGCCAACCTCAGTGTGCTGAGCGATGCCTTCTCGACGCCAGTCGATCGCGAAGACCTCTTCCGCGCGATCACCACGCTCGACGATATCGTCAACTACTGCAAGTCGACTGTCGTCGAGATGGACATGCTCGGCCTGCAGCCTGACAAACACAGCCTTGAAATCGCCCTACACATCCGCGAGGGCGCCGAAGCGCTGGCCAAGGGTTTTGGCCGGCTGGCGACCGACCCTGCCGGCGCTGGCCTCGATGCCAACGCTGCCCGCAAGGCCGAGCGCACGGTTGAAAAATCGTACCGGCGGGCGATTACCGCCCTCTTTCAGGGCGACGATTACCTGAACATGTTCAAGCGTCGCGAAACCTATCGCCACCTCTCCAACGCCGCTGACCGCGTTGCCGACGCCGCCCGCGCGCTGGACAACATCGTCGTCAAGCTGGCCTGAAAGTCACTGCATCGATCGGGGTTGTATTTCATCACGGCAAGGCCTACAGTGGCCTTGCCAATGTCGGCATTCTCCAGGAGAAGCGTATGGAAAAACTGACTGCCGGCCTGCTGGCCGTGGCGTTGGCGCTGTCAAGTGCGCACGCTGTCGCCTGTTCGGCTGAGAAAGCCAAGGATGGGCAAACTGAAATGAGCACTCCAGCCAAACCCAAGAGCTGACTTGTCGGTGTTTGTAACAGGCGCGGCGCGTACCTCTGGTATCGCGCCGCGTTCTTTTTGCCGCGCGACCGCTTGCGGATAGCCTGGGCTTGACCGAAGGTGGTGACTGCTGCGCTGGCCGGTGTATCGCGGAATATCGGCAGTGGCAGCGGCGCAGAGTGGTATACACTGCGCCCCTTCAATATCATTGCTGTCCGGTCGCGAGACCGGGCGCTGGACAGCCGGCATGGCCCAACTCGTTCTTCTGCCCGGCAAGGATCGCTCGCTTGCCCGTCGCCACCCCTGGATTTTCGCCGCTGCGGTCGACCGGCTCAGTGGTCGCGCCCGCCCTGGCGACACCGTCGAGGTCGTGGCCGCCAACGGGCGCCCGCTGGCCAGGGCGGCGTGGAGTCCCGAGTCGAAAATCCGCGCCCGGGTGTGGACCTTCGATGCGGAAGAAACCGTCGATGACGCTTTCTTCAAGCGCCGCATTCAGGCCGCCGTCGACCGTCGTCGGCTGACGCCGGAACTTGGCGAGCAGGAAGGCCTGCGGCTGATTCACGGCGAGTCGGATGGCTTGCCCGGCCTGATCGCCGATCGTTACGGCGACACCGTCGTGCTGCAACTAACGGCAACCGGCCCGGAAAAATGGCGGCAGGCGATCATCGGCGCGCTCCGCCTGGCAACCGGCTGCCAGCGTATCTACGAACGTTCGGATTCGCATGTGCGCCGACTCGAGGGGCTGGACCCGGTGACCGGCTGGGCGTTCGGTGCGGCGCCTGAAAATACCCTGAGTATCGTCGAGAATGGTGTGCGCATGCAGATCGACGTCGTCGCCGGGCACAAGACGGGTTTCTACCTTGACCAGCGCGACAACCGCTTGTTGACCCGCAGCCTGGCTGCCGGCCGCGCAACACTCAACTGCTTCTGCTACACCGGCGGTTTTTCACTGCAGGCGCTGGCCGGCGGTGCCAGCAGCGTGCTTTCGATCGACTCTTCCGGCCCGGCGCTGGCGACCGCTGTCCAGAATCTGGCGCTCAACCCGCAACTTGCCGTCAGCCGGGCCGAGTGGCGCGAGGCCGATGTGTTCACCGAACTGCGCGCACTGAAGAGCGACGGTCGGCGATTCGACCTGATCATCCTCGATCCTCCCAAGTTCGCGCCTTCGGCCGCGCATGCCGAGCGCGCCGCGCGCGCCTACCGGGACATCAACGCCTTCGCCTTCCGCCTGCTCAATCCCGGCGGTCTGCTGATGAGCTACTCGTGTTCGGGCGGAATTCGTAGCGAGCACTTTCAGCAGATCGTTGCCGATGCGGCGGTCGACGCCGGTCGTGACGCGCGCATCCTGCGCCGTCTTGCCGCGCCGCCGGATCACCCGGTAGCCTTGCATTTCAGCGAAGGCGAGTATCTCAAGGGCCTGCTCTGTCAGGCGGATTGAGCAGGCGCGCTTAACCGCCGCCCCAGATTTGCTTGACCCGCGCGTCGCGACCACAACCCTGACGGTAGTAGGCATAGCGAATCGGGTTCTTCTTGTAGTAGTCCTGGTGATACTCCTCGGCCGGATAGAAGGCTGTGGCGGCGGCGATCTCGGTCTCGACGCGCGGCAACTTGCCGCTGGCCAGCAGGGCATCGCGGCTACTTTCAGCAGCCTTGCGCTCGCTCTCGTTCTGCCAATAGATGCCGCTGCGGTACTGCGTGCCGATGTCGCAGAACTGCCGGTTCCTGACGGTCGGGTCGATGTGCCGCCAGAAGTAGTCGACTAGCTGCGGATAGCTGACCTTCTGCGGGTCGTAGCTGACGCGAATGGCCTCGGTGTGTCCGGTGCTCCCCGAGTTGACCTGTTCGTAGCTCGGGTTGACGGTACTGCCGGCGGTATAGCCGGATTCTGCGGCAATCACTCCCGGCAGCTTTTCGAAATCGGCCTCGATGCACCAGAAGCAGCCACCGGCGAAAATTGCTGTGCGGACTTCGGTCGCTTTGCCGGCGGCCAGGTCGGCAGCGCCGGCGCCGCCTCCGAGCGCGAGCAGCGCAGCTACGAACAGGCGCCAGTTCATGTCCGCAACGCCGGCAGTTTCTCGGCCCGCGGCACAAAACGCAAGGCCACGCCGTTGTTGCAGTAGCGCTTGCCGGTTGGCTTCGGCCCGTCATTGAAAACGTGGCCCTGATGTCCGCCGCAGCGCACGCAGTGGTACTCGGTGCGCGGATAGATCAGTTTGAAGTCAGTCCTCGTGGCGACCGCTTCCGGCAGAGCTTGCCAGAAGCTGGGCCAGCCGGTACCGCTCTCGTATTTCGTCGAGCTATCGAAAAGCGGCAGGTGGCAGGCGGCACAGACGAAGGTGCCGTCACCTTTCTCCTGGTTCAGCGGGCTGCTGCCAGCGCGTTCGGTATCTTCCTCGAAGAGCACGCGATAAGCGGGCTGCGGCAGCAGGGCTGCCCACTCGGCCTTGGTTTTTTGCAGTTTGCCAGCGGCATTCTCGCCTGCCCAGGTCGGACCAGGGGCGGCGATCGGCAGGATGAACGCGGGAAATCCGCTCAGCCATTTCAGGGATTGACGACGATCCATATTTCTCTCCAGTAAAAGATTGCGGATACCAAGATGATTTACCGCTTGGTCGTCCGACGCGCCAGAAAACTTACGCCTTTGTTGGCCATCTGGCAATTTTCTGCGCAGCGTACTGTGAAAGTCGCGCAAGCGGCTCACGAATCGCCCCTCGCCCGTTTGTGGGGTCGGGGGGTGAGATGGGGAATTCACGGAGCATGCTCCGTGCCCAACGAACGATTCCGGCGTGCAAGCCGGAATGCGCCCTGCAAGGGAGATGGGGAATTCACGGAGCCATGCTCCGTGCCCAACGAACGATTCCGGCGTGCAAGCCGGAAGGCGCCCTGCAAGGGAGGGAACAGTCATCGCTTTCATCATCCGGGGTGGCTGCCAAGGGCCATGGCCGTTGGTGGCGACCGCCGTCATTCGCAACGGTGTAGCATCGATCGGCGCGCTATGTTTAAATTCGCAGTCATGATGACGGTTGCCACTCACTCTGTCGAGACGCATGCGGAAGCGGAAAGCACGACGATTCGCCGCATTGGCGCGCGTGCCACCCCGGCACGGGTCCGCGTCCTGCGCTTGCTGCGCGCTGCGCCGGCGGCGCTGACCCATCACCAGATCGAGCAGTCGCTCGGCGACCTGGCGCTCGATCGCGTCACGCTCTATCGCGTACTCGAGTGGCTGGTCGAAAGTGGGCTGGCGCATCGTAATACGGATGCGC
Organism: Candidatus Accumulibacter affinis; assembly: GCA_016713625.1. GTDB lineage: Bacteria > Pseudomonadota > Gammaproteobacteria > Burkholderiales > Rhodocyclaceae > Accumulibacter > Accumulibacter affinis. The sequence goes on from JADJOT010000010.1 coordinate 102,532, forward strand.
AGCGGATGTATCGCTTTTCGGCCGCGGCGGCTGGCGAGCACGCCGCGCATACGCATTTCCGCTGCGACGAGTGCGGGCGGGTGTTCTGTCTCGACGCCGCTCCACCGGCACCGCCAAGTCTGCCGGCAGGCTTTTCGCTGTCGCGCCTCGAACTCGACCTGCGCGGGCGTTGTGCCAGGTGCACCGGCGAGGAGCCATGAGTCCGTTCGCCGCACGGCCACCTGCCATGCTCGCCCCCGGCCTGAACCGATGTCGGTGCTAGAGCGGGAACGGGCGATTCCGGTAACCGTCCTGACCGGCTTTCTCGGTGCCGGAAAAACGACGCTGCTCAATCATCTCCTGCGGCAGCCGGCGCTGGCCAACGCCGCCGTGCTGATCAACGAGTTCGGCGCGGTCGCCGTCGACCACTATCTGGTCGACAAGGTTGACGAGAACGTCATCGTTCTCGCTTCTGGTTGCCTGTGCTGCAGCGTCCGCGGCGAATTGGCGCGCAGCCTGCGCGATCTGTTCATGCGTCGCCTGCGGCGTGAAATCCCCGCTTTTTCGCGCGTGCTCATCGAAACCAGCGGTCTCGCCGATCCGGCGCCAGTCCTTTATACCCTGTTCGAGGATTTCTTCCTTGCCGACCGCTTTCGTATTGACGCCGTGGTCACGGCGGTCGACGTCACGCACGCCAATGGTCAGCTGGGACGCTACAGCGAGGCCATCCGGCAGGTCGCCATGGCCGATCGGCTGTTGCTGACCAAGTGTGATCTGGCGACGCCCGAGGAGATTGCTCAGGTCGCTCGCCGGCTGACGCGTGCCAACCCTGGCGCGCCCCAGATCGAAGTGCGTCAGGGGGCCATCGAAGCCGAACAGGTCATCGCTTGTGGGCTCCATGATCAGGCCGGCAAGACCGCCGATGTTTGCCGCTGGCTGGCCACGGAGCGGGTCGCTGCGGCACATGCCGAGGCGTCTGGGCTGCCTGCTCACGATCCCGATCGCCACGACGCGCTGGTGCATGCCTTCGTATTGCGCTTCGACCGACCTTTTGTCTGGCCCGAATTCGCCGAGGCGATAGACGTCCTGCTGACCACCTGCGGTGAACGCATCCTGCGCATCAAGGGCCTGGTCGATGTCGAAGGCGAGGCCGGTCCACGCGTCGTGCAATGCGTACAGCACATGCGCTATCCGGAATCAATGCTCGCCGCCTGGCCCGATGACGACCACCAGAGCCGCCTGGTGTTCATCGTCAGGGCACTGGCGCGCGACATCGTCGAAAAGGCCTTCGCGATGTTTTGCGCGGCGACGGCGACGCCGATGGTGGCGGTCGCCGCTGCGGACGCCAAGCTTTCGCGCAAGCTGTAGGCAGCGATTGATGTTTCCGAGCGAGTTTACGCTGACCCTGTTTCGCCATCCGGCAACGCCTGCGCCGGTGGTGCGAACGATCGAAGCGCATGCCGTACGCGCTGCCGACGGGGGGCTTGAACTGGCCTATTGCTTGCGTGGCGACATGGCCCGCTTGCTGATCCCGGCGCCAGAGAACCCGGACTGTGCCGACCGGCTCTGGGAACATAGTTGTTTCGAGGCCTTTGTTGGTGTACTGGGCGAGGCCGCCTACCACGAGTTCAACTTTTCACCGTCGGGCCAATGGGCAGCCTATGCCTTCTCCGCCTATCGCCAACGCGACGAGACCCGCGCTCTGCTCGTCGCGCCGCAAATCATCGCCCGGCTGTTCGCCGGTCGGCTCGAGATCGAGGTGGTCATGGCGTCCTCGCTCCTGCCGCCGCGGGCCGGCGCGGCGACGCTGCAGATCGGTTTGACCGCGGTAATCGAGGCCGCCGACACGGTCGACGGCAGCCACAGCTACTGGGCGCTGCGCCACCCGAGCGCCTTGCCCGACTTTCACCATCGCGACGGCTTTGCCCTCGATCTGCCACCGCCACCGCCTGTCTTCTGAAGGAAACCTGGATGCCCGTCCTGCAGTTCGGACTCGATCGCCTGCTCGCCGACGCGGATCTGCGCAAGCCGCTGCGCGGTCGCCGCGTCGCTTTGCTCGCCCACCCGGCCTCAGTCAGCGCCGACCTGACGCACGCGCTCGACGCCCTGGTCGCGCTGCCCGATCTGCGCATTACCGCCGCTTTTGGCCCTCAGCATGGCTTGCGCGGCGACAAGCAGGACAACATGGTCGAGTCGCCGGAGTTCTTCGATCCAGCGCATGGTATCCCGGTGTTCAGCCTGTACGGATCTGTGCGACGCCCGACACCGGCAATGATGGCCAGCTTCGACGTATTGCTGATCGACCTGCAGGACCTCGGTTGTCGCATCTACACCTTCATCACCACCCTGCGCTACCTGCTCGAAGCCGCCGCCGAGCACGCCAGGACGGTGTGGATCCTGGATCGCCCCAACCCGGTCGGACGTCCGGTCGAAGGATTGTTGTTGCGCCCGGGCTGGGAGAGTTTCGTCGGCGCCGGGCCGTTGCCGATGCGGCACGGCCTGACCATGGGCGAACTGGCCTGCTGGTTCATCAGCAGCCTCGACCTCGATGTCGACTGCACAGTGATCAGGATGCACGGCTGGGCGCCGGCAGCAGCGCCGGGTTACGGCTGGCCGGTCGGCGAGCGCAGCTGGCTCAACCCCAGTCCGAACGCCCCGAACCTGTCGATGGCGCGCTGCTACGCCGGCACGGTGATGCTCGAGGGCAGCACGCTCTCGGAAGGCCGCGGCACGACCCGGCCTCTGGAACTTTTTGGCGCCCCCGACATCGACGCGCGCCGGCTGATCGCCACGATGCACGCGCTCGCCCCCGACTGGCTGCATGGCTGCCGACTACGCGACTGCTGGTTCGAGCCGACTTTTCACAAGCATGCCGGCCGTCTGTGCCACGGTGTGCAGATTCATGTCGAGGATGGCAGCTATCAGCACACCGCTTTTCGCCCCTGGCGCCTGCAAAGCCTGGCTTTCAAGGCGCTGCGGAAGTTGCAGCCGGACTACCCCCTGTGGCGTGATTTTGCTTACGAATACGAATTCGATCGGCTGGCCATCGACCTGATCAACGGCTCGCCACTGTTGCGCGAGTGGGTCGACGACCCGACCGCGACACCGGCCGACCTCGATGCTTTGAGCCGCGCCGACGAAGAAGGCTGGGAGCAGGCGCGCCGCGAGTTCCTGTTGTACTGAAGGAACTGCAGCCCTTGCTTTCCGCGCCAGCCGTGAACCAGCCGCCACGCCGAATTGCCCATCTCGACATGGACGCCTTTTACGCGTCGGTCGAGTTGCTGCGCTACCCGGAATTGCGCGGCCATCCCCTGGTGATTGGCGGCAGCAGCGTGCAGCAGCCGATCGTGCTGGCGGGTGGCGAGCGACGCTTCGCCCGCCTGCGCGACTACGCGGGTCGCGGCGTGGTCACGACAGCGACCTACGAGGCGCGTGCGCTCGGCGTATCTTCCGGAATGGGGATCATGAAAGCCGCCCGAATGGCGCCGGCAGCGATTCTGCTACCGGTTGATTTTTCTGCCTATCGTTACTATTCACGCCTCTTCAAGGCCGCTGTCGCAGGCGTCGCGGCACAGATCGAGGATCGCGGCATTGATGAAATCTATGTCGATCTGAGCACTCTGCCGGACGACACGCGCTCCCTCGCCCAGCGCATCAAGGACGTGGTCCGCGCGGCAACCGGATTGTCGTGCTCGATCGGCGTCGCGGCCAACAAGCTGCTGGCGAAGATCTGCTCTGACCTCGAAAAACCCGACGGCCTGACGCTGCTCGCGCCGGATGGCTTAGCGCAATGCATCTGGCCATTGCCGGTGCGCAAGATCAACGGTGTCGGGCCCAAAGCCAGCGAGCGGCTTGCTGCGCTCGGGATCCACCGCATCGGCGAACTGGCGACAGCCGATGCGTCCTTGCTGCAGCAGCACTTCGGTCGCAGCTATGGAGCGTGGCTGGTCGACGCTGCGCGAGGCATTGACGAGCGCCCGCTAATCACCTCGTCGGAGCCGAAGTCGATCAGCCGCGAAACGACCTTCGAACGCGATCTGCATCCGTGCGACGACCGCACGATCCTGACGGGCATTTTCACCAGGCTCTGCACGCGCGTCGCCGAAGACTTGCAGCGCAAGGGTTATCGCGGTCGCACGATCGGCATCAAGCTGCGCTTTGCTGATTTCGAAACCGTCAACCGTGACCTGACCCTCGCCGCCGCCACCGGCGATGCGCAAACCATCCGGCGTGCGGCTGGCGAGTGCCTGCGCCGCATCCCCCTGGACCGCAAACTCAGGCTGCTGGGCGTGCGCGTCAGCACCCTGTCAGGAGTGCTGCGTACCGACGATCAACACCCCCAGGGGGAACTCGCGCTAAGCGAAGAGTCGGTGGATTGGCGGGCGTGAGCCGCGGTTGGCTTGCCCAAGGGCCGGCGGCTATGGTCGTGTTGGCACGCCTCCTGGGTCGCCGCTGGGTCAGCGTCGCTTGCTCAGGAAGCCGTCGAGCCGGTTCGCAAACGTCTGCCGGTCGGCAGCCGAAAAGGCGGCCGGACCACCGGTCTCGACGCCGCTACTGCGCAGTTCTTCCATGAAGTTACGCATGCTCAGCCGCCCCTGGATGTTGCTCGCATCGAGCCGGTCGCCACGTGGATCGAGTGCGCAAGCACCTTTGGCGATTACCTTTGCCGCGAGCGGCACGTCGGCAGTGATCACCAGGTCGCCAGCGAGCGCCTCCTGCACGATTCGCTGGTCCGCGCCGTCGAATCCTGCCGGCACCTGCAGCGCGCGGATCCATGGCGAAGGCGGCGTCCGCAGCATCTGATTGGCGACCAGCGTGAGTTCCACCTGTGCCCGGTTGGCGGCGCGGTAGAGGATGGCCTTGATCGCCGTTGGACAAGCGTCGGCATCGACCCAGATCTTCATGGCCTGGCAACGAACTTGGTCACGTCGGCTTCGCGGAAGAAGATCGCAGCCAGCAGGGGTGGGTCGAGATAGATCACAACCGATCTCCTGGAAGTGGTGAATGAATACGCCATTCTTGATCTTGTTGGTCATTCTGTAAATCCCCAGACGACTTCAGCACTGCTCCGCATCCGGATAACCCTCCTGGGGACTTGATAGATCGCTTGATCACCCTAGTTCGCTCCTGTGGGAAGCGCTACACTGTGGTCCATGAGCACGATGACCTTCGATACCCATAAGTTTGTCAAGCAGCTAGAAGCGGCTGGGGTGCCCCGAATGCAGGCAGAGGCCTGCGTGGTTGCGCAGCACGGGAAAAGCGGTGAGGAATCGTGCGCGTCGCGCACCACTACGCACCTGTCTTCAGCGGTGAGAAACCGCGCAAAGTTGGCGGCAGAAATGCCCAGTTTGCATGGCAGTAAGCGCGAAACTGCCGCACTTACTGCCACGCCCCAGCATATCGCCCCTACGCCGCGTAGAGGGTACGCTGCACCAGGCTGCATAAGGCCGCAGCCGGCCCTTGACCCGGCTACGGGGCGCCGCTTCCGTGCAGCGCGAAAGCATTTTTCGGGCCTGGAAAAAGCGCTCTGCCAGAATTCCGCGCTTTTTCGCCGCCATTGACAGCACCCCGAATCGCGCCCTCTGCCCTGATCGCGCCATCGGAAACGGCGCCCGCTGTCCTTCAACGCCAGGACCGCTTCTGACCCAAAGGCGCCTGATGACGTTTTCAAGTTCTTTGGCAGCTTGCTGATCGTCAAGCCGCCATTCGTTGAAAACCGACTCTGTCGGCACCTCTGCCAAGGCGGTCGGGCGTCGCGAATAGATTACCAAAGAATCTCTGCTCTAATCTTCTACGAATGCACGTACAAGGCCTCGCATCTTCGTCCATGTTGACCATGAGTCACCCTGGTAGTGGTAAGTGCTCGTCAATAATGCCGATGACGACTTTGCCACCGGACTCAAAAATGGGCGAATGGACATGTAGCCTATTCCGGTGAGGCTCCAGCTTTCCGTGCCACTCGCAGAAAACTGACCGCTTACCAATTGTGATCTCACGTGCACTGCGGCATCTAGGGTCTGCGGATACCGCTGGTTTTTCTGGTGCCATAGTGAGATTTAAACCGTGGAAGCGTCTCTCGATTACTTGGTTCGATGGCTGCGCGTTCGATTCGAGTTCGGTCACCTCGCCGGGACTAAGGGCCGGCGGCGGAAACGTGAAGGCCCATTTGCCATGGTCGTCCAGAACCGAGAGATAGCGCCGTAGCTGACGACGTACAGCGAGGTATCCTCCAGCCAAACGGCCAAGGCCACGCCACACACCGTCTTGAAAGTACAGGTCAGGAAAAGCATGATATGCCAAGCGTTCAAGGGTTGCCTCGTTATCACCCTCGACATCGATCGCAGCACGCCAAAAAGCCCGATGGGTAGTCTCGTCTTGTATCCAATGCACGGAGGCATGCCCTCGGCTCGATAGTGTTTCGTGCGGCCCCGAACGCTTAAGGCCAAGGCATCCTACCGCACGTCCTCCCCTGACATGGTGGTGCGCCCACGCGAGGTCAGCATTTTCCTCCGGCGGATCGAGACCGATTTGCATGAGTGTTTCTGTCATCCCGTCCGGCCAATCACCATCCAAATAGCAAGGGGCTGTTCCAAGCCAAGCTGCAAGCTCTTGCCAAAGCTCTGTTGACAAAGTGACGGGAGCGCTTGGGGCGCACAAGCTCCAGAGGTCGAATACGCCTAACACTGGCCGTGTTTGAAGGTCATTCCCTATCCAGATGGTTTCGTTTCGAGCGCGAGCCGTCTGCACACGATCAAGCAGACCGTCGATGGCATCAGCAATTTCGCTGACAGACCAACCATCGAAGCACCACTCAGCGCTATCCACAACGAAGGCCACCCTTCAGCTCCTTCTGCGGATGCGCCCCAGCGACGCAACGTCTATCTGATACTGATCGAAGAACCCTCGTGGCCAATGGGAGACGCCACCGATAGGCGTAAAACCAAGCCTGTGGACCATGGGCTCATCACCTTCGAGTGATTCGAAGAACTGCGCAACTGCCTTGTCATGAATGAGATACTTATGCTCGCCGATAGCACGCCGGACTCCATTGAGCACATGATCCGAATGGGTTTCGATGATGACTTGAACACCGCAGCCGGCGAGCCATGCGAGAAATACACCCATTCGTGACTGGCCGGCGGGATGCAAGTGAGCCTCTGGATTCTCGACAATCATGAGGCCACCGGAGAGTGCGGTGAGGCCGCCCAATATCACGGGAAGAGCGTACGACACGCCAAAACCCGTGTTCGGAGCACGGGCCCACTCCCCACCAGGGGACCTGAAGCGTAGCGAGGTCACAGCTGCCCCAAGGTATCTTTCGGCATTTATTTCGACCGGTCTGGCGATTTCACTGAGCCAGCGCTCGGCCTCGTATTTAAGGAGCGTAGGGCCAGTTTCCGCCCTATCGGGATGTAAGCGGCGCTTGTCGCCGATCGGCTTATCGCCGAGTGTGGCGAGGATCTGCGCACAGTGCTCCCCACGAACGCCGACCTCAACCTCCTCAGCGGGTAGCGGAGAGGCACCCAATACGCTGCGGGGGCCAAGGCGCTCCGCACATAGGTACGAGAACGCTCGCGGATACGTAGCGAACGCCGTTGGTGGGCTGGCTGGCTTGTCCTCCAGAACAAGGTATAGTGCCTCGTCTGACGGCACACTAAACTTCCATTTGGCGACACCGCCGGATACCGAAGTGATGTGGAACTCGATAAAGTCGTTAGATTTCCAATTACGCACATCTTCTGCGGTGCCAAGCTCCAGGCCAAAGGGCCCGTTCAAGCGCACGGCATTGCTCGTGGCGCCTGCAGATGCCTCCCATGCCAACAAGAGCGCATGGATCAGAGACGTTTTTCCTGATCCGTTGAGGCCCGCGAGAATAGTCAGCGGAGCGAGATCAAATGCCTGATGCTGGAAGCGCTTGAATCCGTGAATCTCGATTCCAGTGATCATTTTATTGCCTCCGCCAGCATCTCTTTCGTGCGCTTCAGCCTTGTTTCCACCGCAGCTGGAGCACCAGTACCCACAGTAACAGCACGCGCGTATTCTTGATCCTCAAAAGCTCCTCGGAAGGCGGTCACGATATTGACCTTATTTGGCAATAACTGGTCGAGAGAGTAGTCAGCTAGCGCGATGGCTTGAGACTCGAAAACGGCGCGATTAATGGGCCCGCGGCGATTCTGCCCAAGCGGCCAGCGACGGAAGGCCGCCTTCTCCAGAATTTTATAGGCGTTCTCCATTGCACGCTTGAAGTCAGTCTTAATTGTGCTCATATCCCTGTCAGTAATTGCTTTACCCGTCTCTGAACAACCATCGAGCCGCCTTGTATAGTCTACCAAGAACGCATCAAGGCTCGAATACTGCCGATAATCCTCGTCTGAATAGTCGCGAAATGCGCAGAAACGCAAAGCTAGCTCACGATTAGTCATTCGTCCGCTATCCCTAACCCGTCCGTCATCAACATCGGCATCTTGACGCCAATATTGCCATCCTGTTGCCTCATCGAACGTAGGCAATTCAGAAAGTGTCTTGAGAAACCCACGGGATCGGTCTTTGCTCATCGCGTGCCGAATTTCTTGTGCAGAGAGCGGGCTGCCTAAGGTGTTTACTCGGCCAAAGATGTCGTACTTCACTTCGTCCGGGGTTTGGGGCTCTATTACATGAACGACGATCTGAGTGCTTCGGAACCTCCGTAGTGCCGCTGGGTCAAGTTGCGAGTACGTTAAGCCATGCAGATTATGAAGGTACTCAAGGTCGATCTTGTCAAGCGGGTGTCCATCATTCATGAATAGCGAGATCGTTGAGAGCCGCTGTACCCCATCTACCACTTGATAAGTGCCGCGGCTATCCTGATTGAAGTAGAACGCTGGCAGCGGTATTCCAAGCAGGATCGATTCGATCAGTCGCGTGCGCTGCCGCTGCTTCCAGACATAGTCGCGCTGAAAATCAGGCGAGAGATCAACTTCCTCTTCGCGTATTTGATCCACAACGTCGCGTAGAGAGAAATGTTTTGTCGTTATCCGGATCTTGCTTGGATCCCACGGTTGGACGTCCGCGTTGTCTCGGCTTGTATCCTCGTCATCTACTACGTCGGGCGTCAATGCTTCGTCGCTGTAAGCCTGAGTAGTGCTGGAAGTATCGTGCGGCATCAAGTAATGCTCAGAGGGTGCTGGTAACGGAGCTATAGCTTAGCATCTTCGTGGCTCACAAGGACGCCGCGGTTGTTTCGATGCGGAATGTGGTTTCCATCGAAGGTGACAGCTCCCCAAACTTTTCTGCAGTTCTAACAGCCGGAACAGCCGGGGTCAGTTCTAACATTCCAACATTTCCTTTCGGCACACCTCCGGGGGTCTGGCAAACACACATCCTTGCGCACGCCGCCGGACCACGCGTTGGCGCCCTGCGGTTCGCTGTTTCGGGTGTCCCGGGCAGCCCTGACGCATGACTAGCGAAGGCCGGTCGTAGCAAGGCTTAGGGGCGACCGGAAAAAAATAACTTTCGCAAAGGGGGGCTAGACAGGCGCACGGGTTTCTGGCAGGATACGTGAAGGACAACAGGTCTGCGCTTGAGCCGGAGGATCCGTGGTGGAGGTCATGAATACGAGAGGTTGGGTACACTGCGGTCGCGAATTCAGCGCTGCGGAGATTGCTGACCTCTGTGCGACCGTGGCATGGCTGCCGGGATTGCCGCGCCAGGAGTTGGCGGCGACGCTCTGCGAACATCTCGCTTGGTTCACCCTATCGGGAACCCCGAAGATCCACGCTTGCCTGGAGTTCCTGGAACGTTTGCGGGTGGCCGGGTTGCTGGCGCTTCCTGCACTGCGGCCCTCGCCGCCGCGCCGTTCGACGGCACCCGCGGCAGCCGTAGAGCCAGTTGCCGAGCCTCTGGTGCACTGCGCCCTGTCAGCACTCGCCCCGGTCTCCCTGGAAGTGGTTCGCGACGCGGCCGTGGGGGCGCAGTGGGATGCGCTGGTGGCGCGCTGGCACCCGCTGGGTTTCCAGGGGGCCTTCGGCTACCGCTTGCGCTACTTCATCCTGGCGGGCGACGGGCGCCTGGGCTGCGTCCTGCTGGCCGGCGCTGCCCGGGCGGTGGCCGTGCGCGACCGCTGGATCGGCTGGACGGCCCAGGCCCGCCGCGAGAATGTGGCGCGGGTGGTGGAACAACAGCCGCTTCCTGATCTTTCCCCACGTCCGGGTAGCGCATCTGGCCAGCCATGTGCTCGGACAACTCGCGCGCCGCGCACGCGCCGACTGGCTCGATCACTGGGGCTTCGAGCCCCTGCTGCTCGAGACCTTCGTCGATCCGCGTCACTATGCCGGTACCTGTTACCGCGCCGCCGGTTGGCAGTTGCTTGGGGAGACCAGCGGGCGTGGGCTGGCCCGCCCCGGCCAGTCCTATCAGAGCACGCCCCGCCAGGTGTGGGTCAAGCCGCTCTGCGCCGATGGTCGCGACCGGCTGTGCGCCGTCCCTGGGAACTCCCGGTCATGAGCCGTCGCCCGACACGCGCCACCATCCAGGGGCTGCGCGCAAAAAAGAAACAGCAGGAAAAGGCGCTGAACGCGAAACTGCGCGCGAGTGGACAAGTTCCCCACTCCCCCGCTTCTTTGCCCAACCGATGCTCGACCTTCGCGACCATCGCCGAAAGAGAGAGGCCCGCGAGGACGCCGTGAGCAAACAGATGCGCCTCCTGCGCAAAGAGCTGCCCACCTTGCTCGGTCAACTGGAACAGATTCCCGACCCAAGAGACCCCAGGAAGCGCCGGCACAAGCTCACCGCGCTGCTGCTCTACGGCTTGTTGATGTTCGTCTTTCAGTTCTCTTCCCGGCGCGAGACCAACCGCGAAATCAGCCGCCCGCAGTTCATGACCACCCTGCAGCTGCTATTCCCGGAAATCGATACCCTGCCACACGCCGACACCCTGTTTCGGCTGCTGCGCGACATCGACCTGGAACCTCTCGAACAGGCCCACGTCGATCTGGTCAAGCGGCTGATCCGCGGCAAGAGCTTTCGCCGCTATCTGATCAACCGCTGCTATCCGATCGCCATCGACGGCTCACAGAAGCTCGCCGGCGACACCCTCTGGGCGGAGGAACTCCTGCAGCGGACCGTCGGCAAGGAGGAAACCCGTCACACCCAGTACTTCGTCTACCTCCTCGAGGCCAGTCTCGCCTTCCACAACGGTCTGGTCATCCCGTTGCTCAGCGAGTTCCTCGAACACGCGCTGGGCGATAGCGAAGCGCAAAAGCAGGATGGCGAGCTGCGCGGCTTTGTGCGCTTGAGCGACCGGCTCAAGACGCTGTTCCCCGGCCTGCCGATCCTGCTCCTGCTCGATGGCCTCTACGCCAACGGGCCGGTGATGCAGCGCTGCCGTGGCTACCACTGGCAGTTCATGATCGTGCTCAAGGACAAGGATTTGTCCACGGTCTGGCAGGAGTTCCACGCGCTCCATGCCCTGAAACCGCAAGCCTCGCAGCGCTGCTGGGGACGACGCCAACAGCACTTCAGCTGGGTCAACGACATCGACTATGCCTTCGGTTCGAACGGGCGTCAGCATCTCAAGCTGAACGTAGTGGTCTGTGAGGAAAGCTGGGAGAGGGTCGATGACCAGGCCAGGACCGTCACCGAAACCTCGCGTCACGCCTGGCTCTCCAGCCAGCCGCTCAGCCAAGACAATGTCCATGAGCGCTGCAACCTGGGCGCCCGCCACCGCTGGGGCATCGAAGCGGGCTTTCTCGTCGAGAAGCACCAGGGCTACCACTACGAGCATGCCTTTGCCCTCGACTGGAATGCCATGAGGGGCTATCACCTCCTCATGCGCCTGGCGCATGTCTTCAATACCCTGGCACGCTTCACCCGGCAGCTACGCGACCTGTATCGGCAATTCGGTGTGCGCGGCGCCATCGCCTTTATCCGCAGCTCCTGCGCCGCTCCCTGGCTCGATCTCGCGCGCATGCGCGTGCTCCTCGCCAAACCGTTCCTGCTGCAACTCGAATAACCTTCCCGGGCCTGCCCAAGACCTCTTCCCCAGCGCGGCGCACTCCGCGCCGGGAAACCAGCTCGCCTGACGATCACAACGGAGCTCCGACGACCTCTCACCTCCCATTGACTGACCCCACACTCCCCGCGCTACCAGCGCTCCTTTGCCGCTAGCCAACCCCCAGCTGACCGCCTCGCCGGCGAAAACGGGCGGTACCGGCAAACGCATCCGATTCGGCTGGGTCATGCGTCAGGGCTGTGTCCCGGGTCGCCCGATTGACTATATGTATAATTTATGCATAGTGCCTCGATGGACATCGAATTCGTCCCAGCCAAGGCCAGGTCCAACCTGGCCAAACACAAGGTCAGCTTCGCCCATGCCGAGCAAGTGCTTCGTGACCCGATGGCTGTGACCATCGAAGATCCGGACGCAGAGGGAGAACAGCGCTTCGTGACGCTGGGCATGGACGCACTCGGACGAGTCCTGGTCGTCGTCCATTCACCGCGCGAGAGCCGAACCCGGCTGATCTCTGCGCGCAAGGCCAGCAAAGGCGAAGCGGAGCAATACCATGCGTAAGGAATACGATTTCAGCAACGGCAAGCGAGGTGCCGTCATCCCATCAACGGGGAAGACCCGCATCACGATCATGCTTGACGACGAAGTCATCGAGTTTTTTCGAACTCGTGCAGAGGCGCTGGGCGCGGGATACCAGACCATGATCAACACGGCACTGCGCGCGGTAGTTGTCGGTGCGGCGAGCCAAGCGGCCGACGACAAGCCGGTTACCGTGGCCACTCTTCGCCAGGTGCTGCGCGAAGAGTTGCACACATCATAGCTGCCGGAACTCCTGCGGGTGCCAATGCCTCCACACCTCTGCGCTGCTTGCCTTCGCCCGTGAAGTGGGGCGCCGAGCCGCCGCCGAGGCGATCCGGCGAGCGCTCGACGATGGCAGCGTACGACCTGGAACCCGGCGGATCGCCCAGCGGCCGCAGCGTTCGTCTGGCGCGCCGCGCCGCCACTCAACCTGTACAACCCAAGCGAGCCGCTGGCGGGGAACTGGCGGACCTGGGCGCTCGAAGACAGCAAGGAGATCTCGCCACCGCACCCGGTGCCGTTCGGTAGCGAGCGCTACTCGAACGAAGCGCAGGAAGTGCTGCGGGTGTCACGCGCCCTCACTCCCGAGCAGAAGCGCATGGCCGACGAGTGGAACCTCGACAAGGGTTCAGTGCCATTAGCAAGTGACCGGCCATCCGAAGGACCGACGAGCAGCAACCTTGTTGGACAAGGCTGTCGCTTGACGCAGGACAGGCCGGCGCCTAAGATCGCGGAGTTTTTGTGCCAAGGTGCCGTGTAGTGAGAATGGAGCAGTTCTACAACCTGATCAGGTCCGATATGCAAGCTGTTGACGCGGTGATCCGCCAGCGGCTCCATTCCGAAGTCGTGCTGGTCCGGCAGGTCGCCGAGTACATCATTCAGAGCGGCGGCAAGCGCTTGCGTCCAATTCTGGTGCTGCTCTCGGCGCGTGCGCTTGGCTATCAGGGCAGCAATCATCACGAACTGGCGGCGGTGATCGAGTTTATCCACACGGCCACCTTGCTGCATGACGATGTGGTCGATGATTCTGATCTGCGGCGCGGTCGGCAAACGGCGAACGCAATGTTCGGCAACTCGGCTAGCGTGCTGGTCGGTGACTTCCTGTATTCGCGTGCTTTCCAGATGATGGTTGCGGTCAACGACATGCGCATCATGCGCGTGTTGTCAGATGCAACCAACGTCATTGCCGAGGGCGAGGTGCTGCAGTTGATGAACTGCCACAACGCGGACGTCGATGAGGCGGGCTATCTGCAGGTCATCCGCTACAAAACGGCGAAGCTGTTCGAGGCGGCAGCGCAACTGGGCGCGATCATCGGCGGCGCTTCGTCGGTCGTCGAGCAGGCGATGTCGACCTACGGGATACACCTGGGGACGGCATTTCAATTGGTTGACGACGTGCTGGACTATTCGGGTGCCGAACTGGAAACAGGCAAGCATCTGGGCGACGACCTGGCCGAAGGCAAGCCAACGCTGCCACTGATTTTTGTGCTTCAAAAGGGGAGTGCAGAACAGGCGGCCTGTGTAAGGCGCGCGATCGAGAATGGCGGGCGGGACGACCTGCCCGAGGTGTCGGCAGCGATCCGCGCGACGGGGGCGCTCGAATACGCGAAAAGCAAGGCTGCGCAGGAGGCTGATCTCGCTGCTTCAGCGTTGGCGGTCCTGCCCACTTCTCAATACAAGGAATCCTTGCTAGAATTGAGCCTCTTCGCGGTAGCTAGAAGTCATTAGCGCCGTCGTCGCTTCGGTCGGGGCGTAGCTCAGCCTGGTAGAGTACTGCGTTCGGGACGCAGGAGTCGGAGGTTCGAATCCTCTCGCCCCGACCAACCGTTGCGCGTCACTTCGTTTGTTTTCGCGCACTCAGACAGGTGCGCTGCCGTCGGCTCTCCCGCTGCTTCCATTCTGCCGGCGTTGCACTCCGCCAGCTGCGTCTTCTGCTATGCTTGAGCGCTCTGCAGGACTTCTCTGGCAATGACGAAATACTTTCTGCTGTTCGCGCTGGTAATGTTTGTCTGGTGGCTTTGGCAGAAGTCGGCGTCCACGCGCGGCACGACTCGTCGTCCGGCCAACAAGCGCGAACCCGAGCGCATGGTTCAGTGTGCCCACTGTGGAGTCAACCAACCGGTCAGCGAGAGTATTCTGGCCGATGATCGCTATTATTGCTGCCCTGCGCATCTTCGTGACGCTCGCTCCGACCGCGCTTGAGGGGCCATCGTGAGCACGGCAGCGCTCAGCGTGGAGCGCTTCTCCGAGGCGCACTGGAAATCGCTCCGGTACTTCAATCTCTATCGTTTCGCGGTCGCCACGCTGCTTTTTTTCTCGGTTCTGCTGTACCCCTCCGTTTTTCCTGTGCTCAGTCCGCACCAGGGCTTGCAGCACCTGGTACTGGCCAGCTTGTACCTGCTGAGTACTCTGCTGGCGCTGGTCCTGGCGGTTCGCTTTCGTCAGCATTCCAGCGCACAGTTGACCACCAGTGTGATGGTCGATGTGGTCGTCATGACCCTGTTGATTCATGTCGCCGGCGGTTTGGGCGGCGGGCTTGGATCGATGCTGCTGGTGACCCTGGCCGGCGCGGGCCTGGTCGGGGAGGGGCGCCTGGTGCTCTTCTATGCCGCGATGGCGACGCTCTCCGTTCTGTTTGAGCAGTCGTATCGCGCGGTACAGAACGACTTCGATGGGGCTGCATTCTTTCACGCGGGGGTATTCAGCGCCGGGTTCTTTGCGGTAGCCGTTTCGGCTCGTCTGCTGGCTCGTCGGGTGATCGCCAACGAGGCGCTGGCCAAGCAGCGCGGCACTGACTTGAACAACCAGACGTTGATCAGCCAGCGTGTGCTGGAGGAGATGCAGGATGGCGTTCTCGTCCTCAGCCATGATGGCCGGATCAGGCAGAGCAACCCGCGCGCCAGGCAGTTGCTGAGATTGAATGGTGGCAGCAAGGCCTTGCTCGGCGATTGCTCGCCCGAATTGGCGCGCGCTTTCTTCGCTTGGTGTCGGGAAGCCAACGATGCAGCGGTGCAGGTACGGGTACCGGTGAATGCCATGCAGTTGCAGGTGCGCTTCACGCGGACCGGGAGCACGGAAAATGATGTGCTGGGCTTTCTCGAGGACATGGGGCGCCTGCAGGAACGGGCACAGCAGATGAAACTGGCAGCGCTCGGGCGACTGACCGCGAGCATTGCGCATGAAATTCGTAATCCACTCTCGGCGATCAGTCATGCGGGCGAGTTGCTACGCGAAGAACTGCGCGGCCAGCTGTATGACCGCCTGTTACGAATCGTGCTTGACAATTCCCAGCGTCTGGAACGTATCGTGAGCGATGTTCTCGAACTCGGGCGCCGCGATCGCAGCTATCGCGAACTGATCAACCTGCGCGAAGCCTTGCCAGCGTCCGTGGAAGAATACCTGGTCAAGGAACAGTTGCCGGGAGAGGTGGTTTGCCTCGAGTTTTCGGGAATGGCCACGCTGTTTTTCGATCGTTCCCATTTTCATCAGGTGTTGTGGAACCTACTCGGCAACGCGCTGAGGCATTCGCAGGGGGCGGTCGGCAGTGTTCGCGTCCTGGTTTGTGATGGCCTGCTTGCTGACCAGGTAGAACTGCATGTGATTGACGATGGTGAGGGAGTTGACGATGATTGTCGCGAACAGATCTTCGAACCGTTCTTCACCACACGTCCGCATGGTACCGGCCTGGGTCTTTACATCGCGCGTGAACTTTGCGAAGCGAATGGAGCGCAGCTTGATCTGCAGCGGCCAGGACCGGGTGCAGATTTTCGGCTTTTGGGGAGGGCGGTCGGGTGTTAGCAGGCAAGACAGAGCGTCGCGCGCGCGGCGACTTGGCGCGAGTATTGGTGGTCGACGATGAGGCAGATATTCGTGAGCTTCTCGATCTCACCCTCGCTCGCATGGGGATCTCGACAGACCTCGCGGCGAGCGTGGCCGAGGCGCGAAAGTTTCTCGAACAGCAGCGCTATCAACTGTGTCTGACCGACATGCGTCTGCCGGATGGCGAGGGTCTGGAGATCGTGCGGCTGATCGGCGAGCGCTATGGCGAGACGCCAGTAGCGGTGATCACGGCCTTTGGTAGTACGCAGAACGCGGTCGCCGCGCTGAAGGCAGGGGCCTTTGACTATCTGGCAAAACCGGTCGCGCTGGAACAATTGCGCAGCCTGATCAAGTCGGCGCTGAGCCTGCCACGGCGGCGGGGCGGCAGCGAAGGAGAAGAGTCTGGCGGCCAGGCTGCACAACTGATCGGGCGCTCGGCGGCGATGGAACAGGTCCGTGAGATGATCGACAAGCTGGCGCGTAGCCAGGCACCAATCTACATCTCCGGGGAGTCTGGTACCGGCAAGGAACTGGCAGCGCGGCTGATCCACGATCGGAGTGCGCGTCGCGCCGCGCCATTCGTCCCCGTAAACTGCGGGGCGATCCCCGAAAACCTGATGGAGAGCGAGTTTTTTGGCTATCGCAAGGGTGCGTTCACGGGTGCGGACAGCGATCGCGAGGGTTTCTTCCAGGCCGCGCAAGGGGGAACGCTGTTTCTCGACGAGATCGCTGATTTGCCACTGCTCATGCAGGTCAAGCTGTTACGCGCAATTCAGGAAAAGAGGGTGCGCAAGGTCGGCAGCACGACCGAAGAAGCCATCGATGTGCGTATTATTTCGGCAACCCACCATCTGCTCATGGATTGTGTCGATGCTCGGACGTTTCGCCAGGATCTCTATTACCGGGTGAACGTCATCGAACTCAAGATGCCGCCGCTACGCGAACGCAACGAGGATATCGAGCCCCTGGTAGATGCCTTGCTGCTGCGCATCTGCGGCGAGCATGCGCCCCGCCTGGAGCCGCAGGCATTGGCGGCGTTGAAAGCCTACAGCTTTCCAGGCAACGTACGGGAACTCGAAAACATTCTCGAACGTGCTACCGCGCTGTGCAATGAACACGTGGTGGTTCTCGCCGATTTGCAGTTGGCACCGGTAATGGCGGCCAGCGACAGCACTGGTCGGGAAGGTGAAACACTTGACGACTACATTAACCGGGTCGAGAAGCTGGCCATCCTGGAAGCGCTGAACAAGACCAATTTCAACCGTACTGCCGCGGCAAGGCTGCTCGGTGTGACCTTCCGTTCGCTGCGTTACCGCGTCGAACGCCTCGGCATCGAGGAGTGACTCCGCTGCGCACGGCCGTGGGCCGAGGACCCGGCGCCGATGGCTGGCTGGCTGGCGCGCGGCGGATCGAGTCGCCCAATTGCGACGAGCGCCCCGAGGGTGCGGTGGTGTCACTGGTCGTCGTCCATGCCATCAGCCTGCCGCCGGCGCAGTTTGGCGGCGACGACATCGTGCAGCTGTTTACCAATCGACTCGACCCTGCGGCCGACACCTACTTCGCGCAGATCAGCCATTTGCGGGTTTCGGCGCATTTCCTTATTCGCCGCGACGGCGAATTGATCCAGTTTGTCTCGTGTCGGGAGCGTGCCTGGCATGCTGGCCTCTCCTCATGGCAGGGGCGACCACGTTGCAACGACTTTTCGTTGGGCATTGAATTGGAGGGCTGCGATGACGTGCCTTTCGAACCGCCGCAGTACGGTTGCCTGGTGGACCTGCTCAGGCGGCTATGCGCGTCCTACCCAATCGCGGCAGTGGTCGGCCATAGCGACATCTCGCCAGGTCGGAAGACTGACCCGGGCCCGCGCTTCGACTGGCATCGCCTGGCCGCCTTCGGAAAGCTGCCCGGAGTTCTCTACTGACCACCGCGGCGCATCGATCACCGCTTGGCCGATGGCCCGTTCGGCCGATTGGCAAGACTCATCCGAGAAAGCCGCGGATTCTGTCGACTGCTTCGGCCAGACGTTCGAGGTCCGTGGTGTAAGCAAAGCGCAGATATTTCTCCGGCGCATGCGTGCCGAAATCGAGGCCGGGTGTGGCAGCGACGCCAACCGTTTCGAGCAGTTTGCGAGCGAAGCGATCGCTATTGTCAGTCAAGCCGCTGCAATCAGCATAGAGGTAGAAAGCGCCGGCTGGTTTCGCGGTCAGGCGGAAACCGAGTTCTGCGAGCGCCGGTCCGAGGAAGTCGCGCCGACGCCGGAACTCTGCGCGTCGTCCTTCGAGGATGTCGATGGTCGACGGTGCAAAGGCCGCCAGCGCAGCATGCTGTGCGGGCGTCGATGGGGAGATAAAAAGATTCTGCGCCAGCTTTTCAATGTCGCGCACAAAGCGTTCGGGGACTACCAGCCAACCCAGCCGCCAGCCGGTCATGTTGAAGTACTTGGAGAAGCTCTGCACGATGAAGATGTCGTCGCCGAACTGCAGGGCTGTTGGAGCGTCACCTTCATAGGTGAGGCCGTGGTAGATCTCGTCGACAATCAGTTGCCCCTGACGATGACGAACGAAATCTGCCATGGCAGCCAGTTGCTCGCCGCTCAGCATGGTTCCCGTCGGGTTGGCCGGTGAGGCCAGCAGGATCCCGGCTGTGCGCTTATTCCAGTGTGTTTCGAGGTCTGCAAGGGTGGGTTGAAAGTTGCTCTGCGGGCCGACCGGTATGCCGATCGGGATGCCTTCAAAGCTGCGCACGAAGTGGCGGTTGCACGGATAGCCAGGGTCGGAGAGCAGCCATTCGCTGCCCGGCTCGGCGAGGCAGGCGAGGGCCAGCAGCAGGGCCCCGGACGCCCCGGCAGTCACCGCTATACGTGCAGCAGGGACGTTGATGCCGTAGCGTGTCTGGTAGAAGTCGGCGATGCTGCGTCGCAATTCGGGCAGACCGAGTGCCGGCGTGTAGAACACGCAGCCGCTCTCGAGGCTGGCACGGGCAGCGGCGATGATCGGTGCTGGGGTCGGGAAATCGGGTTCGCCGACTTCCATGTGAACGATGTCGCGACCCTCGGCTTCCAGCGCGCGTGCACGCGCCATCAGTTCCATGACGTGAAAGGGGGCAATGTTGGCGAGGCGGCTGGCGGGAAAACTGGGCATGATCTGGCGATGGCGTTTGTGGTGAAGCGAACAGTGTAAGCAGACGACTCGAGATCGGCAAAAAAAAGGCCGCCCGCGGGCGGCCTCTGGATCCGGTCGGGCGTTCAGGCGGCCTGGAATTCCTTCTCGAATTTGTCGCGGACGTCTGCCAGCTTGGCGGGCAACTTGTCGCCCATCTTGCCGAACCAGTCCTTGACCCCTTCCAGTTCGCTTAGCCAGGCCTGCTTGTCGAGGCTCGTGACACCGGCAAATTCAGCCTTGGAGAAGTCGGTGCCGGACCAGTCCATATCCTCGTAGTTGGGCATCCAGCCGAGGGTTGTTTCCGTGCCGGAGGCTTTGCCCTCGCAACGTTCGATGATCCACTTGAGAACGCGTGCATTGTCACCGAAGCCGGGCCAGGCGAATTGCCCCTTCTCGTTCATGCGGAACCAGTTGACCATGAAGATTGGCACCGGCTTGTCGGTGACGCTACCCATCTTCAACCAGTGGTTATAGTAGTCGGCCATGTTGTAGCCACAGAACGGCAGCATGGCGAACGGGTCGCGACGAACGACGCCCTGCTGGCCAAAGGCGGCAGCAGTGGTTTCCGACCCGAGCGTGGCCGCAGCATAGACACCGTGCTCCCAGTCAAGGGTCTGGCAAACCAGAGGCACGGTCGAAGCGCGACGGCCACCGAACAGGAAGGCCGAGATCGGCACGCCTTCGGTGCTCTGCCACTGGTCGTCGATGCACGGGCATTGTGCGGCTGGCGCGGTGAAGCGCGAGTTCGGGTGCGCTGCCTTGGTACCCTTTTCCTTGGCGATCTCAGGCGTCCAGTCGTTGCCCTGCCAGTCGGTGGCGTGCGCCGGTGCCGGACCCATGCCTTCCCACCAGACGTCGCCGTCGTCAGTCAGCGCGACGTTGGTGAAGATGGTGTTCTCGGCGAGCGAGGCCATGGCGTTGAAGTTGGTCGTGTCGTTGGTGCCCGGAGCAACGCCGAAGAAGCCGGCTTCCGGGTTGATCGCGTAGAGACGGGTGACGCCGTCCTTGTCCTTGCGCGGCTTGATCCAGGCGATGTCGTCACCGATGGTGGTGATCTTCCAGCCGCTCAGGCTTTTCGGCGGAACCAGCATCGCGAAGTTGGTCTTGCCGCAGGCCGATGGGAAGGCGGCGGCGACGTAGTGCTTGACACCGGCAGGCGATTCGACACCGAGAATCAGCATGTGTTCGGCCAGCCAGCCGTCGTCGCGTGCCATGTTGGAAGCTATCCGCAAGGCCAGACACTTCTTGCCGAGCAGGGCATTGCCGCCGTAGCCCGATCCGTAGGACCAGATCTCGCGCGTTTCGGGATAGTGCACGATGTACTTGGTCGTCGGGTTGCAGGGCCAGCGCGGATCCGTCTGGCCGGGTTCCTTCGGCGCGCCGATCGAGTGCACACAGGGAACGAAAACGCCGTCGGTGCCGAGGACCGGGAACACGTCCTTGCCCATACGGGTCATGATTCGCATATTGACCACGACGTAGGCACTGTCGGTGATCTCGATGCCGATCTGGGCGATCGGCGAGCCGATCGGACCCATCGAGAACGGGATCACGTACATGGTACGGCCCTTCATGCAGCCCTTGAACAAGCCGCTGAGGATGCCGCGCATCTTGGCCGGGTCTTCCCAGTTGTTGGTCGGGCCGGCGTCTTCCTTCTTCTCCGAACAGATATAGGTGCGATCTTCGACGCGGGCAACGTCGGAAGGATCGGAGAAAGCCAGGAAGGAGTTCTTGCGCTTGGTGAGCTTGATGAAGGTGCCGGCTGCGACCAACTCTGCGCAGAGGCGATCGTATTCTTCCTGCGAACCGTCTGCCCAGACGACCTGGGAGGGCTCGGTGAGTGCCGCGATCTCGGCAACCCATTGTTTCAGGCGTTCATGTTTGACGTAATCGGGGGCATTGATGGAAACAGTCTGGTTCATGGTAATCACTCTCGAAGGAAGGTAGAGAAGCGGAAGTTACCGTGCAACGGCGCGTGCAGAGCAAAAGCAAAAAGGCCGGGAGCCGGAATGGTTTTTCCGGCCCAGTCGTGTACGACGCGTCGGTCGCGGCTGGCGAAAAGCGAGCCCAGTGCAGAAGGGTGAGAACAGCATGCTAGGCGTGGGTACTACAAGGTTGTCAGGGTTTGTGTAATTATGCCACAGGTCCGGTGTGCACCAACGGTCGATTGGCAAGTGCTGTGCCTGCCCTGGCGCTATGGCCCCGGGTAACCCTTCGGTAACGAAATGACCACTGGCAAGGCAGGCGCAGCTGCCGTGGCTGGAACCTCTTGAGGAGAGATGAATCATGAACAACGAAAAAGACCAGTTGCGTACGGCTGCCCTGTTCTACCATCGGCATCCCAAGCCCGGCAAGGTGTCGATACAGCCAACCAAGCAACTCGCCAACCAGTACGACCTGTCGATGGCCTACTCTCCCGGCGTGGCCGCGGCCTGCGAAGAGATCGTCGCTTTTCCGGCCGAGGCAAGCACACTCACGTCGCGTGCCAACCTGGTCGGCGTCATCACCAATGGCACCGCGGTGTTGGGCCTCGGAGCGATCGGCCCGCTGGCCGCCAAGCCGGTGATGGAAGGCAAGGCGGTGCTGTTCAAGAAATTCGCCAACATCGATGTGTTCGATCTCGAAATCGAAGAGCGTGACCCGGACCGTCTGGTCGAGATCATCGCTTCGCTGGAGCCCACGTTTGGCGGCATCAACCTTGAAGACATCAAGGCGCCGGAGTGCTTCTACGTCGAGAAGAAGCTTCGCGAGCGAATGAAGATCCCGGTCTTTCATGATGATCAGCACGGAACGGCGATCGTCGTTGGCGCGGCCATTCTCAACGGCCTGTTTCTGCAGGACAAGAAACTCGATCAGGTCAAGGTGGTGACCTCGGGCGCCGGTGCCGCTGCGCTGGCCTGTCTGGACCTGCTGGTGATGCTTGGGATCCCGGTAGAGAATATCTGGGTGACCGACATCAAGGGGCTGGTCTATGAAGGCCGCGTCGAGGACATGGACGAGATCAAGGGGCGCTATGCGAAACGGACCGATGCCCGTAGCCTGGCAGAGGTCATCGAAGGGGCCGATGTCTTCCTCGGCCTCTCGGCCGGCGGCGTCCTCAAAAAGGAAATGGTGGCGACGATGGCACCGGCGCCCCTGATCATGGCGCTGGCCAACCCCAACCCGGAAATTCGGCCGGAGGACGTGCATGCGGTGCGTAGCGATGCGATCGTTGCCACCGGTCGTTCCGACTACCCGAACCAGGTCAACAATGTGCTGTGCTTTCCATTCATTTTTCGCGGCGCGCTCGATGTCGGGGCGACCACGATCACCGAAGCGATGAAGCTGGCGGCCGTCCGGGCCATTTCCGAGCTGGCGCGTGTCGAGCAATCGGAAGTGGCGGTCAAGGCCTACGGCGAAGAGCACTCCAACTTCGGTCCGGAGTACCTGATTCCAAATCCTTTTGATCCGCGCCTGATCAGCATGATCGCGCCGGCAGTTGCCGAAGCCGCCATGGAATCCGGCGTCGCGACCAGGCCAATCAAGGATCTCGAGGCCTACCGCGACAGCCTGGACGAATTCGTCTATCACTTCGGCTTGATCATGAAGCCGGTTTTCTCGCAGGCCAAGCAGGCGCCGCGGCGCATCGTTTTCGCCGAAGGCGAGGACGACCGGGTGCTGCGTGCCGTGCAGGTGATTGTCGATGAAGGGATCGCCAGACCGATCCTGATCGGCGACCCGCGCGACATCGAGTGCAGGCTCGAGGCACTGAACCTGCGCGTGTCCGCGGGGGCCGACTTCGACATCGTCTACGCGGACAACAACGAGTTTTTTGACGCGCATTTTGACCCTTACTGGAAGGAATACCGGCGGTTGATGGAGCGCAAGGGCGTTTCCGCCGACTTTGCCAGGCGCGAGGTGCGGCGTCGCGCCTCGTTGTTCGGCGCGATGATGGTGCATATGGGCGACGCCGACGGTCTCATCTGCGGTACCTTCGGTCGCCACGCTGTGCATCGTCAATATGTCGAGAATGTCATCGGCCTGGCACCGGGAGTGCGTAATCTTTATGCGATGAGTTTGTTGGTGCTGCCAGACCGTACCCTGTTCATCGCCGATACCTACATCAGCCATGACCCGTCGGCGGATCAGCTGGCCGACATGACGTTGCTGGCAGCCGACGAGGTCCGCCGTTTTGGTGTGACGCCGCGCGTCGCTCTGCTTTCGCATTCGTCTTTTGGTTCCGACGATACGCCCACTGCGTTGAAGATGCGAGAAGCCCTGCGGCTGCTGCGGGAACGTGCGCCGCGGCTCGAGGTCGAGGGTGAAATGCACGGCGACGCCGCGCTCGACGAACACATCCGTCAGCGTGTTTTTCCCAGTGATGCGCGCCTCAAGGGGCCGGCCAATCTGCTGATCATGCCCACTCTCGATGCGGCCAACATTTCCTTCAACCTGCTGAAGATCGCTTCCGGCGACAACCTGACGATCGGGCCGATTCTCCTCGGGGCGGCGCAACCCGTGCATATCCTGACTTCGACGGCGACCGTCCGCCGTATTGTCAACATGACCGCACTGACGGTCGTTGACAAGCTGATGAATGAGCGTTAGCGAAGCCTTGCTGGCCGCTGGTCATCGGCTCCGTCGGACGCCTTGCAGCCACCCGGCAGGCATCAAGCCGATGCCTGATTCGGTCAGCGGACATCGTTAGGCAGCGTGGCAAACAGGAGAACCGCGCTGGTCCTCGGTGGTGGGGGGGCGCGCGCCGCGTATCAGGTGGGGGTTCTGCAGGCCATTCGTGAATTGCTCGGCGACTCCGCCGAGAACCCGTTTCCGATTCTTTGTGGGACCTCTGCGGGTGCCGTCAACGCGACGACCCTGGCGTGTTACGCCAACCACTTCGGTACGGCTGTCGAAGCCCTGGCGGCCGTCTGGGGCGACATGCACGCGGGGCAGATCTATCGGGCCGATCCGATCGGGGTCGCTATCGCCAGCGGGCGATGGCTGGCCGCCCTCCTGCTGGGTTGGGCGATCGGGCGCAGTCCGCGTTCGCTGTTTGATAACCAACCGCTGCGGAAACTTCTGCAAGAGAAGCTCGATTTCGGCAACATCGAGCGCTCGATCGTGAAGGGCTCGTTGTACGCGGTAAGCATTACGGCGTCAGGCTACACCAGCGGTGATGGCGTCAGTTTTTTTCAGGCGCATCCAGAGGTCGAGAGATGGCGCCGCACGCAGCGTTCTGGCTGTCGTACAGCGCTGTCGGTGGAGCATCTGATGGCCTCGAGCGCGATTCCGTTCATCTTTCCGGCGGTACACCTCGACCGCGAGTACTTTGGCGACGGATCGATGCGCCAGTTGGCACCGATCTCGCCAGCAATCCATCTGGGTGCGGAGAAGATCCTGGTCATTGGTGTCGGACAACCAAGCATTCCGACGCAGCGTCAAAGTTCCCGGGTCTATCCGACGCTGGCGCAGATTGCCGGGCATGCCCTTTCTTCAATCTTTCTGGATGGCCTGGCGGTTGACGTGGAGCGCATGGAGCGAATCAACCACACGCTCTCGGTGATCCCGGCGGATTTCAGGGCGCGCGGCGGCATTTCCTTGCGGTCGGTGCAATCGCTGGTGATCAGCCCGTCCGAGCGTCTTGACTACCTGGCTACGCGTCACGCTGGATCGCTGCCCCTGGCAGTGAGAGCCCTGCTGCGCGGCCTCGGGGCGATGAATCGGCGTGGCGGCGCCTTGATCAGTTATCTTCTCTTCGAACAGTCTTACACGCGCGCCTTGATCGATCTCGGGTACCAGGACGCGATGCTTCGTCGAGAAGAGGTTCGGGCTTTTCTTGACTCGTGAACCCGCATCATGTGCTACATTATATATTCGTTGTATGTACCTCTTTTTCATCACCTATGGTTCCGGTTGGCGGACTGCTGTAGAATTGTCAAAAACTGAATCGTGCAGGAGGTTGTGATGCGGATCACCCTGAAGGCAGCGCTCTTGGTGGGCGCCATGGTAGGTACGGCGATGACGCCGATGGAAGCTGTGCATGCGACCGACAAGAGCAAGGACAAGGCTGCATCGCAGAAGAGCAAAGCGGCCCCGGCCGCACAGAAGTCTGTGGTCAAGCCGGTGGCCCAGAAGGATAAAGTCGCTCCAGCTTCCCGCAAGGACGCCAGTAGGTCAGTAGCAAGCAAGAGTGAGCTGAAGCCCGGCGCTGGCAAGAGCAAGACGGCGTTGGCCCGGCAGGGCGCGGTCGCACCCGCGGCCCATAAGGACAAAACCGGACCCCGGGTAGCCAAGGCCAAGGTCGCGCCAGTGGCCCGCCACAGCAGGTACGTTGCTGCGCCAACCAGCAACGGTCTGGCACAGGCCATCCACAAGAAGAATCTGACTCGCGTGCTGGCCAGTAATTTCGACATCTGGCAGGAACCCGGACAGCTGGCCGTTCAATCGGGATCAGCGCTGGTGATCGCGCAAGACGGTGGTGAGCCGCTATACGAGAAGAACGCCAATGCCGTGGTGCCGATCGCCTCGATCACCAAGCTGATGACGGCGATGGTGGTCCTCGACAGCATGCCCAACCTGCAGGCGACGATCTCGATCAGCGACGAAGATGTCGACTACCTGCGCGGTAGCCGTTCGCGCCTCGGAGTGGGTACGGTGATCACGCGCGAGACCGCCTTGCTGCTGGCTCTGATGTCTTCCGAGAATCGTGCGGCCAATTCACTTGGACGTCATTACCCTGGCGGCTTGCCCGCGTTTGTGGCGGCGATGAACCGCAAGGCGCTGTCGCTCGGGATGACCAGTTCGCAGTTTGCGGATCCCACCGGTTTGAACAGCAACAACGTTTCGACGGCGCACGATCTGGCGCGTATGGTGGCGGCCGCACATCGCTACCCCTTGATTCGCGAATTCTCGACTACTCCTGGTGTGCGGGCTGAAGTAAGGGGTCGTGAACTCGATTTCCACAATACCAATCAACTGGTCAGCAGCCCGACCTGGGAGATCGGATTGTCGAAGACCGGGTATATTCAGGAAGCAGGCAAATGTCTGGTGATGCAGGCGCGCGTTGCCGACAAGCCGGTGGTGATCGTGCTGCTGGATTCGGCCGGCAAGCAGACGCGCATTGGCGACGCCAATCGTATCAAGCGCTGGATGGAGAGTGCGACCGCCGCGGGTCGGCTGCCAACGCGCGTCTGAGCGAGTTCACGGACTGCCAGCCACGGTGCGCCGTGGCTTTTTTTTGGCTATTTATTGCCTTTGAGTATAAACAAATAAGTGACCCATGATCAGGAAGAAGCGCTGGAGGTTGCTGACCGTGTGGTGGTCATGAACCGCGGGAGAATCGAGCAGATCGGCTCACCGGACGAGGTGTACGCGAGTCCGGCATCGCCTTTCGTCTATCAATTCCTGGGCAACGTCAATGTCTTTCAGCAGACGCGCAGCGAGTCGTCGTCGGCTTTGTCTGGTAGCATGCGCTGTGATGGAAATTATTCCCGCCATTAAATTCGTGACTTCCCTAACGCGAGCGGTTTTGCTCGGCATTCTTGCGACCGTCCTGCTCGTCGCCATGGCGCATGCCCAGACCCCGGGGCCTGACCCGGCGATGGTTGCGATAGCTCACCCGGCGACGAGCGACGAGACGATCCTCCGCGCTTCGCTACGCGCCATCTTCGGCATGCGCCTGCAGAAGTGGCCTGGCGATACCCCGGTCAAGGTGTTCGTTCTCCGGGATGAAGCGCCCGAGCACGCCACCTTCAGCAAGAGCGTGCTGCAGGTTTTTCCCCAGCAATTGCGTATGGCATGGGACCGACAGGTTTTTTCGGGGCAGGGGCAATACCCCGAGCAGGTAGGTTCAACACAGGAAATGTTGTCGAGAGTGGCCGCCACCCCGGGGGCTGTCGGTTACGTCAAGGCGAGCGAGGTGACTCCGAATGTGCGTGTACTCAAGATTCGCTAGGACCGTATCTTGCGTCGCGCTGATGGGCGTGGCCTTCCTGTGGACGGCACCGGTGTGTGCTGTCGACCTGCTCGACGGCGATTTCCAGTTGCACGGCTTTGCGTCACTGACACTGGTGAGCACCACTGACAACAACTTCTTCGGGCACAGCGACGACCGGATCAGCAAGGATTTCACCGAAGTGGGCGTGAATGCCTCGTGGCGCCTGACTCCGGATCTGCAGTTGTCAGCCGGAGTACTCTCGCGGCAGGCGGGCGGCACTGACAATGGCAGCGTGCGACTTGATTATGGCCTGGTCGACTGGACCGCCCTGTCGCGCGAGGAGGGCCGGGGCGGCATCCGCCTGGGACGGATAAAGACTGCCTATGGCTTCTACAACACCACACGCGACGTGCCGTTTACACGACCAAGCATCATTCTGCCGCAGTCGATCTATTTCGAGCGAACGCGCAACCTGACTGTCGCCGCCGATGGGGCGGAACTCTACGTTCAGAACTACGGCGAAGCCGGTACCCTGTCGGCCAGCTTTGCGTACGGGCAGCCACAGACCGACAGTGAGGCCGCCAAGGTGCCTTTGGTCGGTTTGCATCGGCCCGGCAGCCTGGATTCCAGTCTGGCGCCAGATTTTCAGGTCCTCTACGAGGGATCGGGCGGGATGTACCGCCTGGGCTTCACTGCCACGCATCTTGATCTGCGCTACCAGCCAGGTTTTGGCGACGTGTTGCGGGCCGGGCGCTTCCAGTTGACGCCGTTGATTTTTTCTGCCCAGTACAACGCCGAAACCTGGAGCCTGACGAGTGAGTATGCTTTGCGTCGCTCTTCGGTCTCGGGCTTCGGTCCTTTCTTCTACAACGGCACCGCGGACGGGCGAAGCTATTATCTGCAGGGGACCTACCGACTGGCACCGCAATGGGAGGCGCTGCTGCGTTACGACGTGTATTACGCCGATTGGGGTGATCGTGACGGCAGCGATTTCGCCCGGGCAACCCGTCAACCGGCCTTCAGTCGTTTCGCCAAGGACTGGACTGCCGGGCTGCGTTTCGACGTGACGCCGCAGTTCATGCTGCGCGCCGAGGTGCATTGGGTGGATGGCACCGGTTTTCTCGCTGCGCAGGACAATCCAAACTCCGGGGCCCTGCGTCGCTACTGGGACAACTTCATGCTGCAAGCTTCTTTCCGGTTCTAGCCAGCGCAGATGTCGGATAGTCGATCACCGTCCGGAACACGTGCTGGCTCCAGATTTCTCAGCCTCAAGTGGAAGGTCTTGTTGACCCTGGGTGCGGTGATGCTGTCGGTCAATGGCGCGCTGTCCTGGCTGCATTTCAACGATCTGGCGGCGCGTTTCGAAACGCAGCGTGCCGAGACCCGACAGCGCCTGGTGGAGCAGGCCTTCGCTTTACGCGATGACTTTGGACTGCGCCTGCAGGGGCTCGCCGGCGTGCTGGCGGCTCTCGATTTCGAAGGTCTTGGCCTGTCCCAGACCAAGGCGGGGAATGTTCTGCTGCGCAAGCATTTCGATAGCCACTGGGCGGCCCTGCAACTCGGCCTTGGTATCGACTCGCTGCAGGTGTACGCAAGAACGGGTCTGCCCTTGGCTTCCTGGCCCACCGAGGGGCCGGCCGATCTGGGCCATGCGGCGCAGGTGCGTGCGGTCATCGTGAGTGAGCGCGCCATGCACTGGACACGCTGCCGCGAGGTGTGCATCGAGTTTGCGGCAGCACCGATCCTGTTGGCGGGTGAGGTTGCCGGTGTGGTAGTCCTCGGCAGTTCGCCGGCAGACGTGGTTAACGCCTTCAAGCGAGTGTCCGGGGCCGATCTCGGTGTGCTGGTTCCGACGCTGCCTACCGCCGCCGCCGTAACGGAAGAGGAACTCCTGCCTCGGCTTGGTTTGCGGGTGATCGAGCTGAGCAGCAAGGGCAAGGATCGACTGCTGCTCCGTCAGTTGACCACGATTCCCACGATTGCGAAGTCCCGTGATCATGCTTATCTCTCGCTGCCCTACGACGGCAAGTTCTTCGAGTTATCGTTTCTTTCTCTGGATGCTCCGGCGGGAAATCACTTGCCGCCGATGATGGTAATCATCGACGACCTCACCGAGGCGCGTGCCGACATTCGCAAGTCGGTCTGGAATCGCTTGAAGGGCGAGTTGCTCGCCTCTCTGCTCTCGCTGTTGCTGTTGGCGCTGCTGGTGCACGCGCCTCTGCAACGCATGACCCAGGCCGTGCTGGCCATTCCCTTGCTCGGTCGTCGGGCATTTTCCGAGGCGCGGGCACGCATTGCGCCGCGCACCCGGCGTTTGCTCGATGACGAAATCGACAGCCTGGATGAGGCCGCGATTGCCCTGTCGTATCGGCTGGAAACCCTGGAGACGGAGGTGGCGGCGCATTCTGCGGAGACGCAGAGAATGCTGCAGAGAATTTCGTTTGAGCGGGATTTCAGCCAAAGTTTGCTCGATACCGCGCCGGTCATCATTCTGACGCAGTCCGCCGACGGGCGGATTCTCACGTTGAATCGACACGGGCGCTTGCTGTTGGGCTGGGGGGAGGATGAGGTGCCCGGCAAGTGCTTTTTTCATTTGCTGGGTCTGGAGGGCGCAGCGTCTGTTACCTCGGTCCAGCAGCTGCTGCGTGAAATCGCAGCGGGGTATCGTCGGCACGTTCAACTGGAGTCGATTCTCCTGGGGGCAACCGGTCAGTCGTACGAGATCACCTGGAACCACTCGTGTCTTTCTGGCCGCCCTGGTGATACGATCCTGATTCTCTCGGTCGGGATTGACCACACCGAACGTAAGCGCGCCGAGTCGCACGCCAACTACCTTGACGAACACGATCCGCTGACCGATCTCGTCAATCGAAAATATTTCCAGCTGGAGCTTGCGCAGGCGCTGGCCAGTGCGCATCGTTCGGGGCACGAAGGAGCGCTGCTCTATCTTGACCTCGACGAGTTCCGATTGGTGAACGATGTGAGCGGGCACCAGGCGGGCGATACCCTGTTGCGGACGGTTGCGGATGGGGTCAGGAATGTGGCACGCGCAAGCGACTTGCTGGGAAGGCTGGGCGGCGATGAGCTTGGGTTGCTGCTCCATGAATGTGATCGTGATGGTGCCATCCAGGTGGCAGAGAAAATCAACACACGACTCGCCGAAATCAGGTCTCCCGGTCTGGGAGCGAACCATCGGGTTTCCGCCAGCATCGGAATCGTGATCTTCTCCGACGACAGAATGGACGTCGAGCAGCTTCTCGGCAATGCCGATATCGCGATGTACGAGGCAAAAAAGAAGGGCGGCGCGAGCTGGCACCTCTATTCCGAGGGTGAGGGCGTGCAGGAAAAGATGCAGGATCGCCTGAAATGGAAGGAGATGATCAACAGCGCACTGGTCGAGGAGGGGTTTGTCGTCCATTACCAGCCGATACAGGACATCGGCGCGCGACAGGTGAGTCACTACGAAGCGCTGGTGCGTATGCAGAGGGTTGACGGTTCGTTGATACCGCCTGGATTTTTCATGGAGGTCGCGGAAAATAGTGGCTTGATACGCGAAATCGATCGCTGCGTGATCCATCAGGTCTTCGGCAAAATGTTGGGCCTGTTTGCCGTCGGAAAACACTACAATTTCTCGATCAATCTGTCCGGCGTCAGCATCAACGATCCCAGACTGTTGTCCTTCATACGCGAGGAGCTTTCGCGTAGCCCGATGCTGCCCAGCCATGTGATCTTTGAGATCACCGAAACGGCGGCCGTGTCGGATTTCTCCGCCGCGCGCATGTTCATGGAGGCGGTGAAAGAACTCGGTTGTGCGTTCGCTCTCGACGATTTTGGCGTCGGCTTTTCGTCGTTCAATTATATCAAGCAGTTGCCAGTTGACTACGTCAAGATCGATGGGTCGTTTGTACGTACACTCGTCGATAGGCAGGACGATCAGGTCTTCGTGCGAGCTTTGGCCGAGGTGGCAAATGGTTTTGGCAAGAAGACGGTGGCTGAGTTTGTTGAAGACGAACGCACCCTCAACATGTTGCGCAGTTTCGGTGTGGACTACGCGCAAGGCTATTACATCGGCAAGCCTGGCCCGGATGTTCTCTGAACGCGTGCAGTGGTGAGATTTTCTCTGTCAGGAGCCCCGCGGTGCCGGTGATATAATCCGCGGCTACCTTGCCTGCCGTCACCTGAGAATGCCGCTGTTCACCCTTGGCATCAACCACCACACAGCACCCCTGTCAGTTCGTGAGCAGCTTACTTTTCACGCCGAGCGGGTGTGCCAGGCGCTAACTGACCTGACGCGTTGCAAGCCGGTGCAGGAGGCAGCGATCCTCTCCACCTGCAACCGGACCGAGGTCTATTTCGCTACCGATGTACCGGACGTGGCGGCACAGTGGTTGGCTGAGTACCATCGCCTGGCCCGCCATGAGATCGAGCCCTATCTGTACACCTATCCGGAGCGTGATGCGGTCCGTCATGCTTTCGTGTGGCCAGCGGGCTGGATTCGATGGTCCTGGGGAACCCCAGATCCTTGGCCAGTTGAAGGAAGCCGTACGTTTGGCTGAGGAGGCCGGCACTCTCGGCACGACCTTGCACAAGCTCTTCCAGCACTCTTTTGCGGTAGCCAAGGAGGTGCGATCAACGACGGCGATCGGGGTCAATGTAGTTTCCATGGCTGCGGCGGCCGTGCGTCTGGCCGAGCGAATCTTCGAGCGAATTGCCGATCAGAGCTTGCTGTTCATTGGTGCGGGTGAGATGATCGACCTCTGCGCAAGGCATTTCGCGGTACAGCGACCCAAACAGGTGCTTATCGCCAACCGGACGGTTGCACGTGGTCTGGCGCTTGCGGAGCGCTTCGGTGGAACAGCGATCCGGCTCGAGGAACTCGCGGAGCGGTTATGGCAGTCCGATATCGTCGTCTCCTGTACAGCCAGTCCGCTGCCTATCATCGGTCTGGGTATGGTCGAGCGCGCCATCAAGATGCGCCGTCACCGCCCGATGTTCATGGTCGACCTGGCCGTCCCGCGGGATATCGAGCCCGAGGTTGGCGACATGGACGATGTCTTCCTCTATACGGTCGATGATCTTGCACAGGTGGTTGCGTCGGGCCTCGAGTCGCGTCAGGCTGCGGTGGTGGACGCGGAGGCAATTATCGCCGAGCGTGTTGAGGATTCCTGCGTTGGTTGGCAACGCGTGGTACAGTGCCAGTGATTCGCTCCTTAGAGATGCTGCGGAGCGGTCCCGTCGTCACGAGATGGAGCACGCGCTGAAGTCGCTGGCCCGCGGGGACGATCCGGCGCGTGTCCTGGAACAGTTCTCGCACCGCCTGACCAACAAGTTCCTGCACGCGCCAACGCAGGCTCTTAGCCAGGCGGCCGGCGATCGCGACGAGTTGCCGTCGCTGGTGACGCATCTTTTCATCTGCACACGGATTCACATCTCGGCGAGTAGCGCGCCTTCGGAGACCGCTGCCACCGCGCCGACGATTTTTCCCTGCCTACCCGCAGGAACCGATTTTCCAAGATTTTCCCATGAACCAGAGCATCTGCGACAAACTTGAGCAATTGACCGGTCGCCTTGACGAACTCGACCGAATGCTTTCCAGCGGCGAGGCGACGCGCGACCTGGATGACTACCGCAAGCTTTCGCGCGAACATGCTGAACTCGGTCCCGTCGTTGCCCTCTACCAGTCCTGGCGGCAAACCAGGGCCGACCTGTGCGCGGCGACCGAGATGCTTGCCGATCCGGAAATGCGGGAGTTGGCCGCGGCGGAAGTCGATGCGCTCAGGGAGCGCTTGCCGGAGATCGAGGCAGAACTGCAAAAATTGTTGCTCCCGAAGGATGCCAAGGACGACCGCAATGTCTTTCTCGAAATTCGCGCCGGTACTGGCGGTGACGAATCAGCGCTGTTTGCGGGTAATCTGTTTCGCATGTATACGCGCTATGCCGAACGCCAGCGTTGGCAGGTCGAAGTCCTGTCCGCAAGTGCTTCCGACCTGGGCGGCCACAAGGAAGTCATTGCGCGCATCAGCGGCAACGGCGTCTACTCGAGACTCAAGTTCGAGTCTGGCGGCCATCGCGTGCAGCGCGTTCCGGACACCGAGACGCAAGGCCGTATTCACACTTCGGCCTGTACGGTGGCGGTGATGCCCGAAGCCGACGCGTTGGAGGAGGTGCAGATCAACCCAGCCGAGATTCGCGTCGATACCTATCGTGCCTCGGGAGCTGGAGGACAGCACATCAACAAGACCGACTCGGCCGTCAGGATCACGCACCTGCCTACGGGTATCGTCGTCGAATGCCAGGATGATCGGTCGCAGCACAAGAACAAGGCGCAGGCGTTGTCGGTGCTGGTGGCGCGGATCCGGGACATGCAGGAGCGAGAACAGCACGCCTCCATTGCATCCGAGCGCAGGAATCTGATCGGCAGTGGTGACCGCTCCGAGCGGATTCGAACCTATAATTTCCCGCAGGGGCGAGTGACCGACCATCGTATCAATCTGACCTTGTACAAGATCGACGCGATCATGGACGGCGACCTCGACGACCTCATCGCGGCCCTCACCGCCGAGTATCAGGCGGATCAACTGGCAATGCTGGCCGGCAGCGAGTGAAGAAATCGCTCAAGCACCGACGCGCTGCCTTGAACGGCGGCGTGCGCTTGCGTCGAGGCGCCAGCGCTGCCTGCCGAATCAGCTGATGACGAGCATTGGCGCAGCCTGGTGTGCCGCCAGCCAAAGCATTGATCGACTGGACGCACGCTTGCTCGTAGAACATCTGGCGCCTTGTACGCATGCCGATCTGATCGCGCATCCGCAGCGATTACTTGCCGCCGCGCAGGTGTCCCGCCTCGAGGCGCTAGTCAAGCGCCGTGCTGCCGGTGAACCCTTGGCCTATCTGCTGGGCTCGGCGGAGTTCCATGGCCTGACGTTTCTGGTCACGCCGGCGGTGCTCATCCCGCGTCCCGAAACGGAACTGCTGGTCGAACTTGCGGTTCACCATTTGCGATGTTTGCCTGTGCCGCGTATCGTCGATCTCGGCACAGGCTGCGGGGTCGTGGCAGTGACGATTGGCCATCTGTGCCCGGGCGCCCTGGTCACCGCCGTCGATCGGTCGCGCGCAGCGCTCGAGGTGGCCTGCGTCAATTCCCGGCGGCACGCAGTTGAGGTCGAATTTCTTGCCAGCGACTGGTACTCGGCGTTGGCTGACGCGCATTTCGACCTGATCGTTGCCAACCCACCCTATGTGGCAGATGCTGATCCGCACTTGCAGCAAGATGGCCTGCAGTTTGAGCCGCCAATGGCGCTGACCGACGGGGTGGTCGGTGGCGATGGTCTGGCCTGCATTCGTGTGATCGTCGATGGCGCCGCACAGCATCTCGTGCGGGGCGGCGGGCTGTTGATCGAGCATGGCTACGATCAGGCAGCAGAGGTGCGCCACTTATTGCAACAGGCGGGCTTATCCGATGTGGTGTCGTGGCACGACCTCGCGGGGATTGAGCGCGTCAGTGGCGGTCGCCTGCGTTGACGATGGGTAGGGCTAACCGCTACACTCCTTGTTGATAATTTTTCTCAACTACAGGAAGGTTTGTTGATGAACGTGCAGCAACTGATCAAGCAGCAGGTGGAGAGCAACCCCGTGGTGCTTTACATGAAGGGGACACCGCAGTTTCCCCAATGTGGTTTTTCGGCGCTAACCGTGCAGATCCTGAAAGCCTGCGGTGTGTCGAACTTTCTCAGCGTGAATGTCCTGGAAGACGCGGAAATTCGCAGCGGCATCAAGGAGTACGCCAGCTGGCCGACGATTCCGCAGCTTTATGTGCGTGGCGAGTTCGTCGGTGGCTGCGACATCATGCGTGAGATGTATGAAGACGGCGAGTTGCAGAAACTTCTTGAAGGGCTCGTTGATCCGGTCTGATGGCGTAAGCCTTTCCCGGCGGCCGGCTTCCTGGGCAGGGCGGTCGAGATCACGGTGAGGTCGCGCGCGACCTGCTCCAATGCTGCCCGCCGCGGGTTTGCCGGCGCAGAACTCTCCGTCGGCGCCTATTGGTGCAGTGGCATGGTCGGGTTCCGCAACGCCAGGAGGTGCGTGCTGCGCGTGCCTACCACCCTCTCAGAAGGACACCAGACGAACGTTCGCGGAGGTCAGGCGTTCGCTGAGAACCGCAAGGAAAGACTGGTAGAAGTGCATTCGACAGGCTCCGGAAGATTTCTGTAAAGCACCTTCCGTGACCCGTACCAGCTTTGCCGCGGTCAGGGCGATGATGTCTGCGCCACGTCTTGAAGTCCCCTTGCCAATGACTGCCATCTCGCCGAAGCATTCGCCGGTGGTCAGCAGATCAAGGATCATTCCATTCTTGAGCACCTTCAGTTCACCTTCGGCAAGAAAATAGAAACAGTCACCGGTTTGCCCGTCCTCGATGATCACCTCACCGGGCGAAAATCTACTCCATTGAGAAAAACGCACCACCTCCCAGATTTCGACATCGGAAAAATCAGCGAAGAAGGTGAACGACCGCAGGGTGTCGAACTTTTCCAGGTCGGCCATGTGATCAGCTGGCATGTTCAAGCTGCCGCCGCGAAATGCCTGCGTCAGATGGTGGGCAAACTCCGTCCAGCTGGTGTAGCGGTTTTCGACCTTCTTGCTCATCGCACGCGCGACGATGGCGTCGAGCGAAGCGGCAACGTCGCTGCGCAGCAGCGAAGGTGCGCGCGGTTCCGTGTTGATGATCTGGTAGATCAGGTCGTAGCTGTTGCGGGCCTGAAATGGTAGTTGCCCGGTGAGCAGCTGGTACATGACCACCCCGAGCGAGTAGATGTCGGTCTGGTGATCGAGCGTTTGATCCTTTACCTGTTGTGGCGACATGTACGCTGGCGAGCCAATTCCTGGAACCAGTGTGCGCTCGGGTGAGCCGATGATGGCGGCGCCGAAATCGGAGATCTTGATCTCGCCCTCGTTCGGATCGGTGCTGGCGAAGAGGATATTGGCCGGCTTGATGTCACGATGAATGATGCCGCTGCGTACGGCAAAATCCAGCGCTCGCGTGCACTTGAAAATGATCTCGACGACGCGCTCGATTGGCAGCAGCCGGCCCGCTGTGCAAGCCGCCTCCAGCGTCCCACCCGCCACATATTCCATGACGATGTAACAGAGATGATCGTCGACCACTGCGTCGTAGGTCTGGACGATGTGCGGGTGCGAGAGTTTGCCGATCAGCGCGGCCTCATTGACAAACAGCTGGGTGTACAGCCTGCCGCGTTTTGGATCCCTCAGAATCTCTGGAAAGGCGACCTTGACCGCCACCTGGCGCTTCGCGAAAGGGTCGTTGCCAAGGTAGACGGTAGAGCTCGCGCCATGGCCTATCTCCCGGACAAGTTCGTACTTGCCGATCCTGTTCATGCTGTCTGGTTGGCATGCGCCAGATGGCGACGGGCGCGCGCGACCGCTGCCAGGACCTGGGTGGGTGCCGTTCCGCCAATGTGACTGCGCGCTGCCAGCGACCCCTCGATGGTCAGTACCGCAAAGACCCCGTCGTCGATCAGCGGCGAGAAGCGCTGCAGTTCGGGTAGCGAGAGCTGCGCCAGGTCTCGCCCGAGTTCCTCCGCGCGGCGAACCGCGAGGCCGACAACGGCGTGCGCGTCGCGGAACGGCAGACCTTTGCGGACCAGGTAGTCGGCCAGGTCGGTGGCCGTGGCAAACCCCTGGCGCAGCGCGTCGCGCATATTTTCCGGGTTGGCAGTGATGCCTGGAATCATCGCGACAAAGATGCGCAAGGTGTCGGTGACCGTGTCGATGGCGTCGAACAGTGGCTCCTTGTCTTCCTGATTATCCTTGTTGTAGGCCAGGGGCTGGCCTTTCATCAGGGTCAGCAGGGCCGTCAGGTGACCGTATACGCGGCCGGTCTTGCCGCGCGCCAATTCCGGGACGTCGGGATTTTTCTTCTGGGGCATGATTGAGCTGCCGGTGCAGAATCGATCGGCAATCCGGATGAAGCCGAAACGAGGATTCATCCACAGCACCAGTTCCTCCGACAGCCGCGAGAAATGCATCATCAGCAGCGCGCTGGCGGCACAGAATTCGATGGCAAAGTCGCGATCGGAGACGGCATCGAGCGAGTTTTCGCAAACCCCGTCGAAATCCAGCAGGTCGGCGACCAGCTGACGGTCAATTGGATAGGTCGTTCCGGCCAGGGCGGCAGCGCCCAGAGGCAAACGGTTACAGCGTCGGCGACAGTCGGCGAAACGTTCGGCGTCACGGCGTGCCATTTCGAAATAGGCCAGCAGGTGATGGCCGAAAGTAATCGGTTGGGCGACCTGCAGGTGCGTGAAGCCGGGTAGTGCCGTGGCCGCCTCGCGCTCGGCGAGATCAAGCAGCCGGTTCTGGAAGTCACCGAGCAGGGCGGCAATGCGGTCGATCGCGTCGCGCAGATAAAGGCGAATGTCGGTAGCCACCTGATCGTTGCGCGAGCGACCGGTATGCAGTCGTTTGCCGGCATCGCCGATGAGGGTGGTCAGGCGCTTCTCGATGTTCAGATGCACGTCTTCCAGATCGAGTGACCAGGAAAAGGTCCCGGCCTCGATCTCCTGTGCCACCTGTGCCATGCCTCGTTCGATGTCCGCCAGGTCGCTCTTGCTGATGATTTCCTGGTGAGCCAACATCGTGGCATGCGCCAGCGAAGCGCGGATGTCCTGGCGCCACATGCGCTGGTCGAATGCTACGGAAGCCGTGTAGCGTTTGACCAGCTCAGACATCGGCTCGGAGAAACGGCCGGCCCATGTGTATTGGGAAGAATCTGATTGGCTCATAAGGGACAGGTTCCTGGGCTAAAATCACTTGTAGAACCTTTGCAGGCGCCACTTCGAGTGATGGCAAGTATAAAGCAAAACCTCGCCAGTCAGCCGCTACCGGATTTTCGCAATGCCGGGGTCATGTTGCGTAGTCTCCTCGGGGTCAATCTGCTGGCATTCGTCGCAGCGCTGGTTCAAAGCCGGGGTGTGAGCGACAGTGTGCAAAATTACATTGACATGGCTGCCTGGGTGCAACCGCTGTTGCTCGTCAACCTGGCGCTACTGGCGGTCCTGGGGAAACAGCTGCAACGCCTCCCGGTGTGGATCGGGCGCACGACGGTGGTGCTGCTGGCTGTCGGATCAGCGATGCTGTTGTCCGATCTCTGGCGTTTCCTGACCTTTGATGAGGGAGGCTCACAGCGTCTGCTGCGGGCAGGTCTGCTGGGTGGGCTGGCCGCCTCCTTCATCCTGTCCTATCTTCTCTTGCGCGTCAGCGCGCTGTCACCAGCGCTGGTCGAAGCACGACTGCAATCACTGAATGCACGCATCCGGCCGCACTTCCTGTTCAACAGCCTCAATGCCGTCATCTCCCTGATCCGCCTCGACCCCAGGCGCGCCGAGACGGCGCTCGAAGAGCTGGCGGATCTCTTCCGGGCGCTGATGCGCGATCATCGGGAACTGGTGCCGTTGGCCGACGAGATTGCTTTGTGCCGGCAGTATCTCGATCTCGAAAAACTGCGCCTGGCCGAGCGTCTGAACGTCGAATGGCAGGTGATCGACCTGCCGGCCACGCTCAAGGTGCCGCTGCTGATGGTGCAGCCCTTGCTCGAGAATGCGGTCAATCACGGCATCGAGCCGGCGGCGGAAGGCGGCACGATCCGCATTCGAGTTGCGCGTCGCGCGGACGAACTGCATATCGATCTGGCAAATCCGTGTCCTGGTGGCGCCGAGCGTCAGCGTGGTAACCACATGGCCCTCGACAATATCCGCGAACGGCTGGCACTCTACTATGATCTCGAGGCTCGCCTCGATACCGGTGCGGTGTTGCTCGCGGATGGCCAGCACGAGTATCGGGTGCACATCGTCCTGCCCTGTCGCGGTGATTTGCCATGATTCCGGAAACCGTAGCCAGCGTGCTGTCAGTGATGATCGTCGACGACGAGACGCCGGCGCGTGCGCGTCTGCGCGATTTGCTGGCTGATATTGCACCGGATTTGCCTAGCGAAGTCGTTGCTGAAGCGGAGAACGGCCTGCAGGCCCTGGCGGCGATCGAACAGCGGCAGGTGGACGTGGTGCTGGTGGACATCCGCATGCCCCGGATGGACGGCATCGAGCTTGCTCGTCACCTGGCCGAACTCGAGCAGCCGCCGGCGGTGATTTTTGTGACCGCTTTCGACGCCTATGCGGTGCGCGCCTTCGAGCTGAATGCCATCGACTACCTGCTGAAACCGGTACGCGCGCGGCGTTTGCTTGCCGCTTTGCAGAAGGTCCGCCAAGGCGGAGTACGCACGCGAATGCCGCTTGCGCAGCTGCCGCAAGCAGCTCGCAGCCACCTGTCGTGCCACGAACGTGGTCGTCTGTTGCTGATTCCAGTGGCCGAGATCCTCTACCTCAAGGCAGACTTGAAGTACGTCACGGCGCGTACCCGTAATCGTGACTACCTGCTAGACGAGTCGCTGACCCATCTCGAACGCGAATTTGGCGAGCAGTTCATCCGCTTGCACCGCAGCGTGCTGGCAGCCAGGGAGGCGATTGTCGGTTTTGAGAAGAGCGGCACCGATGACGCCGAAACCCAATGGCAGGCAATGCTGCGAGACATTCCTGAGCGGCTTCCCGTCAGTCGTCGGCAGTGGCCCCTGGCCAAGTCCTACGCCCGCCAGGTGGCTTCTTGATACTCGTCAAGGCGACTGGCGACCGCTTTCCTGTAATCGCACCTTTCATCCGACAAGGCTTGTACGCGGTACGCCAGGCGATTCCGCAAATATTTCCGGTGTCCTGTGACCTACCTGACAGCGATTCAGGAAGTGTAACCGTACGGCTTAACGCCGTTGCCAGACCTGCCAGCGCTCGTGTCCGGCAAAAACCGGCAGGGAGTCGTCAACCGGACGATCTTCGCGGCGCGCGAAATCCGGCGCCAGCAGATTGTCCAGTTGTTGCGGGAGAATTCCAAAGGGTGGCCCCCTGGCTTCATCGCTAAGGAAGAAGAAACCGGCGAGCACCCCGCCTGGAGGCAGCAGTTCCGCCATCCGCTGTGCATAGTTCGCACATCGGTGTCGCGGCAGTGCACAGAGAAAAGCGCGTTCATAGATCACGTCGAAAGCCGTGCCGAGATCAAACGAGAAGAAATCGGCGAGGAGCAGGGTGCCTTGCCAGGAGTCACCGAGCGTTGCACGTGCGCTTGCAACGGCAGCAGTCGAGAAATCCAGCGCCGTTACTGACCAGCCTCGGCTAGCAAGAAAAGCGGCGTCCCAGGCGCTGCCGCAACCGGGGATTAGCACACGCGGCTGGCTTTCAGGCGTCGCGTGCTGCGCGGTGTGTTCGACAAAGTCGTGTGTCTCGTAGCGGACGGCAAAATCGCGCAGGGCCAGCGGCGCTCGGCCTGCTTCCCACGGGGTGGTGCCGCTGCGGAAAAGGTAATCCCAGAAGTCGGCGACTTCTGGCCTTTGATGGGCCGGTTTGTCAGTCAAAATGCGTATCCTTCTTGTTCCTACCGATGCAGTTTCATCGCTGCAGGTGCAACGGCTGCGGTCGCCAGAACTCCTCTGCCAAGTGCAGCGAGCATCGCTCGCCAGCTACGCGGCGCTGATTGACCGTGACGAGCGGGCCGGGCAGGCATGTTAAAATCGCACTCGCCAGTCGATCGCCGGTGGCACCGACACCTTCCTCAGGTACCGGTGCTACGACGGGCCTTGCCGGCACTCTCACCGGAATCCTGCCTTGACCTCAGCAAACCCAGTTCCGTCGCGCATTGTCATCGCCTCGCGTGAATCCCGTCTTGCCATGTGGCAGGCGGAACATGTCCAGGGTCGCCTGGCGCAATTATATCCAAACACGGCGGTCGAAATCCTCGGCATGACCACCCGGGGCGACCAGATCGTCGACCGCCCGCTGTCGACGATCGGCGGCAAGGGGCTGTTCATCAAGGAACTCGAGGTGGCCATGCGGGAAGGTCGCGCCGATCTGGCTGTGCATTCGATGAAGGACCTGCCGATGGAAATGCCCGAGGGTTTCGTCCTGGCGGCCATCTCGGCACGCGAAAACCCTGGTGATGCGTTTGTCGCCAATCGCTTTGCCGGGCTCGACGAGCTGCCGGGCGATGCCGTGGTCGGCACGTCCAGTTTGCGCCGCGAAGCGATTCTACGCGCCGGCTATCCGCAGTTGCGGATCCGTAGCTTGCGCGGCAACCTGGATACCCGGTTGCGCAAGCTGGACGCCGGTGAGTTCGATGCAATCATCCTCGCTGCCGCCGGCCTGATCCGGCTCGGTCTGGCAGCGCGGATCCGGTCCGTACTGGCCCCCGAGCAGTCGTTGCCCGCGCCGGGGCAGGGCGCGCTCGGGGTCGAGGTATGTTCTGGACGTGCCGAGATGATCCAGCTGGCGGCAGCGCTGAACGATCCGGTGAGCGCACACTGCGTGCGTGCCGAACGAGCCTTCTCACGTGCTCTCGGCGGCAGCTGCCAGATCCCGCTCGCCGCCTATGCGCTGGTCGAGAACGATCGCCTCTGGCTGCGTGGCTTCGTCGCGACGCAGGATGGCCGGCAGATGCTTGCCGGAGAACTGCGTGGTGCTCCGGCAGACGACGAGTCGATTGGCCGCGCGCTCGCCCAGATGCTGCGTGATCAGGGGGCCGATGCCATCCTGGAGAAACCGGCAGGCGGCTGATGACGCAACCTTTGCGCGGCCGGACGATCATGGTGACGCGCCCACGCGCGCAGGCGGCGACGCTGGCCGGTCTGATTGCCGAACGGGGCGGCAAGCCGGTGATCTTCCCGCTCATCGAGATTTCCCCGGCCGCCGATCCCGGCCCCCTGCAGACGGCGATTGCGTGCCTCGAGCGCTACTCGCTGGCCATCTTCATCAGCCCGAACGCCATCGATTTCAGCCTGCCGTT
The DNA here is from genome assembly GCA_016713625.1 of Candidatus Accumulibacter affinis. Lineage (GTDB taxonomy): Bacteria > Pseudomonadota > Gammaproteobacteria > Burkholderiales > Rhodocyclaceae > Accumulibacter > Accumulibacter affinis. The sequence goes on from JADJOT010000010.1 coordinate 144,860, forward strand.
GATTGTTGCCGAACGTGGCTGGCCGTCCGGGCTACGCGCGGTGGCCATTGGTCCGAGCAGTGTCACGCGGCTTGCCAGTTATGGGGTCGAGCAAACGCTGGCCCCGGTTGAACGCTTCGATTCGGAGTCCGTACTTGGACTTCCCGAACTGCAACGGGCAGCTGTGGCCGGTCAGCGGGTGCTGATTCTGCGCGGTAATGGCGGTCGCGAACTGCTGGCTGAGACGCTGCGTGAACGCGGATCCGAAGTGGACTGCGTGAGCTGCTATCTGCGCTCGGCCCCCGACAGCGCACTTCCGCTAAAGACGTTGTGGGACAGCGGCCAGCTGGATGCACTGACCATCTCCTCAAGCGAGGGCCTGCGTAATCTTGTCGATCTGCTCGACCCGCCGGCGCGTGCGCAGCTGCACACTACCCCGGTCTTCGTCCCGCACCAGCGTATCGCCGACCTGGCGCAGGCGCTTGGCCTGCAGCAGGTGGTGCTGACTGAACCGGCAGATGCCGGGATTGTCGCGGCGTTGAGCAACCATGCCTGGCGGCGGGCATGAACGAAGAAGCCGAGCCGGGACGCGCGCGCGGGTAGCGCGCTGGTCGCGCCCACTTGGCGCAATCCCTGGTTATTGCTGGCTGCGCTGGCGATCAGCCTGGCCGGTATTGTCGATCGCCGGCGCGCCCTGCCGCAAGTCGAGATGGTGGGAATGAACCTGCGCCTGGAAGGCTGGAGAGGCGTGGCGGGCTGTTGCCCGGGTCGCCGAGAGCGGACCGGGAAAATGCTTGAGCAGTGCGAAATACGGTGCGATCCGGTGCGTCTTGTGCAGCCGGGCAGTTTCGCTGCCGCCTGGTGGGCAGCGCTACACCCAGTCACGTGGGGTCAGCATTTCGTAGAGGGCGGCTTCTGCGCTGCCGGTTTCGGGATGCCAGTCATAGCGCCATTTGACGACTGGCGGTAGCGACATCAGGATGGATTCGGTGCGTCCGCCCGACTGCAGGCCGAAAAGCGTGCCACGATCCCAGACCAGGTTGAACTCGACGTAACGTCCGCGCCGGTAGGCCTGGAAATCGCGTTCCCGTTCGCCATAGGGCAAAGCCTGCCGCTTTTCAATGATCGGCAGATAGGCCTCCGCAAAGGTGTTGCCGACGGCCTGTGTCAGGGCAAAGCAGCGCTCAAAGCCGCCTTCGTCGAGATCGTCGAAGAACACCCCACCGACACCGCGTGGCTCCATGCGGTGCCTGAGGAAGAAGTATTCGTCGCACCATTTTTTGTAGCGTGCATGCGTGTCGTGGCCAAACGGCTGTAGTGCCTGTTTGCAAGTGGCGTGGAAATGCCGGATGTCTTCCGCGAAGGGGTAATAGGGGGTCAAATCCATGCCACCGCCAAACCACCAGGCGGGCTCGGCACCAGGTCTGCTCGCGATGAGGGCGCGCACATTCATGTGCGCTGTCGGACAGTATGGGTTTTCCGGATGGAGGACCAGTGAAACGCCCATCGCGGCGAAGGCACGCCCCGCCAGTTCAGGACGTTTGGCGGTTGCCGAGGCCGGTAAGGTAGCACCGCTGACCTGCGAGAAAGCGATGCCGCCGCGCTCAAAGACGCGCCCTCCCTCGACAATGCAGGTGCAGCCGCTGCCCGCGAGGGGCGAGCCAGCCCCCTTTTCCCAGCGGTCGACGCGGAAGGCCGCGCTGCCCTCGGTTGCCTGGACTGCGGCGACGATACGCGTCTGCAGGCCAGTGAAATAGTTTTTCAGGCGGGTCGAATCGATCATCCGGAGTGCGCTGTCGCCGGCGTCGAGCGCGCAGCCTCGTGCCTGTCCCGGCTCATCGGCTGATCGCCCGGTGACCGATGTCGCGACGATACTGCATGCCGTCAAAGTGAATTCCGACGATCAGGTCGTAGGCGTGCTTCTGAGCACGCTTGAGGTTGTCGGAAAGCGTCGTGACGCACAACACGCGACCACCGGAGGTAACGATCTGACCATCTTGTTCGCTGCTGCCGGCATGGAAGACGTGGCTGTCCTCGCTGCTTTCCGGCAGGCCGCTGATCACATCGCCGGTGCGCGGCGTGCCGGGGTAATTGGCGGCGGCCAGCACCACACCGAGGGCAACGCGACGGTCCCAGGCCGCTTCCACCAGATCGAGTCGGCCGGCAACGGCATGGTCCAACAGAGTCAGCAGGTCGGATTTCAAACGCATCATGATCGGCTGGGTTTCCGGGTCGCCAAGGCGGCAATTGAACTCGACGGTCTTGACCGAGCCGTCCCTGCCAATCATCAGTCCAGCGTAGAGGAATCCGGTGTAGGGGGTGCCATCGGCAGCCATTCCCCGCACCGTTGGCAGGATGATCTCACGCATCGCGCGGGCGTGCACTTCGGGAGTCACCACCGGGGCTGGCGAGTACGCCCCCATCCCGCCGGTGTTGGGCCCGCTGTCGCCATCGCCGATGCGCTTGTGATCCTGACTCGATGCCAGTGGAAGTACATTCTTGCCATCGACCATGACAATGAAGCTGGCTTCTTCGCCTTCGAGGTACTCTTCGATCACCACGCGTGCCGGCGTCGCTGCCGCACCCTGGCTGGCTGGCGGAAGCATGTGGTCGATCGCGTCATGGGCGTCGGCAAGGCTCATCGCCACGACCACTCCCTTGCCGGCAGCGAGTCCATCGGCCTTGATGACGATCGGTGCGCCTTGCTGGTCGACGTAGGCGTGCGCAGAGCCTCGGTCAGAGAAGGTGGCGAAGCGAGCCGTGGGAATGTTGTGCCTGGCCATGAAGCGTTTGGCGAAGTCCTTCGAGCTCTCGAGTTGGGCTGCTTCCCTGGTCGGGCCGAAGATTTTCAGGCCACGCGCGCGAAACAGGTTGACGATGCCGGCGGCGAGCGGTGCCTCGGGGCCGACTACGGTGAGATGGACCTTCTGCTCTGCAGCGAAGTCGGCGAGCGCCTCCGGATCGGTGATGTTGATGTTCTCGAGCTCGCGCTCGCTGGCTGTGCCGGCGTTGCCCGGCGCAACGAAGACCTTCTGAAGGCCGTGGGTTTTCGCCAGACGCCAGGCGAGCGCATGTTCGCGACCGCCGGAGCCGATGACCAGTAACTTCATGACAATCCTTTCTCCGCCAGAGGGCTTGCGCGTATTCGTCGGTCACCGGCGGATCGCCACGGCGACCCTTTGCTGGGGAGCATCCTCGAGGCCAGGCTGCGCATTCTCTCTGCTGTCATCCGCTGCACCAATCAGTGCCGGAAGTGCCTCGCGCCGGTGAACACCATCGCCAGACCGTGTTCGTCGGCGGCAGCAATCACCTCCTCGTCGCGCATCGAGCCACCAGGCTGGATGACCGCACTGGCACCCGCGCTAGCCACTACGTCAAGCCCGTCGCGGAACGGGAAGAAGGCATCCGAGGCAACACAGGAGCCAGCCAGGTCGAGACCGGCACTCTGCGCCTTGCTGGCAGCGATGCGAGTCGAATCAACCCGGCTCATCTGGCCTGCGCCGACCCCGAGGGTCATGCCACGGCCACAGAAAACGATGGCATTGGACTTGACGAACTTGGCAACGCGATAGGCAAAAAGGAGGTCTTCGACCTGCGCGTCGGTAGGGGCGATCTTGCTCACCACTTTGAGATCACCGGCCTGAACATTGAAACGGTCGGGTGTCTGCACCAGCAGGCCGCCACCGACACGCTTCAGTTCGAACGAATGATAAACCCTGGCCAGTGGCAGTTCGAGTACGCGCAGATTCTGTTTGGCCGCCAGCAGCGCGCGCGCAGCTTCGCTGAATGCCGGTGCGAGCAGGACTTCGACGAAGTGCCTGCGCGCATTCATGGCGGCGACCACATCAACGTCGACGGTACCGTTGAAGGCGATGATGCCGCCAAATGCAGAAGTCGAGTCGGTCTGGAAGGCTTTCTCGTAGGCAGCGACCAGATGCGCATCGACCGCTACCCCACAGGGATTGGCGTGTTTGATGATCACGCAGGCCGGCGTGTCGAAGGTCTTGACGCATTCCCAGGCGGCGTCGGCATCGGCAATGTTGTTGTAGGACAACTCCTTGCCTTGGATCTGCCGGTAGTTGGCGATGGAGCCGGCCGGTGGCGTCGGATCGCGGTAGAAGGCCGCCTGCTGATGTGGGTTCTCGCCATAGCGAAGTGTCTCGACACGATCGAAGGCAAGTTGCAACTGCTCAGGGAAGGCTCCTGGCTGCGTCGCCTCATCAAGCGAAGTCAGCCAGTTGGCGATTGCTGCGTCGTAACGCGCGGTGTGCACAAAAGCCTTCTTGGCCAGGGCAAAGCGCGTTCCCAGGCTCAGCGCGCCATCGCTGGTCGCCAGTTCGGCGAGTAGCGCGGGGTAGTCTGCGGGATCGGTGACGACAGCTACCCCTGGGTAGTTCTTGGCCGACGAACGAAGCATCGCCGGGCCGCCGATGTCGATGTTCTCGATCGCGTCGGCGAGCGTGGCATCGGCCCTGGCGACGGTTTCGCGGAAGGGGTAGAGATTCACACAGACCAGATCAATGGTCGGGATGCCGTGCTGTGCAAGGGTGGCCATATGCTCAGGCAGATCACGACGCGCCAGGATGCCGCCGTGCACCTTTGGGTGCAGGGTTTTGACACGGCCGTCGAGCATTTCCGGGAAACCCGTGTACTCGCCGACCTCGGTGACTGGCAACCCGGCGTCGCGCAGCATGCCCGCCGTGCCCCCGGTGGACAGCAGCCTAACCCCATGGGCGACGAGACCCTGGGCAAATTCGACGGCACCGTTCTTGTTGGAGAGGCTGATCAGGGCTTGACGGATTTTCATGGTGGGCTTTAGGCGAAGTGAGAAAGAGTGCCAAGGAGTTGCTTCAGACAATCAGCTTGTGGTCGACCAGCTTCTTGCGCAGCGTGTTGCGATTGATGCCGAGGATTTCGGCCGCCAGGGTCTGGTTGCCGCCGGCCTGTTTGAGGACGACTTCCAGCATCGGGCGCTCGACGCTCCGAATCACCATGTCGTAGACGGGGACCGGTTTCTCGCCGTCCAGGTGTTGAAAGTAGCTTTCCAGCGCCTTTCGGAGGCAGGTCGCAATATCTTCATCGTCGTGGGGATCGTGCGTCATGCGGCGAGGTCCTCAAGATGGGCATGGCCCGGGGCCATGGCGTCCGGACCGGTAGTGAGATAGGGCAGGTGTTCATTGTGCTCGGCCAGCGCAGAAAAGAAATCATTGACCGCCTGTCTTTGCAGTTCGATGGTGGGCAACTGATTCATTCGGTGACGGAAGGCCGCCGAGCCGATCAGCCCTTTCGTGTACCAGGAAATATGCTTGCGGGCGATGCCTACTCCCGCCTCGGTTCCGTAAAAAAGATACAAGTCCTCAAGGTGTCCAAGCAAGACCTCGTGAATTTCACCGACGCGCGGCGGCAGCAGATGGGTGCCGGTGTTCAGAAAATGTTCAATTTCGCGGAATAGCCAGGGACGCCCCTGCGCCGCGCGGCCGATCATCAGCGCGTCCGCATGCGTCGCATCAAGAACGTACCTGGCCTTTTCCGGTGATCCAATATCGCCGTTGGCAATGATCGGAATGCTGGCGACGGCCTTTACCGCCCGAATCGTTTCATATTCAGCGTCGCCACTGTAGCCGCAAGCCCGCGTCCGGCCATGCATGGCCAGTGCCCTGACCCCGGACTGCTCGGCGATCTTGAGGATCTTGAGGGCGTTGCGGTTGTGCTTGTCCCAGCCGGTGCGGATCTTCAGGGTGACCGGCGTGTTCGGTATGGCGTTGACGACGGCTTCGAGAATCTGTCTGACCAGCGCCTCATCCCTGAGCAGCGCGGAACCGGCCATGACATTGCAGATCTTCTTTGCCGGGCAGCCCATGTTGATGTCGATGATCTGGGCGCCATGCTCGACGTTGTAGCGTGCCGCAGCGGCCATCATCGTTGGACTGGCGCCGGCGATCTGTACCGAGATTGGCGCGACTTCTCCCTCGTGGTTGGCGCGACGGCGCGTTTTCGCGCTGCCGTAGAGCAGCGAGTTGGCAGTCACCATCTCGGATACCGCCAGGCCCGCGCCCATCTGCTTGCAGAGTTGCCGGAAAGGACGATCGGTCACACCCGCCATCGGCGCGACAAACAGCTGGTTACGAAGCGAAAAACCGAGGAATTCCATGGCGGTCAAGTGCCGGGGGCGCGTGGCAAGACCGGGATTCTACCGCGATTGTCGCCTCGAAAACAGCCAGTTCTTGCCTGCGCATGACCCTCCGAGTCTCCCCACGTCTCCCGGCATACCAGGAACACCTGCCTGCGTCGCGGTTCGGATGCCATGATGCTTTTCCGGGCCGGCGGTGCCCATTGCCAGCAAGTCGGTGAAAGCTCATTAACTCAGCGCTTGCTGCCGCTACTGCGGATAGCGGCTTACGCGTGCGCGTTGCCGCTGCCTTTTTCTTGCTCTCCTCTGCTCCGCTTTGTTGTACTCTTGGTCTTCGCCGATTGGGCCGGGTTGCCGGTGGTGCCGTGACGGCAATGCTTTATTCCTCTATTCTCGACTCTATCCACAGGAGGTGTCATGCGTTTCTTAGCTAGCTTGTTGAGTGTCGTCATTCCGCTCTCACTCATCGTCAGTGGTCCGTCGCAAGCCCGCGAATGGGATGTGATCAAGAATTCCGGCACTATCATTGCGGCCACTGAAGGCGGCTTTCAGCCCTTCAATTACTACGACGGACCTAAATTGACCGGTTTTGAAGTGGAACTGGCCGAAGCGATCGCCAAGAAGCTTGGTCTGAAGCTCGAATGGCGTGTGGTGCCCTTCGATGCGCAGTTGGCGGCGCTGAAGCAGGATCGCTTCGATTTTGCGATTGCCTCGCACGGTTACACGGAGGAGCGTGCCAAGTCGGTTGATTTCGCCAATCCGCATTACTGCACGGGCGGACAGCTCGCCGCCTACAAGGATGGTCCGCTGACCGTGGCGGCGCTGAACGGCAAGAGCGTCGGCGTGCAGCTGGCCACCAGCTATGCCGATGCCGCCAAGAAAATACAGGGAATCAAGACCATCAAGACCTACAAAGGCGATCCGGAAGCTTTCTCGGCGTTGCGCGCGAAGAAGGTCGATGGCTGGATTTCCGACAAGTTCACGGTCAAGGCGACTCTCGACAAGAATCCGGATGCCGGCATCACGGCGGGCGAAATGGTGTTTGTCGAGCGCGTCTCGATGATCCTGCGCAAGAACAACAAGGCCCTCGGGGACAAGCTCAACCAGGCGCTGGCCGAGGTGATGAAGGACGGCACCTATAAGGCGCTGTCCGAGAAGTATTTCAAAGAAGACATTTCCTGCCGTTCCTGAGGCCGCTCCCGATACATGAACTGGACCAGAAAATATCCTGGATGGGTAATGTTCGCGGCGATGATCGGCCTGCTCCTTTTCCTCTGGGGTATGGCGGTGCCGCTCTCTGCGGCACCCGCACCGATCGGCCCGGCGGCCGAGCAGTTTGCCGACGGGGCCAGGATCACCGTTGGTCTGACGCTGATTGCCGGTGTCGCCGGTGTATTGATCGGCGTCCTGGCCGGACTGGGCAAGCTGTCCAGCTTCTGGCCGCTGCGCTGGCTATGCGATAGCTACGTCTGGCTGATCCGTGGCACGCCGCTGTTGTTGCAGATTCTATTTGTCTGGCTGGCGTTTCCCGAAATCATGCCGGAAGGCATCGAGCTATCCGACTTTGCCTGCGCCGCGATTGCCTTGTCACTGAATATCGGCGCGTACAACACCGAATGCGTGCGTGCCGGGATTCTCGCGGTACCGCATGGTCAGGTAGAAGCCGCCCGGGCGCTGGGTTTGACGCCCTTTCAGACCTTCATGGATGTCATTCTGCCGCAAAGCATGCGTGTGGCCTTACCGGCGCTGGCCAACAATCTGGCCTCGCTGGTCAAGGATTCGTCGCTGGCGTACGCGATCAGTGTCGTCGAATTGACGATGGTCGGTTACCGGATACAGGCCGAGAGTTATCAGCCCATCCCGGTATTTATCACCATCGCGGCCATCTACCTGATCCTGACCACCGCGTTTACGACGCTGACGGCAGCGCTGGAAGCGCGCCTTGACGTCGGCCAGAAGCGCTAGCAGGGAGGATGAGATGAACAGTGATGCCGTTCTCCGACCGATCATCGAAGCGCGCAAGGTTGGCAAGCGTTTCGGTGCCTTCCACGCGCTGAAAGACGTTTCGGCAACTTTCTATGAGGGGCAGGTGACGGCGATCGTCGGACCCTCGGGTTCGGGAAAATCGACCTTCCTGCGCACTCTGAATCGCCTTGAGACCCATGATTCCGGGGACATCGTCGTCGATGGCACCGTCCTCAACGACAACCTCAAGAACCTCGATACGATCCGTCGCGAGGTCGGCATGGTGTTTCAGAGTTTCAACCTTTTTTCGCATCTGACCATCCTGCGCAATGTCGCCCTGGCACCGATGCGCGTCAGAAAGATGACCCGCGCAGCCGCCGAGGCGAAGGCGATGAACCTGCTCGAGCGGGTTGGTCTGAAGAGTCAGGCAGCCAAGTACCCGGTCCAGCTCTCCGGCGGGCAGCAGCAGCGCGTAGCGATCGCCCGTGCCCTGGCGATGGACCCGAAGGTCCTGCTGTTTGATGAGCCCACCTCGGCGCTCGATCCGGAGATGGTCAACGAAGTCCTGGCGGTGATGCGCGAGCTTGCCTACAGCGGCATCACCATGTTGGTGGTCACCCACGAGATGGGTTTTGCGCGCGAGGTGGCCGATCGCATCATCTTCTTCGACGAAGGCGTGATCCTCGAAGACACGACCCCCGAAAGCTTCTTTGCGCATCCCGACCACGAGCGTGCAAAGGCTTTCCTGTCGCAGGTTCGGCACGGTTTTTGACCCGCTGCGCCGGGCAGCGCACGGAACGTGGCTCAGCGTCGGTGTGGTCTTCCCCTGGCCGGCTGCTCGGCAAGGGTCAGTGGCGCGATCTGAACCGCGATGATGCAGATCAGAATCAGGGCGCAGCCAGCCAGACCGCTGGCGTTGAGGCGATCTCCCAGGAGCAGGAAGCCGAATAGTGCGGCGAAAACGGTCTCCGCGGAGAGGATGATCGCGGCGTCGGCAGCTTGCGCATAACGCTGTCCAACCACCTGCGCGGTGAAGCCGATGGCCACCGAAACGATGCCAGCATAGACGATCGGCAACAGGGCCTGACGAATTCCTGTCAGGGTGATGGTTTCGCTGAGCCCGGCGCCAAGCAGGCTGATCAGCCCGCAGACCAGGAACTGACCGCAGGCGACCAGAAAAGGTGCAGCGACGCGCTCGGCGATGCGCCCGACAAAAAGCACGTGCAGTGCCCAGAAGACACTGCTGGCAATCACCCAGACATCGCCGAGCGCGGGATTGACTTCCTGCGCCCCGGAGAGCAGCCAGGTTCCGGCCAGGCAGCCGATCGACGTTGGCCAGACTGACCAGTGTGGGCGAGTCCGCAGAATCAGCCAGGCCAGCAGCGGCACCAGCGGTACGTAAAGGGCGGTGAGAAAGCCGGCGTTGGTTACCGTTGTGGCGGTGATGCCGATCTGCTGGAGCGTGGCGCCGAGCATCAACAATACGCCGAGGGCGCTGATCGCGAGGGCATCGCGGGGCTGCGGGCGAGCGCTACGCGCCGACAGCTGCTGCCATTCGCGCCAGGCGAGCGGCACCACGACGGCCGTCCCGAGTAGAAAACGGATACCGGTGAAGGTCAGGGGTCCGACGCCGGCCATTCCCTCCGCCTGGGCGACAAAAGCAGAACCCCAGATCACGGCGACAGCGAGTAGCAGTAGATTGGCTTGCGAGCGCTTCAAGGTGGCGTGTCCATGGAAAAAGCGCGCCAGTCTAGCCGAAATCGCTTTCCGGTTTTGCCCGCCTGATTACAGTCCGAGTGTTGTTGGACTCAGCGGGTCGCCGCCGGTGGCGAGAATTTCGTCAAAACGCAGCACGTAGGGCGCGCATTCGCTGGCGTCATCGACGATCAGGCGCGCGCGTGCGTGATCGCGCTGAAAGCGAATCAGCGCGTGTCGTCCATCGGCGATCAGCAGCGAATCCTGCAGCGTAGCCAGGTGCGCTGGTGACTGGATGATCGTCAGCGCCGGCGCGAAAACGCGCAGCAGCTGCAGCAGCTGCGGGCTGTATTGTCTGACGAAATCCGCGTTCTGCACGATGATCGTCAGGCGCTTGTCGTCTTCGCGCGTCGCCAGCAACTCGCGCAGCGCGGCAATCCGCTGCGCACGTTCGAGCTTCAGCGGTGACAGGTCTTGATCGAAGATCTGTAGTACGCGCGGCGCCAGATCGAGTAGTTCCTGCACTGCGCGGTCGTATTCGCTCCAGGTGGTAATCAATCTGCTGGTCATTGCTAGTCCTTCTCGAATTCCGCAGGGCGGGTGGCGGCAGCTGGCCCGTTCATGGGGTCGCTGGAGTTCCTTTTGCCTCTTCAGCGGCGGGCTGTAGCCGGTACCATGTAGCATAGAGTGCCGGCAGAAACAGCAGCGTCAGCAAGGTCGCGACGATCAGACCGCCCATGATCGCGACGGCCATGGGTCCCCAGAAAACGCTGCGGGTCAGCGGAATCATCGCCAGGATGGCTGCCGCGGCGGTTAGCATGATCGGGCGCAAGCGCCGCACTGTCGAGCCGATGACCGCCTCCCAGGGGTGCTTGCCGGCTTTTTCGTCCTGCTCGATCTGGTCGACAAGAATGACCGCGTTGCGCATGATCATTCCCGATAGCGCGATGACGCCGAGGTTGGCGACAAACCCGAAAGGCACCTGGAAGAGCAGCAGCGCCAGGGCGACACCAATCAGTCCAAGGGGTGCCGTGAGCAGTACCAGCAGCATGCGGCCGACGTTCTGCAACTGGATCATCAGCAAGGTAACCACACCGACCAGCATCAACGGCATGACCGCCTTGATCGAGTTCTCACCCTTGGCCGACTCCTCGGTGGCGCCACCCGCTTCGATACGGAAGCCGGGCGGCAATTCGGCCCGTAACGGGTCGAGTTGCGGGTCGATCTGGGCGGTGACTGCGGGCGCCTGCATGCCGTCGCGGATGTCGGCACGGACGGTGATCGTCGGCAGGCGGTTGCGGCGTGCGATCACCGTATCTTCGAGCTCGTAGCTGATCTTCGCCAGTTGCGCGAGCGGCACGTAGCGTCCACTGCTGGTATGGATGTTGATGTCAGCCAGCGCCGAAATTCGGGAGCGCTCGTCGCCGGCGGCGCGTGCGACGACGTCGACGAGTTGGTCTCCTTCGCGCATCTGGGTCACCGAGACGCCGGTCAGCATCGAATTGAGGAAGGCCGAGAGCTCCTGCGAACTGATACCAAGCGCGCGCGCCCGATCCTGGTCGATGTCGATGCGGATCACCTTGCCCATCTCGTTCCAGTCGAAGTTCACATCCTTCAGGTGGTGATTGTTGCGCATCACGGCGGCCACCTCTGCCGCGATTTTCCGTAACTGCTCGATATCCTCGCCGGAAACGCGGAAGATCACCGGAAAACCAACCGGCGGGCCGTTCTCGAGACGTAGCACGCGCGTGCGCAGGGCGGTCCATTCGCCGCGCTCGTCGGCAAAACGTTGTTCGAGGCGTCGCTTGAGTTCCTCGCGCGCCTCGATGTCGTGTGTGGTGACGACAAATTGGGCAAAGTTGTCGTTGAACAGTTGCTGATCGAGCGGCAGGTAGAAGCGCGGACTACCATTGCCGAGGTAACTGGCAAAGTATTTGATTGCCTTGCTCATTGCCGGTTCGGCCAGCATCTCTTCGACTCTTTTCGCCTGCGCCTCGGTCGCCTTCAAGGAAGCGCCGTTGGGTAACCACAGGTCGATGAGCAACTCGGGGCGGCTCGAAGCCGGGAAAAACTGCTTTTGCACACCGAGTCCCAAGGCCGCCAACGAGGCCGCAAAGGCGATCACGGTAGCGGCTATGACCAGCCAGCGATGGTGTAGACACCATTCTATGGTGGTCCGGGCGCGCCGATAGAAGGGCGTGTGGTAGCTGTCTTCACCATGCTGCTGCGCCCGCCGGTGCAGCTTGTCTGCATCCAGCAGCAGGTAGCCAAGATAGGGGGTGAATAGCACCGCGACCACCCAGGACACCAGTAGCGCGATACTCACCACCGCGAAAATCGAGAAGGTATACTCACCGGCACTCGATCTGGCCAGACCTACCGGCATGAAGCCGATCGCCGAGATCAGGGTGCCGGTAAGCATCGGAAAGGCCGTCGAGGTGTAGGCGAAGGTCGCCGCACGAAAGCGATCCCAGCCCTGTTCCATCTTTACGACCATCATCTCGACGGCAATGATCGCGTCGTCGACCAGCAGACCAAGCGCAATCACCAGGGCACCGAGCGAAATCCGCTGCAGATCGATGCCGAAAGCGTACATCAGGAGGAAGGTCACTGCCAGCACCAGCGGGATCGACAGGGCGACCACGGCGCCGGTGCGCATGCCGAGACTGAGAAACGAAACCGCCAGGACGATCAGGACCGCTTCAGTGAGCGACGACATGAAGAGGTTCATCGACTGGCGAACGATCTGCGGTTGATCTGCGACGACGTGGATGTCGATCCCCAGCGGTAATCGTTTCTGCAGACGTTCGGTTTCTGCACGTAGTCGCTCCCCGAGGTCGATCACGTCACCACCCTTTTGCATGGCGATGGCGATGCCGATCGCGTCCTGGCCCTGGACGCGCATGCGTGGCGTCGGGGGATCGGCAAAGCCGCGTTCGACGTTGGCGATGTCTCCCAGCCGAAACAAACGCCCACCGGCCTGGATGCCGATCTCGCGAATGCTGTCGACGGATTTGAAGTCTCCGGAGACGCGAATGCGCACGCGGTCCGAGAGGGTCTCGTAGAAGCCGGCCGGGGTCATGGCATTCTGTCTTTGTAACGCTTCGAAGATTGCCAGCGGATTCAGTCCGAGCGTCGCCAGTTTGGCGTGCGATACCTCGATATAAATCTTCTCTTCCTGGACACCAATCAACTCGATTTTCTTGACTTCGGGAATCTGTCGCAACTCGCGCGCAAGGCGGTCGGCCTGGCGACGCAAAGCAGCGAGGTCGAAGCCGTCGCCGGTCAACGCGTAGATGCTGGTGAAGGTTTCACCGAATTCATCGTTGGCATAGGGCCCGAGTACGCCCTGCGGTAGCGTATGGCGCATGTCGCCGATCTTCTTGCGAACCTGGTACCAGCTGTCCTGGACCTCTCTTTTCGGCGTCGAGTCCTTAAGCAAAACCGTGATCAGCGATTCGCCGGGCCTCGTTTGCGAACGCAGAACGTCAACCCACGGCACCTCCTGCAAGCGCTTTTCGATCTTTTCGGTGACTTGCAGCTGTACCTCATGCGCCGTGGCACCTGGCCAGAGTGTACGCACTACCATCACCCGAAAGGTGAAGTCCGGGTCTTCTGCGCGGCCGAGCTTGAAGTACGCCAGCACGCCGCCGAGCATCAGCACGACGATCAGATAGGCCACCAGTGAACGGTGGCGCAACGCCCACTCGGAGAGATTGGGCGTGGTCATTGTTTGGACGTGCCCGGTTGCCCGCTTTCTGATGGTGGCGCGGTGAGCGACTTCGCCTGGCTGATGACGGCAATCCTGTCGCCATTGGTCAGCTTGTGAACTCCGGCGACGACGACTCGCTCGCCGGCCTCGACACCGCCCGCCAGAACGGCTGTGCCTTCGCGGTAGCTGGCTACGGAGACCGGACGCAAGACGACGGATTGGTCGGCGTTGACCACCCATAGCGCCGGTCGGCCATCGTGCTGAAAGATCGCCGTCAGCGGAACAGTCAGGCGAGCTTTCCCGTCAGGGCGAAGAAAGCGAACTTTTGCGGTCATCCCGAGCAGAACCCGGGAATCCGGATCGCGAATCGAGACGCGTGCTGCGTAGGTGCGGGTGACCGGATCGGCGATCGGCGATACTTCCCGCAGCGTGCCCGCATAGCTTGCCTGGGCGTCAGCCCATAGACTCACCTCGGCGGCCCCGAGGGCGTGCACCTCTGGCATGCGCACCTCGGGGATGGCGATGGCCACTTCCAGTGTATCGGCGCGCGCCAGACGCATCACGGTCTGCCCGGCCGCCACCACCTGGCCGACTTCGGCCGAGATCAGACCAACGACCCCGGGTTGATCGGCTTTCAGATCCGTATAGGACGACTGGTTGCGCGCCAGATCATTCTGCACGCGCGCGGCCTTGAAGGTAGTCTCCTTGGCGTCCAGTGCGGCCTCGCTGACAAAGTTCCTTTCCCGGAGATTCCTGAAACGCTGGAGGTCTGCGGCAGCAAGATCCAGCTGGGCCGAAGTTGCGGCGGCCGACAGCGCCGTGTCGGCAGGATCGATTCTGGCCAGTACTTGTCCGGCTCTGACCATGGCGCCGGTATCCACCAGGCGGGCGGTAATCTTGCCTGGAATGCGGAAGGCGAGCGCCGTCTCGTAACGCGAGCGAACCTCTCCCGAGTAGGTGAGCACCTCGTCTCCGGAGGTTTCCCCGACGACCTGTGTCAATACCGGCCGCGCCGCCTCGGGCGGTGCAGTCTGCCTGCCGCAGCCGCTCAGCAGGGCGAGAACCGCCACCAGTGCGAGCAGGCGTCGGCGGGTGCTGCCGCGAAAGGCGAGGTTCAGCCGCATGCGCTACCTTCGATCGTTTGCTGATGGGGGCCTGTTTCTGTGTCGCGCAGACCGTTCACCAGCAAGTCGCAATGCGCTGCAAGATAGGCTTCCGCGGTGACTTCCTGGCCGCGCAGGTGCACAGAGAACCGTGAGATCGCCAACAACAGCAGTGGTGCGATGATCACGTCGATGGCCGCGTCGACGTCGACCCGGCGAAACTCGCCGCGGCTGATGCCGCGCTGAATGGCCGCACGCAACAACGCACGGCCACGGGTGATTACGTGGTCGTGATAATACTGCGCAAGCTCGGGAAAGTTGCTGGCTTCGGAAATCATCAGTTTGGTCACGCCGGCCATCGGTGTTCGCCCGATCTGTTCCCACCAGCCGAGCAGCAACTGGCTCAGCAGACCGGCAGCCGAGCCCTGATAATCAGCCAGGTGCTGTTCGGCAGCCGCCAGCACCGCCACCATCCCATCTTCGATGACCGCCTTGAACAGCGCTTCCTTGCCGCTGAAGTAAAGATAGAGCGTGCCCTTGGAGACACCTGCGCAGGCGGCGACATCATCGAGTCGTGTACCAGCAAAGCCTTTTTCGACAAAGAGCTGCAGGGCCGCCGCCGTCAGCTCCGAAGGGCGGGCGTCCTTGCGACGACGGCGCGGTGGACGGCTATTGGCAGCGGGGGGCGATGTCGCTGCAACCATGTGACTACGCATCGGATACATTAATGACTGTGCAGTCATTAATGTATCCGATGGAACCGGATCAGTCAATTGAGAAAGTCGTTTTACTCCGATTTGTTGTACGCTATCCCGATCTTGCCAGTCAAGACCGGCGTCTAGGTGTGGCGACGCCAAAAAGTCCTTTACATGCCGGAAGCTTGTTGCTAGCATTTAAAGTAGAATATCTATATGCACGCTAAATATAAATTTTTGAAGGGTTTTTTGGGCGAGGGGTGGCGAATTGCAGCTTGATCTTTCGATCTTCAATCCCAAGGCGCGCTCGCTGATCGGTCTCGATATAAGTTCGTCGTCGATCAAAATGGTGGAACTGTCCAGTGATGGTAAGGGCGGTTACCGGGTGGAGCGCTATGCGATCGAGGTCTTGCCGAGGGACATCGTTTCGGATGGCAACATTGTCAATCTGGAAGCTGCCGCGGACTCCGTACGGCGAGCGTGGAAGAAGCTGGCCACCTCGACGAGATTCGTGGCGATTGCCTTGCCCGCTTCACATGTCATTACCAAGAAGATCATCGTCGCGGCCGGGCAGCGCGAGGATGAACTCGAACTGCTGGTTGAGTCAGAAGCCAGCCAGTACATTCCGTTCGCGCTTGACGAGGTCAATCTGGATTTTCAGGTGGTTGGTCCAGCGCTGTCGTCTCCTGACGAGATCGAGGTACTGATCGCCGCGTCGCGCAAGGAGAAGGTCGAAGACCGTGTTGCCGTTGCCGAATCGGCAGGCCTCAAGCCGAAGGTCCTCGACGTCGAGTCCTACGCTGTGCTTGCCGCTTTTGCACTCGTCGAAGGGCAGCTTCCGGAAAGCAGCAAAGGGAACATCGTTGCGTTGGTGGATGTGGGTGCCAATGTAATGAACCTGACGGTTCTCCGTAATGGGCAGCAACTCTACGCTCGCGAGCAGGCCTTCGGCGGAAATCAGCTGACCCAGGACATCGCCCGTCTTTTTGAAATGAATTTCGAAGAGGCGGAAGCCGAGAAACGCCGCAATAACCTGCCCGAGAAATACGAGACCGAACTGTTGCGGCCATTTCGTGAGGCCATGGCGCTGGAGATTTCGCGTGCCCTGCAGTTCTTCTTCACGTCAACACAGTTCAACGAGATCAACCATATCGTTCTCTCCGGTGGTTGCGCAGTCATAGCGGGCATAGACGAGGTCGTTGCTACGCGTACGCAAATCAACACGATTATTGCCAATCCGTTTGCCAACATGCTGCTTGCCGATCGTGTTCGCGGCAAGACTCTGCTGGCCGATGCCTCATCGTTGATGGTCGCCTGCGGCCTGGCTCTGCGGAGATTCGACGCATGATACGAATTAACCTGCTTCCGCACCGGGAAGAAAGGCGCCGGGCGCGGCGGCAACAGTTCTATGCGTTGCTGGGCATGGTCACGCTGCTTTCGGGCCTGCTGGTGGTGCTGGTCTACTCAGTGATCGCGGGTTACATCTCGGCCCAGGAAGCGAGAAACGATTTCCTCAAGAAGGAGATCGCCGTCCTCGACAAAGAGATCGATCAGATCAAGAGGCTCAAGGAGCAGAGCGACGCCTTGATGGAGCGTAAACGCATCATCGAATCCTTGCAGCGCGACCGTGCCGAGGCGGTGCGCTTGCTCAGCGAGTTGGCCAAGCAGATGCCAGAGGGGGTGTACCTCCGATCACTGAAGCAGGAAGGGCAAAGGATCAGCCTCGCAGGTTTTGCTCAGTCGAGCGCACGGGTTTCCACGTTGATGCGCAATATTGAGGCTTCGCCGTGGCTTGAAAAGCCGCAGTTGCTTGAAATCAAGGCAGTCATGATCGACAAGCGGCGTCTTAATGAGTTCAGTATGAATGCCTCCATCAAAAGGACTGCCGCCGGGCAAGGAGGGCAGAAATGAAAGCGGGCACGCTCCCCACGATCGACTTCAAGGCGCTCGTCCGGGATTTTCAGGGCCTGAATCCACGGGATGTCGGGGCGTGGCCTTTGCTGCCGCGAGTGACTGTATTGGTCGGTTTGTTACTCGTGATATTGTTTGCGGGCTGGTGGTTTTTGTGGGCGGAGCAATTGGAGTCCCTGGATAGCAAGCAGCAAGCGGAAGTGAGACTCCGGGATGAGTTCGTTGTCAAGAAGAAGCAGGCAGTGAACCTGGACCTGTACATTCAGCGTCTGGACGAGATCGACCGCTCCTTCGGGGCGCTATTGAAGCAGTTGCCCAACAAGTCCGAAGTCGAGTCCTTGCTGGTCGAAATCAATCAGGCGGGGATGGGCAGAGGTTTGCAGTTCGATCTGTTCAGGCCCGGAGCGGAGCAGATCAAGGACTTCTATGCGGAGCTGCCGATTAGCGTTCGCTTGACGGGCAGCTACCATGACTTCGGTGCTTTCGCCGGCGATATCGGGAAGCTCTCGAGAATAGTGACCTTGAACAATATTTTGATTACCGCGAATCCGCAAAGCAAGGATGGCACCCTGGTGATGGACGCCATCACCAAGACCTTCCGCTATCTTGATGAGGAAGAGCTGGCAGCGAAGAAGAAGGCCGCTCAGGCTGCCAAGGATGCGAAGAAATGAGGACCTTCGCTGTCCTGCTCGGGAGTGTCTTTCTGGTCGCCTGTTCTGCCGGCGACCACGAGGACCTGCGGGAGTGGATGAAAACCGTGGCTCTGGATAGCAAGGCCAGGATTCCGCCGCTGCCAGTGGTGGAGCCCTACGAGCCGGTTGCCTATGATGTCGGCAACCTTCTTGATCCTTTCAGGCCAGCCAAGGTCGGACCCGAGGAGAAGAAGGGCGGTGGTGGCTTCCGGCCCGATCTGGATCGGCCGAGAGAGCCGTTGGAGCTTTATCCGCTCGAATCACTGAAATACGTCGGCGTGATGACCCGAAGGAAGGTGTCGTATGCGATCATCCAGGTTGATGCTACCTTGTACCAGGTGAAGGTAGGAAATTACATGGGGCAGAATTTCGGGGTGGTGGTGAACGTTTCCGAGTCCGAGATCACTTTGCGCGAACTTATCCAGGATTCGGCAGGGGACTGGGTCGAGAGGACGAGCACCTTGCTGTTGCAGGAGAAGGGAGCGAAGTAAATGAAGCAGATCAAACAGAAACTGCTCGGTTTTTTTGCTGGCGTGCTGTTGGCGCTGGGAAACGTGCACGCCCAGGAAGCCACGCAGAATTCAATCGAATCGATGAACGTCGTGCAACAGGGTGCGATCCTCAACGTCAAGCTGACTTTCAGGGAACCCTTGAAAGCGTTGCCGGCAGCCTTCAGTGTCGCCAAGCCCGCGCGAATGGCGTTTGACTTCCCGAATACGATCAACGGCCTGGGTAAGTCAAGCCAGGTCTATAACGAGGGTGATCTGAAGAGTGCCAATATCGTCCAGGCGGACGATCGCACGCGCGTCGTCCTGAACCTGCAAAAAGCCATGACCTACGAGGCGACGATCGATGGCAACAGCCTCGTGCTCGCCCTGGTGCCGAGTGGCATGCCTGAGGGCGCGGCGCCGGTCGAGCATTTTGCACAGGCCAGGCCGTCGGCTCAGTCGAACAGTATTCGCGCTATTGCATTCCGGCGTGGCAAGGATGGCGAGGGGCGGATCACCGTTGATCTGAGCGATGCCAACGCGGGAATCGACATCAAGCAACAAGGGTCGAACCTGATCGTCGATTTTGCCAAGGTAACTGTTCCGGAGGATCTGCGCAAACGCCTGGATGTGACCGATTTCGCGACCCCGGTGTTGACCGTGAATACGGTTCAGAAGGGTGCCAACACGCGCATGACCATCACCCCGCGCGGCCTCTGGGAACACAACGCGTATCAGAGTGACAATCAGTTTGTCATTGAAGTCAAGCCGGTAATCGAGAATCCCAACAAGCTGGTGCAAGGTTCGCGTGGCGGCTATCAGGGCGAGAAACTGTCGCTCAACTTTCAGAACGTCGACGTGCGCCGCCTGCTGCAGGTGATCGGTGAGTTCACCGGCATGAACATGGTCGTCAGCGATTCCGTGGGCGGCGCGATCACCCTGATCCTCAAGGACGTTCCCTGGGACCAGGCGCTGGATATCATCATGCAGCAGAAGGGTCTCGACATGCGCAAGAATGGAAATGTCATTCTGATTGCGCCGCGCGAGGAAATTGCCACCAAGGAAAAGCTCGACTTCGAGTCGAGGGCGCAAATCGGCGACCTGGAGCCTTTGCAGACCGAGAGCTTCCAGATGAATTACATCAAGGCGGAAGCGGTGCAGAAGTTGCTGGTCGACCCGAAGCAGACCCTGCTCTCCAGGCGCGGCAGCGCGCTTCTCGACGACCGCTCGAACATGATGTTCGTCAAGGACACCCCGAGCCGCCTGGATGATGTGCGGGCGATGATTGCCAAGGTCGATATACCCGTACGACAGGTGATGATCGAGGCGCGCATCGTCGAAGCCGGCGACAGTTTTGCCAAGAACCTCGGTATCCGCCTGCTCTGGAACCAGACGGATCGCAATGGCGCGGTCACTGTTGGTGGTGGCCAGAATTTCAGCGGGCAACTCAACTCGGCATCGCTGGTCAATCTGCCGGCCACACCGCGAACCGGGACGCCCGGGAATCTGGCTTTTACTCTCTTCAATGTCGCGCAGACCCAGTTTTTGACCGTTGAAGTTTCCGCACTGGAAGCGGATGGGCGGGGCAAAGTGATCTCAAGTCCGCGGGTGATGACCGCGAACACGGTTGAAGCGATCATCGAGCAGGGTGTGGAGATTCCGTATCAGCAAGCGACCAGTTCTGGTGCCACCAGCGTCTCCTTCCGCAAGGCCAACCTGTCCTTGAAAGTGAAGCCGCAGATCACCCCGGATGGCAAGATCATCATGAGCCTGGACGTCAACAAGGATACGCCGAATACGCGCTTATCGACGGGCGCCGGGGTGGCCATCGATACCAAGCACGTCAAGACGGAAGTCCTTGTGGAGAACGGCGGCACGGTGGTCATTGGCGGGATCTACACGCAGGAAACGCGCAATAACACGCAGCGGATCCTGTTTTTCGGTGACCTTCCGTATGTCGGATGGCTGTTCAAGAACCGGGAAATCATTGACGACAAGACCGAACTCCTGGTCTTCATCACGCCGAGGATTCTTGCCGAGAATCTGACGGTGCGCTGATTGGCGCCCGGCGTCTGCGCCGAGCCCGGCGGTACGCTGGCGGTTGCTGGCCTGAGTCTGCGATAGCATCGTGCGACACGACGGACGGAATGTATACCTGGTTGGTCTGATGGGCGCCGGCAAGACGACGATTGGCAAGGTCCTGGCCAAACGCCTGGGCTATCGTTTCGTCGATGCGGACCACGAGATCGAAGCTCGTACCGGCGTCAGTCTGCCGACGATTTTCGAGATTGAAGGCGAGGAAGGGTTTCGCAAACGCGAAGCGCAGGTGATCGCCGACCTGGCGACCTGGAATGGCCATGTCGTGGCGACTGGCGGCGGTGCCGTGCTGCGCTCCGACAATCGGGAAAACCTGCAGGCGAGTGGTTTCATCATCTATCTTGACGTACCGCTGTTGACTCTCTGCGAACGCACGCGCCACGACAAGAATCGGCCGTTGCTACAGGTGCGTGATCCGCTGCAGAAACTCAGGGATCTGCACGCGCAGCGCGACCCGCTCTACCGGGAAATCGCCGACGTGGTCGTCAGTGGCAGCCGAATCACTGCCCAGTCGGTTCTGAATCTGCTGATCAAGGAAGTGGGAGAGCCATGGAAACGCTAACGGTTGCGTTGGGGGATCGTTCCTATCCGATTCATGTCGGACGTGCGCTTGTCGACCGCGCCGACTTGCTGATGCCACTCCTGCAGCAAGCAAAGGTGGCGATCGTCACCAACAGCACGGTCGCACCTTTGTATTTGCCGCGACTGCGGGATTCCTTGCAGCGAGCAGGGCTTGAGGTGGTAGCCATCATCCTGCCGGATGGCGAACAGTTCAAGAACTGGCAAACCCTCAACTCGATCTTCGATTTGCTGCTGGAGCGTCGCTGCGAGCGTTCAACGACGCTGATCGCGCTTGGTGGTGGCGTCGTTGGCGACATGACGGGTTTTGCCGCCGCCTGCTTTCAACGTGGCATGCCCTTTATGCAGGTGCCGACGACCTTGCTCGCGCAGGTCGATTCGTCGGTTGGCGGGAAGACGGCGATCAATCACCCCCTGGGCAAGAACATGATCGGAGCCTTCCACCAGCCAAGGCTGGTGCTGGCAGATACCGATACCCTGAATACCCTGCCCGATCGGGAGCTGCGGGCAGGTCTGGCAGAAGTGATCAAGTATGGCCTGATCAGAGACCTGGCTTTTCTCGAGTGGCTGGAGGCCAACCTGGATCTGCTGCTGTCTCGTGAACCCACGGCCCTCGCGGAAGCGATCTGCCGTTCGTGCCGCAACAAGGCCGAAGTGGTGGTCGCCGACGAACGCGAGATGGGTGAGCGCGCCCTGCTCAACCTCGGTCACACCTTCGGGCATGCGATCGAAACCGGCGTCGGCTATGGCGACTGGTTGCACGGAGAGGCGATCGCGGTGGGCATGATGATGGCAGCCGAACTATCGGCACATCTCGGCTGGATCGACGGGCGCGCGCTGGCGCGCGTCGAGCGGCTGTTTCGGCGCGCCGGCCTGCCGGTGTGCGGGCCGACCTTGGCTGTCGAGCGCTACCTCGAACTGATGCAACACGACAAGAAAGTGCAGGGTGGCAAGCTCCGCCTCGTCCTCTTGCGGCAGCTTGGGCAGGCGGTAGTCACCGATACGGCGCCTGTGGTCGAGATCCGCAAAGCCATTGCCGAACGCTCCCCGCATGGCTGACCTTGCCCCCTACGCCGTCTCGACGAGCAACTCGCGCGGCCGCATTCATCCCGACACAGAGCCCTCGCATCGCAGCGAGTTCCAGCGCGACCGGGATCGGATCGTACATTCAACCGCCTTTCGGCGTCTGGAATACAAGACCCAGGTTTTCGTCAATCACGAAGGAGATTTGTTTCGTACCCGCTTGACGCACACGCTCGAAGTGGCGCAGATCGCGCGTGGCATTGCCCGTGAACTGCGACTCAATGAGGATCTCGCCGAAGCCATCTCCCTGGCTCACGACCTCGGGCATACGCCTTTTGGTCACGCCGGCCAGGACGCACTCAACGAGTGCATGCGTGAGCATGGCGGCTTCGAGCACAACCTGCAGAGTCTGCGGACGGTTGACCTGCTTGAGGAGCGCTATGCGGCGTTTGCCGGGCTCAACCTTTGTTTTGAGACCCGGGAAGGGATCATCAAGCACTGTTCGCTGGAAAACGCTCGCCAGCTTGGCGAACTCGGTGAGCGTTTCCTCAGTCGGACGCAGCCGTCACTCGAAGCGCAGATCTGCAATCTGGCCGATGAAATCGCTTACAACAATCACGATGTCGACGACGGACTGCGCGCGGGCCTGATTACGCTTGAGCAACTCGAGTCGGTCAGCCTGTTCGCGCAGCACGTTGCGGAAGTCCGGAAAGTGTATTCCGGGCTGGGTGGGCGCCGGTTGATCCACGAGACGATCAGACGCATGATCAATACCCTGGTTTGTGACCTGATTGAAACGACGGCCGACAATATTGCCCGGCACAGGCCAAGGGACCTCGCGGCGGCGCGCCTGGAGCCGCCGCTGGTAACGTTTTCCAGCGACTTGCAGGTCGCGCAGCGCTACATGAAGCGCTTTCTGCGAAGCCAACTCTACCAGCATTATCAGGTCCTGCGGATGGCCAACAAGGCGCAGCGCATCATCAGCGATCTGTTTTCCGCCTTCACCAGCAATCCGCGCCTGCTACCCCCGCAATACCAGACGCTGGTAGATGGCGACCAGGTGCGCAGGGTCGCCGATTACATTGCCGGGATGACCGATCGTTATGCCATCAAGGAGCATCGCCGCCTGTTTGCGGTGGGCGAGGGCTGAGTCCTGCGGCGATGGCGCTTAGGGTGTAGGATACGGGGGAACAGATGGCCCCCCGGAAGGTGACGGCCAATCCTTGATGTACGCCTTGAGCAGCTTGTTTTCCATGTTGCGCTCTTCGAGAACGGCCTTGGCAACGTCGTGAAACGAGACGATACCGACGATGGTGTCTCCTTCCATCACGGGTACGTAGCGCGTGTGCGTGTCCACCATCATTCGACGCAACTCGTCGACATCCATGTCCGGATCGCTGGTGGGCGGGTTGGGGTCCATTGCCTCGATGACCAGGATCTCGGCAATCGGCGGCGTCGGTCCCACCCGGCGTTCGCTCTGACGTTTGGCCAGGATGGCCATCACTTCGCGGAAAGTCAGCATCCCTGCGAGCTTTCCTCCCTCCATCACAATCACCGAGCCGATGTCGTTCTCGGACATCATGATCACTGCCTCCGAGAGAGGTGAGTCGGGATGTACGGCGAACAGTGCGAAATCTTTGACCTGCAGAACTTCTTTGACCTCCATGTCACCCCCTAGAGATAGGATAGCTAGCCGATGCGCGTATTGACTTGAAGCGTGATTCTAGCAGATGTCCATCCACATCCGAAAATCGGGTGCAACGAACAGCGCCGACGAATGTCGGCGCTGTTCGTTGGGTTCAGCTTTTCAGGGCAACCAGCACCTCATCAAGCATCTTCTTTGCATCACCGAAGAGCATGCGGTTGTTTTCCTTGTAGAACAGCGGGTTGTCGACCCCGGCATAACCGGAGGCCATGCTGCGCTTCATCACGATCGAGGTTTTTGCCTTCCACACTTCGAGGACCGGCATGCCGGCGATCGGGCTGTTCGGGTCATCCTGTGCCCCCGGGTTGACGATGTCGTTGGCACCAATGATCATTGCGACATCGGTTTTCGGAAAATCGTCGTTCAGTTCGTCCATTTCCTGCACGATATCGTACGGGACCTTGGCTTCGGCCAGGAGCACATTCATGTGACCGGGCATGCGGCCCGCCACCGGGTGGATCCCGAAGCGAACGTTGACGCCCTTCTCGCGGAGCAGCCTGGTGATTTCGTAGACTGTGTGCTGCGCTTGCGCGACGGCCATGCCATAGCCAGGGACAATGATCACGTTCTTGGCTTCGCGGAGCAATTCGGCCGTATCCGGGGCGTCGATTGGCACCACTTCGCCCGCCGGTTGGGCACCGCCAGCGGCAGCCGCAGGCGTGCCACCGGTCGTGCCGAAGCCGCCGCCGATGACGCTGAGGAAATGGCGGTTCATTGCCGAACACATGATGTACGACAGGATCGCGCCGCTTGACCCGACCAGTGCGCCGGTGACGATCAGGAGGTCATTGGAGAGCATGAAGCCGGTGGCTGCTGCTGCCCAACCCGAGTAGCTGTTGAGCATCGAAACCACCACCGGCATGTCGGCACCACCGATGGTTATCACCATGTGAACGCCAAAGAGCAGCGCGATCACCGTCATCACCACCAGTGGCGTCATGCCGTCGCTGACCGAGTGGGCATGCAGAAACTCGCGGCCAAAGTAGATGACGACCAGCAGTCCGGCCAGGTTGATCCAGTGGCGTGCCGGCAGCAGCAGCGGGTTGCCGGAAATCTTTCCGGAGAGCTTGCCGAAAGCGATTACCGAGCCGGAGAAGGTTACCGCGCCAATCAGGATACCGAGGTAGATTTCCACCTCATGAATGGACTTTTCGGCGCCAGTCATGTGGGCGGACGCGCCCGGGTCGATGTAGTTCGCAAAACCGACCAGCATCGCGGCGAGGCCGACCATGCTGTGCATCAGCGCCACCAGTTCGGGCATCTGGGTCATCTGCACGGTGCGCGCGGCATAGACGCCAATACCGGCGCCGACCACCATCGCGCCAATGATCCACGCATAACCGCTACTGCCGACATGGGGACCAAAGACCGTTGCCAGAACGGCGATGGACATGCCGATGATGCCGTACAGATTACCGCGTCGAGAGGTCTCCGGATTACTGAGGCCGCCGAGGCAGAGGATGAAGAGGATGGTTGCTCCGAGGTAGGAGACGGTTGCCAAGCTTTCAGACATGTTCATCGACTCCTATTTGCGGAACATAGCCAGCATGCGCTGGGTAACGGCGAAGCCACCGAACATGTTGATCGTCGCCAGCACAATGGCACCGATGGCCAGCCAGCGAATCCAGTCGTCCGGTCGATTGAGCCCGACATCCAGGGGCGGCGCAATCTGCACCAGAGCGCCGATGGCGATGATGCTGCTGATCGCATTGGTGACGCTCATCAGCGGCGTGTGCAAGGCGGGGGTGACATTCCAGACGACCATGTAGCCGACAAAGCAGGCCAGCACGAAAACCGTGAAGTGGCCGAGGAATGCCGCTGGCGCGCCCGCCCCGATGAACCAGAAGATCAGCGCGCCCGCGGCGAACAGCAGGCCGACGGCGGTTCCCGAAGCCGGCGCGCTGCCCTTGCCGTGCCCCCCCGACTTCTTTGCTGGGACTACCGGTTTGGCCGCGGCAGCAGGTGCGGCAGCAGGTGCGGCCGACAGCTTGGCAGCTGGCGGTGGCCAAGTGACATTGCCTTCCTTGATTACAGTCAGGCCGCGGATGGCTTCGTCGTCCATGTTGACGTCGATGATGCCGTCCTTGGTCTTGCACAGTTCCTCGGCGAGGCGGAACAGGTTGGTGCTGTATAGCGTCGACGACTGCCGCGCCAAGCGGCTGACCAGGTCGGTGTAGCCGATGATGGTGACGTCGTTCTTCACCACCGCCTGGCCAGGCTCGGTCAGCTCGCAGTTGCCGCCCTGTTCGGCGGCCATGTCGACGATTACGCTGCCCGCTTTCATTGAGCGCACCATCTCGGCGGTGATCAGCCTGGGCGCCGGCTTGCCAGGAATCAGCGCGGTGGTGATGATGATGTCCACCTCCCGGGCTTGCTTGGCGTACATGTCGCGCTGGGCCTTCTGAAAGCCCTCGCTCATCACCTTCGCGTAACCGCCGCCGCCGGAACCTTCTTCCTCGTAATCAACCTTGACGAATTCACCGCCCAGCGACGCGACCTGATCGGCCACTTCGGCACGCGTGTCGTTGGCGCGAACGATGGCGCCGAGGTTGGCGGCTGTGCCAATCGCCGCCAGGCCGGCGACGCCAGCACCGGCAATGAAGACCTTGGCTGGCGGAACCTTGCCAGCCGCCGTGATCTGGCCGTTGAAGAAGCGACCGAAGGCGTTGGCGGCCTCGATGACAGCGCGGTAGCCAGCGACGCCAGCCTGGGAGGTCAACGCGTCCATCTTCTGGGCGCGCGAGCGTGCGCGGCAGCGAGTCGATGGCCAGCACGGTCGCCTTGCGCGCAGCGAGTTGCTGCAGAAGCTCGGGGTTCTGGGCCGGCCAGATGAAGCTCACCAGAGTGCCGCCTTCGCGCATCAGGCCGACTTCCTCCGACGACGGGCCGCGTACCTTGAAAACGATCTCCGAAGACGACCATAGCCTGGCCGCATCGGCGACAATCTCGGCCCCGGCAGCACGATAGGCGTCGTCCGATATGTTGGCCGCATCGCCAGCGCCCGATTCGACGGCGACAGCGAAGCCCAGCTTGATCAGCTTCTCAACGACTTCAGGTACGGTCGCAACCCGCTTTTCCCCGGCTGCAGTCTCTCTTGGAACTCCGATTGTTAGCGGCATTCATTCCTCCATCACTTGTGGTGCTCGTGTTCAAAATAAGTCGGTCCGCAGGCCGCGAAATCCGCCTTCCCCCAAAAAACGCGAAATCGCCCGGATTGCATGTCGAGGCGATCAGATGTGCTCACTTCCGGCAGCCATCGCCGAAAGAATTCCCAACGCTAGCCGGCGGAAATCCCACCGTCGGCTGCGAAATTCTGCATCACGTCAGCTTATCACAACGCTAAAGCGCACTTTACCATGACCAACCAACGCGCGCAGTTCCAGTTCCTCTGGTAGCGCAGTGGTAAGCCGGGATAAACGACGCGAATGCCGCCGCCGGCGACTAGAACTACGGGATGCTTGGTGCCGGATAGGGCGGCATAGGGTGTTCGGCTGGCATGGAGTTTGCATCCGATGCAGATTGCGCGACTGACCGTTGGGAAAGCCGCGTGAGTGCAGGGGGCGCCTCTTTTCGGTGCCAAAGAAGTGATTGGGCGCACTCCCTTGGTGCGGCGCAACATCTTGAATGGCTGCGGTATTCAGGGTATAGTCGGCAGCCCCGAGGGAGGGATTTCGGTCGGCTTGGCGCCCGTCTTCACGGCGTTGGAGCGAGAGGTCGCCAGGGTACCGTCTTTGTTTAATGAGGATTCGAGCGTGATGAATGCGGCAATACCTGAACGGCAGGGCCTTTACGACCCGGCCAACGAGCACGACGCCTGCGG
The DNA here is from genome assembly GCA_016713625.1 of Candidatus Accumulibacter affinis. GTDB lineage: Bacteria > Pseudomonadota > Gammaproteobacteria > Burkholderiales > Rhodocyclaceae > Accumulibacter > Accumulibacter affinis. Next base: position 172,454 of record JADJOT010000010.1, read on the forward strand.
TGTCGGTTTTGTAGCGCACATCCGGGGAGTAAAGAGTCACTCGATCATCGAGCAAGGCCTGCTGATCCTGAAAAATCTGGACCACCGCGGAGCGGTGGGAGCCGACCCGCTGATGGGGGATGGCGCTGGCATCCTGATCCAGATCCCTGACGACTACTTTCGTGAGGAGATGGCCAGGCAGGGCGTGGTGCTGCCGCCACCGGGCGACTATGGCGTCGGGATGGTATTCCTGCCGCAAGAGTTCGCTTCGCGGCTTGCCTGTCAGGAGGAAATCGAGCGCGCCGTACGCTCGGAGCACCAGGTCGTTCTCGGCTGGCGCGATGTGCCGGTCGACCATGCCCTGCCGATGTCGCCGACCGTGCGCGCTCGCGAGCCGGTGATCCGCCAGATTTTCGTCGGCCGTGGCCCGGACATCATGGTTACCGATGCTCTCGAGCGCAAGCTCTACGTTATCCGCCGCCGGGCGGCCAACGCCATCCGGGCGCTCGGACTCAAGCACAGCAAGGAGTTCTACCAGCCCTCGATGTCCGCGCGAACGATCGTCTACAAGGGTTTGCTGCTCGCGAACCAGGTGGGCGAGTACTACACCGACCTCAAGGATGCGCGTTGCGTTTCCGCCATGGCGCTGGCCCACCAGCGCTTCTCGACCAACACCTTCCCGACGTGGCAACTGGCGCACCCGTTCCGGATGATCGCTCACAACGGCGAGATCAACACCTTGCGCGGCAACTACAACTGGATGCGCGCTCGCGAGAAGGGTACCTCCTCGCCCTTGCTCGGCGCCGACCTGGAAAAGATCTGGCCGCTGATTTATCCAGGCCAGTCCGATTCGGCATCCTTCGACAACGCGCTGGAACTGCTGGTGATGGGCGGTTATACGCTGGCGCACGCGATGATGATGCTGATCCCCGAAGCCTGGGAATCGCATACGCTGATGGACGAGAGGAGGGGCGCTTTCTACAAGTACCATGCGGCGATGATCGAGCCCTGGGATGGTCCGGCAGCGGTCGCTTTTACCGACGGACGGCAGATCGGCGCCACCCTCGACCGTAACGGTTTGCGCCCGGCGCGTTACCTGGTCACCGACGACGACCTGGTGGTGATGGCGTCAGAGGCCGGCGTGTTACCCATTCCCGAGGAGCGCATCATCAAGAAGTGGCGTCTCCAACCGGGGAAGATGTTCCTGATCGATCTCGAACAGGGGCGTATCATCGATGATGCCGAACTAAAGGATACCCTGGCGCGAACCAAGCCTTACCAGGATTGGCTGAGTCGGATCAACATCAAGCTCGATCAACTGCCGGTGCCGACAGGAATCGCGGCGACCACTTACCTGGCATCTCTGCTCGATCGCCAGCAGGCTTTCGGTTATAGTCAGGAAGACCTCAAGTTCATCCTTGAACCGATGGCCAGTTCGGGCGAGGAGGCTACCGGTTCGATGGGCAATGATTCCCCGTTGGCCGTTCTGTCGAGCCGCAGCAAGCCGCTATTCAACTATTTCCGGCAGCTTTTCGCGCAGGTGACCAATCCGCCGATCGATCCGATTCGCGAGCAGCTGGTAATGTCGCTGGTGTCCTTCATTGGCCCCAAGCCAAACCTGCTCGGGATCAATGAAATCAACCCGCCGTACCGTCTCGAAGTGGCGCAGCCGGTACTCGATTTCGACAATATGGCGAAACTGCGCCGCATCGCTGCCTACACCGGCAACAAGTTTCACTCCGCCGAACTGGACGTTTGCTACCCGCTGGCCTGGGGGAACGAGGGAGTGGAGGCTCGCCTGGCGTCGCTGTGCGCCGAAGCTGAGGACCACGTCCACAAGGGCTCGAGCATCCTCATCGTCTCGGACCGCCGCATCGATCGCGAACACGTCGCCATCCCTGCGCTGTTGGCGACTTCGGCTGTGCATCACCATCTGGTGACCAAGGGGCTGCGCACGCGTGTCGGACTGGTGGTGGAAACCGGCGCTGCGCGCGAGACGCATCATTTCGCCTTGTTGGCCGGCTATGGGGCGGAAGCAGTGCACCCTTATCTGGCGCTGGAAACCCTGCAACAGGTGGTTGGTGGCGACGTCGAAAAGGGCGACAAGGCGGTCAAGCATTTCATCAAGGGTGTCGGCAAGGGGCTGCTCAAAGTGATGTCCAAGATGGGCATCTCGACCTACATGTCCTACACTGGGGCACAGATCTTCGAAGCCATCGGCCTGCAGAAAAAGATGGTCGACAAGTATTTCACTGGTACCTCGACGCAGGTCGAAGGCATCGGGGTGTTCGAGGTCATGGAAGAGGCGATTCGTCTGCACAAGCAGGCCTTCGGCGACGACCCGGTGTTGGCCACCATGCTCGACGCCGGTGGGGAGTACGCCTATCGCGTGCGTGGCGAAGAGCACATGTGGACGCCGGATGCGATTGCCAAACTGCAACACTCGACGCGAACCGGAAAGTACGAGACCTACCAGGAATACGCCAAGCTGATCAATGACCAGACGCGGCGTCACATGACGCTGCGTGGCCTGTTCGAATTGAAGCCCGCCGGACCGGCCGTGCCGCTCGATGAAGTCGAGCCGGCGAAGGAAATCGTCAAGCGTTTTGCCACCGGGGCAATGTCGCTCGGTTCGATCTCGACCGAGGCCCACAGCACACTGGCAATCGCCATGAACCGCCTTGGCGGCAAGTCGAATACCGGCGAGGGCGGCGAAGACCCGGCTCGCTTCAAGGTGCTGAAAGGCGGCGAGATGGTTTCCGACGTCGTCGGCAGGACGCGCATCGAGCGCGACTACCAGTTGCATCCTGGCGACAGCCTGCGCTCGGCAATCAAGCAGGTCGCTTCCGGGCGTTTCGGGGTGACCGCTGAATACCTGGTCAATGCCGACCAGATCCAGATCAAGATGGCACAAGGCGCGAAGCCTGGCGAAGGCGGTCAACTGCCAGGCCACAAGGTCTCCGAATACATCGGTTTCCTGCGCCACTCGGTGCCCGGCGTCGGGCTGATTTCGCCGCCGCCGCACCACGACATCTACTCGATCGAAGACCTGGCGCAGCTCATTCACGATCTGAAGAATACCAATCCGAAAGCTTCGATCAGCGTCAAACTGGTATCCGAGATCGGCGTTGGAACCGTTGCCGCCGGTGTCACCAAAGCCAAAGCCGACCACCTGGTGATTGCCGGTCACGACGGCGGCACCGGCGCCAGCCCGCAGTCGTCGATCAAGCATGCCGGCTCGCCGTGGGAGCTGGGTCTCGCCGAGACGCAGCAGACCCTGGTTCTTAACCGTCTGCGTGGGCGCGTGCGGGTGCAGGTCGATGGACAGATGAAAACCGGTCGCGATGTCCTGATCGGTGCGCTGCTCGGCGCTGACGAGTTTGGTTTTGCCACCGCGCCGCTGGTCGTTGAAGGCTGCATCATGATGCGCAAGTGCCACCTCAACACCTGTCCAGTGGGTGTGGCCACGCAGGACCCGGTGTTGCGCCGCCGCTTTTCGGGCCAGCCCGAGCATGTGGTCAACTTCTTCTTCTTTGTTGCTGAGGAACTGCGTGAACTGATGGCGCAGATCGGTATTCGCAGCTTCAACGAGTTGATCGGCCGCTGTGATCTCCTCGACATGCAGAAAGGGATCGATCACTGGAAGGCAAAAGGGTTGGACTACACCCGTATCTTTTACCGTCCGGCAAACCAGAGCGGGTCGCCGGTGTTTCAATGCGAACAGCAGGATCACGGTCTCGGCAAGGCGCTCGACAATCAGCTCATCGACCTCGCCCGGCCCGCTCTCGAGAACGGCGAGAAGGTCAGGATCGATCTGTCGGTACGCAACGCCAACCGTACTGTCGGGGCGATGCTGTCCGGCCGGGTGGCGGAGCGTTACGGGCACGCCGGTTTGCCCGACGGGAGCATCGACATACACCTCACCGGTACGGCCGGGCAGACCTTTGGCGCCTTCCTCGCACGTGGGGTGACGCTGGACCTGGTTGGCGAAGCCAACGATTATGTTGGCAAGGGATTGTCGGGAGGGCGGATTATCGTGCGTCCGAGCGCGGGTTTCCGTGGCGATACGTCGAGCAACATCATTGTCGGTAATACCGTGTTATATGGGGCGACCGAAGGCGAGGCGTTTTTCGCCGGTGTCGCTGGTGAGCGCTTTGCGGTACGCAACTCGGGTGCCACCGCTGTGGTCGAGGGTGTCGGTGACCATGGCTGCGAGTACATGACCGGTGGTACCGTGGTCGTTCTCGGCATGACCGGTCGCAACTTCGCAGCGGGCATGTCAGGCGGGGTGGCGTACGTTCTTGATGAGGATGGCAGCTTCGAGTCGCGCTGCAACATGGCGCAGGTGTCGCTGGAACCGGTCGAGGAAGAGTTTGCGGCAAGGAAGGACAGTGACGCCGGTGAAGATCTCGAAGGCCACGGCAAGGTCGATGTGCGCCACCTCGGTGTGATCGACGAAGTGCTGCTCAAGGGACTGGTTGACAAGCACTATCGGCTTACCGGTAGCCGGCAGGCGCTGCGCTTGCTCAATGACTGGGAGCGCTGTCGCAGACGCTTCGTGAAGATCATGCCGCATGAGTACCGTCGGGTGCTCAGCGAACTGGCGACGAAAAAGCAATTGGAGGTAGCGTAAGCATGGGTAAGCCAACGGGATTCATCGAATATCAGCGCCTGGCGGAAGTCAGTGAACCGGCCACCTCTCGCCTGCAGCATTACCGCGAGTTCGTTATGACCCTGACCGACGAGCAGGCGAGCCAGCAGGGTGCCCGGTGCATGGATTGTGGTATTCCTTTCTGCAACAGCGGTTGCCCAGTGAACAACATCATTCCCGACTGGAACGATCTTGTTTACCGTGGCAACTGGGAGCAGGCTCTGGCCGTGCTGCACTCGACCAATAATTTTCCGGATTTTACCGGCCGCATCTGTCCGGCGCCGTGCGAGGCCGCGTGCACGCTCAACATCAACACCGACCCGGTAGGCATCAAGTCGATCGAGCATGCGATCGTCGACAAGGGGTGGGAAAAGGGCTGGATCGTTCCGCAGCCGCCGAAAACCAAAACCGGCAAGAAAGTGGCCGTCGTTGGCTCTGGCCCGGCCGGCCTGGCTGCCGCACAGCAACTGGCGCGCGTCGGCCATGACGTAGTCGTTTTTGAGAAAAGTGATCGCATCGGTGGTCTACTGCGCTACGGCATTCCCGATTTCAAGTTCGAGAAATCGCATATCGATCGCCGTATCGAGCAGATGCAGGCCGAGGGCGTCGAGTTTCGTGTCAACCAGGAAGTGGGCGGCAGCAGCGCCAACGCTGTGTCGGCAACGCGCTTGCTGGACGACTTCGACGCACTCATCGTCGCCGGTGGCGCCGAGCTGTCACGCGATCTGCCGGTGCCCGGCCGCGATCTCGACGGCGTGCATTTCGCGATGGAGTTCCTGCCGCAGCAGAACAAGGTCAATGCCGGTGAGCCGGTGCCCGCGCAGATTCTGGCTACCGGCAAGCGAGTAGTGGTGATCGGCGGCGGTGATACGGGTTCCGACTGCGTCGGTACCAGCAACCGGCATGGTGCAGCGTCGATCACCCAGTTCGAGGTCATGCCGCAACCGCCGGAGCAGGAGAACAAGAGTCTGACCTGGCCGTATTGGCCACTGAAGCTGCGTACATCGTCGTCGCACGAAGAAGGTTGTGCGCGCGACTTCGCCGTCTCCACCAAGGAGTTCATTGGCAAAGACGGCAAGCTGACGGCCTTGAAGGTGGTGCGCGTGGACTGGAACGAAGGCCGAATGCGCGAGCTTCCGGACAGTGAGTCCGAGATCCCCGCCGACCTGGTATTGCTGGCCATGGGCTTTGTTGCACCGGTCAGGCAAGGCTTGCTGGAGCAGTTGGCGCTCGAGCTGGACGCCCGTGGCAACGTCAAGGCGACGACCGATGGTGCCGGGTGCTACGCAACGAGCGTCGCCAAAGTGTTTGCCGCAGGCGACATGCGGCGTGGCCAGTCGCTAGTGGTTTGGGCGATTCGCGAGGGTCGGCAATGCGCGCGCGAGGTGGACGCTTTCCTGATGGGTAGCTCTGATCTCCCGCGTTAAACCTTCGATACCTGAGCACAGGCGGGTCCAGCGCTTCAATGGTGGCTACCAGCGCCAAACAGCAGCGGTGTATGCGGACGACCGAAGCGTATCCTCGATGCGCTGCGACCGCGTTTCTTCCCGCAATGGCCATGGTCGCCACGCAGAGAGACGAAGCGTGACATTTTTCCGGTTTTTTTCCGCTGGAATCTGAAACAATAGCCAGCAGTGACGTTCGCAGCGCGAGCGAGCGCATCCTGGTCTGGCGTGTTTGCCAGTATTCTGTGGTCGAAAGAGAAAGATCTTCGGCAGCAGGAAGAAGACCAACCACAACGTTCTCCTGAGTCCCCCTCATGAATATCGTCATTCTCGCCGCCGGGCAAGGCAAGCGCATGCATTCGAATCTGCCCAAGGTGCTGCATCCCCTGGCTGGGAAGGCTTTGGTGTTGCACGTCATAGACACCGCACGCCGACTGGAGCCCGAGAGTCTGTGCCTCGTTTATGGGCACGGCGGTGACACCCTGCGGACGACCCTGGCGGCGCCGGATCTGGTGTGGGTTCTGCAGGAGCCGCAGCTCGGCACCGGGCATGCCGTGATGCAGGCTCTGCCCCACCTCGGCGCTGCCTCTACGACCTTGGTATTGTATGGCGACGTGCCCTTGATCGAGGGCGAAACGCTGCAGCAGTTGGTGCATGCCGCGCGCGATGCGCTGGCCATTCTGACCGTTGAACTTGCCGATCCCGGCGGCTACGGCCGGATCGTTCGGAACGCTGGCGGAGAGGTGGTGCGCATTGTCGAGCAGAAAGATGCCACCGCCGATGAGCGCGCGATCGCCGAAGTCAATACCGGTATCGTCGCTGTGCCAACGGCCCGCCTGGCGGCGTGGCTGGGGCAATTATCGAACCACAACGCACAGCAGGAGTACTACCTGACCGACATCGTTGCCATGGCGGTGGCCGCTGGTGTGCCTGTGCGTACGGTGCCGGCACGCAGCGAATGGGAAGTGCTGGGGGTCAACAGCAAGGTGCAGCTGGCCCAACTCGAGCGCGTCGCGCAGCTTCGGACCGCCGATCGCCTGCTCGAACAGGGTGTTCGCCTGGCTGACCCGGCACGCATCGACGTGCGGGGTGAACTGGTTTGTGGGCGCGATGTGTTCATCGACGTTAACTGCGTTTTCGAGGGCAAGGTGGTTCTCGAAGAAGCGGTCGAGATCGGCCCCTCCTGCGTACTGAAGAATGCCCACATCGGCGCCGGTTCGCGTCTGGCCGCCTTCAGCCACATAGAAGATGCGATTGTCGGGCCCGCTGGGGTGATTGGGCCTTTCGCCCGCCTGCGCCCCGGGACCGAGCTCGCCGCCGGCGTACATGTCGGCAACTTTGTCGAGCTCAAGAACAGCAAGTTCGCGGCCAAATCAAAGGCCAATCATCTGGCCTATGTGGGTGACGCGATCGTCGGCAGCCGCGTGAACATCGGTGCGGGAACGATCACCTGCAATTATGATGGGGCCAACAAGTTCACGACCACTATCGAGGACGATGCCTTTATCGGTTCCGATACCCAGTTGGTCGCCCCGGTCACGGTTGGCCGGGGCGCTACCCTTGGCGCCGGAACGACATTGACCAAGGACGCCCCGCCGGATACCCTGACCATCTCGCGTGCCCGGCAAATTTCCATCCCTGGCTGGAAACGGCCACAAAAGAAGTGATCTGACCATGTGTGGCATCGTTGCCGCGGTCGCTGACCGCAATATCGTCCCTGTTCTCCTCGAAGGTTTGCGCAAGCTTGAATACCGCGGCTACGATTCTGCGGGCCTCGCCCTGATCGACGCGAGTGGTCTGCACCGTCTACGTTCGGTCGGCCGTGTCGCCGAACTGAGCGCGCAGGTCGATGCTTTGCACGCCGCCGGCAACACCGGCATTGCTCACACGCGCTGGGCGACGCATGGGGTGCCTAGCGAGCGTAACGCGCATCCGCACATCTCTGGCGGGCTGGCGGTCGTCCACAACGGCATCATCGAAAATCACGATTCCCTGCGGGGACGCCTCAGAGCCCTCGGTTACGAGTTTACTTCGGATACCGATACCGAGGTTGTGGCGCACCTGGTTGTGCAGGAGTTGAAGAGCACCCCGGACTTCCTGACTGCCGTTCGCCAGGCGATTGCCCAACTGCAAGGCGCGTACGCGATTGCCGTGTTGCGTGAATCCGATCCGAGCCGGCTGGTGGTGGCGCGCGAGGGAGCCCCGTTGCTGCTCGGTTTGAGCGATGACGCCTGCTACGCAGCGTCTGACGCCTCCGCACTGGTGCAGGTCACGCGCCGTATGGTTTACCTGGAGAACGGCGATTGTGCTGAACTGATGCGTGACAGTTACCGCATCACCCGGGTAGATGGTACGCCGGTGGAGCGTCCGGAGACCGAATCACAACTGTCGGCCGAAGCCATCGAACTGGGCAATTACCGCCACTACATGCAGAAGGAGATCTTCGAGCAGCCGGTAGCTCTGGCCAACACGCTCGAGATGCTGGGTGCTGCCCGCAGCCTGCAACCGGGTATTTTCGGTGCCGAGAGCGAAGTGACCCTCAGCGAGGTCAAGCAGGTGTTGATCATCGCTTGCGGAACCAGCTATCACGCGGGTCTGGTCGCCCGCTACTGGCTGGAATCGATCGCCGGCATCCCGTGTTCGGTTGAAGTGGCCAGCGAGTATCGTTACCGCGAATCCGTGCCCGACCCGCAGACCTTGGTGGTGACCATCTCCCAGTCAGGCGAAACCGCGGACACGCTGGCTGCGCTGCAACATGCCAAGTCCCTTGGCATGCAGCGCACGCTGTGCATCTGCAATGTCCCCGAGTCCTCTCTGGTGCGCGAGAACAGCCTGCGCTTCATCACTCGCGCTGGTCCAGAGATCGGTGTTGCCTCAACCAAGGCATTTACTACGCAACTCGCGGCGCTCTATCTGCTGACGCTGCTCCTTGGCAAACTGCGCGGACGTCTCGATACCGAGGCGGAGGCGGCCGAGCTGCATGCGGTTCGGCATCTGCCGATGGCGGTAGCCAAGGTTCTCGAACTGGAGCCGCAGATCCGCGAGTGGTCCGAACGTTTCTCGATGAAGCAGCACGCACTTTTTCTGGGACGTGGCCGGCACTACCCGATTGCCATGGAAGGCGCGCTGAAGCTCAAGGAAATCTCATACATTCACGCCGAGGCTTATCCAGCCGGCGAGCTCAAGCATGGACCGTTGGCACTCGTCGATCGGGAAATGCCGGTCATCGCCGTTGCCCCCAACGATGCCCTGCTGGAAAAACTCAAATCGAATCTGCAGGAAGTGCGCGCGCGTGGTGGAGAGCTCTATGTCTTCGCCGACGCGGACAGCGACATGAAGTCCTCGGACGGGATTCAGGTGCTGCACCTGCCCGAGCACTACGGCGCGCTCTCTGCCTTGCTGCACGTGGTGCCGCTGCAACTGCTTGCCTACCATGTGGCGCTGGTGCGTGGGACCGACGTGGACAAGCCGCGCAATCTGGCAAAGTCGGTAACGGTCGAGTGAGCCGCTGATGTTTGCTGCCGTTTTCTCCCGCGCCGCAGACCACGCGCCTCGCTGCCGGGCATCTTCGGCAAGGGCCTGGCGGCATGAATCTCGCGGCTAGCCCGCGCTTGCTCCAGCTTGAATATCTGGGCGACGCAACACCGTTTGTTAGGCAGCTGCATGCCATGCTCCCGTATTCACCGCTCTTCGAAAACCTGAGTCAGGACGAGGTCTGCGAATTCAGTCCGTTTCTGCAGGTTTACCGGGCGCAAGCCGGGCAGGAAGTAATCTGCGAGGGCGACGCCGGGGATTTCATGCTGTTCGTGGTCGAGGGTCGCCTCGAAGTCTTCAAGCAAACCAGTGACCACGGGCAGCGCCTGATCGCCGTCGTCGGGGCTGGCAAGACGCTCGGCGAAATGTCGCTGATCGATGGAGGTCCGCGCTCAGCGACCTGCGTCGCCGATGCCGCGACAGTGATGGGAGTCCTGACACGCGAGAACCTCGCGCGCATCATTCTCGAACAGCCCATTCTCGGCGCGAAGATCCTGATGGAATTACTGGTTTTGCTCTCGCTCAGGCTGCGCGAGACGAGCGCCCAGCTGCTCGCGTCGCTCGACCAGGCGCGAGGACCGGACAGGCTCGAAGCAAAGTCCGGCTTCGTTTGAGCGTGCTCATGCCCTGAAGCAAGTGAGCTGTTCTAGCTATCCCCTGGCGAGCCCTGGTGATGAAGATCCGGACCATTGGGTCGCCGTCGCACGCGTTGCCGCCACACGGCGGTTATCACCAGGAGCAGGAAGAGTGTCATTACGCGTGGTACGTCGAGCAAGGTCCCGGTGAGTCCGAGGACCAGGAAGCCCGTTACTGCAGCGACGAGTGCGGCACCGAAGGTCTGGCCGTGACGCGCTTGGTCGAAGCTCCGTAGCAAGGCAAGTCCCGCAAGAAACACGAAGGCCACCACGCCGAGCAGGCCCATCTCGAAATACAAGGCTACATAGATGCTCTTGAGGTGCCAGCCGAGATGGTGAAAGTCATTGTAGGCCAGCCAATGGTCTCCGCCCGCGGCAAAGTGGCCATTTGCCAGGAGTTCCCGGCCGTCAGGGCCGATCAGCTGGACACCGGCGAAGTCCAGTGCGCTGTCATTGGCACCCTGGTTGGTCAGCACAAAGACCAGGTGTTTGGGGTCGTACCAGGCGGGAAGCCGAGAAGCGTCCAGTTCCAGGGTCCCAGACACTTGTTGAAAACTCTTCCCTGGCTTCACTGGCCAATTAACTTCCCCGGTGTGTGGCTGCCAGGGCTCCATCTCAAGCAGTCGCCGCTGTTGGAGCTTGACTACCAGCGTCGCCGGCGCGGCGCTCGGATTGCGTACCCAGACGGTGACCGTGTATTTGCCGGGCTGCGGCGAGTTCAAGCGTTGCCCAATGCACAGACTGGTGCCGCCGCCGAGCATTCGCAACATCCGGCTCCGGTCTTCTTCGATGAAGAACCAGATCCCGTCGGCGTTCGACCCATCGCTGTCTGGCCTACCCTCGAGCAGGTTGACCAAAGGGAAGCTGCCAAGTCCCCTGCCCAGAAATCGAGATAGCCAGTCGTTCGACAGCAGCGACAAGCCCTTTTCCCAATGCGCCACGCGGACCTGAAGATCCAGGCCAGCAGTGCTGGCTCTCTGCCGGATATGGGTACCCGACAGGGCGATCGTCGCAGCCGGCAATCCCAGGGTCAGACAGACCAGGAAGACCCCGGCCGCGCGACCATCGACGTGGCGATGCAACATTCGTCCCACGGCCAATCCGGCAAGTCCGAGGATCAGAACGGATGGCAGGGCTATGGCAAGCGCTTGGCTGAGGCTGTTGTCACTCCACTTGCTGGTCAGCATCGCGCGCACAGCAAGCGCCAGCCCTGCGCCCAGCCACAAGGCCAGTCCCGCCATGAGGGCCGCTCCTTGCGGCAGACGGTGACGGAAGAGGCCGGCCGCCAGCCCACCCAGCAGCACCGCCAGGTAGCCCAGCAACAGCAGCGCCCCACCGAACGAGTAGCCCAGCAGGCATAATCCAGCACAAACAGCCACAAACCCGGTTACCGTCGCCAGGCGACGGCCACCGAGAGTTCCTGGGCCGGCAAGGAAGGCGACGAGAAAGGAAACAACGGAGATGCCGATCACCAAATAGGTGGTCCGCGTGAAGGTGACCATGACTGCATAGGCCGCCAGGCCAAGGGCCCCGGAAGCCAGCAACATCAGTGGCCAACGCTTGGTCTGGAGCAAGAGCCACAAGGCGAAGGGCCAGGCCAGGGTGAGGAAGGCGTCCACCGCTTCTCCGCCCAGGTGCATCTGCGAGAATGTCCCGGTGATACGATAGTTGCCGGCCAGATCCAGCCAGGTTGCCCCCAAGCCCCAGCGGTCTTGAGCGGTGAACAGATCAATCAACAAGCCTCGCTCCCACAACACATAGGTGCCGAAGCCCAGCAGTGCGAACGTTAGCCCGAGCGCCAATCGCTCCTGGGTCGCTGCCCGGTCACGATTCAACTGGGTGGTCAGCAGGGGCGCGAAAAGCAGCGCCCAGATTTCCCCTCTGCCGACCCGCATGGCGTTCCAGCTGGTCAAATAGCCGCTCCAGGCATTGCTGTCGAGGTTTGCAAGCGGCCACAGTCCCCGCCACACCCCTATGATCAGGGCCAGGACAAGGAACCAGAACGGTATCGAGCTACGTCGAGCCATCTGTGCTCCACCGCCAACGAACTGCCCTGCTGCCAGAGCTGTTCCGGCGAGAACGGCCAGGAGGCCATCCAGTTCGTCGAGCAGCAAGCGACCTGACCAGGCCCCCAGGTCGATGCAGGCGAGCGCTATCGGCAGGGCGATGAGCCAGGCACGTTCATCGCGCCACTGAGCCGTGGCCAACGCTGCCCCCAGAACGCTCAGCCACAGCCCTCCTACCGGGTAGGTCAACAGAGCGGCCATTCCGAGGAGGGCCAAGGCCACTCCCAAGACCCTCTGAGCGATACCGGCGGTTCCTGGGTGCGGGTCTTTGACAGCTTCCATGGCAAGTGGAGAGGTTCGATTTATCAGGACAGTAGTAGCAGGCTGGTAGCTAGCCGGCCAACTCGCAGAATTCGTTGCGCATCGTTCGCTGGCATCGCGGCGCCTCCAGTCTGGACGCTGGTCTCGCGGGTCGGGCGTAGGCTTCGTTCAGCCCGGCAGCGGTTCCGGATTACCGAGCGCCGTCGTGTTCAGTCCACCGTCGACGTACATGATTTCGCCGGTGATGCCGCTGGCGAGGTCGGAAAGCATGAAGGCGGCGGCGTTGCCGACTTCGTCGATGGTGATATTGCGACGCAGCGGTGCATTGTGCGCATTGTAGGCGAGCAGGCGCGAGAAGTTGCCGATACCCGAGGCGGCGAGTGTCTTGATCGGGCCCGCCGAGATGGCATTGGCGCGGATTCCCTGCGGACCGAGGCAGAACGCGAGATAGCGGGTGGCGGCCTCGAGACTGGCTTTGGCAAGGCCCATGGTGTTGTAGTTGGGCAGGGTGCGCTCGGCGCCAAGATAGGACAGCGCCAGCAGTGCGGGGTTGCGCCCCTTCAGCAGCAGTGGTCTGGCGGCTTTGGCGAGTGCCGGGTAGCTGTACGAAGAAACGTCATGCGCGATACGGAAGGCATCGCGCGTGATGCCTTCGAGGAAGTCGCCTTCGATGGCCTCGCCGGGCGCATAGGCGATCGAATGCACCAAACCCTCGAGGCCTTCCCAGTGTTCACCAAGCCCCGCGAAAAGTTGCTCGATCTGGGCGTCGTCGGCAACGTCACACGGATAGATCAGGGTACTGTCGAATTCCTTGGCAAACTTGGCGAGGCGATCCTGGAAGCGCTCACTCTGGTAGGTGAAAGCCAGTTGTGCGCCTTCTCGGTGGCATGCCCTGGCGATGCCGTAGGCGATCGAGTGTTTGGACAGCACGCCGGTGATCAGGATGCGCTTGTCTGCGAGGAATCCCATGAGTTCTCCGTGACTAAAGTGGGCTGGGGTTGCTGTTTTTTCTGGAATCTGCGTAACCCGCGCATTATAAAGGAATTGCCTCCAGCGCCGACGATTGTCCTGCGGACGCTGCCGGCAGCGTCCGTCCTGGCCGCAGACCAAAACGAGCCGACTTCGCGCTACACTTCGGCCCATGTCTGTTTGTCGCTTCGCCATGTTGTCGCTGCTGCTCCTGCTCGCCGCCTGTGGCAGCGAGCAAAACGACCCGTATCCGCGCGCCGAGCGTGGGCAGAACATCCTCTACTCGGCGTTCACCGAGCGTCCCAAGCATCTCGACCCGGTACAGTCATACACCGAGGACGAGATCACTTTCACCGCGCAGGTGTATGAACCGCCGCTGCAGTACCACTACCTGAAGCGGCCGTACACGCTGATTCCCTTGACCAGCGATGCCGTTCCGACGCCGCGTTTTTATGACGCGAAAGGCCGCCAGCTGCCGGCCGATGCGCCGACGGCGGCGATCGCCTACAGTGTTTACGAAATTCGCATTCGTCCGGGAATCCGCTATCAGCCGCATCCGGCTTTCGCGATCGAGGCAGGCGGTCAGCCCGTCTATCGCGACGGCGAGCAACTACGCGATATCGAGAAGCTTGCCGACTTTGCCAGGACCGGCAGCCGCGAGTTGATCGCCGACGACTACATCTACGAGATCAAACGCCTTGCGCATCCACGTCTGCATTCGCCGATCTTCAGCATGATGGCCGAGCGCATCGTCGGACTGCGCCAACTCGGCGCTGCCCTGCAGGACGAGGCCAGGCGCATGCCAGCAGGCGGCTGGCTGGATCTCGATCGCTTCCCACTCGCCGGGGTCACCCGCGTTGATCGCTACACCTATCGTATCAAGCTGCGTGGCAAGTACCCGCAGTTCGTTTACTGGCTGGCGATGCCCTTCTTCGCGCCGGTGCCGCGCGAGGTGGACCGCTTCTACCACCAGCCCGGAATGGCCGCCAAGAACCTGACGCTCGATTGGTATCCGGTGGGCACCGGTCCGTTCATGCTGACGCAGAACAATCCCAACAGCCGCATGGTCCTTGAGCGCAACCCGAACTTCCATGGCGAGGCCTATCCTTGTCACGGCGAGCCGGAAGATCGGGCGGATGGGCTGCTGGCCGATTGCGGCCAGCCCTTGCCATTCCTCGACAAAGCGGTGTTCTCGCGCGAGAAGGAGAGCATTCCCTACTGGAACAAGTTCCTGCAAGGCTACTACGATGCTTCGGGGATTTCGTCCGACAGCTTCGACCAGGCGGTGCGCCTGGGGGTCGGCGGTGACATGCAGTTGAGCGAAGAAATGCGTGGCAAGGGAATTCGTCTGCTGACCAGCGTGCGCGCGTCGATCTTCTACCTCGGCTTCAACATGCTCGATCCGATCGTCGGCGGCCTCGCCGAACAGCCGACCAGGCTGCGACAGGCGCTGTCGATCGCCATTGATCAGGAGGAGTTCATCTCGATCTTCATGAACGGGCGTGGCATTGCCGCGTCGAGCCCGCTGCCACCGGGGATTTTCGGTTATCTCGAGGGAGCAGCGGGCAGCAACCCGGTGGTCTATGACTGGGTCGACGGGCAGGCGCGGCGAAAGCCATTGGCCGCCGCAAAGAAACTTCTCGCCGAAGCGGGCTGGCCGAACGGTCGCCATGCCAGTACCGGCGAACCGCTGGTGTTGAGTCTCGATACCACCAGTGGCGGCATGGGGGACAAGTCGCGACTCGACTGGCTGACGCGCCAGTTCGCCAAGCTCGACATCCAGCTCGTGGTTCGCTCGACCGACTTCAACCGCTTCCAGGAGAAAGTTCGCAAGGGCGCGGTGCAACTCTATTATCTCGGATGGAATGCCGACTATCCCGACCCGGAGAACTTCCTGTTCCTGCTTGCCGGTCCGGAGGGCAAGGTGGCAAAAGGAGGCGAAAACGCCTCCAACTACGCCAATCCCGAGTTCGACCGCCTGTTCGAGCAGATGAAGAACATGGAGAGTGAGGGGCCGCGTGGTGTCGAACGGCTGGCGATCATCCGTCAGGCGCTGGCGCTGTTGCAGCACGACGCACCGTGGATCTACGGCTTTCACCCGACCAGCTACACCCTCAGCCATGTCTGGCTGCGCAATCGCAAGCCGACCGAGGTAGGTCACAACACCTTGAAATACCAGCGCATCGACGTCGCCGAGCGGCAGCGCTTGCGGCAGGAATGGAATCGACCGGTGCTCTGGCCGCTGGCGGTGGTGGCGGCTTTGCTGGTTGCCGTGCTCTTGCCGGCGGCAATCGGCTATCGCCGCCGCGAGCGCAGTACCGCGCGGTAGTGAACGTGCCGATCGCGAATCCGGGCGCGCGCCGAGCGCAGCGTAACGCGCTACGGCCAGGCGCGCGGCACGGACAGCGGCGGCCTGGCCGCGCTTGAGGTATATTCCGCCAACCATGCTTGCCTACCTCGTTCGTCGCTTACTCTACGCCTTGCCGATCCTGATCGGCGTAAACCTGATTACCTTCGCGCTGTTTTTCGTGGTCAACACGCCGGACGACATGGCGCGCATGCAACTCGGCGTCAAGCGCGTTACCCCGGAGGCGATCTCCCGCTGGAAAGCGGAACGTGGTTACGACAAGCCGCTGTTCATCAACGACGAAGCCATCGGCAGCGCGGTGTTCACCGATACCATTTTCTTCAGCAAATCGGCGCGCATGTTTGCCGGCGATTTCGGGCGTGCTGAGGACGGTCGGGACATTGCCCGCGAGATCGTTTCGCGGATGGGCCCGTCACTGGCCATCGCCTTGCCTACCTTCATCGTCGGCCTGCTGGTGACGGTCTCGTTCGCTCTGTTGCTGACCTTCTTCCGCGCCAGTTACCTCGATTTCTGGGGCGTTGTCCTGTGCGTTGCGATGATGTCGATCTCGGGCCTGTTCTACATCATCGGCGGTCAGTATCTGGTCAGCAAGATCTGGCGTTTGGTGCCGATCTCGGGTTATGGCGGCGGGCTCGACGCCTGGAAGTTCCTGCTCCTGCCAGTGCTGATCGGCGTCCTCTCGGGCATCGGTTCGTCGACTCGCTGGTACCGCACCATTTTTCTCGAAGAAATCTCGCGCGACTATGTGCGTACCGCGCGTGCCAAGGGGCTGTCCGAGCTGACGGTGTTGTTCCGACACGTCCTGCGCAACGCCCTGATTCCGATCCTGACCGGCGTGGTGGTGGTGATTCCGCTGCTGTTCATGGGTTCGCTACTCACGGAATCCTTCTTTGGCATACCCGGGCTGGGCAGTTACACCATCGACGCGATCAATGCGCAGGATTTTGCCGTCGTCCGCGCCATGGTGTTCATCGGATCGGTGATGTACATCGTCGGACTGATCCTCACCGATCTCTCCTACACCTTTGTCGACCCGCGGATTCGCTTCAACTGATGGCTCCCGTCATTCTCTGGTCGGATGTGCTGATCTGGTTGCTGGTGGTAGCTGCCATCGCGCTCGGCTGGCTGTCGGCACGCAATCCGCTGTTGCGTGCTGCCTGGCAGCGAGTGGGCCGCAACCGCGCGGGAATGGCGTCGGCGACAGTGTTGCTGGCTTTCGTCGGTGTTGGTCTGCTCGACTCGATTCACTTTCGGTCGCTCCTCGAGAGCAGCGCAGGGCCGGCTGCTGCCCGGCCCGCAGCGCAGGCCTATTCCGTCGACGTCTTGTCGCTGCTCGACGTGGCCCTGACCCCCTTGCGCACGCGCAACGAAAAAACCTATTCGGAGCCGCTGGCGACGCGCGCACACGCCAAGGAATCGACCGAGGTCCGCGCTGCCGACGGGCGGATTCGGCAAAGCCGCGACTACCCACGCTTGAAGTACGGTGGCGCGCACCTCGGGGCCGACGAGGCAGGTCATGACGCCGATGTTGGCGACCGGTTGCTGCGTGCGTCGGGCATTGCAGCTCTCGTCTGGGGGGCGCTGGCGGCAGCGATGGCCGGCGGCCTGGCGCGCGCTGAAGCCTGCTCGCGGCGCGAGGCGTGGCGGCGGATCTGGCGCAACGAGAGCGATTTTGCCGGCAATGCGGTGCTCGTCGCGATGGCGGTGCTACTGCTGCTCGGCCTGTCGATGGCCATGCTTGCCACGCCCTACCATGTTTTCGGAACCGACAAGGTTGGGCAGGATGTCCTTTATCAGGTGCTCAAGAGCGTACGTACGGCGCTGGTCATCGGCCTGGTGACGACGCTGGTAATGCTGCCGTTGTCGATTTTTCTCGGCGTCGTCGCTGGTTACTTCCGTGGCTGGATCGATGACCTGATCCAGTACCTGTATACCACCCTCAGCTCGATCCCCGGGGTCCTGCTGATCGCCGCTGCAGTACTGATGATGCAGGTGGTCATCGACACCCATCCACACTGGTTTACGACGGCCGCCGAGCGAGCCGACCTGCGCCTGTTGGCTTTGTGCTTCATTCTCGGGGTCACCAGTTGGACTGGTCTGTGCCGGCTGCTGCGCGGCGAGACGCTGAAGCTGCGCGAGCTGGAATACATCCAGGCAGCGCAGGCTTTCGGCGTCTCCGACCTGCGCATCATCGCGCGCCACATCCTGCCGAATCTGATGCACATCGTGATCATCGCGCTGGTGATGGACTTTTCGAGTCTGGTGCTCGCCGAGGCGGTATTGTCCTACGTTGGTATCGGCGTCGACCCGACGATGATCAGCTTCGGGACGATGATCAACAACGCCCGCCTCGAACTGGCACGCGAACCGATGGTCTGGTGGTCGCTGGCTGCCGCTTTCGTCTTCATGTTTACGCTGGTGCTGGCGGCGAATCTGCTGGCCGATGCCGTGCGCGACGCTTTCGATCCCCGTCTGGCAGGGTCGGCATGAGCCAGGAGGTGCGCGTTCGCGAAGAGGTGCTGCTCAGGGTTCGCGACCTGAGTATCGCTTTTGCGAGCGGTCGTTCCTTGCTGCCAGCGGTCGCTGGTATTGGCTTTCAGGTGGTCGCCGGCGAGACCCTGGCCTTGCTCGGCGAGTCGGGTTGTGGCAAGTCGGCGACGGCACTTGCACTCCTGCGCCTGCTGCCAGCGGCCGGCAGGATTCTTGGCGGCGAAGTGTCATTCGCGGGCCGTGATCTGCTGCGTCTGCCCGAAGCCGAGATGCGTGGCGTACGCGGTGGCGGCATGGCGATGATTTTTCAGGAGCCGGCCACCAGTCTCAATCCGGTGCTTACCGTCGGCCGCCAGCTTGCCGAGGTTCTCGAACGCCACCTCGCGCTGAGCGGACCGCTAACGCGCGCGCGTTCGCTCGAACTGCTGACGGCGGTCGGTATTGCTGATGCGGAACGTCGCCTTGGCGAATATCCCTTTCAGCTCTCGGGCGGCATGAAACAACGCGTGATGATCGCTATTGCGCTGGCCGGCAAGCCGCGCCTGCTGATTGCCGACGAGCCGACGACAGCGCTCGATGTCACCATCCAGGCGCAGGTTCTCGAACTGCTGCGCCGCTTGCAGGCCGAACGTGCGATGGGCATGCTGTTGATCAGCCATGATCTCGGCGTCGTCGCACAGATGGCGACCCGGGTCGGCGTCATGTACGCTGGCGAGATCGTCGAGGAAGCGCCTCGCCAGGCCTTCTTCTCCTCGCCGCGTCACCCCTACACGCAGAAGCTGTTTGCCGCCTTGCCCGATCTGGCACGGCGCGGCGGCAGGCTGGAGACGATTCCCGGGCAGGTGCCGCCGTTGTCGGAGATGCCTGGCGGCTGCCGCTTCGCAGCGCGCTGTGCGCAGGCCTGGGAGCTGTGTCGCCAGGAAGCGCCGCAGTGGCGGCAGGTGGCGGTCGGTCATCGCGTCCGCTGCCATCTCAATGACGGGCAGGGCCAGAGGCCAGGTGTGGTGGCCAGCGTGGTGGCGGCGGCGGTCACCGTCGATACCTTGCGCTCGTCCGCACCCGCGTTGCTCGTGGTGCAGGACCTGCGGGTGCATTTCCCCATCCGACGCGGCGTCCTGCAGCGTACTGTCGGCTATGTACGGGCGGTTGATGGCGTCTCGCTGGAGTTGGCGCGTGGCCAGACGCTGGCGCTGGTCGGCGAATCGGGTTGCGGCAAGACCACGGTCGGCAAGGCGATCCTGCAGTTGCTTGCCGCCAGCAGCGGCAGCGTGCAGTGGCAGGGAGAGGAACTTGGCGGCCAGTCGCGCCGCGCCTTACGGCCATTGCGCCGGCGCATGCAGATGATTTTCCAGGATCCTTTCGCTTCGTTGAACCCGCGTCTGGCAGTTGGCGAGATCATCGGTGAAGGCCTGCGTGCGCTCGGGATGAGGGCGCAGCGGCAAGAACACGCTGCGGCGATCGCCGCTGTCCTGCAGCAGGTGGGTCTTGACCAGGTCGCGGCGGCGCGTTATCCGCACGAGTTCTCGGGGGGGCAGCGGCAACGCATCGCGATCGCACGCGCGCTGGCGGTACAACCGGATCTGGTGATTTGCGACGAGCCGACCTCGGCGCTCGACGTGTCGGTGCAGGCGCAGATTCTCAATCTGCTCGCAACACTGCAAGCCGATCTCGGGCTTGCCTACCTGTTCATCACGCACAACTTTGCCGTTGTCGATCACCTGGCACACCTGGTGGCGGTGATGTATCTGGGCCGCATCGTCGAGCGCGGGACGGTCGATGAAGTCCTGCGTTCGCCGCAGCACCCTTACACCCGCGCCCTGCTGTCGGCAGTTCCAGGTCCGCGCCTCGACCTGCAGCCCGAGTTCATCCGCTTGCCGGGAGAAATCCCGTCGCCGGCCACGCCACCGATGGGCTGCCATTTTCATCCGCGCTGCCGGCAGGCCAGCGTCGCTTGCCGCGAACGCTATCCCGAGGCCAGCACGCTGTCGAGGACCCACTCGGTGCACTGCCACCTCTATCCGCAACCGCCCGCGTGAAACTGAAACGCCGCCTGGCGGCGGCGTTTTCTGCGGGCGGTGACGGGGCGACTAGAGCATGTTCTGCACGAGCTGGATGGTCAGCGTCTGCCCAGGCTTGAGTTCGTTGCCGTGGATGCGGTTCCAGCGCAGCAGATCATCCTTCTCGACACGGAACTGGCGCGCAATCGAGACCAGCGTGTCGCCGCGACGGATCGTGTATTGCGCCAGCTTGGTTGATTTCTTTCTGGCTTGCCGGGAATGATCTGACGAGTCGTCCGCCTTCTTGCGGAGATCGGCCTTGGCCAGGGTCTGGCGGTGCTCGATTTCGGCCACGTCGGTGCGTGTTCGCCCTGCCGGTGGCTTGCTGGCCGGTTCAGGCGCCGCTACTGCCAGTCTGGTGCCGGCATTCACCTGGTCGGCGCGCAGCTTGTTGAGCTGTTTCAGTTCGGCCACGCTCATGTCGTAGCGGCTGGCGATCTCCGACAGACTTTCGCCTCTGCGCACGCTGTGGCTGCGAGTGGCCGCGACGGGTTCAGCACGCGACTCAATGCGTTTGCTGTCGGCTTCCGCCAGCGTCGTGCGTTGGCCGCCTGTGGTCGGCTTGCTTGGCTCAGGCGCGGCCACCGCCAGCTTGCTCCCGGCGTTCACCTGGTTGGCATGCAGCTTGTTGAGCTGCTTTAGTTCGCCTACGGTCATGCCGTAATGCTGCGCCACCTTGAGCAGCGTTTCGCCCTTCAGCACCGTGTGTGAACGGGAGATGACCACGGGTGCTGGTTCAGGCTGCGGAAGCCGCGGCTGCTCTGCCACGATCTGCGGCTCGGGCATTGCGGCGACATCGGCCGGGTCGCTGCCCTCCTGGCTTGCGACCAGTAGGGTCAACCCCGGTGCGGGCCTGATCCTGCCGTTGAGGCCATTGACCGACTTGAGGTTGGCGACGGTCATGCCAAAACGCGGCGCGACTTCTTCGAGCCTGTCGCCGGCACGCAGCGTGTAGGACTGCCATGAGGACAGAGGCTTTTCACTCCCCTCGTGGGCCTCGAGGTTGCTGATGAAGGCGTCGACCTTGTGCGTCGGGATCGCCATCGGCGTTTCGGACTTGATGACCGGGCGATTATGCGCGGGGTTTAACGCGACGAACTCCTGGACCGGCATTTCAGCCAGTTGCGCCGCCAGCTTGACGTCGATATTGCCGGTCTTGGTGACTGTCGCGAAATAGGGTTGGTTGGGGACACCGCGGATGTTCAGCTGGACGAGGATGTTCGGGTTGCTGAAGACGTTCTTCAGGGCCTGCAGTTTGGGGACGTAATTCCGGGTTTCCTCGGGCATCGTCAGACTCAGATAGTCGGTCGGCAGACCATTCGCCCTGTTCCTGTTGATCGCCTTGCCGACAGCGCCTTCGCCCCAGTTGTAGGAAGCGAGCGCCAGGTGCCAGTCGCCGTGCAGATCGTAGATGTACTGCAGGTAATCGAGGGCCGCTGCGGTCGACGCGACAATGTCACGCCGCTCGTCAACCCACCAGTTCTGTTCGAGCTTGTATTGTTTGCCAGTCGCCGGAACAAACTGCCAAAGGCCGGAAGCATGGCTGCGCGAGTAGGCGGTGGGGTTGTAGGCGCTTTCGACCATGGGCAGCAGCGCCAACTCCATAGGCATGCCGCGCTTATCGAGTTCCTCGACGATGTGATGCAGATAGCGGCTGCTGCGCTCGACCATACGGCGCAACGACTCCGGGTGATTCAGATACCATTGCTGGTGATGCAGAACCAGTGAGTTGTTGATGTTCGGCATCGAGAAGCCCAGGCGCACACGCTGGAACAACTCCTCGGGCCGCGCAGTCAGATCGATGGTTTCGGGCAACTGCGTCGGCGTGGCCAGTTCGAAGACCGGCAAGACCCCGTCGGGATCGACTCGCCAGGCGGCATCACTGGCAGCGCCTGGGGGTGAGCGGGGATGGGGTGGTGTGGCGAGGCCCTGGTTTGCTGCTTCGTCCGAGGAAGCAGCGCTGCAGGCAAAAGCAAAAGCGATAGCGAACGCGATTCGTGGCGTCATCCGTACATCCTGTTCTCGTTGTCGGGTGGGCGCCAGTTCATCCCCGCTGGGTGGGATCACCTGGTCGAATGGTGAGGCTGCAAGGCAGTGATTATAGTGCAAAGCTGCGGGGGAAGTGGACAGCAATTGCGCAGAAAAGTTTCCACGGCGCGAATGCATGCCGGGCGTAGCAGCCAAGGGGACCTTGTTTCAGCACGGATGGCGAGCGGGGCGCGCCTGCTGAAAACAGAAAGCCCAGTCCTGGCTGGGCTTTCTACTGGGAAGGCTGGCGGAGTGGACGGGACTCGAACCCGCGACCCCCGGCGTGACAGGCCGGTATTCTAACCAACTGAACTACCACTCCGTGCTGCGAATGTGCTGCCAAGTCACCGTCCGATGGTAGCGTGCTGCTCGCTTGGCGACCGTGAAGCTGCGCATTATAGCGAATTTCGGCGGGCAAGCAAGGGGCGCGCGCGTGAGCGCGTGACCCCGCGATCGAAGCATCATTTTGGCTAGCGGCCTTTCGCCAGTCGGCGTGGCTGCCACGGCTTTGCAAGGCAGGGGTTGCGCCAGCTACCCTGGACTTGAAGAGCTTGCCTGGATAAGGGTGAAGGCAGGCCGGGGTGAAGGCAGGCCGGGGTGAAGGCAGGCCGCGCGTCATGGCTGAACGCACTGGTAATGGATCAGATCGGGGTCCTTGTCCACGACTGCCTGTCCCAGACAAATGATTCCCCGGTCGTGCAGCGTAAATTCTTCGCGCTGCACGAAGAAGCGTGAGCCGTTCTCAAGCAGCACGTAGGTTCCGTTGGTGCTGCCATCGACCAGGATGAACTTGCCCTGGCGGAACTCGATGTCGGCGTGGGTGCGGGAGACCAGGTCCTGGTCCACCACCAGGTTGTTCCTCTCCCCCCTGCCGATGCTGAAGACATGTGAGTTGGGCATCACTTCAAAGCTTGCGCCGCGATATTCAAGAATCAGTCGGGCGAACAACAAGCCGCGCAATTCATCCTGTTGATCAATGCTGACGAGTTGGGTGAGGCTGGACGACTCCTGCCAGATCACCTCGATGATTTCCAACTCCTCGATCTTGCCGCGAACCCGCGACCAGCCAAGACTACGGGTCATCTGTTCGAGATCGTCCGGCAACTGGCGAACGGTTTCGCGGGTGGTGATGATCTGGTCGGCCTTGGCCAGGGCAACCATCCGGGCGGCGACATTCACCGCGTCGCCGAACAGGTCGTCCTGCTCGACCAGGACGGGCCCATGTTGCAAGCCAATCTTGACGGCGATGTCGAATTCGATCAGCAAGGAATCCTCCTTGATCGCCGTGTGCATCTCGCAGGCGGCGTTCAGGGCCTGAGTCGCGTCGGGAAACCGGCTCATGATCTCATCGCCGATCGTCTTGATCACGGTGCCGCCGAACTCGGTGGTCCTGGCCTTGAGCAGATCGAGGACCCGGCTCTCGATCTGCCGCGCCTGCCAATCACCGTGTTCTTCGAACAGGCGCGTGCTGCCACACATATCGGCGAACAGAACGGTTGCCGATATCTGCTGGTGTGCTCCCCTCCGGTTGCTCGGTGCGGACTTCTGGTCACGCAGTTTCATCTTGATCTTCAGAATCCTCCGCAGGTCAGAGCGGCAGCTACCGCTACCAGCTCCCCCTCGTAAATTCCTGCTCGGCCGTCGCGCATACACTCGCGCAGCAGGTCCATGGCGTTGCTGGAAACAAATCCGTAAACAAAGGGGAAAGTCTACCGCTATTGCAGGAACGGCAGAACCCTCAATTGGCCTGGATGATACTCCTCATCGCTCGTTTCGGCACATTCCGCGTCAATCCGCAGGCCGGCAGGGGCTGGTCGCGTGTACTACACTGGCTGACGACAGTTCTATTTTCGCCGGATTCGGAATAAAATCGGCACCCATCCCGGTTGGGGGGCCGACCGGCTTTTTCCTGCGAGGTTAGTATGGCTACAAATGATGACGAAGACGAAGTAGCAGGTATCGTTGCCGGGGTAGTGGGAGGCATCGCTCTTTGCGTCGCCGCCGTGTACTTTGGCGGTGGCGGGTTCTCGAAGTACCCGCCAGTGGCCGTGGCCGAGATCATGCCGGTTGGCGAAGCGCTGGCCAAGGTCTATTTCGGCGTCGATGACGCCAAGCTGCACAGCGAAGACATGGCTGTCGTGGCCAGGACGATGGCGGCGCTGGCCGCCAACCCGAAAGCCATTGTCCTGCTGTCGGGTTTCCATGATCCTTCCGGTGACCCCAAGCACAATGCCGAACTGGCCAGCGCACGCGCCCAGTCCGTTCGCGACGCCCTGGTTGCTGGCGGGGTGGCCGCGCTGCGCGTCAAGTTCCGCAAGCCAGAGTCCACCGTTGGTAGCGGCAGTCCCGAGGAAGGGCGTCGCGTCGAAATTCGCGTCCAGTAATTCTGCCTGGAAACCGGCGTACAGCGGTTGCCGCAGGTGCTGATCCCGGCACGGCGATCGGCCGGGGTCTGCGCGCTGGGCTCAGTACTTGACGCGAGCAAAATAGGTTTTCTCGGAAGCCTCGAGCGCCTGCCGGAGCGTCACGATCCCCATCTGGGCCAACAGAGGCAGCATCTTGAGGAACACTTCCCCGGTTGCGCAGGCGTCGCCAAGGCCACTGTGGCGACCGGCAATCGTGATTCCCAGGCGTGCCGCGATGCTGTCGAGCTGGTGTGACTCCTGATTGGGATGCAGCACCCCTGACAGCAGCAAGGTATCGAGCACCGGCTGACTGAAAATCACTCCCGTAGCCTCTTCCTTCAACTGCAGGAAGCGCAGGTCGAAAGCCGCATTGTGGGCGACCAGCACGGTATCGCTACAGAAATCATGGAAGGCCGGGAGCACCACGTCGATGCGCGGTTGTCCACGCACCATGTCGTCGGTGAGGCCGTGAATACGGGTACCCTCGGGTCGCAGAAAGCGCTCGGGGTCGACCAGTTGGTCGAAATTCTCGTTACGCAGCAGTCGGCCGTTGACGATGCGTACGGCGCCGATCTGAATGATCTCGTCGCCGGCGGCCGGTTCGAGGCCGGTGGTCTCGGTATCAAAAACCGTATACGTCAGATCCGCCAGCGGCCGGTCGAGATCGACGCTGCGATCGCGAAAGTGGAACAGGTCGAAGTCGTAATACTCGGGGCGCGTTGCGATGTCGTCGAGCATCTCTCCCGGCGCCAGGTCTTCCGGGGCGGCCACCGGCAGGACAAAGCGAAAGAAAGCACGGTGGGCAGCCTTTTCACGTTCATACCAGATTTCACCGCCGTGCCGGTCTACGACATCGCGCAGTGACAGCGGCGAGTTCTCCTGGCCGACCTGCATGGCCTCGGTCTCCCAGGTGTAGAACGATTCCGAGGACATCACCTGTCCGGCCCAGATCAGGTCGAGGTAGGCGAGCTTGCCGAAAGCTAACAAGCGGAAGCGCAATTCCTTGATTTGATACTGATCGATCAGGCGGGACGCCAGGAAACAGATCGAAAACACCAGTGAGAAGCTCTCCGCGCGCAGCCACAGGGCGGCATCGATCTCCTCGGTCTTGGTGGGCAGTTTCAGCTGTTCCTCGATGCGGCGCTGCGCTGCCGCGATGATGTCGATGCCGAGGACGTCTTCGAGCGGCCAGCGAGTCTTCAGCGAGTCGGCAAACTCGCTCATCGTCTGATCGAGCCGTTGACTCATGCGCAGCACTTCATCGCTGATGATCCCGACGAAGCGTTCGCGGATCTCCGCTTCCATATCGGGATAGTCCATCAGGTTGCCGACCGCGACCCGGATATTGGCCAGGCTGCCGCGGCTGCCGTCGGTCAGCGACTGCAGCACTTGATCGCGACGAGATTCCTGCTCCAGGCCGCGGGTAATGTTCTCGACGGTGAGCACGTAGCCGGTCATTTCGCGTTCCTGGGGCTGTTCCTCGGTCGACAGCACGGGGACCAGTTGCACGCGCAGCAGTTGCTCGCCGCGCGCCGCCGTAATGAAGTTGGCGATCGCTGCCGCGGCGCCCTTGTGCAGACGCTGCCGCACCACCTCGAGTGCGTGATCAATCTGGTTCCGTTCCAGAATCGAGAAGATCGAACGTCCCAGGCCGATCAGCGCGCCTCCCACGCCACGCGTGCTGCCCTGCGCCAGCGCTCTGAACTGGAGTCGGGCGCGGCTGTTATAGAGCAGAATGCGGCCGTCCAGATTGCAGACCACCACCGCTTGCGCCAGCTCGGACATCAGCGCTGCGAGGCGGTTCTTCTCTTCCTCCACCGAGGCTTTGGCGGCGGCGATCTGGGCATCGACATCGTCCATCAGACCATCGCGCTGCTGCGCCAGGTCATTGGTCGCCAGGGCCAGCAACCGCACTTCCGGCGGACCTTCCGGCGTGACCCGGAAATTGCGGTTGGCCGACAGCATCAGGCGCAGGTTCTCGGCCATCTTGAGCAAGCCCTGGACGTACTCGCGGAATAGGTAGCGGATGACCAGCAGGCCGAGGATGAAGCCAAAAACGGTCGTCAGCGCGCCCAGCGACAGGTGCGGCACGATCAGCTGCACCAGCAGCGCCTGCTCGGCCGGTTGCGCACTCGCCCAGATCAGCAGCGCCGTGATCACAAAGGGTCCGGTCATCAGCAGACCGAGAATGACGACCGACAGCAGCAAACGGATGCGGGCATTCATTTCTCAGACCTGTTCGACGAGTGGGGCGCTGCTGATCTTCATGGTTCTTCCCTCAAGATCGTCGCCATCTTACTATTCTATCTTCGTCTGGATAAGATGGTAGTACGCGTTGCCCCAAGCCGGTTGACTGCGGCTGAATCCGGCTGAATCCGGCTGGCTCCGGCGGGCGTCAAAGACCAACGACTGGCGATCGCCCTCACGACGGTGGCGGTCCGCACGAACCGAGGAAACGAGATGACTCATCGCCTGGAAAATGCCTGCGCGCTGCTGATCGCCGTCGATCAGAACAGGGAGCCATCGGCCGCGCTGCCCGCCGTCGCGCGCGACGTACAGGCCTTGCACGCGGTCCTCGTTCACCCCGATCGTTGCGGCTACGCGCCGGACAAGGTTCGCCTGCTGACTGGCGCCGAAAGCACCCGCCAGGCGATCCTCGATGCGCTCGACTGGCTTGGCGACCAACTGGCGGCGATACCGGACGGCGACTCGACCGCGATCATCTACTTCAGCGGCCACGGTCACGTCGACGGCGGCGAACACTACCTGATCCCCTGCGACCTCAACCTGCGGCGGCTTCGCAGCAGCGCCATCCGTGCCGCCGACTTTGCCGACGCGGTCGCGCAACTGACGCCGCGGCGCCTGCTTGTCGTTCTCGATTGCTGCCACGCGGCCGGCATGGCGATCAAGGGCGCCGATGCCGGGCCGGCGTCGTTTGCCGGCGCAGCGCTGCCGCCAGAGATCTTCCTGCCGACGGGAAAATCGCCCGCTGCCGGCCTGCAAGCCGGCGGCGAAGGGCGCGCCGTGCTGAGTTCGTGCAAGCCAGCCGAGTATTCGTACCTGCGCGCCGACGGCCGCATGAGCCTCTTCACCTTCCACCTCATCGAGGCGTTGACCGGGCACGCGCAGCCCAGCGGCGGCGCGCCCGAGGTGCTGGTCTCCGACCTGATCAGCTACCTGCAGCGGCACGTTGCGCAGAGCGCGCTGGCGCAGCATGGCGCCGCGCAGACCCCGGAGCCGCGCCTGACCGGCAACTTCCCGGTCGCGCTGGTGCTTGGCGGCGACGGACTCGGCAAGGGGCAGGCGGCGCCCGACCCGCTGGCGCCGCTGCCGCCGGCGGTTTCCTCGCCGGCCAGCGTCCGCGGCTCGGGCGCCGTCGCGCAGGAAGGCGGCACCGCGCTCGGCGAACGCGCGGTGCAGATCGGTGGCGACCACAGCGGCAACATCGTCAGCGGCACGCAGATCGTCAACCACTACTACCAGGCCGCTGGCGGCAGCGCGCCGAGCCGCGACGAGATCGCCCGCCAGGTCGCCGGCTACCTGCTCTGGCTGCAGGAAAGGACGCAGAGCATCGAGCTGCGCGGCATCGAGCGCGCAGGTGGCGCGGCGGTCGTCGTCCTGCCACTGGAAACCGCCTATGTGCCGCTGCGCGCCCGCTCACTGCCGCGCCCCGGCGAAGCGCGGGAGCGGCTCGCTGCGCCGGGCAAGACCACCCACCGTCGCCCGGCTGCGCTCGACGAGATCGCCGCGGATAGGGCGGGCGAAGCCTCCGGCAGTGATGCCGACGTCGCCTTGAACGAAGTCCTCGGGCTTGGCAATCGTCTGGCGATCATCGGCGGGCCTGGCTGTGGCAAGACGACGGTGCTGCTGCACATGGCCTGGGCGCTGGCCACGTCGCTGCTCGCCGGCCAGCCCGAACCGGCGCGCTCGCGCCTCGGCCTGGCGATGGCGCCGAGCGAGCTGCCGCTACCGATCCTCGTGCCGCTGGCGTCGTTCGCCCGCTACCGTCGCCAGTTGCCGGCGGGGGCAGCGGCGCGCGAAAAGACCCTGGCGCACTTCCTCTCGCACCACCTGATCAGCAGCGAAGCACCCTTCGACCTGCCGGCCGACTTCTTCGTTCGCCTCGGAGGGTCGCACCCGCGGACTCGACGAAGTGGCGAACGAAGGCGAGCGCCGAGGTCCGCCAGTCGGTGCAGAATCTCGTCCGCGGCGCGTCGTCGTCACCTGCCGGACGATTGCCTACCGCAGCGGCGACACCGCGCTGGGCGCCGATTTTCGCGAGATCGCCGTGCAGGCACTTGACCACGAACAGCACATCGCGCCGATGGTGCGGCAGGCCTACGCCTGCATCCACCCACAGGACCGCGTGCGCCACAACGAGCGCGCCGATGACCTGCTCGCCGGGATCCTGCGGCTCGAGGCCGAGCGCCGCCAGCGCGTCGGCGAGAATGCCGAAGCGCTGGTCGACAGTCCGCTGCTGGTGCGCCTGATGCTGATCGTTCATCTCAACAACCGCGCGCTGCCCGACCAGCGCGCCGACCTCTTCGACAAGGCGATCAACGCGCTGCTGCAGGTCGATTTCGGGATCGACACAACCAACAATCGCGAGCTGTCCGCCGACTGGACGCTGTATCGCGACATGGCGCAGCAGCTCGCTTTTTCGATGCACCAGCAGGGCGCCGACCAGGGGCGCGAGATCGAGGAACCGGCGCTGCGCGCCATCCTGCGCGCGGAGCCCGAGTTCCAGCCGTGCCTCGAGGATTTCGTTCGGCATGCGCGGCAACGCGGCAGCGTGCTCGAAGAGCGCGACGGCGCCTACCGTTTCCTCCATCTCGCCCTGCAGGAGTTTCTCGTCGCCCGCTACCTGAGCGAAGTCACCGGGCGAGACAGTCGCGAGGCGATGCTTTCCTTCCTCGCCGGGCGCCTCGAAGACCCCTGGTGGCGCGAGCCGATCCTGCTGCTCGCCGGTTACCAGGCCGGGCACGCCGCCCGCTCGGCACGCGAGCTGCTGCGCGCGCTGGCCGAGGCCGGCGGCGACGCCAGCGCGCAGTTCGCCGCTGCTGAACTGGCGGCGACGGCGGCGCTCGAATGGCGCGAGAGCGGCGAGCCCCTGCGCGCCGATTGCGCGCAGCACATCGTCCGCCTGTTGAACGACGACCATGCGCTGGCGACATCGAAGCCGGTCGTGCGCGCCCGCGCCGGTGACCGGCTGGCGCAGCTCGGCGATCCCCGCTTCGACCGCGAGCACTTCCACCTGCCGGCCGACGAGATGCTGGGTTTTGTGCGTATTGCCGCCGACTCCGGGTTCATGATCGGCACGCGGCGACAGGACGTGGCGAGGGTGTCGAAGGTCATCGGCGGGAAGGTGCCCGACGACGAGATCAACGACGCGCCGACGCCGACGTCCGAGTTCTGGATCGCTCGTTATCCGGTCACCGTCGGGCAGTTTCGGGCCTTCGTCGAGGCGACGGGATTTTCCATCGGTGACGCCGACGCTCTGGCGGATCCCGACAGCCGGCCGGTGCGCTTGGTGAACTGGCACGACGCGCAGGCCTGGTGCGACTGGCTCAACGAGACGCTGGCCACTTCGCCCGCATGCGCTGGCAGTCCGGTTGCCCACCTGGTGCGCGAACACGGTTGGCGCGTGGCCTTGCCGAGCGAACTCGAGTGGGAGAAAGCGGCGCGCGGTGGTTTGAGCGGCAGCGTTTTTCCCTGGGCAGGCGACGCAGATCCGAACCGCGCGAACTATAACGATTCGCAAATCAGTGATACTTCGGTGGTGGGCTGCTTCGCAGCCAATGACTTTCGTCTCTTCGATATGGTTGGCAACGTCTGGGAATGGACGCGCAGCATTTACCTTCCCTATCCCTACGATCTAGCCGATTCGAAGCGTGAGGACGTCAAGGCTGAGAAAGACGTCGCGCGGGTCGTGCGGGGCGGTGCGTGGGGCACTCGTCGGGACTACGCCCGCTGCGCCTTCCGCCTCTGGTATCCCCCTGGCTCCCGGTTTGACGATATCGGTTTTCGGGTGGTGTTGCGTTCCTCCCCTGTTCGCTGACTCTGCCCTCTGCCCCCTCTGACCTCTGTCACTCCGGGTACTCCGACTCTGGAGGGGGTGCGGGGGAGACTTCCCCCGCCGCGCGTCGCGCTATCCGCCACCCGCTACGCGCTCCTGACCTCGTTCAGCAGTTCCGGATGGCGATCGAGCAGCTTGAGCAGTTTCACCAGCGCCAGGGGCGGCTCGGTCTTGCCGTTTCCGTAGCGCGAGAAGGCATTGACGCCACCACCAAAGCCTGTGCAAAACGTTCTGCGCCGCCTGCGCGCTCACCGCTGGATGAGCTTGGCTGCAAGCTCAGTGTAGTCTGCAAACCGCTGGTCAAGGCTGGCGAGGTGGGCGCCATACTCCAGGGCGGTGGCGATGATCAGGCGGTCGGCCGGGTCACGATGGTGCTCGGGCAACAGCGCTGCGCGACTGGCGATCTTCCGTTCAATCGGCAGGCATACGACTTCGGAACCGCCGAGTCCTTGATCGATCCAGTCTGACAGAGGGAGTTGGAGGGAAATTCGCTCGCGCCGATGCAGCCAGGCTACTTCCCAGCAGGTGATGGCGCTGATCGCCAGCGTCTCTGCGGCTTCGATCCTGTCGATCAAGGTCGCGGTGGGAGAGGATTGGCTGTCGGATCCAGCCAGCGTACCCAGATATGGGTGTCAAGGACACTCACTGCAACGCATCCCAGTCAGTTTCCGGGATCGCGGCAGCCAGCAAATCATCTTTGAGACCTACGGTCCCGGCAAGCATAGGGGACGGCCTACGCCGTCGCCCGGACATCGCGGGGATCTGATCGGCTCCGGCCGGCAGAACGATCACCTCCAGCAGGCAATCGTCCATGCTGGGAGGCAGGTCGATCACCAGTTGGTGATTGTTGGGTTTGGCAATCAGGCGCAAGGCTTCCATCGGTTTTCAAGGTCCAGGGTTCAGCGTTAAAGTGAAACCACCATGAATGGTCGCCGTGATTGTGGCACACCTCGGCCGGTTGGCCGATGGTGGCGTAGTGGCGTAGGTTGGGCTGAGGAACGAAGCCCAACAAATCACAGGTTCTTGACCGCGCGCTGCCGCTTGGGCTGTTGGGCTTCGCAAGCTCAGCCCAACCTACGAGCTGCATGTTCACCGCTGCACGCCGCCACGCTCACTCGAAGATCGGGGTGAGCTTCGCCAGGACCTCATCGATGATCTCACATGGCACGCTCTCCAGCTTGCGCGCGCTGCGTGCGGCCAAGTCGAGCGCGCGCGGCTGATCACAGCGGACAACGCCCGTGGTGTGGGTACCCGCTCCCATCAGGGACACGGCAAAGCCGGCGGTGCGGGCGAAGTTGCCGCCTCTGCTGATCGGCAACACCACCGGTGTTTTCGTCAACCGGTTGAAGGCGAGCGGAGACACCACCAGGACGGGCCGTGTTCCGCGTTGTTCGTGACCGGCAGTCGGGTCGAGTGACACCAGGTAGATATCACCGCGCTCCATCACAGCAACTCGTTACCTACTGGCCTGCTGTCCAGCCAGGCGCGGTCTTCGGCGCTGACCTCGGCTGATCCATCGCATTGAGCCAGCAGCTCGTCCAGGCGGTAGCGTGGCCGCAGCGCAGGTTCGACGACCAGGCGGCCGTGATCGACGGCGAGTCCGACGGTTGCGCCGACGTGCAAATGCAACAGATCGAGGATCGCGGGCGGTATGGCCAGCATGATCGAACCGCCGACCTTGCGAAGACTGGTTGTGTGCATAGAGGACCTCCATTGGATCAGGTTATACAACAATATAACCTAACCGACCTGTTTGGCAAGTGTCAAACCGTCGGAGAAGAGCGGCGACGAGTTCAGTGGCGTAGGTTGGGCTGAGGAACGAAGCCCAACAAATCACAGGTTCTGGACCGCGCGCTGCCGCTTGGGCTGTTGGGCTTCGCAAGCTCAGCCCAACCTACGAGCTGACGCGGATCGGCCGGCATTTCCGGAACACGACCGGCACGGATTTGCCGACGCACCGTCCCGCCTCGCGGCGGAACCAGAAGAAGGGGCTGAAGAACGTGGGAGGAACGCAACACCACCCGAAAGCCGGTATTGTCATTCCGGTTGCCAGGGTGATTCCTGTTGCGGTAGGCGCAGCGGGCGTTGTCTCGATGAGTGTTCCACGAACCGCCCCGCACGACCTCTCCAGACCGCCTGACCGGATGTCGCCACCCGGCAAGGCAAGGATAGCAAAGCGCGGCGCTGCGCGCGGCGTAGCGGGGGAAGTCTCCCCCGCACCCCCTCCAGAGTCGGAGTACCCGGAGTGACAGAGATCAGAGCAGCAGAGGACAGAGTCAGCGAACAGGGGAGGAACGCAACACCACCCGAAAGCCGAGTCCTTCATACCGGGAGCCAGGGTGAACCCAGCTGCGGTAGGCGCAGCGGGCGAAGCCTCGATGACTGAGCCACGAGCCGCCCCGCACGACCCTCGACACGTCGTCCCCCGCCTTCAGGTCCTCGCGCTTCGGGTCGGTTGCATCGTAGGGATAGGGCAATTCAATGCTGCGCGTCCATTCCCAGACGTTGCCAACCATATCGAAGAGACCGAAGCCATTGGCCGCAAAGCAGCCCACCACCGACGTATCGCTGATCTCCGAATCGTCATAGTTTGCGCGGTTCGGATCCGCGTCCCCAGCCCAGGGAAAAACGCTGCCGCTCAAACCGCCGCGCGCCGCTTTCTCCCACTCGAGTTCGCTCGGCAAGGCCACCCGCCAACGCTGTTCGCGCACCAGCCGGGCGATCGGACTGCCGGCGCACGCCGGGGAAGTGGCCAGCATCTCGTTGAGCCAGTCGCACCAGGCCTGCGCTTCGTGCCAGCTTACCCGGCGCACCGGCCGGCTGTCCGGATCCGCCAGGGCGTCGGCGTCACCGATGGCAAATCCGGTCGCCTCGACAAATGCCCGGAATTGGGCGACGGTGACTGGATAACGAGCGATCCAGAACTCCGGCGTCGGCGTCAGTGCGTCGTTGATCTCGTCGTCGTATACTTTCCCGCCGATGATCTTCGACACTCGCGCCGCGTCCTGCCGCGGGGTGCCGATCATGAAACCGGGATCGGCTGGAATGCGCACGAAGCCGAGCATCTCGTCCGCCGGCAGGTAGAAGCGCTGTGGGTCGAAGCGCGGATCGCCGAGTTGCGCCAGCACATCGCCGGCACGGGCGCGCTGTACGCTCGCAGCGCCACCGTCCGCAGGGTGTACCGGCAGCGACGCCGCGAGCCAGTCGGCGACGCGCGTGGCGATAGCGCTGGTCCACTCTCGCTGCCGGATCGCGCCGACGCCGATCTCGAGCAGCTGCATTGCGGCCAGCAAGGCGCAGGTCCAGTCGGCGGCATCCGGCGGTCTTTTCCGGTAGAAATCGGCGATGGCCGTACCACCGATCAAGGCGTCGGCGGCACTGGCGCCCCGCTCGGCCTTGGCGATGCGCGCCGCCAGCGGCAGCACGACCTGCCAGTGGCCAGGGGCTTCCCTGGCCAGACGCGCGCACTCGCTGGCGAAGTCCTGCCGCGCTGCGAGATGGCAGGCGGCGAGGAATTCCTGAAAAGTGCGATGCGGGAAGGCGAACTGCCGCTCGCCGTTGCGGTCGCCCTGGCCAAGCAGGAGGCCGGCGCGCTTTTCGATGTAGTCGACGACGACGGCGGCCTTGTCCCAGCTTCCTTCGAGCAGCGGCCGAAACGCCTGCAGCAGGCGGCCTTCGCCGATGTCGGCGGTGCCACCGGCGCCGCTCGTCGCGGCCTGGTCAGCGTCGAGCCGGCGGTCGTGGACGACGCTTTCGGCATGCACCGCGAAAGCCAGCTCTTCGAGCACTTCGCGCAGGTCGGAGAGTTTCAGCGTCGGGATTGCCAGCGCGTCGAGCAGTGCCTTGTCGGCACCGATCTGACGGTTCCAGCGCAGCATCAGCAGGTCGACCGAGTCGTTGTAGAGGTCCGCCCGATCGTCGGGCAGGCGACCGCGATTGGCGTGCAGCGACGCCATCAGCGTCAGCAGCAGGGGGTTGCGCGCGAGTGGCAGCAGGTCGGGGCGCTGGCGCGCGGCCAGCAGGTCGGCGAGCTTGCGGTCGGCCTCGCCCGGCGACAGCCACTGGCGCCTGGCCAGGGCGGCGTACCAGGCGCGGATGAACTGCTCGATCTGTTCGTCATTGAAGTCGGCGAGGGCATACACGCCCTGCGCCGGGTCGGCGCCGCCGGGCCAGGCATAGGGCCGCGCGGTAAGCAGGAAGCGGCACTGCTGGCCGGCGCTGCGCATCAGTTCATCGACGGCGCCAAGCACGCGCTTGCGGGTCGCTTCGCTGCCGCATTCGTCGAAACCGTCGAGCACAATCAGCGCGCCGCGGTCGCGTGCGATGCGCTGAACGTACTTCCTGGTCTCGGTCGACAGGCCGTAGCCGCTGGCGTCGAGATCGCGCCCGATGAAGGCCCAGAGGTCGCCGGCGTGTACCGGCCCGCTGCCGGCGGGAAGCTGTTCGGCGAAGCGGCGCAGGATGACGCGGATCGGCAGCAGGGCGCCGTGCGTCCACTGCTCGCCGAGCTTGGCGAGCTGATCGCGGTGGCCCTGCCAGACCTGCGCCAGCGTCAGCAGCACGCTGGCGCCGAAAGTGCTCTTGCCGCTACCGGCGGCGCCGAGCAAGGTGAGCTGCCGATGTTGAGACAAGGCCTCAAGTGCCGACACGGCCCGGGTCTCGCGCTGCGTCTCGATCTCGGTGCGCTCGCTGCGCTCGGGCCGCCGGTCGCGCAGCAGCCACTGTTCGAGCGTCGTCTCCTGCGGGATGCGCAGGTGGGTGGCCAGCGGCACATAGACGTCGGCGAGCTGCAGCGGCTCGCGCCGGGTGTCGCTGGCGGCGATGTCGATCTCACCGAGTTTCAGCCCCGCGAGGTCGCCGGCAAGTGCGGCGAGATAATGGGCGATGACCGCCTGAAACTCGCCGGGGTCCTCGTCGCGCTGAACGAGCTGGCCGACGATCTGGATGAAATCGCGGCCGATGAAATGGCCGCCGGCAGCGACCGAGCCTTCTACGGCGGCGCCGCCCTGCGTATCGATCGTCGTGCGGGGCCGGTCGCCGTCGGCTTCCTGCCGGCCGGCGAGCCGGGCCTGCAGCTCGGCAATCTGGCGCTGCAGGTCGGCGATGTCGTTCGGGTTGCTGGATTCGGCTGCCATGATGTCGCCTCAGTTTCCCTTGAGCTTGTCGAGAACAAACGTCGTCACCGACCCGGTGGCGGCGCCAAGGAGCGGCGTGGCGAAGGTGCTGACGAGCGAGCCGATGGCGCCCGGGACCATCGCCGCCAGACTATCGAGCAGCCTGCCGATGCGGCTGTCGTCGGCGTTCCTGTCTTTGGCGACCTCGGTCTTGAGGTCCTCGACCTGCTGCACCGCCGCGGCCTGCTTGTCCGGCGGTGCGTGTTGCACGACCGCGAGCAGCAGGGGCGCGAAGAGCGCTTCGAGATCGTGCGCAGCGAGGCCTTGCGTGCGGATCCGGTCTCGGCCGACGAAGTCGCGGCCAGCGTACACATTGCCACCGACATGGGCGCCGCCGCCCGTGTTGATCTGCGTGCCGACCTTGTTGCCCAGGATCTTGTCGCCGTGGACGAGGTCGCCGCCGATGCGGGTGCCGGTGTGGATGTTGCCGGTATTCTTGCCGCCAACAAAGACGCCGCCGGCACCAACGGCCGTCGCGCCAGCGCCCTGCGCGATGGCGCCGTCGCCGGTGAGCGTCGCCTGCTGGCTGGTGCCGGCGGGAGCGGCACTCGGGGTCTGCTCGGGCTTGAATTCGATGAAGCCGCTGGCGACCAGTTTGTCGAGTTGCTGGCCGAAGTGGAGCAGCAGTTCGGCGGCGTTGTGGTATTCGGTCTGGAAGTGTCCGAGCGCCTTGAGCTTGTCCTGGAAGGCCCACAGGCTCTGCAGGTCGGCCCGCGGAGCGCTGTTCGGCGCGTTCTTGAAGTAGGTGAAGATGAACGGCCTGCTGGTCGCCTGGAACTGGCCGACCGCGGTCTCGAATTCTTCCTCGGTGTAAGGGCCGACCTTGGTGAAGAAGAGCATGACGAAGACGTCGCAGGCGCGGATTGCGCGGTTGTACTCGTCCTGCAGGCGCGTCGCCGAGAGCGCGTCGAGGAAATCCTCCCAGAGGACCAGTTCGAGGAAGACGCCCTGGCTGATCCAGGCCTTGTTCTTGCGGTGGATGAAAACCTCGAACTCGCGGCGGTCGTCCTTGAGTTCCGCGGAGGAGGCGAGGAAGATCTTTCGGGTGGTGGTCATGCGGTGGGCTCCCGGCCGGTGACGTCGGGCAAACCGTACGCCACGAGGTCGGGAAAATCAAGCGCGCTGGCGGGGTGTAGGGTGTGGAATAGCCAACGAGGTCCAGCGGATGGTCGGGGGCGTCGAAAGCCCGGCGCAAGGCGCCCGCCTGCCCTTCGGCCCGAGCAACGCGCCGAGTCGAGCGGTCGCGGAACGCTGGAAAAAAATCGCGCGCCGCGCGCAGCGGGGGAAGTCTCCCCCGCACCCCCTCCAGAGTCCGAGTATCCGGAGTGACAGAGGTCAGAGCAACCGAGGCCAGAGTTACGGAACAGGGGAGGAACGCAACACCACCCGAAAGCCGAGCTCGTCATACCGGAAGCCAGGGTGATTCCTGAAGCGGAAGGCGCAGCGGCGGAAGTCCCGATGATCGCTCCACGAACCGCCCCGCACGACCCGCCAGATATCGTCCGGTGCGTCGAGGTCTTCACGTTTCCGATCGGCGGCATCGTAGGGGTAGACGAAATCGGGGTATCCCCAGCCGGTTCCCCACAGGCTGCGCGTCCATTCCCAGACGTTGCCGGCCATATCCTCGCAGCCATGCGGACTGCGCCCCGCTGCGTAGCAGCCGGGGGTCCTGGTCTCGCCGATGCCGTCTTCAGCATTGGCCTGGTCAGCGTCCCATTCGTCGCCCCAGGGGTAGCGACGTCGCGGCGAAGGGTTATCGTGCAGCGCGGCGGTGGTGACGGGGAAACCCTGCGCGATCGTCGCGTAGCGGACGCTGGCCGGGATCTGCTCCCCGCCGCGCGCGGCCTTCTCCCACTCGGCTTCCGACGGCAGCGAGACCGACCAGCCCGCCGGCAGCACGCTTCTCCAGCGCTCGCTCAGCCAGGCGCAGAAGGCGCGCGCGTCGTGCCAGCTCACCAGGACCAGCGGGCGATTCGACGGGGAATTCAAGGCGTCGGGGTCATGCCCCTGATCGGCGCTCGCGGCGACGAACTCGGCAAACTGCGCCACGGTGACCGGCGTCTCGGCGATCCAGTACGTGTAGTTCAGCGTCTCGTTGCGGTGCAGCGGCGCGTTTCGATCTCCTTCCTCGCCCATCCAGAAAGCGCCGCGCGGCACGGCAACGAAGCGCATCTGGTCGACCTGGAGCAGGTAGGCGCGCGGGTCGCCGAGTTGCGCCAGCACGTCGCCGGCGTAGGCGCGCTGCCGGGCCGGCAGGCCGCCAGCGTTGGCGGGCACCGGCAGCGCGGCGGTGAGCCAGTCGGCGACGCGTGTGGCGATGGCGCTGCTGCGGTCGCGCTGGCGGATCGCGCCGACGCCGATCTCGAGCAACTGCAGTCCGGCGAGCAGGGCGCAGGTCCAGTCGCTGACGTCGGGCCGCTTCTTCCGGCAGAAGTCAGCGACGTTCGTGCCGCCGATCAGCTCGTCGGCGGCGCTGGCGCCGCGCTCGGCCTTCGCGAGGCGTGCCGCCAACGGCAGTACGACCTGCCAGTGGCCGGGCGCCGCCCGGGCGAGGCGCGCGCATTCGGCCGGGAAATCGTCCTTGGCGGCGAGATGGCAGGCGGCGAGGAATTCCTGGAAGGTGCGATGCGGGAAAGCGAACTGCCGCTCGCCGTCGCGTTCGCCCTGGCCGATCAACAGGCCGGCGCGCTTCTCGATGTAATCGACGACGACGGCGGCCTTGTCGCGGCTGTGCTTGAGCAGTGGCCGGAAGGCGCGGATCAGGCGATCCTCGCCGATGTCGGCCGTGCCCGCCGTGCCAGCCGTGGCGGCGGTACCGGGATCCCGGTGGCCGGCGTGCACCAGCGGTTCGCTGACGACGCTCTGCTGATGGACGTTGAAAGCCAGTTCCTCGAGCACTTCGCGGAGGTCGGAGGGCTTCAGCGTCGGGATGGCGAGTTCGTCGAGCAGCGCCCGGTCGGCGCCGATCTGGCGGTTCCAGCGCAGCATCAGGAGTTCGACCGAGTCGTTGTAGAGGTCGGCGCGGTCGTCGGGCAGGCGGCCGCGATTGGCGTGCAGTGTCGCCATCAGGGTGAGCAGCAGCGCGTTGCGGGCGAGCGGCAGCAGGTCGGGGCGCTGGCGCGCGGCGAGCAGGTCGGCGCGCTTGCGCTCGGCTTCGCCCGGTAGCAGCCATTTGCGGCGGACCAGCGCGGCGTACCAGGCGCCGATGAATTGTTCGATCTGCGGGTCGCTCAGGTCGGCCAGTGCATAGACGCCGTGTGCCGGGTCGGGGCCGCCAGGCCAGGCATACGGCCGCGCGGTGAGCAGGAAGCGGCACTTCGGCCCGGCGCTGTGCATGATTTCATCGACGCCCTTGAGTACCCGCTGCCGGGCCTCGCCGCTGCCGCATTCGTCGAGACCATAGAGCACGATCAGTGCGCCGTGGCGGCGGGCGACGTTGTGCAGGTACTCCAGCGTGCGCTCCGACAGGCCGTAGCCGCTGGCTTCGAGTTCGCGGCCGATGAAGGCCCAGAGGTCGCCGGCATGCACGGCTTTCTCGCCGGGCGGGAGCTGCTCGGCAAAGCGGCGCAGAACGACGCGGATCGGCAGCAGCGCGCCGTGCGACCAGTGTTCTCCGAGATCGGCGAGCCGATCGTCGTGGCCCTGCCAAAGCAAAGACAGGGTGAGCAGGTTCTTGCCAGCAGGCTGCCATCGTCGAGCTCGAATGGGTGATCGGCGACCGCGGCGCGCGCCCGCTCGGCCAGTTCGGCGTCGTCGCGCAGGCTGGCGCCAAACAGCATGCGGCCGGCGGCCGTTTGCGCATGCGCCTGGAACCAGCCGGTGCCGGGATCCGCGCCATCGGCTGCGGTCAGCTCGATGTGAAGCGCGGCTCGAACAGCGGGTGGTCGGCACCGGGAAAGGCCCGGTTGCCCGCCGTGCGCGCTTGCAGGTTCAGGCGGTCGACTGGAGCATCATCAGGCGCTCGGTTTCAAGCTCCATGATCACTCGCTCGTGGTGAGTGACCACTTCGGCGAGCAGGTCGCGGATGGAGATCACCCCCACGACCCGGCCACTGTCGACGACGGGTAGATGACGGATGCCGTGCTGGTCCATCAGTCGCATGCAGTCAGCACAGCGATCGCCCGGGCTTACGCTGATCACGTCCCGGGTCATGACATCGCGGACCAGGGTGTCGTGTGATGCGCGTCCGGCGAGGACCACCTTGCGCGCGTAATCGCGCTCCGAAAGAACGCCCAGCAGTTTGCCGTCATCCACGACCACGAGAAAGCCGATGTGTTTTTCGGCCATCGCTCGCAGCGCGGAAAGCACCGTGTCGGCCGAGCCAACGGCATGCACGCTACCCCCCTGTTCATCAGGATCTCCTTGAGGGTGCGATAGGGCAGGAGTTGTTCGGGGCTCTTCAGCGGGTTGTCCATGCTCTTCTCCCAGCGGGTCTTGAAATGACAGGGCAAGCGAAACGATTCTCTGCCCGATCACCCCAGTCGTCAAGCAGGCTTTGGCGCTCGTCGCGCTCGCCGGGCTCGTTGGAACGATAGCGGGCCAGTAACCGGTGGCCACGGAGCAACGCAGCGTGCCGGTTCAAAAAACCTTTTTCCTGGTAGGGTTGCGCCTGACGTGCAGCTGGGTGCACACTGAAGCCGTCGCGTGCAACTGAGGTGGGAGGCAACTGGTTGGCATGCGCACGAACGGGACCAGGCGAGCGCTGCGCAGGCACTTTTCCGTATGACATTTTTGAAGATGGAGGGGACATCAGCATGGATTTCTTGATCGTTCTGGGAGCCTTGTGCTTCCTGATGTTTGTCGCCTACCGCGGTTACAGTGTCATCCTGTTTGCGCCGGTGGCGGCGATGGGCGCGGTGCTGCTCACCGACCCGGGAATGGTCGCGCCAATGTTTACCGGCCTGTTCATGGACAAGATGGTCGGCTTTGTGAAGAACTATTTTCCGGTATTCCTGCTCGGTGCCGTTTTCGGCAAGGTGATCGAATTGTCCGGGTTCTCGAAGGCGATCGTCGCTTCGGTGATCAATCTGCTGGGTCCGCAAAGGGCCATGCTTTCGATTGTCCTGGTCTGCGCCATTCTCACCTACGGCGGCGTTTCACTGTTCGTGGTGGTTTTCGCCGTTTATCCGTTTGCCGCCGAGATGTTCAAGGCGAGCCGCATTCCCAAGCGCCTGATTCCGGGAACCATCGCCCTCGGTGCCTTTACCATCACCATGGATGCCCTGCCGGGAACACCGCAGATTCAGAACATCATCCCGACCACCTTTTTCAAGACCACGACCTGGGCGGCACCCTGGCTGGGCGTCATCGGCGCCGTGTTCATCATGGTCTGCGGCCTGACCTATCTCGAATGGATGCGCCGCCGCGCGCTGGCGGCGAACGAAGGCTATGGCACCAATCTGGTTAATGAGCCGGCGGCTTTCGAACACGAGAAGCTGGCCAACCCGTGGATCGCGATCCTGCCGCTGGTCATGGTCGGGGTGATGAACAAGGTGTTCACTAATGTCATTCCGGACCTCTACGGCAAGGAAGTCTCCTTCATTCCGGCCGTCATCGGCACCGTCAAACCGGTGGTGCAGAACATTTCCGGTATTGCCGCGATCTGGGCGGTGGAAGGGGCCCTGCTGGTCGGCATCCTGACGGTCTTCGTTTTTGCCGGCAAGACGGTGCTCGGGCAGTTTGCCGAAGGCTCCAAGGCGGCCGTTTCCGGCGCTCTGCTGGCGGCGATCAATACCGCATCGGAGTATGGTTTTGGCGCCGTCATCGCGGCCCTGCCGGGGTTCCTGGTGATTGCCAACGCCCTCGGTGCAATTCCCAACCCGCTGATCAACGAGGCGATCACGGTCACGGCGCTGGCCGGCATCACCGGTTCGGCTTCGGGTGGCATGAGTATCGCTCTGGCGGCGATGTCGGAAACCTTCATCGCCAACGCGCACGCTGCCGGCATTCCACTCGAGGTTTTTCACCGCGTCGCGTCGATGGCTTCCGGCGGCATGGATACCCTGCCGCACAACGGTGCCGTGATCACGCTGCTGGCGGTGACCGGTCTGACGCACAAACAGTCCTACAAGGACATTTTTGCGATTACCATCATCAAGACGCTGGCGGTGTTCGTCATCATCGGCGTGTACTACGCGACCGGCATTGTCTGAGACCGCCTTTCACCGATAATTTCTGGAGACAAATCATGCCACTTGCCAGTCATCCCATGGCCTCCTCGCTGCGCGCCTCTGACACCGGAAAGGTGGTCACCGCGCGCGATGCGGTGCGGTTGATTCAGGACGGCGACACCGTTGCCACCGGCGGTTTCGTCGGCATCGGCTTCGCCGAGAACATCGCCGTCGCGCTGGAGGAGCTCTTTCTCGAAGGC
The DNA here is from genome assembly GCA_016713625.1 of Candidatus Accumulibacter affinis. GTDB lineage: Bacteria > Pseudomonadota > Gammaproteobacteria > Burkholderiales > Rhodocyclaceae > Accumulibacter > Accumulibacter affinis. The sequence continues at coordinate 214,962 of JADJOT010000010.1, forward strand.
GAGCGTGAGGATGCCGACGGGCTCGGCCATCCGCGCGGCCTGACCCTCGTCTACGCGGCCGGACAGGGCGACGGTAAGGAGCGGGGACTCAACCACCTCGGCCACGATGGCCTGGTCAGTCGCGTCATCGGCGGTCACTGGGGGCTGGTTCCCAAATTGCAGCAACTGGCGGTGGCCAATCGCATTCAGGCCTACAACCTGCCGCAGGGGGTGATCACCCACCTCTTTCGCGATATTGCCGCGGCCAAACCGGGAACGATTACCCGCGTTGGCCTGGGTACCTTCGTCGACCCGCGTTTTGGCGGCGGCAAGCTGAACGCGATGACCACCGACGATCTGGTGCGAGTGATGGAGATCGACGGCGAGGAGTACCTGTTCTACAAGGCCCTGCCGATCAACGTCGGGATCATCCGCGGCACCACCGCTGACCCGGATGGCAATGTCACCATGGAAAAGGAGGCCCTGACGCTGGAAGCACAGGCCATCGCCATGGCGGCCAGGAACTCCGGCGGCATCGTCATCGTCCAGGTCGAGCGGATTGCCGAACGCGGCACGCTCAACCCGCGGCAGGTGAAGGTGCCGGGGGTTCTCGTCGACTGCGTGGTGGTGGCGGAGAAGCCCGAGTACCACATGCAGACCTTTGATGAGCCGTACAGCGCGGCCTACGCTGGCGAGATCCGGGTGCCGATGTCGGCGGTGCCGACGATGCCAATGAGCGAGCGCAAGATCATCTCGCGGCGGGCAGCGTTCGAGCTCAAGCCGAACGCCGTCGTCAATCTCGGCATTGGCATGCCGGAGGGAGTGGCCAGCATCGCCGCCGAGGAGAAGATCTCCGACCTGATGACGATGACCGCCGAGCCCGGCGTGATCGGCGGCATTCCCGCCGGAGGCCTGAGTTTCGGGGCAGCGATCAATGCCCAGGCGATCATCGATCAACCCAGCCAGTTCGATTTCTACGACGGCGGTGGCCTCGATCTGGCTTTTCTTGGGCTGGCGCAAGCTGACCGGCAGGGTAATCTCAACGTCTCGAAGTTCGGTCCGCGCCTGGCGGGTGCCGGTGGATTCATCAACATCTCGCAGAATGCCAAGAAGGTGGTCTTTGTCGGCACCTTCACCGCCGGCAAGCTGGAGATCGCGCTCGCCGACGGCCAGCTGCGCATCGTCGAGGATGGCAAGGCGAGGAAGTTCGTTGAAGAAGTCGAGCACCGCACCTTCAGCGGCCCGGAAGCGCAGAAGCGCGGGATGACGGTGCTGTACATCACTGAACGCTGCGTCTTCAGGTTGTGCGCCGAGGGACTCGAGTTGATCGAGATCGCTCCCGGGATCGATCTGCAGAAGGACATCCTCGACAAGATGGATTTCATGCCGGTGATGCACGCGGCGCCGGCGCTGATGGATAGTCGCATCTTCCGCGAAGAGCCGATGAAATTGCGCGCCGAGATGCTGGAAATCCCGCTCGCCGATCGCCTCTGGTACGAGGCCGGGAAGAATGTTCTCTTCCTCAACTTCGAAGGCTTGAGCATCCGCAGCCAGGGAGACATCGAGCGGGTTCGCCAGGCGGTGGTCGAGAAGCTGGCACCGCTCGGGCACCGCGTCGACGCGATCGTCAATTACGACCGTTTTTCGATCCTGCCCGAGCTGGTTGATGATTACATCGACATGGTCAAGGTACTGATGGAAACCTGCTACCACAATGTGACGCGCTTCACCTCCAACACCTTTCTGCGTGCCAAGCTGGGCGAAGCGCTGGCGAAGCGGAAGATTCCCCCGCGCAGCTTCGAAACGGCGGCCGAGGCCGAGGCAAACCTCAAACGCGGCTGATGCGACGTTGCGCATGCGGAAGCGCTGGTCAGCTCAGGTGGCTGGCAGCGCCTTCCGCGTCTGCGTCATGGAAGCCACTGCCAGATTTGCCCGTTCCCTGGCAGGGTAATCGGAACACCTCGCAGGCGCTGCCGCCCTTGTCGGTTCAGGCGGTCGACTGGAGCATCGTCATGCGCTCACGTTCGAGCGCCATGATCACCCGCTCGTGGTGAGTGACGAGTTCGGCGAGCAGGTCGCGGATGGAGATCACCCCCACGACCTTGCCGCTTTCGACGACGGGCAGATGACGGATGGCGTGCTGGTCCAGCAGTCGCATGCAGTCGCCGAAGCGGTCGCCCGGGCTAACGGTGACCACTTCCCGGGTCATGAGATCGCCAACCAGGGTGTCGTGGGATGCTCGGCCGGCGAGGACCACCTTGCGGGCGTAATCCCGCTCCGAGAGCACGCCCAGCAGTTTGCCGTCATCAAGGACCACGAGAAAGCCGATGTGCTTTTCGGCCATCGATTGTAGCGCCGAGAGTACCGTGTCGGTCGGGCCAACGGCATGCACGCCACCGCCCCTGTCTGCCAGGATCTCCTTGAGGGTGCGATAGGGCAGGAGTTGTTCAGGGGTCTTCAGCGGGTTGTCCATGGTCTTCTCCCAGGGTGTTTGAAATGGCAGGGCAAGCGATCCGATTCTCTGCCCGATCGCAGCCGTCGTCAAGCAGGCGTTGGCGCATGTCGAGCTCGTCAGAGCCAGCTGCCAGCCTCATTTTGGGCGGACGGCTGGCGATCGTGCCGCAGCGCAGCGCGCCTGTCGGAAAAACCTTTCTGGCGACAGGGTTGCGCCCGACGTGCGGCTGGGCGCAGACTGATGCCGCAGTGCGCGGCTGGAGTGGGGAAAAAATGTCGTCGCAGGCGCAGGAACAAGAGTAGGCAAGCGGTGCCCAGGCACTTTTCAGCCGAACATTTCTGAGGATGGAGGAGAAAAAAGCATGGATTTCTTGATCGTTCTGGGAGCCTTGTGCTTCCTGATGTTTGTCGCCTACCGCGGTTACAGTGTCATCCTGTTTGCGCCGGTGGCGGCGATGGGCGCGGTGCTGCTCACCGACCCGGGAATGGTCGCGCCGATGTTTACCGGCTTGTTCATGGACAAGATGGTTGGTTTTGTGAAGAACTATTTCCCGGTATTCCTGCTCGGTGCCGTTTTCGGCAAGGTGATCGAATTGTCCGGGTTCTCGAAGGCGATCGTCGCTTCGGTGATCAATCTGCTGGGTCCGCAAAGGGCCATGCTTTCGATTGTCCTGGTCTGCGCCATTCTCACCTACGGCGGCGTTTCACTGTTCGTGGTGGTTTTCGCCGTTTATCCGTTTGCCGCCGAGATGTTCAAGGCGAGCCGCATTCCCAAGCGCCTGATTCCGGGAACCATCGCCCTCGGTGCCTTTACCATCACCATGGATGCCCTGCCGGGAACACCGCAGATTCAGAACATCATCCCGACCACCTTTTCAAGACCACGACCTGGGCGGCACCCTGGCTGGGCGTCATCGGCGCCGTGTTCATCATGGTCTGCGGCCTGACCTATCTCGAATGGATGCGCCGCCGCGCGCTGGCGGCGAACGAAGGCTATGGCACCAATCTGGTTAATGAGCCGGCGGCTTTCGAACACGAGAAGCTGGCCAACCCGTGGATCGCGATCCTGCCGCTGGTCATGGTCGGGGTGATGAACAAGGTGTTCACCAACGTCATTCCGGACCTCTACGGCAAGGAAGTCTCCTTCATTCCGGCAGTCATCGGCACCGTCAAACCGGTGGTGCAGAACATTTCCGGTATTGCCGCGATCTGGGCGGTGGAAGGTGCCCTGCTGGTCGGCATCCTGACGGTCTTCGTTTTTGCCGGCAAGACGGTGCTCGGGCAGTTTGCCGAAGGCTCCAAGGCGGCCGTTTCCGGCGCTCTGCTGGCGGCGATCAATACCGCATCGGAGTATGGTTTTGGCGCCGTCATCGCGGCCCTGCCGGGGTTTCTGGTGATTGCCAACGCCCTCGGTGCAATTCCCAACCCGCTGATCAACGAGGCGATCACGGTCACGGCACTGGCCGGCATCACCGGTTCGGCTTCGGGTGGCATGAGTATCGCTCTGGCGGCCATGTCGGAAACCTTCATCGCCAACGCGCACGCTGCCGGCATTCCGCTCGAGGTCTTTCACCGCGTCGCGTCGATGGCTTCCGGCGGCATGGATACGCTGCCGCACAACGGTGCCGTGATCACGCTGCTGGCGGTGACCGGTCTGACGCACAAACAGTCCTACAAGGACATTTTTGCGATCACCATCATCAAGACGCTGGCGGTGTTCGTGATCATCGGCGTGTACTACGCGACCGGCATTGTCTGAGCCAGGCATTCGCTAATCGTTGTTGGAGACCAGCATGCTGCCGCACGGGGGGATCACCCACCTGTTTCGCGATTTGCGCGCCAGGTTGGGTGAAGCCCTGGCGAAGCGGAAGATCGCTGCGCGCAGTTTCGCCATGGTGGCCGAGGCGAATCGTAAACCCTGATCCGGAGCGTGCAGTGCCGCAACTGGACAATCCGCGACTGACCCGGAACAACTTTGACCTGTTGCGGCTGCTGTTTGCTGGAAGCGTTTGTCTGGTTCATTCGTACGACCTTTCCGGCTTGCCGCAACTGGCGTTCCTTGGCCGTATCCTTTCTCCGGCGGTCGCGGTGAAGAGTTTTTTTGTGGTCAGCGGTTTCCTGATCTTCATGAGTTATGAAAGGTCGTCGTCGCTTGCCACTTACGCCCGCAAGCGGATGCGGCGAATCTACCCGGCTTATTTCACGGTCGTCATGCTCTGCGCAGTGGGCCTGGTCGCAGTCAGCTCGCAAGGCGCTGCTGACTATTTCTCGCTGGCCTGGGGCAGGTACGTTCTTGCCAATCTCGTTTTCCTGAATTTTCTCCAACCTGGCCTGCCTGGTGTCTTTACCGACAACGCCATTACCGCGGTCAACGGTGCCCTGTGGACGCTGAAGATCGAGGTGATGTTTTACTTCAGTGTCCCGCTCTGGGTTTTTCTCTTGCGGCGACTTTCTCCGTTGCCGGTGCTGCTGCTCGTTTATTGCGCGTCGGTGGCCTATGCTGAACTGCTGACAGCTGCAGCGGCGCGCACCGGTTCCGGAACCTACCTGGAACTTGCCCGGCAGCTGCCGGGGCAGCTCTCGTATTTCATGGCGGGCGCCTTCTTCTATTATTTCCTGCCGATTTTTGAGCGCCGCCGTGTCTGGTTTCTAGCGGCAGCCGCTCTGACCCTGACGTTCCATATGGCTTACCCCCTGCCACTCCTGGAACCTCTGGCGCTGGCGACAGTGGTCGCCTTTTTCGCACTGTTCCTGTACGTCGGCAACTTCGCAAAGTACGGGGATTTCTCGTACGGGGTTTACATCATTCATTTCCCGGTAATCCAGATCCTCGTAGCCACGGGCAGCTTACGCGACAGGCCCGGGCTTTTTCTGGCAGCCGTGATTCTGCTGACCGGAATTGGCGCGATGGCCATGTGGCACCTGGTTGAAAAGCGTTTCCTGTTGCGCAGCAGTCACTACCTTGCCAGCGCCGCCGCTGGCGAAGCCTCCACCGATCTCGCGCCGGTCCGCTAGCGTTGCAGCAGGAACTGCAAGATCGGGATGTCGATCATCTGCAGGGGTTTTTGCGTTACCATGCCTGGCGAGGGGACTTGTCTCCTCGTTTGCTGTCCGATAACTTGACCAGGAGACTTTCGATGCTACGTAGATTAGCTGTGTATTCAACACTCGCTTTTTTCGGATCAGTCGGTGCCGCTGCGGCAGCGGAATATGGCACGTCAGCTGAGGCGAAAGCCATGCTTGACAAGGCCGTGGTGGCCGTCAAGGCTGACAAGGCCAAGGCGCTGGTGATGTTCACCAAGGGCGAAGGTGGTTTCAAGGATCGTGATTTGTATCCCTATTGCGGCGGTCCGGATGGGAACTTCACCGCGCATCCGACCCTTGTCGGCAAGAGTCTGAAGGACCTCAAGGACAAGGCCGGCAAGCCTTTGGGTGAAGAAGTCTACGCTGCCGCCAAGGACGGGTCGATTGCCGAGGTGGTGTACATGTGGCCGCGTCCTGGTCAGACTGACCCGGTGACCAAGGTTGCTTTTGTGACCAAGGTTGGCGACCAGGTGTGTGCGGTCGGCTACTACAAGTAGTCAGCCGGTAAGAGAGAGGACCTCGCGGTTTCGCCGCGCCGCCCCAAAGAAGACCCCGCACCTGCGGGGTTTTTTTCGGGGCTTCAGCTCTTGATCAGCGGCTGGCTCAGTACACTTCCGGAATGAAGGTCTGGTCGGAGATCGGCGGGCGTACATAGCCGCCCTCATCCTGACGGGGCGGCAGGATGATCGGCTGCGGCGTCAGATCTTCGTAGTCGATCATGTTGAGCAGATGCGTAATGACGTTCAGGCGGGCGCGCTTCTTGTCGTCGCCATCGACCACATACCAGGGTGCCTGCTTGATGTCGGTATGGGCGAACATCGCATCCTTCGCCTTGGAGTATTCCACCCAGCGCGCACGCGATTCCAGATCCATCGGGCTGAGCTTCCAGTGCTTTTCCGGATGAAAGATGCGCTTCTGGAAACGGCGTTCCTGCTCCTCGTTGCTGACCGAGAACCAGTACTTGATCAGGATGACGCCGCTGCGAACGAGCATGCGCTCGAATTCGGGGCAAGCGCGCAGAAACTCACGGTACTCGTCTTCGCTACAAAAGCCCATCACCCGTTCGACACCCGCGCGGTTGTACCAGCTGCGATCGAAGAGCACCATCTCGCCGCCGGCGGGCAGGTGCTGAACGTAGCGCTGGAAATACCATTGCGTCTGTTCGCGGTCGGTCGGCGCGGGCAGCGCGGCAACCCGGGTGACGCGCGGACTGAGGCTCTCGGTGATGCGCTTGATGGTGCCGCCCTTGCCGGCCGCGTCGCGCCCTTCGAAAACAACGACCACTTTCAGCTTCTTGAACTTGATCCACTCCTGTAGCTTGACGAGTTCGATCTGCATCTTGGACAGGGCATCTTCGTAATCCTTGTTCTTCAGCGTTGGCTTGCGGGCGCCACGCACGTGCGCGTTCAGGTTCACCGTGGCTGGGGTGGCCGCCGCCCTGGTTTCGGCCTTTTTCCCTTTCGCTGCTTTTTCGGTTTTGCCCTTTTCCGGCTTCGCATCTGTTTTCTGCTCGGCGTTCTTTGCGTCTGCCTTTGCAGACGCCCTGGATTCTTGCTTGCTTGCGCTGGCGCCTGGCGCTGCGGCGTGCTCCTCAGTCACCTGTTCGGCTTGGGCTTGATCGCCTTCCGGTACGGTTGCTTCTTGCGCGGCTTTGACTTCACTCATTGATGCCTCCTGGGTGTGGTGGCTGAAAACGGCCTTGAATTGTGGGCATGGCGTTCGTGCTCTCTGCACCGGAATTCTCCGGGACCGGAATTATCGTCCATTTTGTCGCAAAAAAGAACAATTCGACGCATGAAACGTGCAGACGATTGCGGCGCCGGCAAGACCCCTGGCGATTCCTGGGACTCGGGACGAGTGCTGCGAGGGAACTGTGGCGGTCGCCAGCGGAGCTGAATAGCCCGGGTGGGCCGGCACAGTACGGGAGGGCTGCAGACGAGCATCGGGGCCGGCAGATCGGCCGCGCCGCGATGCCCTAGAGCTTGCTGCGTGTGTGCTCAGGCGAGCTTGGCGAAGGCTTCCACGACTTCAGGCGGCGCTTGCACCATTTCGATGAGCACGCCTTCGCCGGCAATCGGGAACTCGGCACTTGCCTTTGGGTGCAGAAAGGTGATGTCGAAACCGGCAGCTCCCTTGCGGATTCCACCGGGAGCGAAGCGAACGCCGTTGGCAGTCAGCCATTCAACGGCCTTTGGCAGGTCGTCGATCCACAGACCGACGTGATTGAGCGGTGTGGCGTGCACCGCCGGCTTCTTGTCGGGATCGACCGGCTGCATCAGGTCGACTTCGACCTTGAACGGACCCTTGCCCATGGCGACAATGTCTTCATCCACGTTCTCGCGTTCGCTGACGAAGTTGCCGGTGATTTCGAGGCCGAGCATGTCGACCCAGAGCTGGCGCAGTTTGAGTTTGTCGGGGCCGCCGATGGCGATTTGCTGGATACCGAGGACTTTGAAGGGGCGTGTATTCATGGCTTGTTCTTTCTCGTGAGAGGATCGAAAAAAATAGTGTTCTGCCGGCGCAATCTCAGTCGCGGGCATAACGACGTATGGCAGCAGCGGCAGCAACCTCGCCGCTGCGCGAAAAAGCTTCGACGTTCGCTTCGATAGTATCAGGGTCGTACAGATAATTCACCATCAGTCCGTAGGACTGCTGGTGACCACGTGCCGAGGTGTCGGCAAGATAATTCAGACGTTCGATGCGCGCGCCGTTGCCGAGGTGAAAACGGGAGACCGGGTCGTACGGTCGTCCGCCCTTGCCGGTGGTCAGCAGGTAGCGTGCGGCCAGGCGCATCAGGCCGTGTCGCAGGGCGCGCGCGAGACGCGTTAGCTTGCTCCAGCGATGGTCCGCCAGCAGCCCGGGAAGGTCGCTGGCGTCCGCGAGTTGCGGCATTTCTGGCGTCAGATGGCGTCTGATGCGTTCGAGGTCGGCTGCGCCGAAAGCCTCCGGCCAGGCGTCAGGATTTTTCTCGGCCCAGCGCCGGAACGTCGGCAGGGGCGAGAGAGTGGCAAAGCTGACCAGACGCGGGTAGTCGCGCTTCAGGTCATCGACGACGCGTTTGAGCAGGAAATTACCGAAGGAGACGCCGCGCAGGCCGACCTGGGTGTTGGAGATCGAATAGAAAATCGCCGTGCTCGCGCGCTGCGCATCAAAGACTGGCGCGTGTTCGTCGAGCAGCGTCTGCACATTGTCGGCGAGGTGATCCGTCAGCGCGACCTCGACGAAAATCAGCGGTTCCATGGGCATGCGCGGATGGAAAAAGGCGTAGCAGCGGCGATCGGAATCGAGGCGGTTCTTGAGGTCGCTCCAGGAACGGATCTCATGCACCGCCTCGTAGTGGATCAGTTTTTCGAGCAGCGCCGCCGGTGAACTCCAGTTGATCGTCTGCAGTTCGAGGAAACCGACATCGAACCAGGCGCCGAGGCGCAACTCGAGTTCACGATCCAGCGAACGCAGGGCGGCATCGTTTTCGACAAAGCGCAGCAGATCGGCACGCAGGTCGACCAGGAACTTGACGCCCTGAGGCAGGGTATTGAACTGCGTCAGGATGCGCAGGCGAGCCGAGCGCAGGGCGTTACGCAGGGCGGATTCGGCAGTCCATTGTGCATCGCTGTCGAGGGCGGCTTGATAATCCGCGTGCGCCTTGGCGACGAGCTGCGGGTCGGGGCCAAACTCGGTAGCGACCAGACGCAGGAAAGCGGCACGTCCCGCGTCGTTGAAACGGAGATAGATTTCCGCCAGCCGGCCGGCGCGCAGCCTGGCCGAGACTTCGCCACCGGCGCCGTTGGCGCACTCCTGCAGCAGATCACGAATCCGCGCCATCAACCGGGGATCAGGATTCCGCGGTGTGCTATTTTCGGCGAGCAATGTACGCACTCGCCGCAGCCCTCGTACAACCATGCCTGCAGCCATAGATTTCTCCTTCGTTGCTTGGCCAGTGACGCGGTGACTCAGCTGCGCTGGCGATACGCGGCGACGACAAAAACAATTCCGAACAGAATCATTGGTAGCGACAGCCACTGCCCCATGCTGACCGTGTATGAAAAGCCAAAGATACCCTCATCGGGCGAGCGGAAATACTCGGCGAACCAGCGCAGAACGCCGTAGCCGATCAGAAAAACCCCCGAAACGGCCCCGCGCGGTCGGTTGCCACTCGCATACAGCCAAAGCACCAGAAACAGCACCAGGCCTTCGAGTCCGGCCTGATAGAGTTGCGAGGGGTGGCGTGGCAAATTATCCACCCAGGGAAAAACCATTGCCCACGGCAGACCCGGATCAGCCGCGCGACCCCACAACTCGCCGTTGATGAAGTTGCCGATACGGCCGGCGGCCAGCCCGAGCGGTACCAGCGGGGCAATGAAATCGGTGACTTCGAGCCAGGTCCGGCGGGTTTTTCGGCCGTACAGCCACATGGCGACGAGGACGCCGAGGAAGCCACCGTGAAACGACATGCCGCCGCGCCAGATGGCGAGGATTTGCAGCGGATGTTCGAGATAATAGGCGGGCTCGTAGAACAGCACCTGGCCAAGACGACCACCGGCAATGACGCCAAGGACGCCGTAGAACAGCAGGTCGTCGAGTTGCTTGACGCTCCAGCCGGCTTGCCCAAGCTGCGGATGGCTCAGGATGCGGTGTCGGCCAAGCCACCAGAACTGGAGAAAAGCGACCAGGTACATCAGTCCATACCAGTGCACGCTCAACGGGCCGAGCTGGAGTGCGACAGGGTCGAACTGCGGATGCATCAACACGGAAGCAACACCCCGGGGGCTTTCGGATAGAATTGCCATTATATCTCGCCACCCTCAGGCGTGTTCCGGATTGGAGATCGGCAATGCCCAACTATCGTTCCCGCACCTCGACCCACGGTCGCAACATGGCTGGTGCGCGCGCCCTCTGGCGCGCGACCGGCATGCAGGACGGCGATTTCGGCAAGCCGATCATCGCCGTCGTGAATTCGTTTACGCAGTTCGTTCCCGGGCATGTGCACCTCAAGGATCTGGGTCAGCTGGTGGCGCGTGAGATCGAAGCCGCGGGCGGCGTGGCCAAGGAATTCAACACCATCGCCATCGACGATGGAATTGCCATGGGCCACGATGGCATGCTTTATTCACTACCCTCGCGTGACCTGATCGCCGATTCGGTCGAGTACATGGTCAACGCACACTGCGCCGACGCGATGGTGTGCATCTCGAACTGCGACAAGATCACCCCCGGCATGCTGATGGCGGCGATGCGGGTGAACATTCCGACGATCTTTGTTTCCGGTGGCCCGATGGAGGCCGGCAAGGTGAAATGGGGAGGCAAGGTGATCGCCGTGGACCTCGTTGATGCGATGGTCAAGGGTGGCGACAGCAACTGTTCGGACGAGGAAGTCGACGCCTTCGAACGATCGGCGTGTCCGACCTGTGGTTCCTGTTCGGGAATGTTCACCGCCAATTCGATGAACTGCCTGACCGAGGCGCTGGGTTTCTCGCTGCCGGGTAACGGCAGTCTTCTGGCCACCCACGCCGATCGCCGGGGACTGTTTCTCCAGGCCGGGCGCCAGATTGTCGCCCTCTGCCGTCGCTATTACGAGCAGGGCGACGCTTCGGTACTGCCGCGCGCGATCGGTAGTTTCGCGGCTTTCGAGAACGCGATGACGCTCGATGTGTCGATGGGCGGTTCGACGAACACGGTCTTGCACATTCTCGCGGCTGCGCAGGAGGGTCGGGTGGACTTCACGATGGACGACATCGACCGTCTCTCACGTCGGGTTCCCTGTCTCGCCAAGGTGGCGCCGGCGACGCCCGACTACCACATGGAGGATGTGCATCGTGCCGGCGGCATTTTCGCGATTCTCGGCGAACTCGATCGCGCTGGTCTGCTCCATCGCGATGTGCCTACCGTGCATGCGACCACCCTCGGCGAGGCGATCGATCGCTGGGACGTGATCCGCTCCCAGGACCCGCAGGTATTCGAGTTCTACCAGGCCGCGCCGGGCGGCATCCCGACCCAGACGGCTTTCTCGCAAAACCGCCGTTACCCCGATCTCGATCTTGATCGCGCACATGGCTGTATTCGCGACCAGGCGAACGCTTATTCGCAGGACGGCGGCCTGGCTGTGCTTTACGGCAATATCGCTAGCGACGGCTGCATCGTCAAGACTGCCGGTGTGGACGAGAGTATCTGGGTCTTTTCGGGCAAGGCACGGGTGTTCGAGAGTCAGGATGATGCCGTACAGGCGATTCTCGGCGATCAGGTTCAGGCTGGCGAGGTGGTGGTGATTCGCTACGAAGGCCCGCAAGGCGGGCCGGGGATGCAGGAAATGCTCTATCCCACGTCTTACCTGAAATCGAAGGGTCTGGGGAAGGTCTGTGCCCTGCTCACCGATGGTCGTTTCTCCGGCGGCACCTCCGGCTTATCGATCGGGCATGTCTCGCCGGAGGCTGCGGAAGGCGGTGCGATCGGCCTGGTGGAAGAGGGCGACCGGATCGACATCGACATTCCCGGGCGGCGCATCCATCTGGCCGTTGGCGAGTCCGAGCTGACCCGGCGTCGTACGGCGATGGTTGCCAGGGGTGAGTCCGCCTGGCGGCCATCGGCCGAGCGCCAGCGGGTGGTGTCGCAGGCGTTGCAGGCCTATGCCCTGATGGCTACTTCGGCGGCGACCGGCGCGGTGCGTGATCTGAAGCAATTGAAGAGGATCTGAGCGAAGCCTGCCGGTGCAACAAGAAGCTTTCCAAGCTGGCCAAACTGAAATAATATCGAATCGTTGCAAACCCCTTATCTGAACGGAGTAAGAGCATGAAAGCGATCTACGTGTCTCTGCTGGCTGCTGCCGGCGTGCTGTCTGCTGGTGCTGTCCAGGCTCAGGATGCTGAAGCCCTGGCCAAGCAGAAAAACTGTCTGGCGTGTCACGCCGTGGACAAGAAGGTCGTTGGTCCGTCCTACAAGGACGTCGCCAAAAAGTACACTGCCAAGGATGAACCCATGCTGGCGGCGAAGGTCATCAAGGGTGGCAAGGGCTCCTGGGGCGAGATCCCGATGCCGCCAAATCCGTCGGTCACGCCCGACGAGGCGAACAAGCTGGTGAAGTGGATTCTCAGCCTGAAGTGATCGCCGAATGACCAGGAAAACCGGCCGAGTGCCGGTTTTTCCTTATGGAGATGCGCTGCGGAACGCCGAAATGCCGGTCGCCAAGCGAGATGTGTGTTGACAAGGCCCTGATGTGCTTGGACAATCGGCCGCTGGCTAGCCCATCACAAACACAATTATTGGAGATCAAGTCTATGAACGCTGTACGTATACCTGGAGTGCTTGTTGTTCTCGCCGCGTCTTTGGCGATCGTTGGTTGCGGGAAGAAGGAAGAGCCCAAGGCGGCCGCTCCGGCTCCGGCTCCGGCTGCCGCCGCCGCGCCTGCACCGGCAGCCAAACCAGAGCTGATCGTGAAGATTGGGCACGTCGCGCCGCTGACCGGCCCGATTGCCCACCTCGGCAAGGACAACGAAAACGGCGCGCGTATGGCCGTCGACGATGCCAACGCGAAGAAGATCGAGATTGATGGCAAGGTCCTCAAGTTCGAGCTCCTCGGTGAGGATGATCAGGCGGATCCGAAGACCGGTACGGTCGTCGCACAGAAGCTGGTTGACGCCAAAGTGGCAGGCGTGGTCGGCCACCTCAACTCGGGAACAACCATTCCGGCATCGGCAATCTACAACCAGGCCGGCCTGCCACAGATTTCTCCCTCGGCAACCAATCCGAAATACACTCAGCAGGGCTTCCCCACTGCCTTCCGGGTAATGGCCAACGACATCCAGCAGGGTTCGGTGGTCGGCAGCTACGCGGTGAAGGACATGGGAGCCAAGAAGATCGCGATCATCGACGACCGTACGGCTTACGGCCAGGGTCTCGCGGATGAGGTCGAAAAAGCGGCCAAGGCTGGTGGTGCAACCATCGTCGCCCGCGAGTTCACCAACGACAAGGCGACCGACTTCAAGGCCATCCTGACCAAGATCAAGGCCAAGAACCCCGACGTGATCTTCCTTGGCGGCATGGATGCGGTCGGCGGCCCGATGCTCAAGCAGATGAAGGAACTGGGTATCAAGGCCAAGTTCACCACCGGTGACGGTGGCTGCTCGCCAGAACTGATCAAGCTTGCCGGCGCGGCATCGGAAGGCGTCATCTGCACGCAGGCCGGCCTGCCTGCCGACAAACTCCCGAACGGCCAGAAGTTCCTCGAAGACTTCACCAAGAAGTACGGTCAGATCCAGATCTACTCGCCGTACAGCTACGACGCGGTGATGGTCCTGGTCGACGCGATGAAGCGCGCCAACTCGACGGACCCGGTCAAGTACCTGCCGGAAGTGGGCAAAACTGCCTACGATGGCGTTACCGGCAAGATCGAGTTCGATGCCAAGGGCGACATCAAGAATGGCGCGATCACCGTTTTCGAGATCAAGGATGGCAAGCTGGTCACGCTGAAGTCCGAAGGTGGCACCGCCGAAGCCAAGAAGTAAAGGTCGTCGGTAGCGAGGGAATGGCAGCAGCCATTCCCTCGTTTTTCCCGCATCCGCATCCGCTCGGCAGCATCCGGGCCCAGCGTTCGCCCGGTCATACCCCTGGTGCGATGAGTCGGACCCGATGGTTCGCCCTCAGCACCTCGTTGCGGAAAGCCTGACCATGGAAACTCTCCTCCAGCAACTGATCAACGGCCTCACCCTGGGCGCCGTATACGCGCTCGTCGCTCTCGGCTACACGATGGTGTACGGGATCATCGGCCTGATCAACTTTGCGCATGGCGAGGTGGTGATGATCGGTACGATGGTTGCGTTCACGGTGATTGTTTCGCTCGCCGGCTCGGGCATGCCACCATTATTGGTTCTCGGCATCGGTGCGCTGGTGTCGGTGGTGGTCTGCATGGTGCTCGGCTGGGCCCTCGAAAGAGTGGCCTACCGCCCGTTGCGGCACGCGCCGAGGCTGACCCCGTTGATCACTGCAATCGGCATGTCGATCGTCCTGCAGAACGTGGCGATGATCATCTGGGGAAGGAATTACATCACTTTCCCGCCGATGATCAAAAAGCACATGTACGAAGTGGGTGGGGCCACCTTTACCAATGTGCAGGTGGCCATCGTTACCCTCGCGGCAGTGATGATGCTGGGCCTGATTTACCTGGTACACCGCACGCGCATCGGCATGGCCATGCGTGCGACGGCGCAGAATCCGCACGTCGCTTCCCTGATGGGCGTGGACATCAACCGCGTCATCGCCATGGCCTTCATCATCGGCTCGGCGCTGGGCGCGGTGGCCGGCTGCATGGTCGGTTCCTACTACGAGATCGCCCACTACCAGATGGGTTTCATGCTCGGTCTGAAGGCTTTTACGGCAGCCGTTCTCGGGGGCATCGGCAACCTTGCGGGTGCGATGGCTGGCGGCCTGTTGTTGGGGATCATCGAGGCGCTGGGCGCCGGCTACATCGGCGACCTGACCGGCGATTTTCTGGGCAGTCATTACCAGGACATTTTTGCCTTCATTGTCCTGATCATTGTCTTGATGTTTCGTCCCTCGGGTCTGTTTGGTGAACGTACGGGAGATCGTGCATGAACGGCCGAGTCCGGAAATCTGTTCCCTGGCAGCGACATTGGCTGGGGTTTCTGCTCCTCGCCGCCGTCCTCCTGGCGGTACCGTTCGTGGCGGCGCTTGCCGGTCAGGCATGGGTGCGCATTGCGAACTTCGCGATTCTCTATGTCTTCCTGGCGCTTGGTCTGAATATCGTGGTCGGCTATGCAGGCTTGCTTGACCTCGGTTACGTCGCTTTTTACGCTGTCGGCGCCTATACCTATGCCCTTCTGGCATCGCCGCATTTCGGGATTCACCTGCCTTTTTGGGTGATTTTGCCGATTGGTGCCGGCTTTGCGTGCATGTTCGGAGTCCTCCTCGGCGCCCCGACCCTGAAGTTGCGCGGCGATTATCTGGCGATCGTCACGCTCGGTTTTGGTGAGATTGTCCGCATCTTCATGAACAATCTGAATGCGCCGATCAATGTCACCAATGGTGCGCAGGGAATCACCCTGATCGATCCGATTCGCATGGGTGATTTTTCCTTTGCCCAGACCAGCACGGTCCTTGGCGTGACCCTCTCCGGCCCACAGAAATACTATTTTCTGCTGGTCGCCCTGGCGCTGCTGGTGATTCTCGTCAATATACGCTTGCAGGACTCACGTATCGGCCGCGCCTGGCAGGCGATTCGCGAGGACGAAGTTGCTGCCAAGGCCTGTGGCATCAATACCCGCAACATCAAGCTGCTGGCCTTTGCCATGGGCGCATCCTTCGGGGGGGTCGCCGGCGGCGTATTTTCCGCAATGCAGGGATTTGTCAGCCCCGAGAGCTTCTCACTGATGGAGTCGATCACCATTCTGGCAATGGTGGTTCTTGGCGGCATGGGGCATATTCCTGGCGTGATCCTCGGCGCGGTCCTGCTGACCGGTTTGCCGGAGGCGCTGCGCTACGGCATCGAGCCGTTGCAGCGAGCGTTGTTCGGGCGCATGATCATTGATCCGGAAAGCCTGCGGATGCTCGTTTTTGGTCTCGCGCTGGTCCTCGTGATGCGTTTCCGTCCAGCTGGTCTGTGGCCTTCGTCGCAACGCCGCCGCGAACTTTCCGAGAGTACGGATTGATCATGAGCGAGAAACAGCTCCTTCTCGAAGCCCATGACGTTGCCAAGCATTTTGGTGGTGTCAAGGCGCTGCATGATGTTTCCCTGACCATCCGGCGCGGCGAGATTTATGGCCTGATCGGGCCGAATGGTGCGGGCAAGACGACCTTTTTCAATTGCCTGACTGGTCTGTACAAGAACGAGAGCGGTCACTTCATCTTTGATGGCGTCAGACTCGAGGCGGATGCACCGCATAAGGCCGCCGAAGTCGGGATTGCTCGTACCTTTCAGAACATTCGCCTGTTCGGCAACATGACCGCGATCGAGAACGTCATGGTTGGTCGCCATCTGCGCACGCACGCCGGGGTGGTTGGCGCGATCACGCGCAATGCGGCGACGCGTAGGGAAGAGGCGGCGATCAGCCGCCGCGCCGATGAACTACTGCACTATGTCGGCATTCACGAGCGGGCGCATGACTATGCGAAACATCTCTCCTACGGAGATCAGCGGCGCCTCGAAATCGCCCGCGCCCTGGCCACGGAACCCAAGCTGCTTGCGCTAGACGAACCGGCTGCCGGAATGAATGGTACCGAAACCGAAGCCTTGCGCTTGCTGGTCGAAGGAATCTGTCGTGATGGCGTCACCGTCCTGCTGATCGAACACGATGTCAAGCTGGTGATGGGATTGTGTGGGCGGGTGGCCGTGCTCGACTACGGCGAGAAGATCTGTGAGGATGTGCCAGCAGTGGTGCAAAAGGATCCGCGCGTTATCGAGGCCTATCTCGGTGGCTCGGTGGCCTGAAGGAACAATATGCTCGAAGTTAACGGACTGCGCGTTTCCTACGGTGGTATCCAGGCCGTCCGCGGGATCAGCTTTCATGTCAATGAAGGTGAGATGGTCGCGCTGATCGGTGCCAATGGCGCGGGCAAGAGCAGCACCCTGCGGGCGCTGGCAAGATTGCTCGACCCGGCCGGCGGCAACGTCCGCTATCGTGGCAAGGAGCTCCTGGGTTTGCCGCCGCACGGGCTGGTGGCCGAGGGGATAGCGCTGGTGCCCGAGGGCAGGGGAGTTTTTCCACGCATGACCAGTATCGAGAACCTGCGCATGGGCGCCTACGCTCGCCACGACAAGGCGGCTATCGAGGGCGACCTCGAGCAGGTTCTTGAACACTTTCCGCGCCTCAAGGAAAGGGCTCAGCAGGTGGCAGGAACGCTCTCCGGTGGCGAACAGCAGATGCTGGCGATTGGCCGCGCGTTGATGAGCAGGCCCCGCCTGATGCTGCTCGATGAGCCGTCAATGGGACTGGCGCCAATCATGGTGCAAAAGATCTTCGAGGTGATTCGCGCGGTGGCCGCCGAGGGGATGACCATTCTGCTCGTCGAGCAGAATGCCAAGCTGGCGCTGGAAGTCAGTCAGCGCGGCTACGTCATGGAAAGCGGCGAGATCACGATCACCGACGAATCGAGGAAACTGCTTGCCGATCCGAAGGTGCGCGCTGCCTACCTTGGCGAATAGTCGGGCGGAGCCTAGAACTCCATGGCATCAGCGAAGGACAACGCCTGCATCTGGGCACGGTTGAACTGCGCGGCGGTCAGGCCGAGCATGCCGGCCTGTTCGGCGATCACCTTGGCGTCATCTCCCTCGCTGGCCAGCGCCAGATCAAGGAAGGGTTGATAGCGACCGCCCTTGGCGAGCAGGGCGTCGCAGATCGGCTCGGGCAGGCGCATCGCCTCGAGTACCTGCTCCATGCCGACGCCGAGCAGCGCGTCGAGCAAGGAGAAAGCGCCGGTGATGAACAAGCTGTCGTGCTCCGATCGGTCCACCAGGCCGCTGGCCAGGAGTTCCATCAGGCGTGCTCGCAGCATCGCCGTATACATCAAGGCGGGCGCCATCGGGTCCTTGCTGGCCGTCGCCAGCAGGAGTGACAACCAGCGGTTGAGCTTGTCGTAGCCGAGCATGCTGACTGCGTGCCGGAAGGACTGGATCTCGCAGGACAGGCCAAAGCCGGCGGAGTTGATGTAGCGCAGCAGTTTGTAGGAAATTGCCACATCGAGCTTGAGCGCGTCTTCGATTTCCCGAATGTCGGCGTTGCTGCGGACCAGGTTGAGCACCCGCACGATGTTCGCCTGTCCCGCATTGAGCGTTCTCGCTGGCACGCCGGTCGGCACCGTGAAAAACCAGCCGGCGGCGGCCGTCATTCCCGCGTCCAGGCAGGCTTGGAAATCGTCGGCTGTGTCGACGTTGAAGGCGACACCGATGCCGTGCGATCTGGTTCGGGCGGAGAGCAGTCTGAGCTGGGCGAGGGTGAAGCGCCGTACGTCAAAGCCGACGAAGCGGAACTGCACACCGCTGCTCAGTGCCGCTGCAGCCTGTGGATCGAAATGCAGGCAGACCGCCGGTTGCCAGGTTTGCAGCGCCGCGATCAGGTCCGCTCCAGACGGGCTGAGCAGCACTGCGGCGGGCAATTCGAGGGTCGCATTTTCCGGCGTCGACCAGTTGAGCAGGCTGGCATCACAGTTGGTTCTACCGCAACTGATGAACACCGGCTTGGCGCCCAGCGGCCAGACACCATCGAGCGCATGGAGAGTGCTCACCGCGTCGTGCATGTTGCCAGGGTTGCCGAGATGGAGCGTCAAGCGGGTGGCAATGATCCGGCGCTGGCGATTGACCAGCGGCTGGCGCGAGATGAACACTTCGGTCATGTGGCGCGACCTTCCGTGCTGGAAGAATTGCTTCCTGCCATCGCCTGCAGCGCATCCTGGGACTCTGCCGCATAGTCGAAAGAATCCGCGAAGAATTCTTCGGCGGGCAACTGGTGACGGGTAAGAAAGTCGCGCCTGGCGGCCCGCACCATTGCCGGCGCGCCACAGACGTATGCCTGATAGTCGGAAAGGTCGGGATGGTCCGTCATTGCGGCTTCGTGGACAAGGCCGGTTCGACCCTCCCAGTGTTCTTCTTCTGGCGAGTCGGAGAGGACCGGCGTGAAGTGAATGTGCGCATGTTCTGCCGACCACTGCTCGGCCAGGGGCAACAGGTAGAGGTCGGCACGGCCGCGGCCACCCCAATAAATGTACATCGGTCTCTGGCTTGCTTCGGCGATGGCGTGTTCGACGATCGCCTTGATGGGCGCAAAGCCGGTTCCGCCGGCCACCAGCAACATCGGCTTGTTGGCGTCCTCACGCAAGAAGAAGCTGCCTTGTGGTCCGCGCAGGCGCAGAATGTCGCGTTCCTTCATGGTGTCGAAAACGTGTCCGGTATATTGCCCTCCCGGCACCTGCCGGACATGCAACTCCAGAACGTCGTCGGCGTGCGGTGCGTTGGCCAGCGAAAAAGAGCGGCGCCTGCCTTCCTTCAGAAGAATGTCTATGTATTGCCCGGCGAGAAACTGCAGGCGCTCATTGGCGGGCAGTTTGAGTTCGACGATCATCACGTCCGGGGCGGCACGTGTCAGTTTTTGCACGCGTGCCGGCAAGGTTCGAATCGGAATATCCTCGAGTGAGCGTACTTCGCGGCTTTCGATGCACAGGTCGCTCTTGGCCATGGCACAGCAGAAAAGGGCGAAGCCAGCCTGCCGGTCGGCCTCACTGAGAACCTCAATCTGCGCCTTGCCGTGCTCCAGTTGGCCGCTCAGCACCTTTCCCCGGCACGAGCCACAAACGCCATCACGGCACCCATAAGGTAGACTCAGTCCCTGGCGCAGCGCGGCCTCGAGAATCGTCTCGTCAGGCGCGGCCTGGAAAGAGTGCCGGCTAGGCTGAACGCTGATCTGAAAACCCATTGACTCTCCGCTGATGTCCCGTTCCGGTAGAATTGCGCCGTGCAAAAACTATTGATCGTCGGCTGCGGTGATATTGCGCGCCGCCTGCTTCCCCGTCTGCTTGGCCACTACCGCATTTTTGCGCTGCTACGCGACCCCGAGCAGTGCGCCTTCTGGCGTGACCAGGGCGCCAGACCCGTGCTGGCCGACCTCGATCAGCCGCACAGTCTGCAGCGTATCGCTGGTCTGGCCGACATCGTCGTCCATCTGGCGCCGCCCCCGAGCGTCGATCGCGTCCCCGGGGTGCACCATGATAGCCGCACCCGGGCGCTGCTTGCTGCGTTGGTCCGCGGCCGGAGTCTACCACAGCGAATCGTGTATATAAGCACTAGTGGCGTCTATGGCGACTGCCGCGGGGCAAGGATTGACGAGACGCGCGGCGTGCGACCTGCGACCGCCCGTGCCTGCCGCCGGGTGGACGCCGAACGCCGGTTGCGCGCGCTTGGCCGCCGCGGCGTTGTGGTCAGCATCCTGCGCGCACCCGGAATCTATGCTGCTGATCGCTTGCCGATTGACCGCTTGCAGAGGGGAATTCCGGCTCTTCGCGAGACGGACGATGTCTACAGCAACCATATCCATGCCGACGACCTGGCGTTGCTGACCTGTGCCGCGCTGCGCTACGGGCGCAGCAACCGTACCTACAATGTCACCGACGATTCGGAAATCAGGATGGGGGAGTACTTTGATCTGGTGGCTGACCGTTTCGGCTTGCCCAGGGTGCCGCGCCTGTCACGCCACGAGGCCGAGCGGCAACTTTCGCCCCTGCAGTTGTCGTTCATGAGTGAATCACGTCGCCTGCTCAACCAGCGGGTCAAGAAGGAATTTCGCGCGCAGCTGTGCTATCCGCGCGTCGAGGATGGCATCGCAGCGGCCCGGACGGAAAGGGAGTAGGCGTCGTGCTCATAGTCAAGGTTTTGCATCTCTGGATGGTGGTCAGTTGGTTTGCCGGCCTCTTCTACCTGCCGCGAATTTTTGTCAATCTGGCGATGGTCGCCCCGGACAGCGTCGCCGAACGTGAGCGCCTGCTGTTGATGGCCGGCAAGCTCTATCGTTTCATGACCCCGATCGGCATTCTGGCCGTGGCTCTAGGTCTCTGGTTATGGATTGCTTACGGCTTCTCGGGTGGCTGGCTGCACGCCAAGGCTGCTTTGGTGGTGGTGTTGCTGGCCTATCACGCGTATTGTGGTCGGCTTTTGCGCGACTTTCAGGCCTGCCGCAACGTGCACGGCGACGTCTGGTACCGCTGGTTCAACGAACTGCCGGTGCTGATTCTGCTGGCGGCGACCTATCTTGCCGTCGTCAAGCCCTTCTAGTTGACCTGCCAGGAGACCACCATGGAAACTTTTTTTGCCAGCTGTCCGCGCGGTCTCGAGCACCTGTTGCTCGAAGAGCTCGCCGCAGCCGGCGCGCATGACCGCCAACAGATTCTCGGGGGCGTACATTTCGTCGCCGACTGGCCGGTCTGTTACCGTGCCAATCTGCACTCGCGAATTGCGACGCGCATCCTGTGGCGGGTGGCGCAGGCGCCCTATGGCAACGAGGAAGACATCTACCGCCTGGCGCTCGACACTCCCTGGCCAACCTGGTTTGTTGCCGAGCAGACCATCCGGGTGGACGTCAATGCCGTCAAGAGCCCGCTGAAGAGCCTCGAGTTCGTCACTCTGCGCATCAAGGACGCCATCTGCGATCGCTTTCGTCGTGACACCGGCCAGCGTCCGAGTGTCGATACGCGCCAGCCGGACGTGCGTGTGCACGGCTTCATCACCAAGGATGACTGCACCCTGTATCTGGATACCTCGGGCGCCCCGCTGTACCAGCGCGGTTTTCGCCAGAAGACCGTTGAAGCGCCGATCAAGGAAAACCTCGCCGCCGGCATTCTTCGCTTGAGTGGCTGGCAGCCCGGCGTGCCTCTGCTCGATCCGATGTGCGGCAGTGGCACCTTTCTGCTCGAGGCGGCGCAGATCGCCCTCGGCGTGGCGCCGGGCGCCGGGCGCCCGTTCGCTTTCCAGCGGCTGCGTCAGTTCGATCCAAGGGCCTGGAAGCGGCTGTTCGACGCTGCCCGGGCGGGCGAAGCCGCCGCGGCAGAGGCAGGGATTTTCGGCAGCGACCTCTCCCCGGTGGCCGTCCGCGCTGCGCTCGCCAACCTCGACCGCGCCGGTCTGCTGCCGGCGGTCAGCCTCGCTACCGGTGATTTGCTGGAAATCAAGGCCCCTGCCGAACACGGCATCCTGGTCAGCAATCCGCCCTACGGTGAGCGCGTTTCTGACCAGGAAGAACTGGCGGCGTTTTACCCGCAGCTGGGTAGCGCCTTGAAACGTCGCTTCGCTGGCTGGAACTGCTTCCTGATCAGCGCCGACAGCAGACTGCCAAAAATGCTTCGCCTGACTCCAAGCAAGAAAACGCCACTCTACAACGGTGCCCTGGATTGCCGCCTCTATGAGTTCCGCATGGTGGCGGGCAGCAACCGCGGTGTCGCGGCGAGTTCCACGCCGGCGTGAAGGAGTCCGGGGAAGGCCTAGACGATGTCCAGATGGCCGATGCCGGCGCTGAGATCCCGGTCTTTCGCGTCCTTGCCATGCAGCTTGATCTGCAGTCGCAGGTCGTTGAGCGAATCGGCGTTGCGCAAGGCATCGGCGTAGCTGATCTGACCCGCTTCGTAGAGGTCGAACAGCGCCTGGTCGAAGGTCTGCATGCCGAGTTCGCGCGACCTTTTCATCGTCTCCTTGATTTCGTGTACCTGGCCCTTGAAGATGAGGTCGGAAATCAGCGGTGAGTTGAGCAGGATTTCGATCGCCGGCGCGCGGCCCTTGCCGTCCTTTTTTGGTAGCAGGCGCTGCGAGACAAGGGCGCGCAGATTCAGCGACAGGTCCATCAGCAATTGGTGGCGGCGTTCCTCGGGGAAGAAGTTGATGATCCGGTCGATCGCCTGGTTGCTGCTGTTGGCATGTAGTGTGGCGAGGCAGAGATGGCCGGTTTCAGCAAAGGCAATGGCGTAGTCCATGGTCGCGCGGTCACGGATTTCTCCCATCATGATCACGTTCGGTGCCTGGCGCAGGGTATTCTTCAGCGCCACCTCCCAACTGTCCGTATCGACGCCGATCTCGCGCTGGGTGACGATGCATTTCTTGTGTTCGTGGACGAATTCGATCGGGTCTTCGATGGTGATGATGTGACCCTGGCTATTGCGGTTGCGATGGTCAACGAGCGCTGCCAGTGAGGTGGTCTTGCCGGTGCCGGTGCCACCAACAAAGATGACCAGACCGCGCAAGGTCATTGCGATATCTTTCAACACCGGTGGCAAGCCGAGTTCCTCGAGTGTCGGCACCACCAGGTTGATCGTCCGACAGACCACCGCGACGCGTCCCTGCTGCACCAGAGCATTGACGCGAAAGCGTCCGATGCCGGTAGGCGAGATGGCAAAGTTGCATTCCTTGGTCGCCTCGAATTCCGAAGCTTGCCGGTCGTTCATGATCGAGCGTGCGAGTTCGGCCGAGTGCTGGGGCTGGAGCGGCTGGTTGGAGACCGCTACCACCTTGCCGTCGATCTTGATCGCCGGCGGAAAGTTGGCGGTGATGAACAGGTCCGATCCATTTTTCTGCAACATCAGGCGCAGCAACTCGTGCATGAACTTCAGTGCTTGCTCGTTTTCCATGGTCTTCTCCTGCGCGCACGTCTCGCCTAAGCCCCGGCGAAGGCGTCCTTGTTGGCCGCTTTGCTGCGCGCCTCGGCAAGCGAAACCAGATTGCGCTTGACGAGATCGGTCAGGCACTGATCGAGCGTCTGCATGCCAAATTGCTGACCGGTCTGCAGCGAGGAATACATCTGCGCCACCTTGTTCTCACGGATCAGGTTGCGAATCGCTGGCGTGCCGATGAGGATCTCGTAAGCAGCGATCCGCCCTGTTTGATCCTTCTTCTTGAGCAGGCTTTGCGAGATCACCGCACGCAACGATTCGGAAAGCATCGAACGAACCATTTCCTTTTCGGCGGCCGGAAAGACGTCGACGACGCGGTCGATCGTCTTGGCCGCGCTCGAGGTATGCAGGGTGGCGAACACCAGGTGGCCGGTTTCCGCGCCGGTGAGCGCCAGGCGGATGGTCTCGAGGTCGCGCATCTCGCCCACCAGAATGACGTCGGGGTCCTCACGCAGGGCCGAGCGCAGGGCATTCTGGAAGGACAGCGTGTGCGCACCGATTTCACGCTGGTTGATCAGGCATTTCTTCGGCTGGTGAACAAACTCGATCGGATCTTCGACCGTGAGAATGTGGCTATACGAATTTTCATTGACATGGTTGATCATCGCCGCCAGAGTAGTCGATTTGCCCGAGCCGGTCGGCCCAGTGACCAGGACGATGCCGCGTGGATATTCGGAGATGTCCTTGAAGATCCTTGGGCAGTTGAGCTCTTCGAGGGTCTGCACTTGCGACGGAATCGTCCGGAAAACGGCGCCAGCGCCCCGGTATTGAATGAAGGCGTTGACGCGAAAGCGCGCGAGATTGGGAATCTCGAACGAGAAGTCGCATTCGCGAGTGTCTTCGTACTGCTTGCGCTGGCTGTCGCTCATGATGTCATACACCATCGCATGCACATCCTTGTGCTCCATGGCCGGCAGGTTGATCCGCCGCACATCGCCGTTTACCCGGATGATCGGTGGCAGGCCGGCGGACAGGTGGAGGTCGGAAGCCTTGTTCTTGACACTGAAGGCCAGCAGTTCGGTAATGTCCATCAGCTTCGGTCCTCGGGCAGCGGGCAGGGCACGGTGTTATACTCCCAATAATCAGCGCGACGCCCGATTATGATCACACTTCCCACCAAGCTGCAAGCCGTTCTCGCGCGAATTGCCGACGCCGAGCGAGAGTACGGTCGTGCTGCCGGGGATGTCCAGTTGCTGGCCGTCAGCAAGACCTGGCCAGCCATTGCGGTGGCCGAGTTGGCAGCCGCAGGCCAGCGAGCTTTTGGCGAAAGCTATGTGCAGGAAGGAATCGAAAAAATCGCTGAGCTGCGTGCGCTGGGACTGAACTGGCATTTCATCGGTTCGCTGCAGGCCAACAAGACTCGCCTGGTCGCGGAGGGTTTCGACTGGGTGCAGTCGCTTGACCGGTTGCGCATCGCGGAGCGGCTCTCCGAGCAACGTCCGGCGTCGCTGCCACCCTTGTCGGTCTGTTTGCAGGTCAATATCAGCGGCGAGGCAACGAAGGGCGGTGTCTGGCCAGCCGAATTGCCGGCGCTGGCACACGCCGTGGCTGCGTTGCCCAGGCTGCGGCTGCGCGGTTTGCTGGCCCTCCCGGCGCCGGGTGATGACTTCCTTGAGCAGCGCCGTTCGTTCCGTCGCCTGCGAGAACTTTCTGAACGCCTGCAGGCCGATGGCCTGCCGTTGGATACACTTTCGATGGGCATGTCGGCAGACCTGGAAGCGGCCATCGCCGAGGGCGCAACGCTGGTGCGTGTCGGCACGGCTATTTTTGGTGAGAGAAACAGAGCATGAAAATCACTTTCCTTGGCGGTGGCAATATGGCCAACGCACTGATCGGCGGCCTGGTAAAGACCGGTTTTTCGGCAGCCGACATTGCGGTCATCGAGTTGGGAGCACAGGGGCGTGCCAAGCTGCGGCTGATCTACGGCGTCCGTTGTTATGAAACGCCGAGCGCGGTGGCGCTCGATTGCGACGCCGTGCTGCTGTCAGTGAAGCCGCAGCAGATGCGCGATGCCTGTACGCCGCTATGCAAATATCTGAAACAGCAACTGATCATCAGCATCGCGGCCGGACTACGCTTGGGCGATGTCTCACGCTGGCTGGGAGGCTACGGCAAGATCGTGCGAGCGATGCCCAACACGCCGGCGCTGGTGGGCGCCGGCATCACCGGCCTATGTGCGATGCCGGCGGTGTCAATGGCCGAGCGACTCGGCGCCGAACGCATCCTGCAGGCGGTCGGCAGTACCGTGTGGATTGCCGACGAAGTAAAGATGGATGCGGTGACCGCCATTTCCGGCAGCGGCCCGGCCTATGTATTCCTGTTCATCGAAGCGCTGCAGCAGGCGGCAAGCGAACTGGGTCTGACGCCGGTGCAGGCGCGGCAGCTATCGATTGATACGGTACTTGGTGCCGCCAAGCTGGCTGCACAGTCCGATGAAGCGGCCAGCGTGCTGCGCGAGCGCGTCACTTCAAAAGGTGGAACCACCGAGGCGGCCCTACGTACCATGGCCGAACGTGGCGTCAAGGAAGGCTTCATCGCTGGCATTCTCGCCGCCAACAATCGCGGTCGTGAATTGGGCGAGTCGCTAGGTAAGGACAGTTGGTGATTGCGCAGGCCAGCTTGTTCGTGCTCGAAGCATTGACGGGTTTCCTGACCTTTGCGCTACTACTGCGGTTTTTCATGCAGGCTTGCCGCGTTTCCTTCAACAATCAGATCGGTACTTTTGTCGTCGAGTTGACCAACTGGTTGGTCAAGCCCTTGCGCAAGGCTCTGGCGGGCTGGTATGGCCTGGACCTGGCGAGTCTGCTGCCGGCCTATCTGCTGCAGGTCGTGGCTGCGCTTGCGGTGTTCCTCCTGTATGGCGGTACCTGGTCGTTGGAAGTCTTGTTGTTGCTGCTCTGGCGAGGTTTGCTGAGCACCTTGCGGCTCAGCATCTACCTGTTGATTGGTGCGCTGATCGCGCAGGCTGTCCTGTCATGGATCAACCCCTACTCGCCCCTGAGCCAGCCGGTCGCGCAGCTCACCAGGCCCGTGCTGGCTCCGATCCAGCGCGTCGTACCGCCAATCGGCGGCGTTGACCTGTCGCCGCTGGTCGCCGTCGTCCTCGCGCAGCTGTTGCTGATTTTTCTCTGACTCGTGAGTGACTGGCTGCGCGAAGCCGACGGGGTAATCACCTTGACCATACATGCCCAACCGGGAGCCAAGCGCAGTGAAGTAGCTGGCCTGCACGGCGACGCGCTGAAGATTCGCCTTGCTGCGCCGGCCATCGACGGCAGGGCCAACGCCGCCCTGCTGGCGTTTGTCGCGCAGCGCCTGGGTCTGGGAAGGTCGGCGCTTACCCTCAAGAGTGGCGCGACCTCGCGGCACAAGGTGCTGCTGGTGGTTGGCGCGTCGGTTGACGCGGTGCGACGCTTGCTTGCGCCGTGAGCTGGTGCTCGATCGACGCGCGCCGCTACCCCTCTGGCGGGCTCCCGGCCGCGCTCAGGCGGCGAACACGATCCGTCCGTCGATGAGCGTCATGCGTACCCGGCCGCTCATCTGGTAACCCAGGAAGGGGGTATTTTTCCCTTGGCTACGCAGGGTTTCCGGGGTGACACGCCAGCACTCTTCAGGGTCGAAGAGGCAAATGTCGGCCGGGCTGCCAACCGCCAGCGAGCCCGCCTCGATGCCGAGAATGCCTGCTGGATCACAGGTGATGCGGGCCAACGCCAGTGCCAGCGGCAACTTCTCCTGAGCAGCCCACTGCAGGGTCAGTGGCAGCAGGAGCTCGACTCCGGTGGCTCCGGGAAGGGCTTCGGCAAACGGCAGTTGCTTGCCATCGGCATCGACCGGCGTATGGTCCGAACAGATCGCCGCCAGTCCCTCCCTGACGGCTGTGCGCAGCGCGTCGCGGTCGCTTGCCGAACGCAGCGGCGGGTCGAGGCGTGCATTGCTGTCAAAGTAGCCGATGTCCATTTCCGACAGATGCAGGTGGTGGATGGCGACGTCACAGCTGAGCTGCATGCCCGACGCCTTGGCGGCACGGACCAGCGCGACGCCGGCGGCGGACGAGAGGCGCGACAGATGCAGGCGAACCCCGGTTTGCGATGCCAGTTGCAGAGCGGTGGCGATGGCGACCGTTTCAGCGGCGACCGGAATGCCGGCCAACCCCAGTCGGGCGGCGACCTCGCCGTCGTGGGCGGTGCCCTCGCGGGCGAGAAACTGATCCTGCGGTCGCAGCCGCACTGCATAGCCGAAGGTGGCTGCGTATTGCATCGCCCGCAACAGCAACTGCGTGTCGACGATCGCCTGCCGGGCCTGCGAGAAGCCAATGCAGCCGGCGCGTGCCAGACCGTTCATCTCGGCGAGTTTTTCACCCGCCAGTTGCTGGGTCAAAGCGCCGATCGGATAGACCCGTGCCAGGCCCAGAGTTGCGCTGCGTCGGACGAGGCGCTCGACCAGTCCGGGTTCGTCGAGCGGTGGCTTGGTGTCGGGCGGGCAGGCCAGCGAGGTGACGCCGCCGGCAACCGCCGCGTTCAATTCGGGCTCGATACCGCCCAGGCGGCTCGACAGATCGACCAGTCCGGGGCAGGCAATCAGCCCCGCGGCGTCGATCTGGCGGGCAGCGGTTAAGCCGGTCGGCGGCGGGCCGATCGCGGCAATACGGCCCTCGGCGATGAACAGGTCGCCAAGCCCATCGAAACCGCTTTTCGGATCGATCAGGCGGGCGTTGCGAATCTGCAGAGCTTGCTTTTTCATCGATCAGTTCCCTGCCAGAATGCCCATCACCGCCATGCGCACGGCGATCCCGAAAGTGACCTGCGGCAGAATCACCGCCTGCGGGCCGTCGGCGACATCGGAGTCGATTTCGACGCCACGGTTCATCGGTCCTGGATGCATCACGATGGCGTCCGGCTTGGCCAGCGCGAGCATCGCCGGCGTCAGACCGTAACAACTGAAGTACTCGCGCGCCGAGGGCAGCAGCGCACCATTCATCCGCTCGTTCTGCAGGCGGAGCATGATCACCACATCGCAATCGCGAATTCCCGCCAACAGGTCGTGGCAGACGCGCACGCCCATTTTCTCGATCGCGGTCGGCAGCAGGGTCTGTGGACCAACCGCGCGCACTTCGGCGGCACCGAGTGTGGTCAGGGCATGTATGTCCGAGCGCGCGACGCGCGAATGCAGGATGTCGCCGACAATCGCCACTGTCAAATCGGCGAAATCCTTCTTGTAGTGACGGATCGTATACATGTCGAGCAGGCCCTGCGTTGGATGCGCGTGCTGACCGTCGCCGGCATTGACCACGTGCACGTCGTTCCTCCCGAGGCGGCGCAGATGACCGGCAATCAAATGCGGCGCGCCACTGGCCGCGTGCCGGACGACGAACATGTCGGCGTGCATGGCCACGAGGTTGTCCACCGTGTCAAGCAGGGTCTCCCCCTTGGCCGTCGAGGAGCGCGTCACATCGAGGTTGATCACGTCCGCCGACAGGCGCTTGGCGGCGATTTCGAAAGTTGTTCGCGTACGTGTGGAATTCTCGAAGAAGACGTTGAACACGCTCTTGCCACGCAACAAGGGCACCTTCTTGACATCACGGTGGGACACCTTGAGAAAGCTGGATGCGGTGTCAAGAATGTGCGTGATCACTGCGCGGGGCAGACCCTCGATGGACAGCAGGTGGGTCAGCTCGCCATTGCTGTTGAGTTGTGGGTTACGCATGCTCGGCAAGGCTCCACTGCAGTTGACCGTCGGCTTCCTCCGAGAGGACCAGCTCTTGCGATGGATCGAGGTCGACCTGCCAGGGGCAGAAGTCGGCGCAGATCGGCAACTGGCGCCGGCCGCGATCGGCCAGCACGGCGAGCTGGATACTCGCCGGTCGACCATAGTCGAACAGTTCGTTGAGCGCCGCGCGCGTCGTGCGGCCGGTATACAGCACGTCATCGACGAGGATCAATGGCCGGCCTTCGACATCGAAAGGAATCGAGCTTGGCTTGACGCGTGCGTGCAAGCCCCGTTCGCCGTAGTCGTCGCGGTAGAAGGAGACGTCGATCAGACCAATCTCGTTGCCCAGGCCAAGTAGCTCACGCAGACGTCCGGCAACCCAGGCGCCACCACTGTGAATGCCGACCAGCATGGTGTCGGGTTGCAGCCGTGGTCGGATCAGCTCGGCCAATTGAGCGCACTGTGCTTCGGCGTTGGGGAGGTCAATGGCAGGTTTCGCGGTCATTCGTGTCTCTGGCTTCATCAAGCAAGGAGTGGTCATCGGTTTGCCCGACGATGCTGTCAAAATGGCTCTGCAGGATCAACTGCGCAGCGACGGCGTCGAGGTGTTTTCTTGCGCTGCGGTGGTCGTGCCCTGCGCTACGCAGTCGATCCTGTGCATCGACCGAGGAAAGCCGCTCTTCGGCATACTCGACGCTGAGCCCGAAGCGGCCGCGCAACTGACTGGCGAAGCGCATGCAACGGGCGGTCATCGCGTGTGCTGTGCCGTCGAGTGTCAGCGGTCGCCCGACGACCAGGCTGGTTGGCTGCCATTCCTGAATCAGGGCGGCGATCGCCGAGAAACGCGCAGCGTTGGCCTCGCTGTGCACGGTGGTCAGGGGATGCGCCTGCCGCAGCTGCCATTCGCCAACGGCGACGCCAATCCGCTTTTCCCCGAAGTCGAAAGCCAGTACCGTGCCCATGCGTTTGCCCGCTGGCTCAGGCATGGCCGGCGGCATCGGCGAGGTTGGCGAGATTGACGCCAAGCAGCTCCAGGGCCGATGCGAGTCTCTCCTCGTAAGGAGATTCAAAGAGGATGCCCGGGTCAGCCGGTACGGTTAACCAGGCGTTCTGGGCCAGTTCGTGTTCGATCTGACCGGCTGCCCAGCCGGCATAACCAAGGGTAACCAGGAGATCGTGCGGTTGTCCACTGTGGGCGACTGCCTGCAGGATGTCGCGCGAACTGGTGAGGCCCAGCTGCTCGTTGATTACCAGCGTCGACTGCCAGTGTCCGACCGGCCGATGCAGGACAAAGCCGCGGTCGGTCTGTACCGGCCCACCCAAGAGAACCGGCAGGCCGGCAAAGCCCGCAGCCTCCAGGGGGACATCAATTCTTTCCAGAAGCGTGCCGAGACTCATGTCCAGCGGCCGATTGACGATCACGCCGAGCGCGCCGCGATCGTTGTGTTCGGCGATGTAGACCAGGGTCCTGGAAAAATAAGAATCTACCATTGCCGGCATGGCAATGAGAAAATGGTCAGTAAGATTGATGCTTTGCATGGCCCTATTTTAATCGGCGGTGGCGGCTGACACAAAGGTAATCCACGATGGAGTCAATTCTTGTCTGGTTTCGCCGTGACCTGCGTGATTTCGATCACGCGGCGCTCTGCGAAGCGCTGCGGCGCGGACGCAAGGTCTATTGCGTCTTTATCTTCGATCGGGAGATCCTCGACGCGCTGGTGCCATGCGATCGCCGCGTCGAGTTCATTCGCGAGTCACTCGTCGAGCTCGACCAGGCGCTGCGCGCCCGCGGTGGCGCCCTGATCGTTCGCCATGGCTGGCCAGTCCAGGAGATCCCCAGGCTGGCCAAGGAGCTTGCGGTGACCGCCGTGTTTGTCAATCGCGACTACGAAACACCGGCCAAGAAGCGCGATGTTGCGGTCAAGGTGGCGTTGCAGGTCGAGGGAATTGCCTTCGAGTCGTTCAAGGATCAGGCAATCCTCGATGGCGACGAGGTGCTGACGCAGGCTGGGCGACCCTACACCGTGTTTACGCCCTACAAGAATGCCTGGCTCAGGCGCCTCACGGAAGACGACTGGCAGCCCTACGAAGGGCGAGGCGGCCGCCTCGCTGTGGCGCTGGCGGCGCACGGCGTCCCGACGCTGGCGGAGATCGGTTTTACCGCCACGGATTTGCGATTCCTCGGCATCGTGCCAGGGATGTCCGGTGGCCGTCAGCTGCTCGCCGATTTCCTGGGACGGATCGCGCGCTATCACCAGCAGCGTGACTTCCCGGCGCTGAAGGGCGTCTCGTATCTCTCGGTGCACCTGCGTTTCGGGACGGTCTCGATTCGCGATCTGCTGGCCCAGGCGATTGCTGCCGGAGCCCTGCGCGAGGGCGCCGAGGGGCCAGCGACCTGGCTTTCCGAGCTGCTCTGGCGCGACTTCTACTTCATGATCCTTGATCACTTTCCGCAGGTCAGCCAGCGTGCGTTCAAGCTGGTGTATGACCTCATCGCGTGGGAACAGGGTCAGCCGGCGGAGGCGGCCTTTGCCGCCTGGTGCGCGGGGCGCACCGGTTATCCTCTGGTCGATGCCGCGATGCACCAACTCAACCGCAGCGGCTACATGCATAACCGCCTGCGGATGGTGACGGCTTCTTTCCTGACCAAGGATCTGGGCATCGACTGGCGTCGCGGCGAGGCCTACTTTGCCCGTCAGCTCAACGATTTCGATCTGTCGGCCAATAATGGTGGTTGGCAATGGGCAGCCTCAAGCGGCTGCGATGCACAACCCTATTTCCGAATTTTCAACCCGGTGACACAATCGCAGCGCTTCGATCCCAAAGGCATCTTCATTCGCCGCTACCTGCCGGAGTTGGCGAATGTTCCGGACAGCTTCATCCACGCGCCATGGTGCATGAGCCCGTCCGAGCAGGCCGCCTGCGCCGTGCGCATCGGTCATGATACGCCAGCGCCGCTGGTCGACCACCCGCAGGCCAGGCGCAAGACCTTGCAACGCTATGCCGTCGTCAAGGGTGCCGCTGCTCCCTGATATGGCCGGCGACCAGCCGTAACAGCTCGTCTTCCTGATAGGGTTTGCCAAGGTAGTGATTGACCCCCAGTTCGAGGGCATATTGGCGGTGCTTGTCAGCTGTTCGAGAGGTGATCATGATGATCGGAACCGGCCGCAGGCGTTTGTCGGCGCGCAGGTTGCGGGTGAGCTCAAAACCGTCCATACGCGGCATTTCGATGTCCACCAGCAGGACGTCCGGGACTATCGCCACCAGTTGTTCGAGGGCATCGACGCCATCCTTGGCCGTCATCACCTGGTAGCCTTCGCGGGCCAGCAGGCGACTGGTGATCTTGCGCACGGTCAGCGAGTCGTCAACGATCATGATCGTCGGGACGCTTGCGGTGACGCTGTCGGTGGCCAGCGGTTGCCGAACCGTTGGCACCGGCGAGACGGCGGCTGTCGTGCGATCGCGACTGGCCAGTGCAATCGGATTCAGAATCAGGACTACCTGTCCATTGCCGAGGACGGTTGCCCCGTCGACGCCAATCACCCGGGCCAGTTGCGGTCCGATGTTCTTGACGACGATTTCCTGGTTACCCAGCAGTTCGTCGACCTGCAGTGCAATTCGCTTGCTGCCGCTGCGCAGCAGCAGGACCCAGTACTGCGAATGTCTTTCCGGCAGCGCGTAGCTGTCGCCGAGGAGGTGTGGCAGGTAGTTGAACGGATAGGGATTTCCCGACCAGACCGCTTCCCTGGCCTCGCGAACCCTGGCCAGCGCCTGTTCCTTGAGGTCCAGCACCTGCTCGATCATCGCTGCAGGGATCGCGTATTGGCGCTTGCCCGAGCGGACCAGCAAGGCTTTGGTAACCGCCAGCGTGAGCGGCAGGTAAAGTCGGAAGGTTGTACCCTGGTCGGGGGTGGAGAGGACCTCAATGCGTCCGCCCAGGCTGCTTACCTCGCTCTTCAGGACATCCATGCCGATGCCACGACCGGCCAGGTGCGATACCTCGCTGGCGGTCGAGATTCCCGGGGCAAAAATCAGCTCGACTACGCGCGTCGGGTCAGCGGCTTCGTCCTGGGTCAGCAGACCGGCGACCAGGCCGCGTTCGCGCAACCGGTTCAGGTCGAGACCGGCGCCATCGTCGGCGAAAGTCAGAATGACTTCGTTACCTTCCTGCGCCAACTTCAGAGATATCTCGCCAATCTCCGGCTTGCCCTTGGCCAGGCGAACAGGGGTGTCTTCGAGCCCATGCGCGACGGCGTTGCGCAACATGTGTTCAAGCGGCGCCAGCATCTTCTCGAGCACGGTTCGGTCAAGTTCGATCTGGGCACCACGGATTTCAAGGTTCGCCCGCTTGCCGACTTCTTTGGCAGCTTGCCGAACGATACGGTAGAGACGATCGACGACGCTGCCGAATGGCACCATGCGTATGGACATCAGCTCCTGCTGCACTTCGCGGTTCAGACGCGCCTGCGCGAGGATCGCCGCGTTGGCGTCATCAAGGTTCTTGAGCAGATTCTGCTGGACGGTGGCCACGTCATTGACTGATTCGGCCATCATTCGCGTCAGTTCCTGGAAGCGAGTGAACCGGTCGAACTCCAGCGGATCAAAATCGGCGTGCGCTTCAGTGCTCTGGCCGGCACGTGACTGCATCTGCAGTTCCGCCTGAATCTCGATATCACGCAACTGCCGACGCAGACGGATCACATTCTCGGTCAGGTCGAGCAGCGATCCCTTGATGGCGCGCATCTCGCCTTCGATCCGCGAGCGGGCGATCGACAACTCACCGGCTTCGTTGACCAGCCGGTCGATCAGATCGGCGCGTACGCGCAGGGTTGCCCGTTGGCTGCCCGCGTCGGCAGCCTCGACTGCAGACGCTGCTGGCCGGTTGCCGGGCGCGTCCCGTTCGACGGCAAGCCCGATTGCGGTTTCATCCGGTATCTCTACCGGGGCGTCAGCGAACTCGCCGCGCTGCAATCTCTCGACAATCTGCACGATCACGTCGAAGGCACTGTCGATGTCATCGATCAGTTGCAGCGGCGCCGTGCCGGCATCCTGAGCTTCCTGCATGCGCGTCTCAATGGCGTGCGTCAGCTCGCCAAGGTTCATCGCGCCGGCCATGCGCGCGCTGCCCTTGAGCGAGTGAAACAAACGCGCCAGTCGACGAGGCGCTTCGCTTGCGGCGGGGTCGCTGCGCCAGGCGTTCAGCTGCGTGGCGATGTTCTGGTTGAGATCGACTGCTTCCTCGAGAAACAGTGGCAGCAGCTGCTCGTCGAGGTCGTCGAGCAGCTGCGGCAGCTCGCTCGCCGCGATCGTCCGATCGGCTACCGTAGCTGTGCCTACCTTCTCGGTGGCGACTGTTGGTTGCTCGTCGGTCGGCGCCGGCGCTGCCTCGACGATCGCTTCCGGGTAGATCGTAGCGAGCGCGTCGAGCAGGCTGGGAGCTGCGGCGGGCTCATTCTGACCGGCCACATCCGCGAGCATCAAGGCGAGTGCGGCAATTGTCTGGCGTACGGTCTCCAGCGCTTCGAGACTGCCCGGATGGGCGCTGTGGTTGCGGCGGACGAGCGCAAGCTCGAGTGCGTGGCCCAGGTACTTGATCGTCGGGATGCCGACTGTTCCGGCGATGCCGGCAAGCGTGTGGGCCGCGCGGTACATTTCGTGGGTCGTCGGCGCCGTCAGGTCGGCTTCCAGGACCGAGAACTCGCGCTGCAAGGTAGCCACGTGCGCCCCGGCTTCCTCATTGAAGATCTCGGCCAGCGCGGGTGCGATGGACAGCCGGGGGCGAATGGTCTGATCGGTGGGTTTGCTGGTGATCGGCTCCGGCCTCACCAGGTTCGCGTCCGCGGGGGTCGCCGCCGCTACTGCCGCGCTGTGGTCGCCAGCAGGCGCCGGAGTATCGTCCTGGAGTCGCGATGGCGTCGCGGCCTCGCCGCTAGCCAGCAGCGAATTGGCGAGCGCGAGCATCCCCGTCACATCGGGTATCTGCTCAAGCCCCGTCTTCAGATGTTTGACCCAGGCGAGGAAAACGCGGTAGGCCTGTCCGAGAAGGTCGAGGAGGACCGGCGTGACGTCCTGTTCCTGCCGTAGCCACAGGTTGAGCACCTGTTCGATCGACCACGCTGCCTCACCGAGATCCTTTAGTCCCACCATTCGGCCACTGCCCTTGAGGGTGTGCGCCGAGCGACGGATTGCCGTCAGCAATTCCGTGTCATGTGGTCGTTCCTGCAGGTGGCGCAGGTTTTCCTGAATGCTGGCAAGTACCTCGTCGGCTTCGTCAAGAAAGATTTCGACGAGTTCGGCATCGACCTCCTGGGCAGTGGCTTGCGAGAGCTGGATGGTGGCGGCCGACGGAGGGGGTGTGTCAGGCGTCTGTGGTTTGAATGTCGCCATTGCGGCGTCAATCTGCTGCGCAGCATCGCCACCGGCGGCCAGCGCGGAGAGCACCTGTTTGGTTTGCTGGCCAAGTTCCTTGTCGGCAACCAGATCGGCATCCTTCTGCAAGGAGGTCAGGTTTTGCCTGACCTCCTGGCGCAGGCCAGTATCTCCTGGCTGCTCCCTGAGCGCTACCAGCAAGGCGTGCGCGTCGCGCTTCTGCTGCTCCAGCTCCTGCTCTACCGTTACCGCTGTGGCGTCCTCAGCCGGCCGGTGGTCTGCACGCGACTGCAGCTTGCTGACGAAACTCGCGAAGTCGGTAGCGCCGTGCTGGATGGCATCGACAAAGAAACCGAGCAGCGACAGTTGTTCGGCAACCCCTTCGAAATCAGCCTCGTGCGGTACATAATCCGGCGCCGAGAAAGCTCCGACGTCCTTCGCACACTGGCGCAGAACGGCCACCGCCCCATCCTGGCGCATCATCGTGAGCGCGCCGACGACCTGGCGCAGTGGGGTCTCCAGAGAGCTCAGATCGGCCCGCTTCTCGGCATCGCGAAAGAAGCTGTCGAGCACCTGTTCGATCTGTGCGAGATTGTTCTTGATCTCCCTGGCGACCTGGCCAACGAGCATTTTTTCCTGCGCCCGGCGGGACATTTCGTCGAGTGACGGAAGCTCTGAACCCGGGCGCGGCGGATTCCCGGCAATACAGCCCTGGACCCGGTCGACCATCACGTCTACCTGGTGCGAGAAACTGCTTCCCAGGTACTGGATGTTCTCCTGAGCGTTCTGGGCGAGCAGGATGGCGGTCGCCGTTTCCATCGCCAGCGCGTCGCTGTGGCGTGCCGGGGTCTGCGTCAGGAGACTGGCGACCTCGGCAATTGCCTGTGCCAGGCGCCGATAGTCCGGGTGACCGAGCTCTTCGACCAGCGTCGACAGGGTGCTGGTATGCGCCCGGAACAACGGCAGGACCTGCGTCGTTCCGGCGCAGTACCTGTTCCAGGTTTCTTCGCTGGCAGCGATTGTTTCACGCAAGCGACGGCGAACGCCTTCTACCGCCACCGGCGCCGTACTGGCTGCACCGGGCAGCAATGCGGCCAGCTGGTAGGCGGTCTGGACGTGGCGTACCAGGGCGTCGCTGCTCTTGGCGTTGCCGACCAGATACAGGGCATCGCGCAGCAGACGTTCGGCGACGTTACTCGAACCCTCAAGGAGACGGCGCGCCTGCATGTCGATGCGGCTGCAGAGCTGCCGGGCAGCGAGGTCTGCTGGCAGCGCCTGTTCGCCCAAGGCCGTCAGGAAAGCGGTGGCGACCCACCAGAAGGAACGTGCCGAAGAGGTCTCCTGAATCGCCTCGATGCGTTTGACGGCGTCGAGCATCTCGGCTATGGCGGTGCCGTCCAGCGGTGCGCGCAGCCAGGTCAGGAGGCCGCGTTGGAAACGTGCCCGGTATTGCCGGAGGCGACGCTCAAACTCTTCGCGACTCCGCTTCACCGCTGGTACGGGAGCGTCGGGTGGTTGCACGCTGAGGTCGGGGAAGAAGAGATCCGTCGGCAAGACGCGGGCCTGCCCGCGTGCCGTCTGCAGTTCCCGGTATAACGGCAACAGCTTCAGCGGCTGGTTCGGTTGCCCGCTGATCAGGTCGTCAAGGTAATGGTGGAGCGCGGCCAGCGCGCGCTGGGCGAGACTGAGCGAATCCGGGCTGGCGGGAAGTTCCTGGCGATCGATGGCCTCCAGGAGAAATTCCAGCGCTTCGGCGAACTGGGTTACGCCGTCGAGGCCGACGATCGTCAGGGCACCCTGCACCTGGTGCAGATGGGTGCGGCTGAAGCGGATCTGCGTGCGATCGCCGTGGCCGTCGGCAGCGCTCAGGCTGAACTGTTGCAGCGCCTGGTCGCTACGCTCGAGGGCGAGGTCGATCTCGCTCTTGACCCAGGTCAGCGGGCCGATATCGAAGTCCGTCGGGGCATTCATCTGGGGCAGTCTCTCCAATCCAGTCTACGGGCCGGCAGGCACAGAGACCGCGAACAAGTCCATTGCGCTGCCGTCCGCGGCTGCTCACGCGTGCTCACCCGGCGGCCACGCTCCGCTTCCATCCGCAGTTCTCAGGACACCTTGAAACCAGCCACCGAACCCTTCAGCTCGGTCGCCAGCCCGGACAGTTCGCCAATCGCCGTCGCTGTTTTCTGCGTGCCGGCCGTCGTCTGTCCGGTGACCAGCAAGATTTCCTGCATCCTGCGGGCCACCTTGGTCGCCGAGTCGGCCGCCTGGCGTGTGGCCCCCGAGATGTTTTCAATCAGCGCCGTCAGGGTCCTTGAAACCTCGCCAATCTCGGCCAGCGCCTTGCCGGCAGCATCGGAAAGCCGCGCCCCCTCGACGACGCCACGGGTTGACTCTTCCATCGCCGAGACGGTGTCCTGGGTATCGGTCTGGATCGTCCGGACGATCGCCCCGATTTGTTTCGTCGCCTCCCCTGAACGTTCGGCAAGGCGCTGCACTTCCTCGGCAACGACGGTGAAGCCACGCCCTGCCTCGCCGGCAGAAGCGGCCTGAATGGCGGCATTGAGGGCCAGCACATTGGTCTGCTCGGTGATGTCCGAAATCAGTTCGACGATTTCCCCGATCTCCTGAGAGGACTCGCCGAGGCGCTTGATCCGCTTTGAAGTCTCCTGGATTTGCTCGCGGATCTTGTTCATGCCCTTGATGGAGTCTTCCACGGCCTGCGCGCCCTTGCCGGCAGCTGCCAACGACTGACGCGCGACCGTCGCCGATTGCTTGGCGTCGCTGGACATGTTGGTCATCGAACTGGCCATGGCCAGTACCGACTGTCCTGCCGCCTTGATCTCGGTGGACTGGCGCTCGGCAGCAGCGAGCAGTTCGCTGGAGGTGCGCTGGGCGATCTCGGTGGCCAAGGTCACACGTCCGGCCGCATCGTTGATACGGCCGACGAGTACGCGCAGCTCTTCGATGGTGTAGTTGATCGAGTCGGCGATGGCGCCGGTGATGTCCTCGGAGACGGTGGCGGTGACCGTCAGGTCGCCATCCGCCAGGTCGCCGAGTTCGTTCATCAGACGCAGGATGGCCTCCTGATTCTGGTGGTTAACCGCCTCGGTTTCCTGGCGGCGTTGTTCGGCTTGTTCGGCCTGGCGCTGGCTTTCGGCAAGGTAGGTTCGGCCCAGCAGCAACACCAGAGCCACCGCCAGAAGAATCAGCACCAGCAACCCTATGGCATAGGCAGTGCGTTGCAGGTAGCTGCCCTGGTAGGCCTGTGCCAGCTGGTAGGTGCTGTCGAGTAGTTCCTCGCTGTCACGGAAAACCTGTGAACCTGCCTGTTTGGCAATGATCAGCTTCTGCAGGTTACCGAGGATGCCACCAACGGCAGTCCGATATTCACCAAAACTGCTGTCCAGTTCGTTGAGTTTCTGTCTGGTATCCGGGTCTGTCGTCGCGGCAATGCGTAGTGTCTCGCTGCCCTTGGTCAGCGCCTGAATGGTGTCGCGAAAGGTGTTGGTGTCCTTGCCCAGGAGGAAAGCGATCTCCGGGTCGATCGCATCACCGAGCAACAGCGCGCTGGCATTTTTTGCGATCCGCTGAGTCAGCATCACCAGCAGGTTGGCCGCCGCAATCTCGCGGACACCGGCGCTACCCTGCAGTTTCAGTGCGGCAATCTGCTCCGACAGTTCGAGCAACTGCGGATTCTTGTCATTGATCGAAGACACTTCCTTACCGAGCGAGATCAGATTTTTTTCCATTTCGAGGAGGCGCGACGCGTTCTTGTCGGTCTTCTCCCAGATCTGTGTCAGCGTCTGCAGCTGTGGCTGCACGCTGTCGGGCGACGGGGGTACCCGGGTGCCTGCCAGTTCGCCACCATTGGTCAGTTTCTCAAGGTTGCTGGCGAAGTTGTCACGCGACTCGCGGAGTTGCTTGAAGGCGACCGAGTCACCCAGCAGGGCAAGGCTCGACGCCTTGGCGAGGCGCTGAGAAAGCATTCGCATCTCCCCGGCAGTCGCAATGTAGGCGGTGTTATAGGCAGCCTGGCGGTCGTCGCGATAGACCAGCAGGGCAATGAGCAGCATTACCAGCAAGAGGCCGCCGCCGAGCATCTGGAGTTGTTTGGCTACCGGGAAGCGACTCAGCAGAGCCGGCGAAAACGGGATTTTCCCTTTGCCCGCCGGTTGGCCGGGATCGACCACGGTGCGCGCCGCAAGAGTCTCGCTTGCCGCTGCGGTCAGCCGGGACAGGAACGCCGGTAGCTTTGTTTTGAACGTCATCTTGCTCCTCCGGTTACACTTCCTCGACGGTGCGTATCACTGTCGTTGAGGACTTCTTGATGCGAAAGTGGCTCAAGCGCTAATGGCCATGAACGCCTCGTCAGCCAGCAGTTCGCGCACCTTGAGTTTGTTCCAGCGACGTCCTTCGTTGTCCAGATAAACTTCGTCAGCCCAGGTCGGTACGGCTGCCGCAAGGGCGACCGGATTCAAGGCCTCGATATTGCGCAGACCGATCATGCGCGTCACCAGCAAGGCCGCGTTGCTGCCGTGCCGGGTGCCAATCAGCAGCAGTCGTGAGCTGGTATTCTGAGGCGTTGCCTCCTTGCCGAGGAAGGCCGACAGGTCGACGACCGAGTACAGGTTGCCGCGAATGTTGGCGATACCAGCGAACCAGGGTTTGGTCAGAGGGACTGTGGTCAGCGGCGTCAGTGGCACGATCTCGCCCGAGTCTGCGAGGTCAAGCAACCAGTAGTCCGAACCGGCCTGAATACCCAACAAGCCTGCCGAGCTCTGATTGCTGGTGCCGGCCAGGCGTGCCGCGAGGTAGGACTGGAATTCATGCAGGCTGATCTTCTTGGCCATGTCCCTGCCACCGCTTAGAGCGCTGCAATCTTGGCCAGCAAATCCGGGCCGTTGACTGGTTTGATCAGGTAGTCCCGGGCGCCTTGG
Source organism: Candidatus Accumulibacter affinis (assembly GCA_016713625.1). Classification (GTDB taxonomy): domain Bacteria; phylum Pseudomonadota; class Gammaproteobacteria; order Burkholderiales; family Rhodocyclaceae; genus Accumulibacter; species Accumulibacter affinis. Next base: position 255,632 of record JADJOT010000010.1, read on the forward strand.
CGCAAGCCCCAGATCTTGTCGGTTTCCTGCCCCTTGGTGGTGCATACGATAACCGGAATATTCCTGGTCAGCTGGTCGCGGGTCAAGGTGCGGGTCGCCTGGTAGCCGTTGAGGCCGGGCATCACCACGTCCATCAGCACCAGATCCGGAAGTTCGCTTTTCGCCTTGGCAATTCCTTCTTCCCCGCTCTCGGCGGTAATCACTTCATAACCGTTGCTGGTCAGCAATGCCGTCATGACATGACGTTCGGTCGGCGAATCGTCAACAACGAGGATTTTCTTGATGGTCATGTGCCTCTAGCTTCCGTAATTGCCTTTCAACAAGCTTGTGTTGCCTCAGCCCGCTGTCGGTGCAAAGGTGGCGACCGTTTGCAGCAGGCTGTCTTTGGTGAATGGTTTCGTCAGATAGTGGTCTGAACCGACCATGCGGCCGCGTGCACGGTCGAACAGACCGTCTTTGGACGACAGCATGATCACTGGTGTGGAGCGAAAGCGCTGGTTCTTCTTGATCAGCGCACAGGTCTGGTAGCCGTCGAGGCGCGGCATCACGATGTCGCAAAAGATCACTGCCGGCTGGTGATCAGCAACTTTTGCGAGCGCGTCGAAACCATCGTCAGCAAGCAAGACCTGACAACCCGCCTGCACAAGAAAAATCTCTGCGCTGCGTCGTATGGTATTGCTGTCATCAATGACCATGACCTTGACGCCGCGCAGGTTTGCAGCTTCAGCCAATTCTCTCCTCCAGAGTGTCCCGGGTCGTTGTCGTATGTAGGGCCCGGGCCCAGCATGAGTTCCTGCCGCCATCACTATACCGCATTGTCTTCAGAATTCGACCATTTCAAAGTCTTCCTTACGCGCCCCGCAGTCCGGGCAGGTCCAGTTGACCGGCACATCCTGCCAGCGGGTGCCTGGCGGCAGGCCCTCCTCGGGGAGGCCCGCTGCCTCATCATAAATGAGACCACAGGTAAGGCACATCCAGGTGTGATAGGGCTCGTCACTTGCTGCGTTCATGGTCTCTTTCTGTTTTCGGTTAGAATCGCCAAGAAAAATCTCAGCGATTCTAGCCAAACCTTTGTTCTGCTGCCAATGCTTTGTCGACAGCAGGTTCTTGCCGACGTCAGTTTGCTCTCATGAATCAACACTCTGCTCAACCGCGACCGCCCATCGTGCTGACTTTCGCTGCCAGCGATCCCTCTGGTGGCGCCGGGATGCAGGCCGACTTGCTGACCTTGGCAGCGCTAGGTTGTCACCCCCTGACCGTGACGACGGCCCTGACCGTGCAGGATACCGTTGGTGTGGGCAGCATCCTGGCAGTCGACGCGGACTGCGTTGACCAGCAGGCGCGAGTCTTGCTGGAAGACCTGCCGGTCGACGCTTTCAAGCTGGGCCTGCTGGGCAGCACCGAAAACATCTCGGTAATCGCGGCTATTCTCGCCGATTACCCCGGCGTGCCGGTGATCGTCGACCCGGTGCTCGCCTCCGGGCGTGGTGATGAACTGGTTGACGAAGAGATGATTGCCGGCCTGCGCGATTTGCTGATGCCGCTGACGAGCATACTGACGCCAAACTCGCTGGAAGCTCGCCGTCTGCTCGACGGTGGCGATGACGATGACGACTGCGACGACGACAACCAAGCACCGAGTCTGGTGGCGTGTGCGCAGAGCTTGCTGGACCTGGGGTGCGAGTACGTGCTGTTGACCGGCACCCACGAAAACACGGTGCGGGTGGTCAACAGTCTGTACGGCAAGCGAGTCGGCCTGCTGCGCAGCGATGCCTGGGACCGCCTGCCCGGGAGCTACCATGGTTCGGGCTGTACGCTGGCCGCGGCGATTGCCGCTCATCTGGCCCGCGGCTGGTCGGTGGACGAAGCGGTGTGGGCAGCGCAAGAGTACACCTGGCAGGCACTGGCGGCCGGCTTCCGACCGGGAATGGGTCAATTCATCCCGAATCGTTTCTTTCAGATGCGCGCTCGCCGTCGTCCCCTCGATGGCTGAGGCGCTGGCGAACTGCCTGCGCGGCCTCTACGTGGTGACCCCGGAAGGGCTGCCCGGGGCGATGCTGCTGGAACAGGTCGGCGCTGCTTTGAGGGGGGGGGCGTTGATCGTCCAGTATCGTGACAAGAGTGGTGATGATGCCCGACGTGCCGAAACCGCCCGCGCCTTGCTGAGACTGTGCAGGCAGTTCGCAGCGCGCCTGCTGATCAATGACGATCTCGATCTGGCGCTGGCGGTTGATGCTGATGGATTGCATCTCGGGGCAGCCGACGGTGACCTGCAGGCAGCGCGGCAGGCGCTGCGCCCCGGCGCCTGGCTCGGCGCCTCGTGTTATGCCGATTTCGAACGTGCGCGTGCGGCGGTCTCGGCGGGCGCCGATTATGTCGCTTTCGGAGCCGTCCATCGGTCAGCGACCAAGCCGCAGGCCGCGCGCGCGCCGCTGGCGCTGTTCAGCCGCTGCCGCAGCGAGCTGCGGGTGCCGGCCTGTGCCATCGGCGGCATTACCCTGGCTAACGCCGGGCCCTTGCTTGCCGCCGGCGCCGATCTGCTGGCGGTGATTACCGACCTGTTCGAGGCGCCTGATGTGGCGGCTCGCGCGGCGGCCTATCAACATCTGTTCGAGGGAGAGCATCGTGAGTACCCGCAGTCAGCAACTATTTGAGCGTGCGCAGCAGCACATCCCGGGCGGTGTCAATTCTCCCGTACGGGCGTTTCGCTCGGTCGGCGGTACGCCGCGCTTTTTTGCCGCCGGTTCCGGTTCCCGCGTCATCGATGTCGATGGGCAGAGCTATCTTGACTACGTCGGTTCCTGGGGGCCGTTGATTCTGGGGCACGCGCATCCCGAGGTGGTCGCGGCCGTCCAGCAGGCAGCGCTCAAAGGACTGTCCTTCGGCGCGCCGACCGAGGGCGAGGTCGAGATGGCCGAACTGCTGTGCGCCTTGATGCCTTCCCTCGAAATGGTTCGTCTGGTCAGTTCCGGGACCGAAGCGACGATGAGTGCGATCCGCCTGGCCCGCGGCTTTACCGGGCGCGACCTGCTGATCAAGTTCGAAGGCTGTTATCACGGGCATTCCGACAGCCTGCTGGTGAAGGCTGGTTCGGGAATGCTGACCTTCGGCAATCCGAGTTCCGGCGGTGTGCCTGCTGACTTCGTCAGGCACACCCTGGTCCTCGACTACAACGACAGCGCTGGCCTGGCGGCGGCGTTTGCCGAGCACGGACCGAGGATTGCCGCAGTGATCGTCGAAGCGGTCGCCGGTAACATGAACCTGATCGCGCCACGCCCCGAATTCCTCCGCAGCATGCGCGAACTCTGCAGTCGCCACGGCTCGGTGCTGATTTTTGACGAGGTGATGACCGGTTTCCGCGTCGGCCCCAGGGGTGCACAAGGCCTCTACGGCGTCACGCCCGACCTGACGACCCTCGGCAAGGTGATTGGTGGCGGCATGCCGGTGGGCGCTTTTGGCGGGCGGCGCGAGATCATGGCGAGGATCGCACCGCTCGGCCCGGTTTACCAGGCGGGTACCCTGTCGGGCAATCCGGTCGCTGTTGCCGCCGGCCTGGCGACCTTGAGACTTTTGCAGGCCGATGGCTTTTACGCGCTGCTGGCGCAACGCAGCCGGCAACTCACCGATGGCCTCGCTGCGGCAGCCAGCAAACACGGGATCGCGTTCTCGGCGCAATCAATCGGGGGCATGTTCGGTCTCTATTTCCGTTCCGCTTGCCCGCAGAGCTACGCCGAGGTGATGGAATGTGACACCCAGGCCTTCAGTCGTTTTTTCCATGCCATGCTCGACGCCGGCCACTATTTCGCACCCTCGGCCTTCGAGGCCGGTTTTGTCTCGATGGCGCACAGCGAGGCGGATATCGCGGCCACGCTGGCCGCAGCCGACGCCGCTTTCAGCGCCTGGTGATGAGCGCTCCAGCGGCCTGGGCCGTGCTGGTGGTTGCTGGACTGTTCGAGGTTGGCTGGGCGGTTGGCCTGAAATACACCGACGGCTTTTCCCGCTTCTGGCCCAGCTTGTGGACCCTGCTGGCGATGGCGGTTTCAGTAAGTCTGCTGGGTCTGTCGCTGAAGACCTTGCCGATCGGCACCGCCTATGCCGTATGGACCGGCATCGGCGCGGTCGGAACGGCGATTCTCGGCATGTTCCTTTTCGGCGAGTCGCGAGATGCGGCTCGTCTGGCCTGCATTGCCCTGATCGTTGCTGGCATCGTCGGTCTCAAGCTGGTGACGCCGACCGGCCGCGGCTGAATCCTCGTCTCGTCAGCGGCGGCTTTCGCGCCAGCATTAACTCAGAGCGTGCTGCCGTGACTCCGGCTTTTCGTCTTGCGATTCGAGAAGAACCGCAGACCGGCATAGGTCAGGCCGCCGACAGCGACCATGGCGGCGACAAAGCCGGTGTAGGCAATTGGCCAGGGTATTCCCTCCGTCATCATCGAGAACTCGGACATGCCGCCAATGCCGGCCAGCACGTTGATTGGCATGAACACCACGCTGAGGATCGTCAGCCGCTTGATGTCCTTGTTCTGGTTGATGTTGATCGCGCTGTCGGTGGCGTCCATCAGGAAGTTGATCTTGTTGAACAGGAAGGCGGTATGGCCGTCGAGCGATTCGATGTCGCGCAGGATCTCGCGCACGTCGTTATGCTGCAGGTCGGACAGGACCTTGCCGCGCAGCAGGAAGGACAAGGCGCGGCGGGTATCGAGGACGCTGCGGCGAGTGCGACCGTTGAGGTCTTCCGCTTCGGCAATCGCCGCGAGGATCTCGGCCGCCTGGCTGTCGCTGATGCGCGAGCGCAAGACCTGCGTGCCGACTTTCTCCAGCCCGGCATAGACGTCCTCAAGCGCATTGGCCGAGTACTCCACGTCGGCCGCATACAGATCAAGGAGAACGTCCTTGCCATCGGTCACGTAGCCGGGGCGGGTGCGCGCGCGCGCCCTCTGCAGACGAAATACCGGGAGTTCTTCGGTGCGGACGCTGAAGAGGATTTCGTTGTGCAGAATCAGGGCCACCGGGACGTTGCGCGACTCTTCCCTGGTGTCGAGCAGAAAGTCGGAGTGCAGATGGACTTCGCCGTCGTCCTCGACATAAAAGCGCGCGCTCGCCTCCAGGTCTGTCAGGCTACCCGGGTCCGGGATCTCGACGTCATACAGGCTGCCGATCCAGCCGCGAATTTTCTTGGTTGGCGCAATCAGGTCCACCCAGATCGGACTGACGCCCTTCAGGTCCTGGGGGCTGTTGACGGCGATCTGGCGCAGTCGACCTTCGCGCAGTTCGAAAGCCGTGATCGACGTTTTCTCGTTGCGGTAGTGGCTGTCATCGATCAACTCCTCGAGCACCTCGTCGGAAAGCAGTGCCAGGATCGGGTCGGCGCCTTCCTTGACTTCATCCCAGACGACCAGGCGCTCATTTGCCTCCAGTGACTCGATGATGTAGGCGACTTCCTTCGGCGGCATCAGCTTGAGCTTCTGGCGAAGCTCCTTGCGGTACTGGTGCTGAATTTCGACGCTCGCCTGGTCGAGGTTGGGCGTCCCCTGCTCGCGCACCAGTGGCGCGACCAGTTCCTCCACCCGCTTCTGCAGCGAGAGCAGCGAACGGACTTCGCTGAGGTGCACGTCGGCGATACCCTGTTGCAGGATTTCCGGGGTAGTCAGTTTCTGGTTCTCGCCGCCCACGGAGTCGACTCCCTGATGAGGAGGTGAATAATCGAAGGGCGCGATTCTAGCACCGCTCGACGGGGCAGACATACCGTTTTGGCGCTTTATCGGGCATTTGCAACGCATTGGCATCGTTTCTACAAGAAATCCCAGCCAGCGGCTTGCCGCCGATCACGCGGCCGCAACTGGTGCGTGTCAAGCGTCCATGCGGGTCGGAAAATGGTGTGGTCGAGGTACCCAGCAACCATCATGAAGGCGGCAGCGAGGAACGCTCCTGGAGCGTGGATCTGTGAGAAGATCGCCACCTGGATGACCGGTTGTCGGAGCAGCGCAGCACCGGCAGGCGCGACAGCAGGGCAATTCCGGAGGGACAGTGACTGCAGAGGATGCGCCGAACGGCGAGAAGGCAGGTCTGGCGACGACCGCACTGGCGGCGATGGGGGTCGTCTTTGGCGACATCGGCACCAGCCCGCTGTATACCGTCAAGGAAGTGTTTGGCGGTCACCATCCGCTGCCGATCACCGCCGACAACGTGCTGGGGATTCTCTCGCTGGTCTTCTGGGCGCTGACGATTACCGTTTCCCTGAAGTACGTCGTGTTCATCATGCGGGCGGACAACAAGGGCGAGGGTGGCATCATGGCGCTGACGGCACTGGCGCTGCGTACGGCGAATGCTTCGCCACGAGTTCTCTGGCTGATGTCGGCCCTCGGTATTTTCGGCGCTGCGCTCTTTTACGGCGATGCCGTGATCACGCCGGCGATGTCGGTCCTGTCGGCGGTCGAGGGACTCGAAGTCGCGACGCCGCTGCTCAAGCCCTACGTCTTGCCAATCACCGTTGCCATCCTGGTCGTCCTGTTCGTTTTTCAGCGCCACGGCACGGCTGCCGTCGGGGCGCTGTTCGGTCCGTTGATGATGTTCTGGTTCGCCACCCTCGGCGGGCTTGGCCTGTGGAACGTGATCCAGTATCCGGCCGTGCTGGCCGCCATCAATCCCTGCTATGCGTTCGCCTTTATCATTGAACATCGGGGCCTGGCTTTCCTGGCGCTGGGTTCGGTGGTGCTGGCGATCACCGGCGGCGAAGCGCTCTACGCCGACATGGGCCACTTCGGCCGCCGGGCGATCAAGTGGGCCTGGTTCGCTTTCGTCTTTCCGCTGCTCTACCTCAACTACCTCGGCCAGGGAGCGCTGATTCTCAACGATCCGAAGACGATCGAAAATCCTTTCTTTCTCATGGCGCCGAGTGCGGTGCTGCTGATCCCGCTGGTGGTGGTGGCTACCATCGCCACGGTGATCGCTTCGCAGGCGGTGATTTCAGGAGCATTTTCGCTGACCAGCCAGGCGATGCAGCTGGGCTACTGCCCGCGCATCCAGGTCAACTTCACATCGGAGCGTGAAAAGGGCCAGATCTATGTTCCGAACATCAACTGGCTTCTCCTGCTGGCGGTGATCATCGTCGTGCTGGGTTTCCGGTCGTCGTCGAACCTGGCGTCGGCCTATGGCATTGCGGTGACCCTGACGATGATGATCGACACCATCCTGGCCTTCGTCGTCGTGCGCGCGCTGTGGAAATGGAACTGGCCGCGTGCGGCGCTCTTCCTGTTGTTTTTTGTCGTCGTCGACTTTGCTTTCTTCGCGGCCAATGTGACCAAGGTCTTCGATGGCGGCTGGTTTCCGCTGGCGCTGGGTTTGTCGGTCTTTGTCCTGCTGTCCACCTGGAAGCGCGGTCGCCAACTGCTGCAGGAAAGGTTGCGCCGGGATGCGATGCCACTCGATGCCTTTCTTGCCAGCATCTCTGCGGAGGTGCCGCAGCGGGTCGAGGGTACCGGCGTCTTCCTGACCGCGCACCCCCAGGGCGTGCCCCGGGCCATGCTGCATAATCTGAATCACAACAAGGTGTTGCACCAACGGGTGGTGCTGCTGCAAGTGGTCAACGAAGACGTGCCGCATGTCCCCGAAAGCGAACGTGTTCGTGTCGAGACGCTGCCGGCGGGATTTCATCGGGTGTTCGTCCGTTACGGCTTCAAGGACGACCCGCACCTGCCACGTGCCATGCAGCTATGCGCGGACCAGGGACTAAGCTTCGAGATGATGGAGACGTCGTTCTTCCTCGGGCGCGAGACCGTCGTTCGCCTGCCTCTTGCCACGCGTCCGCAGATGGCGCGCTGGCGCCAGATACTCTTCAACTGGATGTTCCGCAACGCGGACACGGCAACCGCTTTCTTCAAGATACCTCCCAACCGTGTCGTCGAACTTGGTTCGCAAGTCGAGTTGTAGTCGTTGGCACGGTGCCCGCGTTCAGCGGACGGCTGGCCGCGGACCTCTCTCCTGGCGCCTCTCGATGCTGCGATGGTAGTCCCTGATCTGTGAGAAAATGACAGGCTGCGCGAAACGCTCTCAGCTAGCGACAGAAAAAATCGCGGCATCGATCAAAGGCACTTCCGGGAGGGGAAATGACAGCAGAGAACGCACCGCACGGCGAGAAGTCGGGGCTGGCGGCTACCGCACTGGCGGCGATGGGCGTGGTTTTTGGCGACATCGGCACCAGTCCGCTGTACACGGTGAAGGAGGTCTTTGGCGGTCACCATCCGCTGGCGGTCACTCCCGAGAACGTGCTGGGTATCCTCTCGCTGGTTTTCTGGGCACTGACGATCACCGTTTCGCTGAAGTATGTCGTGTTCATCATGCGCGCCGACAACAAGGGCGAAGGCGGTATCATGGCGTTGACCGCACTGGCGCTGCGTACGGCGAATGCGTCGCCGCGAATGCTCTGGCTGATGTCGGCGCTGGGAATCTTCGGCGCCGCGTTGTTCTATGGCGACGCCGTGATTACCCCGGCGATGTCGGTTCTGTCCGCGGTCGAAGGGCTCGAAGTGGCGACGCCCCTGCTTACTCCTTACGTCCTGCCAATCTCGGTCAGCATCCTGGTGGTTCTGTTTTTCTTTCAGCGGCACGGCACGGCGGCCGTCGGTGCGCTGTTCGGCCCGATCATGATGTTCTGGTTCGCCACCCTCGGCATGCTCGGCCTATGGAACGTGATCCAGTACCCTGCAGTGCTGGCGGCGATCAACCCCTGGTATGCAGTGGCGTTTTTCATCGAGAATCGAGGTCTCGCCTACCTGGCGCTCGGCTCGGTGGTGCTGGCGATTACCGGCGGCGAAGCGCTCTACGCCGACATGGGCCATTTCGGCCGCCGTGCCATCAAGTGGGCCTGGTTCTCGTTTGTCTTCCCACTGCTCTACCTGAATTACCTCGGTCAAGGCGCGTTGATCCTCAACGACCCGAAGGCGATCGAGAACCCCTTCTTCATGATGGCGCCGAGTGAGCTGCTGGTGATCCCGCTCGTCGTGCTGGCCACGACAGCGACGGTGATCGCCTCGCAGGCGGTGATTTCCGGCGCCTTTTCGCTGACCAGCCAGGCCATGCAGTTGGGTTACTGCCCGCGCATCCAGGTGAAGTTCACCTCCGAGCGCGAGAAGGGCCAGATTTACGTCCCGAACATCAACTGGCTGCTCCTGCTGACGGTGATCATTGTCGTACTCGGGTTCCGGTCGTCGACCAACCTGGCTTCGGCCTACGGTATTGCCGTCACCCTGACGATGATGATCGATACCATCCTCGCCTTTGTCGTGGTGCACTCACTGTGGAAGTGGAGCTGGCCACGCGCCGCACTGTTTCTGGTCTTTTTCGTCGCCGTCGACTTTGCTTTCTTCTCGGCCAATGTGATCAAGATTCTCGATGGTGGCTGGTTCCCGCTGACCCTCGGTTTCGCGGTGTTTGCGCTGCTGTCCACCTGGCGGCTCGGTCGCAAACTGCTCTACGAAAAGTTGAAGCAGGATTCGATCCCACTCGAGGCCTTCATTGCCAGCATCGCGACGGGCGGACCACACCGCGTCGACGGCACCGGTGTCTTCCTGACCGCCGACCCCGACAGCGTGCCGCGTGCCCTCCTCCACAACCTGTATCATAACAAGGTCTTGCACGAGCGGGTGGTGCTGCTCAACGTGATTGGCGAAGACGTGCCGCATGTCCCGGAAAGCGAGCGCGTGGGCGTCGAAGCGCTGGCGGCCGGATTTCATCGCGTCTTCGTCCGCTACGGTTTCAAGGATGATCCCGACCTACCACTGGCCATGGATCTGTGTGCGGCGTACGGCCTCGACTTCGAGATGATGGAAACCTCGTTCTTCCTCGGTCGCGAGACGGTGGTCAGCATCCCGATTTCCAAGCGTTCGCGAATGGCGCAATGGCGGCAGATCCTGTTTACCTGGATGTTCCGCAACGCCGATACGGCGACCGCCTTCTTCAAACTTCCACCCAACCGGGTCGTCGAACTTGGCGCGCAGGTCGAACTGTCCTAGCCCTCTGTCGCTGCACGGGGTGAGACCATGAGCTGCGGGAGACTTTTCACGACCGTGCTGACGCTCGGCCTGGCTGCCAGCGCAATGGCGGCCGACAATCTGCCGCCGACCCCCACCGAGCTGGGCAGTATCCGCCGCAACGAGCAAGGTCGGCTGGAGGTGATCCCGACGCCTGCCGCCGCTCAGACCGCCTCGCCGCCGACGCCTGACAGCCTGGGGGGCGGGCGGGCGTTGGGCAAGGTCCGCGAGGACAAGGCGGCGAGCGCTGCCACTGGCGGTCGGAAGATCGTCGTCGGCCCTCTGGAAAGGGTCAGAAGCATCCAGGAAGCGGCACGCCTCGCGCGTGACGGCGACACCATCGAAATCCTGCCCGGCGAGTACCGGCAACAGGCCGTCGTCTGGACCCAAGGCAGGCTGACCATCAAGGGTATTGGCAAACGCCCGCTGCTGCTTGCCGACGGGGCCAACGCAGAAGGCAAGGCGCTGTGGGTGGTGCGCAACAGCGAGATGCTCATCGAAAACATCGAATTCAGAGGGGTGCGCGTCCCGGACGGCAATGGCGCCGGGATACGCTTTGAAAGCGGCCATCTGAAGGTCGTTCGTTGCGCCTTCTTCGACAACGAGATGGGCATCCTCACCGGCGGTGTTGCGGATAGCGTGCTCGATATTGAAGACAGCGAGTTTGGCGAAGCTCCGCAGCACGCCGGCTTACTGCACCACCTGCTCTATGTCGGCACCATCGCCCGGCTGAGCGTCCGGGGTAGCCGCTTCCAGCAAGGCTTTCGTGGGCACCTGATCAAGTCCCGCGCACGCGAAAGTTCGATTCTCTACAACATGATCGTCGACGGGGTCGGCGGCAGCGCCTCGTACGAGCTCGAGTTTCCCAATGGCGGGCTGGCTTGGGTGATTGGCAACGTCATCGGCCAGAGTGCCACGACCGATAATCCGGACCTGATTTCCTATGGTGCCGAAGGCCCGCGCTGGCCGGACAACGCACTCTATCTGGCGCACAACACGCTGGTGCTGGACGAGCGGCCGGGGGGCCGTTTCCTGCACCTCTGGTCTGATCGTATGCCGCCGGGAACCGAGGTATGGGCAATCAACAACCTGCTGGTTGGCCGCGACGCTTTCGCGCCGAAGGCCCCGGGTCGCCATGACGGCAACCAGCTGGTTGACCGGGCGGCGTTGATCGACGCGGCTGCACTGGCATTCGCCTTGCCGGGCAACTCGCCCTTGCGGGGTAAGGCCCGACCGCCGGGCTTTGTTCGCCAGCAGAGTCTGGCGCCGAGCGCCGAGTTTCGCCTGCCCATCGGAACTCGTTCGTTGCCCGCCGGCAAACCGCTGTCAGCGGGGGCGCTGCAGTAAAGCGGATCTAGCCGAGGCGTGACAACTGGCGGAGGAACTCCTCGGCGTCCTGAAAGCCGACCACGCGCATCGCCTCGATCTCCTTGCCGTTGCGGTCGAAAAAAATGATTCCCGGGGGACCGTAGAGCTTGAACCGCTGCAGCAATGCCTTGTCTGCATCCGAGTTGGCGGTCACATCGACCTGCAGCAAAGTCCAGCCCGCCAGCTTCGCCTGCACGCGCGCATCGGCGAAGGTGAAACGTTCCATTTCCTTGCACGATACGCACCAGTCGGCATAGAAATCGAGCAGCACTGGTTTGCCCGCTGCCGCGATGCGCATTTCCAGCTCGGCCAGCGAACCGACGCGGGTGAAGTTCAGTGGCCTGGCTTCGCCGCTCGCTGCGCTGCTGCGCAGCACGGACAGCGGTTGCAGCGGGTCGCGCGAGCCGGCCAGCGTTCCCAGCAGCATGGCTGCACCAAGCAGGAGCATGACAATGCCGATGCCCTTCCAGAAACGCTGCCAGCCTCTGGCGTGCGCTGGCAGTGGATCAAGCGCGTGCAGATAGATCGCCGGGACGATCAGCAGCAGCGCCCAGGCGAGCATCTGCGCGACTACTGGAATGACCGGCGCAACGAGCCAGACCGCGGTTGCCAGCAGGATCACGCCAAAGGCCTTCTTGATCGCCTCCATCCACGGACCGGATTTTGGTAGCAGCGTCCCGGCCGACAGACCAACCGCCAGCAGCGGCGCACCCATTCCCAGCCCCATCGCGAACAGCGCCGCGCCGCCGAGGACGGCATCACCGGTCTGGCCGATATAGAGTAATGCACCGGCCAGCGGCGCCGCCACGCAAGGGCCGACGATGATTGCCGACAGTGCTCCCATCGCTGCCACGCCGGGCAGCGAGCCGCCGCGCAGATGGCTGGCCTCTTCGGAAACCCGGCTTTGCAGGAAGGTCGGCAGCTGTAGTTCGTAAAAGCCGAACATCGATAGCGACAGCAGCACGAAGACCGCAGCGAAGCCGCCGAGCACCCATGGGTTCTGCAGCGCTGCCGTCAACAGCGTGCCGGTCAGCCCGGCCGCTATCCCTGCTGCGGCATAGGTGACCGCCATGCCGAGAACGTAGGCCAGCGACAGCAGGAAGCTGCGCGTGTGCGAAACACCGTGGCCGGCACGGCCGCAGCCAACGATGATGCTCGAGAGAATCGGGATCATCGGGAAAACGCAGGGCGTTAGCGACAGTAGCAGACCAAAGCCGAAAAAGCTGCCGACCAGCAGCCAGAAACCGGCGTGCTTGAATAACTCCGCGATGCGTCCGGATTCATCGCCGGCCGGAGCCTGGCTCGAGGGCACAGCCGCCGTTGCTGCATCGGGCAATTGCAGGCTGAGTTTTTGCTGCTGCGGCGGATAGCAAATGCCCGCGTCGGCGCAGCCCTGCGAGCTGACCTTGAGGGTGAGCGGCAGTGGCCCCGAGCTGTTGCGCTCGACCGGCAGGCGGATGACAGCCTGGTCGTAGTAGACCTCCACCTTGCCGAAGGTCTCGTCGTGTTTTTCCTTGCCCGGCGGCAGAACCGCGGTGCCGAGCTGCACGCTCGACGGCTCGACCGCGAAACGGAACTTGTCGCGGTAGAGGTAGTAGTCCTTGGCGATCGCGAAGCGCAGCTCGATGGTTTGCCCGTCGAGCGCCCGTGCGGTTGGTTGAAAAGCGACCGCTGGGTCGAGAAACTCCTCGGCGTGCGCCAGAGCGCTCAGGAGGGCGAACAGAAAGGAGAACAGGAAGGGGAACAGCCGGCGGCTCATGGCGGAAATCTGGCAGAGATCAATCGGCGCGACGCGTCTCGCTGGCCACCCAGGCGAGATACTCGGGCAGTCCCGCGACCACCGGTAGCGCGATCACTTCCGGTAACTGATAGGGATGGCGGCTGCGAATGGCGGCTTCAAGCGCGCTGTAGCATTCGCTGCTCGTCTTGATCAGCAGCGGCACCTCGTTGGCCACCTCGAGCGCTCCCTGCCAGCGGTACACCGAGCGACACGGCGCCAGCACATTGATGCAGGCGGCCAGGCGCGCCTCGACGAGTTCCCGCGCCAGGGCTTCGGCAGCCGGTTGATCCGGCAGAGTGGTGAGGACGAGGAGGGTGGTCACGGGGCGAATTCTACTCGGAAGCAGGCACCTTCGGCGCCTCGCCTGCCGGCCGAGCACGGTGATTCGGCGAGCAGCCCACTGCAGCCCATGCGGAATCACCGTTGTTCGATCGTCGAAGGCCTTGCTACCATCCGGAATTCAGGGGGCGGGCGGTGCGCTGCGGCGGCTCCGCCAATTACTGCGCAGCTCCCCTGCCCATTCCCTGGCGGCGATCAGCAGTCCGCGTGGAGTTCCCAAATTGCAGGCGATCAGCCCGACGCGCTCTCGCCGCTGGGTCATCCAGGAGCGCTTGTACGCATCGTCGCCCGTCAGGTAGTCGATCTCGACGACGCGATCGCGGTCAAGGCTGTACTCGAACATGGCCGCAGCCAATACCGTGCCAGCGGACCAGCTACTGTACGCTTCATCGTAGGCGAGTTTGAAGATGTACGCGCGGCCATGCATGGTGAACCAGAACTGGGCTGCGATCGGCACCTCCCCTGCCCATGCGATACCCAGTCGCAGCCATCCCTTCTGCGCGCAGATTCTCGCCCAGCCGCGAACAAAATTCGGGTAGGGTTCCGCTTGCTTCCAACTCTTGGCATAGACTTTTTCGAAGGCATCGACTGCAGCATCGGCTGCTGCAGGCGCAGTGACAATCTCCAGGCGGGTTTCCGGTGATCTGGAGAATTTCTTCGATTTTCGCGTCCAGGTACTGTAGATCTGTGAGCTGCGACTGCTCATATAGTCGCTGAAGGACAATCCTGCGCACGGCAAGTACCAGTTTCCGAAGCAGAAGTATGGCCTGACAAACCAGCCATTGCGGGCAAGGGCCTGACTCAACGCCTGGGTGTCCGGCGAGTCCTGGTCGAGGGGCTGGAAATTGATTGCCGCACAGCGCGGCCGCATTTCTTTCAGCTGTTCCACGAGTGCGCTCATTGCCGCACTTCGATCTGTAGCGGTGCTGATCAACGGTGAGTACAGCGAGGCATAGTAGTTGCTAAGTCCCGAGCATTGCGGAGCGGACTGTGGTGCCCTGTACAACAGCATCAGGCTCTCGCCGTCCGTGCGATGTTCGGGAATGACGATGGTCCAGTCTTCTTCGGCCACTTCGCCAAGAAAGTGTTGCACCCACTCGCCGCATGCAAATGGATTTAGCTGCCCGGCAACTTCAAAAAGGTCCAGTCGCTGTTGTACCAGTTCGAGCGCATCATGTTTGCTAAGGTAGAGCACGGCGTCTCCCGCTGAGAGAGGGAAATTGTCGGCAGTCAGCACGAAGGCATAGACGGATGGGCAGCCTGCTCGCTCATCGTTCACCTTCCTTCAGAGACTCCGCGAAGGCCGAAAAGCTAGTTGTAGCCGCTCAGCTCCATGAAACCGACACCCGTGTGCGAGCCGCTGAACTTCACCGCTCCCTCCCAGTAGACGTTCAGCGTTGTCGTGCGGGCGTCAAACTGGCTGGCACGAATCACCGGGTCGACTTTCAGCTGCAGGCCCTGGGCTGGCACCGAGATCGTCCAGTTGATCGGATAGACTACACCGGATGCAGGACTCTTCCAGGTGCCGCGCGCCTTGGCTTCGAAATCCGATGCCCCGAGAGGCATGACCTTGCCTTCCCTGACATAGGTTCCCATGCGCAGCACCGGCCCTCCCTGGCGATCGAAGAGTTCGAAGAGCATCAGGTCGGCGCCATCCGTCAGCTGCAGGGCGAACCAGTTCCAGCGCAGCTTCGCCGCCTCGAAGTCGCCCCACTGATGATCGAACCAGACTTCGCCGCGCACCGCCTTGGCGGTGCCACCAATGGTCAGCGTGCCCAGCGCCGCCATGCGCGGACGCGAGACATAGTAGCTCTTGCCGGCGGCAGCAAAGTCCAGGAGCCCGGCAACCGGCGTCCCGGGTGCCTGGTGCAATAGCGGTTCTCGGTGGTCAGTGAGCTGCAGATCGAGAGAAAAGTCCTTGCCGGCCATCTTGGCTGCGTGTTGGGCGCCTTCGCCGCGCAGTTGCCAGGAGCCGAAGCTGAAGTTGAAGCCATCACGCCGCCCATCCGACGGGTTGCCGGCGGTGCGTGCCTGCTCGGTGTACAGTTTTTCGGTTTGATGGTCGAGAAGCGAACCGTGGAAGACGGTATGGATGAGCGTTCCGCGGCGCAGGAAGGACGCGATGTGAAACGAGTAGCGCTCGCCAGCATCGGTCTGCAGGTGGCCGCTGTAGTACCACCATTCGGTGAGCTGTTCATGGGTTGCATCGTCGGCTGGCAGCTTGACCGGCGGCATCGTTGCGGCAGCCGAGTTTGCCGCCTGTTCCGCCGTGGCGCTCGCCGTCGAGGGCATGGGAACCTGATCCGAGCGGATGAAGACTGCCCAGCCGACCAGCGCGATGATCACCAGCCAGCCGGTGATTACCAGCCAGCGATAGCGCCTGAACCAGCGCGACGACCCGGGGCGGGCCTTGCCGCGGCTGCGCTGCCGCGTTCGAGGGGTCACCGTCTGTCCAGCGCTCATCCAAACCACTCCTCTTGCATCAAGTCAAAAGTAACGAATCTGTGTCAGCGGCAGCTGCGACCATCCGGCTCTGCTCGCCAACGCTCGCCGGCGACCGTTCACCGGCATTGCCGAGTCGCGTCTGTGCTGTGTGCGGGCTCATGTCAGCACGGCTGCTGCCCGATCTGGCTAGCCACTTGCGCTGGCTGCTGGAAGGGCTGCGCGACTCGCCTGGCGATTGTCGCGCGTGTTCTTCTCGAGGGATCGCCGGGATGATGTTGGTTGGCGCTGCGGCAAAGCTCTGCAGCCAGGCCAGGGTGGTGTTTTCAACCTGCGCGCGCTGGGCTCGGGACGAGAACGTGTGATCAGCATCAGCGATATCAACCCGATGTACTGCGGCCCCGTCAAGCAGACCCGACCAGGCGCGGTTGGCGCCAACATACTCCAGAAACTCCTTGGCGACGTAGTCCTGTCCGCTCAGGATGAGCAGTAGCTTCCCGGAAAACTGCCGCCAGCCGCCAGCCATGCGGTCCTGGAAAGAGCGTCCTTGATCCCCGGGCGCGTGGCCCCGCCGGCTCGCCATGGTCACCTTCTCGATCAAGCCAAGAAGCGATTTCCGCACTTCCACTCGCCCCTTGAGCAACTTTCGCCAGAACTCGCCTTGCAGCAGGCGTTGACCGTAGTAGTGTTTGATCTGGGTCTGTGCCAGACTTACTTCGGAGCGCACCCAGGGGTTCAGCAGCACCAGCCCTGCCACCCTTTTGTCATGGTTTGCGTCGACGTACAAGAGCGCCGCCGATGCGGCATCGCAGAGCCCCCAGAGAACGATGCTGCGCACCGCTGGGCAAGTTTGCTGGAAGGCGTCAATGGCTGCGCCGATGTCTTGATCAACCTCTTCGAAGCTGCGCATCGCGCCGCCACCGTCACCCATGCCGCGATAGTCGAAGCGCATCACCGGGAAACCTTCGCCCGCCAGGCGACGCGAAAGCAGCAGGAACTGGCGGTGGCTCCCGATCCGGTATTGTGGGCCACCAACGACGATCAGCACCCCGCAATGGCCGGCTTGCTGGTCGCGGCCAGCAGTAGCCACGCGCGTCCCACCGACTTCGCATGGTCGGGCAAGGATCCCCGGCAAGCACTCGCCGGCGCACGGAAAGAACAGGGCTTCTTCGCTGACATTCATGGCGCAAGCGTCTCGCGCATGGCCGTGAGGCTCGCTTCGAGCAGCGCTGGGCAGTCGCTGATCTCGCTGGTCTGCCAGAACGCCGGGCCGCTGACCACGCTGCCGCGTGCGTCCTGGCCAGTTGCCTGCCATTGCGTCAGCCGCGCCGCGGCCGCCGGCGACAGGCGGCCATCGGGCTTGCTGGAAATCTCGATCCATTCGACACGCCCGGAGCGGTGCGGCAGCAGCAGCTCAGCCTTTTCCAATCGATCGGCGAGCGCCGCCGATAGCAGGTAGCCGGCGACCTCCACTGACTCGCCCTGTCGCAGTTGTGCGCGCACCCGCTCCATCACCCCCTTGCTTTCGCCGGCGAGCATCTCACCGGCCAGCTTGAGGCGCAGGAACTGCTGCAGGAACAGCTTGCCGGAAACGACGGGCTGCCAAAAGAGCAGGTTGACCGGCCGTCCCATCCGATTGGCCGCCTCGTTGGCCAGCAGGCAGCCGCTGCGCTGCCCCCACAACCACAGCGGCGCCGCGAAGCGCTGCTGCAGCCAGTCGCAGGCGAACTCGACGTCGGTCAGCCAGGCCTCCCAGGTGGCATCGCCAAAATCACCCGAACTGTCGCCACATCCCAGCAAGTCGATCTGCAGGACGGCGTAGCCGGCGGCAGCCATGGCGCGCGCCTGCAAAGCGGCCATGCGTCTCGACTTGTTCATCTCCTCGGCAAAGGCATGCACGAAAACCACGGCCGCGTGCACGCGTGTTGGCGCGTTCGGCGTCGATAAAAGGGCATAGCGCTGGCCAGGGTGTGCCGGCAGGAAGAAGGCGGCGATGGTCATTAGGGATACTCAGGCGGCCAGTTTGCTGTGCACGAAGTCGACCAGGGTGGCCAGTGAAGCAAACACCGATCCGTCGATTTCGTCATCTTCGACGATAAAGCCGAAGCGTTCTTCGATGGTCGTGATCAGCGCGATCACGGCCATCGAATCGAGCTCCGGAAGTGCGCCGAGCAGGGGGGTATCAAGGGCGAATTCACTTGCTCGGCCCTTGAGGCTCAAGACCTCGTCAAGAACCGCGACCACTTCGTTTCTGACATCCATGTGAGCTCCTTTGTCGGCAAGGCAGGGTTCGCTGATTGGCGGCGATTATACCGAGTCGAAGCGTCGGCTCTGTGCGATCGGTCACGGAGCCAGGGTAATTGACGACCCGCGTTGCCTGGCCGAAACCGGCGATCGCTTTACTTGACTATCCTGCTGACGTCGCGCTGAGCAGCACCTTCGGTCCCAACATGCTGCTCAGCTTCAAGGTATGGACCGACGAGGGCGCGCCGCTTGAGGCCATCGCCTCAACTACTCCCGCAAGCGGGCGAGGGGAGGATCGTCAGGCGCTGACGCGATTAACACACTAATGCAACCAGTTGAGTATGCCTTCGCTGCTGCGAAAATCGCTTGTGGCACGTACCGGCAAGCCGGGAGCGAGTTCCTCCAGGATGCGTGCGAGGGCATTGCCAGGACCGACTTCCAGCACTCGGTCAGGCTGCGTTTCGACGAGATTGCTCAGGCAGCATGCCCAGTCCAGCGGCGTACTGATCTGCGCGGCGAGTGCGTCCAGCGCAGCGGAGCGGGTGTAGGCGGCGCGGCCGGCGATGGCGCCAAATACCGGGAAGGCAAGTCGGCCCGGTTGATCCCAAGGCGCCAGGGCAGCACGAAAGGCGCTGCTGGCGGTCGCCAGCAGCGGCGTGTGAGAAGGCGTGCTTACCGGCAGGACCACGGTGCGCGTGGCGCCCAGCGCCAAGGCTTCCGTTGCCGCTGCCGCAAGGGCCGATTGGCGGCCACCCAGGACCATGTGCTTGGGGCCGTTCACGATGGCCAGGTGCAGGTCGTGGTCGGCAGCTAGCCTGCGCCAGCCATTGGCCAGGACACCGCCGCGGCGCAGGAAATCACTGGCCGCATCCTGGGCGTGACTGAGCCCGCAAGGGCCGCCGCGCCACAGCAGGTTGGTGTCGACCAGGCCGGCGATCAGGGCGAACAGGGCCTGGGTGGCCGCCAGCGCGGGGGAACCGGTTACCGCCAGTGCCGTTCGGTAGGCTGGCAGCCCGATCTTCCGGGCGGCAGGAAATCCCTCGGCTGCTTCTTCGCGGGCGCCTCCGCTGCCGTAGCGCTGAGCGACCAGCATACCGTGGCTGGCGGGAGGCGAATCCACGCCGCTCTCCAGGATGGCCGCGCCCCAGTGTCGGCTGACCATGCGGCAGGCGGTATCCGCGGTGACGGTTTTCCCCCGTGCCTTAAGCAGGCCGGCAGCGGCGCAGATCAGCCCGAGGTTGAAGATGGCGCCCCGGTGGGTGTTCACGCCGCCGGTGGCAGCCAGCATCCGGCGCTCGGCGACGATAGCCAAGGCGCGCAGTGCTTCGAACCTGGCAGCGTCAGCGCCGTAGGCGGTGATGGCCGGGAAATAGGCGCGCAGGGAGAATAGGCTGCGCAGGAACGTGCACATGTCCATGTCACTGTGACTGCCCGTGTCTACCGGGCTCACCAGTCCCGGCTTGGGCGCCAGGGCCACTTCGCGGTACAGGCTGCGGATGGCCAGCCGGCCGACGCGACTGGCGTAGGAGGCGGCATAGGGGCTGGACGTCCGCAGTGGGCGGACAGAGAGCACAATGGCTTCAAGCATGGGCGGGCTCCGCCAGCAAGCTATCGAGTAGCGCAGCCACGGGTTTCAGCTTGACTTCGTATAGCCCCTTGATCAGCACTTGGCCGACGGGCCGGTGGCGGCAGGCGGCCAGTTCGCGCCAGGCCACTGCGTCGCCACCGGGAAAGCGCAGCTCACCATCCAGCCGGCAAGTCATCCGTGCGAAGGCCACGCGCAGGGCCTGCAGGCTGTCATCGATCTGCCGGTGACTGCGGAGGTCGCAGATCAGGTCGATATCGGATTCGGCATGGCGATAGTTCTCCCCGGACAGGACTTCCCAGGCCAGGGATCCGAATACGCCGCGCCGCGCCCCGGCAGCCTGGGTCGTAGCGTCCAGCTCGGCGAGCACTGCTCGGGTACGGATCTCCAGTCTCGGCAGGCAATCGCCGACCGCCAGCGGGGGGCGGGTCAGCAACACATCCTCGCGGTTGACCAGGCAGGCCAGGCGCTGTCTGCCCAGACGCTGCGGCAGGGTCAGGGCCAATTGCACCTGTTCCGTGGGCGCGCCCTGCCGGCTGACGACCAGCGGCCGCTTATCGGCGATCCAGGCGGCGACGGCTGCCGACCATCCGGGGCCAGGTTCACCAGACAGGAAACGGAAGTGGCAGCCACTTCGCAGATAGCTCAGGTCATGACGCGTACTTGTGCGTCGGCCAGGGCATAGGTCCGGTCGACCATCAGGCCGAAAGCGAGGAAGCCACCGCTCACTGCCTGCTCGGTTAGCAGGCTGTCCCGGTCGATGATCGGTACCTGCTGTGGATCGGCCACGCCCAGATCCGCCCACACTTCGAGGCCATCCCGATATGGACCGAAACGCTTCATGCGGGCGGCAAGAGCCTGCTGGGCAGCTCGCAAATTGGCGAGGGAAGGCTTCGCTTCGACATGGACGTTGAGATATTCGATGGCCCCCTGACGAAAACTGGCGCTGTCGTCGCCCACGAGTTCGGCGCAATCGCCCATCAGGTAGCGGTGCTTGCCGCCGGTGACGCGCCAGACCAGCGCCCGATCCTTGGAATCGAACTCCTCTACGCCCATCACCGTTTCGATCACTTCGGGACCGGACAGGGCGAGACGCCCTTCTTCGGAAATGAAGATCGCCGAGCACAGGCGGGTGACAATGCCCATGCCGCCGAAGGCGCCGCAACTGCCACCGACCAGGGCCAGGACCGGCACCCCGGCGGCCCGGGTGGCCAGCACGGCGCGCATGATTTCGGCAATGGCGATCAGGCCGGCATTGGCCTCGTGCAAGCGCACACCGCCGGAATCGACGAGCAACAGGACGGCGGCCGGCTTTTCCGCGAGAGCGCGGCGCAACAGGCCGACGATCTTGGCGCCGTGGATTTCACCCACCGCTCCGCCCATGAAGCGGCCCTCTTGGGCGGCCACCAGGACGGCCTTTCCGCCCAGTCTGCCGGACCCGATGATCACCCCGTCGTCGAAGGCACCGGGCAGATCCAGAGCCGCCAGGTGGGGGCTGGGTTCCACGGCTTCTGGCGGAAGAAATTCGTGGAAACCGCCGCGATCGAGCAACTGTTGCAGACGCACGCGGGCGTTCGCTTCGAAGTAGCTGTGGGTCGGCGTGAAGCCGATGAAGTCAGGTGTGCTCATTGGCTATCTCCGAGGTATTCCATCAGGGCTTGGCCAAGGCGGAGGCTGACCACCGCCGGTGTCGCCCCCATGTCGTTGATCAGAATACGGGTGCCGCCGGCCGGGTTGTCCCCGGCGAACTCGGCCAGTACCGCGTGCCAGATTTCGCCGAAGCCGCGGGCGGATGTTTTGACGGTCACGTCGCAAACACCGACATCATCGCCGGGGCGGACCAGGATTTCCAGGTTACCCGAGCCGACCACGCCGCACAGGGCAAAAGTGGTGGCAGAGGCGGTGACAGAGCGCGGGGCGGCGATTGCCGGGAGTCGGAAGTCAATTTTTTCGGGTGTGGATCTTTTCGGCCACGAGGGATTGCTTGCGGATCAAAGAGATGATTGATCAGAGGGTTGTCAAAGATGCCTCGGAGGTGGTAGGTAACGGTTTTCAAGCTGATTACCCATGCCCAGGAGGCCCCTTGAGATGTCAGGAGAGACCAAAGAGACCTGTTTTGACGAGTTTGTCGCGGCTCGCGAGCAGTTTGAGAAACGGATGGGTGAACTGCGATCGGATTCGGCACGAATCCTGGAGCATGGGGAGGTCGAATCACTGATCGCGCGCGAGGGGTATGAGTTGTTGCGGCGTTTGATGCAGGGGTACCTGGATCAACGAGCGGCGGCGGAAGAAAGGTGTGAAGTAGTGACCGGGGCGGACGGAGCGGAGCGGCGGCATTGCCGAGCCAGAAGCCGATCGCTGGCGACGGTGTTCGGCGAAGTGACGGTCAGGCGCCTGGGGTACAGCGGAGCCCGGCTGAAGAGTGTTTTCCCCTTGGATGCTGCGCTGAATCTGCCGCCGAACCAATACTCCCAAGGGGTGCGACGCAAGGTAGGGTTGGAAGTGGCCAAGGGCTCGTTTGAAGAGGCGGTGAAGGCCATCCAGGAAGGCACGGGTGCGGAAGTGCCGAAGCGACAAGCCGAAGAACTGTCCCGGGCGATCAGCGTGGATTTTGACGAGTTTTACGCCCGTCCGGCGGTGGAGGACGCTCGTCGGCCGGTAGAGGAAGCCAGTGCGCCTGAGGAGGAAGCCGGTACGCCGGAAGGGAGCAGCAGCGATCTGCTGGTGATGAGTACCGATGGCAAAGGCATTGTCGTGCGGAAGCAAGACCTTCGAGAAGCGACGCGTAAGAAGGCGGAAGCGACGACGCACAAACTCAAAGCCCGTCTGAGTAAAGGCGAGAAGCGCAATCGTAAGCGGATGGCCACGGTCGCCTCGGTACGAGGTGGCCCCGCATGTGCGGACAGCCGAGCAGATCATGGGGCAAGACGAGTCAACCGCGCCGAAGCGGCCCAAAGTACAGAACAAGCGGGTGTGGGCCAGCCTACGTCAGACCCCGGCGGAAGTGATCGAGGAGATGTTCGCCGAAGCCGAGCGTCGTGACCCCAAGCATGAACGAAGGTGGTTGGTGCTGGTCGATGGCCAGGAAGCTCAACAGCGGGAAGTCGAAGTGGCGATTGCGCGCCACCGAACGGACGTGGTGGTCATTCAGGATTTCGTGCATGTCCTCGAATACTTGTGGAAAGCCGCCTACTGCTTCCACGCAGATGGCACGCAGGAAGCCGAAACTTGGGTGCTGGAGCGCGCCTACTCCCTACTCCAGGGGAAAGTCAGCGACGTGGCCGCGGGGATGCGCCGCAGCGCCACCCGCCAAGGCATCTCGCAAGCGGCACGAGCGCCGGTCGACAAGTGTGCCGACTACCTGCTCAAGAACAAAGAACGTTTCGACTATGCCACCGCCCTGGCCAACGGCTGGCCGATCGCCACCGGAATCATCGAGGGCGCTTGTCGTCACCTGGTCAAGGACCGCATGGACCTCACCGGCGCCCGCTGGAGTCTGGACGGCGCGGAAGCGGTGCTCCGCTTGCGCTCCCTTCGTGCCAGCGGCGACTTCGAGGAGTACATGGCCTTTCACCATCGCCAAGAGCGCCAGCGCAACTATCTGTCGGCACCGCAGAACAATGACGCCAAAATGGCTGCGTGATCGCAGGGAAGTCGTGGCTCAAAAGAGCCACACCCATTGGCAAAAACTGTTTGCCGTGTCCGAAGTTGTGGTCGAAATCGCTGACCCACTCGTAGAGCGTGGCATGGGATTCGGGCTTGCAGGTGAACAGGAAGTCGGCCTGTTGCGCCCGCACCCGCAGGCAATGCGACTGATGGCAGTACAGGTCGTCGCCCAGGTAGGTGATGCGCCACGGGCGGTAGTGCTCGCCCCAGCGCGCCAGCCAGCGGGCCGAGGCGGCCAATTCGCAGTCCTGCTTGTCCTGGCCGTCCTGGGGCGGCACGAATTCCGGCGGCAACGGGATGGCGTTCGCCTGGCCCGGCGCCACCAGCACCGGCGTCACGGCAATGTGGCGATAGCGAACCCGGTCGTTCTTCAGGCGCGTCTCGTTGCAACCAGCACAGGATATCTTTTCCGAGGAGAAGAAATCAGTGCCGTCCAGGGCAATCAGCAAGGTGTCGTTGATCGAGCGAAATCCCGCCAGATAGCCTTGCTGGTACAGGGCATCGCCAATCTCGGCCATGACCGGGTATAACGATCCCGGCGGCACCGGATCCAGCAGATTGCGAATCTGGTTATCGCAGGGAATCTCATGCACCCCGAACAGCGAAGAGGCATTGTTCCGCCCCAACTGCTTCTGCATCCTGACTTGGCTATCGAGGAAGGACGGACTTTGCGAGAAAAACACGGCGAAGGCCGACAGGGCCGCATCCTCCCTCTCATAGAGCCGGGCGTTGCTCTGCTTACGCCCGTCCGGCAAAGCCCGGAATGCATCCCGAACCTTCTCGATCAAGGCGACGGCGGGGCTCGGCAGGGGAATGGGGGCAACGGTCGAAATGGGCTGGGCACCTGAAAAATCATCGATACTTCGATCAAGTTCGAGGTTAACACCATAACACACTGTTTACCAGCATTATTTTCACGACAGCCGGAGTTTCCATCAATCTTCATCGCCCAAGTCTGCCAATCCTCGTGCGCCAACCTACGCCAACAGCCGCCTTGCGTGGGTTTGAAATGAGAACTGCTGCGCGATTGCACTGCGATATCGACACGCTGAAAATCAACGGGCGGATTGCCGCGCGCGAGATCCGGGATAGCGTGGATTGCAGCAAACCGGGCACTTCTGCACGGTGAATGGCGGAGGTACAACCCATGAGCGAATACTTTTTCCCCAAGCTGAACGCCGTCGAGGCGATGGCTCCGTATCGGCTTCGCACGACGTGGAGCACCGGCGAGGTGCTGGAAGTCGATGTCGAGCGCGTGCTGCGCAAGCATGCTTTCCTGGCCGCGATCCTGGATCCAGCGGTATTCGCCGGGGCTCACCTCGGCGAGTGGGGACACAGCATCGAGTGGTTCGACGCGGAATTTGGCTCGGACAACGTCTACGCCTGGGCCAAGGAGCAGGCCGGCGAAGTCAGCCACGAGATGTTCGGCGAGTGGATGCACCGCAATGATCTCTCGCTCACCACTGCTGCTGAGGCACTGGGGATCAGTCGGCGCATGGTCAGTTACTACCGAACCGCGCACAAAGCCATGCCACGTTCGATATGGCTGGCCTGCCTGGGCTGGGAAGCCACTCGCCCGCAAGATCGAGCACTTCCGCGCGTCTTGCCGACGGCTCGCGAGTATGCTGCGCTGCATGCGTGATGGCTGAATGAGCTTGTCGAGGGAGGTGCCCATGACCACCGCCAAAAAAAAATCAGCATTGCGTTGCCGCCCGAGATGGTCGCCATCGTCCGCAGCGCTGTTGCCACTGGTGAATACGTTTCCATCAGCGAAGTCATTCGCGATGCGCTGCGCGACTGGACGCACAAGCGCAGCGCGCGCCAACAGGGCATTGCCGACCTGCGCCAGCTCTGGCAGGAAGCGATGCCTGACGAGACGCTGGGGGTCTCGGCCGACGAGGTACTCGACCGCCTTGAACGCAAGTACCAAGCTATCGCCGAGGCTGCAGGCATGAAGTGATGCGGCTGGAGCGCTCGCGCTTCGTTGAGGGCGATCTGGACGACATGGCTGCCTATCCTATCAGTGGCTCACAGATGGAGAACCGCTTGCCGGTCATGGCATGCCGGATGGTCTGCAGGTAAAAAAATGTATCAGGGAAATGTATCTGATGACATTCCGACCTGATGGCGCTGCCGATCAACGTGCGGAACTTCTTCGGTCAAGCTTTGGACTTCGCCAAGGAACGTTCAAAAAACAACTTGCGGAAGTTCGTTATCTGACTGCGGAGAAACGGTGTAATTCCATTGGGGAAGAACGGAATCGGCAATAATCTTCAGAGTTGATTTTAGGTGCTCTGAAGCTTTGCGCCCAGTTTCGTAGACTTTGTTGAGGATGTCGACGGAGACACGCAGGCCTGTTTTAGTCTGCGTGCGTTCAATCAATTCCTTCACCAATGGCACGCTCTTGAAGACGACGCCTTCGCAGGCGCGCGTGACATGAGGGAAAAGGCGGTGTTCGATCGGGTTGTGTTTGGAACAGTACGGCGGATAGTGGGCAATGCGAATTTCCAGCCCGATGCGGTTGGCCAAGGTTTGCAGATCCTGTCGAAACAAAGAGGAATTGGAGGGATTGCTCCCCCGCCATCGCACGTCAGGAGGAGTTGGGTAGCGTGAGCATAGTCGTACTTGCCCACATTTTCCCACCAGTGCGCGACGCTGTCGCACGCAAATTCAGTGGTATCGCGGCTCGTTCCGATGTTCACGTGCCCCTTGTTTAACCCCACGTCATAAAGTCCGTGCGGCACAATCTTGCCCTCGCCGTAGCTGGCAAAATCATGGTCCAAGACCTCAATGGTTTCTCGTGTGTACAATTTCCCCGCGCGATAGAAGTTGCCTATCATCTCCTTTTTCTTCGTATCCATGCTGATCACCGGCTGGTTCTGTGCAAGATACGTCGCTTTGATTTTCGTGATGTTCTCAAACTGCGGGTTACGTTCTGGGTGTTGCTTGAATGACTTCTTTTTCTGGGCTTGGCGACTTACAAATTTGTTCTTCTTCAACAGCTTGCAGCAAATGTACCGACTCACCGAAATGCCCTTCGTCGTGATTCGCTCGGCTATCCCTTGCGGTCTTAGGTTCGTCCAGACGATGTCGTGTTGCGGACTTCCTGCCGTATGCTCAGCGATGACTTCAAAAAAAATGCTTTCCAATTCAGGCGTGGTGCTGATGATGGATTTGCGGCCGCCCCCTGCCTACGGATCCG
This sequence comes from Candidatus Accumulibacter affinis, assembly GCA_016713625.1. Classification (GTDB taxonomy): domain Bacteria; phylum Pseudomonadota; class Gammaproteobacteria; order Burkholderiales; family Rhodocyclaceae; genus Accumulibacter; species Accumulibacter affinis. The sequence goes on from JADJOT010000010.1 coordinate 282,285, forward strand.
ACCCGGCGTGGGCTCTTGCATTTCTTTCAAATCCGCCAAGCCTTGGCAGATCGTCCTGGAGTCTATCCCCAACAATTTCGAAATATATTCCTTTCCACCCCATCCTAATTTCTGGGCTTCAACCGCCGCATACCGCCGCCGATCCTTTTCGGACAGCCGGCAAAACATCGCCCTCATCAAACGTTCCATTTCTTCAGTGTAAGGCTTCATGCGAGGAAAGAAATCTTATACAAGGCTTATACAAGGGAAGGCTTGTCATCTTACCAAATACTCGAATTGCTCAACTTGTTTTTTGAACGTTCCCAAGTAGGGCGATCAGCACAACGCGACGAAGGTGCTTCGTGGTTTCGGCGGCGCCGGCATTCTGGAAGTGGTCGACGACGCCGCGGGCGGTACATACCGCGCGGTCTACACCGTGAAGTGCAAGGAGGCAGTGCTCGTACTGCACGGCTTCCAGAAGAAGCGTAAGAGCGGGATCGCCATGCCGAAAGCGGACAGGGAGCTCATTCGCGTTCGGCTGAGGGTAGCCGAAGCGATCGCGAAGGAGAGATGAGATGGCAAAGCGCTTTGTTGAAGGAATCGAGGTCGAAACGGGTTCCGGCAACGTTTTTGCCGACCTGCGTCTGCCCGATGCTGAAAAACTCAAGTTCGGCCTGGTGATCGAAGTCAACCTCACCATGCGCACACTGGGTCTGACCCAAGAAGAGGCCGGCCGCCGCATGGGCATTCCGCAACCGAAAGTCTCGGCGCTACTGCACGGCGATTTCGCCAACCTGTCCGAACGCAAGCTGATGGACTGCTTGAACCGGCTCGAGGACGACATCGAAATCAAGGTGAAGCCGGCGGCTGAGCCGGTCGGTCACCTGACGCTCGCCATCCTTTGAAGCGCTCGGGGGGCACGCTCAGCGAGCAAGTCTAGCTTTCTCCATGCCCTCCACTTCTCGCGTACAACCGTGCCAGCAGGGGTCTGGAAAATTCCTACCGCCACGGTTGATCCTGTTGTGATGCAATGACTGCCGACATTCGCCAACGGCGCGACTGTTGGCTCTACCCCAAGCTGACCACAGCCACATTTTCCCAGTATCATCCTATGACTCCTGGCTTTCCTAAAACGCTCTGATAATTGATTGTCATGGTCTGCGCCAATTAAAAGTCCTCCGAGTAATGTGTGAATCATTCACACTGGAGTTCCGGCGATCCGCTGCTGATGGTCAATAGCGAAGTGCACGGCGGCGACCAATAATCAACAATTCCAATCAGCCATGAAACTCGAACAACTCCAAACCCACGCGGCGATCCGCGGCATCCTCCCTGACGCCCTGGTAACCGTGGTCAGCGTCCAGTGGTTTGGCTCCGAAGCGCTGGAACTGACCTACAAGACCGCCTCCGGAAAAGTCGCCAACGAGCTGCTTTACCGTCACGACGAGCCTCGTCTGGAACTGGTCGAGCAGGGCCGACCGTGGAGCTTCGACGGCGATGGCGCACTCTTCCGCCTGGTTTCCGAGGCCCAGCGCATCCGCCTCGCGCATCTGTTCGACCCGGTGCTGGCGGTGCATACCTCGATCGTCGACCCGCTGCCGCACCAGATCACCGCCGTCTACGAAACCATGCTGCCGCGCCAGCCGCTGCGCTTCCTCCTGGCGGACGACCCCGGCGCCGGCAAGACGATCATGGCCGGCCTGCTGATCAAGGAACTGATCGCCCGTGGTGACCTGCAACGTTGCCTGATCGTCTGCCCCGGCAGCCTGGCGGAACAGTGGCAGGACGAACTCTACCGTCGCTTCTACCTGCCTTTCGAGATCCTCACCAACGACAAGCTCGAAGCCGCGCGCACCGGCAACTGGTTCCTCGAAACCAAGCTGTGCATTGCCCGCCTCGACAAGCTCTCGCGCAACGAAGACGTGCAGCAGAAGCTGCAGGTACCCGATTGCCGCTAGGATCTGGTGGTTTGCGACGAGACGCACAAGATGTCGGCCACGGTTTTTGGTGGCGAGATCAAGTACACCAAGCGTTACCGCCTGGGCCAACTGCTCTCGACGCTCACCCGCCATTTCCTGCTGATGTCGGCAACGCCGCACAACGGCAAGGAAGCCGATTTCCAGTTGTTCATGGCGCTGCTCGACGGCGACCGTTTCGAGGGTCGTTACCGCGATGGCGTGCACACCGCCGACGTTTCCGACCTGATGCGCCGGATGGTCAAGGAGAGCCTGCGCAAGTTCGACGGCACGCCGCTGTTCCCCGAGCGAATCGCCTACACCGTGCCCGACCAACTTTCCGACGCCGAGGCGGCGCTCTACCGGGCGGTCACCGACTACGTGCGCAACGAATTCAACCGCGCCGAAGCGCTGGAAAACGACAAGCGCGCCGGCACCGTCGGTTTCGCCCTGACCATCCTGCAGCGACGCCTGGCTTCCTCTCCCGAGGCCATCTACCAATCGCTGCGCCGCCGGCGCGAACGGCTGGATAGCCGACTGCGGGAACTTGAGGTGCTGCAACGTGGCGGCCAGGCCGCGACCATCCTCCCTGCGTCACTGCCTGCCCTCGACGGCGAAGACATCGATGACCTGGACGAAGCACCCGACAACGAAGTTGCTGCCGCCGAGGAAGAAATTCTCGACCAGGCCACCGCCGCGCGCTCGATCGCCGAACTGCGCATCGAGATCGAGACCCTGAAAGGGCTCGAAGGCCAGGCTCTGGCTGTCCGCCGCAGCGGCACCGATACCAAGTGGTGCCAACTGGCCAGCCTGCTCTCCGAGATCTTCACGCCGGCCGGCATCGGCCACCGCGTCGCCGAACCGCCAGCTCCCTATGGTGCTGGCGCGATCCCGCCACCCACGCCTTCGCCGCACCAGAAGCTGGTGATCTTCACCGAGCACCGCGACACGCTCAACTATCTCCAACAACGCATCAGCACGCTGCTCGGCCGCCAGGAGGCGGTCGTCGTCATCCACGGCGGCATCGGCCGCGAAGAGCGCCTCAAGGTGCAGGAGTCGTTCAAGCACGACCCCGAAGTGCAGGTACTGCTGGCGACCGATGCCGCCGGCGAGGGCATCAACCTGCAGCGGGCGCATCTGATGGTCAATTACGACCTGCCCTGGAACCCCAACCGGATCGAACAACGCTTCGGCCGTATCCACCGGATCGGCCAGACCGAAGTCTGCCATCTGTGGAACCTCGTTGCGGACGACACGCGCGAAGGTGACGTCTACCGCCGACTGCTGGAAAAGCTCGAACAGGCGCGTCAGGCGCTTGGCGGGCAAGTCTTCGATGTGCTGGGCAAACTTGCCTTCGAGTCCGACGGCAAGGTCATGTCGCTGCGCGACCTGCTGATCGAGGCCATCCGCCACGGCGAGAAGCCCGAGGTCAAGGCCTTCCTCACCACGGTCCTCGATCTTGCGCTGGATCGCGAGCACCTGCAGAGCCTGCTCGAAGAACGCGCGCTTGCTCACGACGCCATGGACGCCAGCCGGGTGCAGCGCATCCGCGAAGACATGGCGCGCGCCGACGCCCGCCGGCTGCAACCGCATTACATCGAGTCTTTCTTCCACGAAGCCTTCAAGCGACTCGGCGGCACTGCCAGGCAGCGCGAGCCCCGGCGCTATGAAATCACCCACGTTCCCGCCCCGGTGCGCAATCGCGACCGCCTGATCGGCATCGGCGAACCCGTGCTGCCGCGCTATGAGCGGATCGCCTTCGAGAAATCGCTCGTCGCACCGCAGGGCCAGCCGCTGGCCGCGTTTGTTTGCCCCGGCCACCCTTTGCTCGACGCCGTGATCGACCTGACGCTGGAGCGTCATCGTGATCTGCTGAAACGCGGCAGCGTGCTGGTCGACGAACGCGATCCCGGAATGCGGCCGCGGGTGCTGTTCTACCTCGAGCATGCCATTCAGGACGCCGGCCTCACCCGCGCCGGTGAGCGTCGGGTCGTGTCGAAACGCCTGCTCTATGTCGAAGTAAACGCCGATACGACGACGCGTCATGTGCACTACGCGCCCTATCTCGACTATCGGCCAATCGCTACGAGGGAACCCGGTATCGAAACGATTCTCGACCACCCCGAATGCCAGTGGATCACGCGCGACCTTGAGAAGCAGGTCCAGGCCCATGCCATCACCCAGGTCGTACCGGAACACCTGGCCGAGGTCCGCGGGCGCAAGCTCGAACTGATCGGCAAGACCGAGGCAGCCGTCAAGGATCGCCTCACCAAGGAAATCACCTGGTGGGACCACCGCGCCGAAGAACTCAAACTGCACGAGCAGGCCGGGAAACCCAATGCCAAACTCAACTCCGGCGAGGCACGCAAACGCGCAGACCTCCTTCAAGGACGGCTCGAAAAGCGTCTGGACGACCTGAGGCTGGAAGCGCAAATCTCGCCGCTGCCGTCGGTGGTACTGGGCGGCATGCTGGTGGTGCCGATCGGCTTGATCAAGGCCATAACCGGGCAGACATCGAGCTCGCCCACGGCAGCCGTCGATACACAGATCAGCGCCACCCGCGCCAGAGCGATCGTCATGGACATCGAGCGCCAGCTCGGCTTCGCTCCTACCGATCGCGAATTCGAGAAGCTGGGCTACGATGTTGAAAGCCGCGTTCCTGGCACCGGCAAGCTGCGCTTCATCGAAGTGAAAGGCCGTGTTGCCGGCGCGCCGACGATCACTGTCACGCGCAACGAGATTCTCTTTTCGCTCAACAAGCCCGAGGACTTCATTCTTGCCATTGTCGAGTTCATCGATGCCGAAACGCACGAGGTGCATTACCTACGCCAGCCGTTCAGGCGGGAGCCGGATTTTGGGGTGACCAGCATCAGTTACGATTTTACTAAACTCCTTTCACGCGCTTCAATCCCGACATAAATCACCCCGGTCGATATGAGGCGCATCTTAAAATCTGCAGTTTAGCCACCGGAGCCCCAAATGCCAACTAACGACGATTTCTCTGAAAATACAGTTGAGTCTTGGTTCGAAGACGAAACCGGCGAAACCGACGATTTTCAAATCAAAGAATACGACATCACAGCATCGCCCAATGATTTCAACATGTCTACAATGTTTAGCTTCATCGAGTCTGGCGCTGTTAAGATTCCTGGATTTCAGAGAAATTACGTTTGGGATATCAAGCGTGCGTCTAAACTGATGGAATCAATTATCATCGGATTGCCAATTCCACAAATATTTCTCTATGAGGAGGAACGCAACAAATTCCTAGTGATTGATGGTCAGCAACGGCTGATGTCGATCTACTATTTTATAAAGCAGCGTTTCCCAAAAAAGGAAAGACGTCTTGAGTTGAGGAGAATATTCGATGAACACGGAAAGATTCCTGATGAAATACTGCAAAACGACGACTACTTTGTAAAGTTCAATTTACAGCTTGTGGAGCACCTTCCAAATAGGCCAAATAGACTCAACAAGCTTAACTACGGCACCCTTGGAGAGCTTAAGACTACATTCGACCTTCGTACTGTACGAAACATCATCATTAAGCAAAACGTTCCTGATGAAGATGATGATGGCGTCTCATCGATTTATGAGATTTTCAACCGTCTCAACACCGGTGGTGTGAATCTAAAGCCTCAAGAAATTCGAACAATTCTGTATCACTCCGATTTCTATGAAATGCTGTATCGCATTAACTTAGATCCTCGATGGCGCTTGCTTTTGGGGTTGCCCGAGCCCGATCTCCACATGAAAGACATCGAGATCCTCCTTCGGGCCTTCGCGATGATGATGTCAGGACGCGATTATAAACCATCGATGGTGCGCTTCCTGAACCTAACCTCTAAGCGTGCGGGTACGCTCTCTAAAGAGAAGGTTCAATACTTGGGACAGCTTTTCGACGCGTTTCTCGATTCTTGTCGGTTGCTTAATGAGAAGGCATTTTTTGGAGCCCAGGCGACTAGGGTAAACATTTCTTTCATCGATGCCGTTTTTGCCGTGCAGTGTTCAGAAGCGTTCTCAACTTTCTCGCTCGGCTTACCGGTAATTAATCCGGAAAAGCTCAAGGCACTTAAACTGGATCCGGAGTTCGAAAATTCTGCGCAGTTTGGCACGGCGAGTTCGGTCAATGTTGCCAAGAGACTAGAACGTGCGACAGCTATCCTTCGTGGATGAGATTATGACCACTTCGGCCGCCACGCTTATTGATCGTGTCTATTCGGAACAAAAGGAGTTGATTGCTTTTCTTCTGCACCAAGGTCAGATTTCGTACTCACAAACAGTTGATGCGTTTCTGAGCAAGACGCTTTTGCTTTCATCTGCGAGTTATTTCGAGAGCCGAATCGCAAACGAGATTAGTGATTTCGCATCGAACGTCTCAAACTCAAACGAGGCGTTAGTTTCCCTTATTAGAAATAAAGCTATAGAGCGCCAATATCACACTTATTTCTCGTGGCGAGAAGGTGATCGGAGCGCGAACCCGTTCTTTGCGATGTTCGGCACCTCTCTTAAAGACTCGGCAAAAAAGGATCTGAAGGACACTGAGCTGTCTTTGGCGGCGAGTGCATTCTTGGAGCTTGGCGAGCTGAGGAACCTCTTAGTCCATGAAAACTTTGCCAGCTTTCCTCTAGATAAGACAGCCGACGAGATCTATTCCCTCTACACCCGAGCGTTGAGATTTGTTTCATACATCGAAGGAAAGCTGAACCGCCAAGCCCTGGAGCCCGCAGGTACAACGGCATGAAGAAAAAGCTCATCGAAGTCGCGCTGCCGCTGGAGGCGGCGCGGGCGGTGATTTTCGCACAGATGGTTGATGACCCGTCGGCGCACCCGGACATATTCCCGACGGCGAAGAAGCAGGAGAAGGAGCGGCAGCGGCTGTTCCGCATCATCGAGGATCTGGTGAAGTGGGAGAACACGACCAACGAGACCGTGCTGCAGCAGGCGCGCGACGAGATTTGGCAGAGCTGGCGCTATACCTGCGCCGAGAATGCCGACCATCCACGGGCGAAGGAACTCTTCCACCGCTACAAGCTGCCGGCTTTTCATGACCCCTTCGCCGGTGGCGGCGCGCTGCCGCTGGAAGCGCAGCGGCTGGGGCTGGAGAGCTACGCCAGCGACCTGAACCCGGTCGCGGTGCTGATCAACAAGGCGATGATTGAGATTCCGCCGAAGTTCGCCGGCAAGCCGCCGGTCAACCCGGACGCCGTAGGTCGGGTTAGCGGCGACAGCCGCGTAACCCGACAAGAACACGGCGAAGCGTCGGGTTACGCTACGCTAACCCGACCTACCTCCGATCTGTTCTCCCGCGAATGGAAAGGCGCGCAGGGCCTCGCCGAGGACGTGCGCTATTACGGCCAGTGGATGCGTGACGAGGCCGAGAAGCGCATCGGCCAGCTCTACCCGAAGATCGAAGTCACCGCCGACATGGCGAAGGATCGGCCCGACCTGAAGAAATACGTCGGCAAGAAACTCACGGTCATCGCCTGGCTGTGGGCGCGCACGGTCAAGAGCCCGAACCCAGCCTTCGCTAACATTGCTGTACCGCTGGCCTCGACCTTCATGCTCTCCACCAAGGCCGGCAAGGAAGCCTATGTCGAGCCGGTGATCGAGAGCGGTGGCTACCGCTTCGCGGTGAAGCTGGGCAAGCCGAAGGATGCGGCAGCGGCGAAGAACGGCACCAAGCTATCGAGGGGTGCGAACTTCAAGTGCCTGATGTCGGGCACGCCGATAGCTTCGAGCCACATCTACGGTGAGGCCAACGCGGGCCGTATGGGCGCGCGGTTGATGGCCATTGTTGCCGAGGGTGAGCGCGGGCGGGTCTATATCGCGCCGACGCCGGAGATGGAAGCGATTGCCCTGACCGCGCAACCGGAATGGAAACCGGAAGTCGCCATGCCCGAGAACCCGCGCTGGTTCTCGCCGCCGCTCTACGGGCTGAAAACCTACGGCGACCTCTTCACCCCCCGCCAACTCGTCGCGCTGACGACCTTTTCCGACCTAGTGCAGGAAGCGCGCGAGCGGGTGAAGTGCGATGTCCTGGGAGCGAGGGCGTCCCGCCCTCGAAACACCTGGCACCGCACCCATCTCCCCCACTTTGAAGCCGGCGAGACGCCCCAACACATCACCTTTCGCCTCGCCGATAGTCTGCCCGCTGAACTCATCGAGCGTTGGCGCCAGGAACTTGAGCGCAATCCCGCGGAACAACGCAGCGCGGAAATGCGCAAACGCTACGAGTCCTGTCTCGATCAGGGCCACGGTCGCTGCGTTCTGCGCGATCCGCAAATCGCCGAGATGGTGGCCAACGCCCTGCGTTACTTCGACGGCACCAAATACCATCTCCACGAGTGGGTGGTCATGCCCAATCATGTCCATGTCCTGATTACCCCACGGTACGGCAACAGTCTTTCTTCGATCGTGCATTCCTGGAAGTCGTTCACGGCGAAGGCCGGGAATCGGATTCTGGGAACCGAGGGCGCATTCTGGCAGGAGGATTATTTCGATCGGGTAATTCGCGACGCCCGGCATTGGGATGCCGTGGTCGCCTATGTGCGCGAGAATCCTGTAAAAGCAGGGTTAAGCGCCACCGCGGAGACGTATCCCTTCGGATCGGCTTGGGAGGGTGAGAGAGCCGAGGGCGGGACGCCCTCGCTCCACGACAAACCACTCGCCGAGGGGGGCACCGGCGCGACGGCGTATGCTGATGCGGTGGGGGTGTATTTGGCGTTTGCGATCAGTCGCTCCGCCGACCGGGGGTCGAGTGTCTGCTCATGGGATAACAGCCCCAAGATGGAAGCCCTTCGTAACACCTTCGGACGGCAGGCCATTCCGATGGTCTGGGATTTTGCAGAGGGAAACCCTTTCTCAGAGTCCAGCGGCAATTGGATGAATAACGTCGAGTGGGGCGCGAAAGCTGTTGCAAACATGCTGGGCAATGCTGGCGGAAGTGCAATTCAGGCCGACGCAACAAAGCAAGAGACATCTAGTGGCAAGGTTGTTTCTTGCGACCCGCCTTACTACGACAACATCGGCTACGCCGACCTCTCGGATTTCTTCTACGTTTGGCTGCGTCGCACGTTGAAGCCCGTCTTCCCCGAGCTTTTCGCCACGCTCGCGGTGCCCAAGGCCGAGGAACTAGTGGCGACACCCTACCGTCACGGCAGCAAGGCAAAGGCCGAGACCTTCTTCCTCGACGGCATGACCCAGGCGATGCACCGCCTCGCCGAACAGGCACACCCGGCCTTCCCGGTCACCATCTACTACGCTTTCAAGCAAGCGGAGAGTGACGGCGCGGACGGCACAACCAATACCGGTTGGGACACCTTCCTTGCTGCTGTCATCGAGGCCGGTTTCGCCATCAGCGGCACCTGGCCAATGCGCACCGAACTGAGCAACCGGATGATCGGCTCGGGCACCAACGCTCTCGCTTCGAGCATCGTCCTCGTCTGCCGCCAACGGCCCCGCAACGCACCTACCGCCACCCGCCGCGATTTCGTTACCGCCCTCAAGGCTGAACTTCCCCAGGCACTGGCGCATCTCCAAGCCGGGAACATCGCCCCGGTGGACTTAGCCCAAGCGGCGATCGGCCCCGGCATGGCCGTCTATACGCGCTACGCCAAAGTCCTGGATGCCGAAGGCAAGCCGCTGCCGGTGCGCGCCGCGCTGGCGCTGATCAACCAGACCCTCGACGAAGCGCTGGCCGAACAGGAAGGCGACTTCGATGCCGACAGCCGCTGGGCGCTCACCTGGTTCGACCAGACCGGCTTTGCCGAAGGCGATTACGGTGTCGCGGAGCAGCTTTCCAAGTCCAAGAACACCAGCGTCGGTGGCCTGGACGAAGCCGGCATTCTGGTCTCCAGGGCCGGCAAAGTGCGCCTGCTGAAGCCGGACGAACTACCGGCCAACTGGGACCCGCTGACCGACAAGCGGCTAACGCACTGGGAAATCGTGCACCACCTCATCCGCGCGCTGGAAGCCTGCGGTGAGAGCGCCGCTGCCGGATTGGTCGCCAAGCTCGGCAGCAAGGCAGACACCACCCGCGAACTCTGTTACCGCCTCTACACCCTGTGCGAGCGCAAGAAGCGCCCTGTCGAGGCCATGGCCTACAACGGCCTCGTGCAGAGCTGGCCGGAAATCACCCGCCTGGCCGCCGAAAAGCCCCGCGCGTTGATACCTGGTACGCCTGACCTGTTTGGGCACGAATGAAGCAGCGAAGGAGCCTTTCATGAAACGACTATTGAACCTCGACGCAGAAGCTCTGGCGCAGTTCTGCGAAGCCCATCACATTCGCCGCCTATCGCTGTTTGGCTCGCAACTGAAGGGAACGGCTCGGCCGGACAGCGACGTCGACCTGCTGGTCGAGTTTCTGGCGGACGCGCGACCGACATTGCTCGACATGGCGCAGATGGAAATCGAGTTGTCGCAAGCCCTCGGGGGCCGGAAAGTCGATCTGCGTACCGCGCAGGACTTGAGTCGCTATTTCCGCGACGAGGTGGTTCGTACGGCAGAGGTGCAGTATGTCGCCGGATGATCGCTGGCGGGTCGGCCACATGATCGATGCGGCCAGTCAGGCGCTGACTTTCGTCGAGGGGCGCAAACGCGAGGACCTGGAGAGCGACCCGATGTTACGCCTGGCGTTGACTCGCGCAGTGGAGATTGTCGGCGAGGCCGCAACTCAGGTGAGCGAAGCCGGGCGCTGCGAATTTCCCGGCGTACCCTGGCCGCAGATCGTCGGCATGCGCAATCGCCTGGTGCACGCTTATTTCGACATCAACCAGAACATCCTGTGGGACACCGTGCAGCTCGCCCTGCCGGGGTTGCTGGAACAACTGAAAACCGTGCTCGAATCGGAGTGACACCACCATGGCCATCACCAACCACGAGCGCGTCGGAAAAGCGTTGGAGCTTCTGAAGACCGGCCTGCTGCCGTTCATCGAGCGGGAACTGAAAGCGAAGTATGGCAATGGCTGGGCTTTCGAAGTGAAAGACGTCCTGTCCGACACCCGCCTTGCCGCCGGCAAGGGCGAATCGCTGCAGGACGTCGCCGCCTCGCTGGTCGTCATGGACCGCAAATGGGGCGAGGTCTTTCGCCAGATTCTCGGCAAGAGCGAGCGCAGTCTGGTCAATGAGCTGGTGACCGTGCGCAACGCCTGGGCGCATCAGGAACCCTTCTCCAGCGACGACGCCTACCGTGCCCTCGATTCGGCTGGGCGGCTGCTGTCCGCCGTTTCGGCCGCGCAGGCGGACGACGTGGAAAAGATGAAGATGGAATTGCTGCGCGTTCGCTTCGACGAGCAGGCGCGTAGCGAAAAGCGGAAATCGGCGAGCACGGCAATCGAAAGCGGCGTCACCGGCAACCTCAAGCCCTGGCGCGAAGTGGTGATGCCGCATGCCGACGTGGCCAGCGGTCGCTACCAGCAGGCCGAGTTCGCAGCCGATCTGTGGCAGGTGCATCTGGGCGAAGGGACGGACGAATACCGGGACCCGGTGGAGTTCTTCCGCCGCACCTACCTGACCGAAAGCCTGAAAGGGATGCTGGTCGGCGCAGTGCAGCGCCTCACCACCGGGGGCGGTGACCCGGTAGTGCAGTTGCAGACCAACTTCGGTGGCGGTAAGACGCACTCGATGCTGGCGCTCTACCACCTCTTCTCGGGCATCGCGCCGACCGAGCTGGCCGGCATCGACGAGGTGATGGCCGCCGCTGGGGCGAGCAGGATTCCGGCGGCACGGCGCGTGGTGTTGGTGGGTAACAAGATTTCTCCGGGGAACCCGTCGACCAAGCCCGACGGCACGGTGGTGCGCACGCTGTGGGGCGAACTGGCCTGGCAGCTTGGCGGCAAACCAGCATTCGCGCGGCTGGCGGCCGACGACGAGAAAGCGACCAGCCCCGGCGACGTGCTGCGCGAGCTGTTCAACGAATACGGCCCGTGCGTGATCCTGGTCGACGAGTGGGTGGCCTATGCGCGCCAGCTCCACGACCAAAGCGACCTGCCGGCTGGCGGCTTCGAGACGCAATTCAGCTTCGCGCAGGTGCTCACCGAATCGGCCAAGCTGGCGAAGAACTGCCTGCTGGTGATCAGCCTGCCGGCGTCGGATACCTCGGGCTCGCCACAGAATCTGCCACACTCGCAAGCGAACGATGTGGAAGTCGGCGGCACGCGTGGTCGCGAGGCGCTCGAGCGGCTGCGCAACGTCGTCGGGCGGGTCGAATCGTCGTGGCGTCCTGCAAGCGCGGAAGAGGGCTTCGAGATCGTTCGCCGGCGCCTGTTCCAGCCGCTTGCCGACCCGGCGCAGTTCAAGGACCGGGACGTCGTGGCGCGCGCCTTCGCCGAGTTCTACCGCACCCAGCAGGCGGAGTTTCCGCCCGAGTGCCGCGAATCCGAGTACGAGAAGCGCATCAAGGCAGCGTATCCGATCCATCCGGAAGTCTTCGACCGGCTGTATACCGACTGGTCGACACTGGTGAAATTCCAGCGCACGCGCGGCGTGCTGCGGCTGATGGCGGCGGTGATCCACAGCCTGTGGGAGAAGGGCGACCGCAATCCGCTGATCCTGCCCGGCAACGTGGCGATCGACGACGCGCGCGTGCAGTCCGAACTGACGCGCTATCTCTCCGACAACTGGGTGCCGGTAATCGAGAAAGATGTCGATGGGCCGAACTCGCTGCCGCTGAAGCTCGACCGGGACTTGCCCAACCTGGGCCGGGTCTCGGCGTGCCGGCGGGTGGCGCGGGCGATCTACATGGGCTCGACGCCGACCACCGCCGCCGCGCACAAGGGGATCGAGGATCGGCGCGTCAAGCTGGGCTGCGCGATGCCGGGCGAATCGCCGGCGGTGTTTGGTGACGCCCTGCGCCGGATGGCCGGCGCGGCGACCTATCTCTACCAGGACGGGCCGCACTACTGGTATTCGACGCAGCCGACGGTAACCAAGCTGGCCGAAGACCGCGCCGAGCAGTTCAAGCGTAATCCGGACAAGGTCGCGCAGGAGATCGAACAACGCCTGCGCAAGGATCTGGAGCGCAAGGGCGACTTCGCGCGCATTCATCCGATGCCGGCGACCGGCGCCGACGTGCCGGACGACCTGGATGCACGGCTGGTCGTGCTGGGCGTCGATCATCCGTACAGCAAGGAAGGGAACAGCTCCGGCGAGCTTGCCGCGCGGGCCATGCTGGAGTCGCGTGGCAATACGCCCCGCCTGTACCGGAATACGCTGGCCTTCCTGGCGGCAGACAAGACCCGCCTGCAGGATCTCGACGAAGCGGCGCGGAAATACCTGGCCTGGGAGTCGATCCTCACCGAGAAGGTGCAGCTCAACCTGTCGCCCTATCAGGTCACCCAGGCCGAGACCCAGAAGACCGCCGCCGATGGCACGGTCACCGCCAGGCTGCCGGAGACCTATCAACCTAGATTCCTCTGTTGCACAGCGCGTTGTTGCTGGTGGTCGGAGCCAGCTCTGCCTTCGGATACGCCAGCCTGAAGCAGCCGCGGACCACCCTGCACACTCAGGTTGCATCACTCGACTTCCTGGGTCTGTGGCCACACAGCCCAATAATCCGGGATTTTTTCGCTAGCCAGAGAGCAGAGCAGGTAGAGCGTTCCCGTGGTCATGACAGGAGGCTTTGGCGGCGAGGATTTTGGCGGCGATGTAGCCGATCAACGCCCGCCATCGGTTGCCCGGGGGCAACTGAGGCGCAGTTGCTCGGATATGCTGTAAGCCCTCACGAACATTGGAAATTAGCGCCTTGACCTGATCCACGGCGGTGTGTGTGATGCTGATCAGGAGGCGTTTTTGCCCGGCATGCTCGGTCAGTCGTCCCACCGCAGCGAGTAACAAGGGGCGGCTGGTGATCGCTTCCAGTCGCGCCTTCGGATTCGCTAGCCGCATGTACCAACTCCACCAGTTATAGACCAGCGCGACCGCTTGCGCACTCAGGTTGCATCGCTCGATGTCCTGGGTGGTGTAACCTCCCCAGCCCCACTGATTCTTCAGTTCATCAAAACCGTTTTCGCAGTCGGCCCGGTCTCGGTACAGCTGTCCGATGGCTTCCAGAGGGTACGGGGTGTTGGTAACGAGTACGGCGTATTCCCATGCCTTCACCGGATCGTTCGTATCGATCAGATCCAGGCAGGCTTGCTGCGGCTTTTTGCCTTGGTGGGTGGCATTGCGCCTTGCCCGCTTGCGCTTGGGAGTTTCGGCGAGAGCGTCTTTGGTCACTTGGCGGCGCATCACGACGACGCGTCGGGTCTTGCTCCAGCCTTCCAGCCTCAACTGGTCTTCGTGGGCTTCCCAGCCTTGCCCCACGTTGCACCAGCCGTCTCGCGGCCAATGGCGAAGCACGAGCCGTTTGACGTTGGCGCTTTGCTTGAGTTTGAACAGGTGCGGCTGGTCAATCTCTTCGAGTTCGCACATCACTCTGTCCGTGCCATACGCGCAGTCTCCGCGCACCAGGCGCGGGCGCTCTTTGAGAGCAAATCCGAGAATCAGCTTCGTGAGGCCGGGCAGGCCATGCGCGGCGCTGTTCGATTTGCCACTTTGAACCTGCGCCAGGAGCACCAACCGTAGATTGGCTACCCAGTAGGTGTGAACGGTATGACTTGGGCGACCTGGTTTCGTGGGGTTGTAGCCGATTTCTGCTCCGCTTTGGTGTCCGTACAGGACTTTGATCGTGGTGTCGCAATCCAGTATCCAGCCATGGGTCATCGCTGGCTTCACACTCTCCAGTAACGAGCGCTCCATCCACGCTTCGGCGCGCTTGAGTTGGGCTTCCTGCTGCGCTTGCTGTTCCTCGGTGTCCGTCGCTTTGGGGGCCGGCGCGATCAGCTTCAATCCCCGCCGCAAGCTTTCGTCGCCCACGAGGCTGGTCATACCGAGAATATCCGGTGCTACACCGTCACCACGCAAACTCGCAACATGCGCATAGCGCCACTGCCCGTCAAGAATCGACAACATCCACGTGCCCAGGACATCGCGTACCGTGGGGGGCATTCCCGCTGGTGTACTCCAGCGGGCACTCACGAACCCAGTTCTCGAAGAGCTCTGTCGTAGCCAGGTACTCGCCAAAAAAACCCAACTGCGCCATCGCCGTGACGTTCCCTCTGGGATCCCAGACCACTTGAAAACGACCTCCGGGCGTCAATACGCTCATCGCGTCCGTATCCACAAACCGCTCTTCAATCGCTTGCTCGACCGCTACCACTAGCCGCTTCTTACTCAATTCGCATTCACCCATTTGGTGACCTCCCTGATCCGCGGCAAACCCGCTCCACGCCTAAGTTTGCAGCAAATCCAGGAGGGTCAACTGAGGAAAATAGGATCAATGGTTGCTGCTGCCGGTGCAGGGAACGCCGCAAGCCCAGATTGCCTGGGAGGCATTGCGCCTGTCCGGGGCGGATTCGCTGGCCGTGCGTGTCAGCAGGAAGCTGCGCAGCGACGAACTGTATCTGACGACCTTTGCATCAACACGCCTGCGCATGGAACTGGAGCGCGTGCCGCTCTGGCGCGGTGATCATGTGGCGGTGAAACTGCTGGTGGAGGATTTTGCGCGTTATCTCTACCGTAAGCGTTCAGCGCACCCACCCCTGGGCGCGCACAATCAGACTGGCTTTTTGAGCGGCAGGAGCTCGTCGATGCGGCGGTTCGGCCAGGAGGGGAGTTTCTCGAGGGTGTCGGTCAGCCAGGCCATGGGCTCGATGCCGTTCGCGCGCGCAGTTTCGAGCAGCGACTGAATCGCCGCGGCGCGTTGGCCTGCCGCCTCGGAACCGGCGAACAGCCAATTTTTCTTCCCGATGGCGATCGGACGAATGGCATTCTCGACCGGGTTGTTGTCGATCGGGTAGAAGCCGTTGGTGGCGTACCGGGCAAAGGCCGGCCAGCGTCGCAGACTGTAGTCGATCGCCTTGGCCAGTGCGCCGCCGTCGGCCACCGATCTGCGGGTGTTCTGGAGCCACAGGTGCAGGGCTTCGAGCAGCGGCTGACTGGTTTCCTTTCGTCGTCGGGCGCGCTCCTCTACCGTCTTCCCCTTCGCTGCGGCCTCAATGGCATACAACTCGCCGATGCGGCGCAGGGCCTCGGCCGCGACGGGGCTCCCATTCGCTTGATGGAGGTCGAAGAACTTCCGCCGGGCGTGGGCCATACAGGCGAGTTCGATCACCTCGCCCCGAAACAGCACCTGATAGCCGGCATTATGTTTTGCACAACATAATGCCGGTTATGTTGCCGCCGAAGATATGTGACACCAGTCCAGAAGCCCCAGCATCCAGCCTGTTCTTGAGCATTTGACAGCACATAACTGGAGGTCCTTGCTGACAGTCCCTTTCAACCTCAAAGGACTGTCATGTTCGAAACTCTTGTTAGTACAGATCGCGCACTTGCCCACCATCGCGATGGCCCGTTGGCAGATGAACGCAATCGCTACCTTCAGCACTGTACTGCTCAGGGTGGCACGCGAGATTCTCTACGTCTGCGGGCGCGATCGATTTTGTGGGTTGCTGAACACATGTCACCCAGCGACTTCGGGAGCGTCAATGCGTCCCGGTTGCATGAAATCGTCACGGACGAGTTTCGCCAACCAGTCATGGGCTGGCACCAACGACGGCCGCTACATGCGTATGTTTCGCGCGACCCTGGTTGAAATACCTGGGCTGGTGGCCGCAGCCCGAGGAGTCGGTCCCGTTCGGGCCGGCCCTTGAGCACTTCGTTGCCTGGATGCGCGACGAACGCGGTCTGACGCCCTGCACGATTGAGCAATGGCGGTACCGCGCCTTGAAGTTTCTGTGCTGGTGCAGCGACACCGACCGTAACCTGGCAACGCTCCAGCCACAAGATATCGATGCGTACTTCGTCAATTACGGTGCAAAGCGGTGGTCTCGGATCTCTGCCGGAGGAATCGCCAAGATGCTGCGGGTGTTCCTTCGTCACGCCGCCAGTACCGGCGCGTGCAGCCCTATTCTGGCTGGTTCGATCCCAGGAAATCGGCGATATGCGCTGGAGTCGTTGCCGTACGCTTTGAGCTGGGAGGATGTAAGGCGCGTGGTCGCCACCGCCAGCAGCGATAGCGAGGGCGACATTCGCGACCGCGCGATCCTGCTTCTATTGGCTGTACTCGGCCTTCGGCGAGGCGAGGTTGCATCGCTTCGGCTTGACCAGATCGACCTCGCCGCCGGGCTTTTACATATCTGGCGACTGAAGCGCCGCCAACCCCAGGTCGACCCGCTCGTGCCTTCCGTGGCGGAGGCGCTTCGGCGATACATCCACGAGGTTCGGCCGAACGTGTCGCATGCTGAGGTCTTTATCCGGACCCAGGCGCCGCGATTCCCCATTCAGGCTACGGCCCTCTACAACATCGTCACCCGGCGGCTGCGCGCACTGGGATACAGGCCGCTCAACTTGGCCCTCATGCTTTGCGGCACTCGTGCGCAGCGAAGCTGCTCGCCGACGGGCTGACACTCAAGGAGATCGGCGACCACCTCGGTCATCGCAGTGCCTCGGCCACGATGACCTACACGAAAGTCGACCTGGGGTCTTTACGCCAAGTGGCTGACTTCGATCTCGGAGGTCTGCGATGAACACCAGTGATGTCATCACGATTTATCTTGCCACCCGGCGAGCCCAGGGTGTCCAAATCCGCAGCGGTGCCCGGGCGCTGCGCCAGTTCGCGCGCGAGACAGGTGATCGGCCCTTGCACGAAGTGACGCAGCAGGCCGTGAGCGCGTTTCTACGCGGCCATGGCGCGCTTAGCGCCTCCTGGACGACAAAATTTAGATTGTTGGCCGGGTTGTATCGCTTCGCGTTGGCGCGCGGCTATGTGGCGGTATCGCCGTTGCCAGAAATCAAGCCGAAGTTGCCGCCGCCGCAGACACCCTATGTTCTCGCATGACGAACTACAGCGCCTGCTCGACTCGACCGCCGTCGTAGGATCGCCCTTGAGCCGTCTTCAGGCCATGACGTATCGAACCTTGCTACTGGTACTGTACGGCGCTGGACTTCGTATCAGCGAAGCCATCGGCCTCACGGTGGCTGACGTTGATATTGCCGAGCAAGTCCTGACCGTTCGAAACACGAAGTTCTACAAGACTCGCTTGGTACCGATCGGGCCGCAACTGGCGTCAGCATTGGCGGCCTACTATGAGAGGCGAAGCACGCTGCCCATGGTAAAGGACAGGGGCTCCCCCTTTCTTTGTACACGCACGGGTTGTTGTCTGGCTTACCCGGAAGTCATCACCTGCTTTCAACGGATACGATCAGCGGCGGGCATTGTCCGTCCACCCGGTGAGCTACGACCTCCGCGACTTCACGATCTGCGCCACACCGCGGCGGTTCATCGTGTCCTGGCCTGGTACCGTTCGGGCAAGGACGTCCAATACCTTCTGCCTCATCTGGCGACCTACCTCGGACACGCCAATATCGTTTCGACACAGCGCTATCTGCACATGACATCAGAGTTGCTGCAAGAGGCCAGCTCCCGGTTCGCGGCGTATGCATTGAACGAGGTAGAACGGGAGGCCGATGATGCGTGATCAAAGCCTTCTCGGTCCATGGGTACGGCGTTTCCTGCTGGAGTATCTGGTCGCCGAGAGAAACCTGGCGAGGAACACTCAAGTAAGCTACCGGGATACATTAACCCTGCTCCTGCCATTCGTCAGCAACTTGGCGACGGTGCCGATCGAGCGTCTGGCGGTGCATGACGTGTCAGCAGATCGGGTGCGGGCATTCCTCGATCACATCGAGCATGAGCGTGGTTGCAGCGTCGTCACGCGCAACCAGCGACTCAGCACCATTCACTCGCTGGCTCGTTTCGTCGGTATGCGTTCACCTGAGCATCTGGATTGGTGTTCTCAAGTTCGTTTGGTGCCGTTCAAGAAGGCCGCCCAGAACGCCATCGGATATCTCGACAAGCCCGAAGTCGAGGCACTGTTGCGCGCCCCAAATCGTGGCACGACGCTGGGGGCGCGAGACCATGCTCTGCTGCTCTTTCTCTACAACAGCGGCGCTCGTGCCGACGAGGCGGCGTCTTTGCGGGTGGGCAACCTTTACCTGGGAACGTCACCGTCTGTACGCATTCTCGGCAAGGGCAACAAGTGGCGGATCTGTCCTCTATGGGCGGTCACGGTAGCTGCGCTGCAACCGCTTGTGGCCGGAAAGTGCGCCGACGATCAGGTGTTTCACGGACGAACCGGTGACCCGATGACGCGCTTCGGGGTACATCGCATCGTGAAGACCTACGCCAAGGAGGCGGCCACGCGGGTCGAGTCCATGCGTGGAAAACACATCAGCCCGCACTCGATCCGGCATACCACGGCTGTTCATTTACTTCGTGCGGGAGTGGACATCAATACCATTCGGGCTTGGCTCGGTCACGTTTCCTTGGACACGACACACGTTTATGCCGAGGTCGATCTCGAGATGAAGGCCAAGGCACTGGCCTGCGTGAACATCACCGACCTGCCAGCCGCCGCGCGGACGAAATCAGCGAGAACGTCGGGCACGATCATGGACTTCATGAGCCAACTGTAGCCGCCAAACGCTCGAATTTATGTGCGCACCAGCCCGACGGTCCAGAGGATCGGCCGTCGGCCTTCAGGTCGCCACCACATATCTTCGGCGGCAACATAACCGGCAAACTCATCGACCATCAGAGCGCCTTGCCAGTGGCCGAGGAACTCCACCACATACTTCCCGCCCCGGCCGGGCTGGTAGTCGAAGACGACGATCGGTGGGTGGCTTCCCAAGACATTGCTGCGATACGCCCAGAGATACGCCCGCTTGGTCTTTCCTCTGCCCGGATCGAGTTGCTGTACCGGGGTTTCATCGGCATGCAGCACCGTATCCTGGCGCAGCAGCTCGGCCAGGCGCAGCCAGAGCGGTTCGAGAGCGACACCGATGCGACCGACCCAGTCCGCCAGCGTCGAGCGAGACAGCGTCACCCCCGAGCGGGCGGCCTGCCGTTCCAGACGATAGAGCGGCAGGTGATCGACGTATTTGCTGACCATCACCCAGGCCAGCAAGGCCGGCGCCGCCAGGCCGCCATCGATGACCGAAGCCACCGCCGGTGCGGCGGTGAGGGTCTCGCAGGGCCGGCAGGCGTACTTCGGGTAGAGGTGGCGTTCGACGAAGAACTCGGCGGGAACGATGCTGAGTTTCTCGGTCACGTCCTCGCCGATCCGCACCAGTGCCTGACCACATTGCCCACAGGTGCAGGTTTCGGGCTCGTGCAGGTGCTCGACCCGGGGCAGCTGCTCGGGCAAGGGCTGACGGCCGGCGCGTTCGCGTTTCGGCTTCTCGGCGGGCGGAAGATGCGGCCCCATCTCGGCCGCCTGGCGCTGTTCGTCCAGGCGGGCTTCGCAGGCAGCGAGGTCGGCGGCCAGGGTTTCGTCGAAGAGGTCCCGTTCGGCAGCGACCAGGGACTCGCTCTTGACGCCGAATTTCATCCGCCGCAGATAGGCCAGTTCGAGGGTCAGCTTCTCGATCTTGGCATCGCGCCAGTGAATCTCCGTGGCACTGGTCTTGACCTGTTCGAGCAGTCCACTCGACCCGCTTCTCGGCCCAGAACAGCAGTTCCGGCGAGGGCGAGAAGGGGGCAAGTTCGCTGGCTAAATCCATGACGGATTATACCATGAAGATGCTCTGCAAGACGTCGAAGTGGCGGATTTTGCATGCTTTTCTGCAAAGAAAGCGCACCCTTAGACCTGCCAGTGGGCAGGTGCCGGAGCGTCCCGGCGTTGCCAGTCTACGCCGGCGATCAGCCAGCGCCATTGTGCTGCGGTGAGGGCGAAAACCGGGTCGCTGGCGCTCGGCCAGGTGAAGGTGCCGCGGTGCAGCCGGCGCTGCGAGAGCCAGACGCCGGTGCCATCCCAGACCAGCAGTTTGAGCCGGCTGCGGCGCCGGTTGGTGAAGGCGTAGGCGGTGCCGTCACAGGGGCTGCGCCCGAGACTGGCCTGGATGCGCGCCGACAGGCCATCGATGCCCAGACGCATGTCCACCGCTTCGACGGCCAGCCAGATGCGCTCCGGCGCCGCCCCGAGGGGCGCGCTCATGCGCGCTCTCCCCACAGGGCCGTCAGCCACCCGGCAGGCGGCAGAGTGGCAAATTCGAGTCGCCAGCCCTGCGGGCTGTGCAGCGACAGACTCGGCGTAGAGGCCGCGGCACGCGGAACCTCACCGCAGGAACGAGGGTCAGCGGGCCTCCCGCCGCGATCGGCCCTGACCGCTGCGCCAAACGTAGGTGCCAGTAGCTGAGCGAATGGCTTCTCAGCCCGTGCTCCTCACAGTACGCCCTCTGGCTGTCGCCGCTCGCCCGCCAGGCGTCCACATGGCCCTCGCCAGTGCGCTTCCACTTCTCCTGCCTTGTCCATCTCTTCCTCCTGTCGAAAACCTGGAGGTTGCTCCACTTCTCGCGGGTTTTACAGGTGGATGGGCCGGACGCTTACGATAGAACATTCCTGCATCAATATATGACGCTAACGCGGTGCGACTTGTTCTTTGCAGACAAGGCCGTACTTATCGAAGGCACAACCGAACGTCTCTTGTTGCCTAGGATGATAAAGATCATCGACCAATGGCAACCAGATGGAAAAAAACTGGGCAACCAGTATGTGTCTGTGATGGAGGTAGGAGGAGCATATGCTCACATCTTCTTCGACCTTCTGGAGTTTCTTGAACTGCGTGCGCTTGTCATTACCGACATCGACACAGTGACACGGAATGCCGCCGGACGTTACGAGGCTTGTCAGGTCCGGCACGGTCAACGCACAAGCAACGCCTGCATCAAGAAGTGGTTCGACAAGCCAGAAGTCGAACCAGCACATCTTCTCGCCGCAGATGACGCGTCAAAGACGGTAGGGAAGCTGCGCCTGGCTTTTCAGCAGCCCGAGGCAGATGAAGGTCCGTGCGGTCGAAGCTTCGAAGATGCGTTCATGCTGGCCAACGCCACGCTATATCCTTTCTCCGGCGCAAGCGTGGAAGAACGCGAGGCTCAGGCATGGTCAGAAGCGAAAGACGTTAAGGAACGTTCAAAAAACAACTTGCGGAAGTTCGTTATCTGACTGCGGAGAAACGGTGTAATTCCATTGGGGAAGAACGGAATCGGCAATAATCTTCAGAGTTGATTTTAGGTGCTCTGAAGCTTTGCGCCCAGTTTCAGACTTTGTTGAGGATGTCGACGGAGACACGCAGGCCTGTTTTAGTCTGCGTGCGTTCAATCAATTCCTTCACCAATGGCACGCTCTTGAAGACGACGCCTTCGCAGGCGCGCGTGACATGAGGGAAAAGGCGGTGTTCGATCGGGTTGTGTTTGGAACAGTACGGCGGATAGTGGGCAATGCGAATTTCCAGCCCGATGCGGTTGGCCAAGGTTTGCAGATCCTGTCGAAACAAAGAGGAATTGGAGGGATTGCTCCCCCGCCATCGCACGTCAGGAGGGTTGGGTAGCGTGAGCATAGTCGTACTTGCCCACATTTTCCCACCAGTGCGCGACGCTGTCGCACGCAAATTCAGTGGTATCGCGGCTCGTTCCGATGTTCCACGTGCCCCTTGTTTAACCCCACGTCATAAAGTCCGTGCGGCACAATCTTGCCCTCGCCGTAGCTGGCAAAATCATGGTCCAAGACCTCAATGGTTTCTCGTGTGTACAATTTCCCCGCGCGATAGAAGTTGCCTATCATCTCCTTTTTCTTCGTATCCATGCTGATCACCGGCTGGTTCTGTGCAAGATATGTCGCTTTGATTTTCGTGATGTTCTCAAACTGCGGGTTACGTTCTGGGTGTTGCTTGAATGACTTCTTTTTCTGGGCTTGGCGACTTACAAATTTGTTCTTCTTCAACAGCTTGCAGCAAATGTACCGACTCACCGAAATGCCCTTCGTCGTGATTCGCTCGGCTATCCCTTGCGGTCTTAGGTTCGTCCAGACGATGTCGTGTTGCGGACTTCCTGCCGTATGCTCAGCGATGACTTCAAAAAAATGCTTTCCAATTCAGGCGTGGTGCTGATGATGGATTTGCGGCCGCCCCCTGCCTACGGATCCGACCCGGCGTGGGCTCTTGCATTTCTTTCAAATCCGCCAAGCCTTGGCAGATCGTCCTGGAGTCTATCCCCAACAATTTCGAAATATATTCCTTTCCACCCCATCCTAATTTCTGGGCTTCAACCGCCGCATACCGCCGCCGATCCTTTTCGGACAGCCGGCAAAACATCGCCCTCATCAAACGTTCCATTTCTTCAGTGTAAGGCTTCATGCGAGGAAAGAAATCTTATACAAGGCTTATACAAGGGAAGGCTTGTCATCTTACCAAATACTCGAATTGCTCAACTTGTTTTTTGAACGTTCCTAAGAAATCAGAGTTCGCCTTGCGGTATGCACTTACGGTGCAGGACTGGAATATTCCCCGCTACATCCGGGATGGGCTGGTTTGGCTTGCAGAAGAGGGCGACGTGCCACCGCTGGCCGCCTTGTCACCAGTTGTCGAACTCGTGGCGTGAGCATGAGCATGAGCGAACAAGTCAGCCCTGCATTGCTGGCGGCGCGTGAAGCCGATGCGCGCGTGTCGCAGTGCCTCAAAGAAAGCCGGAGTTTCCTGCTAGAGGCCGGGGCCGGCGCCGGAAAGACTTACTCGCTGGTCGAAACGCTCCGCTACCTACTAGCCACGCAAAGCGACTACCTGCGACGCTACAATCAGCGCATCGCGTGTATCACCTACACGAACGCCGCGACGGCGGTCATAAGCAGTCGGATAGATGGTAATCCGCTGGTTTTCACCGACACTATCGTAAGCGTCCGGCCCATCCACCTGTAAAACCCGCGAGAAGTGGAGCAACCTCCAGGTTTTCGACAGGAGGAAGAGATGGACAAGGCAGGAGAACTGGAAACGCACTGGCGGGGCCATGTGGACGCCTGGCGGGCGAGCGGCGACAGCCAGAGGGCGTACTGTGAGGAGCACGGGCTGAGAAGCCATTCGCTCAGCTACTGGCACCTACGTTTGGCGCAGCGGTCAGGGCCGATCGCGGCGGGAGGCCCGCTGACCCTCGTTCCTGCGGTGAGGGTTCCCCGTGCCGCGGCCTCTACGCCGAGTCTGTCGCTGCACAGCCCGCAGGGCTGGCGACTCGAATTTGCCACTCTGCCGCCTGCCGGGTGGCTGACGGCCCTGTGGGGAGAGCGCGCATGAGCGCGCCCTCGGGGCGGTGCCGCAGCGCATCTGGCTGGCCGTCGAAGCGGTGGACATGCGTCTGGGCCTCGATGGCCTGTCGGCGCGCATCCAGGCCAGTCTCGGGCGCAGCCCCCGTGGCGGCACCGCCTACGCCTTCACCAACCGGCGCCGCAGCCGGCTCAAACTGCTGGTCTGGGATGGCACCGGCGTCTGGCTCTCGCAGCGCCGGCTGCACCGCGGCACCTTCACCTGGCCGAGCGCCAGCGACCCGGTTTTCGCCCTCACCGCAGCACAATGGCGCTGGCTGATCGCCGGCGTCCACTGGCAACGCCGGGACGCTCCGGCACCTGCCCACTGGCAGGTCTAAGGGTGCGCTTTCTTTGCAGAAAAGCATGCAAAATCCGCCACTTCGACGTCTTGCAGAGCATCTTCATGGTATAATCCGTCATGGATTTAGCCAGCGAACTTGCCCCCTTCTCGCCCTCGCCGGAACTGCTGTTCTGGGCCGAGAAGCGGGTCGGTGGACTGCTCGAACAGGTCAAGACCAGTGCCACGGAGATTCACTGGCGCGATGCCAAGATCGAGAAGCTGACCCTCGAACTGGCCTATCTGCGGCGGATGAAATTCGGCGTCAAGAGCGAGTCCCTGGTCGCTGCCGAACGGGACCTCTTCGACGAAACCCTGGCCGCCGACCTCGCTGCCTGCGAAGCCCGCCTGGACGAACAGCGCCAGGCGGCCGAGATGGGGCCGCATCTCCCGCCCGCCGAGAAACCGAAACGCGAACGCGCCGGCCGTCAGCCCTTGCCCGAGCAGCTGCCCCGGGTCGAGCACCTGCACGAGCCCGAAACCTGCACCTGTGGGCAATGTGGTCAGGCACTGGTGCGGATCGGCGAGGACGTGACCGAGAAACTCAGCATCGTTCCCGCCGAGTTCTTCGTCGAACGCCACCTCTACCCGAAGTACGCCTGCCGGCCCTGCGAGACCCTCACCGCCGCACCGGCGGTGGCTCGGTGATCGATGGCGGCCTGGCGGCGCCGGCCTTGCTGGCCTGGGTGATGGTCAGCAAATACGTCGATCACCTGCCGCTCTATCGTCTGGAACGGCAGGCCGCCCGCTCGGGGGTGACCCTGTCTCGCTCGACGCTGGCGGACTGGGTCGGTCGCATCGGTGTCGCTCTCGAACCGCTCTGGCTGCGCCTGGCCGAGCTGCTGCGCCAGGATGCGGTGCTGCATGCCGATGAAACCCCGGTACAGCAACTCGATCCGGGCAGAGGAAAGACCAAGCGGGCGTATCTCTGGGCGTATCGCAGCAATGCCCTGGGAAGCAACCCGCCGATCGTCGTCTTCGACTACCAGCCCGGCCGGGGCGGGAAGTATGTGGTGGAGTTCCTCGGCCACTGGCAAGGCGCTCTGATGGTCGATGAGTTTGCCGGTTATGTTGCCGCCGAAGATATGTGGTGGCGACCTGAAGGCCGACGGCCGATCCTCTGGACCGTCGGGCTGGTGCGCACATAAATTCGAGCGTTTGGCGGCTACAGTTGGCTCATGAAGTCCATGATCGTGCCCGACGTTCTCGCTGATTTCGTCCGCGCGGCGGCTGGCAGGTCGGTGATGTACGCAGGCCAGTGCCTTGGCCTTCATCTCGAGATCGACCTCGGCATAAACGTGTGTCGTGTCCAAGGAAACGTGACCGAGCCAAACCCGAATGGTATTGATGTCCACTCCCGCACGAAGTAAATGAACAGCCGTGGTATGCCGGATCGAGTGCGGGCTGATGTGTTTTCCACGCATGGACTCGACCCGCGTGGCCGCCTCCTTGGCGTAGGTCTTCACGATGCGATGTACCCCGAAGCGCGTCATCGGGTCACCGGTTCGTCCGTGAAACACCTGATCGTCGGCGCACTTTCCGGCCACAAGCGGTTGCAGCGCAGCTACCGTGACCGCCCATAGAGGACAGATCCGCCACTTGTTGCCCTTGCCGAGAATGCGTACAGACGGTGACGTTCCCAGGTAAAGGTTGCCCACCCGCAAAGACGCCGCCTCGTCGGCACGAGCGCCGCTGTTGTAGAGAAAGAGCAGCAGAGCATGGTCTCGCGCCCCCAGCGTCGTGCCACGATTTGGGGCGCGCAACAGTGCCTCGACTTCGGGCTTGTCGAGATATCCGATGGCGTTCTGGGCGGCCTTCTTGAACGGCACCAAACGAACTTGAGAACACCAATCCAGATGCTCAGGTGAACGCATACCGACGAAACGAGCCAGCGAGTGAATGGTGCTGAGTCGCTGGTTGCGCGTGACGACGCTGCAACCACGCTCATGCTCGATGTGATCGAGGAATGCCCGCACCCGATCTGCTGACACGTCATGCACCGCCAGACGCTCGATCGGCACCGTCGCCAAGTTGCTGACGAATGGCAGGAGCAGGGTTAATGTATCCCGGTAGCTTACTTGAGTGTTCCTCGCCAGGTTTCTCTCGGCGACCAGATACTCCAGCAGGAAACGCCGTACCCATGGACCGAGAAGGCTTTGATCACGCATCATCGGCCTCCCGTTCTACCTCGTTCAATGCATACGCCGCGAACCGGGAGCTGGCCTCTTGCAGCAACTCTGATGTCATGTGCAGATAGCGCTGTGTCGAAACGATATTGGCGTGTCCGAGGTAGGTCGCCAGATGAGGCAGAAGGTATTGGACGTCCTTGCCCGAACGGTACCAGGCCAGGACACGATGAACCGCCGCGGTGTGGCGCAGATCGTGAAGTCGCGGAGGTCGTAGCTCACCGGGTGGACGGACAATGCCCGCCGCTGATCGTATCCGTTGAAAGCAGGTGATGACTTCCGGGTAAGCCAGACAACAACCCGTGCGTGTACAAAGAAAGGGGGAGCCCCTGTCCTTTACCATGGGCAGCGTGCTTCGCCTCTCATAGTAGGCCGCCAATGCTGACGCCAGTTGCGGCCCGATCGGTACCAAGCGAGTCTTGTAGAACTTCGTGTTTCGAACGGTCAGGACTTGCTCGGCAATATCAACGTCAGCCACCGTGAGGCCGATGGCTTCGCTGATACGAAGTCCAGCGCCGTACAGTACCAGTAGCAAGGTTCGATACGTCATGGCCTGAAGACGGCTCAAGGGCGATCCTACGACGGCGGTCGAGTCGAGCAGGCGCTGTAGTTCGTCATGCGGTGACATAGGGTGTCTGCGGCGGCGGCAACTTCGGCTTGATTTCTGGCAACGGCGATACCGCCACATAGCCGCGCGCCAACGCGAAGCGATACAACCCGGCCAACAATCTAAATTTTGTCGTCCAGGAGGCGCTAAGCGCGCCATGGCCGCGTAGAAACGCGCTCACGGCCTGCTGCGTCACTTCGTGCAAGGGCCGATCACCTGTCTCGCGCGCGAACTGGCGCAGCGCCCGGGCACCGCTGCGGATTTGGACACCCTGGGCTCGCCGGGTGGCAAGATAAATCGTGATGACATCACTGGTGTTCATCGCAGACCTCCGAGATCGAAGTCAGCCACTTGGCGTAAAGACCCCAGGTCGACTTTCGTGTAGGTCATCGTGGCCGAGGCACTGCGATGACCGAGGTGGTCGCCGATCTCCTTGAGTGTCAGCCCGTCGGCGAGCAGCTTCGCTGCGCACGAGTGCCGCAAAGCATGAGGGCCAAGGTGAGCGGCCTGTATCCCAAGTGCGCGCAGCCGCCGGGTGACGATGTTGTAGAGGGCCGTAGCCTGAATGGGGAATCGCGGCGCCTGGGTCCGGATAAAGACCTCAGCATGCGACACGTTCGGCCGAACCTCGTGGATGTATCGCCGAAGCGCCTCCGCCACGGAAGGCACGAGCGGTGAGACCTGGGGTTGGCGGCGCTTCAGTCGCCAGATATGTAAAAGCCCGGCGGCGAGGTCGATCTGGTCAAGCCGAAGCGATGCAACCTCGCCTCGCCGAAGGCCGAGTCAGCCAATAGAAGCAGGATCGCGCGGTCGCGAATGTCGCCCTCGCTATCGCTGCTGGCGGTGGCGACCACGCGCCTTACATCCTCCCAGCTCAAAGCGTACGGCAACGACTCCAGCGCATATCGCCGATTTCCTGGGATCGAACCAGCCAGAATAGGGCTGCACGCGCCGGTACTGGCGGCGTGACGAAGGAACACCCGCAGCATCTTGGCGATTCCTCCGGCAGAGATCCGAGACCACCGCTTTGCACCGTAATTGACGAAGTACGCATCGATATCTTGTGGCTGGAGCGTTGCCAGGTTACGGTCGGTGTCGCTGCACCAGCACAGAAACTTCAAGGCGCGGTACCGCCATTGCTCAATCGTGCAGGGCGTCAGACCGCGTTCGTCGCGCATCCAGGCAACGAAGTGCTCAAGGGCCGGCCCGAACGGGACCGACTCCTCGGGCTGCGGCCACCAGCCCAGGTATTTCAACCAGGGTCGCGCGAAACATACGCATGTAGCGGCCGTCGTTGGTGCCAGCCCATGACTGGTTGGCGAAACTCGTCCGTGGACGATTTCATGCAACCGGGACGCATTGACACTCCCGAAGTCGCTGGGTGACATGTGTTCAGCAACCCACAAAATCGATCGCGCCCGCAGACGTAGAGAATCTCGCGTGCCACCCTGAGCAGTACAGTGCTGAAGGTAGCGATTGCGTTCATCTGCCAACGGGCCATCGCGATGGTGGGCAAGTGCGCGATCTGTACTAACAAGAGTTTCGAACATGACAGTCCTTTGAGGTTGAAAGGGACTGTCAGCAAGGACCTCCAGTTATGTGCTGTCAAATGCTCAAGAACAGGCTGGATGCTGGGGCTTCTGGACTGGTGTCACATATCTTCGGCGGCAACATAACCGGCATTATGTTGTGCAAAACATAATGCCGGCTATCAGGTGCTGTTTCGGGGCGAGGTGATCGAACTCGCCTGTATGGCCCACGCCCGGCGGAAGTTCTTCGACCTCCATCAAGCGAATGGGAGCCCCGTCGCGGCCGAGGCCCTGCGCCGCATCGGCGAGTTGTATGCCATTGAGGCCGCAGCGAAGGGGAAGACGGTAGAGGAGCGCGCCCGACGACGAAAGGAAACCAGTCAGCCGCTGCTCGAAGCCCTGCACCTGTGGCTCCAGAACACCCGCCGATCGGTGGCCGACGGCGGCGCACTGGCCAAGGCGATCGACTACAGCCTGCGACGCTGGCCGGCCTTTGCCCGGTACGCCACCAACGGCTTCTACCCGATCGACAACAACCCGGTCGAGAATGCCATTCGTCCGATCGCCATCGGGAAGAAAAATTGGCTGTTCGCCGGTTCCGAGGCGGCAGGCCAACGCGCCGCGGCGATTCAGTCGCTGCTCGAAACTGCGCGCGCGAACGGCATCGAGCCCATGGCCTGGCTGACCGACACCCTCGAGAAACTCCCCTCCTGGCCGAACCGCCGCATCGACGAGCTCCTGCCGCTCAAAAAGCCAGTCTGATTGTGCGCGCCCAGGGGTGGGTGCGCTGAACGCTTACGGTTCAGAACGGCCAGGAGCCTGACGACTGGAAGCCCATGAACACCGTGGGTCAAGGTGTGAAGGAAATTCGGATTCGTGACGCAGCCGGGACGTTCCTGGTCATCTACGTCGCCAAGTTCGCTGATGCCGTCTATGTGCTTCACTGCTTCCAGAAGAAGACAGAGAAGACCAGCAAAGCAGATTTGGATTTGGCCTCGAAACGTTACCGCGACTTGTTGAAGGAGCTAGGCCAATGAGCAACCAACGATTTGCTAGCGTCTGGGATGCCATCGAGGACACCCCGGAAGAAGCGGAAAACATGAAGCTACGTTCCGTCCTGATGACGGCGCTGAAGAACCACCTTACCCGCACCGAAATGAGCCAGGCGCAAGCCGCCAAGCTCTTGGGCGTGACTCAACCGCGTGTTTCTGACCTGATGCGCGGCAAGATCAACCTGTTCGGCCTTGATGCACTGGTGAATATGGCGACGGCTGCCGGACTTCGCATCGAGATGCGGGTACTCGAAGCCGCCTGACCTTCTCGAGACTCGCCGTTCTGCACCGCTTCGAGCGAGAATCGTTTTCGAGAACTCCCCAACCACACTCAACCGGCTTCACCACCAGACCACCGGAACCTATGCCACCCGGTGCAGGTGCCACGCCTCCGGGGCCAGGTCCACGACTGGCGGAACCTGCGCCAGGCCCGACGGACCCTCGCGCTTCAACACCGAAACGCTTTCACGGGACGGTGACCCTCGACCCCACGCGGGTGGGACGCGACGCCAGCCGCATCGCCGAAGAGGTGATCGCGCATCTCGCCGGCCTGGTCGGCGCGAAACTCACGGTGACCCTCGAAATCGAGGCGGAAATTCCGTCAGGCGCTCCGGATCAAGTCGTGCGGACCGTCACCGAGAACAGCCGGACACTGAAGTTTACGAGCCAGGGGTTCGAGAAGGAGTAGGGGGAAGACGCCGGGTTCAAGCTGGGCAGCATTCGCATGAAGACGGGAAAGATCGTCAAGGGCGAAGAAACATCAGCAACAAGGAAAAAAATGCTCATGCTATCCGCCGCGCCTGCTCGCCCTCAATAGCAGGTGAATGAGCGAAAACATGCGGTGAAAAAGGTAGTCCACCTGCGCGGACTCACCGATTGGCACTTTGTCTTTTTCGGTGTGCCGGATCATAAATGTGTTACCGATGTCGGTCAGTTGGTTCGCTTCCTGTTCAAGCCTGTCACGGAAGGTCAGCTCCGTGGTGACTCTGTCCAGCAGGGCCTTAGTGCTGGCCTTTTTGTCTTTGCCAGGTTCCAACGTCTTCAACCGCTCCCACGCATCCCAGAGTTTTTCCAATGACTCGCGGCGTACGTCGAGGGCGCGGTTCAAGAACTTCTGACGCGCTGCTTCCAGCATTGCGTCGAGATCGGCGTCGCCGGTTCGGAAAATGGTTTGCGCCAGGAGGTCATCGATGACGGCGGGCGCGAGGCGGGTCACTTCGCCTTCGACCAACGCAAACGCAACACCGTTGCGTTCAAAGATGCGGTTCACGTCCTGCGCGAATTTATCCCGGCCGGTCTCTTGGTCATAGGCGTAATGTGAATGACTCATATAGCTATGGAACGTCGGGTTCAGTGCCGCGGCGACATATTCATAGCTGAACTCGATCACATCGAAAATCTGGCCGTCGGGAGGTGGGTTGTCAGGATCAATTTCTTGCTTCGGCCACAGCAGGCCGTAGCCGTCCATCGTTGCCCTAAGTTTCGTGAAGTCCGTACCGGCATAAGCGTGGCCGTCATCGCACTTCTGGGGAAACGACAGCCCAAACCATTCCTCATCCATCCTGGCGCGCAGCAGCGTCAGCAGCGCACTGCGCGTGACTTCGTCGAGCACCTCCGCGACACGCGGTTTGGTCGTGCCATGTCTTTCTGTGAACAGCCTTTTCATGGGTTCAATACGCAGCCGTGGCCAAGATCAAGCGAGCGGTCCTCAGTGGTCAAGGTGAGCCTCCCACGGCATCGCCAGAAACGCCGCGGGCGTTACGATGGCAATGCCCCTGAACGGATGCAGCGACAGGAGGTCCTTGTCGCCCGTAACCAACACGTTGGCTGAAGCGGCGATCGCACAGCCAAGCACGTGATCGTCATCGGGGTCGCGCGAGGCTTGAACGGCAACCGGCTCGCACCAGATAGCCCCTCCCCACAAGTGTGCGCAGGCATGTGCCACCCGAGAAGAAGGCCAGGCAAATTTGCGCTCAAGCGTTTCGACAAGTTCGGCCCTCAGCGCGTGGGAGACCGCAACGCGGAAGGGTGCCGTAAGCGCCTTAATGAGGGCGGCCTGCGGCACACCACCGAACACGAGCGCCGAAACATAGACGCTCGTATCGGCAACGACGACCGTCACGCCTTGGTCTCGGGACCGCGGCCAGCGCGCTCGCGACGCACATCGTGCACAGCCTGTTCAACATCGGCCTCGGTCAGACCAAGTTCGGCAGCTTTCGCTTGGCCGAAGGCATTCATTTCAGACCACCAATTCTTGCGCTCATAGTCACGCAGGGCTTCGCGCACCAGCTCGCTCATCGTGCGGTGTTCGCGCCGAGCGATCTCCGCGGCTCGGGCGAGCATTTCCGGCGGCAGAGTGATCGAGAGAGTTTTGGTCGTTCGCATGGCCCTAAACTATCGATCTTGCTTAGTCGTGTCAAGCACGATTGGACAATATCCAATGTTCCAGTGGTTGGGAGCGAGCCGCACGCGAAAGCCCGGTGATCGGTGTGGCGGGTCGCTGATGCCAGGGGCCAAGCATCTATAGTTCACCCGGATAGCCGATCTCCGTCTCCATCGGCAGACTGGCGCGATGTACGGCGCAGTCGTTCTTCGCGCGTCGTATCATGCCGGCTGGCCGACCTTGGGGAGGCGTGCCGGGTCGATCCCGACATGCGCGGGCTTTCCCCTCGCAACATGAAGTACATGCGGGCGTTCGCCGAGGCCTGGCCGGAAGAAGGATTTGTGCAGCAAGCTGCTGCACAAATGCCTTGGTTCCACAACTGCATCCTTCTCGACCAGGTCAAGGACCGGCCGACCCGCGAGTGGTACATCCGCAAGACCATCGAAAACGGCTGGAGCAGGTCGGTGCTCGAACTCCAGATCGAGACGGCCGCTCACCGGCGGGTGGGCGCCGCGCAAACCAACTTCGATCGTGCGCTGCCGTCGCCACAGTCCGACCTGGCGCGCGACATCCTCAAGGATCCCTACACCTTCGACTTCCTCGGGATCACGGATACGTCCAATGAGCGCACCATCGAAAAGGCACTCGTGCTGCGCCTGCGAGACTTCCTGATCGAACTCGGCGTCGGTTTTTCGTTTGTGGGAAGTCAGTACCGTCTTGAGGTGGACGGTCGTAACGGATGTGCGCGCCTTGTTGTTCTGCCTTACTCTATTTCGCACGGATCGCCGATCTCCATCCTCGGCAGCAGCCTCTGCGCGATGTATGGCGAAGCCGTTCTTCGCGCCTCGTTCCATGCCGGCTGGCCGACCTTGGGAGGCGTGCCGGGTCGATTTTGGGGTATGGAAAATTCCCCCGGGCGCTGCCGTAAACCCGGAATGCGCAGCCCGACGGCGCTACCGTCGCTCAACCGAGCGGCCGCCTGGTGGACAATTCCAGATCAAGTGACTCGCCGCAAAGCATGACCTCCCAAGCAAGACAAACCTCATCCCTACCGACTACGTCGCATGGTTGCGGAGTTGAAGGCCACCATCTGCACGGCGGGGCTCAAGGCCGGTCTCACCGTTAACCTGGAACTGGTCCTGCCCTATTGGGGGTCGCTTCAGAAAACGGAAAGTAGAGCACGCTAAGCCGGTTGCCTGCTCCATTGGACCCGATACCCGCTTGCTGCGGCATACAAAACTTTGTATAGTATGGGCATGACCGATCCCAAACCCGTCGAGTTCCGGGGCAGTTCCCTTGATGATCTTCGCGCCTTTCCGCTTCCGGCCAGGCGCGAGGCAGGTCATCAGCTCGATCAGGTTCAGAACGGCCAGGAGCCTGACGACTGGAAGCCCATGAACACCGTGGGTCAAGGTGTGAAGGAAATTCGGATTCGTGACGCAGCCGGGACGTTCCTGGTCATCTACGTCGCCAAGTTCGCTGATGCCGTCTATGTGCTTCACTGCTTCCAGAAGAAGACAGAGAAGACCAGCAAAGCAGATTTGGATTTGGCCTCGAAACGTTACCGCGACTTGTTGAAGGAGCTAGGCCAATGAGCAACCAACGATTTGCTAGCGTCTGGGATGCCATCGAGGACACCCCGGAAGAAGCGGAAAACATGAAGCTACGTTCCGTCCTGATGACGGCGCTGAAGAACCACCTTACCCGCACCGAAATGAGCCAGGCGCAAGCCGCCAAGCTCTTGGGCGTGACTCAACCGCGTGTTTCTGACCTGATGCGCGGCAAGATCAACCTGTTCGGCCTTGATGCACTGGTGAATATGGCGACGGCTGCCGGACTTCGCATCGAGATGCGGGTACTCGAAGCCGCCTGACCTTCTCGAGACTCGCCGTTCTGCACCGCTTCGAGCGAAAATCGTTTTCGAGAACTCCCCAACCACACTCAACCGGCTTCGCCACCAGACTTTTGGGGGCGTGGGAATTTTTCATGGCTCTGCCAGAAACCAGGAATACGCCACCCGACGGAGCTACCGTCGTGCAACAGTGCAGCAGCCTGGTGGACAATTCCAGATCAAGTGACTCGCCGAAAACCATAAGCGCCGAAGCATGACAACCCTTATCCCTCCCGACTACGCCGCATGGCTTGCGGAATTGAAGGCCACCATCCGCAATCAACTGTGGGAACTGCGCACCGGTCGCCGGCAGCCTGAGGTCAATGCGGCAATGGCGCGCGGTACGGCGCTGGAGCCACAGGCCCGCGCGGCTTACGAGGCTCTCACCGGCCATGTCATGCAGCCGCTGGTGCTGGTCGATGGCGCGTACTCGGCGAGTCTCCTGAACCTCCGACACACTTGACTCCGTCGGCCGCGAGCGCTATTCTTTGGGCATGCGTCTGTGCGGCCAAGAATTTTCCCTCGACATTCTGGATCGAATCCGGGAGGCGGTCACGTCGATGCCGGAGATATCGCGTCGCGCGCTGTCGCGCCGGGTTTGCGAGTGGCTGAATTGGCGTAGCGCGACGGGTGCCTGGCAGGAAGGAGGATGCCGCAAAGCCTTGGCGCAGCTCGTTCAGCGCGAGGTCATCGAGCTTCCGGCCGCCCCGGCCGTCTTCGCCGCACGTCAGCCGCCGACTCTGGAGGTGGAAGACATCCGCGTCAGTGCGTCACTGGAAGCGCTTGGCGCTGTGGAGTTGATCGTCGTAGAGGCGGGGAGTCTGGAAGCGCAAACCTGGCGCGCGCTGATGGCGCGTGAACACTACCTGGGCGACAAGCCCCTGTGCGGCGCCCAGTTGCGCTACCTGGTGCGCAGCGAACCCTACGGCTGGCTGGGAGCGCTCGGCTTCAACTCGGCGAGTTGGGCCCTGAAGGAGCGTGACAAAGCCATTGGGTGGGATGATGCGGCGCGTCGGCACAACCTGCGGCAGGTGGTGGCGAACGCCCGCTTCCTGATCCGACCGGGCGTGCAGGTGCCGAATCTCGCCTCACACGTGCTCGGACTCGCGAGCCGGCGACTGCCGGCGGACTGGGAAGCGCGCTACGGCGTACGGCCGCTGTTGCTGGAGACCTTCGTCGATCCGACGCGCTTTCCCGGCCACGGCTACCGCGCGGCCAACTGGATGGACGTCGGAAGCACCTCGGGGCGCCGTGATGGAGTGGCCAAACACATTTTCCTGCTGCCGCTCGTCGGCGAGTGGCGCGAGCGATTGTCCGAGAAGCCCCGCGATGGCCTGCGCACCTCCCCCCGTGCGCCAGCGAGCAACTGGGCGGAAGAAGAATTTGCCACCGTTCGCTGGTACGATGAGCGCCTCAAACGACGTCTGGTTTCCCTTGCACTCGATTTCTTCCATCGCCCGCAGGCGAATGTGCCCGAAGCCTGCGCTTCGCGAGCCGCAACGATGGCCGCGTATCGTTTTTTCCGCAACCGCCAGGTGAACTTGCCGGCCATTCTGACCCCGCACATCGAAGCGACCATCGAGCGCATTCGACAGCACCGCATCGTCCTGGTCCCCCAGGATACGACGACACTCGCTTACTCCCATCATCCGGCCACCGAAGGGCTGGGTCCGGTCAACACGACGCGTGACCAGGCCATCGGCTTGCTGCTGCACGATACCGTGGCCTTCAGCGTCGAGGGGACGCCGCTTGGCATCCTCGATGCCCAGTGCTGGGCGCGCGATCCCGACGAGCACGGCAAAAGCGAGGAGCGCAAGAAGCTGCCGATCGAGGAAAAGGAGAGCGTGAAGTGGCTCAACAGCTTCACCCGGGTGGCCGAAGTCCAGGCGCTGTGCCCGCAGACCCTGCTGGTGAGCATGGGCGATCGCGAGTCGGACATTCATGATCTATTTGCCTTGGCCGCGCGCGATCCGGCGGGACCGAAGCTGCTGGTGCGGGCCGAGCGCACCCGCCAGCGGCGAGTGGAGAACGAAGCGCTGTGGGACTTCATCAGCCGCCATCCGCCCGTCGGCGAGATCACGCTGCACATCCCCCGGCGCGGCAAGCGCACGGCGCGCACGGTAGTGCTGCCCGTGCGCTTCTCTGCGGTGACGCTGCAGCCACCTCGTGGCAGCCGCCTGCCGCCGGTTGACCTGTGGGCGGTTCATCTGCACGAAGAGAACACCGACGATCCCGAGCCGATCGAGTGGATGTTGCTCACCACCGTGCCGGTTCACACCTTCGACGACGCCGTGGAGCGTGCCGAGTGGTACGCCGCGCGCTGGGGATCGAGGTCTTCCATCGCACGTTGAAGAGCGGTTGTCGGATCAAAGACCGCCAACTCGGTACCGCCACACGCTTGCAGGCGTGCCTCGGGATCGACATGGTGGTGGCGTGGCGCGTCTACCACTTGGCCATGCTCGGGCGCGAGGTCCCCGATCAGCCGTGCACCGTCTTCTTCGAAGAAGTCGAATGGAAGGCCTTGCACTGCTATCACTACAAGACCTCGGTGGCCCCCGACGAACCGCCCAGCATGGCTCAGGCGATCCGCATGCTCGGTCAGATGGGCGGCCACCTCGGACGCCGACTCGACGGCCCACCCGGCACCCACGTCCTCTGGCGTGGCCTGCAGTATCTGGACGTCGCCGTCCAGATGTATATCACCTTTACCTGCTCACCTCCCTCTCGAATCTGGCGCTCCTATCCCGAGGGGTATCTGTCGCACCCCCAAGCGCCTTGAGCGACCACGCAGGCCGGAGTCAAGTGAGGCTAAGGACCAGGGCGAGTCTCGACGGGCTGACCTTCAATGGCGAGTTGATCGTCGAGATCAAGTGCCCGGTGAAGGGGCGCACTTCCACCCTCTGGAAGGCCGTTGCAGGTGGCGAGGTGCCGCCTCATTACGACTGGCAGATCCGAACACCAGTTGATGGTATCGAAGGCGGCTATGGCGCATCTGTACGTCTTTGACGGTGAGCAAACAGGAAGGCATCCTCATCGAGGTGACGCCCAACCCAGATCGCTGGGAGCGGATACAGCAGGCGTGGGACGGCTTCATGCGCTGTCTTGAAACGGACACGCCACCCGAGCTGACCGAGCGGGACAAGGTGATCCGCAAGGACGAAGACTGGCGGCTGGCGGCAGAGGCGTACGTGAGCTTGAAGCGCGACGCCGATGCACTGGTTGCGCGACTCGATTCGGCGAAGGATCGTCTGCTCGAACTGAGCACCCACCCGAGCGAGGCCGGTTTCGGTGTCGCCGTGACCCGCTACTGGAAGCAGGGCAACGTCGATTACAAGCGGGTGCCTGAGCTGCAGGGCGTCAATCTCGATGCCTACCGGCAGAAAGGACGGTTTGAGACGAGGGTGACGCTTGCGAAAGCTGAAACCGCCGTGCGATAGGCGGAGCCCAATTTGGCGCGAATAGGCACTGCCCAAAAGCCTAGTTGGTGCCTACACAGAGCCGAAAGCAGAAAGGCCAGCCCCGAGAGGCTGGCCTAAGTGCTTGTTTTTTTGGTGGAGACAGGCGGGATCGAACCGCCGACCTTCTGATTGCGAACCAGACGCTCTCCCAGCTGAGCTATGCCCCCAAAACCGCACGCATTCTAGGCTGCGCGAGGTGTGGCGTCAATCCCGAGGATTGACAGCTCGCTGCCGTCGAAGGCTTGATCTATTTGTTCGTCTTGGCGCGTGCCGGGACGACGGCGACAGCGATGGCTTCGGCATACACGCCTTCTACCTGGTCGCCCTTGCTGATTTGCTTGAGCTGCTCGGGATCCTTGACCTTCAGGGTGACCGTCTTCACTGCGCCACGCAGTGTGACGGTCTGGTTCTTGAGGTCAACCTTCTGTACGTCGGCGATAAAGGCCACTTCCTTCGCCGCATAGGCGGCGGGTTTCTGGCCGGGAGCCGCGGAAGCCTGCTGCGAACTGTCGATACGCTCGCGAAGTGCGCCGCCGCCCTTCTTGACCGTCATCATCAGTTCCTGGGTGTAGGAGGCAACGACCTGGTCTCCGACCTTGATCTGGTCAAAGTTCTTGACTTCGTCGCCGGCAACCATCTTCATTTGCTCGCCCCGGGAATTCTTGAGGACGAGGCTGCGCGATGCCTTGTCGATCGAGTCGACGACCAGGGTAACCTTGGCTTCGACCACTCCGGCAAACTTGCCAGGTCCGACGGCGGCCAGGCCTTCGGCGACAGCGGGTTGTTGGGCGGACACCGCCAGCGGGAAGAGGACGAGCGCTGCAGTAGCAAGCGCGACACGAATACGCATGGAAAACTCCGATAATTGGGGATGTCAGACCTCCCGGAAGTCCGACGGTGATGCCTCGTTAAGCACATGATTCAAGGTCACTATCGTCGTTTTTTGGACGTTCAGTGGCGCCAGGATAAATATTGTATTTTGGACAAAATAAGTTGCAGACGATTGTAGTTGATGCAGAGTTACTTGCTTGTGTATAACTATGTCGCTATAATCTCGCCAGGCAGGTGGGACTTGGAGTCGATCGGTGACGCAGAGCGAGTTGTTGGCAGAAGAAGTCAAGCAGGCGGGTCGTTTTGACCTCGGCAGGGGCTATTCGCTCTACCTGCCCCGTGGCCCTCGCAGCCGGGGCGATCTCTATCATCATGGCTGCCTGAGCAAACGGGTGAATCTTGCCGACAAGGCCGAGCGGCGCCTCCTGGTGGTCGAGTTGTTACAGAGGAACCTTAACCAGACGCGCTTGGCCGAGGTGCTGGGTCTCAGTCGCCAGACGCTACACAACTATCGCGAAAGTTATC
This sequence comes from Candidatus Accumulibacter affinis, assembly GCA_016713625.1. Classification (GTDB taxonomy): domain Bacteria; phylum Pseudomonadota; class Gammaproteobacteria; order Burkholderiales; family Rhodocyclaceae; genus Accumulibacter; species Accumulibacter affinis. The sequence continues at coordinate 321,186 of JADJOT010000010.1, forward strand.
GGCTATTTGGGGTGAACGGGCTGCTGCATGGCTACAGTCCGAGCCGTAGCGTGAGCGACGAACTGCAAGGTCGGCTGCATGTCGGCAAACGTCGGCCGGGCTCAAAGGCCCGCGAACTCGAAGCCTTGCGGCGCGCCGAGAAGATGTCCGCCAAGGAGGTGACCCCAGGTGAACTGGCGTGGGATGGCGAAGCGGTGGCGAACTATGCGCTGGAGGAGACGGCCATCGAAGAGGTCTTGCGGGTCGATCCGCCGACCCTTGAAGCGATGCCGCAGGGGATGAGTCGAGCAGCCAGGCCGCAGCGGAGCCGACCGCACCGGAACGTGCGCCCGCACCCGTGATCGAGCTTCCCTATGCGGATAACCATGGCTGGGAAGCCAGCCGCTATGTCGGCATTTTCCCTGTCTTGCTGGTGCTGATCAGCCAATGGCAGTGGATGCAACGGATCTTCCGGCTGTTCGGTAACGGTTGGCGCATCTTCGTCGTGTTCGCCCTGATGGCGGTGCGCGACATCCGCTCCATCGAACAGCTCAAACATGTGCGGCGTGAAGAGGCGGGACGGCTCCTGGGCTTGGGGCGGCTACCCGCGCTCGACACGTTGTGGGGCTGGTTCCATGAGGTCGCCGGCAAGTCTCGGGCCGGGACACTGCTGAAGGAATTTTTCGCAGATCAGATTCGTTGCGGGCTGGTCGCCGTCCGGCTGTGGTTTAGCGACGGCCATCTCTTTGCCTTATACCGGACAGAACAAGGTGCATGCGGCCTGGAGCACGCAACGGCGGATGCCGATGCCCGGACAGACCAATCTGGTCACTTGTGACGAACGGGGGCGCATCGTCACTTTTGAGATTCAGGAGGGCAAGGGAAACCTGCGCGCCCAGATTCTGAAGCTTGGCGAGTATGCGCGAGAACAGTCCCTGGGCACCCCGCCGGTGCAGGTCTTCGACCGTGAGGGCGATGGCCTGGGCTTTTTCAGCGAACTCATACGCCAGCGTACGCCCTTCATCACCTGGGAGAAGAACGCCAATCAAGCACGGCTCATGGCCTTGCCAGCGACCGACTTCACCCACCACGTGCAGATCAACGGTACGGACTATCGTCTGCTCGAAGAGACCCGGCCGTGCCTCTACTCACCCGACAGCGACCCCGACACCGGCACGGTCGACCCGCCGCACGCTTTCGATCTGCGCCGGCTGGTGTTGTGGAATCTGCGCACCCATCACCGCATCAGCGTGTTGTGCTGGGAGGGTGACCTTCAGCTCTCGCCAGAAGAAGTGCTCACCGCGATGCTCAGTCGCTGGGGCGCCTCGGAGAACACGTTCAAGCACCTCCAGGCGCGTCATCCCTATCATTACCATCCGGGCTTTGGACTCGCCGACAGCGAGAAACAGGACATCGCCAATCCTCGGATCAAGGCGCTGGCGCAGCAGATAGCGACTACCAAGGGCATCTCGCCAAACTCTACAAGCAATACGCCAAAACCCAACCGAGCTTCAATCGCGACGGCAGCGAACGTCACAACAGTCGGCATCGGCGACTCGCTGAAGCCATCACCGTGAGCGAAACGCAACTCAAACAACTCCAGGCCGACAAAGCCCAGTTGCCCGAGCGCGTCGATGTCGCGGGGTTGTCCGATTACCGCTCCTTCAAAGCCATCGACAACGAAGGAAAAACCTCTTCGACTTCGTCACCACCTCGGTATGGAATGCCCGCCGTCAGCTTCTGGATTGGCTTGCCGACAGTTACGCCAAGGACAGCGATCGGGTGGACCTGCTCTACGCGATCTTCAACTGCCAGGGCTGGATACGCAGCGACGAGCAATGGGTGGTCGTGCGCCTGGAGCCGCTGCAGCAACCCGCCCGCCGTAGTGCTCAGGAACAACTCTGCCGCAAGCTCACCGGCCTCGGCGCCAGGATCCCCGGTGGGAAATGGCTGCGCATCGAGGTGGGCGCGTCTCCGCTATGAGTGTCAGCTTCGCCTACACTGTCCAAAATTGGGCGCACTTCAGCGGGGTTTCCGGGAGGTCTGGATGTTGAGATGGGATGCCGATTATACGAAAGGCTTGCGCATCGTCAAGCCCCCGCGCACTGCAAATTACAAACTACAGACTACTCGTCCTTGCCGGCAACGCGGGTCTTGAAGGTTGCGCCGGCCGCAAACTTGGGAACGGTCGTTTCCGGAATCAGGATTTTCGCGCCGGTTTTCGGATTCTTGCCTTCCCGGGCTGCGCGCGCGCTCGCCTTGAAGGAACCGAAGCCAACCAGGGTTACCGTCTCGCCCTGGGCAACGGATTCAACGATTGTTTCGATTACGGCATCAAGGGCTTTCGCAGATGCGGCCTTCGACAGCTCGCTGCGAGCGGCGATAGCGTCAATCATTTCCGACTTGTTCATGGGATCTCCTCTGGTGGTTGAAGGCCTTCCTGGGGCCGGATTCCTGCATTGCAAAAGCATCAACGAATGGGCACAGGTCAAGGATACAAAGGTGCTAATTCTGGCATGGATTTGATTGCCGCCAAACAAGTTTTTTTTGCCTTTTCCGTTTGCCGGAACCGCGGAAGGTGCGTGCGTGCTTCGCCAAACGACGGGGACGCGTCGCTGATTGGCCGGTCTGGGTCGGCAAACCTTCCGACAAACGCCGGCCATTGCCACGCTATCGCGGGTCGTGCTGGCGATCGATCGATGCGTCTGTCGTCGCTCCGGTGGCGTGCCCGATCAACCGCCCGCTGCGCTCGTCGCCGAGGAATTCGCGATGGCGGGACGGTTCAGGCTGTGGCGTTTGAGCAGTAGCTTCAGGAAGCGCCCGCTGTGGCTGGCCGTGACTTCGGCAATTTGCTCCGGGGTTCCGGCAGCCAGGATTCGCCCGCCGCCGGCACCACCTTCGGGGCCGAGGTCCACCAGCCAGTCGGCGGTCTTGATGACATCGAGGTTATGCTCGATGACCACCACCGTATTGCCGTGGTCAGCGAGACGGTGGAGCACGCTCAGGAGCATCTCGATGTCCTGGAAATGCAGGCCGGTGGTCGGTTCGTCGAGGATGTACAGGGTGCGGCCGGTATCACGCTTCGACAGTTCGAGCGCCAGCTTGACGCGCTGAGCTTCGCCGCCGGACAGGGTGGTCGCCGACTGGCCCAGCGTGATGTAGCTCAGGCCGACATCCACCAGCGTCTGTAGCTTGCGTGCGACAACCGGAACGGCATCGAAGAATTCGCGCGCTGCCTCGACGGTCATCTGCAGAATCTCATGGATATTCCTGCCCTTGTATTGCACTTCGAGGGTTTCACGGTTGTAGCGCTTGCCGTGACACACGTCGCAGGAAACGTAGATGTCTGGGAGAAAGTGCATTTCGACCTTGATGACGCCGTCGCCCTGACACGCCTCGCAGCGGCCTCCCTTGACGTTGAACGAGAAACGGCCCGGGCCGTAGCCGCGCGCGCGCGCCTCGGGAACGCCGGCGAACAATTCGCGGATCGGCGTCAACAGGCCGGTATAGGTCGCCGGGTTGGAGCGCGGTGTGCGACCGATCGGGCTTTGATCGACATTGATCACCTTGTCGAAATGGTCAAGGCCGTCGATCCGGTCGTGTTCGGCGGGCTCGGCCGACGATCCGTACAGATGTCTGGCTGCCGCTGCATAGAGGGTGTCGTTGATCAGGGTCGATTTGCCCGAGCCGGAAACGCCGGTGATACAGGTAAACAGGCCGACGGGGAGGTCGACGGTGACGTTCTTCAGGTTGTTGCCGCGAGCGCCAACGATTTGCAGCAAACGTCCGGGGTTCGGCTGGCGCCGCTTGCCGCCGATGCCGATGCGCCGGCGGCCGGCCAGATAGTCGCCGGTGAGTGAGGCCGGGTTGTCGATGATTGCCTGCGGTGTTCCCTCGGCGACGATATGGCCGCCATGGATGCCCGCGCCGGGGCCGATGTCGACAACGTGATCGGAACCCAGGATCGCCTCCTCATCGTGTTCGACGACGATCACGGTATTGCCGATGTCGCGCAGCTGTTTCAGCGTCATCAGCAGCCGCTCGTTGTCACGTTGATGCAGGCCGATCGATGGCTCGTCGAGTACGTACATCACGCCGGTCAGCCCCGAGCCGATCTGCGAGGCCAGACGAATGCGTTGCGCCTCGCCGCCGGACAGCGTTTCTGCCGAGCGATCCAGCGACAGGTAGTCGAGACCGACATTGATCAGGAACTGCAGGCGGTTGCCGATTTCCTTGAGCACCTTCTCGGCGACCCTGGCCTTGTTTCCCGGCAGTTGCAGCGCGAGAAAATAGTCGCGCGCAACGGTCAGCGGCTGCCGGCTGATCTCATGCAGGGTGCGTGCACTCTCCCTGCTGCCGATGCGCACGTTGCGCGCTTCTTCGCGCAGGCGGCTACCCTGGCAGGCGGGGCAGGTCTGGTTACTGATCATTCGCGCCAGTTCCTCGCGCACGGCCTGCGAGTCGGTTTCCTTGTAGCGACGTTCAAGATTGACGACGATGCCTTCGAAGGCGTGCTCGCGCACGGCCGCCTGGCCGCGCTCGTTGAGATAGGTGAACGCCACTTGTTCGCGCCCGGAACCGTAGAGCAGGACCTGTCGGACGTTCTCGGGCATTTCGCGAAACGGGGTGTCGACGGCGAAACCATAGTGTCCGGCAAGCGAGCAGAGCAGTTGGAAGTAGAAGGGGCTGCGCCGGTCCCAGCCGCGGATCGCGCCGGCGGCCAGCGAAAGCTCGGGATGGGCGACGATGCGTTTCGGATCGAAGAACTGGATAACACCGAGACCATCACACTTCTGGCAGGCGCCGAGCGGGCTATTGAACGAAAAAATTCGCGGTTCGAGTTCGGCGAGCGAATACGAGCAGACCGGGCAGGCAAAGCGGGCCGAGAAAAAATGTTCGCGTTCGCTGTCCATTTCGTAGGCGATGGCGCGGCCATCGGCGTGGCGCAGCGCGGTTTCGAAGGACTCGGCCAGGCGCTGGCGAAGGTCGTCGCGAATCTTCAGCCGGTCGACGACCACGTCGATGCTGTGTTTGTGCGTCTTGGCGAGCTTGGGGATGGCATCGATTTCGTGGATCTGGCCGTCGACCCGCAGTCTGGCAAAACCTTGCGCGCGCAGCTCGGCAATCAGGTCGAGCTGCTCGCCCTTGCGGTTGGCGACGACCGGCGCAAGGATCATCAGCCGGCTGCCCTCGGGCAGAGCCAGCACGTGATCGACCATCTGCGATACCGTCTGCGCTTCGAGCGCTTGCTGGTGTTCGGGGCAGTACGGAGTGCCGGCGCGGGCGAAGAGCAGGCGCAGGTAATCGTGGATTTCGGTAACCGTGCCAACCGTCGAGCGCGGGTTGTGGCTGGTCGCTTTCTGCTCGATCGAGATTGCCGGCGAAAGCCCCTCGATCAGATCGACATCGGGTTTTTCCATGCGCTGCAGGAACTGCCGGGCATAGGCCGACAGTGATTCGACGTAGCGGCGCTGTCCCTCGGCGTAAAGGGTATCGAAGGCCAGCGAGGACTTGCCCGATCCGGAAAGGCCGGTGATCACGATCAATCGGTTGCGTGGCAGGTCGAGGTTGATGTTCTTGAGGTTGTGCGTGCGTGCGCCGCGTATCCTGATCTCTCTGATCTCTCGTATCTCGTCCATTGGCAGCTGACCTCAGGGGGCTGGGGCAAACCTGCTAATATACGCAATTCCGCAGTCCGGCAGCAAATTCCATGTCCCCCTCGACTCCCGATCGCATGAGCAGCCAGGAAAAACGCGCCGGCATCAGCCTGGCGGCAGTTTTCGCCCTGCGCATGCTTGGCCTCTTCCTGATCCTGCCGGTGTTCTCCATTTATGCCCAGAAGCTGCCTTCCGGCAACGACATGGCGCTGGTCGGCATCGCTCTCGGTGCGTATGGTCTGACGCAGGCCTGCCTGCAAATTGCTTATGGCGCGGCTTCGGATCGTTTCGGGCGTAAGCCGGTCATCGTTTTCGGTCTCCTGCTGTTCGCTGGCGGCAGTTTCCTGGCGGCCGGCGCTGACGACATCTACCTGGTCATCGCCGGCCGCGTGCTGCAGGGTGCGGGCGCCATTTCGGCGGCGGTCACCGCCCTCGCCGCCGATCTGACGCGCGAGCAGCACCTGACCAAGGTGATGGCAATGATCGGCTCGTCGATCGGTCTGGTGTTCGCCATCTCGATGGTTGGTGCGCCGCTGCTTTACTCGCTGATCGGCATGCCGGGCATCTTCGTGCTGACCGGGGTTCTGGCGATCCTGGCGATTGTGGTGGTGCTCAAGGTGGTGCCGGTGGCACCATTGGTGCCGCGGCGGCCGGCCTGGCCGAGCTTTGTCGAAGTGCTCGCCAATCGCCAGTTGCAGCGACTCAACTTCGGGGTCTTTGCCCTGCACCTGATGCTCACCGCGATGTGGGTGCTGTTGCCGGCAGATCTGGTCAGCATCGGCGGTCTGCCGGTCGCCGAGCACTGGAAGGTGTACCTGCCCGCGCTGCTGATTTCTTTCGTCATCATGGTGCCGGCGATCATCATCGCCGAGCGATTCAACTGCATGAAGCTGATCTTCAATGGTGCGATCGTCCTGCTCCTGGCCGTTCAGGTCGGTTTCGGCCTGTTCGCCGATGGCCTCTACGGCTTGGCTTTCTGGCTGATGCTGTTCTTCGTGGCCTTCAATATTCTCGAAGCGACACAACCCTCACTGATTTCGCGAATCGCTCCGCCGCATGCCAAGGGCGCCGCGCTGGGGGTATACAACACGACGCAGGCGCTCGGCCTGTTTCTTGGTGGCGTGATTGGCGGTGTCCTGGCCAAATACGCCGGCGCCGGTGCGGTCTGGCTGGCTGGCGTGGTGCTGGCGGCGATCTGGCTCCTGCTGGGGCTGACGATGTCGATGCCCGAGCTGCGCAGACGGCAGGCAGCCGTCTGAAAGTCCCTATAATCTCGCTTATGTCTTTTCGTACACCACTCAGGGAGGCAACATGGCTTCGGTCAATAAAGTGATTCTTGTCGGCAATCTCGGGGCTGATCCGGTAATTCGTTATTTGACAAGCGGCGCTGCCGTTTGCAATATCAATATCGCGACAACTCTCCGTAGTCGCGACGAGACGTCTGGCGAATTCAAGGAGAGCACCGAGTGGCACCGGGTCGTTTTCTTCGACAAGCTGGCCGAAACCGCCGGCCAATACCTGAAAAAAGGTCGGCAGGTGTATGTGGAGGGGCGTCTCCGGACCAAGAAATGGCAGGACAAGGATGGTCACGAACGCTATACCACCGAGATCGTCGCCAGAGAGATGCAAATGCTCGGCAGCCGTGAAGGAATGGGCTCCCCGGCTAGCGGTGAAGCCGAGTACGGCGGAAGCATGCCGTCGGCGCCCGCTGCCGGCGCCGGACGCCCCGCGCCAGCCAGGAAGACGCCGAGTTTCGAAGACATGGACGACGACATCCCGTTCTAGTCACCTCGCTGGCCATGCGGGTGCCGGATACGCGGCGCGGCTCGAAAACTCCCTTGCCGATGTTCCGGCCATGCAGCCAGAACGCCGCCTGTTTCTCGCTGACGGCGAGTTGGCCTTTCGCTAGTGGCTTCACTGTCGACGCCAGCGTGCGCGTCGAAGGAAGCAGCTACCAGGGCCTGGAACGTCTGTTGCGGCATTACGCTCGCCAGTGTCGGAAAACTTTACACCAGCCAAGCGAGGGATTCAGTGTACGCCCCTTAAACAGTCTTATGGCGTTTTGGCGCGATTTTTGCTTGATGCTGCTCCTTGATAAGCAATGAATCCAGAAACCAAGGAGAATCGTCATTGAAATACCTGGCAACGCTGTCACTAAGCCTGCTCCTGTGCTCCCCGGTTGCGGCGACGACCGTCTCGCAGCCGTATGCGGAGCCGCCGCTCAGAGACCTCGGCCTGTCGCTGACGCTGCTGGCGAACGTACCGGACGTGTATGGCGACTCCCGGCCCAACGGTAGTGTGCCCTACGGCGACGGCAGTGGGCGCTTGCTGCTCACCGATAGAACCGGCGTGGCGTACACCGTCGCGCCGAATGGAACGCTTTCGCCGCTGCTGGATGCGCGCAGCCTTGTTCCAACGATGACCTACGGGTCGGAACAGGGCTTGCAGGCGGCGGTACGTCATCCCAAAGACGGCAATCTGCTGCTGACGGTGACCACCGAATCGGTCAATCCCAACCTGGATGCCCGGCTGTTCAAGCTACCCACTGGATCGACTCTGCCCATCGACCACTACGATGTGGTATCGGAATGGAATCCGACCACCAGCAAGCGCAATGTGCTGATGGTCATCGAGCAATGGGGCTACGATCACAACACCAATCAGCCGCTGTGCCTGGCCGACGGCAGTTGTCTGATTCCCGTCGGTGACGGCGGCAACACCGTGTACTCCGGAACGGTCGGCAAATTTGGCTTCGGGCAGCGGCTGGACAGCCCGCTGGGCACGCTCCTGCGGATCATCCCCAACGGTGACGGCACCTACGGTGTACCCAAAGACAATCCCTTCGTCGGTGACGGTGACTCGGCCACCCTCGCCGAGATTTACGCGTACGGTTTCCGCAATCCGCAGCGCGGCTACGTGCGCGCCGACGGTACCCTGGTGTGGATCGACATGGGCCAGGCGAATGCCGAGGAAGTGAACGCCATCGTTGCCGGCGGCAATTACGGCTGGCCACGGCGCGAAGGCAATTACTGCGTAGTAGCGAATGACGAGACTGTGCTCGAAGACTGCGGATCGCAAGCGGGTTTCATCGATCCCGTCGCGGCCTATGATCACGGTGCCGGACTGGCCGACCAGCTGGCGCGGCGGGCGATTGGCGGCATCGCTGCCTGCGAGGGCTGCGGCATCCCGGAACTGGAAGGTGATACGCTGGCCATCGATCTGGCGACCGGCGCCCTGCTTCATGAATTGCCCGGCGGTCTGTTCGAGGAACTGCTGTTGGGCGGAAAAACCTTCGCGCAGAGACTGGGACTGGACCGGGTCGAAGCCCGGTTGGGCGTTGATGAAACTGGCGGCCTGCTGCTGATCAGCCGGCTGGAGGGAACGGTCTACCACCTGCAGCGATCGGCCGAGATTCCGATCGGCTCGACGGCGGCGCTGGCCTTGCCGGGGCTGGCGCTGCTCTTGCTGCCGGGCCGGCGCCGGCTGCACCGCCGCACTGCCGTTTCCTGAAGGTCGTGCCGCCGCACAGTGCACGCATCATCGGCGCCCTGCTCTGAACGCTTACGCGGAATTCTCCGGCAGCCGGTCGATCGCCGTTTCCTCGCTCGGCGTGCAGGCTGCACCGACGCCCCGGCCAAAGCTGGTCACCCCGGCGCCCGTGCTGAAGACGCATTGTTTGCCGTGCGCTTGCGCTGCTCCTTGACGCGCCAGTAGGCATTAGCGCGGTGTTCTCCGCCTTGACCGCTTTCAGCGTGGCGAGATCAGCACGGCTGCCGCTCCCGATCTGGTGCTGGATCATGTAAATGTCGCCATAGATTTCCTGCGCCAGCAGCGTGTCACAGGTGGGATGCGTCCAGCTTGCGCACAGCGCGCCGGGGATGTCGGTGCCGGCCACCGCCGACCCGCGCCACCAAGCGTGCAAACCTTCGGCATGCGCGAGATCCTCGACAAAGGAACGTTGGCTGGCCTGACAAGACCCGGAATACGCGAAAAGCGGGGACCCGCTCGCTCTCCTCGGCGGTCAGGCGGGAGCCTCACGGATTCTCGGGCCGGCAGGATGGTCAGGTGGAGCAAGGGTTTCGCGCTTCCGGGGCGGTGCCCAGGCGCCTGCTCGCGCGCTCGCAGAGGATGCGGGTGTCGGCGTCAATGCCCTCCATTTCGCACAGACGTTCAAGCAGGCGGGCGGCATTGAGGGCGGAATGCGGGCATCCGGTTTCGTCGTGGATGAGAACGAGGCTCAAAGCTCCGGCCCAAAGATCGCTTGATGGCATGGCAACTCCTGTGTGGTTGAAGGCAGAATTCCGGACATGATTAGCCAGAGCACCAGGACAGGCAGAAATGTATTCGTCAGCAGGCTGCCCATCGGTTACTGCTCTTTTGGCGAAGAGTTCCGATCATAGCCGCGGGATTTGTTGTTGTAAATAGTAATCATTCTCATATATACTGTGGCCGTGTTGCCCCACCGTGGCGATGGCTGTTCCGCGGCGAGGGTACTGTCGGTTTTGAGCAAAGCAGACGTTTGCTGCGTGGTCAGGGTTTTCGCAGGCATGCAGAGGACGATGCAATTGAAGAGGGGTAGGAAATCACATGAATGCGATGCAATTGATCACCCTGTTCGCCTTGTGCCGCTTCGAGGCGGAGCGGGTGCTGGTCGCTCCGTTACGCAACGAGGAGGTGAACACATGAGTACAGCGACCCTGGGCTTGCGGCTGGCCCTGCTCGGCAACCCGAATTGCGGCAAGACGGCGCTGTTCAATCTGCTAACCGGTAGCCGGCAGAAAGTTGCCAATTACCCCGGCGTGACCGTCGACCGCAAGGAGGGGCAACTGACGACGCCGGCGGGCAAGCCGTTCCGCGTTCTCGATCTGCCGGGGGCCTACAGTCTCAACGCCGTCAGTATCGACGAGGAGATCACCCGCGACGTCGTACTCGGCACGCTCGCTGGCGAGCAGCGTCCCGATCTGATCGTCTGCGTCAGCGACGCGACCAACCTCAAGCTCAACCTGCGGTTGGTGCTCGAGGTGAAGCGGCTAGGGCTGCCGATGGTATTGGCGCTCAACATGAGCGATCTGGCCAGGAAGCGCGGCATCGAAATCGACGTTCCCGCACTGCAACGCGAGTTGGGCATGCCGGTGGTCAAGACGGTCGCTGTGCAGCGTGGCGGCGCCAGCGAGTTGATCACCCAGCTCGAAGCGGCCTTGCCGGATGATCTGCCGCAGCCGACTGCCTGGCTACCGCCGGATGTCGCCGACGTCACCGCCACGCAGCGCGAAGTGCGGCGCATTCTTGCCGCAACGGTGCGCGAACCGGCGCTCGACACCCGCCTTGACGAGCGCATCGATCGCGTCGTCCTGCATCCTGTATGGGGAATGCTGATCCTGGCGGCCACGCTGTTCCTGATGTTCCAGGCGGTGTTCAGCTGGGCCAATGCGCCAATGGATCTGATCAAGAGCGGCGTCCAGGCGCTCGGCGCGTTCCTCACCGAGCAGATGCCGGATACCATCCTGCGCAGCCTGCTGGTCGACGGCATCGTCGCTGGCGTCGGCAGCGTACTGGTCTTCCTGCCGCAGATCCTGATCCTCTTCCTCTTCATTCTGGCCCTCGAAGATTCTGGCTACCTGCCGCGCGCGGCCTTCCTGCTCGACCGTTTGATGGGTACCGTCGGACTCTCCGGCCGCTCGTTCATTCCCCTGCTGTCGAGTTTTGCCTGCGCCATTCCCGGCATCATGGCGGCGCGGACCATCTCCAACTGGCGCGACCGGCTGGCAACGATCATGATCGCACCCCTGATGACCTGTTCGGCGCGGCTGCCGGTCTACGCCCTGATCATCGGCGCGTTCATCCCGGAGAGCACGGTGGCTGGCGTATTCAACCTGCAGGGGCTGGTTCTGTTCGTCCTCTACGTGGCCGGAGTGGTGAGCGCGATGGCGGTCGCCGGCGTGCTCAAGCTGACTGTCGCCAGGGGAATGCAGCATCCGCTGATGCTCGAATTGCCGTCATACCGCTGGCCGCATGGCCGCAATCTGCTGATGGGTCTGCTCGAACGCGCCCGCATCTTCATCATGCGCGTCGGCAACATCATCCTTTCGCTGATGGTGGTCCTGTGGTTCCTGTCATCGTTTCCGGCGCCACCCGATGGCGCCATCGGCCCGGCGATTCAATACAGCTATGCCGGCATGCTCGGCCACGCGCTCGAAGTCATCTTCGCGCCGATCGGTTTCAACTGGCAGATATCGATCGCTCTGGTCCCCGGCATGGCGGCGCGGGAAGTCGCCGTCGGGGCGCTGGGCACGGTCTATGCGCTATCGGCTACCGGTGAGGATGTGGCCGAACAACTGGCGCCGATGCTGGCTGCCGGCTGGTCGCTGGCGACGGCTTACTCGCTCCTCGCGTGGTACGTCTTCTCACCGCAGTGCCTGTCCACCCTGGCAGTGGTCAAGCGTGAGACCAACTCGTGGCGCTATCCGCTGCTGATGGCCGGCTATCTGTTTGCTTTGGCGTACGGCGCGGCCTTCGTGACTTACCGAATTGCACTTGTCCTCACGGGAGGCTGACATGCTTGACGAGTTGATGGTCTACGGCGTGGTCGCCTGCGCCACCACCTACGCGACCTGGCGACTCATGCCGGGCGCTCTGCGGGTCGCACTGGCCGAACGCTGTAGCGGGTTGGCACAGCGTATCGGCCTGGCTGAAGCCGATCCCGAAGCGACACGTCGACGGGCCAACGCCAGCGGAAGCAGCGCCTGTGGTGGTTGTTCAGGATGTGCCAACAAGCAGATGCCACCGAGTGTGGTGATCGTCAGCAAAGCAAACACGAAAAACAGATAGCATGTTCATTGCAAGACACAAACTCAAAGCCGTGGTCAGCAGCTTGCTGCTCGCTTCTCTGCTCGGACAGCCGCTGGCCGCTACGGCGGCTGACCATCCGGTCGAGCCTGGCGAGGTCGATGCGGCCAGCCCCGTCGCGCCTCCCGAGGCCAACGCAGCGGCTGCCGACGAAGCGAGCGCCGCTGACGACACGCCCAACTGGCAGGAAACGACGCTTACGGGTGACTGGGGCGGCAGGCGCAAGCAGCTCTACGACGCGGGTGTGCAGGCCGACCTGCTGTACACCGCCGACTACCTTTACAACACCACTGGCGGTCTGCAACGTGGCGGCGCCTACGTCGGGCATCTCGACCTTATTCTGCAGTTTGATGGCGAGAAACTCTTCGGCTGGAAAGGCAGCTCGGGCTATTTGCAGGTGATCAGCAACAGTGGCGGGCGATTCAATCTCAACTACGTCGGCAGCCTGATGGGCGTCGACAACTTCGAAGCGCCGGTCAACCGCACGGGCATTTTCAAGGCCTGGCTGCAGCAATCGCTTCTTGACGACAAGGCTTCGCTGCGGGTGGGCCTGTACCCGATCGATACCGAGTTCTACGTCACCGATTCGTCGGCAGTCTTCCTGCATCCATCCTTCGGAATGGCTGCCGAGGTCGCCAGTTTCGGCACTCTCGCCGGCCCCTCGATCTACCCGACAAGTTCCTATGGCGCGCGCCTGCGGATCGATCCCGATCCTGCCTGGTACGCGATGTTGGCTGTCACTCGCGGAATCTCGACCGATCGTGTAGCGACCGCCGGTCCCAACATCAGCTGGCAGAACGGCACCGGCAGCATGCTGATCGGCGAAGTCGGTTTCAGTCCGGTCAAGGCCGGCTTGATTCACGCTCGACCCGCGGCGGCCGAAAGCAAGGACGACTTCGAGCCAATCAGCAAGCTGGCCCTTGGCGTATGGCGATTTGCGCCACGCTTCCCGGAAATCGTTGCCATCGATGCCGCCGGTGCTCCGGTCCAGGCGACGCACTGGGGCGCCTACCTCCTCGCCGAACAGACGCTGTATCGCGTGCCGGATGCGAATCGGGATCTCGCGGCGTTCGTCCGCTACGGCTTCACCGAAGGAACGACCAGCACCCTGGCCTACTCGGTGAGCGCCGGACTCAGCTACCGGGGACCTTTCGCCGCTCGCGAGAAAGATACTTTCGGAATCGCCGCGACCCGCGCGCATGCCGATCCGCAGGGGCGGGCGCAGCTGTCGAGCGACGCTGGCGTGCCGCTGTCGTCGACTGATGAGACGGTCCTGGAAGTCACTTACCGCGCGCAACTCGCCCCCGGCGTCGTCCTGCAACCCCTCCTCCAGCGCATCTGGAACCCCGCTCTCTACCTGCCGAGTTCCACGGTCGCGGGTGTCCGCCTGCAGATGGCGCTTTGATCGCCAGCGTCGGGAGTTCTCCACCGGGAATTGATCGTCGATGAAGAGTTGCATCGTGACGAGGTGAACAAGATGCTGCGGCAGCCGGGGGGAAACCGAGGTATTCCACTCGCACCACGGTTAACACCACATCCTCAAGTTTCCGGGCGCATTGCGATGCTGATGCGATTCGGCCGAACCTGTCCAGGCTTACCCGCCGACTTGTTTGCGGATCGTGCGGCAGCCTGTCGCGTGCGGCAAGGTGGCTATGCCGGTAACGGAAACCGGTTCCCGAGCTTGAAGCCTACCGGTGAATCAGACGACGACACACCGGCACGGCCTCACTCGTCCAGTACCACGCTCGTGTAGACCTCCTGGACGTCGTCGAGGCTTTCGAGAACGTCGATCAGCTTCTGCATGCGCAACGACTCGTCACCGCTGAGCTGTGTTTCGTTCTCGGCTTTCATGGTCACCCCGCCATACTCGGACTGGAAACCGGCAGCCTCGAGGGCTTCCTTGACCGCCATGTAGTCGTTCGGTGCGGTGATCACTTCGACCGATCCGTCCTCATTGCTCAGGACGTCGTCGGCACCGGCGTCGATCGCGGCGTCCATCAGTGCGGCTTCGTCGGTGCCCGGAGCAAACAGCAACTGCCCGCAGTGCTTGAACTGGAAAGCCACACAGCCATCGGTGCCGAGGTTGCCGCCATACTTGTTGAAGGCATGGCGGACGTCGGCGACGGTGCGGGTCTTGTTGTCGGTCAGGCAATCGACGATCACCGCGGCGCCGCTGATGCCGTAGCCTTCGTAGCGAATTTCGACGTACTCGACGCCTTCGAGCTCGCCGGTTCCCTTCTTGATGGCGTTGTCGATCTTGTCCTTGGGCATGTTGACGCCCTTGCCCTTGTCGATCGCCAGGCGAAGACGCGGGTTGAACGAGGGGTCGCCGCCGCCCATCTTGGCGGAGACGGTAATTTCCTTGGCGATCTTGGAGAAGGAGGCGCTGCGTTTCTCATCCTGGCGACCCTTACGGTGCTGGATGTTGGCCCATTTGGAGTGTCCTGCCATGCTGACCTCTGGTGATTGCTGGTTGGCTGCGCGTGTTGCCGGGGCAACAAAACTGGCCGCAAATGGTTGATAATCAAACGGCGCATTTTAGCACCTCCCGTCATTCATCCCCGTTGCCACTTTCCGGAGTCGATTCATGGTCACACCCCTTGTCATTGCCAGGCACGAAGATAACGAACTGGCCCTGCTGCCGGCACTGGCCAACCGCCACGGCCTGATCACCGGCGCGACCGGCACCGGCAAAACGATCACCCTGCAGCTTCTGGCCGAGCGCTTTTCGGCGATCGGCGTACCGGTGTTCATGGCCGACGTGAAAGGCGATCTCTCGGGTCTCGCCGCTCCCGGCGTTCTGACGCCGAAGCTGCAGTCGCGGCTGCAAGCGCTCGGGGTCGCGGACTACGCGCCAGCGAAATGTCCGGTCACCTTCTGGGATGTCTTCGGCGAGCAGGGACACCCGGTGCGCGCGACGATCTCGGACATGGGCCCGGTGCTGTTGTCGCGGCTGCTGAATCTCAACGACACGCAGGCCGGGGTGTTGCAGCTGGTGTTCAGGATCGCCGACGACCACGGCCTGCTGCTGCTCGATCTCAAGGATCTGCGGGCAATGATCCAGCATGTCGGCGAGAATGCCAGGACCTTCACCACCGAGTACGGCAATGTCTCGGCAGCTTCGGTCGGCGCCATCCAGCGCAGCTTGTTGAATCTCGGTGAGCAGGGCGGCGAGGTCTTCTTCGGCGAACCGATGCTCGACATCGCCGACCTGATGCAGACCGACGATGGCAAAGGGGTGATCAACATTCTCGCCGGCGACAAGCTGATGGGTTCGCCGCGCCTGTACTCCATCTTTCTGCTCTGGCTGCTTTCCGAACTGTTCGAGCAACTGCCGGAAGTCGGCGACCTCGAGAAACCGAAGCTGGTGTTCTTTTTCGATGAGGCGCATCTGCTGTTCAATGAAGCGCCCGCCGCCTTGCTGGAAAAGATCGAGCAGGTGGTGCGTCTGATCCGCTCGAAGGGTGTCGGCATCTACTTCGTCACGCAGAATCCGCTGGACATCCCCGACACCGTTCTCGGCCAACTCGGCAACCGCGTTCAGCACGCCCTGCGCGCGTTCACACCGCGCGACCAGAAAGCAGTGAAGGCGGCGGCGCAGACCTTGCGGGCGAACCCGAAATTTGCTGTCGAGGCAGCCATCACCGAACTCGGGGTTGGCGAGGCGCTGGTCTCCTTTCTTGACGAGAAGGGGCGGCCGAACGTCGTCGAGCGAGCATTCATCCTGCCGCCAGCGTCGCGGATCGGTCCGCAGACCGCTGACGAGCGGCAGGCGGTGATCAGGAGTTCGGCGATCTACGGGCATTACGAAAACCTCGTCGATCGGGAATCGGCCTTCGAAAAGCTCAAGGGTAGCCCGGTTGCCACGCGGCCGGGGACTACGCAGACAGCAGCCGGTGAGGCGACGCCGGAGGCTTCCGGCGGTGGCTGGCTGGGCGGTTTGAGTGATCTCTTCGGCGGCGCTTCGGGCAGCGGCCGGGGACGCGGCGATTCGGTGATCGAGACGGCGGCCAAGAGCGCCGCCCGCACCATCGGTTCGCAGGTCGGTCGCGAGATCATCCGCGGCGTACTCGGTTCGATCCTCGGTGGTGGCTCGCGCCGGCGCTGATGACAGACGATCTCCGTGAGCCGTTCGCGCGTGTCTTACATTAACCAGCGAGGCGGTCAATGACACTGGCGGAAATGACCCTGGGTGACGCGTCGCTGGTCACTGTTACCTTTCTGTTTACCGACATCGAAGGCTCGACGAGCTTGTGGGAGCGTGAGTCCGTGGCCATGCGTGTCGCCTTGCAACGTCACAACGCACTGCTCTCGGCAGCCATCGAACCTCACCGCGGCTATGTCTTCAAGACCGTTGGCGATGCTTTCTGTGTCACTTTCGATGATGCTGCCGAAGCGCTCCGCGCCGCCTGCGAGATTCAGATCAGCCTGGCTGCCGAGCAGTGGCCGACGCGCTCACCATTGCGGGTGCGTATCGCGCTGCATACCGGTCCGGCCTACCTGAGCCATGGCGATTACTTCGGCACCACGGTCAACCGCGTTGCCCGCCTGCTGGCGGTGACGCATGGTGGGCAGACCCTGCTGACTTCGCAGACCGAAGCACTGGTGCGCGACGGCCTGCCCACTGCCAGCAGCCTGCACGATCTGGGCATGCTGCGCCTGCGCGATCTGCCGCACCCGATGCATGTCTTCCAACTGGTGCATTCGGGTTTGCCCGCCCACCTCGTGGACATGGGCAAGACGGCGGGCGGCAACAAGCTGACCGCCGAACCGGTGGCCCGCTTTCGGCCGATCGACGTGTACGAGGTTCCGACCTTGCCGACGATCGTCATGCAGGCGCTCAAGGTGATGCAGGATCCCGCCAGCGATGCCCGGGCAGTGGAACGGGTGATCATTCACGACCCGGCGATCTCGGCCAAAATCCTGCGTGTCGCCAATTCGGCGTTCTTCGGTTTTTCCCGCCGTGTCGCGACCATCGCCGACGCCGTGCGGGTGCTCGGCTTTACCAACGTGCAGGGGATGCTGATCTCGGTCGGTGCCTTCGATGCCTTCCGCACCGAGCGTTTGAGCCTGGTCGACTTCTGGAAGCACTCGATCGCCACAGCGACTGCCGCCCGCTTTCTCTCCGCACGCGTCAAGTGCTCGGCCGACGAGGCCTTCATGGCCGGCATCCTGCACGACATCGGCAAGTTGATCTTCGCCGTGCAGGCGGAATCGGCCTACCAGCAGGTGCTCGAGCTTCAGCGGGGATCGGCAATGACCAGTCTGGAAGCCGAGCAGACGCTGTTCGAGTTCACCCATCCCGAGGTCGGCGAAATGGTCGCCGAGCGCTGGGATCTGCCGGCCCGCTACACTGCCGCCATCGCCCATCACCACGACCCGGATGCCGCCGGCGACGAGCGCGCCTTCTGCGCGCTGATCGGACTCGCCGACCAGGCTGCATACGCGGCGCTCAGCGGCCATGCCGCGGCGGCTGCGCACGCCGCCGAACGGAGCGCGCTGCTCGACGCCCTCGATCTGAGCCCACAGCACTGGGATGACTGCCTGCTGCACCTGCACGAGGCGCAGGTGACGATCGAGGGCTTCGTTGGAGCGATCCACTGAGCGTTATCGGCGAGTCGCGTGAGCGACTCACGAAGCTTCCCTTGCGCGCTTGCAGGCAATCGGTGGGGGGCTGCCAAAGCCATGACCCTTATTGAGTTTTTCTGGTTCAACAATCCTCCGTCCAATACGTGTCGATGAGTCGCGAAATCAGCCTGCCGTCACCGATCTCGATCAGCACTGCGTCTGCAGCGAGCGACATTGCACGTTCGGCGTGGGCTCGTCTCTGTCCGCTCGGCCATCCCTTTCTGAACGCCGACTTTCTGACGATCATCGAGCGGCACGGGGCGGTGGCGCAGGCATCGGGATGGACCCCTCGCCACTTGGTGGCGAGCGATCCGCAGGGCACCGTCCTGGGTCTCCTGCCGCTGTACGTGAAGACCCATTCGCACGGAGATTTCATCTACGACTGGTCGTGGGCAGCGGCCTACCGGCAACTCGGCCGTGCCTACTACCCGAAGCTGATCAGTTGCCTGCCGCACACGCCGGTTGCCGCAGCGCGCCTGCTGGTGGCCGACGGCCCGCAGGCGGCCGCCATCCGGCAGGCCCTGGTCGACGGCGCGAGGACGCTGGCCAGCCGCTACGGTGTCTCCTCATGGCACGTTGCGCTACCCGGCGACGAGGACGCGAGAATGTTGCAGAGCGCCGGGCTGTTGATCAGCCACGACGTGCAGTTCCACTGGCTCGATCCCGGCTGCGGCGATTTCGACGGTTATCTGGCGACCTTCAGCGCCGCCAAGCGCCGCAAGGTTCGCGCCGAGCGGCGGCGGGTCGCCGACAGCGGCCTGTCGATCGAGACCCGCCATGGCGATCAGATCGACGCCGCTGAATGGCCCACTCTGCACGCGCTGTACGCCGCCACCTTCGAGAAGTTCAACAATCACGCCGCTTTCTCGGCCGCCTGTTTCGCCGATCTGGCGGCGGCCCTTGGTCCGCGGATGGTCGCCTTCATTGCCCGCGATGGAGGCCTGCCGGTGGCCATCGCCCTCTGTTTTCGCAGTGACGAAGCGCTCTACGGGCGTTACTGGGGTTGCTCGGGCAACTACCACAGCCTGCATTTCGAACTCTGCTTCTACCAGGGAATCGCCTATTGCCTGCGCCAGGGGCTGCGGCGATTCGAGCCCGGCGCCGGTGGCGAACACAAGCTGGCGCGCGGTTTTACGCCGACTGCCGTGCATTCGGCGCACTGGATCTGCGATCCGGAGATGCGCCAACTGCTCGCTCGCCATCTCGAACGGCAGGGTGAGGCGGTCGCCGACTACCGCGACGAGGCGGCAGAGCATCTGCCGTTCCGGCGTAACCACTCGTCGGGGCCGGACTGACGCAGCCACCCGCCGGCCGGCGCGCCGCCTCAAGGACTGGGGAAGCGGCAGGCAATCTCCTTGCGCTCGCCGTGCAAGCGGCAGTGGCTGATCGCCTTCCCATCGGGGTCGAGGAGTCGGGCCGCCCAGCCCTGGTCGTCGCGTTCGAGCAGCAGGAAGCCGTAGCGGTTGATGACGACACCGCTGGCGGCGGCGACGCCAGCGTAGAAGCGGCCGTCGGGTTGCGCCCGTTCCATGCCGCCGACGCCGACCTTTCCCTCGTACAGGGGCGATTGCGGATCGAATGCTTCGAGTTGCGTGCCGCCGGTACCGACGAGGACCTGCGCCGGGCGACCCGAAGGGTAGTTGGCCAGGTCGGCGGTCGGCGAAAAGTTGATCGTCTGAAAGGCGTGCTGGTGACCAGCGAAGACGAACTCGACGCTCGCCGGCAACTTCCCGGCGAGGACGGTCTGCAGGGCGTTTGGCGGTGCAGCGGCGTCCAGCAGGTCGTACCAGATCGGCCGGTGCATGAGTAACCAGACCGGCGGGGCGTCGGCGCGAGCCGGCGGTGCAGTCAGCATGCGCAGCGTCCGTTGGAAGACTTCGACGTCTAGTGGGGTGGCTGCGGCTGGTCGATAGTCCTCGTGCGCGGCGTTGTCGGCGACCACCAGACCTGGTCCGCGGTCGAGGTCGATGCGATAGGCGTCGGCAGTGCGATTGTTGGCCAGCAGCGAACGGCTGTCGCTCTTGTATCGCTGGTCACCGCAGGCCGCGTAGGGCAGCGGCGAGAGAAAGCGCATCCAGCCTGCGCCGCCGCGATCGCAGTTCTCGTGGTTGCCGCGCACTACCACCCACGGTGCCGCGGCGAGCAGCGGTTTGGCCGGCGTGAAGAAATCGACGTTCCAGCCGGCCCAGTCGTAGCCGATCACCACGCCCTTGTCCCTGATCGACGCGCAGAGTGCCGGGTTGTCGCAGTATTCGCGGTAGTGAAAGTCGCCGAGATGAATCACCAGGTCGGGTTGCGTGCGTGCCGCCGCGAGCGCGATTCGCGGCCAGGGCCAGTCCGCCCGGCTGGCGCAATCCTGGATCGGATCGCCAGGCGAATTGGCCGGGACCTTGATCCGGCAGCCGGTATCGCCAATCACCACGATACGACGAATTTCAGACCGGGGCAGGGCCATCGTCTGTCCGTCAATGCTCGCCTGGCGCGCCGACGCCGGCAAGTCGAGCTCGCACGAGGTCACCGCGAATTCGGGGTCGAAGGCCGGGTTGTCGTTCGTTTTGGCGGCTGACCGAGTATTCGCCCGGGCGCGCGGCAGCAGTGGCCGGGCGCTCCCATCAACGATCGCCGTCGGACATGCCGCGGCAGCGGCGACGATGGCGCGCAGACTGATGCTGGCGCCGGCGCTCAGTTGCGTCCAGCGTTGGATCGACGTCTGCTGGAAGTCGGGCGTCGTCGCGCAGCCGGCGAGCAGGGTCAGCGCCGCCAGCAGCAGACGGCGGCAGTGCCGCGCTTCTCTGCGCTCTGGCCGGGGCAGGGTGAGCATGGCGGATGCGTCTGCGAGGTGGCCGCGCGGGTTGATCAGAGGTGCAGGTAAGCGGCCAGCCCGGCCAGCAGACCGAGACCGGCTGCACCATAAACGCCAACCAGCATCCAGCGCTTGCGCGTCAGCAGGGTGATCGCGGCCATGGCGATGGCCACCTGCAGCAGCGTGGTGGCCAGAGCCCAGCGTTCATGCACGTGCATTTCGACCTCGCTCTTGTGGTCGGCTTCCCTGGCGACCGCTTCGAGCTTGTCGGCTTCGACCTTGATCTCCTGCTTTTCCTTCTTGTAGCGCTCGACCTCCTGGGCGTACTTTTCGCGCGCCTCGCCGGTGGTCAGGGTGATCGACAGTTCGGCGAGGTTCTGCTTGTTGCTCTTCGCCTGATAGTAGTTCCACTGATTCGACGCCGAGGTCTTCTGAATCGCGGCCTCGTTCTTGTAGAGCAGGGCGGCATTCTGCGAATGGCCGCCGAGGTAGCCAAAAATGGCGCCGATGGTGGACAGTACCGCGGTCAGCACCGCGACGCGCGCGGTGAAATTGTCGCCGCCATGATGGGCGACATGTTCGACTTCATGATCGTGCGGGCCGTGTACGTGGAATCCGTGACCAGACATGCTGTGTTCTCCTCGATGCGTTTGGCGTTGCGGACAACGCGAGGCTGCGGATTCTATACCAGGCAGGCCGCAATCGCGCGCAGGGCGGCCAGGCCACTGTCGGCGATCGACACGCCCTTGTTCCTGGGTAGCTGCGCTTCGCCGGGATTGATGCGGATCATCTGCCCCGGCAGGCGTTCGCCCATCCGGCGGGCGGTCGGGATCGTCGTTCCGGCTCCGACCTCGATCACCAGCGGGCGCGCGAGCTGGCGCAGCCAGGTGTGCAGACGTCCTTCCTGGGCGTCGCTGCGTTCGCTGCGCCAGCCCCAATCGCCGAACATCAGAATGTTCGGGCGGGCCATCGCCCGGCAGCGCGGGCAGCGCGGAAATTCCGAGGTCAGCAGACACTGCTCCTCGTCGAGTTCGGGGTCGAAGTCGTCGGCCGGCCAGATGCCATCATGGCAAGCGTCGAGGCATTGCAGGTGATGGATCGACCCGTGGCATTCGCTGATTTGCCCTTCGGCAAAACCGGCGCTCTGAAACTGTCCGTCGACGTTGCTGGTGAACACGAATGCGCCATGCCGCAGGCGCTCGCCGATCCGGCGCAGGATCTGAAAACCCGCGTGCGGCACCGTGTGGCGGTAGAGTTGCAGCCGATGCCCGTAGAAACCCCAGGCGAGGCGCGGTTTCGCTGCGAAGGCGGCCGGATTGGCAATCTGCTCGAAGGCAATGCGCGCACGTCCAAGCGCCGGGTAAGCCCCCCAGAAACCCTGCGGACCACGAAAATCGGGGAGGCCGGAGTCGACCCCGATGCCAGCACCGGCGGTGACCAGCAGCCCGTCCGCCTGGGCGATCAGTTCGGCGCAACGCTGGTAATCGGTCGTCAATTACAGTCCCCGCGCCCACGCCGGCCGCAGATGGGCGGTGTCGGGGTGGGCGATGGCATCGCGCACCTGCCGCAGCAGGCGCTCCTTGTCGACGCCCAGGGTTCCCTTGAGAATCAGCCAGTTTGACGCGTGGTCGCTGCGGAACACGGTGCGCCGGAGTTGCAGAGCGTCGAGAAAGTGCTCCATTTCGACAAACAGCTCGTGCTGGTTCAGCGGCAGCCAGCCCGGAAAACTGCCGCGGAAACGTTCCTCGCCGAGCGGGAAGCTGACGACCAGCGTCGCCAGATACTCGGGCTGCGTGGCATTGAGCAGGTGCGCCGAATTTTCCGCGTGCCGCAACGAGAGTTGCGGGCCGGCGAGGCCATTCAGGATCATCACCGAGCGCGTGATGCCGGCGGCGGCGAGCTTGTTCAACGCGTCCAGCGTCGAGGCGAAGGTCTCGCCCTTGTTGACCCGTTCGAGCACCGCATCATCGCCCGATTCGGCACCAACGTAAGCAATCGACAGGCCGGCTGCGGCGAGTTCGCGTAGTTCATCGACCGATTTCCGGCGCAGGTTGCGCGGCAGGCAATAGCTCGATACCCGGCGAACGGCCGGCAGGTGGCTGCGGATCGCGTTGAGGACGTTGAGCAGGCGACGTGTCGGCAGTACCAGAGCATCCCCGTCGCCCAGGAAAACGCGCCGCACCTCGCTGCCGAAGCGCTCGCCGGTGCGCTGAATACTCTCCAGCACCTCGGCCTCGTCGCGCGCGCGAAAATGCTTCTGCGGGGCGGTATACATCTCGCAGAAAGTACAGTGGTTCCACGAGCAGCCGTCGGTCACCGGCAAGATCAGCGATTCGGCTTCGCTCGGCGGGCGATAGACGGGTTCGACGTAGCGGATCGGGATGCCAGGCAGCATGGCGGACGGTGGGGTCGGAAAGGCGTGGATACACTCGCATATTAGCGCGCTTTCGCGCCGCGAAGCGCGCAACCTCGTGGCGTCGTTGCGTCGATCGAGCGCATCCACCTGCTACGGCATCATCCGCCCGCTCGTGCCAGCGCCTTCAGGCCTGCGGTTCGCTGCTCGCGCGTACGCTTGCCTCCGCCTCCGGCCCGTTGCGTACCAGCGCATAGTCGGTGCTGCGCACGCCGCGCAGCAGCAGGTTGGTGTCGTCCGTGGAGATGCCGAGTGCTTCCAGGCTTTCCGCTGCCAGGCGCAGGCTGGCTTCTAGCGTTTCGGGGAAAGCCTGGTTGACGCCTGCCTGCAGCAGGGCGTCGCAGGTGTTCAGGTCGCGAGCGCGCGCGACGATCTTCACGTCGGGCATCTGGGTGCGAATCAGCGTTGCGGCGCGCACCGCAGCGTGCTGGCCGTCGATCGTCAGCACTACCAGATCGACCTGGTGCAGTGCAGCGTTACCGAACAGATCCGGATTGCCGACGTCGCCGTAGAACACCGGATGGCCCTGGCCGCGCCAGCGGGCGACCAGTACCGCATCGGTATCGAAGGCGACGTAGGGGATGCCGCTGCTGGCCAGGATCGTTCCCACCGTATGCCCGACGCGGCCGTAACCACCGATCACCACGCGCGGCGCGTCATCGTCGTCTGCGGTGGCATGCTGGAGGTGCTCGTCTGCTCCCGCCGCACCCCTGGCTGCGCGCACTGCCAGCCGGCTGCCGAGCTTGGTCAGCACCGGCGTCAGCAGCATGGTCAGCGAGATCACCGCGATGGCCATGGCGAAAATCAGGTCGTCGATGACGCCGAGTGCCTTGGCGGCACCGAAGACGACGAAGCCGAATTCGCCTCCCTGGGAGAGCATGAACGCCACGCGCAACGCCGTGCTGCGGCCGGTCTTGAAGATCAGGCACAGCACGTAGAGCACCGCTACCTTGATGGTGATGACGGCCACCACATGCAGGGCGAACTGGAACGGATGCTGCGCGAGTGCGGCGACGTCCACCGACATGCCGACGGCGACGAAGAACAGACTCATCAGCAGGCCCTTGTGCGGCTCCAGCGTGGCCTCGATCTGCAGGCTGTAGCGCGAGGTCGAGAGCATCATTCCCATCAGGAAGGCGCCCAGCGCCATCGACATGCCGGCACGGTCCATCGCCCACGCGGCAGCAAAAACGGCGGCCATGGCGACGAGGAAGAAGGCCTCGCGGTTGTTCGTCCGCGCCAGTCGGTCGAGCAGTCGCGGTACCAGGTAGCGGCCAGTGCCGATTACCAGGCCGACCACCGCGACGGCTATGGCGATCTGCTGCAGCAGCGGCATTTCCTTGGGTAGCGGCCCCGTATTGGCGAGGATCGGTACCATGGCCAGCAGCGGTACGACCGCGAGGTCCTGCATGAGCAGGATGGCGAAGGCGGTCTGGCCGTGTTTGCTGGCGATCTCGCCCTGATCCCTGAGCATCTGCATGACGAAGGCGGTGGACGAGAGGGCGAAGCTGGCGCCAACCAGCAGCGCTGCCGACCGGTTCGGCAGGAACCAGTGGAAGTAGACGGCGATCACCAGAGTAGAGACAACGATCTGCAGCGATCCCAGGCCGAACAGCGTGCGTCGCAGATCCCACAGCCGGCGCGGCTTCATTTCCAGGCCAATCAGGAACAGCAGCAAGACGACGCCGAGTTCAGTGAAGTGGCGCACGTCGTCCACCTTGGTGGTGACGAAGGGTCCCGGCGTATGCGGCCCGACGATGATGCCGGTGACCAGCAGACCGAGAATCGAACCCAGACCGAAGTGGCGGAAGACGACGATGGCGATCGAAGCGACGATCAGCAGCAATACCGCCGAATGAACGAAGGATTTGGGGTCGATGGTCGTCCTTTGAGCAGGTGGAATGAAAGATTCGTCGTGGATCGCCAGGGAGCAGATAGTAGCGCGCTTTTTCGATGCGTGGACACGGCGGCGGCCAAGACCGCGGCCGCGGCGCCCCCCCGCGCGCGCGCGCGCGCCCAGGGCCGGGAGCCGGGGGGGGGGCGGCCCCGCAGCCCGCGCGAGCGGCGGCGGCCGCCCCGCGGGGCGCCGCCCGGCCCCGCCGCGGGCGGGGGGGCGGCCGGCCCGCCCGGCCGGCCGGCCCCCCGGCCCGCCCGGGCCGGGCGGGGGGGGGGGGGGGGGGGCGGGCGGGGGGCGCGGGGGGGGGCCGGCCCCGGCCCACCCCCCCCCCCCCCCCCCACGGCGCCGCCGATCGCTCCCAGCCTGGTGACCACGCCGATCATCGGCACTGGCAGGGTGCTTGAGGACGCACGTAGCGCCAACGCGCCAATGACCACTTACGTCGTCACCGTCCGTTATGAAGACGGCAGTTACGCCTTCATCGAACAGTACGACGAGCCGGCCGTCAGCAAGGGTGACCAGGTGCGCGTCTTCGAGGGGCGCGTCGAGCCGCGCAACGACTAGGCGCGTCGCGGTCAGTCGAAATAGGTCCGCGCCGTCTCGAAGCGCTGTGCGAAGTAGCGCGCATCGAGCTGGTCGATGCGCACGCGGCCGTTGCTTGACGGGGCGTGCACGAAACGATCATCGCCGATGTACACCCCGACATGCGAGAACGGTGCATTGCGGGTGTTGAAGAAGACCAGATCGCCAGGGCGCAGGGCAGTCCGTTCGATCGGACGGCCCCGGCGAGCGATGTCAGCGGCGCTACCGCTGACCCTGAGGCCCACCGCCTGGCCGTAGATGAAGGAAACCATGCCACTGCAGTCGAGGCCTGCGGAGGGGTTCTTGCCGCCGAAGCGGTAAGCGGTATCGATCAGGCCGAGCGCAAAAATCACCACGTCGTTGCCTTTGGGGCTGCTCGCCGGCCGCTCGGAAAGTCGCTGCGAAACTGCTCCCGACGCTGGCGGCTTGCTGGCGCAGGCGGCCAGCAGCAGGGATACGGCGCAGGCGATGAAGAGGTGGACACGCATGGTACACAGTATAAACTGCGCGTTTCGAGATTTCCGGGAAGCGCCATGCATTTCAAGTACCTGTGCTTCGGCACGGGGGGGGGGGCAGGGGCGGGGGGGAGGCGGTGGGGGGGGGGGGGGGGGGGGGGGGGATGGGGGGGGGGGGGGCTGGGGGGGGGGGCGCTCGCTTCTCCGCCAGCTACCCGTACGCGAAATTTCTCGATCAGCGCCTGGCCGCGCCTTGGCCCGAGCTCGACGCAGCCCAACGAGCGCTGGTTTTCGAAGGGCTGCGCGCTATTTCCTGTTTGACGATCCGGAGCCCGCATGCAAGGTCTATTCCGCTTTCTCGCCGTCCTGCTCACCGCCACCTTGTCCAGCGGCGCCTTCGCCGGCGGTCCACCGCTGAAGTTTGGCGTCGGCCTCTTCCAGCCGGACAAGGACAGGAACGATGCCACCTATCGCCCACTCGCCAATTACCTTTCGGCCCAGCTCGATCGCCCGGTCGAACTGCGTACCGTCGATAGCTGGGAGGGCCTTGCCAAGTCGCTCGCCAACGGCGAAACCGACATTGCCCTGATCGGGCCGTGGGGCTACGTGCTGGCCAACAACGAAGCGGGCGCGCAGGCCGTTTCCACCATTCTGTACGATGGCAAGCCGGAGTATTTCGCGATCATGGTCACCCACCCGAATTCCGGAATCGGCAGCGTCGCCGACCTCAAGGGCAGGACCTTTGCCTTCGGTGACAAGGGTTCCACTTCGGGTTACCTGATCCCGCTGCATTACTTCATGACCCAGGGGATCAATCCGGACACCTATTTCGCCAAGGTCGTGCATACCAAGCACCAGGCCATCGAAACCCAGGTCACCCAGGGAGTGCTTGACGCGGGTGCCGATTACAACCGCAACCGCAATGCGATGATCGAACAGGGTTTGATCAAAGCCGAGCAATCGCGAATTTTCTGGCAGTCGGCGCCATTGCCCAACGACGCCGTCGCCGTCAGCAAGGCGCTGTATGCCGACAAGACTTTCGTCAGCCGCCTGCAGGCTGCCCTGGCCAGCGTCGGCGATGTACTGAAGGTCAATCCCGCGCTGTTGCCACCCCACTACACCGGCTTTGTCAGCCGCGACAACGCCTTCTACAAACCGATCCGCGACGCCGGCCTGGCGACCGGCAAGCTGCAGGCCAAGTAATTGTCTCTGCTCGCTCTGCTCCCCGGCTTCGCTGACCGTTTTGGCCGCCGCATCGGCTTCCTCGCGCTGTCCCTGGCGTATGCGCTGCTGGTCGCCGCCTGCATCGCTTCGCTGTTGATGGAGAACGAGTTGTCGCTGGGCCGCAATCCGCTGGCCAACCTGGCGAGGACGGCGGTCGAGTTCGCCCGCCCGAGTTTCCTCGATGCCTGGTCCGGCAACCCGAATCTGGAGTATCGCAGCGACGACGGCACCCTGCTGCGCGTCGAAAATCGGCGGGAGGTAGAGCGGAACTACCTGGCCGGACTGGGCGAGGCCACCTGGACGACCATTCGCATTGCCACCCTGGGTTCCGTGCTCGGAGCGTTGCTCGCCCTGCCGCTTGCCGTTCTGACCGCGCGCAACCTCTTGGCGCCACGGCCGCTGGCCTGGCTGGCCAAGGGCGTCCTGGACGTGGCGCGCTCGATTCACACGCTGGTGTTCGGGCTGGTGCTGGTGGGTATCGTCGGTCTTGGGCCGACGGCGGGTATCCTGGCCATTGCCCTACATTCGCTGGGCAGCTACGGCAAGCTCTTCGCCGAGTCGATCGAGACCCTGGACATGGCGGCCATCAACGCCGTGCGTGGCGTCGGCGCCGGGCCAGTGCAGGTATTTTTCAACGCCATCTGGCCCGCCGTCCTGCCGCAGTTCGTCTCCAGTCACTTGTACGTATGGGAATTCAATATCCGCGACTCGACCATCCTCGGCATCATCGGTGCCGGCGGACTTGGCTTGCTGATCTCGGAAGCAACTTCGCTTTTTCAGTGGGGCAGGCTGTCGACCGTACTGCTGGTCGTCTTCCTGCTGGTCACCTCGTTCGACGCGATGAGCCGGCGCATCCGCAAGGCTCTGCTATGACTTCCGTTCCTGCCACCGTCATTGCCCTGAAATCCCTGGCCTGTATTGCCGACGATCGCAGCTTGCTCGAGATCGACGAACTGACCGTCGGCGCCGGCGAGCGCATCGCCATCG
Source organism: Candidatus Accumulibacter affinis (assembly GCA_016713625.1). GTDB lineage: Bacteria > Pseudomonadota > Gammaproteobacteria > Burkholderiales > Rhodocyclaceae > Accumulibacter > Accumulibacter affinis. The sequence continues at coordinate 349,657 of JADJOT010000010.1, forward strand.
TCGGTCACAATGGCGCCGGCAAGACGACGCTGCTACGACTCCTGAGCGGTTGCATGCGCCCGGCCCACGGTTCTGCCGAGGTGCTCGGGCGGGCGCTGCAGGACGCCTTGCCGGCTGCCGAGTTGCGCGCGCTGCGGCAGGAGGTCGGTCAGGTCCTGCAGGGCGTGCATCTGGTCGCCCGGCTGTCGGCGATCGAAAACGCCTTGATCGGATCACTTGGCCGCGTCACCGGCTGGCGTAGCTGGATGCGCTGGTATCCGGCGCAGGAAGTCGCCCAGGCCGAAGCCGCCCTGCAGGCGGTGGGTCTGCTGGCGCACGCCTACACCCGAGCGGACAAACTATCCGGCGGCGAAAAGCAGAAGGTGGCGATCGCCCGCCTCCTGATGCAGCGGCCGCGCCTGATTCTCGCTGACGAGCCGACCGCCGCTCTCGATCCGTCCGGCGCCACCGAGGTTTGTCGGCTGCTGGTCAAGGCCGCGCGGCGGGCGACGTTGATTACCGTCGTACATAGCCCCGCTTTGCTGCCGCTGCTGGCCGAGCGGGTGATCGGCCTCAAGCAGGGGCGGATCGCCTTCGATCTGCCGCTGGCCAGCGTCGGCGATCACGAGTTGGGCAATCTGTATCGGTCCGCTGGCGGGGCCGTGCGCGCATTGGCAAGCCCCGCTGTCCAATCCTTCAGCGATCCGATCGGTCACCTTCCGATCCGCTGAGTTGTAAGCTTTACCTCGCTCTTGACGACTAACGGTCAAATGCAGGGAGTCAGCGCACCCTCTGCCGGTCTATCCACGCGGAGAATCACATGCAGATGCGAAAATGGTTGCTGGTCCTGGTTCTGGCTTCGGTGGTCGGCCTGTATCTGGGGCTGGATCTCGGCCAGTACCTCAATCTGCAAACCCTCAAGGCGCAGCAGCAGGCCATCGAGGCCTTCCGCACGGCCAACCCTGGCCTCAGCGTGGCCATCTATTTTTCCGTGTATGTGGTGATGGCGGCTCTTTCGCTGCCCGGCGCGGCCTTGCTGACCCTGGCCGGAGGCGCCGTCTTCGGCCTCCTGTGGGGCTCGCTGATCGTCTCCTTTGCCTCGTCGCTGGGCGCCACGCTGGCCTTCCTGATCGCGCGTTTCCTGCTGCGGGACTGGGTGGTGCAGCGCTTCGGTCAGCGCCTGCAGGCGATCGACGAGGGCGTGCGGCGGGAAGGGGCTTTCTATCTGTTCACCCTGCGCCTGGTGCCGGTCTTTCCGTTCTTTCTTGTCAATCTGCTGTCCGGGCTGACCGGCATGAAGCCCCACACCTTCTACTGGGTCAGCCAGATCGGCATGTTGGCGGGGACGCTGGTGTATGTGAATGCAGGCACGCAGCTAGCGAAAATCGACTCGCTGTCCGGCATTCTTTCGCCAGGCCTGCTGGGCTCGTTTGCCCTGCTCGGGGTTTTTCCGCTGCTCGCGCGCAAGATCGTCGACATGGGTCGGGCGAACAAGGTCTTCTCTGCCTGGAAAAAGCCGCGGCGCTTCGACCGCAACCTGGTCGTCATTGGCGGCGGTAGCGCTGGCCTGGTCACCTCGTATATCGCCGCTGCCGTCAAGGCCAAGGTGACGCTGGTGGAAAAGCACCAGATGGGCGGTGACTGTCTGAACACCGGTTGCGTACCCTCGAAGGCTTTGATTCGCTCGGCCAAGCTGCTCTCGCACATCGCGCGCGCCAAGGAATTCGGCATCGCCTCGGCGCGTGCCGACTTCGCTTTCGCGGCGGTCATGGAACGGGTGCAAGGCGTGATCCGGACGGTCGCGCCGCACGACTCGGCCGAGCGTTATCGCGAACTCGGCGTCGATGTCGTCGAGGGCAGCGCGAAGATCGTTTCGCCATGGGAAGTCGAGATCACTCGCCATGATGGCTCCACGCAGCGCTTGCGCACGCGCAGTATCGTCATTGCCACCGGCGCCCGTCCGTTTACGCCGCCCATTCCGGGTATCGAAGAGGTCGGCTATCTGACTTCCGATACCCTCTGGAACCTGCGCGAGTTGCCGCGCCGTCTGGTCGTCCTCGGCGGCGGTCCGATTGGCTCGGAAATGACCCAGGTCTTTGCCCGCTTCGGCTCGCAGGTGACGCAGGTGGAGATGGGTCCGCGCCTGATGGTCCGGGAAGATCCGGAAGTGTCTGAACTGGTCGCTCGCCGTTTTGCCAGCGAAGGGGTCGCGGTCCTGCTCAATCACCGGGCCAAGCAGTTTCTGGTCGAAAATGGCGAGAAGATCCTGCTTGCCGAACACGCGGGCGCTGAGCTGCGCATTCCCTTCGACGCCGTGCTGGTCGCTGTCGGTCGTGCTGCCAACCTCAAGGGCTACGGGCTTGAGGAACTGGGCATCCCCACCGGACGGACGGTCGAAACCAACGAGTTTCTGCAGACCCGCTATCCGAACATCTACGCTGCTGGCGACGTCGCCGGTCCCTTCCAGTTCACTCATACGGCAGCGCACCAGGCCTGGTATGCGGCGGTTAATGCGCTCTTCGCACCGTTCAAGAGGTTCAAGGCCGATTACTCGGTGATCCCCTGGTCGACCTTCATCGAACCGGAAGTGGCCCGGGTCGGTCTGAATGAGCTGGACGCCAAGGAAAAGAACATCCCCTACGAAGTCTCGGTCTATCACCTCGACGACCTCGACCGGGCGATCGCCGATGGCGAGGCGCATGGTTTCATCAAGGTGCTGACCGTCCCCGGCAAGGATCGAATCCTCGGCGTCACTATCGTTGGCGAACATGCCGGTGACCTGATCGCCGAGTATGTCCTGGCGATGAAGCAGGGGATCGGGTTGAACAAGATTCTCGGCACCATCCACATCTATCCGACCCTCGCCGAGGCCAACAAATACGTCGCCGGTGTCTGGAAAAGAGCACACGCACCGCAGCAGCTGCTGGCCTGGGTAGAACGTTTTCATACCTGGCGCCGGGGGTAGTGGACAAGCCAAAATTCGCCAACCCTGGGGCTTGTCCTCCTGCTCGGGCGGCAGCAAAGCCTGGACGACAGCGGCGCCTGCGCGACGCAAGCGATTTGCGGGTGGATTTTTCGCCACGCGAGATCACCGGCGGAGCAAAGGGTATACTCTGCCGGCCAGCGTCGGACTGGATGCGAAGTCCGCCGCGGCAGGGCAGGTCGATGATCATCCCTTTTCGAGGATCTAACGGTCATGGCGATTCCAGACACCCCCGATGATGAAAGCCATGACCGTTCCCTCCCTTGCAGGGCGCATTCCGGCTTGCACGCCGGAATCGTTCGTTGGGCACGGAGCATGCTCCGTGAATTCCCCATCTCACCCCCGACCCCTCTCCCACAAGCGGGCGAGGGGAGCTTCGTGAGTCGCTGACGCGACTTGCACATTAAGGAGGTAACACAGCATGGCCATTGCACTATACGACGTCAGCGTCGCATCGTTTCTGCAGGTGCTCGGAGGCGTATCGGGTTTTCTCGACAAGGGTGCGAGCCATTGTCAGGAGCAAGGCATCGATCTCAAGAAAATCGTCGAGATGCGCCTGTACCCGGACATGCTGCCATTCCGCTTTCAGATCATCTCGGTCGCGCACCACTCCATAGGTGCGTTGGACGGCGTGCAATCCGGGGTGTTCATGCCGCCGGCCGGCGTCGCGGACCAGGACTACGCGGCGTTGCAAAAGATTGTCGCTGACGCGCACGCGGCGCTGCAAACGCTGACGCGTGAAGCGGTCGAAGCGATGCAGGGCAAGGACGTCGTGTTCAAGCTGGGCGAACGCAGCATACCGTTCACTGCCGAAGATTTTCTGATGTCGTTCTCGCTGCCGAACCTGTATTTTCACGCCACTACCGCGTACGACATGTTGCGCATGCACGGCGTGCCGCTCAGCAAGCGCGACTTCCTGGGCCAGCTGCGGATCAAGAGTTGATGCCGAGAGACAGCCGAGACGGCTACGCGGGTTGAGCTGCCCGCCATCGAAAGCCTCGGCATGCGTTTCCGTTGCCAGGTCGGTGAACTGTTTGAAGTAGTTGCGACAGAGGCCGAGGTTCAATCATGAGCATGGGCGGCAACCGCTGGCACGTCATCGCCGAGTCGAGCTTTCCCTGGGAACGTGAAGCGCTTGAATGGCTGCGTGCGCAGTTGCCGGACCGCGATCCCTGGAACGTCTGGACCAATTTCGAATTCATTGACGACCAAGGCAGGATCAGCGAGGTCGATGCGCTGGTCCTCTCATCGGCGGGGCTATTCCTCGTCGAAATCAAAAGCAGGCCGGGGTCGCTGGATGGCGATGCGCACACCTGGACGTGGACTACGGACGGTCGTGCCACCACCTGCGACAATCCCTTGTTGCTGACCAACCGCAAAGCAAAACGACTGGCGAGTCTGTTGCGTCGCCAACCGGCCATTGTCAAAGCCAGGATTCGCCTGCCGTTTGTTGAGCCGGTCATTTTTCTTTCTTCAACCACGCTGAGAAACCGCCTGCAAGGCACCGCCAAAACGGCCAGCTTCCAGCGGGGCCAACCCGGCGCCCTGAACGACGCGGGTATCGTAGGCGCGCTCAGCCATGGCCTCAGCACCCCCACGGCCCGCGCGGTGGATGGCCAGCAGGCGCGCGCCATCGCACGCGGTCTGGCCGAGGCCGGCATACGGCCCTCGAACAAGCACCGGCAGGTGGGTGACTACAAGCTCATCAAACTGATCGCAGAAGGCGAAGGATTTCAGGACTGGCAAAGCCAGCACGTCAGTATCGAAAGCGTCCAGCGCCGCGTCCGCATCTATACCGTCGCCAATGCCTCCAGCCCCGAAGCGCGCGCCACCCGTGTACGTCAGGCGCGCCGCGAGTTTGAAGTGCTTGAGGGAATCAGCCACCCAGGCATCCTCAAGGTCAATGATTATAAAGAAACCGAAATGGGTCCGGCGCTCGTGTTCGACCACGACCCCAAAGCCCAGCGGCTCGATCATTTGTTGCGTGATCGGGGTACCCAGCTCACCGTCACCCAGCGCCTGCAGTTGGTGCGAGACATCGCCGAGACGCTGAAGTACGCCCACTCCAGGCGCCTGTACCACCGCGCTTTGGGGCCACAGAGCATCATGATTCACGCGGCAGAAGCCGGGGGCATGCTGGCGCCCCGGCTGATGAACTGGCAAACCGCTGCTCGTGAAGGCGCCGACCCCAACACCATGCACCGCACCACGGGTACGCGTCACGTCGAGGATTACGTCGAAGATCCCGGTCTGGTCTATCTGGCGCCCGAAACCACACGCGCCGACACCACCCACGGCCCAAGCCTGGATGTATTCTCCCTCGGTGCGATTGCCTACCAGGTGTTCTCCGGCCAGGCACCTGCCGGGTCCGTTCTCGATCTTTCCGAGAAGCTGCGCCAAGGGCAGGGATTGCGTCTGTCCGACGTCATGGACGGTTGCGGCATGCGCCTGCAGGAATTGATCCAGTACGCCACCAGCCCTGACGTCATGGCGCGTTACGACACGGTTCAGGATTTTCTGGATGACCTGGTAAAGGTCGAAGACGAACTCACCGCACCCGACCCGGAAACCACCGTCGACCCCAGCATCGCCGGTCACGGTGACCGACTCGAAGGCGGCTTCACCGTACTCGCGCGCATCGGGCGTGGCTCGTCAAGCGATGTACTGCTGGTACGTGAAGACGGCTCGCAAGAGGAACTGATCCTCAAGGTAGCCTGTGATCTGGCACATAACGAGCGACTGGTCGCCGAGGGCGAAGTGCTCGCCGGTTTGCGCCACCCGAACATTGTCGAACATCGGCGCACCCTCAAGGTCGGTGGACGCACCGCCTTGTTGATGCGCAGTGCCGGCCTGAAAAGTCTGGCAAAAAAAATCAATGAAGACGGCCGCCTGTCGCTCGACTTGCTCCAGCGCTTTGGCGAAGAACTGATCGAAGTCGTAAACTACCTGGAAGATCACGGTGTCGCTCACCGCGATCTCAAGCCGGAAAATATCGGCATTGCCGAAGCCAGCTCGGGCAAGTTGCAACTGATGGTCTTCGATTTTTCCCTGTGCCGCACGCCAGCCGAGAACATCACCGCTGGAACGTATCCCTACCTCGACCCATTCCTCAGCCTGCGCCGACCACCGCGCTGGGATCTCTACGCCGAGCGCTTCGCCCTGGCCGTCACCCTGTACGAGATGGCCGTTGGCAAGCCTCCCCTTTGGGGCGATGGTCAAACCTCGCCGGCGATGCTCGACGTCGAAGCGAGCATCGCCAGCGACGTCTTCGACCCGGTCACCCGCGAGGGTTTCACAGCCTTTTTCTCCAAAGCCCTGCGCCGTGATTTCAAAGGGCGTTTTGACAACGCAGAAGACATGCTGCGCGCCTGGCGCGCCATTTTCGCCACTCGGCAAACCGTGCATCCACCGCAGGCCGAAGGATTCGAGGCCACGGCACTCACCGCTACGCCGACCACCACCATGGCCGAACTGGGTTACACCCTGGAGGCACAGGATGTTCTCGAACGTATGGGTGTCCACAACGCGCGCGAACTGCTTGCTGTCGATCGCATTCGTTTTCGATACCTGCGCGGCGTGGGGGACAAAATCAGAAAAGAGATCCGGCTCACCGCCAAGGAACTGGCGCGCCTGCGGCCCGACCTGATCCACGGGCGAAGCACGCTGCACGACTCCGATGACGAGGATTCCTCCGCTGGTGCCGTGAGCGTCAACGAACTGGCCGCCCAACTGCTGCCGCGCAGACCGGCCGGCGACGACCGCCCCGAAGAAGCTGCGTTGTCGCACTACCTCGGGCTTGATTCCGGCCTTGACGCCAGCGTGGAAGACTCGCTCAAGCCCGCCGGCCAGTGGCCGACCCTGGGCGAATCGGCGGCTGCGGCCGGCGTCGAGCGCAGCACGCTGACCACCGCCATCATCAAGGCTCGCGAGCGTTGGCTCAAGAACCCGGCATTTACCGAAGTCCGGCTGCAACTCGACAAGCTGGTCAGTACCCAGGGGCAGGTCATGACCGCCAACGAAGCGGCGTTGGCCTTGCTCGCCCTGCGCGGTTGCGCCGTGCAAGACGACGTCGAACGTCTGCAGCTCGCCAATGCTGTGTTGCGCGCGGCACTGGAGGCGGAATCCCACCTCGACCAGCCCCGCTTTGAATGTTTTGACCATCAACCTTCACCCCTGATCGCCACCAACCCGGCCTGGGCCGACTACGCCCGCCAATTAGGTAACATCGCCGACGCCTGCGCCCTGGCCGAACCGCTGCTTCCCCCCGCGCGTGCGCTGGAAGCCCTGGAGGCCGTCAAACCGGTCGGAACCAACCTTGGCGCCGGTCAGTCCCAGGAAGCGACCGTGCCAGCGATGACCGGCACCCGGCTACTCCGCCTGGCCACCTCGGCATCGCGCAAAGCCGCATTGTCCAGCCGACAAGAAATCTACAGCCACGGCATGCCCGCCCTGCAAGCGCTGCGCCAATCGCTCGGCGCGCTGGTCGGCGCGCCGATGCTGCGCACCAGCGAACTTCAAGACCGCGTGCGCGGTCGCTACCCCGAGGCCACGCCGCTGCCCGGTCGGCCAGAGCTCGATCGCCTGCTCGAAGAGGTCGGCGCGCCACTGCAGTGGAACCCTGCCGCAGCCGAAGGCGCGGGCGCCTACCTGTGCGCCTCGCTCGGCAGCAACCCCACGGCAGGAACGACGACCCTCTATTCGCGGCAAGCCACCTACCTCGGGTATTCCGCCAATGGCGCTCCAGCGCTCACCGCCAGTGATGCGATCATCGCCGAGGCACAAGGCATCGAAGACCGGCTGCAGCGCGCCATCAGGTCGGGGGGGCTGCTGGTTTTAACCGTCGAACCGCGTCAGGCGCGCCATGCCGAAGCTGAATTGCTGCGCCGCTTTGGCCCGGAGCGCGAAGTTTCCCCTAAAAATCCAGCGCTTCAGCGGCTCAGTTTCGACTTCCTCCTGCTCCAGGCCCTGCGCGTTGAAGCCACCGCCGCACGTGTCGACTGGAACCTCGTACTGCGTGCCGACGCGGCCGAGCCGGGCAGTCGCGATTGGGCCAACCTGCAACGCCTGGTGCAACGCACCGTCGCCACGCTTAAACCTCAACTGTTAAACAGCGAGGTCCCGCTCTTGCTGGCCAACGTCGGGCTGCTTGCGCGTTACGAGCTCATGTCGCTGGTCACCGAAATGGAAGCCGCTGCCGGTCGCCCCGGCCACACGCCGTCCTTGTGGCTGCTGCTGCCCTCGCACCAGCAGGGTCTGCCCATGATCGATGGCGTACCGGTCCCTTTGATCAACGGCACCCAGGCTTTTGGACTGCCGCAAGCCTGGGTTGCAAACAAACACCGAGCAGCGGCACTGGCCGGAGAACCGCATGGATAGGCGATCTACAGCTTGTTTCTGGCTTTTGGCATAAATATATAGAAAACTATAATTCGCTATAAGCGCTGCACTGCACAAAAAATCCATTGCGACTGACCTCTCCAGCAAAGAAAACTCACCCCATGATCAACGCCCCCCAGCTCCTGGTCGACCTCAAGCGCCGCCTGACGCTGCTCGATGACGACCTGCGCCAGCGCATCGACGAAGTCGGGGAGCTCAAGGCCAGCCTGCAAAGCGAATGGCAAGCCGCGCGCGATGCCGAGCGCACGGCCGAAACCTTCGAAAGCTGGGCCGATCAGAGCATCACCCAGGCTGGCGTGCATTGGTTGTTGAGTTGCGTCTTCCTGCGTTTCATCGAAGACAACACCCTGGTCGACCGCCCGTGGATCGGCGGCACGCCCGACAGTGGCCGCCTCAATCTGGCGCGTGACCGGCACGAGGCTTATTTTCGGGCGCATCCGCTGGAAAGCGACCGCGAATACCTGCTCGACTGTTTTAGCGAAGCCGGCAAGTTGCCGGGATTGCACACCTTTTTCGACAGCGCGCACAACCCGGTTTTCCGGCTCGGCATCAGCGGCGACGCCGCCATGGCCCTGCGCAGTTTCTGGCAGCAGCAAGACCCCAACACCGGCGCGCTGTTGCACGACTTCACCGACGCCACCTGGAACACCCGCTTTCTCGGCGACCTCTATCAGGATTTGTCGGAAGCCACGCGCAAGCGTTACGCCCTGCTGCAAACGCCCGAGTTCGTCGAAGAATTCATCCTCGACCGCACGCTGACCCCGGCCATTCGCGAATTCGGTTTTCGGGAAGTGCGCATGATCGATGCAACCTGCGGGTCGGGGCACTTTCTGCTGGGCGGGTTTCAACGGTTGGTGGACGAATGGTCGCGCGCAGAACCCAGCCGCAACCGGCGCGACGTGGCGCAGAAGGCGTTGGAGGCAGTGGCTGGCGTCGATCTGAACCCGTTCGCGGTGGCCATCTCGCGCTTCCGGTTGCTGGTTGCGGCGTTGCAGGTCAGCGACGTGCACCGACTGAGCGATGCACCGGATTTTCAGGTTTCGGTGGCCATCGGCGACAGCCTGCTGCACGGCAAGCGCTTCGGGCTTAAGGCCACAGAAGAGATGTTCACACCGGACGAGTACAGCCGAGATTCAGGTCTGATCCATGCGTATGCGAGCGAGGACTTGCCCGAGGTACAACGCATCCTTGGACGACAATACCACGTGGTGGTTGGCAACCCGCCCTATATCGTTGTCAAGGACGCGGCGCTGAACGCCGCCTACCGAAGGCAGTACGCCAGTTGCCACATGAAATATTCGTTGGGCGCACCGTTCACCGAGCGCTTCTTCGAACTGGCACTAACGGGTGGCGGCGGCCAAGGCGCCGGTTTCGTCGGCCTGATTACTGCCAACTCGTTCATGAAGCGCGAATTCGGCAGCAAGCTCATCGAGCAGGTGCTGCCTCGGCTCGACCTTAGCCATGTTATCGACACCTCGGGCGCCTACATCCCCGGACATGGCACGCCGACGGTGATCCTCTTCGGACGGCATCGAGCGCCGGTGGGCAAAACGGTGCGCACGGTGATGGGTATCAAAGGCGAGCCCGGAATACCTGACGACCCGACTATTGGCCTTGCATGGTCTGCCATCACTGGGCAAATCGACCACGCCGGATCTGTGAGCGAATTCGTTAGCGTTACCGAGACAGATCGATCAGCATTTAACAATCATCCTTGGAGCATCGGTGGTGGTGGCGCTTCTGTTGTCAAAAATGAAATCGAAGCGGCATCTAATTCAACCATCAGAGATTTTGCATCAGAAATGGGCGTCTTCGGCATGACAAATGCGGACGAGGTAATGTTATCCCCAAGAGCGGCATTCAAGCGAAAAAGTATCGAACCAAATTATAGCCGCCCGCTCGTCGTTGGTGACCTAGTGCGAGACTGGAGTGTCACACCATCCGATGAAGCGCTGTTTCCATATCTCGAAGGTCAAGTCGTAAAGATTGAAGAAGTCCCCCGTTGTGCAGCGTGGATGTGGCCCTGCCGTACAGTTCTTGGTAACCGTGCAACTTTTGGCAAGAGTACTTATTTCGAAGAAGGGCGCCCTTGGTGGGCTTGGCATCAAGTCGCACTTCGCCGCATATCTACCCCCTTGACGATCACCTTTCCCTTTATCTCTACCCATAACCACTTCGTTCTCGACCGAGGGGGCAAAGTTTTCAACCGGACTGCTCCCGTTATTAAGTTAGATGCTAGTGCTGACGAGGCAGTTTATTTAGGGTTGATAGGTCTACTAAATTCCTCAGCCGGATGTTTTTGGCTTAAGCAGGAGTGCTTTACAAAGGACGGTCGAGGCGAGTTATGGGAGCAGCGGAAGGAATTCAACAGCTCAAATATTGCTGCGTTTCCACTGTGCCACGACCATTCCGTCGATCTTGCTGCGCGCCTCGACGAATTGTCCCGCCAGATTGCAAGCTACTTGCCGACACACTTGTTAACTACCGAACTTATTCAACCTTTACCAAATCTTGCCAGTCTCAATAAAGCCAAGGCGAAAGCGGAGCAACTTCGTTGCCTAATGATAGCCACCCAAGAAGAACTGGACTGGCGATGCTACCTTCTCTACGATCTACTACCCGTCGGCAGCTATGATACAGTTTTCGAGCATGCCAACCCTCCCGAAGTGGCACTGGGCGAGCGAGCCTTCGAGATCACATTAGCCCGCCGAATGGCCGACGGCACCGAGCAGACCACTTGGTTCGCCCGCCACGGCTCAACGCCAATCACCGAAATCCCAAGCCACTGGCCGGAGGACTATCGTCAGGTCGTGCAGCGCCGCATCGATCTGATCGCCAGCGACCGCTACATTGCCCTGATCGAGCGCCCCGAGTACAAGCGCCGCTGGAATTCGCCCCAATGGGAAACTCTTGAGCAAGCTGCATTGCGCGATTGGCTGCTCGCCCGGCTGGAGTCGCCACGCTACTGGACGACCAGCGCCGACCAGTCGCCGCAACTCACCTCGACCAGTCGTCTGGCCGACGCCGCGCAGAAGGACGCCGACTTCATGCAAATAGCCGCGCTCTATGCCGGCCAAGCCGACTTCGATCCCAGCCAGTTGGTTGCTGAACTGGTCGTCAGCGAAGCCGTACCCTTCCTGCCCGTGCTGCGCTACAGCGAAACCGGCCTGCGCAAGCGCGCCCAATGGGAAGCGACCTGGGCCTTGCAACGGCGCGAGGATGCAGGCGAGGATTTAACCACCAGCATCGGCAAGATCCCCGTGCCGCCCAAATACCAGAGCAAGGATTTCCTCAAAACCGACGTCTGGCGCCTGCGCGGCGGCCTCGACGTGCCCAAGGAACGCTGGGTCAGCTATCCGGGCTGCGAACGCGGCGCCGACGGCAGCCTGGTCATCGCCTGGGCCGGCTGGAACCACCTGCAACAAGCCACCGCGCTGGCCGGTTTTTACCTCGATATGAAAGATAACGAAGGCTGGCCGCCCGAGCGCCTGCAACCCCTGCTCGCCGGCCTGCTCGAACTGGTGCCATGGCTCGAACAGTGGCACAACGAGATCGACCCCATCTACGGCGAACGTATGGGCCACTACTACAAAGGCTTCGTCGCCGAAGAGGCCCGCTCCTTGGGATTTACCCTGGATGACCTGCGCGGATGGAAGCCTGCGGTCAACTCCGTAAAACGTGCGAAAAGGACGAAGACATGAGTGTGACGCCACGAGTGGATTACTTGTTGTGCGCCCGGCGCCACATAAGAGATGCCCATTTTCTGCTAGATCGTGGCCGCAAAGCCAATGCAGGGCAGTTATTCGGCTTCAGCGTCGAGTGCGGACTGAAAGCCCTTCTGGTTCGATCGGGGGCGCCGGTGGATGGGGATGGGAATATCTTGAAGGCATCCGGTCTGCGAGAACACTTGCCCAAGCTGGGCCAACTTGTGAATGCCATGACGACATTGCCTGACGGTCAGGCCGCCAACATCATTCAAAGTCAGTTGCCCCACTTGATCGACACGCACGATTGGCATACTGATCATCGCTACTGGCGTGCATCGGCCGTGCCTCTTGCCTCATCATTGGATAACTGGGAAATGGCGGCTCTTGAAATGGACGTGCTGTTGGACGACGTAATCAGCAAAGGACTACTCTGATGTCAACCTTAAAATTCAATGAAGCACTTCGTGTAGCCGCTGAAGCCACACTAAATTCTCGGCTGCCCACGCAATGGCCTGTACTGATTGTGCGTGATGTCTATGGAAGACTGCGTTTTGCAATCGATGCTTACCGTCCCGTCTCTCCCGAGGGGTACGACGAGCGTGATGAGGCGTCGATTCCCGCTGATCAGATCTATCCCGCTGAGGCGCATCAACTGCTGTTGGAGGCCACCGCCCACCTGGGGCGCTACGCCACGACACAACAGGTGCTATTCAGAGACGATTTTTCCAATCCGGCGTCGCTTTTTCAAAACCCTGATTGGCACGACACTCTGGTGCCTGCCTTCGAGGATGCTGACGGTGTGATTCATCCCGAATTGACCGTGCCGTTACTGGATCGGCAGATTATTGGACAGGATTGGCTGCGTACTAAACATGAGCGCCAGACGAACGAGCCGCCGCGTGTCGTCTTCTACGGCCTGAAAGGTGGGGTTGGCCGATCCACTGCCTTGGCCATGCTGGCCTATTGCTTGGCGCGCGAGGGCAAGCGGGTTCTGCTGCTGGACTTTGATCTGGAGTCTCCCGGTTTGTCTGGGCTGTTGCTGCCAGCCGACCGGGTCGCGGGGTTCGGTCTGGTGGATTGGTTTATCGAAGACGCTGTCAATCGAGACAACTCAGTGCTTGACGACCTGGTAGCTGACAGTCCGCTAGCTGAAAATACGACGGGCTATATTCGTGTCGCGGCTGCCATGGGGCAGGGTGAGTACGCTTATTTGGCAAAGCTTGCTCGGGTCTATGCGGATGTGCCCACGTCCACCGGGCCTGAACGTTTTGCTCAGCGCATGGAGCGTCTGGTTAAATCCTTGGAGGCTCGCGAACAGCCCGATATCGTATTGATCGACAGCCGTGCTGGCTTGCACGATCTTGCCGCTATCTCGATTGCGACCCTGGCTGACTTGGCTTTGATGTTCGCTACCGATAGTGAACAAAACTGGCAGGGTTATCGCCAGATCTTTGCGCATTGGCAACAGCGACCAGCCGTGTTGCGCGGTGTTCGTGAGCGTTTGTGGATGGTTCGGGCGATGTTTCCAGAGACGGAACAGAAGGAACGATTCGAGCGTTTTCTTGAGCATTCCTATGACTTATTCAGTGAGAATCTTTATGACGAAATCGATCCGGCACAGGAAGCAACCGAGGACGTATTTTCTTATGCGATGGATAGCGAGTCCGCGCCACATTTCCCTTTGACGGTGCGTTGGAATGCACGGTTTATGGAGTTCGACCCTTTGGCACCGGGCAACCGAGGCGGTATCGGCGACACCGACATCGACCTCGCGTTTGGTCCTTTTGCCAATCGCGTCAAATCTATCTTGTGGGGGGAATGAGCGTGAGTCTGACAGCCAATGATCTGAGTAGCCTGAGGCGTGCGATAGCAGAAGGTTTGCCTTCGGTCGACCATGCTGGTGCGCAAAGCCAGCAGATCCCTGCACTGACGTATGTTCCTCCGAGTCATGCAAAAGCACTGGACCCTGAAAGCTCTGTTGTAGAAGGGATTCGTGGCGCTGGAAAGAGTTTTTGGTGGGCAGCGCTATCGTCCGACGAACATCGAAAGTTTGTCGTGAAAGCATTTCCCGATGTGCACCTGAATCCGTCCATGATCGTCCATCAAGGGTTCGGCGATGCGTCGGGCTCGGTGGACGCGCCGAGCAAGGACGTGCTTGCCAAGCTGTTTCTTGATTTCAATAACCCGCGCGCTATCTGGCGCGCGGTGCTTGCACACAAGCTTAATTTCCCGATTCCTTTTCCGCAGCAGGCCCAGGATGGCCAAGGGGTCTGGTCAACGCGCACGGCCTGGGTCACGGACAACCCGGAGTTGTTTGACGACTTATTGATGGGCGTTGACACTGGTTTGCAGCGTGACGGCAAGACCGCAATGGTGCTGTTCGACGCTTTGGACCGTCTGGCCGAGACCTGGCAAGATATTCGACCGCTGGCACGCGGGCTCCTTCAAGTAGCGCAGGATATGCGCGCAACGCGGTGTATCCGTTTGAAGATTTTTGTTCGGCCGGACATGCTGGAAGACAAGGCTATCGTCGGCTTTCCGGATGCATCAAAGCTACTTGCGCGTAGGGCCAACCTCAATTGGCGCAAAGTAGACTTATATGCCCTATTTTTCCAGTGTCTGGGAAATGCGAAAAAAGCAGGTGGAGAGTCGTTTCGTAGTCTTACCAAACAGACACTGGCACTGACATGGCAAAAGACTGATGACCTGTGGTTAATCCCGAAAGAGCTTTGTGGCGACGAAGAGCTTCAGGAAAACCTCTTTCAGGCGTTGGCTGGCAAGGCGATGTCGGCATCGCCGACCGGGCTCAAACGTGGCAAACCCTACAAGTGGGTGGTTAACCACCTCCAGGATGGTCGAGACCAGGTCAGCCCACGAAGCTTTTGCGAGGCGTTGCGCCAAGCGGCAGAAAAAAGCATGAGCGACTTCGAAACCTACGAATTGCCATTGCACTTCAAGTCGATTCAAGCGGGTGTTCAAGCGGCGTCGGGCATTCGTGTGAATGAACTGGTTCACGAGGACTATCCTTGGGTGGAGCATGTCATGACCCCCTTGCGGGGCGAGTTGACGGTGCCGTGTTTTCCAAAAGATATCAGCGCCATCTGGAAACGCCATGAGGTCTTGGATAATTTGAGCGATGCGCTGAATGATTCAAGCAACCTCGTGAAGTTGCCACCGCAACATCTCTCCGATGGCTACGAGGGTGTGTTACTCGACTTGATGGAACTCGGACTGATTCAACGGCTGTCGGACGGACGTATTCAAATGCCCGACGTGTACCGGATCGCTTTTGGCCTCGGTCGCCGAGGCGGCGTCAAACCGCTGAAGTGAGCTGAACCTGACGAAATACGACATGTTAAATATTGTTCGTTTTTTTAACGTATCGCTCGGATATGTACAGGCAACCAACATGTCGCGACAAATGTTACGTTTTGTTGGCGACCAAGAGGAATGTAGAAAATCATGACCTTGCTGAAAGACCTGATCAGCATTCCCGAGCGCGTACACCAGGGCGACTTCGTGCTAAAGCTATCCGAAGGTGTGACCCACGCTGAAGCGACCCTGCGCGATTACGTGGTGACGCCGCAACTCGTCGATAGCTTCGATAACGCCCTGGGCTTCATCAAGCAGTCGGTCGAGTCGGGTGGTAGCAAGGCGGCCTATCTGCATGGCAGTTTCGGCTCGGGCAAGTCGCACTTCATGGCCGTGCTCAACCTGTTGCTGGCGGGTAATACGCAGGCGCGCTCGATACCCGAGCTGGCCGATGTCGTGGCCCGGAATGGCTGGACGCAAGGCAGGAAGTTCTTGCTGGTGCCCTACCACATGATTGGCGCGCGCGACATGGAAAGCGGCATTCTCGGTCAGTACGCCGAGTTTCTACGGCGGCTGCACCCCGCAGCGCCGGTGCCGGGTTTCTACCTGGCCGAGGGGCTGTTTGGGGACGCCAGGCGCATGCGTGAACAGATGGGCGATGCGGCTTTTTTTGCCAAGCTCAACGAAGGTGCCAACGCCTCGCCAGTCGATGGCGGCTGGGGCGACCTGGATTCCGGCTGGGATGCCGCCCGCTTTGCTGCGGCCACCCTGGAGGCGCCCAACGCTGAAGAACGCTCCCGCCTGGTCGGCGATCTGATCAGTCAGTTTTTCTCCGCATACCGCACGCTGGCCGTTGGCGGCGAATCGTTTGTCTCGCTGGACGATGGCCTGAGCATCATGACCCGTCATGCGCAAGCGCTGGGTTACGACGCCGTCATCCTGTTCCTCGATGAACTGATTTTGTGGCTGGCCAGCCATGCGGCCGACGTGAGTTTCATGAGCCGCGAGGGCACCAAGCTGGTCAAGCTGGTGGAGTCGAGCAATGCCGAGCGGGCCATTCCGCTAGTCAGCTTTGTCGCCCGGCAGCGTGATCTGCGCGATCTGGTTGGAGAAAACCTGGCGGGATCGGTGCAAACGCAATTCAGCGACGCGCTGCGCCACTGGGAAGCACGCTTTCACCGCATCACCCTGGATGATCGCAATCTGCCGGCGATTGCCGAAAAGCGCGTATTGCGTCCGATCAATGAGGCCGCGCGCCAGACGCTGGCGGCCGCATTTGACGAGATATTGCGGGTTCGCCGGGATGTGCTCGACACGCTGCTGACGACTTCGGCCGACCGCGACATGTTCCAGAAGGTCTATCCATTTTCTCCCGCACTGGTGCAAACGTTGATTGCCGTTTCGGCAGCGCTGCAGCGCGAGCGGACGGCGCTGAGACTGATGATGCAACTGCTGGTGGATCGACGCGAGGACCTTGAGCTGGGCCAGTTGATCCCGGTGGGCGATTTGTACGATGCGATCAGCGAAGGCGACGAACCGTTCTCCGAAGGCATGCGCCTGCATTTCGACAATGCCAAGCGACTGTACGCTCAGCGCCTGCTGCCGATGCTGGAGCGCCAGCACCGTGTGACGCTGGATTCGATCAAGCTCGGCCAGGCCGCCCCGACGGCGGCAAAGAACCTGCGCAACGATGCGCGGCTGCTCAAGACGCTGCTGCTGGGCGCGCTGGTGCCCGAAGTGGAGTCGCTCAAGGGCCTGACGGCTCAGCGCCTGGCGGCCCTGAACCACGGCACGTTCAAGTCCCCCATCCAGGGCCGGGAAGCGCAGGACGTGCTGCGCAAATGCCGCGATTGGGCGTCCGAGATTGGCGAGATCAAGATCACCGAAGACCAGAACCCGGTGGTGTCGATTCAGGTCACCGGGGTGGATATCGAGCCCATACTGCGCGCCGCCGAAGCCAATGACAACGCCGGCAATCGGCGCAAGAAGATACGCGAATCACTGTTTGCCGAATTGGGCATCCCCGATGACGGCACCTTGTTCACCCGCTACGAATTTACCTGGCGTGGCACGCGTCGCGAGGTGGAGCTGCTGTACGAGAATGTTCGCGAAATGACCGACGAACGCCTGCGCGGTCGATCCGGTGCGTGGACGGTGGTGCTGGATTTCCCTTTTGATGAACCTAACCGGAGTTCCAACGACGATCTCGCTCGTCTCGGAGACTACCGGGGGGGTGACACCCAAACCCTGGTGTGGTTGCCCTCGTTTTTCAGCAACAAGGCGCTCGCTGACCTGGGGCGCCTGGTGGTGCTGGATCATATTCTTTCGGGTGACCGGTTTGAGAGTTACGCCTCGTACCTTAGCTTTGTCGATCGGGTGCAGGCGAAAGCACTGGCCAGGAATCAACTGGATTCGTTGCGCATCAAGCTGTGCAGTCAACTGGAAGTGGCCTTTGGCGTCAGCCCGGAGCCACATGACGCGGTGACCAACCCGCTGAGTGCCGACCAGCAGTTTCATTCGCTGGATCCAACGCTGTCGCCACGCCCGCCGGTCGGGGCAAACTTCAAGGAAGCTTTCGAGGCCTTGCTCGGGCAGCTTTTTGCGCACCAGTACCCGGCGCATCCGGAATTCGATACCGAAATCAAACCGCTGGTCATCCGCAGGATCTGGCCAGAGGTACAGCGCGCCATTGCAGCGACGGATCGTCGCGGACTGGTTCAGGACGCCGCCACGCGCCGCCTGGTTCGATCGATCGTGAATCCTTGCCAGTTGGGGCAAATGGGTGAGACGCACCTGCTGGTCGAGGACCATTGGCGCGCACGCTTTGCACAAAGCCATGCCCGCGATGGCGGGGGCACGATGACGGTGGCGCAACTGCGGCGCTGGATCGATCTGCCCAACCCGATGGGGCTGCCGCTGGAATTGCAAAACCTCATCATCCTGAGTTTTGCGGCGCTGACCAACCGCCGCTTCATTTTGCGCGGTGGCCCGGTTGAGCCGAGCATTGACAGCCTGGCCGACGAGCTTGAGTTGCGCGAGCAAGTGCTGCCCGATGAGGCCCACTGGACAACTGCGGTGCATCGCGCCGCCAGCCTCTTTGGCCTGACCGTACCGCAAACGCTCAACGCGGGGAATGTTGGCCGTCTGGTGGACGAGGTTCGCCGCGAAGTGAGTGCCAAACGCGAACCGGTCGGCCGAGTGGTGCTTGCCGTGCGCGACCGCGCGACACGCTACGGCGCCTCACTGGAAGGGCGTGTACGCACCAGCGAATCCGCCCAGGCTCTGCTGGCTGCGCTGCAGGCCGCCAGCGATACGGACTTGGTGCAAGTGCTGGCTGGTGCAAACATCGAGACCTCTGAAGCGGCGGTGGGCCGGTGCATGGGGCAAGCTCAACAGGTTGCCGAGGCGTTGAGCACCGCCCGATGGAACATTTTCGATGCCATGCGTGAGGTGGGCGAAATGCACGATCATCGACAGGCGGCCGCGGCCTCGATCCTGAACCGCTTGATCGAAGTGCTGGGCAGCGAAGAACACGTCATTCCTTTGAAGCTCAAGCTGGAAGAGCTTGACCGGGATGCGGTTCGCTTGCTGACCATCGCCGCACCGACGCGACCGCTGCCAGCAACCACTCCTGTACCCACACCACAGGGCACCTCACCCTTGCCTATCCCTGGGCCCCCCGTACCCGCGCCTGTTGTTGGCAGCGGCGCGCCGCGCATAGCCCCCGTACTGGTCGAGGAAGCTCAGAAGGTCGATCTCGCCACCGAGGAGGCCGCTGCGGTGTTGAAGACGCTGCAGGAACGCCTGCAGGGCGACCACGAGCTGGAGCTCAGCCTGAGCTGGCGGCTGCAACGGCGGAGCTCGCCGCCATGACCCTTTCGCTGCCCCAGATCACCGCACAACTTGACGCGGTGTTGGCGCGCGAGCCAGCGGCCCTGGCCATCGCGATTCGCTCGGCCGGCAAGCAGGACTGGCCTGCGGCCGTCATGCAGCGTGGACGCCGATTTTCCTTGCGCTGGTGTGATTCCCTGCTGGCGATGCGTGAAGCCCTGTGCGATGTTGAACAGGCCGATAAATCCAATAGTGGCGATGCGGGCCTGGTGGTCCTGACGCCACTGGGCTCGCATGAGATCGCTGAAGACATCGCGGCACGCCTGGCGCGCGGGCGCATCTTTCAGCCCGAGGGCTGGGAGATCGTGCGACAGCTTTTTGGCGCCAAAGAGGTGGATGCACGCCTTGGGCGTTTCTCGTGGATGCCTCAAGTGCTGGTGGACGGTGCTGCCCAAGGGGCTTACGCGCCCGTTGCCAACGGGTTTCTCGATCTGGAAACGGCCTGGCGGGAGTTGCTGCAGCGCTTCCTGCAACTGGCCGTGGCGCGGCCCGATGCCGGCACCTTGCTACGCTGGACGATGCAGCCTGCTGCCGATGCTTCGCTCAAGCTGTTGCCGGCGAACGCACGATCCGATGTGCTGTGCTGGCTGAGCGATTCGGCAGGAGTGGCAGGCCGCATGGTGCTGGCCTGTGTGGCTGCGGGTCGCACTGGCGATGCCGTGGCGCTGGGGCTGGTGTGCGGGGTTCTTTATGCGCCGGCGGGGGAAGGACAGTCCGCCCTGGGGCACGCCGCAATCCGGCTTGAACGCTTTGTCAATGATGTGCATGTTGGCGTGAGCGAAGGACGCACCTGGGCTGCGGCCGCCAGGCAACTGGTTCGCGAGGGTGGCGTGGGTGGTGCCGATGGGTATCGGGCAGCGCTGGAGCGGGCCGATACCTTGTTGAACGATCTGCGCGTGGCTGAGTTCGCTCACCTGAGCGATGTTCTGCCACAGGGCTTCGACCAACGCTTGCGCGCTTTTGCGGCGCACTTGACCCGACATGTGCAAACGTTTGGCGATGAAACATTGACTGCCATTGAGGAAGCCGCCAATCAGGTGATGGCTCACGCTTTGGCCGCCTGCGAAGCGCAGCGTGCCGAGCGGGTGGAAATGGCCAGGCGCTTGGCGCGCTGGTTGCTGCGGCCCGCTTCAAACGCTACAACAGTGGCTGATTTAACCTGTTGGCAAGCGGACGAAGGCGCCTTTGTCGATTGGGCGCGTTTCCGCCTGCTGGGCGGTGATGAACTGGTCGAGGTGTCGCAGGCCTACGGGGCAATACGTTCTGCCGTGATTGCCCGCCGCAATGCCTTGGGACAGAAATTCGCCCTGGTCTTGCAGCAGTGGAACACGCAGGCACCCGTTGTCGAAGGGCGCGTTGTTCCCCTGGAAGCCGTGCTGGAGCGTGTTGTGGCTCCGCTGGCGGCGCATCAGCCGGTGCTATTGCTGGTCGTTGATGGCTTGAGTACCAGTATTTTCCGCGAGCTGTTTGCGCGCACTGAGCGACTGGGCTGGGCCGAGATGGTGCCGGCCGCCCTGGCTCGGCCGCTCGTCGGTGTCGCGGCATTTCCGACGATCACCGAGGTCAGTCGCGCCACTTTGCTTTGCGGAAAGCTGACGACAGGTACGTCATCGCTTGAGAAAAACGGGTTTTCCAGCCATGCTGCGCTGCTCGCTCAATCGCGCGCCGATGCGCCGCCCAGGCTGTTTCACAAGGGCGATCTGAGCGATTCGACAAACCTCTCAAATGAAGTACGGACGGCCATTGCCAACCCGCATCAACGCGTAGTCGGCCTCGTGTACAACGCGGTGGACGATCATCTCAGCGGTCCCGACCAGTTGCATCAACGATGGAATCTGGAAGACCTGCGCCTGTTCCTGCCGATCCTGCGTGAAGCCCGTGAAGCGCGCCGAGTGCTGGTGATCACGGCCGATCATGGACATCTGCTGGAGGACGGAAGCACACAAGTCACCGGAGGCGAGTGCGATCGCTGGCGCGCCGGCAACGAGGCCGCAAACAGCAACGAGGTCGTGTTGTCGGGTGGCCGCGTGCGAACGGCAAGCGGTGCAACGTCGGTGGCCTGTTTGTGGAGCGAAAGCGTCCGCTACGCGGGGCGCAAGAATGGTTATCACGGCGGTGTTTCGCCGCAGGAAGTCGCCGTACCCTTGAGCGTCCTGGTACCCTTTGGCATGACCCTGCCCGAATGGCAGCCTGCCTTGCCGGCGCAGCCGGAATGGTGGGATCTGCCAAATCTGGCGGCTGTGCCGGCAATCCCTCAAACCGTGGCTCCCCAAAAGCCGTCGGCGCGCCGAGCAGCAACGCCACCCCCTGGGCAACCTCAGTTGTTCGAGACGCCTCCGGTACAAATGCCGGCCGCGACTTCCGCACCCGCAGAAGACTGGATCGATACACTGCTCCGCAGCCCGGTGTATGTGTCGCAGCGCTCGCTGGCGGCGCGCGTGGCACTGCCCGATGAGCAGATGCGCAAGCTGCTGACAGCACTGGCTGAACGCGGCGGAAAGCTTTCACGAGCAGCGCTTGCCCAGCGGCTCTCCGTACCTGAAATTCGCTTGAGCGGAATGCTCAGTGCGGTGCGGCGAGTCTTGAATGTCGATCAGGCCACGGTGCTGCTGGTGGATGAATCGGCCGGCACCATTGAGCTGAATCGAAGCTTGCTGATCCAGCAATTTCGCATCACCCTGGTCGGAGCCGGACGATGATCAGCGCCGCAAGACGCGCTGATATCGTCGGCGCGCTGCGGCGCGGCACAGTCCCGAGTGCCGGACTGGACGCGCTGGCAGTTGGCATCGAGGCTTTCGCCCCCACGCTGGACGAAGAACTGGCGACGGTCTCCAGTGGTCGCGGTGGCTTCAAGGCGGTGCGTGGAGAGTACGGGACCGGCAAGACTTTTTTTGGTCGATGGCTCCAGGAGCGCGCCCGTGCCAAAGGGTTCGCCACCAGCGAAGTGCAGATCAACGAAACGGAAACTCCTTTGCATCGACTGGAGACGATCTACCGTCGACTGGTCGAACGACTCGGGACGGCGGACAGCAGCAGCGGCGCATTTCGCAGTGTGATTGACGGCTGGTTTTTTGCGCTGGAGCAGGATGTTTTAGCGGACGGCTCGGTTGATCCCGATGATGCAAAAGCATTGCTGGAGCGGACTCAGGCGCTGATGGAAGCGCAATTGGCGACCATCGGCAAGACGGCGCCGGCTTTCTCGGCCGTTCTGCGAACCTACCGGCGCGCTTTGGCCGACGGTGACCATCAGCTTGCCGAAGGTTTGATCAGTTGGCTTTCCGGCCAGCCCAATGTCGCTGCCAGCGTGAAGCGCGCCGCAGGCATCAAGGGGGATCTGGACCACTTTGGGGCTGCCAATTTTCTGGTGGGTCTGCTGACGATCCTGCGTGACAGCGGCTTTCCCGGGCTGGTGTTGGTGCTTGATGAGGTTGAAACGCTGCAGCGCATGCGTGCCGATACGCGGGAACGCGGTTTGAATGCGCTGCGCCAGTTGATCGACGAAATCGATGCTGGACGATATCCCGGCCTCTATCTCGTGATTACCGGAACCCCCGCGTTCTTCGATGGCGCTCAGGGGGTGCAACGACTGGCCCCCCTGGCACAACGCCTGCACGTGGACTTTGGCACCGATAGGCGCTTCGACAACCCGCGCGCCGTGCAGATTCGCCTGGCGCCATTCGACCAGAGTTCGTTGGTCGCTGTGGGCAAGCGGGTGCGCGATATTTACGCCGAAATGCAGCCTGCCGAGACTCGCCTGCGTTCCGTGGTCAATGATGCCTACATTGAAACCCTGGCCCGAGCGGTGGTCGGTGGGCTGGGCGGCAAAGTGGGGGTGGCGCCACGCCTGTTCCTGAAAAAACTGCTTGTCGATGTGCTCGACCGGGTCGATTTGCATGCAGACTTCGATCCGCGACAGCATTACAAGCTGACCCTGGCAGAAAACGAAATGACAACCAGTGAGCGCGCCGCCGCCGGAGCGGTCAGCGTGGATGACATCGAGTTGTGATCAAACAATGTTTGCATCGTGATTGAATTCGAAAAGCTTCACCCGGCGCTCCAGTATCACGTCGTGAATTCGCTGGGTTGGAGCAGTCTGCGCCCGACCCAACTGGAGGTGATTGAGCCGATTCTTTCGGGCCGGCATTGCCTCTTGCTGGCACCGACGGCCGGTGGCAAAACCGAGGCGGCCATCATTCCCGTTCTATCCAGAATGCTGACCCAGTCCTGGCCGGGCGTGAGCGTGATTTACGTTTGTCCGATCAAGGCGCTGTTGAATGATCTCGAACAGCGTTTGTCATACTACGCCGGGCTGGTTGGCCGACGGGTTGCGGTTTGGCATGGGGATGTAACCCAGTCGCAAAAAAAAATGTGCTCAAGGACGCTCCCGACATTTTGCTGACGACGCCAGAATCGCTGGAAGGCATGCTGGTATCCACCCGTATCGATCGACCGGCGTGGTTTGGCCATTTACGAGTAGTGATTGCCGATGAGTTGCATGCTTTTGCCACAGATGACCGTGGGTGGCACTTGCGGGCCGTGCTTCGCCGCCTGCAACAGTACGTTCCCAACGAGATGCAGAGGATCGGTTTGTCAGCCACCGTAAGTAACCCAAACGAGCTGCTCAACTGGTTTGCGCCTACCGGGGGGAAGCAGGTGGTCGGCAGTGCGTCGGTGAGCACCGATGCCGATGTCACCGTGGACTTCGTGGGCTCCCTGGCCAATGCGGCCACCGTCATCGCCCGACTCCATCGGGGCAGCAAGCGCCTGGTTTTTTGCGACTCACGCAGCAGCGCCGAACAACTGACCAGTACGCTGCGCGCCCAGGAGGTCCGCGTCTTCCTGAGTCACGCTTCGCTCAGCAACTCCGAGAGGAGGCTTGCCGAAACGGCCTTTGCCGAAGAAAAGGACTGTGTAATTGTTGCCACCTCGACCTTGGAGCTTGGCATCGACGTAGGGGATGTCGATCATGTGATCCAGATCGACGCGCCTTCGACGGTCTCATCGTTTCTGCAGCGCATGGGGCGCACCGGCCGCCGGGCGGGTGGACGACGCAGTTGCCTGTTCCTGTGCACGAATGACGACTCGCTCCTGCTGGCCATGGGCATTTGCCGGCTTTGGAATGAAGGCTGGGTTGAGGCCGCGTACCCACCTCCGGAACCCTGGGCAATCATGGCACAGCAGGCCATGGCAGCGACCCTGGAGCGCTCGCAATGGGCAAGGCAAGACCTGATCCTGTTGCTGGCAGGGGCGTTCCCTGAGTCAAGCACGCGAGGGGTCACCGACTTGATCGATCACATGGTTCAACTCGGTTTTCTGATGGCGACGGATGGCGTCCTGCAAGTTGGCCCCGTGACTGAAAAACGCTATGGCCGAGCCCATTACAAAGACTTGCTGGCCGCTTTCTCAGGCACACAACTGCTCCTGAGGCGCTGCGGCAACGTTGAGGTCGGTTTTATCGATCCGATGATGTTGGCTGGTGACAAGGAAGTTCGCCTGATCCTGCTGGCCGGCAAAAGCTGGCACGTCATCGATGTCGACTGGAAGCGTCAAACCGTGTGGCTTGAGCCAGCGAAAGAAGGGGGTAAGGCCCGCTGGACAGGAACCGGTCGCACTTTCAGCCGACAGATCGCCCAGGGAATTTTTCGGGCACTACAGGATGGGGCGGGCAAGCACACAGTCATTTCCAGGCGTGCTCAGGTTGAACTCGAAGAAGTAATTGAAACCATCCCTGAAGCTGGCAAAACGGCAGTTCTGGTTAGCGAAAGAAATGAGTCGAGTACAGCACGTCTTTGGACCTTTGCTGGCACGCGCGCCAACCGCACCATTGCCAAACACATTCATTCAGTCGCTGAGGTCAGGCGCCTTGACGCCCTTGGCCTTGATCTTAAAACGCCTGTTGATGCAAAGTTGCTGAACGCAGATTTCCCGGTCTCGGAGCTTCTGTTTTCAGCAGACGAAATCAAGGAGCGCGCGAAGCCCATCAAATTTGCAGCTTGCCTGCCCGATGCATTGCTTGTTGAGATCATTCGCATGCGTCAGTTCGAGCAAGCTGAAGCTCAAGGGCAGAAATCCGAGTGGAGCGGCGATTACTGGCGGAAGCGGTGAGATTCGAACTCACGGACGGTTGCCCGTCGCCGGTTTTCAAGACCGGTGCAATCGACCACTCTGCCACGCTTCCTGCAAGGTGCCGAAGACTGAGCCATCTGCTTGCTGCGTGGCCGGGCCGCGCTTCTTCAGCGGCGCGAATGATAGCACGCCTGCCGCTGGGCGATGGCCATCCACGCCCTGCCGGCCCTCGCCAGATCCGCCGGGATTGAAACTTTCCCTTCATTTCGATAGTCTTAAGTCCGTAGTCGCATTTCCACATACAGGAGGAACACCATGCAACCCCAGTTTCAGATGACAGGTCAGGCCAGCGGCGAGCTTGCGGTACAGCAGAACCGGGTTCTGCGCAATACCTTCATGTTGCTCGCTTTGACCATGATTCCCACGGTTCTCGGCGCGCTCGTCGGCGTACAGATGCAGTTCTCGTTCCTGTCCGGCAGCCCGTTCATGTCGTTCATGCTTTTCCTCGGCATCGCCTTCGGCTTCATGTGGGGATCGAGCGCACCAAAGACAGTGGCATGGGCGTGGTGCTGCTCCTCGGGTTCACCTTCTTCATGGGCCTGATGCTCTCGCGCATCCTGCAGGTGGCGCTTGGCTTCAGCAATGGTGGTTCCTTGATCGCCATGGCCGCCGGGGGTACCGGGGTGATCTTCTTCTCGCTGGCCGCGGTGGCGACGGTGACCAAGAAGGATTTCAGCTTCCTGGGCAAGTTTCTGTTGATCGGCATGATCGTCGTTCTGCTGGCGGCGGTAGCCAACATCTTCTTCCAGATTCCCGCGCTGTCGCTGACCATTTCGGCAGTTGCGGTGATGGTCTTCTCGGCCTACATCCTCTACGACATCAGCCGGATCGTTAACGGCGGCGAAGACAACTACATTTCGGCGACGCTGGCGGTGTATCTCGACGTCTACAATGTTTTTGTCAGCCTGCTCAACCTGCTGATGGCTTTCAGCGGCGAGCGCGACTGATCGAGGCGTCGTCTCGCAGGCAAAGAGGGCGGCTGCGGTCGTCCTCTTTCATTCAGCCGGCAGGAACGCAGGCCCCTGCACCATGCGCAGGCCAAAGCGACCGGGAATCTCGGCAAAAATGACGCTGTGGCGTGGCAGGCTGGCGATGTTGCAGCCGGTCAGCAGGTCACGCAGGGCGACCAGTTGATGGCCCCGGCTCTTCCATTCGACCAACAGACGTTCCAGGGCAGTGCTGAACTGCATGCCCTCCAGCTCGGCACGCAAGGTGAACACCTGGTCGCCGAGCACGCCACTCGATTCGTCGAGAATCCGATCGACCGCCTGATCGACCGAAACCGTTGCCGGGAACAGCAGTTCGTCGAGCGTCGGCAGGGTGGTCGGAAGCTGTGGGCAGTGGATCAGTTCGCCGTCAATGACGGGGATGAAGGGGGCTTTCCCGCGGCAATCGCTGGCATAAGAAAAGCCGAGGCGTTGGGTCAGGCGCAGGGCATGGCGATTCATCCGCCAGCCGGCGGCGGCATGCGCCTGCGGCGGTTCGCCGAAGACGGCGGCAAAACGCCGGCAGGCCTGCTCCATTTCGGCTTCGATGCAGGCGTTTTTGGCGGTCAGGGCCTGTGTCTCCCAGCGCACGCGATTCCAGGCGTGGACGGCGACTTCAAAACCGGCAGCCTGCGCCTTGCGCATGCTATCGGCGCCGCGGACCCCGATGTCCGGCGCCGGCAGCAAGCGGCCGCCGAGGCGGGTCGCCAGGTCGTAATAGCGGCTCGGCGAGAGGCTGCGTGCCTCACCACCGCTGTGGTCGGGGCCGAGCGCGAAGAAGAAGCTGCCCGCCGCCGCGTGCCGCTGCAGCAGTGCGATCAGGGCCGGCACGCCGACGAGCGTGCCGCGGCAGGTGTCCACGTCGATCTTGAGGGCGATCCGCTTCATCGGAACACGAACGGTGACCGAAGCCTGGCGGCAGAAGTCGGCGACTGCCGCACCGCCGTCAGACAAGGAGCAGGCCGACGGCGACCTTGCGGCCTTCACCCAGCAAGACGTTGTAGGTGCGACAGGCGGCCGGGAGATCCATCACCTCCAGCCCCTTCTGCGCACGCACCAGGGGCCGCAGCAGGTCGGGGCTGGGGAAGCGCAGCTGCATGCCGGTGCCGAGCAGGATGATTTCGGCATCGAGCGAGGCGAGTAGTTCGAGGTCGGCGACGCTCAGGGTGGCGAATGTCGCCAGCGTCCAGTTCGGCAGAAGGCGATCGGGCAGCACCGCCAGGTTGCAGTTGTGACGGACGCCATTGACGCTGACGTAGCCTTCCCCGTAGGCGGTGAAGGTGTTGAGACCAGCGCTTCTGTCTAGCTGCAGTTTCATGAAAATTGCGGTGCACAAAACGTTAAAGTAGGATTATAACTTTTTTGTCGATCGCGTTCAGACGGCGCCAGCACTCGAGCGCTGCCTGTGCCGTGCGTTGATCGATGAATTCGCCGACTGCGCCGACTGCGCCGACCATTTCCCGAGCCTGAACCATGAGAGAGTTTTCCCGCATCAAGCGTTTGCCGCCCTACGTCTTCAGCATTACCGCCGAGCTGAAGATGGCCGCCCGTCGCCGCGGCGAAGATATCATCGACATGAGCATGGGCAACCCCGACGGCCCAACGCCGCAGCACATTACCGACAAGCTGGTCGAGGCCGCGCTGCGCGAGAACACGCACGGCTACTCGATTTCCAAAGGCATCCCGCGCCTGCGTCGAGCCATTTGCGACTGGTATCAAAGGCGCTATGACGTGAGCTTCGATCCGGAAAGTGAAGCGGTGGTGACCATCGGCTCGAAGGAGGGCCTCGCACATCTGATGCTCGCCACGCTGGATCGTGGCGACACGGTGCTGGTGCCCAATCCCTCGTATCCGATTCACATCTATGGGGCGATCATCGCTGGTGCCGACATCCGCTCGGTGCGCATGACGCCGGACGTCGATTTCTTCGAGGAAGTGCAGCGCGCCATCCGCGAGTCGATTCCGAAGCCGAAGATGATGATTCTCGGTTTTCCGAGCAACCCGACGGCGCGTTGCGTGGACCTCCCTTTCTTCGAGCGCATCATCGCTCTGGCAAAGAAGCACGACATTCTGGTGGTGCATGACCTGGCTTACGCCGACATCACTTTTGATGGCTATCGGGCGCCGTCGATCATGCAGGTCGAGGACGCGCGTGAGGTGGCTGTGGAATTCTTCACCATGTCCAAGAGCTACAACATGGCCGGCTGGCGGGTCGGCTACATGGTTGGCAACAAGGACTTGTGCAATGCCCTGGTGCGCATCAAGAGCTATCATGATTACGGCACTTTCACGCCGATCCAGGTGGCTTCGGTGATTGCGCTCGACGGTCCGCAGAACTGTGTCGAAGAGGTTCGTCAGCTCTATCAGGGTCGCCGCAATGTGCTTGCCAAGGGCCTGCACGAAGCTGGCTGGATGGTCGAAGTGCCGAAGGCGTCGATGTACATCTGGGCGAAAATACCGGCCGCCTATCAGGCGATGGGCTCGCTCGAATTCGCCAAGAAGCTGCTCAACGAGGCGCGCGTGGCCGTGTCACCGGGCGTCGGCTTCGGCGAGTATGGCGACGATCACGTGCGCTTCGCGCTGATCGAAAACGAGGAGCGCACCCGCCAGGCGATTCGCGGCATCAAGGACATGTTCAGGAAGGACGGCCTGCTCTAGGCCAAGACGATGAAACCGGTACTCAAATCGAACAAGCTCGACAACGTCTGCTATGACATTCGCGGTGCCGTACTGCAAAAGGCGAAGCAGATGGAGGACGAAGGCCACCACATCATCAAACTGAACATCGGCAACCTCGCCGCTTTCGGATTCGAAGCGCCCGAGGAAATCCAGCTCGACATGATCCGCAATCTGCCGACTGCCGCCGGCTACTCCGATGCGAAGGGAATCTTCTCGGCGCGCAAGGCGGTGATGCATTACACGCAGCAGAAACACATCAAGGGGGTCACGCTCGAAGACATCTACATCGGCAACGGGGTCTCCGAACTGATCGTGATGGCGATGAATGCGTTGCTCAATGCCGGCGACGAGGTGCTCGTGCCGGCGCCCGACTATCCCCTGTGGACGGCTGCGGTCAGCCTGTCGAGCGGTACGCCGCGCCATTATCTGTGTGACGAAGCAAACGACTGGCTGCCCGACCTCGCCGACCTGCGCGCGAGAATCACGCCGAAAACACGCGCCCTGGTGGTGATCAACCCGAACAACCCGACCGGCGCGCTGTACCCGGAAAGCGTGCTGCGCGAAATGGTCGCCATCGCGCGCGCGCACGAGTTGATCATCTACGCCGACGAGGTGTACGACAAGGTGCTCTACGACGGCGCGACGCACACGGCGATCGCCTCACTGTCGCAGGATGTGCTGACCGTCACCTTCAACGGCCTTTCGAAGAATTACCGTTCCTGCGGCTATCGTGCCGGCTGGATGGTCGTTTCCGGCGACCTGCGCGAGGCGCGCGGCTATATCGAGGGACTCGACATGCTCGCGTCGATGCGCCTGTGCGCCAACGTCCCGGCGCAGCACGCGATCCAGACCGCGCTCGGCGGCTATCAGAGCATCGACGATCTGGTCGCTCCGGGCGGCCGCATGTGCCGCCAGCGCGATCTGGCGCACGCCCTGATCACCGCCATTCCGGGGGTCAGCTGTGTCAAGCCGAAGGCGGCGCTGTACATGTTTCCGCGCCTCGATCCAGCGATCTATCCGATCGACAACGACCAGGACTTCATCGCCGAACTGCTCCAGGAAGAGCGCGTGCTGCTGGTCCAGGGCAGCGGTTTCAACTGGCCGGCGCCCGATCATTTCCGCCTCGTTTTCCTGCCGTATGAAGACGACCTGCGCGACGCGATTGCCCGCATCGCGCGCTTCCTCGCCGCTTATCGCCAGCGTGCAGGAACCGAGGCATAGCCGTCGCTCATGTTGACTCCTTCTCCACAACCCTTACTCCTGACTGCTCTATGAAACCTATCAACGTGGGACTTCTCGGGATCGGCACCGTCGGTGGCGGTACCTATTCGGTACTCAAGCGCAATGCGGAAGAAATCACGCGCCGGGCAGGCCGCCCCATACAACTGAGTATCGTTGCCGACAAGGACCTCGAACGTGCCCGGCTGTTGACGGATGGCCGCTGCCGGATCACCACGGACGCCTTTGCCGTCGTCGGCGACCCGGAAGTCGACATCGTCGTCGAGCTGATCGGTGGCTATGGCGTCGCCCGGGAACTGGTGCTGCAGGCCATCGCCAACGGCAAGCATGTGGTCACCGCCAACAAGGCCCTGCTGGCCAGGCACGGCAACGAGATCTTTGCCGCCGCGCAGGAGCAGGGGGTGATGGTCGCTTTCGAAGGCGCCGTAGCCGGTGGCATCCCGATCATCAAGGCGCTGCGCGAAGGCCTGACCGCCAACCGCATCGAGTGGATCGCTGGCATCATCAACGGCACTACCAACTTCATCCTCTCCGAGATGCGCGACAAGGGGCTGTCTTTCGACGTCGTGCTCAAGGAAGCGCAGCGTCTCGGCTACGCCGAGGCCGATCCGACCTTCGACGTCGAGGGCGTCGACGCCGCGCACAAGCTGTCGATCATGTCGGCGATTGCCTTTGGCAACTCGATGAGCTTTGAGCAGGCGCACATCGAAGGCATCAGCCAGCTCGACGCCGCCGACATCCAGTACGCCGAGCAGCTCGGCTACCGCATCAAGCTGCTCGGCATCACCAAGCGTACTCCCGAGGGCGTCGAGTTGCGTGTGCATCCGACCTTGATCCCCGCCAAACGACTGATCGCCAATGTCGAAGGCGCCATGAACGCGGTGTTGGTCAAGGGCGACGCGGTCGGCGCGACGCTCTACTACGGCAAGGGCGCTGGCGCCGAGCCGACCGCCTCGGCGGTGATCGCCGATCTGGTCGATGTAACGCGCATGCATACCGCCGATCCCGAGCACCGCGTCCCGCATCTCGCCTTCCAGCCAGATGCCATGGTCGACCTGGCGATTCTGCCGATTGCCGAGGTGGTCAGCAGCTACTACCTGCGCTTGCGGGTCGAAGACCGGCCGGGCGTGCTTGCCGACGTGACCCGCATCCTCGCCGACGACGGCATCTCGATCGTCGCCATGATCCAGCGGGAGCCCGGCGAAGGCGAGGAACAGACCGACATCATCATGCTCACCCACAAGACGCGAGAAAGGAACATCGATGCGGCGATTGCCGGCATCGGGGCGCTGCCGGCGGTCAAGGGCAGGATCATCCGCTTGCGGCTGGAAGAGCTGCTGTAAGGGAGCGTTACCCTTCATTGATTGCGATTGAGCCAGGGGATTCCGTGACCGCTTTTGACCGCTACGTAGGCATTGACTACTCTGGCGCCGAAACGCCCAAGGCGAGCCTCAAAGGGCTTCGCGTCTATCTGGCCGACGGTGCGGCGCCCGCATCGGAAGTGCTGCCACCGCCCAGCCCACGCAAGTATTGGACACGGCGCGGCATCGCTGAGTGGTTGGTGGAGCGCCTGGCCGAGAACCTGTCGACGGTGGTCGGTATCGACCATGGCTTTTCCTTCCCGCTACGCTATTTCGAAGCGCACCATCTGCCGCTCGACTGGCCGGTGTTTCTCGACGATTTCCAGCGGCATTGGCCAACAGACGACAATGTCTATGTCGATTTCATTCGTGATGGCGTTTGCGGCAACGGCGCGGCGCGCATGGGCAATTCTCGCTGGCGTCGCCTGACGGAAGAACGCTGCCGGGCCAAGTCGGTGTTCCATTTCGACGTGCAAGGCTCGGTGGCCAAATCGAGCCATGCCGGCATTCCCTGGCTCCGTTACCTGCGCCGGCAACTCGGCGAGCATGTACATTTCTGGCCGTTCGATGGCTGGACCATTCCTGCGGGTCGCTCGGCGCTGGTGGAGGTCTATCCGGCGCTGTGGAAACACGCGTACGCCCCGGAAAACCGTACCCCCGATCAGCACGATGCCTATACGATCGCCACCTGGCTGCAGCAGGCTGACCGCGATGGCCGTTTGCGAGCAGCACTCAGCCCAAGTCTGAGTTGTGCGCAGCGCGCCGAGGCTGATGTCGAGGGCTGGATTCTGGGGGTGGGATGATGGCAACCCACGATAGCGCAGGATGGAGCGCCGTCATTCGCTTCCATCGATCACGTTGCCGTACTCGCGCGCGCCACCCGCCACCCGGTCAGGCCGAGCGGCTCTCGATATGTTCGATCATCAGCTGCGGCGTCTGGACGCCGTTGAAGTCGTTGATCGCCAGCCGGTAAGCGGCGCGGATGCTGTGGCCGGGCGCCTGCGGGAAGTTGAACTGGATCGCATCAAGACTCTGCATGCCTTTGCGCAGGCGCAGCTTGAGGTGTTTGTCCTTGAGGATGCGCTGGCTCTCGACGACGAAGTCGTCCTGAAACAGCGGCGCCGGGAAGCCCTGGCCCCAGACCTCGGCTTCCAGCAGCCGCGCCGTGGCGATCGAGAAATAGGCGGTCTCGAGTCCCCCGTCGGTTTCCAGCGTGCGCGTACGGTCGGCGGGTGCCAGCAACTCGTCGGCGACCTGCGCAAACAGCTCGCGAAAGCGCGCAAAGTCGCTTTCGCGCATCGTCACCCCGGCGGCCATGGCGTGCCCGCCGAAGCGCAGCAGCAGGCCGGGTGCCCGCTTGGAGACCAGGTCGAGAGCATCGCGCAGATGCAGGCCGGCGATCGAACGGCCCGAGCCCTTGATTTCGCCGCCCTCGCCGCGGGCGAAGGCAAATACCGGGCGGTGCAGTCTTTCCTTGATGCGTGCGGCGACGATGCCGACGACGCCCTGGTGCCAGCCCGCGTCGAATAGCGACAGCGCGGCGGTCGCCGCCTCCCCATCGAGGTCGGCGGCGAGCTGGAGCAGCGCCTGTTCCTGCATGCCGGATTCGATTTCGCGCCGCTCACGGTTGAGCGAATCGAGTTCTTGCGCGATATTCATCGCGCGTCCGTCGTCGTCGGTAATCAGGCATTCGATGCCCAGCGACATGTCGGCGAGACGGCCGGCGGCATTGAGGCGCGGACCGATCATGAAGCCGAGGTCGAAACTCGAGGCTTGCGCCGGATTCCGTCCGGCGGCGCGGAAAATGGCGCGCAGGCCAGGCGTCAAGCCACCCTGGCGGATGCGCTTCAGGCCCTGGCTGACGAGCACGCGGTTGTTGTGGTCAAGCTTGACGACATCGGCGACGGTGCCGAGTGCGACCAGGTCGAGCAGGGTCGCCAGCTTGGGCTCGCTGCGTTGGCTGCGCCCGGAAAACCAGCCGCGCTCGCGTAGCTCGGCGCGCAGTGCCAGCATCACGTAGAATATCACGCCGACCCCCGCCAGATGCTTGCTCGGGAAGCCGCAGCCAGGCAGGTTCGGGTTGACGATGCAGTCGGCGGCCGGCAATTCGTCGCCGGGCAGGTGATGGTCGGTGATCAGCGTGGCGATGCCGAGCTGCCTGGCGCGGGCGACCCCTTCGACGCTGGCGATGCCGTTGTCGACGGTGACGATCAGCTGTGGCTTTTTCGTTGCCGCCAGGTCCACGATGTCGGGCGACAGGCCGTAGCCGTAGGTGAAGCGGTTGGGCACCAGATAATCGACCACTGCGCCGCAGGCGCGCAGAGCCCGCACGCCGAGCGCGCAAGCGGTTGCACCGTCGCAGTCGTAGTCGGCGACGATGAGTATTCTCTGCTGTGCGGCGATGGCGTCGGCCAGCAGAACGGCCGCCTCGGCGGCGTGTGTCAGCCGTACCGGCGGCAGCAACGACTGGAAATCATAGTCCAGCTCGCTGCGCGCGAGGATGCCACGGCCGGCGTAGATGCGCGCCAGCAGCGGGTGCAGGCCCTGTTGTTCGAGTTGCCACTGAACCCGCTGCGAGACTGGTCGACTACGCAGTTGGGTCATCGCTCGCCCCGCGCCAGCACCTGGGCGATCGCCGCCAGCGGCTGCGGGCGGCGCCACCAGCGCCATTGCTCAAGGCGGCTGCTCTCCCAGGCCAGCGTCGCGTACGCCGTTGATGCTTCGAGACGCAGGCGCTGCAGCCTGCCCGCAGCGAGTGCCTTCTGCAGCGGCGCAAACCAGCGGCCGTCGAGTTCGCCGAGCTGCCTGCGGTAGGCCGCGCCGTCTTCGTACTGCACTGGCGACTGCAGCGAATCGAGAACCAGCAACTGGCAGCTGCCGGGAGTTGCCTCGGCCAACAGTGCAGCCGCATCGCTCGGCACGCGATGTACCGGTAGAGCAAAAGCGCGACCCAGGCCGCGCGCCAGTGGATGCTCGCTCCAGACGCCGGCAAAGTCCCTGGCGGGCAGCGGCGGCAGGACACCGGCGCCCCACATCCACAGGCTGTTGATCGTCGATCGGCCCTGCTCTTCGCGTTGTTCGTTGGCCGGGTGCTGGTGCAGGACCATCTGGACTTCATTGAGCAGTTGGCGCAGCCAGCGCGCCTCGGGCGTTTCGGGCAGTTGCCGGCCGACGCTACGGCCGGCAACTGCGGAGAGCGGCAGGACCACGAAGTCGCCGAGATCGGTGTTGCCGGCGAGCTGCAGATACCAGCGATCGGGAGCGGCGACGTGGAAAGTGCCGAGATCCGAAAACTGGCGATTGAGTTCGTCGACGATCGCTTGCGCCTCGGCGAGCGCGATGCCAAGGCTGCCGCCGTCGGCGAGAATCAGACGTTCCTGGTGCAGCCGTAAATGTACCGGGTCGGCGCACAGCCAGCAGGCCGTGCCGGCGACCGGCTCGTGGTCTTCGCCGTAGACCCGGAAAGCCGCATACGGGGCATTCTCGGCGAGGCCGAAAGCGTCGCAGAGCGTCGCTTCCAGCGACTGCGGTGGACGCTGGCGCAGCCGGCTGCGCGCGATCAGTCGATGCAGCGCAGGGCAGGGGCAGGGCGTCGAGGCTCTCGCGGTCGTCCGGTTCAGGCCAGATCAGTTCGGGGACAACCAGGGTCAGCTGCATGCGTGTGGAGCGGATTGGCGGGTGGTGGGAGCGGCTTGGTCGCGTCAGCGGCTGCGCGGGTGAGAAAGGATCAGGCAGCGCTGCCGTGGCAGGGCAGCCGTCGCTGGAACAGTGTAGCATAGCGCCTTTGCCGTTTCGGCACTGTCAACCGCCACCCTGAAATGACTTTTTGCCACTGATGGCCCTCCCCTACGAATTGCTGATCGGCCTGCGTTACACGCGTGCCAAGAAGCACAACCACTTCATTTCCTTCATCTCGCTGATTTCGATGTTCGGCATCGCCCTCGGGGTGGCGGCGCTGATCGTCGTCCTGTCGGTAATGAACGGTTTTCAGACCGAACTGCGGGCACGCATTCTTGCTGTCGTCGCGCACGTCGAGATTACCGGCGTCGGCGGCGAGATGGTCGGTTGGGAACAGGTTGCCAGGCAGGCTGCCGAACAGCCGCAGGTCCTCGCCGCGGCGCCTTTCGTGCAGGCGCAGGGAATGCTGGCTTACGGACAGGCGGTACGCGGCGCCGTGGTGCGCGGCATCCTGCCGGATCTCGAAGACCGGGTCGCCGATTTCCGGCCGCACATGAAAAGCGGTCAACTCGACGCCTTGCTGCCGGATAGCTTCAACATCATCCTCGGTTCCGAACTGGCGCGCGCGCTTGGCGTTTTTGTCGGCGACCGGGTGACCTTGATCGCCCCGCAGGGGGTGGTGACGCCGGCTGGTGTGGTGCCGCGCCTGAAGACCTTCCATGTCGTCGGCGTGTTCGAGGTCGGCATGTACGAATACGACAGCGGTCTGGCGCTGATCCACATCGCCGATGCGCAGCGCCTGTACCGCATGGACGATCGGGTTTCCGGCGTGCGCCTGAAACTCGACGATCTGTTCGTCGCACCGCGCGTCGCGCGTCTGCTGGCCGGCAAACTGGACGTCAATGCCTTCATCAGCGACTGGACGCGCAGCCATGCCAACTTCTTTCGCGCCGTGCAGATCGAAAAGAACATGATGTTCATCATCCTCTCGCTGATCGTCGCCGTGGCGGCGTTCAACATCGTGTCTACGCTGGTCATGGCGGTGACCGACAAACAATCGGACATCGCCATCCTGCGCACCCTGGGCGCCAGCCCGGCGAGCATCATGGCGGTGTTCATCGTGCAGGGTGCGCTGATCGGCTTCATTGGCCTCGGCCTGGGCGTTGCCGGCGGCGTCGCGCTGGCGCTCAATGTCGATGTCGTGGTGCCCTTGATCGAGCGCATGCTTGGCACGCAGTTCCTGGCCAAGGAGGTCTATTACATTTCCAATCTGCCCTCCGAACTGCAGTGGGCTGACGTCACGACGATTACCGGCGTTGCTTTCGTGCTGGCGCTGGTGGCGACCATTTACCCGAGCTGGCGCGCCGCGCGCGTCAATCCGGCGGCGGCGCTGCGTTATGAGTGAGTTGGTACTGGCCTGTCAGGGCCTGCGCAAGATCTATCGTCAGGGCGACAGCGACGTGCCGGTCCTGCTCGGGGTCGATCTCGAAATCCGGGTCGGCGAACGGGTGGCGATCGTTGGCGCCTCGGGTTCGGGCAAAAGCACCCTGCTGCATCTGCTGGGTGGTCTCGACGCTGCGAATGGCGGCGAGGTGCAGCTGATGGGGCACGATCTGAACACCATCGATGACGCGCAACGTGGCGTCCTGCGCAATCGCCATCTCGGTTTCGTCTATCAGTTTCATCACCTGCTCGCCGAGTTCACCGCGCTCGAGAATGTCGCCATGCCGCTATACATCCGGCGCCTGCCGAAAGCCGAGGCGGAAGCCCGGGCGGCAGCCGTGCTGGGCGAAGTCGGACTCGGGCACCGCTTGCAGCACACGCCGTCGGAACTGTCGGGCGGCGAGCGGCAGCGGGCGGCAATCGCGCGCGCGCTGGTCACTGAACCCGCTTGCGTGCTGGCTGACGAGCCGACCGGCAATCTCGATCGGCAAACCGCTGCCGGCGTCTTCGAGCTGATGCTGGCGCTCAATCGTTCGCGGCAGACGAGCTTCGTGATCGTCACCCATGACCCGGCACTCGCCGGCCGGGTCGGACGCATCCTGACCCTGCGCGACGGCAGTCTGCATTCTTCCGACGATTGAACCGCAACGCGACTCAAGTTTTCGCAGCCACTGCCGATAACGGTAGCTGACGACTTGAAGACCTCTGATCATGAAGACTGTATTTGCGCCGGCCATCGCGCTGCTCAACCGTGTTGGCTATACAAGAAAATTCGCGATCATGGGTGCGCTGGCGCTGCTGGCCATCGCCGTGCTGCTGCTGAACCTCTATCAGAGCCTGCACCGGGTGATCGACAGCTCGCAGCAGGAACTGGCCGGGATCGAGGTGATCAAGCCGATGGCGCGCCTGGTGCAGCACCTGCAAGTCCATCGTGGCCTGTCTTCAGGCGTGCTCAATGGCAACGAGGAGATGAAGGGCATGCGCAGCGCTCGGGAAAAGGCCGTGCGCGAGGCTCTCACGGCGGCGGAAGCCCGCTTGACTCCGGAACTTGCGGCGAGTACTGCCTGGAAGAAAGTCGCCGAGGCCTGGGCATTCATCGAGAAGGAAGGCCTCGAACTCATCCAGCGCGAGAATTTCGAAGCCCATAATCGCCTGATCGACGAACTTCTGGTATTCCAGACGATCGTGGCCGACGAATACGCACTGACCAATGATCCCGACATCGATTCGACCTACCTGATTGCCACCGCCGTCGATAAATCGCCGCAGGCCATCGAGCGCATGGGCCAGCTGCGGGCGCTGGGGACCGGCGTGCTGACCAGGAAACAGCCGCTGGTCCTCTCGCAACAGGTCGAGTTCACCGTTTTGCTGGCGGGCCTCAATTATTCGGTCGCTTCCTTGCGCCGCAATCTGCAGAAGACCTCCCGCTACAATGCTGGCCTGCAGGGAACGCTGGAGGCTTCGATCAGGGATATGGGTGAGGCGGCTGAAAAGGTCAGCGTGCTGGTAAACCAGGATATCCTTTCCGGTACCTACGCGACCCCCCCGGGCGACTATTTTGCGCTCACCACCGCGTCGCTCGAAAAGGCTTACAAGGAGATGTTCGAGACGCTTTTGCCAACCCTCGAACAATTGTTGCAACGTCGGATCGACCGCGCGCAGCGTGAGCTGTCCGTGAGCATCGCCGTATCGGTGCTCATCCTGCTGCTGTACGCCTACGTGTCCATCGGCCTCTTTTACGCGACCATCGGCAGCATCGAGCGTCTGGCGGAAAACGCGCGTACGCTGGCTACCGGCGATTTGAACGTCTGCGTCGACCTGGGTACCCGCGATGAACTGAAGCTCGTCGGCGACAGCCTGAACGACATGGTGAGCGCCTTTCGCGGGCTGATTCAGAACGTGCACCATGGCGCCCGCGAGGTGCTCGAGGCGACCAAACAGCTCGCCGGAACGGCCGCGCACATCAATCGCGGCAGCGAGCAGCAGAGCTCCGCCGCGTCGACCATGGCGGCGGCGATCGAAGAGATGCGCTCGGGGATAGAGCAGTTGTCGACCAATGCCCAGGACGCCAACCGGATTTCCAGCCGTGCCGGTGAGTTGTCGGCGGATGGCAGCCGGGTGGTCGGTAGTGTGGTTCGCGAGATCGAGCGGATCGCCGAGGTGGTAAACCAGTCGGCGGCCATCGTCGCTGAGCTCGGCGTGCGCTCGGAACGCATCTCGGCGATCGTTAACGTGATCAAGGAAATTGCTGACCAGACCAACCTGCTGGCCCTCAACGCAGCCATTGAGGCCGCGCGTGCCGGCGAATCGGGCCGGGGTTTCGCGGTGGTCGCCGATGAAGTGCGCAAGCTCGCCGAACGTACCGCTCGCTCGACGCAGGAGATCTCGACGATGATTGCCGCCATCCAGAGCGGTACCCGCGACGCGGTGGCGAGCATGCAGCAGGGCGTCAGCCGGGTCACCGAGGGGGTGGCGCTGGCGACGCAGGCTGGTGAGTCGATCAGGGAAATCGGCAACAACACGCGGCAGGTGGTGGAGAAGGTCGCCGGCATCTCCGATGCGCTACGCGAACAGAGCGCGGCGAGCACCGAGATCGCCCGCAACGTCGACCGGGTCGCGCGCATGGCCGAGGAAAACTGTGCGCTGGTCGCCGGCAATGCCGCTACGGCGGGGCAACTCGAAGGCCTCTCGGAGGGCCTGGAAGCCGAAGTGCGTCGCTTCCGGCTGGGCTGAGCACGTGCCCGCGCCGCCGGTCGGCGCGCTCAACGCAGGGTTCGGAAGCGGTGGCGAATATCTGCTCTAATGCGGCATGCGCCTCAACATTCTTGCTTTTGCTATCGGTGTCGGCTTTCTGCAGCTGCAAGAGGAACTGCCGGCGCTGCCGCTCGTCGCCGGTCTGCTGATCGGCGTATTGCTGCTGCTCTGGCTGGGCCGTCGCCGGCACACACTCGAACGTGTGCTGGCGGTGCTGGCCTGCGCCGTGCTGGGCCTCGGCTGGGCCGCCTGGCGTGCCGAGCAGCGCTTGCAGGATCGGTTGCCGGCCGCCTGGGAGGGCCGTGACGTGCAGGTCGTCGGCGTCGTCGCCGCGCTGCCGCATGGCTTTGAGGGCGGCGAGCGCTTCGAGTTTGACGTCGAGTCGGTGGAAACTGCGGGCGCCCGTCTGCCGGAACGAATCATGCTTTCCTGGTATCGCGGCCGCCTTGACGACGAATGGCGCGACGGATTGACGATTCGCCCCGGTGAGCGCTGGCGCTTCACGGTTCGTCTCAAGCGCCCACACGGCAACGCCAACCCGCATGGGTTTGATTACGAGGCCTGGCTCTTCGAGCGCGGCCTGCGGGCCACCGGCTACGTGCGTCCGCGCACCGTCGCCAAGCGACTGGACGACTTCGTGCTTCAGCCGGCCTACGTCATCGAGCGTTGGCGTGACCGGATTCGCAATTCCTTTTTCGACGTGCTGGCCGATTCGCCCTACGTCGGCGTCCTCGTCGCGCTGGCGGTCGGCGACCAACAGGCGATCCCGGCAACGCAGTGGCGCTTGTTCAGGCTGGCCGGGGTGACGCACCTGATGTCGATCTCGGGTCTGCATGTAACGATGGTGGCGCTGCTGTTTGCCGCTCTGGTCGGTTGGCTGTGGCGGCGTAGTGAGTCGCTGATGCTCTTCCTGCCGGCGCCGAAAGCGGCGATCACCGCCGGCTCGATCGCCGCCCTGGCTTACTCCCTGATCGCCGGTTTTGCGGTGCCGACGCAGCGCACCCTGTACATGCTGGCGGTGGTCGCTGTGGCGCTGTGGTCGGGCCGCAACCTGGGCGCCAGCCGCAGCCTGCTGCTGGCGCTGCTGCTGGTGCTGCTGCTCGATCCGTGGGCAGTCTTGTCGCCGGGCTTCTGGCTCTCCTTCGCAGCGGTCGGCCTGCTCTTTTTCGTCGGCACAGCGCGCATCGGTGTTGCACGTGGTTGGCGAGCTGCACTCGCTGGCTGGGGCGCGACGCAGTGGGCGGTGACCGTCGGCACCCTGCCGCTGTTGCTGTGGATGTTTCAACAGTTCTCGCTGGTGTCGCCGCTGGCCAACGCGCTGGCCGTGCCGCTGGTCAGCTTCGTGATCACGCCGCTGGCGCTGCTCTTCGCCGTTTTTTCGTGGCCGCCGCTGCTGTATCTCGATCACTGGCTGTTGTCCGCTCTGATGGGCTGTCTCGAATGGCTCGCTGCCTGGCCGATCTGGGAGCAGCCAGCGCCACCGCTGGCCGCGACGCTAGTGGCAGTACTCGGGGTGCTCTGGCTGCTCTTGCCGCGCGGCTTTCCGGCGCGCTGGCTCGGTCTGTGCCTGCTGCTGCCAGCGCTGCTATGGCCGGCGACGCGGCCCGCGGCGGGTGCTGCCTGGGTGGACGTACTCGACGTCGGCCAGGGGCTGGCGGTGG
Organism: Candidatus Accumulibacter affinis; assembly: GCA_016713625.1. Lineage (GTDB taxonomy): Bacteria > Pseudomonadota > Gammaproteobacteria > Burkholderiales > Rhodocyclaceae > Accumulibacter > Accumulibacter affinis. The sequence continues at coordinate 390,853 of JADJOT010000010.1, forward strand.
TCGTGCGCACTGCCGGGCATACCCTGCTCTACGATACCGGGCCGCTGTATAGCGCTGACTCCGACGCCGGGCAGCGGATCGTCGTCCCCTATCTGCGTGCGCAAGGGGTTGGGCAGCTCGACGCGCTGATCGTCACGCATCGCGACAAGGACCACTCGGGTGGCGTTGTCGCCGTGCAGGAAGCTCTGCCGATCGCGCGCACGCTGTCGTCGGTTCCCGAACTTGTCGGCGAACGCTGTGTTGCCGGTCAGGCCTGGGACTGGGACGGCGTGCATTTCACGATCCTGCACCCGCCGGTCGACGACTACCAGCGCAAGGCTGTCCGGAGCAATAACATGAGCTGTGTGCTGCGGATCGAAAATGCCTTCGGCAGCGTTCTGCTCACCTCCGACATCGAGGCGCGCGACGAGCAGGCGCTGCTCGCCCGGGCAGCCGATCAACTACGCAGCGAGGTGCTGCTGGTGCCGCACCACGGCAGCGCCACTTCGTCGACGCCGGACTTCGTTGCTGCCGTCGGCGCTCGCGAAGTGATCATTCCGGTCGGCTACCGCAACCGCTTCCAGCACCCGCGCCCTGAGGTCGTGGCACGTTACGCCGGCAGCCGGCTGTGGCGCAGCGATCGCGATGGTGCAGTACGCATCGACCTGGCCAGCGGGCTCGTGCTGTCCTCGTATCGCAGTGAATATCGTCGCTACTGGCACGGACGCTGATCGTTGCCATGGTTCGCTTTTGCTGCTGATGGTTGGCAGGTCAGCGCTGGACAGCGGGCAAGGCGCCCTGGCGAAAGGGCTCCGCCTCCGTAAGCCGAAGCACTCCCGCGCCAGGCAGCATCGTCGTGCCCTATGCGCGGCTCACATAGCAGTTCGTACTTGCGATTAATTTGAGCCTGGCCCCTTTATCCACAAGAGGGACGACTCGGCACGCTGCCTGATGCTGTTCCAGCAGCAATTGCCTTGATTACGGCATTGCCGTAGAATTGGTCTATGCGAACAGTGGCCGAGACCTTCATTTTTGAACGATACGCGACGGACATTTGGTCGAATTCTGAGCGTGAGACATTCATCAACTGGATCGCCACGAACCCCGAGTCAGGTGACATCATTCCTGGGAGCGGCGGTTGCCGCAAAGTTCGATGGGCTGCCTCTGGACGGGGAAAGCGCGGTGGTGCGCGTGTCATCTATTGCATCGCCGCTGACCGGACGATCTGGTTGCTGATCGCCTACAAGAAGGCACAGTTCGACAATTTGCCTACGTCGTTTCTCGCTGATCTGAAACAAGGAGTTGAAGATGTCCTCTGAACTCGAAAAGTTCCAACGTGACTTGCTTGAGTCCGTCAAACAGATGAAACGCGGTCAGACGGCGCGAGTGACAAAGGTAGGAATTACGCCTGCAGCCGAGGCGCGTTCTAGGGTTGGGTTGTCGCAACACGATTTTGCTACCCTGCTAGGAATTTCTTCGCGCACGCTGCAGGATTGGGAGCAAGGCCGGAGAGAGCCTACAGGAGCGGCCAAGACTCTGCTACGTGTCGCCTGCTCCCACCCGGAGGTACTACGCGAGCTCCAGCCCTGAAGCGCGCGCGTCCTGGGTGGCTCTCCCTCCCATGTTCGTGACGGACGAACGCCTCCGAAGGAATATTGGAATGTTAGACCTGACCCTGGCGGCTGGCGGTTTCTGCGTGTTCCCGCTGTAGAATGCGATGAAATCCCCTTCCTGCAAGGGTTTCAGCGGTACAGTCGGGGCAGTGTGAGATGCCTTGGGGAACACCCTGCTGTGGATTGCTCCGTCCAGTGCTTTCGGGTTTCGGCTTCGTACCGTTCGCCAATATTGGGGCTGACGTTCCAGAGTGAGCGTCGTGGAACGATGTAAGGGGGCCGAGGCTTGGCGATCTTGAGGGTGCCCGGGGGGCAAGATTCGGTATAGGTACGGCGTGGACCTGTTAGCGGTTTTGATGGATTGTGGTCAGGCTGGACGAACTTCTTGGGTTGCCCGTTCGCGGGCGTGTAGGTCGTCGGCAGGGGTATGTATACAGCACACTTACACCGTCGCCCCTGCCTTCGAAGTCGCAGCCTAGACCGTCACCCTCGTCAAGACTGTTCCCCGTTAGCACAGTATGGCTTTCCACGAATGGCTCCAGCATTGATAATCCACTCTCAACGGGAAGACACCTTGGAAAGTCGCCGAATGGAAGAGGTCTTCCGCGTCGCCAACTGCAAGAACTTAGCGGAAACTGGCGGCGGTCACAACCAAAAGGGCGTCAACTTCCAACGGGCGTGGGCTCTGGCTCGGATGTTCGAGCTTGAAAGAGAGGGCGTCGACGATTTCCTCTTCCTCTTCGAGGCAATCCAAGACGTTGCTGAACTCGATTCATCGCTCTCCCCGTCCTCCATAAGGGTCTATCAGGTCAAGAAAAAGGACCGTGGGGAATGGAGTTGGAGAGAACTGACCAAACTCCTTGAACCCTCCAGTAAGAAGTCCGGGGCGCAATCGCCGTCGGTCATCAAGGACAGCATGATCGGGAAGCTCTACTCCGCCGTGGTGGCTTTCAAGGAATTGAAAAGTTCTGGGCGATTTATCTCGAATGTTGGCTGTGACCTTCCGCTCCAAGGTCAAGCGAACGCTGCAACCTCACTTGCTTGTGATCTTTCGCGGCTTGAAGCAGGGCATTTACAACTTCTGTCCAAGGGGTTGGAGACTTTGCATGAGGCCGAGAGTTTACCGCCAAGACCTTCGCTTATCCATGTTGAAAAGGTTCCGATCCATCCGGATAGCCCGTCTACTCATCTGCGTGGCATTGCCGTTTCCTTCCTCTCCGAACGTAGTCCCAAGCACGCTGGCCAAGCCACTGCCTTGGTGGATGCTTTACTCGCTGCCATAGGTCCCCTTGGAGCGAAAACCGATTGGGTGTGGCTCTTTTGAGCCACGATTTCCCTGCGATCACGCAGCCATTTTGGTGTCATTGTTCTGCGGTGCCGACAGATAGTTGCGCTGGCGCTCTTGGCGATGGTGAAAGGCCATGTACTCCTCGAAGTCGCCGCTGGCACGAAGGGAGCGCAAGCGGAGCACCGCTTCCGCGCCGTCCAGACTCCAGCGGGCGCCGGTGAGGTCCATGCGGTCCTTGACCAGGTGACGACAAGCGCCCTCGATGATTCCGGTGGCGATCGGCCAGCCGTTGGCCAGGGCGGTGGCATAGTCGAAACGTTCCTTGTTCTTGAGCAGGTAGTCGGCACACTTGTCGACCGGCGCTCGCGCCTCTTGCGAGATGCCTTGGCGGGTGGCGCTGCGGCGCATCCCCGCGGCCACGTCGCTGACTTTCCCCTGGAGTAGGGCGTAGGCGCGCTCCAGCACCCAAGTTTCGGCTTCCTGCGTGCCATCTGCGTGGAAGCAGTAGGCGGCTTTCCACAAGTATTCGAGGACATGCACGAAATCCTGAATGACCACCACGTCCGTTCGGTGGCGCGCAATCGCCACTTCGACTTCCCGCTGTTGAGCTTCCTGGCCATCGACCAGCACCAACCACCTTCGTTCATGCTTGGGGTCACGACGCTCGGCTTCGGCGAACATCTCCTCGATCACTTCCGCCGGGGTCTGACGTAGGCTGGCCCACACCCGCTTGTTCTGTACTTTGGGCCGCTTCGGCGCGGTTGACTCGTCTTGCCCCATGATCTGCTCGGCGGTCCGCAGATGCGGGGCCACCTCGTACACCGAGGCGACCGTGGCCATCCGCTTACGATTGCGCTTCTCGCCTTTACTCAGACGGGCTTTGAGTTTGTGCGTCGTCGCTTCCGCCTTCTTACGCGTCGCCTCTCGAAGGTCTTGCTTCCGCACGACAATGCCTTTGCCATCGGTACTCATCACCAGCAGATCGCTGCTGTCCACTTCCGGCGTACCGGCTTCCTCCTCAGGCGCACTGGCTTCCTCTACCGGCCGACGAGCGTCCTCCACCGCCGGACGGGCGTAAAACTCGTCAAAATCCACGCTGATCGCCCGGGACAGTTCTTCGGCTTGTCGCTTCGGCACTTCCGCACCCGTGCCTTCCTGGATGGCCTTCACCGCCTCTTCAAACGAGCCCTTGGCCACTTCCAACCCTACCTTGCGTCGCACCCCTTGGGAGTATTGGTTCGGCGGCAGATTCAGCGCAGCATCCAACGGGAAAACACTCTTCAGCCGGGCTCCGCTGTACCCCAGGCGCCTGACCGTCACTTCGCCGAACACCGTCGCCAGCGATCGGCTTCTGGCTCGGCAATGCCGCCGCTCCGCTCCGTCCGCCCCGGTCACTACTTCACACCTTTCTTCCGCCGCCGCTCGTTGATCCAGGTACCCCTGCATCAAACGCCGCAACAACTCATACCCCTCGCGCGCGATCAGTGATTCGACCTCCCCATGCTCCAGGATTCGTGCCGAATCCGATCGCAGTTCACCCATCAGTTTCTCAAACTGCTCGCGAGCCGCCACAAACTCGTCAAAACAGGTCTCTTTGGTCTCTCCTGACATCTCAAGGGGCCTCCTGGGCATGGGTAATCAGCTTGAAAACCGTTACCTACCACCTCCGATGCATCTTTGACAACCCTCTGATAAATCATCTCTTTGATCCGCAAGCAATCCCTCGTGGCCGAAAAGATCCACACCCAAACCGATTCGTGCTCGACCTTTAATGAACTCCGAAGGGAACGCGGTTTTTCGCGGAGTGATTTCGTTTCCGCTCTCGGGATGCTCGCAGAGGTTCCGGATCAAGAAGCTTTCATCGAAACGTTGCTTAACCAGTTGTCGGCAGAGGGCGGTGCTAACTTCATGGAGATAGCTTCAATACGCGTAGCCGTCTCAAGAATCTTCCGGCTTCTTGTCATGGGTGGTGAAGACCCTCTCGCGAGATCTTTGTCTGCCGATTGCGATCAATGGCTTGAAGCTAATTTTGCCGGTGCCACCGTCAAGGATTTCATTGAGAAGGCTAAAGCTGACTTGGGCGAATTTCATCCCACCATCCGCTCTGCCGAATTTGTCGCGCACTTCCTGCTAAGGGTTGCTAAAAAATGCGTGGACCAGACTTAAGAAAGTTAGTCAGAAGCCTTCGGACAAAATCATATGAGAAGCTTTGTATTCGAAAACATTTGGCTGTTTTCTCGAAGGGATCGGCGAGGCCGTCGCTTGGAGTTCGACAAGACCACCAACCTGATACAGGGCAGGAACCACACCGGCAAGTCGAGCTTGATAAAAGCCCTGTTCCTGACCTTGGGGGCGAGGCCTCGAGGAGAACTGACTAAGTGGGATGAAGGCACGATTTCCCTGGTCGACTTTCGCGTCGGAGAGCAGAAGTATCGGGCTCTTCATCAAAGCGGTACCCGAGCCCTATTCGCTGAGGACGGGCGCTTGATTGTCGCTACCGGCAGCCATGGCGAGTGGAGTGATCAGTTCGCTTCCGCCACTGGCTTTAACCTTGTGCTCTCAGACAAGAAGGGAGAAAGTGTTCCCGCCGACCCGAAGTGCTTCTTTCTTCCCTTCTACATAAACCAAGACGGAAGTTGGCAGTCAGGATGGGATACATTTTCTGGACTTCAACAGTTCACGAGTCCGATTGGCCCGATCCTTGAATATTTTTCTGGTATCAAGCCGCCTGAATATTACGAGGCAAAGGCTAAACGCGATTCTGCGCAGCGCGTTCTGGACGATCTTAAACGGGAGCGATCGTTTCTTGACAAGGTACAGGAGCGCTTCGGAAAGAAGCTGATAGGGCCAAAGATTGATCCGGAGAATTTTACACGCGAGATAGAAATCCTGACGTCGGACATTACCGATCTGAACCTACACCAGGAGAAGCTGCGCGATCAGGTAGTTAGGGAGCGCGAGCTGTTATCGAGCATCTACCTGCAGATCAACATGGCGAACGAAGCCCTGCGGGTCTACGATTCCGACCTGGAATATATTCGCTCGGAGCCACGGGAGAAGTTGGTTTGTCCGGTTTGCAACGCTGAGCATGCTGAGTCCTTTATGGATGTCCTTACCTATGCGGAAGATGCGCGTTCTTTGCGTAGCATAGCTTTCCGTCTTCAGGGGGATGCGAGGCTCGTCGAGACGCAGATGCAAACGACTGTCGCTGAAATTGGCGCTCTTGATGTTCGGTACCGAAAGATTGCTCAGCTGCTAGATACCCGCAGGGGTGACCTTCAGTTTCGCCATGTCGTCGAAGGTCTCGGTGCGGAACAAGCTTTCCAGGCTTTCTCCGCCGAGCGGCAGGTTCTCGAACGTGAGATCAGTACGCACTTATCCGAAGTCGATCATTTATCTTCGAGTATGAGCGATCTGACAGATCGCAAGCGTTCGGCCGCCATACAGGACAGATTCCGAGAGGCTTATGCTTCAGCCCTGTTCGAACTGAATATGCCGCCATCAGAAAAATCCCGCCTCACTCTGAACAGTCGGCCAAGCGTTTCCGGTAGCGGTGGACCACGCTCTATCCTCGCTTATTATGCTGCCCTTTGGGATGTCTGCTGCAGTCAAACTGGGTCGTTTTTGATCCCGCTTGTCGTTGACTCGCCGAATCAGCAGGGGCAGGATGACATTAACCTGCCGAAGGTGATTGCGTTTGTCTCGACTAAGCTGCCAAAAAACACACAGCTGATCGTTTGTTCGGAGATTGAAGTCCATTTTCCGTTCAACTCAAGAACCGTTTTGGATCGTCCATATCAACTCCTTGACGAGGCGTCCTTTGGGGATATTGAAGCTGAAATCGAACCATTGATGCGAGTGATGTATGCTGCTTCCAGAAGTCGCTTGGAAGGAGTCTGAGAGTCGTGCAAGAGATTACCAGGGTCAGATTTGAAGCTCTAGCAGCGTATTGCCGTAAGCCAGAAGCGCTTGTCTTTGCCGAAGAAGTCGGCTGGTTTCAAGTGTCTGATGAGAAGTTGCTGATCGTCTTGATTCGCGACAGGCCCGATAACGATTTCTCTGCGATTGTCCTTGCTAAGGACTTAAAGGAGCGATACCGGTGGGTCTCTATGACCGATTTCTACGAGTCGCCAGAGGAAGCGCTTTCGGCTTCGAAGGAGAATATTAGGGAAATCTCTCGGAATCTTGATGCGGTAGGAGAACAAGGCGATGAAGTCGGTAAGTCTGTGGACTTCTTCTCGCCAGTTGTTTTGCGGGGCAAGCTCAATAAAGACTTCATTTGCCTCACGACTCTCGAAGAGTATTCGCCTGCTCTGGAGCTTATTAAGCCGATGATGCGTTGGTATGAGGACGCTGACGGGAATTTTGTGGAGCAATTCCAGACCACCGGTTTTGACGCAAGAATATGGGAGCTTTACGTCTTCGCTGTGCTCATCGAACTCGGGTACGTTTTGGACCGAACCGTAGCTATTCCGGATTTCGTAGCTCGTGGAGTGCTGGGTGACCTGTGTGTTGAGGCCACTACGGTCAACCCTACCCTTGATAAGCGAGGTAGGCCAGCGATCCCTCCGCCACTAGAGACTTGGGAGGACAATACTGCTTATCAGTGTGAATACATGCCTATAAAGTTCGCGGGACCATTGACCGCTAAGCTTGCAAAGAAATATTGGGAACGTTCCAACGTAAAGGGCCTGCCACTAATCTTCGCTATCCAGGACTTCCACGCACCGATGTCGATGACGATGACTAGGGCCGGGCTGCCGATCTACCTCTACGGGTACGCCTACGACTGGAACCGTGACTGGGATGGAACACTTGTGCTTTCCCCTAGAAAGGTCGTAAGTCACAAGTGGGGAGGAAAGGAGGTTCCGTCGGGATTCTTCGGGATACCTGGCGCGGAGAACGTCAGTGCTGTTATTTCAAATACAAGCGCAACCATCTCGAAGTTTAACCGCATTGGTCTAATGGCTGGCTTTGGTTCGAAGCGTGTGCATATGATTAGGAGAGGATTTGCCGCTGATTTTGATCCGAATGCTTTTGCTCCGAGGCCGTTCGTGAAGGACGTGAGCCAGTCAGAGTACTCTGAGAGTTGGGTGGAAGGGATGGATGTTTACCATAATCCTTTTGCAAAGTACCCGCTGGACCCTTCGTTTATACCGGGTGCCGCTCATCACAGGCTTCTTGATGGTGGGAAAATAGAGAGCTTTGTCCCGTCATGGCAGCCTTTGACTTCGTTCACCCATATAACGCTGACTTAGATGGGGTCGCTGCTTTGCTGACTGACGTCGGCTTCTATGGCTTACAGCAACTTGGGGTTGGCTGCTGTTCGCTTTGGCGCCTGGCGCGACACTACCATGATTTATGGCAGTGCTTTATCGCTACGACTCATCCCGTCGCGTAACACAAAGTCTTATGACCGCCTTGATTCTGCCGTTTGCCAAGCGACTATCAGATCAACGGTTGGTTTCACCGGATGAGGTTCCGCGAGGTCTTGCCTGTAATTGCGTCTGCCCTGGTTGCGAACATCCGGTCCTCGCGCGGCAAGGAACAGAGAGGGAATGGCACTTTGCCCACAGCAAAGGCGATCCCTGTAGTGACGGCTACGAAGTGTCGGTGCACGAGCTAGCGAAGCAGCTCATTCGCGACAGGAAGGAACTGCTACTTCCCGTTTTGGAGGCGGTTGTCTCCGCCAAAGATGCTTTCGGGAATGTGCTCGTTGAGACAGAAATCTGCTCTGAGAGCCTGGCGGTTCCGCTGGACGACTGCGTAACAGGAAGGTCGCGTCAAGAGGTTACCCCCGACATTTGCGGAACTCTGAATGGCAAGGAAATCCTCGTTGAAATCACTGTCTTTCATAGACTGATGCCTAAAAAGCAGGAGCGTCTTATTGAAACGGGGTTGCCTTCCTTCGAGATAGACCTTAGTGCTTTCAAAAGCAAACAGGCAACTCGAGAGCTTGTTGCCGACGCGATCTTCAGCGAAACAGGAAACCGTAAGTGGATTTATCACCCACGAATCGCGGCTGTTGAGGCAGAACTACAACGCAAGTTAGACCAAAAGCTGGCTGAAGCTCGTGAACGTTGGGACGCTGCAGAAGGTGAACGCAAGGAACGAGAGACACAATGCGAAAAGAGCAAGGAAGCTCTCGCTCTCCGCAATAAATGGGCTCTTCGTCAGTTCTCTTCCCCGCACTGGCCAGCCTCGTCCGCCGTGTTTTCGGCAACGATGGATTGGCGAGCTTCATTCCCATCACCAGACCTTTACATGCCTGCCAGAAAGGCTTTATCAGAGAGGTTGAACCTATCCGAAGAAATCGTTGAGTCCGTGCTGGGGACCATCACAAGGAGAGGCCAGCTTGCGTCGACGACACCAGAAGATTTGTCCGAGCAGTGGGCGTTGAAGTTGGGATGTTCCGTGTCCGATGTCGTTCTCTACTTTCGTGAGGCCGGATACATTTTCGCGTAGCCGATGAGGCTTCTGAGTTGCTTGAAGTTGTGCGTCAAGACTGGTCACCAGCGCAGTGTGGCTCCTGGGCAGTATTTGCTCGGCTGAGTCGGTTCAGAAAGCGGTGAGGAGATCGACCGCTTTCCTCGCTGTCTCTTATAAGTTGTGCTTCTCGACGAGTTCTTTCAACTGGGCAACGCTGAAGTTGGCACCATAACTGATACCTGCTTCCTTTAACTTTGCCTGCAACGGAGCCTTTTGGCTTGGTTTGCCCATCTTGCGGCCTGTTTTTTGAACTGGTTGCGTCGCCGGAACCACAGGTTCTCCCATCTCTTTCTTGATATCAGCCAAGACGTGCGTGGGGTGAACCTCGTTATCTGATGCTACCTGGTGAATCAAATCAACAATCTTTTGTATGCTGCTTTTACGAATTTCAACGGCAGCATCTTGAAGTTCAGCAATCTTTGCTTTGATCTCTGCGAGCGTGAGTTCCACGATCTTCTCCTTGGTGTCTAAAGCCCTTGATGGTACCGACTTCCTTGAGCATGTCAAGAGGCGAGTGCTTTTTGTTAGGTTGTTCCAAGCGCTTCTGTGAATCGGTGAATGAGGGAGGAAATACTGGTGTGAGTTTGTAGTTGGGCCTCGTCAATTGCTGCCGTTTCGTTATGGCAGAAAGACCTGATGGTGACTCGGCTACTGTTCGAAGAACAAGACCCCGCGATCGAATAGCAGGTCCAAAAGTTGGCGAAGCATACCGGTAGGCAGTTCGTCGGCCAGTAGATCAATACCTAGAGTTACGGAGCCAAGCGCTGTTGCTCCGCTGGACGTCGCATGCCTCAGTCTGCTTAGGCTGAACTCCACTTCTTTATAGCGTAAGCGGTTGCTATCGGCAAAAGTTACCGAAGCGCCATATAGCCTGCCAGTTAGCTTGTAGCGATCTTGGATTAGTGCGACGTTCTTTACAAAGTCTAGACGCAGCTTTAGCGCTTTCAGCGCATCCGCTGAGATTGCTCGAATGGCTCTTTCAGCAAGAGGGAGCGCAATGTCGCTGACGTATGGGTCAATGTTAATCGTCAGGCATCTTTGCCCGTCTCCGGTCTTGTGATGCCTGAACTTGATTCCCATTACTTCCGCTTCTGTGGAGGATGTTACAAAATCGTGTCCTTCTGCTGTCAGGAAAGCCCGAATGAGTTCCAACGCGTGAGCTTCCTCTGGGATAGAATCACTCTGGACATACAGGACTAGCTGGTCGAGGGCTGTCGTGTGCTCCCCGAGTTGAATGTCGCTGTGGTGGCTGCTCGGCGCCGCAAGCGCTTGAAAATCTTCCGCTGTGAAGCTTTCCCCATGGCTGTGTCTGAATTCATCGTTGACCAAGCTGATGATATTGTTTAAGCCTTCTTCGGAGGTTATGTTGAAGCCTTGAAGGAGGCTGAGGGGCGGGCTGATCGTGGAAAGGTCCACGCCTAGAAGGCTCACCGGTACGACGCTTATGCCTTTGGAGTATGCGTAGCCGGACTCGAAGTACAGCCAGCTCGAACGAATCGATGTGGGTGTGATGAAGACGAACATTGCCTTCGCCGTGTTTAGCGCTTGCTCGACGCTGTGGACCCAGTTCTTTCCGAAAGGAATGCTTTCCCCGTCGCTAGACAGAAATATGTCGATACTTCCCCCGGTTTTTGCTACGAACAGTTCCTTGAGCTTAGTGAGAATCTTGCGGTCGTGTGATGAATGGCTGAAGAAGATGGTTGGCTTAGTCATAGAAATGGCCCAGTGAGTGACTATCTGGTGGCAATATCGGAATACGCTCTCGACGCGCGCGAGAGCGGAGGTGGCCTTCTCATCGTGAGGTCCAGCCCGGTCCGGCTCTTCGCCTCGTCGTATGCCTTGAGCAGCAGTGAGCCGGAACCGCACGTCGGGTCGTAGATCGTTTGTGCGCCGCTGGTTGCCTGGCCGAGATCAATGACCATTGCCATAATGCGCGAGACTTCAGGCGGGGTGTAGAACTGTCCCTTGCTCTTGCCGGACTCGGTGGCGAAATAGCGCATCAGGTAGTCGTACGCGTCGCCGAGCAGGTCGTCGCCCTCGGCACGGTTGCGGCCGAAGTCCAGCCCCTCAAAGATAGCGACCAGCTTGGTCAGCCGGTCGACCATCTCCTTGTCGCCCTTGGCCGCCACCATGTCGGCGAAGCTGCCGCCGATGGGCACCTCGATCAGGCCGTCTGGATCGCCTGCGTACTTGTCAGATACGTACTTGACGAACAAGAGGACGAGGATGTAATCCTTGTACTGGCTGGCGTCCATGCCACCGCGCAGCTCGTCGCAGGATTTCCACAGGGAGGCGTAGAGTTCGGATTTCTTGAGGGCCATAGTCGTTTTTCTTGGTGGCCAGTGGCAAGCACCGGAAGGGTGTCACTGTACCGCAAGGGCGGTGCTGGACAAAGCTCCAGAATCGCTTTGTCATGCTTGGACTGCTTCGCTCATCGCGCAGCCCTGACGCATGACTAGCGAAGGCCAGTCGTAGCAAGGCTTAGGGGCGCCCGGAAAAAATAACTTTCGCAAAGGGGGGCTAGACAGGCGCACGGGTTTCTGGCAGGATACGTGAAGGACAACAGGTCTGCGCTTGAGCCGGAGGATCCGTGGTGGAGGTCATGAATACGAGAGGTTGGGTACACTGCGGTCGCGAATTCAGCGCTGCGGAGATTGCTGACCTCTGTGCGACCGTGGCATGGCTGCCGGGATTGCCGCGCCAGGAGTTGGCGGCGACGCTCTGCGAACATCTCGCTTGGTTCACCCTATCGGGAACCCCGAAGATCCACGCTTGCCTGGAGTTCCTGGAACGTTTGCGGGTGGCCGGGTTGCTGGCGCTTCCTGCACTGCGGCCCTCGCCGCCGCGCCGTTCGACGGCACCCGCGGCAGCCGTAGAGCCAGTTGCCGAGCCTCTGGTGCACTGCGCCCTGTCAGCACTCGCCCCGGTCTCCTGGAAGTGGTTCGCGACGCGGCCGTGGGGGCGCAGTGGGATGCGCTGGTGGCGCGCTGGCACCCGCTGGGTTTCCAGGGGGCCTTCGGCTACCGCTTGCGCTACTTCATCCTGGCGGGCGACCGGCGCCTGGGCTGCGTCCTGCTGGCCGGCGCTGCCCGGGCGGTGGCCGTGCGCGACCGCTGGATCGGCTGGACGGCCCAGGCCCGCCGCGAGAACGTGGCGCGGGTGGTGAACAACAGCCGCTTCCTGATCTTTCCCCACGTCCGGGTAGCGCATCTGGCCAGCCATGTGCTCGGACAACTCGCGCGCCGCGCACGCGCCGACTGGCTCGATCACTGGGGCTTCGAGCCCCTGCTGCTCGAGACCTTCGTCGATCCGCGTCACTATGCCGGTACCTGTTACCGCGCCGCCGGTTGGCAGTTGCTTGGGGAGACCAGCGGGCGTGGGCTGGCCCGCCCCGGCCAGTCCTATCAGAGCACGCCCCGCCAGGTGTGGGTCAAGCCGCTCTGCGCCGATGGTCGCGACCGGCTGTGCGCCGTCCCTGGGAACTCCCGGTCATGAGCCGTCGCCCGACACGCGCCACCATCCAGGGGCTGCGCGCAAAAAAGAAACAGCAGGAAAGGGCGCTGAACTTGAAACTGCGCGCGAGTGGACAAGTTCCCCACTCCCCCGCTTCTTTGCCCAACCGATGCTCGACCTTCGCGACCATCGCCGAAGAGAGAGAGGCCCGCGAGGACGCCGTGAGCAAACAGATGCGCCTCCTGCGCAAAGAGCGTAAGCGTCCAGCCGATCCACCTGTAAAACCGCCGAGAAGTGGAGCAACCTCCAGGTTTTCGACAGGAGGACGAGATGGACAAGGCAGGGGAACTGGAAGCGCACTGGCGAGGGCATGTGGACGCCTGGCGGGCGAGCGGCGACAGCCAGAAGGCGTACTGTGAGGAGCACGGACTGAGAAGCCATTCGCTCAGTTACTGGCACCTGCGCTTGGCGAAGGGTCCAGGACCGAGCGGAGCGAGAGGCCCACTGACCCTGGTTCCTGCGGTGAGGGTTCCGGGTACCGCGGCCTCTACGCCGAGTCTGTCGCTGCACAGCCCGCAGGGCTGGCGACTCGAATTTGCCACTCTGCCGCCTGCCGGGTGGCTGACGGCCCTGTGGGGAGAGCGCGCATGAACGCGCCCCTCGGGGCGGCGCCGGAGCGCATCTGGCTGGCCGTCGAAGCGGTGGACATGCGTCTGGGCATCGATGGCCTGTCGGCGCGCATCCAGGCCAGTCTCGGGCGCAGCCCCTGTGACGGCACCGCCTACGCCTTCACCAACCGGCGCCGCAGCCGGCTCAAACTGCTGGTCTGGGATGGCACCGGCGTCTGGCTCTCGCAGCGCCGGCTGCACCGTGGCTACTTCACCTGGCCGAGCGCCAGCGACCCGGTTTTCGCCCTCACCGCAGCACAATGGCGCTGGCTGATCGCCGGCGTAGACTGGCAACGCCGGGACGCGCCGGCACCCGCCCACTGGCAGGTCTAAGGGTGCACTTTCTTTGCAGAAAAGCATGCAAAATCCGCCACTGCGACGTCTTGCAGAGCATCTTCATGGTATAATCCGTCATGGATTTAGCCAGCGAACTTGCCCCCCTTCTCGCCCTCGCCGGAACTGCTGTTCTGGGCCGAGAAGCGGGTCGGTGGACTGCTCGAACAGGTCAAGACCAGTGCCACGGAGATTCACTGGCGCGATGCCAAGATCGAGAAGCTGACCCTCGAACTGGCCTATCTGCGGCGGATGAAATTCGGCGTCAAGAGCGAGTCCCTGGTCGCTGCCGAACGGGACCTCTTCGACGAAACCCTGGCCGCCGACCTCGCTGCCTGCGAAGCCCGCCTGGACGAACAGCGCCAGGCGGCCGAGATGGGGCCGCATCTCCCGCCCGCCGAGAAACCGAAACGCGAACGCGCCGGCCGTCAGCCCTTGCCCGAGCAGCTGCCCCGGGTCGAGCACCTGCACGAGCCCGAAACCTGCACCTGTGGGCAATGTGGTCAGGCACTGGTGCGGATCGGCGAGGACGTGACCGAGAAACTCAGCATCGTTCCCGCCGAGTTCTTCGTCGAACGCCACCTCTACCCGAAGTACGCCTGCCGGCCCTGGCGAGACCCTCACCGCCGCACCGGCGGTGGCTTCGGTCATCGATGGCGGCCTGGCGGCGCCGGCCTTGCTGGCCTGGGTGATGGTCAGCAAATACGTCGATCACCTGCCGCTCTATCGTCTGGAACGGCAGGCCGCCCGCTCGGGGGTGACGCTGTCTCGCTCGACGCTGGCGGACTGGGTCGGTCGCATCGGTGTCGCTCTCGAACCGCTCTGGCTGCGCCTGGCCGAGCTGCTGCGCCAGGATACGGTGCTGCATGCCGATGAAACCCCGGTACAGCAACTCGATCCGGGCAGAGGAAAGACCAAGCGGGCGTATCTCTGGGCGTATCGCAGCAATGCCCTGGGAAGCAACCCGCCGATCGTCGTCTTCGACTACCAGCCCGGCCGGGGCGGGAAGTATGTGGTGGAGTTCCTCGGCCACTGGCAAGGCGCTCTGATGGTCGATGAGTTTGCCGGTTATGTTGCCGCCGAAGATATGTGACACCAGTCCAGAAGCCCCAGCATCCAGCCTGTTCTTGAGCATTTGACAGCACATAACTGGAGGTCCTTGCTGACAGTCCCTTTCAACCTCAAAGGACTGTCATGTTCGAAACTCTTGTTAGTACAGATCGCGCACTTGCCCACCATCGCGATGGCCCGTTGGCAGATGAACGCAATCGCTACCTTCAGCACTGTACTGCTCAGGGTGGCACGCGAGATTCTCTACGTCTGCGGGCGCGATCGATTTTGTGGGTTGCTGAACACATGTCACCCAGCGACTTCGGGAGCGTCAATGCGTCCCGGTTGCATGAAATCGTCACGGACGAGTTTCGCCAACCAGTCATGGGCTGGCACCAACGACGGCCGCTACATGCGTATGTTTCGCGCGACCCTGGTTGAAATACCTGGGCTGGTGGCCGCAGCCCGAGGAGTCGGTCCCGTTCGGGCCGGCCCTTGAGCACTTCGTTGCCTGGATGCGCGACGAACGCGGTCTGACGCCCTGCACGATTGAGCAATGGCGGTACCGCGCCTTGAAGTTTCTGTGCTGGTGCAGCGACACCGACCGTAACCTGGCAACGCTCCAGCCACAAGATATCGATGCGTACTTCGTCAATTACGGTGCAAAGCGGTGGTCTCGGATCTCTGCCGGAGGAATCGCCAAGATGCTGCGGGTGTTCCTTCGTCACGCCGCCAGTACCGGCGCGTGCAGCCCTATTCTGGCTGGTTCGATCCCAGGAAATCGGCGATATGCGCTGGAGTCGTTGCCGTACGCTTTGAGCTGGGAGGATGTAAGGCGCGTGGTCGCCACCGCCAGCAGCGATAGCGAGGGCGACATTCGCGACCGCGCGATCCTGCTTCTATTGGCTGTACTCGGCCTTCGGCGAGGCGAGGTTGCATCGCCTCGGCTTGACCAGATCGACCTCGTCGCCGGGCTTTTACCTATCTGGCGACTGAAGCGCCGCCAACCCCAGGTCCACCCGCTCGTGCCTTCCGTGGCGGAGGCGCTTCGGCGATACATCCACGAGGTTCGGCCGAACGTGTCGCATGCTGAGGTCTTTATCCGGACCCAGGCGCCGCGATTCCCCATTCAGGCTACGGCCCTCTACAACATCGTCACCCG
Source organism: Candidatus Accumulibacter affinis (assembly GCA_016713625.1). Lineage (GTDB taxonomy): Bacteria > Pseudomonadota > Gammaproteobacteria > Burkholderiales > Rhodocyclaceae > Accumulibacter > Accumulibacter affinis. The sequence goes on from JADJOT010000010.1 coordinate 406,888, forward strand.
GCGGCTGCGCGCACTTGGATACAGGCCGCTCACCTTGGCCCTCATGCTTTGCGGCACTCGTGCGCAGCGAAGCTGCTCGCCGACGGGCTGACACTCAAGGAGATCGGCGACCACCTCGGTCATCGCAGTGCCTCGGCCACGATGACCTACACGAAAGTCGACCTGGGGTCTTTACGCCAAGTGGCTGACTTCGATCTCGGAGGTCTGCGATGAACACCAGTGATGTCATCACGATTTATCTTGCCACCCGGCGAGCCCAGGGTGTCCAAATCCGCAGCGGTGCCCGGGCGCTGCGCCAGTTCGCGCGCGAGACAGGTGATCGGCCCTTGCACGAAGTGACGCAGCAGGCCGTGAGCGCGTTTCTACGCGGCCATGGCGCGCTTAGCGCCTCCTGGACGACAAAATTTAGATTGTTGGCCGGGTTGTATCGCTTCGCGTTGGCGCGCGGCTATGTGGCGGTATCGCCGTTGCCAGAAATCAAGCCGAAGTTGCCGCCGCCGCAGACACCCTATGTCTCGCATGACGAACTACAGCGCCTGCTCGACTCGACCGCCGTCGTAGGATCGCCCTTGAGCCGTCTTCAGGCCATGACGTATCGAACCTTGCTACTGGTACTGTACGGCGCTGGACTTCGTATCAGCGAAGCCATCGGCCTCACGGTGGCTGACGTTGATATTGCCGAGCAAGTCCTGACCGTTCGAAACACGAAGTTCTACAAGACTCGCTTGGTACCGATCGGGCCGCAACTGGCGTCAGCATTGGCGGCCTACTATGAGAGGCGAAGCACGCTGCCCATGGTAAAGGACAGGGGCTCCCCCCTTTCTTTGTACACCGCACGGGTTGTTGTCTGGCTTACCCGGAAGTCATCACCTGCTTTCAACGGATACGATCAGCGGCGGGCATTGTCCGTCCACCCGGTGAGCTACGACCTCCGCGACTTCACGATCTGCGCCACACCGCGGCGGTTCATCGTGTCCTGGCCTGGTACCGTTCGGGCAAGGACGTCCAATACCTTCTGCCTCATCTGGCGACCTACCTCGGACACGCCAATATCGTTTCGACACAGCGCTATCTGCACATGACATCAGAGTTGCTGCAAGAGGCCAGCTCCCGGTTCGCGGCGTATGCATTGAACGAGGTAGAACGGGAGGCCGATGATGCGTGATCAAAGCCTTCTCGGTCCATGGGTACGGCGTTTCCTGCTGGAGTATCTGGTCGCCGAGAGAAACCTGGCGAGGAACACTCAAGTAAGCTACCGGGATACATTAACCCTGCTCCTGCCATTCGTCAGCAACTTGGCGACGGTGCCGATCGAGCGTCTGGCGGTGCATGACGTGTCAGCAGATCGGGTGCGGGCATTCCTCGATCACATCGAGCATGAGCGTGGTTGCAGCGTCGTCACGCGCAACCAGCGACTCAGCACCATTCACTCGCTGGCTCGTTTCGTCGGTATGCGTTCACCTGAGCATCTGGATTGGTGTTCTCAAGTTCGTTTGGTGCCGTTCAAGAAGGCCGCCCAGAACGCCATCGGATATCTCGACAAGCCCGAAGTCGAGGCACTGTTGCGCGCCCCAAATCGTGGCACGACGCTGGGGGCGCGAGACCATGCTCTGCTGCTCTTTCTCTACAACAGCGGCGCTCGTGCCGACGAGGCGGCGTCTTTGCGGGTGGGCAACCTTTACCTGGGAACGTCACCGTCTGTACGCATTCTCGGCAAGGGCAACAAGTGGCGGATCTGTCCTCTATGGGCGGTCACGGTAGCTGCGCTGCAACCGCTTGTGGCCGGAAAGTGCGCCGACGATCAGGTGTTTCACGGACGAACCGGTGACCCGATGACGCGCTTCGGGGTACATCGCATCGTGAAGACCTACGCCAAGGAGGCGGCCACGCGGGTCGAGTCCATGCGTGGAAAACACATCAGCCCGCACTCGATCCGGCATACCACGGCTGTTCATTTACTTCGTGCGGGAGTGGACATCAATACCATTCGGGCTTGGCTCGGTCACGTTTCCTTGGACACGACACACGTTTATGCCGAGGTCGATCTCGAGATGAAGGCCAAGGCACTGGCCTGCGTAGACATCACCGACCTGCCAGCCGCCGCGCGGACGAAATCAGCGAGAACGTCGGGCACGATCATGGACTTCATGAGCCAACTGTAGCCGCCAAACGCTCGAATTTATGTGCGCACCAGCCCGACGGTCCAGAGGATCGGCCGTCGGCCTTCAGGTCGCCACCACATATCTTCGGCGGCAACATAACCGGCATTATGTTTTGCACAACATAATGCCGGCTATCAGGTGCTGTTTCGGGGCGAGGTGATCGAACTCGCCTGTATGGCCCACGCCCGGCGGAAGTTCTTCGACCTCCATCAAGCGAATGGGAGCCCCGTCGCGGCCGAGGCCCTGCGCCGCATCGGCGAGTTGTATGCCATTGAGGCCGCAGCGAAGGGGAAGACGGTAGAGGAGCGCGCCCGACGACGAAAGGAAACCAGTCAGCCGCTGCTCGAAGCCCTGCACCTGTGGCTCCAGAACACCCGCAGATCGGTGGCCGACGGCGGCGCACTGGCCAAGGCGATCGACTACAGCCTGCGGCGCTGGCCGGCCTTTGCCCGGTACGCCACCAACGGCTTCTACCCGATCGACAACAACCCGGTCGAGAATGCCATTCGTCCGATCGCCATCGGGAAGAAAAATTGCCTGTTCGCCGGTTCCGAGGCGGCAGGCCAACGCGCCGCGGCGATTCAGTCGCTGCTCGAAACTGCGCGCGCGAACGGCATCGAGCCCATGGCCTGGCTGACCGACACCCTCGAGAAACTCCCCTCCTGGCCGAACAGCCGCATCGACGAGCTCCTGCCGCTCAAAAAGCCAGTCTGATTGTGCGCGCCCAGGGGTGGGTGCGCTGAACGCTTACCAAAGAGCTGCCCACCTTGCTCGGTCAACTGGAACAGATTCCCGACCCAAGAGACCCCAGGAAGCGCCGGCACAAGCTCACCGCGCTGCTGCTCTACGGCTTGTTGATGTTCGTCTTTCAGTTCTCTTCCCGGCGCGAGACCAACCGCGAAATCAGCCGCCCGCAGTTCATGACCACCCTGCAGCTGCTATTCCCGGAAATCGATACCCTGCCACACGCCGACACCCTGTTTCGGCTGCTGCGCGACATCGACCTTGAGCACCTCGAACAAGCCCACGTCGATTTGATCAAGCGGCTGATCCGCGGCAAGAGCTTTCGCCGCTATCTGATCAACCGCTGCTATCCGATCGCCATCGACGGCTCACAGAAGCTCGCCGGCGACACCCTCTGGGCGGAGGAACTCCTGCAGCGGACCGTCGGCAAGGAGGAAACCCGTCACACCCAGTACTTCGTCTACCTCCTCGAGGCCAGTCTCGCCTTCCACAACGGTCTGGTCATCCCGTTGCTCAGCGAGTTCCTCGAACACGCGCTGGGCGATAGCGAAGCGCAAAAGCAGGATGGCGAGCTGCGCGGCTTTGTGCGCTTGAGCGACCGGCTCAAGACGCTGTTCCCCGGCCTGCCGATCCTGCTCCTGCTCGATGGCCTCTACGCCAACGGGCCGGTGATGCAGCGCTGCCGTGGCTACCACTGGCAGTTCATGATCGTGCTCAAGGACAAGGATTTGTCCACCGGCTGGCCGGAGTTCCACGCGCTCCATGCCCTGAAACCGCAAGCCTCGCAGCGCTGCTGGGGACGGCGCCAACAGCACTTCAGCTGGGTCAACGACATCGACTATGCCTTCGGTTCGAACGGGCGTCAGCATCTCAAGCTGAACGTAGTGGTCTGTGAGGAAAGCTGGGAGAGGGTCGATGACCAGGCCAGGACCGTCACCGAAACCTCGCGTCACGCCTGGCTCTCCAGCCAGCCGCTCAGCCAAGACAATGTCCATGAGCGCTGCAACCTGGGCGCCCGCCACCGCTGGGGCATCGAAGCGGGCTTTCTCGTCGAGAAGCACCAGGGCTACCACTACGAGCATGCCTTTGCCCTCGACTGGAATGCCATGAGGGGCTATCACCTCCTCATGCGCCTGGCGCATGTCTTCAATACCCTGGCACGCTTCACCCGGCAGCTACGCGACCTGTATCGGCAATTCGGTGTGCGCGGCGCCATCGCCTTTATCCGCAGTTCCTGCGCCGCTCCCTGGCTCGATCTCGCGCGCATGCGCGTGCTCCTCGCCAAACCGTTCCTGCTGCAACTCGAATAACCTTCCCGGGCCTGCCCAAGACCTCTTCCCCAGCGCGGCGCACTCCGCGCCGGGAAACCAGCTCGCCTGACGATCGCAACGGAGATCCGACGACCTCTCACCTCCCATTGACTGGCCCCACACTACCCGCGCTACAAGCGCTCCTTTGCCGCTAGCCAACCCCCATCTGACCGCCTCGCCGGCGAAAACGGGCGGTACCGGCAAACGCATCCGATTCGGCTGGGTCATGCGTCAGGGCTGCTCATCGCGCCACGAGTTTGACCTTTTAGGATGGTTGGTTACAATCCGGAAAGTGCTGCTGCCGTCGACTCTTCGCTCCAGCCTGTCGCCTGCGCCACGACTCGTTACCGGATTGATCGAGCCGTTGCTTGGCGGTTGATAAGGTCCAGCCTTTGACGCTTGATGACTGTGGCAATCCCCAACCGGAGGCTCCAATGCCCATAACGAAGACGTGCGGCCATCCTGCTAAAGCCCGACAGTTCCACTATGCCGGAAGTGTAACTCGAGGCGTTACTCTGCACTTTGAAACTGGCGACGTTTTCGTTACTGGGCAGTTCTTCGCCGCAATCCAAAGGCATTTCGCTGGTCGTCAGGTTGCGGGTGGGTTCGCGATGGACCATCCTTTTCCCAACGGATTCGGGGCTTGGGTTCAGCAGAACTCGCGCACACTAAACTCTAGGCCTCTCACACCAAGGCAGGCCTCATTTATAGCTGCCGTGCTCCGTGATGCCGGCTGGGTAACTTCTTCGCTTCGTCGCACAGCCGTTTATCTGCACTTTCGACCATCAACCCCGACCGTTGCCACTGGTCCCGTCATCAGCTAAACGACTCACCAGCGCTGGTGAAACGCTGCGACTGCCCCTGAAACCGGCCCAGTTTGGAATCGAGCCGTCTAACCGCTTGGTTTCCGTGGCGATTCAGAGGTACGTCATAAACCCATACAGGTTGGAGTGGAGGTCGCAGGACCCCGCCGGGGTCGGACCCCGGCGGGGTCAGTTCTAACATTCCAACATTTCGCCAGAGCAATGATTGTAGATGTATGAATGTGAGACCCTGGCGGTTTCGCTCCTGCCGACCCCAGCCGACGGGAATCAGTTTTCTCGCTGGCTGCCTCATCCTCCGAGAGAAAGTCATCAAACCCGTTCTCGCCGGCGCCGGCATACCACACCTCGGACCGCCACCGAAGAACATCCGGGCCCTTGATGAACACTACGAGAATCTCCAGCGCGAGTTGCGTCGCACCTTCGATACCCTGCTCATCACTGTTGCTCCTGGCTCAAACACTAACACCAACATGTTTGCTTCAACAGGCGCTTAAGCGCCTAATACTGTCGTGGCGCCTTTCCTGTTTTGGCGAGAACAGTAGGCTGCGCTCCCGTTTCGGAGGCGTCGAGCTTTTCCACGAGCACGTCGAAGCGCCAGTCGTCGCCGAAGTCATAGCGGAATTCGACAAGCTGTCGGGGAAACAGCCCGGCTTCGCCCAAGGTCACTTCGTCCGCGTAGTCGTCCTCGACATCGCTACAGCGCGGGTCATCGAAGGTGCGCTGGGTCGCGTATTCGTCCTGGTAGCGAAACTGATAGAGGTGGTCGTCATCGAATTGGAAGGCATCGAGGATGAATCTTGCGAGATCGTCGAAATCGCTTGCGGCCGGCATGACGATGCGACGCCAGACATCCGAGCCGAGCGAAACCTTGAACGTCAAACTTCCTCGGAACGGCTCGACGGCCTCAGGGTCTCCCAGATAGTGGCGGCAGTTTGGGAAGAAGGGTAGCGCCCTGCTTGCCCAGAGCAGGAAGGGGTGGTGCTCCATTTCCTCTTCAGCCTCAAGCTCGTCCGGGGTCGAGTTCTTGCCCGTAGGGTTGAAGAGACGCTCCAACAAGTCGGTAGAGGTGTCGCCGAATGCCTGAAGGTAGGTCGCGCTGGCGGATAGTCCCCACGGGGTCGCGACCATGCGCTTAATCTGCCAGCCTTTGCCGGGTACGGGGGGCTCCGAAGCAATGTTGAGCAAGCCAAACAATTGCATGAGTGCGATCTGCTTCATGCCGAGCGCCCCCAACATGGCCACTTGCCACTTTTCGTCTCGCTCTTTCGCACGACTGCCAGGACGGTGGCGCTTCAGGAAGGTACAACGGTATTCCGCCATTCGGTCGGCTGCCATACCGAAACGCTCCTGCTCGAAGTCGGCAATGTTCCACCAGCGTTCGAGCAGCGAGAAATAACGCTCTGTCGGGTTGAGCAACTGCCATCGGGCGACCATAGCCTTGTCCTGAACCATCTGCGGCGTGCGCAGCGAACGATCCACCTTTCCCAACCGAGTGAAGCGCAACAGCAGGTGCAAGCCATCCACATGGGGATACGACACCTGCCTGCCGCGGCTGAGGCCGATCGGGGCGGGGTGAGTCAGTAAGCCGTTGAGTTCGGGCAGACGGGCGATGGCGAATTCGCAAGTTTTGCTGAAACCGGGATGCCGTTGCTGCCGATGCCGTCCAGCAGGGCGTCGAAATCACGCACGATAGTCCCCGGCGGCTCGGGCATGCTGGCAACCGAGGTGAACACCGCGCGGTCCACCTCGGTGATTTGGAGAGTTTTCATGATGGGGTCGGTCCGTCAGATAAAAGGGCTCGCTGGTGAAAGGCGGAGGCTGGAATGTGTAGCGAGCATCTTACCGAAAGATCGAGGAGTCGGCGCCTGGATGCAATTCCGGTTCGCCCGCGGCCGCCGAAACCGCCTTCGCCAGTCGTTCGCGCATATGGCGCCAGTGGCTGCCTTCCCAGAAGACGCGCCGGCATACTTGCTGAAGTCATGCTGGCGATCTCGCGCGCGGGGTGGCAGCGCGTCGATGACTTGCGCCTTATCCACGGACACGAGCGGCGCGTTGCACTTCAGGCAGCGGGAGAGCGGCCGCAGGCTGCCGGCAAGATCAAGGCGAGTGAGGATTTCCGAGAGCTGCGCATCCGGCTTCTGCGCATACACGTAACAACCGCGGCTGATGCCCCGTCGTTTGAGCAAGTCACGGTCGCGGGTCAGTACGATGCGTTCGTCGCTTCCGGAGATTCGCTGGATTTCGACATCGTCGGCAGCGTTGTCGTAAACGGTATCGAACCCGGCCATCCGCAACAGGTGGGCGAGGCCACCGAGATGCGCGTCGGCGACAAAGCGCGTGACGCGCAAGGGGTAGGGGCGCAGGCGCAGCAGGGGACTGATGTCGAAAGCCTCGAACTTCGGATAGACGGAGACGCGGTCGCCATGTCGCAGGCGCCGGGCGAAATCGACCGAAACCCCATTGACGAGGATCAGCTCGACCTCGGTATGCGGCACGCCAAGGGCTTCGATCACATGCTTGACGGTCGCGTCCGTCGCGCAGTCAAAGTCGAATTCCCGCCGGCGCCGATCACGGGCGATGAAGTCGTTCAACTCCTCGTAGAAGCGAAAGGTCGCCACCACGGTGGCGGTCGTTCGTTCCTGGTGTGCGCCGACATCCCCTTTGGGTGGCGCCACAGATGAAATTCGGCTTGGCATGGACATCCCTCTCTCGGTACAGGAAGCGAGGCACGATGCGGGACAGGGTACGCCATGGGCGCTATGATTGACTACAGCGGCTGTGGTCGGTGATACTTCGAGAAGTGGCGTTGAAATTCCTGTCCTTTTGTGCCCACCATGATGATCATCCGCGTACTCTTTCTTGCTCTCCTGCTCTCAAGCTGCGTCGATACCATGCTCGTGGGCTTTGGTGCCGACACAAACTACCTGACTTTCGATCACCCGAATTCCGAAAAGGCCTTTGCGGACGTTCGTACTAGAGCTGAAAGACTGTGCCAAGAGCGTAAACAGGTCGCAATCAAGACGGAAAGCGTCTGCTCCCTGACAAACTGCGCGACCAGCTACCAGTGCGCTGATCAGGCCGACGTGATCAAGTTCGGGCTATAGACCCAAATTCCGCGATCGAGTTTCGGTCGGGCCAGCTACGGCGGACCGGGAGCCTCCGGAGAGGCCCGAAGGAGCGCGCGGAACGGTGCCAAGCCATAGCGCAGGCCCTCGGGTGCCCCCAGAGATTGCGGATGGATGCGGATAGCATAAATTCAGTCGCTCGGGACGAACCGCGCTGCCCCGTGCCTCGCAGCACCGGGTGTGGTTTCCGCCGTAAATGAGGAGGAGACTACGGGCTGGGATTGGCGGTAGCGCAGGCGAAAGTGCGGGCGCGGATGCTGTGGAACAGGTCGAGGCTCTCGCTGGCGATCTTCCATACCCAGGCGCCGGCATGCCGCACGAGCTTGCCCGGCAGGTGAAACAGGCGCCAGCGCACGGTGGCGACTGGATGGCGCTGCCAACCCTCGCCGAGAGCGGAATGCTTGAAGAGGACGAAGAGATTGTGCGCAATGACGCCGATGCGGAAGAAGGCGGCATTGGCGGCCAACTGCCCGCAGGGCATGCGCTCCATGCCAAAGCCAATCTTCCGTTCCTGGATGCCGTTCTCGGACACCTCGCCGCGCTGGCGGTACCAGATCAGGGTGTCGGCAGCCGATTCGACTCGGTTGCTGGTAATCACATGGTACTTTGGCGAATCGTCGAACAGTTCGGCTTGGCGCGGGTGCTTCACAACGATCAACCGGAACGACTTCCGGGTCCCGCCTCCCTTGATCACCCAGCCGGTGTTCGTTTCGACACCGATAGTCTACCGGGAAGCCCGCAAATACGGGCCTCCCACGGGATCTATGCGGTTTGAATCGCGGAATCTGGGAATCTGGGAAAGAGTGGGTTGGCTTGGTGTTGCACAAAGGAACGTTTGTGCAACGGCGTGTGATGGGTCTTGATATTGTCTGGCTGATGGTATATATCTTGATATATCACAGGAGGTGCCAATGTCACACATCGCCAAGCTGTTCAAGAATGGCCGCAGTCAGGCGGTTCGCCTGCCTGCCGAATACCGTTTCGATAGCAACGAAGTCTATATCCGGCGCGACCCGGAGACGGGCGACGTTATCCTTTCGCGCAAGCCAACAACGTGGGAGGGCTTCTTTGCTGTGCTCAAGGATGCCAACGTTCCAGCAGACTTTCTGGCTGCCGGGGAGCGACGACAGGACGCGCACGACCGTGACCCATTTGACGGGTGGAAAGAATGACCCGGTACATGCTCGATACCAACATGGTGAGCCACTTTATCAGGGAGCATCCCGCTGTTGTCCGGCGTGTGCTGGCAGTTCCAATGGCGGTTGTCTGCATCTCCTCGATAACGGAAGGCGAGCTGCTGTTCGGACTAGCGCGACGGCCTGAAGCGAAACGCTTGCCTATGGCGGTGCGGGAGTTCCTGCGCCGTGTAGATGTATTGCCGTGGGATAGTGACGTTGCAGAGCGTTACGGAGCCGCACGGGCAGCGCTGGAGCGGCAGGGCAAGACGCTGGGGCCACTCGACCTTCTGATCGCCTCGCATAGCCTTCATGCGGGCGCGGTGCTGGTAACGAACGACCGGGCCTTTGCTCAGGTCGATGAGCTCAGGGTTGAAGACTGGACGGCTGATGGGTAGCAAATCAAAAGCGCATGAGGACGCGACCATCGAGAGCTTCCGCAGAGCGCTACCAAAAGTGCGATGAAAGCATCCAAAAGGAGCCAGGGTCACAACTCCATTGAGATCTGTTTATGCTCTCCATCTCCGGCCTCCTGTGCCATCGGCTTTTTTGGTCGGCCTCGCGGTCGGGCTTCGCGTCTGTGCCCCGTCGCCTTTTCGATGCTGTCAAGGAAGCGCGAGTCCCCCAGCGGCTGTCCCTGGCCCCTTTATGCCTTATGCGCCCGCGCTCGCCACCGGTGAATTTCCCACGCGCGGGGCGCTGCGCGGCGGCAGCCGGTTTTCCATCTTTCCTTGTCTGCGGCACCATGATGCGTTAGCATCAATGCATCACGTGCAAGGAGGAAGCTCATGCGTACCACACTCGATATCGAAGACGATGTTCTGCTGGCTGCCAAGGAGCTTGCCCGGCGCGGTGGGACGACCGCCGGCCGGGTGATTTCGAAGCTCTTGCGACAAGCCCTGACGCAGACGCCACCATCGCCAAGCAGCAGCACCAGCGAGCCGGTGGCCATCCATGGTTTCCGCCCGTTCCCGTCGCGGGGCAAAGTGGTCACCAACGAGCACGTCGACCAGCTGCGCGACGAGGAAGGCGTTTGATGCGGACTTTGCTCGATGTGAATGTGCTGATCGCCCTGCTCGACAGCGATCACCTGCATCACAGAAGAGCCATGGCGTGGCTGCAGGAGCATATTCAGTCGGGCTGGGCATCGTGTCCGCTGACCGAGAACGGCTGTATCCGAATCATGTCGCAACCCGGCTACCCCAACGCATTGCCTGCCGGGGACATCGCCGAACGTCTCGCCGCGGCGACCGCGACCAGCCATCACGTTTTCTGGCCAGACGCCGTGAGCATCCTCGATAGCGGGCGGATTGGCTGGAATGCCGTACTCGGCTCCCGCCAGGTGACCGACGTTTATCTGCTGGCACTGGCGGTGCAGCAAAGTGGCCGCTTGGTGACACTGGATCGCGCGGTGCCGCTGCAGGCCGTTCCTGACGCAAGAAGCCGTCATCTCGTCGTGATCTGACGTACTGATCGATGGTCAGAAGAACTGCTTGGCGAAGTTGGCGACGGCCAGGGCGATGAGCACCCCGGTCATCCACTGAAGCAGGGTAAATTTAACGTCATGCTCGATCAGCTTGCGCTCGACGCGCTCCATGTCGCTGCGCAGCCCTTTTCCGAACGCATCCATGTCGCCGCGCGTGGCCAACGTCGAATCGAGTACGTCTGCCAGAATTTCCTGCTGCGCAACCACGAAGGCCTCTGCCTGCATTCGGGGCACCCCAGCCGCTTCTAGCTGCTTGACAAATTTATGGGTAGCGAAGGTGATCGTGCTCATGGACTGCAGTGTAGCGCATCCCACAGGAGCGAACAAAGGGTCTCATCCGGGGTCAGGTCCAACATTCCAGCAAAGCCGCGCCAAGCAGAATTCAAATGTTTCAACCGCCTCACCGTCGCCTGGACCCGCGATCCCTTCGACCGGCTGACTGTCGCCCGGGCAGCAGCCGATGGGAAAACACCTCTCTTCACGGCCGATCGCAACCTTCTCGTCGATTACTCGCGTCGGACTGAATATCGCCGGTACTGGCAGGGAAATGCCAGAGCTTGCGATGGCTGCGCCTGTGCTAAAGTCGCAGCCTGTTCGCCGAGGCGAATGGCGGCCCGGGTGGTAGCCGCCAGGTCAACGACACTTGCACGGAGACATCACCGATGCGTACCGATTCCGACCCCTCCCAGGCGCTTGCCGGGCCGACGCTGACCTGCCGCGAACGGCAGGTGCGCTGTCTTTCGGCCAGCAGTCTGCATCGCATGGTTTACATGGTTACGCGTTTGCTGCTCAACGATGTCGGTCCGCTGATCAGCGTGGCGTCGGTGCAGCAGATCAGGGAAAACGTTGGGCGGGCGCCGAATCGGGACGCCGGACAAATCGCGATTGCCCGTGATTTCCTGCTGGCGGCGTGAGCGTGGCTTTCGTCCGCAGCGACGGGCAATGGCTCGAGTACTCGCTGATTCCGGCGGCGCGGCGTCATCGACCGACGCTGGTGCTGCTCCACGAGGGTCTCGGCAGTGTGGCCCTGTGGCGTGACTTTCCAGCGCAACTGGCGCAGGCCAGTGGCTGTCGCACGCTGGTCTGGTCGCGCCTGGGGCATGGCCACTCGGCGGCCCTCCCTGCCCCGCGCACGCCTTCTTACCTCCACGAAGAGGCCTTGCAGCGGCTGCCGGCGCTGCTCGCTGCGCTGGACATCGAACAGCCCTTGTTGATCGGGCATAGCGACGGCGGCTCGATCGCGCTGCTCTACGCGGCTGCCTGGCCGGATCGGGTGGCTGGCGTGGTGGTCCTGGCGCCGCACGAGTTCGTCGAGGAAGAGGCGCTGGCCGGCATCCGTCTTGCGGGCGAAGCCTACGCCAACAGTGACTGGCCGCAGAAGCTGGGTCGCTATCATGCTTACCCGGATGCCGTTTTCCGTGCTTGGCACGACACCTGGCTGGCGCCGGAATTCCGCTCCTGGGACATTACCGCCTGCCTGCCGGCGATTCGTTGTCCGGTATTGGCGATCCAGGGCGAAGACGACGAGTACGCGACGATGCGCCAGATCGAGTGCATTGCCGAAGCCGCCGCCGACGTCGATCTGCTCAAGCTGGCCGATTGTCGGCATTCGCCGCACCGGGATCAGCCGCAGGCGGTGGTCGCGGCGATTGTCGGTCTTCTGGACCGACTCGCGGCGGCTTGATTGGTTTGTCAGCCGATACGCTTACTGCAGGCCGCCGCCCAGTTGCGGCAGCCCGGCCTCACCGAAGTGGATTTGTCTAGATCCGCTCGACCTGCGGTTGCGTGCTGCCGGTCCAGGTCAGCCGATACGATGCGGCGCGGCGGGGGGGGCGGGCCGGGGGGGGGGGGGAAAGGGCCGGGGGGGCCCCCGCGGGGGGGCCGGCGGGGGGGGGGGGTCCCCCGCGAGGGGGGGGGGGGGGGGGGGCGCGCGCCCCCGCGCGGGGGGGGACGGGCCGGGGCGGGGGGGGGGGGGGGGGCGGGGGGGGGGGGGGCGGGGGGGGGGGCAGGGGGGGGGGCGGGGCGGGGGCGGGGGCGGCGGGCGGGGGGGGGGGGGCGGGCGTGGGGGCGCCGGGCCGGGGGGGGGGGGGGGGGGGGGGGGGGGGCGGGCCGGGGGGGGCGCGGGGGGGGGAGAGCAGGCACGGGGCCGGGGGGGGGCGGGGGGGGGGGGGGGGCCGGCCGGGGGGGGGGGGGGGGGGGGGGGGGGGGGGGGGGGGGGGGGGGGGGGGGGGGGGGGGGGGGGGGGCGCGGGTAGGTGAAGGCGGCATTGACGATGCGGAAGTTCGGCACGCCGAAGACCAGTTCATCAACACCGATTCCCGGTAGGCCGCCACGCTCACCGATCAGCCGCTCGTTGGTCGCGTTGTCCAGTTCGAACAAATCGCGCAGGTGGTCGAGGTTTTCGGAGATGGCCGTCAACACCGAGTCTTCGCGCTCGGCAAAGCGCGATGGAATCAGCCGCAGCGTATCGATCCGGCGCAAGCGCGAAAGTTTCGGCACCGGCAGGCTCATATTCCGGAAATGCAAGGCGTCCGAGCCAGACAGTGGTGCGCGCAATACCCGATTGACCGCCGCCGATCGGGCCATCTATACTCACCAAGGTTCTCCTTGGCTTGTTCGTCCTGCCCAATGCGCGCAGATGCCGTAGTCTCCCAGCATTCCTCGGTAGCCGCCAAGATCGCCCTTTTCCGGTCGTTCTTTCGGGGCAGGGACGACCTTTATCCGCGCCGCTTTGAAAGCCTGAGAACCGGCACGGCCGGTTACAGCCCTGCCTGCGCCAACGAGTGGGTTCGCGGGGTTTGCGACAAGCGGGCGGTCAGGTGCCAGGACTGCCCGAGTCGGCGATTCCTGCCGCTGACCGACGAAACCATTCGCCAGCATCTTTCCGGCCAGGACGACCGTGGTCGCGAGTTTGTCGTGGGCGTTTACCCGATGCTTCTCGATGAGACCTGCTTCTTCCTGGCCGTGGACTTCGACAAGGAAGGCTGGCGTGCGGACATTGGCGCCGTTCGCGAGACCTGTCGTCAACTGGGGCTGCCCGCCGCGGTCGAACGATCCCGTTCGGGCAACGGCGGCCATCTCTGGCTTTTCTTTGCGGAAGCCATTCCCGCCGTCCTGGCGAGGAAACTCGGTGCGCACCTGCTCACCGAGACGATGGAGCGGCGGCCAGACATCGGACTGGATTCGTACGACCGCTTCTTTCCGAACCAGGACACCCTGCCCAGGGGCGGCTTCGGCAATCTGATCGCCCTGCCGCTGCAGAAACGCCCACGCGAAAGCGACGACAGCGTGTTTGTTGACGACCGCCTGCTTGCCTGGCCGGATCAGTGGGCGTTTCTCTCGAGCACGCAAAAGATCACCTGCGCTGAAGCCGAGCGTATTGTCCGCGCCGCCGAGCAACGCGGCCGCGTCGTCGGAGTAAGCTTTCCTGTGCTCGACGAAGACAACGAAGGCGACGAAGAACCCTGGACCACGCCGCCTTCGCGTCGCCGAGTCGAATCTCCGATCGTCGGCCCCCTGCCCGAGCGACTGGAACTGGTTTTCGGCAGCGAGATCTACCTTGCCAAGGACGGGCTGCCAGCCGCCTTGCGCAATCGCCTGCTACGGCTGGCGGCGTTTCAGAATCCGGAGTTCTACCGGGCGCAGGCGATGCGCCTGCCGACCTTCGGCAAGCCACGGGTGATCTCCTGCGCGGAGGACCATCCGCTGCATATCGGTTTGCCGCGCGGTTGCCTGAACGAGATCCGGGACCTGCTCGGCAGCCTTGGAATCGAGTGTGTGTTGCGCGACGAGCGCCACTCCGGCGTGCCCCTGAGCGTTTCGTTCCACGGTACTTTACGGCCGCAGCAAGCGGTTGCCGCGGAGGCGCTGGCCGGCCACGATCACGGCGTTCTGGCGGCGACCACCGCTTTCGGCAAAACCGTCGTCGCGGCGTGGCTGATCGCCAGGCGTGGGGTCAGCACGCTGGTGCTCGTACACCGCCAGCAACTACTCGAGCAGTGGGTCGAACGACTATCGACCTTCCTGGGGTTGCCGGCCAAGGCGATTGGCCGCATCGGCGGCGGTCGGAAAAAGCCCAACGGCACCCTCGACGTGGCGCTGATCCAGAGCCTCGTCCGCGAGGGCGTGGTCGATGATCGCGTCGGGGAATACGGTCATCTGGTGGTCGACGAATGCCATCACCTGCCGGCATCCAGCTTCGCACAGCTTGCCCGGCGAGCGAAGGCCAAATATGTCCTGGGTCTGTCGGCGACCGTGACCCGCAAGGACGGCCACCACCCAATCATCTTCATGCACTGCGGACCGGTCCGCTATCGCGTCAGCGCGCGCGAACAGGCAGCAGAACGACCTTTCATCCACAACGTCTGGGTGCGTCCGACGGCTTTCCTCCCGCCTGACGCCGGTGACCCCGACTTGCGGGCCCAGTTCCACGACCTTTACGAGGCGCTGATCGCCGACGACAGACGAAATCGCCTGATCGTCGACGACGTCGCGGCGGCCGTTCGCGAGGGGCGTTCGCCGGTCGTGCTGACGGAACGAACCCGTCACCTCGAGCTACTGGCCGAGCGACTTACTTCCGTGGCGCGCCACCTCGTCGTTCTGCGCGGCGGCATGGGCAGGAAGCAACTGCAAGAGGCGCTCGCGCAGCTGACGGCCATCCCCGAGAGCGAAGAACGCGTCGTCCTGGCGACCGGCGGCTACCTCGGCGAAGGGTTTGACGACGCCCGTCTCGACACCCTGTTCCTGACGCTGCCGGTCTCCTGGCGGGGGACGATTGCCCAGTATGCCGGCCGCCTGCATCGCCTGCACGACAACAAGCGGGAGGTGCGCATTTACGACTACGCCGACCTCAATGTGCCGATGCTGGCACGGATGTTCGACCGGCGCTGCAAGGGCTACGAAGCGGTCGGCTACACCATTCTGCTGCCGGCCAGCGCAGTGCCCGGCTGGCCGCCCGAGGTGCCGCTGCCGGTGGAACCGGAATGGAAGCGGGATTATGCCGTCAGTGTTCAGCGCCTGCTGCGCGACGGGGTGGACGCGCCGCTTGGCGACCTGTTTGTGCACGCGGCGCGCTCGCGCGAGGCGGGCGCGCAAGGCCTTGAGCGGGCGCGCAGCGCCAGCGAGGCCTTCCTTTTCCGGCGGCTGCAGACGCTTCCCGACACTGCCGGGAAGTTTCATCTCAACGTCGAGTTGCCGATTCCGTTTGACGGGCGTGGGGGAATGGAGGTCGATTTGCTCGCCGTGGAGGCGCGGGTGGCGGTCGAAATCGATGGACCGCAACACCTGGCCGACCCCGTAGCCTATCGCCGCGACCGGCGCAAGGACGCGCTGCTGCAGGAGAGCGGCTATGTCGTGCTGCGCTTTCTCGCCGAGGATGTTGGCAAGCACCTCGACAACGTCCTCGATACGATCTTGCGTGCCCTGGCGCGTCGGCAGCGGGACCTGCCCGGCGGCGTGCCGACAGTGCCGCTGTTCTGACACGGCTGGGGACCGATCTAATATTGCAACAAATAAGCGCCGAGCAGCATTCAAACGAAATGGCTGCGGCTCTCTCGAGCCACGCGCTCTCCTGCTTACGGTGCAAGTCGCTTGCGCGACTTTCACAGTAACAACCCACGCCAGCCGAAGTCATGGTCATCTACAGTGCCGCCAACCGGGCGAACAACGCTATGTAAAAGCGCCGCTGCCAGCCGATCTGGTTGAGTTGCGGAGTGACGCAAATATCCAGGTGATCGATATTGCGCTCCCATTGGTAATACCAGTGACCCTTCATGAAAGCGTCAGCCGGGGTATCACCTCTCATCTCGCCGCCCACCGGGTGATCACCGCTGATATGGGGGTAAAGTTGCGAATAACTGGGTACCGCGCCATCGTTTTCCCACCAATCGGCACTATTGAAGTTGGGCGTCGGGATCGGCGGCTGGGCAAATTGCTTTTTCCCGATATATGCGGATAGCGGCAGGAGAGCGGGATTCATCAGCGGGTCGGGGTAGCAGAAGTTACTAAGAAAACCGCGTGTGGTTTGCTCGGTCACGTAAGAAAAATAATGGGTATTGGGATCCGTTTTCCAGATTTGATTATCGGTATAGGCACCCTGCAGGGTCAACGAGTAGCTTGCATTGTCCTTGCCAATCCAGAATCTGGAATCGACCACCCGCTGCAGGTAAGCAAGCAGCGACTCGTCCGGCCCGCGCAGCAAACCCCAGTAGGCAAGATCAAAGTCATAAATCGAATCAAAAATCCCCCCGCTGGCCGCACCAAACAGCTCGATCATGCCAAACAAGGCACTGGTCATGGTTTCTCGCGTCAGCAAACCCGTCTGCTCATTGGCACCCAGTAAATACACGCCGGTGCTACCGTTTGAAACACCCGATATGGTAGAAATCGAAGCCACCCATTGCGCATTACTGCCCCATCCCCAATAGTCGATCGCCAACAAATGTTGCAGGCAGCGCACGGTCGGTGAGCCCAAGCTATGGCCGACCAGATGCACCGGCTTGCGTGCGCTCCAGCCAGGGACAAAACCGGGCTTGTGGCTGTAATCTGTGCCAAATTGTGCATGTCCTTCCTTCGTCGCGTGCCGCAAACCATAATCGACCCGTGTGCCTTTTATTTGCGCGGCCAACTCACAGGCACGGTCATGCGCCGAACCGAGCGGGCCGACACTCGCTTGATGCCGCTTCAACTTCGCGGGCACCACCAGGGCGGAACCCCAATAAGGCACGCCGCCCAACTCCTTCGGCCCCCAGCCAAGCAGGCCGTGAACAAGCACAACGGGGTGATTATTGGCCATAACAAACTCCTGACGCCATTAAAAATCGTGTCAATATCAAACCGCGTCGGGCATGCCAGCGGGCTGCATTTGCCGTTGACCGAACGCCAGTCGCTTTTTGCAGGTAGCCTGCCTGTTTCCGACCACCAATGGTGGTCTGGCCGTGGTGTGGCCACTGGCGCAGCATCGGCGCAACAAGAATGTAGTGATTGTCCGGGGTGGCTACCATGCCCAGGGCCTCCGCACCCGGATATCCTATACCGAAATCTTCCGCGAGCGGGCGAGGGGGTCGAGGGGGGGTCGTGAGTCGCTGGCGCGACTTTCCCGGTAAAGGATTTCGTTGAGGCCGTGGTGCAGGCAAGCACATTCCTGTGCATCGTGTCACTCTTCAAGGGCTACCCGGGGGAGATGCGAGATTGTCGCCCCTTGGCGAAGCTCATGTACTTTTGTTGGTAGGGTTGGATTTCCTGTCCTTTGTCGGAATTCTTTACACGCTGAGAAGGTGAACGCCCGGCTTCTTTCACAAGCGCCTGATACAATAAAAAACTCTTATCTGGCACGGTTCGTGCTTAGGAGTGTGCCGTGGTCTTCGTCTGCAATGTTTTGCTATCACGGCAGGATTTCCGCCGTTCGGCCAGCTTCCTGGCAGGGCGCCTGTTCGCACCGATAAATCTTCAGAAAGGTAAAAAATGATGTCCAGAAAAACGTTTGCCCGTGCCCTGGCGGCGGCGTCATTGCTTTGCGCGTCAGCCGCGTCGCATGCCACGTTTGTCGTCTACAACACCGAGGCCAGCTTCCTGGCGGCGGTCTCTGCCCCCGGAACCGATACCTTCAGCGGTTTTTTAGTTACCGGTACCACGCCAAGTCCGATCGTGCGAACCGCGGGAGCTTATGGTTATACCGCCAGCGTTGATAGCAGCACTTTCTTCGGCGCTGGCACGGTTGCGGATCCCTGGCTGTCGACCAACGAAGCACTTGCCAACATCACCTTCAACACATTTTCACCGGCCGTCAGCGCCATCGGTGGCTTCTTTTTCGGATCCGATATCAATGGGCAATTCCTGCCCGGTATATCGATCACCCTGGTAGCCACCGACGCTGATGGCTCCCTGATCGAGACCATCAGCAACTCTACCGAAAACAGCTTCCGCGGCTTTGTGTCGACCGGGCCCTTGACCTCGCTGACGGTGACCGCCGTTCAACCAAGCTCCCCCGCCTGGCCCACCGTCGAAGACCTGACGCTTGCCGAGGCACGGGCTGCTGCCGTACCGGAGCCGGAATCGGCTGCTTTGCTGTTGGCCGCACTCGGTCTCATGGGCACCATGGCAGGTCGTCGCCGGAACTGATGTTTCTCGACCCTGCTCGGGGCTAGCGGCCAAGGTCGGGAAGGCGGCCGCCCCTGGCCGCTGCTGAAGGGGTCACACAAGGACCGCACCCACGGCGTCGTTGAATACGCAGGTAGACCAGGTAGTCTGTACTGCTGGTGCCGTGAGTCGAGTCAATCCAATGGCTGGGTACTTCGCTGGGGGGCCTGATCGGCGGGTGGATCGCCGGTCAGGAAGATTCGCCGATTACGCGTTTGCTGCTCAAGCTGCTTGATTGGTTCGTCAGCCGGCAGCGCACTTACTGCAGGCCACCGCTGACCAAGCGGCGGGCCGCCGGGTCCTGGCGGTAGAAGCTGGCGAACTGCGTGTAGAGCGCCGGATACTCGGCCTGCAGCAGCGTCGGGGTCTCGAAAAAGACCTCGCTCATGACGGCGAAGAATTCGCCCGGGTTCTCGCTGGCGTAGGGGTCGAAGAGGGTTTCCTGCCCGCCGGCTTCGGCCGCGTCTACACGCGTGCAAAAATCTTCGTAACTGGCCTGCAGCACGCGCTGCCATTGGCTGCGCGAGATCTCTGCCGGCAGCGGCGGCACGCCGTTCGCCTCGCCGTTGAGCATGTCGAGTTTATGCGCGAATTCGTGGATGACGACGTTGTAGCCGCTGCCGGCCATCTGTGCGTCGCGCCACGAAATCAGCAGTGGTCCGCCGTCCCAGGCTTCGCCGGAGGCCAGTTCCTGATATTCATGGACCACACCGAACTCGTCCTCGACGCTGCGCGGGATGATGAACTCGTCGGCGTAGACGATCACCCCGATCCAGCCGCGATAGTAGTCGAGACCCAGCTTCAGGATCGGCAGGCAGCCCTGCGCGGCAATCGAGACGCAGATTTCGTCTGACAGTCTGAGTCCGCCTGCGGCAGTGAACTCCTTCTCGGCAAGGAAGTCCTCGGCAAGACGGCGCAGCCGGCCTTGCTCGTCGTCGCTGAGCGCGGCGAGGAATGGTCGTGCCAAAACCACCGACTGCCACAGCGCATCGGGCACCGGTGCCGGTTCCTGTCGATTGCGCAACCAGCCGAGCAGCTTGCCGATCATGGAGCCGACGACAGCGGCGGCACCTGGTGGGGAATGGCGCGGCCGATGATCCTGTGGGCGCACCAGAACAGGATGTTCAGGACGAGTGACAGATAGGGGTGTCGCAGGTGGACGAGCATCGGCAGCCAGCGGGAAGCAAAGGCGCATTATGCATGAAGCACCGCCGTGACCTTATAATGGCTCGATGGTCTCGGTCATTCACTCGGTCGCTGCGCAGAGCGACTTTGAACAATCCCTGCTGACTCTCGGTGCAGGCCTGGCGGCGGCCGAGGTCGAGCGGCTCCGCTCGGCCGTCGACTTTGCGCGAGCGCTCTATGGGCATGACACGCTCGGCAGTGGCGAGGATGTCTGGGGTCACGCTCTGGGGATGGCACTGATCGTCGCCGGGCTCAAGCTCGACGCCGATTCGCGGTTGGCTGCGCTGCTCTTCGCTGTGCCGGCGCAGCAGGAAGATGGCCTGGCCAGGATCGAGCGCGCGTTCGGCCGTAGCGTTGCGCATCTGGTCGGCGGGATTTCGCGCCTGAACCGCTTGCGACCGATCACCCGCGGCTTTGTCGCCCATTCGGTCGACAGCAGCGACAAGAATCCGCAGGAGATGAAGGCGCAGGTCGAGGTGCTGCGCAAGATGCTGCTGGCGATGGTCGAGGACATCCGGGTGGTGTTGCTGCGTCTCGCTTCACGGACGCAGACCCTGCGTCACTATGCTAGCGAGCCCAATGAACTGCGCGTGCCGGTGGCGCGCGAGACGCTCGAGCTGTATTCGCCGCTGGCCAACCGCCTCGGGGTCTGGGAACTGAAGTGGGAGCTCGAGGATCTTGCCTTCCGCTTTCTGCATCCGGCAATCTACAAGGAAATTGCCGAGCACCTCGACGAGAAGCGAACCGAACGTGAGCAGTTCATCTCCGCAGCGATCGACCGCCTGCGCCAGGAACTATTGAACGCTGGTGTCGCCAACGCCGAAGTCCGCGGTCGCCCCAAACACATCTACAGCATCTGGAACAAGATGCGCAAGAAGGATGTCAAGTTCTCTGAGGTGTATGACGTGCGCGCGCTGCGCGTCATTGTCGACGAGGTGAGGGAGTGTTATACCGCACTGGGAATCGTCCACCACATCTGGTCGCCGATTGCCAAGGAGTTCGACGACTACATTGCGCATCCGAAAGGCAATGACTATCGCTCGCTGCACACCGCCGTGCATTGCCCCGATGGGCGCGCCATCGAGGTGCAGATCCGTACGCGCGAGATGCACAGCCACGCCGAACTGGGGGTCGCCGCGCACTGGCGCTACAAGGAGGGCAGCGGGGCTACGCCGGAGGATCGTTACGACGAAAAGATCGCCTGGCTGCGGCAGCTACTGACCTGGCGCGACGAGGTGGGCGATTCCTCTGACTGGGTCAGGCACTACAAGCAGGCAGCCTTTGACGAGACGGTCTACATTCTGACCCCGCAGGGCCGGGTCGTCGACCTGCCGCACGGCGCGACGCCGGTCGATTTCGCCTACCGGGTGCACACCGACATCGGCCATCGCTGTCGTGGCGCCAAGGTCGACGGGGCCCTGGTGCCGCTCAATACGCAGCTGTGCACCGGGCAGCGCGTCGAGATCATCCTGGCCAAACAGGGGGGGCCGTCGCGGGACTGGCTCAATCCTTCGCTGGCCTATCTGTTTACCCATCGCTCGCGCCTCAAGGTCAGGCAATGGTTCGCCAGCCTGGCGCTGGAAGACACCCTTGCCGAGGGGCGCGCCGTTGTCATGCGCGAATTGCAGCGGCTGGGGCAGGCCGCCATCAGCCACGACGAGCTGGCCGCAAGGCTCGGTTTTGCCCGCAGCGACGATCTGTTCATCGCGGTAGCGCGCGCCAAGCTGAACATGCGCCAGTTGCAGGTGGCGGTGCGCGGTAGCGAGATGCCGGTGGACGAACGCGTGCTCGGTGACTTGCCGGTGCACCGGAAGAGGGACAGCGATGTCGCCGAGAAGGGGATCCTGATCGTTGGCATCGATCGCTTGTTGACTCAGCTCGCGGGTTGCTGCAAGCCGGCTCCGCCCGATGCGATCGTCGGCTTTGTGACGCGTGGCAAAGGCGTCTCGGTGCATCGTGCGGACTGCAGCAACTTCTCGAACATGCAGACGAGGAATCCCGAGCGGGTGATCGAAACGACCTGGGGTGGGCGCACCGATGGGGTCTTTGCCGTCGATATCGTGATCGACGCCTACGACCGCCAGGGTCTGCTGCGCGACGTGTCGGACATTCTCGCGCGCGAAAGGATCAACGTCATCGCCGTCAATACGCAGTCCAAGCAGGGCAATGCGCATATGCGCTTCACTGCCGAAGTCGGCAGCATCCCGCAGCTCAATCGCACGCTGGCCCTGTTGCACGAAGTACAGGGTGTGGTCGGCGCGCGCCGCGCCTGATCGGCGGGCGCGCCGGGCGCCGGCCAGAGACCGCGGCGGCCCCCGGTGGATTCAGGACTGCAGCAGTTCGATCAGCTCGGCTTGCGAGGAGTGCGGGCTGGTGCGCGATCCGCGCCGCTGGTGGTAGGTGCCATCGGGTCCCAGTTCCCATGCCAGCGTATTGTCGGTGAGATAGATCTGCAGGCCTTCGGCGATTACCCGGCGCTTCAGCTTGCGGTCGAGCACCGGAAACGCGAGTTCGATGCGGCGAAAGAAATTACGTTCCATCCAGTCGGCACTCGACAGGTAGACCTGCTCCTCGCCACCAGCGTAGAAGTAGAAGACGCGGTGGTGTTCGAGTTGTCGGCCGATGATCGAGCGCACGCTGATGTTTTCCGAGAGGTCCTTGACGCCGGCGCGCAAGCCGCAGACCCCGCGCACGATCAGGTCGATCTTGACGCCAGCCTGCGAGGCTTCGTAAAGCACGGCGATGGTTTCCGGCTCAAGCAGCGAGTTCATCTTGGCGATGATGCGCGAACGCTTGCCGGCGCGCGCCGCCTCGGCTTCGAGGCGGATCGCGGCGACGACGTTTGGCTGCAGCGTAAACGGTGCCTGCCAGAGGTGCGTCAGCGTCTGCGCGTGACCGAGGCCGGTGAGCTGTTTGAAAACTTCGTTGGTGTCGGCGCCGATCTCTTCGTTGCAGGTCAGCAGACCGAAGTCGGAGTACAGGCGGGCCGTTTTGGGATGGTAGTTGCCGGTACCGAGATGCACATAGCGGCGGAGAAGGCTGTTGCCAGCTGTGCCTTCCTCGCGGCGGACGATCATCAGCATCTTGGCATGGGTCTTGTAACCGACGACACCGTACACCACGTGCGCGCCGACCTCCTCGAGCTTGGTTGCCCAGCCAATGTTCGCTTCCTCGTCGAAGCGTGCCATCAGTTCAACGACGACGGTGACTTCCTTGCCGTTCTGTGCTGCTCGCAATAGCGACTGCATCAGTACCGAGTCGGTGCCGGTGCGGTAGACGGTCATCTTGATCGCCACCACCTGGGGATCGTTGGCCGACTGTTCGAGCAGTTCGATCACCGGATTGAAACTCTGGTAGGGATGGTGCAGCAGGATGTCGCCGCCGCGGATGCTGTCGAAGACGCTGTGG
Source organism: Candidatus Accumulibacter affinis (assembly GCA_016713625.1). GTDB lineage: Bacteria > Pseudomonadota > Gammaproteobacteria > Burkholderiales > Rhodocyclaceae > Accumulibacter > Accumulibacter affinis. The sequence goes on from JADJOT010000010.1 coordinate 430,443, forward strand.
CATTTCTGCAGGGCCTTCGGTATTCCCGGTGTGAAAGGCTGAAACTTGAGGTCGCTGCGCAACACCCAGTCGGGAACCTGCATCAGACGAACCAGGTTGACCGGGCCAAGGACGCGAAAAAGATCGCTCTCGGTAAGGTTGAACTGTCCGAGCAGGAACTGCGTCATCGCTTCCGAGCAGCTGTTGGCAACTTCCAGCCGGACCGCATCCCCGAAATGCCGTTGCGGCAACTCGCCCTGGATCTTGGCGCGCAGATTCTTGACCTCTTCCTCATCGACGAAGAGATTGCTGTTGCGCGTCACACGGAACTGGTAGCAGCCGAGCACCTTCATTCCGGCGAACAACTCGTGGACGAACTCGTGCAGGATCGACGACAGGAAAACGAAGGAGTACTCCGCTTCGCCGAGTTCGCGCGGCAGCCGGATCACGCGCGGCAGGACTCGCGGCGCCTGCACGATGGCCGCACCGGAACTGCGACCGAAGGCATCGCGGCCTTCGAGTTCGACGGCAAAATTGAGGCTTTTGTTGAGTACGCGCGGGAAAGGATGCGATGGGTCGAGACCGATCGGGGTGATCACCGGCATCACTTCGCGGAAGAAGAACTCGCCGATCCATTCGCGTTGCTCGGCATTCCAGTCAGCACGTTTGAGGAAGCGAATGCCTTCAGCGGCAAGTTGCGGCAGGATCTCGTCGTTGAGCAGACCATACTGCTCCTTGACGATGGCATGGGCCTCCGCGCCCACCAGCTGGTAGACTTCACGTGCGGTCTTGCCGTCGGTGGTGATCGCCACCGAATTCAGTTTCAGCTGTTCCTTGATTCCCGCCTCGCGAATCTCGAAGAACTCGTCGAGATTGCTACTGACGATACACAGGAAGCGCAGACGTTCGAGCAGCGGTGTGCGCGGGTTTTTCGCCTGCCACAGCACACGCCGATTGAAGGCGAGAAGGCTCATCTCGCGATTCTGGAAATATTCCGGCGGAAAACTGACGTCCGCCTGGTGCGGCGGGGGTTCGGTGCTCGTGGCGACGATGTTCATGGCTTCGTTCCGTCAGGAAAAATGGATGGGGAAGGGGCGATTCGAAAGCTAGCATATTACAACCATCGCCCTGTCGCTGGTCGATTGGCAGCTTGTTTTCTCGGCCGGTTGGCGTCGCCGGTTCTTGCACCGGGAGTAATGACGCGCCTGCCGGCAATGTTAGAATGCCTCTTCGTCAAATAACCTCCACCGTACGGTGGAGACAGGAAGTAATGAGTTACGAACTAATTGCCGGTGTCGACCTGGGGTCCAACAGTTTTCGCCTGCAGATCGGGCGCGTCGTGGGCAATCGGATCCACCCGCTCGAGACGCTCAAGGAGACGGTTCGGCTCGGTTCGGGTCTGACCCGGGAGAAGCTGCTCGATCATGCTTCACAGCAGCGTGCGATCGAGGCCTTGCGGCGCTTCGGCGAGCGGCTGCGCGGCTTCGATCCGGAAACCGTGCGAGCGGTGAGCACTGACGCAATGCGCGTGGCGAGGAATGCGCGCATGGTGATTGTCCAGGCCGAGGCGGCTTTGGGCTTTCCGATCGAAGTCATCGGTGGTCGCGAGGAGGCGCGCCTGATTTTCATCGGCGCGGCGAATGCCCTGCCTGCAGCCAGTCACCGGCGTCTAGTGGTCGACGTCGGCGGCGGTTCAACCGAGTTCATCATCGGCGAGGGCACCGAGCCGCTGCTGATGGAGTCGCTGTTCATGGGCGGCATCAGTTACCGACAGCGCTTTTTCCCGGAAGGGAGAGTCGACAAGAAGCGCATTTATGCGGCCGAAGTGTCGGCGGCTCGCGAGGTCGAGGCGATTGCCGTCGACTACCAGCGTTTCGGGTGGCAGGAGGCGGTAGGCACCTCGGGATCCGCACAGGAAATTGCGACGATCCTGGAATTGAACGATCTCAATCCGGATGGGGGCAGCGGCATCAGCCGGCAGGGGCTGGCCAAACTGCGCCAACTCCTTGTGCGCGCCGGCTCGGCAGAAGCGCTGAATCTCAAGGGCATGCGCGGCGACCGCTTGACGATTCTTCCCGGCGCCATAGCGATCATGTCGGCGGTGTTTTCCGAACTGGCCATCGAACAAATGACCTATTCCGATGGCGCGCTGCCGCTCGGCGTCCTCTACGATCTGCTCGGGCGCTTCGAGCATCACGATACGCGTGACGAGACGGTAGTCCAGTTTCGCAGCCGCTATCAGGTCGATAAGGCGCAGGTCATGCGCGTCGAACGAACCGCTGTGGCGCTTTTGGGACAGATGATCAAGCTCGATTCCCCGAAACACGAGAACGACGTCCACTTCCTGCGCTGGGCGGTTTCGCTGCATGAGATTGGCGTCTCGGTGGCACATGCCGAGTTCCACAAGCATGGCGCCTACATCCTGGGTCACGCCGACATGCCGGGCTTTTCGAAGCGCGATCAGGCTCGCCTGGCGCTGCTGGTGCTCGGCCAGCGAGGCAAGCTACAGAAGCTCGCCGCGATGCCGGCGGGTGACCCGAACTGGCGTCTGGTGCTCTGCCTGCGTCTGGCGGTACTGCTGCATCGGGCACGCGATGAGCAGCCGCTGCCCGACCTGGCGGTCAGGGAATCGCCGGTCGGTTTCCAGCTCGACGTGCCCAGCGGTTGGCCGGATGCGAATCCGATGACTGCCGCTGCCTTGGCCGATGAGACGCTGCTGTGGCGCCGTGTGGGAATCAAGCTGCGCATCAGGAAGATGCCTGGCGAGCCCGCAGCGCAGCTCGATCTGTTACAGAAATCGTCTGCGGCTGCCCGGGATCTTGACGCCGGCGAAGCGCAGGACATCCCTGTGAACGGCTGAGACGCGAGTGAGCAAGCTGGCAGAGGGGTCGCGCAAGCGCTCTCAGGAGGATTTGTAGACCGGGATGACGGTGGCGACGATAGAAATCGTGGAGCGCGCGGGTACGCAGCAGGTCCAGCTTGCCGGTGACTGGACCCTGGCGACCATGCCGCCGCCAGTTTCCCGGCTCGAACTCCGTCTGCGCGACCTGGTGGCCGGCAATCCGGGTTGGGACCTGCGGTCGATTTCGCGTCTGGACAGCGCCGCCGCGATCGTGCTGTGGCGCGCCTGGGGACGGCAGTGGCCGGCGGCGCTGGCGGTTTCGCCGCAGCACCGATTGCTCTTCGAACGGGTCGAGACGATCGCTGCCGATGGCGCGCCCGCGCCAGCGCGCGAGTCTCTGGCCTGGATTCTCGCCCTGGGGCGGCTGACCCTTTCCGGTGCGAGCCATCTGTTGGCGATGATTGGCCTGCTTGGCCAGTTGATTCTGGACGTCGGTTACCTCTGCGCGCAGCCGCGCGACATTCCCTGGCGCGAGTTTTCGGCGAACCTCTACAAGAGCGGTGCCCAGGCCTTGCCGGTGACCGCCCTGATCGGCTTCCTGATCGGCATCGTTCTCTCCTATCTCTCCGCGCTGCAACTGAAGACCTTTGGCGCCGATGTCTTCATCGTCAATCTGCTGGGCATCAGCATTGTTCGCGAGCTCGGCCCGGTGCTGGTCGCGGTCCTGGTTGCCGGACGTTCGGGTTCGGCGATGACCGCCCAGATCGGGGTCATGCGGGTGACCGAGGAAATCGACGCGCTCGCGACGATGGGGGTTTCACGCAGCCAGCGTCTGGTTCTGCCCAAGGTCCTGGCGCTGGCGGTGGCGATGCCGCTGCTGGTGATCTGGTGCTCGGCCGCCGGAATCATCGGCGGTATGGTTTCGGCCAACCTGCAGATGAATCTTTCCTACGGCTTCTTCATCGATACCCTGCCGAGGGTGGTGCCGGTCGCCAACGTCTGGATTGGCGTCGGCAAGGGTTTGGTTTTTGGTGTGCTGATTGCGCTCATCGCCTGTCACTTCGGGCTGCGGGTCAAGCCGAATACCGAAAGCCTGTCGTCGCTGACGACCACTTCGGTGGTGACCTCGATCACCGTGGCGATCATCGTCGATGCCGTTTTTGCGATACTGACGCGCAATCTCGGGATTCCCTAGTGAGCGCGCAGCCCAAAACGTTCCCGCAGACCTCGCCGGCAATCGAGATTCGTGGCCTGTGCACGCAGTTTGGCGAGGTCGTGATCCATCGCAACATCAATCTCGACATCGAGGCCGGCCAGATGCTTGGCCTGGTCGGTGGATCGGGGAGCGGCAAGACTACCCTGCTACGCGAGATCGTTGGTTTGCTGGCTCCGAGCCAGGGGACCGTCAAGCTCTTCGGCCAGCCAGTACTCGATCCCGACCCGCAACGTCGGCGCGCGCTGCGGCGGCGCTTCGGCATGCTCTTTCAGCAGGGTGCGCTCTTCTCGGCACTCTCCGTGCATGACAACATTGCTTTTCCGCTGCGTGAACTGCGCACTCTCGACGAGTCGATGATTACCGATCTGGTCTTGCTCAAACTCGGCATGGTTGAACTCGAAGCGCGGCACGCGCGTCTGATGCCTGCCGAGTTGTCCGGCGGCATGATCAAACGGGTGGCTCTGGCGCGCGCCTTGTCGCTGGAGCCGGAACTGCTGGTTCTTGACGAGCCGACCGCCGGCCTCGACCCTGATCGTAGTGAGAACTTCGTCAAGCTTTTGAAGATGCTGCAGAAGGAACTTGGTTTCACGGTGGTGATGGTGACCCACGACCCGGAAACGCTCGCCGGACTGGCCACGCGTCTGGCGGTGCTCGCCGACCAGCGACTGGTCGCCTGCGGTACGGCAGCCGAAGTGTTCGCCGTCGACCATCCCTTCATTCGCAACTTTTTCAGTTCCAGGCGCGCTGCAGCCGCCATCAGACAAGGAGCAAGCTAGCCATGGAGAACCGTTCGCATGCCCTGGTAGCCGGGTTGTTCACCCTAGTTCTCGGGTTGGCGGCGGCGCTTTCGATCTGGTGGTTCGGCGGCAAGCACGAAGCGACCACCGAGTACACGGTGGTGACCCGACACAACGTCACTGGCCTCAGCCTGCAGGGGCAGGTGCGTTATCGGGGGATCCGGGTTGGCAAGGTGCAGTCAATAGAACTGGATCCGCAGGATGCCCACAACATCCTGATTGGCATCAGCGTGGACCGCAAGGTTCTGGTCACCCGTGGCACCACTGCCAAGCTGGGCTATCAGGGAGTCACCGGGATTGCCCACATCCTTCTGGAAGACAGCGGCGACGACCCAACGCCTCTGGCCGGTGGAGACGATTCCGCACGCATCGAGATGCGCTCGTCACTGATCGAGGAGTTGTCGGAAAAAGGCGGCGCAACACTCGGACAAGCGCGGGACTTCCTGGCCAGTGCCAACCAGGTTCTCGACAGCGAAAATCGGCAGCATCTGGCAAAGACCCTCGCCCATCTCGAAGCGACGACTGGCAACGCCAACGAGGTTGCACGGCAGTTGCGCGAATTGCTGGCGCCGGAGAATCTTCGTTTGCTGACGGCCACGCTGGCGCATGCCGAGCAGGCGGTGGCAGAGGCGGCGCCGTTACTGGTCGAATCGCGTCGTCTGATGGTTCGCCTGCAACCGGTTGGCGATAAACTGGAGCGGCTGATCGGTGAGCCATCGCCGGGCGGCATCGCGGGCCTGGTTTCCCGCCTCAATGAAGTCGGTAGCGAGCTATCGGCAAACTCGCGGCAGCTCAATCGGGTCCTCTTGATGCTCGAACAATCACCGCAGAGCCTGATCTTCGGTCCCCCTCCGTCGGCTCCCGGGCCGGGTGAGAGTGGTTTTGTTGCACCGACCAACAGCGAGGAAAGTCGATGAAATGGATCTGGCTGCCGGTTGCGGCGTGCCTGCTTGCGGCCTGTGTCGGCAGCGCCGGAAACAGACCGCAGGCCGAGGTGTATGACTTCGGGCTGCCGGTCGAGCGGCTGACCGAAGACGGTCGCTGGTCGAACGTGGCGGTCGACATCAAGGCGCCGCAATGGGTTGATTCGCGGGACATCGAATATCGTCTGCTTTACGAAAACCCGCTGAATTTGCGACGCTACGCAGCCAGTCATTGGGCGGGGGCGCCGGGACCATTGCTGTCGCAGCGGCTGCGACAGCAACTGGGTCTGGGGGGTGGCAGCGGTCAGACGTCGGTGGCCTGCCTGTTGCGCGTCGAACTGCAGGAGTTCTCGCAGCTGTTCGATACCCCGCTGCGTAGCCGCGGCCTGCTGCAGGGGCGCGCCAGTATGCTCGACCCAAGGCGCCAGATCATCGCCGAGCGAGAGTTCGCCATCGTGCGGCCCGCACCGACTGCCGACGCTCGCGGCGGGGTCAGTGCTTTGGTGGCGACCAGCGAAGATCTCGGGCGACAGCTCGCCGCCTGGTTGAATGATCTGGAGAAACGTGGCAGGCTGAAGGGCTGCCGGCCGACGGCAGAGGAACGCCAATAACACGCATTACTTTAGAGGAGAAGCTGGGGATGCCAAATATCTACCAAGAAGGACTCGACAAGAACGTCGCCAATTACACGCCACTGACGCCGTTGACGTTCCTTGCCCGCACCGCCTACGTCTACCCGGAGCGGACCGCAGTGATTCATGGCCAACGTCGCTACACCTGGCTGGAGACCTTCACGCGTGCCCGTCGTCTGGCATCGGCACTGGTCGAGCACGGGATTGGCGAGGGCGATACGGTGGCCGTGATGCTCAACAACACGCCGGAGATGGTCGAATGCCATTTTGGCGTTCCGGTCACCGGCGCAGTGTTGAATACGCTCAACACGCGTCTGGATGCTGACACCATTACCTTCATGCTCGAGCACGCTGAGGCGAGGATGCTGATTACCGATCGCGAGTACTCTCCCATGGTCCGCAAGGCGCTGGCCGGCCTGCGGCGTCAGATCCTGGTAATCGATGTCGACGATCCCGAATACACCGGCCCCGGCGAACGGCTTGGCACGCAGGAGTACGAGCAGTTCATCGCCGGCGGCAGTCCCGACTTTCCCTGGGGCGGTCCGGGCGACGAATGGGATGCCATCTCGCTCAATTACACGTCGGGAACCACCGGCAATCCGAAGGGTGTCGTCTATCACCATCGCGGCGCCTACCTCAATTCGATGAGCAACATCATCAGTTGGGGAATGCCCCCACATTCGGTTTACCTGTGGACCTTGCCGATGTTCCACTGCAACGGCTGGTGCTTCGTGTGGACCATGGCCGCCAACGCCGGAACCAACGTCTGCCTGCGTCGTGTCGATCCGAAGCTGATCTTCGAGGCGATTCGCGAGCACGGCGTCACCCATTACTGTGGTGCGCCGATCGTGCACAGTTTAATGGCCAATGCTCCTGCCGACCTGCGGGCCGGCATCCCGCAAAAAGTGGCTGGCCTGATCGCGGCGGCGCCGCCGCCGGCTGCGGTGATCGAGGCGATGGCGAGTATCGGCGTCGATCTCACGCACGTGTACGGTCTCACCGAAACCTACGGGCCGGCGGCGGTCTGCGCCAAACACAGCCACTGGGCGGGTCTGCCGGTCGCCGAACAGGTCGACCTGAACGGCCGCCAGGGGGTACGCTATCACGCGCAGGAAGCGATCACTGTCCTCGACCCGACGAACATGGAGGCCGTTCCCTGGGACCATGAGACGATGGGCGAGATCATGTTCCGCGGCAATCTGGTCATGAAGGGCTACCTCAAGAATCCGAAAGCGACCGAGGAGTCATTTTCCGGCGGCTGGTACCATACCGGTGACCTGGCGGTAATGCACCCCGATGGCTATGTGAAGATCAAGGATCGCTCGAAGGACGTGATCATCTCGGGTGGCGAAAACATCTCGTCGATCGAGGTCGAAGACGTGCTTTACAAACACCCGGCGGTGATCGCGGCTGCCGTCGTGGCCGCGCCCGATGTCACCTGGGGCGAGGTTCCCTGCGCCTTCCTCGAATTGCGCGAGGGCGCAACGGTCAGCGAGCAAGAGGTGATCGACTTCTGTCGCCAGCATATGGCGCGCTTCAAGGTTCCCAAGCGGGTGGTCTTCTGCACTCTGCCGAAGACCTCGACCGGCAAGATCCAGAAATACGTGCTGCGCGCACAGACAAAGTCTTCTGCGGCGATCGATTGAGCCGACTCGGCGGCCGTCGACAGGCGGTCTGACGCTGCCTGGCGGCGGCGCTGCGGGACTGCCAAAGCTCCGCCGAGGACCCTTTTCAAGGAGAAAGAGATGCCTACCCTGACGCCCAGCCAGGATGACCCGTATGTTGTCCGCGACGATCTCGATGGCGTCGCCACGCTGACGCTGAATCGCGCCCAGCAGTTCAACGCTTTGTCCCAAGCGATGATCAGCGCCTTGCAGAACGAACTCGATGCCATTACCGCGGACCCAACGGTGCGCGTGGTGGTCATCGCCGGTGCTGGCAAGGCCTTCTGCGCCGGACATGATCTCAAGGAGATGCGTGCCAATCACGACAAGGCATTCATGCAGGACCTGTTCAGGCGCTGCGGCAAGATGATGATGACCCTGACCCAGATGCCGCAGCCGGTCATCGCGCGGGTGCATGGCATTGCCACGGCTGCCGGCTGTCAGCTGGTAGCGATGTGCGATCTGGCGGTGGCGGTCGACAGCGCGCGCTTTGCCACCTCCGGGATCAATGTCGGACTGTTCTGTGCGACGCCGGGCGTCGGCCTGTCGCGCAATCTCGGTCGCAAGCAGGCGCTGGAAATGCTCCTCACCGGCGATTTCATCGATGCCCAGGCGGCGTTGCGGCAGGGTCTGGTGAACCGGGTCGTCGCCGGCGATGCGCTCGATGCCGAGGTTGACAGGCTGGCGCGCTCGATCCTTGGCAAGTCGTCGGTGGCCATCGGCATGGGCAAGCAGATGTTTTACAAGCAACTCGAAATGGGGCTGGACGCTGCTTACCAGTATGCGTCGGAAGTAATGGCCTGCAACATGATGACCGACGATGCCGGGGAAGGAATCGACGCTTTCATTGGCAAGCGCAAGCCGCAGTGGAGAGGGCGGTAGGACTGCCCGGCACCCCGAGCGCAGCAAAATCCTTCGCCTGCCGGGCTCGGACCAGCGCCAGCGGATCGTGCCCGGTGGCGCGGGCAGTGTGCCGCGCGCGATCTCATCGCCCCTGGCGAAAGGCCTGGTCGGGTGGTGTGCCCGCAGCGTCGTCGGTCGCTTCGCTCTCCGCCGGCACGTCAATGACGCCGGTGAAGAAGTCGATCGTCGTGTCGGCGACTTGCCCGGTGTCGTAGTAGGCGTACGCGCCGGCACCCAGCGCGCCGAGGACCGGGATCCAGCGCGAGATGCCCCGGCCAATCAGACGTTGCGAGATGTGGATGCCGATCTTGATGGCCACCGACTGGGTGTCGGGATGCGCAGCGCGTTGGACGACAAAGCGCTTGCCGATCTGCCCGACCAGATCGCGGACGGCCTGCGGGTCCGTATGCCGGAACACGCAATAGAGCATCTCTTCGCGATTCAAGTCTGCGGTTTTTCCATAGCAGCCGGCGATGTCCGCGACCATCTGCGTCTGCAGTTGCCACAGCGCGCGGAGCTCGGGAAGGATGGTCAGCCAGCCGAGTGGGCCCGGCGGTAGCGACAGGCTGCCGACAGTCACCGCGGCTTTCCTGGCCGCCGCGCGGGCAATCGCCCGTGCGCGATTTTCCGGTTTCCTGTTCTTGGGTTCGGTGGTGGCCGGGGTCTGGCCGACATAGTCGAGGATTGCCTCGGCAATTCTTTGACCAGCGCGGAGGCCGGAGCGGCGTTGCGCAAAGTGCTTATTTTCCATGGTGAGAGAGCGGATGGAGGTGAAGGGTCGGGTGGGTCGAGCTGTCTTCGCGCGTGTCGCGGTGTTCTCCGATACGACGCCAGACGCTGGCGAGCCAGGGCTGTTGCGCCCGCGGCAGTCCTGGCGGGCGATAATAATGTTCGAGTTCGGCGAAAGCGGCGGCGGACAGCAGTTGGCGCCAGTTTGCGAGGTCGTGGTAGACCGCGTAGCGCCCATCGCTCCAGCCTTCCTCGTTGTTCCCACGCGGGTTCGAAGAGAATAGCACGCCGTCCGGTTTGAGTGTCGCGTGCAGCTGCCGGAGAACGCGCGACAGTTCCTGGGTTGGCACATGGAACAGCGAGGCGTTGGCGAAGACCCCGTCGAAATGACCCGACGGCAGATCGAGCCGGAGAAAATCCTGTTGCCAGACGGTACAGCCGCTAGTCGTACGGGCCATGTCGACAAACGCCTCGGCGCCATCGAGTCCGCAGGCCAGATGGCCGAGGCGGGCAAAGGTCTGCAGGTCACGGCCGGGGCCGCAGCCGAAGTCGAGAATCGTGAATGGTGGCTGGCCTCGGATATGGCGCAGCAGCGCGTCGATGTTCTGACGCACGTCGTGGTGGCGTGTCCCTTCGCGAAAGTCCTCGGCGCGCTGATCATAATGGGCCAGCGTGTGAGCGGAAATTTCTTCGAGATCCCTGGTTCTTAGCGGCATCGGTAGCGATCAGTGGCTGGTCGGTTCTGCGCAGGATTGCCCTGCAGGCGATGGTCAACCATAGCACTTGTGGACAATATCTGCCGGATGTGCCAACCTCAGCCCACTCGGCATATACGGCACGGGTGAGCATTGGCCGGATTGTGGCCTGCACCAGACCTTGTTGCTCTCATGACCATCAGCGCGCAATCCAACTCCGGTTTTTCGCATGTTCGATGTTCGATAACTCGCAGCAGGCTCGCCGGCGTCTTCATCGTCGCCGTCGTTCGCAACAGGCGGAAATGGGTGACGCCAGGCAATTGCGGCGGATCATCCTGCGTATCGGCTGGGCAGGCGTCGTGGTGTTGGCCTTGATTGCGATCGGCACCCTCGGTTTCTATCACATCGCCGATGACAACGGGGACGGCAACTGGTCCGATGCGCTGTACATGACCTTGATCAGCATCTCGACGGTCGGTTATGGCGAAATCATCCCGCTGCGTACGATCGAGGACCGCCTTTTCGCCGGAGTTATGTCGATTGCCGGCCTGGGGGCGCTGACCTTCCTGTTCACCAGTCTGTCCGTGTTCTTCCTCGAGAAGGACCTCGACACTTCCCTTCGGAGACGACGGATGGAGAAACACATCCAGAAACTGCGGCAGCATTTCATCATTTGCGGTTTCGGGCGAGTCGGTCGCAGTGTCGGGCGCGAGCTGCAGAATACCGGTCGTCACTTCGTCGCCATCGATGCCGAAGAGGAGCGTTTCGACGATAACCTCGACAAGTTTCCCGGCCTGCTGTACCTGCAGGGTGATGCATCCGACGATGATCTGCTCGAGGCTGCCGACATCCAGGACGCCAGAGGCTTGTTTGCCGTGACCGGCGACGATTCGCGAAATCTGATGATCATCATCACCGCCAGACAGCTCAATCCGGGCCTGCGTATCGTGTCGCGGGCACAGGAGGCACGCAATGTCGAGAAAATGCGCAAAGTCGGCGCAGACGCGGTGGTCTCGCCTGACTTTACCGGCGGCATCCGCCTCGCCTCGGCGATGGTCAGACCACACGTCGTCGGCTTTCTCGACGAGATGGTCAAGTCGGACAAGAACGTGCGGGTCGAGGAGGTGGCAGTGCCGGCCAATTTTCCGCCAACCCGGGTAGGTGACCTGCGCCTGCGCAGTCCCGACTATATTCTGCTGGCGGTGCGCGAGGAGGATGGTGCCTGGATCTTCAATCCCAAGGTGGATGACATCGTGCATTCCGGCAGCACGATCATCGCTCTGGCCAATCCCTCGGGGCGTGCACAGCTCAAGGCGCATTTGATCGAAAAGTTGTCCTGAGAGTCAGCGCAGGACCAGCGCATTTCACGAGGCCAGCACATTGGCCGTGGCGGCTGGCCGGGCAGACCGACAATCGGACGGGTATTGACGAGAACACAACCTGTGCCGCCAAAAATGAAAAAAGAAATGTTCCTGTGCTAATCTACGTGGGTGCGCTGGGCGCTGACGTCGCCGCCTCAAGATACGCGCAGCTGGGTCTCTGCCAAGGGATTGGGTAGACTAGCCCGGGGAGCTACCGTTTTCTCCAGTACGAGGGTTCGCCATGGGCACTGAAACCGAAATCAAGCTGTCCCTGTCAGCGCGTGCCGCCAGCCAGCTGGCGAAGCAGGCCATGCTGAGCAACATCGCGCCAGCGCGGCAGCTGTTGATCAATACCTACTACGACACCCCGGACAATTCCCTGCGCCGCGAGCGAGTGGTCGTTCGCCATCGCCAGAAGGGTCGGCAGTGTCTGTTGACGGTCAAGACTGCCCCGGTGCCTGCTGGCGGCCTGGCGCAGCGCAGCGAGTGGGAGGTTCCCAGCCGGAGCGGCGAGTTCGACTTCGCGCATGTCGACAGCGATCGTCTTCGCGCGCTGCTGGAATCACTTCGCGATCAGCTGCGGCCCGCCTTCACCACCCGTTTCAGGCGTGACAGCTGGCTTCTGGAGCCGCGCGCAGGGGTGTGCATCGAACTCGCGCTCGACCGCGGCTGGATCGAGGCGCGTGCGCAGCGCCAGACCATCCGCGAGGTCGAGCTGGAACTGCTCGCCGGTGAGGTCATCGACCTGTTCGAGGTGGCCGCCGCCTTGCAGGCCAGCCTGCCAATGCACCCGGAGAGCAGCAGCAAATCCGAGCGCGCTTACCGTCTACTGGTCGATCTGCCGCTGCTGGCCGCCAAGGCGCTGCCGGTAGCCACCGAGGCTGGCATGCCTACCCTTGGTGCTTTTCGCCTGATTGTCCTGGCCTGCCTCGCTCACCTGCAATGCAACGAACAAGGTGTCTGCCAGAGCGACGACCCGGAATTCGTGCATCAGGCGCGAGTTGCCATACGCCGTCTGCGGTCGGCCATCCGCCTCTGGCGGCCGCTGTTGCCCGAACCCTTCGTTGCTCGCTTCGATCCACTGTGGCAGGAACTGGCAGCGAAACTCGGGGATGCGCGCAACTGGGATGTCTTTCTCGCGGAAACGCTGCCGATGCTCGGCGAGGCCTGCGCAGGCACGCTGGCTGTCGACCGCCTCTCCCGCTACGCCGCCAGACGCTGCGCAGACAGTCGCAAGGCTGCGAGAAGGGCGCTCAAGTCGGCCGACTACTCGCGCCTGTTGATTGACTTCACCGCGGCGGTGCTGGCCCTGTCGGAAACGGACGCCGGGTCGCTCGGACGCTTCGTCCCCCGTTGCCTCAACAAACGCGCCAAGCGGGTCAAGGAACGCGCCGTGGCAGCTCTGGGGTTGGACGTTGTCGCCCTGCACCGCCTGCGCGTGGCGTTCAAGCAGCTGCGCTACGCGGTGGAGTTCTTTACTCCGATGCTTGCCGGCCCCGCCCTGGAGAAGTACCACCAGTCAGCGACTGGCCTGCAGGAAGTGCTGGGCCGTCTCAACGACGTGACGGTGGCCTCGAAACTGACTGCCGAGGCGCCACCCGCGAGCCGCGATCAGGCGATCAGGGACTGCCTGGCGGCGCGGACCGAAGCGCTGCTGCCAGAATTCGGCGAACTGCTGCAGGACTTCCAGCGGCAGCCGATGCCGTGGAAAGCCTTGTGACGCGTCTGCCCCGTGCTGCTTGCCCGGATCGGCGCTTATCCGCGCGGAGCCCGACTGGCGCCGGCCAGCGCACGCCATCCGAGTTTTTCCGCCCGGCAAAGGTGCACCTTTCGGGCGGTTCCTGTGGCACAGTGCTGCTAGTTGCCAAAGTTACTGTGTTTGAAGACGCCATCATTCCACCGCGAGGAGCCTCATATGGGGTCGAGTGTTTGGCGAGATCGGCAGGCGAACACCTGCCGGAGTCCTGGCGGATCAAGGTGTTTTGTCGATCCGCGTCTATCTGCCTGGAGCCAAGCACATGAATGCTTCCACCTTCTCCAAGTTCTTGCAGACCGGTTTGCCCTTGCTGACCACGCTGCGACACTATCGACTGGCCTGGCTGAGCAAGGATTCGATCGCCGGGCTTTCCGCCTGTATCGTTTCGATTCCGTCAGTGATTGCTTATGCCGAGCTGGTCCATCTGCCGGCGATTACAGGCCTCTACGCAGCGCTGGCGGCGGCCATCGGCTATGCCTTGTTTTCGAGTTCGCGGCACGTCATCGCCGGCCCGGATGCGGCGATCGGTCTGCTGGCGGGATCGGCGATTCTACCGCTGTCGGGTGGTGATCCAGGGCGCCTCGTCGTTCTGGCAGCTGTCCTCAGTATCCTGTCGGGTGCCGTGCTGTTGCTCGCTGCGCGCCTGAAGCTGGGAGTCATCGCCGATCTGCTGTCGCGTCCGGTCCTCATTGGCTACCTGAACGGGGCGTCTCTGGTGCTGATCGCCACGCAGTTGGGCAAGATGTTCGGCATCAAGACCGAGGGTGAGGAATTCTTCGAGTTGGTATACACGGTGATCGAGAAGCTCCCCCAGACGCAGGTGCCGACCTTCGTGTTCGGGGTTCTGCTGGTTGGGCTGCTGGTCGGGCTGGCGCGCTGGCTGCCTCGCATACCAGGTGCCCTGGCAGTGTGTACGGTGGCCATTGTGGCGAGCTACGCCCTCGACCTCGGCAGCTACGGGATAGCGCTGGTCGGCGAAGTCCCCTCGGGCATCCCGCACCTGACCATTCCCTCGTTCCGCTGGGGCGATGTCGCAGCGCTTGCGCCGGCCGCCGTGGCGATCGCCTTCCTGGCGTTTTCGGACGGCATTCTTCTGGCGCAAACCTTTGCCGAGAAGAATGGCTACGAAGTTCGTCCGAACCGCGAACTGGTCGCCCTGGGCTCGGCGAACATCCTGGCCGGGCTATGGCAGGGCTTTCCGGTTTCGGCCAGCCAGTCACGTACCTCGATCGTCGATTCGGCTGGCGGCATGACGCAGGTGGCACAGCTGATCCTGGCGGTTGGTCTGCTGATCTTCCTGTTCTTCCTTACCGGTCTGATCGCGCTGCTGCCGAAGGTGGCCCTCGGTGCGATCCTGATCGTCACCGCCATCGGCATGCTGGAAGTCGCCTCGCTGTCCGGCCTGTACAAGATCGACCGCGTCGAGTTTGCTATCGCCATGGGCGTCACCCTGGCGATCCTGATCGCCGGCGTGGTGCCGGGGATCATTCTCGGTCTGCTGCTGTCACTGATCTCGGTGCTCGTAGAAGTCTCGCGTCCCGATGACGCCGTTCTCCGCCGTCTGGTCAGTGACGGGAAGTTCCACCATTGTCGGGCAGACGACGAGGCGGAAAGCGTGCCCGGCCTGCTGGTCTATCGGCTCTACGCACCGCTGATCTTTGCCAACGCACGGCACGTGGTGACACGCATCCGTACGTTGGTTGACGAGGCCGATCCTCCAGTCAAATGGCTGGTGATCGATGCGCAGGCGATTCACGACATGGACGTTACCGCAGCGCAGCGTTTCGCTGAGTTGCATCGCGAACTTGCCGACCACGGGGTGGACGTCAAGATAGCCGATGCGCCGCGGCCGTTTCTCGACGAGCTTGCCAGGGTCGGACTTTCCGAGGAGATCGGTCGGGGCGATTTCTATGTTTCGGTCAAGAGGGCGGCCGAGGCCTTCGAGCAGAAGTACGGTTCCGCGGCCCAGAAGTCTACCGGGTAATCGCGCCGAACTGGCGCCGGTGGTCACCAGCATGCCCTGGGCGGCGCCTTTCGCTTGCCAGGCAAGTCCATGAAAGCTGCTGTTCTTCTCGGCTACCTGCAGTCCGCTGTGCCGCTGATCGAGGCGCTGAGAAACTACCGCCTGGCCTGGGTGCGCAAGGATGTAATCGCCGGTCTCTCGGCATGCATCGTGTCCATCCCGTCGGTGATTGCCTACGCCGAGCTGGTGCATCTGCCGCCAATTGCCGGACTCTACGCGGCGCTGGCGGCGGCCATCGGCTATGCCTTGTTTGCCAGTTCGCGCCACGTGATCGCCGGACCGGATGCGGCCATCGGTTTGCTGGCCGGTTCGGCGATCCTGCCGCTGGCTGCCGCTGATCCGGCCCGTATCGTCGTGCTGGCGGCTGTCCTCAGCATCCTTGCCGGCGTCGTATTGATCCTGGCCGCACAGATCCGGCTGGGCGTCATCGCCGATCTGCTGTCCCGCCCGGTGCTGATCGGCTACCTGAACGGCGCGTCCCTGGTCCTGATTGCCACCCAGCTTGGCAAGATGTTTGGCATCAGTACCGAGGGCGAGGAATTCTTCGAACTACTGTATACCGTGTATGAGAGACTCCCGGACACCCACCTTCCGACCTTTGTTTTCGGCATTGTCCTGGTGTTGCTGCTGGCCAGCTTGCTGCGCTGGCAACCGCGTGTACCGGGGGCACTGGCTGCCAGTGCGGTGGCGATCGCGGTCACCGCTTTCCTCGATCTCGGTAGTCATGGTGTCGCGCTGGTCGGGAAGGTCCCTGCCGGTGTGCCGCGGCTGATGATTCCGGAGTTGCGTTGGAACGATGTCGCCGTGCTCGCCCCCGCAGCCGTGGCGATTGCCTTCCTCGCTTTCTCGGATGGCATTCTGTTGGCCCAGACCTTTGCCGAGAAGAACGATTACGAGGTGCGTCCCAACCGCGAGCTGGTGGCGCTTGGGGCGGCGAACATTCTTGCCGGTCTGTGGCAGGGTTTTCCGGTTTCCGCCAGTCAGTCGCGGACCTCGATCGTCGATGCCGCCGGCGGCAAGTCGCAGGTGGCACAACTGGTGGTCGCGGCAGGCTTGCTGATCTTTCTGTTCAATCTGACCGGCTTGCTTGCACTTTTGCCCAAGGTCGCTCTGGGCGCCATCCTCATCGTTACCGCCGTCGGTATGCTGGAAATGGCGTCGCTGGTGGCGCTCTACCGGGTCGATCGCGTCGAATGCGGCATCGCCGTCGGCGTCACCCTGGCCATCCTGATTGCGGGTGTGGTTCCGGGAATCATTCTCGGCTTGTTGCTCTCACTGATTGCGGTACTTGTGCAGATTTCCCGCCCCACCGATGCCGTTCTCCGCCGCCGGGTCATCGATGGGAAGTTCCATGACTGCCGCGAGGAGGAAGCGGCGGAGAGTCTGCCCGGCCTGCTCGTCTATCGGCTCTATGCGCCGCTGCTGTTTGCCAACGCACGGCACGTGATGGCGCGCCTGCGGACCTTGGTCGACGAGAGTGATCCGCCGGTCAAGTGGCTGATCATCGACGCGCAGGCCATTCATGACATGGACGTCACCGCCGCGCAGCGCTTTGCGGAGCTCCACCGCGAGCTCGCCGAGGAGGGCGTTGACGTCAAGATTGCCGATGCGCCGAGGCCATTCCTGGAAGAACTTGCCAAGGTGGGGCTGGCCGAGGAAATCGGCCGGCCGGACTTTTTCGCTTCGGTCAAGGACGCCGCCGAGGCCTTCGAGAAACGCTACGCTGCGCCGGATCAACCCGTCGGCAGACGCCCGGTCCTCTAGCAGGCGCGCGCGGCGAACGCCGCGCTGCATTCCCCGCTCGTTTCCATCGACGCGTGGTCAGCCCGCGCGGCCTGGCAGCACTTCACGCAGCAGTCCGCTGGCGTCGCGTATCATCTTTTCGGTAGTCTCCCAGTCGACGCAGGCATCGGTGACCGAGCAGCCGTATCTGAGCTGCGTGAGGTCTTCGGGAATGGCCTGATTGCCGGCGACGAGGTTCGACTCGATCATCATTCCGACCAGCGACTGGTTGCCCAGGCGAACCTGATTGACTACGTCGGCCATCACCAGCGGCTGCCATTCCGGTTTTTTGTAGCTGTTGGCGTGCGAGCAGTCGACCACGATATTGGTCGCTAATCCCGCCTTGGCCAGCGCCTGCTCGGCGATCTGGACACTCACCGTATCGTAGTTCGGGCGTCCGTCGCCACCGCGCAGGACGAGGTGACCGTAGCGGTTGCCACGGGTGCGAACAATCGCCGTTCGCCCCTGGCCGTTAATGCCCAGGAAACTGTGCGGTCGCGAGGCGGAGACGATGGCATTGACGGCAATGCCGACGTCGCCGTTGGTGCCGTTCTTGAAGCCGACGGGTGTCGACAGGCCCGACGAGATTTCCCGGTGCGTCTGCGATTCGGTGGTGCGGGCACCGATTGCCGTCCAGGAAATCAGGTCACCGAGATACTGCGGCGAGATCGGGTCCAGCGCTTCGGTGCCGGCGGGCAGACCGAGTTCCGCAAGCTGCAGGAGAAAGGCGCGTGCCTTGGCCATTCCCTGATCGACATGGAAAGAATCATCCATGTCCGGGTCATTGATATAGCCTTTCCAGCCGGTGGTGGTGCGTGGCTTTTCGAAATAGACACGCATCACCAGATAGAGCGTCTCGCTGACCTCGTCGGCGAGAGCCTTCAGGCGCTGCGCGTAGTCGAGTCCGGCCACCGGGTCGTGGATCGAGCATGGGCCGACGACGACCAACAGGCGCGGATCGCGGCGGTCGAGGATGTTGCGCAAGACCGCACGGCCGTGCATGACGATCCGTGCCGCGCTCGCCGACAGCGGTAGGCGGGCGTGGATTTCCTCCGGTGAAGGCATGGGGTCGAAGGCGCTGACGTTGATGTTGTCGATGTCGAGATTGGTCATGGTTTTGGCTGACTGCCCAGTTGATGAATGAGGTCCTTGACTGCCGTGACGCGGTCGGCGAGCGTTGCACAGTGACGTTTGAGGACCAGTTTGTCCTGTCCTGCCAAGCGGTAATTGCGGTTCTTCTGAATCAGGTTGATGATGCGCAGCGGGTCGATCGGTGGATCGGCTGCGAATTGCACGACAAGCTGCTCGGCACCGGCGTCGAGCTTGCTGATGCCGAGCGGCTTGCAGAGCAGCCGCAGGCGGTGACTGTCGAGCAGGGCGCGCGCCTGTGGCGGCAATTCGCCAAAGCGATCGATCAGTTCTTCCTGCAGATCACCAAGAGCGTCGGCGTGCACGCAGTCGGCCAGCCGCTTGTAAAGCGCCAGCCTCTCGTGCACGTCGGGTGCGTAATCGTTGGGGAGCAGCGCCGGGGTATGCAGATTGATCTCGGTGACGATGGCCAACGGCTGCGACAGGTCTGGCTCCTTGCCCTGTTTGAGCGCCGCCACGGCGCGGTTGAGCATTTCGGTAAACAGGTTGAAGCCGACTTCCTGCATCTCTCCCGACTGGTGGGCGCCCAGCACTTCACCGGCGCCGCGGATTTCGAGGTCATGCATGGCGAGGTAGAAACCGGCGCCGAGTTCGTCCATCATCTGGATTGCCTCCAGGCGCTGCCGGGCCTGCTTGTTGAGCGCTGCCTCGTCGTGCGTCAGCAGGTAGGCGTAGGCCTGATGGTGCGAGCGCCCGACCCGGCCGCGTAGCTGGTGCAGCTGCGCCAGTCCGAATTTTTCGGCGCGGTTGATCACGATGGTGTTGGCGTGCGGATTGTCGATGCCGGTTTCGATGATCGTCGTGCACAGCAGCAGGTTGGCGCGCTGCTGCGTGAAGTCGCGCATCACCCGTTCGAGATCGCGCTCCTTCATCTGTCCGTGGCCGACCACAATGCGCGCTTCCGGCAGCAGCTTGCCGAGCTTGTCGCGCATGTTCTCGATGGTGTCGACCTCGTTATGCAGGAAATAGACCTGCCCTCCGCGTTTGAACTCACGCAGCAGCGCTTCCCGGATGACGCCTTCGGAAAAGCGGCTGACGAAGGTCTTGATCGCCAGGCGCTTCTGCGGCGCGGTGGCGATCACCGAAAAATCGCGCAGGCCTTCCAGCGACATGGCGAGGGTACGCGGAATCGGCGTCGCGGTCAGAGTAAGCACGTCGACCTCGGCGCGCAGCGCCTTCAGTGCCTCCTTCTGGCGTACGCCAAAGCGGTGCTCCTCGTCGATGACGACCAGCCCGAGACGGCTGAAGTGCACGTCCTTCTGCAACAGCTTATGGGTTCCGATGACGATGTCGAGGCGGCCGTCGGCGAGCTCTGCGAGCGCCTGCGTTGCCTCGCGGGCGGTCTTGAAGCGCGACAGTTCGGCGATGCGCACCGGCCAGTCGGCAAAGCGGTCACTGAAGGTCTGGAAGTGTTGTTCACAGAGCAGGGTGGTCGGGCAGAGGACGGCTACCTGGCGGCTGCCGGCAACCGCGCAGAAAGCGGCGCGCAAGGCGACTTCGGTCTTGCCGAAGCCGACATCACCACAAACGAGACGGTCCATCGGACGACCTGATTTCATGTCTTCGAGGACTGCGGCGATCGCCGTGGTCTGGTCCACAGTCTCTTCAAAACCGAAACCGTCAGCGAAAGCGTCATAGTCGTGCGCCTTGAATTCACACGCGTGGCCTTGCCGTGCCGCTCGCAGGGCGTAAAGAGCGAGCAGTTCAGCGGCCGTGTCACGCGCTTGCAGGGCGGCGCGGCGCTTGGCTTTTTCCCATTGTGGAGAGCCCAGCGTATGCAAAGGCGCATGCTCGGGATCGGCCCCCGAGTAGCGCGCGATGACGTGCAGCTGCGCTACCGGCACGTAGAGCCTGGCCTCACCGGCGTAGTGCAATTCGAGGAACTCCATCTCGCCTTCGCCAAGATCCAGGTGGATCAGGCCCTGATAGCGTCCGATGCCATGCTGCTCATGCACCACCGGCGAACCCACCTTCAGTTCGGTGAGGTCGCGCAACCAGTTGTCGACGGAAGTTTTGCGCTGTGCCGTGTGGCGTGTGCGCCGAGAAGGGCTGTCCGCGTACAGTTCAGCTTCGGTGATGAGCGCCAGGTGATCGAGCAGGAAACCATCATGTAGCGGTGCAACCGTCAGTGAAACCCTGCTGTCGGCGGCCAGGAAGTCGGCGAAGCCCGCAGCGGCCTGTGCCTGCAGTCCGTATTCCGAAAACATTCCCGACAGCGTTTCGCGGCGGCCGGGAGTTTCTGCGAGCAACAGCACGCGGCCGGCAAAGCCCTTGCAGAAGGCCTTCAACCGGCACAGCGGGTCGTCAGCACGGCGATCGATGGCCAGCGATGGCAGGCTTCGCGCCGGACCCTCGGCGCCGGCCGTCAGCGTGATTCTTGCATAGGCTTTGGCGGCAACGAAGAACGGCTCTTCGGCGAGAAAGAGATCAGCCGGCGGCAGTAGCGGGCGGCTTCGTTCGCCCGAGAGCATGCGGTAGCGTGACTGTGCCTCACTCCAGAACTCCCGTATCGCTTCGGGCACCTTGCCATGCAGGCAAAGCACGGTCGCTTTCGGCAGGTAGTCGAACAGGCTGGCGGTTTCCTCGAAGAAGAGCGGCAGCCAGTACTCGATGCCGGCGGTCGCTATGCCATTCGAGACATCCCGGTAGATTCCCGAGCGACCTGGATCCCCTTCGAAGAGCTCGCGAAAGCGCTGACGGAAACGGGTGCGGCCCTTGTCGTCGAGCGGAAACTCGCGTGCCGGCAGCAGGCGGACCTCCGGTACCGGATAGAGCGTGCGCTGGTTATCGACGTCAAAGGTCTTGATGCTTTCGATTTCGTCGTCGAAAAGGTCGAGACGGAAAGGCAGTTGCGAGCCCATCGGGAAAAGGTCGACCAGACCGCCGCGGATCGAGTACTCGCCCGGCGCAACGACCTGCGTGACATGAGCGTAACCGGCCAGCGTCAGCTGGGCGCGGAATTGCCCGGCGTCGAGTTTTGCGCCTTGCTTGAGAAAGAAGGTGTAAGCAGCCAGATAGGCCGGCGGTGCGAGGCGGTAAACCGCCGTGCCGGCGGGGACCAGGAGTACGTCACACTCCCCGCGCATGACTCCGTAGAGCGTTGCCAGTCGTTCGGAGACCAGGTCGTGGTGTGGTGAAAAACTGTCATAAGGCAGCGTTTCCCAGTCCGGCAGCAGGCGCACGCGCAGCTTGGCAGCGAACCAGGGGATTTCCTGGAGCAGACGGTGCGCATCGCCGGCGCTGGCGGTAAGCACCGCCAACATGCGGTGCGCGGCGCCAGCACTCGCCTCCGACGCTGCCTGGGCGATCAGGAGCGCATCGGCTGAGCCCGCAAACGCGGGGAACTGAAGCCTTTCGCCGATTTCGGGTAGCGGCGATCGGGGAAGCGGAAATGACAAGGGATGCGACTCGCGACTCGGCTGCGGTAGGGGGCAGGTGTGCACCTGCCGTTCACGGCAGGGCAGCGAAAGGGCGGCATTATAGCCGATCCGTTGCGGCCCTCGGCGGCGTTGCCCGCGGTATCGGATGGTTGCGCGCAGCTGGCTGCCGGGATGGCTGTTTGCCGGCAGCGATGAGAGGCGGCCGTCTGTCGGTGCGCGTCAGCAGTCCGCTGCTTCGAGTGTGGCGCAAAGTGCAGCAAAGAACTGCGAAGCGCCACTGCGAATCGAGTAATCGGCAGCGTCCGACAAAGGCGTTGGCTGCGGATTGACCTCGACCACCACAGCGCCGGCGCTCTTTGCCCACAACGGCAGGCGGGCAGCCGGCTGCACGCTGAAGGAGGTGCCGACACAGAAGAAGACATCGGCCTCGAGGCTGCACACTTCGGCGGCGGCAAAGACCTCTTCTTCGAGCATCTCGCCGAACATGATCGGGGTGGCCGGGGGGGGGGCGGGGGGTGGGTTGGGGGGGGGGGGGGCTGGAGTTGGGGGGGGGCGGGGGGGGGGGGGGGGGGGGGGGGGGGGGGACGGCGGTTTTCGGTTCCTCCAGCGGGCGATGGCCGGCATTCGGGCGCCGGTCATCGACCAGGATTTTTAGCTGCAGCAGCCAGCTCCAGGCGCGCCGCGGGTTGCGCAGAAATCCTTCGATGCTGGCGACTTCGTCTGGATCGACGTTGTTCCATGCCCGTTGCGCCATCGCGAAAGGTGGGTATGCCACTGTCGGCGGAAAGGCCGGCGCCCGAAAAGACGACGATTGCCCTTGCCGCACGTAGCATCGAAGCAATCGACTCCAGGTTGATTGCGTGCATGATCATCTCCTGTCTTGGTAAGTGCTCCAAACGGCCTTGCGGTTTGGCCATCTCGCCCTGCATAGGCCCTTTTCGTTGTATAAATGCTACACAATGCCAGACCAATGCTTGAAGCAAAACAAGTTTGTATGCTTAAATCTCCCGACTGCGCAAAAATCGCATCGCGTTACACGCATTCGGACCTAGATTAATCGAGGAGGAACATCTTGAAATCGAAAATTATTACTACCCTACTGGCCTCTATCGGCCTTTTTGCAGCGGCTGGTGCAGTACAAGCCCAAACCCAAACCGCTGGTGATCGCGTCTACGTGATCGACCAACGTGGTGAAGTCGTTCTTAGCGGCACCGGCCTCTGCTGGCGTACCGGCTTCTGGACCCCGGCTGCGGCGGCCAATGACCCCGCTGGCTGCAAGTGCGACAAGGATCTGTTGCCGAAGGAAGTCTGCGAGCCGCCAATGGCCAAGGCCGCACCGGCTGTGGGTGTCAAGCCTGCGGCTGACAAGATCACCGTGGCTGCCGACGCGCTGTTCGACTTCGACAAGTACACTCTGCGTCCGGAAGGCAAGAAGAAGCTTGACGAAGTGGCTGCCAAGGCCGCCGCCATCAAGCTCGAAGTGATTATCGCCGTCGGCCATACCGACCGCTTTGGTTCCGACGCCTACAACCTGAAACTGTCCGACCGGCGTGCTGCTGCGGTCAAGACCTATCTGGTCAGCAAGGGCGTCAATGCCAACAAGATCTACACCGAAGGCAAGGGCAAGAGGAACCCGGTCACCAAGCCGGATCAGTGCCCGGGCAAGGCGCCGACCAAGAAGGTCATCGAGTGCCTGCAGCCTGACCGTCGTGTCGATATCGAACTCATCGGCACCAAGTAATTCAGGCGACAGTCTTAAGAAAACCCCGCTTTGGCGGGGTTTTTTTTAGGCTTGACGAGATGTCTGCGCACAAATCCGTGCAACCGGTTGACCTCGTCATTGAGGCGCGCTGGATTGTCCCGGTTGACCCGTCCGAGGTGGTTCTCGAGAATCACGCGGTAGTGGTCAAGGACGGCCGTATCGTTGCCCTGCTCCCACAGGGCGAGGTGGCCGGCCGCTTCGCGCCACGCAGCCGCCAGTGCCTGGACCAGCACGTGCTGATTCCGGGTCTCGTCAATCTGCATACCCACGCCGCAATGACCCTGCTGCGCGGCCTCGCTGATGACCTGCCGCTGATGCAGTGGCTGCAGGAGCACGTCTGGCCAGCCGAGGCAGAACACGTTTCGGCGCAGTTTGTCTACGACGGCACATTGCTTGCCTGTGCCGAGATGCTGCGTGGCGGCATCACCTGTTTCAACGACATGTATTTCTTTCCGCGAGCGGCCGCAGACGCTGCACTCGCTTCGGGAATGCGCGCTGCCATCGGCCTGATCACTGTCGACTTCCCGAGCAACTATGCGGCAGACGCCGATGACTATCTTGCCAAAGGGCTCGCGGTTCGCGACCAGCTGCTGGATGAGCCGCTGCTGTCTTTCTGTCTTGCGCCGCACGCTCCCTATACCGTCGGTGAACGGAGTTTTGCCAGGGTGCTGACGCTTGCCGAACAGATCGAACTCCCCATACATCTCCATCTGCATGAAACTGTTCAGGAACTCGAGGACAGCCAGCGGCGCTTCGGGATGCGTCCGATTGAGCGCATCCGCCGCCTCGGCCTGCTCAGCCCGGCGCTGATCGCGGTGCACGCGGTGCACCTGAGCGCCCAGGAAATCGAACTGCTGGCCGAACACGGCTGTTCCGTCGCTCACTGTCCGAGTTCCAATCTCAAGCTCGCCAGCGGTATCGCTCCGATCACGGAACTGGCTGCCAACGGGGTCAACATTGGTCTTGGTACCGACGGTGCGGCCAGCAACAACCGCCTCGACCTGTTTCAGGAAATGCGCCTGGCTGCGCTGCTCGCCAAGGAACAAGCCGGCCGTGCCGATGCCATCAATGCTCATCAAGTGTTGCACATGGCGACCCTTGGCGGAGCCCGTGCGCTCGGTCTCGAGGCCAGCATCGGCTCGATCAGCCCGGGGAAATGGGCCGACCTTTGTGCCGTCAGGCTCAGCCATATGGCACTCGTTCCCTGTTATGATCCGGTGTCGCACCTTAGCTACGTGGTAGGCCGTGAGCATGTTTCTGAGGTCTGGGTGGCTGGCCGGATGCGGGTTGAAAACGGGCAACTGATTGAAAACAACGAAACTGGATTGATAAAACTGGCCCTCTTGTGGCAAAATAAAATTCGTCCGTGATGAGTTCAGTCAACAACGAGGCATAAACAGGCTATGCGGACCACACCCGCAGGCTTCAACCAACGAGGGAAACCTAGATGAACAGAACTGCAAAAAACTCCATAATGGCCTTGCTGGCGACCGCCACGGTCGGCTTCGGCGCCTCGCTCGCCCAGGCACAGACTTCGATTCCCCTCGATCGCGTGTATGTGATCGACCAACGCGGTGAAGTGGTGATGAGCGGCGCCGGCCTCTGCTGGCGCACCGGCTTCTGGACCCCGGCGGCGGCGGCCAATGACCCCGCTGGCTGCAAGTGCGACAAGGATCTGTTGCCGAAGGAAGTCTGCGAGCCGCCAATGGCCAAGGCCGCACCGGCTGTGGGTGTCAAGCCTGCCGCTGACAAGATCACCGTGGCTGCCGACGCGCTGTTCGACTTCGACAAGTACACTCTGCGTCCGGAAGGCAAGAAGAAGCTTGACGAAGTGGCTGCCAAGGCCGCCGCCATCAAGCTCGAAGTGATTATCGCCGTCGGCCATACCGACCGCTTTGGTTCCGACGCCTACAACCTGAAACTGTCCGACCGGCGTGCTGCTGCGGTCAAGACCTATCTGGTCAGCAAGGGCGTCAATGCCAACAAGATCTACACCGAAGGCAAGGGCAAGAGGAACCCGGTCACCAAGCCGGATCAGTGCCCGGGCAAGGCGCCGACCAAGAAGGTCATCGAGTGCCTGCAGCCTGACCGTCGTGTCGATATCGAACTCATCGGCACCAAGTAATCCGCTCGTGTCACCGGAAGCCCTGCTTCGGCAGGGCTTTTTCGTTTGCGGCGGGCATCTGCGCAGCCCTTGACGAGCCCAGCATATTCAACCAACGGCTGCTGGCGCGTGCGCGCCGCCGGCGCGGCGGCTGGACAGCGGGCCTGATCCAGCCTACAGTCTGCCAATTATCACGGATAACGCAGACATCATGATCAACGCCGACCAGAGCGAACTCGAGAAATTCAGCCAGCTTGCGCATCGCTGGTGGGACCCAGGCAGCGATTTCAAGCCGCTACATGACATCAACCCGTTGCGCCTGGACTGGATCGACGGTCACTGCCAGCTCGCCGGCAAAAGCGTGCTCGACGTCGGTTGTGGCGGCGGTCTGCTCTCCGAAGCCATGTGCGAGCGAGGCGCGACGGTGACCGGCATCGATCTCTCCGACAAGGCGCTGAGTGTCGCCCGCCTGCACCTGCTCGAAAGCGGGCGAGTGGTGGACTACCGCAAGGTCGCGGCCGAGGAACTGGCTGCCCAGGCAGGCGGCGGTTACGACGTGGTCACCTGCATGGAAATGCTCGAACACGTTCCCGATCCAGCCAGCACGATTGCCGCCTGCGCTACCCTGGTCAAGCCTGGTGGGCACGTTTTCTTCTCGACCATCAACCGCAATCCAAAGGCTTATCTGCTGGCGGTCATTGGCGCCGAGTATGTGCTGCGGATGCTCCCCAGGGGTACCCACGACTACGCCAGGTTCATCAAGCCGTCGGAACTCGTACGCTGGGCACAGAGCGTCGGTCTCGAGGCCGGCGAGTTGCGCGGGATGACCTACAACCCCTTGACGGGAAAGTACGCTCTCGGTCGCGACAGCGACGTCAATTACCTCCTGAGTACCCTGAAGAATGTTTGACGCGGTCCTCTTTGACCTTGACGGAACCTTTGCCGATACCGCTCCGGATCTGGCTGCTGCCCTCAACCGGCTGCGTGCCGACCTCGACCTGGCGCCGGTTCCTCCTGGTCGTCTGCGACCGTTTACCTCGCAGGGGGTGCGCGGCATGTTGCGCGCGGGACTCGACATGCTGCCAAGCGATCCGCGGTATGGGGAGTTCCATGAGCGTTTCCTGCGTTATTACAGCCAGGACATCTGTGTCGAGACGACGGTCTTTCCAGGAATTGACGAACTCCTCGGAGGCTTTGAACGCCGCGGTTCGCCGTGGGGGATCATCACCAACAAGGCGCAGCGCTTTACCCTGCCGCTGCTGGCCCGGTTGGGGTATGCCAAGCGTGCCGCCTGCGTCGTCAGCGGCGACTCCGCGCGGCGTGCCAAGCCGGCAGCACAGCCGATGCAGCTGGCCTGCTCGTTGATCGCCAGGGACCCCGCGCGCTGCCTTTACGTCGGCGATGACCTGCGGGACATCCAGGCTGGTCGGGCCGTCGGCATGGGCACCGTGGCGGTACGCTACGGTTATCTTGGCGATGGCGACCCGATCGAGGACTGGGGTGCCGATCACCTCGTCGAGCATGTGCTGGAAATCGCCGCTCTGGCGGGTATCCACTGAGCCACCTGCTGCGCGATTCCCTACACGGACACCAGATGCCGAGAACAGCGCTGATCCTTTTCGCCCATGGTGCGCGGGACCCGCAGTGGGCCGACCCGCTGCACAGGGTTTGTGCGGCGGTTCGCGAACAGTCTCCCGAGATGCGCGTCGAACTTGCCTTCCTCGAATTCATGAAACCCGACCTGCGCGCCTGCGCTGAATCTCTGGTCGCCGAACACTTTGAACGAATCCTGGTGATGCCGATGTTCATCGCCAGTGGTGGGCATCTGAAGCGTGATGTGCCACTGTTGCTCGAAGAACTGCGGAAACACCATCCGCGAACCTGTTTTGCAGTGGCGGCGGCGATTGGCGAGGCCGAACCGGTCGTGCAGGCCATGGCCAGGCATGCGCTGACGCTCGCCAGCGGCTAGCTGGGCGGGCGCCGGATGCACCACCGTGTCGCCTGAGCTGGTTGGCGCGCTGCGCGCACGCACAGCAGCGCTTCTGGATGTGTCTAGTGTCTGACGCCACCTGGTCGCCGATCGGCTATCTGACGACGCCGTTTTCCGACCGCTTCGGCATACCGCGGCAGCCACGCCTGGCGCCGCATGCACAAGGTCAGCTGCGCCTGCTGCGACCCTATGATCGCGCGGAGGCGGTGCGTGGCCTGGAGGCCTTCTCGCACGTCTGGCTCAGTTTCGTCTTCCATCGAAGCGCCGGCGAGTGGCGTCCGACGGTTCGCCCGCCGCGCCTTGGCGGCAATCAGCGCGTCGGTGTGTTTGCCAGCCGCAGCCCTTTTCGTCCCAACGCGCTGGGGTTATCGCTGGTCGAACTGCTGGCGATCGATACCAGCAATGGGGTGGTACTCACTTTCGGCGGTGTCGACCTGCTGGACGGCACCCCGGTTCTCGACATCAAGCCGTATCTTCCGTTTATCGAGAGCGAACCGGCGGCACGCGCTGGTTTTGTCGATGGCCCGCCGCCGCTGCTGGCGGTCGATTTCAGTGCCCGGGCGGTGTTGCAGTTGGGCCAGCAAGAATCCCGCTGGCCGTATCTTGCGGCGCTCCTTCACGAGGTGCTGGCGCAGGATCCGCGTCCGGCCTACGCGAACGATCCGCTGCGGGTATATGGTTTTCGTCTGTATGATCTGGAAATCAGGTGGCGGTGTACGGCGATGCAGGCCATCGTCGAGGAAATCGTGACAGTTTCTCAGCCGTGACCTGACCACCACCTGCAGGGCGGCCGTCCCGAGGTGGCGTGCTGGTCGTCGAGCTTGTCGGCGGAAGTCCGGGTGGTGCGTTATTCGTAGACTAGCCAAGCGATCCTGGCAGCTTCGGCAGCAATGCGTGGGCACCCGGCCGGTGGGCGCGGGTGCGCGAACCGGCAAGTGCTCTTGAGCAATCATCCATCTGGAGAAGAGTCCATGAAAACGTCGATCGGGGTGCTGCTGGCGCTGGCCCTCATGCAACCGGCGATCAGCCTGGCTGATGGTTACCGGACTTCCGGTGCGGTGGTGGTCGGTGGCAATTATGGGTATGGGCCACGCGGAGGATATTACGGACCCCGGGGAGGCTACTACGGCCCACGCTGGCGACCCTATGGTGGCCCCGCCGTGGGGGTATATTTCGGAGCCCCTCTGGGCTGGGGGTGGCCGTGGGGCCCGCCTGCCTACTACTCGCCGCCAGTGATTTATCCGTCGGTGGTCACCGTCCCACCACCCGCAGTCTATGTCGAGAGAGCCGACGCCAGCGCGCCGCCAGCGTACGGCAGCGGGGAGTCCCTTGAGGCTGGCTACTGGTACTACTGTCGGGAGCGCGGTGCCTATTACCCGGCAGTCACACAATGTGCCAGTCGATGGGAGAAGGTGGCTCCAGCCAACAACTAGAGTTCTCCGGCGCCGGCGTGTCTCGCGCACGGCAGGCCGCTGTTGTGGCAGGCCGGGAGTGCCGCTTCACGGCGCCAGGCGCTCGCGAATCCATTGCTGATGTTGGTCGAGCCGGTAGCGCAGACGGTCATGCAGCCGGCTCCTCCTGCCCTGCCAGAACTCCCAGGTATCGGCCTGCAGGCGGTAGCCGCCCCAGTGCGGTGGACGGGGCGGTTGCAGCAGGAAGCGGGCGCCATAGCGTGCCGCATTGCTGACCAGCACGCTGCGGCTGGAAATGACCTGGCTTTGCGGACTGGCCCAGGCGCCAATCCGCGAATCGAGCGGGCGGCTGAAAAAATAGGCGTCGCTTTCGGCGCCGCTGACCTTGTCGACGCGGCCTTCGATACGCACTACACGTTCCAGTTCGACCCAGTGGAACTGCAGTGCCGCCCAGGGGTTGGCAGCCAGCTCGCGGCCCTTGCGACTGTCGTAGTTGCTGAACCAGGTAATGCCATCTTCATCATAGCCCTTGATCAGGACGACCCGGGTAGACGGCCGCAGAGAGCCGTCCACCGTCGCCAGTGTCATGGCATTCGGCTCGGGTAGCTGCGCGCTGATCGCTTCCGTCAGCCATCTTTCGAACTGCCTGAGCGGGTCGGGGTGTGCGGCATCCTCACTGAGTTCGGCACGTTCGTAGCTTTTTCGGAGGTCGGCGAGCTTGGTCATCGGGATCAGGAGGCGCGCATCGGTGGTGGCATTTGCTGGGGCACTGTCGCATCATTTGGCGTGCGATGCAGGATTATCGTCGATGCGCCAGCGGGTGTGCGCGGATTTGTTTACCGGAGAGTGGAGGGCGCGCCGGCGCGTCCTCGATCGTGCAGCCAGGCCTGGCGCAGGGTATTCGCCTTTCGTTGCCAGCGCAGCTGGTGGCTGTCGCGGGCTGGTTCTCCGAGCTGGACCTGGAACTTCACCAGTTCGTCGCGGCGGAAGACGTGCATCGTGACCGTTTCTCCGGGTTTGCGGCGATTCAGCAGACGATCCAGGGTCGACGGTGTGACGCGCAAGCCGTCGATGGCGGTCAGCAGATCGCCGGCGGACAGGCCGGCAGCTTGTGCGGGGCTGGCTGCGTACACCGTCGTCAGCCTGACCTCGTTGCCCTCGCTACCAGTTAATGCACCCAGCCACGGCGTGCTCGACGCCGCCGTGGATCGCAGCCGGATGCCGAAAGGCTGCAGCAGTCGCGCCAGGTCGAGTTCCGTCGTGCCGTATACTGCGTCGGCAAAGAAACCCTCGAGGTCCAGCCCTGACAGCTGTTCGGCGATCAGCTGGATGTCATCGTCGCCGACGCCGCCGCGTGGGTCGCCCTGGCCATGGCGCTGCCAGAGTGCGCGCATGACGTCGTCGAGGGAAACCCGGCCGCTGCTCCCGGCGCGCAAGGTCAGGTCGAGGGCCAGCGCAACCAGTGCGCCTTTCGCGTAGTAGCTGACCACTGCATTCGGCGTGTTCTCGTCCGGCCGGTAATACTTGGTCCAGGCATCAAAGCTCGAATCAGCAAGCGTCTGCCTTTGCCGGCCGGGATCACGCTGGACCTTGTCGACCGTCTTGGCGATCAGTTCCAGCCATGCCTTGCGCTTGATCACTCCGCAGCGTAGCAGTGCCAGGTCGTCGTAATACGAGGTGAAGCCTTCGAAGGCCCAGAGCAGGGTGGTATAGTTCTCGGCGTCCAGATTGTAGGCGCTAAACGCAGCGGGTTTGATGCGTTTGACGTTCCAGGTGTGGAAGTACTCGTGGCTGCACAGACCGAGAAAGCTGCGATAACGCTCGGGCATGCCGCGCATGCCGGGGTAAGGGAGCTGGTCGCGGGCGCAGAGCAGCGCTGTTGAAGCGCGGTGCTCAAGGCCGCCGTAGGCCTCGCCGACGGCCGTGACCAGAAAGACATAGTGCGACATGGGCGCAGGTTCGCCAAAGAAACGGATCTGCCACTCACAGATGCGCTGCAGGTCGACGGTAAGGCGTGCCACATCGCAATCATGGCGACCGCTGATGGCGACCTCGTGCGGCACACCGCAGGCGGAAAACCTGGCCAGGGTGAAGTTCCCCATTTCGACCGGGTGGTCGATCAGTTCGTCATAGTTGGCGGCGGAGTAGAGGCCAAAAGCATGCGGCTGGCCAGCGCGTGCGTGCGCCGGCGCCAGCGCGGTAGCGACGCGCCACTGCTCGAACGCTTTGCCGCGAGGTCGCTGGATGTCGACCAGGCACGGCGACTGCTCGTGGCCGACTACGCGCAGGAAGACGCTGCTGCCATTGAAGAAGACATGCGTCTGGTCGGCGTGCGCAGCGCGTACCGAGAGGTCCCAGGCGTGGATCTCGCAGATCACGGTGAGCGATTCACCCTTCTCCACTGGGCCTGCCTGCCAGGTGTGTTTGTCGATCTTGTCGAGCCGTACCGGCTTGTCAGCGGCTTCGGCGCGGATCGCCACGATGTGGCGGGCGAAATCGCGAATCAGATAGCTGCCGGGGATCCACGCCGGCAGGGCGAAACGCTGGCCGGCCGGGTCAGGTCTGGCGACCGTGCAAGCGACTTCAAGAAGATGCGCTGCGGGATTGCTCGGGCGGATGCGGTAGCGAATGTGCGCGGGCTTCATCGGCTGTCTTCAGGAGTCTCGTTGGGGAGCGGAGGGAATTGTACGGTGTGGGCGCTGTCGTAGGAACACAATCCACACCGTCGCCCGGCGATCGTCCGGGAACGCGGCAGGTCCACCAAAAATGGCCCAACGACGATTCTTGTCATCGTTCATGCCTCGATCATTGCTTGGATTCGGCTGCAAGTCGTGCGAGAATCCGTCGGCCCGGGATGTCCTCGGGTCACTAGTTGTCTCTCCGGAGAGGAAAGGGAAACCATGTTGACCGCTGCGCAGCGTGTTGTACTTTCGACTGTTCTTGGCATTTCACTGCTTTCTCGACCAATCATGGCCCAGGAGTTGACCGGTACGCTGAAGAAGATCAAGGATACCGGAGTCATCACCCTCGGGCATCGGGAGTCGTCAATCCCGTTTTCGTACTACGACGATAAACAGCAGGTCATCGGCTATTCGCAGGAAATGATGCTCAAGGCGGTTGATGCCATCAAGGCCGAGTTGAAGCTGGCCAAGCTTGATATCAAGCTGATGCCGGTAACCTCGGCGAACCGCATCACCCTGGTCCAGAACGGCTCGGTCGACCTCGAGTGCGGCTCGACGACCAATAACACCGAACGCCAAAAGCAGGTCAGCTTTTCCAACAGCATCTTCATCATCGGTACCCGCTTGATGACCAAGACCAACTCCGGGATCAACGATTTTCCTGACCTCGCTGGAAAGAATGTCGTCACCACTGCAGGAACGACGTCGGAACGGCTGCTGCGCAAGATGAACGAAGACAAGCAGATGAAAATGAACGTCATCAGCGCCAAGGACCACGGCGAAGCCTTCCTGACGCTCGAAACCGGCCGTGCCGTCGCCTTCATGATGGACGATGCCCTGCTCTACGGTGAAACGGCCAAGGCCAAGCGTCCGGCCGACTGGGTGGTGGTCGGTACGCCGCAGTCGTTCGAAGCCTATGGCTGCATGTTGCGCAAGGACGACCCGGCCTTCAAGAAAGTCGTTGATGGCGCGCTGGCCAGGGTCATGACCTCGGGTGAAGCGGAGAAGATCTACACCAGGTGGTTCCTGCAACCGATTCCGCCGAAGGGCCTGAACCTCAACTTCCCGCTTTCGGCGGCCGTGAAGAACCTGTACAAGGCACCCAACGACAAGGCCTTTGAGTAAGCCGATGTTTCATCCCAGGGGCCACCGGGTCTCTGGAAACAACCGCACCAGGAGGAGGAACCATGTTGAACAAGACCGTAAGACGCTGGTTGATCGCAATGGTATCGAGTCTCGCCGTCGTCAGCGCCGCCTTGGCTGCCGACAAGCCGGTGATCGTCATTCTCGCCACTGGCGGCACGATTGCCGGTGCTGGCGCCGATGTCACCAACAGCGCCACCTATCAGGCGGCGAAGGTGCCGGTGGACAAGCTGATCGCCGCCGTCCCGCAACTGAGCGCGATTGCCGAGGTGCGTGGCGAGCAGGTTTTCCAGATTGCTTCGGAGAGCTTTACCAATGAGAATCTGGTGACCCTGGGCAAGCGCGTTGCGGCGCTGGTCAAGGAGAAGGACGTCGCTGGCGTGGTGATTACGCATGGCACCGATACGCTCGAAGAAACCGCCTATTTTCTCAACCTGGTGGTGCACACCGAGAAGCCGATTGTCGTCGTTGGATCGATGCGACCGAGCACGGCCATGTCGGCCGACGGCGTGATCAATCTGTACAACGCGGTCAGTGTCGCGGCCAGCAAGGATGCGCGCGGCAAAGGCGTGCTGGTGACGATGAACGACGAGATCAACAGCGGGCGCGACGTGGCCAAGGTGGCGAATATCAGGCCCGACGCTTTCAAGAGCCAGTGGGGAGCACTGGGCATGGTGGTCGAGGGCAAGAACTACTGGTTCCGTTTGCCTGCCAAACGGCACACCATGAACTCCGAATTCGACATCGAGAAGATCGACACCTTGCCCCTGGTTGAAATCGCCTACCACGCCGGGAATGAGACCGATACGGCCGCCCGCGCTTTCGCGGCAAGCGGCGCCAAGGCGATCATCCATGCGGGTACTGGCAATGGTTCAGTGAGCAAGGCGGTAGTGTTTACTTTGCAGGAAGTTTGTGGTTATGGGCATCCAGATCATTTGTTCGTCGCACGTCAATGCCGGTGGTTTCGTGCTGCGCAATGCCGAGCAATTTGACGATAAGTACGACTGGGTGGTGGCGCACGACCTCAATTTGCAAAAGGCGAAAATTCTTGCTTTGGTGGCTTTGACCAAGACGCAGGACAGCAAGGAGTTGCAGCGGATGTTCTGGGAGTACTGATTC
This sequence comes from Candidatus Accumulibacter affinis, assembly GCA_016713625.1. Taxonomy (GTDB): domain Bacteria; phylum Pseudomonadota; class Gammaproteobacteria; order Burkholderiales; family Rhodocyclaceae; genus Accumulibacter; species Accumulibacter affinis. The sequence continues at coordinate 464,485 of JADJOT010000010.1, forward strand.
CCGTTCGGCGATCACGGCAGGGAGACCTGAGCAGGCCCTTCCTGCCTTGCTTCTGGGAGAAGCATCGATGGGCTACAACTGGAACTGGGGTGTTTTCGCGGAAATGACGGCCACGGGTGACGACACCTATCTCGGCTGGATGTTCTATGGCTTCAAGATGACCGTCGCCCTGTCGCTGTCGTCCTGGCTGATTGCGCTGGCCCTTGGCGCCGTGGTCGGTGTCCTGCGGACGGTGCCGAACAGGTGGTTGTCGGGTTTCGCCACCGCCTACGTCGAAGTCTTTCGCAATATACCGCTGCTGGTGCAACTCTTTCTCTGGTATTTCGTGATGCCCGAGCTGTTGCCCGAAAGTCTGGGCAATGCTTTCAAGCAGACCAATCCGATCATGCAGCAGTTTCTTGCCTCGATGGTCTGCCTGGCGCTGTTCACCAGCGCGCGCGTCGCCGAACAGGTACGTTCGGGGATCAACTCGCTGCCGCCCGGACAGAAGAACGCCGGTCTGGCAATGGGCTTCACCTTGCCGCAAACCTATCGCTACGTGATGTTGCCGATGGCGGTGCGGCTGATCGTGCCGCCGTTGACCTCGGAGTTTCTCAACATCTTCAAGAACTCGGCCGTTTGTTCGACGATCGGCCTGCTCGAACTGGCTGCCCAGGGGCGGCAGCTGGTCGATTACACAGCGCAGCCCTACGAGTCGTTCATCGCCGTGACCCTCGCCTACCTGCTGATCAATGTGGTGGTGATGTTCGGCATGCGCTGGGTGGAAGAGCGCGTGCGTGTCCCCGGCTATCTTGGAGGCAAGTGAAGTGGATCAATTCGACTGGTCTTCGATTCCCAATGCGCTGCCTTTCCTCTGGGATGGCATGAAGATTTCCCTCGAGATCACGGTGACCGCCGTGATCTTCGGGATTATCTGGGGCACCTTTCTGGCGCTGATGCGCCTCTCCCCGGTCAAGCCTTTGTCATGGTTTGCAGCGGGTTACGTGAATCTTTTCCGCGCCATTCCGCTGGTCATGGTGTTGCTGTGGTTCTTCCTCATCGTGCCGCATCTGCTGGAAAGCATTTTCGGCTTCCCGCGTGGTTCGGACATGCGCCTGTCCTCGGCGATCGCCGGCTTCGCCCTCTTCGAGGCGGCCTACTACTCGGAGATCATCCGGGCCGGCATCCAGTCCGTTCCGAAGGGGCAGATGGGGGCTGCCAGCGCGCTCGGCATGACCTACGGCCAGGCGATGCGCCTGGTGGTGCTGCCGCAGGCGTTTCGCAATATGGTGCCGCTGCTGCTGACGCAGGGAATCATCCTCTTTCAGGACACCTCGCTAGTCTATGTTTCGGCTCTGGCCGATTTCTTCGGCGCCGCCTACAAGGTCGGTGATCGTGACGGGCGCTTGGTCGAGTTGCTGCTTTTTGCCGGCGCAGTCTATTTCGTGATCTGCTTCAGCGCATCGCGAATCGTTCGCTACTACCAGAGCAAGCTCAAGACCGCCTGAGGCCAGTACAAGCAATGAATCGAGGAGACGTTCGATGATTACGATGAACAAGGTGAGCAAGCATTATGGTTCCTTTCAGGTCCTCGCCGACTGCACGACGCAGGTCCACAAGGGAGAAGTGATCGTTGTCTGTGGTCCCTCGGGTTCGGGAAAGTCGACGCTGATCAAGTGTGTCAACGGCCTCGAACCGTTCCAGAGCGGCGAAATCGTCGTCAATGGGGTATCCGTCGGCGATCCGAAAACCAATCTTTCCAAGCTGCGCTCGACGGTGGGAATGGTCTTCCAGAACTTCGAACTGTTTCCACACATGAGCATCAGCGACAACCTGGCCATTGCCCAGACCAAGGTGCTCGGACGCAGCCACGATCAGGCTCGCGAGAAGGGTTTCAAGTTGCTTGATCGAGTCGGCCTGCGCGGCCAGGCGGACAAATATCCGGGCCAGCTTTCCGGCGGACAACAGCAGCGCGTGGCGATCGCCCGCGCTTTGGCGATGGACCCGATCTGCATGCTGTTCGACGAACCGACGTCAGCACTTGATCCGGAAATGGTCAACGAAGTCCTCGACGTGATGACCGAACTGGCGCAGGAAGGGATGACCATGATGTGCGTCACGCACGAGATGGGCTTCGCGAAGCGGGTAGCCAGCCGGGTGATTTTCATGGACCAGGGCCGGATCGTCGAGGACGACAGCAAGGAGGCCTTCTTCGAACACGCTCGCTCCGAGCGGGCGCAGCAGTTCCTGGCCAAGATCCTGCATCATTGAGCGTCGGACGACTGCAGTCCGGCAGGAAGCCTCAACCGTCTCCCTTTCCCAGCCGGTTTCGGGGGGACTGTTCGCGAATCGCTGGCACGACGTTAACGCAAGAATCGCTGGCGCGACGGTAACGCAAAAAGGAGAACTGTATGAGCACGAGTGACCAATCAACCAGTAACCTGCGCCGCAACCTGCGCGAAATCGCCGAACTGCAGAAGCTGCCAGCCCGAATCGTTGAATATCTCGATTGCTATTTCGTCGATGTCGAATTGAGCGGGGCCAGCGACAGCAGTCCCGAAGAGCTTCTCGGGGCGGCAATCCAGCATTTTCGCCTGGGCGAAGCGCGGTCGGTGGGGCACGCGGTCACGGCTCTGTATACCCCGGATTTCGACCGGCACGGCTGGCATTCTCCACACACGGTGATTGACGTCGTTACCGATGACATGCCTTTTCTCGTCGATTCGATCACCATGTTGGTGTACCGCCATGATCTGGTAATCCATCGCTTGCTGCATCCGCTGCTCGGCATCGAGCGCAGCGGTGACGGCGCACTGCAAAGCACGCGGCCACGTGGTGCTGCCGGTAGCCAGCCGGAATCCTGGATCCACATCGAGATTGACCGAATCGGCGATGCCGCGCTGATCGAGCGACTGCGTCAGGAGATTGTCGACGTCCTCGCCGATGTGCGTGCGGCAGTCGGCGATGGGGGGGTGATGCAGCTGCGCATGCACGAAGCGGTGGATGAGATGGCCGTAGCAACGGTCGCCGAAGCGGACGAAGTGGCGGCCTACCTGCGCTGGATCGCTGCCAACAACTATGTTTTTCTCGGTTATGCCGATTACCGTGCCGCCGCCGGTGACAGCATGCTGGTGCGTTCGCCGGGCAGCGGCCTCGGGATCCTGCGCAACCCCGAGCATCCGCACTTTGGTCACTGCCTGGCAGGAATTCCCGACGTCGTCGCTGAACTCGCCCGCGATCCCCAGCCAGTGATTCTGGTCAAGGCGGACGTACGTTCGACGGTTCATCGCTCCGCCTACCTTGACTTCATTGGTGTCAAGTCTTACGACGCCAAGGGCCACATTGTCGGCGTGCGTGCCTTTGTTGGCCTGTACACCGCGCACGTCTATCACGTTTCAGCGACCGACGTGCCCCTGTTGCGGCGCAAGATCGCCGCTGTGCGGGACACCATTGGCTTCGTGCCGCGCAGCCACCGCGACAAGATCCTGCTCAACATCCTCGAAACCTATCCGCGCGACGAGTTGATCGAAATCGCCGACGAGGACCTGCTACGCATCGCGCGTGGCATCGTCTCCCTGCACGAGCGCGAGCAGGTCCGCATCTTTCTGCGCGACGACGCCTGGGGGCGCTACGTCTCGGCAATGGTCTACATGCCGCGTGACCGGTTTGACACCGTCACCCGCAAACGGATCTCGGCCCTGCTCTATGAAACCCTGGCTGCCGAGCAGGTCAATTTCTTCGTCATGCTCGGTGAGTCGCGCCTGGCGCGTCTGCATTTCATCGCCCGCACCCCGTTCGGTACCCGCTATCGTTATGATGCCGATGCCATCGAAAGGCAGGTCGCACGCATCGTCCGCGGCTGGAGCGACGAACTCAAGCAGAACCTCGTCGGGCATTACGGCGAGGAACGCGGCAACAGCCTGCTGCGTCGTTATGCGGTGGAGCTTCCGCAGTCGTATCAGGAGCGGGAGACTCCGGCTTCGGCGGTGTCCGATCTCGACCGCCTGGAAGCCGCCGAACAGAGCGGTCGCGTCGAGGTGAAGCTGAGCGCCACACAAGTGGACGACGGTTCGCACCAGCATCTGAAGCTGTTCCGCCGCGGCCGTCCGCGGCCACTGTCGGCAATTCTGCCGGTGCTCGAGAACATGGGATTGACCGTACTCTCCGAGCAGCCGTTCAGCTTGCCGAAGAGTGACCTGCACATCGCCGACTTTGCCGTGCAATTGCCGTCTGCGGCGGCTCTGGACGATGATGTGACGCGGCAGGCGTTTGTCGACTTGCTCGAAGCACTGTTCCGCGACCAGGCCGAGAACGATGGCTTCAACCGCCTGGTTCTTCTGGCGGGCCTCGATGGCCGGCAGATCAACATCCTGCGCGCCTACAGCCGTTACCTGCGGCAGGCCGGCCTGCCCTTCAGCCAAACCTATGTCGAGCGCTGTCTGGCAACCCATTTCCAGATCACCCGCCAGTTGATTGAATTGTTTGAAGCACTCTTCGCGCCGCCGGCCGACGATGCGCGTGCCAGGATCCTTGCTGACGGACTGAGTATGGCCTTGGTCGAGGTCAGCAATCCCGACGATGACCGTATTCTTTCCGCCCTGCAAACGGTCATTGAAGCCACGCTGCGGACCAATGCCTATCAGGCGGGGGGCGGTGGAAAAGCCAAGAACTATCTGTCCTTCAAGTTCTCGTCGCGCGATATTCCCTTCCTGCCGGCGCCGGCGCCACTCTACGAAATCTTTGTGTACAACGAACGGATCGAAGGCGTGCACCTGCGCGGCGCCCGGGTTGCTCGTGGCGGTCTGCGCTGGTCCGACCGCATGGAGGACTTTCGCACCGAGGTGCTCGGCCTGGTCAAGGCGCAGATGGTCAAGAACGCGGTGATTGTTCCGCTCGGTTCCAAGGGCGGCTTCGTGTGCAAGCGCCTTCCCGCACCTGGCGAGCGCGAGGCCTTCCTGGCCGAGGGCATTGCCTGCTATTCGACCTTCATTCGCGGCCTCCTCGATCTCACCGATAACCTCGTCGATGGACAGGTCGTGCCGCCCGACGGCGTGCGCCGTCGTGATGCCGACGATCCCTACCTGGTGGTCGCCGCCGACAAGGGCACGGCGACCTTCTCGGACATTGCCAACGGCATCGCCATCGACTACGGTTTCTGGCTTGGCGACGCATTCGCCTCGGGCGGATCGGTGGGTTACGACCACAAAAAAATGGGAATCACCGCCAGAGGCGCCTGGGAGGCGATCAAGCGTCATTTCCGCGAACTCGGGCTGGATACCCAGACGCAGCCATTCACGGTCGTCGGGATTGGCGACATGTCCGGCGACGTTTTTGGCAATGGTATGCTGCTCTCGTCTGAAATCCGCCTGTTGGCTGCCTTTGACCACCGCCATATCTTCCTCGACCCAGGCGCGGACCCGGCGAGTAGCTTCGCCGAGCGGCAGCGCCTCTTCGCACTTCCCCGCTCTTCCTGGGCCGACTACGACGCGGCGCTGATCTCCAGCGGTGGCGGGGTATGGTCGCGCAGCGCCAAGTCGATTCCCCTGTCGTCCGAGCTGCGCACCTGGCTCGGCACCGAGGCCAGCCAGATGACTCCGCTGGAGTTGATCAGGACGCTTCTGCAGGCGCCGGTGGATCTGCTCTACAACGGTGGCGTCGGCACCTACGTCAAAGCCAGCTCGCAGAGCCAGCAGGAGGCCAACGACCGGGGTAACGACATCCTGCGGGTCGATGCCAGCCAGCTCCAGGCTCGCGTGGTTGGCGAAGGAGGCAACCTCGGCCTGACGCAGAAAGGTCGCATCGAGTTCGCGCTCAATGGCGGCCGGATTTACACCGACGCGATCGACAACTCGGCCGGCGTCGACTGCAGCGACCACGAGGTCAATATCAAGATCCTGCTGGCCGGACTGGTCAGCCGCGGTGACATGACCCGCAAGCAGCGTGATGTACTGCTCGCCTCGATGACCGACGAGGTCGGCAGCATGGTTCTTGCCGACAACTATCAGCAGACCCAGGCAATTTCACTGGAAGCGGCGGCGGGGGTGGAACTGATCGAGCTGCATGCACGGCTGATCCGTGGCCTCGAGGCCAGAGGTGCTTTGCATCGCGGCATCGAATTCCTGCCCGACGACAAGGGTTTGGTCGAGCGGGCGCAGCAGAAGCACGGCCTTACCGCACCCGAGATCGCGGTTCTCCTGGCCTATGCCAAGATCACGCTCAAGGAAACACTCCTGGATTCTCCGCTTCCCGACAGCGAGGATGTTCACGAACTGCTGGTAAATTACTTCCCGGCGGCCTTGATTGAGCATTGCCGGGGTCTCCTGTCGGCACATCCGCTGAAGCGGGACATCATCACCACCCAACTGGTCAATCGTCTGGTAAACCGCATGGGGACGACCTTTGTCATGCAGGTCAGCGAGGAAACGGCGGCATCGCCGGCACAGGTGGTGGGCGCATGGTATGCCACCAGCTGCGTGCTCGACGGCGAAGGGCTGTGGCGCGAGCTGGAGTCGCTGGACCTGGTAATTGATGCCGCGCGGCAGATGGAACTGATGGTCGGCCTGCGGCTGATGGTCACCGCCGCCACCCTGCTGGTGCTGACCCAACGGGACGCCAGCATTGGCCAGCTGGTAGCCGACTACCGCGCCGCAGCCGTCGAATGTATCGCCGGTATTCGCGGCGACAAGAGTGGCGCGCAGGCGGTCACGGCACTGATCGACGAGCGTACAGCGGTGGTTGCCGCATTCGAACTGGTCAATCTCGCCCGCGCCTGCGGCTACCCACTGCAGGAGGTGGCAAGCGCACTCAGTGATCTGGAGGCGCAGATCGACCTGCATTGGCTAGGCGCTGCAATCAGTCGCCTGCCGGTTGGCAACCGCTGGCAAGCGCGCGCGCGCGCGCAGCTCACGGCCGAACTGGCCAATCTGCGGCAGCACCTGCTACGGCAGTTGTTGGGGGGCGGCTTGCCGGCCACCGCCGCGGCGCGCACCGTGCTCGACGAGATCAAGAGCAATGAGCCGCAGGATCTGGCCATGCTGTCGGCGGGTCTGGCAGAGATCAGGCGCTTGCTCGTACGCTGAACGAACTGATCATCAAGGTGTCGGTAAATTTTACACTCGGCCAGCAATAGCGACAATCGGCCGTGTCGGAATATCAGCAAGCACAGGAATTCAAATAATAATTATATCAAAGGCATAGTTTTTGCTTGTCTACCTGGCGGAGGTGGCGGATCTTCGCCGCAGGCACCAGCAGAACGGCATTGCGCGCTGGCGTTGAACAGCGCAGCACCGGGCGACGCGACCTGGAACCTCCGACGATGCGCGTTGGCTGGGTAGCGGGTATGTGCCCGGCGCGGACGCGCCGAAGCTAGCGCTCAGTTGCGCTCGCTGCCAGCCACTGGTCATCGTTGCTGGACATTATTGACAATTCATGAGAAGGAGATAACGGTGAAATTCTTCGCATCCACCTCGATATTGTTGACGCTTGTCGGATCGCAGCTTGCCGTTTTGCCTGGCCCGGCCTTGGGCGGGCAGGTAACTTATACCCTGGCCCAGATTGGTGGAAAGATGAGCGTCAGAACACCGGTCAGTACGAGCTGGCCTTTTGGAACCGATACCGCCAATGCCGAAGCAGGGGTCCAGATAGCCGGAACGCCAGGCGGTACCTTTACCGGTTCAACCGGCGTGCTTCCTGTTTGGTCTGGCACACTCGGTGCGAACGGCACGACGCTTACGCCCAGCGCCACCAATGCGGTCGGCGCTCCCGCGCCGACCGCCGGATCGTTGGATTACTTTCCGCGTGGGTTCTGGGCAGCCAATCAGGTGGGTGGAACGATAAAGATTCCGACAGCCGGGTATTTCAACGTCGTCAAGGATCCCGGCCCTGCCTCCGCGGTACTGACCCAGACGACAGGAAACGCCACTGCTCGGGGCTCCGCGACTTGGACGTTCGTACCGGGGCTCATCAACAACGATTGGGATGGCGTCGAAAGCGCGCGAGTCGCGATGGTCAACCCGGCGGGCGCGGCCATCCCCGCAAATACCAGGGCGGTCAGTAATGTCAGCGACCCCTTGTTTTTTTACCTTCCCGTGGATAACGAGCCACTCACTTTTCAAGTGAGCCTCGCCGATCTGCGGGTAGAGATCGAGGGTATTACCGGCAGCACCGAAACTGGACAATTTGCGGACGCCTACTACCGGTGGACCGTGATGTTCGGTGCCGGCGAAATACCTGGTGAAAATGTCCTTCTCTCACAAAATGGCGGCGACGACTACTTCGATCTTGGCATTACGACGCCAAATCCAGGCACTGTCGTTGACTACACTAACAACACACTGAGCGCCGGCGTCTACTGGATGACGGCCGATCTGAACCTTGGCGCAGAGATCATTGCGGAGCCGGGCAGCCTGGCGCTGCTCGCTCTGGGCCTGGCCGGGCTCTCTGCGGGGCGCCGCAGAGCGGGCCTGAAAATATGAAGTGAGACAGTAGATCCGGCGACAACCCTGGCCTGTCCGCTAAGGGTGTATGCGCTGCGTTGGGGTGACGCCGGGCCGCTATCGATTTATCGATTCATCACGCAGCCCGGCGTGCTGTACATGGCGGCCTGGCTGGCGGCGATCAATTCGAATCCCGGGTTGATGTGACGAAAGAATACCGCCTAACCCATCATGATTGACGATTGACTCGCCCCTGACGATGAAAGCGAAGTCAAAGAGCCGGGCTTTCACGGTAACTCCCAGGCTCTGAGCCGTTCGCGGCCAGCAGCGTTGCTGAGCTGTCTCGTCGTTCCCCGAAGTGGCCGTCAGGCATTCGTAATTATGAATTTCGCCGAGAATGCGGGGGCGTTCTGGTGTACAATTCGCTGCCAGCCGCGAAGCATTGCCATGCTCGCAAATCCCCTCAGGACCATCGATGCCGCTGCCCCCACCCGCCGCCCAACGCACCCGCACGCATGTTCGCGGCGTCCAGCTCGACGGTTACAAGCGTAGCGATGGTTGCTGGGAGACCGCAGCGCTGCAAACCTTTGCCAGTGACGTGCGCGACAACGACGATAGCGGACACCAGCGCCCTATCGGCTCGACCGTTGCCACGCGCTGGAGTCGCATTCGGACGCGGTTCAGCGCTATTACCCGCGCTGTTATCGTGGCCAAAGGCCCGGGCAGGACCTTCTGCCCGTGGTTCGTTACGTTTCGCAACCCTAACTCAAGCAAGGAAAGCGCATGAAAATTCACGAATATCAGGGCAAGGAACTCCTGAAGAAATTCGGCGTTGCAGTTCCGCGCGGGGTATTCTGCCAATCCGCCGATGACGCGGTCAAGGCAGCCGAATCCCTGGGTGGCAAGGTCTGGGTGGTAAAGGCCCAGATTCATGCCGGTGGCCGTGGCAAGGGCGGTGGCGTGAAGGTGGCCAAGTCGCTGGACGAGGTTCGTCAGTATGCCGGCCAGATTCTCGGCATGCAGCTGGTCACCCATCAGACCGGTCCGGCTGGGCAGAAGGTGCGCCGGCTGCTGATCGAGGAGGGTGCGGACATCCGCAAGGAGTATTACGTCGCCGCGCTGACCGACCGGACGACGCAAAAGGTGGTGATGATGGCTTCCTCCGAAGGCGGTATGGACATCGAGAAGGTTGCCCACGACACCCCGGAAAAAATCCTCAAGGTCTTCATCGATCCGGTCGACGGAATGAGTGACGCGCAGGCGACGGAACTGGCCACCGGTATTGGCGTTCCCGCCGAGTCGGTCGCCAGTGCGGTCGCGGCGCTGCACGGCCTCTACCAGTGCTATATGGAAACCGATGCTTCGCTGGCGGAAATCAACCCGCTGATCCTCGAGGGCAACGGCAACATCAAGGCCATCGACGCCAAGTTCAACTTTGACTCGAACGCGCTTTATCGGCAACCCGAAATCGTTGCCTTCCGCGACCTCGACGAAGAGGATCCTGACGAGCTCGAAGCTTCCAGGTTCGACCTCTCCTACATTTCACTCGATGGCAACATCGGTTGTCTGGTCAATGGCGCCGGACTGGCCATGGCGACCATGGATACCATCAAGCTGTTTGGCGCAGAGCCAGCCAACTTCCTCGACGTCGGCGGTGGCGCGACCACCGAAAAGGTGACCGAAGCTTTCCAGATCATGCTCAGGAATCCGAAGGTCAAGGGAATTCTGGTGAATATCTTCGGCGGCATCATGCGTTGCGACACGATTGCCACCGGCGTCGTTGCGGCCGCCCGAGTGACGCATCTCTCGGTGCCGCTGGTGGTTCGCATGAAGGGGACCAACGAAGATATCGGCAAGAAGATTCTCAGCGATTCCGGTCTGCCGATCATTACTGCTGATTCAATGGCTGAAGCCGCCACCAAGATCGTTGCTGCGGTCAGTTAAGGAGCCACCATGTCGATTCTGATTAACAAAGACACCAAGATCATCACCCAGGGCATTACCGGCAAGACCGGCCAGTTTCACACCGAGAAGTGCCAGGAATACGCCAACGGTAGGAACTGCTTCGTCGCCGGCGTGAACCCCAAGAAAGCTGGCGAGAGTATTTTCGGCATCCCGATCTATGGCTCGGTCAAGGAAGCCGCGGCGCAGACCGGAGCAACGGTTTCGGTGATCTATGTGCCGCCGCCAGGCGCTGCTGCAGCGATCTGGGAAGCCGTCGAGGCCGATCTCGACCTGGTCGTGTGCATTACCGAAGGCATCCCGGTGCGCGACATGCTGATGGTGCGCAACAAGATGCTGAGGAAGGAGGCTGCAGGCGGCAAGAAGACCCTGCTGCTGGGTCCCAACTGCCCCGGCCTGATTACCCCGGATGAAGTCAAGATCGGCATCATGCCTGGTCACATCCACCGCAAGGGCCGCATTGGCGTGGTCTCGCGCTCAGGCACCCTGACCTACGAAGCGGTTGGTCAGTTGACCGAAATCGGACTTGGCCAGTCGTCAGCGGTCGGTACCGGCGGCGACCCGATCAATGGTCTCAAACACATCGACATCATGCGCCTGTTCAACGACGACCCGGATACCGACGCGGTGATCATGATCGGTGAAATCGGCGGTCCCGATGAAGCCGATGCGGCGGTGTGGTGCAAGGCCAACATGACGAAACCGATTGTCGGTTTCATCGCCGGCGTCACCGCTCCGGCAGGCAAGCGTATGGGCCATGCCGGTGCGCTGATCTCCGGCGGTGCGGATACTGCGGATGCCAAGCTGGCCATCATGGAAGAGTGCGGCTTTACCATCACCCGCGATCCGTCGGAAATGGGGAAGCTGATCAAGGCGATGATTTAGCGCCGTTGTCGGGTTTGATCATTCCGGCAAGGAGGGCAGACTGCGGTCTGCCTTTTTTTGTTTGCCCTCGATCTGCGCGATTTGCCGGTAAAATCGTCTGTATGGTCTGCTGGCAGCCTTGTGCAAGACTGCGGCGGACAATCTGTGCTCATCGCTTGATTCAGAATTCGAGGAAATAATGGCCCTGTTCCTTAGTGAGAATGATGTAGAACAACTACTCACCATGCCGCTGGCGCTGGAGGCGGTTGAGGCTGCGCACCGTGATCTCTCGATCGGGCAGGCCTTTGATGAACCCCGGCAACGGACGCGCCTGCCACAAACGACACTGCATATCCTGCAGGGCGCCCTGCCGCAACTCGATGCCATAGGCTACAAGGCCTACACCAGCAACCGATCGGGTGTGCGCTTCCTGGTGTACCTGTATCGCGCGTCAAGTGGCAGCCTGCGTGCGGTGATCGAGGCCGATCGCCTGGGCATGATGCGTACGGGCGCCGCATCGGGGGTTGCGACGCGCTGGCTGGCCAGACCCGATGCCCGGGTAGCGGGAGTGTTTGGCGCCGGCTGGCAGGCCGAAGGTCACATCGAAGCCCTTGCGGCCGTGCGTCCGCTGCAGCGGGTGAAAGTCTATGCGCGCCATGCCGAACGCCTGGCGGCGTTTTGTACAAAGATGTCCGAACGTCTCGGTCTCGAGGTGGTGCCGGCGACTTCACCGGAAGAAGTGGTGCGAGGCAGTGACATCGTGAGTACGGTGAGCACGGCGGCGACACCGCTGTTTGATGCTCAATGGTTGTCGCCGGGAACGCATGTCAATGCTGCCGGGTCGAATTCACTGATTCGCCGCGAGCTGGGCGAAGACGTCCTCAAGCGCTGTTCATCGATCGTCGTCGACAGCGTCGAAACGGCGCTCCGCGAGGCGGGTGATCTGCTGCCATTATTGGAGAAGGGGCGCCTGCATGCGCGGGAGTTGATCGAACTGGGCGATGTCATCGTCGGACGCCGGGTGGGGCGGTCGACGGCTGACGAGATTACACTGTTCGAGTCACAGGGCATGGCCGTGCAGGATTTGGCGGTGGCCGTCCGCCTCGAGGGGCTGGCGCGTCAACGCGGCCTTGGTGTTGAATTGCCTTATGGTGGGTAGTATTTGCACAATGCCTGTTGTCGGGGGTGCACATTCATCTGGGCCACGGGCCGCCTGCATCAGTACTGGAGAAAGGGTTTGACAAACAGTCTTTTGGGCGCTCTGAAAATCGTTGTCCGTACCGACCCGGGATTGGTGCGAGAGCAGAACGAGGACTCGGTGTTTGCCGACGCCGATCACGGACTGGCCATTCTGGCCGATGGGATGGGCGGCTACAACGCCGGCGAGGTCGCCAGCAACATGGCGACGACGCTCTTGTCCAGGAAACTGGGAGCGGCTTTCAAGGCGACCGCAGCGTACCAGATCGACGGCCAGAGCGGCCAGCCATTTGCGCGGCGTTGTCTTCTGGAGCAGATTGCGGAAGTGAACTCGGCAATCTATCGCGCCTCGGAGGGGCAGTCGCAGTTCGGTGGGATGGGCACCACGCTGGTCGCGGCCGTGTTCTGCGATGATCAGGTGGTCGTCGCCCATGTCGGCGACTCGCGACTGTATCGTCTGCGGGACGAGACGTTGGTGGCCATGACACACGATCACTCGGTCTTGCAGGAGCAGATTGACAGCGGTCTGATTTCCGTCGAGGAAGCGCGCTACTCGCTGCACCGCAACCTGGTGACGCGTGCCGTCGGTGTCGATAGCGAGCTTGAGGTGGAGGTTCATGTTCACCCGGTGCGCCCCGGCGACGTTTATCTGCTATGTTCCGATGGGCTGTACGACCTGGTCGACGAGGTCGAAATCCAGTCCGTATTGGAAATGCACCCGGCCAGTCTTGAGGCCGTGGCCACCCTGCTGGTTCAGATGGCCAACGACAATGGCGGGGACGATAATGTCTCGGTGGTAGTGGTCAAAGTCCTGCACGAGTTTCCGGCCAGCAGAGGAGCTTGGTCCAGACTTCGGTCATGGCTTGATTAAGTAAGGACGAAGAAAGCGATGGCAAAGCTCATACTTAGCATGGATGGTCTGGTTCTCAAGGAAATCCAGCTGCTCAAGGAGCGCATGAGCATCGGCCGCAAGGCGCACAACGACATTCAGATCGACAATATGGCGATCAGCGGTGAACATGCAGCGGTGGTAACCATTCTCAGCGATTCTTTCCTTGAGGACTTGAACAGCACCAACGGAACCCTGGTCAACGGTCAGCCGGTCAAGAAGCACTTCCTGAAGGACGGCGACGTCATCGAGCTGGGCAAGTACAAGATGAAATATCTGGCTGCGCCAGTCGTCACGGACGAGGCTTCTCCGTATGACCAGAGTGCTCTCCAGCGGTCGGCGGCCGTTGAGACGGTGGCCGCAACCGGGGCCGCCGCGTTATTGCCGGCTGGCACGTCGCCGGTGAGTGCCGCGGTACCCCCGTTGCCGTCCGCCGTGATCCAGTTGCGCAGCGGTTCCAACGTCGGTCACCAGTTGCAACTGACCAAGCAGTTGACGACGCTGGGCAAGCCTGGCCAGGTCGCAGTGATTGCGAAGCGGCCGCAGGGTTACTTCCTTACGCACGTCGAGGGAGCCGCCTTCCCGACCTTGAACGGGCAGAGGATTGACACGCAGGCGCGTCGCCTGGAAGACCATGACATCATCGAGATTGCCGGAGTGAAGATGGAATTCTTCCTGAAAAATTGATGGACAATCCTTTACTGGGTGAACTGAGCGGCAGCGGGGCCATCGCTCTTGCGGCAATCGGCGACCTTGCCGGGCCGGGTGCACCGGTGGTGCGCACATGAAACTCAGAATTCTGGGTTGCAGCGGAGGAATTGGCGGGCGCCACCGGAGGACTACTTCGATGCTCGTCGACAAGGACCTGCTGATCGATGCGGGAACGGGCGTCGCTGATCTTTCGCTGGCCGAACTGGCGCTCATCGACCATGTGTTCCTGACCCACTCTCACCTCGATCATATTGCTTCGCTGCCAATGCTGATTGATTCAGTCAGCGATCTGCGCGACAAGCCGCTAACCGTCTATGCGACGGCTGCGACACTCGAAATCCTTGCCAAGCACATCTTCAACTGGTCAATCTGGCCGGATTTCAGCGTCATCCCGAACGGCGAAAGGGCAATCATGCGCTACCAGACAATCACCCTGGGGCAGACCGTTCGGCTTGGGGAACGGGCGATCACGGCGCTTCCTGCGGAACATACGGTGCCGGCGGTCGGCTATCAACTCGACTCGGGGGCCGGCAGCCTGGTCTTTACCGGTGACACCACGGTCAATGACTCCTTCTGGCCGGTGGTCAATCGCATTGCGAACCTGCGTTACCTGTTGATTGAGACCGCTTTCCCCAACCGCGATCAGCGGCTCGCGGAACTCTCCAAACACCTGTGTCCGAACATGCTGGCCAAGGAGTTGCGAAAGTTGTCGCGTGACGCCGAGATCTATATCAGCCACCTGAAGCCCAGCCAGATCGAACTGACCATGGCCGAGATCCGCGCCTGCGCCGGAGACTTCCGCCCCAGGATGCTCGAGAACAACCAGGTCTTTGAATTCTGAAGCGTGGACCAAGAGCATGCCCCTTCCCGTTCGCCCGGTCGCAGCACCTGTGCGGGTAGTGCGGTGGGTGGCTGCGTCGGCCGGGCAGCAGGCGTTGACCGCAAGCGATCGCGGTAGACCGGTGCGTATCCTTCTCGCCACCTTACTTGCCGTGCAGGCCATTGCGGCCGCTGCCGGCGGCTTCGTGGTCGGTGGCGGGGTGCTGGTCGGACCTGCGCCATATTATGGTTGGGCCGTGCCGCCGTCGATCATTTACGATTCGTTCGGTCGTTGTCTGGCACCGATGAACTGCCCGGACTACGAGCAGCTAAGGCGCTTCCTCGATCGCTATGAGCGCAACTACGGGGGGCGCATCGCTGCCGATCAGCCAGCGCTGGCCGTGCCGGCGCAGCCGCGCGACGTGCCGCCGACACCGGCAGCGAATATCCAGCCGCAGTACCGCGGCGCGAGTCAGATCCGACCCGAGTTCGAGCAGGCCGGCAAGGCGATCGATCTCAAGCAAGCGATCGACCGGTAGCCAGCGGATGACTTGCCGTCTGCCTGGACGCACGGGAGCGCGGCAATGAACCCGTTCCTGCAGGCTGCCGTCGGCTACCTGCTGCTGCTTGGCCTGGCGTGGGCCATCTCTTCCCGACGCGGCGCCATCCCCTGGCGGACCGTCGTCGGCGGCATCTGCCTGCAGTTGATGCTGGCGCTGCTGATCTTCCGCCTGCCGGGTGTGCGCGAGATTTTTGCCACCGGCAACGACGCCTTGCTGGCGATTGCTCTGGCCACGCGCGAGGGGACCAAGCTCGTATTCGGCTTCCTCGGCGGGGCGTCGCTCCCCTATGCGGAAACGGCTCCGGGAGCCAGTTTTGTTCTCGCTTTCCAGGCCTTGCCAGTGGTCCTGGTGATGAGTGCGCTGTCGGCGCTGCTCTATCACTGGCGCGTCCTGCCGGTGCTGGTGCAGGGTTTCTCGGTGCTCCTGGAGAAGAGCCTCGGGGTTGGCGGCGCCGTCGGCATGTCCACAGCGGCCAACGTTTTCGTGGGGATGGTCGAAGCGCCGCTGCTGATCCGCCCTTACCTGGCGAGTGTCAGTCGCGGCGAGATGTTCATCATCCTGACCGGCGGCATGGCTGGTGTCGCCGGTACGGTGATGGCCCTCTACGCCAGTATCCTCGGCCCTGTCGTCCCGGATTCCCTGGGTCACATCCTGGCTGCGTCGTTCATCAGCGCCCCCGCCGCCATCGTCTTCGCCGTCATCATGATCCCTCCCGCAGGGGCGCCGACCGGGCGGCATCTGCAGCTGCCGCAGACCGACACGAGCAGCATGGAAGCCATCACCCGCGGCACCGGCGAGGGCGCGAGCCTGTTGATCAATATTCTCGCCATGTTGATCGTCCTGGTGGCGCTGGTGAGCCTCGCCAACCAGCTGCTGAGTCTGCTGCCGGCAGTGCACGGCGCGCCCCTGTCGCTACAGCGCCTGCTCGGTTGGCTGATGGCGCCGTTCGCCTGGATGGCCGGCATCCCCTGGCACGAGTGCCTTGCCGCCGGCGCGCTGCTGGGGACAAAAACCGTGCTCAACGAGCTGATCGCCTACCTCGACATGGCGCAGCTTTCTGCGGAAGTGCTCGCGCCACGCAGCAAGATCATCATGACCTATGCCCTGTGCGGTTTTGCCAACCTCGGCAGCCTGGGGATTCTGCTCGGTGGCATGTGCGCCATCGCACCGCAGCGGCGTAGCGAACTCGTCGAGCTCGGCCCGCTGACGCTGATTTCCGGCACCCTGGCGACGCTTTCCTGCGGCAGTGTGGTGGCGATGCT
The DNA here is from genome assembly GCA_016713625.1 of Candidatus Accumulibacter affinis. Lineage (GTDB taxonomy): Bacteria > Pseudomonadota > Gammaproteobacteria > Burkholderiales > Rhodocyclaceae > Accumulibacter > Accumulibacter affinis. The sequence goes on from JADJOT010000010.1 coordinate 481,166, forward strand.
GCTCTGACCGGGCCGCGTAAAGGGAAGCGCAGCTTGCGTGGGTGCGTCGTCGCTGGTGACATGGTGCGAGATTCGGGCCAGTGGCCGTAATCCTTGACTCGGCCTCGTCGACCAGGTGCTGACCGATCTTGCTCATCGGCACCGCTGCTCTGCCAATCCGCTCAACCCTGCTCGCTGACCCCCGCCGACTCGAAACTGGCCATATCGTTGAGGAATGCGGCGGCGGCGCGGACCAGCGGCCAGGCGAGCGCGGCGCCGGTGCCTTCGCCGAGACGCAGGCCGAGATCGAGCAGCGCTTCGGCGTTGAGTGCGCGCAGCTGCGCCAGATGGCCGGGCTCGGCTGAGCGGTGGCAGAAGACGCAGTAGTCAAGGATGGTCGGTGCGATGCGGGCGGCGACGAGCAAGGCCGAGGTGACGATGAAGCCGTCGATCAGCAGCAGCAGACCGCGCTCGGCGGCAGCGAGCATCGCGCCGCTCATCATGGCGATTTCAAAGCCGCCGAATTCGGCGAGAACGCTCAGCGCATCCGCATCGGGCGGCAGGCTCGCGCGCAGCGCTGCTTGCGCCAGCAACGCCTGCTTGCGCGCCAGCCCGGCGTCGTCGAGGCCGGTGCCCCGCCCGACGCAGTCCGCCAGTGGCGTGCCGGTGAGCAGGTGCGTCAGCAGCGAAGCAGAGGCGGTGTTGCCGATCCCCATCTCGCCGAAGCCAATCACCTGGCAACCCTGATCGGCGAGATCGCGGGCGAGGGCTGCTCCACGGACGATGGCGGCATCGCGTTCGGCCGCGCTCATCGCCGCCTGTTCGAGATAGTTGCGCGTGGCGAAGGCAATCTTGGCGTCGACGAGTCCGGCACGGGGACCGAAGTCATGCGCCACGCCGGCGTCGATCACCTGTAGCTGCAGGCCGTTTTGGCGTGCGAAGACATTGATCGCGGCGCCGCCGGCGAGAAAATTTTCGACCATCTGCCAGGTCACTTCCTGCGGGTACGCCGAAACGCCGGCGCGGGCGGCGCCGTGGTCGCCGGCGAAGACCAGCAGATGCGGCCGTTCGAGACTCGGCGTCAGTGACTGCTGTACCTGCCCGATCTGCAGGGCCAGCTTTTCGAGCTGGCCGAGCGAGCCGGGCGGCTTGGTCTTGCCGTCGATCCGGGCCTGTAGCTCGGGGACGGCAGCGGTCTGCGGAATCGAGAAATGCATGGCGTACAACGCTCTGGCGAAAGGCCTTCATTATACGTATCGTCCAGCCATGCTAAGCTTCGTTGTATGCGAGAACTGATCCTTGGCGGCGCCCGTTCGGGCAAGAGTCTTCTGGCCGAACGGCGGGCCAGCGAAAGCGGGCTGCAGGTTGTTTACGTGGCAACGGCACTGGCGCTTGACGCCGAGATGTCGCGCCGCATCGAACGTCATCGGGCGCGGCGTTGTCCGGAATGGGGGCTGGTCGTCGAGCCGCTCGATCTGGCGGTCGCCCTGCGTCGGCACGCGGCGCCGGAAGTTTGTCTGCTCGTCGATTGCCTGACCTTGTGGCTATCGAATCTGCTGTTTGCCGGCGAAGCGGCCAACCAGGCCGAAGCCGGCGCGGCGGTGCAGTGCCAGCGTCTTACTGCGGCGACGCAGGCGCTGATCGACCTGCTGCCACAACTTCCGGGGCGAATCATCCTGGTCTCCAACGAGGTTGGCTGCGGCATCGTCTCGATGGCGGCATTGTCGCGACTATTCGCCGACGAGCAGGGCCGCTTGAATCAGCGGGTGGCGGCGGTGTGCGAGCGGGTGACGCTGGTGACTGCGGGGCTGCCACTGACGCTCAAGTAGGGTCTGCGGCGGTCGGCCGATCAGTGTTAATGTCGGGATTGTCTGACCACTTTGGCAAACGAGGAGCCAGGACAAATGTACCAGCGAATCATGGTCGCCGTTGACGAGAGCTTCATGACCAGTCAGGTCCTGCAAGCAGCGGTAGAGCTTGCCAAGGGCAACAAGCCGTTCGGGTCGCTGGTCATCGACGCAGCCCTCGCACACGGGATCCCCTGAGATGCACTGCTGGTTCGCAGAAAAGCTCCTTGCCGTCGCCCTGCTGAGTGCCGGCCAATTCGTCCAGGCCGAGGTCAGCGTGGTCGACGACAGCGGCGCTAGCGTGCGCCTCGCGCGACCGGCGAAACGAATCGTCAGTCTGGCGCCGCACCTCACCGAAACGCTGTTCGCCGCCGGTGCCGGCGAGCGTATCGTCGGCACCGTCGAGTATAGCGAGTACCCGCCGGCGGCGAGCAGGATCGCGCGCGTCGGCGGCTATTCTCGGGTCGATCTCGAACGTGTCGCCGCGCTGCAACCCGACCTGATCATCGCCTGGCAGAGCGGCAACGCCGCTGCGCACCTCGAGCGACTGCGCGGCCTGGGCATTCCGCTGTATCTCTCGCAGTCCGATCACATCGCCGACATCGCCAGCGAGATCGAGCGTTTCGGCGTGCTCGCCGATAGCGCGGCGGTCGCCAATCGCGCCGCCGAGGTCTTTCGCCAGCGACTGGCCGGTCTGCAGAAACGCTATGGCAGCCGTCCGCCGGTGCCCACCTTCTACCAGATCTGGAAGCAGCCGCTGATGACCGTCGGCCGCAAGCAGATCATCTCCGACGTCATTCACATCTGCGGCGGCGAGAACGTTTTTGGCAAGCTGGCGACGATGGCACCAACGGTGACCGTCGAAGCGGTCATCGCCGCCAATCCCGAGGCCATTGTCGCCAGCGGCATGGACGAGTCGCGGCCGGAGTGGCTCGATGACTGGCGACGCTGGACCTCGATCACCGCCGTCGCGCGCAACAACCTGTTTTTCGTTCCGCCCGACCTGATCCAGCGCCACACGCCGCGCCTGCTCGATGGCGCCGAGCGCCTCTGCGAACATCTGGAAACCGCACGCAGCCGCCGGCCGACCATGTGAATCCGCAACGTCTGCGGCAGCGCATCGTCTGCCCGGCGTGCGTTCCTCGTCCAGGACCCGGCAAAAGGCAATCAAGTTCGGATCCACGACCGGTTCACGGATGTCCGGCAGTCGGCCCGCCCGACCCAGCCCTGTTCGCGTTGCTTAGTATCCATGTAAACCTTGCGGCCCTCCGGTAACAGCCAAAGGTACGCAATTCCAGTTGCTGCGCCTTCTTTTCCTCGATAATGACGGGTTGCTCCAGACCCGCGCTCCAAAAGCGGGTCGCCTGCCAGGGCAACAGGCGACGGCGTACTTTCTCAGGTCCAATCAAACAGGGTAGAACATTTATGAAAAAAAACACTTCATGGCTTCTCGGCACAGTGGCAGCGGCAATCCTCCTCGTGGGCTGTGGTAAGCAGGAGTCTCCGCAAACCCAGGCGGCGGCCAAACCGGTTGCGATCACCCGCATCGTGGTCGGCCTCGACGACAACTTTCCACCGATGGGTTTTCGCGACAAGGAGAACAAGCTGGTCGGTTTCGACATCGACCTCGCCCGTGAAGCGGCCAAGCGCCTGGGCACCGAGGTCGAATTCAAGCCCATCGACTGGAACGCCAAGGAGGCCGAACTCAACGGCAAGCGCGTCGACGTTCTCTGGAACGGCCTGACGATTACCGAGCAGCGCAAGGCAAACATCGCCTTTACCACGCCCTACCTGGAGAACCGACAGATCGTCGTGGTTACCGCCAAGTCGCCGATCAAGAGCAAGGCGGATCTGGTCGGCAAGGTCGTCGGTCTGCAGGATGGCAGCAGCGCCGTCGAAGCGGTCGAGAAGGATGGCGCTGCCAAGTCGGTCAAGGAAATCAAGAAGTATGGTGACAACGTGGCGGCGCTGATGGATCTCTCCACCGGCCGCCTCGACGCGCTGGTGGTCGATGAAGTTGTTGGCCGTTACTACCTGTCCAAGAAGCCGGGCGAATACGTTGTTCTGGAGGACAACTTCGGTACCGAGGAATATGGCGTCGGCGTTCGCAAGGACGATGGCGAATTGCTCGCCAAGCTGCAGAAAACGATGGACGAAATGAAGAAGGACGGTTCCGCCGGGCGCATTTCGACGCAGTGGTTCGGCAAGGATATCGTCAAGTAAGCCGCGTTTCCTGTGCCTGCTTGTTTGAGAAGTCTTCCAGACAAGCGAAGCACCCCTCGCTGACCAGGCTGACGGCATGAACTACCTGATCGAAATTCTCGGTCCGCTGCTCGAAGGGACGGCCGTGACGCTGCAGGTCTTCCTGCTGACGTTGCTGCTGTCCGTGCCGTTCGGGCTCGGCCTGGCGCTGCTGCGCGTCTCGCACTTCCGCCTGGCGAGCGGCCTGGTCAATGGCTATATCTGGTTGATGCGTGGTACGCCGCTGATGCTGCAGATGCTGTTCATCTACTTCGCCCTGCCTTTCGTGCCGCTGATCGGCGTGCGGTTGCCCGATTTCCCGGCTGCGATCGTTGCCTTCGTGCTCAATTACGCGGCCTATTTCGCCGAGATCTTCCGCGCCGGCATCCAGTCGATCGAACGTGGGCAATACGAGGCCGCCCGGGTCCTCGGCCTTAGCTACGGCCAGACAATGCGCCGCATCGTCCTGCCGCAGGTCGTCAAGCGCATCCTGCCACCGATGAGCAACGAAACCATCACCCTGGTCAAGGACACCTCGCTGATTTACGTTCTGGCGATGAACGACCTCTTGCGCGCGGCGCGCGGGATCGTCCAGCGTGACTTCACGACCATGCCCTTCGTGGTCGCGGCGGCCTTCTACCTGTTGATGACCCTGCTGTTGACCTGGGGCTTCAGCTACCTGGAGAAGAGACATGCGGTTTACGACGAATGACCTGCCCGGCGAGGTCCCGATGGTCGTCGCCCGGGACATCCGCAAGCGCTTCGGCGCCATCGAAGTCCTCAAGGGAGTCTCGCTGGCCATCGGCAAGGGCGACGTGGTTGCCGTGATCGGTCCTTCGGGCTCGGGAAAGAGTACTTTCCTGCGCTGCCTCAACCACCTCGAAGCCGTCCATGCCGGCGAGGTGGTGATCGAAGGCGAAACACTGGTCAGCACCGATGCCGCCGGCGTCTGCCGCTACGCACCTGAAGCCGAACTGCGGCGCATCTGCCGCAAGATGGGAATGGTCTTCCAGCAGTTCAACCTTTTTCCTCACCTGACCGTGCTGCAGAACATCATCGAAGCACCGATCACCGTCAAGGGTCTGTCGCGCGCTGCGATCATTCCCGTCGCCGAAGAACTGCTGCGCAAGGTCGGCTTGCTCGACAAGCGCGACAGCTATCCGGCGCGCCTTTCCGGCGGCCAGAAGCAACGCGTCGCCATCGCCCGTGCGCTGGCCATGGAACCCGATATCATGCTCTTCGACGAGCCGACCTCGGCGCTCGATCCGGAGCTCACCGGCGAGGTGCTGCGCAGCATGCGCCAGCTCGCCGACGAGCGTATGACCATGCTCGTCGTCACGCACGAAATGGCCTTCGCCCGCGAGGTATCCACGCGCGTCGTGTTCATGGATGAAGGCGAGATCGTCGAAGCGCGGCCGCCCGGCGAAATGTTCACCAGCCCGGAGCATCCACGCACGCGCGCCTTCCTCGAACACATGCTGTAGGCGGTGCTGGCTGTCCAGCGTGTCGGCAATGACCCACCGGCTTGCCTGCGGCAAGCACCGGGAGTGCGCCGGGCATGCGTCGGGCGGCAAAGCGCTGTATCCTGTGGTCCTTACCACCAACAAGGAGAGTCATCATGACCCTGTGCCCGATTGCGATTGTCGCCGGCTGCAAGAAGTGCCCGGCATTTTCGATCTGCCCTCTGAAGACCGTGCTCGGCGATGCGCCGAAACAGGATGCCGCGCCGACCGCCCAGGAAACGCGGCAGAAGAAGTAGCGCTTGCCTCGACGCACCGGCCACTGTCCCGGCATTCCGCATCCACCGGATGGTTCGGTCCGTTCCGCGAGCTGCCGGGTCCCGCGCAGGCGCCGCGTGCCGCCCGCTGCGACGAGTCGGGATAGCCCTTGCGTGCTACAATTCGCCCCTTTTCGAGGCTTGTGAGGTGCACGATGTTTTCCGATAAAGACACCCTGTCGATAGTGGATTCAGAGATCTGGAAGGTCGTCGAGAACGAGAATCGGCGTCAGGAAGACCATATCGAGCTGATCGCCTCCGAGAACTACGTGAGCCACGCGGTGATGGAGGCACAGGGTTCGCAACTGACCAACAAGTATGCCGAGGGGTATCCTGGCAAGCGCTATTACGGGGGCTGCGAGTACGTCGATGTTGCCGAGCAGCTGGCGATTGACCGACTGAAGAAGCTGTTTGGCGCCGATGCCGCGAACGTCCAGGCCAACTCCGGGTCGCAGGCCAACCAGGCGGTGCTGATGGCCTTTGCCAAGCCAGGTGACACGATCATGGGCATGAGTCTGGCCGAGGGCGGTCACCTGACGCACGGCATGCCGCTGAATATGTCCGGCAAGTGGTTCAAGGTGGTGGCCTACGGGCTCGACGAGCACGAAGCGATCGATTACGACAAGATGGAAGCGCTGGCGCGCGAGCACAAGCCACGCATTCTGATCGCCGGTGCCTCGGCCTACTCGCTGCGTATAGACTTCGAACGTTTCGCGAAAGTGGCCAAGGAAATCGGCGCCATCTTCCTGGTCGATATGGCACACTACGCCGGCTTGATTGCGGCTGGTTGCTATCCGAACCCGGTGCCCCACGCCGATGTGGTGACCTCGACGACGCACAAGACGCTGCGCGGCCCGCGCGGGGGGGTGATCCTGATGAAGGCCGAGCACGAAAAGGCGATCAACTCGGCGATTTTCCCTGGCCTGCAGGGGGGGCCGCTGATGCACGTGATCGCGGCCAAGGCGGTGGCCTTCAAGGAGGCTCTGACGCCCGCTTTCCGCGACTACCAGGAACAGGTAGTCGCCAACGCGCGCGTGTTGTCGCGGGTGCTGTCGGCAGAACGTGGCCTGCGGATCGTCTCGGGGCGTACCGAATCGCACGTCTTCCTGGTCGATCTGCGTGCCAAGAACATCACCGGCAAGGATGCCGAGGCCGCGCTGGGCGCCGCGCATATGACGGTCAACAAGAACGCCATCCCGAACGATCCGCAAAAGCCCTTTGTCACATCCGGGATTCGCCTCGGTTCGCCGGCGATGACCACGCGTGGTTTTGCCGAAATCGAATCCGAGCAGGTGGCCCACCTGATTGCCGATGTGCTCGACGCCCCCGGCGATGCAGTGGTTCTCAAACGGGTACGCGCCGACGTGGCAACGCTGTGCCGAAAATTCCCGGTCTATGGTTCGCGGAAAGGATGAAATGTCCGTTCTGCGGCGCTGACGAAACAGCTGTCGCCGACACCCGCAGCAACGACGATGGCGACATCGTCCGACGGCGCCGGCGCTGTCTAACCTGCGACAAGCGGTTCACCACCTACGAGCGGGCCGAACTGCGCCTGCCGCAGGTGATCAAGAAGAACGGTTCGCGGGTGGACTTCGACCGCGACAAGCTCTCGGCCAGCCTCTGGCTGGCGCTGCGCAAGCGACCGGTCAGCGTCGAGGCCGTCGAGGCCGCAATCGCTCGCATCGAGGAAAAACTGCTGGCGCTTGGCGAGCGTGAAGCCGCCTCGGAAAAGGTCGGCGAAATGGTCATGCGCGAGTTGAAGAAGCTCGACAAGGTAGCCTACGTCCGCTTCGCCTCGGTGTATCGCAATTTCGAGGACGTGGACGAGTTCTCCAAGGTCATCCGCGAAGTCTCTCGCTCGCCGCAGTCACTTGGCCGCTGATGGCGCCGGCGTTCAGCGCGTCCGACCACGAATTCATGGCGCGTGCGTTGCGCCTGGCCGAGCGCGGCCTGTACTCCACCACCCCCAATCCGCGCGTTGGCTGTGTTGTTGTCAGTGACGGCCTGGTCGTCGGGGAAGGCTGGCATGTCCGTGCCGGCGGGCAACACGCCGAAGTGCATGCCCTGCACGCCGCCGGCGAGAGGGCGCGTGGCGCAACCGCCTACGTCACTCTCGAACCCTGCAGTCACCATGGCCGCACGCCACCCTGTGCCGAAGCGCTGCTGGCCGCCGGGGTAAAGCGGGTTGTCGCTGCGCTGCAGGATCCCAACCCGCTGGTCGCCGGGCAGGGCCTGGCGATGCTGCGCCAGGCGGGGGTGCTGGCCGAGTGTGGTCTGCTCGCTGCCGAGGCGCAGGAAATCAATATCGGCTTTGTTGCGCGAATGACCCGTGCCCGGCCATGGCTGCGGCTGAAGCTGGCCGCCAGCCTCGACGGCAAGACGGCGCTGCAGAATGGCGCCAGCCAGTGGCTGACCGGCCCGGCCGCCCGCCAGGACGGGCATCGCTGGCGAGCACGTGCCTGCGCAATTCTGACCGGCATCGGTACGGTTCGTCACGACGATCCGCAACTCAATGTGCGCGGGGTGGAAGGACATGCTGGCGTGTCGCGTCAGCCCTTGAAAGTGGTCGTGGACAGCCGACTGGCATTACCGCTCGACGCCAGGGTTCTCGATGCCGGCGGTGTCCTGGTCGCCGCCGCGGTCGCGGACCGCGCGAAGAGCGAAGCCCTGGTGCAGCGCGCTGCCGAAGTCGTGCTGTTGCCCGGGTCGGGCGGTCAGGTCGACCTGCCGGCTTTGCTCGCCGAGCTGGCGCGGCGGGGAATCAATGAGGTGCATGCAGAGGCCGGCTGCGGACTCAGTGGCTCGCTGTTGCGCGCGGGGCTGGTTGACGAACTGTTGCTCTATCTGGCGCCCTGTCTGATTGGTGATGCGGCGCGCGGAATGTTCGACCTGCCGCCCCTCGACTCGCTGGCCGGCAAGCGCACGCTGCTCATTCGCGACGTCCGTTCGCTTGGTCCTGACCTGCGACTGCTGGCCCGCTTCAGCTGACGCTGGCTGGCGAGCAGACCGGACACTGCGGGTCCTTGCCGAACTTTACGCTGCGCCAGGCCATCGACAGGCCGTCGAGTAGCCAGAGACGGCCGAGCACCACCTCGCCGCAGCCGGCGATCAGTTTCAGGGCTTCGGCGGCCTGCATCGTACCGATCATTCCGGTCAGCGGTGCAAATACCCCCATCACCGCACAGCGCAGTTCCTCGACCTCCTCCCCTTCGGGAAACAGGCAGTGGTAACAGGGGGTGTGCGCGCTGCGGCTGTCGAAGACCGCAAGCTGTCCGGCAAAGCGAATCGCCGCGCCGGAGACCAGTGGTTTCCGCCACCTGACGCAGGCGCGATTGACCGCGTGTCGGGTGGCGAAGTTGTCACAGCAATCGAGCACCACGTCAGCGTCGGCGACCAGTGCCTCGAGGGTGTCACCGGCCAGGCGGGCGGTGATCGCTGTGACCTGTACCTCGGGATTGACCGCGCGCAAGGCGACCTGTCCGGAGAGCGCCTTGGGCTGGCCGAGGCGGTCCTGGGTGTGCAGGATCTGGCGCTGCAGGTTGGTGAGGTCGACGGTGTCGCCGTCGGCGAGGGTGATTCGTCGTACGCCGGCCGCGGCGAGATAAAGCGCCGCCGGCGAACCCAGGCCACCGGCACCAATGATCAGCGCCGTCGCGTTAAGCAGCCGCTCCTGCCCCTCGACGCCGATTTCATCGAGCAGGATGTGCCGACTGTAGCGCAACAACTGCTCGTCGTTCATCGCCGGGGCCTTATTTGTATTCGCGCCACTCCGGAGGGGTATCGTCGTGATCGCCGTGCGGGTGGCGTTCCCAGGCGTGCGTATAGGCTTCGGACTGTGAGCGTTTGAGGACGCGGCTGGGGGCATCGAGGTTGTGCAGCTGGGTTTCCTCGACGTAGTAGATCAGCGCCCGCATCATCTTGCTCATCAGGGTGTTGTCGAGGTGGTAGCCCTGGTCTTCGAGTGTACCTTCCAGTTCCTGCAGGCTGTGCTGGTGGAGATCGTAGGCAACGCCCAGGGCGCGCTGCTGCTCGCGGCGTTCGAGTTCGAGGTCGTGCACGGTGCCGAGGAAGCGGGAAGCTTCTGGCACCTGGCCCGGCGGAAACTTGGCAAACAGGATACTCCGCTGTTTGCGGATCGGCGGCGCCTGCCGCGCCGTCGCAGCTGGTCGCTTCACGCTTGCCGGTTCACGCGCCAGGTTCACCGATTGCTTTGCATGATCTGCATGCCCTTGAGAAGATTCAGCGCCTGGTTCAACTGGTAGTCTTTTTTCGACGCCAGTTCGCGGCTGGGGATCTCGGAGGCTTCGTCGGGCTCGTCCTTCGGCGTGCTGTTTTTCGGTTTGGCGGGCGCTGCCTTGGTGGACGGTTTGGTCGCTGTGTCCTTGGCTGGCGGGGCGGGGTCCTTGTTATTCTCGAGATGGTGGTCGAGGTTGGCCTCGCGTAGACGCTCGGTTGAGTTGCCGTCGGCATTCTCTTCGACAACGATGTCAGGAACGATCCCCTTCGCCTGGATCGAACGGCCCGAAGGCGTGAAGTAGCGCGCGGTCGTCAGCTTGATCGCGGTGTTTCCCGGTAGCGGCAGGACGGTTTGCACGGAGCCCTTGCCGAAGGTCGTGGTGCCGAGGATGATCGCGCGCTTGTGGTCCTGCAGGGCACCAGCGACGATTTCGGATGCGGAAGCCGAGCCGCCATTGACCAGCACCACCATGGGCACCTTGCGCGCTTCGGGCGGCAAGGCCTTGATGTAATCATCGCGGCTGCCACGCAGGTAATCTGTCGGGGACGCCGAGAAGCGGTGCTTGGCATCGGGCGTCCGTCCATCGGTCGAGGTTACCAGGGTATCCGCCGGCAGGAAGGCGGCCGAGACTCCGACGGCGCTGTTGAGCAGACCACCGGGGTCGTTGCGCAGATCGAGTACCAGGCCCTTGAGCGGACCCGGCTTGAAGAGGTCGTTGAGATGCTTGACCACCGCAGCGCCGGTGTTCTCCTGGAAAGAGGTGATGCGCAGATAGCCGTAACCGTCATCGAGAAGTTTGGACTTGACACTCTGCACCTTGATGACCTCGCGCATCAGGGTGATTTCCAGGGGTTTGGCCTCGCCCTTGCGGAGGATCGACAGCTTGATCTGGGACTTCGGTTTGCCGCGCATGCGCTTGACGGCTTCGGTCAGGGTCAGGCCTTTGACCAGCGTGTCGTCGATCTTGAAAATCAGGTCGCCGGGCTTTACCCCGGCACGATAGGCGGGGGTGTCCTCGATCGGCGAAACCACCTTGACCAGGCCGTCTTCCATTCCGACCTCGATCCCGATGCCGCCGAACTCGCCCTGCGTTCCCACCTGCAGGTCCTTGAAGGCGTCGGCATCGAGGTAGCTCGAGTGCGGGTCGAGATTGGAGAGCATGCCGCTGATGGCATGCGTAATCAACTTCTTGTCTTCGACCGGTTCGACGTAGCCGGTCTTGATGGCGTTGAACACCTCGGCAAAAGTACGCAGTTCCTCCACCGGCAGACTGGCTCGGGTCTCCTTGTCGGCAATTGCCGAGAACTGCAGGCTGAGCAGAACGCCACCAACTACTCCGGCGCAAACCAGCCCGGCCTGTTTCAACTTACCCATTTGTCTCACTCCAGTGTGCACCTCATTTCGGGTTAACCCAAGCCAGCGGGTCGAGCGGTTTCCCTTGGTGACGAAGCTCAAAGTATAAACCGGATTCCGGGTTGCCACCGCTGTTGCCCACCGTGGCGATGGTTTCCCCGGTGCGCACCTCTTCGCCAACCTGCTTGCGCAGCGAGTCGTTGTTGGCGTAGATCGACAGGTAGCTGCCGCCATGGTCGACGATCAGCAGGTTACCGAAACCGCGCATCCATTCGGCAAAAACTACCCGGCCGGCGGCGATGCTGCGGACCTCACTGCCGGTGCTGGCGAGAATGAAGAGGCCTTTCCAGGTGCTGCCCTCCTGCCGCGCAGCGCCAAAACGATTGCTGATTGCCCCGCGCGTCGGCAGCCGCAGTTGCCCTTTCATTCGCGCCAGGTTGCCGGACGGTGACGGCAGATTGTCGGCACGCGCCGCGGCTGGCGGCGCTGTGGTCGGCGCTTCCTCGCTGCCTGTTTCACTGCCTGTTGCGCTGCCTGTTGCGCTGCCTCGCGAAGGCTTCTCCGGGTCGGCAGGCGGAGGCCGCGACGGCTTCTCTGTTGGCGTGCCCGGCCGTGGCAGTTCGCGGCGTGGCGCTTCGCGGCGACCGTCCCGAGCTTCGGCCGCTCGGGAAGCGATGAGTTTCGCCAGGCGGTCGACAAGTTCGGTCAGGCGTTTTTCGTCGCGTTGCAGATTGCCGATCTCGCGCCGCTGTGCGGCGATCTGATCCGACACCTGGCTCAGCATCGCCTGGCGTTGCTGGCGCCGGGCCAGCAGTTGGGCGTGCTCGTCCTTCTGCCGTGCTTCGCTGGCAGACAGTTGCGCGGCTTGTTGCCGGGTGTCGGCGGCGAGCGCCTGCTTGCGTTGCAAGGTGGCTTCGATCTCCAGCAGAATCTGGCCGCGCGCCCGGCCAATCGCCTCGAGGTAGTGCAGATCTCTAGCCAGTTGATTGGCGTCGTCGCCGTTGAGGAACAGGCGCACTGGATCGGGGTTGCCACGCAGGTATTGTCGATAGAGCAGTTTTTCCAGCTGTGCCTGCTGCGTGCTCAACCGCTGTTCGAGTTCACGTGACTGCGTGCCGAGATCCCGGAGTGTGGCTTGCAGCTGTTCGATCTGTATCGTCAAATGGTGCAGCTCGCGCTGGGTGGACGAGATGGCTCTTTCGGCATCCTGTACCTGATCCATCGCATCTCTGCGTGACCCTTCTGCGGCGGCCATCTCTCGACGCAGCGTTTCGATCTGTGATCGCAGCGATTTCAGGTCGCCTTGGCGTTCGGCGATTTCGCTCGGCGAAGCGGTCGCAGCATCCCTGGTATTCTGTCTGGGGCTGGCGGCGATGGGGAAGGGGGACGCCAGCGCAGCTACCAGTAGCACAGTTGGCAGCAAGCGGCGTCCGTGATTCTCGTGCGCGCTGGCCGACAGCCTGCGCAGGATTGCACTCAGATCAGCTCTGGGCGGCATTGGCCACGCCAGCGAGCCGGCTGACGCCGGCGGACGGGCGAGCGCTGGCGTCGCTCCACCGAGTTTGCCAGTCGATTGATCGAAGAGGTGGATTCTCGTCAATGAGCGGTACACGCCTTGCTGATACTTGCGTCGTCTGGATTCGTCAGGGTTTGTCAGAACGTACTCAGGGTGGTGACTTCCGTCACACTGTGAGAGAGGAGGTCGGTCACTGGATCGGGGTTTTGTTTTATAATCCTGGATTATAAGATAATTGTAGAGTCTGGCATATCGTGCCTATCCGAGCCAGCATCATCGACAAGCAGGAGCATATCGAGCAGGCGGCACGTGCGCTGAAATCGATTTCGCACCCCTTACGGCTCAAGATTCTGTGCGTGATCGGCGATCAGGACGCCTGTGTGCAGGAGATCGTCGAGGCGGTGGGCACTTCGCAAAGCAATGTCTCGCAGCACCTTGCCATCCTGCGTGAGAAGGGCGTTCTGCTGGCACGCAAGGACGCCAACCGGGTTTATTATCGCGTTGGCGATGCCCGTACATTGCAGTTGATTGGCATGATGCGCGAGGTTTTTTGCGGCGACTAGGCGAGTTTGCGGCCTTGCCTGCTGTTGTTCTGCCGGCTAGTGGCACTCCGGTTTCGTCTGTTTGGCAGCGTCAGTTTCTGGAGCTTCGATTGGAATTCATACAACAGAATATTCTCCTGGTGGCCGTCGCCGTGGTCAGCGGTTCAATGCTGCTGGCGCTTTCGGTGCGTCGCCCGGGCGGGGCAAACTCCCTGACACCAACGCAGGCAACGATGCTGATCAACCGCGAGAATGCGCAGTTGATCGACATTCGCGAGCCAAGTGAGTACGTCACCGGGCACCTGTGCGATGCGCGCAACATTCCCGCAGCATCGCTCGCTGAGCGTGTCGGCGAACTGGAGTCATTCAAGGACAAGCCGCTGATCCTGGTCTGTCAGTCGGGTACGCGTTCGTCGTCTGCCTGTTCGACTCTGGCCAAGCTCGGTTTTTCGCGGGTGCATTCACTCGAGGGTGGTACGGTTGCCTGGGTCGAGGCGGGTCTGCCGCTCAAGAAAGGTGCGCGGAAATGAGTGACACGCCACGCGTGCTGATGTATTCCACTGCAGTCTGCCCGTTTTGTACGCGGGCTGAGCAATTGTTGCGCGCGCGGGGCGTCGTCGACATCGAAAAAGTGCGGATTGACCTGGATCCCGAGCGCCGCACCGAGATGCTCGAAAGGACGGCGAGGCGCACCGTTCCACAAATTTACATCGGCGAGAGGCACGTCGGTGGTTCCGACGACCTTTTTGCGCTCGATCGTGCAGGCAAACTCCTGCCCCTGCTTGCGGGCCAAAGCGTCTGAAACCTGCTCTCCAGGCTTCTCATCAACTACTCCACCCGAAAGGTCAACCCAGTACCATGAGCGAACAAGAAAACCCAGTATTTGCGATCGAGAAAATCTACATCAAGGATTTGTCGGTTGAAGTTCCCCACGCGCCACAGATATTTCTCGACCGCGAGGCTCCGAAGGTCAGCATCCAGCTGCAGACCTCGACGCAGGGGATTGGCGAGGGTGTCTATGAAGTCACCCTGACGACCACCGTCACCTCCAAAATCGAAGAGAAGACCGTCTTTCTGGTCGAGGTCGGGCAGGCCGGAATTTTCCGTGTCCAGAATGTCCCGGACGAGAATATGGAGCCTCTGCTGTCGATTGCCTGCCCCAACATCCTTTTCCCCTACGCGCGTGAAGTAGTTTCCGACGCCGTGATCCGCGCCGGATTTGCCCCGGTCCTGCTGCAGCCGGTCAATTTTGAAGCGCTCTACATGTCGCGCCTGGAGCAACGGCAGGAAGCAGCGAAGGACGCAACGGGCGAGGCGACGATTCAGTAAGGACCGGTCGATGAAGCGGCTGCTGGGCCTGCTGCTGGCGGCGGCATTTTCCTCGCCGTCGCTGGCCATCGAGTATCGTACCGTCAACGTCGCGACGATACTCTACGATGCGCCTTCGCAGAAGGGCGCCAAGCTCTTTGTCATCAGAAGGGGTACGCCAGTTGAGCTGGTGGTCAACCTCGAAGGCTGGTCGAAGGTTCGCGATGCCGACGGCGGTCTGGCCTGGATCGAGGCAGCGGCTCTCGTCAAGCGACGTTCGGTGATCGTCACCGCGGTCCGCGCCCAGATCCGGCAAGGCGCCGACGAAGCCGCCGCAGTTGTCTTCGAAGCAGAAAAAAACGTTTCTCTGGAGTATCTCGAAACCGCCGCTGGTGGCTGGGTCAGGGTACGCCATCGTGACGGCTCGGAAGGTTTCGTGCGCGCCAACCAGATCTGGGGCATCTGAAGCGCCAGGGAGTAGAGGCTGCTGCCCAGGGCGGCTCCGCAGTATCAACGTGAACAGTATCAACGTGAATACTCGCCGCTTCGTCGCGAGAGTACTGAGACTGCTGCCGCTTTCCTCTTTTCCAATTCGTAGCGCGCTGTGGCCTGTTGCCAGGGTCGTCAGCGCCCGCTTTTGCCGCGATTCCCTCGGTTGATGAAACCGCCGTGCGGAACCTGCGCCTTGGTGGGCTGTCGACGCGTCGGCGAGTTGGCAAGGTCAGGCAAGCTTAGGCAAGGTTGGCGCGTATACACGCAGCCGCGATCGGTTGGCAGTGGTCACCAATCCGAAATCTTGATCAGCCATGATTCCTGTGCGTCAGTCAGCCGGTGCTTGAGAGCAGGTGACGCAATGGAACGAAAATTGCTTAGGAATTGATGTGCAATTGCACGCAAGGAGGTAATCAATGATGTCGAGAAAGCTGTTTTCCCGTTATTCGCTCGGCGGTCTGTCGCTGCCGAACCGCGTGGTCATGGCACCGATGAACCGCAACCGTGCCAGTGACTCGCAGCTTGCGCCGTCTTCAATGACCGCTACCTACTACGCGCAACGCGCGTCGGCCGGCCTGATCATCGCCGAGGGGACACCGGTGTCGCCGCAGGCTCGCGGCTGCGCTCGTACTCCCGGAATTTATAGCGAAGACCAGATTACGGGCTGGACAAACGTCACCAGGGCGGTACATCGCCAGGGTGGGCGAATTTACCTGCAGCTCTGGCATGTCGGCCGCGTCGGTCATTGCAGCTTGCGTGCCGACGCGTCACCGCCCGTGGGGCCGAGTGCGCACGGCTTGCAGAGCGACCGGGTGCCGGTTCTCGATGGCGCAGGCGAGCCGGTGCTGAGTGCCTGCGATCCGCCACGGGCGCTGCGCACCGACGAAGTCAAAGCCATCGTCGGCGACTTTGTCACGGCGGCGCGGAATGCGCAGGCAGCTGGCTTCGACGGTGTCGAGATCCATGCCGCGAATGGCTATCTGTTCGATCAGTTCCGCTGCCCCTACCTGAACGACCGTGTCGACGAGTATGGCGGGGCGACCCGCAAACGTTGGCGTTTTTTGCTGGAAACCGTCGCCGCCGTGGCGGACGCGGTGGGCAGGGAACGCGTCGGGGTACGCATCTCGCCGCTCGGCGCAGCGCACGAGATGCGGCCGGATCCGGCGCCGCTGTTCACCTATGGTTATCTGGCGTGTCAACTGGACCAGTTGGGGATCGCCTATCTGCATGTCTATGACCAGTCGGCGAGCTGGATACACGATCCGCAAAGCGATCTCCTCCAGCACCTGCGCGCCTGCTATTCGGGCCCGATGATTCTCTGCGGTGGTTTTGACGATGAGCGGGCGGAAGCTGCGTTGCGAGCCGACCTCGGGGACATGGTCGCCTTCGGCAAACACTTCATTGCCAACCCCGACCTGGTAGACCGCTTGCGCTTCGCGGCACCGCTGGCACCCTGGGACTCGGCGACCATCTACAAGGGCGGTGCCAAAGGCTATATCGATTACCCGACCCTGCAGGAGGCAGCGCTCAGCGAGCGCTGAGGGAGACGGTGATGGCCTTGACGATCTGCGGGGTAGCTTGAGAAGTCACGCCCATTTGGCAGGATCGCTGGGCATCAATCGCCAAGGACCAGCACCGTATCGCCTTTGCGATTGGCGAACTGAGTCAGTACCTGCTTGTGCTGCTGCGTCATCCAGAGTTGCAACGCGGCGTCGTCCGGCCTGGCAATCAGCACGAAATAACGAAATTTCTGCGCATGCTCGGCACTCATCGCCTGTTCACGCGTCACCGGCATGTAGGGATAACCTCTCCCTGCGTAATAGGCGAAACGTGAATCCTCATAGAATATGGCGTCGGCCGGGCTGGTATGTTGCGACAACCAGGCGCCCGCCTCGAGGTAGTGAGTTTTCTTGGCGCTGAACGATACGACGTTTTGCAGCATCACGAGCAGGGCCATGACGACGAAGATCCTGGCCAGGCGCGGGAAATTGCGCGCGAAACACAGCAGGACGATGGTCAGTAAAGGCACCGCCAGCAGATTCAGAAAGCTCACATAGCGTGAGTTGATGAATCGCTCCTGGATAAAGAAAATCAGCAGAACGCAGAAATACACCAGCCAGGCCCAGGCCAGGGGTCTGAATTTTCGCCAATACTCGGCGACGCCGCGCCAACCGGGACGATACAGCAGCGGCAGGGCAAAAGGGCCGCACTGGGCGACGAACTTGCTGAGCAAGGTAAACAACAAACCAAAGAAGACCACTTGTCGGGCCTCGTCTGCGGAGTACTTCTGCAGCGCCACTTTGGCAAAACTGCTGGCCATCGCATTGAATCCGGCCAGGAAACTGCGCGGATCAAGCAGCGCCACGACATAGTCAACGCGAGCTTGCGCGAGGGCATGGCCGGAGAGCAGCCAGAGCAGTGCAGCGACGATTCCGGCGAGCGGGAAAAGGTTGATCTGCAGCAGTCGTCGCCAGCCCTCGCGGGTCTGCAGCTCGCCCACAAGACATAGCCCCAGGACCGGAAACAGGAGAACCGCCTCGAGGCGAAAGAGGGCGGCGGCAACTATGGCCAGCTGTACCAGCAGCGCGCGCAGCCAGCCGCCGCGCTCCTGCCAGCGCAGCGCCAGCGAGAAGGCCAGAGTGCAAAAAAACCAGAGGCCGAACTCCCGGATGATGTCGTTGCGCAGGTGATTGAAGGCCGGAATCGCCAACACCAGCAGGCAAGCCCAATAGCCGCCGCCGGGCACCTGTCGTTGCGTGATCGCGACCAGCAGGGCGCAGGTTCCCGCCATCAGCAGGGCGCACCAGAGGTAGGCGACCAGTTCCAGCGACACCCCCGAAATCCAGTGGGTTCCCGCCAGCAAGAGGGAAAACCATGGCCAGTTGAAAAGTTCGAATGCCACAGCGCTCCCGTGCTCGACAATCTGCTGGCTGACGTAAAGGTAGCGCGCAGCATCCTTGCCGACGGTTACGGTGCCGACCACAGCGATCAGCGACAGCAACAGGCTCCCGAAAAACGCGAGTTGTACCGGCGATATCCGGCGTAACCGGGTCAGGGTATCGAGCATCCAGAACCTCATCAAAATGCCCCCATAAGGGGCTCATGGCCAAGCCAACAAACGCACCGCCTTGCGCAGGTGGCGCCCGCGCAGGGTCTGCCATGCGCTCAGGTGAAACGCGCAGCGATAGCAGCGTCTGGCCGTCGCACGGTCGCCAGCCTGCAGGGCGCTACGAAAGATCGACAGGTAACGCTGCGCCTGATAGCGCTTGCGCAGCGACTGACATTCGGCCGGCAGGCCGGCAAACACTGTGGACACCATCGCCAAAGCGCGTTGCTCGTCATCTTCCCGATTGTGCCGCAAGCTGTCCGCGTGTTTGTGGATGCGCGCCAGCGCTTCCTTTGTCACCAGCACCGGAGCGCTGACCAACAGGTAGGCAAACACCGCGACATCCTCGCCGCCACGGAGATTTTCGGGATAGGGCCGCTGCAACAGCAGATCACGGCGAAACAGCGAACAGCCGTGCGAAATCGAGATGCGTTTGTCGAGCAGGTAGCGCTTGGCCAGTTGCTGCGGCGAAACCCTGGGTACCGCCGTTGGCAGCCGCAGCCTTTCGCGCCCATCCGGATAGACCGAGATCTGCGCCCCGAGAACCATCCCCACCGCCGGACTGCTGGCCAGCACTGCGCGCAGGGTCGCCAGGGCTGCCGGCAGCAGCTCATCGTCAGCGTCGAGCAGCAGCGCGTACGTCCCGTGCGCCAGGCGAATCCCGTGATTGCGGGCCGCTGCCGCGCCGGCGTTGGCCTGCCGGACTACCTGCAGGCGTGGATGGCGAGCCGCGTAGTCCGCCAGCACGCTGGCGGTGTCATCGGTCGAGCCATCATCGACGACGATCAGTTCGATATCCGTCGCCTGCTGCAGGAGCACCGAATCGAGCGCCCGCGGCAGGAGATGCGCGTAGTTGCAGGTCGGGATGATGACACTGATCAGGGTTGCGGCAGGCTGGGTCAGACGGCCGCAGGCGTCGTCAGCTACCGGGAGCGCTTGCCCTTGGATACCAGCGGATTGAATTTCTGCACGCAAGATCTGCCACCTCACAGCCAGGGAGCCTGCCGAGCGATGCCGGAGGCGACTCTGGCATTTTCCGTGATCTGCACCGGGATGCAAGCGCTCGCGTGCTGATGTCCTGTTTCCAGAGTGGGGAAGCGAGCCGGAGCGGTTCGCGAACCGCCGGGCATGGACAAAAAGCGGTACATTCTGGCTTCTTGAAGTTGGCGAGGATCGATCAGAGCATGTTGACTCTCTTGCGCGCCTGGCGCGAGCGCGGCTGGACGCCAATCGATGCGCCGGCCTACGCACAGGCCTGGCAGGAATATGGCGGCAGCGTCGCCACGCACCCGGTCGTCGTCGAACGTCTGGCGGCTTTGGCGGAAATCCCGGTGCGTTATCTTGGCTGGTTCGCCGGCACTCGAGTGCTGGCCGCGATCCCTTGCTGGGGGCCGCATCTGGCGCTGTCCAAGGCGGTACTCAAGCGGCGCGGCCCGCGTGGGCGGTTTGATCTGGGCAATGCGGAAGTCATTCTGCCGATCGCCGCGGAGACCACGGTGCCGGTGCGTCACCGCATGCGCTACGTCTCCGATCTGAACGCAGCACGCATCAGCACGCTGCAGCCGCAACGCGAAGGTCTGGCGCTGGCACGGGCGCCCGAAGACTACTCGAAGAAGTTTCGCTACAACCAGCGGCGCGAGTTGCGCCTGTTCCTGGAGGCAGGTGGAAGTGTGCGCCCGATGCTCGACTTTTCACCGCGCGAGCAGGCCAGCATTTATGCCGATCTGTTCGCGCGCCGTTGGGGATTTGCGGCGCGCGGCGCGCAGTACCTGAGTGAAGTGTTCGATCTGCTGCGCGATTTCATGACCGGCTCGTTGCTCTTGCGCAACGACCGGCCGATCGCCATCCAGATTCTCTATCGCGTCGAAGCGCCGGAGTGGATTTCGCTCGAATACATCAACGGTGGCGTCGACCCGCAAAGCGGCGACCTCAGCCCCGGCAGCGTCCTGAGTTTTGTCAACACGCAGGCTGCCTGGCAGGATGCACGTGCGCTCGGCAAACCCTTGCGCTACTCCTTCGGCCGCGCCGATCGAGAATACAAGGATCGTTGGTGCCATCGCGTGCCGGTTCATCAAATCTGAAGCGAGTGCTGGCAGCGTGGCGAGCGCGTTCCTCACCGGAGGTGTCTCATGAGTTCACGGAAACAAAGCTTGCTGGCGCAGCACCGTCGCCAGAAACGCCTGTTCCTGCTGACGGCGGTCGTGATTCTGCTCGCGCTCGGCGTCCTCGTCGCCTGGTGGCTGCTGCCGAGCCTGCTGCTGCTTGGCTGGATCGCCCATGAAGCCTGGTTCGCCGACCATCTCTTCTATTCGGCACAGGACGACTACCACTATGTCTTTCCGGTCGGAACGCCGCAGCAAAGCGTGTCCTTGATTGCTGGGCGCCTGCAGCTGAACGCGCCGCCGGCGCCTGGCGAGACGCTGATCCTCGAACTTGACTTGCGCAGCAGCTGGCTGGGCCACTGGCTCGACCCGCAGGTCTGCGTTGGCGATGACCGCCAGGATTTCGAACTCGGCGTGTCTGGCCGGCGCTATCTGAATCTCTCCGGACAGGCCGCGGCGCTCGCCATGGGCGAGCTGACGATCAAGGGGCGGCACTGTCGTCTGCCGGCGACCGCCACGCTGTACGCCATGCGCCATCCCGATTATGCGCAGCGCCGCGTGATGGTGCTCGCGCCACATGCCGACGATGCCGAGCTGGCCGCCTTCGGCCTGTATAGCCGCGCACCCGCGGCGTGCATCGTCACCCTTACACAGGGCGAAATCGAGGCCAGGAGTTACCAACGCCTCGGGCTCGATGCCGCCGGCGCGGCCCGACTCAAAGGGCGCTTGCGCAGCTGGGACAGCCTGGCCATACCGCTCTGGGGCGGCGTTCCGCAGGACCGCTGCGTGCAGCTCGGCTACTACTGCATGCAACTGTCGGCAATGCTCGAAGAACCCGGGCAGGCCTTCGCTTCCCGCGAGTCGGGCGAAGCGGACGTGCGCAGCGTTCGCCGCCATAACCCGCTGCCGCTACCGGCGGACGGAGACGGACTGCCTTCCGGAAAGAACCTGCTCGGCGATCTGGTGGCGCTGCTCGAGTATTTTCGCCCCGAAGTCATCGTTACCCCGCACCCCGAGCTCGATGCGCATGCGGACCACTTCGCCACCACCCTGGCGCTTGATCTGGCGGCGCAGATTTCCCGTTGGAAGCCCGAAGTCGCCTTGCTCTACGCCAACCATCTGCACGACAACGACCGCTGGCCGATGGGGCCGGCGGGCTGTGGCATGAGCCTGCCACCGGCGCTCGCGCCGCTGCCCGCCGATGCACTCTGGAGCCCGACATTGAACGCCGATGTGCAGCTCGACAAGGCGATGGCGCTGGCCATGCAGCACGATCTGCAGGGTCGCCTGCCGTTCAAGAAGCGCCTGCGCCGGAACCTTCAGCAGCTGCTCGCCGGCCGTCGCTGGCCCGCCACCGGCGAAAACGAGTTCTTCCGCAAGGCGGTTCGTCGCCATGAACTGTTCTGGGTTCGCCGCTTCGACGGAGGAACTTCCGGTTAAACCGCGAGATGGTGATGAGCTCGCGTGGTCAGCGCGGCTAGCGGCGCTCGGCCTGTCTGACACGCTCTACCTACTTGCCAAGATGCTCAATCGCCTTGCGCAGGGGAGCACTCGAAACCTTGATCATTCCTTCCAGCGGGGTGTTCATCTCCATGACTCAGGTGGTGTTGCGGCAGAGCCCTGCTCAGGAACAAGCCGAACAGCGCACCGGCAAAGATGCAGATGAAGGTGACCAGAGCGATGGTCATTGAACTCACGGAAGTCCCTCCACTTGGAGTTTTTCGGGTTTTGTCGCCAGGAGTATAGCTTTTCTCGTGGAGGCGGTGGCTGGCACACTCGTCCGCGACAGGCGAGGCCGCTATACTCGGCAGGTAGCGCTGCCCTTCGCGAGGCGGTGCACGCAGACGCGCTGCCAACCCGAGCCACCATTCACCGCATTTCCATGACCGACACCAGCAAGCCGCAGCCAGACCTGCCAACCAGTGGCGGTCGCTGTCCGAGTTGTCAGGCGCCGATGGCGATCCATCATTTCCAGCGTCAGCTTAACGGCCAGGTCACGCTGGACATCTGCTTTGCCTGCCAGGGCATCTGGTTTGACGAATACGAGAGTGCCCAGCTGGCGCCGGCCGGCGTCCTCGAACTGTTCCGCTTGCTGCACGAGCACCATGCCGACCTGCGCCAACCCTGGCCCGGCGTTCTGCGCTGCCCACGTTGCCGCGATCGGCTATTGAACTGCCTCGACAGCACGCGCGCCGGCCGCTTCGCCTACAGCCGCTGCGCGCAACGACATGGCCGCTTCAGCGCCTTTGCAGCGTTCATGATCGAAAAGGGCTTCGTTCGCCAGCTCAAGGGCGCCGAAGTCGAGGATCTGGCGCGCAAGGTGCAGACCATCCGTTGCTCCGGTTGCGGCGCGCCGGTGGACATCCGTCGCGACCATGTCTGCACCCATTGTCGTTCGCCGATTGTCATTCTCGATCCCGACGCCGTGCACACCGCGCTCGAGGACTTCGGCAGGAAGGCGAGCCGGCAGGAGCACATTGACCCGCACGCGGTTGCCGACGCGTTGATTGCCAACGAGCGAGCGAGATCGCCGGCGGTCCGGCAGCAACCGAAAAGCCTGCTCGAAGCCGATCTCGCGGACCTGGTGCTGGGTGGTATCGAGAGTGTCTGGAAGCTGTTGAAGCGCTGAGCAAATCGTTAACCGCTGACCACGCCAGGACGCTGGCGGGCTGGTCAAAAGCGATCAGCAGGCGGCGGTGCGCGAGCAGCAGGACTTCAGGCATCCGGCCGATCCTGACCGACCCAGATCAGCCGGCTGATATCGAAACCGAGTTGGCTGGCTTTTTT
This sequence comes from Candidatus Accumulibacter affinis, assembly GCA_016713625.1. Lineage (GTDB taxonomy): Bacteria > Pseudomonadota > Gammaproteobacteria > Burkholderiales > Rhodocyclaceae > Accumulibacter > Accumulibacter affinis. Next base: position 504,453 of record JADJOT010000010.1, read on the forward strand.
CAGCAGTTGCTCGCGAACGTCGGCAGGCAGCCGACGCTCACGTGCCAGAATCCACAGGTAGTCACGGCTTGGGCCGACCACCAGCGACCAGCGATAGTCGCGCTCATCGAGCGCGGCGACATGGTAGCCGCCGTAGAAGGGGCCGAAGAACGAGACCTTCAGCGAGCCCAGCGTCGGGTCGCCAATGAACACCGCCTGGCCGATGGCTTCCTTCCAATCGCCCTTTTCTGCACGGTAGCCACGGTTGATCACTTCGACCTTGCCGTCGGGCAGCCGCCGATACTGTGCTGAAACGTCGCTGAGGCCACGTTCAAAAGAATGATCGAGACGAGCGATCTCGTACCACTTGCCGAGGTAGCATGGCTGACTGAGCAGGGCATCGATCTCGCTCGTGTGCCGATTGACAGTGTTCTCCGCCTGGCGTTGTCGGCCGATATGGCGCAGTCTCACTCAGGCTGCTCGCTGCTGGGCGCGATGGTTCACGGCGGCAGGATCGAAGCGGGCGTGTTTTTGCTCGGTCTTCTCAAGCACTATTCGGAGGACTACGCGCGTCTGACGGTGGTCGCCGAAGCCCTGGCGTCGTATCCGACTCCCTCCACGGTGGACGCGCTGGCCGGCGAGCTGCGTCGCGTCAAGGGCTCCAGTGCCACGCGCGCCTACCTGCGCCGCATCATCACTACATTCGAGCGATTTCCCCCCGCGATCGTGGCTGCGCCAATTCAGGAACTGGCATCAGATCCACTGGTGGGGACTCGTTTTCGCCAACACCTTCGGGAAATCATGCTTCGCGACAACTACGAATGACTTGCTGAAGCCGATCAGGGAGGTCTTCGTCGGGCATTTCCACCCACGGGACGCCGGGCACCACCGCAGCATCCTTCCAATCGCCAGCAGCTTTGTCCTAACTCTGGTCTTGGCCATGGCCTACACTTTGATTCGTGTGGCCGGCTGCCGCTGGGCACCGGTGAACGCTTGGTCCGGAATAGGAGGTTGACATGGCACAAGGGGAAAAAGGTAGTCGTCCGGGTGACGGCAGCAGTGCACCGTCCAAGCTGGCGGAAGCGCTGAAGGATGTGGTCAGGGAACTCAGTCCCGAGGATCGGGAAGATATCCTCGATCCCGATTTCCAGTTCGCATTGCGCGAGCTGCTGCAGGCTTACAAGCCGCTTTTGGAGGCCGATCTGGCGCGAGTGGACACGCCTGACGAGCTGACCAAGGAGGTGCTCGAAGCGGGTCCCAGTTGTGAGGACGAGTTCACCGCCGCCGACCAACTGCTTGGCAGGTTCCTTACCGAAGAGGTGGCCGTCCGCCTTTTGCCGGCGAATGCGCGTGAACTGCTCGGGCCTGTTGAGCGCTGGCGCTGGTGCCTGCTGCATATTCGCTGCTGCATCATCTTCGGCTGGCTGTTGTGTCGCCGGCCGCACACCTTCCGGACCTCCAACTACTACCTGTACCGCTTCTGGCGCTGCGTTCGCCAGGCGATTGGCACGCCGGTCGGCGATGCGCTGACTGCCGCCGAGCGCGCCGACTTCGCCCGGCTGGTGCAGGCGATGGCCTCGGCCTACAAGCCCTACCTCTCCGATCAACTGGCCAGCGCCGAATTCCCGAGCGGGATTCCCGACGAAATCATTACCGGCAAGCTTGACTGTCTGGAAGACGACGATACCGCCGGCTCCATTTTCGAGCGCCTGCTGGCCCCCGACGTAGCGCCCGCCTTGCTCGGCGAAGAGATGTTTGCCAAGCACCAGCAAGAACCATGGTTCTGGTTCTGCCGCTGCTGGTGCCTGTGCGCGATTCGCTTTGGCTGCTGCCTGGCGCGGATTCGCAACCTGCGCGATTTCGTCCGCTGTTTGCTCTTCTATCGGCGTTGCCTGCGGCAGTGCTTCCGCCCGCTGAGCTGCGAGTTAACCGAGCCGACCGGTTGCGTCCCCGAAGAGGTCAATGTCGAGCTCAAGGCGCTCGTCGTCGCCGTCCGCGGAACGGCGGCCGGCGGCATGTTCCACCACTATGTGCTTGAATGGTCCCAGGACGGGATCAGCTGGCATGCATCCGATTTCCACTATCCGCCGATTCCACCCGGCGGCGGAGTGCAGGGGACCTTGGCCGTCAATAACGGGCTGCTGGCCTTTTTCGACACCAGCGCGCGCGATCCCGGCTTCTACTTCATCCGCATGACCGTCGTCTCGGTCGAGGGCGCAACCCAGGTCTGTACCACGCAGTTCTCCCTGTTCAAGCAGGAAGTACGAATCATCAGCGTGGACGGCGCCGCGCTCGACACCGTCTGGGCCGATCCGAACGCGCGATTCATCGAGAGCGTGCCGGGCATCTGCGAAGACCCGCCGGGTACGTGGCGGCGTTTCCCGAGCACCGACGAGATGTCCTTCGGCGAATGCCTGCACATCTACGGCGGCGCCTTCGTCGGGGGTTGCGACGGCAAGCGGATCAAGCGCTACATGATCGATTACAAGCCGGGTTTTGAACTCGATTGTTTCACCGCCGGGTGGAACAACATCTGGAAGGTCGAGTTCAACACGGTCTGGCAGTACCGCGATTCGAACATGCGTAAGGACACCTCCAACCTGACCGCCGTCTGGAATACCGACTGCATCGTGCCGGTGTTCTTCCCGCCGTACTGCCTGCACTCGGAGCCGCAGGCACGTCTCGATCCATCGTGTTGGGCAAGCCACACCGGGCTCTGCGAACTGAGTGGGCTGGTCACCTTGCGACTGATGGTCGAGGATACCGATGGCAACCTTTACTGCGACACGCAGCGGCTGTGGATCGACAACAAGCCGATCTGCGCCGAACTGCGCATCGACGCGGTTCCGAAGTGCCAGGATCTGTTTGTCAGCCAGTTCGCCAATCCGCCCGAATGCTCTTCGGCATGGAACCTGCCGCTCTCCGGCATTGCCTACGACGCGTATATCAACGATGCACTGCCGCTGACGCGCCCGAACGACAACTTCGACTACTATCAAATCCACGTCACCAAGCAAGGTAGGCCGACGATCACGATCCCTATTTCCATGGGGCCGACTTCACCGTGTTTCAAGGGCACCAAGCGCATCGGGAAGTGCGATCCATGCAATGCGCTCGATCCGCACGCCGGCGACGTCTACGGCACGCTGGCTCAGTTCGATCTACGGGCGGTGGACCTCTTCTGCAAGGGCAGCCTGCCCTACGCGGTGCCGGACGCATTTACGATCCCGCGCAAGGAGTGCTGTGTCTACACCTTCGACCTGTGGGTATACGACCGTACGGTGCGCTCTTCGGGCGTCAACTGGGCGCACGCCTCGTGGCCGGTGAAGATCTGCAACGACCTGAAGCCCACCTGAGCTGGAGCATACGGCGGAGGGACAGGTCGGTAACCTGGCCCTTCCCGGGAGGCAGCGATGACTGAGATCGGATTTTGGCCGACCTTGTTTTTGACTACACTCGCAGCGTGGCGACTGACCCACCTGCTTGCCAATGAGGACGGGCCGGCGGACTTGGTACTTCGCTTGCGGACGGTGCTGGGGGACAGCGGCATCGGTCATCTGATGGATTGTTTTCAGTGTCTCAGCCTGTGGATCGCGGCGCCGCTGGCATTGATCCTCAGTACGGAATTGCTCACGTGGCTGGTCGCCTGGCTCGGGCTGTCCGGCGCGGCCTGCCTGCTCGAACGGTGGGGGCGGCCGTTCGAGGCCATCCAGGCACCACCACTTTTAATCGGCGGAGGTATCGATCATGGGATGCTGTGGCCAAGGCAGGGAAGCGCTGAAGAAAAGCCAGACGGCGAGTCCGCCGGTGACGCACGTTAGCGCCGCGACGTCGTCCGTTTATCAACGATCCGGCGGCACAACCCCGGCCGCATCCGGTATTGGGGCAGCGGCCGGCGGTGCTGCTGGCGTGTCGGGACAGGTCGTGCTGCGGTACCTGGAGCACTCGCCGGTAGTGATCCAGGGCAGTTCGACTGGCCGACGTTACGAATTCTCCGCAGCCTCGCCGAAGCAGCAAGTCGACGCGCGTGACGCAGCGTTGTTGCTCGCCACGCCGTTCTTCCGCCGGGCAAACGCTTGACCGCATGGCCATCAGTCGGCGATCGGCAAAGCCGCGCTTGACCCACCTGTGAGGAGCCAGGTAGATCAATGACTTTCCCCACGTGTTGCCTATGATATTATTGAATTGTTCTTGATTCGGCCCTAAAACATCGTCATTCCCGGACTGGATCAATCGTTCCCGGATCTGCGGGCTAAACCGACCCCAAGGGCTCGCCAGAGCAGGGCGTCGGAGCTACATCGAGCGGGAGGTTATCGTGCCGACGGAACGTGAAATCGCGAACATCCAATTGCGCGTGCCTGCGGCGACCGCCGCGACGCCGCCAGCGGCAGGCCGCGTTGCCAATCGGCAGCGCTTTCTGTGGGTCGATTTGCGCGTCGCCCGCGGCGAAGCGAGCGTCTGCGAAGAGCTGGCGACCGCCTTTCAGGGCACCAAGGTGAGCGAGCCGCTGGAGATCGGTAAGGCGATCAGGGTGCATCGCCCTTCATTCACCTGCTTCGAGTTCGACCAGCCCGACCGGCGCCGGCTGCAGGCGCTGCAGGCGACGAAGTTGTACTTTCCGTCGCTGCCGATTCTCATGCTCACCGAGGCACACTCGGAAGCGCTGGCCACCTGGTCATTCCGCTCGCGCGTCTGGGATTACCTGGTGAAGCCGGTCACCTTTGAGGAACTGGCTTGGCGGGCCCGGGCGCTCTATCGCCTCGCGGAAACAACGCGGGCGCCGGGCGAGCGGCACAATCTGTTCCCGTCGCAGCCGGTCCCGGTCGGCGAACGGGTCGGTCGGTCAATCCCACGCACCGCCACTACGGCGGCACGCGACTACGTCCACGCCCACCTGGACGAAAGGATTTCGCTGGCCACGGCGGCCAGCTTGTGCCATCTGAGCGTTTCCGAATTCAGCCGCGTTTTCAAACGCGAGCATGGCCTGACCTTTTGCGATTTCCTGCTGCGCAGCCGGGTGGCCAAGGCTTGGGAGCTTCTGGCATCGCCCCGGGCGACCGTGTCCGAGGTCGCGTTTGCCGTCGGCTTCAACGACCTGTCCTACTTCACGCGGATTTTCCGCCGTTACACCGGGACTCCGGCGTCCGAATACCGGAAGGCTAGCGTGCAGCGCCTCGCCGAGACAGGCTCCGTGTTCACGCCGCTGCCCGGTCCCGGCGTATGAGAATTGCCGGGCACGCGGGCGCCGCCGGGCTAACTGGCGCTCAACGGCGAAGCCAGGAGGTTTCGAGAGAAATCACGGTCGAGTAGGGCATCAGGCTGATGAGACAGCCGCTTCTTGAGGCCCAATCGCTCCGAAGCAAGCGCCTACGCAGTTTGACAAGGCTTCTGCCGCCCGAGTACGGCAGGGAATCAGCCGCCCTCGTTCTGTTTCTGGATCGCCGACTTGAGCTTTTCCTCACCGATCTCTGGGCAGACCTTTTCGATGAACGCCAGGGCATAGCTGCGCAGATAGATGCCGCGGCGCACCGCCAGGCGGGTCGTGCTTTCGGGAAACAGTTGAGGCGCTGGAATCAGCGCCAGGTTGCGGTCCTTGAAGGCATCGTAGGCCATCGAAGCGACAATGCCGACGCCCAGGTCGAGTTCGACGTAGGTCTTGATGACGTCCGCGTCGATCGCCGAGAGGACGATGTCGGGAACGACGCCGGCATCGGCAAAGGCCTTGTCGATCAGCGTCCGGCCGGTGAATCCCTCCTGGTAGGTGATGATCGGGTACTCGCCAATCGCTTCCAGCGTCAGCTCCTCCACCTGCAGCAGCGGGTGGCCGTAGGGAACGATCAGCGCGTGGTGCCAGCGATAGAACGGGAAGGTTGCCAGTTCGGGCACTTGGTCGAGCCGCTCGGTCGCGATCCCGACGTCTGCCTCGCCGGCAACGAGCAGGTCGGCAATCTCGACTGGGCTACCCTGGTGCAGCGCGAGGTGGACCCTGGGATAGTCGGTCTTGAACCACTTGATGATCTGTGGCAGCGCGTAACGCGCCTGTGTGTGGGTGGTGGCAACGACGAAATGGCCTGTTTCCCGGCTCGCGAACTGGTCGGCGATGCGGCGCAGGTTCTGGGTATCGAGCAGGATGCGTTCGACCACCTCAGCCAGTTCCTTGCCCGGCTCGGTCAGTCCCAGCAGACGCTTGCCGCGGCGAACGAAGATTTCGATGCCGAGCTCGTCCTCGAGATCCTTGATGTGCTTGCTGACCCCGGGTTGTGAGGTGTAGAGAGCGCTGGCAACCTCAGTGAGGTTGAAGTTCTGGCGCAGCGTCTCGCGAATGATGCGTAGTTGCTGAAAATTCATGGAATGGCCTCAAGCCGCCAGGGCTTCTGCCTGGAAGACGCGGATGTGCCGTGGACGCAGCGACACCTGGTCACCCTCCGAGAGCCCCAATGAGTGGAAAGTATCCCGGGCGATCGTGACTTCGATCAGTTCACCGTCGAGGCGACTCAGTTCGATCTGCGCGCTCGGTCCGACCGAAACGACGCGGACGATCGTCGCCGGCAGACCACCGCCGGCCCCCCAGCCTGGAACGATATCGAACTCGTGCGGCCGCACGAAAGCCACGGCCTTGCCTTCACTGCCACCGTCAGCGCCGAGCACAAGTGCGTGCTCGCCGAGATGCAGGTGTCCATCCTCGACCCGGCCATGGAACAGATTGACCGAACCGAGAAAGTTGGCGACGAAGGGTGTGGCCGGATGGTCATACACCGACTCCGGCGTGCCGATCTGCTCGACCTTGCCTCGGTTGATCACCACCACGCGGTCGGAGACCTCGAGCGCCTCTTCCTGGTCGTGGGTGACAAAGACGCTGGTGACGTGGATTTCGTCGTGCAGCTGCCGCAGCCAGCGGCGCAACTCCTTGCGCACCTTGGCATCGAGGGCGCCGAAGGGCTCGTCGAGCAGCAGCACCTTCGGTTCCACCGCCAGTGCCCGCGCCAGCGCGATCCGCTGGCGCTGGCCACCGGAAAGCTGTGACGGATAGCGATCGGCCAGCCAATCGAGTTGCACCAGCTCCAGCAGGCGTTTAACACGGCGTTTGATGTCCGCTTCGGCGGGACGCTCGCGCCGCGGCTTGACGCGCAGGCCGAAAGCGACATTGTCAGCGATGGTCATGTGGCGGAACAGCGCGTAGTGCTGAAAGACGAAACCGACGCGGCGCTCGCGGACGTGACGGGCGGAAGCGTCGTCGCCATCGAGCACGATCTGACCCCGGTCGGCAAAGTCGAGGCCGGCAATGATGCGCAGCAGCGTCGTTTTGCCGCAGCCAGAGGGACCCAGGAGAGCAACCAGTTCGCCCGATGGAATGTCGATGGAAACATCGTCGAGCGCCTGGAAGGCGCCGAACTGTTTGCTGATATGACGGATCGCAATACTCATGACTCATTCTCCGGAAGGTTCGGTAATTTCCTGCAACGGCCGACGCGTCTGCCTTTCGACCAGCGTTTTCAACGCCAGCGTGACGATGGCCAGCAAGGCCAGCAGCGAAGCCACGGCAAAGGCGGCGGCGTAGTTGTATTCGTTGTAGAGAATTTCGACATACAGGGGCATGGTGTTGGTCTGGCCGCGAATGTGCCCGGAGACCACCGACACCGCCCCGAACTCGCCCATCGCGCGGGCGTTGCAGAGGATCACCCCATACAGCAGCCCCCACTTGATGTTGGGTAAGGTGGTATACCAGAAGACCTGCCAGCCAGAGGCGCCAAGGACAACCGCCGCTTCCTCTTCCTCCGAGCCCTGTGCTTCCATCAGCGGAATCAGTTCGCGGGCGACGAAAGGGAAGGTCACGAAAATGGTCGCCAAAACGATCCCCGGCACGGCGAAGATAATCTGGATGTCGTGCTCCTGTAGCCACGGACCGAACCAGCCCTGGGCACCAAACAGCAAAACGAAGATCAGGCCCGAGATCACCGGCGAGACCGAGAACGGCAGATCGATGAAAGTGATCAACAGGCGCTTGCCCGGGAACTCGAACTTGGCGATCGACCAGGCCGCGGCGACGCCGAACACCAGATTGAGGGGAACGGCAATCGCGGCGGTGATCAGCGTCAGCTTGATGGCATCCCAGGCATCGCGGTTGACCAGCGCTGCCAGGTACGCACCCCAGCCCTTGCGCAGAGCTTCGGCAAAGACCGTGCCCAGGGGCAGCAGCAGAAAGACGGCGAAAAAGCTCAAGGCGACGCTGATCAGCACCCCTTTCACCCAGGCGGGCTCGCGGGTGCTTGCGCTCTCGTCACGCTCCAGACTGCCGGCGTGCAGTGCAATACTCGTACTCATCTCACGATTCCTTGACGTAACGATTCTGCATCCAGCCCTGCAGGCCGTTGATGATCAGCAGGAGGACGAAGGAAAAGACCAGCATTACCGAAGCCACCGCGGTAGCGCCGGCGTAGTCGTACTGTTCGAGCTTGGTGATGATCAGCAGCGGCGTGATTTCCGAGACCATCGGCACGTTGCCGGCGATAAAGATGACCGAGCCGTACTCGCCGACGGCGCGGGCGAAAGCCATGGCAAAACCGGTCAGCAGCGCCGGAGCGATGTGCGGCAGGATGATCCTGCAGAAGGTTTGCCAGCGCGAGGCACCGAGGCCGGCTGCGGCCTCCTCGACCTCCTTTTCCAGATCGGCGAGCACCGGCTGTACGGTCCGCACGACAAAAGGCAGCCCGATGAAAACCAGCGCCAGCAGAACGCCCTTCGGCGTGTATGCGATCTCGATGCCCCAGGGCTCGAGCACTTTGCCGATCGGGCCGTTCTCGGAATAGATCGTCGCCAGGGCGATGCCGGCCACCGCCGTCGGCAAGGCGAACGGGAGATCGACCAGCGAATCGATCAGGCCCTTGCCGGGGAAGCGGTAGCGGACCAGTACCCAGGCGAAGATCAGGCCGAATACCACGTTGATCGCGGCAGCAAGCAGCGAGGCGCCGAAACTGAGTTGATACGAAGCCACGACCCGCGGACTGCTGACGGCGGCCCAGAAAGCATCCCAGCCCATCGCCAGCGTTTTGGTCCCCACCGCCGTGAGTGGGATGAGCACGATCAGGGTCAGATAGACCAGGGTGTAACCCATGGCCAGGCCGAACCCGGGTAAAGGGCTGAAGCGCTTTACGCTGGCCATGCCTGCCTCCTGAAAGAAGAAATCTGATTCATTCCTGGCTCCTGCTGCGACGCAGCATTCAATGCACAAAGTCTAGGGCTGGCGGTTTATCATGGGAAATACTCAATTCTGAAAAGTTAATTCATTATTGGTATAAAGCGGATGGCCCAAGGCCACCCGCTTCCCTGTGCCACCGCCAAGGGTTCAGCGCTTGCCGCCGGGAACGTAGATCTGGTCGAAGACGCCACCGTCCGAGAAATGGACCTTCTGGGCGTTTCGCCAGCCACCGAACACCTTATCGACCGTGACCAGCCTGGTCTTGACGAACTGTTTCGAATACTTGGCGGCAATCTGCGCGTCGGTTGGGCGATAGAAGTTCCTGGCGGCCAAGTCCTGACCATCCGCTGAGTACAGGTACTCAAGGTAGGCCTGAGCCACCTTGCGCGTACCACGCTTGTCAACCACCTTGTCGATCACCGCGACCGGCGGTTCAGCCAGGATCGACAGTGACGGCGTGACGATTTCAAGCTTCTCCGCACCGACCTCCTTGAGTGACAAATAGGCTTCGTTTTCCCAGGCAATCAGGACATCGCCGATGCCACGTTCAACGAAGGTCGTCGTTGAACCGCGGGCCCCGGAGTCGAGGATCTTCACATTGCGATAGACCTGGCCGACGAACTCCCTGGCCCTGGCTTCGTTGCCGCCCGGCTGTTCGAGTGCATAGGCCCACGCGGCCAGGTAGTTCCAGCGAGCGCCGCCGGAGGTCTTCGGATTCGGCGTGATGATCGACACGCCCGGCTTCACCAGGTCGTTCCAGTCCTTGATGCCCTTGGGGTTACCCTTGCGCACCAGAAAGACGATGGTCGAGGTGTACGGCGACGAATTGTGCGGCAGACGCTTTTGCCAGTCAGCCGGAATCAGCCCGGCGTCAGCGATGGCGTCGATGTCATAAGCGAGTGCCAGCGTCACGACATCGGCCTGTAGGCCTTCGATCACGCCGCGCGCCTGCTTGCCCGAGCCGCCGTGCGACTGGTTGATGGTGACGTTGTCGCCGGCCTTGGCCTTCCAGTTCTTGGCAAAGGCGGCATTGAAGTCCTGATACAACTCCCGCGTGGGGTCATAGGAGACATTCAGGAGGGAGATATCGGCGGCGGCAGCGCTGCTGGCAATCAGCGCGCCTGCCAGCAAGCCGGCAAGAAAACGTTTCAGCTTCATGAGGACTCCGTTCAAGGTGGGGGTGGAACGAAGTCTAGGAAAGTGGTGCTCGACGGCGAACGAATCATTCCTTATTAGCTTATGCAGAGACACCCGGAACCATTGGTGGAGTGGCGCAGTCCTGGCCGCCATCCGCGGACTGTTGTTCAATCCTGAGGATCGTGTAACCGTGGGTCTGGAGAACACGCATGGCCTTTTGCAGCTTGCTGACTTCCTTCGGAGAGCTGGCAAGATCCCGCGACCGCGCACTGCGGGTGTCGTCAGCAAGCTCGTAGCCCTGGCACCGCAACCAGTCGATGATCGTTGCCATGCCCTTTTGTCCGATCCCATCGGCCCGTTCGAGGCGCCGACGACCAAGGACGGCGACCTCGCCCGGAGTGAAATCGGGACGATCAAAGACCCTTCTCAGCGCATTCCGTGGCGTTGTGGGCAGTTGCCAATGTGCTGACACCTTGTAGCCTGGCTGCTCGCCGGCGTTGCATCCAGCGCTCGTCGTCTCCGGTATTGCATGACGCGACATCCCGTTGCTCCTCAGTGCACCACCGTCCGCAGGCCGCCAGCCAGCGTCTGAGCGACGCTCGCTGTGACAAGCGACGAGAGCACGCTGGCAATCCGGTATTTCATCGCGGCACCCTGGAAAGTCGACGATCAACGATGTGCGGAGATTAGACACGGGGCGACGGCAAGCAAAGCAAGAATTTCTTATAAGCATATTCAGCCAAAGCTGACTTCCGTGCACGCTGGTCGCGCCGCCTCGGCATCCGCTGCGAGTCGGCGAAATCGCTATTTGCTTATGGGAAAGAAATCGTTTTCGACGCTCTTGGCCGTTGGCATCATGCGCGGCGTGTCGGCCCGCTTCGGCAGGCCTGGAAAGGAGAAGAGCATGAACCACAAAGCGGCAATCCTGTCCTGATGGGCGAATCCATGGAGACCATCCTCATCGTCCCGGGTCTGCGCAACAGTGGTCCAAGCCATTGGCAAACCTGGTTCGAAAACACGCTCACCAATACACGGCGGGTTGAACAAGCCGACTGGGAGCGGCCTTATCTTTCCGAATGGGCGGCACGGGTGTGCGAGGCCATCGACGCGCAGAGGGAGCCAGTATGGATTGTCGCCCACAGCTTTGGTTGCCTGGCCGCCGTCAGCGCCGGCTTTGTCTGTGCGAGCCGCGTCCGTGCGGCCCTGCTCGTGGCCCCTGCCGATCCCGATCGCTTTGAGGTAACGGCTGCGCTGGCTGCAGAGCAACTCAGCTTCCCCAGCCTGGTCGTGGCCAGCAATAACGATCCGTGGGTAAGGAGGAGCGTCGCCGAATACTGGGCGGGCGTCTGGGGTAGCAGTTACCGGAACATCGGTGACGCCGGCCACATCAACATCGACTCGGGTTACGGCCCATGGCCAGAAGGCCTTGGATTTTTCCAGGGACTGCGCCAGGAGGTGCTGGCTTTCCAGGGGTGAGCACCACAGGCACAGAAGCTTATGCGCTGGTGACTCATATTCTTCGCAGATCTTCGTCGTTGTCCGGATGACCTGCGCTGGATTAACTTTTGTTGTTGCGAACGGAATCCTGGTACTGGCTACTCCTGAAATCCGACGAGCAACCGACACCCGAAACCTGAACCCCATTTCAAGGAGTACCGATGTTCCGAATCCTCAGACGCATCGCCATCGTCGCGGTGTCTCTTTATGCTGCGATCGGCACTGCTGGCGCCGCCGAGCAAGCGCGGGAGATCCGTGTGGATTACGCGTACTATTCGCCGCCGAGCCTGGTCCTCAAACGCTTTGGCTGGCTGGAGCAGGAATTCAAGGCCGACAACATTCCGATCAAATGGGTACTCAGCCAGGGCAGCAACCGGGCGCTCGAATTTCTTAACAGTGGCAGCATCGACTTCGGTTCCTCGGCCGGGCTGGCCGCCGTGCTGAGCAAAGCGAACGGTAACCCGATCAAGGGCGTGTACATCTACTCCCGGCCGGAGTGGACGGCACTGGTCGTGCCCAAGGATTCGCCGATCAAGTCGGTCAAGGATCTCAAGGGCAAGAAGGTTGCCGCCACCAAAGGCACCGACCCCTACCTGTTCCTGCTGCGCAGTCTGCACCTGGAGGGACTGAAGAAAACCGACATCGAACATGCGAGCCTGCAGCATGCCGACGGGCGGGCGGCTCTCGAACAGGGCAAGGTCGATGCCTGGGCCGGCCTCGACCCACTGATGGCCGCCAGCGAGCTAGATGCCGCTTCGAAACTGGTCTATCGCAACCTCTCATTCAACACCTACGGCTTCCTCAACACCACCGAATCGTTCAGCAAACAGTATCCGGAACACGTCAGGCGCGTCATCACCGCCTACGAGAAAGCACGTAAGTGGATCCTGGCCAATCCGGAGGAGACCGCCAAGATCATCGCCGAAGAAGCAAAGCTCTCCCTGGCGGTCGCCAGGTTGCAATTGACGCGCAACGACTTCAGCAACCCGGTTCCCGGCGCTGAGCACATCAAGGCTCTCAAGTCTGCCGCCCCGATCCTGATCAAGGAAGAACTGGTCAAGAAGGGTACTGACGTCGATAAAGTGATTGACGACCTCGTTGACCCGACCTGGGCCAAGACTGCGGTACGCTGAGGAGACGGAACAATGAGTGAAGTCAGCGTTCCCGCTTCGGGGGCGATTGCCGCCAGCAGCCGCCTCGATCGCGGGGGATTGATCCGGCGAACTGAGGGTCTCCTGGTTCCCGCCGCCCTCGTCATCGCCTGGGAAGCGGTCGTGCGCGGCGGCTGGGTCAGCTCGCACCTGCTGCCGCCGCCGAGCGAACTGGTGACGACACTGGCAGATCTCGCCGGCAACGGGACTCTCCTCGAACATATTGGCATCAGCAGCCTGCGCGTTCTGATCGGTTTTCTCATCGGTGCCGGGCTCGCCGTCGTCGTCGGTGCTGCAGTCGGATTGTCGCGACGGACGGAGGCTTTGCTCGACCCGACCTTCCAGGCGCTGCGCGCCATTCCGTCGCTGGCCTGGGTGCCGTTGCTGCTTCTCTGGCTGGGGATCGATGAGGCGCCGAAGATCACTCTGATCACCATCGGTGCTTTCTTCCCGGTCTATCTCAACTTCGTCGCCGGTATCCAGAAAGTTGACCGCAAGCTGGTCGAGGTCGGCGGCATCTACGGGCTGACCGGCTACCGGCTGATCGCTCGCATCTTCCTGCCGGCCGCCCTGCCCAATCTGTTTACCGGCTTGCGCACCGGTCTGTCGCTGTCCTGGATGTTCCTGGTCGCTGCCGAGCTGATTGCCGCCAGCCGCGGGCTCGGTTATCTGCTCACCGACGGCCGCGAAACCGGCCGCGCCGACCTGGTCCTCGTCGCCATCGTCGTCCTCGCCCTGCTCGGCAAGATCAGCGACAGCCTGCTGCGCTGGCTCGAAGATCGCCTGCTCGGCTGGCGCGATGCTTTTGACAGCCGTCCCTCCTGAGGAGTAAATCCATGTCACACAATCTGCTCGACTTGATGGTTGCCGCCAAGGATTTCGAGGCGCTGCGGGTCATCAAGAACGTCCGTTTCGGCATCGACTCCGGCGAAATCGTCAGTCTGGTGGGACCCAGCGGCTGTGGCAAGAGCACCTTGCTGCGGATCATCGCCGGTCTCGATACCAGCTACCGCGGCGACGTCCGGATCAAGGACGAGCCGCCACATCTGCATTCCCGCGACGTCGGCCTGATCTTCCAGGAGCCGCGCCTCCTTCCCTGGCTGACGGTGGCCGAGAATGTCGCCTTCGAACTCGGGCGCAAGGGCCGACATGATCCGTACGTGACGCAGTTGCTGGCCGAAGTCGGCCTTGGCGATTTCGCTACGGCCTATCCGAAACAGCTCTCGGGCGGCATGGCTCAGCGTGTGGCGATTGCGCGCGGCCTGTTCACCCAGCCTTCGCTGCTCCTCCTGGATGAACCGTTCAGCGCTGTCGATGCCTTCACCCGCCGGCGACTGCAGGATCTGTTGCTGTCGGTCGCCGGGCATCACGGCACGACCCTGCTCCTCGTCACCCACGACGTAAACGAAGCGGTCTACCTCAGCGACCGCGTCATCGTACTCGCCGATCGTCCTGGGCGGATCAGCGGCCAGGTGATCGTCGATGCGCGGCGCCCGCGCGACCGGCGCAATCCTCAACTGGCCAAGCGGGAAGCCGAGGTACTGACGCTGTTGAACGACGGTACGAACCAATTCTTCGATCTCTCCTACCACCTGGCAGCCGCCCCACCACGCTGGCAAGCGATACGCCTCTCCAGCCTCAACTTCGCCATCTGACCCCTGAACTCCAAGGAACTCGGGGCCCGCCTGGCCCCTGTGACCCACTCTACCGTCGCAGCATGCCTGTTTCGTCCACGCGGCGCAGGGCGGCGAGTTCCTCGGGCGATGGCTCGGGAACGACGCGGGCGTCAGCCGCGACCTTCAAATCCCAGCCGGTGTTGGCAAGAATCTCGTCGACACCGGAAAACGTGAAGTAGGCGTCGAGCTGGAACTCGTGCGTCTGAGGGTCGGGCCGCAGGATGCCGAGGGTGGTGATGATTGCAGTGGGACCGCCACCGATCAAACCCGCCTGTTCACGGGCGTCGCCGCCGTCGAGGTAGCCCGGTGAGGTAACGTAGCTCACCCGGTCAACGAAGCGTTTCGGCTCGTGGCTGACCATGATCAGGTAACGCTTGGCACCACAGGCGATGTCGTTGGCACCGCCGGCACCGGTCAGGCGAGTCTTCGGCGGGCGGTAGCTGGCGCCGATTTTCCCGTCCCAGATGCCGGTCGTGTTGACGTTGCCGAAGCGGTCGACCTGGGCAGCGCCGATGATACCGACGTCGCAACGACCGGAGGCGACCAGGCACCCGAGGGCGTCCAGGGCACTGGTGAAACTCACGGCATTGACCGCCAGGCGATTGCATTCGATTCCCCAGGGCAGGCCGCCAACCGGCGTCGCGCCATAGACACCGCCTTCGGTCATGGCGCGCACCCTGGGGGCGTGATGAGCCTGCGCGAAGTAGCCGGCGAGCATCGACAGACCGACGCCGAAGATGGCCAGTTCGCCATCACGAATCTCGCGGCCGGTGGCGATGGCCATCATCTCCTGGCGGCTGTAATCGATGGTCATGCGCTGGCTGCTGCGGTCAGGGCCAGCGCTTCGGCATGCGACAGCAGCCAGCGTCGGTAAGGGTCAAGCAGGAATGCGGTCGCCCCGTTGGAGAGTTCGGCGATCTTGCCGCGGCCGATCAGGTCGAGATAGCCATCGAGATCGACGTAGCTGTCGACGTAATCGCGGACGTAGGTGGCCGTTCCGTGCTCGCTGCCGAGCGCCTGGTTCATCGCCTTCATGTGCGCTTCATCCACGTCGTACATGCCGGGAGAAGCCTGCGGCCAGGCAGTAAATGGCCAGTAGACGACGGCTTCGACGATGATCCCGGGGATGCGCACCAGATTCGGATACTGGCGCATGCAGTCGGTGTGCACGATGGCATCAGCCAGCAGGACAACCCGCTTCGCTGCCCGCGACAGTTCGAAACGACTCCACTCGGTGCCGAGCATGATCGCGTCGCCCTCCGGATCGGCGAGCGTCACGTGGATCGCTGCCAGGTCGGGACGTAGTGGCGAGAAAGCGCCGATCCGCTTCCCCGAAAAGGGATCCGTGACCGAAGGTATCTTGTTTGGATTGGGGTGCACGTCGGGCTCGAAAGCGCGCCGGTATTGAAGGTCCGAGCCGATATTGACCGTTGCCGGAATGAAGGGCCAGTTCAGCGCGCCGCCCAGCAGGCGCAGCGCCATCGCCAGATTGGAGAAGTCCTCAAGAACCAGTCTGCCCTGCTCAATGGCCCGTCGCAGGCCGTTGGCAAAGCCGAAGCCCTCCAGCCCGCTGAAACCACATTCTGCCTGGGTCACCGCGCCGGCCGCTGCCAGCAGGTTGAGTTGCTGGGTGTTGGCGTGAAAGATGGCGTGCAGATCGCGGCGCTGCTGGCGCAACAGTTCGCGCCCGAAGACGATGGCATCAGAACCGACCGGCAGGGCCGCACCGCTGGCATACTGCATGCCATCCCAGGTGTACCGGCGAACGGCCTCGGCCAGGGTGATCAGTTTGTTGGTGGGCATGGATGTATTTCTTCAGTTGGCACGCGCAACTCGCTGCGCCACTACTGGTCCGCTGGAACCGTCAGCCAGCAACCGGGCGAGGTCGCGGCGCAGGTCGGCGACGCTCTGGCCAAACGGGGCGAGGCCGCGCAGGCGACCGTTGGCATCGAACAGGAAGACGCCGGCCGTATGGTCCACGGTATAGCCCGCACTCCGCGAAGGCCTTTGCTCCGCCACCAGTTGCAACTGGCTGATCAATCGTGCCGTCGCCTCGGCGCTGCCGCGCAGCCCGAGGACGGGGCGCCCGCTGGCGGGGCTGAAAGCGGCCACATATTCCTTGAGCATCGCCAGGCCGTCGCGATCGGGGTCGAGGGTGGCAAAGAGCACCTGGACTTGCCGGCGCTGTGTCGGTGGCAGGCCCTCGACGGCGGCCTTCAGTTCGATCAGCGTCGTCGGACAGACATCGGGGCACTGCGTATAGCCAACCGACAGGGCCACCACTTGGCCGCGGAAATCCTCCAGGCGTCGCTGGCGTCCATCGCTGGCCGTCAGCACGAATTCCGGGTAGCGCGGCAGATTGCTGGCGGGAGGAGAAGCGTGCAGCGCACTGTTTGGGCGACCGGCAGGGTTGCCGTGAGCGGCGTCCCGTGGCGCGAACGGAAACTCTTCGAACTTCGCCCGCACAACGTAGTCGGTGAGATCGCGTAGTCCGGCTTGATCGAGTGTACCCGTGTACCGGTAGAGAAAACTGCCGTCACCGGCAAAGAACACGAAGGACGGCGTCGCCACGGCGCGAAAACGCTTGGCGAGATCGGCAGCCGTCGTGGCACGCCCCAGCGCGTCAATGATTGGCGCGGAGCGCGAGAGGTCAAGACCAACCGTCCGGAAGCGGCCTTCGATCAGCTTCTCCGTGCGCCGGTCACGATAGGCGGTTCGCTCCATTTCCAGGCAGCCGGGGCAATCCGGGAGGGTGAGGACGACAGCCAGTTGCTTTCCTTCCGCGTGGGCTGCCTCCGCTTCCCGCTGCAGGTTGTCGACACTTCGCTCGAAGAGCGCCGCCTGCGACCCACCTACGGCCAGGAAAACCATCAGGCCGGCAGCGACCTGCTGGAACGTCGGGATCGGTGGCTGCAGGGCACGACGCAGCATGCTATTTCAACCAGAACAGCGACCGCCGGCGGACGCTGTCGAGAAGTGTCATCGCCAGGAAGGTTACCAGGCCGGTGTAGAGGATTCCGGCGACCATCTTGGGATAGTCGGCAAAGTCCGCGTAATACTGGACGAAGCGGCCAAGGCCGGCGTTGGCACCGAATAGTTCGGCGACGGTCAGTAGGATGAACGAGAAGGCCAAGCCAACCGCCATGCCGGTGAAAATATGCGGCAAGGCGGCGGGAAAGACCACGCGCCGCTGATACTCGAGGCGAGTCAGGCCGAGGATGCGAGCATTGTCGCGATAACGCTGCTCAAGCGCATGCGCGCCGGCAACGGCATTCTGGAAGATCGGCCAGAATGCGCCGATGAAGACAACGAAGATCGCCGACAACTTGAAGGTCGGCAGAATGGCGATCGCGTACGGAATGTATACCGTCGGGGGTACCGGTCCGGCGACCTTGGCGAAGGGCAGGAAGATCCGCTGCAGCCGCGCCGAGGTGCCCACTGTCAGGCCCGAAACGATGCCAAGCAGTGTTGCCAGGGCGAAGCCGGGGAGCAGGATGGTCAGCGACGACAAGGTTCCCGCCCATAGTTCCGGCAGCGATTCCCACAGTGCCCTGGCAGTGATCAGCGGCGAGGGCAGCAGGGGGTTGTCGCCCAGCGGCAGATAGACGGAAGCGACCCACCAGGAGAGCAGCAGGGCGATCCAGACCGCAACGCTTTCCAGTGCACGGCCCAGCCAGCCGGGTGCCAGACCGGGCTCGGCCGAAGCAGCAGGCAGAGATGTCCCAGGTATCTGCAGGTTCACCAGGGCAATATAGTCACTCATCGGTCGTTCTCCTTGTTGCCTTGTTGAATTGCAACGGGCCTGCTTCAGGCGGCTTTGAGCCGTTGCAGGGTATCCTGCACCAGCGTCGCAGCCACCTGTTCCCGCAGCGCATGCAGGCTGTGGCTGTCGAGCAGGCTACGCCGCTCGCGTGGTCGCCCCAGTGGCACCTCCAGGTCGGCGATCACCCGACCCGGCGACGATCCGAGGACGATCAGTCGATCGCCGAGGTAGATCGCCTCGTCCACGTCATGGGTGACGAAGACGATGGTCTTTCTCGGCGTCGCGAGTTCCCAGACCTCCAGCAGCAGATCCTGCAAGCGAGCACGATTCACCGGATCGAGCGCCCCGAAGGGCTCGTCCATCAACAGCAACGGCGACCCGAGGGCGAGTGCACGGGCAATCGCGGCGCGCTGGCGCATGCCTCCCGACAGTTCGCCCGGATACTTGCCGATCGCCACTTCCAGCCCCAGATCCCTGAGGTATTGGCCGGCCTCCGCCAGCCGCTCGGCTTTCCTGACGGTCGGCCTGGCCTTGGCGATCGCGATCTCGATGTTATCGACTACCGACAACCAGGGAAACAGTGCGTAATCCTGAAAAACCACACCGCGCTCCAGGCTGGGGCCAACTACCGGCGCGCCGTTCCACGTCAAGCAGCCGCTACCGACAGGGTCGAGGCCCGCCGCCAAGCGCAGCAAGGTCGTTTTTCCTGATCCGCTGGCTCCGAGCAGGCTGACGAGCTGGCCTTCCGGAATGCTGACGTTGATGTCCTGCAGGACCTGCGTCGTGTCGTAGGCGAAGCCAACGCCCTCCAGCTTGAGGCCAGGGCTCATCACGCGTCTTTCCGCTTGAATTCCTTCTGCAACTTCTTCCAGAAAGTATCGCCCGGATTCTCCCTGGCCAACTGGTTCAGCACTTTTTCATAAACCCGCACGTCGATCGCGGCGTCGAGGTCGGGCTTGGCGCTGATGAACTCGCTATCCACCATCACGTTGGCGAAGTGCTTGACGCCCTTGACGTCGGGGTCGCTCGACTGGTCGAGGTACGGCGAGTAGTAACCGCGCCACAGCAACTGGCGGTCGATCTTGACGTAACGAGCGATCGATTCGATGGTTTCCTTCTTGTTTTCGGCAGCGAACTTCTCGGCCTGCAGAATGGCGCGCAGGAATTTCTCCCAGGTCACCGGGTTCTTCAGGCTGGCCTCGGTGACTACCAGGCGGCAGCACGGATGACCAGGCTGCAGGTCGGTTGAATGAATCACCACCTTCAGGCCCTGATCTTCTGCCCGCAGGTCATGCGGTCCCCACACCAGTCCGGCGTCCACCTGGCCGGACTTGACTGCCTCGATCACCGCCGGCGGGTTCTTCAATTCGAAGATCTGGACGTCTCTCTATAGTGGTCCCAGGAATTGAGACAGTGGTTTAAGCTAGACGCTGTCATAAGGAACGAGAAGCGATGAGCGAAGTGAAGACGCGGAATGTGCACACCCCCGAGTTCAAGGCGAAGGTGGGTCTGGAAGCCTTGCGAGCGGTGAAGACGATCAACCAGATTGGCCAGGAACACGGGGTTCATCCGGTCCAGGTTGGGCAATGGAAGAAGATACTCCAGGAACAAGCCAAGACCCTGTTCGAAGGCAAGCGCGGTCCCAAACCGGTCGCCGCGCATCGGGAGCCGGAGTTGCTGTACAGCGAGATCGGCAAGTTGAAGGTGGAACTGGACTGGCTCAAAAAAAAGTCTGGGATCAGCCTGTCGTGATGCGGAGAGCCTGGATCGAGTCTGGCGAGGCGGTGGCCGTGGTGCAGCAATGCCTCCTGGCCGGGGTGTCACGTGCCACGATCTATGCTCAGCAGAAGCCTGTGGTACTTGATGAAAGCGAGTTATTGCACCGGCGTCTGATTGATGAGGAATACACCCGGCACCCGTTCTACGGCAGCCGCAGGATGGTGGTCTTCCTCGGGAGAACGGGTCACACGGTCAATCGCAAGCGTGTCCAACGACTGATGCGATTGATGGGGCTGGCCGGCATGGCGCCGGGTCCGAACACCAGCCGGCGGCACCCCGCGCACAAGGTCTATCCGTACCTGCTGCGCGGAGTTTCGGTGGTCAGGCCGAACCAGGTCTGGAGCACGGACATCACCTACATCCGCCTGCCGCGTGGCTTCGCCTACCTGGTGGCGGTGATCGACTGGTATAGCCGCAAGGTGCTCAGTTGGCGGATCAGCAACAGCATGGAAGCGGTCTTCTGCGTCGATTGCCTGGAGGAGGCCTTGCGCACCCATGGCAAGCCGGAAATCTTCAACAGCGATCAAGGCTCGCAGTTCACCAGTGAAGCCTTCACCGATGTGCTGGCCCGGGAAGGGGTGGTCATCAGCATGGATGGACGAGGGCGGGTGTTCGACAACATCTTCGTCGAGCGGCTCTGGCGGAACGTCAAGCATGAGGACGTGTATCTGAAGGGCTATGCCACGATGGGCGAGCTGATGCTCGGCCTGACCGAGTACTTCGCCTTCTATAACGGCGAGCGCCCGCACCAGTCGCTGGGCGACCAGACGCCCCAGATGGTGTATCGAACCGGTATCGGTGGCGGGGCCATGATCGTGGATAAATTCGGCGACGCGGGGGGAGGAACCCCTGTTCCGCTACGCTCCACAGGGGTTCCTCCCCCCGCAGAAGCAAGATCAACAGCCACAGCACAAACCAAAGCAAAGGCAACACCGGGGCAGCGCCGTCCAGCTGCTAGCGAAGTCAAATGCACAACTTAAACAGACTTGATTCTTGTCTTGACTTCGGGGTCCACTTTACTCTTCCAGTTGAGCCCCTTGTCCTTGAGGGCGCCGCGCAGCACGGCGTCCCCCGAAGCCATGCGTACGGTGGCGATCTTCTTGCCCCTGAGATCGGCCACACTGGCGATCGTCGCGGCATTCGCCGGCGTCGCAATCAGTGCGGCATCGCCACCCATGATGCCGCCGATGATCTTGATCTTCGCACCCTTGGCAATGTGCGCCACTGGTGCGGTGGTGCCGAAGGCGCCGATGTCCAGCTTGCCGGCAACGATGGCGTTGAGGCCGTCAGCGGAGTTCTGGAATTCGATCAGCTCGACCTCCAGCCCTTCCTTGGCGAACAGGCCCTGCTCCTTGGCAACAAAGAACTTGGCGTGGCCGGTGACCGGCAGATAGCCAACCTTGAGTGTTTCGGCCGCCGCGCTGCCGAGCCCGGTTGCCAAGGCCAGGGCAGCTAGCAGGCGGCGCGGGGTTTTCAACTGGATCATCGCATTCTCCCGGGAGTGTGGAAATTCAGGAGCGGACTGTAGCGCGCCCGACCAGCAACCGGAACGACTGTTTCCTTCCTTGCTTATATCGCACGGACCATGAGCACCTCGCCGTTATAAGCAATGCAGCTTTTCTTCGTTCGCTGCGCTAGCCACTGCCGCTAGAGTGCCGCCCATACGCCGACACCATCACCACGACGACCCCTTTTCCCTTTCCAGGAGGCTTCGATGCTTGCCACCGCCCAACCCGACTTTGCCCCCCTCGCGACGGAATGTCTCCCGGATGCTATTGCGCACGACACCGACCTGCACGTTATCCTTACCGCAGCGAGCGCGCGTGCCGCTCGCGAAAACCTTCCCTACGCCGGCACGGTTCCGCCGCACGAAGCCTGGAGGCTAGCGGAGGCGGGTGCCGCCATCCTCATCGACGTGCGCACTAGCGAAGAATACAAGTACGTCGGCCACGTACCCGGTACTCCACTGGTGCAGTGGCAATCCGGGCGGGCCCTGACGAAGAATCCGCGCTTTACCCGTGAACTCGCAAGCAAGGCCGGCAAGAACGACGTGATTCTCCTCATTTGCCGCAGCGGCAAGCGCTCGGCTGCGGCAGCCGAAGCTGCTACGCGGGCGGGTTTCATCCGGGTGTTCAATGTCCTGGAAGGCTTTGAGGGCGAGATTACTCCCGACGGACAACGCGGCGCGACCGGCGGTTGGCGCTACCACGGACTGCCCTGGGTTCAGGACTGAGAGTTGAGGAAGAATCGATCAATGAATGCACCGCTTCGTCCTGCACCCGACGCATCGACCGAGGCGTTTTGGGGCCTCGACGAGATCGTTCGCGATCTGCGCCTGGCTCGCGAGCGCTGGCGCCTGGCGCAGCATCGGACCCTCGAGTCGGGCGGCCGCGAGTTTCCTTCCCGTGACGCCCTGCGCGACATCGTTGAGCGCCTGTGCGGCGCACTGTTCCCGATGCGCCTCGGCCCCCCCGACCTGCAGCAGGGCCACAGTGAGGATTTCTACATTGGTCATACGCTCGACATCGCCCTGCGCAGCCTGCTTGACCAGGTCCGCCTGGAACTGACACACGTTTCCCGTCACGACCCACTGAGCGACCCGACGTCCATCGAAAGCAATGCCATTGCCATCGTTCGGCAGTTTGCTGCTGCCCTGCCGGGCATTCGCGTCGTGCTCGACAGCGACGTCGAGGCTGCCTACCGTGGCGATCCGGCCGCGCGCAGCGTCGATGAAATTGTGCTCTGCTATCCTGGAACCCTGGCCATCATCCATCACCGTCTGGCGCACACTCTGTACCGGCTGGGCGTGCCGCTGCTGGCGCGTATCGTCTCCGAACTCGCTCACTCCGCCACCGGTATCGACATCCACCCCGGCGCACGCATCGGCGACAGTTTCTTCATCGACCACGGTACCGGCGTCGTCATCGGCGAAACCGCCGTCATTGGCGATCGGGTGCGCCTCTATCAGGCGGTCACCCTGGGGGCCAAACGTTTCAGCGTCGACGCCAACGGAGCCCTGGAGAAGGGCACGGAACGTCATCCGATCGTCGAGGACGATGTGGTGATCTACGCCGGGGCAACGATCCTCGGGCGGGTCACCATCGGCCGCGGATCGTCGATCGGCGGCAACGTGTGGCTGACCTACAGCATTCCGCCCGGGAGCTTTCTCACCCAGGCGGTCTCCCGAAACGAAATTCTGGAAAGCGGCGGCGGGATATGAACGGCCTCAGCGAGCGCTTCCCCAGCGTCGTCCGGCAGTTGCGCCACGAGCGCGGCTGGTCTCAGGAACGGCTGGCGGAAAGGGCCAACCTCAACCGTTCCTTCATCGGCGAGATCGAGCGCGGTCTCGCCAGCCCTTCCCTGGTCACCGCCGACAAGCTGGCGCGAGCGCTGGAGGTCGATCTCTCGGCTCTGGTGGCCCGTTGCGAGCATGGATAGCCCTCTGCCGAAGTCACACGCAACGGCCCTCCTGGTGGCTATAGCATGTTGAGTGGCCAGTGCCGTCAAGAGTACGCTTCCTCTTTTAGGCAAAAGTTATTTGCTTATTCGTTTTTATTATAACCATCGTCACAATTGCAAGGAGTACTCCATGGGAGACATTTTCGATGTGTCGATTTTCCAGCGTCAAAAATATACCGTACGCATTTTTGGCGCTGGCGTCGACCTACCGGCAGCCGTAGGAGGCGAGGCTGCGCTGGTTTTTTATCGTCGGCGCCCGGTTTTTCAGTGTTGACGATCCGTGGGCGCCACCCGTCCCCGCCGGAGAATCGCGGTCTGGTATGCCTGATACTGGGGAGTCGCCTGGTGGCGCTAACCGCTGGCCTGTCGTGGAGTCTGAACCAGTGAGCGCATTTGGTGAGCACGCCCCTGCTTGATGTGCCCAAGCGCCATCGCGAGCATGACCGCGAAGGCCAGCCCTACCCGCAGCTTCATCTTGTCCATGCCGCGGATGAAGTGGTGCTCGAAGCCGAAGCTGTTGTCGATACGGTTGTTGATTCGTTCCAGTGCGGTGCGCCGGTTGTAGCCCCGATGCCAGCTCGGGCTGCCATGGGGCGTCGGCACGAAGATGCGGCGATCCTGCTCGGTAATCTTGATGCGAACGATCCGGCCATAGGCGCCGGGATGGACGTCGCCTGCGGCGTGGCAGGTCTCAGCGCCCGGGCACACACTCCCCACGTAAGCCGCCGGGCAACGGTACTTCAGCGTGTCTCGATCGGCTTCGAAGCCCTGAAAGACCAGGTCGCGGACTTCGCCCGTCTGCGGACAGCAGCAGCGGACATGGCCCATTTCGGTATGGACGAGAGTATCGGCACGATCGGGAAACAGCGGGCGAGTAATCGTGCTGGACGGATCGAAGCCGGGTTCCTGTTTCTCTGCGCGCCACAGTTCGCGCGTGTCGATCAGTGGCCGAATACGGTAGGTATCCCACAGGAGTGCCTTCGTTTCACCCGCATCGAGCCCCCGGTCGGCACTGAAATCCTCTCATCGTTCGGCCAGTACCGGCTGTTCGGTGGAACAGTTCGCCGATCATCTGACGCAGGGTCGGGGATTCCGATGCCGAGGCACAAGTCACCACGACGGCGACCGGTAACTCGTAGTGCGTGTCCGCGATCACGTGCAAGCCATAGCCAAACCAGCTCTTGACCTTGCTCCAGGCTTTGCCGTTCGCATCGACGCCAGAGGTCTTGTGGTGGCCCCAGTCCGCGTCTGGATCGGAGGTCATGCTCGTCTCGCGGTCTTTTTGTCCGGTACTGTGGCTTTCGACCGCCTTGCCGTCGAAGCCCAGGTGCCGGCCGAAATCCGGCAACACCTCGGTGAGGCCTTGTCGCAGCGAGGCCAACATCTGCTTCGTGTAGCCGCCGGCCGTTTCCAATTGGATCAGGGTCGCCAGAAAGCGGGAGAACGCGGAGTCGGGTGGAACGCCGAGATAGGGCTCCAGGGGAATCACGTGGGCTCCGACCGCTGGCTTCTTCGCCACGGGAAGCATTTCAAACCCGCACCGATCCATCAGCGCCGGGTTGCGGCCAAGTTCCCGCCGTAGCGAGGCGATGCTCGGGTGTTGGAAGACCACCCCGGCGATCACCGCATTCCACATCGCCTGCACCGGATAGTCGTCTCGACCCTTCGCCCGACGGGCTTCGAGGGCCTGCATCAGCGCATCGTCCGGCAGGTAATCGAGCGCCAACGACAAGCGGTCGAGGTCGGAGCAGCTTTCAACGTCTTCCCAGGAAAAGAGCCGGGCTTGCGGGACATGGGCCATGGTAGCGCTCACGAGCAGATAGAAAATATGATAATACCATATACCGATGCGTTTAAGTGCCTGTTACTATGTATATTTCTTGTTTTGCCAATCAGAAAACTTGGGGTGGGGTGAAAATCCATGGCCAATGCATAAAGAACCGCTGAAGGGCGGAAAACCGGCCCTAAACTGGGGTAGAAAATTTCTGCCCCCGTCTGAAACCCAGTAATGGCAAGGGTTTGCGAGGAGCGAAAATGCCTCCATGGCAGATAGTCCTCACCAAGCCGCCCTGAGCGATGTCGCCGCACGGCAACTGGCCAACGCCACCAAGACCGTCGCGCAGCTCTCGACCATTTCCCCGCGCTGGCTGACGCACCTGCTGCAGTGGCTGCCCGTCGAGGCCGGCATCTACCGGCTGAACCAGGTCAAGAACCCGCGCGACGTGAAGGTCGCCTGCGCCAAGCGCGACGAATCCGAACTGCCGCAGACCTTCGTCGATTACGAGGAGAAGCCGCGCGAGTACTTCCTCAGCGCCGTCACCACCGTTCTTGATGTGCACACCCGTATTTCGGATCTGTACAGCAGCCCGCACGACCAGATCAAGGAACAACTGCGGCTGACGATCGAGACGATCAAGGAGAGGCAGGAAAACGAACTGATCAACAACGGCGACTATGGCCTGCTGGCCAACGTCGCCGACAGCCAGCGCATCACGACGCTGAGCGGCGCGCCGACGCCGGATGACCTCGATGACTTACTGACCAAGGTCTGGAAGGAACCCGCCTTCTTCCTCACCCACCCGTTGGCGATCGCCGCTTTCGGCCGCGAGTGCACCCGCCGCGGCGTGCCGCCGCCGACCGTTTCGCTGTTCGGCTCGCAGTTCGTGACCTGGCGGGGCATTCCGCTGATCCCGTCGGACAAGGTGCCGGTCGAGGAAGGCAAGACCAAAGTCCTGCTGCTGCGTGTCGGCGACAAGCGTCAGGGGGTCGTCGGCCTTTATCAGCCGGGCTTACCGGGCGAACAGAGCCCTGGCCTGTCGGTGCGCTTCATGGGCATTGACCGCAATGCCATCGCCTCCTATCTGATTTCGCTCTATTGCTCGCTGGCTGTTCATACGGAAGACGCACTGGCGGTACTCGATGACGTGGAGATCGACAAATACCATGACTATGCTGACACCTACCGCTGATTCGCTGCCTGGCGCGCTGCCCTTCAGCCTCGCGGCCACTCCGGGGCTGCCGGACGAAGCGGCGCTTGCCCGCCTGGCCGGGGAGTTGTTCCGGGCATTGCCGGGAAGCGAGGCCTCTTCGTCGCCATCGGCACCTGCGGTCAGCGGCCTGGCGATTGGCGAGCCGGGGCCGGCGATGCAGCCGCTTGCCGCGCCATCGGTCGGCCAGGCGCCGGTGGAAGCGGGGCCAGTTGCGCCGGAGTTCGGCGTGCCCGCAGCCTACGCCGCCGCCTTGCCGATGACCGCCCCGATCAGTGCCCCCGCGGGTGTCCCAGGGTCGCCGTACTACTTCCTCGGCGAAGCAACGGCGCTTTCGTCTGCCCACCAGGCACCAACAGCAGTCGCTGACAATCACGTCGTTGCGCATCCCTTCGAACTGCCGGGTGAGGTCGCCCTGCGCCGCGTGCTCGACGAACTCGCCGGCGAACGCTCACTGCCAGCGGCAACGCCGCCTCCGGCGCCCGGCCACGGCGGCTATTACTTCCTCGATCAGCCGGCGTCGGTTCCCAAGGCCGATGTCGCGCGCTTCCCGGCCTTCGACGTGCATGCCGTACGCCGCGACTTCCCTATTCTGGCGGAGCGCGTCAATGGCAAGCCGCTGGTCTGGTTCGACAATGCCGCGACAACGCAAAAGCCGCAGGCGGTCATCGATCGACTGGTGCAGTTCTACCAGCACGAGAATTCCAACATTCACCGTGCCGCCCACGAACTGGCGGCGCGCGCCACGGACGCTTACGAGGCCGCTCGCAGCAAGGTGGCGCGCTTCATCGGCGCGGGTTCGGCCGAGGAGATCATTTTCGTGCGCGGCGCCACCGAGGCGATCAACCTGGTCGCCAAGAGCTGGGGCAAGCAGAACATCGGCGAAGGCGACGAAATCGTCGTCTCCTTGCTCGAACACCACGCCAATATCGTCCCCTGGCAGCAACTGGCAAGGGAAAATGGTGCCCGCATTCGGGTCATCCCGGTCGATGACAAAGGCCAGATCCTGCTCGACGAATACCAGCGACTACTCAACGACCGCACCAAGCTGGTGGCTATCAGCCAGGTCTCCAACGCCCTGGGCACCGTGACGCCAGTCAAGGAAATTGTTGAACTGGCCCACCGGGCGGGCGCCAGAGTGCTGGTCGACGGCGCTCAGTCAGTGTCGCACATGCGCGTCAACGTGCAGGCGATCGATGCCGATTTCTTCGTCTTCTCCGGCCACAAGGTCTTTGCACCCACCGGCATCGGCGTCGTCTACGGCAAACGCGACATTCTCGAAGACATGCCACCGTGGCAGGGTGGCGGCAATATGATCGCCGACGTCACCTTCGAGCGAACCCTCTACCAGGGCGTTCCGGCACGCTTCGAAGCCGGCACCGGCAACATCGCCGATGCAGCCGGACTCGGCGCCGCGATCGACTATGTGGAACGGATCGGTATCGAGAATATCTCTCGTTACGAGCATGATCTCCTCGCCTACGCCACACAACGCGTCCAGCCGATCCCCGGTATTCGCCTGATCGGCACGGCCGACGACAAGGCCAGTGTGCTGTCCTTCATCCTTGCCGGTTATCGCCCCGAGGAGGTCGGGGCGGCGTTGAACCAGGAAGGCATTGCCGTTCGCGCCGGCCATCACTGCGCCCAACCGATCCTGCGCCGCTTCGGCGTTGAAGCCACGGTGCGCCCGTCGCTGGCGTTCTACAACACCTGCGAGGAAGTCGATCTGCTGGTATCGGTGCTGCAACGTTTGGCCAGGGGGAAGGGCCGGGCTGTGAGCTAGACTGGCCGGCGAAGAGAAGTGAAAACAGGAACGCCCCGGCGTGCTCCGTGCAGGCCGGGGCGTTCCTGTTTCTGGTGAAGGCAGGCGAACCGACAATTGGTATTGGTCGCACATCGGAGCGAATAAGCACATAACGCAAAATTCCTTTCCCTCGCGGGCGTCCCCGATCAGAATGACGTTCAACCGCCTAATTTAATCGATAAATTGCCAGGGCGGATGACAAGTGCTGGCTAAAGCGTCGCTTGCTCCAGAACTCCCCGGGGGTCGGCTTCGGCGGACTACAGGGGAACAAAGGAGCACAACCATGGTTATTACCCTCGAATTGCCCATCCGGCATACTGCGAAGGAAGTCGTTCCGAGCGATCCCTTCCGGGTTTACGAAGCCCGTTTCGGCGCCCTGCCGATCTGGCTGGAAGACATCGCTCCGGGTGCTGCCCGTTCGCTGGCTCGTCAGGCGCTTCGTTCTGGCGTACCACTGACCCCGGCGGATGATCTGTCCTGACCTTGACCGCGTTGGCTGGAAAGCATTCGCACCTTATCACCGCGGCGGTTTCGCGCGCTGTCTGTCAGCCCGGGCCTTGGCCGATGCGCTGCAGCGCGCCAGCAAGATCCTGTTTCAGGTCGAGCACATCCTCGATGCCGACCGACAGGCGCAGCAGGGAATCGCCGATTCCCAGGCGGGCGCGCTGCTCCGGCGGAATGGTGGCGTGGGTCATGATCGCCGGATGCTCGATCAGACTCTCGACGCCGCCCAGACTCTCCGCCAGGGTGAACAGCTCGCAGCCCTGCAGGAAGCGCGTCGTGCCGGCCAGGTCGGTCGCCAGTTCGACGGCGATCATGCCGCCGAATCCACGCATCTGCCGCCGCGCCAGCGCATGCTGGGGATGTGAGGCGAGGCCGGGGTAGCTGACCCGTCGCACCGCCGGCTGCCGCTCCAGCCAGGCGGCGAGTTCCTGCGCGTTCTCGCAATGTCTGTGCATGCGCACGTTGAGGGTCTTGACGCCGCGCAGCGTCAGGAAGCTGTCGAATGGGCCGGCAATCGCACCGACGGCGTTATGCAGGAACTTGAGGCGTTCGAGATGCTCGGCGTCGCGTTCGTCGCCGCTGACCACGGCGATGCCGCCGATCACGTCGGAGTGGCCGTTAAGGTACTTGGTGCTCGAATGGACGACGATGTCGAAGCCGAGTTCCAGCGGCCGCTGTATCCACGGGCTGGCAAGCGTGTTGTCGGCCACCGCAATCAGACCGTGCTGGTGGGCAAGCGTGGCGAGTGCCTGCAGGTCCACCAGGCGCAACAGCGGATTGGTCGGCGTTTCCACCAGCAACATGCGACTTTCGGGTCGGATCACGGCCGACAGCGCTGCCGGATCAGAGAGGTCGACGAAACTGCAGGAGAGCCCGGCGCTACGCTTTCTCACCCCTTCCAGCAGGCGATAGGTACCGCCATAGAGATCGTCGCCGGCAATGACGTGCGCGCCGGTATCGAGCAGTTCGAGGACGGTGGCGATCGCCGCCAGCCCGGAAGCGAAGGCAAAAGCGGCGCCACCGCTCTCGAGATCAGCCACGCAGCGTTCGAGGGCCCAACGCGTCGGGTTGTGCGAGCGACCATAGTCCAGGCCTTTGTGCACTCCCGGACTTTCCTGCACATAGGTCGAGTTGGCGTAAATCGGGGGCATGATCGCCCCGGTGGAGGGGTCGGGGCTCTGCCCGGCGTGGATGACGCGGGTGCCGAAGCCGAGCCGGGATGCGTTCTTGTCGTACTGCTCGCTCATTCAAACTTCCTTCACCAGACCGCCGATGTGGCCGTCGTCGATCACCGGCAACTGCGAGATTTCCGCTTAACGCATGCGCCGGAATACGGTCTGCAGGGTATCGGTGGGAGTGACGCTGACCACGGCACCTTCCTCGCAGCGGCGAGCGACCAGATCGCGCAGGTCGCCGTGGGCCGGCCGCCGCCGCAAACCCTGGTCGACCCGCGGGTTCTCATTGTACTCCTTCGACAGGTCGCGGGTTCGCGTGTCGCAAACAAACGAGACGACCCGCTTCGGCGCCGTCTGCTCGCGACAGTAACCGAGTGCCGCCGCCAGCAAGGTTGCGGTTGAGGAGTCTGAGTGGTGGCATTCCGGTCATCCTGCGGGTCGTGGCAGGCGGAATCACCACGCATACTTGAGCTGGCCGGCCGAGACAACATGGCGCTGATCGTCGTGCCCAAGCGTCCGCCTATTCCCCGGCAATCCTCGCACAAAGCGCCGGATCTCCGGTTCGAACGCCTCGGCGTCGAGCAGAAAACCGTCATGGCCGTGCGGAGACTCGATTTCGAGGAAACGCGAATTGGGCAGCAGAGCATGAAGACTGCGCTGGTCTCCGGGAACGTAAAGGGCGTCCGAACTGACGGAGACGACCAGTACCGGTTGCCGGATTTGCCGGAGCACGTTTTCATAAACGCCGCGGTTGCGAGCCAGATCGTGAGTGTCCATGGCATCGAGCAGTACCCGGTAGCTATTGGCGTCAAAACGCTGGACCAGGGCCTGAGCATGGTGCCGTAACCAGCCGCGGATGGCGAAGTCGTCGGGCGCGCGCGCGCGCTCCCCGAAAATCTCCTTCCCGGCCGCCCGCCCGAAACGCTCGTCCAGTGAACGCGGACTGCGGTAGCTGATCATCGCCACCGCCCGGGCTGCGGCCAGGCCTGCCAGCGGGGGATCGGCGGGATGATAGTGACCGTCCTTGAACCTGGGATCGCTGGCCAGGGCCAGGCGCTGCGCCTCGCTCCAGACGACGCACCACGCCGAATGACGACCCGCAGCGGCAATGGTGACCACCGCGCCGACGCGCTGCGGATCGAGCAAAGCCCACTCGAGCGCCTGCAAGCCGCCCATCGAACCGCCGATGACGAAACGGATGCGGCGAATGCCGAGTGCGTCGGCCAGCGCCATCTGGGCGCTTACCTGGTCGCAAATAGTGATGCGGGGAAAGCGTCCCCCCAGGGCAGGCCATCGGCTGCCAGGGTCAGCGGCCCGGTGCTGCCGTAGCAACCGCCCAGAACGTTGCTGCAGACCACGAAATGACGCCCCGGATCGACGCTGTGCCCGGTGCCAAACAGCGGCCCCCACCACTCGTCGGCATCGGCCGAACCAGTCAGGGCGTGACAAACGATCACCGCGTTGTCTGCCTGTGGCGAGAGTTCGCCCCAGGTGCGGTAGGCAATGCTCACCCGCGGCAGAACTTCGCCCGATTCGAGCGACAACGGCCGGTCGAGGGTCAGCCGCCTGGTTCGGGGCGACACGCCAAGAGCGGTCATGCGGCTGCTTCGAGACCAGACCGACGCAAGGCGTGCTCGAAGTCAGCCTTGATGTCCTCGATGTGCTCGATGCCCACCGACACCCGCACCAGGTCCGGGCGTACGCCGGCACGCTGCTGCTCGGCTTCCGACAGTTGTTGGTGGGTGGTGGACGCCGGGTGGATGACGAGCGTCTTGGCATCGCCGACGTTGGCCAGGTGACTGGCCAGCTTGACGTTGTCGATGAACTTCCGGGCCGCGTTGGCGCCGCCCCTGATGCCGAAGTTGAGCACGGCGCCAAACCCGTTCTTCAGGTATTTCTTCGCCAGCTCGTGATACGGGTTGTGTTTCAGACCGTTGTACTCGACCCAGGCGACCTGCGGTTGCGACTCCAGCCAAAGGGCCAGCTCCAGGGCGTTGTCCACATGCCGCTGTACGCGCAGCGACAGGGTCTCCACGCCCTGGATGAACTGGAAGGCATTGAATGGCGAAAGACTGGGGCCGAAATCGCGCAGTCCCTCGACACGGGCGCGGATGGCGAAGGCGATATTGCCGAAGGGACCGGCGCTGCCGAACAGCTCCCAGAAATTGAGCCCATGGTAGCCAGGAGCGGGATCGGTGAACAGGGGGAACTTGCCGTTACCCCAGTCGAACTTGCCGGAATCAACGACGATGCCACCGATCGAGGTGCCATGCCCGCCGATCCACTTGGTGGCGGAAGCGACGACGATGTCGGCGCCGTGGTCGATGGGTCGCGCGATATAGCCGGCCGCACCGAAGGTATTGTCGACAATCAACGGAATGCCAGCATCGTGAGCCACTTTGGCCAGGGCATCGAAGTCGGGGATGTTGAAGCGCGGGTTGCCAATGGTTTCGACGTAGATGGCCTTGGTCTTGTCGTCGATGGCGCTCCTGAAATCCTCCGCATCGTCGCCATCGACGAATTTGACGTGGATTCCCAGCCGTGGGAGAGCGACCTTGAACTGATTGTAGGTACCGCCGTAGAGGTAGCTGGTAGAAACGATGTTGTCGCCCGCCTGGGCAATGGTGGTCAGCGCCAGGAACTGTGCCGCCTGTCCGGAACTGGTGGCGACTGCCGCCACGCCACCTTCGAGCGCCGCGATGCGCTGCTCGAAGACGTCGGTGGTCGGATTCATGATGCGCGTATAGATATTGCCGAACTCCTTCAGAGCGAACAGGCGAGCGCCATGCTCGGCATCGTTGAAGGTATAGGACGTGGTCTGGTAGATCGGCACCGCCCGTGCATTGGTGCCCGGTGCAGGGGTCTGGCCGGCGTGCACCTGCAGCGTTTCGTAGCGGTAGTTCGGATTGTTTTCGCTCACTGTGAAATCCCTTCAGATATGGTTTCGGATGGCTGCGGTTGCCAGGTGGCAGTACGGCTGGTCGCGGGAACTGATTTTTCCGGCTATGTTGCAGAAAACCCCCGGAAGCCGCTCAAGCCCGACAAACTACTGCCCGGTTTGCGGACCACAAACGAAGAAGAATGCACTTCCTTATTATTGGGCGCGCGTGACCGAAATTCCCGGAACCGCCATAAGCATCGAAGAAAAACTGACTTCTACGCTCCGGAATGTCTTGCTAGCCTTTTTCCCTTCCTATCAACCCCATCAGGGATTTTCGATGAAACGCCAGTTCCTCAAGACCACTCTCGGCCTCGCTGCCGGACTCGCCATTGCTTGCATCGGGCAACCGGCCCGTGCCGAATACAACCCGAAGCTCCTGCGCATCGGCTTCCAGAAGTCGGCCAGTCTGCTGACCCTGCTCAAGGCCCAGGGGGCGGTGGAAAAGCGCCTGGCAGCGCAGGGAGTGGAGGTGAAATGGGTGGAATTCCCGGCCGGCCCACAATTGCTGGAGGGCCTCAACGTCGGGGCCATCGATTTTGGCTACGTCGGTGAGGCGCCGCCAGTCTTTGCGCAGGCAGCAGGCGCCAACTTTGTTTATGTCGGTTACGAGGAACCCGCCCCGACTGCGGAAGCGGTGCTCGTCCCCAAGGGTTCGGCGATCAAGACGGTGGCCGACCTCAAGGGCAAGAAGGTGGCACTCAACAAGGGCTCCAACGTCCATTACCTGCTGGTCAAGCTGCTGGAGAGGAACGGCCTGACGTACGCCGACGTGCAGCCGGTATTCCTGCCGCCGGCTGATGCCCGCGCCGCCTTCGAGCGTGGCAGCGTTGACGCCTGGGTGATCTGGGACCCCTACACGGCCGCCGCCGAGAAACAGATCGAGGCGCGCATCCTGGCCGACGGGAAGGGCGTGGTGAACAACTATGCCTTCTTCCTTGCCGAGCGCGAGTTCGCCAGCAAGCGGCCCGAGATCATCAGCCTGCTCTTCGATGAATTGCAGAAGCAGGGCCAGTGGATCATCAGGAACTACCCGGCGGCGGCAGCCCAGCTTGCCCCCTTGCAAGGCCTCGACCCCGCCGTGGTCGAGTTGAGTATCCGCCGTTACAGCAATGTCGTAAAGCCGATCGCCGATCAGGTGCTGGCCGAGCAACAGAAGCTGGCGGACACCTTCCTGGAACTGAAGCTGATTCCCAAAGAGATCAAGGTCAAGGATGCATCGCTGCCAGGCAAGCGCTGACAACAATACCGGACTCCCCCTTGCGTCTTTCCCCGGCAGCTTTTCGTCGGGGGATGACGCTTTTTCTTTACCGGCTGAGAAGGACGTCGGCCCGCACAGGCGGGCCGACGTCCTTGAACTATTTCTTCTTCGCAGTCGGCCATGCCGCATCGGCAACGCGGACCTGCCTGGGCACCAGCTTCAATTCGTAGAAGGTGTCAGCAATCTTCTGTTGCTGCGCCAGAACTTCTTCGCTTACCGGCTTGACACCGTAGCTGAAGCGCTGGGCAGCCAGTTCAACAGTCGGAAGATCGATACCGATCTGTGGGCCCGAACCAATCGAGCGAGCGTTTGCTGATGCATGAGGATCCTTTCACAGGGAGATTCGGAGGTGTGGAGAGACAGTGGCGCCGGATCAGAAAGCCTGTTCTTCGCCAAAGGTCACCCGGTCCAGCAGGCGGTGCTGCCCGCCGTAGTCGCTGACCGCGTAATGGACGGTGGCCCGGTTGTCCCAGACGGCCAGGGTGTTCTTCTGCCAGCGCAATCGGGCCTGGAATTCCGGGCGTTGGAAGCGGGTGAAAAGCAGGGTCAGCAGGGCGTCGCTCTCCTGGCGCGAAAGGCCCTTGATGCGGTCGGTGAAGTTCGGATTGACGTAAACGAGTTTCCTGCCGGTCACCGGATGCGTGCGAACGACTGGGTGGACCACTGGCAGGTGGTCGTTCCTGGCCTTCCGGTACAGCGCCTCACCGTCGGGCAGTGCCGCGAAGTATTGCGGCCAGCCGCTGTGCTCGAAGCTGTGAATCGCTTCGAGTTCTGCGAGATACAGTTGCAGCGAGCGCGGCAGCGAATCATAGACCGCCGTCGCACTGGCCCAGACGGTATCGCCACCGGAGTCGGGAACGATATGGGAATAGAGGACCGTACCCGTCGGCGGGTTGGCGACAAAGGTGATGTCGGCGTGCCACTGATCGGTACCGTAGCGATTGACGCCCGGCCTGGCTTCGAGCACCTCGATGAACTTCTGCACTTCATGCCGCGGGAAAAAGGCCTTGGCCTTGTCGGGATCACCGAAGACGCGGGCCACCGCCACCTGTTCGGCCGGACTTAGCTTCTGTTTACGGAAAAAGAGAACCTGGAATTCGGCGAGTGCCTTGCGCAACTCGGCACGCGCGCCGGAATCCTCGATTTCTGCAAGATCAAAGTCGTGTACCACCGCACCGATGGTGGGGGTGTACGGCTCGATGAGAAGGTGTTTGTAGCCGGGGACGGGGTTTTCGGGTTTGGACATGGGAAGACTCCTGTAGGGACTGTGGAATGGTCGGGAAATGCTCGCCCGACAAAGTCTAGGGAGCGGCTTCCCGTCGGCGAACCAATTATTTCTGCAAGGAATATCACGAGTTGCCGAGCAAGCTTATAAGCCGCGGCTCGCTTGCAGCCGCCGGCCGACACAATGACGACGCGACGACCTTGCGGACTTGTCCAAGCACGTCTCAGTCCCTGGCGCTGTACGCTGCGTACTTGGCCAGCAGTCGCCGCGGGGGCTTGAAGGCGTCACGTCGAAAAGGGTCGCCGAGGGCCTGGGTCAGGCGAAGGTTGATCACCGTCGGTTGCTCCAGGGCAATCGCCGCCAGCAGGGCATCACCGACCTGGTCCTCGTGTTCGACGGTGATGCCCTGTGCCCCCATGGCGCGCGCCACTTCGGCGAAATTCGGATTGTCCAGCTCGGTACCCAGAAAGCGGCTGTCGAAGTAATCGATCTGATTGCGCTTTTCGGCACCCCATTGGCCGTTGTCGAAAACCACCGCCACCACCGGGATCTTCTCGCGCACCGCGGTCATTACCTCGGTCAGGCTCATGCCCCAGGCGCCGTCGCCGACATAGGCTATGGCGGGTCGATCCGGCCGCCCGACCTTGGCGCCCAGCGCCGTCGGATAAGCGTAGCCGCAGTTGCCGAAGGCCATGGCAGCGAAGAAGGAGTTGGCTTCCTCGAACTCGAGGTAGCTGTTGGCGACCGAACAGACGTTACCGATGTCGGTAGCGACCATGGCGTTCGCCGGACGCGCCATGGCCAGTGCCGCCAGTGCGCGCCTGGGATCGACGCGCCCTGCCTCGTTGGCGCCAGCCTGGCTTGACAGCACCTGGGCCCAGGCCGCTTTTTCGGCAGCAATCGTGGCAATCCGTTCCACGTTCCGCGGCCGCTCGCCCTGCAGGCGGCGCAATTCTTCGGCAATCGCTGCCGCCGCCGCCCTGGCGTCGCCATTGATGGCGAGTTCAACCGGTTTGACCAGACCGAGAACCCGCAGCTCGCTATCTACCTGGATGATCTTCGCGCCCTGCGGCCAGTAGTCGAGGCCGTACTGGGGCAGGGTGCCAAAAGGACCGAGACGGGTGCCCAGGGCGAGGACCACGTCCGCCCGGGCAAGCAGTTTCATCGCCGCCTGCGAACCCTGGTAGCCAAGCGGGCCGGCAGCCAGTTCATGGCTGCTGGGGAATGTGTCGTTATGCAGGTAGGAGTTGACGACTGCCGCGGAGAGATGCTCGGCCAGTCGTTGCAGCTCGCCAACGCCCTCGGCGATGGCGACGCCGCCGCCGGCGATGATCACCGGGAAGCTGGCATCGGCGAGCAAGCGCGCCGCGGTCGCGATCGCCTGGCGATCGCCGGCGCCACGATTGACGGCAAAGGGTTGCGGAATCACCGTTTCGATCTCGCCGTAGAAGTGATCGCGGGGAATGTTCACCTGCGTCGGCCCCCGTTCATGCAGCGCGTAGTGGAACGCTCGCCCGGTCAGTTCGGCGATGCGCTGCGGGCTGTTGACCTGGGCCTGCCAGCGGGTGATCTTCGAGAAGATCGGCAACTGCTCGGTTTCCTGAAAACCGCCGAGACCGGCAGTCAGGCTGCCCGCTTCCGGTGTGATCGCCACCACCGGCGAATGGGCCCAATAGGCAGCGGCGATGGCGGTGACGAAATTGGTGACACCCGGCCCGTTCTGGCCGATGCACACCCCGTGCCGGCCAGTAGCGCGGGCGTAGCGTGCGCCGTGTCAAGGCGCTGTCTTTCAGCGGGTGCGAATCCCGTCCGGTAACTTTCGTTCCGACCGGTAGCAACTGGAGCAGTCGCGAAGGCAACAAAGCGGCTGAAGCCTTCGGTGTAGAGGGTTCTTTAGGGAACTTGGCGAGCATGCAGGCCGTAATGTGAATGAACACTGAGCAGGCCTCGGAAAGAGCGATGCGGAAGCCGACCCGGCGCGTTACAACGGGGAAGGCCGCTGTCGTAGGTGAAGCGAACGAAAGGCGGCCTGCGATTCCGCCGGGGGTAGTGGTGACGGCATGTGTGGAAGAGGAAGACAGAGGCAACACGGGGAAGCCCCATCGCGTGGTCAAGCGCAAGACCAACCGGACGCCCGCGAGGACAGGCCGGGCGAGGTGGGGTGGCGGAGAGGCCCGTAGTACCGTTGAAGTCGGGTAATGCCGATGGAGGAAAGGGCCTCAGTTCAAGACCAACGCAAAAGCAGAAAGGGATAGGAGATTGGGCAACCTGCAAACTCCGATCAACGTTCAGAAACTGCGGATGGCGTTACATGCCAAAGCGAAGGAAGAACCCGGGTACCGGTTTCTACCTCCTGTACGACAAGATTCATCGACGGGACGTGCTCGACCATGCCTACCGAAGCTGCCAAGCCAACCAGGGAGCAGCCGGGGTAGATGGAGTGCGTTTTGAAGACATCGAAGCGTATGGAGAAGAACGCTGGCTAGGGAACTGGCGGAACGGCTGAAGCAGAAGGACTACCGACCGGGAAGCGGTCAAACGGGTCTGGATACCGAAGCCGAACGGCAAGCTGCGTCCCTTGGGCATACCGACGATCACCGACCGAGTGGTACAAACGGCGGTGCTGCTCGTGCTGGAACCTATCTTTGAAGCCGACCTGCAACCGGAGCAATACGCCTACCGGGC
This sequence comes from Candidatus Accumulibacter affinis, assembly GCA_016713625.1. Taxonomy (GTDB): domain Bacteria; phylum Pseudomonadota; class Gammaproteobacteria; order Burkholderiales; family Rhodocyclaceae; genus Accumulibacter; species Accumulibacter affinis. The sequence continues at coordinate 542,669 of JADJOT010000010.1, forward strand.
AGAGCGGGGAGCGCAGGACGCGGTAAAGGCGGTTCATCGTCTGCTGAATACAGGACACCAGCAAGTGATCGATGCGGATCTGTCAGGCTATTTCGATAGCATTCCGCACCCTGAGCTGATGAAGAGCGTCGCCCGTCGGATCGTGGATCGGCACGTTCTGCACCTCATCAAGCAATGGCTGGAAGCGCCAGTGGAAGAGGACGATGGACACGGTCACCGGAAGCGGACGACGTCCAACCGGGACACCGGACGCGGCACCCGCAAGGGGCTCCGATTTCACCGCTGCTGTCGAATCTGTACATGCGGCGTTTCCTCCTCGGATGGAAGAGGTTGGGGTATGCCCGTCGCTGGTCGGCGCACATCGTCAATTACGCAGACGACTTCGTCATCTGCTGCAAAGGCCGGGCAGAAGATGCCATGGACGCGATGCGGGGGATGATGGAGCAACTGAAGCTGACGGTGAACGACGACAAGACACACCTGTGTCAAATACCGCAAGAGCGGTTTGATTTCCTGGGTTACACCCTCGGGCGGTGCTACAGCCGCGAGACCGGGCGCGCCTACATCGGCACTCGGCCCTCGCAGAAGAGCATCAAACGGATGGTGGAAAGCATCACTCGGGAAACCGACCGTTGCCGAACCCTCCTGGATGCCGAGTTTGTCGTGGGACGGCTGAACCGGAAACTGACCGGCTGGGCGAATTACTTCTGCCTCGGTCCAGTCAGCCCGGCCTATCGGGCGATCAACTCCCACGTCACGCAACGGCTCCGCCGGTGGTTATGCAAGAAGCCAAGGTCTCCGGCACGGGGTTGGCGCGCTACCCGGATCAGTATCTCTACGAACAGTTGGGGCTGGTCAATTTGCCGGCACGGACCCATGACCTTCCGTGGGCGAAAGCGTGATGTCTTGTCCGAGAGCCGGATGCGGGAAAACCGCACGTCCGGTTCGATGAGCGGGATGTGGAAACGGGGCGATGGCCCGGCTACTTGGGCACCGTCAGACGAAAGGGACGGAAACAGACAAGCCGGACCTAATGCTACCGCGCCACATCTCGACTCTACCGTCGGCCATGTGCGCGGCGTTCTGTTCGTGGGCCACCGAGATGAAGCGGATTCCGGCGAGGGGAAACAGGTCGTGGGCATCCATGTAAGCGGAGCCGACAATGCCGAAAACATCTCGCACCCCGTTGGCTACCAGCGTCTCGACGAATGCCTCGGAGGGCGTCATGCGCTGCTTGGTGGTCTCTGTCGCCATCTGCGGCTTCTCCTGATCAAAGGAAGTCGATTGTAGCCAGCGCCAGGCTGGGGATGAACGAAGATTCTCTGCTTTGCTTATTCGCGTTTCGCTGACCCAGGGGGAATCCGGTGCAAGCCACCATCAAGCCCCGCGAGAGTTGTCCAGCGCACGCATCGACCATCACAGGTTGTATCATCCGCTGACGCCAGTGCTTCCCTCATCAAGTGAAAACAATTCGACGAACGAACGTATGTGGGTTGGTGGCGCGCTTCCCTATCCGTTCAACCCGTCCGAGAAAGTGAACCACATGAAGATCAGACAACTTCAGACCTCCCGGAAGTCCGACGGTGATGCCTCGTTAAGCACATGATTCAAGGTCACTATCGTCGTTTTTTGGACGTTCAGTGGCGCCAGGATAAATATTGTATTTTGGACAAAATAAGTTGCAGACGATTGTAAGTGATGCAGAGTTAGTTGCTTGTGTATAACTGTGTCGCTATAATCTCGCCAGGCAGGTGGGACTTGGAGTCGATCGGTGACGCAGAGCGAGTTGTTGGCAGAAGAAGTCAAGCAGGCGGGTCGTTTTGACCTCGGCAGGGGCTATTCGCTCTACCTGCCCCGTGGCCCTCGCAGCCGGGGCGATCTCTATCATCATGGCTGCCTGAGCAAACGGGTGAATCTTGCCGACAAGGCCGAGCGGCGCCTCCTGGTGGTCGAGTTGTTACAGAGGAACCTTAACCAGACGCGCTTGGCCGAGGTGCTGGGTCTCAGTCGCCAGACGCTACACAACTATCGCGAAAGTTATCGGCTATTTGGGGTGGAACGGGCTGCTGCATGGCTACAGTCCGAGCCGTAGCGTGAGCGACGAACTGCAAGGTCGGCTGCATGTCGGCAAACGTCGGCCGGGCTCAAAGGCCCGCGAACTCGAAGCCTTGCGGCGCGCCGAGAAGATGTCCGCCAAGGAGGTGACCCCAGGTGAACTGGCGTGGGATGGCGAAGCGGTGGCGAACTATGCGCTGGAGGAGACGGCCATCGAAGAGGTCTTGCGGGTCGATCCGCCGACCCTTGAAGCGATGCCGCAGGGGGATGAGTCGAGCAGCCAGGCCGCAGCGGAGCCGACCGCACCGGAACGTGCGCCCGCACCCGTGATCGAGCTTCCCTATGCGGATAACCATGGCTGGGAAGCCAGCCGCTATGTCGGCATTTTCCCTGTCTTGCTGGTGCTGATCAGCCAATGGCAGTGGATGCAACGGATCTTCCGGCTGTTCGGTAACGGTTGGCGCATCTTCGTCGTGTTCGCCCTGATGGCGGTGCGCGACATCCGCTCCATCGAACAGCTCAAACATGTGCGGCGTGAAGAGGCGGGACGGCTCCTGGGCTTGGGGCGGCTACCCGCGCTCGACACGTTGTGGGGCTGGTTCCATGAGGTCGCCGGCAAGTCTCGGGCCGGGACACTGCTGAAGGAATTTTTCGCAGATCAGATTCGTTGCGGGCTGGTCGCCGTCCGGCTGTGGTTTAGCGACGGCCATCTCTTGCCTTATACCGGACAGAACAAGGTGCATGCGGCCTGGAGCACGCAACGGCGGATGCCGATGCCCGGACAGACCAATCTGGTCACTTGTGACGAACGGGGGCGCATCGTCACTTTTTGAGATTCAGGAGGGCAAGGGAAACCTGCGCGCCCAGATTCTGAAGCTTGGCGAGTATGCGCGAGAACAGTCCCTGGGCACCCCGCCGGTGCAGGTCTTCGACCGTGAGGGCGATGGCCTGGGCTTTTTCAGCGAACTCATACGCCAGCGTACGCCCTTCATCACCTGGGAGAAGAACGCCAATCAAGCACGGCTCATGGCCTTGCCAGCGACCGACTTCACCCACCACGTGCAGATCAACGGTACGGACTATCGTCTGCTCGAAGAGACCCGGCCGTGCCTCTACTCACCCGACAGCGACCCCGACACCGGCACGGTCGACCCGCCGCACGCTTTCGATCTGCGCCGGCTGGTGTTGTGGAATCTGCGCACCCATCACCGCATCAGCGTGTTGTGCTGGGAGGGTGACCTTCAGCTCTCGCCAGAAGAAGTGCTCACCGCGATGCTCAGTCGCTGGGGCGCCTCGGAGAACACGTTCAAGCACCTCCAGGCGCGTCATCCCTATCATTACCATCCGGGCTTTGGACTCGCCGACAGCGAGAAACAGGACATCGCCAATCCTCGGATCAAGGCGCTGGCGCAGCAGATAGCGACTACCCAAGGGCATCTCGCCAAACTCTACAAGCAATACGCCAAAACCCAACCGAGCTTCAATCGCGACGGCAGCGAACGTCACAACAGTCGGCATCGGCGACTCGCTGAAGCCATCACCGTGAGCGAAACGCAACTCAAACAACTCCAGGCCGACAAAGCCCAGTTGCCCGAGCGCGTCGATGTCGCGGGGTTGTCCGATTACCGCTCCTTCAAAGCCATCGACAACGAAGGGAAAAACCTCTTCGACTTCGTCACCACCTCGGTATGGAATGCCCGCCGTCAGCTTCTGGATTGGCTTGCCGACAGTTACGCCAAGGACAGCGATCGGGTGGACCTGCTCTACGCGATCTTCAACTGCCAGGGCTGGATACGCAGCGACGAGCAATGGGTGGTCGTGCGCCTGGAGCCGCTGCAGCAACCCGCCCGCCGTAGTGCTCAGGAACAACTCTGCCGCAAGCTCACCGGCCTCGGCGCCAGGATCCCCGGTGGGAAATGGCTGCGCATCGAGGTGGGCGCGTCTCCGCTATGAGTGTCAGCTTCGCCTACACTGTCCAAAATTGGGCGCACTTCAGCGGGGTTTCCGGGAGGTCTGAACTTGTCCCTGCACTGATGTATTGCTTCCTGCTCCCAGGCTCTGCCATCGCCGATACCAAGTTCGAAGTCGAAGCCGCCAGGGAAGTCGAGGCGGTGAAGCTGGCCCGCGACACCCAGGCGGGCGGTTATCAACTGCTGACCGCGGCCGAGCTGAAGAAAATGCTCGATGAGGCAAAGCCGATGGTGCTGATGGATACCATGCCCTACGACGCCAGTTACAAGAAGGAACATCTGCCGGGGGCGAAGCATTTCCTCTTCCCGGTAGCACGCATGACTTCCTGGGACACGAAGGAAACTGACGGCAAGACCGAGGCTGATTTCACCGCCTTGCTGGGCGAGGACAAGGACAAGCCGATAGTGTTCTACTGTGGCTTCGTCAAATGCACGCGCAGCGACAACGGTGCGGCGTGGGCGCGCAAGCTCGGCTATACGCAGGTCTATCGTTTCCCAGGCGGCCTGTTCGCATGGAAAGGTGCCGATTTTCCGCTCGAAGCGGTGAAATAGCGCAGTTTTCTCTTTTCCCGCCCGCCGTATCCACGGTGACGTCTCGTTGCTTCGCGGTCATGCCGCTTCCGCGAACGGCGTGCGGATGTCCGACAGGAACTGTCGCAGCCGCGGATGCTCGGGCCGGGCGAAGAATTCGCTCGGCACCGCCCGTTCGAGGACCTTACCCTCGTCCATGAACAGTACCCGGTCGGCGACGTCGCGCGCGAAACCCATCTCGTGCGTCACGCAGACCATGGTCATGCCGTCGCGCGCGAGGTCGCGCATGACCAGCAGCACCTCGCCGACCATCTCGGGGTCGAGCGCGCTGGTCGGTTCGTCGAAGAGCATCAGCGGCGGCCGCATCGCCAGCGCGCGGGCAATCGCCACCCGTTGTTGCTGCCCGCCCGAAAGCTCGCCCGGATAGGCGCGCGCCTTGGCTGCCAGGCCGACGCGAGCGAGTAGCGTCAGCGCCTCGTCGCGGGCTTCGGATGGTTTGAGTCCGCGCAGGCGGGTCGGCGCCAGCGTGCAGTTTTCGAGCACGGTGATATGCGGGAACAGATTGAACTGCTGGAAGACGAAGCCGATGTGCGAACGGAAGGCGTTGAGTTTGACGTGCGGACCGTAGGCATCGACGCCGTCGATGACGATGCGGCCGGACTGGATCGGCTCCAGCCGGTTCAAGGTGCGGATCAGGGTCGATTTTCCCGACCCCGACGGACCGCAAACGACGACTACCTCGCCTTTGGCCACGCTCTCGGTAACGTTCACGAGCGCCTGGTAGCTGCCGTACCACTTGTTGACTTTTTCGATCTGGATCATGCGTGTGCCTTTGCCATCGTGCGTTGTTGGAGATGGCGCTCCAGCCAGAATGCCAAGCGAGAGAGGCCGAAGCAGAGAATGAAATAGGTCAGGCCGAGCAACAGATAGACTTCGGCCGGCCTGGTGAGCACCTGGGTGTTGATCTGGGTGGCGATGAACGAGACTTCGGTCAAGCCGATGATGTAGCCGAGCGAGGTTTCCTTGATCGTCGCAACAAACTGGTTGACCAGTGAGGGCAGCATGTTGCGTACCACTTGCGGCAGGATCACCAGCCGCATCGCGTCCAGATAGCTGAAGCCGAGCGAGCGTGCGCTTTCCGTCTGCCCCTTGCCGATGCCCTGGATGCCGGCGCGGATGATCTCGGCCAGGTAAGCAGCGTCGAAGACCACCAGGGCGGTCAGCATGGTCCAGAATTGGTCGGTGTTTTGCCCGGTCAGGCTGGGGAGGAAGAAATAGGCCCAGAAGACCACCATCAGCAGCGGCGTGCCGCGCACGACCTGGATCAGCGCGGTCACCGGCCAACGTACACTTCGCCAGGGACTGACCCGGGCGATACCAAAGACCAGGCCGAGAGGAAAGGCGAAGAGCAGACCGAGCACGGCGAGAATCAGCGTCAGCGCCAGGCCGCCGAGCGGTCCATGCGGATACTGGCCGACCAGGAAATACAGCCAGTAGGTGTCGATCAGTTCGATCACGCCGTCCGCACCGGGAAGCGGCCCTGATACCAGCCTGCGGCGCCGGTGATCAGGAGAGACATGCCGAGATAGCAGACCGATGCAAAGGCGAAGGCCTCGAAGCTGCGGAACGTGGCGCTTTCCACCTTGGCTGCCTGATACATCAGTTCCGCGACACCGATCACGGTGGCGATGCTGGTGTCCTTCCAGAGGTTGAGCGTCTGCGAGATCAGCGGCGGAATCGTGACGCGCAGTGCCTGCGGCAGCACCACCAGTCGCATGCTGGCGACGAAGCTGAAGCCGAGCGCCCGCGCCGCCTCGAACTGCTGGCCGGGAATCGAACGGATGCCGCTGCGCACGTCCTCCGACATGTAGGCGGCGGTGTAGAGCGTCAACGCGATGATGGCGCTGGTGGCCTCGACGTTGCGGGCGTAGAGCCATTCGCGCAGTGCCGTCGGCAGGAGTTCGGGGGCGCCGAAGTACCAGAAGAGCAGGTGTGCCAGCAAGGGTACGTTGCGGATCGCTTCGACGAAGGCGAAGCCGGACCATTGCAACAGCTTCACCGGCGAGAGGCGAATAAGCGCGATGACGATGGCCAGCGGCAGCGCCAGCGCAAGGCTGATTCCGGTCAGACTGAGCGAGGTGATGAGCCCTGCGACCAGCCAGTCGTGGTAGGTGCCGGTCAGCAAGAGGTTGAGATCGAAGATCGGCGTCATGTCAGCGCAGAGAGACGTTGAACGGCAGCCCCATCGCCCACCGACGAGGGCAACGGGGCAGGGATGTCAGCAGCCTCAGCTATCGACCTTGTCGCTTTCGATCTTGAACGGACGTGCGTGGAACTTGATCTTTGAATCATTCCCGTACCACTTGAAGAACAGCTTCTCGGCTTCGCCCGATTTCTCGAGCTCGCGCAGGGTGTCGTCGACGACCCTCTTCAACGCTGGCTCGCCTTTCCGAATGCCGAGCGCCAACGGTTCGATGCTGAGATTCTCGGGAAGAATCACGAAGTCCTTCTGGGCGGGACCGAGCTTGGCGTAATCGGCGAGGATCGACACCTCATCGTTGACGTAGCCAGCCCCCTTGCCCTGTTGCAGGGCGACGAAAGCCTGGCCGGTGGTTTCGAAGGTCACCACATCAGCGGTCGGCACCGCCTTGCGCAAATTGGGCTCCTGCGTCCCGCCTTTCACCGTCAGGACCTTCTTTCCCGCCAGTTGCGGCACGGCCGTAACGTTGCTGTCCTTGCGTACGATGACCTTCTGGCCAGTGATGAAGGTGGTCAGCGAGAAATCGACCTTGGCTTCACGTTCCTTGTTGTGGGTCAGCGAGGCGGCAAGCAGATCGACGCGGCCCTGCTCCAGTTCGGGGATGCGGGCGGCGACAGCGAGTTGTTTGAGCGTCAGCTTGACGCCCAGTTTCTTGGCAATCGCTTTGGCAAGATCGACGTCGTAACCGACGATCTCGCGGGTCTTGGGATCGACAAAACTGTTTGGTTCATCGGTGCCGAGGACGCCAACGACGATCTCGCCCTTTTTCTTGATGTCGGCCAGTTGATCGGCGTGGGCAGTGCCGACAACAAGTGCCACAAGAGCGAGCATGCCAGCCAGCAGTGGATTGCGCAGGTTCATGGTTATTCTCCAGTAGTTAGATCGGACGCCGCTTTGCTGTGCCTACCAAGACAAGTTGCACGGCGTGGCGGCAGGTACTCTCGCGCACCCGGCGACGGCTTCCTCGTCAGGAGCGATGCCGGCAGACTAGCAGGCGGTTGGCGCTGTCAGAACGATGCTTTTCCTATATCGGTATGCGATGACCGTGGCGAGAAAAGTGCGAGCGGCGTAAACGGTGGGGTGATCTGCTCTGGCCGTTCGCCGACGGCAAGGCAGGCAAGCCGCGCTGAAGCGGGGCGCGGGCACAGTGCTGCCCGATGTCAAGTCTGGAGGCTCGCCATCGCCTCGCCCAGTTGTCCCACGCCACGACCGCTGAAGACGATAGGCACGCACATTTCCATGGCGCTTCGCCGGGCTTTCTTCGCCAGGCCGTGACTGACCTGGTCAATGAGGATGACGACCAGGCTGGTGTCCGCGGGGATCTGGCGGTGGCATTCGCTGTTTCTGCGGCCGTTCCAGTGCCGGATCGTGGGATAACCGATCTCTTGCAGGTATTTGGTGTAGACCGCCACGTGGTCGCCACCGACGATCAGAGCTGCCATGGTGATTGAAGTCCGAAAGCACGGTCATCAATCTATCGGCAATTTGGCCGGGGCAGAACGAAGTGATTAGCAGATGCAAATCAATACGCAGCTGATATCGATCTGCCGAAAACCCGGCTTAGTCGGTGGCGGCGAGAACCACTTCGTTGGATTTGCAGACGGCCAGCACTTCCGTGCCGAGTTCGAGCGGAAATTCGCTCAGGGTGCTGGTCGGCAGCGCCGCACTGACCAGGCCGGCGGGCGTCAGTACCCGCACCTCGGGCAGCACCTTGTCGGTGACGATCTCGGCCACCTGCCCGCGTAACTGGTTGCGGGGATTGAGCGCCTGCACGGTCATCAGGCGCTTGAGGACGCCGCCTTCCAGCGCCGCGAAGCGTGCTTCGCCGTGCTCCCGCGGCCGCGGCAGATCAACAGGCTCGTCGAAGGTGATACGCCCTTCCTCGATGAGCAGGATGCGATCGGCCAGCGCCACGGCTTCGGCGACGTCGTGCGTCACCAGCAGCGCCGTGAAGGCGTGCTGGCGCCAGATCTGCTCGATGAGGCGCTGCATTTCGATACGAGTCAAGGCGTCCAGGGCGCCCAGCGGTTCGTCGAGCAGCAGCAGGCGTGGGCGATGGATGAGCGCACGCGCCAAGGCGACGCGCTGCCGCTGGCCACCCGAGAGACGGCTCGGCCACTCGTCGGCGCGGTCCGCCAGGCCCACTTGCGCCAGTGCTTCCTCGGCGCGGGCACGTACTTGCGCACGGCTGCCGGGCAGTCCCAGGGCGACGTTCTGAATCACCGTGCGCCAGGGCAGCAGACGAGCCTCCTGGTACATGATCCGCACCTGGTCGCCGAGGGCGTCGCGCGCCTTGCCATCGAGGCCGATGGAACCACCGGAAAGCGAGTCGAGCCCGGCCAACTGGCGCAACAGCGTGCTCTTGCCACAGCCGCTACGGCCGACGATGGCGACGAACTCGCCGGCCGGAATGCTCAGGTCGAGGCCGTGCAGTACCTGCCTCTCGCCAAAATGTTTGACCAGTCCGCTGACCTCCACCTCAAGGCCACCGTTGCCGCATCGGACAGCTTCGACTTGCGCCAGTTCGAGATTGTCGATTTGCATTCTCGTTCGTTCCATCAGGCTGCGCTGTAGGCGCCGTTCCATCTGAGCCAGCGGCGCTCCAGCAAGCGGGCAGCGACATCGGCAAGTTTGCCGAGCAGTGCGTAGAGCAGGATGCCGAGCAAGACGATGTCGGTCTGCAGGAACTCGCGGGCATTCATGGTCATGTAGCCGATGCCGGCTTGTGCGGAAATGGTCTCGGCGACGATGAGAATGACCCACATGAAGCCCAGCGCGTAGCGGACGCCGACCAGGATCGACGCCAGGGCACCGGGCAGGATCACTTCACGATAGAGCGGCCAGCCGGAGAGACCATAGCTACGGCCCATTTCGATTAGCGCGGGATCGACTGAACGGATGCCGTGAAACGTGTTGATGTACACCGCGAAAAAAACGCCAAAGGAAATCAGGAAGAGCTTGGCCACCTCGTCGATACCGAACCACAGGATGACCAGCGGGATCAAAGCCAGAGGCGGGATGTTGCGAATCATCTGCAAGGTCGTGTCGAGAGCGATTTCCACCCTGCGGAAAGATCCGGTCAGCAGGCCGAGGACGAGCCCCAGCCCACCGCCGATGGCGAAGCCCGCCAGAGCCCGGCCGGCGCTGACCCTGATGTGGGTCCAAAGTTCGCCGGAAAGGGCCAGCGTCCAGCCGGCCTTCAGTACGGCAAGCGGTGCCGGCAGAATGCGGGTCGACAGCCAGCCGAAGAGGGCGGACAGTTCCCAGACGACCAGAATGGCGATCGGCACCACCCACGGCAGCAGCCCCTTGGCACCACTGCTGAGGGCCTTGACTGGTGATGTCATGCGGTTCTCCTGCGCGATTCACCGGAACCTTGACCGGCAGAAACCCGCCGTGCGTGTCAAAGCTTGGCGATCGAAACTTCAGTCGCTTTGACCAGAGCCAGGACTTCGGTGCCCACCCGTAGTTGCAGATCCTTGACCGAGCGCGTGGTGATCACGGACGTGACGATGCCATGCGGCGTCTCGACGTCCACTTCGGAAACGACGGGACCGTCGATGATTTCCTTGATGCGTCCGCGGAACTGATTTCTGGCATTGATTGACTGGATCGGCACGACGTTCTCCGTTAGGTAATTGATCAACCATCATTGTGGGCAGCCAAGACGGGCGCGACAAATAATAAGAAATGCATAGCTTATTCCTCCGGATCTCTGCTCGGTATGTAGCCCGACTGGTGGCAGAGATCAGCAAAACCAGCTACCGCGCGAGCGGTCGGTACGACCCCCTCGGCAGCCTGTTCGTCGCCTGGCAAGAACTCTTGTCCATTCCGCCCGACTGGCTCCGCACCGAGCGCATAAGCATAGAAAGACTTTGTCTTTGCGGGATGTTGCGCCGTGGACTAAGGTCGACGCCTACACGCTGAGTTCCCCGTGGTGAGTCCATGGATCTCGGCCGCCCGTTGCCCCTACACCGTCCACAGTTCAGGAGATTCGTATGTCCCGATGGTACGCAGACAATTCCCTTTCCATAGGCCGCACGCCGCTGATCAGACTCAACCGCATCGCCGACGGCGCACCGGCCAGTCTCCTCGCCAAGATCGAGGGACGCAACCCCGCTTATTCGGTCAAGTGTCGCATCGGTGCTGCGATGATCTGGGATGCCGAGCAGCGTGGTCTTCTGGGCCCAGGCAAGGAACTCGTCGAACCGACCAGCGGCAACACCGGCATTGCCCTGGCCTTCGTCGCCGCTGCGCGCGGGATTCCCCTGACATTGACCATGCCCGAAACCATGAGCCTGGAGCGGCGCAAGTTGCTGGTCGCCTATGGCGCCAAGCTGATACTGACCGAAGGCGCAAAAGGCATGGGTGGCGCCATCGCCAAGGCCGAGGAGATCGCGGAGTCAGACCCGGATCGCTACGTGCTGCTGCAGCAATTCAAGAACCCGGCCAACCCGGCGATTCACGAGAGCACCACCGGCCCCGAGATCTGGGACGACACCGACGGCAATATTGATATTTTCGTCTCCGGGGTCGGGACTGGCGGCACCATCACCGGCGTTTCGCGTTACATCAAGAATACCCGCCGCAAGCCGATCGTCTCCGTAGCGGTCGAGCCTTCCGCCAGCCCGGTACTCACGCAGACGCTCGCTGGCGAAGCGCTCAAGCCGGGTCCCCACAAGATCCAGGGTATCGGCGCCGGCTTCGTACCGCAGGTGCTGGACCTCTCGCTGGTCGATTTCATCGAGCAGGTGTCGAACGAAGAGGCTGTCGAGTACGCCCGTCGCCTCGCCAGGGAGGAAGGAATCCTGTCGGGGATTTCCTGCGGTGCGGCCGTGGCGGCGGCGGTGCGCCATGCCAGGAAGCCGGAAAATGCCGGCAAGACGATCGTCGTCGTGCTGCCCGATTCGGGAGAGCGCTATCTGAGTTCGGTGTTGTTCGACGGCGTCTTCGACGCCACCGGCCAGGCGCTGTAAGGCCGCTGCATCGGGGCGCCATTGGCTACCCCGGTGCGTTGTGAGCAAACGGACCGCCCATCGCGCGGTCCCACCCTCGTTCCTCGGCAAGAGTGTTCTTGCTGTCCGCTGATTGCTCACCGCGGCCAGCGCTGCGGCAAGCGAAAGTGCTGAACCGATCGCCGGCGCGCGACATTCCGGATCCATCCACCATGCAGAGCACGTTTGATTTCGTCATCGTTGGTGCCGGTTCAGCAGGGTGTGTGCTGGCAAATCACCACGCGCAAGGGTCTGCGCTGTTCGACGGCTGTTGCCTATCTGCGCCCCGCACGTGGTCGATCCAATCTGTACATCCGCACACATGCGCAGGCCACGCGGATCCTCTTTGCCGGCCAACGCGCCATCGGCGTCGAGTACTTGCTGAAGGGGCAAGCGCAGCAGGCGCGCGTGCGGCGCGAATTGATCATTGCGGCCGGGGCGGTACAAAGCCCGCAACTGCTACAGGTGTCCGGTATCGGCGATGCCGCCCATCTGGCACGGATCGGCGTGCCACTGCTGCTGCACCGGCCCGAGGTCGGCCGCAATCTGCAGGACCATCTGCAGATCCGTCTGATGTACAAGGTCAGCAAGCCCATTACCACCAACGACGACTTGCGCTGTTTGTGGCGCAAGGCCAGAATCGGCCTGCGATGGTTGCTGTGGCGAAGCGGACCCTTGGCCATCGGCATTAACCAGGGAGCGCTGTTTGCACGGGTGCAGCCGGACGCAACGCGTCCCGACGTGCAGTTCCACTTTGGTACCCTGTCGGCCGATCTTGCCGGCGCCAGGCCGCACCCCTGGTCGGGAACCACCTTCTCGGTCTGCCAGCTCCGCCCGGTGTCGCGGGGTAGCATTCTGGCACGCAGCGCTTCGGCTCTGGAAGCTCCAGCCATCCAGCCCAACTACCTGAGCGCCGAAGTGGACCGTGAAGTGGCCATCGCTGCTGTACGTCTGGCACGCCGACTCGCGCGCAGCAAGGCCCTGCAGTCCTACCTGTCCGAGGAGTACCGACCAGGGCCAGATTGTGGCGACAGCGACGAAGACCTGCTGGCGTTCATCCGCGATTACGGCGCCACCATTTTCCACCCGGTCGGCACCTGTCGCATGGGTAACGACGCTACGGCAGTCGTCGACGGTCGCCTGCGGGTACGAGGAATCGAGGGCCTGCGCGTCATTGACGCCTCCATCATGCCGACGATTCCTTCCGGCAATACCCACATCCCGACGGTGATGATCGGCGAGCGTGGAGCCGACTTCCTGCTTGAAGACCACAAGGAAAACGCATGAGCAACGGTCCTGACCTCGATCTCTCCTTCAACTGGCTACCATTTACGCCCAACCGGGACTTCCGGCGTGAGCCGAAGATCCTGGCCCGCGCCAAGGGAATGTTTTACTACGACCCGGCCGGGCGCCCGATTATCGACGGATCGTCCGGCTTGTTTTCGGTGGCGGCTGGACATGGCCGCGAGGAAATCACCCAGGCAGTCAGCAGACAACTCGCCGAACTGGACTTCGCGCCAAGCTTCTACCGCGGCAACCCGCCCGCCTTCCTTGTAGCGGAGAAGTTGGCCGACATCCTCCCAGCCGGACTGGACAGGGTATTTCTGGTCAACTCGGGTTCGGAGGCCGTCGATACGGCGATCAAGGTGGCCCTCCTGTACCACCGCGTACGTGGTGAAGCACAACGCACCCTGTTCGTCTCGCGCGAGCGTGCGTATCACGGCGTCAACCTCGGTGGCCTGGGTCTTTCCGGCATCGTCAACAACCGTCGGCACTTTGCCAGTCAGTTGCCCAACGTGCCCTTGCTGCGGCACACCCGGCTGGCGGAGAACCGCTTCACCCGCGGGCTTCCCCAACACGGGGGGGAACTCGCTGACGATCTGCTCCGGATCATTGCCACCCACGGTGCCGAAAACATCGCTGCCGTCTTTGTCGAGCCGATCGCCGGATCGACAGGTGTCTTGCTGCCACCGCAAGGCTATCTGGAGCGCTTGCGCGAGATCACTTTGGCGCACGGCATCCTGCTGGTCTTCGATGAAGTGATCTGCGGCTTTGGCAGGACCGGCAAAGCCTTCGCAGCCCAAAGTTTCGGCGTGCGGCCCGACCTCCTGACCATTGCCAAGGCTATCAGCAACGGAGCCATCCCGATGGGTGCGGTCGCCGTCGACCGAGGGATTCACGAGGCAATCATCAATTCTGCACCAGCCGACCAGATCGAGTTCTTCCATGGCTACACTTCCGGTGGTCACCCGGTGGCTGCTGCGGCCGCCATCGCCACCCTGGAGATCTATCGACGCGAAGAATTGTTTGTGCGTGGCGAGGCATTGTCGAGCTACTTCATCGACCAGCTTTTCACCTTGCGCGAGTTGCCCGTGGTCACCGACATCCGCGCCTATGGGCTCATCGCCGGGATCGATCTTGCCCCGGACGGGAAACCGGGAGTGCGTGGCTACCATCTGCAGAAAGCCCTGTTCGACCGCGGTCTGCACATGAAGACCACCGGCGACGCGGCGATCATTGCTCCGGCATTGGTCGCCGAACGTCAACATATCGACGAGATCGTCTCGATCCTGCGGCGAACACTGGCGGAGGAAAAGTGAAGTCGTCGTTCTGCTGAGCATATTCAGTAAGGCGTGATTTAGATCTCCGTCTTTCTTCGCTCCGGACGGGAATGCCCCCTTGCTACATTACCTCCTTCTCATTCACTCCACCGAAAGGTAATGCGACATGCACATCTATCGACGCTTCACGATCGCCGCCCTGGCACTGCTGGCGTTTTCGGGCACCACCATCGCTGCCGACGAAGTCACCATCGCCTATCAGACAGGAGTCGATCCCGCCAAGGTGGCCCAGGCTGACGGTCTTTATGAAAAGGCGACAGGCGCCAGGATCAACTGGCGCAAGTTCGATGCTGGCGCCGAAGTCCTCACGGCGATCGCCTCGGGTGACGTGCAGATCGGTTACGTGGGCTCGAGCCCCATCGCCGCTGCCGCAAGTAAAGGACTGCCGGTCGTCACCTTTCTCGTCGCGGCTCAGCTCGGCGGTTCGGAGGCGCTCGTCGTGCGCAATGGCAGCAAGATTGCAAAGCCCGAAGACCTGATCGGCAAGAAGATCGCGGTGCCTTTTGTGTCGACCGGCCACTACAGTCTGCTCGCCGCACTGAAGCATTGGAATATAGACCCGGCCAAGGTTCAGATTATCAATCTACGGCCACCGGAAATCACTGCTGCCTGGCAACGCGGTGACATCGATGCCACCTACGTCTGGGATCCCGCGCTCGGCAAGGCCAAGGAAAGTGGCAAGGTTCTGGCGACTTCGGCGGATGTCGGCAAATGGGGGGCGCCGACCTTTGACGGCTGGATCGTGCGCAAGGACTTTGCCGAGAAGAATCCCGACTTCGTGACGAAGTTTGCGCGCGTGACACTGGACGCGTACGCAGCTTATCGAGCCAATCCCAAGGCCTGGCTCGGGAACGCCGACAACCTCGACAAGGTCGTTCGCATTACCGGTGCCAAGAAGGAAGACATTGCCGGTCTGCTCGAGGGCAACGTCTTTCCCTTGGCCAGGGAGCAGAGCGAGCTACTCGGCAAGCCGACCGTAAAGGCTCTGGCCGATACCGCCGGCTTCCTCAAGGAGCAAGGCAAGGTCGATAGCGTTCAGAGCGACTATGCGCCCTTCGTTTCCAGCGCCTACATCAGCAAGGCCAGCACGCTCGCTGCCAGGTAGCCGCCCGAGCGACCGAGCGATCACAGTCCATGTCCAGACTCGTCATTGACCAGGTGACCGTTCACTACCCGGGCGCTGCTCGGGGTGTGGCGGCCCTGCAGGATGTTTCACTGGTCATCGACCCCGAACAACTGGTAGTCGCTCTCGGCCCCTCGGGTTGCGGCAAGACGACCTTGCTCAACCTGATTGCCGGTTTTCTGCAGCCGACGAGTGGGCGAATCCTGCTCGACGATCGGCTGGTTTCCGGGCCGTCCGCGGAACGTGGGGTGGTGTTTCAGGATGATGCGCTGTTGCCCTGGTTGAACGTTCTGGACAACGTGGCTTTCGGATTGCAGTTGCGCGGACTTCCGGGGGCAGAACGCGAGGCGATGGCCCGCCGGACGCTGCAACTCGTTGACCTCCAGGGGTTCGAACAGCATCCTATCTGGCAGCTCTCCGGCGGGATGCGACAGCGCGTCGGGCTCGCGCGCGGGCTGGCTGCGGACCCGCGCGTTCTGCTGCTGGACGAGCCCTTCGCAGCCCTCGATGCGTTCACTCGCGAACAGATGCAGGAACTACTTCTGCGTCTGTGGCGAAAGACCCGCAAACAAGTCTTTCTCATTACCCACGATCTGGAAGAAGCCGTGTTTCTGGCGACAGACCTGATCCTGCTCTCGCCACGACCCGGTCGAGTGGCCGAACGGATAAAGCTGGACTTCGGCCACCGTCATGCCAATGGTGAATCCGCACGCAGCATCAAGTCGGATCCACGCTTCATCGAAACCCGTGAGCACGTTCTCTCACTGGTCTTTGCCCAACGCGAGGTCAGCACCACATGACACCCACCGAAATGAGTATCGGCGACGATTCGCAATCGCTGGCGTTCGCAAGCGAGCTGGCTGCCAAGCCGGCACGCCTGGCCGGGAACTTCTTGCTCAGCGTCAACACCATCAGTACCCTAACCATCATCTTCTTGCTTGTTGTGTGGTGGGCCACGACCACGGCTGGACTCATCGCCCCCCTGTTCCTTCCCTCGCCTCAAGCTGTGCTCGGCAAGTTCTGGCTGGTAACCACCAAGGGATTCATGGACTCGACGCTCTGGCAACATCTCGCGGCAAGCCTGGGTCGGGTAGTCTGCGCGCTCATCGCCGCCGTCGTCCTGGCCATACCGACTGGGATCGCGATCGGTCTCTCACGAATCGCGCAGGGCGTGCTTGATCCCCTCATCGAGCTCTATCGTCCGGTGCCGCCGCTCGCCTACCTACCGCTGATCGTCATCTGGTTCGGGATTGGCGAGTTGTCCAAGGTCTTGCTGATCTTCCTGGCGATCTATGCGCCAATCGCGATTGCCACAGCGGGCGGCGTTCGCCAGGTCTCGCAGAACCGACTGCGCGCTGCACAGTCCCTGGGAGCGACGCGTTTCCAGTTGCTGCGTTACGTGGTGCTGCCCAGCGCCGTCCCCGACATCCTGACCGGTATTCGCATCGGTCTGGGAACCGGCTGGTCGACACTCGTTGCCGCGGAACTGGTCGCCGCGACGAGCGGCCTGGGGTTCATGGTGCAGTCGGCCGCACAGTTCCTGGTGACCGACGTCGTCATCCTGGGTATTGCCGTGATCGCCATCATTGCCTTTGCGCTCGAGCTCTCCCTGCGCGCCCTATCCCGTCGCCTGGCCCCGTGGCGTGAGCAGGGCATAAGCTGAATGGCGACGCGACGATGGTGCGATCCGTCAGGGAGCGAGCACTGTGCTCAGCTATCGGCAACTGCCTCATCGGCGTCGTCTTGTCTACGTTCCTGGTCATACCAGGCGTGCGCCTCGAGCCCGAAAAACAAGGCGATGACGAATACCGCCGCGGGCAGGGAACCTGCCCACAGACCGACGACTCCTGGCCCTGGGCAGTAACCGGCGAGCCCCCAGCCGATACCGAAAAGCGTGCTGCCGACGATCAGTGGCGCGTTGATCTCTCGCCGGGTGGACAATTGCAGATCATCGTCAGGCAATGTGCGTCGCCGCTTGCCGGCGTATGCGAAGCCCACAGCCGCACAGCCAATGGCGCCGATCATCACCAGTGCCAGTGAGGGGTCCCAGCGTCCGGTTACATCCAGGAAGGCCAGAACTTTCAGTGGATCGGTCATCCCCGCGAGAATCAACCCCAGACCAAACAAGGTGCCGCTGATGAACGCCGTGAGCAACTTCATTTCACACTCCCGCTACGTGACGCGTCATGAAGACCGTCGCCACGCCAGCGCTCATGAAGATCAATACAGCAACCAGCGAGCGCGGTGAAAACCGGGCGAGACCGCACACGCCGTGGCCGCTGGTACAGCCGTTGGCGAGCCGCGTCCCGAAGCCCACCAGCAGACCGCCAACGACCAGTTGCCCCCATTCCCATGGCGAACCGGGAGAGAAACTGCTTTGCGGCAGGCTGCCACGGTGAACGGCAGCCCACAGCCAGGGCGCTGCCAGCAGTCCGAGAATGAAGGCGAATCGCCACCCACTGTCGCCGTCGACTCGGATCAACAAGCCGCCCAGGATGCCGCTGATGCCGGCGATGCGCCCGTTCCACAGCACAAGAACGACGCTGGCAAAGCCGATGAGAATTCCGCCGGATAGTGCTTGCCAAGGGGTGAAAGCGCTCCAGTCGACACTCACGCGAGACTCCAGATCATAAAAAATCACCAGGCTGGGCTGTGCTCCGGCGCTTGCGAACGAAGTTTTCTGTCTTTGCTTATAACTCCTGTTCGATAAGCAAATGGGAAGGAAATCGTTTCTCGCGGGGACCAGGCGATCTACAGTCAGCGTTCCGATGTCCCGTCGCCAGCTGATAGGTACCTGCCATGTGTCTCTCGTCCAGCAACCCCGATCCCCGCACCAGACCCTCCTGCCACGCCGCTTCCTGGAGTAGAACCAATGCCACTGACCGATCTCGTTCAACATCTCAACAATCAGCACAATAGTCTGCCGGCTGGCCGCTTCACCGCCAGGTTTCGATCCTCAGGCGATGGACAGGTGTTCGCCCATTTCGCGAATCTTGCCCTCGAATCGGTATTCCTTCCCATCACCGCCATGCCTTCCCACCGCATCCATGGGCATGCAGCAGCCTTGCGGGTCTACGGCCTGACGACAGGCAACCCGGTCAGCGCGGATGCGGTTTTCGTCCTTCCGGTCGATGATCAGGAATTCGTCTACGTCGATCGTCTGGTGCGCACCCTGCATGCACTCAGCTACCTCGCCCGCCCACTTCGCGGCACGCTACTGCTCAAGGTGAACCGGCGCCACGTGATGAGCGTGCCGACCGACCACGGCCTCGCGTTCGAGGAAATTCTCCGCTCTTGCGGACTCACCCCGCAACAGATCACACTCGAACTTGATGCTGATGGCCTGGACGATGTCGATCACTTCGCACGGGCAGTCACCGCTTACCGACAACGCGGATATGGCATCGCCTTGAGCGGCTTTGGACGAAGCTCGATTGATCTTTCCCTGGTACGCGCGCTGCAACCGGATATCGTCAAGTTCGATCTTCTGCTTCTGGTTTCGACCCGACCGCTTGAAGGGCTGATCGATGAAATTCACGATGTGGGCGCCAAGGTGGCGATCGAGGGTCCGAATGACATTCAGTGGCAGCCTTTCGCGGGCAATACACGTGCCGACCTGTTCCAGCCGCGGCAGCCCGTCGAGCGTTGGGTATCCTCGTCCCAGCGCCACCCAGGCGGCGCAACGGCCGCTCTACTCGGGAAGAAATTCCACTCCTGCTGAGCGGCGCCACCGCTCTCGAGATCAGCCACGCAGCGCTCCAGGGCCCAACGCGTCGGCTTGTGCGAGCGACCATCGTCCAGGCCTTGGTGCACCCCCGGACTTTCCTGCACGTAGTCGAGTTGGCGGTTCTTGATTCGACAGCCACTCACCGCGGCGAAGCGCACGGCGAGCACCAGCGTGCTCGCCAGGTGTGTGGCGGAGGTTCAGCCATCCAGGCTGTGCCCTCGCGGCGTGCTAGAATTCCATCCCCATGGAACTCCTGATCAACGGCGAAAGCCGCCAATTTGCCTCGCCGCTGACGGTGACCGAACTCGTGCTGGCTCTCCATCACGCGGGCAAGCGGATCGCCGTCGAATGTAACGGCGAAATCGTTCCGCGTGGCCGGCATGGCGAAACGCTGCTGGCCGATGGTGACCGGATCGAGATCGTCGTTGCCGTCGGTGGCGGCTGAGCCTCACTGACAAGCCGAGAAGCGAAAACACATGCCATCTTCCCCACATAGCCTGACGGTCGCCGGCAGGACCTACCGTTCGCGTCTGCTCGTCGGTACCGGCAAGTACCGGGATTTCGCCGAGACTCGGGCCGCCATCGATGCTTCTGGCGCCGAGATCGTCACGGTCGCGATTCGCCGCACCAACATCGGCCAGAATGCCGGTGAACCGAACCTGCTCGAGGTGTTGCCACCGTCGCAATTCACCATCCTCCCCAACACCGCCGGCTGCTACACCGCGGTAGACGCGGTGCGCACGCTGCGGCTGGCGCGTGAGCTGCTCGACGGGCATGCGCTGTGCAAGCTGGAAGTCCTCGGCGACCCGACCAACCTGTTCCCGAACATGCCGGAAACGCTCAAGGCAGCGGAGACCCTGGTCAAGGAGGGTTTCGCGGTGATGGTGTATTGTGCCGACGATCCGATCCAGGCGAGAATGCTTGAGGAACTCGGCTGCGTCGCGGTGATGCCGCTGGCCTCGCTGATCGGTTCCGGAATGGGTATCGTCAATCCCTGGAATCTGCGCCTGATCATCGACCAGGCGCAGGTGCCGGTGCTGGTCGATGCCGGTGTCGGCACCGCCTCGGACGCGGCGATCGCGATGGAGCTCGGTTGCGACGGCGTGCTGATGAACACCGCCATTGCGCATGCCCGTGATCCCCTGCTGATGGCCAGTGCGATGAAGAAGGCCGTCGAGGCCGGGCGCGAGGCCTTCCTCGCCGGGCGCATGCCGCGCAAGTACTATTCGGCCGACCCCTCGTCGCCGACGACAGGCCTGATCGGTTCCTGACCATGGTGGCTGAGGAGTCCGTGTCGACGGCCGCTCAGACCGCGCATATCCGCAGTTTCGTTCGCCGTCAGGGGCGGCTGTCGAACGCCCAGCAGCGTTACCACGAAACGATGATGGCGACGATCGGCGTTCCCTACGTCGCGGCGCCGCTCGATCTCGACGCACTGTTCGGGCGGACGGCGCCGCGGATTCTCGAAATCGGCTTCGGCATGGGCGAGACTTCGGCAGCGATTGCCGCCCGGCATCCTGAAAACGACTACCTCGGCATCGAAGTACACACGCCTGGCGTCGGCAGCCTGTGCAAGCTGGTCGCCGAACTCGGCCTGCACAATCAGCGCATCGTCCAGCACGACGCCGTCGAGGTGCTGCGCGACATGCTGGCGCCGGCCACTCTCTCCGGGGTGCACATCTTTTTCCCCGATCCGTGGCCAAAATCACGTCACCACAAGCGGCGTCTGCTGCAGCCGCCGTTCGTTGCGCTGCTCGCCAGCCGACTACAGGCCGGCGGATACCTGCACTGCGCGACCGACTGGGAGGATTACGCGCAGCAGATGCTGGCCGTGCTCGCCGCCGAGAAGTCGCTCGAAAACACGGCGAGCGGTTATGCGCCGCGTCCCGACCATCGACCGCAGACCAGGTTCGAGCAGCGCGGCTTGCGGCTCGGACACGGCGTCTGGGACCTGGTCTTTCGCCGCCGGCCGGATTCATTCCAGTCGGAAGATGACCGGCAGGATCAACTCGCGTGAGTGGGCCCAGTTCACGCGGCCCATCGCGTACGCTGCTTTTACCGCCGCCTGGTCGAGGATGGCATGGCCGCTGCTGGCGGCGATGCTGACGTCGGTGATGCTGCCGTCGTCGGCAAGGGTCAGCAGCAGGCGCACTTCGCCTTCGAGGCCGCGCGCGATGGCTGCGGGCGGATAATACAGGTGCTGCGACAGTTTGTGCTGCGCGGCTTCGACCTGATGTTTGGCCACCGCCTTGCTCACCGGTGGCCCGCTGCGAGTGGCCCGCGAGGCAGGCGGCGGCGGTTTGGCGGGTGTCGGGTCGGCGCTCAGGGTGTTCTTCAGCAGCGGCTCGTCGCTGCGTGGCGGCGCCTTCTCGGGCAGGCGCAGCGACGCCGCCAGTGGCGGCGGTATTGGTGGTGCAGCAAACTTCAGGGCGTCCCAAGACAGCACGACGGCGTGCACAAAGAGCGACAGGGCGAGGGCGAGAAGCAGGCGGGACGGCATGGGCGTGACATTGTGCAGCAAAAGCGTTCGCCAGGCACGCGCAGAAGGCCAGCTAGCAGAGAGGTTGGAAGGGAGGAAGCGGTTGAGGTATTTGATTGCAAGACTCGGCAGATGGGCTTTGCTCGTTGGCTGCCTGCTGGCCGCCCCGGCGTGGGCCGAGTTACCGGACCCGATTACCTTCGAATATGCCGTCGAGCGGGGTGACCTGCGCACCGTCAAGCGCTGGCTGGACGAGGGCCTGAGCCCTGAGTACCAGGCGGCGCACATTGGTAGCGGTCTGATGGTCGCCGCCTGGTACGGCCAGCTCGAGCTGATGGCGCTGTTCGTCGAGCGCGGTGCCGACCTGCGGCGCAGCAACCGCCATGGCGAACAGGCACTGCAACTGGCCGCCTGGGGCGGGCATCGGGAAGCGGTCAACTGGCTGCTCGAACGGGGGGCGCCGCTGGACCGCGAAGGCAAGCAGTGGGGGGCGCTGCACTACGCGGTCTTCAACGGCCACGCCAAGCTGGTCAGCGACCTGCTGGCGCGTGGCGCCAACCTCAACGCGCGCGCTCCGAATGGCGCAACGCCCCTGATGCTGGCGGCTCGCGAAGGTCATGAGGACCTGGCGCGGGTCTTGCTTGAAGCAGGTGCCAGTCCGACGTTCCAAAGCGACTGGGGCGATAGCGCGCTGACCATGGCGATGCGCTACAACCATTTGCGGCTGGCCAAGATGATTTCCTCGCCCGAAGAGTTCGCGATTGCCGTCAAGGCGGCACCGGAGAGCTTTGGCGAAGCGACGCGCTCGGCGGCGGCACCGACCGCGATCGACGCTTTGTTGAAGGAAATCCGCACCGCCGAAGCCGAGGGGCGGCCGAGTGAGGAATTGCATCAGAAATTGCGCACCGCAGTCAGCGACCTGCGACGCGCCGGGTCGCCGCCGGTGGCACAGCGGCCGATGCCGCGCCCCTACGTGCCACGCTCGATGGTGATCACCGCCCGCCGGGCGCAACCCGGCGCCGAGCGTGCGCAGTTGATGGTCGCGGGGACTGCTGCGGGGCCGCCCGTCGCGGCGCCGGCTGCCAGCACCACCGCTGCTGCCGCGGCAAAGACGCCAGGCCAGGTCAGCGCCGCCAAGGCGCGCAGCCTGGCGGCGGCGCAGGTGTCGGATCTGCTGCGGCAGATTCGCCTTGCCGAGGCGCAGGGACGACCGAGCGACCTACTCCGGCAACAGCTGGATCAGGCCGTCAAGGCGATGCAGCCGTAGGGTTTGCTGGCCAACCGGCGGCGGTCAAACCGGGTCGGCGAGGAAGCGCTGCAGCAACTGATTGAGGAAGCGGCGGCCCTGATCGGTGGGTGCAATGCGCTGCCGCTGACGTTCGATCAGCCCTGCCTGTTCGGCCTGCCGCAGCTGCTTCTCGATGCTCAGCAGCGGCAGTGCGGTGCGCAACTCGAACAGCTGCGCGTCGAAGCCGTCGAGCAGGCGCAGGGCGTTGAGCATGAACTCGAACGGCAGGTCGGCGGCGGCGACGGCAAACTCGTCCTGCAGCGGCGCGCCGGCGGCGACCCTGGCCAGATATTGCTCAGGCCCTTTCCAGCGCATCTGGCGCACGACGCGATCGCGCAGCGTCAGCTTGCCGTGGGCACCGGCGCCGATCCCCAGATAGTCGCCAAACTGCCAGTAGTTGAGGTTGTGCTGGCACTGCCGGCCTGGTCTGGCAAAAGCCGAGGTTTCGTAATGGAGGTAGCCCGCGGCTGCCAGCCTGGTCTCGATGGCGTCCTGCATGTCGGCACAGGTGTCGGAGTCGGGCAGCGTCGGAGGCCTGGCGGCAAAGGCGGTGTTCGCTTCGATGGTCAGTTGGTAACAGGAAAGGTGTGGCGGCGAGAAGGCGAGCGCCGCGTCGATGTCGGCGAGGGCCTCGGCCAGTGTTTGGCCGGGCAGACCGTACATCAGGTCGAGATTGAAATTGTCGAAATGGCTGGCGGCGATGTCGATCGCGCGCCGCGCCTGCTGATCGTCGTGAATACGACCGAGGGCCTGCAGGTGTTTGCGGTCGAAGCTCTGGATGCCCAGCGACAGGCGGTTGATGCCGGCGGCACGAAAGGCGGCGAACTTGCCGGCTTCGACCGTTCCCGGATTGGCTTCGAGGGTGATTTCTGCGCCGGGCAGCAAGGGCAGGCGGCTGCGCAGGGCAGCCAGAAGTTCATCGAGGCCCGCGCCGGAGAGCAGGCTGGGTGTGCCGCCGCCGAAAAAGACGCTGTCGATGCGGCGTCCCCAGACCAGCGGCAGAGCGGTCTCGAGGTCGGCGATGAGGGCGCTCAGATAGTCGCTCTCGGGGATCGCTGCTGCTGCAGCGTTGTGTTCTGCCGCCAGGGCATGCGAATTGAAATCGCAGTAGGGGCACTTCTGCACGCACCACGGGACATGCACGTAGAGCGAGAGTGGCGGTGGACTGCGGAAACGCGCTTCGCCGCGCCCTGCGGCAGCCTGCGGCGGCTGCAGCAGCAGCGGAATCACCGTGTGGCCAGCGCGGCCAGGCATCAGCGCCGCGCTTGCAGGCGCTCGACGAGGCGGGCGAGGGCCTGACCACGATGCGAACGGCGGTTCTTTTCGGCGGCGTCGAGTTCGGCCGCGGTCCGGTCGAGATCGCGCAGGTAGAACAGCGGGTCGTAGCCAAAGCCGTCGTCGCCGCGTGCTGCCGAGAGGATCTCGCCGTGCCACTCGCCCTCGGCGATAATCGGCTGCGGGTCGTCGGCGTGGCGAACGAAGACGATGAGCGATACGAAATGGGCGCTGCGCGGAGCACCTTCACCGAGTGCGCCGAGTTCAGCGAGCAGTTTGGCGTTATTGCGCGCGTCGGAGCGGGGTTCGCCGGCATAGCGGGCGGACTGTACTCCGGGTGCGCCGCCAAAGGCGTCGACACACAGGCCCGAGTCGTCGGCCAGCGCCGGCAGGCCGGTCTGCCGTGCCGCGTGGCGGGCCTTGGTCAGGGCATTTTCGACGAAGGTACAGTGCGGCTCGGCGGCCTCGGCAACGCCAAGTTGGCCCTGCGGGACGAGTTCCCAACCCAGCGGCGCGAGAATCGCATCGAGTTCCTTCAGTTTCTTGGCGTTGTTGGAAGCGAGCACCAGTTTCATCGGGCAGCCGCCGCTTTCTGACAGACGATCAGTTGGCCGATACCGGCCGCCGCCAGGTCCAGCAACTCGTCCATCTGGCCGCGCGTGAAAGGCCTGCCCTCGGCGGTTCCCTGAACTTCGACGATGCCGCCGTCGCCGGTCATCACCACGTTCATGTCGGTGTCGCAGCCGGAGTCCTCGGCGTAGTCGAGGTCGACCACCGCGATTCCCCGATAGATCCCGACGGAGATGGCTGCGACCTGATCACGCAGCGGGTTTTCGCTGAGCTTGCCCTTGCTCAGCAGGTGTTCACAGGCGTCGTTGAGCGCCAGCCAGGCGCCGGTGATGGCGGCGCAACGCGTGCCGCCGTCCGCTTGCAGAACGTCACAGTCAAGCGTGATCTGACGTTCGCCGAGGGCCTTGAGGTCGGTCACTGCACGCAGCGAGCGACCGATCAGGCGCTGGATTTCCTGGGTGCGCCCGCTCTGTTTTCCCTTGGCCGCCTCGCGGCCGCTGCGCGTGTGCGTCGAGCGCGGCAGCATCCCGTATTCGGCGGTCACCCAACCCTGTCCGCTGCCGCGCAGAAATGGCGGCAGCGATTCTTCGACGCTGGCCGTGCACAGGACGCGGGTGTCGCCCATTTCGATCAGTACCGAGCCCTCGGCATGAAGTGTATAGCGGCGCGTAATCTGCACCTTGCGTAGCTGCGCGGCAGAGCGCTGACTGGGTCGCATGCGGATTCCTATCGGGAGTACTTCTGGATGGTCGATCGGATCTCTTCAATGGCACGTTCGATCTCCTCGTCGGTGAGGTCGGTCTTGGCGCCCGGGTGCCGTCCGAACTCGTCCATTCTCTTGGTGACCGTGTCGCGCGGCATCGTTCTGGTGGATATCAGGCTACTGCGGCCGCTACTGTCGTCGCCGTAACTGTCTCCCCAGCGCACGGCGACCATCGACAGGTTGTCGGCATGCGGGCCGCCGAGGATTTCCGCCTGGGCCAGCAGTTCTGGCACCGCCAGCATCAGATCGGCAGATCTCAGCGAAACCGTCAGCGCATCGGCCGGCAGCACACTCCAGGCACCGTCCGTGCACAGCACCAGAACGTCGCCCACTTCGAGGGTTGTCTTGCGGGAATACTCGATCTCCGGTTTTTGCTGGCCACCGAGGCAGCCGTAGATCTTGTTGCGGTCCGGGTGTCCGGTCATCTGCGCTTCGCTGATCACACCCTGGTCGACCAACAGGCGTACGCGCGAGTGATCCCGGGTCTGCGCCCGCACTTTGCCATTGCGCAGCAGGTACAACCTGGAATCCCCTGAATGCGCCCAGTAAGCCACGTTGTGCTGCACGACGCAGGCGACGCAGGTAGTGCGCGGTGAGTCCACCAGGCGATGCTTGCTGGCAAAGTCGAGAATGGCAGCGTGGGCATTGAGCATTCCCTTCTGCAGGAACATGAAGGGGTCCAGCGCCTGCGGCCGAAATTCGTTAGGAAACGCCTCGGTCAGCGTCTGCACAGCGATCTGCGCCGCCACTTCGCCATAGTAGTGACCGCCCATGCCGTCGGCGACCACCATCAGCAAGGCCTCTCGGGAGTAACAGTAGGCCAGGCGGTCCTCGTTGTTGGCACGCATGCCAGTACGGCTTTCCTGGTAGATGGTGAATTTCATAGGTCTCTGGCCTTCTTGAATTTGCCGACTACGTTCCCCAGCCAGGTGTCCTTCGGCCGCGGGCCCGGGGGTGAAACGACGGCTTCGGTGAGCGCTTTCTGCAGGGCGAAGACGCTTTGCGGCCGGTAGCGGTGATTCAGGTTCAGGCAGCAGTCGATGGTTTCGAGCAATTGGTCAGAGTATTCTCCTTCCCAGCGGACCATGGCGGGTATCATTCGGTCCTTTTCCAGGCGGTTGTTGGCCGGTTGCGGTGTGTTGCCGGAGATGCACGCATACATCGAGGCGCCCACACTGTAGATGTCGCTCCACGGGCCAAGCAAATCCCGCTGGTGGTAGTGCTCGGGGGAGGCGAAGCCCGGGGTGTACATCGGCTTGAGCATCGGCGTGTTGCAGGCCAGGGTCTGGCGTGCTGCGCCGAAATCGATCAGCACCGGTATCTGGCTGTTGCGCATGTAGATGTTCGACGGCTTGATGTCGAGGTGCAGCAAACGGTGCGAATGGACCTCGCGGAGACCGTTGAGCATCTTGGTGAAGACGTTGCGAATGAAGTTTTCCGTCACCCCGGGGCGGTTCTTCTGGATCAAATCCTGCAGCGTGCGGCCGGTCTCGTACTCCATCACCATATAGACGGTTTGGTTGGCACGAAAAAAGTTCAACACCCGCACGACGTTCGGGTGAGAAAGGGCGGCCAGTGCCCGCCCTTCCTCGAAAAAGCATTTCAAGCCGTAGCGGAAGGCGGGCAGATGATCTTCGGAGATCTGCGGCGCGGTCTTTCCTTCACTGCGCAAGGCCAGCGTATTGGGCAGGTATTCCTTGATCGCAACGCGCTGCCCGTTCGCGTCGGTAGCGAGGTAGACGATCGAAAAACCTCCCAGCGAGAGCTGCTGCTCGATGCAATACTCATCGATCTGGAAACCAGGGGGGAGGGGGTGGTTCGCTTGTTGCGCCATCCGTGTCAGGGCTATCATTCCAATTTTTGGTCATTGTCCGGTTTTTGGGGGTGAGCTGTAAAGCCGGCTGCTGCCCCACCACCGTCCACAGGTCAGGATTCCGATGATTTATAGCATGACCGGCTATGCCGTCAGGACGCTCGCCGTCAGCGGCGGTGCCTTGCACTTCGAGTTGAAAAGCGTCAATTCCCGCTACCTCGACTGCCAGTTTCGGCTTGCTGACGAATTACGCGTCGTCGAACCCGCCTTGCGGGAGTTGATCGGTGCGCGCGTTTCCCGCGGCAAGCTCGAGTGTCGCGTCAGTTTCGTTCCCGCGAGCGGTAATCGATCACAGTGGACCCTGAATACCGGGTTGCTCGAAGATCTGAAGCTTTTCGACGCCCAGGTTCGCAGTGTTCTGCCCCTTGCCGCTCCCCTGGCGGTCAGTGACGTATTGCGCTGGCCGGGTATCTTCGGCGATGACAGCGTCGATGTCGAGACCGCGGTTCCGGCGTGCCTGGGGCTGGCCGCCGAGGCGCTCGACGATTTCGCCGCGAGTCGGGCACGCGAGGGGGAGAAACTGGCAACGGTGATCCGCGAACGAGTGAGCCACATGCGGGCTCTGGCGCGCAGGGTCGAGCCACGCATTCCGGCGGCACAGGCGGCGTTCAACGAGCGGCTCAGACAGCGTCTCCTGGATGCAGTGCAATTGGTCGACGACGAGCGAATCCGCCAGGAAGTCGCCGTATTCGCTGCGCGCATCGACATCGCCGAGGAACTGGCGCGGCTAGCAACCCATCTC
Organism: Candidatus Accumulibacter affinis; assembly: GCA_016713625.1. GTDB lineage: Bacteria > Pseudomonadota > Gammaproteobacteria > Burkholderiales > Rhodocyclaceae > Accumulibacter > Accumulibacter affinis. The sequence goes on from JADJOT010000010.1 coordinate 570,940, forward strand.
GACGAGGTCGAGCGTGTGCTGGATGCCGGTGGTGCCAGCGGCAAGCGCCTCGACTTCCTGATGCAGGAGCTCAATCGCGAAGCCAATACACTCGGTTCCAAGTCGCTGGTTGCGGAGATTTCACAGACCGCGATCGAACTCAAGCTGCTGATTGAACAGATGCGCGAGCAGGTACAGAATCTGGAGTGAGCTCTCACCAGCTTACCGGCAGTCGCAACACTGCAACAGGCGGAATCACCCGGCTATCTCCATGGCATTATCGGCCTGCCGGTCAGGCTCTTCCTTGGCGCCGGCATCCCCGCGCTGATCAGGCTTGCTATCCAATTCGACTCGGGGCACCATGGCGGATACGCGGATACGCGGATACGCGGATTCGTATTGGGATTGAGGGACTTCAATGGTTACCCTGCTGCCACCATGGCATTTATTCTCGGCCTTTCTGCTGGCCAGCCTGGTGCTCGCGATCACCCCAGGCCCTGGTGTGTTCTATATCGTTGCGAGAAGCGTTTCCCAGGGCCGTCGTTCAGGACTGGTCTCCGTAGCGGCTGTCGCACTCGGCAATCTTGGCAACGCTTTCGCCGCGTCGGTGGGGCTTGCCGCATTGTTCTCTGCTTCCTCGCTGGCTTTCGCGATCGTCAAGTACGCTGGCGCTCTCTACCTGGTCTATCTCGGAGTGCAAATGTTGCGTTCCTCGCGAACCGAGACGCTGGATTTTTTGCCTGCGACCAGCCAGCTGAGTCTCATTTTCCGGGATGGCGTCGTGATCGCGCTGCTCAACCCCAAGACGACCGTATTCTTCGCCGCGTTCTTGCCGCAGTTTCTAAGTCCAGAGGTACCGCCGATGCTGCAGAGCATGCTGCTCGGTTCTCTCTTCGTTGCAATTGCCGCGATCACTGACAGCGCATATGCTCTTGCGTCCAGCGAAGTTGCCCCCGTCCTTGCCCGCGCCCGAAGTGCCAGACATTTTGGTCAGCGTCTTGGCGGTGGAGTGTTCATCGGCCTTGGGATACTCGCAGCGTTCGTTGATTCACATCGAGCCAGGTAGCTGCGACGCCGCCCCGGCGGCTCCGCTATTTGGTGATCGCGGCGTTGCGCCCCGAGAACTGGTCACTCATGCGCAATGCCGCATCACTGAACTGGCCCAGCGGCTTCTCTGTACAGTAGCGATTCACCTGCTGCTCGACGGTTGCGCTGGAGATCGCCGATACCTGCTGGCTCTGGTTGGCGTAGTTGTGGCCGGAGAGCACGCCGCGCACCCAGGCGACGTAGAGCGCGCGTTGCTCGGCATCGTCTTTTGACGCAGACCAGGCGCGGCAAGACATGTCGTCAAAACCGACGATCTTGAGCGGCACGGCAGCGCCGACAGCCGTTGCCGCGAGTGCGGCAAACAGTAAAGCGGTGAACTGCCGCGACTTCCATCGACACATTGCGTTGCTCCTCACCAGTTCGAACCTCCATCCAGGTGCAATTCTCGTCGGTAAAGCCCGCGTGGTCCATGCCCATGGCCGCTGTCGGCGTTCTGCTGCCATCCTGCTGCTCGCCGCAGCCGTGGCCCGTTCCTCGCGCGGCCGACGGTGTGTCTACAGCGCCTGGGCCGCGCGTACAATCAAGGTCTTGCTTTCCTCGACCAGAACCCATGCTCGGACATCTGTACATTGTCACCGCCCCGTCCGGCGCCGGCAAGACGACGCTGGTGCGCTTGCTGCTTGAGAACGATCCGGGCATCCGCGTGTCCATTTCTCACAGCACGCGCTCACCGCGGCTGGGTGAGCGCAACGCTGTCGACTACCATTTCATCGGCGTGCCGGATTTCCTCGAAATGGCTCGAAATGATGACTTCATTGAATGGGCCCAGGTTCATGGCAACTACTATGGCACCTCCAGAAGTGGCATCGAAGCCGCCTTGCAGGCCGGCCACGACCTGCTGCTCGAGATCGACTGGCAGGGCGCGCAGCAGGTGCGGAAAGTGTTCCCGGCGGCAATCGGGGTTTTCATCCTGCCGCCCTCGGTCGATGAACTCGAACGTCGTCTTTGCGAGCGGGCCACCGACAGTTCCGAAACAATCGCTCGCCGCGTTGCAGCGGCTCGCGAAGAGATGCAGCATGTGGCTGAATTCGACTATGTTATCATCAATGACGACCTGCAGCGCGCGCTGCTCGATCTGTTGGCGGTGGTTCGCGCCGAGCGACTCCGTTATGCTGCGCAGTACCAGCGCCATTCCATCCTGTTCACAACAATGCTCTGAATTTACCGGGAGATTTGCATGGCAAGAGTGACCGTAGACGACTGTCTGCACCGTATTCCGAACCGCTTCCAGATGACGCTGGCCGCGACCTATCGCGCCCGACAGATCACCGCCGGCGCGTCCCCGCTGGTCGATGCCGGCCGCGACAAGCCGACCGTGATTGCACTGCGAGAAATCGCCGTTGGTCGCGTCGGTCTGGAGGTTCTCAATCGCGGTCAGGCCTGAGTTCGGTCGCACGCGCTGTGCCGTGCGTGATCATGAATACCCCTGCTGCAACCAGCCTGACGATGGCTGAGTCGGTGGTTGAGCACATCCCGGCGTTGGCCGATCCCGAGGACGATCCCGCTTACCACGTCTTCATCGACAGCCTGGACTATCTACCGGCGGCGGATGTCGCGCTTGTTCGGGAGGCGTATCGGTTCAGCGAGCGTGCGCATCGCGGGCAGGTACGGCTGTCTGGCGAGCCCTATATCACCCACCCCCTGGCGGTGGCTGGCGCCATTGCCGAGTGGCAAATGGATGTCGAGGGAGTGGTGGCCGCACTCCTGCACGACGTGATGGAAGATACTGCGGTCGGCAAGAGCGAAATTGCCGAGCGTTTCGGACAGCCGGTAGCTGACCTGGTTGACGGCTTGTCGAAGCTGGACAAGATCGAGTTTCAGTCGCACGAAGAGGCGCAGGCCGAAAATTTCCGCAAGATGCTGATGGCCATGGCGCACGACTTGCGCGTCGTGCTGATCAAGCTCGCCGACCGTCATCACAACCTGCAGACCATGGCGGCAGTGCGCGCCGAAAAGCGTCGCCGCATCGCCCGCGAGACCCTGGAGATCTACGCACCGATTGCCGGTCGGCTGGGTCTCAACAAGCTCTTCCGCGAGTTGCAGGACCTTTCTTTTCAGCTCATCTATCCGATGCGCGCGCACGTCCTGGCACGTGCCCTCAGGGCCGCGCGTGGCAACCGGCGCGAGTTGTTGTCGCGGATACTCGAAGGCATCAAGGGCCGGCTGCAGGAGGCGGGCATCGAGGCGCGCGTTCTTGGTCGCGAGAAGAGCCTGTATTCGATCTATCGCAAGATGCTCGACAAGCGCTTATCGTTCTCGCAGGTGCTTGATGTGTACGGTTTCCGCGTCCTGGTGAAGAATGTGCCCAGCGGTTACCTGGCGCTTGGTGCTCTGCACGGGCTGCACAAACCGGTGCCCGGAAAGTTCAAGGACTACATCGCCATTCCGAAACCGAACGGCTACCAGTCCCTGCACACCACCCTGATCGGCCCGCACGGCACGCCTTTCGAGGTGCAGATTCGCACTGAAGCGATGGACCAGGTAGCACAGGAGGGCGTTGCGTCGCACTGGCTGTACAAGGACAGCGAGGAGTTCGGAGCCGATCTGCAGAAGAAGACGACCAAGTGGTTTCACTCGCTGCTCGACCTGCAGAGTGGCACCAACGATTCTTCCGAGTTCCTGGAGCACGTCAAGGTCGATCTGTTTCCGCACGAGATCTACGTGTTTACGCCGAAGGGCAAGATCATTGCCCTGCCACGCGGTGCCACGGCAGTGGATCTGGCGTATGCGGTGCATACCGATATCGGTAATCACTGTGTCGCCGCGCAGGTCAATTTCAAGCCTCAGCCCCTGATCGCCGAGCTCACCAATGGCGATCGCGTCGAGATCGTTACCGCCGCCGACGCGCATCCGAGTGCGGCCTGGCTCAGTTCGGTGAAGACGGGGCGGGCGCGCAGCAAGGTCCGCCACTATCTGAAGAGCGTGCAGCATGACGAGTCGACGGTGCTTGGCGAGAAAATGCTGGACCAGGAGTTGCGGGCGCTCGGTGTGGTCGCCTCCGAGTTGCCGGTGTCGAGCTGGAAGAATGTGTTGCGCGACTCCGGCAACAAGTTGATCAAGGAGGTGTACACCGACATCGGTCTTGGTTTCCGCCTGGCTGGGGTCGTTGCTCGCCGCCTGCTGGCGCGCGAGGAAGCTGCGCAGCCGACCGACAGGCCGCCCGCGTCGCTGGTGATTCGTGGCACCGAAGGCCTGGCCGTGCAGTTCGCGCCCTGCTGCCAGCCAATCCCGGGGGACCCGATCATTGGCTCGGTCTGGAAGGGCAAGGGTCTGGTCATCCATACCCATGATTGCCTCGCCATTCGCAAGGCGCGCAGCGCCAAACCAACCAAGTGGATTGACGTCGAGTGGGAGCCGGAGCCGGGCAAGCTGTTCAGCGTGCGTCTGCTGGTCATGGTGCAGAATACGCTTGGCGCGCTCGGGCGGATCGCTACCGAGATTTCGAGTTCGGGAACGAACATCGAGCACGTCAACATGGAGGAAAAGCATCCCGGCCTCTATACCACGCTGCATTTTACGGTGCAGGTCGCCAGTCGCACTTCGTTGGCGCGTCTGATGCGCAGTTTGCGTCGTATTCCGGAGGTTGTCCGCATTACGCGGGACCAGGGGTTGACTGCTTGAAGGTGGTCGTTCTGGGCGCTGGTGTCGTTGGCGTCAGCAGCGCCTGGTATCTGGCCCGGGCCGGCCATCAGGTGACGGTGTTTGACCGGCAGGCCGCCGCCGGGCTGGAAACCAGTTTTGCCAATGGCGGCCAGATTTCCGTCTCGCACGCCGAGCCGTGGTCGAACCCGCACGCGCCGCTGCGCGCCCTGGCGTGGATGCGCCGCGAGGATGCCCCACTGCTGTTCCGCCTGCGCTGGGATCCGGCGTTGCTGGACTGGAGTTTGCGCTTTCTGCGCGAGTGTACGGCGCGACGAACGCGCGACAACATTCGCCAGATCGTCAGCCTGGCGCTGTACAGCCGTACGCAGTTGCAGGCACTGCGCGCCGAAACCTCGCTGGCCTACGATCATCTCGAGCGCGGCATTCTGCACGTTTATACCGATCGCCGCGAGTTCGCAACCGCCCTCGAGGCCGCCGCCGTGATGCGTGAGTGTGGCTGCGAACGGCGAACTGTCAGCGTCGACGAGTGTATCGCCATCGAGCCGGCGCTCGCGTCGGCACGGCCCCTGCTGGTCGGTGCTGATTACACCGTAGCGGACGAATCCGGCGACGCCCATCGTTTCACGCAGCAGCTTGCCGCCTTGTGCGCGGCGCGTGGGGTCGCTTTTCGCTATGGCGTCACCATTGACCGGCTGACCAGAGCGGGCGGCCGGGTGACCGGGCTGGTCGCCGGCGGCGAGCTGTTCCAGGCCGACGCCTATGTCGCTGCACTCGGCAGCTATACCCCCTTGTTGCTGCGGCCGCTTGGCCTGCGCCTGCCGGTTTATCCGGCGAAAGGTTATTCGGCGACCATCCCGCTCGCTGCGGATAGCATCGCGCCCAGCGTCAGCCTCACCGATGACGGTCACAAGATCGTCTTTTCGCGTCTTGGCCAACGCCTGCGCGTTGCCGGCACGGCCGAATTCAATGGTTACAATACCGAACTCAACCAAGTCCGCTGCCAAGCCTTGCTGGCCAGGGCGGGCGAGCTTTTCCCCGCTTTGCGACCCGCCGGCGAAGCCGGATTGTGGTCTGGTCTGCGCCCGGCGACGCCGTCGAATGTCCCGCTCGTCGGCCGCTCGGCAATTCCCAATCTGTATATCAACACTGGCCACGGAACGCTTGGCTGGACGATGGCCTGCGGTTCCGGCGCCGCGCTGGCCGACATTGTCAGCGGTCGCGCGCCCGAGCCATCCTTCCGCTTCCTTTGAGCCCGCCAGGCTTCCTGCGACCAAGGCTGCTCCCCGTCGATGCTGACTGACACCCATTGCCACCTCGCCGCTACTGAATTTGCTGTCGATCGCGACGCCGTACTGGCGGCGGCGAAAGGCGTTGGCGTGGCGAGCATCGTCGTCCCGGCTGTAGACCTGGCCAGCTTTGCCGCGGTGCGCGATTGCTGTGCGCGCTACCCGGGATGCGTCCCCGCTTACGGCATCCATCCGCTTTACCTGCAGCATGCCGGCCAGGCTGACCTGGATTGCCTGCGCGAGTGGCTGGCGCGCGCCGCGGACGCAGCGCAGCCGGTAGTAGCGGTGGGTGAGATCGGTCTCGACTTCCATATGGGCGAAGCGGATATCGAGCGACAGGAGTATTTTTTTGTGGAACAACTGAAAATCGCCCGCGATGCGGATCTGCCGGTGCTCCTGCATGTCCGCCGGGCGGTTGATCAGGTGCTCAGGAACCTGCGGCGAATCCGGGTGCGGGGCGGCATCGCGCACGCCTTCAATGGCAGTCGCCAGCAGGCTGAAGCGTTCATCGGGCTGGGTTTCAAACTCGGTTTCGGCGGCGCGGCGACTTACCGCGGCTCGAAGCGCATCCGCGAGCTGGCGGCGTCGCTGCCGCTGGACGCTGTGGTCCTCGAAACCGATGCGCCCGACATGCCGCCGGCCTGGCTGGCGGGCGGTCGCAATACGCCCGCCGAGTTGGCACGGATCAACGAGCTGCTCGCCGAGTTGCGCGGCATCGACGCCAGCCAACTGGCGCGGGCAACGTCGACCAATGCGCTGGCCGTGCTGCCTCAGTTGCTTTCGGCTGATTGATCGGGTAGGGTACGCCCTGCCGCTTACGAAGCGCTTGGGCGGTGGGCCCAGCCGCGGTACCATGGCTGGGAACTTCGCCGGTAGCACACCCTCAACGTGGGAAGCCCGGTAAGGATCACCGATATTGAAAGGCATTTTGGGCATTTTGCCGAACGTGAATGTTTGCACCCTTCCTATGAAAAATACTTGCAATCCCCCAGTTCCCGCCTGCGTCGCCGTCAAGGAAACGCTGCCGGTGGTTCCTCAGTATCTGCACGCTCATTACTGGTGGGCCTATATCCATCCGCGCGCGGTGCATTTTTTCGAGCGGCAGTGGCTGGTGAATCTGATTCTCTGGGGCAATTACAAGCGCCTGTGCAATGCGGTGCTGCACGATTACGGTAATCATCTGCCTGGGCGCACCTTGCAGGTGGCCTGTGCCTACGGTGACCTGACGCCGCGACTGGCTGCCTGTGTGGCCCCGGGGGGCTCGCTCGAAATCGTCGACATTCTGCCGATCCAGCTCGAGAATCTCGCGGGCAAGCTCGGCCAGGATGCGCCGATCAAGCTGCATTGCATGGATTCGGCCGCGCTGAGTTTTGCCAACGCGAGCTATGACCGGGCATTGCTGTTCTTTCTGCTGCACGAGCAGCCGCAGGCCGTGCGCGAAAGAACGCTGGCCGAGGCGTTGCGGGTGGTCCGTCCGGGCGGCACGCTGACCATCGTCGATTACGCGCCGCCGAGCCGCTTCAATCCGCTGCGCTACTTCTGGAAACCGGTTCTCGACCGCCTGGAGCCCTTTGCCCGCGACCTCTTCAGCGAGGAAGTCGCGGCCTGGTTGCCGAAGGATGGGAGTTTCGTCCAACTCAGCAAGCAGCGCTTCTTCGGTGGCATGTATCAGATGTTGACGCTCAAGGTGGTTGCAACAGGGAAAGATCAGCAGGTGAGTGGGTAGATAATCATTTGGTTCCGGCGGAGTTTGCTCCGCCGGGGCTTCGAACGTTGGTCGTGCCAGGCGGCGCCTGGCGCGAGAAAGGATGAAGCATGGAGATGTACAAGGCCGACGTGGTGATCGTCGGCGGCGGTGGCGCAGGTTTGCGGGCAGCGATCGCGGTGGCAGAGTCTGATCCGACGCTGAAGATCGCGCTGGTTTCGAAGGTCTATCCGATGCGTAGCCACACGGTTTCTGCAGAAGGTGGCTCGGCGGGGGTAAAGCTGGCGACCGACAGCCTCGAATACCACTTCAATGATACGGTTGGCGGCGGCGACTGGTTGTGCGAGCAGGATGTGGTCGAGTACTTCGTCGGGCAATGCGCCGAGGAGCTGACCCAGCTCGAGCACTGGGGCTGCCCGTGGAGCCGGACCCCGGACGGCCACGTCAACGTGCGCGCGTTTGGTGGCATGAAGATCGAGCGCACCTGGTTCGCCGCCGACAAGACCGGCTTTCACATGTTGCACACGCTCTTCCAGACCTCGATCAAGTACCCCTCGATCAAGCGCTTCGATGAGCATTTCTGCGTGGATCTGGTGGTCGAGGACGGGCGCGTCCAGGGCGTCGTGGCGATCGAGATCGCTTCGGGAGAATTCATGCTGGTCGAAGCCAGGTCGGTGATCATCGCCACCGGCGGCGCCGGTCGCGTCTTCCGCGAGAACACCAATGGTGGCGTGGTCACCGGCGACGGCATGGCGCTCGCCTATCGCCACGGCGTGCCCTTGCGCGACATGGAGTTCGTTCAGTACCACCCGACCTGTATGCCTGGAACAGGCTTGCTATTCACCGAGGCTTGCCGCGGGGAAGGTGGCTTCCTGGTGAACAAGGACGGTTACCGCTACCTGCAGGACTACGGTCTCGGGCCAGCGGAGCCGACACCGCGCAACAAGGCCATGGAACTCGGGCCACGCGACCGTCTCAGCCAGGCGTTCTGGCATGAGCAACAAAAGGGCCGCACGATCGAAGGCAAGCACGGTTCGGTCGTGCATCTGGACCTTCGTCATCTGGGCCATGCCAAGCTACGCGAGCGGCTGCCGCAGATCTGCGAACTGGCCGAACAGTTTCTTGGCGTCGATCCGGCGCTGGCGCCAATACCGATTCGCCCGGCGGTGCACTACACCATGGGTGGAATCCTGGTCGACGGCCTTTGCGCCGCACCGCTGCCGGGTCTCTATGCGGCGGGCGAATGCTCGAGTGTCGGCATCCATGGCGCCAACCGGCTGGGCTCCAATTCGCTGTCCGAACTGCTGGTTTTCGGCAAGGTGGCGGGAGTCGAAGCCGCGCGCTTCGCCAGATCGGTGGCGCCGGGGAATTCGGCAAGCCTGCTCAAGCAGGCGCAGGCCGTCGAGCAGCGAGTGGTCGGCCTGAAGACGAAGAGCGGTGGGACCGAACGTATCGCGACACTGCGCAAGGAGATGGCGCAGACCATGGAGGATGGCTGCGGCATCTATCGCCTCGCCGCAACCATGCAGGCGACCTGCGACAAGCTCGACGAACTCAAGGCGCGTTTCAGGAATATCAACCTCGAGGACAAATCAAGCGTCTGGAATACCGAGTGGCTGCTCGCGATCGAGCTCGAGTACCAGATCGATGTCGCCCAGTCGATGGCCTACTCGGCGATCAACCGGCGCGAGTCCCGCGGTGCCCATCAGCGGCTCGACGGCTTCGAACAGCGCGACGATGTCAATTTCCTGACACACTCGCAGGCGCATTATGTCGCTGACGGTGCGCCGCGCATCGACTACGGCCCGGTCAAGATCACCAAATCGCAGCCGGGCACACGTGCCTATGGTGCTGCAGGCGAAAAGGCGGAGCAGGAAAGGAAGGCATCCCATGTCTGAGAGTCAGAAAACAATCGAAATCGAGGTTCTCCGCTATCACCCGGAGAAGGACAAGGAGCCTCACAAGCAGGTTTTCGAAGTGCCGTTCACTGATGATATGTCGGTATTGCAGGGCGTGCAGTACATCAAGGACTACCTGGACGGCTCACTGAGCTTTCGCTGGTCGTGCCGGATGGCGATCTGCGGCAGTTGCGGAATGATGATCAACGGTGAGCCCAGCCTGTCGTGCCAGACTTTCCTGCGCGATTTTTATCCGGCGCGGGTGCGCGTCGAAGCCCTGTCGCATTTTCCGATCGAGCGCGATCTGGTGGTCAACATCGAGGGTTTCATCGAGAAGCTGGAAAGTATCCAGCCCTACATCATCCCGAAGGAGCCGCGCACGCTGGCGCAGGGCGAATACCTGCAGACTCCCGAGCAACTGAACGCTTACGAGCAGTTCAGTTCGTGCATCAATTGCCTGTTGTGCTACGCCGCCTGTCCGCAGTTCGGTCTCAACCCCAGTTTTATCGGACCGGCCGCGACCGCTCTGCTGCATCGCTACAACGTCGATTCCCGTGACGGCGGCAAGGCCGAGCGCATGGAACTGGTCAACTCGGAAGAGGGCGTTTTCAATTGCACGGCGGTGGGTTATTGCTCCGAGGTGTGTCCGAAGCAGGTCGATCCAGCGAACGCTGTCAACCAGAACAAGACCAACAGTGCCGCGGATTATTTTCTGCGTTTCCTTACTCCGAAGGGAGGTGCCAAGTGAACAAGCGTCGCCCCTATGTGCGCTCGATGGACGGCTGGTGGAAGAAGAATCCGTTCTTCGTCGAGTACATGATCCACGAAGGAACCGCCCTTTTCGTCGCGGCCTACGCGGGGATTCTACTGTTCGGGCTGCTGCGGCTAGCGCAGGGTGAAGCGGCCTGGAACGCTTGGCTGAGCGCAATGAAGAACCCCTGGTACATCGGCTTTCAAGTGCTGGCCCTGATCGCGCTCACTTACCACACCTACACCTGGTTCAAGATCATGCCGCGCACGATGCCGCCGGTGGTGGTCGGTGGCCAGCGGCTGTCGGCCTGGGCCATCACCGGCAGCGGCCTGGCGGTTGCCGCCGCCGCCTGCCTGGGTCTGCTCGCTCTGGTATGGGGGATGGCACGATGAAGCCGACGCTGAAACGTTCCAACGCACCGATCTTCTGGGCGCTGTTCGGGGCTGGCGGCATGCTCTCGGCGCTGCTCGGTCCGATGCTGGTGTTCATCACCGGGCTGGCTGTCCCGCTGGGCTGGCTATTGCCGCCGGACACGATGAGCTATCCGCGCATGCTCGCCTTCGCCCAGAACTTCATTGGCAAGGGCTTCATTTTCGCCATCATTGCGCTATTCCTTTGGCATGCCGCGCATCGTATCTTCCACAGCCTGCACGATATTGGTATCCATGCCGGAACCGCTGCCAAGCTGCTCTGCTATGGATCGGCGATGGTCGGGACGCTGCTCGCAGCGTACGCGCTGCTGGTGATCGGTTTCTAGGCTTTGGCCGACGGCGAGCGCTGGCGCGCCCGGCTGCGAATGAAAGATCGTAGGTCGGCTTCGCGTAGCGTATCCGACATTTACAGCCATCGGCTGCCCTTGATCGTCGGGTTACGGCCTGCGGCCTAACCCGACCTACGGCTCTGGCCATGACCAACACTTTCGGTCGCACCCGGCGCGCCCTGGCGAGCCGCTTGCCAGGCAGCCAGGAGACTAGGAGAGGCCGCTGATGCGCGCTTTGCGCTCGCGTTCGACGCGGGTGATGTAGCGTTGCACCATGCTCATTCTTGCTGCCGGCAAGGCCATGAACTGGCAGCCGACACGGACGTAGCGCGATCCTCCCCGGGTCGTCACGTCGAGCTTGTTGCGCACGCTCAGATGGGCGACCAGCAAGCCTTCGTCCGGCAGGCTCACCTTGCAGTCGGGCAGGACGGCGCCGCGCTGCAGCAGGGCTGCCAGACTCGGCGCCGCCATCAGACCGATGCCGCCACCGCTGATGTCAAGCAAGGATGCCTCGACCAGCAAGACGCTGCCATCGCTGCGCCGGATCGCGCTGACGAATTTGACCGGCCTGGTGACCGGCGTTGTCAGGCGAAAGTACTCGCGCCGCTGGAGTCTCAACAGTTCCTCGGGCAGTGCCGCCCGGAAGGCCGGCAAGCCGCCCTGCCGGGTCTCCGAGAGCTTGCCCAGCTTGAACTGGACCTTCACCTTGTCAACCGACGCGGTCAGCAGTAACTGTTCGGCCAGCAACGCCTGGCGATTGGTCTCTTCCTCGCGACCGCAATCGAGGACCAGTTCGCCGGCGTCCACGTCGAGTTCGAGCACCGCCGTAAGCAGAAAGGAGCGGCCGCGGTTGAAGTAGGCGCTGACCAGAGCCCTGCGCTGCACCAGGGCGCGCAGCACCGCCGCAATCTCGGCTGGCGAGTGCAACAGGTATTGAGCGTAGCCCCCGGGATCCTCGATTTCAAATCGAGTTGGCGCCTCTTCTGCTTGTGCCTCAACGTCCGTGTCTTCCATTCGCTTTCCCGGAATCGGCTGGAGCGGGAAGTGTAAAGCAAAACTGCCGCGGAGGTCGTCGACGGCGCCAAGATCATCGGTGGTCAATGGTTGCGGCGCTGGGCATGGGTGCTGGCGCCAGCGCCTGACCATTTTCGAGCCGATAGAGCCAGGCCAGCAGTTCGGCGACCGCCAGATACAGCTGCGGCGGGATATGCTGATCGAGATCGACCTGCATCAGTAGCGACACCAGTTCCGCCGATTCATGTACATAGACGCCATGTTCGTGCGCCCGCGCGATGATCTGCTCGGCGAGCAGACCGCGTCCCCTGGCGACCACCCGCGGCGCCGCGTCGGCCTGGTGGTAAGCGAGGGCGACGGCGTTTTTCAGCGACTCAGGCGGCGCTTTGGGCATGCTCTCGGCGGTCCTCGAGCGCTGGCGCGGGTTGTCTGGCGTGGCTCATTCTGCGGGCTGCGGCTGCTCCTCGCTGGCGGCTGGCGCCGCGATGCCAATCGACGCCAGATCCAGGCCGGCCTGCTGGAACTGGCTGCGCAGGCTGCCCGCATCGTTGCGCAACAACTCCTGCGCCGGCTCGTTGGCGAACAGGGACAGGCGGATCTGGTCCCCCTGGATCTGTAGCCGCGCATCGACTTCGCCCAGATTGGGGAGCGTCAGACGCAGCCGCGTTTGCCAGTTCTGCCGGTCGTCACCACCCGGCTCGCGGCGGTCACCGGGTCTCTCGCCGGGTTCCTGGATTTCCCATTGCATCGCCTGGCCCGGCCAGACCTGCCCCTGCCAGGCAAAATTCTGTGTGGCGAAGGCTTCGAGTTGTTGCTGGACGAGTGCCTGGGCTGCCGGGGCGACCGCTGCTGCTGGCGGTGTCGTCTGGAGCGTGTTGACTTCGCTTGGCCTGATCGGCAACTGCGCCGCGTCAGCGGTAGCGCGCGCGCTGCCGCTGACGTCGCTGGCCGGGGCTACCTGCGGCGTCAACTTGCCCTGCGGTTCCTGCAGCAGTTGCGCCTTCTGGTATCGCCCCTCGACCCATTCCGCCTGATGCGATTCGTAAAACATGCCGCTCTCGCTGATCGCCTGCTGCAGCAGCGGCAGCAGATCCTGTGCGCTACTCGGTGGGCGGGCAGCGATCGGCTGCTGCTCGTTGAGGGGTAGCGGCGGCGGACCCGAAGCGGCCTCGCCAGTGCCGCCGAGCAGATTGCTGATCAGCTGTCCGGTGCGGCTGAGGTGGGTGGCGACCGCAGCGCCGCCATTCGCTTCGGCAGCGGCCTTGGCGACCACCGCCAGAGTCAGCTTGCCGTCGCTTTCGGCGACTTCGAGTTCGATGGCGTCGCCGCTGCTGGCGGCAAACGGCAGCGAGAGCGTCACGCTGCGCTGGTTGATCATCGCTCGGTAGTTGCCGTCGGGCAGTAGCGACTCGATCTCGGCGAGCAGCCGCTGGCCGGCAACGAGCCCCGGCAGCCGGCTGCTGAGTTCCTGTAGCGGCAGCGCCGGCCGCAGCGTCCGATCGGCAGCCGGCTGCAGGCGGTTGGCGAGGTCGGCGCGGATCATCGCTTCAGGCGCTGGCGCGCACTTCGCGTAGAACGACGCGCAGCTCGTTCAGACGGGCCTCGACCAGCGGGCGCACCCGCGCATCGCAGCGTTGGCAATCCTCGATCAGGCGGCGACCACGCGCTGACTTCGCGACTTCCGGCTCACCCGCAAGATTTGCCGGCAGGCGGCTCACCAGATCGCTGCGTTGATTTTCGATGCTCGCCAGGAGCTCCCAGTCGCCGCTTTCGGCAGCGCCGAGCATCGCCTCGGAGAGCGCCAGTAGTTCCTCGAGTGCATTCGGCGCGAGGCTCACGCCACGGCCTGCTGTCGCGCGCCGGGGGCAATCTCCCGCCAGGCGCCATGAATCTCTTCGATCAGCGCGGCAACCTCTTCGAGCGCGCGCACATCGTTGTCCATGTTGGCCCGCAGCAGGCGCATTACCAGATAGTCGTAGAGCGCGTTGAGGCGCGCGGCGATTTCGCCGCCTTGTTCGAGGTCGAGGCTGACCTTGAGGCCGTTGCCGATGATGTCGATGGCTTTGGAAACGGCTTCGCCCCGGGCGGCGATATCCTGCTGCTGAAGCGCAGCGCGGGCGTTGCCGATGGCCACCTGGGCACCCGCGAAAAGCAGCAGGATCAGGCGGTACGGGTCGGCGACCTCGATTGCGGCGTCAATGCCGACTTTCTGATACGCGGAAATTGCCTGGCGTGCACTGCCGAACATTGGGGACTCCTAGCTGCTGCTCTTGGGTAGGTTGGCAAGTTGTTGCGAGAGAAAGTTGCTGGTCGTGGTCAGGCCCGAGATCACGGTATCGAGCGAGGTGAATTGCTTGCGATAACGCGCCTCGATCTGGGTCAGTCGGCTGGAGAGGGCATCGGACTGCTGGCCAATACTCTTGATCGACGCGTTGAGGCCTTCGCTACGCGCGGCAATCAGGCCGCTGGTACCGACCAGGCCGTCGGCAGCGGCCTTGAAGGCGCCACCGTAGGCGGCAACCAGCCTGGCGACACCGCCGAAGTCCTCGCCAATCGCCTTCGTCAGTCTGTCGGAATCGACGCTGAGCCGGCCATCCTTCTGCAGCGTGATGCCGATGTCCGAGAGGTGCTGCAGGGTGGCGCCCGAGAGCTCGGAAGGCAGGTTGCCGAGCGCCGCGCGAAAGTTGTTCTGCGCCGTGCGCAGGGTGCTGTCGCCGTTGAGCGCGCCGGCCTTCCTGCTGGTCGCGTCGTAGCTGCCGAGACTGCTGGCGGTGGTATGGAAGTCGTTGAACGCCTTGACCAGGGCGTTGACGCCGGCGCTCAGACTGGAATTGTCCTTGCTGATCGTGAAGCTTGTACTGACCGAGTTTGCCGGGGCTTCGGGACCTTTCAGCAGGTTCAGGGTAAGCCCGTCAATCGCCGTCGTCACGGTGTTGGTCTCGGCGCTGACCGCGATCCCATTCAGCTTGAAGCTGGCTCCCTGCGCGGCCTGCGTCTGCAGAAAGCGATCCGTGAACGGGTCCGGGACGGCATTCGGGTCGTACGACAGGCCGCCAATTCCCGACAGTTTGACGAACTGATTGCTGCCGGCGGTGTCGCTGGTCAGCACCAGCTGCTTGCCGGCACTGCCGTTGATCACCAGCGCTGAAACACCTGCTCCAGCATTGTTGATCGCGTCGCGGATGGCTTCCGGAGTCGCGCCATCGGCGATGGCAACGTCGGTGGTCTGGTGCGGGCTGACGCCAGCGACGCTATCCAGTGAGATGGTCAGCGTGCCGCCCAGGGGCAGGGTTCCCCCCGCTCCGGAAAAAGGGGAAGCACCTCCGCTCGCGCTGGCGATGCTGTGCTGTCTCGCCAACTGGCTGATTTCGAGTTGGTAGGTGCCCGCGACCGCCGTCGATGCCGTGCTGGCCGAGGCGAGCGTGGGATCGGCGACCGCCGTCCGGAACACCGAGAATTTTTGTGTAGCTGTGCTGCCCGTCGCCGGCACCAGGCTGGCAGCGGCTGTCTGCAGCGCCGAAATCGCGCCTTGCAGCGAGCCGAGCGCCGAGATCTTGGCCTGGAAACCCGCCTCCTTTCTGGTCAACGCGGTCAGCGGCCGCTGTTCAAGCGCCATCAACTGGCTGACAATGCTGTTGACGTCCAGGTTGGAGCCCAGACCAGGCGATGAAATAGCCATGATTTTTCTTTCTGTCCCCTGCTGGGTGCTGCGCGCTCAGGCCGTCTGCTTGACCAGCAGCCCCTTGATGTTGTCGAGCGCCTTGGCGATGTCCAGCATTTCTTGCGACGGCATCTGGCGAATCACTTCCTTGGTCGCGCGGTCGATGATCCTGACCACCAGCTGTCCGGTGTCCTGATTGATGCTGAACTCCAGATTGCTGTTGATTGGCTTGACGAACTCGCGAACGCTCTGGGTGGCGGCTTCCAGTTGCGCGCGGTCGGGCTGCTGGGTAGGCGACGGCAACTGCGCCGCGTCGACGCTCCTGGCTTCGCCGGGGGTCTTGACTGCACGCGGCGCCGGGCCAGGCAGCGAGTTGGCTTGCGGCGGCAGCGAAACGCCAGTCGCTTGAATGTTCATGTCACGCTCCTTACCGTGAAAGTCGCGCCAGCGACTCATGAATCTTCCCTCGCCTGCTCACTGCGGAGGGGTCGGGGGCGAGGGAAACGGTCAGGGCTTTCATCATCCGGGGTGTCTCACAAAGCCATGACCATCGGGGAAGAAACATCGGGGCGCGACCGCGTTGCCGCGACCGCGCCCCAATCTTACCGCGATTGAACCATTCCAGCTTATCCGCGCAGCAGCGATAACACGTTCTGCGGCAGCGAATTGGCCTGCGCCAGCATTGCCGTACCGGCTTGCTGCAGGATCTGCGCACGCGTCAGGTTGGCGGTCTCGGCAGCAAAGTCGGCGTCGAGGATGCGGCTGCGTGAGGCGGAAAGGTTTTCCGAGGTGGTGGCCAGATTGCTGACGACGCTGCTGAAGCGGTTCTGCACCGCACCAAGGTTTGCTCGACTCGAGTTGATGTTGGCCAGAGCCGCGTCAAGGGTCGAGATGGCGTTCTGTGCGCCGCTGGCGGTGGTCAGACTGACGCTCGATATACCGGCACCGAAAGTGGCGGTGGCGGCGGTGTAACCGGCGGTCAGTGCCGTCTTGCTCAGGTCCGCCCCACCAAGCGTGATGCCGGAACTGCTGGTCGAGCTGAGACTCACGCCGCCGTAGGTCGTTCCCGCTGTCAGGCCGGAGTCGGTGAGGCCGGTACCGCCACCGGCAACGGTGATGTTGCGGCCATCTTCAGCGGTCAGCGTGACCGCGCCGGTCGTGGTGCTGAAGGTGGCGGTGGTACCGGTCTGATTCGAAACGGCGTTGATTGCCGCCGCCACGTTGTTGCCCGTCTCGACATCGTTGGCGCCTGCCGCAACGGCGCCGATGTCGACCCCGTTGATGGTGACGAAGTTGGTGGCACCACCGGCGAAGCCGCCGTTGGTGGTGGCTGCGGCGCCGGTCACCGTGCTCTTGGTTGCCGCGGCCGAGACGCCGGTCTGGCCGGTGACCGAGTTGAAGGCCGCAGCCTTGGCAATTGCGCTGGCATTGGCATTCGCACTCGACACGCCATCCGAAGCGGAAGGGCCGATGCCGTAGCCGTTCACTGTGATGCCCCCGGCACCGATCGCGCCGGCAATTACCGTGGCCGACAGGCTGGTCGAATACGAAGAGGTGGTGCCGACGCCGAGCGCATCGGCTTTGGCACTGGCGATCGAACTGATCGAAATCGTTTCGCCGCTATTGGCGCCGACCTGGAAGGCCTGCGCGTTGAAGGTGCCGTCGAGCAGTTTCACCCCGTTGAACGCGGTCTGGCTGGAAACGGTGTTGATCTGCTGTACCAGTTGGTCGACTTCCTGCTGCAGCGCGGCGCGGTCGGTACTGGTATTGGTCGCGTTGGAGGCCTGCACGGCGAGTTCGCGCATCCGTTGCAGTGAGTCGCTGATGCTCTGCAGTCCACCTTCGGCCGTCTGCGCCAGCGAGATACCGTCGTTGGCGTTACGCGAAGCCTGGTTGAGACCGCTGATCTGCGAAGTCATTCTGGTCGAAATGGCCAGACCGGCGGCGTCGTCCTTGGCGCTGTTGATGCGCAGACCCGAAGACAGGCGTTGCAGCGAGGTGGCCAGCGAATTCTGCGAACTGTTGAGGCTGCGTTGCGAGTTGAGCGACGCGACGTTGGTGTTGATGACTTGGGGCATTTTCCTTCTCCTATCACTGTTGAATTGACTTCAGGTTTCCAGTGGCCTGCCTGAGGCATCTGCCGGCTCAGGTGGCAATCGTTTCGCTTACATTTTTTGTTACGACCGGCCGCGGGGAAACTTTAGTGACTTTCGTTTGGCCTGCCGTGTAAGTCCTCTAGCGGCAGGTGATCCGTGAAGTTTAGGGGCGGGGGTTCCGATACCATGGGCAAGCCGGCAACCGCCGCTGTCTCTTCCGGCTTAACCATCAATCCGGAATTGCGGGGATCGGCCATGCAGGAAGGGCTCTGTCCTGCTACGAGAGCAAACCGGTAAGCCGACCTTCGCCGGTTGACTTCTGGTAAGGTAACGCCTGTTCATACCGAATTGGAGGTAGTCATGGCCGCCGCCGCCCCTCGCGCCGTCTCGATCAAGATCGACCAGGACACCCGAGAGCGCGTAAACCGTCTTGCTGAAGCGCGTCACCGGACTTCTCACTGGTTGACGCGTGAGGCGATCAGCCAGTACGTCGAGCGCGAGGAAAAGCGCGAAGCGTTTCGGCAGGACGCCATCGACGCCTGGAACGAGTATCAGGCAAGCGGTTTGCATGTGACCGGTGATGAAGTCATGGCATGGCTGGATACCTGGGGCGAAGAAAGTGAGCAGGCCGCTCCCCTATGCCACAAGTGAGAGTTTCGCCTGCCGCTCTGCGTGACCTGGAGCGCTTGCGCGAGTTCCTGCGGCCAAGGAATTAGGAAACGGCGAAACGTGCTGCCAACGCCATCATCAAATCCGTTCAGGTGCTGGGGCAGTATCCTCAGATCGGCAGACCCGCAGAGGAAATGGACGTCGAATACCGCGAGCTGCTGATCCATTTTGGTGACAGCGGCTATGTGGCTCTGTATCGCTACGAGGCGGATCTCGTCACCGTGCTGGCACTGCGGCATCAAAAGGAGGCCGGGTATTGACTTCCGGCTGATTCAGCGGCGGAGGAGGCGGTTATAATCGGCGCCTACGTGGCAAGGGAAGGCACCTGGCGCCGCCGATTGTCAAAGATGCCGGCAGATTGCCGGTTTTCTGTTTGCCAGTGTGCGTTGACGTTTGTGGATGGTATATGCGGATCCTGCTCTGTAACGATGATGGCTATTTCGCTCCGGGGATCGAGCTGCTCGCGCGCGCGCTGTCGGAGATGGCCGAGATCACCGTGGTGGCTCCCGAGCGCGACCGCAGCGGCGCCAGCAATTCGCTGACCCTCGATCGGCCGCTGTCGCTCAAACGCGCGGCAAACGGCTTCTTCTACGTCAACGGTACGCCGACCGACTGCGTGCACCTCGCCGTCACCGGCATGCTCGAAGGGCTGCCCGACATGGTGGTGTCGGGCATCAACCACGGCGCCAACATGGGCGACGACACCATTTATTCGGGAACCGTCGCGGCGGCAACGGAGGGCTTTCTGCTCGGCGTTCCGTCGCTGGCGATTTCGCTGTGCAGCAAGGCCGGTGAGCACTTCGCGACGGCGGCAAGGGTCGCCTGCGAACTGGTCGACCTGTTGCAGAAACAGTCGCTGCGCGAACCGGTGTTGCTCAACGTCAATGTTCCCGACGTCCCCTGGGAGCAGTTGCGCGGCACCGTCGTCACCCGTCTCGGCAAGCGTCACAAGGCCGAGCCGGTGGTACGTACCTTGTCACCGCGCAATGAAACCGTTTATTGGGTCGGCGCTGCCGGCGCGGCTCAGGATGCCGGGGAGGGGACCGACTTTTACGCCGTGCACAACGATCAGGTTTCGGTGACGCCGCTGCAGGTCGACCTGACCCATAACGGGCAGTTGTCGGTGGTCCGCGAGTGGCTGGCGCGATGAGCCAGGCGCATTCCACCAGCGGCTTCGGGATGACCTCGCAGCGCACGCGCACGCGCATGATCGAGCGCCTGCGCGAACAGGGAATCGTCGACGAAGACGTGCTCGCGGCGATCGCCGCCGTGCCGCGGCACGTTTTCGTCGAAGAGGCGCTGGCTTCGCGTGCCTACGAGGATACCGCGCTGCCGCTCGGCTTTTCGCAGACGATTTCGCAGCCCTATGTGGTGGCGCGAATGATCGAAGCGCTGCTCGACGGCCGCGAGGGTCTCGGCAAGACCCTGGAGATCGGTGCCGGCTGCGGCTACCAGGCAGCCGTGCTCGCGCAATTGACCGACGAAGTCTATGCCATCGAGCGAATCGAGCCGCTGCTCGCCAAGGCCAAGCTCAACCTGCGCGCGATCAAACAACTCAAGGTGCGCCTGAAGCATGCCGACGGCCAACTCGGGCTGCCCGAGGCGGCGCCTTTTGACACCATCATCGTCGCCGCGGCGGCGGCACGCGTGCCCCGCGCACTGCTCCAGCAACTCGCGCCCAATGGCAGGCTGATCCTGCCCCTGGGGGTGGCGACACAGCAACTGGTGATGATCGAACGGCGGGCCGAGGGTTTACTCGAAACCCGTCTGGAGGCTGTTCGTTTCGTTCCGCTACTATCAGGAGTCGAATGAAGGACCAAGGAATTCTCGCCCACCACGGTGCTGCGCTGAGCTTGTCGGTATTGCTCGCCCTGGCCGGCTGCGCCAGCAAGGCACCCGCGCCGACTGGCGAACGCAGCGGGCAGACGCCGCCCGTAGCCAGCGTCGGTGGTGCCTCGAGCAAGGACGCCTACGTCGTGAAAAAAGGCGACACGCTGCATTCGATCGCCCTTGACCACGGGCTGGACTACCGGGAGCTCGCCGCCTGGAACAACATCGATAACCCGAATCGCATCCTGATCGGGCAGTCGCTGCGCGTCCGCGCGCCAGGAGCCGCGGCAGCCGACAAAGCGGTGGTGCGGCCGATCAGCAGCGGCGCACCGGTCGAGCAGCGTTCGCTCGGCGGCAGTGGCGACCTCCTGAAGAGCGAACCCAAGGCAGGCAAGGACGCTTACTCCGATCAAGCCCTGGCACGGGCGCAGGCGCCAGCCAGGGTCGTCGAGCCGGTCGCGGTGGCGAAGGTGGCGCCGGAAGCGAAACCGGAAGCGAAGCCGGAAGCCCAGGGCGAGGCAAAGCCAGGCGACACGGCGGCCGGCAATGAGGAGGTCAGCTGGATGTGGCCGGCGAACGGCAAGCTGCTTGGCACCTTCAGCGAGGGCGGTAACAAGGGCATCGATATCAACGGCAAGGCCGGCGACCCCGTGCTGGCCGCCGGCGCCGGCAAGGTCGTCTATAGCGGTACCGGTCTGCGCGGCTACGGCAAGCTGGTGATCGTCAAGCACAACAACACCTACCTGACTGCCTATGCGCACAATCAGAACCTGCTGGTGAAGGAAGGTCAGAGTGTCACCAAGGGGCAGAAGATTGCCGAAATGGGCAATACCGACGCCGATCAGGTCAAGCTGCACTTCGAGATCCGGCGTCAGGGCAAACCGATCGACCCGCTCAAACAGCTGCCGCAGCGCTGATCATGAGCAGCGCTGTCGACGTCGATGCCGATGCGGATCCCTTCGACGACGATGTCGATCAGCGGCGTCTTGCCATGGAGGAAGCGCTGGCCGTGTTGCCCTTTGCCGACCCGGCGGTTTCGCCCGAGGCAGAGCTGCTCAACGACGTCACGCAGCATTACCTCAACGACATCGGCGCCAAGCCACTCTTTTCTCCGTCCGAGGAGGCTGCCTGGGCGCGCCGGGCACGTGCCGGAGAGTTCCTGGCCCGGCAGAAGATGATCGAGCACAACCTGCGTCTGGTGGTCAATATCGCCAAGCACTATCTCAACCGCGGGCTTGCCCTGCTCGACATGATCGAGGAAGGGAATCTCGGGCTGATCCATGCCATCGAAAAATACGACCCCGAGCGCGGTTTCCGTTTTTCGACCTACGCGACCTGGTGGATCCGGCAAAGCATCGAGCGCGCGATCGCCAATCAGTCGCGAACGATCCGCCTGCCGGTGCATGTGGTCAAGGATATCAACCTCGTGCTGCGGGCCATTCGCCATCTGGAGGCAGCCAAGGGACGGGAAATCTGCGTCGAGCAGATCGCCCATCTGATCGACCGGTCGAGCGGCGACGTGCGCCGGCTGATCGCCCTCAACGAGCACATCGCTTCGCTCGACGCCCCCCTGCAGGTCGACCCCAGCCGATCGATTGGCGATGTCATCCCTGATGACAGCCTGGTCGATGCGGATGAATTGTTGCAGTCGAGCGAGATCAGCGACCTCTTGAACCGCTGGCTGGGGCAGCTCGCGGAAAAGCAGCAGCAGGTTCTGCAGCGTCGTTACGGACTCGATGGCAGAGAGGCAAGCACCCTCGATGAAATCGCCCTCGACCTGAATCTGACCCGTGAGCGAGTTCGCCAGATCCAGATCGAGGCCCTCGATCGCCTGCGCCATATCATCCGGCGTGGCGGCGGCACGGTAGACAACCTGCTTTCCCCTTAACGCGCGTCGCCCCGGCTGCTTTGCGCCGCGCGTAGCGCCTCGGCGAGCTGGAAGACCGACATCGCATAGAAGCTCGACCGGTTGTAGCGGGTGATCACGTAGAAATTGTCGAAGCCGAGCCAGTACTCGGTGGCGGCGCCCGGCGTGACGAGGTCGATCAGCGCAGCCGGCAAGTCGCCGTCGGCGGCCGCGACCACCCCATCGCGGGCCAACTCGCGCACCGTCAGTGAGGGTTTGATACCCATCGCCAGCAATGCCGCCGGATCGCCGTTGACCCTTGCCGGCACGGCGACCGGAGCGCCGGTCTGCCAGCCATGCTGCTGCAGGAATCGGGCGACGCTGCCGATGGCGTCGGAGTTGCTGCCGCGCAGATCGATGCGGTCATCGCCGTCGAAGTCCACGGCGAAACGACGCTGGCTGCTCGGCATGAACTGTGGGATGCCGATGGCGCCAGCGTAGGAGCCTTTGATGTCGAGCGGGCTGACGCCGTTTTCGCGAGCCAGCAGCAGGAATTGTTCGAGTTCGCCGCGGAAGAACTCGGCGCGTGGCGGGTAGTTGAACGCCAGCGAAGCCAGCGCTTCGAGGACGCCAAAACTGCCCATGTTCTGGCCGTACACGGTTTCCACCCCGATGATCGCCACGATCACTTCGGCCGGTACGCCGTAGATCGCCTGCGCACGTTGCAGGGTAGCGGCATGCTTCTGCCAGAAGGAGAGGCCGCCGCCGACGCGCTGACTGTTCACGAAGCGCTCGCGATAGCGTTGCCAGGAGCGCTGTTTTTCGGGAACCGCCGGCGGGCGGATCGCGCGCAGCACGATGGCGTTCGGCCGGATGGCGGCGAACTGCTGCGTCAGGTGGGTGACATCAAAGCCATGCTGTTCGTGCATGTCGACGATGAAGGCCCTGACCTGGGGGTCCTGGCTGAAGCTGGTGCCCTGCTGGCCGTGGCCGGCAACCGGCAGGAGGCTGCCAAGCAGCCCGAGGAGCAGGGGGACGCAGGTTCTTTTCAAATTCTTCTTCTCCTTGACGGTGGCAGTCGCCGCACGCATCCTTGCAGCAGGCGCAACTGCCCTTCGCCGCTGCGGCCGTAGCGCAGTTCGGCGTAGTAGCCCGCCGCTTCGCTGGTGAGTGCGGCAAGATCGGGCCGTTCGCGCGCCACGCGTTGCGCAAAATCGAGTGGGCCTTCCCATTCGGCGCGGCGCACTCCCCTTTGCGCGAGCTGCGCGCAGTACTTTTGCCAGGCCCGCTGTACCGGGTCTGCTGGCCGCCGTCGCGGCAGCGTCCACAGCGTCACGATCAGCAGCGCCAGACCACAGAGCGCAGCCAGCGTGGCGGTCATGCTCTGCCAGTCGGGGTCGCGCCAGCCGAGCCGTGACAGGACTTCACGCTGGCGTTGCGGATTGTAACCGAGCACCCACTGATTCCAGCTGTTGTTGGCGGCCTCCCAACGGTTGCGCAGCTGGCGTAGCCAGTCGGCGTCGAGTCGGATGATTGCCGGCAAGGGCTCACCCTCGGGCAGCGCGGCGGCGATCCCTTGTTCGATGCGCGACGGGGCGACCGCGGCCGTCGGATCGATGCGTACCCAGCCCTCGCCGGCGAGCCAGATTTCCGCCCAGGCGTGGGCATCGGACTGGCGTACGGTGAGATAACCGTCGACCGGATTCACTTCGCCGCCCTGGTAGCCGGCGACCACCCGCGCCGGCACCCCGGCTGCGCGCATCAGGAAAACGAAGGCCGATGCGTAGTGCTCACAGAAGCCGCGGCGGCTGGTGAACAGGAATTCATCGACCGCGTCGCGGCCGAGCAGCGGGGGGCGCAGGGTGTAGTGGAAATCCTCCGTGCGGAACATGGCCAGCGCCGCTTCGGCAATTTTCTCAGGAGTGCGCGACCGCCACTCGCCGGCCAGCGCGCGCGCGCGCGGATTGAGCTGCGCCGGCAGGCTCAGCGCCTGCGTCAGGGTGGCTGCTGCTTCGACGCGGTTGGCGCGGTAGTCGAGCGCCGAGACCAAGGAAAAGCGCGCACGCACGCGCAGCGGTTCGCGCGCCAGGGCTTCGAGGGTGGGCGCCAGCGAACTGTCGGGCGGCAGGCTGGTCGGTACGTCGAGAGCCAGCAGCCAGCGCTGGTTGTGCGCCTCGACGAGGTTCGTGTAGGCCTGCAGCGGACCCCTGGCCTCGATCACCGGCGCCGGACCTGCGCGCTGCGCTGCCGCGGCCCGCCAGGTACTTCCGTCATAGGCATCGAAAACCGGGCCACGCCAGTAGAGATCGGCCTTTTCGGGAACCTCACCGGCGAAGCGGCTGCGCAAGGCGATCGCGCCGGACTGGATGAGATTGCTGATCGATCCCGGCGACATTTGCTCCGACAAGCCGCTGAGCCCGGAATAGGCATCCTGCGGCAACCCCCACAGCGGCCCCGAGACGCGCGGGAAAAGCAGATAGAGAATGAGCAGGAAAGGTAGCGCCTGGAGCAGCAGCAGGGCTGCCTGGCGGGCGATCGTGGTGACCGGCTGGGCACCGCCATGCAGCCTGATCAGCGCGCCGGTGAGCAGGGTCATGGCGGCCAGCAGCCACAGGCCGGTCGGGATGCTCTGCGAATAGAAATAGTGCGTCAGCAGGAGGAAAAAGCCGAGCATGACGATCACCTGGGCATCGCGCCGGCTGCGCATTTCGAGCGGCTTGAGAGCCATCAACAGGACCAGCATGGCGACGCCGGCGTCCTTCCCGAGGAGGCTGTGAAATTGCCAGGCGATCGCCGCGACGCCGCCGATCACCAGCAATCCCAACAACCAGCGTGCCGGCAGCGGGCGGTGTTGCCACCACAGGCCGGCGCGCCAGATCATCGCGCCGGCGACGAGCAGCGACAACCAGGCCGGCAGGTGGCTGGCATGCGGCCCGGCGGTCGCCAGGGCACCGGCCAGCAGCCACGGCACGGCGCCGTGTTCGAGCGCGTCGACCGGCTGCTGGCTACGCTTCACCGTACAGCGCCAGCGCTTGCAGGCAGTGGCTCCGATGCGCCTGGCCCTGCGCCGGCGCGATCCGCTGTCCGGGCAGCTGCAGCCCGTAGCGCAACTGCTGTTCGTCGGCGGCGAGCACCCAACCGGCGAGGATCGACAGGCGATCTTCAACGCTGCGGTTGGTCGCGGTCAGCGACCACTCGAGCCACAGCTCGTCGCTGGCCCCGCCGGCGAACTGCTTGATCAGCAGCGCCTGCTCGTCGGAGCGGCGGGCTACCGCTTTCCAGGCGATGTGCCGGGTCGGGTCGCTGAGCTGACGCGGACGCAGACCGGCGAAGTCCTCTTGCCCACTGTCACCGTGGTGATGGTCGGCCGCTGCGCCTGGCGACGGCGTCGGCAGTGGCGTGCGCAGCGGTTTCGGATAGACCACGCACGCCCAGCGCGGATAGGGATAGCTCCAGGCGCGAAACAGGCCCAGCGGATAGCGCGTCGCGAGGGTGACGCGACCGGGGTCGAGGCGGCCGCGCTGGTCGGCAGCGTAGGGCACGGCAATCGTCGCGCGGCCGTCTGCGGCAAGGTCGACGCGGACGACGGGCTGCTCGCGGAACGAGAATTCGAGGGCGCGCCGTGGCTGTCGGCGCGGGTTTTCGAGCTGCAGCGGAAAGCGCGCCAGATCGCCGGCAAAGGTCGGTTCGGCGCGCCCGGGAATCAAACGCAGGCCGAACAGATTGTGGAAGGTGTGCACCATCGCCACCAGGCCGAGTCCGGCGAGCAGAAAGATCAGCGCGTGGCCGAGGCTGAGATTGTAGTTGATGGCGCCGATCAGCATCACCGCCAGAACGATCGCGAAGAGGCCGCCGGCGCGCGTCGGCACGATGAAGATACGCCGTTGTCCGAGCACGATTGGCAATTGCTCGTCTCGCGTCACGCGGAACAGCCAGCGCTGCAGGGCTTCGCCTGGGCGCATCAGGCGAGCGGCAGCGAGCGAATCAACGCGGCGATGTCTTCCGCGTCGGCGTGGCTGCCGCTCAGCAGGCGTAGCCGGTGGCGGGCGACGGCGGGCAGCACGGCCTGGACGTCTTCGGGCAGGACCAGCTGGCGACCGCCGCTGAACGCCCAGGCGCGCGCTGCGGCGAGCAGGGACAGGGCCGCCCGTGGGCTCAGGCCATGCACGAATCTAGCGTCCTGGCGCGTCGCCTCGACCAGCCGTTGCAGGTAGTCGAGCAAGGCCGGCGAGGCATGCACCGCTGCCGCCGCCTGTTGCAGCGCGGCAAACTCGCTGGCGCCAAGCAGTGCAGCCAGGGTCGGTAGCTGCGCGCGTCGGCCACCACTTTCGAGCAGCAAACGCTCGGCGTCGTGGTCCGGATAGCCGAGTTCGATGCGCAGCAGAAAGCGGTCGAGCTGCGATTCCGGCAACGGGAAGGTGCCAATCTGGCTGGAGGGGTTTTGCGTCGCGATGACAAAAAACGGCTTGGGCAGCGGTCGCGTTTCGCCCTCGGTAGTCACCTGACCCTCTTCCATGGCTTCGAGCAGCGCGCTTTGCGTTTTCGGCGTGGCGCGGTTGATCTCGTCGGCGAGCAACACCTGCGAGAAAACCGGGCCAGGCAGGAACCGGAAATCGCCGCGTTCGCGATCGAAGATCGAGACCCCGAGGATGTCTGCCGGCAGCATGTCGCTGGTGAACTGGACGCGTGCGAACTCGAAACCGAGCAGGCGCGCCAGGGTATGCGCCAGCGTCGTCTTGCCGACGCCGGGCAGATCTTCGATCAGCAGATGGCCTTTCGCCAGCAGGCAGCACAGGGCGAGGCGGGTTTGCGTGCTCTTGCCGAGGATCACCGCGTCGGCGGCGGCAAGGATTTCGGCGACCGGGGAGTGTCTGGAAGTGGGTGGCATGGCTTGTCGTGGTGGCGCAATTAGGACGATAATAAACCATCAGCCGATAACTCGATTTCCCGTGGATTGCCAAGCCCCTGCTGGCGAGCATCTGCGACAGAAAGGAAACAGTGACCACCACTGCCTTCATCACCCACCGCGACTGCCAACTGCACGACATGGGTGCCTATCATCCGGAAGCTCCGGAGCGCCTCACCGCGATCAGCGATCACCTGATTGCGCAGGGGCTCGATTCGTATTTTGTCTATCACGACGCCCCCCTGGCGACCTTGCAGCAACTGCATCGCGTGCATACCGCCGGGCATCTGGAACGACTCAAGCGCGCCTCGCCCGAGTTGGGCATCGTGCACATCGATCCGGACACGGCGATGAACCGACACACCTGGCAGGCGGCGCTGCGCTCGGCAGGGGCCGGGGTGAAGGCGGTCGACCTGGTGATCGCCGGGGAAGTCGAGAACGCCTTCTGCGCGGTGCGGCCACCGGGACATCATGCCGAGCGCGCGACGGCGATGGGCTTTTGCTTCTTCAACAATATCGCGGTTGCCGCGGCGCATGCGCTCGCCGCACACGGGCTGTCGCGCGTGGCGGTCGTCGATTTTGACGTCCACCACGGCAACGGCACCGAGGATTGCTTCAAGGGCGACCCGCGGGTGCTGATGGTCAGTACCTTCCAGCATCCGTTTTATCCGTATAGCGGAACCGAGCACCCGGCTGCCAACATGCTCAATGTGCCGCTCGCCCGGGGTGCCGACGGCGAGGAGTTTCGCAGCGTGGTGAGCGACCTCTGGATGCCGCGCCTGCGCGAATTCCAGCCCGAGATGATCTTCATCTCGGCGGGTTTCGATGCTCATTACGAAGACGAGATGGGCGGCATGAAACTGCTCGAGAAAGACTACGCCTGGGTCACCGAACAACTGAAGCGTTTGGCCGAAGAATGCGCGCAGGGACGAATCGTCTCGATGCTCGAAGGCGGTTACTCGCTGTCGGCGCTGTCGCGCAGCGTCGCTGCGCATATCCGGGTGTTGGCCGAGCTCTGATCCGCGCCGAAACAGCAGCGGTCGCCGTTCTTCGCGGCGACGCTTTTTCATCGCCAAGGCGCTTCCTTTCGGTTAGAATTCAGTGTTTTGATTTCCACGGCGAATCCCTCCCGGCTGCTTGTCCGGGCGCCCCTGATGACCATGATTACTGGATCGATCGTAGCGATTGTCACCCCCATGCACGCAGACGGAAGCCTCGACCTGCCCGGCTTGCGTCGCCTGGTCGATGTTCACGTGCAGGAAGGTACCGACGCCATCGTCATCGTCGGTACGACCGGCGAGTCGCCGACGGTGAACCTCGACGAACACTGCGAACTGATCCGGGTGGCCGTTGACCAGGTCGCCGGCCGCATTCCGGTGATCGCCGGCACCGGCGCCAATTCGACGTCTGAAGCGATCGAACTGACCCGCTTTGCCCGCCAGGCCGGCGCCAACGCCGCGCTGTCGGTGGTGCCGTACTACAACAAGCCGACGCAGGCAGGGCTGTATGGCCACTTCCGGGCGATTGCCGAAGCCGTCGATATCCCGGTGATTCTCTACAACGTCCCCGGCCGGACGGTTGCCGACCTGAGCAACGACACCGCGCTGCGGCTCGCCGAAATACCGAATATCGTCGGCATCAAGGATGCTACCGGCAACCTCGATCGAGGCATCGAGCTGATCGAACGCGCGCCCGCCGGTTTTGCGGTCTACAGCGGCGACGATGCCAGTGCCTGCGCCTTGATCCTGATGGGTGCCAGCGGCGACATCTCGGTGGTCGCCAACGTTGCGCCGCGGCTGATGCACGAAATGTGTGTCGCGGCGCTGGCCGGCGACGCCGCCAGGGCGCGTGCCCTGAATGCTCGTCTGCTCGGCCTGCACCGGCAACTGTTCTGCGAAGCCAACCCGATTCCGGTGAAGTGGGCGTGCCAGCAGCTCGGCCTGATCGACGCCGGCTTGCGCTTGCCGCTGACGCCGCTGTCGCCGGAATGTCACGAGCGCGTGCGCCAGGCAATGGCGCAGGCTGGCGTGCTCGCCTGATGGTTCACCTTACAGTCAGGGTTGTCCAATGAGTCCTGTCGTTGCGCGCGGTCGTGTTGCCCTGCTGCTGCTCGTGCTCACTGCCTGCAGTGGTTCGCTGCTTGAGCCCAAGAGAATCGAGTACAAGACCGCGTCGGCGAGCAACGTGCCGACCCTCGAGGTGCCCCCGGACCTGACCTCACCGACCCGCGATGAACGTTACGCCGTTCCCGACAGCGCTGGCAAGGGGACGGCCACCTACTCGGCGTACACCGCCGAGCGTTCGCCGCAAGCCAGGTCGCAACAGAAGAGCGAGGTCCTGCCCGAGGTCGATAAGGCGCGCATCGAGCGTTCGGGCAACCAGCGCTGGCTGGTGGTCGCCGGATCGCCTGACAAACTGTGGGGGCAGGTCAAGGACTTCTGGCAGGAAACCGGTTTTGTCATCAAGCTCGATTTGCCCGATGCCGGCGTGATGGAGACCGACTGGGCCGAAAACCGCGCCAAGATCGAGCAGGACTTCATCCGCAACATGCTTGGCAAGTTGATCGACTCGGTGTACTCGACGGCCGAGCGTGACAAGTTCCGCACCCGTCTCGAGCCGGGAAGCACGCCGGGGACCACCGATATCTTCATCAGTCACCGCGGGATGTACGAAATTTACGTCACCGAGGGCAAGGATCAAACCAAGTGGCAACCGCGGCCAGCGGATCCGGAACTCGAAGCGGAAATGCTGCGGCGCCTGATGATTCGCCTCGGCAGTGATGAGAAGCGAGCCAACGCGGTCATCCAGGCGGCTCAGGAAAAGCCCGTCGACAGGGCCAGGCTGTCACGAAGTGCCGACGGAGCCGGTACCCTCGAAGTCGAGGAATCGTTTGATCGCGCCTGGCGTCGAGTTGGCCTGGCCCTGGATCGGGTCGGCTTTACCGTCGAAGACCGGGATCGTTCGAGAGGTTTGTACTTCGTTCGTTATGTCGATCCGGAAACCGACAACGAGAAGAAGGAAGACGGTTTCCTGTCGCGGCTCAACCCCTTCAAGGGAAGCTCCGCAGCCAAGTCGCAGATCCAGTATCGAATCTTCGTCAAGGAAGCGGGCAGCCGGTCCACCGTGCAGGTGCTTTCGCTCGAAGGTGGCGTCGATCAGTCCGAAACGGCGAAGAAGATCCTCAATCTGCTCTACGATCAGTTGAAGTAAGCGCTTTAGAAGTCCGGCGTCGTCACCACCCACAGGATGAACTGCCCTTTGTCCTGGTGCGGTGCCGGCGCAGGGGGGTCGATTTTCTGATAGCACAAGAGCACGCCGGCCGCGCACCGCTTCCGCCAGATCCCACCGATTGCCGGGTTTTTCTGTCAGGGCTTTCCGCTGCTCAGGCGCAGCATCAGCGTCATGGGATGCGCCGGCGAGACCTGACATCCGTAATGCTCGTAGAACTGCCTGGCTTGGCCATGAATGGCGTGCACCAGCAGGGCTCTGACCCCCGCGTTCTGCGACACGGTCACCGCCCGGTGGACGGCATCCTTCAGCAACGAGGCCCCCAGTTTGATTCCTTGGGCGCGATGATCGACTGCGAGCCGGGCCAGTACCATCACTGGCACTGGGTCTGGCATATTGCGCCGCACTGAACTCGTTGCCATCTGGTGCGACACGGCGCCAGCGGCCATCGCGTAATAACCGTAGATGCGGTGGTCCTGGTCGGTCACCACAAACGTGCGGCTGGCGCCGTTCAATTGGTTGACTATGGCCCGTCGTTTCAGCCACTCATCGAGCAAGGCCTCGCCGCACTCGAATTCATCCATGTGGTGGGCAGCCGACAGTGGCTGCGGCGCGCTGAGTTGAAGGTTCATGCCTTGGTGATTTCTGCTTCCCAAGGCGCATTGACGGTCAAGAGGCGTTCAAGTCCCGGATTGTGGGCGGGTGGCGCGTCTAGCAGAGTAGTGAACTGCCGGAACTTGTCGGCGTCCAGACTGAAAAAAAGCTGCTCGAGCACCACCGACTGAGCCCTGTCGCAGGCGGCTTCGAGCATGAAGTCCGAGCGGTTCTTGCCCAGCAGATGTGCCGCGTGATCAATCAAGTCACGCTGCTCGGGAAGTGCTCGCAGATTGATGGCGGCATCACGCATGAGGTTTTCCTTTGACGCATACACAAGCAAAACACCTATCGTATGGTGGCGTATAGCTGTTGTCAATACGCCAGTTTCACAAAGGCGGTGGCGCCTGGGCGAGGCGTCCCGACCATTTGCCTGCAGGCGGGGCTCCAAGCGGGCCGCGCTCCCGAAGTTCCTCAGCCTACCGGGTCAGGCGTGACCCAGCAGGGTGGCTTGCGTACAGGAAGACGCACGACAAGCACAAGGCCATGCTAGCATGTGAGTCAAATGGATACTCCCACAACAATGAGCAACTCAATGAGTACCCAACAAAAATGAATGCTTACAAAACACCATTGAAGCATAGGCTTGGGGGTTTTTTGATCATGCTTTACGAACCGTTGGCGTGATTCGTTTTGCTTCGCTGGGTAGCGGCAGTCAGGGTAACTCCCTGATTGTCGATGCCGGCGCGACGAAGGTGCTCCTCGACTGTGGCTTTTCGACGCGCATGGCGACGGCGCGACTGGCCAGACTGGGCGCAGTTCCGGACGAGTTGACGGCGATCGTCGTGACGCACGAGCACGGTGACCACGTCGCCGGCGTTTTTGCTTTCGCGCGCCGTCACCGGCTCCCGGTCTATCTCACGCACGGCACGCACGCCGTCGCCTCGCGCGGCAAGACCGACCTGCCTGAATGCCGGCTGATCGACGGTCATACCCCGTTTGCGATCGGTGGCCTCGAAGTGCAGCCCTTTCCGGTGCCGCACGATGCGCGCGAGCCTGTTCAGTACGCGTTTGGCGATGGCGAACATCGCCTCGGCGTGCTTACCGACAGCGGTTCGATCACCCCCTACATCGTCGAGGTTCTGAGCGTCTGCGACGGCCTGGTCCTCGAATGCAACCACGATCATGCGCTGCTGGCGGCGTCGAGTTATCCGCCGGGCCTCAGGCAGCGGATCGCTGGGCGCTTCGGTCATCTGGAGAACGATCAGGCGGCTACCCTGCTACGCCAGGTTGATACGCGGCGCTTGCAACATCTGGTGGCGGCACATCTCAGCCAGGAGAACAACCGGCCGCAACTCGCCGCCAGGGCGCTTGCCTCGGCGCTTGGTTGCAGCGAGGACTGGATCAGCGTCGCCGACCAGGAAGGGGGTTTCGGCTGGCGGCAGCTGGTCTGAAGCACGGACGAAAAAAGCCGGCTTGCGCCGGCTTTTTGCTTGCTGCCTGGAGGGAGCTTACTTCTTGGCGGCATCCTTGGCTGCGTCAGCAGCCGTACTAGCTGCCTTCGCGGCATCAGCGGCGGCGCCGGCAGCTTCCTTGGCCTTGTCAGCTGCGGCGTCTGCCGGCTTGGCGGCTTCCTTGGCGGCATCGGCAGCCGAGCCAGCGGCCTTCGCGGCATCCTTGGCGGCGTCGGCGGCAGCAGCAGCGGCCGGAGCAGCGGCGGCCGGAGGAGCGGCAGGAGCAGCAGCCGGCTTGGCTTCTTCCTTCTTGCCACAGGCGGTAACGGCAAGAGCGATCAGCGCAGCAACGAGGAGGGAGTTCTTCATGATGGGGTTCCTTATCGACAATAAAATGATTACAACGAGCGAGAAGCTTTATGGTTGACCGGCGAACACGTCGGGCAAGCGATAATTTTAACACTGAACTGCTCGGTCGAGGCTCTTTCTGCCAAAATCCGCCCCCACTTGCCCCGGGGTAGCGATGGCGGCAGGGCTAACTGCCGATCCGGCAGGCGGCGGAGCCTCCCGCAATCCAGCGCGCTCAGACGTTGCGAGCGAGGAGGGTGAACGGGTTGATCCAGCCCACAGCCACCGAGAAGAACACGCCGATCACCAGCAGCAGCAGCAAGGAGGTCAGCCCTCCAAGGATCACCCGGTCGCTGAAAAACCGTCTGGACCATCCCCGCAGCCGTAGCCGTAGGTCGGGTTAGGCCGCAGGCCGTAACCCGACGATCAAGGGTATCCGATGACTGCAAATGTCGGGTTACGCTACGCTAACCCGACCTACGAATCTGCACAATCGAGGCTCTTTCTGCCAAAATCCGCCCCCACTTGCCCCGGGGTAGCGATGGCGGCAGGGCTAACTGCCGATCCGGCCGGCGGCGGAGCCTCCCGCAATCCAGCGCGCTCAGACGTTGCGAGCGAGGAGGGTGAACGGGTTGATCCAGCCCACAGCCACCGAGAAGAACACGCCGATCACCAGCAGCAGCAGCAAGGAGGTCAGCCCTCCAAGGATCACCCGGTCGCTGAAAAACCGTCTGGACCATCCCCGCAGACCCAGATAATCGGCAAATGAGAGCTGCCGCTGCAGGGCGGTGGCGGCGTCCTCTCTGGCGATGAATCGCGTCGCGCAGTGCTGGCAACGATACGGCGCCTGGTGCTTGAGACGAAGCGCAATCCCTTCCCTGGGGCCGCTGCGGCGCGAGCGGCGGACGTCTTCCGAGTGGCAGTTTGGGCAGTTCATGGAGGGTTCACCGTTTCAGTGATTGACCGGGCCATACGGCACGGTTGGAAAGCAAAGCACGCTACGAACTCTACCGATTTCGGCAAAAAGATCTGTGCGCATTCGCACAGCGGGCGCTCGAATTGCGGATGCTGTGGTGTGCATCCGGCCGCGCCGGCGCTGCGGGGGCCGCGTTAAATCGGCTAACGTCAGGCCAGGACGCGCGATGATGACGATTTTTGTCACGCAGGTGACGCGAATGGGTCGTTCTGGCGCGGGGGCAAGCCGAAGCAAGGGCTTTTTGCACGGTTCAGGCCCTGGCACGAAACTTGATTGCGATAAAGCAACGGATTGTCCGTTGTACTCATCGAAAGGAGTTCCCTACCATGAAGAAGCTGCAAAAAGGTTTTACCTTGATCGAGCTGATGATCGTCGTCGCGATCATCGGTATTCTGGCGGCCATCGCGATCCCGCAGTTCGCGAATACACCAAGAAGGGCGAAGACAAGGCTGCACAGTCGGACGCCAAGAACTTCCTGACAGGCCTTGCTGCCAGTACCCGAATGACTAGCCTTCTGATCAATACCCAGGAGAAGATAATGAAAAAAGCTTTGTTTGTAGCGCTGTTACGCCCTTTTTGAGGTTTCGTGTCGCGCATGCGACCACCGGTGCCGTCTGCGCCGGCACTGCCGGCGACGTCCGCAGTTCCGATGGACGCCGGTACGTGAAGAAAGCTTTTAGCCCAAGTGGCTTCGACCGCGTTGTTCGAGCAACGTTACTCGCAGAACAACGTGGCGTTTAGTGTAGTGGGGGGTCCCACAAAGGCAAGAATGTCTTCGGCGGTGGTCACGGGATCGGGGGCGGTGTCAAGGCGACGGGAACCGATTGCGCCAACACAGGCTGCACGGACAGCCGAAAGGTTCGGACGCCGATCGGCAGCCCAGCGCGACTGAGCTGATTCGGCGTTCGGATAAAAGGCGCGCCTCGGCGCGCCTTTTTACTTCCATGTGGCCATTCTGTCTTAGTGCCCTTCGGTCCGGCTTTCGTAGCCGGGCGGTCTTGCTGATCCTCGTCCTGGGGACGCTGCTGGTTGGCGTCGCCTTCCTGGCTGCATCCTTCTCGCCGCGGCAACCGAAGACCGTGACCATGGACGTGGGCTTTTCCGGACTCCGTTTCAGCCTGATCCTGCTTGCCGTCTTCTGGGTGCAGGAACTTGTGGGGCGCGAGGTCGAGCGGCGGACGGTGCTCTACGCGCTGGCCTATCCAATTTCGCGAGCAGCCTATCTGCTGGGTCGGTTTCTCGGTGTGCTGGGCTTGCTGGCCGTCGCTGCTGGATCGCTTGGCGGGCTGTTGTGGCTGTCGGTGACTGCTTTCCGGCGGCCATTACACCCAGGGCTATCCGGTGCAGACCGGCTGGCCGTACTGGCTGACCGTTGGCGGCCTGTGGGTAGATGCGGCTGTTGTCGCCTCCTTCACGCTCTGGATTGCCAGCTTGTCGACGGTACAGATGTTGCCGGTCGCCCTGGGCGCCCTGTTCGCGGTGGCCGGCAAGAGCCTGGGTGCCGTCCTCGATTATCTGGAACGTGGTGCCGACGGCGATCAGGAACTGCTTGGGCGCTACGGCCCCTTGCTGCAGGTCATTCAGTACCTGCTTCCCGACCTCTCGCGTCTCGATTGGCGGGTCTGGCCGATGTATGGCATTCCCTTGAGCGAGGGTGCCGTGGCCTACGGACTCCTGCTGGCCGCGGGTTACGTGACGATCCTGCTGGCCATGGCGGTGATGACTTTCAGTCGACGCGAGTTCTTTTGAGATCAGGCATGCGTCGGCGCCTCCCCTTGCTGCCTCTGCTGTTCCTGCTCGTCGGCGGGTTGTGTGTTCTGGCTGGCGCAGGGCGGTCTGCTTGGCGTCAAGAGATCGCGGGCAAATGCCGAAATCGAGGTGGCACTGCCGATTTTCATTCAGGTAGCCATGGCCGGCGGTGACCGCTACCTCGCGGCGAGTTGGGCGGTCGTACGCGCCTTGGTGACGGAAACCAGTCACATGGCGCCTGAGGAATACCAGATTCTCGGCCAGGTCCAGAAGGATGCTTCATGGCTGAATCCGGCGCATGAAGACAACTACTACATCGCGACGGCGATCCTACCGTGGGAGGGGCAGGTGGACCCGACGCAGGTCATCTTGCAGCGCGCCACGTTGGCGCGGTTTTTCGACTATCAGCCGCCGTTCTACTACGCCTTCAATCAGGTGCACTTCAAGGGCGATGCGTTCGGCGCCTCGGAGTGGTTGCGGCAGGCAGCGGAAAAACTACCCGATCCCGAGGAGCGGGTGACCCTGGCCGATTTCGCTGCCCGCTGGCTTGATCGGAGCCAGGATCTCGACATGGCGGCGCGTATCGTCGAGGCGATGGCGGCGCAGGCCAAGCGCAAGGATTTTGCCGATTACCTGCATCAGCGCAGCCAGCGGTTGCGTGATCTCGCCGCCTTGCGGCGCGCGGCAGCGGTCTATTCGGAACGGTATGGTCAACCAGCCGGGTCACTGCAGGAATTGCTGAAATCCGGTGTGATCGAAAAATTCCCTGTCGATCCATTCGGCTTCGGTTTCGCATCGATGCCAATGGTCTTCCCATCTTCTCGTAGTGCCAGGAAATGAGCCCTGCAATTGTCATTGAGGGGCTGAACAAGACCTATCCACGATCCTGGAGGACGCCAGCCTTCGAGGCGGTCCGCAAGCTTTCGTTAGCGATCCGCGAAGGCGAAGTCTTCGGCTTTATCGGCCCCAATGGCGCCGGCAAGAGTACTGCGATCAAGGTCTTGACCGGTGTCCTGCGACCCACCGCGGGGCGCGCCGAGCTGTTCGGCAAGGACGTGTCACTACCCGAGGCGCGCCGTGGCCTGGGATATGTACCGGAGAACCCGAGTCTCTACGATTACCTGACGCCGCTGGAAATTCTGACGATGGGCCTGGCCATCCATGGCGTAAGGCCTCCCGATCCGCGGCAGCACTGCATGCAGTGGCTGGAGCGATTTGCTCTTGCGCAGGTTGCCAACAAACGCGTGCGCAGCTTCTCGAAGGGAATGACCCAGCGCGTTGCGCTGGCGCACGCACTGGCGATCCAGCCGCGCCTGTTGATCCTCGATGAGCCGCTATCGGGTCTCGACCCGGTTGGTCGCAAGGATGTGGTCGACATTCTGGGCGATTATCGCGCTTCCGGCGGAACGATTTTTCTGACTTCGCATGTGCTGCACGATGTCGAACGCCTCGCCGACCGCTTCGGCTTGATCCATCGCGGCGAACTGCGAACGGTGCAAGCGCCAGGCGATCTGCTCCATGCCGAGCAAACGGTGACCGTGCGCTCGGCTGGCCCTGCCGCGGTGCCCGGATTCACTTCCGAGACCAGCGGGCGGTGGCGTGCCGATGTGCGTCGCGATCAACTCTGGCACTTACTCGACGTCCTTCGCGCGGCAGGGCATTCCGTGCTGGAGATACGCCCCTCCTTGACGCTCGAGGACGTGTTTTTCCGCTATTTGGAGGCAGAGCTGCCTCCGTCTCCGGGCAGTCAGCCAGATGGCGCCAGGTCACCGCAGGTGCAGCAAAGCTGAACCAGAGGCAAGCGAGGCCGGATTACTCGGGACCGGTTGTGGGAGCAATCGGTCGCAGCCAGTGCCGGATCGGCGACGTGTCCTGGCGTCCGACATAGTGCGCTGCAGGCTGGCCGCCCTGGCGATCGGCAAGGGTGTGCTGGTAGTCTGGCGGCTTGCGCGGGAAGCTGGCCGCGCGCCAGAGTTCATTGAAGGCCGTGTGAGCGCCGACGATGAGAAACAGGCAGGCAATCCACAGGGTCGACGGCGCCGAAGGCCAGTCTTGAGGAAGCAGCGTCTGCAGGCAGATCACGAGCAGAACGACCAGCGGCGGCGTGCTGACTCCGCAGGCCGAGGTCGTTGGAGGGTCCGAAACGGAGCAGCGGCAGCGCCAGAAGAACGATAACCGTCAGCCAGAATCCGGCGCGTGCCTCCCGGACCTGCGGCGCAATGACCAGCGCCAGGAACAGGAATTCACAGCTCACGAAGAGGAAGTAGGCGTGGAGCGATACCGGCTGCAAGGGGTAGCTGACTGGGTTGGTCGCTGGCGATGTCGTGAGACCGCGTCAATGTGCCCCACGTCAATTAGAAGGAAAAGACCGATCGGCAAGGAGAACGCGGCTGCCGAAATGATCGCGCCCCACGGCACCTTGTGCCAGCCAAATTTACGAATCCAGTTCCCTACCCCGAGCGCCACGAAAGGAAGCAGCCCGATCACCGCGAAGGGCGTCCAGATCAGCGTCAGTGGCAGCGCTGCGACCATGATACGGAGAAATTCTGCGCCATGGCGATGGCGGAAATAGAGCAGCGTGGCGATCCAGATTGGCAGGCAGTGGTTTGGCGCCCAGAGCAGTTGATTGGTAAGCGAGGGGTAACTCAAGGGAACCCACCATTCGAGGCGCAGCGGAAAAATGGGCATCGATTCGGTGGCGATGACCACACCAAGGAAGTCCATGCCGCTGAAAAAGATCACCACGAAAAGTGCTACTGTCAGCCGCCAACCGCCCCGGCGGGGAAGCGGAAGGAGCAACAGGAAAATCAGTACCCCCGCAGCGGTCCAGACATAGACGGCGAGATCAAGATGTGCCAGGCCAAAGATCTTCCCGAACAACGCCGGTGGCAGAAAGAATCCGATGGCTGAGCGAAGGATCAGCGCGCTCCCTTGCGACGAAAGGGAGTAGTGCACCGGCCAATCGAAGTTGATGAGATCGCCGAGAACCGCATCGCGGATTTGCCAGTCGGGGTTGGCATGCATGAAATGGCTACCACCGCCAAAAGCCGACCACGCACAACTCGTCACGACGATCACGAGCAGGGCGGATCGGGAACGGCCTGAACGCTCAACATTGATTGGCCCGGACTGAAGCGCGAACAAGGATATAACAGCATGCCGGCGCCAAGCAGCAGGGCAATGGAGGTGCGAAACCAGCCGAACAGAAAAATCAGGTTGGGTAGCGCCAGATAAGCCAGCGCGCACGCCGTCAAGCCGTCGGCCTGGTGTGGCGCGCCAATCAGGATCTCTGCCATCCTGGTCTGCCTTCCAGAACCTACAGGCGGTTCTAGTTCAGCAGCCCTGCATCACCGATGTTCCCTTTTTCATCACCCGGCCTAGGCAAATTGACGCGCTCCTTCTCGACCACCAAAGGCCGTTTCATCACTTGGGTGTGGATGGCAGCGATATACTCGCCAAGGACGCCGATGAAGAAAAGCTGTACCGAAGCAAAGAAGAAGAAGCCGATCACTACCGGCGCGACACCGACCGAGAACTGGTCCCACCGGATCAGCTTGTAGACCAGGTAGCCGATTGCCACCAGCAGGCTGAGGGCCGAAAGTCCGAAACCGGCCATCGTGGCCAGCCGTATCGGCACCTTCGAGTGGCTGGTGATGCCGAGGATGGCCATGTCGTAGAGCGTGTAGAAGTTGTTCTTGCTGATGCCGCGGACTCGGTGCGGCTGGACGAACGGGATTTCGGCATGTGCGAAGCCGATATCGGCAATCAGGCCGCGAAAGTAGGGGTACGGATCGTCGGTCTGGCGAATGATTTCGACCACCGATCGGTCGTACAGCCCGAAGCCAGTGAAGTTCGGGATCAGCCGGGTCTCCGAGATGCGCCCAATGGTCGCGTAGAAGAGGCGGCGCAGCAGCGACATCGCCGTGGTGTGCTGGCTGCTCGGCTTCACTCCCGCGACGACACGGTAGCCTTGCTCCCACTGGTCGATGAATGCCGGGATCAGTTCCGGAGGTTCCTGCAGGTCCGACGCCATGGCAATGACGGCATCGCCGCGCGCCTGTAGCAGGGCATGCATTGGCGACCGGATGTGACCGAAGTTGCGGGTGTTGACGATCAGTTTGACGCGCTTGTCGCGGGCGGCAAGGGCCTTGATCCTGGCGACGGTGGCATCGGTCGAGGCATTGTCGATGAAGATGTGTTCGTAGTCGTAAGCGGGCAGACCATCGAACTGGGCGCGGATGCGCGCGTGCAGTTCGTCGACGTTGTCCTCTTCGTTGAAACAGCCGGTGACGATGCTGATCAGTTTCATTGCATCCAGTCACAGGCCGCGCTGATAAATCAGCGCCTTGAGCTGCTCGTTGTCCGCGTAGGGGCTGTCGATCATGTCGATCATCAGCGGGCCGTCGGCCGCCACGTCGCGCAGCAAACGCTCGCCACGCATCAGCTCGCGGCAGGAGATCTGGCCTTTCTGCAGGGGGATCGCGAGATAAATGTCCTCATCGCAGAGGGCATGACCTTGCCGGAGGGCGGTGCGGGCGTAGACGCCGCGCACCAGCGCGTCGAGATACTGGATCTCGCGGCGCAGCGGGATTCGTTTCTGGCTGCCGGGGGCTCCGCACATTTCGACGGCCCGTTTGTGCGCCTTCAACCACTCGTCGATCTGGTGCGGCAGGCTGCAATACTCGGCTGCCTGGCTGCCGTCAGCGGCGATGTCGATATGCCGTTCAAAGGTGCGAGCGCCCTTGGCGTAGGCGATGGCGATTGATGTCTGCCAATCCCGATGCTCGTGTGTCGAGAAGCCGATGACGTTGAGGGGGTAGCGTCGGCGCAGGAAATCGATCTGGTTCAGCTCGATTTCGTGGTCCTCGGACGGATAAAGGGAGACGCAATGGTTGATGGCCAGGGGAATCGCGCGCCGCCTGAAGAATTTGACGAGGTCGTCAACGTCTTTCAGCGACGAACCGCCGGTAGACACGATCACCGGCTTCTTCGTGGTGGCAATCTTCTCGATCAGGATCCAGTCGTTGATGTCGGAACTGGCAATCTTGAGGATCTCGACCCTCAGTTCGGCGCAGAGCTCCACCGAGCGCTCGTCGAAAGGCGTGGCCATCGGGATGCAGCCAGCCTGCCGGATGGCGGCGGTAAGCCTGGCGTACTCGCCCTTGGAAAGGCGGGTGTCGAGCGTCCTCTGGATGTAGCGGATGTCACTGCGCTCGCGGAAATCCTTGTGGATGAAGGCGTCGACGTCTCGAAGCTGCAGCTTGATCGCCGCCTTGACGTTATTGAAGCGGACAATCCGCGAAAAGTCGGTGACGATTCGCAGCCCGCGTTCAAGTCGTCCCTGGTGGTTGTTTGCAAGTTCGAGGACGAACAGGTCTTCAAAAACCTCCGCGGCGGGCGAGTTGTGCGAATCGATCATGGTCCTGGTGCGCGAGGGAGAGGTCGTCAATGGTTCTACGGCGATGTCCCGAGTGGAACACTGAGGGGTACAAGAACCCCTCAAGTCACCTGATCAGTTCTGGGTCGGCGTGAACACCGCGTCCATATGCGGCGCGTTGATGGCTGCGTCGAACCAGGCTTCGATCTGTTCGAGCTTGGCGGCCATGATCTGCTCGACAATGGCTGGAGGGATCGGGCCGAATCGCCGTACAAGCAGGCGTTGCAGAGCAAGCGACTGGCCTTCGAGGTTGCCTTCGAGCTTGCCTTAGAGCTTGCCTTCGAGCTTGCCTTCGTGTTTGCCAATCTGCAAACCCCTTTGCTCGCCGATCAGGATGCCCTCCGCTACTGCCTTGGCTTGCCATTGATCAATACTCGTCTCCAACATTTCAGTTCCTTTCAGAAGTTTATTCAGCGCCGGCAGTGACAGCCCAGGCATCTTCCGGCTCAACCGGTATCGCATCCAGCGCATGATGACTCGGTCTATCGTCTGCTTGAACGGGGACCGGGCAACTGCCTGACCAAGATAGCGGATGGCCTGTTTCGTATCTTCCGTGTCGCGGGGGTGCTCCATCCGGAAGATGGCCGCCATCACTCGTTGCAAGCCCTCCAGATACTCCGCGCTAAACCGGCCCTCGTCGAGCAACCAGAACCTGAGTCTCGGCTGGAACGGCGTCAGCACCGCCGGGTGGGGCTGGATCAGGTCGAAGATCTCCGGGCTGCGGTTCCAGCGTGCATCGCCATTGTAGAGCACCATCGGCAGCACCGGCGGCAGCCCGTTGACCGGGTCGATGGTCTTGCTGCGCACCAGATGGTCGTAAAGCGCCGCAACGTACTGCATCATCCGCACCGGCATGCCATGGTCGATGGTCGACTGAAATTCGAGCAGCAGGTAAAGGTAGATGCGTTGCCCTTGCAACTTGATGGACCACACCACATCGTTTTCGCGCTTTTTCATCGCCGGGGTGATGAAGTTGCCAGGTTCCGAGCGGAGCGTCGTATAGTCCAGAAGTTCCGTCACGCCAGGCGGAGCAAACACCTCCAGCAACTCTCGCACCAGGTCAGCGTGCGAAAAAAGGTATTTGTAGCCGGTGTCGTGCAGGTGCACCATGGCGTCGATTGTAGTGTCTCGGCAGGGGGCGCGTAAAACCATACGGGAAAGGCGGTGGTAATCGCGGCGAAGGGGCGGAACCGCGCAGCACAGGCGGCCGCTGGCCGACCGTTGGCGTTGATCAACGGCCGCTGACGCCTTTGGGTGGAAACTGGTTGCGCGCAAGTTCTTCTCGGTCGAGGAAAGGGTACATGTCCTCGGTCGATGCGGATACGATGCTGCCATCGTCGAGTTGCCGCGAACTCATGCGCGGTTCGAACTGCTGCGCTGCATCGAGAATGACCTGGCACAACAGCGGGCCGGGTGCGTCCAGGATTGCCGGCAGCCGCTCCGCGAAGTCGGCGGTGTCGAGGCGACAAGCCGCGATGCCGAAGGCCTTGGCGACGGCAACGAAATCGGGCAGTGTGACGCCGGAATCCGGCCCGGCTCCGGCCAGGCGACCGAAGAAGTTTGTCTGCGAGGTACGGATCGACAGGTAACCGCGGTTGTCGAGGACGAAGATCTTGATCGGCAGCCGGTGCTGGGCGATCGTCTGCAGTTCCTGCAGGTTCATCATGATGCTGCCGTCGCCGGCGAGGCAGATGACACGACGCTGCAGCCCCCGGCTGCTGAGCGCCCCGTAATACGCGCCAATCGCCGCCGGCAGGTCGTAGCCCATCGAGGCGCTGCCCGAGTTCGAGAACATGCGCATGCCGCGCCTGATCGCTCCCGCCTGGAAGGGAACGATGGTGGCGGTGGCGTTGCCACAGGCGACGATGTCGTCTTCGGCAAGCAGCTCGAACAGCCTCTCGACGAAGTGGTAGGGGTTGATCCTGCCATGGAACTCGCGATGCTTCGCCAGTACCGCCGGATAATCGTTGACGCGCTGCCGGCACCAGGCCAGCCAGCGCTCGTGTTCCGGATTGCGCGGCAGCGGCTGCTCCTCGAGCCGCACGTCCAGCACCTGCAGGAAATGGCGCAGGTCGCAGCAGATGGCGAGGTCGGGTCGAACCAGCGGCTTTTCGAGCTCGGCCGGGTCGATGTCTACCTGGATTTTGAAGGCGCGTGGCGCGAATGCCTGCCAGTTGTAGCTCACCTGCCGGATATTGAGGCGGCTGCCGAGGATCAGCAGCAGGTCGGCGTTCTGGACGGTGAAGTTGCCGGCGCGCGTGCCGATGGTGCCGGGGCGACCGCAAAACAATGGGTCATCAGAGGCGATCAGATCGTGCGTCCAGGCGGTGGTGACGGGGATGCCGAGGTGGCGGATCACCGAGTCCAATCCTCCCGTGGCGCGGGCCGCCCGGACGCCACTACCGGCGAGGATCACCGGCCTGCGTGCAGCGCGCAGGCGATCGACGATCGCCGTCACCTGCTCGGCGGAAGGCAGTTCGGCCGCCACTGCGGGCGGCACGAAGCGCCGCAGGCGGTTCGGATCGATCACCGCGCTTTGCACGTCGATCGGAATGTCCAGC
Organism: Candidatus Accumulibacter affinis; assembly: GCA_016713625.1. GTDB lineage: Bacteria > Pseudomonadota > Gammaproteobacteria > Burkholderiales > Rhodocyclaceae > Accumulibacter > Accumulibacter affinis. The sequence continues at coordinate 614,398 of JADJOT010000010.1, forward strand.
CAGACCGGCCCGGGGCGACCGGAAGTCGCCAGGTGCAAGGCCTGATCGAGATGCCAGGCGATATCCTCGGGGCGGTCGACCAGCGCTGCATACTTGCTGATGCCGCGTACCATGGCGATGATGTCGTTCTCTTGGTCGCCCAGTTGCCGCAGTCCCGGCACAGGCGTGGTCGCCAGACAGGTGCCACGCTTGACCTGGCCGGAGATGATGATCATCGGGATCGAGTCGGTCCACGCGCCAAACACACCATTCAGTGCATTGATGCCACCTGGACCGGTGGTGACGTTCACAATCGGTGGCATGGCGGCGATGCGCGCGTAGGCCTCGGCGGCCATCGCTGCGGCTTGCTCGTGGTGGAAGTAGCTTGGGCGGATGGCTGGATGATGCGCGAGCGCGTCATTGAGGAACATGGCGCCGCCGCCGGTGACGATAAATGCGTCGAAAAGGCCGGCCTTCGCCAATTGATCGGCGAGAAATCGCACCACTGTAGTCATGGTCGGGGTCTTTGAATGTCGGGATGCGACTCTGGACAGGGCTCGAACTTGCCGCGTGATCCGTACCAGACGGCGCGACGGATCAGGGCCAGCCGGCGCCAGGCCGTGCGGAAATCGGTCGAACGGAACAACGCCAAGTAAACAATGCCGAGCCAAAAGCCGATTCCGTTGAGCAGGTATAGCGCGCGATTCGTCATCCGCGAGCGATAGAAGATGAAGGCATTGCGCAGGTCGAGAAAGATCTGCAGGTCGGAAGTTTTTGGCGAAAAGGCCGGGTGGGCGCGTTCGTCGCGTGCGTGCCAAGATGTGTCGAGATCGTGGATCACGGCATCGGCGCATAGATGGATCGAAACACCACGGCGGACCAGACGGTCGGTGAAGTCCAGATCGTCGTAATAGCAGAAGTAACGCTGGTCAGGCATTTCCGACAATAGCAACGCCTCTCGGCGAAGAAATAGACCACCGTAGGCGGCTACGCCGATGCGCACGAGCGAGTTTGCCGGCATGGTGTTGAGTTCGCAAGCCAGGTCGCGGGGGCCGAGTTGCCGGCGCAGGAGGTGTCGCTCGTTGACGAAATTGAACCAGCCGTAGGTGTTTACTCGGCCGATCGGGTTGACGCCTTCACGGACGACGACACGCTGCCAGGGTTGGGAGGGCCGGAAGGCCTGCAGCGCGACGAGGGGGCCGCCGCCTAGTCGTACGTGGGCGGCAAAGAGTCGGTCGAGGCAGTCCGCAGCCGGTAGATTGTCGTCGTCGAGCAGGAGGTAGTATTCGGCTTCGAGTTGCAAGGCGGCTTCGATGCCGGTGCGGAATCCGCCAGCGCTGCCGAGGTTGGTGTCGTTCTTTACGATCACCAGCCGGCGGTTAGCGGGATCGTGCGCAGGGGGGGCATTTCCGTTGAAGACGGCGACAACACGCAGAGGACCAAGCGTCGCCAGGCGTTCGAGGACCTGCGTGAGGAGGTGGTTTCGGTTCCCGTAGGTTACGACGATTACGACAAGTTTTGTCCGACAGTCAGCACTCATCGGCGACCCCGCTGCCCGTCTTTTCGCCGGTTGGGCAGGACGTCGCCTGGCCGGTATCGCCGAAGACGATTTCGAGGATGCGCGAAGCCGAACGGGTTGGCGTCCAGCGAGTCACGCTGAACGCCTGATCGCGCAGGTGTTCGCGCAATTGCCTGTCGGCGATTAATCGGCATGCGGTGGCGAAACATGCGTCCTCATCCGTAGTGTCCACAAGAAGCCCGCTTTTCCGATCGTCGATAATTTCCGCGAGGCCCCCGTTTTGTGGTCCGATGACTGCAACACCGCTGGACATTGCCTCCATCGCTGTTAATCCCATCGCCTGGAACGACGACAGGTCGAGGAACACGTCCGACTCTCGTAGCGCGTCCGCCACCTCGGGAGAACTGAGTTCTCCCAGGCAGGTGTGTTCGAAATCGCGGTTGAAAGCGAGGTAGCCTGTGTCGTCACTGCGAGTCCCAAAGATATTGATGACGACGGAATTGCCGAGTCGGCTTTTCAGTCGGCGCAGGATGCGCATGGTCAACTCGGGGGATCGTCTCGGGGAATTCGGCCTGACCATCGCGATGATGACCAGAGGTGTATTCGGGGATCTCACGTACTGGCCTGGATAGAAGTTCTCGACGTCGTAGCTCGGGCCGATCAACTCCGGGTATGCCCCTGTCTGCTTGCCGACCGTGTCGCGCGTCCAGCGTGTCTTGGTGAAAAGTCGCATTCCGGCAATATCCGTATAGCTATCTTTGGCACGGCGGTACTCTGGCGAATCGGAAGCGAAGAAATAAGGCTCGAAATCTTGGACATAGTAAGCAATTGTTGTCGGCATGCCGGCCTCGGCAAGAGGTTTCAGCCATTCGACCGTGGAATGATAGCTTGCGACGACGGCGTCGAATTCAGACGCGAGAGCGGATAGTTCGGCCGGGGAGCGGAAGTATCGAGCCGGGATGTGGAGGTCAGGATGGTGGCGTTCGAACAGGCGGCGATTAAATTCGAGGTTGGCTATCTCGGCATCGATCCCCGCTCTGCGTAGGGCAAGAACCTCGCAGAGTACGACATTACCACCGCCTCCCGACGTCGTTACCGGTAGGACAAAGAGCATTCGTTTTCCGGCGAACCGCTGCTGCATGTTGTCGAAGAGTTCTGATTCCTCGGCGATTGCCGCGCAGCGTGCGCGCATGTACTGCAGCAACGGGTGATTTTGCGTCCAGCGAAGCCGCTCAAAAACGCGCAGGTCACCGTGTTTGCGAGCGAGCGTCTCGCCCGCGAGGTGTGACAATGCGTGGCGCCGCTCCGGTGAATAACTCTTGGACTGGGCGTGAAAGACATACGCATCTTCGGCAATTGCCAACTGCCACCCAGCGTCGACCGCACGCAGGCAAAAATCGTTTTCTTCACCATAGCCGCGCCCGAATCCTTCTTCATCGAACCGACCGACGGCTTCCAGAGTGGCCCGGCGGATCAGGAAACAAAAGCCATTGACGAATCCGACCCTTGGGTACATGCGTGGCGCCACCCGTCCGACCGCGGCGGCCATGCGGGCGACGGTCCAGGACTGTGGCAGTGGATTGCCGGCCCAGTCGCCGTCTGCTCCGATCACACGCGGTACGGATTGCCACGATGCCGTGTTGCTCAGTGGGCCGACGACTCCGATCGCTTCGTCGGAGAGCGCGCACGCAATCATGCGGTCTAGCCAGGATGGTGAGACGATTGTGTCGCTATTGAGCAAAACCACGAAGTCGGCTGACGATGCACACAGACCCATGTTCGCTGCGAAGGTGTAGCCGAGCGCGGTCGGATTGCGGATCAGTTGAGCGCCATGCTCGGCGGCGAAGCGCTGGATGTAAAGCGCTGTCTCATCGGCGCTGCCATCGTCAACGATGACCATGTTATACGGCGGCGAGCTGTTGTCGGCGACCGATTCGAGACATCGGAGGGTGTCGTCGAGAGCGTTATGGACGCAGACGATGATGTCGACGGTGTACGTTCGGGGGACACTGGAGTAGCCAATTCGCCGCGTTCTGGCAAACACCGGCCGCGGGACAGGCCCCTTACTGTTGGACGATTGGTCGAGCAGGATTCGCAAGCGCAGCCACAGTCCTTGCAGCCCTTCTGTGCGCAACACGGCGACGGTCCGCGTCGCGACTCCTTTAAGATCGCCGCAGTAGGCAATCGCCAGTTTGGCAGCATCGATCAGCTTTTTCACGGAAATGGCGGAACCGGGGTTGTCAGCCCAAGGTGGACCGACCGTCGTTCGGGGTGTCGACAGCCAGCGACGAGTTGGCCTGCTTTGGTCGATGATTTCGGTATGCGAACGACGGGTGGATTGAAGGCACGGCACGTACCGATATCGGTACCGGCAGTAAGGGGAAATAGTCGAGCGACATCTGTCTGAGCACGCAAGGTACCAGTAACTGGTCGCGATTCCCGAGGCCTTCAAACAGTCGCCACCATTCGGCAAAAAATCGCAGAGCGCTCGTCTCTGGACGGAAAATGAAGAACCCCATCTCGAACAAGCCGGCATTGTCCGGCAATTCGTGGTCTTCGAGATAGGCGACCACGCGCCTGACATTGGCATCGCTGTCGGTGTGCCGCAATATTACAGCAGCCGCCTCCTGATAAGCACAGTTTCTCTCGGGATGTGGCACTAGGCCGATCGGGCGGCCGGATCGGATGAACTCGTGGAAGAAACCTACAACTGACCCGGTCAGGCTTATGTTTCCGTCGATGTAGCCGACGGCATCGTAGGTGGTTGTGACCGGAAGAAATTCCGACAGGTGCATCTTCAAATAGCGGGACTGGCGAATCGGGTCCGCGGCAGTGTCGACCACGATGACGCGATCCCAGCCGGAGGGATCAGTAGTCGGTCGGTCTGTAATCAGTACATAGTCGACAGTCTCATCGCGAAATGCCGGTGCAAGCGCGTCATCGTAGTCGCCGACAATGACCGAGAATAGGCAATAGGGCCGTACACAGTCTGCGCATTGAACACTGCGGTTGGCGTTCGGTGTCGTGTAATTGAATTGGGCGGTGAACACAGCGGCCAGATCCAGCGGGCGGCTATCGCGAGCGCCCAGAAGTGATCGATGCCCGGCGAACAGTGGATGCGGATATCGTGGAACTAATGGCGCCAATAAAGTCGGCCAGTAGCGGCTTTTCGCTGTCGATGAGGTCGGCGTAGCGAACGGCGTACCAGCGTGCGTCGAACAGCGGAGAGGTTTCGACGGTTGCGCCGGCGGGTAGGCTCAAATAGTGTAATAGTGGGTTGGTAGGCGGGTCGACACGGTGCCGGGATCGATACCATTGGGCGTCGAAGAAGGGGTTCGGGTTCGCATCGCGCCGGGCGCCCTGCGTCCAGTAGTGTTCCCAAGCGCTGAGTCCGGTTCTACGTGCGTCGGGGTAGTTGCCTAGGTACCAGTCGTCCCAGAACAACGTGTGGGCACGGCAGCCATTGTGACAGCCAATCGCCAAGTAGTGTGCCACTGCTGTATCGACAGCATCGGCGCCCTCAAGATACTGGGAGGCGTACAGTTCGCGGTCGATCAGTTGTTCGGCCATTTCCCGGGCCCGCGAACTGGCGTCGATCAGCGACAGGTATGCGTGCTCCGGGGCGACGACGCGCAGCAGACGTGGCAGCGTGACGCGGAGCAATCGGTGGAAGTTTACGGACGTACGGCGTAAGCTCGACCGTAAGTCGGCTACCATTGGGGGACTCGCGGTTCGAGCGGGCAGCATCGACACTGCACCGACGAATGCGCGATAGAGTGGGCCACCGTCGTGCCCCGGTGCTGTGCTCTCGCCTTCGACTCCGATATCGAGCAAAACAGCGGTGCCCGTCGCCATGCCGGCCAAGCGGGCCGGCGCGGTTGCCCGGCTATCGGAACAAAGAACGGCAGCCGGGCGCAGCACTTCGAGGACTGCGGCCAGACGGTACGCACGGCAGAGGATCGATTCCGAGGAGATGAGGCATAACACATTTGGCCGGGCGGAAGTACTGGATCCTGTGCCTTCGTCGATACGATCGTGAGTGATATGGAGGTCGATCACTGCGTCTCCCGCATCGGAAGACGCTGCGGGAGATCCGACGTCGGGCGCCATCGGAAAATCCGAAGCGGAGATCGCGTAATGCACTACGCGGCGAGGATTGCTGAACATGGATTCGGGTTTCTCGGGAGTTTGCCGCATAGCGGTAGCAAGCCTTGGTTGCCCCACGGTTGGCGCCGAGAGGCAAACGGGGCGTCCGGAGCATCGCCGTGCCAATCGATCTCATGAATTGAGTTCTGGCGCAACGGGGACGCGCTCCCTGCGCAAGCCTTGAGCCAATGCCAGCGACCGTTCGTGGCGGGCCGATGTATCAGTGGCGCTGCGTCTCCCCAGGGGGGCGAATCGTGGGGAGTCATGTCGTTCGTCATGATTTGACGCCGCAGCTTCCGCTGCACTTGTGCGCTCTCAGGCCGAAGGCAAGATTCGCCAAGCTCGTGGCAATGACCGGCGGGGCGTAGCGCCGCCAGATCGCGGGTTGGGCGACGTCGAGATAATCGGTGCGCACCTTCTCGTTCCGAAGGTGCTCGATGGCCTCAACGAGTTCTCGTGGGTTACTGAACAGCCACCGCGATGTTCCTGACTCGTCGGCCGTACGCTCGTATTCCGGGGTCCGTGACGCTACGACCGGCAGCCCCCAGGTTATCGCGGTGGTCATGCGATTGTTGCCCTTCGTCAACGCTTCCTTGTTGCCATCGTGAGTCAGAACTGCGACGTCGCATTGCTGCAGCATGGAGACAAAATCGCCAAGCGACCAGGCCAAGAACCTGACTCCAGGATGCGTCTTCGTTCGGCCGCCCAGTTCGTCGAGATTCGAGATGATCCACAGCTCAGATTCCGGAATGGCCAGCAGGGCAGGTATGTACTTCTCGATCATCCAGAAGTTCGAACTATTGCCGAACCAGACCAGCCGGAGTTGGGTGTTCGATGGAAGGGGTCGTCGCGCGGGGCCCGAGGGAAAGTAGTCGATGGCATTGGGGATGTTGGCGACCGTGATGGTCGGGTAGTTCTTGGCAAGGTGTTGAAGGAGGGGTAGGCTGCACGTCGTTACCGTGTCCGCGATGCGCAGCATGGCGCGAAAGTGACGTGGCGCGACCCAGTGCCAAAGCGCATCGCCTAGATCATCAACGTCGTAGATGATCACACGCCTAAGCGTTTTGACCAGTCTCGCTTGCCAGACGTTTTCAGCCCTGATCCCCTTCTGGAAAAAATATACGTCGGCGGTCAGGGTAAAGCCGATCGTCGTACGACATCCGGCATTCTGGAGTCCCCGTTGCAGCGCGTAGACGCGTATTCGGGAACTCGCGGTATCTATGCCACTTGCGGGAATGAGGGCGAAGTGCGGTGAGGTAGCAGACATGTGATGGCTTTACCGGGTGTAGGAATATGGTCTGGTGAGGGCTTCACTCGGCGACTGCTTGCCACATGTTAACTCCCAGTTGGCAGTCCGCGACGGTGCCGGGATGTCCGCCGCGTACTATTAGCGCATGCCGCTTGTGGGACACAGCTAGGAAGTCGCCTCTTGTATCGGCGACACTCACCGAGACCAGGTAGCGGCCCGCCTTGAGTGGTACCGTCGGAATCCCGATTAACCAGGCATTTTGGCCCTGGTGGACTTCCACGCCGTAGTCGACGGAGTCGACAACTACATCGGCGGCGTAGGTACCGGCGAGCGTGAATACGTTGATGCGCAGGGCGACAGGGCCAACGAACGCGGTCGCCTCAACCCTGATCCTGAAGTGCATCGCCTGTCCGACAGCCAGGTCCGAATGGCTTGTCTGGACTTGGAAACTGGAAACAGGCGACTTTATACTGTCAAAGCTCGCCTCGGGTTGTACCGTCCCTTCGTTGATGTCTCGGTACGCCTCGATACCTTCCGGCGTTGGTCCCAGGAATAGAACCTCGCCGCGGTCCACCGCCATGGTAACGGTGGAAATTCGAGCGACATGCGGCATGTCGTGAGAGACGAAGATGACGGCAGCACGACGGAGGAGTTGCGCGATGCGCCGATGGCACTTGAAGCGGAATGCTGCGTCGCCGACGGCCAGGATTTCGTCAAGGAGTAGCACGTCCGGTTCGAGCGCCGATGCAACCGAAAATCCGAGCCGGACCTGCATCCCGGAACTGTAGGTTTGCACGGGCGCGTCGATGAATTCCCCGATTTCTGCGAATTTGATGATGTCGTCGAGCCTGGCGTCGATCTCGAGCTTGCTTAGTCCGAGGACAGAGGCATTGACATAGATGTTTTCTCGGCCGGTCAGGATTGGATTGAACCCGGCGCCGAGCGCGATCATGGCGCAGACGCGGCCATGCATTTCTATCCTGCCGCCGTCCGGCTTGATTAACCCGTTCATCATGCGCAACAGCGTCGTCTTGCCGGCGCCATTGCGCCCGATCAGCCCAAGGCATTCGCCGCGTCGGAGTTCGAAGCTGACGTCCCTGAGCGCCCAGAACTCGTCTGGTCGGAGTTTGCCTGTGCCGCCATGGCTCTTGCCGAGCAATTCCTTGCTGAGGTCCAGCATGCCGTACCAGAGTGATTTCCTCAGATCTCGGCAAAACTTCTTGGAAACGCCGTCGACCTTGACCAAGATGTCGCTCATCGGACTTAGGTGCTCATCCGTTCAATGAGAATCGGCATGGCCAGGCGGTAAATGGGCCAGACTACCAGCAACAGCAGAAAAGCGATGCCGTTGGTGGCGAGGAACTGCAGGAGGAATTCGCTGACCCCTCCGGTGAGCCAGTTCCTACAGGTCAGGATGACGGGGGTCAGAGGGTTGAGCGAAAACAGGGTGGCGGCTCCGTCTTTCGGTATGGTGAAGACTACTGGCGTTAGGTACATGAGGAATTGCAGGAACAGAGGCATTCCCTTGCCGATGTCTGTGTAGAGCAGGCCGATCGGCGTAATGAGCAGGCCCACCGCGGTGCCGATGAGAATCAGCGAAAGAATGCCGAGTGGGGCCAGTAGCAATCGCCAGCCGAAATCGACACCGAGGAAGGGCAACGCAACGAGCAGGACGCCGAGCTTGATCCCTGCGTTAAACAGGGTCTGGTAGATGC
>JADJOT010000011.1 GCA_016713625.1 Candidatus Accumulibacter affinis
GTCGAGATGTGGCGCGGTAGCATTAGGTCCGGGCTTGTCTGTTTCGCGTCCCTTTCGTCTGACGGTGCCCAAGTAGCCGGGCCATTGCCCCGTTCCACATCCCGCTCATCGAACCGGACGTGCGGTTTTCCCGCATCCGGCTCTCGGACAAGACATCACGCTTTCGCCCACGGAAGGTCATGGGTCCGTGCCGGCAAATTGACCAGCCCCAACTGTTCGTAGAGATACTGATCCGGGTAGCGCGCCAACCCCGTGCCGGAGACCTTGTGCTTTTATAACCACCGGCGGAGCCGTTGCGTGACGTGGGAGTTGATCGCCCGATAGGCCGGGCTGACTGGACCGAGGCAGAAGTAATTCGCCCAGCCGGTCAGTTTCCGGTTCAGCCGTCCCACGACAAACTCGGCATCCAGGAGGGTTCGGCAACGGTCGGTTTCCCGAGTGATGCTTTCCACCAGCCGTTTGATGCTCTTCTCGAGGGGGCCGAGTGCCGATGTAGGCGCGCCCGGTCTCGCGGCTGTAGCACCGCCCGAGGGTAACCCAGGGAAATCAAACCGCTCTTGCGGTATTTGACACTGGTGTGTCTTGTCGTCGTTCACCGTCAGCTTCAGTTGCTCCATCATCCCCGCATCGCGTCCATGGCATCTTCTGCCCGGCCTTTGCAGCAGATGACGAAGTCGTCTGCGTAATTGACGATGTGCGCCGACCAGCGACGGGCATACCCCAACCTCTTCCATCCGAGGATGAATCGCCGCATGTACAGATTCGACAGCAGCGGTGAAATCGGAGTCACCCTTGCAGGGGGTGCCGCGTCCGGTGTCCCGGTTGGACGTCGTCCGCTTCCGGTGACCGTGTCCACCGTCCTCTTCCACTGGCGCTTCCAGCCATTGCTTGATGAGGTGCAGAACGTGCCGATCCACGATCCGACGGGCGACGCTCTTCATCAGCTCAGGATGCGGAATGCGATCAAAATAGCCTGACAGATCCGCATCGATCACTTGCTGGTGTCCTGTATTCAGCAGACGATGAACCGCCTTTACCGCGTCCTGCGCTCCCCGCTCTGCCCGGTAGGCGTATTGCTCCGGTTGCAGGTCGGCTTCAAAGATAGGTTCCAGCACGAGCAGCGCCGCCGTTTGTACCACTCGGTCGGTGATCGTCGGTATGCCCAAGGGGCGCAGCTTGCCGTTCGGCTTCGGTATCCAGACCCGTTTGACCGCTTCCGGTCGGTAGTCCTTCTGCTTCAGCCGTTCCGCCAGTTCCCCAAGCCAGCGTTCTTCTCCATACGCTTCGATGTCTTCAAAACGCACTCCATCTACCCCGGCTGCTCCCTGGTTGGCTTGGCAGCTTCGGTAGGCATGATCGAGCACGTCCCGTCGATGAATCTTGTCGTGCCAGGAGGTAGAACCGGTACCCGGGTTCTTCCTTCGCTTTGGCATGTCACGCCGTCCGCAGTTTCTGAACGTTGATCGGAGTTTGCAGGTTGCCCAATCTCCTAGCCCTTTCCGCTTCTTGCGTTGGTCTTGAACTGAGGCCCTTTCCTACATCGGCATTACCCGACTTCAACGGTACTACGGGCCTCTCCGCCACCCCACCTCGCCCGGCCTGTCCCTCGCGGGCGTCCGGTTGGTCTTGCGCTTGACCACGTGATGGGGCTTCCCCGTGTTGCCTCTGTCTTCCTCTTCCACACATGCCGTCACCACTACCCCGGCGGAATCGCAGGCTGCCTTTCGTTCGCTTCACCTACGACAGCGGCCTTCCCCGTTGTAACGCCGGGTCGGCTTCCGCATCGCTCTTTCCGAGGCCTGCTCAGTGTTCATTCACATTACGGCCTGCATGCTCGCCAAGTTCCTTAAAGAACCCTCTACACTGGGGGCTTCAGCCGCTTTGTTGCCTTCACGACTGCTCCAGTTGCTACCGGTCGGAACGAAAGTTACCGGACGGGATTCGCACCCGCTGAAAGACAGCGCCTTGACACGGCGCACGTTACGCTACGCTAACCCGACCTACGATCCTACGATCTGGCGCGCTTGGCCGACAGGCGTTGCGCCGCCGGCGGCCGCGCTGGCCCGCCGGCGACGGGTCTTACTTTGGCTGCGCGACGACGCGCAGATAGGGCTTGAGGGTTTTCCAGCCGTCCGGATACTTGGCTTTGGCGGCTTCGTCGGAAACCGAGGTGGGGATGATCACGTCGTCGCCGGGGCGCCAGTTCACCGGCGTCGCGACGGTATGCTTGGCATTGAGCTGGATGGCGTCGAGCACGCGCAGCACTTCGTCGAAGTTGCGGCCGGCGCTCATCGGGTAGGTCAGCGTCAGCTTGATCTTCTTGTCGGGTCCGATGATGAACACCGAGCGCACCGTCGCGTTGTCCACTGCCGTGCGAGTGGCTGCCTGGCCACTGGCGTTGGGGTGGATCATGTCGTAGAGTTTGGCGACGACGAGGTCGGTGTCGCCGATCAGCGGATAATTCAGCGCTGTGCCCTGCGTCTCGGCGATGTCGCCGGCCCAGCGGTGGTGGTCGTCTACGCTGTCGATCGAGAGGCCGATGACCTTGGTGTTGCGCTTGTCGAATTCCGGCTTGAGGCGCGCGAGGTAGCCCAGTTCGGTGGTGCAGACGGGGGTGAAGTCCTTCGGGTGCGAGAACAGAATGACCCAGCTGTCAGCGATCCACTCGTGGAAGTGAATCGTTCCTTCGGTCGTCGGAGCGCTGAAATCCGGTGCTTCGTCGCCAATGTGCAGTCCCATGCTTGTCTCCTTGTTTGTGTATGGTGGGGGAATGCTGGAGGACAAGCGCATTGCGAGTTGCGCTTGCTGGCGTCACTCTATCGGCGTAGCCGTGGGTGGTCAAGGCCAATGCGAACGATTGGCAGTACGCGACCAGGGCGTTGAACAAGTTGCCAGCACGGTGATAGGCTTACCGTGCCGTTGATTTCCTTTGACCACATGACTCCTCGACGATCAGATTACGCTTCGCGCCCCTGCGTGAGCGGGTAGCCGGCCGCACGCCAGGCCTGCATGCCGCCGTCGAGCGCCACCGTGTGCAGGAAGCCCATCTCGCGCAGGGTGGACGCGGCCAGCGTCGATACATAACCGAGTTCGCAGCAGGTCAGGATGCGTCGGGTGGGGTCGGGCAACTCCTGGTTGACGCGCAGTTCGAGCTGGCCGCGCGGCAGCAGGCGGGCGCCGGGAATGTGGCCGCCTTCGTAGGCGTCGCGCTCACGCACGTCGAGGACGATCAAGTCCTCGGCGGCGGCTTCGACGCGCGCCCGCAGTTCGGCGAGCGACATGAAGGGTACGCGCGCGGCGGCTTCGGCGAGCAGCTGCGCGACCGACTTGCCGCCGCTCATGTTGGTGCGCAGCGCTTCGGTGACATGCGTCGGCATCGACAGATTGAGGTTCTGCATCATGTCGACGAAGGCGGCGCGGTCGCGCTTCTGCAGACGGGGGTTGCTGGCGATCTCCTGCCCGATCGTCGAGCTCTGACGGCCCTTGTAGTCGTGCGCCGGGAAGACCTTGAGCTCCGGGTCGAGGCGCAGGATGCGCTCGAACAGGCTGTCGTAGAGCGCCTGCGGGTCACCACTCGGCAAGTCGGTGCGGCCGGTGGCGCCGATCAGCAGGGTGTCGCCGGTGAACAGCCGGTCTTCGACCTGCAGGCACATCGAGTCGCGGGTGTGCCCAGGCGTATGGATCGCCCGTATGCGCAGCTTGCCGACGATGATCATCTCGCCATCGCCGATCGGCATGTCGACAAAGGGCGCCGGACTCGCGCGCTGCATCACCACCGGCACCGCCAGTTGGCGGGCGAGCTGCCGGGTCGCCGAGAAATGGTCGGCGTGCGTGTGCGTGTCGATCAGGTAGCGGAGGCGCAGGCCGTCGCGCGTGGCAAGTGCAAGATAGTGGTCGATCTGGCTGATTTCCGGGTCGATCAGCACTGCCGCGCTGGTTTCGCTGCAACCGAGCAGATACGACTGGCAACCGCCAGTGGCGACTTGTTCGAAGATCATCTTGTTTTCCCCGTGCGAAGTTACACCAGCCCGCGCGCTGCCGCCAGGAGGTAGCCGACGAGACAGGACGTGCTGACGCCAATCAGGCCGGGCAGGATGAAGCTGTGGTTGATCAGATACTTGCCGATGTGGGTAGTGCCCGAGCGGTCGAACTGGATGGCCGCCAGGTCGCTCGGATAGGTCGGCAGGATGTAGTAGCCATAGCAGGCGGCAGCGAAAGCGACGACGTAGCCGGGTTCGACGCCGATCGACAACGCCACCGGCACCAGCGCGCTGATCGCTGCCGCCTGCGAGTTAACGAACTTGGAAACGATCAGCAGGGCCAGGGCGTAGGTCCACGGGTGTGTCTGGACGACGCCGGCGAGGGCATCCTTGATGATCGGCAGGTTGGCTTCGAAGACCGAATCGGCCATCCAGGCAACCCCGAAGACGGCCACCACGGCGATCATGCCGGCACGAAAAACCTCGGTCTTGCCGATCGCTGCCGGGTTGGTCTTGGTGAAGATGATGATGAAGGCGCCGGCCATCATCATGAACATCTGGATGGTCAGCACCATCGACAGCGGCTTGCCGCCGAACTCCGGGCGCAGCGCTTCGTCGGCGCCGAGGAAGGCCACGACGGCGATGGCGCCGACGAAGATCCACATCGCCGTCCACTGGCTGCGGTCGATCTTCTTGCCGAGCAGGGTGGTCGTCTCGCCAGACGACCTTGCGGTTTTCGGGGTCGGCGATGAACTTCTGGAAGTCCTCGTCCTGGTCGAGGTCCTTGCCGCGGAACCAGCTGAAGATGCCGATCATCAGCACGCCGGCGAGCGTCGACGGGATGGTCACCGACAGCAGGGTGATGAAATCGATGATTGGCGCACCCGCCGGCGCCTTCGCCAGAAACGCCGCCAGCGACACCACGGCCACCGAAACCGGGCTGGCGATGATGCCCATCTGGGCGCCGACCGACGACGCCGCCATCGGCCGCTCGGGGCGGATGCCGTTCTTGATGGCGATGTCGTAGATGATCGGCAGCATGGTGTACACCACATGCCCGGTGCCGCAGAGCATGGTCAGGAAGGTGGTGACGAAGGGCGCCAGGATCGACACGTATTTCGGGTTGCGGCGCAACATCTTTTCGGCCAGGAGGAGCAGCACTTCGAGACCCCCCGAGGCCTGCAGCGTCGCCGAGGCGGCAACGACAGCGACAATCGTCAGCATCACATCGACCGGTGGTTTGCCCGGCGGCACGTGGAAGACGAAAACGAGCACCACGACGCCGATACCGCCCAGCAGTCCGAGGGCGACGCCGCCCTTGCGCGCGCCATAGAACAGGCAGACCAGAATCAGTAACAGTTCGAGAGTCAGTAACATGATAGGCAAGCTCCTGCGTGTGTTTGCGTAGTGTAGGACATCCTGATTCGCCTTGTCTGCAGGATGGCAATTTTCTTGCAGAGATCGCCTTGACTTTCGCCAATTATCGCCTATGCTGAATATTGCGCCGCAGCATTTCTCTGCTTTAACGACTGTATTTCGCGATCGCAGCGGGCGTGCGCAAGAGTTGGCCGACTGCCGAACAGATCATCCGCTGGCCAGGTGCTCGAAGCAATGCGCGAAATGCCGGACAGCGTACCGCGAACCGAACAGGGAGAACTACCATGTCTTGGCAGGAACTGAAGAAGAGTAGAGCCCGCTCGTTGGCAAGCGTGGCGATTTGCACGCTGACCATTGGACACTACGCGGCGGCGGCGCCGCCATTGGAAGATGTCGTGGCAGGAGTCAACATCGACCGGGATCAGATCTCGGTCTCGGGTATTTCGTCGGGCGGGTTCATGGCGCACCAGTTTCATGTGGCGCACTCTGACCATATCATGGGTGCCGGCATCGTCGCGGGCGGGCCGTACTATTGTGCCAGAGGGAGCATTCTGGACGCCGTAACGAAGTGCAGCCAGTTCGTCGTGCTCGAATGCCAGAAGCTCGGGCTGGATGCCAAGTGGTACGGCAAGACGAACCTGGCACCCAAGAACCCGAAGGAGGTCGAACGTGCAGCGCGGGCGTCCTTCGACGAAGCGAAGAAACAGGAAGCGGCCGGAAACGTCAACAAACTCGCCAACCTGAAGAACGACAAGGTCTACCTGATCAGCGGCGAGTATGACGCAATCGTTCCTCACACGGTCATGGACAGTGTTTTCCACTTTTACGTCGACGCCGACAAGGGCGGCGTGGACCAAGGCAACATCACCTACAACCGGACCTTTCCCGCCCGCCACACCATGATCAGGGACAGTTTTGACCGGCCTGCTGGCGACGTCGTGGGCTCCTGTGCCATCCCGCCCGCACCGTCGCCAGCGCTGGACAAGAACGCTTTCATCGACGATTGCGAGGCGGTAGCCAAACAGTACGCACGGCAGAGCAGCTGCATTTGTCCCGTAGCGGCGGCGGCCGCTGCCAACAAGGAAGCGGTCTGTCCCCGGCCAGCAAGCAGGCGACCTGCGCTGCCCTCAAGGACGTCGATCTCGCGGGTGCGATCCTCAAGCGCATCTACGGCGAGGAGGCGCTCAAGGCCGGACGCGTGCCGGTGGCGGAAAACGACGTGCAGGCGTTTGACCAGCGGCAGGTATTCAGCAAGTTCTCGGCCAAACCCTTTACCGCGCTGCAGGACGCATCGATGGCCAGAGAAGCCTACATCTTCGTCCCCAAGGCCTGCAAGGAAGGCCGGCAGTGCAAGTTGCACGTGGCCTTTCATGGCTGTTTGCAGGGTGGTGCAACCGACCAGCGGGTGGGCCACACCGGCAACCTGTTTGCCAAGTTTGCGGGATACAATGAATGGGCGCAGGCGAACAACGTGATTGTTCTCTATCCGCAGATTCAGGCTCGGGCAACCGTTCCGCTCAATCCACAGGGATGCTGGGATTGGTGGGGGCAGGACTACACCCACGAGGGTTACCACACGATCAGCGGCAAGCAGGTCAAGGCCGTGGCCCAGATGATCAACATGCTCGCTGGCGGGCAGGCCTTGCTGAAGGTGCCGGCCGAGTGAGTGCAAGGCGGCGGCGGGCAGGCTGGGTATGCCTGCCGCACGCCGGGCGGCGAAACAGCAGTTTTTTAGTAGTTCCAATCGCAAACGGAGGACGAGAAAATGACCGAACTTTCCAAACCACTGAGCGACTTGCTGAAGTCGATGGCCAGTATGGATGTGACCAAAGGCAGCGAACAGATGCTTGGCTTCCTGGCCGGACTCAATATTCCGGGGGTCAACATGGACGCGCTGGTGGCCAGTCAGCGAGATAACATCGAGGCGCTGAGTGCCTCCAACCGCGCGGCGCTCGAAGGGGTCAAGGCGGTCGGAGAATGGCAGATGAAGATCCTCAAGGAAACGGCACAGGAGTTGACGGTCGCCCTGGGTGGGCTGACCAAGGTGGGCTCGCCGCAGCAGCTGGTCGCGGCAGAGGCCGACCTGGCCAAGAAGGCCTTCGAGACCGCGGTCAGCAAGATGCGGGAGCTCTCGGAGATCGTTACCAAGGCGAATCAGCAGGCGACCAACGCCATCGTCAATCGCATCCCGGCGAGCCTGGAGGAAATCAAGGACGTGCTGAAGCTTCCACAGACGCCCGGAAGCTAAGCTTACTGGAAAGGGCAAACGATGACCATCCATGATCAGAATCTGCAGGCCGCCCTCTCGCCAGTCAGCGAGGCGGGCGAAGGCAAACCCGAGGAAGGCATCGCGCTCTGCCTGTCGGGCGGCGGTTACCGGGCGATGGTGTTTCATCTCGGGGTGCTCTGGCGGCTCAACGAGCTCGGCTATTTGTCGCGGCTGCAACGCATCTCGAGTGTCTCGGGTGGCTCGATCACTGCCGCGATGCTCGGTCTGAAATGGGGTCGGCTGGCTTTTAGCAATGGTATTGCCGGCCGGCTGGTCAAAGAGGTGGTCGATCCGATCCGCGCTTTCGCGCACCAGACGGTCGATGTCAGCTCGGTACTGCAAGGCATCTTCCTGCCCGGGACGATCAGCGAGAAGGTCGCCAGAGCCTATCGCAAACACCTCTTCGGCGACGCCACGCTGCAGGATCTGCCCGACGATCCACCGCGTTTCGTGATCAACGCGACGAACGTGCAAACCGGCGTCCTGTGGCGTTTCTCGAAGCCCTACATGCGCGACTACCAGGTCGGCGAGGTGAAGAATCCGACCGTCTCGCTGGCCGCGGCGGTGGCCGCGTCGTCAGCGTTTCCGCCGGTACTCTCGCCGGCCAGGCTCGAACTCGATCCCGCGAGCTTCAGTCCACCCGCCGGCGAGCCGCATCATCAGCCGCCCTATACCACCGAGGTCTTCCTCTCCGACGGCGGGGTGTACGATAACCTCGGTCTGGAAACCGCCTGGAAGCGCTACCAGACGATCCTCGTCAGCGACGCCGGGCTGGCGATGTCGGCCGACCCCGACCCGGGGACCGACTGGGCAATGCACACCAAGCGGGTGCTCGACATGATCGACAATCAGGTGCGCGCGTTGCGCAAACGGCAGCTGGTCGCGGGCTTCCAGAGCGGCATTCGCCAGGGTGCGTACTGGAGCGTCGGTTCGGAGATCGCGACTTATGGCGTCGCACAGGCGCTGCCGTGCCCGGTCCAGCGGACGGCCGAGCTGGCGCGGGTGGCGACGCGGCTCGCCGACATGCCCGACGCGATGCAGGAGCGTTTGATCAACTGGGGCTACGCCATCTGCGACGCGGCGATGCGTCGCTGGGTCGATCCGACGCTGCCGGCGCCGTCTGGCTTTCCGTATCCGCGGGGTGTCTGAGCGGGGAGTACGGCGATGAGCAGATCGTTATAGCAGCGAAGCGCTGCCAAAGACGCGCGAGCAGCGCCGCGTCAATTTCACTGTCAGCGACCTTCGCGCATCCTGATCAGCCACGAAAACCGGGTGATCCAGACGCTGATCTTTTCGTCGCCGCTCGGTGCAGCCGCGGGTCGCTTCGCCCTCACGGTCGAGAACTGGCACGAATGGGAGAGTGCGGTCGCCGCCGACGCGCCTTCCTTGCTGCTGCCGTTGCCGCATTCGCAGGAGGACCCTGCGCATCCCAGCACATACCCTGTCTGGAGTCACGATTCCGGCATCGCCGGTCGTCGGGCGACGATCACGCCACGAGCGCTGCTCCGACCGGTAAATTTTCACCCTAGCGAACCCGAATCCGTTGGAAAATGTCGCCCGCCAGCTCGGCACCCGACGCTGGATGAGGGAGAAATGACATGCAGCAAACCACGCCAGCCATCGCCGCGACCAGCGCGCGGGGGAGGCACTGATCGCCGACAGCGAGTTTTGCGACCTGGTCCGCACGCGCAGCCGCCCCTTGCTCGAACTCGCCAGCAGCCTGGTCGCCAGGCGGTCGGGCGAAGTCACCCTGACACGGCCGCTGATCGGCCGCCTGTTGCTCGAGTCAGGGCAGATGGAAGCCCTGCTCGACGAGTACGGCGCACGCCAGAATCAATACTGGAGCCGGTTCCGCGCCTGGATGGCGGCGCTCAAGAACTTCGCCCGCATCGGCGAGGCGCTTGCCTACCTACAGCGCCGCCTGCCTGCCTACCGGCTCCTGCCCATCGAAGCAGACTTCCAGGCGGCTACCGGCGAACGGCTGCAGCTCCTGACTGGCATCGTCGCCGAGGTTGCCGCCGGCCTGCTGGTGGAGGCACGACGGGTTGGCGTCGAGGTCAACCGCATCGCCTCGCCCGCCGAGGATTTCGGCGAACGTTTGCCGCCTGGCCGCCTGGCCCACAACCGCGATGACCGGATCATCGGCGACACCGCCAGCACCGTCACGCATCTGGCCACCGAATTTCTCAACCTGGCGGCCGAGAGCGATCTGCTGCGCGCCTCGGCGCGGATCCCGCCGGAGGACTATGCCGCGAGCTTCCCGGACCCGGTCAGCGAGGAGCGGCTGCGCCAGCTCGCCTTCCGCTTCCACAACCTGCAATCGCTCTACGACACCCACGTCGCCGGCACCTGCATCGAAACCTCGGACACCGACCTGCCGATCCTGCGTGGCCACGCCAGCATCATCTATCACCTGCTCGAGATCGCTACCGACCTGGCCCACTATTACGAGCGCCACGTGAGTCCGCGCACCGGCGACGCCGTGCTGCGCGAACGGGCGGTGGTGGATGCCGAGGTCACCATGACAACCTTGTTTGCCTACGCCATGGCCTTCTCCAGCGACTACCTGGCCGGCGGCCAGCGCGTCTGCCAGGGCATTCTGCACCGCTACGCCGAGTCAGGGCGCCTGGACCTGCCGGTACCCTGCTACCGGGGCTTTCATGTTCGTCCATCCAACCTGGTGGCGCGCATCGTCGCCCACTATGGCAGCGCGGTGCAGATGGACCTGGATGGCAAGCTCTTCGATGCCGCCTCGCCCTTCGACCTCTTCCGTGCCAACGAGACCATCAATGCCCGCAAGCGCCGCTGGCTGGCGTCGGAAATTGCCCGTGTCCATCCCGAACGCTCCGGCGTCTGCGAACCAGCGGCGACTGCCGCCGCCGTCCTGGCGATCGTGCATCGCCTTGCCGATGCGGGAAAGATCGTGCTCTACCGCCAGCCTCTGCAGCTCTCCGACGAGATCGGCCACCGCGAGGGCAGCGTTCTCGAAAACACCGTCGCCGAGATCGCACAGTTGCAGGCCACGGGCCAGCTCGACATCCGCACCGACCTGACGGTGGCCTTCATTGGCGACCAGCGCGTCCTTGCTGACCTGGATACCCTGGCGCGCCACGGCTACGGCGAGGATGCCTTCGGCAACAACGTGGCGCTGCCGAAGACGCTATCGTATTTGCGGCGTTGATGTGAAAGTCGCGTCAGCGACTCACGATGGTAACGGTTTCGCCAATGCTCATGAGTCGCTCGTGTTGCGCACAGGGTCTCGTTGTAAGATGGCGACTCTAGCCTTCCAGGAGTGTCGATGATGAGTCGCAGGGTAGTTCTTTTCCTCGTTGCATGGATGTTCTTGCTGCCAGTTCACGCCGAGGTGGTCGAGGTCGATAATGCCCAGCTGGCACGCCTGCTGGCTGCCGGGGTGCCGATCATTGACATTCGTACCGAGGGTGAATGGAGGGAGAGCGGGATCGTGTCGGGCAGCAAGCTGCTGACTTTTTTCGATGAGCGCGGTCGTTCCGATCCGCCTGCCTGGTTGCAGAAGGTGCAAGGTGTGGCGAAGCCCGCGCAGCCGGTAATCGTGATCTGCCGCAGCGGCAACCGTACCAGGGCGGCGAGCCAGTTCCTGTCGGAGCAGGCGGGGTACCAGATGGTGTACAACGTGAAGGGCGGCATTCGCGCCTGGGAGAAGGAGGGTCGGCCGCTGACTCCATGGACCAGCACGCTGGCAAATTGCCCCGCCGGAGTGGCCTGCTGAGTCCATGCGCGAGCAAGGAACTCAGTCGGCTGTCTGGGCGAGCAGATCGTGGTAGACCCACAGGTCATGCGTCGAGAAGCAGCAGAAGAGCACCTCCTCGATGTGCCCGTGGTCCTGCACCGACGAACGCACTGTGGACACGGCGATCCTGGCCGCTTGCTCGATGGGATAGCCATAGATGCCGGTGCTGATGCTCGGGATCGCCAGGCGAACGACTCCTTTGCTGGCGGCAAGCTCGATCGATCGCCGGTAACAGGAGGCGAGCAACTCGGGTTCGCCACTGCTGCCGCCGCGCCAGACCGGACCGACGGTATGAATGACGTACCTGGCCGGCAGGCGATAGCCATTGCTTAGCTTGGCGTCGCCGGTCTGGCAGCCGCCGAACCGCCGGCATTCCTTGAGCAATTCGGGGCCAGCGGCACGGTGGATTGCGCCGTCCACACCGCCGCCGCCAAGCAGCGACGAGTTGGCCGCGTTCACAATGGCGTCGAGCGCCAGGGTGGTGATGTCGGCTTGCAGCGCACGGAGTCGGGCTGGCATGGCGTCATGGCCTTCAAGGTTTGGCTGTTGGCCCGACAGCGGGCTGCCGGGTCAAGTGAAATTCTGGCGCCGGGGTGCCGTCTGCCATGGTGCCGTGCGCCAGCGCAGGCCAGCAAACTATTTCCCCGGTAGACCATGAGGAAGCTATAATACTCGGCTTTTTCCACCTTGCTCCACCGTTCGCATGGCGGGGGGCTTCAACCACAAGGAGTGTTCGTGCGCCATTATGAAATCGTTCTAATCGTCCATCCGGACCAGAGTGAACAGGTCCCGGCGATGGTCGAGCGGTACAAGTCGCTGATCACTACCCGCGCGGGGCAGATTCACCGTCTCGAAGACTGGGGACGCCGCCAACTTGCCTATCCGATCCAGAAGTTGCACAAGGCGCACTATGTTCTGATGAACATCGAGTGTGATGGCGCGACGCTGACGGAACTCGAACATGGCTTCAAGTTCAACGATGCGATTCTTCGCCATCTGACGATCAAGACGAAACGTGCGGTCAGCACGCCTTCGCCGATGATGAAGGACGAGAAGTCCAAGTCGCTGCTGGAAGTCCGTGAGCCGGCGCCGGCCGAGGCTGCCGCACCTGCCGAGCAGCCGGCCGCCTGATTGTCGAGGCTCTGCTGAATCGCGTCGAGCTTACCGGAACCCTGATTGAGCGCAAGGCACTACGTTTTACGCCAGCCGGTGTGCCGGTCATCGAATGTCTGATCGGACACCAGTCAGAACAGCTTGAAGCGGGCAGCCCACGCCATGTCGAGTGCGAAGTCCAGGCGATTGCCCTGGGCACGACGGCACAGTGGCTGCAGGCAGCAAGTCCCGGAGCGGCGCTCCGCCTGAGCGGTTTTCTCGCCGCCCGCAGCCGAAACAGCAGGCAGCCGAGACTGCATATCACTACGATCGAATTTGTCGAAGGAAATCAAGATGGCAAGGTTCTTCAAGAAGAAGGATGAAAAGAATGTCAAGAAGCGTGGCAGTGGTCTGTTCAAGCGGCGCAAGTTCTGCCGCTTTACTGCCGAGAAGATGGAAGAGATCGACTACAAGGATGTCGATCTGTTCAAGGAATACATCGCCGAAAACGCCAAGATCATGCCGGCGCGACTGACCGGCACCAAGGCCGGTTACCAGCGCATGCTGTCGGTGGCCATCAAGCGCGCGCGCTTCCTGGCGCTGCTGCCGTACACCGATAATCACCAGTAGGAGACGACGATGCAAATCATTCTGATGGAGAAAGTCGCCAACCTCGGCAACCTCGGGGATCTGCTCAAGGTGAAGGACGGCTATGCACGCAACTTCCTGATTCCAAAGGGGAAAGCAAAGCGTGCGACGCCTGCCGCGCTGAAGGAGTTCGAGGCCAAGCGCGCCGAGCTCGAAAGTGCCGCCGCCGACAGGGTGGCTGCCGCGCAAGCGTACGCCGAAAAGCTCGGTGGCGTGGTCGTGACGATTGCGCGGAAAGCCGGCGTCGATGGCCGTCTGTTCGGATCGGTGACCAACTTTGACGTCGCCGATGGCCTGAAAGCACTCGGATTCGAGGTCGAAAAATCCGCCATTCGCATGCCCGCTGGTCCGCTCAAGACGGTTGGCGAGACGCCACTGGAAGTAGTACTGCACAGCGATGTTCTGGCGACGATCACGGTTGCCGTGGTTGTGGAACAGATGAAGCTGTAGGTGACCTTTACGGCGCCGCTGACGCCGACAAAAAAGCCTTGCCCCGGGGCAAGGCTTTTTTACGAAGCGGATTCTGATGTCTGACGCGACACTGGCCCATTTGCGCGTGCCGCCGCATTCGCTCGAGGCCGAGCAGTCGGTGCTCGGCGGCCTGCTGCTCGACAACGCCGCTTTCGACAAGATCGCCGACGTGATGGCCGAAGGCGATTTCTATCGCGATGAGCACAAGCGCATCTACCGGCAGATTCGCAAACTCCTGGAGCGTGGCAAGCCAGCCGATGCGGTGACGGTGGCGGAAAGCCTCGATCAGGCGGGGGAGGGCAACGCCACCGGCGGGCTGGCCTACCTCGGCGAACTGGCGGCGAACACCCCTTCGGCGGCGAACATCCGGCGTTACGCCGAAATCGTCCGTGAACGGGCGATTCTGCGGCAGCTGGTGACCGCTGGCGACGAGATCGCCGGCAGCGCGCTCAACCCGCTCGGCCGTGATCCGAAGACTTTGCTCGATGAGGCCGAGGCGAAGGTCTTTGCGATTGCCGAAGGCGGTTTCCGCTACCAGTCCGGCTTCGTGCATATCAACCCACTGCTGACGCAGGTGGTGGAGCGTATCCAGGAACTGCACGACCGCGACAATCCTTCGGACATCACTGGTGTGCCGACCGGCTATCACGATCTCGACTCGAAAACCTCCGGCCTGCAGGGCGGCGATCTGTTGATCGTCGCCGGTCGGCCGTCGATGGGCAAGACCTCGTTCGCGCTGAATATTGCCGAGCATGTAGCCATTGAAGTCGGTCTGCCGGTCGCCATTTTCTCGATGGAGATGGGTGGAACGCAGCTCGCCATGCGCATGCTGTCTTCGGTTGGTCGGCTCGATGCGCATCGCGTCCGTACCGGCCGTCTCAATGACGACGAATGGTCGCGCCTGTCCTTTGCCCTCGGCAAGATGCACGAAGCGCCGATTTACATCGACGAAACCCCGGCGCTCAACCCGATCGACCTGCGGGCGCGGGCGCGTCGGCTGCACCGCCAGTGCGGCAAGCTCGGGCTGATCGTCATCGACTACCTGCAGTTGATGTCCGCCACTTCGCACGGTGAGAACCGGGCTACCGAAATCTCGGAGATTTCACGATCGCTGAAAGGTCTGGCGAAGGAATTGGGCGTACCGCTGATGGCCTTGTCGCAGCTCAACCGCTCGCTTGAACAACGGCCGAACAAGCGCCCGGTGATGTCCGACCTGCGCGAATCGGGCGCCATCGAACAGGACGCCGACGTGATCATGTTCATCTACCGCGACGAGGTGTACAACCCGGATACGCCCGAGAAAGGGGTCGCCGAGATCATCATCAGCAAGCAGCGCAATGGCCCGATCGGTACCACTCGCCTGACTTTTCTTGGCGAATACACGCGTTTCGAGAACTTCGCCGCGCCAGGTTCGTACTGAGCGCTCGCCGACCGACTGGCGTGTTCAACCGTCGACGCGGCTGGCGCTGACGGTGTAGCTGAAGCGGTGGGTGTCCGAACTGTCGAAACGTACACCCGCGGCCTCCGCCTGGGGCAAGACCAGGAAAGGCAGAGGTCCGCCGCTTGCGCCGTAGAGACTGACATCCTGGGCCGAATTGTAGGCGATCCAGTTCATCTCCCAGAAACCAAACAGCAGCTTGCGGAGAACTACCAGTTTCGGGTCACCGTTGCTCAGGCGTTCATCGTGGATGGCTTTGCGTACATCTGCTGGATCGACCGGAATCCAGCCATAACCCGGCGTGTAGAACTCGGCGCGACAGTGCTGCGCGGCGCGCAGGTTGCCGGTGGCGCCGAGGGACGCAAATAGCCGCGAACCGTCAACGCGCAGCCCGAAAACCGGACGCGCCGGAATGCCGATCGATCGACAGAGGCCGACGAAGAGCAGGGCGATGTCGGCACTTTTCCCACCCAACTGACCACTGTCGAGCATGGCTTCGACATCACCTCTGCCAATGCCGCTTTGCGATGGATCGTACGACGTGTTTTCGATCACCCAGTCGTAAATCGCCTTGCCCTGGGCTACCGGATCCTTGATTCGACCAATTGCCCGCTCGGCGGTACGGCGCACCAGCCCGTCGGTCGGCACCAGATTGCTGGATTGCAGGCTGCGACGGAGGACTTCGCCACGTTCGGGGATGCTGCCACGCCGGGTAATGTCGAAATGGCGTTCCTGCTTGGCCACCTGGCTGAGCAACTGCAGTTGCGGTGCACCGCTACCGTCTTTCCAGTCGGCGTAAAACACCTCCAATTCCGCCACCGGGTCACGGTAGATGCCGGCGCTGTCAAAATTGCCTCGCCAGCTATGACCCAGCGAACGTTGCCAGAAGGTGTCCTTGTACTGAGCCAGCGGAATCCACACCCGCAGCTTGCCTTTGACGCTATTGATCGCGATCTGCGAAGTGAGGTCGTAGTTTCGCCAGCTGGGAAGCGGTTCGTCGGGCAGGCTGATGGCGTTGCGCTGTTCGACCGGGGCGGCTGGCGGTGGCGGGCTCGCTGCAGCTGCCGCCGGGGTTTCCACCGGTCGGTAGCTATGTCTAGCTCGCGTGCCGGATCTGCTGCTGCTCCTGCTGGTCGCTTTGCCGCTACCCTTGGCGCTACCTTTGGCGCTCGTTTTGCCGGCGGCAGGTTTGCTACCGCCGTGCGCTGCCGCTTTGGCCGCTGCCGCGGGGCTGGCATTCTTCTTGTTGACGGCGATCGCCGAAGCCGGGGTCAGTAGTGAAAGAACTGCAGAAGCAGCAAGGAAATCACGTCGTTTCAATCGACTCTCCGGTAAGCGTGGGAACCTGATCGCGCGCCGCCGGCAGCACGGATCGGTGGCCAAAAACAACCGGGCCGTGTCACAAGACACGGCCCGACAAGGTTGCAAGAATTATAACACCTCAGCGGCGTAGTCCGCGAGACGGGAACGCTCACCACGTTGCAGGGTGATGTGGCCAGCGTGTTTCCAGCCCTTGAAGCGATCGACTACGTAGGTCAGGCCGGAACTTCCCTCGGTCAGATAGGGGGTATCGATCTGCGCGATGTTGCCGAGGCAGATCACCTTGGTGCCGGGTCCGGCGCGCGTGATCAGGGTCTTCATCTGCTTTGGCGTCAGGTTTTGTGCTTCGTCGATGATCAGGAACTTGTTGAGGAAGGTGCGGCCGCGCATGAAGTTGAGCGATTTGATCTTGATGCGATTGCGAATCAGATCGCGGGTAGCCGCGCGACTCCAGTCACCGGTATCGTCCTCACTCTTGTTGAGGACCTCGAGGTTGTCTTCGAGGGCGCCCATCCATGGCCCCATTTTTTCTTCTTCGGTGCCTGGCAGAAAACCGATGTCTTCACCGACCGGCACGGTTACACGAGTCATGATGATTTCAGTGTAGCGCTTGCCCTCGAATACCTGGGTGAGTCCGGCAGCGAGTGTGAGCAGTGTCTTGCCGGTACCCGCCTGGCCGAGCAGGGTGACAAAATCGACCTCCGGATTCATCAAGAGATTGAACGCAAAGTTCTGCTCGCGATTGCGCGCCGTGATTCCCCAGACATTATTCTTCAGGTGGGTGTAGTCGGTCAGTGTCTCGATCTCGGCCGTTGGACCGGAGATTTCGCGGACGATGGCGTACAGCGGTCGTTCCGCTTCCTGAAAAAGGAACTGGTTGACCAGCAGTTGTGCGCAAAGTGGCCCCTTCAGGCGGTAACGCGTGCGACCATCCTGCTTGCGGGATTCGATGTCCTGACCCTGCGTTTCCCAGAAATCGGGCGCCAGTTCGAGCATTCCGGTGTACAGGAGGTCGCTGTCTTCGAGCACCTTGTCGTTGAAGTAGTCCTGCGCCTGCAACCCGAGGAGGCGGGCCTTGATGCGCATGTTGATGTCCTTGGAGACGAGGATCACCGGACGCTCCGGATGTCGACCTTGCAGGTCGAAGACGACCGCCAGAATCTGGTTGTCGACCTTGGTCGTCGGCAATCCTGCCGGCAGGTCGCCGGCGATTGCTTCGGTCTGCAGGAAGAGACGGCCACTGGCGAGTTTACGCGACGGTCCGTAGAGCTGGATGCCCTGGTCAATCGCCGCGTCCACACTGCTGACAATCTCATCGAGCGTACGCGTCACCTGGCGGGCATTGCGGGCAATTTCCGACATGCCTTTCTTGTGGTTGTCGAGTTCCTCCAGGGTCATCATCGGCAGGAAGACATCGTGTTCCTGGAAGCGGTAGACGCTGGTCGGATCATGCATCAGGACATTGGTATCGAGGACGAAGATTTTCCCTGGTGCTGCGGCAGGGTCGTGCCTGAGGCTGACTGCGGTCGTGCGGGCCATACGAGTGCTTCCGGAGTCGGGTCGGGCTGAGTCGTCGATCAGCGATCAGCGATCAGAGCTGGGTGATCAAATCGAGCACTTCCTGCGCGTGGCCAGTCACCTTGACGCCGCGCCATTCACGCCGCAAAACGCCTTTGCCGTCGATGACGAAGGTGCTGCGCTCGACGCCGCGAACCTGCTTTCCGTACATCGACTTCAGCTTGATGACCGCGAAGCGGGAGCACAGCAATTCTTCGGCATCGGAAAGCAGATCGAAGGGCAAGCCCTGTTTGGCCTTGAAGTTCTCGTGTGATTTGATGCTGTCACGTGAAACGCCGACGACGATGGCGCCGGCATTGACGAACTGCGGGTGCAGGTCGCGGAACTCCTGCGCCTCGGTAGTGCATCCCGGCGTGCTGTCCTTGGGGTAGAAATAGAGGACGACGGGACTACCCTGACAGGCTGAGAGAGTAAAGGTTCGGTCACCGGTTGCTGGCAGGCTGAAGTCATCAACGGTCTGGTCGGTCATGGTGGGCTTTCAGGAATGAAGGTTCGGATTGTTGTAAGAAACCGCAGTATCGGTCAAGTCGCCTGAATTCGTCTGATTTCGGTGATTGATCCAGCAGGAGTCGCTGCTGCTGGCCTTTTTGTTGTAGACTGTATGTAATTACAGTATCCACAACAGGAGGCCAGGGTCATGGTTACGCCGCTTACCCCGCGACAACAGGAAATACTCGACTTCATTCGCAACACTCTGGAGAATCTTGGCGCGCCACCGACGCGGGCCGAGATTGCCAATGCCTTCGGCTTTGCCTCGCACAATGCTGCTGAAGAGCACCTCAAGGCGCTCGCCAGAAAAGGCATCATCGTACTCGAACCGGGGTCGGCACGCGGTATCCGCCTGGTCGAGCAACTCGGTTTGCCGCTGATCGGCAGTGTGGCTGCCGGCAGCCCGATGCTCGCGGTGGAAAACGTGCAACGCCGGTACACCCTGGATGCCAGCCTGTTCAGACCACGTGCCGACTTCCTGTTGCGCGTGCGCGGCCTGTCGATGATCAATGCCGGCATTCTGGACGGCGATCTGCTCGCCGTGCACCGCAGCAGCGAAGCGCGCAACGGTCAGATTGTCGTTGCCAGGCTGGATGACGAAGTAACGGTCAAGCGCTTTCGTCAGCATGCCAACATGATTGAATTGATCGCCGAGAATCCAGACTTCAAGCCGATCGTGGTCAATACGGATGCGCAGACATTGGCGATCGAAGGCATCGCGGTTGGGCTGATCCGCGGCGGCGAGCCAATGTGAGTGCCGCCTGGTTCTCAACATGTCTTCCTCCCCGAATCTTTCACAGATCCTTGACCGTCCCGATGTCTGGCGTGGGAATACCCTTGCCAAAGCGCCGCTACCCGGCGTACCCACCGGTTTTGCCGAGCTTGACCAGGAATTGCCGGGTGGCGGCTGGCCGCGTGGCGGCTTGACCGAACTCTTGCCGGTGTGTCGCGGCGTTGGTGAATTGAGCCTGTTGCTGCCGGCTCTGGCACAGATTTCGAGTAATGAACTCGCCTGGCTGGTCTGCATTGCCTCACCCCACCCACTCTATGCGCCGGCGCTGCATGACTGCGGCGTTGATTTATCGCGTCTGCTGGTTGCCAGCGCTCCCGGTCGCGATGCCGCCTGGGCTTGCGAACGCTCACTCGCTGCCGATGGTGTGGGTGCTGTCGTCGCCTGGTTACCCGAAGCCCAGGCTACGTCATTACGTCGCCTGCAGTTGGCTGCCGAGGCCAGTCATACGCTGTTATTCGTTTTTCGTCCGGCGGCCTGTGCCAGTCAGTCCTCGCCGGCACCGCTGCGGCTGGCGATCGAGGGGGAGGGGGAGCATCTCACCGTCCGTCTGCTGAAGCGCCGTGGCAGCATGCAAGCCGTGCCCTTGTCAATCGCCATTCAACGTCCGCTAGGTCTCAGTCATGCTCTGGCTGGTTCTGCATCTGCCGCGCCTGCCACTCGAGGTCTTTCCCGGCCTGTCGTCGCCTAGCGCCATCGTCAGCCGCGACCGCGTCGTCGTTGCTGACGAGGTGGCGACATCGGCTGGTGTGCTGCCCGGGTTGCGGTTGGCCGAGGCCTGGGCATTTCTACCCGACCTGGCTGTGCAGGAGCGCGATGTTGAGCGTGAACAGGCAGCCCTGACCCGGCTCGCCTGTTGGGCAGGTGGCTTTACTTCGGAAATCTGTCTTCTGCCGCCACAGAGTTTGCTGCTTGAAGTGGCTGCATCGCTAGGTCTCTTCGGCGGCGCGGCGGCGCTGTTTGAGCGTATCGTCAACGGCTGTGCCGAGCAGGGTTTTGCTCCACAGGCGGCGTTGGCGCCAACACCGCTCGCCGCACAATGGTTGGCATTTGCCGGCGACGAGCAAGCCTGTCTCGACATCGCTGAACTGCCGCATCGCCTCGGCAGGCTGTCGCTGGCAGTACTCGGACTCTCGGCACAGAATCATGCTCGTCTGGCCAGCTTTGGTGCGTGTTCGCTCGCGGATGTCTTGCGGCTACCACGTGCCGGTCTGGCGCATCGCCTCGGTGTAGGTATGGCGACTGATCTGGCGCGTGCACTCGGTGATTTACCAGACCTCCGGCGACGTTTTATTTTTCCGGCGCATTTTGTCGAGCGACTGGAATTGCCGATGCGGGTGGAAAATGCGATGGCGCTCGGTTTTGCCGCGCGTCGACTGGTCGCCACCTTGTGCGGCTGGCTGGTCGCACGTGCCGCGGGCATCAGCGCATGTACTTTTGAACTGGAACATGAGCGTGGCGGCAGACAGCCGTCGGCCACCGTGCTTGCCCTCGGTTTCAGTGGCGCCACGCGCAACGCCGAACGAATCAACCGCGTCCTCATCGAACACCTGCAGCGGCTGCAACTGCCGGCCGCAGTCGAAGGAATCAGCTTGCGAGCCGAGACGCCAGAAGCACTTTCCGGGCGTACGGCGAGCCTGTTCGGCGAGCGCGACGAGGATGCCAGCGGCGCGTCGGTGGCGGCGTTGGCCGAACGTCTGCAGGCGCGCCTTGGCAGGGACAGCGTACACGGCCTGTCGGTCGCCGCCGAGCATCGACCGGAGAATGCCTCACGGCGAGTTACGCCAAGGCTGCTGGCAGATGAAAAATCAACGCTGCGCCTTGCCACTGGCCAGCTGGAGAAGGCTCCGCGCCCCTTGTGGCTTCTCTCCGGGCCGCAGGCCTTGCGAGAAGTGGCTGGTCGGCCGCAGTGCGGCGGCCCCCTGCGTCTGCTCGCCGGGCCCGAGCGCATTGAGAGCGGCTGGTGGGATACCGCCGAGTGCGATGCGGCCGGCGATGTGCGTCGCGACTACTTCGTGGCCATTTCCGCGCGCGCCGAATGGCTATGGATCTTCCGTAGTCCGGCAGGATGGTTTCTGCACGGCTTATTCGCTTGAGCTTGCTCTGATTTTACTGGAATTTGCCGAGGCATTTTTTTATACTATGTCAACAAAAAAAGTCTGACCTTTTCGTGGAGAGCTTTGTGATGGAGATCAATCTTACCGGTTTGCTGCCAGAGGCCCTGCTGATCGATCTACCGGAAATTGATATCCAGCACGAAGAGATCTTTCGGCGCATCGAGTCGCTGAAGCTGGCATGTATCGGCAGTGGCCCCATACCCTTCGAAGACTTCGACAGCCTGCTGGCTTACCTGAAATACCATTTCGGTAGCGAAGAGCGCATTGCCAACGAACTGGGCATAGACTTTCTCGACCACGCCGCCGTTCACCGCGACAACCTGCAGGCGCTGCGCAAGGCCTTCAACGAAGTGCGTGGTGGCGCGCGCGATGTTCATTCCTTCCTGCGTTATGCCGAATACTGGTTTGAACGCCACATCGCCGACGAAGACAAGCCCTTCGCCACCAAGGTTCGCAGCCACAAGGCGACGTCCGGCAGCGCCTCGTCCGTTACCGCGCTGTGATTCTTGTCAGCCCATCGCTGATCTGATTCGGCATCCCCCGATGCCCGCTCCGCGCTGACCTCCTACCCGGCATATCGTCAACACTGTGGAAAAGCGTAACCTTCGTGGATTGGCGATGGCTAGGAAAATCGTCCGGGAGTGGCCCTCGCGATGGCCCCGCATCATTCTTTTTTGCGTTCTTCCGAGCATTCTGGCAAGCTGATAACCGGAACAGCATATCTCGTCATATTTCATCACCCAGCCCTCTCCCAAGGCCGTTTGCAGACGGCCCGATCACTCCTCCATGAGCTTTTACCGACCATGAACATTACCGCCTCAGCCTCCTGGAAGGCTATTGAAGCGCACCGGCAGTCGCTCTCGCCCGTGCATCTTAGAGAACTGTTTGCCCGTGATCCAGGTCGGGTAAGCTCTCTTTCGCTAAGCTACGATGGAATCCTGTACGACTTCTCGAAGCAGCGGATGGACTCGACAACGCTTGCCTTGCTGGTCGCCCTGGCCCGGGAGGCCAGGCTTGACGAATGGACGGCGCGCATGTTCAGTGGCGAGAAAATCAATGCCAGCGAAGACCGCTCGGTACTGCACGTCGCCTTGCGACGATCGAGTAGTCCATTTCCCGGGGCTGATCTGGATGTCATGCCGGAGGTGCTCGCCACCCGTCAGCGGATGGCGGCTTTTGCAGAGAGTATTCGCTCCGGCCAAACGCTTGGTTTCACAGGTTTGCCGATTCGTCATGTCGTCAATATCGGCATCGGTGGCTCTGACCTCGGACCGAAGATGCTCGGTTACGCTCTACGTTCGATCTCGCATCCGGCGCTTGGCGTACATTATGTCTCCAATCTGGACGGCGCCCAGCTGGCGCCGCTGCTGCAAACGCTTGACCCGCGCACCACCTTGTTTCTGGTCGCCAGCAAGACTTTCACTACGCAGGAGACCATGCTCAATGCGCAAACGGCTCGCGACTGGCTGGTCGCCAACCTCGGCGATGCCGCGGCAGTATCCAGGCACTTCGCGGCACTGACGGCAAAGCCGGAGCGTGCCGCGCACTTCGGGATCCGTGAGGACTCTGTCTTTCCGCTCTGGGATTGGGTAGGAGGCCGTTTCTCGCTATGGTCGGCGGTTGGCCTGGCACTGATGATCGCCATTGGCCCGCAGGCTTTCGCCGAATTGCTCGCCGGCGCTGAACGTATGGACGAGCATTTCTGCAACGCTCCCTACGAGCGCAACCTGCCGGTGGTGATGGCCCTGATCGGCATCTGGAACACCAATTTCCTGGGTGCGACGAGCAATGCGGTGCTGCCGTACAACGAGTCGCTCAAGTACTTTCCGTCGTTCCTGCAGCAGCTCGAAATGGAAAGCAATGGCAAGTCGGTCGACATCGACGGGCAGCCGCTCGCGCATGCCTCGAATCCCATCGTCTGGGGCGAACTCGGCAATAATGGCCAGCATGCCTTCTTCCAGCTCCTCCATCAGGGTGGCCGACTGATCCCCTGCGATTTCATCGCTGCCGTGCGCTCCGATTACCCGTTGCCCGGCCACCAGGAAGCCTTGCTAGCCAATTGTTTTGCACAAAGTGCCGCGCTCGCGTTCGGCAAGACAGCGGCCGAGGCGCGCAGCGAACTCGATGGCACGATGCCCCCTGCGGCGCTTGCATCCCTATTGCCGCACAAGGTCTTTCCCGGCAATCAGCCATCGTCCACGCTGCTGCTTTCGCGTCTTGATCCGCAAACGCTTGGCGCACTGATCGCGCTCTACGAGCACAAGGTCTTTGTCCAGGGCATCATCTGGGGGCTCAACTCATTCGATCAATGGGGCGTCGAGCTTGGCAAGGCCGTGGCCAGCAGCATCCTGCCGGCCATCGCCGATCCGGCGCTGGCAGAAAAGCTCGATGCGTCTACGCGGGGACTGCTGGCGTTCAGTCGCCAGCATCTGGCATGAGTTTTTTCCAGCATCGATTCGGGACATTCCACTTGCAACGAGGCATGAAATGAACATGAAGGTGATCAGCGTACCCAGCCAGCCGTTCTCCGGCCAGAAGCCGGGTACTTCCGGGCTGCGCAAGAAAGTGACGGTTTTTCGGCAGGCTCGCTATCTGGAGAACTTTGTCCAGGCCATTTTCGACACACTTTCCGGCCAGCAGGGGCAGACGCTGGTCCTCGGTGGCGATGGCCGCTACTACAACGACGTCGCCATCCAGACCATCCTGCGCATGGCTGCAGCCGCAGGTTTTGGGCGGGTACTGGTCGGCCGCGACGGCATTCTGTCCACCCCCGCAGCCAGCGCCGTGATCCGCAAGTGGCAGGCCTTTGGTGGCATCATCCTTTCAGCCAGTCACAACGCCGGTGGCCCCGAGGGCGATTTCGGCATCAAGTACAACCTCGGCAATGGCGGTCCCGCCAACGAAGGCTTCACCGATGCCGTTTATCAGCGCACACAGGAAATCACTGTCTATCATACAGTGGAGGCGCCAGACGTCGATTTGAGCCGAATCGGTGAGGCAGCCATCGGCGACATGGTGGTCAACATCATCGACCCGGTTGCCGATTACGCCGAGCTTCTGGAGTCCCTTTTCGACTTTGAACGCATCGCCGGCCTGCTGGCTCGTCCGGACTTTCGCATGCGCTTTGACGCCATGCACGCGGTGACCGGCCCCTACGCACGGGCAATCCTCGAAGGCCGTCTCGGCGCCCCGGTCGGCACGGTGGTCAACGGGACGCCGCTGCCCGACTTTGGCGGTGGCCACCCCGATCCCAACCCGGTGTATGCGGCTGATCTGGTCGCCGCTCTGGCCGACAGCAGTTCGGGCCTGTCGTTTGGCGCGGCGTCGGATGGCGATGGCGACCGCAACATGATCGTCGGTCGTGGTTTCGTCGTCAGTCCGAGTGATAGCCTGGCCGTTCTGGCCGCCAATCATGCGCTGATTCCGGCCTACGCGGCCGGCCTCGCCGGTGTTGCGCGTTCGATGCCGACCAGTTGTGCAGTGGATCGCGTTGCCGAAGCACTCGGCATTCCGTGCTACGAAACGCCGACCGGCTGGAAATACTTCGGATCGCTGCTCGATGCCGGCAAGTGCACGCTCTGCGGCGAGGAAAGCGCCGGCACCGGCTCCAATCATGTACGCGAGAAGGACGGACTGTGGGCGGTCCTCTACTGGCTCAACATCCTGGCTGTGCGCGAGCTGCCTGCCGATGTGATCGTTCGTGAGCACTGGCAGCGTTTTGGGCGCAACGTGTACTCCCGCCACGATTACGAAGGCATCGAGACAGCACAGGGTGATCGTCTGATGGATGAACTGCGTGCGCGTCTTCCGCAACTGCCGGGCGCGGAGTACTGCGGCCTGCGCATCTCTGCCGCCGATGATTTCGCCTATACGGATCCAGTCGATGGTTCACGTTCGGAGCGCCAGGGCATCCGCATCCTGCTCGACGATGGCTCGCGGGCGGTGTTCCGACTGTCGGGCACGGGTACCGAGGGCGCCACGCTGCGTGTCTACCTCGAACGCTTTGTAGCGGACCCCAGCCAGCATGAGATCCCGACGCAGGAAGCGCTGGCGTCCCTAATCGGTCTTGCCGATGCGGTGGCGCAGATCGCGACCATTACCGGCAGAACTGCCCCGGACGTAATCAGTTAGGAATTGGTGACACCTGCTGGCGCCACCAGATGCGATGAATCAAGCTAATAGGGGATACAAAATGGATAAGAGGACATTTCAGTTGCCGCGCCGGGCAATTGCCCTGGTTCTTGCGGGTGGTCGGGGCAGCCGTTTGCACGAATTGACGGATCGCCGCGCCAAGCCGGCTGTGCACTTCGGCGGCAAGTTCCGGATCATCGACTTCGCCTTGTCGAATTGCGTCAACTCGCAGATCAGGCGGATTGGCGTGGTCACGCAGTACAAGTCACACAGCCTCCTGCGCCACCTGCAGCGCGGCTGGAACTTCCTGCATGGCGAGGTGAACGAATTCGTCGATCTGCTTCCGGCACAGCAGCGTATAGATGAAGAATCCTGGTATCGCGGTACCGCCGACGCCGTATACCAGAACATCGACATCCTCGAGACCTATTCACCAAGGCCGGAGTTCGTGGTGATTCTCGCGGGTGATCACGTCTATAAGATGAACTACGCCGTCATGCTGGTTGACCACGTCGAGAGCGGTGCCGAATGCACGGTTGCCTGCATCGAAGTGCCGCGTCAGGCGGCGAGCGAATTCGGCGTCATGGCGGTCGATGAAAGCGGCCGGATCAGCGAATTCGTCGAGAAACCTGCCGATCCGCCGAGCATGCCGGGCAATCCCGACATGTCGCTGTGCAGCATGGGCGTCTATGTATTCAACGCCAAGTATCTTTATGCCGAACTGGCGCGCGACATCAACGATCCCGGTTCGAACCACGACTTCGGCAAGGACATCATTCCACGTGCGGTGGCGAACGGTGTGGCCTACGCTCACCCGTTCTCGCGTAGTTGCATCGTTGCCCCCGACGAACATTTCAGGGAGCATTACTGGCGCGACGCCGGGACGATCGATGCCTACTGGGATGCGAACATTGACCTGACCGCGACGGTGCCGGCGCTGAATCTCTATGATCGCAACTGGCCGGTGTGGACCTATCAACAGCAATTGCCACCAGCGAAGTTTGTGCACAATCATATGGATCGCCGCGGCACGGCCGTCGAGTCGTCGGTTTCCAGCGGCTGTATCGTTTCTGGTGAGGTCAACCGATCGTTGTTGTTCTCGGGCGTTCGGGTGCATTCCTATTCCCGGGTGAATCTGTCGGTGATTCTTCCCGATACAACGATCGGCGCCCGCGCTCGCCTCTCACGTTGCGTGCTGGATAGCGACTGCGACATCCCGGCGGGCATGGTCGTCGGTGAGGACCCGGCGGAAGATGCACGCCGCTTCCGCTACACCGAGAACGGGGTGACGCTGATTACGCGAAAGATGCTCGAACGGCTCACCTGACGACGCGCGGGGATCTCCGTCTTGCGTATCCTGCACGTCGCCGCCGAAATCTACCCGCTGGTCAAGACCGGCGGGCTTGCCGATGTCGTGGCTGCCTTGCCGGCGGCGCTGGCTGCACGCGGCCTGGATGTTCGTCTGCTGCTGCCCGGGATGCCTGCCATTCTCAACGGGGTGAGCGACCAGCAGCGGGTGATTCGCCTCGGTCCAGCCTTCGGTGCGGCGGTCATTACCTTGCGGCTCGGTCGTATGCCGGACAGCGGCTTGCTCGCCTACGTCATCGATGCGCCTTTTCTTTACCGGCGTGACGGTAATCCCTATCTCGGCCCGGACGGTCGTGACTGGAAAGACAACCATCGGCGCTATGCGCTGCTCGGCTGGATTGCAGCGCATCTGGCTGGCGGTGAACTGGATCGGAATTGGCAACCGGAGGTAGTGCACGCCCATGACTGGCACGCGGGACTCGCTCCGGCCTACATTGCTCAGAACCCGGCGCTGACGACGGCGAGCGTGTTTACGATTCACAATCTCGCTTTCCGTGGGCTGTTTCCGCTCGATCACTACTCCGACCTTGGGCTGCTGATTACCGGTGCCCACCAAAGCGCGCTCGAGTTTCACGGACATTTGTCGTTCATGAAGTCCGCTCTGGTGCATGCGAAGCGAGTCAACGCGGTCAGCCCGACCTATGCCCGTGAGATCTGTACGCCCGAATTTGGCTGGGGGCTTGAAGGTTTGCTGCGTGGGCGTGGTAACGATCTGTCGGGTATTCTCAACGGTGTCGATTACTCGGTCTGGGATCCGGCTGGCGACCCCGCGCTACCGTGCAGCTATAGTGCCGACCATCTCCTTGGCAAGGAGGTTTGCAAGCTCAAGCTGCAATCGGAACTGGGCTTTGCGGTCCGCGTGCAAGCACCGTTGTTTGCCGTGGTCAGTCGCCTGACCTCGCAGAAGGGTATGGATCTGGTTCTGCGGGCCTTGCCGGCGCTGCTCGCCGAGGGGGGGCAACTGGTCGTTATCGGTAGTGGTGATGCAGAGATCGAAGCTGGCTTCCGCGCCGCGGCGGCAGCGCATGGCGAAGCGGTTTCGGTACATTTTGGTTACGATGATGCGTTCGCGCACCGCATCATCGCTGCTGCCGACCTGCTGCTCGTTCCTTCGCGTTTTGAGCCCTGTGGTCTGACGCAACTCTATGCGCTGCGCTACGGCACCCTGCCGCTGGTGCGAAGGGTTGGCGGCCTGGCGGATACCGTTATTGACGCGACGCCGGAGAACCTGACCCTGGGCACCGCGAACGGCTTTGTTTTTCACGCTGCCAGCAGTCGTGCCCTGGCTGCACGCGCCAGCGACGCCTGCAAGCTCTTCCGCCACCCCGGTAGGTGGCTGCAGGTGCAGAAATGTGGCATGGCACAGGATTTTTCCTGGGCTGATTCGGCGGCGCGCTATGAGGCACTGTACCGGAGTATCTGAGGGACCGGTTCCAGCAGCTGAATCGATCCTTGCCACCTTTCCAGCGTCGTTTGCCTGCCGCAGAGGTCGGCAAGCCCGTCCGACGGACCCCGTGCTGGCAGACAGGAAGAGTCCGTAGTTTCGAAAAACCAGATCCAGAAGGAGAATCTTTTGTCCCTTGATCCTTGCCTGATTCGACCATTTGCTGGCCTGCGACCGCGGCAAGAGGATGCCGCAGCAGTGGCTGCGCCACCCTATGATGTACTCTCCAGCGCAGAAGCGCGGCAGGCCGCAATTGGCAAGCCGCTGTCCTTTCTGCATGTCTCCAAGGCGGAAATCGACCTGCCCCCAGAGGTCGATCATCATGCCCCCGAGGTGTACGCCAGATCTGCCGAGAATTTTCTGCGCATGATCGATGCCGCGGTCCTGTGCCGTGACCCGCAGCCATGCTATTACGCGTATCGACTGCGCATGGGCGAGCACGTGCAAACCGGTCTGGTGGCGGTCGCCTCGATCGCTGCCTACGACAGCAACCGCATCCGCAAGCACGAGTTCACGCGGCCGGACAAGGAAGACGACCGGGTACGCCAGATCGAAGCCCTGAATGCGCAGACTGGCCCGGTGCTGCTCGCCCACCCGGACAGTAGCGAAGCCGAACGGTTGCTCGCTCTTGCCTCCGACGCCTTGCCGGTCGCCGATCTGACGGCAGCGGACGGCATCCGACATACGCTGTGGGTAATCGATGAGGCCAGACATGTCGCGCGCATCAGCGAGGTGTTCGACGCCATGAGAAATCTCTACATTGCCGATGGTCATCATCGTTCGGCAGCAGCCTCGCGGGTTGCCGCCGCTCGCCGTGGCAACCGTAAGGCGTCTGACCATGCGGAGTATTTCCTGTCAGTCATCTTTCCGGCGTCGCAGATGCTGATCATGGATTACAACCGCGTGGTACGAGACCTCAACGGTCTGACGCAGGAAGCATTTCTCGCTGCGGTCGGCCAGCGCTACCGGGTCAGTACGCCGCCCGCCTCGCCAAGACCGCAACGCAGTGGCGTTTGCCACATGTATCTGGGTGGCCGGTGGTACCAGCTCACCATTCGGTCCGATCTGGTTCCCGAGTCCGACCCGGTGCGGCGACTCGACGTGTCGGTACTCGCCGAACAGCTTCTCGGGCCACTGCTCGGGATCACCGACCTGCGTCGAGACACCCGCATCGATTTCGTTGGTGGCATGCGCGGACTGGCTGAGTTGGAACGGCGGGTGGACAGCGGCGAGATGGCCGTCGCCTTTGCCATGTTCCCGACAGCGATGGGGGAACTGATGGCGGTTGCCGACGCGGGCCAGGTCATGCCGCCAAAGTCCACCTGGTTTGAACCGAAGCTCGCTGACGGATTAGTGTCACACCTGCTCGACTGAAGCGTTTACGCACGCGCGTTGCGGCGCGGCGAGTCAAGAGCGCGCCTGCCGCAATGGATTCGACCGCGCTTCGCTAGCTTTTGACGACAGACACCTGCGGTTTGCCTTCTGCGACCTCGCCGATCACTGTCGCATGATCGAAACCTTCCTGCAGGAAAATCGCCAGGACCTCGGTGACCACTTCCGGCGCACAGGCAACCAGCAGGCCACCACTGGTCTGCGGGTCAGTCAGGAGCGCCCGTTCAAGATCGCTGAACTGCTTTTTCTGAAAATGGACGTGTTCTCCATAACTCGCCAAGTTACGTGCCGAAGCGCCGGTCACACAGCCTTTGGCAGCGTAGTCGAGGGCGTGTGCCAATGTCGGCAGTGCCGTGTAATCGATCTTTGCCGAGACCCCGGATGCCTTGCAGATTTCAACCAGATGGCCGAGCAGACCAAAACCAGTCACGTCGGTCATCGCATGCACGCCGGCGAGGCAGGCCAGCGGGCGGCCTGGCGTGTTGAGCTGGGTCGTCGAGGCAATCATCGCGTGGTAACCCGGAGCGGACAACAGGCCTTTCTTCAGCGCCGCGCTATAGAAGCCAACCCCCAAAGCCTTGCCAAGGATCAGCTGGTCACCCGGTCGGGCACCGGAATTGCGTTTGAGGTTGTCGGGATGCACTAGGCCAATGGCGACGAGACCATAGATCGGCTCGACCGAGTCGATGGTATGTCCCCCCGCAATCGGGATCCCTGCCTTGCTGCAAATCGACTCACCGCCTTCAAGAATGCGCTTGATCGCCTCCAGCGGCAGCTTGCTGACGGGCATGCCAACGATCGCCAGCGCCAGCAACGGAACCCCCCCCATTGCATAGACATCGGACAGGGCATTGGTCGCAGCGATGCAACCGAAATCGAAAGGGTCGTCGACGATCGGCATGAAGAAGTCAGTGGTCGCAACCAGCGCCTGTTCGGCGTTGAGTTGATAAACGGCCGCGTCATCGCTGGTCTCGATTCCCACCAACAACTGCCGTGGCACGATTACCGGCGAGGTCCTGGCGAGGATCTGTTCGAGTACCCCGGGGGCGATCTTGCAGCCGCAACCACCACCGTGGGAGAATTGCGTCAGCCGCAGCGGCTCGCCCGACGCGACTTGCGGAGCAGGCAGATCGGGAGGTTTTGCTTTCTTTCCGGGCATTGTTCCTGGCCAGGCAATGTGGTGGATCCCGAAAACGGGAGGGATCGCCTAGACGGCGGTGCGAGTGTCAAATCCCGCGTCTTCGATCGCCTTTCTCAACTCGGCGACACTTAGCAGCCCCGGATCGCAGGCGACGCGGGCTTGCCCTGCCTCCAGCGAAACGTCTACCTGCCCAACCCCGGGCAGTGCCTTGAGGGCTGCGGTGACGCTTTTCACGCACCCCTGGCAGCTCATCCCGGTGATCTCAATCACAATGCTTTCCATGCGCCTTTCCATTCATCTCTTTCCGCGCCGGGGCCTGGTCCTGCCGGACTCCCGGTTTCAGCGTTGGCCAACTCGCCAGCGCTTGAGGAGCAACGAGTTGGACACTACCGAAACCGAACTCATTGCCATCGCCGCACCCGCGATCACTGGACTGAGCATTCCCAGTGCCGCCAAGGGGATGCCAAGCACGTTGTAGAAGAACGCGCAGAACAGATTCTGCCTGATTTTCCGCAGCGTCGCACGCGAAAGCAGGATCGCGTCGGCGATTCCGTTCAGATCGCTGCGTACCAGCGTCACGTCGGCTGCTTCGATGGCAGCATCCGACCCGGCGCCGATGGCGAAGCTGACATCGGCGGCGGCCAGCGCCGGGGCATCGTTGATGCCGTCGCCGACCATCGCCACCACCACCTTGCCCTGCTTCAGTGCAGTGATCGTCGCCGCCTTGTCTCCGGGCAGGATGCCGGCGCGGAAGTCATTGATTCCAGCCTCGCTGGCTATCGCGGCGGCAGTGGTGGCGTGGTCACCGGTGAGCATCACCACACGGATCCCCATTCCCTTGAGTCGAGCAACGGCAGCGAGTGAGGTCTCGCGCAGCGGATCGGCGATGGCCAGCAGCGCCAGCGCGACGGCGTCGCCAGGGTCGCTACCGATCCGCTTGTCGGCGCTGCTTTCCACGAGCACGACCACGGTCTTGCCGGCGCGCTGCAGGGTGTCGATCAACTGACCGGGCAGGGCCAGACCGACGCAACCGCTTGCCGCAGAAAGACGCAGCCAGCGTCCGGCAACGCAACCTTCGACACCCTGCCCGGGAATCGCCCGAAACCCTTCGAGTGACGACAAAGCGACACCGGCAGCCTGTGCATGCCGCAGGATGGCGCGTGCCAGCGGATGTTCCGAAGCCTGCTCGAGGCTGGCAGCAAGGGCGAGGGCTTCGTCAGCGGATGCTGCCAGGGGCAACAGATCAGTCAACACGGGTTCGCCGCGCGTCAGAGTGCCCGTCTTGTCGACCGCCAGCACACTGATTTTTTCCGCACGCTCGAGTGCCTCGGCATTTTTGACCAGGATGCCGGCACTGGCGCCCTGGCCGCTGGCGACCATGATCGCCGTCGGCGTTGCCAGCCCGAGAGCGCAAGGGCAGGCGATCACCAGCACCGCCACGGCGTTGACCAGCGCGGTGCTGAAAACGCCAGCAAAGATCCACCAGCCAATCAAGGTCAACAGGGCGATCGCGCAGACGACCGGCACGAAAACGGCAGAGATGCGGTCCGCAAGTCTCTGCACGGGTGCTTTCGAGCCCTGTGCCTCCGCCACCATACGGATGATTCCCGCCAACAGGGTATGCTCGCCGACGCCGGTTGCCCGACAGCGCAACATTCCTTCGCCGTTGGCGGTGGCTGCAAAGACGCGCTGGCCCAGGTGTTTGGCCACCGGCATGCTCTCACCGGTGAGCATGGCTTCATTGACGTTCGACGAGCCATCGATCACTTCGCCGTCGACCGGCACGTTCTCACCGGGACGGACCAGGAAGACATCGCCCGGGATCAACAGGGCGGCATCGAGCTCGATCAGTTGTCCGTCGCGCTCGACGCGGGCCATCCTGGGTTGCAGGCTGATCAGCGCTTCGATCGCTTCGGTGGTCTTCGCCTTGGCCTTGGCTTCCAGCAGCTTGCCGAGGAGAATCAGGGTGATCACGGTTGCGGAGGCCTCGAAATAGACGTGCAGGCCGGCGGTACCCGAGACGGTCACTACCAGGCTGAACCCGTAAGCCATGCTCGTGCCGAGCGCAACCAGCACGTCCATGTTCGCTCCGCCACCGCGCAAGGCCTTCCAGGCGCCGTCGTAAAAGCGCCAGCCAATCCAGAATTGCACTGGTGTCGCGAGCAAAAGTTGCAGCCAACGCGGCAGGAGGTCCTGGTGAGCGTGTGCTGCGCCATCGAACATGGTCAGCATTTGCGCGGCCAGCGGCAGCGTCAGCAGGGCGGAAATCCAGAAGCGGCGCATTTCAGCCCGCTGGATGGTGATTTTCGCCGCCTTTTCGTCCGCCCGCGAACGGTCATTGGCGAGGCGTCCGCTGAAGCCCGCACGCTCGATGGTGGCAAACAACAGCGCCGGGGCGACGACTCCCGGGAGGTAGCGGACGGTCGCCCGCTCGCTCGCCAGATTGACCACCGCTTCAACCCCCGGCAGGCGGTTGAGGAGTTTTTCGATTCGCGTCGAGCAGGCTGCGCAGCTCATGCCCTCGATGGCCAGTTCCAGAGTTCGCGGCGAGACGCTGAAGCCGGCCTTGCCGATGGCCGCCACGATCTGTTGCGGGGTCGTAGCTTCTCCAGCGATCGAAACCAGCGCATGCTCGGTGGCAAGGTTGACGCTGGTGCTCACATCTGGCAGTCGATTCAGCACCTTTTCGATGCGCGTCGCGCAGGTGGCACAGCTCATGCCGCTGACTGGCAGATCGAGATCTACTGCCGCGCCGCCCGGATCGCTCATCGCTGCGCCTTCGCCCGCATCATCATGCCTGGAAGACCAGCTGCGCGAGTCCCGATACACCGACCAGTCCCCAGACACCAAAACCCAGAATCAGCAGACCCGACGCGACGCGTACCACGGGGTTGCGCGCGAACTCCTGAAGCCGGGCGGCAAGCAGACCGGCCAGCAGCAGATTGGGCAAGGTGCCGGCGCCGAAGGCCAGCATCAAGCCCGCCCCGCGTGCGGCAGAACCGCTGCTCAGGGCAGTCGTCAAAGCGCTGTAGACCAGACCACAGGGGAGCCAGCCCCACAGCAGGCCGAGCGGAAACGCCTGTACGACAGTGCGCGCGGGCAGATAACGACGGCTCAGCGGTTGCAGATGTCGCCACAGTTTCTCACCGAAGCGCTCGCTGAACGCCAGCGCTCTGGTCACACCCATCAGGTAGAGACCGAGGGCGATCAGCATCAGATTGGCCAGGAGATACAGCACAGTACGCACCGGCAACTGCCCGGACAGCGCCATGCTGGCCTCACCAAGCGCACCGGCGATGGCGCCGGCCATAGCGTAGCTGACCATACGTCCCGCGTTGTACGCCAGGTGCAGGCTGAGGCGTGCGGGGGCACCCAGCGAAAGGGCGCCAACGATGCCGCCGCACATGCCGATGCAGTGCGTGCCACCCAGCAGACCAACCAGTAACAGGGCGAGATAGGTAGATTCAGGCATGAAGGACAGACAGGGCGCCGAGCAGGAAGTGC
Organism: Candidatus Accumulibacter affinis; assembly: GCA_016713625.1. Taxonomy (GTDB): domain Bacteria; phylum Pseudomonadota; class Gammaproteobacteria; order Burkholderiales; family Rhodocyclaceae; genus Accumulibacter; species Accumulibacter affinis. The sequence continues at coordinate 34,319 of JADJOT010000011.1, forward strand.
GGCGATTCTACTCCTTCCTGCCGACTGCCCGCTGCCCTGCCTCAGATCACCTTGGAGTAGCGGGTGCGCTGTCGGTCAGCGCGCAGGTAGCGGTCGAAGACCATCGAGATCGCCCGTACCAGCATGCGTCCGCGCGGCAGAACGCTGATCCATTTGTCGTCGACGCGAACCAGCCCGGCGTCGATCATTTCCCGGAGGTCGTCGAGTTCGGTCGCGAAGTACTTTCTGAAGTCAATCAAATGCGCAATTTCGATCGACTCGATCGACAGTTCGAAGTGGCACATCAGCGATTGAATGATCGATCGCCGCAGCAGATCGTCAGCGTTCAGTTCGATACCGCGATAGACCGGCAGAACGCCGCTGTCGAGCAGATCGTAATACTCGTCGAGCGTCTTCACGTTCTGGCTGTAGGTGGGCCCGACCTTGCCGATCGACGAGATGCCGAAGGCCAGCAGATCACAGTCCGAATGCGTCGAGTAGCCCTGGAAATTACGGTGCAGACGGCCTTGCCGTTGGGCTATCGCCAGCTCATCGTCAGGTTTCGCAAAGTGATCCATGCCGATGTAGATGTAGCCTGCATCGGTCATTCGGCGGATCGCCAGGGCCAGGATCTGCAGCCTTGCGTCGGCGCTAGGCATGTCCGACTCGAGGATCCGGCGCTGCGGCTTGAACAGGCTGGGCAGGTGCGCGTAGTTGTAGATCGAGACACGATCCGGGCCGACGTCAATGACGCGGTCGAGGGTACGGCTGAAACCCATCACCGTTTGCTTTGGCAGGCCGTAGATGAGGTCTACGCTGATCGATTTGAAGCCGCTCGCGCGCGCCACCTCGATCACTGCGCAGGTTTCTTCCTCGCTCTGGACGCGATTCACCGCCTGCTGAACACTCGCATCGAAGTCCTGCACACCGACGCTCATGCGATTGAAGCCCAACTCGCCCAGCAACTCGACGGTTGCCCGGTCAACCTTGCGTGGATCGACTTCGATCGAATACTCGCCAGCCGCGATCAGTTTGAAGTGTCTGCGCGTTGCCGCCATCAACTGGCGCATCTCGTCGTGCGAAAGAAAGGTCGGCGTGCCTCCCCCCCAATGCAGCTGCGCCACTTCCTGGTCTCCGCCCTCCAGATAGCTGCTCTGCAGCGCCAGTTCACGCGCCAGGTACTTCAGGTACTTGGCAGAGCGGCCGTGGTCTTTGGTGATGATTTTGTTGCACGCGCAGTAGTAACAGATGGTGCTGCAGAAGGGAATGTGGAAGTACAATGACAGTTGCCGGCTGATGGCGCCAATATTGCGTTTGCCGAGCCAGAGTCTGGATGCATCCGAGCCAAAGGCTTCAACGAAACGGTCCGCTGTCGGATAAGACGTGTAGCGAGGACCGTTGATGTCGAAACGGCGGATGATCTGTGGATCAAAAACAAGGTTGCCAGCGAGAGGCTTCATGTTCCCACTACACGATTGGTTGTCTGCATTATCGGACCGCGCTCTGTTGGTGAGGTTGACGTGGATCAAACGCAGGGTTTAACGAAAAAGGGACCGCATGTCTTCGAATGTTGCGACAGCCAGGCTCGCGTTTGAGGTCGTGAAGACCGCTTGCTCGAACTGCAACCTTCGCGAATTATGCCTGCCAATCGGTCTCGAGCCGGCTGAACTGAAAAAGCTCGACGAGCTGGTTTCGACGCGCCGCCGCTTGAAGCGGGGTGACCATCTGTACCGTGCCGGGCAGGGCTTCGAGTCGATCTACGCGGTCCGCAGTGGCTTTTTCAAGACCGATGTGCTGATCGAGGATGGCCGGGATCAAGTCACGGGTTTCCAGATGACTGGCGAGTTGCTCGGCCTCGACGGTATCAGCAGCGAAATCCATACCTGCAACGCCATCGCTCTCGAAGACAGTGAAGTCTGTGCAATTCCCTTCTCGCATCTTGAAGGCCTGTCCCGACAAATCCATACCCTGCAGCATCACTTCCACAAGGTGATGAGCCGCGAGATCGTTCGCGACCATGGGGTGATGATGCTGCTCGGTACGATGCGCGCCGAGGAACGTCTGGCGGCCTTTCTGCTCAACCTCTCGCAGCGCTTCAAGGCGCGTGGCTACTCTCCAGCCGAGTTCAACCTGCGCATGTCGCGCGACGAAATCGGTAGCTATCTGGGCCTCAAGCTCGAAACCGTCAGTCGTGCCTTTTCGCGCTTCCAGGAAGAAGGGCTGCTGGCCGTCCATCAAAGAAAGATCCGGATTCTCAACACCGCCGGCTTGCGAAAACTGATGACCCATCAGCGCAGCTGAGCGGCAGCGCAACTGCCGGCTGTGGTCGCTTCAAATGACCGAGACCAGGAAGCCGAGAGGGCTGCGCGTCAGCGCGACCGAGACGATGTAGGCAAACGCAGTCAGCGCCGCGACCAGAAAAATTGCCCGCTGAGCTTTGCTGTGGCCGCGCTTGAGAGCCATTGTGCCGCAGCCGATGTAGATCAGCAGGCCGACCACTTTGGCGGTCAACCAGGCGCTGGTGAATGGATACTGCGAGCTGAGCACTGCCATGGCGACCGCGCTGCCGAGCAGAACGGTGTCCACGATGTGTGGCAACACCCTTGCGGGCCGTCGCTGCAGGTACGGCGAGTCCCGCAGCATCGATAATCCACGCACCAGGAAACCGCTGCCGCTGAGTACGACACAAGCGATGTGCAGCTGTTTCAGGATCAGATAGCTCATCACCGGCTTGCTGTGGCAGGCGTAGCCGGCAGCATGGCAGCAATTTTCTGACCTTGCTGCCGATAGAAACCGACCGCCGCCAGCAGGTTGCGAAGCAGCCAGAGATTGGCAATCAGGATCGCCAGGCCTGCCGGATAGGCGAACCATCGCGGCCAGACGACTGCTGCCAACAGCAGCGCCAAAGCAAGAAAGTGTGCCTGCATCTGATATCTGATCTGCGGCGCGGAGATTACCTTGTTCATGTTCGGTGCCAGGAAGTGCACGCCGCCCAGGTTCTGCAGGTGCAACCAGACCAGAAAGGGAACAATCTTGTACAACATGCCGATCATCACCGACATGAAGCCGCCAAACAGGGCCAGTACACCGCATAGCCATTCCTGACGCGCGGTGAGTGACGGCCCACGCACTCCGGTAAACCAGACTGCGCAGGCAGCCAGGGTGCACAGCATGGCCAGGCGCCAGCAATGTTGGGTCGCATCGAACCTGGCGCGCTTGCTGCAGCGCTGCAGTTGCAGGGTGTGCACCGCAAACGCTGCCACGCTCAGCACGACCGCGCCAGCCAGTAGGCTGGACGGCCCTGGCCAGCGAGCGGTGACCGTCCAGCAGCATAAAAGCGCCAGCACCAACCAGGCAAAGCAACGCGCAAACCATGCCGGGTAAGGCGGGGTCAACTGAAACATCGGGACCACCACAAAGGCGACGGCGGCAAGCAGGACGACTCCCCAACCGACGAAACCCCAGACCAGGTGAAGCGAAGTCAACTGCAGCAGCGGCAATGCGAAGGCCCCGTCGAGGCCGACGGCCAGCAGTATTCCGAGCCCGACGGTCACGCTCAAACCCGGCAATGCCAACTTCAGGCCGTTTATGGTGGGATTGGTCGCTGGCACATGGTGCAGGGCATGGCCGGCAGCGCCAATGAAGAGAGCCAGGCCGCTGCCCAGCAGGAGAACGGCCAACCAGAAAGCAGGAGCCTGCTGACTCAGGAAGCCGGCGACCAGCAGCAGCGCGCCCAGCGCGATCGTGGCATGCACCACGGGAACCACCAGGCGAGGTCGCAGCAGGTTGGCTCCGGCGAAAACCGGCAGAATCTGGATCATCGCTCCGAGCATCACCTGCAGCATGAACCCGACGCTGATCAGGTGCGTCAGCGCCAGGGCAGCCGGTGTCCAGCGTGAGGCAAACAGATCAGGCCCACCCCACAGCATCAACATGCCGGCGAGAATGGCGAACAGGGGTGCAGTCAGGAAGAAGCGGAACGGTGCGTCAAGAGGTGGCGACTGTGCAAAGGACAGCAGGGCCTGCATTACTTCTTCTTGTGCTCGATGAGGACTGCCACGGTACCGTCTGACCGGCGCTCTGCCTGCCAGGAGAAACCGTTGACCTCAAGTGCCCGGTAGAGCGGGTAGGGCTCGCGGGGGAGCAGTACCAGGAGCTTCTGCTGATCAGCGAGACGGTCTAGGGCTTCCATGGTGCGCACCATTGGCTCGGGAGGCTCGAGGCCTCGCGCATCGATGACGATATCGGCGGCTGGCTGCTTCATGTCGGCACTCTCTCTTCTCCCGCGATCTGGCTCTGCAAGCCTGGCAGCAGAGCGTCCACCTGATCGGCAAGATGTTGGTCGCACATCGGGTAGAGCACGTTCTCTTCCTTGATGTTGTGTTGCTGCATCATGATCAAGAGTGTTTCGACGCTGCCGGCATAATCTTCGCCATCGCGTGCATCCAGAGCTGACGCCACGCCAGCGAGTAACTGCCGCATCTGCCCGTGTTCTCCGCGCATTACCTGCGTAGGTCCCCGATACATACCTGTGCTCTGCTCAAAAAGAGGAAAGAGCAGGGATTCTTCGGCCGTGAAATGATGCCGCATGGCATCCTGAAAGCGCGCGAACTCAGTCCGCGCCCGTTCCCAGGCGCCGCTGACGACAGCCTGCTCGACCGCAACCAGCAAACCGTCGCAGCAGCGATGATGGTTGGCCATGAATTCGGTGATCGCGCGCATGCGGAACCTTTCTGAACTAGTATTCCCATTCTCGGGCGAGGCAGGGTGGCCAGCGTTGATCGGTATCAAAGAATCCTGATGATCGTTCGTCGTGTTCGCGGTCCGCAGCGGTCTCGTTTTCTCCTGGGCTGCGTCCATACCTTGATTTCGATCAAGACTGGTGCGGCCTTTCCTGCCTATAGTAAAGGATTCACTCCACTGTGAAGGAAAATGCCATGTTCAAGCACATCCTTGTTCCAACCGATGGCTCGGAGCTTTCCAAAGAAACCGCTCGTCGGGCAGTGTCTTTCGCCAAGGAGGCGGGGGCTCGCATTACAGCGTTTTTTGCCAAACCGGAGTACCCGGTCAGCTACTATGGTGAAGGTGCGCTGATCGACCCGACGACGCCGGAGATGTTTGCCGAACTTGCCGAGCAGCAGGCACAACAGACTCTGGACTTCGTCGCGCAGCTTTGCCAGGACGCAGGTGTCCAGTTTGCAAAGCTGTCGCTGACCAGCGACATTCCCTATCAGGCGATCATTGACGCTGCCACCCAGGCCGACTGCGATCTGATCTTCATGGCTTCGCATGGCCGTCGTGGCTTTACCGCCCTGTTGCTCGGCAGCGAAACCAACAAGGTGCTCACGCACTCCCGGATCCCGGTGCTCGTCTATCGTTGATCATCGCGGATCGCTCGCCTGGTCATCGACGCAGCCGCTGCGGCGACGCCGACTCCGGCACGCCGGCGCGGCCGCTGCCAGTTACTCTCCTATCCATGCGCTTACCGGCGCCGCTGCGACCATCGCTGGCGTGGCGTAGCCGGCAGTGGCGATCCTGCTGCGGGCAGCCGGCTGCTGGACTGTGGCAAAATGCCTTGATCCACTGAACTTCCGGTGGCCAAATGGGCTTGCCTGCAGGAGGAAGACCAATGCATTTTTTTCGATGCGATGACCGAGGCGCCTGGCGGCGCGGCTGGGCAGCGAGTTTGCACGCTGCCTGGCTATGCGTGGCCTGTTGGCCTGCGCAGGCAGTTGATGTCGGGCTGGCCGGCGTTTTTCCGGGAAAGGCTTTGCTGACCATCGATGGCGGGGCACCGCGAACGGTGGCGGTGGGCACGAAAACTGACGAAGGCGTCAAAGTTCTGTCGGTTGATAGTGACACAGCCACCATCGAGGCCGACGGAAAAAAGCGTATGCTGCGGGTAGGGCAGAATATCGGGTCGCAATCCTCGGGCGAGGGCGGCGCCAAAGCAACATTGACCGCTGATGGCAGTGGCCATTTCGTGACGAGCGGAAGCATCAACGGAACCACTGTTCGCTTTCTTGTCGATACAGGTGCCACGATGATCTCGCTGGGTGCCGGTGAGGCGCGACGAATCGGCATTGACGCCAGCAAGGGCCAGTCGGCGGTGGTCAATACGGCCAATGGGCAGGCAGCGGTGGTTCGTGTCAAGTTGGACAGCGTGCGCGTTGGCGACATCGTTCTGAACAACGTCGACGCCCTGGTACATCAGCAAGACATGCCGCTGACCCTGCTTGGCATGAGTTTCTTGAACCGTATGGAAATGCAGCGTGATGGTCAGACGATGACCCTCAAGAAACGCTACTAGGAGAAACCGAAGATGCGACAACGCGACGAAAAGATTACGATGTTGGGCCGCGAACTTGAACTCTTGATGCGCGAGAGACAGACGTTACTGCAGGTAGTTGGCGCCACGGCTGCGCTGATCGCATCGTTGGACAGCCGCCTCTTGCCAACGGGCGCTGTAAAGTCTGCGGATCTGGTTTCAAGCACGCTGAATGCCTTGCCGGATGAAACCTTGCGCGATGCGCTCGCTGCGGTAAGCGCAGAGATCGAGGAGGAAGAGAGTGTTGTCAGCACCTGAAGCGGCGCTATCGTTCGCCAGCGTCGCCGGCGTGGATGTCGACCGTTTTCGGCTGGCCTTGTACCCCGAGCCTTCCAGATCGCCCTTTATTCTCGAAGACGGCGTCGGTGACGAAGAGTTGACGCCGGCGGCCGTACTTTTCCCGATCGTCCAGCGAATGGCTGAGCCGACCGTGTTGCTCACGCAGCGCACAGCGCATCTCAAGGATCACCCGGGGCAGATCAGTTTTCCGGGCGGGCGGCGCGAAGCGGCGGACCCTTCACCCGCGCATACTGCGCTGCGCGAGGCAGCCGAGGAGATCGGTCTCGCGGCGGCGCATGTGGACATTCTCGGCTACCTGCCTGAATACCTTACCGCTACCGGCTTTCGCGTGACTCCCGTGGTGGCCGTGGTGACCCCGCCCTTCGACCTGCATCTCGACACGTTCGAGGTAGCGGAGGCCTTTGAGGTGCCGCTGGCTTTTCTGCTCGATCCCGCCAACCACCAGCGGCACTCGCTGCATTACCGCGGTAAACTTCGCCAGTATTACGCGATGCCCTATAAGGAGTACTTCATCTGGGGTGCCACGGCCGGAATCATCATGTCCCTCTACCAGGCCCTCGCCATTGCCGCTCGCTAAGGAACGTTCAAAAAACAAGTTGAGCAATTCGAGTATTTGGTAAGATGACAAGCCTTCCCTTGTATAAGCCTTGTATAAGATTTCTTTCCTCGCATGAAGCCTTACACTGAAGAAATGGAACGTTTGATGAGGGCGATGTTTTGCCGGCTGTCCGAAAAGGATCGGCGGCGGTATGCGGCGGTTGAAGCCCAGAAATTAGGATGGGGTGGAAAGGAATATATTTCGAAATTGTTGGGGATAGACTCCAGGACGATCTGCCAAGGCTTGGCGGATTTGAAAGAAATGCAAGAGCCCACGCCGGGTCGGATCCGTAGGCAGGGGGGCGGCCGCAAATCCATCATCAGCACCACGCCTGAATTGGAAAGCATTTTTTTGAAGTCATCGCTGAGCATACGGCAGGAAGTCCGCAACACGACATCGTCTGGACGAACCTAAGACCGCAAGGGATAGCCGAGCGAATCACGAAGAAGGGCATTTCGGTGAGTCGGTACATTTGTAACTTCTCAAAAACCCTGGGCAGGAGCATGGCACTGGGTTGGCTTCGGAGCGACGCACTCACCCGCAGAGTACCCGTCTGAAGTGCCTGTCGAGCGGATAGAGCCAGACGGTCTTGATCGGCAGCAGGGCTTGGTGGTGAACATCGAGCTTGCCGCGGCCGGTGGTTTGACCGAGGCAGATCCAGTTGGCCGCCTGGTAAGCGGTGCCCGAAAGCGCTCTTGCTCGACGAAGGTTTCGAGCAAGAGCGGCCGGTAACCGTATTGGAGCTGCCAGTCGGCGGCGATCTGCCGGGCGGCGCGAGCCAAAATGGACGAGGCCAGATTCTTGCATTCAATCCACGGCAGGATGAGGAATCGCGCATTGTTCACGACCCGGTGCAGGTGCTCCTGGCGTTGCGCGGGCGTCCAGCCGATCTAGCGGTCGCGCGGCTGGGTCTTCCAGGCGGCAGCGAAGCTGAGCAAGGCGACGAGGCGTCCGCCGGCGCGAACGAAGTAGCGCAATTGGGCACCGGGCAGCGGTTGATAGCCGAGGTAGTGGTAACGGTCGATGTGCTCGTTGTGCAGCTGCGACTCCGCGCGATGGCTGACCCGGTGCAGTTGCATTGCCCCCAGGGCACGAGGGGCCGTCTGCGCGCAGGGGCGCGTCGGGTTCGGCCTGCGCGGTACGACGGTGCCAGGGTTTTCCGTTGTGATTGCCGTTGCGCGGCGGCGGCAGTTGCAGCAAGCCATCGGTCTGCATGCGCAGCATCGCCACGCGGCAGCTCATCTCCTTGATCCGCCCATCCTCGCGGCACCAGCCGAGATCGGCACAGACCAAGCGGGACAGCTGCGCGCGCGAGGCGGCAGGATTGGCTGCGATCAGCCGCCGGATCTGGTCGAGCTCCGCGGTGCTGAAGATGCGCCCGCAATAGCGAGCGGACGCCGTTTCAGGGGCCGTACGGGAACATTCGCCCCCGTCGGCGTGGCCTCAAAGATCCACTGCGCCAGCGGAGCAATCCGATGCCAGCCGAAGACGCGGTCCTGAAGGTATTGCCAGAAGGAAAGTTGGTTCTTGCGGCAGGTCTTCTTGAGGCTGGCGAAGGTATCGCGGCAGCGGCGGCCGGACGCGCTGCGGGTGGAGCCGCTGATCTTGCGCTTCTTGACGTAGTCGCGGATATCCGACTCACTGAGGTTGTTGTGCAGGGGAAGCTCGGGACGTTGCAACACGCGCAGCAACTCCTCCCGGTTGCGGCGCATTCGTTTCAGGGCCTGATCGAGGCTGGCATAACCGGTCCGGGTGGCGCAAAGCGTGTCGAAGCGGGCTTCGATCGCGGCTGCAGGAGTGCCTCCGGCGCTTCCTTGTACGCCTTGAGCGCATCGTAGATCGCCCACAGCTCGCTGCGCGCCGAGGCCAGCGCCTGGCGTTGCAGATCGTTGAAGCCGAGCAGTTTGGCCAGTACGCGTTCGGCATGGATCCAGCACAGGACGTGGGTCAGCACATCGAACTGCCCGGCGTCATCGCTGACGATCGCCAGATCGGTGGCGACGCCCTGCTCGACGACGGTACCGAGCAAGACGCCTTCGGTCACCAGGCGAACATGGCGCGGATCGGTGATGGCCTGCTGAGCCAAGACCGCCTGCCAGGCGGTTTGACCCGTCCATACCGCCGGTGCCAGCGCGGTGAGTGCCTGGAGTTGGGCGCACGGCAGCTTGTGCTCGGCCAGGTAGGCCAGCGCGGCCTGATTCAGGGTGTAGGCATCGTGCCCGGCACGGAGCAATTCCAGGAAATTGATCCGACTCTTGCTGTCGGTGCTCGCGAACCAGGCGAAGCGTTCGTTGCCGATATGCGTACAGTACCCAATGGCACTACCTTAACAGAAAAGTCTTTCCGATCAGATGTATAGAGGTGGGCTGAAGGCCTCTTGGCGTTATTATTCGGGTGTCGAATCCGATCGAGATTACGTGGAGGATCAGCCCAAATGGATAGTAACAGGGGTCAGCGGCTTGCGGAACAGGTGAAGCGATTTCGGGCACGTTTTGTCCAGTCAGTGGGATCGGTGCTCGGGGATGTGATTCCTTCGAAGCTTTTGATGGAATGGGCGATGGAAGAAGTTGGTGTCTGGCGCGAGCGGGTCTATAGTCCGTTCATGACACTGGTGTTGTTTCTCGAACAAGTGCTCGGAGCGGATCACAGCTGCCAGGATGCGGTGGCGCGTGCGCTGAGCGCTCGGGTGGCGGACGGACAAACCCCGTGCAGCCTGAACACCGGGCCGTACTGCAAGGCACGGGCACGGTTGCCCGTTGAGCTACTGGAGCGTTTGGGTCGAGAGACTGGCGCGCGGGTGTGTGCGCAGCAACCGGCCGGATGGTTGTGGCATGGGCGCCAAGTTAAGCTGGTCGACGGTAGCACGGTGTCGATGCCCGACACGGCGGCGAACCAAAAGCGCTTTCCACAGAATCGATCGCAGAAAACGGGTCTGGGTTTTCCTCTCGCACGCCTGGTGGCGATCGTCTCCTTATCCTGTGGATCCGTCCTGGATTGGGCGGTTGGTCCGTGTCAGGGTAAGGAAACCGGGGAGACCGCGCTCCTGTGGAGTTTGGCGCAAAAGCTGCAGCCTGGTGACGTCGTGGTTGCCGATCGCGCCTATGCCGGCTACTTCATGATTGCGTGGTTGATCCAGCAGGGCGGACGTAGTGATTCGCCAGCATCAACGGCGACACACCGACTTTCGACGCGGCCAGCAACTGGGTGCGCGCGACCATCTGGTCCCTTGGATGCGCCCCCAGCGTCCGACCTGGATGAGTGAATCAATCTACGCCAGCATGCCCGAGAGTCTGACCATGCGCGAGGCGCGCGTTGCCGGCTGGACGCTCGCTTCCACACTGATCGACCCGCAGCAGGTGAACAAACGCGAGCTGTTCGCACTGTACCGCCAGCGCTGGCACGTCGAACTTGACCTACGTTCGATCAAGAACGTCATGCAGATGGACCTCTTGCGTTGCAAGAGCCCCGAGATGGTCGAGAAGGAGATCGCCGCCCACTTGGTCGGTTACAACCTCGTCCGCGCCGTGATGGCGCAGGCCGCGTCTCTGAGCGCCGTCCTGCCACGGCAATTGAGTTTCAAGACCGCTCTACAAATCCTCAATGCTTTTGAACAGAACCTGCGGTGCTGCCCCCGCGGGCGCCTCGCCAGTCGCCACGCTTTCGTGCTCGGCGGCATCGCTCAGGCGCGCCTACCCAACCGACCAGGTCGGGTCGAACCACGTGTCGTCAAGCGAAGACCCAAACCCCGAGCTCTCCTCACTAAGCCCCGGCAGGCGCTGCAAAAGGGCTTACGCCGCAAACAGCAGTCAATACAGAAGCAAATCGACCAAGGCTTAAGGTAGTGCCATTGCGTACAGTACCCATTCTTGCCCCGATGGCGCGCACCCGTATCGTCCACATGAACGTACCGGCTGCGCTGCAGCCCCGCTTGCAGCAGCGCGTCCTTCTCGCGATGGAACTCGCTATGGCCGTCGGTGATCAACGCGCTGAGCTGCCCGGCCGAGAGGTCGATCTGCCACTCCCGCAGTTGCTCAAGCAAGAGCGGCTGCGTCACATGCGCATGGTGGTACTGGTACAGGATGAAAGCGCGCAGCTGCGGGCCGAAATGCACACCGTCGATCTCGGCAGGCAACTGGCCGATCAGGCCTCGCCCTCGGGGGTGACCCAGCGCTCCAGCCGATACCGGGTGTTGAACCCCGATCCGGAGCTCCTGCACCACGAAATCCTGGTAGCCCTTGAAGCGACTGTTCGGCGGAATCGTCTCTGCCGGCTGTCGCTTGACCGACTCGTGGATCTCAAGCTCTGCCGTCTTGTGGCGTTTGCCGTGAGGCTTCGGCGCCTGCCCTTGCTTCTTCTCGGTGCGATCGCCTTCCAGCGCCGACGGTTTGATCACGGGCTTCGGCTTCTGACCCTTCAGTCGCGCCACCTCATCGCGCAGCGCCTGAATCTGTTCCTGCTGCCGATGGCAGAGTTCCAGCAGCTGCACTACCGCCGGTGTCCTTTGGTCGGCAGGGATATCCGGGATACCGGGAAGCTTCCGTGGGGTTTCCGTGCTCATGCTGCGGATTGAATCACATCTCGCGCGCTGTGTCCAGCCCTTCCTGCAAGCAAGCACCCCGAATTCAGCGAACGCTTATGCCCGGGGTTTTTGAGGAGTTACGTACATTTGCTGCAAGCTGTTGAAGAAGAACAAATTTGTAAGTCGCCAAGCCCAGAAAAAGAAGTCATTCAAGCAACACCCAGAACGTAACCCGCAGTTTGAGAACATCACGAAAATCAAAGCGACGTATCTTGCACAGAACCAGCCGGTGATCAGCATGGATACGAAGAAAAAGGAGATGATAGGCAACTTCTATCGCGCGGGGAAATTGTCACACGAGAAACCATTGAGGTCTTGGACCATGATTTTGCCAGCTACGGCGAGGGCAAGATTGTGCCGCACGGACTTTATGACGTGGGGTTAAACAAGGGGCACGTGAACATCGGAACGAGCCGCGATACCACTGAATTTGCGTGCGACAGCGTCGCGCACTGGTGGGAAAATGTGGGCAAGTACGACTATGCTCACGCTACCCAACTCCTCCTGACGTGCGATGGCGGGGGAGCAATCCCTCCAATTCCTCTTTGTTTCGACAGGATCTGCAAACCTTGGCCAACCGCATCGGGCTGGAAATTCGCATTGCCCACTATCCGCCGTACTGTTCCAAACACAACCCGATCGAACACCGCCTTTTCCCTCATGTCACGCGCGCCTGCGAAGGCGTCGTCTTCAAGAGCGTGCCATTGGTGAAGGAATTGATTGAACGCACGCAGACTAAAACAGGCCTGCGTGTCTCCGTCGACATCCTCAACAAAGTCTGAAACTGGGCGCAAAGCTTCAGAGCACCTAAAATCAACTCTGAAGATTATTGCCGATTCCGTTCTTCCCCAATGGAATTACACCGTTTCTCCGCAGTCAGATAACGAACTTCCGCAAGTTGTTTTTTGAACGTTCCTAAGCGAGCACCAGAGCGAGCTTGACGAGAAACTGCTTCGCCTTCTTCTGGTCGGCCGCCGTCCTTAGTGCTGCGCGCAGTTTTCCGACCTTTCGCTGGAGGTCTGCTGCCGTTCTTGCTTCCTCGATCTCGGCTATCAGCCCACCCGCCTGCGACCCCAGCAACTCCACCAGGCTGCAGATGGCGTAGCTCTTGGCGAGACTGATGTCCTCTTCCGGTAGCTTCGGAGGAAGCACCGCTTCCCGTATCCCCTGCGCGACCTCTTCCGCGACCTCTTCCTGCACGAAGGCGCCATCGAGCAAGGCGCTGAGTAGCGGTTGGCCCTCGGCCTCCGAAGCGCCAAGTGCCAGCAACTGGTGCCCGGTACGCTGACCATCGACCATGATCAACATCGCCCGGAGGCGGAAGGGGAGGCGGTTCGCGCGGGTGGCGATCTCCTCATGGCCCTTCGCTGTTTTACTGAAGACTGATGAAAGGTGCATCCGTGAAAGCTTTCCAGAAACGGCAGAACGATGTTGCGCGAAGTAACGGGTTTCTGCAAGAGTCCCGATGAATTATGGTATCGTGCTCTTTTAGATATTGAGTCGACGCGAACCGCCACGCGTAGATGGCGCAGCTCCAGCAAGACTTCGGGATGAGCCTGCTTTCGCTGCTTGCCACCCTGCTGCTTGAGCAGGTCCGCCCGCTATCCTACGGTGAGTTGGTCCAGAAACCGCTCTCCCGGCTCGCGGATTTTCTCCAACACCGCTTCGACGCAGGCGAGCGGCGGAACGGAATCATTGGCTGGCTGCTCGGGGTCGGTGTGTTGATGCTCTTCAGCACCGGCCTGCACTTCCTCCTCTCCGACCTCAGTCCACTGCCGGGCTGGTTGTGGACGGTTCTCGTTCTTTCTGCGGCGATGCGCTACCGCCATTGTGGACATTATTATACCGGCATTCAGCTGGCCCGTCGTGCGGACGATGTGACACAGGCGCGTAATTTGCTATTATTAACTGGCTTCCGGTGCGGCCCACCGCTGCCAGCTTCGCCATCGTTGGCAATTTCGAGGATGCGGTGGGCTGCTGGCGTGCGCAGGCCGACCAATGGCCCGCGGATGACTTGAGTCATGGAGAGTGCCGTCGGGCTGCTTTGGCGTGCGCTGGTGTTGTGGTTGTTGCTGTTGTTTGGGCTTGCCAGTCTGGTAGGCGGTTGATCGATTACTTACAGGAGTTTCTTCATGAGCAGAGAAGTCGTTGTACTAAGCGCGGTTCGTTCGGCCATTGGCACTTTCGGAGGTTCCCTTGCCAACATGGAGCCGCATGAGCTGGCCGGTACCGTAATGAAGGAGTCGATCGCCCGTTCCGGCGTCGACCCGCAGCAAATCAACTACGTTGCTGTCGGCAACGTCATTCCGACTGATTCGCGCTTTGCCTATGTTTCCCGCGTAGCCTCGATTCAGGCAGGTCTGCCGATGGATTCCGTGGCCATGGCGGTCAACCGGCTCTGCGCCTCGGGCTTGCAGGGTGTCGTTTGCGCTGCTCAGAACATCCTGCTCAGCGACTCCGACTACGGCATCGGTGGTGGTGTGGAAGTCATGTCGCGCGGTTCCTACATGCTGCCGGCGATGCGCTCCGGCGCCCGCATGGGGGACGCCAAGGCCATCGACATGATGGTCGCCACGCTCAGCGACCCGTTTGGTGTCGGCCACATGGGCGTTACCGCCGAGAACCTGGCCAAGAAGTGGAGCATCAGCCGCGAAGAGCAGGATGCATTCTCGGTCGAGTCGCAGCGCCGCGCCGCCGCCGCAATTGCCGAGGGTCGGTTCAAGTCGCAGATCCTGCCGATCGTCATGAAGACCCGCAAGGGTGACGTGGTCTTCGATACGGATGAACATGTCAAGGCGGGCACCACGATCGAAGCCCTGGCCAAGATGAAGCCGGCTTTCATCAAGGACGGAACGGTTACCGCCGGCAACGCCTCGGGCATCAATGACGGCGCTGCCTTCCTCGTGCTCGCTGCGGCCGATGTCGCTGCCCAGGCGGGTCAGAAGCCGATCGCTCGTCTCGTTTCCTACGCTGTTGCCGGTGTGCCAAACGAGATCATGGGCGAAGGTCCCATCCCGGCGACCAAGCTGGCACTCAAGAAGGCTGGTTTGACGCTCGATCAGATGGACGTCATCGAGGCCAACGAAGCGTTTGCTGCACAGGCCATTGCGGTCAGCAAGGGCCTCGGCCTCGACCCGGTGAAGACCAATCCGAACGGCGGCGCGATCGCTCTCGGCCACCCCGTCGGCTGCTCCGGTGCTTTCATCGCCACCAAGGCCATCTACGAGTTGCAGCGCACCGGCGGCAAGTACGCGCTGGTCACCATGTGTATTGGTGGTGGGCAAGGTATAGCGGTGATTTTCGAGCGCGTCTGATAGCGGTTCTCGCAACGTTCCAGAAACCCGACCGTTCCGCGGTCGGGTTTTTTGTGCCTCGCCCTGAAGGGCGGGAAAGCCATCACCCGCGATACGTCTGCAAGTGAATGCTCGTCTCGGTGCTCTGAATCCCCTTGATTAGCCGCACCCGCTCCAGCACCGACGACAGCTCCGACAAATTGGCCGCGCGCAGGCTGGCGAGCAGGTCCCAGCGACCGTTGGTATCGTGGATTCCAGCAACCCCGGGTTCGCCGAGCAGGCTGGCGATGACAGCGCGGGTTTCGTTGCCGTCGACCGCAATGCTCATCCAGGCGTGAATTTCGTTCGGTTGCGCGTCGGGACGCAGGAGAACCGTGTAGCCGACGATCACGCCCGTGTCTTCGAGTCGCGTGCCTCAGGAAAGATGCCATCCGACGTGTCACCACACTGTTTTTGAGCGCTGAGCGCGTGGCTGAAATCATCAACCGCAAGGGCATCGCCGAATGCATCGCCGGTGTCGCTGCGTACATCAAGCAGGATTTCCTGCGCTGGAACGATTTCGACAAGTGCGCCCGCGTTGCCAATCACTCTGACGTCGGTGTGATCGAACTGATGCCGGTAGCTGATGCCAGGACCTATGCCTTCAAGTATGTGAACGGCCACCCGGCGAATTATCGCCACAACCTGCCAACCGTGATGGCTTTTGGCGTGCTCGCCGACGTGGAAACCGGGATACCGAATCTGATCAGCGAACTGACCATCACCACGGCGATACGTACCGCTGCCATGTCGGCCGTCGCGGCAGGCGCCATGGCGCGTCCGGACAGCAGGACCATGGCCTTGATCGGCAACGGGCGCAGAGTGAGTTTCAGGCGCTGGCCTTCCATCACCTGCTCGGCATCGAGACTTTCCATCTCTTCGATATCGATCCCTGTGCCACCGACAAGCTGGTCGCCAACCTCGACCGCGTCGGCCTGAAGAGCAGGCGCTTCAGTGACGCCAGGACAGCCGTCAAAGGCTGTGACATCGTCACGACCGTCACTGCCGACAAGGCGAACGCGACGATCCTGACCGCGGACATGATCGAACCCGGCATGCACATCAACGGCGTCGGCGGCGATTGCCCGGGCAAGACCGAGCTGCACGCCGACGTGCTGCGCAAGGGGCCGGTGTTCTGCGAGTTCGAGCCGCAGTCGCGTATCGAAGGCGACATGCAGCAGATGCCGGCTGACTTCCCGGTGACCGAACTGTGGCAGGTGTTGTCCGGCGAAGTGGTCGGTCGCAGCAGTGCGGATCAGGTCACCATTTATGATTCGGTGGGCTTCGCCCTGGAAGACTACTCGGCGCTGCGTTACATGCGCGATGTGGCGGCCGAACTGAAAATGACGGAAACTATCTCCCTCATACCGACGCTGGCCAACCCGAAGGACCTCTTCGGCTTCCTCGCCAAAAACCGCGGCGCAAAACGCCCGCTTCTGGCCGCCGTAGCAGTGGCCGCCTGATTCATTGACAACGAGGTTGAAGTCTTGCTGACCGTACTTCCTGTAAGCCTCATCGGCGTTCCCACCGACGTCGGCGCGGCAACGCCGGGCGCCCGCATGGGGCCGGAGGCGCTGCGCGTCGCCGGCATCGGCAAGGCGATCGCCCAGTTTGGCATCGAGGTCAGGGACTGCGGCAACCTCAGCGGCCCGGCCAACCCTGACCTGCCCGCGGTCGATGGTTTTCGTCACATGCGCGAGGTCGTGGCGTGGAACCTCTCTGCACGATGCGGTGCATGCCGAACTCAACGACGGGCGCCTTCCGATCATGCTTGGCGGGGACCACTGCCTGGCCATCGGTTCGATCAGCGCCGTCGCCCGGTACTGCCGCGAGACCGGAAGGAATCTTCGCGTTTTGTGGTTCGATGCGCACGCCGATTTCAACACCGCCACAATGACCCCCAGCGGCAACATCCATGGCATGCCAGGCGCTTGTCTGTGCGGCTTTGGCCCATCGCTACTGACAGAAATTGGCGGACAGGTACCGGCCATGGCGCCGCATGAACTTTGCGAGATCGGCATCCGCAGTGTCGACGAGGGTGAAAAGCGCTTCCTCGCCGAAATCGGTATTGAAGTCTTCGACATGCGCTATGTCGACGAGGTCGGCATGCGCGAAACCATGGAACAGGCCCTTGCCGGCGTCGATCCGGCAACGCACCTGCACGTCAGCCTCGATGTGGATTTCCTTGACCCGGAAATCGCACCGGGAGTGGGGACCACGGTACGTGGTGGTCCGACCTACCGTGAGGCACAACTGTGCATGGAAATGATCGCTGATACCGGGCGGCTAGGCTCGCTCGACATTGTCGAACTCAACCCTGCTCTGGATCTGCGGAACATGACGGCAGAGCTGGCGGTGGACCTCGTCGAGAGCTTGTTCGGCAAGAGCACCCTGATGCGCATGCACAGGCAGGCGGGTGGCCCATCGACCCGGTAATGGAATCTGTCGCCATCCTCGATCGCCTCCGCCCAATAGTTGTATTCGTCGTCGGGTGAGTCCGGACGATCCGGCGTCCTTCCCGACGCCCGGGCAAGCCGGTTTCTCTCCCTGAGCTCCGTCGTGCGCCAGTTCCCGATCCGCAGGCGAGTGATCTGTCGCGGCGGACGTCCGCTGTTGTCTGGAGGTGGGTGGTTGGCGGCAGTTACCGCAAAAGGGTGCAGCCAGCAGACCGGCAAGCAGTGCCGAAAAATCCTGGCGAATTCACGTCGATTCATTGCAATCTCCTGTTTAGCGACTTTGCCGACATGGCGGGCGCGCAATCCGGATCAAATCCTCCCGATCGGTTTCCTGTGCAGGCGGTGGATCAAACCGTGCCCTGTTGCAAAGGCGCCCGGGCGCCTTCCCTTACCTGTTCATGCCGAATGCCTCGGCCACTTCCCGGATCGTCTCGAGGTCCACCAGACAGCATTCGCCGCTTCGCTCGCGCAGAATCACATGTCCGGCATGGCCGGCATGTCGATCTCGATTTTGCGGTCGAGGCCGTAGAGGTCGAAGTGGGCGTCGCAGAGCATCCGCTTGAGCAGGCCCCGCATCGGGTCGAGAAACGGCCCGAGCACGTTGGGCGCGATCTTTTCCGCCATGTTATTCAGCGTCAGCATGGCATAAGCCTGCGCCGGACTGAGCCACAGGCCCGGCACCATGTAGGTCTAGCCGAGCAGAGCAAGCAGCCGACCGGCGACATGCTGCGGGTCCGTCACATAGACGGGCAGCAGATCATCCTGCAGGTAGCGTGCCGAGTGCACACAGCGAAAGGCCGCGATCACGCCGTTGGCAAGGCAACGCTCGGCGGCCAGCCGAACGTGCTCAGGCGGCCTGACGAAGAGGGCGCAGCCCTTGCCCAGCGATCCCGGCAGACCAGAAAAAAGGTAGTAGCCGGCCGGCGCCGGATAGTGGCGCCCGTTGGACTCCTCGACATGGACGGAGGTCCAGTCGGCAAACAGCGCTTCAAGTGCTGCAGTCGGCCCGGCGACGAGCGGGCCTTCAAACCTGGCGTAATCAGCCATGATGTTTCTCCACTCCCCCATGGTTCCGGCGTGCGCCGGGCCCCGGGGGATGCAGAGGCGGTGACGCTTTAGCAGCTTTTTTGAGTCGCCCTGCAAGTTGTCTTTAACTCGGCGACGGCCTTTCGGCCAGGGCACGTGGTCTTGTGCCGTGAATGAATCATCTCATCCCGCAGGCTCACAGGATGAGACAGTGAACCATCTTTCGCAAAAAAATCGCGGGCTTCGTTCGGCCAGGATGCGGCGAAGCTCGGGCTCCTGCGCACGCACAAGCCGGCAGCCTCCGCGATGGCCGGCGGCTTGCCGCCGCAGAGGCAGGCCTCGCCGACCGCTCAGCGGACCTGGCACATCCGTCGCCAGACTGCGGGACGCTGCAGGATCTCCGCGTTCCTTTCCCAGGGGGTCGGCTCACGAAACGCGTCCGGCAGGGGATGTGCATCGGTCGGGCCAATGATCAGGTTGAACATCGCCTGCAGGCGGTTGAGGAAGGTGGGGTCGCGAGAGGTCATGGTGGGATCCGGTCAGGTTGACGGAAGCCAGTCTGCGCCATTCCGCGCTCGCGGAATGTGCGATAAATCGCATTACACACGTTAAATCAGTAGTGCGTGTCGCACCGGGGCGAATTCCGTGTAAGTATTCGGTGAACCCGTGGTCCAGGTTTGGCGTTGGCAAGGGGCGCTAGAGACACAAGATTGAGCGGAAGTTCTTGTGCAGCGGATAGAGCCAGATGTCCTTGATGGGAAGGATTGGCTTGCGGGTGGAAGACTTCTTGCCACGCCCGGTGGTTTGCCCGACCTTGATCCAGTTGGCTGCCTGATAGCAAGTGCCGCGATGGCGGGGCGTCTCGACGAAGGTTTCCAGTAGGACGGGGCGGTAGCCGTAACGGGCCAGCCAATCGTTGGGCAGTTGTCGATGGATCAGCGAAAGAATCTTGGAAGCCAATCCCTTGGACTGGATCCAGGGCAGAATCAGGAAGCGGGCATTGTTCACCACGAGCGGGAGGTTCCTTTGCCGCTCGTCCTCCTGCCAGCCGATGAAGCGCTCGCGCGGCGAGCTTCCAGGCGCTGGCGCCGAAGCTCAGCAAGGCGACCAGACGCTCGCCGGCGAAGACGAAGTAGCGGCTCTGGCTGCCGGCCAGGGGTGTATAGCCCAGATAGTGGTAGCGGGCGATGTACTCGTTCCACAGCCGCGAGTGGGCCGAACCGGCGACCTGGCGCAAGTGGAGCGGCGGCAGGTCATGCACCGGGCTAGTGAGCAGCGCCTGGGGATCGGTGGCGGCGGTGGCGAGAACCTCGGGTTGGCGAGGGGCGCGGTGGCGTGCGGTCGGCAAGGTGATGAGAGCGTCCGCTTGCATGCGCAGCATGGCCACCCGGCAGGTCATGTCCTTCAGCTCGCCATTCGGCTTTGAGCCAGTCGAACCGAACGCACACCTCGCGTGAAAGCTGCGCACGGCTGGCGCGGGGATTGGTCTCGATCAGGCGGCGGATGGTCTGCAGTTCGTCCGGGGTGAAGGGGCGCCCGCAATAAAGCTTCACGAGCTGTCGATGGGGTCGGCCGGATGGACCGCGACCCGCCGCATCTGTGCCAACCGGTCAGCACTCATCGTCCAGGGCAGAAAGGCACTCAAGCACGCCGGCGGTTGGCCGCCGTTCGCCGCGCAGGCTTCCAGATACGCCGTCAGCCAGGTGCGGGGATTGATCCCCCACAGGCGCATCGTCATCAGCAGACGGAACATCCGGGCTGCGAGTGCGCCGGCCCACTCACTGCCGGAACCGTAGAAGTTCTTGCGCGCGACCACCGGCCCGCGTTGGTCGCGTTCGGCGACGTGGTTGTCCATCGGCACCTCGGGGTGGTCGACAAACACCGTCAAGCCGGACCAATGCTTCTGCATGCTCTGCAGCACCTTTCTGGCCGGGGCCTTGAGCGCCGGGTTCGCCAGTCCGGTGGCGCGTTCGGTCGTCATTTGCGCGACCGCTTGCCGCAAGCGGTCGTCGCGTTCGGCCCACTGAACCGGATCGGCGCGTACGGCAAGGCGCGCTTCGTTCAAGTGGTAGAGCTCGCCAATCCGTTCGACCCAGGACAGGGCCCAACCCGAGAGATCCGGATGGGCATTGGCCAACTCGATGAAGTCACGCCGTTGATGGGCCCAGCAGAAGGCCAGGAGGATCGTCCCAAGGATTCTCGCGAGCTTCTGGTAGCCCGAGTAGCGATCACAAATGACGATCCCTCCTTCGCTATCGGACAGCTCTGCGATCGGTACCTGCGCCGATCGTGTCGGGTCCAACACGAAGTGAATCACCGATTCGGGTGAAACACCCACAGATACCAGCGATGACCGATCTTCCCTTCGCGCTCGGCAAACACCATCCAGCGGGTTTCATCCGCGTGCCAGCGTTTCTCGCTCTGCAGTCGGGAGAGCAGCGCTTTTTCCAGCGGCTCGAATAGCGGGGCCAGGGTGCGCAGTCCGCCGGTCAGGGTCCCCGGCGAGAGCGTCCGTTCGTAGTCCGACCAGTCCCGGAGCAGTCGATGCGTCGGCTGGCCATACGAGAACTTGGACAGCAGGAGGTGCACCCAGATCGATACCCCGTACTTGCCGCGCGGGATCAACCGCGCCGGTGGTGGCGCGGTCAGGATGCCCGGGGTGCCGGGGCACTGACCGGTCCGCCGGTAGCGCTGCCGGCGGATCACCCGCCGATACGGCTTGACATCGATTTCGAGAATTTCACTGTCTTCCGTGCCCGGAAAGTCGGCGTAGCCGAGACCACACGCCGGGCAATGGGGGCAGTCGAGTTCGATGGTTTCGACCTGTGCCGGCAGGTGACTTTCGCGCGCCCGTCCGTGACCGGCGGCTCCCGACTGCTGGCCTCGCGGCCGCGGCGACTTGGCGTCCACTCCGGGGGCCTTCTCTGCGCTCGAAGAACGCTCGGACTTGCGACCAAACAGGCGCTTTTGCAAATCCCGGATCTTGCCCTCAGCCTTCTCCAATTCGCTGCGCAAGGCCGCTTCACGCTGGGCAGCTTGCTCCATCGCCAGGCGATGATCTGCCTTCAGTTGCTCTATCCGGGTAAGCGCTTGTTGATGCTGGCGCTTCCACGAGTTGGCTTCCCAACGCAGCTGGATGTGCTCTTCTTTGGTCAGCGTCACCAACACCTGCGCAAACGGCGCCAGCTTGCCTTTGCTTGTCGCCGACGCGACGCAGGTGATGTCCGATCCCGAGCTCATGCGACGAACTATATCGAAATTCGTCTGATGTGTCCAGACTACCGGCCCGCCGACGAATCGCTAACTAACGCCTGCTGCGTACGGACTACGGGTTCACCGAATACTTACAATTCCGTTGCACAGCAGGCAGGAACTCCACACACCGCAGTCCCCTCAACGGTTGCAGGTGCTGCACCAGTTATAGACCAGCGCGACCGCTTGCGCACTCAGGTTGCATCGCTCGATGTCCTGGGTGGTGTAACCTCCCCAGCCCCACTGATTCTTCAGTTCATCAAAACCGTTTTCGCAGTCGGCCCGGTCTCGGTACAGCTGTCCGATGGCTTCCAGAGGGTACGGGGTGTTGGTTGTGAGCGGCGGCGTGAATTCCCGTTGAATTGGTGTCATCCGCTGATCCAGGTTTCGTGACGGTCACGACGATCTGGGCAGGTGCCGCTCATGCCGTGGGAGCGACGAGGTGCGCTCTGGTCGAATTGGGCGGCCGGAAATTCGTGATCGTAGTGGATGCTGCGGGAGACTGCGCGAAGCCGGTGCGCGGTCAGTCCTGGTGAGGCCAGGCAGTCTGGTTTTCGATCACATCGCCGGATGGCGTGACGGTCACGAATCCATACCGCTGGCCGAAAGCCAACCATGCCCGTCGTGCACAATGGCGAGCGGGTTCGGAGTCCTCCACCCTTCCGAGAAGATCCAAGAGCGCCCGCAGTGGCGCGTCCGCCTCATGGCCGATGGCGTCTATGGCCATCCTCCTGTCGCGCATCCGCTGCGCGCGTTTGCGCTCGCTGCTGGTCATCGGGCGCTTCCCCTGGAGAGGCCGGCCAGGTTTCGTGACGGTCACCAGGGGGTCAGTCATCCGCGGACTCCGGTTTCGTGACCGTTACGACGATCTGGGCAGGCGCCGCTCATGCCTCGATCTGCTCTTTCATGCGATAGCTCTTGCCTTCGATGAGGACGGTTTCGGCATGGTGGAGGAGCCGATCCAGGAGCGCCGAGGTCAGGGTGCTGTCGTGATTGAAGATCTCCGGCCAGTGCTTGTAGGCGCGGTTGGTCGTGATGATCAGGGCGCCGTGCTCATAGCGTTCGCTGATGATCTGAAAGAGCAGGTCGGCACCATGCTTGTCGATCGGAAGATAGCCCAGTTCGTCGACGACCAGCAGTTTCGGCTGCAGATACTTGCGTAGTTCGCGCTTGAGGTTGCCCTGCGCCTGGGCGGCGGAGAGCGTGTTGATGATATCCACGGCGGTGGTGGAACAGCACCGGGTAGCCACGCAGACAGGCGGTGTGTGCCAGCGCGATACCGAGGTGGTTTTTCCCCAGACCGACGTTGGCAATGAAGATGACGTTGTTCTTGTCTTCAATGAAGCGCAGTCGGAAGAGATTCTGAATCTGGGGTCGGTTGATTTTGCTCGGCCAGTTCCACTCGAACTGATCGAGGGTCTTGAGCACCGGAAAGCGGGCGAGCGCTACCCGTCGCTGGATGCTGCGGTCTTCGCGGGCATGCGCTTCGCCTTCGATCAGCCGCGCCAGATAGTCGACATGCGACCACTGCTCGGCTCCCGCTTCCTGGGCCAGGGGTTCGAAGCGTTCGAGCAGATAAGGCAATTTGAGGAGCCCCAACTGCGCGCGTAGCGCATCGGTGCTGATCTGCACAGGGGAAGCCATCCGTCGGTCAATGCTCATCGCCATGCCTTTCGTAGGGGGAGAGATCGGGGGCGGAGATCTCGATGTCCAGGAGGTCCTGGCGGCGGGTCAGATACAGCGCTCCGTGCGCCGGGGCCTCGCGGGCCCGCATCGCCAGGATGTTGGCGATGTACTCGCAACTGTAGGCGGCGAATTCAATACCGTCCTGAATCGCTCGATCGAGGGCCTCGACGCCGTAGATTTCGCCGAGCGCGACGATCTTGCGAAGATGATGACGCGGGTTCATGCGGCGTTGCTCGATGCCTTCGAGATAGGCCTGGGCGTGCCGCGACAGGCTCAGAAACTGCACCAGCAAGCGCTGCTCACGGGCCTTGCGCCGCTGGGCGAGCAGTTCCTTCGGATGATCGGGGTCCTCGATATCCTGCCGCCGATCGTAGCTGCGGACATGGCGAGCGACGAGCTTGTCCTGGTGGTATATGCACACCCGATCCGGGTAAGCCTTCAGCGTCACGCGCTGACTCGCCAACTCGGCCGGCACCGAATAGTGGTTGGTGTCGAGCGCGACACGGAACTGCTTTGAGACGCGCTGGCTCTGGATGCGACCGATGTCATAGGGCATGGGATTGAGGGGGGTGCAACAGCGCCTGCTCTTCCTTGAAGCGATCCACGGGTCGCTGGTGCGTTTCCCCGTGGATACGCACGTTTGCAATGGTCTCCAGCCACAGCGCGGCGGCCGGATTCACCGCGCTGAAGTCGAGGAAATCCAGACCGTTCAGGAAATTTTTCTTGATATAGCCCACGCCATTTTCGACGCGCCCTTTTTCGTTCCCCTTGGCCACGTTGCACGCCGAGATCCCGAACCCCCAATGCCGAGCGAAATCGACATAGCGGGGATTGAACGTCGGCGCTTCACCGACGACGCGGCGAAGTACCGCCGACTTCAGATTGTCGATCATCAAGCGACCCGGACACCCCTGGAAGGCCGCGAACGCGTGCTCGTGGGCCGCGAGAAAGTGCTCCATGGTCTGCGAGACGGTGAATTCGACGTACATCAGACGGCTATGGCACAGCACCATGACGAAGAAGGACAGGCGTCGGCGCGTCGAACCGACGCTGATCGTTCCGTATTCCCCCAGTCCAGTTGGGCACATTCTCCGGGAGCAAAGGAGAGCTTGAGGAAAGCCTGCCGGCGCACCGGCCGGACCTTGCGCACATAGCTCTTGACGATCGTGTAGCCGCCGGCGAAGCCGTCCTCGCGCAGCCGCTGGTAGATCTGCTGCGCACTGTAGGGATGAGTTTCCAGCAGGCGAACGATCTGGTCCTTGAACGGATCGAGCTGACTGCTGCGCGGTGCGGGCTGCCGGGGATGGAACTGCGCGCAGCCCACCCACTTCGCCACCGTCTCGGCATGCAGATCGAGGGCGCGAGCGGTCTGGGCGATAGTCAGCTGCTGCCGATCGTGGCAATCCTTGATCTTGCAGTACATCTCGTAATCGATCATGGCGTGCGTCCCAGGACGGCACGCAGCGCGCCGATGCGCAAAGTAATCTCGTCTGCCGCGAGGACGCGCGCTTCGACCGGCCGGGGGCATCCAGCGCCAGGACCTGGTAGAGCGGGCGTTGAAAGGCGATCAGTCCCGCCTGGACGAGATCGTCGCGGGCCTGATTCAGATGGGCAGAGGCCAATGACAGGGCGCGACCGACTGCGGCATCCGAGTAGTAGCTCAACCCCTGGACGTCGGCAACGGTCACCAGAAACAGATAGAGCGCCGCCGCCGGGGGTTACAGCGATTGAGGTAGCGCTCGCGCACCAGGCGGTGGTCGACCCAACTGAACTGGGGCGGTATCTGCCTGATCCGTTCCGGACAAAGCACTCGTTTGATCGTCATCACCCATCCTCCCAGCCAAGATATCGTGCCCCAGTTTTACCAGTCGCCGGGTGTTCCTGGCGATGTCATCCTGTAACGCACTGCCGGTAAATTGGGCAATAAAACCAATCAAAACAGCGGGTTGATCGCGCCAGACATCTTGTAACGCACTTTTCGGCGGTTCTTGAGATTCATCAACGATTTCAAGTGCTTGAGAGGGGCAGACATCTTGTAACGCAAGCACCACCTGCGCTTCCACCTCGATTTCCCGTCGCGGTCGTCGCCAGTACCCCGGGTGCGCCGCCCGCCACGCCTGTACCCGCGCAACATTCTCCGGTCCGCGGAAGTAGTCCTGGTTCTCCGATTTGGCCAGCCAGGTGCGCCGGCTCGCCGTCTGGCTGGCCTTTCGACAAGGCGCTTCGGAACAGTATTTCTGGTGCGCTGCGTTGCGCGCATCGGCCTGGAAGACTTCTCCGCAAAACAGACAGTTGTGTGCCTTCTGGTGTGCCATGGCTCACCCTCCTTGCACCGAATCATGCAATGCCTGCAGGCGCCGCCAGGCGCCATACGAGCACTATCGGAACGACAGGAAAGCGAACAAGGAAGAAAACGGAAGGGCGCGGAAGAAGACTCAGAAAACCATTGAAATGAAACCCGCTGAAGAAAATCGAGGAAGAAGAAACACGACTTTCAAACCGCCAGGTTTATGGGACTTTCAGAACGCCGCTCACAGTTGGTAACGAGTACGGCGTATTCCCATGCCTTCACTGGATCGTTCGTATCGATCAGATCAAGGTGAGAGCAAAGCCGAGAATCAGCTTCGTGAGGCCGGGCAGGCCATGCGCGGCGCTGTTCGATTTGCCACTTTGAACCTGCGCCAGGAGCACCAACCGTAGATTGGCTACCCAGTAGGTGTGAACGGTATGAACGCTCTACCTGCTCTGCTCTCTGGCTAGCGAAAAAATCCCGGATTATTGGGCTGTGTGACCACAGGCCCAGGAAGTCGAGTGATGCAACCTGAGTGTGCAGGGTGGTTGGCGGCTGCTTCAGGCTGGCGTATCCGAAGGCAGAGCTGGCTCCGACCACCAGCAACAACGCGCTGTGCAACAGAGGAATCTAGGATCACCGAACTCGCGACCCGCGCGAAGATCGACAACAGCTATATGTGCCGCATGCTCAACCTGACCACGCTCGCACCCGACATCGTGGCGGCGATCCTGGATGAGACCTTGCCTCCTCACGTCACCGTGCATGAGCTTGCGATCAGTCCGCCGGTGTTGTGGGAGGAGCCGCGGTCGCGGATCGGTGGGGTTGGCGAGGAGACCCAGGCGGAGTGATCGCGGCCGTATCCGGGTACATGGGCGAGTAGCTGTCATGGACCGTGTCGTCCGTCGGCCGGTCCGGTGTGAAGTTCCGAGGTTCGGCCTCAACTGCCTGTCGGCCGAACCAGAATGTAGCAAGCCTCGGCCTGTCGTACTGTGAGCACGCGAGGTGGAAAAAGTAAAGATCTAACTCTGCTCGCAGCTCGTTACCACCGCTGAACGTCCTTTCCTTGGCCGAGGCGCCTGATGATCCAGAAGACCGTTCGGCGAGCTTGGCCTCACCTCCGGCTTCAACGTTTGCCCATCGGCTGCGTTGCCGAAGCCAGGGTATCCCAGATCTGCTCAAGCGTGGCCCGCATTCCGGCCGTGTGATCGCTGGGATAGGCTGCAAAAATGGCAATCACCAGTCGGCGATCGAAATCGACGTAGAGGCTGTTGCCGTAGGGACCCAGAACAGCGATTCGGTTCGGTGCTCCACCAAGGTGCACAAAACCATAGCGGATCTCGCTGCCCTTTCTGAGTCCAGCCAGATCCGGCGAATTCGCCGTTCGTAGCCCGGCGGAAGCTGTCAGCGTTTCGATGAACCAGTTCGGAACCTTGTTGCGTCGATTGCTGTTCCTGGCGTCGATCAGCAGTTGCCCGAAACGAGCAAAATCGCGCAGCGAGAGCGCCAATCCGGCGGAGAGTTCCGTTCCCTGCGCGTCGGTGAGCCAGAGGGCAGCGTTCTCCGGTCGGAGTTTCTCGAACAGTTCGTGGCAAAAAGTCCGCGTTAGCGGAACCCGGTACGCTTCCGCAAGTGCCCATACGAGCAGGTCGGTGTCAGGTCCGGCTTCGCCGAGCTGCGGGGTCGGGGAAAAGTCTCTTTCCCAACGGCCCGGTTGGTTGAGCCATGCCCGAATCCCGCCGGCCATCTTGCCGGAGTTCCATCCACCGGCCACTAGCCAGTCACTGACGTCCTGCGACGACCAATCGAAGCCACCCTCCCCTTCGAGCAGACGCCGAACCGACAACTTTCGCAAACCCGTCTGCCCACTAAGGGCTGGTATGTAGCGAATGATCGACCGGTCCGGTGAGAGCTTGCCCTGGGCGACAGCCATGGCCCCCATCAGGGAGACGAGTGGTCGGGTTCCGCCAAGCAGCAGTCGTTGGTCCTGCGCTACCAGCCCATTCCAGTAACGCTCGCTCACCACCTTGCCATCGCGCAGCACTAACAGGCCATCGGCATACAAGCGCGTGGCCAGCAGGAACCCGACATCGCGCAGCTGCTGATCGAGCGGGTCGCGGGCCTTGAGTTTTTCGAGATCGAGCTGTCGAGAAGCAGGGCGGAGCATCTGGGCTGTTCCTGTCGCCCTGATCTTCAGCGAAGGCATGAAGCGGTCGAATGACTGCAAGCCGATGCGCAGATTTTCAGGTGCCAACCAGTTATCCTGGTCGATCCATGGGCCAAGATCCTTGGCGCTCCTGGGGACCGACTCGATGACACACTCCTCTGCCGCGTGCAGTGGCCACGCCCAAGGCACCATCAACGCCAGTAATGTCAGCCAGTGCTTCATTGTGGGCCCTCGGCAAGGTGCGTGCTCCCTTTGTTGCGAAAGCGCATTGTGGCCTCACGGACGACATCGTTCAGGCTTCTGTGGATGGCCTGACGCCCGCGCAACCAACTGGCGTCGGAGATCTCTCCGGCCAGAGAGGCGTCGAGCAGTTGCAGCCATGCGGAACAGCCAAGTTCGCGGGCATCCTCGACCAACACGGCGAGCAGTTCGCGGGCGATCTGCCGGAGAGGGACCTGCTGCAGGCCGATCGGATCCGAGATTTGTCCATCGAAACCATAGCGGCACGCCTGAAACTTGTTGTAGCGGGCAACATACAGATGCCGTTGGGTGTCAAGCGCGGGTCGAGTTCGCAAGAGATGGCGTACCAGGCTTTGCGCCAAGGCCGCCAGCGCCGCGGCGCGCTCCACCGTCAGTGGCGTATCGCAAACGCGGATTTCCACGGTGCCGAATTCGGGCTTCGGACGAACATCCCAATAGAGATCCTTGATGCTGCGAGCGATGCCACAGGCCTGCAGAAAGGAAAAGTGTTCAATGAACTCTGCCCAGTCGCGCAAGGCCGGGCATTGCCCACTCAAGGGGAAAGCCGAGACGGCGTTCAGGCGAGCGGACTGGAACAGTGTGTCTTCGCCATCGATGAACGGTGACGATGCCGACAGCGCAATGAAGATCGGCACATAGGGTCCCAGGGCCTGCGTCATCCAGATCGCTTCGTCACCGGATGTACAGCCGACGTGAATGTGCTGGCCAAAGACCGTGAACTGCTTGGCCAGGTAGCCGTAACGGTGGTAGATCTCATCGAAGCGATCACCCGGACAAATCCGGCGCTCCGCCCAGCGATGGAAGGGGTGTGTGCCGCCGCCGCAGACGGCGATATGGTTGCGCGCGCACTGACTGACGAGCGCTTGTCGGAGGCCGACCAGATCGGCAGCAATGCCATCGACGAGTGTCCGCGGCAGGGTGCTGACCTCGATCATGCTTTCGGTGATTTCAAGCTTGATTTCACCGAAGCGGCCATCGTAGTCCATGCTGTCGAGGAGATCCGTCGCTCCACGCGTCAAGTCAAAATCGCGCACGGAAAGCAACTGCAACTCAAGCTCCCCAGGGCGAAACGGCAGAGAGCCGGGCCGGCAAGCTCCATGATGGCCGCCGCAAAAACGGCAATGACAGCGACGAACGGCCGATTTCCGGATAGAGTCCGGCGATTTCATAGGCCATGAAGACAGCTGTTGCCGACAGCGGCTGGATGCCGATTCCCACCAGCATCCGCTTGGGAGCGGCCAGACCACCGCCAGCCCAGGCCAGAGCAGCCACCTTGGCCACGGCCCGAACGATCAACAGGCCAATCGCCTGCAGTCCGATCAGCCAGGTGAAGTCTTGCCAGGGCAGCGAGGCGCCGACGACGACGAAGAGGATGATGGCCAGCAACCAGTGTCCTTCCGGCAGGTTGGTATAGCTGAGCGTTCTTTCCTGATCGCTGAACGACAGGATCGCTCCCATCAGGAACAGCGTCAGAAAAACCGGCACCGCCAGCATGCGGGCCGTGCCAACGGCTAGCAAGGCCGTGGCCACGAGGATGAAGACCTGTGCCAGCGAGCGCTTAGGCAACAGGGCCGCGACCAGAAGAGCGAGAAGCGCC
This sequence comes from Candidatus Accumulibacter affinis, assembly GCA_016713625.1. GTDB lineage: Bacteria > Pseudomonadota > Gammaproteobacteria > Burkholderiales > Rhodocyclaceae > Accumulibacter > Accumulibacter affinis. The sequence goes on from JADJOT010000011.1 coordinate 64,170, forward strand.
ATCAGCCAGGCGATCATCAAGGCACCGACCAAAACCCAGAGCGGATGTACCACGGCATTGAGCCAGTCGTCGCTGTATTCCGCATGTACCACGCCGACGACGACGGCAAACACGACGAATGACGCCGCCGCACTCAGCGCCGTGTGCAGCATGATCCATTCGGTGACCTGCCCCTGCGCGCTGGATTCCTCGACGATCAGCAAGACTACTGCCGGCGCCGAGGCCATGGTGACGGCGGCGGCCGCGGCCGCCCATGCCGGCATCAGCCCAACCACCCCCCAGGCGAAGAGGAAGATGGCGGTGAAGGACGGGGTGATCTCGCTAAGCGTTGCCCTAAGCAGACCCCGGTTATGGCTGAGCCAGCGCAGATCAAGACCTCGCCCGATCTCGAGCATCAGGAGTCCGAGCGCTGCATCGGCCATCGGCCGTATCTGGGCCAGTGCCTCAATGCTGATCCAGCCGAGCACGGAGGGGCCGAATAACGTCCCTGCCAGAACGTAGCCGATCACTTTAGGCCAGCCCAGTCTGGCGCGCAACCACTCGCCGACCAGCAAACCGACCACCAGGAGCATGCTGAACAAGGCCAGAGAATCGAGTTCATCGGGGAAGGGTGGCAGGAAGAAGAGGCGCTCCTGCAAGCCTTCCCAGGCGGCACGTACCGGCGAAAAAATATCGTTCAGCATCGCTCCGATCCGCTCACCAGAGTCGGCCGCGTGCGGCAGTGAGAAACTCGTCGAGGATTGGCGTGCAGTCCAACAGATCCTCGCGACCGGGGGGATGGAACTCGGGGTGCCACTGCAGGCCAACAACATACGGTCTGCCTTGCAGGCGAATGGCTTCGATCAGGCCGTCCCCGGTGCTGCGCGCTTCGACCCGCAGTTCCCGACCCAATGCTCGGATCGCCTGATGATGTATCGACACCACCCGCCCACCGGTCTGGCCCGGATAGAGCTTCGCCAAGCCGGACTTGCCTGCCCATTCGATGGCATGGCTGTGCCGGTCGTAATCGGCATGAACGTGCGCCCCTGCCGTCTCGATCTGTGTCGCGATGTCCTGATAGAGTGTCCCGCCAAGCGCCACGTTGATCAGTTGGGCGCCGCGACATATGCCGAGCACCGCCTTGCCGGCTTCCATGAATTCGTGGAGAAGTTCCATTTCATAGGCGTCGCGCACCCGGTCACCAGTCCAGTCGGGGTGCGATGGCTCCTCCCCGTAGCTTTTTGGGCTGATGTCGGCACCGCCTTGCAGAATCAGACCATCCAGATACTCCGGGTAGTCCGAGAGCCGGATGCTGCTGCGATGAACCATGGCGTCGCCACTAACGGCGGGAATCATGAACACCATCACGTCGCGGGACATCACCCAATGCGCCACCGATTGCTCGAGGTACTGTAGGGACTTTGACTGCAAACCCGTGGCGCCGACCACTGGGTGGTAGATGCGTGCAGAGAGACCGATACGTAAAGGGCGTCTGCTCATGATTTGTCTCCCCAGGAACCTCTGTTAGAGGCAGGCTTATCTGCTGCCGGGTCGTCCGATTGCAGACATGTTGCTTCGCCGAAGCCCTTGATCGCCGTCTGCGTGGCCAAGGGGCCAAACAACTGCATGAGGAGAATCGTCGCCAGCAGGGCGCCCGTCAGTCGTGGCTCAAGACCGGAGTAGAGCGTCTGCATGTTGGCAAGAAGAACCAGAGCAATGCTTGACATCGGCTGTAGCCCAATAGACAAGTAGATTGAATTGAACATCGAGTCGCGAACCCTTACCGGTTCTCTCAGCGTGGCGCAAAAGCGTGACCAGCCGCCTCGGCGCAAGGTCATCGCCAAAAGTGGTATAAAAAATCCATCGAGACTACATTGATAGGCAATATAATTAACTTTCTCGATAAGAGCAATGGCTAACGCCCAATGACGCTTCCTTTGACGGCCGCCACACCACAGATCCCCTTGGCGGTTCTACAACAGTTCCGCGTGATCTACGGCACGATGCGCCGGTATTTCCGTGAGGTAGAGGAGCGCTGTGGACTTCCCGGTTCGCAGATGTGGATGTTGCAGGAGGTTCAGCGCTGCCCGGGGCTTGGCGTGACAGAACTCGCGGCACGTTTGGGAGTACATCAGTCCACCTGTAGTCAACTCGTTGAAAAACTAGTCGATCGGGGATGCCTCATCAAGACGCGCAAGCAGCAAGATCAGCGCCGGGTCGGTCTCCATCTCGCGCCTGACGGCGTGAAGGCCATCGCGGCGCTACCCGGATCCGCAGAAGGTGCCTCTCCCGAAGCGCTCGCCGCTATGCCGGAAGTCGCGCTTCAAACATTGTATCTAAATCTATTTGAGTTGATACGGCATCTGCCCGGACGAGACGATGCCTTCGCCAGCATACCGCTGGCCGACATGCTAGGGAGTCCGAAATGAGGCCTGGACAGATCGTGTCCAGACTCTCCAGCCTGACACTGCTGCCTGTTGGGGTGATGCTCCTCGGATGTAGTACTTTGGCCACCGCACCTTCAGAACCGTTGCCGCAACTGTCGCCCGGTTCGTCTTCAGCCTCGGCCCCACCGTTGGATGCACCCCCAACCAAGGACACGGATTCTGTAGCGCTTGAGGAAGCCAACAGCATCTACTTTGCCAAGGGCGCAACGCGTATTGATCCTGCGGGGCAGGGCAAGCTGCGGATTCATGCAGCACGGTTGAAGGAGAATCCGGCGCAGGTGGTCAACTTGGCCGGTTACACGAACGACCTGGGTAGTGACTCGTATAATCTGGCGATAGCGGACCAGCGTATTGAAGCCGTCGCCAAGTTCCTTCGCACCTACGGCGTTCCCAAGAAACAGATTCATCCGCTGCGTCGCTATAGCGTCGGGCGAGCGGGGTCAATGGCGGCCTGCAGGACAACGGATTGCCGCCAGAAGATGCGCCGGGTGGAATTGATCTACGGTAATCGGTAACGCGGTCGGCGTTGTGTTCGGCAAGGATGGGAAAGTAACCAAGACGGGAAATCCCCCGGCTCTGCCGGGGTGGCCGTAGAAGTTTGACATTTCAGGGAGTCCATCAGGGAAACTTCAGGTCGTGAGCCGCCAAGCACATGACTGTGGAGAATCCCGATGGACGAGTTAGCGAAGTAATCGGCCCGCTGCCGCAAATCGCGCCGAAGAAACACGGGGTTGCGGCGTTGTGGCAAAGTGGACGGCGGTGCCGCGGAAGACCGATGTAGCAATGGTGCGTAATGCCCGTGGGTTAGCGTGGTCATGGGTGACGTCATCGACATTGGTGAATCGGCTTGGCAGTGTGCAGGCGGATATCCCGTTTAAGAGAGTGAGCAAGACGACGTACCCGAGGCGGCGCCACCTTTCTGAACGAATGATGGAGCACGCCATGGCTCAACGCAATCGAAGCCTCAGACTCAAGCCGGGTCAGTCCCGAGTGGCACTGACGATCACCCACCCCAATGCGGCAGGAATTGACATCGGCAGCGCGGCGCACTTTGTGGCCGTACCGCCTGACCGGGACGATGAGCCGGTGCGCGAGTTTCCCAGCTTCACGGTTGACCTCAATGCCATTGCTGATTGGCTTCAGGCCTGCCGGGTGGATACGGTGGCGATGGAGTCTACCGGCGTGTACTGGATCCCCCTGTTCGAGTTGCTGGAGTCGCGTGGCTTCACGGTGCTGCTGGTCAACGCGCGTCACGTGAAGAACGTTTCGGGCCGCAAGTCCGACGTGCTCGACTGTCAGTGGATTCAGCAACTCATGACCTACGGCCTGCTCAGCGGTGCGTTTCGCCCAGCCGATCAGGTGTGTGTGTTGCGCTCGCTGTGGCGCCAGCGCGGCATGCTGTTGCGCAGCCAGGCCAGAGAGGTACAGCACATGCAAAAGGCGCTCACGCAGATGAACGTTCAACTGGCCAACGTCATCTCCGACGTGGTGGGCGAGACCGGCCAGAAGATCCTGCGCGCCATCGTGGCCGGCGAGCGTGATGGTCAGGTGCTGGGTGCGATGAAGAACGTGCGCATCCACGCTAGCGTCGATGAAATCGCCAAGAGCCTGCAAGGCCACTGGCGGGTCGAGCACTTGTTCGCGCTCAAGCAGGCGCTGGCCGCCTTCGACTTTATCGGCACGCAACTGGCTGAATGCGATCAGGAGATCGAAGCGCAGTTGAAGCGGCTGGAGGTTCATGAAGGCGACCCAGCCAAAGGCAAGAAGCGCAGTCGGCCACGCAATGCGCCGAAGTTCGATCTGCGTACCCAACTGTTCAAGATGTGCGGCGTGGACTTGACGCGCATCGACGGCATCGATGTGACCACCGCTCTGGCGGTCATCAGCGAGACCGGGGCCGACATGTCACGCTTTCCCACGGAGGGCCACTTCGCGAGCTGGCTGGGTTTGTGCCCCGGCACCAAGATCACCGGTGGCAAGGTGATGAGCGGCAAGACCAAGCGTTGTGCCAACCGCGCGGCCCAGGCCCTGCGCTTGGCCGCCGCAGCGCTGAGAACCAGCCAGTCCGCGCTCGGCGCGTACTTCAGACGCTTGTGCTCGCGTATGGACAAGCCCAAGGCCGTGACCGCGGCAGCCCACAAGCTGGCGCGGCTGATCTACACACCCTGCTCACCAAGGGCCAAGAGTACACCGACCAGGGCCAGGACTACTACGAGCAGCGTTACCACCAGCGCGTTCTCCGCCAACTGGCACAGCGCGCCCAGAAGCTCGGCATGAAGCTCGTCCCCACTGAACAACCAGCATAAAACATGCATATAAGATCAACCAGTTGAGAGGAGTTTCTTAAGAGAGAGACAGCCACTCGAAGTGGGAGTGCAAATATTACGTGGTGTTTATCCCGAAATGCCGACGCAAGACGCTGTACGAACAGTTGCGACGATACCTCGGGGAGTTGTTCCGCAAGCTGGCGGAGCAAAAAGAGAGCAGGATCGAAGAAGGGCATCATCGTCAGCGTCGCAGAGGCGGCACAGCGCGGCGACTGGCAGGCTGTCGAGGATGCGGATCTCGGTCCCACCACCAAGTGGAAGATTGCCTTTCACTATCAGAACCGCGATGAGCCGGGCGCGGTCGATGTCTTCATCAAGGCGGCATTGATGGCGTTCGTCGGTGTCAGCGACGCTGAAGTTTCGCTGCTCCAGTTGCAGCGGAACAGTGTGGCGAAGAAGCAGGCTGGCGAGGGCATCCTCGAGTTCGGGGCACGCGTTTGGGGTGTCTGGCAAGACAACGCTGTCGAGGCCTGGAAGCTGTCGCACGGCAATGACGGCACCTTCACGGCAGGCGAGCGCGAGCAGTTACTCGCCGAGAGGCTGGTCGTGATGCACAAGGACACGGACGAGAAAACCCAGACGGCGGCGCCTGTCCGTGGCCCTCTGAACCACATCCTCTACGGCCCGCCGGGCACCGGCAAGACTTACCGCTCGGTGGCCGAGGCGGCGGCGATCATCGACGGCAGGGTGGTGCTGGAATTGATGGCGACGCCGGCCTACGGCGAGGCGAAGAAGCGCTTTGACAGGTGCCAGACCAAGTTCGTGACCTTCCACCCGTCTTACACCTACCAGGATTTCGTGGTCGGCATCCGGCCGTCCACCGCGGGGACGAATGTGGTCTATTCCGTCGAACCCGGGCCGTTGAAGCGCCTTGCCGATCTTGCGGAAGAGAACCGGCGCGCGTCGCAGCTTGCAGCGGGCAACGCGCTCACCGACATGCAGCGATTCGACCGGGCCTTTGCCGCACTGCTCAAGGACATCTCGAATGCGCCGGAGCAGTACGTCGAGATGACGCTGCATGGCGGCAAGAAGACTCAGGTGCGGGCGGGCAAGCAGGCCAAGGGGGTGATCCTGAGCCGGGAGGAGGGGAGCATTCCCTACAACGTGACGCGCAAGGGGCTGGCGGCCCTGTGGCCGCAGCGGGCGACATTCAAGGCACCGGGCGACATGGAGGTGTGCACCTACAATCTGTCGGATTTCTTTGCAGTGCTCAAGTATCTGGAAACGATCGACAGCAAGCTGGGCACGCCTGAGGCGTGCGCGCCAGAGCCTTTGAAAAACTGCGTGCTGGTCATCGATGAGATCAACCGGGGCAATATCGCCAAAATCTTCGGCGAACTGATGCCGGATGTCTCCGTGCGGCCAACTGTTGCGATCGACGGCGTGAAACTGCCGAAATTGGTGGAGAAGCTGAACCAGCGCATCGCCTACCTGTTCGACCGTGACCACATGCTGGGTCATGCCTACTTCATCCTAGATTCCTCTGTTGCACAGCGCGTTGTTGCTGGTGGTCGGAGCCAGCTCTGCCTTCGGATACGCCAGCCTGAAGCAGCCGCGGACCACCCTGCACACTCAGGTTGCATCACTCGACTTCCTGGGTCTGTGGCCACACAGCCCAATAATCCGGGATTTTTTCGCTAGCCAGAGAGCAGAGCAGGTAGAGCGTTCCCGTGGTCATGACAGGAGGCTTTGGCGGCGAGGATTTTGGCGGCGATGTAGCCGATCAACGCCCGCCATCGGTTGCCCGGGGGCAACTGAGGCGCAGTTGCTCGGATATGCTGTAAGCCCTCACGAACATTGGAAATTAGCGCCTTGACCTGATCCACGGCGGTGTGTGATGCTGATCAGGAGGCGTTTTTGCCCGGCATGCTCGGTCAGTCGTCCCACCGCAGCGAGTAACAAGGGGCGGCTGGTGATCGCTTCCAGTCGCGCCTTCGGATTCGCTAGCCGCATGTACCAACTCCACCAGTTATAGACCAGCGCGACCGCTTGCGCACTCAGGTTGCATCGCTCGATGTCCTGGGTGGTGTAACCTCCCCAGCCCCACTGATTCTTCAGTTCATCAAAACCGTTTTCGCAGTCGGCCCGGTCTCGGTACAGCTGTCCGATGGCTTCCAGAGGGTACGGGGTGTTGGTAACGAGTACGGCGTATTCCCATGCCTTCACCGGATCGTTCGTATCGATCAGATCCAGGCAGGCTTGCTGCGGCTTTTTTGCCTTGGTGGGTGGCATTGCGCCTTGCCCGCTTGCGCTTGGGAGTTTCGGCGAGAGCGTCTTTGGTCACTTGGCGGCGCATCACGACGACGCGTCGGGTCTTGCTCCAGCCTTCCAGCCTCAACTGGTCTTCGTGGGCTTCCCAGCCTTGCCCCACGTTGCACCAGCCGTCTCGCGGCCAATGGCGAAGCACGAGCCGTTTGACGTTGGCGCTTTGCTTGAGTTTGAACAGGTGCGGCTGGTCAATCTCTTCGAGTTCGCACATCACTCTGTCCGTGCCATACGCGCAGTCTCCGCGCACCAGGCGCGGGCGCTCTTTGAGAGCAAATCCGAGAATCAGCTTCGTGAGGCCGGGCAGGCCATGCGCGGCGCTGTTCGATTTGCCACTTTGAACCTGCGCCAGGAGCACCAACCGTAGATTGGCTACCCAGTAGGTGTGAACGGTATGACTTGGGCGACCTGGTTTCGTGGGGTTGTAGCCGATTTCTGCTCCGCTTTGGTGTCCGTACAGGACTTTGATCGTGGTGTCGCAATCCAGTATCCAGCCATGGGTCATCGCTGGCTTCACACTCTCCAGTAACGAGCGCTCCATCCACGCTTCGGCGCGCTTGAGTTGGGCTTCCTGCTGCGCTTGCTGTTCCTCGGTGTCCGTCGCTTTGGGGGCCGGCGCGATCAGCTTCAATCCCCGCCGCAAGCTTTCGTCGCCCACGAGGCTGGTCATACCGAGAATATCCGGTGCTACACCGTCACCACGCAAACTCGCAACATGCGCATAGCGCCACTGCCCGTCAAGAATCGACAACATCCACGTGCCCAGGACATCGCGTACCGTGGGGGCATTCCCGCTGGTGTACTCCAGCGGGCACTCACGAACCCAGTTCTCGAAGAGCTCTGTCGTAGCCAGGTACTCGCCAAAAAAACCCAACTGCGCCATCGCCGTGACGTTCCCTCTGGGATCCCAGACCACTTGAAAACGACCTCCGGGCGTCAATACGCTCATCGCGTCCGTATCCACAAACCGCTCTTCAATCGCTTGCTCGACCGCTACCACTAGCCGCTTCTTACTCAATTCGCATTCACCCATTTGGTGACCTCCCTGATCCGCGGCAAACCCGCTCCACGCCTAAGTTTGCAGCAAATCCAGGAGGGTCAACTGAGGAAAATAGGTTCATGGGCATCAAGACCTTCGCCGATCTCGAACAATGCCTGCTGCGCAAGGTGATTCCGCTGCTGCAGGAGCATTTTTTTGAGGATTGGTCAAAGGTCGGCCTCGTGTTTGGGTATGGCAAGAAAACGGATATCGCGCCGGTCATCTCCAAGAAGTCGCTTGACGCGACAGCGCTCTTCGGCAGCGATGTCGAGGTCGGTGACGGCGGGGCGACGTTTGCGGTGGCGAACAAGCTGACGCCGGACATGGTGAAAGCCATCTACGAATGACTGTCGTCAGCTTCCGGGAGTACGAGCGGATTCCGGTGGTCGAGGCTTTGTCCTCGCCAACGAAGCGCGCGCTCTCGGTCGCTGAAATCAATCAGCTGGATGCGCTCGCCGTGCGCCTGAAGATCCCGGTCATTGAGCATCTTTCGCGTAGCCGGGTGCGGCCCGCGCAGTACGTCGGGGCGGTGCAGCTCGGTGGGCGCAGGGTTGAGTTCCTGCCCAAGATCGAACAGACGGAAGTCGAGGCCGACCTGCCGGCACCATGCTCCGGCGCGCCGGGCGGCTCGCACTTTTGGTGGCAGGCGAAGCGGTCAGGCAGTTTGCGGACGAGGCACAACGGCTGCCGGCGACGACCGAAGCCGAGCGTCCGGTCATCCAGCGCGTCGGGCAGGATATTTTCCGCCAGTCGCTGATCGACTACTGGCGGGGGCGCTGCGCCGTCACGGGGCTTGACGTTCTGCCGCTGCTGCGCGTTCGCGGGAGAGCTTGATTCTCACAGTGGCTCGAAATCGGCCCGGATGTCGTCGATGCTTGCTTGCGCGAGCCCGGCCTCGCGGGCGAACCGGGGCCAGGCCTCGAGTGCGGCGCGTACGTCGGCGAGGGCGTCGAGCGGGCGGCGGACGCTGAAGCGGTCGGCTTCGACGAGCAGGTCGGCGCGCGTGATGCCGCTGAATTTGCCGTTGACGCTCAACAGGTGCTGGTAAGTCCATTCGCCGCTGGGGTTGTGCGCGTGTGTCAGGTCGTAGGCCGGGGCCAGTTCCCAGTTCCCACCCTGCTTCAGGCGGAAGGCAAAGTTCTTGCTGTGGTCGTCGCAGTTCTTCGCCATGACGTTGAAGGCCATGCGGCGGAAGGCCTGGCCGATGGCCTGGTCGCCCAGTCTGAGCTGCGCGATGGCCATGAAAAGCTGGGCGTAGGCGTGCGTGGCGCGCTGCTTGTAGTCGAGGTGGCTGATTGCGCAGAGAGTCTGCAGATGGTGCCTGACCGTGGCGCCGTCGGCGATGTCGCGGTCGAAGCGGCGGGTCATGAAATGGGCGCGCCCGCTTTCCTCGAGCAGGCGGCTGGGCGCCATCGAGATGCCGGCGGCTCCGGCCATGCGGTGGTAGGCGTACTCGATGCGGCCGTAATCGGCGCTGCCGCCCAGTTCGGCATCCTTGCCGACGCCGTCGAACTTGAGCAGCCAGTGCTCGAAGCCGGGGGCGGCGTCGAACTGGCCGCTGCGGATCTCGTTGGTCTGCGGATTCCAGGCAACGACGGCCTTGGCACGGGCGCCACCGGCCGAGGTGCCGACGCGGATGATGTTGGCGAGCGCCGCCTGCGCCTGGAGATCGCCGGACAGGTCGGCGTGGATGATCCTGCGTGCGGCCTCGACCAGCCTTTTCATGGCCAGCGGCTCGGCGCTCTCGCGGTGCGCACCGCGCGCCGGCCTGAACTCGAGGGCGCCCATGCCGCGCTTGCCCATGTAGGCGAGGCGGTCGAGCGTGGTGACGGCGCGCTGCTCGACGCCGCGGGCGCTCATCCAGGCGTCGATCAGAGCATTGCCGAAATCGTCCGGCAGGGCGTCGGCCAGCAGGCCGGGCAGGCGCCTGTAGCCCGCCTCGCTCAGCTCGGGAAAAGCAAAGGTCGGGCGTGGGTCGGCGAGGGGCATGGTGAGCGGCGCCAGTTCGATGCCGCTGCGGCGCCAGGCAGGATCGTAGGCAAAAACGTAGCAGCCGAGGCGCGGATCGGGGGCGACCGCGCCGACGCGCCTGCCCCAGATGCGGACTTCGATGACCGGGATGTCCATCAACCTTCCCGCGGGCGGCGGCGAGCGCGTTGCGGCGGCTTGGGCTGGCGCAGCAGGTCGAGCGGATTGACGGTGGCTTCGGGGGCGAGCAGGTCGATTCCCTGCAGCGAATCGAGCGCCTTCAACACGCGCAGGAGTGTTTCCACGGTCGATCCCCGCCCGGCTTCAAGATTACGCAGGGCCTTTTCCGAGAGGCCGGCCTTCTCGGCGGTGGTGCGCTGATCCAGGTTGCGGCTCAGGCGCAAACGCTTCAGCCGCTCGCCAAGCTGTTGCTGAAGTTCGTTCGGGGTGTTGAACGAGGAGGAAGTCATTTATGAGCTATGCGGTCGATAAATGCCGGTTAACCAAAGAAATAGCGTTAATCGGTACGTTTAGATTGTCATTTTACAACAGAACCGGCCCTGCCCGCAGCTTTTCGAGGACTGCATTTCCCGCTTCGCCAGGCCAGGCGTCGAGGTCGGCATCGGTGCGCACGATGCAGCGGGGCGGGAAGAGTGAGTGCCAATGGGCTGCATCAAGGCACTGATCGGTGCGTGATTCGGGGGGCTTTTCAACGGGCTCCAGGTTCCCGACGCGATGTTTGACGCTGCTTGAAGAAGGCTCATATACTCTTCCCGGTGCCGTCTATCTGCTGCAAACAGCGCTGGCCGTGACCAACAAGAGAACGGTAAACCGGTGCATTGAGTCAGACCACTTTTTGTAACTCCTCAAAAACCCCGGGCATAAGCGTTCGCTGAATTCGGGGTGCTTGCTTGCAGGAAGGGCTGGACACAGCGCGCGAGATGTGATTCAATCCGCAGCATGAGCACGGAAACCCCACGGAAGCTTCCCGGTATCCCGGATATCCCTGCCGACCAAAGGACACCGGCGGTCGTGCAGCTGCTGGAACTCTGCCATCGGCAGCAGGAACAGATTCAGGCGCTGCGCGATGAGGTGGCGCGACTGAAGGGTCAGAAGCCGAAGCCCGTGATCAAACCGTCGGCGCTGGAAGGCGATCGCACCGAGAAGAAGCAAGGGCAGGCGCCGAAGCCTCACGGCAAACGCCACAAGACGGCAGAGCTTGAGATCCACGAGTCGGTCAAGCGACAGCCGGCAGAGACGATTCCGCCGAACAGTCGCTTCAAGGGCTACCAGGATTTCGTGGTGCAGGAGCTCCGGATCGGGGTTCACAACACCCGGTATCGGCTGGAGCGCTGGGTCACCCCCGAGGGCGAGAGCCTGATCGGCCAGTTGCCTGCCGAGATCGGCGGTGTGCATTTCGGCCCGCAGCTGCGCGCTTTCATCCTGTACCAGTACCACCATGCGCATGTGACGCAGCCGCTCTTGCTTGAGCAACTGCGGGAGTGGCAGATCGACCTCTCGGCCGGGCAGCTCAGCGCGTTGATCACCGACGGCCATAGCGAGTTCCATCGCGAGAAGGACGCGCTGCTGCAAGCGGGCTGCAGCGCAGCCGGTACGTTCATGTGGACGATACGGGTGCGCGCCATCGGGGCAAGAATGGGTACTGTACGCATATCGGCAACGAACGCTTCGCCTGGTTCGCGAGCACCGACAGCAAGAGTCGGATCAATTTCCTGGAATTGCTCCGTGCCGGGCACGATGCCTACACCCTGAATCAGGCCGCGCTGGCCTACCTGGCCGAGCACAAGCTGCCGTGCGCCCAACTCCAGGCACTCACCGCGCTGGCACCGGCGGTATGGACGGGTCAAACCGCCTGGCAGGCGGTCTTGGCTCAGCAGGCCATCACCGATCCGCGCCATGTTCGCCTGGTGACCGAAGGCGTCTTGCTCGGTACCGTCGTCGAGCAGGGCGTCGCCACCGATCTGGCGATCGTCAGCGATGACGCCGGGCAGTTCGATGTGCTGACCCACGTCCTGTGCTGGATCCATGCCGAACGCGTACTGGCCAAACTGCTCGGCTTCAACGATCTGCAACGCCAGGCGCTGGCCTCGGCGCGCAGCGAGCTGTGGGCGATCTACGATGCGCTCAAGGCGTACAAGGAAGCGCCGGAGGCACTCACTGCAGCCGCGATCGAAGCCCGCTTCGACACGCTTTGCGCCACCCGGACCGGTTATGCCAGCCTCGATCAGGCCCTGAAACGAATGCGCCGCAACCGGGAGGAGTTGCTGCGCGTGTTGCAACGTCCCGAGCTTCCCCTGCACAACAACCTCAGTGAGTCGGATATCCGCGACTACGTCAAGAAGCGCAAGATCAGCGGCTCCACCCGCAGCGCGTCCGGCCGCCGCTGCCGCGATACCTTCGCCAGCCTCAAGAAGACCTGCCGCAAGAACCAACTTTCCTTCTGGCAATACCTTCAGGACCGCGTCTTCGGCTGGCATCGGATTGCTCCGCTGGCGCAGTGGATCTTTGAGGCCACGCCGACGGGGGCGAATGGTCCCGTACCTGGCCCCTGAAACGGCGTCCGCTCGCTATTGCGGGCGCATCTTCAGCACCGCGGAGCTCGACCAGATCCGGCGGCTGATCGCAGCCAATCCTGCCGCCTCGCGCGCGCAGCTGTCCCGCTTGGTCTGTGCCGATCTCGGCTGGTGCCGCGAGGATGGGCGGATCAAGGAGATGAGCTGCCGCGTGGCGATGCTGCGCATGCAGACCGATGGCTTGCTGCAACTGCCGCCGCCGCGCAACGGCAATCACAACGGAAAACCCTGGCACCGTCGTACCGCGCAGGCCGAACCCGATGCGCCCCTGCGCGCCGACGGCCCCTCGTGCCCTGGGGGCAATGCAACTGTACCGGGTCAGCCATCGCGCGGAGTCGCAGCTGCACAACGAGTACATCGACCGTTACCACTACCTCGGCTATCAACCGCTGCCCGGCGCCCAATTGCGCTACTTCGTTCGCGCCGGCGGACGCCTCGTCGCCTTGCTCAGCTTCGCTGCCGCCGCCTGGAAGACCCAGCCGCGCGACCGCTAGATCGGCTGGACGCCCGCGCAACGCCAGGAGCACCTGCACCGGGTCGTGAACAATGCGCGATTCCTCATCCTGCCGTGGATTGAATGCAAGAATCTGGCCTCGTCCATTTTGGCTCGCGCCGCCCGGCAGATCGCCGCCGACTGGCAGCTCCAATACGGTTACCGGCCGCTCTTGCTCGAAACCTTCGTCGAGCAAGAGCGCTTTCGCGGCACCGCTTACCAGGCGGCCAACTGGATCTGCCTCGGTCAAACCACCGGCTGCGGCAAGCTCGATGTTCACCACCAAGCCCTGCTGCCGATCAAGACCGTCTGGGTCTATCCGCTCGACAGGCACTTCAGACGGGTACTCTGCGGGTGAGTGCGTCGCTCCGAAGCCAACCCAGTGCCATGCTCCTGCCCAGGGTTTTTGAGAAGTTACACTTTTTTTGAAGCATTCAGGATGAAGATCGCCGTATTCAGCGCCAAGCGCTATGACCGGGAATGCGAGCCCTCGTTGATGACCGCCATCGCCAATCGATGCAGCTTCAGCAGGTCGGTGCGAAGCTGCGGCGGCGTAACATATTCGCCATCGTTGAGGTCGGCGCGCAACTCGTCCACGGCATCGACGGCGCGCAGCAGCGAATGCGTCTCGAAATTCTCCGGGGACAGCTTGTCCCCTTCTTCGCCGGTGATGCGGGCTGCCATCAGGGGACTCCGATCAGGCGGTTGCAAGCGTCAGATGCCCGAGCAGTTCGGCCGCCGGCCGTACCTTGATTTCGATGTCGTGACCGAGGCGATTCAGGCAGTCCATCAGCTTGCGTTCGGACAAGTTGGTGAAGTCGCCGTGCATCATGCCCGACACCTTCGGTTGCGGGATGCCCATACGCTTGGCCGCCGCTTGTTGGGTGAGCCCGAGGGCACGCATCGCCTTCCTGATCTCAACCACCAGGCCAGTTTTGATCTTCAGTTTCTCGGCATCGGGCAGTCCAAGGTCGGCAAAGACGTTGCTCGAGCTGGTTTGAACCTCGACGCCTTCAATGATTCGTTTTTGCATTTCGTAGCTCCTGTGCCAATGCCTCGGCCACCTTCAGCCGAGTGCGGATGATGTCCCTGTCCACCTTTGGCGTGGCGATCCCGCTCTTGCTCTTCTTCTAAAAGCAGTGCAGGACGAACACCGCTTCCACAAACTTCACCGTGTAGACCGCCCGATAGGTGCCACCGGCATCGTCTTCGACGACTTCCAGCACGCCGGCACCGCCGAAGCCCTTGTAGCTGCTCGCGATCCATTCGAGCGGCTTTTCTTTGTTGGTCATGGCAATAGTTTATATCTGTTCAGGTAAACCAGGAAGCACAACACCTGCAAGGATGATGTCGCCAAACTCGAGGTCGCCTTGCCGGGTTGCATTCGCATCGAGCAGGCTGGCGCTGCCCCAGGTGAACCGGGGGCGGCCCAGTCGCTCGACGAGCCGATCGGCCATCAGCCGCGCGTGACGGCCCTTGCCGTTGGGAGATGGATGGCGACGAGGCAGCAATGGAAACGGACGGCAATTTCAGCTGGGATCGTGTTGTTCAGCCGGGACTGTCCAGGCTGCTGCGCTGCGGCTTGACGATCAGGTCAGCAATCCAGCGTTTGAACTCGCTCAGGCGAGGATCGTAACGTTCGCAGGCCATCAGACTTTGCCCGAAGACGTAAGCGTAGAGGGAGGAGGCTGCGGCTTTCGCTTCGTCCTCGGAAGCGCCGAGTACGACAAACAGCTTACGGGTGCATTCCAGGCGCCAGCTGTCCACTTCCTCGACAACCGCGGCGGCCTGCGCATCTCGGCGTGCCCAGTCGCGTACCGCCAGTTCGATCGAGATACCCTTGCGGTTGCGCGTCGAGCCATAGACGTCGATCAGGTGCAGGAGTTGCTCGTGCTCATGGCCAGGTGTAGTCACCGTCTGCTTGTCGATGTCGCGGATGCGACCGTCCCGCCAGGTCTCCAGAACGGCTGTGAAGAGATCCGGGCGATCCTTGAAAATGCCAGTAAAAACTTCCCTTGGTGACGCCGAAGTTTTCGCCAGCACCTCGATCCGCATGCCCTGCACCCCTGTTCGGCGAGCACCTCGATGGCCGCTTCGATCCACCCGCTGCGGTCTAGCGCTGCCCGGGGCCTGTTGCGGGTGAGCCTCATCGTCATCTGGTCCTTTCCTGAATCGCCCGGGTGAGGCAATATTACGGGCTGACGCGCCGCTGCCTCGGCCGACGCTGTTGACAGCCATTGTTCCATACGGTACCTTACGCCATCCATACGACGAAGTATGGTCTATTGTCCGGTCAGGAATTCGGGAATGTCAAACGCGGCCGGTCTGGATCGCGTTTGCCATCGATTACTGTGTAGTGATAAAGGAGAAGAAATTGAAGATCCTCGTTCCAGTCAAACGGGTGGTGGATTACAACGTCAAGGTCCGCGTCAAGGCGGACGCCAGCGACGTTGACCTGGCCAACGTCAAGATGTCAATGAATCCGTTCGATGAGATCGCCATTGAAGAGGCCGTGCGTCTGAAGGAGGCTGGTATCGCCACCGAAGTGATCGCGGTTTCGGCCGGTGTGCTGAATTGCCAGGAAACGCTGCGCACGGCAATGGCCATCGGCGCTGACCGCGGCATCCTGATTCAGACCGACGTCGAGTTGCAGCCGCTGGCGGTCGCCAAGCTGCTCAAGGCGGTGTGCGAAAAGAGCAACCGCAGATCGTCCTTTGCGGCAAGCAGGCCATCGATGACGACGCCAACCAGACCGGGCAGATGCTGGCGGGTCTGATGAACTGGCCGCAGGCGACCTTTGCTTCGAAGGTCGTCGTCGCAGCTGCACAGGCGACGGTGACGCGCGAGATCGATGGCGGTCTGGAGACCGTTGAAGTGCCGTTACCGGCGGTCGTGACTGTGGACTTGCGCCTCAACGAGCCGCGCTACGCGACGCTGCCGAACATTATGAAAGCCAAGAAGAAACCACTCGAAACCACCAACCCGGCGGCCCTCGGTGTGGATGTCACGCCACGCCTGAAGACGCTCAAGGTCGCCGAACCGGCGAAGCGCTCGGCAGGGCTCAAAGTGGCAGATGCAGCCGATCTGGTGATGAAACTCAAAACTGAAGCAAAGGTGATCTGACCATGGCCATTCTCGTTATTGCTGAACACGACAATACCTCGATCAAGGCGGCGACGCTGAATGCCGTTACTGCGGCAGGCAAGATCGGCGGTGACGTTCACCTGCTGATCGCCGGTAGCGCCTGCGCCGCCGCCGTCGCGTCGGCTGCTCGCATCAGTGGCGTCAGCAAGGTGCTGCTCGCCGACGCGCCGCAGTATGCCGACCAGGTTTCCGAGAACCTGGCGGTGCTGGTCGTGGCCCAGGTTTCGGCCTATGGGCATCTGCTGGCCGCGGCGACGACCAGCGGCAAGAACTTCATGCCGCGCGTGGCGGCGCTGCTCGACGTGGCGCAGATCTCCGAGATCGTCGCCGTTGAATCGACCGATACCTTCGTTCGCCCGATTTACGCTGGCAACGTCCTCGCCACCGTCCAGTCGGCCGACGCGATCAAGGTCATCACCGTACGCACGACGGCTTTCGAAGCCGCCGGCGAGGACGGCAACGCGAGTACGGAAAATCTCCCGAGCGGTCCTGATCTGGTTCAGAGCAAAGTCGTCGGCCGCGAGTTGACGAAGTCGGAGCGTCCTGAGCTGACCGCCGCCAAGGTGATCGTTTCGGGTGGTCGTGGCATGGGCAGCGGCGACAATTTTCACAAGCTGCTCGAACCCCTGGCCGACCTGCTCGGCGCGGCCGTCGGTGCGTCGCGTGCGGCGGTAGATGCCGGTTATGCTCCGAACGACTACCAGGTCGGCCAGACCGGCAAGATCGTTGCGCCGCAGCTGTACATCGCCGTCGGCATTTCGGGGGCCATCCAGCATCTGGCTGGAATGAAGGACAGCAAGGTCATCGTCGCGATCAACAAGGATGCCGAAGCACCGATTTTCCAGGTTGCGGACTACGGGCTGGTCGGTGACCTCTTCGAAGTTGTGCCGGCATTGCAGGCAGCTCTCGCTTGATCTGAGGCGGGGGCTGGCGCAGCATGAACCTGCCGGACGGCCTGCTCGACGGCAGCTGGACCTTTCCGGGCTGGCTCCTGTTGGGCGCTTTCGCCCTGCTGGCAGCAAGGCGGGCGCCCTGGCGGCTGCTCGCCAACAGCGCACGCCTGAACGCCTTTCTGGCGCTGATCGTCGCACTGACCCTGCTCTGGCAGCTGCAGGCCGGGGTGAAGCCCGGGCTTTCCCTGCACCTGCTTGGCGCGACGGTCTTTACCTTGTGTTTCGGATGGTCACTGGCTTTTTTCGGGATCTGCCTGGTGCTGGTCGGGGTGACCCTGAATGGTAGCGGCGGCTGGCAGGCTTTTGCGGTCAATGCCCTGCTGCTGGCGGGAGTCGGCGTCGCCGTCAGTCATGGGCTGCACCGACTGGTGGACCGATGGCTGCCTGGGCATCTGTTTGTCTATATCTTTTGCAAGGGGTTTTTCGCCTCGGCGCTGGCGGTCATGTCGGTCGGCGCCGCCGCGTGCCTGCTGCTGGCGATCGCCGGAGCCTACGATGGCGAGTATCTGGCCAGCGAGTATCTGCCCTATTTTCTTCTGCTCGGTTTCTCGGAGGCCTGGCTGTCCGGAATGCTGACCACGCTGCTTGCCGTCTATCGGCCGGACTTGCTGGCGGATGTCGAGGATGCGCAGATCCTCGGCAGGAAGTGAGCAGTGAGCTGGCGCAGTGGCCGAAGACCTGACAGAAGCAGTATATTGACCTCCTGGCGGCCCACCAGCCGCCCGGCAGGTTTCACAGCAACCATAAAAGGAGAAATTCATGAGTGAATACTTTGCCCCGATCCGTGACATGCAGTTTGTGCTCAAGGAACTTGCCGGGCTGGAAGAGGTGGCGAAACTGCCGGGTTGCGAAGAGGCAACCCTCGATCTGGTCGATGCGGTTGCTCGAGGAAGCCGCCAAGTTTGCCGAGGGAGTCCTGTCTCCGCTCAACTGGCCGGGTGACCAGGAAGGGGCGCACTGGCACGACAAGGCGGTGACCATGCCGGCCGGTTTCAAGGAGGCCTACCAGTTGTTTGCCGACAGCGGCTGGACGGCACTGGCCTGCGAACCGGAGTGGGGTGGGCAGGGGCTGCCCAAGGTGGTCGCTGCTGCCGTCGCCGAGATGTGGAAATCGGCAAATCACTCTTTTTCGCTGTGTCCGCTGCTCACCGCTGGCGCCATCGAGGCGCTGGTTCTCTCGGGTAGCGACGAGCTGAAGAAGATCTACCTGGAAAAGATGGTCAGCGGAGCATGGACCGGAACGATGAACCTCACCGAGCCGAGTGCCGGCTCCGACCTCGCTGCAGTACGCACTCGTGCCGAGCCGCAGGCTGACGGCAGCTACCGGATCTTCGGCCAGAAGATCTTCATCACCTATGGCGACCACGACATGGCGGAGAACATCATCCACCTCGTCCTGGCACGTACACCGACAGCACCTGAGGGAGTCAAGGGCATCTCGCTGTTCGTGGTACCGAAATTCATGGTCAATGAAAACGGTAGTCTGGGTGACCGCAACGACGCGTATTGTGTGTCGATCGAGCACAAGCTCGGGATTCACGCCAGTCCGACCGCGATCATGGCCTTTGGTGACCACGGCGGAGCCGTTGGCTACCTGGTCGGCGAGGAAAATCGTGGTATCGAGTACATGTTCATCATGATGAATGCCGCGCGCTTTGGCGTTGGCCTGGAAGGCGTTGCCGTTTGCGAACGTGCCTACCAGCGAGCGCGCGACTACGCGCGTGAGCGTACTCAGGTGTACCGATGTCGGCGTTCGCGGCGGGCCAAAAGTGGCAATCATCAAACACCCGGACGTTCGCCGCATGCTGATGACCATGAAGTCACGCGCCGAGGCAACGCGGGCGCTGGCGTATGTGGTGGCAGCGGCACACGACGCTGCGCTCAGGCACCCGGACGCCGACGAGCGCAAGCGCAACCAGGCATTCGTCGACCTGATGATTCCGGTGGTCAAGGGCTGGAGCACCGAATCCGGTGTCAGCATGGCCTCGATCGGGGTGCAGGTGCACGGCGGCATGGGCTATGTCGAAGAGACCGGCGCTGCCCAGCACCTGCGTGACGCGCAAATCTCGACGATTTACGAGGGCACCACCGGCATCCAGGCCAATGATCTGATCGGCCGCAAGATGGCACGTGAGGGAGGCGCCACCTTGCAGGCGGTGATCGCCATGATGCGCGCGCTCGACGCCGATCTGGCCGGGCAGGGTGGCGCCAACTTCGCTGCCATTCGTACTCGCTTCGCTGCCGGCGTCGACGCGCTGGCCGCCGCCGGCGAGTGGCTGGTAGCCACCTACGCTGCCGACGTGCGTGCCGCATCGGCGGGCGCGGTTCCTTTCCTGACGCTGCTCGGGATCGTTGCTGGTGGTTGGCAGATGGCGCGCGCAGCACTGGTCGCGCAAGCGAAGATTGCCGGCGGTGATAAGGACCCCTTCTACGCTGCGAAAATCGTCACCAGCCGCTTCTATGCCGACCACGTGCTGTCGCAGGCCGCCGGTCTGGCGAGCAGCGTGACCGATGGTGCGGAAGGCGTGATGGCGCTGCCTGAAGAGATGTTCTGATCGACCTTGACCAGGCATCTGCGACCGCCTGGCGGTTCGCCCGCAGGTGCTCCCGGTTTTTGCGACCACCGGCACCTACCCTCATCCACAGCCAGCAGGAACGCCAATGCAGAGCCAACGCAAACTTGTCCACACCAGCCTGATTCCGATTCGCTGGGGAGACATGGACGCTTACGGACACGTCAATAACACCATTTACTTCCGGTACATGGAGCAGGCCCGGGTCGAATACCTCGAGAAGCTCGGCTTCAAGGTCATGCCGCAGGGCACGGCACCGGTGATCATCAATGCCAGTTGCACCTTCCTGGTGCCGCTCAACTATCCAGGCATGGTTGAACTCCGCATGTTCTGCGGGCACCCCGGGCGCAGCAGCGTGCCAACCCATTACGAGATTTGTCTGCAGGGAGACGAGACGCTCTACGCGACCGGCGATTCCAAGATCGTCTGGATGGATGTGGCGACTGGCAAATCGGTGCCGATCCCCGACGATTTGCGCGCCGACGTGTCCTGCTGAGGAGGAGGAGGGGGTGGACCAGGCAGTACTCTGGCGCCCGAGCGCCGAAAGGCGTGCTTCGGCCAGGATCAGCGCTTTTCTTGAGGCCGTCCGCGGACAGGCCGACGCTGCCGACTACGCGAGTCTCTGGCGCTGGTCGGTGGCGCAGCCGGAAGCCTTCTGGACCTCCATATGGAAGGAGTGCGGCGTGCTTGGCGAACGCGGTGCGACGATCGTCGAAAACGCCGACCGCATGCCCGGTGCCCGCTGGTTTCCGCAAGCCCGGCTGAACTATGCTGAAAAACCTGCTGCGTCACCGTGATGACGCCGACGCGCTGGTTTTCTGGGGCGAGGACCGGGTCAGGCGTCGCCTCTCGCGGCGCGAGCTTTACGCAGAGGTGTCGCGCTTCGCGCAGGCGCTGCAGGCTGCCGGCGTCGCCTGCGGGGATCGTGTCGCCGCCTACCTGCCGAACCTGCCGGAGGCGCTGATCGCAATGCTCGCCACGGCTGCGCTGGGTGCAATCTGGTCGTCGGGCCTCGCCCGACTTTCGGCGTCCAGGGCGTTCTCGACCGTTTCGGGCAAATCCAGCCCAAGGTGCTGCTCTGCGGTTGACGCCTACTGGTACAACGGCAAAGCGATCGACTGCCCAGCCAAGAACGCCGAGGTCGCCGCGCAGCTACCCAGCGCCGCGCGCACCATCGTCGTTTCCTACCTCGACGCGTCACCCGCAGTAATGGCCGTCCGCAACGGCGTGCGCTACGCTGACTTCGTCGCGCCGTTTACGGCTGCCGAGATCGAGTTTGTAGCGCTGCCTTTCGACCACCCGTTGTTCATCATGTTCTCCTCAGGTACCACCGGCGTTCCCAAATGTATCAGGTGCACGGTCACGGCGGTACTTTTGCTGCAACACCTGAAGGAGCATCAGCTGCACGGTGACGTCAGAGCCGGCGACCGCATCTTCTACTTCACCACCTGTGGCTGGATGATGTGGAACTGGCTCGTTTCGGGCCTTGCTTCGGAGCCACGCTGCTGCTCTACGACGGTTCGCCGTTCGCGCCCGGGGCCGCCGGCAAGCCCGAGCGATCCTTTTTCGACTACGCCGACGCTGAGCAGATGACGCACTTCCGACTCCGGCCAAGTTCATCGACGCGATTGCCGAGAGCGATTTGCAGCCAAGCGAGACGCATCGCCTCGAATCGCTGCGGGTGATGTTTTCGACCGGCAGCCCGCTGGTACCGGAAAGCTTCGACTACGTCTACCGCAAGGTCAAGGCTGATCTGCTGCTGGCGTCGATTTCCGGCGGTACCGACATCCTTTCGTGCTTTGCACTCGGTTGTCCGATTCTGCCGGTGCACCGCGAACCGCAATGCCGTGGTCTGGGATGGCGGTCAGTGTCTTCGACGAAGCGGGCAGAGCGATTCCCGCCGGCCGCGGCGAGCGTGGCGAACTGGTGGCACTGCAGCTTTCCCGGCGATGCCGGTCGGCTTCTGAATGATGCCGATGGTGCCAAATACCATGCCGCGTATTTCGATCGCTTTGCCAATGTCTGCGCCATGGCGATTTCGTCGAACTCACCGCCAGCGAAGGCATGATCATCTACGGACGTTCCGACGCCGTGCTCAATCCCGGGGGGCGTGCGCATCGGGACCGCCGAGATTCATCGTCAGGTCGAGCAACTGCCGGAAGTGATCGAGTCGCTGGTCATCGGCCAGGAGTGGCAGGACGACCTGCGTATCGTCCTCTTCGTCAAGCTGCGCGAAGGGCTTGACCTTGACGACGCACTGCGCAGGCGTATTCAGCAGCAGATCCGCCAGAACACCACGCCACGCCACGTCCCGGCCAAGGTTCTGCAGGTTGCCGACATCCCGCGCACCAAGAGCGGCAAGATCGTCGAACTCGCGGTGCGCAATGTGGTTCACGGCTGGCCGGTAAAAAACGTCGAAGCACTGGCCAATCCCGAGGCGCTGGAGTTTTTCCGGGGGCGGAGCGAACTGCAGGCCTGATCCAGACTTTACATAATACAAATTATACGTAGTTGACTAGCGGACGTTGTCTTTTCCCAACCGGCAAGCCAGCAGCATCAAATATCGCCTTTCGCTGTTCCTGTTCATAGGGTTAGCCAGGTAGCGGCAAAACAGGCGCAACAGCTCCCCCTCGAAAATTGTTCCATCAAAGTTTTTTTTGTGGGCGCTTATGAGCCTGTAAACGCGCCGCCGCCCGCTGGAATCCCACCTCCGAACCCAACGTAGCCGCCAGTAGAGATTCGCCAATTGGGACAGCCGCCCGTGCAGATCGGGCGGTATGGCGTCGACAATCGCCTGTTTATTTTCGAACATTTGGCCTCGTCACTCCCCGAACTCAGTACCGCTAAAGGCTCTGGTCAAAGACCGTGCGCCCTGGCAATATTCACTCCTTCGAATATTTACTAGAGCGTATATCGGGTGAGCAAGGCGCGCAAGTCAGACGAGGCGCACATCAGGATGAAAGCCAGCCCTACGGGCCATGCGAAAGCCCCGAAAAAGCCCGGCGCTTTCGGGAATGAAGCCGGACCGAAAAAGCACCGGACCGGCCGACGCAAAACCCCGATGAAGGCGCGCCCTACGGGCAGTCGGAGCATGGCGGAAAAAGCGCCCGCCATGCCGGACCGTGCCTGATGAATCGCCAGCACGGTTTAACCCCTCGCCAGTTTTCCCCGTCGTGATCCATTCGTCAGTCAGCCCCAAACACGGCCCGAAGCATGAAGGAGTGCAACTCTAGTGCCAGCCAACCCCGCTGGCACGTCGACTTGCTTTCCTTGAAGAAGGCAGGCACGCGAACGCGTTAGCGGGCCGTGCGCTTCGCGAGGGCTAACTGACGAACGGATCACAACTAACGGAAAGGACCAAACATGCGAAAAGTCAAAACCGAACCCGCTGGCAATTCACCAGGCACGGTCCGAACGCCGAGGACTTCAGACGCCCAGATCGCGCCCACTGAAAAGCCACGCCTGGAACTGCTGCCCGATTACATCGGCAGTCTGCACGCGTTCTTGATCCGGCACACCTGCCAGCACTCGCAGCCATCACCACGAAAGGAAACACGATGAAAACCGCCCCGACCCTGCCGACCAACGACCCGCTGACGTTCAGCGCCCACATTGGCAACGGTGACGATCGCTTCTACGTTGCCTTCGTCGGCCTCCCGGACACTGTACCGCACCCGGTCACGTCCCACCCGGTGCGACGCTGGCACGCTTTCCGCCTCTCGATCATCCTGCGCCCGGTATATGCCGCGTGCGGCTACGTGGTCCCAGAAGCCACCCCGGAGCAGGTCGCCGCCGCCCTGTTCCCCGATCTGTTCCCCGCCGCCAGCCTGGACCAGCTCATTCCACCCGGACTTACCGCCGAGGACTTCGCGCTTTTCCTCGACTACGCCCGCGACGCCGACAACTGGAACGGCACACCCTTGATTGGCGGTAACGTCGAATCCGATCGCAGCACCACGGCCCGCTTGACCCGAATGAAACAGGCCGGACTACTGCGCAGAGCCTTGAGTGACGGCCACAGATGGATTGTTTTCACGCCGCAAGGCAAGGCCCTGGCTGCGCTCTGCGGTATCCCGATCGGAGCCTGACCCCGTGAAAAAGATCAACGATACCCTGATAGTCGCGCCGATCCAGACGCTCCGATCGATCTACGGCACGCGATACACGAGGCCCGGCTTTACGGCCGCATTTCCAGGCGATCCGGACGCGCACGAACTCCACCAGATGGACGCGCCCCGGTTCCTGCCGCAAGGCGCAATGGTCAGAACCGGACACCCGGACAGCAAAGAAGGCATCGCGCACCAGGCGTTCTACCCCCGGCCCGACAAGTTCCCGCCCCCGATCCTGCCCGACTATGCCTTGAGGACGAAACGATGAAACCCAAGCACCGCACCTGGCAACCGCTGGCGCCCTACCTGCGCTTGACCGTCCCGGACAGCATCAGCAGCGCCCTTTGGCTACTCGCGACCAACTTCCACCGCAAACCCTATCGGCCTCCCTGCCCCACCAGTCGCCCCTTACTACGCACCCAACAGGACAACCGACCCATGACCACCACAACCCCGACCACCAGGCGTTATTCGCCCGCCCTTGTCGCTTGCCAAGCCATTGTCGACACGACCCAGTGCACACCGACGCTTGCCCTCGATCTCGGTATCAAGGTCGCCGCCCGCCGCCTCACCCTGGCCCGCGCCATCACCGCCGCCCGTATCGGCACCCCGATCGCCCCCAAAAACCCCTTGACCTGGAGACCCTGCAAACCACTGTATAGAACCTTACACTACACCACATTACACTACACTACACTACACTACAGCCGAAAGGATAAGGACATGGCAAGCCAACCCATCACCCGCGCCCAAGTATTCAACGCTGCAGACAACATCAGCGCCGCCGGCCAGCAGCCTACAGTCGCAAGCATTCGCGCAACGCTTGGCACTGGCAGCTTTACGACGATAACCGCCATGCTGCGCGAATGGAAAGAACAGGCCCAAGCCCCCGACGACGATACCTTGGACGTCCCCGAGGAAATCAAGGAATCCCTCACCCGCGCCGCACAAATCGTCTGGAAAAGCGCACAAGACCACTTCCGACACGAACTCGCCACGGTGAAGGCCGAAGCAGTCCGGACGATCGCCGCCGCCCAGGCCCAGGCTACAGACGCGCTGACGGAGATTGCCGACCTCGAAAAACTCAACCAGGCGCAGGCGTATCAAATCCTCGAACACAAGCAGTTGATCGGATCACTTCGCGAGGAAGTAAGGGAACTCGGTTTGAACCTGGCCGCAGCCCGGGCCGAAATCCGGACCAGTGATAACCGCCTGGCAGAACAGGCCGACCTGTTGCGCCGCCTGGCCA
This sequence comes from Candidatus Accumulibacter affinis, assembly GCA_016713625.1. Lineage (GTDB taxonomy): Bacteria > Pseudomonadota > Gammaproteobacteria > Burkholderiales > Rhodocyclaceae > Accumulibacter > Accumulibacter affinis. The sequence continues at coordinate 89,310 of JADJOT010000011.1, forward strand.
GCAACCCGACCAAGGCCCCCGCCCCAGAGAAGCCTGGCAAGCCTGGCAAGTCGCCCGCCAACATCAACCCAGGCCGCAACCAACGCGCCCCAACGCCGAAGCCCGACCAGGCCAGCGGCCCGGAACCGACGCCCACGTAACCACTAGGTGTTTTTGGCAGCCAACAAAAAAGGGGCACCTGACCCAGAACTGCCCAACGTTAAAGCTCAGGGGCGCTGCGCGGCCTTATCGCGCAGCGTCCCTTGGAGCGCCGGGTTAGGTGCTTATTGATCGGTCTCATTGAACGGATGGTTTTCAATCAGTCCCCAAAGGCTGTCGTCCTTTTCGGAACCGCGAGCGCCGATTTCGATGAGAAGCCGCGTGGTTGTTGTGTCATCAGCGCCAATAACCCGCGATAGCGTCGTTAACTTTCGCCAGCCTCCCTTGAATCGCTGATCGGACAACATCTTCCTGAGAAGCTTCTTGCGCCGGCTATCAAGTTCACGGGTCGGTCTTTCTTTCAGCCAATGGAGAAAAACATTGCCACCCAGCGTGAGAATCGAGCCAATGATGGCGCCAATCAAGCCTATGACGGCGGAAAAGTACTTGGTGTCAGAAATAACCCGTTCGGCGATTTGTTGCGCAAGATCCTCCATGATTTTTGCCCTCTATTGTTCGTGCGGTTTTTCTTGAGCTTGCTGGACGCTTGTAAATGCGAATAAAAGTCCAAGCTTTAGCCCTTGGTCGAGCAACATCGAGACTACCCACCACACGCCGCCAATTAGACATGTTTTCCACCACGCCAACTCGGAATAACGGAAATCGCCCCATAGGCCGAGCGCAACAAGCCCCCCTATCCAGATAGCCGGACTGCCGATGAAAAGCACAACGGCAAGGGCAATTGCCAGCCCGACATTCAGCACGATTCCCAACACACCGATAGTCAGTAGCATTGCGACCAGCAACAAACCGATTTTCCATGCAGGGTGGATCTTCAGCCAACGGAAAATGCAATAGGCCAGCAATGGACCAAGTGCCAGTGAAATAGGGGTGTGGTATGCCACCCAGAGAGCGCCTAAAGTCATGGATTGCACCGAACGTTTGAGCTGAGCGCCTCGCCGGTGGGGGTCCGCTCGAGCGAAGGGTTGAACGAAGGGTTAGGCGATTTTGCCGCGTTAACTCACAAGATCATTCTTGTCGCACTGACGAATTGCGCTAAGCACGACTCGCACAAACAAGCGAAGCGCAGACACAATTTGAAAGGCCGGAATGCCTTCCTCGAATGGAAGATAATAATCTGCTATCAACATATCCGGTCTTTGTTCAGGGATAGAAAATCGGCCTAAGATTATGTCGTCGTTCATCCTGTTGGTGAAAGCGTACTTCATATCTAGGAGTGCAGATTCCTTGACACCATAAACTACAACAAACCTTATCAGTTTATTGTCCTGATTAACGGTCACTATGACTCGCGGACCGGGTTAAATCGCCCATGCAGTGTTTGCCTGGCTGAGCGTCTTTCTCTAAGTCTATATTATGCAATATTTGTTTACTTGAGGATGCATTATAAGCTTGTCCATGCAAGTGAATGAACCATAAACAAGCCAACGGTCAGAAGACCCGGCGTAAGAAGATTTACAAAAATCAGATGGAACGCAAAAACATGTTTGCACAGAAAAATCATCACACAGCCGGCGAGAAACCCATCTATAAAGTGACCGACCACGGATGAAAATGAAGCATCACCGAATATTACCAGGCCAAGCAATGAAAAGTAAGATGCAACCACAGTGAATACGATGGCCAGCTTATACACTTGCCCTAACAGGCCCATATTAAACAAGCCGGGTGGTGCTTCTGCGGTATTCTCGAACCAAGTTGAGACGCCCAAGTATATCAGAATATGTAAAACGACCGTTAAATTTGCAGCAATATAGATCGCGTTCATGACTCAAAAAAACTAACAAGTCCGTATTGATTGTAGTAAACGGGGGTCAGGTCTTTTCTTTTGCCCGCGGTCACGTGGTAGAGGGCGCCGGAAAATTGGAGACGAAGTGGCCTGGCCATGTTGCCAATTCTAAACGGCGCTTGGGAAAACAAAAGACCTGACCCCGCCGGTTTATACCGTCTTCAATATTTCTTTCCTAGCTGCGTGAGCCTCTTGCGGACCTCTGTTCTTCTTTTCTCAGCGGACGTCGCGCACGAAAAATGCATGTCGTTAAATAACTTCAATGACTCAACCGATTCCTTGACTTCGAATGCAGTAGCAATGCCCATTTGATACTTGTTTCCGACTACCCGAGCTTCTTCGGCGGAACGGGCTAAGAGTTCTTTGAAAGTTGAACAATCTTTCTCGGCGGTATTAGCGAGCTCGGCCTTCCAGTACCCAACTGGATTAATTGCACCGTACAGCGTTTCGTTTGATATCCAAGAAATGCCAATTGCAACCAGAGCGACCACGGCGAAAGCCAGTTTCTTGGCTTTCGCCATTGCCTCCTCCGAATATTCGAGCGGCCGTATGTCGCTATACGTTTCAAATATGCCAAAGAGGCCCCAGATCACTAGGCCGAGAACAACTACGAAAAGCAGTACGCCGTACTCCGCAGATTGAATCCCGTCAGAAGCGGCGAAGAACGAACTGAGTACAACGCAGTAGATGAGCACTCGAACGAGCCGCGATGCAAAGGCGCGCCACCACGAATAGGCCACCTGTCGGGCAAAATGCAGCAAGTCCGTTATCGTTCGCATGAGCTGGGATCTCCAGGCGCCCAATGTAGAAGTGAGCGCCTGCCTGCGCGGCTTTTCGCGCAGGTCCGCTCGACTGCCGGGTTGGGCCTCGCTTTCCCTTGGAATACACCCTTCGGCCTTGTGAATAGAACAGCCTGTAAAAGCGTGATGCCTTCGGCGGTGCGTCGTGGAAGCAGTTGTCTTCTTCTTCGTTGGCGAGCAAATAGCCGTAAAGGAAGGAAACGCTCTTTCTCGCTGTCCTGAGTGTAGGGATGTTCATTACCTCCGCAGAGTCGAGGTGCGCGACGAATTTGTCTCGGTAGGTTCGCATTTCCTCAATGTATGCGTCGAACTCGGTTTCCGTTTGTCCAACGGCGTGCAATAGCCCGGCGAGGAACGCTGTTCGATCTGTTACGACCTTTCGCCAGTAGTGCTGGCCTCGTTTGTCGCCGAAGAGCTTGCACCATTCAAGGACGCAGATGTCGATGAAGTTGCTGTTGGCGTTAACCCAGAACTGGTCTTTGAATATCAACTTCCCTTTTCGCCAGCCGGCTTTGTAGAAGGCCAGATTTCGGAGAAAGTGACAACAGAGTATTCCTACCCGGCGGAGACGCTGCCTACGTGTCATTGTGAGGCCCAACGTAGAGGTGAGCGGCCTGCGCGGCTTTTTGCGCAGGTCCGCTCGACTGCCAGGTTAGGGGCCGGTTTTCTCACGGAGCACCATCCTTGAGCTTCTTGCGAATGGCATCGTGCATTTGCTCGATATGCACATAGAACGGGGCCAGGTTGTCTTCGCCGTGTTCAAGGCGCTTCAGAACCTCGGGGGGAAGGGCTTTGTCGTTCCAACGATTCCAGACTTCGACAAACTCAAGAAGCTTCGGATAGTAAGCGCGTGTCTCGGATTCAGCCAACCAGTAGCAATCGCGAAAAAGCTCAACCATCTTTCGGTAAGCCGGCAAGAGTTCTTCATGAAGTTTGGCGTTGTCGTACTCAATGATCCGCGTGAATTCTGGGCCGCGTTGTTTTGAAATTCGTTGGCGGGCTTCAATGTCGAGCATCTCGGTCTCAGCGCAAAGTTGCCTCCATGCAGCATCGGCTTCGTTTTGCACTCGCAAGCGAAATGCGCCATGCGCACTGATCTCGTTTCGAAGGCCAAGCATGGGCGAATAGAACGTGCTCAGTTGCTTTTCCAGAAACGCGAGCTTGCGTTGCTTTACCTCTCGCCGAGAAGTTAACCACGCGCCGATAACGACGCCTGCGAGTCCAGAAACGGCTGGAATGGCAACAGAAGTGGCCCATCGCACGATCTCAAATGACTGCTGATCAGGAGTCGGCAAGCACATAGTCAGGCCTCTAACGTGAAGTAGCAATCCTACTTGACGCAAAGCTTTGCGTCAGTATGCTGTATGCATGTACAGCAATCGGAAAATTCTCAGACAGATCAGTGAGGTGCGCCATGGACCCGTCCACTAAAATTTCCGGCAATTGCGTCAATGCCCTCCCGGCTCCGCCACCGCCCCGGCGGCGGCTCGATCAGCTCAGCGACCGCATCCGGTTCAAGCACTATAGCATACGCTGAGCAGGCCTATTGCGGCTGGGTGCGACGCTTCATCCTCTTTCACAACAAGCGGCACCCTCGGGATATGGGGGCACACGAGGTCGAGGCGTTTCTCACTCACCTTGCGGTCGCGAGGCGTGTTTCGGCATCGACTCAGAACCAGGCGAAGAGCGCCCTGCTTTTCCTCTACAAGGAGGTGCTCGAGACCGACCTGCCGTGGCTGGATGACGTGGAATCGGCGAAGGCTTCGAAACGCTTGCCGGTCGTTCTCACGCCTGAAGAAGTCCAGCGCCTGCTAGTGCTGATCGCGGGCACCGCTGGTTACTCTCCCCACCTGGCCCTTTTTCTTGCTCAAAACAATGCCGACGATCGGCGCTCTCGCTCCCTGGCTATCAGATCACGGAAATACATACCCGCATCATCGCGCCCCGATCCATCGACCCGCACCCGCGAAGCGTCCGGACTCGCCAGCATTCGCTCATACCCCGACAACCTTTGATCGGACACTTCAGTAATCCACAATTCGCGCTCGTCAAGCGCGAACTCCGGACGCTCGACCCGCCCACCCATCAGGCCGCCCGCAACAAGACCGCATCCGGACGCTTGCGCAAACCCCGCACCAGTACCGGCACCCCTAGTTCCTGATCGAGCCCGACCAGCTCCCGACCGAACAGGACCAACCGGCCCATATCCGAATCACGCGCAAAGGCCGACAACGACTTGACCCACTGGCGCACCACATCCGGACCCTTCCCAGGACTGCGCACTGCCCAGGTACTACCCGCAGCCACGTATTCATACGCGCCCGACTCAAAGCTGACGACCGGCAGCACCCGCACCCCCCAGGCCGCCCACAGGCCCGCGACCATCGCAGATCGCCACGCCTGAAACCGTTTCCACTCCACAGGATCGTCAGACCACACGGTGAAATCCGGTGCGGTACAGACCGACGCCACCAAGGCTACCATCAGACCCTCGTTTGGCTTCCGCCAGTAGAACTCCTGCCGGTAATCATCCACGAAGGTATGCAACGGCCCCGACCGCCAACGACCTCGCCCCGTGAAGCACTCCGGCACGTTCCATTCCACAGGATAAAATGCACCTGGCATAACCCGCAGAAAGGCATTCGACAGACCAACACAACGACCCATGACCGACCCTCACTTGACCCTCATTTTGTGCAGCCCAAAAGCTACTCGCTGGACAGAACCTAAGTTTTTCCCCCAGGCCCCGACACCTCCCGCAACGTCGCCTGACTGGCACGCCCTTCCATGTCCGCCACCGGCCACCCCGTGGCGTAATATCGCTTTGGCCCTTTGGTCAGCGTGACCATGGAACCATCCGGCGTCACCATCACCAGCCACCCCAGGCCGGCCAGTTCCAGGAAGCTGAACCGTTCTTTCACGCCCGCGTCGTTCTCTCGCCACTCGACCCACCCGGCCACCTTCCCCATGCCGGAAATCACGCCCGCAAGGCGTATCCGATACTTGATGCTCAACCTGTCGACCACATCATCCGGCGGCTGTATCGGTTCCGCCGCCTCGACTGGCGCTTGTTTCGCATCCACTACAGGCGCTTGAACCGGCACAGCCGGAGCAGACGTAGGGACCGCTGGCGCTGTCGCCACCACGGCCCCGGCATCCCGCTTGTCGACGGTTTCCTGTGTCTTTGCCGTGCTCGTCACCAGACCCCCCTTAAACATCCAGATGACCACCCCCAACGCCACCAGGCCCACGGCAGCATAGATCGGCACCGCCTTCCGAAGCACGGTCGAATTCCAAACGTTCGCCCGCTTGTCGACATACTTGTCGACGTTTTCCGTACCCTCAGTGTGGCTGGCATATGTTCCGAAGTAATCCGGATCATACGCAGCAACGCCGCTTGTCACTTCCTGAAACTTCATGTCCGATCCGCGCTTACGCACGGACCATTTATACTCGTTCGGCTTGCCTACGGCATCCCGGTTATAGAAGAACACCAGTTGGTCAACCCTATTCCGCCACATAGTATGACAGTCGTTCAAGACCTGCCCCATGCACAGAATATCCAAGCCCCTATGCCGATGCTCGGTAATGAACTGCGTTATCTCCGCGCCCAACCGCTGGCGATTCGTCGGCCAATGGTTTTGCAGCTCATCAATGACGACGAAGGCATCATTCTCGACCACCGAATAGATGACCGGCACCTGTTCCCGAGTGACCTGAAAAAGCAGTTCCCGGCACCGCTCCGGCGTAATCCCGGCAACGAGTGCTATCCGGTCATGTTCGAGCCCTTCAATGTACGCAAAGACCTTCCGCCCCTTGCGCAAGGCCGGCACGACATGATCCTTGATCGCCGCATAGCTTTTCCCGGACCCCGGCAAACCTTCGTGAAATATCAGCACAGCAACCCCCTACGAAACGAACCCTACCATTGACCCAACGTGACCATTTTGCGCAACAGATGAAACCCGACCGCCGCCCCGAGTATCGCCATCGCCTCGGTAATCCTTGTCTGGCCGGCCAGGTACAACGCGAACGGCGGCAAACCCGTAAGCAACGCCCCGATATTGATACCACTGCTCAGAAACGCCGGTGGCGTTAAGCCGCTGATCCACCCGCCGATAGGCACCAGGATAGACGACAACACGAACACGATTCCATCGCCGAGAAAATCCCAAACCGCCAAAAATACATCCTTGACCAGATCAACCAGCCAAGTCGTGATCTGTTCCAGCCAACCATTCATCGTTTCGCCCCCTTAGAGAATCGCTATCCTGAAACCGACCCAGGACGCCGCCAACATCACGCCCAGGCCCAGGATTGTGTAGATACTGGTGGCGGTACTCCCACACAGCACGGGCTCCGCATCCAGTGCCCACGTATGCCCCATCACCGAAACGTTGACATTCAGCCCCGTACAGCTCCCGCTCGGTATGCTGCCCCCGAAGAAGCCAGACGCCGCCGTATAGAAGGCCGACCCGGTTACAGTCGCCCGGAAATTGCCGAGGACTTCGGCAACAGTTTCCGCTTTCTTGGTATACAAGCCCGCATCAGACGCCGGAGTGCCCGCTTCCGTTTCCTTGCACAATGGCGAGTTCGGCATCCGATCGCAGAAGTCGGATTTATCCTCAGTCTTGGATTCGGTCTTTGTACCGGAACCGTCAGTCGTCGTTTTTGTCGTGGTACACCGATCGCCGTCGCATGTCGTGGACGACTTTTCATTCGTCGTTGTCGGAGTTCCACCCGGTGGCGTCACCGTGGTATCAGTACCCGTCGTGCCCGCCTTTTGCGTCGTCTTTTTGTCCGTGACCTTACCGATCGGCCAGCAAGACGTAACACCATTGACCGTTCCCGGTGCCTCGCCCGCTTTGCAACCCGTCGCACCATCACACACCGCCTGATCATTGACGACCCCGATCAACGTGCCACTGGCGCACGTTTTGTCTGTCATCTTCGAGCAGACCGGCTGTTTATTGATTGTCCCGACGACCGTACCGCCCGCCGCCTGGCAGTCCGGATCAACGGGTTTTTCCGTCAGGCACAACGGCTTGCCCGACGCGGCATAACCCAGGACAACGCCATTGCATTCGGCCTTATTCTGATCCTTCTTGTCAGCACAGATCGCCTGATTACCGAATTCCCCGACGACACCCCCCGCAAGGCAGCTATCGGGTTTCAAGCAGGAACCCGTCGGAGTGACCACCAACGTATAGCATTTACGCTCCGCACTACACGTCCCGTCCGACTGGCGCACTTGCGGTGAAATACAGTTCGGACGCGTACACGTAGTGCCTGATAAGGTCCAATTCTGCCCCGCTGGACACGAATAGGCGCTTGCGCCCGAGCAGTTGACGTAACGATTACCGCCCTCAGTCACGTTCGTCGGAGTGCCCGATACACACGTGGGCATATAGCGAAGATTCTGCCAACCCGTCGTAGTACAACCGCCCGTTGAGTTCTGAAACCACGCCGTATAATCCGACCCCGCCCACGGCCCCGCAGCCGGCAGAGGCGGGAAAACCGGACTATCAGCAATTTGCAACGACGCACCCGAACACCCTTGCGCAGACCGAACCGCCGTTATCAACGCCATAGGATCACCGTTGTACATGTTTTTAGCGATATGCCACCACCTGGCCGTAGCCCGCAACGGCGACACATCAGCAGGCTGCGTACACGTCGCGCCACTACATGTTTCCGCCGCCCACACAGGCCGGACCCCGACCGAACAGGCCAGCCAGCACCCAACCAGGAACGCAACGCCATTGCGCAGCCAACGCGCCGCTATCCGGCCCTCAACAGTTAGCATTCAGCACCCCCATTACCAGCGAAGCCGCTACCACCCCGGAGAAATACGCAACCAGAAGCCACAACATGACGCCCCCCTCGATTGTCTAAATTCCGGACCGCACGCCCACGGCCCGGAATGCCTCAGCCCGACCCGAATTAACGGAAGAAGCCGGCCAGCTTGCGAACGGCCCAGCGTGCCACATTCGGGCCGACCATCAGCACGCCCATCGCGACGATGGCAACGGCAACGGTGGTGACGTCGACCGCCGACGTGATGCTGCTGTAGTCCGTGCCGGTAGCCAGAACAGGCGCGGCCAGCGAACCGATAGCGGCAATTTTCAGCAGCGACGTTGCGATTTTGTTACTCATGATTTCCTACTCCCAGGCCCTACTTTAAGAACGCGCCCACGGGCCAGCCTTGCGCGCCCTACGCCGGAAAACCCGGCAATCCTCAACGAATGACACCAACAATTTTCGACACCGCCCAGGCAATCATGCTCAGCGTGACCGGCAGCACGAACCCCGCGCCCCACAGCGCCGCGAAATCCTCCCCTGCCGGAATGGTCAGCAGACCTTGCACCAGGCCGTTATTGATCCAGTCCGCTTTATCGAGCAGCACATATCCGGTGCAATCGTTCAACGCCACGCCTGGCAGCATTTTCACGAACCCCGCAACATCAACCGTCGCACAAATCGCCATCGCCCTACCCTTTCACCCCTCAAAATGTGCAGCCCTCAGATACTCGCTGGACCCAACCATCTATTCTTTCGGCTCGACCCGCAAAGAAGCCGCCAGCCGCCCTTCCCGCACAATCAGCTTGACCCGCAAGGTCGCCGGCCCCGATTCGCTCACCTGTTCCGACGCTGGACAATCGCCGAACATTTCGCCCGCTCGAACGTGCGCGATTTTCAAGCCCTTGCCCACCGCTCGCACTGACAACACTTGCACATCCATAACGTGACCTTTTGCAAAGGGGCAAGCGCCCCGATTAAAAAAACTACTCGAACCTACTTAACGAAACGCCGTTTTCCCAAATAACCCGACATCACAATAGTCGTGACTGATCGAACATCCACAAGCCCAACCTCAACACCGGTTTTTCGGTCAACCACACGGATTATTAACTCCTCATCCGGATAACGCTCTTTCACGTCCGAAGCCCAGGCCCACATTACATCACCTGCTTCTTTCAACGTCCGAGCAGAACCCACATTCCGGAGTTCGTGATACCCAAACCCAATTTGAACCTCATACCGGCAAATCGGTGTAACCCGGATGCCAAACCCTTCACGACCCGTTTCGACAATCACCAAACGGCCAAACAGATAGAACTCTTTCATCACATTTACTCCCACAGAGAGGGGCACTTGCCCCTTTGCGAAAGACCCTGCTCTACTGCCCTTTGAACTTGCGCAACCGCTCGCGCCGTTCCGCTTCCTTCTTCCTTCGTTCCACATCCGCCGCGTGATCCGGTGGAGGTTTTCCCAACCACCAGCGCATGACCCGAAAACCCCTTTCCTTGTCATAAAGCACCTTGACCCGATACCCCGGATGCGCCTGTTTCTCATCCAACCAGAGGTTGAACCTGACCCATTGAATCTCGATCCACTCAAACATGACATTCCCTTTCGGACTAGACTTACCGCTTTTCCTGCCACCGCAAATCGCGCCCACAAGCCCCGCATTTACCGCGCCAGGCTGGCGCTATCTCTACCTTGCTACTGCGCAGATGCACCCACCGCGCTACGATGTTCAGATGCCCGCATGGACACCAATAGGGCCGATTCTCGAACCGACGCCCTTGATAAGTCGCCGGTTGCTTTGGCCGTTCCGCACCAGGCGCACGACCATAAACCGGCCCCTGGCCCAAGCCGCCATCACTTCAGAGGATTACCTGGACCCGGACCCGCCGCCCCTGGCCCCACGATCGGACGCAAGGCAATCAGGCGTTTGGTGTCGCGCTTGCCCGTCGTTCCGAGTTCGATGGTGACTTGCGCTTTCAACGGAAACGCCAGACCCCTGAGTTTCTGGTATTCCTCACTCGTGCCGAACTTGTATTCCGTCGTCGCAAAGCCCTTTGCGTTGTCCCGGCTTTCGTCCAACTCGGTTTTGATAAACACCGTGGTGCTATCGTAGGCAACGCCTTCGATGTTCCCGACGAACATTTTTGCGCCCGTGACTTCGACTTCAGATGTAAATTGCACTTGGTTTTCCTCCTTGCTCCGATTTACGCCCCCAGGCCGAGCAATCCTGAGAACACGCGCCAACATGGCACCCTTACATGGCCGCAATCGACATATCAATGCGAACGTCGAGCGGCAACACGAACCTTTCCTGCTTGTGCACCGGCACGCCGGCCTGGCTGATATCAGGCGCAGCTCGATCAATCCGAACCGGCACCCGCCCCTTTACCCCCACCAGGTCAAGCGCCGCTTGTGCGCCCCCTTCCATTTCGGCCACGAACGCGAGAGCCTTGCCACACTGCCGCTTGAGCCAGACGACGGTGCTTTTATAGGTGGCCTCGACCGCGTTTTTTACGCACGCGATACGGCACGCCGTGTCCTTGATCCACTCAAACATGGGATAGGCACCCGCCAGGTATTGCCCCGGATTCAGCAACAGATCGAACGGCAGAACCCTGTCCACACTTTTGAATTCGACCTCAACGCGCACCCACTCGCTTTTGGCGTCCCCGAGAGCCTTGCCCTTTTCGTACACCCGGCAAAACTTTCCATTGGTGCGCTTGCCGATGTAGAAAGTACGCCCGGACCCGTTTGGCCTGTACCAGTCGCCGCGCTGCTCACAGACTGGCATTCGCCCCATGCAATCCGCACCGCCGTCCACGTAATCCTGCTTCGCCTGATCGACCGTATACTGAGCCGTCGAACACATCCCGCGCCGCATCCACCCGCGTCAACCGCGCCCGGCCAGATCCCGCAACGCTTTGCAGCCAATCATGAAGCCGCCGTTCCCACCCCTCCCGCGCCGCCGCACAACCCGACCCGCTCAGACTCACCATGACCGTGCCCCGCTGGCCACCGATCGCCAGGAACCCCCAACCATCGGCCCCGAGTTCATACGCCCGCTGATAGAAGTTGCGCCCGTTTGGCAATTGCCGCGTCAGCCCGAATCCGAGAATGCCCTCTAGCCGCAGGCTGGCATCAAGCACCAGTTGTTCCTCGCTGCAATCGACCGAGGTTTTATCCCACTCGAACGCGGACGCATCGACCGTGAAATTCACCCAATCCACGAAGGCCGTATCGCCGGCCAGACCATGACGCCGCAAGGTCAGCTTGACCTCGCCCGTAGCCGTCAGCACCAGCCGTTCTACCAGGCGCGGCTTGATTTCAAGACAAACCGCCTCAGTCTTTGCCGTGTCGCTTGTTCCCTTGACCCTTTCCCCCCCTGTTAGTGAGGGGGGGGCATCCCCCCGGCTGCCGCCCTTGCGGCTTGCTCGTTCCTCGCAAGGCGCAAGGGCGGCAGCCCGTTCCAGATCGCCCCGACTCATCCGGCCCGCTGCTTCGGCTTGCCGAACCCGCCCCAAATCCTGAACGTTCGTTTTCATGCCGCTTCGGCCCTTTCGTGATACTCAGCACACAACCGGACCGACTTACCGGCCCGCAGATCGCTGAAGGTTTCACACCGGACGACGGACACCACGCCCGACCCCGCCGCCGCCCCGGACTGCTTGCATTTCGCACACTGGACGCCGACCCACTGACGACTAAACACCGGCGCAGAATCACCCGACGACTGGACCCGCAGCAATTCGCGCCTCATCCCTTCCAACATGACGACCCCCTGTATTCACTGACGTGAACAGAACCCTATTCACGCCAGTGCACATTGTCAACGCGCCGAAACGCATCTAGACTGTATTCAGAGGCGCTTATATAGATGGTTGAACCGTGAAAACCACGTCGGATTATTTACGAGAAATCAAAGAACTAACCGGCCTGCCGAGCGATGGCGCGACGGGCTTGGCAATGGGCTGGACGCGCCCAGCCACCACCGCCTACAAGTACAACCGCAGCGGATTCGATAACCACACGTGTCTACGTGTCGCCAAGGTCTTGAATTTGCCCTTAATTCAAGTCATTGCAGACATGGAAATCCAACGCGAACGCGACCCCAAGCGCCGCGCAGATTGGCTGCCTTTTGCCACTCCTGCGATATGCGGACATCATGAGCACGATATGCAATGCTCATTTCCTCATGTCACTGACAAAGTGCATCCCTCCCCCAAACAGCCGTAAAATCAATGGCTTGTTGCCCTTTCTCTTCACACGCTACAAATTATACGAAGTCAATCCTGCGCGGCGCCAGCCTGCACCAGAGCGTCGGGCGGACTGCGAACGCCGCGACCGCCTCGGTTGAACACGTGCGCGCACGTCCTCGTCGTGACCACATCCGGATGACCCAACCCGGTCCTTGAAACCTTTCCCCTCGCGTACGGGGATCTCGCTGCGAGCAAAGTCCACATCCTTCACCCGCAAGCACAGGCACTCCACGACGCGCATGCCGACGCCGTAGAGCAGTCGCAGGGTCAGGCCGACGGTGCCCTCGATCAACACCAGCAGGCACGCTGAACTTCTTCAGGCGCAATAGCGACCGCCAAGCATTTTGACGCCTTGACCGATTCAACGTCATCCAGCGACAGAAGCTCTGCCTCCCGCACCTCCTTGTACGGGAACAGCCAGGCGCCCTTCGCCTGGTGCGTCAATGCTGAAACACGCCCGTCCCCCGCTACCAGCCTGTCGGACTTGATGGGTCGAAGCGAAAAAAGTGGGAGACGAGCGCAGTTTTTCACGGATTTCAAGCGAATAGTTGTTCTATTCGCACAGAAATACGGGGAAAAACGAGGCGTCTTCCCACTTTTTGCAGCCGAGTTGGTCAAGTCCGACAGGCTGCTAGGCAAGTGAGAAACGCCTCGACCTCACGTGCACCCATTTCACAGGGCTACTTGCGCTCAGTCGCTACAGGCCTGCTCTGTCCTTGAACTATAATGCTCGAGTCGGATGCGGTCGCTGAACTGGTCAAGCAGCCGCCCGGGCGGTGGCAAGACCGGATTGGTATGGACGCATTTGCTGGAAATTTTAGTGGACGGGTCCGTCGCGCACCTTACTGTTTTGTCTGAAACTTTTCGGATTTCTGTACATCTATTCAGCATAACGACGCAAAGTTTTGCGTCAATTAGGCTTGCGACATCACGTTGGGCACATCTACTCGGAATGAGCGAGAATTACGCTTTCCGCACCGGAGTCAAACCATGGAACTGATCGCCGTACTTACTCCCGCCGAAGAAGGCGGTTACGTTGCCCTGAATCCTGAGACTGGTACCACTACGCAAGGTGAAACCGTTGAGGACGCTATCGCCAACCTGCGAGAGGCTACGGAACTGTATCTGTCGGAGTTTCCCATCCCTGCGCCTGGGCATCCGCTGATAACAACGTTCAGCGTTTCCGCGCATGCCTAAGCTGCCTCGTGTTTCGGGCGCTACCGTAGTACGGGCGTTGGAGCGGCTGGGTTTCGAGAAGCTGCGCCAATCTGGAAGTCACGTCATCATGCGCCGTGGTTCCAAAGGCTGCGTCATCCCCATGCACAGCGAAGTCAAAGTCGGCACATTGGCAGGCGTCCTGCGCCAGGCCGATGTGTCACCCGACGAATTCATCGCAGCCTTGTAATCGTGGTGCCCAACCCGGCGTTCGAAGCGACCTGCGCGAAAAGCCGCGCAGGCGCCTCAACTCCACGTTCGACGTCTTCATCCTTTCGCACCCTGCGAGGTATCTCATGACTACGATGGCCCAAGCAATCAAAGGGTTTCTTGGCTCTACTGGTGGCAAAGTTACCGGCGAGCAGATCAAGCAAGCCATCAATACTCAGTACCCTGGGCAGTGGAAGGCCACAACGCTCCAAGCGCACCTGTATGCCTGCGTTGCAAACAACCCCAAGGCATACATTCACCACCCCTCCGCTCAGAAGTTCCTTTACCGAAACTCCGATGGAACATGCTCGAGCGTGAGGTCAAGCCCGCAGTGGTCGAATTTCTGACGCGACGCGGATTAGTGCTATCGCCCGAAAAGACCAAAATAACGCACATCAATGAGGGGTTTGACTTCCTCGGATGGAATATTCGCAAGTATAACGGCAAGCTGCTGACGAAGCCGTCGAAAGCGAACATCAAAAAACATCTTGATAAAATCCGTGAAGTCATCAAGGGTAACAAGACGGCCAAACAGGCAAACCTGATCAGGCTGCTCAATCCTGTTTTGCGGGGATGGGCGAATTATCACAGCCATGTCGTCGCCAAGAAAACCTTTGCTCGGATTGATGCCAATGTCTGGTCAATGCTATGGCGATGGGCGGCAAGAAGGCATCCGGAGAAAGGTGCTCGGTGGGTCAAAGACAGATACTTCAAGACCCGAGGCACCCGAAACTGGGTATTTGCCGCAACAGAAGAAAAAGAGGATGGAACGAAAAGGGAACTTACCTTGCTGCTAGAATCGGATACGCCGATAAGACGGCATGTCAAGATCCAAGCCGACGCGAACCCGCATGACCGCCAATGGGAGCAGTACTTCGAGGCCCGATGGGGCAAGAAAATGCTGAACTCAGTGTGCGGTCGCAGGAAGTTTTACCGCGTCTGGCAAAGGCAAGACGGCCTGTGTTCGGTCTGTCAAAATTCCATCACGACGAGCACTCCCTGGGGTGTTCGCCACATCGTGAAACGGACGGATGGCGGATCGGATGCCGCAAGCAACCTTCAGATGCAACATCTCAATTGCCGTAGAAACCTGTAGTATGCCAGAATGAAAGCTGTGAAACCGGGTGTCGAAAGATGCCTTTGTAGAGGCTTGAGCCGTGTGTGCTGAAAGGCGCAAGCACGGTTCTTAGGGGGCCGGGCGCGGGCAACCGTGTCCGGCTACCCGACGTTAGGCGTCATTCTGAAATGAATCCAGCACACGAACGCACCGCCGTTGCACGCGCGGAATTCTTTCTGGCCCTTGCTGAGCAATGCAGTCCGGAACAACGTACCGAGTTTGAAGCATTCTTAGAAGCAGCCATTGTCTTTGCCCGCGCAGCCTTGCATCGCTTGAAGAATGAGTTCGAGTCCCATCCTTCGTGGAACGTATGGTTTGCTCAACTCAAGGGAAATCCTGCCGTCGAGTTCTTTCGCGAACATCGCGACTTTGTGCTGAAGGAAGCATCTCCCAAAGTTGGACAGATCATCTCTTTCAACCGCGTAGCGACTGCTGCACAGTTGTACTACTTCGAAAATCCATCAATTACTGCCACCACCACGGTTAGGGAACATTTGCGGCTCTACGTGCAAACACTACAAGACGCCGAAGCGTGTTTCCGAAAATGACGCCCAAGTAATCGAACCACCGGATCAGCGGCCAGCTTAGCTGTCCGCCGTCCGGTGGCTTTCATCGTTAGCCAGCAATAAATTCCAGTTTACGGTCCGAAAAAAATGAAAATACTCGCAGCTTTCGCTTTTACGTTCATTATTGGCGCGGCAACGGCCAATCCAATCATTTACGACAACGGATTGCCAACTCCAAGTCTCGGCGGCTGGGCAAGTGACCCAGGCTATTCTAGGCAACTCGGCGTAGATGTTGTGCTGAAACCTGGAGCCTCGGCAATTTTAAACGTTCGTTGGTGGGGTGGATATTGCTGTCATGGCCAATCGGCACCGGATGCCTTCACTTTGGAAGTGTTTAGCATGACTGGCGACACGCCTAGCGCTGCACCGCTGTCAAGCATCGCTCTGAATTCTGTGGGTCGAACGAGCACCGGTCAGTATCTGTCCGGCATCATCGAACAGTTCGAATACAACGTCACACTTGCGTCGGATTTGGTACTTCAAGAAAATGTTAAGTATCTTTTTTCGATATCAAATAACACTGCCTCCGATCTACAGAACTGGTTTTGGTCTATTCATTTGAACGATGGCGACACATGGGCCAGAGGTAACGCGTCCATACCGTGGTTTGTGCAGCACGACGAAATGGCGTTCCAATTATTTGGCCCCGAGAAAAAAGTGCCAGAACCAAATTCTTTTGCTTTGTCAGTAGCTGTACTTTTTGGTCTGCTGTTCGCTTCTAAGCGTCACAAGCGCACGGCGCACAGAAGCGCGGGGTCAGAGAATTAGAAGAATAGGGGGTCACAAAGAAAAGGGGTAGAGTAGAGGACAGGTTTTCGCCTGCCCTCCCTCATCAAACCGTGCATGCATCGGCGGGGTCAGGTCTTTCTTTTTTCTCAAGGAAAAAGAAAAGACCCCAAATTTGTTCATGTGAAGAAAAAGACGCGGTAACTGAGCACCTGCGTCGCCAGAAAGATCCGCTCGGTCTCCTCGACCGTGACGATGTCCGGCAAGCGCTGTGAGCGCGGCGGCTTGATCAGACCGTAATGAAAAATAGGGACCAGGGTCGATTTCCCGAAAAGTCGAATCTGGCGAGACGGCGAAGGCGGAACAACAGACTACGGTTTTTGAGGTATAAGTGGAGAATTCATTGCCATCGGTCTACGTTGAAACCTCCATCGTGAGTTATCTTTCTGCACGAGAGAGTAGTTCCTTGCTTGGCGCAGCTCATCAACTGGTCACCCGGAGGTGGTGGGATCATCGCAACCTTTACCGTTGTTTTGTGTCTGATGTAGTTATCGGAGAATGCAGGGCAGGTAATAATAGGGGACAGACCACGGTTTATCTGAACCAAGGCAGAAATCATGAAGCGCAAAATCTATGTCGAAACCTCCGTTATCAGTTACCTAACAACCAAGGCGATAAACCCCACTGCTGTTTATCGGCAACAGCAAGCGCAACTGCTTTGGCAATCAAGGCATTTTTCTCCCGTAATTTCAGAGGTTGTCGTGGATGAAATCTGTCGAGGTGACGCAGATCGGTCGCGTCAGCGATTGGAAGTGGTCGCGGGTGTCATGATTCTGCCAACGACAGAAGAAGCAATCTACTTGGCACAACTGCTGATTGACCGAAAGGCTTTCCCCACCAAAGCATTCTCGGATGCTTTGCATATTGCTATTACCACCGTTCACCGTGTCCCCGCTATTGCCAGTTATAACTTCAGGCATATTGCTGGGGCTTTTTCCCGTAGATTGATTGAGCACACATTACAGCAATTGGGCTACGCGTCCCCCGTGATCGCCAGCCCGGAAGACATTGTAGGAGGTTTGCCATGAAGGATTTTCACCCAGCCACCACCGACGACGAAGTATTGCAGGAAGTATGGCGGATTAAGGATGAGACAGCCAAACGCTTTCGCTCCGTTGCGGACTATGTGCAGTCGCTCCATCGACTGTCGCCTGCCTCGCCTGTTATGCCTAACAGTACGCTCCAGGGGACGCGCCGCAAGCGTCGCGCCTCTGAGCTTTGACGTGTGCGCCGGGCATGGCGCGTTACTTCTTAGGTGAAAGTCATATGGCCAGGTTTTCGCAGAGCCGAAGGCAAGGAGAAGGGCAAGGGCGTCGCCGCGAGGCGGGGTCTGGAGGAAGCCCAATCCAAAGCTGCGGGGCGATGAACAAAACCGGATATCAGGCGTGATGCATCTGGGGCGAGCGGGCACGTGACCGCGAAGCCCTCCATCTGCGGTTGGGGTGCATTTTGTAAATCCGGCGTCTATGCAGCGAAGGTAACGAGTCTTACCCCGGGAGATCTCCCCGGTGCCTCAGAGGACCGAGGCTGGGCGTTGGGTGACTGGCGCTGAATACCGTAGAGAAGTCAGCCGAGGGCATAGTAGGTGGCGCTTCCCACCGAAGGCCCGAACGATGAAAGGCGAAGGACCATGACGAAGAGAGACGGGATCGCATCTGACCCCTTGCTTACGCAAGCTGCGGCTACACCGCAGGATGAACTCGTCGCTGGTTTGTCAGGGACCCCCGAGCCGATTCCTCCCCAGGCGTTGCTGGCCCAAGTGCTGGATCGGGCCAATTTGCGACGCGTCCTGAAGCAAGTGCGCCAGAACAAAGGCGCGCCGGGTCTCGACGGCATGACCGTCGAAGCACTACCGGATTACCTCCGGCACCACTGGCCGGAAATCCGCGAGCAACTGGAAGTGGGCTGCTACTGCCCGCAACCGGTCAAGCGCGTGGAAATCGAGAAGGCGGACGGGAAAAAGCGCCCCTTGGGCATCCCGACGGTGTTGGACCGCTTCATCCAGCAAGCCATCGCGCAAGTTGTCTCGGCGCAATGGGAACCCCACTTCAACACCCACAGCTACGGATTCCGCCCCAAGCGCTCGGCCCACCAAGCCGTCCGCGCCGTCCAGGCCAACATCCAAGCAGGCTTCAACTGGGTGGTGGATATGGACCTGCAAGCCTTCTTGGATGCGGCTTCATAATGCCCCCTGGTTCATGAGGTATGGGAAAAGAGGTCGGGTTTATCATCTATCACCCGGATTCGTAAAACCTTTTCTGCGTCCCTGGCAGACATGAACGGCTTCGAGTTCGCCACGCTTGACACGCTGCAAGACGGTCTGGCGTGACACCCCGAGCCGCTTAGTGGCCTCTTGCATCACGACATAGCCTTCGGGTGCGTCCTCGACAAATTGACGGGCAAGGTCATCGGACATACGAATTTGCCAGGGCGCACCGGGCGTGACCTGCTCGCCGACGACAAATCCGTCGTTGACCCAGCGATGAAGCGTCGAGGGTGCCATGTTCAGGACAACAGCGGCCTGTTTGATGCTCATAAGCTCACCCACGGGCTGCTCTGCGGGGGGCTCGTAGCGAGGAATGTTCCAATGCCGGCGGGTATTGCCCACCAGGTTGGCCGTAAAGGGCAAGCCCCGTGCCGTCGTTCGGCCTTGCCGATTGAGAATGCCGGCGATGACCTCGTCCGGGTGGCGAGCTGCCAAACGGCGCAGGAGTGCCAAGGTTTCTTCATCGGTGCGAACGGTGGCCGGGCGAGAGCGCGGCAAATGGACATCCAGTTCGGTCAGTTGGCCACCACGCCAGCGCAGAGTCAGATGAGCCCGGTAGTCGTCGCGGAAAACGGCGATGATGACTTCTTCTACCAGGCTGCGCAGGAGTTCCTTCTGGTCGCGGGGCGTAGTCGTGGGGGGGCGAACCAGACGCGCTTGAGATCCTGGCCGAGCGCCAACAGCGCCTGCTGCTCGCCAGCGGTCAATGCGGCTGGGCGTTGCTGTTGACGACGGGTCAGTTCGGCCCGCGCCTGATCGACTTCTCGTAAGCGCTGCTCCCACTCGCTTTCGAGTCCGCGCGCTACTAGGCGGTTTTCTGGCTCGACTGCACGGTATCGCCGTTCGGCTTTCTCGGCCTCATAGCGGGCGCGCTCGACGGCCAGTTGCCACTGCGCCAGTGCCGCATCCCGATCGGCTTCGTACTGCTGCGCAGCGAGCAAGGCCGCTTGCACCCCGGCGGGCTCCAGGACTTCCAGAAAAGCCTCGCTGACCGCTTCATCGATCTGCACGCCACCGACGCTGAGGCAGTACACGCCGCGTCCGCCGACGATGTCCTTACCGGCACAGTGGTAGCCTGGCGTGACGTTGCGGCCGCGATAGTGGGTGCGCAGATGACGGCCGCAGTGTCCGCAGATCGCGAGGCCTTGCAGCAAGGCCGTCCCTTCCCGCAGAGCGCCACCCGCCTGGTGGGGCTGGGGTCGGGTATTGCCGTCAAGACGGGCCTGATTGGCCTCGTAAGTGACCCAATCGAGATACCCCGGGTGGTGCTCGGGGATCAGAACCGCCCAATCCGCTTGCGGCAGTTGGCGGATGCGCTTCCTGATCTGCCCCTGCTCATCCACATACCGCTCATTCCGGGTTTTTCCATAGCAGTAGGCGCCCGCGTACACGGGATTCGTGAGGATGTGGTGGATGGCCGTATAAGTCGGCGGTGTCCAGCGTATCTCGTCGGTCTGGTTGAAGCGCAGCGGGAAATTCAGGCCCTCGGTGTGAAACCAGAGCCAGACCCGGCGTGCCGAACCCAGTTCGGCAAACTGCTCGAACACCGAGCGGATCGCGGCGACCACCGCCGCATCGGGATCAAAGCGTATCTCCCCTTCCTCTTCGCCCCAGACGAAGCCGATCGGTACGCCACGACGCAGTTCGCCGCGGGCGGCCTTGTTGCGGATGCCACCGTCGAGCCGTGCGCGCAGGATATGAAGTTCGGCTTCGCTCATGGTGCCTTTGAGCCCCAGTACGAGACGATCGTTGAATAGTCCAGGATGATAAAGCCCATCGGCATCGCCGATCAAGGTATCGGTCATGCCACACAGGTCGAGCAGGCGATACCAGTCGGCATTATTGCGCGCCAGACGGGAGACTTCCAGACCCAGAACCATCCCGACATGACCCAGGCGACTTCGGTGGTCAATTGGACAAAGCCGGAACGCTGTGCCGCACTGGCGCCGGAAAGGCCAAGATCCTGGTCGATGACGATGACCTGGTCGCGTGCCCAGCCGAGCGCCACGGCGCGGTCGGCAAGTGCGTACTGACGGGCGGTGGATTCGCGGTTGTGCTCAACCTGAGCGGCAGATGATTGACGAATATAGACGACGGCGGCCCGCTGCAAATGGGTCTTACTGTGAGCGGCGGCGTGAATTCCCGTTGAATTGGGCGGTTTGAAATTCGTGATCGTAGAGAAGCGCAAAGCAGGGTTCCACGGCTTTTAGAGGCGCGAACTTGGGCTTTGATGATGACGATTTTGGTCTGGCGGGGCTGAGTAGGACGGTCGCGACTTGCGTACTCCATAGCGCCGAGACCGCATTGAAGGATGGTGCGCTTTGAAGTCGTAGCCAAGTGCGGACAGGAGACGCCCGGTACTTTTTCGGACTGCGATAGAAGATGCCCGTTTTCAGTCTCTCGGTTGCTTACCCGGAAGATGTGGGCCGGGTTTCGTGACAGTCACCAAGGGGTCCGTCATCCGCTGATCCAGGTTTCGTGACGGTCACGACGATCTGGGCAGGTGCCGCTCATGCCGTGGGAGCGACGAGGTGCGCTCTGGTCGAATTGGGCGGCCGGAAATTCGTGATCGTAGTGGATGCTGCGGGAGACTGCGCGAAGCCGGTGCGCGGTCAGTCCTGGTGAGGCCAGGCAGTCTGGTTTTCGATCACATCGCCGGATGGCGTGACGGTCACGAATCCATACCGCTGGCCGAAAGCCAGCCATGCCCGCCGTGCCTAATGGCGAGCGGGTTCGGAGTCCTCCACCCTTCCGAGAAGATCCAGGAGCGCCCGCAGTGGCGCGTCCGCCTCATGGCCGATGGCTTCTATGGCCTTCCTCCTGTCGCGCATCCGTTGCGCACGTTTGCGCTCGCTGCTGGTCATCGGGCGCTTCCCTGGAGAGGCCGGCCAGGTTTCGTGACGGTCACCAGGGGTCGGTCATCCGCTGATTCCGGTTTTGTGACGGTCACGACAATCTGGGCAGGCGCCGCTCATGCCTCGATCTGCTCTTTCATGCGATAGCTCTTGCCCTCGATGAGGACGGTTTCGGCATGGTGGAGGAGCCGATCCAGGAGCGCCGAGGTCAGGGTGCTGTCGTGATTGAAGATCTCCGGCCAGTGCTTGTAGGCGCGGTTGGTCGTGATGATCAGGGCGCCGTGCTCATAGCGTTCGCTGATGATCTGAAAGAGGAGGTCGGCACCATGCTTGTCGATCGGAAGATAGCCCAGTTCGTCGACGACCAGGAGTTTCGGCTGCAGATACTTGCGTAGTTCGCGCTTGAGGTTGCCCTGCGCCTGGGCGGCGGAGAGCGTGTTGATGATATCCACGGCGGTGGTGAACAGCACCGGGTAGCCGCGCAGACAGGCGGTGTGTGCCAGCGCGATACCGAGGTGGCTTTTCCCCAGGCCGACATTGGCAATGAAGATGACGTTGCCCTTGTCCTCAATGAAGCGCAGCCGAAAGAGATTCTGAATCTGGGGTCGGTTGATTTTGCTCGGCCAGTTCCACTCGAACTGATCGAGGGTCTTGAGCACCGGAAAGCGGGCGAGCGCTACCCGTCGCTGGATGCTGCGGTCTTCGCGGGCATGCGCTTCGCCTTCGATCAGCCGCGCCAGATAGTCGACATGCGACCACTGCTCGGCTCCCGCTTCCTGGGCCAGGGGTTCGAAGCGTTCGAGCAGATAAGGCAATTTGAGGAGCCCCAACTGCGCGCGTAGCGCATCGGTGCCTGATCTGCACAGGGGAAGCCATCCGTCGGTCAATGCTCATCGCCATGCCTTTCGTAGGGGGAGAGATCGGGGCGGAGATCTCGATGTCCAGGAGGTCCTGGCGGCGGGTCAGATACAGCGCTCCGTGCGCCGGGGCCTCGCGGGCCCGCATCGCCAGGATGTTGGCGATGTACTCGCAACTGTAGGCGGCGAATTCAATACCGTCCTGAATCGCTCGATCGAGGGCCTCGACGCCGTAGATTTCGCCGAGCGCGACGATCTTGCGAAGATGATGACGCGGATTCATGCGGCGTTGCTCGATGCCTTCGAGATAGGCCTGGGCGTGCCGCGACAGACTCAGGAACTGCACCAGCAAGCGCTGCTCACTGGCCTTGCGCCGCTGGGCGAGCAGTTCCTTCGGATGATCAGGGTCCTCGATATCCTGGCGCCGATCGTAGCTGCGGACATGGCGAGCGACGAGCTTGTCCTGGTGGTATATGCACACCCGATCCGGGTAAGCCTTCAGCGTCACGCGCTGACTCGCCAACTCGGCCGGCACCGAATAGTGGTTGGTGTCGAGCGCGACACGGAACTGCTTTGAGACGCGCTGGCTCTGGATGCGACCGATGTCATAGGGCATGGGATTGAGGGGGTGCAACAGCGCCTGCTCTTCCTTGAAGCGATCCACGGGTCGCTGGTGCGTTTCCCCGTGGATACGCACGTTTGCAATGGTCTCCAGCCACAGCGCGGCGGCCGGATTCACCGCGCTGAAGTCGAGGAAATCCAGACCGTTCAGGAAATTTTTCTTGATATAGCCCACGCCATTTTCGACGCGCCCTTTTTCGTTCCCCTTGGCCACGTTGCACGCCGAGATCCCGAACCCCCAATGCCGAGCGAAATCGACATAGCGGGGATTGAACGTCGGCGCTTCACCGACGACGCGGCGAAGTACCGCCGACTTCAGATTGTCGATCATCAAGCGACCCGGACACCCCTGGAAGGCCGCGAACGCGTGGTCGTGGGCCGCGAGAAAGTGCTCCATGGTCTGCGAGACGGTGAATTCGACGTACATCAGACGGCTATGGCACAGCACCATGACGAAGAAGGACAGGCGTCGGCGCGTCGAACCGACGCTGATCGTTCCGTATTCCCCCAGTCCAGTTGGGCACATTCTCCGGGAGCAAAGGAGAGCTTGAGGAAAGCCTGCCGGCGCACCGGCCGGACCTTGCGCACATAGCTCTTGACGATCGTGTAGCCGCCGGCGAAGCCGTCCTCGCGCAGCCGCTGGTAGATCTGCTGCGCGCACTGTAGGGATGAGTTTCCAGCAGGCGAACGATCTGGTCCTTGAACGGATCGAGCTGACTGCTGCGCGGTGCGGGCTGCCGGGGATGGAACTGCGCGCAGCCCACCCACTTCGCCACCGTCTCGGCATGCAGATCGAGGGCGCGAGCGGTCTGGGCGATAGTCAGCTGCTGCCGATCGTGGCAATCCTTGATCTTGCAGTACATCTCGTAATCGATCATGGCGTGCGTCCCAGGACGGCACGCAGCGCGCCGATGCGCAAAGTAATCTCGTCTGCCGCGAGGACGCGCGCTTCGACCGGCCGGGGGCATCCAGCGCCAGGACCTGGTAGAGCGGGCGTTGAAAGGCGATCAGTCCCGCCTGGACGAGATCGTCGCGGGCCTGATTCAGATGGGCAGAGGCCAATGACAGGGCGCGACCGACTGCGGCATCCGAGTAGTAGCTCAACCCCTGGACGTCGGCAACGGTCACCAGAAACAGATAGAGCGCCGCCGCCGGGGGTTACAGCGATCGAGGTAGCGCTCGCGCACCAGGCGGTGGTCGACCCAACTGAACTGGGGCGGTATCTGCCTGATCCGTTCCGGACAAAGCACTCGTTTGATCGTCATCACCCATCCTTCCAGCCAAGATATCGTGCCCCAGTTTTACCAGTCGCTGGGTGTTCCTGGCGATGTCATCCTGTAACGCACTGCCGGTAAATTGGGCAATAAAACCAATCAAAACAGCGGGTTGATCGCGCCAGACATCTTGTAACGCACTTTTCGGCGGTTCTTGAGATTCCTCAACGATTTCAAGTGCTTGAGAGGGGCAGACATCTTGTAACGCAAGCACCACCTGCGCTTCCACCTCGATTTCCCGTCGCGGTCGTCGCCAGTACCCCGGGTGCGCCGCCCGCCACGCCTGTACCCGCGCAACATTCTCCGGTCCGCGGAAGTAGTCCTGGTTCTCCGATTTGGCCAGCCAGGTGCGCCGGCTCGCCGTCTGGCTGGCCTTTCGACAAGGCGCTTCGGAACAGTATTTCTGGTGCGCTGCGTTGCGCGCATCGGCCTGGAAGACTTCTCCGCAAAACAGACAGTTGTGTGCCTTCTGGTGTGCCATGGCTCACCCTCCTTGCACCGAATCATGCAATGCCTGCAGGCGCCGCCAGGCGCCATACGAGCACTATCGGAACGACAGGAAAGCGAACAAGGAAGAAAACGGAAGGGCGCGGAAGAAGACTCAGAAAACCATTGAAATGAAACCCGCTGAAGAAAATCGAGGAAGAAGAAACACGACTTTCAAACCGCCAGGTTTATGGGACTTTCAGAACGCCGCTGACAGTCTTACCGATTTTGCTGTCGTCACTCATGGCTGGGTTCCTCCTTTCCCGTTTCGGTCTTGGCGATCAGTTGCGCCAGCTTGTCGACAATGGCGGCGCGATGCCCTCGTCGAGGTCCTCCCAGACCTTTGGGTCGCGCGGTGGGTTCTCCAGGAACGGCAGGCTCAGTTGCATGATGATTCTCCTCAGAAGGCGATGGACGGCGGAGAAGAGCGTCAACCAAAGTGCGGGTTCGGAGCAAGTCTGATAAGGAAGCCAAGCGAGTTCCGTTACTGTCGGGTGTCTTGACGGGAGTCTGGTCGGTGCCCCCCCAATCGGTCCACTCAGCGGGGATGAGTGACCGGCTCCGGTCCGGCAGGATCAGCAGAAGATAAGGACCGCTGCTTCGGCGTGGCTACCGCAAGACCTGCAGGGCGCGGCCCGCAAAAAGGGTGGCCCGGACGGACGATGGTGACCTGGTCGGGAGAGTCTTCGGAATGGGTAGTGTGTCGCGGTTTCCTTTGACCGGGTGAATCATGACCGGCTGATGGCGCGGCTGAAGAGTCGCTGCCCGGACGCCGACCTACTGCGCCTGATCAATCGCTTTCTGAAGGCGGGCGTGAGCATCGAGGGGGCAGGTTGAACCGACGCCTCTCGGCGTGCCGCAAGGTGGGCCGCTCTCGCCAGTGCTGGCCAACGTGGTGCTGGATGAACTGGATTGGGAACTGGACCGGCGTGGCCACCGCTTTGCCCGTTACGCCGACGACTGCAACATCCTCGTCAAAAGCAAGCGCGCGGGCGAGCGCGTGATGGCCAG
The DNA here is from genome assembly GCA_016713625.1 of Candidatus Accumulibacter affinis. Taxonomy (GTDB): domain Bacteria; phylum Pseudomonadota; class Gammaproteobacteria; order Burkholderiales; family Rhodocyclaceae; genus Accumulibacter; species Accumulibacter affinis. The sequence goes on from JADJOT010000011.1 coordinate 115,389, forward strand.
CGTGACACGCTTTGTCAGTGACTCGCTGCGGCTCACAGTGAATCCACTGAAAAGCGCGGTCGATCGGCCCATGAACCGCAAGTTCCTGGGCTTCACGGTCAGCCGCAACGGGGCCAAGCTCAAGGTGGCCGACAAGGCCCTCGACAAGCTCAAGAACCGCGTGCGGGAACTGACCCGCCGTACAAGAGGCACCACATTTGCCGTTGTCGTCGCAGAGCTTCGAGAGACCCTGCTTGGTTGGAAAGCGTACTTCGGAATCACCGAAGTGCTGAGCCCTCTGCGCGACATCGACAAGTGGGTACGACGCAAGTTACGCTGCTATCTCTGGAAACAATGGGGTCGAGCGGGCTACCGGGAACTGCGCAAACGCGGCGTGTCGGTCCGCGAAGCGTGGAACGTCAGCAAGTCCGCGCACGGTCCGTGGCGGGTGTCGCAGACACCGGCCCTGTCGATCGCGCTACCCTTGCGCTTCTTCGAACAAATGGGACTACCGAGCCTTGCGCCCCGGTAGGAATTTGCTTCATCGAACCGCCGGATACGTGACCCGTTCGTCCGGTGGTGTGGGAGGGGGAGGCCGCGAGGCTTTCTCCTATCCCGATTAGGTTTCACAACATGCCGCGAGAACAGTTGTACGAGTCGGCGCTGGCAAACATGCAGCGCACGGTGCACGGCCTTGCCGCACGAGTACCACCGCCCCAGAAGGTGCCCTTCAAGACTTCCTTGGTGTTCAGGTATGTCGAGCAACTACCAGAGCAAGCACTCGTTCAGAAGCTGGCGCGAGTGGTAACAACACTTCAAGCAGCAACAGTACTCATGCAACATGGCTTCGTGCAAGAGCAGGGAGCATTGCAGCGGGTCATTCACGAAATCCACGAAGACATCACCTTCCTGGCCTACGGCTTGATCTTCGATGACCTGACACCTCTGCACAAGCAGTACCTCGAGGCCTTCTATGAAGAAGAATTCGACACGGATGACCCGATCGACTCCACTCAGAAGCGCCCGATGGTTCGTCGGTCGAAGATCCAGGCCTACATCGCGAACAAGGAAGGCTCGGATCTAGATCCGAGTCGGGCAATCGCGCTTTCCAAGACACTCACGAAGACCTACTCCGGGTTTGTCCATGCGGCCTCCCCGCAGATCATGGACATGTACGGCGGCAACCCTGCGTACTTCCACGTCGAGGGCATGTTGGGCACGCGCCGTCACGCAGAGTACCGAATGGATCTCTGGAACTACTACTACCGAAGCATTCTTGCCTTTGGGATGGTCGCAAAGGCGTTCGGCGACCAAGAACTCTTCGATCAAATTCACAACTTCACGGTCAAGTTCGAAGAGGCCGCTAACAAGAGCTACTGTAACTCCTCAAAAACCCCGGGCATAAGCGTTCGCTGAATTCGGGGTGCTTGCTTGCAGGAAGGGCTGGACACAGCGCGCGAGATGTGATTCAATCCGCAGCATGAGCACGGAAACCCCACGGAAGCTTCCCGGTATCCCGGATATCCCTGCCGACCAAAGGACACCGGCGGTCGTGCAGCTGCTGGAACTCTGCCATCGGCAGCAGGAACAGATTCAGGCGCTGCGCGATGAGGTGGCGCGACTGAAGGGTCAGAAGCCGAAGCCCGTGATCAAACCGTCGGCGCTGGAAGGCGATCGCACCGAGAAGAAGCAAGGGCAGGCGCCGAAGCCTCACGGCAAACGCCACAAGACGGCAGAGCTTGAGATCCACGAGTCGGTCAAGCGACAGCCGGCAGAGACGATTCCGCCGAACAGTCGCTTCAAGGGCTACCAGGATTTCGTGGTGCAGGAGCTCCGGATCGGGGTTCCACAACACCCGGTATCGGCTGGAGCGCTGGGTCACCCCCGAGGGCGAGAGCCTGATCGGCCAGTTGCCTGCCGAGATCGGCGGTGTGCATTTCGGCCCGCAGCTGCGCGCTTTCATCCTGTACCAGTACCACCATGCGCATGTGACGCAGCCGCTCTTGCTTGAGCAACTGCGGGAGTGGCAGATCGACCTCTCGGCCGGGCAGCTCAGCGCGTTGATCACCGACGGCCATAGCGAGTTCCATCGCGAGAAGGACGCGCTGCTGCAAGCGGGGCTGCAGCGCAGCCGGTACGTTCATGTGGACGATACGGGTGCGCGCCATCGGGGCAAGAATGGGTACTGTACGCATATCGGCAACGAACGCTTCGCCTGGTTCGCGAGCACCGACAGCAAGAGTCGGATCAATTTCCTGGAATTGCTCCGTGCCGGGCACGATGCCTACACCCCTGAATCAGGCCGCGCTGGCCTACCTGGCCGAGCACAAGCTGCCGTGCGCCCAACTCCAGGCACTCACCGCGCTGGCACCGGCGGTATGGACGGGTCAAACCGCCTGGCAGGCGGTCTTGGCTCAGCAGGCCATCACCGATCCGCGCCATGTTCGCCTGGTGACCGAAGGCGTCTTGCTCGGTACCGTCGTCGAGCAGGGCGTCGCCCCCGATCTGGCGATCGTCAGCGATGACGCCGGGCAGTTCGATGTGCTGACCCACGTCCTGTGCTGGATCCATGCCGAACGCGTGCTGGCCAAACTGCTCGGCTTCAACGATCTGCAACGCCAGGCGCTGGCCTCGGCGCGCAGCGAGCTGTGGGCGATCTACGATGCGCTCAAGGCGTACAAGGAAGCGCCGGAGGCACTCACTGCAGCCGCGATCGAAGCCCGCTTCGACACGCTTTGCGCCACCCGGACCGGTTATGCCAGCCTCGATCAGGCCCTGAAACGAATGCGCCGCAACCGGGAGGAGTTGCTGCGCGTGTTGCAACGTCCCGAGCTTCCCCTGCACAACAACCTCAGTGAGTCGGATATCCGCGACTACGTCAAGAAGCGCAAGATCAGCGGCTCCACCCGCAGCGCGTCCGGCCGCCGCTGCCGCGATACCTTCGCCAGCCTCAAGAAGACCTGCCGCAAGAACCAACTTTCCTTCTGGCAATACCTTCAGGACCGCGTCTTCGGCTGGCATCGGATTGCTCCGCTGGCGCAGTGGATCTTTGAGGCCACGCCGACGGGGGCGAATGTTCCCGTACATGGCCCCTGAAGCAGCGCCCGCTCGCTATTGCGGGCGCATCTTCAGCACCGCGGAGCTCGACCAGATCCGGCGGCTGATCGCAGCCAATCCTGCCGCCTCGCGCGCGCAGCTGTCCCGCTTGGTCTGTGCCGATCTCGGCTGGTGCCGCGAGGATGGGCGGATCAAGGAGATGAGCTGCCGCGTGGCGATGCTGCGCATGCAGACCGATGGCTTGCTGCAACTGCCGCCGCCGCGCAACGGCAATCACAACGGAAAACCCTGGCACCCGTACCGCGCAGGCCGAACCCGACGCGCTTTTGCGTGCCGACGGCCCGCGTAGCCTGGGCACGCTGCAACTGCACTTGGTGAGTCATCGCGCCGAATCGCAGCTGCACAACGAGCACATCGACCGTTACCACTACCTCGGCTATCAACCGCTGCCCGGCGCCCAACTGCGCTACTTCGTTCGCGCGGGCGGACGACTCGTCGCCTTGCTCAGCTTCGCCGCCGCCGCCTGGAAGACCCAGCCGCGCGACCACTATATCGGCTGGACGCCTGCGCAACGCCAGGAGCACCTGCACCGGGTCGTGAACAACGCTCGATTCCTCATCCTGCCGTGGATTGAATGCAAGAATCTGGCCTCGTCCATTTTGGCTCGCGCCGCCCGGCAGATCGCCGCCGACTGGCAGCTCCAATACGGTTACCGGCCGCTCTTGCTCGAAACCTTCGTCGAGCAAGAGCGCTTTCGCGGCACCGCTTACCAGGCGGCCAACTGGATCTGCCTCGGTCAAACCACCGGCCGCGGCAAGCTCGATGTTCACCACCAAGCCCTGCTGCCGATCAAGACCGTCTGGCTCTATCCGCTCGACAGGCACTTCAGACGGGTACTCTGCGGGTGAGTGCGTCGCTCCGAAGCCAACCCAGTGCCATGCTCCTGCCCAGGGTTTTTGAGAAGTTACGAGCTACTCGCCGAAACGCGGGAAGCCGAGCAAGTGAAACCTAACGAATAAGGATAGATCGGGTCACCTCGGCGGGGTCACACCTCTGCGGGTAGAGTAGAGGACAGGTTTTCGCCTGCCCTCCCTCATCAAACCGTGCATGCAGTTTTCCCGCACACGGCTTTCCGATGTTCTTCACGCCAAGGCATGCGCCGAGTGCCAGCCCGCTTTCGTAGGGACTTTGTACAGCCCGTAGCGCGCGTAGAGATGAGCACTTGGAAACCGGCCGGAGCCAATTCCACGGTCCTTCACCTTGTGACGCGCCATCAAGTGAGTCCGCAGCCGGTCTTCCGCGTGGGTTCTGACTTTGTTCATCGCCTGACTTGAATTGTGGAAGTGGAAATAGTTTGCCCAGCCTCGCAGGCTACGGTTCCCATTTCCCACGACGTCACTCAAAGGGATGGGGGTCAAATTCCTGCCCGTTAGTTCCGTCAGCCTCGCCTTGATCTTCTTCAGCGATTTATCGGCTGGCCGGACGCTCGGGTACGGTTTTCCGGTCTTGGCCCCTCGACTCATCTGAATCGTGAAACCCAGGAAATTGAAGCTTGCTTGAGTGGCGTCCACGATATGGGTCTTCGCCTCGTTGAGACTGAGGTCCAGACGTGCCAGGACATGCCGCACCACCTTCAGCGGTTCCTCTACCTCTTTTCGGCACAGGACGACAAAGTCATCCGCGTAACGCACGAGATGTGCGGACAACTTGCCCTTCAGGTGCCGCCGTTGCCATATGCGGTCGAGAATATGCAGGTAGCAGTTGGCCAGCAACGGGGAAATCACGCCACCTTGCGGCGTCCCCTGACGATTGGCTTTCCCACCGCCCACGGTCTTCTTCACTCCGTTGTCGTCTTCGCCGATGACCGGGGCTTTGAGCCATTGCTTGATGAGGTGCAGAATCCCCCCATCGACGATGCGCTCGGCCACCACGGCCAGTAGCTTGGCGTGCGGAATGCTATCAAAGGAAACCGCGACACACTACCCATTCCGAAGACTCTCCCGACCAGGTCACCATCGTCCGTCCGGGCCACCCTTTGCGGGCCGCGCCCTGCAGGTCTTGCGGTATACACGCCGAAGCAGCGGCCCTTATCTCTTGCTGATCCTGCCGGACCGGAGCCGGTCACTCATCCCCGCTGAGTGGACCGATTGGGGGGGCACCGACCAGACTCCCGTCAAGACACCCGACAGTAACGGAACTCGCTTGGCTTCCTTATCAGACTTGCTCCGAACCCGCACTTTGGTTGACGCTCTTCTCCGCCGTCCATCGCCTTCTGAGGAGAATCATCATGCAACTGAGCCTGCCGTTCCTGGAGAACCCACCGCGCGACCCAAAGGTCTGGGAGGACCTCGACGAGGGGCATCGCGCCGCCATTGTCGACAAGCTGGCGCAACTGATCGCCAAGACCGAAACGGGAAAGGAGGAACCCAGCCATGAGTGACGACAGCAAAATCGGTAAGACCCATTTGCAGCGGGCCGCCGTCGTCTATATTCGTCAATCATCTGCCGCTCAGGTTGAGCACAACCGCGAATCCACCGCCCGTCAGTACGCACTTGCCGACCGCGCCGTGGCGCTCGGCTGGGCACGCGACCAGGTCATCGTCATCGACCAGGATCTTGGCCTTTCCGGCGCCAGTGCGGCACAGCGTTCCGGCTTTGTCCAATTGACCACCGAAGTCGCCCTGGGTCATGTCGGGATGGTTCTGGGTCTGGAAGTCTCCCCGTCTGGCGCGCAATAATGCCGACTGGTATCGCCTGCTCGACCTCTGTGGCATGACCGATACCTTGATCGGTGATGCTGATGGGCTTTATCATCCTGGACTATTCAACGATCGTCTCGTACTGGGGCTCAAAGGCACCATGAGCGAAGCCGAACTTCATATCCTGCGCGCACGGCTCGACGGTGGCATCCGCAACAAGGCCGCCCGCGGCGAACTGCGTCGTGGCGTACCGATCGGCTTCGTCTGGGGCGAAGAGGAAGGGGAGATACGCTTTGATCCCGATGCGGCGGTGGTCGCCGCGATCCGCTCGGTGTTCGAGCAGTTTGCCGAACTGGGTTCGGCACGCCGGGTCTGGCTCTGGTTTCACACCGAGGGCCTGAATTTCCCGCTGCGCTTCAACCAGACCGACGAGATACGCTGGACACCGCCGACTTATACGGCCATCCACCACATCCTCACGAATCCGTGTACGCGGGCGCCTACTGCTATGGAAAAACCCGGAATGAGCGGTATGTGGATGAGCAGGGGCAGATCAGGAAGCGCATCCGCCAACTGCCGCAAGCGGATTGGGCGGTTCTGATCCCCGAGCACCACCCGGGGTATCTCGATTGGGTCACTTACGAGGCCAATCAGGCCCGTCTTGACGGCAATACCCGACCCCAGCCCCACCAGGCGGGTGGCGCTCTGCGGGAAGGGACGGCCTTGCTGCAAGGCCTCGCGATCTGCGGACACTGCGGCCGTCATCTGCGCACCCACTATCGCGGCCGCAACGTCACGCCAGGCTACCACTGTGCCGGTAAGGACATCGTCGGCGGACGCGGCGTGTACTGCCTCAGCGTCGGTGGCGTGCAGATCGATGAAGCGGTCAGCGAGGCTTTTCTGGAAGTCCTGGAGCCCGCCGGGGTGCAAGCGGCCTTGCTCGCTGCGCAGCAGTACGAAGCCGATCGGGATGCGGCACTGGCGCAGTGGCAACTGGCCGTCGAGCGCGCCCGCTATGAGGCCGAGAAAGCCGAACGGCGATACCGTGCAGTCGAGCCAGAAAACCGCCTAGTAGCGCGCGGACTCGAAAGCGAGTGGGAGCAGCGCTTACGAGAAGTCGATCAGGCGCGGGCCGAACTGACCCGTCGTCAACAGCAACGCCCAGCCGCATTGACCGCTGGCGAGCAGCAGGCGCTGTTGGCGCTCGGCCAGGATCTCAAGCGCGTCTGGTTCGCCCCCACGACTACGCCCCGCGACCAGAAGGAACTCCTGCGCAGCCTGGTAGAAGAAGTCATCATCGCCGTTTTCCGCGACGACTACCGGGCTCATCTGACTCTGCGCTGGCGTGGTGGCCAACTGACCGAACTGGATGTCCATTTGCCGCGCTCTCGCCCGGCCACCGTTCGCACCGATGAAGAAACCTTGGCACTCCTGCGCCGTTTGGCAGCTCGCCACCCGGACGAGGTCATCGCCGGCATTCTCAATCGGCAAGGCCGAACGACGGCACGGGGCTTGCCCTTTACGGCCAACCTGGTGGGCAATACCCGCCGGCATTGGAACATTCCTCGCTACGAGCCCCCGCAGAGCAGCCCGTGGGTGAGCTTATGAGCATCAAACAGGCCGCTGTTGTCCTGAACATGGCACCCTCGACGCTTCATCGCTGGGTCAACGACGGATTTGTCGTCGGCGAGCAGGTCACGCCCGGTGCGCCCTGGCAAATTCGTATGTCCGATGACCTTGCCCGTCAATTTGTCGAGGACGCACCCGAAGGCTATGTCGTGATGCAAGAGGCCACTAAGCGGCTCGGGGTGTCACGCCAGACCGTCTTGCAGCGTGTCAAGCGTGGCGAACTCGAAGCCGTTCATGTCTGCCAGGGACGCAGAAAAGGTTTACGAATCCGGGTGATAGATGACAAACCCGACCTCTTTTCCCATACCTCATGAACCAGGGGCATTATGAAGCCGCATCCAAATACTTCGATAGATCGGCGTCTATGACTTGGGTGTAGCCGGCCCAGAGCGCATTGGCAATGTCATCCACAGCATCGTGGGCCGATTTCTGCGGCCGGAATCCGTACGAATGCTCGCAGAAATCGGCTTCAAAGATCGGTTCGATGATGAGTTTCACCGCCATTTGTGCGACCCGGTCGCGCAGCGTCGGTATCCCGAGCGGGCGCTGACTGCCGTCCGCTTTGGGGATCATGACGCGCCGTACCGGTTGGGCTCGGTAGGTCTTGTCTTTCAGATCACGGGCCAGGTCCTTCAGGAACGTTTCTACCCCAATTCCGGTTTCTATGGCCTCGAAGCTGATCCCATCAATGCCAGGACTGCCTCGGTTCGACCGGACAAGCCGCCAGGCATGACTGAGGAGGTCTTCCCGGCTGATCTTGTCGTAGAGCGCGTAAAAGCGGTAGGCTGGTTCTTGCTTGGCCTTGGCATAGAGCTTCCTCTGTAGCGTCCTGATCGTATCTGGGGTGGTTAGCGACATGGCAATCCCTCGACCCTCCGCTCTTCGGTTGCACGAACAAAGTAGGGTTCCTTCCCTCGACCGGGGTTCTGTTGTCCCGCGATCTCGATCGGTACTATGAACCCCTCCGACTCCTGCCTGCAGCCGCTGCGCTTTCGTTGCCTTATACGCAGCGGTCGGTGGTCTCCCCACCCCCACAGACAGGTCTCCAGCACTGGGCAGTAAATCTTCGAGAACATGCCGTCCCTGCTACCCCGGGAGTCGATTGACGCCACTTCCGTTATTCGAGCGCCCATCCAACGGCCTTCCCCCTTCTGACCACAGGGTCGGCTTCTCCACATAGTTTACGAGGCTACTCATAGGTTCACTTGCGCTACGGCCGTGCGACACGAAGTCGCTGGTAGAAGTTGTTCCCACTTCACCAGGAGGGAACCACCAATGTCACTTGGTGCATCTAAGAGTCTGAATAAAGAGCGACTCTGACAACGTAACGAAGCACCGCCAGGTGCGGGGTATAAATCGCGAGAGGCATACCCTTCTGGCAGCCATAAGCCGGATAAGTGCTAGATAATTGGTATGGTGAATAAATTTGAATCTGCGATAAAGATCGTGACGTAAAACAAGCGGAAATGGCTATTACGCTTGAACCAAAAGGTACTGGAGGTGGGAACAGCGCTCAGCCGTTGCGCTTTCGTGACCCATACGCCTCCCGGTCTAATGCAGGCACCTAACCCAATGTACTCTTACCAGTGGAACGTGGAAACCCTGTACTTCCCCCTTCGGGGACAGCAGGCTGTGAAGTCTGCCCATGGATGTGCGGGAACAGGAACGAGGAAAAAGCGAATGCCGTGCTGTAATGGTGCGGATACGGGTTTTAAGGTTACCCGACGCGAAAGCGGGCAGACTTCCTTATGGTCTCTCTTCACAAGAGAGTTCGTAGAACCATCATCGCAGAAGGAAAGCAAATGGACGCTGCAACACGGGTGTGTGCACCTTCTGGCGTGGCGTGGAATGGCATCAGTTGGGCCAATGTTCGACGTCACGTAAGACGGCTGCAAACACGTATTGTGAAGGCAACACAGGAGGGCAGACACAACAAGGCGAGATCGTTGCAATGGCTGCTGACCCATTCGTTTAGCGGTAAAGCATTAGCCGTCAAGCGGGTGACTGAAAATAAAGGCAAGAACACTCCCGGGGTGGACAAAGTCACCTGGAAAACACCGGGGGCAAAGACCAACGCGATTGCGTCGTTGAAGAGGCGGGGGTTATTCGCCGCTTCCGCTTCGGAGAGTATATATTCCGAAGAAAAATGGCAAGACGAGGCCACTGGGCATCCCGGTGATGAAATGCCGCGCCATGCAAGCGCTCCATCTGCTGGCGTTGGAACCCATCGCTGAAACCACCGCCGATCCGAATTCCTATGGGTTCAGACCGGAACGTTCAACCGCCGATGCTGGGGCAATGTTTCAATTCTCTGGCTAAGCGAGCAAACGCGGAATGGGTGCTAGAGGCTGATATTCAGGGCTGTTTCGACAAAATTAGCCACGAATGGATGATCGCCAACATCCCCACGGACAAGGTAATTCTGACCAAGTGGCTTCAGGCGGGATTTGTGTATCAAAACGAACTTTTCCCCACAGAGGCCGGCACTCCGCAAGGAGGCATTATTTCACCGGTACTGGCAAACATGACTCTTGATGGCCTTGAAGCAAAGCTGGCGGAGAAATTCCCTAAAGCGACGCAGACAGGTCTGAAAATGAACATGGTGCGTTATGCGGATGACTTCATTATCACCGGCAACTCGAAAAAATGGCTGGAAAATGAGGTCAAGCCCGTAGTAATCGGGTTTCTGGCGGAACGTGGACTAGTCCTATCGCCGGAAAAAACGAAAACAACACATATCAAGGAAGGGTTTGACTTTCTCGGATGGAACATTCGCAAGTACAGCGGCAAGTTACTGATTAAGCCGTCGAAAGCGAACGTCAAAGCGCATCTTGACAAAATCCGTGACGTCATCAAGGAAAATCAGGCGGCTAAACAGGCCAACTTGATAAGGCGACTCAATCCTGTTTTACGAGGATGGGCGAATTACCACAGCCATGTAGTCGCCAAGGACACCTTTGCTCGGATTGATGACGATATCTGGTCAATGCTATGGCGATGGGCGGCAAGAAGGCATCCCAATAAAGGAGCCCGATGGGTTAAGGAGAAATACTTTAAGTCCAGAGGCACCAGAAACTGGATATTTGCCGCAACAGAACAAAAAGAGGATGGAACGCGACGAGAAGTCACTTTGCTAAAAGAATCGGATACGCCAATACGTCGGCACGTCAAGATTCAAGCCAAGGCGAATCCTCACGACCCAAAATGGGAGCCGTATTTCGAGTCCCGATGGGGACAGAAGATGCTCAACTCGTCAAAAGGTCGCCGGACGTTCTACCGTGTCTGGCGAAGGCAAGATGGGCTGTGTTCTACCTGCCAAGCACCCATCACAAAGAGCACTCCTTGGAAGGCTTGCCATATTGTGAAAGTGACTGAAGGCGGGTCCGATGCAGCCGGCAATCTTCAACTTCAACATCTCAGTTGCCGTGGAAGTCAATATTACGCCAAAAACGAAGTGGTGTAACCGGGTGTCGAAAGATGCCTTTGTAGAGGCTTGAGCCGTGTGGATCGAAAGACCCATGCACGGTTCTGAGGGGGCTGGGCGCGGGTAACCGCGTCCAGCTACCCGACTGCTCTCTTGCTGTTTGGAAACTCACGACCCCGTGTCACCACAACGCCGCTTCCTCATGCTACCGGGGCGTACGGACAACTCCCCGGACGGGACTTCAACCCGCCAGACTTACTGCTGTTACTGCGAACGGTCAGGTCTTTCTTTTTTCCCAAGGCAAAAGAAAAGACCCCAAATTTTTGCGCAAATTTTTGCGCGATTCTGCCCCTGCGTCAAGCGACGCAGCAGAGCGCCTCCGTTCGCGGGCCGCCGTGAGCACGGCTGGGGTTGGGCGAGGTGCTTGGGGGGTGCCGCTTTGGGGGTCCGGACCGCCAGGAACGGACTCGTCGGCGACGCGCCGAAGCCAAACTTCTGATCGTGGCTTGGCGCTACCAGACGGTCCGCTTCGCTCCCGTGCTGCTCCCGCAACCTCCCGGAAGGCGCTCGCGAACTCCCTACCGACACGCACGTGCCATGCCGAAGGCTTGACCCGAGCCGCCGGACGCTTACAATCCCCATAAGTACCGCCGTCGAGGCGCTTCAGTCCAACGAGGTTTATCTGCCGCGGCCACGCCAGCGGTTGGATCGGGCGCTTTCGACGCGGCAGATAGGCGCTATTCGTTACCGTGAAAGCCCGGCTGTTTGACATCGCTTTCATCGTCAGGGGCGGGTCACTCGTCAATCATGATGGGTTAGGCTTCGAAGCAAACTAAAGGAGATTAATCATGCGCACTTTCGCACAGCAACCGAAGCCAACTCAGCAGGCTACACCCGCCACGTCTACGATACTCGGTCGGGCTCACTTAAGGCACAGCCCTGACGTGGGTTCGATCCATCACTTGCAGCGCACGATTGAAAATCAAGCGGTGCTGCAGCTACCGCAGGCTAAATCTGATGGCCTTGAGGGCGTCTCCAACGCGACCGCATCTGGTCACTTCGGTCATAATTTCAGCCGGATACCGGTTTTCTCGACTGACAGGATGAGCCGACCGCAACCATCATCGCCGCTGGCTACAGAGCCGCTCCCAGCCGCAGTGCAGGCGAAGCTGGTTGTCGGGCAAGCCAACGATCCGCTTGAACATGAGGCGGACCAACTCGCCGAGCAGGTGATGCGCATGTCCGCCCCGTCGCCAACGGCCAGCGGCGTAGCGCTACAACGCAAATGTGCTGCTTGCGAGCAAGAAGAACTGGGAGAGACGCTCCGAGCCAAGCAGCATGACGGCCGTGAATCTTCGGGCGCCGAGGCGCCTGCGATCGTGGCCGAGGTGCTGCGCTCGCCCGGCCAGCCCCTCGACGCGCAGGCCCGTGCCTTTTTCGAGCCGCGCTTCGGCCGGGATTTCTCGCAAGTGCGCATTCACGCCGACGGCCGCGACGCCAAATCGGCGCAGAGCATCGGCGCGCGTGCCTACACCGTCGGCCGGCACATCGCCTTCGCGGAAGGTCAGTACGCGCCCGGCGGGGATCGTGGAAGGCATCTCTTGGCTCACGAGCTGGCGCATACGATTCAACAGGGCCACTCGCACATTCGGCGATCCCGTGGTGATATTCAACAAGGGGTCACAGGTCTCGTCGAGAGTCCCGAACAACGCGATGAGATGGATGCTGGTCCGATCGAAGTTGCTGGTGCGATTGAACAGAGGATTCAGCGCTCGGCCGCGTGGAAGGGCGCTACCGTCCACGAAACGCTGAGCGTGGCCGAGATAGCGTTCGGGGGTGATTCTCCAGTTAGCTGGCAGCAGCTGAATGGGATCTCGCTCAAGACGGTTGCAGACGCGGATGGTGCGGTCAAGCTTCCGGGCATCACAACCCAGCCGCTGCCCAGCACGGACCCGGCGGCCACCTGGATGGCGAAAGTCGACACCGTGCCGGCTCAGGAAGGGAGCGACGACGAGACGGTCCTTCGCCCCGGACCCTGGACAAAGGTCGTGACGAAAGCCCAGGCCGGAGGGGTGACCGGAAAAGCCGCCTGCGCGGGAGCAGGAAATTCGACCTTTACCGCGACTGGAAGTCCGTCCGACGACGCGGTGTACAAGGCCAATCGTAGGCACGAAGATCATCACGTCGCCGATGACAAAGTGGCGTTCGAGGATGAGATAGGCAAATGGGACAAAAAGCTGGAGGACGCGAAAACCGCCGGCACCGCGTTCACGGGCGCCAGCGAAGCCGCTGCGACCGCCGCGTTATGGACCGCGATGGGCAATACGCCCAAGAATGCCGCGAGAGCCTATCGTTCGCTGAGCTTCACTAAAGGCGGCGCCTTCCACGGGACCGCGGCGGGAGGAAAAATGTCCCTTTCGAATCCGGTCGCGAATGCGAACTGCTCGACCTCCGGCGCTGACGTCACCAATCCTTCGTGATGAAAGCCACGATTGACATCCGCTGTGAAAATGGCGTCTGGGGCGAGCTGCGGATCACCAACGACGGCGACAAGGCTGCCCGCATTACCAACCCAGGCGATTACCGGCCGACGCAAGGTTGGGAATTCTCCCGCGAAGCCTATCAGATCGCCGTGCTGCGCTCCTTTCATTTCCTTGAAATGACGGTGCGCGCGGAAGATGGATCGGTGGTCGAGCCTTCGGACGACATCGTCACTCGCGCCGATCATCTTGTCGGATTACCCGTCGAACTCGAGCCGGGGGCTGAGTTGCGGATCAACGTTCCGTTGCACGAGTTTTACGATCTGAAGCGCAATGTGGATTACTCGCTCGCATTGACCTATGGCGACGATAGCATCAGTGTCTCTGCTTCGACTCAGATCCGATGTTCTGTACGTGGATTAAAGTAAAACTCCAATTGAGCACGCCGTCTACGGCAAGCCAAGAGGGCGTTAAGCGTCTAGAAAAAAGTCATTCGATAATCAGAGCCGAAGCCGTCCAAAATTGTATCGACGTCAGCCTCAAGGGTCGCAGAGTTCCGGGCTTTGAACGCCATCCACTCGTACTTCATCTTGTGCCAGAGCTTCTCGATGCGGTTTAGCTCCGGGCTGTAAGGCGGCAGGAAGAGGAGCGTGAGGCCCTTGCGCTTCAGGAAAGCCAGCAGGGGCTGGAGTTCCTTCGCCTTGTGGATCGAAGCATTGTCCAGAATGACGGTCAGTGGCCTTCCGACGCTTTCCAGAAGGAGACCGAGGAAGCCGCCAAAAAGAGCCGCGGTCGTGGTCTCCCAGAACTTGGCGGTGAACAAAGCCCCGGTCGATATCAACGCGGCCAGCACATTCAGGCGCTTTCCGCGCTCGGCCGTAATCAGGTGAACTTCTCCTGTCTCGGTCCATGCGCTCCGATTGGGGTGCGCCTGCGCAAAGCCGGCTTCATCCACGTAGGCCAGCGTGACTTCGCCAAGCTTTGTTTTTTCAACCAATTCCTCTATTTCTGCCTGGGCTTCCCGAAATTTGGCTTCGTCTCGCTTCTTTCGTAGACTGTGCCGGGTCCTTTTCCAGACGTAGCCCTTCTCTTTCAAGGTGCTCTGTACCAGCCACACCGATACCTGGACGCCCTGTTCGGCAGAGAGGCGGCTTCTCAACTGAGGAGCCGTACAGGCCTCCTCCTTTGCCCAAGCGCACAGCAGCTGCTTATGGGTTGTCGATAGCTTGCGAGGTGCGCCGCTGCGCGATCGGTCGCACAGCCCGTCGAACCTTCTGGATAGCCAGGCATCCCTGTGGTTTGCTACGGTTTCCTTATGAATCTTCTGCTGTAGGGCAACTCCGTCAAGAGATCGTCCTTCATCAAGTAGTAGGACGGTCCGTGCTCGCCGACGTTTACGCCAGTCGCTTCCGCGCTCGTCTATCTGCGTTAGCTGGTGGCGCTCTTCTGCTGTGAGGGTCAGCGTCTTGGCTCTGCGGCACATGGCGAGACATCCGGGGATGGCGGGACGGCAAGTATAACGGCATAAGGCCATAAGTCGAAGGACTTATCCAGGAGCGCTTACTATCTTCCGCGAACGACTGAACAACCAGCTTTCCAATAAAGGGCTGCTTGCCGCGGCCGATGATGGATCAAGCAAAATATTGGAGGTAACTGTAACTAACTATACCATGCGAGCTGGTGCAGCACGGGCAATGCTTGGTATTATGGCGGGGTCGGACACTATTCAAAGCACAATTAAAGTCAAGGATCAAGCGACCGGAGGAGTTTTGGCCGAGTTCACCGTTGAATCCAAGAATTCAACTGCTTGGGGCACGTCTCGCGGGCTGATCGAGGAACACGCGGACGAAATTGTAGCAACGCTCATGGGTAGAAAGGGCTGATAGCATGAAAAAAGAAAAGAATAAAAAGACTACGCCAATAAAATGCTCAGTGTCGTCTGACGAAGCGCTCCAGCCGAATCGGCGCGAATCCTGGAGCATGGGGATGTCGAATCACTGATTGCGCACGAGGCGAGTGAGTCGTTGCGGAGCTCGATGCAGCTGGCCCGCTTTTTCAGGCCATTTCCATCGATTCGGTGGTAGATTGCCAAGTCTTCGCTGACGTCCACTTCGACCTTTTCTTCGCATGCCACAAATCACAGCCAACCATCTGCAAATCGAATACGAAACCTTCGGTGCCGAATCGGCGCCGGCCATCCTGCTGATCATGGGGTTAGGCGCGCAGTTGGGGCGCTGGAACATCGAGCTCTGCCAGGCGCTGGTGGACCGTGACTATCGGGTGATCCGTTTCGACAACCGCGACTGCGGCCTGTCGAGCAAACTCGACTCGGCCGGTGTTCCTGATATCGGACGGGCGCTGCGCAGCGGCGCGCCGCTGACGGCTCCCTACACGCTCGAAGACATGGCCGCTGACTGCATTGGTCTGCTCGATGCACTGGGAATCGAGAAGGCGCATATCGTCGGTGCATCGATGGGTGGCGCCATCGCACAGCTCGTTGCGGCGCTCTATCCGCAGCGTACGCTGTCGCTGACCAGCATCATGTCCACCAGCAGCCACCCTGACCTGCCGCCACCGACGCGCGCGGCGGCGCAGGCGTTGATGGCGCCCCTGCCGCCAACACGTGATCGGGAGAGCCTGATCGAAGACGCCATCCGGCGGCAACTGGCGGTGGCCAGCCCGGACTTCCCGAGTTGCCCGCAGCGTTTGCGCGAATTGTTCACCGAGGAGCATGAGCGGGGCTTCTACCCGCGTGGGGTGACCCGGCAATTGGCGGCTTTTCTTGCCAGCAGTGATCGGCGCGCACTCCTGGCGACAATCCAGGCACCGACGCTGGTGCTGCACGGTGCCGACGATCCGCTGATCCCGGTCGCCTGCGGCTACGACGTGGCGGCGCATATCCCAGGTGCGCAAATGCGAGTGATCGAAGGAATGGCGCATGATTTCCCGGTTGCGCTGACCGCAGTCTTCGCCGATGCCATCGCCGGCGTGGCACAAGCTGCGCAAGCTCGTCCTCGCTAGCCATTCGACGGCCCGCCGGGTGATCGCCCACTTCGCCGTCGTCCAGCGGCCGCGCCGTCTTGCGGCGCATGTATTCCGATGAATGTCGTTCTCGCGCCCGAGCCGCTGGTTTTCGTCGACCTCGAGACCAGCGGAGCCAATTTCGCCAACGACCACATTATTGAAGTGGGTCTGATCGAGGTCGACGAGGATGGCGCCAGGGAATGGAGCGTGCTGGTCAATCCGGAAACACCACTTTCCGCATTCATCAGCGGACTCACCGGCATCGACGACGCAATGCTCCGCTCGGCCCCTACCTTTCGCCAGCTGGCACCGGCTGTGCTCGAGCGACTGCGCGGACGCCTGTTCATTGCCCATAACGCCCGCTTCGACTATGGTTTCCTGAAAGGCGAGTTCGCGCGGCTGGGGGTCGATTTCCGGGTACCCAGCCTGTGCACGGTGAAACTCTCGCGCAAACTGTTCCCCGAGCATCACCGGCATAACCTCGATACCCTGGTGACGCGGCACGGCATCAGTGTTGGCGGCGCGCGCCACCGGGCGCTCGCTGACGCGCGCGTGCTCTGGGATTTGTGGCAGTGCTGGCATCGCCAACTGCCGGCGGCGACGATTCGCAGTGCGGTCGCGGCGATTGTCGGTCGCCCCGAGTTGCCGCCACAGATCGATGCCGCATTGATCGACGACCTGCCCGAGGCTGCGGGTGCCTATGTCTTTTTTGGCGAGGATGGTCGTTTGTTGCTGCGCCGGCGCAGCAGCAACCTGCGGCAGCAAATCCTCGCGCACTTCAGCGCCGCCAATCGTGACCAGGCGCTGCTCAGTGATCTGCGGCGAATCGAATGGCGCGAGGCAGCCGGCGAGTTCGGGGCGCGCCTGCACGAGATCGAACTGGCCCGCTCGCTTGCCGACGCGGCGTCCGCGCTGCCGACCGGGGGCCAGCGCAGCAGCGCGCACGTGGCAGGCGTTGAACTCTGTTCCTGGCAATTGCGGCTCGCTGCGGCAGGCGAGTTTCGAGCGCAGCTCGTTTTCGCAGAGGATGTTGATTTCGCACTTGCCGACGATCTGTTCGGTTTGTACGCGAATCGTCGCGACGCGCAACGCAATCTGCGCACCCTGGCCGACGCACACCACCTGTGTCACAAGCAACTCGGGCTGGAAGAAGCCGCCGCCGCCTGTGCCGGCTACCGGCAGAAGAAATGCCGCGGTGTGTGCATCGGAAAGGAGACGCCAGCGCTGCACAGCGCCCGCCTGCTGACTGCGCTGGCCAAGTTCAGGATCAAGACCTGGCCATACAAAGGGCCAGTGGTACTGATCGAGCGTGACGAATTCGGGATGCGTGAAGACCACCATCTCGTCGACCGCTGGCGCCTGTTGGGCACGCTCCATAGCGAACAGGATGTACATGCGCATCTGGCGCATGGCCCGAGTACCCAGCGCTTCGACCCGGATCTCTACCGGATCATCAAGCGTTTCCTGCAGGCCGGCAAGCTGCGTGTACGCCCCCTGCCCCCGTTTTCACTGTGAGCGTTCAGCCACCGGACTGCCGGCGCGTCCGCCAGCCTTGCGCACGAGGTCGGCGATGTCGGTGTTGTCGGTCTTCAGCGCCCAGTCGATGGCGGTCGCGCCACGTTCGTTGGCAAGGTTGGGGTCAGCCTTGTTGCGCAGCAACACTTCGACGACCTCAAGATGCCCGAAACGTGCGGCAAAGAGCAGCGCCGTCGAACCATTGATGGTCGTGGCATTGACCTCGGCGCCCTTCTCCAGCAGGTAGGCAACCACTGCCGCATGGCCATTGAAAGCGGCGTAAATCAGCGGCGGCCAGGCGTAGACGTTGACGTCGGCGCCGGCTTCGACGAGGCGCTTCACGAACGGCAACTTGCCCTTGTAGGCCGCCAGGCTCAACGCGGTCTCGCCGTTGCGATTGCGCGTATTGATACGCGCGCGGCGCTTCAGCAGGTAGTCGAAGAGGTCCATGTTGTCGCGCTGCACCGCTTGCATCAGCAGCGTATTGCCGGAGGAATCGACGGAGTTGACGTCCATGCCGCGGTTGATCAACTGGATCGCCCAGGCCGTATCACCGGCGATCAAGGCCTCTTCCATATCTTCGTACGCGCCGGCGGCAGCCAGGGTGGGCAGGAGCAGAGCAAACAGCAGAGCAAGAATCTTCATTGGGCAACTTTCGGTTGGGCTTCAGGAAACAGACGGAAGAAATTCGCCGTGGTGGCGTCTACAACCTCCTGGTAGCTCAGGCCACGCAGTCGGGCTAGCTCTTCGGCGACGTGCTTGACATAAGCAGGCTGGTTGGTTTTTCCACGATACGGCACCGGCGCGAGGTAGGGCGAATCGGTTTCCACGAGCAGGCGATCGAGCGGGACGCGCTGCGCCACTTCCCTCACCGTCAGCGCCTTCCGGAAGGTGACGATGCCCGACATGGAAATGTAGAAACCCTGATCCAGCGCCGCCTCGGCGACCGGCCAGGTTTCGGTGAAACAGTGCATCACCCCTCCTGCCTCACCGGCGCCCTCCTCCCGCATCACGCGCAGAGTGTCGGCCGCCGCCTCGCGGGTATGAACCACCAGCGGTTTGGCGGCTGCACGGGCGGCGCGAATGTGCGTGCGGAAACGCTCCCGCTGCCACTCCGGGGCATCCTTGTGCCAGTAGTAGTCCAGCCCGGTCTCGCCAATGGCGATGATGCGCGGGTGGCGGGCCAGTTCGACGAGTTCGCCAACCGTCGGTTCCCGCACCCCGGTCGTTTCCGGATGCACGCCTACCGATGCCAGAATCGCTGGCCAGGCCTCGGCCAGCGCCAGCACCCGTGGCAGGTCTTCGAGCGTGACCCCGATACATACCGCGCACCCCACCCCATTGTCCTGCATCAAGGCGAGAACCTGCTCGATATTGCCGGACAACTTGGGGAAGTCGAGGTGACAATGGGAATCGACGAGCATCCCCATCACACCGTATGCGTCGGACGGCCTGAATTCATGACGCCGCCGAGCAGTGCCTCGATGCGCTTGCGTGCCTCGGTGCCACTCTCGTCGCTCTTGAAGTGCACACCAATCCCCTGCACCTTGTTGTTGTGCGCGCCCACCGGGGTGATCCAGACCACCGTTCCGGCGATCGGAATCTTGGCCGGGTCGTCCATCAGCGACAGCAGCATGAACACCTCATCGCCCATCGCGTAGTTGCGCGTGGTCGGAATGAAGATCCCGCCGTTGCGCAGGAGCGGCATGTAGGCCGCGTACAACGCCGACTTCGAGTTGATGTTCAGCGACAGCACGCTCGGGCGAGCTGTCTGGGCCACTGGCTTGATGGTATCGGCTTCTGCCATATTCCTCTCAGGAGGTTCGGAACAGCCTTGCGTAGCTCATGAAGAAATCTTCCAAAAACAGACGGCTATTCAATGGCTGCTCACACTGGGCCTTGTATTGTATCGCCTTTCGGTCGAATGCCAAGAGCTTGCGGGTGTTGGTCGTCTGCGCCAGGGCTTGCAGCAGCAGCGCCTGCGCAAGAAAGTAACGTGGTGGCAGAGCCTCACTCGCCAGCGTCAGGTCGAACAGCCACTTCTGCCCCCAGTCGAGCGCGCGCTTCAAGGCTGCCGGGCGCTTTTCGGCCTTGACCACCTTGTCGAGGTTGGCGGCAGCGGCCAAGGGGTCGAGGCTGTTGCCACGCGTCAACTGCGCGAGCAAGGCATCGAGCAGTACCCGCTCGCCGCTGTTGCTGAGCTCAAGCGCCAGAAGCGGCGAACCGCCCGCCAGAGCCAGCCAGTTTTCGGCCTCGCGAACGCCTGCGTCGCTGAGCCATTGCCCTGCCAGGCGTTGCACCGGATGTCGCACCGGCATCACCTGACAGCGACTACGAATCGTTGGCAGGAGGCGATGCGGCTCACTGGAAATCAATAAAAATAAGGTAGATGCGATTGGTTCTTCGAGTGACTTGAGAAGTGCATTGGCGGTCGAACGATTCATTGCCTCGGCCGGGTTGAGCAACACCACGCGCGCGCCATGGCGGTGTGTACCCACATGCAGGAAGTCATCGAGCGCCCGCACCTGATCGATGGTGATCTGCTGGCTGGGCTTCTTTTTGCCCGCTTCGTCAAGCTCGCCGCTTTCGGCAGCCTCGGCAATCATCGCGTTCGGCTGCAAAAGGCGCAGGTCCGGGTGGTTGCCTTGCGCGAGCCAGCCGCAGGCGAGGCAGGCGCCACAGGCCTCACCCGCGGCGGTGAGGTTTTCGCAGAGCAGCGATGCGGCGAACGAGCGCGCCAGGGCGAATTTTCCGATTCCCCTCTGGCCAGTAAGCAGCAGCGCATGCGGCAGCTGCCGACGCCGTGCACGGAGTTGCTCCCAGACCGAAGAATGCAATTCAATAATATTCATAAACAGTGGATTGCGATCGTTTCTTCAATTCGTTTCATAACTATTTCGGGCGCCTGATCGGCGTCGATGAGGTGTATGCGCTGCGGCGCTGCAGCAGCGCGATCAAGATAGGCCAGGCGTACCCGCTCGTGAAAATCGGCCTGCTCCTGTTCGAAACGGTCGAGGTCGCGAGCCTGGGCAGCAATGCGCCGGCGAGCAATCCCGGCTGGCAAATCGAAGAGCAGCGTCAGGTCAGGCTGCAGATGCGCATGCACCCACTCTTCGAGCTGTGCGAACTTCGCCTGGTCGAGGCCGCGTCCGCCGCTCTGATAGGCGTAGGTAGCGTCGCTGAAGCGGTCACAGATCACCCAGTCGCCGCGTTCAAGTGCCGGTTCGATCACCTGTACGAGATGTTCGCGGCGGCCGGCAAACATCAGCAAGGCTTCGGTTTCGCGATGCATGCGCTGGTGCAGCAGGAGTTCCCTGAGCATTTCGCCAAGCGGCGTGCCGCCTGGCTCACGGGTGGCCAGCACCGGCCGGCCGCGGGCGCGAAGCCATTCCGCAGTCGCTTTGATATGGCTGCTCTTGCCGGCGCCATCGATCCCTTCGAAGGTGATGAACCGGCCGCGCGGTGTGCCGTGATTCTCGGTCAAGGTTTGCCGCCTCTCTGATAACGCGTCACGGCCTGGTTATGTTCTGCCAGCGTACGCGAGAACTCGCTGCTCCCATCGCCACGAGCGACGAAATAGAGCGCCGCCGACTGCGCCGGATGCATGGCCGCCTGCAGCGAAGCCAGGCCCGGCATCGCGATCGGCGTCGGCGGCAGGCCACGACGCGTGTAGGTATTGTAGGGGGAATCGGTGAGCAGGTCGCGTTTGCGGAGATTGCCGTCAAAGGTCTCACCGAGGTCGTAGATGACGGTCGGATCGGTTTGCAGCGGCATTCCCTGGCGCAGGCGGTTGACGAACACCGCGGCCACCAGCGAGCGATCCTCTTCCCGCCCGGTTTCCTTTTCGATGATCGAAGCCATGATCAGGGCCTGCTCAGGATCGCCATAGGGCAGAGTAGCCGCCCTCGCCTGCCACTCGCGAGCCAGATGCCGCTGCATCGCACGGTAGGCGCGCGCGAGCAGGTCGACATCGCTGCTGTGCTTGGCAAAAAGATAGGTGTCGGGAAAAAACGCCCCCTCGGCGGCGACTGCCGGCGCACCCAGCAAGCGCATGATCTCGGCGGCCGGCATGCCCGTGCTGTCGTGACGAAGGTCCGGATGGGCGTCGAGGCGCTCGCGCATCTGCCGGAAAGTCCATCCTTCAATGAGCGCCACCTCCGCCTGCGTGAAGTCGCCACGCGTCAGCTTTTTCAACAGTTGAAGCGGCGTCACGCCACGGCTGATGGCGTAGCTGCCGGCCTTGATCGAAGCCTCGACGCCGAGTATCCTGGCGAGCAGGAGCAGCGCCCAGGAATCGAGTTCGGCACCTGCCGCAGTGATCTCCCGGGTCGCGGCGCGCAGGCTACTGCCAGGCACGATCGTGAAATCGATCTGCTCGCGTGGCAAGCCAATCGGCGTCAACAGCACGCCAGCGACCAAGGCGGTCAGCAGCGTCAGCACGACAACAACAGCAATCAGCAGCTGGCGGAGGAGTTTGCGCATCAAGGCGGCGCAGCCGCGAGGCTGCGGGGCGGGAACGGGGGAATGGACCGAGAGTGGCTCTATAATAGCGGAAGGCAAACACATGATGGAAATGACGTAACGATGAACTCGATCTGGCAGGACTGTCTTGAGGGAAGCGGCGCACGCATCGACAACGGACTGGTGAGCGACTTCGGCGACGCTGCCGCCGAGTTGCTGGCGGCTCGCGACGCGACGATCATCTCGCCACTGAGCCATCTCGGCGTGATTAAGGTGAGCGGGCCCGAAGCCGCAGTTTTTCTCCACCACCAACTGACCAGCGACGTCAAGCATCTGGGCGGCGAAGCGGCGCAATATTCGGCCTGGTGTTCGGCCAAGGGCAGGATGCTGGCCAGCTTTCTGGTGTTCCGCGTCGGCTCCGCCTATCAATTGCAACTGTCCGCCGACCTGCTGCCAACGATCCACAAGCGCCTGCAGATGTTCGTCCTGCGCAGCAAGGTGATCGTCAGCGACCAGTCTGGCGCTTGCGCCGGCATCGGTCTGACGGGTCCACAAGCGCCGGCGGTGCTGCAGTCCGCTGGCCTGCCGATGCCGGCGACCCCCATGCGGACCGCTTTGTTTGCTGCGGGGGCGGTCATTCGCCTCGACGACAGGCGTTTCGAGATCGTCGTCCATCGCGGCGCAGCGCCGGCGCTATGGCAGAAACTGCAGTCACTAGCCCGCGCCGTCGGTACTCCCGCCTGGCAATGGCTGGAGATTCAGGCGGCGGTGCCGCTGATCAGCGAGCGCACTCGGGAAGAGTTTGTTCCGCAAATGGCCAACTTCGAGAAGATCGGAGCGGTCAGTTTCCACAAGGGCTGCTATCCGGGCCAGGAAATCGTCGCTCGTACACAGTACCTCGGCAAGGTCAAACGCCACCTCTACCGCGCCCACGCAGCCACTCCCATCGCTGCTGGCGATGCCATCTATTCGCCGGCCAACCCTCAACATCCTTGCGGCATGGTCGTCAATGCGGCCGCCGCACCGAGCGGCGGCTATGATTCCCTGGCCATCGTTCAGGAGAAGTTCGTCGCTGCCGCTGACCTCGAACTCGCCGCTCCCGGTGGCCCGCGCATCGCCCTGCAGCAGCTAGGGGATTAGGCCTCGACCGGCCACGATGTGCCTGATTCTCCTCGCCTGGCAAGCCCACCCGGACTACCCACTGGTCGTCGCCGCCAACCGTGACGAGTTTTTCGTCCGCCCGTCGGCGCCTGCCGCTTTCTGGCGGGAAGCCCCGCAGGTCCTGGCCGGACGCGATCTCGAAGCCGGTGGGACCTGGCTGGGCGTCAGCCGCGAACAGCGTTTTGCCGCCCTGACCAACTATCGTGAGGGCGGCAAACAAAGCGTCGGTGCGCGCTCGCGGGGTGCCCTGGTCGCCGATTTTCTGAGCGGCAAGACCAGTCCGGTCGCTTATCTGACGCAGGTCGCGGCGACCGCAGCCGACTACAACGGCTTCAACCTCTTCGTCGCCGACGGCGCAGACCTGGGCTACTACAGCAACCGCGGCGACGGCCAGGTGCGCTGGCTGCAGCCTGGCTTCTACGGCCTCTCCAACCACCTCATCGACACCCCCTGGCCCAAGCTGGCGAGCGCCAAAGCCTCTTTCGCCGCGGCGCTGTCCGGATTGCCGGCAGCAGCACCGTTCTTCGACCTGCTCGCCGACCAGGAAATCGTTGCGGATGCTCACCTGCCGGAGACCGGCGTACCGGTCGACTGGGAGCGCATCCTCTCGGCGGTGTTCGTCCGGTCGGCAAGCTATGGCACGCGTGCCTCGACGCTGCTCCTCCGGCGTCGCGATGGACGAAGCACGCTGATCGAACGCAGCTTCGATGCCAATGCACAGGTCATCGGCGAAGTTTGCGAGGGCTTTCAGTCGGCGCTGATATCGACCGGCGTGTAGGGCGGCACCAGGTCGAAGAGTTCGACCAGGTCGGCGTTGTGCATGCGGATACAACCGATTGATCCCGGGCGGCCCATCGGAGTCGCGTCGGGGCTGCCGTGGATGTAGATGTAACGACGCATGGTATCCACCCCGCCCAGGCGGTTGCGGCCGGGTTCGCAGCCGGACAGCCAGAGTATGCGCGTGAGGATCCAGTCGCGCCCGGGGAAGCGTTCGGCCAGTTCACGGCCATAGATCTCGCCGGTCGGCCGGCGGCCGGCAAAAACCGTGTTCAGTGCCTCCCCGGTACCGATCTTGGCGCGTATCAGGTGCCTGCCGCGCGGCGTGCAGAAGCTGCCCGCTATCTCGCCCGGGCCTTTTGCCGCGGTTGACACCGCATAGCTGCGCAATACCTTCCCCGCCCCGTCCAACAGGGTCAAGGCCTGCTCCTTGATGGAAATGTGGATGAGCAGCTTCATTCCCGGATACGCCTCGCAGCAAAAAAACTGGATAACAACTGCCCGCATTCCTCGGCCAGGACGCCACCACGGACCGCCGTGTGATGGTTCAGGCGCTCGACCGCAAAGAGATCAACGACGCTGCCATGCACCCCGGTTTTCAGGTCGCGGGCACCATAGATCAGACGGGAAATGCGCGCTTGCAGGACGGCGCCGCCACACATCGCGCAAGGCTCGAGAGTCACGAACAGTTCGCAGCCGGGCAAACGGTAGTTACGCAGATTGCGCGCGGCGTCGCGCAGGGCGGCAATCTCGGCGTGTGCCGTCGGATCGTCGTCGCCGATCGGCGAATTGAAGCCACGGCCGACGATCACGCCATCCCGCACGACCAGCGCACCCACCGGCACTTCGCCGAGGCACTCGGCAGCCCGCGCCAGCGAAAGAGCTTCGCGCATGAAGTATTCGTCGTCCATCGCTGTCATTTTACCGCAGCGTGCTGGCGGGCTGTCGGCCAGGAGTACCGAGGCTGCCCGTTTGCAGCTCCGGAGACTACAATGCGGCCTTGCCCGGTGCCAACGCGACCTGCAGAAATCGTCATGCGAATCCTCTTCGTCCATCAGAATTTTCCCGGCCAGTACCGACACCTGGCACCGGCGCTGGCCGCTTCTCTCGAGAACGAAGTGGTGGCCATCGGCGAGGAGGCCAGCATCCGACGGGTACCGGGTTTCCATCCGCGTATCCGGCTTCTGGCTTATGCGCAGCCGCAAGGGGCCTCGCGGCAAACCCACCACTACCTGCATAGCACCGAAGCCGCGGTCCGTAGGGGTCAGGCGGTGTTGCGTCTGGCGATGGCCCTGCGCCGGCAGGGATTCGTTCCCGATGTGATTTGCGCGCATCCCGGCTGGGGCGAAGCGCTGTTCCTCAAGGATGTCTATCCGGCTGCCCGACTGCTGCTCTACCTGGAATTCCTGTATCGGGGTAGCGGATCGGACATGGGCTTTGACCCCGAGTTTCCAACCTCCTTTGACGACCGCTGTCGGGTACGCATCCGCAACGCCACGCAGTTGATCAGCCTCGAAGCCGCCGCTGCCGGCATCAGCCCCACGCACTGGCAGCGGAATCAGTATCCCCGGCAATTCCATGACCAGATACAGGTGATCCACGACGGTATTCGGACCGCCCTGGTCTGTCCAGGCCCGGTCGCTGACTTCACGCTACCGGATGGCAGAGGAAGCCTGCGTAGCGGTGACGAAGTGATCACCTACGCGGCACGTAACCTCGAGCCCTACCGGGGATTTCACACCTTCATGCGCGCATTGCCAATGGTGCTCGCCGCACGGCCACAAGCGCAGGTCCTGATCGTCGGAGGTGACGAGGTCAGCTACGGGCGCTCGTTGCCGGCGGGCGAGACCTATCGCGAGACGTATCTGCGCGAAGTAGCGGCGCTGATCGACGGCAGCCGTGTGCATTTCCTGGGCAAGGTGCCGTACGCCAGATTCCTCGATGCCCTGCGTCTGTCCAGCGTGCATGTCTACCTCACTTACCCTTTCGTACTCTCCTGGTCGCTGCTTGAAGCCATGTCCTGTGGGTGCCTGATTCTTGCCTCGGATACCGCCCCGGTGCGGGAGGTGGTCACGGCCGGTCGCAACGGCTTGCTCGTTGATTTCTTTGCCCACGCTGCGCTGGCAGAAAAAATCGTTGCGGTGCTCGCCGATCCCGAGCCGACAAAGGCCTTGCGCGTTCAGGCACGGCTCGACATGCTGGAGGAATTCGACCTGGAACGTCGCACGCTGCCTCGGCTGCTTGCGGCGGTGAAGGATCTCGCGTTGCAGACTCCATCGTGATTCCCGCAAGCGAGCGCTTTCGGCCACTGCCGGCGGCTGTTGGCTGAACTTCATCTTCAGTTTCTCTGCTGCCCGGTGCACAATAGGCCATTGATCAGCGCATGCGGAGCGAGCAGTGCAAACAGCGAAATTTCTCCAGCAACAACCATTGTTCGGTGCGGTTGACGACCGGGCCATGCAGGCCATCATGCCCTTGATGCGCGAGTTCAATTTCGCTGCCGGCGAGGTGATCGTTCAAGAAGGTGAAGACGGCGACTCGCTGTTCGTGATCTGCAGCGGATCGGTCGAGGTCCTGAAGGCTGGCCCGACGACGAATGACCTGCTCGGCAAGCGCATCGCCATCCTGAAGGTTGGCGATGTCTTTGGGGAAATGGAGTTGATCGACATGCAGAGCCGTTCGGCAAGCGTACGCGCGCTGGAAGCGGTTTCGGTCCTGGCACTTTCCAACGGCGATCTTTTTCAGATCTACGAATCCGACCTGCCGACCTTTGCCCTGATCGTTCTGAATCTGGCAAGGGAAGTGAGCCGCCGGTTGCGCAGCATCGACGATCTCGCCGTGCGCTACATGAGTGTTTAGCCCGCTGGGCGTAACCCAAGCTCGGCTGACCTGCCGCTCGTGGACAAGCTTTCTTGCCACGCCCGCATGGCCAGGGCAAGTCTTCCGGACATCGTGACGTAGTCGCCGTACAGCAAGCCATAAGCCTCGGCAGTTTGACCCACAGCGGCGAGTTCGACCACCTGCGCCGCCAGTTCATGAAACTCGGAGTGCAATCGCTCGACCGCCTGGTACTCAGGGGTGCCCCGATCCTCCTCGGACACGCGTGGTCCGTACAGCCACTTACCGAAGTCACATTGGTCCGCTGCCCGAATGCTCTCCAGATCAAATCCCGGCTGCGCTTCGAGAACCGCCTGCCGAAGATGCGACATCCACATCGCGTGCGAGCCGATCGCCTCTTCAATGTCTGCCACTTTGTGCACCACTTCTCCCCTTGAATGCCTGGCTATCGACCGCCTTCAGCAGCTTATTTTACATCGTTCGGCGCCTTGCCAGATCCCCGGCCTGACCGCGCTGCGGAGCTGCCCGAGCGAAACAGCAATTGACAGCGGTTGGCGACTTGCAATAACATGCTCGGCTTTCCGTTATCAGGCAAAAAAGGACGGCGTTTTTGATGAAGACTTTCTCCGCCAAACCGCACGAAGTAACGCGCGAATGGCTTCTGGTTGATGCTACCGACAAGGTGTTGGGTCGTCTCGCGACCGAAATCGCTCGTCGCCTTCGTGGCAAGCACAAACCCGAATTCACTCCGCATGTGGATACCGGCGACTATATTGTCGTCACCAACGTCGAGAAGTTGCGGGTCACCGGCAACAAGGCCGAGGACAAGAAATATTATCGCCACTCGGGCTACCCGGGAGGCATCTACGAAACGAACTTCACCAAGATGCAGCAGCGTTTCCCGGGACGCGTCCTTGAACAGGCCGTGAAGGGCATGCTCCCCAAGGGGCCGCTCGGCTACGCAATGCTCAAGAAGATGAAGTGCTACGCCGGCGCAACCCATCCGCACGCTGCCCAGCAGCCGAAAGTTCTGGAACTCTAAGGGGTCACAATGGCTGAAAATTACTTCTATGGCACGGGTCGGCGCAAGTGCGCGGTGGCGCGCGTCTTCATGAAGCCCGGCAGCGGCAAGTTCGTCGTTAACGGCAAACCTGTCGATGAGTTTTTCTCGCGCGTGACGGGCCGCATGATCGTTCGCCAGCCTCTGCAGCTTGTCGAGCAGATGGCGGGCTTCGATATTCTGGTCAATGTGGCCGGCGGCGGCGAGTCCGGGCAGGCCGGTGCGGTTCGGCATGGCATCACGCGGGCGCTGATTGCGTACGATGGATCGCTGAAGCCGGCACTCTCCAAAGCGGGCTTCGTCACTCGTGATGCTCGTGAAGTGGAGCGTAAGAAGGTCGGTTTCCACAAGGCGCGTAGGCGCAAGCAGTTCTCCAAACGCTAAACGCGTCCTGGTGTACAGCAATAGCCGCCCTCGGGCGGCTTTTGTGTATTCAGGAAGCGCAAGCCATGATTGACGTACTTCGCGGAGATTCTCATGATCAGGGTTGGAATTGTCGGCGGCACCGGTTACACGGGCGTCGAGTTGCTGCGTCTGCTGGCTCAGCATCCAGAAGTGCAAATCGTCGCCATTACCTCCCGAGGCGACGCCGGGACCGCGGTCTCAAGCATGTTTCCGAGCTTGCGGCGGCGCCTGCGCCTGCGCTTCGAAGATCCGGCCAGTGCCAATCTGAAAGCCTGTGATGTGGTTTTTTTCGCTACACCAAACGGCGTGGCGATGACCCAGGCGCCAGATCTGCTCGCTGCCGGCGTGCGGGTAATCGACTTGGCCGCCGACTTCCGCATCAGGAACCCTGCCGAGTGGAGCCAGTGGTACGGAATGCCGCATGCCAGCCCGGAGTGGGTCGAAAAGGCCGTCTATGGACTGCCCGAACAGGATCGCGCGGGCATCCGCAACGCTCGTCTGGTGGCCAACCCGGGTTGTTACCCGACGGCAGTTCAATTGGGCTTCATGCCGCTGCTCGAAGCCGGCGTGGTGGACCTGGATTATCTCGTTGCAGATGCCAAGTCAGGCGTTTCCGGAGCCGGTCGCAAGGCCGAGATCCCTGCACTTTTCGCAGAAGCGGCCGACAACTTCAAGGCCTATGCGGTTCCTGGTCACCGACACCTGCCGGAGATTCGGCAGGGCTTGTCGAGCATGGCCGGAAGCCCGATCGGCTTGACCTTTGTTCCGCATTTGACGCCCTTGATCCGTGGTATCCATGCCACACTTTACGCGCGTATCAAGCAGGAAGCTGACTTTCAGGATCTCTTCGAAAAGCGCTACCAGGACGAGCCATTCGTCGATGTCTTGCCACCTGGATCACATCCCGATACCCGCTCGGTGAGGGCGGCCAACGTCTGCCGTATCGCGGTGCATCGCCCGCAGGGAGGCGACGTGCTGGTGGTCCTTTCGGTGATCGACAACCTCGTCAAGGGCGCTGCGGGCCAGGCCGTGCAGAACATGAACATCATGTTCGGCCTGCCGGAAACGGAAGGTCTATGGCAATTGGCGGTGTTTCCCTGAACGCCAGGCGCCGGCGTCAGCACGCTGCGCAAGCGGTGAAGCGGCCGGCGGCTGGACAAAGATGTTATGATGAGCTTCCGGTCGCGGACAAGCGAGAACGCAGATTTGTCCGTTTTGACCGTGTGAGCATGCGGGGCAGGCGCCACCGCCCAGGCCGCCTTGGGAGTGGCCGACGAATGTATGGAACTACGCGTGATTCCGCTTGTCAACCGACATTCAAAGTAATGCTGCGGCGGCTACAGGGCTTGCGGTAACGTCAACCCCGACAGATTACACCAACTGCGCCTGCGCCCCGCAGACCAAATACCAGATCCAGGAGAATAGAGTAATGAATGTAGCGACCGAAATGCCCATGCCCTTTGTTTTTACCGACAGCGCGGCTGGCAAGGTGAAGGAATTGATTGAAGAGGAAGGCAACCCGGAACTCAAACTGCGAGTGTTTGTAACCGGCGGTGGATGTTCCGGTTTTCAGTATGGTTTCACCTTTGATGAGGTGGCCAACGACGACGATACGGCGCTGCAGAAGAACGGGGTCACCCTGCTGGTCGACCCGATGAGCTACCAGTATCTGGTCGGCGCGGAAATCGATTATAGCGAAGGCCTCGAGGGTTCGCAGTTTGTGATCAAGAACCCCAATGCATCGTCGACCTGCGGTTGCGGTTCGTCGTTCTCGGTCTAGGCGAGAAGCAGGCAGCTTCCTCGGCGTTCTCCAGCTGCCTGTCTGGTGACCGACGCTGCGGCACTGGGTCGACCATTGGGCGCCGGAGCGGTCGCGCCAGACGAAGTCCTGCCCTCAGCAGCAGCGAGAGCATGGCCAGCCTTGCAGCGGTCGCCCAGCCTCTCCGCAAGCGCAGGCCCTGCCTGGTGATCAGGCAGCAAGGACCGACTAGCGCCCCAGACGAATTTCGTGATTCACCCACAGCAGCACGCCGAGAACGACCATGGCCCCCCCTTGGTGGGCGGCACCCAGCCCGACCGGAACCGCCAGTAACACCGTTGCGATGCCGAGTCCGATCTGCGCCAGCAAGACCACCAGCAACACGCTGGCTGCCATGCGCGCCGACGAGGAGACAGCCGCCTTCCAGGTCTTCCAGAAAAACCACGGTATCAGAAATACCAGCAACCAGGCGCCCAGGCGATGGTCGAACTGGACTAGCGCCATGTTGTTGAAGAAATTCAGATACCACGGATCGATCAGGAAACTTTCGGGCGGCAGCAAATGCCCGTTCATCAGCGGAAAGCTGTTGTAGGCCTTGCCAGCGCGAATACCCGCGACAAAACCACCGCTGACCACCATGTAGCCGACCAGGATGGTCAGCCAGAAGCCGCTGCGCTGCAGTCCGCGCAGCGCAGCGTTGCTGGCCGTGCGCGTGCGCTCGGCCAGCAGGCCGAGCGCCACCCAGAACATCGAGACGAAAATCAGGAAGGCCAGCGACAGATGCGCGGTCAGTCGATAGTGACTGACACGCGGATCATCGACCAGCCCGCTCTTGACCATGTACCAGCCCATCACCCCCTGTAGGCCGCCAAGCACGAAGATCCCCAGCAACTTCGCCACCAGTGACCGGTCGATCTGGCGTCGCCACCAGAAGTACAGGAAAGGCAGCAGGAAGACGACTCCGATCAGGCGACCAAGAACGCGGTGCCAGTACTCCCAGAAGAAGATGCCCTTGAACTCGTCGAGACTCATCTGGTGGTTGACCTGCTGGTACTCCGGCGTTTTTTGGTATTTCTCGAAGGTTTCATCCCATTCTGCCTGATTCAACGGCGGGATGACGCCGACGATCGGCTGCCACTCGACGATCGACAGTCCTGAATGCGTCAGCCGCGTGACGCCACCGACCACCAGAATGGCGAAGACCATGGCGCTGCAGACCAGCAACCAGAGCGCGACTTGTCGGCGAACGACCATATCCATGACAGATAACCGGGAAAGAGGAGGCGGAGCGGCGAATTATATGCTCTTTGCGATGCGCACTGAGCGCGCCACGGGCTGCGACGATTGGCCGCAGCAGCGGTCCTGTGCTGCCGATGCCTGCTGGCTTTGCCAGCGATGGCAGTGTTTCCCCGTTCTTGACGTGAATCAAATCAATCGCAGGCGGGCTGCAGGTATCCTTCGCTCAATTGTGCCCCCCAAAGGCCAAGAAATTCGACCTTGCCAGCAATTTGCCATGCGCCGCGAGCGCCAATCAGTGATGGAGGATACAAGATGGCCGACAACGATGACGATGTTCCGTTCATGCAGAAGCTGCTGGACAACCATTTTCTCCTGCTGTTTCTTGGTGTGGCGTCACCGGGGCTGCTCTACATCCTGTGGGGCATCATCGACATCATGAACACGCCGCTTGCCCGGTAAGCCAACCAGTCCTATCAGGGAGAGACCAATATGAGTGCAATTCTGCCGCCGTCGGATCGGCTCTGGTGGAAGCAACCCATCGACAAGGTCGAATGGGCATGGATCGCGATCGCCTTCGTTTGGGGAATGATCATGTTCGCGATGATGATTTACTGGCACGTCTTCGGCAAGCAGAACCTGTCCAACGAAACCTACCGGACCACCCCCGAGCTGTTTGCCGCCAAAGCCGAGAAATTCATCGCCGAGAACACCATCCGCACCGAGACCGATCAGAACATCCCGGTCGTCAAGGTGCCGGCCGGCGGCGATGGCTACCTGATTGCCCGCCTCTGGTCCTGGTATCCGATCCTCGAACTGGAGAAGGGGCAGACCTACAGGATCCACCTCTCCTCACTGGATTATCAGCATGGTTTCTCGTTGCAGCCGGTAAACATCAACATCCAGGTCCTCCCCGGCTATGAGCATGTGGTCAAGATGACGCCAACCAAGGCAGGCACCTACGCCATCGTCTGCAACGAATACTGCGGCATCGGCCACTCCTCGATGCTTGGCCGCATCTACGTGAAGGGGAACCAATAGATGGCAACGACTTACCGCACCTGCCCCGTCTCCGGACTGCAATTCGAGGACCAGGCCGAAAAACTGATGCGCTGGAACGCCGTCGCCGGCGTCCTCTGGCTGCTCGTCGGCGGCATCACCGCGCTACTGGTGATCCTCACCCGCTGGCCAGCGATCAAGCTGCTGCCAGCCGACCAGTTCTACCTGATCCTCACCGCCCACGGCATCGACATGCTGATCCTGTGGATACTATTTTTCGAAATGGCCGTCCTCTACTTCGCCTCGTCGACGCTGCTGCGCTGTCGACTGGCGACGCCGAAGATCGCCTGGCTCGGTTTCTGGCTGATGGTCGTCGGCGGCATCACGACCAACATCGCCATTTTCCAGGGCGAGTCGAGCGTGATGTTCACGTCCTACGTGCCGATGCAGGCCGCCCCGCACTTCTACCTGGGCATCATCCTGGTCGCTGTCGGCGCGCTGCTCGGCACCGCAGTCTTTTTCGGCACACTGGTCGTTGCCAGAAAGGACAAGACCTACCAGGGTTCGCTGCCGCTGGTGACCTTCGGCGCGCTGACGGCGGCAATCATCGCCACCTTCACGATCCTTGCCGGCGCCGGCATCCTGATTCCGACCTTCCTGTGGTCGGTCGGCTTGATCAAGGAAATCGACGCCCAGTTGTACCGTATGGTCTGGTGGGGTCTGGGGCACTCGTCGCAGCAGATCAACGTTGCCGCGCACGTTTCCGTCTGGTATCTGACGGCAGCCGTGATTTTCGGCGCCAAGCCGCTATCCGAGAAGGTGTCGCGCTTCGCTTTCCTGCTCTACATTTTGTTCCTGCAACTCGCCAGTGCGCACCACCTGCTCTCCGACCCGGGAATGAGTGCCGAGTGGAAAGTGCTGAACACTTCCTACTTCATGTACTTCGCGGTGATGGCGTCGATGATCCACGGTTTCACGGTTCCCGGTGCGATCGAAGCGGCGCAGCGGCGCAAGGGCTACACCAACGGCCTCTTCGAGTGGTTGCGCAAGGCGCCGTGGGGCAACCCGGTATTCTCGGGGATGTTCATCTCGCTGGTCAGCTTCGGCTTCCTCGGCGGCATCTCGGGGGTCGTACTCGGCACCGAGCAGATCAACATGCT
This sequence comes from Candidatus Accumulibacter affinis, assembly GCA_016713625.1. GTDB lineage: Bacteria > Pseudomonadota > Gammaproteobacteria > Burkholderiales > Rhodocyclaceae > Accumulibacter > Accumulibacter affinis. Next base: position 149,052 of record JADJOT010000011.1, read on the forward strand.
GATGCACAACACCTTCTACGTTCCGGGCCACTTCCACACCACGGTGGTGACCGGCACCACGCTGGCGTTCATGTCGATCACCTATCTGCTGGTGCCGGTCCTGTTCAGACGCGAAATGATCCTGCCGAAACTGTGCCAGATCCAGCCTTACCTGTTCGGCATCAGCATGTCGGTGCTCGGCCTGGTGATGATGGGCGCGGGCACGCTGGGCGTTTCCCGCCGGCACTGGGACATGGCCTTTTCGGGCGCACCGTTCCAGTATGAATGGCCGGGCGCGGCCTACCTGATGATGGGCCTGACCGGCATCTTCGGCGTCATCGCCGTGGTGGGCGGTGGCCTGTGGATCCTGCTGGTGGTCGGTTCGCTGCTGTTCGGCAAGAAGCTCGATGGCGGCAAGGTTTCCAGCCAGCCGACGCCGATCCCGCCGAGCACGCAGGCGGCTTCCGCCGTCGCACACGGCAGCGACCACGTCGGGGTTCCCGGCACGGTGGTTCTGGCGCTCCTGCTGTTCGTGTCCTTCGTCCTCTACTACTTCGTCAACTGGAAGTACCTGTCGGAAGTCTGGTTGCTCAGCTGATCCCGCAAAGCGCTTCCACGCCCCCCGGCGTGGGAGCCTGCCTCAATCGGGCCTGGAGTACAGGAGTACAGGCTCGATTCAAGCAGGCCTGCCTCGACTGTTCCATCGTATCCTACCTGATCGCCCCGCTATCGCCGCCAATGCCCACCACACTCCCATCGAACAGCAGCCCCGCTTTCCCCATCCGTGCCATTCTGGGCGTCTTCAAGCTGCGCATTGGTGTGGTCATCACTTTCACCGCCCTCGCCGGTCTGGCCGTTAGCCCCGGCCCCAGCCTGAGCCTGCTGCAGCTGCTGGTGCTGGCCCTTTCGGTGCTGATTTCCTCGGCCAGCGCCGGCGCCTTCAACCAGTATTACGAACACGACAGCGACCAGCTGATGTCGCGTACCAGCAAGCGCCCCTTCGTCACCGGTGAAATCCGCCACGGACCGATCTGGCTGCTGGTCATCGCCGCCTTGATGATCGTCTCGGTAGGCGCCGCGTGGATCGCCCTCAACGCCTGGTCGGCCCTGTTCGTTTTTCTCGGCGCGTTCTTCTACGCCATCGTCTACACCGTCTGGCTGAAGCGGCGTACCTGGCTGAACATCGTCTTTGGCGGGCTGGCCGGCAGTTGGGCGGTCCTCGCCGGCGCCACCGCCGCCGATCCGCAAGTCGGTGCTGTGCCGCTGGCGCTGGCGCTGGTCCTTTTTCTGTGGACGCCGCCGCACTTCTGGAGCCTGGCGATCGCCTTCCGTGACGACTACGAAGCTGCCGGCGTACCGATGTTGCCGGTGGTCGTCGGCGACCAGCGCGCAGCGAACACGATCTTCTTCAGTACCCTGGCACTGGTGGCCGCCAGCCTGCTGCCGCTGGCCTTCGGGCTCGGCGCGATCTACTTCGCCGGCGCCGCCGTCGGCGGCTTCCTGTTCATTCAGAAAGCCTGGCGCCTGACTCGCGAGGCCAACCGCAAATCGGCAATGGTCTGCTTCCATGCCTCGCTGATGCAGCTGACCCTTGTCCTGCTGGCGGCTATCGCTGACACGCAATTGCGCTTCTGATTCTGCATGGCGCCCGCTCCGGTGTTCAGGAAACTCTCCCGCGCCCTTATCGCAGCCCTCCTCGTGCTGGCGGCAAATCCACTCGTCGCTGACGACGCTGCCACCGAAAAGCCCAAACTGACGGCTCGCCCACAAGGAGCCAACAGCGGCGTGACGCTGACCACCCTCGACGAGAAATCGGCCTTCGCGCGCTCGCAAAGCGTCATCGGCAAACCCGTCGGCGACTTCGTTCTCCTCGACCGCCGGGGTCAGGCGGTCGAGCTGTCGCGCTACCGTGGCAAGCCGCTGCTGGTCACCTTCATCTACACTGCCTGTTTTCAGGTCTGTCCGACGCTCACCCGCAACCTGCAGAAGGGCGTACAGAATACTGTCGGCGTGTTGGGCGCCGACCGCTTCAACGTCATCAGCATCGGCTTCAATCAGCCCTTCGACTCGCCGGCGGCGCTCAAGGAATTCGCCACCCACTACGGGATCTACCTGCCCAACTGGGAGTTCCTGAGCCCTGCCCCGGCGATCGTCGGCGACCTCACCGCCAATTTCGGTTTCAGCTATGTCGCCACCCCGGCCGGTTTCGACCACATCAACCAGGTGACGCTGGTTGACGCCGAGGGAATGATCGTCCGCCAGGTCTATGGCGAGAAATTCACCGCCGAAGACCTCGCCGAACCGCTCAAGCTTCTGATCACCGGCTCGGCGATTCCGCCCGAGGTCGGTACGCTGAAGGAAATCATGGAGCGCGTCCGCATCGTCTGCTCGATCTACGACCCGGTCACCGGCAGATACCGTACCAACTACTCGCTCTATTTCCAGATCGCCGGCTTCCTGACCTTTGTCGGCTTCATGATCTATCTGTCGATCAACTTCTGGAAGAATCGGCGCCGTGGCGAAAGCAAGGCTTCCTGATCCGTGGTTCAGACTTGCAATCCACATCTTTCACTCGCAGCCGCAGACACTCCATCAAACGCATCCCCGTGCCATACAAGAGCGACGCCATCAGATGGTAAGTCCCCTCGATATTAGCCAACAACCGCCCTACCTCGCCCTGCGTGAGCACCACGGGCAAACGCCGCGGACGCTTGGCCCGCTGAAACGTCCCCATATCGCCCAACGGCCGCTCCAGCACCTGCTCATACACGAACACCAGGGCGTTCAGGGCCTGATTCTGCGTGCTTGCCGCCACATTCCCCTGCACCGCCAAGGTCTCCAAAAAGGCAGCCACCTCCGCGGCGCCAGCATCCCCCGGATCACGGTCGCCGATGAAGGTCAGAAACCGGTGCGTCCAGGAGCGATACGCCTCCTCGGTACGGATCGAATAATTCCGCTGGCGGATTACTGCCACCAGACGCTCGATCACTGCGCACCCCGCAGCAACCGCCGTTTCCTCTGCCGGCACGTGACTGGCGTCCGCAGAAGCCCCATCCCGAAGGGGCAGTGAACGGGCAATGGTCGGATGATCGGCGGGCAGCGATCGAGCCGACTCCCGCCAATACCGCCAATACCGCCAGTCCACCTCGTGCAGCCAGGACACTCCGACCAGCTCGAAGAGTTTCTGTAGCGCATCGACCGCCTGTCGGAACTGCCAGTCCTCCATTCTGCCTAGCCTGCCCAGATCGGCAAGATGGCCGGTCACGTCCGCCGGCTGATGCTCACCCAGGCGACGTCCCGGCACCGACTCGATATACAGCTCCGCGCGTCGGACATACCACCGATCCGCGGGCGGTTTGACCCCGCCACGGTGCAGCAGCGCCAGATACTTGTCCCAAAACCGCTGGATCGCCTCGGGTTGGGCCGGGCTTGGGATTCTACTTGACACTCCTTCTGGCATGGGGTAGGTTCTCCTTGAGGTAGGCCAAAGTCCGAGGCACAGGAGGCCGTCAAAACGAGGCTACACAGAATACCGATGTATCACAATAGGCAGATTCTGTGTAGCACACGATTGGCCTATTCTGTCTATTCCACTGTTAGGCTGCCGCTACTAGGGCGATAGCGTCACGCCTATTACTCAATCGCCCAGAACTCCACTGGAGAAGAAGATGATGTTACATATCCAAATATTCGCGCGGCTTATAGGCGATGCTATGAGCCGAAAACTCTTTATACAAATGGCTTGCGCAACCTTTTTGTCGGGTGTCAGCGTGGCATATGCTGCCCCTCTCAATAGTCCAACTTTAGTGCCGCTTTTGATCCCGACAGCCTGCACGCCACCCGCATCCGCTGGTTGTGGTGCGACTACGCAGCCCATAACAGCGTTCGGGGCCGTCGAACCAGCTATTGTGAGCACAGCTTTCCCCGCCCCTATTGGCTTTTCGGGAACCTGGGGAGGTGCTGTAGCGCTTGCTTGGGTCGGGACCTTTACAGGCACCGGGCCCTATCCCTTCGGCCCAACGACAGCCTCAATGTCCAGTTGGAACTTCTCAGGACTCAACCTAGGCTCCCTGCCGACGGGCACCTTCGTTGGTTTGGGCGACCTTGACGCTTTTGGTGGAGCACCCGAGCAGTACGACCTTACCGCGTTCGATGTAAACGGAAACATGATAACAAGCGCGTGGCTAGACGACGTATTCTTCGTTTCCAGTCTGAATTGCGCGGCTGAATGCGTTCAGGCAGCTATGCCTGAGTATCAGTGGACGACTGGGGTCTATTCTTTCGACGGTGTAAACGTGTCCGCATTGAATCCGACACTTACGGTGTGGGTCGCCACGAACACACCCATACTTGCGCTTTCGGTCAAAAAGTTCAGTGGGAACAACTCGTTGGTTCTGGCTGCGCCAGTTGCTGTTTCCGAACCCGATTCGTTGCTACTTGTCGGGCTTAGCCTAGCTGCTCTGACATTTGCGACGAAGGGCCGTAGGGCGGGTTAGCGTACTCGCGTAACCCGCCTTCCGAGTTTTGGTAACCGGCAAGTCCATGGCAAACACTGGCCTAAAATAATTGGGGTCGGAGTAAAATTAAATGCCTAAGGCATTAAGCAAAAATAACTTGAGCATTTGTGGTGATTGGCCTATGGTTTCTGCATGGAGCAAGAGTTAGCCATAGAAGCCAAGTATCAAGCGCTGTGTGGGAGGCTGGATGAGGCCACACTTCGTCTTTGGGCGGCGACTGAGGCGCGAAGCCTGGGGCGTGGTGGCGTCACCTTGGTCGCTAAAACGTCAGCGGAGTCAGGTCTTTCTTTTTTCCCAAGAGAAAAACAAGGGGTCAGGTCTTTGTTTTAGAAAACAAGGGGGTCAGGTCTTTGTTTTTGCCTCCGGGCGAAACACAGCAAGCGAAACGATAAGAGGGGACAGACCACGGATTTCTGAACCAAGGCGCCGAAATCATGAAACGTAAGGTTTACATCGAAACATCCGTCATCAGCTATTTGACGTCTCGTCCAAGCAAGAACGTTATCGAAGCTGGCCATCAGCAGACCACTTATCTCTTCTGCGAAGGAGTTAAAGAGAGTTAAAGGGGCCAGGGTCGAATTAAACGCCTTATTTTGCCGTCACTACTATCCGCCTTAGGCAGTCTGTTTTATACAACTACGCGATGCCAAAGAAGATTAGCAGCAAATTAGGGACAGACCACGGTTTCTCGGAAATGACTGAATTCATGAAGCGCAAAATCTATGTTGAGACCTCGGTCATCAGTTATCTGACGGCGCGCCCGAGCAAAACGATTATCGGTGCTGCCCACCAGCAAATCACACTGGCCTGGTGGGAACAACGCTCCGACTATGAACTTCTGGTTTCCCAAGCGGTCTGGCAAGAGTGCGCCGCTGGCGATCCGGTGGCTGCACAGAAAAGACTTGCAGCACTTGATGGCCTACCCGTCCTCGCGGTTACGCTGGACATGATTCGCTTGGCCGAAGCGCTTATCGAGCAAGCCATTATTCCCGCCAAGGCGGTTGAGGACGCACTTCATATTGCTGTTTCGACACTGCATGGCGTGGATTTTCTCCTTACCTGGAATTGCCGCCATCTTGCCAATCCTGTCATTCAGGAAAAGATCGCCATGCATCTTGAACAACTCGGATTGTTCCTCCCGATCATATGCACCCCAGAGGAACTTCTTGGAGGCAATGACGATGACTGACGAAATCATGATGGAAGTTCATGCTATCAAGGACGCAATTGGCACCAAGTATGGCAGTGATCTGGATGCACTGTTCAAAGAGATACAACTTGGCGAGGCCAGACTGAAAGCGGCCGGGGTCCAAGTATTAGCCCCGCCCACCAATCCAGCCAGTTTACCTAACACTGCATTCCAGCGGACTCGCTTCGCTCACCGCTGAATTTGAACGTTGGGGCTTTCCATATCGCGGTATGGCTTTTTATATGGGCTAGTGATACTCTGCGTCCATGGCTAAAAGTCGCTTTGATTGGGACCCAGACAAGGACGCCGAGAATCAGAGAAAGCACGGGGTCTCCTTCTCCGAAAACGTCAGCGGGTAGAGTAGAGGACAGGTTTTCGCCTGCCCTCCCTCATCAAACCGTGCATGCAGTTTTCCCGCACACGGCTTTCCGATGTTCTTCACGCCAAGGCATGCGCCGAGTGCCAGCCCGCTTTCGTAGGGACTTTGTACAGCCCGTAGCGCGCGTAGAGATGAGCACTTGGAAACCGGCCGGAGCCAATTCCACGGTCCTTCACCTTGTGACGCGCCATCAAGTGAGTCCGCAGCCGGTCTTCCGCGTGGGTTCTGACTTTGTTCATCGCCTGACTTGAATTGTGGAAGTGGAAATAGTTTGCCCAGCCTCGCAGGCTGCGGTTCACATTTCCCACGACGTCACTCAAAGGGATGGGGGTCAAATTCCTGCCCGTTAGTTCCGTCAGCCTCGCCTTGATCTTCTTCAGCGATTTATCGGCTGGCCGGACGCTCGGGTACGGTTTTCCGGTCTTGGCCCCTCGACTCATCTGAATCGTGAAACCCAGGAAATTGAAGCTTGCTTGAGTGGCGTCCACGATATGGGTCTTCGCCTCGTTGAGACTGAGGTCCAGACGTGCCAGGACATGCCGCACCACCTTCAGCGGTTCCTCTACCTCTTTTCGGCACAGGACGACAAAGTCATCCGCGTAACGCACGAGATGTGCGGACAACTTGCCCTTCAGGTGCCGCCGTTGCCATATGCGGTCGAGAATATGCAGGTAGCAGTTGGCCAGCAACGGGGAAATCACGCCACCTTGCGGCGTCCCCTGACGATTGGCTTTCCCACCGCCCACGGTCTTCTTCACTCCGTTGTCGTCTTCGCCGATGACCGGGGCTTTGAGCCATTGCTTGATGAGGTGCAGAATCCCCCCATCGACGATGCGCTCGGCCACCACGGCCAGTAGCTTGGCGTGCGGAATGCTATCAAAGGAAACCGCGACACACTACCCATTCCGAAGACTCTCCCGACCAGGTCACCATCGTCCGTCCGGGCCACCCTTTTGCGGGCCGCGCCCTGCAGGTCTTGCGGTACTCACGCCGAAGCAGCGGCCCTTATCTCTTGCTGATCCTGCCGGACCGGAGCCGGTCACTCATCCCCGCTGAGTGGACCGATTGGGGGGCACCGACCAGACTCCCGTCAAGACACCCGACAGTAACGGAACTCGCTTGGCTTCCTTATCAGACTTGCTCCGAACCCGCACTTTGGTTGACGCTCTTCTCCGCCGTCCATCGCCTTCTGAGGAGAATCATCATGCAACTGAGCCTGCCGTTCCTGGAGAACCCACCGCGCGACCCAAAGGTCTGGGAGGACCTCGACGAGGGGCATCGCGCCGCCATTGTCGACAAGCTGGCGCAACTGATCGCCAAGACCGAAACGGGAAAGGAGGAACCCAGCCATGAGTGACGACAGCAAAATCGGTAAGACCCCAATGGCACTACCTTAAGCCTTGGTCGATTTGCTTCTGTATTGACTGCTGTTTGCGGCGTAAGCCCTTTTGCAGCGCCTGCCGGGGCTTAGTGAGGAGAGCTCGGGGTTTGGGTCTTCGCTTGACGACACGTGGTTCGACCCGACCTGGTCGGTTGGGTAGGCGCGCCTGAGCGATGCCGCCGAGCACGAAAGCGTGGCGACTGGCGAGGCGACCCGCGGGGGCAGCACCGCAGGTTCTGTTCAAAAGCATTGAGGATTTGTAGAGCGGTCTTGAAACTCAATTGCCGTGGCAGGACGGCGCTCAGAGACGCGGCCTGCGCCATCACGGCGCGGACGAGGTTGTAACCGACCAAGTGGGCGGCGATCTCCTTCTCGACCATCTCGGGGCTCTTGCAACGCAAGAGGTCCATCTGCATGACGTTCTTGATCGAACGTAGGTCAAGTTCGACGTGCCAGCGCTGGCGGTACAGTGCGAACAGCTCGCGTTTGTTCACCTGCTGCGGGTCGATCAGTGTGGAAGCGAGCGTCCAGCCGGCAACGCGCGCCTCGCGCATGGTCAGACTCTCGGGCATGCTGGCGTAGATTGATTCACTCATCCAGGTCGGACGCTGGGGGCGCATCCAGGGACCAGATGGTCGCGCGCACCCAGTTGCTGGCCGCGTCGAAAGTCGGTGTGTCGCCGTTGATGCTGGCGAATCACTACGTTCCGCCCTGCTGGATCAACCACGCAATCATGAAGTAGCCGGCATAGGCGCGATCGGCAACCACGACGTCACCAGGCTGCAGCTTTTGCGCCAAACTCCACAGGAGCGCGGTCTCCCCGGTTTCCTTACCCTGACACGGACCAACCGCCCAATCCAGGACGGATCCACAGGATAAGGAGACGATCGCCACCAGGCGTGCGAGAGAGAAAACCCAGACCCGTTTTCTGCGATCGATTCTGTGGAAAGCGCTTTTGGTTCGCCGCCGTGTCGGGCATCGACACCGTGCTACCGTCGACCAGCTTAACTTGGCGCCCATGCCACAACCATCCGGCCGGTTGCTGCGCACACACCCGCGCGCCAGTCTCTCGACCCAAACGCTCCAGTAGCTCAACGGGCAACCGTGCCCGTGCCTTGCAGTACGGCCCGGTGTTCAGGCTGCACGGGGTTTGTCCGTCCGCCACCCGAGCGCTCAGCGCACGCGCCACCGCATCCTGGCAGCTGTGATCCGCTCCGAGCACTTGTTCGAGAAACAACACCAGTGTCATGAACGGACTATAGACCCGCTCGCGCCAGACACCAACTTCTTCCATCGCCCATTCCATCAAAAGCTTCGAAGGAATCACATCCCCGAGCACCGATCCCACTGACTGGACAAAACGTGCCGAAATCGCTTCACCTGTTCCGCAAGCCGCTGACCCCTGTTACTATCCATTTGGGCTGATCCTCCACGTAATCTCGATCGGATTCGACACCCGAATAATAACGCCAAGAGGCCTTCAGCCCACCTCTATACATCTGATCGGAAAGACTTTTCTGTTAAGGTAGTGCCATTGCGGTAAGACCCATTTGCAGCGGGCCGCCGTCGTCTATATTCGTCAATCATCTGCCGCTCAGGTTGAGCACAACCGCGAATCCACCGCCCGTCAGTACGCACTTGCCGACCGCGCCGTGGCGCTCGGCTGGGCACGCGACCAGGTCATCGTCATCGACCAGGATCTTGGCCTTTCCGGCGCCAGTGCGGCACAGCGTTCCGGCTTTGTCCAATTGACCACCGAAGTCGCCCTGGGTCATGTCGGGATGGTTCTGGGTCTGGAAGTCTCCCGTCTGGCGCGCAATAATGCCGACTGGTATCGCTTGCTCGACCTCTGTGGCATGACCGATACCTTGATCGGTGATGCTGATGGGCTTTATCATCCTGGACTATTCAACGATCGTCTCGTACTGGGGCTCAAAGGCACCATGAGCGAAGCCGAACTTCATATCCTGCGCGCACGGCTCGACGGTGGCATCCGCAACAAGGCCGCCCGCGGCGAACTGCGTCGTGGCGTACCGATCGGCTTCGTCTGGGGCGAAGAGGAAGGGGAGATACGCTTTGATCCCGATGCGGCGGTGGTCGCCGCGATCCGCTCGGTGTTCGAGCAGTTTGCCGAACTGGGTTCGGCACGCCGGGTCTGGCTCTGGTTTCACACCGAGGGCCTGAATTTCCCGCTGCGCTTCAACCAGACCGACGAGATACGCTGGACACCGCCGACTTATACGGCCATCCACCACATCCTCACGAATCCCAGGTACGCGGGCGCCTACTGCTATGGAAAAACCCGGAATGAGCGGTATGTGGATGAGCAGGGGCAGATCAGGAAGCGCATCCGCCAACTGCCGCAAGCGGATTGGGCGGTTCTGATCCCCGAGCACCACCCGGGGTATCTCGATTGGGTCACTTACGAGGCCAATCAGGCCCGTCTTGACGGCAATACCCGACCCCAGCCCCACCAGGCGGGTGGCGCTCTGCGGGAAGGGACGGCCTTGCTGCAAGGCCTCGCGATCTGCGGACACTGCGGCCGTCATCTGCGCACCCACTATCGCGGCCGCAACGTCACGCCAGGCTACCACTGTGCCGGTAAGGACATCGTCGGCGGACGCGGCGTGCTACTGCCTCAGCGTCGGTGGCGTGCAGATCGATGAAGCGGTCAGCGAGGCTTTTCTGGAAGTCCTGGAGCCCGCCGGGGTGCAAGCGGCCTTGCTCGCTGCGCAGCAGTACGAAGCCGATCGGGATGCGGCACTGGCGCAGTGGCAACTGGCCGTCGAGCGCGCCCGCTATGAGGCCGAGAAAGCCGAACGGCGATACCGTGCAGTCGAGCCAGAAAACCGCCTAGTAGCGCGCGGACTCGAAAGCGAGTGGGAGCAGCGCTTACGAGAAGTCGATCAGGCGCGGGCCGAACTGACCCGTCGTCAACAGCAACGCCCAGCCGCATTGACCGCTGGCGAGCAGCAGGCGCTGTTGGCGCTCGGCCAGGATCTCAAGCGCGTCTGGTTCGCCCCCACGACTACGCCCCGCGACCAGAAGGAACTCCTGCGCAGCCTGGTAGAAGAAGTCATCATCGCCGTTTTCCGCGACGACTACCGGGCTCATCTGACTCTGCGCTGGCGTGGTGGCCAACTGACCGAACTGGATGTCCATTTGCCGCGCTCTCGCCCGGCCACCGTTCGCACCGATGAAGAAACCTTGGCACTCCTGCGCCGTTTGGCAGCTCGCCACCCGGACGAGGTCATCGCCGGCATTCTCAATCGGCAAGGCCGAACGACGGCACGGGGCTTGCCCTTTACGGCCAACCTGGTGGGCAATACCCGCCGGCATTGGAACATTCCTCGCTACGAGCCCCCGCAGAGCAGCCCGTGGGTGAGCTTATGAGCATCAAACAGGCCGCTGTTGTCCTGAACATGGCACCCTCGACGCTTCATCGCTGGGTCAACGACGGATTTGTCGTCGGCGAGCAGGTCACGCCCGGTGCGCCCTGGCAAATTCGTATGTCCGATGACCTTGCCCGTCAATTTGTCGAGGACGCACCCGAAGGCTATGTCGTGATGCAAGAGGCCACTAAGCGGCTCGGGGTGTCACGCCAGACCGTCTTGCAGCGTGTCAAGCGTGGCGAACTCGAAGCCGTTCATGTCTGCCAGGGACGCAGAAAAGGTTTACGAATCCGGGTGATAGATGACAAACCCGACCTCTTTTCCCATACCTCATGAACCAGGGGGCATTATGAAGCCGCATCCAAATACTTCGATAGATCGGCGTCTATGACTTGGGTGTAGCCGGCCCAGAGCGCATTGGCAATGTCATCCACAGCATCGTGGGCCGATTTCTGCGGCCGGAATCCGTACGAATGCTCGCAGAAATCGGCTTCAAAGATCGGTTCGATGATGAGTTTCACCGCCATTTGTGCGACCCGGTCGCGCAGCGTCGGTATCCCGAGCGGGCGCTGACTGCCGTCCGCTTTGGGGATCATGACGCGCCGTACCGGTTGGGCTCGGTAGGTCTTGTCTTTCAGATCACGGGCCAGGTCCTTCAGGAACGTTTCTACCCCAATTCCGGTTTCTATGGCCTCGAAGCTGATCCCATCAATGCCAGGACTGCCTCGGTTCGACCGGACAAGCCGCCAGGCATGACTGAGGAGGTCTTCCCGGCTGATCTTGTCGTAGAGCGCGTAAAAGCGGTAGGCTGGTTCTTGCTTGGCCTTGGCATAGAGCTTCCTCTGTAGCGTCCTGATCGTATCTGGGGTGGTTAGCGACATGGCAATCCCTCGACCCTCCGCTCTTCGGTTGCACGAACAAAGTAGGGTTCCTTCCCTCGACCGGGGTTCTGTTGTCCCGCGATCTCGATCGGTACTATGAACCCCTCCGACTCCTGCCTGCAGCCGCTGCGCTTTCGTTGCCTTATACGCAGCGGTCGGTGGTCTCCCCACCCCACAAACAGGTCTCCAGCACTGGGCAGTAAATCTTCGAGAACATGCCGTCCCTGCTACCCCGGGAGTCGATTGACGCCACTTCCGTTATTCGAGCGCCCATCCAACGGCCTTCCCCTTCTGACCACAGGGTCGGCTTCTCCACATAGTTTACGAGGCTACTCATAGGTTCACTTGCGCTACGGCCGTGCGACACGAAGTCGCTGGTAGAAGTTGTTCCCACTTCACCAGGAGGGAACCACCAATGTCACTTGGTGCATCTAAGAGTCTGAATAAAGAGCGACTCTGACAACGTAACGAAGCACCGCCAGGTGCGGGGTATAAATCGCGAGAGGCATACCCTTCTGGCAGCCATAAGCCGGATAAGTGCTAGATAATTGGTATGGTGAATAAATTTGAATCTGCGATAAAGATCGTGACGTAAAACAAGCGGAAATGGCTATTACGCTTGAACCAAAAGGTACTGGAGGTGGGAACAGCGCTCAGCCGTTGCGCTTTCGTGACCCATACGCCTCCCGGTCTAATGCAGGCACCTAACCCAATGTACTCTTACCAGTGGAACGTGGAAACCCTGTACTTCCCCCTTCGGGGACAGCAGGCTGTGAAGTCTGCCCATGGATGTGCGGGAACAGGAACGAGGAAAAAGCGAATGCCGTGCTGTAATGGTGCGGATACGGGTTTTAAGGTTACCCGACGCGAAAGCGGGCAGACTTCCTTATGGTCTCTCTTCACAAGAGAGTTCGTAGAACCATCATCGCAGAAGGAAAGCAAATGGACGCTGCAACACGGGTGTGTGCACCTTCTGGCGTGGCGTGGAATGGCATCAGTTGGGCCAATGTTCGACGTCACGTAAGACGGCTGCAAACACGTATTGTGAAGGCAACACAGGAGGGCAGACACAACAAGGCGAGATCGTTGCAATGGCTGCTGACCCATTCGTTTAGCGGTAAAGCATTAGCCGTCAAGCGGGTGACTGAAAATAAAGGCAAGAACACTCCCAGGGTGGACAAAGTCACCTGGAAAACACCGGGGCAAAGACCAACGCGATTGCGTCGTTGAAGAGGCGGGGTTATTCGCCGCTTCCGCTTCGGAGAGTATATATTCCGAAGAAAAATGGCAAGACGAGGCCACTGGGCATCCCGGTGATGAAATGCCGCGCCATGCAAGCGCTCCATCTGCTGGCGTTGGAACCCATCGCTGAAACCACCGCCGATCCGAATTCCTATGGGTTCAGACCGGAACGTTCAACCGCCGATGCTGGGGGCAATGTTTCAATTCTCTGGCTAAGCGAGCAAACGCGGAATGGGTGCTAGAGGCTGATATTCAGGGCTGTTTCGACAAAATTAGCCACGAATGGATGATCGCCAACATCCCCACGGACAAGGTAATTCTGACCAAGTGGCTTCAGGCGGGATTTGTGTATCAAAACGAACTTTTCCCCACAGAGGCCGGCACTCCGCAAGGAGGCATTATTTCACCGGTACTGGCAAACATGACTCTTGATGGCCTTGAAGCAAAGCTGGCGGAGAAATTCCCTAAAGCGACGCAGACAGGTCTGAAAATGAACATGGTGCGTTATGCGGATGACTTCATTATCACCGGCAACTCGAAAAAATGGCTGGAAAATGAGGTCAAGCCCGTAGTAATCGGGTTTCTGGCGGAACGTGGACTAGTCCTATCGCCGGAAAAAACGAAAACAACACATATCAAGGAAGGGTTTGACTTTCTCGGATGGAACATTCGCAAGTACAGCGGCAAGTTACTGATTAAGCCGTCGAAAGCGAACGTCAAAGCGCATCTTGACAAAATCCGTGACGTCATCAAGGAAAATCAGGCGGCTAAACAGGCCAACTTGATAAGGCGACTCAATCCTGTTTTACGAGGATGGGCGAATTACCACAGCCATGTAGTCGCCAAGGACACCTTTGCTCGGATTGATGACGAGATCTGGTCAATGCTATGGCGATGGGCGGCAAGAAGGCATCCCAATAAAGGAGCCCGATGGTTTAAGGAGAAATACTTTAAGTCCAGAGGCACCAGAAACTGGATATTTGCCGCAACAGAACAAAAGAGGATGGAACGCGACGAGAAGTCACTTTGCTAAAAGAATCGGATACGCCAATACGTCGGCACGTCAAGATTCAAGCCAAGGCGAATCCTCACGACCCAAAATGGGAGCCGTATTTCGAGTCCCGATGGGGACAGAAGATGCTCAACTCGTCAAAAGGTCGCCGGACGTTCTACCGTGTCTGGCGAAGGCAAGATGGGCTGTGTTCTACCTGCCAAGCACCCATCACAAAGAGCACTCCTTGGAAGGCTTGCCATATTGTGAAAGTGACTGAAGGCGGGTCCGATGCAGCCGGCAATCTTCAACTTCAACATCTCAGTTGCCGTGGAAGTCAATATTACGCCAAAAACGAAGTGGTGTAACCGGGTGTCGAAAGATGCCTTTGTAGAGGCTTGAGCCGTGTGGATCGAAAGACCCATGCACGGTTCTGAGGGGGCTGGGCGCGGGTAACCGCGTCCAGCTACCCGACTGCTCTCTTGCTGTTTGGAAACTCACGGCGTTGTGGTGACACGGGGCCGTGAGTTTCCAAACAGCAAGAGAGCTGCTGCTACCATTCATCTGCACACCGGAAGAACTGCTAGGAGAAGAAAGTGAATGACGAGATCATCGTTGAGGTAAGGACGATCAAGGAGGCGTTAGCCGAAGAGTCGGGTTTTGACATCCGGCGCATTGCCGAGGAGATTCGAAAATCTGAAATTCAAAGCGAAGCGGAGGGCTGAAAACACATCCCCGCCCCGTTATAGCCGTTGCCCAACTCTGCATTCCAGCGGTCTCCTTCTCCCGTGCCCAATACGCCTTTGCGGACCCGCAACGCGTGATAGCCAAGGACGAGGCACACAGCCAAACCGAAGAACGGTTCTATTGCTTCGGCGAAGTTGACGGCGGCGTGCTCACGGTGCGGTTCACGTACCGCGCCTCGGTTATTCGAATCATCGGCGCCGGCTATTGGCGCAAAGGAAAGGCGATCTATGAGCGCGAAAATTAAATACACCGATGAACCCCTTGGCAAGGTTCAGGTGGTCCCCGACTTTCTTCCCTCGCCGGCGGAATTGGCATTTCGTGAAGAGGGTGTGAAAGTAACTCTGGCACTGAGCAAAAAGAGCATCGAGTTCTTCAAGTCGGAGGCTTCAAAACATCACACTCAGTACCAGCGCATGATTCGCCGGCTTCTCGACGCCTACGTTGATGGCCAAGCCCCAACCCGGCAGTCCACACAGACGCTGCGCGATAAAGCCGCGCAGCGCCGGTGACTTCTACGTTAGCGAAGTAATCGGCCCGCTGCCGCAAATCGCGCCGAAGAAACACGGGGTTGCGGCGTTGTGGCAAAGTGGACGGCGGTGCCGCGGAAGACCGATGTAGCAATGGTGCGTAATGCCCGTGGGTTAGCGTGGTCATGGGTGACGTCATCGACATTGGTGAATCGGCTTGGCAGTGTGCAGGCGGATATCCCGTTTAAGAGAGTGAGCAAGACGACGTACCCGAGGCGGCGCCACCTTTCTGAACGAATGATGGAGCACGCCATGGCTCAACGCAATCGAAGCCTCAGACTCAAGCCGGGTCAGTCCCGAGTGGCACTGACGATCACCCACCCCAATGCGGCAGGAATTGACATCGGCAGCGCGGCGCACTTTGTGGCCGTACCGCCTGACCGGGACGATGAGCCGGTGCGCGAGTTTCCCAGCTTCACGGTTGACCTCAATGCCATTGCTGATTGGCTTCAGGCCTGCCGGGTGGATACGGTGGCGATGGAGTCCAGGCGTACTGGATCCCCCTGTTCGAGTTGCTGGAGTCGCGTGGCTTCACGGTGCTGCTGGTCAACGCGCGTCACGTGAAGAACGTTTCGGGCCGCAAGTCCGACGTGCTCGACTGTCAGTGGATTCAGCAACTCATGACCTACGGCCTGCTCAGCGGTGCGTTTCGCCCAGCCGATCAGGTGTGTGTGTTGCGCTCGCTGTGGCGCCAGCGCGGCATGCTGTTGCGCAGCCAGGCCAGAGAGGTACAGCACATGCAAAAGGCGCTCACGCAGATGAACGTTCAACTGGCCAACGTCATCTCCGACGTGGTGGGCGAGACCGGCCAGAAGATCCTGCGCGCCATCGTGGCCGGCGAGCGTGATGGTCAGGTGCTGGGTGCGATGAAGAACGTGCGCATCCACGCTAGCGTCGATGAAATCGCCAAGAGCCTGCAAGGCCACTGGCGGGTCGAGCACTTGTTCGCGCTCAAGCAGGCGCTGGCCGCCTTCGACTTTATCGGCACGCAACTGGCTGAATGCGATCAGGAGATCGAAGCGCAGTTGAAGCGGCTGGAGGTTCATGAAGGCGACCCAGCCAAAGGCAAGAAGCGCAGTCGGCCACGCAATGCGCCGAAGTTCGATCTGCGTACCCAACTGTTCAAGATGTGCGGCGTGGACTTGACGCGCATCGACGGCATCGATGTGACCACCGCTCTGGCGGTCATCAGCGAGACCGGGGCCGACATGTCACGCTTTCCCACGGAGGGCCACTTCGCGAGCTGGCTGGGTTTGTGCCCCGGCACCAAGATCACCGGTGGCAAGGTGATGAGCGGCAAGACCAAGCGTTGTGCCAACCGCGCGGCCCAGGCCCTGCGCTTGGCCGCCGCAGCGCTGAGAACCAGCCAGTCCGCGCTCGGCGCGTACTTCAGACGCTTGTGCTCGCGTATGGACAAGCCCAAGGCCGTGACCGCGGCAGCCCACAAGCTGGCGCGGCTGATCTACACCCTGCTCACCAAGGGCCAAGAGTACACCGACCAGGGCCAGGACTACTACGAGCAGCGTTACCACCAGCGCGTTCTCCGCCAACTGGCACAGCGCGCCCAGAAGCTCGGCATGAAGCTCGTCCCCACTGAACAACCAGCATAAAACATGCATATAAGATCAACCAGTTGAGAGGAGTTTCTTAAGAGGCGTCAACAAATCACGAAAGGAACGAGGCATCATGAGTACACCAGTTGGCAACACTTTTCTAATCGGGGAGATAGGAGGAAAGATGAAATCAAACCAAAACAAAAGTGCAGTCGCTTGCAAAACACGGCTTCTGCGGTGGAAGTGCCACCTCGCACCGCTTGCCCTTACGGCGACACTTGCGGCGGCACCGTTCGGCGCCGCGTCGGGCGCGGTGATCTTCGCGAGCTACAACCCGTCGCTGACCAGCGACTGCAAGGAACGCGGCCGTTCATGCACCTTTGGCGCGCTCGGCGTGTCGGTCGGCGGTCGCTTCGATATGCATGCCGGAGCGCAGATCGGCACCGGTCCCCTAAGCACGCAGGTTTTCCATGTGCCGGGCCAGCCGGCCGCTGTCGCTAATTTCTTCCCGACTCAACAACTCAATATGGTTCCGGCCCTGCGCATCGATCGCAATCAGATGATCACGCGCCAGCAGCAGGTGGAAATCAGGGGCGGCACCGTCGCCGCCCGCACGCCGCCGGTCGCCTACACCACCACGCCCAAAGATTTCGAGCGCACCATCCCGATCGCGACCAACAATGCCTTCCGCAACGGCATCGACCCCGCGACTGGCGACACGTCGACGGCCGAAGCGCGCGCCCGGGCGCAGTTCTTCCTTCTGCCGCTTCTCAACACCGCCCTTGTGGTCGCCGATCTGCGTGGCACGTTTTCCGAGTATGTGCGCAACGCGGCGCCCGGCAAGCAATCCACCGCCCCCACCGGCAGGGCCGGCACGCTCATCCGCGATCCGCTGGAGTGGGACAACCTTCCGGCCGAGACGACCCTGAGCCACGTCTTCGGCCTGGACGCCGGCGATTTTCGCATTCGCAATGACGACCCCGAGGGTGTAGCATCGCTGAGCATGCAGCTCGGCACCGATGCGTTCGGACTGAGCCCCGGCAATCTCGGTTTCGACGACGAGGGCAACCCGCTGCTGGTCGAACTCGACCTCGCTTTCATTTCGAGCGGTGACGTGTTCCTGCGCTTCCAGAGCGACAACAGCTTCGGCCAGCGCTTCTTCGATCCCGAGAGCAGCAACGCGCCGATCACCAGCGATCTCGATCTGTTCATCGCCCAGCGTCTCGCCAGCGCGCTGGTGTTCGATGCCCTCACCAGCACGTGGACGTTGTCGCGTAACGTCGCGCTGTTCGGCGAAGCGTTCGATGTCCCCGCTGGCGGAAGCGGCGTTGATGTCGACTACATCGTCGCGGTGCAGGTATCGCCAGCGGTGCCGGAACCGTCGACCCTCGTCCTGCTCGCTGCCGGATTTGGTGGCCTCTTCGCTCTTCGTCGCCGGCCAGCAAGCGTAGCCTAGATGGAGCGCAGCGGAATCCAGGAGTAACGGTTCGGTCTAACTTGGCGTTGCAAAAGCTTGGGGGCAAGTCTTGCAATCATGCATCCATGCCCAACCCTCTGGTCCAGGCGACCGGCCGCATAAAGCCGCGTCCGTCGCCTGAGCTTTCACGTTGCGCGTCGATACTCCAGTTTTCGCAATTAGCCGCAATGCTGGCTTTTCGCCAAAAGAGCTCAATACCATCCGAAGAATTATTCAAACGCATTTGCCGAAAATACGAGAGGGCTGGCATGAACACTGTGGGTAATTTCACGGAACCTCGGTTGCTGGATGCTCAAGTTACGGAAGATGAAATTATCGTTGTATGGTTCCCCGGCGCGTCGGCCGCATAGACAGGCCGCCTGATGATCGGAGGCTGGTTTATTTCTTCGGAGAAGCAAATGCAAACACGACAACTGGGCCGTGGCGGCCCGTGGGTATCAGCCATCGGCCTTGGCTGCATGGGGATGAGCGATTTCTATGCCGGTCGGGACGACGTTGAATCGATCGCCACGATCCATCGCGCGCTCGACCTTGGCATCAACTTTCTCGATACGTCCGACATCTACGGTCCGCACACCAACGAGGAACTCGTCGGCCGCGCGATCAGCGGCCGGCGCGGCGAGGTCTTCCTGGCGACCAAGTTCGGCATCCTGCGCGATCCGCGCGACGCCTCGGTGCGCGGCTTCGACAGCCGGCCGGAATATGTGCGCGGCGCCATCGAAGGCAGTCTGCGGCGCCTTGGCGTGGACACCATCGACCTTTACTACCAGCACCGGGTAGACCCGCGGGTGCCGATCGAGGACACCGTCGGCGCCCTCGCCGATCTCGTTGGCGCCGGCAAGGTGCGTTACATCGGACTCTCGGAAGCGTCGGCGGCAACGCTGGAACGTGCGCACCAAGTGCATCCGATCACCGCGCTGCAAAGCGAATATTCCTTATGGACACGCGACCCGGAATCCGACGTGCTCGCCGCCTGCCGGCGGCTCGGTATCGGCTTCGTCCCCTATAGCCCCCTCGGACGCGGCTTCCTCACGGGTGCAATCACGCGCCCAGAGGACTTCGCTGCCGACGATTACCGGCGTTCGAGCCCCCGCTTTCAGGGCGAGAACTTTGCCCGAAACCTCGCGCTGGTCGACCAGGTCAGGGCGTTTGCCGCCGCGATTGGCTGCACAGCCGGTCAACTCGCGCTGGCCTGGGTGCTCGCGCAAGGCGACGACATCGTGCCAATCCCCGGTACCAAGCGGCGAAAATACCTTGAAGAGAACGTTGGCGCGCTCGCGATTCGCCTGACCCCTGCCCAGCTTGCCGCGCTCGACGCGGTGTTTCCGTTCAACGCTGCCGCAGGAGACCGCTACCCGGCGAACATGATGGGCGCGGTCAATCGCTGAAGCTGGTGCAGGCGGCCCCACTTCGGCCACGGGAAGGAAGAACGATTCGCGCCTCTGGCATTCGCATCAGCCGAGGGGCAGGTGGAGACTGTGGGCCGCTACCGAGGTCGAGCCGCTGGCAACTACCGTTCGCGTGCGTGCCTCGTCGGGCTACTTGGCCGGCTACGCGAAGCGCGCAGCAATACGCCACGGTGCGCGATTGCGCAGGTCACGACGATAGGCGTACACTCCGCTTCCACCGTCCCCACGGATTCACAATGTCCAACACGTTCACCGTCACGCTCACCGGTACTCCGCGCACGCCGGCGGATCGATTTCGTACGTGTTGGTTGCAAAATAGAGGCTCACCATGCGACAGCTTTCCTCCAGTGGTCAGCAAGCCATCAACGAAATTGCCCAGCGCCATGGCTTCAGCGCCAATGCCGTGCTGAGCATGCTCGAATCGGTCATCAACGGCAACGGCAGCATGGCACAGTTCTCTCATCCTGAATTCTCCGGCTCCGGTCAGTGGATGCGTGGCGGCATGATCATGGTCTCGGACCTCTTCGACAACTACCTCAAAGGGCGGATCGACGGGCTGTGCAACGAACTGTCGAAGCTGATCGCGGACCAGCCGGATTTGATCCGCAGCGGCAGCTTCCAGTCGCAAAGCCAGGGTGGCCCAGGAGGCTACGACGCTGGGCAACTGCAGAGCAATTTCGCCGGCGCCCAGCAAGCGGGCAGCTCGGGACAGCTGGCGGCGGTGAGCCTGTTCGTACCGCCTGCGCCGGGCACCTCCGGGGACTGGTGGCCCGCTGATCTGCACGCACCCAACAGCACCGGTGCGCAGAATGGTGTTCGCTATGCTTACTTTGCGCAGGCGCAACGCTTGGCGATCGACGTTGGCGGCGCGGTCACCGTCTATGACACACTCGACCACCGGATCGCCGGCTTCTCGCAACAGCAGTCGGTCGGCGGCACGCTGAGCTTCTCCAGCCAGTATGGCTTGATCGACGTGGCGAGCCTGCCGGTAGTCTTCTCGTCGACCGGGCAGCCACCGCGGTCACCGGCGACACTGCCGAGTCCATCGCCGGCAAACAGCAGGTCGCAGGGGTCTGCACCGCCGCCGGGTCGCGATCAGGATGTGTTCGCGACGATCGAAAGGCTCGCCGACCTCAAGGCCAAGGGCATCCTCAGCGACGAAGAGTTCTCGGCGAAAAAAACCGAGTTGCTGAGCCGCATTTGACCGTTCTTCAAGGTCAACGTGGTTGGCACGGGCGGGGCGCGTCACCACAGCGTACGCGTGTCCAGCCAGGTCACTCTGCCGGTCCGCCGCTTCACCTCGTTGTACATGTGCGCCGTGCCGCCGGGGCCATCACCACCGCCACCGTTCCACAGCGCCACGAAGCGGACCTTGTCGATGCCGCAGGCAAGCGCCGAGTACAACAGCCAGAGGTTGCAGCGCTCAAAGGGATCGACGCCCTTGGGCAACGGTCCCAGCTCGTCGGGCATGATGCGAATCGGGTCCTGCAGCTTCTCCTTCATCGCGTAGAAACGGTCGCACCAGCGGTCGCCAGCAACCGATGGCGCGATCGAACGTTCGATGAAATCAGGCTCGGGAAACGGCAACAGGACCTGGCAGCGCACACCGCGCTCCTGGCACGCCTCGATGAACAGCAGATCGCCACCGGCGGCAGCCTGGCAAAACGCGAGATCGTCGGGGCCCGCACCGATCTGGTCGAGGGCTGCGCCGATCTTCTGCGCCGCGATGGTTTCCTTGTCGGCAGGGAAACGTGCCTGCGTACGATCCGGAGCGTCGATCATGTGACCGCTGAAGAGCAGCACCTGGCGCGGCTGCCAGCGGCTCTCGGGTTGCTGCAGCCGCTCCAGCGCGCGGTCGAACGTGGCGATGCCGGCAGCTATCGTGTCCGGACGGAATCCGAGGTCCTGAAACAACTGCAGCTGCGCCCGGCTCGAGTTGAGTGAGAACCAGTCGTGCTCGTTCTTCGCTATCGCTTCCTTGTAGGCAGTCTTCACGGTGTCCGGGGTGCCGACCAGCACTTCGAGATCGCCTAGCGTCGTCTTCGACCAGAAAAGCTGGCCCTCGTTCGGGTCGCATTCCGCGGCAAAGCGCACCGCGCCGGCCATGATCGCCATGTCGCGGTCGTAGCGCGCATCGTTGGTCAGGTGGCGATAGAGGTGCATCAGGGCCAGCGCGTTGATCCCGGAGTAATAGTGGTTCGGGTTGCTGCGATAGGCTCGCACGTAGCTGTCGATGGCGGCGCGCAACAGGGCGTCCTCATAGGCGGCGTCTTCGCGCATCTGCTCTGGAGTCCTGCCCGGCTGCCTCCAGGTATCGACCCAGGCGTCCTTGTCCACGCGGCCGAGCAGCGCCCAGGTTTCCGGATCGCTCGGATAGCGTTTCAACACCTCACCGTAGTGCTCACGGGCGCGATCCAGCGAATGACCGGGAAGCTTCGCGACGGCCAATCGTTGCAGGCACACACCCTGCTGACGGAGGGCGTGCGGATTGTCGGGGTCGATCACCAGCCCACGCTCGAGGTGTTCGAGCGCGAACCGGAAGCGCTCGGCCTTGAGCAATGCCTCCCCGGCGGTGATCCAGGCATCGGCGCGGAAGGCGGCGACCGGCGCCTCTTCGGCAAGCACCAGCACATCGCCGATGCGTCCCGCCTTACGCGCCAGGTCGAGGCGATCCTGCCAATTGTCGTGCCGCTCCCAGAACTCGCGAACGTCGCCGATACGCAGCGACTTCCAGTCCGGCTCCTGCAAATTGGGCATCAGGCTATAGACCGGGCTCACTTTGCGGCCGTGCCAGGACTCCATGGTTGCCTTTACCATCTCGGCCAGCTTGCGCTTGTCGTCTTCGACCGCCGCCGGGTCGGGCGCGCCGTCCTTCAACGAATAGCGCAGCTTGCGGTCGGTATACAGGTCGAAGGCGGTCGTCACCCGCCCACCGCTCACCAGTACCACGCCGCGAGCGCGCAGCGCGTGGCGGACACCGAGCTCGTACCAGACGTTGGGGTTGTCGATGCTCAAATCGGCAACCACCAGGTCGGCAACCAGCAACTCCTGGAACATGTCGGTGCGAATGTCGCCCGCGCGCACTTCCTGATCGGCGCGGAAGGCTTCCAGCCCCGCCGCCTCGAGGGCGGGGGCGATGTACTCGAGATACACCCGGTTGAAGTCGATCAGCTGACCATCCGCTGCAGTCTTGGTGCCAAAGGGCATGGCGACGAAAGCATGGGGTTTGGCGTTCATGAAGGATGTACTCCAAAGGGATCGCCGAAAGTATGGGAGCCCTATCCAGAGCTGTCAATCTC
Source organism: Candidatus Accumulibacter affinis (assembly GCA_016713625.1). GTDB lineage: Bacteria > Pseudomonadota > Gammaproteobacteria > Burkholderiales > Rhodocyclaceae > Accumulibacter > Accumulibacter affinis. The sequence goes on from JADJOT010000011.1 coordinate 172,015, forward strand.
GAATCCGTCGCCGGGAACCAGGCAAGGTCACCTGAAGCGTGGTGACGCGATCAACAAGGGCGGTCTTGCATTAGTCCCTGGAGCATGGTCTTGTCCTCCTTATTGGTACGACTTCCTGCATCGCCTGTGGTGTCGACACGAGACCCCTGACGGCCATGGCAACCCGTCGAGTAGCAGCCCCGTCAATCAACCAGATTGAAGCGATCGATCATTGGTGGCTGCGCAAGCAAATCGCTCGCCTGCGTGATCGCCCTGGCCAGGTGGGGGGTTGTCAGATGCGCGTCGGCGGCGGCCTGATCGCGCCACTGCTCGACGGTCACGAACTCGAGCGGATTGTCCTGATTATGAAACAACTCGTAACTCAGGCAACCGGCCTCCTGGCGGCTTGGCAGCCGCAATTCCTGCAGCACCGACCGTAATTCGAGTTCGCTGCCTGCCCGCGCTGTAATACGGGCCATGATTCTGATCATCGTTTGTCTCCTTCCGTTGGGGGGGGGGGGGGGGGGGGAGGGGGGAGGCGGGGGGGGGGGGGGGGGGGGGGGGGGGGGGGGGGGGGGGGAGGAAGGGGGGGGGGGGGGGGGGGGGGGGGGGGGGGGGGGGGGGGGGGGGGGGGGGGGGGGGGGGGGGGGGGGGGGGGGGGGGGGGGGGGGGGGGGGGGGGGGGAGACGGCAGAGGCCCCGGGCGGGCGCGGGGGGGGGGGGGGGGGGGGGGGGCGGGGGGGGGAAAAAGCGGCGCTAGCACGACAAGTAGAAGTAGTTTTGAGAATGGGCTGCCGCGAACGGATGCCGCAGCCATCATACGCCTTCCCTGCTCTTCCAGACTCGCCCGCAGCCAGAGCCAGGCCACTCCAGCGGCCCGGGGCGGCTGCACGCGGGTTTGGACGGCGTCCCTCACCCGGGGAGGAGCGACCGACGCGACTTTCACATTAAGCTGCGCAGGCGCCCCTTTCGATCAGCCGGAAGGGGGCGGCCCCAACGATTCGATGCGGTAGCCCTGTGGATAATCCGCACGCGGGATCTGCGTGCGCAACTTCGGCCTTCGGCGTCGGGGCAGCCAGCGTAGCGCCCTGGCCCGCCAGCGCAAGGCCTGTTGGACTGTCCACACCAGCCAGCGTGGCGCCGACGGCAAACCGAAAGCGCTACGCAGCGGCGCATCGAGCAGAGCGTGAATGCTGCTGCGCACCAGCGGGCGAAGCCAGGCGGGAAACCAGCCGGCGAAGAGTTCGCGCGTGGCCAGCGCAACGCGCTGATTGGCCTGGGTAAAGCGGAAGTTCGCTAGCTCGTAGACGCGGCTGTACGTTTCGAAGTCAGCCAGGCTGTCGGGAATGTCGCGTATCAACATGCGTTCGCCGAGTTGCCGCCAAAACCAGAACCACGCCAGCTTCTCCGCTTCGCTCATGCGCCGCCAGCCAAAGCGTTCGTTCCAGCGGATCGGCTCGAACACGAAGGTGGACAGCACATACAGGAAGTCCTCGTTGCTAATCCGAAAGCGTGCGTGCAGTTCATTCATGCGAGCGATGGCCTGCGATCCGCGCGCGCTGTCGAGACCATTTTCGATGATTTCACTGATGAGCAGGTCGGTATCATCGTAGCGTTTCGCTGTGCGCGCTTCGAATTCGCCAGTCGCGTGCAGCAGACCGCCGATGCGCACCGATGCAAAGGTGCGGAATAGTGCGAGTTCGAGCGCGCGGGTGGTATCCCAGGGGAAAACCACCGTCGCCAGGTGGCGGACGATTTCCTGACAGTGAGCTCGTGGATCGGGTTCCGGACAAGTCATGATCACTTTCCTTTCCGTTTCTTGTACAGGGTATGCGAGCAAAAAGCAGCGGCGGATGCCGGATGCCTAGGTCCGGTGTCGGGCCGCCCCTTTCCGCGAGGAACTCAACAGCTGCCATAGCCAGCCCTGTACGTCCTCTCCGGTGAGCACGTAGTCGAGGACATTACGGTTGTCGAGCACCAGGTTCTGCGCCATCCTGGCGGCGCGCGTGCCGGCAAACAGGAGCTGGTCACCGGCGTGCAGCATCATCTCGTCGCCCGGCTGCTCATGGTCACGTCCGTCGCGCACCAGCAGCAGCGGCAATATCGGCAGGTTTTCCGTACGCGCCGCCGGATCGCGACGCAAGCTGCCGAGCGCCATCGGCAGCTGTTCCATCATCAGCAGGCGGTGCGCTGCCGGCGCCTCGGCCGCATTCAACCTGACGCCCCAGACCAGCGGCACGCGCTGGCCGCAGAGTTCTTCAAGCTGCTTCACGACACTGGCTGCGCGCGCGTCCGGCCAGGAACGAATGCGGCCGAGAAAACGCGTCAGCAAGGGAGAAGTGATCAGCGCCAGACACTCACGCGCGACAATGCGCGACGGCACCACCGTGAAATCGGCATCGTAGGCATCAAACAGCACCTCGTTGGCGACCCGGTTCTGCCGCACGACGACAAACAGTTCCGGGTTTACCTCCTTGGCGGTCATCGCGATCGATAGATTGTTGGTGTCGTTGCCGCTGGCGGCGACGATTCCCACCGCCGTTTCTATCCCCGCCTGCCGCAAGGGCTCTGCTTCGGTTCCCTGGCCGCAGATGTGGCGAACGTCGACCGGCAGGCTCGACTCCGGATCGATCACCGTCAGGCGTACCCCCTGCAACTGCAGATTCCGCACCATCGCCTGCCCGAAACGGCCATAGCCGCAAACCACCCAGTCGCCAGCCGGCGGATCGTGTCGTTCAGGGACCTCCTGACCCGGCAGACCGGTGAGCAGGTCGACCAGGCGGAACCAGCTCGGCGAATGAATTGCCTGCGCCAGATAATCGGCAAATTTCTCGAAGTGATTGACGACGTAGTGGGTGCCGAAGGACATCATGTTGGCTTCGATCGACGGGCTCGCGACGCGCGCCACGACCATCAGGCGCGGATTGATCAGGCGGCTGGCAATCGCCACTGCCAGATTCACCGAATCATCGTCGGTGATCGCCAGGACGCCACGGCAGCTGCGATGCTTCAGACCTGCCATCAGGAGCTGTTGCGGCTGCGCCGCATCGGCGCAGAGGGCAAGGATGTCAGCAGCAAAATCCTCCAGCTCGAGTTCCTGGATACGCGCTTCATCGCGTTCGATGGCCACCACCCGGATGCCGTCGCGGTCGAGGGCGCGCGCCACCAGCAGGCCGGTTTCGCCACAACCACAGAGGATGTAGAAAGGCTCGCCGAGATGCCTGATACGGCGCACGAAGCGAGCAGTCAGCAACACCTGCTGAAAGCCCTTGTCCTGCACCAGCGCCAGCAAGCTGATGATCGAGTAGGACCAGCCGACCACCGAGAGAAAGATCACCACGGTCACCCACATCCGCTGCGCTTCGGAAAAAGCCACCGGCAACTCGCCAAAGCCGATCGTGGTGGCCGTGTAGCTGACGAAGTAAAAGGCGTGGAAGAAACTCATCGGCGACGCCAGCCGACCTTGCGCATCGACCCCGGGGATCAGCGTCAGTCCCAGCGTCGACAGCGCATAGATGACGATCAGCACGATCAGCGGCGCTCGCATCCGCCGCAGGGCCAGAAAAAAAACGCTGGCGTTCATTGCCGCGCGTCAGTCAGCGCCGCAGCATCACGGTTTCCGCGATCAGCAGGATGACCGAGACGATGTTGGCAAACAGCGCCCCACCGCTCAGCGAAACCACGCTGATCGTCACGTCGGGCGACATTCCCTCGCCAGTCACATGCACCGCGAAGGCCCAGACGATGGCGGCTGCCACCAGCTGCAGGTCAGCCACCAGACTGGTCGACAGGTGCACCGCGCCGATCTGCGTGCGATCGCCGAACTTCAGCACCGTGGCAATCAGGTTGACGACGATCGCGGCAAACAGCTCGTAAATGTGATGATGTTTCGGTTGATCGATTCCACCGATGAAGAAACCAAAATTCAAGGTTGCGGCTAGAACGATAAAGAAACCAAAAACCACTTTTTCGAGATTCATGACTACCTCTCCAGGCCGGACGCCCTCGCGACATCCGCAACGGCACAGCGCAAGAGCATACGCGCCTGAGCAGCGAAACAAAATCCGCCAGGAACGTTGCCGGGTTTTTTCTCTGACTCTTGAAAGGAGAATCTTGGATTAGCTGCCGAAGCGCTTGTCGTATTCCCGTGACAAGCGAAGGAGCAGGGAGGAGTACTCCTTCTCTGTTTGCGGCAGATTGACCCACTCAAAAGGGAACGGCGCGATGTTGGTCGCCCGGAACCGCAAAATCTGCAACTCAAAGAATGGGGGGCGGCCCCGGGGGGGGCCCGGCGCGGGGGGGGGGGGCGGCGGGGGGGGGGGCCCCCCCCCCCCGGGGGGGGGGGGGGGGCGCCCGCCCCGGGGGGGGGGGGGGGGGGGCGGGGCGGGGGGGGGGGGGCCCCCCCCGCGGGGGGGGGGGGCCCCCCCCGCGCCCCCTTGCTCTGCTTGACGAATGAGATCACCAATCACACGATCAATCTGCTTGATCATGGCCTTTGCGAGTATCTTTGTTTCCGCGCCGATCTCGATATTGGCTATTTCGCCCCTTCCGACGTGTAAACCGTCTTCGGTAATCGCCATGGCTGTTGGGACAAGTTCCCCGAAGGTACCGTCGCCACGTCTTGATTTCTTGCCGACAGCTTTGTTGGCGGCATTGACCACCCTTTCCCGACGAGCGATTCGCTCCGAGAGCAAGGCGGACTTTCCGAGCACTACCAGGTCCTCGTACAACTGGCTCGCGATGACGTCTCCGAGGATGGAGTTGCGGTGCTGGTATTTCTGACCGTCGAAGGTGGAGCGAAAGGTGTTCAACAAGGAGAAGGAGCTTTCGGTTCTACTCATTGGATGACCACTGCCGCCGCGGTAGATCCCGTTGTCCTGGGGAGCCAGGAGGCTTCACGAAGACGTGCTTCTGCCATGGCATGATAGGATGGTTGTAGCTCATTGCTGATGCTGTTGCGACCGGAAACGAGAGCTGCCAAGGCCGTGGTGCCCGTACCCGAGAACGGGTCCAGAACGATGTCGCCGGCGAAGGAAAACATCCGTATCAGCCGTTCCGCGAGAGCAACTGGGTAAGGTGCCGGGTGACCACGACGGGTCGATTCCCCCTTGATGTCGCTCCAGGTAGAACGCATCCAGCTTTGCATCTCTTCCTTGGTCAACATCGAGAGGACTCGCTGGAGTTCGTTGGGAGATCGATAGTTTCCTCCCTTGCGCAGGAAGAGGATGTATTCGACATCATTCTTGATGATCGCACCAGGTTGGTAAGGCTTGCCGTAGAATCCAGCGCCATTCCCCTTTGCCTCGGTCACGCCATTGGCGATCTTTTGCCAAATAATCGGGGTAAGGCAGTCCAGACCGAACTGCCGTGAACGGACCTGGATATCGGCGTGAAGAGGCATGACCAAATGCCTTCCAGCCCGCTTGCGCGGGACGCAAACGTCGCCGACAACGCAGCAGATCCTGCCGCCTGGAGCGAGAACCCTGGCGCACTCGGACCAGACTTTGTCCAGTTCGCCCAAGAAGGCCTCGTAGTCCTGCACATCGCCGAGCTGTTCATGGCTGTGTTCGTATTCCTTGAGAGTCCAATACGGCGGCGACGTCATTACCAGATGGACACTTTCGTCATGGATCCAGGAAAGAGAGCGGGCATCTCCGCGGTGCAGCACATGTCGGGTTTGATCGTAAGGCGCCGGCCATGGCAGATTTCTCATCAGGCTGTTTACCCTGAGCATCTCTTCGACCGCCCCGGGAGCGTTGTCCGCTTGCGGAAGATCTCGCAGCAGACGGCTGACCGTCTTGTATACCTCTTCTGCCACGGATGTAGAACGCTCCACAGCAGGCCTGAGCGGTAACACCTCACCCGACAGGTCATTGCTTTCTGGCTTGCGCGCTAATGCTTTCATGCTGCTCAATGATTTGGAGGTGTAATGGCTGCGTGTTCACTTGAACACTTTCACGCTTTGGAGTCAATGGATGGTGATTGGGGTGGAGTCTGCCCTTCTGCGGGCCGGGAAGTAGCGGAATAGTCGCGTCGGTCAACCCGCTTCGACCGCCGCCCCGCCCGCTCCACCCACAGCTTCCTTCCGCCTCGCCAGCAGCGTATACACCGTCGGCACGACAAACAACGTAAACAAGGTGCCGAGCAGCAGTCCGCCGACGATCACCCAGCCAATCTGCTGGCGACTCTCGGCACCAGTGCCACTGCCCAGGGCCAGCGGAATCGCACCGAGCACCATCGCGCCGGTAGTCATCAGGATCGGTCGCAGGCGCAGTTCGGAGGCCTCGATCACTGCATCCCGAACGGTCCGCCCCTGCTCCTGCAACTGGTTGGCGAACTCGACGATCAGGATGCCGTGCTTGGTGATCAGACCGACCAGCGTGACCAGCCCGATTTGGCTGTAGACGTTGAGCGTGCCGCCACTCAGCAGCAGCGCGAGCAGCGCGCCGAGCAGCAGCACGTTCGACCCGGCAACCAGCGCAAAGGCCAGCATTACCAGCCAGCGCAGCGCCAGCGCCGCGGTCAGCGCACGCCGGTAGCCGCGCGTCATCGCGTTCAGAAAGTTCTCGACCCAGAGGTAGACCTTGCCGTGTCGGGTCTCGTGCTTGAGCAGCAGCGAGCACATCATCGGCGACAGCGTCAGTGCCACGAAGCCGGATACCAGCACCGCCCCGGCCAGGGTCAGGGCGAACCCCCCGAAAAACGGCCGGGGGGGGCGCCCCCGGGGGGGGGGGGCGCCGCCCCCGCCAGGGCGGGGGGGGGGGCGCCGCCGGCGCGGCCGGCCCCCGGCCCCCCCGGGGCCCCCGGGGGCCCGGCGGCGCCCCCCCCCCGGCGGGGGGGGGGGGGGGGTGGGGGGCGCTCGCGGGGCGCGCGCCGGGCCCCCAACACCGCCCCCGGCCACCAGCGCCAGCAGGGTCAGGGTATTGATCGTGAAGCCAAGCACCAGCATCAGCGCGAAGGCACCGATCAGCGAAACCGGTATGGTCACCAGCGGAATCAGGGTCGCCCGGAAGTTGCGCAGAAACACGAAAATGATCAGCAGCACCAGCAACATCGCCTCGCCGATGGTCTTGAATACCGCATCGATCGAACGGTCGATGAACACCGACGAGTCGTAGGCGATGTTGGCGGTCATTCCCGGCGGCAGTTCGCTGATCACCTTCGGCAGCTCGGCACGCAGCGCGCGCGACAGTTCCAGAGGATTGGCCGTGGCCTGCTTGATGACCCCAGGGCGACCGCCGGCCGGCCGTTGAAACGCACGCTGCTGCGCTCGGGAGCGGCGCCGATTTCGACCCGGCCAAGGTCGGCGATGCGCACCGGATAGCTGCCCTTGGCATCGACCGCCTGCTTGACGATGATCTCGGCGAACTGCGCCGGCTCGCTCAGGTCGGTACGCGCGACCACCGAGAACTCGCGGCTCTCGCCCTTGAGTTCCGCCATCTTGCCTCGCAAGACGAGCTGCATGGGCGAGACATCAGCAACCATTTCACACACCTTGCCCGCGGTCTGCGCAAGGGGCTCATGGCCCTACACGGCGCGTACCAGCTCCTCAATGCGGCGGTTGCGGAACTTCAACAAGTCCTGAAACGTGTCGGCAAGCTCTTAATACGACTTGCCGTTGATGTGTCCCGCATATGTTCTCCTCATCTGCTGATAGTGCTCACATTCGATCACCATCGGAAATTTCCACTCGAACCTGTCTTCTCCCCCGAAATCGAGATTGATCTCGACAACTTCCCGATAACCGGGATGCTTCGTTGCTGCCTTTGTCGCCCTGTTCATCAACTTGCTCTTCAAGGCCGATTTCGAGGGAACTGTCCTGGTGTCGGCACAGCGACTCCGACTCCTCGTGGGCGTTATGCGTGGGGTTTCAAATTCGGTGGAGAAAAACGTGATCAAGCCCAGTGTTCCATCACTGTTAATACTTACCGGAGATTTCAGCGGTGAGCGAAGCGAATCCGCTGGACAGCCATGTTAGGCGATGACTCTTCTCGTGCTTGCACCAGGGGCCATCCCTGCGCTGTATTCATCCGTTCGGATTTTCTTAGATCAGCGATAATCCGTTCAATATCAAAATCAAAGCAGGCGGCATGTTCCTGTCTGACTGCATGAATTTCATCAATGATCTCGTCAGTTATCAATAGTTCCATCATCCTCTCCCAGTAATTCTTCGGGGGTGCAAATAAAAGGCAACGGCAAATCAATTTCATCCAAAAAACCGGCAATGCGGCGTTGCATCATCGGGTTTGCGATGTGTTTGAAATTCCATGTCAAAATATAGTCCGCTCCGTGTGCCGCGGCGATGGCAATATGCAGAGCATCCTCCGCAACTTGCGGCGGAACCAGGCCGCGCTGCACAAGACCCAGAGCAATCTGTTCGACTCGCTCGTTGATTTCAAGACGACCGATTCCGGCAATAACGTCCAGACGACGCCGTGCAGCCTCAGGATCGCCAGCAGCGCATTCGCGAACCACCAACTCCGAGATTACAAGCTCGAAAGCCGTACGCTTGCGTGACCACCAATCCTGTGTGATTTGCTGATGAGCGGCAGCGATGATCGTTCGACTCGGGCGTGCAGTCAGATAGCTGATAAACGACGTTTCGAGATAGACCATTTGCATAGAATTGGCTAAATTTGCCTTTAGATGACGGAGTGCCTATCGGGGAATTGGCCTTCATCGAAGCGATTGTTAGGCCAACTAATTGTGGTCTGTCCCATCTCCTTCAGGCGCGGCTTTATCGCGCCAGTCCGGGTTGAATGAAAAGTTGGGTCATTAATCGAGCCTGGCCCCTTTTTTTGCGCAGTGGTCTCCCCACCACCGTAACGGGTCTCCCGTGCTGCACGGTATTTCCTCCACAACATGCCACCCCTGCTACCCCGGGAGTCGATGGACGCCACTTCCGTTATTCCAGCGTCCTTCCAGCGGCCTTCCCCTTCAGGATACAGGGTCGGCTTCTCCATTTAGTGTGACGAGGCTACGTCTAGGTTCACTTGCGTTGCGGCCGTGCTGCTTTGCCCTGGGAAACTCACGACCTCCGATTACTCGAACGCCGCTTCCCGCTGCTAGAAAGGCGTACGGACAACTCCTTTCACGGGACTTTAACCCGCTGGATATACCGCCGATCACGGCGAACACCCAGGCCCCTTTCCCTTGCACCGTGAAGGTGAGGGGCGACGGGCCGGCCTCGCCGGCAAGGCGTCCCAGCGGCGTAGCCGCGCCTCGACCGAAGGGTGAGGCCTTGCCACAGATAGCGGCGACACAACGCTATTTGCACAGGCAGTCAAACACTTGCTCAATCATGTTTCGTGCTCCCCACCCAACATTGCAGGCGTTATCAGTAAGAGGACTCATCTGAAAGCCAGGTCTCGTACCCTGTCGTTGGCTGTCAGTGCGGCAAACAAGATACTCGCCTCCGGCGGCAGCCTTATACGGACCGGAAGAAACGGCAGTTCGCCCATTGTTTCTGCACACGTCAGCACAGCTATTGCCGCGCGCGCGTCCCGAACCACGGTCAAAGTACGTCCCAGCCGCAATCCAAACCGGCGAGTTCAGATGCGACGCCTCCGCCGCGGCAAGTCGCCGGCGGAGATCGGCAGTTTCGTCTGCGTTTGATGAAGTGCTGGTCGTGACTTCTGTGAGCAACCGTTGATTGGAGGCAGCAAGCTCCGCCACTTGTTCTTGGGATTCCCGGAGCGCCGCGCCAGGGTACACGGGATCACAGTACTGCGGAACCCTGAGCGCAATGGCACCAGCGTTTGCCGGGCTGATTATGAATAAAGCCTCTGGACTACAGGATGTCGTTTCACCACGTTCTGTTTTCGTAGACGCTACCGGACGACGGCAGTTCATATTAAAAGTACCTGCCCATTTTATTTCGGTGTCTGTGTCGTACTCTGTCTTCACAGGGATTTGACGGATTTTGTCGCTAACAGGATCGCCTTTGCTCATCGAACAGTCATACCCATTAAAGCTCGCCGGTCCTACGCGCAATAGCTTCAATGAAACAAGATCTTCAGGGCGCCACCGAAAAGACACTGCGAGGCTATCCTTTGTGGCATTCAGATCAAGATCGGTAATACCGAAACGCTCCAATTCTAGGCATCGCTGGATAATGCCGGCACCAGCATTTGAGACACTAACATCTACGGACTCGGACAGGAACCTGCGCATCTCCTCGCCGTACCGATTGTCGCAAACCTTGCTTTGCTCGATGCGAATGTTTTCGGTAGTCAGACTCGCGCTACCCGAAACCGAGTAGGCCGCCTTGTATGCGGCTTCAATCTTTGCACTATTTACGGACTTGTCCGATTTGTACATCTCCGAGCAGAAGTCCAACTTGTTTAGTGCTGATGACTCTGAGGAAGTGAAGTTGCGAAGCCTGTTATATGCGACTGTTCTGGCCAATTCGCCGCAATTGGAGCTTGCCACGGCCGCTTGGGACAGTGAGACTGCGCCGAGAAGGATCGCCACTTCGATTAAGCGGAGCGCGGGCTGAGACATTGTTCACCTCCTGTGTGGACTCTAATGACGATTTCGGTAGTTGGAAGAGGGTATACGCCGGGCTGGTCGCTGAAAGGCATAATCGGGATAGGAGAAAGCCTCGCGGCCTCCCCCTCCCACACCACCGGACGAACGGGTCACGTATCCGGCGGTTCGATGAAGCAAATTCCTACCGGGGCGCAAGGCTCGGTAGTCCCATTTGTTCGAAGAAGCGCAAGGGTAGCGCGATCGACAGGGCCGGTGTCTGCGACACCCGCCACGGACCGTGCGCGGACTTGCTGACGTTCCACGCTTCGCGGACCGACACGCCGCGTTTGCGCAGTTCCCGGTAGCCCGCTCGACCCCATTGTTTCCAGAGATAGCAGCGTAACTTGCGTCGTACCCACTTGTCGATGTCGCGCAGAGGGCTCAGCACTTCGGTGATTCCGAAGTACGCTTTCCAACCAAGCAGGGTCTCTCGAAGCTCTGCGACGACAACGGCAAATGTGGTGCCTCTTGTACGGCGGGTCAGTTCCCGCACGCGGTCCTTGAGCTTGTCGAGGGCCTTGTCGGCCACCTTGAGCTTGGCCCCGTTGCGGCTGACCGTGAAGCCCAGGAACTTGCGGTTCATGGGCCGATCGACCGCGCTTTTCAGTGGATTCACTGTGAGCCGCAGCGAGTCACTGACAAAGCGTGTCACGCTGGCCATCACGCGCTCGCCCGCGCGCTTGCTTTTGACGAGAATGTTGCAGTCGTCGGCGTAACGGGCAAAGCGGTGGCCACGCCGGTCCAGTTCCCAATCCAGTTCATCCAGCACCACGTTGGCCAGCACTGGCGAGAGCGGCCCACCTTGCGGCACGCCGAGAGGCGTCGGTTCAACCTGCCCCTCGATGCTCACGCCCGCCTTCAGAAAGCGATTGATCAGGCGCAGTAGGTCGGCGTCCGGGCAGCGACTCTTCAGCCGCGCCATCAGCCGGTCATGATTCACCCGGTCAAAGAAGGCTTGCAGGTCCATATCCACCACCCAGTTGAAGCCTGCTTGGATGTTGGCCTGGACGGCGCGGACGGCTTGGTGGGCCGAGCGCTTGGGGCGGAATCCGTAGCTGTGGGTGTTGAAGTGGGGTTCCCATTGCGCCGAGACAACTTGCGCGATGGCCTGCTGGATGAAGCGGTCCAACACCGTCGGGATGCCCAAGGGGCGCTTTTTCCCGTCCGCCTTCTCGATTTCCACGCGCTTGACCGGTTGCGGGCAGTAGCAGCCCACTTCCAGTTGCTCGCAGATTTCCGGCCAGTGGTGCCGGAGGTAATCCGGTAGTGCTTCGACGGTCATGCCGTCGAGACCCGGCGCGCCTTTGTTCTGGCGCACTTGCTCAGGGCGCGTCGCAAATTGGCCCGATCCAGCACTTGGGCCAGCAACGCCTGGGGAGGAATCGGCTCGGGGTCCCTGACAAACCAGCGACGAGTTCATCCTGCGGTGTAGCCGCAGCTTGCGTAAGCAAGTGGTCAGATGCGATCCCGTCTCTCTTCGTCATGGTCCTTCGCCTTTCATCGTTCGGGCCTTCGGTGGGAAGCGCCACCTACGATGCCCTCGGCTGACTTCTCTACGGTATTCAGCGCCAGTCACCCAACGCCCAGCCTCGGTCCTCTGAGGCACCGGGGAGATCTCCCGGGGTAAGACTCGTTACCTTCGCTGCATAGACGCCGGATTTACAAAATGCACCCCAACCGCAGATGGAGGGCTTCGCGGTCACGTGCCCGCTCGCCCCAGATGCATCACGCCTGATATCCGGTTTTTGTTCATCGCCCCGCAGCTTTGGATTGGGCTTCCTCCAGACCCCGCCTCGCGGCGACGCCCTTGCCCTTCTCCTTGCCTTCGGCTCTGCGAAAACCTGGCCATAGGACTTTCACCTAAGAAGTAACGCGCCATGCCCGGCGCACACGTGGACTTCACCGGCTCGCCGACGGCGAGTCCGGTGCAAGACAGGGTTAGGCGTCGTCTTCGCCTTTGGTCAAGCGTTATGTCGCACGTCCAGTGGCCTTATCAAATGCGCTGCTTACGACAACCACCTACGAGATCACCAAAAGACAGTCTAAAGAGCCATGGGATTGCTAGAGCGCGACGCCCAACTTCTTCAGTAAGCCAAACGCTGCTTTCGCATTCGCCTGCAGTCTAGCGATCTTTTGATTTTCGGCGGTCGCACTGTTCACATCCTTGATCAGTTTGTGAATCTCTCCAATTTCGCTGTCAGTGAATGCCGATCTGAGTTGTGGCTTTGAAAACGGCAGAGAATTGTTGAGGTCTTCAGCCATCGAAGAAATTTCAGAGCCAAATTCTTCGCGGATTTCATTTAATCCCATGATACTCTCCTTATATTTTCAGAGCATTTTTATTTAATAGCCGCAATTGCATCAGTAACGAACTGACCAATTGCAGGCGGTATAGGAACCAATCCAACGACTTGTTTTAAGGCCGACTGCTGCCCAGAAAGCACGGAATTTGCACTAATAAGCAAGGCAGTAATACTATCATTAGCCTCGAGTGTTATCGCTGTATTAGACGACACAGTCTTTCTAAGAATACTTGCTTCGTCGCGGATTTTTGTGCGCACCGCGTCGCGTACGAGTACGGCCATACCTGCAACTTCTTCCTGCTGTTGCGCGGTCAAAGCAGTTCCGATCACGATATTTTTCTTTGTTCTGTAGGCGGTATCTGCGTTTTTATAAATTTGACTCCATCGATCATTAAGTATCGCGTATCCAGTTTCCTCCCACGCGGCAATCAAGTCCTGTCCGTTCTGCCCCAAGGCAGATATTCCAGACGAAACTTGCCTATTCACGTCGATGGCCGCCTGCGGTATCTGGGCGCAACCGGCAATCAACACTGAAAGTACTAGTAATAATACCGCACATGACTTTGACATTGGTCATCTCCTATAACAGTGTATAAAAATGCATCCTCTGTCACCTCAACGAGAGGAGATTGCGCTGACGCGATGCCTTGTAATCTGATCACTATTGGGGCGCGTAGCAACAAATCACTTATAACTTAACAGGTTCTTTCTTCGCACACATCATCTCGTTTGCTGATGCAGGCGCGTTCGCTCGGCACACCAATGTAGCCTTCGTTTGTCGTCCGACGCCTAACGTAATGTAGCAATCCTATTTGACGCTTTGCTTTGCGTCATGATGCATTTTGCATGTAAAGCACCCGCCAATACTCCAATATAAAACAACAAGGTAGCCCAAGGACAAGTTGACTAAAAGCCCCGACAATTGCGTCACCACCACCTCCATTCTCCCCCAGCCGGCGGCTCCTTGAACACCTCAGCGAACCGGCCCCACGTCGTGTGACTATAGCATGCTCGGCGAGCGTCATCACGACTACGGCCTGTCCCACCTCCCACCCATGATCGCGATGGCGCCAGCGGCTCACCCCACCTCACCCGCCACCTCACCCGCTCCCGCCATCGCTTCCTTCCGCCTCGCCAACAGCGTATACACCGTCGGCACGACAAACAAGGTAAATACGGTCCCGACCAGCAGCCCGCCAACGATCACCCAGCCAATCTGTTGGCGGCTCTCGGCGCCGGCGCCACTGCCCAGGGCCAGCGGAATCGCACCGAGCACCATCGCGCCGGTAGTCATCAGGATCGGTCGCAGGCGCAGTTCGGAGGCCTCGATCACTGCATCCCGAACGGCCCGCCCCTGCTCCTGCAACTGATTGGCGAACTCGACGATCAGGATGCCGTGCTTGGTGATCAGACCGACCAGCGTGACCAGCCCGATTTGGCTGTAGACGTTGAGCGTGCCGCCACTCAGCAACAGCGCGAGCAGCGCTCCGGTCATCGACAGCGGTACCGTCAGCATGATGATGAAGGGGTCGCGGAAACTCTCGAACTGGGCGGCCAGCACCAGATAGATGAAGGCCAGTGCGAGCATGAAGGTGAGTGCCAGCGACGACGAGGAGAGCTTGAACTCGCGCGACTGGCCGGCATAGTCGATCGCATAGCCGGCCGGCAGCAGCCGCCCGGCGGTTTCTTCGAGGAACTTCAGCGCCTCTCCCATGGCGTAGCCCGGGGTCAGGTTGGCGGTGATGGTGACCGCCCGCCGCTGGCCGAAGTGATTGAGTTCGCGCGGGCTGACCGTTTCATCGACGCTCAACAGATTGGCCAGCGGGATCATGCTGCCATCCTTGGCGCGAACGAAAATGTCGCGGATGTCGGAAGGCGTCGCCCGATCGGCGTTGGCCACCTGGACGATCACGTCGTACTGCTCGCCTTCGCGCTTGAAGCGGGTGACCTGGCGGCCGCCGAGCATGGTTTCCAGCGTGCGGCCGACGGTTTCGATCTGCACGCCGGTATCCATCGACTTGTCGCGATTGACGATTACCGACAGCTCGGGCTTGTTCAGCTTGAGATCGGTATCGACGTTGGTGAAGCCCGGGTTCTTCGCCACCTCGTCGAGGATCCTGCCGGTCATCTGCTCGAGTTCGACGTACGACGCCGAGGTCACGATGACGAAGTTGATCGGCCGCTCGCGCGGACTCTGACCGAGCGACGGCGGCAGCACCGGAAAGGCCAGCACGCCGGGAATGCCCATGAACTTCGGGAACAGCTCCTTGACCACCGCCGCCGAGTTGCGCTTGCGTTCCTTCCAGTCGGCGAGGCCGACAAAGGAGATCCCCTGACTGACCGTAGGGTTGCCGGCGACAACAAAATAGCGCTCGACATCGCTGGTGCCGGCATAGATATCTTCGATCTGTCTGGCGTAGCGGTCGGTGTAGTCAAGCGTCGCGCCTTCCGGCCCGAGAAAGACGCCGATGATGACGCCGCGGTCTTCGATCGGTGCCAGCTCGGATTTCAGCGCGCCGAGCAGCAACACGTTCGACCCGGCAACCAGCGCAAAGGCCAGCATTACCAGCCAGCGCCGCGCCAGCGCCGCGGTCAGCGCACGCCGATAGCCGCGCGTCATCGCGTTCAGGAAGTTCTCGACCCAGAGGTAGACCTTGCCGTGTCGGGTCTCGTGCTTCAGCAGCAGCGAGCACATCATCGGCGACAGGGTCAGTGCCACGAAGCCGGATACCAGCACCGCCCCGGCCAGGGTCAGGGCGAACTCGACGAACAGCTTGCCGGTGCGCCCGGTCATGAAAGCGACTGGCGCATACACCGCCGCCAGGGTGATGGTCATCGCGACGACCGCGAAGCCGATTTCCTGGGCTCCCTGGAAGGCCGCCTGGCGCCGCGGCATGCCTTGCTCGATGTGGCGGTAGATGTTCTCGAGCACGACGATCGCGTCGTCGACCACCAGACCGATCGCCAGCACCAGCGCCAGCAGCGTCAGGGTATTGATCGTGAAGCCAAGCACCAGCATCAGCGCGAAGGCACCGATCAACGAGACCGGGATGGTCACCAGCGGAATCAGGGTCGCCCGGAAGTTGCGCAGAAACACGAAAATGATCAGCAGCACCAGCAGCATCGCCTCGCCGATGGTCTTGAATACCGCATCGATCGAACGGTCGATGAACACCGACGAGTCGTAGGCGATGTTGGCAGTCATTCCCGGCGGCAGTTCGCTGATCACCTTCGGCAGCTCGGCACGCAGCGCGCGCGACAGTTCCAGCGGATTGGCCGTGGCCTGCTTGATGACCCCCAGGGCGACCGCCGGCCGGCCGTTGAAACGCACGCTGCTGCGCTCGGAAGCGGCGCCGATTTCGACCCGGCCAAGGTCGGCGATGCGCACCGGGTAGCTGCCCTTGGCATCGACCGCCTGCTTGACGATGATCTCGGCGAACTGCGCCGGTTCGGTCAGGTCGGTGCGCGCGACCACCGAAAACTCGCGGCTCTCGCTTTCGATGCGGCCCGCCGGCACCTCGACGTTCTGCCGCCGCAAGGCATCCTCGACATCCTGCGGTGTCAGATTGAAGGCGGCCAGGCGATCGCGATCGAGCCAGATGCGCATCGCAAACTTGCGCTCGCCGAAGACGCGCACGTCGGCGGCGCCGGGCAGCGTCTGCAGGCGCGGCTTGACGATGCGGTTGGCAAAGTCGGTGACTTCGAGCGCCGAATGCTGGTCGGAAGAAAAAGCGATCCAGATGATCGGATTGGCGTCGGCCTCGACCTTGGCAATCACCGGCTCGTCGATGTCCGTCGGCAGCTTGTTGCGAACTCGCGAGACACGGTCGCGCACATCCGATGCCGCCGAGTCCGGATTCCGTTCGAGCTTGAAGCGCACCGAGATCTGGCTGTTCTCCTGGCGAGAAATCGAGGTGATGACATCGACACCCTCGATGCCGGCCAGCGAATCTTCGAGCGGCTTGCTGATCTGCGACTCGACGATCTCGGCCGAGGCGCCGCGATAGGTGGTATCGACGGTCACCACCGGTTCATCGATCTTCGGGTATTCGCGAACCGGCAGGCGGGTGTAGGAGACCAGTCCGATCAGCATGATGGCCAGCGAAAGCACCGTCGCAAAAACCGGGCGACGAATGCACAGATCGGAAATCTTCATTTGCCCGGCCCGGATGGCGCTGCCGCTGGCGCGACGGGAGCCCCTTCGCTGATGGCGCGAACGGCCACACCGTCGCGCAGCTTCATCTGCCCGGCGGTGACGACCTCGTCACCGGCGCTCAAGCCCTCGACCACCTCGACCTGGGCATCCCGCCGCAAGCCGGTTCGGATCGGCGTGCGTTTCGCCTGGCCATCGACGAGGCGATAGACGTAAGGCGATTTGCTGTCCGGAATCAGCGCCTGTTCGGGAATCAGCAGGACATTGTTGCGTTGCTCGAAAATCAGCCGCACGCGCACGAACATGCCCGGGCGCAGGCGCCCCTCGCCGTTCGGCAGGCGGGCGCGCAGCGAAATGGCGCGGCCACCGGCCTCGACCAGCGGATTGATCGCGTCGAGCACCGCCGTGAAAACCTGGCCCGGCAGCGCGTCGCTGGAGACCTCCAGCTGCTGCCCGGGCCGGAGCTGCGACAGGTAGGATTCGGGCAGGCGGAAATCGATCTTCAGCGTCCCGATGTCCTCGATATTCACCAGCTCCTGCCCTTCCTTGACGTAGTCGCCAACACTGACGTTGCGAATTCCGACGATGCCCGAAAACGGCGCGCGGATGCGCGTCTTGTCGAATTTCGCCTGCGCCAGCGCGAGAGCCGCCTCCTGGACCTTGAGTGCCGCCTGCGTGTTGTCGAGCGCCTGCTGGCTGATGAACTTCTTGGCGAAAAGGTCCTGGTTGCGCTGCTGATTGGCCTGCGCGAGCCCCAGACTGGCGCGCGCCTGATCAAGCTCGGCCGCCTGCGTCGCGGCATCGAGCGCGAGCAGCAAGGAGTCCTTGCTCACCGCTACCCCGTCGCGAAAATTGATCGACGCGATGCGACCCGCCGTCTCGGGGCGCAGGACCACCGACTCGTTCGAACGTAGCGAACCGACGGCGGTGGCATCCAGGGCCAGCTCGGCAGCCAGCACGCGCGCGGTTTCCACCCGCAGCGGCTGCCCTCCGGGCGGGCCGGCAGGGGCGCCCGGCCGCCCGGCCGCAGCACCCGGGGGCGTCACGGGCGAGCCGAGTGGCTCGCGGAAACTCGTATAGGCAAAGTAGCCAAGCCCGATCAGACCAGCCAGCACCACAGCCAGGACCAGAAATCGCGTGTTCCTGCGCGACATAACAATCCACATCTCCCGCCGTAGCGGGTAAGCAAAGGGAATTCAACCCCGCCGGGCCAAACACCCAGGCAGGCGGCCAAGTGTAACGAAGCCCAAGCAGATGTGAAACCATGAACATCGCCGTCGATCGCATAAATCACCCGGCACGTTCCGTCACCTTTGAGCACGGCGGCTGTATACATGAGGTTTTGCCGGGGAAAATTGGCATTCAGGGGGCATTTCCTGATGCAAGTCGTGCAGGTGCGGTGATAAAGTCCGGCGTGCAGTGGTCGTCAACCATCTGTAGATATTCTGACCACCCGCTCGATTTCCCAGTGCGTCGGTCACTTGAAAGGAAGTTGGTCAATGAGGATTCCAGCGGAAGCAATCCCGCCTGTTGCAAACCTGGGCAAGGAACTCGAAGGGAACCGCAAGGCAGAACCGGTGGGCAGTTCGGCCCGGCTCGCCAACGAGCTCTCGACAGCGCCGCACGACCAGGCGCCACCCTCTGCCAAGCAGGAACAACGCGGGCAGCCGACAGGCGAGGGTACCGTTGATCCACGACAGGCGAGCGAGGCACTGCCCGTTGAGCGCAGACAGGCCGAGCGCCGTTCCGAAAACCGGCCGGTGATGCTCGATACGCGCTCGAATCGTGGTCGTCGGCGATCCGCCGGCGAGCTGCGCATCAACATCAAGGTTTGACCGTTGTATTCTGCCAACACCCGAAGATAGCCAAGCGATCAGGATATTTCATTTTACTGGAGTAAATTTACTGGAGTAAACCCTTTTCCCGTGCAGTAGAATATCCCCACGATTCGGCAATCTGAATCGGCTATACCTCATTGCCTGGGGGCATGAACACTCTGTGTGAGGCTATCGGTCTCTGCACGCAGGTTCTCAGGATCGTTCATTCTTGGTAAGGAAGGGATTTAGACATGAAACCAACTAGGGGCAAGGCAATGAAGAAGACTTTGAAGAAGACTTTGCACACCGCTATCGCTGGCCTGCTCGTTCTCGCACCACTGGCCGCCGCTGCGCAGGACTCCGGCTACATGCCGTGGGACGGTTCCGGGCAAGGCTTCGACAATCGCTGGTACGTCGCGCCGTTTGGCAGCTACACCTGGGCCGACAGCGAGCGGGTCGCGAAAGACGGTTGGGGCGGGGGCATCAACCTCGGCAAGAACCTCAACAAGTGGTGGAACCTCGAGTTCTCGGCCCAATATGAGCAGCTCGACGGCGAGAGCGTACTTGGTCCGATTGCTCACGGTAACTACAAGAACTGGAACTTAGGCTTAGACGCATTGCTGTTCTTCAACCGCAGCGCCGGCTATGAAGCGAACCCGGGCTTCCAGCCCTTCGTGGTGTTCGGCGTTGGCGGCATTCAAGACCGAGTTGATAGCACCTGGTTGTTGAGCGGCAGCTCCACCTGGAGCTGGACGGCGAATGCCGGTGCCGGTTTCCTCTACCACTTCAACGACCGGGTTGCGGCGCGCGTCGATGGCCGCTATCGCTGGGACGACAACAAGGGCGGCTATGGTTGGGGCGGCAACTTCGGCGACTGGGTCGCCACCGTCGGCGTGCAGATCGCCCTCGGCGACAAGCCGCGTCCGCCAGCACCGCCGCCGGCACCGCTACCTGTCGCTGCTCGGGCTGCGCCGCCACCACCGCCGCCCGCGGCGCCGGTCACGCGCACCTTCGAGTTCTCTGCTGACGGCATGTTTGCTTTCGGTAGCTCGACTCTCACCCCGGTGGGCAAGAGCCGCGTCGACAACTTCATCAAGGGCTTCCGCGAGTCCGCCTTGACCGTGACGGCGGTGAAGATCATCGGCCATACCGACCCGATAGGGTCGGAAGCGTTCAACCAGACGCTGTCGGACAAGCGCGCAAAGACGGTCGCCGACTACATGGTTACACAGGGAGTATCGCAGTCGATCATCACCACCGCGGGTGCCGGAGAATCGCAACTGAAGATCACCGAGGCCGAGTGCAAGGCGCAAGGCAAGGCCAAGACCCGCCAGGCGCTGATCGATTGCTTTGCGCTCAACCGTCGCATCGAGGCGCAAGTCACCGGTACGAAGAAAAACTAGGCTGTAGTTCCCTCGGGCTCGACGCGAGCCTTTTCGAGAGCCCCGTTCGCGGGGCTTTTTTTGTTGGGAGCCACGCTGCGCCTGGCGAGACGCCCTATGAGCTAGGTCTTGAGCCGGTACCCGGTTTTGAAGATCCAGGCCACGATGGCCAGAAATATCGCCAGGAAGACGACGGTCATGGCGAGGCTGATGCCGACGCCAACATCGGCAACATCGTAGAAGCTCCAGCGGAAACCACTAACCAGATAGACGACGGGATTGAACAAGGTGATCGTCTGCCAGATCGGCGGCAGCATACTGATCGAGTAGAAGCTGCCGCCAAGGAAGGTCAGGGGCGTGATGATCAGCAGTGGCACGAGTTGCAGCTTCTCGAAATTGTCGGCCCAGATGCCGATGATGAAGCCGAACAGACTGAAGGTGACCGCCGTGAGCACCAGGAAAAGAAGCATCCAGAAGGGATGCGCGACCTGGATCGGCACGAACAGGCCGGCTGTCGCCAGGATGATCAGGCCGAGCACGAGCGACTTCGTTGCCGCTGCCCCGACATAACTGGCCGCGATCTCGAGATAGGAAATGGGAGCTGACAGCAACTCGTAGATCGTCCCCGTGAAACGTGGAAAGTAGATGCCGAATGAGGCGTTGGAAACGCTCTGTGTCAGGAGCGACAACATGATCAGCCCCGGCACGATGAAGGCGCCATAGCTGATGCCGTCGACCTCAGCGATGCGCGAGCCGATCGCGGCACCGAAGACGACAAAATACAAGGAGGTCGAAATCACCGGCGAGACGACGCTCTGCAGCAGCGTGCGGCGGGTGCGCGCCATCTCGAAGAGGTAAATTGCACGCATCGCAGGCAGGTTCATGTGGCGTCTTTCACCAGGCTAACGAAAATTTCTTCCAAAGAACTTTGCGTGGTGTGCAGATCCTTGAAGACGATGCCCGCATCACTGAGGTCCTTGAGGAGCGCAATAATGCCGCTGCGCTCGCCTTGTGCCTCGTAAGTATAGGTCAGCTCGCTGCCGTCGCTCGACAGGTCCAGCTGGTACGCGTTGAGCGCAGGCGGGAGGTGGTCGAGCGCGGTCTGCAGTTGCAGGGTCATCTGTTTCTTGCCCAGCTTGCGCATCAGTTCGGACTTGTCGTCGACCAGAATGAGTTCGCCCTTGCTGATCACCCCGATCCGGTCTGCCATCTCTTCGGCCTCGTCGATATAGTGAGTGGTCAGGATGATGGTCACCCCGGTGGCCTGCAGCGAACGCACCAGTTGCCACATGTCACGTCGCAGGTTGACGTCGACACCCGCTGTCGGCTCGTCAAGAAAGAGGATTTCCGGCTCGTGCGACAGCGCTTTGGCGATCAGCAGGCGCCGCTTCATGCCGCCCGAGAGCGTGAGGATCTTGCTGTCTTTCTTGTCCCATAGGGAAAGGTCCCGGAGGACCTGTTCGATGTAGTCCGGATTCGCCCGTTTGCCGAATAGCCCACGGCTGAAGGACACCGTGGCCCACACCGATTCGAAGGCATCGGTGGTGAGTTCCTGCGGCACCAGACCGATCCTGGCGCGAGCCGCACGGTAGTCGGCGACGATATCGTGACCGTCCACCCGAACGGTTCCTGTACTCGCTTTGACAATCCCGCAGATGATGCTGATCAGGGTGGTCTTGCCGGCGCCGTTGGGGCCGAGCAGGGCGAATATTTCGCCACGACGAATGTCCAGGCTGACGCTCTTGAGCGCCTGGAACCCGGAAGCATAGGTCTTGGAGAGTTCCGATACGGAGATGATGGTCTGCATCAGCGCGACGATAGCAGATAGTGGCCGCTTGTTGGCGATGTCAGGGATGCGCACCATACTCCCGGGCAACGCACGGGTGCTTTCGGGTGCTCTGGCGGCCTTGAGCGTGAAGCATGTCGTCAGGCGTTGGAGCGGTTTCGGTGAATTCGCGCGAAAGGCGCCGTACTTCTCCGGTGCGCTCATTCTGCTCGTTGGCCTTTACCTGGGCTATCAAGGGCTACAAGGGCTGGCGTGATACGTCCCTGACCTCACCGCCTCCCTCCAGGCCGGCCGCCAGGGACGAACCGTGCCGCCATTGCGCGTCATTTCGCCACGGGCGCGCAGGAAAAGCCTCGCCCGGGGAATGCGTCAGCGCTGACAAGACCGGCTTCGTATTGCCCGTTCCCCAGCAGACAGGCATACTGGCGAGTGCGTTCTGCCAGCTTGTGTTCCCGGACCTGCGCCGGCTGACCCCAACGGTCATGGCTCCTGGCAGCCAACCCAGGTGATGAATGCCATGACCGTCCCCGGCCTTGCAGGGCGCATTCCGGCTCGCAAGCCGGAATTGCTCGTCGGGCACGGAGCATGCTGCGTGGATTCCCCGGTTCCCCCCCGCCCCCACAAGCCGGCGGGGGGGTTCGTGAGTCGCTTGCGCGACTTTCACAGTAAGTGGAGTGAGTGAAATCGTGAACCTTATAAACAAGAAATTCGTTCTGGCTTCCCGTCCAGATGGTGAGCCCAGCGCAGACAACTTCCGACTCGTCGAAGCGCCGCTGCCGGCCCTGGTCGACGGTCAGGTGCTGGTCAGAAACCACTACCTTAGTCTCGACCCCTACATGCGCGGCCGCATGAACGAGGGCAAGAGCTACGCATCGCCGCAGCCGCTGAACGAAGTGATGATCGGCGGTACGGTCGGCGAGGTGGTCGATTCGCGCAGTGCTGACTTTCCGGTCGGTGATGCGGTCGTCGGCATGGGTGGCTGGCAGGAGTACCTGCTGGTCGATGCGCATGCGCGCGGCGTGCTGCAGAAGGTCGATTGCTCGCGCATTCCGCTTTCGGCCTACCTCGGCGCGGTCGGCATGCCGGGGATCACCGCCTGGTACGGGCTGGTGAAGATCCTTGCGCCGAAGGCGGGTGAAACGGTGGTCGTCTCGGCGGCCAGCGGCGCCGTCGGCAGCGTCGTCGGCCAGTTGGCCAGGCTCGCGGCTGTCGCGTCGTCGGAACCGCCGGTGGGCCGGAGAAATGTCGCGCAGTGGTCGAGGACTACGGCTTCGATGCGTGTATCGACTACCGGCAGCATGCGGAGCTGAAATCGCTCGTGGCGGCATTCAAGGAGGCGTGTCCGGATGGCATCGACGCTTACTTCGAGAACGTCGGCGGCAGAATCCTCGACGCCGTGATGCTCCGCTGCAATGCCTTTGCGCGCATTGCCATGTGCGGCATGATCGCCGGCTACAACGGCGAGGCGATCCCGATGGGCGCGCCGCAGCTGATCCTGGTGAACCGGATGAAGGTGGAAGGATTCATCGTCAGCGAACATATGGAAGTGTGGCCCGAGGCGCTTGGGGAACTCGGCACGCTGGTCGCCAGCGGCAAGCTGAAGTACCGCGAGAGCATCGCACAGGGCATCGAGAGCGCGCCGGCTGCCTTCATCGGCCTGCTCAAGGGCCGCAACTTCGGCAAGCAGCTTGTCCGGCTAATTTGAAAGCGTGCCCGCGCGGGGTTATTGCAAAAATGACGCATCGTAGCTGAAAGAATCGAGGAAACCATGGGTCAATGCACACACACGGTGTTTAACCAGAGCACGCCCTTTGCCGACGTGAACCTGTTTTCCGGCAACCGCGCGCTGGCCGACGCGCTGCGCTTCAACCACGCGGGATTCGACGCGACGCGTTTGGCGGCGCTCGGCGCCGAGATGGGGTCGGCCGAGATGCAGCGGCACGCGCGACTGGCCAATGTCTTCCCGCCGCAACTGAAAAGCCATGATCGCTTCGGTCAGCGCGTCGACCAGGTCGAGTTTCATCCGAGCTACCATGTATTGATGGCTGCGGCGCTACGCCATCGGCTGCACGGCGCAGCGTGGTCCGCAGGCGCCGGCGCGCATATCGAGCGCGCGGCGGCCTTCATGCTGTTCACCGAGTGCGAGCCGTCGGTTCTCTGTCCCGTGTCCATGAGCTATGCGGTCACCCCGGCCTTGCGCAGCAACGCCGCGATCTACGCGGAATGGGGCCCTGGCCTGGCGAGCGACCACTACGACGAACGTTTCGTTCCGTTCGACCGGAAGAGCGGTCTGACGATGGGCATGGGCATGACCGAAAAACAGGGTGGATCGGACGTGCGAGCCAATACCAGCCGCGCCGAGTTCGCTGGCGACGACCGTTGGGGCCGTCGCTACCGTCTCACCGGCCACAAGTGGTTCTTGTCGGCGCCGATGTGCGATGCCTTCCTGGTGCTGGCGAAAACCACCGGCGGCCTGTCATGCCTGTTCCTGCCGCGCATTCTGCCCGACGGTAGCAGCAACGCACTGACCATCCAGCGCCTGAAGCACAAGCTCGGCAACCATGCCAATGCCAGCTCCGAGGTGGAGTTCGACGCGGCCGCTGCCTGGCTGGTCGGCGAGGAGGGGCGCGGTATCGCACAGATTCTGGCGATGGGCGCGATGACCCGGCTTGATTGTGCCCTCGGTTCAGCGGGCCTGATGCGCCACGCACTGTCGCTGGCGCTGCACCACACCAGTCAGCGCGAGGCTTTCGGCGGTCTCCTGGCCGAACAGCCGATGATGAAAAATGTTCTCGCCGACCTGGCGATCGAGAGCGAGGCCGCTACCGCGCTGGCGCTGCGCCTGGCGCGGGCGGTGGACCGGAGCGAGAACGGACACGACCCGAGCGGCCACGAGGTGTTGATCCGCCGATTGTTGACGCCGATCGCGAAGTTCTGGATCTGCAAACGCGGCAGCCACTTTGCGCAGGAGGCCATGGAATGTCTGGGTGGCAATGGCTACATAGAGGAGCATGGCGAGGGCGTGATGGCGCGCATCTACCGCGAGATGCCGCTCAATTCGATCTGGGAAGGTGCCGGCAACATCATGGCGCTCGACCTGTTGCGGGCGCTGCGCGGCCCCGAGGTAGGCAGCGCGCTGGAACACGAGCTGGCGCCGGTGCGGCATTCCCACCCGGCGCTCGACCGCGCGCTCGACGCCACGCTGCACGCCATCACGGGCCGCACGGAAGAAGCCCAGGCGCGTCGGCTGGCGCGCGACCTGGCCTTGCTGCTGCAGGCTTCGCTGCTGCGCCAGCATTCGACCGAAGCCGTCTTCGATGCCTTCTGCGCTTCGCGCTTCGCGGCTGCCGCCGATGTTTTCGGCCTCCTGCCGGCAGGCGTTGATCTCGATGCCATTGTTGCGCGTGCCGCGCCCGGGCATTGAGTGCTTCTGCCGCTCAGCGCATCGCCAGGACGCGGCAGAGCTGGGAATGGCCGCCGGGCGCCAGGACCAGCTCGGCAAAGGCGATGCCTGCCTGAAAAAAACTACTGCAGACTCCCGGGCGAACTGAGAGAATCCAGATCATGATCAACATTGCCATCAACCTCGAGCGCAACGCTGCCCTGGTGCCCACCAAGACCGCCATCTGTTTCGCCGACCAGGAGATTAGCTATGCCCAGCTCAACGGCGCCGCCAATCAGGTTGCCAACGGTCTGAAGTCGCTCGGCATCGGTCGTGGCGACAAGGTGGTACTGTCCTGCCCGAACCTGCCTTATTTCCCGATCATCTACTACGGCATCCTCAAGGTCGGTGCGGTGGTGGTACCGATCAACGTGCTGCTGAAAGGTCCGGAGATCGCCTATCACCTGCAGGACTCGGAAGCCAAAGCCTTCTTCTGCTTCGAAGGCTCGCCGGAAATGCCGATGGGCGTCGATGGCCATGCCGGCTTCCAGCAGGCAAAAACGTGCCCTCATTTATTCATCATCACGGCCGAGCCGACCAGGCCGGCGGCGATCGAGGGCGTCAAGACGCTCGGTATGCTGATGCAAGACCAGTCGTCGGCCGGCGCGCCAGCCGTGACCGATGCCAACGACACCGCGGTGATTCTCTATACCTCCGGCACCACCGGCAAGGCCAAGGGCGCCGAGCTTTCGCACGCCAACATCGCCATGAATATGATGGTCAGCCACTCGCTCCTGCGCCAGACGGTGGATGACGTGCATCTGGTGGCTTTACCCCTGTTCCACAGCTTTGGTCAAATGGTTCAGATGAACGCGGGCCTGATGGCGGGGGCCACCCTGGTACTGCTGCCGCGCTTCGATCCTGACAGCGCGTTCAAACTCCTGCAAACGCACAAGGTCAGCATTTTTGCCGGCGTGCCTACCATGTACATCGCACTGCTCAACTTGCCAGGCGCCTCTGAACGTTATGATCTGAACGTCATTGCCGCCAACTTGCGGATCGGAGCCTCAGGAGGTGCCGCAATGCCGGTCGAGGTGATGAAGCAGTTCGAAGAACGCTTCGGGGTCGCCATCCTCGAAGGCTATGGACTGTCTGAAACCAGTCCGGTGGCCACCTTCAGTTTCCTCGAATTCGATCGTATTCCCGGATGCGTGGGCAAAGCGGTCTGGGGCACCGAGGTCCGCGTCGTCGACCTTACCGGTGCGCCGGTGGTGACTGGCGCTGAGGGGGAAATCGTGATTCGCGGCCACAACGTCATGAAAGGCTATTACAACCAGCCCAAAGCGACCGCAGAAGCGATCCGCGAAGGCTGGTTCCACAGTGGCGACATCGGACGAATGGACGAGAAAGGCAACCTCTTCATCGTCGATCGACTCAAGGACATGATCATCCGCGGCGGCTTCAACATCTATCCGCGCGAACTCGAGGAAGTGCTGATGACCCATGCCGCCATCGCGCAAGTGGCCGTCATCGGCGTGCCGCACGAGACCCACGGCGAAGAAGTCAAGGCCGTGGTGGTCTGCAAGCCGGGCAAGACCGTGACGCCCGACGAACTCGGCGCCTGGTGCAGGGAGCGCATGGCCGCCTACAAGTACCCTCGCCTGATTGAAATCACCGAATCCTTGCCGATGACCGCTACCGGCAAGGTTCTTAAACGGGAGCTTAGAAACCCCAGGTAGGCCGCTTCCCGACCACCCACTGACCGCTTATCGAGGCCCAGCGGCCGGTCCGGCGCGAAAACTGCCTTCCTCCTTGCGGAAGGTTCGCTGCGCATGCGTCCAGAACGCGGCGCGGTAGAGGGCAACCGCATTCCCCAAGGGGCCGTGGCACCTGATGAATTCTTCAATCTGCGCCAGCGACTGAAAGCCCCCTGCCGCGTGCTCACACTGTTGCGTCCTAGAAACTGCTGACGAACCCAGTCCCTAGCAAGGTCAGCAGGATCAGGCCCATGACAATCAAGGTGAAGCCGAGAACTCGCGAGGCCTTCAACATCGGTGCTGAAGGGGCATCGACCAAGTGCTTCTCCAGTTCGCCAGACTCGAGCAGGCGCTGGTACTGCAGCGGATGATCCTGCTTCAGATCCTCGATCGTGATGGTGCCGGTAAACATTACCAACTCGAGCGGAAACTTGTCGGGGCGGAAGTGGTTGTTGAAGAAATGTACCGTGAACAGGAAGACCACCGCGAGGAAGGCTTCTTCACCGTGGAAAATCGCCGCCACGTTGAAGGCCCAGCCTGGCAGGTATTGTGCGGTGAGATGCGGCACCCACATCAATAAGCCGCTGAAGCCGATGATGGTGACGCCCCAGAACGGCGCCCAGTAGTCGAATTTCTCCCAGTAGGTCCAGCGGTCGAACAGCGGGCGCGGCCCTTTGCCGACGAACCACTTGAACATGGCGACAATGTCCTTGAGGTCCTGCAGACCGGGGACCAGCGAATTGGCACCAAAGATCTGGAAGTTCTTCCAGTCGCGTGCCAGCTTCACCGTGACATAGATCAGGTGCCAAACGAACACTCCGGCGAAGACGACGGCGTTGATACGGTGAATGGTGCCGGCGATCCGTGGTCCGCCGAGGAGACTCATCAGCGGTGCGGCCCAGGGTGCCTCGGGGTAGAACAGCGGGATGCCGGTCAGGGTGAGTAGCATCAGGCTGAGGGCAAAGGTGATGTGGGCGATGCGCCAGGCGCGGCTAAAGCGCTGAACGTGTTTGCCACGGAGTCTGGCGGGGACTTCGCTCAGGGCATCTACCAGTACGTGCGGCTGCGACTTGCGCTGCTGCCGCTCCCGGTATTCGCGATAGAACCAGAGCAGGGTGTGCAGCCAGAAGAAGGCGAAGGTGCCGACCAGGAGCTGGGTCATGATCTTATTGGCGATCCAGATTTCCGGATAGCGCTTGAAATCGCTCGCATGCCCGTGCGGCTGGAAGGTGGCAAACCCGGGCGGTGCGTCGGGCAGATCCTTCTTGCCGTTGTGACATTCGCGGCAGGTCTTCATGCGGTTGTCGGGATGGACCTTGGATTGCGGATCCTTGACGGCAAGAACGCCATGACTGCCATGGCAGTTGAAGCACTTGGCCGTGTAGGCGTAGCCCAGCGCGTTGATCTGACCGTGATAGGTGGCCTTGTAGGTCGCGTAGCTTTCTTCGTGACAACTGCCGCACTCGGCGGTAATGGCCAGCTTGACCCGGTTGCTGGAGGTGTTGCCGACCGCATGCGCGTTGTGGCAATCGGTGCACACGGCGCTCTTGAAATTGTGTTTCTCGAGCACTTCCTTGCCATGTATGGACCCCACGTAGGCTTCCATTTGCTCGTCGTGACACTTGGTACCGCAGGTATCCGGGATACTCAGGTGCGATTCCCCATGCCGCGCGCTGCCCCTGGTCGGAAGGTTGAAGCTATGACTGCTGTGGCAGTCCTCACAACTGGCGTTCGGGCGGGTCTTGTCGTCCGCATTTGGGCGGGCGTGCAGGGAAGTCTTGTAGGCCTCGATATTTTCAGCGATGACCCCGAGACGAGGTTTTTCCCTGGTCGTGTTTTCCTTCCTTACGGTGTCCCACAGCGCCTGGTGACAGGTCGCACAATCGACCTTCGCGGCTGCCTGCCCGGGATCCGGCTGGTGCGCATTGGCGGTTTCGGCGTTGTCCCTGATGTCGGTATGGCAGGCGACGCATTCCATACCGGCATGGACGCTCCTGGCGTACTTGTCCGGGGCGACCGCATGCAAATCGCGCGGTTCGGCTCCGGTCTTGCTCTCCAGCTTGCCTTTCCTGCCATCGTGACAGTTGAGGCAGGTGGCGTTGTCGAGTTTTCCGGGCGACGCACTGGCGATGTGGATGACGCCAAGGGCCGCGGCCAGGGCGATCAGAGCAACCCACTTGGCAGGCTTGTTCTGCATGACGAATCCAATAATCGGTTGCGGGGGACGCGTATCGAGTTCGCGTCGCGTGCCAGCGGATTGACCATCCGCCGTCCGTCGTGGCAAGCACCCCCGGGGCTTGATCGCCAGGCCCTGGGGCAGCCATTGACTTTTGGATTACGGTAGCTTGACGGCGTTGATGTCGACCTTGGTGCCTTTCGTGACACCGAGTCCCAGTGTCTTCTCGAAGGAAACCTGGTGGCCGCGCGTGGTGATGTTGTCATCATGCACAGCAAAACCGACGTTGTAGACAGCCCCCGGCTTCAGTGCCTTGTCATCGTCGTTGGTGAGGCCAAGCGGGCGAATGATCACCACGGTCCACATGCCCTCTTTCCAGCTGGCGATGGCCTTGTTGTCGGCCGCGGAACCCATGGCATCCTCACGGCTGATGAGGTAGTCAGGAATCATGTCGCCTTCCTTCCAGCCGGCATTCGGGTCGAACGGTACGGCGTTCTGCTCGCGAATCAGGAAGTGGTCACCTTTGTGCAACTGCAGCGCCGTGATCGACTTGTAACCGACTTTTTTTTCATCCCACATGAACTTCGGCGCGTGCGTGGCGTTGTCGGAATTGCCGCTGAACATGTCTCTGCCCGAGTCACTCAGGCGGAACTCGAGGACGTAGCCGTCGTCAGCCATGCCGACCGCGTGGCTGCGGTGCGCACGCCACTGGATCAAATCGAGAAAGTGTCCGTCTGCCTTGAGCTTGGCGATTTCTTCCACCGTCTTGCCCGTTTTCCAGTTGGATGGATCGGTGCGCGTCTCGGGCAGGTACTTGCGCACGTCGCTCTTTTTGATGCTGGTCAGTAGCGGGTTGGCGGCCACTTCTTCCTTGGTGAATTGCTTGGGGTTATCACGCTGACCGTCGTGGCAGGTCAGCCAGCACCCTTGCTTGTTGAAGCCGGGCACCTTGCCGTCGTCGAGCATGACTGACAGGCGGTCTTCGTAAATGCCGGGCTCTTTCCCTTGCTGCACCGGCTTGTCCAGCTTCGGGAAGCCCCAGACTTTCCACTCCTTGCCGTCGAAGCGCAAATACTGATGCTCGGTGCCTGGGTAGGGGTTGTCGGTCTTCCACTGGAAGCGCAGATACGCGTTGCTGTCGTCGTAGGCAGCTTGCACCTTGAGGTCCTTGTAGCCAGACTTTCCGGGTATCGGCGTCGGCTCCAGGCGCCCGCCCTTCACGATCTTGTTGCCGATATCCTTTTCGGCACTTTCCTCGTCATGACAGGCCGTGCAGGCGTCGCCCCGCTTGACCTCTTTGGCGGCATTCTTGTGCTCGTCGCTACGTAGCCACTCGTAGGTGGATTGGCCCGGATAGAACAGCGGTACCTGGGTGACGGGAACCTTGGCCCAGTTGATCTTGGCCGGGTCGGCAGCAAACGCTGAACCCAGACCGAGGGCGGCGAGGCTGAGAAACAGTGCGGTTTTTTTCATGATCTTCTCCCCTGGGTGTGATGTGTGCGGTGCATCGAACGAGGCCACAGCGAGGCGGCCCAGCCAGCCTCTTGGAGGCTTACTGCGCAAGAATCCACTGCACCAGATTCTTGAGCTCTTTCGGGTCCTTGGTATCGATAATCTTGTGATCTTCCTCCGTGCCATCCTCAAGCTTGACCTTCTGGCCCATGGTGATGTTCTTGATCGCCTTTTCCTCACCATCGGGCTTGCCCTTGTATTTGGCCGCGATTTTCTGGTATGACGGACCCTTCTTGGTCTTGTCGACGGCATGACACTTGAAACAGTCGTTCTGCTTTGCGAGGGCCTTGGCCGCTGCCTCATCAAAGGCGGTGGCCGTCGGCGTCGCCAGGGCAAGCGTGGCGCAGGCAAGGAGGGTGCTCAGCAGCGAGCGAGCACGGGGCGAGTGGCTCATTGACATCTCCGAGTTAGTGGTAAAGTCTCGATTATCGTTTTTTTTTTGCCCGATTCGCGATTGTTTTGGCAGCAACAACAAAACAATCGCTTGCAAACAGGGCAGAGGGCTGGCGAAAGCCTGTTCTCTGCGCTCTCTCCATTAACCATCCGGCAACCAGGAAGACCCCGGTGGTCGGTTCCAGGGCAGCGTCCGGGTACACTCACTCCGTCACGACGGTGGCCAGTTGGTCACTCTCGATGCGGCCATCGACCAGTTCGATTACGCGGTCGCAACGCGCGGCCAGACGTGGATCGTGGGTGACGATCAGGAACGAGGTGTGCAACTGGGCATGCATGCGCCGCATCAGCACGAAGACCTCGTCGGAGGAAGCGCGGTCGAGGTTGCCGGTCGGTTCGTCGGCGAGGACCAGCGGTGGCTCGAGGACCAGCGCGCGGGCGATCGCCACGCGCTGCTGCATGCCGCCCGAGAGCTCGCCGGGACGTTTGTGCATGTCGTTCTCGAGACCGACTGCGGCGAGCATCGCGCGCGCCCGCTCATCCTGCGCTGCGGTCACCCGGCCTTCGCGCATGAGTGCCGGCAGGGTGACGTTTTCGAGCGCCGAGAAAGCCGGCAGCAGGTGGTGGAACTGGAAAACGAAGCCAAGCACCGCGCGCCGGCGCAAGGTCAGGCCGGCGTCGTCGAGCCCGCTGCTCTCCTCGCCCTGGATGCGGTAGCTACCGGCGGTCAGGCGTTCGAGCAGGCCGACGATATTCAGCAAGGTGCTCTTGCCCGAACCCGACGGACCGATCAGCGCGACGAACTCTCCGCGGTCGATCGTCAACGACACGCCGTGCAGCACTTCGGCCTCGTTGGCCAGGCCGAGGTTGTAGCTCTTGTGGATGCCGGCGAGTTCGATCAGCGGCGTCATGATGGCCTGCCGGGCACGCTGCGCCCTCCCCTTGCCCGGCTAACGCCGTTGAGCACTGGCGGTCTCATGTCCGCCGCCTCACAGGCGAATCGCTTGCGCCGGGTCTAGCGCGGCGGCGCGGCGGGCCGGGGCGACGGCCGCCAGAACGCCGCAGACGGTGGCCACGCCGGCGATGGTCAGTGCCAGGCTCGGCGCCAGCGTGATGGCGAACAGCGGCAGTCCATCGCTGCCGCGAACGAAGGTGGTGAAGGCCTTGATCAGCGCCACCGCCAGCAGGACGCCGAGCGTCGAGCCGAGGGCACCGACGATCGCCCCCTGTATTAGGAATACACGCAACATCTGCCCCTGCGTGGCGCCGATGGCGCGCAGAATGCCGATCTCGCGCTGTTTCTGCACCACCGAAACCACCAGCACGCTGGCGATGCCGAGCACCACCACGACCATCACGACGCCGCGGATCAGCGCCGTGCTCACCGATTGTGCATTCAGCGCCGAGACCAGCTGCGAATTCGCCTCCTGCCAGCTCTCGACTTTGTAGGGGAAGCGCTGCGCGAGGTCGGCGGCGAGACCTTGTGCAGCCCAGACGTCGACCAGTGCCAGATCCAGCCCGGTAGCGCCGCCGGGCAGGCCGACCAGGCTCTGCGCGGCGCGCAGCGGCACGATGACCGTGCGCCGGTTGAGCTCGCGCACGCCGAGGTCGACCAGTGCGGTAACGCGCAGGGAATCGGTACTGCTGCCGGTAACCAGACTGATGCGGTCACCGACGCGTACGCCCAGGTCATCGGCGAGCTCGCGACCAATGATGCCCTCCCCCGGTCCAAGACGCGCCTCGCCCTGCACGACCTTCGAGCGCAGATGCACGATGCGGTCATAGCGGTCCAGGTCGACGCCCATCAGCGCGACCGATCTTGACGCCTCGCCGCGTTGGGCGAGGCCGGCACCGGAGACCATCGGCGACACCGCAGCCACCGCCGGCAGCGCTTCGAGCACTGGCACGAGGGACTGCCAGTTGGCGATGCTGCGCGGCCGCTGCACGCGCGGTTGCGTGTGCACCAGGGCAGTGGTATCCGCCGCCGCTGCAAGTGCCGGAATGACCACGTCGTCGCGGGCGCTGACCGTGATGTGCGCCTGCGCGCCCAG
The DNA here is from genome assembly GCA_016713625.1 of Candidatus Accumulibacter affinis. GTDB lineage: Bacteria > Pseudomonadota > Gammaproteobacteria > Burkholderiales > Rhodocyclaceae > Accumulibacter > Accumulibacter affinis. The sequence continues at coordinate 205,235 of JADJOT010000011.1, forward strand.
CGTCTTCTCCAGGGTATTGCGCTGCAGGCCGGTGATCAGCGCCGAGATGTAAGCGACGACCGCGACGCCGGCAGCCACCCCGACGATGATCAGCAGCGTCTGCATACGTCCTTCGCGCAGGAAGCGCACCGCCACGCGACGTTCAAAGCCGAGCCAGTTGAGCATGGCCGAAACGGTCAGCGGCCCATGGCGTTGGTCATCGCCGAACCGGCGTCTTCGCGCGTGCCCTTGCCCAGCCCCGGTGCGGCGGCGGCCGCGAGGGTCGTCTCGGCGATCACCGCGCGCACGCGGCTGCCCGGCTTGAGCGCGCTGTTGCGCAGGACGGTTTCGCCGGCCTTCAGCCCGGCGAGAACCTCGGCCGCTTCGAGCGTGCGCAGGCCCACGCGCACCTGGCGCTCTTCAACGCGGCCATCGTGTTCAACCAGGACAACCGCAGTGTCCGCCGCCTGATCGCCACGCAGCGCATCCACCGGCACTACCAGGGCCGCCGCGCGGCGGGCCGTTTCGACCTCTACCGACAGGGTCATGTCTTCGCGCAGGAAGGCTGGGGGGGATTGCGGCAGCGAGAACTTGACCTCGACCGCCCCACGCTGTGCGTCGACCAGCGGCGAAATGGACAGCACGCGCGCGGGAAAACGCTGGCTGGGGAAGGCATCGGCCAGCACGCTGGCCGTCTGACCAACCCGCAGCTGTTCAAGATAGCGCTCGTCGACCTGCGCCACCAGTTGCAGCGGGCCGGCCAGCGCCAGGCTGAGCAGCGCCCGCCCGGGCTGTACGATCTGGCCCGGTTCGACCAGACGCGCGAGCACGCGGGCGTCGGCCGGTGCCGTCAGCACCGCCTGCGCCAGGCGCGCCTGTGCCGCGCCAGTGGCCGCACTGGCGAGCGCGAGTTGCGCCTGCGCCTGGACGATTTCGCTGCCCTGCTCGGAGTTGGCCACATTCTGGGCGCGTGCACTGTCTAGCTGCGCCCGCGCCACATCGGCCACGCGCCGCACTTCGTCCAGGCGTGCTGCGCTGAGGAAACCCTTGTTCAGCAGCGACTGCGTCCGCTGCAGGTCGGACTGCGCCGCCGCCAGCACCGCATCGGCCTGCGTCACCGCGGCCTGTGTCGCTCTGCGTCCGGTGCTGCGCAGCCCGGCCAGGCGGGCTGCGGCCTGGCGCTCGCTGGCCAGCGCCTGCGCCAGCGCAGCCCGAAGTTCGTCGCTTTCCAGGCGCACCAGGACTTCGCCCTTGCTGACCTGGGCGCCCTGGTCAACAGCCACCTCCAGGACGCGGCCGGTGAGCGTGCTGCCCACGTCGACGCGCGAAAAGGTAGCCACTCGCGCCGAAAACTGCAGCGTGCGCAGCAGCGGAGCCAAGCGCAGGCTCACCGCCGCTACGCTGGGCACGCGGCTCAGCCACCAGACCAGCAAAACGGCAAGAATAGCGGCCAGAACGGCGAGAAAGAGGAGTGAACGGCGGGGCATCAGTCAGCTGCCTGCATGGTCGAGGGTTGGCGGGGCCACGCCGGTCATCCGCTGGCGTGCTCTGGCATCCGGCGCCGACCGACCGGCACCGCCGCGCATCATCCCACACCAGCTACGGCCGATGCACGCAGAATCGCGTGAACGGTGCGCCGCTGGTCATGGTACGCCCTGCCCGTGCACAGGTTTGCGCAGACCTTCTTGTGCATCGCCCCGCCTCTCGTCGGGGCGGCCAGCGCCCGGCGGTCGTTGGCCACCGCCTGGCCGCTCTCGCTGCGTTGGCGAATCAACGTGTGTGGGCGGCGCTGCACCACGCTCCGGCAGCATCGCTGGCGGCGGCATTGGCGGCATTGCCGGCCGCCCTGGCGGACGCGGCGACTCCTCGCGAGGCGGCACACGCTCAACCTGGCGCGGCTCGCTGCGCGCCGGCCGCGCGGCTTCCACCGGTGGGTGATCGAAGCGCTGCGGCATCGCCGGCGAAGGAGGCTGCGCCAGGGCGGGCGGACGCGCTGCGGGCACCTCGGGTCGCGACGGCGACCAGGGCGCTGGCGCCGCCTGCGGGCGCCGCTCGGTCATCGGCGTACTGGTCGCCGGCGCCGAGCCTGCTGGCGGTGCGGCCGGTGTTGCACGCCGGTCCCGCTCGTCGAACGCTGCCGGCGGCGGCCGTCCGGCGGCATCCCTTCTGTCCGCCGGCAGCAGGGGCGATGCGACAGGCACCGTTGGCGACCCCGGCATGGTCGGCGGCGTCCGGGCGTCCGGCTGACGCGCGCCGCCCGGCGCGCTATCCGGGCGCGGCGGGACGAGCGGCGGCTGCGGCAGCGCATCGCGCGTCGCTGCCGGCACCGACGACACGGGTGGTGGCAAAGGCCTGGGCGACGGCGAGATGGCAGCCGCTGCGGGAAGCGGTGCGGCAATCGATACGGAAGCGGGTGCGCGAACCGGTGCCGGGATCGCTGCGGGAAGCTGCGAAGGTAGCGCGGGCGCTGGCGGTGGCGAACTCCCCCGTAAATTCCCTGGCGGCGGCGCAGACATGGATGGCGGCCGCATCGCCGCGCCGGGTGGCAGCGGTGGCACCGCGAGAGCAGGCGGCGCTGCGCTGGCAGGCGGCGAGGCTTGCCGCGCGTCACTGCGTCGGTCCGCCTGACCCTCGGGCGGGAGGCCGCCGGCCGGCCGCTGCGGCCGCTCTTCCTGCGGCAGCGGCCGACCCGCCCGGCGACGATCCTCGCCGTGACCGCCACCTTCGAGCGGTGCCCGCACCTGCGCCGGCTGGCTACTCCACGGGCCATGCTCGGCGGGCCGAATCGCCGCTTCGCGAACCGACCCGCGCTGCCGCATCGCCTCTTCGGGAACCGCCGTCAGCGCCTGCGGCAGGCGCTGATTGGCGTAGCGGGTACGCGCCGCCACCGCCTCCGGGTTGCTGCTGACCTCGCTCAGATAGCTGTGGTTGGTGACCTGCGCGGAATTGACTTCGCGCAGGTGTCTGGCGCTGCTTGGATAGCTCGGGATATAGACTTCGCGTGGCGCCAGCGGAAACCAGCCGACCGCCGGACGCGCGCCGATCTGCGTAGAGGCACCGACCCGCGACCCGCCCACCCAGGCCACCAGTGCCGGCGCGTAGACCGGTCGCGCCGCGCGAATTCCGGGCACCCAGCCCCAGGCACCACCCAGGTAGGCCCAACGTCCGTAATGGAAGGGGGCAAAGCCCCAGACTTCGTCGCCGACCCAGGTCCAGCCCCAGGGTTCCACCCACGCCCAACGGCCAGCGCGGTAGGGAGCCCAGTCGGCGGCGACGCCGCGCGGGAACCAGACGGCGCCATAGGCCGGCGTCTCCTGCCAGTCGCCATAGGCGTCGAGGTCGGCGGCGCCGGTCATCTCCGCGGAGACGTAACGGAGCTGGCCGGCGCTGCCGGATTGCCGGTCGCGACCGGCACTCCAGGTAGCAAACTCGTCATTGACCGGCGCCAGGATCTCGTGCCGGGTGCGTCCGTCATTCCAGATACGCGCGCTCTGGCCGGCACCGATGAACACCGCGATATCCGCGGCGCGAAAGCGCATTCCTCCACGGTAGGCGCCAGCAATGACCCCGGAACGGTCGACGTCGAAGCGATAGCGGCCTGGCTCACGCACCTCGAAACGTCCTTCACGGGTCGCCAGCTCGAACTCACGCGCCGCTTCCGGAGCAACCAGGCGAGCGATGACACTGCCGTCGAGCAGGCGCAGCGCAACGCGCTGGTCGTCCACCTGCACAAACTCGAGTACCGTTGCCGAGGCGAGCTGCAGCAGCGTCGAACCGATCTGCACCTCGACACGGCCACCGCTGCCGGTAGACAGCACGTCGCCGCTGGTCAGCGGCCAGTTGAGCATGGCCACGCTCGATTCGCCGCTCTCCGCCTGATGCAGATAGGCCGAGCCGACCAGCCAGGCGATCCGCCCAACGCGGCCGGCCGGATCCGCGGCCGCCGGCGACATCGCCAGCAATGCGAGAAGTAACAGCGCGAGAGATTGGCAGCAGCGACGCATACTCGCAAGACAAGGAGGCATGGCTTCAAGTCCATAAGGTAGCGGCACGCAAGCCGCCGACCAGACAATTAACGCGCGATCGCCGCTTTGGTCCGACGATCAACTGCGTTTGTTACAAAACGTTCACACAGCGCGTGAACACTCGCCACGAGCAGTCGCCGGACAGCGACTAGCGCTCCGCGCCGGAGACCCGCATGCCCCCCATCGAGCCAGGAATCCGGGATTCCGCTTCGCCGACTACGCACACCGGTACGACAAACCCGTGCTGGCGATCAATCAGGGCGTGACCCGCGCCGATCACCTCCTCGACCTCAAGATTGAAGCCGACTGCAGCGCCGTGCTCGAGCGCCTGCTCGCCCTGGCCATTCGGGGGTTCGCTTGATGTGCCAGTCGCTTTACCCGACAGCCGCGTCCGCACCTGCCGAAGCGATCTCGGCAAATGCTGTCGTCAGGCACTGCTCGAACGACCTGACGACACGGACGTCGCCGTCCACCGCTGGAGCGGCAGCCAGGACTGCGGCGCGCAAGGCTTGCTTGCGGAGCGGATCGCGACACTCCGCGGCAAGACGAGCGGCGATGGCCACGTAGTCGTCCCCCGATGCGGCGATGGTTTCTGACAGTCCCGCTTTGCGCAGCAAGCCGGCAGCAAGCCGCTGCCGCAATTGGCGGCCCTCCAGAGCGACGATAGGCAGCCCGCGGTGCATCGCCAGCCAGGCGGTGGTGTATCCGGAAAACGCCGGGCAGTCGAGATAGACGTCGCAGACATCGAGCAAGGCCAGAAATTTTTCCGGTGCCAGCCAGGGAATCGCCACCAGATGCCGTCCCGGATCGAGTCCGTGCTTGCGGAACGCCGATTCAAGGCGAGCCATGATCAGGTCGCTTGCCCACGGACAAACCGGATCCCGCAGCAGAATGAAGACGCTCGCCCCGGCGGCGACGGCAATTTTCGCGTAGATGTCATCATCGACGGGAGCGAACTTGATCGCGCGCTGTGCGATCACGAAACGGGGTCCGTGCATTCCGAGCAAGCTCATCTCGACGTCCGGGATCGCTTCGGCAGTGATCGGCAAGGAAGATGTGCAGCAGCCGGTACCGGGCAAGCGGACCAGTCGCTCCCGATAATGTGCATCCGCATCTGGGGCTTCCAGCAGCTCCCCGGAAAGGAACAGGTCGATGGTTGCCAGACCGGTGGTGATCGGGTGCCCCCAGCTGGCCATCTGCAAGGGCGCAAGCCGATGGGCGGCGAGGAAGTAGGCGAGCGATGACATGCCGATTTCCGGGTAGAAAATCACCTCCGGGCAGTCTTCTTCGGCGGCAGCCAGCCAGCCGGCGGCATCGGAAATCGTATGTCGATCACGCCATCCCTCGACCTGCGAGCGAGCGAAAGCGGTTTCCTGGTCTTCGGCGTTGCCGAGGTGATACACAAAGACCTCGAAACGGCTTCGATCGAGATGCAGCAGCAGGCCTCGCAACACGATATTCCATACGGAGTGCCAGCGGATGTGGTGCGAGATGATCAGCAGCCGAAGTCGCTCTCGATGCGGACGCGGTGCACGGCTTCGCGATTTCAGGCATTGGCTGACCAGATCCGCATAGCGCGAGAGCAGATCGACATGATTTCCGTCCCGGTAGGCCAGGAAAAACGGCTGCTGCGTACCCGCCAGGTCGGCAACGGAGACCTCTCGATCCCCATTAGCCTGCAGCCAGTCGGCAAGCTCGTCGAGCGCGCCGGCGAAAAGCCTCGGCACCGCCACCGCTTCCTGCACGCTCTGCGCGATGACTGGCAGAACTGCGGTAGCCAGTGCCAGCCGCGCGCTGACACGCTCAGGCTGCACCCGGAGCGCTTGCCGATAACAGTTCTTGGCCTCCTCCGCGCGTCCCAGCTCAAGCAGAACACTGCCGAGTCGCTCAAGAATTCCGGGGTTGTCGGGGTCCGCCTTCAGCGTATCCCGATAACACGCCTCGGCTTCGACAAAACGGTTTTGCTCGACAAAAAGCCGTCCCAGATTGGCACTTGCATTCGGCAGGCCGTGCTGGATCGCCAGGCAGCGGCGATAGCACTCCTCGGCCTGGCTGGAATTTCCCAGTTCCTGCAGCACATTGCCCAAACTTTCGAGGGCCGGGAGCCAGCCCGGATCAGCGTGCAAGGCGGCAACGAAGCAGCTTCTTGCTTCCTCAAGGCGCGCCGACCCGGCCAGAACATTGCCCAGGCAGAAGTGCGCGGCAGCCGTTCCCGGCACCAGATCGAGGGCACGACGGCAGAGGACTTCGGCCTCGCCGAAGCGACCGAGTTCGCCCAGGGTGAGGGCGAGCGAGACCAGTCCGTCAGAAAAGTCGGGGGCGCTAACTGTAACACGACGCAAATACGCTTCCGCCTCCGCGAACTCCCCCAACATTCGCAGCGTATCGCCGACATTGAACAGCGCACCGGGGTCTTCCGGCTGCAGGGCGAGTGCCTGGCGGAAAGCGTCGGCGGCCTCCGGCAAACGCCCGCGTCCGAGAAAAAGCCCGCCCCAGGCCTGTCTGAGCAGCGAAATCCCGAGGCAAAAACAGGGTCGCTTGCTGCATCGCGAAAAGACTATCCTGCCCCAGCGCCTGCAAGGCGGCGCCGAGCAGCCCCCAGAGGAACCCGGACTGCGGCGACCGCTCGATCTGAACCCGCAAGCACGATTCCAGATCAGCAAACCGGCCAGCCTTGAACATGGCAAGCAACTCACCCGCGTCGACCGAAGCCGACGACCAGCGCGCATCACGGCTCGCTGGCGGCCCGCCAGCAGCGCGGCCCAGGCAGCAGTTCTTGTATTTTTTGGCACTACCACACGAACAGGGATCGTTTCGCCCAGGTTTCATCAGCAGACGCTCCAAGGATCGGAAATTCAACGCAATCGCCGAGTGTAGCGGCCCTCATCAAGCACGGTCAATGGTCGCCCTTGTCCCGATCAGCTACCTGACAGCCCGCCCCGGCCAGGCCATTGTCGATGCCGCCCACCCGCCTGCGATGATAAGAAAGGGGGATCGTCGGGTGAGCGAAGTAATCGGCCCGCTGCCGCAAATCGCGCCGAAGAAACACGGGGTTGCGGCGTTGTGGCAAAGTGGACGGCGGTGCCGCGGAAGACCGATGTAGCAATGGTGCGTAATGCCCGTGGGTTAGCGTGGTCATGGGTGACGTCATCGACATTGGTGAATCGGCTTGGCAGTGTGCAGGCGGATATCCCGTTTAAGAGAGTGAGCAAGACGACGTACCCGAGGCGGCGCCACCTTTCTGAACGAATGATGGAGCACGCCATGGCTCAACGCAATCGAAGCCTCAGACTCAAGCCGGGTCAGTCCCGAGTGGCACTGACGATCACCCACCCCAATGCGGCAGGAATTGACATCGGCAGCGCGGCGCACTTTGTGGCCGTACCGCCTGACCGGGACGATGAGCCGGTGCGCGAGTTTCCCAGCTTCACGGTTGACCTCAATGCCATTGCTGATTGGCTTCAGGCCTGCCGGGTGGATACGGTGGCGATGGAGTACCGGCGTACTGGATCCCCCTGTTCGAGTTGCTGGAGTCGCGTGGCTTCACGGTGCTGCTGGTCAACGCGCGTCACGTGAAGAACGTTTCGGGCCGCAAGTCCGACGTGCTCGACTGTCAGTGGATTCAGCAACTCATGACCTACGGCCTGCTCAGCGGTGCGTTTCGCCCAGCCGATCAGGTGTGTGTGTTGCGCTCGCTGTGGCGCCAGCGCGGCATGCTGTTGCGCAGCCAGGCCAGAGAGGTACAGCACATGCAAAAAGGCGCTTACGCAGATGAACGTTCAACTGGCCAACGTCATCTCCGACGTGGTGGGCGAGACCGGCCAGAAGATCCTGCGCGCCATCGTGGCCGGCGAGCGTGATGGTCAGGTGCTGGGTGCGATGAAGAACGTGCGCATCCACGCTAGCGTCGATGAAATCGCCAAGAGCCTGCAAGGCCACTGGCGGGTCGAGCACTTGTTCGCGCTCAAGCAGGCGCTGGCCGCCTTCGACTTTATCGGCACGCAACTGGCTGAATGCGATCAGGAGATCGAAGCGCAGTTGAAGCGGCTGGAGGTTCATGAAGGCGACCCAGCCAAAGGCAAGAAGCGCAGTCGGCCACGCAATGCGCCGAAGTTCGATCTGCGTACCCAACTGTTCAAGATGTGCGGCGTGGACTTGACGCGCATCGACGGCATCGATGTGACCACCGCTCTGGCGGTCATCAGCGAGACCGGGGCCGACATGTCACGCTTTCCCACGGAGGGCCACTTCGCGAGCTGGCTGGGTTTGTGCCCCGGCACCAAGATCACCGGTGGCAAGGTGATGAGCGGCAAGACCAAGCGTTGTGCCAACCGCGCGGCCCAGGCCCTGCGCTTGGCCGCCGCAGCGCTGAGAACCAGCCAGTCCGCGCTCGGCGCGTACTTCAGACGCTTGTGCTCGCGTATGGACAAGCCCAAGGCCGTGACCGCGGCAGCCCACAAGCTGGCGCGGCTGATCTACACCCTGCTCACCAAGGGCCAAGAGTACACCGACCAGGGCCAGGACTACTACGAGCAGCGTTACCACCAGCGCGTTCTCCGCCAACTGGCACAGCGCGCCCAGAAGCTCGGCATGAAGCTCGTCCCCACTGAACAACCAGCATAAAACATGCATATAAGATCAACCAGTTGAGAGGAGTTTCTTAAGAGACCAACAGGTCCCCATGTTCCGTTGCCGGCGGCGCTACCGCCAGGCGGCCAGAAACTCCTGCCAGTGCGGTTTGCCGATACGTCCGAGTTCGCCGCGAACGAAAGCCAGCTCGTGCTCGTACTCGGCACGCGTCAGCTCTCCGCGCATCAAGCGAAAGCGCAGCGAGACGAGGTAGGTATTGAGGGCATCGGTCTCGCAGTAGTCGCGGATTTCGGCAATCCGACCGGCGCGCCAGGCTTCCCACACTTTGCTGCCGTCCATGCCGAGCTTGCCGGGGAAGCCGATCAGCTTGGCCAGCTCGTCGAGTGGCGCGCTGGCGCGTGGCTGATACATCGCCAACAGGTCCATCAGGTCAAGATGGCGCGTGTGGTAGCGGCTGATGTAGTTGTTCCACTTGAAGTCCCGGCTATCCGGATAGTCGCCGTCACCGAGGTCCCAATAACGCGCCGCGACCACACCGTGAATCAGGCCGCGGTAGTGTAACACCGGCAAGTCGAAGCCGCCGCCGTTCCAGGAAACGATCTGCGGCGTAAACTTTTCCACGCCTTCAAAAAAGCGTTGGATGATCTCGCCTTCGCCCTGCTCGGGCTCGGCCAGCGACCATACCCGAAAATCCTTGCCCAGCCGGAGAGCACAGGAAATCACCGCCACCCGTTGCAAGTGCAGCGGCAGGAAATCGTTCCCCGTCGCCGCCCGCCGGTGCTGAAATGCCAGTTCAGCGACCTCGTCGTCGGACAGCGCCGGGTCGAGAGCATGCAGGCGACGCAAACCCTCGACGTCGGGAATGGTTTCGATGTCAAAAACGAGCACCGGTTTCATGGCACCCTCAAGCCGGGAAAACTCCCGTCGACAGATAGCGGTCACCGCGATCGCAAACGATGCTGACGATGGTCGAACGCTCCAGTTCGCAGGCCAGACGCAAGGCAACGACCAGCGAGCCACCCGACGAAATGCCGGCAAAAATACCTTCTTCGCGCGCCAGGCGGCGAGTCATCTCCTCGGCCTCGCCCTGAGCCACCGATTCGACGCGATCGACGCGCCTGCGGTCGAAGATCTTCGGCAGGTAAGCTTCCGGCCATTTGCGAATGCCGGGAATCTGGGCGCCGTCTTCCGGCTGGCAGCCGACGATGCAGATGCCGGGGTTCTGCTCCTTGAGATAGCGCGAGACCCCCATGATCGTTCCGGTGGTGCCCATGCTGCTGACGAAATGGGTGATTTGCCCATTGGTCTGCTGCCAGATCTCGGGGCCGGTGCCTTCGTAGTGCGCCAGCGGGTTGTCGGGATTGGCAAACTGATCGAGGATGAAGCCGCGCCCGTCAAGGCGCATGCTCTCGGCAACGTCGCGTGCCAGTTCCATGCCACCCTCCCTGGGCACCAGCACCAGTTCGGCGCCAAAGGCGCGCATCGTCTGCCGACGTTCGACACTCTGGTTTTCGGGCATGACCAGAATCATCTGGTAACCACGCAGCGCAGCCGCCATCGCCAGGGCAATTCCGGTATTGCCGGACGTGGCCTCGATCAGCGTATCGCCAGGCCTGATTTCACCACGCGCTTCAGCCCGCATGACCATCGACAGTGCCGGCCGATCCTTCACCGAACCAGCCGGGTTGTTGCCCTCGAGCTTGGCCAGAATATGGTTGCCACGGGCTTCGTTGGCAGCACCCGGCAAACGTTGCAAACGCACCAGCGGCGTGCCGCCAACACAGTCTTCGAGGGTCTTATGCATGTCTGCTGAGCCAATCAACATATTGTGGGACGGCGTCCTCGACGCTGGCAAACGACGCCTCGTAGCCGGCCTTGCGCAGCTTCGCCAGATCGGCCTCGGTGAAGCTCTGGTACCTGCCCCGGAGGTCCGCAGGAAACGGGATGTACTCGATCAATCCCTGGTGCACCAGCTCGGCAAGCGGCAGTGCAGCCTCGCCCGACAGTGCACGACAGGCGTTGACGGTGGCTACGGCCAGATCGTTGAAGGTCTGCGCCCGACCCGTTCCGACGTTGAAGATGCCGGATTTTTCCGGATGGTCGAGAAAGTGCAGGTTAACGCGCGTGACATCCCCGACAAAAACGAAATCTCGTCGCTGCTCACCATCGCCATAGCCATCACAACCGTCAAACAGCTTTACCCTGCCCTGGCTGCGGAACTGGTGAAAATGATGAAAGGCGACCGAAGCCATGCGCCCCTTGTGCGCCTCGCGCGGGCCGTAAACATTGAAATAGCGAAAACCGACGACTTGCGAGCTGATGCTGCCGGCAACCGCCAGGCGCTGCCGAACGACCTGATCAAAGAGAAACTTCGAATAGCCATAGATGTTCAGCGGCGCCTCGTAAGCCCGCTCTTCCCGGAAAACGCCACCACCGCCGTAGGTCGCGGCGCTCGATGCATAGACCAGCGACACCTCCTGGTCAAGACACCAGTCGAGCAGCGCCAGCGAATAACGGTAGTTGTTCTCCATCATGTAGCGACCATCGCTCTCCATCGTATCGGAGCAGGCGCCCTGGTGAAGAATGGCGTCGACATCCCCATCGAAGTCGCCGGCCAGTAGCCGCTCGAGAAATTCCTGTTTGTCGAGGTAGTCGGCAATCTCGCAATCGACGAGGTTGCGGAACTTTCAGCCCGGCCAAGATTGTCGACGGCGATGATCTTGCGTACGCCGCGATCATTGAGGGCCTTGACGAGATTCGAACCAATGAAGCCGGCCGCACCGGTAACGATCGTATACATCCACTTACCTCACTTCAATGCCGCAAGCAGTTCGGCGCGGCTGACCACCGCCGTGCCGAGTTTGCCGACCACCACGCCGGCGGCGACGTTGGCCAGATGCACGGCCTCCGGCCAGCTGGCGCCACACGCCAGCATCACCGCGAGCGTCGCAATCACCGTGTCGCCGGCACCCGAAACATCAAACACCTCTCGCGCTACAGCCCCTTCAGGAACCACCCCACCGGCATGAAAGAGCGACATTCCCTCCTCACTGCGCGTTACCAGCAGAGCGTCCAGGCCAAGCTCGCGGCGCAACGCCTCTGCTTTGCGCGCCAGCTCTTCATTATCCTGCCAGCGACCAATCACCTCGCGCAACTCGGCACGATTCGGCGTCACCACCGTCGCTCCCGCGTACTTCGAGAAGTCTTCACCCTTCGGATCGACCAGCACTTTCTTGCCGGCCGTCCGGGCCAGGCGGATCATGTCGCTGATATGCGTCAAGCCACCTTTGCCGTAATCCGAGAGAATCACCGCATCAAACTCCGGCAGGCGCGATGCGAATTCGGCGAGCTTGGCGCGCAACACCTCATGTGAGGGGGTCGTTTCAAAGTCAATACGCAGTAGTTGTTGCTGGCGGCCAATCACGCGTAACTTGACGGTGGTGCTGATGGCCATGTCGAGATGCAGGCTGACGTCGATGCCACTCGCCGCCAGCAGGTGCTGCAGGCTACGCCCGGCTTCGTCGTCACCGACCACGGACAGGAGAGAAACGCTGGCGCCGAGCGCAACCACATTACGCGCCACGTTGGCAGCCCCGCCCGGGCGCTCTTCGCTACGGGCAACCTTGACCACCGGCACCGGCGCTTCGGGTGAGATGCGCGCCACCTCACCAAACCAGTAGCGGTCGAGCATCACGTCGCCGACAATCAGCAGCCTGGCTGCCGACAGATCAGGAACGGCCAGCACGTCTGGTGTCGCGACGGCAAAAACCACTCAGCGGGCGGGCACGCTCCGCGCCACGCATGGCAACTGGCAAGATGGCACTCCTAAGGTGTCAGATCGAATTCTTCGGTGCGCTTCGGAGAGTAGGTCTCCCAGCCACCGCAGGCGGGACAACGCCAATAGAACTGGCGCGCCTTGAAGCCGCAATTATCGCACCGATAGCGAGCCAGGCGGCGCGTGTAGCCCTGCACGATCCCTTTCACCAGATCGAGGTCAGGGCGACTTTCTGGAGGCGCAATCAGCAGCCGCGCCTCCAGCAACTTGTCGACCGCGAGCAGTGTCGGATTGCGCTTCAGTTCATCGCGGACCAGCTTGTACGCGGCATCCGGTCCGTCGCTCTCGAGCACCAGCTGGAAAACCACGTCCAGCAGGTCCAGCGATGGGTAGTGTTCGAGATAGCCGCGCAACAACTGCAGACCTTTTTCGCGCCGATCGAGCCGGCGGAAAGCGTCCAATAGACGTTGCGCGACCAGCGCCAGGTAAGTCGGGTCCTGCTGCTCAATTCTCTGCCAGGATTCGATTGCCGCCAGCAGCTGCTCCTGCTGCAACAGGATGTCACCCTGGAGAAGATTGGCGCGAACACACTTCCGGTTCCGCTCAAGCGCCGTCTGCAGGTAGCCGGTCGCCAGATCGCAGCGCGAACGGATGATCTCGGCCGCGGCCAGTTCGCAATAGTACTCGGCGATTTCCCGATGCGACGCAAAATCCGGCAATTCCGAGGCGATCGCAATCGCCTTCTCCCAGTCCTTTTCCAGCTGATAGATCTCGAGCAGGTTGCGTTGCGCATCTTCGGACAAATCCGATGCTCGCAACTTGTCAAAAATCTCTTCCGCGCGGTCGAGCAGCCCGGCCTTGAGATAGTCCTGCCCGAGTTCGGCGAGCGCCTGTAGTTTCAAATCCTGCTTGAGATCCTCACGTTCGAGAAGATTCTGGTGCATCCGGATGGCACGATCGGTCTCGCCGCGGCGGCGGAACAGGCTGCCGAGCGCAAAATGCAGTTCGATGGTCTGCGGATCCACCTTGACGGCTTCGACAAAAGCCTCGATCGCGCGGTCCGGCTGCTCGTTGAGCAGAAAGTTGAGCCCCTGAAAATACGAGCGCGGCAGCGTCCTCGATTCCTGCACCAGATGCCGGATATCGATGCGTGCAGCGGCCCACCCGAGCCCGAAGAATAACGGAAAGAGCAGTAGCTGCCAGTATTCGAACTCGATCATGGACTCGCCTCGGTGATCTTCGCTGCCCACCGCAAGATACCCATCCAGCGCCCTCCGAAAAGAAGCGGGCGGCAACCCACGTTACCGCCCGCCTCGGCTGCGTACTGACCACTCAGATCGATTCCAGTGAGCCGTCGACGCGTTCCCGCAGTTCCTTTCCGGCCTTGAAATGCGGTACCCATTTTTGCGGGACCTCAACCTTGTCACCCGACTTGGGATTGCGGCCCACCCGCGGTGGGCGGTAATTCAGGGCAAAACTCCCGAAACCGCGGATCTCGATGCGATCACCTCTGGCCAGGGCCTCGGCCATCGCTTCGAGAACCATTTTCACCGCCATGTCTGCGTCCTTGGTGACCAGTTGCGGGAAGCGCCCGGCGAGTTGGGCGATGAGGTCCGACTTGGTCATCCTTTAACCCTATTGCGGGTTGTTCAGCTTGGCTTTGAGCAGGGCACCAAGATTCGTGGTACCGGAGCTGGCACTGCTATCCGCTGAAAACTTCTGCATCGCCTCGTTTTGCTCGGCCTGCTCCCTGGCTTTGATCGACAGGCTGATCGAACGTGTCTTACGATCCACATTGATGATCATCGCCTCGATCTTGTCCCCTTCCTTGTAGACCTTGGTCAGGTCGTCGATGCGCTCGCGCGAAACCTCCGAAGCGCGCAGATAGGCCTCGATGTCCCCTTCGAGGATCACCACGGCCCCGCGGGCATCGACTGACTTGACCACCCCACGGGCAAGGCTGTTCTTGTCGTGGGTCGCGATATAGCTGGTGTAGGGATCGCCATCGAGCTGCTTGATTCCCAGGGAGATCCGCTCCTTGTCGGTATCGATGGCCAGCACCACCGCGTCAACTTCGTCGCCCTTCTTGAAGTTGCGAATCGCTTCTTCACCGGGGAGTGACCAGGAAAGATCGGAGAGATGCACCAGCCCATCGATGCCGCCGGGAAGGCCAATGAATACGCCAAAATCGGTGATCGACTTGATGCCGCCGCGCACCCGATCGCCCTTCTTGTAGTTCATCGAGAAGTCGTCCCACGGGTTGGCAGCGCACTGCTTCATGCCCAGCGAAATTCGCCGCCGGTCCTCGTCGATTTCGAGGATCATCACTTCGACTTCATCGCCAAGTTGCACGACCTTGGACGGATGCACGTTCTTGTTGGTCCAATCCATCTCGGAGACATGCACCAGCCCTTCGATGCCCTGCTCGATCTCGACGAAGGCACCGTAATCGGTGAGGTTGGTGACCTTGCCGAAAAGGCGGGTGGTCTGCGGGTAGCGGCGTGAGATGCCGACCCAGGGATCTTCGCCGAGTTGCTTGAGACCCAGCGAGACGCGGTTCTTTTCCTGGTCGAACTTGAGGATCTTGGCCTGCACTTCGTCGCCAACCGCCAGCACTTCCGAGGGGTGACGAACACGGCGCCATGCCAGGTCGGTGATATGCAGCAAGCCGTCGATACCACCAAGGTCGACGAAAGCGCCATAGTCGGTGATGTTCTTGACCACACCCTTGACGATACTGCCTTCCTTGAGGGCGGCCAGCAGTGCATCGCGCTCTTCGCCGACACTGGCCTCGAGGACGGCACGCCGGGAAACGACCACGTTGTTGCGCTTGCGGTCGAGCTTGATGACCTTGAATTCGTAGGTCTTGCCTTCGTATGGAGTGGTGTCCTTGACTGGGCGCATGTCGACCAGCGATCCCGGCAGGAAGGCGCGGACGCTGTTGGTCATCACCGTCAGCCCCCCCTTGACCTTGCCGGTGATGGTGCCGGTCACCAGGGTACCGTCGTTCAGCGCCTGTTCGAGCGCATTCCACGCGGCGACCCGTTTGGCACGCTCGCGCGACAGGCGTGTTTCACCGAAACCATTCTCGAGTTGCTCGATCGCGACCTGGACGAAATCACCGACCTTGACTTCGAGTTCACCCTTGTCGCTCAGGAATTCTTCCAGATCAATGTAGCTCTCGGACTTGAGACCGGCATTGACCACGACAAAATTCTGGTCGATGCGGACGACTTCCGCAGTGATGACCTCGCCGGGACGCATTTCCTGACGCCCGAGGCTCTCTTCAAAAAGTTCGGCAAAGCTTTCTTGCATGGTGGGATTGGCTGACATATGTGTTGAGTTACCTAGCCGCAGAATTGCGGGGTGAGTTAAAAAAAGATCAGCAGCTCAGGCCACGCCGAAAACCTCAGCAAAGCGGGAAACAAGGTCACTGCAAAGCACCCTGCACCTCTGGGCGGCAGTGCTGCCTGGCTAACGGAATGACGCGTCGAGCTGGTGACACCTCTGGGAAACGACCGCTGCTGCCGCTTCACCCTTTTTTCGGAACCTGGTTGACCCATTCCAGCACCTGCGCCACCGCGGTTTCGATGGTCAGGTTCGTCGTGTCGAGCAATTCGGCATCCGCGCTCTGCTGCATCGGAGCGGCGCTACGTTGGCTGTCGCGTTCGTCGCGCTCGCGGAGATCCTGCGAGAGGGCTGCAATACTAGCAGCCATTCCTTTTTCGATCAACTGCTTATGTCGCCTCCAGGCGCGTATCTCGACACTGGCGGTGAGGAAAACCTTGGTTGCTGCATCGGGGAAGACAACCGAAGCCATATCGCGTCCGTCCGCCACCAGTCCGGGTGGCCGCCGGAAAGCGCGCTGTCGGAACAACAACGCTGCCCGCACCGCCGGCAAGGCGGCGACGCGCGAAGCACCGGCAGAGATTTCCTCGCTGCGGATGGCTTCGGAAACGTCCACGCCAGACAGAGTGATCGCGTTGCCGGCGAAGTCGACTTCGAGACCGGCCGCAATGGCCGCAACTCCCGCTGCATCGTCCCAGGCAACCCCGGCGCGGCAGGCAGCCAGAGCGGTCAGCCGGTAGAGAGCGCCGGAATCGAGGTAGTGCCAACCTAGAGCGCGCGCGACACGGGCGGCAATCGTGCCCTTGCCGGAAGCCGAGATGCCATCGATGGCGACCACCGGGACCACCCGGGCCACCTCGGCAAAGCGTTCGAAATAGTCGGGGAAGGTCTTGGCCACCGTCCCCGGATCATTGATCCGCAGGGGTGTAGCGAGTGCCGCCAGAGAAAAGCACATGGCGATGCGGTGGTCATCGTAGGTATCGATGCCTGCCGGATGCAGACGCTGACCGCCAACCGGCGGATAAACCCGAATGAAATCCGCGCCTTCATCGACCTTTGCACCGAGCTTGCGCAACTCGCTCGCCATCGCCGCGATACGGTCGGTTTCCTTGACTCGCCAACTGGCGATATTGCACAGGGTAGTCGGTCCTTCAGCAAACAGGGCGGTGGTGGCCAGCGTCATGGCCGCGTCCGGGATGTGCGTGCAGTCGAGGCTGATGCCCTGCAGACGGCGGTTTGCAAGCGGCGCGGCGGCCTCGATCCAGTGGCTTCCCGAACGGATTTGTGCCCCCATCGCGGCCAGGGCGTCGGCAAAGCGCACATCCCCCTGAATCGAATCCAGACCAACCCCCTCGACACGCACGGGACCACCGCCAATCGCGCCGAGAGCAAGAAAGTAAGACGCCGACGACGCATCGCCCTCGACGTATACCACCCCCGGCGAACGATAGCGGCTGCCAGCAGGCACGGTAAAGCGCTGGCCGCCGTCCCGCAACACCTGCACGCCAAACTGTGCCATCGCCGCCAGAGTGATTTCAACGTAGGGTCTGGAAATCAGTTCGCCAACGATTTCAACGGTCATCTCGCTGGCGCGCAGCGGCAACGCCATCAGCAGGCCGGAGAGGAACTGGCTGGAAACGTCGCCGCGCAGCCTGACCACGTCGACCGCAGCTTGCCTCGGTGGGCGAATCGCCAGAGGCGGGAAGCCTTCGCTACCCAGGTAATGGATCTCGGCACCGAGCTGACGCAAGCCATCGACGAGATCGCCGATCGGGCGGACGTGCATCCGCGGCACGCCGGACAGACGATACTCCCCGCCGGCCAGCGCCAGGGCAGCGGTCAACGGTCGGAGAGCGGTCCCGGCGTTGCCCAGGAAAAGCTCGGCCCGGCGCACCGGGAAAACGCCGCCGACGCCGGTAATGCAGAGCGCAGCGCCCTCCCCGGGCGCGACCCCGACACCCAGTGTCCGCAGCGCCTCGAGCATGCGCGCGGTATCGTCCGAGAGCAACAGGTCCCGGATTTCGGTCCTGCCCGCAGCCAGACCGGCGAGCAGCAGGACGCGGTTGGAGATGCTCTTCGAGCCCGGTAGCCGCACCGTGCCACGGGCCGCGAGCAACTGCGGCAGATCGAGATGGTCCATGCTCACTCCTTGATGTGAAGCGGAGGGGCAGGCTCGCAAAGGGGTTTCTGAAATCGCCGTGACCGTTCGCTTCGCCCCACTCGCGACGCGCCGTTCCGGCGATGGCGAAGACGGCTTCGAGGCGGCCACCGTCACCCGCTTGCAACGCATCACGCAGCTCGTCGAGCTGCGTCCGGTAGCGGTCGAGTTCTTCGAGCAAGGCCACGCGATTGGCCAGGCAGATGTCGCGCCACATCTCCGGATGACTCGCAGCAATGCGCGTAAAGTCGCGAAAACCACTGGCCGCAAAGGCGAACAGCAGATCGCGGTTATCGCGCCGGGTAAGCTCGTGCACCAGGGCAAAGGACAGCAGGTGGGGCAGATGGCTGACCGCGGCAAAAACCCGATCATGCTCGCCCGGCGTCAACTCCCGGATCAAGCCTCCACAGCACTCCCACGCCGAACGTACGCGAGCGATACTCTCCGGACAGTTTTCCGGCAAAGGGGTCAACACCACCTGTTTGTCGCGGTAGAGATCGACACGCGCGGCCAGCGCCCCACTGTTTTCGGCGCCGGCGATCGGATGCCCGGGGACGAACTGCCCGATCCGGTCGCCAAAATGGCTGCGCGCCGCGGCGACAACGTCTTCCTTGGTACTGCCGGCGTCCGTCACCACCGTCTGCGCTCCCAGGCAGGGCGCGATGCGCGCCATGATCTCGGAGGTTTTACCGACCGGCGTGGCGATCAGCACGAGGTCGGCATTCGACACCTCCTGCCCGACGTTGAAACCGGCACGGTCCACGATGCCCAGTTGCAGCGCCTGGTTCAGCGAACCCAGGGTGCGCCCGAAACCGACCACCTCGCCCGCCTGCCCGGCCGCCTTGATCGCCAGCGCGAACGAGCCGCCGATCAGACCGACGCCGAAGACGACGACCTTGTCAAACAGCGCCTGCTTACTCACCGCCGCCACCCCTGTCGTCTGTTCATAGGGAGGCTTCCAGCGCGGCGAGAAAACGCGCGTTTTCGCCTTCGCTGCCGATCGTCACGCGCAGCCATTCGGGCATCCCGTAAGCGGCGATCGGACGCACGATCACCCCCTGTTGGAGAAGCTTCTGGTTGACCAGCGCGGCATCGGCCAACCTGAAGGTCACGAAGTTGCCATGCGAAGGGATATGCGTGCACCCCAGGCGCTTCAGACCGTTGACGATCTGCGCCATTCCCGAACGATTCAGCGCGTAGCTGGTGGCAACGAATTGGTGGTCGTCGAGCGCGGCTACCGCCGCGGCCAGGGCCAGGTTGTTGCAGTTGAACGGCTGGCGAACGCGATTCATCAGGTCGGCAATTTCCGCCGAGGTCAGCGCGTAGCCGATGCGCAGCCCGGCCATGCCGTAGATCTTCGAAAAAGTCCGGGTGATGACCAGATTCGGCATTTCGCGCAGCCATGCCGTCGTATCCACCCGCTCGGCGGGCGGCAGGTATTCGTTATACGCTTCGTCGAGTACCACCACGACATCCACCGGCACCACTTGCAGAAACGCCCGTAGTTGCGCATACGGAACGAAAGTGCCGGTCGGGTTGTTGGGGTTGGCAATCCAGACCAGGCGCGTATCCGGCCGAATCGCCGCCTGCATGGCCTCGAGGTCATGTCCGTAATCCCTGGCCGCGACAACAATCGCTTCGGCGCCGGCGGCCAGCGTTGCCAGCGGATAAACGGCAAAGGCGTACTGCGCGAGGATGGCCGTGCGACCCGGAGCCAGGAAGACGCGAGCGACGATGTCGAGCAAGTCGTTCGAGCCGTTGCCGAGAACGACACATTCCATTCCCAGGCCAGTCCGTTCGGCCAAAGCCTGTTTCAGCGCGAAGTCATCCGGATAGCGAGCCACGTTGGCCATCGCCGCGAGCGCCGCTGCCTGCGCCTTCGGGCTCATCCCGAGCGGATTCTCGTTCGACGCCAGCTTGACGATCTGCTCGACGGAGAGCCCCATTTCACGTGCCAGCTGAGTGATCGGCTTGCCTGGCTGGTACGGCGAAATGGCCCGGATGTACGGTAATGAGTGCTCGTAGAGTGCCATCGGCAGTCCTCGCATCGAAAAAATCCGCCTAGTAGGCGGCGACCGGGTAGGAACCAAGAAGCTTGAGGTAAGGCGCCCGTCGCCCGAGTTCGGCGAGCGCGCCGCGTACCGGCGCGTCATCGCGGTGGCCATCGAGATCGACGAAGAAAACGTACTCCCACAGCGTATGCCGCGCCGGGCGCGACTCGAGCCGGGTCATCGACACGCCGGCATCGGAAAACGGTGCCAGCAACTGGCTGAGCGCACCGGTCTGGTTGTGCGCGGACATGATCAGCGAGGTCTTGTCACGTCCCGAGGGCCCGGCGTCATGGCGGCCGAGAACGACAAAGCGGGTGGTGTTGTTCGGTTCGTCCTCGATGTTGCTCGCCAGTTCCGGCAGGTGATAACGCTCGGCCGCCGCCTGGCCGGCAATCGCCGCGGCTCCCGCTTCGGCTGCGGCGAGCTGCGCCGCCTGCGCGTTGCTGCCCACCGGGATGCGCTGCGCCAGCGGCAGCGAGCGGTTCAGCCATTCGTGGCACTGCGCCAGCGACTGAGCGTGTGAAAAGACCTTGGCGATGCTGCGCAGTGACGACTCGTTCGACAGCAGGTGCTGATGGATACGCAGCACCACCTCGCCGCAGATTCGCAGCGGCGTCGTCAGCAGCAGATCGAGGGTGCGACCGATGGCACCCTCGGTCGAGTTCTCGATCGGGACTACTGCATAATCGGCGTGACAGGCTTCGACTTCGCGGAATACGTCGTCGATCGAAATCTGCGGCATCAGGCGCGCCGCGTGGCCAAAATGCTTGGTCGCGGCGCTCTCGGAGAAGGTCCCCAGCGGGCCCAGGAAAGCGATTCCCAGCGGCTGTTCGAGCGATAGACAGGCCGACATCACTTCCCGAAAAAACCAGGTCACGCTCTCGTTCGACAAAGGCCCCGGGTTGCTTTCCTGGATTCGCTGCAGTACCTGCGCCTCACGTTCCGGACGGTAGATGAAACCCGCCTCACCGTGGCGTGCCTTGATCTCGCCGACCTGCTGCGCATGCCGTGCTCGCTGGTTGAGCAACTCCAGCAACTGCCGATCGACGCTGTCGATCTGCTGGCGAACGACCGCCAGTTCGCTCTGGAGATCGTCACTCACCAGGCAATTCCCCGATCGTGTTGCGACCGCTGCGCACGGAAAACGGGACTCGGGCGGCAAAACCGGCACATACGTTTCATTCCTGATCGGGAACAGCGTCAGGACCCTCCTCCGGCACCTCTCCTGGCACGGCTGCGGGCAGTTCATCAGGCTGTTCGGCAAGCTCGCTGTCGTCTTCCGTTTCGATGACCTTTTCCAGACCGGCGAGTTTCTCACCGGCGTCGAGCGCGATCAGCGTCACGCCCTGGGTGGCGCGACCCAGTTCGCGAATCTCCGAGACGCGGGTGCGGATCAGCACGCCGCCGGTGGTGATCAACATGATCTCGTCTTCGTCACTGACCAGGCGGGCGGCGACGACCTTGCCGTTGCGTTCGCTGGCGGCAATCGCGATGACCCCTTGCGTGCCGCGACCCGAATGGCGGAAGTCGGCCAGTACCGTGCGTTTGCCAAAGCCGTTCTCGGTCGCCACCAGTACGGTCTGCTGATCGCTGTCGGCGACCAGCAGCGACAGCACCTGCTGTTGCTCACCCAGGCGCATGCCGCGGACGCCACGCGCGGTGCGTCCCATCGGCCGAACATCCTCCTCGTCGAACCACACCGCCTTGCCGACGTCGGAAACCAGAACCACGTCCTGCGCTCCGTTGGTGATCTCGACCCCGATCAGAACGTCATCCTCGTCGAGGGCGACGGCGATGATGCCGGCCTTGCGTGGGTTGGAGAAATCCGACAGCGGCGTTTTCTTGACGATCCCGTTGGCCGTACACATGAATATGTAGCGGTCGTCGGCGAACTCCCTGACCGCCAGAATCGCGCCGATCTTCTCGCCCTCCTCGAAGGGAAAGAGGTTGACGATCGGCTTGCCGCGACTGTTGCGGGTTCCCTGCGGCACCTCGTACACCTTGAGCCAGTAGACGCGGCCACGGTTGGTGAAGCAGAGGATGAAAGCGTGCGTATTGGCGACGAACAGGTGATCGACAAAATCATCCGTTTTCATCGCCGCCGCCTGCTTGCCGCGGCCGCCGCGCCGCTGCGCGCGATAGTCGGCGAGCGGTTGCGACTTGATATAGCCGGTATGCGAGAGCGTCACGACCATATCGACCGGCGTGATGAAATCCTCGATGCCGAGATCCTGCGTGTGGGTAACGATTTCGGAGCGGCGCTTGTCGGCAAACTGAGCACGGATACCGGTCAATTCTTCGACGATCATCGCGGTGATGCGCTCGGGCCGCGCCAGAATGTCCATCAGGTCGGCGATACGTTCGAGCAGTTCGGCATAGTCGGCAACGATCCTGTCGCGTTCGAGGCCGGTCAGGCGCTGCAGGCGCAGTTCGAGTATCGCCTGGGCCTGCGCTTCGGAGAGCAGATAACCGTTCTTCGACAGCCCGTATTCGAGGGCGAGTCCTTCCGGGCGAGTCGCGTCGAGGGTAGCGCGGGCCAGCATCTCGGCGACTGTCGGCGAGGTCCACAGCCGGGCCATCAGCCCCCGGCGAGCATCGGCCGGCGTTGGCGAAGCCTTGATCAGGGCGATGATCTCGTCGACGTTGTCGAGCGCCACCGCCAGCCCTTCCTGGATGTGTGCCCGCTCGCGCGCCTTGCGCAGCTCGAAAACAGTCCGCCGCGTGAGAACTTCGCGCCGGTGCCAAAGAAAACACTCGAGCATCTGCTTGAGGTTCAACAAGCGCGGCTGGCCATCGACCAGCGCGACCATGTTCATGCCGAAGGTATCCTGCAGCTGCGTCTGCTTGTACAGACAGTTGAGCACCACTTCCGCCACTTCGCCGCGCTTCAGCTCGATCACCACGCGCATGCCGGATTTGTCTGACTCATCGCGCAGATCGGAGATGCCGTCGATCCTCTTTTCGTTCACCAGCTCGCCGATCTTCTCGAGCAGGGTACGCTTGTTCACCTGGTATGGCAGTTCGTCAATGATGATCGCCTGCCGGTTGCCCTTGTCGATGTCCTCGAAGTGAATCTTGCCGCGCATGACGACACGGCCGCGCCCGGTCCGATAGCCCTCGCGGACACCCGAGACGCCATAGATGATCCCCGCCGTCGGAAAGTCCGGTGCCGGCAGGAGCTCGATCAGTTCATCGATGGTGATCTCGGAGTTGCCCAGCAACGCCAGGCAGGCATCGATTACTTCGCTGAGGTTGTGCGGCGGAATGTTGGTCGCCATTCCCACCGCAATGCCCGACGAGCCGTTGATCAACAGATTCGGAATCCGCGCCGGCATCACCAGAGGCTCTTGCTCCGAGCCATCGTAGTTGGGCCCGAAGTCGACGGTTTCCTTGTCAATGTCGGCGAGCAATTCATGGCCAATCCGCGCCATGCGTACTTCGGTGTAGCGCATTGCCGCGGCGTTGTCGCCATCGACCGAGCCAAAGTTGCCCTGCCCATCGACCAGCATGTAGCGCAGCGAAAAATCCTGCGCCATGCGCACGATGGTATCGTAGACCGCCGTGTCTCCATGCGGATGGTATTTACCGATGACATCACCGACGATCCGCGCCGACTTCTTGTACGGCTTGTTCCAGTCGTTCGAAAGCTCGTGCATGGCGAACAGGACACGCCGATGCACTGGCTTGAGGCCATCACGGGCGTCCGGCAAAGCGCGCCCGACAATCACGCTCATCGCGTAATCGAGATACGAGCGGCGCATCTCGTCTTCAAGGCTGATTGGGAGTGTTTCTTTGGCGAAAGCTTCCATCTTCTATCCGCTGGTGACGCGAGGTGACGCGACTTCCGAGGGGCTTGTCGTCGTCGTGATCAAGCCCGGGATTCTATCACGCCAGCCCTGGATCGGGCTTCCGGAGATTGGACGAGGGAATGTCGCTGCCCGCCAGCTGCCCTCGAGATCGTCGATGGCGAGGGATGCGCTGGTTCACGAAATCGTGGAGGAAGCGGGGGATATCTCTTCGATGATGGCGACACGCTCGCCATGCTGGAAGTTGTCTGCGCCGACCAGATCAAGAGCGTCGGAAAGCGCCCGGCAAGGGAGGGAACGGTCATGGCTTTGATCATCGGGGGTGTCTGGAATCGCCATGACCGTTAGCAGCGCCCCCGACGACATCCGCACTGCCAAAGCAGCCACAAAACGGCGACGGGGGCATCGCCCTACTTGCTGGCGTCCCGGTCGGACGCCAGCCGTCAAGTACTCAGGCGCCGCGGTCGCGCATCCACTTGCCGACCGTCGGAGCCAATACCTTCTGCGCCAGACCACCGGTATAGATGCCGATGTGACCGGTGGCAATCGCAAACTCGGTGTAATCCTTGCTGCCGACATGCTTGCCGAGCGCGACCGTGCAGGGTGGCGGCACGATGTGGTCCTTTTCGGCAAAGATGTTGAGGATCGGCATCTTGAGTTCCTTGAGATCGACCTTGCGGCCGCCCACCTCGAGGGTTCCCAGGACGAGCTTGTTGCCCTTCAGGAAGTCGCGGATGAACTCCTTGAACATCTGGCCGACGGCATCGGGTCCGCCAAACAGCCATTTCTCCATGCGCAGGAAGTTCTGTAGCGCCAGGCGGTCGTCGAGAATATCGATTACATCGGCGTACTTGCCGTAGTTCAGGATAAAAGGCGAAGCCATCATGAACGACTCGTTGAGCACCGTGGCCGGCACGTTGCCATGCACGGCGACCATCTTTTCGACGTCGGCATCGGCACCCATGGTGAACATCAAGCCCTCGTGCGGCTTGTGATTCGCCTTGTAGGCGTCGAAATCGATCGGCGTCACCGTCAGGGTGAGGTGGCTGATCTTGTCCGGATTGAGCGTTGAGTAGGTGGTCGACATGGTGCCACCCTGGCAGATGCCAAGCAGGGCAATCTTGTCGACGCCGTGGTAGCGGCGAATGAAATCGACCGTATCGTCAAGATAGCCGTTGATGTAGTCGTCAACGGTCCGATACTTGTCAACCTGACGCGGATACCCCCAGTTGTTGAGGTAGACGTCAATGCCCTGGTTCAACAGGTTGCGCACCAGCGAACGATCGGGCTGCAGGTCGGCCACCTCGTAGCCGTTGATCAGCGGCGGCACGATCAGCAGCGGCGTCTTCATGATCTGCGACGGCTCGACCAGGGCATGGTAGTGGTAGACCTGGATCCCGTCCTGCTCAAAGATGATGTCTTTCGGCGTACTGCCAATATCGATATCGTCGTCAGTCAGGCTGGTGAGATTGCTGATGCCCTTGGCAAGCTTCTCGTTCAGGGCTGCGGTTTCAGCCGCGACGTCAGCGGGAAGAATCTGGATTGGAAAAGAAAACATCGGTAGCCTCCTAAAGGTCTATTAGCTTATCAGCCGAATAACAAGGGTCAGACTTCTCGGCTCATTCGCTCTTGGCACGCGCTGCCGCAGCCTTGCGAGGAGCGCTGGCCTTGGGAGTCGCGGCCTGAGGTGGCGGAAGCAGTGCCTTTTTGAGCGCTCGGACCTCTTTCTTGAGATCGTGGATGACCTGGTAGGTTTCGTCCAGCTCGCTGCGGGTCGGCATGTCCATGCTGTGGAAGAGGTCCTCGACGACCGCACGTTGCGCCAGCTTCAACTGCTGCTGAGCCTTGGTGAACGCGTTTTGCTTGTCAAGGAACTCCTGCATATTGAAGGTCACCAGCAACGACTTGTCGGCCGTGCGGTACCAGAGACTCATCAACTGGCGAACTGCGGTGATCTTTTCACCCTTGGCAGAGACCTTGCCGAGTTCTTCGACAGTCGCTTCGACGGCCCTGGCGAGCGCTTCGGCGAACGCCTTGTGAAACGTCAGACTGGTCTTGCGCAGATCGACGACGGCATCAACCAGACGCAGCAACTTGGCATTTTTCTCACGCGAAGCGCCAAATAGCGGGATTTCGCCGACGCCAGCCAGCGCGGCATCGCCTTCCATCGACAACAGATTATTGATACCCGCGCTGCCGCCGAGCATCGCCTCGCCAACGTGACCCGACGAAGCGGCCTGCATCAGGAACGACAACCACGGACCCATGGCGTCCGGCAAGTCCTTGCCCAAGGTTCCGGTCAGATTGCCAAGGTGCGAACCCATGCCAAAACTGCGCTCGAGCATGGCCGTCGACTCCTTGGCCCACTGCTCGGCAAAACCCTTGAGGTCGGGGCGCCAGTCCTTGTTGGCCTCGAGATTTGGAGCGACGACTTTCATCGACTTGAAAAAGAAGTCCATGACGCGATTCATTGCGCTCTGGCTGCCGGTCATGCGATCCATCAGCATGCGGGCGGCCTCGTTGGTACCTTTGGTGGCGGCTTCAACACCTTTCTTCACCGCCTCGACGGGGCCTTCAGCGCTGCCCGGGAGATTCTGCAGCAGCGAGGACCAGTCACCCCACAGGCGCTTCTGCATGTCAGCCCAAGCGTTGACGACGCCGCCCATTTATTCATTCGGATTGTTGTTTTCCACTCCTGTGATCTCCATTCAGTGTTTCGGACACGCCTGCCGCCACGGTAGGCGGATGCCCAGCGGTAGACGGCGTGCACTCTACAATAAAACTGCGGCCGTCTGTCGACGGCCGCGATGATGCAGCATTACCGGCCTGTCATGGATCAGGCCAGTGCCACCACTGCATCTCCCTTGTGCTTCGCCTCACCCTGCTCGTTGGCACAGGTCAACTCGAGGCGAACACGCTTTTCGCCATCCTGCTCCAGCTTCTCGACCACCTTGCCGGTGCACACCATGCGTTCGCCGATTTGCGTGATGGCAGTGAAGCGAACGCCAAAACTGCGGATGGCGTCCTGCGGCACCCACTGCGTCAGCAAACGGCCAAGATACGCCATCCCCAGCATGCCATGCGCGAAAACATCGGGCATCCCGTTCGCCCGGACAAAGTCCTGGTCAAGGTGCAAGGGATGGTGGTCTCCCGACCCCGTGGCATACAAGGCCAGCGTCAGTCGCGAAACCGGCTCGGTGGTGAACGAGGGGAGACTGTCGCCAACATTCAGCGCCTCATAATTCGGTTTTGTCATCGATTTTCCCCTATGCCCGAATAACCATCACGGAGCGCACATCGCACACCAGTTCGCCCTGCCTACGCACCTTCACGTCCTTGACGACGAACTGCAGCGCGCCGTTCCTCTTGTCGTAGATATCAGTGATCTCTCCGTCAAAGTCGAGGACATCACCCGAGTACACCGGCTGGTGATAGGTGAACGACTGTTCGCCATGCAACATCTTCATCAGGTCGCAACCCATCGTTTCGAGATAATCGAAGGGATGCTCCTTGTCCATGTCCATGCAGAAGAAAAAGGTCGGTGGCGCCAGGACGCCTGGCAGTCCGGCCTTCTGTGCCGCCGCCTCGTCAAAATAGATCGGGTTGGTCTCTCCCGTCGCCTTGGCGAACCACTTCAGTTGCCACGCCGTCAGATGGACGCTATGTGGCGGCACTTTCATGCCTATGTGTTTCTTGTCAATCAACATCCGACTCACTCCTCACCCACCCCGACGAACGGGGTGGAAATGCTCGTTAGCGGTTCGATCAGAGAACTTCGATGGCAATCGCGGTAGCTTCACCGCCGCCGACGCAGAGGCCGGCGATGCCGCGCTTGAGGCCACGCGCCTTGAGCGCGTAGAGCAGCGTCACCAGGATTCGCGAGCCCGTGGCACCAATCGGATGTCCGAGAGCACAGGCGCCGCCATTGACGTTTACCTTGTCATGCGGCAGTTCGAGGTCGCGCAGGGCGATCATGGTCACCGCGGCGAAAGCCTCGTTGATCTCCCACAGGTCGACGTCAGCGACGTTCCAGCCGACCTTGGCGAGAAGCTTCCTGAACACCGGCACCGGCGCCGTCGCGAACCAGCACGGTTCCTGGGCAAAAGTCGCGTGACCGACGATCCGCGCCAAGGGCGTGATACCGGCGCTCAGGGCATCCGATTCACGCATCATGACCACAGCCGCAGCGCCGTCGGAAATCGACGACGAGTTCGCCGGCGTGACCTTGCCGTCCTTCTTGAACGCCGGCTTGAGTTTGGCGATCTTCGACACGTCGCACTTCATCGGCGTCTCGTCCAGGTCATGTACTTCGTCGCCCTTGCGAGTGCTCACGATGACCGGTGCTATCTCGGCGCTGAACAACCCGGCAGTGACCGCATGTTGCGCCCGCGTCACCGATTCGACAGCGTAGGCATCCAATTCTTCGCGTGAAAAACCGTACTTGTCTACGGCCAACTCGGCAAAAGCACCCATCAGCTTGCCTGGCTCATAGGCATCCTCGAGACCGTCGAGGAACATGTGGTCATGCAGCACGCCACTGCCCAGGCGGTAACCGGTGCGCGCGCTGGTCAGGACGTGCGGCGCATTGGTCATTGACTCCATGCCGCCGGCGATGGCGATGTTAACCGAACCGGCGAGCAGTCCATCGTAGCCGATCATGATCGATTTCTGCGCTGAACCACACATCTTGGTCAGCGTGGTGCAGGGCACCGAAGTGGGCAGGCCCGCACCCAGGACAGCCTGGCGTGCCGGCGCCTGCCGCAAGCCGGCCATCAGACAACAGCCCATCACGGCGTCGTCGATGTCTTCGCCCTTGACTCCCGCCTGTTCGACGGCGGCCTTGATGGCGACGCTGCCGAGTTGCACCGCCGTCACGCCCGCAAACTGCCCCTGAAAAGCGCCCACTGGCGTACGCTTGGCACCTACTATGACAACTGACTCACTCATACAACACTCCTTGAATACTGCGGTTCTTTCCCAATTGAGGTTCTCTGCCGGCCAGGAATCACTTCCCTGGCATCCGGATGGCACCGTCGAGGCGGATGACTTCGCCGTTCAGATAGGTGTTCTCGCAGATATGCCGTACCAGCGCCGCGTACTCGGAAGGATAGCCCAGGCGTGACGGGAACGGCACCATCTTGCTCAGCGTATCCTGAACGGGCTGCGGCAATCCTTTCATCATCGGGGTCCCGAAAATGCCTGGGGCAATCGTCACCACACGGATACCGTTCGCCGCCAGTTCGCGGGCCACCGGCAGCGTCAGGCCGACGACGCCGGCCTTCGAGGAAGCATAGGCCGCTTGACCAATCTGACCGTCAAAAGCGGCGATCGACGCGGTATTGACAATCACGCCACGCTCACCGCCTTCGTTGGGCTCGTTCTTGCTCATCGCCTCGGCAGCCAGACGAATCATGTTGAAGGTGCCGATCAGGTTGATGCCGACGACGCGCGCGAAGGTTGCCAGGTCATGCGGCCCGTCGCGGCCAAGGACTTTCTTGGGTGGTGCGACACCGGCACAGTTCACCAGTCCGTGCACGGCGCCGAATTCCTTGACTGCCATTTCGATGGCGGCACGTGCGCTCGCCTCATCGGTCACATCGGTCTTCGCAAAACGCGCGCTGGCACCCAGCTGCGCGGCCTGCGCCCCGCCAGCATCGGCGTCAACGTCGACGATCACCACTTTTCCACCAGCATTGACCAGGCCGCTCGCCGTTTCTGCTCCCAGTCCGGAGCCCGCACCCGTTACCACAAAAACACTGCCACTGATTTGCATTTTAACCCCCAAAAAAGTATCGCGACATTACGCAATGCCGCGCTCCTGGCCCGTGTCGACAGCGATTGATGAGAACCGTCGTCACCGCAAAAAACAGACCCTGTTGGCGCCGCGAGAACCCTTCCGGTGACGCGAGTGCCGGTGCCGCAGAAGCCGCCAGGTAAACAGCCCGCAGCAGGGGCACAGTGGCGCTGTTCTGAGCAAGCAGCTGAAGCCCGGCCAAACGCGACGTCTCGCAGCCCCGCGGGTGGCGTTTCCGGCTTCCGGTCCCGATGACTGCGGCCCGAGATTTCGCCCCAGCGGCATCCACTGAGGGGCGTGGACACAGGTATCGGAGCGGGCCAGCAGGCAACGGTGGTCAACGACAAGCAGTCTGCAGGCAGGTGGGAAGAACGTGCATGCGTGCCAACGCCAGGCCCGTCAGCTTGGTACAATGGCGAATTGAATGTCCTGCAGGCTCTTGACCATGAAACGCAACCGCTTCACCTCTCGCAAGCGCATTTCGGCTGACGCCACGGAACTGAGTCGTCTGTCCATCGGTCTTGCCGAATCCGGCAGCAAGCTGGAGGACCTGTTCTGGCAAAACCGTCTCGGTGAACTCGTCGACAAGTTGTTTCAGAATGGCGACGAGGATGACTTCAGCGGTTCGCTTGACCGCCTGTTCGACACGCATGCGATGGCCCATGACGATCTTGCAGACACCATCGAGTCGCACGCCGAATCCTGCGTACTCTCGCATCTCGGGCAGGACTTCGATATCCTGCTGTTTGCTGCGCCGGTACTCGCCTGGTCGCGCTTTTCGATCCCGACCGTGTCGATCCCGAAGAGCACGCTACAGACGCTGAAGGTCCAACTCGCCGCACATGTCCTCGCTGCGGATGCCCGCCTGGCCCTCGCCGACTATCTCTATAGCCCGGATCAGCTGCCGCACAGTTTCGTCGATACCTGGCAGCTGATGCGCCGACTGGGGTCAGACGCCCTGGCCGGCAAGGATCTCAATGTCGACGCGTCGAGCATGCCCGAAACCAACCGCTTTCTCTCCGATACCCGCTACCTCGTCGGCGCCCTGGCGGTGCGACGTGGGCAGGCGCTCTTCCACTGGAATGAAACAGAAAAGAGCACCCGCGAGACGGCCCTCAAGGAGTGGCTGAAACAGGGCGGACCCAGCTTTGAAGCTTTGCTTACCGGCTGTGCCTATGAGCCGCTGCTGGCGGATGCGTATCATGCCGCCTGCCGGGCTGCCGACAGCGCGTCGCGCCCGTACTCGCTGAATGCCTCGGTGGCCTTCCTGCAAGCCACACTCGGCCAGCCCGCCGAGAGCCTGCGCGCCGTGATCGGTGCCTTCCACGACAAGCGGCTCGAGGAATACCGGATCGGTTTCGGCCCGAAGGATGGCGATGTGATCTATCACGGCGTCGTCTGGCCATTGCTCGGCATCGAAGACGAGACCACCGACATCCCTGGCGAAATTGAAGCCACGCTGCGCAAGGGCGGCCTCAAGGACGTGGTTGCGCTCGACCAGCAGTTCCCTTACGAGTTCTGTGACGACTGTGGGGCGCCGCTCTACCCCAACATCGACGGCGATACGGTGCATGCCGAAATGCCCGAACAGAACAACGCACCGTCGCAAACGCTGCACTGAAGCGCCGGCATCCGATGATCCGCAATAGTGATCTGCTGCAGCGCAGCCTCGCCGCTGTCTGGCACCCATGCACCCAGATGAAGCAGCATGCTGCGGCTGTTGAGGCCTTGCCGCTGGTTCCCGTCGCCAGGGGCAAGGGCGTCTGGCTGTACGACTTCGATGGCCGCCGCTACCTGGACGGCATCAGCTCGTGGTGGGTGAACCTGTTCGGTCATGGTCATCCAGGGATCAATGCCGCACTGCGCGAGCAACTTGAAGAACTCGAACACGTCATCCTGGCCGGTTTCACCCACCGGCCAGTGGTCGAGCTATCCGAACGTCTGTCAGCGCTCACCGGCGGCACGCTGGGGCATTGTTTCTATGCTTCCGACGGCGCATCGGCGACCGAGATCGCGCTCAAGATGTCCTTCCATTCCTGGCAGAACCGCGGTCGAACGGCGAAGCAGGAGTTTCTCTGCCTGGCCGGCAGCTATCACGGTGAAACCGTCGGTGCCCTCGCGGTCACCGACGTGGCGCTGTTCAAGGACGCCTACGCGCCGCTGATCCGCGTCGCTCGCACCGTGCCAACGCCGGATGCACGCCTCGCCGAGGCCGGTGAAACCCCCGTCGAGGTCGCCCGCCGCGCTGCCGCGGTACTCGAAGGCCATCTCCAACGCCACCATCAAAACATCGCCGCACTGATCGTCGAGCCGCTCATCCAGTGTGCCAGCGGCATGGCGATGTACGACCCGGAATACCTGCGGCTGGCGCGCAGCCTGTGTGACCGCTACGAGGTGCATCTGATCTGCGACGAGATCGCCGTCGGCTGCGGGCGTACCGGCACCTTCTTCGCCCATCAGCAGGCGGCGATCCGACCGGACTTTCTGTGCCTGTCGAAAGGCATCTCCGGCGGCTATCTGCCGCTGTCGATCGTGATGACCACCGACGCGGTGTATGCCGACTTCTACGACGACAGCACTCGCCGCGGTTTCCTGCACTCGCACTCCTACACCGGCAACGCGCTGGCCTGCCGTGCCGCCCTGGCGACCCTGGACATCTTCGCCGACGAGCAGGTGATCGACACCAATCGCGCCCTCGCCGCGCATCTCGGCGACTGCCTGCAACCCCTCGCCGAGCACCTGCAGGTCCGTCATCTCCGGCAGCGCGGCATGATTGCTGCGTTCGACGTGGTCAGCGACGATCCGCAGTTTTCCCAGCGCTTCTACCGGTACGCACTGGCCAACGAAATTCTCCTGCGGCCGATCGGCAACACCGTCTATTTCATGCCGCCGTACGTGATCACCGACGAGGAATGCAAGTTTCTCGTCGCGCGCGCCACGGTGGCCCTGGAGGCTGCGCTCCGCTCATGATCTGGGAGGAACTGCACAGCGAACTCGACGCACTGCAGCGCGCTGGTCTCCAACGCAACCGCCGTACCCTCGAACTCCCCTGTGGACCAGCTGCGCGGGTTGATGGCCGCTCGCTGATCAGCTTCTGCAGCAACGATTACCTGGGCCTCGCCAACGACCCGGCGCTGGTCGAGGCTGCCTGCGCTGGCGCGAGGGCCTGGGGGGTCGGCAGTGGCGCTTCACATCTGGTCAGCGGCCACCTCGAAGCGCACGCAGTGCTCGAGCAGAAACTCGCCGCTTTCACCGGTTTTGCGCGTGCTCTGCTTTTCTCGACCGGCTACATGGCCAACCTGGGAATCGTCCCGGCGCTCGTCGGGCGCGGCGACGCGGTGTTCGCCGACCGCCTCAACCATGCCTCGCTGATCGACGCCGTACAACTCACGCGCGCCGACAGCCAGCGTTACCCGCACGCCGACCTGGCCGCCCTGGAACGTCTGCTCGCCGCGAGCAGCGGCCGGCGCAAGCTGATCCTGACCGATGCGGTCTTCAGCATGGACGGCGATCTCGCTCCACTGCCCGGCCTGCTTGCGCTCGCCGAGCGCTTCGACGCCTGGCTGCTGGTCGACGATGCACATGGCTTTGGTGTCCTCGGCCGGCAAGGACGCGGCAGCCTCGCGCACTTCAACCTGCCGGCGGCCCGGCGACTGATCTACATGGGCACGCTCGGCAAGGCTGCTGGCGCCGCCGGAGCCTTCGTCGCCGCCGACGCGACGGTCATCGAATGGCTGCAACAACGCGCCCGCACCTATATCTTCACCACCGCCAGCAGCCCGCTCATCGCCTGTGCGCTCGCCGCCAGCCTCCACCTGATCGGCGACGGTGATGCCCGTCGCGGCCGTTTATGGCAGCTCGTCGCCCAATTGCGCGAGGGCCTGGCGGACACGCGCTGGCGCCTGCTGCCCTCACCGACAGCGATCCAGCCGGTGATCATCGGCGACAACCACGAAGCGCTGCGAATTGCCGGCGCACTTTACGAGCGCGGCCTGTGGGTGCCGGCGATCCGCCCGCCGACGGTGCCCGTCGGCAGCGCACGCCTGCGCGTCTCTCTGACGGCGGCGCACAGCGCCGAGCAGGTCGACCGATTGCTGAACGCCTTGCGAGAACTGGCATGACGCGGATCATCGGCGAAGGCCCGGACCTCGCGCTGATCCACGGCTGGGGGCTTGGCAGCGCGGTCTGGGAGCCACTGCTGCCCGCCCTGTCCGAGCGCGCGCGGGTACATCTGATCGACCTGCCCGGCTATGGCGAGGCGGCCGACGCCAACGCCGATTTCCCTGGCACAGCGCAGGCACTGATCGACGCCCTCCCCCAGCCGGTGACGCTCTGTGGCTGGTCGCTCGGTGCCATGCTGGCGATACGCGCGGCGCTGCTGGCGCCCGAACGCGTCAGCGGCCTGGTTCTGGTCGGCGCCACGGCCAGTTTCACGCAACGCGTCGACTGGCGCGCGGCGCAGGCGCCGGCAGTCGTCGACGATTTTTCGGCGAGCGTCGGCCGGCACCCGGAACAGACGCTGCAGCGTTTCGTCGCCTTGCTGAGCCAGGGCGACAGTCAGGCAAGGAGGATCAGCCGCAGCCTCCTCGCCGGTCTGCGCCAGGGGCGGGCGCCTGCCGCCGCAGCGCTCGCTCGCGGCCTTGACTGGCTGCGCGAAGTCGACCTGCGGCCTCTGCTGCCGGCGCTTGCCGCGCGCTGTCTCCTGATTCACGGCGAGAACGACCCCCTGAATCCGGTGATCGCGGCAAGGGACCTGTCGCTGACCATCGCCAATTCTCGCCTGGAAGTCTTCGCCAGCGCCGGGCATGCTCCCTTCCTCACCGACCGCGAGCGCTTTCTCCGCCTGCTGGATGATTTCTGTCATGACCCCGCTGCCGCCTAAGCAGCGCGTGCGCGAATCCTTCGAGCGCGCGGCAGCGTCCTACGATGCCGCCGCGGTACTGCAGCGCCGGGTCTGCGACCACCTGCTGGCCGACCTCGATCCCTATCCCGCACCGGTAAGCATCGTCGACGCCGGCTGCGGTACCGGCTACGGCGCCCGCCTGCTGCGCTCGCGTTGGCCAGCCGCACAGATCACCGCGGTCGACTTCGCCTCGGCCATGCTTGCCCTGGCGCGTGCAGATGCCGACCTCTGCTTCGCTGCCGACATCGAGGCCCTGCCCTGCCCGGACGAAAGCTTCACCACCTGGTGGTCCAGCCTGACCGTTCAGTGGTGCGACGCCGGGAAGGTTTTTGCCGAAGCACAGCGTGTTCTTCGTCCCGGCGGGCAGCTGGCGCTGAGCACGCTCGGTCCGGAAACCTTCCAGGAACTGCGCGAAGCCTTCACCGGCATCGACCGCTACCGCCACACGCTGAGCTTCAGCGAACCGGCGGCGATCCACGCCGCGCTGGCCCGGGCCGGTTTCGTGCACATCCGGCTACAGCGCCAGCCGATCAGCCTGCATTACCCTGACCTGAAATCGCTGTTGCGCGCCGTCAAGGACATCGGTGCCAACTCGGTCGGCGAGGGAGCCCGCGCCGGCCTGTTCGGACGCAGCGCCTGGCAGCAGGTGCAGGCGGCCTACGAGCAGCATCGCACGCCGGCCGGCCTGCCCGCCCGTTACGACGTGATTCTTGCCTACGCCAGAAAATGAACCGCAAGCGAGGCTGGTTCATCACCGGCACCGACACCGAAATCGGCAAGACCTTCGTCGCCTGCGCGCTGCTGCACGCGCTCCGGCATACCGGCGTGACCGCGGTGGCGATGAAACCGGTCGCCGCCGGTGTCGATGAACACGGACTCAACGAGGACGTCGAACGTCTGCTCGCGGCGGCGTCGTTCGCGGCACCGCGGACGCTGGTCAATCCCTACGGCTTCCGCGCCGCGATTGCGCCGCACATCGCCGCCGAGGAAGAAGGACGGAGCATCGAACTGCCGCATATCGCCGCCTCTCTGAGCAGGCTACAGACGATCGCCGACGTCGTCCTGGTCGAGGGCGTCGGCGGTTTCTGCGTCCCGCTCGGAGCCACCTGCGACACTGCCGACCTGGCCGCGCTGCTGAACCTGCCACTGATCCTGGTCGTCGGCATGCGGCTGGGGTGCATCAACCATGCGCTGCTGACCCAGCAGGCGATCGCCGCCCGTGGTCTGCCGCTGGCCGGCTGGGTGGCCAACCGCATCGACCCGGCGATGTCACGCTTCAGCGAAAACCTGGCCGCCTTGCAGACACGCCTGCCGGCGCCGCTGCTCGGCGTCGTCGAGCATGGCACGACGCCTGAACAGGCCGCGCGGGCGCTGCGCCTTCCCGCTTGACGGAAGCCCGAAAGCTCGGGAAGTGCC
The DNA here is from genome assembly GCA_016713625.1 of Candidatus Accumulibacter affinis. Taxonomy (GTDB): domain Bacteria; phylum Pseudomonadota; class Gammaproteobacteria; order Burkholderiales; family Rhodocyclaceae; genus Accumulibacter; species Accumulibacter affinis. Next base: position 241,080 of record JADJOT010000011.1, read on the forward strand.
CGCCAGGAAGCATGGTCAGCGCGACAAGCACGATCTCCTTGGCGGGGAGGCCGAGATCCAGGGTTATTCCCATCGCAATGGCCACGACACCAACCGCGGGAATGCTCAGGCCGACCACGCCTGCCAGTACCAGCAGGAGGAAGGCAAAGCTGGCCCAGGCGCTTGCCAGACGCGACTGGCAAGCGTGTTGCCCGGCTTCGTCCGCGGCCGCTGCGTTCTCAGCACCCTCCACAAGAAAATGGTCCTTCAGGATTCCCCAGGTCAGCTGACCGGTCGCTGCCTCGTGTAAAAAGGGGTTCTCCTGTACAGAGGCGCTGGTTTGCGGCGAAAATGGGTAGCATTCACCGGCCCGGAGACCATTTCCATGAGCTACACTGCCTTCACTTCGCTGCTTACCCTCGTTCTCTTCATCGGCATGGTCCTGCTGCTCGAAGTCGGCCGACGGATCGGTGTTCGCCGCATCGCCGATGATCCGGAAGGTGCACAGGCCGGTACCGGCGCTGTCGACGGCGCCGTGTTCGCCCTCCTCGGACTGCTCATCGCCTTCACTTTCTCGGGCGCGGCGACGAGGTTTGACGAGCGTCGCAACCTGATCGTCCAGGAAACCAACGACATCGGCACCGCCTACCTGCGCGTTGACCTGCTGCCGCCCAGCGCGCAGCCGGCGCTGCGGGACCTGTTCCGGCGTTACCTGGATTCCCGCCTGGAGGTCTACCGCAAGCTGCCCGACATCGAAGCTGCCAAGTCGGAGTTGGCGCGTTCGAACCAGCTGCAGGGTGAGATCTGGAGCCAGGCGGTCGCCGCCGGCCGGATGAGTGAGGCGCCACCCAGTGCCATCATGCTGCTCCTGCCGGCGCTGAACCAGATGTTCGACATCACCACCACGCGCACCATGGCCGCCCAGATGCACCCGCCGGTGATCATCTTCGTGCTGCTTTTCGGACTGGCTCTGATCGCGGCGCTGCTCGCTGGCTACGGCATGGCCGGCGGCAAGTCGCGCAACTGGATTCACATGATCGGTTTTGCCGCGACCATGGCTTTGGCGGTGAACGTCATCATCGACATCGAATATCCGCGCCTGGGCCTGATCCGGGTCGGCGCCTTCGACCAGGCGCTGGTGGATCTGCGCGAGAGCATGAAGTGATGTCCGCTGCGCTATCCATCGCGGCGGCTTGACCAACCGGCACGGCGGCGGGCAGACGGACGCCAGTGGACTGTTGCCGGCAGCGGCGAGGTAAAAAGAGTGGCAGCGACTTGCGATGGAAATACTGGAATTCGTCGATTGCCAAGTCGATGCTCAATGCCGGATAATCCAACAAGCGCTTGCTTGCTCATTTGTTAGTCAATTCCCTCATCGACCCCCGCCCTGGAGACCGTCCGCATGCCCCGTAACGCCTACCCTCACCTGCTTGCCCCGCTCGACCTCGGCTTCACGACGCTGAAGAATCGCGTCCTGATGGGGTCGATGCATACCGGCCTCGAAGAAGCTCCGAAAGGGTTCACCCGCCTCGCCGCCTTCTATGCCGAGCGCGCGCGCGGCGGCGTCGGCCTGATCGTCACCGGCGGCATCGCCCCGAATCAAGACGGTCTGGTCATGCCCGGTGCCGCCGCGCTCGAAAATGAGGCGCAGGCCGAGAAGCACCGGCAGATCACCGACGCGGTGCACCAGGCGGGCGGCAAGATCGCCCTGCAGATCCTGCACACCGGCCGCTACGCCTACCATCGCGGAGCGGTAGCGCCGTCGGCCGTACAGGCACCGATCTCGCCAATCCGCCCACGCGAACTCAGCGCCGAAGACATCGAGCGCACCATCAACGACTACGCCCACTGCGCCGGCCTGGCGCAACTCGCCGGCTATGACGGCGTCGAGGTGATGGGATCGGAAGGCTACCTGATCAACGAGTTCATCGCGCTGCAGACCAATTTCCGCGAGGACGGCTGGGGCGGCAGTTTCGAGAACCGCATCCGCTTTGCTGTCGAAACGGTTCGTCGCGTACGGGCGACGACCGGGCCGGACTTCATCCTCATCTTCCGCCTGTCGATGCTCGACCTCGTCGAAGGCGGCAGCACCTGGGACGAGATCGTCACCCTGGCGAAGGCGATCGAAGCCGCGGGCGCGACGATCATCAACACCGGCATCGGCTGGCACGAGGCACGCATCCCGACGATCGCGACGATGGTCCCGCGCGCGGCCTTCGTGTGGGTGACCAAACGGCTGATGGGTCAGGTGGGCATCCCGCTGATCACCACCAACCGCATCAACGCTCCCGACGTCGCCGAGGAGGTGATTGCATCCGGCTGCGCGGACATGGTCTCGATGGCGCGCCCGTTCCTCGCCGACGCCAACTTCGTCAACAAGGCCGCAGCCGGCCGTGCCGACGAGATCAATACCTGCATCGCCTGCAATCAGGCCTGTCTCGACGAGATCTTCGAAGGGCGGCTGACCTACTGCCTGGTCAACCCGCGCGCCTGCCACGAAACCGAGCTACTGATCGAGAAGACTGCGGCAGCCAAGCGGATTGCCGTGGTCGGCGCCGGGCCGGCGGGAATGGCCTGCGCGCTGACCGCGGCCGAGCGTGGGCATTGGGTCACGTTGTTCGACGCTGCTGGCGAAATCGGCGGGCAGTTCAACCTCGCCCGCCGCATCCCGGGCAAGGAGGAGTTCAGCGAAACGCTGCGCTATTACAATCGTCGCCTGGACAGTGCCGGCGTTACGCTGCAGCTGGGCAAGCTGTGTACCGTCTCCGAACTTGCCGATAGCGGCTTCGAACACGTCGTTCTCGCCACCGGCATCGTGCCGCGGCGTCCGGAACTGCCGGGGATCGAGCACGAGAAAGTGATCTCCTATACCGATCTGATTGAAGGTTATCGCGTCGCCGGCAAGCGCGTAGCCGTCATTGGTGCCGGCGGCATCGGCTTCGATGTCGCCGAGTTCCTGACGCACATCGACGACGACCGCGACGAACTCGAACGTTTCCAGAGCGAGTGGGGAATCGACCCGGAGTTCGCCAACCGCGGCGGCCTCAGGGCACCCAGCCGCGAAGCCGCGGGCCGCAAGGTCTGGCTGCTGCAGCGCAAAGCCGCCAAGGTCGGCGACGGACTGGCCAAGACCACCGGCTGGATTCGCCGCACCCTGCTCAAGAAGCGCGGGGTACAGATGCTTTCCGGAGTGACCTACGAACGCGTCGACGACGCCGGCCTGCACATCGTCGTCGATGGTCAGGCGCAGTGCCTGCAGGTCGATCACGTGATCGTCTGCGCCGGCCAGGAACCGCGCCGCGATCTCGAAGAAGGTCTGCGCGCGGCAGGCGTGCCGCTGTCGCTGATCGGCGGCGCCGACGTAGCCAACGAACTCGACGCCAAACGCGCCATCGATCAGGGAACGCGCCTGGCGGCGGCCCTCTGAGCATGCCGGCAGGCCGCAAGCGACACGGTGCGGCGCTCGAAGCGAACCGCCGCGACGACCTGCTGCGCGCGGCGGCTCGTCTGTTCGTCGAGAAAGGCTTTGCCGCAACCACCACGCGTGACATTGCCGAGGCGGTCGGCATGCGTTCGGGCAGCCCGTTCTATCATTTCCGCAGCAAGCAGGAATTGCTCAAGGCGACGATGATCGCAGGACTGGAGACCGGCTACCAGCGCCTGCAGGCGGCGATCGACGGAATCGGCAATCCCGAGCAACGTTTGCGAGTAATCATCCGCACGCATCTCGGGAATCTGCTCGAGGGTGATTGCCACGCGCCGATGCTGCTCTACGAATCGCGGTCGCTCGACGCCGCCGGCAGGGCCGAGATCGCCGCCGTCACCGACCGCTATCAGCAGGTATGGCAAGCGACCCTGGACGAACTGGCGACCAGCGGCAGGCTCCGCAGCTCGGCGAGGCCGCTGCGGCTGTTTCTCTTTGGCATGTTGAACTGGGGCAGCCAATGGTACCGGCCTGACGGCGAACTTTCTCTCGACGAGATCGCCGAGGCTGCGGCCGATCTGCTGTTAAGCTGAACTGACCGGCAGGTCGCTGACTACCGGCCGCGCCGGATCGCTGCACCATTCGCTCCAGGACCCGGCATACAGGCGCGCCCCCGGCAGGCCGGCGATTTCCATCGCCAGCAGGTTGTGGCAGGCGGTAACCCCGGAGCCGCAGGACATCACCACCTGCTCCGGCACTTTGTCGGCGAGCAGCGCGAGGAATTCGCGGCGCAAGTCGGCAGCCGGACGAAAGCAGCCGCTGCCGTCCAGGTTGTCGCGGAAAAAGCGGTTGCGCGCGCCGGGAATATGCCCGCCAACGCGATCGAGGGTTTCGTTCTCGCCACGAAAGCGGTCCGGACTGCGCGCGTCGACCAGGCACAAGCGGCCATTGTGCAGATCGGTCAACACCGTTTCGCTGCTGACGACCCAGTCACGAAGGGACACCTCCAGCAGCGTCGCCGGCGATCGTGGTCGATCGGTGCTTAGCGGCCGGCCCTCCGCGACCCAGCGATCGATGCCACCGTCGAGCACGGCGACGCGATCCTGACCGAGCCAGCGCAGCAACCACCACAGACGGCTGGCAAACATTCCTCCGCAGTCGTCATAAGCGACCACCTGCGCCTCTCTGGACACTCCCGCCACCCCCAGCCTGCCCGCGAGGAGCTGCGGGTCGGGCAAGGGATGGCGGCCGTTGCAGCCAGTCATCGGCCCCGACAGGTCCTGATCGAGATGAAGAAAGAAAGCTCCTGGCAGATGGCCAACGGCGTAGGCTCGATTACCTGCTTCAGGGTCGCTCAGGAGATGGCGGCAGTCAAAAATCCGCCAGCCAGGGTCGTCGAGATGAACAGCGAGGAGGTCGCCGCCAACCAGCGTGGTATGGCTCACAGCAACCCGTCCGCTTCGGCGAGCCAAGCGCGGGCGTCGACTTCCTCGTCAAAGATGCGCATCTCGGCGCGCACGAAGATCTGTGACAACCACGCGCTCCAGGCCACCCACTGGCTGTGGGTGAGGACCGCGATACGGCTGAAATCATTGGCGTGCGCACGCGCAAAGACAATGTCTTCCCAGGCGACGTCGAGAGTGAAATCAGCCATCTCGCGCAGATCAAAAAACAGGTCGACCGGCCCATCAAACTGGATCGCGTAATTGACGGCATTTTCGAACTCCTGATAATCCGCAAGGGTGAACTCCGCGTAAACCGTGACTTCGACGCGTTTGGGCTGTGGTTCGATGACAATCATGGCAGACTCCGTGTTTCCGATGCGCCAGTTTAGCACCAGTCGTCGGCGGCAGGTTCGCCGGGCGAAGCGAGGAAACATACACCCGGGTATGTTTTCCATTTGACCGGAAGCCTACTAATAGGCTATTTTCGCTGGTTTGATTCGAGCCTTTCCCATGCCACGACCGAACTCCGCGCATCCTGCTGCCGCCAAGGCTCCCGGCAAGGAGGCAACCGCCAGCGGCGAACTGAAGTTCGAAGCTGCGCTCGCCGAACTTGAACAGATCGTCCAGAACATGGAAGGCGGCCGCCTGCCGCTCGAGGAATCGCTCGCCGCCTATCGACGTGGCAGCGAGCTGCTGCAACATTGCGAGCAGCAACTCAGTGATGCCGAGCGCCAGATCCAGATCCTCGAAAATGGCGCCCTGCGCGACTTCGAGCCGGATGGCGGAGTCGCCACATGAGCCCGCCCACGTCGAGCAATGTCGGGGCGCTGTCGTTTGCGGACTGGATGCGCAGCGTCCAGGCGCAGGTGGAAGCAAGTCTTGCCCGCTGCCTGCCGCCCGGCGAAGCGATTCCGGCTCGTCTGCACCAGGCGATGCGCTACGCCACCCTGAACGGCGGCAAGCGAGTGCGCCCATTGCTGGTGTTTGCTGCCGGCGAACTGAGCAATGCGCCAAACGCCAGGCTGGAAGTCGCAGCCAGCGCGGTCGAGCTGATCCATAGCTATTCGCTGGTGCATGACGACCTGCCGTGCATGGATGATGACGTGCTACGCCGTGGCCGGCCAACCTGTCACGTCGAGTACGACGAAGCGACGGCTCTGCTGGTTGGCGACAGTCTCCAATCGCTGGCTTTCGATCTTCTGGCACGCGAAGATTTTGCCGACTGCACGCGGCAACTGGAAATGGTCCGCCTGCTGGGACACGCCAGTGGCTCGTGTGGCATGGCTGGCGGACAATCGATCGACCTCGAAGCGGTCGGCCAATGCCTGAATCAGCCCGAGCTCGAACTGATGCACGCCCTCAAGACGGGCGCCCTGATCCGTGCCGCCGTTCAGCTGGGTGGCCTGTGCGGCGAGGCGCTGAGCGCTGCAGAACGGGATTCGCTGGATCGTTTTGCCAAGCGTGTCGGCTTGCTGTTCCAGGTCGTCGACGACATCCTTGACTGCACGGCCAACTCGGTGACGCTGGGCAAGACGGCAGGCAAGGACGCTGCCGCCGAGAAGCCGACCTACGTCAGCCTGCTGGGGCTCGAACGCGCGCGTGAGTTGGCGGCCGACCTGCGGGGGCAGGCGCTTGCCGCACTCACCATTTTTGCTGCACGTGGCCAGCGCCTGGTCGAACTGACCGACTTCATGACTCAGCGCAAGTTCTAGCCGCCGCATCTGGTTGCCAGCGGGCGCTTCTGCAGGACGAGAAAAATGACTCCCTATCCTCTCCTCGACACCATCAGCACTCCGGCGCAAATGCGCCGACTCGAGCGCCGACAGCTGCCGCAGCTGGCCGACGAACTGCGCGCCTTCCTGGTGGAGTCGGTGGCCAGGACCGGCGGGCACCTCTCGTCGAACCTCGGTACGGTCGAACTGACGGTCGCCCTGCACCATGTTTTCGATACGCCACACGACCGTCTGGTGTGGGACGTCGGCCATCAGACTTACGCGCACAAGGTCCTCACCGGCCGCCGCGCCGGCATGGCCGGGCTGCGCATGCACGGCGGCATTTCCGGGTTTCCGAAGCGCAGCGAGAGCCAATACGACAGCTTCGGCGTCGGTCATTCGTCGACCTCGATCTCGGCCGCGCTGGGTATGGCGCTGGCCGCCAAGATCAAGTGCGAGACGCGCAAAGTGGTGGCGATCATCGGCGATGGCGCGATGTCGGCTGGGCAGGCTTTCGAGGCGCTCAACAATGCCGGCGTCGCCGACGCCGACATGCTCGTCGTGCTCAACGATAATGACATGTCGATCTCACCCGCTGTCGGAGCCCTCAACCGCTATCTGGCGCGACTGTTTTCCGGCAGCAGCTTCAACGCCGCGCGCAAGGCTGGCGAGAAGATCCTCGACTTTTCACCGTCCTTGCGCGAGTTCGCCAAACGTGCCGAGGAGCACGTCAAAGGCATGTTGACGCCCGGTACGCTGTTCGAGGAAATGGGCTTCAACTACATTGGCCCGATCGACGGCCATGACCTCGAATCACTGATTCCCACCCTGCAAAACCTGAAGAACCTCAAAGGCCCGCAGTTCCTGCACGTGATCACCAAGAAGGGCCAGGGTTACAAACTGGCCGAGGTCGATCCGATTCTCTACCACGGGGTCTCGAAGTTTCATCCCGAGATCGGCATCGCCGGCAGCCCAAGTGGTGACAAGCCCAGCTATACGCAGATCTTCGGCGACTGGCTATGTGACATGGCGGCGGCCGACCCGAAGCTCGTCGGCATTACCCCGGCAATGCGTGAAGGATCAGGCCTGCTGCGCTTCAGCCAACGCTATCCGAACCGCTATTACGACGTCGGAATCGCCGAGCAGCATGCCGTCACCTTCGCCGCAGGACTCGCTTGCGAGGGCCTGCGGCCAGTCCTGGCGATCTACTCGACCTTCCTGCAACGTGCTTACGATCAGCTCATCCATGATGTGGCCCTGCAGAACCTGCCGGTGGTCTTCGCGCTGGATCGTGGCGGCCTGGTCGGCGCCGACGGTCCGACCCACCATGGCTCCTTCGACCTCTCTTTCCTGACCTGCGTTCCCAATCTGGTGGTGATGACGCCATCCGACGAAAACGAGTGCCGCAGGATGCTGACCACCGCCTACCGCCTGGACGGACCCAGCGCCGTGCGCTACCCGCGTGGTACCGGTACGGGCGCGGCAATCGACAGGGAACTCGTTGGACTGCCGCTGGGCAAGGGCGAAATCCGCCGCCGCGGCAAGACCATTGCGCTGCTCGCCTTTGGCAGCATGCTGACCCCCGCCCTCGCCGCAGCCGAAGAACTCGACGCCACGGTTGCCAACATGCGCTTCGTCAAACCGATCGACCGCGAGTTGATCATTGCCCTCGCCGCGGAACATTCTCTGCTGATCAGCGTCGAAGAAAATGCGGTGATCGGTGGTGCTGGTTGCGAGGTCGAGCGGGTACTCGAAGAAGTTTCCAGCCCGGCCCGCTTGCTGCGACTGGGGATTCCTGACCATTTTATTGAGCACGGCGAGCAGGCGCTGCTGCTGGCCGAGATCGGTCTGGACCGCGACGGCATCGTCCAGGCGGCGCTGGCACAGCAGAACAGAATGGCGGCTACTGGCGAGTCGACCGGTCCGGGCACGGAAGCAAACCAACTGGAGCAGCAATGAACGCACCGGAAACCCCACACACCCCGGCGGCCATGGCCGATGTCCAGGGCGCGGCCGACACCCGCCGGATTGCCATCAACAAGGTGGGCATCAAGGCTATCCGGCACCCGGTCAAGGTACTCGACAAATCCGGTGGCATCCAGCATACGATTGCCATCTTCAACATGTATGTCGGCCTGCCGCACAATTTCAAGGGCACCCACATGTCGCGCTTCGTGGAGATTCTCAACAGCCACGAACTCGAGATTTCGGTCGAGAATTTTCCCGCCATGCTGCGTGAGATGGTGGACCGGCTGGAAGCCGAAACCGGCCATATCGAAATGAGCTTTCCCTATTTCATCAACAAGTCGGCGCCGGTGTCCGGGGTACACAGCCTGATGGATTACGAGGTCATTCTGACTGGCGAGATTTGCCACGGCAGCATCGAATCGACGATCAAGGTCGCGGTACCGGTCACCAGTCTCTGCCCGTGCTCCAAGGAGATTTCCGAGCGCGGCGCGCACAACCAGCGCTCACAGGTAAGCGTCACCGTCAGCATCAATGAGCACCTGTGGATCGAAGAACTGGTGCAGATTGTCGAAACGCAGGCCTCGTGCGAGCTGTACGGCCTGCTCAAACGCCCTGACGAAAAATACGTCACCGAGCGGGCTTACGACAACCCGAAGTTCGTCGAGGATATGGTGCGTGATGTAGCTGCGCGTCTCAACGCCGAGCCGCGGATCGATGCCTATGTGGTCGAGTCGGAAAACTTCGAGTCAATTCACAACCATTCGGCCTATGCGTTGATTGAAAACGACAAGCGACTGGTGACTGGTGCCTGATCGCGCTCACCGGGAACAAACGGGGCGACGTCTCGCGACGCCGCCCCGGCTTTTTGAGCGCACCAAGAACGCGCGTGCTCAGCGTTGCTTGCGGACCAGCTTTTCCTTGATCCGCGCCGACTTTCCTGAGCGCTCGCGCAGGTAGTAGAGCTTGGCGCGGCGTACGTCGCCCCGGCGCTTGACTTCAATTGCAGCGACCAGCGGCGAGTAGGTCTGAAAAGTACGCTCGACACCCTCGCCCGACGACACTTTGCGGACGATGAAGCTGGAATTGAGACCGCGGTTGCGCTTGGCGATGACCACGCCTTCATAAGCCTGCAAACGCTCGCGGGTACCTTCTTTCACCTTGACCTGAACGACGACCGTGTCGCCCGGCGAAAACAGCGGAATGACTTTGCCCAGACGGGCGATTTCTTCTTGCTCAAGTTGCTCGATCAGATTCATTCTATAAACTCCATTTACGCGTATCACGCTTTATTGTCCTGACCGCATTGCTCCTGAAACTGCCCCAGGAGTTGCGTTTCCGATTTCGACAAGGAGCGCCCCGCCAACAACTCGGGACGTCTTTGCCATGTCCGACCCAGCGCCTGCTGCAAGCGCCAGCGCCGTATTTCCTCGTGGTGACCGGACAGCAATACCTCCGGCACCCGCAGCCCAGCGTACTCCTCGGGCCGCGTGTAGTGCGGACAATCCAGCAAGCCCGCCACAAACGAATCCTGTTGTGCCGACTCGGCGTCGTTCAGCACTCCCGGCAATTGCCTGACGACCGCGTCAAGCAAAGCCATCGCCGGGATTTCGCCCCCCGAGAGGACGAAATCACCGATGGAAATTTCCTCGTCGATACAGCGCCCGATGAGCCGCTCGTCAATCCCCTCGTAGCGCCCGCAAACCAGCACCACCGCTTCCTCGGCCTGCGCGAGGCGCAGCACCCGTGCATGCGTCAGCGGCGACCCCTGTGGCGACAGGCAGATCACGCGGCTGCCAGGCGCACCCAGCGCCCGCTGCCGCTCGCGTGCAGCAGCGATGGCGGTTTCCAGCGGTTCCGCCATCATCACCATCCCCGGACCGCCCCCGTAGGGACGATCATCGACGCTGCGGTGCCGATCGTGAGTGAAGTCACGCGGATTCCACAGCCGCAGGCTCCACAGTCCGGATTCCAGTGCCCGGCGGGTCACTCCGGATTGCGTGACCGCGACAAACATTTCCGGAAACAAGCTCACGACATCGGCAACAAACGGCGCCACCGCCGCCGGCACCGCGTCCGAACAGGTCACCAGTCAGCTTCCCAATCCACACGAACCCGTCGTTCGACCAGGTCCACGTCGAGCACCACGGCAGCCACGAAAGGTAGCAAGCGCTCGGCACCCTCGCCATCGGCAACTCGCAGCACAGTGTTGGCCGGTGTTTCGATCAGGCCGAGAATGCAGCCCAGCGATTGCTCACGCGTGTTTATCACCTCGAGGCCGACCAAGTCGGCCCAGTAGTACTCATCCGTACGCGTCGGCGGCAACGCTGCGCGTGGCGCACCAACCAGAACTCCCCGCATCGCTTCCGCTGCAGTCCGATCGCTTGCACACGCCAATTGGGCGATCAACAAATCATTTCGCACCTGGCACTTGATCAGCCTCGTCTGACGCCAGAGAGGGGGAGCATCGCCCTCCTGACCGATCCACCAGTGAGGCAGTCGTGACCAAGCCAAAGGGTCATCGGCATACGGAAAAACGCGCACCTCGCCGTGCAGCCCACAGGCCGCCGCAACCTTGCCGAGAACGATCATATCGGCAGGAGGATCTGCCGAAACGGCGGTCGGCGTGGCATCAGGCAAGGAAGCGAAAGACAAGGCTCAGGCTGCCACCTTGGTGGACTGCTTGAGCAAGCGGGCAACCGTCGGCGAAGCCTGGGCGCCCTGCTGCTGCCAGTAGCTCAGACGGTCGGTGGCGATATGCAGACTCTGCTCCTTGCCTGCGGCCTGCGGATTGTAGAAGCCGATGCGCTCGATAAAGCGGCCATCGCGGCGAGCACGTGAATCAGCCACTACCATATTGTAGAAGGGGCGCTTCTTGGCGCCACCACGGGCCAGACGAATTACAACCATGACAGTCTCTTCCGAATCCAGAAAAAGGGCGTGATTATAGCAAGAAAGCACGAACAAGGATGTGCATGTTCGACGCAATCACCCGCCGGCAGCGCTGTTCAGCGGTCGACCAGGGCAGCGGGAAACTCGCCGCCCCAAGCACTCGGCGGCACAGTTATAATCCCTGCCATGGCAGTGGGTCAGGGAATGCAATGCTTTCGCGACTCGCCTTTGGGCCATGCTGTATTTGTGGTTTTTTCGCCAGCAGCGATCGGCCGGCGAAGCCAGGAGCGTCGCGACGTAAACTTTTTTGGCAGATGGCCTGATGACCAAGACCACTTTTGACGCAAACGGCAAGAATCGCCAAGCTGCCCCGCTGGCAGACCTGCGCAGCATTCTCCAGTGGCTGGACTTGCCACCCAGGCTAATGCCAGCGGCGGAACTTGTGCTGCTGCGGTCGCATCTGGAGTCGTTGCGCGCGGCCGCGGGGACCACCCAGCAACGCGCGCGTGCCCTCGAACGTTTGTACACGCGCAGCACCACGGTCATCGCCGACCTGCTCCCGACGCTGACCAGCGACCTGGCGCTGCCTGTTCCACGCAATGCGAGACGACTCGTGCGTAACGTTCTGGATCTGCTGCAGACGCTCGCTGATGAAACGCTGGCACCCTTGGCAGAAGAAGGCCCGGGGCCGGGCCCCCGCCAGTCCCCACAGCTGGCCCTCGCGCGAGGCCTGCACGTGCTTGCACAGCAGTTGATGGTCAGTCACATGATTGCCTCTCCAGTTCCCCTTGGCGCCTGGCAACGGCTGCATCAGACCTATGCGACTGCGCAGCGTCTACAGCTGCATGCTGCGGCTCCAAAAGGCGGCTCGCGCAGCCTGCAGAACGTCTATCACGCGGCCGTTCTGCTCGGCTGCGCTCAGCCAGCGTCGATGACGCCGCGCGAAGTTCTTTTCCTCGCCGCGTGCTTTGAACGTTTTGCCGACCAGCTGGAACCGCTTGTCGCAACTGCAACGGCTGCCCCGGGAAACTTCTGGATCGATCCCGCACGCGATCTGCCGGCACTATCCTCGCTGCGCAAACAACCGCCAGAGACCGCGCCACTGCATGGCTTTTCCTGCACCCGCCTGTGCCTTTTGCTCAATGCCCAGATCGCCCAGCTCAATGCGGGCCGGCCGCCACAGGAACTGGACCTGCCTGATTTTGCGGCCACCCCCGCCGGCCGTGGCGTGCTTGGCCGCTTGGCAGCGCGCTGGAGCGATTCAGGGAAGCGCCGCTTTCTTCGCCGCCGGCAAAGCCAACGAATGCTCCTGAGTGCAGGCGTCGATCGCATCTGGCAACTCTGCAGCCAGGGTGAAGCAGCAAATGCGGTGGTGTCGACCTGGATGATCAGCAACGAAAGTCCTGACGGCTATGCCGTCATGCACGTCTCCGGCAACACCGGCGTACTGTCGGTCGGAGACGTCGCCGCCGTGCGTGCCGAGGCAGAGCAGAACTGGCAGATCTGCCTGGTCCGTTGGGCACTGTCTGAAAATCCGGAGCATCTCGAACTGGGTTTGCAGATTCTTGCACCGACAGCCGTTCCGGCCATTCTCGCTCAACGTTCCGACAACGCCGGGACCGAGTATCTGCGCGTTCTCATTCTGCCAGAGATCCCGAATTTGCGGTCCGGTCAATCGCTGGTCGTTGCCGCCGGCGCCTTGCCCAAGGAACGTACGAAAATGCTGCTGATCGTTGAAGGCAAGAACCTTTCCGTACGCGAAGTCAACAGCGTCAGCGTGGACGAGCAGACCGGCAGCGTCGAGATCCTGTCGATCGAGCCGGACCAGAACCCCTTTTAGGTCGAATAGCTCGATGTCCGAAATTCTCGTTCTCTACTACAGTCATCGCGGCTCAGTGCGCGCCCTTGCTCAACAGATCGCCCGCGGCATCGAGTCCGCCGGCGATGCCACCGCGCGTCTGCGAACCGTTCCCCGGGTTGCCGCGGTTTGCACCACCAGCGAACCGGAAGTGCCGGCTGTCGGCGCCCCCTATGTCGAAGCCGCAGACCTTGCCGAATGCATTGGCCTGGCACTGGGAAGCCCCACCCGCTTCGGCAACATGGCCGCGCCAATGAAATACTTCTGGGACAGCACCGCGGCCGAGTGGTCCGCCGGAACCCTGGCCGGAAAACCGGCCTGCGTATTCACCTCGACGGCCAGCGCGCATGGCGGGCAGGAAAGTACGCTGCTGTCGATGATGTTGCCACTCCTGCACCACGGCATGCTGCTGGTCGGTCTGCCGTATACCGAGAGCGCACTCTCGACCACCCGTAGTGGCGGCACTCCCTACGGCGCCAGCCATCTGGCCGGCGGCGAAGGCAACCCGACACTCACTGAGGACGAGCGCCAACTCGCTTTTGCGCAGGGGCGAAGACTCGCAAGCATCGCCCTCAAACTGCGCGCCCGATGATCCGTGTTCTCTATCTGGCGGCCTGTAGCAGCCTGATCATCCTGATCTTTCTGTGCCTGGCCTGGGAACTCCGCCTCGCCCCGGTGCAGGCCGGGGGATCATGGCTGGCCCTGAAATGCCTGCCGTTGCTGGCGCCACTCTTTGGCATCCTGCACGGTCGCCGCTATTCCTACCAGTGGGCTTCGATGCTGATCCTGCTGTATTTCACGGAAGGCGTCGTGCGCGCCACCACTGAACAGGGTACTGCACGCTGGCTGGCGATCGCCGAAATCGTTTTGTCGCTGATCTTTTTCGGTGCCAGCGTTGGCTACGCCAGGCTGACCCGCCCGGCGGTGCACTAAGGCGCGCAGTTCCAGGCCCCGGCTTCCGCAGCTGCCGTCAGACGTCACCCTGCGGATCGAGACGATCGGGAAACTGCAGTTTGTTCAGGGCATTGAGGTAGGCTTTCGCCGAAGCAATGACGATATCGGTGTCGGCACCGTTGCCATTGACGATACGGCCTTCCCTGGCCAGACGGACGGTCACTTCACCCTGTGCATCGGTGCCGGTGGTGATGGCATTGACCGAATAGAGCAGCAACTGCGCACCGCTGGCGGCAATCGATTCGATTGCCTTGAAAGTCGCGTCGACGGGACCGCTGCCGATCCCCGAGGCTTTTTTCTCGACGCCGCCGACGGTCAGCGTGACATCTGCGGCGGGGGTCTCACCGGTTTCGGAACAAACCCGGGAATAGACCAGCTTGTAGTACTCGCCCTCCGGCGGCAGGTCTTCATCCGATACCAGCGACTGCAGGTCTTCGTCAAAGATCTCGTGCTTTTTGTCCGCCAGTTCCTTGAAGCGGGCAAACGCGGCATTCAGCGCCTCTTCCCCGTCGAGAACGATGCCCAGCACCGACAGGCGTGACTTGAAGGCATTGCGTCCCGAGTGCTTGCCCAGGACCAGCTTGTTCTGAGCCCAGCCGACATCCTCGGCACGCATGATCTCATAGGTTTCGCGGTGTTTGAGCACCCCGTCCTGATGAATACCGGATTCGTGCGCAAAGGCATTGGCACCGACAACGGCCTTGTTGGGCTGGACCGGGTAGCCGGTAATCTGCGAAACCAGCTTCGAAGCCGGAACAATCTGCGTCGCGTCGATACGCGTCTGAACCGGAAAAAGATCACTGCGAGTGCGCACCGCCATCACCACTTCTTCGAGCGAAGCGTTGCCGGCCCGTTCACCAAGACCGTTGATCGTGCATTCGACCTGGCGGGCACCGGCAAGAACCGCGGACAGCGAATTGGCAACCGCCATGCCGAGATCGTTGTGGCAATGGGTGGACCACACCACCCGATCGGCGCCCGGGACTCGCTCGATCAGTGTCCGCAGCAGGTCACCCCAGACCGCGGGAATGCTGTAGCCGACGGTGTCGGGGACGTTGATGGTCGTCGCACCCGCCTCGATGACCGCCGCGAAAATACGACAGAGGAAGTCGACGTCCGAGCGCACCGCGTCCTCGGCCGAGAACTCGACATCACTGGTGTATTCGCGCGCCCAGTGCACGGCCCGCACGGCAGCTTCGACCACCTGATCGGGACTCATGCGCAGCTTCTTTTCCATATGGATCGGGCTGGTGGCGATGAAGGTATGAATACGGCCACTGGCAGCAGGCGCAATCGCCTCACCGGCGCGACGAATATCATTTTCGTTGGAGCGGGCCAGGGAGCACACCGTCGACCCCTTGATCACTCTCGCAATCGACTGAATGGCTTCAAAGTCACCCGGTGAGGCGGCAGCAAAACCCGCCTCGATGACGTCAACCTGCATGCGCTCAAGCTGACGCGCGACGCGCAGCTTTTCTTCCCTGGTCATTGATGCACCCGGGCTCTGCTCGCCATCACGCAAGGTCGTATCAAAAATTACCAGATGCTCTTTCATGTCCTGACTCCGAAGATAAGGATGCAATGGCTTACACGGACTGCGCTTACGCGACGGGGGGTGGCGATGGTGATTTTCGCCGGACGGCCTGCCACAGCGCCAGAACATACCCCGAAAGTCCGTAGGTAACAAAGAGTCCGAACAGGGCAACCGGCGTGTCGTAGGAGAGTACCGCGAAGCCCAGGGCGATGGCGACCACGAAGATGAACGGTACGCTGCGCCGGAGGTTGACGTCCTTGAAACTGTAGAAGTGGATAGTCGACACCATCGAGATGCCGGCAAAGATCACCAGCGCGCAGGCAAACCAGCGTACGTCGGCAGCCGCAATGTTCTTGTCGATCATCACCCAGAAGAAGCCGGTGACCAGCGCCGCCGCCGCCGGGCTCGGCAAGCCCTGGAAGTAGCGCCTGTCGATGACTTCCAGCGTCGTATTGAAGCGTGCCAGGCGCAACGCCGCACCAACGCAGTAGATGAACGCAGCTATCCAGCCGAGGCGCCCCATGTCCTTGAGCGCCCATGCGTAGGTGACCAGGGCCGGAGCCACGCCGAAAGACACCATATCCGACAGCGAGTCATACTCGGCGCCGAACGCACTCTGCGTCCGCGTCATGCGGGCCACCCGCCCGTCGAGTCCGTCCAGCACCATGGCCACAAAGATCGCCACCGCCGCCCGTTCGAAGCCACCCATCATCGCCTGCACGATCGCGAAGAAGCCGCAGAACAGCGCTGCGGTGGTGAACAGGTTGGGGAGAAGATAAATGCCTCGACGGCGCAACTCGGGGTTGAACAAGGTCTTGCGAGGCTTGATTTCGGGCATTGCGCTATTGACTTGAAGCGGGCTAGGGTCAGTCGGGGCCGAGCGGAACTCGCCGCATGGCTGTTGCGCTGCCGGCCGTCACCCGGCAGCGGCGGGAAGACTGGCAGCAGGCGGCAGGGCGACAAGCCACGCCGGCCACGCGCACCTGCGAAAATTCCCGCAGTGGATCAGTTTTTGCTCTGATCAACCAGCCGGTTCTTTTTGATCCAGGGCATCATGTCACGCAGTTTGGCGCCGACGGTCTCGATCTCGTGCTGCGCAATCAGACGCCGCCGCGCGGTCATCGCAGGATAGTTGGTCCGCCCTTCGAGGATGAACATCTTCGCGTAATCGCCGTTCTGAATCCGCTTCAGGGCCGCCCGCATGGCGGCCCGGGAACTTTCGTTGATCACCTCCGGTCCGGTCACGTACTCGCCGTACTCGGCGTTGTTCGAGATCGAATAGTTCATGTTGGCGATGCCACCTTCGTACATCAGGTCGACGATCAACTTGAGCTCGTGCAGGCACTCGAAATAGGCCATCTCGGGTGCGTAGCCAGCCTCCACCAGCGTCTCGAATCCCATCTTCGCCAGTTCGACGGCACCACCACAGAGTACTGCCTGCTCGCCAAAGAGATCGGTTTCCGTCTCCTCGCGGAAGTTGGTCTCGATCACCCCGCCCTTGGTGCCGCCGTTGGCGGCAGCGTACGACAGCGCGACGTCCCTGGCCTTGCCGGAGCGATCCTGGTGCACGGCGATCAGTGACGGCACGCCGCCACCCTTGAGGTACTCCGAGCGCACCGTATGCCCCGGTCCCTTCGGCGCAACCATGATGACGTCCACATCGTCACGCGGCACCACCTGGTTGTAATGGACATTGAAACCATGCGCGAAAGCCAGGGTAGCGCCCTTCTTCATGTTCGGTGCCACATCTGCGTTGTACACCTGCGGGATGGTCTCATCCGGAAGCAGCATCATCACCACGTCGGCATCCTTGACGGCACTGGCCACTTCAGCGACCTGCAGACCGGCGTTCTCGGCCTTGCTCCACGAAGCGCCATCCTTGCGCAAGCCAACGGTCACGTGGACACCGGAATCGCTCAGGTTCTGCGCATGCGCATGGCCCTGCGAGCCGTAGCCAACGATGGTGACCTTCTTGCCCTTGATCAGAGAGAGGTCGGCGTCCTTGTCGTAATACACTTTCATGCGATTTCCTTGATGGCTGTTTGATCTGATTAGACTTTGAGAATGCGCTCGCCACGGCCAATGCCGCAGACGCCGGTGCGCACGGTCTCGAGAATCAATCCGGCGTCGATGGCCTGGATGAAGGAGTCGAGTTTGGCGCCGCTGGCGGTGAGCTCAACCACGTAGCTTGATTCGGTGACGTCGATGATGTGGCCGCGGAAGATATCGGCCAGACGTTTGACTTCCTCGCGGTCCTTGCCGGTGGCGCGGACCTTGATCAACATCAGCTCCCGCTCGATATGGGCAGCTTCGGAGAGATCGACGACCTTGATGACGTCGATCAGCTTGTTCAGTTGCTTGGTGATCTGCTCGACCACCGCGTCGGTACCCGAAGTGACGATGGTCAGGCGGGACAGCGAGATGTCCTCGGTTGGTGCCACCGTCAGCGTCTCGATGTTGTAAGCGCGCGCTGAAAACAGGCCGGCCACCCGCGACAGCGCCCCGGACTCGTTCTCCAGCAGGATTGAAATAATGTGTCGCATCTTGCCTTCCCCTTACAGGTCTTCAGTCAGGATCATGTCCGCCAGGCCTTTGCCGGCGGCCACCATCGGAAAGACGTTGGCTTTCTGATCGGTGATGAAATCCATGAATACGAGGTCGTCCTTGTGATCGGTGAATGCCTTGCGCAGTGCCGGCTCGACCTCTTCCGGCCGTTCAATGCGCATCCCGACATGGCCGTACGCCTCGGCGAGTTTGACGAAGTCCGGCAGCGAATCCATGTACGATTCAGAGTAGCGGCTCCCGTAGAACATCTCCTGCCATTGCCGAACCATGCCCAGGTAACGGTTGTTGAGGTTGATGATCTTGATCGGCAAGCGGAACTGTTTGGCGGTGGAAAGCTCCTGGATGCACATCTGGATCGAACCTTCGCCGGTGACGCAGACGATCTGCGCCTCGGGGTGCTGCAGAGCCGCACCCATAGCGTAAGGCAGACCGACGCCCATGGTCCCCAGTCCCCCGGAGTTGATCCAGCGGCGAGGCTCATCGAACTTGTAGTATTGCGCCGCCCACATCTGATGCTGACCGACGTCGGAAGTGACGATCGCCTTGCCACCAGTTATCTCATACAGCTTCTCCATGACGTACTGCGGCATGATGACGCTTTTCTTCATCCGGTATTTCATGCACTGCTTGGCGCGCCACCCTTCGATCTGCTTCCACCAGTCGGCCAGCACCTCGGGGTCCGGGCCGGCGTTGCCGGCGTCGAGCAGTCTGAGCATCTCCTCGAGCACATCCGGGACATTGCCGACAATCGGCACATCGACCTTGACGCGTTTGGAGATTGACGACGGATCGATGTCGACGTGGATGATCTTGCGCGGAATGGAGGAAAAGTTGTCGGGATCGCCAATCACCCGGTCGTCAAAGCGGGCACCGATCGCCAGCAGTACGTCGCAATGCTGCATGGCCATGTTGGCTTCGACGGTGCCATGCATACCCGGCATACCGAGGAACTGTCCGTCGGTTCCGGGATAAGCGCCAAGACCCATCAGCGTGTTGGTAATCGGAAAGCCCAGGCGGCGAGTCAGCTTGGTCAATTGCTCGGCGCCATTGGAAAGAATGACTCCGCCACCAGAGTAGATCATCGGTCGCTTGGCCTCCAGCAACAGATGTACCGCCTTCTTGATCTGTCCCAGATGCCCCTTGATCACCGGGTTGTACGAACGCATCTGGATCGTTCCCGGATATTCGAACTTGCACTTTGCCGCCGTGACGTCCTTCGGAATATCGACCACCACCGGACCAGGACGGCCGCTGTTGGCGATGTAGAACGCCTTTTTGATCGTCACTGCCAACTGGTGGACGTCATTGACCAGGAAGTTATGCTTCACGCAGGGGCGGGTGATTCCCACCGTATCGCACTCCTGGAAGGCATCCTGCCCGATATAGGCATTCGGCACCTGTCCCGAGATCACCACCAGCGGCACCGAATCCATATAGGCCGTGGCAATTCCCGTTACCGCATTGGTCGCGCCAGGACCCGAGGTCACCAGGGCAACGCCGACCTTGTGCGAGGAGCGCGCCAGACCGTCGGCAGCATGCACTGCGGCCTGCTCGTGGCGCACCAGGATATGCTTGACCTGATCCTGTTTGAACAGCGCATCATAAATGTGAAGAACTGCCCCGCCCGGATAGCCGAACACATATTCGACCTTTTCTTCCTGCAAGCACCTGATTACAATCTCTGCACCGGTCATCATCGTCATTGCCGTCGCCCCAGCAAGCAAATTGCTCGAAAAAAGTCTGCAACGTTAAAGCTTTGGCCTCGTTTGGTCAAGGCATTCACAACAACCGGCACCTGCGGGAACGGCTTCCTACCCGACAAAAGCAAGGATTCTCGCTCTGGCCAGCCAACGCGAACTGTCAGATTTCCTGACCATGATCGAACGTCGTGCCTTCAAGCAGGCGATGTTCGCCGTGCATAACGAGGAGTCAGCGCTCGACATCGTCCAGGATGCGATGATGAAACTCGCCGAAAAGTATGGCGACCGGCCATTGACGGAGCTGCCGATGCTTTTCCAGCGAATTCTGCAGAACACGATTCGCGACTACTATCGACGCAGCAAGGTGCGCGCGCTGTGGACGACCTTGCTTTCCGCTCTGTCACCGAGCGATGACGACGACCACGACCCGCTCGAAACGATCAGGGGCGAGTCCGGGACCTACAGCCCGCACACCCCGGATGACCAACTCCAGCAAGCGCAACTCCTTGCGATAATAGAGAAAGAGATAAAATCGCTGCCAGCACGTCAACGCGAAGCCTTTCTCCTGCGTTATTGGGAAGACATGGATGTTGCCGAGACGGCGTCTGTCATGGGCTGCTCGGAGGGCAGCGTCAAGACGCACTGCTCGCGTGCCAATCACACGCTGGCGGCAGCACTGAAAGCAAAAGGAATTGCTCTATGAATGAACTGCACCTGGCCTACAAGATAAGGCTGCACCTGAACCGCGGGCTGCGCGAACTGCCTGCGGGAACCCTCAGCCGACTGGAGGATGTCAAACAGCGCGCGCTGGCAAAGCAAAGGGTGTCGGCGCATCAGTCGGCGCTTGCCGGGGTGGGCGGCTTCGTTCACCAACACTTCGACCAGCTGCATTTCAAGCAGGTGCTGGTCGCGCTGGTCGTCGCCCTCGGCCTGGCTAGCTATACCTACTGGTATGCGGACCAGAGCATCACCGAACTCGAGATCATCGACAGTGCGCTGCTCTCGGATGACCTGCCAATTGCTGCGTTCACCGACAAGGGCTTTGATGCATGGCTGAAAAGCTCCGGGTCGCAGTAGTCCTCAGTAGCTTGGTGGCGCTTACGGCCTGGGCTGACGTTCCCGGCCCGTCGGCGATCCTCACCCCAGCGCAGCCCCAATGGACGGAGCTGACGGTGGCACAGAAGGTCATCCTCGCACCGCTGAGTGATGAGTGGGATGCGATGGAGTACGACCGCCAGAAAAAGTGGCTGGGCATCACACGCCGCTTCGCCACCATGACCCCGGATGAGCAGCGCCGGGTCCAGGCTCAGATGAAGGTGTGGGGGAAGCTGACTCCCGAGCAAAGGCGCGTCGCGCGCGAAAACTTCATGACTGCCAACAAACTTCCAGTCGAGAAGAAACAGGAACTCAAGCAGAAATGGGAGGAGTATTCCAGACTGCCCGATGAAGAAAAGCAGCGGCTAAAAGAGCAAGCCGCAAGCAGGCCGGTCGCCAAACCGGGATGGCCGCCGGCCCGCACCACGCCGGGCAACGCGCCAGATCCCACAGCGGCGCCATCACCAGCAGCCAGCCCGGCGGCGGCGACGGCGACAGGCAATCCAGCGGCGACGGCCAGTCCGCCGCCGCCTGCCGCCGCCCCTGCCGCCCCTGCCGCCCCTGCCGCCCCTGCCGCCCCTGCCGCCCCTGCCGCCCCGGCAGCCCCGGCAGCCCAACCCGCTGGCGAACCGGAAGCCCGGCGCTGATGCCGGCTTCGCAAGTCGTCAGGCCGCCGAGCATCCTGCGCCGTCTGGCCAGCATGTGCTACGAGTCGCTGCTGCTGCTTGCCGTCCTGGCCGTGTTGCTGGTTCTGCCGCAGGTGCTCCTCGGCGCCTTCGCGCATCGCCTGGCTTCGCCACTTCTCTTGCAGGCGCACTGCTTTCTCGTGCTGCTGATCTACTGCGTGTGGTTCTGGAGCGATGGGCGGCAGACCCTGGCGATGAAAACATGGCGCCTCCGGCTGGTCAGCCGGGATGGCCTCGCCCTGCGCCCGACCCAAGCCCTGCTGCGCTTCCTGATCTGCTGGCCGAGCATCGTTCTGGGAGGCGCCGGCATTCTCTGGGCCTTGTTCGACAGGGACCGACAATTTCTGCATGACCGCCTCGCCGGCACGCAGCTCGTCATGACCTGAGCGCCGGTCAGCGCCTTTCAACCCACCAGATCATGCTCGCTGCCGTCAGCATGAAGAGTACCGACGGCGTGATCGCGCTGAGCAGCGGTGACCAGCTGTTGATTGCGCCGAGGTTGGCGAACAAACCGTTGAGCATGTAGAACAGGATGCCCGTCATGACCCCCGCAAAGATCTTGAGACTGGCCCGCTCGGCCCGATAATTCACGCCGCTGAACGGCAAGGCCAGCGCGACCATCACCAGCGCGGCCAACGGATAGATCACCTTTTTCCAGAACGCGATGTCGTAGCGATTGGTCTGCTGGCGATTGTCCGCGAGATGCTTGGTATAGGCGGAGAGATGCCGCAGCGACATGCGATCGGGCGAAACCATGAGGACCGCAAGGATGTCCGGATTCAGCGCCGAGCGCCACAACAGCTCAGGCATCTTGCGCACCTCCGCGCCTTCCGCATGCACAACGGTCTGCACCACGTCGGTCAGCCGCCAGCTGTCGGGGAGCACGTGCCTGCCCTCGGCGGCCTCGGTGACCGAGCGCAAGCTTGCCTTCTCGTCAAACTCGTAAATACGGATTCCGCGCAGGCGCGCATCCGGCAGAACGGTGCGCACGTTGATGAAACTTTGCTCATCCTTGACCCACAGACCGGAACGTAGGTCCTGTCCAACCATTCGCCCTTTTTCCTTCAAGCGCATTTGGTACGCCGCGCGTTCGGCTGGCGGCGCCACAAACTCCCCGATCACGTAGGTGGCCAGCGCAAACAGCCCAGCCACCTGGAACAAGCCGGCAAGCAGCGCGGCGGTCGACAGTCCGGAGACGCGCAAAACGGTGATCTCTGAATGGCGAGCCAGCGCTGACAACGCGTACAGCGTACCGATCAGGACGGCAATCGGCATCAATTCGTAGGCACGCCCCGGGGTGCGCAGCAAGACGAACTGAATGGCGTGGTGCAGCTGATACCCACCCTGCCCGACCGCCTTGATCTCGCCGAGTAGATCGAAGAAGGCGAACAAGGCGAGAAATGCCAGCAGGACCAGGAGGATGGCCGCGGTAACTTCGCGTGCCAGGTAGCGACGATAGATCTTCATCGCGATAGACGGGCGAAAGAGTTCACCGCAATTCGATGGTAGAACATCAGCGGCAGGACACCCAGCATGCACAGGTGCACCGCCAGCACCCCGACCGCAAACGAAACCTTCCCGCTCGCCACCCAGCCCTGACTGATGGTCACCAGATTGTTGTAGACCAGATAGACCAGAATTGCCAGCAGCATGTTCGCCGAACGGCCGGCGCGCGGGTTGACAAAGGAAAGGGGGATTGCCAGCAAGGCCAGCACCACCGCCGAGAACGGCATGCTGAAACGATAGAGCAGTTCCGCTCGAAAGACCGGCAGATCGATGGGCAGCAGATCCAGGGTGGGCATCGTTCGTGGCGTCGGCACGATGCCGCGCGCCTCCTTGGTCTCCACGCGAACAGCATAGCGAGCATACTCCAGAATCCGGAATTCGGGACTAGCGGGGGGAAACTCGTAGCGACGGCCGTTTTCCAGGACGATGAAGCGATCGCCATTCTCGGCGATCTCCTGGTGACCGTTTGCCGCCATCGTCACCCCCAGACGTTCGGGTCGCAGCTCGTTGACGAACACGTTGTGGACCTGGCTGCTGTCATCGGCGACGCCTTCAACAAAGACCACGCGATCACCAGCCGACGATTCCTGAAAGGTACCCGGAGCGATCTGCCCGGTATCGTGTCGCGAACTCAGCCGGCCACGGAACTCGGTACTCTGCGACAGGGACCACGGGGAAAGAAACAGCGACAGCACGGTGATTGTCGCCACCAGCGGCAGGGCGAACCCCAATACCGGTCGGATCCACGCGGTCAGTGGCAGGCCGGAAGAGAACCAGACCACCATCTCTGAATCACGATAGCTACGCGAAAGGGTCAACAGGATGGCGACAAACGACGACAGGGACAACAACACCGGCAGGTAGTAAAGCGCCGAAAACCCCAGGAGTGCAGCCACTGCACCTGCTTCGACACTGCCTTGCACCGCCTCGTTAAGCAGCCGAATCAGCTGGGTCGTCATCATGATGGCAAAAAGCGCCGTGAAAACACCGGCCGCCGAGTGAGTGAACTCGCGCCTGACCGCACGCTGAAAGATCATTTTTTGACTTTGGTGAAAAACTGCAGTGATAATCGGCTTTTCGCTGCCAGCGAACGTTGCCTGAGGAGGGGTGAGTGGAATTTAGCATAAAAAGTGGGAGCCCGGAAAAGCAACGCAGCGCCTGCGTCGTGGTGGGTGTCTTCGAACCGCGCAAGCTGACGCTGGCGGCCGAACTTCTTGACAACGCGGCGCACAACCATCTAACAGACATCATTCGCCGTGGCGACATGGAGGGGAAAGCGGGCTCGACGCTGCTGCTGCACAGTGTTCCCGGGACTCTCTGCGACCGCGTCCTGCTGGTCGGCCTCGGCAAGGAAAAGGAGTTTGGCGACAAGGAGTTTTGTGACGCCATGCGCAGCGCCGTGCGGACGCTCAATGAAACCGGGGCCTTTGACGGCACCATCTTCCTGACCGAAACGGGCGTCCGGAAGCGCACGGCTGCCTGGCGCGTTCGCCAGGCAACGATTGTTGCGCAGGAGACGGTCTATCGTTTCGATCAGTTCAAGAGCAAGAAGGACAAGGTCCGCCGACCCTTGCGCAAACTCACCTTCGTAGTTGATCGTCGCAACGAACTGGCTGGTGCCGAGCAAGCGCTCAACCAGGGAAAAGCGATCGCCGAAGGGATGTTCCTGGCAAAGAACCTCGCCAACCTCCCCGGCAACCTGTGCACCCCCGCCTACCTCGCCGAAACAGCACAAAAGATGGCGCTTGACCACAAGCTCGAATGTCAGGTGCTCGAACGCGACGAGATGGCAGCGCTGGGCATGCATTCGCTGCTGTCCGTGGCGAAAGGCTCACAGCAACCACCAAAGCTGATCGTCCTGCAGTACAAGGGCGGCAAGAGCGATGAGCAGCCGCTGGTACTGGTCGGCAAGGGCGTCACCTTTGATACCGGCGGCATTTCGCTGAAACCGGCGGCGGAAATGGACGAGATGAAGTACGACATGTGCGGTGCCGCCTGCGTGCTCGGTACCATCAAGGCCGCGGCGCTGACGAAGCTGCCGATCAACCTGACGGTGATCGTGCCGACCACCGAAAACATGCCGGGGGGCGGCGCCAGCCGACCGGGAGACATTGTCACCTCGATGTCTGGCCAGACCATCGAAATCCTCAACACCGACGCCGAAGGCAGGCTCATCCTCTGTGATGCACTGACCTACGCGGCCCGCTTTGCGCCCGAGATCGTGATCGACGTTGCCACCCTCACCGGCGCCTGTGTGATCGCCCTCGGCCAGGTCGCGACCGGCCTGTTCGCCAACAACGATGCGCTGGCACGCGAACTGCTCAATGCCGGCGAAGAGGCGCACGACCGCGCCTGGCAGATGCCCCTCTGGAATGACTACCAGGACCTGCTGAAAAGCCCTTTTGCCGACATGGCGAACATCGGTGGTCGCTGGGGAGGCAGCATCACCGCCGCCTGCTTTCTCTCGCGGTTCACCAGGAAGTATGTCTGGGCCCACCTCGACATCGCCGGCACGGCCTGGAAATCAGGCGCGGAAAAGGGCGCCACCGGGCGTCCCGTCCCCCTGCTCATGCACTATCTGTTGAAGCGGGCCGGGAAACTGAATTGACACGCGTTTTCTTCTACCACAATGCCGCCGACCGGATTGCCGCGACCGCGACGCTGATCGGCAAGGCGGTCAGCCAGAAAAAGTCCTTGCTGGTGTACGCGCCGGAGCCCGAGGTCGCGGCAGCCCTCGACCGCCACCTGTGGATGCACCCGGTAACCGGTTTCATCCCGCACGTGGACGTCAACTCACCGCTGGCGGGAGAAACTCCGGTGCTGATTACCAGCCAGCTCGACTCCGTGCCACAGGATGAACGACTGTTCAACCTTGCCGCCGAAGTGCCGCCGGGGTTTTCGCGCTTTACCAGCCTCATCGAGGTCGTCGGCCAAGGCGACGAGGAACGGATCGCGGGCCGTCAGCGCGCCCGCTTCTACAAGGACCGTGGCTACGACATCCACTTTGTCGATCTGGCAGGGAGCCGCTGATGGTCGATGACAATGCCCTGATCCGTCGCGCCAACTCACTGCTCAAGGCCGAAGCGGGCGTGGCCGACGCCAATCCTCGCGAAGGCTCGCGCGGACTGCGCCGGCGACGCAGCTTCCTGGCTTCGCAAGCGCCGACCAACCCGCCGGCCACGATTGCCGGCACGACCCCGCCAGGCGGCGGCGAAGACGAGCTGCCGGTGCTTACCGACATCGTCCTGCCTGCAGAAATGGTCCCCGCGGAAAGCCTGGAGAGCATCGGCGCGCGTCTGCGCCAGGCCCTGGCCTCTGAACTCGGGCAAGTCATCGAACAGCAACTGCGCCAGGAACTGCCGGCGCTGGTCGAGGCGACCCTGGAGCACGCCGCGGATCGGCTGCAACATACCATCAGCAGCCGCGTTGAAGCGCTGCTGCGCGACTTTCTTGCGCCAGCCACGCCAACACGGCTACCCCTCGCAGATCCCCGCAGCAGCAAGGAAGTCCCTGCCGATTAGGCGCCGACCGGCGAACCGGAGCGGCCGTGTCATCCGGTATAATGCGCGCTCCTGTCACCCAATGGTGCTCCCCCATGGAACTCGCCAAGAGCTTTGAACCGGCAGACATCGAACGTCGCTGGTACCCCGAGTGGGAAGCCAGAGGCTACTTCGCCGCCGGCCTCGATAGCGCAAAACCGCAAGCCTTCTGCATCCTGCTGCCCCCGCCCAACGTCACCGGCACCCTGCATATGGGCCACGGCTTCAACCAGGCGATCATGGACGCGCTGACCCGCTACCACCGCATGCGTGGCGACAACACCTTGTGGCAGCCCGGCACTGATCACGCGGGCATTGCCACGCAGATCGTCGTCGAGCGGCAACTGGACGGGCAGGGAATCTCGCGCCACGAACTTGGACGCGAGAAGTTTCTCGCCAAGGTCTGGGAGTGGAAAGAGTTCTCGGGCAGCACCATCACCCGTCAGATGCGTCGCCTAGGCACCTCGCCAGACTGGAGCCGCGAGCGCTTCACGATGGACGCAGGTCTATCCCGGACGGTCACCGAGACCTTCGTCCGCCTCTATCGGGAAGGCCTGATTTACCGCGGCAAGCGTCTGGTGAACTGGGATCCGGTCCTGCAGACCGCGGTCTCCGACCTCGAAGTGGTGCAGGAAGAGGAGCAAGGCCACCTCTGGCACATTCGCTATCCGCTGGCGGACGGCAGCGCCACCCTGACCGTCGCTACCACGCGCCCGGAGACCATGCTTGGCGACACCGCCGTGATGGTTCACCCGGAAGACGAACGATACCGGCACATGATCGGGAAAATGGTCAGGCTGCCACTTTCCGAGCGCGAAATCCCGGTCATCGCCGATGCTTATGTCGACCTCACGTTTGGTACCGGTTGCGTCAAGGTGACGCCGGCACACGACTTCAACGACTACGCCGTTGGCCAGCGCCACAAGCTGCCGCTGATCCCGATCCTGACCCTGGCCGCAAGGATCAACGAAAACGCACCGCTCCGCTACCAGGGCATGGATCGCTTCGCCGCCCGCGCAATGGTCGTTGCCGACCTCGAACAGGCCGGCCTGCTGGACAAGGTCGATGCCCACACGCTGAAAGTGCCGCGTGGTGACCGCACCGGCGAAGTGATCGAGCCGATGCTCACCGACCAGTGGTTCGTCGCGATGACCAGGATCGGTCCTGACGGCAGCAGCATCGCCGGCAAGGCGCTGGCCTGCGTCGCTGCGGGTGAAATCAGGTTCTTTCCCGAAAACTGGGTCAATACCTACAACCAGTGGCTGAACAACATCCAGGATTGGTGTATCTCGCGGCAGCTCTGGTGGGGCCATCAGATTCCTGCCTGGTACGGCGACAGCGGACAGATCTTCGTCGCCCATGACGAAGCCGAAGCCCGAATCGAAGCCGCAGCCCAGGGCTACAGCGGACCGCTGCGACGCGACCCGGACGTGCTCGACACCTGGTACTCGTCGGCGCTATGGCCCTTCTCGACGCTCGACTGGACGCCAGAATACCCGGCCAGGTCCAACCCGGCGCTGGACCTCTATCTGCCGTCGACGGTGCTGGTCACCGGCTTCGACATCATCTTCTTCTGGGTCGCCCGCATGGTGATGATGACCCGGCACATCACCGGCCAGCTTCCGTTCCGGCACGTCTACGTGCATGGGCTGATCCGTGATGCCGAAGGCCAGAAAATGAGCAAGTCGAAGGGCAATGTGCTCGACCCGATCGACCTGATCGACGGCATTGGCCTGGAAGCGCTGATCGAGAAGCGTACCAGCGGCCTGATGAACCCCAAACAGGCCGAGCAGATAGAGAAACGAACGCGCAAGGAGTTCCCCGCCGGAATTGCAGCTTTCGGCACGGACGCGCTGCGCTTCACCTTCCTGTCGCTGGCCAGCCCGGGGCGCGACATCAAGTTCGACCTTGGCCGCTGTGAAGGCTACCGAAACTTCTGCAACAAGCTGTGGAATGCAACGCGTTTTGTGCTGATGCACACCACCGACCAGGATCTCGGCCTGACTGACTGCACACCGGAAAGCTGCGCAACGGCCTTCTCGTTTGCCGACCGCTGGATTGTCAGCAAGCTGCAGCGTACCGAAGCGGAGGTCGCGCAGCACTACGCCGACTACCGCTTCGATTTGTTGGCCCGCGCGGTGTACGAGTTCGTCTGGGATGAGTTCTGCGACTGGTATGTCGAGCTGTCCAAGGTACAACTGCAGCAGGGTTCCGAAGAGGAATTGCGCGCGACACGGCGAACGTTGGCCAGGGTGCTGGAGACGGTGCTGCGCCTCGCACATCCGCTGTTGCCGTTCATCACCGAAGAACTCTGGCAAGCGGTGGCCCCGATCGCTGGCCGCAAGACGCACGCCTCGGTGATGCTCGCAGCCTACCCGCAGGCGCAGCCGGAAAGAATAGACTTGGCCAGCGAGGCCAGCGTCCAGCAATTGAAGAGTCTGGCTTACGCCTGCCGCAACCTGCGTGGCGAAATGAACCTCTCGCCGGCGTTGCGTGTGCCGCTACTGGCCAGTGGCAATGATCAATCACTGGCAAGATTTGCCCCCTATCTCAAAGCCCTCTGCAAACTCTCCGAAATGCAGATCGTCGACGAGATACCAGCCGACGCCAGCGCGCCGATTGCCATCGTTGGCGAAACGAAGTTGATGCTGCAGGTACAGATCGACCTCGCCGTCGAAAGCGAAAGGCTGGACAAGGAAATCGCGCGCCTGGCCGCCGAGATCGCCAAGGCCGAAGGCAAACTGGCCAATGAGCGTTTCGTCGCCCGCGCTCCCGGCGCGGTGGTCGAACAGGAACGTGCGCGCCTCAAGGACTTCGTCGGTACGTTCGCAAAACTGCAGGTGCAACGCGAGCGCCTCAGGCACCACCAGGCATTACCACCGGGCAGCGCGGCGGCGGCCCACGCCGTCAGCCCTCGATGATTACCGGCAGCAGACCGCGCAGCGCATTGCCAAGAAACACCGCGGCCGGCGCGCGCAGGTCATCGAGTCGTAGCACCTGTTCGCGCGCGCGCCCTGCATCGAGCAACTGGCGCCGCAGCACCCCGGGCAACAGACCACAGGCTAGCGGCGGGGTGAGCAACAGGCCGTCGCGCTCGACGAAAACGTTGCTGCGCGCGCCTTCGCAAACCTCGCCGCGGCTATTGAAAAAGATCGCATCGAAAACCTCCGGCCGCGCCGCCAGCGCCGCCAGCGTGCGCTCATAACGGGCGCGTGCCGTGGTCTTGTGGCGCAGGAGGTAATCATCCGCAGGCAGGGCTTCCGCTGCCAGCACCGCGCGCCACTGCCGGCCATGCTCGTCGCGCCAAGGGGCGACAGCGACGCGGCAATTGCCGTCGTGCGCCAGCGTCAGACGGACGCGAAAGACACCGCGCCGCCGCGCCGCCGCTTCGGCGGCCAGCGCAGCCGCCAGCGTCGGCAACCGGCAGGCAAAACCGAGGCTGCGTGCGGAAGCCTGCAAGCGCTCCAGATGCAGGGGCAGCAGGGAATACTCACCAGCTTCCAGGCGCAAGGTTTCGAACAACTCGAAGCCCGGATCGAAAGCGGTCAGAAAACTCGCCTTCAACAGACACTCCGCGTACTCGCGTGCAGGGTCCGCGTCGGCGACAATGCCACTGCCGACGCCAAGCCTGGCCTGGCCATCTGCCGCCAGCTCGATGCTGCGGATCGCCACATTGAAACGGCAGTCCCCGCCCGGCGCCAACCAGCCCAGTGCACCGGTATACAAGCCGCGTGGCGAGTCTTCCAGTTCGGTGATGCGCTGCATGGCGCGTATCTTGGGCGCGCCGGTAATTGAACCGCAGGGAAACAGCGCGCCGAACAGCTCAGCCAACCCCACCCCGGGCAGGTCTGCAGCCACCGTAGACACCATCTGCCACAGCGTCGGGTAGGCCTCGGCCTCACACAGACCTTCCACCCGCACCTTGCCTGGGGACGCCAGACGCCCCAGGTCATTGCGCAGCAGGTCGACAATCATGACGTTCTCGGCACGCTCCTTCGCCGAAGCAAGCAGTCCCGCACGCATCGCCAGATCTTCCTGCGGCGTCCTGCCACGTGGCGCCGTACCTTTCATCGGTCGCGTCAGCACCCGCGGCCCGGAGCGCTCGAAAAACAACTCCGGCGAGAAGGAAAGGATCGTCTCTTCTCCGAGACGGAGGTAGCCACCATAACGAACCGGTTGCCGCTCGCGCAGACTCGCATAGAGAGCCAGCGGATGCCCGTAGACGTGGAAAGTAAGTGGAAAGGTAAGGTTGATCTGGTAGCAATCGCCGTCGGCAATCCAGCGACAGACCTGCCGGACCTGCGCAGCATGCCGCTCCGCATCGACCCCGCTAGCCAGCTCGGCAATTCCGGCAAGGCGTTGGTAGTCGGGAATCGTTGCCAGTTGGCCAGCGAGAAAAAGCGCCACGCCCTGCGCATCCAGATACTCGGCATGGCTGAACAACGATGCCCTCAACAGCCGGCGGCCGGCCGGTGGCGGCGCCAGTACCGGCTCAAAGCTGGCGCCAAGGGCGTAGTCGGCCGCCAGCGCCACCCACCAGCCGGCTGCCAGCGCCGCCTCGATCTCGCCGAACAACGGCGCCGGATCGTCAGCCATCGCAATCTGCCAGGAGCGACGCCAACCGGTGAGCAGCAGGGCGCTGCCACCATCGCCGTCAAACAGCGCGAAATCCGTGTTCCGGCAGCGAGCAGAGCGAGTGGGCTGCGGCGAACCGGCAGCCCGCGGCGCCTGCCTACTTGCGCTTGAGATAATACTCAAAAATCCTGTCGGTCTCGCTGCTCGAGAGCAACTCGTTGCCGGTCTGCCGAGCGAAGGCCTCGAAATCCTTGACCGAACCGGCGTCGGTCGCCAGCACGTGCAGCACTTCTCCAGAGTACATCTCGGATAGCGCCTTCTTGGTGCGCAAGATTGGCAGCGGGCAGTTCAGCCCCTTGACGTCTAGTTCGCGGTCGAATTGCATGTTCTGGTCCACCACAAAAGCGGCATTTTACCCGCCATTCCGCTTCTGCTTCGCTTCTTCCAGCTGCAGCTTGCGCAATTCGCGCAAGCGCGCATCCACCGCTGACTGTTCGAAGAAATTGCCGTCAGCCGCCTGTTGGGCGAACTGCAGTTGCTCGACAGCCGGCCCCAGCTGTCCCTGCAACAGATAGAACTCGGCCTGGGCGCGATGCTGCTGCAGACGTTTGCCAGTGGCTGCGAAGGCCTTGGCCTGCAGCCCGTGCAGCTTGTAGTCCGAACTGTAGAGCTGCAACTGGGCTTCAACAAAGAGCAGGGCCTGGTCGTATTGCCTGGCTGCCAGCAGCGCTTCGGCATACTCGTACACCAGTGCCTTGGACTGCGGGTAGCGTTGCAAGGCATCACGATAGATCGTCATAGCGCCGGCCAGATCATTGGCCGAAACCCGGATCGCCGCAGCCAGACCGGCGATCATTGGCGAAGACGGCTTGAGTGGCAGCAGCAGCTCGACTTCGCGCTGCGCCGCGGCCAGATCTTTGGCTCGCAGCAATGCGTAGGCCAGGGCGTAGCGGGTTGCTGCTTCCGAGACGTATTTCTTTTCCCGCAACTGCGTGGCGAACTCGGTGACCGCCTCGCGTGGCGTGCCCATCTGTGCCCGCAGCTTGGCCCGTACGAGATGAAAATCCAGGCTATCGGCCACCTGTCGATAGGGAGCGCTTTGCGCCCGATTCTGCATGTCGGAAATTCGCTCGACGGTCAGCGGGTGCGAGCGCATGTACACCGGAGCATTGTTCTCATACACTCTCCCCGCCTGCTGCAAACGACCAAAGAAGTCCCCCATGCCACGCACGTCGTAGCCCGCCTGGGTCAAGGTCTGAAACCCCAGACGATCCGCCTCGCGCTCGAAATCACGACTATAGGCCAATTGCGACTGAATCGAACCCGCCTGCGCCGAGGCGATCGCAGCACTGGCGACCTGCGAGTTCGAGCGGGCTGCGAGAATGCCGGCCGCCATGGCGATCATCATGGCGATCGAGTTCTGCTTTTCCCGAACGATCTGCCTGGCCAGGTGGTTCTGCATGACATGAGAGATTTCATGCGCGAGGACTCCAGCCAGCTCCGACTCCGATTGCGCGGTCAGCAGAGTCCCCGTGTTCACCCCGATGAAGCCCCCGAACATCGCAAACGCATTGACCGTGTTGTCGCGGATGAGGAAGAAATAGCAATCCCCGGCCGGGTTTGAGCTGGCCGCCACCAGGCGGCTACCCAGGCGATTGAGATAGTCGGAAATCTCCGGGTCGTCCACGTAGCTCGGCTCACGCAGGCGAATCTCATTGAGAATCCGCTCGCCGATCTTCCGTTCGAGCTGCGGCGAAAACTCGGCGCGCGCCGCCTCGCCGAGGTCGGGAAGCTCATCAGCCTGCAGCTGCGAGGAACTGCCCAGCAGCGTGGCCATGGCCAGACATACGGCGACACAGGTGGTTCGGATCAACGTGGCTCCCAACGATCGGCGAACAAGGATGGTGCTATGATAACCAATCCCGTGACGCGCAAATGTTACCAAGCGTTACCAAATGTCACCGCCCGGTTTTCCAGTTTCTGGCGACCACCCTCTTTCCGCCGAAGATCATGCCTGTTAGTCCCCTCACCCACTTCGGCCCGCAAGGTCAGGCACAGATGGTCGACGTCGGCGAAAAAGTCGAAACGCGGCGTCAGGCGAGAGCCATCGGCAGCATCTTGATGCGGCCGGAAACGCTGACGCTGATCGTCAACGGTTCGGCCAGCAAGGGCGATGTCCTCGGCGTCGCGCGAATTGCCGCAATTCAGGGCGCCAAGCGCACTGCCGAGTTGATTCCCTTGTGTCACCCGATCGCCTTGACGCGGGTTTCGATCCACTTCGAGATCGACACGCCGGGCAAGGCCGTCCATTGCACAGCGATTGCCGAGTGCTGCGGCCGCACCGGCGTCGAGATGGAGGCGCTTTGCGCTGCCAGTATCGGCCTGTTGACGATCTACGACATGTGCAAGGCCGTGGATCGCGGCATGCGTATTGAAGGCCTGCGGCTTCTGGAAAAGCTCGGCGGCAAGTCAGGACACTGGACAGGAGGCTGAAAGCTGGCCTGCGGGCCGGGCGGCAAACCGGCTGATGCGCGCCGGCTGGTCACTCGCCGGCCAAAAAAAACCCGCCAGAGGCGGGTCCCTATGGCACACCGGAAAAAATCAAGCGCGCGCGATATTCGATGCTTGCTTGCCCTTCGGGCCTTGCGTCACGTCGAAGGAAACTTTTTCGCCCTCTTTGAGGGTCTTGAATCCACCCATGGTGATCGCGGAGAAATGGGCGAAGAGATCCTCGCTACCATCGTCCGGAGTGATGAAGCCGAAACCTTTGGCGTCATTGAACCACTTCACTGTACCTGTTGCCATATTGCCACTTCCTTGAAAAAAGACTAAATCCGGGGATTGCCCGCCTTGCATGCCGCCATTTCAACGCCAACTAAGAAGAGGTTTCAGACATACGGAACCAACAATCAGCTGCCTTGACTGCGAACATGCAGGCTTTTTACGCTAAATCATCCCGCGTCGTCAAGGCTTTTTCGTATTTTCCACTCACCGAGTTGTTCGACCGTTCGCAAATTTGCTCAAAACCGGTATTGCGCATCCGCAAAGACTGGTTAGAATTCACCCATGGCCACAAAGCACCAAGACGGTTCCCTGCTGCAGGCAAGTGGCACGCAACTCGCGCCACCGCCGCTTTTCAAGGTCCTGTTGTTGAACGACGACTTCACACCGATGGATTTCGTGATTGTCGTTCTGCAAAGGTTTTTTGGCCTGGATCGAGAACATGCGACGCGAATCATGCTCAAAGTCCACACCGAGGGGCGTGGCGTCTGTGGAGTTTTCCCACGCGACGTCGCGGCCACGAAGGTTCAACAGGTCACAACCTTCGCACGCGGTAACCAGCATCCCCTGGCGTGCGTAATGGAGGAAAACTGAATGATTGCGCAGGAACTTGAAGTCAGCTTGCACATGGCATTTGTCGAGGCACGACAGAAGCGCCATGAGTTCATCACCGTCGAACACTTGCTGCTGGCGCTGCTCGACAACCCATCGGCAGCCGAAGCGCTGCGCGCCTGCGGCGCAGGCATTGAACAACTGCGCAGGGATCTGACCCGCTTCATCGGCGAACACACACCGACGGTCGCCGGCGATGATGAAATCGATACGCAGCCGACGCTGGGTTTCCAGCGCGTCATTCAGCGAGCCATCCTGCACGTTCAGTCGTCCGGCAGAAAGGAAGTCAACGGCGCCAACGTCCTCGTCGCGATCTTCGGCGAAAAGGATTCGCACGCCGTCTACTACCTGCAAAAGCAGGGCGTCAGCCGTCTGGATGTAGTCAATTTCATTGCCCACGGCATCAGCAAGGTGCCGCAGAGCGCGCCGCGCAGCGAACCGGAAGTCGAGGCGGAAGGCGAGCCGCAAGGTGCCGCCGGCCCGCTCGAGAGCTATACCATCAACCTCAACGCCCTGGCTCTCCAGGGCAAGATTGACCCGTTGATTGGCCGCGACCGGGAACTTGAACGGGTAATCCAGACGCTCTGCCGGCGGCGCAAGAACAACCCTCTGCTGGTCGGCGAAGCCGGCGTCGGAAAAACAGCGATTGCCGAGGGACTGGCGCGGCGAATCGTCGAATGTGACATCCCCGAGATTCTCGCCAAGGCCAACGTCTACTGCCTTGACATGGGTTCCCTGCTGGCCGGAACCAAGTATCGCGGTGATTTCGAACAGCGCCTGAAAGGGGTGCTGAAACAACTCAGCGACAACCCGCAGGCGATTCTGTTCATTGACGAAATCCACACCCTGATTGGCGCTGGATCGGCTTCCGGCGGCACCCTCGATGCGTCGAACCTGCTCAAGCCGGCCCTTTCCACCGGTCAGTTGAAGTGCATCGGTGCAACAACCTACAACGAGTACCGCGGCATCTTCGAAAAGGACCACGCGCTGTCGCGGCGTTTCCAGAAGATCGACGTAAACGAGCCATCGAGCGCCGAAGCGGTCGAGATCCTCAAGGGGCTCAAATCACGTTTCGAGTCGCACCACGGCATCAAGTACTCGGCGGCCGCCTTGACCTCGGCAGTCGAATTGTCGGTGCGTTTCATCACCGACCGCCACCTGCCCGACAAAGCGATCGATGTCATCGACGAGGCCGGCGCTGCGCAGCGCATCCTGCCCAAATCCCGGCAGAAAAAAATGATCGGCAAGATCGACATCGAGGAAATCGTCGCCAAGATTGCGCGCATCCCGTCGACCCATGTCTCGTCCGATGACCGCAATAACCTGCGGAATCTCGACCGCGACCTGAAAGCGGTCGTCTTTGGCCAGGATGCGGCGATCGATGCGCTCGCCAGGGCCATCAAGATGGCTCGCTCGGGCCTCGGCAACCCCAGCAAACCAATCGGCAGCTTCCTCTTCTCGGGCCCCACAGGCGTCGGCAAGACCGAGGTCGCCAAGCAGCTTGCGTACTGTCTCGGCAACGAGCTGGTGCGTTTCGACATGTCGGAATATATGGAACGGCACGCCGTGTCGCGCCTGATCGGCGCACCACCCGGCTACGTCGGTTTCGACCAGGGCGGACTGCTGACCGAGGCAATCACCAAGAAGCCGTACAGTGTGCTGTTGCTCGACGAAATCGAAAAGGCACATCCCGACATCTACAACATCCTCCTGCAGGTCATGGATCACGGCACGTTGACCGACAACAACGGGCGCAAGGCAGACTTCCGCAACGTGGTGATCATCATGACCACCAACGCCGGTCAGGAAGCCATCCAGAAAGCCACGATGGGTTTCACCCCCAGCCGGCA
The DNA here is from genome assembly GCA_016713625.1 of Candidatus Accumulibacter affinis. Lineage (GTDB taxonomy): Bacteria > Pseudomonadota > Gammaproteobacteria > Burkholderiales > Rhodocyclaceae > Accumulibacter > Accumulibacter affinis. Next base: position 277,752 of record JADJOT010000011.1, read on the forward strand.
GGCCGGCGACGAAATGGCCGAGATCAAGCGCATCTTTACTCCGGAATTCCGCAACCGGATCGACGCCAGCATCTCCTTCAAGGCGCTCGACCACGAAGTGATCCTGCGGGTGGTGGATAAGTTCCTGATGCAGCTCGAGGCACAACTGCACGAGAAGAAGGTGGAAGCGGTATTTACCACGGCGCTGAAGGAGCACCTCGCCGCCAAGGGCTTCGATCCGCTGATGGGCGCGCGTCCGATGGCACGATTGATTCAGGACACGATTCGCGCCTCGTTGGCCGACGAGCTGCTTTTCGGTCGACTGGCCAACGGCGGTCACGTCACGGTTGACCTGGATGCGGAACGGAAAGTGAAGCTGGTCTTCGAAGAGGAGCCCGAGGTGGTTGCCTGAGCACACCGCCCTGGCCACGCCGACCGGCATGGCCATTTATCAACCTCCACCATCGAGGCCAGCAGCATGAGTTTCAAGACCCCCGACCTGCTCGACAACCACGAAGCCGGGACGCAGGATGGCGACATTCGTGTCGTCGCGCCCATCTTCCAGCCTTACGGCGGCCGACCGGCTTTCAGTGGCCGGATCGTCACCCTGAAGCTGTTTGAGGACAACTCGCTGGTGCGTACGGCGCTCGCCGAAGATGGCCGCGGCAAGGTGCTGGTGATTGACGGTGGCGGTTCCTTGCGCTGCGCACTGGTGGGCGACCAGTTGGCCATCCTCGCGCAGAAGAACGCCTGGGAAGGAATCGTCGTCTACGGCTGCATTCGCGATTCAGATGACATCAGCCGGATTGACCTGGGCGTGCGTGCGCTGAACACGCACCCGCTGAAAAGCGTCAAGAAAGGGGTCGGCGACCGCGATCTGGCGGTCACCTTCGGCGGGGTGACTTGCCGACCCGGAGAATGGATCTATGTCGACGGCGACGGAATCGTCGTCAGCACCCAGCCATTGACCTGATCTCGGAGATGATCTGTGACCGCTGCCATTGACCTCCTCAAAGCCATTCGCTCCGGCCGCCTTCAGGATGTCCGGACCGTGCTCGATGCGGGCGCTCCCGTCGAGTTGGCAGACGGTCGCGGCGACCCCGGCCTGCCGCTCGGGGTGGCCTGCTTCATGGGATTTGCCGACATCGCTCGTGAGTTGATCCAGCGTGGCGCGAAGGTGAATGTCCTGGATAACAGCCAGGCGACCTCACCATTGTCGATGGCCATTCGCGGCAAGCGGACCGCCGTCGTCAAGGCGCTGATCGAGTTGGGCGCGCAGGTGCCGCCTGGCATGCACACCGGCTTGAGCGAGCAGGAAATGATGATCGCGCGCTGGCGGGGCCAGCACTACGGCGCGAGCGCCGCCGCCAATGCCACGCCAGACCAGGACGAGCCGGCATTCGAGGAAATCGACATGGTCAGTTGCTACGGAACGGATACGGCCGTGCTCGATGCCGAAATGATCCGGGCCGCCCGCGCGTTGGACAAGAAATAGCCATTCCGACCGCGCCGCAACGAACGAGAAGTCGCCGGGTCAAAATCGTCGCCCCAGGCGTAGCGCCTGCCGGTCAAGCCGCGGGCGGCGGCCTCCCACTCGGCTTCGCTCGGCAGCCGCCAGCGCTGCCCGCTCTGCGCCGACAGCCAGGCACAGTAGGCGCGCCGCTTCGGTCTCCCACCAACGCTCGTCGTCGTAGCCGCCGGCGGTGAGGAAGCACTGCCATTCGGCGTTGGTCACCGGGAAGCGGCCGATTTCGAAAGCGGCCAGCTCCAGCGCATGCGCCGGCGCCTCGTCAGGATCAATGCCTTCGTCGCTGCCGATGGGGTAGCTGCCGGCGGCGATGTTGACCAGCGGTGGCAAGAGGTACTCGCCGTGCGGGCCACGACGCCGTTCGAAGCGCGGGTCACCGAGTTCGCCGAGCGCGCGCGCGGCGGCGATGCGCGCGCGCAGGTCGGCGGCGGCATCGCGGCTGCGCTCGACGAGCGCCCGTTGCATCCGCTCGCGCAGCGTGCTGGAGAGGACGACCTCGGGCTGCGCGGCGCAACGGCCGGCGAGCGGCAGGTTGACCGCAGCAGGGACCCGGCCCCTGGCGGATGCGCGGCTCGCCTGGCCGGGCGCAATAAATCTACGGGAAAAACCCTGCCGGCAGGTCGACGAGGGGCTGCTACCGCTACTCCTCGGTCGTCGCCGTCAACACACTGGCGGCGACGATCAGCGCGCCACCGATCCACTCGCGCAGCGCCATCGCCTCACCAGCGAGCAGCCACGCGCCAAGCGCGGCAAAGCCGATTTCGCTGAGCATGATGACGATGGCCCGGTTGGCGGGCAGCCGCGCCAGGCCGAACTGGACGACCAGGTTGGCGGCGAAGAGCACGCCGGCGAGCAAAACGACCAGCCCCCAGAGGGGCGCCGACGCGGGCAGCGCCGGGCTGCCGACCCCCGCCAGCAGGAGCAGTACCCCCAGCACGACGACGCCGGCGAATGCCGCCAGCACCCTGTTTTCGACGCTGACCTCGCGCGAACGACGGGAAACTACATTGAACAGCGCAAACGCGAAGCCGGCCCCCAGGCCAAGCCAGTCGGCGCCGTCCTGCGGCGCCGGCAGACCGAGCTGCGGCTGCCAGAGCATCGTCGCCGCGCCGGCCAGCGACAGCGCGATGGCCAGCGCACCGCTGCGGGTCAAGCGTTCGTCGAGCAGGAGACGCGATAGCACGACGGTCCACAAGGGCGCCAGGTAGAACAGCAGGAGGACGCGCATCACTTCGCCGTGCAGCGTCGCCAGCACGTAGCCGAGGTTGCCGCCAGCCGCCGACAGTGCCAGCCAGAACAGCGGCCACGAAGGCACAAAGCGTGTGGACGAGCGCCAGGCCAGAGCCACGCCAAGGACGAAGGCCAGCCCGTAGGTCAGGGTAGACGCGACGATGCCATCGACGCCGGCATCGCGCAGAATCCGGTAGGGATGCCAGATCAGCCCCCAGATCAACGCACCGGCGAGCAGGCCGCCAACCGCCAGTCGCTTCTCGCGCGCAGCAGCGCCGCTGGCGGCTTGTCGCGGGTAGTCATTCATCGCCGCTCTGCTCCTTTCAGTATCACTCGCTTACTCCTCACGATTCAGCGTTCCGCCAGGACGAAGACGAGCAGTGTATCCTCAGCACGGACAAACGCTGATCGTTGATCTGCTTTTTTGGGAATTGACACGTGTCAATTCGCCACAGGCACGCCCCCAATATAATCAACGGCTAATAATTATGCCCGGCAGCGGCACAGGGACCCCAGCGACGTGAGTTTTCATGCGGCATTGCGCAGCGGCGTGCACCGTGTCTTCCTGCGCTGCGAGGAGGCGCTGGACGCGCCCTTCGGCGGCGCCGACAACCCGCTGCGTCATCTCGGTGCGATGGGCCTGTACCTGCTGTGGGTCGTCGTCGGCAGCGGCCTCTACCTGTACGCCGTGCTCGACACCGGCATCGACGCCGTGTACAGCTCGATCGGCTACCTCTCGCTGCAACAATGGTATCTCGGCGGCATCCTGCGCAGCCTGCACCGCTACGCCGCCGACGGCTTCCTGCTACTGATGCTGCTGCACCTCGTTCGCGAGTGGTGCTACGGGCGTTACTACGGTTTCCGCCTCTATTCATGGATGACCGGCGTGCCGCTGCTCTGGCTCGCTTATGTGGCCGGCATCGGCGGCTACTGGATCGTCTGGGACCAGCTCGCCCAGCTCTCGGCCGTCGCTACCAGCGAACTCCTCGACTGGCTGCCGATCTTCAGCGAAGCGTCGGCGCGCAACTTCCTGACGCCGGACTCGATCAGCGACCGCTTCTTCACCATGCTCGTGTTCATCCACCTCGGGGTGCCGCTGTTGCTGATCCTCGGGCTCTGGGCGCATGTCCATCGTATCAGCCACGTCGACTACCTGCCATCGAAGCGCGTCATGCTGGCGACGATGGCCGCGCTGCTGCTGCTCGCGCTGCTCAAGCCGGCGCTCAGCAACCCGCCGGCCAACCTCGCGACGGTCCCCGGCGAACTCGGTTTCGACTGGTTCATCCTGTTCATCCATCCACTGGCTGACCTCACTTCGCCGGCTGTCGTGTGGTCGCTGCTCTTCGGTCTCACCGCCCTGCTCTTCGCCCTGCCCGTGCTGCCGCACCCGCGGCCGGAAGCGGTCGCCGTCGTCGATGCGGCCAACTGTACCGGCTGTGACCGCTGCCTCGCCGACTGCCCCTATGCCGCGATCAGCATGCTGCCGCACCCGCGACGGCCGGGTTTCAAGCTGGCCGTCGTCGATCCCGATCTTTGCGCAGCCTGCGGTATCTGTGCCGGCTCCTGCCCTTCTTCTACCCCCTTCCGCAGACGCGAGCTGCTGGTCACCGGCATCGACATGCCGCAGCAGCCGGTCAATGCCCTGCGCGAAGAACTCGAACGGGCGCTGGCCAGCCTGACCGGGCGCAGCCGGATCGTCGTCTTCAGCTGCGCGCGCGGCGCCGACGCCCGCAGCCTGGCAACCACCGACACCGCCGTCATGCCGCTGCTGTGCACCGGCATGCTGCCACCATCCTTCGTTGAATATGCGCTGCGCTGCGGCGCCGACGGCGTCCTCCTGAACACCTGCCGCAGCGGCGGCTGCGAGTTTCGCCTCGGCGAGCGGTGGACCAACGAACGCTTGCAGGGAAAACGCGAACCGCACCTGCGCCGGAGCGTACCCGCCTCGCGAGTGCAGGTCGTCGGCGCTGCCGGAGGCGACGCCAGCACTCTCGCCGACGCGCTGGCGGAATTCAGAAACCGGCTCGACAGCGAAGTGGCTTCGAGCGACAGACTCCAACCCTATCTGCGGAGCGCCTCCAACCATGCTTAAACCCGCCGCCATCGTCGGCCAGGTGATCCTCTACGGCGCTTTTGCCGCATTCATCGGCTACTTCGCCACCGCGCCGAAATACCGGCAAATTCCTGACGACAGCGCGTTGATCAAGCTCTCGATCAGCCATCTCGGCGACCGCCAGTGCCGCAAGCGAACACCCGAGGAACTGGCGAAAATGCCGCCGAACATGCGCGCGCCGCTGGACTGCCCGCGCGAACGTTCGGACATCAACCTCGAGGCCGACCTCGACGGCCAGCCGGTTCTCCGCACTGTGCTGCACCCGACCGGCCTCTACAAGGATGGCGTATCGACGGTGTACAAGCGCTTCGAGGTGAAGGCCGGCAGCCACCAGCTGGCGGTCAGGATGAACGACAACCTCGTCAAGCCCGGCTTCAACTTCGTCAAGGAAGAAGCGATCACCCTGCAACCGGGTCAGGTGATGGTGGTCGACTTCAACCCGGACCAGGGCGGTCTGTTCTTCAGATGATCGCCGCTGCTGCCAACTGGCTGCCCAGCCTCCCCAATTTCCCGAGCTGACATCGATCATGGTCAAAGTCCTCCAACAGGTCCTGCGCTGGCTGTTCATGCGCGTCGAGAACGTCTTCAACGTCGCCTTCGGCGACAAGATGAACCCCTTGTACCACTTGGGCACGATCAGCTTCTGGCAGTTCTGGTTGCTGGTCGGTTCCGGCCTCTATCTCTACATTTTTGCCGATACCGGCGTCCATGACGCTTTCGACTCGGTCGAGCGCATCACCCACAACCAGTGGTGGGCCGGCGGCATCCTGCGCAGCATCCACCGCTATGCGACCGATGGCATGATCCTGACGATGCTGCTGCACATGCTGCGGCACTTCGCCTACGACCGTTACCGCGGCTTCCGCTCGTTCTCGTGGCTGACCGGTGTCGCCCTGCTGTGGCTGATCTACATCGCCGGCGTCAATGGCTTCATGCTGGTCTGGGACAAGCTCGCGCAGTTCGTGGTCATCGCCACCGCCGAGTGGTTCGACATCCTGCCGATGTTCAACGGCACGCTGATCCGCAACTTTCTCTTCCTCGAAACAGTCAACAGCCGACTGTTTACCCTGCTCGCTTTCATGCACATCGGCGTGCCGCTGATCGTCGCCATCATCATGTGGGTGCACGTGCAACGCGTGCCGCGCGCGCGCATCAACCCACCACGGCCGATCGCCATCGCCGTCACCCTGATGTTCCTGGCGCTGGCGCTGATCAAGCCGATTCTCAGCCAGGGCGGCGAGGCCGACATGGCGGTGGTGCCGACCAACATCGACTTCGACTGGTTCGAGCTGCCCGTGCTCGCGCTGGTCTATGTAATCAACCCGATGCACCTCTGGTACTGGGTGCTTGGTCTCACCGCCCTGCTCTTTCTCGTCCCCTGGCTACCACCCCAGCGACTGGGTACCGCCAAGGCAGTAACTTCGATCACCTTCCACCCCGACCACAAGGCGGTCAGCGCCCGTTTCGGCGAAACGCTGCTCGACGCCGGCCTGCGCCAGGACATCAACCTGCCGTACGAATGCCGCAACGGCGGTTGCGGGGTGTGCAAGTGCACGGTCCTGCAGGGCAAGGTCGATCCCGGCCTCTACCAGCCGAGCGCGCTGTCCGCCGTGGAACTGGCGCAGGGCAAGGTGCTGCTGTGCTGCGCCACCGCCCTCGAAGACGCCGAGATCGAATACCAGGCGAGCACAGCGCCAAGCGGCGTTGGCGAATACAGCGCGCGGGTGGTGAGCCTGCACAAGCTTACTCACGACGTCATGCAGGTACGTCTGAAACTGCCTGATGGCCAGGCTATCGCCTTCAAGGCCGGCCAATACATCAACATCGTCCTCGAAGACGGGCAGCGACGGGCGTTCTCGTTCGCCAATCCGCCGCACGACGCCGAGTTCATCGAACTGCAGATCCGCCTGATGCCCGGCGGTCGCTTCACCACGCAGGTCTTCGAAGCGATGCAGGAAGGCGACGAGATCCGCTTCGAGGGCCCGATCGGCGACTTCATGCTGCGCGAGTCCGAACGACCGATCGTCTTCGTCGCCGGCGCCACTGGCTTCGCCCCGGTCAAGAGCATGGTCGAGGATGCCTTCCAGCGCGGGCTGCAGCGTGAAATCCATCTATACTGGGGGGTCAAGACGCTCAAGGACCTCTACCTGCCCGAGCTACCGACCCGCTGGGCGCGCGAGCATGCCAACTTCCACTTCATCCCGGTCCTCTCCGAACCAGCGCCCGAAGACCATTGGAGCGGCCGTACCGGCCTGGTCCACGAGGCAATTCTCGAAGACTTCCCGGAACTCAAGGAGCACGAAATCTACGCCTGCGGATCGGTGCGCATGGTCGAAGCGATCTTCCCCTTCCTCAAGCAGCACGGAGCCGAAGACGGCGCCTGCTTCTCGGACGCGTTCAGCGTCTCGGCGCGCTCGATGGCGTTTCAGCCGAGGCAGTAGACAGGCGCTGCAGGATCGGCTCCAGCGTCGCCTCGTTGAGCCGGCCCAGACGGCTGCTCGCGAGGCGGCCGTCGCGGCCGATCACCAGGGTGTAGGGCAGACCCTTGACCTGCAGACCTGGCGTCTGACTGTCGGCCGCATCCCCCACCAATAGCGGGTAGGCGACCGGCGTGGCCTTGACGAAAATCCGCATCTTCTCGACCTCGTCGAGACCGATGCCGACAAACTGCACGCCCTGCGCCGCGTACTGGCGCTGCAAGCGAGAGAAGGCCGGCATCTCTTCGACACAGGGAGCGCACCAACTCGCCCAGTAATTGACGACCAACACCTTGCCACGCCATTGCGCCAGCGCCTGCAGACGCCCGCCGAGATCGGGCAGGGTCAAGGCCATGATCGCCTCGACCGTAGCCTGCCCTTGTTCGGGCGACAGCGGTGCTGACGAGATCAAGCTGGGCGGCAGATCGGCGGCCGGCAAGCGTGTCTGTTCGAGCAGCCGGTAGCCAAGCCAGCCGATTGTCGCCAGCGTCGCCACCCCGGCGGCCACCGTCAGCGCCAGCGCGTGCCTCATCGGCCGATACGCCGGGACATCGCTTTCAGGCAGACGACCACGAACATCAGCCCGCCGATCACCGCAATCAAGCCGCCAAGACCCATCATTCCCATGCCGATCTTTTGCGGCAGCGTGGTCAACAGCTGCTCGGCACCGGCGACCTTGCGCTGCACGCCGTAGCCCCCCGACCAGGCCAGCCCGAGCACGTGGATCAACTGCCCGGCACCATAAACATAGGGTTGCCAGATCGCCATGCGGCTCTCGGCGCGGCCGAAGCCCAGCGCCGGCAGCAGCACGTAGGCGAGCCCCATGAACGCCAGCGTAACGCCGACCGTCGAACCGTGGTAGTGCGCTGGAATGACGACATTGACCCCCTGGATCAGGTAACCCAGCACGCCACCCAGCGCAAACAGGGTGAAGGAAGCCAGCAAGGCAGATTTGGCCGGAGCCGCCGGCACGCCGCGTAAACCCCACAGCGAAAACGCACTCAGCAGGATCAGCGGGCCCATATAGGGGTGCCCCCAGACCATCAGCTTGGCGAACAGCTCCATGTGCGGCAGCGAGCCGGCCGGCACCAGCAGATAGATCGCCGGCACCAGCAACAGCGGTACGGCAGCGACCAGGAACAGAAACGACACCGCCCGCGCCGAGGCGATCGGCGGACGACCGAGATGCGCGGCAATCCACAGCCAGGCAACGACCATCAGCAGCGAATGCTGAAACTGCAAGCTGTGTCCGCCACCCCAGAACAGCACTTCGTAGTAGATCACTCCCTCGACCCGGGGCACCAGCAACCAGGACCAGAAGAACGCAGCCAGCGCCAGGAAAGCCGCAAGTGCGCCGAGGAAAGCGCCCAAGCGCAGCGGCTCGGCAAGCAAGCGTCGTGGCCAGGTGGTGAGCAAGGCACGCCACACGGCAAGGCTCATGCCGGCGCCAAAAATCCAGATCGACGCAAAAAACAGGGGCTGCTCGAGTACCGGAATGTAATTGTTGAGCACCGGATCGGCGCCGGGAAAAAACGGCGAGACGGTCATCAGCGCTGTCCCCAGCGCCGCCAGGCCAAAGCCAGCCCAGCCCAGCCAGGCGAGACCGCCACCGCCAAGCGCAGACCAGATCACCGCGGCAAACGCCATGAACCAGACGGCCACCGAGAGATCCACATGCACCACCAGCGCCGCCCGGAAGAGATCCTTCAGCGGAAAGACGTCCTGAATCCCCGGCGTTCGCGACAGCACCAACAGCACTGCCAGCAGACCCGACCCGATCAGCGCCATCACCCCCAACCACAACCACGCGCGTCCGAGGCGAGTCGGCGTCCCCGCAGCCATCGCCGGCACCGCTGGCGCCGCCGAAGCGACTTTCAAGACATCTGGATCCACTGCTGCCTCGCACAAAAAAGGGGGAAAGTACAAGATCTGTTCTTGCCTTGCCACCAGCGACCTGCCACGCCGACCGGGGCGAGAGGCCAAAGTTATGGATGAGAAAAACTCAGGCGTCGGGTGAAATTATATCGTTTGCCGTCAGACGATCGGCTTGATCATTGACTGGTTTGCTCGCCACCGCCAGCATGGCCGGCAGGCCCTGAGTTAGATCGTCGAGCGTAGCACCGCACAGCGCGTTCGCTACGCATCGCGCGGCACCGCGGGTCAAATTGCGCCAAACCGATTGACCCGGCCAGCGCCGGATTCCCGGCGATCGGGTCGTGCACGCTGACGCTGCATCGACGCCTCAACTACCGCCTCACACCCGGACGATGCGAACGCTGTCGGTACTGCCGGCGCGCGGACCGGCCGAGCCGAAGACCATGGCCACGAGATCGCCTTCGCGGACGATACCGGCAGTCCGTGCGGCAGCGATGGCGAGGCGCAGTTGCTCGCCACGGTCGGCATTGTGGACCACCGCCAGCGGTTGCACGCCCCACACCAGGGAAAGTCCACCGAGCACCAGCGCGCTCGGAGAAATGCCGGCGATTGGCACCTTCGGTCGAAACGCCGCGACACGACGCGCCGTGTCGCCGCTGCGCGTCGGGCAAAGGATTGCGGCCACACCAAGCTCTTCGGCCGCTTGCACCGCGGCGTGCGCCACCGCCCACGCCACCCGGTCGGAATCGGCGCCGACGCTGCTGGCTGCCGGATCAACGCGCAGCCGCGGCCAGCCCTCGGCTGACTCCGCGACTTCGCTCATCATGCGCACGGTCTCGCTGGCGAACAGCCCGACCGCTGTCTCTTCCGAGAGCATCAGGGCGTCGGTACCATCGAGCACGGCGTTGGCCACGTCGTTTACTTCGGCGCGGGTTGGCAAAGGCGAGCGAGTCATCGACTCAAGCATCTGGGTTGCCGTGATTACCGGCTTCCCCGCCAGGTTGCAGAGACGGATGATTTCCTTCTGGAGCAGCGGCACGCGTCGCGCAGGCATCTGGATACCGAGATCGCCACGCGCAACCATCACCGCGTCGGCGGCGCTGATGATCCCGTCGAGGTTGTCGATCGCCGCCGCCGTCTCGATCTTGGGCACCAGCGCCGGGCGCACGCCGCGTTTCGGAAGCATGGCGCGCACACGCTCGACATCCTCGGCACGGCGCACGAACGAGAGTCCAATGAAGTCGACTTTTGCGGCAACCGCCATCTCGAGCGCCAGCGCATCACGTTCGGTAAATGGATCGACATGCCCCTCGGCGCGCGGCAGGTGCATTCCCTTGCGTGAGCGCAGCGTCCCGCCGCGCACGACTTCCGTACGCACGTCGTTGCCCACCGACGCCAGCACGCGCAGAACGATCGCTCCATCGGCCAGATAGACGTCATCCCCAGAACACACCCACTGCGCAAGGTCGGGCAAGGTCGTGGCGACGTGCCGAGCATCGCCGCGCCCGTCATCGCCGCCGCTGAGGACAAACTCCTGACCGGATTCGAGTTCCACCTCGTCGCCTGCCACCACTCCCGAGCGAATTTTCGGCCCCGGCAAATCTACCAGTATGCCGACACTGCGACCGAGGACCTGCGCCAGTTCCCGGACCCGCCGCGCATTCCTGCTGTGCGTTTCCATGTCGGCGTGCGCAGCGTTCAACCGCACCACGTCCACGCCGGCTTCCAACAGTTGCCGCAGAGCCTCTGGTTCGGCAGTGGCCGGACCAACGGTGGCCACGATCTTGGTTCGACGCATCAACTACTCCTCAATCCATTCAAAATGCACGCCCGCTGCCCGACCAGTGCTGATGCCGCCAAAGCGCCGGCGGCAGACCGGCCATTCCCAAGCAGGTCGCGGAGTATAGGGAGCAGTAGCGGCTGCAGTCAATCGAGGTCCAGGCAGTCGCGCAGGTTCGGCGCCCCAGCACGCACTACGCGGAAAGAAAAATCCGGTCAATGATCACACTCGGTCAAAGCGCGGTTGCGACCATGCGTTGGTGGGCAACTGCAGTGCGAACGCCTACAGCGAGCTGCGGCCGATGACGCCGTTGAGCCGCCGCAGCAACCACTTGGGCAGCGCGCGCCCGCCGACGGTTGCGACCCGATTGAGCAGGCCCGGCACGCGGATGACCTCGCCGTTCATGCACGCCTGGTAGCCTTCGGCGGCAACATCGTCGACGGCGGAGATCAGGAAGTCCGGCAAGCGAGCCACCTTTGCGCTGCCCGCTGCGGCACGGTTGAGCATCTGCGTCGCGGTGAGGCCGGGGCACAGGGCAGTGACCGTGACGCCGCTGCCGCGCAGTTCCTCGGCCAGGGATTCGGTCAGCGACAGCACGTAGGCCTTGGTCGCCGCATAGGTGGCGAGCGCCGGGACCGGCTGGAATGCGGCGATCGATGCCACGTTGAGGATACGGCCCCGCCCGCCCGCGACCATGCCCGGAACAAATTCTGCGAGCATTGCCGTCAGACCCGAGACGTTCAGATCAATCAGCTGCTGTTGACGTTGCCCATCGATGTCAACGAAAGCCCCATGTTCGAGCACACCAGCGTTGTTCACCAACACGTCGATGACCAGATTTTGGCGGCGCAGGCGAGTCGCCAGCACCGCCGCCGCACCGGGCTGCGCCAGATCGGCGGGCAGCGCCACGGCGCGTACGCCGAACTCACCAGTCAGTGCTGCCGCCAGTGCCTGCAACTTGTCGCCGCTGCGCGCCACCAGCACCAGGACATGACCTTCGCGCGAAAAGCAGCGCGCCAGCGCTTCGCCAATGCCCGATGAGGCGCCAGTGACCAGCGTGGTCAAAGCGCCCACAGCCTGCGTTGTTGCCATTCATCTCTCCTTCAGGACGCGCCCGGCCGTGCGGACCGGACGGGCACTGTATCGCCGCCCACGGCAGTGGTCAATCGCCGGCTTGCCGGAGAAAGGGATCCGCACCGATTTGCATTCGGCCGCCGCAACTCTTCAGCAGCGTTCGCTTCCAGCCAGGGCAGCTCATCGGCCGCGTCGTCAGCATCACCATCAGTAATCGCAATACTTCGCGGGCGCCGACTTTTGGGTTTAAGATCCGGCAGTGATCCCTCGCCCCCCGCCTGGGCTGGCAGTCCGTCCTCCATCGATGATCTGCGTACCCTTCTCTGCAACTTGCCGCATACTGGACGTCTCGATTCCTTGACCCGACGATCTTGCGACGACGATGGACTCTGAACTGACTGACCCCGATCTGGTTTTCGCCAAGACTCCTGCCGGAGAGGAAGCGATGCTGCAACGAACGCGTGTCGTCCAGAGAAACGTTCGGATGGTCCTCATTCTCGTCGACGGCAACGCCACGGTAGCCGAGTTGTGCGAGAAGACCGGGAATGCCGCACTGACCCAGGACGCGCTGATCGAACTGGAACGTGATGGTTTCATCGAGCGCCGGGTAGACTTGAATTCCGTCTGGCAACACGCCAGAAGCTCGTCAAAAGACATCGTTGCCTCGGCGATCCATGCGGTCTCGGAATTCTCCACCTTTGGCGAAAAATCCGCGATTGCACCGGTTGAGCTACCGTCGTCCGCGAACCAGGAGGGACGCGTCATTCCCTTCCCGGAAAGTCGCGAAGCCCGGCGCTGGCGCTCACCCGGATCGCTCGCGCTACCCCCTTCGCTGCCCGGTCAGAACTCCGGATTCGCCAAGCCACCGGACCTCGAGGCGGCAACCGAGCCAGAGTCACCACCTGCCGCAAGCAACGCCGAACCGTCACCATCCATCCTGGATCGTCTGAAGAACCTCGGCCGCCGGTCCACTGCCGACGACCAACCGGCTAGCAGACCGATCCGACGTGGCCGACCGGGCTGGTCGCTCCACTGGCCGATGGGCCTGCTGCTGGGCAGCCTGCTGCTCGGCGCGCTGCTCTTTCTGGCGGCCTTATTCTTTCCCTACAGCCACTACCTGCCCGCAATCGAGGCCATCGTCGCGCAGAGCACCGGGCAACCGGCCAAGGTCGATGACATGCGCCTCAGCGTCTACCCCAAGCCCGGCTTGCTGCTCGGCAATGTGCGCCTGGGAGAAGAAACCGACAAGGATCGGCTCGACATCAGCGAACTCCGCCTGTGGCCCGCACTCGACACGCTGCTGTCGCCCAAAGTGCTCTTTAGCGAGGTCGAACTGACAGGCGTGCGGCTGTCGGCGGAGGCCATCGCGAGTCTGTCGCGGATGCTAGCCGCGGCTGCTCGCGAGGAAGCCCAGGCGGGTGTGTTGCACGTCACGGTCAGCAACGCGGAGGTCTTTTTCGCCGGCCTTGCGGTTTCCGACATGAGTGGGCGCCTCGAACTCTCGGCCGAGCGACTCCTCGAAGCCGTTTCGCTGCACTCGCCAGACCGCAGCCTGCAGGTGACGCTCAAACCGACCGACCGCGGCGCGACGATTCAGGTAGCGGGCCTCGCCTGGCGGCCAGCAGCGAATTCGCCGTATCTGTTTGATTCGGTCAACCTGCAGGGCGAGATCGACGGGACCGAGTGCGTGATCAACAGCCTGGAGTTGCGGATCTTTGACGGTCTGGTCCGCGGTACCGCCGTGCTGCGCGCCCCGCAAGCGATGAGCATGGCCGGCGAGATCTCTTTCGAGCGCATCGATTCCAGGAAACTCGTCGATGCTCTCGGCGTTGGCAACTCACTCGAGGGAGAGACCAAAGGCCGGCTGAAGTTCTCGGCAAGATCGGAAGGCTGGGACACCATGTTCGCCGCCCTCCAGGGCAGCGGGGATTTCACCATGCATCGCGGCCGGCTGATCGGAATCGACCTGGCCGAAGCCATGCGCCGGGTGTCGGCGACACCCGTGACGCTAGGTGGCTGGACCCGCTTCGAGGAGTTGGCAGGCGTGATCACGCTGACGCCGAGCAGCTCTCGATTCTCCCGTCTGGTTCTGCGCGCTGGCTTGATGCAGTCGAGCGGGCAGATCGAGGTGGCCCGCGATCTGCAGTTGCGTGGACGGATGGACGTCGTCCTCGGCGGCAGCGCAGATCGTACGGCGCGGCGAGTCCTGATCAGCGGCTCGCTCAAGACGCCGCTGACGCAAACAGGCAACCGTTGATCCCGACACGCAAGGGAGGGAACGGTCATGGCTTTCCTCATCGGGGGTGTCTGGAATCGCCATGACCCTTAGAGAACCGCCGCGATGGCGTCAGCTACGTAGTCGATGTTGCGGGTATTCAGAGCCGCCAGACAGATGCGACCGGTGCTGACCGCGTAGATTCCGAACTCGTCGCGCATACGATCCACCTGCCCGGTGGTGAGTCCGGTGTAGGAAAACATGCCGCGCTGCCGGGTGACAAAGGAGAAGTCCTCGCTGACGCCCCTGGCCTGCAGCTTGTCGACGAGACCGACGCGCATGGCGCGGATGCGCACGCGCATTTCTGCCAGTTCTTCTTCCCACAGTTGGCGCAGTTCCGGGCTGGCGAGCACGGCCGCCACCACGGCACCGCCATGCGTCGGCGGACTCGAGTAGTTGGTACGCACCAGGCGCTTGATTTGTGACAGCACGCGTGCCGATTCATCGCGACTGGCAGTGACCACCGACAGAGCGCCAACACGCTCACCGTAGAGCGAGAACGACTTCGAAAACGAGCTCGCCACCAGGAACTGCAGGCCGGAAGCAGCAAACAGCCGCAGTGCCACGGCATCCTCGCCGATCCCGTCGGCAAAGCCCTGATAGGCGATGTCGACGAAGGCCAGCAGCCCGCGCGCGCCGATGACTTCGATGACTTCCTGCCATTGCGCCTCGTCGAGGTCGGCGCCGGTCGGATTGTGGCAGCAGGCATGCAGGACGACAATCGAACCCGCCGGCAGGACATTCAATCCGGCCTTCATGGCCACAAAATTGACACCGCGGGTCGCCGCGTCGTAGTAGGGATAGGTTTCCACCGGGAAGCCCGCAGTTTCGAACAGCGCGCGGTGATTCTCCCAGCTCGGATCACTGAGATAGACCGTGGCGTCAGGCAGCAGCCGCCGCAGGTAATCTGCACCAACCTTCAGCGCGCCGGTACCCCCGAGTGCCTCGATGGTCAGCACACGGCCTGCCTCGAGCAGCGGCGACCCGGCACCGAAGAGCAGCTGCTGGACGATCTGGTTGTAGGCGGCAAGCCCTTCGATCGGTTGATAGCCACGTGCCGGGATCGCCTCCAGACGAGACTTCTCGGCCAGTTTGACCGCCGTCAGCAAAGGCACCTTGCCGCTTTCATCAAGATAGACGCCAACGCCGAGATTGACCTTGGTGGTACGGCTATCGGCGTTGAATGACTCGGTGAGGCCGAGGATAGGATCACGTGGAGCCATTTCCACGGCAGCGAAGAGCGAAGCGGTCATGCGGATTTCCCAAGTTGATCAGCGGCCACGAAGCGCCCGGTGCAAGCCGGAAGTGGTTTACGCCTGGCACCATCGCCACAAAACAGGTTGAACCATGCCCCACTGACCGGTCGCCCATCCACCGCTGTCGGCGCCGGCCGGTCGTGAAACAACGTAGAATTCTAGCATGGCAGATAACGCACGTAGTCCTGAAAAGCCCTCCTTCGTCACCTTCGCAGGCAGCCCTTTTCGCCTCCACCAGCCTTTCCTGCCGGCTGGCGATCAGCCGCAGGCGATCCAACAGCTGCTCGATGGCCTCGCAGACGGGCTCTCGTTCCAGACGCTGCTTGGCGTCACCGGCTCGGGAAAGACCTACACGATGGCCAACGTCATCGCTCGCAGCGGCCGTCCGGCGCTGGTCCTGGCGCCGAACAAGACGCTGGCGGCGCAGCTCTACGCCGAGTTCAGGGAGTTTTTCCCGGACAATGCAGTCGAGTATTTTGTCTCCTACTACGACTACTACCAACCCGAGGCCTACGTCCCGGCGCGCGACCTGTTCATCGAAAAGGACTCGTCGATCAACGAGCACATCGAACAGATGCGACTGTCGGCGACGAAAAGTCTGCTCGAACGCCGCGACTGCGTGATCGTTGCCACGGTCTCGTGCATTTACGGGCTTGGCGACCGCGACGAGTATCACAAGATGATCCTCACCATGCGGGTTGGTGACCGCATGGATCAGCGCGAGGTGATCAAGCGGCTGACCGACATGCAGTACGAGCGCAACGAGACCGACTTTCGCCGTGGCACCTTTCGCGTTCGCGGCGACAGCATCGACGTCTTTCCCGCCGAACACGCCGAACAGGCGATCCGCATCTCGCTGTTCGACGACGAAATCGAAGCCCTGCAGCTTTTCGACCCACTGACCGGCCACCTGCAGGGCCGGCTGCTGCGCTTCACCGTCTTCCCCTCGTCGCACTACGTGACGCCGCGGGAGACCGTCCTGCGCGCGATCGACGCGATCAAGATCGAGTTAACCGAACGTATCAGCTTCTTCAACACCGAGAATCGTCTGGTGGAAGCGCAGCGCATCGAGCAGCGCACGCGTTTCGACCTCGAAATGCTCGACCAGCTGGGCTTCTGCAAAGGCATCGAGAACTATTCCCGGCATCTTTCGGGGCGGCAGACCGGCGAGCCCCCGCCGACCCTGATCGACTATCTGCAGGCCGATGCCCTGATGTTCATCGACGAGTCACATGTCTCGGTCTCGCAGGTCGGCGGCATGTACAAGGGCGACCGCTCGCGCAAGGAGAACCTCGTCGGTTACGGCTTCCGATTGCCGTCGGCACTTGACAACCGGCCGCTGCAGTTCGCCGAGTTCGAGGCCCTGATGCGCCAGACCATCTTTGTTTCGGCGACCCCTGGCGAGTACGAAGCGACGCACCAGGGACAGGTGGTCGAGCAGCTCGTACGCCCGACCGGGCTGGTCGACCCGGCGCTCATCGTTCGCCCTGCGGCGACCCAGATCGACGACCTGCTGTCCGAAATTCGGCTGCGCACGCTGCTTGCCGAGCGAGTCCTGGTGACCACTCTGACCAAGCGCATGGCCGAGGACCTCACCGACTACCTCAATGAGCACGACATCCGCGTGCGCTATCTGCATTCGGACATCGACACCGTCGAACGTGTCGAGATCATTCGTGATCTTCGCCTCGGCAAATTCGATGTTCTCGTCGGCATCAACCTGTTGCGTGAAGGCCTGGACATCCCGGAGGTCTCGCTGGTGGCAATCCTCGACGCCGACAAGGAGGGTTTCCTACGTTCCGAACGTTCGCTGATCCAGACCATCGGCCGCGCCGCCCGCCATCTCCATGGCACGGCGATTCTCTACGCTGACCGGGTGACCGGTTCGATGCAGCGGGCAATCGCCGAAACCGAACGCCGACGGCTCAAGCAGATCGCTTTCAACGAAGCCAATGGCATCGTTCCCAAAGGCGTCAGCAAGCGCATCACCGACATCATCGACGGGGTCTACGACGCGGCCGCTGGCCAGCGAGAACTCAAGGCCGCGCAGCAGCAGGCCAACTATGAAGCGATGAGTGAAAAGCAGTTGTCGCGCGAATTGCGGCGGCTCGAAAAGGAAATGCTCGAGCACGCCCGGAACCTCGAATTCGAGAAAGCGGCCGCCGCCCGCGACGAGTTGTTCCGCCTTCGCCAACAGGTGTTCGGAATCAGCGGTGAGGAGGCCAACGTCGAGCAGTCGTAGGTCGTAGCCGGGCCGCGTTGGCCGGGGCAAGGCCCGCGACTGCGCTGCTCAGCGAGCCTCCGCGGCATCGCCGTCGCCGCTGAAAACGCCGAGTTCGAGCACCTCACCCTCGATGGCCTGTGCCTCGACGACGCGATGCAACAGGCTGTAGCCAACCCGCCATTGCTGCCGTCCGACCAGCAGCGTCACCGTCTTGTCATTGAGCCGGATGACCTTGCCGCTGCGCTGCTGTTGATCGCGGTCGAGAAAACCGACCACCTCACCAATCGCCACCTCGTTGCGACCGAGACCCTGACGCGGCTGCTCGCGAATCTGCACGTCGGCGCCATCGAGGTTGATTGCGGCATAGCGAATCAGCCAGCGCTTGTGCGTGGCAAGGTCGAGCACCAACACCTGCGTGCGGCGCAGTTCGAGGACCTGCGCCTGACACGCGGCATTGGCCTGGCAATCGAAGTACTCGATGGTCTGCCCGATGCGCAGGCGTGCGCGAATCGCGTCGACCCACTTCGGCTCTTCGAGCACCCGGTCGATCACGGCACGCATCCGGAACAGCTCGAACGCCGAGGCCTGATTCAGAGCCTTGAGTACATCGGAGAAATTCATGGTTGGCGTCCTTGACAGCCAGATCGGCGGCGACCGATCGGCGTTTGCTCGCCCTTGGCGGCAGTGACCTTCCCCGGACCAGCAGGCGATTCTCGCTCTTGTTGGTGCGCGGCTCCGTGCTGCGAGGCAGAAACGCCCGATGAGCTCATCTTCAAAATTCCCAAAAAAGCGACTCCCCGATGGCCTGGATACTTCGCGAGGGGACGCGCGCGGCTTCAGCAGGTAGTCGGCGCGAAGAGATCGTCCAGACTCCGGGCATCCAGCACCCGGTCCAGCCACGCATCAATCTGCTCAAGGGAAGCCGCGGAAATCTTCGCCAGAACATCCGCAGGGACGGCACCAAAACGCTTCTTGAGCAGCTTTTGCAGCGCCAGCGCTTCGCCTTCGGCCTTACCCTCTGCCTTACCCTCTGCCTTGTAGGCATGCGCCCATTCTTCGAGTCGTTCGGCCAACATGACGTTCAGCTCCTGTAGATCATCAATCCGAGGCAACACGATACGGTATTCCGCCTTGCGCATCAATGTCGCCCGGATCCAGAGGGCGAACATCCGACGCAGGTCGGGCCGGTCAGCCAGCCACTCGTTCAGCAGGCTCAGCAATCCACCATAGACCATCATGCGCAGCGCCATGTACTTGTCGACGCTGCTCTGAAAATGGTAGCAGGACAACGAACGTCAGAATATCCAGGCGACCAATGCAGTGGCAAGGGGGCGAGCCTGGCGAAAGGACGCCGGTCGTCCTTGCTTCCGCCCACCGTAGTGCTGTTGGTACTCGTTGATGCGGCGTACCAGCATCCACGACAGGCGACTGACAAGGTTGTTTCTAGCGGCGGCGAAAAGCCAGCAGCGCGAACATCCCCATCCCGACGAGCAGGGACGAGGCAGGTTCGGGCACCTCTCCGGTCGAGGCTGGCGTCACGGTGACATTTCCCCAAGTGTCGGGCACTCGGTAGTCATCACTGGTCGACCAAAACATGAGGCCGGGAATACCGGGCGGGGAGATGGAAAGACCGAGTGGGGCCTTGCCCCTGACATCGAGCAGAATGTCGACCAGCGACCCCGATCCGCCGCTGAGAACAAACCCCGCTGCCAGACTGATGTCGACGCTGCCGGGCAGCGCCTCTTTCCAGGACAGGAAGAAGCCGCCCGTGGCCCTTCCGAGACCGGGGCTCACATGCTGAAAGACGGCAGGATTGTAGGTAAATCGGAGGTCCGCAGCCTCCAGACCGTCAATCAGGGAATCGAACAAGGAGACCGTAATTTCCTTCTCGCCCTGCGTCACGGTCGTCGGCGCGATGACCGAGAATGCCGCGTACGCTGGAGCCAACCCAAAAACAAGAACACCCAGCGACAGCGCGCGTACCGTAATAGGCAAACTCATGACCCGTCCTTTCGTAGCCATCAAAGATCGCCGGTTTCACGATCCCATCGCATCTTCTTCGCCATGGCCGGGACTGATCGGCAAGCGAACCGCCCCTGCCTTGTCCCGCCAACGGCACCTGTAATTGGCGGCCCCGGCGCCCTGCCCGTTCAACCGAACCACACTGCCGGCTGACCGCCATCTCCAATCGTTCACCCGCTCTGCCTCCTCTCTCTCCGCAAGCTCGCGCCGAGCTGCGTCCAGTTCAGACGACCGCTACCCCGCCCGCAGCACGGATCGCCGGCGCTACCGCTACCGTCACCTGCAACCCTGCATTCGGCGAGACCTTGCGCACCTGGCCGACATTGCCGAGATAGTCCTTCAACCACGGCTTGCGCTTGCTGTCGGCGAGCATCGCTTCGCTAACGGCCGGCGGCAGCGAGAAGCTGGCGGCCAGGTCGATGACTGGCGCCGATGACCGGGCGTCGCCCGCAGCGGGCGCCGAATACCAGCCGCCCGCCCAGGCCGTTGGCTGCAGCTGCTGCGGCAGCCGGTCACCCCTCGCGGCGGCGAGTGGTGCGGCGACCGCGGGTTCCGCAGGCACTGCCGCCTTGCCGGCAATCGTGATCCGCCCGTCGGTGGCATCGGCACCGAGCTGCGGCACGACGTTGAGCGTCAGATGCCCGTCGTTCAGGCTGGCGTACTGCAGGTCGATGGCGCTCACGCCGGGTAGCGCATCGGCTTTGACGCGCAGGTCAAGGTCGAGCAAGGTGCCGCTGCCGTCCTGCAAGGCGTCGAGCCGGCTCATGTCGACGGTGATCCGGCCGGGCTCCTGGCCGGTGATGAACCAACCGAAGTCGCCGGTGACCGAGCCTCGACGTATGGCGACGAGTTCGAAGCGGCTGGCGTCGTAGCCAATCCGCAGTTGCACCGATTCGAGGCCGGCGGCGGTATCGATACGGATCGGCACAGTGACCAGTTCGCCCGGATCGGCAACGGCGTCGACCGGGATGTCGACGCGTGGGTCGGGACCAGAGAAACTGATCGGCCCGATACCGGCGGGGATCGGCGGGATCTCCAGTCGGTCTGGCTTGCTGGAGTCGGAGAGGTAGCTGACTTCCTGCAGGACGCGGCTGGCGTCGATCGAGGTCAACGTGCCGCTAGCATTGGTGTCGGCAACGATCAGCGGGTCGACGTTCGGATAGGCGGCAAAGCCGGAGTCGAGCTTGACCAGGACGCGCTGGATCTGTTGTGCGTCGAGGGTGCTGTAGGCGGCGTTGCCGCTGCTGTCGCCGAGGTAGCCGACGACTTGCAGCGCATCATCACCGGTTGCCGCCTGGCCATTGACCAGAACCTCGTCTAGGTCGAGGACCTGCTTGGCGCCGTAAGCGGCGGTGCTCGGTACGAAGGCCTGGAGGTTGAGCAGCTGGACGCGACCGGCAGCCAGTGCGCTTGGGCTGCTGATGCGGACCTTGAGGATGCCGTCGGGCGCAGGCAGACGCTCGATGGTCGCGGTAGCGGGCAGGCCGACACCCGCCGACAGTGCTTGCAGGTCAAGCTTCGCTGGATCGTAGTGCAGGGTGAACTCGACACGGGTCACCCCGGCACCGTCGGACAGGTAGAGCGGCAGGAAGCCGTTCTGCGAAGGGGCGGTGAGGTCGACGAACTGACCCGGCCCGCGCATGAAGTCGGGCAGACTGATGCTGCGATCCAGTGCAACGGTGGTGAAGCTGGTGCTGAAGGCGTCGCCGGCGTTGCCGTCGCCATTGCCATCGAGAGCGCTACCATTGGTGTCGTGAAAGGCCTTGGCGCCGCTTTCCAGGCGTACGCTGTAGGCGTCCGCTGCGAGCGCGCCGCCGCTGCGGAGGAAGGTAAGGCCCTGGGCATCGGCGTCGACGACGATCGATCCCCTGACCAGTCCGCTGCTGCCGGTAAGAGTAAGGTCGGCCGCCCCGAGTCCGCCGCTCTCGGTATCATAGAGGTTGAGCGCCGAGGAATCGATGGGACGATTGAAACGGGCACGGAAGCCGGTCGAGGTCGGCGTGAAGCCGCTGACCCGGAGCGTATCCGGAGGCGTGACCTGGAGGCTGACGGTGGCGTAGTTCGAGTAGTCCTCACCGTCGTACGCGCGGTAGCTGAAGCTATCCGGGCCAGCGTAGTTGGCATCCGGCGTGTAGGTCACCGTGCCATCGGCGTTCAGGACTGCGCTGCCGTGCGCCGGTGCAGTCAGAGAGACGACCGTCAGCGGGCTGTTCTCCACATCGGTGTCGTTGGTGAGGACCTGCAGCACGATCGCGGTGTCTTCCGGTGTGTTGGCGGTTTCGTCGACCGCGACCGGCGCGTCATTGACCGGATCGACGGTCAGGCTGACCGTCGCGACGCTGGCCGAGGTGGTATGGCCGTCGCTGACGCGGTAGGTGAAGCTGTCCGTGCCGGAGTAATTGGCATCCGGTGTGTAAGTCACCGTGCCGTCGGCGTTCAGCACGGCGCTGCCGTGCACCGGTGCGGTCAGAGAGACAACGGTCAGCGGGCTGTTCTCCACGTCGGTGTCGTTGGCCACGAGGTCCAGAACAACCGCGGTGTCTTCCGACGTGTTTGCGGTGTCGTCGACAGCGACAGGCGCGTCATTGACCGGATCGACGGTCAGGCTGACCGTCGCGGTGTTGGCCGAGGTGGTCTGGCCGTCGCTGACTCGGTAGGTAAAGCTGTCCGTACCGGAGAAGTTGGCATCCGGGGTGTAGGTCACCGTGCCGTCGACGTTCAGGACTGCGCTGCCGTGCACCGGTGCGGTCAGAGAGACGACCGTCAGCTTGCTGCTGTCCACGTCGGTGTCGTTGGCCAGGACCGGCAGAACGATCGCGG
Source organism: Candidatus Accumulibacter affinis (assembly GCA_016713625.1). Classification (GTDB taxonomy): domain Bacteria; phylum Pseudomonadota; class Gammaproteobacteria; order Burkholderiales; family Rhodocyclaceae; genus Accumulibacter; species Accumulibacter affinis. The sequence continues at coordinate 300,405 of JADJOT010000011.1, forward strand.
TATCTTCCGACGTGGTGGCGGTTTCGTCCACTGCCACGGGCGGGTCGTTGACCGCCCCACCTCGACTGTAACAGTGGCTGGGCTCGGTGAATCGAGCGAGCCGTCGCTGACTCGGTAGGTGAAGCTGTCCGCACCAGAGTAGTTGGCATCCGGGGTGTAGGTCACCGTGCCGTCGACGTTCAGGACTGCGCTGCCGTGCACCGGTGCGGTCAGAGAGACGACCGTCAGCGGGCTGCTCTCCACGTCGGTGTCGTTGGCCACGAGGTCCAGAACAACCGCCGTGTCCTCCGACGTGTTTGCGGTGTCGTCGACAGCGACCGGTGCATCATTGACCGGATCGACGGTCAGGCTGACCGTCGCGGTGTTGGCCGAGGTGGTCTGGCCGTCGCTGACTCGGTAGGTAAAGCTGTCCGTACCGGAGAAGTTGGCATCCGGGGTGTAGGTCACCGTGCCGTCGACGTTCAGCACTGCGCTGCCGTGCACCGGTGCGGTCAGAGAGACGACCGTCAGCGTGCTGCTGTCTACGTCGGTGTCGTTGGCCAGGACCTGCAGAACGATCGCGGTATCTTCCGGTGTGGTGGCGGTTTCGTCCACTGCCACGGGCGGGTTGTTGACTGCCCCCACCTCGACTGTAACAGTGGCTGGGCTCGGTGAATCGAGCGAGCCGTCGCTGACTCGGTAGGTGAAGCTGTCCGTACCGGAGTAGTTGGCATCCGGGGTGTAGGTCACCGTGCCGTCGACGTTCAGGACTGCGCTGCCGTGCACCGGTGCGGTCAGAGAGACGACCGTCAGCGGGCTGCTCTCCACGTCGGTGTCGTTGGCCACGAGGTCCAGAACAACCGCCGTGTCCTCCGACGTGTTTGCGGTGTCGTCGACAGCGACAGGTGCATCATTGACCGGATCGACGGTCAGGCTGACCGTCGCGGTGTTGGCCGAGGTGGCCTGGCCGTCGCTGACTCGGTAGGTGAAGCTGTCCGTACCGGAGAAGTTGGCATCCGGTGCGTAGGTCACCGTCCCGTCGATGTTCAGCACGGCGCTGCCGTGCACCGGTGCGGTCAGAGAGACAACGGTCAGCGTGTTGTTCTCCACGTCGGTGTCGTTGGCCACGAGGTCCAGAACAACCGCCGTGTCTTCCGACGTGTTCGCGCTATCGTCGACAGCGACCGGCGCATCATTGACCGGATCGACGGTCAGGCTGACCGTCGCGGTGTTGGCCGAGGTGGCCTGGCCGTCGCTGACGCGGTAGGTGAAACTGTCCGTACCGGAGAAGTTGGCATCCGGGGTGTAAGTCACCGTGCCGTCGGCGTTCAGGACTGCGCTGCCGTGCACCGGTGCGGTCAGAGAGACAACGGTCAGCGTGCTGCTGTCTACGTCGGTGTCGTTGGCCAGGACCTGCAGAACGATCGCCGTGTCTTCCGGTGTGGTGGCGGTTTCGTCCACTGCCACCGGCGGGTTGTTGACTGCCCCCACCTCGACCGTAACAGTGGCTGGGCTCGGTGAATCGAGCGAGCCGTCGCTGGCGCGGTAGGTGAAGCTGTCTGCACCAGAGTAGTTGGCATCCGGCGTGTAAGTCACCGTGCCGTCGGCGTTCAGGACTGCGTTGCCGTGCACCGGTGCGGTCAGAGAGACGACCGTCAGCGGGCTGCTGTCCACGTCGGTGTCGTTGGTCAGGACCTGCAGAACGATCGGGGTGTCTTCCGACGTGTTGGCGGTGTCGTCGACAGCGACCGGTGCGTCATTGACCGGATCGACGGTCAGGCTGACCGTCGCAGTGTTGGCCGAGGTGGTCTGGCCGTCGCTGACGCGGTAGGTAAAGCTGTCCGTACCGGAGTAGTTGGCATCCGGCGTGTAGGTGACCGTGCCGTCGGCGTTCAGCACGGCGCTGCCGTGCACCGGTGCGGTCAGAGAGACGACCGTCAGCGTGCTGCTGTCCACGTCGGTGTCGTTGGTCAGGACCTGCAGAACGATCGCGGTGTCTTCCGACGTGTTCGCGCTATCGTCGACAGCGACCGGCGCGTCATTGACCGGATCGACGGTCAGGCTGACCGTCGCGACGTTGGCCGAGGTGGCCTGGCCGTCGCTGACGCGGTAGGTAAAGCTGTCCGTACCGGAGAAGTTGGCATCCGGTGTGTAAGTCACCGTGCCGTCGGCGTTCAGGACTGCGCTGCCGTGCACCGGTGCGGTCAGAGAGACGACGGTCAGCGTGCTGCTGACGTCGGTGTCGTTGGCCAGGACCTGCAGAACGACCGCGATGTCTTCCGACGTGTTCGCGCTATCGTCGACAGCGACAGGCGCGTCATTGACCGGATCGACGGTCAGGGTGACCGTCGCGGTGTTGACCGAGGTGGTCTGGCCGTCGCTGGCGCGGTAGGTGAAGCTGTCCGTACCAGAGTAGTTGGCAGCCGGGGTGTAAGTCACCGTGCCGTCGGCGTTCAGCACTGCGGTGCCGTGCACCGGTGCGGTCAGAGAGACGACCGTCAGCGGGCTGTTCTCCACGTCGGTGTCGTTGGCCAGGACCTGCAGAACCATCGCGGTGTCTTCCGACGTGTTCGCGGTGTCGTCGACAGCGACCGGCGCAGCATTGACCGGATGGACGATCAGGCGGACCGTCGCGGTGTTGGCCGAGGTGGTCTGGCCGTCGCTGGCGCGGTAGGTAAAGCTGTCGGCACCGGAGTAGTTGGCATCCGGCGTGTAGGTGACCGTGCCGTCGGCGTTCAGCACTGCGCTGCCGTGCACCGGTGCGGTCAGAGAGACAACGGTCAGTGTGCTGCTGTCTACGTCGGTGTCGTTGGTCAGGACCTGCAGAACGATCGCGGTGTCTTCCGAGGTGGTGGCGGCGTCGTCGACAGCGACCGGCGCATCATTGACCGGATCGACGGTCAGGCTGACCGTCGCGGTGTTGGCCGAGGTGGCCTGGCCGTCGCTGACGCGGTAGGTGAAACTGTCCGTACCGGAGAAGTTGGCATCCGGGGTGTAAGTCACCGTGCCGTCGGCGTTCAGGACTGCGCTGCCGTGCACCGGTGCGGTCAGAGAGACAACGGTCAGTGTGCTGCTGTCTACGTCGGTGTCGTTGGCCAGGACCTGCAGAACGATCGCCGTGTCTTCCGGTGTGGTGGCGGTTTCGTCCACTGCCACCGGCGGGTTGTTGACTGCCCCCACCTCGACTGTAACAGTGGCTGAGCTCAGTGAATCGAGCGAGCCGTCGCTGACTCGGTAGGTGAAGCTGTCTGCACCAGAGTAGTTGGCATCCGGCGTGTAAGTCACCGTGCCGTCGGCGTTCAGCACTGCGCTGCCGTGCACCGGTGCGGTCAGTGAGACGACCGTCAGCGGGCTGCTGTCTACGTCGGTGTCGTTGGCCAGGACCTGCAGAACGATCGCGGTGTCTTCCGACGTGTTCGCGGTGTCGTCGACAGCGACCGGTGCGTCATTGACCGGATCGACGGTCAGGCTGACCGTCGCAGTGTTGGCCGAGGTGGTCTGGCCGTCGCTGACGCGGTAGGTAAAGCTGTCCGTACCGGAGAAGTTGGCATCCGGGGTGTAGGTCACCGTGCCGTCGGCGTTCAGCACGGCGCTGCCGTGCACCGGTGCGGTCAGAGAGACGACCGTCAGCGGGCTGCTGTCCACGTCGGTGTCGTTGGCCAGGACCTGCAGAACGATCGCGGTGTCTTCCGACGTGTTCGCGCTATCGTCGACAGCGACAGGCGCGTCATTGACCGGATCGACGGTCAGGCTGACCGTCGCGACGTTGGCCGAGGCGGTCTGGCCGTCGCTGACGCGGTAGGTAAAGCTGTCCGTACCGGAGAAGTTGGCATCCGGTGTGTAAGTCACCGTGCCGTCGGCGTTCAGGACTGCGCTGCCGTGCACCGGTGCGGTCAGAGAAACGACGGTCAGCGTGCTGCTGTCTACGTCGGTGTCGTTGGCCAGGACCTGCAGAACGACCGCGATGTCTTCCGACGTGTTCGCGCTATCGTCGACAGCGACAGGTGCGTCATTGACCGGATCGACAGTCAGGCTGACCGTCGCGGTGTTGACCGAGGTGGTCTGGCCGTCGCTGGCGCGGTAGGTGAAGCTGTCCGTACCAGAGTAGTTGGCAGCCGGGGTGTAAGTCACCGTGCCGTCGGCGTTCAGGACTGCGCTGCCGTGCGCCGGTGCGGTCAGAGAGACGACCGTCAGCGGGCTGTTCTCCACGTCGGTGTCGTTGGTCAGGACCTGCAGAACGATCGCGGTGTCTTCCGACGTGTTTGCGGCGTCGTCGACAGCGACCGGCGCATCATTGACCGGATCGACGATCAGGCTGACCGTCGCGGTGTTGGCCGAGGTGGCCTGGCCGTCGCTGGCGCGGTAGGTAAAGCTGTCGGCACCGGAGTAGTTGGCATCCGGCGTGTAGGTGACCGTGCCGTCGGCGTTCAGCACGGCGCTGCCGTGCACCGGTGCGGTCAGAGAGGCGACCGTCAGCGTGCTGTTCTCCACGTCGGTGTCGTTGGCCACGAGGTCCAGAACAACCGCCGTGCCCTCCGACGTGTTCGCGGTGTCGTCGACAGCGACCGGCGCGTCATTGACCGGATCGACGGTCAGGCTGACCGTCGCGACGTTGGCCGAGGTGGCCTGGCCGTCGCTGACGCGGTAGGTAAAGCTGTCCGTACCGGAGAAGTTGGCATCCGGGGTGTAGGTCACCGTGCCGTCGGCGTTCAGCACTGCGCTGCCGTGCACCGGTGCGGTCAGAGAGATGACGGTCAGCGTGCTGTTCTCCACGTCGGTGTCGTTGGCCACGAGGTCCAGAACAACCGCCGTGTCTTCCGACGTGTTTGCGGTGTCGTCGACAGCGACCGGCGCGTCATTGACCGGATCGACGGTCAGGCTGACCGTCGCGATGTTGGCCGAGGTGGCCTGGCCGTCGCTGACTCGGTAGGTGAAGCTGTCTGCACCAGAGTAGTTGGCATCCGGGGTGTAGGTCACGGTGCCGTCGGCGTTCAGCACGGCGCTGCCGTGCACCGGTGTGGTCAGAGAGACAACGGTCAGCGTGCTGCTGTCTACGTCGGTGTCGTTGGCCAGGACCTGCAGAACGATCGCGGTGTCTTCCGACGTGTTCGCGCTATCGTCGACAGCGACGGGCGCGTCATTGACCGGATCGACGGTCAGGCTGACCACAGCGACGTTGGAGTCGGACTGGCCATCGTTCGCCCGATAGGTGAAGCTGTCGGATCCGTTGAAGTCGGGATTCGGGGTGTAACTGAAAGCGCCATCAGCGTCGAGACTGAGGATGCCGTGAGCCGGGTGACTTACCAGCCTGGCCGCGAGGGTGTCGCCTTCCGGGTCGCTATCGTTGGTCAGGACGTTGCCGGTGATGGACGAGTCCTCATCGCCACTGGCGGTGTCGTCGACTGCACTGGGCACCGCGTCGGTGACCTCAATGCTGACGGTCGCGGGGTCTGTCAAGGCGCCGTCATCGAGGAGGTAGCTGAAGCCGTCGGTGCCGACAAAGCCGGCATCGGGGGTATAAGCGAAGCCGCCATCCCCGTTGAACGACAGCGTCCCGTGTTGCGGTGGCGCGTTCAGTGCCACGCTCAGGGTGTCGCCGTCGGCATCGCTGTCGTTGGCCAGGACGCCGGTCGCGGCAGGCACGGTCAGGGTCTGACCACGGCGCACGTGATAACTGTCATCAGCCGCATCGGGCGCGGTGTCGGTCACCTGGATACGGATCGTCGCCGTGTCGGTCAGCGCGCCGTCACTGAGCACGTAGTCAAAGCTGTCCGCGCCGACGTAGCCGGCGTGCGGCGAGTAGACGAAGCTGCCGTCGCTGTTCAGGGACACCGAGCCGTGCTGTGGCACGGTGTTGATATCGATCTGCGTGGTCAGGCCATCGCCATCAGCGTCACTGTCGTTGGCCAGGACGCCGGTCAAGGGCGGGACCTGCAGCGTCTGTCCCTGGTGCACGGTGTAGTCGTCGTCGACGGCATCGGGCGCGGTGTCGGTCACGTGGATTCGGATCGTCGCCGTGTCGGTCAGCGCGCCGTCACTGAGCACGTAGTCAAAGCTGTCCGCGCCGACGTAGCCGGCGTGCGGCGAGTAGACGAAGCTGCCGTCGCTGCTCAGGGACACCGAGCCGTGCTGCGGCGCAGTGTGGACATCGATCCGCGTCGTCAGGGGGTCGCCATCGGCGTCGCTATCGTTGGCCAGAGCGCCGGTCGCGGCGGGAACCTGCAGCGTCTGCCCCTGGTGCACCGTGTAGTCGTCGTCGACGGCATCGGGCGCGATGTCGGTCACCTGGATACGGATCGTCGCCGTATCGGTGAAAGCGCCGTCACTGAGCACGTAGTCAAAGCTGTCCGCGCCGACGTAGCCGGCGTGCGGCGAGTAGACGAAGCTGCCGTCGCTGCTCAGGGACACCGAGCCATGCTGCGGCGCAGTGTTAATATCCCGCTGCATGGTCAGGGGGTCGCCATCGGCGTCGCTGTCGTTGGCCAGAGCGCCGGTCGCGGCGGGAACCTGCAGGGTCTGTCCCTGGTGCACGGTGTAGTCGTCGTCGACGGCGACGGGCGCGATGTCGGTCACCTGGATACGGATCGTCGCCGTGTCGGTCAGCGCGCCGTCACTGAGCACGTAGTCAAAGCTGTCCGTGCCGACGTAGCCGGCGTGTGGCGAGTAGACGAAGCTGCCGTCGCTGTTCAGGGACACCGAGCCGTGCTGCGGCGCAGTGTTGATATCCCGCTGCGTGGTCAGGGGGTCGCCATCGGCGTCGCTGTCGTTGGCCAGAGCGCCGGTCAAGGCGAGGACCTGCAGGGTCTGCCCCTGGTGCACTGTGTAGTCGTCGTCAACAGCGACGGGCGCGGTGTCGGTCACCTGGATACGGATCGTCGCCGTGTCGGTCAGCGCGCCGTCACTGAGCACGTAGTCAAAGCTGTCCGCGCCGACATAGCCGGCGTGCGGCGAGTAAACGAAGCTGCCGTCGCTGGTCAAGGACACCGAGCCGTGCTGCGGCGCAGTGTGAACATCGATTCGCGTCGCCAGGGGGTCGCCATCGGCGTCGCTGTCGTTGGCCAGAGCGCCGGTCGCGGCGGGAACCTGCAGCGTCTGCCCCTGGTGCACCGTGTAGTCGTCGTCGACGGCATCGGGCGCGATGTCGGTCACCTGGATTCGGATCGTCGCCGTGTCGGTCAGCGCGCCGTCACTGAGCACGTAGTCAAAGCTGTCCGTGCCGACGTAGCCGGCGTGCGGCGAGTAGACGAAGCTGCCGTCGCTGTTCAGGGACACCGAGCCGTGCTGCGGCGCTGTGTTGATATCCCGCTGCGTGGTCAGGGGGTCGCCATCGGCGTCGCTGTCGTTGGCCAGCGCGCCGGTCGAGGGCGGGACCTGCAGGGTCTGCCCCTGGTGCACGGTGTAGTCGTCGTCGACGGCGACGGGCGCATCAGGGACCGGGTTGATGGTCAGGTTGACGGTGGCGATGCCGCTGGCGTCAACGCCGTCAGAGGCACGGTACGTGAAACGGTCCTGGCCATGATAGTCGGCCTGCGGTGTATAGAGGAAGCCGCCATCCGGGTTCAGGCTGAGCAAACCGTGCGCGGGGCCATCGACCAGCACCGCCGTCAACGAATCCGCGTCGACGTCGGTATCGTTTGCGAGCAGACCCGGTGCGGTGATGCTCAGGGGGCTGTCTTCGTCGGTCGCGTAGTCGTCGGCGACGGCGATCGGCGCGGTGTTACCGGCCCCGTGGATGGTGAGCCGGCCATCGCTCGCATCCTGGCCGGGAACCGGCAGCGGGCTCAGCACCAGCCCGTCCTCGTTGAGGCTGACCTGGGTGAGGTTCAGCGCCGTGGTGCCCAGGGCCGCCGTGGCCTTGATCCGGAAATCGATCTCAAGCAGGCTGCCACCGCCCGGCGGGCGCGGGATGGTCAGCGCCATGGTGATGCCGAGCGTCCCGGTGGCGTTGCTGGCCGGGGACGGGTTGGTGAGGAGGGCCGTCTCCTTCGCTACCGTGACCGATCCAGCGCGGACCTCGACGACTTCCACAAGGGCCGGGTCGTAGCTGAGCCGGAGGTCGGCAGATTCGAGTCCGACGGCGTCATCAATCAGCACCGGGGCGGTGATCACGCTGCCCGGCGTGCCACTGAGGTTGGTCGGGATGTGCACATAGGGGTCGGCCCCCGCCGGGGTGATGGGAAGCCCCGGCACCGGCAGCGACGGGATCTCGGGCCGGTCGATGCCGACCGCTTCCTGCAGGATGCGGGTGGCGTCGAGGGAGCTGACGGCGCCGTTGGCGGTGATATCGGAGACCAGCACTGGATCGGCGAGCGGATAGGCGGCGAAGCCGCTATCGAGCCCGACGGCCACGCGGAGCACGCGCTGGCCGTCCAGCGCGCTGTAGGTGCCGTTGCCGGTGGTGTCGCCGAAGTAGGCGACCAGGTGGACGGCATCGTCGGCGACCGCCGCGAGGTGGCCTTCGTTCACCGAGACGGCCGTGAGGTCGAGCACCTGCTTGGCGCGGTAGGGGGCAGTGGACGGAACGGCGGCCGTCAGCTTGACCAGGTCCCGGGCACCCGCCGCCAGGGGCGTCGGGAAAGCCATCGCGACGCGGACCTGGCCGGGGACGGTGAGGTTGGCCGCGAGGGTGCTGCCGGCGGGCAGGCCGGCTGCGGGGATGACGTCGCTGATGCTGAGCAGGGTCGGGTCGTAGTTCAGGGTGAACTCGAGCGACTCGACGCCGCTGCCGTCGCTGAGGCGGATCGGGATGCCGCTGACGGTGGCCGGGATGTTGGCCGGCTGCCCGGGGCCGCGAACGACGTCGGGCAGCGAGAGCACGCGCGGCAGTGGCCCGGCGACCGCGAGGGTGGTGACGGAGTCGCCGCCGGGCGCGCCGTCGTCGTCGCCGTCGAGGAGGCGGCCGAGGGTGTCGATGACACCGTTGGCGGCACTGCGCAGCGTCAGGGTGTAGGTATCGGGCAGCAGCGGGCCGCCGGTCTTGACGAAGCGGAAGCCCTGGAGGTCGTCGTCGAGCAGCAGCGAGCCGGTGACGGCGCCGGTCGCCGCGCCGACCAGCGTGACGTCGGCCGGGCCCTGGCCACCGGTCTCGGTGGCGTAGAGGTTGAGGGTGGCGGGGTCGAGCGCGCGGTTGAAGCGGATCGCGGCGCCGCTGGCATCGGTGGCAACGGCGGTGACGGCGAGGCCGTCGACGATCTGGGTGGTGGCGTCGGCGGTCGCCGGCGCGGCTTCGGCGTTGCCGACGTGGTCCTGGGCGACGCTGTAGAAGGCGTAGCTGTGGCCGGCCTGGCCGGTGAAGGTGGCGGAGGTGGCGGTGATGTCGTCCTTCCAGAGGACATAGCTGCCGCCGTCGGTGGCGACGTAGATGTCGTGGCTGGCGACGCCGGAGCCGCCGGCGTCGTCGGTGCTGGTCCACTGGACGAGGAAGTCGGGGCGCGTGCGCGTCGGCGGCAGTGCTTGCACGGCGCTGGTCGGGGCGCCGGCGTCGATGGTGTTGAGGGCTTCCTTGGCCGGGTCCGTGCCCGCCGCCGGGTTATGCGGCTCGATCTGGTTGGTGGCGATCCACGGCTGGCCGTCGAAGGAGATCAGGGCGACGTTTCGGATCTGCGTGCCGGTGGCGAGGCCGGGTTTCTGGTCGATGAGGTAGGAGACATGACCCATGCCGCGGCCGGTGCCGTCTTCAGGCGGCAGGAAGCCGGTGAGGACGTCGGGCGGCAGGCTGGTGTTGGGGTCGATGGAGTAGAAGTGGGCAAATACCTGGCCGGTGGCGAGATTGATACCGGCCTCGATCTGGACGTCGAAGTCCTGGCCGTTGTAGTGCACCGGGACGGTGGTCTCGAAGTGCTGGGCGTTGGCGGGGACGGCGATCAGGTGGTCGCCGAAGCCGATCTCGGTCAGGGCGAAGCTGGACCAGTCGAGGTCGGGGTCGAGTTGGTCGGTGATGGTGACGATTTGAGCGGGGGCGGTGGCGGTGGCGTCGTTCTCGAAGTCGATTCGGTAGGGGAGCGGGGTGGATGCGCTGATGTAGGCGGTGGGGCCGAAGCCGGACGGGCCGAGTTTTTGGTTGGGGTCAACGGCGCCAGGTATGCGGCCGTCACCGCCGTCCTTGGGAGTTCTCGGTGGCTCAGGTAACGTGGGGTCACAGAAATCAAGTCCGCCTCCCAGCCAAAATGGCTTATCCGGCGAGGCGAGGCCCGCCTGCACACCTGCGTAACCGCTCTCCACTTGTCCCCACGACGCAGGCGTCATCGTGTCATTGACTATCCACTCCTGAATGGGCAGGGGAACCATGATCTTGTAGACCTGATATCCCCCAACTGCAACCTCAACAAACGTCGACGCGATTCCTTGGGCGAACCATCCAGCGCGCCCCCACCATGCAACTGTTTCTGCCGCGAAGTAATAGTGATCGCGGTCTCGCAACTCGGGCGAGTCACCCTTATCCCTTGCACGCCTGACGTCGTCAAATTGGTCTGCGAAGTCAGTACTGCAAAGCCCGAGTGGATCGATAAATCGAATTGGGTTGTTTAGTGTATAGGAGTAGACATTAAAGCCTCCCAACAAACCTGCAGGATCAGACTGAACAAACCGTCCTTCTGCGGGCAGATAACTGCGGGCACGCATGAAATCCAGTCCGGTACCTTCCTTAGATACACCCCACTCACCGATATACTGAAAAGGATTGCGCTCGCCGCCACTTTCGCGCAGGACGGCTCCAAACGGCGAGTAGGAATAGGTACTCAGGTAATTCCCACTAGCATCACTAAGCGCGGCGGTGCTTCCTAAAGCATCGAATGTGTACCAACTTGACGCCCCATTCGCAGTCTGTGATAGCAAACCAATCCCGAAGTCGTACCGTGCGATCTGACCACCCGTCGCGTCGTACTCGCCAACGACATGCCCCAACCCAACTGGGTCAACTACAAAACGCGTTGCGGCTCCATTGTGACTTGAAGCCACTCGAAGATTGAACGCGTCGTAGGTGTAAGCCCATGCATTCGCGCCCTGCTGAACAGCGATCAGCCGGTTCTCGTCATCGTAGCTGTAGAGTGCAGTCCCGGACGGCGAGGTCTCTGAAACCAGATTGCCGTCGGCGTCGAAGGCATAGGTGGTATCGCCGACCTTCGTGTACTGGTTGAGGTTGTTGGTCGTGTACGCCGTGGTGACGCCGTTCTCGACAGTGCGGATGCGGTTGCCCATCGCGTCATAGACGTACAGCAGATCCTGGTCCGGGATCGCCGGATTGGTGGAAGCGAAGACGGCATGGGTCAGTTGCCCGATATCGTCATAGCTGTAGGTCCAGGCGCCATCCAGCGTACCCATGCTGATGCGCCGGCCGCGGCTGTCGTAGCTGTAATCGAAGCGCGAAAGGACGGTGGCATCGGCCGTGTGGTTGACCAGGTGCAGCAACTGCCCGGCGGCGTCGTAGTCGTAGGTGGTGTAAACGCCGTTGCCCAGCGTCTTGAGCGCGATGCGGCCGGCGGCGTCGTACTCGTACAACACTACCTGCGCGCTGCTCTCGTCGGTGATCCGCGAGAGGCGACCGACCGCGTCGAACTCATAGAACAGTTGATGGCCGAGCTGATCGGTACTGGTGGCACGCCGGCCGGCGCTGTCGTAGGTGTAGGCGAGCCAGCGTCCGCCCGGGCCAGGATAGTCGATGCGCGTGAGGTAGTCGTCGGCGTCGTAGGTGAGCGTGGTCGTGCCGGTGGCGTCGGTGGCGCTGGTCAGGTTGCCGCGGGCGTCGTAGAGGTAGTCGACGTGCGTGCCGTCGGCGTAGGTCTTGCGCGTGATCTGGCCGTCACCGTTGTAGGTGAAGCCGACCGGCGTGCCGCGGCGGTTGGTCCAGGTGGTGGACTGGCCGAGGCTGTCATAGCCCCAGCGTTCCTGGCTGCCGTCGGCGTAGCTGATGTTGGTGAGGTTGCCACGGGTGTCGTAGTTGTAGTCGGTGAGGTTGCCGTTGGCGTCGGTCAGCTTGTCGAGGCGGTTGAAGTCCGCCGTATAGGTGAAGTTCGTCGCGTGCCCCATGGCGTCGGTGAAGCGCGTCAGGTTGTCGCCAGAGTCGTACTGGAACACGCTGGTCCGCCCGGCCGGGTCGGTCACGCTACTCAGGTTGCGGTCCGCGTCGAGCGAGAGCAGCACCGAGTTGCCGAGCGGGTTGGTGCTCTTGAGGATCGTTCCCCAGTCGTCGAAGAAGAACTGCGACGGGTTGCCGAGGGCGTCGGTAGCGGTCACCGTGCCGGCGGTGTCGTAGCTGAAGGTGATCTTCTCGGCGCCGCCGTCGCGGTAGGTGCTGGCCAGGCGGCCGTGGCTGTCGTAGGTGTAGTAGCGGTGGCTGCCATCGGGGAAGGCGATTTCGCTGAGCGCGTGTTCCTTGGCCGCGCCCTGGCCGGTGATGTACGAGTAGCTGGTGACACGCCCGTCGTAGTCCTGAACGGAGAGCAGGTACTGGTTCGAGACATCGTAGGTGTACAACGACTGGCGGCCATCGCTGTCGGTGACGCTGCTGATACGGCCGGCGCCGTTATAGGCGATCGCGAGGGACTGGCCGGACGTATGCGTCAGGCCGGTCAGCAGACCGCCGGTGTAGGAGCAGTTTATGCTGTTGCCGTTGGTGTCGCGCACGAAGTCGAGCTTGCCGTCGGCGCGGAAGTAGTACTGGGTGCCATCGGTCTCGGTGAGCATGTAGGAGCCGCCGACATAGGAAGTGAGGATGCCGTGATCCCCGGCCGCAGCGGTGTAGTGGGTCGTGTTGGGCGCGGGCCTGGGCAGTGGCCCGGGGATCCACAGCGCGGCAGCGCGCATAACCGGTGTGCCGTATGCGCGGCTGTCCGGCTGGAAGATGCGTGGCGTGCCGGTCATGTCGGTAATCCTGACCGTCCCGTCGGATTCCTCCGCCAGCGAAAGCTGCCAGTTGTCCGCCCACCCACGCCCCAGGGGACCCACTTCGTAACGGCGGGAGATCGGCTGCGCATAGGCCTGCGAGAAAACGAGGTCCGGCCCGGGCGCCGGCATGGCCGCTTCGGTGCTGGACGCCAGATAGCGGATGGGGTTGAGCCCTTCGGCCTGGCGCAGCTCGAAACCGAACAGGCGAGAGATTTCGGATGTGGGCGCAGCCAGCGTGTTCAGGTAGGTGGCGTTTTCGTTCAGAGCCGTAAAATAACCGGTCCAGGTGCCGCCGACGTTCGAAACAAAATTGCTCCAGATCGCCTGCCAGGCGTCGGGCCGGACATAGTCGGGCCGGATCGAGTTGCCGATCGAGTTCCAGTCTACAGCGTTGCCATCGTCCCGAGCCACGCCGACAATGAACTCCACCGTGCGGTCGCCGAAGTCCCACGGCCCCTCCAGCCCTACGAAATACACCGGTATGCGGCCGGACTCCCCCGGTTGCAGGAGAGCTGGGGTCGAACCGGTGGTCAGGAACTGCACCGAACTGGAGAAGCCAGCGGGAACGGCACTGGTCCAGAAGCCCGCGCCGACGCGAGCCTGGTCGAGCGTCATCAATGGTCGGTCGCTGCCGTCCGGGTCGTCGGAAGAGAGGATCAGCAGCGGCGCCGGAATCGCTTCGTTGCCGGTGTTGGCGTAGTCCACGTACAGCGTCGCGGTCGCGTGGCGACCGAGCACCGACGGCACCACGAGCTGGATGTCGAGCTCGCCTGCGCCCGCGCCGGTGACCGTGAAGCGATTCGTGAGCGTGTCGGATGCGCCACCCGGCTCGGTGGCCAGCACCGAGTACATGCCCGGAGTCAGGCCGGCAAGCGAAAAGTTCGCCGTCGCCCGGGTGGGTGAGATCACGACGACCGAGGCGGCCGGGATGACCGTCGAGTTGGCTGCCACCAGCGAGAAGGCCGTCGTGGCATCGAAGCCGGCGCCGGTCAGGGTCAGCGTCGCCGTGGCGTTCGCGGCATAGCGATCCGGCGTGACGGCGTTGAGGAAGACGCCGTTGCTCCTGGCCGAGATATCGAAGGTACTGTTGGTGCGGACGGTGTCTCCGTAAACCAGCGCATACCACTGGCCCGCGTAGGCCAGTGGCACGAGGATCTCGTGGTCCGAGGCGGCGGAGGTGGTGAAGCGGTAGTCGTAGTCGGCACGGGTCGGCGGAGAACCGAACTTCAGATACAGTTCGTTTGCATTGTTGGACGCGTCGTCGTCGAGCACCACCTTCAGCGGATTGCTGTCGGGAACGTCGATGCGGAACAGTTCGGCCTGGCCGCTGCCTGCGAAGTGACCGGTCTGGAAGCTGCCGAGGGCCAGGTCGGTGACCCGCGTCTGCTGCATCTGGAAGGCATAGGAACTGCCCACATACCCGCCCGTGCCGCGGGCCGTCAGCGTGTAGGTGCCCGCGGTGGGCAAGGTGAGGAGGTCGGAATCGCGGTCGATGTCCTTGAACCCGGTCCAGCCGACGGGCCCAGTCAAATCGAAGAGAATGCCGCTGCTGGAGCGGTTGACCAGGTCGAAGCGAACCTGCGTGCCGGCCGTGGCAGAGAACTGCCATTGGTCAATGCTGTAGGGAGTCTCGATCGCACCCACGACCTGCTTGTTGAGCAACAGGCTGGACACGTCGGCCGTGACGTCCCAGACGCTGACCAGGTAGTTGCCGGTGACCGAGAGGTCACTGACAGGTGCCTTGATGCGTACCCGGAAAGTTCCGTCAGCGGGGATCGCGGCGTTGTCCAGCGTCACGACCTGCCCAGCGGCAGTGCTGTCTTTGCTGGCGATAACCGTGCCCGCCGAGTCGACGAGTTCCACATGGGCCCAATTCAGCTTCGGTGCCAGGACGCCGCTTCCATCCGTATCGACGGCCACGGTGATGGACTGTCCTGCGCGGGCAAAGAACGACCATTCGTCCAGTTGCCCGGCCACCGAGATCGCTCCGGGGGTGGGATTCGCCCACTCGATCGGGCCGCTGTCCGGGATCTGCGTGATCGAGCCACCGACGATGGTGCCGCCGATCTGGGCTGCGCGCGTGTAGAGATGCAGGCCGTTCAGGTCGAGGGTAGTGCCTGTCGGAACAATCAGCGAGTTGGTATAGAGCGCTTCGGGGTCTGTGCCGGTGGCGTTGTCCGACAAGTCAACGAGCTTCAGGTAAGTATCGTTTGAGAGCGCCAACGTGCCGTAAACAAAATTGCGTGAGAACCCCTCGGGATCGCCGCCCTGCTCGCGTCCCATCACCTCGAGTTGCTGCGGACTGTCTAGTGTGCCGGTGCCATCGAAGAGAACCAGCGCCTGCGGGGCGTATTGGTCGGCGTTGCGGGTGTCGCCAAGGAGATCGCCGCTGATCGTGAACGTGCCAGCAGTGACGCCGGTCAGGATACCGAGGTCGTCCACTCGGAATGAACCGTTGAAATCAAAGATGCCAGCCGTTTGTGGGCTCAGCACGCCATCGTTGATGAAGTCGCTGGTGTTGATCGGCAGCGCCGTGCCGGCGAGGCTTAGCGTAGTACGATTGATAAACTCGCTGCCGGTACCGGTAGTGGAAAGCGTGTTGCCACTTCCCCAAGTGGGGTGCCAGCCGGCGGGGAGAGTCCAGACTGCACCGTTGGCGGCGGTGAGGACGGTACCACTGATGGTGGTAATCTGCCCAACTCCCAGCTCGCTGCCGGCACCATCCACCGTGATGCTATTGCCGTAGCCGTTGGCGCTCAGCACACCCGACAGATCCACTTCCCCGCCCGCCAGGGCTTTCACGTAAGTGGTGTAGTAATGCCCATAACCATGGCCGTCCCAGTACTGCCCGCCTCCCTCGAACGTCGACAGATGCGACAGGTCAATCCGGCTACCAACCCCACTCGCCTGGATCACCGTGTCCCCGTAGTCGTTCCTCATGTAACTCACGGCCACCGGGAACAGAATCTGACCACCTCCAATGGCATAGAGGCCCACGTTCGACAGTAAAGTGGCTGCGTCGAACGTCACCGAACTCCCACCTTGCACCGTGACACTCGTGGCTGCAAGGCTAGTGACGCCTGTCACCTGCAGCTCGCTGCCGGCACCATCCACCGTGATGCTATTGCCGTAGCCGTTGGCGCTCAGCACACCCGACAAATCCACTTCCCCGCCCGCCAGGGCTTTCACGTAAGTGGTGTAGTAATGCCCATAACCATGGCCGTCCCAGTACTGCCCGCCTCCCTCGAACGTCGACAGATGCGACAGGTCAATCCGGCTACCAACCCCACTCGCCTGGATCACCGTTTCCCCGTAGTCGTTCCTCATGTAACTCACGGCCACCGGGAACAGAATCTGACCACCGCCAGTTGCGGTGAGATTCACGCTTTGCAGCTTCGTTGCCCCCGTGAATGCCAGCGCCACATCGGTCGGTGCCGTTAAGTTCGAGTCCGTCACCTCGGTCGCCGTGGTGAAGGTTAGCGTTCCCGGAGTGTTGATCGTCAGCACCGTTCCACCGAGCTTGGTAATCCCCGCCACGCCCAGTACGCTTTCCGCACCGTCCTACCTGATGACGTTGCGGTGGCTGACCGCGCCGGCCAGGTCCACCTTTGCCGCCGGCCAAGGCATTCACATACGTCGTGTAGTAATGCCCATAACCATGGCTGTCCGAGTACCCCACCGCCGTAGAACGTCGCTAGACTCGACAAATCGATCCAGCTGCCCGCCCCACTCGCCTCGATCGCCGTGTCCCCGTAGTTGTACCCCGTGTAGCTCGTCGCCGCAGGGAAGAGAATCTGACCACCTCCAATGGCATAGAGGCCCACGTTCGACAGTAAAGTGGCTGCGTCGAACGTCACCGAACTCCCACCTTGCACCGTGACACTCGTGGCTGCAAGGCTAGTGACGCCCTGTCACCTGCAGCTCGCTGCCGGCACCATCCA
Organism: Candidatus Accumulibacter affinis; assembly: GCA_016713625.1. GTDB lineage: Bacteria > Pseudomonadota > Gammaproteobacteria > Burkholderiales > Rhodocyclaceae > Accumulibacter > Accumulibacter affinis. The sequence goes on from JADJOT010000011.1 coordinate 317,207, forward strand.
CCGTGATGCTATTGCCGTAGCCGTTGGCGCTCAGCACACCCGACAAATCCACTTCCCCGCCCGCCAGGGCTTTCACGTAAGTAGTGTAGTAATGCCCATAACCATGGCCGTCCCAGTACTGCCCGCCTCCCTCGAACGTCGACAGATGCGACAGGTCAATCCGGCTACCAACCCCACTCGCCTGGATCACCGTGTCCCCGTAGTCGTTCCTCATGTAACTCACGGCCACCGGGAACAGAATCTGACCACCGCCAGTTGCGGTGAGATTCACGCTTTGCAGCTTCGTTGCCCCCGTGAATGCCAGCGCCACATCGGTCGGTGCCGTTAAGTTCGAGTCCGTCACCTCGGTCGCCGTGGTGAAGGTTAGCGTTCCCGGGTGTTGATCGTCAGCACCGTTCCACCGAGCTTGGTAATCCCCGCCACGCCCAGTACGCTTTCCGCACCGTCCACCGTGATGACGTTGCGGTGGCTGACCGCGCCGGCCAGGTCCTTGCCGCCGGCCAAGGCATTCACATACGTCGTGTAGTAATGCCCATAACCATGGCTGTCCGAGTACTCCCCACCGCCGTAGAACGTCGCTAGACTCGACAAATCGATCCAGCTGCCCGCCCCACTCGCCTCGATCGCCGTGTCCCCGTAGTTGTACCCCGTGTAGCTCGTCGCCGGAAGAGAATCTGACCACCTCCAATGGCATAGAGGCCCACGTTCGACAGTAAAGTGGCTGCGTCGAACGTCACCGAACTCCCACCTTGCACCGTGACACTCGTGGCTGCAAGGCTAGTGACGCCTGTCACCTGCAGCTCGCTGCCGGCACCATCCACCGTGATGCTATTGCCGTAGCCGTTGGCGCTCAGCACACCCGACAAATCCACTTCCCCGCCCGCCAGGGCTTTCACGTAAGTAGTGTAGTAATGCCCATAACCATGGCCGTCCCAGTACTGCCCGCCTCCCTCGAACGTCGACAGATGCGACAGGTCAATCCGGCTACCAACCCCACTCGCCTGGATCACCGTGTCCCCGTAGTCGTTCCTCATGTAACTCACGGCCACCGGGAACAGAATCTGACCACCGCCAGTTGCGGTGAGATTCACGCTTTGCAGCTTCGTTGCCCCCGTGAATGCCAGCGCCACATCGGTCGGTGCCGTTAAGTTCGAGTCCGTCACCTCGGTCGCCGTGGTGAAGGTTAGCGTTCCCGGAGTGTTGATCGTCAGCACCGTTCCACCGAGCTTGGTAATCCCCGCCACGCCCAGTACGCTTTCCGCACCGTCCACCGTGATGACGTTGCGGTGGCTGACCGCGCCGGCCAGGTCTACCTTGCCGCCGGCCAAGGCATTCACATACGTCGTGTAGTAATGCCCATAACCATGGCTGTCCGAGTACTCCCCACCGCCGTAGAACGTCGCTAGACTCGACAAATCGATCCAGCTGCCCGCCCCACTCGCCTCGATCGCCGTGTCCCCGTAGTTGTACCCCGTGTAGCTCGTCGCCGCAGGGAAGAGAATCTGACCACCTCCAATGGCATAGAGGCCCACGTTCGACAGTAAAGTGGCTGCGTCGAACGTCACCGAACTCCCACCTTGCACCGTGACACTCGTGGCTGCAAGGCTAGTGACGCCTGTCACCTGCAGCTCGCTGCCGGCACCATCCACCGTGATGCTATTGCCGTAGCCGTTGGCGCTCAGCACACCCGACAAATCCACTTCCCCGCCCGCCAGGGCTTTCCGTAAGTAGTGTAGTAATGCCCATAACCATGGCCGTCCCAGTACTGCCCGCCTCCCTCGAACGTCGACAGATGCGACAGGTCAATCCGGCTACCAACCCCACTCGCCTGGATCACCGTGTCCCCGTAGTCGTTCCTCATGTAACTCACGGCCACCGGGAACAGAATCTGACCACCGCCAGTTGCGGTGAGATTCACGCTTTGCAGCTTCGTTGCCCCCGTGAATGCCAGCGCCACATCGGTCGGTGCCGTTAAGTTCGAGTCCGTCACCTCGGTCGCCGTGGTGAAGGTTAGCGTTCCCCGGAGTGTTGATCGTCAGCACCGTTCCACCGAGCTTGGTAATCCCCGCCACGCCCAGTACGCTTTCCGCACCGTCCACCGTGATGACGTTGCGGTGGCTGACCGCGCCGGCCAGGTCACCTTTGCCGCCGGCCAAGGCATTCACATACGTCGTGTAGTAATGCCCATAACCATGGCTGTCCGAGTACTCCCCACCGCCGTAGAACGTCGCTAGACTCGACAAATCGATCCAGCTGCCCGCCCCACTCGCCTCGATCGCCGTGTCCCCGTAGTTGTACCCCGTATAGCTCGTCGCCACCGGGAACAGGATCTCACCGCCCGCTAACGCCGTGAACGTGTCACGCGAGAGGGTGGTAGCCGTAGAAAACGTCAAAACAGCACCACCACTCACATTCACGGCGGCGTCGAAAAGGCTGGTAACCCCAGACGCATTAATCGTCCCGCCCGTTTCATCGAGCGTCCAGGCGGTGTAGCCTTGAACATCCCCGGACAGAGTGACTTCCCCGTCGCTCAACGCCGTGATCTGCGTGGCGCCGCTGGAGCCTCCTACCAAGCTGCTTAAACCCGAAAGCTCGATCTTGCTCGCTGCCCCGCTGGCCTGAATCGTGTTGCCGCTGCTGCCGCTCGTAAACGTGCTAGCTCCAAGCAATGAGAGGAGGCCGCCGTTCGCCGCGTAGAGACTTACCGAGTCGAGCGTTGCCGCGCTGTCCGCAGTCACTTGAGCGCTCGAACCATCCACCGTCACGGTGGCGTTACTGAGGTTTAACGTTCCCGCGGTTGCCGAAATCTCACCGGTGACGTCAACGGTTCCGGACAAGTTGAGTTGTGCGGTGGCGCCAAGCAATTGGATGGAACCGCTGTTGTCGGTCTGCAGCTCCACATTGACACTGACACCCGCCACGACCAAGGTCTCTGCATTGGTCAGGGAACTGATCGAAACATCCTGATCGAGCGTGATGGTCGGGGTCCCATCGACGTCCAGGACCACCTGGTAACTGGTGTCTTCGGTGTTGTTCGGCACGACGCCGATGTCCCAGTGGGTCGGGTCCGACCAGTTGCCGGAGCCGCCAACCCAATTCGCCAGCGAGACAGACGAAAACTGCGCGGCGGTAATGGTCGGACCGTCCACCTCGCTAGCGAGCGCAAGCGGGTTGGCGTCGGCCAGGATGTTCGTGCTAACTTGATTGTCAGTTTCCGCCTGAATCCCATCTGTGCGCTCGCCTAGCAGTTCGTACGGGCCAGATGCTGCGCCTTCTCCCGACGGACGAACCTGAACGTAATAGGCGCCGGTCTGCAAAACTTCCTGATGGCTGATCAAATCGTCATCGCCAGGACCGTCGTTCGTGGCGATCACTTTGCCGCTGGCGTTGCTCTCCAACGTATCGACGCTGGGCGAGGTCACGTCACCCTGTTTCAGATCCAGCCGCCATGAGTCCGAGCCGGGCTCCTGCGGCCCGTTTACGCGAACAACGGCCAGGCCGCTGGTCGCCGGGTCGTCGCTCAACGAGAGGAGGGTGCTGCTGACGGCGAAGTCATTGCTGGACTGGTCTTGCGGAGTGAGCGAGGTGGCTCCCGGATTGAGATCGGCGGAGAGAAGCAGCCTTGGCTCGAGCGCCTCGAAGAGGATCTTGCGGGCGAATGGGGGAGCAGCCGATTTCGAGCGACCGGCCAGCCCGAGGGTATCGAAGGCACTCCGGCACGCTGCGGGAATGCGGGCAAGGATTGACGACCCGATCCGACGCGAGTCGGCATGGGAATTCTGAGAAGTCCTGGACATTTGTGTTTCCTCCCCATTCAGTGATCCGGACCCTCGCGCCTGCCGGAGCCAGAGCGGCGAGGGCGTCCCTGTTGATACAATGGCAGAATGCTGCATACAGCCCGCATACACGGGGCCATTTCTCTGGAGGAGTCACGTTTCCGGCGAGATTGCCGGTGGCGATGCACTGCTGAGAGGGATGACGTGGACCGCCTCAAGCGCCCGGCGGATGGCTCGGCGCCGACAGGCTTTCCAGCGATCTGCGGATCGCTTCGGTTTCCCTTGACGGGGTGCTCCCAAGACCCGCCCACAAGGCCTCGCAGCACCGGCAATAGACGTGCAGCGCCTCGGCTGTCTCGCCTTGCTGGAGCAGGCAGACCATCAGGCGTCGGTAGCCCTTCTCGGCCAGTGGTTCGATGTCGATGGCGCGCCGGTAGAGCCGGGCGGCCTTGTTCAACTGCTTTGCGGCTTCGAGGCGGTCGGCAACTTCGGCGAGCAGGTTCACCAACCGGGTTCGCAAGCGCTCCTGCAGCGAAAGCGCACCGGGACGACATCCCTCGCGGTCGAGGAAGTCGCCCTGGTAAAGGCGCAGGACCTGGTCGAGCTGCGCGAGCAGGCCGGCGGCATCCGCCTGAGCAGGGTCGCGAAGCGCTGCCTGCAGCCGGCTCATCAAGCGCTCGAAGGACCAGACATCTACCCAGCAGAGCAGCGGGTTGAGGGTCAGCCGGCCGCTCTCGATGAGCAATGCATCGTCGTGGCCGAGCAGTCGACGCAGCCGCGACAGGCTGGATTCGAAGGCGCCACGGCCGCCCTTGCTTTCGGCGTCGGGCCAGAGCGCCTCGATCAGGATCGGGATGGCGATCCGGCGTCCGCCCAGGGTGATCAGCGCCTGCAGAAGCTCGACCGGCTTCCCCTGCAAGCGGCCTCCTGCCTCGGCAACGGTCTCACCGTCGACGACGAGGCTGAAGCGACCGAGAGTGAAGATTTTCACCGGCCAGGGCCAGCCCTCCACCTCGATGCCGGGTGACCTGAGGCACCGTTGGCGAATCAGACGCCGCGCATACTCGGGGACGATGCCGTGCGCCAGGGCAAAGGCGCAGAGCCGCGCCATCAGCGCGGGGCGGAAGCTGTTGTGGTTGAGATAGTCCTGCGCTGCACCGACGGCGAAGGCGCTTTGCAGCGCGCTCGCACAGCGGTCTGCATTGCCTTCGTCGAGGGCGAAGAGAGCCTCGCACAGGTCGGCCTGAAAACAGAGGATGCCGCTGTGCATCGACTGGCCGATCTGGCGGCCCTGCTCCAGACGAGACCATGCTTCGTTGGTGCGGTGCACGGCATGCAGGGCCTGCGCCTCGGCGAGGCTTCCCAGCGCGTGTTGCTGCGGTCCGCCGTAGCGGCGAGCAATGGCATTGGCGGCCTCGATATGGCTCAAGGCCTGCGCGCCCTCGCCGGCGATCAGGCCGGCCAGGCAGGCGAGGTAGTGATGGTGAGCGATGTCGATCTTGCGCGCGGGATCGAGGCACTTTTCCATCTGGGCAAAGGCTGCGCGACCACGAGCGAGGTCGCCGCTGTTCAGCCAGGCGTAGGCCTCCAACGCGCTCAACAGGCAATCCCACACGCGCACGCCACTCGCGCGCGCCAGCCGGCTGCCGTTCTCGGCGGCGCTCGCCGCCTCGGCGTTCCGACCACGGCTCCACAGGTACATGGACCTGAGTGCGCAGAGCAAGGTCTCGGCAAGCGGTGTCAGTGCAGTTCCTGGCGGGGGATCGACTGCTTTCATCAGGCGACCGAGTTCGACGCTCCGTCCAACGCCGACCGTGTAATGAATCTGCAGGTTGCAGGCGAGCAGGATGCGCTGACTGTGGTCGGAACACGCTTCGATCAGGGACAGCAGGCGGTCCGCCCATAGGTGAATCGCCGGATCCTGCGGTCGACGAAAGAGCAGTGCGCCGAACAGGCTGGCGGCGAAACGCCCGGCGAGTCGATCGTCGGGAGCGCCGAAGGCAGTGCGCAGCGTGTCGGCCTCGTCGAGCCAATGATCGAGCTGGCTGAAATCGGCCCATTCGAGGCAGATCAGATCGACGATGGCCGACCAGGCGAGGAAGGATCCGTCGCTGATCCCGCGTTCCTGGAACAAGCGGTAGGCGCTGTGGAAGCTTGCCCGGGCGGCGGGCGTGTTCAGGGGAACCAGTGCTGCGCCCTGCCAGTAGCCGAGCCAGGGATCGCTGGTTACCCGATCTTCCGGGAGGGCGTCGAGCCAGGCCGATAGCGTCCGCTGCCAGCCGCGGTCGACAAGGCAGGCCGCGTGCTCGCTGATCAGACGCTGCAGGTCGTCCCAATGGCCGCCCGAGATCAGCACCTGCGCCGCGGCGTCGACCTCGCCACCTTGAGCGAGCAGAGCGGCGGCCTGGCGCATGACGCGGTCGCGCTCTGCCGCGGGCAGCTCCGACCGCGCACGCAAGCGCAGGAACTGGCGCAGCAAGGGATGAAACTCGTAATGCATCGTTGCGCCCTCGTCATGCAGCGAGGTGAACAGGTTGTCGCGATGCATGGCTTCGAGAATCCGCGCGGCCTCGGCGCTGTCGCCGAGGATGCCGGCGGTGGTCGGCGTCATGTGCGGCAGATGGGCGACCTTGAGCAGGAAGCTGCGAATGTCTTCGGACTGGCGGTCAAGGACTTCGGCCGCCAGGTAATCGAACACGGCCGCGTCGCTGGCGACTCGCCCGCTTGCCGCGGCGGGAGAGTCGGGGTTATCGAGACGCAGGAGCAACTTCAGGCCGGCCGCCCAGCCGCCGGTCACCTGGTGCAGCTCGCGCATCTGCACGGCGCTGCGACCCCTGACAGTGGGTGCGCCGAGCTGCTGCACGGCCATCGACTCGTCCTCGGTCAACAACAGCTCGTCCGCTCCCAGCACGGCGAGGTCGCCGTTCGCCAGCAGGCGGGCGAATTCGCCCGGCGGCCGGGTGCGGCTGACAAGGATCAGTCCGATGTGATCCGGCGCCTCGCTGATGGCGGCGAGCAGGAGCTTGCGGAAAGCCGCCGAGGAGAGGGCCTCCTGGGTGTCGTCGATGACCAGAATCCGTGCGCTACCAATGGCGGCGTAGAAGGCAGCGAAGAAGCGGCGAAAGAAAGGCTTTGGATCGGCCGTCTGCTCGGGGCCCAGCGCCGGGAGGTCACTGGCGGTCTGCGGCGCGATCCGCGTCGCGGCGACTTGCAGGTAATGGCAACACGCGGCGGGGTCGCTGTCGCCGCTGTCGGCGCGGTACCACAGGCCCTGCAGTTTTCTGGCCTGCAGGTAGCTGGCAACCAGCGTCGTCTTGCCGGCGCCGGGAACGCCATGGACCCACACCGCGGTATGTTCGAGGCATTCGTCCAGGCGGGCAAAAAGGCGCTCGCGAGGATGCACCGCAGCCAGCCGCGGGCGGCTCAACTTCGCCAAGCCTGGTGACCTCCCCCTGACCAGCATGCGATTCTCGCTCCTGGGCGACTTACCAAGTGATTACATCGGTTTCCCGGGGATGGCCGGCAGCGGCCGGCGCTCCTGGCGGGGGGCGCCCGCGGGCGGCGACGCGACGCGACCGCTGACGCCGGCGAAGCTCGCCTTGCACTTGATGCCGCCCGGCAACTTCATTCCGGGGTTGGCCATCGCCAGGCGAACGCCGAAAGTGCCACTGGCCGCGTCGTGCACCCGGTCGATGACGGCCACCGTCGCCGTGTAGCGGCCACCGACCGGCGCCTCCGGCAGCACCTCGACGGTCTGCCCAAGCACCAGCTTGCCAAAGGCCTCGATTGGCATCAACACCTCGACATACAGCGTGCCGATGTCGGCCAGCCGGAGGATCGGCTTGCGTAGATCGCGGTTATCGGCGAGTTCGCCGGCATTCAGCAGGCGATCGACGACGACGCCATCGACCGGGCTCTTGATCGTGCGCAGGCGCAACTGCTCGGACAGCCGGCGGTACTCGATTTCTGCCAGGCGACGGTCGTCCCGGGCTTCGGCCAGCTCGGATTCGGCGAGCTTTTTCTCGGTCAGCGCCTCGTCGCGGTCGTGCAGCGAGATGAACGACTGCCCGGCCAGCTTCTCGCGCCGCTGGTACTTGGCAGTCGAGAATTCGAGCCGGCTCTCGCCGGTGCGGATCTTGCTTTGCATCGTCGACCGGTAACGCGCCGCCTCGGTCGCCGCACGTTCGACTCCCGAATCCAGCGTCACCAGCACCTGCCCGGCCTTGACCAGATCGCCGCGGTCGACCCAGATCTTCTCGATCAGCCCTTCGCTCGCCGCGCGCACCTCGACCGTCTTGCTCGGTTCGACGATACAGTCGAACTCGCCGGCGCCGGCCGCCGCCGACAGCAGCGCCAGCACCGCGTAGCGCACTCCCTTGATCCACTGCCTTGCCATCATCACTCCCCTCTTCCGGCAAACGCCAGAGACTTCTCTACCCGCTTGTCCATTTCCACGGTCTGCCGCCGAATGCGTGAATTCTGCCGTTCTGCTGCGCTCTGGGCGAATTGCCGCAGCCAGCGTCCCAGTCTGCCCGGCAGCAGCCCATCCGGCGAAACGCGCGCGCGCAGCCAGCCGAGCAGCGCCGAGGCATGCGCGACGAACAGCTCGTCGTCGAGTGCGACGATCGCTTCGCACGACCCCGGATCACCCTGCCGGCCGGCGCGACCGAAGAGCTGGCGGTCGATGCGGGCCGAGTCATGGTACTCCGAGAGGATCACGTGCAGGCCGCCGGCCTGCCGCACCTGCGGGCTGAGCAGAATGTCGGTGCCGCGACCGGCCATGTTGGTGGCCACCGTGATGCGCCCCGGCTGCCCGGCCTGTGCGATGATCTCGGCTTCGCTCGCATCCTGGCGCGCGTTGAGCACCGCGTGCGGCAGCCCTGCCCTGCGCAGGCACTGACTGGCCTGTTCGGAAGCGGCGACCGAACGGGTGCCGATCAGCAACGCGCGGCCGCAGGCGTGCATCTCGGCGGCGCGTTCGACCACCGCCGCCCAGCGGCGCTCGCCGTCGAGGAAGGTCCGCTGCCCGAGATGCTGCCGGATGAGCGGGCGATTCGGCGGTATGCGCAGGACGTCCAGCGCATACACCGAACGCATCTCGGGCGCCACTTCGATCGCCGTGCCGGTCATCCCGGCCAGGCACAGGTAGCGACGGAAGAAACGCTGATAGGTGATGCGCGAAATCGTGTCGCGCCGTTTGCTCAGGTCGAGCCCCTCCTTGACCTCGATCATCTGGTGCAGGCCGCGCTCCCACGAGCGATCGGCCATCACCCGGCCGGTGTACTCGTCGACGATCTGCACCTTGTCGTCGGCAAGAATGTAATGTCGATCGAGCTGGAACAGGTGCAGGGCCGACAAGCCCTGTTCGACAAGACCCTCGCGCGCGCGCGCAATCGACCACAATCCCGACAGCCCGCGGGCGAACTCGGCGACCGCGGCACGACCGGCATCGGTCAGTTCGATACTGCGCTCGTGTGCTCGCAGGACGTAATGTTGCGAGCGATCGAGGCTGCCGGCGAGGGCCAGCGCCTGCTCGTACACAGCGCGCCCATGCGGGTCTTCGACGTCGCTGGCGATGATCAGCGGCGTCCGCGCCTCGTCGATCAGCACGCTGTCCGCCTCATCGACAATGGCGTAGTACAGTCCGCGCAACAGTGCCGTCGGCAGCGACCGGCTGTGCGGCCCGGCCAGCCAGGTTTCCAGCAGCGCGCGGGCGCCGGCACCGACGCGCTTCTGGGTGATGCGATCGCGCAGGTAATCGAACGTGAGATCCTTGTTGACACAGTAGGTGACCTGGCAAGCATAGGCCTCGGCGCGCTCTGCGCCGCCCTCTTCCGGAACGATCAGGCCGACCCGCAAACCAAAGAACTCGTACACCGGGCGAAGATACTCGGCATCGCGCCGCGCCAGGTAGGCGTTCACCGTAATCACATGCACCGGCACTCCCGCCAGGGCCACCGTCACCGCCGGCAGCACGGCAGTCAGCGTCTTGCCCTCGCCGGTCGGCATTTCGGCCAGCGTCCCGCAGAGCAGGGCGTAACCGCCCATCAACTGCACCGGGTAGTGGCGCAGGCCGAGCTGGCGCGAGCACACTTCGCGGACCAGCGCGAAGCACGCAGCGACGGGAACGTCGGCCAGCCCATCGCTCACCAGAGCCCGGCGCACGCCCGCCAGCCGCTGCTGCAGGCCCTCGGCGTCCAGGCCGGCCAGTTCCCCGGCGAGGGCTTCGACGCGATCGGCAAACCGGCGCAGCGCGCGTACGCGCAGCGGCGAGCCACGCTGCGCCCAGCGGCCGTGCAAGCCAGCAATGAAGCGGTCGAGGCGACCGTCGTTGAGATCGCGATGTTCGGGGTAGAGACCAGAGGCAAACTCCTCTACCCCCCAGCTCTCGAGCAGCGCCCTAGACATTGAAGCGCGCCAGGAAGAGTTGGCGCAAACGACGCCCCCACTGCTCGGCGAGCGGCTCGGGGTGGTGATGGAAACGCACGAAGACGCGCGTGCCAATCTGCACCGGCCCGACCTCGGCCGGCAGTTCGAGGTCGAACTGGAACAGCCGCTGCAGCGATTTCAGCCCGTTCGGGTCGCGCGGATCGGTGCCGTGTGGGCCACCGCCGGCGAGCGACAGCGCCTTGCTCGGCAACTGGTCGTGGCCGCCGGGCACCTCGCGGATCAGCCGCGCCGGCCAGGTCTGCTCGACGCGGTCGGCGATCTTCACTTCGACCTCGGCACGCCGTTCGCGAACCAGCGCGATGTCGTCCTGGGTCACCACGACGCGCACCAGGCGGGGTGGCCCGGAGAGGATGTAGCCGAGCAGTTCGCCCTTCTTGACGAAGCGCTCGGGCAAATCCTGGGCGCGCGCCAGCTTGAGCACGCCGGGGACCGCGGCGATCACCAGCAGCGAGTCGAGCTTTTCCTCGGCACGCGCCAGGGCCACTCTCTCCCGCAGCAGGTCCTCCTGAATGCCGGCTGCCTGCACGCGCTCGGCGAACATCAGCGAGGCATACTGCACCTCGAACCGGCGCAGCCGCGCCCGGATCTGCTCGACCTCGGCACTGAGCGTTGGCTCGGCGGTGGCCAGCAGCAGATCACCGGCATCGACCGACGCATCCGGCGCAACCAGCAGCCGCTCGACGAAAGCATCGGCAGCGGCGCGCACTTCGGCGTTCTCGGGAACCCAGACCACCCCTTCGGCGTGCGTGCGCAGCGGCAGCGGCACCCACAGCACGCACAGCAGGAACAGCGCCAGCGAACCGAAGGTGACCAGCCGGGCACGCGTACGCGCGCGCTGCAATTCCGGGCTCGACAACACGTACGACAGACCTTTGCCGATCGGCAGCACGAACATGGTGATCGCCGCCCAGATCGCCAGGACGACGCCAACAAAGAAGAACTCGCCGGCGATGAACAGGGTGATGGCGATCATCACGAAAGTGCGGTAGAGGAATGAGGCGGCACCGTAAAAGACGAACCAGCGTCGCTCGCCGGCGCTCGCCTGCGGCTGTTCGACGCTCTTCAGGCCGAACAGATAGCGCTTGGCGAGCCACTGCCAGTACTGGTTGGAGCGGTTGCCGAGATTGGGGATCTCGATCAGGTCGGCGAGGACATAGTAGGCGTCGTAGCGCAGCAACGGGTTACCATTGAACAGCAGCGTCGAGACGCCGGCGACGAGCAGCACGTTGAAGGCGATCGAGTGCACCAGGCCGGGTTCGACGAGCACCCAGACGAACATCGCGATGCCGGCCAGGAACAGCTCGACCAGCATGCCGGCGGCGCCGACCAGCGCCCGACTCCACTTGCTGCGCAACGCGCCGGCCGCCGTGGCGTCGACGTAGGGGATCGGCGCCAGGACCAGCAGCATGATCCCCATCTCGTGCACTTCCCCCTCGCCGGCCTTGACCGCATAGGCGTGACCCAGCTCGTGCAGCGCCTTGATCAGCGGATAGACCAGCCAGAGGAGCAGCAGATTCCTGGTCGCCAGCACCTGATCGCTGAGGTTGGCGGTCAGCTCGTGCCAGTGCAGTCCGGCCAGCAGCAGCGCCGGCAGCACGACGAGCAGCCAAAGCGCTAGTCCGAGCGGCCGGAACAGGCGCCTGATCAGCGGCCAGGTCCGGTTGAGGAAGCTGTCCGGGTCCCACAGCGGGATGCGGATCGACATCGGATTGATGAAGCTCTGCCAGAGCTTCTGCCGCTTCTGCTTGCTGCCGCGCTCGGCGAGTTCCTCGACGTCGGGCGGCAGATCGGCCTGCAGCAGGTCGCCGGCGTGCAGTTGCGCGAGCAGCCGGATCACTTCGTCCTGAGTTGGCGCGTCACTACCGGCGGCGGCGGCTACCTCGGTCCAGATGGCGTCGATCGTCCGCTGGCCGTCCATCAACTGGATCACCCGGTAGGCCGACGGGCTGAAGCGGTGCAGCTTGCCCGCCGCGCTGTCGTGCAGGACGTACCACGCCTGGCCGCGAAAACGCTGGCGCTGGATGCGCGCGTGCCGGCGCAACTGCGGCCGCAGCTCGGCGACGCGATACCAGGAAGCACTCAGGAAGGGGCCCGCCATGGCGCAGTCCAGCCTCGGCCTACGGCAGCCAGGTCCAGGCCTGCATGCGCAGCCAGTCGGTCAGGCGATGCGTCCAGATCCAGGCGTAGCTCTGCTGGCCGGCGTTGATCTTGCCGACACCCTCCATACCCGGGCGCAGCTTGAGGTCGCTGCGCTCGAGCCGGGCTTCGACGCGGAAGACGTTCCTGCCGTCGTCGCTCTCGGCCATCGACAGGTTGTGCACTTCAAAGCCTAGCGCTTCGCCGGCCAGCCCGGCCAGCACCAGGCTGCCGGTCTGGCCTACCCGCACGTCGCGGATGTCGCGGTCTTCGACCTTGAGGATGACTCGATAGGCGTCGAGGGGGGCGACCTCGAACAGCAGTTTGCCGTGTTCGACCGGCGACCCGAGCAGCTGACTGAGATCGCCCGAGACGACGACGCCATCGAACGGCGCGACGATCTGCGCGCGCAAGAGCTTTTCTTCGACCAGCGCCAGTTGCGCCTCGGCTTCCTGTACCTGCGCCAGCGCGACGTTGGCGTTGGCCCGCTCGTGCTTGGACAGCGCGTCGCGGTAGCGCCCTTCATGCTGTCCGCGCTCGGACAACCAGCGCTGGCGCTCGACGAGGAGATCGCGGTCATCGAGGGTAGCCAGCACCTGCCCCTTGCGGACGAGAAAACCGGCGCGCACCGGTGCGTCACGCAGGAAGCCGTCGAAGGGAGCGACGGCGGCGCGTTGCACTTCGCCTTCGACGACTGCTTTGGCGCTGACACGGTAGTCGCCGTCGAGGAAGAGAACGCCGAGCAGCAGCACCAGCCCCAGCGCCAGTGCGACGCGGAAACCCGGCCGGCGCGGGTCCTTGAGGTGACGCCAGCGGTCTCGCGCCTGGTCAACGAGGCGACCGGCGAACCAGCGGTGCAGTTCGACCCGGCTCTCGAGCAGCGGGCCGAGCAGCGTGCTGACGGCTTCGAAGCCGTGGATTTCTTCGCCGCTGAACGGGGCGCCGCGCTCGAAGGTGAGCACGCCGACGCCGACGCCGCGGCTGCTCAGCACGACCGAGCAGACCGCCCGCGTCGCGGCGAAATCGCGGTGGGCGATGGCCATTGCCGCGTCCTCCACGTCCACCGGCGGAAAAGCGACGCTGCGACGCTGGTCGAGCGCTTCGTCCATGGCGTTCTCGAGGGCGGCGACGAACTGGCTCTTTTTCTCGAAGAAGGCCGAGTGCGACAGGGCCAGCAGGCGTGCCCGGCCGCGGCGGTCGATGCCGAGCGCAACGCGGTCGCAGGCAAAGCGACTGACCAGGTCGTTGACCACCGCCATGGCCAGCGCTGGCAGGCGGGCCTGCTCGGCGGCAACCGCCAGCACGTCGAGCGCGCTGCGTGCGCGCTGCAGGGTCTGCGCATCCTCGAGGTTGCGGCGGCGCAGGAACAGCGTCTCGATCCAGCCGATTCCCCAGTGCAGTTGCCGAAGCACCGCCTGCAAGGCCTCGTCGGCGCGCTCGGCGACATCGAGCACGACGGCTCCCTGCAACTGCCCGTCGAGTTCGACCGGATAGGCGACGATCACCAGCGCACCCGGCTGACCGCGCAGCAGCTTGCCTTGCCGTTCACTCAGGCATTGCTGCGCGGCCGGCGCGAGATAGCTGACATCGGTCTGCTCCGACGGCCAGACGGCCGCCGGAACGAAGGTGCCGCCGCCTTGTTCGAGGAGCAGCAGCGCGGCGCGCACATCAGCGACCTGCAAGCACTGTAGCGACAGCCAACTGGAGCAGAAATCCGCGGCGGTCAGGGCGCTGGCGAAGGCGCCCCACAAGGCCTCGGCACGCGCTTGCCCGGCATCGGAGGAGCGCCCGGATGGCTGTGAAGGGGAGGAGTAGGCGCTTGATGGCAAGACGACGCTTTCGCAACAGGGAAATGACAAGAAGGAAAAATTACCTCTACCGGCGGCGCCTGCAGGAACTCCGCCGATTTCGAGAAGCGCGGGCAAGCGACCGGATCGCAGCACGCCCCAGGGTTGCCGTACGCGGGAGGTATCTTATCAGCATCAGTGGCCGCTTTGCCAAGGCCGAAGCCCGACTCAGGCAAGATCGTAGGTCGGGTTAGCGTAGCGTAACCCGACATTTGCCGCCATCGACTGCCCTTGGTCGTCGGGTTACGGCCTGCGGCCTCTCTTAAGAAACTCCTCTCAACTGGTTGATCTTATATGCATGTTTTATGCTGGTTGTTCAGTGGGGACGAGCTTCATGCCGAGCTTCTGGGCGCGCTGTGCCAGTTGGCGGAGAACGCGCTGGTGGTAACGCTGCTCGTAGTAGTCCTGGCCCTGGTCGGTGTACTCTTGGCCCTTGGTGAGCAGGGTGTAGATCAGCCGCGCCAGCTTGTGGGCTGCCGCGGTCACGGCCTTGGGCTTGTCCATACGCGAGCACAAGCGTCTGAAGTACGCGCCGAGCGCGGACTGGCTGGTTCTCAGCGCTGCGGCGGCCAAGCGCAGGGCCTGGGCCGCGCGGTTGGCACAACGCTTGGTCTTGCCGCTCATCACCTTGCCACCGGTGATCTTGGTGCCGGGGCACAAACCCAGCCAGCTCGCGAAGTGGCCCTCCGTGGGAAAGCGTGACATGTCGGCCCCGGTCTCGCTGATGACCGCCAGAGCGGTGGTCACATCGATGCCGTCGATGCGCGTCAAGTCCACGCCGCACATCTTGAACAGTTGGGTACGCAGATCGAACTTCGGCGCATTGCGTGGCCGACTGCGCTTCTTGCCTTTGGCTGGGTCGCCTTCATGAACCTCCAGCCGCTTCAACTGCGCTTCGATCTCCTGATCGCATTCAGCCAGTTGCGTGCCGATAAAGTCGAAGGCGGCCAGCGCCTGCTTGAGCGCGAACAAGTGCTCGACCCGCCAGTGGCCTTGCAGGCTCTTGGCGATTTCATCGACGCTAGCGTGGATGCGCACGTTCTTCATCGCACCCAGCACCTGACCATCACGCTCGCCGGCCACGATGGCGCGCAGGATCTTCTGGCCGGTCTCGCCCACCACGTCGGAGATGACGTTGGCCAGTTGAACGTTCATCTGCGTGAGCGCCTTTTGCATGTGCTGTACCTCTCTGGCCTGGCTGCGCAACAGCATGCCGCGCTGGCGCCACAGCGAGCGCAACACACACACCTGATCGGCTGGGCGAAACGCACCGCTGAGCAGGCCGTAGGTCATGAGTTGCTGAATCCACTGACAGTCGAGCACGTCGGACTTGCGGCCCGAAACGTTCTTCACGTGACGCGCGTTGACCAGCAGCACCGTGAAGCCACGCGACTCCAGCAACTCGAACAGGGGATCCAGTACACGCCGGTAGACTCCATCGCCACCGTATCCACCCGGCAGGCCTGAAGCCAATCAGCAATGGCATTGAGGTCAACCGTGAAGCTGGGAAACTCGCGCACCGGCTCATCGTCCCGGTCAGGCGGTACGGCCACAAAGTGCGCCGCGCTGCCGATGTCAATTCCTGCCGCATTGGGGTGGGTGATCGTCAGTGCCACTCGGGACTGACCCGGCTTGAGTCTGAGGCTTCGATTGCGTTGAGCCATGGCGTGCTCCATCATTCGTTCAGAAAGGTGGCGCCGCCTCGGGTACGTCGTCTTGCTCACTCTCTTAAACGGGATATCCGCCTGCACACTGCCAAGCCGATTCACCAATGTCGATGACGTCACCCATGACCACGCTAACCCACGGGCATTACGCACCATTGCTACATCGGTCTTCCGCGGCACCGCCGTCCACTTTGCCACAACGCCGCAACCCCGTGTTTCTTCGGCGCGATTTGCGGCAGCGGGCCGATTACTTCGCTAACCCGACCTACGGCTACTGGCGGCGCCCGCACGAGCCCTGTCGATGTCGAGAAGCGCAGGCAGGCGACCTGCTCGCAGCTCGCCTGGAGCTTGCCACAAGCTGGACGTATCTTATCAGTATCAGTGGCAGGGTTGCCAACGCCAGCCGAAGCCCAACCGGGTTGGTAGTAAAAAGTTCAACCACTCTCTTTTCCAGAATTGACGCCGCTGCCTGCGCCCTCCTATACTCGTGCTGGCGCTCTTGGATTACCTCTCGCTGGCCAGCCGCTACCCACATCCAGGCGTCACCGCCCGGCATCTTCCCTTCGTGACTGGAGCAGCGCATGCAGACACCCCGCCCCCTGCAGGAAATTCGTCTGCTCTTCACCTCGTCCGAGGAGGACCGCTTCTCCGTCTCGCTGACCGACGGCGAAGCTAAGCGCATCGGCGTCGAACAGTCCTTTACCCCCTTCCTGAGCGACGCCGACTACGAGAACCTGCGCTGGTATCTCGAGGAATATATGGAACTGCCCGACGGCGGCGCCGTCATTCGGGCGGCGAAGATCGAGGCCGAGCTGGCCGGATGGGGGCGGCGGCTGCACGACGCGATCTTCCTGCCGCCGGCAAACGGCGCCGCGCTGAAGCAGCTCCTCGCCGCGCCGGAGCCGCGCGAGCTGACCATCGCCAGCAGCGACGCCCGTCTGCTGCGCCTGCCCTGGGAACTCATGGCCGATGCTGCCGGCAAGCTCGCCCTACGCGTCTCGCTGCGCCGCCAGCTCGACGTCCCCGAACCAGTCCTCGCCCGCACCAGCACGCTGCCGCTGCGCATCCTCTACCTCGTCAGCCGCCCCGAGGATACCGGCTTCATCGACCCGCGCTTCACCGCGAAGGCCCTGCTCGCCGCGATCGACCCGCTCGGCGAAGCGGTGCAGCTCGACTTCTGCCGCCCGCCGACGCTGCCGCGCCTCGCAGAAATGCTGCGCGCCAGGCACAGCAGGCGGGCAAGGACTACGAGGTCGTCCATTTCGACGGCCACGGCACCTTCCTGCCGGAAATGCAGATCGGCGCCCTCTGCTTCGAGCAGAGCGACGACGGCAGCGGCGACTCGCAGACCGACCTCGTGCACGCCGATCGGCTCGGCGACCTGCTCGCCCAGTACCGGATTCCGCTCGTCGTCCTCGCAGCCTGCCGCAGCGCGACGGTCGGCAAGACGCTCGTCTTCCGCTCGGTCGCCCCGCGCCTGCTCCAGGCCGGCGTCGGCAGCGTCGTTTCGATGGGTCACGCCGTGCATGTCGAGGCGGCGAGAATTCTCCTCGACCGCTTCTACCGCGAACTCGCCAGCGGCACCGCCATCGGCCACGCCGTCGTGCAGGGGCGCAACGCGCTCGCATTCTCGCCGGCGCGCTGGCTCGAAAGCGGCCCCGCGGCGCGTACCGTCCAGCTCGAAGACTGGTTCCTGCCGCAGCTCTACCAGCGCGGCAGCGACGACCCGCTGCTGCCGGCCAACCTCGCCAGCCAGCAGTCGCTGCGCCAGTACGACGTCTTCCTCAGCCATAACCACAACGACTCGGCGCGCGTCGAAGCACTGGCCCGCACGCTCAGCGAAAAGCACGGCCTGCGCGTCTGGTTCGACCAATGGGAGTGCCAGCCCGGCCAGCTCGAGCCGCAGTGCGCCGCCGGCATCCGTAACAGCCGCTTCACCGTCGTCGCCGGCTCGCAGCGCGCGCTCAACTCCAAATGGGTCAAGTGGGAGATCGACCAGCACCGCGAAGTCAATCCCGATTCCGGCGATGACCGCCTGCTGCCGCTCAAGCTTGAGTCGCTGCAACTGCCGCCCGACCTCGACGCCCTGCTCTGGGTCGATTTCACCGACCCCGCGCACGATGGCGACCATGCCGCCCAACTCGCCCGCCTGATCCGCAGCACCGACGCCGCCGACGCCCGCCGTCGCCGCGGCTTTCGTCCGCCGGCGCGGCCGGGCGACGAATACGGCGCGTTTCCGCCGCCGCCGGCGTACGGCTTCCACGGCCGCGCGCGCGAGCTGCTGGCGCTCGAACGCGCGTTGTGCAACCCAGGCAGCAGCCAGCGCGGCATCGTCGTGCACGCCATGGGCGGCATGGGCAAGACCGCGCTCGCGACCGAAGCGGCCGAGTGGTGGACGCGCAGCGGCCTCTTCCGCGACGGCGCGTGTTTCGTCAGCTTCGAGCAGTTCACCAGCGCCGAGCGCGCCGTGCAGGTCTTCGGCTGTTACGTCGCCGGCGGGAACTTCAACCAGCTCCCGCCCGGCGAGCAGCGGCGGCGCGCGATCGAGTTCGTCCAGCAGCGGCAGGTGCTGCTCGTCTGGGACAACTTCGAGAGCACGCTGCCGCAGTTCAACGACGCCGCCAGCCCCTACACCGACGACGAACGCCGCCGCCTCGCCGAGCTCTTCGCCGACCTCACGCGCGGGCCGGGGCGCGGCGCGCTGCTGGTCACCTGCCGTCCCGGCGAGACCGGCCTGCCCGGCGCCCGCCGCCACGAGCTGCTGGGCCTCGCCCGCGCCGACAGCCTGTGGCTGCTCGCCGGCATCGTGCAACGCAACAACCAGAAGCTCAGCGATCCCCGCCTCCGCCGCGAGAGACTCGCCCCGCTGCTCGACGACCTCGCCGATCACCCGCTGTCGGTCGAACTCGTCGGCCCGCATCTGAAGACGCTCACCCCCGAGGCGATCCGCGCCGACTTCGCCCAGCTCCTCGCCCGCTTCGAGCAGGCAGCCCCGGCCGCTCCCCACGGCGGCAAGGGCCGCAACTCGTCGCTGCTCGCGTCGCTCGAATTCTCGCGCCGCCACCTCAGCGCCGCCGCGCAAGACGCGCTGCCGTGGCTCGGCCTGTTCCGCGGCGGCGTCTTCGAGGACAACCTGCTCGAGGTCAGCCAGCTCCGCCCCGAGGACTGGCAGCCGATCCGCGACGAGTTGCAGGGAATCGCCCTCGTTCGCGTCGAGGACGAGTTTCAGATCGCGGACCGCCCCTTCCTGCGCTTCCACCCGACGCTCGCCGCCGCCGCGGCCGACGACCGCCTCGCGCAGCAGCCGGAAACGCGGCAGCGCTTCATCGACGTCTATGGGGCGGTCATGCAGATGCTGGACAAGGCGCTGGCCGGTTCGCAGTCGCGCGCCGCGCTGGCGATTCTTGACCGCGAAGAAGCCAACTACCGCTGCGCGGTCCGCTGGGCGATCGGCGATGGGCGGATCCGCGAGGCCGCCGGCCTGGGGGAAACGTTTTCGCGCTACCTCCAAATGTCCAACCGGCTGCGCGAGCGCGACGCCTGGGTGACGATGCTCCGGGACGCGACGCGGCAGGGCGCTTTCACGGCAGAAGCGGCTGCCTACGAGAGCCAAGCGGCCTGGACGCGTTTCCAGCAGGGCGATCCGCAGGGCGCGGTGGAGCAGCTTCAGGCGCTCATCGAGCGGCTCCGCTCGACGAGCGAGTTCGATCCGGCGTTTCCGTTGGCGACGAGCGTATTGACCCTGGGCAGGGTGCTCAACGCTGCGGGCGCTTCGAGCCAGGCGATCCCGATTCTTGGCGAAGCCGTCGGGCTCTGGGAAGCGCTGGTCGAAAGGGAGGCTGGCCAGCCGTGGGAGGCGCTGCTCGCTAGGGGCGAAGCCGCCAGGGCGGCCAGCGAACTGGGCAACCTGTCGGCGACCCTCGGCGATCTGGCGAACGCGCTGAGGAACACAGGCCGGCACGACGACGCGCTGGCGGTCGCGGAAACCGGCCTTCGCATCGATACCGCCCTCGGCAACCAGCGCAACTTTGCCGCGGGACATGGCCAATGCGCCAGCATCCTCAAGGCCGCCGGCCGTTACGACGACGCCGATGCGCGCTACGACCTCGCCCGCGCCGCCGCCCGCGACGCCGGAGACCAGGAACTCGAGGGAACGCTGCTCCAGCATCAGGGCGGCCTCGCCGGTGAGCGCGGCCAGTTCCCCCGCGCCGTCGCCCTCTACCAGCAGGCGCTAAGGCGCTTTCAGGCGGCGGGCGATCAAGCTGCGATGATGCAGACCTACAACCTCCTCGGCGTCGTCGAACAGAACGCTGGCCGTCTGCCCGAAGCGCGCGCCTGGTACGAGAAATCCCGGCAACTCGCCGTCGCCCTGAAGGACCAGCGCAGCCTCGGGGAGGCCGCGCACAACCTCGGCATCGTCTGCCAAGAAGAAGGCGAAGCCGCGCGCGCGCAGGGCGACGAGGCCGCCGCGCGGCGCAGCTTCGAAGCCGCCGTCGCGTCCGTCGGGGAATCGCTGCGGATCCAACAGGCGCTCGGCAACCAGCCCGGCGAAGCCTCATCCCTCAGCCAGCTCGCCATCATCCACCTCCACCTCGGCGACCTCCCCGCCGCCGAGCGCCGCGCCGAGGCAGCGCGCGAGATCCGCGAATCGCTCGGCCTGAACGACGTCTGGAAAGAGTACAACACCCTCTCCAAAATCGCCGCCGCCCGCCAGGACCCCGCCGCGGCCGCCGACTGGGCGCAGAAGCGCGACGCCAAGCTCGCCGAGGTCGAACGCCTCGCCGGTGGCGGTGGCGGCGTACCGACCCAGATGCTGCAGGCCCTGCAAGCCCTCACCCTGGCCTGCGCCCAGGCCGGCTTCGGCGGCCAGTCGCTCGACCCCGGTGCGGCGGAAGCCCTGTGCACCCTCGACGGCTACCCGGCGCCTTTCCCGATCTTCTCCGCCGCTCTCCGCCAGCTCGCCGCCGGCCAGCTCCCGGCGATCCCCGGCGCGCTGCCGGGCGAGCTACAGCAAATCCTGACCACCATCGTCGAGGCCATCCGCCAGCCAACGCAAAATTGACGCCGCTGCCTGCGCCCTCCTATGCTCGTGCTGGCGCTACTGGATCGCCTCTCGCTGGCCAGCCGCTGCCCGCATCCAGGCGTCACTGCCCGGCATCTTCCCTTCGTGACTGGCGCAGCGCATGCAGACACCCCGCCCCCTGCAGGAAATTCGCCTGCCCTTCGCTTCGCCCAACGGTCATGGCTCCTGATAGCCGCCCCAGATGATGAAAGCGATGACCGTTCCCTCCCTTGCAGGGCGCATTCCGGCTTGCACGCCGGAATCGTTCGTTGGGCACGGAGCATGCTTCGTGAATTCCCCATCTCACCCCCCGACCCCTCTCCCACAAGCGGGCGAGGGGAGATTCGCGAGTCGCTTGCGCGACTTTCACAGTAAGGAGGTGTTGACCGGGTCGGGGCGCTGGATCGTCAAACAAGCCTTCCTCGTCATGAGGTGGTGTTCGGCGACCGGCACCCGACAGAGGCGCCGCAGGCCATCAGGCGTAAACGCCCGCATTCCGCTCCGGGTAGCTCTCATAGACATGCTCGAATACTGCCGAGCATTTCTGGTGGTAAAGCTCCGGCGTATAGGCGCGCGGCAGGCCGGTATCGAGCGTGTCTTCGATGGTCAGCTTCAACTGTGACCGCGCCGCCGATTTCTTCCGCCAGTTGAGCACCAGCAGGGCCTTCAGCCGCGTCAACAGTTCGCGCGCCACCTTCTTCACTTCGGCGCGTTCTTCGGATGTCAACTCGGGCGCCGGGCGAGTGAGGATGTCGAAGAGGACCAGTTCTTCCTCGCTCATGTTCTCGCGCACATGCCGTTCCTGTTCGTCGTTGAGGCTGTTGGAGAGCTTCACCAGCTCCTCGAACAGTTCCTCGATACTGCGGCTGCCGGCGTTGTAGCTTTCGATCAGCGCCTCGAACTTCTCGGCAAAATCGGCGCGGGTGCGGTTCAACTGGATCATCCTTTCCAGTTGGGCGCGGATGGCGGCCTTGAGCACTTCGAGGTCGGTGTTCTTGTGTTTCGATTCCTTGAAGCGTTGCGCCAGCGCCTCGAAGTTGATCTTCGACAGGTCGAGCGCCGGTGGTCCTGATTCGCGGATTTCGTGGCCGGTAATCGACTCATCGAGCAGGCCGTTGATTCTCCCCATCACCTGCGAAATATCCGGTGGATGCGGGTTCAGCCTGGCGCGGATGGCTTCGGCCAGCGTGGACAGGCAGGCGACGCGGCTGGCGAACTCCAGTGCCGACGGGTCGGGCTTCACAGCGCGATAAAGCGTGCTCACCAGCCGCTCATCGGCAAGGAAGTCGCGGCGCAGCGGGTCGGGGGAGATCAGCCCGTTCACGCCGTCCTGGATGCGCGACAGGCGCTCCATGCTGCCGGCGGGTGTCGCCTCGATCTCGCCCAGCATCACACCATGCGCAGCGCAGAAAGCACTTGCATCCACAACTGCCTTGCGCAGTTCCTCGACCAGTTGCTGCTTGCCCTTGACCGGGTTCTTCCCATCCTTGCCCGCCCCGTAGATGGCCAGCGCCTTTTCGAGCGAGGCGAAGACATTGGCGTAATCGACGATGACGCCGCTGTGTTTGCCGGGGAACACCCGGTTGGCGCGGGTGATGGTCTGCATCAGCGTGTGGTTGCGCATCGGCTTGTCGAGATAGATCGTCGAGCAGCTCGGCGCGTCGAAACCGGTCAGCCACATGGCGCAAACGAAGACCAGGCGCAGCGAGTCTTCGGTGTCCTTGAACTTCTCGTCCAGGCCCGGCTGGGATTCATTCATGCGCTTGCGGTGCGGCTCGATGTCGAGCCCCAGCGCCTGCATCTGGGCGATTTCATTCTGCCCCGGCGAGACGATCACCGCCATGCCGGTGCTGGTCAGCAGCTCCAGGCGCTGCTTCAGCTCGGCCATGCGCAGGTCGCGCCGTGCCTGCTCCGGCGTCATCTCACCGCCACGCGGTTGAAAGGCCAACTCGCCCAGCTCCTTCTGTACCCGTGCAGTTTCGGCCGCCCAATGCACCTTGACCTTGTCGTGCATGCGCAGCGCGGTGGCCTTGTCGATCGACACCACCATCGCCTTGCCGACCGCATTTGCCAACATACCGCGCCCAAGGAAGTGCCGCACGATGTCCTGCGCCACCGTTTCCAGCCGGTCGTCGCGGGTGATCAGGTGGTATTGCCGCCCCAGCACCTTCTCCAGCCTGGCCTCCTGATCGGCGTCGAGGTCGGCATCCTCGATCAGGCGGTAGATGTCTTCGTTGAGGTCGGGATTGACGAGCTGCAATTCCGGCGTGCGGTTCTCGTAGAACAGCGGCACGGTGGCGCCGTCTTCGATGGACTGCTGGAAGTCGTAGATCGAGACGTAGTCGCCGAAGACTTCCTTGGTGCGTTCCTCGCCGGCAATCAGCGGCGTGCCGGTAAAGGCCAGGAACATCGCCCTGGGCAGCGCGGCGCGCATGTTGAGCGCCAGCGTGTCATACTGGCTGCGGTGCGCCTCGTCGGTGAGCACGATCACGTCGGAACGGTCGCAGAGCAGCTCCGGCGTCTGGAACTTGTGCACCAGCGTGAACACGTAGCGGTGGTTGCCGCGCAGCAGTTCGCGCAGGTGGGCGCCGCTGGCGGCGTGGCACTGGTCGCCCTCGGCGTCGCTGACCGCGCCGGTGGTCTTGAAAGTCGTGGCGATCTGCTCGTCCAGTTCCACGCGGTCGGTGACGACGACGAAGGTCCAGTTGCCGGCGAGCTTCCTCAGCACCTTCTGCGCGAAGAAGACCATCGAGAAACTCTTGCCGCTGCCCTGCGTCTGCCAGAACACGCCGCCGCGCCCGTGGCCCAGCTTGCGCGCTTCGAGCATCGAGGCAATGGCGTTATTGACGCCAAGGAACTGGTGGTTCTGGCCGATGACCTTCACCAGCCCGGCCTTGTGCTCGGAAAACAGCGTGAAGTTCTCGACCAGATCGAGCAGGCGGGCGGGGTCGCAGGTGCCGCGTAGCATCACTTCCAGCGACACGCGGCGCGCTTCGTCCTCGCGCTCGATACGCTTCCACTCCACCCAACGGCCCCAGTCGGCGGTCAGCGAGCCGACGCGGCTGTCGGTGCCGTTGCTGGCGATGAGCAGCGCGTTGCTCCAGAACAGCGCCGGAATCTGCTGCCTGTAGTGGGTGAGGTTCTCGTCGAAGGCGGCGCGCGCCGGCACACCAGGCTTCTTGAGTTCGATCACCACCCAGGGCAGGCCATTGACGAAGCCGACCAGATCGGGCCGGCAGGTGTAGAGTGGCCCGGTCACGGTCAACTGGCTGACGAGCACGAAATCGTTGTTGGCCGGCGCTTCCCAATCGACCACGCGCAAGCGCTCGGTCTTCTGGCCGCCGTGTTCGCGGTCGGGCACCGACACCGCAATGCCTTCCTTGAGCAGCCGATAGACCTCGCGGTTGGCGGCTTCCAGGCTCATTGCCGAGCGGTCGCGGGTCAGTTCGTCGACGGCATTGGCAATCGCCTCCGGCGGCAGCGTCGGATTGAACCGGACCAGCGCGGCGCGCAGACGCTCGACCAGCACCACCTCGCCCCTGGTTTCGCGGCCGAGTGTGCCGCCCGCGCCGAAGGTTTCCTCCAGCGCCGACACCGTCTGCCAGCCGAGTTCTCCAAACAAGCCAATGGCGGGTTGCTCCACGAGTTGGTCTTCCGAGTAGGCGTGGGCATTCATGAGGCGACCAGCATTTCCACCCGGTTTTGACGCCCATCGGGCATGGTGCCCTCGATCAGCAACCTGAGGTTGTGCCTCAGGGCAACATCGCCGCCATCCGCTTCCTGCACGCGTAGCCCCTGGATCAGCGGCGGCCGGTGCTTTTGCGTTTTCACCCCCTTGGGCATCAGCAAGTCCACGATCACCGCCACGGACGTGCCGCCATCGCGAAGTTCGACCGTACGGCGAATCTGAAACGGCTTCATGCCCTCCCGTCCGCGCTCGTAGCCCGCCGCGAGGAGTTTTTCCACCAGATCGGCGTAGCCGTGATCGGCAAGTTTTTCAGGATCGATCGAGGTCGATATCCAACGTCCCGATATGGCCGCGGTTCTTCATGAGCAGCGATGGCACCGCACCGCCAATGACGACGATCGCCTCGCGATGCGCCCCCAATACCTGGCCCAGTTCCACCAGCACCGCATGCGCGGCGCGAGCGCCGCGGTCGTCATAGTCGGTGGCGCTATCCGGCTCGGTCATGCTTCGCTCTTCCACAGTGGCGCGATGCGCTCGTCGAACAGATGCTGCGCCGCTTCGCCGCCGCGCTCTCCGGCGGCGGCAAGATCGAGCCAGGTCTGGATCAGCCCGGTGCAGCGCAGTCCCGGGGCCGGCTCCATGGCATCCTGAAACACGCCTTCGTCGCTCGCCAGATCGATGGTGATGTTCTCGCCTTTGGCCGCAGGTTCAAGCTTTAGTGCGGCCTTGAGCCGTGCCTCGCCTGCCCTGTCGGTAGTAAAAAACTCCCCCGCCACGCGGGCATAGGGCGCCAGCCAGCGCGCCGCCGAAAACGAAGCCAGGAGTACCTGCCCGCCCGGCGCGAGAAAAACCTCGCGCAGGGTCTGCTGCAGTGCCTCGCCGTGCAGCAGCGTGTAATACCGGTGGGTGTAGATCTTAAATTGATATACCAATCAATAGGTTACGACGCTATATTGACGTGATCTGAACAATTTGGTCGCTGAGGGTGAGTTTGGAGAGGTGATGGGGGAGTAGAGTTGGGCCGACCTCTATGCTAAAACGATGGCTTCGTTGCAGGATAACCATCGGAGGTCGGCCCATGGAAAGTGTAGCAAAGTTGAGTGAAGAGGGAACGGGAAGCGTTGTTGGCGGGAAGGCCCTGGAGGGGCTGCTGAAGTTCGTTGAAGAACGGCAGCACAGTCGGCGGGAGTATGAGGGCGGGTTCGAAGCGTTTGAACGAGAGGCCCGCAGGCGGTTCAACGAAGCGGAGCGAGAGTTTCTTGGCGAGGAGTTGGCGAGGCTGGATGTCACGCTGCCCGAGGTGGTCTTGATGGACTCGTCCATCGGCCGGTGGTGACTGGCGTTGGGGAGTACATGACGGCGGCGGGGCCCGTGAAGGTACTTCGGCATCGCTATCGCGCGGTCGGAACGAACGGCGCGAGCGAGTGTCCGCTGGAACTGCGCGCGGGGATTGTCGAAGGGTTGTCCACGCCGCTGGCGGCGCGGATGGGGTGTGGGCGATGACCCACCTGACGTCATTGGAGAGCGAGAATCTGTTTCGTGAGCTGGGCGGCATGCACCCTCGCGCAGTACGTTGGACCGGTTGCCGAAGGGCATCAGCGAACGTTGGG
Organism: Candidatus Accumulibacter affinis; assembly: GCA_016713625.1. GTDB lineage: Bacteria > Pseudomonadota > Gammaproteobacteria > Burkholderiales > Rhodocyclaceae > Accumulibacter > Accumulibacter affinis. Next base: position 343,443 of record JADJOT010000011.1, read on the forward strand.
AAATGCGTCGTCGGGAATGGGAAAGCGAGCTGCAAGCGCAGGAAGAAGCGGTGTCTGAGGTGGCGGTGATCGGCGTCTCGCTCGATGGCGTGATGGCGCCGATGAAGGACGGCCAACGCGAGGCCAAGCGGGAGCAGAGCCGGCAGGAGGGCAAGCAAGTCAGTGGCCCCGCGGGCTACCGTGAGGTCGGTTGCGGCACGGTCAGCCTTTACGACGTAAAGGCGAGCGTTTGCGCACGGTGCGTTTTGCGCGCATGCCGGAGCCGAAAAGGGGTGCTCAAGCGCCAACTGGCTGCCGAAGTCGAACATGCGTTGAAGCAGTACCCCAACGTGCCGCTCGTCAAAGTGGCCGACGGCGCCCGCGATAACCCCAGGATCTGCCTGACGGAATCGAAGTCGTAGACTTCTACCATGCGGCTGAACACCTGTGCAGTGCTTTCGACCTCATCTATGGCACGGACTCGGCGCAGGCACGAGCCAAGTCCGAGGCGTACCGACAGGTCTTGCTCAATGACGACCAGGGGGTCGAGAAAGTGATCCGCACGCTGGCGTATCACCACCGCCGCAAGCCACGCCGCGACACGCTGAAGAAGGAACTGACGTACTTCCGTCGGAATCGCTCACGGATGAAGTACGCGCAGTTGCGCGCTCAGAATCTCCCCATCGGCTCCGGCATCATCGAGGCCGCCTGCAAGACGCTCGTCACCCAGCGCATGAAGCGATCCGGTCAGCGCTGGACGATCGATGGGGGTCAAGCCATCCTCACCTTTCGCGCCTTGGTGCAGAGTGACCGCTTCGATGCCGCCTGGACGCTCGTCGTTGCGGACTACCGGAAGGAGGTTTCCTTCCCCACAAACGTGGTGCCTTTTCCTCCTCGCCAGACATCAGTGTGAGAGATACACCCATACCGGTTGCGCGCCGTGCGCAGCGGAACATACGCCTGGCGCCACGCTTCCAGCAGCGCGCGTGGCTGCGCCAGTTGCACGCCACCCCAGCGGCCGGCAGCCCATTCGCGTTCAAGCAGTGCCTGGCGCAGCTTGCTGACTTGTCCGTAGCTGACCCCGGCACGCTCGGCCAGCTCGGCGACCTTCCATTCCCGCGACGGCGCGCCGAGCATGATGCGCAGCACGCGGGCCGACTTGGGCGCGAACAACGAACGCTGCTCCCGCTTCACATGGAAAGGGTTCCCGGCAACGCTTTTTTCGATGTAAACAGTACCGAAGGCCAGGCGGCAGTTGCCGGCCAGATCGGCGTATCCGACCCCCAGCTCCCGGCAGATGGCGCCCGATGCTGCGGAGATGAAGGGCGCGACCACCAGGGGATACGTCGCCACCGAATCCGTCGGCCCGGATGCGCTCATGCGCTGGGCCATTTCACGCGCCTGGAAGCCCGCCCCCCGGATGTGGCGCGGCTGGCCGTTGGATTCCACCTCGCAGACCAGTACCCAGTGCCGGTCGCCCTCGCGCAGATCCAGGGCCAGATCCACGCCTGCCTGCTCCGCGACCGAACGCTCCGGGTGCAATCGGAAGTGCGACTGGCGCCGGTGCGGGGTGGTGGGCGGTGGCATTCGGCACTAGACAAATGGCCGGAGGTGAGGTAAATAGTCATGGGTTACTTCAACGTGGAGCGAAACCCATGTCAGAACAGTGGTCGGAAATGGAGGGGCGACTCAAGCCGAGTCGGAGTTTGGAAGATCGGTTACGAGATCATCCCGAGCTCCGGGTCAAGATGGAGTCGTTGTTGGCGGTGGTCGAGAACGCGGCCGGCGATGTCGAGAAGGCGGCGGAGGCGGAGCGGCGGGTGACGGAGGAATTGCGGCAGCTGGGCAACGAAGCGTTGCACGGCTGGGCGCGACGGCAAGCGCAGCGGAAGGAAGAAGAGGTGGCGCAACAACCGGGCGTGCAGCGGAAGGAAAAAAAAACGTCTATTGGCAGACCCGGTACGGCCAGATCGAAGTAGTCGAGCAGGTTTTCCGGCAAGGGACCCGCGGGCCGGAGATCCGGCCATTCACGCGTTCGGCGGAGGTGGTCTGCCGGGGCTGCTCGGAGCCGTTGCAGCGAGCGATCGTCGATTTTGGGGCGGACGCGCCCGCGGCGCGCATTCCGCAGAAGCTGAAAGAGCATTACGGTATCGAGGTGTGCGCCAGTACGTGCTGGTCGATCGTCTTGCAGCATGCTCAGACGATCGACGAGTGCCCGAAAGCGGCGGCACAGATCCCGGAACGAGACGGGGTGGCGCAACTGATCGCCGAGATCGACGGGAGCATGATTCCCGTTGTGGAGATGGCCGAATCGAACGACCCGAGCGCGAAAGTGGACCGCCGCAAGACCCGCCAAGTGGGCTGGAAGGAAGCGCGATTGAGTCTGGCCCATACGCCTGGCTCGGTCACCCCGGTGTTCGGCGCTACCGTGGGACCGCCCGATCAAGTCGGAGAGACGCTGTTGCGCACGGCGGTTCAGGCCGGACTGGGGCGGAAGACCCAGGTCCATGCGGTCAGCGACGGCGCCGCATGGATTGCCGATCAAGTGAGTGAGCAGTTCGGACTCCACGGCCACTTCCTCGTCGATTTCTACCATGTCTGTGACTACCTGACGGCCGCAGGGAAGACGATCGCCAGCACGGCGGCGAGGGCTTGGCTGGAAACGCAGAAAGATCGGCTGAAACAGAACCGTCTCCAGGACGTCCTCGACGAACTGCAGCGATTCGTCGAGGACGACACCGTTCCCGATGACCACGCTCCCGTGCGCGCGGCGCATCGCTATCTCACCAATCGCCCGGGGCAGTTCAACTATCGAGACGCGCTCATCGCCGAGCTGCCAATCGGGTCGGGCGAAGTCGAAAGTGCGCACCGTTACGTCATCCAGGACCGTCTCAAGCGGGCAGGCGCCTGGTGGAAACTGAAAAACGCCAAGCACATGCTGGCGCTGCGCGTCTGCCGTGCCAACCAGGAGTGGGACAGCTATTGGCAGTCCAGACGACAACAGGCGGCCTGATCCACAGTCGCACTTCCGATTGCACCCGAACGCTCCAGGACCAGCGGCAACGGCGCCAGCAGTTCCCGGAGTCGCTGCTCCGCTTGCACAGTGAGGGTCTGTTCGGATTTCATACTGAATTACTAATTTTCACCATTTTGTGAAAATACCACTCGGGATGACGATTGACAGATTTTTTTGGTACTGAATTGCCATTTTTCAGCGTTTGGTGAAAATCATCAAAATATGGCGAACAACCCGATGGCGGGCTGCTCGACGAGTTCGTCTTCGGACCAGGCGTGGGCGTTCATGGCCTTACGTCAGCCACAGCGTGGAAAGCGGCACCGCCCACAGCGGCTTGCCCGCTGCGTCGCCCATCGGCAGGGTGTTGGTGCCGTCGTAGAGCAACACCCCGCCGAGAAAGCGTTCGCCCGCCAGCGCCGCCAGTTTTTTCAGGCCGGAGAAATCCCCCGCCTGAAAACTGGCCGCTGCCTTGACCTCAACGCCGACGATTTCGCCGCGCCGGTTCTCAAGCACAAAATCCACTTCGGCCTGGGTGGTTGTGCGGAATGTCAGCACTTCATAATCCTGCTGCGCCCACGATGCCAGTTTCAGCAGTTCGCCATACACATGGCTTTCCAGTACCGGGCCAATCTGGTGGCGCTGGCGCAACAGCAGGTCTTCATTTACGCCCAGCAAGCCGCACAACAGTCCCGAATCGATGAACTGCAGCTTTGGACTTTTGACGATGCGCGACAGCCCGTTGCCCGACCATTGCCGTACGCGGCGCAGCAGGAACATCTGCTCGAATATCCCCAGATATTTTTCTGCGGTCTTGTTGTCCAGTCCGATCTGGCCGGCCAACTGCGCAAAATTGCACAACTGCCCCGACATGTGCGCCAGTGCCGTCAGCAAGCGCGGCAACTGATCCAGTTTTTCCACGGCCGCGATGTCCTGCACGTCGCGCTGGATCAGCGTGTCCACATACTGGTTCAGCCAGGCCTCGCGCCGCCGTGCCGTCGTCCGCGCCAGGGCTTGCGGATAGCCGCCACGCAACACCCGTTGCACCATTACCGCGCCCACCTCGCCCTGCGCCTTGCCAGCCGCTGGCTTGGGCATGTCGCCGGAAAAGACGGCATCCAGCCACTGGCCGGGGCTTTCCGCGACCTCGCAGCCCGCCAGGGGCAGCAGGGTATGGGTTTCGATACGCCCGGCCAGGGAATCCGCCACGCGCGGCAGGGTCATCACATTGGCCGACCCGGTGAGCAAAAAGCGCCCCGGGCGACGATCCTGATCCACCGACTGCTTGATCGACAGCAGCAATTCGGGGGCACGTTGCACCTCGTCGATCACCACCGCATCCAGGTCGCGCACGAAACCCACGGGATCGTGTCGCACCGCCGCCAGCGTGGCGGCGTCGTCCAGTGTCACGTAGCTGCGCGCCGCGTCGGCAAACTGCCGCACCAGCGTCGTCTTGCCCGCCTGCCGCGGGCCGTTGACCAGCACCACCGGCGTGTCCTGCATGGCCTCGTCGATGCGCGGCAGCAGGTAACGGCGAATCAGCGGAGGTGTCATGTCAGGTGGCTGTAAAAATTGGATTCTGTTGTGTGAATAATTGGAATATACAGAACGGGAAACTGGATTGTCAAAGCCGGAACAAATCCTGCGAACTGAGCATCCGCAGATTTTCGATCAAAGACCCGTCAAATAAATACGCTCTTATTTTTCCACGACCTAGATGCCTTCCTGCCGTGCCGGGTCTGACCGTGCCCTGCCTGCTCGGTCAGGTCCTGGTGGACGATGGCGTTGCCGATCAACTCGCGGATCGCCTTCAGCGGGTATGCGTGCGTCGTCGTGCGCAGTGCCGCGGCGGTCTCCTCGCTCGCCGGACGCTGCTCGAAGACGTAATTGACCAGTCCCTCGAAACCGACCGCATGGCCCTTTTGGCCGGTGATGTCCTTGCCATCGCGGACCTTCTGCTTGGACACGCCCTCACGGACGATCAGCCGCACGCCCTTGCGTGCCACCGCTTCGAAGTCGTTCAGCTGATCGGGCGTCATCGGCACCAGTTCCTCGCCGGCACGCATCCAGTAACCGCCGTCGTAGTGCAGCGGATGCCCGACCGGGCGCGCGGGCACCTCGAAGACCAGCACGCGGCCTTCGGCGTGCTGAATCTCCTGCCACAACAGCTTGAGGTGAATCCGCTCGTAGACACCGGCGACGGTCTTCTCCGGCATCTCGAACGCCGCCGTACCGACGACCCGGCGCGGCGGCTTGTCGCTGACCCCGAGCACGATGCGGCCGCCGCCTTCGTTCGCCAGCGCAACGCAGTAATCCACCAGCTTCTCGAAGTGGAAGTTGTTCTTGGCTTCCTAGAATTCGACGTCCTCGTTTTCCGAGCGCAGATCAAGCAGGACGTTCAGTTCAGCTTCGGTCATGCGGCGGCCGTTTCGGGAATGGCGGCGACCTCGATCTGGCCGGAGAGCAGGCGCGGCAGCAGCAGGTCGCGGGTGCGGCGGAGGTTTTGGATTTGGCGCTGGAGCGTATGAATCTCCTCTGCCATAGGGATGGTCGCGCCGCCGAAATTCTTCAGCAGCGGAGCGGGCGGGACGAGCAGGTCGGCTTTCTCAAATGTTGCGGCGGTGACGGCAGGGTAGGCTGCACCGGTGGCGTTGTTCGTGAGGTAAGCGACGAAATCGTCTGTGGTCGTGGCGAAGTAGAGGAACGTGAACGGAGCTTTCGTTGCCGTTAGCACAGCGAAGCCCGTTGACGCGATGGTGCTCGGCTCCGGGTGCATTACCTGCGCGTGCGCGCGGCGATTCGGGCGGACGCATGACCAAAGCACGTCGCCATGCTGGACGATGCGGCGCGCACGACCGGGAGCGTCAACGAAGGCGTAGGTTGTAATGCTGTCAATTTGGCCGGGGCTGACGGATGAGATGTCGATGTACTGAAGTTCTTCCGGCGCGCTGCGGGCGTTGATTTGTGCGCGATTTACTTCTGCGACGGCTGATAGCGTCTTCACCTCCCACCCCTGCGGAATCTCGCCGCGGGGGGAAGCGACGCGGGGGTGGTGTTCGTGGCCGGGGAAGCGGAAGTGGACGAACCACTCGCGGTAGAGGGCGCGGGCCATCGCCTCCAGAATCCTGATGCGCCGCTGGCTGTTCTCGATGAGTTCGTCGTAGGCCGACAGGATGCCCGCGACGCGTCGCTGGACGGGGAGCGGCGGGAGCAACGTCGATACGTCGTAAATTCGCGAAGGTGCCGTGTGCTTAACGGTTGCTCCTGTAGCGCTCCCTTTAATCTGCCCGCGTACCATAGGCATGTTGAACAAGTAGAAAACGAACTCTGGTACCGCCCTATCGGTCTTGAGGTTAATGACCTTGCCAAGCCGCTGGTTGTGGAGATATTTGCCAGTTTGCGGGATAAGCGCGCTGCTTCCGAGAATCGGCGCGTTCTGAGTTAAGTCGGTCATCGCGACGACGATGTCACCCTTGTCCAGCAGGTATTCGTCGGGGAACTGGCCCGAATAGAACTTCTCCTTGTCGCCCTTAAGCTTGATCCCGCCTTCCTCTTTGAAGTTACCAGGGGTGAGCAAGACAAATTCGCCTTTGTTGGTAAAGTGCTCACCCTTGAACGCGAATCCGTGCTTTATCTCAAGCAGGTCGCCAATCTTGACCGTTGGCCAATTGCTCGCCATCCTCACGCCTCCAGAATTCCCGCCACATTCGCGGCGATAGTCTGCTCCAGTTCCCGCGCCTGGGCGTTCAGCGATTCCAGTTGCTCGTTCAGGGTTTCGAGCTGCTCCTTGAAGTCCTCGTCGCTGACTTCTTCGCCCGCTGCGACGCCGACGTAGCGGCCGGGGTTGAGCGACCAGCCCTGGGCTTCGATCTCGGCCAGCGTCGCGGCTTTGCACAGGCCGGGGATGTCGCGGTAGACCGGCGTTTCACCGAAGATTTCGCCGAGCCTGGCCGCCGTCTCGCCACCGCCGACGGTCAGGTCGGGCGCCTCGCCGCGATAGAGGCGGACGAGGTTGGCGATGAAGCCGATCTGCGCCGGTGTCCAGTCGCGGTGAGCGCGGTCGACCTGCCGGTAGATGTGGCGGGCGTCGATGAAGAGCACGGTATCGGCGCGCTTTGTCCTGGCCTTGCCCTTGTCGAAGAACCACAGCGTGCACGGTAGCGTGACGGTGTAGAACATGTTGGGGCCGACGGCGACCATGACATCGACCGCCCGCGCTTCGATCAGCTTCTGCCGGATTTCCTGCTCGGAGGAACGGGCGTCCGACGCCGAGTTGGCCATGACGAAGCCGGCGCGGCCTTGGCTGTTCAACGCCGAGTAGAAGAGCTGAATCCACAGGGTGTTGGCGTTGTCGGTGCGCGGCAGGCCGAAGGGGAATCTTCTGCCGGCGCCGACCATGTCCTTGAGCCGTTCCTTGTCCACCGCATTGACGTTGAAGGGCGGATTGGCGAGGACGAAGTCGAAAGATCCGGTGGCGGTGTGCGGGTCGTCGTAGTAGCTGTTGATGTTGCCGCCGTGTTTGATGTCGCCCTCCAGCCCATGCACGGCGAGGTTGAGGCGGCACAGGCGGCCGGTTTCGTCGGTCTTCTCGACGCCGCAGATGGCGAGTTCGGCGGCGGGGTTCTTCTGGTGCTCGGCCACAAAGCGCGCCGATTGCACGAACATGCCGCCGGAACCGCAGGCGGGGTCGAGGATGCGGCCGTGGAAGGGTTCGATGATTTCGGCGAGCAGCTTGACGATGCTGGAGGGCGTGTAGAACTCGCCGCCACCCTGGCCCTCGGTCATGGCGAAGGCGCCGAGGAAGTATTCGTAGATGCGGCCGAAGGCGTCGTAGTCGAGCGTGGCCGGAATCTCGGAAACCTTCTTCAGCAGTTCCTTGAGCAGGGTGCTGGTGAACAGGTTGTAGGTCTTCGGCAGCACGCCGGCGAGCTGCGGGTTGTGCTTTTCGATCTCGCGCATCGCGGCGTTGACCCGGGCGCCGATGTCGGCGACCTCGGGCAGGGTCAGCAGATAGTCGAAGCGTGCCTCGGGGGCGAGGTAGAGGATGCCTTCGGCGTGGTAGGCGGCGGGTTCATCGAGCCGGCTGCTTCGCCTGGAAAATGCGCGTGACGATGCGCTGGCGCCTTCGAGCTTGCTGCGCTGGACGGCGAAGCGGACTTCGGCAAAGCGCAGGAAGATCAGGCCAAGGATGGGGCCGGAGTATTCCTGCGCCTTGAGGCCGGAATTGGCGCGGAACTGGTCGGCAGCATCCCACAGGCGCTTTTCGAGCGAGGTGGATGCTGCGTCTTTTTCGGAGGGGGCGATCCAGAGCATGGGCGTTCGGGCCGAAGGTGCGGAAAAGGCCGTATTCTCCGCCATCGCCGGACGCGAGTCACCCGCTCATCGCTGCCGACCCGCCGGGTTAGCCGCCACGGGCGAGCCGCAGTGCCGCCTCCAGATCCGCCACCAGCCCGTCGCAGTCTTCGGCACGGACGGGGGCGCCCTCGTTGTAGCCGGCACGCAATACACCGGGCAACCGGCGGCGCGGGCGGCCTCGATGTCGTTCGGCGAATCGCCGACGTGCAGGTTGCGTTCGGGGTGCACGTCGACCAGGCGGCAGGCGTGTTTTCCTGACCGTGGTCGCCGAGGTAGAAGCCGTTGAAGATCAGGTACCGTCGAGCTGGCGGTCCTGTGATTCGGTGGCCCCGGGCGTGTCAGCGATCGAGTCTATCAGCCGGTCCTTGACTTCGTTGAAGTTGCGCATCGAGGCCAGGTGCAGATAGAGCAACTCGAGTTCGTCGGTCTTCACGAGTTGCTGCAGGGTCTCGCCGGCCAGTTCCCGCAGCTTGTCGCGGCTGACCACCAGGAAACCACCGAGAGTGAGTTTTTCGCCCTGCGGTGTCGTCACGTTGGCCTGCATCGGCTCGAGCAGGCCAAGCTCGTGGATGCGGCGACCAAAAGCCCGGGTGCGCTCGAAGTGTGCCTGATAATCCTTGAGGAAATCGAGCACCTGGTCGACGTACGGCGTCGGCTTGCCGTCGTCACCGAACAGCGCATTGCCACGCCCTTCGCGGTTCACCCCGGGGTGCGACTCGTCGATGCACAGGGTGAGCGACTGGCCATCGGCACTCGACGAAAAAACGAAAGGATAGCGGCGGATGAAACCGGGAATGTAGTCGGCCTTCCAGCGGGCGTCGGACGACAGATACAGGTTCTGCTCGTTGCGGATGCCGAGCACCACCACCGGCATCACTTCTTCACTTTCGGCGGAAAACACGATGGCGTATTCGGCCACCGCGCGCGGGAACTCGATCGCCATCAGCGGCACGGCATTGATGCCCGCGCTGAAGGCGTAGCTGCCGCTCGCCTCGAGGGACACGCCGCGATGGCGTGCGGCGGAAACCGGCACCGCCGTTTCATAGATCAACAACTGTTTGGCCACGAACGGTCACTCCTTTCATCAGGATTCGGCGTGCGGCGCACGCCCTGCCGGATTATCGCAGGTTGTGGGACGATCCCGGCGCGAGGATAGAACTCCTGGCAAGAAAACGCCACTCCGTCGGCCTCGGCCGACTGCCGTCGCCACCCAGTGGCCACCAGTTGACTTCGGGTTGCGGGATCCGTGATGATTCGGCAAAGGTGCTTCGCTTTTCTGTCCTGACACCAGCGTCTTCCCTCAAACGACATCAGGTTTCCGCTTTCGCGGGAACGACCGATCCACGGATCCGGATTTGTGCGGTCACGCACTCTCGTGATTCTCCGGAGTTGCAGTTTTCGGGAGAACCCTGCCATGAGCGAAACAAGATTCAAAAAAGGGGATCAGGGCGAAGAGATTGGCGACATTCAGCGCAAGCTTGCGTGTCTCGGGATCTATACGGGCGCGCGAAGCAAGTGGTTCGACGACCCCCTGCAGACGGCCCTCACGCAATTCCAGCAAGCACAGAAGCTACCGGCGACCGGCGTCTGCGACACCGCGACCTGGAACAAGCTGAATGACGAGGTGGGAAGCCTCTTTTCCGAAACGTTCCAGTACGAACTCGATGCGCTTCGCGAACCGCCTGCTGATCTTCGCATTCGGCCCGCAGCTGAGTCGGACGTCATCAGACGCGCACACGATCTGAATCTGGCGGGGCTGGCATTTTCCGGCGGCGGTATCCGCAGCGCCACGTTCAACCTTGGCATTCTGCAGGCCTTGGCCGAGAACAAGCTGCTGCGGGACTTCGACTATCTGTCCACGGTTTCGGGCGGCGGCTACATTGGCGGCTGGTTCTCGAAGTGGCTGAAGGAGGAGATCGTGCATGAGCACGGCGATATCAGGACTTTGGAGGCGAAGCTGACCCCCGGATCGAAGGCTGCACCCGTCCCGGACGAACCCGATCAGATCAAGTGTCTTCGCCAGTACAGCAACTACCTGACGCCGAAGACCGGCATGTTCAGCGCCGACACCTGGTCGGTCATCGCCACCTACCTCCGCAATACCATGCTTAACCTGAGCATTCTGGTCGCGTTGATGGCGGCTTTTCTGGTGCTACCGCGCGGCTTGACGTGGCTGGTGCACGAGCACCGCCAACAGCACGGCATGATGTTTTTGATGATTGGCCTGGTAGTGTTCCTGTGGGTCGTGTATTTCATTGCCCTCAGCATTTCGCTTACACCCGATCCTGCAAGCAAGAGTACGATCTTTTCGCAGACGCAGGGCAGTATCATCCGGCTCATTGTGGTGCCGCTGATGGTGGCCGGTTTCGCCGGTAGCATCGGTCTGTGGGAGGCGATGGGCGACGTCAAGGTCGAATGGAATAAGTTTGTCGAGGAATTGAACCATCCCAGCGACCGGACAACGTTCGAATTTCTCTGGTCGGAGAGACTGCACGTATTCGAATTCGCGTTGCTGCCCGGCATCGTCTATTTTCTCGTCTGGCTGGCTGGCTGGGCGACCGCGCAGTATCGCAGCGGGCTGCCCAAGCATGCGACCGTGAAGTGGAAGAACCTGGGAAAGGAAGGGCTGGGGCACCTGCTGTTCGCCATCCTGGCATTGGGCTTGGGATCGTATCTGGTCCTGCTTTCGCTGGCCTGGATTAGCACGTTCACGGCGGGAAGTGCACTGGCGAATCACGACAGCCACCTGGTCAGCCTTGGCATGCCTTTCCTGCTGTGCCTCTTCGGCGTCACCATGATCCTGCTGGTCGGCCTGATCGGGCGGCTGTACACCGATGGAAGCCGCGAATGGTGGAGCCGCCAAGGCGGCTGGGCGATCATTCTGGTCCTCGGCTGGATGGGACTCTTTGTGGTTGCGTTCTACGTGCCGCCGACACTGTTCTGGATCAACGCGCATGCGCCCGCATGGGGTGCGGGAGCCATCGCCAGCACTTGGCTGGGAACGACTGTCGCGGGAGTACTCGCGGGCGCAGGGAAAGCCACCGGAAAACGAGAGGACTCGCGCTGGATCGAGCTGATCACGCAGCTGGCGCCTTATGTGTTTACCTTGGGTATCTTGACCGCGGTAGCGACGCTGGTGCATTTTGTCTCGGTACCGACTGGGACCCAGGGCATGTCGTTGGGCCGCGTCGATCTCGCGCAATACATCGATCGCTATCTCAATGACGTCGAAGCAAGCGACCCAGGCCACCTGCTCATCGTCATGACCAGTTTCCTGGTCGTTGGCTTGCTGCTGGCCTGGCGCGTGGATATCAACAAATTTTCGCTGTACATGATGTACCGCAATCGACTGGTGCGCGCCTACCTGGGTGCCAGCAGCAAGAAGCGCCGGCCGCATCCATTCACCGCGTTCGACCCGAAAGACGACCCGCGCTTCGAGGATTTCCTGAAGCCGGACGGGACCAATGTGCAGAAGCCGTACCACATCGTCAATACCACACTGAATCTCGTGAAAGGCGAGGAACTCGCATGGCAAACCCGCAAGGCGTCCGGGTTCGTCTTCACACCGGCTTTTTGCGGCTACGAGATGCCCAGTATGCCCTCAGTGGGCGGTCCGACGGCTCGCCAGCACGCGGCGCGCGGTTGCTTCAGGCCGACGGCGCGGTTCGGCGCCAAACATACGCGGGTCGACGACGAGGACGCCGGGACCAAGCTTGGCATGGCGATGGCGGTATCGGGGGCAGCCGTCAGTCCGAGCATGGGCTATCACTCGTCGCCGCCGCTTGCCTTCTTGATGACCATCTTCAATGTTCGGCTCGGCCGCTGGTGTCCCAACCCGCGCTCGCCCAAGCGGTGGCAGGACTCGGGCCCGAGCGTCGGCCTCTTCTGCCTCATCGCCGAATTGTTCGGATTGACCGACGCCAATGCCGACTTCATTTATCTGTCGGATGGCGGGCACTTTGAAAACCTTGGGCTCTACGAGCTGGTGCGGCGGCGGTGCCGATTAATCGTGATCATCGACGCCGGTGCCGATGGCGCGATGAATTTTGCCGATCTGGGCAATGCCATTCGCAAGTGCTACACGGATCTGCGCATCGAGGTCGACATCGACGTCGGCAGCATCGATCGCGAGCCCAAAGCAGAATTCAGCAAGGCGCATTGTGTCGCGGGCAAGATCCTGTACGGCAAGGTGGACCGCGACGCGCCGGATGGCACCTTGCTCTACATCAAGCCTTCGCTGACCGGCAAGGAACTCGCAGATGTGCTGAATTACCGCAAGACCGACCCGAGTTTTCCGCATCAGGGGACGGTCGATCAATGGTTCGACGAAACGCAGTTCGAGAGCTATCGCTCGCTCGGATATCACATAGGCACCATCGCCGTGCAGGACTACGCCGCCGCAACAGAGATCAAGATGTAGGAACCCATGCACATGCAGCATGACATTGCAAAACTCTGCGTCGCAATCAAGCAGAAATGGGGACCGGCGGGCACGTCGGACACTCTGGTTGGCAAAGCGACCGACTGAATGCACCGACGTACGTGACAAGCGTCAAGGCTGGTTCGGGAGGGTGCGGGAGGTCAACGGGTTTCCCCAGGGATTCGCCCACCACCTTCCCGCGCTAGAGGCCCGTGGGTGATTCGGCCACCTTGACCGGAATTCGCCGGCAGACGTTCTCGTCTGGACGCGAAACCGTGCACGCCGGGCAGAGAATTCGCTCATCATGTCCAACTGTCACCAATCCGACACAGATCTGTCACATAATCGTCTCGTCGTTTCGATCGACTTTAACCACGGAGACTCCCCATGAAGCGCGATCTGTCAGCCCCTGTTGCAACTTCGCTGTTTCCCGCAGCCGCTTTTGCTGCTGCGCTCGCTTTCAGCCCGCTCGCCACTGGCGCTGCGCCGGTGGTCCGGATCGACGGGTCGAGTACCGTTTATCCGATTGTCGAGGCGATCGCGCAGGAGTTCCAGCGCGCCAAGCTGCATGAAGTGCATGTCAACATCGGCGTCTCCGGCACCAGCGCCGGGTTCACCAAGTTCTGCCGCGGCGAGACCGACATCGCGACCGCCTCCAGGCCGATCCTGAGGAGGGAAATGGAGGCGTGCGCGAAGGCTGGCATTCGCTTCTACGAGATGCCCCTGGCCTACGACGCACTGACCGTGGTGGTCAATCCGCAGAACACCTTCGTCAGCAAGCTGAGCGTCGCCGAGCTGCGCAAGCTCTGGGAACCGGCCGCCCAGGGCAAGATCAATACCTGGAAAGACCTCAACCCGGCGTGGCCTGCCCAGAAGATCAAGCTCTACGCTCCCGGTGCCGATTCCGGCACCTTCGAGTCCTTCACTGAAGTCGTCGTCGGCACGCCAAGGTCCAGCCGGAGCGATGTCAGCACCGCCGAGGATCACGCCGTGCTGGCACAGCGCATCGCTGAAGACAAGGATGCCCTGGGCTATCTGGGCCTCGACTATTACATCGAAAACCAGACGAAACTGAAGGCCGTGGCGATCAGCGACGGCAAGGACGCGGTGCTACCGACCGTCGACAACATTCGCAACGGCAGCTATCAACCGCTGTCGCGTCCGCTTTTCCTCTACGTCAATGAACAGGCGCTCGAAAAGCCTGCGGTCAGGGACTTTGTCGACTTCGCGATGAAGAATGCAGCTCGCCTGATCGTCGAAGCAAACGACCTGCCGCTGCCGGCGCGGGCGTACAGCGAGAATCTCGAACGGATCACAGCGAAAAAGGTCGGCAGCGTTTATGGCGGCGAAGACAAGGCGCGGCCGCGTCCCGCTGACATGAAAAAGCTGCTCGAGGCCCTGCTGCACGGGTCCTGACCCCTTCAGGCTCAGGCTTTCAGGCTTTCAACAACTCCTCCCGATTCCCGACCCAGCGCCGCAAATGACTCGCGGCGCGCGCGGGCTCCGCACGCAGCAGTTGCAGCGCGAGCTCCCGCGCGAGTTCGACGAGGTCGGCATCGACTTCGAGGTCGGCATAACGGAGTAGCGGCACGCCCGACTGGCGGCTGCCGATGAACTCTCCCGGACCACGCAGCTGCAGGTCCTGGCGAGCGATCTCGAAACCGTCGGCATGTTCGAAAATGACCTTAAGGCGGGCCCGCGCGGTGGCCGACAAGGGTGGCTGGTAGAGCAATACGCAGACCGAATCATGGCTGCCGCGACCGACTCGCCCACGCAACTGATGGAGCTGGGAAAGCCCGAAGCGCTCGGCGTGCTCAATGACCATCAAGCTGGCGTTGGCCACGTCGACGCCGACTTCGATGACCGTGGTGGCGACCAGAACGTCGATCTCGCCGGCCACGAAGGCAGCCATCACCGCCGCTTTTTCGTCGCTCCGCAGACGACCATGCAGCAGGCCGATGCGCAAGTCGTGCAGCTCGGCGCTCAGCGTGGCATGCGTAGCGAGCGCGGCCTGCAGCTCGAGCTGGGCTGACTCTTCGATCAATGGGCAGACCCAGTAAGCCTGCCGCCCGCCGGCGACGACGGCGCGCACGGCGGCGATCACCTCGTCCCGCCTGGCGTCTGAAAAGAGCCGGGTCTTCACTGGCGAGCGGCCAGGCGGCAGTTCGTCGATCACCGAAAGATCGAGATCGGCGTAGTAACTCATTGCCAGCGTGCGCGGAATCGGCGTCGCCGACATCATCAACTGATGCGGGTTGGCGCCCTTGCGGCGCAACTCGAGCCGCTGCACGACGCCAAAGCGGTGCTGTTCGTCGACGATGACCAGTCCGAGACGAGCGAAATCGATTCCTTCCTGGATCAGCGCATGCGTCCCGACGACGAGTTGCGCAGTCGTCGCAGCCTGCAGCTGCTGCGCCCGCTTGACGCTCTTCCTGAGGCTCCCCACCAACCATAACACCTCGACGCCGAGCGGTTCGAGCCAGGCGCGCAGTTTCAGAAAATGCTGCTCGGCGAGGATCTCGGTCGGCGCCATGAACGCCGTCTGATAACCGGCATCGATGGCCTGACAAGCGGCCAGCGCGGCGACGATCGTCTTGCCGCAGCCGACGTCGCCCTGCAACAGCCGCTGCATCGGGTACGGCTGCAGCAGATCGGCCGCGACTTCGGCAGCCACTCGCCGCTGCGCGCCAGTCAAGGCGAAGGGCAGCGAGGCCTGGAGCCGGTCGGCGAGTTGACCGGCGGCCAGCAGCACCGGCGCACCTTTTTGTCGACGCGCCAGATAGGCGCGGCGTAGCGAGAGCTGCTGCGCCAGCAGTTCGTCGAACTTGACTCGCCGCCAGGCGGCGTGGCTGCGGTTCTGCAGTGCTGTTGCCGCAAGCAGCTCCGGCGGCGGCGCATGCAACAAGGCCACGGCGCTGGCAAAGGGCAGCAGCGAATGGCGGCTGCACCAGTCCTCGTCGAGCAATTCGCTCAGGTCGGCGGCGCGCAGCGCGCCGGCAATCAAGCGCCGCAGCACGCCCTGGGAGACGCCAGCGGTGGTCGGATAGACCGGGGTCAGTGAATCGGCGAGCGCTTCGTCATCGCTGAGGATGCGGTAACGCGGATGCACCATCTCCCGACCGAGGAAGCCGCAGCGGATCTCGCCGAAGATGCGCAGCTTCTGCCCACGCTCGCGGGCGTTTTCGAGCGCCCGCTGCTGACTGCCGTAGAAGCTCAGAAAACGCAGGTCGAGGACGCTGCCGTCGCCGCTGGCGTCGCTGATCCGGGCCACCAGTTGACGACGCGGCGCCAGCCGCAGTGCCAGGTCGACGAGCCGGCCTTCGACCAGCACGGGAACGCCGATGGGCGCGTCAGCGATGGCGGTGACGCAGGTTTCGTCCTCGTAGCGCAGGGGAAGATGCAGGACGAGATCGTCGCGCCGTTGCAGACCCAGCTTCTGCAGCCGCTTGCGGATCGCTGCCGGCGCGTCGAGCGCGTCCGCTGTCGGCATCAGCCGCCGACGACCATCACCGCATCGGCTTCGACCAGCGCGCCGCGCGGCAGCGAGGCCACACCGACCGCGGCACGCGCCGGATAGGGCTCGGCGAAATAGCAGCCCATTACCTCGTTGACGGTCTTGAAATGTGCCAGATCGGTGAGAAAGACGTTGAGCTTGACGACGTCGGCGAGCGAACCGCCGGCGGCTTCGGCGACCGCCTTGAGGTTGTCAAAGACGCGAACGATCTGCGCGTCGATACCGGCGACCATCTCCATGCTGACCGGGTCAAGACCGATCTGGCCCGAGAGATAGACGGTATCGCCGACCTTGACCGCCTGCGAGTAGGTGCCAATGGCTGCCGGCGCCTGCGCTGTTGAAATGATCGTTCTGGCCATGGTGCTGTCCTCTACAATGGGTGCGGTTGAAACCCGCGATCATAAACCGAGAAACTCTCATGACGACGACGCTCATCGCCAATCTCGAAAAACTGCTCGGCGGCCCTCGTGACGGCGCCTTGCTGCGCTATTCACTGGGCAACGAGTATCTCAAGGCCGGCAGTTTCGAGCAAGCCGCGATCCACCTGCGGGAAGCGGTCGAACGCGACGGCAGATACTCGGCGGCCTGGAAACTGCTCGGCAAGGCACTCAACGAGAGCGGTCGCAGTGCCGAAGCGCTGGCCGCCTACGAACAGGGGATCGTCGTCGCGGAAGCCAGGGGTGACCTGCAGGCCGTCCGCGAGATGCGCGTTTTTGCCCGGCGGCTGCGCCGCCAGCTGCCCGCGGTAGAGCCCTGAGCGACTACGGTCGGCGTCCCTCGCCCGCCACGATCAGGCCATCGACCCCAAGAACCTTGAGTTTGCGGCGTGCCGCTTCGGCCTCAGCGGCAGTCTTGAAGGGCCCGATCTGCAGACGTGTCTCGACGCGTGCAGGGATCCCCTCCTGCAGGAGCTGGGCTTGCAGCTCTTCGGCCTGACGCCGGTCCGGCAACACGCCCGACTGCAGCAGGTGCCCGGACGCCGCGCGCGACGGCTCGACCAGGACTTGCTCGACAGCCGGTGCGGCTGCAGCGCCGGGCGGCGCCGGCAAGGCGGGACTGGCGGGCAGCGAATCAGCCGCCGGTCGCACGGTTTCAATCGCCGCGCCACTGGCCTGTGCGGCGACCACCGTCCGCACCGGCACGTTGTCAACCAGTGGCGCGAGTCGCTCGAGTGGCTCGACGGCTTTCGCTGCCACCTTCCTGACCGCGACTGGCTGGGTGAACTGCGGACTGTCAAGCATCGCCTCATCGGGCGTACTCAGCTCATCAAGCAGCGTCAGCGCCGCCAGCAACACTAGCGCCAACAGCACGGCAGCACGCATCCGCCATTGCAGTTGCCGCCTGCGCGCGGCTTGCCGATCGATCATTGCGCCGGCCGTGCCAAGCAGTGGCGAAACCGGCGGGGAACAGGTCCGCCGGCGCTGCAGTCGACGCAGCACGGCGCTGACCAGGCGGTGCGTCTACAACCCCTCGCGGCGGTTGCGTGCCAACGCAACCACCAGGTCCGCCTCGGCGCGTGCAATTCCGCAGTGATGCGCGATGGCGGTGGCGTCCTGACCCTGGACGGCCATTTGCATCGCATCGTTGTACAACGGTGAGGCATTTTGCGGTGATCCCGTCGAGTGCGCGGCCTGCTGTCGGAAATCTTCGCGCGCCGCCAACACTTCGGCACGCAGCTCGTCGACCTCACAGCGCAGTTGATAGAGTTCGTTCTGCATGGCATCGATCAGCGCCTGCCCGGGAATCTCCGGCGGCGGCTCGTTCCAGGCGAACGCCGGCTGCGCAGCATGGGTTTGCGCCTGTGCGTCAAGCGCGCCAGCAGCGGTCACCGGCTCGCTGGCTGGCGCCGCCGGCGCCAGGGGCTCTGCTACCGCAAGGGCTGCCACCGCCGCCGGTCCCTGGATCGCGCTGTATGCGGCAACCGCCGACTGCGCCGCCAGCGGCGGCATTGCCGCGAACCCGTGCTGCAGGCGCCGCATGCGCAGATAGAGGACGACGATGTAAACGATCAGCAACCCGATAATCGCAATCAGGCCTTCGCGCCAGCCCAGCCTTCCCCATAGATCGACATCCATTGCGCGCCTTGTTGACCGTGTCCGGTGCGTATTATGCCAGACACTTCAGCGGCCTCAAGTCGCATCTTGCGGAGTTAACGCAGTGCGCAGCCGCGTAAGCGGGCCTTGCCCGGAGACCCGGACGCCACCCGGGTCTCCCAGACAGCTTACTGGATCGCTTCGAACAGCCCCGCTGCGCCCATGCCAGTGCCGATACACATGCTCACCATGCCGTAGCGCTGGCGGGTGCGCTGCATCCCGTGCACCAGGGTGGCCGTGCGGATCGCGCCGGTGGCGCCCAGTGGGTGGCCGAGAGCGATGGCGCCACCCAGGGGGTTGACCTTGGCCGGATCAAGCTCAAGCGTTCGCATTACGGCCAGCGCCTGCGCGGCAAAGGCCTCGTTCAGCTCGAACCAGTCGACCTCGTCCTGGGTGATTCCCGCCTGCTTGAGCACGCGCGGAATCGCCTCAACCGGGCCGATGCCCATGATCTCGGGTGCCACGCCAGCCACCGAGAAACCGGCAAAGCGCGCCAGCGGCTGCAGGTGGAACTGCTTGAGGATCTTTTCCGAGACCACCAGCACGGCAGCGGCACCGTCGGACATCTGCGAGCTGTTGCCGGCAGTGACTGAACCACGCGCGGCAAACACTGGCCGCAACCTGGCAAGGCCTTCGATGCTGCTGTCCGAGCGCGGCCCCTCGTCGTTCTCGGCAAGGTACTCCTTGACCATCACTTCGCCGCTGCGCAGGTTCGGCACCCGCGCCTTGACCGCGTAGGGCGAAATCTCGGCCTTGAAGTGGCCCGCAGCGATGGCTGCACAAGCTTTCTGGTTCGAGGCGACGGCGAATGCGTCCTGGTCCTCGCGCGAGATCTTCCACTGCGCGGCGACTTTCTCAGCGGTGATACCCATCCCGAATCCGATGGCGTAGTTCTCTTCCTTCTCGAAGATGGCGGGGTTCATCGCGATCTTGTTGCCGGTCATCTGGTTCATCAGTGACATCGTTTCGGTACCGGCAGCGATCATCACGTCGGCTTCACCGAGGCGAATGCGATCAGCGGCCATCGCCACCGTCTGCAGGCCGGACGCGCAGAAGCGGTTGACGGTGACCCCGGGAACCGTGTTGGGCATTCCGGCCAGCAACAGGCCGATGCGCGCGACGTTCATTCCCTGCTCGGCTTCCGGCATCGCGCAGCCGACAATCACGTCCGCGACCAGCGCCGGGTCAAGCCCCGGCGCCTGCGCCATCACCGACCGGATGGCGTGCGCCAGCATGTCGTCCGGGCGAACGTGGCCCAACATGCCCTTGCGTCTGCCGACCGGCAGGCGGGTGGCGGCGACAATGTAGGCGTCCTGAATCTGTTTGCTCATGATCTGTTCTCCTTGCTCGCTCAGTTACGCAGCGGCTTGCCGGTTTCCAGCAGGTGCTGGATACGCTGCTGGGTTTTCTGGTTCTTCAGCAGTTCGACGAAGAGCTTGCGCTCGACGGTCAGCAACCACTGCTCATCCACCAGTGATCCGGTCTCGATGTCGCCGCCGCACAGGGCAGTCGCCGCAGCCTTGGCCACCGCATAGTCGTGCGCCGAAATCATGCCGCCTTCCTTCATGTTGGCGAGCATCATTTCGCAGTTGGCGATACCGGTGCGGCCGGCCACCTTGACCCCGCGCGGCGACAGGCACGGGTAATAGCCGGATTCGGCCAGACCGCGGGCTTCACGCAGCGCCACGTAGAGCAGCTCGTTGGCGTTGAAGACGATCTTGTCCGACTCGACGGCAAAACCAAGTTCCCTGGCCTGCGCACCGCTCTTCGACACCGTCGCCATGGCGATGGTCATGAAAACCGGCTGGATGAACTCGAACGGGTCGTTGCCGCCGGTCTTTGCCGCGTGCTGCGCGGCGCGGATGGCGAACTCCTTGCAGCCACCACCCGCGGGGATCAGTCCGACACCCGCTTCGACCAGGCCGATGTAGCTTTCGAGCGCGATCACCCGCCTGGCAGCGTGCATCAGGAACTCGCAACCACCGCCCAAAGCCATCCCCTGCACCGCCGCGATTACCGGCACCTTGGCATACTTGAGGCACATCGACGCGTTCTGAAACTCGGCGACGTATTGCTCGAGCAGTTCGAACTCGCCGGCGGCAATCGCCTCGGTGACTTCCTTGAGGTTGGCGCCAAAGGCAAACGGCGACTCATGCCACAGCACCAGGCCCTGGTAGTCGGCTTCGGCACGTGCCACCGCTTCCTGCATACCGATGATCACGTCACGGCCCAGGGTGTGGTTGCGCGACTTGATGCTGACGATGGCGATTCCCTCGTCGATCTGCGGCAGCGTCCACAGGCGTACGCCTTCGTTCTCCCAGACGGTGTTGCCGGCGACCGCCTTTTCGCCCAGCACCCGCTCAGGAAAGATCTGGCGCTGATAGACCGGCAAGGTTGAACGTGGCCGATAGGCGTCGGCGGTTGCCGAATATGAACCCTGCGCGCCATGCACGCCTTCCTTCGCAACACGGCCAAAAACCCAGGCCGGCAGCGCTGCCGAACACATCGCCTGGCCAGCGTCGATGTCAGCCTGGATGGCTTCGGCAATCGCCTGCCAGCCGGCAGCCTGCCAGCTCTCGAACGGACCCTGCGACCAGCCGAAGCCCCAGCGCATCGCGAAGTCGACATCGCGGGCGTTGTCAGCAATGTCGGCAAGGTGGAAAGCGGCGTAATGGAAGATGTCGCGGAAGATCGCCCAGAGGAACTGCGCCTGCGGATGCCCGCTGGCGCGCAGCTGGGCGAATTTCTCGGCCGGATTGCGGTTCTTGAGGATCGCCAGCACACCCGGATCGATGTCTGCCGCGGTATCACGGTAGTCCTGGGCCGCCAGGTCGAGTACCTTGATCGCCCGGCCATCCTTGCGAAAAATGCCGCAGCGCGTCTTCTGACCGAGCGCGCCCTTGCCGATCAGCGCGGTCAACCACGCCGGGACGCCGTAGTAGCCATGCCAGGGATCGTTCGGCAGGGTGTCCTGCATGGTCTTGATGACATGCGCCAGGGTGTCGAGACCGACGACGTCGGCGGTGCGATAGGTGGCGCTCTTCGGGCGCCCGATGATCGGACCGGTCAGCGAGTCTACGACGTCGAAACCGAGACCCAGACGTTGCGTGTGATGCATCACTGCGAGCATCGAGAAGACACCGACGCGATTGGCGACGAAGTTCGGCGTATCCAGCGCGCGCACGATCCCCTTGCCAAGGCGCGAAACCAGCCACGATTCGAGGTTGTCGAGCAGCGCGGGATCGGTGGTCCGGGTCGCGATCAGCTCGACCAGATGCATGTAACGCGGCGGGTTGAAAAAGTGGATGCCGCAGAAGCGCGAACGCAAGGCTTCCGGCAGCCCTTCCGAGAGGCGGTTGATCGACAGACCCGAGGTGTTCGAGGCGATGATCGCGTCGGGTGAAACGAAGGGCGCGATCTTGCGGTACAGATCGTCTTTCCACTCGGTTTTCTCGGCGATCGCCTCGATGATCAGATCGCAATCCCTGAGCAGCTCGAGGTGCTGCGAATAGTTGGCGGCGTCGATGTAGCTGACGCGATCCTTCGTCGCCAGCGGCGAGGGCTCAAGCTTTTTGAGCGCGTCGATGGCTTTTTTCACGATCCCGTTGGGATCGCCTTCCTTGGCCGGCAGGTCGAAAAGTACCACCGGCACTTCGGCATTCGCGAGGTGCGCGGCAATCTGCGCGCCCATCACGCCCGCTCCGAGTACGGCGGCCTTGCGTACGATGAAGTTGCTCAAGCTGTTCTCCTTGTCTGGGTGGACTACGCTCGCCGGGAAACCCCGCCGCGGCTCTGCACGAAGCCGCTCAAACGAACGTTTGAATTATACGCCATCCAGAAGCAGCGTCAACAGCAGTCGAGGCACATCACCGAGTGCCGATGTCAGGCGAAAAAAAAGCCCCGGAATCCGGGGCTTTTGCCTGCTGCGCTGCAATCAGAAGGCGATCGAGTACTGGCCACCAACGATCCAGACGCCGGAACCATTGTAGTCGCCCTTCAGTCGACCCGAGGCGGGGCCCTCGTAGTGGTCGATGCTGGAACCCTGGATATACTCATACATCAAGCCTACCTCCAGCCGCTGATTCTTTTCTGGCTTCCACTCCGCTCCCGTCGCCCACCAGATGCGATCGTTGTCCGGGAGCGAGGCCAGCCGCGTCTGCGAATTCTTGACCGGCGACTTGTCATAGGCGACACCGAACATGAATTTCAGCGCATCGCTGTACATGTAATTGGCACCGAGCGCGACACGGTAGGTATTCTCGAACAACGCCGGCAAGGACAGCAGGAGTCTGCCGCTCCTCAAGCCGTTGGTGTGATCGACATCGATGTGCTGGATCGAATCCCAACCCATCCAAGAAACGTCGCCGAGCAACTCCCATTGATCGCTGAGCTTCTGCGCCACGCTCAGAATCGCCATGGCCGGCAGTTCGACATCAGCCTCGACGTTACTCTGTACACCACTCAGGACGGCGCCCAGGTAAACCTGGTTTGCTCCCGGCCAGCCATCACTCTTCAGCGTGTTCGAACCGTCGGTGTTGTACTTGATCGACGAGCGATACGAGAGACCGACTTTCGTCGCTGGCGAGGGCGTGAACAGGACGCCGATGTTCCAGCCCCAGGCATCGTCCTCGAGGTTCACATGCGCTGTCACCCCGGCAGCGCCCGGCGTTATCGCCAGGCGCTTGTAGTAATCCGCCTCGATCTTCTGCCAGCTCACGCCGCCACCGATCGAGAACATGTCATTGACGCGAAAGGCTATCGAGGGATTGATGTTGATCGTCTTGATATCAAACTCGTTCGACTGCGCGCTACCCTTCCACGGATCGTCGTACTTGGTCGACTGGCCAAAAGGAGCACCGACGCCGATACCCACATATAGATCCTTTGTCAGCGCCCAGGACAGATAGCCATTCGGGATCGCAGCCCAGCTCCCCGAATCGCCACCGTCACCGAACAGCCTGAAAACCCCCACCTGGGAACCCTCGTCGTCGAATTTGAAGACGGGCCGCCCAAGGTACAAACCGCCAGAGGCTTCACGTGCCTGCAGCTGCGTCATCCCGGCCGGATTGTAATAGATCGTGCTGGCGTCGCTCGACTTCGCTGCCGAGCCGGCCCAGGCATTGCCCATACCACTGCCCTGCGAAAACAGCGAAAAACCTGCTGCGGCTGCGGCACCCGAAAACCCGGCCAGCAACAGCGCCGGAATCACCTTCAGCGAAACTTTTTGTGACATGGTCAACTCCCCCTAGGATGTGATCTGTTCGTAGCTTTTTCGCCACGCGCAATAGCAATTTGCCACGCTATGCTAAGACCACTGTCCATAAAAATCGCTGATTATTGAGGGGTTGGCAGCTCGCGCTTCTCTCCATGTTGGTTAATTGCAACATAGGTAAGCTCCGCTTCGGTAACCTTGACGGTGATCGGCTGCGCCGGGTGGCGTTCGGCGTAGACCTCGACCCTGACCTTGATCGAGGTGCGACCGGTTGCGACGACCTCGGCAAAGAAACTGACGACATCGCCGACCGAAACCGGCTGCTTGAAGAGGAAGGAATTGACCGCCACCGTGGTGACGCGGCCGCGCGCGCGCCGCATCGCCGGAATCGCTCCGGCGACGTCGACCTGCGCCATGATCCAGCCGCCAAAGACGTCGCCTTGCGGATTGACTTCGGAAGGCATCGGCATGACGCGCAGGACCGGGTGTTTGTCCGGCAGCTCGGTGATGGTGTCAGGCATGCAGACTCCTCAGGTAGTTGATCGGGCCGCCGGTGAAGGGTGCGAAACCGGTACCGAAGATCACTCCGGCGTCAGCCAGATCGGCATCGGCAACGATGCCGTCGGCGACCAGTTGTTCGCTGCGGTCAAGCAGGGGCTTCACCAGGCGTGCGGCGAGACCGGCCGGGACCGTCCCCGCCGGGGCCTTGGTCGGGCGGCCGCCAGGATAATCGTAGAAGCCCCGGCCCGATTTCTTGCCCAGGTGGCCGGCAGTAAAACGTTCCAGCAGACACTTCGGCGGCTCGGCGGCAGAACCGGCAAGGCTCTTGCCGGCGGCCATCGCGACGTCGAGTCCGACCATGTCGATCAGCTCGATCGGCCCCATCGGCATGCCGAAGGCCAGCATGGCCTCATCGATGGTTTCCGGCGCAATTCCTTCATCGACCGCGCGCATCGCTTCGAGCATGTACGGCCCGAGGACGGCGTTGACCAGGAAGCCGGGCGCGCTCTTCACCGGCAGCGGCAGGCGGTCGATCTGTTTGACGAAGGCAGTACCACGTTGCAGCATTTCGGGGTCGGCACCGTCGGCGGCAACGACTTCCACCAGCGGCATCTTCGCCACCGGGTTGAAGAAGTGGATGCCGATCAGTCGTCCCGGCCTCGCCAGCACCGCCTGCAGATCTTCTATACGCAGGCTCGAGGTATTGGTCGCCAGCACCGCATCGGGCTTGATCATGGTTTCGAGCTTGCGCAGCAGCGCGTGCTTGGCTTCGAGGTTCTCGAAGATCGCCTCGATCACCACATCGGCCTGGCGTGCGCCGTGCCCTTGCGGATCGGGAATCAGCCGGTCCATGACCTTGCGCAGCTCGCGCTTGTCCCGGATGCGCTGGCTCCAGGACGCATAGGCCCGCTGCAGCGCCGGGGCGATACGCTCCATCCCCTGGTCCTGCAGGGTCACGGTCAGCCCGCGCAACGCGCACCAGGCGGCGATGTCGCCACCCATGACCCCGGCACCGACCACGTGTACGTGCCTGGCCTGGAAACTGCCCGCCTTGCCGAAACCCTTGAGGCGCTCCTGCAGAAAGAAGACGCGTAGCAGATTGCGCGCCGTCGGCGAACGCACGATGCTGTCGATCAAGCCGGGCGCGGCCAGCGCGTTGCCGTGATGATGCGCCCAGATGTCGATAATCGCGTAGGGCGCCGGGTAGTGTTCGCGGCGGGCACGCCGGGCGACCTGTTTGGTTGCGCCACGAGCCACGATGCCCTTCAGCGGGCCATTGAGCAGGCGCTGCAATAGGGGCAGACGGCGGCGCGGCTGATTGGCCAGCACCAGCAGGGCGGCGGCGCGGTCCATCACGCGCGGCGGCACACAATCGTCGGCAAGCCCCAGGCGCCTGGCCTTTTTGGCATCGATCGTCTTGCCGGTCAGCATCATGTCCAGCGCCGCCTGCGCACCGATCCGCTGCGGCAAGCGCAACATGCCGCCCCAGCCCGGGACAATGCCCAGCATGACTTCGGGCAACCCCATGCGGGTCGACGGCTCGTCGACCGCCAGCAGGTAGCGACACGCCAGCGCCAGCTCGAGGCCACCGCCGAGGCAGTGGCCGCGCACCAGCGCCAGCGTCGGATACGCGACGCCAGCCAGGCGATTGAAGAGCTGCCAGCCGCGCGACACCAGATCGACCGCTTGCTCGGGAGTATCGAGCCGGGTGAACTCTTGTATGTCGGCTCCGGCGATGAAGCCCGCTGGCTTGCCGGAACGGAAGATCAGCCCCTTGGGTGGGCAGCAGTCGAACTGATCGAGAATCGCTGCCAGTTCGTTCATCACGGCGCTTGAAAGCGAGTTCGTCGATTCACCGGCCTTGTCCAGCGTTACCCAGGCGAGGCCTTCGCCATCGACCTCGGTCCGCCAGTGCTGGAAGCTAATGTCGTTCATGTTCATGGATTTTCCTGTCCTGCCTGTTGTCAGGTGATCGTTTCAACCAGCATCGCCCCACCCTGACCGCCGCCGATGCAGATCGCGGCGATGCCACGTCTCGCCCTGGCAGCACGCAGCGCCTGCAGCAGATGCAGGACGATGCGTGCGCCGGAGGCTCCGACCGGGTGACCGAGGGCGATAGCACTGCCGTCGACGTTGAGGCGCTCCTGTGCGAGTGTGCCGAGCGCCGCCGGCAGGCCGAGCTGCTCACGGCAGTACTCGTCCGACTCCCAGGCAGCCAGGCAGCCGAGCACCTGGGCAGCGAAGGCCTCGTTGATTTCCCAGAGGTCGATGTCCTGCAGCCCGAGCTGGTGCCGTTTCAGGATCGGCGTCGCGGCATGCACCGGACCCAGGCCCATCTGCGCCGGATCGAGGCCTGCCCACTGGCTGTCGGTGATCCTGCCGAGCGGCTCGAGCTGCCAGCGGTCGACCGCGGCCTGCGAAGCGAGAATCAGCCACGCCGCCCCGTCGGTAATCTGCGAGCTGTTACCCGGCGTCACGCGACCGTATTTCCGGTCAAAAAACGGTTTCAGCTTGCCGAGTCCGGCCATGCTCGAATCGGCACGCACACCGTCATCTTCGGCATGCACCTTGCCTTTGGCATCCACCAGCGGCACGATTTCATCAAGGTGGCCAGCAGCGCGAGCGGCCACGGCACGCTGGTGACTGCGTACGCTGTATTCGTCCATCTGCTGGCGCGAGATGCCGAAACGCCAGGCGAGGTTCTCGGCGGTCTGCCCCATCAGCAGACCAATCACCGGGTCGGTCAAGCCCTTGAGGATGCCGATCACCGGCGACAGCAGCTGCGCCGGACGCAGGCGGGCGAACATGCCGACCTTCTGGCCCATCGTCCTGGCCTGCATCATCTCCCCGAACCAGCGGACCATCGCCTCGTTGTAGAGCAGTGGCGCATGCGACAAGGCGTCCGCGCCACCGGCGAGCACCAGTTGTGAGCGCCCGTTCTGGATATTGGCGATCGCCGAGTCGAGCGCCTGCATGCCGCTGGCGCAGTTGCGCATCACCGTCCACGCCGGCACCCGGTCGCCACAACCCAGACGCAGCGCAACCACACGGCCGATGTTTACCTCGTCAGGCGAGGGGCTGGCGCAACCGAGAATGACCTCGTCGAGCTCGGTCGGCGCGAAAGACTGGCGAATCAGCAGCGCGCGTCCGGCCTGCACCGCCAGGTCACTGGCCGCAAACGGCCCCGGGGCATTGCGCCCCTTGAGGAAAGGCGTTCTCGCGCCATCGACGACATACACGGGCTGGAATGCCACTTCTTCTCCTTCATTCATTCTCGCATCCCGGCGAAACCAGAGGCACGGAAGCCTTGCTCCGTGCTCCCCCCGAGATGGGTCTGCTGATGTACTAGGCGGCCGCTTTGTGCAACTGCGGTTGTTGCCTCGTCGTCCGGCCCAGGTCGTGCGGGAAATCGTCGACATGGATGACGATGTCGCGCAATTCATTGCGCCGCTTGAGCAGCGCGTACTCGGCCGGCGTGACGATACCGGCAGCGAAAGCTGCGTGCGCCAGATCGCGAACGTTGGCGTCCGGATTGTCGACCAGCAAACCGCTCTTTTCGGCAGCGCGAATCCTGGCGTCGATGGGCTCGGCTTCGATGGTTGCCGCGAGCGCGAGCTCGAGGGCGCCGATGGCTTCGCTCTGGGCCTTGGGCAGGTAGGCTTCTGCCGTCAGCCGGTCGCGAGCCGCCGACGGCTCAATCAGCAGCTTGGCCACCTGATGACCAATGCGGTCCGACGGCACATCGTAGGGGTGGCCAAGCGGGAAAACCAGGCGGTAGAGCATGCGGCCGATCCAGCGTATCGGGAAGTTGGCAATCACGCCGTCGAAAGCCATCTGCGCCTTGTACATCGCGTCCCATATCGCCCAGTGCATCAGCGGTGCGTCGGCCTGTTGGCGACCTTCGGACTCGTAGCGCTTGAGCGTTGCCGAGCACAGATAGAGCATCGACAGGATATCGCCCAACCGCGCCGAAAGCTTTTCACGGCGCTTCAACTCGCCGCCCAGGACCAGCATCGAGATGTCCGAAAGGAAGGCGAAGGCTGACGAGAAACGGGTCAGTTGCTGATAATAGCGTTTGGTTTCCGGTGCGACATTGGCCGGCACCGAGACAAAATGCGATCCGCTGAGACCCTTGGCCAGCGCGCCGAAGGCGTGCTTGATGGTGAATACGAGGTGGCCGAACAAGGCGGTGTCGAAATCGCGCAGCCCCTGGACAGGATCGGGGTTGAAAGCGGACTTCATCTCCTTGAGCACGTAGGGATGGCAACGGATCGCTCCCTGGCCAAACAGGATCATGCTGCGGGTCAGGATGTTGGCGCCCTCGACGGTAATGCCGATCGGGATCTGCTGATAGGCACGACCGATGAAGTTCGCTGGTCCGAGACAGATACCCTTGCCGCCGACGATGTCCATACCATCATTGACCACCTGGCGAGCCCGCTCGGTGACATGATACTTGGCGATCGCCGAGACCACCGAGGGCCGCTCGCCGAGGTCAATGGCGCCAGCGGTCATCTTGCGCACGGCATCCATCATGTAGGTGTAGGCGCCAATGCGGGTCAGCGGCTCTTCGACGCCTTCGAAGCGCCCAATGGCCATCTTGAACTGACTGCGAATACGCGCGTAGGCGCCGACGCTGCGCGCGGTGAGTTGCGCCATGCCGGTGTTCGACGACGGCAGCGAGATCGAGCGGCCAGCGGCCAGGCACTCCATCAGCATCCGCCAGCCCTGGCCAACCATCGCCGGACCGCCGATCACGTAGTCGAGGGGCATGAAGACGTCCTTGCCGCGGGTCGGACCGTTCATGAACATGGCGTTCAGCGGCAAGTGCCGACGGCCGATCTCGGCGCCGGCGGTGTCGCGCGGGACCAGCGCGCAGGTGATGCCGATGTGCTTTTTGTCGCCGAGCAGGCCGTCCGGGTCGAAGAGGTGAAAAGCCAGGCCGAGAATGGTGCATACCGGACCGAGCGTGATGTAGCGCTTGTCCCAGGTGACGCGCATGCCGACGACTTCCTTGCCCTGCCACATGCCTTTGCAGACGATGCCGACATCCGGGATCGAACCGGCGTCGGAACCGGCCCACGGACTGGTCAGCGCGAAAGCAGGAATTTCGACTCCCTTGGCGAGGCGTGGCAGATAGTGGTTCTTCTGCGCTTCGGTTCCATAGTGCAGCAGGAGTTCGGCCGGACCGAGCGAGTTCGGCACCATCACCGACACCGCCAGCGCCGACGAACGCGTCGACAGTTTGGTGACAATCTGCGAATGGCCATAGGCCGAGAATTCCAGCCCACCATACTTTTTCGGAATGATCATGCCGAGGAAGCCCTTGTCCTTGATGTATTGCCAGGCCTCCGGCGACAGATCGTTCAGTTCGCTGGTGACCTGCCAGTCATCGACCAGCGCACAGGCCCGCTCGACCTCATTGTCCATGAAGGACTGCTCTTCTGGCTTGAGTTGTGGAACCGGATAGGCGAGCAGCTTGTTCCAGTCGGGGTTGCCGCGGAACAACTCACCGTCCCACCACACCGTACCGGCCTCGAGCGCAACGCGCTCGGTTTCCGACATCTGCGGCAGAATCCGTTTATAGGTACGGAAAACTGGTCGGCTGACCAGTGCCCGCCGCCAGGGACGAACGCTGAACAGCACGACCAGGCTTACCAGGCTGATCCCGATGACTATCGAGATGATCGTTGTGATCATTGCTGCTTCTCCTATCATTGGTATTGAGTTTTAGATCTGGGCTTGCTGGCCACCGCTGTGGGCAGCTCTTGTTGTTGGTAGGTCTTGGAACTGTGGCAGGGGTGCGCGCAGGCCGCCGAGCAGGAAGGGCATCAAGCGCTGCGCCAGACGTCTGGCCAGGGCCGTGTCGCCCGCATCGTCAGCCACCGCTTCGCCAGCGAGGTCGCCGACTTCACAGCCGGTAACGACCTGCAGCACATCGGTACCGGCAATCGCGTAGGACATGGCCCCAAGCATGAAATGCAGTCGCCAGACAATTTCCGCTTTCGGGACATCCGGCAGGGCGCTGAACAGTGCCAGCTTGTAGCGATCGATCACCTGTGCGTACTCGCCGGCGAAAAAGGTGCGAATGAACTCGGCCGGCTCGGTCAGGGTTCTACCGAGCAGCCGCAGAAAGGTCATGCCGCCGAGCGACTCATCCTCACCCATCCGCAACAGGGTGCCGAAAAAAGCCTCGAGGATCTGCGATGGTTTGAGCGGCGCACCTCCCGCCTGCTGCTCGAGCCGGTCGAGAGCCTGCAGACGCTCGCGGTTGAGCCACGCCAGGCGGCGGCGGAAGACCTCGCGCAGCAGCGCCTCTTTCGAACCAAAGTGATAGTTCACGGCTGCCAGGTTTACTTCAGCGGCACCGGTAATGGTCCGCATCGACGTCGCTTCGTAGCCGTTCTCCATGAACAACCGTTCGGCAGCATCCAGGATGCGTTCGCGGGTATCAGTGTTTGCTTTCAGATCTCGCATGGCATCGTTGGCCTTGGGAAAGCTGCGGCGTGCCCTTGCAGGGTTTGGCAACAGCGCTTCGATCAAACGTTCGTTTTAATTGTAGTGGCGCTTTGCTGCGAATGCAAGCGCTTTCGGCATCTTTTTGCATCCGCCTTGAGGGCTGGCCCGACAACAGGGCATACTCCGGGGGTCAGCAACCACACCAACAAGTCCAACGCATGCGCCGCGCCGCCTCTTCCTCCCTCGCCGCCGACCGCCCCCCTGCCGGCGAAAGCCATCTCTGGCTGACCTTGAACAAGTTGCTGCCGTATCTCTGGCAATACAAGTGGCGCGTCCTGCTGGCCTTGCTATGTCTGTTCACCGCCAAGCTGGCGAACGTCACCGTACCGCTGGTCTTCAAGGAGATGATCGACGGCCTGAGCAGCACTCAACAGGCGCTCGCCCTCCCCGCCTTGTTGCTCCTGCTCTACGGGGCGCTGCGTTTTTCGACCTCGCTGTTCACCGAACTGCGCGAAATCCTCTTCGCCCGCGTTACGCAGCGCGCCGTCCGTCGCATTGCGCTCGAAGTATTTCGCCACCTCCATGAACTCTCGCTGCGCTTTCATCTGGAGCGGCAGACCGGCGGCGTCTCGCGTGACATCGAGCGCGGCAGCCGCTCGATTTCGAGTCTGATCAGCTACACGCTGTATTCGATTCTGCCGACCCTGGTCGAAATCACCCTCGTGCTGATCATCCTCTTTGTTCGCTACGACAGCGCTTTTGTCCTCATCACACTGGCGTCGCTGACCGCCTACGTGGTGTTTACGGTGAAGGTCAGCAACTGGCGGATCGCCATACGACGCAAGGTCAACGAGACCGATTCAGCCGCCAACACGCGGGCCATCGACAGCCTGCTCAACTACGAGACGGTCAAGTACTTCAACAACGAAGAGTACGAGGCGCGACGCTACGACGAGCAGATGCAACACTGGGAAGATGCCGCTACGCGAAGCCAGGTGTCCTTGTCATGGCTCAATCTGGGGCAGCAGGTCATCATCGCCCTGGGGGTGACGGCGATGATGTGGCGAGCGGCGAGCGGCGTCGTGGCGGGCACCATGACCATCGGCGATCTGGTGCTGGTCAACGCCTTCCTGATTCAGCTCTACATGCCGCTGACCTTCCTCGGCGTGGTCTACCGCGAGATTCGCCAGGCATTGGCCGACATCGAGCGGATGTTCGATCTTCTGCAGGTCAACCGCGAGATCGCCGA
Organism: Candidatus Accumulibacter affinis; assembly: GCA_016713625.1. Classification (GTDB taxonomy): domain Bacteria; phylum Pseudomonadota; class Gammaproteobacteria; order Burkholderiales; family Rhodocyclaceae; genus Accumulibacter; species Accumulibacter affinis. The sequence goes on from JADJOT010000011.1 coordinate 375,238, forward strand.
CGCGCCGGACGCCACTTCCCTGCCCGCCGGCCCGCTGCAGATTCGCTTTTGCGAGGTCGACTTTTCGTATGAGGCGAACCGGCAAATTCTCCATGGCGTTGACTTTGCGATTCCGGCCGGGCGAACTGTCGCCGTCGTTGGCGAGTCGGGTTCGGGAAAATCGACGCTCGCACGCCTTCTCTACCGCTTCTACGACATCAGCGGTGGTCATATCCGGATCAACGGCGAGGACCTTCGCCAACTCACACAAGCCAGCCTGCGTGCCGGTATCGGCATCGTTCCCCAGGACACCGTTCTGTTCAACGACACCATCTACTACAACATCCAGTATGGACAACCCGAAGCCGGCCGCGAACAGGTACTCGCCGCCGCCGCCGCGGCGCAGCTCGCGGCATTCATCGAACTACTTCCCGATGGCTATGAGACGCGTGTCGGTGAACGTGGGCTGAAGCTCTCCGGCGGCGAGAAGCAACGGGTGGCCATCGCTCGCGCACTGCTCAAGAACCCCCCGGTGCTGATTTTCGACGAAGCCACTTCTGCCCTCGACTCGAAAACCGAAAAAGCAATCCAGGCCAGCCTCGACAACGCGGCGCGCGGCCGCACCACGCTGGTGATCGCGCACCGCTTATCGACGATCATGAATGCTGACGAGATCCTGGTGATGGACGCCGGCCGCATCGTCGAACGTGGAGCGCACCTGACGCTGCTGGGAAATGCCGGCCTATACGCGCAGATGTGGGCTCTGCAGCAACTCGAAGAGTCCACCGACGCCGCGGCGTCCTGATCCCCCGGCTTCGACACAAAAAAGGCGGCTCGACTTGCGATGCTGTTGCCGCGAGACTATAGTTATGCTAGTGATAGGGGAAAGTTGTTAGTGGGCTGGGTGCGTACGCACGTGCTGCCTGCTGCAGCAGACTACATTGATGGCGACGATCGGATCATTTTCGACTGGTTTAGTCACCAGCTGCTCTACGATGCCGACGGCAGTGGTCCGATTGATGCGGTGCACTTTGCCGACCTACCAGGCGGCTCCGTACCCAACGCTATCGACTTCTTCGTGATTTGACCACACGAACTGCCGGACCATTTTTGCGGTCCGGCGCCAGCATGGCGACCAACACCTGGACAAACACCGTCAGCTTGCCTTTACTTGTCGCCGATCGCGCCCAACTTTCGCCTGGACGCACCCCGCTAGGCGCAGCGAAAAAAAGCCAGGCTTGGCCTGGCTTTTCCGACTCCGGCGCGCAAACGCGAACGGCTTACCTGGCAACCGCCTCAGCCGGTCTGTCCAACAACTCGACAAGCGCCATCGGAGCATTGTCGCCAAGCCGGAAACCACACTTCAGAATCCGCAGGTAGCCACCATTGCGAGTAGCGTAGCGTGGCCCGAGTTCGTCGAACACCTTGACGACCATGTCACGATCGCGCAGCCGGTCGAAGGCGAGGCGACGGTTGGCGAGGCTAGGCTTCTTGCCGAGCGTGATGATCGGCTCGATCACACGGCGAAGCTCCTTGGCCTTCGGCAAGGTGGTCTTGATGACTTCCTCACGCAGCAAGGAGACGGTGATGTTACGCAGCATCGCCAGACGATGGGCGCTGGTACGATTAAGCTTGCGAAGACCCAAACGGTGACGCATATCAATTCCTTCCTGTTCTTGTCCGGCTGCTCACTTCTCGAGTCCGGCGGGAGGCCAGTTCTCGAGCTTCATGCCCAGTGTCAGGCCGCGCGCAGCCAGCACTTCCTTGATTTCATTCAGCGACTTGCGGCCAAGGTTGGGCGTCTTGAGCAACTCGTTCTCGGTGCGCTGGATCAGATCACCAATATAGTAAATGTTTTCCGCCTTCAGACAGTTGGCGGAACGAACCGTCAATTCGAGGTCGTCCACCGGTCGCAACAGCAGGGGATCCACCTGCACCGCCTTCTGGTACTCGACAGGCATCGCTGTCCCTGCCAGGTCGGCGAAAACGGAGAGCTGCTCGATCAGGATGCGGGCCGCGGTCCGAATGGCTTCCTCCGGCTCGATCGAACCATTGGTCTCGATGTCCATGATCAGCTTGTCGAGGTCGGTGCGCTGCTCGACACGCGCGCTTTCGACCGCATAGCTGACGCGGCGGACCGGGCTGAACGAGGCATCGAGGACCAACTTGCCAATATTCTTGCTGCCGTCGCCCAACTCGCGAAGGTTGCCCGCGACATAGCCGCGCGACCTCTCCACCTTCATCTCCATCGCCAGCTTGCCACCGGCGGAAAGGTGGGCGATCACATGTTCCGGGTTGATGATTTCGACATCGTGGGAAACCTCGATATCGGCAGCCCGGACCACTCCCTTCCCTTCCTTGCGGAGCTGCAGAACCACCTCTTCGCGGTTATGCAACTTGAAAACGACGCCTTTGAGATTCAGGAGGATATCCACCACGTCCTCTTGAACGCCGTCAATCGTCGAGTACTCGTGCAGCACCCCTTCGATGCTCACTTCGGTCGGCGCATAACCTGGCATCGACGAGAGCAGAATCCGACGCAGAGCATTCCCCAGAGTGTGCCCATAACCGCGTTCAAACGGTTCCATGACCACTCGTGCATGCACCGGTGACAAGCTCTGCACATCGATGATGCGCGGTTTAAAAAGTCCACTGCTTTGCATGTACTGTCCTTTGCCTGATTCCGTCAAGCCTCGCCGCTACTACTTCGAGTAGAGTTCGATGACGAGACTCTCGTTGATCGTCGGCGGCAGCTCGCTACGCTCCGGGTGCGCCTTGTAGGTTCCCTTGGCGGCTTTGGCATCTACTTCGACCCACTCCGGGAAGCCACGCGCCTCGGCGGCAGCAAGCGCAGCCTTGACGCGGAGATGCGCTTTTGCCTTCTCGCACACTTCAACCACGTCACCGGGGCGAACCTGATAAGACGGAATGTTTACCCGCCGCCCATTGACCAGCACGCCATTGTGCCTGACCACCTGGCGGGACTCGGAGCGCGACGCTGCGAAGCCCATGCGGTAGCAAACACTGTCAAGGCGAGCCTCGAGCAACTGCAGCAGCACCTCACCGGTAACCCCCTTGCGGCGGTCGGCTTCCTTGTAAACCCTGCGGAACTGTCCTTCGAGGACGCCATAAATGCGCCGAATCTTCTGCTTCTCCCGCAGGTGCACACCGTAGTCGGACAAACGCTGCCCGGACTTCTGGCCGTGCTGACCGGGTGCATACGAACGACGTTCGATCGCGCACTTGTCGGTAAAGCACTTCTCCCCCTTGAGGAACAATTTTTCGCCTTCACGGCGGCACTGACGGCACTTCGGATCGAGATTGCGAGCCACTTTTCCTTCTCCTTAAATCCGACGCTTCTTCGGCGGCCGACAGCCATTGTGCGGAATCGGTGTCACATCGGTGATTGCTGTGATCTTCATCCCGAGCGCATTGAGAGCACGTACCGAAGACTCGCGCCCGGGGCCAGGACCCTTGATACGAACTTCCAGGTTCTTGACGCCACACTCGACGGCCACTCTGCCCGCGGCCTCTGCAGCAACCTGTGCAGCGAAGGGCGTGCTCTTGCGTGAACCCTTGAAGCCGGCGCCACCAGACGTTGCCCATGAAAGAGCATTCCCCTGGCGGTCGGTGATGGTGATGATCGTATTGTTGAACGACGCGTGAATGTGCGCGACACCCTCGGCCACATTCTTTCTGATCTTAACTTTTTTGCGTACTTTTGCAGCGGGCTTGGCCATAGTCGGATCCTAGTTGCTAATCATTTCTTGCCGGCGATCGGCTTCCGCGGTCCCTTGCGGGTACGCGCATTGGTCTTCGTCCGCTGGCCGCGCGACGGAAGGCCCTTGCGATGACGGAGGCCACGGTAGCAGCCCAGGTCCATCAAACGCTTGATGCTCATCGTGACTTCGCGACGCAGATCACCCTCGACACTGTATTTGCCGATCTGGTCGCGCAAGCGCTCGAGTTCGGCTTCGGTCAGGTCCTTCATTTTTGTTGAACGTAGAACCCCAGCAGCATCACAAATTTTTTGTGCGCGCGGACGCCCAATACCGTAGATTGCGGTTAGCGCGATCTCGGTATGCTGGTGGTTCGGGAGGTTTACGCCTGCGATGCGGGCCATCGATTCACCCCAAGTAATCGAAACTTAAATTATTGCCTACAACCAACTGACGACTCACCGTAGTGGGCCGCAGCGGTCAACCCTGACGCTGTTTGTGACGCCGATCCGTACAGATCACACGCACGATGCCGTGACGCCGTACTATTTTGCACTTGCGGCAGATGCGTTTCACCGATGCCAGCACTTTCATGATTCACTCCTGATTCCCCGGCATGAGGCGCAGCCAGCCTTTCGCCGAGTTGTTGCGTAGATTGCGTAGATTGCGTAGATTGCGTAGAAATTCTTCACTTGGCGCGAAAGACGATTCGCGCGCGACTCAGATCGTAGGGCGTAAGTTGCACCGTCACCTTGTCGCCCGGGAGGATGCGAATATAGTGCATCCGCATCTTTCCCGAAATAAAACCCAGCACAATGTGGCCGTTTTCGAGTTTCACCCTGAACGTCGCATTGGGAAGGTTCTCGATAACCTCGCCCTGCATTTCAATCAAATCTTCCTTTGCCATCCTATTTCGCCGGTAAGCCGGAGCCTTTGAAGTTCGCTTTCTTCAACAGACTCTCGTACTGATGGGACATGGCGTATGCCTGGACCTGCGTCATGAAATCCATTGTCACCACCACAATAATCAACAGCGAAGTCCCGCCAAAATAAAACGGCACGTTCCACTTCAGTATCAGAAACTCCGGCAGCAGACAGACAATCGTGATGTAGCCCGCCCCCACCAGGGTCAGTCGCATCAGTATCTTGTCGATATAGCGCGCGGTTTGATCACCCGGACGAATTCCCGGGACGAAAGCACCGCTTCTCTTCAGGTTGTCGGCCGTTTCCTTGGAGTTGAAAACGAGGGCGGTGTAGAAAAAGCAGAAGAAGATAATCGCCGCTGCATACAACATCACATAAATCGGCTGTCCCGGAGACAAGGCACCAGCGATGTCCTTCAACCAGCGAACCGACTCACCCGAGCCAAACCAGCCCGCAATCGTTGCCGGAAAAAGAATGATCGACGAGGCAAAAATTGGCGGGATGACACCCGCCATGTTCAGCTTCAGCGGCAGGTGCGAACTCTGCCCTCCGTAAATCTTGTTACCAACCTGGCGCTTGGCATAGTTAACCAGGATTTTGCGTTGGCCTCTCTCGACAAACACCACAAAGGCCGTAACCAGGACCACCAGGAAGCTGATTACGATCGCCGTCAGCGGATGCATCGCACCGGTGCGCACCAACTCCAGCAGCCCACCTATGGCGTTCGGCAGACCGGCGGCGATACCCGCAAAGATGATGATCGAAATGCCGTTACCCAGCCCGCGCTCGGTGACCTGTTCACCCAGCCACATCAGGAACATCGTTCCGGTGACCAGAGTGATCACGGTCACAAAGCGGAACAGCATCCCCGGGTCAACCACTAACCCGGGCTGCGACTCGACCGCAATGGCTATACCGATTCCCTGAAACAACGCCAGAAAGACCGTCCCGTAGCGCGTGTACTGCGTAATCTTGCGGCGACCGGCTTCACCCTCCTTCTTCAGCGCCTCAAGCTGAGGGCTGGCGTGGGTCATCAGCTGCATGATGATCGACGCGGAAATGTAAGGCATGATCCCGAGCGCAAAAATCGTGAAGCGCGACAGGGCTCCACCCGAGAACATGTTGAACATGCCGAGGATGCCGCCCTGCTGTTTGTTGAACAGTTCGCTCAAGGCCTGCGCGTCAATACCCGGCACCGGGATGTGCGCCCCGATCCGGTACACAACCAGCGCACCAAGCAGGAACCACAGCCGGCGCTTCAGATCGCCGAACTTTCCACCTTTGCTGACCGTGCTGGTACTAGTTACCAAAAAAGATCACCCCTGCCCGTTCGTTATTCCGCAACACTACCGCCAGCGGCTTCGATCGCCGCCCGCGCGCCTGCCGTCGCCCCAACCCCCTTGAGGGTTACTTTTCGGCTGATCGTACCGGCCAGCACTACCTTTGCCGATAGCGCACGCGGTGAGACCAGGTTGGCCTGCATCAGCGTCGACAGATCGATCTCATCGACCGGCAAGCGCTCGATATCCGACAAGCGGACTGCAAAGTTCCGGGCGTTGGTCAGCGACTTGAAGCCGCGCTTCGGCAGCCGCCGTTGCAGCGGCATCTGACCACCCTCAAAGCCGACCTTGTGAAATCCGCCAGCGCGCGACTTCTGGCCCTTGTGACCGCGTCCACAGGTCTTTCCGAAACCGGAGCCGATACCACGGCCGACGCGCTTCCTGTCCGGACGAGAACCCTCAGCGGGCTGTACCGTGTTTAGTTCCATCTCAGCCCTCACATTTCAACAGGTAGGAAACCTTGTTGATCATCCCGCGCACTGCCGGTGTATCTTCCAGCACCGAACTACTGTGCATGCGCCGTAGCCCGAGGCCGCGAACCGTCGCACGGTGCGACTCCTTGGTGCCGATCAGGCTCCTGATCAGCGTGACTTTCACTTTTTTGTCGGTCATCTCTTACCCCAGGATCTCGGCGACGGATTTGCCGCGTTTGGCGGCCACTTCGGCAGGGGTGGTCATCGCCCGCAGTCCGTTGATTGTCGCGCGGACAATATTGTAGGGATTGGTCGAACCGTGCGCCTTGGCAACGACGTTGGTCATCCCGATCACGTCGAAGACCGCGCGCATGGCGCCACCGGCAATGATTCCCGTACCCTCCGGCGCCGGCTGCATCATCACTCTTGAGGCTCCGTGGTGGCCCACGACGGTGTGTTGTAGAGTGCCATTCTTGAGACTCACCTTGATCAGATTACGACGCGCTTCCTCCATGGCCTTCTGGACCGCCACCGGGACTTCGCGGGACTTGCCCTTGCCCATGCCGACCCGACCATCGCCATCACCAACGACGGTCAGCGCTGCAAAACCGAGAATGCGGCCGCCCTTCACCACCTTGGTCACGCGGTTGATCGAGATCATCTTCTCGCGCATGCCATCATCGGGCTTTTCGGCTTGCTGAGGTTTCCTGCTTTGCGGTTTAGCCATTGCTTACTCCCATTCTTTCCGGTGCGATCAGAACTTGAGACCGGCTTCACGCGCCGCATCTGCCAGCGCTTTGATCCGCCCGTGATACCGGAAGCCGGAACGATCAAACGAAACCCGTTCGATCCCGGCTTTCCTGGCGCGCTCTGCGATCAACATTCCGATCGTTTTTGCGGCGCTGATGTCGCCGCCGTTCGGCAGCATCTTGCGCACGTCCGGCTCAAGCGAAGAAGCTGCGGCCAGGACTTTCGACCCACAGACAGAAATCACCTGCGCGTAGATATGGCAGTTGCTACGGTGCACTGCCAGGCGCACCGATTTGAGTTCGGCAATCTTGGCCCGAGTCTGGCGAGCCCTGCGCAAACGCGCCTGTTTCTTGTCAATCATCTGAGCACCCTTACTTTTTCTTCTTCGTTTCCTTGATCACGACCACTTCGTCGACGTAGCGCACACCCTTGCCTTTGTAGGGCTCTGGCTTGCGATAGGCGCGAACCTCGGCCGCCACCTGGCCGACGAGTTGCCTGTCAACTCCCTTGATCACGATCTCGGTCTGAGTCGGCGTCGTCGCGGTAATGCCACTCGGCAGCTTGTAGGCAATCGGGTGCGAGAAACCGAGGGTCAGGTTGAGCGTGTCGCCCTGCGCCTGTGCACGATAACCGACCCCCACCAGGCTGAGCTTGCGCTCGAACCCGGCACTCACTCCAGTCACCATGTTGGCCACGACGGCACGCATGGTCCCGGAAAGCGCATCAGCCTCACTCATGCCTTCGTTTGGGCTGCAGAGCAGGGTATCGCCGTCCTTTTCGATCTTCACCGCTGGATTAGCGATGAAGTCGAGAGCCCCGAGAGGCCCCTTGACCGAGATTTTTCCGTCCGACAAGTCCACCGAAACACCCGGCGGAACAACGATTGGTTTTTTTGCAACGCGGGACATGGCTACCTCTTACGCGACGAAGCACAGCACTTCGCCGCCGACATGGCTGGCGCGCGCTTTACGATCAGTCATAACGCCCTTGGGTGTAGACACGATCGCCACCCCCAGCCCGTTCATGACCAGCGGAATATCACCAGCGCCGCGATAGATGCGCAAGCCAGGCCGTGACACGCGATCAATGCGCTCGATCACCGGACGGCCAGCGTAGTACTTCAGGCCAATCTCGAGAATCGGCTTGCCATCGTTCGGGCTGACCACAAAATCCTCGACATAGCCCTCATCCTTGAGGACCTGCGCAATGGCGATCTTTACTTTGGAAGACGGCATGGCGACGGAGCCCTTGCTTGCCATCTGGGCATTTCGGATGCGGGTCAGCATGTCGCTGATCGGATCACTCATACTCATTTCGTTCTCTCCTGCCTACCAGCTAGCCTTGGTCATTCCCGGCACCTCGCCTTGCATCACGAACTCGCGCAACTTGCCACGACCCAAACCGAATTTCCGATAGACGCCGCGTGGTCGCCCAGTCAGTGAGCAACGATTACGCAGCCGTACCGGGCTGGCATTACGCGGCAGGGCCTGGACTTTCAGGCGCGCCTCGTAACGGTCTTCAATCGAACGACTTTGGTCGGACACGATGGCCAGCAGCTCGGCACGCTTCTTGGCGTATTTTTTAACTATCTTGCGCCGCTTTTCACCACGGTTGATCACAGCGAGTTTCGCCATTTCGTCTCAGTTCCTGAAGGGAAATTTAAACGCGCCAAGCAAGGCACGCGCCTCTTCATCGGTCTTGGCAGTAGTAGTGACACTGATATTCATGCCGCGCAGCGCATCGATCCGGTCGTACTCGATTTCCGGAAAGATGATTTGCTCCTTGAGGCCCATGTTGTAGTTCCCTCGACCATCGAAGCCCTTGCCGGAGATGCCGCGGAAGTCGCGGACCCGTGGCAGGGCAACGGTAACCAGCCGGTCGATAAACTCGAACATGCGTGGCCCACGCAACGTGACCATGCAGCCGATCGGATAGCCAGTGCGGATCTTGAAACCGGCGATCGACTTGCGAGCTTTGGTGGATACCGGCTTTTGCCCGGCTATCTTGACCAGGTCGCCCATCGCGTTCTCAAGAACCTTCTTGTCCGCAACCGCCTCGCCCACTCCGATGTTCAACGTTACCTTGGTGATACGCGGCACTTCCATTCTCGATTTGTACCCAAACCGCTGGGTCAATTCGGGCACCACTGTGGTGTTGTAGTATTCCAGCAAACGCGCCATGACTGCTCCTTAGGCCCCCAACACTTCGCCGTTCGACTTGAAAAAGCGCACCTTCGTACCGTCTTCAAGAGTTCTGAAGCCGACACGATCCGCTTTTCTGGTCGTCGGGTTGTAGAGCGAAACATTCGAAACGTGCAGCGGCATTTCTTTTTCGATGATTCCGCCGACGACACCCTTGACCGGATTCGGCTTGACATGCTTCTTGACGCGGTTCACGCCCTCGACGAGGACATGTTCGGCGTCAGAACGGCGAAGCACGGTCCCCCTCTTGCCCTTGTCTTTTCCAGCGATGACGACAATGTCGTCGCCTTTACGAATCTTTTCCATGACCTTCCTTACAGCACTTCAGGAGCCAGGGACACGATCTTCATGAAACGGTCGCCACGCAACTCGCGCGTCACCGGCCCGAAGATGCGCGTGCCAATCGGCTCCATCTTGTTATTCAGGAGCACCGCTGCGTTGTGGTCGAAGCGCACTAGCGAACCGTCCGCACGGCGCACACCCTTGGCGGTACGCACCACGACGGCGCTATAGACGTCGCCCTTTTTTACGCGCCCACGCGGAGCTGCATCCTTGATGGTGACCTTGATAATATCGCCGACACCAGCGTAGCGGCGCTTTGAACCGCCCAGCACCTTGATGCACATCACGGAGCGCGCACCGGTATTGTCGGCGACGTCGAGAGTAGTCTGTACTTGAATCATCTGTCACTCCAACTTGGCCCGCGGTGGCGGTCAGTCTTGGAACCCGCAAGGGGAGAAACGCTCAACTTCGATAAACCGTCGAGCGCGGGAAAACCAGCGATTATAGCGGCTATTGAGCCAAAAGCAAGCGCTAAATCGCCATCGCGCGTTGAACCAACTTCGTCACGACCCATGTCTTGGTCTTGGAAAGCGGGCGCGACTCCTGAATTTCAACGACGTCACCCACCTTTGCGGCGTTGTCGTCATTGTGTGCGTGGTACTTGCTCGAACGCACGATAATCTTGTTGTACATCGCATGTTTGACGCGACGCTCAACGATCACGGTGACGGTTTTTTCCATTCGGTCGCTGACGACGCGTCCGACCAGGGTACGCGTGTTGCTGGTGGTTTCGCTCATTGTTGAACTGCCTTTTCACGAAGAAGCGTGCGTACGCGTGCGATTTGACGACGCACTTTGCCAATCTGACTGTTGTTCGACAACTGCTGCGTAGCCAGCTGCATGCGCAGGCCAAACTGGGCTTTCAGGAGGTCCAGCAATTCCTTGTTCAGCTCGTCGACAGTCTTTGCTCTGAGTTCACTGACTTTCATGATCAACCCACCATACGCGTAACGAAAACGGTCGGAATCGGCAATTTCGCGGCAGCCAGCGCGAACGCTTCACGTGCCAGGCTTTCGGCCACACCGTCCATCTCATAGAGGACCTTGCCAGGCTTGATCTCGGCCACGTAATACTCCGGATTACCTTTGCCGCTTCCCATACGCACCTCGGCAGGCTTCTTCGAAATCGGCTTGTCGGGGAAAATGCGGATCCAGATGCGACCACCGCGTTTGATATGACGGGTCATGGCACGCCGTGCGGCTTCAATCTGACGGGCAGTCAGCCGCCCCCGACCAATCGCCTTCAGCCCGTACTCGCCGAAACTGACCTTCGCACCGCGCAACGCGAGGCCAGTGTTACGGCCCTTCTGCTCTTTGCGGTATTTCCTTCTAGCTGGCTGCAGCATCTGTCGTTCCTGCCTTTCTTACTCGTTTCACGGGTGCCTTCTCCGTGGCGGCGCCCTCTGGCTTGCCAGGCTCGTCCTGTCCGCCTTCGGGCTTTGCCTTCACCACACGCGCGCGGTCGGCTGTTTCACCGGGGCGCGGCGTACGCCGTGGCCGGCGCTGGTCGTCCAGCGCGGCATCCGGAGAAGCCGCTGCCTGTTCCTGGCGACTCAGAATCTCGCCCTTGAAAACCCACACCTTGACGCCGATCAGACCATAGGTGGTCAACGCTTCGGAGGTTGCATAGTCAATGTCGGCACGCAGCGTGTGCAGCGGTACGCGGCCTTCGCGATACCATTCGCGGCGGGCAATCTCGGCACCGTTGAGGCGGCCTGAACTCATGATCTTGATACCTTGGGCACCCAGCCGCATCGCATTCTGCATCGCCCGTTTCATCGCTCGCCGGAACATGATGCGCTTCTCGAGCTGTTGGGTAATCGAATCAGCGATCAACTGCGCATCCAGTTCCGGCTTGCGAATTTCTTCGATACTGACATGCACGGGAACGCCCATGATGTTCTGCAGGGCAAGCCGCAGGTGATCGATCTCCTCGCCCTTCTTGCCAATCACCACACCAGGGCGCGCCGAGAAGATCGTCACGCGGGCGTTCTTGGCAGGACGCTCGATCAGGATACGTCCAACCGAGGCGTGCTTGAGCTTCTTCTTCAGGTATTCGCGAACACGAACGTCTTCGTTGAGCATGCCGGCGAAGTTCTTGCTGTTGGCGTACCAGCGCGACGACCAATCATGCGTGACAGCCAGACGAAAACCAGCAGGATGAATCTTTTGTCCCATTCTTGTTCCTCAGTTGCCGACGGTCAGAAAGACGTGACAGGTCGGCTTGACAATCCGGTTGCCGCGCCCCTTGGCCCGCGCCGTAAAGCGCTTGAGCACCATGCCCTTGTCAACGCAGATGGTCTTCACCTTCAGTTCGTCAATGTCGGCACCTTCGTTGTGCTCGGCGTTGGCGATCGCCGACTCGAGCACTTTCTTGATGATTGCAGCCCCCTTCTTGGGGCTGAACGCCAGAATGTTTAGCGCCTTGTCAACCGGCAGACCGCGAATCTGATCCGCCACCAACCGACCCTTCTGACTGGACAGCCGCACACCGCGCAAAACAGCACGAGTTTCCATATTCATTCCTTTACTTCTTGGCCTTCTTGCCAGAGGTGTGGCCCTTGAAGGTACGGGTCAGCGAAAACTCGCCAAGCTTGTGCCCCACCATGTTTTCGGTGATATACACCGGAACGTGCTGCTTGCCGTTGTGAACAGCAATGGTCAGGCCAACGAAGTCCGGTAGTACGGTCGACCGGCGCGACCACGTCTTGATCGGGCGCTTATCGCCCGTCGCGCGCACCGCGCCCACTTTTTTGATCAGATGGGCATCAGCAAACGGGCCCTTTTTAACGGAACGTCCCATGGTTCTCTATCCCTTAGCGTTTTTGACGGCGCTGCACGATCATCGAAGTCGTGCGCTTATTGCGACGAGTACGATAACCTTTGGTCTTGGTACCCCACGGACTGACCGGGTGCATACCAGCTGCTGTCTTGCCCTCACCGCCGCCATGCGGGTGATCGACCGGGTTCATCGCCACACCGCGAACGGTCGGGCGAATTCCGCGCCAGCGATTCGCGCCGGCCTTGCCTATCGAACGCAGGCTGTGCTCTTCGTTACCCACTTCGCCGATCGTCGCTCGGCACTCGACGTGTACTCGACGGATCTCGCCGGAGCGCAAACGTAGTTGCGCGTGCACCCCTTCGCGGGCCAGCAACTGCACCGAGGTGCCTGCTGAACGTGCCAGTTGAGCACCTTTACCCGGTACCATCTCGACGCAGTGGATCGTCGTACCCACCGGGATGTTACGGATCGGCAGGGTGTTTCCCACCTTGATCGGGGCCTCCGAACCACTCGACACCTGCTGCCCGACGGTCAGGCCTTTCGGCGCAATGATGTAACGACGCTCACCATCGGCATAACAAAGCAAGGCAATGTTCGCGGTGCGGTTGGGATCATACTCAAGGCGCTCGACCTTGGCCGGCACACCATCCTTGTTGCGCTTGAAGTCCACCAGGCGATAGTGCTGCTTGTGGCCACCGCCTTGATGTCTTGTCGTGATACGGCCGCTGTTGTTACGACCTGCGTGCTTCGACTGCGGCTCGAGCAGTCCGGCCACCGGCGCACCCTTGTGCAGGTTGGCATTGACGACCCGGATGACTGCGCGGCGGCCTGGCGAGGTCGGTTTGACTTTGACGAGTGCCATCAGACGCCTCCTCCATCGACGAAATTAATCTCCTGTCCGGGCTGCAGGCAAACGTAAGCCTTTTTCCAGTTCTTGCGCCGCCCCATCATGCGGCCAAACTTCTTGTGCTTGCCCTTGACGTTGGCGACCTGCACCGATTCAACGGCAACCTTGAACAGCAACTCGACAGCGCCCTTGATCTCAGGCTTGGTTGCATCGGATAGCACACGAAAGATCACCTGCTCATACTTCTCGGCAATGTAGGTCGCCTTTTCCGAGATCTGCGGTGCGAGCAACACTTGCATCAGACGTTCTTGATTCATCCCAGGATCTCCTCAAACTTGGCGAGAGCGCCCTTGGTCAGCAGCACCTTCCGGAAATGAACCAGCGAGACCGGATCCGCCTGCTGGACTTCAACCACCAGAATATTTGGCAGATTGCGCGACGCCAGGAACACATTTTCGTCGAGATCATCCGTGATCACGAGCACCGAATCGTAGCCCATGCCCTTGATCTTTGCCGCAAACAACTTTGTTTTCGGCGCCTCGATCGAAAGGCTCTCGACCACCGCCAGACGATCCTCACGAGCAAGTTGCGAGAGAATCGAGGCCATGCCGGCGCGGTACATCTTGCGATTCAGCTTCTGGCTGAAATTTTCGTCCGCCGAGCTTGGGAACACCCGACCACCGCCACGCCAGATCGGCGACGAAGACATCCCGGCTCTGGCACGGCCCGTACCCTTCTGCCGCCATGGCTTTTTGGTCGTGTGCCGGACATCCTGGCGATCCTTTTGTGCGCGGTTACCGCTGCGAGCGTTTGCCTGGTAGGCAACCAGCACCTGGTGCACCAACGCTTCGTTGTACTCCCGCCCGAACAGAGTGTCGGAAGCCTCGAGACGACTCGCTTCCTGACCTTGTTCATTGATTAGCTTAAGTTCCATTTATGCCCCCGCCTTGACTGCAGGACGCACAATCACGTCCGACCCCTTGGAACCGGGGACCGCGCCCTTAAGCAACAGCAACTGGCGCTCAACATCGACGCGGACGACTTCGAGGTTCTGCTGAGTGCGCTTGACGGCGCCCAGATGGCCAGCCATTTTCTTGCCCGGAAAAACGCGACCCGGGTCCTGCGCCATGCCGGTGGAACCGAGCGCCTGGTGAGAGACCGAATTGCCATGTGCGGCACCCTGGGATCTGAAGTGGTGCCGCTTGATGCCGCCGGAAAAGCCCTTGCCGATGGTCTCCCCGGTAACATCAACCTTCTGCCCCACCGCGAAGATGGTGACGCTGATCTGGTCGCCCGGCTGCAGGGCGGCGAGATCAGCAACCTCAACCGGGAATTCCTTGAGAGTGTGACCGGCTTCGACCCCTGCCTTGGCCAGGTGTCCGGCCAAGGGCTTGTTCACCCGCGAGGGACGGCGTTTGCCGAAGGCGACCTGGACGACCGAGTAGCCATCGCTTGCCGGTGTTTTGATTTGGGCGACGCGATTATTCGACACATCGAGCACGGTTACCGGGACGCTTACACCATCGTCGGTAAAAATGCGCGTCATGCCGACCTTGCGCCCAACAAGGCCTAGACTCATGTTTATTCTCCTCTGACCGGCTACGATTGGCCGGCGAGCGCAGCTAACAAAAACGGGCAGCGGGGAACGCGACTGCCCGACGAAAGGCGGCGATTATAGCCGCAAGCGGGTGCTTACTGCAACTTAATTTCGACGTCAACGCCCGCGGGAAGGTCCAGCTTCATCAGCGCGTCGACCGTCTTGTCCGTCGGATCAATGATATCCATCAGGCGCAGGTGGGTACGGATTTCGAACTGGTCGCGCGAGGACTTGTCGACGTGCGGCGAGCGCAGGATGTCGAAACGCTCGATACGGGTCGGCAGAGGCACCGGTCCGCGGACCACCGCTCCGGTACGTTTGGCGGTCTCGACAATTTCCTGGGCCGACTGGTCGATCAACCGATAGTCAAAGGCTTTCAGGCGAATGCGGATTTTCTGGCTATGCATATAGTATTCCAAAGAGCGATCGGTGGAGCCGGGGCGCCACCTGAAATTTGCCGAACTACTCGATTATTTTCGCGACCACACCGGCGCCGACGGTACGACCACCTTCGCGGATTGCGAAGCGCAGGCCTTCTTCCATGGCGATCGGCGCGATCAGCTTGACCGTCATCTGGATGTTGTCGCCCGGCATGACCATCTCGACCCCTTCCGGCATCGAAATGGCACCGGTCACATCCGTCGTGCGGAAGTAGAACTGCGGACGATAGTTGTTGAAGAACGGCGTGTGGCGACCGCCCTCTTCCTTCGACAGCACATACACTTCGCCGGTGAAGTGGGTGTGCGGCTTGATCGAACCCGGCTTCGCCAGCACCTGCCCACGCTCGACGTCGTCACGCTTGGTGCCACGCAGCAGCACGCCCACGTTGTCGCCGGCCTGGCCCTGGTCGAGCAGCTTGCGGAACATTTCAACGCCGGTGCAGATCGTCTTCACCGTCGGCCGGATGCCGACAATCTCGACTTCTTCGCCCACCTTGACAATCCCACGCTCGACACGACCGGTCACCACCGTACCACGACCAGAAATCGAGAAAACGTCTTCGATCGGCAGCAGAAAAGGCTTGTCCACCGCCCGCTCGGGCGTCGGAATATACGTGTCCAGCGCATCCGCCAGCGCCATCACCGACTGCTCGCCCAAAACACCCTGGTCCCCTTCCAGCGCCTTCAGCGCCGAACCCTGGATGATCGGAACGTCGTCTCCCGGAAAGTCGTACTTCGACAGCAGCTCGCGCACTTCCATGTCGACCAGTTCCAGCAACTCGGCATCGTCCACCATGTCGCACTTGTTCAGATACACGATCACGTACGGAACGCCAACCTGGCGCGCCAGCAGAATGTGTTCCCGGGTCTGCGGCATCGGCCCATCCGCCGCCGAAACCACCAGGATCGCGCCGTCCATCTGCGCCGCACCGGTAATCATGTTCTTCACGTAGTCCGCGTGACCCGGGCAATCAACGTGCGCATAGTGACGCTTCGACGTCTCGTACTCCACGTGCGCCGTGTTGATCGTGATACCGCGCGCCTTTTCTTCCGGCGCCGCGTCAATCTGGTCGTAAGCCTTGGCAACACCGCCAAATTTCTTCGCCAGAATCGTCGTGATCGCCGCCGTCAGCGTCGTCTTCCCGTGATCAACGTGCCCAATCGTGCCGACGTTGACGTGCGGCTTCGTACGCTCAAATTTTCCCTTGGCCATTACCGTATCCTCACTAAATCATTTCTTGTTGATGACCGCCTCGGCGACGTTCTTCGGCGCCTCGGAGTAGTGCTTGAATTCCATTGAATAGGTCGCTCGACCCTGGCTCAGCGAGCGCAGGGTGGTCGAGTAACCAAACATCTCGGCCAGCGGTACCTCAGCCTTGATGGCCTTGATGTTGCCCGGCAGGTCTTCCATTCCCTGGATCATGCCGCGGCGACTCGATAGGTCACCCATCACGTTGCCCATGTAATCCTCCGGCGTCTCTACATCGACCGCCATCATTGGCTCCAGGAGAGTCGGAGCAGCGCGCCGCATGCCTTCCTTGAAGGCGATGGCTGCAGCCTGCCGGAAGGCGTTTTCGTTGGAGTCGACGTCGTGGTAGGAGCCCTCGAACAGCGTGAACTTGATGTCCACCACCGGGAAACCGGCGAGAACACCACTGGTCACCGAATCCTGCAAGCCCTTGTCGACCGCTGGGATGTACTCGCGCGGAACCGTACCGCCCTTGATCGCGTCAACAAACTCGTAGCCCTTGCCAGGCTCGTTGGGTTCGATCTTCAACCAGACATGGCCGTACTGACCACGGCCGCCAGACTGCTTGACAAACTTTCCTTCCTGTTCAACCGTTTTCTTGATGCATTCACGGTAGGCGACCTGCGGCGCGCCGACGTTGGCCTCGACACCGAACTCCCGCTTCAGCCGGTCGACAATGATCTCCAGATGCAGCTCACCCATGCCGGAAATGATCGTTTGCCCTGACTCTTCATCGGTACGCACACGGAAGGATGGGTCTTCCTGGGCCAAGCGGCCGAGAGCGATGCCCATCTTCTCCTGGTCGGGTTTGGTCTTTGGCTCGACGGCCACATGAATCACGGGCTCCGGAAAGATCATGCGCTCGAGCGTAATGACGGCCGACGGGTCGCAGAGAGTCTCGCCGGTGGTGACCTCCTTGAGGCCGACGCAGGCGGCGATGTCACCGGCCAGCACTTCCTTGAGCTCTTCGCGATTATTGGCGTGCATCTGCAAAACGCGTCCAATGCGCTCGCGACGACCTTTGATCGGGTTGAAAACGGTGTCGCCGGATTTGAGGACCCCGGAGTAGACGCGGATGAAGGTCAGCTGCCCGACATAGGGGTCGGTCATCAATTTGAAAGCCAGCGCGGAAAACTTGGCCGTGTCGGACGCTTCACGCGTATCCGGGTCGCCGTTTTCCTTTTCTCCGGTAACCGGCGGAATGTCGATCGGCGACGGCAGCAGATCGATCACGGCATCGAGCATGCGCTGCACGCCCTTGTTCTTGAAAGCGGTGCCACACAGCGCCGGTTGGATTTCACAGGCGATGGTGCGATCCCGCAGGCCCCTGATTACCTCAGCTTCGGTCAGATCACCATGGTCCAGATAGCGGTCCATTAATTCTTCGGACGATTCAGCGGCCGCCTCGACCATCTTGCTGCGCCATTCGTCGGCCTCGGCCTGCAATTCTGCGGGAATCTCGCGATAATCGAACTTCATCCCCAGCGAGGCCTCATCCCAGTAGATCGCCTGCATCTTGATCAGATCGACGACACCCTCGAAGTAGTCCTCCTTGCCGATCGGAATCACGATGGGAATGGGATTTGCCTTGAGGCGGCTGCGCATCTGGTCAACGACCTTGAAGAAGTCGGCGCCCTGGCGGTCCATCTTGTTTACAAATGCCAGACGCGGCACCTTGTACTTGGTCGCCTGGCGCCACACCGTCTCGGACTGTGGCTGCACCCCACCGACCGCGCAATAGATCATGCAGGCGCCGTCGAGAACCCGCATCGAACGTTCGACTTCGATCGTGAAGTCGACGTGACCCGGCGTATCGATGATGTTGATCCGATGCTCGGGACGATCGAGCTGCATACCCTTCCAGAAGCAGGTGGTCGCCGCCGAGGTAATGGTGATGCCGCGTTCCTGCTCCTGCGCCATCCAGTCCATGGTTGCAGCACCGTCGTGCACTTCACCGATCTTGTGGTTAATACCCGTATAGAACAATATGCGTTCGGTCGCCGTGGTCTTACCGGCATCGATGTGAGCACTGATACCGATATTCCGGTAACGCTCAATGGGGGTTTTGCGTGCCACAGTAGTAAACCTTCACTAATAAAGAACGATCGTCAGCACAGCGGCGCTGGCGCCTTAGAACCGGAAGTGTGCGAACGCCTTGTTGGCTTCGGCCATACGATGAACTTCGTCGCGCTTCTTGACTGCAGCGCCACGGCTTTCTGACGCCTCGAGCATCTCGGCTGCCAGGCGCTGACCCATCGACTTTTCCGAGCGCTTGCGTGCCGATTCGCGCAGCCAACGCATCGCCAGCGCCATCCGGCGACTCGGACGGACTTCAACCGGTACCTGGTAGTTGGCGCCACCGACACGGCGGCTCTTCACCTCAACCAAGGGCTTGATGTTACCCAGGGCGAGACCGAAAACCTCCAGCGGATCCTTTCCGGTCTTGGTCACGATCTGCTCAAAAGCGCCGTACACGATACGCTCGGCGACCGACTTCTTGCCGCATTTCATGATCGTATTCACAAACTTTGAGACCTCGACATTGCCAAACTTCGGGTCCGGCAGAATATCGCGCTTCGGTACTTCACGACGACGGGGCATAGCCACCTCTCATAGTCACAATTCAGTTGCAGGGTCGGAAACAGGCCGGTCCCTCCCGGCCGCCCATCAGGAGCGGCCCTTACTCGGACGGAACTCAAGCAGCTTTCGGGCGCTTGGTGCCATACTTGGAACGACCCTGCTTGCGCTTCTTGACGCCCTGCGTATCCAGCGAACCGCGAACCGTGTGGTAACGGACACCGGGCAAGTCCTTGACGCGACCGCCGCGGATCAGAACCACGGAGTGCTCCTGAAGGTTGTGGCCTTCACCGCCGATGTACGAAATCACTTCGAAGCCATTCGTCAACCGCACCTTGCAGACCTTCCGCAGCGCGGAGTTGGGCTTTTTTGGCGTGGTGGTGTAGACGCGAGTACACACTCCCCGCTTCTGAGGGCAGTTGCTCAGGGCCGGGACTTTGCTCTTGCTGCGTATGGCCTCGCGAGGCTTGCGCACCAGCTGGTTAATGGTTGGCATGTTTCCACCCCCTATGTTCAGTTCAGCAGCCGACGTGACACGCACGTGGCGCCTGCAAAAAACCAAGGCGGACCAAAGGCCGCCCTGGCGATATTCATGAGCAGCCGACATGCCTGCGAGGCGGTCGGCGACAAAGACCGGCGATTCTAGGTTCTATTGGACCGCAAGTCAAGCAACCGGAGCGTCCTGGGTACTCTCTTCACTGGCAGGCAGGTCGTCGTCGGCCAGCAAGCTGGCAGCAGCGATATCCTCGCCGGCGGCGTTCTTCTTGCGCGTGATGTGGTAGGCGAGGCCGGTACCCGCAGGGATCAGACGACCGACAATGACGTTCTCCTTGAGTCCACGCAACTCGTCACGCTTGCCCATGATCGCCGCTTCGGTGAGTACCCGCGTCGTTTCCTGGAACGATGCCGCCGAGATGAACGAATCAGTGGACAAGGACGCCTTGGTGATTCCCAGAAGGACATGCTCGTAGGTCGCCGGCAGCTTGTCATCGGCGGTCATCCGGTCATTTTCATCCAGCAGATGGGCGCGCTCGACCTGCTCTCCCTTGATGAACTTGGTGTCACCCGGGTCGAGCACATTGACGCGGCGCAGCATCTGGCGAACGATCACCTCGATGTGCTTGTCGTTGATCTTGACGCCCTGCAGCCGATACACGTCCTGAACCTCGTCGGTAATGTAGATGGCCAGGGCTTCGACGCCGAGCAGGCGCAGAATGTCGTGCGGATCGGGGGCACCATCGACGATCGACTCGCCTTTGTTGACCATCTGGTCGTCGTGCACCAGCACGTGCTTGTCCTTGAGAATCAGGTACTCATGGGTGATGCCATCGAGATCGGTAATCACCAGTCGCTGCTTGCCCTTGGTGTCCTTGCCGAACGACATGGTGCCGGTATACTCCGCGAGCATGCCCGCGTCCTTGGGCGTACGCGCTTCGAACAGTTCTGCGACCCGCGGCAGACCGCCGGTAATGTCACGCGTCTTGGCGGATTCCTGCTGCAGGCGGGCGAGCACGTCGCCGACCGAAATCTGCTGTCCGTCGAGGACGTTGATGATGGCGCCGACCTGGAAGGTAATGGTCACCGGGTGATCGCTGCCGTGCATCTTCACTTCCTGCCCGTCGGGCTCGAACAGACGCACCTGCGGACGCAGACCCTTGCTCGGAATTTTCCCACCGCGCTTCGGATCAATCACCACCAGCGTCGAAAGCCCGGTCACCTCGTCGATCTGCTTGGCGACGGTGACGCCTTCCTCGACGTTCTCGAACTTCACCAGGCCGGAGTACTCGGCAATGATCGGCCGCGTGTGTGGATCCCAGCTGGCGAGCCTGGCGCCGGCCTTGACCGCCTGCGCGTCCGCAACCTGCAGGGTCGCGCCGTAGGGGACCTTGTGCTTTTCGCGCTCGCGACCGTTGTCGTCGGTGATCAGAATCTCGCCGGAACGGGTAATCACGATCTTCTCGCCCTTGGCGCTGGTAACGTAACGCATCGTCGAGGTAAAGCGAACCACACCGGCACTATGCGTTTCGACATGGCTGGCAACCGCCGCGCGCGAGGCTGCGCCACCGACGTGGAAGGTACGCATGGTCAGCTGGGTGCCTGGCTCGCCAATGGATTGCGCGGCGATCACGCCGACCGCTTCGCCGACATTGACCGGCGAACCACGACCGAGGTCGCGACCATAGCATTTGGCGCACAGGCCGTAACGTGTCTCGCAGGTCAGCGGCGTGCGCGCCTTGACCTCGTCGATCCCCAACTGATCGATCAGATCGCAGTGGTCCTCGCTGATCAGCGTCCCTTGCTCGATGACCGTCGCCTGAGTGTCGGGATGAACCAGGTCGGAAGCCGTGACGCGGCCGAGGATACGCTCGCGCAAGGCCTCGATGACCTCTCCCCCTTCGATCAGGGCTTTCATCGTGACCCCGTTGCCGGTTCCACAGTCGTCCTCGATGACCACCAAATCCTGCGTGACGTCGACCAGTCGCCGCGTCAGGTAACCCGAGTTGGCCGTCTTCAAGGCCGTATCCGCGAGGCCCTTGCGAGCACCGTGGGTAGAGATGAAGTACTGGAGGACGTTGAGACCTTCGCGGAAGTTGGTCGTGATCGGCGTTTCGATGATCGATCCATCCGGCTTGGCCATCAGCCCGCGCATGCCTGCCAGCTGGCGAATCTGTGCTGCAGAACCGCGTGCGCCCGAATCAGCCATCATGAAAATGGAATTGAAGGATTCCTGTTTTTCCTTCGCCCCGTGGCGGTTGAGTACCTCCTCGTGCCCCAGCTGATCCATCATCACCTTGGCGACCTGGTCACCGGTGCGCCCCCAGATATCGACCACCTTGTTGTAGCGCTCACCGTTGGTAACCAGACCGTTGGTGTACTGGTTCTCGATTTCCTTCACTTCCGTTTCGGCAGCGGCGATGATCTCGCGCTTTTGCGCCGGCACCAGCATGTCGTCGGAACAGATCGAAATTCCCGCGCGGGTGGCCAGGCGATAGCCGTTCTGCATCAGCTTGTCGGCAAAGACCACGGTCTCCTTGAGGCCGCAACGACGGAAAGCCGCATTGATCAGCTTCGAGATTTCCTTCTTCTTCAGGCTCTTGTCGATCAGGCTGAAAGGCAGGCCTTTCGGCAGAATCTCGGAAAGCAGCGCCCGCCCGGCAGTCGTGTTGTAGCGCGTCACCTTCTCCTGCCAGCCGCTCTCACCATCACTCTCGTATTCGGTGATACGAACCGCAATGCGCGCGTGGATATCGAGCTCGCCAGCCTGCATCGCGCGCGTCACCTCGGCCAGATCGGGGAACATCATGCCTTCGCCCTTGGCATTGATCCGCTCGCGCGTGGCGTAGTAAAGACCGAGCACAATATCCTGCGAGGGCACGATGATCGGCTCACCATTGGCTGGCGACAGGACGTTGTTGGACGCCAGCATCAGCGTCCGCGCTTCCATTTGCGCCTCAAGCGACAAGGGCACATGCACAGCCATCTGGTCGCCGTCAAAGTCGGCGTTGAAGGCAGCGCAAACCAGTGGATGCAACTGGATCGCCTTGCCTTCGATCAGGGTCGGCTCAAACGCCTGAATGCCGAGGCGGTGCAGCGTCGGAGCGCGGTTGAGCATGATCGGATGCTCGCGAATCACCTCTTCGAGGATATCCCAGACCACCGCTTCCTGCATCTCGACCATCTTCTTGGCCTGCTTGATGGTGGTCGCCAGGCCCATGACTTCGAGACGGTTGAAAATGAAGGGCTTGAACAACTCGAGCGCCATCAGCTTCGGCAGCCCGCACTGGTGCAGCTTGAGTTGCGGCCCGACGACGATCACCGAGCGGCCCGAGTAGTCCACGCGCTTGCCGAGCAGGTTCTGCCGGAAACGACCACCCTTGCCCTTGATCATGTCCGCCAGCGACTTCAGCGGACGCTTGTTGGCACCGGTCATCGCCTTGCCGCGACGCCCGTTGTCGAGCAATGAGTCAACCGCTTCCTGGAGCATGCGCTTTTCGTTGCGCACGATGATTTCCGGCGCCTTCAACTCGAGCAGCCGCTTCAGGCGATTGTTGCGGTTGATGACGCGGCGATAGAGGTCGTTGAGGTCGGAGGTGGCAAAGCGTCCACCGTCGAGTGGCACCAGCGGACGCAGGTCCGGCGGCAGAACCGGCAACACTTCGAGCACCATCCATTCCGGTTTGATGCCTGATTTCTGAAAGCCTTCCAGGATCTTCAGACGCTTGGAGAATTTCTTGCTCTTGGTTTCCGAGGTGGTGGTCTCGAGCTCCGAGCGCAGCGTCTCGACTTCACGCGCCAGATCGATCGACCGCAGCAACTCGCGGATGCCTTCCGCACCCATGGCCGCGTAGAAATCGTCACCATACTCCTCGACCTTGGCCAGGTAGTCATCTTCGGTCAACAACTGGCCGCGCGCCAGTGGCGTCATGCCGGGGTCGAAGACCACGAAGGCTTCGAAGTAGAGCACTCGCTCGATGTCGCGCAGCGTCATGTCGAGCACCATGCCGAGACGGCTCGGCAGGCTCTTCAGGAACCAGATGTGGGCGACCGGGCTGGCCAGTTCGATGTGTGCCATCCGCTCACGACGAACCTTGGCCAGCGTCACCTCAACGCCACATTTCTCACAGATCACGCCACGATGCTTCAGCCGCTTGTATTTGCCACACAGACACTCATAGTCCTTGATCGGGCCAAAAATCTTGGCGCAGAACAGGCCATCACGCTCCGGCTTGAAGGTACGGTAGTTGATCGTCTCCGGCTTCTTCACTTCACCATAGGACCATGAGCGGATCTTGTCGGGCGAAGCGAGGCCAATGGTAATCGCATCGAACTGCTCTTCCTGCGTCACCTGCCTAAACAAATCAAGCAATGCTTTCATCTTTTGCTCCAGTAAGGAGTGAGCGGTCAGGGGTGAAGTGCCATGCGGCTGGAGGATTCACATTCCTCAGTCACCCCTCGGCAAAACAATCAGAAACGTTCGAGATCGATATCGATCGCCAGCGAACGGATTTCCTTGACCAGGACGTTGAACGATTCCGGCATGCCGGCGTCGATCTTGTGGTCACCCTTGACGATGTTTTCGTACACCTTGGTCCGTCCATTGACGTCGTCCGACTTGACGGTCAGCATTTCCTGCAGCACGTAGGAAGCTCCGTAGGCCTCCAGCGCCCACACCTCCATCTCGCCGAAACGCTGGCCACCGAACTGCGCCTTGCCGCCCAGCGGCTGCTGGGTGACCAGCGAGTACGGGCCCGTCGAGCGCGCGTGCATCTTGTCATCCACCAGGTGATGAAGCTTCAGCACATGCATGTAGCCGACGGTCACCTGACGCTCGAACTGCTCACCCGTACGGCCATCGAACAAGGTCATCTGTGCTGACTGCGGCATGCCTGCCAGCGCCAGAACGGACTTGATTTCCGATTCCTTGGCGCCATCGAAAACCGGCGTCGCAAATGGTACGCCGTCCTCCAGGTTGCCCGCCATTTCCAGGATCTCGCTGTCGGTGAGTTGTCCCAGGTCTTCCGGTTTGCCGGTACCGTTATAAATCTGTTCGAGGAAGCCGCGTACCTCCGTAGCGGTTGCCTGCCGGCGCAGCAGTTCGCCAATCTTGACACCCAAACCTTTCGCGGCAAGACCCAGGTGGACTTCGAGAATCTGGCCGACGTTCATCCGCGAAGGTACCCCGAGCGGGTTGAGGACGATGTCGACCGGGCGGCCATCCGCCATGTAAGGCATATCTTCTACCGGCACGATGCGCGAGACCACGCCCTTGTTGCCGTGGCGTCCAGCCATCTTGTCACCGGCCTGCAGGCGGCGCTTGACAGCCACGTAGACCTTGACCATCTTCTGCACACCGGGCGGCAATTCGTCGCCCTGCGTGAGCTTCTTGCGCTTTTCTTCAAAAGCGATGTCGAAGCCTTTGCGTGTCTGCTCCAGACCCTCACGCAGTGATTCCAGCTGTTGGGCAACATCTTCGTCCGCCATGCGGATATCAAACCAGTGGTGCGGATCAATGCCATCCAGGTAGTCCTGGGCGACCAGCGTACCCTTGGCCAGCTTCTTTGGGCCGCCATTTGCCGGCTTGCCGACGATCATTCGCTCGGCCCGGGCGAAAGCATCGCGTTCGACGATGCGCAACTGATCGGCGAGATCAAGTTTGTAACTGCGCAAATGATCGTCGATGATCGATTGTGCTCGCTTGTCGCGCTCAATCCCTTCCCGGGTAAACACCTGCACGTCGATCACCGTCCCGGAAATACCAGACTGAACCCGCAGTGAGGTGTCCTTCACATCGGAAGCCTTCTCGCCGAAGATCGCACGCAGCAGCTTCTCTTCGGGGGTAAGCTGTGTTTCACCTTTCGGCGTCACCTTGCCAACCAGCACATCGCCGGCTTCGACTTCAGCGCCAATGTAGACAATTCCCGATTCGTCGAGTCGCGAGAGCTGTGATTCGCCAAGCGAGGCGATGTCACGAGTGATCTCCTCCGGTCCCAGCTTGGTATCGCGCGCGACGACCGTCAGTTCCTCGATATGAATCGAGGTGAAGCGATCTTGTGCAACCACCCGCTCGGAAATCAGGATCGAATCCTCGAAGTTGTAACCATTCCACGGCATGAAGGCGACCAGCATGTTCTGGCCCAGCGCCAATTCCCCCTTGTCGGTCGACGCCCCGTCGGCGACCACATCGCCCCTGGCGATGTGGTCGCCGACACGAACCAGCGGTCGCTGGTTGATATTGGTGTTCTGGTTGGAGCGGGTGTATTTCACCAGGTTGTAAATGTCGACACCCACCTCACCTGGCCCGGTTTCGTCATCATTGACACGCACGACGACCCGCGAGGCATCGACGTAATCGACCAGGCCACCGCGGAGTGCCTGTACCGCCGTTCCCGAATCGACCGCGACGGTGCGCTCGATACCTGTGCCGACCAGCGGTTTTTCCGGGCGCAGGCAGGGAACCGCCTGACGCTGCATGTTGGCACCCATCAGCGCGCGGTTGGCGTCGTCGTGCTCGAGGAAGGGAATCAGCGATGCGGCCACCGATACGATCTGGCTTGGCGCGACGTCCATGTACTGAACGCGCGCCGGCTCGGCAAGGATAGTCTCGCCCTTTTCGCGACAGGTGACCAGTTGATCGGTCAGGACTCCCGCGTCGCCAAGATCAGAGTTGGCCTGGGCGATGATGTAGGCACCTTCCTCGATCGCCGAGAGGTACTCGATCTGATCGGTCACTTGACCATCGACCACCTTCCGGTACGGAGTTTCCAGGAAGCCATACTCGTTGGTTCGGGCAAACAAAGCGAGCGAGTTGATCAGGCCGATATTTGGGCCTTCCGGTGTTTCGATCGGGCAGACGCGGCCATAATGGGTCGGATGCACGTCGCGCACTTCGAAGCCGGCCCGCTCGCGAGTCAAACCACCCGGGCCAAGTGCCGAGACCCGGCGCTTGTGGGTGATCTCGGACAAGGGATTGGTCTGGTCCATGAACTGCGACAGCTGGCTCGAACCAAAAAACTCGCGAACGGCGGCGCTGATCGGCTTGGCGTTGATCAGATCGTGCGGCATCAGATTGTCTGACTCCGCCTGTGACAGACGTTCCTTGACGGCGCGTTCGACGCGCACCAGCCCGGCCCGGAATTGATTCTCGGCCAGTTCGCCGACTGAGCGGACCCGGCGATTACCCAGATGATCGATGTCATCAATCTCGCCGCGGCCATTGCGCAATTCGACGAGCAACTTGATGACTTCAACGATGTCACGCGGCGACAAGGTCAGCTGTTCGCGCACTTCACCCACCGCGCCCAAGGCCTTGATCTGGTCAAACAGGGCCATTGCCGCCTCATGGGTCAGGTTTTCGGCAACCGCACGCGCACCATGGCTCAACTCGGCGGTGACCTGCTCGGCCGAAGCCACCGGATCGACCACCACCTCGCTGATCAGTTTGAGAATTCCCTCGCGTTTGGAGGGTACATGTTTGACCATCACCTTGTATTCGATCACCGCCTTGCGGCCAACCCGACGGTTAAACTTCATCCGGCCAACCCCGGAGAGATCGTAGCGGTCGTCCGAATAGAACAGTCCGTTGAACAGTATTTCGACCGCCTCTTCGGTCGGCGGTTCGCCGGGACGCATCATCCGGTAGATGGCAACCCGCGCCGCCTGCCGCGACACCGTTTCGTCGGCGCGCAGGGTCTGCGATATGAAGCCGCCGCGATCGAGGTCGTTGATATACAGCGTGTGCAGCGACTCGACGCCGGATTCGGCAAGTTTGGCCAACAGGCTCTCGGTGATCTCATCATTGGCGTTGGCCAGGATCTCGCCGCTGCTCTGGTCAACGATGTCCTCGGCAACCACCCGACCAATCAGGAAGTCATCCGGGACGGCAACCTGCTTGACTCCCGCCGCGTCGAGTTCGCGAATGTGTTTGGCGGTGATTCGCTTGTCCTTGGCAATGATCAGGTTTCCCGACACGTCGTTGAAGTCGAAGCGGGCGACTTCCCCACGCAAACGTTCTGGAACCAGAGCAAATTCGACAATCCTCTTGCTCAGATAGAAGGTGTCAAATTCGAAGAACTCGCGGAGGATTCGTTGTGGCGTCAGACCAATCGCCTTGAGCAGCGTGGTTACCGGCATCTTGCGACGACGGTCGACGCGGAAGAAGAGCAGATCCTTGGGATCGAACTCGAAATCCAGCCAGGAACCGCGGTAGGGGATCACCCGTGCGGAAAAGAGTAGCTTGCCGGAACTGTGTGTCTTGCCTCGGTCATGTTCAAAGAACACGCCCGGCGAGCGGTGCAGCTGCGAGACAATAACCCGCTCGGTGCCGTTGATGACGAAGGAACCCGTAGACGTCATGAGCGGAATCTCGCCCATATAGACTTCCTGTTCCTTGACCTCCTTGATGGTATCCGGTGCTTCGCGGTCGAGAATCACCAGGCGCACCTTCGCGCGCAGCGCCGATGCGAAGGTCAGGCCTCGCTGCTGACACTCCGTGACGTCGAAAGCCGGTTCGGAAAGCGTGAAGCTGACGAACTCCAGCCGCGCATTGCCACTATGGCTGACGATCGGAAAAATCGATGAGAACGCCGCCTGCAAGCCCTGGTTCCGGCGCTGCGCGGGTGCTACCGCTACCTGCAGGAAAGCAGAGAAGGATTCCAGCTGGGTAGCCAGCAAGTAAGGCACGTCGAGCACGCTGGCGCGCTTGGCGAAACTCTTGCGGATACGCTTTTTCTCGGTGTAGGAGTAGGTCATGTTCGCTCCGAACTCAGAAGGCAAATCCTCTAGCGCACCGGCAAAGCTTGCAACCCCCGCCGGCTCGCAACGGACAAACGCAAACCGACTAGATCAGCACCGGCCAACTACCCACGGTGCCTTCGCTACTCGTACTTGCGTTTGCACGCTGCACAGCATTGCACCACCAAGATCGGGCAACGCAAAGCTGTTTCCGGAAAAGCAGAAAAGGGCCGACAGCCGAAAAGGCCGCCAGCCCAGCCTGCTTGACCGGTATTACTTGACCTCGACCTTCGCTCCGGCGTCCTCGAGAAGTTTCTTGAGGGCTTCGGCATCGGCTTTCGAGATCGATTCCTTGACCGCCTTCGGCGCGCTGTCAACCAGATCCTTCGCTTCCTTCAGGCCCAGGCCGGTAGCTGCGCGCACGACCTTGATCACTTCAACCTTCTTCTCGCCGATACCCGCCAGCATCACGGTAAACTCGGTCTGCTCCTCAACCACCGGCGCAGCCGCCCCTGGCGCGGCGACAGCCATCGAGGCCGCAGAAACGCCGAACTTCTCTTCAAACGCCTTGACCAGGGTGTTCAGTTCCATGACAGTCATCGCGCCGACGGCTTCGAGGATGTCTTCTTTGGTAATAGCCATAATCAATAAACTCCTAAATCTGAATACTCAAAAAAGCGGAAGGCGCGTTCAGGAAACCGCTTCTTCGCGCTGTTTGGCCAGGGCGGCAAGCGCACCGGCAAAGCCGCTAACCGGTGCCTGCATGATGCCGAGCAAGCGCGCGAGCAGTTCGTCGCGACTCGGAATCGACGCAAGCGCCTGTACGCCGGCCTTGTCGAGAAGCTCACCGGCAAAGCTGCCGGCCTTTACGACCAGCTTGTCATTGGTTTTTGCGAAGTCGCTGAGCACCTTCGCTGCGGCAACCGGATCCTCGGACACGCCATAAA
Source organism: Candidatus Accumulibacter affinis (assembly GCA_016713625.1). GTDB lineage: Bacteria > Pseudomonadota > Gammaproteobacteria > Burkholderiales > Rhodocyclaceae > Accumulibacter > Accumulibacter affinis. The sequence continues at coordinate 404,575 of JADJOT010000011.1, forward strand.
TCAACGGTCCGGTCATCTGTTCGGCCAGGCTGGCGAATACCGTACCCTCGACCGCGCGGCGTACCAGCGTGTTTTTCAACACCCGCAGATAAACGCCCGAAGCACGCGCCTGCGCCCGCAGGCGAGTCAGGTGGGCTACCGGTAATCCGCTGTACTCAGCCAGAACGATCGTCTGGGCACCAGCCACCCTGGCCGACACCTCGGCCACGACGACTTTCTTTTCATCAAGATTGAGACCCACAGGCCCTTCTCCTCCCATCAAGTCAACAAACAGCGCATCCACCAGGATGCGCCGCACCCACGGCGACCTTGATCAGGGGTTGCAGCAAAGGGCACACGGCCGCCTGCTGCGAAATCCTTTTCGGGGCGCACCGTCTACGCAGGCCGCTTGCACACTTAAACCTCCGGCAATTTGCCTCGGGCACCTGCGGTCTTTGACGATCCGTCGGCGTGACGCAAGCGCCCTGCCGACAGCCCAACAAAGTTCACTTCCGGGCCGCGCCGCGACCTACGCGCGTGGCCCGCCACAACTTCTACAGCGTGGACGCATCCACGCGTACCCCCGGGCCCATCGTGCTGGACACCGCGACCCGTTGGAGATACTGACCTTTGGAGGTCGCCGGCTTGGCTTTGATCAGTGCATCGAGCAGCGCCTTGAGGTTGAGCGCCAGCCGGTCGGCGTCAAAAGACGCGCGACCAATCGTGCTGTGAATGATGCCGCCTTTGTCGGTACGATACTGGACCTGTCCCGCCTTGGCATTCTGGACAGCGGTGGCCACGTCCATGGTCACCGTCCCGACCTTCGGATTCGGCATCAGCCCACGCGGACCAAGGATCTGGCCCAACTGGCCCACCACCCGCATCGCGTCCGGAGTCGCGATGACCCGATCGAAATTGATGACTCCGGCCTTGATCTCGGCGGCGAGGTCCTCGAAGCCGACGATGTCGGCACCGGCGGCCTTGGCCGCCGCCGCCTTGTCACCCTGGGCGAAGACGGCCACGCGAATCGTCTTGCCGGTCCCGGCTGGCAGCACCACGGAGCCGCGTACGATCTGGTCGGACTTGCGCGGATCGACACCGAGACAGACAGCCACGTCGATCGATTCGTCGAACTTGGCCGTGGCGAATTGCTTGCTCAACTGCAGCGCCTCGGCAGCGGGGTACGCCTTGTTGGGGTCGATCTTGCCCTGGAAGGCCTTTTGACGCTTGCTCAGACTTGCCATCTCAAATACCCTCCACCGTGACGCCCATCGTGCGCGCGCTACCAGCAATCGTACGCACGGCCGCATCCATGTCGGCAGCCGTCAGGTCGGGCATTTTCTGCGTCGCAATGGCCTCGCACTGTGCCCGGGTGAGCGTGCCTACCTTCGTGGTATGGGGCTTGGCGCTACCCTTTTGAATGCCAATCGCCTTCTTGATCAGAACCGTCGCCGGCGGCGTCTTCATGATGAAGGTGAAGCTCTTGTCGGCGAAGGCGGTGATCACTACGGGGATCGGCAAGCCCGGTTCCAGGCCCTGCGTCTGGGCGTTGAAGGTTTTGCAGAACTCCATGATGTTCAGACCACGCTGACCCAGCGCCGGACCGATCGGGGGCGACGGATTCGCCTTGCCCGCCGGCACTTGCAGCTTGATGTAGCCAATGATTTTCTTTGCCACTAGGTGACTCCTTTAGGTGGGTCCGAACGCGCTGACGACAGCGCTCCCCAAACGACAAACGCGGCCTGGAAGCCGCCCTACTGCGACGCGTCGAAGCCCAAGCACGCACCGCAACTACTTGCTGGATCAGGCTTTTTCGACTTGTGCAAACTCCAGCTCGACCGGCGTTGGGCGGCCGAAAATCGTTACCGAGACGCGCAGACGATTTTTCTCGTAATTGACCTGCTCGACCGCCCCGTGAAAATCGGTAAACGGTCCATCCTTGACGCGAACCACCTCACCCGGTTCGAAGAGAACCTTCGGGCGCGGCTTGTCGACGCCTTCCTGGATTTGCTGCATGATCTTGGCGACTTCCTTTTCGGAAATCGGCGTTGGCTTGTTGGCTGTGCCGCCGACAAAACCGGTCACTTTCGGGATGCTTTTTACCAGGTGCCAGGAATCGTCGTTCATTTCCATTTCCACGAGCACATAGCCGGGGAAAAACTTCCGTTCGGAAATACTCTTCTGGCCCATCTTGAGCTCGACAACCTCTTCGACCGGAACCAGGATGCGGCCAAAGGCATCCTGCATGCCCTGACGCTGGATGCGCTCGATCAGCGCACGCTGCACGCTCTTCTCAAACCCTGAATAGGCGTGTACCACATACCAGCGCATGCTCATGCCTTTCTCCACCCGAGTACCATTTCGTATAACAGCCACTCGAGGCTCTTGTCGGTCAGCCAGAGAAATAGCGCCATCACCACGACAAAAGCGAAGACCAGACCCGTTGTCTGCATGGTTTCCTTGCGCGACGGCCAGACGACCTTTTTCGCTTCGGTCGTCGCCTCTTTGGCAAAGGCGAAGAAACGCTGCCCCTGCTCGGTCTGCCAGGCAACGGCGGCGGCCAACCCGGCACCGGCCAGGACAGCAAGCACACGCAGGATCATGGCCTGCTCGGCGAGCAGGTAAAAGCCAGCGACGCCGGCCACAAGCAGCAATACCGCTAACGCAAACTTGAATTTATCGGCCATTTCGTCCGCTTTGGTTACATGGATGGCAGGGGCAGAGGGAATCGAACCCCCAACCTTCGGTTTTGGAGACCGACGCTCTGCCAGTTGAGCTATGCCCCTGCAGCAGAACTGCAGCAGCTCCGCAGAGCCGCCGCTGTACCTTGACTGGACTTATTCGATTATTTTCGCGACCACACCGGCGCCGACGGTACGACCACCTTCGCGGATTGCGAAGCGCAGGCCTTCTTCCATGGCGATCGGCGCGATCAGCTTGACGGTCATCTGGATGTTGTCGCCCGGCATGACCATCTCGACCCCTTCCGGCATCGAAATGGCACCGGTCACATCCGTCGTGCGGAAGTAGAACTGCGGACGATAGTTGTTGAAGAACGGCGTGTGGCGACCGCCCTCTTCCTTCGACAGCACATACACTTCGCCGGTGAAGTGGGTGTGCGGCTTGATCGAACCCGGCTTCGCCAGCACCTGCCCACGCTCGACGTCGTCACGCTTGGTGCCACGCAGCAGCACGCCCACGTTGTCGCCGGCCTGGCCCTGGTCGAGCAGCTTGCGGAACATTTCAACGCCGGTGCAGATCGTCTTCACCGTCGGCCGGATGCCGACAATCTCGACTTCTTCACCCACCTTGACAATCCCACGCTCGACACGACCGGTCACCACCGTACCACGACCAGAAATCGAGAAAACGTCTTCGATCGGCAGCAGAAAAGGCTTGTCCACCGCCCGCTCGGGCGTCGGAATATACGTGTCCAGCGCATCCGCCAGCGCCATCACCGACTGCTCGCCCAAAACACCCTGGTCCCCTTCCAGCGCCTTCAGCGCCGAACCCTGGATGATCGGAACGTCGTCTCCCGGAAAGTCGTACTTCGACAGCAGCTCGCGCACTTCCATGTCGACCAGTTCCAGCAACTCGGCATCGTCCACCATGTCGCACTTGTTCAGATACACGATCACGTACGGAACGCCAACCTGGCGCGCCAGCAGAATGTGTTCCCGGGTCTGCGGCATCGGCCCATCCGCCGCCGAAACCACCAGGATCGCGCCGTCCATCTGCGCCGCACCGGTAATCATGTTCTTCACGTAGTCCGCGTGACCCGGGCAATCAACGTGCGCATAGTGACGCTTCGACGTCTCGTACTCCACGTGCGCCGTGTTGATCGTGATACCGCGCGCCTTTTCTTCCGGCGCCGCGTCAATCTGGTCGTAAGCCTTGGCAACACCGCCAAATTTCTTCGCCAGAATCGTCGTGATCGCCGCCGTCAGCGTCGTCTTCCCGTGATCAACGTGCCCAATCGTGCCGACGTTGACGTGCGGCTTCGTACGCTCAAATTTTCCCTTGGCCATTACCGGTACCTCAAGACGTTAGAAGTTAAATGATCTACAGCACCAAACGGTGGTGCCCATGGACAGAATTGAACTGTCGACCTCTCCCTTACCAAGGGAGTGCTCTACCGCTGAGCTACATGGGCATCGCTCGAGAAGCTTGAAGCAATTTCTGTGGCCGCAGCCTGGAGCGGGTGAAGGGAATCGAACCCTCGTCATAAGCTTGGAAGGCTTCAGCTCTACCATTGAGCTACACCCGCAAAACCATTACCTGAAGAGCGATCTGACACCATCACCACAGCGGCATCTTTGGTGGAGGGAGAAGGATTCGAACCTTCGAAGGCAGAGCCGTCAGATTTACAGTCTGATCCCGTTGGCCACTTGGGTATCCCTCCAACTAACAACCCATAATTCTGACGCCTAGTGAGAGCGCTGTCAAACAGTTTTTCGCCGAGGGCTTGATTATACACTAGAACGAGTGCCGCCCCGCGCCTCTTTCAATACTTTTTGGTGATCGGCAGCGTAAAATCGAAGCGCTGCTTCCTTATCTGCAATGAAGACCGGCACAAAAGGAGAATCCAATGGGCGATCTTTCGACTACGCTCGACAGCCGCTACACGACGATGGCTGGGCGGGTCTTTCTCAGCGGCACGCAAGCCCTGGTGCGCCTGCCAATGCTGCAGCGCATGCGCGATCAGGCGGCGGGGCTGCACACCGCGGGCTTTGTCTCCGGCTACCGTGGCAGCCCCCTTGGCGGGCTGGACCAGGCGCTGTGGAAAGCGCGCGCGCATCTCGATGCCAGCAACATCGTCTTCCAGCCGGCGGTCAACGAGGACCTCGCCGCGACCGCCATCTGGGGAACCCAGCAACTCAACCTCTTTCCCGGCGCCAAGTACGACGGCGTCTTCGCCATGTGGTACGGCAAGGGTCCCGGCGTTGATCGCTGCGGTGACGTTTTCCGGCACGCCAACGCTGCCGGGTCGGCGAAATTCGGTGGCGTCCTGGTGATTGCTGGCGACGACCATGCCGCAAAGTCGTCAACGCTGCCACACCAGACCGAACATATCTTCAAAGCGGTGATGATGCCGGTCCTCTATCCCGCCAACGTTCAGGAGTACCTCGATTACGGCCTGCACGGCTGGGCGATGAGCCGCTACTCGGGCTGCTGGGTAGTGATGAAGGCACTCGCCGATACCGTCGAAACCTCCGCCTCGGTGGCCATTGACCCGCTCGCGACGGTAATCCGACTGCCCGAAGATTTCGCGATGCCGGCGAACGATGCGCACGCCCTCAACATCCGCTGGCCTGATCCGCCGCTGCAGCAAGAGGCACGCCTGCTCAATCACAAGCTCTACGCGGCGCTCGCCTACTGCCGTGCCAACCAGTTGAATCGGGTGGTCCTCGACAGCAGCGACCCGACCTCGCCAGCCCGTCTGGGAATCATCACCGCCGGCAAGGCCTACCTGGATGTCCGTCAGGCGCTCGGCGAACTCGGAATCGACGATGCGCTGGCCGCGCAGATCGGCATTCGCCTGTACAAGGTCGGCATGGTCTGGCCGCTCGAAGCCGATGGGGTACGTCGCTTCGCCGAAGGTCTCGACGAGATCCTGGTCGTCGAGGAAAAAAGGCAACTGCTCGAATACCAGCTCAAGGAGGAACTCTACAACTGGCGCGAGGACGTCCGTCCGCGCGTCATCGGAAAGTTCGACGAGAAAGGCGAGTGGTCGTTGCTGCCAACCGGCAGCGGGCATCTGACGCATGGCGACTGGCTGCTGCCGGCCGCTGGTGAGTTGTCGGTGGCCCAGGTGGCGAGGGCACTGGCGGCGCGCATCGGACGCTTCTTCACTTCACCGGCGATCGAGGCGCGGCTGGCGCTGCTCGAAGCCAAGCAGCGAAGCCTCGCCCAGGCGTTGCTGCCAGTGACCGGGGTTGCCGCCGTCCAGCGCACACCCTACTTTTGCTCGGGCTGTCCGCACAACACCTCAACGCGGGTACCCGAAGGCTCACGCGCCGTCGCCGGCATCGGCTGCCACTACATGGTGACCTGGATGGACCGCAACACCGCGACCTTCACGCACATGGGCGGCGAAGGCGTGACCTGGGTCGGGCAGGCGCCCTTCACCAACGTGCCGCACATTTTCGCCAACCTCGGCGACGGCACCTACTTTCACTCTGGCCTGCTGGCGATTCGCCAGGCAGTCGCCGCAGGCGTCGCCATCACCTACAAGATCCTCTACAACGATGCGGTCGCGATGACCGGCGGTCAACCGGTAGACGGGCAACTGAGCGTCGCCCTGCTGACTCGTCAGCTCGAGGCCGAAGGAATCAAACGGATTGTCATCGTCACTGACGACCCAGGCAAGTACAAACAGATGCATGGGCTGGCGGCAAATACGCCGATCCATCACCGCGACGAACTCGATGCCGTACAGCGCGAACTGCGCAGGCATCCGGGCGTGTCGATCCTGATCTATGACCAGATCTGCGCCACCGAGAAACGCCGCCGGCGCAAGCGTGGGAAGTTGGCCGATCCGGCCCGGCGGGTGTTCATCAACCAGGCGGTCTGTGAAGGCTGCGGCGATTGTGGCGTACAGTCCAACTGCCTGTCGGTGATTCCACTGGAGACCGAGTTTGGTCGCAAGCGCGCCATTGATCAGTCGTCGTGCAACAAGGACTTCTCGTGCATCAAGGGTCTCTGTCCCAGCTTCGTGAGCGTCGAGGGCGGCCAACTGCGCCGTGGCCGGGCCATCACTGCCGATGCCGGCGTTTTCGGCACGCTGCCCGAGGTCGTTCGGGCCGACACCAGGCGCCCATTCAACATCCTGATCACCGGTGTGGGCGGTACCGGCGTGGTCACTCTGGGCGCCCTGCTGGGAATGGCTGCGCACCTCGACGGCAAGGGGGTGTCGGTTCTCGACATGACCGGCTTGGCGCAGAAGTTCGGCGCCGTCTTCTCCCATCTGCGTATCGCCGACCGGCCCGAGGACATTCACGCCGCGCGTATCGCCACCGGTGAAGCGCATGCAGTGATCGGCGGCGACCTGGTGGTCAGCGCCAGCGCCGAAGCGCTGTCCAAGGTTCTTGCCGGGAAGACACGGGCAGTGGTGAACATCGCCGAGACGCCAACCGCCGAGTTCACCCGCAATCCGGACTGGCAGCTTCCCCTGCAGCGCATGCAGAATCAGATCGACGAAGCCTGTGGTGCTGACAGCACGCTCTTCCTCGACAGTGCGGAAATGTCGCGCCGCCTGATGGGTGACGCCCTGTACGGCAACCTGTTCCTGCTCGGCGTCGCTTGGCAGCGAGGACTGGTGCCGCTGTCGCTGACCGCCATCGACCAGGCCATTGAACTCAACGGCACGGCCATCGACCAGAACCGCCAGGCTTTCCTTTGGGGCCGCCGCGCGGCGCACGACCCGCAAGCCGTCCGCCAGCTGAGCAGGACGGCCCGGGCGGAGGCACAGCAAAGCCCCGCAGCGAATCTCGACGAGACCATCAGCCGCCGCGTCGAGACCCTCACCGCCTATCAGGATGCGCGCTATGCCGAACGTTACCGCCGCCTGGTCGAGCGAGTACGCGCCGCCGAATGCTTACTCCAGTCGACCGCCCTGAGCGATGCAGTAGCACATAACTATTTCAAACTGCTGGCGGTCAAGGACGAGTATGAAGTGGCGAGGCTGTACGCCGACCCCGCCTTCTCCGAGCAGCTGTCCGAACAGTTCGAGGGTGGCTTCAGCCTGCGCTTTCACCTCGCGCCACCGCTCTTTGCCAGACCCGACCCGCTCACCGGCAGGGTCAGGAAGCGTAGCTATGGCCCCTGGATGATGCACTGCTTCCGCTGGCTGAGCCGGCTGAAGATCCTGCGTGGGACCTTCCTCGACCTCTTCGGCAGAACCGACGAGAGGCGAATGGAACGGCAACTGCTCGCCGACTACGAGGCCGACGTCGAGTTGCTGCTCGCGCAGCTCAAACCGGAGACGCTGGCCAAGGCCATCGAGTTGGCCGGAATTCCCGAACAGATTCGTGGTTACGGCCAGGTCAAGGCCGCATCGGTCCTGCCTGCGCGAGCCAGACGGGACAGCCTGCGCGCGCAACTACTGGCGCCGGTAGACGGGTGAGCGAGCGAACCCCGAGCACTGGCCATACCATTCGCCACGCAGACTCCAGGAACCAACCCGTGCCATCCCTCTCGCCGGAACCCTCGGAGCAGGTGCCGACCAGGCCGCAGATGCGCCACCTGGCACTACAGTTCGCCGCTGCCTTTGCCGTCGTCGCGCTGGCCTGGCCTTACTACGGCCTCCGTAACCAGCAGCTTCCCTGGCCGCAAACGGCTTTCGCCATCGGTGCGATCGCCATGCTGCTGGCCAGCCTGACGCGGCAACCCTGGTGGTGGCGGGTAATTCACGCACTCTTTGTGCCAATGGCCTGGGCCGTCTCCAGACTGGAGATCGACCCGAGCTGGTTTCTGCTGTTGTGCGTGCTGCTGCTGTTGGTTTATCGTGGGGCATTGACTGGCCAGATACCCCTGTACTTGTCCAACCGCGCCAGCACGGCGGCCCTCGCCGGCCTGATCGCCGATCGACGCGACCAGCACTTCCTCGATCTCGGCGCGGGCATCGGCAGCGTCGTGATTGCGCTCGCCAGGGAGCGGCCAGACACGCAGTTCACCGGCGTCGAAAACGCACCCGCCAGCTGGCTCGTCGGACGCCTGCGCAGCGCTCGCCTGGCCAATTGCAACTGGCGCTGGGGCGACCTCTGGCGTAGCGATCTGGCTCGCTACGACCTGGTGTACGCCTTCCTGTCGCCCGCGCCGATGGCCGCACTATGGGTCAAGGTTCAGCAGGAAATGCGACCGGGAAGCCTGTTCGTCAGCAACAGTTTTGCGGTTCCCGACGTCCAGGCAAGCGGCGTGATCGAAGTTGACGACGCACGACAAACCCGGCTCTATTGTTACCGAATCTGAAAAACACGCCGCGGATTGCCAGCAGCGCAGCACGGATGCCGGGCTACCCCCCTGAACAGGCGCCCGAATCCGCAGAAACTTGCTAATATGAGCCACCCCACAACCACCGGAGCACGCAAATGTCCAATCACGATTCGCCAACCGATCCCCTGAGCTTTGCCAAAAAAATGTGGGGTGGCATGGGCTTTTCACTGCCGAACATGATCACGCCCACCCTCGACGTCGAAGAAATCGAAAAGAAGGTCAGAGACCTCAAGGCCGTCGAGAGCTGGCTGAAGATGAATCTGTCGATGCTGCAGATGACGATTCAGGGCCTGGAAATGCAATGCGTGACGCTCAATGCGGTGCGCGCGATGGGCCAGATGGCCGGCACTTACGTCCCCGGCGCCCCTGGCGCAGCTGGCGCCGACGACAGTCAGGCCGCCGCGCTGCTTCCCGGCAGCGGCAATGAAGCACTCAAGCAGGCGGCCCTGTGGCCGCTGACACTGCTGCAGCAGATGCAGGAACAGATGCAGAAGGCCGCTGCGACCGCCGTACAAGTCAGCGATCAGGGAAGCGCGGACGCCACCAAGACGTAGAGCCCGCGCCGGCACGGGCCGCTGGCGCCGCGCGGCCGGTCGGGGGCTTCCGCGGGTTCAAATGACTGCCGCCTGCTGCAACCCGCGGATTTCGGCGGCGCTGAAACCGGCCTCGCGCAGTACCTCCTGGCCATGCTCGCCGGGCGCCGGCGCAGCGCGTTCGACGGCAAAGACCCAGCGTGAGAGTTTCAACGGCGGTGCGTACTGCGTCACGCCGTCCGCATGCACCGCCATGCCGCGGGCAACGAACTGCGGATGTTCGAGGGCCTCGGCAACACTCAGCACCGGCGTCACACAGCAGTCAACGCCGGCAAAGAAATCGCGCCACTCGCTCTGCTGGCGGCTGGCAAAGAGTCCTTTCAGTTCCCGGCGCAGCGCGGCCGCCGCTTGGCCGCGCGCCGCATGCCTCGCTTTCCAGTCGGGACGTTGCAGCGCATCACAGAAGAGATCCCAGAATTTCTTCTCCAGCGGTGCGACCGCCATGTAGCGTCCGTCGGCAGTGGCATAGACACCGTAGCCGGCGTCGCCGCCGCTCAGGATATCTGCGCCACGCTGCGGCACCTTGCCTTCGGTCTGCAACGCAAAGAGCGGGAAGAGGTTGTGCGCCAGGACGGCCTCGCTCATCGCCACATCGACCAGGCGACCCTGCCCGCTGCGCTGCGCATCAAACAGGGCAGCAAGAATACCCATCACCGCAGTCATCGCGCCGCCCAGCAGGTCACCAATCTGCAGATTCGGAATCGCCGGGCGGCCGCCGTCCACGCCGATCTGCTCGAGAACGCCGGCAAAACCAATGTAGTTGAGGTCGTGCCCGGCAGCCATCGCCAGTGGCCCGGTCTGTCCGTAGCCGGTGATCGCACAATAAGCGATTTTCGGATTCACTGCGCGCAGTGCCTCGTAGCCAATACCCAGTTTGTCGCTGACCTTGGGCCGAAAACTCTCGACGACGAGGTCGGCAGTCCTCGCCAGGCGCAGAAACACCTCCCGCCCCTGCGTCTGCTTGAGATCGAGGCGCAACCCGCGCTTGTTGCGGTTGACGCCACGGTAGAAGACGCTGACGCCGTCCGGCCCGTCCCCCAGGAGGCGTGCGTAGTCGCCGGCGCCGTGGTCCTCGACCTTGATCACGTCGGCACCCAGGTCGGCGAGGTGCAGGGTGGCGACCGGACCGGGCACGCGTCAGGTCGAGAACGCGCACACCCGTCAAGGGACCGCCGCTCACGACCCCGCCTCGCAAGGTTCCAGCCAGCCAGCATCCATGTCGATTACCTGCCCGTGTTTAAGCGTCTGTTCGAGAAACTGACCGCGGAACAGCCAGCCGACGTTGCCGTGCTGGTATGACCAGGGCGTTTCCCATGCTTCCACGGAAACCTGGAGGCGCAGGACATCGACTTCCCCGACTTCAGAGTCGTGCTCCACGCAGGGCGTGGCTGCGGCCATGCGTAGCTGGTCGACTCGCGTGTAGGCGGACACCGGCTTGCCGATACGCGGGCAAACCTTCGCCATCCGCCGTTCACGGGAGACTCCCGCGATCACACCTCGCAACCAGTAGGTCGGCGCCTTCAACAGCCAGCCGGAACCCCCTTCGCGAAAGGTGACACAGTCTCCAGGCTGCGGCGCCGCCGGCAGCGCATCGTCCGCCAGAGCCGAGGCGGCAAACAACGAGGTGGCAATTACCAGAAACGTACCGTTCACTTCGACTCCCGCAGAGATTCGCACCACGATGGCTTGCCTGCGCCGGGCGTTTGCCGAACGGAACGGCAAGTCAGACTGCTGTACGTTTTTGCCGGCCGTTGGCAGCGCAGGCCACTCGCACCCTGCCAAATCACGACAGCCCGCGTTTCCGGCGACGATAATGCTTCACATCGCGGAAGCTCTTGCGCCCGACCGAAGACTGGCCGAGGTGAAACTCCTTGACCTCTTCGTTGGCCGTCAGATCGCTGGCTGCCCCCTCCATCACCACCCGACCGGTCTCGAGAATATAACCGAAGTCGGCGTGGCGCAGCGCCCTATTGGTATTCTGCTCGACCCCAGGGTGGGCCAACGGCAGCAGTTGCACCGCGAAGCCGTAGGCCCTGCCAGGCTCCTGCAGCACCGGGAGTGGCCAAGCTCACACAGACACCAGGACGTCACCTTGTGATTGGGCCAAAACATGTCTCGTAACGCAGCCGACGAACAGATCCTGGAGTGTGTTCTCTCCGTGCTTGCCCATTACGGTCAGGTCACAACTCAGATCTTGTTCCTGCTCGACGATGCGCCAGCATGGATCGCCGTGCAACACGACGTAGCGGGCGGCGTAAGGCGGCAGCCCAGCTTCTTCCCCCAATGCGTGCAGCTTCCGGATGGCCGCCTGCCTGGCAATGACTCGATAGTCATTGATGCTGTCTTCATCGACACCAGCGTATCGCAGTTGCCCTTCGAACGGCACGTCGAAAACATGCAACAACACGATATCAGCCTGCGGAGCGACGGCCCGAGCTTTTCCGATGGCGCGTAGGGACGAGGGCGAGAAGTCGACGGGTACGAGTAGTGTCCGATAGGGTTCATGAGCGGCCTGCTTGACAACGAGCATGGGGCATTTTGTTCCGCTGAGCATCCTTTCCGCAGTCGAACCCAGCAACAGGTTCAGGATGAAGCTCTCGCCGCGCGCGCCGCAGACGATCAGGTCCGCAGCCATCGCATCCGCTTCCCGCTCCAACTCCGCAAGCACCGAGCCAGATACCACCCGAGTTCCCGCAGACACGTCAAAACGCTTCCGTAACGCCTCGGCCAGTTCGTGCAGTTTCTCCTGCCCGGCATCGACTAGCCGCTGTTCGAGGTCTTCCGGCGTTTCCAGCATGAGTTGCCGGAGTCTTTCCAGCGGCGCGAGGTTGGCCATGTGAAGCAAGTCCAGCGGCGCTCCGGTTTCGCGGCTCACCAGGGCCGCGCGCTCGACGGCATGGCGAGCCGGCGCGGAGAAGTCGGTAGCCGCAACAATGTGGTTCAGTTTCATTGTGGTGGTCATCCTTTCCACTGGAATCGTTAATGACGGGAACAAACGGCCACCGCGCGGTCGGGCGCATCGTGTTCGACTGGCCGCCATGCACCCCAACTGGGGTCTCGTGCCCATGCGGCTTGCCATCGTCTCAGCCGTGGTTCACTCGCAGGCTTGCAACATCATCCGTGGCCGGGTCCCTGGGCGCCCTGCTGGATGGCAAAACGCTCCAGAACATGGTTTGTCATTCCCTTGGCCAACTCTTCCTCACCGAAGAAGACCGTGCCGGTGCCATCCTGGCGCAACAGGAGCGACTCATCCTCGCTATGCGTCCGCAGCACGATCTCTATGTCGGGGTTGAGCGTGCGCGCGGTGTCGGCCATGCGACGGACATTGAGCGGGTCCGGAGTGGCGACGACCAGCATCGCGGCGTCGGCGATATGCGCCTGAATCAACACCGCCGGTTCGGTGGCATCCCCTGAAACAGCGACGGTACCGTTCTTGCGCAAGTCTTCGACCAGTTCACGGTTCTGTTCGGCGACCACATAGGGAATGCCGCGAGCATCGAGCGCCCTGGCGATGCGCCGTCCCACACGACCATAGCCTACTAGAACCACCTGCCCTTCAAGGTACTTGCGCTCTGTACTCAGCGGCAGCTCCGCGTATGGGTCTTCCCGCCGCTCCAGGCGGCGAGCAAGTTCCGAGCGTCCGCGCAACCAGCGCTGCGTCGGGGCAATAGCGGCAAACAGCAACGGGTTCAAGGCGATCGAAATCAACGCGCCAGCAAGTACCAGGCTCATGCCTTCGGCGGGCAGCAGCCCGAGCGCCAAGCCAAGCCCCGCCAGAATGAAGGAGAACTCTCCGATCTGAGCCAGACTCACCGCAACGGTCAGTGCCGTGTTGAGCGGGTAGCGAAGAGCGATGACCAGGGCCAGCGCGGCGAGCGTCTTGCCGAGCACAATTATCGCGACCACACCCAGCACACGGAAGGGCTCCTCTGCCAGAATCGTGGGGTCGAATAGCATCCCTACCGACACGAAGAACAACACCGAGAAAGCATCGCGCAACGGCAAGGATTCTGTCGCCGCTCGGTGGCTGAATTCTGATTCGCGCATCACCATGCCGGCCAGGAACGCGCCGAGGGCGAACGAGACGCTGAACAGCCTGGCCGCTCCGTAGGCGATGCTGATCGCTGCAGCGACGACAGACAAGGTGAATAACTCGCGCGAGCCAGTACGTGCAACCTGCCACAACAACCACGGCAGCAAGCGACGGCCGGCCAGCAGCATCAGTGCGATGAAGGCCGTTACCTCCAGCAAGGTCAGCCCGATCGTCGTCCACAGCGGTCGGGCCCCGGCAACATCAGCGGTGGAGCCGCCCAGTGCGCCTGCCAGTGGCGGCATCAACACGAGAACCAGCACACAGGCCAGGTCCTCAACGACCAGCCAGCCAACGGCAATACGCCCGTTCATCGTGTCGAGCAGGCCACGGGCTTCAAGCGCCTTGAGCAACACCACGGTGCTGGCACAGGACAGCGATAACCCGAAGATCAAGCCACTTCCCATGGGCCAGCCCCACCACCAGGTCATCGACATGCCAAGTACCGTTGCCAGGGCCATCTGCGCCACCGCGCCAGGAACGGCGATGCGTCGTACCGCCAGCAGGTCACCGAGCGAAAAATGCAACCCGACTCCGAACATGAGCAGCATAACGCCGATCTCGGACAATTGGGACGCCAGGTGCACGTCGGCGACGAAGCCCGGCGTTGCCGGGCCAATGAGAATGCCGGCTACCAGGTACCCGACCAGCGTCGGCAGCTTGATCCGATCGGCGATGAAGCCAAGGAGCAAGGCCATGCCGAAGCCGGCGGCGACGGTGGTGATCAAGGGAATGTTGTGCTCCATTCATCTTCCTTCACTGGACTGCGTGATGAAAACTGCCCCACCCGCTGTCTCGCCCTGTCCGATTGCGCGATACCCTGACCTAAAGTGGACACCGAAGTCAAGACAAGAATCAAGTCTGCTTAAGCTGGGCACTTGACTTCACCAGCAGCGACCGGATTCGGACCGCGCTTGCCTTCAAACAAGGTCCTGGCCTGCTCCTGGATCGCCTTCTTCCACTGCCCAACCTGAACCGGATGGACCTCGTGTTCCCGGCCAATCTCGTTGATGGTGTTCACCCCTCGCAAGGCCTCCAGACCCACCTTCGCCTTGAACTCCAGGGTGTGCACCTGCCGCGTCTTGGCTTCGCTCATCGCCTCTCATTCCCTATGACAGCACCTGGCTCAAACCACTGCCTGAACTCCTGGGACCACTTTACTTTTTGCCGAAAGTGATTGTGCAGCGCCGCTTCCCTGCCGTCGGTCGACTGCCCGGCAAGCTTCGACAGGCCGCCGCATCGTCACCGCTGACCGCCTGCGCCACTTCGGCGGCCAACGCGGCGGAGCCGCCAGAATCTGCATCGAACCATTTCCGGCAGAGCAAACGGCCACCAAGACCCTGACTCGCGGCACCAATTCGGGATAACTGGAATTGAAGACCGCATTGATCTGGGTTAGTATTCCGCGCGGCGAGGGGAAGGTCTTGTCAACACCTGGTCAATCTCTTTGAAACCGCGTCAACAAAACAAGAGTGGAGGATACAAAAAATGAGTAGTGTCATGTATGAGCGAATGCGGGTGAATCCCAAATTCCAGAAGCTGGTCAGCGAGCGGGGACGCTTCGCGTGGACCCTGTCAGCGATCGTCCTGATCCTGTTCTACGGGTTCTTCATGCTGGTCGCCTTCAATCCCGGGCTGCTGGGACAGAAGATTGCCGAGGGATCGATGTGGCCGATCGGCTACACCATCCAGCTATGCCTGTTCGTCTTTTTCTGGCTACTGACGCTGGTTTATGTTCGTCGGGCCAACGGCGAATTCGATGACCTGACCGCGGACCTGATCAAGGACGCCCAGAAGGAGAAGCTATGATGCATCGACTGACCTCGGCCCTTACCCTGCTCGTCGCCTCCGGCCTGGCTTTTGCCGGACCGGCCATGGATGCAAGCGGCGCCAAGCAGGCCACCAACTGGCACGCGATCATCATGTTCCTGATCTTCGTCGCGATGACCATGGGGATCACCTACTGGGCCGCCGGCCGCACCAAGACCACCGCCGACTTCTATACCGCCGGCGGCGGCATCACCGGCTTCCAGAACGGCCTGGCGATCGCTGGCGACTACATGTCGGCGGCAACCTTGCTCGGGCTGACGGCGATGACCTACACCTCGGGCTACGACGGCTACATCTACATGCTGGCTTTTTTCGCCGGCTGGCCGATCATCCTCTTCCTGATGGCCGAGCGGCTGCGTAACCTCGGCCGCTTCACCTTTGCCGACATCACCTCGTACCGGCTCGACCAGGGCAAGGTACGGACGATGGCCGCAATCTCGTCGCTGGTGGTGGTGGTCTTTTACCTGATCGCCCAGATGGTCGGTGCCGGGCAGTTAATCAAGCTGCTCTTCGGTCTCGACTACAACATCGCGATTTTCGTCGTCGGCATCCTGATGATGGTCTACGTCACCCTCGGTGGCATGGTCGCAACGACCTGGGTGCAGATCATCAAGGCCTGCATGCTGCTTTTCGGCGGCACGCTGACGCTGATTCTGGCCTATTCGCAGTTCGGCTTTTCACTGACCACCCTGCTTGAAAAAGCCGAGGCGGTGCACAAGCTCGGCCCGAAGCTGATGGCGCCAGGCAGCCTGCTGGCCGATCCGATCACCGCCATCTCGCTCGGTCTCGGTCTGATGTTCGGCACCGCGGGGCTGCCGCACATCCTGATGCGCTTCTTCACCGTCGGCAACGCCAAGGAAGCACGCAAATCGGTGCTCTACGCCTCCGGCTTCGTCGGTTTCTTCTTCAACGTCATCTTCCTGATGGGCCTGTGCGCGGTCATCATCGTCGGCCAGAACCCCGACTTCTTCGAAGGGGGCGTCGTCGGTGGCAAGATCATCGGCGGTGGCAACATGGTCGCCATGCACCTGGCCAAGGCCGTCGGCGGCAACATGCTGCTGGGCTTCCTGGCAGCGGTGGCCTTCGCGACCATTCTGGCGGTTGTCTCGGGTCTGGCACTGGCCGGTGCCTCGGCGATCTCGCACGACATCTATTCCCAGGTGGTCCGCAAGGGGCAGGCCACCCAGAAAGAGGAAATCCGCGTTTCGCGCTATGCGACGGTCGGCCTCGGCATGCTGGCGATCGTTCTTGGCATCCTGTTCGAGAAGATGAACATCGCCTTCATGGTCGGCCTGGCCTTCGGTGTCGCGGCAGCAGCCAACTTCCCGGTGCTGATCCTGTCGATGTACTGGAAGGGTCTGACCACCCGCGGTGCCTTGTGGGGCGGTTACGGTGGCGTCATTTCTGCCGTCCTGTTCGTGCTTTTCTCGAAGTCAGTGTGGGTGGACGTGCTCGGCAACAAGGCAGCACTGTTCCCCTACACGCAACCGGCGCTGTTCGCGATGCCGATCGCGTTCATCTTCGCCTACATCTTCTCCAAGAGTGACACCGGCCCCCGCTCGAAGCTGGAGAAGGAGGCGTTCGAAGACCAGTACGTGCGCGCGCAGACCGGTTTCGGCGCTTCCGGCGCCAGCCACTAAGCAATCCGTTGCACCGAAAAGCCCTGGCGGAGCAGCAGCCCGCCAGGGCTTTTTTGTGCCAGCCTCGCGCAGGGCGTCGCGCTTGGCGCACCTGCGGGCGCTTGTCTGGCCGACCGTTCAGACCGTGACGGCGGCGAGCTTGCTGAGTCGCTGACGCGACTTTCACATTAAAGTTTGGCGGTGATTTCCCGTAATGAACTGATCAGCAGAACGAACGATGGGAGTCCTCTCATGCATCCTCAGCTCAGGCTTCTCGCCACCTGCCTGGTGGCCTCGCTGCCGGCGGTGGCGTCCGCCGCCTGGCAAGTGATCTCCGCCGAACCCGGCAAGCGCGTCGAGGTCGATCGTGCCAGCATCAGGAAGGACGAAACCGGCAAGACCGTGGCGCAAGGACGAGTCATTCTCGAAAAGCCGATTGTCGATCCGAAAACGTCCATGTCGTATCGCATCGTGCAGGCAGTCAGCCGCTATGACTGCGGTCAGCGTAGCTACAGCACGCTGAAGCGAAGCTATTTCAAAGAGGAAGGAGAACTGCTCCGCGAAGAGGAGGTCAAGGTGCAGGTCGAGATGCCGGTACGTTCGGGAATGCTCGACGACAAACTGCTGCGCGAAGTCTGCCGACCGAAAGCAGGGCCCGAGGCAGCGACGGCCGCCAGCCGCACCGCCGACCGAGTCAATGAAGCGACCGGTGAACTGCGCAAGGCCAACGAAGCGCTGCTGCAGAAGGAAGTCCGGCGCGCCAACCTGCAGACAGCGGCGGTCGAACGGGCCGATCCTGAAAGTAAGCCAACAGCGCTGGCCAGACCGGCAGCCCGTCCTGCCGCCCCGACGATGCTGCTGGCGACTGCGCCAGAGGCGCACCGCGCAGCCAGATCGCAGCCACCAAGGAGTGCTGACCAGGCAGCCACTGCCTACGCGCATGCGCAGATCCACTGGGCCTACGAGGGAGAAGGCGGACCGGAAAACTGGGGCACGCTGAAGCCCGAATATGCCACCTGCGCGATCGGCAAACGGCAATCGCCGATTGACATTCGCGACGGCTTGCGTGTCGATCTGGAAGCAATTCAGTTCAACTACGGCCCCTCACAGTTTCGTGTCGTCGACAACGGCCACACCATCCAGGTCGAGGTGGGCGGCAGCAGCATCAGCCTGCTGGGCAAGACCTACGATCTGGTGCAGTTCCATTTTCACCGTCCTTCCGAGGAACGGGTGAACGGCAAGTCCTTTGACATGGTGGCGCACCTGGTCCACCGGTCGGACGATGGCAAGCTGGCGGTCGTCGCGGTGCTGCTCGAGAAGGGAATCGAACAGCCGCTGATCCAGACCGTGTGGAACAACCTGCCGCTGGAGAAGAACGAATACGTAACGCCGCCAGGGCTGACCATCGACCTCGCCCAGCTGTTGCCGGCTGACCGCACTTACTACACCTACATGGGTTCGCTGACCACCCCCCCGTGCTCCGAGGGCGTGCTCTGGCTGGTACTCAAGCAGCCGCAACCGATCTCGTCCGAGCAACTCGCCATTTTCGCCCGCCTGTACCGGCACAACGCCCGCCCGCTGCAGGCAAACTTCGGCCGCATGGTCAAGGAGTCGCGCTGATCCGCAGGCGCCGGCGCAAGAACACCGCCGGGATGGCGATCCGTAACCGCGCGCCGAATCGTTCGCCGCAAGCTTGCCGATCAGCGCCGCTCCCGGCTTGATCCACAAGGAATGCCTTCACAGCACGTAGAACAGAATCGCGAAGTAGTGCGCAGCGCTGCCAGCCATCACGAACAGGTGCCAGACCCCATGCGCATGGCGCAGGCGAGTGTCAAGAACATAGAAAACGATCCCCCCTGTATACAGCAGTCCGCCTGCCGCAACCCAGACGAATCCCTCCGTTCCCAGCGCTTCCAGCAGTGGCACCAGCGCCGCCAGCACCGCCCAGCCCATGACGATGTAGATCACCAGCGACAGCGTGCGCGCTTCGCTACGCGGACGCATTTCCTGCAAGCCACCGACCAGGGCGAGCCCCCAGACCAGGGCAAACAGCGACCAACCCCAGGGACCGCGCAGGGTGACCAGGCAGAATGGCGTGTAACTGCCGGCGATCAGCAGATAGATCCCCTGGTGGTCCAGCTTGCGCAGGACGTCCTTGGCGCGCCCGCGAAAGCTGTGGTACATCGCCGAAAAGGTGTACAGCAGCACCAGCGTTGCACCGTAGATCGAGACGCTGACGATCTTCCACGGGTCGCCGCCGTGCACGGCCAGGACCACCAGGACTACCGAACCGGCAAGCGCGAGGACCGCCCCGACCAGGTGCGTCCAGGCATTCAGTTTTTCCCCATGGTACATGCCCGCCTTGCCTCGCTGGACTGCCCTGCTCGCCGTGAAGAGGCGCGCAAGAAACAGTAGATGGAAAAACACTCGCAGCCATTGTCCCGGAGTCGCGCGTCCGCGGTCAATGTTCGGTGCGAAAAAGCGCTGGAAGCCACTCGCTGCATCGCCAGAATACTCGCCACAAGGACCGGCCGGCGAGAAATTCTGCGGGGCGGTGTCGCACCCCGCGCGTCGAGCCTTGCGCCGGTCGCTGTAGCGGTCGACAGTAACTGGGAACTGGCAGCTCATTCCAGTTCGCGCAGCCGGCCGACGGCTTCCTCTACCCGCCGCACGGCAATCACCTCGATGCCGGCAATCGCCTGCCGGGGCTGGTTGGCTTCGGGGATCAACGCGCGCGTGAAGCCGAGCTTGGCGGCCTCCCGCAGGCGCTCCTGACCGCGCGGGGCGGGGCGGACTTCGCCAGCCAGACCCACTTCACCAAAGACAATCAGTTTGCCTGGCAAGGCCCTATTTTTCAATGACGATACGATCGCCAGCAGGACCGCCAGGTCGGCTGCCGGCTCGGCGATCTTGACACCACCGACGGCATTGACGAAAACGTCCTGATCGAAGCAGACGATGCCGGCATGGCGATGGAGAACCGCCAGCAGCATCGCCAGACGCTGTGCGTCCAGCCCTACGGTGAGCCGGCGTGGGTTGCCGTGCGCCTGATCGACCAGCGCCTGGATCTCGACCAGCAGCGGCCGCGTGCCTTCCTGGGTAACCAGCACGCACGAACCTGGCACGTCGGTGCCATGCTGCGAGAGAAAGATTGCCGAGGGGTTGCTGACGCCCTTCAAGCCGCGATCGGTCATCGCAAAGACGCCGATTTCATTGACTGCGCCGTAGCGATTCTTGACCGCCCGAATCAGGCGGAAGCTCGAGTGTGTGTCGCCCTCGAAATAGAGAACGGTGTCCACGATGTGTTCGAGCACGCGCGGCCCGGCCAGCGCACCTTCCTTGGTGACGTGGCCGACCAGGATCACCGTGACGCCGGATTGCTTGGCCAGCCGGGTCAGCTGCGCCGCGCATTCGCGCACCTGCGCCACCGAGCCCGGCGCCGAACTGAGCTGATCCGACCACAGCGTCTGGATCGAATCGATCACCGCCACCTGTGGTCGCAGCGTCAGCAGCGCTGCGAGAATCTTCTCGAGATTGATCTCGGCCAGCAGTTTGAGCTTGCCGGTTTCGAGTGCGAGCCGGCGGGCACGCATGGCGATCTGCTGGCCGGACTCTTCGCCGCTCACGTAGAGGACATGGTGCACCGGCGACAAGGCGGCAAGCGCCTGCAGTAGCAACGTACTCTTGCCGATTCCCGGATCGCCGCCGATCAGCACGACGCCACCGCTGACCAGCCCTCCCCCGAGTGCGCGATCGAACTCGCCGATGCCGGTGGGCAAGCGGTCCTCTTCGCGCGCTTCGATGTCCGAAAGGGTGTGCACTACGGCCGTTCCCCCGAGTGCCGCAAAGCGCCGCTGACTGCCGACCGCAGGCGCTTCGGCGATGCTCTCGACGAGGGTGTTCCACACCCCGCAGTCGGGGCACTGCCCCTGCCATTTAGCGGTGCTGGCGCCGCACTCGCAACACGAGAAAACCGTCTTCGGGCTGCCGCCGGGGCGAGCCATGGTCAGACTTCGACGATTGGCACGCGCCGCGCCAGGGCACAGAACAGCTCGTAGCTGACGGTGCCGGCAGCGGCCGCCACTGCGTCCGCCGGCAAGCCCGCACCCCACAGGACCACTGGACTGCCGACCCCGGCCGTGGGCAGATCCGTCAGATCGCAAGCCAGCATGTCCATCGACACGCGCCCCAGCGTCTGCGTCCGCTGGCCGGCGACGACGATCGGCGTACCGCTTGGCGCATGCCGTGGATAAGCATCGGCATAACCGCAGGCGACGACACCGACGCGCGTCGGCCGTCGCGCAACAAAGCTACCGCCGTAGCCAACCCGTTCGCCGACGCCGATTTCCTGTACCGCGAGGATGCGGCTGTGCAGGGTCATCACTGGTCTGAGGTCGAAGCTCGCGGCATCCTGGTCGGCGAAGGGGCTGCCGCCATAGAGCATGATCCCCGGCCGCACCCAGGCCTGCGCGGTCTGCGGGTAACGCAGAATGGCTGCCGAGTTGGCCAGCGAGAGCGGCCACGTCGCCGCCTCCGGCCAGCCGGCGGTGATGCGCGCCAAGCGTTCGAGTTGCCAGGTGATGCAGCGCTCGCCGTCGGCCGCGTCAGCTTCGGCGAAATGCGTCATCAGAGTCACCGGGCCGAGCGCCAAGGCCGCCGCCAGTGTTGCCAGTTCATGCCGTACAGCCGGCAGCTGCTCGCTGCTCAGGCCGAGGCGGTGCATGCCGGTGTCGAACTTGAGGTAGATGGGCAGCGGCACGGCGGCATGGCGGAGCATCTGCAGTTGCTCGCGGCAATGCACGACCACGCTGAGTTCGTACTCGGCACAGGCGGCCAGATCGGCTACCTCGAAAAATCCTTCGAGCAGGAGGATCGGCTGGCGAATGCCGGCGTCGCGCAAACTCACCGCCTCTTCGATATCGAGCAGGGCAAAGCCATCAGCGACCTCGCCGAGCGCCGCCGCCGCGCGCAGCAGGCCGTGCCCATAGGCGTTGGCCTTGACCACGGCCCAAACCTTCGTCGCGGGCGTTTCGCGGGTGGCATATCGCTGCGCCACCCGGTAGTTGTGAAGCAGCGCTGCCAGGTCGATGCACGCTTCGATTGGACGCGGCATCAGGCAGACAGCTCGCGCAGCTTGGTCTTGGCGAAGTCGACAAAAGTCAGCACCACCTTGGAGTGGAAGCTTGCTTTCGGATAGATCAGCGACAAGGAGCGCTTCAAACGTGGGCGCAGCGGAATGGCCACCAGAGTCCCCAGCTGCCGCTCCTTCTCGAAACTCGCGCGCGACGCGATCGAGCAGCCCAGGCCGGTCGCCACCACTCCTTTCAGAGCCTCCGGGCTCGACAATTCCATCAGCATCTTGAGTTTTTCGGGGTCGACGCCACAAGCGCGCAAATAGTCGTCGGTGACTTCACGGGTGCCCGAACTGGACTCGCGGGCAATGAAGTCATACGCCAGCAGGCTGCGCGCATCGACCTCGCTGAGTTTGGCCAGCGGATGACTGGGGGTGCACACCACCTGCAGTTCATCATCGCCACAGGCCTCACATCGTAGACTGGCATGGTTTGTCTGCGATTCGATCAGGCCGACATCGAGCGTGTGAGCAGCAATGGCATTGCTGATCGTTTCTGAGTTGGCGACGGTCAAGCGAGCGCGAACCTGCGGATAGCGAACGTTGAACTCGCCCAGAATCGCCGGCAGCATGAACTCGGCAATCGTCGTACTGGCCCCGACCAGCAGGCTGCCGCTCATTTGCCCGGTCATTTCGGCCACTCGGATATCGAGCTCCTTGGACATTCCGAGGATACGTTCCGCATAGTCGAGCACCAGATCGCCTGCCGGGGTGAGCGCGATTCGCCCACCGCCGCGGTCGAAGAGGCGCGTACTGAAGTGTTCCTCGAGCTGCTTGATCTGAAAGGTGACCGCTGGTTGAGTCATGTACAAAGCCTCGCCAGCCTTGGTAAACGAAAGGTGTTTGGCAACTGCATGAAACACCTGTAATCGACGATCAGCCACCAACCATCCCTCCCATGTTGATTTAACCTAGATTCAAACACAAAAGCGCCCCGGCGGCCAGCGCCAAAGCAGTCGACTACGCAATGCGGCCTGGCCGCCCAGCTAACAAGTTGGCGCCGTTCATGGTATAAGGCCCACACTCAATAGACCGGCCGCATTCATAATTCCCCATGCCCTTCGGCTTCTACATCATTATGGCGGCGCAGTTTTTCTCCGCGCTGGCTGACAATGCCCTGCTCATCATCGCCATTGCGGTGCTCCGCGAAATGCAGGCACCGAGCGAATACGAGCCGCTGCTGAAAACATTTTTCACGGTCTCCTACGTCGCTCTCGCGGCCTTCGTCGGCGCCTTCGCCGACTCGATGCCCAAATGGCGAGTGATGTTCATCAGTAACGGCATCAAGATCCTTGGCTGCGCGATGATGTACTGGAATGTTCACCCCTTGCTGGCCTATGCCGTGGTCGGGCTCGGTGCCGCCGCCTACTCGCCGGCAAAATATGGCATCCTCACCGAATATCTGCCACACCGCCTGCTGGTCGTCGCCAATGGCTGGATCGAGGGGCTGACGGTTGGGGCAATCATTCTTGGCGTTGTCGTCGGCGGCGCGCTGATCCAGCCAGCGGTGGCCAACACCCTGCTCGCCTTCGATTTCCCGGTCATCGACACTGGCGTCGACACCGTCGGTGAAATGTCCCTGTGCTTTGTCGCGGTCTTCTACCTGCTCGCCGCGCTGTTCAATGTGTACATTCCGGACACCGGTGTCGATCACCGGGTTCTGCATAAAAACCCCTGGTACCTGCTGCGCGAGTTCAGTCATTGCCTGGTGCTGCTCTGGCGTGACCGGCTGGGCCAGGTTTCACTGGCCGTCACCACGCTGTTCTGGGGCGCCGGCGCCACCCTCCAGTTCATCGTCATCAAGTGGGCCGAGACGGCCTTGCAACTGGACCTCTCGAAGTCGAGCATGTTGCAGGGCGTAGTGGCGGTCGGCGTTGCCCTGGGCGCCGTCGGCGCTGCAAGAATGATTACCCTGCGCAAGTCGGTGCGGGTCATCCCGCTTGGGATCGCCATGGGGATCATCGTTCTGGTGATGAACTTCGTAAACCATCTGTGGCTCGCCGTTCCCCTGCTGATCCTGATCGGCGCGCTTTCCGGCTTCTTCGTTGTGCCGATGAATGCGCTGCTGCAGCATCGTGGTCACATCCTGATGGGTGCCGGGCATTCCATTGCCGTGCAGAACTTCAACGAGAACCTGTCGATCCTGGCGATGACCGGACTCTATTTCCTGATGATCCGGTCCAACATCTCGATCCATCTGGTGATCACCCTGTTCGGCATGTTTGTCAGCGGTGCCATGTGGCTGGTCAAGGGCCGCCATGAAGCCAATCAGGAAATCCGGGACGACGTCAGCCAACTCGACGACAGCACACATTAGCCCCCTTCATCGCCGGCCCTGCAGCTGGCGTTGCGCTGTTTGCAATTTAGCTCAAAAAACCTATACTGCGCACACTTCATGCATGAAAGACGCGAATCATGGCCAAAATCACCATCGACCGTTACGATCTTGCATTGCTCGATGCGCTCCAACGCAAGGGCAATGCCACCAACGCGACCCTTGGTGAGCAGATCCGCCTTTCCGCGTCGCAGATCAGCCGCCGCATCCAGCGGCTCGAGGAGGATGGCGTCATCGCCGGCTACGTGGCGCTGCTCGACCCAGAGTCGCTCGGCCTTGGGGTCACCGCTTTTGCGCAGGTGATTCTCGAACGGCACGGTGACGCGGCAAGCGAAGCCTTTGAGACGGCCATCGCGGCGCTGCCGGAAGTCACCGACTGCTTCTCGGTAAGTGGCGACGCCGATTACATGCTGCGCCTGGTCGTTCCCGATCTGGCGGCATTTTCCCAGCTGATGATGAAAAACCTGCTGCGCCTCCCCGGCGTTGCCCGCATCAAAACCAGTATTGCCCTGCACACGGTCAAACGAACGCATGTCCTGCCGATCGACCATCTGACCCAGCCGAGCAAGCCGCGCCAGCGCGTGCGCTATGCGGAAAGCTAGATCACCAGAGGCGCATTGGGCAGCTCATCGCGATTTTCGTCAGTCGCTGCAAAGTGTTCGGTCAGCGCCTGGGTGATCGAACTCAGCGCGAGCAGCGTACCACCTTCGAAATTCCCGCTCCGGAAAGCCGCTTCCATGCTGCGGCAGATGCCGTTCCAGAATTGCTGACCAACCCGAGCGTTGATGCCGCGATCAGCGACGATTTCCACGCGCCGGTCGATCAACTGCAGGTAGATCAGCACACCGCTGTTCTCCTCGGTGTCCCACACCCGCAGCTGCGAAAACAGCTCGATCGCCCGACCACGCGCTGACTGACCGTGCCACAAGCCGGGCAGTGGCAGATTGGCTTCGACCACCACGCGCAGTTCGCCACGATGCGCCGATTCGGAAGCGGCCACCGCTGCCTCGATCCGGCGTAGCGAGACCGTCGGAAATGCGCGCAACACCCACCAATGCGGCAGCAGCAGATGGCGGAACAGTCTCTTCACTCGCATCACCAGCCTCCCGAAGCACCACCGCCGCCAAAGCTGCCGCCACCACCGGAAAAGCCGCCCGCACCACCTCCCCCGCCGCCACGACCCCACGAAATGCCGCTCGAAGACCAGCCCGCACCACCCAGCATGCCCAGGAACAAGGAAACGATACTAGCCACCACCCCCAGGACGGCCGCGACCAGGACCGACGAGATCAGCATCGAGGCAATCACTCCGGCCGCAACACCGACCATCCCTGCCCCCAGGAAACGCCCAAAGATGGCGCGCAGCATACCGCCCACCACGAACACCAGGACGAAACCGATCAGTAACAGGCTCTCGAAGTGATCGTCGACGTCGGCGCGCCGGCGGCCCTCCGCGCGCGGCGCGGGCAGCGCCTCGCCACCGATCACCTGGACCATCGCGGCGACGCCGGCGTCAATGCCGCCGGCAAAATCTCCCTGTTTGAAACGCGGGCCGATGATCTCGCTGATGATTCGCTTGCTGGTCGCGTCGTTGAGCGCGCCCTCGAGGCCGTAACCCACTTCGATGCGCAGCTTCCGGTCGTCCTTGGCCACCAGCAGCAGGGCGCCATCGTCGACGCCCCGGCGACCCAGGTTCCATGCCTCGGCCACGCGCAGCGCGTACTGCTCGACGGTCTCGGGCTTGACCGTCGGCACGATCAAAACGGCGATCTGCGACCCCTTCGCACGCTCGAAAGCCTCCAGCTTCGTCTCCAGCCGCCCCTTCTGATCGGCGGTAAGGGTGCCGGTCAGGTCGGTAACGCGCGCCGCCAGGGCTGGAATTGCCGCTTGCTCGTCGGCGCCGGCGAAGCCCGCAGCGACCAGCAGCAACACGCTCAGCAGCCATGCGGCCAGGCGCGCAGAACGGCCTGACATCGACTAGTAACCGGGCGCCGGAGAAGCCTTGCCAGGAGCAGCGGCGGGCGCTGCCGGCGCCGGCCTGGCGAAGTCGACCTTGGGCGCGGTGGAGATCGCTTTTTCGTTCTCGACACTGAAATTCGGTTTGACCGAATAGCCGAAGATCATCGCCGTCAGATTGTTCGGGAAAGTTCGCACCGAAACGTTATAGCCCTCGACCGTCTTGATATAGCGGTTACGGGCTACGGTGATCCGGTTCTCGGTACCTTCGAGTTGTGCCTGCAGGTCCCGGAAGGCAGCATCGGCCTTCAACTGCGGATAGTTCTCGGAGACCACCAGCAGACGTGACAACGCGCTCGAAAGCCCGGCCTGCGCCTGCTGAAACTTGGCAAAGGCTTCGGGATTGTTGATCAGCTCCGGTGTCGCCTGAATTGCGCCGACCTGCGCACGCGCCTGGGTGACCTGGATCAACACGTCCTTTTCATGACTGGCATAGCCTTGCACCGTGGCCACCAGATTCGGCACCAGGTCGGCCCGCCGCTGGTACTGGTTGAGCACTTCCGACCACGCCGACTTGATTGCTTCGTCACCGGTCTGAAATGTATTGTAACCGCAGCCGGAGAGCAGGCTGGCAAGCAGTGCCAGAATGGCCAGAATTCGTAGACGCATGACATTGTCTTTCATTGGCAGGGAACAGGGTAAAGTGCAGACCGTCACTTTCCTGCATTTCCTTAACGCGCGCAAGCTGCGTCTCAAGCAGACTGCGCAGCGAACGCCTTGGCGGTACGCATCAGGGCGCGGGCGCGGCACAGGTCTTCCCAGGCCTTGGCCTTGTCCGGCAGCGTACGCAAGAGGTAGGCTGGATGGTAGGTGACCACCACCGGAATGCTGTGCCCACTGCCGGCGGGCGCAGGATATTCCAAGGACTGGCCGCGCAGGCTGGCCAGCGAACCGACGTCACCCAGGAGGGCATGCGCCGCCGCCCTGCCCAGCAAGACAATCAGGCGCGGCTGGATGAGCGCAATCTGCCGTTCGAGGTAGGGCGCGCAGCTGGCGATCTCGGCCGCTTCCGGCGTCCGATTGCTGGGCGGACGGCATTTCACGGCGTTGGCGATGTAGACATCGTCACCACGTCGGAGATCGATGGCCGCGAGCATCGCATCGAGCAGCTTGCCCGCCGGGCCAACGAAAGGCTCACCACGCGCGTCTTCCTCAGCCCCCGGCGCCTCACCGATGAACAGCCAGTCGGCAGCGACATCGCCCACCCCGAGCACCGCCTGCCTTCTCTCCTGGCAAAGCGCGCAGGCACGACAGGCGGCAGCGCTCGGCAGCAGCTGCGGCCATCCCATTCTGGCGATTTCTTCCGTCCGGGCGGCGGCTGCAGCCGCCACCGGGACGGGCGCAGCGCGGTCAACCGCCGCCTCGCCAGGCAGCTCGGCCGGCTGGCTTGCCGGCAGGCCGGCGGTCGCACGCGCCACCGCAAGCTGCTCGCGCAACTGCCACTGGGGCGAGAGGCCGATTTCGCGCAACAGCTGCACGCGCGTCAGCGGCGGTCCGGGCAGCTTGCCCTCACTCATACCCGGTGCCCCCGGCCAGCACCTGGCGCATCACCAGGGCATCCTCTGACCCCTTTTCTGCCGGGTAGTAGCCGCGTCGCACACCGATCTGCTGGAAACCGAAATGTCCATAAAACGCCAGCGCCTGCGCGTTCGACGGGCGCACCTCGAGCAGCACACTCGTCGCCCCGGCCCGCGCAGCCACCTGCATGGCGTGGCGCAGCAGGTGGGCACCAAAACCCATTCGCTGGCGCTCTTCGGCGACGCTGATATTGAGCAGATGCGCCTCGTCGACGACCATCATCAGCACGAAGTAGCCGACCAGCTGATCAGCGAAACGACATCCCCAGACGCTATAGCCGCCAGCGATCGAATCGACGAAATTCCCGCGCGTCCAGGGAAAAGGATAGACGCGATTCTCGATAGCGACGATCTCGTCGATGTCGGCATGACCCATCGGCGCCAGTTCAAGCCGCGGCGCGAACACCGCACTCACGCTTTGCCACCCACCGCGAGACGCTCGGCAACGGTCAGCGCCACCTTGTTGCGCACGTACAGCGGCGCTGCTTGCGCGGCATCGACGCCCTCGCCGCGCGCCAGCCGTGGAGCAGCAAGACGCGCCACCGCACCGGCCTCGGGCATCCGCTGCGGCTGCCACGCGCGCACGCAGGCGGCCAGCCGCGCGCGCAGAGCCGGATAGGCCTGCAGACCGTTACCGCAGGCCAGCCAGCCAGCCGAGTCGGGAATCGGCAGCGCTGCAGGATCACAGACCGCCACCGCAGCGAGCGCCACGCCGGCCACAAACAGGCCGTAGTACACCTCACCCATACGCGCGTCGAGTACGACGAGCACGCGCTCGCCGCCGCTGGCCAGCGCCATGGCGTCGAGCGTACCAACCGGGATGACCGGCAGGGCGTGTGCAAACGCCAGTCCCTGCGCGACGCCGCAGGCAACACGCAGGCCGGTAAACGAGCCCGGACCAGCGGCAAAAGCCAGTCCGTGCAGATCGCCAAAGCCAAGCTCCGCTTCGTTCAGCGTCGCCCTGATCAGCGGCAGCAGCGTCTCCGAATGCGAGGTGCCTGGCGGACAGGCACGCTGCAGCAGCACCCCGTCGCGCCAGATGGCAATGGAACCCAGCTCCGTAGAGGTTTCGATGGCGAGCAAATTCATGTGCGCTATTCTACCCGTCCTGCGTGACACCGTCGCCTGCATGCTGGAAGCAGGCGGGCAGCTGGCCGCAGCGACCTCGATGCCCGGGCAGGCCGCCCGAAAGTGTCGCCGACATGGCCGGCAAACGCCTTTCCCGATACAATAGCAAGGCCTTCAAACGACGCGCCGACGGCGCGTTCACCTCACAACCAAAGCATAGAAAGTGCCGCGATGAAAGTACTGCTGTTGACGCGCGAATACCCTCCCTACGTGTACGGCGGCGCCGGTGTTCACGTCGAGTATCTGTCTGGCGAACTCGCCAGGCTGATGCATGTCGAAGTTCGCTCGTTTGGCAACCAGGACACTGTGACTGGTGGAGTACGAGTCAAGGGTTTTCCTTTCGGCAAGGGCAGTTTCGCGCACGTGGACAAGAAACTCAGTGGCGCGCTGGATACCTTCGAAACCAACCTGGAAACCCTCAGCGAGCAGATCGACGCCGATCTGGTACATGTCCACACCTGGTACGCACACCTTGGCGGCATCCTGGCGAAGACCCTCTACGGCATCCCGCTGGTGCATACGGTGCATTCGCTCGAACCCTTGCGCCCCTGGAAGCGTGAGCAGCTGGGCTGCGGCTACGACATGTCGTCGTGGGTCGAACGTACCTCGCTGGGCATGGCCGACGCGGTGATCGCGGTTTCGCAGGGAACCAAGGACGACATCCTCGAACATTTCGACATCGACCCGGCGAAGATCACCGTAATCTACAACGGCATCAACGTCGACCAGTACCACCCAACGGACGAGACGACAGCGCTGAACAAATACGGGGTCGATGCGGGCAAGCCGATCGTTCTCTTTGTTGGCCGAATCACCCGTCAAAAAGGCATCGTACACCTGGTAAACGCGGTCCATTACATCAATCGCGATGCGCAGGTCGTACTCTGCGCCGGCGCACCGGATACCCCTGAGGTCCTGGCCGAGATGGAAGTAGCGGTAAAGCATTTGCGACAGGAGGGATTCAAGAACCTGATCTGGATTCAGGAAATGGTCACCAAGGCAGAGGCGATCGAGCTTTATTCGCATGCCACGGTGTTCTGCTGTCCGTCCATCTACGAACCCTTCGGGATCATCAACCTCGAAGCGATGGCCTGCCGAACCGCCGTCGTGGCAAGTGCCGTCGGCGGCATCAAGGAGGTCGTCATCGATGGGGTCACCGGCTATCTGGTGCCCCTCGAGCAGTTGCACGTTGCGCCCTTCGAGCCGGTGAACCCGGATGCCTTTTCGCGCGATCTGGCGACAGCGATCAACAAGGTGCTCGACAACCCGGAACTCGCCGAAGCGATGGCTGCTGCCGGCCAGAAGCGCGCGCGCGAAGTCTTCAGCTGGTCGAGCATCGCCCAGCAGACCAAGAAGCTCTACGATTCACTGGTGAAGTGATGCCCGCTGGTGGCGAGGCAACCCAGCCAGCGTCAGCCGGCTGCGGCCTCGCCGGCTGACACGCCGCCGGCCCGCTCGGGCCACATCGATTCAGATTTCACTACCTTCCGGCCTCGCCGGTTGAGCATTCAGGAGCACGACAATGATTCCCCAAGAATATCCCCGCGTGATCATCGAAGCGGTCGAGCCGCAGGTGGACGGCGGTCGCTTCCCCATCAAGCGCGTCGTCGGCGAGAAGGTCGTCGTCAGCGCCGACATCTACAAGGAAGGCCATGACAAGCTGGCTGCCGTGCTGAAAGTGCGTAAGGTCGGCGAGAAAAGGTGGCATGAAAGCCCGATGACGCTGGGCGACAACGACCGCTGGTTCGGCGAGTTTACGGTTGTCGCGATCGGTCGCTGGGAGTACACCATCGAGGCCTACGCCGAGCGCTACCTGTCGTGGGTGGACGAGATCACCAAGAAGAATGTGCCAGGTGCCAACCTCAACAGCGAACTGCTTGAGGGGCTGGTAATCCTGAAGAAATCCGCTGCCCTGGCAGCAGCTCCCGAACGTACGCGCATCAACGGCATCATCACCGCGATGGAGAGCGCGCTGGCTGCCGGTGAGCAGCAAGGCGCCATCGACCTCGGCATCGGCGGCGTGATTCGCAGCATGATGGCCGCTTGCCCGGACCGCAGCGAAGGCTACGAACTGACGCCCGCGCTGGCGATCCTGGTCAATCGGCCAGTCACCCGCTTTGCCGCCTGGTACGAGTTCTTTCCGCGTTCGCAAGGCAGCATGCCGTACCGGCACGGCACCCTGCAGGACAGCATCCGGCGCCTGCACCAGATCAAGGCCATGGGTTTCGATGTCGTCTATCTGCCGCCGATTCACCCCATCGGCCACAGCTTTCGCAAGGGCAAGAACAACAGCCTGGTGGCGATCCCCGGTGATGTCGGCAGCCCCTGGGCGATCGGCAACGAGCATGGCGGCCACATGGCGCTGGAGCCTCAGCTCGGCACCTGGGACGACTGGGATCGGTTTGTCGCCACCTGCCGCGAGCTGAATATCGAGATTGCGCTCGATTACGTGATGAACTGCTCGCCGGACCATCCCTACGTGGCCGAGCATCCCGACTGGTTTTTTCATCGCCCCGACGGCTCGATCAAGTACGCCGAGAACCCGCCCAAGAAATACCAGGACGTCTACCCGCTCAACTTCGGGACCAGCGACCGCGCCGGACTGTGGCAGGAAATGCTCAAGATCTTCCTGTTCTGGGTCGGCAAGGGCGTTACCACCTTCCGCGTCGACAATCCTCACACCAAACCCGTGCCCTTCTGGGAGTGGGTGATCGGCGAAGTGCACCGGCAGTACCCGGAGGTCATCTTCCTGGCCGAAGCGTTCACCAAACCGAAGATGATGCGCCTGTTGGCGAAGGTCGGCTTCGCCCAGTCCTACACCTACTTCACCTGGCGCAACCACAAGCATGACCTGACCGAGTACGTCAGTGAACTGACCGGTGGCGAGATGAAGGAGTACTTCACCGGCAACTTCTTCGCCAATACGCCGGACATCCTGCCACCCATCCTGCAATTCGGCGGCCGTCCAGCGTTCATCCAGCGCGCCGTTCTGGCGGCGACGCTGTCCAGCGTCTACGGCATCTACAGTGGCTACGAGCTGTGCGAGAACGAGGCCATACCGGGCAAGGAGGAATACCTCGACTCGGAGAAATACGAGATCCGGGTGCGCGACTGGAAGGCACCGGGCAACATCATCGACCTGATCACCCGGATCAACCAGATCCGTCGCGACTTCCCGGCACTGCAAACCTACAACGACGTGCTTTTCCTGGCTACCGAGAACCCCCACATCCTGGCCTACGCCAAGATGACCGAAGACCGCTCCGACATCATCGTCTGTGTGGTCAATCTCGACCCCTTCCACCTGCACCACACCATCATGCATGTGCCGCTCGGCATTTTCGGCATCGGCGAGAATGAGCAGTACCAGGCACACGACCTGCTCTCCGACGAACGCTACCGCTGGCAGGGTCCGACCGCCTACGTCGAGCTTGGCCCAACCACCAAGATGGCTCACATCATCAAGATCCGCCGCTGGTAGGAAGGCTGCAGGCCAGCCGGCAGGCGGTGACTTAGCCGTCAGCGCCGTACGCGGAACCGGCCGCATTGCCCCCTGTGTGGCGGGGCAATGCGGCGTGGCCGGGGGAGGCCCCCCGGCCATTCCGGGTCAGCTGGCTCCCCTCGCGACACGATTGAATTTCATGTCCTCGGCGGAGAGCTCAGTGAGTTCGATGCGTACCGGCTTCACCTTCCAGATCTCCTCGCAGTACTCCCGAATTGCCCTGTCGGAAGAAAAGAAACCGGAACGTGCGACGTTGAGAATCGACATCCTCGACCAGCGATCGCTGTCCAGATAGGCCTGGGAAACTCTGTCCTGGCAATCGATGTACGACTGGAAATCGGCGAGCAACATGTACTCGTCGTGATTGAGCAGGTGGTCGACCAATGGCTGGAAAATCTCGCGGTCACCCTTGGTGAAGAAGCCAGAGGCGATCAGATCGATGACTTCGCGCAGCTGCGGGTTCGTCTCGTAGTAGGTGCGTGGCCGATAACCCTGGTTACGCAGTTGTTTGACTTCAGGCGTGGTCATTCCGAAGAGGAAGAAGTTCTCGTCGCCGACTTGCTCACGGATCTCGACATTGGCGCCATCGAGAGTACCGATGGTCAGCGCGCCGTTCATCTGGAACTTCATGTTGCCAGTTCCCGACGCCTCCTTGCCGGCCAGCGAGATCTGTTCCGACAGATCGGTTCCCGGAAAAATCAGGTGCGCGTTCTTGACATTGTAGTTGGGGAAGAAAACGACCTGTAGTCGGCCACGCATGGCCGGATCGCGAGCGACCACATCGGCAACGGCAGTAGCCAGCCTGATCATCAGCTTGGCCATGAAATAGCCCGGCGCTGCCTTGCCGCCAAAGATCACGGTGCGGGGCGCGATATCGAGATGCGGATTGTCCTTGAGGCGTTTGTACAGCGAGACGACATGCAGCAGGTTCAAATGCTGCCGCTTGTACTCGTGGATACGTTTGACCTGAACGTCGAACATCGATGCGGCGTCGACGTCCACTTGCGCGTGACGCCGGATCTCGCTCACCAGGCGGTCCTTGTTGCCCGCTTTGATCTGCCGCCAGGCCTGACGAAAAGCCGCGTCGTCGACATGCGCTTCGAGTTCGCGCAGCCGTCCCATGTCGGTAACCCAGCCGCTGCCGATGGTGTCGTCGATCAACTGCGACAGGGTGGGGTTCGCCAGCAGCACGAAGCGACGCGGCGTCACGCCATTGGTCTTGTTGCTGAACTTCTCCGGCCACATGTCGTGGAAGTCCTTGAGGACATCGGACTTGAGCAGTTCAGTATGCAGCGCGGCGACACCATTCACCGCGAAGCTGCCGGCAATTGCCAGATGCGCCATGCGCACGTAACGCGGACCATCCTCGTCGATCATGGACATCCGCCGCAGCCGTGCATCGTCGCCCGGAAAGTGAATACGCACCTGGTCGAGAAAGCGTTCGTTGATCTCGCAGATGATCTCGAAATGCCGTGGCAGGACCCGCTTGAAAAGCGGCAAGCGCCATTTTTCGAGCGCCTCGGGCAGCAGCGTGTGATTGGTATAGGCGAAGGTCTTGCGGGTGATCGCCCAGGCCTGGTCCCACGGCATGGAGTACTCGTCCACCAGCAGGCGCATCAGCTCGGCGACGGCGATCGAAGGATGCGTATCGTTGAGTTGGACGACGAACTTCTCGTTGAAATGATCGAGGTTCTGCTCGCGCTGCAGTTGCAGCCGGATCATGTCCTGCAAGGAGCAGGAAACGAAGAAGTACTGCTGCTCAAGCCTTAGTTCCTGGCCGGCTTCCGTCTCGTCGTTCGGGTACAGAACCTTGGTAATGGTTTCCGAGCGAATCTGCGCATCAACCGCCTGGTCGTAGTTGCCGGCATTGAAGGCGGTGAAGTCGAATTCCTCAGGCGCCTCGGCGCTCCACAGCCGGAGCCGGTTGGGAGTGTTCACGTGGTAGCCGAGAACCGGTATGTCCCAGGCGGTACCGCGCACGAGCTTTCCTGGCACCCACTGCACGCGCAGACGGCGATTGCCGGTCGCCTCGTACTGGTATTCGGTATAACCACCGAGCTTGATGTCGAAGCTAATGTTCGGACGATGGATCAGCCAGGGGCTTCCGGCACGCAACCACTTGTCGGTGAGTTCGACTTGGCAGCCATCACGGATCGCCTGCGTGAAAATGCCGAACTCGTAGCGAATGCCATAGCCAATCGCCGGAATCTCGAGCGTCGCCAGGGAATCCAGGTAACACGCCGCCAGGCGCCCGAGGCCGCCGTTGCCAAGGCCGGGCTCCTCCTCCTGATCGAGCAACACTTCCAGGTCAAGGCCCAGCTCTTTCACGGCTTGCCCGGCAGTGTCGAAAATACCGAGATTGATCAGGTTGTTGCCCAGTTGCGGGCCGATCAGGAACTCAGCGGACAGATAGCAGACGGTGCGGCTACCCCGCTCCCGGTAGGTGCGCGCGGTCTGCACCCAACGCTGCAACAACCGGTCGCGTACCGCCTGCGCCAGCGCCTGGAAGCAGTCACGCCGCGTCGCAACCGCCGGAAAACGAGCCTGCACATAGACCAGCTTGTCGAACAGGGCGCGTTTCAGCGCGTCCACACCTAGCCCGGTGCGACGGTCCTCACGCCCCACCAGGAGATCCGAATCCGCCTTTAGCAGCGGCTCGCTTTCAGCCTTCATCTTGTCGATCATGTCAATATCCTCGAAATTTTCTGATTGCCTTCGTATGAAAAAACAGCTGTCCCGGCCCTGGGACCCGCTTCATGGGCGAGTCTAAAGCATTGTGCGAGGAAGCGCACGCCGAGACCGAATCGGCCCGCAAGCTGACCTGCACTAAATCATTTGTCATCAAATGAGCAGTTCCTGATCACCATCGGCAAGACCACGGCATGGATTCCGCCCATGCGTTATCCGCCGCATGCCGTTGCCTGTCCTGTGGTGGCGTCGCATGCTGTGGCAAAGTCTCAAGCCTTTCGGGCTGGGGACGAAGGCAGGGTTTGGCTCTTCAGCGGCAAGCGTGCATACCGACGATGTTGCCGCGCGAAGCTTGGTCGACCGCCGAGGGTCGCTGACCTGTCCAGGAGCAGACTTGATGACAAACAGGAGAGCCCCAGCACGCCCGGCGAAGCGGCGGTTATTTCTTCAGTGGTTCGGGTGCCGATCTTGAGCGGCTAGAGATTGGCCGAACGCCACCAGTTGCTGTGATCCCTACGCAATACGGTCTGCGAGAGCATCGGGTAATGGACTAGTTCGCTGCCGATTCCCAGGTAGAAACCGTTCTTGACCATTCGATAGGGGAACTCGAGCGAGTGCACGCGGTGAACGAGCTTGTTCTGTTTCGACACGGGCCGCAGCTCCAGCAAGGCTTCACGCAGGTGCTGCAGGAAGGAATATGGTAGATCGCCCTCCTGGCCGTTCGCCGGATCGCGCGCCAGCGGGCCGAGTCCGAGCTCGACAAAACACATCCCGGGAAAGCGGAAGAATTTCGATGGTTTGGTGGTCACGTCGGCGTAGTAGGTTGCCGGGTCAAGGAGGCTGACCACCAGGCTGTTGATGGGAGCCAGATCCTGGTACATGTGCAGTTCGGGATCGGCTTGCGGCAACGCGCTGCCGCGGCTCAAACCCAGGGTCGTACCCATGGCGGTAGTCAGGTAGAGCTGGCCGACGGCACTCATCGTCAGGTGCTCCATCACCCGATACATCGAAATGTATACGGAGTTCTTGGGCGTGCCATCGGACTTCGCCACACAGCGCGCAAAAGCCCCGTCGATGTCGAAGTACTCGTGGCGGTAAGCTGGGTCAATCTCGAAAAACAGGGCCTGGCCCTTCGACTTGAATTTGTGGCCCGTCGCGTAGTACTGCCCGAACTGCGCCGGTGGCAGCATGGAGGCGATGAGTGCTTCGGGAATCAGCGAGAAGTAAAGATGCATGGACATGGTTGAATCTCCCTTGAAATAGTCGACTTGGTTCGACACTTGTCATGTTTGCTGCGTTGGCCGTGGCTGCCAGGGCACCAAAACGTTGGGACGCCCTGGTCACCGCTGGCTGACGGACGCAGCGGCCTGCCTACGCCTGCTTACCGCTAGCCATTCTCCTTCCTGGCGACGATGCGCATCCCGTAAAAGCTGCGGAAGACGAAAACGAGGTTCACCGCAAGGAACAGCGCCGCCAGCACGTAAACAATTACCTGCTGCCCCTGCGCCTGAAGTCCGACCGCCATCTCGACCGCCAGCAAGCCGAACAGCGTCGTGAACTTGATGATCGGGTTCATGGCCACCGAGGCGGTGTCCTTGAACGGGTCACCGACGGTGTCGCCAACTACCGAGGCATTGTGCAAATCCGTTCCCTTGGCGTGCATTTCAGTTTCCACGATCTTTTTCGCATTGTCCCACGCGCCACCGGCGTTGGCCATGAAAACGGCCTGGTAAAGACCGATGATCGCCAGCGAGATGAGGTAGCCGATGAAGAAGAAGGGTTCGATGAAGGCACAGGCCAGGGTGCCGAAAAACACCGCCATGAAGATGTTGAACATGCCCTTCTGCGCGTAGATCGTACAGATCTCGACGACTTTCTTGCTGTCTTTCTGGGACGCCTGGACCACTTCATCGAGGCGGATGTGCGTGCTGATGAACTCGACCGCACGATAGGCACCGGTCGAAACGGCTTGCGTGCTGGCGCCGGAGAACCAGAAGATCGTTGCTCCACCGGCGATCAGACCGAGCAGGAAGGGTGGATGCAGTAAGGACAGCTTGTCCAGGTTTTCCGTCAACCCGGCGGTGAGCAGCATGACAATAGAGAAAACCATGGTCGTCGCGCCGACCACTGCGGTGCCGATCAAGACCGGCTTGGCCGTCGCCTTGAAGGTGTTGCCGGCTCCGTCGTTCTCTTCGAGAAGGAACTTCGCGGAACGAAAGTCGAGATCGAAACCGAAGTCCCTCTTCACTTCCGCCTTGATGCCGGGCAGTTGCTCGATCATCGACAGCTCGTACACCGACTGCGCGTTGTCAGTGACCGGCCCGTAGCTGTCCACCGCAATCGTTACCGGGCCCATCCCCAGGAAACCGAAGGCGACCAGCCCGAACGAGAAGACCGCGGCCATCATCGCCGCCTTGGTGTCATCCGGATTGATCACCGCCGTCAGGTCGAACTGCGACACGACGTAGGCGCCGGACATCAGCCCGACGATGATGACGCCGATCCAGAACGCGGAAAAGTATCCGGCGACGATGCCGGACAGGATGTTGAGGCTCGCGCCGCCTGCCTCCGACGCCGTGACCACTTCGCGTACGTGTCGCGAGTTGGTCGACGTGAACACCTTCACCACTTCGGGAATGATCGCGCCGGCGAGCGTGCCGAGAGTGATGATCAGCGAAAGTTGCCACCAGAGGTTGGCGTACGCCTTGCCGTCGAGGGTAAAGCTTCCCATTAGCAGATACGACACGATGAAGGTGATGATCAGGGAAACGACCGAAGTGATCCAGACCAGCGAGGTCAGCGGCGCTTCGAAATTGAAGCGCTGCTTGTCGCCGTACCGGCGCCGCGCGACCATCTGATTGCCGAGATACGAGATGCCCGAGGCGACGATCATCATCACGCGCATGGCAAACAACCAGACCAGCAACTGCACCTGGACGGCGGCTTCCGGTACCGCGAGCATGATGAAGCTGATCAACGCCACCCCGGTGACACCGTAGGTCTCGAAACCGTCGGCCGTCGGTCCGACCGAGTCACCGGCGTTGTCGCCGGCACAGTCGGCGATCACCCCCGGGTTGCGCGCGTCGTCCTCCTGGATACCGTATTCGATTTTCATCAAGTCGGAACCGATGTCGGCGATCTTGGTGAAGATGCCACCGGCTATGCGTAGCGCAGCGGCGCCCAGCGACTCACCGATGGCAAAGCCGATGAAGCATTTGCCAGCCAGTTGCGCCGGCACGAACAACATGATGCAGAGCATGATCAACAGTTCGGTCGAGATCAACAGCATGCCGATCGAGATTCCCGACTTGATCGGGATCGCGTAGACCGGATAGGGCCTGGCGGCCAGCGAGGCGAACGCCGTGCGGCTGTTGGCCAGGGTATTGATGCGTATGCCGAACCAGGCCACTCCGAAGGAGCCGGCGATACCGACCAGCGAGAAGGCCAGGATCATCGCCACGTCGGGTACGGAAAGTTCCTGGACGAAATAGAAGTAGCCGATCATGATCACCGCGGTGAAGGCTTCCAGGATCAGCAGGAACTTGCCCTGGGTGAGCATGTAGGTCTTGCAGGTTTCGTAGATTAGTTCGCTGACTTCAGCCATCGAGCGATGTACCGGCAGGCGCTGAATCTGGCCGTAGATGACGGCGCCGAAGACCAGGCCGCCGAGGGAAACCAGCAGTCCCCAGGACAGTAGGGTCCATCCGGAGACCCCACCGAGGAAAGTCACCAGCGAGACATCGCCAAGGTCGGGCAGAACCAGATTGGCCTCGGAGACGTGCTCGGTGGCCGCGACGGCCGGCAACGAAGCGACGCCGATGACCAACGCCAGCAACAGGCGACGGGCCAGGGAGCGCCATGGTGGTGGCGCCAACGCAGAGTAACTGAAGATCATTGGTTTTCTCCGTGAAAAAGAGTTGAAATTGTCTCGGTGGCTACCGCAGACGTCCAGGCACGGCGGACAGAAGCACTGGAAGTTCCCTGGAGCCTTGCCCAGTGTCTCCGGCTATCTCATTCGTGTCAACGGTTCTCAATAGCAAGTTTCGTGCCCAGACCCTTCGCAAAAGTGATCGCCGCGTTGGCGCGCCGGGCGACTCGCTCCTCGCCAGCTCTGGGGTCACGGCATGCGGCCGAGGCGCCTGCCGCCGTTGCCCCCTGTGCGGCCGCTGGTGGTCTGTCGAACGGCCGCCACGCCGTGCCAGCAAGCCCTGCGATTCCTGGGGCGGAGCGCATCATCCGGTTCGCTTTACGCCGCATGGCGTGCATCAAAGTGGGGCGCTGTGGCGAGCCAATGCGAGACCCGAGCCTCACCTGATCACACCTTGTCCAACGAAAACGATAGAATCCAGACCGCAACCAAAAAAACCGCCTTGCAGCACCGGAACCCTACGCATTTTGCGGCGGGCGTACGTTTCCCGACAATCTCTTATTGGAGGATATACACAACCATGACGATACATCTTTACTTCTCGCTGATTCCCGAGGCCCTGATCGCCTCCATGCTGGGCCCGGAGGAGTTCGGACAATACTATTCGACCGGCCACCACTACAAATCGAAGGGGCAAGCGATCTTCTTCGAGGTCGATCCCACCTTCCGCCACGAGTTTTTCAACATCGACGAAGGCTTCAAGCGCTGTACCCCACACCCGGACGGCACGCCGAAGAACTCGGTCTATATTTCAGTCTACCGCGTACTCGAGCACATCCCGGTGAGCGCCCTGGGCAAGCTCTATCTGAGCACCGCCTATGGCCACACTCTGGCCTTGAGCCAGGCGGCCGCGCTGCCGGCGAAAGAGGCGGGCCTGCACATGTATCAGGACCTGACGCCGATCAACAGCCTGGTGGTGAGCGCCCAGGACGCGCAGGCTTACTATGCCAGCATCACCAACCAGCCGGCCAAGTTCATTCGCTTCCCCGGGCTGTGTTTTGTCGAACTGGGACTGGGCGCGCTGGCGACCGATCCCCTCAATGGTGCGGTGGGCGATCTGCCGTACTCGTTCATGCACCATCTGCGCGAGGCATTGCTGGAAGTGGACCCGACCGGCAAGCAAAGCAAGCTGGTGCATCGCGTGCATTCACTGGAGTTTCCGTATCGGATGATCAAGAGCGGTTTCTATATGGGTAACGGCCCTGATCTGGCGTTTTACCAGATGCCTTCGCACGAGGTCTTGCGTCGCGATCACAACAGCTGGTGGCGTTCGGCCAATATGTAAGCGTTTTTCCGCAAGGAGTCGCCGGCGAGGAAGTCTGCGGCTGCGGCTCCTTGCGCGTCGTTGCGCAGGTCGCTCCCGGCACGCTGGGAGTGGACCCGGTTTTTCCACTCGGCGCATCACCCGGCGGCAGCCATCGATGCCGCCATGGCTCGGACCACCGGGCGTAACTCCAGCCACCATTGTTCTTTCGGCCGGCGGTAGGTCCAATCGACCATTTCCGACATCCGG
This sequence comes from Candidatus Accumulibacter affinis, assembly GCA_016713625.1. Taxonomy (GTDB): domain Bacteria; phylum Pseudomonadota; class Gammaproteobacteria; order Burkholderiales; family Rhodocyclaceae; genus Accumulibacter; species Accumulibacter affinis. The sequence goes on from JADJOT010000011.1 coordinate 445,498, forward strand.
CCAAGCGGGAAAAGCGTCACCTTACCCTCGACGAGGCCGATGAACGCGCCCTCCGCTGAACCACTTTCCAGTTGCGCACTCAGGAAGTTGATGCAATGAGCCGCCAGTCGGGTCGCCAGAATGCGGTCGTACGGTGACGGGTTCCCGCCCTGCTGGAAATGCCCCAAAACGGCGCGGCGGACATCAAACAGGCCACGCCCTTCCTCCTCGAACAGCGCGCACATGAAGTCGGTGGTGTATCTAGCGTTGGTGCGCTCGTTGCGGATGGTCAGATTGAGTCGTCGGCCGCTGCGGAAAGCTTCGGTCATCTGCTCGACGTCGGCTTGCAGGTCTTTCAGGGTGACCCCTTCTTCGTGCAGATAGACGCGCTCGGCGCCGCCGGCGAGACCGCTCATCAATGCCAGGTAGCCACAGTAGCGTCCCATCGTCTCGACCACGAAACAGCGTTTCGCTGCCATCGCCGACTGTTTGATGCGATCGAGCGCGTACACAATGGCGTTGAGCGCGGTGTCGGCGCCAATACTCAGTTCCGAACCGGGCAGATTGTTGTCGATCGTTGCCGGCAGGCAGATCATGGGAATTTTGAAGGCAGGATAGCGGTCGCGCTCGGCATGCAACTGGTGCGCCGCCCGGTAGGCCATCCAGCCGCCAATGACCAGCAATCCCTCTATCTGGTGTGTTTCGATCGCGCGGGCGACACCGTAAAGCTCCTCGACGGTCGGGATATGGCGATTGGTGCCCAGTTCGCAGCCCCCCAGCGCAGTCCAGCCTTCCACATCACCCCAGGTGAGTTCCTCGATTCGGCCGGCCAGTAAGCCCTCGAAACCGCCGCGCACTCCGAGCAGCGTGAGGCCGCGGTCGAGACCGAAGCGTACGGCGGCACGGACGGCAGGATTCATCCCCGGCGCCAGTCCACCGGCATGAATGATGGCCAGGCGGCGGGGCCGCAACGGCGGTCTGATGCTCGGTGACGCCTCGGCAATGGCCTTGAAAACGTCAAACATTTCGGTAAAGCTGCCGCCGCGTAACTCCATCGCCTTGGCATAGTTCTGCGCGGCGATCATCTCGGCAACGGCTCGGGTTTGCTCAACGCAGGGCATCAACGGTACCCGCCGAACGCGGTTGTAGCGGATGCCAATCAGTTGCGGTTCGCTGTCCGGTGTGGCCGCAAGCACTTCGTCGGCTGCCGCATAACCCAGTAGGGTGCTCATCCAGCGGTCGAAACTACTGGGCGTTCCGCCGCGCTGCACGTGACCGAGAATGGTCACCCGGGCATCCTCGCCGAGTCGCTCCTCCAGCACTTGCCGCACATGATCGCAACTGATCGGCCTACCGGTGCGGTCCTGCGCGCCCTCGGCGACGACGACGATGCTGTCGCGGCGCCCCGCGGCGCGTCCGTTGCGCAACAAGCCGCACATCTGCTCCTCCCAGCCCTCCGACGGAGGACTCTCGGGAATGAGCACGTAGTCGGCGCCACCGGCGATGGCGCTCATCAGGGCCAGATAGCCACAGTGTCGGCCCATGACCTCAACGACGAAACTGCGCTGATGACTGGCGGCGGTGCTGGTGATCGCGTCGATCGCTTCGGTGATCCGATGCATGGCGGAATCGGCGCCGATCGTCATGTCGGTGCCGACCATGTCGTTGTCAATCGATCCGACCAGACCGGCGACCATCAAAGCCGGATGCTGCCGGGCTGTCTGCTCGTCGATCTCGCCGTTCTGAACCAGTTCTGCCACCAGTCCCGGCCATTCCCTGCGAAAAGTGTCGGCGCCAGTCAGGCTACCGTCACCACCAATGATGACCAGCCGGTCGATGCCGTGCCGGAGCAGGTTATGGGCGGCGCGCAGGCGACCGGCGTGCTCGCGGAAAGCGGCGCAACGGGCCGTGCCGATGATCGTGCCGCCACGATGCAAAACGCTGCCTACATCATCCCAGGACTGGGCCCGGATGCGGTCGCCACCGTCGACCATGCCTTGATAACCTTCGTAGATCGCGTAAACGGCAGCGCCCTGATGCAGGGCGGTGCGGACGACGGCCCGCACCGCCGCGTTCATGCCCTGGGCGTCGCCGCCGCTGGTGAGTACGCCGATGGTCTTGCGGGGACTATTCTTGTTCATGCGGGAATTTCCCTGTGTTTGAAGAGGAATGGCACGATAGTACCATCACCCCTTGATGGGGAAAAACGGGCCAGCCTGCCGTGCGAGTTCTGCAAGAGGCTCAGTAGAACCAATAAAATCATTTGATAAGCACGAGCTTGGTATTTCGCCCATTTTCACCTAGACTCGTTTCGTCGTCTCCCTGTTTGCGTCGTCGTCTGCGTCATAAGGCAGCCTGGCGCTGGTATCCGAGAGGATGCAATCGTCCACTATCAGGCGCGAGCGGCGATTTCCGCGGCAGCCCGAGGCGGCACGAAGAGCGGACGTGACAAGTCCGAGTCAATCAAACTGGAGGAAACAGCCATGACAGATATACGCAAGTCGGTAATCATCACCTTCAAAGCCAAGGAAAAGCGCTCTGACAAGGGTACGGACAAAGTGGACATCGTGCGCAGTGTTCTGCCCGAAGGCATGCAGACCCACTTTTTCGATGCCACGAGTTTGTCTTCAGGGGCCTCCGTACCGGCGCTGGACCCGGATCTGATCGGTTACGACTGCAATCAGTATGAATCGCCCATCGTGACCGCGCGGCTGACCAAGGCGGAGATCGAGCAACTGTCGCAGAACGGGAACGTGGCAGAAATCGAGGAAGACCAGCCCTGCTATGCCATTGGCAGCCAGTTCAGCCATCTGCAGTTCGAGAACCAGCCAAGCATCCTGGCGGAGACCGTGCCGGTTGGTGTGGCGCAGATCAACGCACCAGACGGCTGGCCATCCTCGCAGGGAGAGGGGATGCGCGTGGCGGTGGTGGACACCGGTATCGACTTCACCCACTCCGACCTCAAGGCCAACTACAAGGGTGGCGTCAGCTTCGTCCCCGGAGCGGCCACGCCAATGGACGATCACGGCCACGGCACCCACTGCGCCGGTACGATTGCCGCGGCGATCAACGGCGCCGGTGTGGTCGGCGTCGCACCCAGCGCCTACCTGTACGCGGTCAAGGTCCTCAACAGCAGCGGCAGCGGCAGCTATAGCCAGATCATTTCGGGCATCGACTGGTGCATCCAGAACGGTATGCACGTCGTCAGCATGAGTCTGGGCGGATCGGGCGGGTCGACGGCCCTCAAGAGCATGTGCAATACTGCCTGGAGCAAGGGCCTGCTGGTGGTGGCAGCGGCGGGCAACGCCGGGGTACCGGTACCGCCGGCCACTTCCAGCGTCGGCTACCCTGCGAAGTACAAGAACGTGATCGCGGTGTCCGCCATCGATTCCGCCAACGCCCTGGCCGGTTTCTCCAGTCGTGGCGCCGAAGTCGATGTGTGCGCGCCGGGCGTGAATGTACTGTCGACCACCAAGGGCGGCGGCTATGGGAACATGAGCGGCACCAGCATGGCTTGCCCACACGTCGCCGGGACGGCCGCCGTCGTTTGGGGCGCCCACCGATTCGCGACCAACGAGCAGATCTGGAACCTCCTGGCCTATTACGTCGACAACCTCGGCCCTGCCGGCTGGGATGCCAACTTCGGCTATGGCCGGGTGAACGTTGACCGGGCAGCAATGGCATTGAAGCCGGCACCGGTGATCGCGAAGAAGGGAATCTAGCAGCCCTCCCCTGCGGGCCCGGGCGATCTGCCGCCGGGGCCCGTTCCTTGCCCGAGGTGCCTGATGTCATCTGTCGAGATCTATCCTCTGGCGCCACGACTGCCGCTTCCCGCGCGGGCCAGCGGCCGCACGCGTGCCGAGGTTCCTGCCGGCTACGGGGTACAGGAACAGTGCCTTCCCTTCGTTGCCGCCGCCGCCCTGGGGCTGTTGATCCCTTCGCCTGTCGCTTTCGGCCTGTGCCGTCCGGGAGACTTGCCGAGCGGGGCGCATGCTTTCCGCTCGCCTCTGGATCGACCCGGGCCGGACGGACGCTGGGTGGATGAGCGGGTCTTCTACGTCGTTGACCGGCCGGAATCGAGGTTTGTGCTGAACGCGTATACCGTGTCGGGGTTCCCGCCGCCGGCCTCCGAAGTCCGTGAACCCGGACTCAGTTTTTTTGATCGATCCGACCAGACAGACTTGTTCAAGCTGCACCTTCCGTACATCTGGCGCACGCAGACCGGGCTGGATACCCTCTTCCTGCCCTTGCTCAACCGCGCCGGCAGAAGCCTGGAAATCGTATCCGGGCTGGTGGAGACGGACTGGTACGCCAACCCTGTGAACCTCGTCCTGCGCAAACCCGCGTCCGGCCACTCGGTTCACGTCGCCGCCGGAGAGCCCATTGCTCAGGCAATCCTGGTGGCCCGCGAACTACGCCCGGCTGAGATCAGCGTGGTACCCGAGCACGCCCGCGCGGCGCGCCGGTTTCGTACAGAACTCTGCGAGTGGTACCGAAGCAAGCAGGCGGACCGGAGCGCCTACCGTCGCCTGGCCCGCCAACACCATGCCAGCACCGATGAATCTGCCAGCCAGCCAGCCGCCCTGACGACGGACTCATCACCCTGACCCCAGGCGGATCACTGCCGCCCGGTACCGCGGAGAAACAGCGCGAAAAGGTCAACGCCAGTCAAAATTGGAGGAAACAGTCATGACGGAGAAGCGCAAATCCGTAATCATCACCTTCAAGGCGAAGGAACAGCGCCTTGACCAGGGCGTAGACAAGGTGGACATCGTACGCAGTTTTCTGCCCTCAGGCACGCAGATCCGCTTTTTCAATGCCACAAGCTTGTCTTCAGGGGCCTCTGTGCCGGCGTTGAACGAACATCTGATCGGTTACGACGTCAATCAATACGAATCGCCAATGGTCATGGTGCGGCTGACCAAAGCCGAGATAGAGCAGCTATCGACGAATGCCAACGTGGCCAAGGTCGAAGAAGACCAGGTCTGCCATGCCTTGGGAGCACCGTCCAGCTATCTGCCGGTCGAGAACCAGCCGAGTATCCTGGCGGAAACCGTACCGGCAGGAGTGACGCAGATCAACGCGCCCGCCGGTTGGCCGGCCTCGCAAGGGGAAGGCGTGCGCGTGGCGGTGGTGGGTACCGGAATCGATTTCAACCACCCAGACCTCGCAGCCAACTACCAAGGCGGCGTGAGCTTCGTTCCCGGAACTGGCACGCCGATGGATGACAACGGCCACAGCACGCACTGCGCTGGCACCATCGCCGCTGCGCTCAACGGTGCGGGCGTCGTGGGCGTGGCACCCAGCGCCTATCTGTACGCGGTGAAGGTCCTGGATAGCAACGGCACCGGCAGTTACAGCCAGATCATCTCGGGCATCGACTGGTGTATCCGCAACGGCATACACATCATCAACATCACCCTGGGTGGCAGCGGTGGCTCGGCGGCGCTGCAAAGCATCTGCAATACGGCCTGGAGCAAGGGCCTGCTGCTGGTTGCGGGGGCAGGCCACGCGGGAGCGCCTGTACCTCCAGCGATGTCCAGCGTGGCCTACCCGGCGAAGTACAGGAACGTGATCGCCGTTTCCGTAATCGACTCGGCCAACGCGCTGGCCACCTTTTCCAGCCGTGGCCCCGAAATCGATCTATGCGCTCCAGGCGTCAACGTACTCTCGACTGCGAAAGGCGGTGGCTATGCCAGCTGGAGCGGCAGCGCCATGGCTTGCCCACACGTATCTGGCGCGGCCGCCGTGGTGTGGGGTTCCCACCGCTTCGCAACCAACGAGCAGATCTGGAACCTTCTCGCCCATCACGTCGACAATCTAGGCGCTCTGGGCTGGGATACGAACTTCGGTTATGGCCGGGTCAACGTCGACCGGGCCGCAGAAGCATTCAAACCGGCGCCGGTGGTCGCCAGGAAGGGCATCTAGCACTCACCCATCGAGAGCCCATGCAGAGTGCGAGCCTCGACCGCCTTGAATTACAGGCTTACAGCCTTCCCTACTGAGCCGCTGTGTCAGGATCAGGTGTCAGCGTTTCCTGAGAGCTGCCGCCGGCTGATCCAGTTCTATCGAGGTGACATCCGGGCTGGCTGCCATAGCCTCGATCTGGGCAGCTGTGACTACGGCTGCAGCGGCAGCGATGCTCTGGTACACCGTCGTCGGCTCGACCCGCAGGTCGCGCAGAACCTGCACGCCTTCGCTGTCCTTGAACGAGACGATGACGGCAAATTTTCGCGCGCCGGCACCGTCGGCGCGCAATTCATCGGCAAGAGACGCTTCGATTTTCATTTGACCTCCGATGCAACAGTCGCTGATACCCACATCCCCCAATGCAGGCACTGGAAAGAATACAAGCAAGTGAGCGGCCAGAACGCCGATCGCTTTGGCACGCAGGACCAGACACGCGCCGCCTTTGTCGTGATCAGACATGCAAACAACCCTCCCCGTTCCGTTGGCTCCGACAACCGCCGCTCAGCGGTCTGCCGGGTCTTGTCGGAGGCGACTGCCGCGCCCCCCACTGCATCGACTTACAGACATCCTGCATCACCGGCTACTGCACGCTCTGCCAGATAGCCTTAATATACCCGATCTGGTGGTGGTTTTCTCTGTTTTCTTCCGACGCGCGCTTAGCAAACCCTGTCGAGGAATGGCTGAACGGGGTGGATTGGCGACTCAACCGCGGTTGCGGCCGTCGGTGCGATCTAGCGAGAGTAGGTGCGCAGAGTCTTGCCCCTCAAGCCCGCCAACCGCGCAATTTCCTGGTGCGCGAGCCCGCAGCTTGGCAACCCTTCGCTGCCTTAAATCTCGTTCCCGGACAACCGTCACCGAAAGAAGTTCCACCATACGCCGCGGTATCGTTGTTTTCATCGGACTCGAACTCAGCTATGCTGCGCGAACGTCGAAAGAACGATGTAAACCAATGGAGGAATTATGTTCCAGGTCCGCATACACGGTCGCGGTGGCCAAGGCGTGGTAACGGCTGCCGAGATGTTGTCGATTGCTGCGTTTGAGGAGGGCCGCCACGCTCAGGCCTTCCCGAGTTTTGGTTCGGAACGTACCGGAGCCCCGGTCGTCGCCTTCTGCCGTATCGCCGACAAGGAGATCCGGCTGCGCGAACCGATCATGGAGCCCGATGCCCTGATCATTCAGGATCCGACCCTCCTGTATCAGGTCGACGTCTTCGCCGGCCTGAAAAAAGACGGTTACATCCTGATCAATACCAGCCGCACCTTCGACGAGCTGGGTCTCGGCGATTACGTGCGCGACTGGCCGAAGGACCGCCTGTGCACGGTTCCCGCCACTGATCTGAGCCGCAAGCACGTCGGTCGCCCGATGCCCAACGTGCCGCTGCTCGCCGGCTTTGCTGCGGCATCCGGAATCATCCGGCTGGAGTCGGTGATTCAGGCGATCAACGACAAATTCTCGGGCAAGGTGGCGAGCAACAATATCGCTGCAGCCACCGAAGCTTATCAGTTCGTCCTTGACGAGATCGAACGGGCACGTCAGGAGGAGACCGCACATGCTTAAACAGACAGAAGGTTCACACGCCGTTGCCGAGGCAGTCGCGCTTTGCCGACCCGAGGTCATTTGCGCCTACCCGATTTCACCGCAAACACACATCGTCGAAGGCCTCGGCGAAATGGTCAAAGGCGGCGAAGTCGAAAACTGCGAGTTCATCAACGTCGAGTCGGAGTTCGCCGCGATGAGCGTCGCCATCGGCTCGTCGGCAACCGGCGCCCGGACCTATACCGCCACCGCTTCGCAGGGCATTCTGTTCATGGCCGAGGCGGTCTATAACGCTTCCGGCCTCGGCCTGCCGATCGTCATGACGGTGGCCAACCGCGCCATCGGCGCGCCGATCAACATCTGGAACGACCACACCGATGCGCTCTCGCAACGAGACAGCGGCTGGATCCAGCTATTCGCCGAGACCAACCAGGAGGCGCTCGACCTGCACATCCAGGCCTTCAAGCTGGCCGAGGAAGTGAGCCTGCCGGTGATGGTCTGCATGGATGGTTTCATCCTGACGCACGCTTACGAACGGGTAGACGTTCCCACCCAGGAGCAGGTCGACGCCTTCCTGCCGCCTTACGAACCCCGCCAGGTGCTGGACCCGAAGGAACCTGTATCGATTGGCGCGATGGTCGGCCCTGAAGCCTTCTCGGAGGTGCGCTACCTGGCGCACGCCAAGCAGATGCAGGCTCTTGAACTGATCCCGAAACTGGCCGAGGAGTTCAAGACGGTCTTCGGTCGTGAGTCCGGTGGCCTGACACGTTCGTATCTGACCGATGATGCCGAGACCATCGTCGTGGCAATGGGCTCGGTCCTGGGAACGATCAAGGACACTGTCGACGAAATGCGCGCTGCCGGCGAGAAGATCGGTGTGCTGGGAATCACCTCGTACCGGCCGTTCCCGATCGACAGCGTGCGGGCTGCGTTGCAGAACGCGCAGCGCGTGGTGGTGCTGGAAAAGAGCCTGGCCGTCGGCATCGGCGGCATCCTGTCCACCGACGTGCGGATGGCCATGTCGGGCCTGCAACTGCGCGGCCACACCGTCGTTGCCGGACTTGGCGGGCGGGCAATCACCCGGAAATCGCTGCGGGCGCTGTTTGCCAAGGCCGCGCGCGGTGAACTCGAGCACCTCACCTTCCTGGACCTCGACTGGAACGTGGTCAACAAGCAACTCGAACGCGAGCGCACCACGCGCCGTTCGGGTCCGGCAGCCGAAAGCATGCTGCGCGACGTGGGCGTCATTGCCGCCCGTATTGGCTGAGGAAACCCAAGATGAGCTTCCAACCCCTGCATTTCTACCAGACCGGCACCTTCACCGTCGGCAACCGCCTGCTCGCCGAAGAAGACCGCACCGTGCAGGCCGAGATCGGCCGCACCAATTCACTCAACTCCGGACACCGTGCCTGCCAGGGCTGCGGTGAAGCACTCGGCGCGCGTTTTGCCATCGACGCCGCGATGAATGCCGCGCGTGGCCGCCTGATCGCGGCCAACGCCACCGGTTGTCTTGAGGTGTTCTCGACGCCCTACCCCGAAACCTCGTGGCAGATTCCGTGGATTCACTCGCTGTTCGGTAATACCGCCGCAGTCGCCACCGGCATCGCCGCAGCAATCAAGGTGAAAAAACAGAAGGGCGAGATGGGTGACGTCCGCGTCGTCGCCCAGGGCGGCGACGGTGGCACCACCGACATCGGTTTCGGCTGCCTCTCGGGAATGTTCGAGCGCAATGACGATGTCCTGTACATCTGCTACGACAACGGCGGTTACATGAATACCGGCGTGCAGCGTAGCTCGGCCACCCCGCCGGCCGCGCGCACCGCCACCACCATGCCGGTTGGCCCGGAGCCCGGCAACGCCTTCGGTCAGGGCAAGTTCCTGCCGGCAATTGCCATGGCGCACGAGATCCCCTACGTCGCGACGGCCACCGTCGCCGGTCTGCACGACCTCGAATACAAGGTCACCAAGGCCATGGGCATGCGCGGTGCTCGCTACATCCACATCCTGGTGCCCTGCCCTCTCGGCTGGGGCGCAGCGTCGCAAGACACCATCAAGCTGGCGCGTTTGGCCAAGGAAACCGGTATCTTTCCGGTCTTCGAAGCGGAGCGCGGCGAAGTCACCGGCGTCCTGAAAATCCGTCGGCAGCAGCCGGTCGAGGAATATCTCAAGCTGCAGAAACGCTATGCCCACCTGTTCGGCAAGACGCCGGCAGTGGAAACCATTGCCCGCCTGCAAGCGGCGGCAGACAAGAACATTCGAAAATACGGACTGCTCGACCAGGAGGCGAACTGATGGACAAACCCTTTGCTATAACCCTGGACCCCGGCTCTTCGCTGGCCAACCATACCGGCTCGTGGCGTACTTCACGGCCGGTATATGTTGACCGCCTGCCGCCCTGCAACAAGCAATGCCCGGCTGGCGAGGATATCCAGGGCTGGCTGTTCCACGCCGAATCCGGCAACTACGAAAGCGCCTGGCGGCACCTGACCAAAGATAATCCTTTCCCGGCGATTATGGGACGGGTCTGCTACCACAGTTGCGAGGGCGCGTGCAATCGCGGTCAGATTGACGAACCGGTCGGCATCAACTCGGTCGAGCGTTTTCTCGGCGACGAGGCGCTGAAGCGCGGCTGGAAGCTGACGGCACCGACCGCCGAATCCGGCAAGCATGTCCTGATCGTCGGTGCCGGCCCCTCGGGCATGTCGGCCGCTTATCACCTGCGCCGACTCGGTCACCGCGTCACCGTGCATGAGGCTGGCCCTCTCCTGGGCGGCATGATGCGTTTCGGCATCCCCAAGTACCGCTTGCCGCGTGATGTGCTCGAGGCAGAAATGCAGCGGGTGGTCGAGCTCGGCGTGCACGTGCAATTGAACAGCAAGGTCGAAAACATCCTCGACACCATGCAGGACGGCAAGTTCGACGCCGCCTTCCTGGCTGTGGGTGCGCACATCGGCAAGCGGGCAACGATCCCGGCCGGCGACGCGGCAAAAATCATCGACGCCATTTCGCTGCTGCGCAGCATGGAAGGCGAAGACCAGCCCATGTTGGGTCGTCGGGTCGTCGTTTATGGTGGCGGCAATACCGCCATCGACGTCGCGCGCACCGCCAAGCGCATGGGCGCCGAGCCGCTGATCGTCTATCGCCGCACGCGTGAGAAAATGCCGGCGCATGATTTCGAAGTCGAAGAGGCGCTGCAGGAAGGCATCATGGTCAAGTGGCTGTCGACCATCAAGCAGGCCGACGAATCCTCACTGACCATCGAAAAAATGGCCCTCGACAGCAAGGGCTTTCCGCAGCCGACGGGCGAGTTCGAAACCATCGAAGCCGACTCGCTGGTGCTCGCACTTGGTCAGGACGTCGATCTCGGCCTGCTCGAAGGCGTTCCCGGACTGCAGGTCAGCGATGGCGTGGTGCAGGTCGGCAGCAACATGATGACCGGCCATCCGGGCATTTTCGCCGGTGGCGACATGGTCCCGGCGGAGCGCAACGTCACCGTCGGCATCGGTCACGGCAAGGCGGCGGCGAAGCATATCGACGCCTGGCTGCGTAGCGAGGAATATGTGGCGCCCGTAAAGCACGACACTGCGGCCTTCGAGAACCTCAACACCTGGTACTACACCGATGCGCCGAAAACCGTGCGCCCGATGCTCGACATCATTCGTCGCCAGTCGACCTTTGATGAAGTCCAGGGCGGACTCGATGAGAGCACGGCCCTGTTCGAGGCTCGCCGCTGTCTGTCCTGTGGCAACTGCTTCGAGTGCGACAACTGCTATGGGGTCTGTCCGGACAACGCGGTGATCAAACTCGGCCCAGGCAAGCGCTTCCAGTTCAACTACGACTATTGCAAGGGCTGCGGCATGTGCGTCGCCGAATGTCCTTGCGGCGCAATCAAGATGGAGGCAGAAGAGATCTGATCGCCTGCAGCACATGTTTTACCGCGCCTGAGCACCGGCGTGCCACAACACCGTGACCCGGCGCCACTGGCCGGGTCGCCAGGTCTGGGGGCACTTCGAGCGTATCGTTCGAAGTGTCCTTTCCTTGTTCCCTGATCCGCGAGGTATGTATGTCTACTGAAACAAAGAACGTTTACGTGTTTGGTGCCGCTCGAACTGACGGCGATGCCAAGATGAAGAATCTGCTGGGCGGCAAAGGCGCCAATCTGGCGGAAATGTGCCGCCTGGGAATTCTCGTGCCGCCAGGTTTCACGATCAGCACGGAGGTGTGCACGGTCTACAGCGAGCAGGGGCAGGATGCCGTGGTCAAGCTGATCGAGGCCGACGTCCTGCAGGGCGTGGCTTTCGTCGAACAGGAAATGGGCAAGAAATTCGGCGACGCCGCGGATCCGCTCCTGCTGTCGGTGCGCTCGGGATCGCGTGCGTCGATGCCCGGCATGATGGACACCATCCTCAACCTCGGTCTCAACGACGAAGCGGTTGCTGGTTTGGCGCGCAAGGCCGGCAACGAACGCTTCGCATGGGATTCGTACCGCCGCTTTGTCCAGATGTACGGCGACGTGGTGATGGGTCTCAAGCCGGTATCGAAGCAGGAGCACGACCCCTTTGAAGTGGTCATCGACGCACTCAAGGAGAAAAAGGGCGTGCAACTCGATACCGAACTCGACACCAACGACCTGAAGGAGCTCGTGCTGCGTTTCAAGGGCCTGATTCGTGCCCGTGTCGGCCGCGAGTTCCCGACCGACCCGTGGGAACAGCTGTGGGGTGCGGTAATGGCCGTTTTCCAGAGCTGGAACAACGACCGCGCGCAGGTCTACCGCGAACTGAACGACATTCCCGATTCCTGGGGAACGGCGGTCAACGTCCAGGCGATGGTCTTCGGCAATCTCGGCGAACAGAGCGGCACCGGCGTTGCGTTTACCCGTGACGCAGGCACTGGTGAAGACCTGTTCAATGGCGAGTTCCTGATCAACGCTCAGGGTGAAGACGTGGTCGCTGGAACTCGCACACCGCAACAGGTCACCCTCGAAGGTTCGCGCCGCTGGGCGCAACTGGCGCTGGTCAGCGAAGAGGAGCGCAGCAGCAAGTTCCCGTCACTCGAAGAGCTGATGCCCGAGATCTACCAGCAGCTGCTGCAGGCGGAAACAAAGCTCGAAAATCACTACAAGGACATGCAGGACGTCGAGTTCACGATCCAGGAAGGTCGTCTGTGGATGCTCCAGACGCGCAACGGCAAGCGCACCGGCGCAGCCATGGTCCGCATCGCCATGCAAATGCTCAAGCAGGGGATGATTGACGAGAAAGAGGCCCTGCGGCGAGTGGACGCCGAGCGTTTGAACGAACTGTTGCACCCGGTCTTTGACCCGGCCGCGATCAAGAACGCACGTTCCATAGCGCATGGCCTGCCCGCATCACCAGGCGCCGCAACCGGACAGATCGTCTTCTTCGCCGATGAAGCCGAGGAATGGGTCAGAAAGGGCAAAACCGTGATCCTGGTGCGCCAGGAAACGTCGCCCGAAGACCTGCGCGGGATGAGCGTGGCGAAGGGAATTCTCACCGCCCGCGGAGGCATGACCTCGCACGCGGCGGTGGTCGCGCGCGGCATGGGCAAGTGCTGCATCTCCGGCGCCGGCGCAGTGCGTGTCGACTACCACGCGCGCACGATGACGATCGGTAATCAGAAATACGACGAAGGCGACTGGATTTCGCTCGACGGCTCGACCGGTGAAGTATATGAGGGCCAGGTGCCAACCAAGGAAGCCGAACTCACCGGCGACTTCGGGTCGCTGATGGACCTCACCGACCGCTACAAGCGACTTGGCGTACGCGCCAACGCCGACACTCCGGACGACGCCAAGGTGGCTCGCAATTTCGGCGCCAAGGGAATCGGCCTGTGCCGCACCGAACACATGTTCTTCGAGGGCGATCGCATCAAGGCGGTTCGCGAAATGATCCTTGCCGATGACGAAGCCGGACGCCGCCGCGCGCTGGCCAAGCTGCTGCCGATGCAGCGCAGCGACTTCGAAGGCCTGTTCCGCGAGATGAGCGGTCTGGCCGTCACCATCCGCCTGCTCGACCCGCCGCTGCACGAGTTCGTGCCGCACGACGAAGAAAACCAGCGCATCATGGCACATGAAATGAACGTGCCGCTGGGCGTGATCAAGATGCGGGTCGACGATCTGCACGAGTTCAACCCGATGATGGGCCATCGCGGCTGCCGCCTCGGCATCACCTATCCGGAAATCACCGAGATGCAGACCCGCGCCATCCTCGAGGCGGGTCTCAACATGAAGGCCAAGGGTTTCGAGGTCAAGGCCGAGATCATGATCCCGCTGGTCGGCACGGTGCGCGAATTCAACGCCCAGGCCAAGATCATTCGCCAGACGGCGGCGGCGGTCTTCGCCGAGCGCGGCGAAAAACTCGAATACCTGCTCGGCACGATGATCGAAACGCCGCGCGCCGCCCTGATCGCCGACAGTATCGGTCAGCAGGCGGAGTTCTTCTCGTTTGGCACCAACGACCTGACGCAGATGACCATGGGTTTCTCCCGCGACGACGCCGGCAAGTTCCTGCCCAGCTACCTGAAGGACGGCATGTACGAGCAGGATCCCTTCCAGTCGATCGACCAGAAAGGCGTCGGCCTGCTGGTCAAGATGGCCGTCGAGAAAGGCCGGGCGGCGCGTCCGGGAATCAAGCTCGGCGTCTGCGGTGAGCACGGTGGCGACCCGGCTTCGGTCGGTTTCTTCCATCGCGCTGGTCTCGACTACGTCAGCTGCTCGCCGTTCCGGGTGCCGCTGGCCCGCCTGGCGGCCGCGCAAGCAGCCCTTGACGACGACAAGTAAGTTCGAGGAAGCAGCACGACCCGCTCCCGCAAGCCGGAAATCCCGTGCTTCGGGAGAGGCGAACGGCTGGCTGTGGCTGGCTTGGTGCTTGACCACCGGCCGTCGCCAATTCCCGAAGATCGACACCCCTGCTTGGCCAGGAGGGTCGATCTTTTCCTCCTCCAAGGCATGCACCGCCGCCCGTAATTGGTGGCGCGGCCACCTGTTCCCCGGCTCCACGCAAGTCGTGGCGGCTAAGCGCCTGCGTCCGACCCGGGCGCCGCCATTCCACATCATTTGCCAACCATGAACTTCCACCTTCTCGCCAACGATGGTGCAGCTCGCCGAGGCCGTATCACCCTCGCTCATGGTAGCGTCGAGACGCCCGCGTTCATGCCGGTTGGCACCTATGGGACGGTCAAGGCGATGACCCCACGCGACCTCATCGAGATCGGCGCGCAGATCTGCCTGGGCAATACCTTTCACCTCTGGCTACGCCCCGGGCTGGAGATCATCGCCAGCCACGGTGGTCTGCACCGCTTCATGGGCTGGAATGGCCCGATCCTCACTGACTCCGGCGGCTTTCAGGTATTTTCGCTCGGTGCGCTGCGCAAGATCACCGAGGAGGGAGTGAAATTCCAGTCACCGATCAATGGCGACCGCAAGTTCCTTACTCCTGAAGAGTCGATGCACATTCAGCATCGGCTCAATTCCGATATCGTCATGATTCTTGACGAATGCACTCCCTACCCGGCCAGCCATGACGAAGCGGCCGCGTCGATGCGCCGGTCACTGCGCTGGGCGAAACGCTCGCGCGCGCAGCATGACCAGCTGGAAAACCCGAACGTACTGTTCGGGATCGTCCAGGGTGGCATGTACGAAGATCTCCGCGACGAGTCGCTGGCCGGACTGGCAGAAATCGCCTTCGATGGCTTTGCCATTGGCGGTCTTTCCGTCGGCGAGCCGAAGGGCGAGATGGCGCGCATCCTGGCGCACACTGCCCCACGCATGCCCCGGGAAAAGCCGCGCTATCTCATGGGCGTTGGCACACCGGAAGATCTGGTCGCCGCCGTCCAGGCCGGCATCGACATGTTCGACTGCGTGCTGCCGACGCGCAACGCGCGCAATGGGCATTTCTTTACTCGCCATGGCGACGTCCGCATCAGAAATGCCAGACACAAGAACGACCCGCAGCCGCTTGACACGAGCTGCGGGTGTTATACCTGCCGAAACTTTTCGCGCGCCTACCTCCACCACCTCAACCGTGTAGGCGAGATTCTCGCCGCCCAGCTCGGGACGCTGCACAACCTGCACTACTATCAGGAACTGATGCACGATCTGCGTGACGCGATTGCCAGCGGCACCCTGACGGCAACGGCCGCCGCCTTCCACAGTGCGCGCCAGCAACAGAGCCGGTGCTAGTGGTACAATTACCGGTTCAATCAAAACATTCTGCTTTAGGAGACTGATGTGCTGATCAGCACCGCCCACGCCCAACAAGCCGCCACCACCGACCCGATGGGCGGCTTCATGCAACTGCTGCCGATCATTCTGATGTTCGTGGTCCTCTACTTCCTGATGATTCGCCCGCAAATGAAGCGCGCGAAGGAACACAAGGCGCTGATCGAAGCTATTGCCAAAGGCGACGAGGTCGTCACGGGCGGTGGCATCGCCGGCCGCGTCACCGGCATCACCGACAGCTTCCTGATTCTCGAAATTGCCGTCGGCGTCGAAGTCCGACTGCAGAAACAGGCCGTTACGGTCGTTCTGCCCAAGGGTACGCTGAAAGCGCTCTAACCACCTGCCGGGCCGCTACTGTCGGCGCCCGCGCCATCTCACCGCAAACATCCATGAATCGCTATCCGCTCTGGAAATACGTCACCGTCGCCCTCGCGCTCCTGTTCGGCCTGGTGTACACCCTGCCGAACTTCTTCGGCGAATCCCCTGCGGTCCAGGTTTCCAGCGCCAAGGCCACCCTCAAGGTTGATGACAGGACCCGCGAACGCGTGGCAAGCGCCCTGCAGACGGCCGGTATCGAGAACAGCGGCATCTTCCTCGACAGCAACGGCGTCAAGGTTCGCCTGCTGACTACGGACACCCAGCTGCAGGCGAAAGACCTGCTCGAAAAACAGTTCAATCCGGATCACGACAACCCGCAGTACGTGGTTGCCCTGAATCTGCTGTCGAGTTCACCGCGCTGGTTGACCAGCCTGCATGCCCTGCCCATGTATCTCGGCCTCGACCTGCGCGGCGGCGTGCATTTCCTGCTGCAGGTAGACATGAAGGGCGCGCTGACCAAGCGTCTGGACGCCATCAGCGGCGACCTGCGCAGCCTGCTGCGCGACAAGACCATTCGTCACGCCGGCATCACTCGCGAAGGAGAACGGGTGTTGATCCGCTTCCGCGACAACGAGACGCGCAACAAGGCGCGCATCGTCCTCGAAGACAATCAGTCCGACCTGCTCCTGGCCGATCAGGGAGAAGGCGATGACCTCAAGCTGGTGGCCACGCTCAAACCAGAAGCGATCAAGCGCATCCAGGAATTCGCCATCAAGCAGAACATGACGACGCTGCACAATCGGATCAACGAACTCGGCGTCGCCGAACCGGTGATCGCCCAGCAGGGTGCTGACCGCATCGTCGTGCAGTTGCCCGGGGTGCAGGACACGGCCAAAGCGAAAGACATTCTCGGTCGCACCGCGACGCTGGAGATCCGCATGGTCGACGACACCCCGGGTGCCGTCGAAGCGGCGCAGGCGGGTCAGGCGCCCTTCGGGACCGAACTCTATATCGAACGTGGCGCCATGCCGCTGCTGGTCAAGAAACAGGTGGTGCTGACCGGCGACCGACTTACCGACGCACAGCCGGGTTTCGACAACCAGACGCAGGAACCCGCCGTCCACCTGACGCTTGATTCAGCCGGGGCACGTATTTTCAAGGACATCACGCGCGACAACGTCGGCAAGCGGATGGCCATCGTACTGGTCGAAAAAGGCAAGGGCGAGGTTGTCACGGCGCCGGTCATCCGGGCCGAGATCGGCGGCGGTCGCGTCCAGATCTCCGGCCGCATGAGCAGCATGGAGGCCAACGACACGGCGCTGCTGCTGCGTGCCGGTTCGCTGGCGGCACCAATGGAGATCATCGAGGAACGTACCATCGGCCCGAGCCTGGGCGCCGAGAACATCAGGAAGGGCTTTCAGTCGACGATGTGGGGCTTTGCGGCAATTGCCGTGTTCATGATCGCCTACTACAGTCTCTTCGGGCTGGTTTCGGTGATTGCCCTGGCCGCCAACCTGCTCTTCCTGGTCGCCCTGCTGTCCTTGCTGCAGGCGACCCTCACCTTGCCGGGAATCGCCGCCATTGCGCTGGCGCTAGGTATGGCCATCGACGCCAACGTTCTGATCAACGAGCGCATCCGCGAGGAGCTGCGCAACGGATCAACACCGCAGGCGGCGATTCACACCGGTTACGAGCGCGCCTTCGGGACGATTCTTGACTCCAACATCACAACCTTGATCGCCGGCATCGCGCTGCTGATTTTCGGATCGGGCCCGGTGCGAGGTTTTGCCGTGGTGCACTGCCTGGGGATCCTGACTTCCCTGTTCTCTGCCGTGGTCGTCTCGCGCGCGCTCATCAATCTGATCTACGGCCGTCGCCGCAAAGTCGAATCGCTGGCCATCGGCCAGGTCTGGAAACCGGGGAACGCCGGTAACGCTGCAGCCACCTAGGAATAGACGAAGATGGAATTTTTCCGGATCAGAAAAGACATCCCGTTCATGCGGCATGCGCTGGTATTCAACGTCATCTCGCTGCTCACCTTCCTGCTGGCGGTGTTTTTTCTTTTCAGCCGCGGGCTGCACCTCTCGGTCGAGTTCACCGGCGGTACGCTGATCGAACTCAACTACGCGCAGGCAGCCAATCTGGAGAAGGTACGCGATGGCCTCGCCAAGGCCGGTTACACCGACCTCGCGGTGCAGAATTTCGGCTCCAGCCGGGACGTCCTGATCCGCCTGCCGCTCAAGGCCGAGCAAAACACCGCCAAGATCGGCGAGTCGGTGATGCAGGCCCTCGCCGCCGAGGCGCCCGGCGCCACCTTGCGCCGGGTCGAGTTCGTTGGCCCGCAGGTCGGCCGGGAACTCGCTGAAAACGGCGCCCTGGCGCTATTGCTGGTGGTCGTCGGAATCGTCCTGTACCTGGCTTTTCGTTTCGAGTGGCGCTTTTCCGTCTCGGCAATCATCGCCAACCTGCACGACGTGATCATCATTCTCGGTTTCTTCGCCTTCTTCCAGTGGGAGTTCTCGCTCTCGGTGCTGGCCGCGGTGCTGGCTGTCCTCGGCTACTCGGTGAACGAATCGGTGGTGGTTTTCGACCGGGTCCGCGAGACCTTCCGGAAAGCCCGCGGCCTGACCACTCCGCAGGTCCTCGACCACGCGATCACCAGCACCATCTCGCGCACCATCATCACGCACGGGTCGACGCAGATGATGGTGCTCTCGATGCTGCTCTTCGGTGGGGAAACGCTGTATTACTTTGCACTGGCCTTGACCATCGGCATCTGCTTCGGCATCTACTCGTCGGTGCTGGTGGCCAGCCCGCTGGTGATGTGGCTCGGCGTCTCACGCGAGCAGTTCATCCGGCCGAAGAAGCAAGTCGAGGGCGCCAACGCGGACGGCGCGGTCGTTTAGGAAGCGGCATCGCGCTGATGCCAGCCAGTGTTGCAGCCGTGTAGTCCTGTAGTCCGTATCGAAGGGAAGGGAATCCGGGTAGTCACGGCAAGCGCGGGCGCGGATTCTCCTTTCGCGGCACGGAGTGAACTGTCTCGGTGACGCGATGTTGCCGAACGCGCTGGTCTGCCGCTCTGCTATACTCGCGCGCTTTCCCAACATCCGCGCCAGCACAGACCATGAAATACCAGATCGTCCCGGTAACGCCTTTCGAGCAGAACTGCAGCCTGCTGTGGTGCGAACAGACCCGACGCGGAGCCGTGGTCGATCCGGGTGGAGACGTGTCGCGTATCCTGCGTGCGGTCGAAGCCAACGGCGTCGAGCTGGAGAAAATCCTCGTCACGCACGGACATATCGACCACGCCGGCGCCGTTGCCGAGTTGGCGGAGCGCCTGTCATTGCCAATCGAAGGCCCACAGCGCGAGGATCAGTTCTGGATTGATGGAATGCCGGCGCAGAGCAGGATGTTCGGCTTCGCCAATGTGCGAGGGTTCACGCCGGACCGCTGGCTCGAGCAGGGCGACACGGTGTGCTTCGGCAAGGTCGAGATGGAGGTCCTGCATTGCCCCGGACATACCCCTGGGCACGTGGTCTTCTTTGACAGGCCCGGCCGCCTGGCGATCGTTGGCGACGTGTTGTTCCAGGGATCGGTTGGCCGCACCGACTTCCCGAAAGGTGATTTCGATACGTTGATTGCTTCGATCCGCAAGCAGCTCTGGCCGCTCGGTGACGACGTTGCCTTCATCCCCGGGCACGGACCGATGTCTACCTTCGGTTCCGAACGGCGCAGCAATCCATTCTGCGGCGACTGAAGGCGTCGCGGCGACCTCTGCCCGCTGGCCCGACAGGCTTTCCCGAAACAACGCGCATCTACTCCGGAAACCCAACGGCCGCAGAGGTGCTTTCCGGCACCTCTGCGGGCTTGTTGTGGGCGCCTCGGCGCCTAGAAGTGCAGCGGCCGCTTGTCGCAGGCCAGGGCGGCTTCGTGAACCACTTCCGACAGCGTCGGGTGCGCGTGGCAGATGCGCGCCAGATCCTCGGCAGCGGCGCCAAACTCCATCGCCACGACGCCTTCCGAGATCAACTCCGAGGCATTGGCGCCGATGATATGCACGCCGACAATGCGGTCGGTTTCTGCGTCCGACAGCATCTTGACAAAGCCGCTCGGATCCCCCATGCCCAACGCACGCCCATTCGCGGCAAAGGGAATCTTGCCGACTTTGTAGGCGACGCCTTCCGCCTTCAACTGCTGCTCGGTCCTGCCGACCCAGGCAATCTCCGGGCTGGTATAGATCACCCAGGGGATAGTCTCGAAATTGCAGTGCCCGGCCTGACCTGCCATGATCTCGGCGACCATCACGCCCTCCTCCATCGCCTTGTGCGCCAACATCGGGCCAGCGACGACGTCGCCCACCGCCCACACGCCGGGAAGGTTGGTACGGCAATGCGAATCGACTTCGATCTGGCCGCGGTCGGTGAGTTTCAGGCCGACCTTGTCGGCGGCCAGGCCGTCGGTGTTCGGGATGCGGCCAATCGAGACGATCAGGCGGTCAGCGTCGAGTTTCTGCTCGTTGCCGTCCTGGTCGGTATAGTCGATCGAGACGCCTTTCTGCGAGATCTTGACGTCGCCGATCTCGATGCCGGTGACCAGCTTTAGGCCCTGCTTGGCGAAAATCCTGGCCGCTTCCTTGGCGATATCGACGTCGGTCACCGACAGAAAGTCGGGCAGCGCCTCGAGGATGGTCACGTCGGAACCCAGGCGGCGCCAGACGCTGCCCATTTCCAGGCCGATCACGCCGGCACCGATCACCGCGAGTTTCTTCGGCACCGCGTCGAGATCGAGTGCGCCGACGTTGTCGCAGACGATCTCGTTATCGACCGGCACCCCTGGCAGGTGTCGGGCCTTGGAACCAGTGGCCACAATCACCTGCTTCGCCTCGACCAGATCGTCACCCACCTTGAGCTGCCAGACCTCGCTGCCGGCGGCGCCCTTGCGGCCGACGAAGGCGCCATGCCCGTTCAGCAGGGTAATCTTGTTTTTCTTGAACAGTCCCTTGATGCCGCTGGTCAGCTGCTTGACGATGCCATCCTTGCGGCCGATCATCTTCGCCACATCAATGATCGGCGCACCGACGCAGATGCCCTGATCGGCAAAACTGTGACCGGCCTCCTCGAAGAGGTGCGAAGTGTGCAGTAGCGCCTTTGAAGGAATGCAACCAACGTTCAGACAGGTTCCGCCGAGACGTGGCTCGCCCTTCGGGTCAGCATAAGCATTTGATTCACAACAGGCAACACTAAAGCCGAGCTGCGCGGCGCGGATGGCGGCAACGTAGCCACCCGGGCCAGCACCGACAACCAGAACGTCAAATTGCTTGGACATGACAGTTTCCCTTTCCAACCGCAGAGACAACAAGGCACAGAGTCCGCACAGAGTACATGCTCCGTGCCTCCGTGCCTTGGTCGGGAGTGGTTAAACGCCGAGTAGCAGGCGAGCAGGATCTTCCAGCGCCTCCTTCATCGTCACCAGGCCGAGTACGGCTTCCCGACCGTCGATGATGCGGTGGTCGTAGGACATCGCCAGATAGTTGATCGGCCGAATCACCACCTGCCCATTCTCGACCACGGGACGGTCTTTGGTGGCATGAATGCCAAGGATCGCCGACTGCGGCGGATTGATGATCGGTGTCGACAGCATCGAGCCGAAAACACCGCCGTTGGAGATCGAGAAAGTGCCACCCGTGAGATCTTCCATCGACAACTTGCCGTCTTTGGCTTTGGCGCCGAACTCACCGATTTTCTTCTCGATGTCGGCAATGGTCATCTGGTCGGCGTCGCGCAGGATCGGCACGACCAGACCGCGCGGGCTGCCCACAGCAATGCCGATGTCGATGTAACCATGGTAGACGATATCGTTGCCATCGACCGAAGCGTTGATCACCGGGAACTTCTGCAGCGCAGCGATAGCGGCCTTGACGAAGAAGCCCATGAAGCCAAGCCGGACGCCATGCGCTTTCTCGAAGCGGTCGCCGTACTGTTTGCGCAGCGCCATGACCGGCCC
This sequence comes from Candidatus Accumulibacter affinis, assembly GCA_016713625.1. GTDB lineage: Bacteria > Pseudomonadota > Gammaproteobacteria > Burkholderiales > Rhodocyclaceae > Accumulibacter > Accumulibacter affinis. Next base: position 467,540 of record JADJOT010000011.1, read on the forward strand.
CATGTTCACCTCGTTGAAGGTGGTCAGGATCGCATTGGTTGCCTGCGACTGCAGCAGACGCTCGGCAACGCGCGCGCGCAACCGCGACATCGGTACGCGCTGCTCCGGCCGGTCGCCAAGCGGAACCGTGACGCCGGGCGCCGGGGCCAGAGCGGCAGTGGCTGTCGGCGCAGCGACCGCGGCCGGCGCTTTCGGCGCTGGCGCCTGGGCAGCGAGCGCGTCGGCCTTGGTCACCCGACCGCCACGGCCCGTACCCGCCACGTCAGCCGCAGCGACTCCCTTCTCCTCGAGGATCTTGCGCGCCGCCGGCAGCGCAACCCCGGCGGCCGTCGCCAATGCGGCGGCGGCCGGTGCTTCGGCCTTCGCCGCTGCGACCTTGACCGCGGGTGGTGCGACGGCACCCGCCTGCGCAGCGGTATCGATACGCGCAATTACCTCACCCGCGACCACCGTCTCCCCGTCAGCCTTGACAATTTCAACCAATACGCCGCCGTCCGGCGCGGGCAATTCGAGAACGACCTTGTCGGTCTCGATGTCGATCAGATTTTCATCCCGCGCGACGGCTTCGCCGGCCTTCTTGTGCCACGAGAGCAGGGTGGCTTCCGCGACCGACTCGGAAAGTTGTGGAACTTTGACGTCGATGATCATGTTCTCTCCGTTCTAGGGCAGTTTGTAGTACTCGATCTCACCAAAAACGGAGTCGATCAGAGCCTTTTGTTGGGCGACATGCTTGCTGTGGTAGCCAACCGCCGGGGAAGCGGATGCTGGACGGGAAACAAGCAATAGATGCTGCTTGTCGCTGAGTGAGCGCGACAGATGCTGGCGCGAGGCGATCCAGTACCACGGACCCTGATTGCGCGGCTCATCCTGACACCAGACGACCTCGGTGGCTTTCGGATACTTGGCAAGTTCTTCCTGGAAGGCTTCTTGGGGGAAGGGGTAGAGCTGCTCGAGACGGGCAATCGCGATGTGCGAGATCTTCCTCTCATGCCGCGCAGCAAACAGTTCATAGTAGATCTTGCCGGAGCAGAAGACCACACGGCTAACCTTCTTGGCGTTTATCGGCTCGACTTCACCAATCACGCCGTGGAATTCACCATCGCTCAACTCTTCCAGACTCGACGTCGCGTCCTTGTGGCGAAGCAGCGACTTCGGAGAAAAGACGATCAAGGGCTTGCGCTGGCTACGCAAGCCTTGCCGGCGCAGCATGTGGAAGACCTGCGCCGGCGTCGACGGCTGGCAGATCTCCATGTTCATCTCGGCACACAGCTGCATGTAACGCTCGATGCGCGCCGATGAATGTTCCGGACCCTGGCCTTCGTAACCGTGTGGCAGCAGCAGCACCAGACCACTGGCACGCCCCCACTTGGCCTCACCGGAGGCGATGAACTGATCGATGACGACCTGCGCGCCATTGGCGAAGTCTCCGAACTGCGCCTCCCAAACCACCAGCTCGTGCGGATTCGCCGTTGAGTAACCATACTCGAAGGCCAGCACCGCTTCCTCCGAGAGAACCGAGTCAAAACACTGGAAGCGAGCCTGCCTGTCCTGCAGGCTCGACAGCGGGCGGTAGGTGCCATGATCCCAGTGCTCGCGATTCTGGTCGTGCAGGGCAGCGTGCCGGTGGAAAAAGGTGCTGCGGCCGACATCTTCGCCGGAAAGACGTACGCCGTAGCCGGAAACCAGCAGCGAGGCGTACGCCAGGTTCTCGGCCATGCCCCAGTCGACCGGGAGCTTGCCTTCGCCCATCTGGCGACGATCATCGATGATCTTCTTGACCCGACTGTGCAGCGTGAAATTCTGCGGGATCGCCGTCAGTCGCTCGGCAAGGCGTTGCAGCTCGGCGACCGGCACCCTGGTATCGCAGTTGTCGATATATCTCGCCGAGACGAATGGCCTCCAGTCGATGGTCATCGGGTGCTGGTAACCGGCGAGTACCGGGTTGTACAGGAGTTCACCCCGGTCGAGGTGGGCACGGTAATCGGCGATGATCTCGTCTGGACCCGCGGCGTGCAGGAGACCTTCGGCCACCAGCTTGTCGGCGTAGAGCTTGCGCGTACCTGGATGCGCCTGAATTTTCTTGTACATCAGCGGCTGCGTGACCATCGGCTCATCTGCCTCGTTGTGGCCGAGCTTGCGGTAGCAGACGATGTCGACCACCACGTCCTTCTTGAAGGTCTTGCGGTATTCGACGGCGATGCCAGTGACCAGGGCCACGGCTTCGGGGTCATCCCCATTGACATGGAAGATCGGCGCCTCGGCCATCTTGAAGATGTCGGTGCAGTACAAGGACGAACGATAGTCGCGCGGGTCGGAGGTGGTGAAACCGATCTGGTTGTTGACCACGATATGCACCGTGCCGCCAACCCCGTAGCCACGCGTTTGCGCGAAGTTGAGCATTTCCTGGTTGACGCCCTGGCCGGCCACCGCAGCATCCCCGTGAATCAGCACCGCCAGGACCTTCTCCTTGCCATTCTCGCCGCGACGGCGTTGGCGCGAGTAGACCGAGCCGACGACCACCGGGTTCACGATTTCCAGATGTGACGGATTGAAGGCCAGGGTCAAATGACAGGGTCCGCCCGGCGTCGAAACGTCCGACGAGTAACCCATGTGATACTTGACGTCGCCCGCCGTCAGATCCTGTGCCTTCTTGCCCTCGAACTCGTCAAAAAGCAGCGCCGGCGCCTTGCCCAGGGTATTCACCAGCACGTTCAGGCGGCCACGGTGGGCCATGCCGACGACGATCTCGTCAACACCGCCAGTGCCGGCGACACGAATCAGTTCGTCCATGGCGACGATCGTCGACTCTCCACCTTCCAGCGAAAAGCGCTTCTGGCCCACATAACGAGTGTGCAGGTAGCGCTCGAGTGTTTCGGCGGCGGTGAGACGTTCGAGCATCCGCCTTTTCTCGTCGCCCGTATAGTTGGGCTTGGAGTGGATACGCTCGAGGCGATCCTGAATCCAGCGCTTCTCGGCGGTCGTGCTGATGTACATGTACTCGACGCCAATCGATCCGCAATAGGTCGCCTTCAAAGCGTCGTAGATCTGACCGAAGGTGGCGTGGTCCGGCGTGCCCTTGAACGAACCAGCGTTGAATACGGTGTGCAGGTCGGCGTCGGAAAATCCGTAATAGGCCGGATCAAGCTGCGGGACGTCCGGACGCGGGGTGCGCTTCAGCGGATCCAGGTTGGCCCAGCGATCACCAATGAAACGATAAGAGGTGATCATCTGCAGAACGCTGACCTGCTTTCGGTCGTCCACCGGTGCCACGGCCGCAGCACGGTAACCCCCTCTCCTCGCCTGCTCGGCAAAGGCATTGATGACCGGCAGATGGGGAACGTCGCGGGCAACGGAACCCGGCAGTTGCGCCAGCTTGTCGAAATACTCGCGCCATTGTTCGGAGACGGATCCGGGATTGTCGAGGTAGTTTTCGTACAGCTCCTCGACGAAGGGTGCGTTGCCGCCAAAGAGTAGGGAGTTACCAAAAAGCTGATTCATCATGGCAGTTACCTGTCGTCACCGTTCTGGTCCGCATTGAAAAACCTGTGGTCGGAAGACCACAGCATGAAAAAAGGGCGGCAACTGCCTGCCGCCCCTCCGGAGTGCATCGGCCTAGCGCTGGCCGACGGCAATCACGTCGCGCCTGGCTGGGCCAACATAGAGCTGGCGGGGACGGCCGATCTTGTACTCCGGATCGTTGATCATTTCCTCCCACTGCGTCATCCAGCCCACCGTACGCGCCAGCGCGAAGATGCAGGTGAACATCGTGGTCGGAATGCCGAGCGCCTTCTGGACGATCCCGGAGTAGAAATCAACGTTTGGATAAAGCTTCTTCTCGATGAAATAGTCGTCTTCGAGAGCGATCTTCTCGAGTTCCATGGCCAGTTTGAACAGCCGATCGTTTTGCAGCCCGAGTTCCTGCAGCACGTCGTTGCAGACTGTGCGCATCAGTTTGGCACGCGGATCGAAGTTCTTGTAGACGCGGTGACCGAAACCCATCAACTTGAAGTCGTCGTTCTTGTCTTTGGCGCGGGTGATGTACTGGCCAACGCGCGAGACATCATGAATCTCCTCGAGCATCTGCAGGCAGGCCTCGTTCGCACCGCCATGTGCCGGACCCCAGAGACAGGCGATACCCGCCGAGATGCAGGCATAGGGATTGGCGCCTGAAGACCCCGACAGCCGGACCGTCGAAGTCGACGCGTTCTGCTCATGATCGGCGTGCAGGGTGAAGATGGTGTCGAGGGCGTGCACCAGCACCGGATTTGGCTTGTACTCTTCGCAAGGTGTGGCGAACATCATGTGCATGAAGTTCGCGGTGTAGTCCAGATCGTTGCGCGGGTACATGAAGGGCTCGCCGCGATGGTATTTGTAGGCCATGGCGACGATCGTCGGCAGCTTGGCAACGATGCGATTGAAACTGATGTTCTGGTGTTCGAGGTCAGAAAAATCCTCAGCCTCATGGTAGAAAGCCGACAATGCACCAACCACACCGACCAGCACGGCCATCGGGTGCGCGTCACGACGGAAGCCCTGGTAGAACTTCACCAGTTGCTCGTGAACCATGGTGTGGTCCTTGATATTTCTCTCGAAACCGGCCTTCTGGACGGAGGTCGGCAGCTCGCCATGCCACAACAGATACGCCACCTCGAGAAAGTTGCATTGCTGCGCCAGTTGCTCGATCGGATAGCCACGATAAAGGAGTTCACCTTTATCGCCATCGATGAACGTGACCGTCGACCTGCAACTGGCTGTAGACAGGTAACCTGAGTCATAGGTGAATAGACCGGTCTTGCTCAGCAGGCTACGAATGTCGATGCAATCATTGCCATGCGTCGGCGTCATGATTGGAAATTCGACGGGCGCCTGCCCATCAATGCTCAGGGTTGCTTTACGTTCAATCGTCATTTCTTATCCCCGTTCAGGTGTTGAGGTCACAGCTATGAAGAGGAAGCTGCGAGGTTATGGCAACTTCCTTACTTAACCCTTACGTTGCGCAACAAGGCAACGACTTCGGCCTGTACCGGATCGGCGCACTCACGGCTGGCATTGATCAGCGGCCAGAGTTCGAGATCCTCCATGTCAGCCAGCACGACGAAGGCGTCCGCCTGCTCGGGAGTCAGGGTCGGGAAGATGCGCTCCAGAAACTCCCCAAGCAGCAGATCCATCTCCAGCATCGCGCGACGTGTACAACGCCAGCGCAGGCGGTTGAGCTTTTCCCGGTCGTCCATCAGATCGCCCGGCGAACCATCATCTCCTTGATCTTGCCGATCGCCCGCGTCGGGTTGAGACCCTTCGGACAAACATCGACACAGTTCATGATGCTATGGCAGCGGAACAGGCGGTAGGGATCCTCAAGGTCATCGAGTCGCTCATTGGTCGCCTGGTCGCGCGTATCGGCGATGAAGCGGTAAGCGTTGAGCAGACCTGCCGGACCGACAAACTTGTCCGGATTCCACCAGAAGGAGGGGCACGAAGTCGAGCAGCAGGCGCACAGGATGCACTCGTAGAGACCGTTGAGTTCTTCACGCTCCTCGGGTGACTGCAGGCGCTCGCGCTCGGGACGCGGTCCTTCATTGATCAGATACGGCTTGATCGAGTGATATTGCTTGAAGAACTGGGTCATGTCGACGATCAGGTCGCGGATTACCGGCAGGCCAGGCAAGGGCCGCAACACGACCGGCTGTTTGAGGTCCTTGATCTCGGTAAGACAGGCCAGGCCGTTCTTGCCGTTGATGTTCATGGCATCGGAACCGCAAATCCCTTCGCGGCACGAGCGGCGATACGAAAGGGTGTCGTCCTTCGCCTTCAGTCGGGTCAGAATGTCGAGCAACTTGCGATCGATGGCAAAGTCCACCTCGACCGAAATGTCCTGCATGTAGGGCGCGGCGTCCTTGTCGGGATCGTAGCGGTAAATCTTGAAGTGCATGGTACTGGTGGTCATGATCATTGACTCCTTGGCGCTCGATCAGTAGGAACGCGTCTTCAGCGCGATGGATTCGACGGACAGCGGCTTCATGATTACCGGCTTGTAATCGAGACGATTGCCGTCGCGGTGCCACAGCGTGTGCTTGTGCCACTCGAGGTCGTCGCGGCCGTTCGGGTTGGCCTCGGTATCCGGCGCGTCGTCACGAACGTGGGCGCCGCGCGACTCCTTGCGGGCCTCTGCCGAAATCATCGTCGACTTGGCGACTTCGATCAGGTTGTCCAGTTCCAGCGCCTCGACGCGTGCAGTATTCCAGACCTGTGACTTGTCCTTGATCTCCGTTCTCGCCACCGCCTTCTCGATCTCGAGAATCTTCTCGACCCCTTCGACCAGCATCTCCTTGAAGCGGAAAACGCCACAGTGCTTCTGCATCGTACGCTGCAATTCGAGACGCGTGGCGTTGACGTCGGCACCGCCGGTCTGCGTGTTGAGGCGGTCAAGGCGCGCCATCGTACGGTCCGCGAAATTCTCGGGCAAGGCTTTGAGGCCGATGGCGCCGGACTTGAGATCGTCGATGACCGAATCGCCGGAAGACTTGCCGAATACCAGCAGGTCGAGCAGCGAGTTGGTCCCCAAGCGGTTGGCTCCGTGCACCGAAGCACAGGCGACCTCACCGGCGGCGTAGAAGCCCTTGACCGGCGTCCCGTCATTGGCGACGACCTGGCCCTTGTAGTTGGTCGGCACGCCACCCATCTGGTAGTGACAGGTGGGCACGACCGGGATCGGCGCCTTGATCGGGTCGATGCCGGCGAACTGAATCGAAATCTCGCGAATGCCCGGCAAACGCTTCATGATCATGGCCGGATCGAGGTGGGTGATGTCGAGCAGAACGAAATCCTTGTTCGGCCCGCAACCGCGGCCTTCGTTGATTTCGGTAACCATCGCCCGCGACACCACGTCGCGCGAAGCCAGATCCTTGGCGTTCGGCGCGTAACGCTCCATGAAGCGTTCGTTGGTCGAGTTACGCAGGATGCCTCCTTCACCGCGCACACCCTCGGTAATCAGCACCCCGGCACCGGCGACGCCGGTTGGGTGGAACTGCCAGAACTCCATGTCTTCGAGTGCGATGCCGGCGCGCGCCGCCATGCCCAGGCCATCACCGGTATTGATGAAGGCATTGGTTGACGAATAGAAAATACGGCCCGCGCCACCGGTCGCGAAGACTGTCGCCTTGGCGTGAAAAGCGACGACCTCGCCGGTTTCCATTTCCAGGGCGATGACGCCAAGTACCTGGCCTGACTCGTCGCGGATCAGATCCAGCGCCATCCATTCGACGAAGAACTGCGTATTGGCGCGCACGTTGCGCTGATAGAGCGCGTGCAGCATGGCGTGGCCGGTGCGGTCGGCGGCAGCACAGGCACGCCGTACCGGCTTCTCGCCAAAGTTCGACATGTGGCCGCCAAAGGGCCGCTGGTAGATCTTGCCTTCGTCGGTGCGGTCGAAAGGCATGCCGAAATGTTCAAGTTCGACGACCACCTCGGGCGCCATGCGGCACATGTATTCAATCGCGTCCTGGTCGCCGAGCCAGTCGGAACCCTTCACCGTGTCGTACATGTGCCAGTGCCAGTGATCTTCCTCGGAGTTGCCGAGAGAGGCAGATACCCCCCCCTGTGCCGCAACGGTGTGCGAACGGGTCGGAAAAACCTTCGACAGCACAGCCGTCTTCAGGCCGGCTTCGGAGAGCTGAATCGCTGCTCGCAGACCCGATCCGCCGGCACCCACGATTACTGCATCGAACTTACGTACTGGAATGGTTAGCTTGCTCACTTACATTCTCCACAGAATCTGCATCGCCCAGCCGGCATATCCGATGAGCACCGTAGCCGTCGCAATCATCATCAGCAGACGCAAGCCATCCGGCTTGACGTAATCCATCCAGATATCCCGAACACCGATCCAGGCATGGTAGAAAACACTGACAAAGAACAGGAAGGTTGCGAACTTCATGAAACCGTTGGCGAAGATGCCGCGCCAGGTCTCGAAGGAGTCCGGCGCGACCGCACCGACGACGACCAGGAAGATGAGCGTATAGACAGCCATCACAATGGCCGTGGCGCGCTGGATGATCCAGTCCTTGAGGCCGTAATGCGCCCCAACAAGAATACGATTTACCATAGCACTCTAGCTCCGATGATCAGGGTCAACGCGATGCTGACCGCAAAAACGATCTTGCTCGAAAGACGCGCTGCTTCGAGTTCGATTCCCTTGTGCAGGTCGAGCAGCAGGTAGCGGATGCCGGCACAGAAATGGTGCATGTAAAACCAGATCAAACCGAGCAGGACGATCTTGGCCAGCGGATGACCCACCACAGCTTTGACCCCAGCGAAGGTTTCCGGAGAAGCGAGGTTGTTCTGGAACAGCCATAGCAGAAACGGCAACAGCAGGAACATCGCCGCCCCGCTGACGCGGTGGAGGATTGAAAGGATACCCGGAAGGGGTAACCTGATCGTCGGCAAATCCAAATTTTTTGGACGCCTTTTCTTGATTGCCATCTCTGCCATGAACGTTATTCCTCATGTGTTATGCGGCCGAATGCAAACCACCCGACCCCCTCGATACCACGCCCGATTATAAACCATCCAGACGTGCCTGACTTGCCCGGCGGCCCTGTTCCGAGAGCTCACCCGAGTTCATTGTGATAATGATAGTTGCGTGTCGAATAGAAGCCCCGCCGCCATTCGACGGGTTTCCGGCCGTAGGTAAGAGTGACGCGTTCGACCAGCAGAAGCGGGCTTCCCTCGGCCACCTGCAGCCATTCCGCACTGATCCGGTCAGCCGAAACCGCGCGCAGGCGCTCGTCGGCACGGATCATGCGCACGCCATAGCGTGTCTCGAACAGGCTGTACAGTGATTCCCCTGACCGCAAAACCTCGAGCGACAGGTCGGGAAAGAGTTGACTGGGGAGATAGATTTCATCGAAGACTACCGGCTCGTCGCCGAGCTTCAGCAGGCGCCGCAGGATCGTGATTGGCGCACCGGTCTCCAGCGCGAGGATGCGTGCAACGTCGGCGCCGGCCTTGGCGCGCCAGCATTCGAGCGGGATACTCTGGGAAACCGGCAACTCGCCCTGATTCGGCAGCAGCCGGAGAAAGCGGAAGAAGGAGCCGGGATCCTTGTGGGTAGCCACGAAGGTCCCCTTGCCTTGCTGACGCACCAGCAGGTTCTCGGCGGCCATCTCGTCGACCGCCTTGCGAACCGTGCCTTGACTGACGCCGAAACGGCCAGCCAGTTCGGACTCACTCGGGATGGAGTCACCGGGACCCCACTCACCCAACTCCAGATCACGCAGAATCAAATTCTTGATCTGCCGATACAGCGGACTGAAGGTAGGCGAATGCAATGACGGCGACCGGTTCATGGAGCGCCATTTCAGCATATTTCTGGCTCCGCGTCCATCCTGTTTGCCTTAAAAATATCATATATAAGATATAAGATAGATTTGACACCCTGCAGTTTTAGAACTTATGATTTCACTGATTTGCTGCGCCCGCTGCCTACGGCTTGCGGGGGCAACGCCGATCGCTTTCTGCTCACTTCTTGCTCACCCCTAACAACAGGAGCTGCATCATGTCCAAAGCCCCCATGCGCGTCGCGGTCACCGGCGCTGCCGGTCAAATTGGTTACAGCCTGCTTTTCCGGATTGCCTCCGGCGAAATGCTCGGCAAGGATCAACCGGTCATCCTCCAACTGCTCGACCTGCCGCAAGCTCAGAAGGCTTGCGCGGGCGTGATCATGGAACTCGAAGACTGCGCCTTCCCGCTGCTCGCCGGCATGCTTGCCACCGATGATCCAAATGTCGCCTTCAAGGATGCCGATGTCTGCCTGTTGGTCGGCGCACGTCCGCGTGGGCCAGGCATGGAGCGCGCCGACCTGCTGACCGCCAACGGTGCCATCTTTACCGTCCAGGGCAAGGCCATCGCCGAGAATGCCAAGGAAGACGTCCGCGTTCTGGTCGTCGGCAACCCCTGCAACACCAACGCCCTGATTGCCGGCTCGGCCGCCAGGAAAGTCGGCCGCACCAATCCCGCCAACTACCATGGCATGCTGCGCCTCGATCACAACCGTGCCCTCTCGCAGCTCGCTGCCAAGGCGGGCCGGCCGGTGGCGAGCTTCAAGCAACTGGTGGTGTGGGGAAACCACTCGCCGACGATGTACGCCGATTATCGCAACTGCACCTCGGACGGCGACAACGTCAAGGCGCTGATCAACGATCCAGTGTGGAACAACGACGTATTCCTGCCAACGGTCGGCAAGCGTGGCGCGGCAATCATCGACGCTCGCGGCCTCTCCTCGGCCGCTTCGGCAGCCAATGCCGCCATCGACCACATGCGCGACTGGGTCCTCGGTTCCGATGAATGGGTCACCATGGGTGTCCCCTCCGATGGCTCCTACGACATCCCGTCCGGCATCGTTTTCGGTTTCCCGTGCGAATGCAAGGGCGGTTCCTTCAAGATCATCCAGGGACTCGAAATCGACGAATACTCGCGTGACAAGATCAACAAGACGCTCAAGGAACTGACCGACGAAGCGGACGCCGTCAAGGACATGCTCTGATCGGTGCTAGCTCGGCTTCAACAGCCGCGGCAGGTCCGCGGCTTTTTTCTTCCCGGATTGATCCTCACGAAGGTGTCCCGGTTAGCTTGATCGACTGAAGGACAGGCGCCATGAACATGCAACCCCTGCTGCTGTTCCTGCATATCTCCAGCAGCACCATCTGGATTGGCGGGATGTTCTTTGCTTACGTTTGCCTGCGCCCGACGGCTGTGGAGGTGCTCGATCCGCCGCAGCGCCTGCGGCTGTGGCGCGGAGTCTTCTCGCGCTTTTTCGTCTGGGTCTGGTGGGCGGTCACACTGATTGCGACCAGCGGCCTGATCATGTTCTGGCAGCACGGCTTCGGCACGGCGCCGCCAGGCTGGCACCTGATGTTGGTCAGCGGCGTAGTCATGATCGCCATTTACATCTACGTGGCTACCGGGCCGTACATGGCCCTGCAACTTGCGGTTGATGGCGAAGACTGGAAAGCCGGCGGCGCCGCTTTGAACCGCATCCGGCAGATGGTCGGCACAAACCTGATCCTGGGGCTGCTGACGATCGGCTTCGCCACCCTCGGGCGTTATCTCGCCTAGTTGATAAATCCCAGGAGCCGCGATGAAATCAGACGACGCTTGCTTGCCCGAGTCTACGAGCCTCTCGGCACTGACCGCGAAAGTCCTGGAGTTTCGCGACGACCGTAACTGGGCGCAGTTTCACGACCTGCGCAACCTGATCGTCTCGCTGAACCTGGAAGCCAGCGAGCTGCTCGAACTGACGCAGTGGAAGAGTGACGCCGAAGTGGCCGAACTGCCGGACCACCCGGCAACCCAGGAAGCCCTGCGCGACGAGTGTGCGGACGTGCTGATTTACCTGTTGTTGATCGCCAAACATGCCGGCATCGACCTCGAACAGGCCGCACACGCCAAGCTGGCCAAGAACGCGGCAAAGTATCCGGTCGAACGATGCTACGGATCGAGCCGGAAGTACTCGCACGCACAGGCAGAGGACCGCGAGGATGCCTGACCACCAGCCGGGCCGCTTCAGGCTTCCTGACTCTCGAGCGTAAAACCTGCTCCCGCATCCTGCCCGAGCACCTCGACCAGCCAGGGCAACACCTCCTGCAGTGTGGTCTGCAGGGTCCACGGCGGATTGATCACGAACAGGCCGCTGCCGTGCATCCCGAAGCCATCACTGGCCGGCGTCCTGACGCGTAGCGTCAGGTGCAGCCAGTTGCCGGCAGGCAGGCGCTTGAGACGCGCCGGCAGGTCGTGCGCTTCGAGCCTGGTCAGCTGCGGATACCACAGCAGGTAGGTGCCACCGGGGAAGCGCGGCAGGCAGTCGCGCAGCGAATGCACCACCCGATCGTAGTCCCGTCTTTCTTCGTACGGCGGGTCGATCAGCACCAGCGCCCGCCGCGGCGGCGGTGGCAACAGGGCTTTGAGTGCCGCGAATCCGTCTGATTCCTCAACGAGCACGCGTTTGCCGGAATCCTGAAAATTCTCTCGTAGGCGCAACACCTCCCGGCTGTGCAGTTCGAACAGGCGCAAACGGTCTTGCACACGCATCGTCGACAGCGCAAGGGCAGGAGAACCGGGGTAAACCTTCAAGCGACCATCGGGATTGGCCGCGCGCACCAGGCCCAGGTAATCGCCCAGGGCAAGCGGCAGATCCTTGCGCCCCCACAGTCGTCCAATGCCCTCCCGGTGCTCGGCAAGCTTGGCCGCCTGCGCCGAATCGAGCGCATAAGCGCCAGCCCCGGCATGCGTATCGACGTACCAGAAGGCCTTCTCCTTCTGACCCAGGTAGCGTGTCAGCTGCACCAGCACCAGATGTTTGAGCACATCGGCGTGATTACCCGCGTGGAAGCCGTGACGATAACTGAGCATCGCTCAACCCCCCTGCGCGTTAATCGCCGCCGCCGCGGTTGCCACAACCACCACCGGCAAGCGCACTATTCCGGCGCCTTGATCTTGCCGTCGGTACTGAACTGATAATCGCGGAAGATGTGCTCGGCACTCAGCAGGCCGTAGCTGCCATCGGGCAGCCGCCTGGCGGTGTCCTTGAGGCGGTACGCGTAGTGACCACAGGTCCAGCAGTCGAAGTTGCGCATCTGCGTGCATAGACAGGTTTTGTCGCGAACCGAGATCTTCTTCACTCCGGGGTTCGCCTCCACCTCGCGGTTGTAGGCGCTGATATACGAACAGTTTCCCGTGCTGTCGAGCAGATAACCGTAGGCCTCGCAGTTCGGTCGAATCCCGTCGCCGATCGCCGGGCTGTTGCTCAACATGCGCATCGGGTAGCCGGTGGGCGAAATCTGGTTGACCTCGATGGTATCTTCGCTGGCCTCGAAGTAACGCTGCTTGACGTCCTCCGGCAGTCCGCATTCCTTCGAAACGGTGAACCGCGTTGCCACCTGGACGGCCGCCGCGCCCTGCTCGAGGAAGGACACGGCGTCGCTGCCGGTAAAGATCCCGCCAGCCGGAATCAGCGGAATGGCGAGCTGCTCGGCCTGCAGATAGCGATGGATCTCGCCGAAGATCGTCGCCAGATCGTATTGCGCCCAATCCATCCCGAAACCCAGGTGTCCGCCGGCCAGCGGCCCTTCGACCACCACATAGTCGGGCAAGCGATTGCAGCGGGCGGTCTTGCGCAGGAACAACTGCAGCGCGCGCAAGGACGAAACGATGATTCCCAGCTTGGCATCGCGGAAACGCGGATGCTCTTCGATCAGCGCAAATGACCCGAGGTGCAGACCGGCGGCGAGCGTGATGCCGTCGATGCCGGCATCGAGCGCAGCCGCCATGCGCACGCGCAGCGTTTCCCGGGGCGCGTTCATGGTCAGCTTTTCCATGCAGTTGACGAAGATCAGACCGTCGCCACTCTTCGCCTCCATGGTTCTGCCGACGTGCATCTCGGTCGCCTCGGCAAGCTGTCCGAGATCAAAACGGACCATCGACTTGTCGGTATTGGCGACATTGAATTTGTACTGCCGGAGCTTGTCCTTGACGAACTTGGCGTTGAAGCGGCGGTCGGCAACCGTATTCACCATGGCATCGGAAATATGCCCGATACCGCCGAGTCGGGCGGCCTCGAGCGCCAGCTCGGCGGTCGAGATATCGACGCCCATGCCGCCGATCACGATCGGCACCAGTTCCTGGTTACCGAACCGCAGACGGAAATCATCAACACTCTTCATCCATGTCCTTCCCAAGCCAAAGCAGCAACTTTGCCGACCAGCGATCGCCGAAATAGTACCAGCCCTGCATTATCACTCATCAAGAGCCGGCATGGCTTCCTGTGTCCGATGAAATCGTGATGAAGGCGCGCGGATTCTGCACCCCGCACCGGTGCAGAATATCGAGGCCAACTGCCGGTGCGTGTATCATCGTTCACCCCTGCCATGTGAACTGAAAGCCTGCCATGCCCGACTGCAGTCACGACGCCCAGGCACCCCGGCCTGAATGCGAAATCGGCATCCCGCGCCACCACAGCTTCGACCCGGCCGCCTTCGAGCGCGCTGTCAGCGACCTGTTGGCCGCCTGCGGCATCGCCCCGGACGTCGCACATATGGGCCGAACACCGCAACGCGTGCGCGAGCTCTGGCAGCGTCGCCTGCTGGGCGGCTACGACCTCGACCCGGCGAGCGCGCTCGGCGATGGTTTTGCCGATCAGCGCAGCGATCTGGTGGTGGTGCGTGGCATTGCCGTGCATGGCGTTTGCCCGCATCACCTGGTGCCCTTTCGCGGCCTCGCGCACGTCGCCTACCTGCCCGGCGGTCGCCTGCATGGCTTTGGCCGCATCGCCCGGCTGGTCGACGCGATTGGCCATCGTTTCACCTATCAGGAGTGGATGACCCGCGACATCGCCGACGCCCTGATGCTGCACGGCAAGGCACGTGGTGCCGCTTGTGTGGTGGAAGCCGAGCAGCTCTGCCTGCTGCTCGGCGAAGACCGCCGCGGCGATGAACGAGTGATCACCCAGGCTTTCAGCGGCGACTTTGCACACTCCGAGCAGTTGCGCAACGAGTTCCTGCGCGCCATCGCCGGCGGTCGCCGCAGCGACTGAGCCCGGGGCCGGTCAACCGCCAGTCAGCGTCAGCAGCAGCGGCGTCGTCAGCGCCGCCAGGGCGGTGGTCAGCACCAGGCTGCTCGCCACCGGCCCTTCGAGGGTTTTGAACTGGCGCGACATCAGATACACATTGGCGCCGACGGCCAGCGAAGCGAGCAGAACGACGACCCGCGTTTCCATCGCCGGCAGACCGAGCAGACGCGCCAGCAGCCAGACCACCAGCGGCTGCACGAGCAGCTTCAGAACGCTGATCGCGACGCTGATCCGCCAGCCATCGCGGACGCCGTGTTCGGCGAGCCCCATGCCGAGCGCGATCAATGCCAACGGCGCTGCCGCCTGTCCGATCATCGCCAGCGGCAGCGCGACCAGGGTCGGCAGCGGCAGACCGATCAGGCCAAACAGCGTTCCCGAGAGGATGCCGGCGACAATCGGATTGGTCAGCACGCCGCGCGCCGTCTGGGCGAAACCGCGCAGCGAAAAGCTGCCATGCTGCGCCCATTCGATCGATACCGTCAGCAGCGTCCACAGGATCAGCGCGTTGAACACCAGCACCAGCGCCACCGCAGGAACCGCTGCATCGCCCAGCGCGACCTTGGCCAGCGGCAGGCCGAGCAGCACGTTGTTCGAGAACACGCCACCGAGCGCAAACACCGACTGCCCCACCCCGTCCAGCGCAAAGAGTTGCCAGGCGACCAGGCGGCCGATCAAGAAGACGATCAGGCAGCCGCCGAAAAAGGCCAACAGCAGCCGTGCATCGACCGCCGGCAACTGCGACAGATCGCTCATCAGGCGAAACAGCATCGCCGGCAGGGCCACCGAGAAGACGAAACGCGAGAGGTTTTCGGACATCGCCTGCGGCCAGTGCCAAACACGCATCAGCAGATAACCGACCAGCACCAGAACGAACAGCGGCGCCGCCAGCTCGACGTGCTGGAGAAAGGTGCTCATGCCTGGCCAGCCACCGCCGCTCAGTCGAGGAAGCGCGGCGGGCGCCGTTCGCCCATCGCCACCATCGTCTCCTCAAGATCGGCAGACATCAGCATCGCCGCGTTCCAGGTGGCGATGTAGTTGAGGCCATCGGCG
This sequence comes from Candidatus Accumulibacter affinis, assembly GCA_016713625.1. GTDB lineage: Bacteria > Pseudomonadota > Gammaproteobacteria > Burkholderiales > Rhodocyclaceae > Accumulibacter > Accumulibacter affinis. The sequence continues at coordinate 483,210 of JADJOT010000011.1, forward strand.
ACCGAATGGTCGCGCCCGTAGTTGAGCATTTCCTTGGTCCCGCGAATCGCCAGCGGCGATTTGCCGGCAATGCTGCGGGCGATCGTGCGCACGCCTTCGCGGAGCAACTCGGGGGTGGCAAAGAGCTGATTGACCAGGCCGATCCGCTGCGCCTCCTGGCCATCGACAGCACGCCCGGTATAAGCAAGTTCGCGCGCGATGCCATCGGCGATCAGCCGCGGCAGGCGTTGCAGCGTCCCGACATCGGCAGTCATCCCGACGTCGATCTCGCGCACCGAGAACTGCACTTCGGCCGCCGCGTAACGCATGTCGCAGCAGCTCACCAGATCGATCGCGCCGCCGATGCAGGCACCCTGAATCGCCGCCAGCACCGGCTTGCGGCAACGTTCGACGCTCGACAGGCAATCCTGCAGATCGAGAATGACTCGCCGCAGCATCTCGCGGCTGCGGCCCGGATCGACGTGCGCGACGGTCTTCCCGACGCCCGCCAGCATCGCCAGATCGATACCGGCACAGAAATTCCGGCCGGCACCGCCAAGAATCGCCACGCGCACTGCGGGTGTCGCGTCCACCCAGGCAAAGGCCGCGCGCAGTTCCTGCCACATCGCCTCGTTGATCGCGTTCGAGCGCTGCGGGCGGTTCAGGTGGACCTCGGCAACACCCTCGTTCAGTTCGATGGCAATCGTGCTCAGTTCGGGAATGGCGGTACTCATCTCTGGATCTCCTGGGTGAGCGCGCCGAATTCGTGACGCGGAGGGTCTTTTGCCGCGCAGTTTAATGGATTCCGGGCGCTGCGCCGAGGCCGCGTCTACGTTATCGGCCCAGCTCTTCAGGCCCAAACGGAGTCTCAGGCGCGAAGCAGCTGGGCAGACCACGCAAATCGGCTAGAATGCTGCGGACATTGTGTGCGAGGCGCTCCGGCACACCCTCACCACGCAAAAGGCAAGCGGATGGCGAAAGCACCCAACAGGAACAACGACTCCAACGCCAACCTCGGCTTCGAGGCCAAGCTCTGGCTCACCGCCGACAAGTTGCGCAACAACATGGACGCCGCGGAATACAAGCACGTCGTCCTCGGCCTGATCTTCCTCAAATACATCTCCGACACCTTCGAGGAACAGCGCGCCAAACTCCTCGCCGGCCAGGGCGATTACGAGGGAGCGAATCCCGAGGACCCCGACGAATACAAGGCCGAAAACGTCTTCTGGGTACCCGTCGAAGGCCGTTGGTCACACCTCCAGGCGAGCGCCAGGCAGCCCACCGTCGGCAGGATCGTGGACGACGCCATGGTCGCCATCGAGCGCGACAACCCGCGCCTCAAAGGCGTCCTGCCCAAGGACTACGCCCGCCCCGGACTCGACAAGCAGCGCCTCGGCGAACTCATCGATGTCATCGCCACTATTCAACTAACCGCTGCCAGCGAGGGCGCGCAGTCGGGTGAGAAAACGCACCGCTCCGTCGATCTGCTCGGCCGTGTCTATGAGTACTTCCTCACCCGCTTCGCCAGCGCCGAGGGCAAGAACGGCGGCCAGTTCTACACCCCCTCCTGCGTCGTGCGCTGCCTGGTCGAGATGCTTGGCCCCTACAAGGGCCGCATCTACGACCCCTGCTGCGGCTCCGGCGGCATGTTCGTGCAGTCGGAAAAATTCGTCGAATCGCACGGCGGCAAGATTGGCGACATCAGTATCTACGGCCAGGAGAGCAACGCCACCACACGCCGCCTCGCCGTCATGAACCTCGCCCTGCGCGGCATCGAGGCCGACTTCGGCCCCGAGCACGCCGACACCTTCCGCCGCGATCTCCATCCCGACCTGCGCGCCGACTTTTGTCTGGCCAACCCGCCGTTCAACGATTCCGATTGGTTCCGCAAGGACGACGACGTGCGCTGGCAGTTCGGCGTCCCGCCCAGGGGCAACGCCAACTTCGCCTGGGTGCAGCACTTCATCCACCACCTCGCGCCGGCTGGCTTCGCGGGCTTTGTGCTGGCCAATGGCAGCATGTCCTCCAACCAGTCCGGTGAAGGCGACATCCGCCGCGCCCTCATCGAGGCCGACCTCGTGGACTGCATGGTCGCCCTCCCCGGCCAGCTCTTCTACAGCACGCAGATACCCGTCTGCCTCTGGTTCCTCGCGAAAAACAAAAACACCGACGCCAGACGCGGCTTCCGCGACCGCCGCCAACAGACCCTCTTCATCGACGCCCGCAAACTCGGCACCCTCATCGACCGCGTCCACCGCGAACTCACCGACGCCGACCTTGAAAAGATCACTTCAACGTATCACGCGTGGCGCGGGGAAGCAGGGCTCACGCGGAGTCGCGGAGAACGCGGAGAAAAAACTTGTGGTTCTGAATCTCTCCGCGCCTCCGCGTCTCCGCGTGAGTATTCCGATGTAGCTGGTTTCTGCAAATCCGCCACCACCGCCGAAATCGCCGCGCACGGCCACGTCCTCACGCCCGGCCGCTACGTGGGCGCCGAGGAAGTCGAAGACGACGGCGACCCCTTCGCGGAAAAGATGCCGCGCCTCGTCGCCGAATTGCACGCCCAGTTCGCTGAATCGGCCAAGCTGGAGGAAGCCATCCGAGCCAATCTGAAAGGCCTCGGGTATGCCCTCTAGCAAATCCATCATCCCGGCAGACTACGCAGCCTGGCTGACCATCCTCAAATCGCGCATCGCCAGCGCCCAGCAGCGCGCCGCGCTTGCCGTCAATCAGGAATTGGTGCGGCTCTATCATCAGATCGGCAGCGAGATACTGGAACGGCAGACGCTTCAGGGCTGGGGCGCCAAAGTCATCGACCGTCTGGCCAGCGATCTGCGTGAAGCCTTCCCTGAGATGAAAGGCTTCTCGAGTTCCAACCTGAAATACATGCGCTTTTTCGCCCAGCAGTGCCCAAGCGGTCTAATTGGTCAGCAGCCTGCTGACCAATTGCCCTTCCACCTCGTCTGCGGAAATGAAGCACACGTAGCGCTCGAATCCACCCCCTTGGAGAAACTCACGAGCACGTATCACGCGTGGAGAGAAAATTCCGGCTCACGCGGAGGCGCGGAGCACGCGGAGGGAAAGAAAACTTCTTCTGAATCTCTCCGCGCCTCCGCGTCTCCGCGTGAATATTCCGACGTGGCAGGCTTCTGCAAATCCGCCACCACCGCCGAAATCGCCGCCCACGGCCACGTGCTCACGCCCGGCCGCTACGTCGGCGCCGAGGAAGTCGCAGACGACGGCGACCCCTTCGAGGAAAAGATGCCGCGCCTCGTCGCCGAACTGCACGCCCAGTTGGCCGAGTCCGCGAGATTGGCGCAGGCCATCAAAGCCAACCTGAGGGGGCTGGGTTATGGCGGGTGAAAGGCGAGAAGCGACATTTCAGCAACTCCTCGACGAGGGAATGCTGGAAATCGGCGACGGCTACCGCGCTCAGAACAACGAGCTTGGCGGCACTGGCCCAATTTTTCTTCGCGCCGGTCATGTCACTGACAGCCACATTGATTTCGCCGGTGTTGAGCACTTCCACGAACACCTCGCGAACAAGGTGCGCCCGAAGATGTCGAAGGTCGGCGATACCATCATCACGACAAAAGGAAACAGCACAGGGCGCACTTCGTTCGTGACTGACCGGCTTCCGCCGTTCGTCTATTCGCCGCATCTCAGCTATTGGCGGAGTCGCGACCCGGAGAAGTTGTGCGGTGGCTTTCTTCGCTACTGGTCCCAAGGCGTCGAGTTCATCGAACAGCTTTCCGGCATGAAGACTTCAACGGACATGGCTCCGTATCTGAGCCTCACCGACCAACGCCGCCTTTCCGTCACGCTCCCACCCCTCGCCGAGCAAGAAGCCATCGCGGCGGTGCTTGGAGCGCTAGACGACAAGATCGAGTTGAACCGGCGCATGAACGCGACGCTGGAGGCGATGGCGCAGTCGCTGTTCCAGAGCTGGTTCGTGGATTTCGACCCCGTCCGCGCCAAACTCGACGGCCGCCCCCCCGCCGCCATCGACCCAGCCACCGCCGCCCTCTTCCCCGCCTCCTTCCAAGGCTCCGAGGCCGGTCACATCCCGAAAGGTTGGACCATCCAACCCGTCGGCGAAGTCGTCAATTGCGTCGGCGGCGGAACGCCGAGCACCGCCGAGCCGAAGTATTGGCAAGGCACGCACCACTGGACGACACCGAAAGACTTCTCCTCGCTCCAGGCGCCCGTCCTCCTCGACACCGACCGCAAGCTCACCGACGCCGGCATCGCCAAGATTTCCTCCGGCCTGCTTCCCGCCGGAACGTTGCTGCTTTCCTCCCGCGCCCCCGTCGGCTACCTCGCCATCGCTGCCATGCCCGTCGCCATCAATCAGGGCTTCATTGCTCTGAAGTGCAACGAACGCGCCTCAAACTTCTTCATGCTGAACTGGTGCCAGACGAACATGGCCGAGATCGAAAGCCGCGCCACCGGCACCACCTTCGCCGAAATCAGCAAACAGAACTTCCGCCCGATCCGTGTCGTGCTGCCACCGAAGGAACTCATGGCCGCCTTCACCGCCAAAGTCGCGCCGTTCTACGCCCAAATCACCGCCAACCTCCACCAATCCCACGCCCTCGCCACCCTTCGCGACACACTGCTGCCAAAGCTGCTGAGCGGGGAATTAACAATTTCAACGATATGAAACTAAAAGAAAGGCGACTCACGCGGAGGCGCGGAGGTCGCGGAGGAAGAAGCCATGAAGGAACTCGATGACATCACGGGGGCGATTGTGGATACGGCGCTCAAGATTCACATCGAACTGGGGCCGGGGTTGCTGGAGTCGGTCTATGAAATTGTGCTGGCTCGTGCGCTGGAGAAGCGGGGATTCCAGGTTGATCGGCAGAAAGTCATTCGCTTTGAGTACGATGGGATGGTTTTCGAAGAAGGCTTCCGCACTGACCTGCTCGTGGAAGGCCGCGTGATCGTGGAACTCAAGTCCGTGGAAAAACTCGCGCCCGTCCACAGCAAGCAAGTCCTCACCTACCTCCGCCTGATGAACCTTCCCGTCGGACTACTCATCAACTTCGGAGCCTCGACGCTCAAAGAAGGTCTCCACCGCATCGTCAACAGTCTGCCCGCCTCCGCGTCTCCGCGCCTCCGCGTGAATCAATCCCTGCCATGAGCCTCAACAAATCCATCGTCGAAGACGCCGCCCTCGAATGGTTCCGGGGAACCATGTCGCGTTGTTCCAAACCTCATCCCGGCCTTTTTCTGGGGCCGGGGTTGCTGGAGTCGGTCTATGAAATTGTGCTGGCTCGTGCGCTGGAGAAGCGGGGATTCCAGGTTGATCGGCAGAAAGTCATTCGCTTTGAGTACGATGGGATGGTTTTCGAAGAAGGCTTCCGCACGGACCTGCTCGTGGAAGGCCGCGTAATCGTGGAACTCAAGTCCGTGGAAAAACTCGCGCCCGTCCACAGCAAGCAAGTCCTCACCTATCTCCGCCTGATGAACCTTCCCGTCGGACTACTCATCAACTTCGGAGCCTCGACGCTCAAAGAAGGTCTCCACCGCATCGTCAACAGTCTGCCCGCCTCCGCGTCTCCGCGCCTCCGCGTAAATCAATCCCTGCCATGAGCCTCAACAAATCCATCGTCGAAGACGCCGCTCTCGAATGGTTCGGGGAGCTGGGCTATGCGGTCGGGAACGGTCCGCACCTCGCGCCCGGTGAACCGACGGCGGAGCGGGTTTCGTTTGGCGAGGTGGTGCTGGTGGGCCGCTTGCGCGAGGCGATCCGGCGGCTGAACTCGGCCAGTCCCGAGGAGGCGCGCGAGGAGGCATTGCGCAAAGTGCTGCGTGCGGGGACGCCTTCGCTCACGCAGACGAACCGCGCCTTTGTCTTCGGCCATTTACGCTGCGCTCCGGTTCACCGGATGCTGCGCGGTGGCATTCTCCCTTTTCAGCCTGATATTCTCACCTGACTATGCCAACGACGATTCCACAGATTGATGCCCTGTTGACCGTTCGCTCCGAGAATGAACACCTGGAGTTCAAGGAAGCGGCCAACAACTTCCACTTTGAGGAGTTGGTGGATTACTGTGTGGCGCTGGCGAACGAAGGCGGCGGGCGAATGCTGCTGGGCATCACGGACAAGCTGCCGCGCCGGGTGGTGGGAACGAAGGCATTCGAAGTGCCGGAGCGCACGGTGGCGGGCATCTACGAGCGGCTGCATCTGAAGGTGACCTTTGACGAGGTGGCGCATCCGACGGGGCGAGTGCTGGTGTTTCAGGTGCCGTCGCGCCCGGTAGGACAGCCGGTGCATTACAAAGGCCGTTACCTGATGCGGGCGGGCGAGGAACTGGTGCCGATGACGCCGGACCAGCTCAAGAAGATTATTGCCGAGGGCGAGCCGGATTGGGCGTTGAACCTTGCCATGGCGGAATGCGATGGCGAGAAGGTGGTGCAAGTGCTCGACACGCAGAGCTACTTTGACCTGCTGCATCTGCCTTACCCTGCCACCCGAGAGGCGGTGCTGGAGCGCTTCGCCAGCGAACGATTGATTGAGCGGAGTAGCGGTGCGTGGACGATCACGAATCTGGGGGCGGTCCTCTTCGCGAAGAAGCTGGAGAGCTTTGACCGACTAGCCCGAAAGGCTCCGCGAGTGATCGTGTATGAAGGCACGAACAAGCTGAAGACGAAGCTGGATAAGCCGGGGACGAAGGGCTACGCGGTCGGCTTCCAGGGCTTGGTGGAGTTCATCAACGGGTTGGTGCCATCGAATGAGATGATCGAGCAGGCGCTGCGACGGGAGGTGAAGATGTTTCCCGAGATCGCGGTGCGCGAGCTGGTGGCGAATGCGCTCATCCATCAGGACTTCACAGAATCCGGCACGTCGGTGATGGTGGAGATTTACGACGACCGAATGGAAATCTCGAATCCCGGCAAGCCCTTCATTTCGCCGGACCGGTTCATCGACGAATACCAGTCACGCAATGAGCGGCTGGCAGACTTGATGCGCCGCCTGGGCATCTGCGAAGAGAAGGGTAGCGGAGTGGACAAGGTGATCCAGGCGGCGGAGGCGTTTCAATTGCCCGCGCCAGACTTCCGCGTGGGTGAGAAGCGCACTTCGGTGGTGCTGTTCGGGCATAAGGATTTCGAGGATATGGATCGGAGCGACCGCATCCGCGCCACCTACCAGCACTGCTGCCTGCGGTATGTGATGAACGAAAAGATGACCAACCAGAGCCTGCGGGAGCGGTTCCGGCTTTCCGAAAAGAAGACGGAGTCGGTCTCACGGGCCATCCGCGACGCGGTGGACGCGGGGAAGATCAAACTGGCCGACCCGGCGCAGACATCTCTGCGCTACCGCAACTATGTGCCGTTCTGGGCCTGATTTTCGTTTAGACGCAAACTGCCGAACGATGCCTGCTCACGCTCAAACCATTGAAAATGCTTGGTTTGGTCATTTAAACACAAACCGCCGGTCCTGATGAGCCTCAACGAATCCATCGTCGAAGATGCCGCCCTGGAATGGTTCGGGGAGCTGGGCTATGCGCTCGGGCACGGGCCGCAGCTCGCGCCCGGCGAACCGGCGGCGGAGCGGGAGTCGTTTGGCGAGGTGGTGCTGGTGGGGCGCTTGCGCATGGCCATCCGGCGGCTGAATCCGGCCATTGCCGAGGAGGCGGCTGCAACTCACAAGGAATCCTTGTCAGTTCAAAACACATCGAAAGCAGGATGAACCCATGAGCAAAAAGAAACCCACACCCAGCGGTCGTGCCAAAAAGAAAGCCGAAGTCTCCCTGGTTCGCTCGTCGGCGGCGGAATACCTCACCTTTGTGGCGGCCAGCGGCCAGGGTGGCGTCGAAGCCGTTTACGCCGATGAAAATGTCTGGCTCAGCCAAAAAAAATGATGGGGCTGCTCTATGATGTGGAAACCCACACCATCAACTACCACCTCAAGAAGGTCTTTTCCGATAACGAGCGCCTGAAGAACGACGGCTCGATCCTCGCCAAACAGTATTTCGAAGAGCCGTTGCAGCGCATCCGGGAAATCCGCCTGAGCGAGCGCAAGTTCTACCAGAAAATCACCGACATCTACGCGACCTCCATCGACTACGATGTCACCGCCGCTTCCAACAAACGCTTCTTTGCCACCGTGCAGAAAAAACTGCACTGGGCCATTCACGGCCAGACGGCGGCGGAAGTCATCCTCTCCCGCGCCGATGCCAGCAAAGACCGCATGGCGCTGCCGGAGAAACCCAAGGAGACTCACGCGGAGGCGCGGAGGTCGCGAAGGAAGGAGCCATGAAGGAACTCGATGACATCACGGGGGCGATTGTGGATGCGGCGCTCAAGATTCACATCGAACTGGGGCCGGGGTTGCTGGAGTCGGTCTATGAAATTGTGCTGGCTCGTGCGTTGGAGAAACGGGGATTCCAGGTTGATCGGCAGAAAGTCATTCGCTTTGAGTACGATGGGATGGTTTTCGAAGAAGGCTTCCGCACGGACCTGCTCGTGGAAGGCCGCGTGATCGTGGAACTCAAGTCCGTGGAAAAGCTCGCGCCCGTCCACAGCAAGCAAGTCCTCACCTACCTCCGCCTGATGAACCTTCCCGTCGGACTACTCATCAACTTCGGAGCCTCGACGCTCAAAGAAGGTCTCCACCGCATCGTCAACAGTCTGCCCGCCTCCGCGTCTCCGCGCCTCCGCGTGAACCAATCCCTCCCATGAGCCTCAACGAATCCATCGTCGAAGATGCCGCCCTGGAATGGTTCGGGGAGCTGGGCTATGCGCTCGGGCACGGGCCGCAGCTCGCGCCCGGCGAACCGGCGGCGGAGCGGGAGTCGTTTGGCGAGGTGGTGCTGGTGGGGCGCTTGCGCATGGCCATGCGGCGGCTGAATCCGGCCATTCCCGAGGAGGCGGCTGCAACTCACAAGGAATCCTTGTCAGTTCAAAACACATCGAAAGCAGGATGAGCCCATGAACAAAAACAAACCCACACCCGGCGGTCGCGCCAAAAAGAAAGCCGAAGTCTCCCTGGTTCGCTCGTCGGCGGCGGAGTATCTTACCTTTGTGGCCGCTGGCGGCGACTCGGAGGCCAGCGTGGAAATGCGTTACGAAGATGAAGACATCTGGCTCACGCAGAAGATGATGGCCGCGCTTTACGATGTCTCCATCCCTGCCATCAACCAGCACCTGAAGCGCATCTTCAGCGACAACGAACTGGAGGAGCCTTCAGTGGTTAAGCAATACTTAACCACTGCCGCTGACGGCAAGGGCTACCAGACGAAGCACTACAGCCTCCAAGCGATCATCGCCGTGGGCTTCAAGATCGAGAACGAGCGTGCCGTTCAATTCCGCAAGTGGGCGAACCAGATTGTGAAGGACTACACCATCCAGGGCTGGACCATGGATGCCGAGCGTCTGAAGCACGGCGGCACCCTGACGGATGAGTTCTTCGAACGCCAACTCGAAAAAGTCCGGGAAATCCGGCTCTCCGAGCGCAAGTTCTACCAGAAAATCACCGACATCTACGCCACCGCGCTGGATTATGACCCCTCGGCAACGGCAACGAAGCGTTTCTTTGCAGCGGTTCAAAACAAGATGCATTACGCCGTGCATGGGCAAACGGCGGCAGAGGTGATCGTGGATCGCGCCGACCACAAGCAGGAGAACATGGGACTGAGCAGTTGGGAGGGTGCGCCCCAAGGGAAAATCCATCGCTACGACATTTCCATCGCCAAGAACTACCTCTCGGAGTTCGAACTGGGGCAAATGCAGCGCATTGTCTCCGCCTATCTCGACATGGCCGAAATGCAGGCCATGCGGAAAATCCCGCTGACCATGGCAGACTGGGAAAAGCGCTTGAGCGGGTTCCTCCAGCTCTGGGATCGGGAGACCTTACAGGATGCGGGCAAAGTGACGGCGGAACTGGCAAAGACCCACGCGGAAAGTGAATTCGAAAAATACCGCATCGTGCAGGACCGGCTGTTCGAGTCGGACTTTGACATGATGATCAAGCAACTGCCGGATAAGGACGGCGACCAACCATGAGCCTCAACGAATCCATCGTCGAAAACGCCGCGCTCGAATGGTTCGGGGATCTGGGCTATGCCATCGGGCACGGACCGCATCTCGCGCCCGGTGAACCGGCGGCGGAGCGGGATTCGTTTGGCGAGGTGGTGCTGGTGGGGCGCTTACGCGAGGCCATCCGGCGGCTGAACCCGGCCATTCCCGAGGAGGCGCGGGAGGAGGCCTTGCGCAAGGTGCTGCGCGTCGGCACGCCTTCGCTGACGCAGACGAACCGTGCCTTTCACCGCATGCTGCGCGATGGCGTGCCGGTGGAGTATCCCCGGCCCGATGGCAGCATCGCGGGCGATCATGTGCGGCTGGTGGATTTCGGCGACGTGCGGGCGAACGATTGGCTGGCGGAGAACCAGTTAACGGTGATCGAGGGGCAACACAACCGGCGGCCGGACATCGTGATCTTCCTCAACGGGCTGCCGCTGGGGCTGATCGAGTTGAAGAACGCGGCGGACGAGGACGCGACGATCTGGAGCGCCTACGCGCAACTGCAAACCTACAAGGCGGAGATTGCCTCGCTGCTGCATTACAACGCGGCGCTGGTGGTGAGCGACGGCCTGCAGGCACGCATCGGTTCGCTGACGGCCAACCAGGAGTGGTTCAAGGTCTGGCGCACGATCGACGGGCAGCATGACGCTGCGCCCCACGCCCTGGAACTGGAGGTCTTGATCAAGGGGGTGTTCGAGCGCCAGCGCTTCCTCGACCTGCTCCAGCATTTCATCGTTTTCGAGGAAGACCCGGACTCGGGTGCGCTGCACAAGATCATCGCCGGCTACCACCAGTTCCACGCGGTGAATGCGGCGGTGGAGGAGACGGTGCGCGCCAGCGGCATGACCGAGCGCAACCTGTTGCGCGAAAGCGGGGGCCTGGGCACCTACTGGGCGGGCCGCATGCACGGCGGCAAGCCGGGCGACCGGCGCGCCGGCGTGGTCTGGCACACGCAGGGCAGCGGCAAGAGTTTCTCGATGCTCTTCTACGCCGCGCGCGTGGTGCGGCATCCGGCGATGCAGAACCCGACGCTGGTGGTGCTGACCGACCGCAACGACCTCGACGACCAGCTTTTCGGCCAGTTCCAGCGCTGCGCGGACCTCCTCGGCCAAACGCCGGTGCAGGCCAGCGGGCGCGAGCATTTGCGCGAGCTGCTGAACCGGGCGAGCGGCGGCGTGGTGTTCACGACGATTCACAAGTTCATGCCGGAAAAAGGCGAGGCGATGTCCGAGCTGAGCGCGCGGCAGAACATCGTGGTGATCGCCGATGAAGCGCACCGCAGCCAGTACGGATTCGGCGGCAAGGTCAATGAGAAGACCGGCGAGATGTCCTACGGCTTCGCCAGCAATCTGCGCGATGCCCTGCCGAATGCGTCGTTCATCGGCTTCACCGGCACGCCGATCGAAATGACCGACGCGAACACGCGGGCGGTCTTCGGCGACTACATTTCCATCTACGACATCCAGCGCGCCGTCGCCGACAAGGCCACGGTGCCGATCTACTACGAAAGCCGCATTGCCAAGCTGAGCCTGAACGCCGCCGAGCTTCCCACGCTCGACGCCGAGTTCGAGGAGATCACCGAAGGCGAGGAGCTGACGAAGAAGGAGAAGCTCAAGACCAAGTGGGCCGCGCTGGAGGCGCTGGTCGGCGAGCCAAAGCGCATCGCGCTGATCGCCGCCGATCTGGTGGCGCATTTCGAGAAGCGCGTCGAGGCGATGGACGGCAAGGCGATGATCGTCTGCATGAGCCGGCGCATCTGCGTGGACCTCTACAACGCGCTGATCAGGCTGCGCCCCGACTGGGCCAGCGCCACCGACGACGACGCGGAAGCCGAGAAAGGCAAGGACTGCGTGGTGAAGGTGGTGATGACCGGCAGCGCCGACGACGGCCCCGACTGGCAGCCGCACATCCGCAGCAAGGAGAAGCGTCGCAAGCTGGCGAACCGTTTCAAGGACAGCCGCGACCCGTTCCGCATCGTGATCGTTCGCGACATGTGGCTGACCGGCTTCGACGCCCCCTGCCTGCACACCATGTATGCCGACAAGCCGATGCAGGGCCACGGCCTGATGCAGGCCATCGCCCGGGTGAACCGCGTCTTCCGCGACAAGCCCGGCGGCCTGGTGGTCGATTACCTCGGCCTCGCCGATCAGCTCAAGAAGGCGCTCGTCACCTACACCGAGAGCGGCGGCCAGGGCGATCCGACCTTCGACACCGCCCAAGCCATCGCCGTGATGCTGGAGAAACACGGCATCGCCTGCGACCTGATGCACGGTTTCAACCGGGACAAGTGGACGACCGGCAAACCCGCCGAACGCCTCGCCCTGATCCCCGCCGGACAGGAGCACATTCTCGAACAGGACGACGGCAAGCGGCGCTGGGTGCAGGTGGTGACGGAACTTTCGCGCGCCTTCGCCCTGTGCGCCGCCAGCGATGCAGCGACGGAAATCCGCGACGACGTGAGCTTCTTCCAGGCCATCCAGGCGGCGTTGAGTAAGCAGAACACGAACACCGGCAAGACCCCGGAGCAGATCGACGCCGCCATCCGCCAGCTCGTTTCCAGAGCGATCACCACTGAAGGCCAGGTGATCGACGTTTTCACCGCCGCCGGATTGCCCAAGCCCGACATTTCGATCCTGAGCGACCAGTTTCTCGCCGAAGTACGCGGCCTCAAGCACCAGAATGTCGCTGCCGAGTTGCTGGAGAAACTGCTCAAGGACGAGATCAAGGTGCGCTCGAAGCGCAATCTTGTGCAGAGCCGGGTGTTTTCCGAGAAGCTCAAGCAGACCCTCAACGCCTACCACAACCGCGCCATCTCGACGATGCACGTGATCGAAGAGCTGATCAAACTGGCGAAGGAACTCGACGCCGCCAGCAAACGCGGCGAAGACCTCGGCCTGACCGACGACGAGGTCGCTTTCTACGACGCGCTCGCCGCCAATGAGAGCGCTGTCATTGCCATGGGCGACGACAAGCTCAAGGTCATCGCTGCCGAACTCATCACCCAGGTGCGCAAAAGCGTGACCATCGACTGGACGCTGCGCGAAGGCGCGCGGGCAAGGATTCGCGTGATGGTGAAACGCATCCTGAACAAGTACGGCTATCCGCCGGACCTGCAGGACGAGGCTGTACAGACGGTGCTCGCGCAGGCCGAGTTGCTGTCAGCGGAGTGGGCGGAAGGATAGGCATCTGCTGGATGGAACGGCAGTTCCGGCCGCCAGGCGCCGGACCATTGACACGGCACTACAGGATGTACATTATCGTGCACATCAATGTACAGGAGGCGCCATGCAGGAAGCCACGTTCACCGAGTTGCGCAATCATGCCAAGGACTATTTCGATGCGGTCGAGCGCGGCGATACGGTTCGCATCTTCCGCAACGGCAAAGCGATCGCTGAAATTGTGCCGATCCGTTCCGGCATTCCTTCGTGGAAAAGACCAGCGACACCGCTGACGGTCAAAGGGCTTTCGCTAAGCCGGGAGGTACTGAGCGATCGGGATGACGCGGCGTGAAGGTGTTTCTCGATACCTCCGCTTTTGCCAAGCGCTATGTCGCCGAGCAGGGGTCGGATCAGGTTTTGGCGGTGTGCCAGCAGGCGGACAGTCTCGTGGTCAGTGTCATCTGCCTGCCGGAATTGATCTCCACGCTGTCCCGCCTGGTGCGCGAAAAGAAGCTGGCCAGCGCCGCTTACCGGAAGCTGAAGGGGGACATGATCGCCGATTTGGCAGATGTCGACATCTGCCAGATCACCCGGGAGGTTCTGGTTTCAGTTGTTTCGCTGCTCGAATTGCATCCACTTCGAGCGATGGATGGGCTGCATGTGGCATGCGCGCTCGCCTGCGCACCGGATGCTTTCGTATCGGCCGACCACCGCCAACTTCCAGCCGCACGCAAGGCCGGTCTCAGCGTCATCGACGTCTCGTAACCTGGGCCAAAGGATAGGCTACGCATCTTGACAGGAAGAATCCCATGACCACCATCGGCCTGGCGGGGGCGGGAACCATCGGTTCCGGCCTGATTCGCCTTCTGAATACCTCTCCGGCGGCCCGGAGCCTGCGGATCAAGGCCGTCCTGGTCCGCGACGCCGCGAGGCCAAGACCCGGCCTGCCGGTCGGAACCCTGGTGACCGCCCGCTCGCAAGACCTCACCGACGACCCCGGGATCGATGTGGTGGTCGAGCTGCTGGGAGGCGTCGACGAGGCTTTTCGGGTGGTCAGCCGCGCCCTCGCGCAGGGCAAGGCGGTGGTCACCGCCAACAAGAACCTGCTCGCCGAACGCGGCCCCGAGCTCTTCGCCCTGGCGGCGAAGCACCGGGTGCCCCTGGGGTTCGAAGCCAGCGTCTGCGCCGGCATCCCGATCATCCGCACTCTGCAGGAAGCCCTTCGGGCCGACCGGATCACTGCGCTGGAAGGCATCGTCAACGGCACCACCAACTACCTGCTCACCCGGATGAGTGAGGAGCGGGCTTCGTACCAGGACTGTCTGGCCGACGCCCAGCGACTGGGCTTTGCCGAACCCGACCCCGATTACGATGTTTCGGGGAAGGATGCCGTCTGCAAGGCCGGCATTCTCGCCACCCTCGCCTTCGGCGCCTACGTCGACTTCCGCAAGATCCCCACCTCGGGCATCGACACCCTGGAACTGGAGGACGTCCGGCAGGCCGAAGCGATGGGCTACCGGATCAAGCTCCTGGCCGCCGCCCGTCGCTCTGCCGATGACCAGCTCGACGCCGAGGTGGCCGCGGTCCTGCTACCACTGGAGCACCCGCTGGCCTCGATCCGCATGGAGTACAACGGCGTCCTGGTCGACAGCGAAGGCCTGGTGAGGACCCTGCTCTCCGGGAAGGGAGCCGGTCCTGCGCCAACGGCGGTGAGCATACTGGCCGATCTGCTCGACATTGCCGAGGGCCGGGCGAGAATTCCCGGGGCCGAACACCCCTTCCTCGCGGGTGCATTTGACCTCGGCAACCGCCAGTCGACCCCCTCCCGGTATTACTTGCGGCTGGCGGTTCCCGACCGCTCAGGCACCCTCGCCCAGGTGGCCGGGCTGTTCGCCAGGCACGACATCAGCCTCGCCTCGGTCCTCCAGCCCGAAGTGCCCGACACCGCCGGGGGCTCGCTCGTCCCGCTCATTCTGACGACCCACAGCACCAGCCGCGGGCGCCTCGACCTGGTCCTCGCCGCGCTGGCCGCCGAAGGCTGGGGGCGGAGCGTCGTTCTGCGCATCCAGGAAAACTGACCCGGCAGAAACGATCCCCGCGCGCGGGGCAGTCAAGGAGATCGTGATCAACGGACATCGCGTACATGGTCTATTGCAATCGCGAGCAACCCGTCGTCGACCGGCAGGCGCCAGCCGGTCAGCCGCGATAGACGATGCGATAGATCGCGCCGGCGTGATCGTCGGCGACCAGCAGCGAGCCATCGGGCAACACCAGCACGTCGGACGGGCGTCCCCAGGCGTTTTCTCCATTCAACCAGCCACTGGCGAACGGCTCGTAGGCGATTGCCTTGCTGCCTTGCAGACGCACCAGCGTCACCCGGTAGCCGATCTTCCTGGAGCGGTTCCACGAACCGTGCTCGGCGATGAATATCTGGTTGCGGTACTCCGGCGGGAACATCGTCCCCGTGTAGAAGCGCATGCCCAGAGAAGCGGCATGCGGCGCCAGTTGCTGCGCCGGCGCGGTGAACTCCGCGCAGGAGCGTCTGGCGCCGAATTCGGGGTCGGGCAGAGTGCCGCCGTGGCAGTATGGGAAACCGAAATGCATGCCAGCGCGTGGCGCATGGTTGAGTTCGTCGGGCGGCAGGTCGTCGCCGAGCAGGTCACGGCCATTGTCGGTGAACCACAACTCCCCGGTCTGCGGCTGCCAGTCGAAGCCGACGCTGTTGCGTACGCCTCGGGCATAGACATCAGCGCCGCTGCCATCGGCATTCA
Source organism: Candidatus Accumulibacter affinis (assembly GCA_016713625.1). Lineage (GTDB taxonomy): Bacteria > Pseudomonadota > Gammaproteobacteria > Burkholderiales > Rhodocyclaceae > Accumulibacter > Accumulibacter affinis. Next base: position 499,147 of record JADJOT010000011.1, read on the forward strand.
TTCGCAAGATATTGGCATACCGCTGCGGATCGGGGTCACAGATGTTACAGGGTGCGCCTACCGGCACGTAGAGTTTTCCGTCCGGGCCGAAGGCGATGAATTTCCAGCCATGATGCGTCTCGCCGGGCAGCCGGTCGGTCACCAGCACGGCTGCCGGTGGCTGCGCCAGGCGTCGCTCGATATCGTCGTAGCGCAGGATGCGGCTCACCGCCGAGACATACAGACTGCCGTCCCTGTAGGCGACGCCTACCGGGCGCTGCAGCCCGCTGGCGACGACGGTGACGGCCTGCACCCTGAAGTTGGCGCCGAAGCTCAGCGCATGCACCTTTCCCGCCTGCATTGAACCGACGAAAAGCGTGCCGCCCTTGTCATCGTGGTGCCCGAGCGCCATCTGCCGGGCGTTGTCGACGCGCGCCCAGAGCTCGATGGCGAAACCCGGCGGCAGCTTGATGCGCTCGAGCGGCAACTCGGCTGCCGCCAGGGTCGTCGAGATCAGCAGCAGGGCAAGTCCAAGACGAATATCGATTCTGCGCATGTTGATTCCTCAGTGCGATCCGGGAGTGCAGCCAGGATGCCAACCAGGCCAACTCGCACAACTCGCAGCTCCCGGTCGTTCCCGAGCTGCGGATGACGTTCCAAGGGGGCCGACGTGGTATGGTTGGCCGCTTCACCGTCGGTGATGCGGATCAACATTTTACAGGGATAGGCATGAAACGCCGTTCCGGGGTTGCGCTCTCGGCCTTACCCGCCACCATCCATCGTGGGTGAGCAGCGCTGATGCCCGGACGGGGCATCCAAGGTCTCCCCTACGCCGCGCCGGCGGACGACGGCCTCGACCTCGTTTACCTCGACGCAGCGCTGCTGGTGGTGAACAAGCCGGCCGGGCTGCTCTCGGTTCCCGGCCGCGGCGAGGAGAAACAGGACTGTCTGGCGCGGCGGGTGCAGGCCGCCTACCCCGAGGCCCTGATCGTGCATCGCCTCGACCTGGCGACCTCCGGCCTGCTGGTCCTGGCACGCGGCAAGGAGATGCAGCGGCGGCTGAGCCGCCTGTTTGCCCAGCGCCAGGTCGACAAGCGCTACCTCGCCGTGGTCAGCGGCAGCCTGCCGACACGCGTCGGCCAGATCGACCTGCCACTCGGCGCCGACTGGCCCGGGCGGCCGCGACAGAAGGTCGACCTGCTCGCCGGCAAGCCCTCGCTGACGCGCTACCAGGTGCTCAGCCATGACCCGGCTGGCCAGACGTCGCGGCTGGCGCTGTGGCCCGAGACCGGCCGTACGCACCAGTTGCGCGTGCACCTGCAGGCGATCGGCCACCCGATCGTCGGCGACGCGCTCTACGCCGGCGCCGCCGCCGAGCGCCTGCTGTTGCACGCCGAGGAACTGGTTTTCGCGCACCCCGAGAGTGCTCAGACGATGCGCTGCTGCTGCCCGGCGCCGTTCTAGGCGGCAGATCCGGACACCTGCTCACCGTCCACCGCAGACACCAGCGGCCACGCTCCGGCTATACTTCGCCTCCTCTTCCCGCCAGACCTCAGCGAGATCCCGCGCGCATGCGATTTTCCGACCACCCCCTCTGGCTCGTCGGCTTCCGGCCGTTCTTTGCCCTCGCCTGTTTCGCCGGACTCGCTTTCCCCGTCCTGTGGGCGCTTTTCTACTCGGGTGCGCTGGCCGCGCCGGCGTGGCCAATCTCGCCCGTGCAGTGGCACGCGCATGAGATGTTCTTTGGCTTCGGCTGGGCGGTGCTGGGCGGTTTCCTGCTGACCTCGACCAAGAACTGGGTGAAGGTCCGCGGCTACCACGGCCGGGCGCTGATCCTGCTGGTGGGCGCCTGGCTGCTCGAACGTGCGTGCATGTGGTTTGCGGGCGATCTGCCAGCGCTGGTCTTCCGCCTGTCGAGCAACCTCTTCCTCGCGGCAATCGTCGTCATGCTGCTGTGGACGCTGATCCGCCACCGTCGGACGGATTCCTTCGCTGACAACTACTTCTTCCTGATCATCCTGCCGCTGTTCCTGGTTGCGAAAAACCTGCTGCTCAGTGCCGACCATTTCCAGATCGGCGCGAGCATGACCCTCGCCCTGTTTCGCGTCGCCTTTCTGGTAATGCTCGAACGAACCGTCACCCAGTTCATGAAGAACGCCGTCCAGGCCGACCTCCTGCGCAACGTTGCGCTCGACCGGGCGATCAAGCTGCTGGCGGTGGTGCTCGTTTTTGCCGGCCTGCTGCCGCCAGCGATCTCGCCCTGGCTGGCGCTGCTGCTGGCGCTGCTGCTGAGTGTCCGCTTCGTCTTCTGGAAGCCACAACTGGCGTTGCGCCGGCTCGACATCGGCATCCTGTATCTCGGCTACCTGGCGATCGTCGCGCAGTTGCTGCTGCAATTCGTCGAACAGCTCGGCGAAGCGCGCTGGCTGGGTTCGCTGTCGACGCACGTGTTCACCTTTGGCGCCATGGGCCTGATCATTCCGGCGATGCTGATCCGCATCGCCAACGGCCACACCGGCCGAAAAGTCGTCTTCGACCGCCTCGACAAGAGCGTGCTATGGATCATGATCGCCGGTTTCGTGATCCGCATCGTCCTGCCGCAAATCGACCCGGCCGGCTACCTGCGCTGGATCAGCCTCGCCGCGGCGTGCTGGTTTGCCTGCTTTTCCATCCTCGGCTGGCGGTACATCCCCTACCTGCTGCAGCCGCGGGTGGACGGCAAGGAGCATTGAGCAGATCGACCGAGCGGGCGGCGGATGGATTACCCGCAGCCTCTCGGCGCTGAATCGCTGCAAGAGGTAAAGAGCGCAAGATCCGGGAGGTTAGAGCGTCTTGGCGAGGCGGAAGCCCAGCTTGGAGCTCAAACGTGTGGGGACGCCCTGGCCGAGGTCGACCCCGCTGCGGTACGCCGCCCGCGCGTGCCCCGCTTCGCTGTACCAGGAGCCACCGCGTATCACCCGCCGACCACAGTCGCCGTTGAGCCACGCAGATCCGTCGACCGGCGCCCCGGCATAGTTGCCGTTCCAGCAGTCCTGCACCCACTCATAGACATTGCCAATCATGTCGTACAGACCGAAATCGTTGGCGTCGAAGCTTCCGACCGGCGCGGTCTTATCGCCGCTCCACTGGCTGTGCGAACTGGCGAAGTTGGCGTGGTTCGAACCACGTTCGTCACCCCAAGGGTAAGCCGTCTCCGTCTTGGCGCGGGCGGCGTACTCCCACTCGGCTTCGGAGAGCAGTCGGTAGCCCTTGCCGGTCTTCTTCGCCAGCCACGACGCATAAGCCTGGGCGTCGTCCCAGTTCACATGGATGACCGGCCGCCGGCCACGCCCCCAGCCCTCGTCGCCCGGCCTGGGCTGGCAGGCGCCGGCAGCGACGCAGGCGTCCCACTCGGCGAAAGTGACTTCATTCTGCCCTACGGCGAAGGGACGAGCAATGGTCACCTTGTGCGGAGGTCCTTCGTTAACGCTCCGACGCGCCTCGGCCATCGGCGACCCCATCATGAAACTGCCGGCAGGAAGCACCACCATCTCGGGGCACTGCTCACAGTCGTGGAAGAACTCACGGGGTTTGTTCGCCGGCGTGGTGGCTTTGGCCGGCGGTGCCGGTAGTACTGGCGTCGTCACGGCAGGCACTTTTGCTTTCTTCACGGGTATCTGTACCTCCGGCGGCGGCGCCGTATAGGGCAGGGGAAGCTCCGAACGATCGCCCTGACCGAAGAATACCCCCAGCACAATGACCAGCACGACGCCAATGGCAGCGAGCAGTTTCCACGCTCCGGAGGGCTTTTGCACCTCGCTTACCCCACCGGAAGTCGACGCGCTTTCGCCACCTGCTCCCGGCTTCCGTTGCAGGTGTTCGATCAGTTCCGCGACATCTTTGGGCCAGTGCCGGTTCGTCACCGGAAATGCCTGCCGCCGCGTCAAGGGCTGGAGTTCGTCGGGCAGGTCCTCCGCTGCCGGCATCTTCGCACTTTCCACCAGCACCGGGAATACGCGCACGCCAGGACGCCGCAGGCTTTGCGCGACCTCGTGCCGGACCCAGTCGTCCGCAAGGTCGAGGCGACGACGGCCGCGGTGATCTAGTGCGTCGAGCCAGTTCGGTCCGATCACGACCAGCACCGCAGCACAGCTGTCGAGCCCGCGCTCGACCGCCTCGACAAAGTCGTTGCCCGGGTCGATGCTGGCGAAGTCCTGGAATACCTGCTCGCGGGTGAAATGGCGACGCAGGTCATCGGCCAGCCGGCTCGCTGCAAGCTCACTGTCCGAGCGGCGATAGCTGATGAAGATACGGGAAGCTGATGGGTTGTCGGTGGCCACCCTGCGATCCCCCGGTTGGCGACGTGGTGTGCGGGGCATCATACCATAGCAGCGGCTGCCTCCTGACTGCCCGTGTTCGGGCACGGTGCATGCGAGAGTAATGGTCGCTTTGGTAGGTTGGGCTGAGGAACGAAGCCCAACAAACGGCAGATCCTCGGCCGCGAGGTGCCGGGTCGGCTGTTGGGCTTCGCAGGCTCAGCCCAACCTACGAGTCTACCGCCGACGATGTCCTCAGCTCTGCCGACGCCGCAGCGTCTCGAACAGGCAGATCGCCGCGGCGGCGGCGACGTTGAGCGACTCGGTGGCGCCGGGCATCGGGATGTGCAATTGCAGGCGGGTCGCCGCCAGCACCGGCGGCCGCACGCCGAGGCCCTCGCTGCCGAAGACCCAGGCCACAGCTCCTTCGAGATTGGCGGCATAGAGACTGACAGACGCACCCAAAGCAGTGGCCACGCCTTGCCCGCGATAGGCGCCAAGAAAACCGGCGAGGTCGCAGCCTTCGTGGAGGTCGAGGTGGAAATGCGCACCCATCGCCGCGCGCAGGGTCTTCGGCGACCAGGCCTGCGCGCAATCGACCGACAGCAGCACCTGGCGAAAACCGGCGGCGGCAGCGCTGCGCAGAATCGAGCCGACGTTGCCGGCGTCCTGCAGGCCGTCGAGCAGCACCGCATCGGCGTCGTAGTCAAGAGCATTCGCCGCTTGCGGGCGAGTAACCACGGCCATGATGCCGCTGGGCGTGTCGACCGTCGCCAGATCGCCGAATAGGGCATCAGCAAGAACGGTGATGGTGCCGGCGGCGCTGGCGCTGGCCAGATAGCCGGCAATTTCCGGCCGACCGGCGCCGCTGTCGCTGATCAGGATCTCCTCGGGCATTCCGACCTGGCGCCCGTAGGCTTCGATCAGGTGCATGCCGTCGAGCAGCAGGCGGCCGCTCTTGCGCCGCTCGCGGCCGCTTTCACAGAGTCTTTTCAGCGCCTTGTAGTGCGGATTGTCGCGCGAGGCGATGCGCCTCATGGCTGGCGCAGGCGGGCCACCGGAGCGAAGCTGCGACGATGCTCCGGGGTCGCGCCGTGTTCGCGCAGGGCCTGCAGGTGCTGCGCGGTGGGATAACCCATGTGCCGGTCAAAACCGTACTGCGGATAGACGGCGTGCATTTCGACCATGCCGGCGTCGCGTACCGTCTTGGCGAGAATCGACGCAGCGGCAATGGCAGCGATCCTGCCGTCACCACCGATCACCGCTTCGACCGGGTACGGCAGCTTTGGGCAACGGTTGCCATCGACCATCACCCGCCCGGACGCCAGACCATGCCCGTCAGGGAGGGCGGCGACAGCGCGCTGCATGGCGAGCAGGCTGGCCTGCAGGATGTTGATGCGGTCGATTTCCTCGACGCTCGCTGCCGCTACCGCCCAGGCCAGCGCCTTGCTGCGGATCTCTTTGGCGAGCGCCTCGCGCCGTCTGGCGGAAAGTTTTTTCGAATCGTTGAGGCCGGCGATCGGCCGCGCCGGATCGAGGATCACCGCGGCCGCCACGACCGGTCCGGCGAGCGGACCCCGACCCGCTTCGTCGACGCCACAGACCACACCCTCAGGCTGCAGCAGCATGCTCGCAGAGTGCCGGCGGCAGACAGCCGATCACCGCTGCCGCGGCCTTCTCGGCGGCGTTCTGGCGTAGTTGCAGGTGCAGCCTCCGAAAAACGGCCTTGAGCCCGTCGCACACGGTCTTGTCGGCGTAGAGGTTGAGCAGCGCCTGCGCGAGGTTCTCGGGAGTCGCATCGTCCTGGATGAATTCGGGGACGACGAAGCGGCCGGCGAGAACGTTCGGCAGACCGCAGTAGGGCAGGTAACCGCCGATGCGCTGCATCAGCCACCACGAGAGTGGAGCCATCTGGTAGACGATGACCATCGGTCGCTTGAGCAGTGCGGCTTCGAGGGTGGCGGTGCCGCTCGCCAGGAGAACGAGGTCGGCGGCCATCATCGCCAGGTGCGCATGCCCGAACAGCAGACGGATCGGCAGCGCCTGCGCCTGACAGCGATGCAGCGCCGATTCGAAGAGGTCGCGCGTTTCGCGGGTGGCCAGCGGGACGAGGAAAAGCGCTTCCGGGAGTTCATCGTCGATGCGGCGGGCGGTCTCGATGAAGGTCTCCGCCATGTACTGCAGTTCGGACTGCCGGCTGCCCGGCAGGAGCGCGAAAACCGGCGTGTGCGGGGAAATACCGAGCAGCGTGCGGGCGCTGTCGCGGCCGTCCTCGAGCGGCAGCATGTCGGCGAGCGGATGCCCCACGTAACTCACCGGAATTCCCTGCTTCTCGTAGAGCGCCGGCTCGAAAGGAAAGAGCGCCAGCACCCTTGAGACGGCAGCGCCAATCTTGTGGATGCGCTCGCCGCGCCAGGCCCAGATCGACGGACTGACGTAATGAATGGTCGGGATGCCACGCTGTTTCAGCGCCTTTTCCAGCCCGAGATTGAAGTCCGGCGCGTCCACCCCGATGAACACGTCGGGCGGATCAGCCAGCAGACGACGCTTGAGGTCGCGCCGGATGGCGACGATCTCGCGATAGTGCCTGAGCACCTCGACGTAACCGCGAACCGCCAGCTTCTCGAGCGGATGCCAGGCGTCGAAGCCGAGCCCGACCATCTTCGGACCACCGATACCGAAAAAGACGGCGTTGGGAAGTCTGGCCTTGAGCGCCTGGATCAGTTGACTCGCCAGCAGCTCGCCCGAGGCCTCGCCAGCCACCATGGCAATCCGCAGCACGGCGGCAGTCATCTGATGATGCCGCGCTTCGAGATCGCGAGGAAGTCAAGCAGCGGCTGGATCTCGGGATGCGCGACGGCATCTTCCTCGAGCCTGGCGCGCGCCTCTTCGAGCATCAACCCGGACTTGTACAGCGTGCGATAGGCGCGTTTGAGCACCAGCAGCGCCTCCGGTGAAAAGCCCCGGCGCTTCAGGCCCTCGGCGTTGATGCCGAAGGGACTCGCCGAATTTCCGGCAGCCATCACGAAAGGTGGGACATCCTGCAGAACCACCGACGCGGCGGCGGTCATGGCATGCGCGCCAATGCGGCAGAACTGGTGGACGCCGGTAAAACCGCCGAGGATAGCCCAGTCACCAATGTGCACATGGCCGGCAAGTTGGGCGTTATTGGCAAATATGGTGCGGCTACCGACCTGGCAATCATGCGCGATATGCACGTAGGCCATGATCCAGTTGTCGTTGCCCATACGCGTCACGCCGGCGTCGAGGGCGGTGCCGAGGTTGAAGGTACAGAATTCGCGAATGGTGTTGCGGTCGCCAATCTCCAGTCGCGTCGGTTCACCGCCGTGCTTCTTGTCCTGTGGCGCTTCCCCGAGCGAGCAGAACTGGTAGATGTGGTTGTCACAGCCGATGCGCGTCCGTCCCGAGATCACCACGTGCGGACCGATGATCGTGTGGTCGCCGATCTCGACATGCTCGCCGATGATCGAGTAGGCACCGACGGCGACATTTTCGCCGAGCTGCGCGCCGGCCTCGATGATTGCACTTGGATGGATCATCGCGGCGTTCATCCCGGCGTTCGCACCAGGTTGCTCTTGGCGCACATCAGTTCGGCCTCGGCGACGATCTCGCCGTCGACGCGTGCCGCCGCCTCGAATTTCCAGATGTTGCGAAACTGGCGCTGGATCTCGACATGCAGATGCAACTGGTCACCCGCCGCCACGGTCTTCTTGAAGCGTGCCTTGTCGATCCCGACGAAATAGAAAAGCGAAGTCATGTCGGGCTTCTCACCCAGGGTCTTGAACGACAGGATGCCGGCCGCCTGCGCCAGCGCTTCGAGGATCAGCACGCCGGGCATCACCGGGTAATGCGGGAAGTGACCGGCAAAAAACGGTTCGTTGATGGTCACGTTCTTGTAGGCGTGAATCAGTTTTCCCGGCTCACACTCGAGCACCCGGTCGACCAGCAGAAACGGGTAGCGATGCGGCAGCTGTTCGATGATCTCGTGTATATCCATTGCGTTCAAGAGGTTTTCCCCATCGTTTCGAGTTTCTTCTCGAGTTCGGCAACCCGTTCGGCGAGCCGTGCCAGGCGTTTGATCTGTGCCGCGTTATGCAACCACTCCCGATGCGTGGCGAGTGGAAAGAAGCCGGTGTATGCGCCAGGCTGGCTCAGGCTCTTGGCGACCAGGGTGCCGGCCGAGACATGCACATCGTCGGCGATTTCGAGGTGGCCGCTGATCATGCCGGCACCACCGACGGTACACCGCCGGCCGATTCTGGCGCTGCCGGCAATGCCGACACAGCCAGCCATCGCCGTATGGTCGCCAATGCGAACGTTGTGGGCGACCTGTATCTGGTTGTCGAGCTTGACGCCGTCACCGATCACGGTATCGTCGAGGGCACCGCGATCGATCGAAGTGTTGGCGCCGATCTCGACATCGTCACCGATCACTACCCGGCCAATCTGCGGGATCTTGACCCAGCGTTCACCGTCCCTGGCAAAACCAAAGCCATCCGCGCCGATGACCGCCCCGGCGTGAATGATCGCCCGTCGACCGATGACGCAGCTACGGTAGACCACCACATTCGCGTACAGCACCGAATCGTCGCCAATCGAAACCCCGTCACCGATCACACAGCCGGGATACAGAACCACGTTTTCGCCAATCGTCGCGCCTTCGCCGACGACAGCGTTTTCGCCAACACTCGCCGAAGCCGGCAGCGGCGAATGGACCACCGCCACGGGGTGAACACCGGGCCGGCCGTGCACCGCCGGGTTCAACAGCGCGACCACCCGCGCATAATAGGCATACGAGTTGGCATGCACGATGCGCGGCAGCGCGGTGTCGTCGGCGAACTGCGCTGGCAAGATTACCGCAGCCGCCTGCGTCTTCTGCAGTTGCTCGCGGTATTTCGCGCTGGCCAGGAAGGCGATCTGGCCCGCTCCGGCCGAGAGCAGCGATCCCACCTGCGAGACCACCAGCGATCCGTCGCCTTGCAGCACACCGCCTAGACGGGCGACGATCTCGTCCAGTCGAAAACCTGCGGACACATGAACTCCAAAGATTTGGCAGCAGGCGCTGCCTATTTCACGCCCTGGGCATCGGACAAAGCCTTGATCACCTTCTCGGTGATGTCGAGCTTGGGACTGACCCAGACGACATCCTGAACGATCAGATCGTATTTCTCGTTTTCGGCCAGTTGCTTGATCGCCTTATTGGCCTTCTCGATGATCGCCGCATTCTCTTCATTCTGACGCAGGTTCAGATCCTCGCGGAACTCGCGCTGCTTGCGCTGGAACTCGCGCGACAGCTCGCCGAGATCCTTCTCCTTGGCGCGGCGCTCCGCTTCCGCCATCGTCAGGCCGCCCTTTTCGAGCGACTCCTGCAGGCCCTGAACCTGTTTCGCCAGGCGCTGCAAGTCCTGGTCGCGCTTCGCGAACTCCTGCTCGATCTTTTTCGCAGCTTTCACGGCTGCCGGGGCGTCACGAAAAAGACGCTGGGTGTTGACGTAACCAACCTTCAATGGTTCCACCGCCGACGCGTAAGTTACCGGCAGCGAGGCCATCAACGCAACCAGCAGCCTGGCAATCGTCTTCTTCAAGCTAATTCTCCAAAAATTAAAAGGTTGTTCCCATCTGGAACTGGAACTTCTGCAGTTTAGCAGTCTTCACCTCATTGATCGGCTGGCCATAACTGAATTTCAGCGGTCCCAGCGGCGAAATCCAGGCGACCGTCAGGCCCGCCGACATCGCCACTCCCTCGTTGGCAAAGGTGTAGCCATTGACGGTCACCTTGTTTCCAGTCAACGTGGTGTAGGTGTAGGTGTTGGTAAATACGTTGCCGACGTCAAAGAATGGACCCAGGCGAACCGCCTTGTCAAAGCCCGGCAGGGGCATCAGCAACTCGACATTGAACACGGCCTTGCTGGTACCACCGAGGTAGGTATCCGGATACAGGGGATCGGTCGGACCCAGGCTGGCGGTCTGATAGCCACGCACCGAACCGATACCACCGGCGAAGAAGTTCTTGTAGAACGGCAAGGTCTGGTTCTGCAGACCAGCGCCATAACCAAGTTCGCCCATCAGCACCAGGGTCAGGTCCTTGGTCAGCGGGAAGTAGTGCTCGTTCTTGTAGGTGAGTCGATAAAAGGTCAGGTCCACCCCGGGGATGGCCAGCTCGACGCCGGCGCGCTGGATGCCGCCAGAGGTCGGATAAATCGCACTGTTGCGGGTGTCGCTGGTCCAGCTCACCGTCGCCGGCAGGGTGATGTTCGAGTCGCCGTGCTCGCGCTGGAACTGGACGTACTGGGGCGGCGTTGCCAGGGTGACCGGGGTGATGTCGATCGTCGTCTGGTCTACCGCCAGGCCGAAATTGAGGGTCTGCTTCTCGCCAATCGGGTAGCCGAAGCGAATGCCGCCACCGAATGACTCGGACTGGAAGGCATAACCCAGCGAGGTCGGGTTGAGCCGCCGGCCATACAGGTCAAAACCCTGGCTGATGCCATCGACAGTGAAATAGGGATCGGTGTAGTTGATGCTGAGCGTGCGGTTCAGCTGCCCGGTGTTCACCGTCAGGGCGAGGAACTTGCCGCTGCCGAAGATGTTGGACTGCGAAATCGACCCGGAGAGGATCACCTTTTCTGCACTCGAGTAACCTGCACCGATCGAGATGTTACCAGTCGACTTCTCGGTCACATTGACGTTAACATCGATCAGATCAATCGTCCCGGGAACCGGTGGGGTTTCCACGTTGACTTCGCCGAAGTAACCGGTGCGGTCGATCCTCTCGCGTGACGCGACCACCCGCTCGGCGTCGTACCACGCACCTTCCATCTGGCGCATCTCCTGGCGAACGACCTCGTCACGGGTCTTGGTGTTGCCGGTGACGTTGATCCTGCGGACATAGGTTCGCTTGCCCGGATCGACGAAGATGGTAAACGCGACCTGGCGCTTCTCCTTGTCGAGTTCGGGCGCCGCGTTCACGTTGGCAAAGGCGTAGCCTTGGCCACCCAGCTTGTCGGTGATCGCTTTGGTACTCTCGTTGAGCTTCTCTCGCGAGAACACCTCTCCCGGCTTGATCTTCACCACCTTCTTGAATTCTTCGTCGGACAGCGTCAGGTCACCCGCCAGTTTCACCGATGAAACGACGTAGCGCTCGCCCTCGTTGATGCTGATCGTGATGTAGATTTCCTTCTTGTCGGGGGTAATCGATACCTGGGTCGACTCGATGCTGAACTCCAGGTAGCCTCGATCGAGATAGTACGAACGCAGGCTTTCGAGGTCGGCGGAAAGCTTCTGCTTCGAATACTGGTCACTCTTGGTGTACCAGCTGATCCAGGTCGGTGTCTTCTGCTGCAACACGGCCAGCAGATCCTTTTCCCGGAAGGCCTGCGCACCGACAATGTTGATCTGCTTGATCTTGGCGGTTTCGCCTTCGTCGATGTTGAAATTGATCGCCACGCGATTACGATCCAGCGGCGTAATCGTGGTGGTGATCGTCGCTGCATATCGGCCACGCGACAGATACTGCCGCTTCAATTCCTGTTCGGCCTTTTCGAGCGTGGCGCGATCGAAGGTGCGCGAGACCGCGACCCCGACTTCCTTCAGGCCCTTGATCAACTGATCCTTCTCGAACTCCTTCAAGCCGACGAAATCAATCTGCGCGATCGCCGGCCGTTCCTCGATCACCACGATCACCACCTGGCCATCGATTTCGATCCGGACGTCCTTGAAAAAACCGGTGGCAAACAGCGTCTTGATCGCTTGCGCCGCCTTTTCATCGGTCATCGTATCGCCGACCTTGACCGGCAGATAGCTGAAAACCGTCCCGGCTTCGACCCGCTGAATGCCTTCGAGGCGGATATCCTTGACCGTGAACGGCTCCACCGCGACTGCGCCAGAGACAAAAAAGGTAGCCATCAGACCTGCGAGCAGGTTTTTCTTCATAAGCTCAGCCGGAGAACAATCGATTGATGTCGTTGTAGAAGGCGAACGCCATAAGCATGATCAGGAGTGTCAGACCGATTTGCTGACCGATTTCCATGGTTCTCTCGGAGACTGGCCCACGCTTGATGATTTCGACGAGATAATACAACAAATGCCCGCCATCCAGAATCGGGATCGGCAGCAGATTCAGCACGCCCAGGCTGATGCTCACCAGGGCCAGAAACTTGAGATAGTAATCGATTCCCAGTCGTGCCGACTGACCGGCGTAGTCGGCAATGGTCACCGGCCCGCTGATATTTCGCCACGACACCTCGCCGGTGATCATCTTGCCCATCATCAGCAGGGTAAACGCCGACTTGTCCCAGGTCTCGGCGACGGCCTTGCTTAAGGCCGCCACGGGCCCATAGCTGACGGTGATCATCATCGCCTCGCGCGCCTCACCGTTGTCGATGACCGCCGCACCAATGCGGCCAATTTCGTTGCCGCGTTCTTCGACGGCGGCCGGCGTCACCGTCATGCGGACGCGTGCACCAGCACGCAATACCTCCAGAGACAGTGCCTTTTCCGGCGATCCGCGAACTGCTTTCACGACTTCCGCCCAACTGGCGATGGCCTGCCCATCGATGCTCAGGATTTCATCTCCCGAAAGCAGCCCGGCGGCATCGGCGGCGCTGCCCGGGGTGACCCGTCCGAGCACGGGCGGCAAGCGGGGACGGAAAAGGCCGAGGCCCAGCCTTTCGAGTGCGTCGCCCTCCCAGCCGGAGTTTCGCACCGCCGACACATCGAGGCGGCGGATGGCGATCTCGTGGCGCGGGTTGATCACCTCGAGATCGACCTGAGCCTGGTCGGCTGCTCCCTGCAGCAATCGCCAGCGCATCTCCTGCCAGGTCTGCACCTTTTCGCCGCCAACCTGCAGCACCAACTCGCCGTCTTCGAATCCGGCCGCGGCGGCGGGACTCGCGATCACCGGTGCGCCAAGAATTGGCCGGAACTCTTCGGTTCCATGCCAGAACAGCCCCCAGTAAAGAACGATGGCCAGCAGGAAGTTGGCCGCCGGTCCGGCTGCGACGATCACCATCCGCCGTTGAACCGGCTGCCGGTTGAAGCTTCGGTGCAGGTCCTGGGGGGGAACCTCACCCTCCCGTTCGTCGAGCATTTTTACGTAGCCGCCGAGCGGGAAGGCGGCAATTGCCCACTCGGTGCCATCCTGGCCGAAACGCCGCGCCCACAGCGGCTTGCCAAAGCCTACCGAAAAGCGCAGGACCTTGACCCCGGCCCAGCGCGCAGCGAGATAGTGGCCAAACTCGTGAACGACGACGAGGATTCCGAGGATCAGGGCAAAAGCCGCCAGGTAGTAGAGAAAATTGCTCATCCCGGCATTCCCCTATCGAGCAGAAACTCGGCGGCTTCGCGCGCCAGCCGGTCGGCCGTCAGAACCTCGGCAAGTGACTCCAGCGGCCCGCCTGCCGGGATCTGCTGCATGACTTCGGCAATGACGCGGGGAATCGCCGTGAAGGAAATACGCCGGTCAAGAAAGGCTTGCACCGCCACTTCGTTGGCGGCATTCAAAGTCGTCGGCGCACTCCCGCCTTCGCTGAGCGCCCGATAAGCCAGAGCCAGGCACGGAAAAAACTCCAGGTCGGGGCGCTCGAAATGCAGCGAGGCGACCTGGTAAAGATCGAGCGGCTCGACACCCGCAGCGATGCGTTGCGGGTAGGCGAGCGCATGTGCGATCGGCGTACGCATATCGGGATTTCCGAGTTCGGCGATCACCGAGCCGTCGGCGTATTGAACGAGTGAATGAATGACGCTTTGTGGATGAATGACTACCTGAATCCGGTCAGCGGGGACGTTGAACAGCCAGTGCGCTTCAATGACCTCAAGGCCCTTGTTCATCATCGTCGCCGAATCGACCGAGATTTTTCGGCCCATGACCCAGTTCGGATGCGCGCAGGCCTGTTCAGGGCTGACCGAGTCCAGATCGACCGTGGCCATTCCGCGAAACGGACCACCCGACGCCGTGAGGAACAGTCCGAGCACACCACTTTCCAGCAAATCGCCCGCATAATTGGCTGGAAGAGACTGAAAGATGGCGTTATGTTCGCTATCGATCGGCAACAGGGTGGCGCCGTTTTCGCGCACGGCGCGCATGAAGAAGGAACCGGCCATGACCAGAGCTTCCTTGTTGGCCAGCAGGATCTTCTTGCCGGCAACGGCCGCTGCCAGCGTTGGCGGCAAGCCGGCTGCGCCAACGATGGCGGCCATCACCGCATCGACTTCCGGCAGCTCGGCCATGCGAACCAGCGCCGCTGGTCCATGCGCGACCTCGGTCGTGCAGCCGGCGGCAGTCAGCCGCGCGGCGAGGTCGGCAGCCCGCGAAGGATCGCCAAGCACCGCGTAACGCGGTTGAAATTCAAGGCACTGGGCGAAGAGTCGGTCCACCTGCTGGTGCGCGCAAAGCGCCACCACACGATAGCGCTGCGGGTGACGACGCAGGACATCCAGGGTGTTTACGCCGATCGAACCCGTCGATCCGAGAATCGTGATCTGCTGCACGGCCGCCCGGGCAGCCATCAAGGCCTGGTCACCAGCCAGACCAGAGTGACCAGCGGCAGCGTCGAGGTGAGACTGTCGATCCGGTCGAGCACACCACCATGACCCGGCAGCACGTTGCTGCTGTCCTTCAGTTCCGCCTGACGCTTGAGCAGCGATTCGAAGAGATCGCCGAGGACACTGATCGCGGTCAACAGCACCAGAATCATCAACAACAGCGGTAAATTCCCCGCCAGCGTCGCTGGCAGCCTGGAGGACAGGAAAAGCCCGTAAATGACCACCACGACCCCGCCGCCGATCACACCTTCCCAGGTCTTGCCCGGGCTGATATTGGGCGCCAGCTTGTGTTTGCCAAAGCGGCGCCCGGTGAAGTAGGCGCCAATGTCCGCCAGCCAGACCACCGCCATGATCGCCAGCAAAGCCAGCGGGCCCGCCTGCCGCAGTTGCACCAGGGCCAGCCAGGCCGGCAGGAGCAGCACGCTGCCCGTCGCCAGCCCCACGACCGGGTTGGCGAGCGGCCAGCGTCGTCGCAGCCAGAGCGGCACAAGAATCAGCCAGAACGCCGCCGACGACAGATAGAAACTGGCACCGACACGCCATGCAGCCTCGGAAAAGCCGGCTCCCAGACCGACCGCCGCCGGTTCGAACACGGCTACGGTCGCACAGACCAGCGCCAGCAGCACCGCCAGCACGAGGCGACCTGCACCGCCGAACCGCATCAATCCACCCCACTCCCAGGCAGCGACAGCCGCTACCGCCGTCACGAAGACCAGCCAGCCGACCGGTGGCAGATAAAAAAGCGCACAGAAGAAAACGACAAACAGCACGACCGCGGTGATTACTCGCGTCCTAAGCATCGATTGGCAAGCCGGTGCTTGCCGCGCCCACAGTTGAGGCGCCCGGCAACTGTTCGCTGGTGCGACCAAAGCGACGCTCGCGCTGCTGGTAAGAGAGCAGTGCCGCATCAAAGGCAATCACGTCGAACTCGGGCCATAGCACCTCGGTGAAGTACAACTCGGAGTAGGCAAGTTGCCAGAGCAGAAAGTTGCTGATTCGCTGCTCGCCACCAGTGCGGATGAACAGATCGGGTTCGGGCGCGTAGCTCATCGCCAGATACGGTGCCAGGTCGCACTCCTTCCATTCACCGCTTTTTTCCGGGTCGCTGACCAGCATGCGGTTGACCGCCTGCAGAATGTCCCAACGACCACCGTAATTCGCGGCTATCGTCAGAATCAGTCGCGTGTTGGCGGCCGTTCGTTGTTCGGAGGCCTGGATCAGCGCCTGCAGTTCCGGGTCGAAACGCGCGAGGTCACCGATCACCCGCAGGCGCACGCCGTTGCGATCGAGCTTCCTGACTTCTTCCTTCAGGACTCGCACGAACAGCTGCATCAGCATGGAAACTTCCTCGTTCGGGCGACGCCAGTTTTCGGAACTGAAAGCGAACAGCGTCAGGTACTCGACGCCGCGCTCGAGACAGTTCCTGACCGTCACACGCACCGCTTCAACACCGCGATGATGCCCGGCGACGCGGGGCAGCATTCGCTTCTTCGCCCAACGTCCATTGCCGTCCATGATGATCGCGACGTGACGAGGCACCGCCGACGTCGTCGGAACAGAT
This sequence comes from Candidatus Accumulibacter affinis, assembly GCA_016713625.1. GTDB lineage: Bacteria > Pseudomonadota > Gammaproteobacteria > Burkholderiales > Rhodocyclaceae > Accumulibacter > Accumulibacter affinis. Next base: position 515,542 of record JADJOT010000011.1, read on the forward strand.
CGGGTTGAACTGGCAAAGCGTGTCATGATGCCGACTCGTTCCGCGGTCGCTAGATGGCCATCAGCTCGGTTTCCTTGTGGCTGAGCTGCTTGTCGATTTCAGCTACGTAGCGGTCCGTGAGCTTCTGGATCTCATCCTGAGCACGATGCTCGTCGTCCTCCGAGCACTCCTTGTTCTTGAGCAGGTCTTTCATTGTGGCGATGGCGTCGCGGCGCAGATTGCGCACGGCAACCTTGGCGCCCTCTGCCTCAACCTTCACCACCTTGATCAGGTCACGGCGCCGCTCCTCGGTCAGGGCCGGCATCGGCACGCGGATGAGATCACCCTGTGCGGCCGGGTTGAGGCCCAGGTCGGAATCGCGAATCGCCTTCTCCACCTTTGCCGCCATGCCTTTTTCCCATGCCTGGACGCCGAGCGTGCGGGCGTCCAGCAAGGTCACGTTGGCGACGCTGTTGATCGGCACCAGCGAGCCGTAGTACTCCACCTGCACATGGTCGAGCAAACCCGTGTGCGCGCGCCCGGTCCGCACCTTTGCCAGGTCGGTCTTGAGCGCCTCCAGCGACCGCTGCATCTTGTGTTCAGCGGTTTTCTTCACGTCTGCTATGGACATCTTCACCTCCCTCAGCAATAGACCAGGGTGCCCTCGTTTTCGCCCATCGTCACCCGCTTCAGCGCACCCGGCTTGAAGATCGAAAAGACGTTGATCGGCAACTTCTGATCGCGACATAGCGCGAAGGCGGTGGCATCCATGACCGCGAGATTTTGCCCGATCGCATCGTCGAAGCTGATTCGATCATAGCGGGTAGCCTGCTGATCCTTGTTCGGATCCGCCGAGTAGATACCGTCGACTTTCGTCGCCTTGAGGACGATTTCAGCGCCGATCTCTGCCCCACGCAAGGCGGCCGCCGTGTCGGTGGTGAAGAAGGGATTGCCGGTGCCGCCGGCAAAAATCACTGTGCGGCCCTGCTCCAGGTAGCGGATTGCCTTGGCACGAATGTAGGGCTCTACCACCTGTTCGATGTTCAACGCCGACTGCACCCGCGAAACCATGCCGGCAGAGCGCATGGCATCGTGCAGCGCCAGACCGTTCATGACCGTCGCCAACATCCCCATGTAGTCGGCCTGAGCGCGATCCATTCCCCTGGCAGCAGGCGCCACACCACGAAAAATGTTGCCGCCACCGATCACCACACCAACCTGCACGCCCAGGTCGACAATCTCCTTGATCTCGGCGACGATGGCAGCGATCGTTTGCCGGTTGATACCGTAGGCGTCGCCACCCATCAGCGCCTCACCGGAGAGCTTGAGCAGGATACGTTTGTAGCTTGGCGACTGTTCGGCCATCGGCGTCAGGCTCCTTCGCTGAAATATCGGTCGATCGGGATGCTTACTTCTGCGCAGCCGCGGCAGCCTGTGCGGCCACTTCGGCGGCGAAGTCGTTGCTCCGCTTGGCAATGCCTTCCCCGACCACAAACAGCGTGAACCCAGCCACCGAGGCGCCCTTGGCCTTGAGCAGTTGGGCGATGGTTTGCTTGCCGTCTTCTGCCTTGACAAAAACCTGCCCCAGCAGCGTGACTTCGCCGAGGAACTTCTGCACCGAGCCGTCGGCAATCTTTTCGATCATCGCCTCCGGCTTGCCGGCTTCCCTGGCTTTCTCGATGGCTATACGACGCTCGCTGTCCACCAGATCGGCCGCGATCCCCGACGCATCCAGCGCTTTCGGTTTGGCGGCGGCGATATGCATGGCCAGATCCTTGCCCAGCTGGTCATCACCACCGAGGTAATCAACGAGGACGCCGATCTTGGCGCCGCCATGGATATAGGAGGCCAGCTTGCCCCTGGCCTCGAGGCGTACAAAGCGACGGATCGACATGTTCTCGCCGATCTTGCCAACCAGCGCGGTACGCGTCGATTCGACGCTGCCTTCACCCAGCGGCAGCGCCGACAACGCCGCCACGTCGGCGGGGTCATTGGCGGCGACCAGCGCGGCGCAATCACTCGCCAGTTTCAGAAAGTCGTCGTTCTTGCCGACGAAGTCGGTCTCGCAGTTGATTTCGATCATCGCGCCAAACCGGTCGTCGCTCGACCGCTGGATCGCCACCACACCCTCGGCGGTAATCCGGCTGGCCGCCTTGCTGGCCTTGGAACCGAGCTTGACACGCAGAATCTCCTCGGCCTTGCTCAGGTCGCCGCCGGCCTCGGTCAGCGCCCGCTTGCACTCCATCATCGGCGCGTCGGTTCTTTCGCGCAGCTCTTTCACCATACTCGCGGTAATTTCCGCCATTTCAATCTCCACGTACAGCTACGGCCATGCCTGCCGGCCGCAATTTGCTCAATACATCCGGAAACCGGCGGCTGACCACGATGGCCCCTGTGGTCAGCGCAGATCATCCGGCGCTCAGTCGCTCAGTCGCTCAGTCGTCTTCTTCGATGAATTCTTCACCCGACACCGCTTCGAGAATCTCCTCGACAAACTGGCTTCGTCCCTCGAGAACGGCATCAGCGACACCGCGAGCATAGAGGCGGATCGCCCGCGAGGAGTCATCATTGCCCGGGATGACATAATCGACACCATCCGGCGAATGGTTGGTATCGACCACCGCCACCACCGGAATGCCGAGCTTGTTCGCCTCGGTGATGGCGATCTTGTGGTAACCGACGTCGATCACGAACAGCGCATCGGGCAGCGCACCCATCTCCTTGATGCCGCCAATCGACTTGTGCATCTTGTCGGATTCTCGTGTCAGCATCAGCGCCTCCTTCTTGCCCAGACGGTCGAGGGAGCCATCTTCAACCATCGCTTCCATCTCCTTGAGGCGCTTGATCGACTGCTTGATGGTCTTGAAGTTGGTCAGCATGCCACCCAGCCAGCGCTGGTCGACATACGGCGAAACGCACCGCGAGGCTTCCTCGGCGATGATTTCGCGAGCCTGCCGCTTGGTTCCGACAAACAGGATGCTGCCCTTGTTGGCCGACAAGCGGCGAACAAAGGTCATTGCTTCGTTATACTTGGCAAGCGTCTTCTCAAGGTTGACGATGTGAATCTTGCTGCGGGCGCCAAAGATATAGGGCGCCATCTTGGGGTTCCAGAATCGCGTCTGATGGCCGAAATGAACACCGGCCTCAAGCATCTGTCGCATCGTTGTAGACATACGTTATTACTCTCACAATATCAGGGTTGGACCACCATCCGCCCACCTACGCCTGCCAGGTCATCCGGCAGGCACCCTTGAACAGGCGAATGTGCGTAATCGGAAGCGCCTCGTCGGCACGTCCGGCGCGACACAGGGTCGCGCGTTTCACTTTTGCTGACACCGATCAGCAAAAGTGCGCGATAGTACCATCAAGAGCCACAGCATTTCAATTCGAGCGACGTCCAAACACCAATCTCCCGCGGCAACCGGGCGGCGGCGCCGGAAAGCTGCTGACCACTCGTCAAATTGCCTAAGCACCCCGCTTCCTTTATCCTTCGTTCCTCCTCACCCTCGGCACTGGCCCGCACGCATGAGCATTACCATCAAGACCCCTCAGGAAATCGAAAAAATGCGCGTGGCTGGTCGTCTCACGGCCGAGGTGCTTGACTACATCACGCCCCATGTCAAAGCGGGAGTCACCACCGGCGAGCTGGATCAACTCTGCCACGACTACATCGTCAAGGTTCAAGGCTGCATCCCGGCGCCGCTCAACTACGCTCCGCCCGGCTACAAGCCTTATCCGAAATCGATCTGCGCCTCGGTAAACCACCAGGTCTGTCATGGAGTTCCCGGTGATCGGCAGTTGAAGAACGGCGATATCGTCAACCTCGACGTCACGGTGATCAGCGACGGCTATCATGGCGACAGTAGCCGCATGTTCCAGATTGGCGAAACCTCGGTGCAGGCACGACGGCTGTGTGAAGTGACCTTCGAATGCCTCTGGGTCGGCATCGTAAAGGTCCGCGCCGGCGCACAGCTGGGTGACATCGGCCATGCCATTCAACAACATGCCGAGAAATCCGGCTATTCGGTGGTGCGCGAGTTCTGCGGCCACGGCATTGGCGCGAGATTCCACGAGGAACCGCAGGTTCTTCACTATGGCCGACCGCACACCGGCCTCCGGCTCGAAGCCGGCATGATCTTTACCATCGAGCCGATGATCAATGCCGGCAAGGCGGCGATTCGCAGCATGGCCGATGGCTGGACAATCGTCACCAAGGACCACAGCCTGTCGGCGCAGTGGGAGCACACCGTCCTGGTCACCGACAGCGGCTATGAAGTGCTCACCGTATCGGAGGCAACCAGACCGCAGCCAGACTGGATCAGCTAGTTGCCATGAACTCCGACCGCTTCGACCCGGTGGCGCTGGTTGCCGGCTGCAGGTCGCGTCTACAGGCCGGCCAGGCAAGCCTCCGCCAACGCTATCTTGCCGAAGACGACGTCGTACGCCTGCTGCGCGACCGTTGCGAACTGGTCGACGAGGTCCTCTGCGAGCTCTGGCAAGCACTCGCCTTGCCTGCTTCGCTGGCTCTCGTCGCGGTCGGTGGCTACGGACGTGGCGAGCTCTATCCCGCCTCCGACGTCGACCTGCTACTGCTCTTGCCAGATCCCCCCGATGACGCCCTGACCTCCCAGCTCGAGCGCTCAGTCGCTATTTTTTTCGACATCGGTCTCGATATCGCCCCGAGCGTGCGTACCGTCGAGGAGTGCTCGCAGGCCGCTGCCAACGATCTGACCATTCAGACCGCATTGCTGGAAGCACGCCTGTTGAGCGGAAACGGCGAATTGTTCCAGCAGGCCTGCGCGGAACTCAAGAAGGAACTGGACCCGCGCGCCTTTTTCGAAGCCAAGCGGATGGAACAGGACGAACGCCACCGACGCTACCAGGATTCCCCTTACAGCCTGGAACCTAACTGCAAGGAAGCTCCAGGTGGGTTGCGCGACCTCCAGAGCATCCTTTGGGTTGCCCGCGCGGCCGGCTACGGGGACTCCTGGGAAGATCTCGCGCAATATGGCTTCATCACGCCGGAAGAAGAACAACAATTGCAGCGCAGTGTCCGTTTTCTGCAGCGTCTGCGAACCCGCCTGCACCTGCATGTCGGCCGGCGCGAAGACCGCCTGCTGTTTGACTACCAGACGGCACTCGCCGAGCAATTGGGTTTCGCCCCCACCAGCAGCCGGCGAGCCAGCGAACGACTGATGCAGCGCTACTATCGAACGGCCAAAGAAGTCACCCAGATCAACACGATACTGCTGTTGAACATCGGCGCCGCGATATCGCCACTGCCAGATCAGCCGCCGCGGCGGATCAACGAACGTTTCCAGAACACGCACGACCTGCTGGACGTGGTCGACGAAGATCTCTTCCACAAGAGTCCCGCAGCCATGCTCGAAGCTTTCCTGGTGATGCAAAGGCATCCCGAATTGCAGGGAATGACCGCGCGCACCCTGCGCGCCTTGTGGCACGCGCGCACTCTGATTGACGATGATTTCCGCCGTACTCCCGGCAATCGCGCCTGTTTTCTGGAAATCCTCAAACAACCGCGCGGCGTACTGCATGAGCTTCGCCGCATGAACCAGTTCGGAATCCTCGGGCGCTATCTGCCCAATTTCGGCAAGATCGTCGGCCAGATGCAGCACGACCTGTTCCATGTGTACACGGTGGACCAGCATACCCTGCAGGTGGTGCGCAACCTGCGCCGTTTTCTCGCCGACGAGTTCACCCACGAATACCCGCTGTGCAGCGAGTTGATCAGCGATTTTCCGCGCTGCTGGGTGCTTTACATCGCCGCCCTCTTCCACGACATTGGCAAGGGACGCGGCGGCGACCACGCGGAACTCGGCGCCGTCGACGCCGCTGCGTTTTGCCTCGAACACGGCATCGCTGCAGAGGACAGCAAGCTGATCGTCTGGCTGGTCAGGAAGCATCTGCTGATGTCCGCCGTCGCGCAGAAGCAGGATATCGCCGATCCTGACGTCGTCGGCGCCTTTGCCGCGATGGTCGCCGACGAACGACACCTGATGGCGCTCTATCTGTTTACCGTCGCCGACATTCGCGGTACCAGCCCGAAGGTCTGGAACACCTGGAAGGGGCAGCTGCTCGAACAGCTCTTCAGGAGCACCTGTCGTACCCTGCTCGCCGGCGGTGAGGTGCCGGTCAGGCAGGGATTGATCGAGGAACGACAACAGGAGGCTCTGCGCCTGCTCCGCTATTTCGCGCTCCCCGAGGCGGTGCACCAACGCCTTTGGAAACAGCTTGATACAGTGTATTTTCTGCGCCACTCCGCAGAGGAGATTGCCTGGCATACGCGCGCCCTGCATTACCGGACCGGCGTCGAGCAGCCGGTGGTCAAGGCGCGCGTGAACCCGCAGGCGGAAGGGCTGGAGGTGATGATCTATACGCGCGACCAGCGTGATCTGTTCGCGCGCCTGGTCGGCTTCTTCGGTCGTGCCGGCTATACGATCGTCGACGCCAAGATCCATACCACCCGTCATGGCTACGCTCTGGACAGCTTCGTGCTGCTCGACCTGAGCGATCGCGGCAGGGACCGCGAAATGATCAACTACATCGAGCACGAGTTGACCCAGCGTCTCAGCCGCCAGAGTCCGCCCGAAGCCCCGGGCAGCGGGCGGATCTCACGGCAGGTGAGGCACTTTCCGATCCAGCCGCAGGTCACCATCGAACGGGACGAAAAAGGCTCGCACTATGTGCTTTCAGTGAACGCGGCCGACCGCCCCGGTCTGCTATACCTGATAGCGATGACCCTGGCTGCACATCGTGCGAATCTACATACGGCAAAGATTTCGACGCTCGGCGAACGGATCGAGGATACCTTCCTGATCAGCGGTGGTGACCTCGGCAACACCGCCAGCCGCATCAAGCTGGAAACCGAGTTGCTCGAGCAACTGAAACTGTGACGGTGTTCGCAGTCCGGGCGGCGACAGTGATCCTGTCGGAAGACCGTGAGTGGATCAGCGAGGCGGCAAAAGCGAGGTCAAAAGTGTCGGTTTTTTTTACACTTGCCTACTCTTCGCGCTTTCATGGATCCGTACAACACTGCCAACTCATTGCTTTACCGGTTTTTCCTGACCGAACCGGGGTGCTGGCATGGAAATTGCTGCATGTTGAGCTAGGCGTGTTGCGGATTTGCTGTTTCGGTGGCTGGGATGTGACGTAGTTCGCAATCTCTCCGCGCCGCGAAAGCTATAATGAGTTCGTTAAGACAAGAATCGATGCGGTGGGCCAGGATCGATCGTTAGCAGCGAATGCACTGCTGAAACGAAGCCACGGACACCGGGTTAGGAACCTTTTGGGAGCAGCAACAGTGAAAAGTGCGAAATCGATTGACCAAACGGCCGCCCTAGCCGATTCAGCGCTCCCTGACGGGCAAACCGTCGGCGCAGACCAGACTTCACAGCTCGACCAGCGGCGGCGGCGTCTGGTTCGCAGTGCGATGGCCGTAGCGCCGCTGGTGTTGACCCTGCGTAGCGGAGCGCTGGCGGCGGCTTCGTGCACGGGGGTGAAACTTTGGAACCCAGCACCGGCGGAACCTACCGGCAACGGCCTTGTGAATGTCGGACCAAACGATTATTGCACCACCGGTACACAGATATGTGGTGACGCGCGGGATCACCCCAAGCTCTCGCATTCAAATTCAAGCCCCTTGCTCCCCGTTGAGCAGCAGGGTTCGGGCTATACTTGCCCGAGCACAATCCAGCGGCCGGTCGCAATATTGAGCGCCGGAGCCTACAACTCATTTGTTCACACGGGATGACCAGGCGTCATGAAGTCCTGGCCGGCTGTTTTCAGTAGCCGGCAAGCCCTCCATGGCGTCCCGTTTGGCTGTCAGCCCGGTTGTGCACGGCTTGGTCTGGCAACCCTGGGATGACGTTTACATCGTGTATCAGCCTTCTTCGACGGAAACTCATGTCTTCAACGAGACCACAGCATTGATCCTGAAATGTCTGGAACAGGGACCGCTAGCGATCGAAGGAATCAAGGACTGGGCCGAAGCAGCCCTTGGCGTCGCGCATGGTGAGTTGGCGACGGCGGATTTTGCCTTCGCCACCGCGAGGCTGCAGGAACTGGGTCTCATCGAGTGCCTGGATGAGACCGCTGCTCCTGAATGATTGTCGGTGACCTGAGTCTCCGAGAACTGGGCAAGCAGCTGGGTGCTGCTGGCCTCGCCATCCAGTTCGGCCCTTTCAACCTGACGATTCGCTCCAACCTCGAGTCTTTTGCATCGCTCGCGCATCGCCTCTACGAACCCTACCCTTTGCCGGGGCCAGGCGAAATAGCCGACTTTCATGTGGGAATAGCCAGTCCTCGCGGACTGCGCCGATGGGTGCGACGCCAGGCCTCTTTTACCCTTGACGGGCAATCCCCCTTCGCGCCTTATACGGTCGAACACGCCTTCCCTGCCCTGGAGTGGGGAATCAACTGGTGCGTGGCCACGCGTGCGCATCATTTGTTGATGCTCCATTCGGCGGGGATCGAGCGCAATGGTCTGGCGATGCTGTTCCCGGCCTCGCCCGGCGATGGCAAATCAACCCTGTGCACGGCACTGATTCATTCCGGATGGCGCCTGATGTCCGACGAATTCGGCCTGGTGCGGCCCGAAGACGGCATGTTGCTACCGCTACCGCGGTTGATTCCACTGAAAAATGAGTCCATCGACGTAATCAGACGTTTCAGGCCCGAGGCCATCATCGGCCCGGCCTTCCTGGGAACACGCAAGGGAACCGTCGCGCATGTGCGCCCACCGGCGGAAAGCATCCGGCGGGCGCAGGAAGCAGCGCGACCGCGCTGGTTCGTTTTCCCGCGCTGGATCGCCAATGCCCCGCTCGCTCTCGAACCGATGCCGAAAAGCCGGGCGTTCCTGATGGTGGCGACCAACGCCTTCAACTACGAGGTCCTCGACGAAACCGCCTTCCGACTCGTCGCCGAAATGGTTCGCACCAGCGATTGCTACTCGCTGAGCTACTCCGATCTCGACGAGGCAGTGGCTGCGCTCGACGAACTGTCCAACGCAGTCGATGGCTAGGGTGGCCAGCGCAACCCGGCGGGCGCAAAGGCTCCTGCTCGATGCCCTCAGGACGCCCGAAAACCTGCCCGCTCTGCCGCCGGCGGACTGGGAACTGCTCTTGCGCGTCGCCCGGCGCGTCAGGCTGCTCGGGCGAATCGAGTCCGACCTGTCACGGGCTGGCCTGCTCGAAAACCTCCCAGTGCGCGCCGCAGCCCACCTGAGGGCGGCGCGCAACGTCATCGAGCATCGGAAGACCCTGGTGGCCTGGGAGGTGAACCGCATTCTCTGGGCGATCAAGGGCCTCGATGTGCCACTGATCCTGCTGAAAGGCACCGGCTATCTTCTGGCAGGGCTGCCGCCGTCACGCGGCCGCATCTTTGCCGATGTCGATCTCCTGATACCGGAAGAACGGATCGGGCAGGTCGAGCAGAGACTGGTCGAGCGCGGTTGGTTCAAGACCGAGATCGACCCTTACGACGACCGCTACTACCGTGTCTGGATGCACGAGATTCCGCCGCTCCGTCACCAGGAGCGGGGCACGGAAATCGACATTCACCACCGGCTTCTGCCAAAAACCAGTCACCTCAGGTCTGATCCGATGCCCCTGTTTGCGGCTGCCCGGCCGCTGGCTGACCCGCGCCTGTGCGTTCTCGCTCCTGTCGACATGTTGCTCCACTCGCTGGTCCATTTGTTCCTGGAGGGCGATCCTGACGAGGGCCTGCGCCTGCGAGATCTGGTCGACGTCCATGATCTGCTCTGCCATTTTGGTCAGGAGCCCGGTTTCTGGGCGGCGTTGGGACCCCGAGCACGCGCGTTGGGTTTCACACGTCCGCTGTTCTACGGGCTGCAGCATGCGCAACGGCTGTTCGCCACGCCGGTCCCCCCGGATGTGCTCCAGGAACTTGCAGACGCGGCGCCTCCCTGGCCGATCCGGCAACTCATGAATTGGCTGATCCGGCTCGCGCTACTGCCCGGACACCCGGATCACCCGTCTCGCGGGGCGGCTGTCGCCCGCTGGCTCCTGTACCTGCGCTCGCACTGGTTACGGATGCCCCCGCGCCTGCTGACCAAACATCTGTCACACAAGGCATGGCTGCGCTTGCGTGGATACCGGAAGCACATCGACCTTGCGCAGCTCGACCTCAAGCAGCAGTAGCCAGCCAGAGGATTGATTGGGCCATGACCGGCAGGATGAGCTGGGGCACGCAGGGCATCCGTCGCGACCGCTGCGTTGTCCGTCGGTCAGCGCACCCTGAGTCCTGCGCAGACACCTGGGAAAGCCTCCCGGAGGAAAGTATACTGTGTTTAAATACAGTATACCTCCATGACCGACACGCTCCCTGCCTACGTTGAACTGCACTGCTGCTCCAACTTCTCCTTCCTGCGCGGTGCATCACATCCCGAAGAACTGGTCGAGCGCGCTCAGGCACTCGCCTACAGCGCGCTGGCAATCACCGATGAAGCCTCGCTGGCCGGCGTCGTGCGCGCCCACAAAGCAGCCAGAGAGAACGGCCTGCCGCTGATCATCGGTACCGAGTTCCGTCTCACCAACGAGCAAGGACCTGGCTTCCGGCTGGTCCTGCTGGCTCAGAACCGCGCCGGTTACGGCAAACTGTCGGCGCTGATCACGCTGGCGCGACGGCGCTCGCCCAAAGGCGGATACTGCCTGTACCGCAACGATTTCGAAACAGCTGGCGAGTTCGCTTTCGACAGCGGCGACCTGGCGGACTGCCTCGCGCTCTGGATAGCGCACCCCGGCGCCAGCGCGGCAGACGGTCGCTGGCTGGCGAGTCGATTTCCGAATCGTTCGTGGCTGGCGGTCGAATTGCATTCAGGACCCAACGATGCGGCACGCCTGGCGATGCTGCTACGGCTGGCTAGAGCGAGCGGCCTGCCGGCAGTAGCCACCGGTGACGTGCACATGCATCGGCGCGGGCGCCGCCCGCTGCAGGATACGCTGACCGCGATCCGCCTGAACACGACACTGTTTGCCGCCGGCCACGCGCTCTTTGCCAATGGCGAGCGTCACCTGCGCAGCCGCCTGCGGCTGGCACGTATTTACCCTCCCGAACTGCTGACTGAAACGCTGCGCATCGCCGCGCGCTGCAACTTCTCGCTGGACGAACTGCGTTACGAATACCCCGACGAAGTAGTTCCCGACGGCCAGACGCCGTCCGCCTTCCTGCGCGCCGAGGTAGCCAGGGGGCTACGCCGGCGTTACTCCGGCAGCGTACCCGTAGAGGTGCGCGAGCGCATCGAACACGAACTCGCGTTGATCGGTGAACTTGCTTACGAACCCTATTTCCTGACCGTCTACGACCTCGTCAATTTTGCCCGCCAGCGCAACATCCTGTGCCAGGGACGTGGTTCGGCAGCCAACTCGGCGGTGTGTTACTGCCTCGGCATCAGCGAAGTCGACCCGGCACGCTCGAATCTGCTTTTCGAGCGCTTCATCTCGCGCGAGCGCGGCGAACCACCGGATATTGACGTCGATTTCGAGCATTCCCGGCGTGAGGAAGTCATCCAGTACCTCTACGCCAGGTACGGCCGCGACCGCGCAGCACTCACCGCCACGGTGGTCACCTTCCGCAGCCGCGGCGCATTGCGCGACGTTGGCCGGGCCCTTGCTTTTGGCCGTGCCCAGATTGACGCCCTGACCGCTTCACTGGCCTGGTGGGACAAGCGCGAGCAGCTTCCCGACCGCTTGCGCGCGGTCGGTCTTGACCCGGCAGCACCACGGGTCGCCAAATGGCTGGCTCTGGCTGACGCCTTGCGTGGATTCCCGCGTCATCTCTCGCAGCATGTCGGCGGCTTCGTGATCTCGCGTGGTCCGCTGGCGCACCTGGTGCCGATCGAAAACGCCGCCATGCCCGAACGTACGGTAATTCAGTGGGACAAGGACGATCTCGACACGCTCGGCCTGCTGAAAGTCGATGTGCTGGCCCTCGGCATGCTCTCGGCAATCCATCGCGCGCTGGACCTCGTCGCCTGTCGTATGCAGGACATCCCGCCCGAAGACCCGGCAGTCTACGACATGATCTGCGCCGCCGACACGGTCGGCGTTTTCCAGATTGAATCACGCGCCCAGATGGCCATGCTGCCGCGTCTCAGGCCACGCCACTTCTACGACCTGGTGATCGAAGTGGCACTCGTCAGGCCCGGCCCGATCCAGGGAGACATGGTGCATCCCTACCTGCGCCGCCGGCACGGCAAGGAAGCCATCGAGCCGATGCGCCCGGAGATCGCCGCCGTCCTCGGCCGCACCTGCGGCGTACCGATTTTCCAGGAACAGGTGATGCAGCTGGCCGTGGTCGCTGCCGGCTTCACCCCCGGGGAGGCCGATCAACTGCGACGGGCGATGGCTGCCTGGCGGCGCAAGGGTGGGCTGGAACCCTTCGAACAGAAGCTCATCGAAGGCATGCGCCGGAGTGGCCACGACGACGCTTTTGCTCAGCGTATCTGCGCACAGATTCGCGGTTTCGGCGAGTATGGTTTTCCGGAATCGCACGCGGCTTCCTTTGCGCTGCTCGTTTACGTTTCGGCCTGGCTCAAGCGCCACCATCCGGCGGCTTTTCTGTGCGCGCTGCTCAACAGCCAGCCAATGGGCTTCTATTCGCCTTCACAACTGGTACAGGACGCCCGTCGGCATGGCGTCGAGGTGCGTCCGGCAGCCGTTGAGGCAAGCGCCTGGGAGGCGCTGCTCGAAGCTTCCGGGCCGGCCACGGCAGCGGGCAGCGCAGCCGTCCGCCTGGGCCTTTCGAGCATCATCGGCCTCGCCCAGACCGCCGCCGAGCGTCTGCTCGAAGTCCGCCAGCAGCGGCCTTTCGCCAGTATCGCCGATCTCGCGACACGCGCCAGGCTGGCACGCCGGGACCTCGATCTGCTCGCCGCCGCCGGCGCGCTGGCCAGTCTGGCCGGTCACCGGCGGCAAGCTGCCTGGGCCGCCGCCGGCGTCGTCATTCAGCTTGATCTGCTGAGCGACACACCGCCGCCGGAAGCCATCGCCACAGTCATCGAGGAGGCCGTACCCTCCGAGGCCGAAACCCTGATCGCCGATTACACCAGTACCGGCCTCACCCTCGGTCGCCATCCGCTGGCGCTGCTGCGCCCCCGCCTCAGCGCGCAGCGCTTTGTTTCCGCCAGCGAGCTGCGCACCGCAGCCGACCGCCAGCTCCTGCGTGCCGCCGGAATGGTCACCTGCCGGCAGCGACCGGGCACCGCCAGTGGCATCGTTTTTGTCACCCTGGAAGACGAAACCGGTCTGGCCAACATCGTCGTGCACTCCCGGCTGGTCGAAAGGCAGCGCCGCGAGCTGCTGGGCGCACGCCTGCTCGGCGTCCTCGGACAGGTGCAGCGCGAAGGCGAGGTCGTGCATCTGATTGCCAAGCGTCTCGTCGACCTCTCTTCACTGCTCGGCCGACTGCCGACCACGAGTCGAAATTTTCACTGAACGGCAGCGTAGGCGGCCGCTCAGGCAGCTTCGGCAACGACCTCGGCATAGAGATCGTGCTCGTCGGCATCGAGCACGCGTACGCGAAGAAAATCGCCCGGCTCGGCGTCAAAATAATCATTGACGAATACCAGACCGTCGATTTCCGGCGCGTCGGCTGCCGAACGGGCGATCGTTCCCTCGTCGTCTACCTCGTCGACCAGGACGTCGATTTCACGCCCGATCTTGGCCGCCAGCAGATCCGCCGAAATATCCTCCTGCAATTCCATCAGGCGCCGCCGACGCTCCTCGCGCACCTCCTCGGGCAAAGCTCCCGGCAGGGCATTGGCTGCCGCGCCGTCAACCGGCGAATAGGCGAAGCAACCGACGCGGTCCAGGCGCGCCTCGGCGATGAAGGCCAGCAGTTCCTCAAACTCGGCTTCGGTCTCCCCGGGAAAGCCGGTGATGAAGGTACTGCGAACCGTGATCTCGGGACAAACCGCCCGCCAGGCCTTGAGGCGCTCGAGATTGTTCTCGGCACTCGCCGGGCGTTTCATCGCCTTCAGGATACGTGGGCTGGCATGCTGAAAAGGTACGTCGAGATACGGCAGCAGCCGGCCCGCGGCCATCAACGGCACCAGCGCGTCTACGCTGGGATACGGATAGACGTAGTGCAGACGCACCCAGATCCCCAGATCTGCGAGCGCCTCACAGAGTTCACGCAACCTGGTGCGGAGCGGACGTCCCCCGGCAAAACCGGTGCGATATTTCACATCGACGCCATAGGCGCTGGTGTCCTGCGAAATCACGAGCAATTCGCGCACACCGGCTTCGGCCAGCGTCCTGGCTTCCTGCAGGACATCGCCGATCGGTCGGCTGACCAGCGGGCCGCGCATCGACGGAATGATGCAGAAGGTGCAACTATGGTTACAACCCTCGGAAATCTTCAGATAGGCGAAGTGCTGTGGCGTCAACTTGATTCCCTGTGGCGGAACCAGGCTGCTGAACGGGTCGTGCGGCTGCGGCAAATGGGCATGTACGTGCTGCAGCACCTCGTCGGCAGCGTGCGGACCAGTGACCGCCAGCACCTGCGGATGTGCCTGGCGGATCAGCTCGGCCTTCGCCCCCAGGCAACCGGTGACGATCACCTTGCCGTTCGCCGTCAAGGCCTCGCCAATCGCATCCAGCGACTCCTCGACGGCAGCGTCGATGAAGCCACAGGTGTTCACGACCACCAGATCGGCACCTTCATAGGAAGGTGAGATCAGATAACCTTCGGCGCGCAACCTGGTAAGGATCTGTTCCGAGTCGACGAGCGCCTTCGGGCACCCCAGGGAGACCATCCCTATGGTTTTGGGTTTTGACATGGAATACTGCTCGAATGAAAAGTGTTCGAGTATACCGCCCCGGGTTGTCAGTGGCGGTCAAGCCGCGTCAGCCAGCACAACCCCCAGCCGGGCCGAAGGAAATCCGCAGCGAGCCAGGGCATCCGACCAGCGCTACCCATGCGGCTGTCTGGACGTCCCCGCTTCCCGCTGGCAAGGCTGAGGCCATGCTGGCTGCTGGTCAGAGCAGGAAGCGCACGAGCCACTCACGCGCCTGCGCGACCGCGTCATCCCATTGTTCAGGAAGCATGAAGTGGGCGGCGCCAGCGATCTCCCGATAGCTCAGACGATCAGGATGCACGCGATAGCAGGCCGCGAGCCTCTGGTGCAGCGTCCGCGCAGCGATCGGCGGAACCACCGTGTCCTGCCCGGCGACGATCGACAGCAGCGCAGTCGGGAAGAAGTGCTCGATGGCGAGCCGGGGACTGTCCGGGCCCAGCTCGCCTGGCGACCCCAGCAGCGCCACGGCGGCGCGGAGGCGCCGATCAGTGGCAATCGCGCCGTAAACAATACAGGCGCCCATCGAAACTCCGGCGACGGCCAGCCGCTGCGGGTCGCTGAGACCACGCGCGACCAGCGTGTCGATCACGAGAGGCAGTTCGGCGACCGTATTGCTGACAAAGCTATTGAAAAGTTGCAGACTTTCTGTCGAACCGCGGGAGAACTGCTGGTCGAAGTCGACGAATTGACGCTGGCCATGACCGACGGCATCAATGCCTACGGCCAGCAACCCGGCCTCCGCAAATCGGCACAATTCGGGCAGGTGCAGCCCCTTGTCAGCGCCAAAACCGTGAAACCAGAGCACCGTCGGCAGCGGTGCAAGGCGGCCGCCAGGGTGGGCGATCAGCGCCGGCACCTGTGCCAGACGCTCCTGGTCGACAGCGATACTCACGGTCAATGCCCCTCTCAGCCGCCCGGCAACCCGTGCTGGTCGGGCAGCCAGCGCTGCGCAACCACTCCATCCCAACCCAGGCGACCCAGCAGGCGGCAGAAATCAGCAGCGAGTGGCGCCGTCAGCGTCAGCGGCAGGCCGGTTACCGGGTGGATCAGGCGTAGCTCGGTGCAGGCCAGCAACAGGCGATCACAAGCGAACAACTGCTGGAACAGACGATTGTGGGCTCCTTTGCCATGTGTGGCGTCGCCAATGATCGGATGGGCGATATGTTTGTGGATGGCGACCAGATACTCGTCGCGAAAAAGAATCGGCAGCATGCGCGCGCTGGTCTCTCTCCAGCGTTCAGCCAGCGGCGTCGCAGGCTGCCGTGACCATGCTGCCGGAAGCCGGGAAGTCGCCGTCGAGATAGTACCAGCGACCGTCCACGCGGACGAAACGACTGACTTCGTGCAGACGCTGGGCGCGGCCGGCCAGCCGGTAGCG
The DNA here is from genome assembly GCA_016713625.1 of Candidatus Accumulibacter affinis. Lineage (GTDB taxonomy): Bacteria > Pseudomonadota > Gammaproteobacteria > Burkholderiales > Rhodocyclaceae > Accumulibacter > Accumulibacter affinis. Next base: position 531,735 of record JADJOT010000011.1, read on the forward strand.
GGCGACGAATTCAGCGATGGCGGTATCCGGACCGGTTGGCACATGCCGTCGAATTTCCAGGCCCAGCCAGCGTGGTGAAGGATCGACGTCGAGGTCGACTTGCTGCGGGCGCGTCGAAGGATGCCAGGTCGCCAGCAGGTAGCCATGGAGGCCCATGACGTAGGCGCTGTAGCGCGAGCGCATCAGTGCCGCGGCGTCAGGTGCCGGCGCACCCTCGTGCAAGGGGCCGCAGCAGTCGGCATAAGCGTGCTGGCTGCCACAGGGGCAGGGAACGGCGTCGCCTGGCCCTCCTGGCAATCGGGCAGTTCGCGACTTCTTTCTCGGGTTCATGTTTTGCTCGGCCGGCAGGTAAGATTGTCGACCAGCGAAGCATGCCACAGCACCTGCCGTGGCGCCAGTCGCGGCTTGCCGTTTTTAACGGTGGCGCATGCCGCCGCTGCCGCGCGCCATGGCTTCGTTCACCCGTAGCGGCTTGCCGTGCAGGTCCTTGCCGTCGAGGGCGGCAATCGCCGACAGCGAATGCGCCCTGCCCGGCATTTCGATAAAGCCGAAACCCTTCGAGGCGCCGCTGAACATCTCGCGCATCACCTGCACCGATTTCACCTGGCCGAAGGCCTTGAACAGATCGGTGAGTTCTGCTTCGTCCGTCTCGGGTGCGAGATTGCCCACGAAAATATTCATTGCCGACTCCTGATCTGATGTTGCGATAAAAGACTTGCGGCGCCAGCGGCGGTTCAGCTGCCGCGCCGGGTCGGACTGCGAAACAGTGCTGGCAGCGGCACGGCGGTTGTCGTTCTGGCGCGCTGCGGCGCCCGCGCGGCACCCGGTTGCGGCGCAGCGCGGACCGGCGTCGACGCCGATGCACCGGCTCGTGCCGGCTGAGCTGCCGAGCCCGGCGTACGCGGCGGGCTGGCCTTGCCATGACCACCGCCGCGTCGGTTGCCATCACGGGCGCCGCGTTCGGCGGCTTGCGCGGCAGCCAGCACCTGCGGTGGCGGCACCTGACCAGGTTCGAATCCCGGCACGATCTGACGGTCGATACGGCGAGTGAGCAGCTTCTCGATGTCGGCGAGCAGCGAATTTTCCTCCTTCGAAACCAGCGAAATCGCTTCACCGGTGCTCCCCGCGCGCCCGGTGCGGCCAATCCGATGCACATAATCCTCGGGTACGTTGGGAAGCTCGAAGTTGACCACATGCGGCAGTTCTTCGATGTCCAGACCACGCGCGGCGATATCCGTTGCCACCAGAACACGTACCGTGCCTGCCTTGAAGCCGGCCAGCGCACGCGTACGTGCCGGCTGACTCTTGTTGCCGTGGATCGCCGTGGCCTCGATGCCGTCCTTGCATAATTGCTCGGCCAGGCGGTTGGCACCACTCTTCATGCGCGTGAACACCAGCACCTGCCGCCAGTCGCCCGACGACACCAGATGCGTCAGCAGTTCGCGCTTGCGCCAGGCATCGACCGGGTGGATGCGCTGCGCAACCAGTTCCGACTCGGCGTTGCGGCGAGCGACTTCAATCATCGCCGGCGATTGCAGCAGACCGTCAGCGAGCTGGCGAATCTCGTTGGAAAAGGTCGCCGAGAACAGCAGGTTCTGACGTTTCGCCGGCAGCAGCGCGAGGATGCGCCGGATATCGCGGATGAAACCCATGTCCAGCATGCGATCAGCCTCGTCCAGCACGAGGATCTCGACGTACGAGAGGTTGGCGGTCTTCTGCTGCAGGTGATCGAGCAGGCGGCCGGGAGTGGCGACGAGGATATCGACGCCGCGCCGCAGCGCCTCGATCTGCGGGTTGATGTTCACGCCGCCATAGATCAGTGTCGACTTCAGCGGCAGGTATTGGCCGTAGGTACGCACGCTCTCTTCGACCTGCGCGGCGAGTTCGCGCGTCGGCGTGAGAATCAGCGCCCGCACGCGCCGCGGCGTATGCGCAGCGGCAGCGCCGGCGGCTGCCAGTCGCTGCAGCAGCGGCAGGGTGAAACCGGCAGTCTTGCCAGTGCCGGTCTGCGCGCCGGCGAGCACATCACGTCCCGCCAGAATGATGGGGATGGCCTGCGCCTGTACTGGCGTCGGTTCGCTGTAGCCCTGTTCGGCGACAACGCGGGTGAGTTCGGCCGACAGGCCGAGGATGGCAAACGATTGGGACAAGAAAATCTCCTGCGAACGACCTGCTGCGGCACGGGGCCATCAGAGCCGGTTCAGGCGGATACGACGATTGGGATGGGATGCTTCGGGGCGCTCGGCAACTGCCGGGGGGAGAACAACCGCGAGGGGAGCGAACTGCCGACCGGATGACACACAGCTCGTTTCCGGGGCGCACTATACACGGTTTGGCACTGCGCACGCAGAATATCGGATCCCGACTGCCCAGCATTTGCGAAGCCCACCAGATCAGCAGCGAGTAAGCGTAGGTCCTCGCTTCGGCTGGAAATCGAGGCTGCGGGCCGTTGCTGGTGGACCTTGCTTGGCGAGGCCCCCTATACTCGTCGCACATGATTGACCTTCCTGTCCGTCCTGTTCCGTCCTGTCCTTTCACTCCCCAACTCAAGGAGCCCGGCAGTGAAACTCTTGAAAACTCGTGTCGGCCGCCGGGTATTCCTTTCGTCGCTGCAGTTCATGCGCGATCGTCTGGCCAGCAAGCCCGACTATCAACACTTGCGCGCCCTCGCTGCTCGACTCGATCAATTCACTGCCGCCCCGGTTGACTACCAGACACAGCCAGTCGTCATCGGCGAGCAGCAAGCCACCTGGATCCGTGTCAGCGACGGCGGTGAGGCACGTGTCGTGCTCTACCTGCATGGCGGAGCCTTCATCACCGAAACGCCGCAGCTGCACTCTGCGCTGGTGGCGCGTATCTGCAAGGAGGCCAGAGCACGGGCGCTGATGCCGAGCTATCGCCTGGCGCCTGAGCATCCGTTTCCGGCCGCCATCGACGATTGCGTGGCCGCCTACCGCTTCCTGCTCGACAGCGGGGTGGACGCCGCGTCGATTGTCGTCGCTGGCGATTCTGCCGGTGGCAATCTCGCGCTGGTGCTACTACTGCGGGCCAGGGACGAGAACCTGCCGCTCCCGGCAGCCGTCGTGACCCTGTCACCGCTGACCGATGGCTCGTTCGGCGGCGACTCGATCCAACGCAACAACGGCCACGACCCGATGTTCGTCCCCGGCATCTTCGAGGCGTGCGGGCCGCTGTACATGCCCGACCAGGAACTCGCCAGGAATCCCTACCTCTCGCCCTTGTTCGGTGACCTGACCAGCCTGCCGCCAGTGCTGATGATGGTCGGCAGCAGCGAACTGCTGCTCGACGACTCGGTGCGCTTCGCCGGCAAGTGCCCAAGTGCGACGCTGGAAGTCTGGCACGACATGCCACACATCTTCCCGGCCTTTGATTTCCTGCCCGAAGCGGTCGAAGCGACGCGTCGCATCGGTCGTTTCATCCGCCAACATATCGCCGTGGACCTTCTGGAGATCGAATCGGCCCAAGCCAGCAAACCAACGGCGGTGCAGGACCGGGAGGGCCGTGGCGTAGCTGCATGGCAGGGCGCGGGCCATAGGCGAACAGACAGCTTCTGGCCACCCGCGCCGGCACTGCAAACGCTGGCGTACTGGTTGCTGGCGGCGATTGCTGCCATTGCGGCGATCGCCTTACCGCTGTTCTCTGCGTTGGGGCACAACAGCGTAGCGGGGCTACTTGCCGGACTGTCGCCAACGCTGCCGGCGGCGTCGCTGGCGGTATGGCTGGGCAGCGCCACGGTACTGCTGTTCGCCGCGTTCAGTGCCGATCGTCTGGGCTGGCCGCGCACCTTGCTGGTCATGGGGGTCAGCCTGACCCTCGGTGAGGCCTGCGGCCTGGCACTCTTGCTGGCGCTACGCACGCGCCGGGAGTGAACTGGCATTCGCTGTCTTGCGCCGGTTCGTCGTGAACCTTCTCCGCCTCGCTCCGCTCAGGCGAAAGGGTGAACTCAAGGTGCAGCGCCTCATCGCCGCCTCTGCCGATTCCCGGCGCGCTCGACTCCTGGGTCTTGCATAGGATGCATGCGATTACCCTGTCGAGATGCCGCCTTTCAAACAGAGGACCGAGACACTCTGTTACAATTTTGTGTTTTGTCCGACTCCTCCCGCAGACCTTCGGGGAGACGCCAGCCCCCGGTTTTCCTTTTCCCAGATAGAGGCAATCATGCAACCCACCGCAAAACCCAAGAACCCCAATTTTTCGTCGGGTCCCTGCAGCAAACGTTCCGGCTATGACGTCAACAGCCTGCAACTCGATACTCTCGGCCGCTCGCATCGCTCGGCGCTGGGCAAGCAAGCGCTCGCCCTGGCGTGTTCGGAGACCGCCCGCATTCTCGGCCTGCCGGCAGGCTACCGCGTCGGGGTAGTGCCGGGGTCGGATACGGGTGCGGTGGAAATGGCGATGTGGTCGCTGCTCGGTCAGCGCGGTGTCGATGTTCTCGCCTGGGAATCGTTTGGCTCGGGTTGGGCGACCGACGTGGTCAAACAACTCAAGCTGGCTGACGCCAGGGTGCTGAAAGCCGACTACGGCGATATTGTCGACTTTTCGCAGGTCAATTTCGATAACGACGTGGTGTTTACCTGGAATGGCACGACCTCGGGTGTGAAGGTGCCGAACGGTGACTGGATCCCGGACGATCGCGCCGGCCTGACGATTTGCGACGCCACCTCGGCAGTCTTTGCGATGGATTTGCCGTGGGACAAGCTCGATGTGGTGACCTTCTCCTGGCAGAAAGTGCTCGGCGGTGAAGGCGCGCACGGCATGCTGATCCTCGGCCCGCGCGCTGTTGCTCGCCTCGAAAGCTACAGCCCGCCGTGGCCGCTGCCCAAAGTCTTTCGCCTGACCTCGGGCGGCAAACTCAGCGAAGGCATCTTCCGCGGCGAAACGATCAACACCCCTTCGATGCTCTGCGTTGCCGACTACCTCGACGCGCTGCAGTGGATCGAGACGATCGGCGGCGTACCGGCAGCGATCGCGCGCAGCGAGGCCAATCTGGCAGTGATTGCCGACTTTGTCGCCGCCAACGACTGGATTTCCTTCCTCGCCAGGGACCCAACGACGCGCTCGAACACCAGCGTCTGCCTGAGCGTGCAACTCGCCGCCGAGCAGGTCAAGAAGCTGGTCAAGCTGCTCGACGGCGAAGGGGTGGCATTCGACATTGGCTCGTACAAGGACGCGCCCGCCGGAATCCGCATCTGGTGCGGGGCAACCGTCGAGACTTCCGACCTGCAGGCCCTGATGCCCTGGCTGGCCTGGGCCTACGAGCAGGTCGCCGCCTGATTCCGCGTCATCCCAACCACCCTCTATGAGTCACACTGCCATGTACAAGGTCAGAACCTACAACCAGATCTCGATCAAGGGCCTCGATCGCTTCCCGCGCCAGACCTATGAAGTGGGTAGCGACATCGCCCATCCCGATGCTTTTCTCCTGCGCAGCCAGAAGCTCCAGGGCGTCGAAGTACCTGCCTCGCTGCTCGCCGTCGCGCGCGCCGGTGCCGGCGTCAATAATGTACCGGTAGGCGACTACAGCAAGCAGGGTATCGTCGTCTTCAACACCCCCGGTGCCAATGCCAATGCGGTCAAGGAACTGGTGATGGCCGGCATGTTGCTGAGTGCGCGGGGCATCGTCGACGGCATGAACTATGTGCAATCACTCGCCGAGATCAAGGATCCGGCCGAGATGTCGCCACTCGTCGAAAAGGCGAAATCCCGCTTTGCCGGTCACGAGATCCGCGGCAAGACCGTCGGCATCGTCGGCCTCGGAGCAATCGGCTCGATGGTCGCCGACATGGCACTGGCGATGGGCATGACCGTGGTCGGTTTCGACCCGGTGCTGTCGATCGATGCGGCCTGGAGGCTGTCGAATGAAGTCAGCCGCATGGAGAACCTGCAAGCGCTGCTCGCCCGCTCCGACTACGTCTCGCTGCACGTGCCGGCGATCGATGCCACCCGCCACATGATCAACGACGACACCCTGGCAGTCATCAAGAAGGGGGCGGTCCTGCTCAATTTCGCCCGCGATGCGATCGTCGATTCGGCGGCGGTTCTGCGCAGTCTGGAAGCCGGCCGGCTGGGCAGCTACGTCTGTGATTTTCCCGAGCCGGTGCTGCTCGGGAACCCGAAAATCATCGCCATGCCGCACATTGGCGCCAGCACCGAAGAGTCCGAGGAAAACTGCGCGGTGATGGCCGCCAACCAGCTGGTCGATTATCTGGAAAACGGCAACATCGTAAACTCGGTGAACTTTCCCAGGATCAGCATGGAGCGCAGCCCCGGGACGGCACGGATCACCTTCTCGAACGACAACGTTTCCGGCGTCCTTGGCCATGTCCTGTCGGTTCTGGCCGACCACCAGGTCAATGTCGTGGACATGATGAACAAGAGTCGCGGCGAACTGGCTTTCAACATCGTGGATGTCGAGCGAGCGCCCGGAGAAGAGGTGATCAACGCCATCGCGGCTGTGGAGCACGTGATTCGCGTGCGCGTCCTCTAACGACAATCCTGGAACGGCCAGCCTCGCCGGCCGCAACCCATGGCTGGCAGGTCTCGTCCGCGCCGGGAACCGGAAAGCCGCGCTGCCGGTCTCACTGCGGTGCAGGGCGCTGGGCGCCTGCACCGACGGGACGCCGCAACGACGAATGGAGAACGCCATGGATCTTCAACTGCTCGCCACCCTGGGTTGGCAGGAGCTGCCGATGCTGATCTTCCTGCTGCTCCTGGCGCTGGTCTTCTTCCTGGTGATTCGCCAGAACCAGAAGGACTTTCTTGAAATTGTTGCCTGGGTAAACGAAGAGAAGCCCGGCTCCTGACCGCCGGGCGAGCGGCATCTTCAGCGCTTGCCGAGCCTTTTTTTCAGTTTGTCGATCAACTTGCGCAGGGCTCGCTCGTCAACCATTCGCCTGGCGTCCCTGGTGTCAAACCAGCGGCGTTCGCGATGACTCTCCTCCCACTCGTCTTCGGGAATGCTTTCGCTGACCTCCATCGGGAACACCACGACATTGCAAACACCGCCCCACTTCTTGTAGTCGTAGTCACCGATGGGTTCGTCGTCGACGTGGCCGCGCACGCCCGCTTCCTCGAGGGCCTCCTTTTCAGCCGAATCGCGCAAGGAGAGTTCGAGTTCCTTGACGCCCTTGGGAATCACCCAGCGCGTACCCTTGCGCGAGGCGATGACCATGATTTCGAGCTTGCCGTCAACGTAACGATAAGGAAGCACGCCCGACTGGGTGAAAAAGTACTCGGGAACCGGGCCGCGTTCTTCCTCGTCCTCGGGATCGACCAGCAGATCGTCGGGTAGCTGCCCGGGGCGAGTCACCGCGATCAACCTGGCGCAGCCCTCCTTGAGGCTGCCCCAGTCGCCGACCACCTCCAGTTGTGCAAGCGCCGAAGTCGGCAGCAGCTTGCCATCTGCGGGCACTTCCAGCTGGCCCTCGGTCAGATAGTCGACCAACTCTTCCAGCCCCGGATTGTGTCCGACCAGCAGCACCCTCTGGGCATTCTTCGGGCAGGCGGTCAGCGCCACCAACAGGTCTTCAAGTGAAGCGGCATACATCCGCTCGTCCCAACTCACCGTCTTCAGGGGTAAGCCCATGGTCTTGCACGCCGCCTCGGTGGTGGCGCGCGCGCGCGCCGCGGTGGAACTCAGCACGGCATCCGGGACCAGCTTCTGGCGCCTGATCCAGGCGCCCATCTTGAGGCTGCCGAGGCGGCCACGCTCGACCAGCGGGCGGTGAAAGTCTTCCTGACCGGTGTCCCAGTCCGACTTCCCGTGCCGCAAAATCAACAGTGTCTTGGCCTTCATGGTAAAACTCCTTCTCCCCGCTAGGGTGGTAAAAAAGGGCGACGCCGGTCTCCCGGCAGCCAGTCGCTCCTTACGGCAGAGGCGGTATGATAAACGATCGATGGCTTGGCGCGCGCTGCCGCTCAGGCGCTGCCACCCCGCAAGGCCTCGAGAGGCGCGCTCTGCAACAGCCTGGTGGCAGCAAACCACCCCGCCGCGGTAACCAGCATCGCCCCACTGGCGATCGCCGCCGGCAGCAGCCAGAGATCGACCACCACCGCGAAGCGGAAAACCTGGCGCGCCAGAAACTGACCAACCGCGATTGCCCCGAGCGCGGCGATCAGTCCCGACAGCCCGCCAATCGCCGCGAATTCGGCCAGCAAGGCGCGCCGCAGCTGCTCCCGACGCGCGCCCAGAGCGCGCATCACCGCCAGCTCGTAGCGACGTTCCTCGGCCGCCGAAGCCAGCGCGGCGTAGAGAACGATGACCCCGGCAGCGAGCGTGAACAGAAAAACGAACTGCACCGCCCGCGCCACCTGATCCATGATCGACTGCAGCTGGCGCAGGATCGCTGCCACGTCGATGACCGTGAGGTTGGGAAACTCGCCAACCAGGCGATTGACGAACTCCGCCTTCTCCGGCGGCAGGTAAAAACTGGTGATCCAGCTCGCCGGATAGCCTTGCAGAACCGCTGGCGGGGTGAGCACGAAGAAGTTCGCGCGCATGGTGTCCCAGTTGACCTTGCGCAGGCCGACGACGGTCATGGCGATTTTCTCGCCGGCGACGGCAAACTCCATCCGGTCGCCGACAGCCAGGCCGAGCGTCCTGGCCAGACCATCCTCGACCGAGGCGGCCGCGTCCCCTCCCTTGCCCGCGAGGTCGGCGGCCGAAAACCAGCGCCCGCTGCCCAACCGGTTGCCTTCGGGCAGATCGGCACGCATCGAGAGATTGAACTCACGATCGATCAGGCGCTGCGCGCGATCGTCGGTGTAGCTCGCCGCACTGACTTCGACGCCGTTGATCTTGGTCAGACGTCCGCGTACCATCGGTGCCAGTTCGGGCGTCAAGCCCTGGGCCGACAGCACAGCGCGTACCGGCTCGACCTGTTCGGGCTGGATATTGACGACAAAACGGTTCGGAGCGTCCGCGGGAACTGCGCTCCGCCAGGCGTCGAGCAGATCACCGCGAATCACGGTCAGCAGCAACAGCGCCATGAAACCAAGTGACAGGGCGACGATCTGCACGACGCTCGCGCTGGCGCGCCGCTCAAGGCTGGCCAGCCCGTAGCGCCAGCCGATTCCGGCGCCGCCACCGCCCGCTGCTCGCCCGCTGCCACGCAGCGCCGCCGCCAGACGGATGGCGACCCGCGCCAGCGCCGCAAAGAGCAGCAGGGCGATGCTGAAACCGGCGACCACGTAGGCGCCGAGCTCAATCTCGCCGGCGACCCAGAACATCAGCCCGGCGAGTGCCAGAAAACCCAGCAGATAGCCACCTAGCAGACCGCTACGAGGAGTTCCCAGCTCACGCCGGAGGACGCGCAGGGTAGACACCTTCTTGAGTTGCAACAAGGGCGGCACGGCAAAACCGAAGAGTAGCAGCAGGCCAACCGCCACTCCCTGCACCGCCGGCAACAGGCCCGGTGGCGGCAGCGGCGTCGCCAGCAACTGTGCCAGCCAGGCGTGCAGGGCAAAATGTGCCACATAGCCAAGCGCGCAGCCGACGCCTGCAGCGAGCACGCCGAGGACGGCAAACTGGCCCACATAGAGGCGCAGCAGCAAAGCTTGCGTCGCGCCAAGGCAGCGCATTACCGCGCAGGGATCAAGATGACGCTGCCCATAGCGCCGCGCCGCAAGAGCCACCGCCACCGCCGCCAGCACTACCGTCAGCAGCGCCGACAGGCCGAGGAACTTCTGCGCCCGGTCGAGCGCGCTGCGAATCTCCGGCCGACCGTTCTGCGGGTCCTCGATTCGTTGCCCCCGCCCCAATCGGGGCTCGATCTCACGCTGAAAGCGCTTCACCAGCGGCAGATCGCCGGCCAGCAGCAGCCGGTAGGAAACCCGGCTACCGACCTGGAGGAGCGCGGTTCCCGGCAGATCTTCGAGACTCATCAACAGCCGCGGTGCCACGCTGAAGAAATTGATCCCCCGGTCCGGTTCCTGGGTCAACACCGCAGCGACCCGCAGCGAGCGCTGCCCAACCGCGATCCGGTCACCGACGCGCGCATCCAGCGCCGAGGCCAGACGCTCATCGATCCAGATCGTTCCGGGTTCGGGTACACCCCGCGCCGGCGCATCCGGAACATTCAGCGCCGGGGCAATACGCAGCGAACCGCGCAGCGGATAAGCGGCGCCAACCGCCTTGATCTCCGCCAGCTGCGCGCGCAGCTCGGCACCCTCGCCGCCGGTCACCATACTCGGAAAGGTGCGCGTCTCCACCGCCTGCAGGCCGCGCGCACGCGCCTCATCGGCCAACTCTGCCGGCCACGGATGATCGGCCGTCAGCAGCAGATCGGCGCCGAGCAATTGATGCGACTCACGGTCAAGCGCCTGCCGCACGCGGTCGGCAAAAAACCCCACCGCGGTCAGCGCGGCAACCGCAACCACCAGAGCCGCCGCGAGCAAGCGCAACTCCCCGCCACGCGCATCACGGCGCAACATCCGCCAGGAAAAGGACAACAATTGCATGGCTCGCATCAAGCGCCTGCTCCGGGATACCACCTCTCACCGCTGCGATCATAGGCGATAGGTGCTGAAAAAACAAACGCCAGCCTCCGCCTCCCAGGGTGTTCGAGGTTGAACCCGGAGGCCACTGCGCTTAGAATGAGCCTCGAGCCCGGAGTGGGTGTCGTTTAGTGGTAGCGCGGTAGCGTCCCACGCTGATTACGACGGTTGGACTCCCTTCATCGACTCCACTTTTTGTTCCCTGATTCCGATGGTGTGAGACCGGAACGGCGGGTTCAGCTCTGCAGTGCAAGACTCGTCTGCAATCTCGTGAGTGAGTATTTCCTGTCTTCATTCGGGAACTTCAGCATGCCCACTACCCGTAATGCACCCAATCAGTATCGCGAGTTCACAATGAAGATATCCCTGTTTTGACCGCTGAACATCGCATTGTCTTCGTCACCGGCAAAGGTGGAGTCGGCAAGTCCTCGGTAGCGGCGGCCAGCGCGTTGCAGTTCGCCCGACGAGGCCAATCGGTGCTGCTGGTGGAGTTTGGCAAGCGGAGCTTCTTTGGCCCGTTTCTCGGTCTTGAGGTCGGAAATGACACGGTGCAATGGCGACCCCGCATCGGCGTTGCGTGCTGGGATGTTGAGGAAGCGTTGCGCGAGTACATCAGCCATTATCTGGTATTCAAGTCGGCAGCCACCAAGATACTCAGCAACACCGTGATGAAGGCTTTGGTGGGAGCGGCCCCCGGCCTGGGCGAAATCGCCATTCTGGGCAAACTGACAGCGCCCAGGTTACACGCCTGGTACAAGCGCGATGTCGACGTCGTGGTGGTCGATGCCTATGCCACGGGGCAGTTCATGACCTTGTTGCGCGCACCACGTGGTCTTGCGGGCACGGCCGCAGGCGGCCCGTTGCACCGTCAGACGGTGGCCATGACGAAATTGCTGTCCGATCCCAAGTTGTGTGAGTACCGCATGGTTACGCTGGCCGAGGAAATGCCGGTAGCCGAGGCCTGCGAAATGTTCGTCGACATTCAGACCGAGACCGGCCTGCAGCCCCGCCTGTATTGCAACCGCATGCTCGATCTTCCGCCTCTTGCGAAGCCGCAATCGTTTGCCAGTGCGGGCCCCTTTCTTGAACAAATGCAGAGTCTCGCCACGCGCCAGAAATTGAGCCTCAAGCGCCTGAGCCAAACCGGCGCCAAGGCCGTGCACACACTACCCATGGTGCCCATGCTGAACGTTGTCACGCTACTCGAACGTTTGGCCGACGCGCTTGAACTGGCTGAGGTCGCGCAGGATGCCGCACCATGAGACAACTGATCGAAAACCATCGAGTCATCGTTTGTACCGGCAGCGGTGGCGTGGGCAAAACCACGCTATCGGCAGCGCTGGGAGTCTTGGCTGCACGAATGGGCAAGCACGTGCTGGTGCTCACCATCGACCCGGCGCGACGACTTGCCACAACCCTGGGAATCGATCAAGGCGCCGATGAAGTGTGGGTTCCGGGCCAGGGCTATGCCGGTAGTCTGCATGCGGGCATGATCGACCAGGCCCGCATCTTTGCCGCCTACATCCGGCGTAACGCCACTGACCAGGCCACTATCGATGGCCTGTTCAACAATGCGCTGTATCAGCAGTTGTCCACCACCCTGTCAGGTTCCCAGGAGTTCACCTCGCTGTCCAAGCTGGTCGATACGGCCAGTAGCGGCCACTATGACCTGGTGATTCTTGACACGCCGCCGGTCGCCCACGCAGTGGATTTCCTGCATGCACCGGAAAAGCTGAACGCTGTCTTTAATACCGCCATCATCAGCATGTTCATGGGTCGCACGCGGGGGTTCAAGTTTGCCTCAGCCGCCTGGAAAATGGGCGTCAAAATGCTGTTGGGCACGCTAAGCTTTCTCACCGGATCGGAATTCGTGGCGACGTTCAACGGGTTTTTTTCGGCCATCGACGCCATTGCGCCCGACATTCGTGAAACCAGCCTCAAGGCGCATCGCTTGTTGCTCGATCCCAGCACAGCCTTCGTCTTGATAACCAGCTTTGATCAAGCCAAGATCATCGAGGGCGAGGCCTTTCACGACGAGCTTGGCGCCGCCGGCTACCACCTCAGAAAAGTCATCGTGAACCGCGCCTGGCCGACATGGGCGGTGCCGGAGTCTCCTCAAGTGCATGCCACACAGACCGAACTTCGTCAGCAGGGGCTCACTGCGCTGGCCGACTTACACCAGAATCTTTGCCGTTACTACGCCGATCGTTCCCAGGCCCACACGCGCTTCGAGAACATTCTCAAACTGACCGAATTCGACACCGAGGTGGTTGGCCTGCACGCGCTGGAGCAACTCGCCGATCGACTGGCGCAGGTGTGACAGCAAGTGCCTTGCGAAGGGGTCACCATAGTCTTCGTCGCTGACGATCCTGGTGGGCAGCCGGTGGCGCATGATGGCCACCAAGTCGCGGCAGGAGAGCAGTTCAGCCGTCTCGCGATGGGCCATGCGCTCCTTGGCGAGGAACATGGTCGCGATCGGGAACGGTCGGCAGCAGATCGTCAAGGTAGATCGCCTGAGCCGAACGCACCCCGGCGAAGAAAAGTTCCCCCTGGCCATCCCGTTCGCGCAACAGCCAAGGCAAATGCCCGTAAAGCTTGCCCTTGCTCGTGCGGCGCGGTGTTTGCGTGCATGATCTTACTGCCGCGTGACGCCCCGGCACAATGCAGGTTAGCATTACGCCTATTCACCGCCCCGCGACAGGCGACCACCAGGAACCGGAAAAAGGACCCGCATGACTTCCCTCCCCCGCCATAACGGCATTCTCCTTCACCCCACCTCGCTGCCCGGCCCGCATGGCTCGGGCGACCTCGGCCCGGCGGCCTATCACTTCGTCGACTGGCTGGTGGGCGCCGGCCAGTCGCTCTGGCAGGTGCTGCCGCTCGGTAGCGTCGGACCCGGCAACTCGCCATACATCAGCCCGTCGGCGTTTGCCGGCAACGAGCTGCTGATTGACCTGCAGCAACTGCGCGAGACCGGCTGGCTGCGCGCTGCCGATCTGGCATCGGTCCCCGCTTTCCCCGAGGGCCGGGTCAATTACGCAGAGGTGCAGCGCTTCCGCATCGCCCACCTGCGACACGCCGCCGAACGATTTTTTGGCGGCAAGAAGGCCGCGCAGCGACCGGCATTTGAAGCCTTCTGCGCCGATGCGCGCGCCTGGCTTGACGACTACGCGCTGTTCATGGCGCTGGATATCGCGCACGGCGGCGATGACCGGATGTGGCAGGACTGGCCGGCGCCGCTGGCACACCGGCAGCCCGCTGCGCTGCGCGCGGCACAAGATACGCACGCCACCGAGATCAATTTCTGGAAGTTCTGCCAGTGGCGCTTTCACGAGCAATGGGCGGCGCTCAAGCGCTACGCGAATTCGCGCCACATCGAGATCGTCGGCGACCTGCCGATCTTCGTCGCCGCGCACAGCGCCGATGTGTGGGCGAATCCCGAACTTTTTGATCTCGATGAACAGGGACATCCCCGGGTAGTCGCCGGCGTGCCGCCGGATTACTTCAGCGCCACCGGGCAGCGCTGGGGCAACCCGCTCTATCGCTGGTCAGCGCATGCGGCGCAGGGCTACCGCTGGTGGGTCGAGCGGATGCGGCAAACCATGAAGCTCTGCGACGTCGTTCGCATCGATCATTTCCGTGGCTTCGAGTCCTTCTGGGAAATTCCCGCCGCCGCCGCAACGGCCATCGACGGGGTATGGCGACCGGGGCCCGGTGAAGCCGTCTTCGCCGCCATGCGCCGCGAGCTGAGCGACGCACACGGCCGGCTGCGGATCATCGCCGAAGACCTCGGCATCATCACCCCCGAAGTCAACGCCTTGCGCCAGGCGATCGGCCTGCCGGGCATGCGCATCCTGCAGTTCGCCTTCGATGGCGATGCCAAAAACCCGTATCTGCCGCACAATTACGACGCCAATACGGTGGTCTATACGGGCACCCACGACAACGACACCACGCGCGGCTGGTGGGAGGCACTCGGCCATCCGGAGCAGGATCATGTGCGTGCCTACCTGGGCGTCGGCGACGAAACCGGTGAAGAAATGCACTGGCACCTGATCCGCCTGGCCTGCTCCTCGGTCGCCGCGCTGTGCGTCGTCCCGATGCAGGACGTGCTCGGCCTCGACTCGACCCACCGCATGAACGAACCCGGCGTTAGCGAGGGATCCTGGGAATGGCGATTTACCTGGAAGCAGGTCGCCGCCGAGCACGCCCGGCGACTTGCAGAATTGATGCGGCTGTATGGACGGCGCCGCGGTTGATTGCCAGGCCGACGGACCGTCACTTCAGGCGGGCGCGCTGTGCGGGTGACCGCGTCGTTCCGGGGTCAAGCCAAGCGCATACACGCCCGGACGGGGTTTTTGAGGAGTTGCGAGTGGTGAGTTCCTGCACGGCAAGTGAACGGTGGTATCGACGCGCTGGCGCAAGTGCGCCGATCAGCACCAGCTGGCCAGTGTGGACGAGGGAACAGAGATGACGTCTCTCAAGGGCTGCCCAGATGCTGAAGATTGAAGACTCCCAACCGCCGGCGAAGTCCGCTTCTACAGGGTTCGCCCTGTGGAACCTCGGGTTTCGGCCGTTTTACCTGCTCGCGAGCAGCTTTGCCGCCTTGTCTATCGTGCTCTGGGTCTGCCAGTACACCGGCCATCTTCCCGCTTCGTATGTTCGGAATCCGGCGTGGCATGGCCACGAAATGCTCTACGGTTACACGTTGGCGGTGGTTGCGGGGTTCCTCCTCACGGCCGTTCGCACGTGGACCGGCAAGCCGACGCCCACGGGACTGCCGCTGATCGCGCTTGCAGCGCTCTGGCTGGCCGGTCGCGTGCTGGTCTTGACCCCGTTTTCAACAGCCGCGGCAGTCGTCAATGTCGCGTTTCCGGTGGCCGTCGCCATTGGGATAGGCATCCCCATCGTGCAAAGCCGAAACCAGCGCAACTACTTTTTCATCGCGCTGCTGTTGCTGCTGGGGCTCGCCGTGCTGGCCTTCCATCTTGCCTCTCTGGGCATGTTGCGATGGCCCGAACGGGCGAGTTTGCAAGTTGGGCTCGATGTCATTCTGTTCGTCATGGCCGTGCTGGGTGGGCGGGTGATTCCGATGTTCACCAACAACGGCGTTCCGGGGGTGAAAGCCACGCGTCACCCGGTGGTCGAAAAAATCGCGCTCAGTAGTGTCCTTTTCCTGCTTGCTGCCGACCTGGCGCAGGCTCCCGCGGGAGTCATTGCCGTGGTCGCGGTGATTGCTGCCCTGGCTCACACCGCACGGATCTATCTCTGGCAGCCATGGCGGACATTCGGCGCGCCGATGGTGTGGGTCCTGCACGTGGCCTATGCCTGGATAGTGATTCATCTGGTGCTTCGTGGACTTGCCGCGCTTGGCTTCGTCGGCGAATTGTTCGCGGTGCATGCGCTGACGGTCGGGGCGATCGGTGGCATGACGATCGGCATGATGACGCGTACGGCGCGCGGCCACACCGGGCGCCCCTTGGTGGCGGACCACTTCGAAGTGGCCTGCTATGTGCTCGTTGTAGTCGCCGCAGCCATACGCGTCTTCGGCGGCATGTGGTTGCCCGGCGCGTACCTGGCGACCGTCGTCGCCTCGGGCGCTTGCTGGTCCGCCGCGTTTGCGCTTTATGTCGTGCGCTACTGGCCGGTGTTGTCGCGGCCACGGCTCGACGGCAAGCCCGGATAGTTTCCACGTTCTCCCAGGAGTCAGGATGGCGATCAAACATGCTTCATCAGGCGACCTTATCGACCTTCGGCCATTGGGCGCATCGCTTGACGACGCCCAGTCCACGACGCTGTTACGTGACCAGCAACTCAAGGTCATGCGGCTCGTCATGCCGGCCGGCAAGGAGTTGCAGGACCATGCGGTAGCCGGTCCGATTACAATGCAATGTCTCGAAGGCGTGCTGGAAGTCACGGCACACGGCAGTTCCAGGACGATGCGTGCCGGCGACCTCATGTACCTTGCGAGCAAGGTGCCTCACTCGCTACGGGCAAGCGAAGACGCGTCGGTGCTCGTGACTATCGTGGTGGTGAGACTGGCAAGCTGAGGTCTGCGGTATCCCGCGAACGGGCTGGACGCGATGGTCAAGCCAAGGGCTAAGCACTGTGGGGCTGTACAGTCATTGGCCTGTGAGAATCAGGCGTTTCAGGTGGGTACGCGCGTCATTGGCCTCCAGTTCCACCTGGAAACCACACCCGAGAGCGCCCGCGCACTGGTCGCTCACTGCCGGGATGATCTGCGGCCGGCGACTTATGTGCAATCGGAGCACGTCATTTTGTCGGTACCCGAGGGGCATTACCGCGCAGCAAATGGCCTGATGAGTGACGTGCTTGCCTACTTGGCTGACGCGGAAGGCTAATCGGGAGGCGGACAGGATGAAGGAAGATCTTGCGGCATTTTCCGCGCTGGCTGCTGGAATGGAGGCACCTCTGGAACTGCTTTCCGCGTGCCATCGTCGCGCCGAAGGTCAGTGTGCGATATTGCGGCGCCTGGTCGCGCACTTGCTTGCCCATGGCGTCGACGAGGAGGCGTGTACTGCGGCGGCCAACGTGCTGCGCTACTTCGACATCTCCGCCAGGCAGCATCACGCGGACGAAGAAGATGACCTCTTCCCTGCGCTAATCGAATCAATGGCTGGGTCGGACGCGGTCTGCCTGCGCGAGATGATCGAAGGGCTTACGGCGGATCACCGTGTATTGGAAGCGGTCTGGCGGCGCCTGCGCGGTGTGCTGGAAAGGATCGCGGCCGGCGAAGACGTTGGGTTCTTCGAGGACCACGTCGAGGTGATGGTGGGCAAGTATGAACGCCACATCGAGTTCGAGGAGCGCGAGCTGTTGCCGATGGCAGCACGATTGCTGAGCGATGATGATCTCGCTCGCGTCGGGCGTGCGATGCGTAAGAGACGACAGACATAGGCCGTGCCGGCGCCGCGTTCGTGGCCTTCATACCCTGTGACGGCGTCTTGGACTCTTCCGCCAAGACAACCAATCCAAAGCCCAAGGGTGCATCCACGACTCTCGCAAAACCTCTCTGTGATCGCTCGGCGCGAGCAGGTCGTGCGGGTCATCCCATCTCCGGAAGGATTTCAGCTAGGGCACCCAGAACTTTGAGATTTTTCGGTAAGCCGGCATTGCCATACGTGACGAAGCCATAGAAAACTACCCAGAAGGATGACCATGCCCCAGGCGAGAAGGTGACAAGATCCTGCGCAAGATCGCGAATCGGCATGAAATAGCCGACGAACGTGAAACCCGTCCACAGGGAGAAGATGAGCCAAGTGGCGTGCTTGGCCGTTTTGATGGCTAAACCTTGGCATCCGGATCAACGACAGGCGTGATCTTGATGACTTTTCTGGGGGCTGACTGCTGGGGAATTTTTCTTCCGACGGCCGCAATCCGAATGGATTTCACCTCAAATTTGAATCGGATTCCCATCGAGCCTGGCCTGCGCCACCTCGAATAGTTCGCGCTCCTCAAAGCGGACATGCTCCGCCAGCAGATCTGCAAAGCGCAACAACATGGCTCGATCGGGGCAACACATTGTGCTGGCGATACGGCGCAATTCTGCATGTTCAGTCAGCGTGCGCTGAACCAGCTCACGTTCTCCGGCGTGCGCCAGAAACACCAGAAGGTGCTGCTCCTCGATACGGAAGTGCGGATCGAGTTCGGCCGCGAAGAAACTGACGACGCGTTGCGCCAGATTCCCCAGTTCGCTCGCGTCGCCCGATTCCGCGGCACGTCGGGCGTCACGCGCGAGCTTCAGCGCGGCGTGATGCTCGCGGGAAAGAGTCAGCAACTCAGAATGGCGCTTCATGCTTGCGATCGGTGTGCCAAATGATGTCTCCGATCAGTGTTCGTGCACGGAAGTGGACAGCGACCAGTCGGGATGATCGAAGAACTCGCCGTAGATTTTCAGCGCGTGCTGCAGTCGCATTGCGCCCTCCTGGCGCGACATCTTCTGGTCATTTCCCGCCATGGCTTCGGCGGCGCCGCCAAGATCGGCAATGATCAGATGCAATTGCGCGTCGGCGTCAGGCGAAAGCTTGCAATTGGTGACCATAAAGCCAATCTGCGTGTTCGTCTGCTTTGCCAATAGCAGGTATTGAGAAGCCTTCAGCCTGTTTTCGTGAATCGCAGGCAATTGCGGTAGCAGTGCGGCCTTGATGCTCGTCATTCCCTGGCGCAATGGAGCGTCGGTCGGCCACTTCGTGCCGTTGTTCAAGGTCAGCGTGGTGGCACCGTGGCCTCCAAGGTCATGCGCGTGGTCGATGGCTACAGCCGAACCGATGCTCAGCGCCAGAGTGGTGGCGATGATCAGCCAGTTGCAAGTTTGGTTTGACATGGCGAACGTCCTTGATAAAGCGGTACAATAAATATTGCTTCATCGTAACACCGGCTTTTTCGTAAAGCAATATATTTGCTACAGCTTATGTTCGCCGACATGCAGCCATGAAACTCACCACCTTCTCCGACTACACCCTGCGCGTACTCATGTTCCTGGCGCTCAATCGCGACCGGCTCGCCACTATTCCGGAGATTGCCGCCGCCTACGACATCTCGGAAAATCACCTGATGAAGGTGGTGCATCAACTGGCGCGCGCAGGCGTCATCGAATCATTGCGCGGGAAGGGTGGCGGCATCCGCCTGGCGCGCGAGCCTGAGGACATTCGGCTGGGGCAGATCGTTCGCACCAGCGAAGGCAGTGCGCCTATCGTCGAATGCATGTCGGACGATGGCGGGACCTGCCGCATCGCACCGGCTTGCCGACTGGCGGCGGTACTGGTTCGCGCCTTTGATGCGCTCTTCGCGACACTGGACGAATACACGCTCGCCGATCTGGTGCGCGCTCCGCGCAGCTTGAAGGCATTGCTGGTCCGTGGCTAACGGAAGCTGCGGGTCATCGAACTGTCAGAGTTACCAATAGGCGGCTCACCGCTCGGCGTCGATGCTGCCGACGGCAGATTGACGTCCGCCGGGCACGCACACCGCAAGGGCTGGCGGGCTTGACTCACCTTCAACCATACCTTGTGGGCAGTCAATAGCGCCAGGCTCTGCTCCACATAGTCGTAGGAAGAGAGGTCGTTGGCGGCGTAGCGCCCAAGCAGCGTCAACCACTGGTCATGGATCGCACAAGGCATCTGCTCATCGCCGCCTAACAAGGGGCAATCGGGACAGCGCTTCTCTGCCAGGATGTCAATGGCCGCCTGTTTCTGCCACTCCTGACGATAGTGCCTGGCGTGCGCCTCGACCCACACTAAAGCCCGCATATCCCGCTCGTCCGGGGGGAAACGCTCGACGTACTCGGCGATGGCCTCGACCTGCTGACGAAAGAAGTCCGCGTCTGATCGGTTGGAATCCAACGAGTCGCCGACAAAGCGGGTAATCAGCGCAAGGGCCGGGTCATCTACGATATACATATTCATCCTGTGCAAATGTCAGTGCGCAACCATCAAGGATCAATATAACAAATTTGGTGCGGTGCACCAAGACATTTCCTGGTCGATCATTTCATGCGAGACTTGGAGCCGCTCTGGCTTTACCAGGGCTTCACCGAATATTCCAGTCAGCTTCCTCCTTCCCCAAGGTCCGCAGGACATTCTCTTGAACCTCCGGCAGATTCCCCGCCGCGGCGGACACGGCTGCAGCGAACCGCTGGCCATTCATGCACCGATTCTGAGGCCGCTCTTCTTGAGGATGCGCGTCGAAAACAGGACGTCATGCGAACTACAGTCAGGCCCGAGGATCGTGGCAATGGCTGCCACCTTGGCCAGCACCTCGGCGCGCGAAATGCCATGCACCATCGCGAAGAGGTTGTAAGGCCACGCCGGCAATCGCCGTGGCCGGTGATAGCAATGGGTCACGAAGTCGAGTTCGCCGACGCGCACCCCGAGTTGGTCGATACGCTCGTCGGCAACGTCCCAAACGCTCATGCCGTTGGCGGTGTAGCCGATCGCGTAGTGGTTGGGAACCGCGCCGATGCGCCGGATGACGCCATTTTCGAGCATGCGTGCCAGGCGCGCCATCACTTCCTCCGGCGCGATCCCGATCTCGTCGGCCAGTTGGTGATAGGGCCGCACGACCAGCGGCAGCCCCCTTTGCGTAGCGACTACGAGCAGGCGATCGATGGGGTCAACGACGGCATTCATGGCCGCACCGTTAGCTTCATTTCGACGAAGTACTCCTGCAATTTGGGGAAGGGGAAAACCGGCAAGCCGCTGGCCTCCTCGATCCCGGCGACGACCGCGTGGATGGCGTCGGCGGTCTCGGTGGCGAGCACGAACCACATGTTGAACTCGCAGTTGCGGTCGCTTTCGCGACGGTAGTTGTGAGCCACCTCGGGGAAGGCATTGACGATATCGAGCACGCGCAGCCAATCGGCTTCCGGGACGCGCATCGCCGCCAGAACGAAAGCTCCACCCATGCGCTCGACCTGAAACATCGGACCAAAGCGGGTCAGCACGCGCGTCGCCAGCAGGCGCTGCAGACGTTCCAGCAGTTCGGCCTCGGCCATGCCGAGGCGGCTGGCAACTTCGGCGTAGGGGCGCTCGCAGATCGGAAAATCCCCCTGCAAGCCATCGATGATCGCGCGATCGGTGGCGTCGATGCACGCCGCCTCAGGCATAACGTGCGCCGCCCTGCTTGAAACGGGTCAGCGAAAACAGGACCGCGTGCGCGTAGTCGGTGAGCTGCAGCCGCGATCGCAGCTCGGCGATCCTCGCTTCGACTTCCGTCCGTGCCTGCCCGTGGATCATGCAGAACAGGTTGAAGGGCCACGCCGGCAGCACCCGCGGTCGTTGATAGCACAAGGTGATCCCGGCCTCGCGCGCCAGGCTCTCGCCGACCTCGCCGACGGCGGCGTCGGGGATGTCGTGCACCAGCATGGCGTTGGCCGTGTAACCGAGTTCGTAGTGTCGGACGATCACCCCGAAGCGTTTGATGATGCCTTCGGCGCACCAGCCACGGATACGTTCGAGCACCTCGCTCTCGTCACGGCCGATGCGGCTGGCGAGCACCGAAAACGGGCGAATGAACAGCGGCAAGCCTTCCTGCAGAGCCATCACCAGACGACGTTCAAACTCGTCGAGCTGCGTCGGCGGTACGAACGCGTGCCGCAGCACCGGCAACCTGCCGTTGCGTTCTTCAGCACCGCT
Organism: Candidatus Accumulibacter affinis; assembly: GCA_016713625.1. Classification (GTDB taxonomy): domain Bacteria; phylum Pseudomonadota; class Gammaproteobacteria; order Burkholderiales; family Rhodocyclaceae; genus Accumulibacter; species Accumulibacter affinis. Next base: position 553,403 of record JADJOT010000011.1, read on the forward strand.
ATCGAGCGCAAAGCCGAGGTCGATGTGATATTCCTCGAGCAAGGGCAGTCGCAACAGAGGCCAGCCAGCCGCCTGTTCGATGGCGCCGAGGGCCGCCTGCAGGCGCCCTTCCGAACCGGCAGTAACGACAAACCACAGGTTGTAGCGATGCTCACGTTCGTAATTGTGGTTGACCTCGGGGAAACGATTGACTGCCTCGGCGGCCGCAGCCAACTGCTCGGTCGGCACCGCCATCGCTGCCAGGGTGCTGGCGCCGATGCGCTTGGGAGCGAAAACCGCGCCGACGCGCGCGATCTTGCCTGCCTGGCGCAGCGCTTGCAGGCTCTGCAAGACCACGGCCTCGGCGACGCCCAGGCGCGCAGCCACCTCGGCAAAGGGCGCCGAGCAGAGCGGAAAATCCCGCTGAAAATTGTTGAGCAGGCGAAAGTCGAGGGTTAGGTCGAGGGTTTCCATCAGAACCCGGTGCGGTTGGCGCGGCTGGTGAAGAAGATGCCGCTCGGCGCCTGCACGGAGAACTCGCCGATCTTCTCGAAACTCGCCGTATCGTAGATCAGGACGCGGTTGTCGTCGCGCGCGGAAATCCAGACCTGCTCGCCACGCGGGGTAAACTCCATGTGCAGAACCGCCTTGCCGGGTGCGAGGGTCTTCACCACCTGGCCAGTCAGCGTATCGACCACCTCGACCCAGCCGTTGTCGGGGAAAGCGTAATTGACCCACACCTGCCGGCCGTCGGGCCGCGCAATGACGAAAACCGGTTGCCCCTTGACCTGGATGCGACCGACTTCCTGCCAGCTGTCGCCGGCCACGATCAGCACCTCGTGCCGACCGATCGCCGGCAGGTAAGCACGGCCCTGCGCCATTGACCAGCCACGCAGGTGCGGCATCTTGAATACCGGCAGCTTCTCCTGACCGCGCCCATAATTTTCGAGGATGCGCCGCGTGCCCCGCTCGGGCTGCCAGGTGTCGAGCAGCGCGACACCGTCCTCGCCGAACAGCCCCGCCAGGTAATAGCGACCATCCGGGGTGACGAGTCCGTCGTAGGGCTGCAGACCGGCCGGATAGCGCTGCGTACGTGGGTGCCTCGGGTCCGAGAAATCGCTCACCCAGATCTCACCGCCGTCGAACAGTGCGTACGCGAAGCGCTGGCCGGAGAGGTCGGCAAGGCCGACGACCCTGGAAAAACTGCCGGGCGCATATTCGGCGGGTACTTCGGAAAGCAGTTCCAGCGTTTCCGCGTCAAAGGCCTTGATGCCGCCCGGAGTGTAGTTCTGCGCGACGACGATACGGCCATCCTGCGAAATCGAGCCACCAATGGCATTGCCTGACTGCAACACGCGCTTGACGATTCGCTGTTCGAGCAGGTCAACTTTCGTCAGTCCGCCGTCGCGACCGAAGACGTAGGCGTAGCGCCCATCGCGCGAGTAGACCAGCGAAGCATGCGACAGGTCGCCGAGCCCGGCGACGCGCGCATACGCTGCGCGCCGGCTGGTATCCACCAGGGTCAGCTGCCCACTGGCACGCTCGATCACCACACCAAGGTCACCAGTACCACGCAGCTCCGGTGCGGCACAGCCGGCGAGCAGGAGCATCGATAGCAGGAGCAGGAGTCTGAACATGGTCATCACTCGATCGGCGTCGCTCGCGCACAGGTTCAATCGGTACGGGCATCGATCATGACCAGGAAAACCCGGCAGACCTTGCGGCACTCGCCCTCCCAAAAGCAGGACTCGACCCGTGTCGGAGAAATGCCGCCTACCATACCATAGGTCAGAGCGATCTGGCAGATGTGACGGCACCCGACACGGCGAACGGTACACCACCCCGACGACCCGCGGGAGGCTGACCCCCGGCCAAGCGCCAGCGAGGGACCGCAGAGCAGCCTCCAGGACAGGATGCCCGTCGGCGAAATTGCCTCCTCCGCGGACTTATTTTTTCCTGGCCGGCGCCTGGGTCTTGCACCTGTTGCCCGGCATCACCAGGCTGGACTGATAAGCCGAAATGGCGACCAGTTGGTCGTTGTCGTACTTCCTGATGATCCTGACCATGTCCGGGTTGGCATTACGACGGCGACCATCGCGGATTTCGGTCATCTGCCGGAGCAGGTACTGGTAGTGCTGGCCGGCGATCACCGGGTAGAATTTGTCCTTGACGCCCTCACCGCTGGCACCGTGGCACTCCCGGCACCCCTTCTCGTAAAGCTCCTTGCCGGTCGCCAGCTGTTTGCCGGCGTCCTTGCCCTCGTACCGACCACGATCGGTCGGGATGCAGAGCTGTGCGATGTAGGCGGAGACGTCAGCCAGTTCCTGCGGATCGGTCAAGGTTGCGGCGAACGGATACATCGTCGGGTTGTCGCGCAGACCGGCACGAATGTCCGCCATCTGCTTGATCAACACGCTGGTATGCTGCCCGGCAAGCTGCGGAATGGTCCCGTCCGGCCGCCCGGCCCCCGACGGCAAATGGCAGGCAACACACACCTCGTAGACCTCCTCACCGCGCTTCTTGTCGCCCTTGAGCTGCAGCGCTGCTATCCTCTCGCCTGCCGGGGAATTCCCTTGGTAGTCGTTGTTCTCGATACCCGGCGACTTTGCTGCTGGTGGCGCGGCATCGGCAGCACCAGCGGCGATGATCGCCAGGGAGACCACCAGAATCAGTTTGCTCATTGCTAACTCCCTACTGTCCGAGAATCGATAGCCGCCAATCTACATGGTTTTTGCTGGTTCATGAGGCCATGGACAAGCGCATCGACGTAAGCTGCGGCCTGCCGAAATTCATTTCCACTCCACTTCTTGTACTGATGACCAAAAACCTGCTGCTTGACGCCGCTATCCTCCTCGGACTCGCCATCCTCGGCGTCGTCGGCTACCAGCTGGCGCCGCTGCTCACTCCCAGGACCGACATCGCTCTAGCGCTGTCGAGCTGCAACATTGGCCAACAGACCTGCGTGGCGACGCTGCCCGACGGCGGTCAGCTCGAATTCTCGATCGAACCACGGCCGATTCCCGCGCTCAAGCCGTTGCGCGTGCAGGCGACCTTCCACGGCACGACGGTACGCAAGGTCGAGGTCGATTTCACCGGCAGCCAAATGAACATGGGTTACAATCGCCCGCGTCTGGAAAGACAAGGTGGCAGCGACCGCTTCACCGCGCAGGCCAGCCTGCCGGTGTGCATCACCGGAAGCATGGAATGGGACGCCACCGTCCTCGTCGATACCGGCAGGGCCATCGTCGCGGTACCCTTCCGCTTTGTCAGCGGTCATTGACAGGATAATGGCCTTTACACTGCAAAACAACGAGGAATGACCGCCAGAATGGAGCCGACAGCCGCTACCGCAAGCGACCAGGCGCTGGCTCAAGGAACTCTTCGGCCTGCCTGCGCAATGGTCGGGCGCCCTGACCAGCGGCGCCACCATGGCCAACCTTGTCGGGCTGGCCGCAGCGCGGCAGTGGGCGGGCAGGCGCCAGGCCAGGGAGCAGGCGCCGTCTCATGATTTGCCAAGGCGCGCCGACAGATCGATCCACTGCCCATCGAACAGCCCCTCGATCGGCCTGAAATTGGCCTTGTAGGCCATCTTGCGGCTGTCCCGAATCCAGTAGCCCAGGTAGAGATACGGCAGCCGGTTGGCGACGCATTGCGCAATCTGCCAGGCAATGTTGTAGGTACCGAGCGCGGCTGGCTGCAGGTCGGGGTCGTAGAAGGTGTAGACCGACGACAGACCATCCTTGAGGACGTCGAGGATGCTCACCATGCGCAGCACAGAGCCCTCCGTGAACTCGATGAGCCGAGTGTCCACGCGGCTTTGCAGCAGGAAGTGCGTGTATTGCTCGTGGCTGTCCTGGTCCATCCCGCCACCGGCGTGCCGCGCCGCTTGATAGCGCAGGTAAAGCTGATAATGCTCGCTGTAAAAGCGCAGTGGCAGCTCGCGCGCCTGCATGCCGGCGTGCATCCGGATGCTGCGGCGCTGACTGCGGTTGGGCGCGAAGCGGTCTACCGGCAGCCGTACCGGGACGCAGGCGTGACACTCGTCGCACTTCGGCCGGTAGGTGAAAACGCCGCTGCGTCGAAAGCCGCTGCGAACCAGTTCACCATAGACCTCGCTGGTGATCAGATGGCTTGGCGTGGCGACCTGCGAACGCGCCAGTTCCCCGGGCAGGTAGCTGCAGCTGTAGGGAGCCGTCGCATAGAACTGCAACAGCGAGAAAGGCAGGTCGGAGTCGTTGAGTCGCGACACTGGCTCAGGTCCACGCCTGGCTGGCGGCATCGGCCGGCCAGCGGCCAGGCTGCCAGGCCTGTGCCACCAGTGCATGCAAGCGGGCGATGAAAGCCGCGCGCGAAATCTCGCGTGCCCCGAGGGAGGCAAGATGCGGGGTGTTCATCTGGCAATCGATCATGCCGAATCCTTCCTCTTCAAGAAAACGCGCGAGATGCGCTGCGGCGACCTTCGACGCATCCGAGACGCGCGTGAACATGGACTCTCCGTAAAACATGCGGCCAATCGCCAGGCCGTACAGCCCACCGACGAGCTCTCCGTCCAGCCAGGTCTCGACTGAGTGGGCAAAGCCAAGCTGGAAAAGCCTCCAGTAGGCGCGCTGCATTTCACGCGTGATCCAGGTGCCATCCTGACCGGCACGCGGCGCCTCGGCACAGGCACGGATCACCGCCGGGAAGGCGCTGTCCAGTTTCACCGTGAAGCGACCCGAGCGCAAGCTGCGGCGCAAGGAGCGCGAGATTCGGAAGTCGCCCGGGAAAAGCACCATACGCGGATCGGGACTCCACCACAAGATCGGTTCGCCACTCGAGTACCAGGGGAAGACCCCTCGCTGGTAAGCGTCGAGCAAGCGCTGCGCAGACAGGTCTGCACCGGCACAGAGCAGACCGTTCGGTTCGAGCAGCGCCATTTCCAGCGGTGGAAAGGGTTCGTGGCCCTCCAGCCAGGGAATCATCGCGGCAACCGGTTCGGCTGCACGGTCGGCGGGAAGGCTCGCGTCGTGGTCTTGAAAGCGACGACGTGGTCGACGTCCAGGCGGATACCAATTTTTTCGCCAATCGCGTGATTGTGGTGCGATGGAACCAGCGAGAGCACTTCGACCCCGCTCCCCAGCCGCAGGGTGTACAGAATCTCGGCGCCGCGAAAGGCCTTGTGCCGGACTTCCGCCAGCAGCTCGGCCTGATCGTCATGGATGATGTCATCCGGACGCAGCAGCACTTCGACGCCGCAACCTCTCCCGCACGCCTCGCAGCCCTGGCTGCATTCGAGCGGCAGGCGCGACTCGAGCCGACCCAGTTCAACCTCGACGCGGCGATCGTCGATGACCACGCCGGGCAGGAAAACCCCCTGCCCGACAAAGTCGGCGACGAAGCGGTTCGCTGGCTGGTGGTAAACCCGGTAGGGCGTGTCCCACTGTTGAATGGTCCCGGCAGCCATCACCCCCACCTCGTCGGCCATGGCAAAGGCTTCGTGCTGATCGTGAGTGACCAGCAGGGCCGTGATCTTCTGGGTCTTGAGGATCTCGCGCACTTCCAGCGACAGGCGCTCGCGCAAGTCGACGTCGAGATTGGAGAAGGGTTCATCGAGCAGGATCAACTGCGGACGCGGCGCCAGGGCGCGGGCGAGCGCAACGCGCTGCTGCTGGCCACCGGAGAGTTCATGCGGATAGCGGTCGCCCTGGCCACTCAGGCCGACGGTGGCGAGCAGGTCACGCACGCGGCTGCGCCGCTCGCTGGCCGCCAGGCCGGCCAGACCAAAACCGACGTTGGCCGCTACCGTCAGGTGCGGAAAGAGGGCGTAATCCTGAAAGACCATGCCGATCTGCCGTTGCTCCGGAGGCAGACGGCGACCCGCGCCGCTGACCGTGCGGCCCTGCACGCGAATCTCGCCGGCAGCGATTGCCTCGAAGCCGGCGATGCAGCGCAGCAGGGTCGTCTTGCCGCAACCCGAGGGGCCGAGCAGACAGGCGATGCCGCCGCTCTCGACACGCAAGCTGACGCCATCAACGACGGTATGTGATCCGTAACGTTGAACTATTCCTTCGAGTTCGAGGTGTGCGATCAAGACGCAGTCATCCGGGAGGAAAGGGAGGGTATCGACTGGCGATTCGGGAAACAGCAAGCCAGCTGAAACACCGGTCAATTATAATTCTCATTTACCCAGCGAACCATGACCCGCCCACGCCTCAATCCCCTGCTGCTTGTTTCTGCTGCCTTGGCGGCCCTGGTCGGTGTGCCGGTGGGCAGCGTTCTGATGAACATCCGGCACGGCGGCACCAGTGCGACCTGGTCGCATCTGGCGTCGACGGTGCTGCCGGAGTACCTGGCGAACACGCTGCTCCTGTGCCTCGCGGTCGGCCTCGGCGTCATCGTGGTCGGGGTGACCACGGCGTGGCTGACCGTCATGCATGACTTTCCCGGTCGGCGCATCTTCGAATGGGCACTGGTCTTGCCGATGGCCATGCCGGCCTATGTGCTGGCCTATGTGTATACCGACTTTCTGCAGTTCGTCGGCCCGCTGCAGAGCTTCCTGCGCGAGTCCTTCGGCTGGCGCAAGGCAGACTACTGGTTTCCCGAGATACGCAGCCTCGGTGGCGCGGTGATCATGTTTGTCTGCGTGCTCTATCCCTATGTCTATCTGCTCACCCGCACGGCTTTCCTCGAACGCGCCAGCGGCATGCTCGAAGCCTCGCGGACCCTCGGTCTCGGCGCCTGGCGAAGCTTCTTTCGGCTGTCGCTACCCCTCGCCCGGCCAGCTGTGGCGGCCGGCGCGACCCTGGCGCTGATGGAGACGCTGGCCGACTATGGCACGGTTTCCTACTTCGGCGTACAGACCTTCACCACCGGCATCTATCGTGCCTGGTTCTCGCTCGGTGATCGCATCGCGGCAGCACAACTGGCCGCAGCGCTGCTCGCCTTGGTCATCGTGCTGCTGCTGATCGAGCACGTTTCACGCGGCCGTTCGCGTTTTCACAACACCAGCGGACGCCAACGCCAGAGCACGGGCCAGCGTTTGCCAGGCTGGCGGGGCTGGCTGGCGGCGGCCGCCTGCGGTCTGCCGCTGGGCATTGGCTTTCTGCTGCCGGCCGGCCTGCTGGTGCGCCTGGCGCTGACCGACGTCGATTCGCAATTCGGTGAGCATTTCGCGATTCTCGCGCGCAACAGTTTCCTGCTGGCGGGACTGACGGCGATCATCGCCGTTGCCCTGGCCGTGCTGCTGGCCTACGCCGCACGCCTGTCCACAGGCGTGCTGGCGCCGACCCTCAATCGCCTGGTCGGCCTCGGCTACGCAGTCCCGGGTTCGGTGATCGCCGTTGGCGTGTTGATTCCGGTGACCCGTCTGGACCACTGGCTGGCGGCGCAGTGGCAGGCCTGGTTCGGCGACAACCCCGGTTTGCTGATCACCGGTGGCATCGCCGCGCTGGTCTACGCCTATCTGGTGCGTTTCCTGGCAGTCGCCTTGCAGGCGGTTGGCGCCAGCCTGACCAAGATTACCGCCAACATGGACGACGCGGCACGCAGCCTGGGCCTGGGCCAGGGGGCGATGTTGCGGCGCGTGCATCTGCCGATCCTGCGTGGCAGCCTGCTCACCGCCTGCCTGCTGGTCTTCGTCGACGTCATGAAGGAGTTGCCAGCGACGCTGGTGATGCGCCCCTTCGACTTCGACACCCTGGCAACGCAGGCCTACACATTCGCTTCCGACGAGCGTCTTGCCGAGGCGGCCAGCGTCTCGCTGGCGATTGTTGCGGTCGGTCTGCTGCCGCTGATCGCACTGTCGCGCCAGATCTCGCGCACTCGTCGCTGAGGCGGCCTGCCCAAGGGCGCGCTCTGGCGATCAGCGATAGCCGGTGCGATCGAAAATGACCTGCGCCTTGGCACGATACATGGCCAACGAGCCTACGGGCAGGCTGTCGGCCTTGAACTTGCCGAGCGCCTCGAGCGCCGGATTGCTCACCTTGACGCCCGCCACCACTGGCCATTCATTGTTGCCGTCGGCAAAATAGCGTTGCGCCTCGTCGCTCGCCAGGTATTCGAGGAAGCTCACCGCCGCCTGCCTGTGCGGCGCGGTCTTCACGACGCCACCACCAGAAACGTTGATATGGGCACCGTTGCCCTGTTGGTCAGGCCAGACGACCGCGATCCTGTCGATCGTCTTGCGGTCTTCCGGCTTGTCCGAACGCATCATGCGCGCCAGATAGTAGGTGTTGGTGAGCGCCACCGCACACTCGCCGGCAGCCACCGCCCGAATCTGATCGGTATCGCCACCTTTGGGTGGACGAGCAAAATTGGCAACCACCCCCCTCGCCCACTCCTCGGCTTTCGCTTCCCCCTGATGGGCGATGATCGACGCCATCAACGACAGATTGTAGGGATGCGAACCCGAGCGGGAGCAGACCTTGCCCTTCAGTCGCGGGTTGGCCAGGTCGCTGTAGTTTCTCAGTTCATCGGGATTGACGGCACCCCTGGCGTAGATGATCACGCGCGCGCGGATCGAAAAGGAGAACCAGTCACTGGTCCGCAGATGCGCGGGAATGCGCGCCTCGAGCAGCGGCGATCTGACCGCTGCGAACAAACCCATCTCATGCGCTTCCGCCAGGCGGGCCGCATCGACCGTCAGCAGAACATCGGCCGGGCTATTGGCACCCTCGTTGCGGATGCGCTCGATCAGTTCGTCCTCCTTGCCCTCGATGCGCCTGACGGTGATACCGCTTTGCCGGGTAAAGCCACTGTACAGGGCTTCGTCCGTCTGGTAGTGGCGCGCCGAGTAGAGATTGAGGACCTTCTCTTCTGCCGTACTGCCGAAAGAAGCGGCAGCCAGCAAGAGCGTGATCAGCGAACGCGACAGGGGAAGGGTCATGCGATGGCTCCAGTCAGACAAGTGGGAAGTTATCTCGATGCCGGGCATGATACGCAGCGCTTGGTTATTTGTAAATAAGAATCGTTACCGACAAAGGCAGAAAAAAACGACGCCCAGCGCCGTTTTTTTGCCTGACTTGCCCTTCAGCGGGCCAGCAAGCGGCGTGCCCCGTTATAGCGCTGGATCCAGTAGCTTTGGCCCATGTCTTCGACGCGAACTTCGGCGCCAGTACGTGGCGCATGCATGAAACGGTTGTCGCCAAGATAGATGCCGACATGCGAGAACGCACGCCGCATGGTGTTGAAAAAGACCAGATCGCCGGGCTTCAGTTCCTGCCGGTCGACGATGGCACCGACCTCGCTCTGCTCGCGCGCACTGCGCGGCAAAAGGATGCCCATCGCTTCCTTGAAAACCAGCTGAACGAACCCGCTGCAGTCGAGACCGGTGTCGGGATTGGTACCGCCGAAGCGGTAGTTGATACCGATCAGCTCGAAGCCCTTGAGGATCAGATCCTGCGCACTGCTGGTATAACGTTCCAGCAACGAAGGCTCATCGACGGGCTGCTGCTCGCTGGCGTGGACCAGGCCGGCCCCTGACAGGGCAATCAGGGCGGCGCCAAAAAGGGAGGAGAGGAGATGTTTTTTGTGCATGGGGACGGAATTTATGTGAAAAACGTCACGCTGTAAACCCCCTGGCGAGCCATGGTTGCTCCCGAAAGCAATTCAATCAAGCGCTGCAAGCCCATAACTTAACGAGAACACGGGCCTCGAATTGCTCTTTCCAGCGATTGTGCATGGCAGCTGCGATCGCTGAACGGAACGTGGTCCAGTCGTCCACCCGCCCCCTTTCATTCAGCAAGAAGGCTCTGCAACGCAGAGGATCCAGTCGCCGAGGCTCAAAACTGTGGAGGTTTGTGTTTATAATCGTCGGCCGTTCGAGACGCGGAGACTTATTCTCCGTCGCTGTGCCGATCCGATCCACCGTATGGAGCATGCATGAGTCCCTTCAAGGCTTTTCTGATCGAGGAAAAAGAAGGTCTGACGCAGGCTGCTTTCGTCAATCTGGACGAAACGCAGCTGGATCCGGGCCAGGTGACCATCAGGGTCGCCTACTCCAGCGTGAACTACAAGGATGCGCTGGCCGTCACCGGTGCCGGTCGAATCATCCGCCGCTATCCCTGCATCGGCGGCATCGACCTGTCAGGAATCGTCGCAGCGAGCAGCGACCCGCGCTTCCGGCCAGGTGACGCGGTGATTGCGACGAGTTTTGACATCGGCGTTGCCCACCACGGCGGCTACGCCGAGTACGCCAGGGTACCGGCGCAATGGGTGGTCGCGTTGCCGGCAGGACTGTCGCTGCATGCCGCGATGGCCCTCGGCACGGCCGGGTTCACGGCCGCCCTGGGCATCGTCCGGATGCAGGAAAATGGCCTGCATCCGGGCAAGGGTCCGGTAATCGTCAGCGGTGCCACGGGCGGCGTCGGCAGCCTGGCGGTGGACATCCTCGCCGCGCTTGGTTACGAGGTGACCGCGCTGACCGGCAAGGCAGCCCAAGCTGATTACCTCAAGGGACTCGGGGCGAAAGCGGTGATCTTCCGCTCAGCGCTTGATCTGACGCGCGTGCCACCGCTAGCCAAGGCGCTCTGGGCCGGCGCCGTGGACAACCTCGGCGGTGAGGTACTGGCGTGGATCGCCAGCACCATGAAACAGGGCGGCACCATCGCCAGCATCGGCCTGGCAGCCAGTCCGCTGCTCAATACCACGGTGATGCCCTTCATCCTGCGTGGCGTTTGCCTGCTCGGGATTGATTCGGGGTATATCGGTGAGCCGTATCGCAGCGGCGTCTGGCAGCGCCTGGCCAGCGATCTGCGACCGCAACATCTCGATGAAATGACGCGGACGATCGCTTTCGACGAATTGCCAGGGGTCTTCGACGACTACCTCAAGGGTCGCGCGCACGGTCGTGTAGTGGTCGAAATTGCCGGCGCATAACTTGCAAGACGCGATGGACAGTGCGCGGAAACCGCCTCGCATCCTGATTGTCGATGAGTCGCGGATAACGCGCGCGACGCTCATCAAGCACATTCACGAGCACTATGACTTTCGCGAGGAAATCAATGGTGAAGCCGGTTGGCAGGCACTGGTGCTCGATCACTCGATCCAGCTGGTGATCTGTGCGCTGTCGATGCCGATGCTGGATGGTGACGGATTGCTGGCCAGGCTTCGCTCATCCAGGCTCGCTCGCCTGCGGCGGATGCCGGTGCTGATGATCGCTGGCGAGCACGCGGATAGCAACCAGCGCGCCCGGGAGCTCGGAGCTTCCGACCTCATCGACAGGAACATCGCTGGCAGCGAACTGCTGGCGCGCATCGCCTCGCTGCGGCAACTCGTCGAGGCGCAGAACGAACTCAGGGAAAGACCCGGACTGCATCCGGAGACCGGACTGCCGACTCGCCAACAGGTCGAGTCGCTGGCCGGACAGGCCTGGTCGCATGCCTTGCGGCACAGCACTTCGGCAAGCATCCTGGTGATGGGCTTCGACGACTTCGCAGCACTGCGCGCGCAACACGGCGACCAAGTGGTCAGGAAGTTGCAGATGCGTTTCGTCACCCTGCTTACCGAAAAGATGCGCAAGGAGGACACCCTGGGCCACTACTCGGACAGCGAGCTGGCCATTGTCTCGCCGGGAACGCCCTACCCGGCCTGCGAGGCTTTTGCCAACCGCCTGCGCGAGGCGATTGCCGTAGCCAACATCGCCGTGCACGGACATCGCCTTGATCTGTCCGTCAGCATTGGCGTCGCCAATACACCGGTCGATCGTGTGGCCTCGGCCACTTCATTGCTCGGCCTCGCCGGCGATCGCCTGATGGCCGCGCGCCAGGCTGGCGGCAACCGCGTCCGGGCTGGTGACGACAAGCCACCGACCGAAACACCGGTGCCCCGGCTCAGCCATGCCATCGACCTGATCAGGAGTGGGCATGCGCACGCGGTGATCCCGCATCTGGCGCTGCTCGGCAAGGAAATACTACCCTTTCTGGAACTGCTGGAAAGGGAGTTGAAGTTGGGTCTGCCATTGGCAGAGATTCGAAAAAGAATGCTTGACCGAGAGCAAGGGGTCCAAGACACTCGGCAGGCGTAGCGTCCACTAGTGCAGGTGGTTCACATTTTTGAAGAGGGAGTCTCATGACGACAATCCAAGAGTTTCACAAGAAATCAATCGAAAATCCGGACGCCTTCTGGGGTGAAGAGGCCAAACTCATTGACTGGCACAAGCCGTTTACCCAGGTCCTCGATTTCTCCAACCCGCCGTTCGCCAAGTGGTTTGTTGGCGGCGAAACCAACCTCTGCTACAACGCCATCGATCGTCACGCCGCCAAGCGCCCGAACGACCGCGCGCTGGTATTCATCTCGACCGAGACCGACCAGGAAGTGGTTTATTCCTTCGCCGAACTCAAGCAGGAAGTCATGCGCATGGCGGCGATCATGCAGAGCCTCGGGGTCGGCAAGGGCGATCGCGTCCTGATCTACATGCCGATGATCGCCGAGGCGATGTTCGCGATGCTCGCCTGCGCACGCATCGGCGCCATCCACTCGGTCGTCTTCGGTGGCTTCGCTTCCGGGTCGCTGGCCACGCGCATCGACGACGCCACCCCGAAGCTGGTGGTTTCATCGGACGCCGGCATGCGCGGCGGCCGCGCCGTACCGTACAAGGACCTGCTCGACGAAGCCATTTCTCTGGCCGTACACAAACCCAGCAAGGTGCTGATGGTAGACCGGGGGCTCGACAAGGCCTTCAACAAGGTTGAGGGTCGCGACGTCGACTACGCTACGCTGCGCACCCAGTTCATGGACGCCGACGTGCCGATCACCTGGCTCGAGTCCTCGGAACCGTCGTACATCCTCTACACTTCCGGCACTACCGGCAAACCGAAGGGCGTGCAGCGGGACACCGGCGGCTACGCCGTTGCGCTGGCGTCGACGCTCAAGTACATCTTCTGCGGCAGCGAAGGCGAGACCTATTTCGCCACCTCCGACATCGGCTGGGTCGTTGGCCACTCGTACATCATTTACGGTCCGCTGATCGGCGGCATGTGCACGATCATGTACGAAGGAACCCCGCTGCGCCCCGATCCCGGCATCTGGTGGCAGATCGTCGAGAAGTACAAGGTCAACGTCATGTTCTCGGCGCCGACCGCGGCACGCGTGCTGAAGAAGCACGACACCGCCTACATGCACAAGTACGACCTGTCGGCCCTCAAGCACCTGTTCCTCGCCGGCGAACCGCTCGACCAGCCGACGCACGAGTGGATCATGGGCGAACTCGGCCTGCCGGTGATCGACAACTACTGGCAGACCGAGACCGGCTGGCCGATCCTTTCGGCAATGCCCGGCGTCGAAAAGACCGAGATCCGCTTCGGTACGCCAAGCTTCCCGGTCTACGGTTACAACCTCAAGATCTTCCGTGAAGACGGGACGATCTGTGACCCGGATGAAAAGGGCATCGTCGGCATCCTGCCGCCGCTGCCACCAGGCTGCCTGACGACCGTCTGGGGTGATGACGCACGCTTCGTCTCGACCTATTTCTCGCTCTTCCGCGAACCGCAGGTGTACTCCTCGTTCGACTGGGGGATCAAGGACAAGGACGGCTATCACTACATCCTCGGCCGTACCGACGACGTCATTAACGTGGCTGGTCACCGTCTCGGCACCCGCGAAATCGAGGAAGCCATCCAGGGTCATCCGGCGATTGCCGAGGTGGCGGTGGTCGGCGTCGCCGATCAGCTCAAGGGGCAGATGCCGATGGCCTTCGCGGTGGTCAAGAACGCCGACAGCGTCGCCACGCCGGAGCTGGTGGCTGCACTCGAGAAAGCGGTCATGAAACAGGTGGATGACAGCCTCGGTGCGATTGCTCGCCCGAGCCGCGTGCACTTCGTGACGGTGCTGCCGAAGACCCGCTCGGGCAAGCTGCTGCGCCGCTCGATCCAGGCCCTCGCTGAAGGCCGCGATCCGGGCGATCTGACGACCATCGAGGACCCCGCGGCCCTCGAGCAGCAACGCGCGCTCGGCACCAAGGCCTGATCGAAACGGCTGGCTGGCGACTCGTCGCCAGAACAGGCCTGCCGCCCCTCCAGGTGGCAGGCCTGTGCTCTGCAGCAAGCGTCAATTCACTGCAGCGGCCGCGACAAGGCCGGACAGAGTCTGCCGCAGGGCATACAGGTCGCTCTTCTTGTCGTAGAAGGCGCAGGCTCCCGCTTGCAGGCAGCGCTGGCGGTAAACGTCCTCCGCGTAATTCGTGAATACCATGACTTTCACGTCGGGATGATCTGAACTTACCGCTCGCAGAACCTCCAGCCCGCTGCCATTGAGGAGCTGAATATCCAGCAGGACGACGTCCGGCGGGTGGCTGCGAATGCTTTCGATGGCCGCAGCGGGACTGGCGAATTCGCCCACCACCTCGGCGCCTTCCACCCGCGCAAGCATCTCGCGCAGCAGGCGGCGGACAACGGCTGAATCATCAACGATCACGATTGACATCACGGTCGGTAACAGGGCAGTAATGACGCGTCAGTGCAAATGCACACGCGACTCCGCCGCCCCGCGCCGGAGGAGTAACTTTTCAACCTGGTCGTGTACCACCAGCGCGACGTTGGGCAGGAGACTGAGCGAGGTCAAACCGGGGACATTGGTGATTCCCCGGCGCAGCACGATCACCAGCAGCGGACTGGTCCGGGCCGACGAGCGGTTGGCCAATGCGGCATGCACGAAAGCCCGCGACGCCTTGCCCCAACTGATGACGATCACATCGGGCGAGCACCTCGTCGCACAATCGTAGGCATCTTCAATCGAGCGAGCAGTCGCCACCACGTGGATTTCTTCACTTGCCCGAAGCGTCCCTCCCACATCGTCGAGGAACAGATTGTCGGTGTCTACCAGGAGGAGACGGGTGCGGTCGTGCGGCAGGGGGGTCGATGCGCAGGCATCCATGGTGATCTCCGGCGTCATTGGTCCGCGGGAAGAAAAAGCTCCTGCCTGCGCGAATCGATGTCTGGTTCGTATCATCCCCCATAGGCCAATGCTCCACTATCGGCAGCGAGTGTAATTTTGTTGTCGGCGAATCCCTACACGAAGAGTGTGCCGACGTCCCGAACGTTCAGGCTGCCGATCGTCGCCAGGCGCATTCTCGCCGGGCAAGCTGCCACGCACTGGCTCGGCGCTCGATTCTGGTCACGCCGGATCACGACAGCATGCCCTTATCGAGTGCATAACGAGCCAGTTCCGCGTTGCTGTGCAAGCCGGTCTTGTCGACGATTCGGGCACGATAGGTGGTCACCGTCTTGGGACTGAGATGCAGCGCCTCGGCGATGTGGTTCAGGCTCTCGCCGGAGGCGATCCGTCGCAGCACTTCGACCTCCCGGTCAGACAGCGCATCGGCCGCGGCTTTCCTGCCCTGCCCCACCTCAACCGCCAGTTGCTCCAGCAGCGCCGGGCTCACATGCTTGCCGCCGCTGGCGACTTTGCGGATCGCCGCGAGGAGCGTCGCCGGCGGGCTGTTCTTGGTCAGATAGCCGGATGCGCCGCCTTTCAGCGCGCGCACGGCATAGACCTCCTCGGCGTACATGCTGAGCATGAGCACGGCAAGCCTGGGCCGCTCCGTCCTGATCTGCTTCAACAGCTCAAGGCCGCCTTTGCCGGGCAGGCCGATATCGACCAGTGCGACATCGAATTCGCTGTCGCGGATGATGTGGATCGCTTGTTCGGCATTCTCCGCTTCGCCCGCAACCTCCATGTCTTCCGCCTGAGCCAAGAGCAGCCGCAAGCCGCCGCGAACCACCGCGTGATCATCGACCAGCAGGACCTGCAGCTTGCGACCGTTCATCAGCTCTCAACCGGCATGCGCAAAACAAGGATGCTGCCCTCCTTGACGCCACGCGACAGCGTGATCTCGCCGCCAAAGCGGGCGGCGCGTTCCTGCATCCCCAGCAGGCCCCAGGATTCCGTCTTGATCAGGCATCGTTGCCAATTCCCACACCGTCGTCCTCGACCGCAATGATAACCGCGCCGGCTTCCCGGCGGCCACGAATCTCGATGCGCGACGCCTGCGCGTGCCGGACGCAGTTGGTCAACGCCTCCTGCACAATGCGAAACATCGCCGTGGCACGCTCGGGTTCGACCTCGATCGCCGCCACCTCCGCGGCAATCGCGACCTGGCATCGCAGACCAGTCCGCTCTTCAATCTGCCCGGCGTACCATTCGATTGCCGTCCATACCCCGAGGTGGTCGAGGACGCTCGGCCGCAGATCGCTGATGATTCGACGCATCGTATCGACGGCCGAATCCAGCAATTGTGACGCCTGCGCAAGCTGTCCATCGCCGGGCAGCGCCGCCTCCTGAGCGCGGTCGATGGCCATCGCGATCGCCCACTTGACGCCCGTCAGCGTGCTGCCGAGTTCATCGTGCAGTTCGCGCGCGATGCGCACCCGCTCCTCCTCGCGAACTCGCTCCAGGTACTGCGAGAGCTGTCGCAGCGCTTCGTTGGAAGCCAGCAGCGAATCCTGGCTGTGTTTCAGCGTCGTCATATCGACGACGTTCACCAGACGCCATCGATTTCGCCATGGACGTTCCGATGCGGCGCGTACGAGGACAAGGTCCAGAAAAGACGCGCATCGTCGCCACAAGCCACCGCGGTCTCCGCCGCAAGCAGTTCGGTCGTGCCACGCAGGCGCGGCACGAACTCGTCGGCGACGACCACTTCGCCCGCCAATGCACGCATCAGGTAAGCTGTTATACCGTGCAGTCGCGCGTTCGGGGCCAGCTCATCCAGATGCTTGCCGATCGCTGCCTCGCGTGACAGCCCGGTGGCGCGCTCCAGGAATCGGTTCCAGACGATCACCCTGAGCGCCCGATCATAGACCACGAACCCTTGATGGACGTTGTCCAGGATCTCCTGGGCGAAACCTCGGCCTGCAGGCGCGCGGTGATGTCCTGACCGTTGCGACGAAGAAGTCCACGCGCCTGTCCTCCTGCCGAACCGGCTTGACGTCCGTCGTGACATTGATGACCCTGCCATCCTTCCGCACGAAGCGTTTGTGCGTCTGAAAGCCGTTACTCGCGCCGCTCAACACGCGCTCGAAGTGGACCAGGTCGGCGGCGAGGTCGTCGCCGGCGTGAGCTGCGTCCAGGTCAGGTCGACCAGTTCTCGCGCGGGTAACCCAGGATTTCGCACAGGCAGTCATTGAAACGCAACCAGCGCATGTGGTCCGCCGAGAGGATGGCCATGCCAACGAAGGGAAGATCGAAAAAAAACCTGAGCAGGCGATCCTTCTCCACGCTCTGGGCGGCGAGCTCGAGTTGGTGCGTTCGTAGTTGCTGGCGCCACAACAGGCGGATCAGCAGCGCGACGACCAGGACGGCGGACGTCGCGACCAGGCTGACCCAGAACACCAGCTTGCGCAGCGGCGACAGTACTTCGTCGCGGTCGATCTTGGCCACCAGATGCCACGGCGTACCGATTACCGGACGCGTGGCAGCCAGCACGCTGACCCCGCGATAATCCCTGCCCGCGATGACCTGCGCTGTGCCGGCCAGGACGGCGCGGGCAGCCGGCAGTTCGCGATCAGCGAGGGCTTGACTGAATAACAGCGCTGTTCCCTGGCGATGGCGTAATTCGTTCAGATACAGGACGCTGTCCCCCTCCCGACGCACCAGCAGCGTCTCGGCGCTCGGGCTCGGCGTCGGCCAGCTCTGGATCAACGGGAAGACAATACGTTCTACTGGCGTGTCGAGGATAACGGCGCCCACCGCCTGCCGTCGGCCATCGATTTCCTTCACCAGCGGCGCAACCCAGTCCAGGTGGACGCGGCCCGACTCGCTCCGATACAGATCGGTGGTCGCCACTCGGGTCGTTGCGAGTGCTGTGCGGACCGCTTTGCGGAACGGCGCCCTCGTCACTGGTATCGTTTGACCCGAGGGCGAGGATTTGTTCGCCGTTGGCGTCCACCACCACGAAGCCGTCATAGGCATGCACCCGCTTGAGCGTTTCGAGGCGTTCAACCACCCGCCGTCGGGCCGCGGCATCGCCGTCGCGCGCCACCCGCGAGACGTCTTCATGAAGCCCGGGCTGGCGCCAGGACAATCGCGTCGCCAAGTCGCTCGTCCAGCCACGCTTCGATCTGGCTCGCCTTCAGTTCGGCGATGGCGCTCAGATCGGCGAAGGCCTGCTGCTCCAGGCGCGGCGTCTCCAGGTGAAAGACACCAGCCGAGCAGAGGCACGAACGACAGCAAACCCAGGATTACCCCTGCCACGCCGCGCAAGCGTGATTTGGGCAGCATCCGGGCGAACAGGGGTGGGAAATCAAATGGCATCGATCCGAGGATACCCACCCGATCAACGGCGGTCAATCTCCCGTCGTGCCGAAGATGCCGCGATGGCGAAAGACCCTTTGGTCAGAACACCGAACGCAGCCTGACGGATCTTCGTCCGCGCCGGACAAATGGGCGTTCTGTATGGCCAGCGCAAGTGGAACGGAAAACGGGTCCGGACCTAGAGTATCCTTTCATGGAAACCATTTACGGGTACACAATGTCGTCAGGATCCCGCCCGTGGTCTCGCTCGCCAGCGTTGCCTCGGTAATCGTCACGGCAGTCGTCCGCTCCCTGCGCAAGGAGAGGCTTACGCCGCGTTGTGCCGGCCCGCGCACGCCGGGAAAGCCAACGCCCAGCAACACCACCCAGCCAACCAGTTCAATTGGAGAAACAAGATGACCGCAGTCCTCTGGATAGTCGCCGTCGCCTGCATGCTGCTCGGCCTGCTCGGGGTCTTTCTGCCGCTACTGCCCGGGGTGCCCCTGCTCTTCGGCGGCATGCTGCTGGCAGCCTGGCTGGACGACTTCGCACACGTCGGCACGCCAACCGTGGCCGTACTCGCCGTGCTGACGCTGCTTGCCTGGCTGGTGGAAACCCTGGCCTCGGTCTGGGGAGTGCAGCGTGCCGGCGCCAGTGGCATGGCGATCGCCGGCGCCGGCGTCGGTGCCTTCCTCGGCATCTTTGCCGGCTTGCCGGGCCTGATTCTCGGGCCAGTCGTCGGCGCCGTCTGCGGCGAGTACCTCGCCCGGCGGGACCACCGCACGGCAGCGCGTGCCGGCATCGCCGCCGGCATCGGCCTGCTCGTCGCCATCGTCGCCAAGCTGGCGATTGCTGTGACGATGCTCGCCATTTTGTGTTTGCGTGGTTCGCTTGAAAGTGGACAAAGGAATGTTCGGGCGTCGAGTCAACGCTTCCTGCGCGACCCCTGCGGCAGCGGCATTGGCCGGCGCCGGCGCCGGCGCCGGCACGCTGCCCGCGCTGCCGCGCGGAGGTCTTTGCCCACCCTGGCGCTGCACTGCGCATCCGGTCCCCGGCGGCTGCAGGAACGGAATCAGTTGCTGCCGGCCATTGCCGATCAGGTCGGCGCGGCCCATCTGTCGCAGGGCTTCGCGCAGCAGCGGCCAGTTTTCCGGCTCGGCGATAACGCAGGAAGGCTTTGTGCAGACGGCGCTGCCGGCCGGCGCGAACGGTTTCGACGCTGGCCGAGTCGCGGCCGACCTTCTTCAAGGGGTTCTTGCGGCTGTGATACATGGCGGTGGCGATGGCCAGCGGCGTCGGCAGGAAGGTCTGCACCTGATCGAGGCGAAAGTGGTTGCGCTTCAACCAGAGCGCCAGGTTGAGCATGTCCTGGTCGGTGGTGCCAAGATGCGCGGCGATGAAGTAGGAGATCAGGTACTGCTCTTGCCGGCCTCCTTCGAGAACTTCTCGAACATCAGCTTGAACTGTTCGTAGGAGCTCATGCCGGGTTTCATCATGTGCGCCAGTGGTCCGTCTTCGGTGTGCTCGGGAGCGATTTTGAGATAGCCACCGACGTGATGGCTGACGAGTTCCTTGACGTACTGCGGATCGCGCACCGCGAGGTCGTAGCGCAGGCCGGAACTGATCAGCACCTTCTTGACGCCGGGCAGCGCCCGCGCCTTTGCGGTAGAGCTGCACCAGCGGCGTGTGGTCGGTATTGAGGTTTTCGCAGATGCCAGGAAGACACACGACAGGCGTCGGCACGCCGACTCGATCTGCGAGTCCTTGCACGCCAGGCGGTACATGTTGGCGGTCGGTCCGCCGAGGTCGGAATGATGCCGGTAAAACCCGGCGTCTTGTCGCGGATTTCCTCGATCTCGTCGAGGATCGATTGCTCGGAACGGCTCTGGATGATGCGCCCTCGTGCTCGGTGATCGAGCAGAAGGTGCAGCCACCAAAACAGCCGCGCATGATGTTGATCGAAAGCGGATCATCTCGAAGGCGGGAATCTTCGCCTCGCCGTAGGACGGGTGCGGTCGGCGCTGGAATGGCGAGGCGAAGACGCCGTCCATTTCCGGGGTGCTCAGCGGGATCGGCGGCGGGTTGAGCCAGACGTCGCGATCGCCGTGCGCCTGGATCAGGCGCGCGTTGCCGGATTCGACTCGACATGGAAGCTGCGCGAGGCGTGCGCATAAAGCACCGGATCGGCGGCCACCTGCTCGTACGACGGCAGGCGAATCGCAGTACGCGCCCGTTCGAGCCTGGGCATGCGTTGGTGCGATTGAAACTGCATCTGGATCACCTGCGTCCGTGCCGCCCCCGCCGCGGCTCTCCGAAGCTGTCGGCCCGGCTGCACAGGCGGCTTCCTTGCCGGTTTCCGCAGTCATCGCGTAGGGATCGGCGTGGCGAATCAGCAAACCCGGCGTATCGACCTCGGTCCAATCGATCTCGGCCCAGTCATCGGCAGGCAGCCAGCCGTGCGGCACCATGAAAGCGGTGCCGCGCAGATCGCGAATCTCGGCGATCGGTTCGCCAGCAGCCAGACGATGCGCCAGTTCGACGATCGCCCGCCCGGCGCTGCCGAAAATAAGCAGGTCGGCCTTGGAGTCCGGCAAGACCGAGCGGCGTACCTTGTCCGACCAGTAGTCATAATGGGCAATGCGGCGCAGGCTGGCCTCGATCGAGCCGATCACCACGTTGGCGCCCGGGAAGGCCTCGCGACAGCGTTGCGCATAGACAACGACGGCACGATCGGGCCGCCGGTTGGCTCCCGCGTTCGGGGGTGTAGGCGTCGTCCGAGCGTGGCTTGCGGTCGGCGGTATAGCGATTGACCATCGAATCCATGTTGCCGGCAGTCACGCCAAAGAACAGGTTCGGCTTGCCGAGCGTGCGAAAAGCCCCTTGCCGACAGCCAGTCCGGCTGGCTAATGATGCCCACGCGAAAACCCTGCGCTTCGAGCAGCCGCCCGACCAGCGCCATGCCGAAGCTTGGGTGGTCGATGTAGGCGCCGCCAGTGACCAGGATGATGTCGCAGGAATCCCAGCCAAGCAGGTCCATTTCGGCTCGTGACATCGGCAGGAAAGGCGCCGTGCCGAGGCGGCTGGCCCAGTATTTGCGGTGCGCGAAGAGATTCCGCGGAGCGCTGCTGCGCGCCTGACTGCCGGGAGTGTTCATGGGGCGACGATTCTACAGCAGCGGCGCTTGCCGGCGCCGGTTTCGGCAGGGCGATCGAGGCCAGCGGCACCAGGAGGACAGGCATTTCCCCGTTACTGCCGGTGCTGTTAGGAACCCCTTCCCTGATCCCTGCTGCCAGCGCTGCCCGGTGGCCATACCGGCGCCAGGGTAAGCTCACGGTGAAGAGAGCACCCCCTCGGGCAGGTTCGCCACTTCCAGCCGGCCGCCGTGGCGTTCGACGATGCCATAGCTGATCGACAGTCCCAGCCCGGTGCCCGCCCGACCGCCTTGGTCGCTGAAAAACGGTTCGAACAGGTGCGACAGATGTTCGGGCGGGATTCCGGACCGTTATCGGCAAAGCACACGCGGATCATCCCGCTGCCCTGTTCGGCACGGATCTCAAGCTTGGGAGAGTCGCCGCCGCTGGTGGCCGCGCGCGTTCTGGACCAGGTTCATCAGGACCTGTTGCATCTGGCTGACGAACCGATGACCGGGAGTTCGTCTGGCAAGTCGACATTCACGCGAAATTGCGTGGTCCCGAACGCACCACCCAGCGCACCGCACGCGCGACGACCTCGGCGAGGTTGAACGGTTGCTCGGCACCGCGATCGATCGCCGAAAACGCCGAGGCCGTCGACGATGTCGCGCGTCCGCTCGGCACCTCGCCCGCGTTGCCGGAGCAGCGGTGTCAGATCTTCCAGGATGCGGTCGATGCGCAGTTCGGCGCAGGCTTTCAGTTCGGGTGAGAGCGGTTATGCTCCCGAGTGCACCGCTTCCAGGTAGGTCTGCAGGCGCGCTGCGTAGCGCCGGATGGCGAGCATGTTATCGAGCACAAACCGATCGGATTGTTCAGTTCATGCGTATTATCGCCACAGCCACCGCTGACCGAGCGAGGCCATCTTCTCGGCCTGCAGAAGCCGCTGCTGGGTAGTCTTGAGGCTCCCATGCGCCCGCTGGAAGGCGTGATAGGCGCGCCGCAGTTCGCCAACCGGGCGGCCGGTACACCATTCCGACCAGCTCGCTGGTGCCCGAGAGACGCGGGGTGAAGTTCAGCGAGATCCGCAGGCTACCGTCGCGACCGCGGATGAGCAATCCCGCAGTCCCGGTACGGTGGCCGCGCGTGCCGTCGAAAAATCGCGGCGCGCTGTTGCGAAGCGGCGTCAGCGAACAGATCGCTGAGTGGTTGCCCGCGCAGGACGGTCTCGTCCTGGCCGATGAAGCGCCGTATCGAATTGAGTTGACCTCCTGATCGTGCCAGCGCCGGTTGCACACGATCAGGATGTCCGACATCGACGCCAGGACGCTTTCGATAAACCGCCGCGAGTCTTCGAGCGCATTCTTTCTGTTCGAGGACGACTCGTACTGGAGAAGGTCGTTATAGACCTCGTCCATTTGCGGATCACCTCGACCGGTTACCGCTTGTCCAGCCACCCGTCAACGCGGCTTGCGGCTCGGGCAGGAGTCGGCAGCAGCGCGTGGATGGCGCAGCGGGCGCTCAGTCGGCAAGGGTATTTCACACTGATGTCTGGCGAGGAGGAAAAGGCACCACGTTTGTGGGGAAAGAAACCCCTTCCTGGTAGCGTCCGCAACGACGAGCGTCCAGGCGGTATCGAAGCGGTCACTCTGCACCAAGGCGAAAGGTGAGGATGGCTTGACCCCCATCGATCGTCCAGCGCTGACCGGATCGC
>JADJOT010000012.1 GCA_016713625.1 Candidatus Accumulibacter affinis
GTCGTCAATTTTGTGGTTTCGTGGTCGAGGAAGTGCAAAATTGACTGCCGCTCTACAACCAGAGGTATAACGACAGGCAATTCCATGATGTTCGTTGAAGATATGGATGCCAGATTGGTGCCTGCCTTGCGCGCGTCATAAAGTAAAATTAGCATAATCAGAACTGGTGATTTGGTTTAGCCATCGAGCAATAGTGATTGGCCGTACAGCAAAGACGTGGTTTGATGAATGCAATTATCAATCGCACATTTCAAACATGCCCGCGCCCAAGTTTGTCGAAATCGCCACCTTCGTTCATCAGTACATCACCTTGTTGAAGACGATAACGGGCCATCTTCAACAGGAATTGCCGCGATTGCTGAAATATCGTCGAGAGCCAAGTAACCAGTTTGAACGTTGGCGACTCGCAAATACGGAACCGCAATCGTCTTCTTGCCAGTGTTGTCCTTGCCTTTGGCTATCCCTGTTTGAACTTTGGCGACAACTTGAGCCGAGTAACGGTCCCAATGCTTCGGCACCTACCCAGCCATTCCACCCTGAATCCTTCATCGGTGCGGCAGGATCAAGCCCTTTGGTGACTGCGCGCGTGATCAGCGCCTGGCGCTTTCTCCTGAGCAGCCCGATAAGGCCCGCTGCTCGCTATCAAGTCGTCCATCTCGGCGGTCTCGCGGTCAAGGAAGGTTACATGGCGGTTTGCTCAGCAACAGGAGGTAATGCCACGGCGAGATTTTCGACGACCTTCATCCCGATGTTTTGCTGCGTACCAAAACTCCAAATTCAGGGTCACCTTCGCTTCCGAAAATTTCTCGACCTGGATGAAATTCAGCAGTATGTAAAAAAGGGACAGTGCCTGATGAGAGCATCCGATAGCCGCCAATGGTGACCAACACGATCTCCTGCTCAGTTTCAACGATGGCTGTAACGCCTGTCGTTGCCCTGATTTCACCATAAATGTCACCGATCTGCGGTCGGTATTTTTTGAGTACTGCAATGGTCTTCCTGTGAAATAAATCCCCTGATCTTGGTAAAGTCGATTTTCCTGAGGACACGGCTTCAGTGGAGATAAATGGTACGCCTTCATGAGGAAAATTAGGAGTCTCATGCGGTCCGTCGGTGATTGGTTGAGACGATTTGTTTTAATGTGTAAATATCCCAAGCGCTGGCACTTCCCCGCTATTCCACTCCCTGAGTCTTTGTACTGCTCGTAACGAGGCAGACTCATCTTGCCAGCCCTCGATCATTGCCTTGATCCGATCTGTTGAGCGCTGACGTCTGCATCAATGTCAGCTAAGTCTCTGCGGTGGCTCAAAAACGTAGAAATGTCTATTGAATGGGATCCGTATCCGACCCCTGGTCTTCTCGTGATCGATCCACGCATCCTGCGCGTGCGGCAGCAGCCTCCGCCTGAAATAGGCCGTTACGTCCTCGGCGAGTGGCACGTTCTCGGCATCACGCAGACCTGCATCCGGTTGTGGCTTGCCTTTCAGCTTGCCGCGGGTTCCACCCAGCACCACTCTACCTTGTGGGGCATCCTGCAAGGGACACTTCGACCGTGATCGTGCGATAGCCAAACTCCTCATTCCCTGAAAACCTTGGCGAGTGGTACGACTTGACCTTGCCACCCTTCGGGTGCCTCGGGTCTGGCTATGCCTGGAAAGAGTGCAGTACGCGAGATTTTGCCCTCGGCATCAAGTGCGATACGGCCTGGTCGAGTTCGAGGAAACTACCGAACATCCGGGTGATGTCGGTGATGTGCGGATCTGACAGTTCCTTCCGTTTGGCGCCCAGGCTCTTCCTCATCTTCTGCCAGAACGAAGAGGCGTCGATGAGTTGCACCCAGCCCTGGCGACTCGCCACCTTGCGATTGGTCAGTATCCAGACGCAGGTTGAAATCCCGGTGTTGTAGAAATAGCCGTTTGTAGGCAGGGC
Source organism: Candidatus Accumulibacter affinis (assembly GCA_016713625.1). Classification (GTDB taxonomy): domain Bacteria; phylum Pseudomonadota; class Gammaproteobacteria; order Burkholderiales; family Rhodocyclaceae; genus Accumulibacter; species Accumulibacter affinis. The sequence continues at coordinate 1,930 of JADJOT010000012.1, forward strand.
GACGATGGCTTCCTGACGAGGTCGTTCTCCAGCACGTAGCGCCGAATCTCCGACTCGCCTGAACCCGCCCCACCCCAAACAAGGAGGAACCGTTCAACACAATATCGATGCGGCTTCCGCTCCTGTTCGGCTGGGCGCATCCTGGCAATCAGGGCAGCAGGAATAACAGCGATCCGTCCGACCCGCTGCAGACCCGGTCCGAACCGGTTGGCAAAAACCTCCTGGCTCTCGGCTTCTTGCGGATTTCCTCTTCGACCTTCTTCCACTCGACGCCGAAGGGCGGATTGACAGCATGCAGTCGAAGCGCTTGCCTGGCAGGCCGTCGTCGGAGAGTGTATTGCCGAGGATGACGTTGCGTACGTCCTGTCCCTTGATCAGCATGTCGGCCCTCTGCAGATCGCGTAGGACTCGGCGTTGAGTTCCCGCCTGAACATGGTCAGCCGGGCCTTCGGATTGATCGTCGCTAGGTGTTCGCCGGCCACCGAAAGCATGCCGCCCGTGCCAGCGGTGGATCGTAAATGGTGCGAACTGTGCCAGGTTTGGTCAGGCATCATCATCCTCGATGAAGAGCAGATTGACCATCAGGCGGATCACCTCGCGTAGGGTGAAGGGCCCCTGCGGTTTCATTCCGAGATTTCAGCAAACTTGCGAATCAACTCGAAGACCAGTCCCATCTGACGTCGTCCACGTGCTTTGGCAGCAGATCGACAGGGACAAACTTTCTGAGTGACCAGATAGAGCAGGTTGGTTCTTGTGCAGCCGCTCGACGGTGTTGGCGAAATCGAAGCGTTCAAAGATGCCGCGCACATCTTCGGCAAAGCCCTGGACATAGCTGTGCAGGTTGGCCCGCAGGTTGTCCTGATCGCCCATCAGCGCCAGCAGATCCCAGGTGCGACGTTGTAGAAGGTCTGGCATGACTGACGCAGCACAAAGGCTTCGAATGGCATAGCCGCTTCTGTCTTTGCCTTGTGCTCTGCCAGCACCGCAGCCTTGGCCGGTGCCACACAGTCCAGCCGTCGCAGGATGGTAAAGGCAGGATCACCCGACCATATTCGGATTGCTTGAAGTCCCCACGCAGCAGATCAGCGACGGACCAGATCAGGCGGAGAGATTGCTGGTTCATTCCGGTTGATCAGGGATCGCAGCGGCTGCAACACTTCTTGTATTTCTTCCCGGAGCCACAGGGGACCGATTCGGGAAGTTCGAACAGGCCATCATCGGGCGCGAGTAGGTGCTGGTTCGCCGTCCGCTGGTCGTGCGTTCGCTCAACGGGAACTTTGAGGGGTCATCAGCTTGCCTGTTCGCTTTCGAGTAAAGTGTCCCTGACGCTGGTCGAGGCACCCCATGATAACCGACTGAACACCGCGACTGAAGCACGAGAACAAGCCAGGACTTCACTCCCAGGCCGGCATGCTCGCCCACAAGCGGGCGAGGAGAGATCGTCAGTCGCTTGCGCGAGTTTCACAGTAACCCCGGAAGTCGGGGGTGAGTGAGCGGCGCCCTGATGCTCAGGCCGCAGCGCCGGGCAGGCGGGGTCTTTGGCGGCGCGTCACGTGGCGCCGCCACTTCCCCAATCCGGTCAATGATCACTGGTGGGCGATTCGGGAACCGGGCAACCAGTTCCAGTTTGCCGCCCAGGCTTTCAATGTAGCGGCGCAGCGTTGAAAAGCAGCATGTCGCTGCGTTTTTCGAGGCGTGAAATCTTGTCCTGACCGACGCCCAGCGCAGCGGCCAGTCCGCTTGGGTTTGTTCGACGGCTTGCCGCAAATCCTTCAACGAGGCGAGTTCCCGCGCGCGCCGCATCGGGCTTGCCATGGCGCAGGCAACTGCGCCAGCAGATCATCGAGTTTTCTTGCCATGCTGTCCTGCCTTTCCTTCGTTGGCGTTCAGGGTCGAGAGGTGATCGTCGAAGCGGCCATCCGCCTGCGCAATGAGCCGTTTATAAAAGCGCCGTTGATCGGCACTGCCCTTGTCGCCGCCCACCAGCAAAATGGCCTGCCGCTGGGGTCAAAGGCAAAACGCGATGCGCCAGACGCCGCCTTGCCAGGTTGAACCGCAACTCCTTCATGTTCGCGTGCTTCGAGCCTTTCAAGCCATCAACCGTTGGCCGGCCAAGGTTGGGGCCGAATTCCCGCAGCGGCACCGCGCCAGCAGCTCATCCTGCAAAGCCTCCGCCAATGCGCGAAACTCGGCAGCGAAGGCATCGTGAAACAGAACGGTCCAGCTCATGCACAGATTATGGATCGAAAACCATATGGCTTCAAGCCCATATTCTCACGCGGGCGATAAGGGCGGCGTGGGGCATGTTTCGCTTTGACGCGGGCTCGTTCCTGGGTAGCTTTGGCGGGTGTCCAACTACTTGCCCATGCCGGTGGTCCATTCTTCCAGCATTGGGTGAGGGAGATTCGTGAGCCGCTTGCGCGAGTTTCCCATTAAACTTCGCAGCTTGATCGTCTGGCGCGTACAAGGGGGACAGCAATGAAGATTGGATTCATCGGTCTGGGTATCATGGGGCGCCCGATGGCGCTGAATCTGCTGCAGGGCGGTCACCAGCTCACCGTCTGGGCGCGGCGTGCCGAGTCGATGCGGCCCTTGCTCGAGGCCGGCGCGAGCAGCGCCGACAGTCCCGCCGGGGTGGCCGGCGAAGTCGATGTGGTGATCTCGATGGTCGCCGACGCCCCCGACGTCGAACAGGTGCTGCTTGGCGAACAGGAGTGGCGAGCGCTGGCAGGAGTGGCCAGGTAGCGGTGGACATGAGCACCATCCGGCCAGCTGCCGCGCGCGATATTGCCGCTCGCCTGCTCGACCAGGGGATCAGTTTTCTCGACGCACCGGTTTCCGGTGGCGAGGTGGGGGCGATTGCCGGCACCCTGTCGATCCATGGTCGGTGGCAGCCCGGCTGCTTTCGAGATCGCCCGGCTAGCGTTCGCCTGCATGGGCAAGAACATCGTGCATGTCGGCGATGCCGGCGCCGGGCAGGTGGCCAAGGCGGCTAACCAGATCGTCACCGGGGTTGGCGTGCTGACCGTCGCCGAAGCCCTCAACTTTGCAGCCAGGAGTGGCGTCGATCCGGCGAAGGTGCGCGAAGCGCTGCTCGGCGGCTTCGCCTATTCGAAGATTCTCGAGAATCACGGCCAGCGCATGCTCGACCGCAACTTCAAGCCGGGTTTCAAGTCGTGGATGCATCAGAAGGACATGAACATCGTCATGCAGAGCGCGCACGAACTCGGGTTGTGCCTGCCGGTGTCGGCGGCGACGGCGCAGATGTACAACGCGATGGTCGGTTGCGGCCTGGGCGAAGAGGATTCGATCGCCATTCTCAAACTGCTGGAACGTTTGTCGGGCGGCGAGGGAGAGAACTGATGCGGCTGGGCTTCATCGGCCTCGGCGCGATGGGGCGGCCGATGGCCCTGCACCTGCTGCGTGCCGGGCATCAGCTGGCGGTCTGGGCGCGCCGGCCGGAGGCCAGCCAGCCGCTGTGCGCCGCCGGTGCCGTGTCCTGTGCCAGCGCGGCGGCAGTCGCGCGCCGCGCCGAGGTGGTGTTCACCAACCTCACCGCTGGCGCCGACGTGGAGCAGGTGACGTTCGCTGGCGATGGCCTGCAGGATGGCCTTGGCGCGGGATCGATCCTGGTAGACATGAGCACCATCGCGCCTGAAATGGCGCGCTCGCTGGCGCAGCGACTGGCTTGCGGCGGCGTCGAGATGCTCGATGCGCCGGTTTCCGGAGGCGAACAGGGCGCCATCGCGGCGACGCTGGCGATCATGGTCGGCGGCAAGGCGGCGGTGTTCGAGCGTGTGCGACCGCTGTTCGAGGTTCTCGGCAAGAAGATCGTGCATGTCGGTGACAGTGGCGCCGGGCAGGTCGCCAAGGCCTGTAATCAGATGGTGATGGTGGCTGCGATTCAGGCTGTCGCCGAAGCCTTGCACCTGAGCCGCGCCGCCGGTGCCGACCCGGCGCGGGTCAGGCAGGCTCGCCGGCGGTTCGGCGGGCAGCCGCGTGCTCGAAGTGATGGGCGGGCGGATGGTCGACCGCGATTTTTCCGCCGGGGTCGAGGCACGCCTCCATCACAAGGACTACGCGGTGGTGCTCGCCGAGGCGCATCGTCTCGGGCTGCCGATGCCGGTTTCCGCGTCGGTCGGTCAGCAACTCAATGCCTTGATGGCGATGGGCTGGGGACGTTCGGATACCGCTGCCCTGTTGCGCGTCCTTGAAGCTGGGCGGGCCGCATGAAGACCCGTCTGGCGGTTCTGTCGATGGTGCTGTTGAGCGCCTGTGCCGGACTGGGCGGGCTGGCGCAAAAACCCGAAGTCAGCGTGGCCGCCTTGAATCTGGTGCAGATGGGCCTGTTCGAGCAACGCTTCGCACTCAAGTTACGGATCCAGAATCCGAACGATGTGGAATTGCGGATCAACGGCCTGAGCTTTGAAATCGAGCTCAACGGCAAGTCGTTCATCACCGGCTTGTCGGACCGGGGGGTGACCATCCCGCGTTTCGGAGAGGCGCTGCTCGAGGTGACCGCGACGAGCACGCTGGGCAGCGCTCTGAACCAGTTGCGTGAGTTGCAGAAGGGCGGCCGCGAGCGCATCGACTACCGCATCTTTGGCCGCCTGAACGTTTCCGGCATGGGAACGCTGCCCTTCGAACGGCGCGGCGATGTGCAGCTGCCGGCACTGCAGACACCGCCCAGGAAGCCGCTGCCAGCGGGCTCGGACCGCACCTGAGCGCGGGGCGTTCGTGCTGGTCTTTCCTTCGTGTGGTCAGTTTTCAGGGGGTCGAAAGCTCGTGCTTTTCCTTTGGAAACAGCGCAGCCGGAGGAGGTGGCGATCCTGGTCTACCTGCCATTGGCACCGCCACCAAGTCGCTTGACACCGACCCCGAAGGTCGTGAGTTTGCCATCCTTACCAGCCTCGAAGAACTGACCAGAATCGTATCGCTCGTCGTCGAAGACAAATTTACCCCCGCCTTTGCCTGTGTTCATGTCGGTGCCTTTGTCTGCGCCTTCGGAGGCGAAGAAGCCTACTTTTTCATTGGCCGTGGGGGTGAAGTAGAAAAACCGCACGGAGTGCTCGTCTTCCGCCCACCTGACGTTAAACACCATACGGCCCGGGCTGACCGTGCAGTAGGTATTCCCCACCTCATAGCGTCCCTCAAATTCTCCTCGGGCCGTATTGGCTTCAGCCAAGGGCAAGGGACCCGCAAGAATAGCTGGCATCACGGCTTGTGTTGGGCCTGCGAAAGAAGTTGCGCAAGCCGTGATGCCAGCGAAGAACAGGATCAAAGGAAGCTGGCAAGAAGGTGTCTGGCGCATAATCAAATCTTTAGTGCTTAGTTTGTCTACCGGGGGGCTTTCCGATCACAGCGCCGGCCAAGGACGCCACACTCGGAATGCATACGCCTAAGACCTTTTCATGTTGATATTTCATGAAATTCATGGCTGCTCCGCTGCTACCAAAGCTAGCCTGCGATAACGTGTGCCAATATTTAGGGAACTGATGTGACGTGCAATTGAGCGTGAAGCTAGAAGCTAGCGCATAACAACCACATGGTCGAGGCGTCCTTGGATGCATGATATCCGAGTGCATAGGCCTTGCAGTGCCGAGCCAAAGTTGAAAACGCCTTGTCGGGTGGTCCTGATTGACTGAAAAAGCTTACAGCTTGGCGGCGTAGTTCCTCGCTATACTCGCTATATCGTTGGCCCTATCCAACCCGTTGATGCAGCGGCGAGCGTTGACGAAATCCGTTGCGTCCTTGTTGACATAATCGGACAGCTTCCTCCCTGTAAATGTCCCGATTTTGAATCCATGTACCAGTACGAATAACGCGACATCGGGCTCCAAAGCCAGGTCAGGGTGGCCAACCAAATCTCGGCCCAGCAGTTTGCCGTACTTGGCGTAGTTGTCTTTCCAAGTCAGCTGGACAAATCCGCGTCCGTAATAAGGGTAATAATCCGCGTGATGGGCTTTCAGGTAGGCGTCGGGATCCTTTAGCCAATAAGCTTCCTTGACCGGTTTGAGCGTATGATTCGTCTCATGGTCGGCGGTCGCAAGGACATAGGCAATCTGCGTTTTCAGACCCAGACCTTGGGCCTCACACTCGGCCTTGATGGCGTCTATCGTTCCCTCCTTGCTGGAAAATCTATGGGCACTGGATGACGTGGACTTATCCATGGCTTGCTGCAGTTTCTTGACGTCATCCGCATCAATGGACTGGGGTTCGCCCAGTTGGAAATCGGCAACAAATTCAGCCCAAGCATTGCGGGAGTTTGGCCCATACAATCCGTCAATCTTGCCTATTGGATAGCCAAGTCTAGTCAACGAGACTTGAAGTTCAGTCAACTTCTCCTGCCCCAGGTCCTTGATTGGGATGGAAGCGCCTGCTGGTATCGAAGTTAGTTTCGTGAGTTTCATGAGAGTCCTCCTTCGCTGAGAGTCTTACGAGGCCAAAACAAAACCGGAATCGCAAGGTAGCACCGTGCTGTTTGTCCGTCAACAATCGCGCGGCTGGAGATGCGGCGTCAGCCCCGCAGCGCTGGGCGTGCCGCCTCCCCGCGCTTTCCCTACCCGGGTGCAGCCCATAGAAGCTTGCGCCTGCCGCCCCAGCCAACTGCGCTTTGGCCTTCAGTCCAGGGGAATGATCAGCTTGTCCCAGCCGGAGTCCTCCTCCTCACTTTCGGCCTTGCGGCTGTGGGTGAGCGCGGCCAGACGCGCTTCCACTTGCACGAGGGATTGCGCGGTCACGTTGAGGGTACGACGGTTGGCGTCGCTGCGACGTTCAGGCATTTCCGCGCGTGGCCCGGAATAATTCTGGCGGCGATCTGGCTGTGTGCGCATGGCTCACTCTTGTGGACTGGCAGTGGGTACGGGGTCGGGGTCGGCGGCGGCCAGGCGGCAAGTGCCTGACCCGGTGATGATACCTTGCCCGGGGCAGAATGTCGCGTTCTGGGCCCGCCGGAAGTCGATCGGGAATCGTCGGTAGCAAGCGCGTCTGGCGGCCGGTCGCCATCGCGCTAGGCGGTCCTGCCTGGCGTCAGCAGCCGCAAGCCGGCCGGCAGGGACTCGCCAAAAGCGCGGCGTTCGTCGGCTTTATCCAGTTCAACCACCTGGCTGACCTGACTGATCCAGGTGGCACTGGCGTTGATCGACGCCAGGCGGGTGAGCACCGCTGCGCGGACGGCCTCGGGCAGGTCGCGCGAGCGGTCGCCGGTCAGGCGGGCGATCTGCGTCGCGGCAAAGGCGGCCGGCTCGACCTTTTTCCAGTCCAGTGCCAGCAGCGCGTCCAGCCAGTGCTCAGCAAGCTCGGGCGGCAGCACTTGATGGGCGCTGCCGTAGAGTGACTGACGTGCGCCGATGCGACCAAGGGCCCACCAGCCGAGGGCTTTTTCCGAGGCTTTGCGCAGCCTCTCGAGCAGCCAGTCGCCGATTTCGCGCTTACGTTCGATCGGCAGTCTCTCCAGCGAGGCGACGAGGCGCAGCATGTCGTCGTGACTGCCGGCGACTGCCGCCGCCGGCCGGCTGCGGTTCCTGGCGGCTTCGGCCCGCAGCCATGGACCGACGTCGTTCAGGATCTGTTCCTGGATGGGTGCTGGCAAGCCTCCCGCCGCGCGCCGCCAGAAGGTCCACCATTCCGACCAGTTCTGACTTTCGTTGGCGTACTGGATACCCTGCGGCAACAGATCGCAGACCTGCTCGATCCGCCAGTCGTCCAGCGCATCGCCAAGACCCGGACGCAGGCAGTAGCCGGCGAGGTTGAGCCACAGCCGTTCGTGCTCGGCCGAGCGGCGGCGGCGGCGCGCGCGCTGCAGCAGGGCGTCGAACAGGGCACGCAGCAGCGGCATCTGCCAATCCTCGCGTTTGCCCAGCAGATGTTCAAGGTGGCCGCGCAAACGCCTCACCTCCTTGTTGTCGAGGGGCGGCGAGCTGGCTCCGAAAATACGTTCGATGGACTGCACGGCGTCGGCGAAGCGCGGTGGCAGGGCGGCCGACGAATCGGCAGGGCTAGCATCCTCGCCACGCAACTGGAATTCGAGCAGCCAGCGACGCGCGGCGTCGTCCACCGCGACGCAGTGAATCTCCAGTGTGCCGACCTCGGTCATCGCGGTGGTCAGCTGCACGCGCACCTCGCGCTGACTGCTGCCGGGCAAGGCCTGCACAACGGCGGCGATCGGCGGCAGGCGAATGCAGTCGTCGTCGTCGAGGCTGCTGATCTCGCCGGGCAGGCAGGGAGTGTCGGCTACCGACGAAGCCAGGTGAAAGCGTACCGGCTGCCCAAGACGCAGGCTGAAGACGCGCTCCGGCAACGGGATTTCGTGGCCTTCCTCGCTGCCGCGCGGCAGCAGGCAGATGCCCCGTCGCTGCGGACCGGGATCTTCGAGGACCAGAAAGTAGCTGCGCGCCGAGCCGCCGCCGATGCGCCGCCCATGCCCCTGGCGAACGAGCGCGTAGGCGACTGCCCCGCGCGCCACGGCGACATCGGGATGATCGTTGTGCAGGACGCGCAACGCCGACCCGCGCCAGTCGCCGAGCGTGTTCCGCAGACGCTCGGCGAGCGCCTCGGCGCGAAAAACACCGCCATTGAACAGCACCGTATCGGGCACCGGCAGAGCGGCTGCGTCGCTCTCGTCGCTAGCGTCGCCGCTGGCGGAGAGCGCCTGGCGTGCCGCCTGCGCGTGCCGCCGGAGAAAGGCGCCGAGGTGACGGGTAATCGCCGGGTCGGCGGGGTAGGGCAGGCCGAACTCGACGATCGCGGCTCGCCGCTGCTGCAACGGCTCGGTCGCTTCGACACGCGGAAAGAAGCCATCGACGAGCACCCGTCGGACTTCATCGCGATCGAGATCGACGGTGCGCGCGCCGCCGATCAGCCGCGATCCGCCGCCGAGCAGAGTCAGCAGCACCGATGCCGGTGCGTCGTCGGCCAGCAGTTGCTCCTTGGCCGCTCGACAGCGTGCGGTGAGCTGCGCAAAACGCGCTGCCGAGAGGCGGCCCTCGCTGGCCGGCAGGCGCGACTCGACGAGATGGGCGAGGGCGAGGTCCATGTTGTCGCCGCCGAGCATCAGGTGGTCGCCGACGCCGATGCGGGTCAGCACCGGCTCGCCTTCGACGATCGCCACCTGGATCAGCGTCAGGTCGGTGGTGCCGCCGCCGACGTCGCAGACCAACAGCAGCCGGGTTTCGGCGAGTTCCTCGGCGAGACGCTGCTGGTGGCGCAGCAGCCAGTCGTAGACCGCTGCTTGCGGTTCCTCGAGCAGGCGCAGCCTGGGCAGGCCGGCCTGCCTGGCGGCTTCGAGCGTCAGCGCGCGCGCACCTTCATCGAAGGAGGCGGGGACGGTGAGAATCACCTGCTGCTGGTCGAGCGGTGCTTTCGGGAAGCGGTGCAGCCAGGCCGCGCGAACATGCGCCAGATAGCTGGCGCTGGCGACCACCGGCGAGACCTTGGCGACCTCCGCGTCGGCGCCCCACGGCAGGATCGGCGCCAGGCGGTCGACCGCGGCGTGCGACAGCCAGCTCTTGGCGCTTGCCACCAGCCGGCCGGGAACCTGCGCCCCGAGATCGAGCGCCAGCCGGCCGGTGACCAGCGCCGTGACGCTGTCGCTTGCCGGCCAGGGCAGCTGCAGATCACCCGGGCTGATTTCCCCTGCGGCCGGATGATAACGCAGCGAAGGCAACAGCGGCCGCGCCGCTACCTGCCCGGGACCGACCAGCTGTTCGATCTCGAACAGCTCGACGTCCTGCCTGCCGGGTGCGGCGTAGGCAACGACCGTGTTACTGGTGCCGAGATCGATGCCGACGATGTAGGGTTTCTTCATCGCTCGGCCAGGGCTCTAATCACCGGCACCTGCGCGCACGTCGAACTCGACTTTCCAGTGCTGTGGGCCGTCGTGCGGCAGGGCTTCGAGTTCGAGCGTGCCGGCTTCGGTGACCCGGGCATGCAGGCGGACGCGTACCACCTCGCCGGCAGCGCGGCCGTCGCTGGGCAGCGTCGTCTGGATCTCGTCAAGTTCCTGGAGTTCCTCGGGCTCCCAGTCTTCGAGCAGAGCGCCGACCTGATCCTGGCGGCGAACCGACGAGCCGAAGAAACGGAAGCGCACCTGCTCGCCGACGACCAGCCCGAACTCCTGCGCCGGCAGCGCCGCCTCGCTGCCTTCTTCCATGCCGAATGGCGCCAGGCATAGCGCCTGCACCGGTGGCTGCAGGCCGGGGACCGCCGGCATCACCGATTCGACCGCAACGTAGTAGGCACGCGCCGTGCCACCGCGGATGCGTACTCCCTGGCCACGCCGGACGTAGCCGTAATAGGCGGCACCGCGCGCGACGGCGAGGTCGAGGTCGGCCCCTTCGAGCAGACGCGCGGCGGGGGCAGCCTCGGCGCTGAGCCAGGAATTGACGGTCGCCAGCGTCCGCTCGGCGAGCAGGTCGGACTTGAAGACGCCGCCATTGAAGAGCACAGCGGTGGGATGCAGAAAGGTCGCAGCCTCGGGCAAGCGGCCCTGGAAGCCTTCGAGATCGGCGGTCGCAGCGATCTGGCGGGCGAGGAAAGCGGCCAGGTGGCGGGTGACGGCGGCATCCTGGGCGTAGGGCAGACCGAGTTGCGTCAGGCCGGCGCGGCCGCGTCCCTGCGGCCGATCGGCGATCGCTGCCGGCGGGAAGAAGCCTTCGAGCAGCGTTGCCGCGAGTTCGTCGCGGGTCAGTTCGCTGCGGATCGAGCCGCCGATCAGCTTGGCACCGCGGCTGGCGATGACCAGCGGCACCGCGGTCAGCGCCGGATCGCTGAGCAGGGTTTCCTTGGCCGCGCGGCAGGCGTGCGTCAGCGCTCGCAGTTGCCAGGCGTCAAGTTTGCTGCCCTGCGCGGCGAGCTTGCCGGCAACCGCATAGGCCAGGGCCAGGTCCATGTTGTCGCCGCCGAGCAGGATGTGCTCGCCAACGGCAACGCGATGCAGTTCGAGGCTGCCGTCGCGTTCGAGAACGGCGATCAGCGAGAAGTCGCTGGTGCCGCCGCCGACATCGACGACCAGGATGATGTCGCCCGGCCGCACCTGTTTGCGCCAGCCGCCGTCGCTCTTCTGAATCCAGCTGTACAGCGCCGCCTGCGGTTCTTCGAGCAGGATCATGTGCTCACAGCCGGCAGCGCGCGCCGCTTCGGCAGTCAGTTCGCGGGCCGCCGGGTCGAAGGAGGCGGGAATGGTGACGACGATTTCCTGATCGACGAAGGGTGCTGTCGGTTGTGCCTGATCCCAGGCGGCGCGCAAGTGGCCGAGATAGCGCAGCGAGGCTTCGAGTGGCGACAGGCGCGCCACTTCCGGCGGCGCGTCGTTGGGCAGAATCGCCGCGCGTCGATCGACGCCGGCGTGGCAGAGCCAGCTCTTGGCGCTGGAAACCAGCCGGATCGGCGTCGCCGCGCCGCGGCTGCGCGCCATTTCCCCGACTGTGTAGTCCTGCTCGGCCGTCCACGGCAGGTTGAGATCGCCGGCCGCGAGTTCGCTGGGATGCGGCAGGTAGATGAACGACGGCAGCAGGCCGAGCGACTCGACCGCACCGGGGGCGGTCAGCTGTGGTACTTCGAGTATCCCCTGCACGACCTGCTCGCCGTCGCAGGCGCCGATATCGACGTAGGAGAGGGCGCAATGAGTGGTGCCGAGGTCGATGCCGAGCGAAAACTTTGCCTCGCTCATAGTTCCACCTCCGCGGCAGCAACGATGCGCAGGTCGTGACCCGCGGCGAGCCTGGGCAGGCGAACCTCGCTTACCCGCCAGCCGCGGTGGGTGATGCTGCCGGTGAATGGCGGTTGGCCGACGACGTTGCCGGTGACGCGAATCGCTGCGGCGTCAAAACCGGCGGGCAAGGTGAGGCGGCTGCCTTCGGCTTCTTCGCGCACCGCGTTGATCGTGAAGTTGTCGCGCAGTACCCGGCGACAACCTTCATGAACGACGCGCGCGGCGGCGCCGACGTCGGTATCGGCATAGCTGGCGACGTCTTCCTGGATGAAGTCGATGAAGCGCGCTTCGCGCTGCAGCAGGCCGAGCAGTTGCAACGCGCCATCGGGCGCCGCTGCGGTAAGCGGCACGGTCACGGGTTTCGCCGCTGCCGGCGCCGATGGCTCGGCGCGTTGCTCGCCCGAGCGTAAGGCTTGCACGCGGGCGGCGAACTGGCCGTCGGAAAGAATCGAGAAAAAGGTGCCGAAGGCAAGGGAGATTCTGCTCAACAAGGAGGGACTGGCTTGTTTCATGGAATGGTCCTGAGTTTGACCGCTGCGGCAGCGGCGCTATGGAATGTTTTCAGACTCGGTCGCGGCTGCGCCGGGGCCGGGCCGGCAGGTGCGCGCAGCGGGTCTTCTGCGAAAGTAATCGACCCTGCTTGCGCATGCTGGCCATGGTCGGGGGGTAAAGCAAGGCCAAGCGTAACGCCAAGCCATCGCTCCCCCTGCAGGGGCGTCTGTTGCGCCGCAATATAAACCATTTTCCAAGATTCGGGTAGCTCTCGCGACGGGAAGCACGTGGCAAGCGATCACCTCGGACCGAGGCGCGAAGACCTGATCCGTCTGCTGTTGCAAGGTGGCCGGCTTACCCGCCAGATTATTTTTTTACTTCTGTTTGTGTATGCGACAATTTGCCTTGGAGATGGCATTCCTCAATGAATCTGCGGATTCAGTAGATCGTAGGTCGGGTTAGCGTAGCGTAACGTGCGCCGTGTCAAGGCGCTGTCTTTCAGCGGGTGCGAATCCCGTCCGGTAACTTTCGTTCCGACCGGTAGCAACTGGAGCAGTCGCGAAGGCAACAAAGCGGCTGAAGCCTTCGGTGTAGAGGGTTCTTTAAGGAACTTGGCGAGCATGCAGGCCGTAATGTGAATGAACACTGAGCAGGCCTCGGAAAGAGCGATGCGGAAGCCGACCCGGCGTTACAACGGGGAAGGCCGCTGTCGTAGGTGAAGCGAACGAAAGGCAGCCTGCGATTCCGCCGGGGTAGTGGTGACGGCATGTGTGGAAGAGGAAGACAGAGGCAACACGGGAAGCCCCATCACGTGGTCAAGCGCAAGACCAACCGGACGCCCGCGAGGGACAGGCCGGGCGAGGTGGGGTGGCGGAGAGGCCCGTAGTACCGTTGAAGTCGGGTAATGCCGATGTAGGAAAGGGGCCTCAGTTCAAGACCAACGCAAGAAGCGGAAAGGGATAGGAGATTGGGCAACCTGCAAACTCCGATCAACGTTCAGAAACTGCGGATGGCGTTATACCAAGCGCGCTCATAAGCTGCGTTAACTGTCGAGCCTAAGCGCATGTAGAATTGGAGCATTGCTTGTTCTTTGGGCGTGCGGCCATGTTGAGACTGACCTTTACGCAAGCCGAGGCACGGGCCTTGGCACACCAACGCTTTCACCATCAGCATCCACGCGTGCGACGCAAGATGGAAGCGCTCTGGCTGAAAAGCCAGGGGCTTGCTCATAAAGAGATCGCACGGCTCGCGGGGGTGAGCGGAAATACGCTTCGGAGCTATCTGCAGCAGTATGCCGAGGGCGGCATCGCCGCGTTGAAAGAATTGCATTTTCGTCAGCCGAAGAGCGAATTGGCGGCGCATCAGGCAACGATCGTGGCCTATTTTCGTGAGCATCCGCCGGCTTCGATCAATGAAGCGATTGATGGGATCAGAGAACTGACGGGTTTCAGCCGCTCGCCGACTCAGGTGCGGATCTTCCTGAAAGAGAAGTGCGGGATGAGGCGCCTGAAGACCGGCACACTACCGGCCAAAGGGGATCCAGATGTCCAGGAAGCGTTCAAGAAGAAGGAACTCGAACCGCGTTTGGCTGAAGCCAAAGACGGTAAGCGTGCCGTGTTCTTTGTAGACGCCGCGCACTTTGTCCTCGGCGCCTTCGTGGCGATGCTATGGTGCCGGTGTCGCGTCTGGATCCGTGCGCCCTCAGGTAGGCAGCGCTTCAACGTCTTGGGTGCGCTTGATGCGGTGACCAAAGAGGTCGTCACCGTCGTCAATGCCACCTATATCAATTGGGTGTGGCTCTTTTGAGCCACGATTTCCCTGCGATCACGCAGCCATTTTGGTGTCATTGTTCTGCGGTGCCGACAGATAGTTGCGCTGGCGCTCTTGGCGATGGTGAAAGGCCATGTACTCCTCGAAGTCGCCGCTGGCACGAAGGGAGCGCAAGCGGAGCACCGCTTCCGCGCCGTCCAGACTCCAGCGGGCGCCGGTGAGGTCCATGCGGTCCTTGACCAGGTGACGACAAGCGCCCTCGATGATTCCGGTGGCGATCGGCCAGCCGTTGGCCAGGGCGGTGGCATAGTCGAAACGTTCTTTGTTCTTGAGCAGGTAGTCGGCACACTTGTCGACCGGCGCTCGCGCCTCTTGCGAGATGCCTTGGCGGGTGGCGCTGCGGCGCATCCCCGCGGCCACGTCGCTGACTTTCCCCTGGAGTAGGGCGTAGGCGCGCTCCAGCACCCAAGTTTCGGCTTCCTGCGTGCCATCTGCGTGGAAGCAGTAGGCGGCTTTCCACAAGTATTCGAGGACATGCACGAAATCCTGAATGACCACCACGTCCGTTCGGTGGCGCGCAATCGCCACTTCGACTTCCCGCTGTTGAGCTTCCTGGCCATCGACCAGCACCAACCACCTTCGTTCATGCTTGGGGTCACGACGCTCGGCTTCGGCGAACATCTCCTCGATCACTTCCGCCGGGGTCTGACGTAGGCTGGCCCACACCCGCTTGTTCTGTACTTTGGGCCGCTTCGGCGCGGTTGACTCGTCTTGCCCCATGATCTGCTCGGCGGTCCGCACATGCGGGGCCACCTCGTACCACCGAGGCAACCGTGGCCATCCGCTTACGATTGCGCTTCTCGCCTTTACTCAGACGGGCTTTGAGTTTGTGCGTCGTCGCTTCCGCCTTCTTACGCGTCGCCTCTCGAAGGTCTTGCTTCCGCACGACAATGCCTTTGCCATCGGTACTCATCACCAGCAGATCGCTGCTGTCCACTTCCGGCGTACCGGCTTCCTCCTCAGGCGCACTGGCTTCCTCTACCGGCCGACGAGCGTCCTCCACCGCCGGACGGGCGTAAAACTCGTCAAAATCCACGCTGATCGCCCGGGACAGTTCTTCGGCTTGTCGCTTCGGCACTTCCGCACCCGTGCCTTCCTGGATGGCCTTCACCGCCTCTTCAAACGAGCCCTTGGCCACTTCCAACCCTACCTTGCGTCGCACCCCTTGGGAGTATTGGTTCGGCGGCAGATTCAGCGCAGCATCCAACGGGAAAACACTCTTCAGCCGGGCTCCGCTGTACCCCAGGCGCCTGACCGTCACTTCGCCGAACACCGTCGCCAGCGATCGGCTTCTGGCTCGGCAATGCCGCCGCTCCGCTCCGTCCGCCCCGGTCACTACTTCACACCTTTCTTCCGCCGCCGCTCGTTGATCCAGGTACCCCTGCATCAAACGCCGCAACAACTCATACCCCTCGCGCGCGATCAGTGATTCGACCTCCCCATGCTCCAGGATTCGTGCCGAATCCGATCGCAGTTCACCCATCAGTTTCTCAAACTGCTCGCGAGCCGCCACAAACTCGTCAAAACAGGTCTCTTTGGTCTCTCCTGACATCTCAAGGGGCCTCCTGGGCATGGGTAATCAGCTTGAAAACCGTTACCTACCACCTCCGATGCATCTTTGACAACCCTCTGATAAATCATCTCTTTGATCCGCAAGCAATCCCTCGTGGCCGAAAAGATCCACACCCATATCAATTCGCTGAGCGTCTGCGCCTTGCTCGAGAAACTCTCTACCCTGCGGCCCACGCTGCCGGTTACGGTCGTGCTTGACAACGCCCGCTATCAGCGTTGTGCATTGGTGCAAAACTGCGCCGAAAAACTAAAGATTGAGCTGCTCTTTCTACCGCCCTACTCGCCGAATTTGAATCTCATCGAGCGTTTGTGGAAGTTCGTCAAAAAACAGTGCCTCTATGCCAAGTACTACCGCGACTTCAGCTCTTTCACCACGGCCATCGAACGCTGCTTGCAAGACACACACACCATCCACGCCAAAGCGCTCAATTCCTTGTTGAGACTGAACTTCCAAACCCTCCCGAAGGCTCAGGTCGTGACCGCGTAAGGTATACATGCCAAAGCGAAGGAAGAACCCGGGTACCGGTTCTACCTCCTGTACGACAAGATTCATCGACGGGACGTGCTCGACCATGCCTACCGAAGCTGCCAAGCCAACCAGGGAGCAGCCGGGGTAGATGGAGTTCGTTTTGAAGACATCGAAGCGTATGGAGAAGAACGCTGGCTTGGGGAACTGGCGGAACGGCTGAAGCAGAAGGACTACCGACCGGAAGCGGTCAAACGGGTCTGGATACCGAAACCGAACGGCAAGCTGCGCCCCTTGGGCATACCGACGATCACCGACCGAGTAGTACAAACGGCGGCGCTGCTCGTGCTGGAACCCATCTTTGAAGCCGACCTGCAACCGGAGCAATACGCCTACCGGGCAGAGCGGGGAGCGCAGGACGCGGTAAAGGCGGTTCATCGTCTGCTGAATACAGGACACCAGCAAGTGATCGATGCGGATCTGTCAGGCTATTTTGATCGCATTCCGCATCCTGAGCTGATGAAGAGCGTCGCCCGTCGGATCGTGGATCGGCACGTTCTGCACCTCATCAAGCAATGGCTGGAAGCGCCAGTGGAAGAGGACGATGGACACGGTCACCGGAAGCGGACGACGTCCAACCGGGACACCGGACGCGGCACCCCGCAAGGGCTCCGATTTCACCGCTGCTGTCGAATCTGTACATGCGGCGATTCCTCCTCGGATGGAAGAGGTTGGGGTATGCCCGTCGCTGGTCGGCGCACATCGTCAATTACGCAGACGACTTCGTCATCTGCTGCAAAGGCCGGGCAGAAGATGCCATGGACGCGATGCGGGGGATGATGGAGCAACTGAGGCTGACGGTGAACGACGACAAGACACACCTGTGTCAAATACCGCAAGAGCGGTTTGATTTCCTGGGTTACACCCTCGGGCGGTGCTACAGCCGCGAGACCGGGCGCGCCTACATCGGCACTCGGCCCTCGCAGAAGAGCATCAAACGGATGGTGGAAAGCATCACTCGGGAAACCGACCGTTGCCGAACCCTCCTGGATGCCGAGTTTGTCGTGGGACGGCTGAACCGGAAACTGACCGGCTGGGCGAATTACTTCTGCCTCGGTCCAGTCAGCCCGGCCTATCGGGCGATCAACTCCCACGTCACGCAACGGCTCCGCCGGTGGTTATGCAAGAAGCACAAGGTCTCCGGCACGGGGTTGGCGCGCTACCCGGATCAGTATCTCTACGAACAGTTGGGGCTGGTCAATTTGCCGGCACGGACCCATGACCTTCCGTGGGCGAAAGCGTGATGTCTTGTCCGAGAGCCGGATGCGGGAAAACCGCACGTCCGGTTCGATGAGCGGGATGTGGAAACGGGGCGATGGCCCGGCTACTTGGGCACCGTCAGACGAAAGGGACGGAAACAGACAAGCCGGACCTAATGCTACCGCGCCACATCTCGACTCTACCCGACATTTACAGCCGTCGGATGCCTTTGATCGTCGGGTTACGGCCTGCGGCCTAAGCCGACCTACGGCTACTGATCCACAGCCTGTTGCCGGTGTTCATGTTCACCGCTCTCGGCATCAGTGCCTTGACGATCGGCTTGATCGAGGGCGCGGCGGAAGCGACGGCATTGATCGTAAAGGTCTTCTCCGGCGTGCTTTCCGACTGGTGGGGCAAACGCAAGCCTCTGGCCATGCTCGGCTACGGCTTGGGGGCAATCTCCAAGCCGCTGTTCGCACTGGCCGGAGGAGCAGGGCTGGTGGTGACCGCCCGCCTTATCGACCGCATCGGCAAGGGCATCCGTGGCGCGCCGCGCGACGCGCTGGTGGCCGACATCGCCCCACCCGAAATACGCGGCGCGGCTTTCGGTCTGCGCCAGTCGCTCGATACCGTTGGTGCGTTCCTTGGCCCCCTGCTGGCGATGGACTTATGCTCGCCTGGGCAAACGATTTTCGTGCGGTGTTCTGGGTGGCCATCATCCCGGCTTTTCTTGCCCTTGCATTGCTGTTCTTCGGCGTACAGGAGCCTGAACGTGCGCAGGACCGAAAGCGTGTCAATCCGATATCTCGCTGGCCTACAGCAACCACTGGACCATTGTATGGGTCGGCACCTCCCTGTGGGGGCTGCATATGGGCATCACCCAGGGCCTGCTGGCAACTATGGTAGCCGATACGGCGCCAAGCGATCTGCGTGGCACAGCCTATGGCTTCTTCAATCTCGTCAGCGGGCTGGCGATGCTGCTGGCCAGCGCTTTGGCCGGGCTACTCTGGGACAGCTTTGGTGCACGCTTCACTTTTGTCGCCGGCGCGGGTTTCGGCACATTGGCACTGCTGGCGATCGTCCTGCGTGCCGCGCGACGACCTGGGGCATAGCGATTCGCGCCATGATCCTGTTTTCGGCGTCGAAGTCGCGTGGTGGCTGCCGCCGTTCGTCGCCGGAGAGTTCGCAGGTTTCCGCCTTCGCCCGGTGTGCCACGTCATGCGGCGGCGCGTCGGTTCGATCAATACTGGCTTTCACCAGATCTGGTCAAAGCCCGACAGAGGAATTCAGGATTAAGGCATCTGATTGATGACCGGAGGTCTTTGGGCAAATTGTCGGAGCAGGCGCAGGCCGTTAAACACCACCATCAGGCTCGCCCCCATGTCGGCGAACACGGCCATCCACAGCGTCGCGTGGCCGGCTAAAGCCAAGGCAAAAAAGACGATCTTGATGCCTAGAGCGAGCGCGATGTTCTGCTTCAGGATTGATCCTGCACGCCGACTGAGGCGGATGAAATCGGCGATCTTGCGCGGATCATCATCCATGATGGCCACATCGGCGGTTTCCAGTGCGGTGGCGGTGCCGGCGGCGCCCATCGCGAAGCCGATGTCAGCCCGTGCCAACGCCAGCGCATCGTTGACGCCATCGCCGACCATTCCCACCGCACCATAACGGTTTTTAAGTTCGGCGACGGCGGCTTGTTTCTCGTCCGGCATCAGGTTGCCGCGGGCATCCTGGATACCCAGTTGATCGGCGATGGCGCGCGCGGTGGCCGGGTTGTCGCCGGTCAGCATCACCGGCTCTACGTGCAACGCCCGGAGGGCCGCCACAGCGGCAAAACTCTCTGGCCGAACCGTGTCGGCGACAGCAAACACCGCCACTGGTCCGGAGGGCGAGCACAGGATCACGGTGGTCTTGCCGGCGTTTTCCAGTAAGGCTAGCCGCGCCTCAAGTTCCAGTGAGCAAATACCCAACTCCTCGACCAGGCGATGATTGCCCAGATGCCACAGCTGACCCGCGATGCGGCCCTTGACGCCATGGCCACTGAGCACGCCGAAGTCCTCGACCGGCAGCATGGTCGTAGCGGGCTGTCGTCCGCGCCATCCGGCAACCAGAGCCTGCGCGACCGGGTGGGTGCTGTGCTCGTCAAGGCTGGCCGCGATCAACAAGGCTTGGTCGAGCGGCAGGTCGCCAAACGGGGCGGCATCCGTCAGTGCGGGTTTGCCCAAGGTCAGCGTGCCGGTTTTGTCGAGCGCGACGGCCTTCAATAATCGGCCGTTCTCGAGGTAGGTCCCGCCCTTGATCAGGATGCCATGCCTGGCCGCCGCCGCCAAGCCGCTGACGACAGTGATCGGGGTGGATACCACAAGGGCACACGGGCAGGCGATCACCAGCATGACCAGAGCCTGGTAGAGCCAGGCTCCCCAAGCGCCATCGAACAGCAGCGGACCGAGCACGGCCAACAGGACAGCCAGGGCAACCACGGCCGGCGTGTAGTAATGGGCGAACTGATCGACGAAACGCTGTGTCGGTGCGCGTTGCGATTGCGCGTCCTGGATGGCAGCAGCGATACGGGCCAGGGTACTGTCACCAGCGATGGTCGTCACGATCGCCTCGACCACCCCGTCGGTGACGATGCTGCCAGCGTAGAGCGTGTCGCCGACCCGCTTGTCCACCGGCAAGCTCTCGCCGGTGATCGGCGCCTGATCGAGCGCGGCGCCACCGGACTCGACGCGCGAATCGAGCGGCACCCGTGCGCCGGTACGCACGCGGATGCGGCAACCGATCGGCACCTCGGCCACCGGCTGTTCTTGCCAGCCATCAGCGACCTTCACCTCGGCGGTTTCCGGCGCCAGCGCGGTCAGCGATTTGATCGCCTTGCGCGCCCGTTCCAGCGACAGCGCTTCGATGGCCTCGGCGACGGCGAACAGGAACACTACCATCGCCGCTTCCGGCCACTGGCCGATGATCACGGCACCAGCGATGGCCAGCGACATCAGGAAGTAAATGTTCAGCGTCAGGTTCTTGAGCGCGATCCAGCCCTTCTTGAGTGTCGGCAGGCCGGTGCTCAGGATGGACAGTGCGGCCAGGGCCACTACCAGCCAGGAGCCTTCGTCCCCGGTTGTCCAGGCGATGCCTTCGGCACCGACCGCTGCCAGGCCGCTGATGGTCAATAGCCCTTTCAGCCTGGCGCTCAGGGCCGGTGGAACCGCTGCTACTGGCGCACCGGTTCCAAGCAGGCTGGGAGCCATGTCCAAGGCCTGCAGCGCAGCGGCAATCGGCTGGGGTTCGTCCAGTCGATGGTAGACCGTCAGTTCCCGATCCAGCAGATTGAAGTCAAGCCGGGAGATCCCCGCCATCGGTTCCAGTCGATTGCGAATCAGCGTTTCCTCGGTCGGGCAGTCCATCTTGTCGATACGGTAGCGCACCCGGTTGGTGCCTTCGGGCGGTGGGTTGTGCTTGCCAGGCGATTGGTTTTGGCCGGCTTCCGTGCCGTGGGAGCAGCATGCATCGGCGTGAGCGTGCTGGCCGTGGTGGTGATCGTGACCAGCGCCATCGGCGGCGGGCTGGTGCTGCTGATGGTCATGGCTTGACTGGCCGTACTCGTCCTTCTCCCGTAAGTGGGAATGGAGCACGGGTTGGGGTTTGTGGTGTTGACTCATGTTGGCATATCTCCGGGAACGGTGCCATCATTCAACAGTCTGTAGCTGGTACAGGGTCAAGCACTTTTTTGAGGAAAGCGGGATGAGGATCGGCGAACTGGCACAACGCAGCGATTGCGACGTGGAAACGGTGCGCTTTTACGAGCGCGAAGGATTGCTCGACCTGCCCGCACGCGAGGCCAACGGCTATCGCCGCTACACCGAAACGCACCTGGTAGAACTCAAATTCATCCGCCACTGCCGCTCGCTCGGCATGGGGTTGCCGGATGTGCGCGTCTTGCGCAGCTTTCAGGCCAACCCGGAATTGGCCTGCGACGAGATCAATCAGTTGATCGACGGGCAGATCGAGCGCATCCATCAGCAATTGGATGCACTTCACTTGCTCGAACGGCAATTGCACGCACTGCGTGACACCTGCCACGCCAATCGGAAAGCCAGTCAGTGCGGCATCATGCGCAATCTGGCGCGCGCGGCCGAGGGAGAGGATTGTTCTTGTCATCCGCTTGACCGGACGAACTGAGCGCAGTTTCGGTACGGCGCCTGGGGTAACTGGGGCGGGTACCTTGCGCGTCAGATTGTTGTCCATTCCGCATGCCAAGCATGCGCCGAGCAGCGACGCGCTTTAGATGTATTTGTAAATGACTCCACAAATATGTAGAGTTACATCATGAGCAAATGGATCGCGCTTGTCACCAGCCTCCCGACCGAGAACGCCACCGCCCGGATGCGTGCATGGCGCAGTCTCAAAGCCTCGGGAGCCGCCGTTCTTCGCGACGGCGTCTATCTCATGCCGGAACGCGACGCCTGCCGCTGCACACTCGACACGGTCGCGGCGGACGTTCTCGCGGCCGGCGGCAGTGCCTTGGTGCTACGTATCGAGGAACCGGAAGGGGCCGCGTTCCCTGCCTTGTTCGATCGAAGCGAGGACTATGCTTCCCTGTTGGCCGAGATTGTCAAGTCACGCGTGGGACTTGACGCCGACTCCGCCGCCGACACACTCAAGCAGGTCCGCAAGTTGCGCAAGACCTTCGCCACCCTCTCTGATATCGACTTCTTTCCCGGTGAGGCCTTGAGGCAGGCCGAGGCGGCGCTGCAGGACCTGGAATTGACGGTCGGACGTGTTCTGTCTCCGGGTGAGCCGCATCCCGTCGAGGGGGCAATTCCCCGTCTTGAAATTCTCGACTACCTCGGCCGGACCTGGGCCACCCGCCGCCGTCCCTGGGTGGACCGGCTTGCCAGTGCCTGGCTGATTCGCCGCTTCATCGACCCGGAAGCTCGGCTGCTCTGGCTGGATTCCCCCGACGACTGCCCGTCAGACACCCTGGGCTTCGATTTCGACGGTGCCGCTTTCAGTCACGTCGGCGCCCGCGTCACCTTCGAGGTGTTGCTGACGAGTTTCGGCGTGGAAACCCCCGCCTTGCAGCGTCTCGGCGCGCTGGTCCATTTTCTCGACGTCGGCGGCGTCCAGCCGCCCGAATCGGCCGGCATTGAAAGCGTTTTGGCGGGGCTGCAGGCAACCGCTGCCGACGACGATCAACTACTGAATCTTGCCGGCGTCGTTTTCGATGCTCTGCTGGCCTCTTTCGAGAAAGCAAAACACGCGCAATGACCCCACTCGACACGATCCCCGCAGAGCATCCAGACGCACCTCCCGCCCCGGTAGGCTTTTGGGAAGCCTTCGTCTTCTGGCTCAAACTCGGCTTCATCAGTTTTGGCGGCCCCGCGGGCCAGATCTCCATCATGCACCAGGAACTGGTCGAACGGCGGCGCTGGATTTCCGATCGACGCTTCCTGCACGCGCTGAACTACTGCATGGTTTTGCCCGGTCCAGAGGCCCAACAACTGGCCACCTACATCGGCTGGCTGATGCACCGCGCGCGCGGCGGCATCGTCGCCGGAGCACTGTTCGTGCTGCCCTCGCTGTTCATCCTGATTGCCCTGTCCTGGGTCTATATCGCCTTCGGCGAGGCGCCGCTGGTGGCGGGGCTGTTCTACGGCATCAAGCCCGCCGTGACGGCCATCGTTGTTCAGGCCGCCCACCGCATCGGCTCTCGGGCCTTGAAGAACAACGTCCTGTGGGCAGTTGCCGCCGCTTCCTTCGTCGCCATCTTCGCTCTCGACGCCCCGTTCCCGGCCATCGTCGTGGCCGCCGCCCTGACCGGCTATGTGGGTGGGCGAATCGCCCCGGACAAGTTCCAGGCCGGCGGCGGCCACGGCAAGGCGGGCCAGTCCTTCGGCCGTGCCCTCATCGACGATGACACCCCGACGCCGGCGCACGCCCTGTTCAAATGGAGCCGCGTCCTGGTGGTCGCCATCGTCGCCGCTCTGCTGTGGCTGATTCCCATGGGACTGTTGGCCACCGCCTACGGCTGGGAGCACACTCTGACGCAAATGGGCTGGTTCTTCACCAAGGCGGCGCTGCTCACCTTCGGCGGCGCCTACGCCGTGCTCCCCTACGTTTATCAGGGCGCGGTAGCGCAATATGGCTGGCTGACGCCGGCGCAGATGATCGATGGTCTGGCCCTTGGTGAAACCACGCCAGGACCGCTGATCATGGTGGTGGCCTTCGTCGGTTTCGTCGGCGGCTACGTCAAGGCGGTCTTCGGCCAGGACAGTCTGTTCCTGGCCGGGGCAGTGGCCGCCTCGCTGGTGACCTGGTTCACCTTCCTGCCGTCTTTCGTCTTCATCCTGCTCGGCGGACCGCTCATCGAGACCACCCATAACGATCTCAAGTTCACCGCACCACTCACGGCCATCACCGCCGCCGTGGTCGGGGTGATCTTGAATCTGGCGTTGTTTTTCGGCTACCACGTATTGTGGCCCGGAGGCTTCGCCGGCCCTTTTGACGGGGCCTCAGCCATCATCGCGCTGGCCGCCTTCATTGCGCTGTTTCGCTTCAAACAGGACGTGATCCATGTCATCGCGGCTTGCGCCGTCATCGGTCTCGTCGTCAAGGCCGTACTTTGAATAAAGCGCCTCGGAGTTTTCCGTGACCACTCAACTAAATCCCCAACGTCGATCGTCCCTGTGTACGTCCGCCACAACGGCCATGCTACTGATGCTGAAAGACACTTGTTTGCTGTTGCTCGGAGTGTTGTGTATGGGTAGTGCCAGTATTGCTGAGCAGGAAAAGCCATGGCGTGTTGTGCGTGGCAACGATCTGCAGGAACTGCTTGCGGAACAGAACCTGGGCGATGGCGTGCATTACGCCTATCAGTTTCAGAGAGTTATCGGTTCACCACTCCGAAAGTTCATCAACCCCCCAAAAAAAGTGGGCCGAATCAATTTCTGATCGCCATCCAGCTTGACGTATCCTATCCTGGAGGTTAGGATATAAGCCATGAGCACACACACCTCCCATCCGGAAATCATCAAGCGGCTGAAACGGGCTGAAGGCCACCTCAAGAGCATCATCAGCATGCTCGAGGACGGCCGTAATTGCCTGGAGATCGCTCAGCAGCTGCAGGCGGTCGAAAGCGCGGTCGGCAACGCCAAGAAGACCTTGGTGCACGACCACATCGATCACTGCCTTGAACAAGCGGTGCGCAACGGCCCCCAAAGCCCGGACGACACCATCCGCGAGTTCAAAGCCATCACCAAATACCTGTGAAGGTAGTCCGATGACCAGTTTTTCCACGCTGCTGGCGCAGGGCACGGCCAACGCCTGGCTGTTTATCCCCAGCGCCATCCTGCTCGGTAGTCTGCACGGTCTCGAGCCGGGCCACTCCAAGACGATGATGGCTGCGTTCATCGTGGCCATTCGCGGCACGGTGGGGCAAGCCGTTCTGCTCGGGTTATCGGCGACGCTTTCCCATACCGCCGTGGTGTGGGTCATCGCGCTTGGTGGAATGTACTTCGGCCAGAAATGGGATGCGGAAACCAGTGAGCCCTATCTGCAGGTGGCATCGGCAGTGTTGATCGTCGGCGTCGCCGTGTGGATGATGTGGCGAACCTGGCGGCAACAGCAATTTGCCGAGCAAGGTCATGACCACGATCACGAGCATCATCATGACGATACCAAACGCATTGACACCGGTCACGGTGTCGTGCAGTTGGAAGTGTTCGAGGACGGTGTGCCGCCGCGTTTCCGCTTGTTTCGGGAAAGCGGGCACGGCCAGACCTGGACAGCCGATCAGGTGGGGATCGAGACCGAGCGGCCAGACGGTAGCCGCCAGACATTCCGTTTTGTGCAGCGCGATGGCTTCGTCGAGTCCGAGCAGGAGATTCCCGAGCCGCACGAGTTCGTCGCCCGTCTGCGCCTGGGCGATGAGCAGCACAGCCATGATTATGACGTGGAGTTCGTCGAGCACGACCACCATCACCACGCCATCAAGGACTACGAAGGGCTGGACGTGTCGGCTCCGGGCTACCAGGATGCGCACGAACTGGCGCACGCCAACGACATCCGACGCCGCTTCGCCAACCGCGAAGTGACGACCGGGCAGATCATCATGTTCGGGCTGACCGGGGGGCTGATTCCATGTCCTGCCTCGATCACCGTGCTATTACTGTGCTTGCAACTGAAGGAGATTACGCTCGGTGCGACCCTGGTGCTGTGTTTCAGTATCGGCTTGGCTTTGACGATGGTGCTTTCCGGCGCGCTGGCGGCCTTGAGCGTGAAGCATGTCTCCAAGCGATGGAGTGGTTTCGGCGAATTCGCGCGGAAAGCGCCGTACTTCTCCGGTGCGCTCATCCTGTTCGTTGGTCTTTATCTTGGCTATCAAGGGCTGCAAGCGTTGGCCTGACAGCTAGCATGTTCATTCTGGAAGGCATGAGCCTTGATGGGCATGGACCCTGTCAGAGGCGACCTCGCCGTCACGTTTTAGTGAAGTGGGCCTCCCTCGCCCCTTGTGGGAGGGGTCGGGGGCGCTTCGGGGTCGCAGCTTGGCGCCAACACTGAGCAAAGCTCATCGCGTCTGCGCGAGAGTCGCTGCGGTCGCCTCAGGCAGTGATCGTTCGCTTCGGCAGGTGCCGGACAAACCAGCGTGCGGTCTCGCGGGCGATGCCCTCGAAGGCGGCAGCCGAGTCGGGTGAGTAAGCCGCTGCAGGCAGTCGCTTCATTTCGTGCGCACAGGCAAGCTCGCGCAGGGCGCGCCGATTGCTTGCGCCAAGCCGTTCGTCGTCTTCGCCGACGAGTACCAGCAGCGCTGCCCTGAGTGAGCGCAGATAGAGTGTGCCGGCCAGATCGATCAGGCCACCACGGCAGACCACGGCATGGATGTCATGGTCGCGTTGCGCAGCCACGCGCAGTGCCGCCGGCGAGCAGCCGTCGGCGGCACACAGGCCGATCGGCAGCGTCGGCAGTTCGCCCAGCAGCATCCGTTGCCGGATCAGCGTCAGTCCGTCGAGAAGACGCCCGGCGAGCAGCGGGACGTTGTGCCGGAGGTCGGCAAAGCGCTCCTCGGCAGGCATCAGCAGGTCAAGCGTCAGCGTGCCAAAGCCGGCGTGCTGGAGGACCACCGCGAGCGCGTCGTCACGCGCCGCAGGATGCTGGCCGGCGTGGGTCAGCACGACCAGTGCCGACCAGTGCGCGGGCAAGCTTAGTGGGCCGCGCAGCGAAGCCTGTCCGCTGTGGATCGCGAACAGCGTCTCGCCGGGGCAGGCGATCGTTTCGTTCAGCGCAGCCGCACCGGCACGCGGCGGGCTCCGAAAGGCTTGCCGAAACGGGCGAAATGGCCGGCAATCAGCGTTCCGCAGTGTGGGCAGCGGCCATCGCCCGGCAGATCGTGACGACGGATGTTGTACCAGTCACGCTCGATCAGCGCGGCCTGGCAACCCGGACAGAAGGTGGTGCCACCCTCGCTATCATGCACGTTACCCGTATAGACGTAGTGCAGGCCGGCGTCGATGGCGATGCGCCGAGCCTGGGTCACTGTCGCTGCCGGAGTCGGTGGCAGATCGTTCATCTTCCAGTCGGGGTGAAAGGCGGTGAAGTGCAGCGGCACTTCCGGTCCCAGTTCGCGCGCCACCCAGGCGGCCAGCGCGCCGATTTCGTCGGCCGAATCGTTCCTGCCGGGAATCAGCAGGGTGGTGATCTCGAGCCAGCAAGTGGTTTCGTGATGGATGTAGGCGAGAATGTCGAGCACGGGCTGCAGATGCCCGCCGCACAGCTTGAAGTAGAAATCGTCGGTGAAGGCTTTCAGATCGACGTTGGCGGCGTCCAGTACCGCGAAGAATTCGCGGGCAGGTTCGGGATGGATATAGCCGGCAGTGACCGCAACCGTCTTGACGCCGCGTTCGTGGCAGGCCAACGCGGTGTCGATCGCGTATTCGGCGAAAATTACCGGGTCGTTGTAGGTGAAAGCCACCGACTGCGCGCCGTAAGCAAGGGCCGCAGCAGCAATTCCTTCCGGCGTGGCGGCGTCGAGCAGGCGGTCCATGTCTTTCGACTTCGAGATGTCCCAGTTCTGGCAGAACTTGCAGGCAAGATTGCAGCCGGCGGTGCCGAAGGAAAGGATCGCCGATCCGGGATGAAAGTGGTTCAGGGGTTTCTTCTCGATCGGGTCGATGCAGAAACCCGACGAACGTCCGTAGGTGGTGAGCAGCATCTCGCCACCGAGGTTCTGGCGAACGAAACAGGCGCCGCGCTGGCCATCGTGCAGCTTGCAGTCACGCGGGCAGAGGTCGCATTGAATCCGTTCATCGGCGATGGCATGCCACCAGCGGCCCGGATGCGCGGATTCGGGGACCTTCGGCGAGTGGTGTAGTTCTGATTGGTCTAGTTCTCTTTCCATTTCCGTACTCCATAACGCGCTAGAGTGATCTGCTGGTGCCAGAAGTCGGCGGGCAGGCCGGCCTTGAGCTTCAGTTGCGCGATGAACTGGTGTGCTTCCGGGAGCGATTCCCAGACCTGGGGCAGGAAGGTGGCGCGCCGCCGGCCGTAGCTCAGAATCAGGCCATCGATTCCCGGTCGCAGGCGGGCCAGCGCGTCGGCCTCGTCGGCGACGGGGAAGGGCTCGGGCGGCGTCAGCAGCGAGACCTCGACGCGGGTCCGAGCAAACTCGTCTTTGCCGAGCGGCGCAAAGCGCGGGTCGCGAAAGGCCGCTGCGAGAGCGTTTTCGGCGACGTCCGTGGCAAGTGGTCGGTGCGCTTCCAGGCTGCCGATGCAGCCCCGCAACTGGCCGTTCTGGGTGAGCGTGACGAAGCTTGCTCCTGGCTCGCCGAGTTCGCGCACCGGGCTGACGACCTGCGCAGCGAGGCCGAAGCGCTCGCCGATGGCGTTCCGGGCGCTGGTCAGCAAGGCCTTGCCGAGGGAGTCAGTGGGCATGCGCGGGCTCCGCGCTGAAGGCAAAAGCGCCGTAGCCGACGACGCGTGAGCGGTCACCGGCGGTGTCGCCGGAATTGCGCAGGTCGACCAGCCTGGCCTGTAGTCGATGCTGCCGTGCGGCGAGCAGCAGACCATTGACCGGCGTTGCGCCACACGCCTGTTGATGGTCGAGGTGCGGCTCGAGGGCGACGATGTGGCGTGCGGTGTTGCTGTCGGTGGCACGGGCCGCTGCGTAGGCAAGGTAGTGCGACAGGTCCGAGCTGATCACGATCAGCGTCTCGTCGCCTCCCCACAGACATTCCAGCACTTCGGCCACCTGCGCCGCCGAAGCGCGCCCGACGGCCAGCGGCACCAGCGTGAACTCGCCCAGCACCGTCTGCAGGAACGGTAGCTGCACTTCCAGCGAGTGTTCGAGGGCATGTGCCGCGTCGCTGACGATGACCTGCGGCAAGGGCTCGATGGTGGCGATCGCTGGCTGGTCGAGCGGAACGACGCCGAGCGGCGTGGCGAAGGCGGTCGCGGCGGGCAGCGCCAGCCCATTGACCGCAACCCGGTGCGTCGGGCCAAGCAGGATCACCCGCCGGATGCTCTCGCGCAGCGCCGCCAGCGGTGCATAAACGCTGGCGGCGATCGGGCCGGAATAAACATAGCCCGCGTGTGGCGCGATGATCGCCTTGGCTCGCGCGGCCGGCGCCGGCGCGGCCTCGCGCAGCATCTGCTGCACATCGCGCGCGAGAACCGGCGCCGATCCCGGATAGAACATGCCGGCGACTGCCGCCGGACGAATTTGCTGTGTCGAGTGGGTCATGCGCTTTCTCCTCGCTGAAGTGCGGCGCGTCCAGAGCGCCGCCGTGATCGGCTGGCCGGCACGTTGCGGCTGCTTTCGCTCATCCTCTGGCCGTATTTCGTTAAAATTACGCCATGCAAAGCTACTATGCAATCGTTCCGGCCGCGGGCACGGGATCGCGCTGCGGCGGCGAGACGCCAAAACAGTATCAGCTGCTTGCCGGGCGACCCTTGATCTATCACAGTCTGGCGGCACTGTGCCGCTGCGAGCGCATTGCACGGGTCTGGGTGGTGCTGTCTCCCGAAGATATATGGTGGCGGCAGGGTGATTGGACAAGCCTTGGCTACAAACTCGAGACCGTCTTCTGTGGCGGCGAGACGCGCGCCGCCAGCGTCGCCAACGGGCTGCGTGCCGCAGCCACCGCCGCCGCCGACGACGACTGGGTGCTGGTGCACGACGCTGCACGTCCCTGCCTGTCGCAGGCGATGTTGACTGCCCTTCTGGATGAACTCGCCGATGATGCGGTGGGCGGCATCCTCGCCGTGCCGGTGGCGGATACGCTGAAACGCGCCGACGACCAGCAACGTGTCGCCGCGACCGAGTCGCGTGCTGGACTGTGGCAGGCGCAGACGCCGCAGATGTTCCGTTACGGCTTGCTGGCGCGGGCTCTGGCCGAGCACGCTGGCGGCACCGACGAGGCATCGGCCATCGAGGCCGCCGGTTTCCGGCCGCAGCTGGTGCACGCCGACGCCAGCAACCTCAAGGTCACCTATGCGGCCGATCTGCGTCTCGCCGAGTGGATCCTGCAATCCCGGCAGCAGGAGAACGAATGATCCGCATCGGTCAGGGCTGTGATATCCACGCGCTGGTTCCCGGACGCAAGCTGATCCTCGGCGGCGTCGACATCCCGCATGCTGCGGGGCTGCTCGGGCATTCGGACGCCGATGCGCTGCTGCACGCGATCATCGATGCCTTGCTTGGCGCCGCTGCACTCGGCGACATCGGTCGCCATTTTCCCGACAGCGACGCCCGCTATCGGGGCGCCGACAGCCGGGTGCTGCTGCGCGCCACGCTGGGGTTGCTGGCGCAGGGCGGCTGGCGAGTCGGCAACGTCGACGCAACGATTCTCGCGCAGCAGCCGAAGATGGCGCCGTATCTGCCGCAAATGGCAGCCAACATCGCTGCCGATCTGCAGGTGGCTGTCGGTTGTGTCAACGTCAAGGCCAAGACGGCTGAACGACTTGGTTTTGCCGGCCGCGGCGAAGGCATCGCCACCGAGGCGGTGGTGCTGATCAGTCAGGAATCGCTAGCGAGGATCACTACCGAAGCGTGAGCATGAGTTCCTTACTTGTCAGGCACTCTCATTTCTGATATTTAATCGTCTTTTTTGCAAACCCGAAAAAAAGGTCTTCGACATGGCTGACGAATCGCTCCACAAGCATTTCACTCCCTACCCGTCGCAAGTGGGCGAGGAGTACATGAACAGCGATCAGGTGGCTCACTTTCGTGGCATCCTCGAAGCGCTCAAGCAGCAGTTGATGGAGGACATCGAGCGCACGGTGCACACCATGAAGGACGAGGCGACAGTATTCGCCGATCCCAACGACCGCGCCAGCCAGGAGACCGATATTGCCATCGAACTGCGCAACCGTGACCGCGAGCGCAAGCTGGTCAAGAAGATCGAGGAAACCATTGATCGGATTGGCAGCGGGGATTATGGTTACTGTGCTGCCTGCGGGGTCGAGATCGGCATCAAGCGGCTCGAGGCACGACCGACGGCGACGCTGTGCATCGACTGCAAGACGCTCGAAGAGGTGCGCGAGAAGCAAATCGCCAAATAGGCGGTCAACGCTGGAGGTGGCGTTGTGTCGGCTAGCGCGGTTTCCCCGGCTTCTCCATGTACTGCACCCCGTCATGGCCTTTGAGGTCTGCGTCCTGAGTCCACAGGGTGGCGCCGTGCTCCATCGCGCTTGACAAAATGATACTGTCGGCCATGGCCAATTGGTGCCGAGCGCAGTAAAGGGCAGCACTCAGGGCCGTCTCTGCGGTCAAGGGCAACGGCACTCCCAGGGCCATGAAGTCGGCAGCCTGGGTAGCCGCTTCCTCGCCGCGCTGGAGTGCGACGCGTTTGCACACCTCGAACACGCTCAGGCTCGGCACCAGCAGGTGTTCCGAGTCTTCCAGAATCGGCGCGAAAAAATCGGCGTTATCGCCATTCGCGAAGTATTCCAGCCAGCCGCAGGAGTCCACCACGTTCATACGCGGTCGGCCTCGCGCTCGACCGTCGTGTCCAGCCCGGGCAAGAAGCCCCGCGCGGCGGAAAGCGGCAGCTCAGGAAAAAACTCGATGTGCTCACCCTGCACCCGTGCCTTGAGTTTTTGCCCGACCTGAATATTCAGCTGGCGACGTATGTCTTTGGGAATGACGACCTGGAATTTTGGCGAAACCGTCACAATTTGCATGCGAGACTCCAAACGTTAAACGATAAAAAAATCGTAGCACAAGAAGTCTGATCGTACAACGAGACAAGCTGCAAAAAAAGGACGCCTTGGCGCCCTTTTTTCTGCTCTGCAATGGCTACGCTCGTTATTGCTGCGGTGTCGCCGCTGCGCCGCCGCCTTCTTCAGCGGTCAGGGCCTTCATCGACAGCCGCACCCGACCCTTCTCGTCGGCTTCGAGCACCTTGACGCGTACCTTCTGGCCTTCCTTGAGATAGTCGGCGACGGCATTGACGCGTTCGTTGGCGATCTGCGAAATATGCAGGAGGCCATCGCGCCCCGGCAGGATGCTGACGATGGCGCCGAAGTCGAGCAACTTGAGCACGCTGCCGTCGTACACCTTGCCGACCTCGACGTCGGCGGTGATCGCCTCGATGCGCGCTTTGGCGGCATCGGCCGCCTCGCCGCTCACCGAAGCGATGGTGATCGTGCCGTCGTCCTTGATGTCGATGGTGGTGCCGGTTTCCTCGGTGATGGCGCGGATCACCGCGCCGCCCTTGCCGATCACGTCGCGGATTTTCTCGGGATTGATCTTCATCGTGTACAGGCGAGGCGCATAGCTCGAGACCTCGTCACGGTGTCCGGACATCGAGTTGTGCATCTGCTGCAGGATGTGCAAGCGGGCTTCGCCAGCCTGCGCCAGCGCGACCTGCATGATTTCCTGGGTGATCCCCTGGATCTTGATGTCCATCTGCAACGCGGTCACCCCCGACTCGCTGCCGGCGACCTTGAAGTCCATGTCGCCCAGGTGATCCTCGTCACCGAGGATGTCGGTGAGCACGGCGACGCGATTGCCCTCCTTGATCAAACCCATGGCGATTCCGGCGACGTGGGCCTTGAGCGGCACACCGGCGTCCATCAGCGCCAGCGAAGCGCCGCAGACGCTGGCCATCGAACTCGATCCGTTCGATTCGGTGATCTCGGAAACGACGCGGATGGTGTAGGAAAACTCTTCCGCCGACGGCAGCACGCCCAGCAGCGCGCGCTTGGCCAGACGACCGTGGCCGATCTCGCGCCGCTTCGGCGTGCCGACGCGGCCGCATTCTCCGGTGGCGTAGGGCGGGAAGTTGTAGTGCAGCATGAAGCGCTCGCGGTACTCGCCGCCGAGGGCGTCGATGATCTGCTCGTCACGACCGGTACCGAGGGTGGCGACGACGATCGCCTGCGTCTCGCCACGGGTGAACAGCGACGAACCATGCGCGCGCGGCAGCACGCCGGAGCGGATCGCGATCGGCCGCACGGTACGCGTATCGCGACCGTCGATGCGCGGCTCGCCGGCCAGGATGCGGCCGCGAACGATACGCGCTTCGACAGCCGAGACCATGTTGCGGACGGCGCTGGCATCGGGAGCGTTGTCATCGGCGGTCATCGCTTCGACCGCGTAGGCGGCGATCTCCTTGAGCCGCTGCGTGCGTAGCTGCTTGCTGGTGATCCGGTAGGCTTCCTGCAGCTCGGCTTCGACGAGTTGATCCACCTTGTTGTGCACGGCTTCGTTTCTCGCCGCCGGCGCCCAGTCCCAGTCCGGTTTGCCGGCTTCATCCGCCAGCTCGTTGATGGCATCGATCGCTGCCCGCATCTGCTGGTGTCCGTACACTACGGCACCGAGCATGACTTCCTCGGAAAGTTCCTTCGCTTCCGATTCAACCATCAGCACCGCCGCCTGCGTGCCGGCGACGACCAGATTGAGCAGGCTCGAGCGGAGCTGCGTGGCGGTCGGGTTGAGCACGTACTGACCGTCGAGGTAGCCGACGCGGGCCGCACCGATCGGTCCGTCGAAGGGGATGCCGGAGATCGCCAGCGCCGCCGAGGCGCCGATCATCGCCGGGATGTCGGGATCGATTTCCGGGTTCAGCGACATCACCATCGCGACGACCTGAACTTCGTGATAGAAGCCTTCCGGGAAGAGCGGGCGCAGCGGCCGGTCGATCAGTCGCGAGGTCAGGGTTTCCTTCTCCGAAGGGCGACCTTCGCGTTTGAAGAAGCCGCCGGGAATCTTCCCCGCAGCGTAGGTTTTCTCGATGTAGTCGACGGTCAGCGGGAAGAAATCCTGACCGGGCTTGGCGGTCTTGTTGCCAACGACGCTGACCAGCACGACCGTGTCGTCCATGGCGACGATCACCGCGCCGCCGGCCTGGCGCGCGATTTCGCCGGTTTCCAGCGTTACCTGATGGGCGCCGTAGGCGAAGCTTTTCTTGACGATATTAAACATGTTTCCCTTTCTCAATGGTCTGGCGCGTGCCTGCCCACAACTCCGGCAGGCGAACAAGGCGCCGCTTTGCAATACCCAACAACGGAAACAGCGGCGCAGCCCGCGAGGGGCTGGCCGCTGAAGTTTTTTCGAGTTGCCTGCAGCTCCGGCCGCAGTGCGGATCGGCGATCTGGCCTATTTACGCAGGCCGAGGCGTTGAATCAGGCTGCGATAGGAGTCGACGTTGGTGCGCTTCAGGTAGTCCAGCAACTTGCGGCGACGACTGACCATGCGCAACAGGCCGCGGCGCGAGTGGTTGTCCTTCTTGTGTTCCTTGAAATGGCCGGTCAGGTCATTGATGCGTGCGGTCAGCAGCGCCACCTGGACTTCGGAAGAACCGGTGTCGCCGGCGGCGCGCTGGTAATCGGTCATGATTTGCGCTTTCTGCGCAACATTGATCGCCATGTCAAACTCTCTTTCTTGAAAACGGCGCAGCCCCGGTTTGATAGAGCCAACGCCAGATGGATGAAGTTGCTTATTCGCTTGGCGAAGCGAGGGCGGATTGTAACTGCTGGGGCGGGGGGCGGCAAGGAGCAGGACGCCTGTGTGCCGACTCAGAAGAATTGCTTGGCAAAGTTGGCCAGGGCCAGCGCCAGCACGGTGGTGACAATCCACTTGACCAGCACCAGCTCAGCCTTGACTTCGGCGATGTCCAGCTTGGTGGCGATTTTCTCGTCAATCAGGCGGGCCTGCTCCTCCGCGAGGATCTCTGCCTGTGCTTCAGGCATGCCTGCTTCGATCAGGCGTTTGACGAACTTGTGGGTGTCGAAACTGATCGTGCTCATGGGGAGCATCCTACGCTACTTGACGAGCCAATCCGCAACGGGAGCATGCGCCCGGCGCCGCTGCTCATCAGCGATGCGGGTTTGAGAGGCTCGGAGCACCTGGCAGACAGCCGTCCCACAGCGGTATGTTTTCGTCCGTCCGATGGCGTCCAGTTTTGAGAGGCCGCGCGGCGAGGATTCGTGCGCGCCGGTTCCAAATGCGAAGGACCCGGCAGAACCGCTCGCGCGCGAAGGCCAGCCACACCGCCAGGGCGGGGCGGGGTGTCGAAGAATTTTACAGCCGTCGCAACGAGGATTCGTTTCTGGTCGCCAAGTAATTGATATAGCGAACATGGCAATTCGCTGGCGCATTGTTTGCTTAACTCGTCGCGAAAGCGGCCGTGGCCCGGCCCGCGCAATCGCCAATCCCATAACCATTCCGGATGCATGTTGATGATGAACCACCGCTTGCTGCTGCTGATTTGTGTTTCGCTGACCCTGCCGACAGCCGCCCGGGCGGACCTCGTTTCGGACTGGAACAGCACCCTGATTGACGCCATCCGGACGACGCCGGCGAAAAGCAATCCCGGCAACTCGACGCGCAGCGTGGCGATGATGAACGCGACGATCTATGACGTGTTTCAGGCGATTGATCGGACACACGCGCCTTTCCTGGTCAATGATTCGGCACCCGGCGCTTCGCTCGATGCCGCGGTAGCGCAAGCCGCCTATCGGACCCTTGCGAACACGTATGTCGAGCAGCAGGCGATGCTCGACAACGTGTTGGCAGCGCGGCTCGGCGCAATCCCGGACAATCAGGCCAAGACGGCAGGCATCGCGCTTGGAAACCGGGTCGCTGAGCAGTACATCAATACGCGTAGCAGTGACGGCTGGGATACACCCGACGCGTATACGCCCACCGGCCTTCCCGGGCACTGGAGTGAGGATCCACTGCATGCGCCGCAAACCGCGTGGGGTCAGGCCTGGGGGGGCGTCACTCCCTGGGCGATCAACAACCCCGACCAGTTCGATGCCGTGCTTCACCTGCCCGCGCTGGGCAGCGACAAGTACGTCGAGGCCTTCCAGCAGGTAAAGGATTACGGAGCACTCGGTAGCAGCAAGCGGAGCGATTATCAGGCCAAGACCGGGCTTTTCTGGGCCTACGATCGCTTCGCCATGGGTCCGCCGCCGATCCTCTTCATCCATGCCCTCGATTCGATCTCGGCGGCGATCGGCAGCACGCTGGCCGACCGTGCCAGACTGTTTGCCCTGGCGTCGGTGGCGATGGCCGATGCGGTCATTGCCGCCTGGGATGTGAAGTTTGAGGCCGATCTCTGGCGGCCGATTACCGCCATCCGCGCCGACGCCGCGCACGACGACGATGACCCCGATACCGTCGAGGATCCGGACTGGACGCCCCTGGGCGCTCCCGACGGTGATCCAAGCACCTCCGCCGGTGACTTCACGCCGCCGTTCCCGGCCTATACGTCGGGACACGCGACGATGGGCGGGGCGGTGTTCAAGGCGCTGGAGTTGTTCTACGGCAGCAACGATTTCAGCGTCGCGGACGCGACGATCGGCGTCGATCCGGTCACCGACCAGTTCATCCTGACCTCCGAGGAGATGACGGGTAGCGCCAGCTCGCGTGCTTACGTCCGCTTCACGCAAACCGTGCCGCTGGACCTTGGCAGCGAGGACTCGCCCGAGGGCGAAAACGCCACCAGCCGGGTGTATCTGGGCATCCACTGGCTCTTCGACGGGACCGACGGGATTGCGCTTGGCAATGCCGTTGCGAAAGATGTAATGGCCAACCACTTCCAGGCGGTGCCCGAGCCGGGAACCATCTGGCTCGGCGCCTTCGCCATGCTCCTGCTTGGATTGGTTCGTCGCCGCGCAGGATAGTCTGTAGCGACGTGGCCAATGATCAAGGCCAGGATGCCTTGCCGAACAAGGCATGTCCCACCAATCCGCGCTTGCCGCACCATCGCTCTCAATGCTGGCGTGTGGTAGCTTGCGCTTGCGCAGCCACGCATTCCGCGATCAGGGTACTGGTCCGGCCCAACCCGCAGCAGGCCATTGATCGCCGATTCCACCTCTGAATGTTGGCGCCGGGCGTGGACGAATCCCGGCGCGTCTTGCGCACACGGTCGGCGATCGTGCGGCGGCCTGGGCCGCGCTACCAGATCCCGTTGCACTTCCTGACGCTCGACAGGGACCATGCAGCCGTCGAATGAGCTGCACATTGCGCCAGGATCACAGCCGCGGACACCGGCGGCTGCAAGCGCTTCCCTGCACCTCTGCGGGGCACCTTGCAGATCCGTCAACGCCGCGTTCAGGTACGTCCGGGCGGCGTCGGTAATCGCCCGCAGACCACAT
Organism: Candidatus Accumulibacter affinis; assembly: GCA_016713625.1. GTDB lineage: Bacteria > Pseudomonadota > Gammaproteobacteria > Burkholderiales > Rhodocyclaceae > Accumulibacter > Accumulibacter affinis. The sequence goes on from JADJOT010000012.1 coordinate 38,862, forward strand.
CGAGCCGCAGGCGCACGACCCCCAGTGCCCGAGTCTTCGCCTGCTCCATACCAGCGCGCGCCCCAGGAAATCACTGGTTTGCTCGCCATCGGCGCGGGGGGCGGTGACTTTCGGGAGGATGGCCACGACCTCTTACTGCAACGCGCGTTTCAGGAAAAGGCACGGCACCCCGGGGCGCCACTTGTGCAGCCCGCGAAAGTGTCGGATTTTTTTACATTGGGCTGCGGGAAAAGGTGGCATATTCCGGGGAAGTTTCGGTATATCTATGCTTTAACTGGGGATTATGGATGTCTATGGTTTCTGGCACAAGTATTGCTTTATGTTAGTCGAGCACAGACAATAAGCCAAGCTAGGATAAAGGCTCTGGCTATTCCACACTAACAAGTGGCCAGATGACTCGATAGAACTTAACTACTTTGGAGAAATTCGACAATGATGAAGAAATCCCTAATCGCCGCTGGCATCATGGCTGTTGGCCTGATTGCTGCCGCACCGGCTTCGGCCGGTGCTTTGCTCACCCCCACCCAGACCAAAACCTTCGCCTTCAACAATCTGGATCAAAACTTTAGTGTGACGTTCGACGGTTTCGACTCGACGCTGGGGATGCTCATGAGCGTCCACTGGAGTTTCGACGGTCTGGCGACCTTGAACAACGCTGTGGTCAACCTTGATGGCGAGCAAATGGTTGGTGACCCCGTTCCTCTCTCCGCGATTTGGGATATCACCGTCTCTTCGCCGGTGGGCTTGTCTGCAAGCGCTAGTCTGCAGACCCCCGGCTTTACAGGGCTCGTTCCGCCCGGTGGCCCAACGACAGTTGGAACGGTAGCGGATGCGCCGATTAGCGGCATGGCCTGGATCGAGAATAGCGATCCAGTCACGCTGGCCGCCTACATTGGCGGAACGAACTCGGTGAGCATTGATTTCCATGGCGAAGGTACGCAGGGCGGCTCGGTACCCGCGACCATTTTTTCTGGCAACAACGGATTCGCAAACGGAACAGTGTCCATCTATTATGACTATAATTTGGTTCCAGAGCCGCTTTCACTCGGTCTGTTCGGCTTGGGTCTGGCTGGTTTGGCAGCGACGCGTCGCCGCAAGCTCGTCTGATTTTCGCATTTGCCATGATCGGGGTGCCGTTTCTGCGGCAACCTGATCGCTGAGGCAGGTCCTGTCCAGCTTGTCGACCGTTTAAGGCAAGCCGAACAGAACCTGCCCAGCCAACTACGGGGTAGCCAACTCCGGAGTCAGTTCCAACATTCCAGCATTTCCTTCTGGCACACCTCTGGCGTTTGGTAATCACGAATCCTTGCGCACGGCTTCGCTGTGGCGCGGCAAGCTCGCGGGCTTTCCGTTTGCCTTGCTGTGTGTTACTGGTGATGAGGAACCGCGGATAGCTGGCGCAGAAAGATGACCGAGAATGGTGTTGACTGTTGGAGTCAACGAAAAAGCGGCCGATGAATTTGACCCCAGCGATCGGCGGATTGAACCGGGTGTATGAAATCCTCCACCGCAAACGGCCTCTGACGCTGAGGATGATCTGGAATTTGCACGAGAAGCTGGGCATTCCTTCCGGAAGCCTGATGCATCCGGCAAAAAGATCGCTGGCTGCTCAAGGGCGGTCGCGGCCAAATTTCTCGACGAGCTGGTCGAGCTTTTCGGCGCGCTGGCGAGCGAGCAGCTCTGCCTCGCGCTGTGCCTTGCGCTGTTCCGCCTGCTTGCGGATTCTTTCCTTGATCAGTTCCGACGCGTGGCTGCGGTGCGTCTCCGGGATCTCGCTGGCGGGCTGGCCGTCGAGATCGACGCGTTGCGTCGCCCTTTCCATCGTTTTCAGGTAACGCGTCGAGTGCGTGTGCATTCCGAGGGCGATGCGCAGCGCCTTGCGATCGAGGCCGGGCAGGCGCGCGAGGAGTTGTTTGTCGACCCCGATGGCCAGCGGCAGGCAGTCACGGAAGACCGGGAAGGTCTCCTGCAACTCCTTCAGTAGCTGCCGGGCGTTATGGCTGGGGACGGAGACTGGGGCGGGCGTATTCATGGAGTGGCGGTGCCGTAAAGTAAAGGGGGGCGGATCAAGGCCGGCGGCCGGGCTGTCGGGTCGTCTGCGGAGCGGTTTCCTGGCTGCGAAGCGCGAGCCCGGGGACAGTAGCTGGCGTCGGCGTTCAGAAGTGAATCCCGCGCATGATCTGCGAGAAGGCCACCTGGTCGGCGCTCTGCTGCGCCGGCTCCTGCTCCTTGTGCGCAGCCGCTCTCGAGTCGGGGAACATCCGGAAAGCGGTGTTCATGGTGATCTGCGCAAGCTTCGGCGTCAGCGAGTGCAGCAGCGCACCAAAAACTCCCAGGCGGGTGGCGATGCGTACCGGCTGGTGAATGATCGCTTCGACGACCAGGTCGGCGGCTTCTTCCGGCGACAGCGTCGGCACCTGATCGTACAGCCTGGTCGGCGCGATCATCGGGGTTTTGACCAGTGGCATGTTGATGGTCGTGAATTCGATGCCGCGGTCGGCAAACTCGGAAGCGGCGCAGCGTGCCCAGGCGTCCATCGCCGCCTTTGAGGCGACGTAGGCCGAGAAGCGGGGCGCGTTGGTCAGTACGCCGATCGACGAGATGTTGATCACGTGTCCCTTGCGCCTGGCAATCATTGCCGGCAGGAGGCCCATCGTCAGGCGCAGCGCGCCGAAGTAGTTGAGCTCCATCGTGCGCTCGAAATCGTGGAATCGATCGAAGGAGTTCTCGATACCGCGACGAATCGAACGGCCGGCATTGTTCACCAGGATGTCTACGCCGCCGTGTTCGTCGGTCAGGTTTTTCACGAAGGCTGCGCATTGCTCGGGATCGGCCAGGTCCACCACGTGGGTGATCAGGCGCAGGCCGTCGGCTGCGAATTCACTGCGGGTGCTCTCGAGCGTCTGCGCATCGCGGTCGATGGTGACGGCAATGGCGCCGGCTGCGGCCATCTTGCGGAGGGTCGCCTTGCCGATTCCGGAGGCGCCGCCGCTGACCAGCACCACCTTGCCCGTCACCTGGCCACGCAGGCTGCGATCGATGAACAGGTCGGGGTCGAGATGACGTTCCCAGTAGTCCCACAGTCGCCAGGCATAGCTGTCGAGCGGCGGCACGGCGATGCCGGTGCCCTGCAGGGCGCGCTGCGTCTCGCGGCAGTCGAAACGGGTCGGGTAGTTGACGAAATCGAGGATGTCGTCGGGCAGGCCGAGATCCTTCATCACCGCCTTGCGGACACGGCGAACCGGGGTCAGGGCGAACATCGCCTGGCGCACCGAGCCGGGGATGAAGCCGAGCAGCGCGGCATTGACGCGCAAGCCCATTTCCGGTGCGTGCGCCGCGCGCGCGAAAGTATTGAGCAGGTCGCCGACGCGCATCGGCGCCGGGTCGGTGAGGTGGAAGCACTGGCCATCCCGGCCCTCGAGATGGGCGATGTGGTCCAACGCCGCGACCACGAAGTCGACCGGCACGACATTGATTCGCCCGCCTTCGATGCCGATCGTCGGCATCCAGGAAGGCAGTATCCGGCGCATCTTCTGGATCAGCTTGAAGAAGTAGTACGGTCCGTCGATCTTGTCCATTTCGCCGCTGCGCGAGTCACCGACGACGATGGCCGGGCGGAAGATGCGCCACGGCACCTTGCACTCCTTGCGGACGATACCTTCGGACTCGTGTTTGGTGCGAAAGTAGGGGTTGTCGAGGTTCTCGGCTTCTTCGAACATGTCTTCACGGAACAGCCCTTCATAGAGCCCGGCCGAGGCGATCGAGCTGACCAGATGGAAGTGGCGGGCGTCAATCGCTTCGGCCAGGCGGACGGTGTTGCGCGTGCCGTCCACGTTGGCGCTTTGCTGGTCGTCGGCGCTGGCCTTGAGGTCATAGATCGCGGCGAGATGGAAGAAATGTTCGATCTTGCCCTGCAGCTTGCGCAGGTCGGCCTTGGCGACCCCCAGTCCGGGCTGGGTCAGGTCGCCGACGATCGGGATGACCCGGCTTTCGTCACCGCCCCAGTACGCGTGGAGTTCCGGCAGCCGCGGCAGTTCACCCGTGCGTACCAGAATATGGACGATGGACCCGGGGCGGCCAAGCAGCTTGGCGACCAGTCTCTTGCCGATGAAACCGGTGGCGCCGGTAACGAAGTAATTCATGCTTGCCTGCTCAAGGTGATTGTTCTCTCCCAGGTTCCGGTTGGCCGGGACGCGGCTGCCGGAAACTGCTCCCCAGGTCATTAGTGTGCGTCCTCTAGATATTGTCACTAGACTAGCTTTCCAGGGCAAGCAAAAAACTTGTTGACCTTTTGATACGCCTTTCAAGGAGATGGAAATGGGCAAGAAACTCAAGGAATTAGCGGTTAGCGTGACGGATAACCAACTGGCTTTGACGGTCAAGGAATCGGCACAGCAAATCTGGCTGGCAGGGCTGGGCGCTTTTGCCAAGGCGCAGGAAGAAGGCGGCAAGGTATTTGACGCCTTGGTCAGGGAAGGTGAAGGGATTCAATTCAAGACCCGCAAGATGACCGACGAGCGGATCGCGCAGGTCGCCGGCAAAGCGGCCGGGACCTGGGATCGTCTGGAACAGGTGTTCGAGGATCGCGTTGCGCGTGCCCTGGGCAGCCTTGGCGTGCCGAGCAAGCAGGATATCGACCGGTTGTCCAAGCGGGTAGTCGATCTGAGCGCTGCTGTGCAGGCTTTGACCGAAGGCAAGGCGGTTGCCAAGGTCGCCGCGACGACCGCTGCGCCGGCTGCTGCGAAACCGGCGGCCAGTAAACCCGCGGCCTCCAGGGCTGCGGCTCGCAAGCCTGCTGCAGCGAGAACGGTGCCACCGGTGACGCCGGCCGACGTGCTGAATACGCTTCCGCAGCATCCTGCCAGCGAATAAGCAGGGTCTCGCTCAAGGTTCGGGATCGGCAGGTCAGACTTTCGGGGTCGCAGGAGTGTGCGACGCCCTCCCGTTCGGGAGGGAAGCGTCGCCACATGACCCAGGGGATCCTGGGCCGTGCGGCGGCGCCTTGGCGTGGCCGACGACAGCGTGCCATCGTAGGCGCCCACAACAACGCGCCGGCAAGCGGTGTTCGCCGCTGCCCGAGACGGCGGTTCCGAGACGAAAGGATGGTGCTTCATGGTTGCCACAGACAAACGCTCGAAAATCGGGCTGGCGCTCGCTGGCGGTGGTCCGGTCGGCGGTATTTACGAAGTTGGCGCAATGGCCGCTTTGAGCGAGGCTCTCGATGGGCTCGACTTCACCACCTTTGACGTCTATGTCGGCGTCAGCGCCGGCGCCTTGATGTCGGCGGCCGTGGCCAATGGCCTGGGGCCGGCCCGGTTGGCACGCATGTTGGTCGACAACGACACCGAAGATGGCCTTGACCCCGAGATGCTGCTGCGCCCGGCTCTTGCCGAGTACCTGCAGCGCGCACTTGCCGTGCCGGTGTTGTTCTGGTCATCCTTGCGGCAGTATTTGTCAGACCCCTGGCACCTTGGTCTGGTCGAGTCATTTCAGGGCCTCAGTCATGCCCTCCCCACCGGGATCTTCAATGGGGTGGGGATCGACCAGTTGCTGCGCAGGTGGTTCTCGACGGGCGGGCGGAGTAACGACTTTCGCAAGCTCAAACAGCCGTTGTTCATTGTGGCGACCGATCTCGACACCGGGGAGTCGGTGGCCTTCGGTTCGGCGGGACACGACGATGTGCCGATCTCGGTCGCCGTGCGGGCCAGTACGGCCTTGCCGGGGCTGTATCCACCAGTCCGCATTGGCGATCGCGATTTTGTTGATGGCGGCCTGATCAAGACCCTGCATGCCTCGGTTGCGCTACAGGCGGGCGCCGACCTGCTGATCTGCATCAATCCGCTGGTGCCCTTTGATGCGCGCCTGGCGGCGAAACGCCCGCTCGCCAAAACCTCGACGCTGGCGCCCGCGCATCTCGTCGACGGTGGTTTGCCGGTCGTCCTGGCGCAGACCTTTCGCGCCATCATTCACTCGCGCATGCGCACCGGCATGGACCGCTACCGGCACGAGTACCCGGGCAAGGATGTGGTGCTCTTCGAACCGACTCGTGATGATGCGGAGATGTTCTTTACCAACGTGTTCAGCTATCGCGCGCGCAGCCGCTTGTGCGAACACGCCTATCAGCGTACGCGCAGCGACCTGTATCGGCGACGGAATGAACTGCGGCCGATTTTCGCGCGCCACGGCATCGAGATGAACATCGCGGTGCTCAAGGACCACACTCGCTCGTTGTTGTCCCGCAAGCGTCGACCGGATCTGGCGAGCAGCGCCAGCGCGCTCGATTCGTCCCTGCACGATCTCGAGGTCTGGTTGCAGACGCAAGCGGCCTGATCGTCGGTAGCGGCAGTTCGCCGCCCGGGAAGCATTCCCTGACCTTGCCGGCAATGTTATCCTCGCTGTCCTGATGTTCTGAGCAGGTCACACAACGGACAGCCAATGGAAAAGAAACCGAAGCGGCGAACACGCGAGCGCATTCTCGAGACCAGCCTGCAGCTGTTCAATGACTTCGGCGAGCCGAACGTGACGACTTCCGTCATTGCGGACGAGATGAACATCAGTCCCGGCAATCTCTATTACCACTTTCGCAACAAGGGCGAGATCCTCGAAACCATCTTTGCCGCCTTCGAGCGGGAGATCGAGGAGACCCTGGCGGCGCCGACACGACGGCCAGCCGACGTCGAAGACGTCTGGCTGTTTCTCCATCTCCTGTTCGAACAGATCTGGAAGTACCGGTTTTTCTACCGCGATTTGAACGACCTGCTGACCCACAATCGGATCCTTGAAATTCATTTCAAGCAGATCCTGGCGCACAAGGTGCGTACGGCGACGACCTTGTGCGAGGGCTTGGTGCTGGCGGGGGCAATGCGCGCCAGCAGCACCGAGGAAATGCGAGCGCTGGCGACGAACATGACGGTGATTGCGACGTACTGGCTGTCCTTCGAGTACGCGTGTGATCCGCGCGGCAAGCTCGAGAGTGGCCGTATCGGGCGCGGCGTCTACCAGGTGATGGCGATGCTTTCGCCATTTCTGCTGGGCGAATCCAGGACCCTGCTCGAACGACTGTCGCAGGCCTACCTCGACGCCTAGCCCCGCGCGCAGCAGCATCGTTCACTTACCGCGGTGCAGGCGCAGCCAGGCGCTGTCGACTTGGGAAATACTTCCGCGTGGCGTCATTGGGTGTGCAGTACTCCCAAGGGATATGGTCAGCCCATATAATAGGCAGGCGTTTTCATGGACCATCAACCGGAGGAAAGAAATGAGTGAACTGCAAACCCAGTTTGACGCCGCCGTCGCAGGTTCCAAGAGCCTGTCCGAGCGTCCCGACAATGCGACCATGTTGAAGCTCTACGCGCTGTACAAGCAGTCGACCGACGGTGACGTCGAGGGTCGGCGCCCGGGCTTTACCGATCTGGTCGGTCGTGCCAAGTACGATGCCTGGGCAGCGATCAAGGGCACCGGGTCGGACGACGCGATGCAGCAGTATATTGCCCTGGTCGAGAAGTTGCAGGCCGCCTGAGCAAGCGGTTCGACCAGCGGGCGGTTCTGCTCAGACCGGGAAGTTCTCGTCGAAGTACCTGTGGATTGCGCGCTCGATGGCGGGCTTGACTGCGAACAGCAGGATTCCCAGGCGGATGTTGAGAGCGACCTCCTTGTTGTCCAGCAACAGCTCGCCGGTAACGTTGGGCCGCTTGAAGCGTAGGCGATCCCCGTTCCACGTGTATTTGAGGTCGAATTCGTCGTCGAGCTCGGCAGCCATATGCTCGGCTGCGGCGCGTGCCTCGGCGAGGCTCTTGCCATGCTGACGGCGGATGGTGATGTCGCTCATGCGATAGCTCCGGTAGAAGTTAATGTGAAAGTCGCGTCAGCGATACAAACCCCCCCCCGCTTGCTGGGAAGGGGGGGGGGGGACGGCGGCGGGGGGGGGGTGCCAGCGTTAGCCGATTTCGGCACAGAGTGAGCGGAACGCCGCATAACGGCGCGGGTCGATGTCACCGTTGCCGACTGCGGCGAGGACGCTGCAGTCGGGTTCGCGGTCGTGCCGGCAGTTGCGAAAGCGGCACTGGCCGAGCAGCGGCCGCAGTTCGAGAAATGCCTCGGCGATTTCTTCCGGCGTTAGATGGTGCAGGCCGAATTCGGTGAGGCCGGGCGAGTCAATCAGCGCCGAACCCGCGCTCGGGTGATACAAACGGGCGTAGGTGGTGGTGTGCTTGCCGGTGTGGAGCGCCTGCGAAATCTCGCGGGTGGCCGCGCGGGCATCGGGAATCAGGGCATTGATCAGGGTGGATTTGCCCATTCCCGATTGGCCGATCAGCAGGCTGGTGTGGTCAGCCAGATAGGGCAGGAGACGCTCGCCATTGCTGCGCGCGGATAGCTTTACCACCCGGTAACCCAGCTTTTCGTAGGGGTTCAGGGTAGCGCTCGCGGCGGCCAGGCGCTCGCTCAGGTCGCATTTGTTGAGGACGATCAGAACCGCGATGTCCTGACTTTCGGCGGCCACGATGCAGCGCGTGATCAACTCGTCCGAGAACGCCGGTTCGGTGGCGACCACGATGACTACCTGCGTGACGTTTGCGGCGATCAGCCTCTGCTTGAAGCTGTCCGAGCGATAGAGCAGGGTTTGCCGCGGTTCGAGCGCAGCGATCACTCCCTGGTTGGTGCTCGTTTGCTGCACGATCACCCGGTCGCCGCAGGCCAGTTCGCTCTTCTTGCCGCGCGGAAAGCAGAGCAGCGTCTGGCCATCGGTCAGTTCGATCCGGTATTGCCTTCCGTACGCGGCGACGACGGTACCGGTGAGTTTCAAATGCTTGCCAGTGCTTCGATCTTCGCCGCACAGATGAAATCGTTGCGCGACAGCCCACCCACGTCATGGGTATGGTAACTGACCTTGACGTGGCCATAATGGAGTTCGAGGTCGGGGTGATGGTTTTCACGTTCCGCCAGTCCCGCCACGGTATTGACGAACAGCAGGGCAGCCGGGTAGCTGGCAAAGGCGAACTCCTTCTCGAGACGGCGATCGGGCTCGCTGATCTGCCAGCCGGGCAGGCTGGTGAGCAGGGATGAAGCCTGTGAAGGATCCAGCGCGTGTCTGGCACCGCTGCGCGGGCGGCAATGTTCGGCAGCAAGGTTCGGCTCGGTGGGCATGCTTTGGCGCTCCTGTTGTCCGCTCAAGCCTTCTGCAGACGGGCAATGCGCAGGGCGGCGGGCGGATGTGAATCGTAGAACAGCGAGTGTAGCGGGTCGGGTGTCAAGCTTGCTGCGTTATCTTCGTAAAGTTTCACCAGCGCGGCAACCAGGTCGTTTGCCGAGGCGTTGGCGGCCGCATAACGGTCGGCGGCAAACTCGTCGCGGCGTGACATGAGGCTGAGCAACGGGGTCAGCAGGAAGGTGAATACGGGTCCGACGAGAAAGAAGAGGGTCAAGCCCAGTGCCGTGCTCTGTGCTGACACGCCCAGCCCACGGTAGAACCAAGCGGCATCGATCAGTTGGCCGAGGACGGCAAGAAAGCCGAGCGACATGGCAAACAGCATGCCGATGCGCTTGAGCACATGCCGGTGTTTGAAGTGACCCAGTTCGTGCGCCAGCACCGCTTCGATCTCAGCCGGCTGCAAGCGACCAAGCAGCGTGTCGAAGAAGACGATTCGCTTGCTCTTGCCGAAGCCGGTGAAATAGGCGTTGCCGTGGTTCGATCGCCTGGACCCATCCATGACGAAGAGGCCCGAACTGGTGAAACCACAGCGCGCCAGCAGCGCTTCCACGCGCGCTTTGAGTGGCGCGTCGTCGAGCGGGACGAACTTGTTGAACAGCGGCGCGATCCAGGTCGGATAAATGAACAGCAGGAGCAGATTGAAGGCACACCAGAAGAGCCACACGTGTAGCCACCACAGCGGGCCCATGCTCTCCATCAGCAGCAGCACTGCCAGCAGCAACGGGATGCCGATGACGAGGCCCAGCGTTGCCTGCTTGACGAGGTCGGCGACAAAGATTCTGAGCGTCATGCGGTTGAAGCCGAATCTTTCCTCCAGGACGAACTGGCGGTAAAGGGTGAGCGGCAGGTCAATGAGGGCGGCAAGCAGGATGACGCTGACGATCAGTGCCACGCCGTAAGGCAGGCCGTCGAAGCGTGCCGACCAGAAGTCGTGCAGCGCCTGCAGGCCGCCAGCGAGGGTGAAAGCGAGTAGAACGGCAACCTCGACAGCCAGGCCAACTCTGCCGAAGCGGGTACGCGCGACGGTATAGTCGGCGGCTTTGTGGTGGGCGTTGATCTTGATCCGATCGGCAAAACTGGCGGGTACCTGGGCGCGGTGCGCGACAACGTAGGAAATTTGACGCTGTGCCAGCCAGAGGCGCAGGGCGCACATCAGCAGCAGGGCAGCAAGAAAGATCAGCGAGAAGGTGTTGAGCATGGGGCTGTGACACAATGGAGTTTTTACGGACCAGACGGATTATATGACACAGGATGCCCAACACCTTGTTTGGCTGGACATGGAGATGACCGGCTTGCAGCCTGAGCGTGACCGCATCATCGAACTGGCGATGGTCGTCACCGATAGCCAGTTGGACACCATTGCGGAATCAGCGGTGTGGGTGATCCACCAGAACGACCGCTGTCTTGACGCGATGGACGAGTGGAACCGGAAAACGCACGCTCGCTCCGGACTGATTGATCGGGTCAGGGCTTCGACTCTTGACGAGGCGGCTGTCGAAGCGGCGGCGTTGAGTTTCGTCCAGGCGCATGTGCCAGCGTCCGCCAGTCCGATGTGCGGCAACTCGATCGGACAGGATCGTCGCTTCATGGTGAGCTACATGCCGCAACTTGAAGCCTGGTTCCACTATCGAAACCTCGATGTCAGCACGCTGAAGGAGCTTTGTCGACGATGGAAACCCGACCTGGCGAAGGGCTTCGTGAAACGTTCGGACCACACCGCGCTCGCCGACATCCGCGAGTCGATCGCAGAGCTGAAGTACTACCGCGAACATTTCATCCGGATGTGAGACGGCGGGCCGGTCGCCGGCGTGCTAGCGCGCGGGCGAACGAGCTTTGTCGCGCCGGTAGAGGTGCAATCTGTCGCTCTCGCGACGCTCGGCTGGACGACCGCCGTCCCAGATCTTTCGCCAGCCGCTGCTTGCTGCGACACCGCCATCTTTGGGCGAGCCGTGGATCAGCAGCAAGCTGCAGTTCCTGCCCTCAGCGGACTTTCCTGCCACCGTGCGGATGCCGTCAAAATAGTCCAGGGAGGCCAGAATCGAATCGGCGACGTTTACACTGGCTATGCAGTTGTATTTCTCGGGCAGCGCCCTGGCCAGCGCAGCCGATACCTCGCGGTAGGTTTTTCCATAGTCGATCCAGGGCATCCAGAGCGCCGTGATGAGCAGCCAGAAGAGGGTCAGGCCGGCCATCCAGTGCATGATCCCGCGTATGGGCGAGCGCTGGCTGGTGACAATCAGCCAGCACCACACCAGCGTTCCCAGCAAGGCGAGTGCGCTGGCCGGCAGGCTGAAGTGACCAACAAATCCTGGCTCCAGGCGCACTGCCTGTCGCGCCAGCCTTTCCGGCCAGCCGAAAACCATGGCGTACCAGCCGATCCAGGCGAGCAGAGCAAGCAGGCTGAAGGTGATCATGCCGAACCAGTCAAAAGCGTTCGCGGCGCCACGGCGCAGGGAATCGACGCCCGGAACCGCCAGCAGGACCAGTGGCGGCAGCAGCAGCAAGGCCGGTACGCTGCGTGCCCCCAGGCAGATGCTGACTACCAGGAGCGTCACCACGAAGGCGAAGATCGGCAAGGCCTGCGCGTTCATGGCCAGCTGCCGACGCTTCGCCCAGAGTGTCCAGCCGGCCAGAGGGAAGGCTGGCCACGCGTACCAGGGGAGCATCAGCAGCAAACGCTGCAAGCTGACCAGGGGTGGGGTGGTGCTGCCAAGCTGTAGCAGCTCACCCTGCCAGAACGCGGCAAGGTAAGTGGGTGCGGTGACCAGCAAGGCCAGCAGCCAGCCGCCGGCAAGCACGCCGGTAAGCAGTAGCGAGGCCAGCAGCAGCAGCGCCGAGCGCTGCCGATTCTGCGAACGCCAGACGACAAAAGCGGCCACCGGCAGCAGTGGCAGCATTGCGGCCAGGCCGTTGGCAAGGAAGCCAAGGCCGATTGCCGAGCCAAAGCAGCTTGCGCCACGCAGCGGCCGTCGGTCAAGCTGCGTCAAGCCCCAGTAGGCTGCCGTGTGCGCCGTCAGGGTCGCCAGCATGGGCTGTGCCTCGTGCGCGTGGAATAGAAAGCCAATACTTCCGGCGAGCAGCAGGGGCGCGGCCGGCGCCTGCTCGCGGCCGTGCAGTTCGCGTGCAGCGAGCAGAATGAAGGCCAGGGCAAGCAGCGTGAACACTCCGCTGGCCAGGCGTACCGCGTCATGCACGGGCAGCAGCCAGGACAGCAGGGAACTGCTAACTGCGGCCACCCAATAGTAGAGGGGGGCGTCGGGATAGGGGCGGCCCGCGAGAGCCGGTGTCAACCAGTCGCCGTTGGTGACCATGGTGTGGACGACACCGATGGTGACCGCATCCTCATTCTTCCAGGGGTCGTGACCGACCAGGCCGGTGAAGATATAGAGGGCGAGCAGGATCGCCAGGCTCCAGCCGCTCGGCGGCATTGGTATCCCCTTGCGACGAGCTGGCTCGGCTTGAACTGGCATGCTGGCGTCAGTGCGCAGGTGCGTTGAGATGGAAATGAAAAAGGCAGCCGTGGGGCTGCCTTTTCTGTCGACCCCGCTGCTCTACCTAGGTCAGTTTGCGCATCGCACCATACTTCTGGTTGAATTTCTCGACGCGACCGGCGGTGTCGATGATTTTCTGCTTGCCGATGTAGAAAGGATGACAGGCTGCACACACCTCGACGTGCAAGGCCTTCTTCATCGTTGATCTGGTGGTGAAGGTGTTTCCGCAGGAGCAGGTCACGGCGATTTCACCGTATGCAGGATGGATGTTTTCTTTCATCTGGTGCGATTCCTGTATGTTAAATCCGCCGATCTGTCGCTGCAGCGCAACGACCGGGACATGGAGCATTTGCAAAAACGGAGATTATCGGTGATTTTTCCGGCATCTGCAATGCGCTTTCGGCCCGCCTGCCTTTGCCAGCCTGGATTTCGTTGTCGCGCAGCGACGTCGCGAGCTTGCGCGCCGCTGGCTCAGCGGCGCATGGAGTCGAAAAACTCGGCGTTGTTCTTGGTGGCCTTGATCTTGTCGAGCAGAAATTCCATCGCTTCAAGGTCGTCCATGTTGTACAGCAGTTTGCGCAAGATCCACATTTTTTGCAGAACGTCCGGCATCAGTAGCAGTTCTTCGCGGCGCGTGCCCGAACGATTGACGTTGATGGCCGGGTAGACGCGCTTCTCCGCCATGCGGCGATCCAGGTGGATTTCCATGTTTCCGGTACCCTTGAACTCTTCGTAGATCACGTCGTCCATGCGGCTGCCGGTGTCGATGAGTGCCGTGGCGATAATCGTCAGCGAGCCCCCTTCCTCGATGTTGCGGGCGGCACCGAAGAAGCGTTTTGGCTTCTGCAGGGCGTTGGCGTCGACACCGCCGGTCAGCACCTTGCCGGATGCCGGCTGCACCGTATTGTAGGCGCGCGCCAAACGAGTGATCGAATCGAGCAGGATGACCACGTCCCGCTTGTGCTCGATCAGACGCTTGGCCTTCTCGATGACCATTTCAGCGACCTGCACGTGGCGCGTGGCGGGTTCATCAAAGGTCGACGCAACGACTTCGCCACGCACCGAGCGAGTCATTTCGGTGACTTCCTCCGGGCGTTCATCGATCAACAGCACGATCACCGTGACGTCCGGATGGTTGGTAGTGATCGCGTGCGCGATGTGCTGCATCATCACCGTCTTGCCGCTCTTCGGGCTGGCCACCAGCAGACCGCGCTGGCCTTTGCCGATCGGCGCAATGATGTCGATGATGCGACTGGTAATGTTCTCCTCGCCGCGGATGTCGCGGCTCCGAGTTTGAGATGTTCGGCTGGGTGCAGCGGCGTCAGGTTCTCGAAGAGAATCTTGTTCTTGGAGGCCTCTGGCGCTTCACCATTGATTTTGTCCCCTTGACCAGGGCAAAGTATCGTTCTCCATCCTTCGGCGTGCGGATTTCACCCTCGATGGTGTCTCCGGTATGCAGGTTGAAGCGCCTGATCTGGCTCGGGCTGACGTAGATGTCGTCGGTACTTGCCAGATACGAAGTATCCGGCGAGCGCAGGAAGCCGAAGCCATCAGACAGGGTCTCCAGGGTGCCGTCGCCGAAAATGGTTTCACCCTTCCGAGCCTGATTCTTGAGCAACGCGAAGATCAGTTCGTGTTTGCGCAGTCGGTTCGCGCCTTCGACGTCGTTGGTGATAGCCATGTCGAGAAGCTGGCTTACATGGAGTGCTTTGAGTTCGGATAGGTGCATGTGCGGGAGGCTAGGAAGGGAAGAACGAAACGCGCTTGCGCGCTTCGTGAACGAAGCGCGTGCCGGACGGGTGCCGTGAGGCAGGCAGGGTGTTGCTGCTGGGAGTGGACGCCTGAAGGTTTTGTGCGGGACGGTGGGCTGCTATGGGTCGGTCGTTGCTGCACCCATGAAACCTTCAGGAGGCGAGGGTATCGACTTTAGAGGTTGCTGTCAATAAAGGTGATCAGCTGCGACTTGGATAGTGCGCCGACCTTGGTGGCCTCGACGTTGCCGTTCTTGAACAGCATCAGCGTCGGAATGCCACGAATGCCGTAGCTGGCAGGAGTTCTTTGATTGTCGTCGATGTTCAACTTGACGACCTTCAGGCGTCCAGCATAGTCGTTGGCAACGTCGTCGAGCAGTGGTGCAATCATTTTGCAAGGACCGCACCATTCGGCCCAGTAATCAACGAGAACGGGTTCGTCCGATTCAAGCACATCGGTGCCGAAGCTGTCGTCCGTAACGTGGTGGATATGTTCGCTCATGAAAAAGCCTCTTGCGGGATCGGGGATGGAGTGCCAGGTGGAAGTGGGTGGCTGGTGGGGTGGGCGCTTGCCGCCTGCCAGCTTGCCAATGCTAGCGAAAAAATCGCGCCATGGGAAGCCGCAGGCCTGTCTCGGCCGCGCCAAATACGTTATAGTCCTTGCCGTCCCAATTTTCAGAAGGGCAAAAATGACGTACGTTGTGACTGAGAACTGCATCAAATGCAAATTTACGGACTGCGTTGACGTTTGTCCTGTCGACTGCTTCCACGCCGGTCCGAATTTCCTGGTCATCGACCCCGAGGAATGCATCGATTGCACTCTATGTGTTCCCGAGTGCCCGGCGGAAGCGATTTTTGCCGAGGATGACGTGCCGGAAGCGCAACGCAGCTTCATCGCGCTCAATGCCGAGTTGGCGAAGGAGTGGCCGGTGATTGTTGAGCGGATGGAACCTTTGCCCGATGCCGACGAGTGGAACCAGCAGCCCGACAAGCTCAAGCATCTGCAGCGTTAACCAAGGAGGAAAACAGGTGGAGAAGATTTGGCTGAACAGCTATCAGAAGGGCGTGCCGGCAGAGATCGACGTAAATGAGTTCCAGTCGCTCGGCGAGCTCTTCGAAAAGAGCGTTGCACAGTATCGCGACCGCGTGGCCTACATCAACATGGGCGTCGAGCTGACCTACGGCGAGCTTGACAAGTTGTCACGCGATTTCGCGGCCTATCTTCAATCGGTTCTCAAGCTGCCACAGGGTTCCCGGGTGGCGGTGATGATGCCGAACATGCTGCAGTATCCGATTTGTATTTTCGGCGCCCTGCGTGCGGGCTACGTGGTGGTGAACGTCAACCCGCTGTACACGCCGCGCGAACTGGAGCACCAACTCAAGGACGCCGGCGCTGAAGTCATCGTGATTCTCGAAAACTTCGCCGTCACCCTCGAGCAGGTGCTGGCGAGAACGCCTGTCAAGCACATCGTCGTCGCGCGCCTCGGCGATATGCTGGGCTTTCCGAAGGGTGCCGTCGTCAACTTCGTTTGTCAAGTACGTCAAGAAGATGGTTCCTGCGTGGAGTCTGCCACGTGCGATCAGCTTCCGTACCGCTCTTGCCAAGGGAGCGTCAGCGGAACTGAAAGCGGTCACCGTGCAACACGAGGATCTCGCGTTCCTGCAGTACACAGGCGGCACGACGGGACTCTCGAAGGGGGCCATGCTGACGCATCGCAACATCCTGGCCAACCTGGCGCAGGCGCATGCCTGGATCAAGCCCGGGTTGGGAACCGAGCAACACATGGTGGTCACGGCGCTACCCCTTTACCACATCTTTGCCTTGACGGCGAACTGCTTCACCTTCTTCAAGATCGGCGCCAGCAATCTCCTGATCACGAATCCTCGCGATCTGCCGGGCTTTGTTGCCGAACTCGGCAAGTATCCGTTCACGGTGCTTACCGGGGTCAACACCCTGTTCAATGGTCTGCTGAACAATGATGCATTCTGCGCACTCAATTTCGCCACCCTGAAAGTGACGCTCGGCGGCGGAATGGCCGTCCAGAGGGCGGTGGCCGAGAGGTGGAAACAGGTGACCGGCAAGCCGCTGATCGAAGCCTATGGCCTGACCGAAACGTCGCCGGCGGCGGCCATCAATCCGCTCGACATTTCTGCCTACACTGGCGCCATTGGCGTGCCGATATCGTCGACGGAAATCGCCATTCGCGACGACGCGGGCAAGGATGTGCCGCTGGGCGAACGTGGGGAACTCTGCATACGCGGTCCGCAGGTGATGAAGGGCTACTACAATCGTCCCGAAGAGACGGCCAAGGTGATCATGCCCGATGGCTTTCTGCTGACCGGCGACATCGCGGTGATGGACGAAAAGGGCTATGTTCGCATCGTGGACCGCAAGAAGGACATGATTCTCGTCTCGGGCTTCAATGTCTACCCGAATGAAGTCGAGGATGTGGTCGCTCTGCACCCGGGCGTCGTGGAAGTCGCGGCGGTCGGTGTGCCGCATGACAAGTCAGGCGAGGCGGTCAAGATCTTCGTCGTCAAGAAGGACCAGGCCCTCACCGCCGAGGCCTTGGTCGCCTTTTGCCGGGAGCACCTCACCGGTTACAAGGTGCCCAGTCAGGTTGAATTCCGGGCCGAACTGCCAAAGAGCAACGTTGGCAAGATCCTGCGCCGCGAATTGCGCGACGAGTCCTTGAAAAAGGCCTGATACGCGCGCGACCACCGGCGGCGTCGCTGCTGCAATGGCGCCTCCGAGCACAGAAGTTCTGCGGGGGCCCGGGGAAAGGCCAGGTGAGCATCAGCCAGCACCCCTGGCAGCCACCCCGCCACCGAGTGCTTACTCCTTCGCTGCGTACTGCTGGAGCAATTCGGCGGTGGCCGGATGCTTGTTTCGGATGGCGTAAGCGAGCGGTGTCTTGGCGTCTTCGTCCTTGCTCGTCGGATCGGCGCCACGTTCGATGAGAATTCGCGATACCCTTGGCTGGCCGGTCGCCGCAGCAAGATGGAGCGGCGTTTGCCCGCTGTCGGTGGTGGCGTTGAAGTCGGCCTTCCGGTCGAGCAGAAACTCCACTTCGTACCTGCCACCAGCCAGAACCGCTGCATGCAGGGGCGTCATGCCCACACGGTCCCTGGCGTTGACCGTCGCACCCTGCGCGAGCAGGGCTTCCGATGCCTTGGTGCGTCCGTAGAAGGCTGCCATATGGAGGGGCGTTCTGCCCAGAGCGTCAGTGACATTGACCTCTGCCCCGGCATCCAGCAAGGCCTTGATCTCCACCAGGTCGCCGCGGATAGCGGCCATTGCCAATGGTGAGGCTGCCGTCGGGATGTCCTCGACCACTGCCGTAGCGGACTGTTTTGGTGTCGACGCAATTCCGTCAACAGGATCTTTGCCGCAGGCAGCCAATTGCCAACGAGATCGCTGCAAGAACAATCAGCGTGGGGTGAGACGGGGCTGTTTTCATTGGAGAGATTTTCCTGCCAGGATGTCGCTGCTGCTAATATTACCACCGCGGTCGAGGGCTGCGCTGTCATGCCGGGATTGCCCGCGGCGGCAGCGGTGCCGCGCACATTGCCTGGGCACGATGCTTGTTGGTTGGGAGGGCCTTTTCATGTTGATGCGTGCTGATCGTTGCGTTCTGTTGCTGGTCGACCTGCAGGAGCGTCTTCAGCCGGCGATCCTGGATGCGGCGCTGGTGCTGGAAGCCGCCGTGTAGCTCACCCACGTGGCGCAACGGCTGGAGGTCCCGGTGATCTGCAGCGAGCAGTATCCGCAAGGCCTGGGACCGACGATGCCGGTTTTGCGGGGCCTGCTGCCCGACGAATGCATCGTCGAGAAGATTCATTTTTCGGCAGTTCCCGAACAGCGGCTGTTGCAGGCGCCGGGAGGTGACCGCGCGCAGTTCGTTGTCGCTGGCACCGAAGCCCATGTCTGCGTACAGCAGACGGTACTGGATCTTCTCGCGATTGGCCGTCGTGTCTTTGTCGTTGAGGAGGCGGTCGGTTCGCGGCGAAATGCCGACAAGGCGCTGGCTCTGGCGCGCATGCGCGCACATGGCGCCGACATCGTTTCGCGCGAAATGGTCGCCTTCGAGTGGTTGCGGCAGGCGGGTAGCGACCTCTTTCGCGAGATCAGTCGCGAGTTCCTCCGCTGATCTGCGTTGTCGGGAGCGGCCCGTGCGGGCTGCCGGGGAGGGCAGCCCTGACGCATGACTAGCGAAGGCCAGTCGTAGCAAGGCTTAGGGGCGACCGGGAAAAAATAACTTTCGCAAAGGGGGGCTAGACAGGCGTACGGGTTTCTGGCAGGATACGTGAAGGACAACAGGTCTGCGCTTGAGTCGGAGGATCCGTGGTGGAGGTCATGAATACGAGAGGTTGGGTGCACTGCGGTCGCGAATTCAGCGCTGCGGAGATTGCTGATCTCTGTGCGACCGTGGCATGGCTGCCGGGATTGCCGCGCCAGGAGTTGGCGGCGACGCTCTGCGAACATCTCGCTTGGTTCACCCTATCGGGAACCCCGAAGATCCACGCCTGCCTGGAGTTCCTGGAACGTTTGCGGGTGGCCGGGTTGCTGGCGCTTCCTGCACTGCGGCCCTCGCCGCCGCGCCGCTGCGCGCCCCCATCGGCAGCCGTAGAGCCAGTTGCCGAGCCTCTGGTGCACTGCGCCCTGTCAGCACTCGCGCCGGTCAGTCTGGAAGTGGTTCGCGACGCGGCCGAGGGGGCGCAGTGGGATGCGCTGGTGGCGCGCTGGCACCCGCTGGGTTTCCAGGGGGCCTTCGGCTACCGCCTGCGCTACTTCATCCTGGCGGGCGACCGGCGCCTCGGCTGCGTCCTGCTGGCCGGCGCTGCGCGCGCGGTGGCCGTGCGCGACCGCTGGATCGGCTGGACCGCCCAGGCCCGCCGCGAGAACCTGGCGCGGGTGGTGAACAACAGCCGCTTCCTGATCTTTCCCCACGTCCGGGTAGCGCATCTGGCCAGCCATGTGCTCGGACAACTCGCGCGCCGCGCACGCGCCGACTGGCTCGATCACTGGGGCTTCGAGCCCCTGCTGCTGGAGACCTTCGTCGATCCGCGTCACTATGCCGGTACCTGTTACCGCGCCGCCGGTTGGCAGTTGCTTGGGGAGACCAGCGGGCGTGGGCTGGCCCGCCCCGGCCAGTCCTATCAGAGCACGCCCCGCCAGGTGTGGGTCAAGCCGCTCTGCGCCGATGGTCGCGACCGGCTGTGCGCCGTCCCTGGGAACTCCCGGTCATGAGCCGTCGCCCGACACGCGCCACCATCCAGGGGCTGCGCTCAAAAGAAACAGCAGGAAAGGGCGCTGAACTTGAAACTGCGCGCGAGTGGACAAGTTCTCCACTCCCCCGCTTCTTTGCCCAACCGATGCTCGATCTTCGCGACCATCGCCGAAGAAAAAGAGGCCCGCGAGGACGCCGTGAGCAAACAGATGCGCCTCCTGCGCAAAGAGCTGCCCACCTTGCTCGATCTGGAACCTCTCGAACAAGCCCACGTCGATTTGATCAAGCGGCTGATCCGCGGCAAGAGCTTTCGCCGCTATCTGATCAACCGCTGCTATCCGATCGCCATCGACGGCTCACAGAAGCTCGCCGGCGACACCCTCTGGGCGGAGGAACTCCTGCAGCGGACCGTCGGCAAGGAGGAAACCCGTCACCCAGTACTTCGTCCCTACCTCCTCGAGGCCAGTCTCGCCTTCCACAACGGTCTGGTCATCCCGTTGCTCAGCGAGTTCCTCGAACACGCGCTGGGCGATAGCGAAGCGCAAAAAGCAGGATGGCGAGCTGCGCGGCTTTGTGCGCTTGAGCGACCGGCTCAAGACGCTGTTCCCCGGCCTGCCGATCCTGCTCCTGCTCGATGGCCTCTACGCCAACGGGCCGGTGATGCAGCGCTGCCGTGGCTACCACTGGCAGTTCATGATCGTGCTCAGGACAAGGATCTGTCCTGGTCTGGCAGGAGTTCCACGCGCTCCATGCCCTGAAACCGCAAGCCTCGCAGCGCTGCTGGGGACGACGCCAACAGCACTTCAGCTGGGTCAACGACATCGACTATGCCTTCGGTTCGAACGGGCGTCAGCATCTCAAGCTGAACGTAGTGGTCTGTGAGGAAAGCTGGGAGAGGGTCGATGACCAGGCCAGGACCGTCACCGAAACCTCGCGTCACGCCTGGCTCTCCAGCCAGCCGATCAGCCAAGACAAGGTCCATGAGCGCTGCAACCTGGGCGCCCGCCACCGCTGGGGCATCGAAGCGGGCTTTCTCGTCGAGAAGCACCAGGGCTACCACTACGAGCATGCCTTTGCCCTCGACTGGAATGCCATGCAGGGCTATCACCTCCTCATGCGCCTGGCGCATGTCTTCAATACCCTGGCACGCTTCACCCGGCAGCTACGCGACCTGTATCGGCAATTCGGTGTGCGCGGCGCCATCGCCTTTATCCGCAGTTCCTGCGCCGCTCCCTGGCTCGATCTCGCGCGCATGCGCGTGCTCCTCGCCAAACCGTTCCTGCTGCAACTCGAATAACCTTCCCGGGCCTGCCCAAGACCTCTTCCCCAGCGCGGCGCACTCCGCGCCGGGAAACCAGCTCGCCTGACGATCGCAACGGAGCTCCGACGACCTCTCACCTCCCATTGACTGACCCCACACTACCCGCGCTACCAGCGCTCCTTTGCCGCTAGCCAACCCCCAGCTGACCGCCTCGCCAGCGAAAACGGGCGGTACCGGCAAACGCATCCGATTCGGCTGGGTCATGCGTCAGGGCTGTCCGATTGCACCCACGTTGGACAAGGTTATTGCTATCTTGGTATATTCATGTATGCTCTCATCGGTGCCGTTGGATTCCTTATCCTTGAGATGGAAGGGCTGATGAAGACCTTGATGGCCGCCATTTACGCGGCGCGAATCGAGCCGCCGCTGGAAGGACTGCGGATTCGCTACGCCGCGGCCATCGAGCGGCTACGGCAACTGTGCGAGGCGTACCAAGCGGATGACCACAAGGTGCTGGGCAGCGTCGCCCGCGAATTCCTGTGCGAGGGGAAGGTAATCCTGCGCCCGGTCGACGAGCCCAATCTGTCGCTGACGAACAACGCCCCCGAACAGGCGCTGCGGCACGGGGTGGTTGCGCGCTACCTCAGCCACGACACCCGCTCCGAAGAAGGGTCCCGCGCCTTTGCGCTCTTGGCCAGCGTCATCGAAACCTGCCGCCGCCGCGAGGCATGCGCTTGGCGCTATCTCGGCACCCTCATCGAGGCGGCCCGCAAGGGCCTCGAACTTCCCGCGATCCCCGCCATCCCGGTAGCTGCGTAGGGGGGAACTTTACAGCAAAGATGGTACGATACAAGAAAAAAAAGAGCACCACCTTAACAAAATCGTATGGAAATCATGCGATTTAGAGTCAGGGGACCAGCAGCAACTGCCAGACGATAACGCTGCGGACACTGGTCCGAGATCTGTGACTCGGTGTGCCGGCAGGTGTCAGGTTCGCGGTTTCCGACCGTATGACTTATGTCGATTTGTCGTCAAGGCAATGCCATTAAGGCGTTAAGCAAAAATAACTTGAACAATTAGCCACTCGAACACTCTTGTTTTATATACATTTTCTAGTAAGCGTGTTCAAGTTAATCTTGCTTGCTTCCTAATATTAGAACCGTTTTTCGTTGGTCCACCTAAAGGTGAAAGAAATGTCCGACAACACCACCGCCACCGCGCGCAACATTGGTACCCTGGGGGCCACCACCCAGACCTTCAACGATTTCGTTGGCAGCACCGACACCAGCGACTACTACCGCTTCGAGATCGGCAGCACCCGTAACCTGCGCCTTGCCTTGAGCGGACTGAGCGAAGATGCTGACGTAGATCTCCGCGCCTCTAACGGCACGACGGTCTTGCGCAGCAGTACCCGCGGGGGTAGCCAGAGCGAATCCATAAACTACGATAACCTTGCCGCTGGCACCTATTATGTTCGCGTCTACCGTGGCACTAGCACCGCCAACACCAACTACAGACTGGCGCTCTCTGCGCAAACCGTGGCTCCACCGGTCATCAGCATCAGTTCCACGGCTGCAAACACCATCAAGAACGAAGGCAACAGCGGCAGCACGCCCTTTACCTTCACGGTCAGCCGCAACAGCGGGACGGGCGCTTCGACGGTGCGCTACGCCGTGACCGGCACCACCGCCACCGGCCAGACAGCCGCTTCAGCCAGCGACTTCGTGGGCGGGGTGTTGCCCACGGGCACGATCAGCTTCGCCAGCGGCGAGACGAGCAAGACCCTGACCATCAACGTGGCGGGCGACACGGCGGTGGAGTCAAACGAGCGCTTCAACGTCACCCTGTCCAGTCCGACCAACGCCGCCCTGGGCACGACCTCCGACTATGGCGCCATCAACAACGACGACGTGGCCGCCGCACCGGTCATCAGCATCAGTTCCACGGCTGCAAACACCATCAAGAACGAAGGCAACAGCGGCAGCACGCCCTTTACCTTCACGGTCAGCCGCAATAGCGGGACGGGCGCTTCGACGGTGCGCTACGCCGTAACCGGCGTGGCGGACAGTACGCGCGCGGCGGCCAGCGCCAGCGACTTCGTGGGCGGCGTGTTACCCACGGGCACGATCAGCTTTGCCGCAGGCGAGACCAGCAAGACCCTGACCATCAACGTGGCGGGCGACACGGCGGTGGAGTCAAACGAGCGCTTCAACGTCACCCTGTCCAGTCCGACCAACGCCACCCTGGGCCGACCTCCGACTATGGCGCCATCAACAACGACGACGTGGCCGCCGCACCGGTCATCAGCATCAGTTCCACGGCTGCAAACACCATCAAGAACGAAGGCAACAGCGGCAGCACGCCCTTTACCTTCACGGTCAGCCGCAACAGCGGGACGGGCGCTTCGACGGTGCGCTACGCCGTAACCGGCGTGGCGGACAGTACGCGCGCGGCGGCCAGCGCCAGCGACTTCGTGGGCGGCGTGTTACCCACGGGCACGATCAGCTTTGCCGCAGGCGGACCAGCAAGACCCTGACCATCAACGTGGCGGGCGACACGGCGGTGGAGTCAAACGAGCGCTTCAACGTCACCCTGTCCAGCGCGACCAACGCCACCCTGGGCACGACCTCCGACTATGGCGCCATCAACAACGACGACGTGGCCGCCGCACCGGTCATCAGCATCAGTTCCACGGCTGCAAACACCATCAAGAACGAAGGCAACAGCGGCAGCACGCCCTTTACCTTCACGGTCAGCCGCAACAGCGGGACGGGCGCTTCGACGGTGCGCTACGCCGTAACCGGCGTGGCGGACGAGTACGCGCGCGGCGGCCAGCGCCAGCGACTTCGTGGGCGGCGTGTTACCCACGGGCACGATCAGCTTTGCCGCAGGCGAGACCAGCAAGACCCTGACCATCAACGTGGCGGGCGACACGGCGGTGGAGTCAAACGAGCGCTTCAACGTCACCCTGTCCAGTCCGACCAACGCCACCTGGGCACGACCTCCGACTATGGCGCCATCAACAACGACGTGGCCGCCGCACCGGTCATCAGCATCAGTTCCACGGCTGCAAACACCATCAAGAACGAAGGCAACAGCGGCAGCACGCCCTTTACCTTCACGGTCAGCCGCAACAGCGGGACGGGCGCTTCGACGGTGCGCTACGCCGTAACCGGCGTGGCGGACAGTACGCGCGCGGCGGCCAGCGCCAGCGACTTCGTGGGCGGCGTGTTACCCACGGGCACGATCAGCTTTGCCGCAGGCGAGACCAGCAAGACCCTGACCATCAACGTGGCGGGCGACACGGCGGTGGAGTCAAACGAGCGCTTCAACGTCACCCTGTCCAGCGCGACCAACGCCACCCTGGGCACGACCTCCGACTATGGCGCCATCAACAACGACGACGTGGCCGCCGCACCGGTCATCAGCATCAGTTCCACGGCTGCAAACACCATCAAGAACGAAGGCAACAGCGGCAGCACGCCCTTTACCTTCACGGTCAGCCGCAACAGCGGGACGGGCGCTTCGACGGTGCGCTACGCCGTAACCGGCGTGGCGGACAGTACGCGCGCGGCGGCCAGCGCCAGCGACTTCGTGGGCGGCGTGTTACCCACGGGCACGATCAGCTTTGCCGCAGGCGAGACCAGCAAGACCCTGACCATCAACGTGGCGGGCGACACGGCGGTGGAGTCAAACGAGCGCTTCAACGTCACCCTGTCCAGCGCGACCAACGCCACCCTGGGCACGACCTCCGACTATGGCGCCATCAACAACGACGACGTGGCCGCCGCACCGGTCATCAGCATCAGTTCCACGGCTGCAAACACCATCAAGAACGAAGGCAACAGCGGCAGCACGCCCTTTACCTTCACGGTCAGCCGCAACAGCGGGACGGGCGCTTCGACGGTGCGCTACGCCGTAACCGGCGTGGCGGACAGTACGCGCGCGGCGGCCAGCGCCAGCGACTTCGTGGGCGGCGTGTTACCCACGGGCACGATCAGCTTTGCCGCAGGCGAGACCAGCAAGACCCTGACCATCAACGTGGCGGGCGACACGGCGGTGGAGTCAAACGAGCGCTTCAACGTCACCCTGTCCAGTCCGACCAACGCCACCCTGGGCACGACCTCCGACTATGGCGCCATCAACAACGACGACGTGGCCGCCGCACCGGTCATCAGCATCAGTTCCACGGCTGCAAACACCATCAAGAACGAAGGCAACAGCGGCAGCACGCCCTTTACCTTCACGGTCAGCCGCAACAGCGGGACGGGCGCTTCGACGGTGCGCTACGCCGTAACCGGCGTGGCGGACAGTACGCGCGGCGGCCAGCGCCAGCGACTTCGTGGGCGGCGTGTTACCCACGGGCACGATCAGCTTTGCCGCAGGCGAGACCAGCAAGACCCTGACCATCAACGTGGCGGGCGACACGGCGGTGGAGTCAAACGAGCGCTTCAACGTCACCCTGTCCAGCGCGACCAACGCCACCCTGGGCACGACCTCCGACTATGGCGCCATCAACAACGACGACGTGGCCGCCGCACCGGTCATCAGCATCAGTTCCACGGCTGCAAACACCATCAAGAACGAAGGCAACAGCGGCAGCACACCCTTTACCTTCACGGTCAGCCGCAACAGCGGGACGGACGCTTCGACGGTGCGCTACGCCGTAACCGGCGTGGCGGACAGCGGCGCGCGGCGGCCAGCGCCAGCGACTTCGTGGACGGCGTGTTACCCACGAACACGATCAGCTTTGCCGCAGGCGAGACCAGCAAGACCCTGACCATCAACGTGGCGGGCGACACGGCGGTGGAGTCAAACGAGCGCTTCAACGTCACCCTGTCCAGCGCGACCAACGCCACCCTGGGCACGACCTCCGACTATGGCGCCATCAACAACGACGACGTGGCCGCCGCACCGGTCATCAGCATCAGTTCCACGGCTGCAAACACCATCAAGAACGAAGGCAACAGCGGCAGCACGCCCTTTACCTTCACGGTCAGCCGCAACAGCGGGACGGGCGCTTCGACGGTGCGCTACGCCGTAACCGGCGTGGCGGACAGCACGCGCGCGGCGGCCAGCGCCAGCGACTTCGTGGGCGGCGTGTTACCCACGGGCACGATCAGCTTTGCCGCAGGCGAGACCAGCAAGACCCTGACCATCAACGTGGCGGGCGACACGGCGGTGGAGTCAAACGAGCGCTTCAACGTCACCCTGTCCAGCGCGACCGGAACGACGCTGGGCACCAGCACCGACTACGGCGTCATCAACAACGACGATTCAAATGCGACTCTACGCAGTTCCGCCGCGATATTCTCAGAAAGGGACAACATCCATAAAGTATTGGCTGACTTTTCAAAGGCCGCATATTCCCTACAAAGTTGGGAAAATGTGCGGATCAATGATGTTAGCGCAAATGCAGATGCTGCAAGAGTTGAAGTTCTTAAGGATTGGCAACCATTAACTCTGTCATCAGTATCCCTAAGCAGAAGCCCAACAACTTCCGTAGAATCTGGCATATCTGTTAAAAACTTTTACGAAGGCGGCTACTATACCAACGGCAACGCCGCTGCCTTGGTTGCTCGAAGTAGCGATGCTATTGTGATTGCATTCCGTGGAACAAATGATAATGGCGATACAAATCGAGACGACCAAGGGAACAATATCAAGCCTGACGCGGTTGATTGGGGCTTACCCGGCGGACAAGGTGGCAATAAGGCTGACCATTGGGCGATGCTTAGGATATTGCTTCTGCTGTAAATACATATGCAAGCGCTAACGGTTTGCGGGTATTTGTGACAGGCCACAGTCTGGGTGGCGCTATGGCCAGAGCATTTATGGAGACCTACAAAAGTAGTCAGTACACAGCAATCACTTATGCAGCTCCTTCTTATGGCCCGTTAGACACGGCTGACCCTCGCATCACTAGGATTGAGATCAATAAAGATCCAGTTGCTGACGCTGGCATATCTAACGGGTGGGAATTGGATTTCGCGGGAACCAACTGGCCCATTGCGTACACCAGTACCCTCCACTCCATGGATGCCTATCGGCAAATTATGAGGCAAGTAACAGCTAGTGAATTTCAGCAATTTGTTGGTATTGCAGGAAGCGGATCTGCAGAAATATTGATTAACGCAAGAATTGACGGTCCTCTTACTGCACAGACAATTGGGTCAGCGAATGGAGGTCAGTTGTCCGGCAACGTGGATCAGTTTTATGCATTATCAGGGAACGATACAGTTTCAGACATCATTGGTAATGACTTTGACATTTTGTTTGGTGGAGCAGGTGACGATACCCTAGCCGGGGATCAGACAATGAAATTCTGATGGGCGGCAGCAACAATGACACCCTGAGCGGAGGCGGCGGAGAAGATACCCTCATCGGTGGACTTGGCAGCGATACCCTTACAGGTGGTGCCAATAACGATATCTTCAAATTCATCACACCCAGTGATGGGGCAGATACAATCACCGACTTTTCGAAGGGGCTGTTTGCCGCAAACGACCTCATACAGATTGTCGGGCCGAATTTTGGTCTGGTTGCAGGGCAGCTCATCACACTGCGGACGGGTTCTAGCTCAGTTCAATCGGTTGGCACGAATGCTTAATTTTTGTACATTACCGGGAATGGTCAACTCTGGTTCGATCGCGATGGGGTGAGTTCAACGGTGCCTACACTCTTGGCTACACTATCCAATAGGCCAAACTTGGCAACATCGGACTTTCAAGTTGTTAACGCCTGACTTTTCGGTCCTTCGGGATGCCTCTTTAGGCAGTCCGAAGCTGCTTTGAATCGTGCAACGGGAGAGTGACCTGTTATGACTTTGTCGCGCACGCTCGTTTGCTTGGTGGCTTTGGCGTGCTTGACAGCATGCAAAACGAGCGTTCGTTGGAGCAAAGGACAAACATGACAAGCATTCAACAAACACCGGCCTCATGCAGCTTTGTGAATATTCAATTTCCTGAAAACTTGGTCGTGATCGCAGGCGGTGCTTATTCGGGCAGGAAAACAGGCCGTCAAATAGACGAAAGCGGCCATGAGGCGACGGTCATGGATGTTGTCGTCAACGTACCGGACAAGCCGGTTGCCTTGCTGTTGGGAAGCCACGAGCCGACGATTTGGAAAATCGTGCATACGCCGCAAACACGGATTGCCGCTATCGTTCTGAGTGGATACTACACACAAGTTCTGAATGGTATTTCGTCAGAAATCCCGTTGTTGAACAGCACCTAGGTGAATCAAGGGCCTTGCGGCCATTTCTATCTGGCCGATGACGGCATGAATAAGCTGGAACCATTGGCTCAGCGGTTGTTTCAGCGGTCGCTCCAAAATAAATTCTTCGCAGTAGAGGGGCGCTTGATGATCGGCCGACCGGTTGGCTCCGAAGTGTCTTTGCTTACCGACAATTCGACTCCGATGGAGTCCTTTTTTACCAAATTAGCGCCTCCCGCAGGTGTAGTGGGCATTCGCGAAGCACTGGAGCAGGGCGTGCTGCGACAAGCTACGCTAGGCGATGCCGTGGCATTTGCGCGCGCATTTCAGCGACATCGCGAACTTGAGTTTGGGGCTGAGCCGATCCCCATTGCAGCGACGGATGGCAAGAGAGTGATCTATTGGAGAACGCCTACGTGGTGTTAAATCCTTTTGTATTGCCTTCCGGGCTATATGGCAGTGCAGCGGCAACGTTTTTTGTCCCATTGGGCGTGCCGCGACCAACCGGCAAACCCGGCCATGCCCAGATCAATGCTTACGACCAACTGCGGCAGTGAATCAGTAGTAGTTGGCCTAGAGCATCGAAAACCCGACCTTGACAAATTCCGAAAACAATCAGGAACTCAGTGCGCTGCGTAGCCTTGTCGCGATCGCAAACCACCACGGTCTGTCAACCTCGGTCGAACAAATTCGCCGTGATCATCTTCAGGTATCCGAACAGACCGCGCAGCCAACGGACGCACTGATAAAGGCTTCGTCCTCACTCGGTTTGAATGGCCGACGCGATACCGTTACTTGGCCGCAATTGTGTGAGCTTGATCGCACGCTCCCCTTGATTGCCCGCCTGAAAAACGGCAACTTCGTTGTGCTTGTCGGCCTCAAAAAAACGGAAGCGGGTACTGCTGTCGCCATTCTCGACCCCTTGGCCGAGCCGGAAAATGTTATCCTTCTGCTCGACCAAGCTCGGTTTGAAGAATGCTGGTCGGGCGAGATCATCCTACTCAAGCGTGAATACGCCCTGCTGGATGACAAGCAGCCCTTTGGCCTGCGCTGGTTTGTGCCGGAGATGTTTCGCCAACAAAACTTGTTGCGCGATGTCGCGCTGGCGGCGCTGATCCTGAATTTTCTGGCCTTGGCCGTGCCGATCTTCATGCAGTTGGTGATCGACAAGGTGCTGGTTCATCAGGGCTATTCCACGCTGTATGTGCTGACCGGCGGCATCCTGCTGGCCTTGCTGTTCGAGGCGGTGTTTTCCTTTTTGCGCCAGTATTTTCTGCTGACCGCGACCAACCGCATCGATATTCGGCTCGCGCAAAAGACGTTCTCGCATCTGTTGCGCTTGCCCATCACCTTTTTCGAAACCGGCACGGCGGGGGTGATTACCCGCCACATGCAGCAATCGGAAAAAATCCGCCAGTTTCTCACCGGTCGTTTGTTCAGTACGATTCTGGATGCCAGCGTCCTAGTGGTTTTCCTGCCGGTACTGTTCTTCTATTCCTTCAAGCTGACCCTGATCGTGCTCGCTTTCACGGCAGTCATCGCTGCCGTGGTGTTTTCTCTGGTTCCCACCTTCCGCAATCGCCTGCAGGCGCTCTATACGGCAGAAGCAGACCGCCAAGCGATGTTGGTGGAAACGGTGCAGGGCATGCGCACGATCAAGTCGCTGGCCATGGAGCCGCGCCGGCGCCGCGATTGGGAAGAGCGTACCGCAGCCGCCGTGGATATGCACTTCCGCGTCGGCAAAATATCCATGACGGCGAGCACGCTGATGAACTTTCTGGAAAGGGCGATGCTGATTACCGTGATCGCGGTCGGCGCACATCAGGTTTTCGACCAGACGATCACGGTGGGCGCCTTGATTGCCTTTCAGATGCTGTCGGGGCGGGTGGTGTCGCCGCTGGTACAGATTGTGTCGCTGGTGCATGAGTATCAGGAAACCGCGCTGTCGGTGAAAATGCTGGGCGAAATCATGAACCGACCGGTGGAGGGCCTGCGCGAATCCGGCGGGCTGGAACCCGAGATCAAGGGACGCATCGAGTTCGAAGGCACAACATTTCGCTACGCACCGCATTTGCCGCCCGCCATCGACCGCTTGAGCTTCAACCTGCCGGCGGGCAAGGTGCTCGGCGTAGTCGGGCGCAGTGGCTCAGGCAAGACCACTTTGACGAAACTCTTGCAGGGACTGTATCCGCCGCAAGAAGGCGTCATCCGGCTTGATGGCACGGATTTGCGGGAAATCGATCTGGCCCACTTGCGCGGTAGCCTTGGCGTGGTCTTGCAGGACAACTTCTTGTTTCGCGGCACTGTGCGCGAAAACATCGCTGCCAGCCAACCGGGTGCATCGCTGGAGGCCATTGCCGAGTCTGCGCGCATTTCGGGCGCTGACGAATTCATCGAACGCTTGTCGCAAGGCTACGACACCTTGCTGGAAGAAAGTGGCGCCAATCTCTCGGGTGGGCAGAAGCAGCGCCTTGCCATTGCCCGCGCCTTGTTGACCAAGCCACGCATTTTGATTCTTGACGAGGCGGCCAGCGCGCTTGACCCGGAATCGGAGGCGATCTTCCTGAACAATTTGGGTGCCCTGACCGCCGGGCGGACTGTCATCATCATTTCCCACCGCTTGTCGACCTTGGTAAACGCCGATGCAATCATGGTCATGCATCGCGGCGGCATTGTCGATGCCGGTCGGCACGACGAATTATTGAAGCGTTGCGAGATTTACGCCCATCTCTGGCAACAACAGACGCGGCATTTGTAAGTTATGGACAACCCGAAAAAAATTCAGCAATTGCTCGGCGAGTTTTTGCCGCATGCCCAAGCCATCGAATGGCGCGAGCCGCCACGAAGCAGCCGTTTAACGCTTTATGTTCTGCTGGCCATGGTCTTGACGGCTATTGTATGGGCGACATTTTCCGAAATGGACAAACTCGTCGTGGGCTCCGGCAGGTTGGTCACACCCTTGTCGAACCTGGTCGTGCAGCCTTTGGAGCCGGGGATTCTCAAGTCCATCGATGTGCGGGTTGGGCAGGTGGTTGCCAAGGGCACGGTATTGGCCACACTCGACCCGACTTTCGCCAGTGCAGATACTGGACAGCTCCAGTCGCGCAGCGATACCCTGTCGCTGCAAGTTGGGCGGCTGGAATCCGAACTGGACGGAAAGGCCAAGTTCAACCAGTGGCAGCATGCGACCCAGGCAGAATTGCAAGCCAAATTGATGGCGGAACGTAAAGCTACCTACGAAGCCAGAATGCGGCAATTCGAAGAATCCATTCAACGCTTGCACGCCAGCCGGGAAACAAACCGACATGACCAAAAAGTTCTGGGGCAACGTATGAAGTCGCTTCAGGAAATCGAAACGATGCTAGGTAGCCTGGAAACCCAGAAGTTTGTCGCACGCGCGCGTCTGCTGGAGGCAAAGGAAAAGCGTCTGGAAGTGGAACGTGACTATCGCCTCGCGGTTAACCGCGAGAAGGAAATCCAGCGCGAAATTGCCGTCACGGAAGCCGAACGCGCTACGTTTGCCAAAACGTGGCGGCAAGAAGCCATGGAAAAGCTATCCACGACGCTGCAAGAGCGCGATGAGGTGAATGAGCAGCTTTCCAAAGCTCGACTGCGCTCCAGTCTGGTGACTCTGACCGCCTCACAAGACGCCATCGTGCTTGAAATTGGCAAGAAATCCGTCGGCTCGGTGCTGCGAGATGCAGAGCCCTTATTCACGCTGGTGCCCCTGGATGCCCCGCTAGAACTGGAAATGGAAGTGGCTCCGGCCGATATTGGGGAAATTCGCGTAGGGGATGCAACGCGAATCAAGGTCGATGCTTATCCTTTCCAGAAGCATGGGGTCGTTGTGGGAAAGGTCAGCAACATCAGCGCCGACGCTTTCGCTCGACAATTGCCCATGGGTGGGCAAGGTTTCTACTATCTGATACGCGTCAGCCTGGTGGATACCGATCTGCGCCAGTTGCCGCCCGGGCCCACTCATTTGCTGCCTGGCATGACTACAACCGGAGAGATTGTTACGGGTAAGAGAACGGTGATTTCCTATTTCCTTTACCCGGTAGTACGGCTGCTGGATGAGTCGCTGAGAGAGCGATAAACACAAATCAAACGGGTGTGGATCTTTTCGGCCACGAGGGATTGCTTGCGGATCAAAGACATGATTTATCAGAGGGTTGTCAAAGATGCCTCGGAGGTGGTAGGTAATGGTTTTCAAGCGGATTACCCATGCCCAGGAGGCCCCTTGAGATGTCAGGAGAGACCAAAGAGACCTGTTTTGACGAGTTTGTCGCGGCTCGCGAGCAGTTTGAGAAACTGATGGGTGAACTGCGATCGGATTCGGCACGAATCCTGGAGCATGGGGAGGTCGAATCACTGATCGCGCGCGAGGGGTATGAGTTGTTGCGGCGCTTGATGCAGGGGTACCTGGATCAACGAACGGCGGCGGAAGAAAGGTGTGAAGTAGTGACCGGGGCGGACGGAGCGGAGCGGCGGCATTGCCGAGCCAGAAGCCGATCGCTGGCGACGGTGTTCGGCGGAGTGACGGCCTTCTGGTGTGCCATGGCTCACCCTCCTTGCACCGAATCATGCAATGCCTGCAGGCGCCGCCAGGTGCCATACGCGCACTATCGGAACGACAGGACAGCTATTGGCAGTCCAGACGACAACAGACGGCCTGATCCACAGTCGCACTTCCGATTGCACCCGGGGCGGGCGTCGCGCTTTGAGGGCTGCGGTGTTTTCGGCTACAATCTGGATTTCCCGCTGCAGCCATCTCCATGATCAAATACGTATTCGTCACTGGCGGCGTGGTTTCCTCGCTGGGCAAGGGTATCGCCGCCGCATCGCTGGGGCGATCCTCGAATCACGCGGTATCAAGGTCACCCATCTCAAGCTTGATCCGTATATCAACGTCGATCCTGGAACGATGAGTCCGTTCCAGCACGGCGAGGTCTTCGTGACCGAGGACGGCGCCGAGACGGATCTCGACCTTGGCCATTACGAACGTTTCACCAACGCCCGGATGGAGCGGCGCAACAACTTCACGACCGGCCAGATCTATGATTCGGTGATCAAGAAGGAGCGGCGTGGCGAGTACCTCGGCAAGACCGTGCAGGTGATTCCGCACATCACCGACGAGATCAAGGCGCACATCCGACGCGGCGCCGAGGGGGGCCGATCTGGCGATTGTCGAAGTCGGCGGTACCGTTGGCGACATCGAGTCGCTACCTTTCCTCGAAGCGATCCGCCAGATGGGTCTCCAGGAAGGTCGTAACAACGCCTGCTATATGCACCTGACGCTGGTACCCTACATCGCCACTGCCGGTGAGCTGAAAACCAAACCGACGCAGCACTCGGTCAAGGAGTTACGGGAGATCGGCATCCAGCCGGACATTCTGCTGTGTCGCACCGACCGCCCGATTCCGGAGGACGACAAGCGGAAAATGGCCTTGTTCTGCAACGTGCAGCGCGAAGCCGTGATCGAGGCACGGGATGCCGACTCGATCTACAAGATTCCGGCCATGCTGCACGACCAGATGCTCGACGAGATCGTCTGCCACAAGCTCGGAATTCTTGCCAGGGCCGCTGACCTCACGGTCTGGAAAACCATGGTACACGCGCTGGAGCACCCGGAGCGAACGCTCGCGGTGGCCTTTGTCGGCAAGTATGTCGAGCTCACCGAATCGTACAAGTCGTTGACCGAAGCGCTGGTGCATGCGGGCATTGCCACTCGCAGCAAGGTCAAGGTCAACTATATTGACTCGGAAGAAATCGAACGCGATGGTTGTGGTGCCTTGCAAGGGATGGATGCCATCCTCGTTCCCGGTGGTTTTGGGCGGCGTGGCACCGAGGGCAAGATCGCAGCGATTCGCCATGCCCGCGAGAACCGCATTCCGTTTCTCGGCATCTGTCTCGGCATGCAGCTGGCTGTCGTCGAGTTCGCCCGCGATGTGGCCGGCTTGACTGGTGCACACAGCACCGAGTTCGACAAGGACTCGCCGCATCCGGTGGTGGGTTTGATTACCGAGTGGCAGGACGCCTCGGGGCGGCTCGAGCAGCGCGACGAGAACTCCGACCTCGGCGGCAGCATGCGTCTGGGGGGCAGGTGTGCATGCTTGGCGAGGGGACGATGGCACGTGCGATCTACGGGCAGGCCGAGATCATCGAACGGCATCGCCACCGCTACGAGGTCAATAACACGCTCCTCGGTAAGCTGGAAGTGAATGGCCTGGTGGTTTCCGGTCGCGCCCCGGTCACCGATCTGTGCGAAATCGTCGAATTGCCACGCGAGGGACCACACGCCCACCCGTGGTTTCTCGGTTGCCAGTTTCACCCCGAGTTCACCTCCTCGCCGCGCAAGGGCCATCCCCTGTTCACCTCCTTCGTGCAGGCGGCCGCAGCTTACCGGGCAAAGGCATGAAGCTCGCTGGTTTTGCTGTCGGCATCGAGCAACCGCTATTTCTGATCGCCGGCCCCTGTACCGCCGAGTCGCTCGATCTGTGCATCGAGGTTGCCGGACAGATGCAGGAAATCTGTGCTCGCCTTGGTCTGCCTTACATCTTCAAGGCTTCTTACGACAAGGCCAACCGCAGCTCGGGACAATCGCCGCGCGGGCCGGGTGTCGATGAGGGCTTGCAGATCCTCTCGGAGGTACGCCGTCAGATTGGTGTTCCGGTGCTCACGGACGTGCATCGTGAGGAGGACATCGCAGCCGTGGCGGCCGTCGTTGATGTGCTGCAAACGCCGGCCTTTCTCTGTCGTCAGACCGACTTCATTCAGGCCGTCGCCGCCACTGGCAAGCCGGTGAACATCAAGAAGGGACAGTTTCTGGCACCGGGTGACATGCGTCATGTGGTTGCCAAGGCCAGGGATGCCGCTGCTGGCGCTGATACGATCATGGTTTGCGAGCGTGGCGTGTCCTTTGGCTACAACAATCTCGTTTCGGACATGCGCAGTCTGGCGATCATGCGCGAGAGTGCTGCGCCGGTGGTATTCGACGCCACGCACTCGGTGCAACTGCCAGGCGGCCAGGGCAGCGTTTCCGGCGGTCAGCGTGAGTTCGTGCCGGTGCTGGCGCGTGCGGCTGTCGCCGTGGGCATCGCCGGCTTGTTCATGGAAACGCATCCACGTCCGGAAATGGCGCTGTCGGACGGGCCGAACAGCTGGCCCCTGGATCGTATGGAAAGCTTGCTGACAAAACTGGTGGCGCTTGATCGCCTGGTCAAGGCCGGTGGTTTCGAGGAACTCGCCTGATGGCTGCTGACTTGCTGGCCATCCCCGAATTGCCACTTTAATATTCTGAAGACAAAGGAAAAATCATGAGCTCTGTCGTTGATGTTGTGGCCCGCGAGGTTCTTGACTCACGCGGCAACCCTACCGTCGAATGTGACGTTCTGCTCGAATCCGGGGTCATGGGCCGTGCGGCTGTGCCTTCCGGCGCCTCGACCGGATCCCGTGAAGCGATTGAACTGCGTGACGGCGATGCCGCCCGCTATCTTGGCAAAGGTGTCCTGCAGGCGGTCGAGAACGTGAATACCGAAATCTCCGAGGCGATCATCGGCCTCGACGCACAGGAGCAGGCGTTTATCGACCAGACGCTGATCCATCTCGACGGCACCGACAACAAGGCACGTCTCGGTGCCAACGCCATGCTTGCGGTTTCCATGGCGGTGGCCAAGGCTGCCGCCGAGGAATCGGGCCTGCCGCTCTACCGATATTTTGGTGGTTCAGGCCCGATGCAGATGCCGGTGCCGATGATGAACATCATCAACGGTGGCGAGCACGCCAACAACAGCCTCGATTTCCAGGAATTCATGATCCTTCCGGTCAGCCAGAGTTCGTTTCGCGAAGCCCTGCGTTGCGGTGCCGAGGTCTTCCACGCCTTGAAAAACTTCTCCACAAGAAGGGTTTCTCGACTGCCGTTGGCGACGAAGGGGTTTCGCTCCCAATCTCGGCAGCCATGCCGAAGCCTTGCAGTTGATCCTCCAGGCGATCGAGAACGCCAACTATTGCCCCCGGGGAAGACGTGCTGATCGGTCTCGATTGCGCGGCCTCCGAGTTGTACCGGGATGGCCGCTATCATCTGGCCGGCGAAAGCCTGCAGCTGAGTTCGCATGAACTGGTTGACTATCTGGCCAATCTTGCCGACCGCTTCCCGATTGTCTCGATTGAGGACGGCATGGCCGAAGGTGACTGGGACGGCTGGAAAATCCTCACCGGGCGACTCGGCAAGGGGGTGCAGATCGTTGGTGACGATGTCTTCGTCACCAACACGCGGATTTTCAAGGAAGGCATCAAGCAGGGCATCGCCAATTCGATCCTGATCAAGATCAACCAGATCGGCACGCTTTCCGAAACCTTTGCGGCGATCGAAATGGCCAAGCGCGCTGCCTATACCGCGGTCATTTCGCACCGTTCCGGCGAAACCGAAGACAGCACCATTGCCGACATTGCTGTCGGGATGAACGCGCTGCAGATCAAGACTGGCTCGCTGTCGCGTTCGGATCGTATTGCCAAGTACAACCAGTTGCTGCGGATCGAGGAGGACCTCGGCGATACGGCTGGCTATCCAGGTCGTGACGCCTTCTACAACCTGTCCTGATTTACTGACCCGCGACGTCTGCTAAGGTGCGCTGGCTGGCTGTCGGTCTGCTGGTGGTGTTTGCCCTGCTGCAGCATCCGCTGTGGCTGGGCAAGGGCGGTTGGTTGCGGGTGTGGGACGTCGATCGGCAGTTGCAGCAACAGCGGGAAACCAACGAAAAGCTTGCGCGGCGCAACGCCGGGATGGATGCCGAAGTTCGCGACCTCAAGCAGGGCTACGATGCGATCGAGGAGCGTGCGCGCTTCGAGGTCGGCATGGTCAAGCAGGACGAAGTTTTCGTTCAGATCCCCGACAAGCCAGCGAGTGAGCAGACCGC
The DNA here is from genome assembly GCA_016713625.1 of Candidatus Accumulibacter affinis. Taxonomy (GTDB): domain Bacteria; phylum Pseudomonadota; class Gammaproteobacteria; order Burkholderiales; family Rhodocyclaceae; genus Accumulibacter; species Accumulibacter affinis. The sequence goes on from JADJOT010000012.1 coordinate 75,931, forward strand.
GCTGCCGCCGACCGAAAAACGCGCCGGCGCAGCGAATCCAGCAAAACCGGCGGTCGGGGCAGCCCCTGCGAAGCCAGCCAGGCACTAAACTGCGCTCGGCTCGACCGCTTTCAGCATCGTCTAGTCAGGCAGTACGATTTGACCCGAAACGTTGGCGGTGATCAAGGTGTCACCGGCCTCGATCGGCATCGGTGCCGCCTCGGCCGAAGCCATTGCTGCAGAGCGCATGAGCGGCATCGGCGGTGGCCGACCGCTGCTGTTGATGCTCAGGTGCTTGATTCGGTAAGCTTTGCCGAGGGCCTCGGCAATCACCTTGGCGCGCGCCTTGAAAGCAGCGATGGCGTCGATCATGGCTTCGTTTTCGGCCTTCCTGCGCGTTTCCGGTGCTGGCAGCATGACCAGGTTGGCGACACCCATCGACGTCTGGAGCTTGCCCAACAACTCGGAAAGGGCCGCCGTGTCGGCCGACTCCAGCGTGAGATCCGAGCGCATCCGCCAGCCTTCAATCTTGCCGCCCTTGGCATAGACTGGATAGGTGTGGGTGGCGCCGCTCTGTGTGCGGACGCTGCTGTATCCGCGCGCGGTCTTCAGTGCGTCAGCGACCAGACCATTTACGCGTTTGCCGAGTTCGCCCGGTGTCGCGCCGGCGGCCTCCGCAAAGACGGTTGCGCGCGCGAGGTCGTTGACCGCTGGCCGGCTGGCTTCGGCGGCAAGATCGATGCTCGTGCCCCCGTCGGCAGCGGCTGCCGGCACCGGCATGGTGGCGAGCATGGCAAGCAGGGGCAGGGTGTGCAGCAGTGATCGAAATAAAATCATCGGATCTCCGAGGTTTACGGCGTTCAGGAATGACGAGTATTCTGCAAGCCGTCGCGCCGCTTCCAAGGGGGCTGCCGAGCGGGATTGACAGGCTGCATGCGGGGGTATTGTAGCGGAATCCCGGTCTTTCTTTCTGGTAGTCAGGCGTCACAGGCTTGGTTAGAATCTGCGTCAGCCCGCCCGCTTGGGTGCGATCAGGAGGGGTCTTTGTGGGGGTAGCATGCTGAAAGCAGGGCAAGCAGCGCCAATGTTCGTCCTCCCCGATGCGGATATGGAACCGATCGACATTGCCCGGTTTCAGGGCAGAAACAACCTCATTCTCTTTTTCTATCCGAGAGATGATGCACCGTGCTGTACCTTGCAGGCAACCGATTTCTCCGATCATGAGGACGAATTCGCCCGGCTCGACTGCCTGATCATCGGCATCAGCCGCGACGAGTGTCTAAGGCACGCGGAGTTCCGGGACAAGCACGGGATTTCCGTGTGCCTCCTTTCGGATGCCGAGGGATTGGCCTGCGAACAGTACGGTGTCTGGCAGGCGAAAGAAGTGGATGGTGTCAGGAGGTATGGCATCGTGCGCTCGACTTTTGTTATCGACAAACAGGGTGTTCTCCGTTTCGTGTCTTACGGAGTCAATGCCAAGGGCCACGCGCTCGAAATGCTGCGCACGGTTAAGGAACTCACGCAATGAACATGCAAGTTGCCAAGAATACGGTCGTTACTCTCGACTACAACGTCACCGATCTCGATGGTGAACTGGTCGATGCGGGTCAGGAGCCGCTCGTCTATCTGCACGGTGGCTACGATGACATCTTTCCGATGATTGAAGAAGCCATGCACGGGAAGAGGATTGGCGAATCGGTGGTGGTGAAAATGCAGCCCGACGATGCCTTCGGCGAGTACGATGCCGACCTCGTTCAACTCGAAGATCGCGCTCAGTTCCCTCAGGAACTGCAGGTTGGCATGCAGTTTGAAGGTGTTTCCGAGGGGGCTGACAACGACGATGACGAAGACGTGCTCATCTATCGGGTAACCGAAATCGCCGACAACAAGGTGGTACTGGACGGCAACCACCCGCTGGCCGGGATGGCGCTGGTGTTTACCTGCACCGTGACCGACGTCCGCCCGGCGACTGCCGACGAAATCAGTCGTGGGCATACCCATGACGATAGTTGCGACGAGGAAGACTGAGCGTCTGCGCGAGCCTGCTCCAGGCTCCCTGGCGGCAGTCGCCGCTGCCGGTCGGAGGATGGTCGGCGCGGCCATCTCCCCGAGTCTCCGGGAAGGTCGCCGATACCTCCATGGGTCCGCGCCGTACCAGGGGAAGGCAAGGTTCTGCAGTGAACTCGGGAATCTCGATGATCAGCGTGCCGCGGCAGCTGTTACGCGGCGAGCGGCGACCGCGCGTGGCTCTTGTCGGTCGCTCGCGGACTGGCAAGAGCAGCCTCTTCCTGGCCGCCTCGAGCGCTTCGCCGCAGCGGTTGCTGCATGGTGGCGAGACCTACGCCGAGTGTCTGGTGGAAGTCGGACTCGAGCAGATCTCGCTGGTCGACCTGCCCGCCGTCGAATCGCTGCACTCGCTGAGCGTACATGACCAGGGGCTGGTCAAATATCTCCTCTGGGGCGACCGCTGGCCACCGGTGGCCGCGCACGAAGCGGAACCGCCAGTGCTCGCCTTCAATGCCCCGGATGTCCTGATTCAGGTCGTGGACGCCACGGCGCTGCAGCGCGATCTTGAATTGACCCTGGAATTGACGCTGTTGGGCAAGCCGCTGGTGGTGGCTCTCAATCGCGTCGATGAGGCCCGTCGAAAAGGCCTGTACATCAATCCGCGGGCACTTTCGGAACGGCTTGGGGTGCCGGTGGTGCCGACCGTGGCGCATATGGGGATCGGGGTTTCGGAGCTGTTTGTCGCGGCCCTGGCGGCGGCACGCGACAAGGTCCTGCCACTGCCGCAAACGCCCAGCGCGCACATCGATACGGCCCTCAAACCACTGCGCAGCTTGCTCGAACGGCCAGAAATCGAGGCCGCATTTCGGGTTCCGTGGCCGTTCCTGTGCATGCAGCTGGCCGAGAACAACGACTATTTCCTGCAGGAACTCGGCTGCCACTTTCCGCTGCTGTTGTCGGAGGTGCTGGCTGCCCGCAGGGTTGCCGAGAGGCAGCTGCCACGTTTGCTATCGGATGAATTGCATGCGGACCGTCACCACCGCGCGGCCCTGCTGTTTGAAAACGTCACCCAGTTCGGTGGCGCGGCCGATGCCGGCCGCTGGCAGCGCTTTCTCGACGGAGTCTTCCTGCATCCCCGCTGGGGTTTGATCGGCAGCATGGCGGTTTTCGCGCTGGTGCTGCTGATGGTCTTCAAGGTCAGCACCTTGCTCGACAGCTGGACAGCGGCACCGTTGGCGGAATGGGCGCAGCAGTGGCAGCCGGAGTCCACCGCGGGCGTCGTCGGTCGGGCGGTGATCGACGGTCTGATCGGTCTGGTAGGTATCGTCATCCCCTACATGCTGCCGCTGGTGCTGCTCCTGGTTGCCCTCGAAGAGTCGGGGATCATGCACCGGGTTGCCTTCGTCGTCGATCGCGGCTTTCATCACATCGGCTTGCACGGTGGCGTGGCCGCGCCCTTTCTCGTTGGCCTCGGCTGCAACGTACCGGCCATCTCGATGGTAGCAGCCACCAGCCGCGGCAAGGATCGCCTCGTTGCCACGCTGTTGCTGGCCTTCGTTCCCTGCTCGGCACGTTCGGCAATCATCCTGGCGATGGGCGGGAAGTATCTCGGTGGGCTGGGCGTCTTTGCGATCTTTGCGCTGACCTTTATCGTGCTGACCGTGCTCGGTGGGCTTCTCGCCAGGCGCTACAGCGACGTTGCGGTAGGCCTGGTCCAGGAGATCCCGGCGTATGCGCTGCCAGGTTGGCGAGGCATGCTCAGCAAGACCTGGGAGCGTACCAGTGACATCGTGACCATCGTCACGCCATTGCTGGTGGCTGGCAGCGTCCTGCTGGCACTCCTCAGTCACTTCGGGGCGGACCGGTGGATCAACCTGCTGCTGTCGCCAATCACCCATTGGTGGCTCGGCCTGCCAGTGCTGCTCGGGGTGCCGATCCTGTTCGGCGTTCTGCGCAAGGAGCTGTCCCTGCTGATGGTCTACCAGGCATTGGGAACCATGGAAATCGTTCCCCTTCTCGACTGGGTGCAAATCGCCACCTTTCTGGTTTTTCTCACCTTCTACATCCCGTGCGTTTCCACCTTTGCGGTGATGCTGCGGACGATTGGCTGGCGTCAGGCCTGGCTCTCGATCGGCCTTTCGGTGGCGGTCGCGCTGCTCATCAGCGGCTGCGTGCGCGTGCTCCTGCAGTTCTCGCAGCTGCTCTTCGAGTGACGCGTGGGGTCGTTGCCGCGGTCAGCGCAGGAGCTTGCCGGCGCGATTGAGGATGGTGATGTCGACGAAACGCGATCCCGCGTGTTGCTGCGGGGAAAAATTGATGAAGACGCCACCGGCATCGTAGTTGCGGAGTGTTTCAAGAGCGTCGCGCAGCTTTTTGCGGGTCGGGTTCGGTCCGGCGCGGCGCAGTGCCTCGCCGAGCACCTTGGCGCCAAGATAGCCTTCGACAAAGGTGTGATTGAGCGTCACCTCCTGCGGCTTGAACTTCGCGAAGTTGCCCTGTATTTCGCGGATCAGGGCAACGGTGTGACTGTTCGGATCGGGAACGACCTGGGTGAGCGCCAGTCCTTGGGCCTTATCGGCGCCGATTCGCTGCACGACCTGGCCGGCGTCGGTCACCGACAGGGCAACGTACTGGGCAAGATTGCCTGCTGCGCGTGACTGCTTCAGGAACTCGGCAGTGGCCGCCGTGTTCGCGATCAGGATCACCGCCTGCGGTTTGGCGGCCGCAATGGCTTTCACGGCGCCGCCGACATCGGTCGTGTTTTTTGCGTAGGAGCCTTTGGCTACCAGGGTGCCACCGGCTTTCCTGATCAGTTGCTCGGCGCTGAGCAGGGCGCCCTGGCCAAAGGCGTCATCCTGGTAGAGGATGGCAAAGCGGTTGTAGCCAGTGCTTACGTACTGACCGGTGATCTTTTCGATTTCTTCGGCGTAGCTGGCGCGAGTCATGAACAGGTGGGGGTCATTCCTGCGCACCAGGGCTTCGGCGCCGGAGCGTATGGCGATCAGCGGAATGCCCGCTTCACTGAGGATCTTCTGGTCGAGCATCGCCTCGACGTTGCCGGTGCCGACGAAGCCGATGAAGGCCAGCGGTTGCGACTCCTTGAGCATTTCACGAGCGAGACGAACCGTCTCCTCACTCTTGTAACCGTCATCGAGCGAGACCAGTCGAATCCTGGCGCCGTGAATTCCGCCCTCGGCGTTTACCGCGTCGAAGTACAACTGTGCTCCGGCCCGCATGTGCGTCCCCGTCGGCGCCAGCGGGCCGCTGAAAGCGGCGATCTGGCCAATGACGATTGCCGCAGCGCTCGCCTGCGCCAGAGAGAGAAGGACTGCCGTCACGGTCAAGCGAAGTACGCAGATCAGCTTCATGGTTCAGTCCTCCTGACAGGGGATGAGCTGTTCGAGTGTAGTACCTGCCGCGGCGGTTGTCGACGGACTTGGGCGTTTTCGCTGCTGTGCCAGTCAGCCGTGGCGATACGGATGCACCTCGAAGCGGAAGACTTGCGGAGGCTTGCTGTCTACATTCAGCTTTTCCCAGCCGAGCAAGCGGTGGCCAGAGGTCTTCAGGAGAGACACTCACGGCGACCACCGCGAGCGCTCGCGAGTCGGCCGGAGCCAACGGTTGTGGAGTACGCTCGCCGATGCCGTGTGTCTGGTTTGCGGAAAGCGCACTCAGCGGCTACTATCGGCCAGGAGCGGTCGGTGGAGAAGTTTGCGCAAAGCAGTCATTGGCGCGATCTGGGTGTATGCTATCTGTCAAATTAGGACGTACCGCTTTACACGAGTGTTTGGTACTGGAACTGTATAGAATCATCGAACATATGGCGCAAAGCCTGCTGTAAAATAGATTTCCCGTGTGGCGCGCGGCGCTGAGTTGGGGAGATGACGGCGGAGTTATGGTGCAAACCTGTCTCCCGATAACAAAGCTAGGCTTTTTCTCTGCTTGGGCAAGGAGGCTGAGTAATGAAGGAACTGAGCTGGGTCTTCTTTAACTCCATTGTTCCTTTGTTGCCGGTCTTTGTGGTTTGGGGTATCCCACATCTGAGAGAGGATGTCCCACCGAAGAGAGTGTTTTCGATCATCAAGGACGGACAGGTGTTCTTCTTCTGCGCAGCTCTGTCATCAGGTGCGCTCGGCGAACTGCCAAGGGTACCTAGCTCGTTTCAGATTGCGCCTTGGATTGTCGGCTTCCTAACCATACTTGTTCTCTCAATTATTGCTTTTGTTGTCGCTGCTCAAAATCCTGAGAAGGTACGCGAAGGACGCTTTGGCTGGGCTTCTGTGGGAATGGTTCTAACTGCAGTAGGTGTCGTGCTTTCCTTTAGAATTCAGGTAGGATTACTATGAACTCAACTCCAGATCACCTCGAGAGTCGGGGAGTCGCAAATACGGTCGGCGCCTCGGTTGGCGCTGCGGCCAGTACGGGTGTCGCCATGGGCCTCGCAGCGCTATTGCCGCTATCGATCGCGATCGTGCCGCTTGCACCACTGGTTGGCGCTGTTCTGGGCGTCGCGGTAAGGGAGTACGCCCGGCGCAAACAGCAAGAGGAGAGCACGTAAACCCTCATCAGCAAGCCCTTTTGAGTCACTCTTTCTAAGCGCTTCATTTGTATCCACCACGCGGAGTGACATGGGCCGATTGCTTTGCTAATCGATCATGTCGGTGCGGACGCGTAAGAATGTGCGCAGCGCTGAATTCAGGCGTTGAACGTCGGCTTTTCAAGACCTTGAGTGACCGCAATGGGTCGAAAACGGAAATTCCGGCTGCCCGGAAGCTGCCGCAGACGTTGATGTGTTTGAAAGGTCTGTTCTTCCACCCTAAGCTGCCGGTGAGGACGCTATCCCCATAGCGGACATTTCATCGAAAAATGCAATCGGTCTAGCCATGGCGGGCCAAGCACCTAATCGCTGTTGTCGTGATATGCTCCCTTACGTTAAACATAGATCCGGATGATGTTTAACGTAAGGACCTTAACTTACAAGCAAGCCACCTTCAATGCCCGCACTGAACCGTCTCGCCGTTTATTGCCGCTTAGTCGCGTTTGAGCCAGAGCGTGTTTTGCCTTCTCTAGCACCCAACATCAGGTCCGCGTATGAGAACAGACGCTACCTGCGGCTAGCCCCTTGTACGGATTTCGTGATCTCAAGCCTCGCGCAACTCATCATTGATGCGGCTGAGTCGAGCGTGCGATTTCGCGTCTACGAATGCCTTCGCACCATCAAATTAATCCTGCGCGGTGCGCAATCTTCAGACTCGCTGTCCGTCGAAACAAAGGCCCTGCTCTTTCGTCTGTATCAGCTGTATGTTTTCTCTCCGAAGGAAGAAACACTCTGGTGCATAAGCACCTATCTTAAAGACAAAGAACTCGAACCCAAACAAATTCAGTGGCTTATTGAGAACGTCGATCAATCTGTACATCTGTTGAACCGCCTCCTCAAGTATCCTGTTCCGAATCGGCTGATCGAGAAGTGGGCCGCAGGAGTATTCCAAGCCAACTCCTACCCAGATCGAACAGCCGAAATTGCTGGGTTGCTTATCAAAACAAGCTTCCCGCCGTCACTCACCGGTGCGCCGGCAGATACGCTTCTCTGGGCCGCATACTTTTCGAAAGCCAGCACGAAGCAGAAGGAAGAGATGATCCTTCAAGCCGTTACTCCTGAGTCAGCAGAGTCAGCGTTGGAGATCGCACTCCGTTTGAGGCTGCCAAATGTTCTTCATCGCCTCACCCATATCGTCCCAGAAGAAGGAGGCTAACCCCCCATCGAACGGATGTTCCAAAGACCGCTTCGCGGCCTTTGGCCCCCCGCTCATGCGAACGTTGAACGTCTGCTTTCCGCAGCACCGGAGGTCGGCTACGGGTCGGTGTCTGCCGTTCACGGTCCCACAAAGCGGTCGTTGGCCTGAACCACTGCCAGCTGCAAGCTAAAGTGGACCCCGAAGTCAAGACAAGAATTAAGTCTGTTTAAGCTGGGCACTTGACTTCAGTAGCAGCTGGACGGCGCTGCCCCGGTGTTGCCTTTGCTTTGGTTTGTGCTGTGGCTGTTGATCTTGCTTCTGCGGGGGGAGGAACCCCTGTGGAGCGTAGCGGAACAGGGGTTCCTCCCCCCGCGCCGCCGAATTTATCGACGATCATCGCCCCGCCACCGATACCGGTTCGATACACCACCTGGGGCGTCTGGTCGCCCAACGACTGGTGCGGACGCTCGCCGTTGTAGAAAGCAAAGTACTCGGTCAGGCCAAGCATCAGCTCACCCATCGTGGCATAACCCTTCAGATACACGTCCTCATGTTTGACGTTCCGCCAGAGCCGCTCGACGAAGATGTTGTCGAACACTCGCCCTCGTCCATCCATGCTGATGACCACCCCTTCTCGGGTCAGCACGTCGGTGAAGGCTTCACTGGTGAACTGCGAGCCTTGATCGCTGTTGAAGACTTCCGGCTTGCCATGGGTGCGCAAGGCATCCTCCAGGCAATCGACGCAGAAGACCGCTTCCATGCTATTGCTGATCCGCCAGCTGAGCACCTTGCGGCTATACCAGTCGATCACCGCCACCAGGTAGGCGAAGCCACGCGGCAGGCGGATGTAGGTGATGTCCGTGCTCCACACCTGGTTCGGCCTGACCACCGAAACTCCGCGCAGCAGGTACGGATAGACCTTGTGCGCGGGGTGCCGCCGGCTGGTGTTCGGACCCGGCGCCATGCCGGCCAGCCCCATCAGCCGCATCAACCGTTGGACCCGCTTGCGATTGACCGTGTGACCCGCTCTCCCGAGGAAGATCACCATCCTGCGGCTGCCGTAGAACGGGTGCCGGGTGTATTCCTCATCAATCAGACGCCGGTGCAATAACTCGCTGTCATCAAGTACCACAGGCTTCTGCTGAGCATAGATCGTGGCACGCGACACCCCGGCCAGGAGGCATTGCTGCACCACGGCCACCGCCTCGCCAGACTCGATCCAGGCTCTGCGCATCACGACAGGCTGATCCCAGACTTTTTTTTGAGCCAGTCCAGTTCCACCTTCAATTTGCCGATCTCGCTGTACAGCAACTCCGGCTCCCGATGTGCGGCGACCGGTTTGGGACCGCGCTTGCCCTCGAACAAGGTCTTCGCTTCCTCCTGGATCGCCTTCTTCCACTGTCCCACCTGAACCGGATGAACCCCGTGTTCCTGGCCAATCTCGTTGATCGTCTTCACCCCTCGCAAGGCCTCCAGACCTACCTTCGCCTTGAACTCCGGGGTGTGCACCTTCCGCGTCTTCACTTCGCTCATTGCTTCTCGCTCCTTATGGCAGCGCCTAGCTTAAACCACTGTCTGAATTCCTGGGACCACTATAAGCGGCGGGGTCAACAACCGACCATCCGTCAAGCAATTCACGATTCACCGATCAGGCATCCGGATTCCACAAAAAGGCGTCCCCGCCGGCCCCAGCGGCTTACTGACGGCGTAGAGTGCGCAGGCGCCGTATTGAAACCTGTCGATGTCGTCCTTTGCAGGCGCTTCAACTGTGGCGAAATGGCTGCGATTTTGACGTGGCAATGCCTGGATTAGCTGCCGTGGTTACACACTGACTACACGTTACGCGGATTGCGCCAGGATCGTCGTCGCCGACGTCAATAAGGCACGCTCAATCGATGCGCTGGAAGGCAATACCCGCCGTTTTCTTCACGCGCAAGCGACCAGCAATCCTGCGCCACAGAAACACGGGCTGGCCAGGTTGCCGGATCAATCCTCACAAGTTGGCATATGGGCATATTCATTGGTAGGCGTGAGAAAAATGCGGTTTCGGCTGAGGTTTGCGAGGTTGCGAGCGGTCGGGAACGAACTTCTGGAGGTTCAAAGCGATTTCTGCGAGGAGCGGTTTCAGGCGGCGAGTGGTAGCCTGTGCGGCCAGGAGCCAGCGACCGAGTTGCCGCTTGATCTTGTCGATCGCGAGGGTGCGGTTGATTTTGTAGGAGGATTCCGGGTCCAGATGAGCGTCCGTGGCGACATAGGCCGCCAGCGCGTTGAGGTTGTCGAGGACCGCCTTGGCGCCGAAGTCCTGCCGCGCCGCGTGCCAGGACAGGCCGGAGGCATGCTCCAGTTCGAGTCGATGCTTGACCCGCTTGTATGACGCGCTATGACTTTGCCCTGCCCGATCTTGCGCCGCCCGCCGCTTACACCCAACGCACGTTGACCGAGGCACTATGACCCTCATTTTCCCCCAACGCCGGACGCTCAAGCACCGCATGGTTTGCTTTTTGCTGGAGCTCGCCGGGCGTCGCAGCCGCGCTCACCTTTCCGATGAAGCGATAGCCGTGCCGTGACACCGTCTCGATGTAGCGCGGTTGTTTCGGGTCGTCACGCATTGCTGCACGCAATGCGTTCACGGCCGTCTTGAGCACCGAGTCGCTGACGAAGCGATGGCCCCATACGCTGTCCAGCAAGGCATTCCTGGTGACCAGAGTGCGCGGCGTGCGAGCCAGCGCGCACAACACCGCGAATGGCCTGGGCGCGAGCGGTACGGGTTGGCCATCGCGCGTCAGACGGGCTTCGGCTTCGTCGAGTTCGAACGCGTCGAACCGTAGCCGCAGAGACGTCTCGGCCGAAGAACTGTCGGATGTTGCGCGCGTCGCCATGCTCCGGGTTCCCCCTGGCTGAGCTTTCCGCGATACCGCCCGAATCCGGGTTCGAAAGTGCTTTCGCTGTGCTGCTGTTCACGGAAATTTAGTACCATGTAGAAGCCGCAACTGTACGAGGGAAAGCCTGCTGGGAAGCGCCTTCCAGGGCGATGGCGGGCGTCGGGTTAGGGAGCAGGCGCCTGAGTTATGCAGCAAAACTGTCTCCGGATAGCCAGGTTGGGCAGCCTTGAGTTGTTGCGCAGATCACTTACCAATTCACTCTGAAACGTAATTCCAGACAAGGAGAAAGGCGTGAACGAACAACTGAAACCAGAAAAAATCCTGCAAACAGGGTTGGCGTTTTGGGCTTCGAAGACACTTTTGAGTGCCATCGAAATGGGCGTTTTCACCGAGTTGTCGCACGGCCCCGAGTCCTTCGATTCGCTACACGGACGCCTTGGTCTGCACCCTCGTTCGGCACGCGACTTTCTCGATGCTCTTGTAGCGCTTGGATTCCTGGTACGGAACGCCGATGTTTACGCGAACACGCCCGAGACCGACTTGTTCCTTGACCGAAAGAAGCCCTCCTACGTGGGGGGCATTCTTGAAATGGCCAACACCCGTCTTTATCCGTTCTGGGCTCACCTCACAGAGGCGCTTCGTACCGGCGTGCAGCAAAACGAAGCAAAGGCAGGTTCCGCTGGCCTTTTCGAAACACTTTATGCCGATCCCACTCGACTGAAGGAATTCCTCGGCGCGATGACCGGCATCAGCCACGGCGCCAACATGACCATCGCCCGCGCCTTCCCCTGGAAGGATTACCGGACGTTCATTGATGTTGGTACCGCACAAGGCGATCTTGCAGTGCAAATTGCACTGGCCAATCCACATCTGCAGGGCACCGGGTTTGACTTGCCAGAAGTGGCACCGATTTTTGAGGAGTACGCCGAAAGACTAGGCATTTCGGATCGGCTGGCCTTTCAGCCGGGCGATTTTTTCAAACAAGACATTCCAAAAGCTGACGTTGTGCTGATGGGACATATCCTGCACGACTGGGATCTCCCCACCAAAAAGATGCTCATCAAAAAGGCATTTGACGCCGTGCCTGTAGGCGGCGCGCTCGTTGTCTACGAGGCCATCATCGATGATGATCGGTCGAAAAACGCTTTCGGGTTGATGATGAGTCTGAATATGCTCATCGAAACGCCAGGAGGCTTCGACTATACCGGCCGTGACTGTTCAGGCTGGATGAAAGAGGCAGGATTTTCCACGACGCGAGTGGAGCACCTTGTGGGGCCAGACTCGATGGTGATCGCAATCAAGTAAACGTGTCACACCGGCTGTATAGCCACTCTACGATTCACCGATCAGGCGTCCCGTTTCAGTGGAGGGTTGCCGCTTTCGCGGCTGGTGATGGATCCGTTTGCAGGGGTTCGGCTTCGTTGCTCTCTTTCATGATCTGGTCGATCTTCTCCTGCAGCGGATCGCTCTGGGGTTGCGGGGGCAATACGACCGGAGCCGGCGGTGCGGCGGGTTCTTCGCGGGGCTCCTGTTTGCGGGCGGGTCTGGCGATCCGTTGCTGCTTGGGTTCGGCGGCAGGCTCTGGCGACCAGAGGCCTCGGAACCAGTCACTGATGCGTACCAACAGACTGGCTTCTTCTGGCGCCGCGAAGCGAGCACGTGGATCGATGAGGTGAGCGCGCAAGGCGTTCCCGAAAAAGTCGCCGACTATCGGCAGGGCGCTGTGCGCCCCCTGGCCCCAGTAGTCGCTGCGCAGCGTGATGCGGCTGTCGTTGAAACCCACCCATGCCCCGGCCACCAGTTGCCGGTGCATCAGGATGAACCAGCCATCGGCGTTGTCCTGCGTCGTGCCGGTCTTGCCGGCCACGTCGGCGCGGATGCCATAGCGGGTGCGGATATCTCTGCCGGTGCCGCGGTTGATTACCCCGCGCATGTTGTCCAGCAGCGTGTAAGCGACGTCGCGCTCAAGCGCAATGTCGGGGTCTTGCGGGCTGAATTCTTCGATGACCCGGCCATCGCGGTCTTCGATGCGGGTAACCAGCAGCGGTTCAAGGTAGCCACCGCCGTTGGCGATCGTGGCGTAGGCGGCAACCATTTCCAGAAGGGTGACCGGGCTGGTGCCCAGGGCGAGCGATGGCACAGGTTCGAGCTTGCTCTGCCGCACGCCCATCTTACGGGCGAGTTTGGCCACTTTGGCGGGGCCGACTTGCTCGATGAGTTGCGCGGTGATGGTGTTCTTCGAGTAGGCGAGTCCGTCGCTCAGGCTGATTGCCTCGCCGCTCGGCGGCGCGCCATCCGTGGGCCGCCAGACCTCCGCGCCGCCGACGTGAATTTCCACCGCCTGGTCGATCAATCGGTCGTCCGGGCTGGCGCCCTGGCGGAAGGCTTCGCCGTATACAAAGGGTTTGAAGGTCGAGCCGGGCTGGCGACGCGCCTGCTGCACATGGTCGAATGCCTCCTGCTCGAAGTCGCGGCTGCCGACCCAGGCCTTGACCTGGCCGTTGCGCGGATCGATGGCCAGGAAACCGATCTGTACCTGCGTCTTCTGCCGGTGCAGCGCGCGCAGGAAGGCCTTGTCGGCCTGAAGTTCCCGCATCGCCTGTTCCGGCGTCCGGCCTTTGGCGATGGCCGCGCCGTACTCTGGCGATTCGCGGATGCAGGCCTGGACCAGGCTGGATTCGGTGCTCCACGCCGAGCGTCTTCCCCATGCCGCGTTGGCGATGTTCTGCAAGCTGTTGCCCTGGCGAGTCACGGCCGCGTTGGCCGCCGCCTGTAGTCGGGAGTCGATGCTGGTACGTACCACCAGCCCGTCGCCATCGATGCTGTAGTCGTTGCGGTCGGCCCACGCAATCAGCCACTTGCGCAGGTGCCTGGCAAAATGCGGGGCCGCTCCCGGTGGTTCCGTTTGTCGCTCGAAGTCGATACGCAAGGGCCTCTTGCTGAGCGAGTCAAACTGTTTGGCGGTCAATTTCTCGTGCTTGACCATCTGTTTCAGTACCGTGTTGCGGCGCTGCAGGGAGCGCTCGGGATTGAGTACCGGGTTGTAGTAACTGTTGCCCTTGAGCATGCCGACCAGCGTAGCACTCTGCAGTACATCGAGCTGGTCGGCCGAAGTGTCGAAATAGGTGCGCGCCGCCATCTCGATGCCGTAGGCGTTGTAGAGGAAGGGCACGGTGTTGAGATAGGTTTCGAGGATTTCGTCCTTGCTGTGGATGGCCTCGATCTTCAATGCCGTGATGGCCTCCTTGATCTTGCGCGTCAGTGTCGGGGCGCGGCCGATCGCCTCCGGGTACAGGTTGCGGGCAAGTTGCTGCGTGAGGGTCGAACCACCCTGGCGATCGCCGCTGAAGGTGTTGACCGCGGCGGCAGCGGTGCGTCGCCAGTCGAGACCAAAATGGTCGTAGAAACGGTGATCTTCCGTGGCAATCAAGGCGTCGATGACATGTGGCGAAATTTCGGAGAGGGCGACCCATTCGCGATTGGACTGCTTGAACTCGGCCAGTTTCTGGCCATCTGCCGAGAGGATTTGCGCCGGCTGCTCCGCTGACGCCTTGCGGATGTTGCTGATACTTGGCGTGAATGGAATCAGGATGAGCACATAAAGCAGCAACAGGGCAGGCAGCGCCAGCAGTGTCCCGACTACCCCCCGCCGGGTGGGGTGGCGGAGGGCGTTGAGCGTGCCGGCGAGGCGGGATGAGAGGCCCGGGGCAATCCGGGCCGCCACCTGTTTCAGTTCGCCAATCAGGGAACGTATTGATGCCATGGCTGGTTCATTTCACGGTATTCATCGTCGAGCTTCTCGTCGCAGACAGCGTCACTCACCCACGGCCGGCGAAGGAAGCCTGGGACACGCCGGCAGGTAAGGCGCCTTGCCGAGGTAGCGCTCCCAGTCGGACGCCGAGATATTGCGGGTCAGCCTCGAGCACGCCTCGACCAGGAGATCGTCCGGTCGCAGTAGCCACGCGCGCAGCGTACCGCCTTGTTCCAGCGTCGCGAGGAACCTGCCGCCCGGGCTGAACTGCAGCGATGTGGGCGCGACGACCTGTTCCAGGCGGGCCACCTCGGTCTGTGCGGCGATTTCCCAGACGCGGACGGTGTCCTCGGCGCCGGTCACGGCGAGGTACAGACCGTCGGCGCTGAACACACACTGCCGGCCGCCGCGCGCCTCGTCGACGGTTCCGATGTCCCTGCCGGTGCTGCTCTCGCGCACCGTTACGGCAGTGTCCGCGGTGTTGATCGCGACCAGGCGACCGTCGGCGCTCAGTGCGCAGACGCTGCCGGCCAGGCCGCTGCGCTCGGCGCCGACGCGCCGGGTGGCGATTTCGGACCGCAAGGGGGCGCTCCAGACGCGTGCCGTGAGCGGCACGCCAATCCGGCTGGCGCTGCCGCGGGTGACCGCGACCACCTGGCCGTCGGAGGCGACGGCGAGCTGATTATCGACCACCGGCTCGCCCAGGGCGATCGTCGCCAGTAGCTGCGGCGGCTCCACCTGCCACAGGTGCAGCGTTTCGCGATCACTTGCCCCGACCAGGTAGCGCGCATCGGGGCTCAGCGCCAACGCCGTCACGGCGCCCTCGAGCGCGAAGCTCCGGCGGGTCTCGCCCGAGCTGGCGTCGATCACCCGGACCTGCCCGGCGGTGGCCAGCGCCAGGGACTTCCCGTTGGCGCTGAGCGCGAACCGTGACGCCGCCGGACCGAGATCGATCGACGCGCCGACGCCGCTGTCGGCCAGCTCCCAGGTGTTCGCAGTGACCTTCGCTGACGATCCATCAGCGGAACCTTCGAGCACGCCAAAGCGCGTCTCGTCGGCGCTGAAGACCAGGGCGAAGGCTTGCCCGCCAGCGGCGCGGCGCGCGACATCGCTGCCGCGACCGAGGATTCGCCAGACATCGATGCCGTTGCCGGAGGCGATTGCGACGTCGCGTCCATCGGGGCTGAAGGCCAGCGCCGGAAAGTCGGATTCGGAAGTGAACAGCGCGACGTCTCGATCGCTGCTGGTATCGACGATGCGCACGGCGTAGCCGCTCTCGTCGTCGCGCAGCGCCAGGTAGCGTGCGCCCGGCCCGACCGCCAGGGGGAACTCGCGCTTGGCTTCCCACACCAGCTTCCAGTCCTTGACCGTCCAGATTCCCACCTTCGCCGGACTCTCGCCAAAGTGAATCGCCAGGTGCGTACCGTCGGTGCTGAACAGCGGCGGGCGAGCCAGCGGCGCGGCTGCCGCCAGCGACAATCGTTGCGAGAGCTGGCCCTTCTGCAGCCTGGCCATCGCCCAGATGATCGGTTGGTCGTCACCGACCAGGCCAGCGAGGTAGGCACCATTGCGGCTGAACGAAGGCCCGAGAAGGCGTGGCAGCCGCGCAACCTCGCGCAAGCCGGGCAGTTCCACGATGCGCGTCAATCCCTGGTCCCAGCCGCTCCTGGCGTCGTAGCGGCTGCTGGTCACCACCAGATGCGTACCGCCAGGTGCGATCGCCACGCCCTGAACGCTTCCAGCATCGCGAAGACTGGCGAATGGCACCGCCGCGCCGATTCGCCAGACGTCGATCGCCCCTTCGAGGTGGCCCGGCTCGATCGTCGCCAGAAAGTGCCCATCGGCGCTCAGCGCGACGGCTTTGGCGCTGACCGTTTGCTGCCGGCCGCCTGCTGGCTGCAAGCTGCCCGCTTCCCAGACTGCGGTCGAGGAGAGAAACTTGCTCGTGGCGATCAACTGCCCGTCAGCGCCGTAGACGATGTCGTCGAAGCGTTCGGCGGGCTGGGCGATGGGGTCGAGTCGCGCGACTCGCCGCGGCATGATCGTCAGCGCGCGCCGAATCGCCAGGTCCGCTTCGAGCGCGCGCCCGCCGACCGCCGAGAGGCGCCGCACCGCCTCCGCGGCGAGCTGCACGCTGACTTCGACCGGCGAGCTGGTCGATCCAGGGGCCGGTCGCTGCTCGCGCACCCGCTCGGACGCCGACGACAGCCGGCGGGCGACGGCGTTCGCCTCCTGCCGCGCCGACTCCTGACGCTGGAAGTGGAACAGCGTCCCCAGTATCGCGATCACCACCAGCGAGATTGCGGTGGCGCCGAGCAGCAGCAAGCGACGGCTGGTCGCCTGCCGACGACTGTCGAGGATGTAGCGCGTCTGCAACTCAGTCGGCTGCGGCGTTTTGCGCGGGCCCAGGGTCAGCCACTGTTCGGCCGATTTGAGGTCGCCGCCACGCAGGGCGAGGCTGGCATCGTGGCCCTTCGCTTCCCATTCGACCGATCGTACCAACAGGCGTGTATGCGCCTGCACCCAATCGAGGTCGGTATCCGCAGCCACCAGCAGGGTCTGCAGCGCGGTCTCGAAGTCGTCGTCGTCGCGGAAAAAGATCCAGTTCAGTCTGGCCAGCGCCGGCGGTACCTGGCCAAGGTCGGCTTGACGCCAGACGATCGGAATGAGCCGCTTGTTCTGCGCGTCGGCATGGTCGAGCTCGCGTCGGCAGACCTCGGAGGCGAGAGAATCCGGACTCAGGACGAAGGCGAAGGTCTCGGCCGCATCGATCGCGGCCGCGATCTGCTTCATCCAGTCCGCGGTCGGCGGGATGCCTTCCCAATCCACCCAGGTCTCGCGGTGGTGCGCGAGCAGCCCCCGGTGCAAGCGGCGGACGAAATCAGAGTCTTTCCGCGAATAGGAGATGAAGATCGACATGGCGTCACCAGTTTACGCCGCTGGTGCGCAGTGGGCGCATGTATTCAGGCGCAAGCGCATCCGTCTGGCGGAAAAGCTCGCCGCAAACGAGCCGCGAACGGCGACGGATGAGCGTGCAGAGGGTGTATTCTGCGTTACTTGCACAGTAATCAACGATTCCCTGGAGCGACCATGACCCTGCTGATTCTCGGCCTCGCAACTTTTCTTGGCATCCATTCCACACGCATCTTCGCGGAGGGCTTGCGCAACGCGCAGGTGGCGAAGCTCGGGCTGAACGGCTGGAAGGCCGTCTACTCGATGGTGTCGATCGCCGGCTTCGTACTGATCGTCTACGGCTACGGCGAGGCGCGTCTGACGCCGGTGGTGATCTGGAGTCCTCCCGTAGGGATCAGACATCTGGCCGCGCTGTTGATCCTTCCGGCGTTCGTCCTGCTGGCGGCGGCGTACGTGCCGGGGACGCGGATCAAGAAGGCGGTCGGTCATCCGATGGTCGCGGGCGTCAAGGTCTGGGCGTTCGCGCACCTGATCGCCAACGGCACGTTGGCCGGCGTGTTGCTGTTCGGCAGCTTCCTTGCGTGGTCGATCGTGGATTACGCTTCCGCCCGACGCCGCGACCGTGCTGCCGGCAGCGAGTACGTCACCGGGCCGGGGACGCGTGACCTCACTGCAGTGGTCGTCGGCCTCGCGGCGTGGGCCGCGTTCGCCTTCTGGCTGCATGGCTGGCTGATCGGCGTACGGCCGTTCGGCGGCTGAGGCGCCCCTGATCAGCGCGAATGTCTGCGCCGTGCTGGCGCGGTCGGCTGTCCTTTAATGTGAAAGTCGCGTCAGCGACTCACGAACCTCCCCTCGCCCGCTTGTGGGGTCGGGGGGTGAGATGGGGAATTCACGGAGCCATGCTCCGTGCCCAACGAACGATTCCGGCGTGCAAGCCGGAATGCGCCCTGCAAGGGAGGGAACGGTCATGGCTTTCATCATCGGAGGTGTCTGGAATCGCCATGACCGTTAGGCGGGCAGTGGCGCCGGCATGGGCGGAAGCCGGCCGGTGGCGAGGTAGGCCGCACAACGTTCGATGTACTGGCAGGTGCTGATGGGCATCGGCGTGCGCGCGCGGGCGATGTAGAACACCAGGTCGCGGCCGTTGCGGAGCAACTGGAGGCGATCGGAGAGGCGGTGCACGGGTGTGCCCATCTGTTCTGCCCGCGACGTGGTGACTGGTTTCGGCGTGAAGTTGGCCAGCCGTTCGCCAGCGGTGACCAGTTGCGACCAGACATCGAAAATGTCCGGGTCGGTGCGCAAGGTTTCCGTCTTGGTCTTGGCGGCGTCGGCAAAATCCCAAACCGCTGCCTCGATACTTGCAAAAGCCGGTATGTGGCTGAAGTTGGCAACCATCGCCTGGGCAATCCGGTCGATGTCGCGCATGCTCTGGCCGATCTTGATGTAGCGGCTTTCGTAGAACTCCTCGATCGGCACCGAGAAGGCGCGGAAGGGTTCGCCCCACAGTTCGTCAATACCTTCCTCGCCGCTGCGGTGAAGGACGACATGCCCGAGGTCGATGGCATCGAGCAGGCATTGACCGCATTCGCGCATCAGCGCGTCGTCACTGTGGATCTCGACGCCATCTGCCTGTAACTCGACCAGCTTTCGGAAAATGTCGGTGGCGCGGTTGAACAGGGCGCCGGCCAGCATCGCCGCCTTGACCCGACGCCGACCCGGGTCGGTCTCCGTCTGATAGCTGAGCCGAGCCTCGCCAAGCCGGCACCCAGGGATGTTGAGTCCGTGTTCGGTATGGTTGAACAGGCGCCGGGTCAGCGCTTCGATCAGCAGTTTCTTGGCCTGCAAGGAATCAGCGGGAACCGGATAGGTCTTGATCCAGTACCCATCGTAGAGCACACGCTCGACGTCGTTGATGATTCTCCGCGTTCCCTCGGGAGGGGACGCGTCGTGACCTGCCGGTCGTTCGAGTCGGTGGACATTGTTCATCGCTGCAACCTGTGCCAGAAAACCCACTACCTTAGCAAGAATCGTGCGCGTTGTCAGTGCTTCCGCAAGTGGCTGATTTCAATTCAATCAGAACGAATCGACGGTTGCCCTGGCTTGCTGAGCGCTCCATTGCGGTGCGCACCACCACCGGCGGGAGCACTCTTGCAGTGCGCCGCACTGCGCAGGACCGTTGGGGTCGCGCACAGGGCTGCCGCGCTAGTCAGCGGCGGCGATACGGATGCACCTCGAAGCGGAAGAGTCGCGGATGCTCACTGTCGACGATGACTTTCACCCAGCCGAGCACGGGGTAACCAAAGGTCTCCAGGCGAGTGAAGTTGGCCAGTGGCAGATGCGTGCCCGGATCGCGTAGCGGCTGGTCAATGCGTTGCCAGTGGGTGTCGCCGTGGATCAGCAGAACCTGTCCAGGGAAGGCGAGGGTCTCGCTGGTCAGCGCTTCCAGCAGGTCGCGGTAGCCGGCGTGGGTCAGCCCGGCGGCATGGTGCTGGAAGCCCGGGTTGGCCTGCATGACGATGACCATGCCGGATGCCTGCTCGCGCCGCGCCATGGCGAATCCCTGCCGTAGCCAATCGACGAGCAGCGGATTGCGCGCCAGATATTCCTTGCCTGGGGTGGCGCCGATTCCGAAGTTGTTGTTCGGACCCGGCACATTGAGCGAAACGAAGAGCAGCGGACCAAGGCGCCAGCGCAGATGCTCGGAATAAACGCCGGCCTGTCGCTCGACCGGCAGCGTCTTTCTGCCCAGCGAGCGCGGCTCGGTAAAGAACAGCTCGCGCAGCTTCTGCAGCCGTTCGAGCGGCGCGAAGTGGCCAGCAGCGAGCTGACGGCAGTCGGTCCATTCGTTATCACCGACGACGTAGAGCAGCGGCACCCGCGACGCGTCGAAAAGCGCGCGGCGATCGAGGAAAACCTCGTCGCTGCAAATCATCCGACTGTCCTTGAAGTCGCCGGCGTGGACGATGAAGCTGGGGTGCTCGTCGGCGATGTCCTCGAGCATGCGCGGCAGTTCGCTGCGCTCATGGTCGCTGTAGGGAGTGTCGCCGATGACTGCGAAGCGCCAGCTTTCGGCCTGAGCAGAGCCGGCCAGTAACAGGCCGGCGAGCAGGGATGCGCAGGTGCGTCGAGTCATCGGAGAAGCGATCTCAGTTCGTAAAGGGCATCGAGTGCCTCGCGTGGTGTCAAACGATCGGGATCGATCGACTGCAGCCGCTCGACCGCCGGGTGGGTGGTCGGCTCTCTGGCTTCTGCGGCGTCGGCGAGAGCCGTGGCAAAGAGATCAGGCTGCGCGGGATTGATCGAAGCGCGTTGTTCGAACTCGCGCAATTGTCGCCGTGCCGCTTTCACCACTGCCGCGGGAATTCCCGCCAGCGCGGCGACCTGAATGCCATAACTCTGGTTGGCCGGGCCTTCCTCGACGGCGTGCAGGAAGACGATGCGCTCGCCGTGTTCAATGGCGTCCAGGTGCACATTGGCCAGATCGGCATACTCGTTGGCCAGCAGCGTCAGCTCGAAGTAGTGGGTGGCAAACAGGGTCAGGCAGCGGTTCTTCCCGAGCAGGTAGCGACAGATGGCAAAAGCCAGCGCCATGCCGTCGAAGGTCGAGGTGCCGCGTCCGACCTCGTCCATCAACACCAGGCTGCTCTCGGTGGCGTGGTGCAGGATGGCTGCCGATTCTGTCATTTCGACCATGAACGTCGAGCGCCCGCCGGCGAGGTCATCGGCGGCACCGATGCGTGTGAAAATCTGGTCGAGCGGGCCGAGAACGGCGCGGGTCGCCGGCACGTAGCTGCCGACATGGGCGAGCAGGGCGATCAGCGCCGTCTGGCGCATGTAGGTAGACTTGCCGCCCATGTTCGGGCCGGTGATCAGCAACAGCCGGCGCTCGTCGGTGAGGCGCGTGTCGTTGGCGATGAAGCTTTCCCCATCTCTGAGTTGATCCTCGACGACCGGATGCCGTCCTCCCTCGATCAGCAGGCCCGGCTCCGACGAAAAAAGCGGTCGGCAGTAGTTGCGGCGTAGCGCCGTATCGGCAAAACCGGCCAGCAGGTCGAGCGAAGCCACCGCCTGGGCGATCTGCTGCAGTTGCGGCAGATCGCCCTGCAAGGCCGCGAGAACTCCGTCGTAAAGCAGCTTCTCGCGCGCCAGCGAGCGGTCCTGTGCCGACAGGGCCTTGTCTTCGAAAGCTTTCAGCTCGGGGGTCAGGTAGCGCTCGGCGTTCTTCAGGGTCTGCCGCCGACGATAGTCGTCGGGCACCTTGGCGGCATTGGCGTTGCTGACTTCGATGTAGAAGCCGTGTACGCGGTTGTACTCGACCTTGAGGTTGGCAATGCCAGTGCGTTCGCGTTCGCGCGCTTCGAGTTCGACCAGGAAAGTGCCGCAGTTGTCATTGAGCGCGCGCAGTTCGTCGAGATCGGCGTCGAAACCTGTGGCGATGACACCGCCGTCGCGGATCAGGGCTGCCGGTTCGGCGAGGATGGCGCGGCTGAGCAGGTCGAGGGCAGACACCGGGGTCGCCAGGTGCTCGTACAACTCGCCGAGCAGGGGTGCGGCGGTTGTCGCCAGTGGCGCTCGCAGTTCGCTCAGCCGTTGCAGACTGTCGCGCAGGCTCGAAAGGTCGCGCGGGCGTGCGCTGTAGAGCGCAATCCGGCCGGCGATCCGTTCGATGTCGGCAAAGCCGCGCAAGGCCTGGCGCAACTTGCTTAGCGGCTGCTCGTCGTCGTCGAGGAGCATGGCAATTGCCGCATGCCGGGCGGCTGGGATGGCCGGGTCGCGCAGGGGGTGGTGGAGCGTATGCCGCAACAGACGCGCGCCCATCGAGGTGATGGCGTTGTCGAGCAGGCTGCACAGCGTCGGTGACGCTTGTCCACGCAGCGTTTCGGTGAGTTCGAGATTGCGGCGGGTTGCTGTGTCGAGGCCCAGGAAAGTGGCATCGCGCTCGACAATCAGCGCTCGCAGGTGGGGCAGGGCGCGCGTCTGGGTCGCCTTCGCATAGCGCAGCAGCGCTCCGGCAGCGGCAATTGCCGGGCGCAGTCCGTCGGCGCCGAAACCGGCCAGTGAAGTGGTGGCGAAGTGCGCACACAGTTCGCGGCTGGCAGCCTCGACGTCAAAATGCCAGTCAGGCCGCCGTGTCAGCGCGACATCAGCCGGGAAAGTCAGACCGAGACTTTCGGGAACGACCATCTCGGCTGGACGAATTCGCTCCAGCGTGGCGGCAAGCCTTGCCGGCGCAACTTCGCAGACGCGGAACTCGCCGCTCGCCAGATTGATCCAGGCCAGGCCGGCGAGTTGTTTGCTGGCGCACATCGCGAGCAGCAGCGTGTTGCGCTTTTCATCGAGCAGCGCCGCGTCGGTCAGCGTGCCGGGCGTGACGATGCGCGCCACGGCCCGTTCGACCGGACCCTTGCTGGTCGCTGGGTCGCCGATCTGCTCGCAGATCACCACCGATTCCCCCAGCCTGACCAGTTTCGCCAGATACTGCTCAACTGCGTGGTAAGGCACGCCGGCCATCCGGATCGGTTGCCCGGCCGACTGGCCGCGCGTCGTCAGCGTGATGTCGAGCAACCGCGCGGCCTTCTCCGCGTCGTCGAAGAACAGCTCGTAGAAGTCGCCCATCCGGTAAAACAGCAGCAGGCCGGGATGCTCGGCCTTGATCCGCAGGTACTGCTGCATCATCGGCGTGTGGCTGGATTCAGGCCCTTTTGCCACCTCTGGATGTTTCGGCATATTTTACACAAGCCATTGATTGGTTTCGTGATTGCGGCCGTGTCGCCGATCTCTCAAGGTTCAGCTGTGCTGATCTGCAGCCGACCGCTCGGCGCTTTTCGGTATCGGTTCCTGCTGGATTCTGCAAATCCTGTGCTACCGACTCCTGGGGCCTGGAAAACCTATACCAGGAGGGTGACATGGGGTTCGCTGCGCGGCGAATGAAGTTGCTGCTGCCAGGTCGGTATCTTACCAGTACGGAGACCCCTGAACTTCGTGTAGAAGCGCACTCAGACCGAACGACGTGGACTTGCCGCTAGCGGAGCCGGTTCGATCAGAAGCTACGGCAGGTCAAGATCGGCAGATCGATTCGGTCCGGTGGCACCAGAGAAGCAAGCACTTGGCCCGACTCCCGAGGTCGGGCCTCCTGCGGGTCAGGTGGCGATTGGCGTAATATGTACCGGTACGTATTTGTGGAAGGGCGTGCGGGTCAGTGGGTCGCAATGAGCGGCGGTCGTCAGCCGGTTGATCTGCGGGCCGGCCGGCTCGCTGTCACGGTAGCGCTGGCCGTAACCATGCGGCAGGCTTGCCGTGCCACGCCGCAGACTGTCGTCCAGTTCCACGACGACCTGGACTTCGCCGGTCGCCGACCGGCAACTGGCCCGGGCGCCGTCGCTCAGCCCGAGTTCCTGCGCATCGGCGGAATGCAGGCGCAGGGCGCCGTGACGATCGACCTTGCGCCAGGCCGGATCGCGGAAGATCTGGTTGGCGTTATAGCTGCGGCGCTCTCCGGCCATCAGGATGAACGGGAAGTCCGCCGCAGGGACGGCTTCAGAACCCAGCGCCCGCAGTTCGCTGAGCATTTCGGGGATCGCCAGATCAATCCGTCGATCGTGGTGGCGAATCAACGACCAGGTGTCGTCGAAGGTATGGATGCTCATCAGTGTGCCAGCGCGCCGGTCGATGATCGCACGGAACAGCGCCGCACCCAGGGTCAGGCGGTTGCCGTGATGCCCGGCTCGCCGCACGGCAACGTTGTGGCGTCTGGCGTAGACGGTCGTCAGCCCGAGCAGCGGTGCGGCCAGTGCCGCTCCCTCAGGCAGGGCCTTGCCCAGGCTGCGATACATGATCGACGCGGCATAGGGCCGCCAGCGAGGTTGGCGCACCAGGGTGGCCGCCAGGGTGGCGAGAAAGACCGTATGTCCGGTGATCTGCGGCTCCCGCCGGGCAAGCGCTTCGAGCAGCGGGAAACGCGGCGGAATCTCGCCCATCCTTTCCAGCAGCCGGGTATAGATTTCGGCTTCGGGCAGACTCTCGGCGAGCGGCGGGAACAAGCCATGCCGCAGGTGGAAGGCGTTTTCGGGAAATTCCAGGTTGAAACCAGTGGCTTCCCACTTCTCGAACTGTGAGGCGGCCGGCAGAACATAGTGCGCCATGCGGGCGGTCTCAGTCATCGCCACCTCGACCACCACCAGCAGTTCGAGCTTGCCGAAGGAGCGCTCGTAGGCCGCCGTATCGGCCGCTGTGAGCACCGGATTCGAGCTATCCACGAACATCGCGCGAATCCGATCCTCACCCGCATGGGTGATTTCATCGGGCAGGATGTTGGGCGGGTAGAGGCCGGCAATCGGAAACATCCGGTGGTGGGCCGTGCGGGGAGATCTTGGCTGGCGTTCGTCGCTGTGGCCGATCAGCGGCAGCAGGAAGGTATGCAGGTTGTTGCCGCCGCGCTTGGCGAAGTTCCCGGTGAGCAGATAGAGCAGCTTTTCGAGGTAGCTGTTCAGCGTCGTATGCAGCGTTTGCTGTATTCCCAGGTCGATGCGCACGCAGGCGGTCCGGGCCGTGGCAAAACCGCGCGCCACCCGCTCAACATCGCCCAGCGCCAGTTCGCTGCGGTGCACGTAATCGGCGATCGGCACGGCCAGCAGTTCCTTTTCCAGTTCGGCAAAACCCTGGCAGTGCTGTGACAGGAATTCGCGGTCATGCAGGCCCTCGCGGACGATCAGGCTGAGCATCGCCAGCATCAGAAAGGCATCGGTGCCGGGCTTGATTTGCAGATGGATATCGGCCTGCCTGGCGGTTTCGGAACGGCGCGGGTCGACCACCACCATGGTGCGAGCGGGATCTCTCTGCAGATCGCGCAGGGTGTCGCGCGCATTGGGGATGCCATGCGCCTGGTAGGGGTTGGTACCAATGAAAAGCACGTAATCGGCGTGCTCCACGTCTTCGGTGGCGTGGCAGGTCTGATGGCCGAACAGGCGGCCATTGACCCAGAAATCGCCGGTCTTTTCCTGCGCCAGCGAGCTATAGACAAAGCGGCTGCGCATCGCCTTGTGCAGTTGCTGGCTGTAGATGCCGCCGAGGTGGTTGCCCTGGCCGCCACCGCCATAGAAGGCGAAGGCTCGCCCGCCATGTTTTTCACGGATCGCGATCAAGCGCCGGGCGACATCGCCCAGTGCCTCGTCCCAACTGACCCGCATGAAACTACCATCGGCCTGGCGCTTCAAGGGGTGCGTCAGGCGGTCTGCATGGTTTTGATAGTGTTCGAGGCGAGCGGCCTTCTGGCAGATATAGCCCTTCGACACCGGATGCTCGTCGTCGCCGCGAATGCGGGTGAACTTGCCGTTCTCAATTGTCACGGTGAGTCCGCAGTTGCGCGAGCAAAGGATGCAGGCGGTTTTTTCGGTGGCCATGAGATGCTCCTGAACAAGGCGTATCGATCGTTTACCCGCGCTTCCGCAGGCGCCCATCGATTACATAACGGTCGTGATCGTAACGACCGTTATGTGATAATGCAAGCTCTTTTTAAATGGCTTCCTGAGGATCGATGCATGCGCTACCGCCCCGAACACAAGGACAACACGCGCGCACGCCTGCTTGAGGTGGGCGGAGCCCTGGCCAAAAAAGATGGATTTTCGACCACTGGCGTCGACCGTCTGATGGCGGCCGTCGGACTCACCTCAGGCGCGTTTTATTCTCACTTCCGTTCCAAGGCGGAATTGCTCGAAGCCATCGTCGAGAACGAATTGACCCGCTCGCTCAATCTCTTCGCGAACAAGACCGACCAGCAGGTGATCACCGCACTGGAATCCTACTTGAGCATCAGTCACATCAATAATCCTGCCGAAGGCTGTGCGCTGACCTCCTTGAGCGCAGAAGTGGCCCGCTCGAACAGCGCAACCAAGCAGACCTTCGAGCGCATGATGCTGCAACTCAAGGCCGCGGTGCAGGCACATGCCGCCGACGAAAATGCAGCCTGGGCAACGATTGCCCAGGTGGTGGGCGCGGTGATGATCGCCCGCGCCATGGCCACCGAGGGTTCGCGCAAGTCCCTGTTGGCGGCGGTGATGCACCACGCGCGAGAAATGGTGGTCGCCGCAAAATAGGCTGGGGAGCAGGCCAGATCCTCGACTTGCCTGACCGGCAGCCGGGCAGCGGGAGCAGTCAGTGGGTGTCGGATGGCGTTGTTCGGCAGCCGGGCAGGAACGTTCCATCCTGCCTGGCCTCGAACTCGATGCCGAGCCGATGCCGAGCGTGCGACCACATTCCCCGCGAAACCCCACTTCCACGCTCGTTGACTCAAGCGCGCGATTGCCGTCCAACCCGGGAGAGCCCCTATGCAAACCAATACTCATGAGATAGCCGACCGAATCTACCGCCTGTCGACCTGCGTTGCCGACGCCGCACCGGGCGGTTTCACGTTCAATCAGTTCCTCGTGGACGCCGACGAGCCCCTGCTGTTTCATACGGGTCCACGACGAATGTTTCCGCTAGTTTCGCAGGCGATTGCCCGCATTCTTCCCCTGCAGCGGCTCCGCTGGATCACCTTCGGGCATGTCGAATCCGACGAGTGTGGAGCGATGAACGAATTCCTCGCCGCTGCACCGCGCGCCCAGGTCGCGCATGGCGCGATCGGTTGCATGGTGTCGCTCAATGACCTGTGCGATCGATCACCGCGCGAGCTGTCCGACGGCGAGGTCATCGATCTCGGCGGCAAGCGCGTTCGGCATATCGACACGCCACACGTCCCGCACAACTGGGAAGCGCGCGTTCTTTTCGAGGAAGCTACCCGGACACTTTTTTGCGGCGACCTCTTTACGCATGCAGGCGACGGACCGGCAGTGACCGACGCTGACATCGTCGGACCCGCGCTAGCGGCAGAAGCGCTCTTTCATGCCACCGCCCTTTCGCCACTCACCGCGAGGACGATCCGCCGTCTCGCAACGCTCGAGCCGCAGCTGCTGGCAGTCATGCACGGCTCATCGACGCGAAGCCGGTGCAGCGAATCCTTGCTGAACCTCGCCGAGGCATACGACTTGATGACCCAGCAAGGGTGAGAGGAAAATACGCCGAACGGTCGGTGAGCCGGTTACCTGAAGAACCTGCAACACTGCTCGCAGCCTTATCCGGCCGTTGGCGGCCTAGCTTGCCCTTCCTCGCCTGGCTGGCAGTTCCACGCTATAAGTGTTCTCTGAGCTTTCGTGGTTTGGTCACAGCAACCAACCCCGAGCCGACGCTCGAGGCTCCCGAAAGCGGCCATTTTTCCACGAACGCAGGGCAACACGGAAGCCGCTGTTTGATATTCAGCAGTGCCATTCTTCCGGGATCGACAGCTTTGAAGCGGGAGCGGCCAATGGGCGTAGGATGTCGTCCGTCGGCAACCGGCCAGTAGCGGACGGTCGGGTAGCCATTTCAACAGCGGTCATTTGTCGCCACTGTTCTGATACCTGAAAGGTGGGTTTTGTCGATTCTGTTAATGGTGATTTCCCATACAGAAGAATTGCGCAAACCCTTTATGGACCCCACCGTCACACCTTGGCGCGGCGCATGGTGAGTAACGTCGCCCCCTCCCGACTTGTAAACAATGAAAATATCGGAACACAAGGCCCCGAGAACTTTTTTATGAACGAGAAAAACTGGAAAGAGAGCGCTGCCTCCTTGTTGAAAGAAATGGAAGCGACTGCTGCTCGAATACGCGAGCTAATTGTCACCATGCCTCCGCATGATCTGCTCGGCTACATCTACGCCCAGTACATGAAGAATGCGATGGCAGACCAAAGCGCCACCAAGAAGAAACCCGCAGAGGACGGCTCGGATGATCTGATCAACGAGAACCAGTTCCTGCTGGAATACGTGCACGCGGTTCTCGCGTCAGATGCTGCTCCTAAGGACGGGACATTCGACGAAGTTCAGTGCGTCGAACTGTTTGAACTTGGCAGAAAACTGCGAGAGCAAGCCATGTTTTTTGCCATGGCAACGTCCGCCGATAGCGGGGACGGCCTCTTCGGTCCCGACACAGCCTACATTGAATTCCACGCGAAATCCAACTGGGTCATGGTACGCGGAAACCGCTACCAAGTTTTGGAAGGAGAGTTCTACCGGTACGTTCTAACTCCTCACAATGATGTCCTGAAAGAAGTGTACGACGTCGGTGCCGCTGATATCGCGGAAGGCTTCCAAGCCATGGCCGACGCCACGCGTTCTGGGCATGCCGACGCTCTCACGGAAATGATCAAGCAGTTTGAGGCAGCACAGGCCTTCGCTGCGGCACATGACAAGCCTCTGGAAGACGTCATGGGGGCGTGGTATGCGGCCAATGCTGAACTATCGAAATCTGCCAAGCGGGTGATGGATGACATGTTTCGGGGCGGCATCGCAAACGTGAGCCGTCACACGAAGCTGCCGCCGACGCTGCTGGCGGACTTGGCGTACCGGCGTGGAGAAGAAACTGAGTTCTTTGCTGCGGGCGATTTTGTGGGAACACCCTACCGGACGCTGCCTGCCCGGAAGAAACCCCTAATCCAGCTTGGATCGGACTACTACGCTATCGACCCGTGCTTCACCCGCGATGCGGGGTATCGTGCGCTTCTCTACAACCTCCTTCAGCGAAAGCCAGACTATAAGAGGACCTTTGAAGATCGGCAAAAAATGATGAGCGAATCTGCCTTCGCCGACATTCTTGCCGCCCAGCTTCCCAGCGCCAAGATTTTCCAGGAGGTCTACTACAAGGATACTACCAACAAGCAATGGTCTGAAAACGACACACTTATCCTGGTCGATGACGTGCTGTTCCTGGTTGAGGCTAAGGCAGGAGCAGCTGCCACCATTGCGTCGCCGGCACTTGATTTCGGCCGCCACGCCCAGTCCGTGCAAGATTTGGTGCTCAAAGCGTACAAGCAGTGCGAGCGATTCTTTTGCTACCTGAATTCTGCGGACGAAGTGCCGCTCTACCACCTCGTCAACGGCAAGTATGAAGAGGTCGGTCGTGTCCGCCGCTCCGACTACCGTGTGCTGGTACCGATTGGGCTGACGGTCGAGTCGTTCGCGCCCTTTTCGGCGTACTGCAAGGAACTGCCGCAGGTTGAGCCACTACTTGGAAAGCATGCATTCGTTTCGCTGTCCATTGACGACCTGTTCGTGCTCAAGCGGATCTTGCCCACACCCGGCTCGTTTGCTCACTATATGGAGGTTCGACAAGCCGTGGCAGGAATACGCCGAGCTTATCTCTTCGATGAGTTCGACCACCTAGGCGCGTACCTGAAGAAGAATCGATTCGATCAGGACATTGCCGACCAGCTGAAGGGCGGCAAGGCAAAGATGCTCATATGGGACGGCATGAGCGACATCATCGACAGGAGCTTCGAGAGTGAAGACTGGGAAAAGGAGCCGTTTCCGACGCAGGACTTCCCGGAGGATGTGCTGAAGCTGCTTGAAGCACTTGACGCCACTCGCGCACGGGGATGGCTTTCTGCGGAGAGCCATATCCGTGACCTGGGAGAGGAAGGCCGGAATAATCTGGCCAAGATGCTGTCCGACCTTCGCCAAACCCTGAACCAGCATCCCGCTCGCTACTTTAGTCTGGGGGACGGCTACCCACTCTTCGTTTGGCTTCAACGACACGACCATGAAATTGACTGGACCAAGGTGAATGACAAGGCCAGCGCAGCTACATTGGCCGTCAGAGCTTCTAACGCCACCGGCGTCTTGGCAGAGGTAAGGGCTGATGGAACCTATCACCATGCGCGATCTTTCGCGGTCCATATACCGACGGCGCAAACGGAAGAGAACGGCCACATCTACGAAGAGGCCGCGCGAATGGCTCAACCGACGCGGGCTGTAAATCTCGGCCAACCGAAGAACGTCACTCCCTCAGGAAAGACCAAAAAGTTTGGGCGAAATGGTCCGTGTCCGTGCGGTAGTGGCGAAAAATACAAAAGGTGTCATGGCCGTTAGGGGCGAGCTGGATTTGCTAATTGAGGGCAGATCCGTACCGCGTACGGTGCAGTCAACAAAACTCGCCCGACAAGTAGGGTGCGGTGCCAACCGCAACGGATGCAGTGATCGAGTTGACGGAGTTAGCACCCTGCCCTTGTACGCATGAACGTCCGCTTCTCAATCTCCTGAGTGACCGTTCAGGGTCGGTTGCCGTCAGAAAACTACAAAAAAGGAGTGACCGCTTTTGGTCTTGAGCGGCCAGTCAGACGGGCAACTGCCGAGGCCAGGCGCCATCGGCCGGATCAGACCCAGTGGATCGGTTCAGGTGCTACAGGCCACTGGCAGTCACTGCCCCATACGATTCGGCCGCTGCTCGCCGTCGACGGTGAGCGCGGTCAGCTATCTGAGGCAAAGCTGTGTGCAAGCTTTCCCTGTTACTCGGCGTGTTGACGACTACCAACCGGCATGGCTTTTTGAGACACCCGGATAATTGTCATTGGTCGCTTGCGTGACCCCGGTCGCGATGACCAACATCGTGCCGGCATCGACGGCTTCCTGGGCGTTGTACGCCTGGTCGAAACCGCCGCCGGCGACCGGCATGATGCGGGATTCTTCGTCAGTGAGATTGATCTGATCATGGTCGCGTGGTCCGGCCTCGGGGGCCTTGGCCGGCTTGCCGCCCAACTTCTTGCCGGTGGCCTCTTGCTTCACGGCACGGCGAGCCATTTTCTCGTCGTACTCGGTCTTGCGGTCAGCGACAAGGAAGTGGGACATCCCAGGACTCGGTTGTGTGAACAAAAATGCGGAGCGCATATTTCGCCCGGGACCAGGTGAACGTCCGAGAGGCTGCTAGAGCCCCCGCCGGAGATACTGCTCGGTTGAATTTCGGCGCTCTCACGATGTCAGACCGAGCGCGTGTGGTTGAAGATGCCGCATCAGGATAAAATAGTCTCGTCCCAACATTGGAGCACTGAGCATGAAACGGCAATCACTAAAAAAAGAGTTCATCGCGACAATTGCGACGTTTCTATTCGCTGCCACGCTGGCCGCCGCGCCTGTTGCGGCGCAGACGGTCACCGGCGTGCCGGGATCGCCCAGCGCCACGACCACGATCAAAGGTGATCAAATCCCTGCGCCGGAGCCCAAGTTCGGCGGCACGATCACCGACGACGCCCGCACGTCCAAGCCTTGGTGGCCGCCCACCGTCGCGCCGCGCAAGGGCGCGCCCAACGTGCTGCTGATCATGACCGACGACCAGGGCTATGGCGTCAGCGGCACCTTTGGCGGCGTCGTGCCGACGCCCGCGCTGGACCGCATCGCCAAGGCCGGGCTGCGCTACACGCAGATGCATTCCACGTCGCTGTGCTCGCCGACGCGCGCGGCGCTGATCACCGGCCGCAACCACCACTCGGTCGGCTTCGGCGTGATCACCGAGCTGTCGACCGGCTTCCCAGGCTACAACTCGATCATCGGCCAGGACAACGCGACGGTCGGCCGGGTGCTCAAGGACAACGGCTTCGCCACCTCGTGGTTCGGCAAGAACCACAACACGCCGGCCTTCCAGTACAGCGAGGCCGGCCCGTTCGACCAATGGCCGTCGGGCATGGGCTTCGACTACTTCTACGGTTTCATGGGCGGCGAGACCGACCAGTACACGCCGTACCTGTTCCAGAACAACCGGCAGATCTTTCCCTGGATCGGCAAGCCCGGCTACAACCTCACCACCGACATGGCGGACGAGGCCATCCGCTACTTGATGGATCTCCAGGCGTCGGCGCCCGACAAGCCGTTCTTCCTCTACTACGTGCCCGGCGGCACCCATTCGCCGCACCAGCCCAAGGCCGAGTTCGTCGCGCAGTTCAAGGGCAAGTTCGACAAGGGCTGGAACGTGCTGCGCGAAGAGATCTTCGCGAACCAGAAGCGCCTGGGCGTCATCCCCGCGAACACCCAACTCACCGAATGGCCCGACAGCCTGCCGAAGTGGGACACCCTGTCGGCCGACCAGAAGAAGTTGTTCGCGCGCCAGGCCGAAGTGTTCGCCGGCTATGCGGCCTACACCGACCACGAGATCGGCCGCGTGATCCAGCAGGTCGAGGACATGGGCCAGCTCGACAACACGCTCGTCATCTACATCGTTGGCGACAACGGCACGAGCCCCGAGGGCACGCTCAGCGGCACGCCGAACCAGTACACGTCCTACAACGGCATTCTCGAATTCCCGATCGCCGAGCAATTGAAGTTCTACGACGCCTGGGGCTCGGCCGAGAGCTACCCGCACATGGCCGTCGCCTGGTCGTGGGCCTTCGACACGCCGTTCAAGTGGACCAAGCAGATCGGCTCGCACTTCGGCGGCACCCGCCAGGGCATGGCGATATCGTGGCCGGCGCGCATCAAGGACGTGGGCGGCGTGCGTTCGCAGTTCCACCACGTGATCGACATCGTGCCGACGATCCTCGAAGCCACGGGCGTTGCGACACCGGACATGGTCGACGGCATCAAGCAGAAGCCGATGGAAGGGGTGAGCATGGTATACACATTCGACAAGGCCAACGCCACCGCAGCCTCGACGCGCAAGACGCAGTACTTCGAGATGATCGCCAACCGCGGCATTTATCAAGACGGCTGGTACGCCAACACGACGCCGCCGCACGGGCCGTGGATTTTGAACGCGCCGTTGCCCGCGCCGAAGGACTACAAGTGGGAGCTGTACAACATCACCGAGGACTAC
The DNA here is from genome assembly GCA_016713625.1 of Candidatus Accumulibacter affinis. GTDB lineage: Bacteria > Pseudomonadota > Gammaproteobacteria > Burkholderiales > Rhodocyclaceae > Accumulibacter > Accumulibacter affinis. The sequence continues at coordinate 108,847 of JADJOT010000012.1, forward strand.
TCGCAAGCCAACGACCTGGCGGCGAAGATGCCCGACAAGCTCAAGCAGATGCAGGCGGTGTTCGACCAGGAGGCGGCCAAGTACCAGGTGCTGCCGCTGAACAACGACACCTTCGCACGCGCCCTTGCACCGCGGCCGAGCGCCACGGCGGGCAAGACGGTGTTCACCTACACCGGTGTGAACGGGGGCATCCCGATGGCCAACGCGCCGAACATCCTGGGCCGGTCTTACTCGGTCAGCGCCGATGTGGTGGTGCCGGCCGGCGGCGGCAACGGCATGCTCGCCACCGCGAGCGGGCGCTGGGGTGGCTGGGGGCTGTACCTGCTCAACGGCAAGCCGGTATTCAACTACAACATGCTCATCCTCGCCCAGTACCGTTGGCAAGGCCAGGATGCATTGACGCCAGGCAAACACCGGATCGAGTTCGATTACACCTACGACGGCCCCGGCATCGCCAAGGGTGGCTCCGGTGTATTGAAGGTGGACGGCAAGGTTGTCGCCACCGGAAAGCAGGCCAACTCGATTTCCTTCCTCCAGGTGGCGGACGAGACCTTCGACGTGGGGGTCGACACCCGCACGGGTGTGAACGACAAGGACTACCAGGTGCCATTTGCGTTCAACGGCAAGATCGACAATTTGACCGTCAAACTCGGGCCACCACAATTGTTGCCGGCGGAACAGAAGAAGGTGGCAGAAGCGGCAGCAAAAGCGAACGACTAGCGGGGAAGCCGGATACCGGGTTGGCAGTGCCGTCACCTGAGGCGCCGCCCATCCGGAATCTCGGCTCCTGTTTTGAACAAGAGATTTCACCAGCGCCGCACGAACGGCGGCTTGCTTGGCGCTACGCAGAACAACTCCTCCCGGTGCCTGTAAGCATGCAGGCCGTCCTCGGAATGTTGATCCACAACGTGCTGTTTGCGCTCTATCTGGTTTATCTGGGCACGGAGCATGGCTCCGTAATTCAGAGCAGTCGGGCAGGCAAGAATAGCACTACTGAATATCGAACGGCGCCTCTTCACCTCGCAGCGACCGGCGACGCGCCGTTTGCGTGCCTGCGCGCGACCCCCGATAATGCGCACTGGCGTCGGCGCGGGTTGCTGACGGAACTGGGAGAAGCAGGATGGATTTGTGGGCATGTCCGGCGGTAGTCACCGGAGCGGCATCGGGTCTGGGCGCGGAAACGGCGCGCTACCTCACCGAAGCGGGCGCTCGGGTGACGCTGATCGACATCGACGCCGATGGCGTGCAAAAGCTTGCCGACGAGATTGGTGCGCACGCGATTCACTGCGATGTCGCCGATGCGCTGTCGGCGGAGAAAGCAATCGCCGTCGCCCGCGAGGCGCATGGTGCGGCGCGCGTGCTGGTGCACTGCGTCGGCCGTGGCCACTTCGAGCCGATCTTCGGCGCCGCTGGCCCGATGCCTCTGGAAGATTTCCGCCAGCTCGTCGAGGTCAACCTGATCTCGACCTTCAACATGATGCGCCTGGTTGCTGCCGACATGGCCGGCCTGCCGCCGTTGGCCAACGGCGAGCGCGGCGTCATTCTGTCGACTGCGTCGGTGTCGGCCTATGAAGGACAGAGCGGCGAGGCCGCCTATGCGGCGTCGAAGGGCGGCGTCGTCAGCATGATCCTGCCGGCAGCGCGCGAACTCGGTCCGCTGGGAATTCGCGTCGTCGGCATTGCGCCCGGCCTGTTTGGCACGCAGACCCTGTTCGATATGGAAAAAAACCTCGACTCCCGGCTGGCGCGGCAGATTCCTTTTCCGCACCGCTTTGGTGACCCGGCGGAGTTCGCGATGCTCGTCCTGCACGTTCTCAAGAATGTCATGATCAACGGCAGCGTGCTGCGTCTGGACGGCGGTTATCACCGCTGATTCGCCGGCGCGATTGCGAAGGAGAGCAGAGCATGAGCCAGACCATCGTGATGTACCTCGTTTCGCATGCCTCGGGCGAACTGGTCGAAATGCTGGCGCGTAACGCGGTTACCCAGCTCGTCGGCGTCGAGGTAAAACGCCGGCTCTGGAAAGCGGTACGTCGCCTCGACCAGGTGCCGGAAATCCTCGGGGCTCTGGCCAGCGCGCCGGGCTACCTCCTGCACAGCGTCAGCCACAGCGATGTGCGCGGGGCGCTCGAAGAGGGCTGCCGCCGGCTCGATGTGCCCTTCCAGTTTGCGCTCGAGCCGCTGCTCGGCCAGCTCGCCGAATACTCCGGCGCAGCGGTGCAGTCGCACCAGAGTTCCGGCGACGCTTTCGACGAGGACTACTACCGGCGGGTCGAGGCGATGAAGTACACCCTCGCGCACGACGACGGGATCGGTAGCGAGGATCTCGACGGCGCCGACGTCATTGTCGTTGGCGTGTCACGGGCGACCAAGACGCCGACCTGCATGTACCTTGCCTCGCGCGGCATCAAGGCGGCCAACGTGCCGCTGGTGCCAGGTGCGCCGCCGCCGGTCGGGTTGATGCGCGCGCAGGGGCCGCTGGTGGTCGGGCTGACCGTCGATCCGGTGCGGCTGGCGATGGTCCGGGCCGCCCGCCTGAGCGCCCTGAACGATGAGGCGAATACCGATTACGCCGATTTCGACGGACTGCGCAAAGAGGTGCTCGAAGCGCGTCGCCTGTTCATTCGCCGTGGTTGGCCGATCATCGATGCCAGTCATCGCTCGATCGAGCAGACCGCGTCGATGATCATCGAGATGCTGCGCAAGCGGGCAGAAAGCCCGTAGCGCCTGCCCGCGCTCGCCGCTGCCGACGATCGGCAAGCGCCTCAGCCGGTGCTAGATGAGCAGGCGATGGGCAAGGAAGGCCGCCAGCCCGATGGCGATGGTTGCCAGGAGATTGCGGGTCAGGATGCCGGCGGCCAGGCTGAGCAGGGCAGCGACCAGGTAAGGGTTGGCCAGCGAAACCTGCCACTCGCCCTTCGGCAACAGCACCGCGGGCAGGGTGATCGCGGTCAGCACCGCTGGCGGGATGAACTTGAGCGAGTGTTCCAGCCAGGGCGCCAGGCGAATCCGGTCGGCCAGGGCGAAGAGAAAATAGCGAATGCCGAAAGTCACGGCCATCATGCCGGCGATCATCCAGGCTTCTTCAGCGCTCATCGCTGGCTTGCCTCCCGGCGTACATCCACGAGCCGCTGCGCCAGCAGCCCCGAGGCGATCCCGGCGAACGCGGCAACGACGATGCCGAGCTTGTAGGGCAGCGTCAGGGTCAGCAGCGAAGCGGCACCCGCGGTCAGCACGCAGACCGCCATCGGCAGCGTCTTGACGAACGGGATGATCATACCGATGAAGGTGACCGGCATCGCCACATCGAGCCCCCAGCTCTGCGCATCGGGAATCCGGTTTCCCAGGACCAGGCCGAGAAAGCACCACAACTGCCAGTTCAGATACATGGCCATCGACGAGCCCAGCTGATACCAGTGTTTATAGGCCGACGCATCGTTGCGTTGGAAGCGATGGACCGTCACCGCGAAGGTCTCGTCGGTCAGCCAGAAGGCCAACGGAATCCGCCATTTCTGCGGCAGGTCCTTGAGGTAGGGCAGCAGGGTTGCGCTGTAGAGCAGGTGTCGCAGGTTGACGATCAGCGTCGTCAGGACAATGATCGCCACCGGCGTCTGCGCGGCTACCAGTCCGACGGCGATGAACTGCGAGGCGCCGGCGAAGACGAAAGCCGACATGGCCATCGCCGCCGCCATCGACAGACCCGAGCTTGCGGCGATGGCACCGTAGATCAGCCCAAAGGGTAGTGCGCCGAGCAGCAGCGGCAGCGTGTCCCGCATTCCGGTGACGAATTCGTGCTTCTTGAGGGATTCCTGGGGAGGCATGGGCGGGATTTTCTCGGCGGTTTCGGAGCCAGTGGGAGAGTGGCGCCATGATAACCACTTGCCAGCATTCTCATGGCATATCAGGGCCGCCATTGCGCATTTTTCCCGACATTATCTGACAGCCCCCCACAAAAGCCAGGGGCGCTTCAGTGCACACCCTTGCGGCGCAGCGCAAGCGTGGAATCGATCCCGTGACGCACTGGAAACGATCTCTCAATAGATCAAGCTAATGCTGTTCTGCCAGTATTTTTCCTTGACACGGTCTCTGACCGCCTTTGCAGCCCTCGGACAGCGAGCAAGCCGTTTCGCGAGGAGTCGGCTTGGCGACCGAAATCCGCTGTTCGTAACGCCAGGAACGGGCATATGTGACTTATCTAACGAGAGGAAATGGTTGAAGAACTTACACTGCTGCCATGCCTTGCCGATGGGTGATTGAAAAATCCTGTTGCAGGAACCGCCCGTTTTTACCCCGGCACGGTTGCCTAGATGCGCATGGTGAACATCAGGAATATTTATGCAGTAGGAAGCGCGGTGGTCGGAGCCGTAGGCAGCCACTCAACCGCAAACATCATTTGAAAAGAAGGAAAAGGTCATGAGCAAACTCAACACGCTTCGCAGGACTGTCGCAGCATTGTCGGTGGCTGCTCTGGGGGTCGTCGCCTCGATCGACGCGGCTTCGGCTGCCACGGTGATCGGCCGCCTCGATTCGGTGAGCGGCGGCACGGTTCAGCGCATCATCGACAACAGCATGGTTGGCTCGCAGGGTTGGACGGATCTCGCCGCGGGTGTGTTCAGCTTCACGAGAACCGGTGGGGACTATGGCGGCACGCTCCTGCCAAATGTGGCAAGTGTCTTTTATGCCCTCTGTGTCGAGCCACAGGAGAACGTCAACTTCGGCGGCAGCTATACCTATAACGTCCTGCCGCTGAGTGCGGGTGCCGAGAACATCGGCGGCATGGGTGCCACCAGGGCGGGCTACCTCGCCGAACTCCTTTACGGAGTGAATCCCCTGCAGAGCGCGCTCACCAACGTTGAGGCCGCAGCACTCCAGGTCGCCATCTGGGAAATCGTGCGGGAGACGGATCCCCTGCCTTTCAACGTAGCCACCGGGCATACCCGGTTCCAGAATGCCTCCAATGCAAATGTTTTACCGACTGCGCAGGCGTGGCTGAACACCTATGTCAATGACGGCCAACCATCGCCGCAGTTGGCGAACGTGCTTGCGCTGGTCAGCCCTGAAAATCAGGACATGGTGGGATTCATCGCCGTTCCTGAACCGCTGTCCCTGGCTCTGCTGGGCATTGGTCTTGCGGGCTTGAGCAGCACACGCCGCCGCAAGTCCGTTAGGGGGGGGGGGGGGGGGGGGGGGGGGGGGCGGGGGGGGGGCGCGTGGCGGGGGAGCAGCCCCGAGCGGGCGCCAATACGTAGCAAGCAGCTTGTGAGCTTGCCGGTTGCTCAATCGGTAAGGGCGGTGGACAGCGTTTTCGCGTTCTGCCGCATCATGCCAAGATAGCTGTCCGCCGGGCTACCCGGTTTGCCCAGTGAGTCCGAGTACAGCGTGCCGCCGATGCGCGCGCCGGATTCGCGGCTGATCCGTTCGAGCAGGCGCGGGTCGGTGATGTTTTCGATGAACATCGCGCGCATCCTTTCCTGGCGGATTTGGCGGATGATCGCGCCGACTTCGCCGGCCGAGGGCTCGGCGTCGGTGCTGATACCGACCGGCGCAATGAAGCGGATGCCGTAGGCACGGCCGAAGTAGGCGAAGGCGTCGTGTGAGGTCACGACTTTGCGCCGTTCTGCGGGCAGCGCGTTGAAAGTGGCGCGGATTTCGCCGTCGAGGCGCTCGATCTGCTGGTTCAGCCGGGTGGCGTTGGCCTGATAGTACGAGCGGTTCGCCGGATCGGCGTCAGCGAGAGCCGCGGCGATGTTGAGCACGTAGCGGCGAGCGTTGGCGAGATCCTGCCAGGCGTGCGGGTCGAGGTCACCGGCGTGGTCGTGTTGCGCATGCCGGTCGCCATTCGCCCGCGCTTGGCGGATCGTGTTGATGCCCTGGCTGGCCACGACCAGCTTGCCGCGATAACCCGAGGACTGGATCAGGCGATCGATCCAGCCTTCGAAGCCGAGCCCATTGACGATCACCAGCTTCGCCCGCGAAAGCGTCTTCGCGTCGGCCGGAGTGGGCTGGTAGACATGGGCATCGGCCGCGGGGCTGACCAGGGTATATAGCTGCACGCGGTCGCCGCCGATCTGTTGGGTGAGGTCGCCGAGAATGCTGAAGCTGGCGACCACCGGCAGCGCCTCGGCACTCGTCGCCTGGCCGGTACTGCCGATGCAGCCGAGCAGGGCGATCGCTGTCAGACGACGCAGGGTGTTCAGGATTGCTGTTTTCATCGAATTCCTCCGTTGCGGTCAGCGCTCGAAATGCCAGCTCGATCGCCAGCGACTGGCCAGCGGCCCGAGCGGTCCGACCGCCAGCGACAGCAGATAGCAGGCGCCGAGCGTCAGCACGATGGCTGGTCCGGCCGGCAGGTTGACGTAATACGAAAGCAACAGGCCGATCAGCGAGCCGGCAAAGGCGGTGCCGACGGCGATCAGCAGCAGCGGGCCGAGGTTGCACACCCACAGCCGCGCCGCAGCGGCCGGCAGGATCATGATCCCCACCGCCATCAACGTGCCGAGCGCATGAAAACCGGCGACCAGATTGAGCACCAGCAGGATCATGAAACCATAGTGGGCCACCGGCCCGAGGCGGCTGATGCGCGCCAGAAAGGCCGGATCACAGCCCTCGAGCGCAAACAGCCGCAGGCCCAGCGCGAGGGCGAGCACCGATAGCGAGGCGAAGCCGGCGAGCAGGAACAGCGCCGCATCGTCGAGCGCCAGGACGCTGCCGAAAAGGACGTGCAGCAGGTCGACGCTGCTGCCACGCAACGAGATGATCAGGACGCCGGCGGAAAGCGAGAGCAGGTAGAAGGTGGCCAGGCTGGCGTCTTCCTTGATTACCGTGTTGCGCGCCACGCCGCCGGCCAGGACGGCCACCGCCAGGCCAGCGACCAGGCCGCCGAGGGTCATCGCCGGTAGCGACAGCCCGGCGACCAGGTAGCCGATGGCGGCGCCCGGCAGGATCGCGTGTGACATCGCATCGCCGGCCAGACTCATCCGGCGCAGCATCAGGAACACGCCGACCGGCGTGGCGCCCAGCGACAGCGCCAGACAGCCGGCCAGCGCCCGGCGCATGAAGCCGAACTCGATGAACGGCGAGAGCAGCGGCAGCGACGACAGGGTTTCAGTCATGCGGCGTCGTGGTCGCTGTGACAGATCGCTGCCGCCTGATCTTCGCCGCGTCCTTCGGCGAGTTGGCGGGCGCGCAGCAGGTTGGCATCGCTCAGGACGTTGGCGGTGTCGCCGCGCGCGACGAGTTCACGGGCGAGCAGCAGCGTTTCGGGATATTCCTGGCGCACATGTTCGAGATCGTGCAGGACCGCGATCACCGTGCGTCCCTCGTTGTGCCACTGGCGCACCAGGGCCGCCAGATCACGCACGCTGGCCGCGTCGATGGCCCCATAGGGCTCGTCGAGCAGGACCAGCGGCGCATCCTGGAGCAGCACGCGGGCAAACAACGCGCGCTGCAACTGTCCGCCGGAGAGCGAGCCGATCGGACGCGTCTCCAGCCCGCACAGGCCGACCCTGGCGATGGCCTCGGCGATGCGGCGACGCAGCAGATGGTTGAGGCCGGCAAAGGCCCCGATCTCGCGCCATAATCCCATGGCCACGAAGTCATGCACGATGATCGGGAAGCTGCTGTCGAGCGTCGCCTGCTGGGTCAGATACGCGATTTGGCGGCGCTGCAGGCCACGCAGCTCGATGCCGCCCTGCAGCGGCCGCAACTCGCCGGCGATCCCCTTGAGCAGCGTCGACTTGCCGGCACCATTGGGGCCGACGATCGCCAGCAGGCTGCCGGTGACGATTTCGCCGCGCAGGTGGTGCACTGCCGGGTGCCGGTCGTAGCCCAGCGTCAGGTTGTCAAAACGCAGCAGCACCTCGCTGCCGGCGCGCGCGCGCGGCTTCAAGCGAGTGCCCAGAGGACGCTGGTCCACAGCAGCACCAGCGCGCCGGTTGCCCAGATCAGGCGCGAGGCGGCGCTGGCGCAGAGCACCGGGTCGACTCTGCCCGTGTCTGCCGACCTGGCTGAAGGTTTGGAAGGGGGTATCAAGGCGACGAGCTTGGCACGAGCGGTGGCCACTTCAGGGTTGCCGGGGAAGACCAATTCTGCCTCGTCCTGCGGCTAAATGCAACACTGTTGCGAAAAGCGGTGGGCGTGGCCTGGCGCCGCCACGCAGCCCCCGGCACTTGCGGTCACGCAGCGGAACTCGGCGAGCCGGCCTGGCTGCCTGAACCACCCAGACACTGACTCTGGAGTTGACCGGTGGTCGCCCGCGCTCGGCAACGATCCTTATCCGGTATCAGGCTGGCGGGACCGTCGGCACCTGCCGCGAACTCAGGCGGCTGGTGGCGCCGATGGCGGGGTGGCATCGTTGGCGGCCACCTGCTGCTGACACGCCTGGCGTAGAAAAGACAGCTGCTGCCGGTAGTTGCGGCAACCCGTACAGATCAGCGTATGCAGGCGCAGGGCAAAGCGCTCGCCACCGGGCAGGTCGCGGTCCATTTCGTCCGACATCAGCCGGACGGCTTGCTTGCAGTTCATCATCACGCTCGCTCTCCGCTGGTGAACCATTTCTGATCGAGGCATACGCGCAATCCCATGCGCGCCCGGTGCAGAACGACCCAGCAGTGGTTGCTGCTCATCGACAGTTCCTCGCAGATCTCGTCGGTTTCCAGGCCGAGCATCTCGCGCATCATGAAAACGCGCGCCGTCCCGGCCGGCAGGCGGTTCAGGCAGGTATCGAAGACCGCCCAGAAGCGCTGGTTTTCAAAGCTCTTTTCCGGGTCTCCCCAGTCCGCCGGGCGGCTGTCGCCTTGCCAGTGACCATTGGCGCGGAACAGCGGATCGAAATCGCCTTCGTCGATCTCTTCGGCGGGCTCCTGGTAGCTGGGTTCGCGAACCCGTCGCCGGATGATGTCAACGATCTTGTTCTTGAGGATAGCGAATACCCAGGTCTTCAGTTTGGCGCGTTCGCCGAAGCGGTCAGCTCCCTGCAGCGCCGCGAGCATCGCCTCCTGCACCGCATCTTCGGCGCTCGCCTGGTCGCGCAACTGCAGCACCGCGAAGCGCAGCATTTCGCGCTGAAAACCGGCCAGCTCGGCGGCGATGGTCGCTGCCGCCGGCGGCAGCGAGCGACTCCGGCTACTTGGCGAGGGCGTTTGCTCGGTACTCTCGGCACGCTTCAAAGGCATGTGGCGGCGCCGTCAGCAGAGGAACGAGGGTGGTCTGGCAAGCAAGGCGTCTCTCCGAAACGATGGGCCGGTGGCGCTTTTCGCGGCGGAGGGAAGCGCTGCCTCCGGATCGGGAAGCCACAATTTCAGCCCGAACGCCCGCACCGCACGGAAGTTTATACGCAAGCGGGCGGATGGCAAAGCCGCCGCCGCCAGGCGCGGGGCGCGAATGAAAGCGTTGGTCATGGCAAGATCCGTAGGTCGGGTTAGCGAAGTAATCGGCCCGCTGCCGCAAATCGCGCCGAAGAAACACGGGGTTGCGGCGTTGTGGCAAAGTGGACGGCGGTGCCGCGGAAGACCGATGTAGCAATGGTGCGTAATGCCCGTGGGTTAGCGTGGTCATGGGTGACGTCATCGACATTGGTGAATCGGCTTGGCAGTGTGCAGGCGGATATCCCGTTTAAGAGAGTGAGCAAGACGACGTACCCGGAGGCGGCGCCACCTTTCTGAACGAATGATGGAGCACGCCATGGCTCAACGCAATCGAAGCCTCAGACTCAAGCCGGGTCAGTCCCGAGTGGCACTGACGATCACCCACCCCAATGCGGCAGGAATTGACATCGGCAGCGCGGCGCACTTTGTGGCCGTACCGCCTGACCGGGACGATGAGCCGGTGCGCGAGTTTCCCAGCTTCACGGTTGACCTCAATGCCATTGCTGATTGGCTTCAGGCCTGCCGGGTGGATACGGTGGCGATGGAGTACGGCGTATACTGGATCCCCTGTTCGAGTTGCTGGAGTCGCGTGGCTTCACGGTGCTGCTGGTCAACGCGCGTCACGTGAAGAACGTTTCGGGCCGCAAGTCCGACGTGCTCGACTGTCAGTGGATTCAGCAACTCATGACCTACGGCCTGCTCAGCGGTGCGTTTCGCCCAGCCGATCAGGTGTGTGTGTTGCGCTCGCTGTGGCGCCAGCGCGGCATGCTGTTGCGCAGCCAGGCCAGAGAGGTACAGCACATGCAAAAGGCGCTCACGCAGATGAACGTTCAACTGGCCAACGTCATCTCCGACGTGGTGGGCGAGACCGGCCAGAAGATCCTGCGCGCCATCGTGGCCGGCGAGCGTGATGGTCAGGTGCTGGGTGCGATGAAGAACGTGCGCATCCACGCTAGCGTCGATGAAATCGCCAAGAGCCTGCAAGGCCACTGGCGGGTCGAGCACTTGTTCGCGCTCAAGCAGGCGCTGGCCGCCTTCGACTTTATCGGCACGCAACTGGCTGAATGCGATCAGGAGATCGAAGCGCAGTTGAAGCGGCTGGAGGTTCATGAAGGCGACCCAGCCAAAGGCAAGAAGCGCAGTCGGCCACGCAATGCGCCGAAGTTCGATCTGCGTACCCAACTGTTCAAGATGTGCGGCGTGGACTTGACGCGCATCGACGGCATCGATGTGACCACCGCTCTGGCGGTCATCAGCGAGACCGGGGCCGACATGTCACGCTTTCCCACGGAGGGCCACTTCGCGAGCTGGCTGGGTTTGTGCCCCGGCACCAAGATCACCGGTGGCAAGGTGATGAGCGGCAAGACCAAGCGTTGTGCCAACCGCGCGGCCCAGGCCCTGCGCTTGGCCGCCGCAGCGCTGAGAACCAGCCAGTCCGCGCTCGGCGCGTACTTCAGACGCTTGTGCTCGCGTATGGACAAGCCCAAGGCCGTGACCGCGGCAGCCCACAAGCTGGCGCGGCTGATCTACACCCTGCTCACCAAGGGCCAAGAGTACACCGACCAGGGCCAGGACTACTACGAGCAGCGTTACCACCAGCGCGTTCTCCGCCAACTGGCACAGCGCGCCCAGAAGCTCGGCATGAAGCTCGTCCCCACTGAACAACCAGCATAAAACACGCATATAAGATCAACCAGTTGAGAGGAGTTTCTTAAGAGGTCGGGTTAGCGAAGTAATCGGCCCGCTGCCGCAAATCGCGCCGAAGAAACACGGGGTTGCGGCGTTGTGGCAAAGTGGACGGCGGTGCCGCGGAAGACCGATGTAGCAATGGTGCGTAATGCCCGTGGGTTAGCGTGGTCATGGGTGACGTCATCGACATTGGTGAATCGGCTTGGCAGTGTGCAGGCGGATATCCCGTTTAAGAGAGTGAGCAAGACGACGTACCCGAGGCGGCGCCACCTTTCTGAACGAATGATGGAGCACGCCATGGCTCAACGCAATCGAAGCCTCAGACTCAAGCCGGGTCAGTCCCGAGTGGCACTGACGATCACCCACCCCAATGCGGCAGGAATTGACATCGGCAGCGCGGCGCACTTTGTGGCCGTACCGCCTGACCGGGACGATGAGCCGGTGCGCGAGTTTCCCAGCTTCACGGTTGACCTCAATGCCATTGCTGATTGGCTTCAGGCCTGCCGGGTGGATACGGTGGCGATGGAGTTCACCGGCGTGTACTGGATCCCCTGTTCGAGTTGCTGGAGTCGCGTGGCTTCACGGTGCTGCTGGTCAACGCGCGTCACGTGAAGAACGTTTCGGGCCGCAAGTCCGACGTGCTCGACTGTCAGTGGATTCAGCAACTCATGACCTACGGCCTGCTCAGCGGTGCGTTTCGCCCAGCCGATCAGGTGTGTGTTGCGCTCGCTGTGGCGCCAGCGCGGCATGCTGTTGCGCAGCCAGGCCAGAGAGGTACAGCACATGCAAAAGGCGCTCACGCAGATGAACGTTCAACTGGCCAACGTCATCTCCGACGTGGTGGGCGAGACCGGCCAGAAGATCCTGCGCGCCATCGTGGCCGGCGAGCGTGATGGTCAGGTGCTGGGTGCGATGAAGAACGTGCGCATCCACGCTAGCGTCGATGAAATCGCCAAGAGCCTGCAAGGCCACTGGCGGGTCGAGCACTTGTTCGCGCTCAAGCAGGCGCTGGCCGCCTTCGACTTTATCGGCACGCAACTGGCTGAATGCGATCAGGAGATCGAAGCGCAGTTGAAGCGGCTGGAGGTTCATGAAGGCGACCCAGCCAAAGGCAAGAAGCGCAGTCGGCCACGCAATGCGCCGAAGTTCGATCTGCGTACCCAACTGTTCAAGATGTGCGGCGTGGACTTGACGCGCATCGACGGCATCGATGTGACCACCGCTCTGGCGGTCATCAGCGAGACCGGGGCCGACATGTCACGCTTTCCCACGGAGGGCCACTTCGCGAGCTGGCTGGGTTTGTGCCCCGGCACCAAGATCACCGGTGGCAAGGTGATGAGCGGCAAGACCAAGCGTTGTGCCAACCGCGCGGCCCAGGCCCTGCGCTTGGCCGCCGCAGCGCTGAGAACCAGCCAGTCCGCGCTCGGCGCGTACTTCAGACGCTTGTGCTCGCGTATGGACAAGCCCAAGGCCGTGACCGCGGCAGCCCACAAGCTGGCGCGGCTGATCTACACCCTGCTCACCAAGGGCCAAGAGTACACCGACCAGGGCCAGGACTACTACGAGCAGCGTTACCACCAGCGCGTTCTCCGCCAACTGGCACAGCGCGCCCAGAAGCTCGGCATGAAGCTCGTCCCCACTGAACAACCAGCATAAAACATGCATATAAGATCAACCAGTTGAGAGGAGTTTCTTAAGAGGCCGCAGGCCGTAACCCGACGATCAAGGGCATCCGATGGCTGTACTCAGGAGAAATCGAAAGTGCCCACCGCTACCTCGTCCAACAACGCTTGAAGCGCCCGGGGGCTTGGTGGCGAGCGGCGAATGCAGAGCATATGCTGGCCTTACGGCTGAATCGGGCGAACCGTCAGTGGAATGACTATTGGGCAACAGAATCACAGCAGGCTGCATGATCAATTCGTCACATCAGTTTGAATCGCACCCGTTCGGCAATCAGCTTGTGGAAGGGCCCAGTCTTCTGGAGTAGACTCTGGCCAACTGCCCATCTCGGCACGCTTGATCCCTACCGTAAAGAGCCTCATGAAGCCGCGGGTCTACATCGAAACGACGGTAATCAGCTATCTGACGGCGAGGCCGAGCCGGGATCTGATTATCGCGGCACGACAAGAGCTTACCCGCGAGGCATGGGATCGGCTACTGAGCGAGTGAGAATGCTTCGTGTCGGTGCCGGTGGTGCGGATGCCGGTAATGGCGACGAGGTGGCCGCCGCACGGCGACTGGCTGCCGTAGGCGCGTTGCCGGTGTTGCACGTCGGCGATGACGCGGGACGAATGGCCGAGCTGCTGGTTGCGGAGAAGGTGATCCCAGCGGAGTACGCGGAAGACGCCATGCACGTTGCAACAGCGGCGTTGAACGGAATGGACTTCGTGGTGACCTGGAACTTCACCCATATCAATAACGCGGCCACCCGGCAGAAGATACGGGCGGTCATCGAGCGGCACGGCTGCCAGTGCCCCGAACTGTGCTCGCCGGAAGAGGTCTTTGGAGATCTGTAATGATCGACCCAATCGTTGACGAAGTGCGGAAGCATCGCGCTGAACATGCGCGGAGGTTCAATTTCGACATCGATGCCATCTGCGCCGACATTCAGAAGATGGAGGCGACTTGCGGCCATACGGTCGTCAGTCTCCCGCCGCGAATGTTGGACGTAGCCATTGACCAGTTGGAGCCATCCGATCAAACGCTACGGCACGCTATTCGAGCCTGGCCCCTTTAACCTAAAGATCAGGCCTTCCGCGTCGAAGGTCAGGCGATTGGCGACCGTGACGCCGGCGTTGGTGGTTTCGCCGGCGGTGACCGGGACCGGCTGACCGAAAAGGGAAACGTTCGGCGGTGCGGATGCGAGCAGGCCGGTGGTGACCACAGCGTTGCCATCCTGGACATAGGTGAAGCGCGTCGAACCGGCAAAGGTCATCGCGATCTGGTTCTGCGCCGTCGTCGTCGCGGAAGACGTGTACGGAGTGAACACGAAGTCGAAGTTGTTGATGCGGGCCGCATAGTTCGAATAGGTCGAGCCGCTGTTGTAACCCCGGTCTGGCAGGAAGTTGAAAACACCGCTGTAGGAGCCATTGGCGTTCCTCGTCCAGCTGCTGATCTGCATGTCCGAAATCGAACCCAGTGACTCGCCGGAACTGGGGTCGATGCTGTTGGCGGCGACGCGGCCGACGCCTTGTAACCCGAGGTTGATGAACCGGGTGCCGCCGAGCTGCACGCCGCCAAGCGGCCACTGACCGGTGTTCGGGGTGAGCACATCGCGGTTGGCCGAAGTGTAAGGCGTGGCCAGGACGGTCAACGGCAGGACCAACATGCCGGTCGCCGCCAACATCCGGCTGTAGAAACGGGTTGCGTGCAATCTCATACAGAAGCTCCTCCAGGTTGTCGAAGAACGGCAGACAAGGTCCGTCTGCCAGAACCACTCAAATCACACAGAAAAATGCAGTTCCACCAGTGCCTTTCGTAAAGGTGCTGAGCGAGGCCGGGCTTGCGCCGAAAGCGTAACACGGTTCCCGTCATCTTGGCCCGGGCGGAAAACAAACACAGGACCATCGCACGAATGCCGTCGAAGCGAACCCTCTGAGTCAGTCGTTGACTTTTCCATCTCGCCGAGATCCGTGCCGAAGACCTTGATGCCGAAGTCGCAACGGCTGGAGGGAAGACTCCAGTGCTTTTTGTAGTAGACTCTGATCACGCGCCCATCTCGGCAGACTTGATCCCCACCGCAACGAACCTCATGAAACCGCAGGGCTACATCGAAACGACGGTAATCAGCTAGCTGACGGCGAGGCCGAGCCGGGATCTGATCATTGCGGCGCGACAGGAGCGTACCCGCGTGGTTTGGGATCTACTACTCAGCGACTGCGATTGCTTCGTGTCGGCGCTGGTGGTGCTGGAGGCTAGCAAGGGTGGCGAGGTGGCCGCCGCACAGCGGCTGGACGCCACGCGCGTTGCCGGTGTTGCACGTCGGAGATGACGCGGGACGAATGGCCGAGCTGTTGGTTGTCGAGAAGGCGATCCCAGCGGAGTACGCGGAAGACGCCCTGCACGTTGCAACAGCGGCGTTGAACGGAATGGACTTCGTGGTGACCTGGAACTTCACCCACATCAATAACGCGGCCACCCGGCACAAGATACGGGCGGTCATCGAGCGGCACGGCTGCCAGTGCCCCGAACTGTGCTCACCGGAAGAGGTCTTTGGAGATCCGTAATGATCGACCCAATCGTTGACGAAGTGCGGAAACATCGCGCTGAACATGCGCGGAGGTTTAATTTCGACCTCCATGCCATCTGCGCCGACATTCAGAAGATGGAGGCGACTTGTGACCATACGGTCGTCAGTCTCCCGCCGCGAATGTTGAACACAGCCATTGACCAGTTGGACCCATCCGATCAAAGCCTACAGCACGATATTCGAGCCTGGCCCCTTTAACTCAACTTTCGCAACCACGGATTCAGGGAAATGACTCCTCGCACCTTAGAGAAGGAGGCGTGAGCTGCAATGTTGCAGATCCTCCTTTTCGTTATGCGTTTTGCACCTACTAAAGCATTGAAAGAATCGACCGCATGGACGCTAGCTCGCATGTGCCCGGACACGGAGGTTGTTCCTCTAATTGATACGGCAATTCGCGCGGCCGTAAAGGGCCACTTTGATACTTCTCGCGCGATCCTTAACGCCTGTATGTCTAGAAGAAGCACCCTATATTATAAAAGCTTTGGGAAAGTAAACGTAGGGATACTTGTAGCTGCAGTCATTAAATCGGCTAGCCAATTAATCAAAATTGAGCTTTACGCTGACCGCCTTCGGGGACAAAAATGGGACTTGCGAAAGAAAAGTGGAGCAGTCGCACGATTTTGTGAGCTCAAAGAGATTTTGAACAAGTTCTTTGAGGAAAGAGCAAGAAAACGACTTTTTTATCTCGAATCGATATTGAACGAATTCTTTTCTAATTGGGAATTTCACGAGAGTACTAAGTCATTGATGCCGGAGCTAATCCAACTGGCGCAATCTGAAAATTATTATGCAAAGTTCGCAGAACAGGCCTTAGCAAAAATCGGCGGCCCTGAAGCCACCCCAATTCTTCTAAATAAGTTAAGCGTGTCCTCACCTATCGAGACGGTTCGTGCTGCGTGTGCTTTGTCAGATATACGCTCCGTTAAACCGTTCTGTAACTGTTTGCTCGGTGTTACAGCAGAACTCGACCGCCTTAGAGTGGAACACCCATACCTGTCGGACAGGCAGTCCAACTTTATATCCTATGGCACCACGGATTATGGCCGCAAATATAAAATAAGTCGTCTAGAGGAGTATGGCAAGCTACTGATTGAAGCATTGGCTACACTTAAAAGCCGGGATGCGATCAGTCCCTTAGAGCAGCTATTGCCGAGGCCCGACTTTGGTTTCATGGTTTTCACGGCTCTTTCAAAGATAGATTCCTACTGGGACAAAGAGACCTCAATTAAAACGCTGACAAGCGCACTAAAGAGCGATTTTGGAGAAATCCGTGCAATGGCCATAAGGAATTTGCGCACACGAAAGGGGCCAATAGTACTTGATGCTCTGATAGGTGCACTTAATGACAAGAGCGTAGATCTACGATGGGCTGCAGGCGATGCGTTAAGAGATATGACGGAAATAGATCAGTTAGATCCCGTGGCCAATGCCATGCACGCAGGCACTCTCGGCAGCGGTATTCATATTATCTGGAGAAGCGAGAGCCAGATCCATGGGAGGACTTATAGCTCTTCAGCGATTTGGCAACTTCAACTAGGGTTGCCGGAAAAGATCGTTTACTACACAAACCGCAGCATCAGAGCGCAGACCAAGTTAACAGATCTTATCGAGTGTGGCATAAGCGCGTCCAACGATACTAGAGAAGCTTATGATTATGAACCGACGCTTATGCGATTGGTTCAGCCAGAAATTGACAGTTTCAAACAGCTGTTGCGCAATGCAGTGTTGAGTCGAGGCGGTGGGGGCGCACGGCCATCCTTGCAGTAAAGAAAAAGGGGCCAGATTCAATTTCCGTATTTGCCGGAACCGGTCAGTGGGATTGACCAATGCTCGTCCCCACCGGAGGCTACTCACGCGAAATAGGGAACAACCCACGGTTTTCTAGGAAACCCGATGAACTTTTAGTGGGGCGAGGCGAAGGTCGCAGAAAATTTTCGCAAGCACAAAGTGTCCTTTGAGGAGGCGTCTACTATTTTTGAGGACGATTTATCTTTTACTGGTCGCGACCCCGATCATTCGCTCGGCGAGCATCGGTTCAGCACGTTTTGACCATCCGCCGCGAACCGTATTTTGCCGTTTCGCATGCAGAACGCGGCGACTTGGTTCGGATTATCAGCGCGAGATTTGCGACGCGAATGGAAAGGAAAATGTATGAAGAAGACTAAGGCGGAAAGCGACGAACTTCGCCCCGGGTATCGGCGCGAAGACTTTGGCGAAATGGTACGCGGCAAGTATGCGCTGCGTTGCCGGGAGGCATCCAACGTCGTGGTCATATCGCCCGATGTACAGAAAGCCTTTCCCAATGCGCAGGCAGTCAATGATGCGCTACGTGGGCTTCTTGAGTTGGCGAGAGCCACCGGCCTGGCCAAGGGTCCAAGCGGCGGCACTCGTAAGCGAGCTGCCGGTTAGCTTTGGCTCTTGTAGTTTTCCACGCCACGGTATCCAGGCGACCACAACAGAACCCGTCTATTCCTCGCTTCCCCGCTTCAGGGACCACTGCTTCACCAGCGCGTAGATCGCCGGAATCACCGCCAGCGTGAGCACCGTTGACGAAACCATCCCACCGACCATCAGAGTATCAGAAGGGTCAGGTCTTGCTTTTTTCCTCCGAACAGTATCAGAAGGGTCTTGCTTTTTTCCTCCGGGCGGGCTACGAGCGAATGCGCTACATGTTCTCGCTCCATCACGGGAAAGAAGAAAGACCTGCGTGTGACCCCGCAACTCCGCGTGCATGAAACGTCGCCGCTCCCGAGGTGTCAGCCTCGAAAGTTCAATACGTCAAGGCATCCTGGTCACCATGTGCCGATGACGCCCAGCATGGGGTTGAGGCGCCTGCGCGGCTTTTCGCGCAGGTCCCTTCGAACGCCGCGTTGGGCACCACGATTACAAGGCCGCGATGAATTCGTCGGGTGACACCTCGGCCTGGCGCAAGACGCCTGCCAATGTGCCCACTTTGACCTCGCTGTGCATGGGGACGACGCAGCCTTTGGAAGCACGGCGCATGATGACGTGACTTCCAGATTGGCGCAGCTTCTCGAAACCCAGCCGCTCCAACGCCCGTACTACGTTAGCGCCCGAAACACGAGGCAGCTTAGGTGATTTCTACGAATATTCATACCCGGCAGGCCGGTCGGATCAAGATGTCCCACTTGGGTAGAAGTGGGTTTCGTTCCAGCCTGGACTCGACAGCTTGCATGGCATCCTTGGCCACGGTGATTCCTTTTTCATAGACCGTGCGGCTCAGTTCGACGACGGGATGAACGCCTTTCCAGGTCATGCTCTTGGCCCACTCCAACATCGTTTGGGTATCGGTCAGCTTGGCGCCGTTCCAGTGCTTTTCCAGGATTCCCCAGCAACGCTCCACCGGATTGTATTTGCTGTGATACGGCGGATAGTAGAGGAGGCGGATGGACTTGCCGATGTGATCGGCGAACTCGACCATGCGTTTGAGAAATTGCGTGCGCCGGCCATTGCTCTCGGGTCCGTTATCGGCCTTGATCTGGAGGTGTGTGACGCGATCACGTTCCTCGGACGCTTGACTCTCCCAGCAGGCGTAGAGACTGTCGATGATGAAATCGCTGGTCTTCGCCGAGCTACCGAAGGACAGATGGAGGGACCCACTGTCTTCGTTGACGACACCAAACGGCGTGTGTTTTTCCTCGCACCCCATGTCGTGGTCGGCCGCCCGGTGGTCACCCCGCGTCTTGCCACCGCGCGAGTAGTCGCCAATATTCACCGTCGCCTTGCAGTCCATGCTCAAGCGCATGACGGCTTCGTCTTGGCAATCGCGGTCACGTCCCCGGACATTGGCGAAAATGGCGTCCGTTTCAGGGACTTTTTTTTGGGGTTTGGCCTTAAGCACCGGACGCAACCGGTACCCGTTGCGGTTCAATACTTCCGACATGCCGCTTCGGGAGGGCAGCACCTCGTCCGCAAATCCCTGCGCTCGCAACTGCTTGATGGCTTCCTCGGCCGTCAGGCGGGTGAACGACAAGGTCGTGCGAAAAGTCGGGTCTTGTTGGGCATGACTTTCCGCCAGTTCCCACAGGGCTTGCGCCACCTCCGGGTGTTTCTTCTCCCACAATTTCGCACCGCAGCAGTACGCGTGGAGCCCCAGACAAACGATGCCGGTACGCTTCTCATGCAGACCAAGCTGCACGGCCTGCCGACTCCAGCCGAAAACGTCCTCGGCACGCCGAGCACTGCCACCGCAATATTTCAACGCCATCGCCGCCTGAAACGCCCTGCGGTTCGCCCCCGTCATCTTGCTCGCAGCAAGCCGGATATCTTCAAGGTGGATGGCTTCAAGAGAAACCTTCCCTTCAGCTACCGTGGCAACCTCCATCAGCAATACCTCCAATCTCCGAATCGACTGGAAGTATCGCATACAACGGTATGAAGAATAGCGGATATCACCTTAGGCATGCGCGGGAACGCTGAACGTTGTTACCAGCGGATGCCCTGGCGCAGGGATGGGAAACTCCGACAGATACAGTTCCGTAGCCTCTCGCAGGTTGGCGATAGCCTCCTCAACGGTTTCACCTTGCGAAGTGGTACCAGTCTCAGGATTCAGGGCAACGTAACCGCCTTCTTCGGCGGGAGTAAGTACCGCGATCAGTTCCATGGTTTGACTCCGGTGGGGAAAGCGTAATTCTCGCTCATTCCCGGTAGGGGTGCCCGACGTGAACTAGGCACCTAAAAAGGTGTATAGATGTACAGCACAAAGGGCACACCAGGGTACATCCGTCGTACCCTCCGGATTTATTGAAAGGTGCCGCCGTCTCGGGATCAGGACATCCTGGGTGCTCATCTTCCTGTCCAGCCAGGCCGTGGCAGCCGGCAGGCCGAGCAAGGAGAACACTTGTCGCCAAGAATACACCGGCTCATTGCTGCTCGCTGCCCGGCTTGAGCCGCCATTGCTTGACCAGCGCGTAGATCGCCGGAATCACCGCCAGCGTGAGCACCGTCGACGAAATCATCCCACCGACCATCGGCGCGGCGATGCGGCTCATCACTTCCGAACCGGTGCCGGTTCCCCACATGATCGGCAGCAGGCCGGCCATGATCGCCACCACGGTCATCATCTTCGGCCGCACGCGCTCGACGGCGCCTTCCATGACCGCCGCGTAGAGGTCGTCGATGTTCGCCGCGCGCCCGGCTGCGCGGCACTTCGCCTTGACCGCTTCCCAGGCGTGGTCGAGGTAGATCAGCATGATCACGCCGGTCTCGGCCGCCACCCCGGCGAGCGCGATGAAGCCGACGACGACGGCCACCGACAGGTTGTAGTCGAGCAGCCAGATCAGCCAGACGCCGCCGACCAGGGCGAAAGGCACCGAGAGCATGACGATCAGCGTTTCGGTGAGGCGCTTGAAGTTGAGGTAGAGCAGCAGGAAGATCGACAGCAGCGTCACCGGAATGACGATCTTCATCTTCTCGATCGCCCGTTCCATATACTCGAACTGGCCACTCCAGGTGACGTAGTAGCCGGGCGGGAACTTCACCTGTTCGGCGACCGCCTTTTTCGCGTCGGCGACGTAGCCACCGATGTCGCGGTCGCGGATGTCGACGTAGATGTAGGCCGAGAGCAGCGCGTTCTCGGTGCGGATGCTCGGTGCTCCCTTGGCGACGACGACCCGGGCCAGTTGCCCGAGGGGGATCATCGCCCCATCCATGGTCGGGATCAGTACCTCGCGGGCGATCTGCTGCGGATCGGAGCGCAGTTCGCGCGGATAGCGGACGCTGACACCGAAACGCTCGCGACCCTCGACCGTGGTGGTCACCATTTCACCTCCCAGCGCGGTACCGATGACGTCCTGCAGATCGCCGATGGCCAGCCCGTAGCGCGCCAGTTGCTCACGGTCGGGTTCGATGTTGAGGTAGAAGCCGCCGGTAAGCCGTTCAGCAAAGGCACTGGTCGTTCCGGGGACGGCTTTCACCACCGCTTCGATCTCCTTGGCCAGTTTTTCCATCTCGCCGAGATCCTTGCCGAAGACCTTGATGCCGATCGGTGTGCGGATACCGGTAGACAGCATGTCGATGCGCGCCTTGATCGGCATCGTCCAGGCGTTGGCGACGCCGGGGAATTGCAGGGCCTGGTCGAGCTCGGCAATCAGCTTGTCGGTGGTCATTCCAGCGCGCCATTCGGATTCGGGCTTGAGGTTGATCACCGTCTCGAACATCTCGGTCGGTGCCGGGTCGGTCGCCGTGTTGGCGCGCCCGGCCTTGCCATAGACCGAGGCAACCTCGGGGAAGCTCTTGATGATCCTGTTCTGCGTCTGCATCAACTCGGCCGCCTTGGTGATCGACATTCCTGGCAGCGAGGTCGGCATGTAGAGCAGCGTTCCCTCGTTGAGCGTCGGCATGAACTCGGAGCCGAGCCGGGAGGCTGGATAGATCGAGAGGACCATGGCGAGTACGGCGAGAACGATGGTCAGCTTCTTCCAGCGCATGACGCCGGCGATGATCGGTCGATAGACCCAGATCAGGAAGCGGTTCACCGGGTTTTTCGCTTCCGGCAGGATCCTGCCGCGGATGAACAGCAGCATCAGCACCGGCACCAGAGTGATCGACAGCAGCGCCGCGCCGGCCATCGAGAAGGTCTTGGTGTAGGCCAGCGGCGAGAACAGCCGGCCCTCCTGACCTTCCAGGCTGAAGACCGGCAGGAAGGAGACGGTGATGATCAAGAGCGAGAAGAACAGCGCCGGTCCGACCTCCTTGCACGCGGCGAGCATGGCCTCGGCGCGATCGCCGTGCGAGTGGCCCGCGGGCAGACGTTCCAGGTGTTTGTGGGCATTTTCGATCATCACGATGGCCGCGTCGATCATCGCGCCGATGGCGATGGCAATGCCGCCCAGGCTCATCAGATTGGAGTTCATTCCCAGCGAGCGCATGGCGATGAAGGCGATGAGGATGCCAACCGGCAGCATCAGGATGGCGACCAGCGCGCTACGCACGTGCAGCAGGAAGACGATGCACACCACAGCGACGATGATCGATTCCTCGAGCAGCGTTCTCTTGAGCGTTTCGATGGCGCGGTGAATCAGCTCGGAGCGGTCGTAGACCGCTTCCACCGTCACACCCTCTGGCAAGCCGGGGCCGATTTCGGCGATCCTGGTTTTCAGGTTATGGATCACTTCGAGAGCGTTCTCGCCATAGCGCGCCATGGCGATCCCCGACACCACTTCGCCTTCGCCGTTGAGTTCGGTGAGGCCGCGCCGCTCGTCGGGAACGAGTTCGACGCGGGCGATGTCGCGGATCAGGACCGGCGTACCCTTGTCGCTCTTGACGACCAGCATTTCGAGGTCGCTCTTTCCCCGGAGATAGCCCTTGCCGCGGACCATGTACTCGGTTTCGGCCATTTCCACCACCCGCCCGCCGACGTCGCGGTTGGAATCGCGGATCACCTGCGCGACCTTCATCAGCGGGATGCCGTAGGCGCGCAGCTTCACCGGGTCGACGGTGACCTGGTAGGTCTGCACGAAGCCGCCGATCGACGCCACTTCGGCGACGCCGTGCGCCTTGCTCAGTTGATAGCGAACGTACCAGTCCTGGATGGTCCGCAGTTCGGCCAGCGTCCTGTCCTTGGCGAGCAGCGCGTACTGGTAGACCCAGCCGACCCCGGTGGCGTCGGGCCCGAGCGACGGCGTGACGCCCCTGGGCATGCGGCTGGAAGCAAAATTCAGGTATTCGAGCACGCGCGAGCGCGCCCAGTAGATGTCGGTACCGTCCTCGAAGATGATGTAGACAAAAGAGGCGCCGAAGAAGGAAAAGCCGCGCACCACCCTCGATTTCGGCACCGACAGCATGGCCGTGGTCAACGGGTAGGTCACCTGATCCTCGACCACCTGCGGCGCCTGACCGGGGTACTCGGTGTAGACGATGACCTGCACGTCCGAGAGGTCGGGCAAGGCATCGATCGGTGTCCGCAGGACGGCGTAGATGCCGCCAATGGTGACGAACAGGGTGGCGAGGAGGACCAGGAAACGGTTCCTGCCCGACCATTCGATGATTTTCGCCAGCATGGTGCCGAATCTCCGTCAATCTCCGCAGTGGTCGGTCAGTGACCGGCGTGCGCGTTGGCTGGCGCAGCCCCGGCACCCTTGTCCGCCGGCCTGAGCGCCGGTTTGACCGCGGTGATCACCCACTCGCCCGGCCCACGCTCGACGAACTCGAAGGCTATTGCCGCGCCAGGCTTGAGATCCTGGCGCAGGGATTCGTTGGCGACCTTGAACGCCATGGTCATCGGCGGCCATTTGAGGCTGGCTACCGGGCCATGGCTGATGCTCGCGACACCGCTGCTGGCGTCGATCGTCTCGACCTTGCCTTCGGCCCGGTGTACCGTGCTCGCTGGCCCGGCCGTGGCGGCGGCGTCGCCCTGCGTGGACTGCTGGTTGCCGGTGTGGGCCGCGGGACCGAAACCAGCAACTGCAGCCTTGAGGTTGCTCTCGGCGTCAATCAGGAAGTTGGCGGTGACCACCACTTCCTCACCTTCGCGGACGCCGTCGCGCACTTCGACATGATTCTCGCTGCGGGCTCCGAGCTTTACTTCGCGCGGCTCGAAGCGGCCCTCCTTGAGTTGGACCAGAACGATCTGGCGCGTGCCGCTGTCGATGACGGCGGAAACCGGCACAGTGACCACCGCAGCCTTGCCCGCTACCGGCAATTCCACCCTGGCGAACATCGACGGCTTGAGCAGCAGACCGGGATTGGCAAGTTCCACGCGAACCGGAACCGTGCGCGTCTGGGCGTTCAGCGTCGGATAGACATAGGTGATCGTGCCTTCGAACTTCTTGTCCGGATAGGCGTTGATCATGACTTTGGCCCTGGCGCCGGATTTCACCAGTCCGATGTCCTGTTCGAAGACGTCGGCGATCACCCACACGGTGGACAGGTCGGCCACCTGGTAGAGGACTTCACCGGGCATGAAACGCATGCCCTGCACGGCCTTCTTCTCGGTCACGATGCCGCTGACGGGCGAGCGGACGGTCAGCGTGCGCCGGGCATTCCCGGAACTCGCCAGGTCCCGGATTTGCTCGTCAGAGATGTCCCAGTTCTTGAGACGTGCGAGGCTCGCGTCGGCCAACTGCTGCATGCCGCTGCGGGCTTCACTGCCGGCGTTGTTTAGCGATTCGACACCCTGGATGGCGATCGCGTATTCGCGTTGCGCAGAGACCAGTTCCGGGCTGTAGACTTCGAACAGCGGTTGGCCTTTGCCGACTGACTGACCGGTCACGTTCACCAGCAGTCGCTCGACGTAGCCCTCGAACTTCGGCGCGATCGCATATTGGCGGCGTTCGTCCGGCTCGATTCGCCCGACAGCGCGAACGATCCGCTCCAGCGAGCGCAGGCTGGCGGCCTCGGTTCGGACGCCGAGCTTCTGAACCTTGTCGGTGCTGATCCGGATCTGCTTCGTGGCGGCCGCCGCCCCGTCCACTTCGTCCAGCTCGTCCGCTTCGCCCTCGTAGACCGGAATGTAATCCATGCCCATGGGGTCTTTCTTCGGCGTTGGCGAACTGTCAGGCAAGCCCATGGGGTTGCGGTAATAGAGGATCTTGCGCTCATTCCTCGCCGCCCCGGCGGACACGGCGGTAGCCTGCAGCGTCGCTTCGTCATGGCCTGGGGCATGCCGCTTGCCGGCCCAATAGCCACCGGCGGCGGCCAGGCAGCGACAGCCAAGGCGCCGACTGTAATTCGCGCAGCCAGCTTCATAAGTCTTCTCCCAGGAGACGTTCAATTTCTGCGAGGCGCGCCTGCCCTTCGGCCTGCGCCCTGATCTGGTCCTGTCTGGCCTGGCGAATCTGTCGCTGCGCATCGAGTAGCGTCGCAAAATCCAGCTTGCCGTTTTCATAGCCGGCGAGGGCCGCCTTGAACGTCAGTTCGGCCTCGGGTAGCAGATCGTCGGTGGCCAGGGCCTCGATACGACGCGCCCCTTCGATGCCAGCAAGGTTCTCTGCCAGTTCGGCGAGCACCTGGTTGGTGCTCGCCTCCCGACGCGAGCGGGCGGCGGCCAGCATGGCCTCCGATTCGCGCTCCTGCGAGCGGCGCGAGGATTGCTGCAGGGGGATGTTCATTTCGACCATCACTTCCCACTCCTTGATCGCACTCTGGTACTGGATTGGCCCGGCGCCGATGGTGAAGTCGGGGTAGCGGTTCCGGTAGGTGAGTTCCCGGCTTTTTTCTGCCGCTTTGAGTTTGCTGACTTCAGACGCCAGCAGCGGGTTACGGGCGAGGAGACGTTCCTCCAGTGTGGCGTAATCGAGCCGGGCGGGCGCCGGCAGCGGGCGGAGCGTCTCCGGTTCGGCCAGCGGCGCCTCGGCGGGCCGTGCCAGCAAGGCATTCAGGCGCGTGTGCAGGTGGTGTTGCTCGGTTCCCAGGGTGACCAGTTCACCGCGCAGCCGGGTCTGCTCGACCTGGGCACGAATGACGTCCTGCAGCGCCGCGAGACCGCCGCTGTAGCGTACCTGCGCGATCCTTTCCAAGCGCCGCATCAGGTCGAGTATTTCGCGCGTCAGGCGTTCGTTGCGATGCACGTAATACCACTGCGCATAGCTCGTCTTGATCCTCGCCGCGATGTCCGACCAGGTGCCCAGGGCGCGCCCCCGGGCGCTCTCGCCTTCGAGTTCCGCCACTTCACGTTTGAGGTCGCGCTTGCCGAACCACGGAATGTCCTGCGACAACAGGTAACGCGTGCTCCCGACGCGGCTCGGAGAGAGCGTCGGGTTCTGGTCGCCGGACCTGGTGATGTCCCGCAGTTCCATTCGGAACCGGGGATCGGGCAACGCCCCCGCCGGCGTCACGCGTTCGGCGGCCGCGTCCGCTTCCGCCCGCATGGCGGCGTATTCCGGATTCCGGTCCCTGGCAAATTCGAGCAGGCTTTCGACCGTACGGCCGATAGCTGCCTCCTGTGACAGCGCAGGGGCCGCCAGACCGAGCAGCATCCACAAGGCGAATGTCCTCGTCGGCGTGACTCCTCGCATGGAACCTCCTTGAACAGTGAACATTACGTATTCTGGCAGCGAAGCCTACTACACTTGGCGCCGCGCGATACCGCGGACAGATAGCATCCAGCCGGGGATTGCAGATGACCGTACGGATGTCGCGCAAGCTCATAGGCGTTCAGTCCCCGGTCAGTTCCGCTTATCTGTTCGCCGGGATGTCGTTTACGTCGTGGCTCTGGACCCGGAAGCCGTTCTGGCGCAGATGCTCGACCCATTTCCCGCAGCAACCGCAGGAAGGGCTCTTGAAAACCTCGACGGTGACGGCGGATTGAGCCAGCGCTGAACCGAAACCCAGCGCTGTGACGACGAGCAGGAGAGAATGAAAGCGGAGTGTCATGGCGGCTTTTCTTGGCGAACTGGATGGGCAGAGTTTGAATGGCGTCGCCCGACAGAAAGCTGACTGATAGATTACATTCTCGTAATCTTCAAGGGAAGGCCATCAGGCCGGCGCAAAATTGCACCAATCCATAAGCCTGATGAAGGAGCATATTGATGAAAATCCTGGTCGTTGAGGATGAACTGAAAACCGGGAATTATCTGAAGCAGGGTTTGGTGGAAGCCGGTTTTGGCGTCGATCTGGCCCGCGATGGCGACGATGGCCTCCACTACGCGCTGACCGATGCCTACGACCTGGTGGTTCTGGACGTGATGCTGCCCGGTATCGACGGCTGGGCGGTGCTTCAGGGCATCCGCAAATCCGGTAAGGACATGCCGGTGCTGTTCCTGACCGCCCGCGATCAGGTCGAAGACCGGGTGCGCGGTCTGGAATCGGGCGCCGACGACTATCTGGTGAAGCCGTTCGCCTTTTCTGAACTGCTGGCGCGGGTGCGGACCCTGCTGCGACGGGGCGGCAAGAGCACGGAATCGGAATTCTTGCGGGCAGCCAATCTTGAACTCGACCTGATGCGGCGACGGGTCAGCCGTTCCGGCAAGCGCATCGACCTCACGGCCAAGGAGTTCGCCCTGCTGGAACTGCTGCTACGCCGCCAGGGCGAGGTACTGCCCCGGTCGCTGATCGCCTCGCAGATCTGGGACATGAATTTCGATAGTGACACCAACGTGATCGAGGTCGCGGTCCGGCGTCTTCGAGCAAAAATGGACGATGGTTTCGAGCCGAAACTCATCCGTACCGTACGTGGCATGGGTTATGTGCTGGAGGCGACGGAGTGCGACTGAGCGGGCGCAAGTCAATGACCGTCCGGCTGACGATGCTCTTTGCGTTGTCCTCGACGGTGGTGTTGCTGTTGTTGGGCTATTTGATTGCGGGCTCGCTAGAGCGGCATTTCGAAGAGCAGGATATGGAAGTGCTCACGGGCAAACTGAAACTTGCCCAACACGCCCTCGAAAAGGTTCGTTCGACGGTCGATCTGGATGTCCTTCCACAGCATCTGGATGATTCCCTCGTCGGCCACCATGGCCTGGAATTGGTCGTCGTGGCGCCGGAAGGACAGATCCTGTTTGCCACGAGTGGTGCTCAATTCCCCCCGTCGCTGCTGAACAGCCGCGTTCAGGCAGATTCGGCACGCCCCACAGTCTGGACGACAAAGGATAATCATCCTTTTCGTGGTATCTCCGCCTTGGCCCGAACAGGAATCAAGGATGCTCAACCGGCCATCGTAGCCGTAGCCACCGATATTTCCCACCACGAGCATTTCATGAGCTCGTTCAGGATGACGCTATGGTCGTTTGTCGTCCTGGCCGCCCTCCTGACAGTGTTCCTTGGCTGGCTTGCCGTTCGCCGCGGACTTGCGCCGTTGCAGGCGATCAGGCGTGAAGCTGCGGGCATTACTGCGCATCGACTTGACTCCAGGCTTTCTGCCGACGCGGTTCCCGTCGAATTGGCTGATTTGGTCGAGGCCTTGAACGCGATGTTGGCACGGCTGGAGGATTCGTTCCGACGACTAGCGGATTTTTCTTCGGACATCGCCCACGAATTGCGAACTCCCGTCACCAATCTGCTGACGCAGACCCAGGTCACGCTGTCGAAAGCCAGGGCGTCCGATGAGTACTTCGACGTGCTGGCTTCAAATGCCGAGGAATTCGAGCGTCTGTCGCGGATGATTGCCGATATGCTTTTTCTGGCCAAGGCCGACAACGATTTGGTCATTCCGAATCGCGAGCGGCTCGATCTGATTGAAGAGGTCAAAGGTTTGCTCGATTTCTACGAGGCTCTCGCCGAGGAAAAATCCATCGCCCTCACCTGTTCCGGCAGCGGCCTGGTCTCGGGAGACAGGCTGATGTTACGCCGGGCGATCAGCAATCTGCTTTCGAATGCCTTGCGTCACACACCTGCGGGAGGTCGCATAGTAGTCCATGTGGATGATACGGGCGATTCGGCTGTGAAGTTGTCGGTAGAGAATCCCGGTGACACCATTGCTCGCGAACACCTGCCTCGACTGTTCGACCGCTTCTATCGGGTGGACTCTTCACGGCAAAGGTTGAGCGAGGGAGCCGGGCTTGGCCTGGCAATCACTCGATCCATATTGCGCGCCCACGGAGGGGATGCGGTCATTCGTTCCGAGTGTGGCATGACCGTGTGTGAGCTAGTCATTCCCGTCTATCGTTCAATTTCCTGCTGAGGAATCCCGCAAGCTCTCAATGCTGGTGAGTTCCGTGCCCATCGGCGGCGGCCGTGGCTAGAGGCGTAAACCGCGCCTGTTCTGTTTTCCTGTCAGCCAAGCTGATTGACACGACGACCTTCATCTGCGGATCCGACGCGTACTTCCCGACTCCCGTCAATCTGTTGTCGCCGGCTGGCACCAGCGGCACCGTGATTTTCGCTTTTTCGGCCAGGATGGTTGCTGTACCACTGGTGCCAGTCGCGGGGACTTTCTTGTCGCCATGGTCGGTGAGATAGACGCTTACCGGGTTGTCTTTGGCTTCCTTGCTGTCCTTGGCGACTACCAGTTCAAAGTGGTAAGCGCCGGCCATGCGAAGCTGGCCGCCATTGGGCCCACTGATTTGGTCGAGAGCGGCATCGTCATGGGCGAACGCGCCGTTACCGACGGACACTAGAGCAGCCACCATGGCCAGGCTCGAAATCAGGATGCGTTGCATGGGTTCTTCCTCACAGGGTAGGGTTAAAAGGACTCTTTCGCTTTTTCGGCCAGCAAGCGTTGCAGGGGTTTCTCACCAAACAGCCAGAACATGACCGGCGTCAGCAAGGTGTCGAGCACGGTGGAACTGATCAGTCCGCCAAAAATGACCACCGCCACCGGATGCAGGATTTCCTTGCCCGCTGCGTCGGCGGAGAGCAACAGCGGTGTCAGGGCGAAGGCGGCGACCAGTGCCGTCATTAACACCGGCGTCAAGCGCTCCAGCGAGCCGCGCACGATCATCGTTCGCCCGAATACCTCGTCCTCGAAAGCGCACAGGTTGATATAGTGGCTGATCTTGAGAATACCGTTGCGGGTGGCTATGCCGGTCAGCGTGATAAAGCCGACCAGGGCGGCCACCGACAACGGTTGGCCGGAGATCCACAAGGCCACCACCGAGCCGACCAGCGCGAGTGGCACGTTGCCCATGATGATGGCCGTCAGCACCGCCGAACGGTAGCGGCTATACAGCACCAGGTAGATCATGGCGAGCGACACCAGCGCCAGCACCGCAATCAACCTGGCGGCCTCCTCCTGGGCCTGGAACTGCCCCTCCAGGAGTGGGAAGTAGCCCTCCGGCATCGATGTTCGGTCGATCTCGGCGCGGATGTCGGCAACGATCCGGCTCATGTCGGAACCATCGCTGTTGGCCGAGATCACGATGCGCCGGCGCGTGTTTTCCCGACCGATCTGATTCGGACCGTCGCCGTCCTCGACCTTGGCAAGGCTTGAGAGCGGCACCCGACCGGTCGGCGTCTCGATCAGCAGATTCTCCAGGCCGCGCTCGCCGCGGGCTTCCTCCGGCAGGCGCAGGGTGAGGTCGAAACGGCGATTGCCTTCCAGGATCTGGCCGACCCGTTCGCCGGCCAGCAACTGCTCCAGACGTTGCAGCAACTCGCCGGAGGTGACGCCGTAGCGCGCGGCGGCGTCGTAATCGACGTGGATCTTGTACTGCGGGATCAGCACCTGCTTTTCGATCTGCAGATCGGTAATCCCGGGTATTCTGGCCAGACGCTCCTTGAGGTCGCCGGCCAGCCCGCGCAGGGTATCCAGATCGTCACCGAAGATTTTCAGCGCGATCTGCGCCCGAACACCGGAAAGCAGGTGGTCGAGGCGGTGCGAAATTGGCTGTCCCACACTGACTACTGCCGGCAGGCCGGAGAGGCGCTGGCGAATGTCGGCGATGATCGCCTCGCGGCCACGTTCGGAGGCTTTCAGGTCGACCTCGATCTCGGACGAATGGACGCCTTCAGCGTGTTCGTCCAGTTCGGCCCGACCGGTCCGGCGGCCGACTTCGGTGACTTCCGGCACCGTCAGAAGCAGGGTCTCCGCTTGCGTGCCGATGCGATTCGACTCGGTGAGCGAGGTTCCGGGGTTGAGTAGCACGCTGACCGTCAGGGTGCCTTCGTTGAACGGCGGCAGAAAGGATTTCGGGAAGAAGGGGATCGATGCCAGCGCCAGCGCCACGCTGGTGGCCGCACCGGCCAGCAGGAGTCGGCCACGATCAAACGACCAGTTAAGCAGGCGTTCGTCCCATTTTTTTAGCCGGGATACCAGTGCACTGTCGCCGTGATCGATGTGCTTCATTCTCGGCAAAAGGTAGTAGCACAGCACCGGGGTAACCGTCATTGCCACCGCCATGCTGGCCAGAATGGAAACGATATAGGCCACCCCGAGCGGCGTGAACAGCCGCCCCTCGATGCCCGGCAGGGCAAAGAGCGGAATGAACACCAGGACGACGATCAGCGTCGCATAGACGACACCCGAGCGCACCTCCTTCGAGGCAGTGGCAATGACTTCCAGTGCCGGCTTCGGATCGGGCAGGCTGCGATTCTTGCGCAGGCGGCGCAGGACGTTTTCCACCCCGATCACCGCATCGTCGACCAGTTCGCCGATGGCAATCGCCAGCCCGCCGAGCGTCATGGTGTTGATCGACAGGCCGAAGTAGTGGAAGACCAGCGCGGTGAGCAGTAGTGACACCGGAATGGCGGTCAGCGAAATGAAAGTCGTGCGCAGATTGGCGAGAAACAGGAACAGGATGATGGCCACCATGATGGCGCCGTCGCGCAGCGCCTCTTCGACGTTGCCCACCGAGGCTTCGATGAAATTGGCCTGCTTGAAGAGGAACTGCGGTGTTTCGAGCCCCGGCGGCAGACTCTTGCCCATCTCGGCCAGGGCTTTTTCAACGGCGCGCGTCAAGGCCACGGAGTCCGCCGTCGGTTGCTTCTGCACCGAGAGAATGACGGCCGGCTTGCCCTGGAAACTGCCGTCGCCGCGCTTGATGGCCGGCGCAAAGGTGACCGAGGCGACCTGGCGGAGCAGGATCACCTGCCCTTTACGCGTCGCCACAGGCTGGTTCTGCAGGTCATCGAGCCGGCTGCTGCGGCCGATGTTGCGGATCAGATACTCGCGTCCGCCCGCGTCGACGAAGCCGCCGGCCGTGTTGCCGCCGAAGTTTTTCAGCGCCGCTTCCAGTTCGCTCAGCGTCACTGCCAGCGCCTGCATGCGGGCCGGATCGGGTTCAATGCGGTACTGCTTGACCTGGCCACCGATGGCAATGACCTGCGCGACGCCGGCTATGGTCAGCAGGCGCGGGCGAATCACCCAGTCCGCGTATTCCCGGACCTGCATCGGGCTGACCTTGTCGGGGTCGGCTGGCAAGGCGATGAGCAGGATTTCGCCCATGATCGACGAAATCGGCCCCACCTGCGGAACAATGCCCTGCGGCAACTGCTCGCGGACCAGGTTGAGACGTTCGGCGATCTGCTGGCGATTGCGGTAAATCTCGCTCCCCCACTCGAACTCGACATAGACCACCGACAGGCCGATGCCCGACACGGAGCGCACGCGCGTCACGCCGGGCATCCCGTTCATCGCCGCTTCGACGGGGAAAGTGATCAACTGCTCGACCTCTTCCGGCGCCATGCCGCCGGCTTCGGTCATCAGCGTGACCATCGGCTTGTTGAGGTCGGGGAAGACGTCTACCGGCATCTTGCGCACGGTCAGGGCGCCATAAATGATCAGCAGCAACGAGACGCCAAGCACGATCAGGCGCTGCTTGAGGCTGGTCGTGATGATGAAATCGAACACGGCGTTCCCTCAACGAATCTGGGACAGCGATGCGGCGCCGTGCACGACGACCCGCTCGCCGCCGCTCAGCCCGTCGGTCACTGCCACGGTATGACCGTCCAGCGGCGCGATCCTGACCTTGCGCGAGACAAAACGCTCGGCGCTTTCGTGCACCCAGACCACCGATTCATTGGCTGCATTGCGCACCACGGCGCCGACGGGAACGGCGACGCCGGACTGGCGCTCGCTGGTCTGGGCCAGTACCTTGAGTGTCTGGCCGACCGCAAGCGCAGGCAACTCGCCAGTTTTTGGCAGTTCGACACGGAACAGGACCGGCATGGCCTGCTCCTTGAGGCTGCGCCCGATGCCGACGAAGGCCAGATCGAGAACGCCGCCGGCCACCGGCGCGCTGGCCCTGGCCAATCCGGCGAGCAACAGCGGGTCGTAGGCCAGCGCCTCGACCGCCAGGCGCTGTGGATCGATCACTTCGAAGACCACCTCCCGCGCATCGACGACCTGACCGACGACGGCGTTGGCGGCGCTGACGACACCGCTGACCGGCGCCACCAGCGCCTCACGGCCGAGGCTGCCGGCGAGCGCGCCTCTTCGCTTTTTGAACGCGGCGAGTTCGATCTGTGCCTGCTCGATGTCCTTCTGCGGAACACTGCCTTCCAGTTGCCTGAGGCGTGCGACACGGCGTTCGATGATGGTTTCCTGGGCCGCGAGTTCGGCCAGCGCGGACTGCTGCGAACCGCGTTCGATGGCGCTGCTCGCCGGCTGCAGCCAGGCGAGTACCTGTCCTTTGCTGACCCGCTGGCCGAGTACCGCAAGTCCCTTCGGGCCGGCCTCGATCCGCCCGCTCTGGAAGGTCTGCACGCGTCCGCCCGCATTGGGGTCGGCGACGACGCGGCCATTGAGTTCCACGCTGCGGGGAAACTCGCCTTTGCGTGCCGCCTGGGTGCGTAGCGCCAGTTGCCGTTGTGCCGACTTCGGCACCAAGACACTGCCATCCGGCAAGCGCAAGGCAGGCTCGACAAAGGTCACCTGTCCTGGGGCGTTGACTGCATTGACTGCGGCGACTGCCACCGGGGCTGGAGTGGATTTCTTCGCGTCGTCATGGTCCTCACCGCCGTGCGCCCAGACCTGAACCGTGAGAGCGCTGGCCAACAGCAGGAGAAGGGCGTAAGGGCTGGTGTTGCGGGAATCAGGCATGGTGAATGGCCCTTTCTCTTGCTTGGCGGCGCAGGCGACGCGCGACCAGGCCGCCGCAGAGCAGGAGCAGCGAAATCGCTGCGAAGAGCCACCACGGACGTTCGGTATTCTTCTCGGCGGACGTTGCCACCGGGACTTCTCCTACCTCCAGCGTGGCGGCGAGCAGATCGACGATTTCACCAGCCTGAATCGTCAGCATCAGCGGGTATTTGCCGGCCTGGGCGAGGGCGGCGGCCGGTAGTTGATAGACCCCGTCGGCCATCGCGGTGGCAACGCCCTTGATTCCTGGCCCCTCGACTTCGATCTGCGCGCCTTGAATGGGCCGGTTGTCGCTGGCGCGGTCGACATAGATGAGCAGATTCCTGTCGGCAAGCACACCGACGATTTCCAGGTCCTCGTTGCGCACCTCGAAGCGTGGCGCCAGCCGGACATCGGCCGGCTTCGCGGTGGCCCCGTGGTCATGGCCTTCATGGGCGATGACCGGCGCAGACAGGGAAAACAGCGCCAGTAGAATGGCCGCAACACAAGCAGCGGCCCAGGTCGGGAGGAATGATGGTCGGGTCACGGCGTGATTCCTCGAGCCTGGTTCAGATTGGCCTGCGCGGCGGATAGTCGGGAGCGGCTGCGGACCCCTTCGATACGGGCCTCGGTGGTCTGGGACTGGGCGCGCAGCAGCTCGACGAGCGAGGTTTCGCCAAGCTCGAACGAGCGGCGCATCAGCGTCAGGCGCTCCGCCGCGGCTTGTTCGCGCTCGACCGCCAGCGCCGCACCGAGACCGGCCGATTCGAGCTGGGCCTCGGCTTCGCGCAGTTCGGCCTCGACTTCGGCAAGGAGCCGCCGATACCGGGCCTCGGCCTCGATCAGGGCGGTGTTGGCGCTGGCCAGCAGGGGCGCATTGCGCACTTCGACGGCCAGCGGGATGCTGATGGCAAAGCCGATGCTGTCGCGCGGGGTGGCACCGGACAGCTCACGATCGCGGCGATAGAGCACACCGACACTCGGCGCCTCGCGGCGTGACTCCTGAGCCAGTTTGAGGGCAGCGCGGGCGCGCTCGATAACGGCCTGGCCGGCGGCGACGCGGGGATCGACCGCCCGATCGGCGGCCACCGCGACCGGCTCCTGCGGATTATCCGGCAGGCGGTCCGTACCAGTCACCACCCGGTAGCGTTGCAGGCTGCGTACCACCCCGAGTTGCGCGTCGGCAGCGGCTGCGCGCGCACTGGCGGTTTCCTGGCGAGCGAGCAACAGGTCGGAGCGGGCAATTTCTCCCACCTTGAGCCGCCTGCCGACATCCGCTTCGAGTTCTACCATGGTTTTCAGGCGTTCTGCGGCAACCTCTGCTTCACTCCTGGCCATCACCAGCGTCCACAGCGCTCGGCGCAGTTCACCGGCGACAGCGAGCTGTGTCGTCTGGATGTCGCCTTCGTTCTCTCCGCCTTCGGCCTCGGCAAGGCTCCTGCGCGCAGCCTTCTGTCCGGGCAGCCAGAGCGGAATGGAAATGCCGATTTCGCTCTCCTGGTTACCCAGATCACTGTTCCATCGGTCGGTGCGGTGAAAAGCGTCAATTTTCGGGGCGGCAGGAAACCAGGATTCGGCGACCGTTCGGCTGGCGGCGACTTCGTCCCGTTTTGCCTCTGCCGTTCGCCCCTGGGGTGAATTCGCCCACGCTTTCTCAAACACCTCGCGCAAGGTTTCCGCCTGCGCGGAAGCTGCCGTGACGGCAAGCAACACGGTCAGGATATTGCCCCCAACTCGTGCCTTCCTCTTAAGCGGACACCACTGCATCAGACGCGCCCATCATGAATACGAATGGGCGAGATGTTGCCGGATTCTGCCCAACAGAAAGCTGACTGACAAATTACAAATTTGTAATCT
The DNA here is from genome assembly GCA_016713625.1 of Candidatus Accumulibacter affinis. Classification (GTDB taxonomy): domain Bacteria; phylum Pseudomonadota; class Gammaproteobacteria; order Burkholderiales; family Rhodocyclaceae; genus Accumulibacter; species Accumulibacter affinis. Next base: position 144,398 of record JADJOT010000012.1, read on the forward strand.
GCGTGGCTTGTGGGTGACACGGTGACGGCTATCTCGTGCCGATGCCGAAGTCACCACTTGACTCGCTACCGCATCTGTCCTGACGACCTGTTTGTCACCGGAAGGATTCGGCCGCTCTGGCCGACGCAGCTTTACGTTTCTCGCCATTTCGCTTTACAATTAAGGCCGCTTTTCTTTACATTTAATACGCTATGACTGCGGACGTGCGCCTTTCCATACTCGCCACCATTGCCCAGGACGGCGGCAATGTCGCTGCGCGCTTGGCCGCCCAGCATGGGGTGTCGCGCCAGTCTGCCAGTGCCTGGCTGGCAAGGTTGAGACAGGAAGGGGTAATCACTTCTTCCGGCGTCGGGCGCGGGGTGCGTTATCACCTGGCGACATTGGCGCAGGTGCGGCAGGGGTATGCGCGAGCGGGGCTGCACGAGGACAGGGTGTGGCGCGATTTGATGACGCCCAAGCTTGGCGATCTATCCGTCAATGTGCGCGACATCTGGCACTACGCGGTGACCGAGATGGTGAACAACGCCATCGACCATTCGGGTTCTGAACGGGTGACAGTGGAATTGCTGCGCGATGCGCTGAATACCACGGTGTATGTCGCGGACGAGGGCGAGGGCATCTTCCTCAAGATTCAGAGGGCGCTGAAGATGTACGACCCGCGCGAGGCGATTCTGGAATTGGCCAAGGGCAAGCTGACCACCGACCCCGCCAACCACACCGGGGAGGGCATCTTTTTTTCCTCCAAGGTCATGGATGCCTTCGATATTCGTTCCGGAAAGCTGCACTTCATGCACGACGAGTGGGGAGCGGATGTGCTCATGGAACGTCCCGCCGATGCGCCGGGCACGCTGGTGTTGATGCGCCTGGGCAACGACAGCGGGCGTACCCTGAGTGAGGTGTTCGACCAGTTTGCCGCCCCGGAGGAATACACCTTTGCCAAGACCATCGTCCCAGTGCGGCTGGCACAGCACGAAGGAGAGAAGCTGGTTTCCCGTTCGCAGGCGAAGCGACTCACCCTGCGCTTCGAACGCTTTCAAACGGTGGTGCTGGATTTCGCCGGCGTGGAGGAGATCGGTCAGGCGTTTGCCGATGAGGTCTTCCGCGTTTTTCAGCAGGCGCATCCGGCCACCGCACTGTTGCCGATACATATGACGGCGGCGGTGGACAACATGTTCAGGCGGGCGATGAGAGGGGCGAATGCATGACTGCTTCCACGAACCGCTGGATTGTAATCTGCGTCGCTTGGTAAGTATTCGGTGAACCCGTAGTCCGTACGCGGCGGCCTTTAGTTAGCGAGTCAGCGGCTGGCCTGAGGTCTGGACACAGCAGCGGAAGTTTGCTACAGTTCGTCGCATGAGCTCTGGATCGGACATCAGCTCATGCAGGATCAGCGATCAGCAAAGGCAAGCTGACGCCGTTTGCCCAGGTAATGGTGACGCTGAGCAAGCATTGCCCGAACTGCGGCCTCGGCTACGCCGACTTTCCCGGCACGGAAGACAGTGAACTCATCGAGATCGACGTCAAACCGTACCGGCGGGTGATCCGCCGGCGGCGCTACCGGCGGACCGGTCAGTGCCCCGGTACCCCGGGCATCCTGACCGCGCCACCGCCGGCGCGATGGATTCCCCGCGGCAAATACGGCGTGTCGATCTGGGTGCACCTCCTGCTGTCCAAGTTCTCCTACGGCCAGCCGACTCATCGACTGCTCCGGGACTGGTCCGACTACGAACTGACGCTCTCGCCGGAACCCTCACCGGCGGACTGCGCACCCTGGCCCCGCTGTTCGAGCCGCTGGAAGAAGCACTGCTTTGCCGACTGCAGAGCGAGAATCGCTGGCACGCGGATGAAACCCGCTGGATGGTGTTTGCCGAGACCGAAGGGAAGATCGGTCATCGCTGGTACCTGTGGGGGTTTCACTCCGAATCGGTGATTCACTTCGTGCTGGACCCGACGCGATCGGCGCAGGTGCCGATCGCAGAACGGTCCGACAGCGAGGGCGGCGTGGTCATCTGCGATCGCTATTCGGGTTACCAGAAGCTCGCGAGGATCCTTGGGAAGATCCTGCTAGCCTTCTGCTGGGCCCACCAACGGCGTGATTTCATCGAACTGGCCAACGCCCATCCGGATCTCTCGGGTTGGGCCTTTTCCTGGGTCGAACGGATTGGCGAGTTGTACCACTTGAACGACCAGCGCCTTGAAGTCCGCGGCGACCCGGTCCAGTGGGCCGAACGCGACCATCGCTTGCGGCAAGCGATTTTGCAGATGGTGACCGAGCGCGCAGCCGAGCTCGCGAACCCGGCGCTCAAGGCCCCGGCGCGTAAGGTGCTAAAAATAAAGTGGACCCCGAAGTCAAGACAAGAATTAAGTCTGTTTAAGCTGGGCACTTGACTTCAGTAGCAGCTGGACGGCGCTGCCCCGGTGTTGCCTTTGCTTTGGTTTGTGCTGTGGCTGTTGATCTTGCTTCTGCGGGGGGAGGAACCCCTGTTCCGCTACGCTCCACAGGGGTTCCTCCCCCCGGCACCGATGGTGAAGTCAGGGTAGCGGTTCCGGTAGGTGAGTTCCCGGCTTTTTTTGCCGCTGTGAGTTTGCTGACTTCAGACGCCAGCAGCGGGTTACGGGCGACGAGACGTTCCTCCAGTGTGGCGTAATCGAGCCGGGCGGGCGCCGGCAGCGGGCGGAGCTTCTCCGGTTCGGCGAGCGGTGCCCCGACGGGCCGTGCCAGCAAGGCATTCAGGCGCGTGTGCAGGTGGTGTTGCTCGGTTCCCAGGGTGACCAGTTCGCCGTGCAGCCTGTCTGCTCGACCTGCGCACGGATGACGTCCTGCAGCGCCGCGAGACCGCCGCTGTAGCGTACCTGCGCAATCCTTTCGAGGCGGCGCATCAGGTCAAGTATTTCGCGCGTCAGGCGTTCGTTCCGATGCACGTAATACCACTGCGCATAGCTCGTCTTGATCCTCGCCGCGATGTCCGACCAGGTGCCCAGGGCGCGCCCCCGGGCGCTCTCGCCTTCGAGTTCCGCCACTTCACGTTTGAGGTCGCGCTTGCCGAACCACGGAATGTCCTGCGACAACAGGTACCGCCAGACCGAGCAGCATCCACAAGGCGAATGTCCTCGTCGGCGTGACTCCTCGCATGCAAGCTCCTTCAACAATGCGAATTACGGATCGCTGACCGGTAGCGCCGCCGCGCCGGCCGCCGGGGCGGTGGGGCCGGCGCTCAGTGGCGCCAGGCGTGGCTGACGATTTCGCGAATGAGGTGCAGGCGGCGGTGGAAAAAGTGGTCGGCACCGGGGACCACCACCACCGGTAAGTCCAGCGGCTTGGCCCACTCGATGACGTTGGCCAGAGGCACGGTGGCGTCCTCGGAGCCGTGAATGACGATGGTGTCACGCGGCACGGCCTTGGTGTGGTAACGGCGTGCGCCCTCGACGAAACCCGAGGCGGTACCGACGAGGACCAGCCGCTGCGCCGGATGGCCGGCTGCGAACAGCGCTTCGGCGACGCGCGTCAGCACATAGGCGCCGAACGAGAAGCCAGCCAGCGCCACCGGTAGATTGCCGTAACGACACTTGGCCTCGGCCAGGACGGCCAGCAGATCGTCGGTCTCGCCCTGACCGTCGTCGTGTTTGCCCTCGCTCTGGCCGACACCACGGAAATTTGGACGCACTGCGACGTAGTCGAGATGGTTGAAGGTACGTGCCAGCGTCTGCACCACCTTGTTGCTGTTGCCGCCACCGAACAATGGGTGCGGATGGGCAATCAGCGCAATGCCGCGCGGCGCGCCGGGGTTTTCGACGAGGACTTCGATCTTGCCTACTGGTCCGTCGAGCAACAGTTGCTCTGGCTGCAGTCTCATGGCTTCAGCTTCCTTTCGCTGATTGCGTCGCAGCGATCACTGCCGCGAGGTCGACCGACGATGGCCTTCAGATGCGCAGGCGGTCGACGACCCGGCCATGCACGAGGTGTTCCTGGATGATTTCCTCGATGTCTTCATTGTCGACGTAGCTGTACCATACGTCGTCCGGATAGACCACGACTACCGGCCCGTCGTCGCAGCGGTCCAGGCAACCGGCTTTGTTGATGCGAACCTTGCCTGCTCCCTTGAGCCGCAGTTCGCCGACGCGATCCTTGGCGTAGGCCTGGGCGGCGCTGGCACCGGAATTGTTGCAGCAGGTCTCGCCCTCGCCACGCTGGTTGCAGCAGAAAAACACGTGATGCTTGAAATAACTCATGGAACTGGATCCTCCTCTGGCTGTGAAAGTCGCGCCAGCGACTCGCGAATCTCCCCCGCCATTGTGGGAGAGCATAGCAGGGGGCGGGGCTGAGGGAACGGTCATCGCTTCCATCATCCGCGGTGGCTGCCCGGAGTCATGACCTTTGGCTTGGCTGCGGCGGCGAGTGATTTTAACCCAGATCCGCGAGGGTAACTCATTCTGCATGAACAGGGTGGCTGCGTGAGACGGCCGCGACGCGTTATGCTATCGATCCGCATCGTTCCTTGGCGCATCGCATGCTCGTCCTGTACTCCGATTTCGGCATCGACGACCCCTACCTCGGTCAAATGAAGGCGGCGTTGCTGCGCCACGGCCAGCGCGAGGTGCCGATGATCGATTTGCTGCATCGCGTGCCGGACTTCGATGCGCGGGCCGGGGCGCACCTGCTGGCCGCCTTGCAGACCAGTTTCGCCGCGGGCAGCGTGTTTCTCGCGGTGGTGGACCCGGGCGTCGGCAGCGATCGTCCGGCGGTGGTCGTCGAAGCCGACGAAAAATGGTACGTCGGGCCGGACAATGGCCTGCTCGCCGTGCTCGCTGCTCGCGCGCAAGCGCTACGCACCTGGCGTATCACCTGGCGGCCGGACGGATTGTCGACCTCCTTTCACGGACGCGACCTGTTCGCCCCCATCGCTGCGCGCATTGCTGCTGGCGTTTGGCCGGCAGAGGCGCTTGCGGCAAGTGCGGGGCTGGATCACCGGATGGCCGCGGACGACCTGGCCGAGGTGATCTACATTGACCATTATGGCAACGCCTTCACCGGGCTGCGGGCGGCCAATATTACGCGGGAAGCGAGGCTTGCCGTCGGTCGGGCGCAAATTCCTGCGGCCCGGGTATTCGCCGCGGTGCCATGCGGGCAGGCATTCTGGTACGAGAACAGTGTCGGCCTGGTGGAAATCGCCGTCAATCGCGGCAGTGCGGCGGCCGACCTGCGGCTTGCGGTCGGCTCGCCGGTGGCGCTGGTCACCTGAATCGCTTGCCCGGGCAGGGATTACCGCGCCGTGCCGGCGTGATGACGTAAAATCGGCGCTGCCATTCGCGCTGGCTGTCCACCTGGATGGCAGCTTGGTGACCATTCCATGACCATCTGCGACAATCCTTTCACTGTTCTTGGCGTAGCGCAGGAAGCATCGCTCGACGAAGTCAGGCGGGCGTATCGTCGGCTGGCCATGCACTGGCATCCGGATCGCAACCCTTCGGCGGCTGCCGGCAGCGAATTCAAGCGCGTGCATGCGGCGTACGAGCTGCTGCTCGATCCGCAGCGCCTGGCCGAATGGCGACAGGCGCAGGCGGCAGGGGTCGCTGCGGCGGGCGCCGCCGCCGGCAAGACGGGCGAAGACCTGACGCAGGCCCTTACCCTGACGCTCGAGGAGGCGGCGCAGGGTTGCCGGAAAGAGATTGAACTCTGGCAACGATTGGGATGCAGCAGCTGCCGTGGCCGCGGCCGCGTGCAGCACAATCATTCGGTGCCTTGTCCGCTTTGCAGTGGCTGTGGGCGAGTGGCTCGCGCGGGTGGCGGGACCAGCCGCTGCGACGGTTGCGCCGGGCGTGGCTATCTGCGGGAGACCGCCTGCCCGGATTGCGCCGGCAGTGGCTGGGTTGAGGAAGCTCGCACGCTCTCGGTCAGCGTGCCGGCGGGTCTCGTCGATGGCGAACGTCTGCGCCTGGCCCGGCAGGCGCCGCTGGCCCCCGGCGACGCCATTGCCGGCGACCTCTACCTCGAAATTCGCCTGGCCGAGCATCCGCTATTCGTCCTGCAGGGGCGCGATCTGCATTGTCAGGTGCCGGTCAGCGTTTTCCGCTGGTTGTGCGGCGGCTGCATCGAGGTGCCGACCTTGCGCGGCACCAGCCGTCTCGAACTGCCCGCGTGTGCGCCGCCGCTGGCGGAGCAGCGCCTGCCCGGCCTCGGGTTTCCGGACAAGCGGCAGGCAACTGCCGGCGATCTGGTGCTGCATCTGCAGAGGATTTACCCACAAGACGTTGGCAGCGACGATCTGGCGCTGCTGGAAACCCTGGAAACGCGGCTGGCGGTGGACCTCGGTCGGCGCGCACCGCAGCTGGCCGCCTGGGCGCTACAGATGCGCGCGCGCAGGAACGGTAGCTGACAATTCCTCACAGATCGCGTCCAACCACCGTCAGATAAGGCAGGGCGACGAAGGGCCAGAGGCTGGCGACCCAGCGGGTGAGACCGTTGAAGTTGAGAAAGTGGCCTTGTCGCCAGGCCGCCAGAGCCGCTTCCGAATAGGGGTTGATGGGCGTCAGGTTGACCAGCACCGTGCCGGCCAGCAGCGCCATGCCGGCCAGCGCGATGCGTGTTGGGGCGGGTAGCAGCAACAGTAACACCAGGATTGCGCCGCCAACGAGCAGGCCAACCTGCGCGCCGGGCGTCAGCCAGGCAAGTGCCTCATGGGTGTCTATCAGCAGGGCGGCGGCGAGCGTCCGGGTCGCCAGAGCAAGGACGAAGAAGGCAAGCAGCGCCAGGTGCGGTGACGCCCGGTCAGCCAGCAGGGTGCGCGCCAGGAGGCCGATGACGATGGTGTTGCAGGCGATGATGCCGGCTTCGAGAACGAAGAAGGAATGCGCTGCGTAGGGTACGGCCGGTGTCAGCTCGAACACATGGCGCAGGTCGCCGTTGGCAAAAAGCAGTGTTTCGGGCGAAAGCTGGCTGAGCAGCCAGGTGCCGAGCAGGACCAGACCGAGTTCGACGTGCGGGATCGGTGCCAGCAATTCCCGCTGCATCTGGCCGATGCGCCTGAAAATGCGCTTGCCGTTCCAGAACGCGATGGCCGCGCCAATCGCCGTTCCGCTGGCGTTGCACGCCAGGTCGAGATTCGAGGGTACGCGCGCCGGCAGCCAGTTCTGCAGCCATTCCATGCTGAAGCTGAGCAGGCTGCCAAACAACAGCGCGACGATCGCCGCCGACCATCGGCCACCAGGCAGGTTGCGTAGCGACAGGGTCAGCAGAAAGCCCAGCGGCAGATAGGCGAGGAGGTTGGTCGCGAGGTCGAATGCCGTCCAGTAGCGAGGCCAGCCGGCATCGAGAAACTCCAGCGGCGAGACGCCGAGGTTGCGCCAGTTGGCAAACGGGTAGAGGCTGGCGTAGACGATCAGGACCAGATAGGCCAGCGCCAGATAGAGCGGCAGACGGGACGACCGTGCCGGCGGCGGTAGCAGCGATTGATCCGCTTCCGGGGGTATGGCGGGCGGCGGTAGTGGCGGGATTTGCTGCATCAGGTGGGTAGCCGGCAAACGTCGCAAAGCGGCAATTCTAGCCCCTTACCGTGCAAGTCGCCCATCGGGGTGATGACGATCAGCTTGCCCTTGAGGCTGAACATCACGACGATGGTGGCTTTCGTCCGTGCCGCGCTAGTGGCCGGAATTGCCCTGGGGCTCAGCGCCGGGGTGGCGCCGAGCACTGTTGTCGTTGCCAGACTGCAGCTCTTCGTCGCTTTCCTGCCGACGCTGGCGATCGTCGTTTGGGCCGCTCAGCCCGGTTCGCCAGGCGCGCGTGGTGGAAACCACGATAACTTCTGTTGCAGGCGGACGACGGTGCCGACGATGATCAGCGCCGGCGAGCGGATTCCCGCCGCTGCCACCTTCTCCGGAAGGGTTGCCAGATCGGCGGTCAGCACGCGCTGGCGCCTGGTCGTGCCGTTCTGTACGACCGCTGCCGGGTGGTCTGCGGGCAGTCCGTGCGCGATCATCTGGCGGCAGATTTCGGCGAGGCCGCCAACCCCCATGTAGAAAACAACGGTGAGTCGTGGACGCGCCAGCGACGGCCAGTCGAGGTTGATCGTTCCGTCCTTGAGGTGGCCGGTAGCAAAGGTTACCGCGTGCGCATGCTCGCGATGAGTCAGCGGGATACCCGCGTAAGCGGCGCAACCGGCAGCCGCGGTGACTCCGGGAACGACCTCGAAGGGAATCCCCGAGTCGACCAGCGTCTCGATTTCTTCGCCACCGCGGCCGAAGACGAAGGGGTCTCCCCCTTTGAGGCGCACCACCATTCGACCTGCGCGCGCCAGACGTACGAGCAGTTGGTTAAGTTCCTCCTGTGGTAGGCTGTGTTTTGAGCTCTCCTTGCCGGCATAGATTTTCTCGGCGTCAGGTCGCGCCAGAGCAAGTACGCCATCGGCAATCAGATGGTCGTAGACGATGGCGTCGGCTTCGCCGATCAGGCGGGCGGCGCGCAGCGTCAGCAGTTCGAGATCGCCCGGGCCGCTGCCGACGATATACACGGTTCCGCTGGGTGTTGGCGAGGCAGTTGAACTCATTCCTGTGGTTCCCATCTTTTGGCTGAGGTGCAAGCATAAGCGCGTCGGCGCCCTTTCTTCAACTCGCAGGCGAAGCCGCGCAGCCCTTGCCCCGGCATAGTTGAAGAATTTCAATGGATCGGGCGCTACAGATATGTCATGCTGCGCGCCTTGCGCAGGATCGGGGGGCGGCGGCCCCGCTTTGGCGCAGGTTCGGTCGCATGACCAAAAAACTGAGAAAAGGACGAAGGGACGAAGCGATGAAGCTGCAAAGCCTGCGCATTCCTGGTGCGCTTGTCTCCCTTTCGGTTTTCACGTGGCTGCTGGGTTCGCCAGAGGTGTTCGCCGAGGCTGCGCTGCCGCCGGCACCCGAACGTCAGAAGGAACTCGTTCATCTGGTTCGCCAGGATTGTGGTTCCTGCCACGGCATGACCTTGCAAGGTGGTCTTGGCCCGCCCCTGACGGCGGCGGTGTTGCAGGACAAAGCGGTTGATTCGCTGGTGGCAACCATCCGTGGCGGCCGGCCGGGTACGCCGATGCCGCCCTGGCATCGCTTCCTGAGCGAAGCCGAGGCGCGCTGGATTGTCGAGCAACTGCGGGCGGGATTTCCCGAGGAGCGTTAGACGGGCTGGTGGTCGTGCGCATGGCCATGCGCGCCGGATCAGCGCGCAGACGATACCGAGCAGGAAGATGGCGGAGAAGGCGACAGACCGTGCGCAGTCGCCGCGTTTTGCCGATCGGCGTCGTGGGCAATTGATTTCTGATGCCAGTCTGTCATGATCAATAGCGTACGCGACCAGTGCATGGAAAGGTCGGTAGCCGAACACGGCAACTGTTGCAGCGAGGCATGGGGGCTGTGGCGAATTGACTTATCTGAAGACAGCAAAGGAGAGTGGCATGGGACTACTGGATGACGTATTGGGCAGCATGGCGGGCAACTCGAGGGATACCGAGCAGGCTGCGGCCGGCGGCACGGGCGGCAACAGCAAGGTGCTGATGGCCTTGCTGCCGGTCGTCTTGGGAATGCTGATGAACCGACAGGGCGGTGCCGGCGAATCCGGTGGTGGTCTCGGCGACCTGCTCGGGGGCATGCTCGGCGGGCGCGGCGGCCAGGGCGGCGGGCTGGGCGGGGTTCTCGGAGGAATGCTCGGCGGCGGCGGTGCTGGCGCCGGTGGTGGCGGCGGCCTGGGCGCTGTGCTGGGGAGCATGCTCGGTGGTGGTGCAGGCGGAGCTGGCGGTGGACTGGGCGGCTTGCTCGAGCAGTTCCAGCGCGCAGGCTTTGCCGAGCAGGCCAGTTCCTGGGTGGGTCGCGGGCAGAACCTGCCGATCTCGCCCGACGCCATTGGTCAGGTCTTCGGCGACGAAACCCTCTCGCAAATCGCCCAACAGGCGGGCGTGAGTGAAGCCGAGGCATCCGAGGGCATGGCGCAACTCCTGCCGGCAGTGGTGGACCAGCTCACTCCGGACGGCGCTGCGCCCGACTTCGATCAGCTAATCGCCAGCGTCAGTTCCCTGACCCGGCAGTTCGGCGGCTGAAGCGGCCAGCCAAGTCCGGATGGCCGGGACGCCATCAGGCTTGCGCGCCGAAGCAGGGGCTGGCGGTATGGCGTTGGCTGCTGGAACGATCCCGGTTGCTGGCCTGCAGTACAGAAATGAACAGCCGGTCGTCCTCGTTGATGTGGCGCTCAAACCAGTACTCGGCGTAGCGCAGGAAGCAATGGACGTCCTGGCCCCCACTGATGACCTCGCCGAAAGCCTTGTGCAGCAGGCGCAGAGTATCCGTGTGAATCCGGGTGTGCTCAGCGAAATCCAGCCCCGCCTCGTCGGCAAGCCGTTCCTCGGTGGCGAAATGGGTGGCGAAGTAATCGAGCAGTGCGCCGAACTCGTCAATGGGGACGTAACTGCTCTCGAAACAGGCCGCTTTGAGCGACTCGATGCGGTGAAAAATTTCCTCGTGCTGGGCATCGATTTCCGGCAAATCGACCACCAGCGCTTCCGGCAGCAAGCCGGCAATGTAGCTTTCCATGGCAAGTCTCCTCTCGTAAATGGCGAGTGTATTTTCTTATTCGAGCAGTATAGGAATAATGCTCGCAGAATTCCAGCGAAATGAACTTAAATCAGGATCCCGTCAGGCACGGCTGTGGTCGCGCAAAACGTTGACCTTGCGCGCTGGCGTCCTGCGCTAGAATGAGGTCTCGGGGGCAGGTGCCGGCGCGTCCTGGGAGCCATGGCGCTCCATCTTGGGGATTTTTCTCGCTGACCACGCCCGTCAATACCGGCGCGGGACTGATACTGGACCTTCTTCGCCCTATCAGCCGGCAGCAGATGCACCGCGGGTACCTGCCGGTCGATGGAACGGCGGTACGACCATCAATCAAGCGAAAGGAACGGCCATGGCACGAATCGAGAAAGACTTCCTCGGCGAGAAGGAACTGCCGGATACAGCTTATTACGGTGTGCAGACACTGCGCGGCAAGGAGAACTTCCACATCACGGGTATCCCGATGTCGGCCGAGCCCTATTTCGTCAAGTCTTTTGGTTACGTCAAGAAGGCCGCGGCGCTGGCCAACCGTGATCTCGGAGTGCTTGATGCCCGGGTTGCCGACGCGATCGTTGGCGCCTGTGATCGGCTGATCGCCGGTGAGATGTGCGAGCAGTTCATCACCGATTTCATTCAGGGTGGTGCGGGTACGTCCACCAACATGAATGCCAATGAGGTAATCGCCAATCTGGCACTGGAAAGTCTCGGGCACCAGAAAGGCGAGTACCAGCATGTCAGCCCGAACGATCATGTCAATTACGGGCAATCGACCAACGACATTTATCCGACCGCCTTTCGCCTGGCGCTGATTCTGCGGCTGGCCAGCTACATGGAGGCGCTGCGGCGCTTGCAGGACGCTTTCTACGCCAAGGCCACGGAGTTCGACCGCGTACTCAAGATGGGACGCACGCACCTGCAGGATGCCGTTCCGATGTCGCTCGGGCAGGAGTTCAACGGCTGGGGGACGACCATCGGCGAGGAGGTGAGCCGGCTCGCCGAAGTGCGCCAGCTCCTGCACGAGATCAATCTTGGCGCCACCGCGATCGGCACCTCGGTGACCGCTGCGTCGGGCTACCCGGAACTGGCCACCCGTTACCTGTCGGAACTGACCGACACCAGATTCATTCTTGCCGGCGACCTGGTCGAGGCAACCTCCGATACTGGCGCCTACGTGCAGTTGTCCGGCGTGCTCAAGCGCACCGCGGCCAAGCTCACCAAGATCTGCAACGACATTCGCTTGCTCGCCTCCGGACCGCGCTGCGGCTTCAAGGAAATCAACCTGCCGCAGATGCAACCGGGTTCGTCGATCATGCCGGGCAAGGTCAACCCGGTGATCCCGGAAGTCGTCAACCAGACCAGCTTCCTGGTCATCGGGCTTGACCTGACGGTCACCCTCGCCGCCTCGGCGGGGCAGTTGCAGTTGAACGTGATGGAGCCGGTGATTACCTTCGCGCTGTTCACCTCGATTTTCACCATGGAGAATGCGGTCAACAGCCTGCGTGTAAACTGTGTCAAGGGCATCACCGCCAACGCCGAGCGCTCGCGTGATATGGTCCTCAACTCGCTTGGCATCATCACCGTGTTGAAGCCGACCCTGGGTTACAAGCAGTGCAGCGACATCGCTCGCGAGGGCTACGAGAGCGGCAAGTCGCTGCATGAAATCGTGGTCAATGAGCGCAAGCTGCTGACGCAGGAAAAGTGGGACGAGATGTTTTCGTTCGAGAACCTGATCAGTCCGCAGGCCGAATAGCTTTTTCGATCAGCCGCCTGGCGGTTTCCATGCGCGACCGCCGGGGCTGTCGACGGATGTCCGGCCCCGGTTATTTCCCATAGCCTGGAGAAAATATCATGACTATCGCGATCCTTCTGCAATTCGTCGTAGTCCTGGCGGCGATCTGGATGGGCGCCCGCTACAGCGGGGTAGGGCTTGGCCTGTGGGGAGCGGTCGGGCTGCTGGTACTGGTGGTCGGCTTCGGGGTCACGCCGACCTCGCCACCGATCGACGTGATGCTGATCATTCTGGCGGTGATCATGGCCGCATCGGTGATGGACGCTGCGGGCGGCATCGACTTTCTGGTCCGGGTGGCCGAGGGCATCATCCGCGCCAACCCGAAGTACGTCACCATCGTCGCGCCACTGACGACCTGGAGCTTCAGTTTCGTCGCCGGCACCGGGCATATCGTCTATCCACTGTTGCCGGTGATCTACGAAACCGCGCACCAGAGCGGCATCCGCCCGGAAAGGCCGATGGCCATTGCGACCATTGCGTCGCAGCAGGCGATCACCGCCAGTCCGGTGGCGGCAGCGACCGCGGCGATGATCGGCTTGTTTGCCGAGAAGGGGATGGTCCAGTGGGGCCTGCCGGAAATCCTGATGATCTGCGTTCCGTCGACGCTCACCGGGGTCGTCGTGGCGGCCATCGTCTCGATGTTCCTCGGCAAGGATCTCAAGGACGACCCGGAGTACCAGGCGCGCCTGCAGGCTGGCGAGATCCCGACACCGACCGCGGCCACCGATCGCCCGCCGCTGAAGCCGGCCGCGAAGCTTTCGGCCTATCTCTTCCTGGTCGGTGTGGCGCTGGTGGTGCTGTGCGGATTCTTCCCCGAACTACGCAGGCTGCCCGGCGCCAAGAGCGCGCTCGGGATGCCCGTCGTGATCGAAATCGTGATGATGGCGATCGCCGCGATCATGTTGATGCTGACCCGGGTGAATGTCGACGAGATTCCCAAGACGGCGACCCTGCGGGCCGGCGTCGTGGCGGTGATCGGTATTTTCGGCCTGGCCTGGCTTGGCGACAGCTTCATCGCGGCGCACAAGGAGGTGATTGTTCCGGCGATCGGTCACTGGGCCGAAGCGGCTCCCTGGACCTTTGCCTTCGGCCTGTTCTTTGCCTCGGTTCTGCTGTATAGCCAGGCGGCAACGACGCGGGCGCTGATGCCGCTCGGCATCGCGCTGGGAATCCCGCCGCAGTTCCTGATCGCAATGTTCCCGTCGGTCAATGGCTACTTCTTCATTCCGACCTATGGCTCGCTGATCGCGGCCATCAACTTCGACCTGTCCGGGACGACCCGGATCGGCAAGTATGTGCTCAATCACTCGTTCATGATCCCCGGTCTGGTGGCCACCAGCGTCGCCGTCACCACCGGTCTGCTCCTGGCGCGTGTGATCTTCTGAGTCGGCTGTGACCCTGACTATGACCCTGACCTGCGGCCGGGGTCAGGGTGTTTTGCGAGTGCTTCGCCAGACTTCGCCGGGACGAGTCCGCAGGCCGTTTTTTCAAGCGGCCAGGGGGAAAACGCGAAAAGCGCAGAAAAGAGGCGGTCATTGGCCGCCAGGCGATTGAACTGCCTGACATATCGGCGCTATCATTACGAGCATCGCCGATCAACCAACCGGCGCGAATTCTTCGCTACAGAAGATCCCCCTTTGGAGAGAGATAGATGGACAAAAGAACTCCACCGCCGGCAGCCGGCGCCGACGATTCGGCAGGAACCGTCGACAATGCTGCCGTTACGGCGGCCAAGCCTGCGGGACGAGCCCCCCGGGCAAGGGCTGCTTCGACGTCGACGTCGACGCGCGTAGCGCAGCCGCGCAAGGCATCCGCCGGTGACGTTGCCCCGGCACGCACGCCGAGCGCCATGGAGGCCTATGACGTAGCCGAGGCAGCCAGTTCGGCGATCGAACACAAAAAGGTCGCCTTGCGTGACATCATCGCGCACGCCACCGTGGGTGATACGGCTTCGCTGGCCAAGACGCTGGAAGCGATCATGACCGGCGCGTCACCCGACGACGCGCTGGCGCTGCGCAAGGCGCTGCTCGGCAAGGACGAGGTGCCGCCAGCCAAGCTGGAAACCAGTCCCGACGACGAACTGGCGACCAGCTGGCGCGATACCAACTCCTACCCCTACCGCAACCTGATGTCGCGCAAGGCGTACGAGAAGCAGAAGTACCGTTTGCAGGTTGAACTGCTCAAGCTGCAGAACTGGATCAAGGACACCGGGCAGCGGGTGGTGGTCATTTTCGAAGGGCGGGACGCGGCGGGTAAGGGCGGCGCCATCAAGCGCTTTACCGAGCACCTCAACCCGCGTGGCGGGCGCGTGATCGCGCTCGAGAAGCCCAATGAACAAGAGCGTGGGCAATGGTACTTCCAACGCTACGTGCGCCACCTGCCGACGGCCGGTGAGATCGTTTTCTGCGACCGTTCGTGGTACAACCGCGCCGGCGTCGAGCGCGTGATGGGCTTCTGCAGCGAGGAAGAGTACCAGGAGTTCATGCGCCAGACGCCGGAGGTCGAGCGTACGCTGGTGCGTAGCGGCATCCACCTGATCAAGTTCTGGTTCTCGGTCAGCCGCAAGGAACAGCGCCGCCGCTTCAAGGAGCGGGAGGTTCACCCGCTCAAGCAATGGAAGCTGTCGCCGATCGATCTGGCTTCCCTCAACAAGTGGGACGAGTACACCAAAGCCAAGGAGTCGATGTTCTTCCATACCGACACCGCCGAAACACCGTGGACGGTCATCAAGTCGGATTGCAAAAAGCGCGCGCGTCTGAATGCCATGCGCTATGTCCTGCACAAGCTGAACTACGTCGGCAAGGACGTGAACGCGATCGGCCCGATCGATCCCTTGCTGGTCGGCCGTCCGCACGTGGTTTATGAACCGAGCGGATCGGCCCTGCCGGCGGCGGCGCATACGCCGATCCTGTAGTCTGCAGCGAGGCCTGATTGAATCAGGGGGCGCCGCCGGCGCCTCCTTTCCTCGACCTGGATCACCTCGGATTGAGGAGCATGCAAGCCTTGCCCAGCCTGCGAATTCAGCAGCTCGTTACTCTTCATGTCGGTCCGATCGATCTCGCCATCGCTGCCGGCGAGTGCGTTTGCATTCACGGCGCATCGGGCAGTGGCAAGAGCTTGTTGCTGCGTGCGATCGCTGACCTCGACGCACACCGTGGCGATGCTCATCTCGATGCCACCGCTTGTTCGAGCTTGCCGGGGCCCGCGTGGCGGCGTACGGTGGCGCTGCTGGTGGCCGAGAGCCAGTGGTGGTGCGAACGTGTGGGTGACCACTTCGACCACGGCGTCGATGCTGCCTGGATGGAACAGCTTGGCCTGCCCGATGCTGCGCTGGATTGGCAAGTCGCCCGCTGTTCGACCGGCGAAAGGCAGCGGCTGGCGCTGCTGCGGACGCTGATGCAGGCGCCCGCAGCCCTGTTGCTCGACGAACCGACCGGCAATCTCGACCAGGACAGTACCCGCCGGGTCGAGTCCTTGCTCGACGCCTATCGTCAGCAGCGGCAGGCAGCGCTGCTCTGGGTCAGTCACGACCCGGCGCAGATCGAACGGGTGGCGCACCGCAGCTACCTCCTGGACAACGGCCGGCTGCACGGCTTGCGATGAACGTGATCGCGCTGTCGCCGCTCGACCTCGCGGTCGCCGCGCTGCTGATTGTGGCGCTCGGCGGGCTGTCGTTGCGCATGCACATCGGTGTGGAACGACAGTTGCTGGTTTCGGCGGCACGCAGCACCATTCAATTGTTCCTGATCGGTCTGGTGCTCAAGGTGTTGTTCGAAAGCGCGCAGC
Organism: Candidatus Accumulibacter affinis; assembly: GCA_016713625.1. Lineage (GTDB taxonomy): Bacteria > Pseudomonadota > Gammaproteobacteria > Burkholderiales > Rhodocyclaceae > Accumulibacter > Accumulibacter affinis. The sequence continues at coordinate 160,533 of JADJOT010000012.1, forward strand.
CGGTCTGGGTGGCCTTGCTGACGACAGTGATGCTGGTGGTCGCCGGGCGCGAGGTGATGGTGCGGCAGAAACGCCGCTTTGTCGGCTGCTGGGGATTCGGGGTCGGCACCCTGTCGATGTTTGTCTCTGCTTTTGCGGTGACGGTGATGGCGCTGCTGCTGGTGATTGGCACCGACCCGTGGTACGCGCCGCAGTACGCGATTCCGCTGCTCGGCATGGTCCTCGGCAATACCATGAACGGTATCTCGCTGGGACTTGACCGGCTGACCCAGGATGCCACGCAGCGGCGCCAGATCATCGAATCCCGGCTGGCGCTGGGCCAGGATTGGCAGCGAGCGATTTCCGACAGCCGCCGCGAAGCCATCCGGGTGGGCATGATCCCGATCATCAACGCCATGTCTGCCGCCGGCATCGTCAGCCTGCCGGGGATGATGACCGGCCAGATCCTGGCCGGTACGCCGCCGGTGGAAGCCGTCAAATACCAGATCCTGGTGATGTTCCTGATCGCTGGCGGCACCGGTTTCGGGACCATGGTCGCGGTCAGCCTTGCCGCCCGGCGACTTTTCGACGAACGCCAGCGACTACGCCTCGACCGGCTGCGTCTGCCGAAGAATTGACCGGGCTGCGCCGATCAGCGCTGGCGGTTCGGTGAAAACGGCCGTCAGGCAAAGATCGGACCGACCACTTCGCTGACTGCGGCAGTCGGGTCGGCGCCCAGACAATCGACGATCTGCGGTCGCAGCGTGTTGCCCAGCCAGGTGATCTGTCGCTTGGCCAACTGGCGGGTGGCGTAGATGCCTCGCTCGCGCAGTTCGCGGCGTGGTGCCAGGCCATGCTGCACCTCCCAGACCTGTCGGTAGCCGACGCAGCGCATCGCTGGCAGGTCGGCCTGCAGCTGGTATTTCTGGCGCAGCCATGCGACCTCGGCTTCCAGCCCGGCGGCGAGCATGGCGTCGAAACGGTCGGCGATGCGCTGGTGCAGAACGCTGCGATCGGAAGCAAGCAGGCCGACCGAAACGAAGCGGTAGGGCGGTGCTGGCTGCGCACCGCCAGAGATCAGCGACGAAAGCGTCCGGCCCGAGACACGAAAGACCTCGAGTGCGCGCTGGATCCGCTGCGCGTCGGTGCTGGGCAGGCGCGCCGCCGTGGCCGGGTCGACCGCCGCGAGTTGGGCGTGCAGCGCCGGCCAGCCGCCGGCCGCGGCTTCCTGGTCGATCGCCGCACGCGTCGCCGGGTCGGCTGCCGGGAGGTCGACCAGGCCGTCGACGAGCGCCTTGAAATAGAGCATCGTGCCACCAACCAGCAGCGGTACGCGGCCGCGCCGGGTGATCGCGGCCATCGCCGCCAGCGCGTCGGTACGGAAACGGGCTGCCGAATAGGCTTGCTGCGGGCTGATCAGATCGATCAGGTGGTGGGGAAAGTCGGCCAGGGTCCTGGCGTCGGGTTTGCCTGTGCCGATGTCCATGTCGCGAAACACCTGCGCCGAATCGACACTGATCAGCTCGACCGGGAAGCGGCGCGACAGTTCCATCGCCAGTGCGGTCTTGCCGGTGGCGGTGGGCCCCATCAGCAGGATCGCCGGCGGTAGTGCGCAGGGGTCGACGACGCTGCGGTTCATCGGCCGCGCAGAAAGTGGCGGTCGAGGTCGGCCATGCTCAGCTGAGTCCAGGTCGGGCGGCCGTGGTTGCAGTGGCCGGAACGTTCGGTTTCCTCCATCTGTCGGAGCAGGGCGTTCATTTCCGTTACCGACAACAGGCGCCGGGCACGCACCGCGCCCTGACAGGCCATGCTGGCAAGAAATTCGTTACGCTGCTCGGTCAGCAACTGCGAGACGCCGTGCTCGCGCAGTTCGCTCAGCAGCGAGCGCGCCAGCGCGGCCGGGTCAGCGGCCTGCAGCAGCGCCGGAACACTGCGCACCGCCAGTTGCCGCGGACCCATCGGGGCCAGCTCGAAACCAAGCTGCTTTAGCGTTGACGCATACTCCTCGGCGGTCGCGACGTCGAGGGCTTCGGCAGAAAACACCGCCGGAATCAGCAAGGCCTGGGTCGCCAGTTGCCGCTCGTCGAGGGCCTGCTTGAGCTTCTCGTAAAGAATGCGTTCGTGCGCCGCGTGCATGTCTACAAGCACCAGCCCCTGGCTGTTCTGCGCCAGGATATAGACGCCGTGCAGCTGCGCGAGGGCATAACCGAGCGTTGGCGTCTCCGTAGCCAATGCGGACGCCTCCGACGGTCGGGGATCCGGGGTCTGTGCGGCCTGCACGAAGGCCAGGTAACTGTCGCTGCTGCCTGGCTCGCTGATCCGTAGCGAGTTCTGGTAAGCTATCCGGCCCTCCGCATTCCCCACGTTGCCTGGCGTGTTGGCCCGTTCGGGCCAGCGAAACTCGACTGCCGCCGGCGTCTCGCTGCCCGGCGCAGGCGGGGTTGTCAGCGGACCTGATAACAGCCGCTGCGCGGCATGCAGGACGAACTGGTGTACCGCCCGCGCATCGCGGAAACGGACCTCGGTTTTTTGCGGGTGGACATTGACGTCGACGGTGGCGGGGTCGATTTCCAGGAACAAGCAGTAAGCCGGGTAGCGGCTGCCGTGCAGCAGGTCCTGGTAAGCCTGGCGCAGCGCATGGCTGAGCAGCTTGTCGCGCACGAAACGGCCGTTTACGTAGCAGTACTGGCCGTCGCTGCGGGCGCGTGAGTAAGCCGGCAGCGCGCAGTAACCAGAGAGGCGCAGCGGACCCGCGGCAGCTTCAAGAGGACGCGACTCGGCGAGAAAATCCTCGCCGAGGACCGCGCCGGCACGCGCTCGGGAATCGCTTCTGGCGAGGTGCAGACCGACGCGACCGTTGTGCGAGAGGGTGAAAGCCACCTCGGGATGCGCCAGTGCGATACGCTTGACCGCCTCGGCACAATGGGCGAACTCGGTGTTGTCGGACTTGAGGAATTTCCGGCGTGCCGGCGTGTTGTAATAGAGGTCGCGCATTTCGACGACGGTCCCGACGGGCAGCGCGGCCGGTTCTGGCGTCGCTGCCGCTTCGGCGGTGAGCCGCCAGGCATGCTGTCCGGCGCCGGCCTGCTGTCGGCTGGTCAGGGTGACGCGGGCGACGGCCGCTACCGAGGCCAGGGCTTCGCCACGAAAGCCGAGCGTGCCGACACGTTCGAGATCGTCAAGCGAGCTGATTTTCGAGGTCGCATGGCGGGTCAGGGCGAGTGCCAGTTGATCGCGCGCGATACCGCCACCGTCGTCAGCGACACGGATCAGCTTGACGCCACCTTCCTCGAGCTGGATCTGAATCGTCGAGCTGTCGGCATCGAGAGCATTCTCGAGCAGTTCCTTGAGCACCGACGCCGGCCGGTCGACGACCTCGCCGGCAGCGATCTGGCTGATCAGCAGGTCGGGCAGCAGGTGGATTCTCGTGCTTTCGGGCATGCGCCGATTATACCGGCCCGGCTTCCGGTAGAATCGCGGCTTGCCTTTTGACCTGCCTTTTTCCGACCATGGAATATCTGACCAGCTTTATCGACATCATCCTGCATCTCGACAAGCATCTGGCGTTGCTGGTACAGCAATACGGGCAGTGGATCTATGCGATCCTCTTCGTGATCATCTTCAGCGAAACCGGTTTCGTGGTGACGCCGTTCCTGCCCGGCGATTCGCTGCTGTTCGTGGCCGGCGCGCTGGCCGCGCTGGGCGGCATGGAGATCGGCTTCCTGCTCGCCGTATTGATGGTCGCAGCGGTGCTTGGCAACATGCTCAACTACCAGATTGGCCGTTATCTCGGGCCGAAGGTCTTCCAGTGGGAACAGTCGCGTTTTTTCAACCGGGCAGCCCTCGAAAAGACGCACGCCTTCTACGAAAAGCACGGCGGCAAGACGCTGGTCCTTTCGCGTTTCCTGCCGTTGTTCCGCACCTTTGCCCCGTTCGTCGCCGGGATCGGTGCGATGAGCTATGGCAAGTTCACTTTCTTCAACCTGGTCGGCGGCTGCACCTGGGTTGCTTCGCTGACGCTGGCGGGCTACTGGTTCGGCAACCTGCCGTGGATTCAACAGAATCTGACGCTGGTGATCGTGGCGATCATTGCCCTGTCACTGCTGCCGGTTGGCATTGGTTGGCTGCAGCAACGAAGGGCTTAGGCGATGATTTCGGTGGTGATCCTGATCTCCGGGCGTGGCAGCAACCTGCTTTCGCTGCTCAATGCGGTCGACTCCGGGTCGATACCCGCACGGATCGTCGGCGTTCTCGCCAACCGGCCCGCTGCCCAGGGGCTACAGACGGCCGCGGCGCGCGGCGTGCCGACCTGCGTCGTTGACCATCGGCAGTTTGCTGAACGCGAAGACTTCGATGCGGCGCTGGCCGCGGCCATCGACCGCTTCGTCCCGGACCTCGTCGTGCTGGCAGGATTCATGCGCATTCTCGGCAACGCTTTCGTGCACCATTTCGAGAACCGCTTGATCAATATCCACCCTTCGTTGTTGCCGGCCTTTCCGGGCCTGCACACGCATCGCCGGGCGCTCGCCGAGGGGGTGCGGATTCACGGTTGCAGCGTGCACTTCGTGACCGCGGATCTCGATCATGGCCCGCTGATTGTGCAGGCCGCGGTGCCGGTACTCGACGACGACGACGAGGCGACGCTGGCGGCGCGAGTTCTCGCGCAGGAACATCGGATCTACCCGCTGGCCGTGCGCTGGTTTTGCGAAGGCCGCCTGCGTTTGCTGGACGGGCGTGTGCTGCTGCAGGCGCCGCAGGCTGGCGACGCGGCGCTGATTGCTCCGCAACTCGTCGCGGGGTAGGAGTCGGCCAGTCGATGCCGGTTGTTCTGATCTTCGCCTTTGCTGCCTCGCTCGGCGTCCATGCCCTCGCGCTCTTTGCCCCGGATGTCGATCTGTCGTTCGCCGGCGAGCCGCCAGCTCTCGTCGCTGAACTGAGAACCCTGCCCGCGCCACCGCCACCGCCAGCGCCAGCGGCCAAGCCGGAAACGAAGGTCATGCCGGCGAACCGGCGGCCGTTACGGCGCAAAGCGACGGCAGCCGTCGCGCCACGGCGGCCGCTCGACTCGCCAACGATCGTCGCCGCAGCGGCAGTTGCCGCGCTGCCCGCGCCAGAGCCTGGCGACCAGTCACCGCAAGACGCTAAGGCCGCTCCCGCAACCGCGCCGGCCGCGGTCGCCGGCACGCCAGCGGTCTCCGGCACGCCAGCGGTCGTCGCGTCAGCGCTGTCAGCGCGCGGGAGGATTCGCTACCGCGTGGATCGTGGTGACCAGGGCTTTCAGATCGGCTTCTCGATCCACGACTGGGAAGTCGTCGACGGGGCCTATCGGATCACCGCAGTCACCGAAACCAGCGGGTTGATCGGGTTTTTCAGGCCGTTGCGCTTCGAGGTCGAAAGTCGCGGCCAACTGACCACCGCCGGATTGGTCCCCGAACACGTGGCGACTCGCCAGAAGGGCCGCGACACCGACGAAACGGCCGAGCTCGACTGGGGCAGGATGGAATTACGCGTCGGCACCCGGCCAGTGCAGACCCTGCGCCCGGGCACCCAGGACCTGTTGTCCTTTCCTTACCAGTTGGGACTGTTGCCCGACCTCCGCTCGGGCAGCAGTCTGCCGATTATTACCGGCAAGAAGTACGCGGATCATCGTGTTGAAGTCGTCGGTGACGAGGAAATCGACGTCCCCGCCGGAACCTTTCGCTGTGTGCACCTGCGCGTGCCGGGCGTCGCCACCACCGAGCTCTGGCTGGCTTACGAGCGGGCCCTGCTGCCGGTGAAAATCCAGCATCGCGACCGCAAGGGCGATCTCTACGTCCAGGTTGCGACCGCCATTGAACTCAGCCAGGAACCGCGATGACCGCAACCACCGCACGTTTTACTCCCGCCCTTTTTCGGCACGCCGAAGCGCTGCTGTCCGAACTGCTGCGCTCGGCTTTCCCGGCCGACCTGGTGGTTTCCCACTATTTTCGCCAGCATCGCGAGCTCGGCCATGCCGATCGCGGCTTCGTTGCCGAAACGGTGTTCGTGGTGTTGCGTCGCAAGCGGTCGCTAGCGGCGCGTTGCGCTGGCGAGCTCACGTCACGACGGCTGCTGCTGGCGGCGCTGGCCTGCCTGCAGGGGATGAACCGGCGCGAGCTGGAGTGCGTGCTCAGTGAATCCGAGAGCAGGTGGCTGGCGCAGGCCAAAGCCGTGGCAATCGACCAGCTGCCGCCCGCGGTGCGCCTGGATCTGCCCGACTGGCTGTACGCGCAGTGCCTGGCCCAGTACACGGCCGAGGGGACCGAGCGTCTGGCTGCGGCGCTCAATCAGGCGGCGCCGCTGGATCTGCGCGTCAACTCGCTGAAGGCCGGACGGCAGGAAGTGTTGACCCGGCTGCTGGCCGACGGTCTGGCGGCCGCAGCGTGTCCGTTTTCGCCGGTGGGAATTCGTCTGCTTGGCAAGCCGGCGCTGTCGAAGCACCCGCTGTTCATTGACGGCAGCATCGAAGTGCAGGACGAGGGCAGCCAGTTGCTCGGTTTCCTGTTGCAGCCAAAACGCGGCGAGATGGTCGCCGACTTCTGTGCCGGTGCGGGTGGCAAGACCTTGCTGCTTGGCGCCCTGATGCGCTCGCAGGGCCGGCTCTACGCCTTCGACGTGGCCGAACGCCGACTGGCCAGGCTGAAACCGCGGCTGGCACGTTCGGGCCTGTCGAATGTGCATCCGGTGCGCATCGATTCGGAACGAGATACCAAAATCCGGCGTCTTGCCGGCAAACTGGATCGCGTGCTGGTCGACGCGCCGTGTTCCGGCCTCGGCACCCTGCGCCGCAACCCCGACCTGAAGTGGCGGCAGACGCCGACAAGCGTTGCCGAACTGGCTGCCAAACAGGCGGCGATTCTCGCCGCCGCGGGGACCCTGGTGAAGGTCGGTGGGCGGCTCGTTTATGCGACCTGCAGCTTGCTCGAAGGCGAGAACGAGGTGGTGGTAGAGGGTTTCCTGGCCCAGCACCCGGAGTTTTTCCTGCGCTCGGCGCAGGAAATTCTGCTCAGCCAGGAGATCGTGATTGACGTTGGCGAGCGCCTGCGACTCTTTCCACATCACCACGGAACGGATGCCTTTTATGCGGCAGTAATGGAGCGGAGATGAACGAAAAAGAGATGTTTGCCTTGCTGTTCGAACTCTGGCGGGACTTTCGGGACCCGGCCTTTCTCTGGCAGGTGTTGGCGCTGGGCTTGAGTCTGCTGGTCGGCTGGGCCTTGTCGCGCTATTGGCGGAAGCAGGAGTTCGCCAGCGAGAGCACGGATCATGGTGCGTTGCGCGTGATTGGCACGGGCAGCCTGAAGCGCATCTCTTTCCCCTTGCTGTCGCTGATGTTGGTCCTGGTCGTGCGAAAGCTGTTCAGGTACTGGCAACTGGGGCCGGTCAGCCTTTTCGACCTGGCAGTACCATTGCTGCTCTCGATGGCGCTGGTGCGGGCGGCGATCTACCTGCTGCGCCACGCTTTTCCGCGAGGTAGCTGGTTGGCGACTTCCGAGCGCCTGATCGCTACGAGCATCTGGTGCTGTCTCGCGCTTTATCTCACCGGGCTTGCCAGTCCGCTGATCGAGATGCTCGAACAGGTGAGCCTCAACGTTGGCAAGCAGAGACTCGATCTGTGGACCTTTCTCAACGGCCTGGTGCTCGTCGTCGCCACCGTCCTGGTGGCACTCTGGCTTTCCGGTGTAATCGAGAGGCGCCTGCTCGGCAGTGCGACGCTCGACTCCAACATCAGCGCGGTGCTTGGCCGGCTGGTCAAGGCCGTGCTGTCGGTGATCGCACTGCTGCTCAGCCTGTCGATGGTCGGCATCGACATCACCGCCCTGTCGGTGTTCAGCGGCGCCCTGGCCGTCGGCCTCGGGCTCGGACTGCAGAAAATTGCCAGTAACTACGTCAGTGGATTCATCATTCTTCTTGACCGCTCGATTCGCATCGGCAACCTGGTGGGGCTGGATGCAACGACGTCCGGGATCGTTACCCAGATCACCGCCCGGTATACCGTCCTGCGCACGCTCTCCGGCACCGAGGTGATCATTCCCAACGAGTACCTGGTATCGAACATCGTGCGCAACGAGTCGTTCACCGATTCCCGGCTGCGGGTGGTAGTGCCCGTGCAGGTGGCCTACGGTACCGATCTCGAACAAGCGATGTGTCTGATGGTCGAGGCGGCGCAGGCGCAACCACGGGTGCTTGCCGATCCGGCGCCACAAGCCCTGCTGGCGCTCTTTGCCGACAGTGGCATCAATCTTGAACTGGGTTTCTGGATTGGCGATCCGCAGGAAGGCACCGGTGGCATACGTTCGGCGATCAACCTGGCGATCTGGCGCGGGTTCCGCGAGCAGGGCATCGAGATTCCCTTCCCGCAGCGAGAGGTCCGGCTGATTGGCGGGTCGCCGCCGGTGGCTTGATCGTCTCGGCCACAGGCGGCCTTGCCTGGGACGAAAAAAATCCCGCACCGGCGTCAGTGCGGGATCACAGGCCCGTCGTCGTGACGGGCAACAGGGAGGGTCAAACGTCTACAAAATTGCTCACGGGGTCCGTTTCCGACGATTGCTTGCCAGCCAACCGCGGGCTCCGTACCAGACCAGCGCGCCAATTACCGCAATCAGCAAGGCCTTGACAAGTTCAGGTTCGCCGGCGGCGAGCACATCCCAGGCGACGACCCCGATGAAGATAGCGGCCCCTTCGGCCACGGGAAAGGGCAGGGGGGCTTGCGCCACGTCCGTCAAACGCCAGCGTGTGCTCGCTGCTCGGTTTCGCCGCAACTGTCGGCGTAATCTTCGTCGGCAAGAGCCTGTGGGAAGGTCGCAGCCAGGTCGCTGGAGAAGAAGTGCTGGCGCGTGGTGGCGAGGAAGTGCTCGCAGCTCAGTGTGTATTCGCTCATTGGGTCTTCCTCCATCCGTGTTGGGTCAATAGCAGGGCGCAATGATAGCGACCGATCGAACGATCCGTCTGCAGTAGTTGCGTCAGCTTTCCGTGACGTTCTGTGACAGTGGCCAGCTGAGCGTGAAGCGGGCGCCGCCGAGCGGTGATTCGCCGGCGCTGGCATTGCCGCCATGCTGTTCGAGCACCAGGCGGGCGATCGCCAGGCCGAGACCGTAGCCCCCGGTGGCGCGATCGCGCGAGCGGTCGAGGCGCGTGAAGGCAGAAAAAACACGTTCCCGTTCGTCCGCGGGGATGCCGATGCCGTCGTCGTCGACATGCACCTGGATCTGGTCGGCGACCACTTCCGCGCTGACCCGGATGCGTGCCGTGGCGTACTTGATTGCATTGCGCAACAGGTTGGTGATCGCGTAAGGCATGCTCTTGCGATCGAGTTCGACGCGCAGCAGCGGCGGCAACGCCGCGGTGTCGACCTGCAGCTCGATCGTGCGCGCCAGCAGGCGGCTGGCCGTCACCTGTTCTTCCAGCCAGGGGGCAATGGCGACCGCGGTCAGGTGAAGTTCCGGCTGCTCGCGCTCGAAGCGGGCGTAGGTCAAACTCGAGTCGATCAGGCCGTCGAGCTCGTCGAGGTCGGCGTCCATCAGTCGCCACAAACGTTGACGTTCGCCAGGGTCGTCGGTTTCCAGAAGCATCTCGAGCGCAAAACGCAGGCGTGCAATCGGCGTCCGCAACTCGTGCGAGATCGCGCTCGACAATTCCTTCTGCGTCGCGATCAGCCGCTGGATACGTTCGGCCATACCGTTCAGGGTCTCTGCCAGGGGTCCGAAAGCGCTGCTGCGCATCGTCGGCGCGCGTGCTTCGAAGAGGCCCTCGCCCAATGCGCGCGTGGTCTGCCGCATCGCTTCCAGATCTCGCCAGACCGGGTGTACCCACAGCCACACCACGATGGCCAGACAGACGCCGATCAGACTCCAGGTGAGCAGACTGATGCGCAGATCGAGCGGAATCCCGCGCGGGTACTCGGGGTTGCGCTCGGGTGAGATCGGGCCGACCACCAGAACCTGCGGCGTCTGCTTGAGGCGGTGATAGAGGATGTCGCCCTGTGCATCGATTGCCAGTTCGCCGCCATCGAGCTTTTCGGCCTGTTTCGCAGGCAGATTCAAGGTCCAGCGGTCTACGATATCGAGTCGGTAGCTAAACTTGCGATCAAGCGCCTCAATGGTTTTTGGCCACTCCGAACGTGGTCGGCGAAACAGTTCTTCCTCGATCAGCAGGACGGTGCCGCGCATGAAGCGGCTGGTATAGTCGTCGGTGATGCCCTTGACCGCAGTCGAGATGACGAAGTCGGCAAAGATGGCAATGGCCACGAACGAGCCCATCACCAGCAGGTAGAAATTGAAGAACAGCCGGGACAGACTGTAGCGTCCCCGCCATGGCGCCGGCTTGTAAATCCCGAGGATGGCGAGGAGTTTGTTGCTATTGCCAGTCATGCTTGCTGAAGAGATAGCCTTTACCGCGCACGGTCTTGATTCGCGTCGGGTTTTCCGGGTCGTCCCCGAGTTTGCGGCGCAGCCTTGAAATGCGCGCGTCGATGGAGCGGTCGAGCCCGTCAAAGCCGATGCCGCGCAATTCCTGGAGCAGATCGTCGCGTGACAGGATGCTGCCAGCGTGGCGGGCGAGCAGCCACAACAGATCGAATTCGGCGGTGGTCAGATCGATCCCGTCGCTGCCGAGATGCGTGCTACGGGTCGTCTGACTGATGCGAAAACGGCCGAAGGACAGCTCGGACGGTTCGCCGGTTTCCGTGCTTTCGCCGTCGGCGTTGCTCAGCGTGGCCGGCGAGCGGCGCAGCAGGGCCTTGATGCGCGCCAGCAGGAGGCGCGGTTGTACCGGCTTGGCAATGTAATCGTCGGCCCCCAGCTCAAGACCCAGGATCTGGTCAAAGTCCTCGTCACGGGCAGTGAGCATGAGAATGACGCCGCGGTACTGCGAGCGGACGCCGCGGCAGACCTCGAAGCCGTCCTTGCCGGGTAGCATCACGTCGAGGATGACCAGCTCGGGCCGCACGTCCAGGATGCGCGCCTCGGCAGTGTCGCCACGTGGCTCGATGAGAACCTCGAAATCATTCTTGCGCAGGTACTCGGCAGTAAGTTCGGCGAGGCGCTCATCGTCCTCGACCAGCAGGATACGTGTCTTCATCTCGCCATGATAGCGGGTTGTGGCGGCGTGATGTGCGCCTGCTGACCAGCAGCTGTCGCATGACCGTCTGTTGATTTTCGGGTGCCGCGCCTGGCGGCGCATCCAGGAAACGTGAAAAGGCGCTTTGGGTGCGCTGCATATTGCCTTAGAATCCCGTGCTTGCTCTTTCAAGGATGGTCCATGTACGCTGGAATAGTCGATTGGCCCTGGTGGGCGTACCTGTTGATCACGCTGGGTTTGACGCACGTAACCATTGCCTCGGTGACGATCTTTCTGCACCGCCATCAGGCGCATCGGGCGCTCGATCTGCATCCTGTGGCAGCGCATTTCTTTCGCTGCTGGTTATGGTTGAACACCGGCATGGTGACCAGGGAGTGGGCGTCGATCCACCGCAAGCATCACGCCAAGTGCGAAACGCCGGAAGACCCGCACAGTCCGCAGGTTTTCGGTATCCATCGGGTGCTGTGGACGGGGGTTTTCCTCTACGTCAAGGAGGCCAGGAACGCCGACACCCTGCTGCGTTACGGGCGTGGGACACCGGACGACTGGATCGAGAATCACCTCTACTCGCCGTGGCACAAGCTCGGGGTAGCGATCCTGCTGGCGATCGACGTGGCGATCTTCGGGGTGCTGCCGGGTTCGCTGATCTGGCTTACCCAGGTGGCCTGGATCCCCTTCTGGGCGGCTGGCGTGATCAACGGTCTCGGCCATTTCTGGGGCTACCGTAATTTCAGTTCCCCCGATGCCAGCACGAATATTTCTCCCTGGGGAATCCTCATCGGTGGCGAGGAGCTACATAACAACCATCACACTTTCCCGACCTCGGCGAGGTTGTCGATCCGCTGGTTCGAGTTCGACATCGGTTGGCTCTACATCCGCATCCTCGCTGCGCTTGGCCTGGCGCAGGTGAAAAAGCTGGCACCGCGACCTCGTCTGGGTACGCTGCGGCCGGTTGTCGATTTCGACACCTTGCAGGCGGTGATCGTCAACCGCTACGACGTGCTGTCGCAGTACGCGCGCTCGCTCAAGCAGGTGTATCGCGAGGAACTCGCCACGCTCAAGGATGGTGGTCGATTCAAGGGGCTCAAGCGCTGGCTGGCGGCCGATGCCGGCGCCGTACCACAGGAGCAGCGGGGGCGCCTGGAATTACTGCTCGGCGAGAGCCGTTCGCTGCACACCGCTTATGCCATGCGCCAGGAACTGGTGTCCGTCTGGGAACGTTCGAATGCTTCGCGCGAGCACCTGCTCAAGGCGCTCCAGGATTGGTGTGAACGCGCCGAGAGTTCCGGGGTTCGGCAGTTGCAGGAACTGTCGCTGCGTCTGCGCAGCTATGTGCTGGCTTGATCGCGCAAGCCGCGTGCGTGGCTATTTCGCCTGGCTGGCGCTGGCCGCCCTCGGCCTGACGCTGGCCGGCTGGTGGATCGGCGAGCTGATGAAGCTGCAGCCGTGTCCCCTGTGCATCTTTCAACGCCTGCTCTATCTGCTGATTGCTGCTCTGGCGCTGGCCGGCGCGCTGCTTCCTGGCTGGTCGCGTTTCTGGGGTGGGCTGCTCGGCCTGAGCGCAGCCGGTGGCGCGGCGACCGCTGCCTACCAGAGCTGGTTGCAGTACCTGCCCGAGGTGAGCACGGAATGCGGCTTTGGCGAGCCGACGCTGATCGAGCAGATCGTCGACTGGTTTGGCGTGCGCTGGCCGGCGATGTTCATGGCCACCGGCTTCTGTTCGAGCAAGGACTGGATGTTCCTCGGCCTGTCGATGGCTAACTGGTCATGCCTTTGTTTTCTGGCCTTTCTGGTTGCCGCGGGGTGGCTGCTGGCGAGGCCTGCTTGCGCAACCGTCGGCACGGCGGTCTGAGCAGGAAGCGTAGGTCGGTCGGTCTCAGGAGTGGCCGGTGCTTCCGAAACCGCGGTCCGCGCGCGGACTGGCGGCGAATTCCTCGACAACGTTGAAAGTCATCTGCAACACCGGCACCACCACCAGTTGCGCCAGACGATCGAGCGGTTGCAGGGTGAAGGCTTGCTGGCCGCGGTTCCAGGTCGAGACCATGATCTCGCCCTGATAGTCGGAGTCGATCAGCCCGACCAGGTTGCCGAGGACGATGCCGTGTTTGTGGCCGAGTCCAGAGCGTGGCAGGATCATGGCGGCCAGCCCCGGGTCGGCGAGATGAATGGCGATGCCGGTCGGGATGAGCAGCGCTTCTCCCGGCTGGATTAGCAGCGCTGTGGCAATACAGGCGCGCAGGTCGAGGCCGGCGGCTCCGGCAGTGGCATAGTGCGGCGGCGTGTCACGCAGGCGCGGGTCGAGGAGCTTGATGTCGACCCGCAGGTCGCGGCTGCTCATTGGCGTTTTTCCAGCAGGGCGGCGATGCGTGCCACGAGCTGGCGGGCGAGCTGCAGCTTGGGTGCGCGTGCCAGTGCTTGCTGGCCGTCCTCGTCAAAGAGAATCAGCGTGTTGTCGTCACCGCCAAAACCGTCGTCAATCAGATTGCCAACGATCAGCGGGATCCTTTTGCTGCGTCGCTTGCTTTCCGCGTAGGCGTGCAGATTCTCGCTCTCGGCGGCGAAACCGACGCAAAGGGGTGGTTGCGGCAGTGCGGCGATTTCGGCGAGGATGTCCGGGTTATGCACCAGCTCGATCGCCGGTGGCCTGGCCTGCGCTCCTTTCTTGATCTTCTGGCCGACCGGCCTGGCGGGTCGGTAGTCGGCGACCGCCGCGACGGCGATGAAAACGTCGTTGGCGGCGACCTCGCGGTGTACCGCCGCGTGCATCTCCAGCGCGCTCAGCACGTCGATGCGGCGCACCCCGCGCGGGCAGGGCAGGCTGACCGGGCCGGAGACCAGCGTCACCTCGGCGCCCGCCTCGTGCGCGGCGCGGGCGATCGCGTAGCCCATCTTTCCCGTCGATAGATTGGTGATGCCGCGCACCGGGTCGATCGCTTCGAAGGTCGGGCCGGCCGTCAGCAGTACGCGTTTGTCGGCCAGCAGCCGCGGCTGAAAGTGGGCGACCACCGCGGCAACGATCTCGTCGGCTTCGAGCATCCGCCCTGGCCCGCTCTCACCGCAAGCCTGTTCTCCACTCGCCGGGCCGAGGATCTCGATGCCGTCGTCGCGCAGCGTGGCGAGGTTGCGGCAGGTCGCCGGGTTTTCCCACATCTGGCGGTTCATGGCCGGCGCGACCAGCAGCCGGCAGTCGCGGGCGAGCAGCAGAGTGGTCAGCAGATCGTCCGCCAGGCCATTGGCCAGTTTGGCGAGAAAATCGGCCGATGCTGGCGCGACGAGCAGCACATCGGCGGCGCGCGAGAGGTCGATGTGCGCCATGTTGTTGGCTACCCGCGGGTCCCACTGGTCGGTGAACACCGGCTTGCCGGACAGCGCCTGGAAGGTGACCGGCGTGACGAAATGCGTCGCCGCCTCGCTCATCACCACCTGCACCGAGGCGCCCTCCCCGAGCAGCAGGCGGACCAGCTCGGCCGCCTTGTAGGCGGCGATGCCGCCGGTGACGCCGAGGACGATGTGTTTTCCCGCTAGTTCCATGCGCTGGTCTCTGCAGTCTGGTGAGAACGTGAGGCGGCACATTCTACTGGAGATTGCGAGATGGCGATCAGCGACCGGCGCGATAAAAAACGGCCACGCCAGCGCTAGCGCGCCGGCGTGGCCGTGTTCTTCTCGGCCGCCAAGCTACTGGCGATTTTCCCGCGCGCCGGCAGTCGCGAAAATCACTGCGGCCGGCGCCCCCGGCGCAGCCCCGCCAGCCCGAACACGAGGAGCGCGAGCGTGCCGGGTTCGGGGATCTGCGCCGGTCCGAAGGCGAGGCCTGACCAGCCGCTTCCTCCGGTGATGACGCCGATGTCCGACGCGATGCCGGTCAGCGGATCAATGGTGGCGAGGTGCCGGTCACTTCCGGTGCGCACAACTCCATACAACAGGCCGCTGTCGGGATCGGTCGCCAAGCCGTTCATGCCGTCGACAGTGAAGCCCGCCATGCTAACGCCCAGGCTCGACAAGACTGCGCCGTCAAGCGGGTTCAAGGCGTACAGGGTAGAGGTGAACGCCGCCGCCCCGTAGAGCGTGCTGCCGACAAACGCGAGTCCTTTGAGATCGTCCGGCGTCGAACCGATATCGGTTGCGATACCAGCGGCCGTCGTCGAGTAGAAGAGGTTGTTGTCCCGATTGCTCATCAGGAAGGTTCCGCTCGACGGGTTCCAGGTGAGCGCCAGGTTCTCGTTGACGGTGACGAGCGGCATCGAGGTGGCCACCGATGGCACGCTCAGATCGATGCTTTCCCAGATCTGGGCGAAAATCCCCGAGGCGTGGTACATGAAGCCATCGGTGGGATTGAAGCCGATCGCTTCGCCGTCGTTGCCAGCGCCGAGGGTCAGGAAAGATGTGGCGGCTGCGGTTGTCTGGTTAATGGTGAACAGCGTTTCGGACGGGATGCCGCCGTCGCCGGTGACGCCGTAGAGGACGGCGGCCTGCGCCGGAGCCAGTGCTGCGAGGAGCAGCGAGCTTCCCAGCGCCAAGGTCAGCTTGCGAGCCGAGCTAAATCGCTTCATCTGAGCAGTCTTCATGATGGATTTCGTGGTTTGAGTTGGGTTGAAATAGCGCCAGCTGGCAGGCGGATCGCCTGCTGGAGTGTTTGGCGCCTCGGCTACCGGTTGCAGTGGCTCCGCATCGCATCCGGCGACCTGCGGAAAGCAAGATTCGCGCCAGAATATCTGTTAGGCATTAAACCAATAAGTAAGAGAAGTTTGCTGTTTTCGGGGTCTGGCGACTGTAAAGAAATCCGACAGTCGGCATGGTCGCGATGGCAGCCTCCTGAGTCGAACGGTTCCGGAAAAATCAGAAACCACGATGTGCAAACTCATGAGATGATTTCGGCAATGTCCATCTGCGGTCAACATCGCACTGCCGCAGATGGACAGGGCATGCGCTGCCCGTGTTGATCACCTTCATCCTCAAGGAGAGATTTCTTGCTAACCAATCTACTCAGCGACTCGGTTCGTGCTGCCGGCCTCGGCGCACTGATGCGCGGCGCGGGCCTGGTGACCCGCTTTATCCCCATCCCGCAGCCCACCCTGCTGGTCGGTGAAGGTTCCAGTGCGCGCCTGGGGCAGACCATCGCCGGGTTTGGTCATCGGAAATTCCTGATCGTTACCGACAGCATCATCGCCAGGCTGGGCCTGCTCTCGCCGATGACGGAAGCATTGACCGAGGGCGGAGCCGAATTCGTTGTGTTCGATGAAATCACGCCCGACGCGCCGATCCCGCTGATCGAGAAAGGCATCGACTTTTACAAGGAACACGGTTGCGACGCGATTGTCGCTTTCGGTGGCGGTTCGTCGATGGATTCCGCCAAGGCCATTGCCGTGGCGGTGGCCAATCCGAAGCCCCTGCGCCAGCTGGCCGGTTATCTCAAGGGGCTGCACACGCCGGTCAAGATCTATGCCGTGCCAACGACCGCCGGCACCGGCTCGGAAGTGACCGTGGCCGCGGTCATCTCCGACCCGGAATCGGCGAAGAAGCTGGTGATCGTCGATCCGCGCATGGTGCCCCAGATGGCCGCACTCGACCCGGCCCTGATGACCGGGATTCCGCCCCACATCACGGCCGCCACGGGGATCGACGCCCTGACGCATGCGGTCGAGGCGTTCGTCGGTAACTGGACCACGTCCTACTCCGATGGCATGGCGCTGAGTGCGGTCGGGATGATTTTCGACAACCTGCGCACGGCCTGCCGCGACGGCAAAAACCTCGCGGCGCGCGAGAAGATGGCGCTCGCCTCGACCTATGCCGGGTTTGCCTTCACACGCGCCAACGTCGGTTACGTGCACGCCATCGCCCACCAGTTCGGCGGCAAGTATCACACCGCGCATGGCCTGGCCAACGCCATCATGCTGCCTCTGGTGTTGAAGTATTCACGGCCGGCGATCACCGACCGCTTGGCGGCGCTGGCCGTACGTGCCAAGGTTGGCGAAGAGGGCGAGGCTGCCGAAGTTCTGGCGCAGAAGTTCCTCGACGCGGTGGACCAGCTGAACCACGACATCGGCATTCCGACCACGCTCGCTGCCCTGCGTGAAGAGGATATCCCGGCACTGGCAGAGGCCGCCCTCCAGGAGGCGCACACCGGCTACCCGGTGCCGCGCTACATGACGCAGGAGATTTGCGAAGACCTGATCCGTCAGGTGTTGCCGAAGGAGAAACCGGCCGTCCGGAAAAAGAAATCAGCGTGAACTGATCCCTGCGTGCAGCGGCGCACCGTTGCTCGGGCAGCTTATTTTTGTTTCAAACGAGGAGGTGTTACATGAAAAAAATCGTTACCGTTTCGCTGGGGTCTTCGAAAAGGATTTTGAATTCACGGCCGAATTCCTTGGCCAGGAGTTTTCGATTCACCGCATGGGTGCCGACGAGAGCGTCACCAAGGCCTGGGAACTGATGCGCCGCCAGCAGGCCCACGCCGATGCAATCGGGCTGAGCGAGATCAGCGACCATATCAATGTCGGCATGCGCACCCTCATCAACAAGGAAACCCGGCGCCTGACCAGCGTCGTCACGCGCGTGCCGGTCACCACCGGTGCCACCCTGCGCCGCCTGTTGCAGGTGCGCGCCGTACGCTATGTGCAAAAGGAGCTGGGCCGCTACTTCGACAACAACCTGGTGCTCTTTCTTTCCGGCATGCGCAACTACGACATCGCGGTCGCCCTGTCCGACTACACCAGGAACCTGAGCTTTGCCGATGCCCTGTTGCAGACGGGAGCGCCGGTGCTGCTGACGTCGCTGGACCAGCTCGAGCTGTTTGCCAAGGGCAGCGAGTTGGTTCTCAACGGCCGGCCCGGTCAGCTTCTCGAATCGGCGTTCCCAGGTTTCAAGAATCAACAGCTGAGCGGCGCCGTGGCCAAATCCCATGTCGTCGTTGGCACCTTTGGCGAGATCAAGGCGGTGGGCACCCCGGCCAACCTGGAAGGCAAGACGCTGATCACCTCGGCGATCGACGACGAGCGAATGGCCTTTTTCAAGAAATGCAAGGTCAACCTGGTGGTGGATGTCTCGCCCAAGCTGTTCGAGCGGGTTGTCGGCATCAACGTCATCGAGGCGATGATCCTGGCGACGCTGGAAAAATCGCCCGAAGAGGTTTCGGACGACGATTTCAATGAAATTCTCGACGAACTGCAGATCAAGCCGCGCCTGCTGCACCCCACCGGCCACTTCCGCAACATCCGTCGCTTCGCCTTCGTGGTGCACCCGCTGAGCCAGGAGTTCATCAAGCAGGGATTCCCCATTCCAAAGGCCACTCCGAAGTTTCTCATGGACAAGGTGGAACAACTGGCGGCGCACCTGCCGCCGATGATCTACTGCAAGATGGACAACATCATCTCGCCGACCGGAGCCGAAGCCGAAGGCTGGCTCATCTCGGTAGGCGGAACGCCGAAGGAAATGCTCGCTCACAGTCCCGAGTTCACCTATCGGCGCTTGCTGGCGGCCGCCAGGATGGCCGAGGAAAGAGGCGCGCAGATCATGGGCCTCGGCGCTTTCACCAAGGTCGTCGGCGATGCCGGGATCACCGTCGCACGTCGCGCCTCCATCCCGATTACCACCGGCAACAGCTATTCGGCATCCGGCGCCCTGTGGGCGGCGGCCGACGCGATGCGTCGCATGGGTCTGGTCACTCGCGACAAGAACGGCAAGGTGGCGGGCAAGACCATGGTGATCGGCGCTTCCGGATCGATCGGATCGGTCAGCGCGCG
Organism: Candidatus Accumulibacter affinis; assembly: GCA_016713625.1. GTDB lineage: Bacteria > Pseudomonadota > Gammaproteobacteria > Burkholderiales > Rhodocyclaceae > Accumulibacter > Accumulibacter affinis. The sequence goes on from JADJOT010000012.1 coordinate 179,348, forward strand.
CCTGCTGGCGATGACTTTCGACGAGGTCTATCTGGCCGGGCGCACGCTCAAGAAGCTGGACGAACTGAAGGCCTCCATCCTCCAGGAGACACCGGCGGCCAAGGTGTTCACGACCATCGACTACGATGATCTGCTGGCCGACATGGACATGATCGTCACCTCGACGTCGGGCGCCGGCAAGACCATTCTCGACATCAACAAAGTCAAGCCCGGGTGCGTCATCACCGATGTTGCGCGTCCGCTGGACCTCCCGGCCAGCGAAGTGGCCAAGCGCCCCGACGTGCTGGTTATCGAGTCCGGCGAGATCGAGCTGCCGTCCCAATGCCGGATGAAGGACATCGGCTTGCCCAAGAACGTGATCTATGCCTGCCTCGCCGAAACCATCGTGCTTGCGCTGGAGGGCCGTTTTGAAGTATTCACCATCGGTCGTGACACCGAGTGGGAGAAAGTCAAGGAGATCTACAAGCTGGGCCTGAAGCACGGCATGAAGCTGTCGGCGATTTCGGGGGTCAATGGCGTCTATACCGACGAGGCAATCGCCAAGGTGGTCGAACTCGCCAAGAAGGCCCGGCTGACCTGGAAAGGCAGCAGCACCGAGGCGGCAAAGCCCAGCGCTCGCCCCGCAGCCGCGAAGAAGGCCCCCGCTGAAAAGGCGACCGGCGCGGCAACGGCAAGCTCCGGGGCCGCCTCGGCCAGGAAGTTGCCGGCCGCAGCGGCGGTGACGCCGGTCAGGAAGGCACGCGCCGGGAAACCTGCTGCCACCGCGCCGGCACAGCCGGGGAAGGCTGTGCCCGAGACGGTGGCTGCCGCGGCAGTGCAGGCCGAGAAGCCGGCCCCAGAGCCACAGACGTAAGAAGATCACGAAAAGCCGGAACAGACGACAGGGTCTTTTGCCGTAACCCAGCAAGAATGTGCAAGTCACTGGCGAAGCGTGCGCCGAAGCCAAGGGAAGCCCCGAGCGTGCAGCGCTCGCCCTCGGTGAAGCGGTAATCGCTAGCCCAGATAGCTTGTGTCTGGCCAATGAATCAACTAAACTAGTCTAACCAATTTCGTGATTGCGGAGACTGCAATGCAAACCGTCAGTTTGTTTGATGCCAAGACACACTTGTCGCGTCTGGTCGAGCAGATCGCTTCCGGTCAGGAGGATGAGATCGTCATTTCGCGCAACGGTAAGCCGGTGGCGCGGGTGCTTCCCATTCCGACCGATGCGACCCGGCGCATCGGTATCGCCCGAGGCGAATTCGAGGTTCCCGACGACATCGACCAGGACAACGCCGAGGTCGCCGAACTTTTCCTGGGCAAAGCTTGAGCATGCGATTGCTGCTGGATACGCAAATCGCGCTTTGGGCACTGACGGGGTCGAAGCGTCTTGGCAAGGCCGCAGGCGATCTGATCGAGGATCCTGCGAACGAGGTTTTCGTGAGCAGCGCGACGGTTTGGGAGATCGCCATCAAGTACGCCTTGGGAAGGGGGGGTATGCCGGTTTCGGGCACGCGCGCGGGCGCACTGTTTGGTCAGGCCGGCTATCGCGAACTACCGGTTTCGTGGCGTCATGCCGCTGCCGTTGATGGGCTGCCGGATATTCACGCGGATCCGTTCGACCGCATCCTGCTCGCCCAGGCGATGTCTGAGCCCATGCGCCTGCTGTCCCGCGACGCGACGGTGGTCCGATACGGATCCGTCGTCCTGGCGGTGTAAGAGGGTGATGGCCAAGACCGTCTGCTCCCCCTACCGAGTCTCGCGATCGGTCGTCGCCGTGGCAGAGCCGGGGGGTCGCATGGCAACGCCCAGCGGCTCATCCGCTGGATTGCCTTTTAACAATTGAAGCGTCAAGTTCCGCTCAGTCGCACTGCTGCCAAGCGTCAGGAAGTACGGCTTTCAGCATTGACGGCGGCAAGGTTACATGCAAACATCGAAACATCGGGTCAAGTCTTGAAATCACGCCTGCGTAAATTCAGGTTTCGCCAGGTGTATATCCCGGAGCCAGAGGTGTGTTTTTTGGGTCGATCGGGGGCGTTCATGCCGAACAAGTTCCTGAGATTCAGAACAGTGCTTCAACATCTCCGGATGTATACACCGAGCAGCGGCGGGAACTACACCTGATTACCCACCTGCCGAAGACGTGGATTACACCGAAATCGGTGTTCACTGAACGTTAGCCTGCCTCATAGAGCATCTCGAGATGGAATTCATCCAGCGAAAGAGTCTGCGTCATAAGTTTTGGCGCCTAAATCTCACAAAGGAAGATCTTCATCGCATCGCAGCCTCAATGCGTGATAAGTGCACGAATGGAAGTTTCAGCGTCGAAGTGCGCTCTTCTGACGGGGAAGACCTATTCCGATCAGATGATCCGGCCTTCTTCATTTCTAGCTCGATGCCGCAAGCCGTCGCAAGGGTTCAGATGCTTGTGCGCTCTGACCCGGTAACCTGCGACCTTGATCTTCGTGCGGGTAGCGACCGCGTTGCCGAACTGACAGCGTCAGGCGGTGACGTTACGGCAGTGTCCGGTCTCTTTCGCGAATTAGTCCGGGAACTTGAAGGGAAACAGGCGTCCGGTTCTTGGGTTGCTCGCCACATAGACAATCTTTTCGTTCATCTAGCCCTTGCATGGCTAGCGAGTCTTGCGGTTTATTCGCTATTTGATTTTCCGCTAACTCTTGCCAAAGAATACGTTCCTGGATTCAGAGATTCAACGGCTTACACGGTGATTAGTTTGATAGGCTGGTGTTGTGTTGGCCTTACTATAATGGGAGGCGGATTTGTGGTGCAAGACCGATTGAAAGCTCTATTTCCAGCAGTACAGTTCTGCGATCCTCTGTCAGATCCTTACTCCGAGAAAAGACGCGCCACTGCCACGATTGTTGTCGTCATTCTTCTGCCTATAGTCCTTAACGTGTTCGAGAATTTCCTGACGGACCTTCTCAAACTATGGAGAGCAGGCTAACAATTGCGTGCACCGGACGGCGTTGCTGCCGGTGACGCAGACGTTAGGCCCCAGAAGTCCCACATTTGCTAGGCCCAGAATGTCCCTAATTCACGACATACAAGCTGCTTCAATCGCGGAACACTCCGATATTCCCACTCTTCTGCGAATGTGCAAGCTCTTGGCTGCGAGGATCTCTCACAAAGAGTTCGCTGAGTGGGTTGATAAAGAACTAAACGGTTACCCAACCATAAAGGAGTTGCCCGATTACAGAATGGTACAAGTTGACTCTTACGGGTCATTCGTTGGCTCATTATCGAGGGCGGGAAAACTCCAAATACCAGTCTCTGTATTGCCAGAAGAACTTCAAGAGCAGTACCGACATGCATACATGGGTAGCAGTATCAGTGCGTACACCGCGCTTCTCACTGGCAAGAGTGCCGGAAGCGTGCAGGAGCCTTGGCCAGTCGGTCTCGCTGTGCACAACGCGTCTACGCTTACGCCTGATATGCAGTGCGTGTCGGCGTGGAAAGAAATTCCGATTGGCGCAATCGTTCGACTAATGGACTCGGTCAAGACCCGCGTGTTGGGCTTCGCCATTGATCTTGAGCGGGAGGCTCCAAATTCCGGGGAACTCCCTATTGGTAGTCAGCCACCATTGAGCAGAGAGAAAATGACACAGATCTTCAACACCAACATTGCAGGCAATGTCGGCAATGTAGCAAACGCAAGTTCAAGCGTTACTCAATCCTCTGTTCTTAACATTGAGCCAGGGAACTGGAATTCGTTGCAAAGCCGTTTGATGGAACTCGGCCTAACAGCTGCAGACCTCGATGGTCTAAAGGTCGATTTGGAAAAAGCACATGCAATGGGTACAAATGAGGCAAAAAACGGCGCGGCAGGAACTTGGATAGGCCGACTCGCTGGGAAGGCGACGGCAGGTGCTGCAGGCGTTGGAATCGAGGTGGCTGCTACCGGTGTTGCAAAAGCTATCGCGTCGTACCTTGGTATCGCTGGGGCCTAACGAATAACGGACAAACACGGGGTCACCCATTAGCCGGCCCCTGTCAATAGGTTAAAAAAATCTCTCGCGATGCAGCGGCGATACATTCGTGAGCTACTCCCCTGGCGTCAGCCCGGCGCTCGCGCCCTGGTTTTCGTTCTTGCGGTGTCGGAACCAGTCCGCACCAGTCACCCATCAGGATCAAGGTGGTAGTCCGGGTGTGGCCACCCGGGCTGCGCCCCTGGCCGCGGTTGCGGCCCCAGAAAACCGTCGGTGCCCTGCACGTGTCCAAGTCGTTCGGCGTGTTCGCCGATGACAAATCTATGGTTGCCCGTCACGATTGCGGCGGGCACCAACCCCTGTTGGCTCGCGGCAGAGGCGAACTGGTCAAGCCTTTTGCCTTTTCAAAACCTTGGTTCTCGCGATAACTTCTCCTGCGTCAAGGGCGGGCTGCGTTTTTGCAGCCCGGCGTAGCGCACCCTTGACGCCCGACGGTGATTTAGGCTGGTGCAAGGTGGCAAAGCCGCGCATTTCGGCTTTGTCACCTTACCGACCCTGCCGGCCTCCGGTCTGGCGGAGAGGAGGACGGTGGCCCAATCAGGTCTGATGGTTATTAGCCAACCCCGTGTCTGGCTCACCGCCCCCGCTCCATTCTTTCAGGCAAACGCACGCTGCACGTCAAACGGCACCCGATCGCGCATCACGTGGTAACAGGCTCGGGCCAGCTTGTGTGCCACTGCCTTGATCGCTACCACGGGCATCGTCCTGGCGCACTTGCGTTGGTAGAAGCGCTTGACCACCGGCTCGTAACGCACCGCAAAATTCGCTGCCTCGACAAAAGCCCACGCCAGATATTTGTTGCCGCTCTTGACGTTGCCGCTCCCTTTCCTCTTGCCGTTCGACAGATGCTCACTGCCGACACAGCGGCAGTACGAGGAAAAATCCCCCACCGTGGCAAAGCGGCTCACCTCACCGGTCTCGAGCGCAATGGTCAGTGCGAGCACTTTACCCACGCCGCTCACCGTCAGCAGCCCCTGGTAGTCCGGGCGTAGCTTCGCCTTTTTCAGGATCTCCGCTTCCAGCCGTTCGATCTGTTCATTCAGACAGTGCATCACCGCCAGGTTGCTTTTCACGGCCAAGCGGCTACTTTCTGTCAGGGCCAGTTGATCGACCTCCTTTTCCTGCCAGCGCTTGATCTCGTTGGCGCTCGCGCGCCCTCCCGTGTCGCGGCTCAGCACGTTCTCGATACTCAAAATCTGCCGTGATCTCTGCCCTACCAACTGGTTGCGCTTGCGCATCAGATCTCGCACACCACGCGCTTCCTTCGGACAGATGTACCCTACCGGCAGGATGCCCAAACGCAACAAGTGCGCCAGCCAGCGGGCATCGTCCACGTCTTCCTTGTACTTCAGGCCCTCGTACTGCTTGACCGCCGCCGTGTTCCAGGTGCACCCGATAGCCCGTGTCCATTAGTCCATCAACCAGCCAATACCAGTTGTACGTCGATTCGACGGCAATGCCTTCGATCTGCTCGCCATAGGGACAAAGCGCCTCGCGAATGCGCTCCAGATTGTTCGGCACGCGCCTCTGCAGTACCATTCGATCTGCCTCGTCCAGAATCACCAACACGCTATTGTTGGAATGAAGGTCAATTGCAGCATACAGTTTCATTTCGGCTCCTCTTCTGCGGTTGTCAGTCTGTGAATTCCCACACTGACTGTAACGCCGCGGGTGGGGAGCCGGCTAGATGATTATCAAGTCTAATAACGGGATTAAAGGGGCCTGGCTCGCAATTCTATGAACAATTTATTTCACGGACTAACGACACTCAATGGGAGGGCGCGAAATGCGGGTTCGCTTCGTGGCGGCCGCGTCGCGCGCGCCCGGCTAGCTTTGATGTTAGCCATTTTTTCTTTGGCAAGCGTAGAATCCTTGCATGAAAGTTTCTGAATTATTGCGCTTACTTGCAAAGGATGGTTGGTTGCTGGCGCGTCAGCGAGGCAGTCATCGCCAATTGCATCATCCAACAAAAACAGGAACGGTTACGGTTGCCGGAAAACCCAGCGTGGATGTGCCGCCTGGAACATTAAGCAGCGCCTTAAAGCAGGCAGGCTTAAAGGAGTAAACATGCGCTACATGGTGGTAATTGAAAAAGGGCCTGCAAGCTACGGGGCGTTCGTGCCAGACCTTCCTGGGTGTATTGCCGTTGGTGAGACTGAAGCGGAAGCCTTAGAGCTTATTCAGGAAGCAATTCACTTTCACTTGGAAGATTTGCGGCTCGGAGGAAAGCCCATACCTCAGCCTGTCTCAAAAAGCACGTTTGTCGAAATTGGCTTCGCTGCCTAACATCGCGATCTGTACCAGGCGCCACAGCGTGGATAGAATGCCCGGCGGAACATTCAGTTGAGGTGACGAGATGGCGATTACCGACTGGCCCGAGGACGAGCGACCGCGCGAGCGCCTGCTCGCCCAGGGCGCGGCTTCGCTCTCGGATGCTGAACTGCTGGCGATCTTCCTGCGCGTCGGCAGCCGGGGCAAGACTGCGGTGGATCTGGCGCGCGAGTTGATCGGGCGTTTCAGCGGTCTGACCCGCCTGTTTGCTGCCAACCAGGCAGACTTTTCGGCGGTGCCCGGCATGGGGCCGGCGAAATACGCGCAGTTGCAGGCGGTCGTCGAGCTGGCTCGGCGGGCGCTGGCCGAGGAAATGCGACAGGGAATCACCTTCGCCTCACCCGGAGCGGTCCGCGACTACCTGCGGCTGCATCTCGCCGGCCTGGAGCACGAGGTGTTTTTCGCCCTGTGGCTCGACGCGCAGAATCGCCTGATTGCCGCCGAAGAGCTGTTTCGTGGCACGCTGACGCAGACCAGCGTCTATCCCCGCGAGGTGGTCAAGCAGGCACTGCGGCACAATGCGGCAGCGGTGGTGCTGGCGCACAATCACCCGTCCGGCGTCGCCGAGCCTTCCCGCGCCGACGAACTGCTGACCACTGAACTCAAGCAGGTGCTGGCGCTGGTCGAGGTGCGCGTGCTCGACCATTTCATCGTCGCCGCGCAATCCCCGCCGCTGTCTTTCGCCGAACGGGGGCTCCTGTAGGCGGCCGAAAGCGAAAATGCCGGCCGGCGTAGTTGCGCGGAGAGATGCGAAATCCAGGAAATTGCTTGAACCTGAGCGCCTGCATCGGCTAAAATCGCGGGCTTTCTTCCGAAAAACAATTGGAGCAACAATCATGGCGCGTGTTTGCCAGGTTACGGGCAAAGGCCCGATGGCAGGGAACAATGTTTCCCATGCCAACAATAGAACGAAGCGCCGCTTCCTTCCGAATCTGCAGTATCGCCGCTTCTGGATCGAGAGCGAAAACCGCTGGGTGCGTTTGCGGGTGTCGAACGCTGGTCTGCGTACGATTGACAAGAATGGTATCGACGTCGTGCTCGCCGAGTTGCGTGCCCGCGGCGAGATCTGACCAGGAGACTAGCCATGCGTGACAAGATCAAGCTCGAGTCTACTGCCGGTACCGGCCACTTCTACACCACCACCAAGAACAAGAAAACGATGCCGGGCAAGATGGAGATCAAGAAATACGATCCCAAAGCCCGCAAGCACGTGATCTACAAGGAAATCAAGCTCCGCTGAGGCACGCTGGCGGGTCCTCCCGCCACCGCAGGCAGTTGCGCGGAGCTGCTGCGCTTCCGCTCGCCGTTTTGCCGCTCTTTTCGTTCCAGTGTCTGGTGCCGGTGGCTACCGGCGTAGCCTGTTCGGCCGCGCGCCTTACTGGGCCGCTTTGACCAGGCGGCGCGCGCGAACGCCTTTGGCGAGCATCTCCAGGACCAGCAGCGAGTCGTCCCATCCCAGGCAAGCGTCGGTGATACTCTGGCCGTACTCCAGCGCCTGGCCGGGCATCAGATCCTGACGTCCCTCGACGAGGTGTGCTTCGACCATCACGCCGACGATCCGTTCTTCACCGGCGGCCAACTGGCTGGCGGTATCCCTGGCGACCTCGACCTGCTGCTTGAAGCGCTTGTTGCTGTTGGCGTGCGAAGTATCGATCATCAAACGCGCGGCCAGGCCGGCGGCGGCAATTTCCTTGCACGCGGCGTCGACATGCGCGGCGTCGAAGTTCGGCTCCTTGCCGCCACGCAGGATCACGTGACAGTCCTCGTTGCCGGCTGTGGAAACGATCGCCGAGTGGCCCGCCTTGGTCACCGAGAGGAAATGGTGCGGCGACTGCGCCGCGCGGATGGCGTCGATGGCGATGCGGATGTTGCCATCGGTGCCGTTCTTGAAGCCGACCGGGCACGACAGCCCGGACGCCAGCTCGCGATGCACCTGTGATTCCGTGGTGCGCGCACCGATCGCCCCCCAGGCAATCAGATCAGCCGTGTACTGCGGCGTGATCGTATCGAGGAACTCGGTTGCGCAGGGCAGGCCCAGGTCGTTGACCTCGAGCAGCAGGCCGCGTGCCAAGCGTAGCCCCTCGTTGATCCGGAAACTGTTGTCGAGCCGAGGATCGTTGATCAGGCCCTTCCAGCCAACCGTCGTGCGCGGCTTCTCGAAGTACACCCGCATCACGATCAGCAGATCGTTAGCGAAACGCGGAACTTCGCGCTGCAGACGCGTGGCGTATTCAATTGCCGAATCGACGTCGTGGATCGAGCAGGGCCCGATCACCACCAGCAAGCGCTTGTCGGCACCGTGCAGGATGCGGTGGATTCCCTGGCGGGCGTTATAGGTCGTCGTCGCCGCCCGCACACCGACCGGAAACTCGCGGAAAACGTGCGCTGGCGGGACCAGTTCCTTGATTTCCCGGATGCGCACGTCGTCGGTATTGGGCTTGCTCAGCAAGGTCATGCGGCTTTCTCCTGACTTCTGGCCTGACACGGCCGAGGGCTCGATTCTAATGGAAACACTGCGCCGATGGTGCACTGCAATAGTCGGCTGCGGCGGCTGCCAAGGCAATCGCCGGATGCTGCTACCATTGCAGGAACCGCCGGAATTCAGCCCGCGCTACCGGCCCGGGTCTGGCGCAGGATGTGCAGCGCCGTGTCGAACTCAAAACGATTGATGGCATCGCCCAGACGACTCGCCACCGGACCGAGTGCCGTCTCAAGGACGGCGAGCGAGTCGACCCAGAGGTCCTCGGCGCGCGTGTCGTCCTCGGCGAGCAGTGTCTCCAGTTGCGCCAGGATCTGTGGCACGCGGCAAGGATCATTGGCCAACGGCAGAGCCGAGCCTGCCGGTGATGCTCCGGCGATGGCGGCCGCAGGTGTCCGAAGGTCGTCAGCACCGGGTGCAAGCGTCACCCCGGCTGGCGGCAGCCAGCGCAGCAGCATGTTGTGGAGAAGGGTTGGATTGATCGGCTTCCCGAGATGGTCGTTCATGCCGGCATCCAGGCAATGCTGACGATCGGCGGTGAAAGCGTTGGCGGTGACGCCAATGATCGGCAGCGCCGTCCGCTTCGCCAACTGCCGAATCAGGCGGGTCGCTTGCAGTCCGTCCATCACCGGCATCTGCACGTCCATCAAGACCAGCGCATAGTCGCCCGCAGCGTTAGCGTCGGCGGTGCGCAACCGCTCGACGGCTTGCTGGCCATTGTCGACCACCTCGACCCGCAGTCCGCTGGCCTGCAGCAGCTCGCGCGCCACTTCCTGACTAAGGATGTCGTCCTCGACGAGGAGTACGCGTACACCGGCGTAGCAACGCCGCAGGATCTGATCCGCAGGCTCGGCCAGGGCCCTCTCCGACTCGCCGCCGGGGCCATCGCCGGCAGCGCCTGCCGCGTCGCCGGCGGCACTGCGTTCAAGGCGGACGCTAACCCAGAAGGTGCTGCCGACACCAGGTTCGCTGCGGACGCCGACTTCGCCGCCCATCATCGCTGCCAGCCGCTTGCAGATAGCCAGTCCCAGGCCGCTTCCTCCGTACTTGCGGGTGGTCGAATCGTCGGCCTGTGAAAAAACCTTGAACAGACGCGCCTGCTGCGCCTCGCTGAGGCCGATCCCCTGGTCTTCGACCTCGAGACGCAAGCGAACGGCGGCGCGGCAGGTGTCGAGCAGCGTGGCGCGCACAATGATACGACCGTGTTCGGAGAACTTGATCGCATTGCTGACGAAATTCAGCAGGATCTGGCCCAGGCGCAGGGGGTCGCCGCGCAGGCGGGCAGGAATCGCCGGATCGATTTCCGAGTGCATTTGCAGGCCCTTGGCACTGCTGCGTTCGCCGAGCATGCTCAGGGTGTGATCAATCACCTGCAGCAAGGAAAACGCGGTTGTCTCGAGCGTCAGCCGACCGACCTCGATCTTCGAAAGGTCGAGAATGCCGTTGATGACGCCGAGCAGGTGTTGCGCGGCATCATTGACCTTGCTCAACTGCGCGCGCTGCTGGGGGTTGGTGATTTCCTGCTGGAGCAGGTGGGTGAGGCCGATGACGGCGTTCATCGGGGTGCGGATCTCGTGGCTCATGTTGGCCAGAAAAGTGCTCTTCGAACGGCTCGCCGCCTCCGCCGCTTCCTTGGCTTCCGCCAGTTCAGCGGTCCGCGAGTGCACCAGTTCCTCGAGGTGGTGGCGGTGTTGTTCGAGTTCAGCGGCGGCGCGATTGCGCTCGGTCAGGTCGACGTCGATGCGGAAAATCTCGGGAGTTTGCCCCGGTACCTGGACCAGGACGTGGCTGGAGAAAACGGCCACGCGCGTGCCGTCCTGGCGTTGCAGAGACGACTCCCCGGGCGGAATTGCGACGCCGCTTCGACACATCTCCTGGATCGCCTGTCTGACGCCAGCGCGCATCTCGGACGGGATGATCAGGTCCAGGAGGTTCCTGCCGATCGCTTCGGCGGCCGAATAGCCGTACAGTTTTTCGGATGCGGGGTTCCAGAAGCGGGTCGTGCCGTCGGCGAGGTAGCCCTGCAGGGCGATCGAGTCCACATCGTGCAGCACGCGCCGAAAGCGTTCCTCGGATTCGCGCAGGGCGTCCGCCGCCAGCTTGCGCTCGGTGATGTCGCGCGCGTAGCCGACCGTACCGATCACCTTTCCAGCGAGCGAAACCGGCGACTTGTAGGTTTCGAACCAGCGACGCTGGCCACCGCTATCAATCCGTTCCTCGACCCGTTTCGGCTGGCCGCTGGCGAGCACCGCGCGGTCATCGGCACGATAAGCCTCCGCCAGTTCAGGCGGGGCAATGTCCAGGTCGGTCTGACCAAGTAGCGATTCCGTCGTGGCGCGGCCAAAGGTCTCGGCGAAGCGGGCATTGACGGCCAGGAAGCGGCTTTCGGTGTCTTTCAGCCAGACCATGAACGGAAAGTTGTCGAGCAAGGCACGCTGGTATTGGTCACGCGCCAGCCGCGCGCTTTCCGCAGCCGCCAGTTCCCGGAGTGGCAGGCGCCGCAGCGGGCCCCAGATCAGCCAGGCGATCACCAGGCTGCCGACGAGCAGCGGTAGTCCGGTCAGCAAGTCACCGCCAATTTCCTTCTCGATGGTCAGACGGCCAACCGGCTGGCCGAAGGAATGCAGGGTACGGCTGCGGGCCAACGCCGGCCTGGCGATGGTGTGCGCCGATTCGATCAGGAGTTCGTTGCCCAGGGTGAGTACCTGGAAGCGCGCTTGCGGGGAGGAATGCCGTTCGAGCAGACCACGCATGCGGTCGGAGACCAGGTCCCACTCCTGCGGGTGGGAGGCGATGAACTCTTCGAGGACCAGCGCCTGAACACGCAAGGACTCGTTGATCTGCTCGATACTGCTGGTCCGGACATGCAGCCAGTAGGCAGCGGTCGGCAGCACCGCGACGATGATGGCCAAGCCGCCTGCCAGGCGCGTCAGCAGCGCCACCATCGGCTGGTGGATCAGCGAACTCACGGCACGCTCGGCAGGTAGTCGTAGCGGCGCAGCAAGCGCCTCGCCGCGGCAGAGTTCAGGAAGGCCGTGAAGCGCATGGCGAGTCGGCTGGGCTGCAACGGCAAGACGATACTGAGTTGCTTGCGCCAGGGGTAGCTGCCGTCCTTCAGGGTCGCGAGAGAGGGTGGCACGCCGTTGATGGAAAAAATGGTCAGGCGGGTGTTGGACGTCTTGAGCAGGCCCAGGGTCGTCGGGCCGAGCGAGCCGGGCGTTGCGGCAAGCAGCTTGACGGTGTCGAGATCATTGTCGATGGTCACCATTCCAGGCCGCAGGGTCGCCGCGCTGACCGCGCGGTCCATCGCCGGCGACATGCTCCTGAGCAGCAAGGTGTCGCTCTCGAAGCTGGGACGCAGGATCAGGCGGATCGGCGAACCGTCTTGCCAGGTCTGCAACTGTCCTGCGTAGACTCGCGCCAGTTGCTCCAGGGTAAAGCCGGCGGTGGCCTGGGTATCGCGTGAGGCGAAGACCAACGGCGTCTCGGCAAGGGCCAACGGCTGGCCGACAGCGCCGGCTTCTTCCGGGGTCAGACGGCGAGCAACGATTGCCAGATCGACGCGGCCCGTCCTGAGCGCCTTGATCGCGCCGCCGCTGCCAAGGACGGAGCGCTGTTGCAAGGTCGCCGTCGGGTTCTGCTTCTGGAACTCTTCGAACAGCAGACGCAGCAGCGGTTCTGCGGAACCGGTGCCGCCTGCCGAAAGCGACTCGGCGCTGACTGTCAAGGTCGCCAGCAGCAGGTAGAGGAAGGCCATCAGCGAGCCACCGCACTTCCGGCGCATGCTTGCCGCTAGCCCTTGCCGGTAGCCGAGAGGCCTGGGTCCTGGCGCATCTCGATGCCGGCTGCGCGGAGCCTGCCCGCCTCGCCGTCAGCATGCCTTCCGGCAATGGCGATGAACTCATCCTGACGAGCGAAGAAGGCATCCGCCACGTCCGGGTCGAAGTGAGTGCCCCGCCCGGTGTGGATGATCGGCAAGGCTTCGTTCAACGTGAAGGCTTTCTTGTAGGCGCGCTGGCTGATCAAGGCATCGAACACATCCGCCAGCGCCATCAGACGTGCGGCAATCGGTATGGCATCCCCTGCCAGTCCTTCCGGGTAGCCGGAGCCATCCCACTTCTCGTGGTGGTACAGCGCGATCTGCTTGGCCATGCTGAGGAATTCAAGCGGATGTTCGCTATCCTGCTCGGCCTGTTCGAGTGCCTGATAGCCCAGTGAGCTGTGCGTCTTCATGATCGCCCACTCGGTCGGCGTCAGCCTGCCCTGCTTGAGCAGGATGGTGTCCGGGATGCCGACTTTACCGATGTCGTGCAATGGCGCCGATTTGACGAGTGCCTCGATGTGCGGTGCCGTCAGGAAAGCGCTGAAACGCGGATGCGTGCCCAGGTGCTCCGCCAGCGTCCGCACGTAACCCTGGGTGCGGCGCAGGTGGTTACCCGTTTCCGGGTCGCGAATCTCCGCGAGACGCGCCAGTGCGCGGATGCTGACATCCTGGATCAGGAGGTTGTCGGCCATCCGCCGGGCGATTGCCACCTCGAGATTGCGGTTGCGGTCTTTCAGCAGGTCGCGGGCAGCTTTCAGTTCCAGATGGGTCTTGACGCGCGCGATGACGATTGCCGGCCGGATCGGCTTGGTAATGTAGTCCACCGCCCCGAGAGCCAGGCCGTGTTCCTCCTCGTCGCCTTTTTCGAGGGCGGTGACAAAGATCACCGGAATGTCGGCAGTTCCCGGGTCGGAGCGCAGGCGCGCGATGACCTCATGACCGTCCATGTCCGGCATCATCACGTCGAGCAGGATCAGGTCGGGTCGTGGCTGGCTGGCTGCCGCCTGCAAGGCGCGCTGCCCGGAAGTGACTGCGCGGACCGTGTGCAGCGGACTGAGCAGGCCGCTCAGGACCGCCAGGTTTTCGGGGGCATCGTCGACAATCAGAATGGTGGCCATGGGGCTCCTGGCGGCGAAAGTGCCGACCGAGCACATTATTACCGCTTCACCTGCATCCGGCAATCCGTGCCGCCGCTTGGCGGACCCACTGCCGACGAGCCACAAAGCCGCCCGCCGACCTGCCGTCATGAAGCAGGGCTTGACGAGCCGGCAAACCAGCGGGAAAAGACCGAGTCGCTGTTGACGAAGAGCCCCCGAATGTCTACACTGCCGCCTCGCGTGTTCCTCGATAGCTCAGTCGGTAGAGCGTCGGACTGTTAATCCGTAGGTCCCTGGTTCGAGCCCAGGTCGGGGAGCCAAATAAATCAAGCATTTAGGTCACTTCCAAAAGTGGTCTTTTTGCTTTCTGGCTTTCGTGTAGCCACCATGTAGCCAAATCCGGGCAATCTGGAGCCAAGCCAAGACCCGGCGCGGTGGCAACCGCCAGACTCCGTGTGGTACCCGATCAGGCGCCTAAAGCTTGGCCTGAGCCACCGGCCCGAACACGTTACCCGACAAGCTGTTCATCACGTCGTCCAGCGCGCTCTCGTTGCCGAGTTTGGATGGAAGCATCGATGCCTTCAACGCCAGCGCGTCCAGTTCCGTACCGCAGTAGGTCACACCCTTCCCGGTTCTCAGGCTTTCGGCCGGCTTCATCGGCACCAGCAGGATGAGGAAATCTCCACGAGCTTCCGCTTCATCGACCTGCCGCCGGTATTCCGCCCATTCCTTGGCCGGGGCGTCGCTCGCTGGCTCGCTCAGCATGCACACAGGTTGCCGGGGCTTTGGCAGCAACACTTCTTCTAGTTTGTGCAGGCGACGTTCCAGTGCGTTGCTCATCCGCGTATCCCCTCGGGCAGGAGGATCAATCTGCGCGGTCGCGTTGCTGTGCTCACCCGCTTTCGTCATTTCGCTCATTCGCTGTTCCTCGACGGTGTATTTTCAGTGGGCCGCTTTTTGGTGACCTTCACGAAACCATAACGCCTGCCGATTTCTGTCCAAGCTCGCTGTGCACACAGCCGGGCGGGTTCCGACGCTTCGACACGACCCAAGATCGCCAACAAGGCCCGCAGGGGCGCGTTCTGCTCATCGCCGATGGCGTCGACGGCCGCCCGCTTGTCCCGCGTCCGCTGGGCGCGCTTGCGCTCGGCAGCAGTCATTGCTTGGTCGCCTTTGGGAGGCCTGCCTCGTTTCGTGACTGCCAGAGTCCGGTCGGACATCACTTCCTCTGAAATGTTTTGTGACACTCACAATAATATCACATGAACTGAGGTTCGGACGTCCACCGCAAGGAGCGTGTCGCGGTTGTCGGTAGCTGACAGAAAGACCACTGCCAGCGTACTATGGTGGTTGCGCACTCGTCGGACTGAGACCACTTCAGTGTTTCGCACATGTGCCATAGATGATGCCCCGTTGTTTGGGCCAATCCACCC
The DNA here is from genome assembly GCA_016713625.1 of Candidatus Accumulibacter affinis. Taxonomy (GTDB): domain Bacteria; phylum Pseudomonadota; class Gammaproteobacteria; order Burkholderiales; family Rhodocyclaceae; genus Accumulibacter; species Accumulibacter affinis. The sequence continues at coordinate 194,497 of JADJOT010000012.1, forward strand.
GAATAGCCAAGGCCAGGCATGGCCCGAGGTCATTCAACAAGGGGAAGTCTTTCGTCAATGAAGTTCGTCAGCAATGCCGGAACCGACCGCGTGCTGGATTTGGTTCGTCCCTGGCTCAAGGCCGACAACGGACTGGACATGGTTTCACCGACGCTTTCCCTCTTTGCCTTTGCCGAAGTGCTGGGCGACGCCGCCAAGCTTGCCAACGCCCGCGTGGTACTGCCCGCCGGTCAGGCGGAAGATAACGATGAACTTGGCCTGCTCGGCAGCGCCAAGGACCGCGCCGCCCGCAACAAACTGCAAGGGCCGTGGCTGGCGCGCAGGCTGGCGGCGTGGCTGGAGCAAAAAGGCAACGTGCGGCAAGCAACGGGCGGTATTCCGCAAGGCACGCTGGTCCTGCGCGATATCAACGGCACCGCGCAACAGGCCGTGCTCGGTTCGTTCTCGTTCAGCACCGAAGGCTTGGGCCTGACGCCGGGCAACCCCCTGAGCCTGATTCAAGCCTCCGAGACCCCGGCCGAAGCGCAGATGCTCAGCCGCTGGTTCGATGCCCAATGGGCCAGCCTGAAGGAACAACCCGAAGCCAAGGCCCTGCTGGTTGAACGCATCAAGGCGCTGGCCGCGCATCGCGACCCGGTCAGCGTTTACGCCCTGATGCTGCATCACCTGTTTTCCGCCGTCGGCGACGGCATGGACGAAGACCGCATCGTCAAGTCTGCGACCGGCATTCGCAACACGGTGGTCTGGAAGAAGCTCTACAAATTCCAGCGCGACGGCGTTGTCGGCGCGCTCGACAAGCTGGATACGACCTGGTGGTAATCGACGAGTCGCACAACTTCCGCAACAAGAAGTCGCCGCGTCAGGGCAACGAAACGCGCTACGACCGTCTGATGCGCAAGATCATCCGCGAAGGCGTGAAGACGCGCGTCCTGATGCTTTCGGCCACCCCAGTGAATAACCGGCTGGCCGACCTGCGCAACCAGATTGCCTTTGTCACCGAGGGTAACGATACGGCGCTCTCCGAGCATGGCATCGCCAGCATCGACAGCACCACCCGGCGCGCGCAGAAGGCCTTCAACCGCTGGCTCGATCTGCCCGAGGACGAGAAAACGCCGTCCTTGCTGGTTGAAATGCTGGGCTTCGATTACTTCGCCCTGCTCGATCACCTGACCATTGCCCGCTCGCGCCGCCATATCGAGAAGTATTACGGCACCGCCGAAACCGGACGCTTCCCCGACCGTCTGCCGCCGATCAATATCAAGGCCGACGTCGACCGTGCCGGTGAGTTCCGCTCGATCCGCGAAATCAACCTTGAGATTCGCCGCCTCAACCTCGCCGCCTATGCCCCCCTGCGCTACGTGCTGCCACACAAGCAGAAGGCCCGCGACGACAAGCTGTGCAAGCTGCGCGACCTCATCGCCCAGAAGTGCCACGCCGCTACCAGCCCCCTTGCGAGCAACCCTGGTAACCGCAAAGTCATTGTCTTCACCGCCTTTGCCGACACGGCGATGTATCTCTACGACCAGCTCGCCGGGTGGGCCAAATCCGATCTCGGCATCGAATCTGCGCTGGTCACGGGCTCCGGGCGCAATCAACTGACCCTGCCGCATTTGCGCAAAGACCTGAGCAGCATCCTCACCGCGTTTTCGCCGCGCTCGAAGGAGCGTCCGGCCGAACTCGCCGACGAGGGCGAAATCGACCTGCTGATTGCCACCGACTGCATCAGCGAAGGCCAGAACCTGCAAGACTGCGACTGGCTCATCAACTACGACATTCACTGGAACCCGGTGCGCATCATCCAGCGCTTCGGGCGAATCGACCGCATCGGCTCGCCGAACAGCCAGATTCAACTGGTCAACTTCTGGCCCAACATGGAGTTGGAGGAATACATCAATCTGGAGCAGCGCGTCAGCGGCCGCATGGTGCTGCTGGATATTTCCGCGACCGGCGAGGAAAACCTGATCGAGCAGCAATCCGGCAACCAGATGAACGATCTGGAATACCGCCGCAAGCAGTTGCTCAAGCTGCAAGGTGCCGTGATCGACCTCGAAGACCTGTCGACCGGCGTCGCCATTACCGACCTGACGCTGACCGACTTCCGCATCGACCTCGCGCAATTCCTCAAGGCACACCCCGGCAAGCTCGAAGGCATGCCCTTGGGAGCATGCGCCGTCACCAGCAGCATCGACGCCGATATTCCGCCGGGCGTGGTGTTCTGTTTGCGCGCCGAAGGGACGGCAGCCGAGAAGCCCATCGATCCGACGTACCCGCTGGCGCCGCACTATCTGGTGCACGTGGGCGATGACGGCGCGGTGCTGCTGCCCTACACCCAAGGCAAACGGATTCTCGACCGCCTGAAACGCCTCAGCCTTGGGCGCGAACTGCCGGATGCGTCGGCGTGCGCCCGCCACGACAAGGCTACCAAGCAGGGCGAGGACATGCGGCATGCACAGCGCCTGCTGGCTGCGGCCGTCAGCTCCGTTGTCGGCAAGAGCGAAGAGCGCGCCGTCGCCAGCCTGTTTTCACCGGGAGGCACGCACGCCATGAAAGGCGAGTTCGCCGGGTCCAACGATTTTGAAGTCGTCGCCTATCTGGTGGTGCTCCGAAATGCGTAATCCGCAGATGTCGCAGATGAGCGCAGATAAAGGCGTTCGGGACGAGACAACGCATGCGATCATTGGCGCGGCAATGGCGGTTCATTCGGAACTGGGGCAGGGCTTTCTTGAAGCGGTGTATCAGGAAGCGCTCGAATATGAGTTTCGTGCACGTGGCATTCCGTTCCGGCGAGAATTTGAACTGCCGATTCAATATCGAGGGGCGACGCTAAATTGTTCTTACAGAGCCGACTTTCTTTGTTTCGACGAAATCATTGTTGAACTCAAAGCTCTTCAGCGCCTATCCGGCAACGAGGAAGCACAAGTAATCAACTACCTCAAGGCTTCCGGCCTGCACAAGGCCTTGCTTCTGAATTTCGGAACGGCGCGCCTTGAATTCAAACGCCTCGTTTTAAATCTGCGCGAATCTGCGTCATCTGCGGATAAACCAGAATGAACGAACCCCACCGTCTCGCCAGCGCCGACTTGATCGCCGCTTTCGATCTACCGGCGGCGGCCTTGGTCAATCAGCGTGTGCCCAAGAAACTGTTGGTCGAAAACGGTGCACCGACGACTGCCGACCGCAAGCTGATACAGGAACGCATCGAAGAAATCACCTGGGTTGCCGCGCTCAAGCCCGCCAGCATCGGCGTACCCGAGTACCGCGACGAGCAACGTGCCTATCTGGAATTGGCGGTGCTGTTGGTCGATCTGCGTGAAGCAGGTAAAGTCAGCCGCCTTGCCGAATTGATCCACCGGGCGATTCCTTATCCAGTGCTGTTGATCCTCGCGGACAGTGACGGCTTGATGCTTTCACTGGCGCATATCCGCTGGGCGCAGAAGGAAGCCGACAAGACGGTTCTTGAAGCGGGTTATCCGCAGATGGCGCAGATAGGCGCAGATAAAGGTAATCCCGATTTTCATCTGCGTGAATCTGCGACATCTGCGGAAGATGCTTTTCTGCAAGCACTTTCGCTACGCAACCAGCCGCGTGCCGATCTGCACGCGCTGTATCAGGGCTGGCTTGATACGCTGACTGCCTTGCAGGCGGCGGCGATTACCGGGTGCTTCGCACAAAGCGAAAATGCCGAACAGACCACAGCCCGGCGCATTGCCTTGCACCGCTGCCGCGAGATCGACGGCGAAGTGGCGCGCTTGCGTCTTGCCGCCGCCAAGGAAAAACAGATGGCCCGCCAAGTAGCCGTCAATATGGGAATCAAGGCCCTGCTTGCCGAACGCGAGCGGGCCGCAACGAATCTTTGAAGAAGCGAACGAACAACATGAAAAATATTCAAGCGGGTATGCAACCACTGGCCGCTGGCAGCCCCGAGTCGCAAAGTGCCGACCTCAAGGCCGAGAACATTGCCACGCTCAAAGCGCTGTTCCCCGAGTTGCTGAGCGAACGCATCGTCGACGGCAAGCCGGAAACCGCGATCAACGTGGATGTCCTCAAGCAGCTGGTGGGCGACACGACGGCCAGCGATGCGGAAGAAAAATACGGCCTCAACTGGCACGGCAAGCGCCGCGCCCGCCAGATCGCCTTGACGCCGAGCACCGGCACGCTACGTCCGTGCCCGGACGAGAGCGTCGATTGGGACACGACGCAGAACCTGATGATCGAGGGCGACAACCTTGAAGTGCTCAAGCTGCTGCAAAAGAGCTACGCCGGCAAGGTCAAGCTGATCTACATCGACCCGCCGTACAACACCGGCAAGGACTTCGTTTACCCAGATAACTTTCAGGACAACATCAAGAACTATCTGGAATTGACCGGGCAAGTCGAAAGCGGGCGCAAGGTCAGCAGCAACACCGAGGCCAGCGGGCGGTTCCATACCGACTGGCTGAACATGATGTATCCGCGAATCAAGTTGGCACGAAACCTACTCAAAGACGACGGAGTGGTCTTCATTTCGTGCGACGACAACGAAGTGCAAAACCTGCGGGCACTGATGGACGATGTATTTGGCGGCGAGAACTTCGTCGCAAGCATCATCTGGCAGAAAGTTTATTCACCAAAAAACTCGGCTCGGCACTTCTCCGAAGATCATGACTACATCGTTGTGTATGCCCGCGATGCGGGAACTTGGACGCCACGTCTATTGCCGCGCACTGAGGAAATGGAGGCGCGTTATGGCAATCCGGACAACGATCCTCGTGGTCCATGGAAGCCGGGCGATTTGTCGGCGCGTAACTACTACGGAGAAGGGACCTATGCGATTACTTGCCCATCAGGTCGAGTTATAGAAGGACCACCACCGGGCAACTATTGGCGGGTGTCTCAGGCAAAATTTGGTGAAATGGATCGCGACGGACGCATTTGGTGGGGGCACGACGGAAACAATGTTCCCGCTATAAAACGCTTCCTATCCGAGGTCAAAGCGGGACGCGTTCCGCAAACACTTTGGACTTACCAAGAAGTTGGCCATACGCAAGAAGCCAAGAAAGAGCTGATTTCGCTGGTCGATTTTCCGAACTCGGACGTGGTGTTCGATACGCCGAAGCCGACCCGTCTGATTCGCCGAATTCTCCAACTCACTACCGTGCCCGGAGAGGCGAGCGACCCCGACAACTTTGTCGGTGTTCGTGATATGTCCGCGGACTATGTTATCGCCTCGAACGCACAACGCTTGCAGCGGCCTCCGCCAGAGATTGTGCTCGATTTCTTCGCCGGCACGGGCAGCACCATGGACGCCGTTTTCCGCCAGAACGCCGAAGATCATGGCAACCGCCGCTGCATTTTGGTCCAGTTGCCCGAACCGCTGGATGGCACTGGTGGTTCGCTCAAGACGATTGCGGATATCGCCAAAGAACGCTTGCGCCGCGCCGGCCAGAAGATAAAAACCGAGCATCCGCAGATTTCGCAGATGGGCGCAGATAAAGGCGGCGACCTTTTCGCTTCTCATCTGCGTAAATCTGCGTCATCTGCGGAAAATACTGATTTGGGCTTTCGTGTCTTCAAACTTGACCCCTCCAACATCCGCGCATGGAGTCCCGACCGAGACGATCTTGCCGGTACTCTCCTCGCCAACATCGAACACATTCAGCCCGACCGTTCCGATACCGACGTTCTCTACGAACTGCTGCTAAAGCTGGGTCTCGATCTCTGCGTGCCGATTGAAGCGCGGCCGATTGCCGGCAAAACCGTGCACAGCATCGTTGGCGGCGTGCTGATGGCGTGTCTTGAGCCGCGTATCGCCGTCAGTGAAGCCGAAGCGCTGGCGCTCGGCATGGCCGCTTGGCGCAAGGAACAAGCACCGGCTGGCGACACGACGGCGGTGTTCCGCGATAGCGCTTTCGAGAACGACGTCGCCAAGAGCAACCTCGCCGCGATCCTGCAACAGCACGGCATCGGCCAAGTACGGAGCTTGTGATGAGCGAACAGATCAAGCACGTATTTGAAGATGGAGAACAGACGCCCGAGGCAACTGTTCGTCTTTCCCGAACAGTTCAAGCCGAGGTTAAGGAGGTTCGATGAGGAAGGACCTGACAACGTCGGCCACTGACCGCCAGAACGTGCTGAACAACCCCTACGCACTGGCGGAGATCGAGAAAGCGGCCGGAATACAGGGGATTCGGTTCGAAGGCAAAAGTGTTGTGCTCAAGGAACAGGTGGCGGCGTTCTTTGAAGTCACCGTGCGCACGGTCGAGAACTACCTCGAGGAGTTCTCCGACGAACTGGCCAACAATGGCTATGAGGTGGTGAAGGGTAACCGACTGAAAACATTGAAGTTGGCGATCCAGTCGCTGGATGTTCCCGAAACGGATTTCGGGAACATCGCCAAGACCCCGCAACTCGCCGTTTTTGACTTCCGTGCCTTCTTGAACCTGGCGATGCTGATTCGGGAGAGTGATCGCGCCAGGCTGCTGCGGCAGGCGATTCTCGATATCGTCATCGACACGATCAACCAGCGTACCGGCGGTGGCACCAAGTACATCAACCAGCGCGATGAAGAGTATCTGGCGTCTGCCTTCATCGAGGAGAACTATCGCAAGCAGTTCACGGATGCCTTGCGTGACTGTGTGGCGATGGGGAACTTCAAGTACGCTGTTTATACCGACAAGATTTACGTCAGCATTTTTCGTGAAAAGGCGCAGGAGTACCGCAAGGTCTTGCGCCTTGAGCAGAAGGATTGTGTGCGCTCGACCTTTTACTCTGAGGTGCTGGACTTGATTTCGTCATACGAGTGCGGGTTGGGCGATGTCATTCGCCAGGAATTTGATCGCATGGGGCGAAAGCTCAGTGCCTTCGAAGTCGATGCTGTGTTCAAGCGCTTTGAAGCGCAGGCACATTGGAAACCGCTGATCGAAAAGGCGCGCCTCAAGATGGCGAGCCGTGATCTGGCCTTTCGGGATGCGCTGCATCTGCAGCTCAAGGAATACGTGGCGCCGGTTCAGCGTGAAGACTACGAGCGATTCCTGGGAGAGAAGAGCAAGGAGCTGTCTGATCGTCTTGAAGAAGCCAAGGATGTGATGAAGCGGCTGAAGGATCGGGGCTAATGGCGCTGACTTACCTCACGCTGGAGCAGGCCATCGATGTGCACCGCAAGACGGTGGATGTCAGCGGTGGCGGCGCACTCGGGCATCTTGAACTAGGTACATTGGAAGGCGTTCTGGCACATATCCAGAACGATGATTACTACCCGACCTTCGAGGAAAAGCTGACCCACCTGTTTTTCAGCGCCTGCAAATTTCATTGCTTTCAGGACGGCAACAAGCGGATCGCGATCACGCTTTGCGCGCAAATGCTGCTGTTAAACGGCTACCTCTATTGCGCCAGTAGTTTCCTGCGCGAAATGGAAAACATCAGCTACCACGTTGCGGCGGGAAATATCGACAAGGCGTTGTTGCATGACTTGATCACCGCTCACTTGGCAGAGGAGTCCGACGACGAGTCGCTCAAATTGAGGGTCCTGAACGCTATCGAGAACGCTGCGGGCGTTGATTGAGGAACGAGATGAAGCTGCATTTTGAATCCGACTTGCCGTATCAGGCGGCGGCCATCGAGGCGGTCTGCGACCTGTTCCGAGGGCAGGAGGTTTGCCGCTCCGAGTTCACGGTGACGATGCGGGCACTGTCGACCAGACCGCTGGTGCCCGAACTGGAGAGCGGCGAATTGTTCCCCGGCACGGTGCCGCAACAATTGACGCTGGAAGGCGTGCAGGAAACCGACCAGGGCGGTATCGGCAACCGGCTGACCCTGCTCGACGACGAGATCGCCGACAACCTCGGTTCGATTCAGGTCCGCAACGGTCTGCCGCCGTCGGGCAAGCTGTCCGCTGACTTCACCGTGGAAATGGAGACCGGCACCGGCAAGACCTATGTTTATCTGCGCACGGTGTTCGAGCTGAACCGGCGCTACGGATTCACCAAGTTTGTTGTCGTCGTTCCGTCGGTGGCGATCAAGGAGGGCGTGAACAAGACGCTGGAAATCACCCGCGAGCACTTCGAGGCGCTGTACCCGAGCGCCAAAGGCTACGAGTTCTTCCAGTACGACTCGGCCAAGCTGGGGCAGGTGCGCAACTACGCGACCAGCCCGAACATCCAGATCATGGTCATTACCGTGGGTGCGATCAACAAGTTCGGCGACGAATCCGAGGCTGCCGTCGAAGAGTCCGACGAGTCGAAGCGCCGCGAGAAATCCAAGAACGTGATGTACCGCGCCAGCGAGAAGACCGGCGGCGAAAAGCCGATTGACCTCGTGCGGGCGACCAAGCCGATCATCATCGTCGATGAACCGCAGAGCGTGGATGGCGGTATCGACGGGCGCGGCAAGAAGGCGCTGGATCGCATGGACCCACTGTGCACATTGCGCTACTCGGCGACCCATGCCGAAAAGCACAACATGGTCTATCGGCTCGACGCGGTGGATGCCTACGAGCAAAAGCTGGTCAAGCAGATCGAGGTAGCGGCGGCGACGGTGCAAGGGGCCAACAACAAGGCCTATGTGAAATTGCTCTCGGTCAGCAGCAAGCGCGGCGTGATCTCGGCGCTGATTGAGGTGGATCGAGAAAACAGTTCAGGCGTGGTCCGTCGTGACCCCATTACCGTTAAGGATGGTTTCGATCTTGAGCAGGAAACCGGCCGCGCCTTGTACGCCGATGTTCGCATCGGGGAAATCCGCACGGCGAGTGTGAAAAAAAGCGGTGACCAGTTCATGGAACTGAAAGTGCCGGGCAGCGAGGTCTTCCTGCGCCCCGGCGACGCTTGGGGCGATGTGGATGCGACGGCGATCCAGCGCGAAATGATCCGGCGCACGATCAAGGAACATCTGGACAAGGAAAAGCGCCTGCGGCCCTTGGGTGTCAAGGTATTGAGCCTGTTTTTCATCGACGCCGTCGACAAGTATCGCCAGTACGACGCCGAAGGCAACCCGGTGAAGGGTGAGTACGCGGCGATCTTCGAGGAAGAGTACAAGCGCTGGGCGCGACATCCCGACTATTTGAGCCTGTTCGGCGAGATTGACCTGAACACGGCGGCGGATGGAGTGCACAACGGGTACTTCTCCATCGACAAGAAGAAAGTCGGCGGGAAGTCGGTGGAGGTGTTCAAGGACACCAGCGGCGTAACCAAGGCCGACGACGATACCTACAACCTCATCATGCGCGACAAGGAAAAGCTGCTGGGCTTCGAGTCGCCGCTGAAATTCATCTTCTCGCACTCGGCGCTCAAGGAAGGCTGGGACAATCCCAACGTCTTCCAGATCTGCAACTTCTCGACGCGCGAGACCGAGCGCTGGCGTCGGCAGACCATCGGCCGTGGCCTGCGCTTGTGCGTCAACCAGAACGGCGAGCGCCTGCGCGGCTTCGAGGTCAATACGCTGACGGTGATTGCGACCGAGAGCTATCAGCAGTTCGCCGAAAATCTGCAAAAGGACATCGAGCGCGATACCGGCATCCAGTTCGGCGTGGTGCAGGATCACGAGTTCGCCGCGATGGCCGTGAAGCAGGAGAACGGCGAGCTGGCGCCCTTGGGCTTCGATCAGTCGAAAACCCTGTGGAGCCACCTCAAGGCGCAGGGCTACATCAACGACAAGGGCAAAGTGCAGGACACCTTGAAAGTGGCCTTGAAGGATGGAACGCTGGTGCTGCCCGCCGAGTACGAAGCGCAACGGGCGCAGATCGCGGCGGTGCTGCGCAAACTGTCCGGCAAGCTGGAAATCAAGAACTCCGACGACCGCAGGACGGTGCCGGTCCGCAAATCGGTGCTGATCAGCCCCGAGTTCAAGGCCTTGTGGGATCGCATCAAGCACAAGACCACCTACCGCGTTCAGTTCGACAACGAGAAGCTGATAAGCGGCTGCATCACGGCGCTACGCGATGCACCGCCCATTACCAAGTCCCGGCTGCAATGGCGCAAGGCCGGTCTGGCGATTGGCAAGGCAGGCGTCGAAGCGACCGAAAAAGCGGGGGCGGACACCGTCACGCTGAACGAGACCGACATAGAGTTGCCCGACGTGCTGACCGAATTGCAGGACCGCACGCAACTGACCCGCCGGACCATCGCGCGCATCCTCACGGAAAGCGGGCGGCTGAACGACTTCAAGCGCAACCCGCAGCAGTTCATCGAACTGGCGTCAGACGCCGTCAATCGCTGCAAGCGCTTTGCCCTGGTCGATGGCATCAAGTATCAGCCACCAACAATGCGGGCGACGAGCAGTATTACGCGCAGGAATTGTTTGAAACCGAGGAACTGACCGGTTACCTCAAGAACATGCTGATGGACACCGAGAAGTCGGTTTATCAGCACGTGGTGTACGACTCCGAGGTCGAGCGCGACTTTGCCGATCAGCTCGAAAAGAACAACGCGATCAAGGTGTACGCCAAGCTCCCCGGCTGGTTCAAGGTGCCGACCCCGTTAGGCACGTACAACCCCGACTGGGCCGTACTGGTCGAGCGCGACGGACACGAGCGGCTTTACTTCGTGGTGGAAACCAAGAGTAGCCTGTTCACCGAAGACCTGCGCGACCGCGAAGGCGGCAAGATCGAATGCGGACGCGCGCACTTCACGGCACTGGGCGTCGGCGAGCATCCGGTGATCTACGAGAAGTTCAAGGATGTGGATGGGTTGCTGACGTATGAGGTGCGGCGATGAGCGGCGGCTATGGCTGACCTATCGGATTATTGGCCGAAGGCTGTTGCACATCTTGCTAAACCTCTCAGTGTCGATGATGCTGACGAAGTCACGGTTGCGGAAATCAGCGAAGCACCAGTCAACGGATACCGCGGGTTCCGCAAAGCAACCACGGCGCTCGTTCCAATAGATCGTCTTGACGACGTGCTGAAGCATCCCGGCGGCATTGGTCATGAGGTCCAGTCGTGGGGGCCGATGCCATGCGTCCGCGAGGGTCAGACATACAGCACGAGCTTTTGGATTGACGGCCGGAAAGGTACTGATGAGCGATTTGAAACCTTCGTTCAGGCATGGAGCCGCCACAATCGAGACGTTCAGTTGCCAGACAATATTTTCTTGATGACCTACGGTCTTGTGCCGCGATACCTGAGTGACGGCGTTGTGTGCTGGGATGATCCACATGGACCGGTCTATGACGTCGTTCGCGTCAAGTCACACATCGACTGGGACAACAAACCCGATGAACCGTTGAGTTTCATCTCTGTCCGGCGGGACTACCTTGAGGACTACTGCCACCTGAAGCAATGCGCTGCTGTTCAGGTCTATTACGAAGAACGTTTTTCCGCCGACGATAAGACGTTCGGCGAGGCACTACGCGGGGAGGAAGGGGCCGAATTTCACTTGCCCGGCCGCCTGCTTGACATGGGGTTTCTCACGGACTCGTATCACGGGGAAGCACCGCAAATGTCTAGGGTTTGGGGCGCGCGGCTGCTTCTAAAGCCTGAGCGCCGTCCAATTACCGATGCAGAAGATCCCGAATTGGTTTGGCCTGGCGACACAGTCCCAATGACTTATCAGATCGCGGCCTCCAAGAGGCTGTACGGGTATGTCCGCGACGAAGTCTTGCAGCAGTATCAGGGCCGCGCTGAGTATCAAATTCACCCGGACTCAGGCGGAGTAAACTATGGCGGCTGGTGGGCTACGTCGCGCACGCATCGGGTTGGCCGCAATCACATTCGGGTCGAGTTGAAAAAACTCTATGAAGGTTGCCCGCCGCACGTAATCTCGCATTGGCACAAATTCGCAGTCCCCGAGAGCATTGCGAACCGTGACAAGGAGCAACATGGCACGAACAATATCGCGGAACGAGCACATCGCCTGATCGACGCGTTTCTGTCATTGACAGCGACCTTGCAGCAGCTGTCCGAGGAGCTTGGGCTTGGTTTTAGCCAAGTCGAGATCGGTAGTTTGTCTACCGAAGAAGTCGCGTACATCGGATGGTGGAAGTGCTCGGTGGCGGAGTCGTTGTTCGCCGTTGCACCGTTGGCAATGACGCGAGAGCAATTCTTGGAGCGAGCGCTTGCAGTGGTGAAGCTAATTGAATTGTTGAAGCCCGGCCCATTGCGCACGATGGCACTCAAGCTGGGTGTGCCGAAAGAAGCAATCAAAGATTTTCAATCCCTAAAGCTGCTTGCATGCCTTTGCCAGCTTGCCAACATCGCACGCGAGGAAGGTTTTCATCTCTTGCAGGATGCATCATTGGTCGTCCCGAAATGGCAACGCACGCTGGAGTTGCCAAGCCTTGTTTCACTTTTCGCGGTACAAGGATTGCGTATCGCGCAAGCGCATACCCCTGGCTCGAACCGTGACGCCAGCATCGCTTCAGCTGCCAGCCGTCTAGGGATTGACGTGGCAGCAATGGCTGGCGGTTGGGGATATGCAGTTGACACGATGTATGACTGCCTCGCACGCGACCTGGAGATGACCGACCATCTACTGAGTGCAACGTTTGTCCGTTGATTTTCCGGGTGGCGACGATTAAGTTCCCTACCTGCACGCATCTGACCCGCTCGTCCGAATTCAGGATTATCGACCAGCGCTCGGACTCGTCTGCACCATCGGTGCCGCACTGAAAATCTGAAACCAACCGTCAAGATCCTGCTCGGGTACGGCTTTACGCAGGATTTCGAGGAACTCCTTGTCGCGGGTCGATTCGACGGTGATGTTCTTGTAGACCACCTTCACGCTCGGCTCGATCACCCGCAGGTTGTCCAGACCCTTTCGCACCAACTCTTCGATCTTGTCTCGTGTCAGCTTCTGACGCTCGTTCGCCCGTTGCATGCGCTGCTCGATCAGGGCAACTACCCGATTCACACGCTGATCGTGGTCACCCTTCACCAATTCCTGGAAGCCCTTCACCCATTCCTTGAGCACGCTCTCGAAGGCTTCCTTGCCCTCTTCAAACTTCACCTTGTCCGAGTGGCGAATGATCCTGCCAAAACCCGGAAGGTTGATGATGTAACGGTCTGTCAGCTTGGTCCAATAGCTGCGGATCTCGGTCTGCGTGGTGGGTACGGTCAGCGGGTTGCCAGCCCGGTTGAAGGCCTGCTCGCCGTTGACCAGTACTGGCACGTCAACGGCCTTGTCAGCGTCCGTATTGAAGGGCTGCACCGTCGTGTGGAGCAGGGGCTGCAACTCCTCGGGGGCATCCGAATTGACGATCAGACTGTCCAGCCGCATTTCACGCTTGGTCAGCTCTGCACCGCGTAGCACCGTTTCGATGAACTGGAACTTGGACGAGAAGACGCGGGACAGTCGGGACAGGTCGAAGGGCGCGGGGGGCGCCGCTTTGATTGCGGCGACCACTTTTGCCACTTCCTCCTGTTTGAGGGTTTCGGTACCGATCTCGGCTTTTGCCTCCGGGTGCTCAGGGTCGACTCCGAGCGCCTCAGGCAACCTCCGCAGGGTGTCTTGGGTGAACAACAACCCGTTGGGCTCGTTCACACGGCGAGGCGCCTCGAACATCTCAGGTGTAGGCGTCCAGACAAGGATTTTGTCATCGGCCATCAGCAATCCTATGCGTATTCCTCGTTGCTGCCGTAGTGGAATGCCCCGTTTTGTGGCCGCTATGCTCAGCGCATCGAGAGACGGCGCATCGCAGTAGCCCAATCGGCAGGTCTCTTCATCCGCATCCAGCACGATCATGATCTGGGGAACAGGATGGCGTGCCAGGCAGATCTCAAGGGCCTTCGCTACGGCAGCAGACACGCCAGGCGCCACAAAGACCATACGCCTGGTAGCACCAGCGATACTGCGTACCAGGTCGTCGTCCTGTATGGATCGGAATACTTGCATGACGCCTCCCTTATCCGGAAATTGTTCTCACGTTCCAGTTTATAGTGAGTTCGCCGGCTGGTGCGCAGGCACGAAGGCAAGGCAGCGCTGCAGGACGCCCGGCGCAGGCCTGTATCCGTTGTTCGCCGAGACGATGCCGCCAGGCTTGGCGACGGTGCAAACGCCAGACCCCTTGACGCTCACTAAACCTGACCCTTTTTCGCTCAGCAGAAGTGATCCATTCACTGCGCAAGGGTAGGCACTGCGCGCGGTGCAGATGGTGGTTTGGGGTGATGGCGAAGCGGCTTACACAAGCGCTTGCGGTGGGTGTTTTTCGTGTTTGGTGGATGCCTTGGGGGCTGGGAAGGCGGAGGGGCGATACGCTGGGGCGTGGCAGTAAGTGCGGCAGGATCGCGCTTACTGCCATGCAGACTGGCGTTTTCGGGCGTCGGACGTGCTCGGCCGGTCACCGGAGAGAAGCGGTGGCGAGGGAAATCGCCAGGGGGCACTTCTTGATCCCGGCCTGACCTGCCCTGCCGTCGAGGTAGGGATCAGGCGACAGGATCGGCGGCAGAGGACACCCTGTCGCCGGTGCATTCAAGGCTGCGCGGACTCGTCGGATGGGGTCTTTTTGCCGGGCGAGGGACGTTTGGATGGCGCCGTCTGAGTGGCCGGGGAAACGGCCGGCTCGCTGCGCAAACTGGGACCGCTCAAGCGCAGAAGGGTGCAGCGGTGCTGAAGGCGATCGAGCAGCGCATCGACGAGGGTTTCTTCTGAAACAGCTCGTACCAGTCGGGCAGGTCGAGATTCGTCGTCAGAATGGTCGAAAGCCCCAGGCTGTAACGCTGGTCCATCAGACGGAAGAACGCGTTGACCTGCTCGGGCTTCAGATTGAGGTAGCCGAGTTCGTCGATGGCGATCAACGGCATGCGGCACAACTGGTTGAGGAGCCCAACCGTCGAGCGGTCGGCGAGCGAGGCATACAGTTCGTCGAGCAGAGCCTGCGCGTTGTAGAAACGGGCGCGGTAACCATTGAGGCACGCTTCGCGCAGGAGCCCGACGGCGATTCCCGACTTGCCGGTACCGGGTGGGCCGATCAGCAGGAGGTTCTCGCCGCGGCGCAGAAATTCGAGCCCCGCGAGGGTTAGGACCTGCGCCTTATTCACGCTCGGCTGGCGGGCAAAAGGAAACGACTGCAAGGTCCACGGCCAGGGCAAATGGGCCTGTGCCAGGCGGTAGGCGAGGCTCTTCTCGCGCCGTGCCGCGTCTTCCGCGCTGAGCAGACGCAAGAGCACCTCGGGAACCGGCGTCCCCTGCCGTTCGGCGAGATCGAGTTCTTCGTCGAGCACGCGCGCGATCCCGGACCAGCGCATCTGCGCAATCAGCGCCTTCAGCGGCTCACGCATCGTCATCGCCCTCGTCAAGGTTGAAGAAATCGCCGGCGACCTGCTGCAGAATCAGCGCTTCCAGGCGCCCGAGGTCGAAGAGACCAAAGCGCAAAGCCTGCGCCACGGCTGCCAGGAAAGGCGCCGCGGGATAGGTCCGTTTGAATTCCAGCAAGCGGCGCAAGAGGCGCACCCCGCGCCCATGCGCCTGCCCGACCAGTGCCGCCACATACGCGTCGAGCAGCGGATCATGGCCACGCAGCAAGGTCGCTTCAGGCGGCGGCGTGCGATCCCGTTGCTGCGGGGTCGGGTGATGCTCAGGGAGCTTCTGCTTGCTGTCACGCACGCCGATGAGACGGGGATGAACAGCGACGAGCTGATCGCGATGGCAGATTCTCACTTCGCCCGGATACAGATAGACACTCAAGCTTCTGCCGATCCAGCGTTCGGGAACCGAATAGCGATTGGTCTCAATAGAAACGAAACCATACCGATCGACCACCCGTTCAACCACCAGATAGACCGGCGGCAGGAGCGCGGGCAGCGGCTGTAAACAGGGCTTCTCGACGGCGTAGGCGGCGATCGGTGCCACGCCCAGGGCGCGCTTGGGCTTGGCGTTGGCTATCTCCTGACACCAGCCCCTGGCTGCTAGGCGCAGCAAAACTCAGCTTTTCTCAGGTCATGCGGCCACCGCAAAGCGCCGCACGTCGATTTCCACGCCCGCCGCCGCTGCTTGTTCGGCTTGTTTCAGCAAGGAAGCGGTCACGGCTTCATCATGGAAGGCTTCGCCGCAGTTCTCGCACACCAGCGCAGGCACTTCGCGGAAAACGATCGTCATGCCGCCGCATTCAAGTGGAACAGTCACTGCGCCGGGGCGGGTTTCGCCGTGTCGGCAGATCGGGCATTTCATGGCTTCTTCCTCGTTGCAAGGTCCGCCAGCCATAGCGCGAAGTCGGGTAATCCACGCTCACGCCGCCCGGTCGCCATGCTGCGCGCGCATCAGATCGAGCAGGAATTCGGGCGCGAGGTCGGCGCCGTTCGCCCATGCCGCCGTGCGCATCAGCGGATGCTGACTTGCCGTGGCGAACACGGCTGGATCACGTAGCGCCTCGAACACTTCCCCGTCAATTTCACCGGACAAATCCACTTCTCCGGACTCTCCGTTGTTGAAGCGCAGGAACAGGCGATAACCCGGCAGCGGGGTCACTTCCGTCGTATGCAGGATCATGATCGTTACTCCAGAGGATCAATCGGATTCAGCGGCTTGCGCAGCATGGCAAGCTCCCAGTCGGCTTCAATCTCTTTCCGGTGCAGCGCCAGCCATTCGCGCACCATTGACAGCGCCCGGCCGGGCAACGAACCGGCGTACAGCTTGCCGTCCAGGGTCATCACGGCTTCGTGCTCGCCGTAGACGGCATGAAAGTGCATTGGCGGATGCTCGCGCCAGTTCATGTAAATGACGATGCCGAAGAACAGCGAGATTTCAGGCATGGCTATGCCGCGCCCCGTTTCGCCAACTGCACCACTTCGGCCGCATCTTTCATTCCGCCAGCGATTGAAAGAAGCGGGGCAGTTCGTCGGCTTGCAAGAAGCGATCACGGCTCACCGTTCGTCCCGCGGCCTTGACGCCTTGCGCCGGGTTCGTTTCGAGATAACCCCATTCAATCGCCTTGACGAGCATGCTTGACGCAAGCGCCCTTATCTGGCGAACCGTCGCCGTGGCCTTGCCAGCCGCTTCAGCATTTGACAGCGCGCGCGCAATCAGCGCCCGCGTGATACTCGTCAGCTTCCTGTCGCCAAGCGGCTTTTGCAGCTTCGGCACCTTGGTATCGTAGATCGTTAGCCGCTTGCCGACGGGGGGAAGCGCAAGCCCCTGAAGGGCAATCTTGCCGAACTTGATCTGCGCCATTCTCTCACCTCGCATAAATCGGGCTATCACTGGGCTATCACGGGCTAGCAAATTTTGTCATGTTTGGTGCTAGCCGGTTAAGGTAAGTTTGGCACTAACATATTGCTGTGTATATGCTTGCTATTAACCCGCAGGCCTGGCTGGAATCACGGACCGTTAATCCGTAAGTCCCTGGTTCGAGCCCAGGTCGGGGAGCCACAGAACTCAGCACTTGGCCCAACTCAAACGGTTGGGCCATTTTGCCTTCTGGCCTTTGTGTGGTCACCATGTGAGCATGACCACGATCTTTTCTGTTGCTGCGCTTGACGGTCGTATAGACTAACGCCTGTGCAATTTGCCTGATCCACCCTGCCGCATGACGTTCGACCACGACGCGAAGCGCATGCAGCGGCTGATCGGGGTGCTCGTGGCGCGGTGATGCTGCGCGTCTGCTGGCCAGGGAATGCGCCCAACAATGACAAAGGAATTCGAAAGGGTGATGGATGTGGCGATGCGCAACACAACCCGCAACTATCTCGCCGGGATTTCCTGACAACTGGCGCACTCGCAGCACTCCTGCCGTGGAGCATGGGCGTCGCCATCGCGGCCGACCCGCCGGCGCCCCGGCGCACACTCTGCCACCCGCGAACGCGATGGCGCCTGCGGAGGCGTTGCAGCGGCTGCTGGATGGCCATCAGCGTTACGCGGCGAACACGCCGAACCAGCGCGACTTTTCTACGAGCCGATCGGCCCGCGTGCAGGGGCAGTATCCGATCGCCGCGATCCTGAGCTGCGCCGATTTGCGCGTGGCGCCAGAGCTCGCCTTCGACCAGGGGCCGGGCGACCTCTTCGAGGCGTGACCGTTGCGCGTGCCCGCGCAGGCCACCGCGACCGCCAGCTGCGAGCCGATGACTCGTCCTTGACGTGGTCAGGAGAAGCCTGAGAGATTATAGTTGCAGGGTGACCGAGACCGACGACGGATGGATACCGAAAGGAAGATTCGCCCGTCGAGGTCTGGGTGACGGCCGCCACTTTGCTGAAGGAGGCTGGCCGGGTGTAAGCGATGGTTACCCATGAATGGGCGAGCGTACGATTCAAGGCCGTGCTGGATGATGGAGACAGGTAATGAACACCGAGGACAAAAGCCGCACTGCGCAGGTGTTGCGCGCGCGCGCTGAGGCCATCGTCCGGGAAGCCGGGTTTGCGGAGCAGCACGCAGCGATGTCGCCCGAGGCCATGCGGAAGGCCCTTGATGAGCTGCGCGTGCACCAGATCGAGCTCGAGATACAGAACGAGGAGCTGCGTCGCGTCGTTGCCGCCAGCGAGCGCTATTGCGCACTCTACGACATGGCTCCGGTGGGCTTTTGTACCCTCTCGGCAAAAGGGCATATCCGGGAGGCCAACTTCACCGCCGGCACGTTGCTGGGGATGGCCCGAGAGGCGCTGGTCAAGCAGCCGATCGCCCGTTTCATCCTCAGGGACGACCAGGTTGTTTACTACTTCCACCGCAAGCGGCTCCTCCAGTTCGACGAGCCACAGGCCTGCGAACTGCGGATGGTGAAAGAGGACGGCGCGATCTTCTGGGCGCGTATGGAGGCCACCACCGGCAACGACGAAAGTGGCGATCCTGTCTTTCGCGTCATGATCAGCGACATCTCCGAGCGCAAGAAGACCGAAGCGCGGCTGCAACTGGCCGCCTGCGTCTTCTCGCACGCCCGCGAAGGGATCATGATCACCGACGCCGACGGTGTGATCGTCGAGGTCAATCGGGCTTTCACCCGGATCACCGGCTACCCACGTGACGAAGCCCTGGGCCGTAACTCGCGGTTTCTCTCTTCCGACCGTCAGAATCAGGCCTTCTTCGCGGCCGTGCGGCGTGCATTGACCGAAAATCACTACTGGTCCGGCGAAGTCTGGAACCGGCGCAAGGACGACACGCTGTATGCCGAGATGCAGACCATCAGCGTGGTGCCCGATGTGCAGGGCAATGTTCGGCAGATCGTCACCCTGTTCTCTGACATCACCGCGCTCAAGCAGGCGGAGGAGGCTCTGGCTGAGAGCCTCGAACAGCGTCGACTCTTCATTGAGTACGCACCGGCCGGCCTGGCAATGTTTGACCGCGATATGCGCTATCTGTATACCAGTAACCGCTGGTTTGCCGACCACGGTCTCAGCAAGCGCGATCTGTATGGCTTATCCCACTACGACGTCTTCCCGGAGATTCCCGAAGAATGGAAGCAAGCCCATCGCCGAGGACTGGCGGGCGAGGTCTTGCGGTCGGAAGGGGACCGCTTCGAAAGGCTCGACGGTTCGGTGAAGTGGGTGCGGTGGGAGCTACGTCCCTGGTACAACGCGCAGCAAACCATCGGCGGGATCGTCATCTTCACCGAAGACATCACCGCGAACAAGAAGGCAGAGGAGGCGCTGCGCGCCAGCGAAGAGCGCTTGTCGCTGGTGTTGCGCGGCACCCAGGACGGCTTCTGGGACTGGGATTTGCTACGCAACAAAGTCCATTATTCGCTGCGCTGGTGGAGCATGCTCGGTTATGCGGAAGGCGAACTCGAAGCCGCTCCGGATCTGTGGCGGCGCCTGACGCACCCCGACGACCTGGAGCGCATTGATCGCGATCTGGCCGCGGCACTGGCGGGCAGTACCGACACCTACGAGGCGGAATTCCGCTTGCGACACAGGGAGGGCCACTATCTGCATATCATTGCGCGCGCGCTGATCCTGCGCGACGGACAAGGACAGGCGATACGGGTCGCCGGCGCCAACCGGGATGTCAGCGAAAATCGGCGAGTGGAAAACGCCTTGCGCGAGCAGGAACAGTTCTTCCGCCTGATCACCGAGAACCTCGAAGGCTTCGTGTCGGTTCTCGACGTCGAAGGGCGACGAGTTTACAACAGTCCGTCCTATGCGCGCCTGCTCGGTCACCGCAATCTATCCGGAACCTTGTCCTTCGGGGACATCCATCCGGCCGACCGCGAACGAGTCATGCAGGCCTTCCGCGAGACGGTCGCGACGGGAATCGGGCAGCATCTCGAATTTCGCTTCGTGATGGCCGATGGCGGCATCTGCTGGCTGGAGTCGCGCAGTGGTGTCATCAGAGACCAGGATGGTCGAACCAAACGCGTCGTCGTCGTCTCCCACGACGTCACCGAGCGCAAGGCAGCCGAGGATCAAATCCGGGATCGGGCGCTCGCGGACGCCGTCACCCGCCTTCCCACGGACTGACGTTGCAGGGCCGCCTGAGCCAGACCCTGGCGGCCAGCAAGCGCAGGTCGATGCAAGCACTCAAAGGGCTTTGACCCTCATGGCGCGGTTAGCAATCACCCCACCCAACGTCGCGCGTTGCGGAACATGCGCAGCCAGGGGGAGTCGCGCCAGCCACGCGCTTCCCAGTCGGCCGGGTGCCAGGACATCTGGACGCTGCGAAAGACTCGCTCGGGGTGCGGCATCAGGATCGAGAAGCGACCGTCAGCAGTCGTGAAGCCGGTGGCGCCGGCCGGCGAGCCGTTCGGGTTGGCCGGATAGAGCTCGGTGGGATGACCGGTGTGATCGATGAAGCGCATGGCGACGAGTGCGCTCGCCTGCTGCGCGGCCGAGGCAAAAACGGCTTGCCCTTCGCCGTGGGAAACGACCACCGGCAGGCGACTGCCGTGCATTCCGGCGAAGAAGATCGACGGAGATGCGGGCACTTCGACCAGCGAGAAGCGCGCTTCGAACTGCTCGACGCGGTTGCGCTCGAAGCGCGGCCAGGCGTCGGCGCCAGGGATCATCGCCTGCAGCGCACTCATCATCTGACAACCATTGCAGACGCCGAGGGCAAAGGTGTCGGGGCGTCCGAAAAAAGCCGCGAAGCTGTCGCGCGCGCGCTCGTTGAAGAGGATCGTCCTGGCCCAGCCCTGACCGGCGCCGAGCACGTCACCGTAGGAAAAACCACCGCAGGCGACGGCGCCCTTGAAGTCGGCGAGGGCGACGCGACCGGCGAGAATGTCGCTCATATGCACATCGATGGCGGCAAAACCGGCGCGATCGAAAGCGGCCGCCATTTCGACCTGCCCGTTGACTCCCTGTTCGCGGAGGATCGCGATGCGCGGTCTGGCGCCGCTGTGGATGAATGGCGCGGCGACATTGTCGGCCGGATCGAAGCTCAGGGTGACCGACAGACCGGGGTCGCTGGCGTCGAGAATGCGGTCGTACTCCTGCTGCGCGCATTCCGGGTGGTCGCGCAGCTGCTGCATGCGGAAGCTGGTCTCCGACCAGGCGCGTTGCAGGTCGACGCGCTTTTCGCTGAGCACGGCCCTGGCGTTGCGGATGATGCGGATCTGGTCCCAGGGGTTGGGGGCGCCGATGAATTGCGTGCACGCACCCAGCCCGGCGGCGCGCAGCACACCCATCACCTGGCTGCGGTCGGCGCGCCGGATTTGTACGACAGCGCCGAGTTCCTCGCAGAACAGGGCGCGCATCAGCATCTCGAAAGAACGCCCAGCGAGCAGGTTGGGCCGCTTCTCGTTGCCGTCCACGTCGTTGACCAGCGGGTCGTAGCAGAGGCCGTCGGTATCGATCGAAACGCCGCAATGGGCGGCAAAAGCCATCTCGCAGATAGCGGCGAAGAGACCGCCGTCGGAACGATCATGGTAGGCGAGCAGCAGGTCGGCGGCGGCCAGTTCGCGTACCGCCGCGAAGAAGGCGGGCAGGTGGTCGGGATCGTCCACATCCGGGGCGTCGCTGCCGGTAGCCGCATACACCTGTGCCAGCGCGGAGCCGCCGAGGCGGTTGCGGCCTGCTCCGAGGTCGATCAGCAGCAGGTCGGTTTCACCGGCGTCGAGCCGCAGTTGCGGCGTCAGCGTCCGCCGCGCATCCTGCACCGGTGCGAAGCTGGTGACGATCAGCGACAGCGGCGAGACTACCTGTTTCTGCGGCCCGCCGGCGCCTTCGCTGCCTTCCTGCCAGGCCGTGCGCATCGACAGCGAATCCTTGCCAACCGGGATCGCCACACCGATCTGCTGACAGAGATCGGACACCGCACGCACCGTATCGAACAGGCAGGCATCCTCGCCGGGGAAACCGGCGGCAGCCATCCAGTTGGCCGACAGCTTGACGTCGCCGAGCACCGCGATGTCGGCTGCGGCAATATTGGTCAACGCCTCGCCCACTGCCAGGCGACCCGAAGCGGGCGCGTCGAGCACGGCCACCGGCGTGCGTTCGCCGATCGCGAAAGCCTCGCCGAGGTAGCCATGAAAAGCCATCAGGGTGACCGCAACGTCCGCGCAGGGAAGCTGCCAGGGTCCGACCATCTGGTCGCGTGCGGTCAGGCCGCCGACGGTGCGGTCGCCGATGCTGATCAGGAAGGTCTTGTCGCCGACAGCCGGCAGGCGCAGCACGCGATAAGCCGCTTCCCTGAGGTCCACCGCAGTGGCGTCGAAGGCGACTGCCAGCGACGGCAGGTGCGCGGCGCTGCGCGTCATCCGTGGTGGCTTGCCGAGCAGCGCGTCCATGTCCATGTCGACCGGGCAGTTGGCGAAATGGCTGTCGGCGACCACCAGCCGCTGGTCGCTGGTGGTTTCGCCGACGACGGCGAAAGGGCAGCGCTCGCGTTCGCAGATTGCCGAAAACTCGGCGAGGCGGTTCGGCGCAATCGCCAGCACGTAGCGCTCCTGCGCTTCGTTGCACCAGATCTCGGCCGGCGACATGCCGGGTTCCTCGATGTGCACGGCGCGCAACTCGAAGCGTGCACCGCTGCCGGCGCCGTGCGCGAGTTCGGGCAGGGCATTGGCGAGGCCGCCGGCGCCGACGTCATGTACCGAGAGGATCGGATTGCCGTCGCCGGCAGTCGAACCGTCGCCGCTCGGCGCTCCCAGCTGCCAGCAACGGTCGATGACTTCCTGTGCGCGCCGCTGGATCTCCGGGTTGCCCCGCTGTACCGAAGCAAAGTCGAGGTCGGCACGGTTGCTGCCGGTGGTCATCGAACTGGCGGCGCCACCACCCAGACCAATCAGCATTCCCGGACCACCGAGCTGAATCAGCAAGGTTCCGGGCCGCAGCTGGTCGGCCTTGAACGACTGGCTGGCGGCAATGTTGCCGACCCCGCCGGCGAGCATGATCGGTTTGTGATAACCCCGCACGACCTGCTCATCGCCACTGCCGGTGAGCTGTTCGTAACTGCGGAAATAACCGGCCAGGTTCGGGCGGCCGAATTCGTTGTTGAACGCCGCCGCACCGATCGGGCCTTCGAGCATGATCGCCAGCGCTGAAGCGGTGCGTGCGGGGCGGCCATAGCTGGTGGTTGGCTCCTCCCAGGGCTGCGGAAAGTCGGGGATGTTGAGGTTGGAGACCGAAAAGCCGCACAGGCCGGCTTTCGGCTTCGACCCGCGCCCGGTCGCGCCTTCGTCGCGGATCTCGCCGCCGGAACCTGTTGCGGCGCCCGGGAATGGCGAAATCGCCGTCGGATGATTGTGCGTTTCGACCTTGGCCAGGATGTGCGTCTGCTCTTCCCGGTATCCATAACAGCCGTCGGCCGCGGCATGGAAGCGCGGCACGTTGGCGCCGGCAATCACCGACGAATTGTCGGAGTAGGCAACGATGGTTCCCGCCGGGTGCGCCTGGTGCGTCTCGCGGATCATGCCGAACAGCGTTTCGCTGCGTGGTTGCCCGTCGATCACCCAGCTGGCGTTGAAGATCTTGTGCCGGCAGTGCTCGGAATTGGCTTGCGCGAACATCATCAGCTCGACGTCGGTCGGATTGCGCTGCTCCCGGGTAAACAGCTCGACGAGATAATCGACCTCGTCTGGCGAGAGCGCCAGCCCGAGCCGTGAATTGGCTTCGACCAGGGCGGTGCGGCCACCGCTCAGCAGATCGATGCGGCACAGCGGCTGCGGCGTAACCTGGCGGAACAGGTCGGCGGTGCGCGCGAAGTCGTCGAGTACCGTTTCCAGCATACGATCGTGGAGCAGGGCGGCGAGGCCTTCCTTCTCGCTGGCGGTTAGCCTGCGCCGCTTGGCCTCGAGCCGGTAGGCGATACCGCGTTCGATGCGGTCGACGCTGTGCAGGCCGCTGTTCCTGGCGATGTCGGTCGCTTTCGAAGACCACGGCGAGATCGTCCCGATGCGTGGCGTGACGAGCAGCAGTTCGCCACGCAGTTCGCTACCCTCGCTGCCAGGTTCCCGAGGCTCTTCGAGCAGCGCCGCGAGCTGCCGCCGCTCGGCTTCGCTCAATGCCTGCCGGGTGGCGACGAAGTGCCAGTACTCGGCAGTGACGATGCGCACCCCCGCTACGGCGGCCGCAACGCCTTGCTGCAGGCCTTGCAGGCGAAACGAAGAAAACGCGGGGGCAGCGCGGAGAAACAGGAGATTGACCATGGCGGGCTGCAGAGAAGGGCAGGCGAAGCTGCGTTGAAGGAAGGACGGGCAAGGGACGGCGCGATTATAGCCGACCCGCGCGGCGCCGAGGCCAGCATAGCCGGCAAGGCTGGCCGCTGCGCGGAGTATTCCGGGCACCACGCAGGTGGACTAGAATCGCACCGAGACCCTCGGGTAGCCACCCGTCACCGCCGAACGGTGCCGACCGCCAGGCAAACTTTTTGCAGGAAGCCGCCATGAGAACAGGTACCCGATCACAAGCATTGTATCGCGCGGCCGATCTGCGCACGATCGAGAGCCTTGCCGCCGAGCAGCCGTTGATGGAGCGCGCCGGGCTGGCCGCCGCCGAGCTGGCCACCTCGCTCTGTCGTCTGCAGGGCGGCGCCTTGCTGATCCTCGCCGGGCCGGGCAACAACGGCGGTGACGCATTCGTCGCGGCGCGCCTGCTGCGTGAACGTCGCTTCACGGTGAGCCTGGTCTTTGCCGGCGAGATCGGCCGTTTGCCCAGGGATGCGGCCGCCGCCTGCAAGCGCTTCAGCGACGACGGCGGCAGTATCCTCGAGAGCATTCCGGCAGGCCAACGCTGGGCGCTGATTGTCGACGGCCTCTTCGGCATTGGCCTGCAGCGTCCGCTCGACGGTTGCTACGGAGAACTCGTGGGGGCCGCCAATGCGCTTGCCGCTCGCGACCGCTGTCCCTTGCTCGCGCTCGACTGCCCGAGCGGCCTCGACGCCGATACCGGCAAGCTATGTGGTGCAAGCATTCGCGCCAGCCACACGCTTACCTTCATCGCCGCCAAACCCGGTCTGCACACGGCGGACGGCCCGGACCACTGCGGCAGCATCGCAGTCGCCAGCCTCGACCTCGATGCCGAGCGACTGGCAACGCCGACGGCACGGACGATCGGCACCGACCTCTTCGTCGATTGCCTGCGTCCGCGCGCCAGGAACAGCCACAAAGGCAGCCATGGCAGTGCGGGCATCCTTGGCGGCGCGAGCAGCATGGTCGGCGCCGCGTTCCTGGCCGGCCGCGCCGCGCTGCGCCTGGGCAGCGGCCGCGTCTATCTCGGACTGCTCGACCGGCAGGCGCCGGCGATCGATCCGCTGCAGCCCGAGCTGATGCTGCGCCAGCCCGACGCGCTGCTGGCCGTCGGGCTGAGCGCACTCGCCTGCGGGCCGGGGATGGGCAGCAGCGACGAAGCGAAGGCCTTGATCGAGCGGGCGAGCGCGCTCGACATCCCGCTGCTGCTCGATGCCGATGCGCTCAATCTGGTGGCTGGCGAGAGCCGCCTGCAGCAGGCGGTGGTCGCGCGCTACGGCCGTAACTCGGCAACGCTGCTGACACCACACCCGACCGAGGCCGCACGCCTGCTGGCTTGCGATACCGCGACGGTGCAGGCCGACCGTGGCGCCGCCGCGCTCCAACTTGCTGCACGTTATCAGGCGGTGGTGGTACTCAAGGGTTGTGGCAGCGTCGTCGCGACGCCCGCCGGCGGCTGGTTCGTCAACACCACCGGCAATCCCGGCCTGGCATCGGCGGGCACTGGCGACGTTCTCAGCGGCTTCGTGGTGGCGCTGCTGGCGCAAGGCTGGCCGCCGCTCGAAGCCTTGCTGGCGGCGGTGCATGTGCATGGGGCAGCGGCCGACGAACTCGTCGCCAGCGGCTGCGGACCGCTCGGGCTGACCGCCGGCGAGATCATTGACAGCGCCCGCGCCTGCTGCAACCGCTGGATTGCGCATGGCCGATAGCCAGGACGCCGTACCGCTGCGGCTGCACGGCAGTCTGCTCGGCTGGCAGGACCTGGTTCGCAACCGGCCAGCCGGCAGGGTCAGGGATACCTGGCGGCAGCAGAAACCCGCTGGCCGGGAGTTCTGTTACCTTGACGGTTTTCTGATCGTCAGGAGGAGAAAGAGATGGATGGACCGCAGGTTCTTTGCGGGTTCCGCACGAAGTTCCGGGTGGACGAGTTGCTGGTGGCGAAAACCCCTGCCTGGTCATGGTCGGTGAGGCCTGCCCAGACGACCCTGGGCTGCGGCATCCTCTCCCTGAACCGTTATGCAGCGCAGTTCGGGGAGGTGACCGCAGCCGAAATGGCTGAACTGGCGGAGCTGGTCCGGAAGATCGAGCGGGCCGTGCAGTCGGCGTTCGGCTACGACATCATCAACTACCTGATGTTGATGATGGTCGACCACCAGGTGCATTTTCACGTCGTTCCCCGCTACGCGGGCAGCCGCCAGTTTGCCGGGCTGGACTGGCTTGATCACGGCTGGCCGGCGTTCCCGGCGCTGGCCGAGCAGCAGCACGGCCAGCGGCCCGAGATTCTGACGCTGGTTCGCGAAGAACTGCGGGCGGCCTGCGCCGGTTGACCCGGGAAGCGTCAGGCACGCTTGAAGTCGGGTGCCTGAGGCCGCGCCGTCAATGCTACTTTTCGTTGCGCCAGTCGCGCAGCGTCTCCTTGCGCGGCGGCGGCGGGTTGGCACCACGATCCCGGATCAGGGGGAGCGCGGCACCCAGAACGAACACGATACAGATGGCAAGAATGATCCAGCCAGCGTTCATTGAATTTCTCCCGGGGAAAAGGTTGTGGTGGCGCGCAGGGACCTGCGGACCTCTCTTGAACAGGCAGTATGCATCGGTCGCTGACCGCGAGGAAAGAAAGACGACTTTCTTCCCGCTTTGCGACTACCGCCGGGGCTACCCCACGGCTGTTGGCTGCCCCGCTTTCGTGCGTCGTGCCGGCAGGGCGTGGGCACAGTGAAAGACCAGTGGTGACCTGCTTGCACGCCGGGTTGGCGATGTTCGCCGGCCTGTTGGGTGCGCATCTTGCGCTGCAGCATCCGCTGTGGTCCGGACTGCTGACGGTGGTTTTTGCCGCCTGGTGTTTGGCGGTCTATCTGCGTCCGCAGCTCTGGCTGACGGTGCTGCCGGCATTGCTGCCGATGGCCGGGTTTTCGCCATGGACTGGTTGGATCGGCGTCGAGGAATTCGATCTGCTGGCGCTTGGGGCAGCGGCGGGAAGCCACGCCGGCCTGGCGGCCGGGCGATGCGAGCGGGCGCCTGGCTATTTTCGCAGCAGCCAACGCGTCTCCGCGCTGGTCGACAGGGCCGCCGACAGCGGCCGTTGCGGCGAGTCCGCGAGCACCCGCTGGTTCCGGCTGGCGCAGGTGGTGTCAGGCCTGCTGGCGGCTTCCTACCTGCTGGCCCTGGGGCGCGGTCTGGCGGATGCCGGCGGCTTTCCCCTGGGGTGGTTTGAGGGTTATGAAAAGCCCTTGAACAGCCTGCGGCTTGCCAAGAGTTTCTTTCTGGTTCTCCTGCTCGTGCCTTCGCTGCGCAGCCTGCTGCGGCGCACCCCGACCCTGGCCGGGCGACGCCTGGTCGCTGGCCTGTTGTCGGGCCTCGGGCTGGTGGCTCTGGCGATCGTCTGCGAACGCGCCGGATATCCGGGAATTTTCAATTTCTCAACACCTTACCGGAGCACAGCGCTGTTCTGGGAGATGCATGTCGGTGGCGCAGCTGTCGATGGATTTCTTGCGCTGACGGTGCCATTTGTCGCGTACGCGCTGGCGCACGCGCGCACTCCCTGGCGCTGGGCGCTGGTGGCCGCTTTGGCGGTGGTCGCCGCTTACGCCTGCCTGACCACTTTTTCGCGTGCTGTCTATCTGGCGGTCGCGGTTTCTCTGATCGTGCTTGCCGGCAGGCTGGCAGTACCCTGGCGGCAAAGATGTCGGCCGGGCGACGGGGCAATTCTCGCGCCGGCGCCGGAGCGCTGGCGGGTGCGTGGCAATCGGCTACTCGCGGCGCTGCTGACTTTCGAGGTCCTGGCGGTCCTGGGACTGGGGAATTACATGAGTACCCGGGTCGCCGCCAGCGAGCGCGATCTCGGCGGTCGCCTCGAGCACTGGCGCGAGGGTCTGCACCTGCTGCGCGTGCCGTCGGAGCTGCTGCTGGGCCGCGGGCTCGGGCGTTTTCCCGCAAACTATTCGCAGACCGTCCCGGGGCGCGCCATGCCGGGCCGTCTGCAGATCATCGAAGGAGGGGAGGGCAGCCACCTGCGCATCTTCCGGCCACCTCATGGCGCGCGCGCGCGCGGCGCCTTCGAGCTACTCCAACGCTTGCCACCGCTTGGCGACGGGACCTATACGGTGGCCATGGACCTGCGCGCGCCACAGTTGGCGAGCCTGCGCGTCGCAGTGTGCCAGAAGCATCTCCTTTACGCGGCATTCTGCCTGCAGACTGCCTTCGCCGTGCTGCCTGCGGACGGCGAATGGCGCCGTTTCTCGATCACTTTTGCGGCCCGCCAGGGTTCTGGCGGAGTCTGGCGGGCGCCCACGCTCGGGTTTCTGTCGCTGCGCCTGGAGGGGCCGGCTGATTGTCTTGATGTCGATAACCTGAGCGTTCTCGATGCCGCGGGCCATCAGTTGCTGGAAAACGGCGATTTTTCCAGCAACCTGGCGCATTGGTTCTTTGCTGGCTACCAGTATTTCCTGCCGTGGCACGTGGACAATCTGTTTCTCGAGATGCTCATTGATCAGGGAGCCATCGGGCTGCTTCTGCTGCTCGCGCTTCTGGCCATGGCGTTTGGCAACCTGTTGTCGGGTCCGGGACGCGGGCACGTCCTTGCACCCTACCTGCTGGCGGCCCTGGCCGGCGGCCTTGCTGTCGGTGTGTTTTCAAGCCTGCTGGACATGCCGCGTGCTGCTTTCCTGTTCTACTTGCTGCTATGCTGCGCCCTGTACCTGCAGGGGCTTTCTCCTGAAAACCGCATCGAGCCGCTACCGGCGCCCCTGCAAACGCCCTGAAAATTGTCGCGCAAGGTATAATTTCGGCATAGATTTGTCACTCTTCCAGTAGAATGTGTATTTTTATCATATGGTTACAGGTTTTTTTCAAAGCAGTAACTACTCTTCGAGTGCGCCCAGCGCGCTTTGCCTATCGGCGTATTCTCCGCCGCCTGTGCATTCGGTCACGTTCTCCATTTTTTTGCAGTGATAGCCTTCGTTTCGTGACCTTTGCAGAGCTTTCGTGATTTGAAAGCAGTTCTCCGAGCATCGGTCATCAACGAGAAGTTTTCAGGTTCGTGCTTGCAAGGAGTCTATCGTGATCAAGGTGTTCAATCATTGGTTTCATCGGAGAACGATTGCGCAGGTGGCCGTCGACCTGATGTTTCCGATTGCGTCCGTCGTCCTTGCGGCCATGTGGATCGGACATGGAGGCTACCTGGCTCTCGAGAAGGTGGCCTTCTACGCGGTGATCTTCGCGCTGACGATGATCGTCATGAACGCCTGGCTGGGCATCTATCAACGCGTTCACAGCCGCACGCGGGAGGAGACGCGGGCCCGCGCAGTGCTGTCTTTGTACCTGGCGATTCCGCTGGCCTATCTGGTGTTTGCCCTGCTGTCGGTGGCCGAGGTCGATCAAGGCTTCATGTTGCTGTCCGGCCTGGCTGCCGTCTTTGCGACCCTGGTGCGGCGCGTCCATTCGGCACACAGCAGCACGGGCTCCTTGCTCAGTCATCGCGTGCTGGTTTTTGGGGTCGGGGAGGAAGCGGAGAATGTCGGTCGTGTGCTGCGTAAATCGGATCCGGACATTCAGATCGTCGGATTTTATCCTTCGGCTACGGATACCGAGGTGGTCGTCCCTTCGCAGGTGGTTCTGTCGCAAGAGCGCTCGCTATCCGACACCGCACATTCGCTGCGGGTCGACGAGATCATTGTTGCCGTGCGTGAGCGGCGCGGCGGCGCCCTTCCCCTGCGCGAACTCCTTGACTGCAAACTGTCCGGCGTCCGGGTTCTCGACCTGGCAAGTTACTTCGAGCGTGCCCTCGGGCAGATTCGTCTTGATTCCCTGCGCGTTGGCTGGCTGATTTTTGGCGAAGGCTTTCGGCAGAGTTGGCGGCGGGCCAGTGTCAAGCGTCTGTTCGATATCGTGGTGGCGTCCTGTCTGCTACTGATGGCGGTGCCCGTGATGCTGCTGACAGCGACCCTGATCGTTCTGGAAGACGGGCTTTCGGTCTTTTATCGGCAGGAGCGGGTGGGTCTCGATGGTCGTCTGTTCAAAGTCATCAAGTTCCGCAGCATGCGCAACGACGCCGAGAGCGATGGCACGCCGCGCTGGGCGACGGTGAATGATGATCGTGTGACGCGCGTTGGCCGCATTATCCGCAAGCTGCGTATTGATGAGTTGCCGCAGCTCTACAACGTCCTGACGGGGGACATGAGCCTGGTTGGCCCGCGTCCGGAGCGTCCCTACTTTGTTGACCAGCTGACCCGCGACATCCCGTTCTACGCCGTACGGCACAGCGTCAAGCCAGGACTGACCGGCTGGGCGCAGGTCAGCTACCACTACGGATCGACAGTCGATGACTCGGTGCAAAAGCTGCAGTACGACCTGTACTACGTCAAGAACCATACCCTGTTTCTGGATCTCCTGGTTCTCTTTGAAACGGTCGGCGTGGTGTTGACCGGCAAGGGTGCGCGGTGAGCCGCGGGCGGTTGTCTGGCTGGTGCGAAGGCGAAAGGATTGGCGGCCGTAATGGATAGCAAGATGGCGATTTTGGCGGCGTGGAGTTACGGGCTGGCAGCCGTCCTCGCGGCCGTTCTGACGATCTACCTGGCGTCTGGCTGGCGTGTTGGTGGTCGCAGTCGCGCGATGTGCCTGGCGGTTGGCCTGTGTGCGCTGTGGGGGGCGCTGGGGCTGGCATTCGCACTTACCGGGCAGCTGATTTTTCTCGCCGGCAACTTGTTGGCCGATGCCCTGCGGTTCGGTGGGTGGTATTTGTTTCTCCTCGTCCTGATGCAGCCGGAGTCGGCCGACCGCCCGAGTTCGCCGGTGCTGTCGGGTTGGTTGATCGGGATCGCGGGGTTGCTCTTCGCCGCTGGTTTCGCCTCGCAAGCGCTGGTCGTTGCCGGTGTCGACCTCGTCGTGCCGTCGCAGCGAGTGGCCTTGTTCTGCTCTCTGGCGATGAGCGTGTTCGGCCTGCTGCTGATCGAGCGTCTGTTCCGCAACGTTGCCTCGGACTTTCGCTGGAGCATCAAGCCGCTGTGCCTCGGGCTTGGTGGCGTCTTCCTGTTCGACCTGTATCTGTTCTCGGATGCTTTGCTGTTCAACCGGGTCGACGCCGAGGCCTTCAGCATTCGCGGCTTCGCGCACGCTCTGGGCCTGCCATTGGTGGCCCTGTCGGCAATTCGCAGCCATGACTGGAAACGACGACTGGTGATGTCGCAGCGAGCCGCTCTGCAGTCGGCGACACTGCTGATTGTCGGCACCTATCTCCTGTTCATGGCAGCTGCCGGCTATTATGTCCGTTTCTTTGGCGGTGAATGGGGGCGGGCACTGCAGTTGGCGCTGCTTTTTGCGGCTCTGCTACTGCTGGTCGCGCTGATGTTTTCGGGGTCGATGCGGGCGAGATTGCGCGTGCAGGTGGGCAAGCACTTCTTCAGCTACCGCTACGACTACCGTGAGGAGTGGTTGCGATTTACCCACACGCTTTCCTCACAAGGCGGTTTCTCGGGCATGGGACGACACGTTGTGCGTGGGTTGGCGGACATGGTCGAGAGTCCGAGCGGTGCGCTGTGGCTGCAGGATCCATCGGGCAGGTTCTTTGCTCAGGCAGCGTTCTGGAACATGCCCGCTTCGCCGGCCACCGAGGATGTGGACAGCCCCCTGTGCAAATTCTTGCTCGACAGTGGCTGGGTGATCAACCTCGAAGAGTATCGTTCTCTGCCACGTCGTTATGATGGTCTCGAACTTCCAGCGTGGCTGGTCGAGGTACCGAATGCCTGGCTGGTAGTCCCCTTGACGACCGGTAACGAATTGATTGCATTCGTTGTTCTGGCGACAGCCAGAACCCGAATTGATGTCAATTGGGAGGTCAACGACCTGTTGAAAACGGCTGCTCGGCAGGCTGGCGCCTTTCTTGGACAGATGCAGGCCAGCGAGGCCCTGCTCGAGGTGCGCAAGTTCGACTCGTTCAATCGCATGTCGGCCTTTGTCGTACATGACCTGAAGAACATCGTTACGCAGTTGTCGCTGATGCTCAAGAACGCCGAGCGCCATCGTGATAACCCCGAATTTCAGAAAGACATGCTGATGACCGTTGAACACTCTGTCGAGCGCATGCGCAAGCTGATGATGCAACTGCGTGAAGGCGCGACGCCGCTGGATGGTCCGCGTGGTATTGACCTGGCGGATGTAATTCGGCGTATTCAGACCGCCAAGTCGGGTCAGGGCAGGGATGTCGAGTTGGCGATCGAAGACAGGCTCGTTGCTCGCGGACACGAAGAGCGCATCGAGCGGGTGATCGGCCATCTGGTGCAGAACGCCCTGGATGCCACCGAGCAAAGTGGCCGGGTGTGGGTCAGGCTTGCCCGGCAAGGAACGCATGCCCTCGTCGAAGTCGGTGATAGCGGCCACGGAATGAGTCCCGATTTCGTTCGCGAGCGTCTGTTCAAGCCCTTCCAGACGACCAAGCCGACGGGAATGGGGATTGGTGCGTACGAGAGCTTTCAGTATGTTCATGAACTGGGCGGCAAACTGTCGGTGGAGAGCGCGGTGGATGTCGGGACGCAGGTGAACCTGTTGCTGCCATTGTTTGATACGGGGCAAACCGCCGACGATCTGCCAAAGGAGTTGGCATGAGTGCCGAAAAGTTGCCGCACCTGCTCATCGTCGAGGACGACCGGGCGCTGCAGAAGCAGATTCGCTGGGCTTTTGACCAGTACGAGGCGCTGACCGCGGATGATCGCGAGAGTGCACTGCTGTTGGTGCGGCGTTTTCAGCCACCGGTCGTGACGATGGATCTTGGCTTGCCGCCCGATGCCGATTCGGTTTCCGAAGGTTTCAAGCTGCTCGAAGAGATCCTGACGCTGGCGCCGGACACCAAAGTCATTGTCCTCACCGGTCAGAATGATCGAGCCAACGCGCTGCGCGCGGTCGCTCTGGGCGCCTACGATTTTTTTGCCAAACCCTTCGAGATCGAGATGCTCGGCCTGACCATTCAGCGTGCCTTTCGCCTCCACGAACTGCAACAGGAGAACGAACGCCTGCAGGCAATGCAGCAGCCGGATGTGCTGTCCGGGCTGATTACCCGCGACCCCGAGTTGCTGCGCGTCTGCCGCACCATCGAGCGGGTTGGCGTCACCGACGCGACGGTCTTGCTGCTCGGTGAGAGTGGAACCGGCAAGGAATTGCTGGCGCGCGGCGTGCATGCGGCGTCGCCACGGCGTCGCGAGCGTTTCATTGCCATCAACTGTGCGGCGATTCCGGAACATCTGCTGGAAAGCGAGCTTTTTGGCTACGAGAAGGGAGCGTTCACCGGCGCCGCCAAGACCACCCAGGGCAAGATCGAAACCGCCAACAATGGCACGCTGATGCTCGACGAGATTGGCGACCTCCCGCATTCCCTGCAGGCCAAGTTGTTGCGATTCCTGCAGGAGCGCGTGATTGAGCGGATTGGCGGGCGGCAGGAGATCCCGGTCAACGTGCGAATCGTCTGCGCGACCCATCAGAATCTCAAATTCCTGATCAGCGAGGGACGTTTCCGCGAGGACCTGTACTATCGACTGGCGGAAATTATCGTGAACATCCCGCCCCTACGTTGCCGCTCCGGTGATGCCGCACTGCTGGCACATGCTTTCCTGCGGCGTTTTGCCGCCGAGAACAATCGCGGTGGGATGACCCTGCGCGAGGATGCCTTGCGGACGATAGAATCACACTCCTGGCCGGGCAACGTGCGCGAACTGGAGAACTGTATCAAACGCGCGGTCATCATGGCCGACGGCAATCAGCTCACTGCCGATGACATCGGTTTGTCGGTGGACGAACAGGCGGAAGCGCTTGTGCTGGACCTGCGGCATGCGCGTGACGACGCCGAAAGGCGAGTGATCATCACTGCCCTGGCGCGCGCCGACGGCAACGTCGTCAGGGCCGCTGAGTTACTCGGCATCAGCCGACCGACGCTGTACGACATGATGCACCGATTTGGACTGAAATAACGCTTTTCCTGGACCTTTCATCGACTCCCTGGACCCCACCATGACTACTCATAACTCGATGCGCACGCTGCGCAAAGCCACTGCCTCGGCACTGCTGGCCACGCTTCTCCTGGTCGGCTGTGGAGGAGACAAGCCGGAAACCACGTTGCTTTCGGCGAAGGAGTTTCTGGCGAAGAACGACCACAAGGCGGCGGCGATCCAGCTGAAGAACGCCTTGCAGCAGAACCCGCAACTTGCCGAAGCGCGCTTTCTGCTCGCCAAGGCGCTGCTCGACGGAGGTGATCCGACAGGAGCCGAGGTCGAGCTGCGCAAGGCGCAGGACTTGAACTATTCGCCCGACCAGGTGACTCCACTGCTGGCTCGCACGATGCTCATGCTTGGGCAGCCCGAGAAGGTGACCGAAGAACTGGCCAAGGCCAAGCTGACCACAGCGGAGGCTACGGCCGACCTGCAGACTTCGGTGGGTCAGGCCTACCTGATGCAGGGCAAGGAGGAGCAAGCTGCGGCTGCCTATGCAGCAGCCTCGGCGGCACAACCCGGCTATGGGCCAGCATTGCTCGGTGAGGCGCGGCTGAAAGCAGGTCGTGGCGATTTGCCAGGGGCTTTGGCCTTGCTTGACTCGGCGCTCGAGAAACAGCCGAAACTTCATGATGCGTGGCAGCTGAAGGGCGACGTTTATGGTGCGCAGGGTGATGCCGCAGGGGCCATGACTGCCTATCGGAAAGCGCTCGAAGTCAAGCCCGACTATCTCCCCGCGCATGTGGCAATTGTCAGGAGTCTGCTGGCCGAAGGCAAACTCGACGATGCCGGCAAACAGCTCGAGGTGATCAAGCAGTTTGCCCCCAACCATCCGCAGACCCAGTATTTCCGGGCCATGCTGGCCTATCAACAGAAGGATTATCCGGCGGCCAGGGACGCCATCCTGCTGCACCTCAAATACGTTCCAGAAAGCCCTCCTGGCCTGCAGCTGGCCGGGTTGATCGAGTATGAGCAGGGCGCCTATACGCAGGCCGAGACCTACCTGCTCAAGGCGCTGCCGCGGACACCGCAACTGGGTATGGCGCGGCGCGTCCTGATCGCGAGTTATCTGCGTAATGGCCAGCCGAGCAAAGCCCTGGGGATTCTGGAGCCGGTCCTCGACAAGATCGACAAGGATTCGAACATGTTGGCGTTGGCTGGACAGGTGTATCTGCAGAACGG
Organism: Candidatus Accumulibacter affinis; assembly: GCA_016713625.1. Lineage (GTDB taxonomy): Bacteria > Pseudomonadota > Gammaproteobacteria > Burkholderiales > Rhodocyclaceae > Accumulibacter > Accumulibacter affinis. Next base: position 230,101 of record JADJOT010000012.1, read on the forward strand.
CCAGGTCGACAAAGCCGGGACCTACTTTGCCAAGGCCGCGGCTCTTGACCCGCAGAACCCCGCCAAGCGCACCTCGCTGGCGATGGTCAGCATGGCGAAGGGTGATAGCGATGTGGCTCTCCGCGACCTCGAGCAGGTGGCGGCCAGCGACCCCGGAAACCGCGCAGATCTGGCGTTGATCGCGGCGCACCTGCAGCGACGCGAATTCGATCAGGCGCTGAAAGCCATCGCCGGGCTGGAGAAGAAGCAGCCGACCAACCCGTTGGTATATAACCTGCGCGGGACGGCGTTGCTCGGCAAGCGCGATCCTGCGGCTGCCCGCAAGGGCTTCGAGAAGGCCCTGGAGTTGAACCCGGCTTACTTCCCGGCAGCCGCCAATCTAGCCAATCTCGACCTTGCCGACAAGAAACCGGAAGACGCCAGGAAGCGCTTCGAGTCGGTGCTGGCCAAGGACCCGAAGAATGTGCAGGCGCTCATGGCGCTCGCCCAGATGCGTGCGAATGCCGGTGGTACGACCGAAGAGGTAGCGACCCTGATCGGCAAGGCAGTGACGGCAAATCCGACCGATCCAGCGCCGCGCCTGGCGCTGGTTGGCCTGTATCTGGGCAAGAAGGAAGTCAAGAGCGCTCTCTCGGCGGCCCAGGATGCGGTGGCCGCCATCCCCGACCGGCCGGAGATCCTCGATGCTGCCGGACGCGCCCAGCAGGCTGCCGAGGACTACCATCAGGCCCTTGCCACCTACACCAAGCTGGCGGCGCTGAGCCCGGATTCTCCACTTCCCTATCTGCGCATGGCCGAAGTACAAATGGCCGCCAAGAACAAGCAGGCGGCGCTGGAGAGTCTGCAGAAAGCGCTCAAGGTAAAGCACGATTCACTGGAGGCGCAACGCGGCATCATGATCCTTGATCTCGATGCCGGCCGTACCAAGGAAGCCCTGGCGGTCGCCAAGGAAGTGCAGAAACAGCGCCCCAAGGAGGCGGTGGGCTATATCTTCGAGGGTGACGCGCATGCCTCGCAGAAGGCCTGGGTGGAGGCTGCCGGCGCGTATCGCGCGGGACTCAAGGAAGCCGGAACCGGCGATCTGGCAATCAAGCTGCATACGGCGCTGCTGGCCGGCGGCAATGGCGCCGAGGCCGACAAGTTTGCCGAAACGTGGCTCAAGGAACATGCCAAGGATGCCCGCTTCCGCCTCTATCTGGCCGAAATGGCGGCTACCCGCAAGGACTATGCAGGCGCCGTCAAGCAGTACCGCATCCTGCTCGACGCGCAACCCGACAACCCGGCTTTGCTCAACAACATGGCGTGGGTGGCTGGTCAACTCAAGGACCCGAAGGCGATCGAGTACGCCGAGAAGGCCAACCGGCTGGCACCTGATCAACCTGCGCTGATGGACACGCTCGGTGTCCTGCTGATGGACAAGGGCGATACTGCTCGCGGTCTCGATCTTCTCAAGAAGGCCGTGGCGTTGGCGCCGCAGGCGTCGCAGATTCGTCTCAATTACGCCAGGGCGCTGATCAAGGCCGGCAAGAACAGTGACGCCAGGAGTGAACTGGATCAGCTCGCCAAGCTGGGCGACAAGTTCCCGGCGCAGACCGAGGTGGCCCAGTTGCTCAAGGGGCTGTAGGGCGCTGGTGTCGCTGGATATGACTAACGCGTGGTGAATGGAGATTTGATGGATATTGTTGCGGTGGTGGGTTTGGGATACGTCGGTTTGCCGCTGGCCGTCGAGTTTGGCAAGAAGGGCCGGACGATCGGCTTCGATCTGTCGGAAAGCAAGGTGGCCAGCTACCGACAGCATGTCGATCCGACCGGCGAAGTCAGCAGTGCCGACCTCGAGGCAGCGACCTATCTGGAGGTGGGTACCGATGCGAAGGCGCTGGCCGAGGCGGATTTCGTCATTGTTGCGGTGCCGACACCCGTCGATCAGGCGCACCAGCCGGATTTCGGGCCGCTGATCGGGTCCTCCGAGGCGGTCGGCCGGAACCTGAAACGCGGTGCCACGATCGTATTCGAGTCGACGGTCTACCCTGGCGCGACCGAGGAAGTCTGCATTCCGATCATCGAGAAACACTCCGGAATGAAGTGGAAGAAGGACTTTTTTGTCGGCTATTCTCCGGAGCGGATCAACCCCGGCGACAAGGCGCGGACGCTGACGAAGATCGTCAAGGTGGTCTCCGGTGATACCCCGGAAACGCTGGAGCGGGTCAGGCAGGTTTATGGCAGCGTGATCACGGCCGGCGTGTATGCTGCCTCCAGCATCAAGGTCGCCGAGGCTGCCAAAGTGATCGAGAACACTCAGCGCGATCTCAATATTGCCTTGATGAACGAGCTGGCCATCATTTTTGATCGCATTGGCATTGATACCGTCGAGGTCCTGGAAGCGGCTGGAAGCAAGTGGAACTTCCTTCCCTTCCGCCCCGGCCTGGTCGGCGGCCACTGTATCGGGGTTGATCCGTATTACCTGACGCACAAGGCGGAGATGCTGGGTTACCATCCGGAGGTGATCAACGCCGGTCGCCGGATCAACGACGGAATGGGAAAGTTCATCGCCGAGCAGACGGTAAAGCAGTTGATTCGCAATGGCTGGCAGGTCAAGGATGCGCCGATCATCGTCCTTGGTCTGACCTTCAAGGAGGACTGCCCGGACCTGCGCAACTCTCGCGTCATCGATGTGATCCGCGAACTCGAGTCTTATGGCGCGCGGGTGCTGGTGCATGAGCCGGTTGCCGACGCAGCCGAGGCCTACCATGAATACGGTGTCGAACTGACGGCGTGGGAGCAACTGCCGGTGGCAGCGGCGATTGTCGCAGCCGTTGCCCATCGCCAGTTCCAGGAACGGCCGCTGAGTGATTATGTCGGCAAGCTGCAGAAGGGTGGCGTCCTGACCGATGTGAAAAGCATGTTCAGTGAAGCGCAACTGGTGGCACAGGGGGTGACGGTGTGGCGTCTTTGAGCAGCCCTTCCATCCCTGCCTTCGCGGCGCTCCGCGAGCGACTTTCGGGGCAGCCGGCGCGCTGGCTGGTGACCGGCAGTGCCGGCTTCATCGGCTCGCATCTGCTCGAGAGCTTGCTCAAACTCGGCCAGACGGTGGTCAGTGTGGACAATTTTGCTACCGGTCATCACCGAAATATCGAAGAAGTGCGCGCCCTGGTGACGCCGGAGCAATGGTTACGCCATCGTTTCATCGAGGCCGACATCTGCGATCTGGATGCCTGTCGTGAGGCCTGCCGTGGTATTGATCTGGTGCTTCACCAGGCGGCGCTGGGTTCGGTGCCACGCTCGCTGGCCAATCCGCTAGCGACCAACGCCGCCAACGTTGACGGGTTTCTCAACCTGCTGGTGGCGGCCCGCGATGCCGGGGTGAAACGCTTCGTCTATGCCGCATCGAGTTCGACCTACGGTGACCATCCGGCGCTGCCCAAGGTCGAGGATCGCATCGGTCGGCCGTTGTCGCCGTATGCAGTTACCAAACTGGTGAACGAACTGTACGCCGAGGTGTTCGCTCGTTGCTATGCCTTTCCGTCCATCGGTCTGCGCTATTTCAATGTCTTCGGGGTGCGTCAGGACCCGCAGGGTGCCTATGCAGCGGTCATCCCCCGCTGGACCCGCGCGCTGCTGCTCGGCGAGCCGGTGACCGTCAACGGTGACGGCGAAAGCAGTCGTGATTTCTGTTTCGTGGATAATGCCGTGCAGGCGAACCTGCTGGCGGCAATGACCGACGATCCGGCAGCCTTGAATCAGGTCTATAACGTGGCCGTGGATCATCGGACCACCCTCAACCGGCTCTTCGCGATTCTGCGTGACGAATTGTCGGATTTTCGGCCGCAAGTGCGCTCGGTGCAGCCGGCCTATGCAGACTTTCGCCCAGGTGACGTTCGTCACTCGCAGGCCGACATCAGCAAAGCCCGCAAGCTCCTGGGCTATCTGCCGAGCCACCGCCTTGAAGAGGGCGTCAAGGCAGCCATGCCCTGGTACATCTCGCGCTTTGCCGCAACTGACGGGGTGCCGGCATGAAGTTTTTTCGCTGTCCGGCAGTGGTGCGACGCGGCGCCCTGGTCTTTTGTGGGGTCCTCGGTCTGGCCATGCCGGTTGCCGCGGAGGTTCCCCGCGAGGCCGATGCCGAGCGTCTGGCGACCCTGCGCAAGGAGGCGCAGGCGCACGAGCATGGCGAAGGCGTGCCCAAGGACTATGCGCGCGCGGTCAAGCTGTATTGTGACGGCGCGCGTCTCGGTGATGCCGAGGCACAGTTCAATCTTGGCTGGATGTACGCCAACGGCCGCGGCATCGAGCGCAACGATGCCCGCGCGGCCTACTTCTTCAACCTGGCCGCGAAACAGGGGCATGTACAGTCTCAGAAGATGCAGCGCTTTGTCGGCGAGGCGACGGCGGAGGTGCCGGACTGCATGCGCGCGCTGCCTCCTGCCGACGATGGCGCGGAGGTCATGGTGCCGCGCAGCGAAGCGCAGAAAATGGTCGTCGGTCTGGTGCACCAGCTGGCACCTGAATACGGGGTCAGTCCGCGCCTGGCCCTGGCGGTGATTCGGAGCGAATCGAATTTCAACCCGGCAGCCTTGTCGAACAAGAATGCGCAGGGGCTGATGCAGCTGATTCCCGATACCTCGGCACGCTTCAACGTCAAGAAGCCTTTCGACCCGGAGCAGAACCTGCGTGGTGGTCTGGCCTATCTGCGCTGGTTGCTGGCCTATTTCGAAGGCGACGTCAGCCTGGTGGCTGCCGCCTACAATGCTGGTGAAGGCGCGGTCAATCGTTACCGCGGAGTGCCTCCTTACGCCGAGACACGTGGCTACGTGCAGAGGATCATCAGTTTGTTCAAGCGCGACGATCATCCCTTCGATGCCAGGATCACCACGCCTTCTCCAGAGTTGTCGCGCATCCGCCTGACCAGGGGAGGCTAGGGTGAGATTCTCCTGGCACGCCGTCCTGTTTGCCGCTTGCCTGCTGGTCACCGGGCCGCTGTTGGCTGACCTGCCCGAAGTGGTTGAGCGCGTCAAGCCATCGGTGGTCGTCGTCGGCACCTATCAGCTGACGCGCAGTCCGCAGTTCGTGATGCGCGGCACCGGTTTTGTCGTCGGTGACGGTCGCGAAGTGGCGACCAACGCACACGTGATTCAGGAACCGGTCGACGTCGCTGCCGGCGAGACGCTGATGATCGTCACCCGCTCCGCCAGTTCGGCAGCGCAGCAACGGCAGGCCAGAGTGGTGGCGGTCGACAAGGGGCATGATCTTGCGCTGCTGCGGGTCGACGGGCAGGCCCTGCCGGCGCTGTCCCTGCATGATGCCGACCCGGTCAGAGAAGGGCAGTCGGTCGCCTTTACCGGTTTCCCGATAGGCGGCGCGCTGGGCCTGTCGCCGGTCACCCACCGCGGCATCATCTCGGCAATCACCCCGATTGTGCTGCCCGGTGCCAACGCGCGGCAACTCAACGCCAGGGTCGTGCAGCAGATCCGGAGTGGTAGTTTCGATATCTATCAGCTCGATGCGACCGCCTATCCGGGCAACAGCGGCGGCCCCCTGTATGAGGTGAGCCGCGGTGAGGTGATCGGTATCATCAACATGGTCTTCGTCAAGGAAAACAAGGAATCAATCCTCAGCAAGCCATCGGGAATCAGTTTCGCGATTCCTGCCCGCTATCTGCGCGAGCTGATGACACAAAAAGCGAACCAGTGAGATCAAAGAGCGGCGCTTTGCCCGATCATCCGCTTCAGCCAAGTCAGCAACTGTCTAGGGGAAACGCATGAGTATGGACAACACGATTGCCGATCTTCGTTTCGCGGTGGACCGGCCGGCTCTGATCAAACGCTTGCGCGCAGTGCTGCCGGCGTCGGCGCTGCTGGCCGAGGACGAGGAGATGCGACCGTATGACTGCGATGGCCTGACTGCCTACCGGCAGTTGCCGCTGTTGGTCACGCTGCCCGAGAACGAAGCGCAAACGCAGGCCATTCTCCGAATATGTCATGAGCTGCACGCGCCGGTGGTCCCGCGTGGTGCCGCCACCGGCCTGTCGGGTGGCGCCACACCGCACCCCGACGGGGTGCTGGTGTCGCTCGCCCGGCTGAGGAACATCATCCGCGTCGACCCCTTGTCGCGTACCGCGGTGGTGCAGCCTGGGGTGCGCAATCTCGCGGTGTCCGAGGCAGCGGCGCCGTATGGCCTCTATTACGCTCCGGATCCCTCGTCACAGATTGCCTGCACCATCGGCGGCAATGTCGCCGAGAACTCCGGCGGCGTGCATTGCCTGAAGTATGGGCTGACCGTGAACAATGTGCTGCGCGTGCGCGGGCTGACCATCGCCGGCGAGATTGTCGAGTTTGGCAACGCGGCGCTCGATGCACCAGGGTACGACCTGCTGGCGCTGATCAACGGCTCGGAGGGCCTGCTGGCGATAATCACCGAGGTTACGGTCCGCCTGACGCCCAAGCCCGAGCTGGCGCAGGTGGTGATTGCTTCTTTCGACGACGTGCGACGAGCCGGGGATGCGGTCGCCGGCATCATTGCCGCCGGCATCATTCCTGCCGGTCTGGAAATGATGGACCGCAAGGCGGTACAGGCGGTCGAGCCCTACGTCCAGGCCGGTTATGACATGGACGCCGAAGCGATTCTGCTGTGCGAGTCTGACGGCACTGCCGAAGAGGTCGCCGAGGAGGTCGGTCGGATGACGGCGGTACTTGAAAAAAGCGGTGCGTCGGCATTCTGCGTTTCGCGGAGTGAAGCCGAGCGCCTGAAGTTCTGGGCCGGCCGCAAGGCTGCGTTTCCGGCGGTTGGCCGCATGACGCCCGATTACCTGTGCATGGATGGAACAATTCCGCGCAAGCATCTGGCAAAGATGCTGGAAGCGATCGCGGCGCTTTCCGGCAAGTACGCGCTGCGCTGTGCCAACGTCTTTCACGCCGGGGACGGCAATCTGCACCCCTTGATCATGTACGATGCCAACCAGCCGGGAGAGCTCGAGCGCGCCATGGCATTTGGTGCGGAAATTCTCGAACTGTCGGTGCGCCTGGGCGGTACGATCACCGGCGAGCACGGCGTCGGCATCGAGAAGATCATGCTCATGGCCGAGCAGTTCTCGATCGCCGAGATCAGTACCTTTCATCGCCTCAAGGCGGCATTCGACGAGCACGGTTTGCTCAATCCCGGCAAGGGCGTGCCGACTCTGGCCCGCTGTCGCGAATATACCCTGGCGCGCGCCGGCACGGCGCCCGTTGCGTCCTCTTCGCCGAGGTCGTGATGGACAGTTGGCTGGCGAACTGCATCGCGCGCGTCAGCGAAGCCGCTGACACTGGCGGCCAACTGGCGATTCGCGGCGGCAGCAGCAAGCGCTTCTACGCTGGCCCGGAACAGGGAGAGCCACTTGAGCTCGCCGCCTGGCAAGGTATCGTCGCTTACGAACCGACGGAACTGGTGGTCACCGCGCGCGCGGGAACTGCGCTTTCCGAACTGAGCGCAACGCTGGCCGCGCAGGGCCAGTGGCTGGCCTTCGAACCGCCACATTTCGGGCCGACCGCGACCGTCGGCGGTATGCTGGCCGCGGGCCTGTCGGGCCCACGCCGGCAGGCGGTGGGTGCCGTGCGCGATTTCGTCCTTGGCGTCAAGCTGCTGAATGGGCTGGGCGAGGTGCTCTGCTTCGGTGGGCAGGTGATGAAGAACGTCGCTGGCTACGATGTCGCACGGCTGATGGCCGGCAGCCTGGGGACGCTCGGTGTGCTGCTCGAAGTGTCGCTGAAGGTGTTGCCGTTGCCGGTGGCCGAGAAGAGCTTGCGCTTTGCCATCGACGAGGCCACCGCACTGCAGCAGCTCAACCAGTGGGGCGGGCGGCCATTGCCGATTTCGGGGTCGGCGTGGCAGGACGGGATACTGACGCTGCGTCTGTCGGGGGCCGCCGCAGCGGTTGCTGCCGCGCAGCGGACGCTGGCTGGTGAGCCAGTAGACGATGCCGAGGCGGTGGCTTTCTGGTGGTCGCTGCGCGAGCAGACGCTACCCTTCTTTGCCGGGGAGGCGCCGCTGTGGCGGCTCTCGCTGCCTTCGCTGGCGCCGCCGCAGGCGCTTGGATCGACCCTCGTCGAATGGGGCGGTGCGCAGCGCTGGCTGCGCGGTGGCGACGCCCGCACGATCCGCGCAGCAGCGGCAAAGGCCGGTGGGCACGCGACGCTGTTCCGCGCGGATGACGGCTTGAAAGCCGCGGCGGGTGTTTTCCAGCCATTGCCGCAGCCGCTGGCGAGAATTCATCACCGGCTGAAGCACGCTTTTGACCCACACCGGGTTTTCAACCCCGGTCGTTTGTATCCGGACCTGTGAAAGTTCGCCAAGCATGCAAACCAACCTAGCCGACTTCATCAAGGATACGCCAGCCGGGCGGGAAGCGGATGCGATCCTGCGCAGCTGCGTGCACTGCGGCTTCTGCAACGCTACTTGTCCGACCTTCCTGTTGCTGGGTAACGAACTCGACGGACCACGCGGCCGCATCTACCTGATCAAGGAGATGCTCGAAGGGCAGTCGGTGACCGTCAGGACGCAGCTCCACCTCGATCGCTGCCTGAGCTGTCGGGCCTGTGAGACGACCTGTCCCTCCGGCGTCCGTTATCATCGCCTGTTCGAAATCGGTTGCCAGGTTCTTGAGCAGCGTGTGCCGCGTTCTGCTGCCAGTCGCATGAGCCGTTTTCTCCTTGGCGAAGCGTTGCCGCGCAAGTGGATTTTCAAGCCCGCTGTGCGCATGGGCCAATGGCTGCGGCCGCTACTGCCAAGCACGCTGGCCGCCAGAGTTCCGCTGCCTGCCGACGGCGCTGCCAGACAGCGGCCACGCTCCACCCATCAGCGCAAGATGATCGCTCTTGCCGGCTGCATGCAGCCGACGCTGGCGCCCAACACCAATGCCGCGACGGCACGCGTGCTCGACCGGCTCGGCATCGAATTGATCGAGGTGGCGGGAGTCGGCTGTTGTGGTGCCTTGCGCTATCACCTCAATTCGCAGGAGGGGGCGCTCGACGACATGCGGCGCGCGATTGACGCCTGGTGGCCGGATGTCGAAAGTGGCCGCGTCGAGGGCTTGGTGATGACCGCTTCGGGCTGCGGTGCGCAGGTGCGCGAGTATGGTGAGCGGCTCAAGCACGATCCCGCCTACGCGGAAAAAGCGGCCCGGATTGCCGCACTGACGCGCGATGCATCGGAGGTGCTGGCGGCCGAACAGGGCCAGTTGCTCGATTTGCTGCGCCAGGAGGGCGCTGGCAGTGGTCAGCGGGTTGCCTTTCACGCACCCTGCACCTTGCAGCACGCGCAGAAGATTCGCGGCGTCGTCGAGACCTTGTTGACTGCCGCCGGCTACCAGTTGTCGCCGATTGCCGATGCGCACCTGTGCTGCGGCTCCGCGGGGACCTATTCGATCCGCCAGCCGGAGCTTGCGACAACGCTGCGCGACCACAAGCTGGCAGCCATGCGGGCCGGTGCACCGGCGCTTCTGGTGACGGCCAACGTCGGTTGTCAGACGCATCTACAAAGCGGTAGCAGGCGGCCAGTGCGGCACTGGATCGAACTGCTCGACGAGCGTTTGAACCCACCATCCTGAAGCACCGAGGGCGCACAAACATGGAAATCGATCGCCAGGCGAGCAGCTACACGGAGCTTTGCCGGACCTTTCGCTGGCGGGTCCCCGAGAACTTCAACATTGCGGTCGACGTCTGCGGCCGCTGGGCTGAGGAGCGCAACCGCTTTGCCCTGTACTACGAGGAGGCGAGCGGCCTTACCTCGGCGCATACCTTCTGGGACATTCAGCGGGAAGCCAATCGACTTTCCAACGTTCTGGCGGCACTGGGCACGCTGCCTGGCGACCGGGTAGCGATTCTCTTGCCGCAATGCCCGGAAGCGGCCATCGCCCATATCGCCATCTATCAGATGGGCGCGCTGGCCGTCCCCCTGCCGCAGCTCCTCGGTGTGGATGCGCTCGCCTTCTGCCTGGGCGACGCGGGCGCGCACCTGGCCATCGTCGACCCAAGGACGCAAGCGACGCTGCAGGAGATTCGCTACAAGTTGCCGCACCTGCGGCACCTGATCGGTGTCGGCGCTGCGGCCGGCAAGGGGGTCAGGCCTTGGGCGGAAGTGCTCGAACACGCCTCCACACGGTACACCCCGGCAGCCACCGCGGCCAGCGATCCGGCAATCATCCTCTACACCAGTGGCACCACCGGCAAGCCGAAGGGCACGCTGCTGGCGCATCGAGCGCTGCTCGGCAACCTCAGCGGTTTCGTTTGTTCGCACGACTTCTTTCCGCAGCCGCGCGACCTGTTCTGGTCGCCCGCCGACTGGGCGGGGACTGGCGGTGTTTGCGACGGGCTGCTGCCAAGCTGGCACTTCGGCATGCCGCTGCTCGCCTACAATGGGCGCTTCGAGGCCAGGAAGGCCTTTGCCTTGATCGAGAAATACGGGGTACGCAACAGCTTGCTCTTGCCGATGGCGTTGAAAATGATGATGAAGTCGGTGCCCGACCCGAGGGCGAGCTATGATCTCGACCTGCGCACGATCGTCAGCAGTGGTCAGGCGGTCGGGGGAATGCTTGGAAAAGGCGTCGAAGAAGCGGTGCTTCACTGGGCGAAGGACAAACTTGGAATCACCATCAACGAAATCTTCGGGCAGACCGAGATGAACCACGTGGTCGGTAACTGCCCGGCACTGTGGTCGGCGAAGCCGGGAGCGATGGGCAGGGCCTATCCAGGGCATCGAGTAGCGGTTATCGACCGCCACGGCAGGGTCTTGCCAGCGGGCGAGCTGGGTGAGCTGGCCGTACATCGGCAATGCCATGCGCAAGACGATCCGGTGATCATGCTCGGATACTGGAACAATCCCGAGGCGACCGCCGAGAAGTTCAGTGCCGACGGCTGGGGCTTGACCGGCGAACTGGCAAAGATCGATGCGGATGGCGATCTCTGGTACCAGGGGCCTGCCGACGATCGCTTCACTGGTGTTGCTTGCCTGGCTGCAGCGAAGGAACAGGCGATAGGATGAGCGATGGCCAGCAGCGGTGACCCGGTCAAACACCTCGTGAAGCGCCTGCCATCTGCGCCGGGAAAGTCGATCGATGCCTCTTTCAATTGACGGCTGCGTCGCCCAGCATCAGGGTGATCGCCGCGAGCAACAGGACCGCGTGGCCATCCTGTCGCATCCCCGTGGCGGTGGGGTGGCGCTGGCCGTAGTGGCCGACGGCATGGGGGGCCATACCGGCGGGGTACTCGCTGCCCGGCAGGTCATCCACACCGCCCGCAACAATCTCGATGGTTTTTCGGCGCGCACGGAAACGGCGCGGGTGTTCCTGGAATCGACGATCAATGAAGCGCATATGCTGATCAAGGCATCACGTTTCATGAATGAGAAAGATCCGCACAGCACGGTCGTGATGCTCTTGCTGCAGCCCGGCAAAGTGAGCTGGGCGCACTGTGGGGACAGCCGGCTGTACCATTTTCGCGGCGACCGCCTGGCGTTTCGCAGTACGGATCATTCCTATGTGGCGCAACTGGTGGTGCAGGGCAGGATTACGCCTGAGCAGGCGCTGGTCCATCCCAACCGGAATATTCTGCTGACCTCGCTGGGCGGCAGCGAAACACCCAGGATAGCCTTTGGCGAAGCCGATGGCCTGCGCGCGGGAGACAGCTTCCTGCTCTGCTCGGATGGTCTCTGGGCCTATTTCACCGATCAGGAATTGGGATGGGCGATCAGTGGTGCAGCGTCGGCGCGTGAAGCAGCCGAGTTGTTGATCGGCAGGGCCAGGGCGCTGGGCAAGGGGGAGGGCGACAACATCGCGATCGCGGTCATGAAACTGCTGGAAGTGCCGACGCCCGAACAGGCCGGCACGCTCGCCACGGTGCCTGGCCTACTTGCGTCCGAGACCGCCGAGTAAGGCTGCCACCAGACGGCGTGGTTTGTGCGGGTGTTCGCCGCGTGCCAGTGTGGCGTCGTTGCCCACCGCTGCCGCCAGCGGCCTTGGTTCAGCGCATTCGTACGGTTTGCTGAAGTCAAAGCCATCGGCGGCAATCTGCGCGGAGCGTCCGCTGCCGGGTCTGCCGGGCCGGTTGCTGGCTTCGCGCTGAGCACTGCGGCCGCTGCCCCGCTCGCTACGTGGAGCCGCCGCCTCAGGCGGCGCGGCCAGCGGTGCGAGTGTCGGCGCCGGGATGTGCCGGTGACGGCTGTGCCTGTCGGGTGGATAGCTGTAATGGGCTTCCGGTTCGAAGCCGGCAACCTGCACCTGTTCGACCTGAATCCGGATCAGCTTTTCGATCTCTACCAGATACGGCACTTCGCTGGCGGAAACCAGAGATATCGCCGTCCCCGGCTTGCCGGCACGACCGGTGCGACCGATGCGGTGGATGTAGTCCTCCGGCGTGCGCGGTAGCTCGAAGTTGATCACATGCGGGAGTTCGTCAATGTCCAGTCCGCGTGCGGCGACATCGGTGGCGACCAGCACCAGTACCGAACCATCCTTGAAGGCTTCGAGGGCCTTGAGACGTTCCTGCTGGCTCTTGTCGCCGTGAATCGAGTCCGCCGCAATCCCCGCCCGTTGCAGCTCGCGCGCGAGCTTGTTGGTTTCAAGTTTGGTGCGGGTGAATACCAGTACCTGATTGAAATCCGCTGATTTCAACAACCTGACCAGCAGCGCGCGTTTGGCGTCGGCGGCGACCGGATGGACGCGGTGCGTAATCGTCTCCGAGACGGTGTTGCGCTTGGCAACTTCGATCAGCACGGGCGACTTGAGCATCCCGTCGGCAAGCTTCTTGATCTCCTCCGAAAAGGTTGCCGAGAACAGCAGGCTCTGCCGCTGCCGGGGCAGCAGGTTGATGATGCGCGTGACGTCCGGAATGAAACCCATGTCGAGCATGCGATCAGCCTCGTCGAGGACCAGGGCTTGCACGCTGCCGAAGTTGAGGCATTTCTGTTCGACGAGATCGAGCAACCGGCCGGGGGTGGCCACCAGTACCTCGACGCCGCAGCGAATTTCCGCGATCTGCGGCTTGATGTCGACCCCCCCGAAAACGCAGCAGCTGCGGATCGGAACATGCTTGCTGTAGGTCTTCACCGACTCATGCACCTGGATCGCCAGTTCGCGGGTTGGTGCCAGCATCAGCACGCGTACCGGGTGGCGTGCCGGCGATGGGCTGGGGCTGGCGAAAGCGAGAATACGCTGCAGCAGCGGCAGCGTGAAAGCAGCCGTCTTGCCGGTACCCGTCTGTGCTCCGCCCATCAGGTCCTGGCCCGCAAGCACCACCGGGATTGCTTGTGCCTGGATCGGCGTGGGCTCGGTGTAGCCCTGGTCGGCAATGGCTCGCAGTAGATCAGGTGCCAGGCCGAGTTCATCAAAACGCATGGGCGAGGCCTTCAAATCGGTCAAAAATCAATTGCATAATGCGGCGATTATACATTGATTGGACGCCGGCGCCTCGCCGGGCTTCGCTGCGCCTGTGGCGGCGGGGTCAAGGGTGTCCGGCAGGAGGTCAGCGGTGGTCGAGAAGGCTGAGCGCGCGTTCTGCGGCAACGTCGAAAATGGCCATATGCGAAGCGACCTGCGCCCGGCCGGAGTGTATTTGCTGTTCGAGCGCAGCGCGTGGGATGGCCACTGCGTAGCCCCAGTCCGGGTTGAACAGCAGGACCGTCCCCAACGATGGGTTTTGCCAGCAGCAAAGGCCGCACATCGGCGACTGGTCGGAAACGCTGAAACGCAGCCAGTCGCCCACCTGCCAGTCGGCTGCCGCGCTTGGCAAGGATCTCGCGCCAGCCGGTGTTCTCAGATAACGTACCTGCTGCCCGTCACGCTCGAGCAGGCAGGGTCCGCCAGGCGGGCCAGCGTCCCATTCCGGCGGGCGCTGGTCCGTCGCCGATGGCGCTGGCGCTGGTGGCGCCTGGCTGCGCAAGGCGCGCGTTTGCAGGTCGAACAAGGTGTTGAGAAAGGAGCTTCTCTCCTCAGCCGAAACTCCGATCGCATCGAGCCCGGCGCCAATTCGCCCAAGCAGCGACGAGGCCAGGCTGGCAAGACGTTTGCGGTCCTCGGCGGTCTGCTTCGGCAGAACACTCCAGATCAGATCATCGCCGGTAGTGCTGTCCTGTTGCCAGCGCTGGCCCTGCTGGCCACCGTCCGCGGCAGCGGCGGTCATCACTCGTGACCAGTATTTATCGAGGAAAGTGGCAATCACTGGCGAGCTGGTTTTCGCCAGGCTGCGGTGCAGCCAGTTGCGCGAAAGCTGTGCGGCGAGTTGCCGGTTTTCGTGGTCAAGGACGAGCTCTACGTGCGTCGCTGTGGCCAGTTGAATCGCCTGGTCTCGTTCGCTGATCAGTGCTTCGAGTTCAGCCAGATGCGCGTCGAGCGTCGCGTCATTCTGTTCCAGGGTGTCGCGGATGGCCATGATCAGCCGGCCGATCCGTTTGCAGAGCGGATGCTCCGAGCCGGCATTGTGCGGCAGGCCAAGCGCCGCCCGCGCGATCCGGTTGATGAGCAGGCGCGCAGGGTGCTGGTCGTTGGCGAACAGCGAGGGGTCGATGATGGACAGCTTGAGCAGCGGGATCTGCAGGCGCCCGATCGCTGCCTTGATGGCGTCGGGTAGCTCTGGAGAGTCGAAGATGACCTCGAAAATCATCGCCATCGTGTCGAGGATGATCGCTTCACGTTTGCCCAGGGGCAGACCGAGATCCTTCGTCTTCACAGCGCCTGGCGGCGCGGCTGACGCCGATCCCGCCGCCGCCCCGTGCACCGACGTTGCGGCGGAGCGCGCCTCGAGCGTGGTCAGTCGGTCGACGATCTGCCTGAGCATGACCATTGCCGCAGCATCGAGAGGCAGATTTCCCGATCTGCCAGCGCCGCTGCCGGAGAACGGAAGCGGGCTGGCGATCTGATCCGCCTCAGCGCGCTGGCTGATCTCCTGCTGTAGTGCCAACAGGGCATTGGCGGGCGCCGGGCGGTTGTCGCCGGTTTGCTGGAGGCCCTTTCCCGAGCGGGTGGTCAGCGGCGCGTACTGTCCCGGCGTGGGCTGGATGCCGTAGCCGGCGAGCAAACTGTCGAGTTCTCCATACAGCGCAGGAAGTTGAGCAGTCAGGCCTTGTTCGAGACGGTCGAGCAGGGCGAGCGTTTGCTCGATGCGCACTCCCTGTCTGCTGATTACCCACAGACCGGGGCAGATTGCTTCGGCGCCGACCGGATTGCTGGCCGCGCTCATCGTCGGCCGGGAGAGCAGGGTCATATAGCGCAACTGGCTTCGCCACAGGGTACGACCGCCAGCTTCGCGCAGGCGGCTGCCGATGCCACTGATACTGATGTCGAGTTCGAGTTCATCGTCGCCCATCAGGGTCAGGCGCGAGGCCGTGAGGTCGACCGCCTGATTGCTGTCATCCCTGACGCCGGATGCCGCCGCCAACTGGTCATGCGCTTCGCCAACCTCCTGGCCGAAGGCGGCCAGCACCGCTGGTTCGCTGACCCCGCACTGCTTGACAATTTCGGTCAGGCGGCGCTGAAAGAGCTCCCTGCTGGCGCGTAGCACCTCGAAGCGGTCGGCTGCTGCTGGCGGTGTTGGCGGTGGAGGGCTTCGGTCAGACATTTCTGGCAGGCCAATCGAGGAGAGAAGTCTGCAATTCGTGTATTGTTTCAAGCCATCAGGCGACGCCGCGGCGGCTGGCGAATTGCTATCAGAATTATAGACGAGGATGCTGACCGCCTGACAAAGACTTGCTCCGGACGGCACTGCGATCGTCGTGAGGCGCAGCCTGAACAAGCTGCTTCGTCGGCAGTATCATCCTCGGTGCCACGAGCATTGCTCAGTTCGACGAGCGTCTCGGCGCGCTGACCGTGCAATCACCATCAGCGCTGCTCGCCGAGATCAAAGCCATTCACCTGCGCGAGACGAATCCGGCGCCTTGAGGCGCCGCGCAGCTAACGTTTTTCCGCCGCTGGGCGGTCGCCCCTGGCTTCTGCAGCAGTCTCCTCGCTGACCGCTGCCGGTTTCTTCCGGATCCCTGGCGGCTGCGGTGGCGGCAGTTGCGGTTCGACCGTTTCCAGCTTGTTCTCGCGCATGTAGCCATCCATGTCACGCCAGCCTTCGTAGATGGCCGATTTCGGTAGCCATGAGTAGATCGAATAACAGTCTTCGATGGCGCGTCCCGACTGCCGGCAGGCGCCGCCGACCGCCTTGCCATCGGCTTCGCTGCGCGCTAGCTTGGCTGCCGGAGCTTCGAGGCCCAACTTCTGCTGGACGACATCGCAGCCGCTCAGGGCGAGCAGGAGCGCGCTGACGATCAGGAGGCTGCGCGGCCGGTCAGGCACTTGCTTGAACACGACGTTCTCGGAGGGGAGGGAATTTGCATGCTGCATTTTAACCACAGTCGAACGTGGCGGGGAACGAATTGGCTGCGCCGATGGCGGGGAAACGCGGGCCGCTGTCCTGGTCTCGACGCCGCCAGAATGGCAGCCCGAGCGCGCGATCGATTGCTGGTTTGGCACCGGCTGCCACTATAATCGCGTTCTTTTCGTCACTTCAAAGGATTGCCATGCGTTTACGCAAAATTCTCCCGCTTGCTCTTGCATTTGCTCTGGCCGCGCCCTTTTCTTCGCTGAGCGCTGCAGCGCCAACCGAGATCGATCTTTCGCATCAGCTTGACGAGGAACGTGCCGAGCGACTGGAGAAACTTGTCGAGCGTTTCAACACGCGGCAGAAGGACTACCAGGTAAAGGTCGTGCGCCGGGTGCAGGGCGACGCTCCTCGGGACCTCAATCTGGTGACGCGTGAGGAGCAGGCGAGTTTCGTCGCCGCGAAGGCCGCTTTCAAGCCCTTGTCGCAGGTGATGAAGGAAGCCAACCTGCCCTTCGATGGCAGCAAGCTGGCAGCGGAACTGCGCGTTGGCCTGAGCGATGCGCGTGGCGATCTCGTCGCCTTGCCGATCGGCTTGTCTACCCCGGTGCTGTTCATCAACAAGGCCGCCTTCCGCAAGGCCGGTCTCGACCCGGACAAGCCGCCGAAAACCTGGGCTGAAGTGCAGAAGGCCGCCGACCAGCTGTTCGATGCCGGCAGCACCTGTCCTTACACCACTTCCTGGCCAACCTGGGTGCACATCGACAACCTGAGTTCCTGGAACGGTGTCGAAGTGGCCGATGCCAAGGGGCGTCTCAACTTCAACGGCCTGGTCCAGGTCAAGCACACGGCGCTGCTGACGACCTGGGCGAAGGCCCGCTTCTTCATCTACTTCGGTCGTCGTGACGAGGCGGACAACCGCTTTGCTGCAGGCGAGTGCGGCATGCTTACCAGTTCGTCGTCGTTGTACGGCTCGCTGCTTGAAAGCCGCAAGGTCGAGGCCGGGGTGTCCTCGCTGCCATACCACGACGACGTGCCGAACACGCCGCAGCAGACCATGGCCGGAGGTTACTCGCTGTGGGTTGGCGGCGGTCAGAAGCCGGCCGAGTCCAAGGGCGTCGCGCAGTTCGTGAGCTTCCTGATGGAGCCCGACCTGCAGGTGGAGTTCAGTGTGGTGGGCGGCTTTCTGCCGATGACCGCGGCAGCCCGGGCGGCTGCCAACAGCAAGCTGTTGAAGGCTGATACCGCCGGCCTCAGGGTCGCCTACGCCCAGTTGCAGGGACCGGGCGCGCTGCGCGTGCTGCGCGTGTCGGAGATCGAGAAGGTGCGGCTGATTACCGATGAGGAACTCGAAGCCGCCTGGTCGGGCAAGACGCCGGCCAAGCTGGCGCTCGACAACGCGGTTGAGCGCGGCAATCTGATCCTGTCTGCCAAGGCCGCACCTGCGGCCAAGGCGGCACCCAAGACCAAGGCGGCACCCAAGACCAAGGCCGCAGCGCCGAAGAAGTGATCCCGCCGCGCCTCGGCTGGCGCTTGCCGCGCGTCTTCGCGCACCGCTGCGGCGGTGCGCTGGCGCCCGAGAACACGCTGGCCGGCCTGCGCATCGCCGCCCGGCTGGGTCTGCGGGCGGTAGAGTTCGACGTGATGCTGTCGGCAGACGGTTCGCCGTGGCTGCTGCACGACGAAACACTCGAACGAACGACGAATGGCCTGGGCCGGATGTGCGAGACGCGCGATGCCGAACTGTGCGACCTCGACGCCGGTCTTCGCCGGCACCCGGGATTCGCCGGCGAAGCAGTGCCGACGCTCGCGGCGGCGGCACGCCTCTGTCGGCAGCTGGGTCTGCAGGCCAACGTCGAAGTCAAGCCGGCAGCTGGTTTTGAAGCGTTGACCGGCGAGGTGGTTGGCCGTTGCGTGCGTGCCTTCTGGGCTGCTGGAGAGTTGCCGCTGGTCTCGTCGTTTTCGCAAGTGGCGCTGGCGGCTGCCCGCGCAGCCGCCCCCGAGTTGCCGCTCGCAAATCTGTATCAACGCATCCCGTCGGACTGGCTGGCACGCCTCCAGGAGTCGGGGGCGCTGTCCCTGCACTGTGACGCCCTTGCCCTTGACGACGATGTGCTGGCGGAAGCACGCGCCCGCGGCATCCCGGTTCTCTGCTATACGGTCAATGATCCACTGCTGGCGGCGGCACTCTTCCAGCGCGGAGTGACGGCGGTGTTCAGTGATCGGATCGACTGCATCGGCGAGGCGTAGCTGCGCCCGGCCCGCTGGCGGCCAATACAGTCTCGCGATATTTGACCGCGCTGCGCCGCCGCCTGGAAATCATCTCCGACCAGCACTGCCGGGGGCGATTGACCGGTCGCCAATTCGACTTTCACGTTAGAATCGCAGCTCTTTGAACGAGCCCCCGAAAACGGGACAGATGACGATGAAAAGCGCTGAAATCCGCGAGAAGTTCCTCAAGTTCTTCGAATCCAAAGGCCACCAGATCGTTGCCTCGAGCTCGCTGGTGCCGCATGCCGATCCGACGCTGCTGTTCACCAACGCCGGCATGAACCAGTTCAAGGACGTTTTTCTCGGTTTCGACAAGCGCCCCTACCTGCGCGCAACGACCTCGCAGAAATGCGTGCGCGCCGGCGGCAAGCACAACGACCTCGAAAACGTCGGCTACACCGCGCGTCACCACACCTTCTTCGAAATGCTCGGCAACTTCTCGTTCGGCGACTACTTCAAGCTCGACGCGATCCGCTACGCCTGGGAACTGCTGGTCGAGGTGTACCAGTTGCCGGCTGACCGCCTGTGGGTCACGGTGTACGCCGAGGACGACGAGGCCTACGACATCTGGACGCGCGAGATCGGTGTGCCGGCCGAACGGGTTGTTCGCATCGGCGACAACAAGGGCGCGCGCTACGCCTCAGACAACTTCTGGATGATGGGCGACACCGGCCCCTGCGGGCCGTGCACCGAGATCTTCTACGACCATGGCGAAGGCATTCCCGGCGGGCCGCCGGGATCGGCCGACGAAGACGGCGACCGTTACATTGAAATCTGGAACAACGTCTTCATGCAGTTCAACCGTGACGAGGCAGG
Organism: Candidatus Accumulibacter affinis; assembly: GCA_016713625.1. Classification (GTDB taxonomy): domain Bacteria; phylum Pseudomonadota; class Gammaproteobacteria; order Burkholderiales; family Rhodocyclaceae; genus Accumulibacter; species Accumulibacter affinis. The sequence continues at coordinate 249,513 of JADJOT010000012.1, forward strand.
CGTCATGCACCCGCTGCCCAAGCCTTCGGTCGATACCGGCATGGGGCTGGAGCGAACCGCGGCGGTGCTGCAGCACGTACACAGCAATTACGAGATCGACCTGTTCGTTCGCCTGATCGCTGCTGCCGCGCGCGAGACCGCCGCCAGCGACCTCGACAGTCCGTCCTTGCGGGTGCTCGCCGATCACATCCGCGCCTGCGCCTTCCTGATTTCCGACGGCGTGATTCCCGGTAACGAAGGGCGTGGCTACGTCCTGCGCCGCATCATCCGGCGGGCCATCCGGCACGGCTACAAGCTCGGAGCGCGTGCCGCTTTCTTCCACCGCATGCTGCCCGACCTGGTGGCCGAAATGGGCGCCGCCTATCCCGAGCTGGCGAGCAACGAGGCACGTGTCAGCGAGGTGCTACGGCAGGAAGAAATCCGTTTCTTTGAAACCATTGAACACGGCATGAGCATCCTCGAAGGGGAACTCGCAGCGATGCCGGGCCAGGGCGTTTTCAACGGCGCCACCGCCTTCAAGTTGCATGACACCTTCGGCTTCCCGCTCGACCTGACCGCCGATGTCTGCCGCGAGCGCGGCGTCAGCGTAGATGTGGCCGCTTTCGCCGCGGCGATGGCGCACCAGAAGGAGCAGGCACGTGCTGCGGGCAAGTTCAGGATGGCCGCCGCGCTCGAATACGGCGGACCGGCGACGGGTTTCCATGGCTACGAGACCCTCGACTGCAGCGGCAGGGTGCTGGCACTGTACCGCGACGGTAGCCCGGTCGCAGAACTGAAGGAAGGCGAACTTGGCGTCGTCGTCCTCGACGAGACCCCCTTTTACGCCGAATCGGGCGGTCAGGTCGGTGATCGCGGCGTCCTGCAGAGCGCGCAAGGCATTTTTGCGGTCGAGGATACGCAGAAGATCCAGGCGGCGGTCTTTGGTCATCAGGGCGTCGTCAGGACCGGACTGATTCGTGTCGGTGACGCGATCGTTGCCAGGGTCGATGCGCTGGCGCGCGCGCGCACCGTGCGCAACCATTCGGCGACGCATCTGATGCACAAGGCGCTGCGCGAAGTGCTCGGCAGCCACGTACAGCAAAAGGGATCGCTGGTCGATGCCGAAAAGACGCGTTTCGATTTCGCGCACAATGCGCCGCTGACTGCCGACGAGATTCGTCGTGTCGAGATCCTCGTCAATAACGAGATCCTCGTCAACTCGGCTGCCGAGGCACGCATCATGCCGATCGAAGACGCCCAGCGCTCGGGGGCGATGATGCTCTTCGGCGAGAAATACGGCGACGAAGTACGCGTGCTGACGATCGGTTCGTCGAAGGAACTCTGCGGTGGCGTGCACGTGAGGCGCAGCGGCGACATCGGCCTGTTCAAGATCGTTGCCGAGACCGGTGTCGCCGCCGGCATCCGGCGGATCGAGGCGGTCACCGGCGATCTCGCGCTGACCATGGTGCAGCAGCAGCAGGCGATGCTCAACGAGGCGGCTGCCGCTTTCAAGGCGCCGGTTGCCGAGGTGCCCGCCAAGCTCGCGCAGGTGCTCGACAACGTCCGCTCGCTGGAAAAGGAGCTGGCTCGTTTGAAAGGGAAACTGGCGTCGGCGCAGGGCGACGATCTGCTCGCCCAGGCGGTCGAGGTCAGGGGCGCCCGCGTCCTCGCCGCGGTCATGGAAGGCGCCGATGTCAATGCCCTGCGCGCCGCCATCGACAAGCTGCGCGACAAGCTGAAGAGCGCCGCCATCGTCCTTGCTTCGACAACTGACGGCAAGGTGACGCTGATTGCCGGCGTCACCAGCGACCTGACCGGCAAGGTCAAGGCTGGCGAACTGGTGAACATGGTTGCCCAGCAGGTTGGCGGCAAGGGCGGTGGCCGCCCCGACATGGCGCAGGCGGGCGGCAGCGATCCGGCGAAGCTGCCGGCGGCGCTGGCCTCGGTGCGCGCCTGGGTCGAACAGCGGCTGTGACGCGGAATTGAAGCCACCGCCGATGCAGCACTTTGCCAGTGACAACTACGCCGGCATCTGCCCGGAAGCACTGAGCGCGCTGCTGGCGGCCAACGAAGGGCATGTGCGCTCGTATGGCGACGACGAGTGGACGCTGCGCGTCGCCGATCGCCTGCGCGAGTTGTTCGAGACCGACTGCGACGTGTACTTCGTCTTCAACGGCACGGCCGCCAATTCACTGGCGCTCGCTGCGCTCTGCCAGCCTTACCACAGCGTCATCTGCCACCAACTGGCGCACGTCGACACCGATGAATGCGGCGCGCCGCAGTTCTTCTCGAATGGCGCCAAGCTGCTGGCGGTCGCCGGCGAGCAGGGCAAGCTGACGCCGGCATCGATCGTCGAAGTGGTGACCCGGCGGACCGACATCCACTATCCGAAGCCGAAGGTGGTGACGCTGACGCAGGCGACCGAAGTCGGCACGGTGTATCGCCCGGACGAGCTGCGGGCGATCGCCAATACCGCGCGCGAACACGGCCTGCGCGTGCATATGGACGGCGCGCGCTTCGCCAATGCCGTCGCCGGGCTGGGCCTGACGCCCGCGGAAGTGACCTGGAAGGTCGGCGTCGATGTGCTGTGTTTCGGCGGCACCAAGATGGGTTTGCCGGTCGGTGAGGCGGTCATTTTCTTCGACAGCAAGCTGTCCGATGACTTCGCCTATCGCTGCAAGCAGGCCGGCCAACTGGCTTCGAAGATGCGCTTCCTCTCCGCGCCCTGGCTCGGCATTCTCGAAAACGGCGCCTGGCTGCGGCACGCGTCGCACGCCAATGCCATGGCGCGGCGACTGGCCGCCGGGCTGGCGCAGGGCACAGGCTTGCCGACGCTCTTCCCGGTGCAGGCGAACGGGGTTTTCGTACACCTGCCGAGCCGGGTGGAAGACGGCCTGCGCGAACGTGGCTGGCTGTTTTACAACTTCATCGCTGCCGGCGGCGCACGTTTCATGTGCGGCTGGGATACCGCGCCCGAGACCGTCGATCGGCTGCTCGCCGACATTCGCGAACTGGCGGCAGAGTTCGCGTGAGCGCATGGCGCTTCTGCCCGCTCTGTAGTGCCGACCTCGAGACCCGCGACTTCGGCGGCCTGCCGCGGCTCAGTTGCCGGGCCGACTGCGGCTTCATCCATTGGGACAACCCGGCGCCGGTGCTGGCGGCGCTGGTCGAATACCGCGGCCAGATCCTGCTGGCGCGCAACCACGCCTGGGCGCCCGGCGCTTTCGGGCTGATCACCGGTTTTCTCGAACGCGACGAGGATCCGGCCGCGGGCGTTGCGCGCGAGGTAAGGGAGGAACTTGGCCTGGACGCGACGGCGATGACGTTGATTGGCGTCTATCCCTTCGCCCGCAAGCATGAAGTGATCATCGCCTACCACGTGGTCGGTGAGGGCGAGATCAGGCTCAACGAGGAACTCGCCGAATTCCGCCTGATCGCTGCCGCCAAGCTCAAGGCCTGGGATTTCGGCACCGGGCTGGTGGTCAGGGACTGGCTGGCGGGGCGTGGCGTAACCAGGGTTGACCGTACTTGAGCCAAGCGCACATACTTCTGGCGTTGCCGGCGGATTTCCTTCACTTGCTTGCTTCGGTACCCCCTACCATCCACTAAACCTGCGCCGACTTTCCGCAGGAAGGCCAACGATGATCGACATGGAGACCATACGTGCAGCCGCTGCCAGACTGGTCGCTGCCGCTACCTCACCCACCCGCGTCATCCTGTTTGGGTCCTACGCGCGCGGCACGGCCGATGAAGGTTCGGACCTTGACCTCATGGTCATCGAACGGGAAGTGCCGGACAGGGCGGCGGAATACATGCGCCTGATGGATGCCGTCGGCCGGGTTGCTCCGGGGGTTGGCGTGGACCTGCTGATTTACCCTCTGAGTGAATACGAGCGGCGTGGGCAGGTTCCCGGCACGCTGTTGTTCGAGGCACGCAGCGAAGGTCAGGTGCTGCATGACGCCCTCCCTTGAGGAAGCCCTCCGGCTGCTGCGCCTTGCCGAGCGCGACCTGCAGACCTACCGTATCCTCGCCGCCCATCCGGATGCCTCACTGGCTGCTACATGCTTCCATGCCCAGCAGAGCGTTGAAAAGGCGCTGAAGGCTGTCCTGACTGCGCATGGGGCGACCTTTCCGCGCACTCACAACCTGGAAGAACTCGGCCTGCTCCTGACAGAGAGCGGTATCGGCCTGCCCACTCCCGGGAGGGATTTGCGACGGCTCACTCCTTTCGCGGTGGACTTTCGCTATAACGAAGAAACCATCGCGCTGCTCACTACCGAAGCGGCTGGCCTTCTCGCGGAATCCGTATTCCAGTGGGCGAAAGCCTTGATTGAGGCGACCAGGCAATGAGCGACATTGCTGCTTTGCTTGAGGAGAACTTCAGGAGTCGGCTGGGAGCCTATCGTATCGCTCCGGACGACCTCGGGGAGCATGCCGGGGCCGAAGAATTGCGGCGGACCCCGCGCGGCCGCTCGACGCATTCTCTCGTGAGTTGGAACGTCAGGACGACCTCGCCGCGCTACTGGTCGACGCGCAATGGGACAGAATCATGGCGGCTGTAATCAGCCCGGATGCCCAAGCACACCGCGGCCATCAGAGGAACTAAAGCGACCTCTCTTGGACGATGCGGACTCGCAAGGGTAGTGTCGCGAATTGGCGCCAGTTGAGGCGCGGGCACGCTGGGGTGGCGTAACCACGGTTGCCGGCTAATGTGCTGCACTACATGATGATTGGTGATTCGGGGGACGAGGTGGCTGTGGTACTTGAAGGAATCAAGCCCGATCCAGTTTCTGCTTCTTTGTTGGAATGTTTGACCCCGGCCTCTTGACCTGACTTGACCCCGGCCTCTTGACCTTTTGCTGGAACGTTAGACCCCGGCCTCGTGACCCTCGGACGGAAAAACCAGCATCGCCCAAAAAATGGCCCACTTGAACTGCAACATCCGCCTCGTCTTCGACTATCTGCGTATGACCAGAAACTCGGTCGGCAACGCCAAAGCATGAACTCGGGCGGAGAACAAATTTACCGTGCGTTGGAAAGGGCTGCAGCTTGACGGCCACGCATCGGCCGTCATAGACTCCTCAGCCTACTTTGGATTTCCTATCCTTCGGTTGACGCGACCTTGGCGGCGAGTGGCATAATCATCGTCAATGTCGGAATTGTAACTTGAGCCCGGGTCCTCCCGGGTGCGTGTCCGTGGAGGGTTTAGATGAACGTCAGGTTCCTGCTGTTGTTCGTGCTGCTGATCGGGTTTGGTAGCGCGCGTGATGTGGTTGCGGCGCCGATGTCGATCCAGCTCGAGCTCGATCTCCACTTCGATCCGAGCGATGACGGCATCGACATCGCTGAAACGTTCTTCCGACCCACGGCCGTCTACCACGACCGGAGCGGTCCTTATTTCATGCAGATGAACATGGCCGAGAATATCGGCAATCACCTGCCGTCATCGCATGAAACCTATTATTTCTGGACCGACATACCCGACTTCCCCGCTCCGAGTCCGGCCGTCCCCGTCTACGGGGGCTTCTTCTCATACTATTCATATTGTGACTTTTATCTCGAAGAATGCGATTCGGCGGAGTTTCGCGAGTACCGCCGCGAGGGAATGTTCGTGGGACTGAGCCCGCAATTCGCGCCGGTGGAAGACTTCGATACCCAGTTCAATCAAGGCGCGATGCCGATGACGGAAGCGTCCGCACTCGAAGTCATGAAGAACCCCAGCCCGCCGCCGTTCGACGTGCACGATAGTCTCTTTTATTCCATCTACTTCAACGAGCCGGGGCTGTTGCCGACTTGGAAATACGACCCCGCTGACAATGCCTACAAGATCGACATGAACATCTGGGCTTACAGTTCGCCAATACTGGCCGGGACGGTGAGGGGAACGGCGACCTTCGCGTCGGTACCTGCGCCCACAACGTTGGCGCTGCTCGGGTCGGCGATGCTGGTGGTGCTCGGCCTGCGGCGGCGCCCGAGGACCTGTATGCTTTCGGGTGGGAGCGACCGAGCGACCTAGCAGCCAGCCGTGGTCGCTTTGGGAACAACAGCGTGCCCTGTGGGCAGGCTGTTGTTCCATAAGAGTGTTTCCCTGAGGCCATAAAAAGAGAAAGGACCACGAGCAACACGAAGGGCATAAGGGGCCGGGCTCGAATTACTTGCACCATCATGCGTAACTCCTCAAAAACCCCAGGCATAAGCGTTCGCTGAATTCGGGGTGCTTGCTTGCAGGAAGGGCTGGACACAGCGCGCGAGATGTGATTCAATCCGCAGCATGAGCACGGAAACCCCACGGAAGCTTCCCGGTATCCCGGATATCCCTGCCGACCAAAGGACACCGGCGGTCGTGCAGCTGCTGGAACTCTGCCATCGGCAGCAGGAACAGATTCAGGCGCTGCGCGATGAGGTGGCGCGACTGAAGGGTCAGAAGCCGAAGCCCGTGATCAAACCGTCGGCGCTGGAAGGCGATCGCACCGAGAAGAAGCAAGGGCAGGCGCCGAAGCCTCACGGCAAACGCCACAAGACGGCAGAGCTTGAGATCCACGAGTCGGTCAAGCGACAGCCGGCAGAGACGATTCCGCCGAACAGTCGCTTCAAGGGCTACCAGGATTTCGTGGTGCAGGAGCTCCGGATCGGGGTTCACAACACCCGGTATCGGCTGGAGCGCTGGGTCACCCCCGAGGGCGAGAGCCTGATCGGCCAGTTGCCTGCCGAGATCGGCGGTGTGCATTTCGGCCCGCAGCTGCGCGCTTTCATCCTGTACCAGTACCACCATGCGCATGTGACGCAGCCGCTCTTGCTTGAGCAACTGCGGGAGTGGCAGATCGACCTCTCGGCCGGGCAGCTCAGCGCGTTGATCACCGACGGCCATAGCGAGTTCCATCGCGAGAAGGACGCGCTGCTGCAAGCGGGGCTGCAGCGCAGCCGGTACGTTCATGTGGACGATACGGGTGCGCGCCATCGGGGCAAGAATGGGTACTGTACGCATATCGGCAACGAACGCTTCGCCTGGTTCGCGAGCACCGACAGCAAGAGTCGGATCAATTTCCTGGAATTGCTCCGTGCCGGGCACGATGCCTACACCCTGAATCAGGCCGCGCTGGCCTACCTGGCCGAGCACAAGCTGCCGTGCGCCCAACTCCAGGCACTCACCGCGCTGGCACCGGCGGTATGGACGGGTCAAACCGCCTGGCAGGCGGTCTTGGCTCAGCAGGCCATCACCGATCCGCGCCATGTTCGCCTGGTGACCGAAGGCGCCTTGCTCGGTACCGTCGTCGCGCGGGGCGTCGCCCCGATCTGGCGATCGTCAGCGATGACGCCGGGCAGTTCGATGTGCTGACCCACGTCCTGTGCTGGATCCATGCCGAACGCGTGCTGGCCAAACTGCTCGGCTTCAACGATCTGCAACGCCAGGCGCTGGCCTCGGCGCGCAGCGAGCTGTGGGCGATCTACGATGCGCTCAAGGCGTACAAGGAAGCGCCGGAGGCACTCACTGCAGCCGCGATCGAAGCCCGCTTCGACACGCTTTGCGCCACCCGGACCGGTTATGCCAGCCTCGATCAGGCCCTGAAACGAATGCGCCGCAACCGGGAGGAGTTGCTGCGCGTGTTGCAACGTCCCGAGCTTCCCCTGCACAACAACCTCAGTGAGTCGGATATCCGCGACTACGTCAAGAAGCGCAAGATCAGCGGCTCCACCCGCAGCGCGTCCGGCCGCCGCTGCCGCGATACCTTCGCCAGCCTCAAGAAGACCTGCCGCAAGAACCAACTTTCCTTCTGGCAATACCTTCAGGACCGCGTCTTCGGCTGGCATCGGATTGCTCCGCTGGCGCAGTGGATCTTTGAGGCCACGCCGACGGGGGCGAATGTTCCCGTACACGGCCCCTGAAACGGCGTCCGCTCGCTATTGCGGGCGCATCTTCAGCACCGCGGAGCTCGACCAGATCCGGCGGCTGATCGCAGCCAATCCTGCCGCCTCGCGCGCGCAGCTGTCCCGCTTGGTCTGTGCCGATCTCGGCTGGTGCCGCGAGGATGGGCGGATCAAGGAGATGAGCTGCCGCGTGGCGATGCTGCGCATGCAGACCGATGGCTTGCTGCAACTGCCGCCGCCGCGCAACGGCAATCACAACGGAAAACCCTGGCACCGTCGTACCGCGCAGGCCGAACCCGACGCGCCCCTGCGCGCAGACGGCCCTCGTGCCCTGGGGGCAATACAACTGCACCGGGTCAGCCATCGCGCGGAGTCGCAGCTGCACAACGAGTACATCGACCGTTACCACTACCTCGGCTATCAACCGCTGCCCGGCGCCCAATTGCGCTACTTCGTTCGCGCCGGCGGACGCCTCGTCGCCTTGCTCAGCTTCGCTGCCGCCGCCTGGAAGACCCAGCCGCGCGACCGCTAGATCGGCTGGACGCCCGCGCAACGCCAGGAGCACCTGCACCGGGTCAGGAACAATGCACGATTCCTCATCCTGCCGTGGATTGAATGCAAGAATCTGGCCTCGTCCATTTTGGCTCGCGCCGCCCGGCAGATCGCCGCCGACTGGCAGCTCCAATACGGTTACCGGCCGCTCTTGCTCGAAACCTTCGTCGAGCAAGAGCGCTTTCGCGGCACCGCTTACCAGGCGGCCAACTGGATCTGCCTCGGTCAAACCACCGGCTGCGGCAAGCTCGATGTTCACCACCAAGCCCTGCTGCCGATCAAGACCGTCTGGGTCTATCCGCTCGACAGGCACTTCAGACGGGTACTCTGCGGGTGAGTGCGTCGCTCCGAAGCCAACCCAGTGCCATGCTCCTGCCCAGGGTTTTTGAGAAGTTACCATCATGCCGCCCAAGTTCTTGTTTCTCCATTCAATTTGAGCCTGGCCTCGTTTCCTCCCCTTGTTGGAATGTTAGACTTGACCGTTCGCAGTAACAGCAGTAAGTCTAACGGGTTGAAGTCCCGTCCGGGGAGTTGTCCGTACGCCCCGGTAGCATGAGGAAGCGGCGTTGTGGTGACACGGGGTCGTGAGTTTCCAAACAGCAAGAGAGCAGTCGGGTAGCTGGACGCGGTTACCCGCGCCCAGCCCCCTCAGAACCGTGCATGGGTCTTTCGATCCACACGGCTCAAGCCTCTACAAAGGCATCTTTCGACACCCGGTTACACCACTTCGTTTTTGGCGTAATATTGACTTCCACGGCAACTGAGATGTTGAAGTTGAAGATTGCCGGCTGCATCGGACCCGCCTTCAGTCACTTTCACAATATGGCAAGCCTTCCAAGGAGTGCTCTTTGTGATGGGTGCTTGGCAGGTAGAACATAGCCCATCTTGCCTTCGCCAGACACGGTAGAACGTCCGGCGACCTTTTGACGAGTTGAGCATCTTCTGTCCCCATCGGGACTCGAAATACGGCTCCCATTTTGGGTCGTGCGGATTCGCCTTGGCTTGAATCTTGACGTGCCGACGTATTGGCGTATCCGATTCTTTTAGCAAAGTGACTTCTCGTCGCGTTCCATCCTCTTTTTGTTCTGTTGCGGAAAATATCCAGTTTCTGGTGCCTCTGGACTTAAAGTATTTCTCCTTAACCCATCGGGCTCCTTTATTGGGATGCCTTCTTGCCGCCCATCGCCATAGCATTGACCAGATCTCGTCATCAATCCGAGCAAAGGTGTCCTTGGCGACTACATGGCTGTGGTAATTCGCCCATCCTCGTAAAACAGGATTGAGTCGCCTTATCAAGTTGGCCTGTTTAGCCGCCTGATTTTCCTTGATGACGTCACGGATTTTGTCAAGATGCGCTTTGACGTTCGCTTTCGACGGCTTAATCAGTAACTTGCCGCTGTACTTGCGTAAGCGTCCGGCCCATCCACCTGTAAAACCCGCGAGAAGTGGAGCAACCTCCAGGTTTTCGACAGGAGGAAGAGATGGACAAGGCTGGGGAACTGGAAGCGCACTGGCGGGGCCATGTGGACGCCTGGCGGGCGAGCGGCGACAGCCAGAGGGCATACTATGAGGAGCACGGGCTGAGAAGCCATTCGCTCAGCTGCTGGCACCTACGCTTGGCGCAGCGGTCAGGGCCGATCGCGGCGGGAAGCCCGCTGACCCTCGTTCCTGCAGTGAGGGTTCCCCGTGCCGCGGCCTCTACGCCGAGTCTGTCGCTGCACAGCCCGCAGGGCTGGCGACTCGAATTTGCCACTCTGCCGCCTGCCGGGTGGCTGACGGCCCTGTGGGGAGAGCGCGCATGAGCGCGCCCCTCGGGGCGGCGCCGGAGCGCATCTGGCTGGCCGTCGAAGCGGTGGACATGCGTCTGGGCATCGATGGCCTGTCGGCGCGCATCCAGGCCAGTCTCGGGCGCAGCCCCTGTGACGGCACCGCCTACGCCTTCACTAACCGGCGCCGCAGCCGGCTCAAACTGCTGGTCTGGGATGGCACCGGCGTCTGGCTCTCGCAGCGCCGGCTGCACCGTGGCTACTTCACCTGGCCGAGCGCCAGCGACCCGGTTTTCGCCCTCACCGCAGCACAATGGCGCTGGCTGATCGCCGGCGTAGACTGGCAACGCCGGGACGCTCCGGCACCCGCCCACTGGCAGGTCTAAGGGTGCGCTTTCTTTGCAGAAAAGCATGCCAAATCCGCCACTTCGACGTCTTTCAGAGCATCTTCATGGTATAATCCGTCCTGGATTTAGCCAGCGAACTTGCCCCCTTCTCGCCCTCGCCGGAACTGCTGTTCTGGGCCGAGAAGCGGGTCGGTGGACTGCTCGAACAGGTCAAGACCAGTGCCACGGAGATTCACTGGCGCGATGCCAAGATCGAGAAGCTGACCCTCGAACTGGCCTATCTGCGGCGGATGAAATTCGGCGTCAAGAGCGAGTCCCTGGTCGCTGCCGAACGGGACCTCTTCGACGAAACCCTGGCCGCCGACCTCGCTGCCTGCGAAGCCCGCCTGGACGAACAGCGCCAGGCGGCCGAAATGGGGCCGCATCTCCCGCCCGCCGAGAAACCGAAACGCGAACGCGCCGGCCGTCAGCCCTTGCCCGAACAGCTGCCCCGGGTCGAGCACCTGCACGAGCCCGAAAGCTGCACCTGTGGGCAATGTGGTCAGGCGCTGGTGCGGATCGGCGAGGACGTGACCGAGAAACTCAGCATCGTTCCCGCCGAGTTCTTCGTCGAACGCCACCTCTACCCGAAGTACGCCTGCCGGCCCTGCGAGACCCTCACCGCCGCACCGGCGGTGGCTTCGGTCATCGATGGCGGCCTGGCGGCGCCGGCCTTGCTGGCCTGGGTGATGGTCAGCAAATACGTCGATCACCTGCCGCTCTATCGTCTGGAACGGCAGGCCGCCCGCTCGGGGGTGACGCTGTCTCGCTCGACGCTGGCGGACTGGGTCGGTCGCATCGGTGTCGCTCTCGAACCGCTCTGGCTGCGCCTGGCCGAGCTGCTGCGCCAGGATACGGTGCTGCATGCCGATGAAACCCCGGTACAGCAACTCGATCCGGGCAGAGGAAAGACCAAGCGGGCGTATCTCTGGGCGTATCGCAGCAATGCCCTGGGAAGCAACCCGCCGATCGTCGTCTTCGACTACCAGCCCGGCCGGGGCGGGAAGTATGTGGTGGAGTTCCTCGGCCACTGGCAAGGCGCTCTGATGGTCGATGAGTTTGCCGGTTATGTTGCCGCCGAAGATATGTGGTGGCGACCTGAAGGCCGACGGCCGATCCTCTGGACCGTCGGGCTGGTGCGCACATAAATTCGAGCGTTTGGCGGCTACAGTTGGCTCATGAAGTCCATGATCGTGCCCGACGTTCTCGCTGATTTCGTCCGCGCGGCGGCTGGCAGGTCGGTGATGTTCACGCAGGCCAGTGCCTTGGCCTTCATCTCGAGATCGACCTCGACATAAACGTGTGTCGTGTCCAAGGAAACGTGACCGAGCCAAGCCCGAATGGTATTGATGTCCACTCCCGCACGAAGTAAATGAACAGCCGTGGTATGCCGGATCGAGTGCGGGCTGATGTGTTTTCCACGCATGGACTCGACCCGCGTGGCCGCCTCCTTGGCGTAGGTCTTCACGATGCGATGTACCCCGAAGCGCGTCATCGGGTCACCGGTTCGTCCGTGAAACACCTGATCGTCGGCGCACTTTCCGGCCACAAGCGGTTGCAGCGCAGCTACCGTGACCGCCCATAGAGGACAGATCCGCCACTTGTTGCCCTTGCCGAGAATGCGTACAGACGGTGACGTTCCCAGGTAAAGGTTGCCCACCCGCAAAGACGCCGCCTCGTCGGCACGAGCGCCGCTGTTGTAGAGAAAGAGCAGCAGAGCATGGTCTCGCGCCCCCAGCGTCGTGCCACGATTTGGGGCGCGCAACAGTGCCTCGACTTCGGGCTTGTCGAGATATCCGATGGCGTTCTGGGCGGCCTTCTTGAACGGCACCAAACGAACTTGAGAACACCAATCCAGATGCTCAGGTGAACGCATACCGACGAAACGAGCCAGCGAGTGAATGGTGCTGAGTCGCTGGTTGCGCGTGACGACGCTGCAACCACGCTCATGCTCGATGTGATCGAGGAATGCCCGCACCCGATCTGCTGACACGTCATGCACCGCCAGACGCTCGATCGGCACCGTCGCCAAGTTGCTGACGAATGGCAGGAGCAGGGTTAATGTATCCCGGTAGCTTACTTGAGTGTTCCTCGCCAGGTTTCTCTCGGCGACCAGATACTCCAGCAGGAAACGCCGTACCCATGGACCGAGAAGGCTTTGATCACGCATCATCGGCCTCCCGTTCTACCTCGTTCAATGCATACGCCGCGAACCGGGAGCTGGCCTCTTGCAGCAACTCTGATGTCATGTGCAGATAGCGCTGTGTCGAAACGATATTGGCGTGTCCGAGGTAGGTCGCCAGATGAGGCAGAAGGTATTGGACGTCCTTGCCCGAACGGTACCAGGCCAGGACACGATGAACCGCCGCGGTGTGGCGCAGATCGTGAAGTCGCGGAGGTCGTAGCTCACCGGGTGGACGGACAATGCCCGCCGCTGATCGTATCCGTTGAAAGCAGGTGATGACTTCCGGGTAAGCCAGACAACAACCCGTGCGTGTACAAAGAAAGGGGGAGCCCCTGTCCTTTACCATGGGCAGCGTGCTTCGCCTCTCATAGTAGGCCGCCAATGCTGACGCCAGTTGCGGCCCGATCGGTACCAAGCGAGTCTTGTAGAACTTCGTGTTTCGAACGGTCAGGACTTGCTCGGCAATATCAACGTCAGCCACCGTGAGGCCGATGGCTTCGCTGATACGAAGTCCAGCGCCGTACAGTACCAGTAGCAAGGTTCGATACGTCATGGCCTGAAGACGGCTCAAGGGGCGATCCTACGACGGCGGTCGAGTCGAGCAGGCGCTGTAGTTCGTCATGCGAGACATAGGATGTCTGCGGCGGCGGCAACTTCGGCTTGATTTCTGGCAACAACGATACCACCACATAACCACGCGCCAACGCGAAGCGATACAACCCGGCCAACAATCTAAATTTTGTCGTCCAGGAAACGCTAAGCACGCCATGGCCGCGTAGAAACGCGCTCACGGCCTGCTGCGTCACTTCGTGCAAGGGCCGATCACCCTGTCTCGCGCGAACTGGCGCAGCGTCCGGGCACCGCTGCGGATTTGGACACCCTGGGCTCGCCGGGTGGCAAGATAAATCGTGATGACATCACTGGTGTTCATCGCAGACCTCCGAGATCGAAGTCAGCCACTTGGCGTAAAGACCCCAGGTCGACTTTCGTGTAGGTCATCGTGGCCGAGGCACTGCGATGACCGAGGTGGTCGCCGATCTCCTTGAGTGTCAGCCCGTCGGCGAGCAGCTTCGCTGCGCACGAGTGCCGCAAAGCATGAGGGCCAAGATGAGCGGCCTGTATCCTGCGCGCAGCCGCCGGGTGACGATGTTGTAGAGGGCCGTAGCCTGAATGGGGAATCGCGGCGCCTGGGTCCGGATAAAGACCTCAGCATGCGACACGTTCGGCCGAACCTCGTGGATGTATCGCCGAAGCGCCTCCGCCACGGAAGGCACGAGCGGGTAGGACCTGGGGTTGGCGGCGCTTCAGTCGCCAGATATGTAAAAGCCCGGCGGCGAGGTCGATCTGGTCAAGCCGAAGCGATGCAACCTCGCCTCGCCGAAGGCCGAGTACAGCCAATAGCAGCAGGATCGCGCGGTCGCGAATGTCGCCCTCGCTATCGCTGCTGGCGGTGGCGACCACGCGCCTTACATCCTCCCAGCTCAAAGCGTACGGCAACGACTCCAGCGCATATCGCCGATTTCCTGGGATCGAACCAGCCAGAATAGGGCTGCACGCGCCGGTACTGGCGGCGTGACGAAGGAACACCCGCAGCATCTTGGCGATTCCTCCGGCAGAGATCCGAGACCACCGCTTTGCACCGTAATTGACGAAGTACGCATCGATATCTTGTGGCTGGAGCGTTGCCAGGTTACGGTCGGTGTCGCTGCACCAGCACAGAAACTTCAAGGCGCGGTACCGCCATTGCTCAATCGTGCAGGGCGTCAGACCGCGTTCGTCGCGCATCCAGGCAACGAAGTGCTCAAGGGCCGGCCCGAACGGGACCGACTCCTCGGGCTGCGGCCACCAGCCCAGGTATTTCAACCAGGGTCGCGCGAAACATACGCATGTAGCGGCCGTCGTTGGTGCCAGCCCATGACTGGTTGGCGAAACTCGTCCGTAGACGATTTCATGCAACCGGGACGCATTGACGCTCCCGAAGTCGCTGGGTGACATGTGTTCAGCAACCCACAAAATCGATCGCGCCCGCAGACGTAGAGAATCTCGCGTGCCACCCTGAGCAGTACAGTGCTGAAGGTAGCGATTGCGTTCATCTGCCAACGGGCCATCGCGATGGTGGGCAAGTGCGCGATCTGTACTAACAAGAGTTTCGAACATGACAGTCCTTTGAGGTTGAAAGGGACTGTCAGCAAGGACCTCCAGTTATGTGCTGTCAAATGCTCAAGAACAGGCTGGATGCTGGGGCTTCTGGACTGGTGTCACATATCTTCGGCGGCAACATAACCGGCATTATGTTGTGCAAAACATAATGCCGGCTATCAGGTGCTGTTTCGGGGCGAGGTGATCGAACTCGCCTGTATGGCCCACGCCCGGCGGAAGTTCTTCGACCTCCATCAAGCGAATGGGAGCCCCGTCGCGGCCGAGGCCCTGCGCCGCATCGGCGAGTTGTATGCCATTGAGGCCGCAGCGAAGGGGAAGACGGTAGAGGAGCGCGCCCGACGACGAAAGGAAACCAGTCAGCCGCTGCTCGAAGCCCTGCACCTGTGGCTCCAGAACACCCGCAGATCGGTGGCCGACGGCGGCGCACTGGCCAAGGCGATCGACTACAGTCTGCGACGCTGGCCGGCCTTTGCCCGGTACGCCACCAACGGCTTCTACCCGATCGACAACAACCCGGTCGAGAATGCCATTCGTCCGATCGCCATCGGGAAGAAAAATTGCCTGTTCGCCGGTTCCGAGGCGGCAGGCCAACGCGCCGCGGCGATTCAGTCGCTGCTCGAAACTGCGCGCGCGAACGGCATCGAGCCCATGGCCTGGCTGACCGACACCCTCGAGAAACTCCCCTCCTGGCCGAACCGCCGCATCGACGAGCTCCTGCCGCTCAAAAAGCCAGTCTGATTGTGCGCGCCCAGGGGTGGGTGCGCTGAACGCTTACGGTGAAAGTCCTCTACTCGCCCGACAAGGGGAAGGGTTAGCGAAGTAATCGGCCCGCTGCCGCAAATCGCGCCGAAGAAACACGGGGTTGCGGCGTTGTGGCAAAGTGGACGGCGGTGCCGCGGAAGACCGATGTAGCAATGGTGCGTAATGCCCGTGGGTTAGCGTGGTCATGGGTGACGTCATCGACATTGGTGAATCGGCTTGGCAGTGTGCAGGCGGATATCCCGTTTAAGAGAGTGAGCAAGACGACGTACCCGAGGCGGCGCCACCTTTCTGAACGAATGATGGAGCACGCCATGGCTCAACGCAATCGAAGCCTCAGACTCAAGCCGGGTCAGTCCCGGAGTGGCACTGACGATCACCCACCCCAATGCGGCAGGAATTGACATCGGCAGCGCGGCGCACTTTGTGGCCGTACCGCCTGACCGGGACGATGAGCCGGTGCGCGAGTTTCCCAGCTTCACGGTTGACCTCAATGCCATTGCTGATTGGCTTCAGGCCTGCCGGGTGGATACGGTGGCGATGGAGTTCAGGTGTACTGGATCCCCTGTTCGAGTTGCTGGAGTCGCGTGGCTTCACGGTGCTGCTGGTCAACGCGCGTCACGTGAAGAACGTTTCGGGCCGCAAGTCCGACGTGCTCGACTGTCAGTGGATTCAGCAACTCATGACCTACGGCCTGCTCAGCGGTGCGTTTCGCCCAGCCGATCAGGTGTGTGTTGCGCTCGCTGTGGCGCCAGCGCGGCATGCTGTTGCGCAGCCAGGCCAGAGAGGTACAGCACATGCAAAAGGCGCTCACGCAGATGAACGTTCAACTGGCCAACGTCATCTCCGACGTGGTGGGCGAGACCGGCCAGAAGATCCTGCGCGCCATCGTGGCCGGCGAGCGTGATGGTCAGGTGCTGGGTGCGATGAAGAACGTGCGCATCCACGCTAGCGTCGATGAAATCGCCAAGAGCCTGCAAGGCCACTGGCGGGTCGAGCACTTGTTCGCGCTCAAGCAGGCGCTGGCCGCCTTCGACTTTATCGGCACGCAACTGGCTGAATGCGATCAGGAGATCGAAGCGCAGTTGAAGCGGCTGGAGGTTCATGAAGGCGACCCAGCCAAAGGCAAGAAGCGCAGTCGGCCACGCAATGCGCCGAAGTTCGATCTGCGTACCCAACTGTTCAAGATGTGCGGCGGTGGACTTGACGCGCATCGACGGCATCGATGTGACCACCGCTCTGGCGGTCATCAGCGAGACCGGGGCCGACATGTCACGCTTTCCCACGGAGGGCCACTTCGCGAGCTGGCTGGGTTTGTGCCCCGGCACCAAGATCACCGGTGGCAAGGTGATGAGCGGCAAGACCAAGCGTTGTGCCAACCGCGCGGCCCAGGCCCTGCGCTTGGCCGCCGCAGCGCTGAGAACCAGCCAGTCCGCGCTCGGCGCGTACTTCAGACGCTTGTGCTCGCGTATGGACAAGCCCAAGGCCGTGACCGCGGCAGCCCACAAGCTGGCGCGGCTGATCTACACCCTGCTCACCAAGGGCCAAGAGTACACCGACCAGGGCCAGGACTACTACGAGCAGCGTTACCACCAGCGCGTTCTCCGCCAACTGGCACAGCGCGCCCAGAAGCTCGGCATGAAGCTCGTCCCCACTGAACAACCAGCATAAAACATGCATATAAGATCAACCAGTTGAGAGGAGTTTCTTAAGAGCTGAACGGCAAGGGTGTCGCGGGTGACTGCGAATCTGGAGGAAGCCGAAGGCAAAGCGCTGGCCTGACGAACAGGAAGCGGATATGAGGCGGCGTAGCGGGGTGAGGTGTCGTAGATCATCAAAGCCCGAAACTTGTACGGAACGCTACGACGTAGATCCGACAGGCATAAGCGCGAAGGTAGGTGCGCAATACCCGGGGAGATCTGCATGCGTGCCTAGTGCTACCGACACCGAGAGGTGTCGAGATGCGCATGCAGAAGTCAGCAGAAGGCATAGTAGGTTGGGGACGAAGCGGAGAGCCCGAGAAGAACTCTGACCGAAGGCCTGAACATTGAACAACGCGATTAGGACATTCGACCTCGATGCAAATCGATGAAGCAATAACGCAGGCAACTGCACCTGACACGGAGGGAGGCGGACGGATTTCGCCATTGACCGAGTTGGGCGCCGAGGTTGGCACGGCGGCGGATGGGCAAACGAAAGCGGAAGGGCTGCGGCAGATGGAGGCCGTAGTTGAACGAAGCAATCTCTGGCAAGCGTATGAGCGGGTCCTGCGGAACAAGGGCGCGGCAGGAGTCGATGGACTCACCGTATTCGAACTCAAGGCATGGCTGCAACAGCACTGGCCAAGCGTCAAGGCAGCCCTCCTGGCAGGCGACTATCTGCCAGCGGCAATCCGGAAAGTGGAGATGCCGAAACCCAACGGCGGGGTGCGGATACTGGGTATCCCGACGGTGCTGGATCGACTGATCCAGCAAGCGCTGCTGCAAGTTCTACAACCGGAATTCGAGCCTGAATTCTCCGAACACAGCTACGGGTTCCGACCGGGCCGCAATGCATGGCAAGCGGTGCAACGAGCGCAAGGCTATATCAGGGAAGAACGCCGTTGGGTGGTTGACCTTGATTTGGAGAAATTCTTTGACCGGGTAAATCACGACCTTCTGATGTCGAGAGTGGCGCGCCGGGTAAAGGATGAACGGGTTCTGAAACTGATCCGGCGTTATCTGGAAGCGGGCATGATGTCAGAAGGAACGGTCAGTGCAAGGACGGAAGGCACGCCGCAAGGCGGACCGCTGTCACCGCTGCTGTCGAACATCCTGCTGACCGACCTGGATCGCGAACTGGAACGCCGGGGGCATCGGTTCTGCCGCTATGCCGATGACTGCAACATCTACGTCAAAAGCGAAATGGCAGGGCAGCACGCGATGGATGCGATCACCGATTATCTGGAGCAGAAATTGAAGCTTCGGGTCAATCGGGACAAGAGCGCCGTCGCGCGGCCTTGGCAGCGGAAGTTTCTGGGGTATAGCGTCACGTGGCACAAGCAGGCACGTCTGAAGATCGCTGGTAGCAGTGTGAAGCGTCTGAAAGACAAAGTGCGTGAAATCGTCGTCGGGAATGCCTTTCGCAACCTCGGCCAAACGATCACCGCCCTTACCCCCGTGCTGCGTGGCTGGACATCCTATTTCCGGCTGACCGAGGTAAAAGGTGTGTTGCAGGACTTGGACGGATGGATACGGCGCAAACTGCGTTGCCTGCTCTGGCGGCAATGGAAGCGTCCGGCCACCCGTAACAAGCGATTACAAGCGCGAGGGTTGGACGGGACGCGAGCATGGAAATCGGCAAGCAACGGACGTGGCCCCTGGTGGAACTCCGGCGCGAGCCATATGAACGCGGCCTATCCAAAACGCTTCTTTGATGCAATGGGGTTGGTTTCGTTGCTGGACACTCAGCGACGCTTCCAGCAGGTTCAATGAACTGTGAGCGGCGGCGTGAATTCCCGTTGAATTGGGCGGTTTGAAATTCGTGATCGTAGAGAAGCGCAAAGCAGGGTTCCGCGGCTTTTTGAGGCGCGAACTTGGGCTTTGATGATGACGATTTTGGTCTGGCGGGGCTGAGTAGGACGGTCGCGACTTGCGTATACATAGCGCCGAGACCGCATTGAAGGATGGTGCGCTTTGAAGTCGTAGCCAAGTGCGGACAGGAGACGCCCGGTACTTTTTCGGACTGCGATAGAAGATGCCCGTTTTCAGTCTCTCGGTTGCTTACCCGGAAGATGTGGGCCGGGTTTCGTGACAGTCACCAAGGGGTCCGTCATCCGCTGATCCAGGTTTCGTGACGGTCACGACGATCTGGGCAGGTGCCGCTCATGCCGTGGGAGCGACGAGGTGCGCTCTGGTCGAATTCGGCGGCCGGAAATTCGTGATCGTAGTGGATGCTGCGGGAGACTGCGCGAAGCCGGTGCGCGGTCAGTCCTGGTGGGGCCAGGCAGTCTGGCTTTCGATCACATCTCCTGATGGCGTGACGGTCACGAATCCATACCGCTGGCCGAAAGCCAGCCATGCCCGCCGTGCACAATGGCGAGCGGGTTCGGAGTCCTCCACCCTTCCGAGAAGATCCAGGAGCGCCCGCAGTGGCGCGTCCGCCTCATGGCCGATGGCTTCTATGGCCTTCCTCCTGTCGCGCATCCGTTGCGCACGTTTGCGCTCGCTGCTGGTCATCGGGCGCTTCCCCTGGAGAGGCCGGCCAGGTTTCGTGACGGTCACCAGGGGGTCGGTCATCCGCTGATTCCGGTTTTGTGACTGTCACGACAATCTGGGCAGGCGCCGCTCATGCCTCGATCTGCTCTTTCATGCGATAGCTCTTGCCCTCGATGAGGACGGTTTCGGCATGGTGGAGGAGCCGATCCAGGAGCGCCGAGGTCAGGGTGCTGTCGTGATTGAAGATCTCCGGCCAGTGCTTGTAGGCGCGGTTGGTCGTGATGATCAGGGCGCCGTGCTCATAGCGTTCGCTGATGATCTGAAAGAGCAGGTCGGCACCATGCTTGTCGATCGGAAGATAGCCCAGTTCGTCGACGACCAGCAGTTTCGGCTGCAGATACTTGCGTAGTTCGCGCTTGAGGTTGCCCTGCGCCTGGGCGGCGGAGAGCGTGTTGATGATATCCACGGCGGTGGTGAACAGCACCGGGTAGCCACGCAGACAGGCGGTGTGTGCCAGCGCGATACCGAGGTGGCTTTTTCCCCAGACCGACATTGGCAATGAAGATGACGTTGCCCTTGTCCTCGATGAAGCGCAGCCGGAAGAGATTCTGAATCTGGGGTCGGTTGATTTTGCTCGGCCAGTTCCACTCGAACTGATCGAGGGTCTTGAGCACCGGAAAGCGGGCGAGCGCTACCCGTCGCTGGATGCTGCGGTCTTCGCGGGCATGCGCTTCGCCTTCGATCAGCCGCGCCAGATAGTCGACATGCGACCACTGCTCGGCTCCCGCTTCCTGGGCCAGGGGTTCAAGCGTTCGAGCAGATAAGGCAATTTGAGGAGCCCCAACTGCGCGCGTAGCGCATCGGTGCTGATCTGCACAGGGGAAGCCATCCGTCGGTCAATGCTCATCGCCATGCCTTTCGTAGGGGGAGAGATCGGGGCGGGGATCTCGATGTCCAGGAGGTCCTGGCGGCGGGTCAGATACAGCGCGCCGTGCGCAGGGGTCTCGCGGGCCCGCATCGCCAGGATGTTGGCGATGTACTCGCAGCTGTAGGCGGCGAATTCAATGCCGTCCCGGATCGCTCGGTCGAGTGCATCGACGCCGTAGATTTCGCCGAGCGCGACGATCTTGCGCAGGTGATGACGCGGGTTCATGCGGCGTTGCTCGATGCCTTCGAGATAGGCCTGGGCGTGCCGCGACAGGCTCAGAAACTGCACCAGCAAGCGCTGCTCACGGGCCTTGCGCCGCTGGGCGAGCAGTTCCTTCGGATGATCGGGGTCCTCGATATCCTGGCGCCGATCGTAGCTGCGGACATGGCGAGCGACGAGCTTGTCCTGGTGGTATATGCACACCCGATCCGGGTAAGCCTTCAGCGTCACGCGCTGACTCGCCAACTCGGCCGGCACCGAATAGTGGTTGGTGTCGAGCGCGACACGGAACTGCTTTGAGACGCGCTGGCTCTGGATGCGACCGATGTCATAGGGCATGGGATTGAGGGGTGCAACAGCGCCTGCTCTTCCTTGAAGCGATCCACGGGTCGCTGGTGCGTTTCCCCGTGGATACGCACGTTTGCAATGGTCTCCAGCCACAGCGCGGCGGCCGGATTCACCGCGCTGAAGTCGAGGAAATCCAGACCGTTCAGGAAATTTTTTCTTGATATAGCCCACGCCATTTTCGACGCGCCCTTTTTCGTTCCCCTTGGCCACGTTGCACGCCGAGATCCCGAACCCCCAATGCCGAGCGAAATCGACATAGCGGGGATTGAACGTCGGGGCTTCACCGACGACGCGGCGAAGTACCGCCGACTTCAGATTGTCGATCATCAAGCGACCCGGACACCCCTGGAAGGCCGCGAACGCGTGCTCGTGGGCCGCGAGAAAGTGCTCCATGGTTTGCGAGACGGTGAATTCGACGTACATCAGGCGGCTATGGCACAGCACCATGACGAAGAAGGACAGGCGGCGGCGCGTCGAACCGACGCCGATCGTTCCGTATTCCCCCAGTCCAGTTGGGCACATTCTCCGGGAGCAAAGGAGAGCTTGAGGAACGCCTGTCGGCGCACCGGCCGGACCTTGCGCACATAGCTCTTGACGATCGTGTAGCCGCCGGCGAAGCCGTCCTCGCGCAGCCGCTGGTAGATCTGCTGCGCACTGTAGGGATGAGTTTCCAGCAGGCGAACGATCTGGTCCTTGAACGGATCGAGCTGACTGCTGCGCGGTGCGGGCTGCCGGGGATGGAACTGCGCGCAGCCCACCCACTTCGCCACCGTCTCGGCATGCAGATCGAGGGCGCGAGCGGTCTGGGCGATAGTCAGCTGCTGCCGATCGTGGCAATCCTTGATCTTGCAGTACATCTCGTAATCGATCATGGCGTGCGTCCCAGGACGGCACGCAGCGCGCCGATGCGCAAAGTAATCTCGTCTGCCGCGAGGACGCGCGCTTCGACCGGCCGGGGGGCATCCAGCGCCAGGACCTGGTAGAGCGGGCGTTGAAGGCGATCAGTCCCGCCTGGACGAGATCGTCGCGGGCCTGATTCAGATGGGCAGAGGCCAATGACAGGGCGCGACCGACTGCGGCATCCGAGTAGTAGCTCAACCCCTGGACGTCGGCAACGGTCACCAGAAACAGATAGAGCGCCGCCGCCGGGGGTTACAGCGATCGAGGTAGCGCTCGCGCACCAGGCGGTGGTCGACCCAACTGAACTGGGGCGGTATCTGCCTGATCCGTTCCGGACAAAGCACTCGTTTGATCGTCATCACCCATCCTCCCAGCCAAGATATCGTGCCCCAGTTTTACCAGTCGCCGGGTGTTCCTGGCGATGTCATCCTGTAACGCACTGCCGGTAAATTGGGCAATAAAACCAATCAAAACAGCGGGTTGATCGCGCCAGACATCTTGTAACGCACTTTTCGGCGGTTCTTGAGATTCCTCAACGATTTCAAGTGCTTGAGAGGGGCAGACATCTTGTAACGCAAGCACCACCTGCGCTTCCACCTCGATTTCCCGTCGCGGTCGTCGCCAGTACCCCGGGTGCGCCGCCCGCCACGCCTGTACCCGCGCAACATTCTCCGGTCCGCGGAAGTAGTCCTGGTTCTCCGATTTGGCCAGCCAGGTGCGCCGGCTCGCCGCTTGGCTGGCCTTTCGACAAGGCGCCTTCGAACAGTATTTCTGGTGCCCTGCGTTGCGCGCATCGGCCTGGAAGATCTCTGCGCAAAACAGACAGTTGTGTGCCTTCTGGTGTGCCATGGCTCACCCTCCTTGCACCGAATCATGCAATGCCTGCAGGCGCCGCCAGGCGCCATACGAGCACTATCGGAACGACAGGAAAGCGAACAAGGAAGAAAACGGAAGGGCGCGGAAGAAGACTCAGAAAACCATTGAAATGAAACCCGCTGAAGAAAATCGAGGAAGAAGAAACACGACTTTCAAACCGCCAGGTTTATGGGACTTTCAGAACGCCGCTGACAATGAACCGCCGGATGCGGAACCGCACGTCCGGTGGTGTGAGAGGGCGACGGGGGTAACTCCGTCCCCTACTCGATCCAAATTTGTGACCCCAAATTTGTTCCCAGACGCAACGCGCCGCCGACTACCTGCACAGCCTGCGACCCAAGCCGGAGCCGCAGCCGTTGCCGCCCGATCCGGTGCGGCCTGCGATCAAGACGACAGCGACCCCCACCGTGCCCGCGTTTTAGCGGACGGTGAGTTTTTTACTGACGATCGAGTTCAGCCGCGAGAGCTACGATAGCGCAGATTTGACCACGGCAGCAGCAGCAGCCTTAATCGTATCGAAGGTGAGATCGAGGCTCTTTTCCTTCAACTTTGAGCCTCTTGCAAAACTCCCCCGGGCGAATTGCTGCGCCGCACCATTCGCTCTCGGGGAGCGATTTTTTCGCGAGGGAGGTCTCCCTGGCCGAGCGGCTAACCGTATGGCATAGTTTGCCTCATTCGGGGCGAACCCCTCCCTGCATTCCTCGAATGCACAGCGGCCGGAGAGGGAACGCCGGTGGTCATCGTCGCAATCGCATCAATTGGTCAGCGGACAGCGCCAGGATGCCGAACATCAGGTGGGCCATCACTTTGGTGTCGCCTTTGACCCGGATGGTCTGACCGCCGAATTCATCCTTCAGCCGGGCGTTGCTCCGCTCGGCGGCGGTACGCTCGTTGTAGCGGATCGCTTCGGCCGGGGAGAATTCGATCTTCTCACCGCAGCGCCGATGGTGGTCGATCAGGGGAACGTGGCCCAAGCTCTGGCTGTGCTCGCCCAAGTCGGCGCTGCAATAGGCCGCATCCATGAGGTCGTAAAGGTTGGTGACGCGATCGGCGCTGATCAGCGACAGGGGAATGGCGGCCAGGCTGTCGTGCATCGAGGCGCTGGACAGCAGCGCCGAAATGGGGACGCCACAGTCGGCGGTGTCGAGATGTAGCTTGTAGCCGCTCCAACTGTTCTTGTAGCCTTGGGCATTGCACTTCGTGCCGCGATCACACGCCGTGGGAATCTCCTTGAGCATTTGAGCCAACGTTTGCCCGCGCTGGCGTTTGATCGGGGTGGCCTTTGCGGCCGGACGTGCTTCGTCGCGCCGCGGGCGGCCTCTCTTGCGTGCCGGTGCGAGCGGTTCAGGCACGCTCGTCTCGGCAGGGCGCTCTTCCTTCGGCAACCGGGCGGCCTGTGCCGTGGCGGCCGCTTCCGCTGCGGGCGCTTCCTTCCGGGACGGGCGTTCGCGGGCTTCGATGGCCGTGCCGTCACGATTGAGATGCCCGATCAGTTGATCTCCCAGATGTTCCTTGATCAGGGCTTCATGCACGCGTTGGCTCAAGCCCCCTTCGGCAAACTCGTCGAAGGCGCGCGAGAAGGTCGCCTCGGAAGGCAGCGTCTTGTGTAGCGGGAAACCACAGATGCGGCGCAGCGCACGGTCGATCATCAGGCGTTCAATCAGCCCCACGGTCGTCGTCAGACCCAACACGGCCTTGGCCACAAAGGCGTTCGCCAGCCACGCCCGTTCAAACGGCGGACGCCCTACGCCACACCACGAAACCTCCGTGAATTCCTCGATACGCACCCACTCCAGCGTATGGATGACTTTCTCAAGCTTCGGCGTCAGCGGACCCACTTGCGCCTGCAACTCTGGCAGCAACTCGTGCTGAACCACGTGCCACCGTTGCATGATCAGCTGGGGTTGGGTAGTATTCATTTGGCGGGCGTTATGATGTTGGTCTCGATAACCGTATCATGCCAGAAGTGGCCGCCCGCGTCCTCCGCTTTCGCCTCCAGCCGCGAAAAATCAGCCCTGCAGGGTGAGTTTTGCAAGAGGCTCCTTTGATTTGATTTTTCCCCACATGCTTGGGTCGCGAATCTTGTCCAAGAACTCGTGGCCGTCCCAAGTCAGCCGCCGCGCAATCGCGGCGTTTATTGCGCCATCGCCAGTGCTCGACTTGCTGATGCTTGCTTCGATCAAGCCAGCGTCGTTCATCAGCATCATGTGATACCCAGCTTCCTGCGGCGCGACTCCTTCCACTTGGCCTTGCGTGAGCGTCGTGTGCGCCGTCTCCGCAGTTTCGAGCTTCAGCAGGATCGCGCGGATCGTATCCCAGTTTCTGACCATCTTGTACCTCATAGGAGAAACGACAAAAGTAACCATCGTAGCAAGGTGCATCTTACCTCTGGCGGGACGTGCTGGAAAGGCGACGCGCACAGCTTGCCGCCCACAAAAAGGCCGAGCAGCCCGGATTGTTCACGCTGCTTGGATAGGCCACTCCCCAGGCGATTGAGGAATGCGTGACCGGCTTGCGCCCGTCACGGAATGTTCGCGTGCGCCCCCTGGCGGGAGCGCGTTGCGTGCCCGTGTGGTCTTGCCGCCGCGTAACCCCATAACGGACGTGGAAGATTGGGGTCACCCATTAGCCGGCCCCTGTCAATAGGTTAAAAAAATCTCTCGCGATGCAGCGGCGATACATTCGTGAGCTACTCCCCTCCTGGCGTCAGCCCGGCGCTCGCGCCCTGGTTTTCGTTCTTGCGGTGTCGGAACCAGTCCGCACCAGTCACCCATCAGGATCAAGGTGGTAGTCCGGGTGTGGCCACCCGGGCTGCGCCCCTGGCCGCGGTTGCGGCCCCAGAAAACCGTCGGTGCCCTGCACGTGTCCAAGTCGTTCGGCGTGTTCGCCGATGACAGATCTATGGTTGCCCGTCACGATGGCGGCGGGCACCAACCCCTGTTGGCTCGCGGCAGAGGCGAACTGGTCAAGCCTTTTGCCTTTTCAAAACCTTGGTTCTCGCGATAACTTCTCCTGCGTCAAGGGCGGGCTGCGTTTTTTGCAGCCCGGCGTAGCGCACCCTTGACGCCCGACGGTGATTTAGGCTGGTGTAAGGTGGCAAAGCCGCGCACTTCGGCTTTGTCACCTTACAGACCCTGCCGGCCTCCGGTCTGGCGGAGAGGAGGACGGTGGCCCAATCAGGTCTGATGGTTATTAGCCAACCCCGTGTCTGGCTCACCGCCCCGCTCCATTCTTTCAGGCGAACGCACGCTGCACGTCAAACGGCACCCGATCGCGCATCACGTGGTAACAGGCTCGGGCCAGCTTGTGTGCCACTGCCTTGATCGCTACCACGGGCATCGTCCTGGCGCACTTGCGTTGGTAGAAGCGCTTGACCACCGGCTCGTAACGCACGGCGAAGTTCGCCGCTTCGACCAAGGCCCATGCCAGGTACTTGTTGCCGTTCTTGGCGTTGCCGCTCCCTTTCCTCTTGCCGTTCGACAGATGCTCACTGCCGACACAGCGGCAATACGAGGAAAAATCCCCACCGTGGCAAAGCGGCTCACCTCACCGGTCTCGAGCCGCAATGGTCAGTGCGAGCACTTTACCCACGCCGCTCACCGTCAGCAGCCCCTGGTAGTCCGGGCGTAGCTTCGCCTTTTCAGGATCTCCGCTTCCAGCCTTTCGATCTGTTCATTCAGGCAGTGCATCACCGCCAGGTTGCTTTTCACGGCCAAGCGGCTACTTTCTGTCAGGGCCAGTTGATCGACCTCCTTTTCCTGCCAGCGCTTGATCTCGTTGGCGCTCGCGCGCCCTCCCGTGTCGCGGCTCAGCACGTTCTCGATACTCAAAATCTGCCGTGATCTCTGCCCTACCAACTGGTTGCGCTTGCGCATCAGATCTCGCACACCACGCGCTTCCTTCGGACAGATGTACCCTACCGGCAGGATCCCCAAACGCAACAAGTGCGCCAGCCAACGGGCATCGTCCACGTCTTCCTTATGCTTCAGGCCCTCGTACTGCTTGACCGCCGCCGTGTTCACCAGGTGCACCCGATAGCCCGCGTCCATTAGTCCATCAACCAGCCAATACCAGTTGTACGTCGATTCGACGGCAATGCCTTCGATCTGCTCGCCATAGGGACAAAGCGCCTCGCGAATGCGCTCCAGATTGTTCGGCAAGCGCCTCTGCAGGACCATTCGATCTGCCTCGTCCAGAATCACCAACACGCTATTGTTGGAATGAAGGTCAATTGCAGCATACAGTTTCATTTCGGCTCCTCTTCTGCGGTTGTCAGTCTGTGAATTCCCACACTGACTGTAACGCCGCGGGTGGGGAGCCGGCTAGATGATTATCAGGTCTTGCTTTTTGCCCAAGGTCCGCTTGCAAGATTGAAAGTGGTGAGGCTCGCAGCCGTCTGGCTCGCGATGTGCATATGCCAGCGCTTCCGCAAGCCCGACACCAAGATCGGCGATACCGGGATCGTTGAGCCGTATCGAGTCTGACATAGCAACTGCACAGTAACCAGGGAGACCCAAGCGCCGGCGCCGGGAAAGAGTAGGCGCACCCTCGGACAAGCCTGAACAGCGAGGAAGAGGGAGGTGGCGACTGGGAGTCGGAGGTGCCCATAGTAGCGATGAACGCTGGTAACGCGGTGGGAGCGAAGGGGTACCGGTTTGGGATAACGAACAGGGGAGACATGCCCCGACACCGAGCGGACTCAGCGCATGACCACAGAACTTGTTCGCTTCACGCAATGGGCGAGGACGGCACCGCAAAAAAGCATACCTCGTTGATGGGAATACTGTGCGACCCGGCGGGGTTACGCGGAAGCTTCGAAGCCCAGCCGGGAAACAAAGCGGCAGGCGTAGATCGCGTGCGCAAGGCAGACGACGCTGAAGGTATCGACGCGCGGCTGGCAGCGCTTTCGATCGGCCTGCGTCGGCTGGGCAAGTAGGGGTCAGGCTCGAATTGTTGCCGGTGTGTGGTAGCCTTATCTTGTGACGGGCGTCGCCCGATATGCGGTACGGAGGCACGGATGGTACACAAGGATCTCGAATTGCCGGGCACTGAGCTTCCGGGGTACTGCCGGCGCAATGGCATTTGCCGCCTGGAACTGTTCGGTTCGGCAACCCGTGCAGACTTCGGACCGCAGAGCGATGTCGATCTGCTGGTCGAGTTTCGGCCGGAGGCCAGGGTCGGGTTTCTCGCCTTGAGTCGCATGCAGCGCGAGCTGTCCGTGCTGTTCGGACGGAGTGTTGATCTGGTGCCGCGTGCGGGCCTTAAAGCGGTGATTGCGTCAGCCGTTCTGCAGGAAGCCGAGCCACTCTATGCGGAGTGACGAACTGTATCTATCGGATATCCTTGAAGCCGCCGATTCCATCGCGCGGTTCGTGGCGGGCATGGACGAGGAGCGGTTTGTCGGCGATGACCTGGTTCGCAGCGCCGTGCTGCACAAGCTCACGATAATTGGCGAAGCGGCTGCCCGCGTCTCGGGCGAGCTCGGGCAGTTGTATCCCGGAATCCCTTGGGCCGATATCATCGGATTTCGGAACATCGCTGTCCACGCCTACTTCTCGGTCGATTGGCGACTCGTCTGGAATGCGGTGGTGTCCGACGCGCCAGCGCTGAAGTGCGACATCGAGGCGATCGTGAAGTCCCGACACGTCCCGTAATTGCGCACTGGCGGGGTCACCTCTGCCATCATGCGTTCGCGGGAAGGGTGCGCGGGTGCTCGCAGCGGTCATGGAAGGGGCCGATGTCAATGCCCTGCGCGCCGCCATCGACAAGCTGCGCGACAAGCTGAAGAGCGCCGCCATCGTCCTTGCTTCGACAACTGACGGCAAGGTGACGCTGATTGCCGGCGTCACCAGCGACCTGACCGGCAAGGTCAAGGCTGGCGAACTGGTGAACATGGTTGCCCAGCAGGTTGGCGGCAAGGGCGGTGGCCGCCCCGACATGGCGCAGGCGGGCGGCAGCGATCCGGCGAAGCTGCCGGCGGCGCTGGCCTCGGTGCGCGCCTGGGTCGAACAGCGGCTGTGACGCGGAATTGAAGCCACCGCCGATGCAGCACTTTGCCAGTGACAACTACGCCGGCATCTGCCCGGAAGCACTGAGCGCGCTGCTGGCGGCCAACGAAGGGCATGTGCGCTCGTATGGCGACGACGAGTGGACGCTGCGCGTCGCCGATCGCCTGCGCGAGTTGTTCGAGACCGACTGCGACGTACTTCGTCTTCAACGGCACGGCCGCCAATTCACTGGCGCTCGCTGCGCTCTGCCAGCCTTACCACAGCGTCATCTGTCACCAACTGGCGCACGTCGACACCGATGAGTGCGGCGCGCCGCAGTTCTTCTCGAATGGCGCCAAGCTGTTGGCGGTTGCCGGCGAGCAGGGCAAGCTGACGCCGGCATCGATCGTCGAAGTGGTGACCCGGCGGACCGACATCCACTATCCGAAGCCGAAAGTGGTGACGCTGACGCAGGCGACCGAAGTCGGCACGGTGTATCGCCCGGACGAGCTGCGGGCGATCGCCAATACCGCGCGCGAACACGGCCTGCGCGTGCATATGGACGGCGCGCGCTTCGCCAATGCCGTCGCCGGGCTGGCGCAGGGCACGGGCTTGCCGACACTTTTCCCGGTGCAGGCGAACGGGGTTTTCGTACACCTGCCGAGCCGGGTCGAAGACGGTCTGCGCGAGCGTGGCTGGCTGTTTTACAACTTCATCGCTGCCGGCGGCGCACGTTTCATGTGCGGCTGGGATACCGCGCCCGAGACCGTCGATCGGCTGCTCGCCGACATTCGCGAACTGGCGGCCGAGTTCGCGTGAGCGCATGGCGCTTCTGCCCGCTCTGTGCTGCCGAGCTTGAACCCCGCGACTTCGGCGGCCTGCCGCGGCTCAGTTGCCGGGCCGACGGCGGCTTCGTGCATTGGGACAACCCGGCGCCGGTGCTGGCGGCGCTGGTCGAATACCACGGCCAGATCCTGCTGGCGCGCAACCACGCCTGGGCGCCCGGCGCTTTCGGGCTGATCACCGGCTTTCTCGAACGCGACGAGGACCCCGCCGCCGGCGTTGCGCGCGAAGTGCGGGAAGAGCTTGGCCTGGACGCGACGGCAGTCACCCTGATCGGGGTCTATCCCTTCGCCCGCAGGCATGAAGTGATCATCGCCTACCATGTGCTGGCGGATGGCGAAATCCGCCTCAACGAAGAGCTTGCCGAATTCCGCCTGATCGCTGCCGCGAAGCTCAAGCCCTGGGATTTCGGTACCGGGCTGGTGGTCAGGGACTGGCTGGCGGGGCGCGCCGCCTGAAGCAGGTCGCTGCTGCCTTGTCACTTCCTGCGACGACGCGAGTCAGCACGATGCTTTTGTTTTTAAATTGCGAGTTTGACAGCACTGAATGGGGGTACCTATACTGCAGTTGGTGCCGCCCGATTCCCCATCCTCAGGAGCGTGCAAATGAGCGAGACGCAAAAGCGGCTATTCATCGGCTACAGCCACAAGGATGTCGACTGGCTCGAGCGCGTGCTCACGCATCTGGCCATCTTGCGCAGGCAGGGGCAGGTTGTCGACTGGAGCGATAAGGAAATCCAGCCCGGTGACCGCTGGAATGATGAGATCGCGGTCGCCATGGGCGAAGCGGACGTGGCGGTCCTGCTGGTTTCGTCCAATTTCCTCGCCTCGGAATACATCATGCGCAAGGAGCTTCCAGGCCTGCTGGCGCTGCTCAACGGCGAGTCGCCGGGGCGACTGCGCCGCATCCTGCCTCTGATCCTCGAACCCTGTCTGTGGAAATCCATCCCGGCATTGAAGGAACTCGAGGTGCGCCCAAAGGGTCGTGAGCTGTCGGCCGGGAACGAGCATCAGAGACAAGCCGATCTGGCGGACTTCGCGCAGCAGGTCACCGACTTGCTGTTCGCGGCACCTTCGCCGGCGGAAACCCAGATCGCTGCCGGCGGACCTGCCGCAGTCGCCATCCTCGGCGCCAGTGGCTACGCGACTCTGGAGTTGGGGATCTCACATTGCGAGTGGAACAGTTACCGGGTGGAACTCGGCTTTACCTGG
Organism: Candidatus Accumulibacter affinis; assembly: GCA_016713625.1. GTDB lineage: Bacteria > Pseudomonadota > Gammaproteobacteria > Burkholderiales > Rhodocyclaceae > Accumulibacter > Accumulibacter affinis. The sequence continues at coordinate 280,674 of JADJOT010000012.1, forward strand.
TCGGGCGACCGAAGTGGAGACTTCGTCCGACGCTACGGCATCCGCCTGGATCTCGGCAGCATTGCTTCGATCGAGGATGCAGAGACCTATGCGCGGGAGCTGAGCCGTGTTCTCTTCCCCGACCAGGAGGTTCGTGATGCCATCGTCCTTGCCAAGACGCGTGCCGACGAGAAACGCGTGGCGCTGCGCGTGCGTATCTGCATCGATCCCAGCGCCCGCGAGCTCCATTCCCTCAACTGGGAGAAGCTTACCGCCTGCGGTGGCCCAGATAACCCGTTCGCTGCGGCCACTACCGTGTTTGGTCGCTGTGCTTTGGGTTACGGCAGGGGCGCCCGTGCCGCCTTGATCCGACGCCGCGTACGGCCCACCGCTCTGTTGCTGGGGATGGCCGCCGGACCCGCTATGGGCAACGATGATGGCGCGGCCCTGCAAGGTCTGGACACGGTGGCACAGTTGCTCGGGCGAGCGGGAATCGCGTGTACGGTCAGCAAATGCTGGCACGAGATTGCGGAGCTCACCGAGGTGCTGCGGCAGCATGACGGATTCGATTATGCCTACTTCCTGGCGCGCGACCGCGGGACGCCAGAGGGCGCCCCCGAGGCGCCATGCAATCACGCGTTTGGAGATTACACTCCGATGGATGCAGCGAGCAGGGGAATCATCACTGCCCTGGATGCCATGGAGCGACCACCTCGCCTACTGATCGTCGTTCCGGAACAGCCTGACGGCCCGGTGGATGCCCTTTGCTGGCGTTGGTTCCTGCACCTCGCACATCAGGTGGTAGAGGGCGGGGTGCTTGGCGTGTTGACGCTGCAGGGTGCACTCGATGAGGCATCCTGGCGCGCGTTTCTCGCCCCCTTCTTTGGGGGACTGATCGAGCACGGGCTGGCCGACCAGGCGGCGCGCTCAGCTCGCGGTGCGATTGCGGCCGCGCCGAATCCGTGGGCGCCCGCCTTGGTGTCACGCATGCGCAGCGCCCGACTGTGGTACGAGCCTCACCTGATGAACGAGACGCGACGGGAAGAAACGTGGCAGTTACTCATCAAGCGCATTGCCGAGGACCGCTGTACCCCCATTGTTGGGCCCGGTGTCGATTACCGCGTCGCCCGTTTTCGCCAGGACATCTCCCTGCAATGGGCGGACCGTTATCAATATCCGCTGGCCAGACATGAACAGGTGAGTCTGGCGCAGGTCGCCCAGTACGTTGCCGCGACCCGGGGTGACGCTCAAATGGAAAACGACTTCATCGACGACGTGCGAGGATTCGCGCTCAGGCGCTACGGACATCTGCTCGATGGCGAGGAGCGTAAACAGCCACTGGTCAGGCTGCTCTCCGTAATAGCCGAAAAGGCGATGTTGAAGGAGCCGGACGATTCTCACGTGCTCCTCGCCGGACTTCCTTTCTCTGCCTACGTGACGGCCAACTTCAACAACTTCCTTGCCGAGGCGCTGCGCCGCTCGCAGAGGCCGCCCCAGGAACTCGTTTTCAACGCGGATGTCTCCGCCGAAGAAGTTTCCTTGCCATCTCCCGAACACCCACTGGTTTATCACCTCTTCGGTCGGCTCGACGACGTTGAATCACTGGTGCTGACCGAAGACGACTATTTCGACTTTCTGATTGACTTCTGGCGCGAGCACGAGCGCATCCCGGCTGCGGTACGCCGGGCGCTGGCGAGTTCAAGCCTGCTGTTCCTCGGCTTCAATCTCCACCAGTGGGATTTTCGGGTGCTCTTTCGCAGTTTGCTCAAGGAACAGAGTAGTCAGCGTCGCCGTAAACAACTGCACATAGCGGTGCAGGTGGATCCGGACGACGACCAGATCACCAATCCGGATCGGGCGCGCGAGTACCTGGAGGCCTATTTCGAGGACTTCGCAGACAGTGACGTCAACATCTACTGGGGTTCCTCGGAAGACTTTCTCTGCGAGTTGCAGCGGCGCTGGCAGGCGCGCAGTTCATCATGATCGGCGATCGCAATCCCTACCCCGGCCCACGCTCCTTCCGCGCCGGCGAAACCCTCTACGGCCGCGACCGAGAGGCGCGGGAACTGGTCGACCTGCTGATCGCCGAGCGTATCGTCCTGCTCTACTCGGCCTCAGGGGCTGGCAAGAGTTCCCTGATCCAGGCCGCGGTGGTTGCCCAGATGGAGGCAGAGGACTATCAGGTCCTGCCCATCTGTCGCCCTGGCGCCGACCTCGGTGCCCGCGCGCTGGAGCGATCGAACAACCCCTTCGCCGCGTGTGTCATCGCGTCTTGCGAGGACGGCAAACCCGCGGGCGAACTGCCGCTCGGTGAGGTGCCCGGCATCACCATCGCCTCCTACCTTGCCCAGAGGGGCTGGATCCGGGGCGACCCGCGGCTGAAGCTGCTCATTCTCGACCAGTTCGAGGAGGTTCTTACCTCCGAACAGGCCGAGGAGGCCAAGATCGGCTTCTTCCAGCAGCTGGGAGATGCTCTCAGAGACAACCGGGTATGGGCGCTGTTGGCCATGCGCGAGGAGTACAGCGCCGCGCTCGACAGCTACCGCCACCTCTTGCCTACCCGACTCTCTACCCGCTTTCGCCTGGAGTTGCTCGGCTTCAATGGGGCAAGGGAAGCGATCCGCAACCCGGCGCAGGCTGTTGAGGTATTGTTCGAAGATGACGCCGTTAACGGCTTGATCAGGGAACTGGCCACGGTGCGGGAGCGTACCAGCGATGGGAGGGTTCTTTCCCGCCAGGTTGCAGTCGTCGAGCCGTTGTATCTGCAGATCGTCTGCCGCCAACTCTGGGCAAAGCTGCCCGCGGGCACTCAGCGGATTACCGCCTGTCACCTCGGTCTTGACGAAGGACCCGACGGGCCTGAGGTGGCGGCGGCCGCCGAGGGCGGTGAGGTGGGGCAGGCTCTCGAAGACTACTATGGCAAGGCAGTCGGGGAGGTCGCTGCCGACACCCAGGTGCACGAGCGCCGGGTTCGGGAGTGGTTGGAGCGCGAACTGATCGCGCCCCAGGGTCTGCGCCGACAGGTGCCGCGTGGCGAGCGGGACACCGCGGGTATCTCCAACCAGGTGGTCGAGGCGCTCGCCAGGCACTTGCTGCTGCGCAGCGATTCGCGCAGTGGCACCCTCTGGTACGAAATTGCCCACGACCGCCTGGTTGGCATGATCCGGGCGGGAAATGCCAAGTGGTTCGAACAGAACCTGGCCGCGTTTCAGATTGCCGCTACGCAGTGGGATGTGCTGCGGCGAGCCGGGGCCGCGGAGGCGGCCGGGCACAAGCTCCTCAAGGGGGCGGATCTGGACGCGGCCAGGGACTGGCGCTCGCAGCACCCGAACGAGCCACCGAGTGCACTTGATGACGAGTTCCTCAATGCGAGTGGGCTCGCGTCGAGGCATGAGCGTAGTTCTCGCAGGTGGCGTAACGCCGGGATCAGCCTTGTAATCCTCCTTGTTGCAATACTGGGCGGCACTCTGTTACAGCACACGCGAGATGTCGAGAGGCGCATCGCCGCGGTCCTGACCCAAGCACTTCTCTCGGATGCCTCCTCTGAGAAGTGGCGGGGTAACGCCCCTGAACTGGCGACCCTGCTGGCGATTCAGGCCTACAACTTCTCGGCACAAGACAAATCGCCGAGTATCCCTGACCGCAAGACAAACGCCAAGAGGACAGAGGAAATCCTGCGTTCGGCACTCCAGTCACAGCCGTTTTCCTACGGCGTTTCCTTGGCTGATACCGCCGATAGGGCGGAGGGAAAGGGGCAGGAAACGATCCTTCTCTCACGCTATGATGATCTGATCGCAGTCTGTACGGGGGAGTGTACGGGGAAGCGCACCATCGACCTGCGATGGGGACACGCACCCGCGAAAACGCTCCGAACGATCACCACTGAGAGCGACATCGTCAAGGCTGGATTTGATGATCCCACAGGTAGCGACACCCTGGTCGTACTGACCCAGTCCCGGCTGGAGATTCATCCCGAAGTCGAAGTCATCGATGGGTCGGCTCGACCGAGATTTGTCCGCTTGAACAAGGCGCCGCTAGGCCCCTTCTGCCTTTTTGGGGACGGGAAGCGAGGGGCCATCGCCGTTGAGGATGGCGGGGTCGAGATCTGGACCCAGCAGTCGGACCGAACTGAGTGGTTGACTGCCGCGAAACCCGGTGATCGCGTCGGCGCCCCGCCAGGGCCTGTCACCGCACTCGCTTGCGACGACAGCGGCACGCGGTTGGCCTGGGGAAATCGAGCGGGCGATGTCGGAATTCTGGCTTTCGTCAAGGGTGAGTGGACCGTGGGCTGGGCTTCAGCCAACAAGTTCTCTGACTGGCCCGATCCCCTGAGGTCTACTCTGGAAGCGCGCAAAAAAGACATTGACTTCGATGTCGTCGCCCTGCGGTTCCTGCCGAAACATCCATGGTTGCTGGCCGTGTACCACCAGGGTCCACCGCGGATCTATGACTTCGACGCCGGGTTCCCGGTGCCTGTGGGCGCCTATCTGATGCCGAACGGGCAGAGCCGCGTGGCTCTCGAAATCGCCCAGGATCTCGGCCGGGCGACTCGTCACGCTGTAGACATGGCAAGCTTCGGGAGTGCCGATGTCGACGTCGACCCGGACGCCAACAGACTGCGCGTCGTCGTTGGCGGGGAGCGTGCTCTGGTTGGCCTGTGGGATCTCGCCACGGTTAGCCTCGTCCCTGACAAGCTCCAGCAACCGGCACGCTTGCAGTGCATACGCGAAGGCCCGCGCACCCTCTACGCCGATTACCAGGAAGTTCCAGGCTTGGGCGCTGCCACGCTGGCGGTCCGTTTCACCACCCCACGCCCCCGGTCGGGTACCTCGAATGGCAAGGACAAGCAAGGCGAGTCATGGCTTGCTGCCAGCGACGCCCGCGCCGACATTCGGTGGTGGGCAATGTCCGGTCTTCAGGGCTTCGGTTACTGGTCCCACAAAACGTGGCAGGAGGAACCGGGGGTGATCTATGCGCTGGCGTTTCTCTCTCGCCTGGAAGGAGTGGAGAAAGATTTCGGTCTGGCTTTCGGCGGCACTTTGGACTCGGGCGTCCTGCGCATTGCGGAGGACGGCCTGCTGCCCTTGCAGCAGCCTTTCGAGCTGCCGCGGAAAGTTCGGGCTCTGGCGACCGATGCTGGCGAGCGCCTTCTCGTGATTGCGACAGGTGAGCAACCGCGCACGGCCTGGCCGAGCAAACAGTATTCCTGGTTGCTAGACCTTACCGATAACAAGGGTCGCCGCGCTCGCCCGCTGCCGGAGCAGCACAAGGATGGTGCATGGGTGGCGCTGGCCAACAAGCGTGGCACGTTTCTGCTTACCGCCGGGTGGGACGGACGAGTGGTTTTCTGGGAGCGGGACCAGAACGGGGCTTGGCAGCCCAATACTACACTTGACGCGGTTCTTCCGCGACCAGAGGGAAAGCAATCGGCTCTCCTTTCCGCGGCACTCGAACCCAAAACCGAACGTGAACGCGACCTGGTGCTCGGTACTCTGGGCGGAGAGGTGATGCGACTGCGGCGGGGCGATGACGGCCGTTTCGTCATGGAAAGGCCATTGCTGAAAGGAAAAGTCCCGGTTCGGGCCCTGGCTTATAGCCCTGATGGCAGGCATCTCGTGGCCGGCGACGACGGCGGCTTGTTGTGGAGATGGGAGATCAACGCTGGCCAGTACAAACCTGAGCCACCTCTGCACGCGCATCAGGGTGCGATTTACTCGACTGCGTTCGGTAGCGACGGTCGTCTCGTCACCGCTGGGAGCGATGGCCTCGTTTACCTCTGGGCTAAGGACGAGGACATGAACAGGGGGCTGGATCTCAAACGGCGGCTGCGACTTCAGGGAGCGAAGAGCGAGGTGCTCTCGGCCCGATTGGCCCCCTCCGGTGACCTCGTTGCTGCCAGCGACGCAGACGGCATGATCCACCTGTGGCAACTGGGGCTTCCCAAGCTCGTCGATCGCGCCTGTGCCGCGATGGTTCGGAATCTCTCCTGGAAGGAATGGCAGCGTTACGTGGGTAACACGGACTACGAATGTACTTGTCCCGGTCTTGGCCCCGGAGCCGGGGTCCCGGACGACAAGCGCGCGAAAAAGGGACAATGCACGCTGTGATAGCCCGAGGTGGGCGCGAGCCGCCGCGTACTTCTCGGTCGATTGGCAACTCGTGCGGAACGTAGGGGGAGATTGGGGTCTTGTCTTTTGCTCACAGTCGGTTTCCGAGAGCAGGAGCGACTAGGCTCGCAGCAGTCTGGTTGGCGATGTGCTTGCGCCAGCGCCTCAGTGAGCGTAATGCCCACTCCCGGTACCAACATCGGCAATACCACCTCGATGGCAGTGGGCTTGCGGATCAGGCGATAAATGTCGCCGGCGGGTTCGCCATGTAGCGTCATTTCAGGGTCATGGGCATCCAGCGAGACTTCAGGAGCGTGATGGCGTGCACATGGCAAAATTGCAGATTGGGTCAAGTCTTGAAATCACGCATGCGTGACCCCCAGGCTTCGCTGCTGAGCAATTCACGAAACTGATAACCAGTCTGGCAGCCCACCAGCCGCCGCCCGCCTGAGGGTATGGTAGAAACGCCGCATGTTCGCTCAAGCCAACGCAACCCATCTTGACAGTGCGTGGCGTCAAATAAACTAACTCCCGGCGGAGGATGACCGCAGGCACTGAGCGGCGCGCAATTCAGATGACTCATCAAGGGCCACCGGGGCCACCTTCGAGATTGACGCCCCTCGATGGAGGCTCATATACTCTCGTTGGTACCAATGGATCTACCATCCTTTCCAATATTCCCGATGCTGCCGTTGGACTTCCTATCCTTGCGCAACTGATGCTGGTAGCGGCACACCCCGGCGAGCCGAAGGTCGTCAAGGCCTGCCCGCTGCCTATGTGCACCACCCGCTCGAGTCTGGTGTCGAGGCGCCGTCGCGGCTGGCCTGGCCCGAGGGCTTCGACCTCATCGCCAGCGACTTTCTCGACCGGCCAAGCCAACTGGCCTCCTGACCGCCGATGAACGAAACCACCGCCGGCGAGGTATTGCTGCTGCGCGCCTACGAGACCGCCGGCGTCGCCACGTGGACCGAGGCCGACCGCGCCTGGGCCAGTGAGACGGCGCTGCAGAGGGTGGGTGCCCAGGCTCCGGTCGAGGACTTCATCGCCGCGCGCGCGCAGCTGGCGTTGCCCAGGCTGGCGCAGCGCGACCCGCTGCTCGCGCGCTGCTGCGGCTGGCGGCCGTGGCGCCTCGGGTGGCTGGTGTTCGCCGTCGTGCTGGGTCTTGCCGCCGGTTTGTTGGTGGACCGCATCGGCAACGCACAGCGCATCAACCTGCTGGCGCCGCCTGTGTGGGCGCTGATCACCTGGAATCTGGCGGTCTATGTCTGGCTGCTCGGGTCTGCGCTGTGCGGATCGGCGTCGCCCGGCTGGTTGCGCAGGGGGGTGTCGGCGTGGCTGCAGCATTGGCGCGTGCGCCGCTTGACGAATGACAGCGGCGCGAGAGCGAACGCCTGGCAAGCCTTCGCCGCCGACTGGGCGGCGCAGAGCCTGCCCTTGAACGGCGCGCGCGTCGCGCTGGCGCTGCACCTGGGCGCGGCAGCTCTCGGTCTGGGGCTGATCGCGGGGCTGTACCTGCGCGGCCTGGTGCTCGACTACCGCGTCGGCTGGGAAAGCACCTTCCTCGATGCCGGCACGGTGCAGCGCCTGCTGTCCACGCTGTTTGCGCCGGCCAGCGCACTGTCGGGCATCGCGCTGCCCGACGTGGCTGGCGTGATGGCGCTGCGCCTGCCCGCGGGCGCGCCGCAGGCCGCCGCGTCCGCCGCGCCGTGGATCCACCTGTACGCGCTGCAACTGGCGGGGTTGGTGGTACTGCCGCGCCTGGCGCTGGCGCTGTCGGCCAGCTGGCGAGCGCGCCGGTTGCAGCGCCACTTTGCCCTGCCGTTACAGGAACCGTACTTCCAGCGCCTGCAATGGCAGCAGCGCGGCAACCGTACGCTGGTGCATGTCTGGCCGCATGCGCAGACGCCCGACGCCGCGGCACAGGCGGCGCTGCAGACCCTGTTTACGCGCGTTTTCGGCGAAGGCCTGCAACTGCAGCTCGCGCCAACCGTGGCCTACGGCGCCGAGGACGAGCCGCGCGCGCCAGTCCCCGACGGCACGCTGCGCGTGGCGCTGTTCGACCTGGGCGCCACGCCCGAGGCCGAAAGCCAGGGCCGGCTGATGCGCAGCCTGGCCGCACCGGCCTTGCTGCTGGTCGACGAAGCGGCGTTCGCGCAGCGTTTCGGTGCCGGCTCGCCGCGCCTGCCCGAGCGGCGCCAGGCCTGGTCCGGCCTGGCCGCGTCGCTGGACTGTGGGGTGGTCTTCGTCAACCTGCGCGCGGCCGACGCGGCTGCCGCCGAGGCGGCGCTGCAAGCCGCGCTGACGCGCACGCCGACCGGCGCCCGGCCATGATGATGATCAGCGCCGCGCCTTCCTGCATCCACCTGAGCCTGGTGTCGCACACCAACGTCGGCAAGACCACGCTGGCGCGCACCTTGCTCGGTCGCGACGTCGGCGAGGTGCGCGACGCGCCGCATGTCACCGAGTCTGCCGATGGCTACGAGATGCTGCGCACACCGACCGGCGATACGCTGCAAGTGTGGGACACGCCCGGCTTCGGCGACAGCGTGCGCCTGCTGCGCCGCGTCAAGCAATCGGGCAACCCGCTCGGCTGGTTCCTCAGCCAGGTGTGGGACCGCTGGCGCGACCGTCCCTTCTGGGCCGGCCAACAGGCGCTGCGCCATGTGGCCGAACGCTCCGACCTGGTGCTGTACCTGGTCAGTGCAGCCGAAGAGCCGGCGGCCGCGGCCTATGTGGCCAGTGAGATGGAGCTGCTGGCCTGGGTCGGCAAGCCGGTGATCGTGCTGCTCAACCAGCTGGGCGTGCCGCGCGAGGCGGCGCTCGAACGTGCCGAGGTCGAGCGCTGGCGGCAGCACCTGGCGCCCTGGTCGCGAGTCGCCGCGGTGCTGCCGCTGGACGCCTTTGCGCGCTGCTGGGTGCAGGAGGCGGTGCTCTTGCGGGCCATCCAGGCCTGTCTGCAGGGCGGGCCATTGGTCTGCATGCAGCGCCTGAGCTGGCATTGGCAGGCGCAGCGCCTGCTGCAGTACAACGCGGCGGTCGATGCGCTGGCCCAGAGCATGGCCCGGCTCGGCGGCGCCCGCCAGGAACTGGCCGACTCGGCCGGGCTGCGCGCCAGGCTGCGCAGCCTGGGTGCGGCGCTCGGCCGGGGCGCCAACGAACACAGCCCGGCGGCGCAGGCGCAGGCGGCGCTGGCGGCACGGCTAGACGCGGAGATGCGCGCCAACACGACGCAGCTGATCGAGCTGCACGGCCTGGCCGGCGAGGCGCACAGCGAGATCCTGGCGCGGCTGGCCACGCATTACCAGCTGCACCTGCGCATGGACGAGAGCAAGGCGGCGCTGCTCGGCGGCGCGCTGACCGGCGCACTGGTCGGGTTGAAAGCCGACCTGGCCACGGGCGGCCTGACCCTCGGCGGCGGCCTGCTCGCCGGTGGGCTGCTCGGCGCGCTGGGTGCCGCCGGCCTGGCGCGCTGCGTTAACCTGGTGCGCGGCACCGAGCGCTCCTGGCTCGCCTGGAACTCCGAAGCCCTGGACACCATGCTCGAAGCGGCACTGCTGCGCTACCTGGCGGTGGCGCACTTCGGCCGCGGCCGCGGCGACTGGGTGCTCTCCGAGACGCCAGCGCACTGGAAGCCGGTGGTCGAGGCTGCGCTGGCGGCCGAGGCCGGCGTGCTGGCCGCGCTGTGGGACAGCCGCGGCACGCCTGGGGCCGACGACACGGCAACGCTGCAACTTGCGCCGCCACTGCGGCCGATCATCGACCGTGCGCTGCGCGCCGCATTGGCGCAGCTGTACCCGGATTCGCCGGTGCCGCGCGCCGCAGGGCAGGGCGCACCCGGACCCTGACGGCGCAGCAGCAGGAGCGCGGGCGTGAACACGGTGGCGGTCTTGCCGTGATGGGTCACCGACCGGTCGGTAGCGAAGCGAGCATGTTGCACCTGTTCGAGTGCTACACTAACCGGGCAGATCGGCGCCGCAACGTGCCTGCCCCCTGGTCTGTCGAGCTCTTCCAACCGGAACGAGAAAGGCAGCTTCGTCGCCGACGGCCACCGCGACCGGGCAGCCGTCAGCAAACAATGAATGCGCCGCGGCGCGGATGCTGAAAGCCGTACCGGGTGGATGATTCACCGCGTACCTGGAGCCTCTTTTTCACTCACCAACGAAGGAGATTGAATCATGAGCAAGAAAGCACTCTGTATTGGCATCAACGACTATCCCGGAACCCAGAACGACCTCTCCGGCTGCATCAACGACGCCAACGACTGGGCGGCCGAACTGGGTGGACGCGGTTTTGCCGTGACCAGGATGCTCGACAGTCAGGCCACCCACGCGGCGATGACTGCGGGCATCAGCAGCCTGATCAATGGCGCGATCAAGGGCGACACGCTGGTCATCACCTACTCCGGGCATGGCACCTGGGTGCCGGACAGCTCCGGTGATGAGCCGGATGGCCGCGATGAAGGGCTGTGCCCCTGGGACATCGGCACCGCCGGGCCCTTGCTGGATGACCAGATTCGCCAGATGTTCGACGCCCGGACCGACGGCGTGCGCATCCTGCTGCTCTCCGACAGTTGCCATTCCGGTTCGGTTACCCGCGGCCCTGAAGACGATCTCGATCCCGGCCACCCGCGCGCCCGCTTCATGCCGCTGGAGGCCTGGATGCCGGCCAATGAACTGCCCGCGGCCAACGCCAAACCGGTGCATCTGGTCGGCGGCCTCAAGCGCAGCGGCGGTGACCTGCTGCTCGCCGGCTGTCTGGATACCCAGTATTCCTGGGACACCAGCTTCAAGGGGCGGCCCAATGGCGCCTTCACCTATTACGCCCTGAAGACGCTAGGCGAGGACAAGCCGGCCAATTACGAGGCCTGGTTCAAGGCCATCCGCGCCTACCTGCCGTCGACCAAGCTGCCGCAGGACCCGCAAATCCTCGGTTCGTCTGCCGCGCGACGCTTCCAGGTCTTTGCCTGAGCGGCGCCGGTGTCCTGCGCCATTGTCGATGAAGGCTGATGGCGCAGGCCAGACCAGGCCTGCCGGCCTCGCTGGTCAGGGGAGAAGCCCGCCGCCCCCTGCCGGTGCTCGACGCTCCTGCTGACCGAGGGGTGTGTCGGGGGGTGGGGGCCGGGCCAACAGACGATCGTCCTGAGCGGAACGAGGCCATGATCTTCATCAGCTACCGTCGATCCGATGCTGGCGGCCATGCCGGCCGGCTGTTCGACCGGCTCCGCCAATGGTTTGCGGCGGATACCCTGTTCTACGACCAGGACGGCATCGACATCGGCGACACCTTCCCGGAACGGATTGAGCAGGCCATCGGCAGCGCCGCCGTGGTCCTGGTGCTCATCGGTCCCGACTGGCTGGCCGAGATCAATCGCCGGGCGGCGCAGCCCGGCGTGGATTTCGTCCGCCGCGAAGTGGAACTCGCGCTGACCCGCCAGGCCGAAGGCGCGCTCGTTCTCCCCGTCCTGCCGGGTGGCGCAGCCATGCCCTCACCGGACCAACTGCATATTGGCCTGCAAGCCAGCCTGGCGCCACTCTGCGCCCTCGACGCGCACGTATTCCAGGGCAAGCAGGCCGACTGGGAAAACCAGTTCGTCCGTCTGCGCGAGCGCATCGCGCGCGTTCCCGGTATCGCCGAGCCGCGCTTCCGCGCGCCGGCCGGTGTGGAGCCGCCCTATCGTGTCATCGAGCACGCCCTGAGCCCGCACTTCCAGGACCCCAACGGCCTGCTGGCGCGCCTGCACGGGCAACTCGTGGCGTCCGGCAGCGCTTCGGTATTGGCGCGGGCGGCACTCCACGGCATGGGCGGCGTCGGCAAGACGCAATTGGCGCTCAAATACAGCCGCGAATACCGCGACCTCCATGCCGGTGTCTGGTGGTTCCGCGCCGAAAGCGAAACCAGCCTGCAACTCGACGCCCAGGACGCCTGCCAGGCGGCCGGTGCGATGATCCAGCCGGGCGAACTGCCCGCCATCGCCCTCAAGCGCTGGCTGGAACGACAGGAGACACGCTGGCTGCTGGTGTACGACAACGCCGAAGAGGTGGCCGCGCTACGCCCTTACCTGCCTGGAGGTGGAAAACATCACCTGCTCATCACCTCGCGCAACCCGGCCTGGGGCGGCCTCGCCACGCCAGTGGAAATGGCCGTGTGGACCGCCGAACAGGGCGCGGAGTTTCTGGCGGCCCGCCTGCAAGGCGCGGCGCAAGGCGATCTGCGGAAACTTGCTGGCGACCTGGGCGGACTGCCGCTGGCCCTGGAGCAGGCGGCGAGCTACCTGGAGGAAACCGGCCTGTCGGTCGCCGACTACCGCGCCCTGCTCGCCGGCATCGAGACCGAAGGCCTGATCCTGGACGAAGGCCGCGCCGCCACCGGCTATGAGCGCTCGCTGGCGGCCACTCTGTCGCTGGCTTTCGAAAAACTCACCCCGGCGGCGCAGCAACTGCTGCGCCTGTGCGCCTTTGCCGCGCCAGAACTGCTGCCGGAGCGCTTCTTCCAGGAAGCGGCGGACCAACTGCCGCCCGAGCTGGCCGCCGCCGCCGCCAATCCGCTGGCCTGGAACAGGGTGGCCGGTGAACTACGGCGCTACGGGCTGGCGCAACGCCTCTCGATCCCCGCACTCGATCGGGCACCGGGCGGGGCCAGCGAGCGCAGCGAACTCGCTTTGAGCCTGCATCGCCTGACCCAGCAGACCACCCGTGCCTGGCTGGCGCAGCCGGAACACGACTGCAAAGCCTTCGATGCCGTTCTGGTCGCCTCCTGCCCGATGGAAGCCAGCCTGCCCGCCAACTGGCCGCGCCATGCCACCCTCACCCAGCATGTGACGCAACTGGACCGTTACTACGACGCAGGCTGGCTGGAAACCCGTCAATTCAGTTGGCTTCTGGATCGCACCGCGAGCTATCTCCGAGACGGCCCAGCGCTCTATGGCGAATCCGCGCATTGGTTTCGACGAGCATTGGCGATCAACATACACGAACTGGGCGACGAGCACCCGGACACCCTCACCAGCATGAACAACCTGGCCCTCACGCTCCGCAGCCAGGGCGACCTGCCCGGCGCCCGCGCGCTTCAGGAACAGGTGCTGGCGATCCGCCGCCGCGTCCTCGGCGACGAGCACCCGGACACCCTCAGCAGCATGGCCAACCTGGCCAGCACACTCCGCAGCCAGGGCGACCTGCCCGGCGCCCGCGCGCTTGAGGAACAGGTGCTGGCGATCAGCCACCGCGTCCTCGGCGACGAGCACCCGGACACCCTCACCAGCATGAACAACCTGGCCAGCACGCTGCAGAGCCAGGGCGACCTGCCCGGCGCCCGCGCGCTTCAGGAACAGGTGCTGGCGCTCCGCCGCCGCGTCCTCGGCGACGAGCACCCGGACACCCTCACCAGCATGGGCAACCTGGCCAGCACGCTCCGCAGCCAGGGCGACCTGCCCGGCGCCCGCGCGCTTCAGGAACAGGTGCTGGCGATCAGCCGCCGCATCCTCGGCGACGAGCACCCGAACACCCTCACCAGCATGGGCAACCTGGCCAGCACGCTCTGGAGCCAGGGCGACCTGCCCGGCGCCCGCGCGCTTGAGGAACAGGTGCTGGCGCTCCGCCGCCGCGTCCTCGGCGACGAGCACCCGGACACCCTCAGCAGCATGAACAACCTGGCCAGCACGCTCCGCAGCCAGGGCGACCTGCCTGGCGCCCGCGCGCTTCAGGAACAGGTGCTGGCGATCAGCTGCCGCGTCCTCGGCGACGAGCACCCGGACACCCTCAACAGCATGGGCAGCCTGGCCCTCACGCTCGGCACCAGGGCGACCTGCCGGCGCCCGCGCGCTTCAGGAACAGGTGCTGGCGATCAGCTGCCGCGTCCTCGGCGACGAACACCCGGACACCCTCACCAGCATGGCAGCCTGGCTTGGACGCTCTGGAAGATGGACGAGTACCTGCCCGCACTGCAACTGATGCAAGCGGCGGCGGAAGGCCTGAGGCGGAAGTTGGGGCCTGATCATCCCGATACCATCGGCTCGCGCCAGGCCGTAGAGCAGATGCAGGCGGTGCTTCCGCGAGGCCGGCGAATCGGCGGCAAAGCCGGAATCTTGCGCCGGATACTTTCCGTGTTCTTCAAAACCCGCCCACCTCGCTGATGCCTCGCCTGTTCCTTTTTCCCTGACCGTCACCTGGCCCCACAACAACCGGGAGTAAGACCATGAACACCATGAACAACACCCCGCCCAAATCCCTCAAGCTGACCAGCAACGCAGTCAGGACCGGCGCCGATCTGCCGCTGCCAAGCATCCTGCGGAGCACGACGCGTTCGGGTGTGAGCGAAGTCGACCCGCTGCTGGCGGGACTGGTCGTGGAAACGGTCTATTCGCTGGGTACGCCCAGCCGAGGCGAACCGGCGGGCGAGGCCAAGACGCTGGACACCGAGAAGCCGCAACTGCTGGCGGTGGAAACCGAGGACGGCACCACCCTGTTCATCCGTTCCGACACGCTGGCCGAGGCCGTCGCGCGCCTGCAGCCGGAGGCGGTGGTCAATGGCGAAGTGGATTTTGCTCTCTTCCACGACCCCAATGCGCGGGCGCGCGGTGTCGGCGACGTGCTGTGGAAGGTGGCGTCGGTACTGCGCCTGCCTGCCGACGGCCTGGTCGATGAAGCGAAGGATCTGGCCCTGCAATGGGCGAAGGAAAAACTCGGCGAGCACTTTGCAGACAAGGCCTACGCAATGGGCTCCGTGCTCGGCGCCAAGGCGCTGATGTGGAAAATCGAGTCGCGGCTGGCCGGGCGACCGGGGCTCTACCTCTGGCACGACAGGCTGCTCGCCGCCAGCGACCGCTGCGAGCCCGGCGACCCGCGCCTGAATGATGCCGCGCAGGGCAAGCCCATGCTGGTGCTGATCCACGGCACCGGGTCCTACACGCTGGGTGGCTTCTCCGACCTGCGCGAGGACGAGGCGACCTGGAGCCAGCTCAGGCAGCGTTTCCCCGGCGGCATCTTCGGCTTCGAGCACCGCACCTTCTCCGAGAGCCCGGCCGAGAACGCCCTGGCGCTGCTGCAGGCGCTGCCCAAGGGTGCTCAGGTCTCGCTGCTGACGCATTCGCGCGGCGGCCTGGTCGGCGACCTGCTGTGCCTGGGTCAGGTGGCGGACAAGGTCATCGACAGCTATCACATCGACACCCTTGACGCCGATGACCCGGCCGGACTGGAACGTGTGGCGCAGGAAGAGCGCGAGCGCCTGCGCGCCATCCGCGATACGCTGCTCGCCGGCAAGATCACCGTGCAGCGCTATGTGCGCGTGGCTTCGCCGGCGCGTGGCACGTGCTTCCTGTCGGATAACCTGGACGCGGCGCTGTCGGACTTCCTCAACCTGCTGCAATGGGGCGGCGGCGCGCTGGTCGGCGCGGCAGCGACCGCCCTTGGCGGCCCGGTCGCCAGCGAGGCCTTCGGCCAGGGCGCCTCCAGTTGCCTGGGTGTCGTCAAGCGCCTGGCGCTGGAAATCGCCGGCCGGCGAATCGATCCGCGCCTGATTCCGGGAATCGCCGCGATGTGCATCGATTCGCCGCTGGTCGCTTTCCTGGCGCATCCCGAGACGCTGCGGCGCGACGGCATCGCCATGGCGGTGATCGCCGGCGATACCGAATTCGACGGCTTTGGCCTGTCCAACCTGCGTCGCCGCGTGGCCAACCTGTTCTGCGACTGGCGGCTATTTGACCGCAACGACAACGATCTGGTGGTCGACACCGACTCCATGTTCGCCGGGCTGGGCTTCCGCCCCGGCGCCAGCTATCTCTATGACCAGGACGCCTCGGTCACCCACTTCCGCTACTTCCGCAACCCGCCCACCCGTGACGCGCTGCGCGCCTGGCTGGCGGATGACGAACCCGGCAAGTTGAGCCAGTTCCAGCCGCTGACTGGCGGTTCGAAGACGCCCTGGCGCGACCGTGACGCCCGGCTGGCGCAGCGCGGCGGGCCGGCGGGCCCGCGCCCGGTGGCGATCATCATCCCCGGCATCATGGGCACCCATCTCGAGGTCAAACGCAAGGATGCGAAAGTTGCCGGCAGCGGCCAGCGGATCTGGTTCAACGTCCCGCGCCTGGCGCTTGGCGATCTGGAGCGAATCCGCGATCCGGAAGCGAATGAGGTCGACGCCGAAGACCTGTTCGAGATGGTCTATGGCGACCTGGCCGATCATCTGGCGGCCACCCACGCCGTCATCCGCTGCCCCTACGACTGGCGGCAAGCGCCGGAAAAATGTGCGGAAACGCTGAAAGACCGGATCGAGCAGGCGGCCAGAGAGAATCCCGGGCAGCCGATCCGTCTCGTCGCCCACAGCATGGGCGGCCTGGTTGCCCGTACCCTGATCAGGAAGCACGCCGATGCCTGGCAGAAAGTCGTCGATTCGGGCGGCCGCCTGATCATGCTGGGCACGCCGAACAACGGCGCGCACCTGATGGTGCATACCCTGCTCGGCAAGAGCGACGCGATGCGCATGCTCGAGAAGATGGATCGCGAGCACGGCCTGCAGGGTCTGCTCGACATCATCAGCGGCTTCCCCGGCGCGCTGTCGCTGCTGCCGCGACCGGGCTTCGCCGATAGCGGCAGCGAGCCGCGCATCGCCAGCAACGAGTATTACGCGGTGAACACCTGGCAAGATCTCAAGCAGCAGATCACCGATCGCTGGTATGGCAATGGTATCTGCGGCGTCCCTGCCGAAAAGCTGCTTGCCGGTACAGAAAGCTTCTGGAAGGACGTTCTGCCGGGCAACGAAATCGCTAACCCCGAGCGGGTCATCTATGTTTTCGGCCAGAGCGACAAGACGCCCTGCGGCGTCCAGCGCAGCGCCAGCGGCAAGCTCAAGCTGCTGTTCACCGCCGACGGCGACGGCTCGGTGACCTGGGCCTCGGGCCGTCTGGACAATCTTGATCTGGACACCCGTTGCTGGTACATGCCGGTGGAACATGGCGACCTGACTGGCGAGGCCGAGTACTTCCCGGCCATCGTCGACCTGCTCGAAAAAGGCAGCACCGAGAAGCTCAGCCGCCTGCCGCGCCGGCGCGGCGAGGCGGCGGGCAGCTTCGTTCTCGAAGCACCGCCGCCGGTGCTGGGCAGCGAGGAGGAAATGGTACGTGCCTTCATGGGCAGTGGGCCACGCCGGCCCAGGAGTTCACGCGCCAAAGCGACGCTCGCGGTATCGGTACGCGCCGGCGACCTGCGCTTCGTCGACCAGCCCGTCCTCTGTGGCCACTATGTCGGCGATGCGATTTCCGGCGCCGAGGCGTCGCTCGACAGGATGCTCGACGGCGCCCTGAGCGAGCGGGAGCGCCTGGGGGTCTACGCCACCGACATCGGCACTTCGGCGATCATCCTGCGCCCGCCGAGTTGCGAGGAAGGTGCCCGGGGCAGCCGGCTGGGGGCGGTGATCGTCGGTCTGGGCAAGTTCACCGGCCAGTTGAGTGCGCGCCAGGTCACCGAGACGGTGCGCGCCGGCGTGCTGCGTTTCCTGCTGCAACTGCGCGATGCCCTGCAGGTCAGGGTGGATGAGGAGGTCCAGCTGTTCAGCCTGCTCATCGGCTGGAATTCGACCGCCAGCATCAGCGTCGCCGAATCGGTGGCGGCCATTACGCGCGGTGTTCTCGAGGCCAACCATCAGTTCAGTGACGCGCTGAGTAAATCGCGCGAAAACGGCGCCACGGTTTCGCAGCTTTGTTTCATCGAGTTGTACCGCAATGCCGCGATCGGTGCTGCGCATGCGGTGCTCGACCTGCCCGAGAATCTGGCGGGCGAACTCAAGGGGTTGGGTGCGCGCATCAATCCGGCCGCCACCCTGATCATCGGCGAAGGCATGCAGGACCGGCTGAACGCCGACGGCGATCTGGGCCATTGGTCGCGGCTCATCGTCACCGATGCCGATGCCACCGAAACCAGTTGCCCGCCCGAATGTTATGAGACGAGGATCATCTCGGCCATCCCGGCGCAGCAGTTGCGGCGTTTGTGCGCCCAGGCCGGCAGCGCGGAGCTCGCCAGGGAAGCGCCTGATCAGGAGCCGTCCGGAAGACCCGACGCGGCATCTGCCAACCGACCCGCCGATACCTCGCCGGTCGAAGCGCGCTACTACCCCGAACGGTTGAAGTACGTATTCCTGTCGCAGCGCGCGCGCGCCGAAGCGGTGGTGCAGCAGCGCCAGCCCGGGCTGATCGAGGCGATCATCCGCAATCAGCGGAACAACCCCGCCTATGACGCCAAACTGGGGCGTACGCTGTTCCAGCTGATGGTGCCTCTGGATTACAAGGCCGTGGCGCGCGAACAGTCACGCCTGCTCATGGTGCTCGACGGCTATACCGCCAATCTGCCATGGGAACTGTTGCAGAGCGATGGCGAACCGCTGGTGCTGAGAATGCCCATGGTGCGGCAACTGAGCACCCTGCATTACCGGCCGACGGTACGCACGGCCAACGCCAACACCGCCTGCATCATTGTCTCCCCGAGCACCTGGGGCTTTGACAAACGCTTTGGCGGCAGGCATCAGGAACTCGACAAGCTGCCGGCGGCCACGCGCGAAGGTCAGGCGATCAGCGACAGCCTGCACCAGGCCGGCTGGAACGACAGCGATATCGTGGTCAGCCCGGCGGACAAGGAAGCGCTCGACATCTTCGCGACCCTTTATGAGCGCCCCTATCGCATTCTGATGATCGGCGCGCACGGCATTTTCGAGGCCACCGGACTCGACGGACGCAGCTATTCCGGCGTCGTACTCTCCGACGGCCTGCTGCTCACCGCCGTCGAGATCGATCTGATGGAAGTCGTTCCAGAAGTCGTATTCCTCAGTTGCTGCCACCTGGGCAGCGTCAACAATCCGCACAGCCAACCCAACAAGCTGGCCTACAGTCTGTCACGCAAACTGATCGAGATGGGCGTACGCTGTGTCGTCGCCGCTGGCTGGGCGGTCAACGATGACGCGGCGTGCACCTTCGCCAGCACCTTCTTCGCTCAACTTACCCAGGGAGAAACCTTCGGTGATGCCATATTCATGGCACGCAAGAACGCCTTTCAACAACATCCAGGCAGCAATACCTGGGGGGCTTACCAGGCTTATGGTGATCCCGGCTACCGCTTGCAAAGCAACAGCGAATCCGCTACCCGGCAGAACTCCAGACCCTACGTCGCGGTAGATGAACTGCTGGCAAACGTTCACGGACAACGAGTAAGCAACAAACACCGCAAGAGCGAGGCGAACAAGCCCAGCTTTACCCAGCAAAGGCAGTGGGTGCAGCGGCAACTCGCCAAGTGCCCGCCCGAATGGGCCGAGCGCCCCGACGTGTTGCAAGCCATCGCCGAGTTTTATGGGGAGTTTGGCATCGACGGCTTTGCGGCTGCCCGGGACGCCTACCAGCGCGCCGTTCAACAGGAAGACAGATCAGGCCGGGTCGCCGTGCGGGCCATCGAACAGCTGGCCAACATGGAAGCGCGCCACGGGGGAGAGCTGGCGGACCAGGATCAGTTTGACCAGGCTCTGCCATGGATCGACAGTGCCATCCGTCGCCTGAATGCCCTGGCCGAGGCAGTGCGTGGCGATGGCGACCCGGCCAGCAACGCCGAACGGGCGGGCATGCTGGGTAGTGCCTTGAAGCTGAAGGCCGCCGCCCTGCTGAAAAAGGGGGAAGAATGGAATGCGCTTGTGCCTTGTCTGAAAGAAGCCGCGACCGCCTACCAGTCCGGCAGCCGGGGCGACCCGGCACTGACCCCCTACAACACCCTCAACGCCTTGCCACTCGCCTGGCTGGCCGACACACTCGTGCAGACCCTGCCGGCGGCGGCGGCCATCGCCATCGAGTGTGGCGAGCAGGCGCGCCGGCAATTCGCCACCAGCAAGGACTTCTGGGATGCCGTGATGAGCGCCGATGCGTCGATGACCGCCTGGCTGCTGAACAAGACGCTTCAGTCTGCGCCTCCCGATGAACCGCCCGCGAAGCCGATCGAGGCCCTGGCGGCGCATTTCCACCGGCTCTACGACCAGTCTGTCCAGACCCTTCCCCTGTCCGCCCGCCAGTGGGATTCCGTCGTCAAGCAATGGCGGCTACTGGCCCGCTTCCTGCGCAAGCGCGCCACCGGTGACGACTGCCAACAGGCCGAGGTTCTTGACCAATTGGCTGATTACTATGGGCCGCGGCCAGCCGCAAACGCGGCGACGAGCGAGGCGACGAGCGAGGCCGTTGCCGCCAGCCCGGTCAGGAAACATCAGCGCCGGGTCTTGTAGTCAAGCGGATGATCAGCGCAGTAGTCGGCCTGCGGTTTGCTGCGCTGATCGCGCTGCTTGACAGCGTGCGCTGTCAGGATCACTCGCTGCCACCGTTCAGCCAGCGCAGCGCGACGCTCAGGCAGGTGTTCAGGGTGTACCGGTCGAAGTGGCCGGGCAGGGCGGTCAGCAGGTAGTCACAGCCGGCGGCGTCGTCGCCGTCGAAGCACTCGAGCAGCGCGAGGAGCTGGCCGAGCAGGCCTTCGTGCTGGCAGAGGGCGCTGCGCACTTCCCGGTCGACGGCAATCTGCTGGAGAATTTCTTCGATTGGCAGGCCGAGCGCCACCGGCATCATCGACAGGATGCCGGTGAGGAACGCCAGATCGGCGCGCTGGCGATGATTGCCTGGCGGGCCGACCTCGATCAGCAGTTCCATCATCCGTCCGCGCAGGGCGGCCACCTGCAGCAGCGGTGAACGCGCCGGGTCGCAGTCGCCGCCATGCGGGGCCAGCAGGAGCAGTGACAGCCAGCGCTGCAAGTGCCGCCGTCCGAACAAGGTGATCGCGTGCCGCAAGGAGGTCACCGGTTGCCCGAGGCGGCTGCCGCGGTGCCCGACCGAGTTGACGATGCGCAGCAGGTTGAGGGTCAGCGCCGGCTCGTGCTTGAAGGCATCCTCGATCACCGGGGTGTCGACATCACGCCCGACGAGGTTGACCAGGCGAATCAGCGCGGCCTGCGAGGCGGAAAGGCGTCGCCCGCTGACGATTTCGGCCTGTGCGAAATAGCGACCCTGGAAAAGCGCGAAGCCGAGCTGGTGGCAACGCTGCATCTGCGCACGACTGGCGACGCCCTGTGCCAGAAGCTTGACCGGCAGTCTGCTCAGCGAACCGGCAAGGTCCGCGAGTTGCCGCTCGTCCGTGGCGTCGACATCGATCTTGATCACCGCGACCATTGGCAGCAACGGCCGGCTGCGGTCGTCGATGCCCTGGTAGCCGGTCAGGGCCAGCGCATAGCCACGTCCGCGCAGGCCCTCGCAGCGCTCCAGCGTCGGCTTGTCGGCAACGCCGTCGAGCAGGAGTTCGAGGACGACACCGGCGGCTGGCAGCAGTTCGATCGCCTCCTGCTGCAGAAAGGCGGCGTCGATCCCGATGAACGCGCAGTGGTTGCCCAGCGCACTTTGCATGCCGAGTTCGCTGTACGCAGCGCACAGCGCGGCCGCCGCATCGCCGGCAGCGAGCGGCTGGCTGCCGCCGAACGACAGTTGGTAGCCGGCCAGTTCCTGCTTCCGGTTGAGGATCGGTTGCCGGAAGAGGAAAGCGTCGCGGAAGGAGTATTCAGTCATCGTCGCCAATCCGGTCGTGGCGGCACCGCCAAGGCAGCCTCAGAAGGGCAGCGCCAGGCCGGGGCGCGCGGCGTTGAGGACGCGGCGAAAATCCGCCTGGATACGTTCGAGGGCGACTCTCGCTGTCGGCTTCGAAGCGCAGCACCACCACCGGGGTGGTGTTCGATGGCCGTGCCAGCCCGAAGCCGTCAGCATACTCGACGCGCAGGCCGTCGATGGTGATGATTTCGCGCGCGCCGTCGAAGTGCGCGTGTTGTTGCAACTCGTCGATCAGCGCGAAGGGCTCGCCTTCACGCATGGCGATGTTCAGCTCCGGCGTTGAACTGCTGTCCGGCAGGGCCTTGAGGACCGCGTTGGCGTCGGCCGAGCGAGCGAGAATTTCGAGCAGCCGGACGCCGGCGTAGAGGCCGTCGTCGAAGCCGAACCAGCGTTCCTTGAAAAACACGTGGCCGCTCATTTCGCCCGCCAGCGGTGCGCCGGTTTCCCTGAGTTTGGCCTTGACCAGCGCGTGGCCGGTTTTCCACATCAGCGGTACGCCGCCATGTTCGCGGATCCACGGCGCCAGCCGGCGGGTGCATTTGACGTCGTAGATGATCGCCTGGCCGGGGCAGCGGCTGAGGACGTCGGCGGCAAAGAGCATCAGCTGACGATCCGGATAGATGATTTCGCCGTCCTTGGTGACCACTCCGAGACGGTCGCCATCGCCATCGAAGGCGAGCCCGAGTTCGGCGTCGGTGCTGCGCAGCGCGTCGATGACGTCCTGCAGGTTCTCGGGCTTTGACGGATCGGGGTGGTGGTTCGGAAAATTGCCATCCACCTCGCAGAACAGTTCGACCAGCTCACAACCCAGCGCGCGGAAAAGTTGCGGGGCAATGCCACCGGCGACGCCGTTGCCGCAGTCGATGACGATCTTCAGCGGGCGCGCCAGGCGGACGTCAGCAGTAATGCGCGCGAGGTAGGCGGGCCGGACATCGGCGCTGCTCGCCTGGCCGTGGCCCTGCTTGAGCTGGCCGGCGTCGACCCGCTGGCGGATTCCCTGGATCGCTTCGCCCGCCAGCGTCTCGCCGCCGATGACCATTTTCAGGCCGTTGTAGTCGGGCGGATTGTGGCTGCCGGTGACGGCAACGCAGCTCTGGCAGCCCAACTCGTGGGCAGCAAAGTAGACCACCGGTGTCGGCACGCAGCCGACGTCGATGGTGTCGATGCCGGCCAGGCGGATGCCTTCCATCAGCGCCGCCGCCAGCTCGGCTCCCGAGAGGCGGCCGTCACGGCCAACCGCAATCGCTTGCTGCCCGCGCTCTGCCGCCAGCGAACCGAGGCCGTGGCCGATGCGGCGGACGATGTCGGGGGTCAACGTCCTGCCGACGATGCCACGAATGTCGTAGGCCTTGAAAATTTCGTGGGGTAGGGGAGTGTGCATGTCAGACCTCGTGCTGGAAGTAATGGAGGATGCGCTGCGGCAGCCAGTCGAGTCGTCCCGGCAGACTGCCGCTGACGAAACCGACATGTCCGCCCTGGCGCGGGAGTTCGAGCTGGACGCTGGCCGCCACCTGGGCTGGCGTGGGGAGTGCATGGGCTGGCAGAAAGGGATCGTTCTGGGCATTGAGCAGCAGCGTCGGCAGCCGGATAGCGGGCAGCCAGGGCTTGCTCGAGGCACGTCGCCAGTAGTCGTCGGCACCGGCAAAACCGTGCAGCGGTGCGGTGACGACGTCGTCGAATTGCCAAAGGTTATTGGCCGCCGCCATCCGCCGTTCGTCGAACAGGCCGGGATAGCGGCGCAGCTTGGCGGCGGCGTTGCGCTTCAGCGTTTGCAGGAAGTGTTTGGTGTAGACGCGGTTGAAACCGTGCGCCAGCGCATGGCCGCAAGCGGCAAGGTCGAGCGGCGTGCTGATCGCCGCCGCCGCCCGCAGGACGTCCGTGGCGAGCGCTGCGCGTTCGCCTAGCCATTTGAGCAGCGCGTTGCCACCCAGCGAGACGCCGACGGCGTAGCGCGGGCTGGCCGGGAAAAGCGCTTGCAGACGTCGCAGAATCCAGTCGATTTCGTCGCTATCGCCAGAATGGTAGGCGCGTGGCAGGCGGTTGCTTTCGCCCGAGCAGCCGCGGAAATTCACCACCAGGCCGGCCCAGTCGATGGCCGCGACGGCACGCATCAGGCTGACTGCGTAGTGACTGTTCGAACTGCCTTCGAGGCCGTGAAAAAGCACCAGCAGCGGCCGCGTAGTGGTCGCATCGGGTACCGGCGCAACATTCCAGTCAAGGTCGATGAAGTCGCCGTCCGGTGTCTCCCAGCGTTTACGGTGGTAGGGCAGGGGATCGGGCCGGATCAACAACGGGTAGATGGTCTGGGCGTGGCCACCGGGCAGCCAGCGCGGCGCACGGTAGGCGATCAATGCAGGGTCCGTGGCGTTCTGGCGCTGCCGTCGTCGGCTGTGCCGGGGTTGCCGATGTCGCGGTCGGCGGCGGTGGACGAGTGATGCGCGAGCAGCCGCCAGCCGCTGGCGCCGCGCTGGAAGACATTGGTTGCCAGCATCGGGCCTTGCGGTTTGCGCTCGTCGCCGACGTAGAGCATTTCGACGACGTTGTGCACCGACAACAGCATGCCGTTCCAGCGCACAGCGCGCGACAGGCGAACCAGCAGGCGCGGGTTGTTGGCGAAAATGCTGCGCCAGCTATCGCGGATGGCATCGGCTCCATGCAGCCGTTGACCGCTCGGATGGATGCAGACGATTTCCTCGTCGTCGGCCCAGACGCTCATCAAGGCGTTCAGGTCGGCGCGCGCGATGGCTTCGTAGAAAGCGGTTTCGACATCCTCGGGGGTGGCGAAAATGACGATCATCCGGGCGCCTTGAGCAGGCAGGCGTCGAGGACGCGCTGCGGGTCGAGCTTGTTCAGGCAGTCGAGATGGCCCAGCGGGCATTCGCGCTGGAAGCAGGGGCTGCAGGCAAGTTCAAGGCGGATGATCGTGGCCTGTGCGGAGAGCGGCGGGGTGAAGCCGGGGGATGACGATCCGTACACGGCAATCAATGGTCGGCCGAGGGCGGCGGCGACGTGCATCAGTCCCGAATCATTGCACACCACAAACGACGCGGCGGCGAGCAGGTCGATGGCCTGGGTCAGCGAGGTGGCGCCACAGAGGTTGCGTGGCGGCCTGGCCGCGTCTGCCTGATCGACAATCTGGTCGCCGATCGCCTGGTCTTTCGCCGAACCCAGCAGCCAGACGCCGTAGCCCTGGTCTGCCAGCGAGCTGGCCAGCGTCGCGAAATGCCTGGCTGGCCAGCGCTTGGCCGGGCCGTATTCGGCGCCGGGGCAGAAGACCGCCAGCTTTTCTGGCAGATCGAGGCCCAGCGTGCTCAGGGTGGCGGCGCGCTGCGCGCTGCTGGAGATCAGTTGCGGCAGCGGTAGCGGCCGCGGCAAGGGGGCTCCAGGCGTCTCGGCGAGTTGCGCGAAGCGCTCGGCCATCTGCGGCAGCAGTGCCTTGTTCAGCGTGTGCCGGCGGTTGATCAATCCGTAACGGGTCTCGCCGACGAAGCCGATGCGCTCGGGAATGTCGGCAATAAACGGAATCAGTGCCGATTTGATCGAATTGGGCAGGACGTAGGCGCGCTGGTAGCCGTTTTGCGCCAGCTGGCGAGCCAGCCGGCGACGCGCTTTCAGCGACAGTTCGCCATGCGCGAAGGGGCTGTCGATGATCTGCGCGATCTCCGGCATGCGTTCAAGAACCGGTGCCACCCAACGCGGGGCCAGGGCATCGAGTTGCAGGTGGGGTGTTTGCTCGTGCAGGCGCATGAACAGCGCTTGCGCCAACACCGTGTCGCCGATCCAGGATGGCGCGACGATCAGCGCTTTCATTTATGTCAAAGTCGCGTCAGCGACTCACGAACCTCCCCTCGCCCGCTTGTGGGAGAGGTGTCGGGGGGGTGAGATGGGGAATTCACGGAGCATGCTCCGTGCCCAACGAACGATTCCGGCGTGCAAGCGGAATGCGCGCTGCAAGGGAGGAATGGTCATGGCTTTCATCACCGGGGGTGGGGAGGGGCCGGGGGGGGGGGGGGGGGGGGGGGGGGGGGCCGCGGGGCGGGTAGCTGATCAGTGCTGCCCCTGCGGAAGTTCGCCGTGGAAGACGTAGTGGGCGCTGCAGTAGGGACAAAGCGCTTCGCCGCTTTGTGCGATGTCGAGGAAGACGCGCGGATGCCGTGCCCACAGCGGAGAGTCCTTGGTCGGACAGTACAAGGGCAGATCGTGAGCGGTAACCTCGATGGGCTTCTGCGGGGTGTTCTGAGACATGATGGCAACCTTGCAAGGTTAAACGTAGGCGAGCCAGTCGGCATGCGCCGGCACACGACCGTTCACGCAGTCGAAGAAGAGACTCTGGATTCTCGTGGTGATCGGGCCGCGGTGGCCGGCGCCGATCTGGCGATTGTCGAGTTCGCGAATCGGCGTCACTTCCGCAGCGGTGCCGGTAAAGAAGGCTTCGTCGGCGCAATACACTTCGTCGCGGGTGATGCGTTTTTCGATCACCGCGATGCCCAGCTCGTCGGCCAGTTGCAGGACCGAAGCGCGGGTGATCCCCTCGAGGCAGGAAGTCAGGTCGGGGGTGTATAGCTTGCCCTTCTTGACAATGAAGATGTTCTCGCCAGCGCCCTCGGCGACGTAGCCGTCGACGTCGAGCAGCAGGGCTTCGTCGTAGCCATCGTGGGCCACTTCCTGGTGCGCCAGGATCGAATTGGTATAGGTGCCGACCGACTTCGAGCGGCACATGTTGATATTGACATGATGGCGGGTAAACGACGAGGTCTTGACGCGAATGCCTTTTTCCATCCCGTCGGCACCCAGGTAGGCGCCCCACGGCCAGGCAGCGATGGCCACGTGCGTACTCACCGCAGTGGCGGCGATACCCATGGCCTCGGAACCGTAGAAGACGATCGGCCGTAGATAGCAGGATTCGAGCTGGTTGGCGCGCACCACTTCCTTCTGCGCTTCGAGCAGCGTTTCCTTGTCGTACGGCATCTTCATCTGGAAGATGTGGGCCGAGTTGAAGAGGCGGTCGGTATGTTCCTCAAGGCGGAAAATGGCGGTGCCATTTTCCGCCTTGTAGGCGCGGATACCTTCGAAGACGCCCATGCCGTAGTGCAGGGTATGCGTCAGTACATGCGTGGTCGCCTGGCGCCAGGGCACCAGCTTGCCGTCGTACCAGATGAAGCCATCGCGATCCGCCATGGACATGGTCTTCTCTCCCTCTCTTGCCGGAAATGCCGAAGCGGAAATTCTAGCCGATTTCGCCCCCCGGTTGGCGGTAAAATGGCGCTTTCACCGCCCTGCAAGGCTTCTGTCATGGTCTGGAAACCCAATGTCACCGTCGCTGCGGTGCTCGAACGCGACGGTCGCTACCTGCTCGTCGAGGAGGAAACCGAATACGGTATCTGCTACAACCAGCCGGCTGGTCACCTCGAGTGCGGCGAGTCGCTGCTCGACGCAGTGGTGCGTGAGACGCTCGAGGAAACCGCTTACACGCTGAACCCGCAATATCTCGTCGGCATTTACCACCACCGCAACGAGGCCAGGGATGTCACCTATCTGCGTTTCGCGTTCGCTGGCGAGATCATTGCGCACGACCCCGGACGGTCGCTCGACGCGGGCATCCTGGCGGCACACTGGCTGAGCCTCGATGAAATCCGCGCGCGGCAGGCGCAGCACCGCAGTCCACTGGTCCTGCGCTGCATCGAGGACTGGCTGGCCGGCCGGCGCTATCCGCTCGAACTGTTGAGCCACTCGACATGCGCTGGCTGAGCCTGCTCCTCCTGCTGGGCCTGGCGCCGGCGGCGACGGCGGAGGAGGTGGTCAAGGTCTGCTACAACTACGGTTGTATCACCGAGGCGGAGGTGCGCTACAGCGATCAGCAGTTGCTGCAGCTGCGGGAATTGCTCGGCGTCGCCAGGAGCGCAGCCGAGGAGCGCGAAAAACTGTCGCTGGCGATCGGCTGGCTGCTCGGCTGGGCAGGCGAACGGACGCCGATCGCGGCCGACCGCGGCGGTAACTATGCGGACGATGGCGTCCTCGGGCGGATGGACTGCATCGACCACTCGACGACGACGACGCGCCTGTTGCGCCTGCTCGAAAGTCGCGGCTGGCTGCATTTCCACCGCGTCGTCGAGCCCGTGCGGCGAGTGCGCTATCTGTTCGAGCTCCACTACTCGGCGCAGATCGAGGAAACCGGGCCGCTGGCGGCGGCCCCGGATGGCGCTGCCGAAGCGGCGCGCCATGTCGTTGATAGCTGGTTTCGTGACAACGGCCGGCCGGCGGTGGTGATGGCGCTGCCCGACTGGCTAGATGGCCAGGGTCGCGAAGAGACAGGGTTGCCTACTCAATTTTTGATTAAAGGGCGGGGCGGTGCGGTCGCCGGCAGGGCTGGCGATGGTGCGCCGATCGAACGTTAGCAGGGGTACGACGAGGATGAACAAGGGAAAAACCGTGGTCGTCGGCCTGTCGGGCGGCGTCGATTCGGCAGTGGCCGCCTGGCTGCTCAAGGAGCAGGGCTGGCAGGTGCTCGGTCTGTTCATGAAGAACTGGGAAGACGACGATAGTGACGAGTATTGCTCGTCGCGCCAGGATCTGGTTGACGTGATCAGCGTGGCCGACACGCTCGGCATCGAAGTCGAAGTGGTGAATTTTGCCAGCGAGTACCGCGAGCGCGTTTTTGCGCATTTTCTCGCCGAGTATCAGGCCGGCCGCACGCCAAACCCGGACGTGTTGTGCAACTCGGAAATCAAGTTCAGCGTTTTCCTCGAACACGCGTTGAAGATCGGCGCCGACCGCATCGCCACCGGTCATTACGCGGGTATTCGCGAGTTTGCGGGTGCCTGGCAGCTGCTGAAAGCCGAGGACGGTAGCAAGGACCAGAGCTATTTCCTGCATCGCCTCAATCAGCAGCAACTCGCCAAGACGCTGTTCCCGCTGGCCGGCCTGTACAAGCGCGAGGTGCGCAGGATTGCCGAAGCCGCCGGCCTGCATGTCGCGCTGAAGAAGGATTCGACCGGCATCTGCTTCATCGGCGAGCGACCATTCAAGGAGTTCCTGATGCGTTATCTGCCGCCGACCAGGGGCGAGATTCGCGGCCTCGACGACGACCGCCTGCTCGGCACCCACGACGGGGTGGCCTACCACACCATCGGCCAGCGCAAGGGACTGCACATTGGCGGCGTGCAGGGCGGAAAGAGCGGCGACAGCGGTGACCACGACGCCTGGTTCGTGGCCCGCAAGGATGTCGTCAGCAACGTTCTCTACGTCGTGCAGGGGCACGCGCACCCGGCCTTGCTGGCCGACGAACTGACCGCCTGGGATCTTTCCTGGGTAGCCGGCGCGCCGCCGCATGCGCACTGGGTGTACACGGCGAAGACGCGCTACCGTCAGGCCGACGCGCCCTGCGAGCTGGAGCGTGTCGGCGCCGACAGCTGCCTGATCCGCTTTGCCGAGCCGCAATGGGCGGTCACGCCGGGGCAGTCGGTGGTAGTCTACGAAAGCCGGGTATGTCTCGGCGGCGGCGTGATCGCGTGAGCGGTGGTGCGGGCTGACTTCGGCGGGAGCACGACCGTCTGCCCGCACAGGCGCTTATCCGACGCTGCAGCGTCCTGGTGCGGTCGTAGTCGCTTCACTCGCCACCGCAGTTCGATCACGATAAGGCAGCCGAGAAAGCCATGTTACGTTTAGTCCTGGATTTTCGCCTGGCTGGTCGAAACCTTCGTCGAAGCACCAGCCGAAGCTTTGTTGCCAGCCTTTCGGTGGCCGGCGGGGTGATCGCGTTTGTCCTGGCGGGTGGGTTCGTGACCTGGATTTTCCAGGAGTTGCGTGAGTCGACCATCCACTCACAACTGGGGCATATCCAGATTGTCAGGCCTGGGTACTTTGACAAAGGGGTCGCCGATCCGTACGCCTTCCTGTTGCCCGCCCGGTCATCAGAACAGGCGGTCATCGAGCAGACGGCGGGCGTCGTCAGCCTGACGCCACGCCTGGCTTTCACTGGCCTCGCCAGTCATGGCGACGTCACGATCGCGTTCATCGGCGAGGGCGTCGATCCCGTACGCGAACGCCCCATCAGCAGTCGGATCACCATCATGTCGGGCCGTGACCTGGTCGATGCCAGCGAACCTGCGCTGCTGCTCGGTGAGGGATTGGCTGCCAGTCTTGGCGCCAGGGCGGGCGATACGATCGTCTTGTTGGCGACTGCTTCCAGTGGCAGTCCAAATGCCGTTGAGGTCAAGGTTGTGGGGACATTCTCGACTCTCTACAAGGACTTCGATGAACGTGCGCTGCGCTTGCCGATTGTCCTGGCGCGCAAGCTGATGAGGGTGGAGGGATCAACCTCCTGGGTGGTTTCGCTGGACCGTACCGAGAGCACTGCGGAGGCTGTGGGGCTGCTGAGCAGCCGCCTGCCCCCCGGCGATTTCGAGGTCATTCCCTGGAGCGCTCTGGCTGATTTCTACAACAAGACCGTAGTTCTTTTTTCGAAGCAGGTCAACGTGGTGAGGGTCATTATCGGGCTGATCATCATACTCACCATATCCAATACCCTGATGATGAGCGTGCTGGAGCGTACGCGGGAAATTGGCACCTGCCTTGCCATCGGACAGCGGCGAGCACTGGTGATGCGCATGTTTCTTGCCGAAGGCGTTCTCATCGGTTTTCTCGGTGGGGTTTCGGGCATTGCCGCGGGATACCTGCTGGCTGCAGTGATTTCGTATATCGGGATTCCGATGCCGCCGCCACCGGGAATGGCGAGGGGCTACAACGGCCAGATCCTGGTGGATTTGCCGCTCGTGATCGACGCATTCTCTCTGGCCTTGTTCACCACCCTGATCGCCAGCGTCATGCCTGCCTGGAAGGCGAGCAGAATGAACATCGTTGATGCGCTGCGGTACAACCAATGAAGTTCCGGTTACCGCAATGGCTGGCGTTTGCCTTCCGGAACGTGTTCCGCCATCAGGCACGTTCGGTTGCCACGCTGGCAGCGATCAGCATGGGCGTCGCCGGATTGATTCTGGCGGGTGGTTTCGTCGAGGATGTTTATGTGCAATTTGGTGAATCAATCATCCGTTCGCAGACCGGGCATCTCCAGATCACACGTCAGGGCTATCGCGAAGGTCGCATACGCTCGCCCGAGGCCTATCTGATCGAACAACCCGACGACCTCAAGGAAATGGTCTTGAAGGATCCGGCGGTACACCTGGCGATGGCTCGCCTGGCTTTCACGGGCATGCTCAGTAACGGTAAACGCGACGTCGGAATCATCGGTGAAGGCGTTGAGCCGTCCCTTGAGGCAACACTCGGCACCTTTCTGCACTATATCGAAGGGCGAGCGCTCACCGACAGTGACCGTGACGGGATCGTGCTGGGGCAGGGCGTTGCCCAGTCGCTGGGCCTCAAGGTGGGCGATCGCGCGACGCTGGTGATGAGTCTTCCGCAAGGCGCGGTGAATGCCCTCGAGTTCGTGGTGGTGGGAGTCTTTCAGAGCTTTTCCAAGGATTTCGACGCGCGCGCAGCGAGAATTCCCCTCGCGGCAGCACGCAACCTGATGGACAACCATTCGGCTCACCTCGTCGTGCTGCTGCTACAGCGCACCGAGGATACGTCTGCCGTCGTTTCTTCGTTGCGCGAAAGGCTGGGAGGGCTTGGCTACGAAGTTTCTTCGTGGCGGGACTTGTCCGATTTTTACGAGAAAACCGTGCAGCTCTACGACCGTCAGTTCAGCGTGTTGCGACTGATCATTCTGCTGATGGTTCTGTTGAGTGTCCTGAACAGCGTCAATATGACGCTGTTCGAGCGCACCATCGAGTTTGGAACCATGCTGGCCCTGGGAGAGCGGCCAGGTCGCGTGGTGCAGTTGATCCTCACCGAGAGCGCCATCGTTGGCATGGTTGGTGCGATCCTGGGGATCGTTGTTGGCTGCGTTGCTGCGGCGATCATTTCCGCCATCGGCATTGCCATGCCACCTGCCCCCAATGCCAACATTGGCTACACGGCGACCATACGACCGCTGCCGGTGGATGTGCTGATGTCGGCCATGATCGGCCTTGCCGCCACGTGTTTCGCAGCGATCATGCCAGCGCGGCGGGTGTCAAGGATGAACATCGTTGATGCGTTGCGGCACGGGAACTGAGCGGCGCAGGGGCTGGTGTCCCTCCCGCGCCGCTTCCTGCAGCGGAACGTTACGCTCTGGCGCGCAGCCGCAGCCGCGATGTCGTGAGCAGAATCAGGCCGAGTGCGAGCATCGTGAGGCTTTCCGGTTCCGGTACGGCAACCGCGAACTGCCTCCCGAGTTCCATGGCAACCCGGTCGCTGGGGTGAACCTGATCCCAGAACAGGTACTCATCCGGGTTTGCACAGAGCGAGGCGATGCCCTGGGGGCCCCAGACCAGGCAGGCGTCAGAGACGTTGGTCAGTCCCAGCGCGGCGGGATCCGCGATGACGCCCAGGAGTGCCGCGCTGGTGTCGAAATAGGTGATGTCGACGCCCGGCGCGAGCCCTTCGAGAGCGGGAAGTGTTGCAAGAAGGGCCTGGTTGAACCCCAGCGAAAGCGCCTGATAGCCCGCGCCGATGCCAGCGCCTGGGAACGACGCATCGAGGTCGCGGATCGCCGGGGTCAACGAAAGATCAGGTAGTCCAGGCACCAGGAACTGACGTGCGCCGGATGCCACGAGTGCGCCAATCGAGTTCGCGATATTGGTGACCGAAGTAACAACGGTAGAGGCTTGCGGATCGAAGAAAAAGTCGTTCGCACCAGCCCAGACGACGAACAGCGACGATGAAGGTGCAAAGCTTGGCGAACTCAGGGCAAACTGGGTCACCTGGCTGAGCAGGCTGGTGCCGGTACGCAGAACCTGCGTGTTGAATAGGCTGTTGTACACCGGGTCTGCATAGTTCTCGGTGGTCACGACTACTCCCCCGGGTGAAGGGGGCAGTGGATAGACGCTGGTTCGCTGGCCGGTCATTGCGCCCGAGACCGCATAGTTGGTGCCGCCAGCAGTGGTCGAGGGAAGCAGTGCGACCCCGAGCTGCTGCGCCAGATATTCGACCGCTACCAGGCCATTGCTGTTGCGTTGATTGTTCGGTGGCGGTGGAAAAGCGGGTGGCGGGACCAGGTGGAAAGCGTTGCCGCTATCCGACAGGCTGTCGCCAAACACGTACATCTTGTCGTAGGCTTCCGCCGCAAACGGAACGATCAATCCCACAAAGGCGGCGCATGCCAATGCGCGTGAAAGCAAGTTCTTCATTCAGTTCAACTCCTTGACGTGGATGGTTGGGTAACGATCGAGCACGAAACCAGAGGGCGGAGGGCGGGCACGAATCTGCTGCACATGGCCCGCCAAAGCGCGCTTGAAACCCTCGACGGCCTGGAAGTGGATTCCGCCATTGCAAAAGCGCTGCGCTCTGCGCAAAAACAGGAAGACCCGTAGCCGTGATGGCTTCGGGTCTTCCTGCGTGCGTCACTGGCTGCCAGCATCGGCAACTGGAAGTCCAGTAATCAGACTACCTTCTTGCGACGACCGGTTGCAGCGAAACCGACCAGGCCCATGCCGAGAAGGGCGATCGTACCCGGCTCCGGAACGATAAAGGTCGTGGCTTGGCCGTTGTCGGAGAAAGAGATGTCAAAGGTGTTGGCCGCGTAGTTGCCGTTGAGAAAACTGTTGAAACGCGCTGACCCCGTCGTGATGGTATCAACGATTACTCCCGCAGCCGACGCACCGCTCTCCAGTTTGACATAGGAATCGCAGGCGACCGTGCAGTTGAGCAGTGCGTTGAGGGTGATGTCGCTGATGAGCGAGCCAGCCACCAACTGGATCGACGAACCGCCGCCGCTCCCGAAAACCAGGGTCGAAATGAGCGCGTTGGTCTGGTTATTGCGAAGTTCAATACTGGCGGAGCTGAAGGCTACGTCGAAGACGACTCCACCATTCACGACCGACACCGAGTTGTCAGGATTGAGGTTGATTGCTCCACCAAGGGCAACCGGCATGGTGTTGTAAATGGTGCCAGTCAGAGCTGCGACCAATTTGTAATCTCCCCCAAGAACGAAGCTCGTAGGGTTGGCGAGATAGCTGCTGCTGTTGGTGATCAGCACGAGGGACTCGTTGAAGGTATCTCCGTCATCCAGCGTTTTGTTCGGTCCGACATTCACGTTGGTGAGGTAGGGATTGATGCTGGAGATGCTGTTCAGTTTGTCCACCAGGAGGAAGGCGCCGGGAGTACCCGCGCCATCCAGGTTGGAGAATTGCAAGGCGGCTGCGTTGGCTTGCATCGGCAGCGCTACAGCGGTCGCTGCAACGGCGGCGATGCCCAAGAGCGAGGTACGAACGGCTTTTTTCATGATGGTTGGTCCTTGTGAGCAAAAATTCGTTGGTAGAAACCAGCGTTCCGTGGTCTGGCGAGGATAGTAAAGCACATCCCATGCCAGATATCAATAAACATTTTAAAGCAATGGGTTAGAGAAATTTCTCTGGCAGCCAATCCGGCAGGTGTAAAAAAATCCGACACTATGAAGCCAGGGCGGTGCCGGTAGCGAAGGCCTACCCGACGACGGCACTTTCGACCCCCGCTGCCACAATCCACGCGCCAGCCCGGTTCGTTCCGGGCCGCCTTGGCTGTGGTCTTGCCGGATCCTCAGCGGTCGTTCAGGCATTGCCGGCGGTCTCCGAGCGGCGGGCGCCGAGGCGATCCGGGTTGCTCGCGGAAAGTTGGGTCGAGATCATTCCTTGTCAGTGAACGGGCTTTGGTTTAGGCTGCCAATCATGCCACGATTTTCGGTTTTTCCGACCTTTCTGCGAGAGATTCTGCTTCGCCGTCCCTTGTCGCGCGTTCCCGAGCCAACGATGGCGATGGACGGCGCCGAACAGGTTGAGGCCTACGCCAGTTCCGGGCG
The DNA here is from genome assembly GCA_016713625.1 of Candidatus Accumulibacter affinis. Lineage (GTDB taxonomy): Bacteria > Pseudomonadota > Gammaproteobacteria > Burkholderiales > Rhodocyclaceae > Accumulibacter > Accumulibacter affinis. Next base: position 315,229 of record JADJOT010000012.1, read on the forward strand.
AGCCGATGGGGTCATGGCCGCAGCCAGTCTTTTCCACTCGGCGCTGGTGTCGACGGTGATCGGCAAATGCGCGACGGTACTCGACCTTGGCTGCGGGCCGGCCAGTCAACTCGGCCAGATCGCCCAGTTCAATCCGTCTGTTCGCTTCGTCGGCGTCGAACTGTCTTCGCGGATGCTGATCAGCGCCAGGAGCCACCTGGCCGAACTCGGCATCGACAACGTGGACCTGCGTCACGACGATATAACCAGACTGGAAACGGTTCCGGATGGATCCGTGGACGGGGTGATCAGTACCATGACGCTGCATCACCTGCCAACCAGTGCGGACCTGCAGAACTGTTTCCGTCAGATCCGGCGCGTCCTGAGGCCCGGGGGCGCTCTTTATCTGGCGGACTTTGGTCGTCTCAAGGCGGAGAAGTCCGTACAATTCTTTGCGCACATTCACCAGGACAGCCTGCCGGCGGTCGTCGTCGAGGACTATGTTCACTCGTTGCGGGCGGCCTTTGACGCCGCCGACTATCGCCGGCTCGTGGCCGAGGAACTACCCGGGACGGCGCGTGTGCACACCACCTTTGGCGTGCCATTCATGGTCATGATCAAGAGCCCAGGCCAACCGGTGGCGGCAGATCTGCGTGCCCGAGTGCGTGCCCTTCGGCGTTCGCTATTGCCAAAGTTCCGCACTGACCTGGACGACCTGCGTTTGTTTTTTCGTCTGGACGGCATGACGGATGATCCGTTTCGGTAAGGCCGTGAGCCCCAAACCCCCTTGAGCGTCTTCGGAATGCCGGTGGTCGACGTGCAGATGCGTCTCTGTCCGGGTTTCCTCTTGGCCGTTCGTCACGACGTGGGGGGGAGCCGGACAGATCGTCTGCCGCAAGGGGTTGCGGGGGATTACTTCTTGGGCTTGACGCAAACCTCACCGGTATAGAACGCGCCGCCTCCGACTTCCTGTCCGGCCACCGCGATCATTCCGGTGGCACCCTCGAAGTCGCTACCTGGGGATCCACCAACGATTTTCAGCACCTGTCCTACCGTCTGTTCGCCGTCAGGTGTTATGTCGACAGTGATCACTCCCGTGTCCCTGGTGTACAGGGTGCCCGTGTAGTTCCTTATCTTCCCGGTCAGCATCGCGTTAGACGTAAAGACGTTGAGCTGTGAGCGTACAGCTTCAGACGGGAACGTGAGTGGCGTCAAGGATAATGGGGCAAGTGGTGGAGGAATGTACGCCTCTGGAACAAGACTCTGTACCACCTCCATGGTCAGTTGAGAAGATCCGGAAAACCTGGCCTTGCCCTTGCCTTCAGTCAGGAAGCACTGAGGAAGCCATTGCACGGTCCCCCACGGATTTGAGGACAACGCGCTCGGGGGGCCACCTGGAAGAATTAGCTCGCAGGCGATGGGCGTAGTCGTCACTGTCCCGTCCACCGGAATACATACACGATCTGCATGGCCGCCACCACCCGCATAGCCAGTGCTCGCGCACGCCAGCAGGAGGCCCGTAAAAGCCAACTTGGTAAATTTTTTCATTCTTGAATCTCTCCAGAAAAGCGCGGCAGACGCCCGCTCGTTTGCCGCAATGCAGGTGGGAGACGACGGGTCAGCACGGATTATGCAAGATGTGCGGCTGAATGCAAGCGATGGCGTGCTTGCGCAAGTATTCCCGGCCGGGGATCTCGTCGGCGCCGGTTGGCAGGCGCATCATCCACCCCGCGTGGTGAGATGGACAGATCAACGATTGTCGTCGATGATTGCAGGGTGGAGTCCAACGCCGCGGCACGAGAAGTGTCGGTTTGCGGTAGCATTCGGAGAGTGCTTTCTGAGTTCGGGGTGACCTGGATGGCTGAAGGAGATGAACGGGTGGTTCCTGACTCGAGTGCGGCATGTTTCCCGGGTCGGCTGGCGAGGCCCGTAACCTGCAATGAAACGCGACGAAGCCTTGCGCTGGCCCTGCTGGCAACTGTCTGAACACGCACCTGGTTGCCTGCCATGATGCCGGCCCGGTTCTGGAAAAATGAAATGAAGAGATGCCGCAAGTGCCTGGTGCCCGATCAGGTGCCCGGAATCAGTCTGTCGGCAGACGGCATTTGCAACCTTTGCCGCGATGAAACGGCGCTGGCCCGGGAGACCGAGCGGGCGGAACTGGCGCGTCGCGCTTACGAGGCTGATTTCGAGCTGGCCCTCGCGGGTTGCCGAGGCCAGGGGGAATACGATTGCCTGGTCCCGCTCAGCGGCGGCAAGGACAGCGTTTACCTGCTGCATCGACTGAGCGTCGAACTCAAGCTGAAGGTGCTCGCGTTCACCGTGGACATCAACATCCCGCCGCTGGCCTGGGACAACATCCGGCGTGCCCTCGGCAAGTTGAACATCGATCACCTCAGCTACGCGCCGGCGCACGACTTCTACCGCAAGACCTTTCGTTACCTGCTGCACAACCAGGAAGAACGTGGCGCGGTGTACACGCTTTCCTACGTCTACGCGCCGCTGTTCGAAGGCGACGCCATCCGGCTGGCGATCCAGAAGGGCATCCCGCTGGTGCTGGCGGGATACTCGCCTGGTCAACCGGAGCCGGAGCGAATGCTCTACGAGTTCTCCCGCCAACTGATCTGCGACACCGACTGGACGCCGCCCGAACTGGCCCGCTGCGGCGAGTTCACTGCCGAGGAACTCGGTCGCTTCTACAACCCGAAGACCTATCCACGAGGGACAGAGTTCCCGCGCTACCTTGCCCCGTTCCATGCCTGGCGCTACAATCAGGAGGAGATCATGCGCAAGGTGGTCGACCTGGGGCTGGTCGCTTCGAGCAAGCATGCCAACCCAATCCACAGCAACTACCCGATCAACTGGCTGCTGATGTATTCCGATCTGCATACCTTTGGCTACAACCCCTATGCTCCGGAATTCTCGAGCCTGATCCGACACGGCAAGGCCAACCTCAACTATTGGCGGGTGATGGGGCCAGTGGTGGATTTCCTGATCCGCAAGCGGCTGGGTCCGGGAAAGGAAGTGACCCGCAGCCTGGAATGGCTGGCGCTGACCGCCGAGGAGTTGCGCATCTCGCGACCGCGCGGCGCCTACGACCCGGTGATCGCGTCCGCATGAGCGGCGTGCGCGGGTCCCGACCGAGTCTGCGCGGGAGAATGCGTTGAGCCAGGCGCCGGCGGTTGATCCAGCGCTCGAAGCGAGCGGCTGGACGGTACCGGGGATGCTGCTGGCACGCAGCGCGCTGACTCCGGACGCGACGGCACTCTGGCAGCTTGCGGCGAGCGGGGAATGGGTGGGCAGCAGCTGGCGTGCCTACCAGCAGGCGGTGGCCTCCCTGAGCAGCAGCTTCCGTCGATTGGGGCTCGCCGCGGGCGACCGGGTGGGCATCATGGCGCCGAGTTGCCGCGAGTGGGATTTCGCCCAGCTCGGCAGGCTGGCAGCGGGCGGCGTTGCCGTCGGCCTCGACCCCTACGGCCTCGACGAGCACATCCGGGAAATCTCCCGCCGCTGCAATTTCGCCGGGCTGGTGCTTGCGCATCCCTCGCTGCTCGAGCGGATTGACGAGGCTGTGCGCCAGCGGCTGCGTTTCGTCGTCTGCCTCGATGCGGCCGGCGCCGCCGGAGTCGAGTCGCTGGCCACTCTCCTCGCCGAGACTCCGGCAAGCGAAGGGTGGAATCAGGCGCAGCCGGACGCTCCGGCGACGATCATTTTCACTTCGGGAACGACTGGCGAGCCGAGAGGTATCGAGTACAGCCATCGGCAGATGTGTCTCGCCGCCTCTGCCATCCTTGCCGCTTTCCCGCAGGTCGCCGAGGGCAGCCGTCTTGCTTGCTGGCTGCCGCTCTCCAACCTCTTTCAGCGGATGATCAATCTGTGCGCCATCGGCCGCGGCGCGCAAACCTTTTACGTCAGTGATCCGCGGGAGATCATGCGCTACATCAAGATGATCGCACCGCATCTGTTCATCGGCGTGCCACGTTTCTACGAGAAGCTCTATGCCGGGATCGAGCAGGCGACCGCGCTGCAGCCCGGCTGGCAGCGGGGCCTGGTGCACTGGGCGCTACGCGTTGGCGACCGGCATGCCGCCGCAGCCCGCGCAGGGCAGCGCGAAGGAGTTGCTGCGCGGCTGCAGTTCGCCCTTGCCAACCGTCTCGTGCTGGGCAAATTGCGCGCTGCCCTTGGCGAGAATCTCCGCTTCATGGTCAGTGGCTCGGCACCCATGCCGCTGTGGCTGCTCGAACGGTTCCATGCCATTGGTCTGCCTGTCCTCGAGGCCTATGGCGTCAGCGAAAACATCATCCCAATGGCCATCAGCCAGCCGGATTGTTTCCGATTCGGCAGCGTCGGGCGCGCGACGCCGGGCAGTGAGCTGAAGCTGGCGGCAGACGGCGAGCTGCTGGTACGCGGGCAGGGCGTTTTCTCCGGCTATCTTGGTGATGACCCGTCGGCCAGCCCGCTCGATGGCGACGGTTTCCTGGGCACCGGCGACTTCGCCAGCATTGACGCCGACGGCTTCGTTACCCTGATCGGCCGCAAGTCGGAAATCTTCAAGACCTCGACCGGGCGCCGCATTGCGCCCAACGGCATCGAAAGCCGGCTGCAGCAGGTGCCGCAGCTCGAACACGTCGTCGTTCTCGGTGCACGGCGCTCGCAGCCGGTCGCGCTGCTGGTCGTCGGTGAGATGGCATGGCAGGCCGGCATGCACGATTCGTTCGCTGACCTGCGCCAGCAGGTGGCTGCCGCCAGTGCGGCGCTGCCTGCCTACCAGCGTCCTGCCGGCCTGATGGTTACCGTGCAGGCGCTGACGATTGATGGAGGGGAGCTTACCTCGAACCTGAAACTGCGCCGGCATGTCATCGAAGCCAGGCGCGCGTCGATCTTGCAGGAACTGTACGTGCAGATGGATGCCGCCCACGCAGGCCGTTTCGAAGCCTGGAGCGCCGACGGCAAGACTTTCCACTGCAGCCCATGAACCAGTACTTCATCACCGGCGCGACCGGGGCGATCGGCAGCGCTCTCGTGCCCATTCTGCTGCAGGAACCGCAGACGCAGCTGACGCTGCTGCTGCGTGCCAAATCCGCCGCTGAGCTGGCGGCCAGGATGGAGACGCTGTACCAGTTCTGGCAAGTCGAGCCGGGCGATGTTCCGGTCAGGCAGCGCATACGCGCCCTGCGTGGCGATACGACCTTGCCGGACTTTGGTCTCGACGCCGCCGATTACCACCAGCTGCGTGCCGATTGCACGCGCATCGTTCACTCGGCCGGCAACGTGCGAATGAACCTGCCGATTGAACAGGCGCGCCGCTCTTCGGTCGACTCGGCGAAGCACATCCTGGAACTCGCCGTTGCCTGTACGCATCTCGAAAAGGTCGAATTCGTCAGCACCGTCGGAGTCGGCGGGCGTACCGATGGCATGCTTCCGGAAGAGTGGCTGACGACCCCGAGGGGCTTTCACAACACCTACGAACAGGCCAAGGCCGAAGCGGAGGAAGTCGTTCGCCCGGCGGTCGAAGGTGGCCTGCCGCTGACCGTGCATCGGCCGAGCATGGTCGTCGGTGACAGCCAGAGCGGTCGGATCATTCATTTCCAGGTCTTCTACCACCTCTGCGAGTTCCTCTCGGGCCGGCGAACCTTCGGTCTTGCGCCGGAATTCGGTGGCGCCCGGCTCGATATCATTCCCGCCGACTATGTTGCCCGAGCGATTGCCTGGTCGAGCCAGACCAGCGCCAGCAGCGGGCGCATCCTCCATTCCTGCTCGGGACCGGCGTTGGCGCTGGCGCTCAACCCCCTGCGCGAGCGCGTGCGCAAGGACTTTGCCCGGGCGGGGCGCCGTCTGCCGCCGGTGATCAGGCTGCCAACCCGGGTCTTCAGCGCCTTGCTCTCCGGAGTGAGCATGCTGATGCCCGCCGAGGCCAGGCGCGCGGTGAAGACGCTGCCGGTCTTCCTCGATTACCTGGCGACCGATCAGACCTTCGCCAATCATCGCACACAGGAACTGCTCGCGGCCGCGGGGCTATCGGTGCCGGCACCCGAGCACTATCTGGAGCGGGTGCTGGGCTACTATCTAACACACGCTGGCGGCAAGGCAGCGTAGCCGCCGTGCCGGGATCCACCCCTGGCGACGAGCCGAAACGCACTCGGCGCGGTCGACGACTGTCGGAAAATCTTACAGTCGGTCGCATGCTGGTATCGATGAAACGAGAAATACTGTATTAAATAAGTACGTCGATACAGCAGGCTCGTTTCGTGCTCCCCGTTGGCGTCCGTCAACCTTTCTTGGCGGAAGGGCCACCTGAAGTCGCCACTCGCTTGATGGCGACCGGCAGTTTATCGAAGGCTTTCCACTCATAACGACCAGAGGAATGCTACCAGATGAAAACACGCACTTTTCGCATCACTGAGCTACCCGCAATCGTGCTTGGCTCCTTCCAGCAAATACGAGCTGCGGCCATGGTTGTCAAGAAGCGAATGCGCAATGGACTCCTGGCTGTCGCTTGTCTTGCCGTTTCGGCGGGCGCGCAGGCGGGGTACTCGAATCTCTTCCTGTTCGGCGACAGCTTGTCCGACACCGGCAACAACGCCTTTGTCTTCGACGTGGTCGGCGCAAGCCAGGGATATCCTCCGGGCACCCTGAGAACGCCGATGGTGACGCCCGACAACTCGTTCATCCCAACCTATCCGTATTCTGCCTCCAACGTTTACTCGAATGGCCCGGTCTGGGCCAGCACATTCGCTTCAGCCCTCGGACTCAGCGCCAATCCCTCGCTCCTCCCTGGTGGCACGAATTATGCGTATGGCGGCGCGCGGGTAGGGCCACTCGGCGAACGCAACCCCTTTTTGGATTTTCCCAATAATTTTCCGCCTAGCCTTACGACGCAGGTGGACACTTTTCTGTTCCAGCACGTCAATCAGGCGCCATCTAGCGCGCTCTACGTCGTTGCTGGCGGCGGCAACGACGCGCGGGACCTGATCCCGAAAGCTGCTGCAATTCTCTTCGCTTCCGGCGGCGACCTGGATGCTGCTCGTCAGGGAATCGCTGCGGACGTACAGATCTACGCAGCGTATGTCGACACCATGGTCAACTTGCTCGAACTCGCTGGTGCCAAGGATGTCGTGGTATGGAACACGCCAAACGCGGGCCTTGCGCCGGCGGTTCGGGCGCAAGGTCCTGGTGTTGACTTGGCTGGTACCCTGGTGTCTGAGGAGATGAACAAGGCCCTGGCATCCGCACTGGCCGATGACATCGCTGACCCCACGGACGACGTGCGGATCTTCGATCTGTTCGGTATTTCGACGGTCGTTGCCAGCAACCCGGCCGCGTATGGCCTGACAAACGTCACCAACGCATGTTCAGCGGTTGCCAACGCTGCTGCTTGCGCGAAAGACGCTTACCGCTATTTTTTCTGGGATGGCATCCACCCAACCGCTGTCATGCACGGCGTCCTTGCCGGCGCCATGGTTGCGTTCGTTCCGGAACCTGGCGTTATGGCCCTGCTTGCCCTGGGTCTTCTTGGGATCGCGGCCACGCGCAAGCGCCAGATCCTCTGAGGGCGCCCGCGCCGTCCAATCAGCGCCCCGCTGCGGCGGGGCGTTTTTCTTGTTGCTGCGCCGCTGCCAGCCAGCGCCACTCGGGCCTGCCCGCTACAAAGCCGTGAGTTCCTTCCAATAGCGCTGCCAGTTCTCCACGTAGTGCTCGGCGCTGTGCCGCAGGCCGGCCACCTCCTCGTCGCTGAGCTGGCGAACCACCTTGCCGGGTGAGCCGACAATCAGCGAGTGATCGGGAAAGATCTTGCCCTCCGGGATGAGGGTATTGGCGCCGACGATGCATCCTTTGCCGATCACCGCATGGTTGAGCAGCACCGAGCCGATGCCGATCAGCGAGCCGTCACCGATGCTGCAGCCGTGCAACATCACCAGGTGGCCGACGGTAACGTCGCGGCCGATGGTCAGCGGTACGCCTACATCGGTGTGAAGCACGCAGTTGTCCTGGATGTTGCTGTTCTCGCCGATCGTGATCGGGTCATTGTCGCCGCGCAGCGTCGCGTTCCACCAGATCGAAGCGCCTCTGGCCAGACGAACGTCGCCGATCACGATGGCGTTCGGGGCGACCCAGCTGTGCGGGTCCAGTTGTGGGCGCTTGGCGCCGATGGTGTAAATGGGCATCGTATGGCTCTCGTGATGGTTGCGGAAGGACGATTGTAGCCTGTAGCGCAACGGCTGGCGCGACGGTGCGTCTCTCTCGAAGCCGCCTGGGCTGTGGTGCCGGCCGTTTTTCGCTAGTATAGCGGGCTGGGCAGCGCTCTCGTGCTGGCTGGACGTGTGGAGAGAGTCCTGGTAGCTTTCGTCAGCAAGTGTTTCCGCGCCCGCCCGCAAGGGCGGCTGTCAGGGTAAGGGTCAGCGATGCCGTGGATGGAGACCATCAGCCTGGGTGTTCTGCTGCTTGTCGCCTGGTTCTGGTTCGACAGCTTCCAGGCGCGCGCAGCGGGCATGGCCGCCGCGCGTGCGGCCTGTGCCGCCGAGGACCTGCTGCTGCTCGACGATACGGTCGCGCTCGGTACGCTGCGCCCGGCGCGCGACGACGAGGGCCGGCTGCGGCTGCAGCGGGTGTATCGCTTCGAGTACAGCGACACCGGAGACAATCGCCGCGACGGACAGGTGATGCTGCTCGGCAGCGAATTGCTGATGGTGAATCTGGGGCAGGCGCAGCGGTCGCGGTTGCGTCTGGTGGCGAGCGATCACCGGGACCAGCATCAGCAGCTGCCGCCCGGGCCGTTGTGAGCGATCAGTCACCTGCGCTGCCGGTGCCGGCGGATTGTGAGCGCTGGCACACAGTGAGCAGCAGGAAGATCTGCTGGCGCTGAACGGGCCGCGGCGCTCAGGAATCCTTGCCGGTTCCCGGCAGTGGCACCATGATCGCCTGCCCTGGCGGTGAGCAGCCGGCGTCGCAACAGCGCCCGGGTTGGCGATTGCGCGTGATCGGACGCGACTCGTCGTGCAGGACGCCGCGATCCAGTAGCCTTTCGACGAGTTCGACCTTGCTGCCGAGCGGGTAATTGCGCCAGATTTCCTGTTTCATCGCGGCCGGCGAGCCGCCGCCGTGCAGGCTGATCACCGAGTACCAGCCACCCTGATACGAGGCGGTCAGATCCTCGATGAAGCGGGCGACTTCTATGCGCTTGTCGTAGGGAACGTCGGGGTTGGCGCGCAGCACCTCGGCGAGGGTAGCGGCGGTCGCCGGGTTGTGGTCTTCGTCGGGTCCGGGCAGGGCGACGATCAAGCCGCCCGACACCTCGTGCGCCAGGCGGTGCATGTCGTAGATCTGGGTCGCCAGGAGGAGCTTGCCGATGTTGGCGAACACCGGTTCCGGGACGAAGCTGCCGCTGTACGGGTCCGCTGTGCCATAGACGCTGGCGGCGACGCCGCAGGCGAAGAAGCCCTCGGTGATCTTGATCAGTTCGACCATCGGTTCGCGCAGGCTGGCCTTGCGGCCGGGATCGAAGCCATTGGCTTCGCACATCAGCGCGCCGGCGCCGATCAGCAGGTCGCCGAAACCGGCGCGGGCGGCGATGCAGCTGTGTCGATGGTGCGTCGCGTAAGCGTAGGTCAGCGACCCGGAATGCTCCCACTCGCCGGCAAAAAATACCCGCTCCCAGGGGACGAAGACGCGGTCGAAGAGGACTACCGCGGTCGATTGTCCATAGCGGCGTGAGAACAGTGCGGCACCGTGTTCGAGTTTCTCACCGGGGCGGCCTGCCGGCCGCGCGACGATGGTTACTCCCGGGGCATCCACCGGCAGCGCGCAGCAAACGGCGAAATCGGCGTCGGCGGCTCCCAGGTTGCGGCTGGGCATGACCAGCAATTCGTGCATGTACGGCGCGCCGGTAACGATCGCCTTGGTGCCGGAGATGACGATTCCCCTGGCCTGACGCTCGACAATGTGCAGGTAGGCGTCGGGGTTCGCCTGCTGGTGGGGTCGCTGCGAGCGGTCGCCCTTGGCGTCGGTCATGGCGATTCCCAGCGACCAGTCGCGCGCCTGCACTTCTTCGAGATAGGCCGCGCAGCGCGCCCGATGTTCGCTGCTGCCGCACGCATCGTCGATGCGGGCGCTGACCTGGTGGATGGCGTTCAGCGCATCGTGCGCCAGATAGCGTTGTGCGCAGCCGGTCTCCTGGCACAGGATGCGCACCGCCTCGAGCTTGTTGAGCAGGTCGCCGGCCGATTCGTTGATGTGCAGCATGCGATTGACGGTCCGGCCGCTGCCCGGCGGCACGGCGGTCATCAGCGGGGCTTTCGCGGTATCAAGCGCAAAATCGTAAGTGACTGCCAGCGCGTTGATTCCCGGCTGCAGTGCCGGGGCGTCGGCGACCGAAGCGAGCAGCCGGCCATCGACGTAGACCTTCGGGGCGTACTGCCGCAGCGATTCGCGGTACTCGGCGCCGCTGATCATTCGCGCGCGGCGCGCCGGCGTTCGTTGTCGGTAAGCAGGCGCTTGCGGATGCGGATGTTTTTCGGGGTGATTTCGACGAGTTCGTCATCGTCGATGAATTCGACCGCCGACTCCAGGGTCAGCGCCACTGGCGGCACCAGGCGAACCGCTTCGTCGGTTCCCGAGGCACGCACGTTGGTCAGTTGCTTGCCCTTGATCGGATTGACGACCAGGTCGTTTTCACGGCTGTGGATGCCGATCACCATGCCCTCGTAGAGCTTGTCGCCGGGAATGCTGAACATCCGCCCGCGATCCTGCAGTTTCCACAGCGAATAGGCGACGGCCTCGCCCCTTTCGCCAGAAATCAGGACGCCGTTGCGGCGCCCCGGGATGTCGCCCTTGACTGTTGCGTACTCATCGAAAACGTGGCTCATCAGGCCAGTGCCGCGCGTCAGGTTGAGGAACTCGCCCTGGAAGCCGATCAGGCCGCGTGCCGGGATGCGATATTCGAGGCGGACGCGGCCGCGCCCGTCCGACGACATGTCCTGCAGGTCGCCGCGGCGATAACCAAGCGCCTCCATGACGCCGCCCTGATGCGCTTCCTCGACGTCGAGGGTCAGCAGTTCGTAGGGCTCGCAGGGCTCGCCGTCGATCTCCTTGATGATCACGCGCGGGCGCCCGACGGCCAGCTCGTAACCCTCGCGGCGCATGGTTTCGAGGAGGATCGTCAGGTGCAGCTCGCCACGTCCGGAGACGAGGAAGCTGTCGGTGTCGGACGTTTCCTCGACACGCAGGGCCATGTTGGTCAGCAACTCCTTGCGCAGCCGCTCGCCAATCTGGCGACTGGTGACGAACTTGCCTTCGGTGCCCGCCAGGGGCGAGTTGTTGACCATGAAGGTCATGTTCAGGGTCGGCTCGTCGATGCGCAGCATCGGCAGCGCCTCGGGTTTTTCGGTATCGGTGATCGTGCAGCCGATCGAGAGATCGTCGATTCCCGTCACCAGTACGATGTCGCCAGCTACCGCTTCATCGAGCGGGATCCGCTCCATGCCACGAAAGCCGAATACCTGACCGATCTTGGCGGTCTTCGGCGGCCCATGTTCGAATTTGCCCTGCGCATCCGCCTGCCCGTACATCACGATCACCTGCTGCGCCGGCTTCAGGCGACCACGCTGCAGGCGGCCAATGCCGATGCGTCCGACATAGCTCGAGTAATCGAGGGCGGAGATCTGCAGTTGCAGCGCGCCGTCGATTTCATCGGCGTGCGGTGGCGGTACGTGCTTGAGAATGGTCTCGAACATCGGCCGCATGTCGGGCGATGGCTTCGCCAGGTCAAGCGTCGCGTAGCCATTGATTGCCGATGCGTAAATCACCGGGAAATCGAGTTGGTCGTCGTTCGCACCGAGTTTGTCGAAGAGATCGAAGGTGTGGTCAACTACCCAGTCCGGGCGGGCGCCATCACGGTCGATCTTGTTGACCACCACGATCGGCTGCAAACCGAGGGCCAGCGCCTTCTTGGTGACGAAGCGCGTCTGCGGCATCGGTCCTTCAACGGCATCGACCAGCAGCAGAACACCATCGACCATCGACAGCACCCGTTCGACTTCACCGCCGAAGTCGGCGTGGCCGGGCGTATCGACGATGTTGATATGCACGCCCAGATAGTCGACGGCCAGGTTCTTGGCCAGGATGGTGATGCCACGCTCTTTCTCGAGGTCGTTCGAGTCCATCATCCGCTCGGTGATATGCTGGTGAGCCGAGAAACTGCCGGCCTGGACCAGAAGCTTGTCTACCAGGGTGGTCTTGCCATGGTCGACGTGGGCGATGATGGCGATGTTGCGAACGGCGCGGGACATGTAGGGTCAAGCCTTTGAAGAAGGGGCGCCATTCTAGCACGCGCAGGTTCCGCCTGTTGCGCTGCAGCGCCTGCTGCCTACGCCGGCTGGTTGCGCATGAAATCGGCGGTGGTGAAGAAGGATGCCAGAAGTTTCTCACGCAGCGCCTCTTCGATGCCGATCGACTCCATCGCCAGGAACATGCAGGCGACCCACTGGTCACGTTCGTCCTCGCCGATGGCAAAGGGCAGGTGCCGGCGGCGCAGCATCGGATGACCGATGTTCTGGACGTAGAGATCCGGGCCACCGAGCCAGCCGGACAGGAACATGAACAGTTTGTCGCGCGAGGACTGCAAGTCGGCAGGATGCAGCGTGCGAATGGCGGCGAACTGGGGTACTGCATCCATCAGTTCATAAAAACGGTCGCAAAGCCTGGCGACGCTGGCTTCGCCGCCGATCAGCGAGTAGGCAGTCTGTTCCTGCATGCGGTCTGGGCCATGGGCAAAGATCGGATTCTACCGGTTACCGGCGCGGCCGTGCTGCGGTCCGTGCGCTGCGCTGCTTCGGAATGAGCGCAGCCGCTGCCTGGCCGATGGCCAAGCGCAGCAGTGGAAAAACAGTTTGCCAGCGGCATCGCCACGGTGGGAAGATGGGCGCCAACGCCGGCATGAGCGTCGTCAGGAAAGGAATTGCCAGAACGGGATCTCTGGCGCACACTGCGATACTTTGCCGGCTGGTAAAGGCATTTTTGGGGGTAGTCAAATGACCGATACGATTGTTGCTTACCTGCGAGCCAATGCGGAGCAGCTCGATGTCGATATGGCCGAGGCGCTCAATATTCCGTTGCCCGAGCTGCGCGAGGAAGTCGCGCGGCTGGCCGCGTCGGGAGACGTGATCTGTTGCCGGGTAACCCGCTTCATCGATGGCCGGAAGATCGAGGGCATCAGCTGCCGCCTGTCGTGCGATCCGCCGACGCCGGCGCGCGGGCGTAAACCGGGCGTCAAGAAGGACGACGACAGCGAGACGAATATCTTTTAGCCGGCAGCGCGTGGCGGCGCAGGCAATTGCCGCCACCTGCCTGCCGCATGCGCAGGCGGGCGGAGTGTCCGCAGGCATGGCTGCCGTCATCTGAGCAGGTGCAGGTTGAAGTGGCCCTTGATGAATTCCTGGAATTTCTCGACGCCCTTCAGGGCCAGTTGCAGCCGGCCAAGCTCCATCATGTTCAGTCGTTCGAGCGTGATGTAGTTGTCCGGCTGGCGGCCTGCGCGTAGCGCCTCAATCTGCCCGCGCAGACGCATCAGGACCAGGAAGTCGAAGCTCTCGGCAACGGTCGCCGCCATTTTCTTGTTGACCACCTTGTCCTTGACCAGCGCCTCCAGGCGTTGGTGGGTGCTGCCTTCGAGTTTGCCGGCCTGGATCGCGAGCGCCTTGACCCCCTCCGAGATGGCAAAAATCCCCGCTTTCTTGATTTCCAGCATGCCCGAGTGTTCGCCGTCCTTCTCTCCCCTGATCTTGCCAAACCAGCCAAGCGGTGGGGCGAAGCGCAGCGTGTTCTCGACCATGCGCATCAGGAACAGCTTGTCTTTCTGTACGTGCTGGTAGACCTGCGTCTTGAGTTCCTCTTCGAAAGACGGGTCGCCGTAGATGGTACGAATGTCGACAAAGGTGCCACAGCTGAGGACGTGGTTCGGGCTCGGTGCCTGCAGCCAGCGGTCGAGCTGGTCGCGCCATTTGCCGAGGCTGCGTCGCCACTCCTTGTTGTTGGCCATGATCCCGCCCGCGCAGGGGGGGATGCCGATGGCGATCAAGGAGTCAATCAGGACCTGCGAGAACTCTTCGATCTTGATGATCTCCCCGGGTCCCAGTTGGTCGCCGTAGATGATGGCATTGTCCTGGTCGGTGAGCAGGGTCTGTTCGCCACGCCCCTCGCTGCCGAGGACGACAAAGGCAAAGCGCTCGGGCAGATCGCTGAAGCGGTCCTGGCGCATCAGCGCAATCAGGCGCAGGAGAATCTGATCGTTGAGGTGGGCGATCATGCGCACCACATCGCGGGTGTTGGTGCCGGTGCCGCTGAGGTGCAGGACCAGATTCTGGATTCTCGCGTAGACCCCTTTCAGTTCCTGGAAGTCCCTGGCGTTCTCGATGGCGAGCACCAGTTGCTGCGGCGAATGCGACTGCAGGCGGAGGATGTCGCTGACGGTGATGATTCCGGAGAGCTTGCCCTTGCCATCGACCAGCGCCAGACGATGAATCTTCTCGCGCGACATCCGGTAGAGCGCTTCGTAGAGCAGATCGTTCTCGCCAATCACTGATAGCGGACTGTTCATGATCGCCCGCACCGTTAGCGTGGACGGATCGGCACCGGCGGCGACGACCTTGTTGCGCAGGTCGCGGTCGGTCATGATGCCGCTCGGGCTCTTGTTTTCGCAGACCACGACGCTGGAGATGTTCTTCTCGCGCATGATCCTGACCACGTCGACCAGCGCTTCATCGGGTCCGCAGGTCACCACGCTGCGCTGGCAAAAATCCTTCACCGGGCGAAAAAATTGACCCTCTTCAGCCATCGCTTGCGCCCCCTTTGGTTTTCTTGCGGTGCAGCGCGGCCTTGGCGAGCAGATGCGCGGTGACCGGTGCGGTGATGAACAGGAAGAGCAGGATCGCCACTTCGTGCAGACTGACGCGGCCACCCGCGCGGTTCGAAAAGAAGATCGTCGACGCCAGGAGCATGGCTCCGACCCCCATCGTTGTCGCCTTGGTCGGTCCGTGCAGGCGGTTGAGCAGGTCCGGCAGGCGTGCCAGGCCAATCGACCCGAGCAGGATGAACAGCGCACCGAGCACGATCAGTAGCGCCACCAGCGATTCGAGCGCGGGGCTCATTCGATGATGTCGCCACGCAGCAGGAACTTGCACAAGGCGACCGTGCCGACGAAGCCCAGGAGCGCCAGCAGTAAGGCCACTTCGAAATAAGCGGTGGTCGCCGTGCGAATCCCGAACAGCACGATCAGGGCGATGGTGTTGATGCCCAGGGTGTCGAGCGCCAGGATGCGGTCGGTGGTGTCCGGCCCGCGCACGAGTCGGTAAAGGTTGAGCGCCTGCGCCGCGCCGATCAGGACGAAGGCGATTTCGATGGCCGATTTCAGCATGCAAAGATCTCCTTGAGCGGCTGCTCGTAACGTTCCTTGATTTCGCGCACCAGGGCCTGCGGATCGGGCGCATCCAGGGCATGCACGAGAAGAATCCAGCGTTGCTGGTCGACGTCGATCGCCACCGTTCCCGGGGTCAGCGAGACAATGCTGCCGAGCAAGGTGGCGAGAAAGGGGTCGCGCAGGTCGAGTGGCACTTCGACGAAGGCCGGCGACAGCCGGTAGAGCGGGCCGATCACCTGGCGGGCGACGCGCCAGTTGGCGGTGAAGATGTCGGCTGCGAAAACGCCGATAAAACGCAGGGCTTGCCACGGTCGGGCGAGGCGCGGCGGGTCTGGCCAGAAAGTGCGCGTCAGCAGCGGCAAGGCGATCGCCAGCAGGCTGCCGAGCAACAGCAAACCCGCCGAGATGGGACTGCTGATCAGCACCCACAGCAGCAGGACCGTCAGCGCGAGCAGCGGTCGTGGCAAGATTCTGCGCATCATCGCGGCGCCTCGGCATGGCTTTTCGCCGCAGCAGTCCCGAGAACGCCGGCGACATACGCGCCGGGCGCATGCAGTTGCGTGGCAGCGCGTTTGGCGTAGTCCGATAGCGGGCCCGCCAGCACCGCCAGCAGCGGACCCGCGGCGACCAGCAGCAGGGTGGCGGTGACCTTCTGCCAGGCGACGGCGGCGGGCGCCGGCCTGCTGCTGGTCTGGTTTTTCCAGAGCAGGTAGCAGCCGTTGCGGGCCAGGGCGATCATCACCAGGAACCCGCAACTCAGCAGCACCGCCCAGATCACCGGTCCGGCGGCGACTTCGCGTAGCGTCATCAGCAGCATCAGCTTGCCGATGAAACCGGAAAATGGCGGCAGGCCGGCAGCGGTGATGGCCGCAGTCAGGAAGGCCACCTGCAACCAAGGGGCCGTTGCCGGTGGCCCGACCGTGAAATGGTCGGCGGTGCTGCCGCGCTGGGCCGTAATGATTCCGGCGAGCAGGAAGAAGGCGGCCCCGGCGAGGGTCGATTGCACCAGGTAGTAAATCGCGGCAGCGCTGACCTGTGCGCTTGCCTGTGCTGGCGCGAGCAGCAGGGTGCCGGCCGAGAGCAGCACCAGCCAGGCGGCGAGTGCACGCAGGCGACCGGCAGCGAGCGTGCCGAGTGCGGCCAGGACGACCGTCGCCAGGGCGAGCGTGGTCAGCCAGTTGTCGAGCAGGTCGGGCATCGCTGGTGCCAGCGCGATGGCCTGCACGCGCAGGATGGCGACGATGCCGACCTTGGTCATGATCACAAACAGCGCTGCGACCGGGGCGCCGGCGGCGCTATAGGTGTGTGGTAGCCAGAACGACAGCGGCAGCAAGCCGGCCTTGAGCGCGAAGACCGCGATCAGCAGGGCAAAGGCGAGGCGGGCCAGGGCCTGATCGTGGCCCGGCAGCGTCAGACGATTCGCCAGATCGGCCAGGTTGAGCGTGCCCAGCGTGCCGTAGAGTAGCCCCAGAGCGATCAGAAAGATCGCCGAACCGATCAGGTTGAGTACCACATAGGTGATCCCGGCGCGTGTCCGAGCAAGCCCGCCGCCATGCGCCAGCAGGGTGTAGGAGGCGAGCAGCATGACTTCGAAGAAAACGAAGAGGTTGAACAGGTCGCCGGTCAGAAAGGCGCCGAGCAGACCGACCAGTTGAAACTGGAAAAGTGGATGGAAATGCTTGCCGCGTTCGTCGAAGCCGGCACTGGCGTAGAGCAGCGTGAGAAAGCCAAGTACGGCGGTAAGCAGCGTCATCGCGGCGGCCAGGCGATCGACGACGAGCACGATGCCAAACGGCGCCGGCCAGTCACCGAGCGCGTAAACCCGCAATTGGCCATCGTCGGCGAGCCGCGTCAGCCAGGTCGTGGCGACGATCAGCAGGGCGGTCGCCAGTAGTCCGACGCTGCGCTGGCAGCGCCGGCGAGCGAAAGCCATCTGTAGCAGGGCGGCGGCAAAAGGGATCAGGATCGGCAGGATCGGCGCGTGTGCGTTCACGGTTGCTGGTCCGTATCGACGTGATCGGAACCTGACTCCGACAAGCTCCGCAGGGCCAGCATCGCCAGATAGGCGGTCATCCCGAAGCCGATGACGATGGCGGTGAGCACCAGCGCCTGCGGCAAGGGGTCGGTATAGTTGGTAAGCGCGCTGGCGCCGGCACGGATCAGCGGCGGCGCATCGACGCGCAGGCGGCCGCTGGCGAAAAGAAAGAGGTTGACGGCGTAGGATAGCAGCGTCAGGCCGAGCAACACCGGGAAAGTGCGTGCGCGCAGGATGAGGAACACCCCACAGGCGGTCAGCACTCCGACGGCAATTGCCAGCAAGGCGTCCATCAGGTCTCCGATCGGTAGCGGGCGCGCAGCGAGAGCTCGCCAAGTCCGGAGAGGACGGTCAGCACGACGGTTACGACGACGACGTACACCCCGAGATCGAAAACCATCGCCGAAGCCAGTTCGATGTCGCCGAGTAAGGGCAGTTGCACATGCCCGTGCGCGCTGGTCAGGAAGGGCCGTGCAAAAAACCAGCTGGCGACGCCGATGCCGGCTGCCAGCAACAAACCCAGGGCGAGCAGCCGGGCCGGCTGGCGTGGCAGGCGCGGCTGCGCGAAGGCGATACCGTTGCCCAGGTACTGCATGACCAGCGCCACGCTGGTGATCAGGCCGGCGACAAAGCCGCCACCAGGTTCATTATGGCCGCGCAGAAAGATGTACACCGACACGGTCAGTGCCAGGGGCAGGAGTGGGCGGATCAGCATCGACAGAAAGAGCGGGTGCGCCTCCCCGGCCCAGCGTCGGCCATCGGCATCCTGCCCCGGCGCGAACAGCACCAGCCGGTCGAGCAGGGCATGCGACGCCAGGGCGACCATCGCCAGCACGGTGATTTCTCCCAGCGTATCAAAGCCGCGGAAATCGACCAGGATGACATTGACGACGTTGGCGCCGCCGCCGCCGGGGATCGATTGCTCGAGGTAAAAGCCCGCAATGGTCTCCAGCGGTGCCGCGAGCATGCGCAGGGTGATCAGCCCCAGGCCAGCGCCGGCGAACGCGGCCAGCAGCAGGTCACGTGCCAGGCGCTGGGCGCTGCTCTTCGCTGCCTGGCGCGGCGGCAGGTAGTAGAGCACCAGCAGCATCAGGATGATCGTTCCGGTTTCGACGGCGAGTTGGGTCAGGGCCAGGTCGGGCGCCGAAAAACGGATGAAGGTCAGCGCCACCACCAGCCCGACGACACTGACCAGGATTACCGCCAGCAGCCGTTCGCGGTATAGCAGGGTCGCGCCGACAGCGCCGATCAGCAGCGCGATCAGGGCAGCGACGCCGGCCGCGTCGGCCGCCTGGCCGGGCAGCCGGATGCCGGCCGTCGGTCCCGAGAGGAACGCCCAGCCGGCGAGCAGCACCACGAAGCTGAAGAGCAGCGCGTTGTAGCGCTGCAGCGAACCATTGTCGAGCATTGCCACAAGCCGGCGCGCGCTGCTGGCGAGATGGCGATGGAAGCGTTCGAAGGCAGTGCGCGGGTGCATTCGCGGCAACTGCTCCTGCCAGGCAAACAGGGGTGCACGCAGCACGTAGATCAGTACGCCGCCGGCGAGCGCCAGCGTGCTCATCAGCAGTGGCTGATTGAAGCCATGCCAGAGCGCCAGCCTGAAGGAAGGAATGGTGTCCTGCAGGGTGGCTGCAGCCGCAGCATCGAGCAGTGGTCCGACCGTCCAGCCGGGAAAGATGCCTACCAGCAGGCAGAGCAGCACCAGCAGTTCGATCGGCGCGCGCATCCAGCGCGGTGGCTCGTGCGGCTGGCGTGGCAGGTCGATGGGCTCGCCGTTGAAGAAGACGTCGTGCACAAAGCGCGACGAATAGGCGACGGCCAGCATGCCGGCGATCGTGGCAAACAGCGGCAGCGCCCAGCCCAGTGGCTCGAATTGTGGATAGCTGACGGTTTCGGCAAAAAACATCTCCTTGCTCAGGAAGCCGTTGAGCAGCGGCACGCCAGCCATCGAGCCGGCGGCGATGATCGCCAGCGTGGCGGTGATCGGCATGTAGCGGAACATGCCATTGACCCGCCGCATGTCGCGCGTGCCGCATTCGTGGTCGATGACGCCGGCGGCCATGAACAGCGAGGCCTTGAAGATGGCGTGGTTGATCACGTGGAAGAGGCCGGCGACGACCGACAGGGGCGTGTCGAGTCCGAACAGCAGCGTGATCAGACCGAGCTGGCTGATCGTCGAATAGGCGAGCAGGCCCTTGATGTCGTGGCGAAACAACGCCATCGCCGCGGCGTAGATGAGGGTCACCGCGCCGGTGCCGCCGACCAGCCAGAACCACAGGTCGCTGCTGCCGAGCGCCGGGTAGAGGCGGGCAAGCAGGAAGATGCCGGCCTTGACCATGGTTGCCGAATGCAGGTAGGCCGATACCGGTGTTGGCGCGGTCATCGCAGTCGGCAGCCAGAAGTGGAAGGGAAACTGGGCCGACTTGGTAAAGGCGCCGAGCAGGATCAGGATCAGCGTCGGTGCGTAGAGCGCGTGCGCGTGGATGCGATCGCCAGCCGCGAGGATCACCGACAGCTCATAGCTGCCGGCGATGTGACCGAGCAGCAGGATCCCGGCGAGGAGGGCGAAACCGCCGCCACCGGTGACCGCCAGGGCCATGCGCGCAGCGCTGCGCGACTCGTACTTGTCGCTGTGGTAGGCGACGAGCAGGAACGACGACAGGCTGGTGATCTCCCAGAAAACCAGCAGCATGAGCAGGTTTTCTGAAAGCACGATGCCGAGCATCGCCGCCATGAACAGCAACAGGGTCGCGTAGAAACGCCCGAGGCGATCGCTCGCCGGCAGGTAATAGGCGGCGTACAGCACCACCAGCAGGCCGATGCCACAAATCAGCAGAGAGAACAGCAGCCCGAGGCCGTCGAGGCGCAGGCTGAGGTCGAGTCCGTAGTCGGGCAGCCAGGCCAGCTGCACCAGTTCCGTGGACCCGGCCAGGGTGGCTGGTGCCAGCAGCAGGAGCAGGGCCAGGCAGGTCGCCATCACCGCCGCAGCCGCCAGGGCCGCGCTCGCCCGCCCGTAGCGTTGCAGCAGCAGCGGCAGGGGAAAGGCGGCAAAGGCCGTGGCCGGGATGGCGGCAAGCAGCAGGCTGGAGTTCACGAGCACCTTGCCCAGCTCTTACCCGAGACTGGCCATGTCAATGACGAATCTGTACTTCACGTCGCTTTTCAGCATCCGCTCATAGGCGGTATTGATGTAATCCATGCGGATCATCTCAATGTCTGAAACGATCTCGTGTTGGGCGCAAAAATCCAGCATCTCCTGGGTTTCACGGATGCCACCGATCAGCGAACCGGCCAGCTGGCGGCGCTTGAAGATCAGATTGAAGACCCCGGGCGAAGGGTGCGGCTCGGCAGGAGCACCGACCAGGGTCATCGTGCCGTCGCGTTTGAGCAGTTGCAGATAGGTATCCAGGTTGTGCGAGGCGGCCACCGTGTTGAGGATGAAATCGAACTGGTTTGCCTGCGCAGCCATTTGCTCGCGATTGGTGGAAACGCATACTTCATCGGCACCCAGCCGCTTGCCGTCGGCGATCTTGCTCGCCGACGTGGTGAATAGCACGACGTGGGCTTGCATGGCGTGGGCAATCTTGACGCCCATGTGGCCAAGCCCGCCAAGACCGACAATGCCGACCTTCTTGCCGGGTCCCGCACCCCAATGACGCAGCGGCGAGTAGGTGGTGATTCCAGCACAGAGGAGGGGGGCGACACTTGCCAGATCCTTTTCGCCGTGCTTGATGCGCAGAACAAAGGACTCCTTGACGACGATCGTTTGCGAATAACCGCCATAGGTATTTTCGCCCCCGAAAACCGGGCCGTTGTAAGTGCCGGTGAAGCCATTCTCACAGTATTGCTCTTCGCCGTCAGCGCAGGAATAGCAATGCCCACAGCTGTCGACCATGCAACCGACGCCAGCCAGGTCTCCCACCTTGAAGTTGCGCACCTGCTCTCCCACGCAGACTACTCGACCAACGATTTCGTGGCCAGGGACGGTCGGATAGATGGTGTTATGCCACTCGCCGCGAGCGGTGTGCAAATCCGAATGACAAACGCCGCAATACTGAATCTCGATCTGCACGTCGTCTGCCCCAGGGTCGCGACGGTGCACTTCGAACGGGGCAAGGTCACTAGTCGCGTTTTGCGCTGCGTAGGCTTTGCTCTTGATCATGACTGAATCCTTTCTTTACGGTTGGAAACCGGACGTTGGTTCCGGAACACGGTGATCTCAAGGCAGCGCCATTGGGCTCCTAGCCCGTATTGCGCAGGCCCGCGGCGACGCCGTTGATCGAGATGTGGATGCCACGCTGCCGTGCGCGCCGCGGGGCGCGAGCCGATGTTCAGTTCGGCGATCTCACGGGTCGGGGTGGCGCTGAAAAAGTAGTCGGCGATGCCGGGGAGGGCGTGGAACCTGCGCATGATGCTGGGCGCCCGGCGCAGGTCGCTGATGGTCTCGAAGATCGGCACGACCACCAGTTCGCTCACCGCGCCTTCGCCAGGCGTGCCACGTAGTAGCCCGGTTTCCTTGAACAGCAGCAGGACTTCCAGCAGGTCGCTGACTTCCTCGGTGTGCGAGATGATGTAGTAGCGAATGGCGTCCGGGCCGAACTGCCCCACGAGCTTGGCGATTGTTCGTTCGGCGGCGAGGATGCTCTGGCGCTGCACCTCGGGTTGCCTGATCCGCTCCACCAGTTCGTATGCCGCTGCGCCATCCTGCTCACGGATGACCTCGCCGAGGATGCGTCCGAGCAGGCGAGGGTCGTCGATCAGCGGAGCGTTCTTGTCGGCGGTGGCAGCACGGCGAGGGTCGCTGGTCATGGCAGTAGGAGACGAGTTCGCATTCGTCGCATGGTAGCAGAATCGTGTGCGAAAGCTCGGCCGATCCTGTGGGCGGTCAGGCCTTCATTTTGCCGGCGCTGCCGCAGCGCTGGCTGCGGCGGGAATGATCGTCACGCCACGTTCATCTACCGCGCCGGAAGCACCCGATGCTCCGCTGGCTGTCGGGTTGCGTGAAAAGGTGATTCCCTGGGCATTCAGCACCGACGGCAGCGGATCGTCACTGCTGCGCGCGGATAGTTCGGCCAGGCTCTTGGTCAACTGCTGGTACTCTCCTCCGCAGACGCTTGCTGACCAACGACCGGGGCGCGTGTCGTCCGCCGCGACAACGACGCCGTCAGCAGCAGCCCCGTAAGCACCAGCAGCAGGTTGCCGGGTTCCGGGACGTTGCTGGAGCGTTCGACCACGGTTCCCTGCACGACCAGGGTGATGTCCTGAACCGCCCCGCGGTAGCCGCTGGCATTGTGGCCTGCACCTTTGAGGAGGATCGTGTTGCTATAGCTGCCGACGCCCACGGACGACGTGTCGAAAGTCAGCAACAAATGCTGACTTTCACCAGCGGCGAAATCAAGGAAATCCGCGAAGCCGATTTCTCCGAACTCGGCGCTATCGGCGAACTGGAAATCTCCATCGAGCAGGTCGGCCGGTCCCAAGACGTCATTGCTGGCCAGGAGCTTGGTCTCGAACAAGCCCGACCCCTCGAACAGCGTGCCAAAATTCAGCGTGTAGCTCAGGCCGTTTTGCGCGAAGCTGCCGGCGCCGCTGTCGAACGTGAACGCCGATTTGGCGTAGTTGTTGACGGTCCCGACGAGGTTCAAGGCCACGATCTCGATGTCCAGCGCAGCCATGTCCGGGTTCTGGCTCAGGAAGTTGACCGTCGCGGCATCGTTGAACACGCCAGCGGCGCTGGTGTTCAGTCCGATCGCCAGGCTCGTGGTGTCGGTCTGGCCGGCGCCCAGCCCTGCCAGGTTGCCATTTGCGTTGAACGGCCCGCTGACCCCGACCAGGCTCCCTGCCAGCGTGTCGTTGAGGGCGACCACCGGCGCGACGTTGGCGACCGAGAGATTGTGATTGGCCACGGGGTCCCCGACGTGCACGATGCCGAAGTCCACCGTCGTACCGTTGACCTGCCCGACGGCCTGCTGGTAGACGTTCCCGGTCAGGACGACGCTGGCGCTGCCCACGGCGAGGTCGGGCGCCCCGGTGGTGCCGACGCCGGTCGAGGTGAAATTCAGGACCTGCGAACCGCTGAAGGTGCCCGCGGTTCCGGTAGCGAGTGCCACCTTGACCGACGTGCTGTCCATCCCGGCCGCGGCCAGATTGGCGATGCTCCCCGACGAACTGAAGCCCGCCGCGGTGCTGCCACGGTCGACCTTGAGCCCCTCGGTAAAGGCGTCCGGCGAGCTGTTGGTGATGCTGATCGCCGCCATCGGGGTCGCGTCGCCGACGCGCGCCGCCAGCGTGATCGCCCCGGTGGTGAGCACCGGATTGGCCGCGTTGTTGGCGGTGCGGTAGCCGGTCGCGGTAAGGTTGACGGTCGCGTCCGGGAGGCTGAGTACGCCGAGACCGCTGGTGCCATCGCCGTTGGTCGCCAGGTTGATCGTCACTGCTCCCGCGTTGGTGTTGCCGGCGGTCGCCGCCGCAAGGCCGACGCTGATCGCGTTGCTGGTGGCCCCCGCGGCGAGATTCGTGATCGGACCGCCGCTGCCAGTGGCGTTGACGGTCGCGCCGACGTTCGCGTTCAGCCCCTCCTGAAATCCAGCCGGCGCATTGTTCGTGTTGCCGATCGTGATTGCCTGGCTGCGGCTGTCGCCGATGCGCAGGTTGCCGAGATTGACGTCGGTCGGCAGGCTCGGCTGCGCCACCTGATACGCGCCGCCGTTGATCGTGACCGTCTGCGAGGGGAGCGGCATCTGGCAGTTCGGCGAGCAGCCGCCGACATTGCTCGCATCCGACACGACTGCGATCGTGGCGGTGCCGGACTTCGCGCCGGCCGTTGCCGATGCTCCTGCGGCCAATCCGACGACCAGGCTAGAGTTGTCAGTCGACCCTGGATTCAGCAGGTTGAACGACCCCGTCGCGGTGACGGGCCCGGTCGCTGGCGCGATGCTGGCGTTCAGCGCGGCCTGGGCATCGCCGTTCACATTCTGGACGTTCGTCATGGAAAGCGCCTGTGTGCCGAAGCTGCCCCCTAGCCTCACGTTGCCGAGGTTCACGGGCTCCGGCGCATGCGCGCTGGGGTTCGCCTGGAGAATCACGTTGCCGACGAGCTGGATGTCGCCGGTGACCGTGACGTTCTGCGAGCCGACGCCGGTGAGTCCGAGGCCGCTGGTGAGCGACCCGTTGCTCACGTAGTTGACGGCGATGGTGCCGTTCAGCAGGCCGGCGCCGATGTTGGTGTTGAGGCCGACCGACATCGCCGTGCTGTTGGCTCCGGCTGCGAGCAGGCTGATCGAGTTGTTGCCGACGATACGCGTGTCGGTTGGTGTCCCGAAGCTGGCGTCGAGGTGCTCGACGAAGCCGGCCGGCCCGCTCGCCGTGTTCGTGATGGTCAGATTCTGGCTGGCCACGACCTGCCCGACCTGCACCGTGCCGAAGTTGAGCGTGGTCGGAGTCAGGTTGCCGGCCGCCAAGCGATAGACGTTGCCGGAAACGTCGATCACCTGGGAGCCGGCCGTCATTGCCGCAAGCCCGCTGTTGCCGTTGCTACCGGTGCCGTCCGTCGCGTAGGCAATGGTGACGCTGCCGCTGCGCGCACCGGCAGCGCTGGTGTCGAGTGTGACGCTCATGGCGGAGTTGTTGTTCGAGCCCGCTTTGAGATCGACGACACTGCCGCCATTGTTCGTCAGGTTGCCGGTGCTTGCCGCGAAGCTCGCATTGAGCGCTTCCGAGAACAAACCGGTCGGTGCTGTGTTCTGCACCGTCAGCAGCTGGCTCGCCGCATCGCCAACGTGTCGGTTGGTGAAGGTCACCGGCGTCGGGGTCGTGCTGCCCACCGCGGCGTTGTAGCCGGTGGCCGAGACGTTGATCACCTGCTGGTTGCTCGCCTGGCGGGTAAACGCGGCGTCGATGTTGGTGCCATCGGTGGCGTAGTTGATGGTCACGGTGCCGTTGTTGACACCGGCCGTGCCGGTGCCGCTGGCCTGGGCGGTAATGGCGCCGTTCGCCGAAGCGCCCGGGCCGATCAGCCCGGCTCCGAAGGCGTTGTTCGCGGCGAAGCCGCTGCTGGCCAACGCGCTGTTGATGCCAAGCTGCTCGGCGCCTGCTCCCGTCGTCTGGTTCTGGACGCTGAAGCTCGTGTTCGCTCCGGCGGTACCGATGCGGAAGTTGCCGAGGTCTACCGGCGACGGGCTGTTTGGTGTCGCATTGCCCACCGCCAGCGCAGACACCGCGCCGCCAGTGAGGTTGATGACTTTCGTCGCCACGTTGTCGAAGTTGCTGACGATCGCGACCTTCTGGCCGCTGAGCGCAGCGCCCGGACCGCTGAGGGTGACCGACAGATCTCCCGAGTTGCCGCCGGCGACGATCGGGCCGAAGTTAGCGGCGGTCACGCCGGTGCCCGAGAGCCGTGCGTCGGTGATGTTGCCGCCATTCGCACCGGCGGTCTGGATCGCGCCGCGAATGTCAGCGCCGCTGCCGTTGTTGGCGATCTGGTAGTTCTTCGTCACCGGCCCGCTGCCGCCGCGCACATTGCCGAGGTCGAGCGTGAAGCTGTCGGTGCCTGCAGCGGCTACGTTGCCGGTGATCGTCTGCGCGGCGTTTGCGCCGATGATCTGCGAGGCGAAGATACCGCCGGCCCCGTTGGTGACGCCGGCATGGCGGTCAAAACTATTGCCGCTGCCCGCGGCCAGGTTGTGGTAATCCTTGCCGACGGTAATACTGGCGTCGGACTTGATGCTCGCACCTGCGGCCTGGGTCAGCACGTCGCTAACCGTGAGCGGCGTCGCCGCAGCCACCGCCAAGGTGCCACCGGTGTTGTTCGCGAAGTTGCCGGTCAGGGTACGCGCCGCGCCGCCCGAAACGTTGAAGTTGGCGTTGTTGTTCACATTGGCTGCTATGCTGCCGCCGGAGTAGTTGACCTTGTCGTTGTTGATGATCAATGGCGCGGTCAGCGCGCCACCGGCCACGTTCAGCGTGCCGGTGGAGAGGCTGTTGACATTGACGTCTACCGCGCCGCTGGAGCTTAAGGTCCCGCCGTTGAGGTTGTAGACCCCGGTGCCGCCACTGCCCTGGCCGAAGTTGGCACCGCCGATCTGCACATAGGCCGCGCTGACGGCGCCATTGTTCTGCGTGAAGGTGCCGTTGCCGGCCAGGGCGATGCGCATGCCCCCGGCAACGGCACTGCCGTCCTGCACGGTCAGTGTTCCGCCGCCCATCGTATAGGTGCCGGTCGACCCGTTCTGTACTCCGACGCGCAGGCTGCCGGTCGTGACGCTGCTTGTGCCGGTCTGCACTACGGTTCCTGTGCCCTGGTCGCCGACCAGAAGCTGTGCTCCGGTCCCGGTGTAGTTGATGCTCAAGGAGCCCGCGTCGCTCAGGACCAGCCCGCCCTGGGAGCCCGGCGCGGAACCGAGCCTGACGAAGCCCGTTCCGGTAAAGCTGCCGGTGTCGGAAATGTTCAATGCACCGGTTCCTTGCCCGCCGACGGTCGTGCTGCCGCTCACCACCACCTGGCCTGTCGACGACAGCTTGTAGGTGCCGTTGCCGGTCGCCTGGTTGCCGAGAATCAGGTCGCCGGTTACATTGTGCGTGCCGCCGCTGGTGTTCATGACGCCGACACCGGCGTCGCCGATGACGGAACTGTCGTTGAGCGTACCGCCGGACAGGTTGTAAGTACCGTTGCCCCCGACGTTTTCGCCGAGCACGAGACGCGAAGTGGTGTGCGTGCCGCCGGTCTGGTTGAATGTTCCAACCGCGTCCGAACCGACATGCGTGGTGGCGGCAACCGTCAAGGTGCCGCTGCTCAGTGTGTAGGTGCCTGTCTTGCCGGATCCGCCAAAGCCGCCGACAAACAGCCCAAAGGTCGGGTCATTGACAAAGACCTCACCACCGCTTTGCGTAACTCTTGCACTGTTGAACGGCCCGCCCACGCCCATGTTGCCGGCAACGTTGATGGTGCCGCCCGAGAGAAGGTAGTCGCCACCGTAAACATTCAGGTAGCCAGTGTTGTGCGTACCACCCGACTGGTTGAACGAGCTACCGTTGTCCGAATTCACATAGGTGATGCCGGTGTTGAGTACGCCAGTACCACTCAGATTGTAGGTACCCAGCCCGCCGCCGACATTCATGTCACCGAGCGTCGTGTGGGTGCCGCCGGTCTGCGTGAACGTGCCAATGCCGTCCTGCAGGCCGTCCGGCAACCCGCTGCCGCCGATGAACGTGTTCCCGCTGACGGTCAAGACACCGCTGCTCAGGGTGTACAGCCCGGTGCCGCCGGCGACATTGCCGGATTGGCCGATCTTCAGGTCGCCGCCCACGAGGTGTGTGCCACCCGATTGGATGAATGTTCCCAACGCACCGGGCTCGCCCGGAAATCCAGGATCGAGGTTGACACCGTTGCCGGCGCCGATCGTCACGTTGCCCACGACGGTCAGATTGCCACCGGAGAGCTTGTAGACGCCCTCTCGGACCTGCCCCGAATTAAGTTCAATGAGACCCGGCTGCGACCCCACGGTCAGATTGCCACTGACGTTGTGATCGCCGTCACTCTGGTTGAAAGTTCCCAGCCCGAACACGCTCACCGTCGTGCTGGTGGCGTTGAGCACGCCGCCCTTGAGGTCGTAGGTGCCTGAACTGTAGAAATCGAAACCTCCATTGCCATTGCTGACGGAGAACAGACCACTGCTGCCAAGTTGCAGTTCTCCAGCATTGAAGGTGCCAGCGGTTTGCAGCACGCTGCCCTGGCCCAACCAGCCGATTGCCGTGAAAGCAGAGGTGACCGTACCGCCGCTCAACTCATATCGACCGGCGCCATAGTAGCTAGTAGCCGACTCAGCAAATCCGCCGACGAAGATTTGCGCGGCATCGACGCTGCCGGCGGACTGCTGGAACAGCCCGTTCAAGGTGCCACTGTTCAGCGAGTCGTGTCCACGACCGACAAACATTTGGCCACTCACGATCAGATCACCGCCTGATATGGAGTAGGTTCCACTGCTGTCGGAGCGATTGCCGACGATCAGGGTGTTGGTCGTGTGCGTGCCGCCGGTTTGATTGAGCAATGCGCCACTATCGGAGGTCCCGACGATGCTGCCTTGCCCGCCGATGGTGGTGCCCACATCCAGGGTACCACCGTCCAGGTTATAGGTGCCCTGGCCGCCGATGAACAAGCTTCCCGTGGTATTCGATGTTGCAGTCTGCTGGTTGAACGTTCCCTGGCCGCTGTTATTGCCAAGGGCGATGAAGCCGGTAGTCAACGTGGGCGTGCTCAGGTTCACCGTGTCGGTGTTGAGGTTGTACGTCCCTGTCCCGCCATTGAGGCCAATCGCAAGGGCGCGACCACCGTCCACGGCGCCACCGGACTGCGTGAAGGTACCGACCGCGCCTGAATTGTTTCCGACGACAAAGGCGGCGGTGTTGATGTCCTGGTTCTGTATGACCAGCGTGCCGCCGGTCATGGTGAAAGTGCCCGTGCCGTTGTGACCGACAACCAGCTGGTCGGTCGTGCCGCTGCCGATGGTCAGCGCGCCGTCGTTGAGGTTGTAGAAGCCGTTGCCGCCGGCTTCCGAACCGAGCAGCAGTTGTTGGGCATTGTGATCGCCTGCGTTCTGCGTGATCGTGCCGGTTCCGAATGCGCCGAGGAGCACGAAGGAGCCGCTGTTCAGCGTGCCACCATTCAGGTTGTAGGTACCGTTGCCGCTGCTACCGTTGCCGATGAACATGCCACCGGCGGTGACTGTGCCACCGACGTGCTCGAACGTACCGGTAGCGGTATTGCCCAGGTCGATGAAGGAATTGAGGGCGCCGCTGCTGATCGTGTACGAACCGGTGCCATTTCCGATACCGATAGTGACACCACCGGCGGTGACGACACCGCCATCCTGCGCAAAGCTGCCGCTACAACTGGTCAGGCAGGAAAATCCCCCGCCAGCCTGCTCGGAGACGTTCGAGCCGCCGATCTGGATCTCGCGTTGGACGTTAAGTTCAAGACTATTGCCACCAAAGGTGTTATCGACCATCGTGTAGGTGCCGGCGCTGCCGTTGTTGCGACCGACGAACAGATAGCCGCCCCAAGGGTCTGGCGAGTCGCCCGGCGCCGGGCCGACATACTGTGGTCCGTTGATGTTGATGACCGAGTTGCCGGCGCTGTTGCTTTGATTGATGGTTCCGACGCCGGAATTGCCAACTGTCACGTAGCCGCTGTAGCCGCCGGCAATGCTCTGGTCGAGGGTGAGCGTGCCACCCGAGAAGTTGAGCGTTCCGTTCCCCGACGCCGTATTGCCGAGAATCAGGATGTCGACCGGGGTGATGGTCGACCCTGGGACGAACACCGTTTCGGTGGTCGTGTCGCCGATGATCACCGTCTGTCCGGCTACCGGATTGCTGATACATCCTGCGGCGACCATCAACGCAGTCAGATGTTTCAGACGTAGGCTTTTCTTGACTTTGTTCATGGTCTTCTCCTGGATCTCAAGGGACGGTGATTCGATGCTACGAACGATAACTTGACTTTATCGGGGCTGGGCGTGCTCCAGGATTAACCCAAGCAATAAACATACCATTGAGGAGAACGCAAAAACTTCGTACTGATTTTATGACGACAAGTGGCCACTACTTCGCTGCAGTCTGGCGCTGCGACGGAGATCCTGCGCGGCAAGTGTAAAATATACCGACAGCCGCCCATTGGCACCATCAGGCGGCCCTGGCCGCAGCCGCGAGGAGTTGGTCAATGAGAAACTTGAGTGGGGTGGACGGCACCTTCCTGCACCTCGAGACGCCGGATACGCCGATGCACGTCGGGGCGCTCTATGTACTCGCGCCGCCGGTGGACCCGGAACCGGACTTTGCCGAGGAAATCCGCCGGCAGCTGCGGCCGCGCCTAGCGCTGGCACCGTTCTTTCGTGCGCGGCTGGCGGCAATGCCGCTGCAGTTTGCCAACCCGGTGTGGATTGACGGCGGTATGCCCGATTTCTCCCATCATCTGCGCCACGTCGTGCTGCCCGAAGCGGCAGGCTTCGCCGAACTCGAGGCTTGCGTCGGGGCCTTGCACTCGCAGCGGCTCGACCGGCGCTTTCCTCTTTGGGAGCTGACCACCATCGCCGGACTGCCGGGCGGCGAGATGGGCATGTACCTGAAGGTCCATCACGCGGCGCTGGACGGGGTATCCGGGATGGCCCTCGCCGACAGCCTGTTCGACTTCACCCCGGAGCCCGCAGAAGTGCCCGGTGACTGGTGCGCAGGCGTTGCGGCGGCTGAGGAGGCGGGCATCAGGCAGCGCCTCGGCGCCGCTTTCAGTCACACTGCCGAGCAATACGGGAAGCTCGTCCGGAATCTTCCCGAGGCCTGGCGGTTGCTCACGAACATGCTCCAGTCGGCTGGCCGCGGCAGCGCACCCGGGATGCAGCAGAACCTGGCCCTTGGCCCGAGAACGCCGCTCAACATGGCGATCACGGGGGAACGCGGCTTTGCCGCAGTCTCGCTGTCGCTGGCCGGCGTCAAACAGCTGGCGCGGCGGCATGCGGTGACGCTCAACGATGTCGTGCTCACTCTTTGCAGCGGTGCGCTGCGGCAGTATCTACAAGTCCATGGTGGCGTACCGCGCAAGTCGCTAGTGGCCGCCATGCCGGTTTCGCTGCGCGCCGCCGGCAACATCGAAATGACGACGCTGGCGGCGCTGACGCTGGTTCGCTTGGCGACGAATCTGGCGGATCCGCTGCACCGGCTGCACGCGGTGCGCAGCGCTGCCGGCGCTGCCAAGGCCCTGACGAGGCGCGCCAGCCCGATCATTCCGACCGATTTCCCGTCGCTCGGAGTGCCATGGCTAGTCGGCGGACTGGCTTGGCTGTACGGTCGATCGGGCCTGGCGAACCGGCTGCCGCCACTCGCCAATCTCGCGATTTCCAACGTACCCGGCCCGCAGCAGCCGCTCTACTTGGCGGGTGGACAGGTCCGCGCCTGTTGGCCCTTGAGCATCGTCCACCATGGTCTGGGGCTGAACATCACCGTCTTCAGCTATTGTGATTCGCTCGATTTTGGGTTCACCGTCGCGCAAGATGCCGTTCCGGACGTCGCTTTGCTGGCGCAGGCGCTGACTGCCGCCTACGCCGAGCTGGACGAGCTGCCGGCGGCGGCGAACGAGGTGCCGGTCAAGCCGCGGGTAGGTGCGGCGGCAGGCCAGCCGGACAGCGAGCCGCGCCAGCGGCGAACCCGCGCAGCGCGCACTGCTGCACGCAAGATAGCGCTACCCTGAGGAGGACGACCGGCATGTACGAACCCCACCAATGGTATGACCTGGGCCCCCTGCGCTCACCCGGCTGGGTTCGGATGGCGCTGGAGATGCGCGCCGGCTGGGAATACGGTGCGAGCATCGCGGCGACGCCCTGGCTGAGCCTGTCGCCGTGCGGCGACGGCCATCCGGTGCTGGTCTTTCCCGGCCTGATCACTGGCGACCTGGCGACGCTGCCGCTGCGCAATTTCCTGCTGAGTCGGGGCTATGCGGTCTACCCCTGGGGGCTGGGGATCAATCGCGGACCGCGCGACGGTGTCGTCGATGCCTGCCTCGAGCTACTCGACCGGGTGGCCGGTGAGCACGGCCGCTCGGTCAGCCTGGTCGGCTGGAGCCTGGGCGGCATTTATGCGCGCGAACTGGCCAAGATGCGGCCCGACAGCGTTCGCCAGGTGATCACCATGGGAACGCCGTTTACCGGTCATCCGAAAGCGACCAATGTGTGGCGAATCTACGAGTGGGCGACCGGCCACAAGATCGGCGCTGCCGACCTCCACGAGCCGTTGCGCTCGCCGCCACCGGTACCGACGACCTCGATCTTCAGCCGCAGCGACGGCGTCGTCGCCTGGCAATGCAGCCTGGAGCGCGAGAGTCCATACACCGACAATATCGAAGTGCAGGCCAGCCATCTCGGCATGGGCCTGAATCCGACGACGCTCTACGCGATTGCCGATCGCCTGGCGCAGGCCGAGGGTGAGTGGCGGCCATTTGATCGTTCCGGATTCAGAAGCTACCTCTATCCCGATCCGCGCCGTCGCGCCAGGTTTTGAGTGGTCGGCTGCAGATCGATCGAGCGGGCTGTGCCGTTGAAGGGTTCGCCACCCACCGCCGGCGAGGCGATGGTGCACGCCAATGGTATCGACCTCTGCTACCAGAGCCTCGGGGATGCGCAAGCGCCGCTGATCCTGCTGGTGATGGGACTCGGCATGCAGCTTATCGCCTGGCCCGACGCTTTCTGCGCCGGCCTGGTCGGGCACGGGTTTCGCGTCATTCGCTTCGACAACCGTGACGCCGGTCATTCCACACACATCACCTGGGGGCAGCGGCCGCGAATTCCACTCGCCATTGCGCGCAGCGTGCTCGGGCTGCCGGTTCGCTCGCCGTATCTGATCAGCGACATGGCGGCAGACACGATCGGCCTGCTCGATGCGCTGCAGATCGTGCGCGCACACGTCGTCGGCGCCTCGATGGGTGGCATGATCGCCCAGTGCATGGCCGCGCGTCACCCGCAGCGGCTGCTGAGCCTGACCTCGATCATGTCGGGCAGCGGTTACTGGCGCAACTCTTGCGGCAAGCCGGACGCCTTGCGGCAACTGCTACGCCGGCCGCCAGAACCGCCCGATGACCTGCAAAGCCAGGTCGAGTACAGGCTGCGCGTCGCCAGCGTCATCGCCAGCCCCGGCTTTCCCCACGACCAGGGCGAACTACGCCGGCAACTCGAGCGCACCGTTCGTCGCGCCCACTACCCGCGCGGACAGCTGCAGCAGTTGCTGGCGATTGTCGCTTCGGGTGACCGGCGTTGCGAGCTCGCGAAAATCTGCACCCCGACGCTGGTCATCCACGGCGCCGACGACCCGCTGCTGCCGGTCGCTGCCGGACGCGAAACCGCCCGGCACATTCCCGGCGCCCGCCTGCAGATCATCCAGGGAATGGGCCACGATCTGCCGCCGGGCGTACAGGCCCTGTTGATCGAGGCGATCATCAGGCATTGCCGGGTGGCTACGCCAGCTTGACCGACAACCCGCCGCCGCGGTCGAGGGGAAGTGCGTGCGTCGCGAACGCGACTTTCACATCAGGCATGGCAAAAAACGTTCAGCTTGTTGCCATCGAGATCGCGAAAGTAGCCGGCGTAGAAGCCGTCGCCGCGCGGGCCGACCGGGCCTTCGTCCTTGCCGCCCAGGGCGAGCGCCTGGGCATGCACACGGTCTACGTGCTCGGGTGTGCCAACGACCAGCGCCACCATCACGCCGTTGCCCACCGTCGCCGGATTTTCGTCGAAGGGGTTCATGACGCCGAGGCTAGGCTTGTCCTGCGCCACTCCCCAGACGATGCCGCGAGGGAACTCCCACAATCGCTTGGCCCCTACTTCGGTGAGTAGTTTGTCATAGAAGGCGGCTGCCCTGGGCAGGTCATTGGTGCCAAGCGTCACGTAGCCAATCATCTGATTCTCCTCTGGTGGTCAAGAGTCGCCAGTGTAAGCCGCTTTCGCCTGTCACAGACTAGCGAGTGCCCGATGCGCGCGGGCGAGACGGGCAACCAGCCTGTGCGCGGTGTCAGGCCGTGCTGAGGGTCGCGCAGGCAGCGCGCCGCGCTACCCCCTACACCTATTCAGGCGATGCGCAGCTGTGCCAGCGAGGCGATCGCGTGTTCGTTGCCGATGTCCGGGACAATGATCAGTTCGAGCACCGTGACTCCAGCGAGATCGACGCGGTGCTCCTCGGTTTGCGAGATGGAAGCTTGCGGGTTGAAGTTCCATTGTTGACGGACGATGTCGCGAAATGATTGCCCGCCATCGGCAGACCAGCGCAGCAGATACTCCTGGGTACGCTGCACGGCGGTCTCGACAAAGCTGAGATGTATCCGGCGCAGGGCCTGCGGCTGTGGAAAGAGTAGCCGGATGGTCTGCTTGCCGGGAACTGCAGCGCGCCAGCCAGCGCCTGCGGCGGGCAAGAGGGCGGACTCGATTGGACAGCCGGCATCCTCCGAACTGATTTCGACCTCCGCCAGTTCGTCAAGCGGGAGCCAGTCGTCAGCGGCCGGTAAAGCGGCCTGCTGGTCTGCGTGGATCAGTCGTTTGCGCATGGGTTCACCTCGGTGCCCGAAGCACGCGTGGCCAGCGCTGCCTGTGCGGCGCTCATGCTTCGCCAAGCTGTGCGGCAATCTCGCTTTCGGCGCGCGCCCAGTAATCGGTGTCACAGCCCTGAAAGCCATCATTTTCGGCGATGAAGTAGGCTGCCGACTGGACCATGCGATAGCGTTCCTCGGGGCTGGGCTTTTCGGTGGCCGTTCTTTCCGGTAGTGCCGCGCATTCGGTTGGTGCGGCCTGAACTTCCGCTTCGATAAGCGCTGTCTGAACCGCCTTCTGCTCGGAGGCCCTCTTTTCGGCGACAGCCGGGGCGGCTTTCTTCGCCGCCGGTGCCTTCGCTGGTGGTGCGGCGGCAGTTACCGTCGCTGCCGTCGTCGCCGTTGTGGATTTCTTGGCGGCGGTCGTTTTTTTCGTCGTGCTCTTTTCTTCGGTCATCGTTTTTCCTGAAAATTGAGGTCGGGGAAGTTGGGTGAGTGGGTGGCTGGAGGAGCCGCTCAGGCAATCCTGGAGCAAGCTTGCAGGATAGGAAAATAGGGCCTGGCGGTCAAGGTGAATTCCGGCGCAAACGCAAAAATATCCATGATTCCGGTGTGCATACTACTCAAGGGTGCCCGACTGCTCGACCGGCCAAGTCCTCAAGCGGCTCTTGCTGGTGGCAAGAAGAAATCCCTGGGCTGTCGCCGCAAATGCGCAAGAATCGCTCGCGCCAGGTTTCGCCATTGCGGATCGGAGACCTGTCGGGCGCGTAGCGCGACATTGAGCGCCAGCGTAAAGCTGACCGCGAGATTCACGATGCCGATCATGGCAACGCCAACTGCCGCCCAGGCGAACAGCCGTGGGTCCGATGCGAAATCCAGATCGACCAAAGAGACGCCGACAAAGGCCGACGAGAAGGCGACATGGCGGATGTCGATCGGTAGTCCAACGAGCAGGCCGAGGAGCGTGGTTTCGCCGAGCAGGAACCCGAACAACAGGTTGCCGGCGAGTGCGCCGAGATTGTCGCCGACGTAGCATGCGACACGTTGCATCCTGGCTTCGCCGAACAGGCGCTTGGGCCAGCCGAGCTGCAGGATACGTTCGGGGACTCGGTTGTAGGCGGCGTAGTTGTCGTAGTAGCCGCTGATCAAGCCGGAGATGAACAGGCAGACGCCGGCGATGGCTGCGTAGAACACCGCTCCGCTATGAATCAGGCTCTGTTCCTGAAGCAGATGGGCAGCTTTCTCGGGACTCGTGAAATGCTCGCCGCTGATGCTGAAAACGGCGAAAGCAATCAGCGCGGCAAGCGGGACGGCAATGCAGACGTTGCCGAGAATGGCAATGATCTGACTGCGCAAGGTACGCGCGATCAGATTGGTCAGTATGTCGACGCTATTCAGCTTGCCGCCGGCCTCGCTGATGCTGGCGGCGATGGCATTGGCGGTCATCGCCGGTTGTTTCGTCGCTACCGTGCCGCGCAGGATGTGGATCAGGCAGAAGCCGATCCCGTAGTTCAGACAGAAGATGAGCGCGCCGGTCAGCGGCGGCATTTGCGCTTTGGCGAGCATGATCTTGAGGCAGGCCATGCAGGCAATGATGACACCGCCGATCATTGCCGAACGCCCCAACTCCCAGTACTCGCTGCGGGTGTCGGTAATGTAGTGTTCGCCGTCATAGCGGGCGTTGTCGGTCACCCGCAAGGCAATCAGCTCGGTATTGTGGCGCCAGTGCCTGAGCAGATTGTTGCGCTGGCACTCCTCGCGCACCAGTTGGGTGAACAGGCGGACGATCGGCGGGTACGCCAGGGCACTGCGTGGTTCTGTCTGCAGGGCCGCGAGAATGTCCAGCAGTTGCTCGCAGCGCCGCAGCAATTGACGCAGGCGCTGCAAGTGATAGGTCAGACGAATACTGGTGCCTTTTTGCGCGGCATTCTTGCGAACACGGTCGATGACCTCCTGGCACTGGCTGAACAGGACGCGCAGATGCCGGTCGTCGCTTGCGGCCGTCAGCGGCTTGCCCCAGGTCGCCGGGAAAGCTTCGATGTAGGCGCTCATCTCGCGGTTTTGCGCAACAAAAGGGGATTCGTAGGTTTCCAGTGACGGTTCCAGCCGCAAGAGTTCCGGCTCCATGCCGCAGGCGGCAATCCAGTACGAGAGCACGCGCAGCGAACGCAGGATCTCCGCCAGCGATTCAGGAAAAACCTCGCTCGCCGGAGCCTCATCGAAACGCAGGGCTGCGATCAGCTGCAGCCAGCTGTCCTCGCCGACGCCGATCACCCAGTGCCGGTCACTGGGCCGGTCAAACGCTCTGCGCAGGACCGTGCGCAGCAGGCCGGGGTCGAGCACCTCGGGCAGCAGCGTGTGGCCGAGACGGCGAAAGCCCTCGGAAACGAAACCGGTGTTTGGCAGGATGCCGGTGGTGGTGTACAGCTCGCTGTGGCGATAGGTTCGCGCCAGCTCACTGAGGGCATCGCGCAGAGCGCAGCGCAGCTCGGCCTCGGTGCTCAGAACGTAACAGAGGGCCTGTAGATTTCGCCTGGCGGTCTGGCCATCGCGCGCATCAGCGGGGCGTATTTCGTCCACCAGGAGGGCGAGCAGTGACGTCAGATCGGCGTCCGGGGCAGCAAATTGGCTAAGGAGTGATTCCATGGGGTCAGCGTCTTCTTGATCTGCGCGGCATCGATGAGGTCGTGCGAGCCAGCGTCGCGGTCGATGGGCGTCGATTACAATCGGGGAATGGTAGCAAACTATCGTCCCGGCAATCCTCTTCCAATGGAACAAGCAGATGATCATCGTCCTTTCTCCCGCCAAGAGTCTCGATTACCAGACCCCGCCGACGCTTGCCGAGTACAGCCGGCCAGACTTTCTCGACCAGTCGCAGCAACTGATCGATGGCCTGCGCGAGCTGTCCCCGGCACAGCTCGCCAGCCTGATGAAGATCAGCGATCCCCTGGCCGTACTCAACGTCAACCGTTATGCCGAGTGGGAGCGGCCGTTCACTCCCGCCAACGCCAAGCAGGCGGTGTTGGCTTTCAATGGGGACGTCTACGACGGACTCGCCGCACCCACGCTGTCAGCCGCTGATCTGCATTTTGCACAGGCGCATCTGCGCATCCTCTCGGGCCTCTACGGCCTGCTGCGTCCGCTCGACCTGATGCAAGCCTACCGGCTCGAGATGGGGACGCGTCTCGCCAACCCGCGCGGCCGGGACCTCTACGCCTTCTGGGGCGACCGCGTGACCGACGCCCTGCGTTGCGCGCTGCACGACGCCGGCGCGAAAGTCCTGGTCAATCTCGCCTCGCAGGAGTACTTCAAGGCGGTCAGACCAAGAAAGCTGTCGATCCCGGTAATTCAACCGGTCTTTGAAGACTGGAGCGGTGGCAAGTTTCGGGTCGTCAGCTTCTACGCCAAACGCGCGCGTGGGTTGATGGCGCGCTTTGCGATCGTCAACCGCCTGACCGATGCGGCCGGCCTGCAGGACTTCGCCGTCGACGGCTATGCCTATGCGGCGGACGCTTCCAGTGACCGCGTTCAGGTATTCAGACGCCGACTCGCCTGACCTTGCAATGGGCGGTGGCCGTGCTGCTCAGCGGCGGGCGATCAGCGCCTCGGCCGTTGCCGCGGTGACGATCGCGTAGGGCACCGGCAGGCGGCGGTGGTGGGCGAGCTTGAGTAGCCGCCGGTCGCGGGTGATCAGCAAATCGGCCCGGCAGCGTACCCCGAGGATGAGGAATTTCTGGTCGTCCGCGTCACGGCAACGGGGCAGCGGGTAGTCCGCCAGCGCGTCGCCATCGCAGACCGTGACCAGGCTGCGGTAGCCGCCCACCAGGGCCTGCTGCGCCGCTGCATCGAGGCCGAACTGCGGGTAGGTGCTGACACGTTCGAGTTCGGACAGACAGTGCTGATCGCTAAAGCAGCGCAGGCTACCGTCGGCGATGGCCCGGCGCAGTGCCTGCGTCTGGGGGTCTGCGAAATGCAGCAGGTCGATGACGATATTGGTGTCGAGGACAGCGCGCATGCGGTCAGTCGGCCAGCACTTCTGCGGCGACGTAGTCGGCGATGGCCAGCGAAGCGGTGAGGCCGGGCGATTCGATGCCGAAGAGGTTGATCAGGCCGCGAATGCCATGTTGCGCTGGCCCCTGAATCAGGAAATCAGCGGCGGCGTCGGCAGGCCCGGCAATCTTTGGCCGGATACCGGCATACGCCGGGGCGAGGGCACCATCCGGCAGGCCCGGCCAATAGCGGCGAATCTCGGCCGGGAAGGCGTCGGCGCGGGTCGCGTCGACACGGTAATCGAGCTTGCCGATCGGCTGACCCGGGATCGGGTCCGGCAACCATTCGACATCGGGCCCGAAGCGGGCCTGGCCGCCGAGGTCGAGGGTCAGATGCACCCCCAGGCCGCCGGTCTCCGGGAGCGGATAGACCAAGCGGGAGAACGGCGAGCGACCTGCGAGGGTATAGTAGCTACCTTTGGCGTGATGATTGCGTGGCAGCAGCGCGCTTGGGAAGCCGGCGAGCGAGGCAGCGACTTCGGGTGCCCAGAGGCCGGCTGCGTTGATCACCAGGTTTGCCCTGAAGCGCAGGCTGTCGGCGCCACCGCTATCAAGAACAAAGCCCGCGTTTTCGATCGCGCCTCCGCGCAGCGGGCTGCGCAAGGCCAGGGACGCACCGGCGCGCTCGGCGTCGCCGAGCAGCGCCAGCATCAGGCCGTGGCTGTCAATGATGCCGGTGGACGGCGAGAGCAGGGCAGCGGTGCACCGCAGTTGGGGTTCGCGGGCGCTGGCTGCGGCGGCGCTCAGCCAACGCAGGTCAGCGACGCCGTTGGCGTGCCCCTGCAGCAGCAGCGCCCGCAGCCGGTCTTCCTGAACGGCCGCTGTGGCGACGATCAGCTTGCCACAACGCCGGTGGCGGACGCCGTGCGTGGCGCAGAATTCGTCAAGCTGTCGGCGGCCGGCAACACACAGGCGTGCCTTCAGCGAAGCCGTCGGGTAGTACAGCCCGGCGTGCATCACCTCGCTGTTACGGGCGCTGGTTTCGCTGCCAAAGGCGTCGTTGCGCTCGAGAATCACCGTTTCGACGCCCCGCTGGGCGAGTGCTCGCGCGCAGGCCAGGCCGACGACACCGGCACCGATGACGACCGCAGCAACACTTTCCATGGCTCACTCGCAGACGACAAAGGCGCATTGTAATGCCCGCACTTTGCCTCGTTCGCCGCGAATCGCTACACTGCCGAGCATTGTCACCCAAGCGCCAGACCAGGAACCACCGAAATATGCCGAAAACGCTACCCCAGAACATTCTCAGCCACGAAGCAATCATCGCTGCCACGCGCCATTGGCTCGAACGCGCCGTGATTGGCCTCAACCTCTGTCCTTTTGCCAAGGGCGTCCATGTCAAAGGGCAGGTGCGCTACGTGGTCAGCGATGCGCGCGACGAAGAAAGCCTGCTCGCCGATCTCGAGCGCGAGTTGCAGGCGCTGCAGTCAGCGCCGCCGGAGGAGGTCGATACGACGCTGCTGATCCACCCGCAGGTGCTTGATTCCTTCGAGTATTTCAGCTGTTTTCTTGGCCTCGTCGATGTCCTGCTGCGCATGCTGCGGTTGCGGGGTGTGCTGCAGGTTGCCAGCTTTCATCCGGATTATGTCTTTGTGGACACCGATCCGGATGACATCACCAACTGTAGCAACCGCTCGCCTTTCCCGACCCTGCACCTGTTGCGTGAGGCCAGCCTCGACCGTGCGGTCGCTGCTTTCCCCGATGCGGCGGCGATCTACGAGCGCAACTTCGTTACGCTCAAAGAACTCGGTCACCATGGCTGGCGCCAGCTGGCCGTCGGCGCGCCGCAAGGCGACCGCCAGTAGGTCGCCGGTGCCAGCGCCTTCTCAAACAATCGAACTGCGTGAGGACGAAGTCGAGCTGATCGCCATCCGGGCGCAGGGCGCCGGTGGCCAGAACGTCAACAAAGTGTCGAATGCGGTGCACCTGCGTTTCGACATCGCGGCTTCGTCGCTGCCCGATGAACTCAAGACCCGGCTGCTCGAACGGCGCGATCAGCGCATCAGTGCCGACGGCGTGGTGATCATCAAGGCGCAGGCGCATCGCAGTCTGGAACGTAACCGGGTCGATGCGCTGCTTCGCCTGCGCGAGCTGATTGCCCAGGCGGCGTTCACACAGCGGCCACGCCGGGCGACCAAACCCACGCACGGTTCGCAAATCCGGCGGATCGAAGGCAAGGTCAAGCGCGGTGCAGTCAAACTGTTGCGGGCGCGGGTCAGCGAATCTTGATCAGGGAGGTGTCGTGCAGGTGGATCGATTGCCATCGACGTCGCAGGGGCTTGCAGTGAGCCCCGCAGAGGTTCTCGGTTTCTGGTTCGAGGAGACGACGCCGAAGCAGTGGTGGGCGAAGTCGGACGCATTCGATCGCCTGGTCGACGCGCGTTTTGGCGTCCTGCACGCGGCGGCGATGCGCGCGGAGCTGTACACGTGGCGCGCTGATGCCGACGGTCGGCTGGCGGAAATCCTCGTCCTCGACCAGTTCTCGCGCAATATCCATCGCCATCGTCCCGAGGCTTTTGCCGGCGACGGAATGGCGCTGGTGCTCGCTCAGGAAGCCGTCGCCGCCGGGCTGGACCGCGCCCTCGATCCGATCCGCCGGGCCTTTCTCTACCTGCCGTACATGCACAGCGAGTCCGCGCTGATGCACGCGCTGGCGGTGCGCTTGTTCGCTGTGCCGGGAATGGAAAACAACCTCGATTTCGAATTGCGACACCAGGCGATCATCGAGTGCTTCGGTCGTTATCCGCACCGCAACGCGGTCCTTGGTCGCCCATCGACGGCCGCGGAA
The DNA here is from genome assembly GCA_016713625.1 of Candidatus Accumulibacter affinis. Lineage (GTDB taxonomy): Bacteria > Pseudomonadota > Gammaproteobacteria > Burkholderiales > Rhodocyclaceae > Accumulibacter > Accumulibacter affinis. The sequence goes on from JADJOT010000012.1 coordinate 356,545, forward strand.
ATCGAGTTCCTCAAGACCCCAGGGTCGGCCTTCTGAACGGGAAAGGAGCGCCAGGTGGCTTACCAGGAAAGCTTTGACATCCACAGCCGGGGCCGCGGCAGCATCGAGATCACGAGCGAGGTGGCGCGCGTCGTGCGTGCCTCGGGGGTGGCCATCGGGCTGGCCAATGTCTTTGTCCAGCATACCAGTTGCTCGGTGGTGCTGACCGAGAACGCCGATCCTTCGGTGCGCCGCGATCTGGAAACCCTGGCAGCGCGCTGGGCGCCCGACGCTGACCCGGCGTACCAGCATGACCAGGAGGGCGACGACGACATGGCGGCGCACGGGCGCAACATTCTCGCCGGTGCCTCGGTGAGCATTCCCGTCAGCAAGGGCGAGCTGCGCCTCGGAACCTGGCAGGGGATTTATCTCTGGGAGCACCGGACGATCCCGCACCGGCGGCGGATCGTCGTGACGGTGGTCGGTTGAGATGAGCAGAGGCACGAGAGGCTCGAGAGGGCCGCGATACCCACGATGCCCACGATGCCCACGCCATCACGGCAGGGCCCGATGACCGCTCCTCCGTCCGCATTGCGCCTGCTGCTGGTCGGCGGCTCCGGAGCGGTCGGTCAGCAGGTGCTGCAACTGGCACTGATCAACCCCGGGGTCGCGCAGGTCATCGCACCGACCCGCCGCCCGCTGGCGGCACAGCCCGGGCTGCACAACCCGGTGGTCGACTTCGCCTGTCTGCCACTTGACGCGCCCTGGTGGCAGGTCGATGCCGTGATCTGTACGCTGGGCACGACGATCAGAGCAGCCGGCTCAGCGGCGGCCTTTGCCGCCATCGACCGCGACCTGCCGGTGTTGCTTGCCAGGCTGGCAAGAGAGGCGGGCGCCACCCGCCTGGCACTCAACTCCTCGCTCGGGGCCAGCCTGGACGGCAACCTCTACCTGCGCACCAAGGCCGAGGCTGAAGCCGCAATCCGTGATCTTGGTTTTCCGAGCTACACGATCGTGCGGCCATCGCTGATCGACACCGAGCGCCGCGAGACGCGCAGCGGCGAGCAACTGGCCCTGGTCGCCGCGCGTCTGTTGCGGCCGCTGATCCCGCGCCGCTATCGGCCGGTCACGGCTGCGCGCATCGCACGGGCTCTCCTCGAAGGGGTGCTGCAGGGACAGCCCGGCGAGCGCATCGTCGAGTCCGAACAACTGCAACAGGGCGAGAGTTGACGATGCGAGTGCCATGCCACGTTGCGGAAGGCGTCGAAGCGCTATCCTCGTTGCTGCGCCCGTTCTCCAGGAAGTGTCGTTCACGATGCGCGAGATGATGCCATGATGACCGCCGACCCGGGCAATTGACGGTGAAAAGGCACTGATCCATGAGCGCCGCAGGTTCGCCGACGATCCGGCGTTCAAGGAAACTGCTGCTGTGGGGCGTCGGGCTGCTGCTCGCCGCCATAGTCGGGGTCATGACGTTGCTGGCAACGCTCGACGTTGGCGTCTACCGGCGAACGCTGGAGCAGCAACTGTCGGCCGCGCTCGGTCGTACGGTGGCGGTCGGCAGTCTGTCGATCGACTGGTCGATGCCCCCGACCTTGTCCGCACGCGATCTGCGCATTGCCAACCCGCCCTGGGCGTCGCGGCCGGACTTCGTCACTGCCGCGAGCGGCGACGTGCGCGTCGCTCTGGGTGCACTCTGGCATGGTCAGATCGAGTTGCACGCCCTGCACCTGCGCGGCGTCGACCTGCTGCTCGAGCGCAATACGGACGGCGTGGGCAACTGGACCTTCGGCGCCCCCGATCGTGGCGATTCGCCGGTGCTCCTGCCCGACTTCGACTCCGTATCGCTCGCCGAAGCGCGCATCGCCTGGCGGCGAGGCGACGGCTCGACGGCGCAGTTGCAGGTTGCTAGCGTCGAAGCCCGGATTCGCAGCGATGTCCCGTTCGAGCTGCGCGGGCAAGCAAGCTATGGTGAAACCCCGATGCGCCTGGTCGTGCAGGGCGACTCCTCGCTGCAGGCCGCACTCGCGGGCAAGCCCTGGCGTCTGTCCATGGCTCTGGAGCCGAAGGACGCTTCACTCACGCTCGATGCGCGGCTGCCGTCGATCGACTCGCTGGAAGGTGCTGAACTCGGATTTACGGTCCAGGGCGACCGCCTCGACGCATGGTCCGGCATCGTAGGACGGCCACTGCCCCGGTGGGGTCCGTATCGTTTGTCAGCGCAGACACACTACACGCAAGCGAGCCTGCAGGTCGCCGATCTACGCCTGTCGCTCGACGGGCTGCCGATGCAGGCGTCGCATCTGGAGATCGGCAGCGGCACGGCCGTGCTCGGCGCGAACGTCGACACCCGGCTGACCGTCGAGGGCAGGATCGGCGACGCGGCGTTCTCGCTCGATGCCAGCAGCGCGCCGCTGCCCAGCTTGCAGAAGCCCGGTGGTACGCAGCCCCTGACGCTGCGAGGATCGCTTGCGCAGCTCGCCCTGAGTGCCGAGGGCAGCATGGCGCTGACGGACACCGTCCCGCACTTCGATCTGGCGCTGACTGCCCAGGGCGACGCCCTCGAACCGGCGCGCCTGTTCGCTGGCGTAGTTTCTCGCCAACCCTTGCCGGTCGATCTCTCGGCGCGCTTGACGGATACGCAGGAGGGCTATGCGGCCAGGAATATCCGTGGCCGCTACCTCGGCACGACAGTGGCAGGTGACCTGGCGTACGCCAACGGGCCGCGCGCACGCCTGAGCGGGACCCTGGACCTCGGCCTCCTGAACGTCGGGCAGGCCGATGCCAAGGAGCCGAAAGGCGTCCCCGATGCCAAGGCACTGGCGGCTGCCGAGGCTGGCGCGCCGTCGTGGCTGGAGCGCATCGACACCGACCTGTCGCTGCGCATCGCGAGCATAGCCGGCCTGCCCGTGACGGCGAAGAATGTCTCCGGACGGCTGCAGTTGCGCGCGGGCGTGATCGAGCTGCCTGGCTTTGTCGCCACCCTTGCCGAAACGCCGCTTACCGGCGACGGCACGCTGCGCTGGAAGGACGGCCGGCCGCTGTTCGCCGGCAACGTGCGCATCGCGTTGCTCGACCTGGCCAGGCTGGGCGCGAGCGGTGCGAGCGGTGCACGTTCCGGATCTGGCGGCACAGTCGACGATGCGTTGCCGCTGACCCCGCTGCGTGCGTCGGATGCCACCCTGCAGTTCGACATCGCCCGCATCACGGGTGCGCTCGTGCCGATCGGCAAGGTCGCCGCGCTTGCCCGCCTGCAGGGCGGCAAGCTTACGGTCGAGCGGGCGTCTGCCGTGGTCGCCGATGTGCCGCTGCAGGGCCGGGCGACCCTTGATGCCAGCGGCAGTGCGTGGCGCGTGGACGCCAGCGCGACGGCCGAGCGCATCGACCTGGAGGCGCTGCTGCGCTCGCTGCAACAGCCGGCGACGGCGAGCGGCGTCATCCCGGGGCTGCAACTGCAGTTTGCTACGCAAGGGACCAGCGCGCGCGCCCTGCTGGCGCAGGCAAAGCTGAACGTGCATAGCGCACCCTTCAGTCTGGCAGTGGGTCGCGACCGCTCGCCGGTGACGGTGCAGCGCGCGACGATCGAGGTCGAGCCGGGCGGGCCGCTGCGGGCGAGCGTGGCCGGAAGTGCGTTGGGCGCACCGATGGATCTGACCGTCGTCGGTGGAAGTCTGGCCGAGCTGCTGGATTTCGCGAGTGCGTGGCCGAAGATGGAGGCGAACCTGCGCACGACCGCCGGCAAGGAGTCGCTCCACGTCACCCTGACCAGCGGGCCGCTGCAGCGCCTGCTTGCCCTGCGCGACGTGCCACTGCAACTGCAGGCGACTCTGCCTGGCGCGCAGGCAAGCCTGCAGGGCACCGTGAACAAGGCCGCGGCGGCCACCGCCACGCCGCTCACCGGCCGCGTCGAGATCGCCAACCTGGCGCAGACCGCGGCCTTGTTCACCACCGCGACCCTGCCCGCCATCCCATTCACCGCCGTGGGGCGCATCACGCCGGGCGACGGCGAGGTGGCGATCGACCAGCTCAGCGCGCAAGTCGGCAAGTCCGATGCGAAAGGCCGGCTGCGCCTGCGTTGGCGCGGCCGCCCGACCTGGTCCGCGGATCTCAGCTCCCGGCTGATCGATACCACCCAGTGGGGCAGCACCGATGAGGTTTCCGTACTCGACCGGCCGATCGCCGTAAAGGCGCTGCTGTCACAGGACGCGCAGCTTCGCCTGCGCGCAGAGCGCTTCATTCTTCCCGGCTACGACCTGGCGAAATGGCAGTTCGACGGTACGCTCGCGAAGGGACTGATCGAGTTTTCCACGGCGGCAGCCGAAGGCGACCTGCGCGGCGACCTGCGCTTCGATGTGCGCCGCGACCTGCCCGGCGTGGCCCTGCACCTGTCGCTCAGGGAGGTCGAGGTGCAGACGTTGTATACGGCGGCGGCAGCGCCGACCGGCGCCAGCACGCCGCGGCTGTCGATGCGTACGCAACTTGCGGGTTCCGGCGCCACGCTGCGTGAAATCCTCGCCACCGGGCACGGCGAATTGCTGGTCACCGCGGGCGCTGGCACCCTGCCCATGGGTGCTGCGCGTGGACTGGAGGAGCTCGCCGGCAACCTGCTGCTGGTGCTGTTGCCGGGCCAAAGGGCGGGGGGCGACGCCCAGCTCGAGTGTGCGGCCGCGCGCTTCAGCATCGCCAGCGGCATCGCCACCTCGAGTGACGGCGTCGCCTTGCGCCTGAAGAAACTGGATATCCTCGGCGGCGGCGCGGCGAACCTGCAGACGGGCGAGATCCTGTTCGGCTACCGGGCGGTGCGGCGCGAGTTGTTCAGCCTCAACCTGCTGAGCCTGACCAGCGGTTTCGCCAAGGTGAGCGGAACGATTGGCCATCCCACCGTCAGTCTGGACCCCGGTGGCCTGCTGATCCAGGGTGGTGCCGCCTGGGCCAGCGCCGGACTGTCGCTGCTGGTGGGCGACCTCTGGCGCAAGCTCGAGTCGGGCAGCGACCCCTGCGTACGCATCGCCGCCGGTGCGCAGTCGATGGGGGATCCACTGGAGGCAATGATCCGCGCCGTGCCGCCGGTCAAGTGGCGATCGCCGGCAACGGTCAAGCCCTGATCTCGTCCGCGAGGAGGTCGACTGGAAAAGGTGCAGCGCGGCGAGCAGCCGGACGATTTCAAGCCCATGCCGAACTGATGCGGCAGATCGCCGCCATCATCAAGGACAGCGACTGGAAGCAGGGCGACGCTGCTGCCCATTGCGGCGTCACCCAACCGCGCATGTCAGATCGTGGCTAGCGGGCGGCAAAGGAGCGCTTGCGGCGCGGGCGGTGTAAGGTCAATCAGGAGGCTGTCGAGAGCTCGTTGGATCTCCGTTACGATCGCCAGGCAAGCCCTGCCCTTTGCCCATAAAAGGCAAAAGGGGCCAAGCTCGCAATGAAAGGCCTAAAAACCAAGTCTTCAAGCCGGGGACAGACCCCGGTTTAGGTTGAGAGCATTGAGGGGGGCACGGTTACGCGTAGGGGGTTAACGGTTACAAAAAACCTGGTCATTCGCCCCAATAGTTTATCGCCTTAACACTAGATCTCTGGAATTTAAACCAATTGTCCCCGAAAAGTCGCGCAGCTATTTTCCTGTACCGTGAGCGTCTAGACATATTGTCACGTTCCAATAACTTTTCGACTCCTTCCTGTAACTCCTTCCACTTGCCCAACGACCCGATTTGGCCAACAGCGGGGTTCTTAATTCCAACGAGATATAAGTCAAAGCTTTCCCAATTTTCAAAAAACTGAAATTTTTCAAACCAAGACGGCAAAGATATACTTTCGCTGAAGTGCTTACTGGTGAGGTTTTTGTAATACTCCCAACCTTCGCTCACCGTATTCGGAGACCATTTAGGATCTGTTCTCGCCGTTCCGTGTTCAGCTCTTCCAGTGGTCGCACATGTCAATACGAAAAGGCCGCCCGGCCGTAGCATACGGATCATGTTTTCTGTAGTCTCAACCCAATAGGGATTGTGCTCCATCACTTCACAGGAAATAACGACATCAAATGATTCAGAACCTCCACGAAAATCTTGCCCTTGACAAACCATATCGACACCTGGCCCCGGCCCAACATCAATACCCAGATAGTCGCAATCTTTAAAAAACCTCCTCACGGATCCATTAATATCCATGGAGCCAATCTCGAGAACCCTTTTTCCAGAAAAAAAATCCGGCATGGATTTCGCAAGCGTTGCTACAAAATCTAGTTGCTGACGATGGGCCAATTTGTACCTCTTTAGAAAACGCAACCGGCGCAACCGGGGTCAGCGCAACCGGGGTCTACCATTCCAGCGTGCCTCGGAGTGAAACTTGGTGCTCACAGGCCAAGCTCGCTATGCGACCCGAGACGGACGAGTTGCAATAGGTTGGCATTCGTCTTGCGGCAAATCAACACCAGGTCGGGCCTGATGTGACAATCCCGGTGGACTTTCCAGTCGACAGGCAGTGGGTGATCGCGGTGCCTTTCGGCCAGCCGCTGGTCATTCGCCAAGGCCGTAACAATGGCAACGAACTCACTTGCCAGTGTCTCACGATGCGGGCTTTTGGTCTTACGCTTGTAATCGCGCCTGAACTGGCCGGTTTGCTCAATCGTCCGCATTCAGATCGGCCATCAGATCCTCGAAGTTAGCGATCCACATTGTAGCCCAGGAATGGCTTCGCGCGCGTGGAGAATCGCGCAGGCTATTCGATCGTGTCCTTCACGGTAGACACAAGTGCCGCAGGCACCATGCTTTCGGGGACCACGATCGTCGCGGTGCCCGTGGCAGTCTGGCGCGATATACGATAGCTGAAGCCATCGCGCGTTTGCGTCTGGTCAGCCAGCCTGCAGTGCCGCCAGTTCCTGCGCGTCGAAGCCCGCGGCGCGGCGGGCCTCGAGGTTGAACGGTCCGCGCAGGCGCGGGGCGCGATGGCGCTGTGCGAGCTCGTCATAGCAGACCACAGGATCCAGACCACGTTCTCCACAGACCCGGCGGTACCAGCGGTTGCCGATGGCGACGTGGCCGATCTCGTCGCGCAGGATGATCTCCAGGATGGCCGCACCACGCTCGTCACCGACGCGCCGCAACTTGTCGCGAATCAGCGGCGCCGCGTCAAGGCCGCGCGCCTCGAGCGTCCGCGGCACCAGTGCCAGGCGCGCCAGGACGTCATCCGCGGTCCTCTCGGCCATTTCCCACAGGCCGTTATGGGCCGGGAAGTCGCCGTAGCGGAACCCCATCGCCTGCAGATGTTCGCGCAGCAGGTTGAAGTGGCACGCCTCCTCCCTGGCAACGCCAATCCAGTCCCGGTAGAACTCATCAGGCATGCCGTCGAATCGCCAGGCGATGTCCAGCGCCAGATTGACCGCGTTCAGCTCGATATGGGCCAGCGAATGAATCAGTGCGGCGCGTCCCTCAAGGGTACTGACCGGCCTTTGCGCGACTTGCGCAGGCGGCACCAGAGGGGGTCGCGCACTGCGGCCAGGAAGCGCTTCGCTGGCCAGCCGGCACAGGTCGGGTACGGCGATTTCATGATTGTCGCCCGCGCACGCGATACCCATGACTGCCCGACATTTTGCTCCCGGGCTCCTCAGCAACAAGGCGTCGAGCGCAAGCTGGCGCAGGTTCAAGGCGGTGTCCCCGGTAGCGTCGCCTGCGGTGAGGCGACGAAGCCATAGCGTACGGGGACTTCCGATCGGTGCAGCCAGCGTACCGGCAGCCGCTGGCCCTGCCAGTGGAGGAGCAGCGTGCTGGCGCCGGCAGTGGGCGGTTCGATGCTGGCGAGGAGGCTGGCATCGTCGGCGACCTCGCCGTTCGGCAGGTGCAGGCAGCGGAGCAGGGCGGGCAGGTCGCGGTCGCACAGCAGGCCGATCCCCTGCGCGATCTCGATCAGGAGATTGCCTTCGTCGTCGAGAGCCGCGCCGCGAATTTCGAGGTCTTCGTCGCCGGTGTGCGTTTCGAGGCGGCCTTCTGCTGCGAGGCGCAATACCCACGGCGTGTACTCGAGTTCGACAAACACTCGTTGCGGACCGTTCTGCACGAAGTGCCGGCCGTCCTGGTCATGCGCGTACTGCCGGTTCAGAAACTCGTTCAGGCCGTGGTGGGTGACCGTCTCGCCGCGCAAACGCCACTGCCCGCGCCGGTCGAGCGATAGCCAGCCGTAGCAGGCAGGCACGTTCGGCCAGCGCAGCATGGCGCTGAAGTCAGGCCGCGGCATTGCCCTTCGCCGGCCCGGGTGGTGGCCCGACCGACAGCCTCAGCGAAGCGTCGGCGGCAGCCGGGGCAGGCATCAGAGCAGCTTCTCGATGTCACCGGCGATGGACTTTGGCGGCGTGGCCGGCGCATAACGTTCGAGCACGTCCCCCTCGCGATTGACCAGAAACTTGGTGAAGTTCCATTTGATTCCCTCGCTGCCGAGCAGGCCGGGTGCCGCTTTCTTCAGGTATTGGTAAAGCGGGTGCGTGTCGTCGCCGTTGACCTCGATCTTGGCAAACATCGGGAAAGTGACCCCGTAGTTCTTCTGGCAGAAGCTGGCGATCTCCTCGGCAGCACCGGGTTCCTGGGCACCGAACTGGTTGCAGGGAAAGCCGAGAACGACCAGCCCGCGCTCCCGATAATCCTGGTAAAGCGCTTCCAGCTCTTCGTACTGCGGCGTGAAGCCGCAATTGCTGGCGGTGTTGACGATCAACAGGACCTTTCCGGCATAGTCGGCCAGCGGCTGGCTGCCACCGGTGAGGCGTTCGGCGGTGAACTCGTGGATCGGTGCGTGCATGTTCATGGCTCCAGGGTGGTCTGCAAAGACGCAAGTGTAATCAGAAATTTTCGGGAATACCGACCGACGGGGACTATCCGCCAGCCTGGCGGTCCTTGCGGCGGCGCGCAGCGCTGTGGCGCACGACTACTCCGCATACCCGTCGATCGGCACGCAGGCACAGAACAGGTGGCGATCGCCATAGACGTCGTCGACGCGATTGACACTCGGCCAGAACTTGTTCTCTGCCACGTACGGCAATGGGAAAACGGCTTCCTGGCGGCTGTACGGCCTGTTCCAGTCGGCGTCGACGAGGTCGGCCTGGGTGTGTGGGGCGCGCTTGAGCGGGTTGTCCTCGGGCGGCCATTGACCCCCTTCGATGTGGCGGATTTCCTGGCGGATGCTGACCATCGCGGCAATGAAACGGTCGAGTTCGGCTTTCGATTCCGACTCCGTAGGTTCGACCATCATCGTCCCGGCGACCGGGAAGCTGACCGTCGGCGCGTGAAATCCATAGTCCATCAGCCGCTTGGCGATGTCGATCTCGGAGATCCCGGTTGCCGCCTTGATCGGGCGGATGTCGAGGATGCATTCGTGCGCCACCCGGCCATTGCGGCCGGTGTACAGCACCGGGTAGTGGTCCTGCAGGCGGTTGGCAATGTAATTGGCGTTGAGAATGGCCACTGCGGTGGCGCGGGTCAGCCCGCTGCCGCCCATCATGGCGATATACATCCAGGCGATCGGCAGGATCGAAGCCGATCCCCAGGGGGCTGCGGAGACCGCGCCCTGCCCAGCATGCGGGCCGCTGACCGGTTGTACGCAGTGGTTGGCCATGAACGGCGCCAGATGCGCCTTGACACCGATCGGTCCCATCCCCGGACCACCGCCGCCGTGCGGGATGCAGAAGGTCTTGTGCAGATTCATGTGGCTGACGTCGGCGCCGATCGACGCCGGCGAGGTCAGGCCGACCTGTGCGTTGAGGTTGGCGCCGTCCATGTATACCTGCCCGCCATGTTGGTGAACCATGGCGCAGATATCCTTTACCGCCTCCTCGAAGACGCCGTGCGTCGACGGGTAGGTGATCATCAGGCAGGCGAGTTCGGCCGCATGCTGCGTCGCCTTGGTCGTCAGGTCGGCCAGGTCGATGTTGCCGGCGTCGTCACAATCGACGACTACCACGCGCATGCCGCACATTTGCGCGGTGGCGGGATTGGTGCCGTGCGCCGACTTCGGGATCAGGCAGACCTGGCGCCGACTTTCGCCGCGGCTGGCGTGATAGCGAGCGATGGCGACCAGGCCCGCATATTCCCCCTGTGCACCCGAGTTCGGTTGCATGCAGATGGCGTCAAAACCGGTGATCGCCTTGAGCCAGGTTTCGAGTTCGCCGATCATCTGCAGGTAGCCTTGCGCCTGATCGAGTGGGGCGAAGGGATGGATGTCGGTGAACTCCGGCCAGCTGATCGGGATCATCTCGCTGGTGGCGTTGAGCTTCATGGTGCAGGAACCCAGCGAGATCATTGAGTGGTCGAGTGCGAGGTCCCGGTTTTGCAGCTTTTTCAGGTAGCGCAGCATCGCGTGTTCGGTATGGTGCGTGTTGAACACCGGATGCGTAAGGATCGCGTCCTGGCGCAGCAGTTCTGCCGGCAAGCTCGGGTCGGTCCGCTGCAGTTGCTCGTCGACCAGCGAGAGGTCGGCGAGGCCGGTGTCTTCGCCGCCGATCAGCTGCAGCAGACGGCTGATGTCCGCGCGTGCAGTTTTTTCGTTTACCGCGATCGCGAGTACGCCGGGGGACACCTGGCGGAGGTTATAGCCGGCGTCGATGGCGGCCTGGTAGACCTTGCCTGCGTGGCTGCCCAGGTCGACGCGCAGGGTATCGAAGAAGTGTCGGGTGAGGACCTTGACCCCGGTGCAGCGCAAGCCCTCGGCCAGAATGGCGGCGAGGCGGTGGATGCGCGCGGCAATCGTGCGCAGGCCCTGCGGACCATGATAGACGGCATACATGCCGGCCATGTTGGCGAGCAGAACCTGCGCAGTGCAGATGTTCGAGTTGGCCTTTTCGCGGCGAATGTGCTGCTCGCGAGTCTGCAGCGCCATGCGCAGCGCTCTCTTGCCGCGGGCGTCAATCGAAACGCCGATGATGCGGCCGGCGACCGAGCGCTTGTATTCGTCGCGGGTCGCAAAAAAGGCCGCGTGCGGACCACCGAAACCGAGCGGGATGCCAAAGCGCTGCGACGACCCGAGTGCGATATCCGCCCCCATGGCACCCGGCGAGCGGAGCAGTACCAGCGCCATCAGGTCTGCGGCGACGGCAACGATGCCGCCACGCGATTTGACGGCAGCAATCGGAGCGCTGAGATCGTTCACTTCGCCGTGGTCGTTTGGATACTGGAACAGCGCGCCGAAAACCTCTTCCTGCGCCGCGTCGTCGGGCGAGCCGAAGACCAGTTCAAAACCGAAAGACGTGGCACGCGTCCTGACCACGTCGATGGTTTGCGGAAAGCACGCAGTGTCAACAAAAAATCGGTTCGAGCGGGATTTGCTGACCCGGCGCGCCATGCTCATCGCTTCGGCAGCCGCGGTGGCTTCGTCGAGCAGCGAAGCGTTCGCCAGTTCGAGTCCGCTCAGGTCGATCACCATCTGCTGGTAGTTGAGCAGGGCCTCCAGACGTCCCTGTGCGAGTTCTGCCTGATAGGGGGTGTAGGCGGTGTACCAACCGGGATTCTCGAGCACGTTGCGCAGCACCACCGCCGGCGTCAACGTGTCGGCGTAGCCCATCCCGAGCAGCGAATGCTGAACACGATTGCGTGCGGCCATCGCGCGCAGCGCGGCGAGCGCTTCGCTTTCCGGACGCGGTTCGGCGAGAGCCAGCGGCGTTGCCAGTCGAATCGCCGCCGGAACGGTCTGGTCGACAAGTTGTTCGATGCTGCTGGCGCCGATGCACGCCAGCATGTCGGCAATCTCACGTGTGTCGGGGCCGATGTGCCGGCCAACGAAGTCGTCGCGCTGTTCGAGCGCCGCGAGGGTCGGGGAGGGGGAATTTACGTCCATGGGGTCTTCCGGTAGCGGTATGGTCGCCTACGCGGCGTCGACGAGTTGCTGGTAGGCGCCGGCATCGAGCAGGCTGTCCAGGTTGCCGTCGGCAGTCGGCTGCATCCTGAACAGCCAGACGGTGTAGGCGTCCTGATTGACCAGTTCAGGCGCATCGACTGCCTCCTGATTGACTTCGACAATGGTGCCGGCTATCGGTGCATAGACGTCGGCGGCTGCCTTGACCGATTCGACGACCGCAGCTTCCTGTTCCGCGGCGAGTTCGCTGCCGACGACCGGCAATTCGATGAATACCAGGTCGCCAAGCAGCTCCTGGGCATGCTCGGTAATGCCGATGGTGAAGGTTCCGTCCGCTTCAGCGCGGACCCATTCGTGACTTCTGGTGTACTTGAGGTCGGCGGGGATGCTCATCTTCTCTCCTGAGAAATGGGTTCAAGTGTTACGGATATAGATAAGGAATTAAACAAGAATATTGCCATTTCTGACAAAGCACGGCTTCACCACCCTGGCGGCGAGCAGCTTGTCGCGGATGGCAACCTGAACCGCGTCGCCGACCTGCACCGACAGCGGCAGCCGGGCCAGCGCAATCGCCTGTTGCAGCGTCGGTGAGAAGGTGCCGCTGGTGACTTCCCCCTCGCCACGGCTCGTATGTACCCGCTGGTGGGCGCGCAGTACGCCACGCTCGAGCAGCAGCAGGCCGAGGAACTGCTGTTGTTGTGGTCTGGCGAGGAGCGCGGTCTTGCCGACGAAGTCACGTGCGGCAACGAGATCGACGGTCCAGGCCAGTCCGGCGTCGAGTGGCGAGACGGTCTCGTCCATGTCCTGGCCATAGAGATTCATGCCCGCCTCGAGACGCAGCGTATCGCGCGCACCCAGGCCGCATGGGCGTACGCCCGCCGCGGCGAGCGCGCTCCAGAGCTTCTCGGCCTGGTCGGCGGGTAGCGTGATCTCGTAGCCGTCTTCACCCGTATAGCCGGTGCTGGCGATGAAATAGTCGCCGACGGTCGCGGCAAAGAACGGTTTCAGTGCTGCGCAGGACGAACGACACTCGGCTAGCACCTGCCCCACCTTGTGGCGTGCGTTCGGTCCCTGCACGGCGATCATCGCCAAGGCATGCACCCCCTCGCGTCGCGGGGTAACCGTTACCGCCAGTTGCCACTCGGCGAGGCAGCTGCCGAACCAGGCGAGGTCCTTGTCGGCAGTACCGGCGTTGATCACCACACGGTAGCGACGGTCGTCCAGGTAATAGACAATCAGGTCGTCGATGACTCCACCGTCGTCGTTGAGCATGGCGCTGTAGAGCGCCTTGCCGGGGATCTGCAGGCGGTCGACGTTGTTGGCGAGCAGGCGTCGCAGGAAAGCACGCGCATCGGCGCCCTCGACGTCGACCGCACACATGTGCGAAACGTCGAACATCCCGGCGTCGCGACGGACGGCGTGGTGTTCCTCAATCTGCGAGCCATAGTGCAGAGGCATCTCCCAGCCACCAAAATCGACCATCTTGGCGCCGCCTCGGCGGTGGCTCTCGTTCAGGATAGTTGTCTTCATTGTATCAATCCATAAGGACGCTTTGTTGAGGTGAATTCCGCAAACAAAAAAAGGGCGAACTCGTGTCGAGCTCACCCCTCTGTCCATGTACCTGAGAGATTGTCAGACTGAAAGCGTCAAACGCGCAGCCTGCCCCATCGGTGGGCGCTTCGCCAGACGCGTGCGCCGCTCTCCAGAGTTCAAATCACGAACGGTCCTTTTGCCTGAGCGTTTCCGGGTGGATTGCGCCTTCGGCGGCCAGCTTGCCGCTCTCTCCCATTCGCGACGCAACTATACCGCGCTGAAGACTTTTCCCGCAAGGTGGTCACGATCGTCGAAGCACGCTCGTGCGCTAGCGCCGGGTATTTGCGACCTGCCTGGTAAGCGTTTGATGGCGGCGCGGTTGGGAATCTCTGGCGGCGCGTGCCGGGGACAGCGTCGGTGGACCGCAGTGAAGCAGCGAGGTGAGTGCTATACTGGCGTGGTCGCTGCCTGCGGGCAGGATAGCGCTAGCGAAGTTGCTTCCTCTACCGACGCTTGCCGGTGGAGGCGTCAGAGGGTTGTTCCGGTGTCGATTTTTTTTACACCGCAGCGGATCTGGCCCCTTCCAAAAATCCTACTGGGTTGGTTTGATGAGAGATTATTTTTTAGGCATGTATTTTGCTTATTGAACCATAAGTCAGTTTTCGTCGAAAGTGTTGGCGAATTCCGCCGATCTTCCTGAAAACCACGGCTTGCGAAGCCCGTTTAAACCCTCATCAACCGATTTCCCAAAAGGGTGATGATTGAAATTGTGAAGGAGCTAACAATGAATTTAGTGCATGGCAAGACAAGAATCGCTTTGGCAGTGCTGGCGATGACGGCATCGGCGGCGGCATCGGCGGTATCGACCTATCCGGGCGGTATGGACGTTCAAAGCGCGAGCGGGTCGGGGATGCTGTTTTCTGGAGATCCAATACTTGTAGGTGCGCCGATCGTGCTCGGCTCGAGCTTAGCCGCGATCCAGGCGGCTCTCGATGATGGCAACCCGAAGGGGAACCCGCCGGTTCCCGCCAACAACGTCGAGTTGGGCAAGTACGGTATAACGCAAGGCCAGTTGAGCGGTACCGTCGGTGGCAAGGCGATCACCCTGAGCAGCCTGAACGGGGATGACTGGACTGCCAACAACAACGCTCTGGCTTATCGCTACGTCGCGGGCGCGGCGAATTCGATTAATCAGGGCTTGACTCCAGACCAGCTGAATGCCGCTGTAAATAGCTTCCTCAACAATCCTGTCGGTACGCCGCTCACCAATCCGGCTGGCCTCAAGCCCTGGAACTTCGTCAGTGACCCCAATATTTCCTATGTGTACATTGACGGTCACACCGTCAATATAGGCCTCGCAGGTTTCTACGACGCGTCGTTCGCCTTGGCGGGGCTGTTTCCCGGGTTGTCGTTTCCGGCGGGGGCGCAGGTGAGCGAGGTCGTTGAGGTCACCGTGGGTGGTGTCCATGAGTACCTTTTCGGGTTTTCTGCGACGCTCTCCGGTGTTGCCACTAGCGATGGTTCGTATTCCGGCAACTACAACGTCCAGATCCCGGAACCCGAGTCGCTGGCGTTGTTGGGTATCGGCCTGGTCGGTCTGTTCCTCCGCCGTCGGCGCACTGTCTAAGAGGGCCTGAGAACTCGTTGGCGCGAAAGCGCCAGCGGGGTGGCGAACAGAGCCCGCAGGGGCTCTGTTTGTGTCGAGACTTGGTGTGCGTGTGCGTGCGACTCACCCGGTGAGAATGCAGCGCGCGGCATTCTGGTTGCGGAGGTAGTCGTGAAGCTGGCCGTTATATTTGGCGCGTGTTTGCTGATCTCGGGTGTGGCCATCCGACTCGGTATCGCGCTCGCCAGCCATTTTGGAATCGTGGATCGTCCAGGTGGGCACAAACTGCACGATACCGGCACGCCATTCGTTGGCGGCTTTGGTCTCATCGCAGTGCTGATCAGCGCGCCTCTGCTGGACGATTGCGTTTTCGGCGACTTTGCGCTTTTTCACCTGCCAGCGATCCTCGTTGGTGGGCTGGTCATTTTCCTGACCGGTCTTGCCGACGACCTCTGGCACCTCGGCTTCAAGCCTCGTTTCCTGGTGGAAGCGCTGGTCGCCTTGGCGATGGTTTTTATCGGCGGAGTGGAACTCAGTTCGCTTGGAGAACTGTTCCCGGGCGTGCGCGTTGAGCTCGGTTGGCTGGCTGTTCCACTGACCGTTTTCGCCACCGTCGGCCTGATCAACGCCCTCAACATGATCGACGGGATCGATGGACTGTCGGGTTCGGTGAGCCTGGTCAGCCTGGGGCTGGCCGCCATTGTCGCCCAGGGCAGTGCTGATTCCAGCAGTGTCATTTTCATCGTTGCCCTGATGGGCGGCGTCAGCGGTTTCCTCTATTACAACCTGCGCTACCCGGGCAACGGTCGCGCACGCGTCTTCCTTGGTGACAATGGCAGCATGTTGCTGGGTTTCCTGTTTGCCTGGTTGCTGATCTCGATGTCGCAGGGTGGAGAAAAGGAGCAAGCGGCGATGACTCCGGTCACTGCCTTGTGGCTGTTCGCGCTGCCGCTGATGGACACGGTAGGTGTCATGCTCCGCCGTATCTGGTTGGGCCAGTCGCCGTTCCGGCCAGACCGGCACCATCTGCATCACCTCTTCGTTCGCGCCGGATTCCGCGTCTGCGACGTGGTGCTGATTGCTGCGGCTACGCAGCTTGCCCTGGGTTTGATCGGTCTCGGGGGACTGCTGCTTGGCGTGCCCGAGTATCTGATGTTCTGGCTGTTCCTCGCCGTATTCGCGGGGTATTTTTTGCTGACTCTGCGGCCGTGGCGGCTGGTGCCATGGCTGCGACGACTCAATCGTTCGCTTGGACTGCCGTCGGTGCAGGTGCGTGGCATCTTCGTGGGCTATCTGTGCAGGGAGAAGTGCCGGGAAGTTCTTGCTGTCATCTCGGCAGGGCTGGGCGAAGGCTATGACTACCAGTTGAGCGTTCATCAGGCAGCACGCTCGAGTACCGACGAAGGCGATGTCTATTGTGTTGTACACATTCCGGCCGAGGGCAACGATCGTTTGATCGGCAAGATCCGGCGTGATACCGCGCGCATCAAGCGGGGGCTTGCCGGGCGGCCGGGTATCGAGGTCCGGCTGTTCCTGTGTCGCCAGGGCGAGAACGACCAGCGCACCCGCTATACTCCCGTGCTCGGGGGGGGCAGCCGGGATAGCGAACGCCGAGGCGAGCGCGCTACCTTGATCTACTCCATGGAGCGGGGTCAGCGCACGGGTCTGGGTGAGGCTGCCGGTTTTGATTTCAGCGTACCACCGGGATACAGGTGACTTGAGATGTTCAACAGGATTCTTACGGTGTGTACCGGCAACATCTGTCGCAGTCCGGCGGCAGAGTTCCTCTTGCGGCAGCGAATTGAGAAGATCGGCAGGCGCGTTGAAACCCGCTCAGCCGGTATCGGCGCGCTGGTCAATCATCCGGCGGAAGATGCCACCTGCGCGATGATGAGTGCGCGTGGCGTTGACCTCAGTACGCACCGCGCCACCCAGCTTACCCGCGAGCGCCTGCGCTGGGCTGAACTGGTTCTGGTGATGGAGAAACACCACCGCGACGCGGTGCTGGCGATGGACCCAACGGCGCGTGGCAAGACCTTCCTGCTCGGACACTGGACGAACACCGAGATTCCCGACCCGTATCGGCGAGATGATGCCGCACACGCCGAGGCGCTGCAGTTGATCGAGGATGCGCTCGATCCCTGGGTTGGCAAACTCGCCTGAGCGGACCGCCGGTCACGAGCTTTCGTTTCCGGTGATGTGAAATAGAGCACTGTCCGGCGCGGCGACTGGCATTATTCTTCGCCTGTGCCTGGCAAGTTCCCCGGAAACGCCCACATCGCACCCGCCCGGCTGGTCACTGACAGTGGCCCGGATGGAGCAGTTCGCTTTGCCTAGTGAGGCCTGGTTGCAGCCCACGGATCCAGGCAGCTATCACGCGCGGCTTTGCGGGGAGGGCACGCAAGATGTAGACTCCGCTGCGCCCGTGCACGAAGGGTGGCCAGCGACCTGGCCAGCAACGTGGTCAGCCACGAAAATGAGGATCAGAAATGAGGAGTGCAGCATGAATATGTCTTCGGCCCTGCCTGGCGGCATCCGGCAGATCCTGGTGTGTCTTGCCGCGAGCGCGCTGGCCGGCTGCACGATCATTCCCGGCAACCAAAGCTACTATAACCGCGATGAGTCGGATGTGCGCTTGCCGGTTCAGCAGGGCGACGTGCTGGCTCCCGCCAACATCCGGATCAAACAGATTACCGCCGAGTTGATCATCGACATGTTCAAGGCCGCGCGGCCGCCGATCGGCGACGGGACGGGTCCGGGTGCCCGGGTGGCGAGCCGGGACAATCCGCGCTTTACCGGCGATCAGCCGGGTCCAGTGCTGGAGTACCGGCTCGGTCCGGGGGATATCATTTCGATCATTGTCTGGGATCACCCCGAGCTGACCATTCCGGCCGGTAGTTTCCGGACTGCCGAGCAGGCGGGCACCGTGGTCAATCAGGACGGGACCATTTACTTTCCTTATGCGGGCGTGCTCAAGGTCGCCGGCAAGACGACCAGCGAGGTGCGGGAGATCCTGTCGGCCAAGCTCACCAAATACATCGAGAAGGTTCAGCTCGACGTCCGTATGGTGAACTTTCGTAGCCAACAGGTGTATGTCGTCGGTGAGGTCGCCAAGCCTGGCATTCAGAACGTAACCGACATCCCGATGACCGTCCTCGACGCGGTCAATCGTGCTGGCGGATTTACCGTCGAGGCCGATTTCAGTCGGGTGCTGCTCACCCGTCGCGGCACTACCTATCTGGTCGACATCCAGGCGATGTATGACTTCGGCGCCAACGAGCAGAATGTACTGCTTGAGCAGGGCGACATCCTCAATGTCGCGGACCGCAGTTACAACAAGATCTTCGTTCTCGGTGAAGTCACCAAGCCGGGTTCGCTGGTGATGAACAAGAAGCGCTCGACGCTCGCCGAGGCGCTCAGTGATTCCGGCTACATCAACCAGAACACCTCTGATCCACGCTGGATCTACCTGATGCGTGGCAATGCCGATGTGCCCGAGCTGTTCCATCTCAATGCCAGCGCGCCGGACGCGATGCTGCTGGCCGATCGCTTTCCATTACAGCCACGCGATATCATTTATGTGGATGCGGCACCGGTGGTTCGCTGGCAGCGCGTGATCGCCAACATCCTGCCCACTTCGAACATGCTCTACGTGACCAGCCAGACCTATTTCCCGCTCCTCGGGGGGCGTCAACCCAATCGATAGCGAGCCAGAGTTGGGCCGCTTTCCCGGCGGCCTGGCGCCGGCCAGGCTTGCTGGCTAGGCGGCTCATCACCCCTGGCGGCCCAACTCGCTGCCTGCAGACAGCAACTACGGAAACCCAATGGAAAACGATCAGTCAAGACCCTTGTTCAATGCGACCGGCGGCTCGGGCATGAGCGGCAGCGCGACGCAGCCGCTACCGCAGGTCGCCTCGGAAGTTGAGAACGAGGGCCTGGCGCTTGGCGAAATCGTCGCCATCCTGCTGGATTATCGCTGGCTGATTGCTGCGATCTGTCTCGTGGCGCTGCTCCTCGGTCTGGGGTGGGTACTCGTTGCCAAGCCGGTCTACCGCGCCGATGGGCTGTTGCAGGTCGAAGAAAAGAGCTCCGGGGTGGGCTCGCTCAAGGCTCTGCAACCGCTCCTGGGTGACGATACGACGGTTTCTGCCGAGGTCGAGATTCTCAGCTCGCGGATGATCCTTGGCCGCGTGGTCGCCAAGCTCAAGCTGGATATTCTTGCCCTGCCGAGAACTTTTCCGTTGCTTGGCAGTGCGATCGCCAGGCGCTACCAGGGCGATGAACCCAACTCGCCGTGGCCGGGCCTTTCGCGTTACGCCTGGGGCGGCGAGCGGATCCAGGTGGATTCGCTCGACGTGCCACAGGGAGCGCTCGACCAGCAGCACACCCTGATTGCCGGCGAAAGCGGTGCCTTCGAAATCTTTGACCAGGATGAGCAGCTGGTCCTGAAAGGACAAGCGGGAACCCGCGCGAGTGACCAGGGCTACGCGATTTTCGTCGCCCAGCTCAAGGCCAGGCCGGGTACGCAGTTCCGGTTGATCAAGCGCTCGGCGGAAGCGGCGATCGGCGATCTGCGTCGCAACTACACCGTCAAGGAACGCGGCAAGAAGTCGGGAGTGCTCGAGCTGAGCCTGCTTGGGCAGGAACCAGACGAGATTGGACGCGTGCTGGACGACATCCAGAATACCTATGTTCGCCAGAACGTCGAGCGGCGGTCGGCGGAAGCCGAGAAAACGCTGAAGTTCCTCGAGACGCAGTTACCGGCGCTCAAAACACAGCTTGACAGTGCGGAAGCGGCCTACAACAACTATCGCCAAAGCCGTGGCTCGCTCGATCTGAACCTGGAGACGCAGGGTATCCTGAAGTCGCTGGTGGACGTTGAAAATGCTGCTGTGCTGCTCCAGCAGGAGCGCGACGAACTGCGTCAGCTGTTCAAGCCGGAGCACCCACGTATCGAGGCGGTGGAAAACAAGCTGCAGCGCCTCAATGAGCGTCGCAAGCAGTTTGATGCCGACGTGGCACGTTTGCCCGATACCCAGCAAACGGTGCTGCGCCTGGCTCGTGACGTCGAAGTCTCCAACCGCCTGTACACCGAGTTGCTCAACACTGCCCAACAGCTGCGGGTAACCAAGGCGGGGACGGTTGGCGACGTTCGCGTCATCGACGTGGCGGCCGTCGCCCGCAGGCCGGTTGGCGCCGGCGCGCTGGCTATTCTGGGCATCGCGCTGCTGCTTGGCCTGCTGCTCAGCATGGTGGTGATCTGGGTGCTGCGTTCCCTGCGTGTGGTCGTCGAAGACCCCGATATCATCGAGTCACAGCTCGGTCTGCCCGTCTACGCCACGGTGCCGCACAGCAATACGGAGGTGGACCTGCATCGCCAGGCACGCGGCGGTATCGGCGAACTACTGGCGGTAAGCTATCCCGAGGACGACGCAGTGGAGAGTCTGCGCGGACTGCGTACCACTCTTCACTTTGCCCTTCTGGACGCGCAGCGCAACTCCTTGCTGATCACCGGGTCGAGTCCGAGCCTGGGCAAGAGCTTCATCTCCAAGAATCTCGGCGCAGTGCTGGCTCAGGTTGACAAGCGTGTGGTGATCGTCGATGCCGACCTGCGCAGGGGACACCTGCACAAGGAATTCGGCGTTGAGCGTGCGCTTGGGGTTTCCGAGTACGTGGCCGGACAGGCTTCGCTCGAAGACGTTCTGAAGAGCACGTCGGTGCCCATGTTGTCGCTGGTCACCACCGGCCAGATTCCGCCAAATCCGTCAGAATTGCTGATGCATGCGCGTTTTGAAATGCTCCTGGTTGAACTTTCTGCGCGCTTCGACACGGTCATCGTCGATGCGCCGCCGGTGCTTGCGGTTTCCGATGCGGCGATCATCGGTCGTCATGTCGGCGCGACGCTGATGGTCGCCCGCGCCGGCAAACACCCGATTCGCGAGCTCGAGCAGGCCGTCAAGCGACTCCATCAGGCGGGTGTGCAGGTGAAGGGTTTTGTTTTCAATGACCTCAACGTCAGTCGCCAGAATTACCGCTATGGTTACAAGGGCTACGTCTATCGCTACTCGTACAAGAATTGATCGAGCGGTGGCGACCCTCTATTGCTTTCCGGCCTCCCGGCTGTACCGCCGCCGGCGTGCTTCGTACAGGCAGACGCCGGTGGCTACCGAGACATTCAGGCTGGCCACCGAGCCGAGCATCGGGATGCTCACCAGCTGATCACAGGTTTCCCGCGTCAGCCGGCGCAGGCCGTCGCCTTCCGCACCGAGGACCCAGGCGCAGGCGATCGGCCACTGCGCATCGTAGAGCTCGTGTTTCGCCTCGGCATCGCTACCGATGACCCAGATTTCGCGTTCCTTGAGCTCGCGCAGGGTACGCGCGAGATTGGTTACGGTGATGTAGGGGACCGTCTCGGCGGCCCCGCTGGCCACTTTGACGGCCGTCTGGGTCAGTCCGACGGCGCGATCCTTGGGAGCGATCACCGCGTGCGCACCGACCGCATCGGCGACCCGCAGGCAGGCCCCGAGGTTGTGTGGGTCCTGAATGCCGTCGAGCACCAACAGGAAGGCGGGCTCGTCGAGCGTGTCGAGGACATCGTCGAGGACGACATGGCGCTGCGTCCCATCCACCGTGGCGATGACTCCCTGATGCCTGGCGCCGGGAGCGATCGCTTCGAGGCGGGCGGATTCCACCGGCAGCACGCGCACCTTGGCGAAGGCCGCGTGCTCAAGCAGATCGCGCAGACGAGCGTCGCGGCGAGCTGAATCGACGTAGATCTCGCGCACCGCGCCCGGGTCGTGGCGCAGTTTGGCGAGGACAGAATGAAAGCCGAAGATCAGGCGCGAATGTGGGGGCATGGGGACGGTTGAAGGGATAGTGGAGAGTGGAGAGTGGAGAGTGGAGAGTGGAGAGTGGAGAGTGGAGAGTGGAGAGTGGAGAGTGGAGAGTGGAGAGTGGGGGGGTTTGTTGGCGGGGAGGGTTGCTGCTAGTGAACCGCGATGGTCTCGAGGGTTCGTGAGCGCCAGTCTAGTACTGCGGTGCGCATGGTCATTTGCTCGCCAAGGCGGGGAAACTCGGCGCGAATGACGTCGGCGGCGAAGGTCGACAGGAAGCGCGACTTGAGTTCGGCACGCGCGCGGTCGACGCCGATTTCGTCGTAGGGTACCGAGGCGAGCAGCAGGAAGCCATCGTCGGGAATTCGTCCGGCCTGCATGTTGGCTTCGATGATGCCGGCCGCGCGGCGGATCGGGACGTCCAGATTCGGGCTGTAGGGGCCGATGATCAGCGCGATGTTGGGGGTGTGCAGGAAGTCGAAACCGCGACCCAGACAGATCATCCACTCGCGATGTTCGATATCGAGCAGGCGCTCGCTGCGGCGAATCTGCGCACGCACGTCCTCGATGTGCGCGAGGTTGCCGTAGAGCAGCGGCAGCAGATCTGCGCGCATGCGCGCCGGCATGTCCGGCAGCAGGGCGGCGAGGCGAAGTTCGAGCGTCGCCCGGTCGGTCGAGGTCAGCGTCGCCAGGTCGAGCGTGTCGCCGGCAGTGCCGTGGATGACCAGCGCGTCCTCGTCAGTCTCGAAGCCACAAACCAGCGGATAGACGGTGCCGTGATCGCTGCCGAAAATGTGCTCGACCTGGCGGCGGACTTCGTAGGTGTGGGCGATCGCCGCCTCCTTGTCGTACTGGAAACCGGCGCAACCGCGGCGTCGGTCGCCCTGCGAGTAGTGGTAGGTGACCAGAAAAACGACATGCCGTCCGGCGCTGACGACGCGCTGCACGTGGTGCGCGAGCACCTCGCCGAGATGCGGCCAGCCGAGGTCGAAGATGCCGCCGAGGTTGCGAAAAGGCATCAGGATGCCGACCGGGGTGTTGGTGGCGACGGGAATGTTGATACGCCCGTCCATGCACTTGAGGACGGCGATCGCGGTTGGGTGTTCGGCGAGGTAGCGTTCGCGTGCCAGCCAGGCCTCCGGGCTGCGAAAAATCGCGCTATGCCGATCGGCCAGGCCGAACAGCCAGTCGATACGCTCTTCGATGGGTTTTCCGTGAATGTCCATACCGCTAGCCGCCTCCAGACTGAATCCACGACCGCACGCCGGCCGGACGACTTACCCCGCGCGCTGCACGCAAACAAACGGGAGTATCCGCGTGCCTGACGTTCCGGTCAAACTCCAGGCTTTCAGGTTCCGGTGCAGACCACGGCCGGTCAGACGATCATGCCGGCGGCCACCGTGTTGTTCGACGATTCGTCGATGACGATGAAGGCGCCGGTGCCGCGGCTTTCGGCGTAGGCATCGGCGAAAATCGGCTGCGCCAGCTTGAAGCTGACGCGCGCGATGTCGTTCATCGCCAGGCGCTCGGCCGCCTGCTCCTCCATGGTGTTGATATCGACACGGAAGGCGATGCCCGCGAGCATCGCCTTGCTGTCGCGCGTGGTATGGCGCAGCAGGTACTTGCGGCGCGGATCGAGCGGCGACTCGGAGAGCCAGCAGAGCATCGCGTCGATCTGTTTGCTTACCTTCGGTAACTCGCCGGTCTTGACGATCATGTCGCCGCGCGAGATGTCGATCTCGTCTTCGAGAAGGATGGTCACCGACTGTTCGGCGACCACGCTGGGCAGCGACTCGCCGAGCACCTGCAGGTCCTTGACGCGTGTTTCCCGCCCCGAGGGCAGCACCGTCACCGTGTCACCGATCAGCAGCTCGCCCGACTCGACGCGGCCCATGAAACCGCGATAATCGTGCAGCTCCCGATTGGCCGAATCCTGTGGGCGGCATACGTATTGCACCGGGAAGCGGAACTTTTCAGCATGTGCGCTGTGGATGGCGGGCACGGTCTCGAGAATTTCGAGCAGCGTCGGCCCGTCGTACCAGTCCAGGCGCTCGCCGCGATCGACAATCATGTCGCCTTGCAGTGCCGACATCGGCAAGAAGCGAAGCTTGCTGATGCCCAGCTGTTCGGCGAAAGCCAGGTAGTCGGCCTTGATGCGAGCAAAGGTGTCGGGCGAGTAGTCGACCAGGTCCATCTTGTTTACCGCCACGACGATGTGCGGAATGCCGAGCAGGTGGGCCAGGTAGGAATGGCGGCGGGTCTGCGTCAGCACCCCCTTGCGGGCGTCGATCAGGATGATCGCCAGGTCGGCAGTCGAAGCGGCGGTGACCATGTTGCGCGTGTATTGCTCGTGGCCCGGGGCGTCGGCGATGATGTACTTGCGGGTGCCGGTGGTGAAGTAGCGATAGGCGACGTCGATGGTGATTCCCTGTTCGCGCTCGGCCTGCAGCCCGTCGGTCAGCAGCGACAGGTCGACGCTATCGAGCCCGCGTTTTGCCGAGGTTCGCTGGATGGCGTGCAGGGTGTCGGCGAGAATTGTCTTGCTGTCGAACAACAGGCGGCCGATCAGCGTGCTTTTGCCGTCGTCGACGCTGCCGCAGGTGAGAAAGCGCAGCAGACCGTTGTCGGGGACCGTGTCGGTGGGGAGTTTTTCGATCGCGGACATCAGAAATAGCCTTCTTTCTTGCGTTGTTCCATCGAAGCGTCCGAGGTCTGGTCGTCGAGGCGGGTGGCGCCGCGCTCGGTGATCGTCGTGATCGCCGTTTCAGCGATGATCCGGGCGACGCTGTCGGCGTCGGATTCGACCGGCGCGGTACAGGTGATGTCGCCGACGGTGCGAAAACGCACCATCAGGTTTTCAATGGCTTCGCCGGATCGTGCCGGCGTCACCTCGGTCACCGGCAGCAGGCCACCGCTGCGGCGAACCAGCGGCCGCTGGTGCGCGAAGTAGATCGACGGCAGGGCCAGCTGCTCACGTTCGATGTACTGCCAGACGTCGATCTCGGTCCAGTTCGAGATCGGGAACACACGAATGTTTTCGCCCTTGAAGCTGCGCGCGTTGTAGAGATCCCAAAGCTCGGGGCGCTGGTTTTTCGGGTCCCACTGGCCGAACTCGTCGCGGAAGGAAAAAATACGCTCCTTGGCACGCGCTTTTTCCTCGTCACGGCGCGCGCCGCCGATACAGGCGTCGAAGCCGAATTCCTCGATCGCCTCGAGCAGGGTGACCGACTGGTGTTTGTTGCGCGGCTCGTCTGGCGACTTGAGGACCACCGTGCCACGCGCCATCGAATCCTCGACCGAACGAACGATCAGCCGTTCGCCGAGTTCGGCCGCGCGGAAGTCGCGAAAGTCGGTGACCTCGCGGTAGTTGTGGCCGGTGTCAACGTGCAGCAGCGGGAAGGGAAAGCGGCCCGGGCGGAAGGCTTTCTCGGCAATGCGCAGCATGCAGATCGAGTCCTTGCCGCCGGAGAAGAGGAGCACCGGGTTGCTGCACTGGCCGGCCACCTCGCGCATGATGTGAATCGCCTCGGATTCCAGCCAGTCGAGGTGGGAAAGCTGGCTTTGAGTGACGTGTGCGAGCATTGCTGTACTCATGGTTGACCTGTGATTGCCTTGGATTCCGGACTTCAGGCGGGCTTGACGTGCAAGCCGCATTCCTTTGATTGGGGATTTTCCCACCACCAGCGGCCGGCCCGGACATCTTCGCCCGGGGTGATCGGCCGCGTGCACGGCGCGCAGCCGATGCTCGGGTAGAACTTGTCGTGCAGCGCGTTGTAGGGGACCTCGTTGAGCTTGAGGTAGGCCCAGACTTCGCGTTCGCTCCAGTCGGTGAGCGGGTTGAATTTTTCCAGACCGTTGGCCGCGTCGAAACTGCGCATCGCCAGGCCATCGCGGGTGGCCGCCTGCTGTGCGCGCATGCCGGTGATCCAGGCCTTGCGGCCAGCCAGCGCCCGTTGCAGCGGCTCGACCTTGCGCACGAAGCAGCAGCCCTTGCGCAGTTCGACCGATTCATAGAAAGCGTTGATTCCGTTTTCTCGCGTGTAGGCTTCGACTAGGTCGTGGCGTGGATAGTAGAGCGGTAGAGCCAGGCCGTAGTGCTTTTTGACTTCGGCGATCAGCGCGTAGGTTTCGAGCGGCAGGCGACCGGTGTCGAGGGAGAAAATCTCGATCTCGAGACGGTCGCCAAGGATCAGATCGGTGAGCACCATGTCTTCGCCGCCGAGGCTGCTGGCGAAGGCTGCTGGCGAGAAGTTGTCGGCGATTTCGCGCAGCAGCGCGCGCGCCGCGTCGACGCGGGCGGCAAGCGCTGCGAGCAGCAGCGGGTCGTCGAGATGGCTCGGCAAGCTCATGCCGGCTCCTGCGTGGCGTGCCGCCGAAAGGCCGGGAGCGGTTGATCGGCCGCCGCCTGGTAGCTGTCACTGAAAACGGTCAGGCCGGCGAGGGCCTTCTCGGGGTCCTTGTCGGCGCGCAGCGCGTAGGCGTTGATGCCGCAGCGGCGCATGTAGAAGAGCTGATCCTGCAGCACATCGCCGATGGCGCGGATCTCCCCGCTATAGCGATAGCGCTCGCGCAGCAGGCGGGCGCTGGAATAGCTGCGGCCGTCGGTGAACTTCGGGAAATTGACAGCGATCACGGCAAACCGATCGGTGTCGCCAGCCAGAGCTTCCGGCCCCTCGTCGCTGTCGAGCCAGACCCCCGGCTGTGGGTAGCGAGCGATGATCTCGTCGCGGCGCGCCAGCCAGACCGCCAGTGGCAGCAGCACCGGTGCCGCGGGCAGGGTGACGGTGGCTGGCGTTTCATCCGCGGCGAGAGTGAGCACCTGCCAGTGGTCCTCGACGATGCAATGGTTGCTGATGATTCTAGGCACTGACGACCTCCGTTTCCCTGTGCTCGACCTTGGCGGTTCTGCGGCGATCACGGCCGGCGTAAGCGCGTGTCTTGAACGGCTCGATGCCGATCCGCTGCAGGGTGTCGATGAAGCGTTCGCTGGCGGTGCGCTGCTCGACATACACGTCGATCAGCGCTGCGATGACTTCCGGCACCTCCATGGCGTAGAACGACGGTCCGATCACCTTGCCGATCGTCGCTGCGTTGCCCTGCTGGCCGCCAATGGTGATCTGGTACCATTCCTCGTCGTTCTTGTCGACGCCGAGAATGCCGATGTTGGCGACGTGGTGGTGACCGCAGGAGTTCATGCAGCCCGAGATGTTCAGCGAGAGGTCGCCGATGTCGTACAGGTAGTCGAGGTCGTCGAATTTCTCGTTGACCGCCGCGGCGATCGGTATCGAGCGTGCGTTGGCGAGCGAGCAGAGGTCGCCGCCCGGGCAGCAGATCATGTCGGTCAGCAGGCCGATGTTGGCGGTGGCCAGGCGCTGGCTGCGGGCGATCTGCCAGACTGCATGCAGATCGCTCTGGCGGACGTCGGCGAGTACCAGGTTTTGTTCGTGGCTGACGCGCGCTTCGCCGAAGCTGAAGCGCTCGGCGAGCTCGGCGAC
Organism: Candidatus Accumulibacter affinis; assembly: GCA_016713625.1. Taxonomy (GTDB): domain Bacteria; phylum Pseudomonadota; class Gammaproteobacteria; order Burkholderiales; family Rhodocyclaceae; genus Accumulibacter; species Accumulibacter affinis. Next base: position 383,817 of record JADJOT010000012.1, read on the forward strand.
AGCGATCATCTGCACGTCGCTGATGTCGCCTGGAGCGACGCCCGGCGCCTTCAGCGATAGCGTGACGGCGGCGTAGCCTGGGGTCTTGTGGGGATGCACGCAGCGCCTGACCCAGTTGGCAAAGGCCTTGTCGGTGCTGATCAGTGCCGTGTGCGCGGGGTCTTCCGCCGGCAGGGTCTGCCAGGCGGGCGGCGCGAAATGCGCCGCGAGGCGAGCGAACTCGGCATCGGGTACCGTCGTCGGGCCGTCGCGTAACTCGGACCACTCGGCCTCGACCTGGCGGCCGAACTCCTCGATGCCCAGCGCCTGCACGAGAATCTTGATGCGCGCCTTGTACAGGTTGTCGCGACGACCGTAACGGTTGTAGAGGCGCAGAATGGCGTCGAGGTACGACAGCAGGTGCCGGCGCGGCAGGAAGTCGCGCACCAGCTTGCCGAGGATTGGCGTACGTCCCAGCCCACCCCCGACAAACACCCGGAAGCCGAGCTCGCCGTCGTCGCCGCGAACCAGGTCGAGGCCGATGTCGTGCGCCCGAATCACCGCGCGATCCTGCGCCGCAGCATTGACCGCGATCTTGAACTTGCGCGGCAGGAAAGCGAATTCAGGATGGAAAGTCGACCATTGCCGCAGCAGTTCGCAGTACGGGCGCGGGTCGGTCAGTTCATCCGCGGCGACGCCGGCGAAGTGGTCGCTGGTGATGTTGCGGATGCAGTTGCCCGAAGTCTGTACGGCGTGCATTTCGACGCTCGCCAGTTCGCCGAGGATCTCCGGCGTCTCCTCGAACTGCGGCCAGTTGAGCTGCATGTTCTGGCGCGTCGTCAGATGCCCGATGCCGCGGTCGTAGCGGCGCGAAATCTCGGCCAGTTTGCGCAGTTGCGCGGCAGCCAGCATGCCGTAGGGGATGGCGATGCGCAGCATCGGCCCATGCCGCTGAATGTAGAGTCCATTCTGCAGCCGCAGCGGACGCAACTCGTCGGCCGATAGTTCGCCGGCGAGGTGGCGGGTCATCTGGTCGCGATACTGGGCCACGCGCTCGTCGATGAGCTGCTGGTCGGTACGGTCATAGCGATACATCGTTCGCTCCTTGAATAGGCTCGGCCTGGTGTCGGACCAGGCAAGCAACACTACTGGGCAATCAGTTTGCTGCCGATCAACACCAGCATGCCGGCCAGAATCGGCCGCAGAATACGGTCTGGTATCCGCGCCGAGGCGTGGCTGCCAAGCCAGATGCCCGGCAGCGAGCCGAGCAGCAGGCTGCCCAAAAGCGACCAATCGACACTGCCGATCAGCCAGTGGCCGAGGCCGGCAATCAGCGTCAGCGGCACGGCGTGCGCGACGTCGCTGCCAATGATGCGGATCGCCGGTAGCCTCGGGTAGAGATAAAACAACACCGCGACACCGAGAGCCCCAGCACCTACCGAAGAGATCGTCACCAACACCCCGAGCAGAGCGCCGACGGCGACCGTGATCGGCGCCCGAAACTGCGTGTGCGCGGCATCGTCGGCGTGTGCCAACGCCTGACTCTGCAACTTGTTGCGAAAAATGATCGCGGCCGCGGTGAGCAGCAGGGCGACACCCAACGAAAACGAAATGACCTGCGAGACCTCGGCACTTTGTTTGGGTAGAAACGAAAGCGCCCAGATCGTCAGCAGCGTCGCCGGAATGCTGCCGCTCGCCAACAGCCGCGTGACTCGCCAGTCGACGTGTCCCTTGCGCGCATGCACGACGGTGCCGCCGGCCTTGGTGATCGCCGCGTAGAGCAGGTCGGTGCCGACTGCAGTCGCCGGGTGGATGCCGAACAGTAGCACCAGCAAAGGCGTCATCAGTGAACCGCCGCCAACGCCGGTGAGCCCGACGATGGCGCCGACGGCAAAACCCGACAAGGTAAACATCCAGTCCATGGCGCACCGCAACATTGAAAGAGCGTGCATGGTAGCAGCGCTACATTTGATCGAAAAAGAATATTCGGTTAGATTCTTATAACCAACAGGATGGTGTATTCCCCATGAAACTCCAGCAACTCCGTTATCTCGTCGAAGTGGCCCGCCGGGGTCTCAACGTTTCCGAGGCCGCGGCGGCGCTGTATACCTCGCAACCGGGAATTTCCAAGCAGATCAGGCTGCTTGAAGACGAACTCGGAGTGATCGTTTTCGAACGCGGCGGCAAGCGCCTGACGGCGATCACCGAGCCGGGCAGGGCAGTGCTGGAGATTGCCGAACGGATGCTGCGCGACGCCGAGAACATCCGCCGCGTCGGCGAGGAGTACGCCGGCGGTGACTCCGGCAGCCTGGTCATCGCCACCACACATACGCAAGCGCGCTATGCGCTGCCGGCGGTCGTCAAGAAGTTTGTCGACCGGCATCCGAAGGTTCGCCTGTCGCTGCATCAGGGACATCCGATGCAGATCGCCGAGTGGACGCTGCAAGGCGAGGCGGACATCGCCATCGCCACCGAAGCGCTCGACCAGTTTCCACAGCTGGTGATGCTACCGTGTTACCAGTGGGTGCACTGCGTGATCGCCCCCGACGGGCATCCGATCCTGGCCGAAAAACCAGTGTCGCTGGCCGCCCTGTCGTGCTGGCCCTTGATCACCTACGACTCGGCCTTTGCCGGTGGCTCACGCATCAACAAGGCGTTCGAACTGGCGCGGCTGACGCCCAACGTAGTGCTCACCGCGATCGATGCCGATGTAATCAAGACCTACGTCGGGCTCGGACTGGGGCTGGGGATCATCGCCCGCATGGCCTTCGATCCGGCACGCGATACCGGCCTGCAGGCGATGCCCGCCGAGCACCTCTTCGGCTCGAACACGACGCGTATCGGCCTGCGCCGCGGCACCCACATCCGTCGTTACGAATATGATTTCATCGAACTCTTCGCCGCGCACCTGACCCGCAAGGCCGTTGACATGGCGATGGCCGGAGCGCGGCCGGCGGACGAGTATCAGCTTTGAGCAGCTCGCCGGCCTCCTGGGTGGGGCGGGGTCACCCGGCAGTGCGCCGCCTGCGCTGCGTGTGTCGCGGTCGCCGCAGCGGCTGCCCGGGTGGTCTGGCCAGCCGCTGCAGAAGCGCACCGCTGGCGCTCGCCGATCGGCGTTCGCCGATGTATAGTGAGCAGCAGGCTTTGCTGGCCAGCGGTTGTTGCGTGCGCTGCCACCGCCGATCGGCAGGTCGCCCCGAGCGTCTCGACATCGACACCACGGCCGGGTTGACCCGGCGAATTTGCCAAAAGGATGACTGATGAGTACCCCGCCCCCACCATCGACAAAGCGCAAACCAGCCGTCGCGAAGCGGGTGGTCAGGAAGCCAGCGACTGCAGCAACGGTCGCCCCGCTCCCGCCGGAGGAGCCAGGCCTCGTCGGTCAGGTGCGCGCCATGGCTGGCCGCTTTCTGGACCTGAGTTCGGCGGCGGTGGTCGCCGGGCGAGCGCTGCAGACGGCTGGCAAGGTGACCCAGGCGCTCAAGGGTGGACATCCGATCGATGCCGCGGGCGAGGTCATGAAGGCGGTGTTGCCGAGCGGCGCAGAACCCGCCGCCTTGGGCAAGACCGGTGCCGCCATCCGTGCCCTGCGCGAGAAGGCCGGGCTGACGATCGGCGAAGTCGGCGCCGCCCTCGACCTCAAGGATCCCTCGCTGCTCGAGGCGATCGAGGCTGGCCGCCTGGCGCTGTCGTTTGAACTGATCCTGCGCCTGGCAGCAGTTTTTGGACGTACCGACCCGATCGGTTTCGTGATGCGCTTTACCCGCACCACCAATCCGGATCTCTGGATCAGTCTGGAAAAACTCGGCGTCGGCAAGCTGGTGCTGCAGACGGTGCGCGAACACCAGTTCGTCAACATTTATCGCAGCAATGACGATTCCCGAGGGCTCAGCGACGAAGAGTTCGCCGAGATTGTGAGCTTCACGCAGGCGGCATTCGAGATGGCGATGGCGATGCGCACCCGCTATCTGGACCACGCTGACGGTAGCGACAGCCGCAGCGACGACAGTAGCGAGTAGGCTGGCAGCGCAGCAGGCTGCCGGCAACGGTGGCGTGACTCACGGCAGCGGGCGTGACTCCTGCGGCGCTGTTGCGTCTTCGTTGGTCGCCGCTTTTCGGATCGCTCCACCGACCGCTGTCCTGGCCAGGGCGTGCGAGGCGATCGGCAGCGTCGCCGATGATCAGCGGGCCGCCGATAAAACCGCCACCGGGTTCGTTGGGGCCGCGCAGCAGAATCCACGTCGCGGCAAACAGCAGTAGCTTCAGCTGGCGTGCCAGGGCAGGGGCTGCAGGACGAATCCCCAGGCGAGGGCGAGAAATGCCGAAAGCGGGATCAGCGCGACCCACAGGAAGCCTGGCCCGCCAGCTGCGGCATGGCTTGGCTCGCTCATGGCAGGGCGCCGGAACGTCCCGCGCGAGCGTGCCGCCCGGCGACGATGCCCAGGGTGAGAACGGTCAACGGCATCACGAAAGCACTCATCACCAGGCTGAACGGCGCCAGCGCATCGTGCCGGGAGGCGTCCAGGACCAGCCAGGTCGTGTAGATCAGGTAATAGCCGAGGAAAACGCCGCCTTCCCAGCGGGCGATGCACGCTCCGGTGTAGAAAATGGGCAGGCAGGCCAGGGCCACGGCGACCATCAACGGAAGATCGAAATTCAGCATGGCCGGGGCCACCATCAGGTCGGCGGGAGCGACGCTGGCGGACACGCCCAGCACCCCCAGAATGTTGAAGATGTTGCTGCCAACGACGTTACCGACGGCGATGTCGCGCTCGCCGCGGAGCGCCGCCAGCAGCGAAGTCGCTACCTCGGGCAGCGAGGTGCCGGCAGCGATCAGCGTCAGGCCGATGACCATTTCGCTGACGCCGAAATGCCGCGCGAAAGCCACCGCCGCGTCCACCAGCCAATGCGAGCCCAGCACCAGCTAAAGTGGACCCCGAAGGCCGGCTGCTGCGCATGCGGCAGCCGGACGGCGCGGCATGGCGCTTCGAGTACGGCGCCGATGGTCGCCCGCGGCAGGTCTCCGTTGAACGCGGCAAGTCTGTCGCCACGACGCGCTTCCAGGAAGGGCGACTGGTGAGCATCGTCGGCCCCTACGGCGACGAGGTCAAGTACGCCTACGATACTGCCGGCCGCGTCGCCGCCGCTACCGACCCAGCCGGCGCCACCGCGCATTACGAATACGATGCTGAGCACCACCTGCGCCTCGTCAAGTTGCCGGATGGCCGCTGCGTCTCCTACGTTCACGACAAAGCCAGCGGTCGTATTGCCGAAGAGCGTATCGGCCGCTGCGCTCCCTGAGGGTAATGCAGGACGTCGTGGCGTCGACGATTGATTCTGGCCATCATGTTGCTACGGTAAGCCCGTTGGCTCGGATTGCACCACCAAACAAGAAGACTAACCCCCTTATCGGGTTGATCTTTTTTTGCCTACTCCTGCGTTTGCGTGGGTTCGTTCGGGTTCCCGTGGACTTCGGCGTTTCACACGGTCGCCGAAATTTGTCCGTTTTCACGCTCTCCGGGCCATTCTTCTCTCCAGCCTCGCTCTCCCGAAGTGGCCCGAAGTCCACGAAGTCCACGAAGGCACCGAACTGACCCATTACGAATCAGTAGGTTATGCGTGGTCCAATCGAGCGGTTGGTAAGTATTCGGTGAACCCGTGGTCCAGGTTTGGCGTTGGCAAGGGGCGCTAGAGACACAAGATTGAGCGGAAGTTCTTGTGCAGCGGATAGAGCCAGATGTCCTTGATGGGAAGGATTGGCTTGCGGGTGGAGGACTTCTTGCCACGCCCGGTGGTTTGCCCGACCTTGATCCAGTTGGCTGCCTGATAGCAAGTGCCGCGATGGCGGGGCGTCTCGACGAAGGTTTCCAGTAGGACGGGGCGGTAGCCGTAACGGGCCAGCCAATCGTTGGGCAGTTGTCGATGGATCAGCGAAAGAATCTTGGAAGCCAATCCCTTGGACTGGATCCAGGGCAGAATCAGGAAGCGGGCATTGTTCACCACGAGCGGGAGGTTCCTTTGCCGCTCGTCCTCCTGCCAGCCGATGAAGCGCTCGCGCGCGGCGAGCTTCCAGGCGCTGGCGCCGAAGCTCAGCAAGGCGACCAGACGCTCGCCGGCGAAGACGAAGTAGCGGCTCTGGCTGCCGGCCAGGGGTGTATAGCCCAGATAGTGGTAGCGGGCGATGTACTCGTTCCACAGCCGCGAGTGGGCCGAACCGGCGACCTGGCGCAAGTGGAGCGGCGGCAGGTCATGCACCGGGCTAGTGAGCAGCGCCTGGGGATCGGTGGCGGCGGTGGCGAGAACCTCGGGTTGGCGAGGGGCGCGGTGGCGTGCGGTCGGCAAGGTGATGAGAGCGTCCGCTTGCATGCGCAGCATGGCCACCCGGCAGGTCATGTCCTTCAGCTCGCCATTCGGCTTGAGCCAGTCGAACCGAACGCACACCTCGCGTGAAAGCTGCGCACGGCTGGCGCGGGGATTGGTCTCGATCAGGCGGCGGATGGTCTGCAGTTCGTCCGGGGTGAAGGGGCGCCCGCAATAAAGCTTCACGAGCTGTCGATGGGGTCGGCCGGATGGACCGCGACCCGCCGCATCTGTGCCAACCGGTCAGCACTCATCGTCCAGGGCAGAAAGGCACTCAAGCACGCCGGCGGTTGGCCGCCGTTCGCCGCGCAGGCTTCCAGATACGCCGTCAACCACGTGCGGGGATTGATCCCCACAGGCGCATCGTCATCAGCAGACGGAACATCCGGGCTGCGAGTGCGCCGGCCCACTCACTGCCGGAACCGTAGAAGTTCTTGCGCGCGACCACCGGCCCGCGTTGGTCGCGTTCGGCGACGTGGTTGTCCATCGGCACCTCGGGGTGGTCGACAAACACCGTCAAGCCGGACCAATGCTTCTGCATGCTCTGCAGCACCTTTCTGGCCGGGGCCTTGAGCGCCGGGTTCGCCAGTCCGGTGGCGCGTTCGGTCGTCATTTGCGCGACCGCTTGCCGCAAGCGGTCGTCGCGTTCGGCCCACTGAACCGGATCGGCGCGTACGGCAAGGCGCGCTTCGTTCAAGTGGTAGAGCTCGCCAATCCGTTCGACCCAGGACAGGGCCCAACCCGAGAGATCCGGATGGGCATTGGCCAACTCGATGAAGTCACGCCGTTGATGGGCCCAGCAGAAGGCCAGGAGGATCGTCCCAAGGATTCTCGCGAGCTTCTGGTAGCCCGAGTAGCGATCACAAATGACGATCCCTCCTTCGCTATCGGACAGCTCTGCGATCGGTACCTGCGCCGATCGTGTCGGGTCCAACACGAAGTGAATCACCGATTCGGAGTGAAACACCCACAGATACCAGCGATGACCGATCTTCCCTTCGCGCTCGGCAAACACCATCCAGCGGGTTTCATCCGCGTGCCAGCGTTCTCGCTCTGCAGTCGGGAGAGCAGCGCTTTTTCCAGCGGCTCGAATAGCGGGGCCAGGGTGCGCAGTCCGCCGGTCAGGGTCCCCGGCGAGAGCGTCCGTTCGTAGTCCGACCAGTCCCGGAGCAGTCGATGCGTCGGCTGGCCATACGAGAACTTGGACAGCAGGAGGTGCACCCAGATCGATACCCCGTACTTGCCGCGCGGGATCAACCGCGCCGGCGCTGGCGCGGTCAGGATGCCCCGGGGTGCCGGGGCACTGACCGGTCCGCCGGTAGCGCTGCCGGCGGATCACCCGCCGATACGGCTTGACATCGATTTCGAGAATTTCACTGTCTTCCGTGCCCGGAAAGTCGGCGTAGCCGAGACCACACGCCGGGCAATGGGGGCAGTCGAGTTCGATGGTTTCGACCTGTGCCGGCAGGTGACTTTCGCGCGCCCGTCCGTGACCGGCGGCTCCCGACTGCTGGCCTCGCGGCCGCGGCGACTTGGCGTCCACTCCGGGGGCCTTCTCTGCGCTCGAAGAACGCTCGGACTTGCGACCAAACAGGCGCTTTTGCAAATCCCGGATCTTGCCCTCAGCCTTCTCCAATTCGCTGCGCAAGGCCGCTTCACGCTGGGCAGCTTGCTCCATCGCCAGGCGATGATCTGCCTTCAGTTGCTCTATCCGGGTAAGCGCTTGTTGATGCTGGCGCTTCCACGAGTTGGCTTCCCAACGCAGCTGGATGTGCTCTTCTTTGGTCAGCGTCACCAACACCTGCGCAAACGGCGCCAGCTTGCCTTTGCTTGTCGCCGACGCGACGCAGGTGATGTCCGATCCCGAGCTCATGCGACGAACTATATCGAAATTCGTCTGATGTGTCCAGACTACCGGCCCGCCGACGAATCGCTAACTAACGCCTGCTGCGTACGGACTACGGGTTCACCGAATACTTACAGCGGTTGATTCGTAGCATCGGTAGGGGAAGGGAACTGATGGTGCTCCAGGACTGCCCTCACCCTTGCAGTTTGTCAGAAACTCGCATATATTTTCATACATGAACGCGACCACCAAGACTGCCGAACTGATCCGCCAGCGTATCGAGGGAATGCCGAGCGGCGAGCCTTTCACGCCGACAGATCTCTTGGCGTGCGGCACGCGTGCGTCCGTCGATCAGACCCTGTCTCGCTTGGTCAATGCGGGAATCATCGAACGTGTGACGCGCGGTGTCTTTGTGCGCCCTGAGGTCAGCCGCTTTGTGGGCAGGATCAGCCCGTCGCCGCTCCAAGTGGCCGAGACGATTGCCAAGACCACGGGATCCATCGTCCAGGTTCATGGCGCAGAAGCCGCTCGCAGGCTTGAACTGACCACGCAGGTCCCGACGCAGCCTGTGTTCTCTACGTCCGGTCCGTCAAAGCGCATCCGCGTCGGCAAGATGGAAATTCGCCTGCAGCATGTCTGCCAGCGCAAGTTGGTACTAGCCGGCCGCCCAGCCGGACTGGCATTGGCTGCAATGTGGTATCTCGGCAAGACGGAAGTGACGCCGTCGTTGATCGAGAAGATCCGGCATAAGTTGGCGCCCAGCGAATTCGAGGCACTGAGATCAGCGACCAGCGCCATGCCCGCATGGATGAGCGACGCGTTCTTCCAGAACGAACGGGCAGCAGCGAGCGCCCATGCCTGAGTCTTTCTTGCAACTTGACGGACGCGAGCAATCGCAGATCTACCGTGCGTTGGCGCCGCAGCTTTCCCGTTCCCCGGTCGTTCTGGAGAAGGATGTCTGGGTCTGCTGGGCTCTTCAGACACTCTTCACAATGCCCGGTCGCCAGCCCATGGTATTCAAGGGTGGTACTTCGCTGTCGAAGGTGTTCGGGGCCATCGCGCGGTTCTCCGAGGACGTGGACATCACGCTTGACTATCGCGGCCTGGACAATACCTTCGACCCATTCGCCCACGGTGTATCGAACAACCAGTTGAGGAAATTCAGCGAGGCGCTGAAGGCCTTCGTGCGCGATCACGTCCACGACGTGGTCGCACCACATTTTAAGGAAAGCCTGGCCACTGAATTCGGATCCGATAGCTACCGGGTCGAAGTCAGCGATGACGGCGAGCAACTTCGCGTGTACTACCCGACTGTGCTCGACACTCCCGGAGACTACGTGGGCGACAGCGTGCTGATCGAGTTCGGCGGCCGCAACATCACGGAACCGAACGAAGAGCATGAGGTACAGCCGGACATTGCGGAGCATGTCGCTGAATTGGACTTCCCCCGCTCGCTGGTGAGCGTGCTCTCGCCGGCACGTACCTTCTGGGAGAAGGCGACACTGATACACGTCGAATGTCAGCGTGGCGAGTTCCGTGCCAATGCTGCTCGCCTGTCACGCCATTGGTACGACTTGGCAGCCCTTGCTGATCTGGGTATCGGACAGACTGCTCTGGAAAAACGGGACCTGCTTGCCGATGTCGTCAAGCACAAGAAGGTCTTCTACAACACCGGCTATGCCAACTATGACGCCTGCCTTGTCGGGCAACTGCAGTTGCTCCCGGGCGACGCTGTGCTCGCATCCCTGCGTGAAGACTTCCAGCGCATGATCACTGCGGGCATGTTCATCGGTGAACCTCCCACGTTCGATGGCATCGTCGAGCGCCTGCGCGCTCTGGAGGCAGTCATCAACCAGTAGTGTCAGGCTGACGTTGAGTGAGCAATCCTCGCGCGTTGCTTCTCCCACAACACCGGGGGGTGATCGCCAGATCATGCACGGTTACGTGGTGAGGCAAGGTTGCATCCAGAAGGGCCGCCACGATGTCGGGGGCGAGCGGGGTCAGGTTGAGCATGCGGCACAGATAGCTGTTGTCGATCTTCTCGCGGGCAGCGAGTTTGGTGATGGATTTCGCTCCGCCAGATTCCAGCATGGCCAGCCAGCGATGGCCTCGGGCCAGCGCCAGTTGCATCGTGTCCTTTCGGCAACGCTGCGAAACCCCGGTCGCGCGGGCCTCAGCCGCGCGGCGGCTGATCCGCGGCGAGCGCCACGGGTGGCGCGCGGCCTCACGGTCGCGCGCAGGCAACCCGCAGCGGCAACCCTGGGTTCGCTTCCGTTGGGGACGCTGGAGGTTGTCACGCTGCCGGGTTAGTCCGGCGGAGGTCCGGCACTCGGCGCGTGCGAGGGCTTCGGTGTAGTTCCAGGGCATCCAGGCCGCCGGATCGAGCGCCCCCTTGGTCGCGTGGCGCAGCAGGGAAACGAGGTAGTGAAACGGCTCGATCTGGTGGAGTTCGGCCGTGTGGATCAGGGTCATGAACAGATCACCGACGCGCGCGCCGTTCAACGTCCGATGGAAGAGCGCGTTCTTCCGATGCAGAATGGCCTTTTTCAGTATACGTTCGGTGATGTTGTTGTCGAGTGGGGCGCCCGGCGCGCGCAGAAACAGGGTCAGTTTCTCCCAGTGGTTCTGCATGTACGCGATCGCCTGGCCGAGTCCCGAGTGGGGCTCGACGGTGTGCTCCGCGAACTGCTTGGCCATCCAGTCTTGCAGCGCCTTCATCCGTGGGCCACTTTCCTTCTGGTGAAGGAGCAGGCGCTCGGCGGGCGAGAGCCCCTGGCACTTGGCCTGCGCGTCGGTGTGGAAGACGGCGCGCAGCGTGTGCAGGACAAAGGCCACTTCTTCCGGAAAGGCCTCGACCACATCGATGGTGTTGCGTCGCGCATGCGGAATGCACGAGGCGGGCAGCGTGGAATGATCGCCCGGCCAGTTGCGCGTCGAGGCATCCGACCTGTGGATCGGCGGATCGGTCACTTCCCGCAGATCGAGTACTTCGGCAAGGTGCTCGCCCGCATGACAGGGTCCGGTCTTGAACAAGGCGATCAGACCATTGGGCGTCTCGGCGACGACACCGGAAGTGAACATGCCGGTGCGATCGGCAGACGCGCCTGCCGGCAGCGCTTCGGCGCGCGCCTCTTGCGTCAGGGTCAGGATGCGCATCGTCGTGTCATCGTTGTACACCACGGTTCCTTGGGCGGCCTGCCGTGCCAGTTCGTCGAAGACCGGGATGAGGGGGGCGGCGGCGGCGGCCACGACTTCCCATTGCGTACCGACCGGCATCGGGATGGCCAAACCCTGTTCCAGCCGAGCGATGCGGTGGAACGGCAGACCGCAGCCGTATTTGAGGAGCGCGATCATCGCCGCGGCGCGGTCGTCGTACTTTGCCTTGCCAACGCCTGCCGGTGGCTCGGCGGTAAACACGGTGCCACACAAGCCGCAACGCAGCCGTTCGAGTTCGTAGACCTGCGCGAGCAGTGGCGCGACGCCGGTGATGCGAACCAGGACCGCGGGCTCTCCTCGTTGCCCATACACCCGACCGGTACACCCGTCGACGGGACACGGATCGCCGTGCCGTAACGTCGCATGCGGTACGGCAAGATGCGGCGCTCGCGGATAATCGGCCGCCCCGTTCCTTCCGTGCCCGGGGCGCTTCTTCTTGGGCTCGCCTACCCCGGATTCCGGGGATGTGGCGTCCGAAGGAGCCTGGCCGGCGGCTTGCTCGTCGCCGCCTTCCGCCGATGGACTGGTCGGCGTGTCCGCTGGCGGCGTTTCGCCCTTCTCCCCTTCCCCGAGCACATTGGCCGTGCGCTCGGTCGGCGCGCCGAAGAGAATCCGCCGTAGCCGTGCCAGCGTGGTTTCCTTCGTCTCGAGTTCGGCGGTGATCCGCGCGAGGGTGTCCACCGCGGCCTTCAGCGTCGCCTGTTCGGCCTCGGTCAGCGGTCTGGCTCCGCTCTGCTCGACGTCGCCTCGATCTCCTGCACCGGGATGACCATCCGCTGCGGCGGGTTGTGTGCAGGCCGCTTCCGGTGGGATGCCCGCTGCCGGCTCAGGGCCGTACGCCAACGAGCTGGCCGAAGTCCCCCCGCAGCCACTTCTGGGAACGGTTCGAGCGATGGTGGGGGGGGCTTGCGGCCACTGACCGCGGCTGCGCGGATGCGCGCAACCTCCCCGGCGCGGAACTTCCGTCTGCCGCACCCCCCGCTTGGCGAACTCGCAAGCCGTCGTCGCCTCCCGAGAGCAGGACCGCCAGCGCGTGCGGAGCGAGGAGCTTCCCCGGGGACTCCTGCGGCCAGAAGCGGTAGTGCCCCTGCGACAGCCGTTTTTGACAGAGCCAGAAGCCTTGCCCGTCATCGACCAGGAGTTTGACCGCCGTGCGCCGGCGATTGCAGAAAACGAACACGCCGCCGCTGAACGGGTCTTGGGCCAGTTTCTGCCGCACACGTCGGGCGAGACCGTCGATGCCGCAACGAAAATCCGCTGGCTCGGCAGCCACCCAAACACGCAGGCGCGCGTTCAGCGCGAGCATGGTGGGACCTGCCAGAGGCTACGCGCGACCTCGGCGAGGTGGCTGCTGGCCGCTTGTGGCCGTTCGATGCGCAGCGCGCGGCCCGCCCGGTCGGTGAGAACCAGGACGCACACAGGTGGCGCCAGCGGCAGGCCGAGATCGAGTTCGACGAAGCTCGATGACACGGGCGCGCTGCGCGCGTCTTCGGCGGCGTTCCTGGCGGTCAGGCGGTGTTTCAGGCTCTTGTAGTCGAGCTTCAGGGCGATCGCAACCTTGGCGATGCCGTACCGCTCGGCGAGTTCGGTCGCTTGCGACCACAGCTCCTCCGGAATGCGAGAACTGCGGCGGCGGGTGCTCCGCCACTGGGCAAGCGCCGCGGCGGTTTCGGCCAGTTGCGGGGCGGTTGCAGGTAAAGACGGTGACATTGGTTGGCCTCTCGAACGGTCGCTACGGGCCTACCAAGGTACCAGGCCAGCGCAGGGATTTCACGCAGCATTGCCGAAAGGACACGATCTTCAGACCTTGATTGCCGGCAAGCGGCAGCAATACATTAACTGCGCAGACGCATGGACGAGGCGGAACCTGCCCTGGCAGCAACATCGCGATTGGATCCGGGAACCGTACGCGAGAGGGCATCGTTTTCGCGCGAGATGATGCCCCTCGCAGGTTCGCCTTCTCGATGTGAGTGATGATGCGCCCGGCCCATCCCCATCGCGTTACGAGTTCGCTGCGCGGGGCTATCGCCCGCGCTTGACCCGGCTCCAAGCCACATTCATGCCCGGCTTTTTGGCAGCCATTGACGCTAGCGGCGGGTGCCGGCGGGAGGTGATTTCCTGCGCCAGCAGGCGGGCTTGTGCAGGGCTGAAACATCCATGCGCTGCGACCCAAAGACGTCTTGAGCAAGCGCCCAGCGATGACGATCTTCGCGATACGTGCCTGCTATCTGTTCAAACCACTTCTGGATTCGGTTCATGATACGTGACTCCTCTGTAGAGATGAATTGATCGGAATTCGCCACGAGCAGGCGAAGAATACTCGAGAACTGTATATTTGTACAGTTAACTTGAAATTCCTGTCCGAGGCGGAGGATGGTCAGCCGCGGGTCGGGCGACTCGCACATCCGTGATTGACTGCCGACGACGGTGCCACCTATACTCGGCGCGCGCGAATTGAAAGGCCTTACCGCTTGTCTGCCCGGAAAACCGCCGGTTTTTGTTACCATGCCAAGGAAAATTCAACCATGTTTCGTTCTGCCGTCTTTGCCATCGCGCTGCTGATCGCCCCTGCATTTGCCTCCGCGCAGGGACTCGAGGGCCATCTCAAGAAGATCAAGGAGACCAGGTCCGTGTCCATTGCGTATCGTAGCGATGCGATGCCGTTTTCCTTCGTGGAGGCTGCCGCGAAGGAGCCAACCGGTTACAGTATCGACCTCTGCCGTACCGTCGTCAGCGTGATTGCGCAACAGCTTGGCGTCGAAAGCCTGCAGATCAAGTGGGTACCAGTGACGCTGCAGACGCGCATGGAAGCCGTCGAGAAAGGTCAGGCGGACATGGAGTGCGGTTCGACGACGGTGACTCTGGGGCGCATGCACGGTGTGAACTTCTCGAGCTTTATCTTTGTGGACGGTACCGGGCTGCTGATCAAGTCGGACTCCAAGGTGCAACGGCTCGCCGACCTTGGTGGCAAGAAGATCGGCGTGATTCCCGGGACGACCAACGAGGCGGCGGTGAAGGAGGCGCTGAAGGCGAAGGTGATCAACGCCAGCGTGGTGCCGGTCAAGACCCGCGAGGAAGGGTTGAAGCAGTTTGAGGCCGGCGAGATCGACGCCTTCGCCAGCGACAAGGTCTTGCTTCTTGGCCTGGGGTCGAAAGCCAAGGACCCGACCAGGATCACGCTGCTGATGGAAGACCTGTCCTTCGAGCCCTATGCGATCGTGCTGCCGCGTGGCGATGACGATTTCCGCCTGGCGGTGAACTCGGCGCTCTCGCGGATCTACCGCAGCACGGCGATTGGCAAGATTTTCGATAGCTGGTTCGGCGGCCTGGGCAAACCGGGACTGATCCTGGAAGCCTGCTACCTCTTTGGCGCGATACCCGAATAGTTGGCTCGCCTTCCTGGCTGCGCCACCCGCAGGAGACCCTGATGAACAGAATCTGGCTCAAGAACTATCCATCGGGGATTCCCGCCGACATCGACCCCGACCAGTTCCGGTCGATTCCGGATCTGCTCGAAAGCTTGTTCAGCAAGTTCGCCGACCGGCCGGCCTATCACAACCTGGGTTGCAGCATCGATTATTCCCATCTCGAGCGCCTGTCGCGCGCTTTTGCCGCCTTCCTGCAAGATCTTCCGGGAATGGCCAGGGGCGATCGTGTGGCGATCATGGCGCCCAACCTGCTGCAGTATCCGGTGGCCTTGTTCGGCATCCTGCGGGCCGGCATGACGGTGGTGAATGTCAATCCGCTGTATACGCCGCGCGAGCTGGAGCACCAGTTGAAGGATTCCGGTGCCAAGGCCATCGTCATCGTCGAGAACTTCGCGGCGGCACTGCAGCAGGTGCTCAGCCGCACGTCGGTTGAGCATGTGATCAGCACGCAGGTGGGCGACCTGCTGCCGATCCCCAATCGCTGGCTGGTCAACTTCGTGATCAAGAGGGTGAAGAAGATGGTGCCGGACTGGCATATCGACGGCGCCGTAAGCTTTCGGGAAGCGCTGCAACGAGGTATGGCGACGTCCTTGAAGCCGGTTGAACTGCAGCGCGAGGACATCGCATTCCTGCAGTACACCGGCGGCACGACCGGCGTCGCCAAGGGCGCAATGCTCACTCATCGCAACATTCTCGCCAATCTGGAGCAGACCGGCGTGTGGATTTCGGGCAGCTTTCAGGAAGGGGCTGAAATCATCATTGCGCCGCTGCCGATGTACCACATCTTCTGCCTGACCTCGACACTGTCGTTCATGAAGTGGGGCAGCCTGATCGTGCTGATCTCCAATCCGCGTGACCTGCCGGCACTGGTCAAGGAACTCGGGCGCTGGAAGTTCACCGCCATGACCGGCGTTAACACCCTGTTCAATGGCCTGCTGAACACGCCGGGCTTCGACCAGCTCGATTTTTCCGCGTTGAAGGTGGTGGTCGGTGGCGGTGCTGCGGTGCAGAAGCCGGTCGCCGAGCGCTGGCAGCAGGTCACGGGAAGCTGTCTCACCGAGGCCTACGGACTGACCGAGACCTCGCCGGGAGTCTGTGCCCTGCCGTTGGGCTCGCCCTGGGATGGCAGCATCGGCCTGCCGGTTTCTTCGACCGAGGTGTCGATCCGCAACGAGGACTTCCAGGAGTTGCCCGTATGGACCGGCGAAGGCGACATCGAGAAGTGCACCGGTGAAATCTGCATTCGCGGTCCGCAGGTGATGAAGGGCTACTGGAACAATCCCGTGGAAACGGCCAGGGTCCTGCAGGATGGCTGGCTGAAGACCGGTGACATTGGCCACCTCGACAGCGAGGGCCGCGTCACGATGACCGATCGCAAGAAGGACATGATTCTGGTGTCGGGTTTCAACGTCTACCCGAACGAGGTCGAGAGTGTCGTCGCCGCGCATCCTGGCGTCCTCGAATGCGCGGTGGTGGGCGTGCCGGACGAGAAATCCGGCGAGGCGGTCAAGGTGGTGGTTGTCAGGAAGGACCCGCAGTTGACGAAGGAATCGGTGATCGAGCATTGCCGGGGCCAGTTGACCGGCTACAAGCTGCCACGCCACGTCGAATTTCGCGATGCCCTGATCAAGACGCCGATCGGCAAGGTGCTACGCCGCGAACTGCGCGACGCGCCGAAAGAGTAGCCGTAACTAGCGCTGCCGCTGTCCTTTCCACGCGATCCGAACGGCGCCAGCAGCGAGCACGCCAAGCAGCGTCAGGCTGCCGGCCACGACTCCCACCAGGACGTCGAGCAGGAGCGGCGTCAGCGCCTTGAGCAGGCCGCCGACGCCGGCGATGCCGCCGGCCAGTGCGGCGGTAGTCTCGATCAGGTGATGCACGGGCGGCATGCCGTGCGTGAGGATACCGCCGCCGACCATGAACATCGCTGCTGTGCCGATGACCGTCAGCGCCTTCATCAGGCGCGGCGCCGCCAGCAGCAGGCCCTGGCCAAGGGTGCGCGCCAGCGCGCCCCCCTTGTTGAGCAGGTGCAGGCCCAGATCATCCATCTTGACGATGCCGGCGACGACGCCATAGACGCCGACCGTCATGATCAGCCCGATCCCGGACAGCACTGCGACCTGGGTGGTGAAGGGCTGGTCGGCGACGGTGCCGAGCGCGATGACGATGATTTCTGCGGAGAGAACGAAGTCGGTCCGGATGGCACCCTTGACCTTGTCGGCTTCGAATGCCACCAGGTCTACGCTGTCGTCAGCCAGAGCTGCGAGTTCGTCGGCGTGCTCTTGATCATCGGCGGCCGCCCGGTGGAGCCATTTGTGGGCGAGTTTCTCGACGCCTTCGAAGCACAGGTAGAGGCCGCCGAGCATCAGCAGCGGCGTCACTGCCCAGGGGATGAAGCGGCTGATCGCCAGCGCTGCCGGCACCAGAATCAGCTTGTTCTTCAGCGAACCGATGGCGACCGCCCAGACCACAGGCAGCTCGCGTTCGGCACGCACGCCGGATACCTGCTGCGCGTTGAGCGCCAGGTCGTCGCCAAGGACGCCGGCGGTTTTCTTGGCGGCCACCTTGGTCATCATGGCGACGTCGTCGAGGACCGAGGCTATGTCGTCGATCAGGGTAAGCAGGCTGGCTCCGGCCATCAGGGATCCTGTTCTCAAGGTGGGCGCCACTGCGGTCGCGGCAGGCGCGGGCGGCAAGCTGCGAATTGTAGAGGATTCGGGTGCTTCGCTCACCCGCAGTGCCTCGTCATGCCGTTGCGCAGGCATGCTGCGGGGCGGCTGTCTGACCACTCTGTGGCGTTGCGACTAGCGCGGCGTGCAGACTTGGCGTTATGCTCCTCGTCCTTCCCTGACGCAAATACTGCGCGCCACCCACCAACCTGGAGACAATCGTGCCTGCACTGCTACCCCAACCCGATCCCGATGGACTGCTCGAATACTCGGTGGTCTATACCGATCGCTCGCTGAACCACATGTCGCAGCGCTTCCAGGGGGTGATGAAAGACATCGCGCGCATCCTCAGGACGGTCTACAACGGCAAGACGGCGATCATCGTTCCCGGCAGCGGCACCTTCGGCATGGAAGCCGTGGCCAGGCAGTTTGCCACCGACCGGAAGTGCCTGATCATCCGTACCGGCTGGTTCAGCTTCCGCTGGACGCAGATTCTCGAGCTGGGGCGGATTCCGTCGGCGAGCATCGTCATGCAGGCGCGTCGCGTCGGCGACGATCCGCAGGCGCCGTTCGCGCCGCCGCCGATCGAGGAAGTCGTCGCCCGCATCCGCGAGGAAAAGCCGGACATCGTCTTCGCGCCGCACGTCGAAACTGCCTCGGGAATGATCCTGCCCAACGACTACCTGCGCGCCGTCGGCGAAGCGGTGCGCGCGGTCGACGGCCTTTTCGTCCTCGATTGCGTCGCTTCCGGCGCGGTCTGGGTGGACATGCTCGCCAACGACGTCGATGTGCTGATCAGCGCCCCTCAGAAAGGCTGGACCGGCCTGCCTTGCTGCGCGCTGGTGGTGCTCGGCGAGCGCGCCCGCGACAGGATCGACGCCACTACCAGCAGCAGCTTTGCCTGCGACCTCAAGAAGTGGATGCAGATCATGGAAACCTATGAAAACGGCGGCCACGCCTATCACGCGACGATGCCGACCGACGCGCTGGCGGCACTGCGCGACGTGATGCGGGAAACCGAGAACTACGGTTTCGAGCGCGTTCGCCAGGAGCAGCTCGAAGTCGGTCTGCGCGTGCGCGCATTGCTGACCGGCAAGGGCTTCCGGAGTGTCGCGGCCGAGGGCTTCCAGGCGCCGGGTGTCGTTGTGAGCTACACCGACGACCCGGAGATCCAGTCGGGGAAAAAATTCGCTGCCATCGGCGTCCAGACCGCAGCCGGCGTGCCGCTGCAGTGCAACGAGCCAGCCGATTTCTGCACCTTCCGCGTCGGCCTGTTCGGCCTCGAAAAGCTCCACAATCCCGACCGCACCGTGCGCAACCTCGCCGATGCGCTCGATGAGGTGATGCGCGTGAACCCGCAGCCGGCGCCTTGAGATTGTGCCGACACTCAACTGGATCGGTAAGGATGCCGTCGTCAGGCATCACCAGGAGGTGCCGTTCCGTCTGCTCGAACCGGTGCCGGAACTGTCCTGTGGCGAGAATGGAAAAAGCGGCGACAGCGGCAAGCTGATCGTCCAGGGCGACAACCTGCACGCGCTCAAGGCGCTGCTGGCGCGCTACGCGGGGCAGGTCAAGTGCATCTACATCGATCCACCGTACAACAAGACACCCCATAACTGGTCGTCTCACGACGATGCGGGACATACAGACGAAACCAAAAAGGGGCTGAACAAGGTTCCAGGGCCGAGTGTTTCTGATACCCCAAAGCCCTCACGCCTCTCGAATCGTCAAGAAATCCCGACTTGCGCGGCTCATGGGACGCGCTGCTGCGCGCAGCCAAGGCGGCGAGAAGAACCGCCATCCTCACCAACACCGATCTGATCATTTCAGAAAATGGGCATATCCGTCGTATCAAACCGGCGGACCTGCAAGAGTCCGCTTCCGCAGACGACGGGAGCAATCCAGTGACGGCCCCTGACGCATGCGAAAATCCCCGACCATCTCGCAGCCCATCTCATGACAGGAGTGAAGACATGAATCTACCTGACGCCATTGATGCCCACGTGCGTGTGCTGCCGGCGCACTTGCAGCGGGAGGCGCTGGATTTCATTGCCTATCTGGAAAAGCGCTATCATATTGAAGGGATGGATGTTCCCCGCTTGACAACGAGCGCCTTTATCGAGCGCTTTGCCGGTTGCCTCGGCGATGATTTTCCGGACGAAATCGACGATGCCGATCTCCCAGGCGATGCTCCAAGGGATCTGCTCGAATGGGCGGCTTTCAAGGGCAAATTGCCGCGATTGCCCGGGCGGGAGGCCTGTGTGTCGTGACGCGCAATGTTTCGGAGTTCTCGCGAGTGCCGGGCTTGTCCATCGAGAACTGGCAGGACCCAGGATGACCGGTTTCGCCCCGAAAGCCTACCAGTCGCAGGTCCTCGAAAGCATCACCGCGTATCTCGATTCCTGTCACGAGCAACGATCGCCGTCGCAGGCCTTCGCCGCGACCACTGAACAGCTCTGGGGTCGGGGACTGGCGTACCACCCGCTGTCGGGTTTTCCTTCCGACATGCCATATTTCTGTCTGCATGTGCCCACCGGTGGCGGCAAGACCTGGCTGGCGGCGAAAAGCGTGGCGCTGGTCAACCGCCAGATCCTGCGCGCGAGCACAGGGTCATTCTGTGCCTGGTGCCGAGCAAGCCGATCCGCGAACAGACGTTGCGCGCCTTGCGGGATCGCCAACATCCGTACCAGGTGGCCCTGCGCGAAGCCGGGCCGGTCACGGCGATCGATCTTGAAGAAGCCAAGAGCGCCACAAAAGGGATCGAGAAGATCGACGCCGCCTATCGGCTGGGCGGCGCCGACCCGGCGTGTCCGGTGAAATTTATTCTCACTCAGAAGGCCCTGGCCGAGGGCTGGGATTGTCCGTTTGCCTACATTCTGTTCAGCATGGCCTCGCTGCATTCGGCGACGGCCGTCGAACAGTTCCTCGGCCGGGTACTGCGGCAGCCGGGAGCCAGCCACCGGTCAAGCCGGTTGCTCAGTCAGTCGTATGCATTCGTGGTCGCACGCAACTTCGCCGAGACCGCGAACGCGCTGCGTGAGCGTCTGGTGACGGGTGCCGGCTTCGAGCGGCGCGAGGTGAGCGATTTCGTTACCGCCGCGACGAGCGAACAGGCGAGGCTCGATCTTGACGGCCACGCGGGGCGGGTCTTCGTTCGGCCGGTGTCCATTGCGCTGCCTGAAAAGCCCGATCTCAAGGGTCTGCCGAAACCGATCCGGAACAAGCTAAGTTGGGATGCCCGGCTGAACACCCTGACGATCAGTGCCCCGCTGACGGAAGACGAGGGTGAGGCGTTGACGGTGTCGGTCACTTCCTACGCTGCGGCACCCGGTCTCGATGATGTGAACGCCTTGAGCGGCGGTCTGAAGGCGTCGGAGGGGGGCGAGATCGACATCGATATCGGCTCGGGCCGCGTGGTTTCGCGCTTCCTGCTCGAGCTGCAGTGCGATCTTGGCCTGGCTTACCAGCCTGAGCACTGGAGCGAGCTGCGCCTGGCGACCTGGCTGTGTCGCAACCTGCCCGATGCGTCGCTGACCCATGCCAGCAAGCAGGCTTTTGTCGCCTCGCTGCCGTGAGCCTCGACTACGCCACCCTCGACCTGCTGCGCCAGAGCCACCCGGCCTGGCGCCTGCTGCGCTCGGATCATGCGCCGCTGGTGGCGAGCTTTCTGCAGCGCGTGTTCATCGCGCCGAATCTGCGGGTGATGACGCAGGCCGACCTCGCCGAGGCGCTCGAGGACGAGCTGTATGCCCTGCGCGAGCGCCTCGGTGGCGAGACCTTCCCGAAATCGGCGCTCGACTATCTCAACGACTGGGCGGCCAACGACAAGGGCTGGCTGCGCAAGTATTACACGCAGGGTTCGGACGAACCGCACTTCGACCTGATGCCGGCAACCGAGAAGGCGATCGCCTGGCTGGCGACGCTTGCCGAACGTAGCTTCGTCGGCACCGAGTCGCGTCTGCTGACCCTCTTCGAGCTGTTGAAGCAGATGAGCGAGGGCAGCGAGACCGACCCGCAGGCGCGCATCGCCGAATTGCAGCGGCGGCGTGACGAGATCGATGCCGAGATCGCGCGCGTTCTGTCGGGTGATCTGCCGATGCTCGACGATACCGGGCTGAAGGACCGCTTCCAGCAGTTCACGACGCTGGCGCGCGAACTGCTGACCGACTTCCGCGAGGTCGAGCACAACTTTCGCGGCCTCGATCGGCGCGTACGCGAGCGCATCGCGCTGTGGGAGGGCGCCAAGGGTGCGCTGCTCGAAGAAATCATGGGCGAGCGCGACGCGATTGCCGACTCCGACCAGGGGCGCAGCTTTCGCGCTTTCTGGGATTTCCTGATGTCGAGCCGCCGCCAGGAAGAACTGACGGCGCTGCTCGAACGTGTGCTGGCGCTGCCGCCAGTGATCGAACTGCGGCCCGATGTGCGTACCCGCCGGGTGCATTACGATTGGCTGGAAGCCGGTGAGCACACGCAACGCACCGTCGCCCAGCTCTCGCAGCAGTTGCGCCGCTTTCTCGACGATCAGGCGTGGCTCGAGAATCGCCGCATCATGGATATCCTGCACGGCATCGAGGCCAAGGCGCTGGCGCTGCGCGACGGGCCGCCGACAGGTGTGGTGATGAGCATCGCCGACACCGCCGCCGACATCGAACTGCCGATCGAGCGGCCGCTGTACACTCCGGCGATCAAGCCGTCGATCGCCGACATGGCGCTCGAGGCGGGTGACGCCGATGTCGATGCGGCGGTGCTGTTCTCGCAGGTGGTCGTCGACCGCGCGCAGCTCGCACGGCACATTCGCCATGCCCTGCAGGACCGCTCGCAGGTGACGCTGCGCGAGCTCTGCGAAACGAGACCGCTTGAACATGGCCTGGCCGAACTGGTGGCCTACCTGCAACTCGCCGACGATACCTTCAAGGCGGTGATCGACGAAACGGCGAGCGAGGTCATCAGCTGGCACGGCATGGGCGCGGATGGGGAAGAGCATTTGAAGCAGGCGCGGCTTTCGCGCGTGATTTTCGTGAGGTGACGATGGCGGCTGAAGATCTCGAAGGGTCGGTCGCGGAAGAGATGGCGAGTGCCAGCCAGGCTGCCGCTGCGCACGACCTCTCGGCGCTGGTGATTCCCCTGCTCAAGGGGGTGATCTACCAGGAAGCCGATGCTGGTCTGTGGAATGCGCTACTGACGCTGCAGGCGCGGGTGCGCGACTATGTCGCGGTGCTCAACCTCGAACTGGTGTTCGACGAAGCCGAAGGCTACGCCTTCCTGCGCTCACGTCCCGAACCCGAGGACGGGTCGACGCCGCGCCTGCCGCGGCTGATCGCCCGCCGGCCGCTATCGTTTCCGGTCAGTCTGCTGCTCGCTTTGCTGCGCAAAAAACTCGCCGAGTTCGACGCCAGCGGCGGCGACACGCGCCTGGTCCTGTCGCGCGATGAAGTCGCCGAGCTGATGCGCGTCTTCCTGCCCGCAGGCAGCAACGAGGTAAAGCTGATCGACCAGATCGACGTCCATCTCGGCAAGGTGATCGAGCTCGGCTTCCTGCGTCGCTTGAAAACCGAACCGGGGCAGCCGACGATGGTCGAGGTGCGACGCATTCTCAAGGCTTTCGTCGATGCGCAGTGGCTCGCCGAATTCGACCAGCGGCTGGCGGGCTATCGCGCGCTGCTTGCCGGGCAGGCAGGGGCCGCCGATGAATGAGCCGCAAAGCCTCGGCCTCGATTTCGTTGCCGATGACACGCTCTCGGGTTTCCGCTTGCAGCGGCTTGAGGTGTTCAATTGGGGCACCTTCGACGGTCGCGTGTGGACGCTGAACCCTGACGGCAGGAACGCCCTGCTGACCGGCGATATCGGCTCGGGCAAATCGACGCTGGTCGACGCGGTGACGACGCTGCTGGTACCGGCGCAACGCATCGCCTACAACAAGGCCGCTGGTGCCGACAGCCGCGAACGGACGCTGCGCTCGTACGTGCTCGGCCACTACAAATCCGAGCGCAACGAGGTCAGCGGTACGGCGCGGCCGGTGGCGCTGCGCGACCACAACCACTACTCGGTGATCCTCGGCGTCTTTCACAACGCCGGCTACGATCAGACGGTGACGCTGGCGCAGGTGTTCTGGATCAAGGACGCACAGGGGCAGCCTGCGCGTTTCTTCGTTGCCGCCGAACGTGATCTCTCGATTGCCAATGACTTTGCCCACTTCGGCTCCGACATCGCCAGCCTGCGCAAGCGGCTGCGGCGACCGGGCAGCGAGGTTTTCGACAGCTTTCCACCGTACGGCGCCTGGTTCCGCCGCCGTTTCGGCATCGACAACGAGCAGGCGCTGGATCTGTTTCACCAGACGGTGTCGATGAAATCGGTCGGCAACCTCACCGATTTCGTACGCAGCCACATGCTCGAACCCTTCGACGTCGAGCCACGCATCGCCGCGCTGATCGGCCACTTCGACGACCTCAACCGCGCCCACGAAGCGGTGCTCAAAGCCAAGCGGCAGGTGGCGCTGCTCTCGCCGCTGGTCGCCAATGGCCAGCAACATGCCGCGCTGGCGCTGCAGGTCGAGGAACTGCGCAATTGCCGCGAGGCGCTCACCGCCTATTTCGCCAGCCTCAAGCTTGGCCTCCTCGACAAGCGCCTCGCCGGCCTCGCCGAGGACTGGCGCCGCCAGGACGCGCAGGTCAGGCGCGGCGAGGCGCAGCGCGACGCGCAGCGCGCGCAGGAAGGCGAACTCAAGCAGAACATCGCCGACAACGGCGGCGATCGTCTCGAACGGCTGGCCGCCGAGATTCGTCGGCTCGATCACGAGTGTCAGGCGCGCCAGCGCAAGGCGCAGCGCTACGCCGACCTGCTGCGCGCGATCGGCGACGCTCCCGGTACCGACGAAGCCACTTTTCTCGACCAGCGGCAGCGCTGGTCGTCGCTGGCCGAGGAGGCCCGCGAGCGCGAGGCCACGTTGCAGAACGAGCTCACCGAGCACGGCGTCAGCCTGCGCCAGGGCAAGCTCGAACACGACGAGCTGGCGGCCGAGATCCGCAGTCTCAAGGCGCGGCGCAGCAACATCCCGGCCGAGCAGGTGGCGATGCGCAGCGCACTGTGTCGCGCGCTGGCGCTGTCCGAAGACGCCATGCCCTTTGCCGGCGAGCTGCTGCAGGTGCGCGACGACGAGCGCGACTGGGAAGGCGCCGCCGAGCGACTGCTGCGCAACTTCGGCCTGTCGCTGCTGGTTCCCGACGACGATTACGCGCAGGTCGCCGAGTGGGTCGACCAGACGCAGCTCAGGGGGCGACTGGTCTACTTCCGCATCCGTCGCAGTACGCGCAAGGAACTGCCCGACCTGCACCGCGACTCGCTGGCGCGCAAGCTGTCGATCAAGCCCGACTCGCCGTACTACGACTGAGCCGAGCGCGAGCTGGCGCACCGCTTCGACCGCCACCGTCTCGACGACCGCAGCCGCTATGTGCTCGGCTGGACCAACGCCGCCAAGATCGCCGCACTCGAAGCCAAGGCGCGCACGCTGGAAGTGCGGCTAGGCGAGCTGGGCAACCGCATCGGCAAGGTGCAGCAGGAACAGAACGCTCTCAAGGCGCGTCTGACGACGCTGTCGAAGCTCGACGAGTACACCGACTTCAACGAGCTCGACTGGCAGTCGCTGGCGACCGAAGTGGCGCGGCTGCAGGAAGAGAAGCGCCTCCTCGAATCGGCGTCCGACCTGCTCAGGCAACTCAGCGAGCGGCTGCGCGAAGTCGTCGCCGCCTTGAAGTCGCTGGAAACCCAGGCTCGAGGAACACCGCGACAAACGCTCGCGAATCGAGCAGCGGCAGAGCGATGCCAACGCGCTGCGCGAGCTGACGCAGGCGCTGTTGCTCGAACCGAAAATGGCGGCACAGACAGCGTACTTCGAGCGCCTTGATGCGGTGCGCCGCGAGGCGCTCGGCGAGCATCAACTCAGCGTCGAATCGTGCGAAAACCGCCAACACGAAACGCGCGTCTGGCTGCAGACGCGGATGGAGGCCGAAGCACGCAAGCTCAACCTGCTGCGCGACCGGATCATCCAGGCGATGGTCGCCTACAAGGAAGAGTTCAAGCTCGATACCGCCGAGGTCGATGCGAGCATCGAAGCGGTCTTCGAATACCGCAACATGCTCGACAAGCTGCAGGCCGACGACCTGCCGCGCTTCGAGGCGCGCTTCAAGGAACTGCTCAACGAGAACACCATCCGCGAAGTGGCCAACTTCAACGCGCAACTGGCGATGTGGCGCGAGACGATCCGCGAGCGCATCGCGCGCATCAACACCTCGCTGACCCAGATCGACTACAACCCCGGCCGCTACATCGCGCTCGAAGCGCAGCCGACGCCCGACGCCGACATCCGCGATTTCCAGACCGAGCTGCGCGCCTGCACCGAAGGCTCGCTGACCGGTTCGGACGACGCCCAGTATTCGGAAGCCAAGTTCCTGCAGGTGCGGCGGATCATCGAGCGCCTGCGCGGCCGCGAGGGGCTCTCCGAACAGGACCGCCGGTGGACAGCCAAGGTCACCGACGTGCGTTACTGGTTCGTCTTTGCCGCCAGCGAGCGCTGGCGCGAGGACCACAGCGAGCACGAGCATTACTCCGACTCGGGCGGCAAGTCGGGTGGCCAGAAGGAGAAGCTGGCCTACACCATCCTCGCCGCGAGCCTCGCCTACCAGTTCGGTCTCGAATGGGGCGCCGTGCGTTCGCGATCGTTCCGCTTCGTCGTCATCGACGAAGCCTTCGGGCGCGGCTCGGACGAGTCGGCGCAATACGGCCTGCGGCTGTTCGCCCAGCTCAACCTGCAACTGCTGATCGTGACGCCGCTGCAGAAGATCCACATCATCGAACCTTTTGTCTCCAGCGTCGGCTTCGTGCACAACGAGGAAGGCCGGACCTCGAAACTGCGCAACCTGACGATCGAGGAGTATCACGCCGAGAAGGCGAGGGCGGCCGGATGAGCTGGACGCGGCCGGCAGCGCTGCGCGCCCAGGTGCAGAAGCTGTGGGATCG
The DNA here is from genome assembly GCA_016713625.1 of Candidatus Accumulibacter affinis. Taxonomy (GTDB): domain Bacteria; phylum Pseudomonadota; class Gammaproteobacteria; order Burkholderiales; family Rhodocyclaceae; genus Accumulibacter; species Accumulibacter affinis. The sequence goes on from JADJOT010000012.1 coordinate 410,327, forward strand.
CGGCGACCTGCTGGGCAGCGTGGTTACCGGCGAGCCGCTTTTTCCACGACGGCTGGCGCTGCGTGGCCCAAGTTCACAGGAGATGAGCGATCGCTTCGACGAGGTGCGCGCCTGGATCGGCGAACTGCGCGCGATGCCGCATTGCCGGGTCGAGATGCGCGAGTTCAGGCACCGTCTGTTTGGCGCCAACGCCGTCCCCGGCGAGGTCTGGATCGATAGCCTCGACGACGCCCTGGCGCTGATCGGCAAACGGCGCGACGCCAGCCGCTTCGGCACTCTCCTTGAACTGACGCGTGCGCGTCAGCCGCAACTACTCGCCTGGCTGGCGAAGAGGCCGCTACGCGCGCTCGATCTGTCCGCAGAATGGAATCGCCTGCTCGACATTGTCGCCTGGCTGCAGGCGCATCCCCGCCCCGGCGTGTATCTCCGTCAGGTGGATATCGCCGGCGTGCATAGCAAGTTCATCGAAGCCCAGCGCAACGTGCTCGGCGAACTGCTCGATCTCGTCCTGCCGCCCGCCGCGCTCGATTCCTCGGCCGCCGGGGCGAGCCAGTTCGCCCGCCGTTACGGTTTTCGCGACAAACCGCAGCGCATCCGTTTCCGGATTCTCGATCGCCGGCATGCCCTGCTGGCTGGCGATCTCGAACAGGATCTCACCGTCGATGCCCGGAGCTTTGCCCGGATCGACCCGAAAGTCGAACGCGTTTTTATCACCGAGAACGAGATCAACTTCCTCGCCTTCCCGGAAGTGACCGACAGCCTGATCGTCTTCGGCGCGGGTTATGGCTTCGAGACGCTCGCCGACGCGGCATGGCTATCGCGCTGCCGAATTCATTACTGGGGCGACATCGACACCCACGGCTTCGCGATCCTCGACCAGTTGCGCGCGCATTTCGCCCACGTCGAATCCTTCCTGATGGATCGTGCGACCCTGCTGGCCTTTGAAACGCAATGGGGCGAGGAGGACAGGCAGACCCTGCGCGAGCTGCCCCGACTGCATGCGGAGGAGGGCGCCCTGTACGACGACCTGCGCGACAACCGCCTGCGCAGGAACCTGCGTCTCGAGCAGGAGCGGATCGGTTTTGGCTGGGTCGAGGCGGCGCTGGCGGCGCTGACTGCTGCAGGGCAGCCCGATCGATCTTCAGATTCGCTCAGACCAGCGCCAGCTCGACACGCCGCCCGGCCCGAGTAGCACGCGTCACCAGCATGTCGAGACTGCACTTGTCGTACTCATCGCGCATCACGCCAGGAATACGCGATGGCCGTGTGCCGAGTCGCTCCGCCCCAGCACTCACCACACCGTCTGCACGCGAAAGGCCGTAAACGCGAAGTCGCAGCTAATCAGCGGCACACCTTCCAGTTCGCTCTGCGCGGCCAGCATCCGGTCGAATGGGTCGCGGCGCTCGGCTCCCTGTCCACCTGCTCGCAAGGCATGCAGGTAGGTCACCGGCAAATGCTGAAACGCGTCGAGTTCGACCAATTCGTTGAACCGCGCCACCGCCTCGCCCGCCAGCGACAATTTGCCCAGCCGATGCTTGGTGGCAATTTCCCAGGCGCTTGCGGCGCTGACCAGAATGGTATTGGCTTCGTTCTGAATACACGCGCGAGCGACCGGCGACAACTGCGGATCGTCGGTCCACCACCAGAGCAGCGCGTGCGTGTCGAGCAAGTACTTCATTTGCCCTCCCAGCTCGTCAGCTCGTCGTCTGGCAAGGATTCGAAAAACGTCGCGTCGATTCGCCCAGCCAACCGCCCCGGCGACCGCGCACCCGCCCCCGGCGCCAATGGCACCAGCCGCGCATAGGGTTTGCCCGCCTTTGCCAGCACTATCTCCTGCCCGGCGTGGGCCTGTTCCAGCAGGCGGGAAAAATTCGTCTTGGCATCGTGCACGTTGACAATCAGCACCATGGCAACTCTCCTGGTTGGTCAAGGAAATGGACTAAGTCTAGCAGATGCAGGTGCGATGGTGTTGGCGATGGAGAACGTTTGAACGAGGGTGGGGTCAAGTTTTGCTTTTTGCGTGAGAGCGTCAAGCCGGGTCCCGGCGGCGGCGTCAGCGCAATGGTGACGCCGCTCGAACTCATCGAGCGTCTGGCTGCGCTGATTCCGCCGCCGCGCCGACATCGGCATCGCTACTACGGCGTACTGGCACCCAATGCACCGCTACGCGCACAGGTCACCGCGTTTGCCGGCGTGCCGGAAAGTACGCCGCGTGCAGCAGCGACTGATCCACCTGAGCCCATCGTCACAACCGCTCCGCAGATCAACACACCCAGCCCGTCCTCCATGGGGACAGAGGAAGCACGGGGGAAGAGGAAGCGCTCCTGCATCGCGCCGCCCGCTACGCCTGGGCGCTACTGCTCGCGCGGATCCATGAGGTCTTTCCGCTCGTCTGCCCACGCTGCGGCGGCGAGATGCGAATCATCGCCTTCATCACCGACGCCGGTGCCGTGTGCGACATCCTGACTCATCTGGGCGAGCCAACATCGCCGCCACGCCTGATGCCCGCCCGTGCGCCGCCGCTCTGGGAGATGCAGGGCGCCACCCTGGGCGTGGACGACCCACAGGCTCAATCGGCGCCGGAGTACTAATTCGACCAGCGTATCGCCTGATAGGTGCGGAATGGAAGCAAGACGAGCTGCCATCGCCCGTCGTGGGAGGACTCGCGCCAGGGGCCATCCGCCCGGCCGGTCCGGCCAGGCGGATGAGCACAGGCGCTGAGCGGGGCGGGATTCGGATGACTTTTCAGGGGCTTCCGGGCCCAAATTCGACATTGACGCTGCTTGATGAAGGCTCATATACTCTCGTCGCTGCCGTTGGATTTCATATCCTTTACGGGGAACGAAAAATGAGTCGCGCCCACAGCGCGAAAAAATTTGTTCGCCCTGTTGACCGGAGCCGGCTAACGGGTGACCCCGTCTTTGGAAATTCGCAAATCACGACTGCTGCCAGAGCCTCTAAGCGCGCGGCACACTTGCGGAAATGGCGTTGGATCTTCTTTCCTTCCCCAGTGCTGGTACTATGCATGAAAACTCTGCAGTCGACAAATCGTTTAACTCGTTGTTCTTGCTCTATTTCCATAAACGAAGTTGAAAAAGCAAACCATTCTCCGCTGGGCTGGAAGCAAAGCCAAACTGATACCAGATTTGTTGCGACTTGCTCCAGCCAATTTCTGTCAATATGTCGAACCGTTTGCTGGGTCGGCCTGCCTTTTTTTTGCGCTCAAGCCAAAGCAGGCCGTTCTTGGTGATATCAACGCTCAGGTCATTGACGTTTATAGGGCCGTCCATTCCGATCCCCATGGGGTTGCTGACGCCTTGGACTCTATTCCCCATACAGCTGAGGCCTACTACCAGATGAGGAGCATCAACCCTTCTGATCTAAACCTAACCCAAAGGGCGGCTAGGATCATTTTTCTGATGAAAGCGTGTTTTAACGGTGTTTATCGCACAAATCTTCGGGGTGAATTTAACGTCCCAATGGGCGACCGGGTGTACGCATTGCCTTCGCGCGAGAGCCTTGTCGAAACACATCAGTTACTTCAATGCGCAGATCTGGTAGTTGGTGACTTCCGTTTAACTCTGGATTTATGTCAGGCTGGTGACTGGGTCTATATGGATCCCCCGTATCGAACGACCAGTCGCTATCGTGGTGAATATGGCCACGAAGGGCGGTTTGGCGATCCAGAGATGCAGTGCCTGGTTGATATAGCAAGAAGATTAGTGTCACGCGGTGTGCGTGTCACAATGTCATATTTATATGATGAAGACTTGGTCCATGCGCTAGAGGATTGGCATCTGCATGAAGTCCCGACGGCACGTACGGTAGCTAGCAGAACTCGGTTCCGGATGAATGCCCCGGAGATCATACTGACTAGTTACGTCCACAATGTTTGACTTAGATCGACCCCTAATTCGTATTGCTATAGTCAGCGATATTCACGCTTTCGCCTCTAAAGATAAAGCAAGCGACTCGGTTCAAGACTTTTCGAGAGCTATCCCCGGATCCACACCCTTGTGTGAGCTTGCCGATGAAATTGAGCGGCAAGGTCGTAAGGCGGATGTTTTGGCTTGTGCTGGTGATATCTGCAATCAAGCTGATTTTGGCGGCCTTGAAAGAGCTTGGGCTGAACTCCATCGGCTTCGGGGAACGCTCTGCGCCAGCGAAGTGATCGCTACCTGTGGGAATCACGACTTGGATTCGAGATATCTGTCGAACGAGACAGACCCTGATCCAAAAGGTGCTCTCCTTTCACTGTCTCCATGCTTTCCTTTCGCTGACCCAGCGCTGACAGACAAGTTTTGGGCAAGAAACTACGCTGTCTTTCATTACTCTAAAGACGTTGTAATTTCTGTCTTGAATACTAGTGCCTACCACGGCGGGAAGCAAGACGAGGTCGGCCATGGGCGTATCAGCAAAAGAACGATTGACGCGCTTGTAGCCGAGCTTAAAGGTTTTCCGGTTGCTTTAACTCACGTGCTGGTATGTCACCATCATCCTTTGCCGTTGAGCGGAACAGCACGAACAACCGACACTGAGTTCATGAGAAACGGGCAAGACCTATTGGACGGGATCGTTAAGGCTACCGGTACATCGTGGTTAATCATTCATGGTCACAGGCATAAGCCGAGGCTGATTCATGGAGCATCCAGTACTAATGCCGTGCCCTTCGTCCTCGGAGCGGGGAGTCTCGGTGCTCGAATCACAGGAGTGCCTAACCAGTTTCACATTGCAAGCTTGTACACTTCGCACGCTCCAGAGCATGCCTCCATCGTGGGGCGTGTCGAAACCTGGTCTTGGAATGAGTCATCCGGTTGGAGTTCGTCAGCACAATCAGACGGATTGCCACCGATCTGTGGTTTTGGATACCGCGGGCAGATTCGGGCGTTGGCACGCGGGATTGCGGTGCTTGTAGGTGGAGAGTTCTTGTCGTGGGAGGATATTCGCTCAAACCTCCCATCTGTCGATTTTCTGATGCCCGATGCACTGAGAGAGCTTGAGATAGAATTGGAAAAACTACAGCTTAATATTCTTCGACATCGCGGCGGTCATTTCCACCAGGTAGGACGATAACATCGTGGATAACTCAATTGGTTTTTTCTCGAGTTTTAATGCTCGCCATCTCGATGCAGAACAGGTTGCTCAATCCTTCGTACCTAGTCCGAAATTTATGCAGTTGCTTGGCGTGCAAAACTCCCTGTTAGTTGGAGCCAGGGGCAGTGGAAAAACGCATATGCTAAAAATGCTTCAGCCAAAAGCACTAAATGCGCTGGATCATATAGATGCGGACCACATAAGGGCTAACATTCCCTATTGGGGCGTTTTTGTTCCAGCCGATGAGGCATGGCACCAGCAAATTGAGTCTTCAACAGAATTTCTTTTGGAGAATATTAAGAAACAATTTCGCTCAGCTGTGTTTGCGACACACGTACAGCGCTCATTAATTGATTGCTTCCTTCAACTAACTTACGACCGACCATCAATCGATAGTGGCTTTGCACTAGTTAGACTTACTACAGGCCAGGAAGCTGAGTTATGCGGAAATCTCGCGGCCAGTTGGAAATTGGCCCCGCGAGTTCATTCAATAGCTGGCATCAGGCAATCTCTTGTCGACAGGCTGGCGGATCTTTACGAGGCAGCTGAAAGTGATGGTCCATTGCTTGAGGTGCTTAAGAACTGCCAAAGGCAGCCAATTCAAGCAGCCCTCCGTGGAATTAACGCCTTTGATTCAATAATTAATCGATACGAGGGACGCTGGTGTCTCATGTTTGACGAGTTGGAGATAGCGCCAGTCGAGGTTCAACACGTGCTGTTTCGTAGCCTTCGTTCCACCGATCAGAAGCTACTTTTTAAGCTCGCCCTGAGTCCATCAACTCAAGCAGCAAAGATATTCCAGGAAGCTCTGGGGCCAACCGCAGGGAATGATTTCGAAGAAATATCGCTGTACTCTGACCCAAGAGAAGCCGCCGTTTTTTGCGAACAGCTGTGGAGACGCATATCCAAAGGTACCAACGCACAGCAGATTCCCCCGAGCGCAGTTCTCGGCCACTCGATATTTCACGGGCCGGAGACAATTAAACCCTATGCACAAGGCGGACACTGGCAGGGCGCCTCAACTAGCCTCGCCCGGAAGGATTTGTCATATTGTGCTTTTCTTGAGCACTATAACATTGATCCTTTTGCACTAGACAAGGCGCAACCGAGTCAGAAGGATGCGGTAGTTCGCAAGATAGGGCCAATTGTTGGATTTCGAGATTTTATGATCAAGTGGAACTCTGATCTTAAACGCACGGAAATTCGCAAAGATAAAGCAAGGCCGGCCAAAATTTATAGTGGTTGGGAGGTGCTGTGCCTCGTTTCCGAAGGCAACCCGAGATGGTTCACGGGAATTGCTAAGCACTTACTCCTGCGTAGAGAAAGAAGCCCGTCGCGCAAAGAGCTGTCGGTTGAAAGCCAGTACGATGCTTTGGTTTCTGCATCACGAAAATTCATGGATTATGTTGCCACAATTCCACGGCCGGTTTGTTCAGGGCTTTCGACAACTGAGGGCGGTCTTAAGAGTTTGGTTGACATTTTGGTGAAGCTCTTTCGTAGTGAAGTACTGGATAATGATTTTTCACTTGAGCCTGTTCTGAGTTTTAGGGTTGATGCGAGTGTTCCCGATGATATTCGGCAAGCAATTTTCGACGGTCTTTATTCTGGCGCATTTATTCCAGTCGGAGATGTGGATAGGCAGTTTGCTTTCTCTCATGATCTTACTGACCAAAATCTTCGCACAACCTATCTCCTTGCGCCTCTTGAATTTCTACCACTGAGGACCGGGAAATCACGCAACCTTTCAACATTGTTGAAGCATTTTAATTCCGGAAACACACGTCAGATGATTCGGCGCAATTCGAAGACTCATGGAATTCAACTGCTTACAGACCCTCAGTCGAAGCTCTTCAATGAATAGCGAACGTTTGCTTCATAATCTATCTATTACAGAGTTGGCTAGCAATTCCTACGATTTGCTTGTGGTTGCCTATGGCTTTGAATCCAGAGGCACAGCAATCGCTCGTGAGATTGGTGAGCAATCGAAGCGGCGTATTGCGTTTGGTTTTGATCATAACCGAGTGGCAGCCTTTGAAGAGAACGGGCGGTGGTTTAAGAAGAACGGCTTCGTTACCGTCCCCGATCTTTCTCGAAAAGCGTTTTCTGATTCCCTGGAATCGGTCTTTAGAGAATTATTTGACTCGGAGGACATTGCTGCAATCAACAGCACGGCCCGAATCGCCGTCGACATCTCGTGTTTTGACCGGCAGAGAATCGCAGAAATAGTTGGAGTGTTGAGAAGATGCTCGCTATCTCACAATTTCTCCACAGATTTCTGGTACTGCGTCGCTGCCTTTGAACCACCAGCTCCATCCGTCGGGAGAAACGAGATTGCGGGACCAGTTCACCGGCTGTTTGCAGGAAGGTTCACGGACCCAGGGCGTCCGCTGGCAATGATTGCCGGTCTCGGCTATGAGATCGGAAAGGTAATGGGGGCAGCTGAATATTTACAGGCGTCGAGGGTGATTGCGCTATTCCCAGAGTCACCGATCCCTGAGTATGAGCCACAAGTTGCTAGAGCAAACAAATTACTGGTTGATGATCTTGCCGCCAGAGACATCATCAGATATCCGCTGAGCGATCTAAAGCGAACAATAGCAACGCTTGACTCCATCGTCAGAGGCCTCGAGGATACCCACAATATCGTTTTGCTCCCCGAGGGGCCTAAGGCCTTTTTTCTGGCATCCTTGCTAGTACAGACACTCCATCCGCAAGCCTCCGTATGGAGAGTGAGTTCTGGTTCTGCGATTAGGCCTCGAGACGTTCATGCTAGCAGTCACTTTGTTGGATTGCGATGGCAGTTGTGACCCAATACGAACGCGGATCGAGTAGGGGACGGAGTTACCCCAGGGCCTCGCCACTCGGATGTCATCATGGCGTGAGCCCCAGGATCTTTTCCCGGATCCGGTCATTCCAAGCGGCTCGTTTGCGCTTCATGCGCACGCTACATTTGGTCTTGTCGGTGGTATCCAGACGAATCAGGTTGAGCACGATCTTCTTCAGGAGGGAGAGATTCTGTGGCGCGTTGTCCTTGCGCACGGTGCTGGCATCCTCGCCGAAGCTGACGTCGAGAACCCAATGAAGCCGGTTCTCGATGCCCCAGTGGGAGCGAACCGCTGCCGCGAGTTGTTCGGCGGTCAACTCGCGAGAACTGATGTAGTAGCGCCGCTCCAGGTCCGACTCCTGGTCACCCACCTTACGGAGGGAGTCGATCAGACCGATCGTCTTGCACTTGGGCCAATCCGCCAGATTGACGACCCCTTCCGCGGGCAACACCGAAGCAATTTGGCCGACGATTCGACCATGGGAAGTGAGAACCTGCCGGTGACGGTCAACCTCCTCCGATGGATATTGGTCAATGAACTCGGTCTTGATGGCTTCCAGCAGCTTCGGTTGATTCTCCTTGACCGCCAGGAGGTAGTCGCCCTCTTGGTCGGTGATTTGACCGGCGATGTTTTTCTGGCACCCCATGGCGTCGATGCTGACCAGCAACCCATTGATATGGAGTGCTTTCAGGAGTTCCGGGATGGCGGTGATCTCATTACTCTTGCTGGCCACCTTTTCCTGGCCGAGAACGACCCCGAGTTCGGTAGCAAAGGCGCTGACCATGTGAATGGGACTCTCGCCGCCACTGCCCGACCCGCGCACCGTCTTGCCGTCAACCCCCAAGACGCCTGTCAGGGTACTGACCACCCCAGCCACCCAGCGGCGGAACGCCGTTTCGAATTGCTTCGGGTCGAGGGCCTGGAAGATGCGCAGAAAGGTCTTTTCCGAGGCAACCCCGTTCCTGAGCACCAGGAACTTGCGCAACCACGCCTCCTTCGTACGCCCCCACTCGGCGATGTCTTCGATGGTGTCGCAGTCGGAGAGGACGGCGGCAATGGCAATCACGAGAATCTCCAGGAAGTCATGCAGCGTCCCATTGCTCGGTTTCCGTGGGTCGTCAACTTCACCCAAACAGCATACAAGGCTTGCCACCTTCGTCTTGGTCATTTCTCGCGCCTAAAAGACGAGAGTAGACCCGATTTCTTGCGGGTTCACAAGACCCTGTCATAACGCCATGAATGTTAAAGGTTTTTCCATTCTGAGGATTGACTATGACGAATATGACATCCGAGTGACGAGGCCCTGGGAGTTACCCCCGTCGCCCTCTCACACCACCGGACGTGCGGTTCCGCATCCGGCGGTTCATTGAACCCAGGAAAACATCGGTAGAGTAGAGGACAGGTTTTCGCCTGCCCTCCCTCATCAAACCGTGCATGCAGTTTTCCCGCACACGGCTTTCCGATGTTCTTCACGCCAAGGCATGCGCCGAGTGCCAGCCCGCTTTCGTAGGGACTTTGTACAGCCCGTAGCGCGCGTAGAGATGAGCACTTGGAAACCGGCCGGAGCCAATTCCACGGTCCTTCACCTTGTGACGCGCCATCAAGTGAGTCCGCAGCCGGTCTTCCGCGTGGGTTCTGACTTTGTTCATCGCCTGACTTGAATTGTGGAAGTGGAAATAGTTTGCCCAGCCTCGCAGGCTGCGGTTCCATTTCCCACGACGTCACTCAAAGGGATGGGGTCAAATTCCTGCCCGTTAGTTCCGTCAGCCTCGCCTTGATCTTCTTCAGCGATTTATCGGCTGGCCGGACGTTCGGGTACGGTTTTCCGGTCTTGGCCCCTCGACTCATCTGAATCGTGAAACCCAGGAAATTGAAGCTTGCTTGAGTGGCGTCCATGATATGGGTCTTCGCCTCGTTGAGACTGAGGTCCAGACGTGCCAGGACATGCAGCACCACCTTCAGCGGTTCCTCTACCTCTTTTCGGCACAGGACGACAAAGTCATCCGCGTAACGCACGAGATGTGCGGACAACTTGCCCTTCAGGTGCCGCCGTTGCCATATGCGGTCGAGAATATGCAGGTAGCAGTTGGCCAGCAACGGAGAGATGACACCACCTTGCGGTGTCCCCGTGCGATTGGCTTTCCCACCGCCCACGGTCTTCTTCACTCCGTTGTCGTCTTCGCCGATGACCGGGGCTTTGAGCCATTGCTTGATGAGGTGCAGAATCCCCCCATCGACGATGCGCTCGGCCACCACGGCCAGTAGCTTGGCGTGCGGAATGCTATCAAAGGAAACCGCGACACACTACCCATTCCGAAGACTCTCCCGACCAGGTCACCATCGTCCGTCCGGGCCACCCTTTTGCGGGCCGCGCCCTGCAGGTCTTGCGGTATACACGCCGAAGCAGCGGCCCTTATCTCTTGCTGATCCTGCCGGACCGGAGCCGGTCACTCATCCCCGCTGAGTGGACCGATTGGGGGCACCGACCAGACTCCCGTCAAGACACCCGACAGTAACGGAACTCGCTTGGCTTCCTTATCAGACTTGCTCCGAACCCGCACTTTGGTTGACGCTCTTCTCCGCCGTCCATCGCCTTCTGAGGAGAATCATCATGCAACTGAGCCTGCCGTTCCTGGAGAACCCACCGCGCGACCCAAAGGTCTGGGAGGACCTCGACGAGGGGCATCGCGCCGCCATTGTCGACAAGCTGGCGCAACTGATCGCCAAGACCGAAACGGGAAAGGAGGAACCCAGCCATGAGTGACGACAGCAAAATCGGTAAGACCCATTTGCAGCGGGCCGCCGTCGTCTATATTCGTCAATCATCTGCCGCTCAGGTTGAGCACAACCGCGAATCCACCGCCCGTCAGTACGCACTTGCCGACCGCGCCGTGGCGCTCGGCTGGGCACGCGACCAGGTCATCGTCATCGACCAGGATCTTGGCCTTTCCGGCGCCAGTGCGGCACAGCGTTCCGGCTTTGTCCAATTGACCACCGAAGTCGCCCTGGGTCATGTCGGGATGGTTCTGGGTCTGGAAGTCTCCCGTCTGGCGCGCAATAATGCCGACTGGTATCGCTTGCTCGACCTCTGTGGCATGACCGATACCTTGATCGGTGATGCTGATGGGCTTTATCATCCTGGACTATTCAACGATCGTCTCGTACTGGGGCTCAAAGGCACCATGAGCGAAGCCGAACTTCATATCCTGCGCGCACGGCTCGACGGTGGCATCCGCAACAAGGCCGCCCGCGGCGAACTGCGTCGTGGCGTACCGATCGGCTTCGTCTGGGGGCGAAGAGGAAGGGGAGATACGCTTTGATCCCGATGCGGCGGTGGTCGCCGCGATCCGCTCGGTGTTCGAGCAGTTTGCCGAACTGGGTTCGGCACGCCGGGTCTGGCTCTGGTTTCACACCGAGGGCCTGAATTTCCCGCTGCGCTTCAACCAGACCGACGAGATACGCTGGACACCGCCGACTTATACGGCCATCCACCACATCCTCACGAATCCCGTGTACGCGGGCGCCTACTGCTATGGAAAAACCCGGAATGAGCGGTATGTGGATGAGCAGGGGCAGATCAGGAAGCGCATCCGCCAACTGCCGCAAGCGGATTGGGCGGTTCTGATCCCCGAGCACCACCAGGGTATCTCGATTGGGCCACTTACGAGGCCAATCAGGCCCGTCTTGACGGCAATACCCGACCCCAGCCCCACCAGGCGGGTGGCGCTCTGCGGGAAGGGACGGCCTTGCTGCAAGGCCTCGCGATCTGCGGACACTGCGGCCGTCATCTGCGCACCCACTATCGCGGCCGCAACGTCACGCCAGGCTACCACTGTGCCGGTAAGGACATCGTCGGCGGACGCGGCGTATACTGCCTCAGCGTCGGTGGCGTGCAGATCGATGAAGCGGTCAGCGAGGCTTTTCTGGAAGTCCTGGAGCCCGCCGGGGTGCAAGCGGCCTTGCTCGCTGCGCAGCAGTACGAAGCCGATCGGGATGCGGCACTGGCGCAGTGGCAACTGGCCGTCGAGCGCGCCCGCTATGAGGCCGAGAAAGCCGAACGGCGATACCGTGCAGTCGAGCCAGAAAACCGCCTAGTAGCGCGCGGACTCGAAAGCGAGTGGGAGCAGCGCTTACGAGAAGTCGATCAGGCGCGGGCCGAACTGACCCGTCGTCAACAGCAACGCCCAGCCGCATTGACCGCTGGCGAGCAGCAGGCGCTGTTGGCGCTCGGCCAGGATCTCAAGCGCGTCTGGTTCGCCCCCACGACTACGCCCCGCGACCAGAAGGAACTCCTGCGCAGCCTGGTAGAAGAAGTCATCATCGCCGTTTTCCGCGACGACTACCGGGCTCATCTGACTCTGCGCTGGCGTGGTGGCCAACTGACCGAACTGGATGTCCATTTGCCGCGCTCTCGCCCGGCCACCGTTCGCACCGATGAAGAAACCTTGGCACTCCTGCGCCGTTTGGCAGCTCGCCACCCGGACGAGGTCATCGCCGGCATTCTCAATCGGCAAGGCCGAACGACGGCACGGGGCTTGCCCTTTACGGCCAACCTGGTGGGCAATACCCGCCGGCATTGGAACATTCCTCGCTACGAGCCCCCGCAGAGCAGCCCGTGGGTGAGCTTATGAGCATCAAACAGGCCGCTGTTGTCCTGAACATGGCACCCTCGACGCTTCATCGCTGGGTCAACGACGGATTTGTCGTCGGCGAGCAGGTCACGCCCGGTGCGCCCTGGCAAATTCGTATGTCCGATGACCTTGCCCGTCAATTTGTCGAGGACGCACCCGAAGGCTATGTCGTGATGCAAGAGGCCACTAAGCGGCTCGGGGTGTCACGCCAGACCGTCTTGCAGCGTGTCAAGCGTGGCGAACTCGAAGCCGTTCATGTCTGCCAGGGACGCAGAAAAGGTTTACGAATCCGGGTGATAGATGACAAACCCGACCTCTTTTCCCATACCTCATGAACCAGGGGGGCATTATGAAGCCGCATCCAAATACTTCGATAGATCGGCGTCTATGACTTGGGTGTAGCCGGCCCAGAGCGCATTGGCAATGTCATCCACAGCATCGTGGGCCGATTTCTGCGGCCGGAATCCGTACGAATGCTCGCAGAAATCGGCTTCAAAGATCGGTTCGATGATGAGTTTCACCGCCATTTGTGCGACCCGGTCGCGCAGCGTCGGTATCCCGAGCGGGCGCTGACTGCCGTCCGCTTTGGGGATCATGACGCGCCGTACCGGTTGGGCTCGGTAGGTCTTGTCTTTCAGATCACGGGCCAGGTCCTTCAGGAACGTTTCTACCCCAATTCCGGTTTCTATGGCCTCGAAGCTGATCCCATCAATGCCAGGACTGCCTCGGTTCGACCGGACAAGCCGCCAGGCATGACTGAGGAGGTCTTCCCGGCTGATCTTGTCGTAGAGCGCGTAAAAGCGGTAGGCTGGTTCTTGCTTGGCCTTGGCATAGAGCTTCCTCTGTAGCGTCCTGATCGTATCTGGGGTGGTTAGCGACATGGCAATCCCTCGACCCTCCGCTCTTCGGTTGCACGAACAAAGTAGGGTTCCTTCCCTCGACCGGGGTTCTGTTGTCCCGCGATCTCGATCGGTACTATGAACCCCTCCGACTCCTGCCTGCAGCCGCTGCGCTTTCGTTGCCTTATACGCAGCGGTCGGTGGTCTCCCCACCCCACAGACAGGTCTCCAGCACTGGGCAGTAAATCTTCGAGAACATGCCGTCCCTGCTACCCCGGGAGTCGATTGACGCCACTTCCGTTATTCGAGCGCCCATCCAACGGCCTTCCCCTTCTGACCACAGGGTCGGCTTCTCCACATAGTTTACGAGGCTACTCATAGGTTCACTTGCGCTACGGCCGTGCGACACGAAGTCGCTGGTAGAAGTTGTTCCCACTTCACCAGGAGGGAACCACCAATGTCACTTGGTGCATCTAAGAGTCTGAATAAAGAGCGACTCTGACAACGTAACGAAGCACCGCCAGGTGCGGGGTATAAATCGCGAGAGGCATACCCTTCTGGCAGCCATAAGCCGGATAAGTGCTAGATAATTGGTATGGTGAATAAATTTGAATCTGCGATAAAGATCGTGACGTAAAACAAGCGGAAATGGCTATTACGCTTGAACCAAAAGGTACTGGAGGTGGGAACAGCGCTCAGCCGTTGCGCTTTCGTGACCCATACGCCTCCCGGTCTAATGCAGGCACCTAACCCAATGTACTCTTACCAGTGGAACGTGGAAACCCTGTACTTCCCCCTTCGGGGACAGCAGGCTGTGAAGTCTGCCCATGGATGTGCGGGAACAGGAACGAGGAAAAAGCGAATGCCGTGCTGTAATGGTGCGGATACGGGTTTTAAGGTTACCCGACGCGAAAGCGGGCAGACTTCCTTATGGTCTCTCTTCACAAGAGAGTTCGTAGAACCATCATCGCAGAAGGAAAGCAAATGGACGCTGCAACACGGGTGTAGCACCTTCTGGCGTGGCGTGGAATGGCATCAGTTGGGCCAATGTTCGACGTCACGTAAGACGGCTGCAAACACGTATTGTGAAGGCAACACAGGAGGGCAGACACAACAAGGCGAGATCGTTGCAATGGCTGCTGACCCATTCGTTTAGCGGTAAAGCATTAGCCGTCAAGCGGGTGACTGAAAATAAAGGCAAGAACACTCCCGGGTGGACAAAGTCACCTGGAAAACACGGGGGCAAAGACCAACGCGATTGCGTCGTTGAAGAGGCGGGGTTATTCGCCGCTTCCGCTTCGGAGAGTATATATTCCGAAGAAAATGGCAAGACGAGGCCACTGGGCATCCCGGTGATGAAATGCCGCGCCATGCAAGCGCTCCATCTGCTGGCGTTGGAACCCATCGCTGAAACCACCGCCGATCCGAATTCCTATGGGTTCAGACCGGAACGTTCAACCGCCGATGCTGGGGGCAATGTTTCAATTCTCTGGCTAAGCGAGCAAACGCGGAATGGGTGCTAGAGGCTGATATTCAGGGCTGTTTCGACAAAATTAGCCACGAATGGATGATCGCCAACATCCCCACGGACAAGGTAATTCTGACCAAGTGGCTTCAGGCGGGATTTGTGTATCAAAACGAACTTTTCCCCACAGAGGCCGGCACTCCGCAAGGAGGCATTATTTCACCGGTACTGGCAAACATGACTCTTGATGGCCTTGAAGCAAAGCTGGCGGAGAAATTCCCTAAAGCGACGCAGACAGGTCTGAAAATGAACATGGTGCGTTATGCGGATGACTTCATTATCACCGGCAACTCGAAAAAATGGCTGGAAAATGAGGTCAAGCCCGTAGTAATCGGGTTTCTGGCGGAACGTGGACTAGTCCTATCGCCGGAAAAAACGAAAACAACACATATCAAGGAAGGGTTTGACTTTCTCGGATGGAACATTCGCAAGTACAGCGGCAAGTTACTGATTAAGCCGTCGAAAGCGAACGTCAAAGCGCATCTTGACAAAATCCGTGACGTCATCAAGGAAAATCAGGCGGCTAAACAGGCCAACTTGATAAGGCGACTCAATCCTGTTTTACGAGGATGGGCGAATTACCACAGCCATGTAGTCGCCAAGGACACCTTTGCTCGGATTGATGACGATATCTGGTCAATGCTATGGCGATGGGCGGCAAGAAGGCATCCCAATAAAGGAGCCCGATGGGTTAAGGAGAAATACTTTAAGTCCAGAGGCACCAGAAACTGGATATTTGCCGCAACAGAACAAAAGAGGATGGAACGCGACGAGAAGTCACTTTGCTAAAAGAATCGGATACGCCAATACGTCGGCACGTCAAGATTCAAGCCAAGGCGAATCCTCACGACCCAAAATGGGAGCCGTATTTCGAGTCCCGATGGGGACAGAAGATGCTCAACTCGTCAAAAGGTCGCCGGACGTTCTACCGTGTCTGGCGAAGGCAAGATGGGCTGTGTTCTACCTGCCAAGCACCCATCACAAAGAGCACTCCTTGGAAGGCTTGCCATATTGTGAAAGTGACTGAAGGCGGGTCCGATGCAGCCGGCAATCTTCAACTTCAACATCTCAGTTGCCGTGGAAGTCAATATTACGCCAAAAACGAAGTGGTGTAACCGGGTGTCGAAAGATGCCTTTGTAGAGGCTTGAGCCGTGTGGATCGAAAGACCCATGCACGGTTCTGAGGGGGCTGGGCGCGGGTAACCGCGTCCAGCTACCCGACTGCTCTCTTGCTGTTTGGAAACTCACGACCCCGTGTCACCACAACGCCGCTTCCTCATGCTACCGGGGCGTACGGACAACTCCCCGGACGGGACTTCAACCCGCCAGACTTACTGCTGTTACTGCGAACGGTCAGGTCTTTTCTTTTGCTCGTCTTTCTTTTGCCTTGGGAAAAACGAAAGACCTGATAATCATCTAGCCGGCTCCCCAACCGCGGCGCTACAGTCTGAATTGGGAATCACAGACTGACCACAGCAGAAGAGGAGCCGAAATGAAAGTGTACGCTGCAATTGACTTGCACTCCAACAACAGTGTGCTGGTGATCCTGGACGAAATGGATCGAACTGTGCTGCAAAGACGTCTTCCGAACAATCTGGAACAGATCTGCCAAGCACTTTGCGCGCATCGCGAGGCGATCGAGCAGCCCTTCCGCGTCGGCCACCGCGACGAGAAACGGCCCCGGTGGGGGTCAGGGCCTCGCCACTCGGATAGCATATGACGACTATCGCTTCAACCATATGATTTGTTCACAACTATTGTGTCTTTCGTCGCTGATTTCGAGGTCGCCTCGCTGGTCGAATCGTTGGCGCAGGTTGTGGCAGACGCGGTTTGGATGATTGAGGTTTGCCGAAATTGCTTTAAAAACAAGCAGAAACAGTGCCTTGGCTTATGCATTCCGAGTGACGAGGCCCTGCGGTGGGGGTCAGGGCCCCGGTGGGGGTCAGTTCTAACATTCCAACATTTCGCCAGAGCAATGATTGTAAATGTGAGCCTCTTGCAAAACTCCCCCAGGCGAATTGCTGCGCCGCACCATTCGCTCTCGGGAAGCGATTTTTTTCGCGAGCAAACTAAAGCGAGCAAACTAAAGGGGCCAGGCTAGATTTACAATAGTCGGTGCGGGCAGAACAATAACAATAGGGGACTACGGTTTTCCGGCCAAACTTCTCATTGAACCCCGTCTGGTGCCATAAAGCTGCGCCAGAAGGTTGATTCCAACGTCAGGTACGCCGCATGTTCAAATTCGAGTGGGACGATCAAAAGGCAACGAGCAACCTGAAAAAACACGGCGTAACGTTCGACGAGGCCGTCAGCGTATTTGCGGACGCGCTGGCTTTGACCTTTGCGGACACGGATCACTTCGAGACCGAGGAGCGAAGCCGAACCTACGGCATCTCAAACAAGAGACGACTCCTCGTGGTGGTTCACACGGAGCGCCGCGACAATGTTCGAATCATCAGCGCACGAAAGGCGACTCGATATGAAAAAGGCATCTACGATAAAATCTGATCAGGACATACCAGAGCTGAAGAGCGAGCAACTCGGGGTTGGCGTGCGTAGCAAGTACTTCAAGCACTTTACGCAAGGGAGCAATGTCGTTGTTCTGAAACCTGAGATTCAGAAGGCATTTCCCACGTCCGAAGCAGTCAACCAGGCCTTGGCAAGAATGTTGGCCTTTGCGCAAGAGACGCAGAGCCTGACTATTCGCTCAAAGCGGACGTCCCGCAAGCGGGCTGCCGTTTAGCTTCTTCGTAAAGCGACCTATTTTCAAAAGCCTGGGAATTGCCAGCTTCCGAAGCGGTGCTCAAAGCCAAGCGGCAGGTGGCGCTGCTCTCGCCGCTGGTCGCCAATGGCCAGCAACATGCCGCGCTGGCGCTGCAGGTCGAGGAACTGCGCAATTGCCGCGAGGCGCTCACCGCCTATTTCGCCAGCCTCAAGCTTGGCCTCCTCGACAAGCGCCTCGCCGGCCTCGCCGAGGACTGGCGCCGCCAGGACGCGCAGGTCAGGCGCGGCGAGGCGCAGCGCGACGCGCGCGCGCAGGAAGGCGAACTCAAGCAGAACATCGCCGACAACGGCGGCGATCGTCTCGAACGGCTGGCCGCCGAGATTCGTCGGCTCGATCACGAGTGTCAGGCGCGCCAGCGCAAGGCGCAGCGCTACGCCGACCTGCTGCGCGCGATCGGCGACGCTCCCGGCACCGACGAAGCCACCTTTCTCGACCAGCGGCAGCGCTGGTCGTCGCTGGCCGAGGATGCCCGCGAGCGCGAGGCCACGTTGCAGAACGAGCTCACCGAGCACGGCGTCAGCCTGCGCCAGGGCAAGCTCGAACACGACGAGCTGGCGGCCGAGATCCGCAGTCTCAAGGCGCGGCGCAGCAACATCCCGGCCGAGCAGGTGGCGATGCGCAGCGCGCTCTGTCGCGCGCTGGCGCTGTCCGAGGACGCCATGCCCTTTGCCGGCGAGCTGCTGCAGGTGCGCGACGACGAGCGCGACTGGGAAGGCGCCGCCGAGCGACTGCTGCGCAACTTCGGGCTGTCGCTGCTGGTTCCCGACGACGATTACGCGCAGGTCGCCGAGTGGGTCGACCAGACCCAGCTCAGGGGCCGGCTCGTCTACTTCCGCATCCGTCGCAGTGCGCGCAACGAACTTCCCGACCTGCACCGCGACTCGCTGGCGCGCAAGCTGTCGATCAAGCCCGACTCGCCGTACTACGACTGGCTCGAGCGCGAGCTGGCGCACCGCTTCGACGTCGCCTGCTGCGCCACGCAGGAGCAGTTCCGCCGCGAGTTGCGCGCGATCACCCGCGCCGGCCAGATCAAGGCGCCCGGCGAGCGGCACGAAAAGGACGATCGCCACCGCCTCGACGACCGCAGCCGTTACGTGCTCGGCTGGACCAACGCCGCCAAGATCGCCGCACTCGAAGCCAAGGCGCGGACGCTGGAAGTGCGGCTAGGCGAGCTGGGCAGCCGCATCGGCAAGGTGCAGCAGGAACAGAACGCTCTCAAGGCGCGCCTGACGACGCTGTCGAAACTCGACGAGTACACCGACTTCAACGAGCTCGACTGGCAGTCGCTGGCGACCGAAGTGGCGCGGCTGCAGGAAGAGAAGCGCCTCCTCGAATCGGCGTCCGACCTGCTCAGGCAACTCAGCGAGCGGCTGCGCGAAGTCGTCGCCGCGCTGAAGTCGCTGGAAACCCAGCTCGAGGAACACCGCGACAAACGCTCGCGAATCGAGCAGCGGCAGAGCGATGCCAGCGCGCTGCGCGAGCTGACGCAGGCGCTGTTGCTCGAACCGAAGATGGCAGCACAGACAGCGTACTTCGAGCGCCTTGATGCGGTGCGCCACGAGGCGCTGGGCGAGCACCAGCTCAGTGTCGAATCGTGCGAAAGCCGCCAGCACGAAACCCGCGTCTGGCTGCAGACGCGGATGGAGGCCGAAGCACGCAAGCTCAACCTGCTGCGCGACCGGATCATCCAGGCGATGGTCGCCTACAAGGAAGAGTTCAAGCTCGATACCGCCGAGGTCGATGCGAGCATCGAAGCGGTCTTCGAATACCGCAACATGCTCGACAAGCTGCAGGCCGACGACCTGCCGCGCTTCGAGGCGCGCTTCAAGGAACTGCTCAACGAGAACACCATCCGCGAAGTGGCCAACTTCAACGCGCAACTGGCGATGTGGCGCGAGACGATCCGCGAGCGCATCGCGCGCATCAACACCTCGCTGACCCAGATCGACTACAACCCCGGCCGCTACATCGCGCTCGAAGCGCAGCCGACGCCGGACGCCGACATCCGCGACTTCCAGACCGAACTGCGCGCCTGCACCGAAGGCTCGCTGACCGGTTCGGACGACGCCCAGTATTCGGAAGCCAAGTTCCTGCAGGTGCGGCGGATCATCGAGCGCCTGCGCGGCCGCGAGGGGCTCTCCGAACAGGACCGCCGGTGGACAGCCAAGGTCACCGACGTGCGTTACTGGTTCGTCTTTGCCGCCAGCGAGCGCTGGCGCGAGGACCACAGCGAGCACGAGCATTACTCCGACTCGGGCGGCAAGTCGGGTGGCCAGAAGGAGAAGCTGGCCTACACCATCCTCGCCGCGAGCCTCGCCTACCAGTTCGGTCTCGAATGGGGCGCCGTGCGTTCGCGATCGTTCCGCTTCGTGGTCATCGACGAAGCCTTCGGGCGCGGCTCCGGACGAGTCGGCGCAATACGGCCTGCGGCTGTTCGCCCAGCTCAACCTGCAACTGCTGATCGTGACGCCGCTGCAGAAGATCCACATCATCGAACCTTTTGTCTCCAGCGTCGGCTTCGGGCACAACGAGGAAGGCCGGACCTCGAAACTGCGCAACCTGACGATCGAGGAGTATCACGCCGAGAAGGCGGAGGGCGGCCGGATGAGCTGGACGCGGCCGGCAGCGCTGCGCGCCCAGGTGCAGAAGCTGTGGGATCGCGGCGACCTGCTGGGCAGCGTGGTTACCGGCGAGCCGCTTTTTCCACGACGGCTGGCGCTGCGTGGCCCAAGTTCACAGGAGATGAGCGATCGCTTCGACGAGGTGCGCGCCTGGATCGGCGAACTGCGCGCGATGCCGCATTGCCGGGTCGAGATGCGCGAGTTCAGGCACCGTCTGTTTGGCGCCAACGCCGTCCCCGGCGAGGTCTGGATCGATAGCCTCGACGACGCCCTGGCGCTGATCGGCAAACGGCGCGACGCCAGCCGCTTCGGCACTCTCCTTGAACTGACGCGTGCGCGTCAGCCGCAACTACTCGCCTGGCTGGCGAAGAGGCCGCTACGCGCGCTCGATCTGTCCGCAGAATGGAATCGCCTGCTCGACATTGTCGCCTGGCTGCAGGCGCATCCCCGCCCCGGCGTGTATCTCCGTCAGGTGGATATCGCCGGCGTGCATAGCAAGTTCATCGAAGCCCAGCGCAACGTGCTCGGCGAACTGCTCGATCTCGTCCTGCCGCCCGCCGCGCTCGATTCCTCGGCCGCCGGGGCGAGCCAGTTCGCCCGCCGTTACGGTTTTCGCGACAAACCGCAGCGCATCCGTTTCCGGATTCTCGATCGCCGGCATGCCCTGCTGGCTGGCGATCTCGAACAGGATCTCACCGTCGATGCCCGGAGCTTTGCCCGGATCGACCCGAAAGTCGAACGCGTTTTTATCACCGAGAACGAGATCAACTTCCTCGCCTTCCCGGAAGTGACCGACAGCCTGATCGTCTTCGGCGCGGGTTATGGCTTCGAGACGCTCGCCGACGCGGCATGGCTATCGCGCTGCCGAATTCATTACTGGGGCGACATCGACACCCACGGCTTCGCGATCCTCGACCAGTTGCGCGCGCATTTCGCCCACGTCGAATCCTTCCTGATGGATCGTGCGACCCTGCTGGCCTTTGAAACGCAATGGGGCGAGGAGGACAGGCAGACCCTGCGCGAGCTGCCCCGACTGCATGCGGAGGAGGGCGCCCTGTACGACGACCTGCGCGACAACCGCCTGCGCAGGAACCTGCGTCTCGAGCAGGAGCGGATCGGTTTTGGCTGGGTCGAGGCGGCGCTGGCGGCGCTGACTGCTGCAGGGCAGCCCGATCGATCTTCAGATTCGCTCAGACCAGCGCCAGCTCGACACGCCGCCCGGCCCGAGTAGCACGCGTCACCAGCATGTCGAGACTGCACTTGTCGTACTCATCGCGCATCACGCCAGGAATACGCGATGGCCGTGTGCCGAGTCGCTCCGCCCCAGCACTCACCACACCGTCTGCACGCGAAAGGCCGTAAACGCGGGGTCGCAGCTAATCAGCGGCACACCTTCCAGTTCGCTCTGCGCGGCCAGCATCCGGTCGAATGGGTCGCGGTGCTCGGCTCCTTGTCCACCTGCTCGCAAGGCATGCAGGTAGGTCACCGGCAAATGCTGAAACGCGTCGAGTTCGACCAATTCGTTGAACCGCGCCACCGCCTCGCCCGCCAGCGACAATTTGCCCAGCCGATGCTTGGTGGCAATTTCCCAGGCGCTTGCGGCGCTGACCAGAATGGTATTGGCTTCGTTCTGAATACACGCGCGAGCGACCGGCGACAACTGCGGATCGTCGGTCCCACCACCAGAGCAGCGCGTGCGTGTCGAGCAAGTACTTCATTTGCCCTCCCAGCTCGTCAGCTCGTCGTCTGGCAAGGATTCGAAAAACGTCGCGTCGATTCGCCCAGCCAACCGCCCCGGCGACCGCGCACCCGCCCCCGGCGCCAATGGCACCAGCCGCGCATAGGGTTTGCCCGCCTTTGCCAGCACTATCTCCTGCCCGGCGTGGGCCTGTTCCAGCAGGCGGGAAAAATTCGTCTTGGCATCATGCACGTTGACAATCAGCACCATGGCAACTCTCCTGGTTGGTCAAGGAAATGGACTAAGTCTAGCAGATGCAGGTGCGATGGTGTTGGCGATGGAGAACGTTTGAACGAGGGTGGGGTCAAGTTTTGCTTTTTTGCGTGAGAGCGTCAAGCCGGGTCCCGGCGGCGGCGTCAGCGCAATGGTGACGCCGCTCGAACTCATCGAGCGTCTGGCTGCGCTGATTCCGCCGCCGCGCCGACATCGGCATCGCTACTACGGCGTACTGGCACCCAATGCACCGCTACGCGCACAGGTCACCGCGTTTGCCGGCGTGCCGGAAAGTACGCCGCGTGCAGCAGCGACTGATCCACCTGAGCCCATCGTCACAACCGCTCCGCAGATCAACACACCCAGCCCGTCCTCCATGGGGACAGAGGAAGCACGGGGGAAGAGGAAGCGCTCCTGCATCGCGCCGCCCGCTACGCCTGGGCGCTACTGCTCGCGCGGATCCATGAGGTCTTTCCGCTCGTCTGCCCACGCTGCGGCGGCGAGATGCGAATCATCGCCTTCATCACCGACGCCGGTGCCGTGTGCGACATCCTGACTCATCTGGGCGAGCCAACATCGCCGCCACGCCTGATGCCCGCCCGTGCGCCGCCGCTCTGGGAGATGCAGGGCGCCACCCTGGGCGTGGACGACCCACAGGCTCAATCGGCGCCCGAGTACGAATTCGACCAGCGTATCGCCTGGTAGGTGCGGAATGGAAGCAAGACGAGCTGCCATCGCCCGTCGTGAGAAAAAGGACCTTGGGGTCTTCTCTTTTACCTTGGGAAAAACGAGAGACCTGACCCCTGGCCCGGTCCTGCACCGCGCTCAACGTCCTGCACTGGGTGAACTCCCTGACGCTTCTGAGGGTTCTGTCCCATGGCATCGACGTCCAACCGCCGGTACCGGATTCTGAGAGTCTCAAACATATAGGGTGTGGCTCTTTTGAGCCACGATTTCCCTGCGATCACGCAGCCATTTTGGTGTCATTGTTCTGCGGTGCCGACAGATAGTTGCGCTGGCGCTCTTGGCGATGGTGAAAGGCCATGTACTCCTCGAAGTCGCCGCTGGCACGAAGGGAGCGCAAGCGGAGCACCGCTTCCGCGCCGTCCAGACTCCAGCGGGCGCCGGTGAGGTCCATGCGGTCCTTGACCAGGTGACGACAAGCGCCCTCGATGATTCCGGTGGCGATCGGCCAGCCGTTGGCCAGGGCGGTGGCATAGTCGAAACGTTCTTTGTTCTTGAGCAGGTAGTCGGCACACTTGTCGACCGGCGCTCGCGCCTCTTGTGAGATGCCTTGGCGGGTGGCGCTGCGACGCATCCCCCGCGGCCACGTCGCTGACTTTCCCCTGGAGTAGGGCGTAGGCGCGCTCCAGCACCCAAGTTTCGGCTTCCTGCGTGCCATCTGCGTGGAAGCAGTAGGCGGCTTTCCACAAGTATTCGAGGACATGCACGAAATCCTGAATGACCACCACGTCCGTTCGGTGGCGCGCAATCGCCACTTCGACTTCCCGCTGTTGAGCTTCCTGGCCATCGACCAGCACCAACCACCTTCGTTCATGCTTGGGGTCACGACGCTCGGCTTCGGCGAACATCTCCTCGATCACTTCCGCCGGGGTCTGACGTAGGCTGGCCCACACCCGCTTGTTCTGTACTTTGGGCCGCTTCGGCGCGGTTGACTCGTCTTGCCCCATGATCTGCTCGACGATCCGCAGATGCGGGCCACCTCGTATACCGAGGCGACCGTGGCCATCCGCTTACGATTGCGCTTCTCGCCTTTACTCAGACGGGCTTTGAGTTTGTGCGTCGTCGCTTCCGCCTTCTTACGCGCCGCCTCTCGAAGGTCTTGCTTCCGCACGACAATGCCTTTGCCATCGGTACTCATCACCAGCAGATCGCTGCTGTCCACTTCCGGCGTACCGGCTTCCTCCTCAGGCGCACTGGCTTCCTCTACCGGCCGACGAGCGTCCTCCACCGCCGGACGGGCGTAAAACTCGTCAAAATCCACGCTGATCGCCCGGGACAGTTCTTCGGCTTGTCGCTTCGGCACTTCCGCACCCGTGCCTTCCTGGATGGCCTTCACCGCCTCTTCAAACGAGCCCTTGGCCACTTCCAACCCTACCTTGCGTCGCACCCCTTGGGAGTATTGGTTCGGCGGCAGATTCAGCGCAGCATCCAACGGGAAAACACTCTTCAGCCGGGCTCCGCTGTACCCCAGGCGCCTGACCGTCACTTCGCCGAACACCGTCGCCAGCGATCGGCTTCTGGCTCGGCAATGCCGCCGCTCCGCTCCGTCCGCCCCGGTCACTACTTCACACCTTTCTTCCGCCGCCGCTCGTTGATCCAGGTACCCCTGCATCAAACGCCGCAACAACTCATACCCCTGCGCGCGATCAGTGATTCGACCTCCCCATGCTCCAGGATTCGTGCCGAATCCGATCGCAGTTCACCCATCAGTTTCTCAAACTGCTCGCGAGCCGCCACAAACTCGTCAAAACAGGTCTCTTTGGTCTCTCCTGACATATCGAGGGGCCTCCTGGGCATGGGTAATCAGCTTGAAAACCGTTACCTACCACCTCCGAGGCATCTTTGACAACCCTCTGATAAATCATCTCTTTGATCCGCAAGCAATCCCTCGTGGCCGAAAAGATCCACACCCAAACATATACAGGAAATCGTCGACCGCGCCTCGGAGGATACAACGGTGCCACTGCTTGGCTTCGGGTCGGGCGACGTAAGAGAGCGAATTCAACGTAGAGTATATGATCGTGTCGAGCCATTGCTTGGCACCTGCGCTCGATTGGGTATCCTCGATCCCATCGTCGATAGCCTTGTAGCTAAGATTCGAACCCTCTGGGAGTCTCGCTCTCGAAATGAACAGATGTCCTGCCAAGCGTTACCAGGAACGTCGTCTTTAGCCGCAGAGGGGCAATGACTGCAAGCAGAGCTTTCGAGTATGCGCGACGTGATCGGAAATGAAGGCGTGTAGCGAGGCCGACGACGCGTCCGAAAGCGGCGCAATTCGGCAGCGGCCGTAACCTTTCGGTTCGTGGATCTCGACAGCGATGCCGGTCAGGATCTTCTTGCCCTTCGCCCGGCCGCCGCTCAGCCCCGGCTCCCGACCGCCGATGTAGGTCTCGTCAACCTCAACGCCCCCGGCCAGCCGTTCGCGGCCCGGGCGCACAAGCACCGACCTCATCCGATGCAACATCGCCCACACGGTCTGGTACGAGCCGATCTCCAGGGTCCGCTTCAGGCTCAACGCCGAGATCCCGTCCTTGCCGGTGGCAACAGCCAGCAGGCTGTGAACCACACCGTCAACGGCGTGCGCGTTCGGTCGAAGATGGTACCCGCAGTGACCGACGTGCGGGGTGCCGCACCCGGAGCACTTGAACCGAGCGTCAGCCAACCGCCAGCCACCTTCCTCGCCACACGTCGGGCACACAAAGCCCGCTGGCCATCGCAGCCAACTCAGGTAGTCGAGACAGTCAGCATCGGTGCGGAACCAAGCCTGGAACTCGCGCTGTGACCTCGGGTAGTCCTTGCCTGCGCGAGGGTAAGCCATTCCCGCAGTGTATCCCACCGGTCCGGTTAAGTGGAGACCCCCGAACGACCCTTATGGAAAGCTTTACATAAGGGTCGAGAAAAAGTCCTACAGCCGGGATGCCCCCGGGGCATCAGGGCAGGAACCGGCCAGGAGCAGGCCGTGGGGGGATCGAGAATTTCAGTCATTGAGCGACTGCTGTGCCGCCGAAACCGGACCTGTGACCGCAGCGGCGCGGCAGAGGAATCAGCGCCGCCAGACGCCCGATCAGTTCGAGGGGCGTGAGCATCAGGCTAACGCTGCCGCAGGGACCCGGCTGTTGTCCCTGACCCCGCCTCTGAACCCTTGTCCTGAAACAACGACGCCGAAGCGGCGTCGTTGCATGCGCGTCAGTCTTACTATTTGCGCCGACGCCAGGCAAGTCCGGCGGCAGCGATTCCGAAGAGCGCGAGCGTGCCAGGCTCGGGCACTCGGGTTACGTAAACGCCGGCCATGCTTTCCTCATCATTCGCCATGCTGGCGGAAATTGCCAGCCAGCCGTTCCGGAAACCATCGCGTTCGATCCCCAGGGCAGTAATGGGCATACCGGTGGCATCCGGATCGATCAGGCTGCCGTCATCGCCCTTCTCGGCGAGGGTCAACAGCGGGTCGGACAGAGCCTTTGCGAGATACAGGCCAAAGATTTCTTCTTTGCTGCCCTTGAACGCGACCATGCCGTTGTCGCCCGCGACGAATGACGTCGACCGCCAGCGTGCCAACTCCAGGCTCTCTTCCGGGTCGTCACCGTGACCAACGCCGGGAGGACGACCGGTGAAGCCCCAGTAGACGAAATCGGTGAACCCGTCGCCGCCCCAGGTGCTGGCCACGAGATCCAGCGAGTTGTCCATCAAGTCCTTGACGAAGATGCCCTGGTTCAACGGCACCTGTTCGATGGTGTTGTCGAAGCTGTCGCCGGAGTCGCCAGGGTCACCCGGGGCAATGCCGTCCGGGCCGTTGACGCAGTAATTGAGCACGTCCTGGTTGCCATCGTCGGGACACTTCAAGATGACACTCTTCGTTGCAGCGCCAACGCCACCCCAGAAGGCCAGGTAGCGTCCGTCGAACGACAGCGCCTCACCAAGGCGGCTGAACGTGTTGTCTGCGTCAGGGAACCCCGGCGTCACGGCACCCAGGCTGACGACCTTTGTCAGCGTGGGATTGTTGTTGGTCTCGAGGGCCGCGCGGAAGATGCCGCCCTTGGTCGGGTTGTCCTCGTTGTCCACCCCGAGGAAGACCACCTGCCCTTTCGACGCGCTGGGTGGTGCCGTCGAGCCCCCGGAGAAGTCGGTTCCCGCCGTCGTGTTGTCGGCAATGCGGTAGATCGGACTGGTTGAGTCCGCGGCATCAGTCCAATAGACGCCGGTGCCGCCAGCGAAATTGCCCTTGAACGCGATCTTGCTGCCGTCCGTGACCGTCGGCGCCCCCGGGAACTGGTCGAACTTAAGATTCGTCTGGCCGGGCACCAGGTAGCGATCGAAGCCGGGCTGGTTGCCGAAGTTGCTGACCCCCGAGATCAAGGTGCCACCCGGGTTGGTGTAGATCGCCGAGGTGCCCACGGAGGTCTTTACGGCATTGCTGTCGGTGATTTCGATCAACGGCGGCGTTTGGCCGCGGGTGGCGATGGTGTTCGATCCCGAATCGATCCGCGGAATGGCGGGGAACTCGTTGAAGGTTGCGCCAGTGCCTGCGTAGGTGTAGCCAGGCTGAGGAACGTACACCGGCAACGGTGCCACCGTGCTCCGGTTAGCGATGGTGTTGAGCGGATTGCCGGCGCTCGACATGTCGCGCGTCAGGATTCCGGTTGCGGGTTCGCCGCCCGGTTGTCCGCCTTGAGTCCGACCTCGAAACACTACCAAACCAGCGTCGTTAACCGAGGGCTGGTTATAGCTGTTGAAGTTTCTTGTATCGCCCGGGAAGGTGACCGTGTTGTTGACGACTGTCTAAAGTGGACCCCGAAGTCAAGACAAGAATTAAGTCTGTTTAAGCTGGGCACTTGACTTCAGTAGCAGCTGGACGGCGCTGCCCCGGTGTTGCCTTTGCTTTGGTTTGTGCTGTGGCTGTTGATCTTGCTTCTGCGGGGGAGGAACCCCTGTGGAGCGTAGCGGAACAGGGGTTCCTCCCCCGCCGCCGAATTTATCGACGATCATCGCCCCGCCACCGATACCGGTTCGATACACCACCTGGGGCGTCTGGTCGCCCAACGACTGGTGCGGACGCTCGCCGTTGTAGAAAGCAAAGTACTCGGTCAGGCCAAGCATCAGCTCACCCATCGTGGCATAACCCTTCAGATACACGTCCTCATGTTTGACGTTCCGCCAGAGCCGCTCGACGAAGATGTTGTCGAACACTCGCCCTCGTCCATCCATGCTGATGACCACCCCTTCTCGGGTCAGCACGTCGGTGAAGGCTTCACTGGTGAACTGCGAGCCTTGATCGCTGTTGAAGACTTCCGGCTTGCCATGGGTGCGCAAGGCATCCTCCAGGCAATCGACGCAGAAGACCGCTTCCATGCTATTGCTGATCCGCCAGCTGAGCACCTTGCGGCTATACCAGTCGATCACCGCCACCAGGTAGGCGAAGCCACGCGGCAGGCGGATGTAGGTGATGTCCGTGCTCCACACCTGGTTCGGCCTGACCACCGAAACTCCGCGCAGCAGGTACGGATAGACCTTGTGCGCGGGTGCCGCCGGCTGGTGTTCGGACCCGGCGCCATGCCGGCCAGCCCCATCAGCCGCATCAACCGTTGGACCCGCTTGCGATTGACCGTGTGACCCGCTCTCCCGAGGAAGATCACCATCCTGCGGCTGCCGTAGAACGGGTGCCGGGTGTATTCCTCATCAATCAGACGCCGGTGCAATAACTCGCTGTCATCAAGTACCACAGGCTTCTGCTGAGCATAGATCGTGGCACGCGACACCCCGGCCAGGAGGCATTGCTGCACCACGGCCACCGCCTCGCCAGACTCGATCCAGGCTCTGCGCATCACGACAGGCTGATCCCAGACTTTTTTTTGAGCCAGTCCAGTTCCACCTTCAATTTGCCGATCTCGCTGTACAGCAACTCCGGCTCCCGATGTGCGGCGACCGGTTTGGGACCGCGCTTGCCCTCGAACAAGGTCTTCGCTTCCTCCTGGATCGCCTTCTTCCACTGTCCCACCTGAACCGGATGAACCCCGTGTTCCTGGCCAATCTCGTTGATCGTCTTCACCCCTCGCAAGGCCTCCAGACCTACCTTCGCCTTGAACTCCGGGGTGTGCACCTTCCGCGTCTTCACTTCGCTCATTGCTTCTCGCTCCTTATGGCAGCGCCTAGCTTAAACCACTGTCTGAATTCCTGGGACCACTATAGTCTGCCATGCGAATGTCGGGACAGGACCGGCTATTGCGGGAAACGCCGAAACCCCACTCCCACCCGCGATTAGCGCTGAAGCGATAACGCGCAGGGAAGATCCTCTAGCTTTCTTGATGTGCTTCACAACTGGTCACCTCCAAAATTTCATTTATCGTATTCGGTTAGTTTTCCTCAGAGTTCGCTCAAAACTCTGGCCAGATCGGGGAAATCACGCTGCAGAAGACGGGTTGCTCCCCATGGCATGTCCCCATCTGAAATGGACGCAACATTCGTACCACATAAACAAGTTTCATTAAACTAGCCGGTTATAGTCTTTGGATATGGTCGCGTTGGTCGAACTGTAAAAAATTCCGACACCAGCCAGGAAAGAGGCGGGGCTGTGTATTCCACGCAATATAGTTACTCCACCGAATGTGAGCAGGGCCAAGGATGATTGTGAGACGCGGTATTCATTATATTCTATAGGCATGGTCGAGCGAGCCAGCAGGCGAGCCGACCGTCCTGTCGGCGAGCACGCCGACAGGACACGAGCATCTTGAAGAGTGTGCATGGCGGGTGCGTCTTTTGCCCCGCAAACAGGCGGTGGTTCCGCTTTCGGTAGTCTAACTACAGCCGGCAGGTAGCTGTCGGCGAAAGCGGGACATGCAGCCGCGGATTACGAATGATTCCACGCGAACATTCGATGTTCACCAGTTTAGTTTCGAATCCGCGGGTGCGCTTGAGCGCGATAACGAATACTCAGGGATGGTCGCCTCACCGACTCTCTATATTGCTTTCGCAGCGCCCAGGCAGGCGCGTCCCGTTCATCCACTTTCGCAACCGGAGGTGAACTATGACTCCCCAATCCAACCCAGAATTCGCCGCCTTTATCGGTATTGACTGGGCCGATGCGAAGCACGACATCTGCCTGCAAGCCGCAGGGAGTAGCAAACGCGAGTTCGCTGTGCTGTCCCATCGCCCCGACGCCATTGATGAGTGGGCTGCTGCCCTCCGCCAGCGCTTTGGCGGCCAGGCGGTGGCTGTTTGCCTGGAGATCGCTCGCGGACCGCTGGTCTACGCACTGCAGAAGCATGATTTCTTTGTCTTGTTTCCGGTCAATCCCGCCACTCTGGCGAAGTATCGCCAGGCCTTCCAGCCCAGCCACGCCAAGGGCGACCCGGCCGATGCCCAAATCGCGCTGGAGATTCTCCTCTGCCACCGGGACAAGCTGAAACCCCTGCAACCACAGAGCGCGGGCATCCGCACGCTCGAACGTCTCGTAGAGGAGCGCCGGGAGTTCGTCGATGAGCAGACGCGAATCACCAACCGCCTGACCAGTTCCCTGAAGGAGTATTTCCCCCTGGCCAACGAATGGTTTGAAGAGAAAGCCAGTGTCTTGTTCTGCGACTTCCTGGGCAATTGGCCAACGCTCAAAAAGCTCCAGGGCGCCCGCCGAACGACGCTGCTCAAATTCTTCCGGCAACATCATTCCAACCATTCCGAGTTGATCGAGGAACGCCTGGCGGCCCTCCAGCGGGCCACGCCGATCACTAGCGATGTAGCCATCATTACGCCGAAACAGCTGCTGGTCGAGGGCCTGGTCGACCAATTGCGCGTGACCCTGAAGGCCATCACGCGCTTTGACGCCGAGATCGCGGCCGTCGCCACGACCCTGCCGGACTACGCACTCTTCCGGGCGCTACCGGCCGCCGGTCCCAACCTGGCGCCCCGCTTGCTGGTCGCCTTCGGCGAACAACGCGAACGCTACGCGAGTGCCGCCGACCTCCAGATGTTTGTCGGAATTGCCCCGGTGACGGAAAGCAGCGGCAAGCAACATTGGGTCCATTGGCGGCTGCAATGCCCCACCTTTGTGCGCCAAACCTTCGTCGAATGGGCCGCGCTGACCATCCCCCGTTCATTCTGGGCGGGTGCCTACTATCGGCAACAACGCGCCAAGGGCTGTACATCAGACCGCGGTTCGGGCCTTGGCCTTCAAGTGGATTCGCATCCTCTACCACTGCTGGCAGACACGTACCCCCTACGATGAATCGACCTATCTGAAGGCCTTGCAGCGCCGCGGTTCGCCCTTGCTGGCGAGCATGGGAATGGCGTCGCCTGCCACCCTTTGACCAGCCTGCACCGCCCAGACTCGGAATTCACCAGGACGTCGTCGACTGGGTCGAACGACATCCTTCAACGGGAGCTGACAGCCATGAATGTCATTCTCGAATCCGAACGCGACCGCCGCACCTTGACGTGGTTGATCCAGCAAGTCGGGGAGCGCGCGCTCGAAGATGCCTGTGCCAGTCTCGCGGGTAAGCGCAGATGCTATCCGTCGAACCTGGCCAAATGCCTGGGGTTAGTGCCACCGGAAAGCCTCTCCAGGCCATCACCGGAACAGGTCCGGGCTTATCTACAGGACATACGGAAGATGCTCACATAACCCCTCGACGGAACGTCTGGTCGACAGGCCAGAGTACCCAAAAAACCCTTGACGACTACCTCAGGGCGTAAACTGGACAGTCGGAGCGTAGCGACGCGGGGTGAATGGGTTGTACTCCAAGACGCTTACTCGGGTCAAGTTTCTAGCTCACCCGAATAAATGTCTTTGGACTGTTTTGGTGCCAGTCGGTAGAGGCCGGGTTCGTTACGGCGTAACGATTTCCGGGCCCAATCGACGCTGTTTCTCGTAGTAGTCGGCGCTGCCATTGGGAAGCCTCGACGCCTGCGTTGCGGCGTCGCTATCGGCCTGACGAAGAAGCCCCTCCAGGAACTCCTGTTGCGTTACGCCGTAACAGAATGCCAGACGTTCGAGTGCACGTTTGGCGTGGAAATGAAGAACGATATTCAGCCGATCGCCGTGTCCGTTTTCATCTTTCAGATGACGTTCCCGGTATTCCGACTGTCGTTGCGCGTTGGTCTTGGCCATTCTTATCTCCTGTTGAGCGTTACGCAGTAACGCCCGATGAGCGCGCTGGCACGCAGGCAATCCCTGAGACCGAGGCGCAGGCGGTGGAATGCCTGGCGCCCGGGAGGGGCAAAGCGCAGAGTTATCCACGGGCGCCCGCCAGACGGCGCTCCTTCTATAGCTGGACGGCTGGCGGGCGGCGGTGGATAACTCGTCCGTCTGGCGCGGAGGTTCATTCGGGTTTGCCGTTCTTGCGCAGCGATTCGCCATCGAGATCCAGGACATGCGCCTGATGCACCAGGCGGTCGAGGATCGCGTCGGCGAGTGTCGGATCGCCGATCGAGGCATGCCAATGCTTGACCTGCAACTGACTGGTGATGATCGTCGAGCGGGTCCCGTGGCGATCATCGAAGATCTCCAGGAGGTCGCGGCGGCTCTCGTCGGTCAGCGGCGCCAGCGCCCACTCGTCGATGACCAGGACCTCGGTCTTGGCGAGCTGCGCCAAGGACTTGAGGTAACTGCCATCGCCGCGGCCGATGGCCAGGGTCGGCAGGAGTCGGGTCAAACGCACATAGAGCACCGAATGGCCCTGCCGGCACGCCTGATTCAAAAACCTTGGGGTCAAGTCTAACATTCCAACAAATAGAGTTCTAAAGGGGCCGAAGGAAAACAGCCCTGACGCATGACCCTGCCCGTCAGCGGGGTCACCCATTAGCCGGCTCCGGTCAGCAGGGCGAACAAATTTTTTCGCGCTCTAGGCGTGACTCATTTTTCGTTCCCCGCACTCCTGGCTTACACTCGACGATCGCTATGACCGGCGGGGTCCTTTGTTTTTCCCCAGCGCCGTTTAGAATTGGCAACAGGGCCAGGCTACTTTGTCTCGAATTTTCCGGCGCCCTCTACCACGTGACCACGGGCAAAAGAGAAGACCTCGGTTACGACCCCTTTTCCTCGTTTACCGTGACCCCCGTTTACCGATGCTGCTCGGCGCACGATGGCGAGTCGCGCACTGTGGTATCTTTATGGGTAGTTTTCCCGCTCGGAGGCAATATGTCCATCCCCGTTCATGAGCTTGAGGCTGAAGTACTGGGCTTGCCCCCTGCGGAGAGGCGCGGCTGCTGGAACGTCTGATCGAAAGCTTTGAGCCCGAGTCTCGTGTCCGAGATGCGTGGATCGCACTGTCCCCTCACGCGTGAAGCCGAGGTGAAATCCGGTAAGGTTGCCTTGGTGCCCGGGCTGAAGCAGTAGCCCGCGTCCGCGCAAGAATCGCGTGAGCTATTGGCTTCACCCTGAAGCAGAGGCCGAGCTTGGCGACGCTGCCGTCTACTACGGCGAGCACGCAAGCAAGCCGATCGCATCCTCTTTGGGTGTGGATCTTTTCGGCCACGAGGGATTGCTTGCGGATCAAAGAGATGATTTATCAGAGGGTTGTCAAAGATGCATCGGAGGTGGTAGGTAACGGTTTTCAAGCTGATTACCCATGCCCAGGAGGCCCCTTGAGATGTCAGGAGAGACCAAAGAGACCTGTTTTGACGAGTTTGTGGCGGCTCGCGAGCAGTTTGAGAAACTGATGGGTGAACTGCGATCGGATTCGGCACGAATCCTGGAGCATGGGGAGGTCGAATCACTGATCGCGCGCGAGGGGTATGAGTTGTTGCGGCGTTTGATGCAGGGGTACCTGGATCAACGAGCGGCGGCGGAAGAAAGGTGTGAAGTAGTGACCGGGGCGGACGGAGCGGAGCGGCGGCATTGCCGAGCCAGAAGCCGATCGCTGGCGACGGTGTTCGGCGAAGTGACGGTCAGGCGCCTGGGGTACAGCGGAGCCCGGCTGAAGAGTGTTTTCCCGTTGGATGCTGCGCTGAATCTGCCGCCGAACCAATACTCCCAAGGGATGCGGCGCAAGGTAGGGTTGGAAGTGGCCAAGGGCTCGTTTGAAGAGGCGGTGAAGGCCATCCAGGAAGGCACGGGTGCGGAAGTGCCGAAGCGACAAGCCGAAGAACTGTCCCGGGCGATCAGCGTGGATTTTGACGAGTTTTACGCCCGTCCGGCGGTGGAGGACGCTCGTCGGCCGGTAGAGGAAGCCAGTGCGCCTGAGGAGGAAGCCGGTACGCCGGAAGTGGACAGCAGCGATCTGCTGGTGATGAGTACCGATGGCAAAGGCATTGTCGTGCGGAAGCAAGACCTTCGAGAGGCGACGCGTAAGAAGGCGGAAGCGACGACGCACAAACTCAAAGCCCGTCTGAGTAAAGGCGAGAAGCGCAATCGTAAGCGGATGGCCACGGTCGCCTCGGTATACGAGGTGGCCCCGCATCTGCGGACCGCCGAGCAGATCATGGGGCAAGACGAGTCAACCGCGCCGAAGCGGCCCAAAGTACAGAACAAGCGGGTGTGGGCCAGCCTACGTCAGACCCCGGCGGAAGTGATCGAGGAGATGTTCGCCGAAGCCGAGCGTCGTGACCCCAAGCATGAACGAAGGTGGTTGGTGCTGGTCGATGGCCAGGAAGCTCAACAGCGGGAAGTCGAAGTGGCGATTGCGCGCCACCGAACGGACGTGGTGGTCATTCAGGATTTCGTGCATGTCCTCGAATACTTGTGGAAAGCCGCCTACTGCTTCCACGCAGATGGCACGCAGGAAGCCGAAACTTGGGTGCTGGAGCGCGCCTACGCCCTACTCCAGGGGAAAGTCAGCGACGTGGCCGCGGGGATGCGCCGCAGCGCCACCCGCCAAGGCATCTCGCAAGAGGCACGAGCGCCGGTCGACAAGTGTGCCGACTACCTGCTCAAGAACAAAGAACGTTTCGACTATGCCACCGCCCTGGCCAACGGCTGG
Source organism: Candidatus Accumulibacter affinis (assembly GCA_016713625.1). Classification (GTDB taxonomy): domain Bacteria; phylum Pseudomonadota; class Gammaproteobacteria; order Burkholderiales; family Rhodocyclaceae; genus Accumulibacter; species Accumulibacter affinis. The sequence continues at coordinate 445,245 of JADJOT010000012.1, forward strand.
CCGATCGCCACCGGAATCATCGAGGGCGCTTGTCGTCACCTGGTCAAGGACCGCATGGACCTCACCGGCGCCCGCTGGAGTCTGGACGGCGCGGAAGCGGTGCTCCGCTTGCGCTCCCTTCGTGCCAGCGGCGACTTCGAGGAGTACATGGCCTTTCACCATCGCCAAGAGCGCCAGCGCAACTATCTGTCGGCACCGCAGAACAATGTCGCCAAAATAGCTGCGTGATCGCAGGGAAGTCGTGGCTCAAAAGAGCCACACCCATCCTCTTTTGTCACCGAGTTTGAGCGTGTACTCACCTTGCTGGTCGCCAACCAGAACTTGGGCACGCCGGCAGACGACGGGCTTCGCACATACCCTTTGAAGCGGTTTCCCTACTCGCTGGTCTACCGAGAAGCTTCATCTGGTCCGCAGATCTATGCAGTTGCTCACCAACACCGCAATCCGAAATACTGGCAGGAGCGTTTGTAATGCAGGAGTGTTTGTAATGCTTGCGGCTAGGTGCACCGTAACCCCGAACCCAACGCCCAACCCTGCGCTCCAGGCGACCGGCCGCATCAAGCCGCGGCCGTCGCCTGAGCTTCCACGTGTGCGCCGGGCATGGCGCGTTACTTCATAGGTGCAAGTCCTATGGCCAGGTTTTGCCGCACCGGTGGTGCGTCCAACCCCACTACGCAGAGCCGAAGGCAAGGAGAAGGGCAAGTGCGTCGTCGTGAAGTGATGTGCGGAGGAAGCCCAATCCAAAGCTGCGGGGCGATGAACAAAAACCGGATATGAGGCGTGATGCATCCGGGGTGATCTACATGAGCCAGTCCTTGCGTTTCCGCGCGCCGGTGCGCCCCGGCGACACGGTTCATGCCAAGGTGACGGTCAAGGAAGTGATCGCGGAAAAGGGCCGGGTGGTGCTCGATACGGTGTGCACCGTCGGGGACACGGTAGTCATCGACGGGGAAGCAACGTTGATGCCAACCTCGCGGCGGAAACGCGAAGCCGCGGGCAAGTAGTCTGGCGCAGCGATGACCGACTCGCGGGCAGACTACGCGCAATGGATTGGTCGCCGGTCCCGGCAGGAGCGTGGTCACAAATCGTTACGCCGGACCCAAGACTCCTGTTCCGCTTTTCGGCGCTGACTTTCAATGCCCATCGGATTCATTACGACCGCCCCTACGCGATCAACGAGGAGGACTACCCGGGCCTGGGGGGGCACGGGCCGTTGACCGCGGTCCTGTTGATGGAACTGGTACGAGCGAATGTCGCGCAGCCGGTTCGCGGGTTCAGCTTCCGCGGCCTGGCGCCGCTTTTCGACTTGGCGCCGTTTCGCCTGGTCTGCACCGCCAGCGACGGTCAGCTGGCACTCGAAGCTCATGGGCCCGATGGTGCGGTGGCGATGAGCGCCAGCGCCGAAGTCGATGCGTCGGCAGGCATCTGACGTCAGGCTCGAACGAGTCGCAGATTGAGTCGCGCGGCGTTCACCTGGGCGTCCAGATGCTGGTGATGGGCGCTGCGGCGACGGTATTCTCGAGCGGGGGCAGGCCGTACATCTCCTGCACGGTGCGCAGGACGTTGTAGTGGTTGATGGTGGTGCTGTAATTACCTGGCTGCACCCGAGCACCAACCATGATCGTCGTGATGTGATTTTCCTTCCGCGACGCATCTTCATCCCAGGTCAGGATGAACAGGCTGTTGTGCGTTCGGGCCCATTGCACATACGGGTCAAGCCTGGCCTTCAACCAGGCATCGCCGGTCTGGATCGGGCAATCATGGTGGTCGTTGCACATATTTGGCACGACGATTGAAACCGTTGGCAGGGCGGCGAGATTGGTGCTCGGGAAGGCGGTAAATGGCTGGTTGCTGCTGCTCGCCACGTTGTCGAAATTCACCCATGGATTGTGCTTGCGGCGATACTTGTCGGCCTTGCAGCCGGTATAGCCAGCGCTCGGGAGGTCTTCCGAAAAGCCGGTAAAGCTCAGTTTGGCGGCGACCAACTGGCTGGCCAGATTGGCTTTATTCGTGAATGCAAGCGGGCAGCTATTGTCGGTCACGCCTTGGGTAGAGCCGGAAAACAAGGCCAGGTAATTCGGCTGGCTTGGATGGGCAACCGCATGGGAACTGGTGAAATTGGCCCCGGCTTGCGCCAGGCTATTGATGTATGGGGCGGTCGCACTGCCGATGATCTGTTCCTGATCTTCGTTTTCCATGATCACGATCAGCACATGATCGAAACGTGGCACTCCCACGCTGGCCGCTGTCGCTTGCGCACCCTGTCTGACCTTGCCGGCGTCCTTGGTGGCCGCAGCATCGGCGGCGTGGCTGCTGCCAAACAGAGAAAACAAGGCAAGGGCAAGGGCTGATCTGGTCAAGGTGGACATGGCGGATTCTCGTATGGACGGACAGGGAAGTCTAACGATCAATGGTCGCCGCTTCAAGAGGCCGCGTGCGCAGACAGCCCTGACGCATGACCCAGCCGAATCGGATGCGTTTGCCGGTACCGCCCGTTTTCGCCGGCGAGGCGGTCAGATGGGGGTTGGCTAGCGGCAAAGGAGCGCTTGTAGCGCGGGTAGTGTGGGGCCAGTCAACGGGAGGTGAGAGGTCGTCGGAGCTCCGTTGCGATCGTCAGGCGAGCTGGTTTCCCGGCGCGGACTGCGCCGCGCTGGGGAGATGTCTTGGGCAGGCCCGGGAAGGTTATTCGAGTTGCAGCAGGAACGGTTTGGCGAGGAGCACGCGCATGCGCGCGAGATCGAGCCAAGGAGCGGCGCAGGAACTGCGGATAAAGGCGATGGCGCCGCGCACACCGAATTGCCGATACAGGTCGCGTAACTGCCGGGTGAAGCGTGCCAGGGTATTGAAGACATGCGCCAGGCGCATGAGGAGGTGATAGCCCCTCATGGCATTCCAGTCGAGGGCAAAGGCATGTTCGTAGTGGTAGCCCTGGTGCTTCTCGACGAGAAAGCCCGCTTCGATGCCCCAGCGGTGGCGGGCGCCCAGGTTGCAGCGCTCATGGACATTGTCTTGGCTGATCGGCTGGCTGGAGAGCCAGGCGTGACGCGAGGTTTCGGTGACGGTCCTGGCCTGGTCATCGACCCTCTCCCAGCTTTCCTCACAGACCACTACGTTCAGCTTGAGATGCTGACGCCCGTTCGAACCGAAGGCATAGTCGATGTCGTTGACCCAGCTGAAGTGCTGTTGGCGTCGTCCCCAGCAGCGCTGCGAGGCTTGCGGTTTCAGGGCATGGAGCGCGTGGAACTCCTGCCAGACCGTGGACAAATCCTTGTCCTTGAGCACGATCATGAACTGCCAGTGGTAGCCACGGCAGCGCTGCATCACCGGCCCGTTGGCGTAGAGGCCATCGAGCAGGAGCAGGATCGGCAGGCCGGGGGAACAGCGTCTTGAGCCGATCGCTCAAGCGCACAAAGCCGCGCAGCTCGCCATCCTGCTTTTGCGCTTCGCTATCGCCCAGCGCGTGTTCGAGGAACTCGCTGAGCAACGGGATGACCAGACCGTTGTGGAAGGCGAGACTGGCCTCGAGGAGGTAGACGAAGTACTGGGTGTGACGGGTTTCCTCCTTGCCGACGGTCCGCTGCAGGAGTTCCTCCGCCCAGAGGGTGTCGCCGGCGAGCTTCTGTGAGCCATCGATGGCGATCGGATAGCAGCGGTTGATCAGATAGCGGCGAAAGCTCTTGCCGCGGATCAGCCGCTTGATCAAATCGACGTGGGCTTGTTCGAGGTGCTCAAGGTCGATGTCGCGCAGCAGCCGAAACAGGGTGTCGGCGTGTGGCAGGGTATCGATTTCCGGGAATAGCAGCTGCAGGGTGGTCATGAACTGCGGGCGGCTGATTTCGCGGTTGGTCTCGCGCCGGGAAGAGAACTGAAAGACGAACATCAACAAGCCGTAGAGCAGCAGCGCGGTGAGCTTGTGCCGGCGCTTCCTGGGGTCTCTCGGGTCGGGAATCTGTTCCAGTTGACCGAGCAAGGTGGGCAGCTCTTTGCGCAGGAGGCGCATCTGTTTGCTCACGGCGTCCTCGCGGGCCTCTCTCTCTTCGGCGATGGTCGCGAAGGTCGAGCATCGGTTGGGCAAAGAAGCGGGGAGTGGGGGAACTTGTCCACTCGCGCGCAGTTTCGCGTTCAGCGCCTTTTCCTGCTGTTTCTTTTTTTGCGCGCAGCCCTGGATGGTGGCGCGTGTCGGGCGACGGCTCATGACCGGGAGTTCCCAGGGACGGCGCACAGCCGATCGCGACCATCGGCGCAGAGCGGCTTGACCCACACCTGGCGAAACGTGCTCTGATAGGACTGGCCGGAGCAGGCCAGCCCACGCCCGCTGGTCTCCCAAGCAACTGCCAACCGGCGGCGCGGTAACAGGTACCGGCATAGTGACGCGGATCGACGAAGGTCTCGAGCAGCAGGGGCTCGAAGCCCCAGTGATCGAGCCAGTCGGCGCGTGCGCGGCGCGCGAGTTGTCCGAGCACATGGCTGGCCAGATGCGCTACCCGGACGTGGGGAAAGATCAGGAAGCGGCTGTTGTTCACCACCCGCGCCAGGTTCTCGCGGCGGGCCTGGGCGGTCCAGCCGATCCAGCGGTCGCGCACGGCCACCGCCCGGGCAGCGCCGGCCAGCAGGACGCAGCCCAGGCGCCGGTCGCCCGCCAGGATGAAGTAGCGCAGGCGGTAGCCGAAGGCCCCCTGGAAACCCAGCGGGTGCCAGCGCGCCACCAGCGCATCCCACTGCGCCCCCACGGCCGCGTCGCGAACCACTTCCAGGAGACCGGGGCGAGTGCTGACAGGGCGCAGTGCAGCAGAGGCTCGGCAACTGGCTCTACGGCTGCCGCGGGTGCCGTCGAACGGCGCGGCGGCGAGGGCCGCAGTGCAGGAAGCGCCAGCAACCCGGCCACCCGCAAACGTTCCAGGAACTCCAGGCAAGCGTGGATCTTCGGGGTTCCCGATAGGGTGAACCAAGCGAGATGTTCGCAGAGCGTCGCCGCCAACTCCTGGCGCGGCAATCCCGGCAGCCATGCCACGGTCGCACAGAGGTCAGCAATCTCCGCAGCGCTGAATTCGCGACCGCAGTGTACCCAACCTCTCGTATTCATGACCTCCACCACGGATCCTCCGGCTCAAGCGCAGACCTGTTGTCCTTCACGTATCCTGCCAGAAACCCGTGCGCCTGTCTAGCCCCCCTTTGCGAAAGTTATTTTTTCCGGGCGCCCCTAAGCCTTGCTACGACTGGCCTTCGCTAGTCATGCGTCAGGGCTGGTGCGCAGAACGAGACCATCCGCGCCTGCCGTCAGAACTCCAGTAGCGGCAGGCAGGGGTGCAGCTTGAGCCTGTGACCGGACGTTCTGTGGCAAGATCTGCCGATGCGTGCAATCCACCTTCTATTGACGGCCGACTGGCTGGCGCTGCTCGTCTTTTTGCCTGCTGGGCCGGCTATGCCTGGTTTTCCGAGCATAGCCGCTGGGCCGCCGGGGTCTGATCCGGAGCACCCGGGATTACCGGCTGGAGTGGGCCTACCAGATGCTGGCGCGCGAAATACGGGTTACCGATTCGACGTTGATCGGCAACCTGGTGACCAGCGTCACCTTTTACGCCAATACCACCATCTACATCATCGCCGGCCTGCTCGCTGTCCTCGGCGCCGCCGACAAGCTCCTCAGCTTTACCAACGACCTGGCGTTTCCCGGGACGGGCAACCGGGAGTTGCTGGAGATCAAGCTGATGCTGGTGCTGGCGACCTTCGTCTATGCCTACTTCAAGTTCACCTGGTCGCTGCGCCAGTTCAACCTGCTCTCGATTCTGGTTGGTGCGGCACCGCTCGGTGAGCGGGACCAACCGGGCATCGAAAGCTACGCGCGTCGGCTGGCTGGCGCCAACAATCTCGGCGGCGACGACTTCAATCGCGGCATCCGTGCTTACTACTTCGGCCTGTCGGCGTCGGGCTGGTTGTTCAGTCCGCTGCTGCTGGCTGTCCTCGCGGTGATCGTTCTGCTGGTGCTCTATCGGCGCGACTACCGATCGGCAGCGCTCGACCTCCTGCGCCGCGAGAGCTGATCCGGTGAATGTCAACCGCCAACTGGCCGGCATTGCCTTCGGCTTGCTTGCCTATGGCATCTGGGGCTTCTTTCCGCTGTACTTCCGCCAACTCGCACAGGTTTCACCGATGGACGTGTTGAGCAACCGTGCCGTCTGGGCCTGCGTTTTTGTTGGCCTGCTGCTGACGCTACGCCGGCAGTGGCACAAGGTGGTGGAGGTTTTCAGGAGCTGGCGGCAGTTGCTGATGCTGGCTATCGCGGCGTTACTGATCGGCACCAACTGGCTGGTCTTCCTGTGGGCCGTTGCCAACCGGCAGGTAGTTGCCTCCAGTCTTGGCTACTTTCTGACCCCACTGGTCAATGTTCTGCTTGGCCTGCTGGTGCTCAAGGAAAGGCTGAACCGGCTGGAGTGGCTTTCAGTGGCCCTGGCGCTGGCGGCGGTGGCCAACGAGATCGTCGCCCTCGGCAGTCTGCCGTGGGTGTCGCTGATTCTTGCCGGCACCTTCGGCACCTACGGCCTGGTGCGCAAGCAGTTACCGATCGATACGGTTTCCGCCCTGTGGCTGGAAACCCTGGCGATGCTGCCGGTGTGTGGCGTTTACGCCTGGTGGCAGGCGGCGAACGGCCATCCGGTGTTCACCGGGCACGACCTGTTGACCAGCTCGCTGCTGATTGGCGCGGGTGCACTTACGGCGCTGCCGCTGCTGGCCTTCGCGGCGGCCGCGCAACGGCTCGACCTGGCGACTGTCGGCATGCTGATGTACATTAATCCGACGCTCCAGTTCGTCACCGCGATCTGGCTTTTCGGTGAGCCGATGCGCAGCGCCCAGTTGTTCAGCTTCGGATTGATCTGGCTGGGGCTGCTGGTTTTCAGCTACAGCGCCTGGAGCAAGTATCGGCGTCGGTGATTCCCCGCCGCCGATCTCACTCGCCACGTATCAGCGCCACCAGATCCTCGGTCGAGGGCAGGGCGCTGGCTTCGCCTTCGGCGAGGATACTGTCGGCGAGCGCGCGTTTTTCGTGGTGCAGCTCGACGATGCGCTCCTCGACGGTGCCGCGGGTGACCAGACGGTAGACAGTCACCGGCCGTAGCTGCCCGATACGGTGCGCGCGGCCCATCGCCTGGTCCTCGGCGGCCGGGTTCCACCATGGGTCGGTGATCACCACGTAGTCGGCGGCGGTGAGATTTAGGCCGAAGCCGCCGGCCTTCAGGCTGATCAGGAAGAGGTCGCCGTCGCCGGCCTGGAAAGCGGCGACGCGGCGGCTGCGCTCGGCGGCGGGAGTGGACCCGTCGAGGTACTGATAGCGGACACCCGCCTCGTCGAGCGGTTCGCGCAGCACTTTCAGGAAGTCGACGAACTGACTGAAGACGAGGGCCTTGTGGCCGCTGGCGATCAGTTCGCTGGCCAGTTCGGCGAAGGCCTGCACCTTGGCGCCGGTAATCCCGAATTCGGGGCTGCACAGCCGCGGGTCGCAGGCGGCACGGCGCAGACGGGTGAGTTGCGCGAGGATGTTGAAGCGCGCCTGCGCCTCTGGCGCCGCGTCGAGCGTCGCGTCGATCTCGTTCGCTGCCTCGCGGCGCAGGGCTTCGTAGTGTGCGGCTTCGGCCGCTTCCGGAGTGACGGTCAGAATCAGTTCGGTGCGCGGCGGCAGGTCCTGCAACACTTCGGACTTGGTTCGCCGCAGCACGAAGGGGCCGACCAGACGCTTGAGCACATGCTGCGCCTCGCGGTCGCGGTTGCGCTCGATCGGGCCGGCGAAGCGTTCGTTGAAGCGGTGGACGCTGCCGAGCAGCCCCGGGTTGGCGAAGCGCATGATCGACCAGAGGTCGGCGAGGCGGTTTTCAACCGGCGTTCCAGTCATCGCCAGGCGGAAATCGGCAGCGAGTTCGAAGACCGCCTGCGAGCGCTTGGCCGCCGCGTTCTTGATGGCCTGCGCTTCATCGGCGACGATGGTGTGCCAGCGGCGCCCGGCGAAGCGTTCCTGCGCCAGCAGCAGCAAGGTGTATGAGACGATCAGCACGTCCTGTGGTCCGGCCTGGCTGACCAGTTCGTCCCGCTCGCTGTCAGCGGCCTCGCTGTAGATGCGAACGTCGAGGGTCGGCGCGAAGCGTTGGGCCTCGGCCAGCCAGTTACCGCACACCGAGGTCGGCGCGATCACCAGCGCCGCCCCGCCGGCGGCGCGCTCGAGCAGGACGCCGAGCGCCTGCAGCGTTTTGCCGAGGCCCATGTCGTCGGCCAGGCAGCCGCCCATGCCAGCAGTCGCCAGGCGAATCGCCCACTGGTAACCATCTTCCTGATACGGTCGCAGCGTTGCCTGCAGCAGGCTCGGCAGCTTCGGTTCGGTCGCCTGGGCGCTGCGCAGGCGATCGATGGCCTGGCGGAAATCCTTGCTGACTTCGGTTTCGGTGCCTTCGAGGACTTCGTCGAGCCAGGCGGCGGCGATCGTTGGCGCCTTGCTGCCGTCCTTGTCGGTTTCGAGGACGGCTGCGAGATCGCTCAGCTTCTGCTTCAGTGAGCGCGTCAGCGCCGCGTAAACGCCATTGCCCATCGGCACGAAGCGCGTTTTCTCGCGCGCCGCCCCGAGCAGGGTCTCGAGTTGCAGCACCAGTCCTTCGTCGAGCGTTGCCTGCCCGGACAGGCGGAACCAGTCGCGCTCGCGGCTGACGCGCATCCCGAGCTGCCGGGTGTCGACAGTGATGACGCGAACGCTTTTGCCCTTGGGCCACTCGACGGCGGCAATTGCCGGCAGCGTCGGCAGCGTTTCGACGAGGCCAAGAGCCTGTTCCGGGTCTTCAACCAGCCATTCGCTGACGCCGTCGCTGCTGTCCAGGAAGGGCAGCGCGTCGAGCACCGTTTCGAGGTTGCGGCGCTCGCTTGTCAGGTCACGTTCGGTACCGACCGTTTCGCTCCCCTGCACGGCCAGCAGCCGGACCCTGCCGGTCGCCGCCGGTAGCCGCGGTCCTGCCGGTCCGAGCGGCGCGACGACGAGGCGCAGCGAGAGATCGTCGCCGACCGGCGAGAGTTCGGCGTGCAGGCGCGAATCGCTGCTCACCTGCCGCGCTGCCTGCGCCGAGTCGGCATGCACCTGGAAATGCGCGGCCAGCGCGCGCAGCGTTTTTTCGAGTTCGGGCTGCGCCTCGGGCGTGTCGGTAGGCACCGCGAAGCGACCGGAAATGAGTTGGGCGGCCTGTCTCTGGGTCGCCGAGAAGCGCACTAGCCTGAGGCGTTGCGGTCCGTCCGAAACCAGCGTGATCAGGCTCAGGGCCTCGGCTTCACGCCGCTCGTCGGCGCTTAGATAATACTCATCGCCGACTTTGGCCGGCCGCAGCGGCGGCTCGATACGCATCACGAAGCGATCGCCCTGGCGAACCAGTTCGAGCTCCGGCGCCGCTTCCGTCAAATCGATCAGCTGTCCGGGTGATTCCGCCAGGGCGACGCAAGGGTGAGCGACGAGGGCGACGATCGCCGCCGCCAGCTCAAGGTGATAACGACTGCTGTAGCCGGGCTCCGCACGCAGCGCCCGCGCGACCTTGGCATCCCACGCCGGCAGGTTTTCGTTGCCGGCGATTCTCGCCAGGCTGATCGCTTTCGGCCGGCTCCAGCCGCGCGGGCCGCGCTTCTGTTCGAGCGGCTTGATGGCCAGCAGGTTTCCCTGCTTACCGATCTCGACTGTCCACAGCAGGCGCGTCGCTTCACCGCCGGTGTCGGCGGCCTGGTCGCCGCCCAGCGATTGCAGGGCAATGAGGATCTCGCGCCATTGTTCGGCTGGACCACCGACAAAGAAGCCGCTGGGTGGATCGCGCCCCTCGAGAACCGCCTGCGCACCGTCGAGCATCCGCAGCAGCGCGCTCAGACGGCATTCGTTCAGTTGTTCGCGCAAAGACTGGATCGTGTCGCGCCACTCCCTGGCCGGCAGTTCCGGGTCGCTCGGCATGATCGTTTCGCCACCCAGCCAGGCCGCCAGCAGAATCGAACACAGCGAGTCCAGGCCCAAGCGTAGCGCCGCATTCGGCCGCGGTCGGAAGGTGGAGCCGACGATCGCCTTCTTGCCGAGGCGAACATCGATGGCATGCACCCAGTCTCCCCACGCCTCGTGTGGATGGGGCTCGCGTCTGCCGGATTCAACCAGGCAGAACTTGCGGGCCAGTTCCAGGTGCCTGGGTGTCTGCTGCGCGAGCAGCGCCAGCGGATATAGCCAGGCGTAACTCCTGGGCACCAGATGCTTGTTGCCGCCGACCGCCGCCTTGCGCTCCTTGAGCGCTGCTTCGAAGGCTGCCTGCCCCTCTGCCCACTGTCCGTCGATGACCAGCTGCGCAGCGCGCATCGCGCTGATCAAAGGATTGTTGAGTCCGCGCACCGCGAGTTCGAACGACGGGCGATCACCGCGCAGCAGCGCCAGATCGCCGAGTACCGCGCGCAATTCGACGATCAACTCGTCGGGGTGTTCGGCGAGCTGCGCAAAAGCCCAGTCGGCGACCGGGTCGAAGTCGTTGGACCAGTACAGGCAAATGGTGGCGACCGCCTGGTAAGCGATCTGCCAACGCCAGTGCGGCTCGATGCGCGCGAAACTGGGGCCGTCGAAAGCCAACAGGAGAGCTTTCGTCAGGACGCTGCCCCACTCCATCGAGCGGGCGATGGTGGTCCGGATGTGCGTCAACTCCTCTTTCGGTGCGCCCGAGAGGAATTTGGCGCGGACGTAGGCGATGGTGCTGGGGATGCTGCCGTCCGGCCAGTAGTAGCTGGTTCTGATCCTCGCCTGGTCGATCTGCTCGCATTCACCAACCAGCCGCGCCAGTCGGTCACCCGCGTGTGTTTCGAGCAATTGTCGGTAGAGCGGTGCGCGCAGCGCGTCCACCAGTTGGAAGCCGGCAGGACGCATCGGGTCGTCGACCAGCAGGTCTTTGCGCCGGAGTTCGCTGATGGCGATTTTGACGTCGGCGGCGGAGAATGCCTTCCCGGTATGCGTCGTCAGACCGCTGAGACTCAGCAGCCGATGCAGCTCGGTCTGACTCCGATACGTCCATAGCAGCGCGCTGCCCAGGGCCACCTTGTAGGTGTCCGGGTCGAGTCCGTGCCGATCGAGTTGGGCGAGGGCGGCAGCGTCAAGCGTTGTCTTGTTCATGGGCGTGTTTCTTGGACAGTGGAGGACAGCGTAGAGCGATCAGTGGCGACTCAGCAGCATCGCGTCGCCGTAACTGAAGAAGCGGTAGCCTTGCGTGATCGCGTGCCGATAGGCGGAGCGAATCGCATCGAGGCCGGCAAAAGCCGAGACCAGCATCAGCAGGGTCGACTTCGGCAGGTGGAAGTTGGTGATCAACTGATCGACGACCTGGAAGCGATAGCCGGGGGTGATGAAGAGGTCGGTCTCGGCGGCACCGGCGCGCAGCTCGCCGTCCAGCGCTGCCGCTTCGAGCGCGCGCAGACTGGTCGTCCCGACCGCGATCACCTTGCCGCCGCGCGCTCGCGCGCGGGCGATTGCGGTGATCGTCGCAGGTGGAATCTCGAAGCGCTCGGCATGCATGCGGTGCTCGGCAACGGCCTGTACGCGTACCGGCTGAAACGTACCGGCGCCGACGTGCAGCGTCAGCCAGGCGACTTCGACGGCACGCGCAGCGAGTTGTCCGAGCAGTTCGTCATCGAAATGCAGGCCCGCGGTCGGCGCCGCAACGGCGCCAGGATGGCGCGCAAAAACGGTCTGATAGCGAGCCTCGTCGTCACTGCCGGCGGCGTGCGTGATGTAGGGTGGCAACGGCAGCCGCCCATGCTTCTCGATCAAGGTCCACAGGTCGCCGTCACAGGTGAGTTCGAGCGTGAAAAACTCGCCGTGTTCGCCGCTGCGTCCGCGCACGATCATCGTGATGGCGTCCTCGAGGACAATCCGGCTGCCCGCTTTCGGCGACTTGCTGGCGCGGATCTGCGCCAGTGCGTGGCGGGCGTCGGTGATCCGCTCGATGAGAACCTCGATCTGGCCACCGCTCTCTTTGCGGCCGAGCAGGCGTGCCCTGATCACTCGCGTATCGTTGAGCACCAGCAGATCGCCCGCTGCGATCAGTTCCGGCAGGTCGCTGAAGCGGCGGTCGTGCAGGGAGTCATCGGAGAGCTGCAACAGGCGGCTGGCCGTGCGTTCGGCAGCTGGATACTGGGCGATCAGGGCGCTGGGCAGGGCGAAGTCGAAATCGTCGATGGTGAGCATGGGCAGCCGGGTCGGCAAGAAATTCTCAGGGATTGGCCAGTGGTGTCGATTGGGCCGAGCGCATCGATTGGGCGGAGGCTTCGAATTCAGACAAGAGCCTGCCGGAGCAACGCAGCGACGCAGCGAGTGGCTTGACCATACGGGCTGCAGACAACAGGTGCAAGTTTAAGGGATTACGTCGTCGACGGGACGATCGCAGCGGTTTGTTTTTGCTTCTGGCTGCGCTGCCGGCCGACTCGGCAGGGGCGAATGACTTGCCAGCGCCGATCTGGCCGCCCGGCACCCCCTGGGTCAGTCGCCGGAAGAAGGAGGACGGCGCGTGACCAGCGACCATTGACTTGCGCCAGCGCACCCGGAGATACTCGCGCGGCGGGGTTCGATCTCCCGAAACCCGCACGCGGGTGGCCGCCGCACGTTGACGGCGCTTACCCAGAGGATTGGTTCGTCAGTCCGTGGCACCGGTGGCCGCGGTTCAACCCGGCGTGGCCCTGGATGTTCAGCAGGATTCTTTGTGCGCATGATCTCTCACTCGCTGGCGACTGCCGGCGGCACGCGCTCGCCGGCCTGCTGGCTCTGGCGATCAGCTTTGGCGCCGTCGCTCAGACTGGTGCTCTTGCACAGGTTGAAGTGACGCGTACTGGCGAGACCTACCGCGTACGTGCCAGCGCCCAGCTTGCCGCCGATCAGCGGCTGGTCTGGGAGACGCTCACCGACTACGAACGCTTGCGCGAGTTTGTCCCCGGCGTCACGCGTGCACGCGTCCTGACGCGCGCCGGCAACCAACTCAGCATCGAACAGGTCGGCGTTTTCTCGGTGTTCTTTTTCGACCTGCCGGTGAAGCTTCGTCTGGCGGTCGAGCACACGCCTTACACCACGGTCCTGGCGCGTTTGGCAGCCGGCAGCATGGACGCCAACGAATCGACGCTGCGCAGTTTCAGCGGCCGTTACACGCTGACCCCCGTTCGCCTGCCGCCACTTCGCAGCGTGCGTCTTGACTACGACGCCCAGTTCGAGCTGGCGGCACCTCTGCCACCGCTGATCGGCAGTCTGTTCGCCGTCAGTGCAGTTCGACAAACGATGCGCGAGCAGTTTGAGGCCATGCTGCGCGAGATCGAGCGGCGTCAGGCGCGGCTGGCGATCGCGGAAGACAGCAAATGAGATCCTGTCTGCTGCTGGTGGTCTGCTGTGCACTGCTGGGCTGTGCGGCCATCGATCCCTATACGCAGGCGCCGGTCGCGCAGCGTCTGCAGCGCGGCGACGAGCTGGGCGACTGCGCACAGCGCTTTCTGGCTAGCGACCGCCTGATCGATGCGGCCGGCACCCGCGATGCGCAGGCGCTGCGGGTTCCCGGTTTTCCCCATCTGCGGGTCGATCGGGTTCTCGCCGCGTTGGCACCTGGCCCCGAAACCACCGCCCAACGGGCCTGGGCATGGAAAGAAGAGCTGGCGGCGCTCGACGCTGCCGCACGCCGGTTCGAACTTGCCAACACGGAGAGCGATGGCGCCGCGCTGGCCGATTCGCTGGCCGCCTGTCGGTATCTGCTGACGCGCGCCGATCAGTACGCGCTGCCAGAACTCATCGAGGCCGCTCGGGTACCCGATGACTACTCGATCAGCATGCGTACCCTGGGCCTGTATCCGCTGACGCGGCATGCCTTCGCCGCCGGTGTCCGGGGCTGGCAGCGCGCTACGCTGAAGGAGTTCGCCGCGCAGGCTGTTGCCGACCCGGCGAGCCATCGTCGTGTGCGCTATGCCGCCACCGAGCAGATGGTCGCCCTGCCGACGCTCATGGGCTCTTCGCTACTGGGCCTGCCGACCTTCCCGCCGTCGACGCTGAAGCGCTTGATCGTGCGTCATGCGCCGCATTTCGAGATCGAAACCGCCAGCGACGACGATCGTCCGGGAGCTCTCGTCTGGCAGCACGATGCCACCGGCTGGCTGTCGATCGCCGTGGCGCCTGAACGGCCGGTCCTGTACGTGCGTACCGGTCACACCTACTTCGGTGGGCGCTGGTTGCTGCAACTGATATACACTCTATGGTTTCCAGCGCGCCCACCCGCGCATGCCTACGACGTCCTGGCCGGGCGACTCGACGGCCTGCTGTGGCGCGTCACCCTGGCCGACGACGGAAAACCCCTGGTTTATGACACGATCCATCCCTGTGGCTGTTACCACCTGTTCATTCCCACCGAGTGGGTGCGGCCGCGGCCGCAGCCCGAGACCGTCGACGAAGGTCTTTTCGCCCCACAGACACTGCGTTCCCCGGTGGCGAACGAACGCGTCGTGCTGCGGCTGGCCGCGGTGACGCATTACCTGCAGCAGGTTGCCGTCGCCTCGGCTCGGCACGAGGACGCTCTTGCCCTGGCGCTGCGCGATGACGACGAACTGCGCGCGCTGCCCCTGCCCGACGGCGGCACGCGCAGCGCTTTCGCTGCCGATGGACTGATCGTCGGCAGCGAGCGGCTGGAGCGCTTTTACTTCTGGCCAATGGGCGTCGCCAGTGCCGGGCAGATGCGTCAATGGGGGCGGCACGCGACAGCTTTTGTCGGGCGACGCCATTTTGACGATCCGCTGCTCATCGATCGCTACTTCGAGCGCCTGCCATGATCCACGATCAGGCCACTGCCTGCCGGGCGCCTTGATGAAGCTCCGGGTCGCCACGTACAATATCCACAAGGGGGTAACCGGCATCCGCGGGCGGCCGCGTATCCATGACGTGCGGATGGCGTTGGAGGCGATCGACGCCGATGTCGTTTTCCTGCAGGAGGTGCAGGACCGCAACGAGCGCCTGGCGCGCAAGCCGGGCTACCCGTCTTCGGGTACGCAGCTCGATTTCCTCGCCACCGGTGCCTATGCGCACCGCGCCTACGGCATGAACGCCGTCTATCCGCACGGTAACCACGGCAACGCGATCCTCTCGCGACACCGGATCGTTGACTTCACCAACCACGACATTTCCGACCATTTGCTTGAAAAGCGCGGCCTGTTGCACGCTGTAATGCATTTGGGCCGCGGTCGCGGCAAGGAGGTGCACCTGATCTGCGTCCATTTTGGCTTGATCAAGCGCAGCCGCCTGCGCCAGGCGACCTTTCTGGCCGACTTTGTGCAGCGCGAAGTGCCCGCCAGGGCGCCGTTGATCATCGCCGGTGATTTCAACGACTGGCAGCAGCGCGTCGACGGCCTGCTGCGCGACCGGCTGGGGGTCAATGAAGTCGCGGTGGCCGCGACGCCAGCGCCACAGGAGGTGGGTTTTCTTGACCGGCTGCTGTCATGGCGACCGGCGCGCGATGCGCAGGCTGGTGTGTCGCGTACCTTTCCGAGCTTTGCGCCATGGCTGACCCTCGATCGAATCTACGTGCGTGGCTTCCGGGTGCTCGACATGCACGTCCCGCAGGGCCTGGCCTGGGCGCGCTGCTCCGACCACGCACCGCTGATTGCCGAACTCGAAGTCTGACTTTTCGCCAGAGTCCAGGAGAACCCCGCGGTCAATCGGGTCTCGCCGAGTCGAAGGCGCACAGGATCGGAAATTGGCAACGCGGTCACGAAACGTCGCGGACCAGGGCAGGCCCGGTCAATCGGCAAGCTTCGCTCCGACAATTGATCGCTTCGGCTGTTAAGCATGACGGGCGACGACCTTGAGCGGCCGTTCGAGGTTCGTGAAAGCGGTCATTTACCTCAACTACAGACAACAACACGTAAGCCGCCGTTCGATACTTAGCAGTGCCATTCTTGCCCGATCGACAGCTTTGAAACGGAAGCGGTCACTGGGTCCAGAGTGGCATCGGTCGGCAGCCGGCCATGACTAGCCACTCGCCTTCGTGTGTAACTAGGCCGTTCCCCCGATAAACCGGCCGTAGAACCGGCGGCTGCTGGGACGCCGATCTCGACCCTTGAAGCGACGTTGAGCGACCCAGCCTTCTCGTCCCAGAGCGACCGCTTCGGTGCAGGATCGTCCGGCAGAAGCGCACCTGCCAAGTATCCGTCACTATCACGCCAATTCGGGTGAAGTACACTGATCCTAGTTTGGGGTAGAGTGATGACTCGATGCTCGGTCGTAAGGGGGATCAGATGTGGGCTCGCATAGCCGCCCCCGGCTTCGCGAGCCAAGGGTGCTTAGCGTGAGGGAATTGGAGAAAAATGCTTTGGACATTTTGCGCGAGTCAATGAGTTCGCCAAAGGGGTATAGATGAGTACGTTGTTGGACTTCGGTGTTTCTCCAGCGGACAGGGATAGTCTGTTGCGTGGCCTCTATGAAGGGAGGTACAACCTGCTACTCGGTGCCGGTGCAAGCTACGGATGCAACGGCGGCGACGGTGTCGAACTTCGCGATGGCGCCACGCTGTCAACTCAAATTGCCAGTAAGTTTGGCCTCAAACTCAACTCGGATGAAGCCAAAAAGCTCCCACTGACGTACGAAGAAGCAGAGAGCGCGAACAAGGCCGGTCTCAAGAGATGGTTACGCGCTCGATTTACTGATTGCAAGCCCACTTGGCAACACAAGTTGTTCCAAATTCATTGGGAGCGTATTTGGACTTTCAATATCGACGACGTATTGGAGAATGCATTTGCAATAGACCGGACGACGAATGCGATTCGAGATATAGCTAGCTTTGACTGGAAAGAGAAGGCCGCTCCGCTAGATAGCACACCGAACAAGCTACAAATAGTGTATCTCCATGGTCGAGCAAGCGATTTGGGTGGTCATCTCGACGGATTGGTGTTCTCGATACTTGAATACACACAGGCCACCCGAAGCTTCCAACAATGGCATGCCAGCTTTCAGACTCACTACATCGAAAGACCATTCATCGTCTGCGGGGCCTCGCTTGCGGAGGAGGTCGATCTGGCGGAAGCCATTAGAACAAAGAACCTCTCGCGCGCAAACGGGTTCCCATCCTTCATGGTGTCATTCGGTCTGGATGAGGGGCAAAAGGAGCGTATGCGGCGCTTCAATCTTGTGCCGATTTCGTGCCCATTGGATGCGTTTTTGACCCTACTCTTGAGCGAGCTCCAAGAATTCAGGAAGACAGCTGATGCTGTAGCGTCCCGTTTGAAGCCCGGCACCTACGAGCGTTTTCATGCCCAGTTCCGGCGCTTGGACACAAAGGACACCTCAACGAAGGCGATGCAGGGGACGGATTTTTATGGAGGTGATGAGCCGAGGTGGAACGACATTCTGAGTGACCTGGACGCTGAGTTCACACCAACTGTGAAGGCAGCAGCCGTCCTTGATGGACCTGTAGACCGTTATGCGGTTCTGCTACATGGGGACCCTGTCTCTGGAAAAACGGTGGGTCTCCTTCGGATAGCGAAACATGCCTTAAATAAGGGGTTCAAGCCATTTTGGTTCAGGCACGAAGAAGGATTCAATGCTGAGATCGCTGCTGACTACTTGTGCGGAGATGATCGCGCCGTTTTGTTCATCGACGACGCCGCAAACTACCTGGAAGCCGTAGGCAAGACGCTTCAGTACGCAAAGAATAGCGGAACGTCGGCGAGAATCTTCATATCACTTAGGAGCCATCGGTTGCGTGGTTTCCGGATCGATGTGAAGGATGAATTCCGGGCTGAGTTCAGATTCAGCCAGATGCAGTCACATGATATCGTCCACTTTATACGCAAGCGGAAACGCGCTTCGCGCTTAGGGAAGCACATTGGAACGTCGGACTCGACGCTCGCCAAGGAACTCACGATAAAGTGCAAGTCCGAGTTACTAGAAAGTATCTCGTATATTGAGTTTTCGGAGCCGATCAGGCAGCGCGTCCGCAGGATCGTTCTTGCTTCGATGGGAACTGCCGCACAGAAGGCCCTGCTCGCTCACGTAGTCTGTGTTCACCGATTCGGCTTCTCGCTGCCGATCCGAGTCGCAATGATTGCATTCGGAACGCAGATCAGTGAGTTTCGTTCTTTGCTAGATGACAACCTGAAAGCTGAAGGCATTCTCGTCAGAGACGAGAGGGGAATCCGTCTACGGCATCGAATTCTCAGTGAATATTCGTGGATAGAGTTCTTCACAGAGAAAGAGCGGTATGAGGCAATGTCGGCGATAGTCGCCGCGCTTGCACCGCTCGTGAATCCCGCAGTGATAAAAGCGAAGGGGATCGAGCACCTGATTCTCCGCGAGATCCTCGACCAGGAGCAAGTGTCGTTGAGTATCGGTACTAGAGCTTTGGACTTCTATGAAGAGCAAGAGCCTGACCTTGGCTGGAGCTCTAGATATTGGGACCAGCGGGCATTACTGGAATTTCGAATCGAAGGACACTTCCCGAAGGCGTACTCATATTCACAGAAGGCAATATCGCTCGAAAATCACCCCTACGCTTATACCAGTCTGGGGACGATCTGTATGGGGCACTGCACAAGGCTGTTGCACAATAACCGGATGGAGGCGATGAAGTATTTCTATGAGGGTGAAGAGGCCCTGGGCACCGCTTGGAATCTCGCTGCTTCAAACGGAAAGTATTACGAGCACCCTTTTGTCAAATTCTTCGCTTCGGCGGTGCAGGTCTTGCGCAAGCTCACCCCCGCTGACCTAGAGTTCGAAGCAATTCTTGAGCATTTCCGCATTTGGATTCTGCGCGCAAAGGACTCTCCAGCTTTTTCGACGTCCCTTGGACAAAAGCGCCTCCGCGATATGCAAGCGCAAGAAATGAAAGAGAGATTGCGGATGCAGCGAAGTAAGCAGGCCGATCCCAATAAGAAAATCTAGCGGACCAAAGGTGCCTAGCTGCGCCTCGTTCCCTTGTATATGTAGTGTTATCGAATGAGCAATACGAATAGCCGACAGGCGTGGGCAGCCACTCGTGGTGTAATCCATGGCGTCCCATCGACCCGGCACCTATGTCCCTAATGCGCAAGGAGCAGTCGTAGGCGCCTTACTCCGTGAACGGGGGCTGAGGGTCGGTGGCTGCCAGTGGCCTGAAAAATTTCAATGACTGCTTTCACAGTGTAATCCGGCCGTTGGTGGCCTGGCTTGGTACTTCCTGGCCGAGCTGACCGCTCCAGGCCATAAGCAGCCACTGAGTTTTCGTGGTGCGGTGACGGAAACCGACCCGCAGGAGCCCTTCGGGTTTTTCAACCGAATGACCGCGATGCAGCGACGGAGGCCGGTCGGGGCGTATCACGTGACATGAAGATGTGTCACGCGCGCGAGAGTCCGAACCCATGTTGCGCCGCGTTCTTGCACAACTCAAACAGTCGGCTTAGAAAGCGGCCTTGGACGGTTGACCTCGCTGGTAACTTTCGAGCCAGAATGATCGGGTGCTGTCGTTACTGCTGAAGAACGTAGGTCCCGGGTGCGTCGCAGAGCGGCACGTAGCCCTTCTCGGGAGCGCCCATCGCTGGTGCCGCCTCGCTACCAGAGGAGTGTTGCTCAAGCCATTTTTGCCACGCCGGCCACCACGAACCCTGATACACGGGTGTTCTTTCTTTCCAGGTTTCGGCATCCAGGAAGCGCTCTCCCGCCCGGCAAACGCTGAGTTGGTAAGACCGACGCGGGCGCCCCGGCTCATTGACGATGCCGACGTTGTGGCCACCACTGGTGAGAACAAAAGTCAGTTCAGTCGCGTCGCTTTGCAGGTGCAACTTGTACACCGAGAGCCACGGGGCGACGTGGTCGGCCCCGGCAGCGACCGCAAACATCGGCACCTGGATGTTGCTGATCGAGACGGCGCGGCCGTCGACCAGGTACTTGCCCTGGAACAGTTCATTATCGACGTACAAGCGGCGCAGAACCTCGGAGTGTTGGCGATAGGGCATGCGTGTACCATCGGCGTTCCAGGCCATCAGGTCAAACATTGGTTCACGCTGCCCGAGGTAGTACTCGCGAACCATCTTTGACCAGATCAGGTCTGCGGACTTCAGCAACTGGAAGCCGCCGGAAACCTGCTTGTGCCCGAGGTAGCCTTTCTGCCACATCATGTCTTCCAGCAGGGTCACCTCGCTGGCGTCCATGAAGACGTTGATTTCACCGACGTCGGTGAAATCCGTCATGGTGGTGAACAGGGTGACGCTGGCCAGGCGGTCGTCGCCGTCGCGGGCCATGGCCGCGGCGACAATGGTCAGCAGGATTCCGCCCAGGCAGTAGCCGACCGCGTGGATCTTGCGCCCCGGCAGGATGTCCGAGATGGCGTTGATGGCGGCCAGCGTTCCCAGCTTGCGGTAGTCCTCCATGCCCAGGTTGCGGTGTTCCGCACGCGGATTGAACCAGGAAATCATGAACACCGTATGCCCCCGGTCGACCAGATACTTGACCAGCGAATTGTGCGGCGACAGGTCAAGGATGTAATATTTCATCATCCATGCTGACTGCATCAAGACTGGTTCGCGCTGGACGCTATCGGTGCTTGGCGAGTATTGGATCAACTCCATCAGCAGATTACGGTAGACCACCTTGCCCGGGGTAATGGCCAGGTTCTCGCCGACGCGAAAGGCCTCGATGCCTGCCGGCTTTTCATCGCGCAGCGCGCGCTGCATGTCCTCGCGGTAGTATTGGGCGCCGCGTGCCAGATTGGCGCCGCGCTCGTTGGTAGTGGCAGACACGATTTCGGGGTTCATGAAGGGGACGTTGCACGGTGCCGTCATGTCCAGGATTTGTTTGGCGGTGAACCAGACTGCTGCCTCGCCATGCTTGGAAACGCCACGCACGCCGGTTGTCGCGTTGTGCCACCACTGCTGATTGAGCAGGAAGCTCTGGTAGATGACGTTATAGGGAAATTGCTGCCATCCCGGATGGTCGAAGCGATGGTCCCCGGGCAGCGGCTTGATGCATGGTTCGGCGTTGCCGGTGAGCGCCGAGGAGACGGCATACGCGCCGAGGCGCATCGCCTTGCGGGTGGCCTTGGCTCCCAGTTGAAATTGCTTGCCGGGTGAGGCCGCCAGGTGCACGGTCCAGTCGAGATAGGCCATTGCCAGTGAGGCTGGCGAAACGCCGCCGCTGAACTGCCCCAGCGCCACATTGGTCATTCGGTCAATGTTCTCCAGGGCGTCCGAATCCAGCAGATGGCGATCTCCGAGGCGGCGCGAGAAGTCCATACGCGCTGGTGCGTCGGTTCCTGCGGCGGCAGTGGGCGGCAGCACCGCGGCCGGGGCCGGTGCTGGCGAGGCATCGGTAGCGACGGGCTCGGCGGCTAGCGGCTTTGTTGCGCCGCTGTTCTCGGTGGGGATGGCCACTTCCGTCGTGGCGCCCGGCTCTGGGAGTCCGACAGGCTGCTAGGCGCATGGCGCCGCTCGAAACAGGTGTATCCGGCGAGGTCGTTGCTGGTGCAAAGGAAAAACCCCCGCTTTGGGCGGGGGTTCGCTTGCCGTTTCGGGGAGGCTCCTCAAAAAATTGTTTCTTCAAGAGGGGTTTGGCCGCAGCGGCGCTGGTCACTGACCGACAGGTGGAGATTACATGTCCATGCCGCCCATGCCACCCATGCCGCCCATGCCGCCCATGCCACCGCCACCCATGGCTGGCTTTTCCTCGGCCAGTTCGGCGACCATGCAGTCGGTGGTCAGCATCAGACCGGCGATCGAAGCGGCGTTCTGCAGTGCCGTGCGGGTCACCTTGGTCGGATCGAGAACGCCCATTTCAACCAGGTCGCCGTACTCGCTTGTGGCAGCGTTGTAGCCAAAATTGCCGCTACCGTTCAGCACGGCATTGACCACCACTGAAGGCTCATCGCCGGCATTGGCGACGATTTCGCGCAGCGGCTGCTCCAATGCCCGCAGGACAATCTTGATGCCGGCATCCTGGTCGTGGTTGTCGCCCTTGAGCGTCGCAAGGCCGACGCGTGCGCGCAGCAGAGCGACCCCGCCGCCGGGAACGATACCTTCCTCGACAGCCGCGCGGGTGGCGTGCAAGGCGTCCTCGACGCGCGCCTTCTTCTCCTTCATTTCCACTTCCGTAGCTGCACCCACCTTGATCAGGGCAACGCCACCAGCGAGCTTGGCAACACGCTCCTGGAGCTTTTCCTTATCGTAGTCACTGGTAGCCAGGTCGATCTGCGCACGCACCTGCTTGACGCGCGCTTCGATGTTGGCGCTGACTCCCGCGCCGTCAATGATCGTGGTGTTTTCCTTGCCGATTTCGATGCGCTTGGCCTGGCCGAGGTCAGCCAGCGTCGCTTTTTCGAGCGTCAGACCGACTTCTTCGGCGATCACCTGGCCGCCGGTCAGGATGGCAATGTCTTCGAGCATGGCCTTGCGCCGGTCACCAAAGCCCGGCGCCTTGACGGCACAGGTCTTGAGGATGCCGCGAATGTTGTTGACCACCAGGGTCGCCAGCGCTTCACCGTCCACGTCTTCGGCGACGATCAGGAGCGGGCGGCTGGACTTGGCCACCTGTTCGAGAATTGGCAAGAGATCACGAATGTTCGAGATCTTCTTGTCGAAGATCAGGATGTACGGGCTCTCGAGAACTGCGTTCTGCTTCTCGTTGTTGTTGATGAAATACGGGCTCAGGTAGCCGCGGTCGAACTGCATGCCCTCGACGACGTCGAGCTCATTGTTCAGGGACTTGCCGTCTTCGACGGTGATCACGCCTTCCTTGCCGACCTTGTCCATGGCCCTGGCGATGATGTCGCCGATGTCGGCGTCAGCGTTGGCCGAGATGGCGCCGACCTGGGCAATCTCCTTGTTGGTCGAGCATGGCTTGGAGAGCTTTTTCAGCTCCTCGACGGTCGCCACGACGGCCTTGTCGATACCGCGCTTGAGGTCCATCGGGTTCATTCCGGCGGCAACGAACTTCATGCCTTCGCGGACGATCGACTGGGCCAGCACGGTAGCAGTGGTGGTGCCGTCGCCAGCAATGTCGGAAGTCTTGGAAGCGACTTCCTTGAGCATCTGAGCGCCCATGTTGGCGAACTTGTCCTTCAGTTCGATTTCCTTGGCGACCGAGACACCATCCTTGGTGACGGTTGGAGAACCGTAAGAACGCTCCAGAACAACGTTACGGCCTTTCGGGCCGAGGGTGATCTTGACTGCGTCGGCAAGGATGTTTACG
Organism: Candidatus Accumulibacter affinis; assembly: GCA_016713625.1. GTDB lineage: Bacteria > Pseudomonadota > Gammaproteobacteria > Burkholderiales > Rhodocyclaceae > Accumulibacter > Accumulibacter affinis. Next base: position 468,445 of record JADJOT010000012.1, read on the forward strand.
CCTTCGACCATGCGAGCGCGTGCGCTATCGCCAAATTTGACGTCTTTAGCTGCCATAGAGATAACTCCTATAAATCTTCAATAATTTGGATCGGAACCGGAAAATCGTGTGGGTGGGGCGATGACGGGATGCTTACGTTTCAACGACGCCCATGATGTCTTCTTCACGCATCACCAGCAGCTCCTCGCCGTCGACCTTGACGGTCTGCCCAGCGTACTTACCGAACAGCACGCGGTCGCCGACCTTTACTGCGAGGGCCCGAACGCTGCCATCATCGAGTACTTTGCCATTGCCAACGGCGCGAATTTCACCCTGGTCAGGCTTCTCGGCGGCGGTATCGGGGATGACGATGCCGGAAGCGGTCTTGCGCTCCTCTTCAAGGCGTTTGACGATTACGCGATCATGCAACGGACGAATTTTCATGCAGTTTCTCCTTCGGTTAAGCACAGAAAACAAAGCCTTACGATCAGAACCTGCGACCCGGCGTAGGGCACTCGGGGCGGCAGGACTGTTAGCACTCATCGCTGACGAGTGCTAATAATAGGGCCGGGCAGCGGAGATTTCAAGGGCTGGGTGACGATTGGCCAGGTTTTCCGCGAATTCTCTGCGGCTGCGCGAGCGCGACAGGCCGCTTCGCGCGCTCATCCGGCAAGTCTGCAGCCGCTGCGACGGCCGGGCTGGCCAGTGCTACCCATCGAGCGAGCATCTTTTCGTGATCTCCCAAATATTCTCGATCGCGTATTGACGGCCCGCTAGGGCGCTGATAGAATGCTTCCTCTTCGCAGCACGGAGGTCTGGGTCGGTAGCAAGAAATAACCGATTTGTCACCGAGAGTGTGCGAAAAAAGCAAGGAGGATGGGTATTCATCCTCCACAGTCGCGGGGTGGAGCAGTCTGGCAGCTCGTCGGGCTCATAACCCGAAGGTCACAGGTTCAAATCCTGTCCCCGCAACCAGCTCTTTAAAAACTAGACAACCGATAGGTGTGGGTTCTTGATCTGGCGGTGAGCTACGCGAGTAGTAAGCCAAGAGATGAGTAGGACTCGCACAGATGGAAATGCTGTTGATCTGGAGGAATCTGGATTGATGGTACGTCGAGCGAGGGTTTTAGGATTTGAACTGAAGAGTTTGATCCTGGCTCAGATTAAACGCTGGCGGCATGCCTTACACATGCAAGTCGAACGGCAGCACGGGGGCAACCCTGGTGGCGAGTGGCGAACGGGTGAGTAAAGCATCGGAACGTGCCCTGGAGTGGGGGATAACGTAGCGAAAGTTACGCTAATACCGCATATTCTGTGAGCAGGAAAGCAGGGGATCGCAAGACCTTGCGCTCTGGGAGCGGCCGATGTCGGATTAGCTAGTTGGTGGGGTAAAGGCCTACCAAGGCGACGATCCGTAGCGGGTCTGAGAGGATGATCCGCCACACTGGGACTGAGACACGGCCCAGACTCCTACGGGAGGCAGCAGTGGGGAATTTTGGACAATGGGCGAAAGCCTGATCCAGCCATGCCGCGTGAGTGAAGAAGGCCTTCGGGTTGTAAAGCTCTTTCGGTGGGGAAGAAATTGCATGGGTTAATACCCTGTGTAGATGACGGTACCTGGAGAAGAAGCACCGGCTAACTACGTGCCAGCAGCCGCGGTAATACGTAGGGTGCGAGCGTTAATCGGAATTACTGGGCGTAAAGCGTGCGCAGGCGGTTTGGTAAGTCAGATGTGAAATCCCCGGGCTCAACCTGGGAACTGCATTTGAGACTGCCAAGCTGGAGTTTGGCAGAGGGGGGTGGAATTCCACGTGTAGCAGTGAAATGCGTAGAGATGTGGAGGAACACCGATGGCGAAGGCAGCCCCCCTGGGCCAATACTGACGCTCATGCACGAAAGCGTGGGGAGCAAACAGGATTAGATACCCTGGTAGTCCACGCCCTAAACGATGTCAACTAGGTGTTGGGAGGGTTAAACCTTTTAGTGCCGTAGCTAACGCGTGAAGTTGACCGCCTGGGGAGTACGGCCGCAAGGCTAAAACTCAAAGGAATTGACGGGGACCCGCACAAGCGGTGGATGATGTGGATTAATTCGATGCAACGCGAAAAACCTTACCTACCCTTGACATGTCAGGAATCCCGGAGAGATTTGGGAGTGCTCGAAAGAGAACCTGAACACAGGTGCTGCATGGCTGTCGTCAGCTCGTGTCGTGAGATGTTGGGTTAAGTCCCGCAACGAGCGCAACCCTTGTCATTAATTGCCATCATTCAGTTGGGCACTTTAATGAGACTGCCGGTGACAAACCGGAGGAAGGTGGGGATGACGTCAAGTCCTCATGGCCCTTATGGGTAGGGCTTCACACGTCATACAATGGTCGGTTCAGAGGGTTGCCAACCCGCGAGGGGGAGCCAATCTCAGAAAGCCGATCGTAGTCCGGATCGCAGTCTGCAACTCGACTGCGTGAAGTCGGAATCGCTAGTAATCGCGGATCAGCATGTCGCGGTGAATACGTTCCCGGGTCTTGTGCACACCGCCCGTCACACCATGGGAGCGGGTTCTGCCAGAAGTAGTTAGCCTAACCGCAAGGAGGGCGATTACCACGGCAGGGTTCGTGACTGGGGTGAAGTCGTAACAAGGTAGCCGTAGGGGAACCTGCGGCTGGATCACCTCCTTTCTAGAGAAAAGCTGGATTGAGAGCTCACAACCTATCGGTTGTCACAGGCTGCACATGCGGAGGGTCTGTAGCTCAGTCGGTTAGAGCATCGTCTTGATAAGGCGAGGGTCGTTGGTTCGATTCCAACCAGACCCACCAGCGTATCGACGGAAGGCCCCTGTGCGCGTAGGCAACGATCGAATACTTTCCGGGCTTTCCCGGGGGGATGGAGCGTCGCTGTACAGCGGGGGATTAGCTCAGCTGGGAGAGCACCTGCTTTGCAAGCAGGGGGTCGTCGGTTCGATCCCGTCATCCTCCACCAACCGCAAGTGTGAAGTCAGCGTGAGCAGTCAGGCCTGCAGGGTGGTGTACCCTGCAGGCCTGACCCCTTACGGGTCTGTGCTCTTTAACAAACTGGAAGAAGGTTGTATTGCTGAAGTCCCGGAAGATGGGGGCGCAGCAATACGGTTGTGATTGCATCGACCCCCTGGCGACAGGGGGAGCACGAAGGAGTTGCCTGTAGCTGGAGGTCTCGCAAGAGAGCTCAAGGTTATAGGATCAAGCGAATAAGTGCATGTGGTGGATGCCTTGGCGATTACAGGCGACGAAGGACGTACAAGCCTGCGAAAAGCTCTGGGGAGCTGGCAATGAAGCTTTGATCCAGAGATGTCCGAATGGGGAAACCCACTCCGCAAGGAGTATCCCACGCTGAATACATAGGCGTGTGGAGGCGAACCCGGCGAACTGAAACATCTAAGTAGCCGGAGGAAAAGAAATCAACCGAGATTCCCAAAGTAGTGGCGAGCGAACTGGGAACAGCCGGCAAGTGATAGCGATTGCGTTAGCGGAAGCCTCTGGAAAGTGGCGCCGTAGTGGGTGACAGCCCCGTACGCGAAAACCCGATCGTGGTACCAAGCTTGCGACAAGTAGGGCGGGGCACGAGAAATCCTGTCTGAACATGGGGGGACCATCCTCCAAGGCTAAATACTCGTAATCGACCGATAGTGAACCAGTACCGTGAGGGAAAGGCGAAAAGAACCCCGGGAGGGGAGTGAAATAGATCCTGAAACCGCATGCATACAAACAGTGGGAGCCCCTTCGTGGGGTGACTGCGTACCTTTTGTATAATGGGTCAGCGACTTACGTTCAGTAGCGAGCTTAACCGAATAGGGGAGGCGTAGGGAAACCGAGTCTGATAAGGGCGATAGTTGCTGGGCGAGACCCGAAACCGGGTGATCTATCCATGGCCAGGATGAAGGTGCGGTAACACGCACTGGAGGTCCGAACCCACTAATGTTGAAAAATTAGGGGATGAGCTGTGGATAGGGGTGAAAGGCTAAACAAACTTGGAAATAGCTGGTTCTCTCCGAAAACTATTTAGGTAGTGCCTCAAGTATCACCGACGGGGGTAAAGCACTGTTATGGCTAGGGGGTCATCGCGACTTACCAAACCATTGCAAACTCAGAATACCGTTGAGTGCGAGCTTGGGAGACAGACATCGGGTGCTAACGTCCGGTGTCAAAAGGAAACAACCCAGACCGCTGATTAAGGTCCCCAAGACATAGTTAAGTGGGAAACGAGGTGGGAAGGCTTAGACAGCCAGGAGGTTGGCTTAGAAGCAGCCATCCTTTAAAGAAAGCGTAATAGCTCACTGGTCGAGTCGTCCTGCGCGGAAGATGTAACGGGGCTCAAACTATGCACCGAAATCGCGGATATCCGTAAGGATATGGTAGGAGAGCGTTCTGTAGGCCGATGAAGGTGTCTTGAGAAGGATGCTGGAGGTATCAGAAGTGCGAATGCTGACATGAGTAGCGATAAAGGGAGTGAAAAGCTCCCTCGCCGAAAGCCCAAGGTTTCCTGCGCAACGTTCATCGGCGCAGGGTGAGTCGGCCCCTAAGGCGAGGCTGAAAAGCGTAGTCGATGGGAAACAGGTCAATATTCCTGTACCTCTTGGTAATGCGATGGGGGGACGGAGAAGGTTAGGTCAGCCGGGTGTTGGACGTCCCGGTTCAAGCGTGTAGGCAGACCCCTTAGGCAAATCCGGGGGGTTAATGCTGAGGCGTGATAACGAGTGGTCTTGTACCGCGAAGTGATTGATACCATGCTTCCAAGAAAAGCCTCTAAGCTTCAGTTACCAGGAGACCGTACCGCAAACCGACACAGGTGGGCAGGATGAAAATTCTAAGGCGCTTGAGAGAACTCAGGAGAAGGAACTCGGCAAATTTGCACCGTAACTTCGGGAGAAGGTGCGCCCTGATAGGTTGTAGCCCCTCGCGGGTGAAGGCTGAAAGGGTTGCAGTGAAATGGTGGCTGCGACTGTTTAATAAAAACACAGCACTCTGCAAACACGAAAGTGGACGTATAGGGTGTGACGCCTGCCCGGTGCCGGAAGGTTAAGTGATGGGGTGCAAGCTCTTGATCGAAGCCCCGGTAAACGGCGGCCGTAACTATAACGGTCCTAAGGTAGCGAAATTCCTTGTCGGGTAAGTTCCGACCTGCACGAATGGCGTAACGATGGCCACACTGTCTCCTCCTGAGACTCAGCGAAGTTGAAATGGTTGTGAAGATGCAATCTCCCCGCGGTTAGACGGAAAGACCCCATGAACCTTTACTGTAGCTTTGCATTGGACTTTGAACCGACTTGTGTAGGATAGGTGGGAGGCTGTGAAACCAGGACGCTAGTTCGGGTGGAGCCAACCTTGAAATACCACCCTGGTTTGTTTGAGGTTCTAACCACGGCCCGTGAATCCGGGTCTGGGACCGTGCATGGTAGGCAGTTTGACTGGGGCGGTCTCCTCCTAAAGTGTAACGGAGGAGTACGAAGGTACGCTAGGTACGGTCGGACATCGTGCTAATAGTGCAATGGCAAAAGCGTGCTTGACTGCGAGACCCACACGTCGAGCAGGTACGAAAGTAGGTCATAGTGATCCGGTGGTTCTGTATGGAAGGGCCATCGCTCAACGGATAAAAGGTACTCTGGGGATAACAGGCTAATACCGCCCAAGAGTTCATATCGACGGCGGTGTTTGGCACCTCGATGTCGGCTCATCACATCCTGGGGCTGTAGTCGGTCCCAAGGGGTATGGCTGTTCGCCATTTAAAGTGGTACGTGAGCTGGGTTTAAAACGTCGTGAGACAGTTTGGTCCCTATCTGCCGTGGGCGCTGGAAATTTGAAGGGGGCTGCTCCTAGTACGAGAGGACCGGAGTGGACGAACCTCTGGTGTACCGGTTATGACGCCAGTCGTATCGCCGGGTAGCTAAGTTCGGAAGAGATAAACGCTGAAAGCATCTAAGCGTGAAACTCGCCTTAAGATGAGATTTCCCCGGGGACTTGATCCCCCTGAAGGGTCGTGGTAGACCACCACGTTGATAGGCTGGGTGTGGAAGCGCAGCAATGCGTTAAGCTAACCAGTACTAATTGCCCGTGAGGCTTGATCCTATAACCTTGAGCAGCAACTCCAAAATATCAATCATCACAACCCCTTCTTCCTCCGCACCCCGACCCGCTCGGCGTGCGTACCCCTTTATGCTTGGCGGCCATAGCCCTTTGGACCCACCCCTTCCCATCCCGAACAGGACCGTGAAACGAAGGTACGCCGATGATAGTGCATACTTCATGTGTGAAAGTAGGTCACCGCCAGGCTCCCAATACCACAAAGCCCTCCCGCAAAGCCCGCGGCGAGGGCTTCGTGCTTTGTGACCACAGAAAACCAGCCGGCGCTGGTGGGTGCACTCGGCGACGGTGTCCGTCGATGCAGATAGACCAGCGAGGCGCTTATTATGTCGAACGAGATTGCAACGCTTGGGGTGGCTGCTTCTGGTGTCTGGAAGCGGTTTTTGAGCAGATGGTCGGCGTTCAGTCGGTCGTCTCCGGTTATTGTGGAGGACACGTGGACGCCCCGACCTATGCGGAGGTCTGCGAAGGTCGGACAGGGCATGCGGAAGTTGTCGAGGTTAGCTTCGATCCGTCGCAATGCTCGTATCGTGAAGTCCTGGAGGTGTTCTTTGCAATGCACGATCCGACGACGCCCAACCGGCAGGGGAATGATGTCGGCACGCAATACCGATCGGTAATCTTCCATCACAGCAGGGAACAGGAACAGGTGGCGGCCTTGCTGATTGCCGAACTCGACAGGGCGAAGGTGTGGTCGTCTCGGATCGTCACCGAGTTACTTCCAGTGCCGCGGTTTTTCCCAGCCGAAGCGTATCACCAGCAATATTTTCGCAAAAACCCCGACCAGGGTTACTGTCAAGTTGTCGTCAGCCCCAAGATCGCAAAGTTTCGCCAGCGCTTTGCCACTCGCCTCAAGGCGAATCAATGAACTCGCGCAGGTCGCGGACGAAGCGATCACGTTGCCACTGGTGTGGGGAATGGTCGGTGCCCTCGTAAACGTGTAGCACCGCGTTGGCGATGCGGTTCCGAACGTAGTGCGCGGTGTCGCTGCGGTAGTAATTGCTGGCGCCGCCGTATACCAGCAGGGCGGGAATATCGATCTCGTCGAGCGTGTCGCGGTAGTCGGCCTCGGTCAGGCTTTCCCAGCAGGCGATCAGCGGCGCCGGATCCTGTTCCTTCAGCCACTGGCGGGCTTTGTCGAGGCCCTTCGAGCCCTCGTGATACTTTTGTCTGGCGCGATCGTTGAGGCCCATCGCGCCCAGCAGCAGCACCGATTCCGCAAAGTCGTTCTCGAGGTGGCTCAGAAAGGCCAGGGAACGCTCACGGTCAAAGTCGCCGTAGATGCCATTCAACCATTCCGCATCGGTGAGCAGTTTGGGCGATTGATCGATAAAACAGACCTTGCTCAGGTTCCGGCAGTCATGCTCTTCAATGTACTGCCATAGTGTCAGGGCGCCCATCGAGTGACCGACGACGACCAGTGCCTCGAGGCCACAGTGGTCGATCAGGTTGTGCAGGTCCTGCGCCATTCGCTGGACGGTCGGAACGGTGTCGCGCGTCAGGCGATGGCCGCCGTGGCCACGGGCATCCCAGCGGAAAACCCGATGATGCGGTGTCAGTTGCTCGAGAAACGGCGACCATTCATGGTGGCTGGCCGTCCAGCCGTGCAGCATGAGGATGGGCGGGCCGTCGCCGGAAACCTGCACGTGGATCTTCTCTCCATCGTCGGCGAAGAAATGAGTCATTGAGTCGAACCAGAAAAAGGAAAAGAGACGGTGACAAGGCCACGGCAATGGCAACTATAATCCCGGATCGCCAGGAAGGGAACTCTCCAGATGCAATCCTTGACCCGCAGGCGATGCATGCTTCACTGGATCTGTTGATGAGCGATCAATCGAAAGTCGCTTCGTCAGCGTTTGGCGATGCCGCGGAAGAAGGCGCGTCTCGGGGGAGGCGCCGCATCGTTGCTGGAGCGTGGTTTGGGGTCCTCTGCGCAGGGTGAGTGGAACAGGGCATCCAGCGCGGCTGTCGCGGCGGCGCGAGCAGCGGTCTGCGAGACGATCTGGCCGGGGGGAGCGAACAGCGGGCAGTACTGGTAGGCGGGCACTTCGGCGGCGACGTTGTAATCGGCGATGAATTCGAGCGGACCAATCGGAAAATTGATGTGACAGCGTTCGCCGGACGCCAGGTCAGACCACAGATTGCCGCCACCCGGCAGCAAGAAGAGATTGCCGTCGCTGCTGGTGGTGTCGGTGCCCGGAAGGCTGGCTTGCGAAAGCCCTGGTTCATCGTTTGTCGCTCCCGTCGCTATACTTGTCGAGGTCCGCAAAATGTTGCGACGGATCATAGTCGCCCGCCAACGATGCCGAGACTGCCGTCAGCGCATCTTCGATCAACAGTCGCTCGCGATCTTCAAGAACTTCCCTGGCCAGGCCAAGCGAAGCCAGTATCCACGTGCCGACCGGCTGTGGACCGATCAGCATCATGTTCACCCGCTCCCGACGCAGAGCGTCCCCCTGGCGCCGTTCGACGATCGCGAAGTCGCCGCAGTCGCCATCCAGCGCGACGAGCTGCATGGGGATCGACAGGCACATCAGCTGGCCTCGGTGGCAGGAGGCGAGGACTGGATTCCCAGCATCGCCAGTACGGCCTCAGGAAGAGTGTCAGCAGGCGCCAGCATAGCATCCTGCCGCATTGCGGCGAACCGGATCAGACCGCCGTCACCTGGACGACCTGCTGCCTTTCCTGATCGACCACATGCACCACAGGCCAGGCAAGGGTCAAAGGAGTGCACCGTGCGCAATACTTCGAGCGGCTGGTCGGGAATCGCTACCGACGTTCCAGCCAGGCAAGCCTCGTAGGCGCCTGGCTCATCCTTTTCATTGCGCGGTGCCGCATTCCAGGTGGTTGGGACGACGCACTGGTAATTCCTGATTTTTCCATCGTTGATGACGATCCAGTGCGAGAGAACACCGCGCGGTGCTTCGTGGACGCCGACGCCGGAGATCTCGCCTTTCGGGAACACGGGCTTGTTGAAAGTCTTCAGGTCACCCTTGGCCATGCTGCCGAGCAGCAGATCCCATTGCCGAGCGAGTTCGTCGACCCCTACCGCACAGGCCCCCGCGCGCGCAGCGTGACGGCCAATGGTTGAGTGCAGCGCCTCCAGGCCAACCTTGATCTTGGCGACCGTGGAAACGAGTTCAAGGGTGTGGGTTGCATAGTCAATGGTTCGGTTGGTGCCCGGCGGCGACCATCGCCAGTACGCGCGGTAGTGGGCCGACCTGCATCGGTTTCTCGTAGAAGGTCGGCGACTTCAGCCACGAGTACTTGCCATCATCCTGGAAGTCGGTGTACTGCGGTCGCGTTTCGCCCTGGTACGGGTGGAGTGGGCCTCGCCGCCCTCGTACCAGGAATGCTTGACCGATTCGGTGACGCCATCCCTGAAATACGGGTCGTCATGTGTCTTGATTTCCTTGAAACTGGCGAGGTTGCCGCCGGCAATGTGGGCCACCGGGCAGAGCAAACTTCGTGTTTTTCCCGTCGAGCGGAATATCCGGCATCGAGATGTAGTCGACAATACCGCGCCCGATCGTTGTCCACTCGGGGTAGAAGCTGCCGACGACCGCGACGTCGACCAGATAGACGTTCTTTACGAAGTTGGCGAGCTGATCGATCCAGTCCTTGACCGCCAGCAGGCGCTCGACGGTCAGCACCGACTGCGAGTCGATGGCCAGCGCGTTGCAGACGCCACCGACGGCGACGTTCTGGATATGCGGCGTCTTGCCGCCGAGGATGCTGACCACCTTGTTGGCGTGCCGCTGCACCTCCAGTGCCTGCAGGTAATGCACTATCGCGATCAGGTTAACCTCGGGCGGCAGTTTCATCGCCGGGTGCCCCAGTAGCCATTGGTGAAAATGCCGAGTTGTCCGGTGCCGACAAAACCGGCCAGGCGTTCCTTGACCTTGATGAATCCGGGCTTGCTGTTGCCGGACCAGGTCGACAGGCTTTCGGCGAGGCTGGCAGCCTTGGCCGGGTCAGCTTTCAAGGCGCTGGTCACATCCACCCAGTCGAGCGCCGAGAGATGGTAGAAATGCACGATGTGGTCGTGCACCGCGTGCGCCAGGATGATCATGTTCCGGATGTACTGGGCGTTGACCGGCTAAAAGAGCGTCAGCTGCGCGCCGGCTGTGCGTACGCCTCTTCACGCGGCAGAACCGGGAAGCGGCGGGTGATGTAGATGTAGCCGAAGACCTCGGCGGCGAAAATGCCCAGGGGTGACCAGCATTCCGGCACCGACGGGAAATACCTCCAGCCCGGTCCGGTCGAAAGTGATCAGGGAAGCTGGGCCGAGGCGCAGCAGGATGCCGCTGAGCATGACTGCGATGCCGGCGAGGAACAGCCTAGCGGATTGCGGCGTGCCTCGTCGTGCCGATCAGCACGAACGGGCCATCATGCAGGCGTTTTCGAGCCAGAAGGCCAGCGCGATGTAGGTGGGCTTGAACGCCTCGCCGACGACACCGCGTACGATGATGTCGGCAAAGCGTACCACCAGAAAGACAGCCATGATCCCGAGCATGACCTGGCTATCGGGTTGAGCAGCGGTATCTCGATTTGCCGCCGGTAAGCCGATGCGGGCAGGATTCGAAGAGGATGACTCCGTAGCCAATGGGTGATGGCTGAGAGCAGGTGAGAGCAAAGGCAGCATCGGGGTCTGCGCAGAGTGGATGGACCTGGCCGCCCGCGACCACCAGCATCGTTCCCAGCGAAGCCTGGTGCATCATCGGCAGGACGACGCCGAGCGCGATGAAGATGCACAACACCTTCTGGAGTTTCCTGCGGGCGTTGCGCAGGCCCGGTTTTTCGAGAAAAACCGGCGAGAACTCGATCCACATGACGACGATGAGGGTGATGCAGGCTGCGACTACGAACATCACCGAGTTGACGTTGAAGTAGCCCGGCCAGAAGATATGCCAGGAGTTCCACCAGCGACCGAGATCGAAGGTGATCGCACCGGCCAGGGTAGCCGAAGAGGCTGCCGAGCAACGCCGGACGTACCAGTGGATGATACTTGCCCTGTTGAAGATGGGACCAGCAGCGCCATGCAGGAAACCGCCGCAGGCCAGCGCCGAATTGATGAAGACGTCACGACGACCCATAGGCCCCAGGAATAGCCATCGTTGACGTTGGTGGGCGAGGCAAGCCGAAAAACAGGCGGACGACGATGATCAGTCGCCATGACGGCCATCAGCACGCCACAGACCAGCGTCGTGGCGTTGAACAGGCTGCCGCCAACTGGCGCTGGGCGGCATGTTGCGGCGCGTTCATGATTCCTCCTTCGCGGATCTGGTCTGGTGCTTCGTCTTCGCGTGAACATTGCGCTTGGCGACGTAGGTCATTGCTCCGAGGGCGGCAAGGGCATCAGCAGCCCGCCGTGGAGAGTGTGCTGAATGGTTTCGGAGGTGGAAGCCGACGATTTCGGTGGAGGTAAGG
>JADJOT010000013.1 GCA_016713625.1 Candidatus Accumulibacter affinis
GGTTTACGGCGGCGGTCAAGCAGTACGAGGGCCTGAAGCATAAGGAAGACGTGGACGATGCCCGTTGGCTGGCGCACTTGTTGCGTTTGGGGATCCTGCCGGTAGGGTACATCTGTCGAAGGAAGCGCGTGGTGTGCGAGATCTGATGCGCAAGCGCAACCAGTTGGTAGGGCAGAGATCACGGCAGATTTTGAGTATCGAGAACGTGCTGAGCCGCGACACGGGAGGGCGCGCGAGCGTTAACGAGATCAAGCGCTGGCAGGAAAAGGAGGTCGATCAACTGGCCCTGACAGAAAGTAGCCGCTTGGCCGTGAAAAGCAACCTGGCGGTGATGCACTGCCTGAATGAACAGATCGAAAGGCTGGAAGCGGAGATCCTGAAAAAGGCGAAGCTACGCCCGGACTACCAGGGGCTGCTGACGGTGAGCGGCGTGGGTAAAGTGCTCGCACTGACCATTGCGCTCGAGACCGGTGAGGTGAGCCGCTTTGCCACGGTGGGGGATTTTTCCTCGTATTGCCGCTGTGTCGGCAGTGAGCATCTGTCGAACGGCAAGAAGAAAGGGAGCGGCAACGCCAAGAACGGCAACAAGTACCTGGCATGGGCCTTGGTCGAAGCGGCGAACTTCGCCGTGCGTTACGAGCCGGTGGTCAAGCGCTTCTACCAACGCAAGTGCGCCAGGACGATGCCCGTGGTAGCGATCAAGGCAGTGGCACACAAGCTGGCCCGAGCCTGTTACCACGTGATGCGCGATCGGGTGCCGTTTGACGTGCAGCGTGCGTTCGCCTGAAAGAATGGAGCGGGGGCGGTGAGCCAGACACGGGTTGGCTAATAACCATCAGACCTGATTGGGCCACCGTCCTCCTCTCCGCCAGACCGGAGGCCGGCAGGGGGGTCTGTAAGGTGACAAAGCCGAAGTGCGCGGCTTTGCCACCTTACACCAGCCTAAATCACCGTCGGGCGTCAAGGGTGCGCTACGCCGGGCTGCAAAAAACGCAGCCCGCCCTTGACGCAGGAGAAGTTATCGCGAGAACCAAGGTTTTGAAAAGGCAAAAGGCTTGACCAGTTCGCCTCTGCCGCGAGCCAACAGGGGTTGGTGCCCGCCGCCATCGTGACGGGCAACCATAGATCTGTCATCGGCGAACACGCCGAACGACTTGGACACGTGCAGGGCACCGACGGTTTTCTGGGGCCGCAACCGCGGCCAGGGGCCAGCCCGGGTGGCCACACCCGGACTACCGCCTTGATCCTGATGGGTGACTGGTGCGGACTGGTTCCGACACCGCAAGAACGAAAACCAGGGCGCGAGCGCCGGGCTGACGCCAGGAGGGGAGTAGCTCACGAATGTATCGCCGCTGCATCGCGAGATCTTTTTTTTAACATATTGACAGGGGCCGGCTAATGGGTGACCCCGCCGATGCTCGGGTTATTGTCTGGCTTACCCGGAAGTCATCACCTGCTTTCAACGGATACGATCAGCGGCGGGCATTGTCCGTCCACCCGGTGAGCTACGACCTCCGCGACTTCACGATCTGCGCCACACCGCGGCGGTTCATCGTGTCCTGGCCTGGTACCGTTCGGGCAAGGACGTCCAATACCTTCTGCCTCATCTGGCGACCTACCTCGGACACGCCCATATCGTTTCGACACAGCGCTATCTGCACATGACATCAGAGTTGCTGCAAGAGGCCAGCTCCCGGTTCGCGGCGTATGCATTGAACGAGGTAGAACGGGAGGCCGATCATGCGTGATCAAAGCCTTCTCGGTCCATGGGTACGGCGTTTCCTGCTGGAGTATCTGGTCGCCGAGAGAAACCTGGCGAGGAACACTCAAGTAAGCTACCGGGATACCTTAACCCTGCTCCTGCCATTCGTCAGCAACTTGGCGACGGTGCCGATCGAGCGTCTGGCGGTGCATGACGTGTCAGCAGATCGGGTGCGGGCATTCCTCGATCACATCGAGCATGAGCGTGGTTGCAGCGTCGTCACGCGCAACCAGCGACTCAGCACCATTCACTCGCTGGCTCGTTTCGTCGGTATGCGTTCCTGAGCATCTGGATTGGTGTTCTCAAGTTCGTTTGGTGCCGTTCAAGAAGGCCGCCCAGAACGCCATCGGATATCTCGACAAGCCCGAAGTCGAGGCACTGTTGCGCGCCCCAAATCGTGGCACGACGCTGGGGGCGCGAGACCATGCTCTGCTGCTCTTTCTCTACAACAGCGGCGCTCGTGCCGACGAGGCGGCGTCTTTGCGGGTGGGCAACCTTTACTTGGGAACGTCACCGTCTGTACGCATTCTCGGCAAGGGCAACAAGTGGCGGATCTGTCCTCTATGGGCGGTCACGGTAGCTGCGCTGCAACCGCTTGTGGCCGGAAAGTGCGCCGACGATCAGGTGTTTCACGGACGAACCGGTGACCCGATGACGCGCTTCGGGGTACATCGCATCGTGAAGACCTACGCCAAGGAGGCGGCCACGCGGGTCGAGTCCATGCGTGGAAAACACATCAGCCCGCACTCGATCCGGCATACCACGGCTGTTCATTTACTTCGTGCGGGAGTGGACATCAATACCATTCGGGCTTGGCTCGGTCACGTTTCCTTGGACACGACACGTTTATGCCGAGGTCGATCTCGAGATGAAGGCCAAGGCACTGGCCTGCGTAGACATCACCGACCTGCCAGCCGCCGCGCGGACGAAATCAGCGAGAACGTCGGGCACGATCATGGACTTCATGAGCCAACTGTAGCCGCCAAACGCTCGAATTTATGTGCGCACCAGCCCGACGGTCCAGAGGATCGGCCGTCGGCCTTCAGGTCGCCACCACATCTCTTCGGCGGCAACATAGCCGGCAAACTCATCGACCATCAGAGCGCCTTGCCAGTGGCCGAGGAACTCCACCACATACTTCCCGCCCCGGCCGGGCTGGTAATCGAAGACGACGATCGGCGGGTTGCTTCCCAGGGCATTGCTGCGATACGCCCAGAGATACGCCCGCTTGGTCTTTCCTTGGCCGGGATCGAGTTGCTGTACCGGGGTTTCATCGGCATGCAGCACCGTATCCTGGCGCAGCAGCTCGGCCAGGCGCAGCCAGAGCGGTTCGAGAGCGACACCAATGCGACCGACCCAGTCCGCCACCGTCGAGCGAGACAGGGTCACCCCCCGAGCGGGCGGCCTGCCGTTCCAGACGATAGAGCGGCAGGTGATCGACGTATTTGCTGACCATCACCCAGGCCAGCAAGGCCGGCGCCGCCAGGCCGCCATCGATGACCAAGCCACCGCCGGTGCGGCGGTGAGGGTCTCGCAGGGCCGGCAGGCGTACTTCGGGTAGAGGTGGCGTTCGACGAAGAATTCGGCGGGAACGATGCTGAGCTTCTCGGTCACGTCTTCGCCGATCAGCACCAACGCCTCGCCACATTGACCACAGGTGCAGCTTTCGGGCTCGTGCCGGTGCTCGACACGGCGCAGTTGCACGGGCAAGGGCTGACGGCCGGCGCGTTCGCGTTTGGGTTTTTCGGGCGGTGGGAGATGCGGCCCCATTTCGGCCGCCTGGCGCTGTTCGTCCAGGCGGGCTTCGCAGGCAGCGAGGTCGGCGGCCAGGGTTTCGTCGAAGAGGTCCCGTTCGGCAGCGACCAGGGACTCGCTCTTGACGCCGAATTTCATCCGCCGCAGATAGGCCAGTTCGAGGGTCAGCTTCTCGATCTTGGCATCGCGCCAGTGAATCTCCGTGGCACTGGTCTTGACCTGTTCGAGCAGTCCACCGACCCGCTTCTCGGCCCAGAACAGCAGTTCCGGCGAGGGCGAGAAGGGGGCAAGTTCGCTGGCTAAATCCATGACGGATTATACCATGAAGATGCTCTGAAAGACGTCGAAGTGGCGGATTTGGCATGCTTTTCTGCAAAAAGCGCACCTTGGACCTGCCAGTGGGCAGGTGCTGGAGCGTCCCGGCGTTGCCAGTCTACGCCGGCGATCAGCCAGCGCCATTGTGCTGCGGTGAGGGCGAAAACCGGGTCGCTGGCGCTCGGCCAGGTGAAGTAGCCGCGGTGCAGCCGGCGCTGCAAGAGCCAGACGCCGGTGCCATCCCAGACCAGCAGTTTGAGCCGGCTGCGGCGCCGGTTGGTGAAGGCGTAGGCGGTGCCGTCACAGGGGCTGCGCCCGAGACTGGCCTGGATGCGCGCCGACAGGCCATCGATGCCCAGACGCATGTCCACCGCTTCGACGGCCAGCCAGATGCGCTCCGGCGCCGCCCGAGGGGCGCGCTCATGCGCGCTCTCCCACTGGGGCCGTCAGCCACCCGGCAGGCGGCAGAGTGGCAAATTCGAGTCGCCAGCCCTGCGGGTGTGCAGCGACAGACTCGGCGTAGAGGCCGCGGCACTGGGGAACCCTCACCGCAGGAACGAGGGTCAGCGGGCCTCCCGCCGCGATCGGCCCCTGACCGCTGCGCCAAACGTAGGTGCCAGTAGCTGAGCGAATGGCTTCTCAGCCCGTGCTCCTCACAGTACGCCCTCTGGCTGTCGCCGCTCCCCGCCAGGCGTCCACATGGCCCCGCCAGTGCGCTTCCAGTTCCCCTGCCTTGTCCATCTCTTCCTCCTGTCGAAAACCTGGAGGTTGCTCCACTTCTCGCGGTTTTACAGGTGGATGGGCCGGACGCTTAGGAAAAAGGGCGGCCGGTGTGGCGGGAAAGACAACGGGCGCCACCAAACCACAATGCACCGGGCTTTACTGCTGAGGGACTGTCGGAAACAAGGTGGGCGCAGGCGCCTGTGCCGGAACAGGCGCAGGATTCTGCGGCGGGAACAGCCCTGGGATTTGTGGGAATGTGATGTTTGGTATTGGCCTAGTGGCGTTGGCGCCCGGGCTCTGTCCTGCGAAGGCGGCGCTCTTGCCCGGCGTGACCGGCAGAACCACGAAAACCCACTCCGAATAGCGCACCTTGCCTTCGAACAACTGGTTCTCCGCTTCGAATTCGGCAATCTTGATCGTGCGCGCCTCGGAGAGGCTGTGGATTCCCATGATGCCGCCGCCGGGCGCCAGGACAAGCCCCCACTCGGCCTTGCCGGTGATTGGGTCGGGGTAGATCTGTCGTAAGTGTCGGCGGACGCCGGGATAGCGCGGATCCCCGGAGCAGCTCGGCGAGTGAGGCGGGGTAGCTGCGGCGGCCCGCCGGACTGCTGTTCAGGTAGCTGGCGATTGCCTGGCGATAGGCGGCGCCAACCTCCAGCAGTCGCTGCTCGGCCTCACGCCGCTGGGCGATGCTGCCCAGCGTCAGCGTCGTGCTCGTCGCCAGGAGGAGGATAGCGATCAGGATCAACAGCCCGAGGTACGTGAATCCGGCCTCAAGGCCACGGCTGTGCGCTCCGGAGGTGGGATCGTGCGGCATCGCTACAGTTCGGCAAAGGGCTTGCCATCCCTGGTGGTACCAGGCGCGCCGCTCTTGATGTCATACTCGTTCCCCTTGGCATCTGGCGTCTCGGGTGCAATGATCGTCCACAGTATTGGCACTGCCGGTGACCGGGTCATACGGCAGTGCGCGCAGGTACCTTTCGCTGACCAGTTCGTCGAGACTCTCGGGATAGCGTCTTTTGTCGCCGTAAAATTTGTCGATCGTTTCGTGGACGATATGCAGATTTTCACTGAGCACCGCTTCCTTCAAGGTGTCGATGCTGTGGAAGTACCGGGGACGGCAAGCGTGAGCAGTAGGGCGATGATCGACAGCACGACGAGCAGTTCGATCAGGGGTGAAGCCCGCCCGATCAGGTTGCCACTGCGGTGACGAAGCGCTGCCGGACAGCCGCGTCTCTGCCGCTCGCCGTTGGTCACCATTGGCGATAGGGCACGCCGTTGAGACCGACGCCACTGGACTTGGAATGGACGTCGTACACGTCTTCGCCCTCCTGTGGGTTCTCAGGTTCGCTGGCGTAGGGCTCGTTTGGCCCAGGTGTCCGCTGCCGGTGCCCCGGCATCGGGATGCATCGGGTCGCGTGGAATCCGGCGGAGAAATAGATCTTGCGGTGCTTGGGGTCGCGCACATCCTCCTCGCCGTCGACAAGGATGGCGAGGTTCTTCGGATAGCCGGTCTCGCCGACCGATTTCCGGATTCGCCCCTCGTCATGGGCCTTCTTTAGAGGTCGATCGCGTTGCGCAGATCGCGCAGGGCGAGCCGGAGATCCTGCTCCCTGCTGCGCTGCATCGACGTTTGCGCAACCGGCACGATGACACTGGCCAGAACAGCCACGACGGCGAGGGTGATCATCAGCTCGATCAGGGAAAGCCGCGTATCCGGGATGTGCGTGGCTGACGGCAGGGGGTCATCGCCAGGCGCGGAGACGCGAGGTCTGATGCGTCATCGATCAGGGGTTAATGATCAGGGCGTGTGCTGCCGGCACGATGGCATTGATCGTCGATCCACCCGAACCGATCGGGGCGATGGTGATCAATTCGACTCGCGAGGTGCCGGCCGCCAAGGCACCGGAAGGTAAGTGTGGCCAGGGTATCCGGACTCGTGGCGCCGCCAGCGCCGGATCGCGTCGCGGTCAGCAACACCTGTTTGCCGGGGTCAATCCGATAGCTGAAGGTGGTCGCCGCGCCACCCTGTCTGAGGAAGGCGCCTTCGCGGACATCGGCCACCTGCAGCAGGCGAGGATCGAAGCCGATGGCCAATGGCACGCTGACCACCGGTCGATCGGCCTGCATCACCAGTTGCAGCGCGATCGTGTCGCCAGCCTTGAGTTGTGTCGGACCTTGCCAGAGCAGTTGCACTGCTCCCACCGATTGAACGCCGGCCTGACCAACTCCGGACAGCGCCGCTTCCGGCTGCGGCACGTAGCCCTCCTGCGATGGCAGCAGAGGATTCGCCTGCGGGTTGACTGCCGTTCCGGCTGCAGCGAACCAGGCGTCGAAGAGGAAATCGGACTGTTCTGCATGCCTGGTGCCGCCACCCCGGGCCGGACGAGATCGCCGGCGTCGACGGCAGGGCTGCCGGGCGTGCGCCGGGCGCCTGAGCACCGAGCGCCTGGCTACCGGCGCTGCTCTCGGGACGGCCCCGGAAACTGGTTTCCGTACCGCCGTCGAACTCCGCCAGATAGAGTTCTGCGCGCTGGATATTGCGAAGAATGCGCGGCGTGATCGACAAGACAATCTCGGTTTTGATCCCCTCGCCGGAGTGACTTCCAAACAGCCGGCCGAGAATCGGGATGTCGCCGAGGTAGGGCAGCTTGCTCGAATTTCGCCGATCCTCGTCGCTGATCAGCCCGGCCAGCAACTGGTTCTCGCCGTCCTTCAGGCGCAGCACGCTGGACGCCGTGCGCGTACCGATCTGATAAGCGACGGTGCCCGTCTTGGTGTTGACCTTGTCCTGATGTTGCTGACCTCGAGCACCACCTTGATCGCCACTTCGTTGTCAAGATAGATCGTCGGCTCGAAATCGAGCTTCAAACCTACGTCGATGTAGGTGATCGATTCGGAAGAAAAGCCGGTTGCGGTGATGGTCGAAGTGATGTTCGGTACGCGGTCACCAATCAGGATCTTGGCCTTCTCGCGGTTGCGCGCGCGGATGCGCGGGTTGGCCAGCAGATTCACGTCGCTGTCGGTCTGATTGGCACGGATGATCACCGGACCGACGGTCACCCCGGTTGTCTCCGAGGTGATGTTGCTCAGCTGCTTCAGGGTCAGACCATCAACCGGCAGCGCCCGCGGGGCGATGTTGTCCGGCCAGTTGATCCCCAGCGCCTGCAACCGCGTCCGCTTGACCTCGAGGATTTCCACTTCCAGCATCACCTCGGGTTCGGGAATATCCTGAAGCGCCACCAGTTTGTCGGCCATCCGGACCGCTTCCAGACTATCGCGAATCATGAGCATGTTCAGCTTCTCGTCGACCACGATGTCTCTAGTCTTGAGGATCGTCTTGAGGGTAGTGCCGACGGTCTTGGCATCCGAATTCGCCAGATAGTAGGTCTTGACCACCAGCGCCTGGTATTCCTTCTGTTTGGCCGGGGTGTTCGGATAGATCAGGATCGAGTTTCCGTCGAGCACCCGCTGTTCGAGCTGGTTGGTGAGCAGCAGGACGTTGATCGCGGCCTCGATGGTGCTGTTGCGCAGAAAGATGGTCGTCTTTTGATCGGCGCGGAGATCCTTGTCGAAGACGAAATTGAGCCCAGAGGTTCTAGAGATCACTTCAAAAACCGTCTTCAGCGGCGTGTCCCTGAATTCGATGGTAATCGGCTTCCTGAACGCTGCGGCCAACACCGACTCCTTGCCGGTCTTGGCGGTGTTCTCGTCAATGACTCTTTGCAGCGCCAGCGCGCGCTCGTGCTTGGCGTTCGCCGCCAGGATGGTGCGCAACCTTCCCTTCGCCCTTTCAGCGTCCTGCTTCGCCCAGGTAATCTCCGCTTCCTTGTACAGCGTTTCGTGCCGCCTCGCGGTGTCAATCAGCCGCAGGCCGGACAGCGCCCGCTCATTGCCTGGTTGCCGCGCCAGCACGACGGTACGCGGCTTCAGCCTCGTCGTAGCGCAGTTCAACCAGCGCGCGCTCGGCCCTGGCAAGGTGGACATTGACTTCGCGTTCCTGCGCCCGTGCATAGCCGATACGATATTCAGCGGAGGTCGGATCGAGCGCCATCGCTTCCTGAATCTTCGCCAACCCGGCGTCGACCTGGTCTGCGGCCAGCAGAGTCTGCCCCTCCCGGTAGGCGGTCTGGGCGGCACACCCCGCCAGCAACAGCGCTGCTGCCGCGCTCAGGCAACAGCGCCGCCAGCCTGCAGGCCCGGTCTGACCGGAGTTGACCTTGTTCACTATTGCGATCCTCCGATGGAGATGGTCTGCGACTGTTTCAGTGGAACATACACAGCAGCGTCAACGTTGGCGGGTTGATACTCCTGACTTGGTAGATGCCGTCCAGCGTCATGCCCTCGCGAACGATGAATACCTCTTCGCCGCGTCCGAGGTAGGCCTCCCATTGCCCACCTTCGAGTTTCTTGCCAAGGTATACGAAGGGCACTGGCGGAGCCATCGGCGGCAGCTTTGCCGGTGGCGGTGGCTTCGGTGGCGGCGGCGTCCAGCTCAGCGAGGCGAACAGATCACGAGCTGCCGGGTCATCGCCAGCTGCCGGAATCAGTTTGTCACGCGGAATCAGGGCCGCCACCTCAAGGGTCGACACTGCCTTGCCGGCGGGAAGCCTCGACACGACAGGCCGGTTTTCGACCGGCGCTCGAGCTGTTGCGCCAGCGCCGGGACTGCCCTTGACTCTTGCCGGTGCCGGTTGGACGACATCCGCAGCAGACCTGTCGCCCGGCGTCTTGTCACCAAGAAAGGCCAAGTACGCGGCCACCACCAGCAGCGACAACAATAGCAGACGACGGCCGTTCATGGATCCACTCCACCCGCGTCGATCCGGTGGCGGTGCTCGCCCGGCCTCGCCGGGTGGTGCCAGATTGTCAGGCGAACCTTGGCTTCGACCTGGTTGAGGCTAATTTCCTCGCGTTTGAAAGCCAGTTCATTCACCGCCACATAGGCCTGCGTGCTGAGAATCTCTTCGATCCAGCGCCGGACGTCGCTGTAACGACCGTTCACCGGCACCATCATCTGCAAGGTTTCCACCTGCGCATGGGCATCGTGAGCACGCACGTACTCGGCGCGCGTGCTGATCAGGCGATGGCTCGCCGCCGAGTCGAGCACGGCCTTGATGCTCGGCAGGACCTGCTCACTTGCGGGCAGTGTCGCCCTGAAGGCGTGGTAGTGGAATGCGGACGCGGCGGCGGGGGCAGCCGCTGCGCCAGATCCTTCCTGGTTACTCGCCACGCGCACCTGCAACTCGTTCAGGGTCGCGACTTCCGCTGCCAGTTCGGCGTCCAGCCGCGGCATGACGATCACGGCGAAGCCAAGCAGCATACCAATTACGCCGACGAGTACCAATCCCCACGGGCCTCGGCGGTGTAGCCAGAGGTCAGCGGCCAGCCGCAGGCGATCGGCGGTCCGCTTGAGCTTATTCACTCCGGACTCCTGGGTCGGGTCGCCCTGTGCCGCGACGACTGCAGCCGAATCGTCGAGCTGCGCCTCGAACATGAAACGAATCGGTCGGTTGGGATCCTTCTCGTTTACCTCCTGCCTAGTCACCATCGCGCCGGCAAACGGCGCGACCGAGCCGAGCAGATCGAGGTAATCGAGCATTTGCTGATGATTCTTTGCCTCGGCAACGCCTTTGACCAAACGCCGCCGATGATCCGGTTCGATCTGCAGCAAGGCGATGTCTGCGCTGACCACGCGCTCGAAACCGTCCAGCACCGCCGGCCAAGGCGTATTGAGTTGGCCGATGGCGTTGTTGATGGCGACGATCTGCTGCTCGGAGAGAAGCAACGGCGCCGGTGGTGGCGGTGTGCGCGCGACGATCTCCTGGCGGGCCAGGGCGATTGCCTGCGTCGTTTCGTCGAGCTGCTGATCAAGTTGCTGCCACTGCCAGACGAGAACCATGCCAACGAGCGCCGCTGCCGGCCGGCGCCACAGGGGCACGCGACGAAATCGATGTCCAGCCGCTTCATTACCGACTTCCCGCCAGGGCCAGCTGGCAGGCCAGCTGGCAGGGTTCCGGCAGCCCAGCAAGGGGACCCCGCCGGGGCGTCCAGAGGAAGTGCGCGCGAAGTAAGCCCGGCAATCGTCGTTGCCGCCGGCAACCAGTCGGCGGCGCCCGTCCACAACAGGGATTGCCGATGGCGCGCCTCGGCAGGTACCGGCGCACGCAGACGCTCCTGCTCGATCAGCGTCGCGAGTTCGGCCGGGTCCGGGCTGCCAGGCAGGCGCAGGGTGCGCAGCCCAGAGACCTGCTCGTTGCGGGTATAGACGAGGGTCAGCGTTCGCCCGAAACCGACAACCAGCCAGCCGTCGCCCGGGATCGAGACGTGCAGGCGATTCCAGATGCAGACCAGGGCCGGGCGTACCGAGTACAGGTGCCAGCCATTTGTCCGGGCCAGGCTGTCGAGTTGCCGGTAGAGTTGCCGCGGTAGCGCGCAGGCGATGAACGGGGCAGTCGCCTGCCAGTCGGCAGCCAGTAGCCATGGCTCGGCCGACTCACCATATAGGACCGCAAAACGTGCCGCTGCAGTGGCCCGCAGCTCTTGCAGACCTTGAGCGCCGCTCGGTGGCGTGACGACAAAGCTCCGCGCCATACCGTCATCGACGGTTACGCACAACGAAGTTGCCGTCGATACGGGCAGTTTCGGCTTCAGGTCCGGCAGTGCGCCACACAATTCCGCAACGGAAGCGTGCTGCGGCAGATCAATAGCCACCGATGCCAGGACTTCAATGGCGGCCGATGCCTGCGCCGCAAGTAGTATGGCGCCGTTGGACGTGCAACCGAGCAGCAGGCGTTTACCCTGAAAGCGTGACACGTCGTAGCTCTTCGAGTGTTGTTTCACCATTGGCGACCACACGAAGTGCGGCTTCCGTCAGGCTGCGGGTACCGTTGCGGTGCGCCGCTTCCTTCAGTTGCCGGATCGGCCGCTTCTCGATGATCAGTTCGCGCAACTCGTCGTTCAGATTGAGGATCTCGGCAACCGCCTTGCGCCCGCGGTAACCGGTGCCCCGACAGTCGCCGCAACCGCTACCGTGGCGGAAGTCGAAACGAGTCAGATCGTCGGCCGCGATCGCGAAGCGCTCGAGTTCAGCCTCGCTCGGCGCACAGGGCTCACTGCAGCGCGGGCAGTTTACTCGCAGCAGACGTTGTGCCCAGATGCCATTGAGCGCCGAGGCAAAGGCGTAGGGGTCGATCCCCATATGCGTGAAACGGCCAAAGACATCAAAGACGTTGTTGGCATGCACGGTGGTCAGCACCAGATGCCCGGTCAGCGCAGACTGGACCGCGATCTCTGCGGTCTCGCGATCACGGATTTCGCCGACCATAATCTTGTCGGGATCGTGACGCAGGATCGAGCGCAGGCCGCGAGCGAAAGTCAGCCCCTTCTTGTCGTTGACCGGAATCTGCAGCACACCGGGCAACTGGTACTCAACCGGATCTTCGATGGTGATGATCTTGTCGCGACCGCTGTTGATCTCCGGAAATCGCTCCGTACAGCGTCGTCGTCTTGCCCGAACCGGTCGGACCGGTGACCAGCAGCATGCCATAGGGCTCTTCAACCAGACGCCGCAAGGCCTTCAGTGAGCGGTCGTCAAAACCCAGGGAGTCGAGCGTCAGCGAGCCATGCGCTTCGATGACGCCGCGCTTGTCGAGGATGCGCACCACGGCGTCTTCGCCATGAATGCTCGGCATGATCGACACGCGCAGGTCGATGTCGCGGCCAGACACTTCAACCCGAAAACTGCCATCCTGCGGCGTTCGCCGCTCGGCAATGTCCAACTCGGCCATCACTTTCAATCGCGAGATCACCTGCTCCGCCAAGGCCACGCCCTTGATCTGGGTGATCGTGTTGAGAACACCGTCGATACGGTACTTGATCGTGATGCCGGTCGGCGTGCTCTCGAGATGGATATCGCTTGCGGCCGCCTTCACTGCATCATAGACGGTCGAGTTAACCAGCTTGACGGCGGGGCTGGCGGCTTCGCTGACTGACGCGAAACTCAGGACCTCGGCAGTCCGGTAGCGCTCCGTTGTGCCACCGGGATCGCCGAGCAGCGAGGTGGACCGCATGCACGGACTCCTCGTGCTTTGACAGGTAGGCCTGGATGTCGGCTGCCAGGGCCAGGCAGAAGTGGACCGGCATGCCGGCCAGGCTGCTCAGCCAGACCATGCAGTCGGTATCGAAGGGATCCGGGGTGACGCCGATGATCCGGCTGCCGCCAAGCGCCTGCGGCGCGCGCAGCAGCACGCAGCCGCGCGTCTGAGCCCTGGCTAGGGGTAGAAGGTCGAATGCCGGAGCACAGGCCAGCATCTCGGTGGTCTCCATCACCGCCAGGTGAAAGCGCCGGGCCAGCTGGTCGACGACCTGCCGTGGCTCGCTGCCGGTCAGCGCTTCCAGTTCCGTCACCAGCGGGCGGTCATCAGCACCGGCTCGAAGACCTTGGTGAAACGCTCGATCCAGCGTGCGCTCTCGCCCTCGTAGAACAGCGCCGAACGCGTCAGCATGGCACCCATCTGGCCTGAGCGCTCACCGACCCGCAGCATGCGCAGGGCGATCGGCGTCGCGAGGCCGCTGCTGTCGAAAGCCTGTGACAGCGTGCCGCCATCGGAGATGATACGGCGAGCCGCGAGCAGCCCTGCGCGTGTGCTCGGTGAGACCGCATTGCTGACGATGTCGAGCGCTGCCAGAATCGGAATGCCGCCTTCGAGTAGCATGCCGGTGGTCAGGTACAAGCGCGACAATTCGATGATCCGGACGCGTTCGCCGATCCCTGGCAGGCGGGTCAGAAAAACGATCCAGCGACCGCTGCCGACGAAACGGCGCAGCAAGTAGCCGGCAGCGAGCACCAGGGCCAGCAGGCACCCAAAGACGGGCCGGAGTGCTGGCCGACGAACTGCCCCCAGTCGAGGAGCAATTGCGACAGCCACGGCAGCGAGCGACCACTTCCTGATACCCCCGCGAAGCGAGGCACGACATAGCCCATCAGGAAGAAGATCACGCCACCGCCGACGACGAGTAGGATGGCCGGGTAGATGACCGCGCTGACCATCCGGTTACGGACTGTGTCGAGCCACGTCTGGTAGTCGATGTAGCGCGACAACGCCCGCGGCAGGTCGCTGGTTCCCTCGGCAGCCCGGACGATACCGACGTAGAGTGGCGGAAAGACATCCGGCTGGCGAGCCAGGGCAGCGGAAAAACGCTGGCCCTCGCGCAGATCTGCAGTCAGCCGCTCAAGCACCTCCCGCGATACCGGCGAAGCCTCTTTCTCGAGCAGCGCCTCGAAGGCCTCGATCAGGCTGAGTCCCGCCTCCAGCAGAGCGAGCAGTTCGGCGCTGAACAGCAGGATTGAGAACGCTCGGCTGCCACGGCCGGGCAAGCCTGCGGAGCCCGCGACTGCGCCACCGGCCGCCTTGATCGACAGCGGTTGCAGTCGACGCTGCTGGACCAGTCTGCCGGCCTCTCCGGCATCTGCAGCATCGACGGAGTGCGTCTCGATCAGATTGTCAGGAGATAGGGCACGAACTTCAAAGCGCATCCTTGCTCCGCGGTATCCTCATTGATTCGTGACGTCGGCTGCGTCGCCGGTCCCGCCAGGCTGGCCATCCTTGCCGTAGGAGATGATGTCGAAGTCGCCGGCGGCGCCAGGGGCCCGATACAGGTAGGGCCGGCCCCAGGGATCAGGCGGGACCGCCTTCTGGAGATAAGGCCCGTTCCACTTCGCGACGTTGGTTGGCCTCGTCACCAAGGCATTGAGTCCCTCTTCAGTGGTTGGATAGTAACCGACGTCGAGCCGGTAGGCATCGAGCGAGCGCGCGAAGGCCTCCACCTGTGCCTTGGCTATCCCCTGTTCAGACTTGCCCAACTGCGAGAAATACTTCGGGCCAACGTAGGTTGCCAGCAGGCCGATGATCGTCACCACCACCAGCAGTTCGAGCAGAGTAAAGCCACCGGCAGTGCGCGCAGGATCGCGGCACCTGCGGCCGGCGGCGGTCGCACACGTCAGGCGGTCAAGCAAGTGCTGCCAAGCCATCGATAGGGCTGTGATCACTGCCTGGCCTCCCGTGCTGCTGCGGCAAGTACCGCCGGTACATAGAGCATCGTTTCCCGATACGGCGGAATTCGTCCGCCGTGCCTCGCCACGGCGCCTTGCCCGGCATTGTAAGCCGCCAGGGCCAGCGGGATGTTGCCCCGATGCTGAATGAGCAGGTCCTTGAGGTGACGCACGCCGGCATCGATGTTCTGTGCCGCATCGTCGGGATCGGTGACCCCGTAGCGCGCAGCGGTTGCCGGCATCAATTGCATGGCGCCGGCGGCGCCCTTCGGCGAAATGGCCTTGGCGTTGAACCCGGATTCCACGCCCACCATCGCCGCGACGAGGACCGGCATCACTCCGTGGATGCGCGCGTAATGTTCAATCAGCGGCGTCAAATGCTGTTTGCCTTGTTGCGCGCTCTCGCCTGCGCCTTTCCTCGAAGACTTGCTACGACTCTCAGGGATAGTCTCGCCGCGGATGAACAGCCGATAACTCGCATCCAGGCGCTGACTGGCATAGCTTGGGACGCCCTCGGCGGAATACGAGACGAAGACGTTGCCGATCGTTGCGGCCTTCGCAGCTGACAGGAACAGACCACCAAGGAGCAACGCCCGTGCCAGGCACGCCAAGACAATCCGCGTGTGCGCAAGGCTCGCGTCGATGGTCACCGCCCCTACCATACCGTCCGACCGATCAATGACCGTCGAGACGACCCTAGGGCTTGTGCGACACCAAGCAGGATTAGCCTTGCCACCCGATTTTCCCCTCATGACTACTCGTTTGTAACTTAGCCGATCATATCTCTGCCGCAAAGGATACCATGGTCGGCAGCGTCGGGCACGGGCTAGCCCTGTCCAACGTGGTATGAGCCTGAACGAGGCGCGCATTTCTACCCAGGAATGAGCCTGAGCGGGGCGTGCTGATCAAGGATTCGGGGAGGTTTTTTTAAGAGCGAAACCGAAATCTGATCGACCTGGTTCAGTTGGATGCATGTGCGCATCCAGACATGGGCGCCGTACTCGACCCAGATTTGCATCAATGGTCGGGAGTGGCTGCGTCGACAACTGCAGCAAGACGGCTTTGCCTTCGAGCGCAGCAACCACAAGATTCTCCGGGTTTCCGATTTCGACACCACCGCGAGACTCGCCGAGAAGTTCAAGCACGCGGAGTGGTCCACCGTCCTGATTCGCCAAGTGGCGGCGGTCAATCCGCTCTCGCGGGCATCGCCGCGGCCAGGGTTGACGGCTACTGGTTCGGCACGGACCAGGCGGAACTGGCCACCGATATCCTGTTCAAGTCCCGAGCCGATTTCAACAGTATTCACCTGGAACTCGTCAACGCCGCCATCACGGGCTTCGGGGCCACTGACCTTAGGTGATTTCCGGGAATCAAGATCCCGAACAACTACTGATACGTTTCAGCCTTGTTCAACCATGGCTGAAACGTGCCCGCCGAGCGAAGCCCTGTGATGACGCCAAGAGATGAGTTTGCCGAGGCGTTGCTGCTAGTCTTGGCGCCCCGCGAGCAGGCCGCGAACCCCAAGGGCTTTACCGACTTCAATGACTTGGCTACAAGGAGCGTGCTCGGGCAGGTGACGCGGGCCGGGACGGCCGGCGAGGTGGCTCGCGCCGATCGTCGTCGATCGGCTGATCACGGAAGCGGCGGCGACCCGGCAGCGGGGACTCGCGGGGCTGGCCGATACCGGTCGCCAGATCGAGGTGAGTCTGCGCCTGCCTGTGTTGACGGCGACCGGAGTCATCGACGTCTGAATCCACGGTCACGACTTGACTCACGAAACCCACCGCGCGGCGGGTTTCTGCTTTCTGGAGACTCAGTCATGCAAGACGCGCAAATCGAGCGGCGCAAGATGGTGACGCTGCCGCGGGAAGAATTCGAAGCGATCCTGGAGCGAGCGGCCGAGCGTGGAGCACAGACGTACGTCAACCTCCCGGGGTTGCTGAGGAAGAATTACTGGCTGAGTGAAGACGGAATGCGGGCAGGCGGAATTTACGTATGGGAGTCAAAGGCGCGTGCCGAGGCCTTCTACACTGCGGAGTGGAAACAAGTCGTCACTCGCCAGTACGGCGTAGCACCCGAGATTGTCTACCTGCTCTCCCCGGTCATGGTGGATAACACTGCCGGACGCATCGTGACGGACGGCGCGTAAGGGGGCCCGGCTGGCCGATCGTGCGCTGGGTCTTCAACTTCATCGAGAGGAATCGGGATGCAGGAATCGATGAGATCGCGAAGGAAAGAATCTGTTCGGCGTGAAAGCGGTGCCGACGCGGTATGTGTCGTTTTGAGTACCCCAGGACTGCCGAGGCGCGCGAAACCGTTGCCGAATCGTGGGCTGGCCTCACCCATTGCCCGCCCTCAGCGACCGGGAAGGCTGTCGTACATCGATGCGCAGCTATTCCAGCGTGCGGATCACCTTCTCCCGTTGCGATGTCTGCGCATCCACCTGGTCCCTCAACACTCAACGCGGGTGGCAGCTCGTGCTGAATCACGTGCCGCCGTTGCAGGATCTGTTGGGGTTGGGTAGCATCCATTTGGCGGGCGACAGGACGTTTGTCTTGACCATCGTAGCGTGCGAGAAGTCGCCGCCTCCGCCCACTGCTTTCGCCCCGCCAGCGAAAAGATCAGCTCCGCAGCACGAGTGTTGCAAGAGGCTCTGATGACATCACTAATGTACCCTTCCACGCTCTGCCTGTCGGCTCCCCGTGTGATCTCCTGTCTCGCCGGCATCGGGTTGGCGCTGCCGGCGCTTGCCAAACAGCCATGCGCCGACCCGACGATCATCTTACCCGCGCCCCAATCGACTCAGTCTTCCGTGCGGCCGACGACTTCCTGGCAGGCGGTCGCTGGTGCGTCAATCTATCGCCTCAAACTCGTCAGTCGCGAACCGGAAGGCCGGACGTTTGTCACCATCGACACCTCGTCAACGACACCCGTTTCGTACTGCCGCAGGCGCTCAGCGACGGTTTCGCGCTGGTCAAGGTGAGTGTGACCAGCCAGTGCCCGGAGGGCGTAGCGCCGGTGCCGGCGTCGAGCCCCGAGCATCGCTTTCTGATCGATGCCCGCTCTGCCTGTGCGGTCAGCGGTCTGGTCCTTGAGTCAGTCTAAAGACGCATCCGCTGGGCAGCGACGACCGACGCCGACCGCTACGAGGTTTTCGCCTACGATCCGACCGACGGCAGGCTGCTTTTCAAGCAGGAAACAAGCGCGCCCAGCGTCTTGACGCCGACCCCTGTCACAAGTCCCGTGGTGGTCGCCGTTCGCGCTCGCTGCGGCGATGTCTTCGGACACCTCGGGTACCTGGCCTATTGATCGGCTGGCCGCGGGTGCTCACCGCCTGCACGGGCGCCGTCACGACCAAGGCTGTGCTCGATCACTCGTCGTCCGACCGCCCGGCCGAGGCGCAAGCCTTCGTCGTTGTCGCTGCGAAAATGAATCCCGCCGTAGAGGCGCGACATCGCCGCCTCCTCGGCCCACTCTTGCAACTCGGCGGCGCGCTCCGGAAAGAACGCGGCGAGAACCTCAGCAGCGGCGCCTGAAGCCGCCGCATGACCGGAAACATAACTCGGGAAGGGCGGCGTAAACAGGTACGGGAGGAAGTCCGGATCGAGCTTCTCGCGAACCACGTTGACCGGTCGCACCGTCCAATGCGTGAACTTGGCCCGCCAGCAGGCGATGAGCGCATCGGACATCGCCACATTCAGCGCCGCCAGGACGCGCGCGGTCTCCGCCGTGCCCCAGCCACGGCCCGCCACCAATTCCATGGCCTTGCGATTCCAGACTCCAGGCGGGGTCACTGAACCCTTGTCGAGGTTCCACTCGTCGGCGATGCGCTTCTGCTCGGGAGTAAGGGCGCGTGACACCCGCAGCACTTCCTCCGCTTCGTTCCAGTAACGCTCACTGCCGAACGGCACCGGTTGCGGTGGCGAGATCTCCTTGCTGTCTTCGAGCGCCCAGGTCCGCCAGTTCCCCTCCAGCGGCTCGCTTGGGTTGTACAGGTTGAGTGGCGGCGCGGCGCGCCAGACGGGCGCTGCGGCCGCTGGACAATCCGCCGGGTTCCAGGTGGCATCGCTGCCATCGTCGAAGGCTCGCTGGATCGCCTCGGCGGCGGCTCGGCGTCCCACTTCACGGGCGGAGGCAAGCTTCTCCGGCGAGACGCGCGCGCGGGCAGCAACGGCCCGCATCGCCCCGATCCCGATCGCATCGAGGCGTCCCGGCGACTCTCGCGGGTAGAAATGCGCCAGTACTGCCGAGGCCACCGCCTGCGCCACCTCCGCACTGCTCGCCGCCGTCAGTTGGACGATGGCGTCATTGGCCGCCGCGTTCAGGTGGGCGAGCACCCGCGCTGCGCGTAGCGGGTTCTGCTGGTATTTCACGATCAATTCGAGGGTAAGACCGGTCCAGGGCAGCGACGCCGGGCCGGTCGCCCACTTCTGCGCGACCGCGTCGGTCGAGAAGCGTTGCCGCAGCGAATCGCCAGCCGCCATCGCCAGCGGCGGCGACGTGGCGGTCGCCGGGGTGGTGCGATCACTGCGGCCGGGGCCTTCCGGCAACCACCGCGGCCAGTGGCTAGCGTTTGTTCCCGGCACTCCGAAATCACGAGCTTGCGGCACCTCTGCAGCCACACCGCCGGTGCAGAACAGCAGCGACAGGCCGCCAGCAAACGCGCCAACCCATCGGCTCAGAGCGCGCATCTCAGCGCTTTTCGGCTGCAGCAGCGAACGCCTCGACCGTTAGACCGGCTGCCCGAATCAGACTGCGCAAAGTGCCCTTGGCGACCTCCTTGTGGTCGGGTGCCGACAAGGTCGCCATGTGGTCCGCCCTGATGAGGATGACATGGCTGCCCCGCTGACGGGCGACCTGCCAGCCCAAACCTGCGAACACCTGTACGACCTCTCTGCCACTAACGACGGGCAGTAGAGGCATCAGGCGGCGACTTCGATCTGACGCGTTTCGATCGTCAGCGGAAGGCCCTCTTCCGCCCGCACTTCCAGGCACAGCTTGATGGCTTCGTCGATGTTCGTGAGGGCCTCGTCTTTCGTCGAGCCCTGGGTCACACAGCCGGGAATAGCCGGGCACTCGACGATCCAGACCCCGTCCTCGTCCCTGTCGATGGTCACATTGAACTTCATTGGATCGAACTCCGATGGCTTGACCAGCTAATCATGCCAGAGCAAGCAAGTCAGAACAAGAACTACGTTCCAAGGCTTGATCCGTGCGCTCCGCTACGCGGTGTGCAGTTCTTCGCGCAGCACTTGGCGCAGCGCCGCCACGGTAACCGGCTCGTCGTCGGCTGCTTTGCTCGCCGCATCAGCAACCACCGCCCGCAGTGCCGTGTTGATCATGGTCTGGTATCCCGCACCTGGCGCCTCTGCCCGAGTTCGAAAAAACTCGATGACTTCGTCGTCGAGCATGATCGTGATGCGGGTCTTCCCCGGTGATGGGATAACCGCACCCCGCTTGCCGCTGCTGAAATCGTATTCCTTGCGCATGGTATTGCTCCGCTTCGCCTTGGCTGGCCTTGCGCGCAGAGATCAGCCGGGTTCGGCTCTCGGGCGGTGAATGGACGACGACCAGGACCCGTCCGAGTGCGTCCATGCCCAGCGTTACGAAAGTCCGATCTCGCTATGCGCCCTGTGCGTGCTCTGATCCGCAAGCAGACGCCCGCACAAGTACAAGGTATCAGGCGAGATGTCGATTTCATCGGTCCAGGCGACCGTTCCCAGGGCTACATGCGCCTTCATGAACAGTCCGCCCTCGGCCAGCGGAGCGAATGCCGGATAGCCGAGGTAGGGCCGCATGTCGAGCACGCGTATCTCGCCGTTGGCGAAGACCGCTTCGAGCTGGAATTCGGGCAGCGGGGTAACACTAACCACGTCAGGCGTCATCGCAATTTCCTCAACGCAGTGGATCGATCTTGTACGGCGTCTGACCGCTGGCAGCGAGTATCCAGTCCGCCATGAGCTCGTCCCGGTGAATTTCGATCCAGGCCTGCACGAGCTTCATCTGGCGAGACGGCAAGCTCCCATCGAGCACTTCTCCGTCCGGGATACCGAGGACAATCCTGAATTCGTTGTAGCGCTGTGGATATGTGGCGCGTGGTGCTTCTCGATGTCAAGCGCGTACATGGACACGAGAATGCCGTAAAACATGCTGATGGTCGGCACACGCCACCCCTTCTCAGGGCGCGCGAACAGCGCGGAGGTTCATTCAGTGATCCCGATGGTGCCACCATGCGACCGGGAAAACAAGAGAGGAAAGCCCCCGAGCTTGCCGCGCCACATCGAAGCCGTGCGCAAGGATGCGTGATTACCCGAACCCGGAGGTGTGCTGAAGGAAAGTGTTGGAATGTTAGAACTGACCCCGGGCGGCGACCCCTTTAGAACTGACCCCGGGCGGCGACCCCTTGGAATGTTAGAACTGACCCCGGGCGGCGACCCGAGAACTGACCCCGGGCGGCGGACCCCGGGCGGTTCCACGCTGACCCCGGACGGCTGGACCCCAGCAAGCGAGCTACGAGCAGAAACGGGCATTACGGGCAATCACAACGCTTGATCGGAATGTCAGGGAATACTGTGCCCGCAATGCCTCCGAGCAGATTCGAAAACAAATCGTCTGGCCGAAAAGCACTCTTTTTATCTCCTCCTAGTTTTTGGATAATCTCCCACCCAAGCCCAAGTGCCTCCGTAGTGATTAACGGCAACGCAATTAGTTGTCCACCGCCCATCGAAGATGCTATGTCTCTTGCCATACAGAGATGTCTGAAGTCGATGACCTTGACGCCGCCCACGTAAGCGGCCTGAGATAAGTTCTTCGACATTCACATGACGGAATTCCTCGTGCTGCCACGGCCGGATTGTCGAAAGACTTTTTCAGCAGCGCTTATGGTGGCGTGCCGTGGCATTGACCCTCTCCGCGCTCGTTCTAGGCGCTGCCAGCCCGTGCGGCGCCGCGAGCCTCTTCTTGTCGGGGACAGACGACAACGTGCTTTACCGCTACGACGTGGAGCCGACAGGCACCCCGGTGCTCAGCGCGAGTATCGCCACGCCGGCCCCGTCGGGCATCGCGTTTAGCCCCGCGGGGGAACTCTTCGTTGCAAACACCCCTTCCTTATCCCGTGGAGGTGCCCTTGTCCTTGGCACTGTATCCCGCTTCCTTGACCCGCTTGGCACGCTACTGGCGCACGGGACGATCTCAGGGCTTAGCAAGGAGGTGGAGGAGCTCCTCTTTCGCCAAGGCGAACTGCTCGTCGTAAACCAGGGCGCCGCTAACATCGCCAGGTTTGCCTTCGACGGCGCGCAGAGCGCTTCGCCTAATGGGGTGATCACAGGCCTTAGCACCAACGAGCGCGGCATCGCGTGGAATCCCGCCACAGACGAGATCTTCGTGTCGCGCTGCTGCGGAAGTAACCGGATTGACCGCTTCGTCTTCGATTCAAGCGGTCACGCCTCGCCAAATGGCACGATCACGGGCGGTGGGCTGTCCAGCCCGCACGGTATGGCTTTCAGCCCGTGGGGCGAGCTCTTTGTCGCGAATGGAGCGAGCGACAGTATCTCGCGGTTCAGCTTCGACGCGCTCGGCCACGCCTCGCTGAGTGGAACGATCACCGGCATCGGGCTCGACATTCCGATCGGTCTCAGGTTCAGTCCGTGGGGTGAACTCTTCGTTGCGAATGAAGAAACCAGTGCGGTCTCGCGCTGGACCTTCGATGTGTCGCACAACGCGATCGCGAATGGGTCCTTCACGACGCCGGCAAGCCGTCTCAACTGGTTGGAGTTCGCTCCTTCGGCCCCGCTAAGCACGCCAGAACCCAGTTCCCTCGGGCTCTTTGTGGTAGCCACACTCGCACTCGCGTGCGTCCTCGCGAAGGGTCGCCAGTTGTCGTGAGAAAGTCAGCGTAAACGCGGTGTTTCAGAAGTCACACAGCCGGGGTCTGACATTCCAACACCCGGGAAAAAGGGGACAGGTACGAACAAGCGTGTTCAAACACAAGGCGAGTAAGCAAGAGCTGGGGTCCGGTCATGCTTCTTGCCCCGGCCACGCCGCCAGACAGCTTCGCAGGCGACTCGAAGCATGCGGAACTGCACCGCAGCCTTTCACCTGCAGGTGCTCACCGATGCTAAAATGCAGTCATTTCGATGTCACTGCAAAACCTATGCCGAACCTCACCTTACGCGATGTGCCTGCCGATCTGCACCTGTGGTTGAAGCAACAGGCGGGGGCCCACCGCCGTTCGCTCAATCAGGAGGTCATCCTTCAACTCGATGCGTTGCGGAGCCTTCCTGCCAGCCGGTCTGACGCCGACCTGCGGCTGGCTCGTATCCGCGCGATTGCCGCGCGCGCCGCTCGTCTGCCCGTGCTCGATGAGCGCCCCGAGGCTGAGATTCTCGGGCTTGGTGCGGACGGACTGCCGCGCTGACGATGGTCGTCGACAGCTCGGCATTGGTCGCCATCCTGTTGGGTGAGCCGGAGTGCGACGCGTTGGCTCTCGCGCTCGCCGGAGCGGAAATGCCGGTGATCTGCGCACCCAACTGGCTGGAGGCGATGATGGTGATCTCAGCCCGGCTCGGCCGCCCGGGTGTGCAGGCGTTGGGCGAACTGCTCGACGCCGCCGAAGTGCAGGTCGAACCCGCTGACGCCGAATTGGTGCAAACAGCCTTCGACGCTTGGCAACGCTTCGGCAAAGGGCGGCATCCGGCCGGGTTAAACTTCGGCGATTGTTTTGCCTACGCCTTGACCAGCCGCCGGGGCGATGTGCTGCTTTTCAAGGGTCATGACTTTTCGCAAACCGACATCAGGCGGGCTCCTGATCAGCCATGAACTAACAGCCGGTGTCAGGTTTAACATTCCAGCATTTGCGTTCTACGAAGGTGTCATACCATCCTGAAGTTTAGACACTCGCGATGGCCGCCGGATGCCGGAGGCATTCGAGCCGCGGGGAAAAATTTTCCAGAAAATGCAAAAAATACTTGACATAGCCAGGGAATCGTGAGGTCGCCGCGCGCTGCTTGCGCATGGTTCTCGCGCAAGCAGCGCGCGGCGACCAATGAGGGATCGTTTTCGATCCCGGACTTTCCCTCATGTCTCTCGCTGCCAACGTTTGCTTGCTGCTCTCGGAATGGATTTCCTTTCTCCTGGTGGCCGTGCCACCGCGTTCTCGCCGAACCTTCGTCGAACTGCTGATCGGCTGCCTGCTCAACCCGGAGGGCTGGGTTACGCGGGCCATCGGAGCCATTCGCCGAGAGGCGCACTGGACCACCTATTACAAGCTCATCGAGCGGGCACAGCTGCCGGTCACCGAACGGTCGCTGCGTTTGTTGCAGCTGGTGCTGACGGTGTGCCCGGCAGAACTGGTGACCCTGATTCTCGACGATACGCTGGTTCCGCGCTGCGCGAAGTCCGGGCCGGGGATCAGTATCAAGCACGATCACAGCCACAAGGCCAATCGGCCGACGTTTTTGAACAGCCAGTGCTGGGTCACGCTGGCCTTGGTCGTTCGCGTCCGGCTGGGTTCGGCGCTGACGGTGCCGATTCGCTCCTGGCTGCTCGAAGAATCGGGTCAGCGCGGCAAGCTCTGGGTGGCACGGCAATTGATAGACTCGATCCGCGGGCACGTGAAGGGGGTGCGCTTGCTGATCGATGCCTGGTTCATGCGCAGCACGCTGATTCTGCCCTTGCTCGAACAGCAGGTCCGCATCATCGGGCAGGTGCGGCGAGATACCGCCTTGTTTCTCCCGCCCGAACCAGAACCGAAACGCCGAGGACGCAAGCGCAAGTACGGCCAGCGGGTCGATGCAGCGATGCTCGAAAGCTTGCCGATGCAAGAGATGGAACGGATGCTGTACGGCAAGGTGCAGCCGGTCCGGGTGCGCTCGGTCCTCGCCGTGGCGCGATTCCTGAAGGGGCTCCCGGTACGCGCGGTGTGGTGCGAGATGTTCCTGCCCGACCACACATGGTCGCGTCCGCGCCTGATTCTGGCTACCGAGATCGACCTGTCGGCCCGACAGGTCGTCGAGATCTACGCCGAGCGCTGGGGAATCGAGCCCTTGTTTCACAATCTGAAGCGCTGGTGGGGCGTGGCCAATCTGTGGCAGCAGTCGAAGCCTGCGCTGGAACTGTGGATGCAGATTCGTTCCACGGCCTACGCCTTGACGCAATTGCTGGCTCTGCAGTTGTGGCAGTCCTTTCCGCTGATGGCAATTGCGCCCTGGCGAAAGGGTGCGATGATCACTGCGGGGCTTTTCGCCCAGTGGCTGCGCATTCAATTTATCGGACTTCCCGTGCGCGACGCCTACGACCCGAAGTCCGGTCAATTCGTGATCAAGGATCAGCGTTTGCAGTGTTGAGGCGTCTGGCCCAGCGCCGATCGGCGCTGGGCAATGCCATCGTCGTGCTGATCATCGCTCGCCTCCACGGAAATCCCGGCCGGCGGGACCCGCGTGTGTCTAAACTTCAGTCACTGCAACTATCCACGCCGCCAAGGTCACGCATCAGATGGAGCGCATCACGTAGCAAGGCGCTGAAGTCGTTCAGCAGATCCGGAAGCGCTGCCGCCCAGCGTCCATCATTGGGCATGTCGCGCACGCCTGCATGAACGTGCTGCGACGCAAGCACGATTTCCCATTCGACAATGTCCTTGATCCGCTCTGGCGCATCGCTTCCCTCCATTTCGCTTGCCCAGCGAAATGGTTCGCGCAGAGAAACGCACGGCGTCAGGACCTCCCGCAAGGCCAAACGCACGCTGGCGGTCAGCCCATCTCGCTCGAAGTATTCGCGCCAGCGATAAAGGTCCGGATCACGTGCTCGCGATTTGACGCGCCCGTTGAGCAACAAACGCCACAGCGTTTGCATCGCCGGGCGTGGAGTAGCATTCGGAGCGTTCTCACGAATACGCGCCAGCTCGGCAGCATCGTCATCACGTTCGAGCTTGGCCAGTTCTTCCAGGCATCGCTCGATCAACGACGTCAATTGGTCGTGCAGTTGCCCACCACGCTTGACCAGCCATAACAACAGCCTGGGATCGTCGAGATGCCGGATCAGCCAAACGCGCCAGATGGTGCATCACCTCGTCCCAGCGGCTGGCGCGATGCCCGCTATCCACCATCGCCATCCACGGTGCAAGTCGGTAGGATGCCGGCCGGCGCGTCAAGCTAAAGGTGAGCGCTTGCTCAACGGCGGTCTGGGCCAGCACGCCAAACCGGCCGAGGTCAGCATGGCGGTACAAATCCTGACTCAGGGGTTCCAGCCAATCCAGCGATGGCACGGGGTCCAGTTCCGCAAACCGTTTCGCCGGCAAACCGCGCGAATCGCTCAGCGCCCACAACATGCGGCCGACGAAGTCATCCTGCTTCGTGCTTGCACGAGGGCGGCCGATGGCGCATTCGACAACGATGCGTTCCTTGCCACGCACTCCGTCGCGATAGGTCGCGGCCCAAGCGCGCAATGTCTTGTGCAAGTAGGTGTGATACCGGTGTTCGGGGTAAAGAATCGGGGTGACGTTCTTTGCCCTCCATTCATTGGCGCGCTCCGCCTCCTTGCCTTTGGAATAGCTGCCAAAGGCAAACATCTCCGGCGGCGATTCGCCCAGCAGGCGGTCGGCGGCCAGCGCGTCCATCATGTAGCGCAACACCGGATCCTTGATGCTCAGACCTCCCGGAAACCCCGCTGAAGTGCGCCCAATTTTGGACAGTGTAGGCGAAGCTGACACTCATAGCGGAGACGCGCCCACCTCGATGCGCAGCCATTTCCCACCGGGGATCCTGGCGCCGAGGCCGGTGAGCTTGCGGCAGAGTTGTTCCTGAGCACTACGGCGGGCGGGTTGCTGCAGCGGCTCCAGGCGCACGACCACCCATTGCTCGTCGCTGCGTATCCAGCCCTGGCAGTTGAAGATCGCGTAGAGCAGGTCCACCCGATCGCTGTCCTTGGCGTAACTGTCGGCAAGCCAATCCAGAAGCTGACGGCGGGCATTCCATACCGAGGTGGTGACGAAGTCGAAGAGGTTTTTCCCTTCGTTGTCGATGGCTTTGAAGGAGCGGTAATCGGACAACCCCGCGACATCGACGCGCTCGGGCAACTGGGCTTTGTCGGCCTGGAGTTGTTTGAGTTGCGTTTCGCTCACGGTGATGGCTTCAGCGAGTCGCCGATGCCGACTGTTGTGACGTTCGCTGCCGTCGCGATTGAAGCTCGGTTGGGTTTTGGCGTATTGCTTGTAGAGTTTGGCGAGATGCCCTTGGGTAGTCGCTATCTGCTGCGCCAGCGCCTTGATCCGAGGATTGGCGATGTCCTGTTTCTCGCTGTCGGCGAGTCCAAAGCCCGGATGGTAATGATAGGGATGACGCGCCTGGAGGTGCTTGAACGTGTTCTCCGAGGCGCCCCAGCGACTGAGCATCGCGGTGAGCACTTCTTCTGGCGAGAGCTGAAGGTCACCCTCCCAGCACAACACGCTGATGCGGTGATGGGTGCGCAGATTCCACAACACCAGCCGGCGCAGATCGAAAGCGTGCGGCGGGTCGACCGTGCCGGTGTCGGGGTCGCTGTCGGGTGAGTAGAGGCACGGCCGGGTCTCTTCGAGCAGACGATAGTCCGTACCGTTGATCTGCACGTGGTGGGTGAAGTCGGTCGCTGGCAAGGCCATGAGCCGTGCTTGATTGGCGTTCTTCTCCCAGGTGATGAAGGGCGTACGCTGGCGTATGAGTTCGCTGAAAAAGCCCAGGCCATCGCCCTCACGGTCGAAGACCTGCACCGGCGGGGTGCCCAGGGACTGTTCTCGCGCATACTCGCCAAGCTTCAGAATCTGGGCGCGCAGGTTTCCCTTGCCCTCCTGAATCTCAAAAGTGACGATGCGCCCCCGTTCGTCACAAGTGACCAGATTGGTCTGTCCGGGCATCGGCATCCGCCGTTGCGTGCTCCAGGCCGCATGCACCTTGTTCTGTCCGGTATAAGGCAAGAGATGGCCGTCGCTAAACCACAGCCGGACGGCGACCAGCCCGCAACGAATCTGATCTGCGAAAAATTCCTTCAGCAGTGTCCCGGCCCGAGACTTGCCGGCGACCTCATGGAACCAGCCCCACAACGTGTCGAGCGCGGGTAGCCGCCCCAAGCCCAGGAGCCGTCCCGCCTCTTCACGCCGCACATGTTTGAGCTGTTCGATGGAGCGGATGTCGCGCACCGCCATCAGGGCGAACACGACGAAGATGCGCCAACCGTTACCGAACAGCCGGAAGATCCGTTGCATCCACTGCCATTGGCTGATCAGCACCAGCAAGACAGGGAAAATGCCGACATAGCGGCTGGCTTCCCAGCCATGGTTATCCGCATAGGGAAGCTCGATCACGGGTGCGGGCGCACGTTCCGGTGCGGTCGGCTCCGCTGCGGCCTGGCTGCTCGACTCATCCCCCTGCGGCATCGCTTCAAGGGTCGGCGGATCGACCCGCAAGACCTCTTCGATGGCCGTCTCCTCCAGCGCATAGTTCGCCACCGCTTCGCCATCCCACGCCAGTTCACCTGGGGTCACCTCCTTGGCGGACATCTTCTCGGCGCGCCGCAAGGCTTCGAGTTCGCGGGCCTTTGAGCCCGGCCGACGTTTGCCGACATGCAGCCGACCTTGCAGTTCGTCGCTCACGCTACGGCTCGGACTGTAGCCATGCAGCAGCCCGTTCACCCCAAATAGCCGATAACTTTCGCGATAGTTGTGTAGCGTCTGGCGACTGAGACCCAGCACCTCGGCCAAGCGCGTCTGGTTAAGGTTCCTCTGTAACAACTCGACCACCAGGAGGCGCCGCTCGGCCTTGTCGGCAAGATTCACCCGTTTGCTCAGGCAGCCATGATGATAGAGATCGCCCCGGCTGCGAGGGCCACGGGGCAGGTAGAGCGAATAGCCCCTGCCGAGGTCAAAACGACCCGCCTGCTTGACTTCTTCTGCCAACAACTCGCTCTGCGTCACCGATCGACTCCAAGTCCCACCTGCCTGGCGAGATTATAGCGACATAGTTATACACAAGCAAGTAACTCTGCATCAACTACAATCGTCTGCAACTTATTTTGTCCAAAATACAATATTTATCCTGGCGCCACTGAACGTCCAAAAAACGACGATAGTGACCTTGAATCATGTGCTTAACGAGGCATCACCGTCGGACTTCCGGGAGGTCTGATGCTGTACCCCACGAAGCAAACGGTATAGCCACGGAACAGCTCGCTGACGAAGCGGGCGGCCCAACGTTCGGTCAGGTAGGCCAGCCCGAAGTCGCCGCTGGAAATGACCAGGCGATCCAGCTCACCCGGCGTGGGCGCGGCTGACAGCCGGCCGTGCAGATACACCAGTCCATCCCATCGCGCTTTCGGGACGGGCAGCAGCGGTGCCTGATAGGTCGGCAGCTTGAGCGACTTCGATACCATCACCTGCTCGAACAGGCGGTCGAAGTTGGTCGTGATGAGTCGAGTGCGACCTTTGCGGTCTTGACCCAGCATCAGCAAGGCTTCGTGGGTAGCGGTCGCGTTAGCGAGCGTGAGGTCGGGAGTGAGGATCGCCGCCATCGCCCGACGCACGGTTTCGCGACCACCGACCACGTCGGCTTCCAGCAGACCGATGGCGGTGTCGAACTGCCCGACCTTGATCGCGGACTGCTGCACGGCGCTGCGCGTAACCGCAAGGGCCTGGTACAGGCTTTCCACCAGACCGGCAAAGCCCGGCAGCCCAGCCGGGAAGGAAATCTCGGCACCGCAGAACAACACCACGCGCCCATCCTCGTGCATTTGAAGCAGACGCTCCGGAATATCGGGGCACTGGCGGATGAATTGCATCAATCGCCTCCGGCAAACACCCGTTCCAGCGTCGCAGGCAGCAATGCGGCGTTGGCTTGGCGGATGGCGGCGTGTTTGGCCTTGAGGCCGGCGACCTCGGCCTGCAGTCGGTCGAAGGTTTGCTGCGTGGTCAGCGTCGGCAGGGGCACTTCGATGGCCATCAACGCAGCAGCCGTCATCGTTCGGTTTCTGGCTGCTGTACCTGGCGAAGCCGCGTAGATCTTGGCGAAGCCTTCCTCGGTGGTGAAGTAGTACCAAAGGAAGCCGGGGACTGCGATGTCGGGATTGGCCTCACAGGTCAGCATGCGGTGATTGCCCACGCAGCCGTTATCCTCGGTTTTGGCTATCGCAATGGCCTGCTCCCAAGCCATGATGTTGCTGAAAACCAGGTCACCGGACTGAATTCGATACAAGTCCTGCCACGAGAAATCAGAACCGGGAACGGTGCGGCGCTGAAATGTTCCCTTGTAGAAACTGCGAACCCCCAGTTCCGTGTCGCTCGTCTGCAGGTCGAAAGCCACCTCACGGCGCACCAGTGGCGCCACCTCCGCCATCGTCCGCGTCGCCGCATTGGCGATGGCATCGCGGAAGCGCAGGACCAGCAGGTGCTCGGCATCGCGCTCGACGGCGTCGAGGTGCGCGTCGACCTGCCGGGTTTTCTCCGCCAGCGCGTCGAGGCGGAAGACGAGGGATTGCTGTTCCCCCAGTGGAGGAAGCGCGATCTGTTGGTTGAGAAAGCGGTCCTCCTTGATGCGTACGCGGTTAGTGGTGCCTTCGCTGGCAGCTTTGCACAGATCGACAAAGCGTGCCGAGCGGACAAGCCATCCCATGAATGCGGCATCGCATCTGTCCGGATCACGAAACTCGAACGACGGAAAGTCGTTGCTGACAATAGCGCCGTCAAGCTCCGAGGGCACCAGACCAATAGCCCCATTACGTGCGTCAATCTTGGACAGAATCAACTGGTTTTGCCGCACGACGCGACGCACCGACGCGACGTCGCTGCCAGAAACTTTGCCCCGGCTGATGACCCCTTTGCCCCATAGCTTGATAGTGACTTCGTGATACTCGGCTGCGGGGTCAAGAGTGGCCGGTTCATCGGATCGATGAAGCAGGTCGCCCAGGGCGACTTTCGGCCACGCCTTCATGCTTCGCCCGCCACGTCGCCACCGCGCATAATTCGCCGCGCCTCCAACTCCTGCCGCGTTCTGTCCAGTTCCGCCGCCAGCACCTTTTCATCCGGCAGCACGGTCTGGTACTCGGCGGCCAGCACCTTGTTGGGCAGACCCTCCAGCGCGTAGTGGGCCTCGGCGGCGCCTTTCTCGGCGCAGAGGATCAGGCCCACCGGCGGGTTTTCGCCGGGCTTCATCCAGTGCTCGCGGGCGTAGTTCAGGTACAGATGCATCTGGCCAGCATCGGCGTAGGTGAACTTGCCCACCTTGAGGTCGATGACCAGCAGGCACTTTAGCCGCCGGTGGAAGAACAGCAGATCGACGCGAAACCAGGTGTCGTCGATGCGCAGACGCTGCTGGCGGCCGACGAAGGCAAAGCCGTCGCCCAGTTCCAGAAGAAATTCGGCCAAGTGCTGGATAAGAGCTTCCTCAAGGTCGGATTCCGAGTACTCGTCCTTGAGGTTCAGGAACTCCAGCACGAACGGATCCTTGATGGCGTGATCGCGTCGCCCGGCTCAGCCACTTCGCCCTTTTCCAGCATGGCTGCCTCCTTATTGTGCGACAGTGCTGTACGCTCATAGAACTGGCTGCCGATCTGGCGATTCAGCTGGGCGATGCTCCAGCCACCGCGCAGGGCTTCGGTCTCGTAGAAGGCGCGGGCCTGTGGGTTCTTGACCGACAGCAGACGGACGTAGGCTGACCAAGGCAATGGGAAGGCTCGTGCCAGCACGGGCAGGTCCGGGAACGACCCAGACGCTGCCTGGAGATTTCCCGGTGCCCCAGATTTGGCAGACAGCGTCTGCGAAATCCGGGGGGCGGCCAATTTCGCAGAGGCCGTCTGCGAAATCTTCTCCGGCGACCAGGACAGGTAGAACAGCCGCATCTGCTCCAGGTTTCGCTCGGAAAAGCCTCTGCCAAAGCGGGCGGACAGATCGCCAGACAAGCGCTTGAGCAGCGCCTGCCCGTAGGCCGCCCGTTCCTGCCCGCCCTGTTCAAACTCGATGATACGTCGGCCGACCTCCCAGTAGGTGGCCGTCATCACCGCATTGACGCTGCGCGCCGCAGCACGGTGGGCAACCTCCAGCAGCGCAACGATGTCCGCGTGGACAGCCGCGTAGTCGGTCTGATTCGGGGTGGGCGCCGTCATGCCTGTACCTCGCCTACCAAGGCTTCGATCTCGCCCAGGAGGCGCATGACCTCGGCCTCGTGGCTGCGCATGGAAGCGATCAGATCCTTCGGATCGGCATGTTCCAGGCCGGCCTTGGCATGGGGGTTCTTGAGGTCCAGATTGTAAATCGGCCAGTACAGCGCGTCGCCTTCGGCTTGCGCGGCCTTGGCGGCCTGTTCGTGAGCCTGCTGCCCGGTTTTCAGGGCGCGCAGTTGTTCTTGCAGTGCTGTTTTGTCGCCATTTGCTGCCGCCTGGATGGTTTGCTCCAGTCCGCGAATGGGTTTGCCCAGCGCAATGGCGGCATTGCGTTCGCTTTCCGCCCTTTGCCAGTTTGGCGTGGCAACCTCGACGGCAGCCTGGCGTTTGGCGGCGAAATCCACCTTCCAGGCCTGTGGGCCCTCCTCGCGGGCGTCCCACCAAGCCAGTGCCGAGGCAAACTCATCAAACTGGAGTGGTGTAGTCTTGGTGTACTTCTTCCGGCTTTCGGGAAGCGGCAGTTCGTAGTACCAGATGGTGTCAGTGGGGCCGCCGCGTTCGAAAAACAGCAGGTTGGCCGGAATATCGGTGTAGGGTGCAAACACCCCTTGCGGCAGGCGCACGATGGTGTGCAGGCGGAATTCCTTGAGCATTTCCTCCTTGATGACAGCGCTGATGCCATCACCAAACAGGGTGCCATTGGGCACGACCACAGCAGCGCGGCCACCGCGTGCGGCAGGCTTGCCACCCGGCACCGGTGCGCCGGCCACGCGCAGCTTGCGCATGATGTACTGCAGGAACAACTGCGTAGTTTCCGCCGTTTGCATGTTGGGCGGGAAGTTGGCCTTGATGCCGACCTCTTCCTCACCCCCGAAAGGCGGATTGGTAAGAATCACGTCCACGCGCTCGCCGTGGCCGATCTCGTTGATCCGGCGATCCAGCGTGTTGCCATAAGCGATCTGCGGCGCCTCCAGGCCGTGCAACAACAGGTTCATCTGCACCAGCATGTAGGGCAGCGGCTTGGCCTCCTGGCCGAAGAGGGTTTCCCGTTGCAGCTTGCGCCATTCAG
The DNA here is from genome assembly GCA_016713625.1 of Candidatus Accumulibacter affinis. Taxonomy (GTDB): domain Bacteria; phylum Pseudomonadota; class Gammaproteobacteria; order Burkholderiales; family Rhodocyclaceae; genus Accumulibacter; species Accumulibacter affinis. Next base: position 32,794 of record JADJOT010000013.1, read on the forward strand.
CCGGCGTGGTGACCTGTGCGGCGATATGATCGTAGGCCCCGACCAGAAAACCGCCCGTACCACAGGCCGGATCGAGCACGGTTTCCCCGAGCTTCGGGTCAGTAACCTGGACCATGAAACGGACGACCGGGCGTGGTGTGTAGAACTCCCCCGAGTCGCCGGCCGCGTCGCGCATCTCGCGCAGCATCGATTCGTAGAGATGCGACAGGGTGTGGATCTCTTCGCTGCTGCGAAAATGGATGCCGTTGATCTTGTTGATGATGTCGCGCAGCAGGTAGCCGCTGACCATCCGGTTCTGCACGCCCTTGAAGACGTTGGCCACCACCTCGCGCTGGCTACCCTTCTCGCCCAGGCCTGCCAGACCGCGCAAATAGGAGAACAGCCCTTGGCCCACTTTCCCATCAGCACGTACGGTGACTTCTTGGCCGATGAATGCCAGCAACTCATCACCATTGATGCCGTCTTCCCTCGCCGCCCAGTCGCGCCAGCGATACGGCGCTTCGATGATCGGCTGGTAGCGCTTGCCATCGAGATCTGCCTCTTCCTCGTGAACGGTTTCGAGGTCGTCAAGGAACTTGAGGAACATCACCCAGGTGAGCAGGGGCAGACGATCTACATCGCCGTTGAGACCCTTGTCCTTGCGCAGAATTTGGCGAGCAGTGCCGATTAGCGATGACAAGTTCTCGCGGGTGGTGAGCGGTGCCTTGGCTCTTCGGGGTGTTCTCGCTTTGGGGGCTGTTGACAGGGGCATTCAGTCGGGGCTTTTCATTGGTAAAGGGCGGCCTGCAATCCCGACACGGCGTCCCTGAGACCGCGCATACCGCCGAAGTGGCGGCTGGCGATCTCGGAGGGGGTGCCGAAGCGGTCGAAGGGCGTGACCTTCATCAGTTCGGACAGGGTGTTGAATTGCAGGATGCCGCGATCGATGTACCTGTCGATCAGCAGCGAAAGGACTTCGCGGGCGGTCTCGCCATATTGGCTGAAGAAGTCCGGCGTGGTTTGGCGCGCGCGGTTCGCCCGCTCGCGGCGGGTCAGCAAGGGCGTATTCCAGGCCAGATGGCACAGCAGGTCGAATGGGTCGGCGTCGGGCTGATCGGCGCTCACCGCGAGTTCCTCAAAGCTGATGCCACGCTCGGTCAGTTCCCGGAGAACTTCGCTACGGGTATCGGGATTGGCCCACGCGGATTGGAAATCGGCGCGCTCACGGTACAGCGAACGGACGGTACGTCCGGAGTACTCGGTGTAACGTACGACCTGCAGCTTCTTGCCGTCCGAATCAAGATCGTACACGAGATGGCCGATGATCTCGACTTCGCCGCCGTCGACATAGAACTTGCGCGGCCCGTCAGGCGGCTCGGTCAGGATGACGCCATTGCCGCCTTCGCCATCGCTCGCTTCAACGAGGTATTCCACTTCTGGCTCGGCAACGAGCGGGGCCGTTTCGACGATGGTGTCGACCGTTTCGCCGCTGCCATCGACGGTGACTTCCTCGATACGTGCCGGCTCGCCATCGAAATCAGGGTCAGCGAAGTGGCGGGTGGCAGTGCCGGTAAAATCGATGATGACGAAGTATTCCTTGCCGTAATCGACCTTCAGGCGCGTTCCACGGCCGATGATCTGCTTGAACTCCGTGTGAGATCCGATGACGCGCGCCAGAGCGACGTATTTCACCATCTCGGCATTGACGCCCGTGGTCAACAATTGGGAGGTGGTGAGGATCACCGGGGTCGGCCTGTCCACATCCTGAAAATGCGCGAGATGGGTCAGGCCGATGGCGCCTTCGTCGCCTGTCACCCGACAGACGTAGTCCGGGTACTGACTGACAAGATCGCTGTTGAGGTTCAGCAGTTCTTGCCGCATCTCGGCCGCGTGTTCCTGGTCGACGCAGAATACGATCGTCTTTGCGAAACGGTCTGTGCCCTTGAGGAAATCGGATAGGTGCCGAGCAATCGCCCGGGTGCGCGAGCGCAGTGCCACGACACGCTCGAAATCCTTCGTCTGGTACTCCTCGTCAGGCACCTTGCGGCCAAAGCGGTCGAGTTCGTTCTTTGAGGGACGCCAGCCCGCGGCATCTACGCTGGTGATCACACGATGCACACGATAAGGCGCGAGGAAGCCGTCCTCAATCCCCTGGCGCAGGCTGTAGGTGTAGACCGGGTTGCCGAAATACTGGTAGGTATCACGCGCCTCGTCTCGCAGTGGCGTCGCTGTCATGCCAAACTGGACGGCAGGCGCGAAGTAGTCGAGGACGACTCGCCAACTGCTGTCGTCGCGACTCGATCCGCGATGACATTCATCAATGATGATGAGATCGAAAAAATCGGGGCGGTACTGGCGAAAGATGTCCTCGCCGGCGGTGGACAGAGCCTGATAGATTCCGAAGTACAGGTCGCGGCTCTTGCTGATATCGCCACCAGAAATCTTGTAGCGAGCCTCACCGAAAGGTGCGAACATCTTGGCCATCGGGTCGTCGACGAGAATGTTGCGGTCGGCCAGGAATAGTATCTTGGGGCGACGGTACTCGCCGGTCCGGTTCCAGCGACTCTTCCACAGCTTCCAGCAAATCTGGAAAGCGACACAGGTCTTGCCGGTGCCCGTGGCCAGAGTGACCAGGACGCGTGTCTCTCCGAGTAGGATGGCTTCGATGACCCGATGGATGGCGATCTGCTGATAGTAGCGTGGCACCTTTCCGGAAATGAGATTGAACGGCTCAAGCAGATGTGCGGTACCAGATTCTGGCACCTGCACGGCAGCCGTCAGACGTTGCCACAATTCGGCTGGCGTTGCGAAGCGCTCGACCTCGCGCTCGCTGCCGGTGATGTAGTCGATCTCGATGATGCGGTGACCGTTGGTCGCGTAGGCAAACTTCAGTCCGAGCATCTCGGCAGATTCGCGGGCCTGTTGCACGCCGGTTTCGACGGCCAAGCCAACGGCCTTCGCTTCGACGACAGCAAGCGAGTAGTCCCGCCGGTAGTACAGGAGATAGTCGGCACGCCTCTGCTTGCCGCGGCGAACCCGACCCCCGGTGACGATGATCCGTCCGTCGGTGAAGCTGCGCTGTTCGCCAATGGCGTGCGGGTCGGTCGACCAGCCGGCCTCGACGAGCCGCGGGGTGACATATTCGCGACAGGTGTCCGCTTCGGTGATCACTCCTTCGCGCTGCCCGTCCCCGTCCATTATTGCGTTCTTTCTGTCAATCGATCAGATTCTTGAAGCTGGTCGCGAAGGTTATCGGATGAACGGATTGTATCAATGCTTTATGAATATCGTTGAAGATTCGAGGCTCGCCTCAATGGTGGCACTGATCAAATGCTGGCCATCGATCGTTCAACGGTCCAACGGCCAAGCAACGAGACCTTTCCTGTTAGAATTCCGCAATCGTTGCCCCGTTCTGAGCGGCCCTAATCATGCACAAGATCCAGGCGATAGTCTTCGACGTATTCGGTACCCTGGTCGACTGGCGGACCTCGATTGCGAGAGAGGCCCAAGCCCACCTTTCCCCGCTCGGCATCCAGATCGACTGGACCAGCTTCGCCGATGCCTGGCGCGACCAGTACCAGCCCGCCATGGAGGAAGTACGGACCGGGCGCATCCCATTCTCCAAGCTCGACCGGCTACATCGCCGAAACCTGGACGTAGTCCTTGCGGACTTCGGACTCAATCATGTCGATGAGGCGACCCGACGCAAGCTGAACCTGGCGTGGCATCGGCTCGACGCCTGGCCGGATGTCGCACCAGGTCTTCTGAAACTGAGGACGAGGTTTCGCGTGGCACCGTGCTCGAACGGCAATATTTCTCTGATGGTCGACCTGGCAAGGCACAACAATTTTGTGTGGGATGCCATCTTGGGCGCGGAACTGGCGCGAGACTACAAGCCGAAGGCGATAGTCTATCTCTCGGCCGCAGAGGCATTTGACCTTGCTCCGGAAGAAACGATGATGGTAGCCGCACATTCGTCGGACCTTGCTGCCGCCGCAACCGCTGGCCTGCGCACTGCTTTCGTCGCTCGTCCCGATGAATGTGGGCCGAACAGGGGCGAGACAGTAGCACTCGTGCCGGTCGATCTCTCGGTTGCCAGTTTGCTGGAACTCGCTCGCGTTCTGGACACGTGACAGGAGTAGCTATTGTTTTCGTCGGGATGGCGTTTTTTGACTCGGCAGCAGGGCTCATCCCCTGCGCGGACTCTGCCTTAGCCTCGTCGAATAGCCCTTCCGCAGACACCAGAGACGGCCGGTTTGGCGATCTCCGGCCATCAACAACACGAAAAACCCCGCAGAACATGGCGTTCAGCGGGGTGGTCGTTTTTGCTGCAGAGAGTTTACAGCCGATGTCCTGGCGGAGACGAAGGGATTCGAACCCTTGATGCAGGTTTATGCCCGCATGCTCCCTTAGCAGGGGAGTGCCTTCGACCTCTCGGCCACGTCTCCTAGGAAGGGGTGATGATATCGGTTTCGCCGCGACCGGTCAAACCCAACTTCGACTTCTGGGGCTTTTCTAGTCCAAAGGCCTTGTGCAGCACACGTACGGCAAGTTCCAGGTACTTTTCTTCGATGACCACCGAGATCTTGATTTCGGATGTGGAGATCATTTGCAGGTTGATGCTCTCTTTCGCCAGGGCACCGAACATCTTGCTCGCGACCCCGGGGTGGGAGCGCATCCCGACGCCGACCGCGGAGACCTTGCAGGTGGTGTTGTCGCCAGTGATGTCGCGCGCGCCAATTTTCTCCTTGACGGCTTCGAGAATAGTGAGCGCCCTGGTGTAATCGTTGCGATTGACGGTGAAGGAAAAGTCGGTAGTGCCGTCACGGCCAATGTTCTGGATGATCATGTCGACGTCGATATTCGCGTCAGCGATCGGCCCAAGGATCTGGTAGGCAATACCCGGGCGGTCCGGAACGCCCAGTACGGTCAGTTTGGCTTCGTCGCGATTGAAGGCAATCCCGGAGATGATCGGTTGTTCCATGTTCCCTTTTTCCTCAACAGTGATCAGCGTACCTTCTCCTGCATCCTCGAAGCTGGACAGCACGCGGAGTTTGACTTTGTATTTGCCGGCGAACTCGACCGAGCGGATCTGCAGCACCTTGGAGCCGAGGCTGGCCATTTCCAGCATCTCCTCAAAGGTAATGCTGTCGAGTTTACGTGCTTCGGGCACGACGCGCGGGTCGGTGGTGTAGACGCCATCCACGTCCGTATAGATCTGGCATTCGTCGGCCTTCATCGCAGCCGCCAGTGCGACCGCCGAAGTATCTGAGCCACCGCGACCGAGCGTGGTGATGTTGCCTTCCTCATCGGCGCCCTGAAAGCCCGCGACAACGACGACGTTGCCATCGCCTAGTGCCTTGCGAATACGCCCCTGGTCGATCTTGAGAATCCGTGCCTTGGTGAAGGTGCTATCGGTCAACACACCCACTTGGGAGCCGGTAAAGCTCTTCGCCTTTATCCCTTCTGCGTGCATGGCCATGGCCAGCAGCGCGATGGTCACCTGTTCGCCAGTGGATGCAATGACGTCGAGTTCGCGGGGGTCTGGTGAGGGCGAGATCTCCTTGGCAAGCCCGATCAGGCGGTTGGTTTCGCCGGCCATCGCCGACGGCACCAGGATGATGTCGTGGCCTTGAGCGCGCCAGCGGGCGACACGCTTGGCGACATTCTTGATGCGCTCCGTCGAAGCCACCGACGTGCCACCGAACTTCTGAACTATCAGTGCCATTGCCAATCCATTCAAGAAAGAAGTCAGGATTTTAATGCAAGGCGCCGTACAAGGGCACAGCCCTGACGCATGACCCGGCCGAAGCAGGACCGAGCCAGGGGGGCGGCGCAGGAACTGCGGATAAAGGCGATGGCACTGCGCACGCATGACCGTCTCGGACGCTGCATGGAGAAAGTCATGCGTCAGGACTGGCAAGGGCCCAGGCAGCGCGTGCTGACGATCCGATCAGCATTAACCGGATGTTCTATTGGAATGCCACTTGCAATTCTCGAAAAATCGCTTATAGTGTGCTGCGCAGTACCAAAGTCGTACGTCTGGATCTTTGGCAGAAGACCTGCTTTCTGCTGGGTCGGTTGGCGTAATCGCAAGAAAGGATCGTCATGAGCACCGTCAAAGTCGTTGAAAGGGTTGACCCCCGCGAAATTCGTCGCAAGCTTGGTTTGAATCAGCAGCAGTTCTGGTCGAAAATCGGCGTAACGCAGAGCGGCGGCTCGCGCTATGAAAGCGGTCGCAACATGCCAAAACCGGTGCGCGAGCTGCTACGGCTCGTGCATGTCGAGCAGATCGACATTCAGCGCCTCAAGCGTGAAGACTTCGAGGTGGTTGAATTCCTGAAGGCGGAAGACCCGGAGCTCTTCAAGACGCTCCGCAAGTCGGCGAGAAGCAAGCTCAAGAAGCCTGTCTGAGCGGGTCGAGACCCCGAAGTCGCGGGTTGGGGCGCTGCGTTACGGGCTGGTTTCAACACCACGCCGGGATGTAAATGCAGGAATCCGAGGCGGTCGCGACAGATTCCTGAAAGCAGCTGATGATTGCGTTCGCGGGCGCTGCTCGCCCGGCCAAGAAGGGTGCGCATCGTCGGCACTATTCAGGACAGTCTCAGCATTTCGCTGGCATGCTGACGGGTGATCGGCGTAATCTCGATGCCGCCCAGCATGCGGGCGATTTCTTCGATCCGTGCCTCGCCCTCGATTGCCGCAACGCGGCTGCGAACCTGACCAGCGTCGGAAATCTTGCTGACCTGCCATTGCCAGTTGGCGCATGCGGCAACCTGTGGCAGATGCGTTACGCAGAGAACCTGCCGTTCGCATCCCAGCTCGCGCAGCAAACGGCCGACTACCTCGGCAACACCACCACCGATGCCGACATCAACCTCGTCGAAGATCAGCGTCGGGACGCTGGCCGCCTGGCTGGTGACCACCTGGATGGCCAGGCTGATGCGCGAGAGCTCACCACCAGAAGCCACCTTGGCCAGCGGCCGCGTTTGGCTACCGGCCAGCCCGGCAATACGGAACTCGACCTGCTCGAACCCGCAAGCATTACCCCCTTCGATCGGCAGTAGGCCAAGTTCGAAGCAACCACCAACCAACGCCAACTGCTGCATTACCTGGCTGACCTCATTGCCAAGGACCGCGGCCGCCTTGGCGCGTTCGCCAGATAGACGTTGCGCAAGCTCTTCATAGGCCGTGCGGCTTGTCGCGACGCGCGCAGCCAGAGCCGCGACATCCGCCGTTTCACCGAGGACGCGGAGCCTCTCCTCCCAGCGCGCCAGCAAAGCTGGCAAATCGTCGGGAGCGCAGCGGAACCTGCGCGCGCACCCGAGAACCACCTCAATTCGAGTTTCGACCTCGGTCAGGCGCCGCGGATCCAGCTCGACGCGCGTGGCGTACCGACGCAGGGCGGAGATCGCCTCGCTGAGTTCCGCTTGGGCGGATTGCAACAAAACGCCAACTTCGGCCAGCGCCGGATCGTACTCGGCAAGCCCATCCAGCCGATTGGCCACCGTCGCGACCTGCGCCTCACAAGCTGCGTCCCCTTCGGCAAGCAGCTGCAGGGAGAACTGTGCGCCCTCGACGAGGCTTGTGGCGTGCGCCAACCGCCGGTGCTCCTCGTTCAACGCCAGCCATTCGTCGACCGAGAATCCGAGTGCCTGCACTTCACGGATCTGCCAGTCGAGTTGCTCACGCTCGGCGACCAGGGCCTCGATGCCGTCTCTGGCCGCCTCCAGCATCGTCCTGGCTTCGCGCCACTGGCGCCAGGCGGCGGCGACATCCGCCAGCAATGGTTCGAGTCGGGCGTGCGAATCGAGCAGCGCCCGCTGTGCGTCGCTGCGCAGCAAGGACTGATGAGCGTGCTGTCCGTGAATATCGATCAGCGATTCGGCCACTTCGCGCAGTTGCTGCACGGTGACCGGCGAACCATTCAGATAGGCGCGCGAACGGCCGTTGGCGTCGAGCACCCGACGTAGCAGCAGTAGGTCCTGCGTATCCAGGTCGTGGGCCTGCAGCCAGTCCGCCGCCGCCGGTGAAGCGGCGAGGTCAAACTCAGCCGTCACTTCGGCGCGTTCACCACCTGCTCGAATGAGGCCGGCGTCGGCGCGTTCGCCGAGGACGAATGCCAGGGCGTCGACCAGAATCGACTTGCCGGCACCGGTTTCACCGGTCAAGGCACCAAAACCCCGCGGAAACTCGAGCTCCAGTCGGTCGACCAGGACGAAGTCGCGAATTGTCAAGCGGCAGAGCATGGTTGGGTCGTCGCAGGAATGGGCTAATGTTCCTTGGGCCGCTCGCTCCAGTGCAGCTTCTGACGGAGCATCGCAAAGTAGCTGTAGCCCGGCGGATGCAGCAGGCAGATCGAGTATTCTGAGCGACGGATGCGGATGGAATCCTGATTCCTGAGATCCACGGTCACCTGACCGTCAAAGTGGGCCCGCGAGTCGGTCGCGTGGACGATCCGGATCTCGATTTCGTTGCGGTCACCGACCAGGATTGGCCGGTTGGTCAGGGCGTGTGGGCAGAGCGGCACCAGCGCGATCGCGGAAACCTGCGGATGCAGGATTGGACCGTTGGCCGACAACGAATAGGCAGTGGATCCGGTCGAGGTGGCGACGATCAGGCCATCCGAGCGCAGGTGGTAGATGAACTCGCCGTCGATGAACAACTCGAATTCGATCATCCGTCCGATCGCGCCCTTGTCAACGACCACATCGTTCAACGCCAGATTGGAAACGACACTTCGATCGCCACGTACCACCTCAGCGTCCAGCAACATGCGGGTCTCGGAAACAAACTTCCCATCCAGCAAATCGTCCATGCAACTCAACATGTCGGTGCGCGCGATGTCGGTCATGAAGCCGAGCCGTCCCTGGTTTACGCCCACCAGAGGTACCCGGTAACGTGCCAGCTGACGTGCGGCATTGAGCATGGTGCCATCGCCACCGACGACGATGGCGATGTCGGCATGTGCTCCGAGCCAGGCGAAGCTGCCGCTCGCCCAACTCCCCAGGTCAAGGTGTGAAACCACGTTGCCGGCGGTTTCCTCCTCAATCAATACGGTCATGCCGCGCTCATGCAGGTACCTGGCCAGCAAGCGAATGGACTCAGCGATCTCCGGACTGTGGTACTTTCCAACCAGCGCGATCGTCCGGGGTGGTGGCGCACTATCAGCGGAAGCTTGAGGAAAGGCGTTATTCATGAAGCCAATTAGACCACAATTCAGCGTGCTTCCGCGGCACCCCGTGAGCGAAGGATTTTTTGTAGAATCGGAATCATGCTAGACAACCGTGCCAAAACGCTGCTCAAGACCCTGATCGAGCGTTACATTGCCGAGGGACAACCGGTGGGTTCGCGCGCCCTGTCGCGATACTCATGCCTGGACCTTTCGGCGGCGACCGTGCGCAATGTAATGGCCGATCTCGAAGACATTGGTCTCATCAGCAGTCCGCACACCTCGGCCGGGCGAGTGCCCACTTCGCGCGGCTACCGTTTCTTCGTCGATAGCCTGCTGACCGTCCGTCCCCTCGAAAAGGAGAAACTCGACGCCATCGAGGGGCAGTTGCTCCCCTCGCAACCTACCCAGTTGATCAGCAAGGCTTCGCATCTGCTCTCCGGGCTGACCCATTTTGCGGGCATCGTCCTGACGCCGCGGCGTGCGACGCCGAAGATTCGCCAGATGGAATTCGTCAGTCTTTCGGAGAAGCGAATTCTCCTGATTCTGGTCACTTCCGACGGGGACGTACTCAATCGACTGTTGTTCCCGGAACGTGGGTATACCCCGTCGGAGCTGGTCACCGCCACCAATTACCTGAATCAACATTTCGTCGGCCAGGACTTCGAGCACATCAGTCGCCGCGTCCAGGAAGAACTGCTGCGCTTGCGCGGTGATCTGCAGACCTTGATGGCTGCGGCACTGGCCGCCGGCGACGAAGTGATGCGCAGACCGGACAACCGCTACGTCATCTCGGGAGAGCGAAACCTGCTCGAAGTCGAGGAATTCTCGTCCAACATGAAGCGGCTACGTGAACTGTTCGACCTTTTCGAACAGCGGACTTCGCTGATGCAGTTGCTCGATCTCTCGCATCGTGCCGACGGCGTACAGATTTTCATCGGCGGCGAATCGGGGCTGGCACCCTCGATGAGTGCAGCGTGGTCACCGCCCCGTATGAGGTGGATGGTGAAGTGGTCGGCTCGGTTGGCGTCATTGGCCCAACCCGCATGGCTTACGAACGCGTAATCCCGATCGTCGAGATCACCGCCAGGCTGCTGTCGGCGGCGCTGACTTTCCAGGCCAGATGCTGATGCCGCGCTATCAGCCCGAGCCGGCCTACCGCCACGGTTCAGCAGCCGCCACGGCGGTCCTGCTGATCAACCTGGGGACGCCGGCAGCGCCGACCGGGCAGGCGGTGAGAGCTTACCTCAAGGAGTTCCTCTCCGACCCGCGGGTGGTCGAGATTCCGCGCGCCGTGTGGTGGTTGATTCTCAACGGGATCATCCTCAACGTTCGGCCACGCCGCTCGGCTGAAAAATACGCTTCGGTGTGGACTGCCGAAGGCTCGCCGCTGAAGGTTCATGTCGAACGTCAGTCCAGGCTGTTGCGCGGCTTTCTTGGTCAGGCCGGGCATCGGGTGGTCGTCGACTATGCCATGCGTTACGGCCAGCCGTCGATTCCCGTAACCCTCGCGCGGCTCAAGGCCGAGGGCTGCACGCGCATGCTGCTGCTGCCGCTGTACCCGCAATACTCGGCGACCACGACAGCGACGGCCTTTGATGCTGCCGGCGCCTGGTTGCAGAGCGTTCGTAACCAGCCGGAACTGCGGATGGTCAGGAGTTTCGCCGACCATCCCGGCTACATTGCCGCATTGGCAGCCAGCGTGCGCGAGCATTGGGCCAACAGGGGCCGACCGGCAAGCGCCTATCGTCTGGTGATGAGCTTTCACGGGCTGCCGCGGTACACGCTGGACAAGGGCGATCCCTATCACTGTGAGTGCCACAAGACCGGCCGTTTGCTTGCAGAAGCGCTGGGGCTGGCTGCGGAGCAGTACCAGATCTGCTTTCAGTCCCGATTTGGACGCGCCGAGTGGTTGCAGCCCTACACTGTGGCAACGCTGAAAAAGCTGGCAAAACAAGGAGTGCAGCGGGTCGACGTGATTTGCCCGGGTTTCCCTGCAGACTGTCTGGAGACCCTCGAAGAGATCGCCATCGAAGGCAGGAGCGAGTTCATGCAGGCCGGTGGCGAAGAATATTACTACCTTCCCTGCCTCAACGAACGCGACGACTGGATTCACGCGCTGGCCGGCCTGGCCGCCAACCACCTGCAGGGCTGGCCGACGCAAACAGCGCCTGATGCAGCGAGTCTGGAAATGAGCGCCCTGCGTGCACGCGCCCTGGGGGCATCGTGCTGACCCGGATCCGGGTAGCTGGCTGCGCCGTGCCCAGCTGGCCGACCCAATAAACCGACGCAGTATCGCGGGGCGAGCATGCTCCCCGCGCCGATTGTCGCTCGGGGTGGCCCGCTGGCGGAACGCCGCCAGCAGGCCACGCCCGGTTCAGTCCATAGCCTCGTACAAGGGCAGGGTCAGGAACTCGGGGTATTCCGGGCTCAACGACATCCTGTCGAAAATGACCGCCGCCTGATCGTAGGTGGCAGTATCTTCCCCCTGGGCGCCGACGGTCGCTTTGACCTTGACCAGCTCTTCAGCGATCATGCCGCGCACCATCTCCGCGGTGACCTTGCGGCCGTCGTCGAGAACACCTTTCGGGGAAACCACCCATTGCCAGACCTGCGAACGCGAGATCTCGGCGGTGGCGGCATCTTCCATCAGGTTGTGGATCGGCACGCAGCCGTTGCCGGCCAGCCAGCTGCCGAGGTAGTGAATACCGACGTTGATGTTGTTGCGCACACCCGCTTCAGTGATCGGTTGCGAGGGCTGGAAGTTGAGGAAATCAGCGGCGGTGAAGGTTTCGTCGCGCGGCTTCTCCCACTGGTTCGGGCGATCGCCGAGCACCTTCTGAAACTCCTCACCGGCGATCGAAACCAGCCCCGGGTGAGCTACCCAGCCGCCGTCGAATCCGTCATTGGCGTCACGCGTCTTGTCGTGACGAATCCCTGCCAGCGCTTTTTCATTGGCCACCGGGTCGTTCTTGATCGGAATCAGCGCACTCATGCCGCCCATCGCCGGCGCTCCCCGCTTGTGACAGATCTTGACCAGTTGCAGCGCATAGCTGCGCATGAAAGGAACTTCCATGGTGATCGCGCCGCGGTTGGCGAGGCAGAAATCGGCGTTCTTCTTGAACTTCTTGATGCACGAGAAAATGTAGTCCCAGCGTCCGGCGTTGAGGCCAGCCGAGTGTTCACGCAGTTCGTACAGGATCTCCTCCATCTCGAAGGTAGCAAGGATGGTCTCGACCAGCACGGTGGCCTTGATCGTACCGCGCGGCAGGCCAATGTGCTCCTCCGCCATGATGAAGATGTCGTTCCACAGGCGCGCTTCGTGATGTGATTCCATCTTCGGCAGGTAGTAGAAAGGCCCCGCACCGCGCGCGATCTGCTCCTTGGCGTTGTGGAAGAAGACCAGCCCGAAATCGAAGATGCCACCGGAAACGCGCTGCCCATCGACGGTGACATGCTTTTCGTCGAGGTGCCAGCCACGCGGACGGATCTGCAAGGTGGCGATCTGGTCGTTGAGTGCGTACTCCTTGCCGGCTTCGTTGGTGAACGACAGCTGGCGCCGGATGGCTTTGTAGAGGTTGACCTGGCCCTGGATCTGATTGTCCCACTTCGGGCTGTTCGAATCCTCGAAGTCACTCATGTACGAGTCAGCGCCCGAATTATAGGCGTTGATGATCATCTTGGCTTCGACCGGACCGGTGATTTCGGTGCGCCGGCGTTCGAGCGCCTTTGGCAGCGGGCTAATCTTCCATTCGCCTTCGCGTATGTGCCTGGTTTCAGGCAGAAAATCCGGCATTTCGCCGGCATCGATGCGCGCCTGGCGAGCCACGCGTGCCTGCAGCAGTTCCTGGCGGCGGCCCTCGAAGGCGCGGTGCAGCTTGGCGACCAGGGCCAGCGCCTCAGGGGTGAGAATGGTTTCGTAACCGGCCTGGATCGGCGCGTTGATTTGCATTCCTGCGGGTAGGCTCAGGCTCATGCGATGGCTCCTGTCGATGGGTTATGATGCAGTGCAGCGATTCTATTGGATGCTTCAGTGAAAGATAAGAGCGAATGGAATCAAATTATCTTTTACCTCAGGTATTGAATCAAGATCATGAACCATCTCAAGCAAATCGAGGCCTTCGTCCACTCGGCGACACGTGGCAGCCTCTCGGCGGCGGCACAGCTGGAGGCCGTCACTCCGGCAGTAATCGGGCGTCGCCTCGATGCCCTGGAGTCACGCCTGGGCGTAAAACTGCTGCAGCGTACGACGCGCCGGTTGTCGCTGACCTTTGAGGGACAAGCTTTCCTTGAGGACTGTCAACGGATACTCAACGATCTGGCAAATGCCGAAGCGGCAGTTTCCCTCGGCGGCATCCGCGCTAGTGGTCACCTCAAGGTGTCAGCACCGGCCGGCTTCGGGCGCCGGCATGTAGCACCACAGGTGGCGGCTTTCATGCAGGCCAATCCGGACGTCACGGTGCGACTGGATTTGACCGATCGACTCGTTGATCTGCTCAACGAGGGCGTTGACTGCGCTGTGCGAATCGGTGAAATGGCCGATTCGAGCCTGGCCAGCAGCAAGCTCGGCGAAATGCGCCGCGTCATCGTCGCCAGTCCGGCCTACCTCGCGGAGCATGGCATAGCACACTCGCCGGCCGAGCTGTCGGCACACAACTGTCTGTCATTGGGCCAGCAGCGGGGCTGGGCGCTACGCCAGACGCCTACCGGAGAGGTAGCCAACTACAAGGTGTCGGGAACTTTCGAGTGCAACGACGGCGCGGTCCTGCACGCATGGGCGCTTGCCAGCAAGGGGCTGGCCTGGCGATCGATGTGGGAAGTCGGTGACGATCTGCGCAGCGGCGACCTGGTTTCCCTGCTGGACGATTATGCCGCGCCAAGCGTCGGCATCTACGCCGTGTTTCCGCAACGGCGGCACTTGCCATTGCGCGTCCGGCTGTTCATCGACCAGCTCAAGAACACTTTCGGTAATCCCGGCTACTGGGGGCTTGGCGACTGAGAAAGTGGCCGGTGCGTGTTGCTCGGGGACGCTGGCGACGACTCATCCCCGCGTCACGGTGACGGCGAACCGTTTGCGGCGGTGGCAAGGCTTCCCTGCCGACCAGGTCGGTCGTTTGTGCTTCCCACGTCGCTGGCCGCCGTTCGGCCGGTACTCCTCGCCTCACTGAGACGAGTTGGAGGCGGCTTTCCTGGCAGCTCTCAGCAGGGCCTTCCTGGCCTTCTCGGCGCGGATATGCGCGAGGGCCTGCGCCTTGTTGCACTCCTTGCAATAGGAATGCAGGCCATCCGCACTGCGTGAGTTCTTGTGAAACTCAAGGACCGATTTTTCTTCTTTACACTTGACGCAGATTTTTGTGTTCATGGGAGTGAGTGGATGGCAAGCCAATGGACGCTCTGCGCCCTGCCGGCCAGCGGCAGGACCCAACCCGACGGAACATGGCAGAAGGGGCTGGGTGCCGTGTGGTCCATCGACAAGTCGTGCTGCTTTGCGCAAGGCGAGACGGAGGCTCGCATTGTGGAGGCACAAAATAAATTGATAGGTGCCTCCCGGTTTTTGACCGGGGGCGCTCTTGCTGTTGTTGGCGCTGCCGTGCTTCGCTGCCGATCTTACCCGCGCCCCAAGCGCCCGCTTGGAGGCTCGGTGAGCGCCGCGCCAGATGTAAAAAACATACAATTCATCAGATAGTTGCATGTCCGACAGGAAGGTACGACAAAGACTTTGGCAAAGTCCTGCAGGGTCAGCCGGAGCGGCTCCAGAAACTGGGAATAACGCAGCCTGGCCCCATAGACATAAGCAAAGACTATGCCTGTATATAAACTGTATTTATGGATCAGGATCTTAAGCGACTCCGCCCGGCTTTACTGCCAACTTCTTGGCTATTGCTGTAAAGAATCCTGACAGTCCTGGAAGGTGCGAGCGGACGAAGTTGCCTGCCCGCTCTCGCGGGCAGGCCATGGCAACTGGTGGAATGGGGCGGGCGAGTGCCGCCAACGGCAGTCGCGCACGGCTTTCCGGGACAAAGGTCGCCGGTGTCGGTGCGGCGGACCGAAGCCGCCGCCGGTCAGGCCGTGTGTAGTAGGCGGTCAATCCCGTCGAGCAAGCGCTCGACGTTCACGTCGTCGATCTGCTGCGCTTGCATGAACCGCCGAGCATATTCCAGATAGACCCCGGAGCGCAGAAAGAGGACGAACAGGTCCGCGTCGATGTGCTGCTCCTGTTGCATCCGGAACATGATGGCCAGGGCTTCGGAGAGCGTTTTTCCCTTTTTGTAGGGTCGGTCGACGGCCGTCAGGGCCTCGAAAATGTCGGCGATGGCCATCATCCTTGCCAGAGGGCTCATTTCCTCGCGCCTGAGTCCCCTGGGGTAGCCGCTGCCATCCATTTTCTCATGGTGGCCGCCGGCGATTTCCGGTACCTGCCGGAGGTGTTTCGGGAAAGGCAGATCCGAGAGCATCACCAGCGTCTGCACGATATGCTGGTTGATCTTGTAGCGCTCCTCTTCCGACAGGGTGCCGCGGGCCACCGCCAGGTTGTAGAGTTCGCCGCGGTTGTAGAGCAGCGTTGGCACACGCATGCGAAATCCCCAGCGGTTGTCTGCCGAGAGGCGATCCAGCGCTTGGCGCGCGAACAGGTGCTCGGGCTTGTCGGCGAGCAGCATTTCGACGGCCGGCAGCGCCGCCGCAGCGGTATGGGCCTTGCGCAGTTTCTCCTCCTGCGCGATGCCGATGCGGTCATCGAGCGTGCGCAACCAGGTGCGACCGGCGATCCCCCGCAGGCGATCGATCTTCTCCTGCCCCATGAACTCGCCACCTTCATTGCAGCCGGCAACGAAGGCAAAGTCATCGTCGAGTTGCTGCCACTCGATTGCCAGGCGGGAACGTTCCGCCGCGTCATCGGCGCCGCTGGCAATGGCCTGCAGGAAGCTGATTTCCGCGTCCCGCTTGAGTACCTCGAAGCGCATCCGCACTTCATGGATGCGGTCGTAGATGGTTTCCAGCTTGGTGGCCTTGTCAACCACGTATTCGGGTGTCGTGACCTTACCGCAATCATGCAGCCAGGCGGCCACGTGCAGGGCTTCCCGCTCATCCTCGGTCAAGCCGAAATCCTGGTACGGACCGCTGTCGGCGGCGCAAGCGGCTTCGGCCAGCATCTTGGTCAGTTCCGGGACGCGTTTGCAGTGGCCGCCGGTATAGGGACTCTTGGCGTCAATCGCCGCAGCAATCAGCTGGATGAACGCTTCGAACAGGTCTTTCTGCGCCTTGATCAGCGCCCTGCTTTCGAGCGACACCGCTGCCGAGCCGGAAAGGGCCTGCACGAAGCTCAGGCGGCGGCTGTCGGTTGCCATGTCACAAAGCAGGACCATCGCTCCGACCAGCTCGGTCTTACGGTTATACAGGGGGACGGCGATGGCCTGGCTGGCCTTGGCCAGGTCGGCAATTGCCGGACCCAGGCATGCCAGGTCTGCGGGCTGCAGGAGAGAAGCCTTGGCAGCGCGCTCAGCGATCGCCGCACGTAGCAACGGGCCAGCGTCTGCCACGTCAAGCGTAGGCGGTTCGCCGCCCAGCGGCATCCCGGAATGGTCGATCGCCTGGGCCGGGCGCAATTGTGCAGCTTCAGCCAGATAGAGCAGGCCGGCGGATGCTCCGGCTTCCGAGATTGCGGCGGCGAGCAGTCGTGGCAGCAGTCGATCGAAGTTCTGCTCGGCGGCAACGTCCTGGCTGATGTGGAGAAAACGGTCGATCGTCGTCCTCATTCCGTCCATGGTCGCCGCCAGTTCGGTGACTTCCTGAATCCAGGAGTCGACGACGATCGGCTGGGAAAACTCGAAGTGTCGGATCGCCTCGGCTTCTCCGGCGAGCTTGCTCAGCGATCGCGAAATCCTGTGCGCGAGCAGCCGGGTGGCGATAATCGACAACAACAGTACGCCCAGCGCGGCGATCGCCGAGTAGTGGACGAGTTGCCAGGCGCCGGCCATCAACTCGCTTTCGGGAATGGCAGTCACCAGGTACAGCGGCGGCACACCTTCGAGCGACAGGCGGTTGACCACCACTCGGTGGTCGCCAACCTTGTCGCTCCAGGTGTGGCTGTCCTGGCCGCGCAGCTTGCGAACGGTTTCCAGCAGCGGCACCAGGGCCGGTACGCCCAACTCGTCGATTCTCGCCAGCGCTGACCTGCCATCGCTGGCGGCAGCACCACGCAACATCTGCGCGTCGTCGGCGTAGGCCAGCACGTACCCCTGCGCGTTGACGAGGACCATCTGGCTGCCCGGAGTAACCTTCTCGCGCGCCAGTATCTCGCCCAGGGTGTGCAGGAGAATGTCCGCGCCGACCACCGATCGCCCGTCAGCCGACCGATTGGCCAGGGTCGTACCCACCTTGCCGCTGGAAAAAAAGAGGTAAGGAGGTGTCTTGATCTGCGTCGACGAGGCCAGCCCTTCGGTAAACCAGATCCGATTCCGCGGATCGTAGGCCGCGGCGTAGTCCGGACGATCGTCCTCGCGCAGCGTCTGCAGCGCTGCATCGAGATAGATGAAGCGCCCGCGTGCTACGGGCCCGGACCGCTCGATGCTCTGCACGACGTAGGTGGCGCCGGCTGGCGCTTTCGCGGCTTCGCTCTGACTGCCCTGATCGACCCGTCCGAAGAGGAAGAAGTCGCCGTTGTCGTAACCCACATACAGCGATGACAGTGCCGAAGATCCGGCGAGCGCCTGCTGCAAGAACTTCAGGCTGTCGAGACGTCGCTGCAGCGAGGTCGCCGTGGTGACACGTTGCTGGCTGAGCAAGCGGGTGACCACCTCGGCTGGTTCGATCACGCGTCGCATCTCGAGTAGCGCCTCGCGGCTGATCCCTGCCGTCAGCCTGGCCGCGGAAGCTTCCAGAAGATTACTGCTGAGTGCGAAGCCAATCCAGCCGAGAACAATGCAAAGGAAAAGGATCAGCAGCAAAAACAGAGTCGAGATGTGGACGTGCAGTGGGTAACGGTAGCGCATGGTGCTCGCCTCCCGGCGGACTTCAGATGGCGAACAATACCGAAAAAGCGGGGCTTCGTGCAGCGCGGAATTTTCGCCGATGCGGCCGCTGTCGCGGCCTTCCCTGTCGTGGTCGGTGCGCAGTGCCGAGCGACCGACGCTTCGCGCGGCATTCGAAAGCCTGTACGATGAGCAAACCTCCCGGAGTAAGCCATGCTCGGTTCCGCACCTCAACCATCGACCCAGGTCCCGGCCTTCGCAAGCAAGATCGTCTCGCCCGCGCAACTCGCCGGGCGTCTCGCTGATATGCGGCGGCCGCTGGTGTTCACCAACGGCTGCTTCGACATCCTGCACCGTGGCCATGTGACCCTGCTCGCCGAAGCGCGTGCGCTCGGGTCGGCGCTGCTTGTTGCGCTGAACTCCGACGCGTCGGTCAAACGCCTCGGCAAGGGCGACGATCGCCCGGTGAATACCCTGGCGGATCGGCTGGCGGTCATCGCGGCCCTGGAAGCAGTCACCCTGGTGACCTGGTTTGACGAAGATACGCCCTTGCAGCGGATTGTCGACTGTCGGCCCGACGTGCTCGTCAAGGGTGGTGACTGGCCGTTGGAGCGCATCGTCGGCAACCGCGAAGTGAGCGGCTGGGGGGGGCGCGTGCTCTCCCTACCGTTCATTCACCAGACCTCGAGCACGCGCCTGCTCGAGAAAATCCGGCGTTTGTAAGGGTCTCTGCCGCTCGCCAGCGCTGCGTCGACCCGGACGCCGCCGGGCTGGCCCAAGGTCAGCTGCGTTTCAGCAGGTCCTTGAGATTCGCGAAGGGTTGCGCGGTCGCCGGCGCCTTCGCGGCGGCAGCAAGCGAGCTGATTCCCGCCTGCCGCGCGGCTGCCGCGTCGAGTTGCCGGGAGTGCTCATTGTCGTGGCAGTAGAGACATAACAGCTCCCAGTTGCTGCCATCGCTGGGATTGTCGTCGTGATTGTGGTTGCGGTGGTGAACGGTGAGCTCGCGCAGGTTCTGCTGGGTGAACTCGCGGGTGCAACGCCCGCAGATCCACGGGTAGATCTTCAGTGCCTGTTCTCGATAGCCGGCCTCGCGGCCAAGGCGGTTGCGGACGGCATCGGCGATCAGGCGATCAGTTCGCGCGGTCTTGTCGTTGATCATTGCTGGGCTCCTGAAGGAATGAATCCGTGATGCGCACACCGGCTAGGTCAGCAGCGCAATCAAGGGAACGCGCATTTCACTGTCGCTGATGCCGCCGTGCACCCCGAGCATCGCAAAGCGCTTTTCTCCGGGCAGCCAGTCCTTGATTGTCCAATTGTCCTTCATCACCAGGGTATAGTCGCCGACCCGTGAGGCGAGGCGCGGATGGTAGGGTGGGGGACCAAACCAGCCGGCACTGATCAGTCGGTCGCTAAGGTATAAATGGGCAGCGCGGGCGAGGTGGCGGCGGACATAGTCCTCGAAAGCCGGCCGATTCTCGGCGGCGACGTAGCAATAGGCGACCCGCCGCTCGCCGCACAGGGGGCGCAGAAGCAGCGCAGCGAGTTGCGGGTGATCGTCGAGACTGATCACTCGTCGCGTCGGCGAATCAATGAAACCATGGTCGGCAGTCACCAGCACCCAGCTGTTGCTGCGCCGTATATCGCGCAGGAAGTTGCCGAACAGGACATCGATTGAACGCAGTGTCTGCTGTGCCTCGCGGCTGTCGGTGCCGTAATGGTGCGAGACGCTGTCGAGATCGGGGTAGTAGGCATAGATATAGCGCGATCGGGTCGTTTCCTGGAGCAGCTCGCGCAGGCAGGCGAACATCTCCGGCAGTGAGCGGTAAGCCCTGGTTTGCGCAGCCCGTGCGTGCCAGGCATTGAAAGGGCTGCCGGCAATGCTCTGCGGCGTCACCACCCAGGACTCGCGGTCGAGCGTCTGGAACAGCGAAGGATGGTCGAACAGGCGTTGCGGCAGTTCGCTCGGCAACAGGCCTGGTGGCCCGGTGCGGGGCGTCAGCGGCAGGATTGCCAGGGTCTGGTCGATTTCTTCCAGGTGCATGTGCCATCCCGTGAGACCATGCTGTGCCGGCGCAAGGCCGGTCATGAAAGAAGTAATGGCACTGGCGGTGGTCGACGGAAACACCGAAGTCATGCTGCCGCGCAGGTGATGTTGCAGATGCGGGCCGGCGACATGCCTGGCCAGCGTCCGTTGCCCCAGACCGTCGACCACCAGCAGTACGACGTGACGCGCCTTGCCCAGTTGTGCGGCCGACAGCGTCGCCAGCGGCGGGTACTGGCGGCTGCTACTGCCACAGGCGGTGGCAATGCTTTGCACCAGGTTGACGATGCCGCCGCCGGTGTAGTCGGGAAGGTGCGGAGAACTCATGATGCGGCCATTCTACGCCAAGCAACCGGCCCGGGTAACCACCCTGCCGGCCAGACGGCAGGCGAGGGTCCGGGGCAATGGCCGGTTCCCGGCCTGAGCCGGGGCCGACTCGTCAAAGCTAACTGAGTGAGGTCGTGGCGTGCCCCATGCTGACAAAACGAAGCAGGCCATTCGGGTCTTCGATGCGCTGGATTCGCCCTGCGTGTTCGAGTCGGTTGAGATGAGCGATGGCTTCGCCCATGGCGAACATCGTCTGATGCGTGTCGAGATCCCTGGCGAAAAGGGCCGTCAGCAGTTCGGCAGCAGTTCGCGGGCTGCTGCACTGCTCCTCGAGGGCCAGCAAGCGTTCTTCGTGGTGTGCATGCAGCGCATTGACCCGGTTTTCAATGCCGTAGAAGGGCAGGCCGTGCGAAGGAAGCACCAGCGTTGCCGCGGGCAGCTCGCGATAGGCGTCGATGGACTGGAGAAAGTCGGCCAGCGAGTCGGCCATCGGCGTAACGGCGAGGACGCTGATATTGGTTGATATCTTTGGCAACAACATATCGCCGGAAATCAGCACCCCGAGGTCGGGGCTGTAGAGCGCGGCGTGTTCCGGCGAGTGTCCGAAACCGGCGCGGACCTGCCAGCGATGCCCGCCAATCACCAGCTCGTCGCCGTCAAAGAGGCGCTGGTAGTGGGTGGGCAGGCTTGGTACGCCGCGGTTGTAGGCGCCACTGCGCCGTTCGAGCGCCGCGCAGCGCCCGGCATCGAGGCCGTGCGTGCGGAACTGCTGCAACATCGCTTGATTCCCGTGGCCACCGACCTCGTGCCAGACGGCGTGCGCCGTCAGGAACTCTCCGAGCGTCATGAAGATTGGCGCGCCCGTCAAATCCTGTAGCCAGGCGGCCAGGCCCAGGTGGTCAGGGTGGAAATGGGTAACGATGATGCGCGTGATTCGCCCGCCATGCTTCATCGTTGTCAGGCGGGCCAGGATGATCTGCCAGCACTCCTTTACGGTATCCAGAGCGAAGCCGGTATCGACAATGGTCCAGCCCTGATCGTCTTCGAGCAACCACAGATTGATGTGGTTCAGCGCGAAAGGAAGCGGCATTCGCAACCAGTGAATTCCCGGAGAAAGCTCGAAGGTCTCAGCGGCAGCGGGGGGGGTAGCAAAGGGATAGTCTGGGAGCATCTGGCGGCGGATTGTAAAAAGCGCTGAAATCTATAAACTGGGCAGGCTGGGCGGCCGACTTCCAGTAGTCTCGGGTGGGTAGCATTCTACACGTGATCCGATTGCGTACAGGCGCGGCGGTGGCGCAGACCAGAACAAGCCCCAGCACTGCCACCGTGGCGTGCCAGTTGAAACTCAAGGAACGAGAAGCATGGAATACCCGAGCCTCACATTCGCCCATGGCGAAACCATCGACATGCTGCGGGCAACCGTTCAGGCCTTTGCCGCGGACGAAATCGCACCACGTGCCGAAGCCATCGACCGCGATAACCTCTTTCCGGCCGATCTGTGGTTGAAGCTCGGCAGCATGGGCCTGCTTGGTATCACTGCCGAGGAGGAGTATGGCGGCAGCGGACTTGGCTATCTTGCGCATATCGTCGCCATGGAAGAAATCTCTCGCGCTTCGGCGAGCGTTGCCCTCTCCTACGGCGCGCACTCCAATCTCTGCGTCAATCAGATTCGTCGCAACGGTACGCAGGCGCAGAAAGACCGCTACCTGCCCAGGCTGATTTCCGGCGCGCACGTCGGTGCGCTGGCGATGTCTGAAGCGAATGCCGGTTCCGACGTGGTCAGCATGAAGCTGCGTGCCGATCGCCGGGCAGACCGCTTCATCCTCAATGGCGGCAAGATGTGGATCACCAACGGTGGCGACGCCGACACCCTGGTGGTCTACGCCAAGACCGACATCGCGGCCGGCCCGAAAGGGATTACCGCCTTGATCATCGAAAAGGGAATGCCGGGTTTCTCCTGCGGTTCCAAGCTCGACAAGCTCGGGATGCGCGGATCGAACACCTACCCGTTGTTCTTCGAAGACTGCGAAGTGCCCGAAGAAAACGTCCTCGGGCAACTCAACGGCGGCGTGCGCGTGCTGATGAGCGGACTCGACTATGAACGCGCGGTGCTCGCCGGTGGCCCGCTGGGAATCATGGCTGCAGCCATGGATCTGGTGCTGCCCTACCTCCACGACCGCAAGCAGTTCGGCCAGGCAATTGGCGAATTCCAGCTGATGCAGGGCAAGGTCGCCGACATGTACACCACTTTCAACGTCTGCCGTGCCTATGTCTATGCTGTCGGGCAGGCTTGCGATCGCGGCGAAACGACCCGCAAGGACGCTGCTGGAGCGATTCTGTATGCTGCCGAAAAAGCGACCTGGATGGCCGGCGAGGCAATCCAGGCGCTGGGCGGCAATGGTTACATCAACGAGTATCCGGCGGGTCGTCTTTGGCGTGACGCCAAGCTCTACGAGATTGGCGCCGGTACCTCCGAAATCCGCCGTATGCTGATCGGCCGCGAACTTTTTGCCGAGACCTGGTGACCCGCGCGGCCTCGGACTGGCTCGCGGGGCCAAGATCCGCGGCCGACAACTGCCTGCCCTGCACACTGACTGGGCGTACTCTTTAGTTCGCTTCCCTTTCCCCACCCAACGATGACCACGATTACGCTACGAACCCTCACCGCTGAAGACGCGGCTGCTCTCGGCCATGTCCGGCAGTTCTTCCGTAACTACGCCGCGTGGCTAGGTGTAGACCTGTGCTTTCAGGGTTTCGACGAGGAGATGGCGTCGCTGCCGGGCGCCTATTCGTTACCCGAGGGCCGCCTCTTTTTTGCCGAACGCGACGGCCAGCCGGCCGGCTGCGTCGGCATTCGCGCCTTCTCCAACGGCTTCTGCGAAATGAAACGGCTGTATGTCGACCCAAGCCAGCGCGGCTTCGGGATCGGCCGCGATCTCGTGCTCGCGGCGATTCGGACAGCCAAGGAAATCGGCTACCACAAGTTGCTCCTCGACACGCTGCCGGCGATGCGCTTCGCGGTGCGGCTGTATCGCGAAATGGGTTTCAAGGAAACGCCGGCCTATTACCAGACACCTCTTGAAGGGACGATGTTTCTTGCCCTCGATCTCGAAAACTGGTCGGAGGAAAGAGTCTCCAACGAAAACCTCTTCCACCTGTTCGACTTCAACCGCGCCTGGTCCAGCCGCATGCAGGAGATGGATCCGGAGTATTTCCTCCGGCTGTCACGCCTGCAGACGCCGCAATACCTGTGGATCGGCTGTTCTGATTCGCGCGTGCCGGCCAACGAGATCGTCGGCCTGTTGCCGGGCGAACTGTTCGTCCACCGCAATGTAGCCAACGTCGTCGTGCATACCGATCTCAATTGCCTGTCGGTGATCCAGTTCGCCATCGATGTCCTGCAGGTCAAGCACGTCATGGTTGTCGGCCATTACGGTTGCGGCGGCGTCAAGGCGGCGCTGAACCGTGACCGGGCGGGGCTGGTCGACATCTGGCTGCGACATGTGCGCGATGTGCACGACAAACATCTCGCCCTGGTCGACGCCCTGCCCCCGGAACGGCGTCCTGATCGCCTCTGCGAGCTCAATGTCCTCGAACAGGTGACCAATGTCTGCCAGACCTTTGTCGTCCAGGACGCCTGGCAGCGCGGTCAGCCAGTCACCGTCCACGGCTGGATCTACGGCTTGCGCGACGGCTTGATGCGCGACCTCGGGTTCACCGTTCACCGCTGCGAAGACCTGCTGCCGAACTACCTCGCGGCCCTCGAAGCGCTGCAGGTGTGAATGCCGTTTGCCGAAGGAACTGCTGATGCATGATTCACTGCCTGGCCTCCGCCGTAGCGCGCGCGCCGTACCCCGCGTCAGGCTTGCGGGAGCACTTTGAGTACCGGCCCTGATCGGTCGGCATCACCGGCGACCTACCTCAAGCTGCTCGCCACGGCGATTGTCTGGGGGGCGACGTGGATTGCCGGCCGGGTGGCCGTCAGCGAGGCGTCGCCGCTGGCGGTGGCCAGTTGGCGTTTCCTGCTCGCCGCAACCGTTCTCGGCACGCTGGTGGTGATTCACGAAGGCTGGCCGCGCTGGTCGTTCAAGGAATGGCTGACCCTGGCTGCTCTCGGTGCCAGCGGCATCTTTCTCTACAACCTGTGTTTCCTCTACGGCTTGAAGATGCTCGAAGCCGGCCGCGGCGCGCTGGTCGTTGCGCTGACGCCGGCGG
The DNA here is from genome assembly GCA_016713625.1 of Candidatus Accumulibacter affinis. Classification (GTDB taxonomy): domain Bacteria; phylum Pseudomonadota; class Gammaproteobacteria; order Burkholderiales; family Rhodocyclaceae; genus Accumulibacter; species Accumulibacter affinis. The sequence continues at coordinate 57,497 of JADJOT010000013.1, forward strand.
TCGTCGCCACTGGCGACTGGCTGTTGTTCGGCGCGCCGATGTCGCCGGCAAAAGCGGCCGGAATCACGCTGGCGATGTTCGGCTGTCTGCTGGTGGTCACCAATGGCGACCCGCGGCTGCTGCTGACCGGTCAGGTCGGTCTCGGTGAATGGCTGATCATCGGCTGCAGCGTCCTCTGGGCGATCTATACCTTCGTCGGCCGGCGTGGCACGCGCTCGCTGTCGCCACTGGCGATGACCTTCGGCGCCAGCCTCACCGGCTGGCTGATGCTCACGATCGCTGCGCTGCTGCAGGGTTCGCTGTTCTCGCTGGCGGCAACCACCTGGCGCGGCTGGAGTGCGATCGTTTTTCTCGGGCTTTTCGGGACGGCACTCGCGTTTACCTGGTACGCCGAAGCGGTGCAGCGAATCGGCGCCACGCGCTCGGCTGCGTTCATCAATCTGGTCCCGGTCAGCGCCGTCATTCTCGGTGCCGTGCTGCTCGACGAGCGGCTCGGAGTCGCGGTACTGTCCGGTGGCGCCCTGGTCATCGCCGGCGTCATCATCACCAATCAGGCTGGCGCGCGACTTGCCGCCGGCGTCATCAGCAAGGAGAAAACTGCATGATCCTGACACAGGAACAGGAAATGATCCGCGACTCGCTGCGCGATTTTGCGCAGGAGCGCCTGGCCCCCTTTGCCGCCGAGTGGGACCGCCATCACACCTTTCCGGCGGATGCGCTGCGCGAACTCGGCGAACTCGGCGCGCTCGGCATGGTCGTTCCGGAACAATGGGGCGGTGCCGGCATGGACTACATGTCGCTGGTGCTGGTAATCGAAGAGATCGCCGCCGGCGACGGCGCCACCTCGACGATTGTCAGCGTACAGAACTCGCTGGCTTGCGGCATCACCATGAAGTACGGCAGCGACGAGCAGAAGGAGACCTGGCTGAAGCCGCTGGCGCGCGGTGAGATGCTCGGCTGCTTCTGCCTCACCGAGCCGCACACCGGCTCCGATGCGGCGGCGATTACCACCCGTGCCGACCGCGATGGCGATTTCTTCGTTCTCAACGGCGTCAAGCAGTTCATCACCACCGGCAAGTATGCGCAGGTAGCGATTGTTTTCGCCGTCACCGACAAGGCTGCCGGCAAGAAGGGGATCTCCTGCTTCCTGGTGCCGACCGAGACACCCGGGCTACATCGTCGCCCGAATCGAGGAAAAAATGGGCCAGCACGCGTCGGACACCGCGCAGATTCTCTTCGAGAACTGCCGCGTTTCGGCCGCGTGCCTGCTCGGCACGGAAGGTGACGGCTACCGCATCGCCCTGTCGAACCTCGAGGCGGGTCGCATCGGCATCGCCGCCCAGTCGGTCGGCATGGCGCGGGCGGCCTTCGAAGCCGCAGTGCACTACGCAAAGGAACGCGAAACCTTCGGCAAGCCGATCATCGAGCATCAGGCAGTCAGCTTCCGCCTTGCCGACATGGCCACCCAGATCGACGCCGCCCGCCTGCTGGTCTGGCGTGCCGCTACCTACAAGGATGCTGGCAAGCCCTGCCTCAAGGAAGCGTCGATGGCCAAGATGTTTGCCTCGGAAATGGCCGAGAAGGTCTGCTCCGACGCGATCCAGATCCTCGGCGGCTACGGCTATGTCAGCGACTTCCCGGTCGAGCGGATCTATCGCGACGTGCGCGTCTGCCAGATTTACGAGGGTGCCAACGACATCCAGCGCCTGGTCATCGGCCGCGCCGTGGCAAGCGACTGACATGAGCCGGCATATCCTGCGTTCAGAAGTCAGCGTCACCTCGCTCAACGCGCGCGGCAGCGGACATCTGCCCGCCTGGTTCGGTATCGAAGTGGTCAGCATCGAACCCGGCAGGCTGCGCGCCCGCCTGCCGATCCGCCCCGAAATGCTTGCGCCGAACGGTTTCCTGCATGCGGCGACGGTGATCGCCCTCGCCGATACCTCTGCCGGCTATGCGACGATGGCGCACCTGCCGGTCGGCGCCGATGGCTTCACGACGGTCGAGCTGAAGACGAATTTTCTCGGCACACTGACGGAAGGCGTCTTGCTGTGCACGGCGAGCGCGGTGCACAGCGGGCGCACGACGCAGGTCTGGGATGCCGAAGTGACCGGGGAGGACGGGCGGCGGCTGGCGCTGTTTCGGTGCACGCAGATGGTGTTGTGGCCGAAGGTCGCAGCTACGCTGCTGCCCGATCGATGAGCAGATGCGCAAATGCGGGCAATCCTGGGCACGCAAGGCCACGCGGCATTCGCCTGTCCCAACGGTCATGGCTCCTGGCAGCCACCCCGGATGATGAAAGGTCTGAGGAAGCGCTAGGCGGCGTTGGTCACTGTGCGCGCAAGCGCTTCTCGATGCCCACCGCGAGGTAGCCGAGCACGCCGACCGCGAAAATCTCCAACCACTCCCGCCAGCCGATCGGCGCCGTCGCGAACAGGCGATTCATCAGTGGCACGTAGGTCAGCAAGCCCTGCAGCAGCGCCATGATCAATACGCCATACCAGATCGCCGGATTGGAGAATAGACCGACGCGCAAGGCCGAGAGCGTCAGCGAGCGGCAATTGAAAAGGTATAACGCTTCGACGACGACGAAGACGTTAAGCGCCACGGTACGTGCTTCGGCCAAGGCATGCCCGCGCGCCAGCTCAAGCTGGAAAAGTCCGAAGGAGCCGGTCAGCAGCAGCACGCTGACCAGCACGATTCGCCAGACCAGCGCTGCGTCGAGGATCGGCGTTCCCGGCGGTCGCGGTGGGCGATCCATGACCGCGTGTTCGATTGGTTCGAAGGCCAGCATCAGCCCGAGAAAGACGGCGGTGGTCATGTTGATCCAGAGGATCTGCAAAGGCGTGATCGGCAGCGTAGCGCCGGCGAGGATTGCCGCAACAATGACCAGGCCCTCGCCGAAGTTGGTGGGCAGGGTCCAGGTAATGAACTTCACGAGATTGTCGTAGACTCCGCGCCCTTCCTCGACCGCCGCCTCGATGGCGGCAAAGTCATCGTCAATGAGCACCATGTCGGCGGCGTCCTTGGCAACCTCGGTACCACCCAGGCCCATGGCGATGCCGATGTCGGCCTGCTTGAGCGCCGGTGCGTCATTGACGCCGTCGCCAGTCATCGCCACCACCTCACCGTTGGCCTGCAGCGCACGTACCAGGCGCAGCTTTTGCTCGGGGTCTACGCGAGCAAAAACATTCACCGTCCGGACCACCGCACGCAGGCCTTCGTCGTCGAGTGCCGCCAACTCGCGACCGCTGAGCACCGCCTCACCCGCTTTGGCGATACCCAGCTGCCTGGCGATCGCCTGCGCCGTGACAGCATGGTCACCAGTGATCATCTTGACGGTCATCCCCGCTCTGTGACAGGTCCGGACCGCGATGATCGCGCGCGGGCGTGGCGGATCGACCATTCCCACCAGGCCGATAAACTGTAACCCGGTCGCCGCGCTCGCGACGTCCAGCGTGGTTGCCGAACCGGCCGCGCGGCGTGCCAGGGCGAGCACGCGCAAGCCCCCCGCGGCCATGCTGCGGGCGGCCATTTCGATCTCCTCCCGGCGCAGCACCACCGCCATGCCGGAGGTGTCGAGCATGCTTACCGAGCGCGGCAACAACTGTTCGAGAGCGCCCTTGAAGTAGGCAAAATGTGCACCCTCGATATCGTGCAGGGTGGCCATGTACTGGCGCGCCGAATCGAAGGGGATTTCATCGAGGCGAGGAAACAGCTTCTGCAAGCTCCGCTCGTCGAGACCCGCCTTGCGCGCGACCACCAGCAGTGCCCCCTCCGTGGGGTCTCCAACCACTTCCCATTGGCCGCCGCTCCGGTTCAGCCCGGCTTCGTTGCACAGCACGCCGGCCAGCAGACACTCGCGCAAAGCGCCATCGACCTTCGCCCCTTGGCCAATCCTGCCGGTTGGCGAATAGCCGCTGCCGCTGACCGTTGTACGCTCGCCACCGGCATATAGCTCGCGCACGGTCATCTGGTTCTCGGTCAGTGTGCCGGTTTTGTCGGAGCAGATGATGGTGGTGCTGCCCAGCGTTTCAACCGCTGGCAGCTTGCGGATGATCGCCCTGCGTGCGGCCATGCGTGACACGCCGATGGCCAGCGTGATGGTCATCGCCGCTGGCAGTCCCTCGGGGATTGCACCGACGGCCAGGGCCACCGCAGCCATGAACATGGCAAACGCCGATTCGCCGCGCCACATGCCCACGGCAAATGTGAGCATCGCCAGCAAAGCGATGGCGATCAGCAACCAGTTGCTGAACACCGCCATTTTGCGGGTGAGTGGCGTCGTCAGATCCGGGGCCTCGGCAAGTAGCCGCGAAATGCGACCGGTTTCGGTATGATCAGCGGTGGCTACCACCACCCCCGCCCCCTGCCCGCTGATCATCACCGTACCCGCATAAGCCATGTTGGCACGTTCGGCGAGCAACGTGTCCGCGGGGAGCGGCTGGTCGTTTTTGGCCACTGCGGCCGACTCGCCGGTCAGTGCCGATTCGATGGCTTGCAGGTTCTTGGTACGGAACAAGCGCAGATCTGCGGGAGCCTTGTCTCCCGCTGCCAGCAGAACTACGTCGCCGGGCACCAGCAGCGTCGACGCAAGACATTGCTTGCGGCCACCACGCAGGACGGTCACCGCGCTGGTGAGCGAGCGCGCCAGTGCCGCCAGGGCATTTGCGGCGCGACCTTCCTGAAGAAAGCCGATCACTGCATTGATCAGGGTTACGCCAAGGATTACCCCTGCATCGACCCATTCACCGATCAGGGTGGTTACTGCACCCGCCAGGAGCAACACCAGAACCAGCGGCTGCACGAACTGCAGGGCAAAACGTAGCAACGGCCCCTTGCCAGGCTTTGTGGTAATCCGGTTTTCACCGTGTTGTGCCCGACGCCGAACGACTTCGCTTTCGTCAAGCCCGTCGTCAAAGTGGGTGTCCAGGCGCGTCGCGACCTCGTCAGTGGCGAGCGAATGCCAGCTGATCGCTTGTGCAGGCGGCGGGCTCACCTCGCCCTCTGCATCATTGCGAGTGTGGGCTGCCCGCAACGAGCCGTCGGCCGCAGTGTTTTGCGCATCATTCCGTGATCCTGGCGTCGATGAGTTTCTCCGATTATGCCACGGCCGCCGCCCAGGCGGCCACCCGCGCAGCCAGAGCAGTCCTGTCGAGAAATTTTACAGTCCGCTTGAGGTAAAGTCTTTTGCAGGCCGTAATTATCTGTTTTAATTGCTTAAGCAATATCGGCGTGATTCTTGCTTTGAGTTTTGGATGGATCAGCATGCCTAGAACAAATGCCTGTCGAACCACAGGCTGGATGTACCTGAGCGTGACGCTCGGCATCTTGCCTGCGGCGAACGCTATGGCACACCCCATGGGCGCCGATGCAGGAACGCTTAGCGCGGAAGCTCCCGACAGCGAGCCAGGAGACCTTACCGCGCTCCTCAACGCCGCTTCCGGCTTACCCCACCAGTACCAGCGCGCTTGGAACGTCCACAGCGGGCGCCGGGACTTGCCTTCGGACCCTTTGACTAGCGTAGGTGATGGCCGCTCGTCAGCTTCCTGGCTCGGACAGGCGCAGCTACCCGTCGACAGAGATCCGGGCCTCCTTGGGGAAGCTGATCCGCTATCAGCAACGCTGCATCCGATGCGCAACCGAAATCCAGCGCGAAGTCTTTCCCCGCCTCCGCCGCCCCAGGCACAGGCACAGGCCGACCCGACAACGAATGTGCAACGCGAAGAAGACCTGATCACAGCAATTCGTGAGCTGCAGAGATCGGGAATTGAAACGCTGGCTGGAGCCCTCGATGCGAGCAGGGACATCGACGGGCAGATCGCATTCTCGCTGGGCGGCATCGAAGGGTTTCGCTACATGGCAAAAGGCGGCGAGGTTTCGCTCGGCTATGGCGAGACCGCGATGACGGTCACCCAGCAAAGCGTCAACGCTGCCAGCGCTCCCCCCGGTCATGGCCCGCCACCAAGGTCTGCGCGTCATGAGGAGAAATCCACCAGCGAGTTCATCCAGTTCTTCCAGGAGATCCTGCAATACCCGCTGGTCTGGCTGACACTCCTGTTCCTGGCAATCGCCAAGGTCGCATGGTTGGTCAGCAGTCGCCGCGGCAAGAAGCGAATTCGCAGAAGACGCTCGCGAACGGATCACCACGTTCAGCAGGCCAGGGTTAAGCGCAAGCGCGTACGCGTGCGCTTCCGGATCAAACGCGCGCCAACTGCTGCCGAGCCGCAGGAACTCTAGCATGCTGCCCTCGCTCCTGGTGGCCCAGAGGCCAGCTGGTCAGCTTTCAGTCCGGACGTTTCGGTCGGCGCCAAAGTTCCGCCGCAGACGTCTGCTGCCCGGGATGCAACGAAAAACCGGCGCTTGCTAGCTGTTGCCGTTGTCCAGGAAACTGCGCAACTTGTCCGAACGTGACGGATGGCGAAGCTTCCGCAACGCCTTGGCTTCAATCTGACGAATACGCTCGCGGGTCACGTCGAACTGCTTTCCGACTTCCTCAAGAGTGTGATCGGTGTTCATTTCGATGCCGAAGCGCATGCGCAACACCTTTGCCTCGCGCGGGGTCAGCGTGTCCAGCACATCCTTGGTGATGAAGCGCAGGCTCGAATAGAGGGCGGCTTCGGTTGGCGCGAGGGTAGCGTGATCCTCGATGAAGTCGCCAAGATGCGAGTCGTCGTCGTCACCGATCGGCGTTTCCATCGAGATCGGCTCCTTGCTGATCTTCAGGATCTTGCGGATCTTCTCTTCGGGCATCTCCATCTTCTTGGCCAGCGTTGCCGGATCGGCTTCGAGGCCGGTCTCCTGCAGAATCTGCCGGGAGATGCGGTTCATCTTGTTGATCGTCTCGATCATGTGCACCGGAATACGGATCGTGCGTGCCTGATCGGCAATCGAGCGTGTAATCGCCTGACGAATCCACCACGTGGCATAGGTCGAGAACTTGTAACCACGCCGGTATTCGAATTTGTCGACGGCCTTCATCAGACCGATGTTGCCTTCCTGGATGAGATCAAGGAACTGCAGACCACGGTTGGTGTATTTTTTGGCGATCGAGATCACCAGCCGCAGATTGGCTTCAGTCATCTCCCGCTTGGCACGACGGGCCTTCGCTTCTCCGGTAGACATCTGCTTGTTGATGTCCTTCAATTCCTTCAGCGGAATGCCAATGCGGTCCTGCAAGGCAAGCAGTTTCCGCTGCTCTTCCTTGATGTTCGGTGCGTTGCGCGACAGGATCGCGCCGTACGTCTTGCCGGCAGCAGCGATCTCGACGTCCACCCAGTCGATGTTGAGTTCGTTGCCAGGAAACACTTTGATGAAATGTGCGCGCGGCATGCGCACCGTGTCGACACAAATCCGCTGTATCTTGCGTTCGCAGGCACGCGCTTCGTCGACCATGGCGCGCACCAAGTCGCACAGGCGCTCAATGGTTTTTGATGTGAAGCGAATGCCCATCATCTCTTCCGAGATCTGCTGCTGGAATTTGAGATAGGCCTTGTCCTGCGAACCCTTTCTCGGCAAGACACTGTGCGCCTGTGCATGGTACGACCGGATCAGCTCAAAGCGCTCCAGACCTTCAGTCCTGAGTTTTAGCAGTGACGCAGCGGCAGCGGCGCCCTCGACCGCTTCCGCGCTGTCCTCCTCTTCTTCGTCCTCGCCTTCAGCTTCCGCTGCCGCCAGTGCCGCCAGCGAGCCATCCACCTCGAGGTCGATCAGGCCATCGACCAACTCATCAATGCGCATTTCATCGCGTGCGATCCTGTCGGCGCAGCTGAGGATTTCTGCAATCGTCGTCGGACACGCTGAGATCGCCTGGATCATGTGCTTGAGTCCGTCTTCGATGCGTTTGGCGATCTCGATTTCGCCTTCGCGGGTCAGCAACTCGACCGAACCCATTTCACGCATGTACATACGGACCGGGTCAGTCGTTCGGCCGAACTCGGAGTCCACCGTCGACAGCGCCTGTTCCGCCTGCTCTTCGACATCAGCGTCATCGGCACCAGCCGCGGGCGTGGCGTCCGACATCAGCAACGTTTCGGCATCGGGCGCCTCGTCGTAGACCTGGATCCCCATGTCGTTGAAGGTGCTGATGATGCTTTCTATCTGCTCCGCATCAACGACATCATCAGGCAGGTGGTCATTGATTTCGGCGTAAGTCAGAAAACCTCGCTCCTTGCCAAGCTTGATCAGCGTCTTGAGCCGCATCTTTCGCGTCTCATCGTCCACCGGCACCGGTTGGCTCCCGACCTGTGCCAGAAGGTCTGCCGCCGCCTTGGCTTTCGCCGCTTTCGTCGTTACTGCCTTTTCCCTTACCATGACCATTTCCCGAGTTGCGTTAGACTGGAAAAACTGTTAATTGTATCACCATTTACGGTGCGCCGCCTGAGCGCCCACGCGCGCTCAGGGCCACCAGGTACTGCCGCTTTTCTTCGCTCGAAAGCCCATTCACGCCAAGCTTCTGGACCTTCTCCTGCAATTGCGCGAAAACGCGTTTATGCTCACCCTCAAGCAGTTGTTTGACCGCACCCGCGAATTCGGCGTCGATCTCGTCTTCGGCAAAAGGCGCTTGCATTAGTTCAGCCGCTGCGTCGCGCAAGAGGCTCTCGTATTCATTGCCTCTTAGTCTTTCGAGCAGAACCGGATAGGCCAATGGCTGTTGTCCGGCAGCGGCAATCGTTTCACACAACAGACGCACCGCCCGCGCTTCCGTGGAGTGCTCCGGCAGCAGATCAAGGGCCAGGCCTGGCGCCAACTGCGGCTTTTGCAACAACAGGCGCAACAAGGGCCGCAACAGTGACGGCGCCTGCCTGGGCACCCTTGCCGGCGCGGCCCGCACAATCGGTCGCAGGTCACATAGACGCTCGACTTCGGGCTGTGAGAACCCGCTGGCTGCAGCCAGACGCTTAACCAACTGTAGTCGCAATAATGGCGTTTGCAAGCGTCCGAGCAGCGGCCTGGCCTCGGCCACCAACTTGGCTTTCCCCTCGGCGCTGGTCATGTCGCAATGCGACGCCAGCTCACGCAAGAGGAACTCCGAAAGCGGCATGGCCTGCCCAATCATGCGCTCGAAGGCCTCTCTGCCGTGCTTGCGGACAAAGCTGTCAGGATCGTCCGCCTCGGGCAGAAAGACGAAACCGATGCTTTTTTGCTCGGGCAGCGCTTCCAGACTGTTTTCCAGCGCTCGCCAGGCGGCCTTGCGCCCGGCCGCATCACCGTCAAAGCAATAGACGATACGGTCGACCTGGCGCAAAAGCTTTTGTACATGCGTTGCCGTCGTCGCCGTGCCGAGTGTCGCGACCGCGTTGCCGACCCCATGCTGGGCCAGCGCCACCACGTCCATATAGCCCTCGACGACAATCGCCGTGTCCTTGTCGCGCAGAGCCACCCGCGCCTGCGGCAAGCCGAACACTTCATGGCCTTTTTCAAAAAGCGGCGTTTCCGGCGAATTGAGGTATTTTGGTTTGCCGTCCCCGAGCAGGCGACCACCAAACGCAATGGTTTCGCCCTTCGGGTTCATGATCGGGAACATTACCCGGTCACGGAAGCGGTCGTACAAACGACCATCGTCACTCTTGCCGACCAGCCCGGCAACCTGCAATTCCGTTGCCCCATAATCGTCAAAGGCGGCGGCGAGACTTTGCCCACCGTCAGGCGCATAACCGATCGCGAATTTCTGGGCGATTTCACCGCTGACGCCGCGCGCCTTCAAATAACTGATGGCCTTCTCCGAGCGCTTCAACTGCTCGTAGTAGTACTTTGCGGCACGCGCCATGATTTCCGTCAGGGCGGTGATTTTCGGGGCGTCGCGAGCTCTGCGGCCTGCGTCCTCCGGCACCTGCAGACCGACCCGGTCTGCCAGCTCCCTGATCGCGTCGACAAAACCGAGACCCGAATACTCCATGAGAAAGCCGATGGCCGTGCCGTGCGCGCCACAACCAAAGCAGTGGTAGAACTGCTTGCTCGGGCTGACCGTAAAGGAAGGCGACTTCTCACTGTGGAACGGACAGCAGGCGGCAAAATTGGCGCCCGATTTTTTCAGCGGAAGATAGCCGTCAATCAGGTTAACCAGGTCTACGCGATACAGCAACTCCTGGATGAACGTGTCTGGAATCAATGCGGCCCCCTGGAGCAACCCTGCTGCGCCGACCCTTGGCATGGGCAGGCGCCCGATCTAGCCGTCCGCTGCAAATCCAGAAGCGGAAAAAGCCGTTCGTCTGAAGACGAACGGCGGTGCAGACGACAGAATTTCGGTGTTAGTACAGCTTGGGCGGCAAGGTCTGGCTGCGCATCCGCTTGTGGTGGCGTTTGACCGCTGCGGCCAGCTTGCGCTTGCGCTCGGCGGTGGGCTTCTCATAGAACTCGCGAGCCCTCAATTCGGTCAGCAGACCGGTTTTCTCAACGGTGCGCTTGAAACGGCGGATCGCAACTTCGAACGGTTCATTTTCCTTGACGCGGATAGCAGGCATCGACTCTTCCCAAGTTCAAAAATGTCATGGTACAGCTTAGCCGCGCATTTAAACACACTTGTGGCGGAATGCCAAGGGCACCCGGTGGAAAATTGTGCTGCCGCTCGGCGGGGTCTTTGACGATCCGCTGCCAACCGCGGGCGCCGCCTCGACGTTTCCTCGCCGACCCTGCTGGCGCTGTCAGTTGTACCCCGCAGCAGCGTGTGCGGAGTGGACAGGTTTCTTCGGTCACGAAGAAACGGCTTCGCGCACCGCGCTGGCTAGTTGCTCGGCTGCTCGGCTGACCGTCAGCAAATCCTGTCCCTCGACCATCACGCGCAACAATGGCTCTGTTCCTGATGCACGCAGCAGTACTCGCCCACAGCCATTGAGTTCGCTCTCCACCGCCCGCAAGGTGGCTCCGATCAGCGGGTGATCTTTCCACGGGAAGCCCTTGCTCAACGCTACATTGATCAGTTTCTGCGGATAGAGCTTGAGATGTCCGAGGAGTTGCTGCAGGGTGCCTCCCTCTTCGCGTAACGCAGCAAGTACCTGGAGAGCCGAAACGATGCCATCACCGGTGGTGTGCCGGTCGAGGCAGAGAATGTGACCGGAATTCTCGCCGCCATACAGCCAGCCCTTTTGGCGGAGCATGTCCATCACGTACCGGTCACCGACGTTGGCACGGACGAAAGGTATCTTCGCCTGTGCCAGCGCATGCTCAAGGGCCAGATTGCTCATCAAGGTGCCAACCACACCGGCCACATTACCCTGCCGCAGGCGCCCACGCACCACCGCGAACAGGAGCTGATCCCCGTCGTAGATATTGCCGTCGGCGTCAACCATCATCACCCGGTCGCCATCTCCATCAAGGGCAATCCCGAGATCGGCAGCTTGTTCCATGACCGCTGCACGCAGGGCTGCGGGCGCCGTTGCGCCGACATCCTGATTGATGTTGAGTCCGTTGGGTTCGGTGCCGATGCTGGTCACCTCGGCGCCCAACTCGTGGAAGACATGTGGGGCAATGTGATAGGCGGCACCGTGTGCGCAGTCGACCACGATCTTGAGGCCCCGCAAATCCATTTCAAAGGGAAAAGTGCTCTTGCAGAACTCGATGTAACGACCGTCCGCATCATCGATTCGCCGTGCGCGCCCAAGACCGGCCGAAGGCACACAGGTCAGCGGCTCTTCGAGTGCGGCTTCAATCTCCGACTCCAGATCGTCGGGAAGCTTGGTGCCAGCTGCCGAGAAGAACTTGATTCCATTATCGTAATACGGGTTATGTGACGCAGAAATGACGATCCCCGCCTGCAGGCGCAACGCACGGGTGAGGTAAGCGATGGCCGGCGTCGGCATCGGCCCGACCAGACAGACATCGACGCCAGCGGCGGAGAAGCCGGCCTCCAGCGCGGCTTCCATCATGTAGCCCGAAATCCGGGTATCCTTTCCGATCAGGACCGCTGGACGCTCTCCCGCCTTGACGTGGATGCGCGCAGCATCGCGCGCGGTGAGTACCCTTCCTGTGGCATACCCGAGACGCATCACAAAGTCCGGCGTAATCGGAATTTCGCCAACACGACCGCGCACGCCGTCGGTACCAAAATACTTTCTCTGCACAGCTTTCTCTCCCCATGGGCGCAGACGAACTACCTCTGCCGAATAAACAGTATTTTACGTAATCCTTGGGGAAGCCGCTGTCAACTAAGGCACACGCAGTCGCAATGATTTCGCCTATTGATCCTCAACGGCGCGCCAGATCGCCAGGGCGTCGCGGGTCTGGGCGACGTCATGCACGCGCAGCAGACGCGCGCCGCGTTGCGCTGCCAGCAAGGCGGCGGCGATGCTGGCAGCCAGGCGGTCTTCCACCGCGCGCGTGGTAATGGCGCCGAGCATCGATTTGCGTGAAATGCCCGCCAACATCGGCAGTGCTTCGACCGACAACTCCTGAAAACGGCGCAAAAGTTCCAGATTATGTTGGAGCGTCTTGCCGAAGCCAAAACCCGGATCGAGCACCAGGCGATCGCGCTCTATCCCGGCCGCACTAGTCACCGCTACGCGGCTGCGAAGAAAAGCCTGGACTTCGCTGACCACATCGGCGTAAGCAGGGCGCTCTTGCATGCTCAGTGGTTCGCCCTGCATGTGCATCAGACAGATCGCACAGTTGCTGTCAGCGACCGCCTGCACTGCATTCGGCATGCGTAGCGCGTAGATGTCATTGATCATCGAAGCGCCGTGCAACAGCGCTGCGCGCATCACCGCTGGCTTGTAGGTGTCTACCGAAATTGGCACACGGCAGCCGCCAAGGGCTTCAAGCACCGGGAGCAGACGAGCGAGTTCATTTTCGACGGATGTCGAATGAGCTCCCGGCCGAGAGGATTCAGCACCAATATCCAGCAGATCTGCGCCCGCCTCGATCTGCCGGTAAGCGTGGGCAACTGCCTTGTCGGTGTCGCTCGCCAAACCGTCTCCAGAAAATGAATCTGGCGTCAGATTGACAACCCCCATCAGCAGAGGGCGATCAAGCGAGAGTTCGAAATCCCCGCAGCGGAGCATCGAAAAGAGCCTCCGGCGATGTGCAGCAGGATCTTCCGCCTGGTGTTCGCGCGACTTCAGGCCGGTGCGGTAGCGCTAGGGGCGGCATCGGGTGTGTTGAGGTCCGGCTTGCTCGGCAAGGTCACCTGCGGTTGCTTGGGCGGGCGCGGCGGCTTGCCGTCCATGATGTCATTGATCTGATCGGCATCGATGGTCTCGAGTTCAAGGAGCGCGGCGGCCATCGCTTCGACCTTGGCGCGATTCGCTTCCAGCAACCCACGCGCCAGCGCGTACTGCTCGTCGATGATGCGGCGGATTTCGTGGTCCACCTTCTCCAGCGTCGCTTCCGACAGATTCTTGTGTGTGGTCACCGATCGCCCGAGGAAAACCTCACCCTCATTCTCCCCATAAACCATCGGACCGAGGGCATTGGACATCCCGTAGCGGGTGACCATGTCGCGCGCCATCTGCGTGGCTCTCTCGAAGTCGTTCGAAGCACCAGTGGTCATCTGGTTCATGAACAGCTCTTCCGCGATCCGACCACCGAACAGGACGGCAATTCGGCTCAGCAGATAGACGCGGTCGTACGCGTAGCGATCCTCTTCCGGCAATTGCATGGTCAGCCCGAGCGCACGACCACGCGGAATGATGGTCACTTTATGCACCGGATCCGATTTCGGCACCAGCTTCGCGACCACTGCGTGCCCGGACTCGTGATACGCGGTATTGCGCCTTTCGTCCTCATTCATGACCATGCTGCGACGCTCCGCGCCCATCATGATCTTGTCTTTGGCTTTTTCGAAGTCTTCCATGTCGACCAGGCGCTTGTTGCCACGGGCCGCGAACAGCGCAGCCTCGTTCACCAGATTGGCCAGATCGGCTCCGGAAAATCCGGGCGTGCCGCGGGCGATGATGTCTGCCTTGACGTCAGGAGACAACGGCACCTTGCGCATGTGCACCACGAGGATCTGCTCGCGCCCACGGATGTCGGGCAGCGGGACGACCACCTGGCGGTCAAAACGACCCGGGCGCATCAGCGCCGGATCGAGTACGTCAGGGCGGTTGGTGGCGGCGATCACGATCACGCCGGCGCTACCCTCGAAGCCGTCCATCTCGACCAGCATCTGGTTGAGCGTCTGTTCGCGCTCGTCGTTGCCACCACCAAGGCCGGCGCCACGCTGACGACCAACCGCGTCCAGCTCGTCGATGAAAACGATACAGGGGGCATGCTTTTTGGCGTTCTCGAACATGTCGCGAACGCGGGCCGCGCCGACACCGACGAACATCTCGACGAAGTCCGAACCCGAGATCGAGAAGAAAGGCACCTTGGCCTCGCCAGCAATCGCCTTGGCCAGCAGCGTCTTGCCGGTGCCCGGATTGCCCACCAGCAGAACCCCCTTCGGGATACGGCCACCGAGTTTTTGAAATTTCGATGGATCACGCAGAAAGTCGACAAGTTCCGATACTTCTTCCTTGGCCTCGTCACAACCGGCCACATCAGCGAAAGTGATGGTATTGGTCGACTCGTCAAGCAGCCGTGCCTTGCTCTTGCCGAAAGAGAATGCTCCGCCGCGGCCGCCGCCTTGCATCTGGCGCATGAAGAACACCCAGACGCCGATCAGTAACAGCATCGGGAACCAGCTCACGAAGATACTCATCAGGAACGACTGTTCCTCCTCGGGCTTGGCTTCGATCTTGACGCCATGTTTCAGCAGATCGGAAACCATCCACAGATCCGGAGGTGCGTAGCTGGTCAGTTTGCGGCCGTCGGTGGTCGTCGCCTTGAGCACACGGCCTTCGATCACCACCTTGGCAATCGTTCCTTTACCCACTTCCTCGATGAACTGCGAGTACTCCATCGACGACTGCGCTACCTGGCGATTGTTGAACTGGTTGAACACCGTCATCAAGACGAGACCAATCACCAACCACACCGCCAGATTCTTGAACATGTTATTCAATACATTACCTCTTCCACATTGCCCGGCTCAGGATTTTCCCGAAGACCTTGGCATTCCATGAGCCGACATTCCATATTCTAAACTGATTCAGGTCTGCAAAAGCAAAATCCACAAGCCCTTCAGCCTTTCAGGGTCCTGCCCAGCAGATAGACTTCCGGGCTGCGGTCGCGGGAGGCGTCCGGTTTGCGGATCGACACCACTTTGAACGTCTTGCGCATTTCCACGAGAAAATCGGTGAAGCCGCAACCCTGGAAAACTTTGACCAGAAAAGCGCCATTCGGTTTCAGCCAACTACAGGCGAACTCCAGGGCCAATTCAGCCAGGTAAGTGCCACGAGCCTGATCACTGACCGAGATGCCTGATAGGTTGGGTGACATGTCGGAAAGAACAAGCCCCACCTTTTCTCCCAGCAGCAGCTTTTCCAGGACCTCCAGCACCTGCTGCTCGCGGAAGTCGCCCTGCACAAAGGTGACGCCGCGCAAAGGCTCCATCTCCAGCAGGTCGACGGCGATAATTCTCCCCTTACCCTGCATTCTTTTGGCCGCGACCTGCGACCAGCCACCAGGAGTCGCTCCCAGGTCAACCACCACCTCACCGGGGCGAATCAAGTGGTCCCTGTCGTCCATCTCCGCCAACTTGTAGGAGGCGCGCGAACGATACCCATCCGCCCTGGCCCGCTGTACGTAAGTGTCGGTGACATGCTCATGCAGCCAGGCGCTACTCGATCTGCTTCGATTCATTGACCAAAACCCGCTAGAATGGCAGCTTCCAAAAAGGTATCCTGCATGCTCGACCTCACTTCCGACGAACGCCGCACGCTGCGCGCTCGTGCCCATTCCCTGAATCCCGTAGTCTCGATAAGCCAGAGCGGCCTCTCCGAATCGGTAGTCAGGGAGATCAATGCCAGTCTGGCCAGTCACGAGCTGATCAAGATCCGCGTCTACAGCGATGACCGCGCCGCTCGTGAAGGCTTCCTTGCCACGCTTTGCGAGCAGTTGCATGCTGCGCCAGTCCAGCATATCGGCAAACTGCTGGTGATCTGGCGTCCGCAGCCGGACAAGGCAAGCCCGGCCGGCAAGGCGCGCGCAGGACGCCCTGAACCGCGTCGCGACAAACGAAGCTTCCAGGGGGCTTGAGTGGCATCGCCGGGGAAGCGACTTTTTCTGGTCTGATCGCCGCTCCAGCGGCTGCCTACCTTGCCCCGCGTCCCAGATTGGTGACCAGCAGCAATCCGAGCACACTCTGAACGAGGTAGAGGATACTCGCAACCCCATGCCAGGCAGCAAAACGGTTTCGCAGTACGCTCTCCATCACTTCTCGCGGCAGGGCGTCCGCTTTCAGCTGGGCTAATAGCGGCTGCAGTCCAAACAGACTGATGGCGGTGAGCAGCAGCATCAGCAGCAGCAGCCAGAAGTTCCAGCGGCGCAGCGCGACCGTGCCGATGCGCACCAACAGGAACAACAACAGGTAGCTGGCGCAGGCCAGGCCCACCCAACCAATCAACTCGAACAGCTGACCGGCGAGCAGGCCTGCTTTTTGACGGTCGGCACTCAGCCCGGCAAACAGGGTCGGCGCAACGAGATAGCCGATGGTCCACAAGCCGCCAACCCAGAGAGTCAGCGCCACGTCGTACAGAGCATCGGCAAAACGTCGCATGCACAGGCCTATTCGTAGCGGACTTCGATGACTTCGTATTCGCGGACGCCGCCGGGGGCTTGCACCTCGGCAATGTCACCGGCAAACTTGCCGATCAGTGCCCGTGCGATCGGCGAGTTGATCGAAATCTTGCCCGCCTTGATGTCGGCCTCATCCTCACCGACAATCTGATAGCTTACGCTGCGGCCGGTTTCCTGGTCCTCGAGGTCGAGCGTTGCGCCGAAAACGCAACGCCCGTCGGCGTCGAGAAGCTTGGGGTCGATGATCTGGGCATTGGCAAGCTTGCTCTCGACTTCCTTGATGCGGCCTTCGACAAACCCCTGCCTTTCCTTGGCGGCGTCATACTCGGCGTTTTCCGAGAGGTCGCCGTGTGAGCGCGCCTCGGCAATCGCGGCGATCGCACGTGGCCGCTCGACGGTTTTCAGGTGATGCAGTTCGGCACGCAGTCTTTCGGCGCCAGTGACGGTCACAGGTATCTTGCTCATATCGGTCGCAGCCAACGAAAACCGCCAGCGCTCACCAGGTGGGCGACTCGGACGGTGGTACTGGTTTAACTAATGCAGCTGTGCGTGCAAATCCTGTAGCGGATAGACAACCAGCTCACCACGGTTCCTGATGCCGGCTGCTGCAGCTTCAGCGCCCCAAATGGTAGTGTAGATCGTCACCCGCGCAGCCAGTCCAGAGGTGCGAATCGAGCGCGAGTCGCTGATGGCTTTGCGTTTTTCGTCTACGGTATTGATGATCAGGACAATCTCGTGGTTCTTGATCATGTCGACCACGTGCGGGCGGCCTTCGGTTACCTTGTTTACCGGGGTCACGGCAATTCCCGCTGCCGCGATGGCCGCGGCAGTACCACGCGTTGCAAGCAGCGTGAAGCCCGCCGATTGCAGGTCTCGGGCGATGGCCACCGCCTTTACCTTGTCGGAGTCCTTGACGCTGATGAACACCTGCCCGGAAATCGGCAAGCGCACGCTCGCCGCCAACTGGCTCTTCACGAAGGCCTCGGAAAAACTCAGTCCAACCCCCATCACCTCGCCGGTCGACTTCATTTCCGGGCCAAGAATCGTATCGACGCCGCGGAACTTGGCGAAAGGAAAGACCGCTTCCTTGACCGAGAAGTACTTCGGGATCACTTCCTCGGTCAGCCCCTGGCTGGCAAGCGATTGCCCGACCATGCAGCGAGCGGCAATTTTCGCCAGTTGCAGCCCGGTGGCCTTGGAAACAAAGGGCACCGTACGCGATGCGCGCGGGTTGACTTCCAGTACAAAAACCACTCCCCTCTGGATTGCAAACTGCACGTTCATCAGACCACAGACCTGCAGCCCCTTGGCCATCAGTCGCGTCTGCCGGCGCAGTTCGCCCTGTACCTCGGTCGACAAGGAATACGGGGGAAGCGAACACGCCGAGTCGCCGGAATGTACCCCGGCCTGTTCAATATGTTCCATCACGCCCCCGATGAGAACCTCTTCGCCATCACAGACGGCATCCACGTCAACTTCACAGGCGTCGTTCAGGAAGCGGTCGAGCAACACTGGCGAGTCGTTGGAAACCTTGACGGCCTCACGCATGTAGCGTTCGAGATCACGCTCCTCGTGGACAATCTCCATCGCCCGACCACCGAGTACATAGGACGGCCGAACCACCAGCGGGTAGCCGATTTCGGCAGCCAGGCGCAGCGCTTCAGGTTCGGTACGTGCGGTGCGGTTGGCTGGTTGTCTGAGACCCAGGTTGTGCAGCAGCTTCTGGAAACGCTCGCGATCTTCCGCCGCGTCGATCATGTCCGGGCTGGTGCCGATAATCGGAACGCCGTTGGCTTCGAGGTCGCGCGCCAGCTTGAGCGGCGTCTGGCCGCCGTACTGGACAATGACGCCAATGGGCTTTTCCACAGCGACGATTTCCAGCACGTCTTCGAGCGTCAGCGGCTCGAAGTAGAGGCGGTCGGAGGTGTCATAGTCCGTAGACACCGTCTCCGGGTTGCAATTGACCATGATCGTCTCGTAACCGTCTGCGCGCAGGGCGAGTGCCGCATGCACACAGCAGTAATCGAACTCGATCCCCTGGCCGATGCGATTGGGGCCGCCACCGAGGACCATGATCTTTTTCCGGTCGCTGGGATTTGCCTCGCACTCCTCCTCGTAAGTCGAGTACAGGTAGGCGGTATCGGTCGCAAACTCGGCAGCGCAGGTGTCCACGCGTTTGTAGACAGGACGAATCAGCAGCTCGTGACGGCGTTCCCGCACCGCCGTCTGGGTCGTCCTCATCAACGTGGCCAGGCGCTTGTCGGAGAAGCCGGCGCGTTTCAGATACCACAGCTCGTCGCGTGACAGCGAATCAAGCGGTCTGCCGCGGATGCGCTCTGCCTTCTTGTAGAGATCCTCGATCTGCGCCAGGAACCAGGGATCGATTGCCGTCAGCCGGTGCACCTCGCCGAGGCTCAGGCCAATCCGGAAGGCATCGGCAACGTACCAGATACGTTCCGGACGCGCCTCACTGAGCGCCATTTCGATTTCCTCGCGGTCGACGCTGCGCTCGTCGAAGCCATCGACACCGATTTCGAGCCCCCGCAAGGCCTTCTGCAACGACTCCTGAAAGGTGCGCCCGATGGCCATCACTTCACCGACCGATTTCATCTGCGTGGTCAGCCGTGCATCCGCCTCCGGGAACTTTTCGAAGGCAAAGCGCGGCACCTTGGTCACCACATAGTCGATCGCAGGCTCGAAGGAGGCCGGCGTTCTGCCACCGGTAATGTCGTTGGCCAGTTCGTCGAGCGTGTATCCCACCGCCAGCTTTGCCGCGACCCTGGCAATCGGGAAGCCGGTGGCCTTCGATGCCAGTGCCGAAGAACGCGAAACACGCGGGTTCATCTCGATGACGATCATGCGCCCGTCCTGTGGGCAGATGGCAAACTGTACGTTGGAGCCGCCGGTATCGACACCGATCTCGCGCAGCACCGCCACCGAGGCGTTGCGCATGATCTGGTATTCCTTGTCAGTCAGTGTCTGTGCCGGCGCGACGGTAATCGAATCGCCGGTGTGCACGCCCATCGGGTCGAGGTTCTCGATCGAACAGACGATGATGCAGTTGTCCCTGCGGTCGCGAACGACCTCCATCTCGAACTCTTTCCAGCCGATCAGCGATTCTTCGATCAGCAACTCGCGGGTCGGGCTGGCCTCGAGTCCGCGTTGACAGATCTCGACAAACTCTTCCTGGTTGTAGGCAATGCCGCCACCCGAACCGCCCATCGTAAAGGACGGACGGATGATCGCTGGATAGCCGATCATTGCCTGCACCTGCAG
Organism: Candidatus Accumulibacter affinis; assembly: GCA_016713625.1. Lineage (GTDB taxonomy): Bacteria > Pseudomonadota > Gammaproteobacteria > Burkholderiales > Rhodocyclaceae > Accumulibacter > Accumulibacter affinis. The sequence goes on from JADJOT010000013.1 coordinate 77,381, forward strand.
TGCTTCCTCCATCGAATGCGCTACGGCCGAACGAGCCGAGCCGAGACCGATGCGGGTCATCGCTGCCTTGAACTTCTCGCGGTCTTCGGCCTTGTCGATGGCCTCCCTGGTCGCGCCGATCATCTCGACGCCAAAGCGCTGCAGAACACCGTGCCGGGCCAGATCGAGTGCACAGTTCAGCGCCGTCTGGCCGCCCATGGTCGGCAGCAGCACATCAGGCCGTTCCTTGCCGATGATCTTTTCGACGACCCGCCAGGTAATTGGCTCGATATACGTGACGTCGGCCATGTCCGGATCGGTCATGATCGTCGCCGGATTCGAATTCACCAGGATCACCCGGTAACCTTCCTCACGCAAAGCCTTGCAGGCCTGCGCACCCGAGTAGTCGAACTCGCAGGCCTGTCCGATCACGATCGGACCCGCGCCAATAATCAGAATGCTTTGGATGTCAGTGCGCTTGGGCATATGGCGCCTTTTCTTCTTGCATCATTCTGACAAAGCGGTCGAACAGGTAAGCGATGTCATGAGGTCCTGGACTGGCCTCCGGGTGACCCTGAAAGGAAAAAGCCGGCACATCGTTACGGGCAATGCCTTGCAGGGAGCCGTCGAACAGGGAGGTGTGGGTCGCCAGCAAATTCTTCGGCAGGGTCTCGGGGTCCACCGCAAAGCCGTGGTTCTGGCTGGTGATCAGCACCTGCCCGGTCTGCAGATCCTTGACCGGGTGGTTGGCGCCGTGATGGCCAAACTTCATTTTCATCGTCGTGGCGCCAGAAGCGAGAGCCAACAACTGGTGACCAAGGCAGATCCCGAAGGTCGGTACACCAGCGGCGAGCACTTCGCGAATTGCCGTGATCGCGTAGTCGCAGGGTTCCGGATCGCCAGGGCCGTTGGACAGGAACACTCCGTCCGGCTGCTGCCTGAGGACCTCGGCGGCGGTCGTCTGTGCCGGCACGACGGTCACCTTGCAGCCACGCGCCGCAAGCATGCGCAAGATGTTGTGCTTGACGCCAAAATCATAGGCGACGACATGCAGATGTGGCGCCGGTGCCGCTCGATAGCCGCCAAGACGCCATTCCCCGCCGGTCCACTCATAAGGGGCCGCGACACTCACCACCTTGGCGAGATCCATTCCGGCGAGCCCGGGAAACGCAGCCGCCTCGGCAATCGCCCGCTCCTCATCGACCTCGATCGCCATGATGCATCCGGCCTGCGCGCCTTTTTCGCGCAGAATGCGCGTCAGCTTGCGCGTATCGATGCCGGCAATGGCCACGACGCCATGTTTCTGAAGGTATTCCGCCAGCGTGTCCTGCAAGCGCCAGCTCTCCGCGCGAATCGGCAGATCACGAATCACCAGGCCAGCGGAGTGGTTGCCGCGCGACTCGAAGTCTTCGCCATTGCAGCCTACGTTACCGATATGCGGGTAGGTGAGGGTAACAATCTGACGACAGTAGGAGGGATCAGTCAGTATCTCCTGATAGCCAGTCATCGCCGTATTGAATACCACCTCGCCACTGCTACTGCCGCCGGCGCCGATCGCCTGGCCGCGGAAAATCGTGCCATCGGCCAGTGCGAGAATTGCGGGCGGAAGAGTGGGTAACAAGGACACGAAGGACTCCTGTGAATGCTGCAGTTGAGTTTGGCGCCTGTCCGGGCTGTAGATACGCAAAAGCGGGACGGGCGTAGGGCCCTCCCGCTCGGATTTTTGCAAGCCGGCAAATTATACCGGAGAGCGCCCCTTTTTGGGCAAATCCCCGCGCGCCTGGGGAGCGATCCGGCGGAATCTGCACACGCCAGTGCCCGGCCGGTAGATCGCGTTGGCGCTGATTGGCGATCTGCTGGCTCGGCTTGCCGAAGTGGCGAACGAATCTCGGAACCAGCTACCGGCAACGAAAAGCCCGCCTCGCGGCGGGCTTTGAGCGTAGCAACGATCGCTGACGACCGGCTTACTCGAACTCGATGATCACCTGATCGACCGACAGGCTCTCGCCGGTTGCCGCAACGACCTTCTTGACCTTGCAGTCGCGCTCTGCCTTGAGGACGTTCTCCATCTTCATCGCCTCGATCACCGCCAGCTTCTCGCCAGCGGCAACCGCTTGTCCAGCTTCCACCGACACTTCGCGCAGCAGGCCGGGCATCGGTGAAAGCAGGAATTTCGAGAGGTCCGGCGGCACCTTCTTCGGCATCAGCGCGAGCATGCGGGCAGCGTTGGCGGTCATCACGGTGACTTTGACCTGCTTGCCGAAATGGACGACGCGATAGAGCAAGCCGATCCGCTCCAGTTGCAGACAGAGTGGGGCGCCATTGCAGGTGCCGTGAAAGACGAGTTCGCCGAACTTCCAGTCAGAAACCAGATCGTAGCGATCTTCACCATGGGTCACCGAGTATCCTCCCGGAATCGGGGTGACCACCACCGGATAGTCCCTGCCTTCCATCTGGACCACCCACTCGCTCCCCACCTTGCGGTGGTGGCCAGCCATCTGGCCGCTGACCTGAACCGCGCGATCGATATAGCGGCGGCGGCCAAAAGCGCCGACGGCAGCGAGCAGGGCGGGATCGTCGTGCACCACGTCGGCGGCCACGAAGCCGTTCGGAAACTCGTCGGCAATGAACGAGGTGGTGAATATCCCGGACAGGAAGCGCGGATTCTGCATCAGCGCTGCCTGGAACGGGATGTTCGAGTCGATGCCACGAATCACGAAAGCGTTCAGCGCGTCGCGCATGCGGCCGATCGCCTGGTCGCGGGTGGCGCCATGACAGATCAGCTTGGCGATCATCGAATCGTAATACATCGATATCTCGCCGCCTTCGAAAACGCCGGTATCGACCCGGACCTGGCCATCGGAAGTCGCCGGTGGCCGATACTTGACCAAGCGGCCGACCGACGGCAGGAAGCCGCGGAACGGGTCTTCGGCGTTGATTCGGCACTCGATCGCCCAGCCGTTTGGCTTGATGTCATCCTGGGTAAATGGCAGCTGCTCGCCGGCGGCGACACGGATCATCAATTCGACCAGATCCACGCCGGTAATCATTTCGGTTACCGGGTGCTCGACCTGCAGGCGGGTGTTCATTTCGAGGAAGTAGAACGACTTGTCCGAGCCGACCACGAACTCGACGGTGCCCGCACTCTGGTAGTTCACCGCTTTGGCCAGCGCCACCGCCTGCTCGCCCATCGCCTTGCGGATGCTGTCGTCGATGAACGGCGACGGCGCTTCCTCGAGCACTTTCTGGTGCCGCCGCTGAATCGAGCACTCGCGCTCGAGCAGGTAGACGGTGTTGCCGAAGGAATCGGCGATCAGCTGAATCTCGATATGATGCGGTCCTTCGACGAACTTCTCGATGAACACACGATCGTCGCCGAAACTGTTGCGCGCTTCATTGCGGCAAGCTTCAAAGCCATCGAATGCTTCCTGATCGTTGAAGGCAACACGCAGGCCCTTGCCGCCACCGCCGGCTGAGGCCTTGATCATCACCGGGTAGCCGATTCCCTTGGCGATCTCAACGGCCTGGGCCGAGTCGGGAATCTCGGCGTTGTAGCCGGGAATGGTGTTGACCCTGGCTTCGATCGCCAGCTTCTTCGAGGCGATCTTGTCGCCCATCGCGGCTACCGAATAATGCTTCGGGCCGATGAAGATGATGCCTTCGTCTTCAAGGCGGCGCGAGAACTCCTCGTTCTCGGAAAGGAAGCCGTAGCCCGGATGCACGGCCTCGGCGCCGGTCTGCTTGCAGGCGGCGATGATCTTGTCGATTACCAGATACGATTCCTTGGACGCCGCCGGCCCGATACATACGCCTTCATCGGCCATCAGTACGTGCATCGAATCCTTGTCGGCTTCGGAATAGACCGCGACCGTCTTGATGCCCATCTTCTTGGCGGTCTTCATGACCCGGCAGGCAATCTCGCCCCGGTTGGCGATCAGAATTTTCTTGAACATCTCTATTTCTCCCCGTCGATCAAAGCGGAATGTTGCCGTGCTTGCGCCACGGGTTTTCCAGCTGCTTGTTTCGCAACATCGCGAGAGAGCGGCAGATACGCTTGCGGGTCTCGTTCGGCATGATCACATCGTCAATGAAGCCGCGTGCGCCGGCGACAAACGGATTGGCGAACTTGGCCTTGTACTCGGCTTCGCGAGCGGCCAGCTTGGCCGGGTCGCCCTTCTCTTCGCGGAAAATGATCTCGACCGCGCCCTTCGGACCCATGACCGCGATTTCGGCTGACGGCCAGGCGAAGTTGACGTCGCCGCGCAGGTGCTTTGACGCCATCACGTCGTAAGCGCCGCCGTAAGCCTTGCGGGTGATTACGGTGATCTTCGGCACCGTGCACTCGGCGTAGGCATAGAGCAGTTTGGCGCCATGCTTGATGATGCCACCATACTCCTGGGCGGTGCCGGGCATGAACCCGGGCACATCGACGAAGGTCACCACCGGAATGTTGAAAGCGTCACAGTAGCGCACGAAACGAGCGGCCTTGATCGAGCTTTTGATGTCGAGACAGCCGGCGAGAACCAGCGGCTGGTTGGCAACGATGCCGACCGTCGAGCCATCCATGCGCGCAAACCCGATCACGATATTCTTCGCGTATTCACGCTGCAACTCGAAGAAATCACCATCATCGGCGACCTTGATGATCAGTTCCTTGATGTTGTAAGGCTTGTTGGCGTTGTCCGGCACCAGCGTGTCGAGCGAGAAATCGAGCCGTTCGGCCGGATCCTGCGACGGCAGGCGCGGCGGCTTTTCGCGGTTGTTCGACGGCAGGAAGCTGATGAAGCGACGAACCATCATCAGCGCTTCGACGTCGTTCTCGAAAGCCAGGTCGGCAACTCCGGACTTGCTGGTATGCGTCACGGCGCCGCCAAGCTCTTCCGCGGTGACGTCTTCGTGGGTCACCGTCTTCACTACTTCCGGGCCGGTAACAAACATGTACGAAGAATCCTTGACCATGAAGATGAAGTCGGTCATCGACGGGCTGTAGACCGCGCCACCAGCGCACGGCCCCATGATCAGCGAAATCTGCGGCACGACACCCGAGGCAAGAACGTTGCGCTGGAAGACGTCGGCGTAACCGGCAAGCGAAGCGACCCCTTCCTGGATACGCGCACCACCCGAGTCGTTGAGACCAATCACCGGTGCCCCGACCTTGATCGCATGATCCATGACCTTGCAGATTTTCTCGGCATGCGCTTCCGAGAGGGATCCACCGAAAACAGTGAAATCCTGCGAGAAGACAAACATCAGTCGGCCGTTGATCGTCCCACAGCCGATGACCACACCATCACCGGGAACCGACTGATCGGCCATCCCGAAGTCGTTACAGCGGTGCTCCTTGAACATGTCCCACTCTTCGAAAGAGCCACTGTCGAGCAGTAGCTCGATTCGCTCACGGGCAGCCAGTTTGCCCTTGCTGTGCTGGCTATCGATACGCTTCTGTCCACCACCCAGACAGGCCGCCGCGCGCTTTTCTGCAAGCTGGCGAATAATGTCGTGCATATGTTCTACTCCCTAACGGTCGCGTCAATCAGAACTACTCAAACAAATCGGAGGCTCTCGGTACCTGCAATCAGTGCTTTAGATAGGCCAGCAGTCGTGAAGCTGCTGCACCGGGCGTCGTGTGTCCTTCGGCGACGTCGCGGGAGAGGTCTGGCAGCGCCGAGCGCACTGCCGGATGAGCACGGAAATAGCGGCGCAAGCCGGAATCGATCAGGCTCCACATCCAGTCGACGGCTTGCCGGCGGCGCTTCTCGTCGAACTCGCCGGTGGCGCTCAACGTCGTCTTGTAACGTTCGATTTCCGCCCAGAATTCAACGATGCCGCGCTTCGCCAAGGCGCTGACGGTCAGCACGGGCGGCCGCCAGTTGGGGCTGGCACTGCGCAGCATGGTCAGCGCTGCCCTCATCTGACCGCGGGCGAAGGCAGCGGCGCGTTCATCGATGTCGGCCTTGTTGAAAACGATCAGGTCGGCGATTTCGACGATTCCCTTCTTGATCGCCTGCAGGTCGTCGCCAGCGTTCGGTAACTGCAGCAGGACGAATACGTCGACCATGCCGGCGACGGTCGTCTCGGACTGGCCGACGCCCACCGTTTCGACGATGATCACATCGAAACCAGCCGCCTCGCAGACCAGCATGGCTTCGCGCGTCTTGTCAGCGACCCCACCCAGTGAGCCTGCCGAGGGGCTGGGCCGGATGAAGGCTTCATTACGCTGACAGAGGAACTCCATGCGGGTCTTGTCACCGAGAATCGAACCGCCCGAAACCGACGATGACGGATCAACGGCAAGTACGGCGACGCGCTTGCCGGCCTCAATCAGATAGACGCCCAGCGATTCGATGAAGGTCGATTTGCCGGCACCCGGCGAGCCGGATATGCCGACCCGTATGGTCCGTCCGGTGTGTGGCAATAAGGCCGCCAACACCTGCCGCGCACGCCGCTGATGATCGGCATGCGTCGATTCGACGAGGGTGATGGTCTTGGCCAGCGCCCGCCGGCGACCGGCAAGTACACCGTCAACGAGATGTTGGTCGGCAGTAGCGAGGCTGCTGGTGGACGCGCTGGTCATGTCCATGCTCGGCAGGCACGTTGGCTCAGACGGTCGCTTGCGCGCGTGCCTTGCGGATTTCCGCCAGGACGGTCATCGCCGAATCCTCAATGCGTGTACCGGGTCCAAAAATGGCCTTGGCGCCGGCCGAGAACAGGAAGTCGTAGTCCTGTGCCGGGATTACCCCGCCGGCGAAAACAATGATGTCGTCGGCACCCTGATCCTTGAGTGCCTGGACCAGCGCTGGCAGGAGGGTTTTGTGGCCGGCTGCGAGAGAGGAAACGCCAACGGCGTGTACGTCGTTCTCGATGGCCAGGCGGGCAGCTTCTTCCGGGGTCTGGAAGAGTGGCCCGACGTCGATGTCGAAGCCGAGGTCGGCAAATGCGGTGGCCACCACCTTGGCGCCCCGGTCGTGGCCGTCCTGACCGAGCTTGGCGATCATGATCCGCGGCCGCCGGCCTTCCTCCTCATTGAATTTGACGATTTCGGACTTCAGCGTTTCCCAACTGGCCATGCCCTCGAGGACCGCGCCGTAGACCCCTGATACGGTCTGTTGCGTGGCACGGAAACGACCGAAGGTTTTTTCCATGGCGTCGGAGACTTCGCCCACCGTGGCACGCAGGCGCATTGCCTTGACCGTGAAGTCGAGCAGATTGCCTTCACCCGTTTCCGCCGCGCGCGCCAGGTCGGCCAGTGCCGCGTTCACCTTTTCGCTATCACGACTCTCCCGAACCGACTTCAGGCGCGCAATCTGCGAGTCACGAACCGCATTGTTGTCGATGTCGCGAATGTCGATCGCGTCTTCCCTGGCCAGCTTGTACTTGTTCACGCCGACGATCACGTCCTTGCCGGAGTCGATGCGCGCCTGCTTGTCGGCCGCGCAACCCTCGATCTTCATCTTGGCCCAGCCGGATTCAACGGCATGGGTCATGCCGCCCATGCTTTCGACCTCTTCGATGATCTTCCACGCTTCATCGACCAGATCCTGCGTCAGCTTCTCCATCATGTAGGAACCGGCCCACGGGTCGATGACGCTGGTAATGTGCGTCTCTTCCTGGATAACCAGCTGGGTATTGCGAGCAATACGTGACGAGAATTCGGTCGGCAGGGCGATTGCCTCGTCGAGAGCATTGGTGTGCAGCGACTGGGTACCACCAAACACCGCGGCCATCGCCTCGATGGTCGTGCGCACCACGTTGTTGTAGGGATCCTGTTCAGTCAGCGACCAGCCGGAAGTCTGGCAGTGGGTGCGCAGCATCATCGACTTCGGCTTCTTGGGCGAAAACTCCTGCATGATCTTCCACCACAGCAGACGGGCAGCGCGCAGCTTGGCCACCTCGAGGTAGAAGTTCATGCCGATGGCGAAGAAGAACGAAAGGCGACCAGCAAACTCGTCGACATCGAGTCCGGAAGCGATCGCCGTCTTCACATACTCACGCCCGTCGGCCAGCGTGAATGCCAGTTCGAGCGCCTGTGTTGCACCGGCTTCCTGCATGTGATAACCCGAGATCGAGATCGAGTTGAACTTCGGCATGTGGTGCGCGGTGTAGCCGATGATGTCGGAAATGATCTTCATCGACGGCTTCGGCGGATAGATGTAGGTGTTGCGGACCATGAACTCCTTGAGAATGTCGTTCTGGATGGTCCCCGAAAGTTTTTCCTGTGGCACACCCTGCTCCTCGGCAGCCACGATATAGCCGGCGAGGATGGGCAGCACGGCGCCGTTCATGGTCATCGATACCGAGACCTTTTCGAGCGGGATAGCGTCGAAGAGGATCTTCATGTCTTCGACCGAATCAATCGCCACGCCCGCCTTGCCGACATCGCCGGTGACGCGTGGATGATCGGAGTCGTACCCGCGGTGCGTAGCCAGGTCGAAGGCGACCGAAACGCCCTGACCGCCGGCGGCCAGCGCCTTGCGATAGAAAGCGTTCGAAGCTTCGGCGGTGGAAAAGCCCGCGTACTGGCGAATGGTCCATGGACGCACGGCATACATCGTTGCCTGCGGGCCACGCACGAAAGGAGCAAGCCCGGGCAGCGTGTCGGTGTATGGCAGACCTTCCAGATCTGACCTGGTATATAGCGGCTTGACGACGATGCCTTCCGGCGTTACCCAGTTCAGCGCGTCGACATTGCCACCCGGCGCCGACTTGCCGGCGGCCTTTTTCCATGCATCAAGATCGTCTGAGTTACTGGTTGGCACATTGTTCGCGTTGGACATGACGGAACCTTTCAAGAAATCTGTGGATTGGGGCAGAGTATCCGCCCGACGATGAAGAAACCAGGTTGATCGTTGGAATCGCGCCGCTTTACGGCGGCCATTTTACCGCTTGACACCCCGCCCGGCAAATAATACTGTATCCATAATTATGAAAGCAAGGTCCCTCAGAGACCGTGAACAAGGCAGCGAAAAAAGATCCATGGTTCCGCGTCGTATAGCCCAGACTGCCCTCTACCAGGAAGTTGCTGAAAGACTGCGGCAGCGAATCTTTGCGCACGAACTGACGCCAGGAACGCGCATTGACGAGCAGGTGCTGACGGTTGATTACGGGATCAGCCGGACCCCGTTGCGCGAGGCGCTGAAGGTTCTGGCTGCCGAAGGCCTGGTAACGCTGAAGCCGCGCCGCGGTTGTTTCGTGACCGAGATCTCCGATCAGGATCTCGATGAAATCTTCCCACTGATGGCGATGCTCGAAGGGCGCTGCGCGCAGGAAGCGACTGGCCGGGCGCAGCCTGAGCAGATCGCCCGTCTCGAAGCGATCCACCGACAACTCGAGCGCTTTGCCGGCAACAATCAGATCGAGCGTTTTTTTTTGGCCAATCAGGAATTTCACGCGCGCATCCAGGAGATGTCGGGAAACCGCTGGCTGCAACAGGTGATCCAGGACCTGCGCAAGGTACTCAAACTGACGCGCCTGTTTTCATTGCGCATCGATGGTCGCTTGCAGCAGTCTCTGGCAGAACACGCGGCCATCCTCGCAGCGATCAAGGCGGGCGACGGCATGCGCGCCCAGAGCATGATGCACGATCACATTCTCTCCGGGCGGCAGGCCCTGGCACGAAACGCGACTGCCGAGGAGTCGATCTGTTGACCGGCAGTATCGTCTGCGCGCGCGAAGATGCCGTCGCGACCGTCACGCTCTCGAATCCAGGGAAGCGCAATGCCATCAACTTCGCGATGTGGCAGAAGCTGACGCAGGTCGTCAGCGATCTGTCGGACGACGAGCAGGTGCGCTGTGTCGTTTTGCGTGGTGATGGCGCTGACGCTTTTGCGGCGGGTGGCGACCTCGAGGAGTTCGTCAGCAGGCGCGATACGCTGGAGCGAGCGATGGCCTACCATGCGCAGGCCGGCGCTGCCCTGCGCGCGGTCTTCGACTGCCGTCACCCGACCATCGCTCTGGTGCAGGGAGCGTGCATCGGCGGCGGGCTGGAAATCGCCGCACAGTGTGATCTGCGCATCTGTAATGAGTCGTCGCGTTTTGGCGTGCCGATCAACAAGCTCGGGTTTTCGATGTATCCCGGTGAAATGGAAGGGCTGCTGCGTCTGGTGGGGACGGCGACGATACTTGAAATTCTGCTCGAAGGCCGCATTCTTTGCGCCGCAGAAGCGCTGGCAAAAGGCCTGGTCACGCGAGTGGTTGCTGACCGAGAGGTCATCGCCGAAGCCTATGCCAGCGCCCGGCGAATCTGCGAGGGCGCGCCGCTGGTCGCCAGGTGGCACAAACAGTGGGTGCGCCGCTTGCAGCAGGGCTTAGCGCTCAGCGAACAGGAACTACGCGCTTCCTTCGCATTCCTCGACAGCGAGGATTACCGGGAAGGTTTATCGGCCTTCCTAGAAAAACGAAAGCCGCAGTTTCGCGGCCGTTGAGTAGTTGTGCTTTGTTGTACGCCGTGTCAAGGCGCAGTCTTCCAGCGGGAGCAAATACCGCCCGGCAAATTTCGCGCCAGCCAGTGGCAACTGCAACAGTCCTGGCGGTAATGAGGCGGTTGAAGCCTTGCGTTGGAAGCTTGTTCAGGGAAACTGCAATGGCTGCCGGCTGGACACCGCCACGCCTCACCACCCCGACGATGAGCCAGACGAATCGGCACCAGCTGCTCAAGAATGGCTGCGTACCCGCCGGTTGCGGCCGCGCAGCAGAAAGCGGCCGGGATCGACGGCGCCGACCAGGTCGTCAGCGAGCGCTAGCGGCGCACCGGTGATCAGACCAGCCAGCAGTTCTCCTGCCAGCGCCGACCAGACGATGCCGCGAGCGCCAAAGCCGTTGATCACGTAGAGACCGGGCAAGCGCGGCATTTCCGCAAGCGGCCGGCGGGGTCGGTCCGGGTCGATGATGGCCGCGTCGGCAATGGCGCCGATCATCGGCAGGCGGTCGGGCGACAGCGGGCGGCAGCCGACGCGACCGTTGAGCTCAGCCGGGGATAGGTCTCTGGCGAAGCCCGGCAGGATGAAATCCAGTTTGGCAAGATTCTCGGCGTGGTCCGCCACGCGCTGTGCGGCTTCGTCGTCGTCGATGGCGAAGGTGGCACCGACGCAGCGCAGGCCGTCGATTGCCGGCGTCACATAACCAAGGCGGCAGACGACGATCGTGGGTGGCGAAGCGCTGGCGGCAGGGAGATGTGACACCTGCCCGCGCGCAGCGCGTAGCGGCAGGTGGGCGGCGGGAGCAAAGCAGCGGGCGGCGGCGGCATTGGCCAGAATCAGCACCGGCGCCTCGGCGATCTGCTGTCCGGCACGGTCGCAGGCATGCCAGAGATCCGCCTGGCGCTCGATGTGCGCGACCGCGCAGCCATAGTGCGTGCGGACGGCCATGGCGTGGCGTGCCAGGTTGGCCCGGCAGAGGGAGGCCGGATCGACCCAGCCGCCGCGAGGAAACCACCAGCCGCCGATGGCGACCGGCCAGCCGGCGAGCTGGCTGGCTTCGTCGCGATCCACCCAGCGCAAATCGCTGCCAGGAGGCTGCTGGAGCTCGATCACCCGTTGCTGCGTTGCGGCGTGCTGGTCGTCGCGCGCCAGATGCAGGACACCAGTCTGTCCCCAGCGCAGTGGCAGGCCGGCAGCGGTGAGCGCCCGGAGGTGCTCGCAGGCGTACGCGAATCCGGCACGCGTCAGTCGCGCGAGGCGGTTGTCGTCGACCGAAGGTAGCGGCCGCAGGACGCCGGCAAGATTGCCGGAAGCGCCCTGGCCGGGCGCCTGCGCGGCGTCGATCAGGTCAATCGTCCAGCCGCGGGCGGCCAGGCGCTCGGCGGCGCTGCTGCCGGCCAGACCGGCACCAATCACGATTGCGTGGCAGCGCATGCGCCGCGAATCGACTTCTGCGAATGCCTGGACTGCGGTCGCCTACTCCGGCCGCATCTGCGGAAAGAGGATGACGTCGCGGATGTTCGCCGAGTCGGTGAGCAGCATCACCAGCCGGTCGATGCCAATGCCACAGCCGCCGGTCGGCGGCAGGCCGTATTCGAGCGCGCGGACGTAGTCCGCATCGTAGTACATCGCCTCCTCATCGCCGGCTTCCTTGGCCTTTGCCTGCTCGAGGAAGCGCGCCGCCTGGTCTTCCGGGTCGTTCAACTCGGAGAAGCCATTGGCGATCTCGCGACCGGCGATGAACAGCTCGAAGCGCTCGGCGATTTCAGGGTTGCTGTCGCTGCGGCGCGCCAGCGGGCTGACTTCGGCCGGGTAATCGATGATGAAGGTGGGATCCCAGAGGTCGGCCTCGGCGGTTTCCTCGAACAGCGTCAGCTGCAGCGCGCCGACGCCGGATGCAGCACCCGGCTCAATCTTCATCGACGTCAGTTTGTCGCGCAACCAGGCGGCGTCACTCAGTTGCGCGACGGTAAAGCCGGGATGGGACTGGCGAATCGCCTCAATGATCGTCAGGCGGGCAAAGGGTTTGGCGAAGTCGAGCGTCCGCCCCTGGTATTCGAAGGTCTCGCTGGCCAGCGCCTCCCGAGCGCTGTGGCGCAGCAGTCCTTCGGTGAAGTCCATCAGCTGATGATATTCCGAGTACGCCTCGTAGAACTCCATCATCGTGAATTCGGGGTTGTGGCGCGGGCTGATACCTTCGTTGCGGAAATTGCGGTTGACTTCGAAGACCTTTTCGAAACCGCCGACGACCAGACGCTTGAGATAGAGTTCCGGCGCGATGCGCAGGAACAGCTGCATGTCCAGCGCGTTATGGTGGGTGGCGAAGGGTCGCGCCGTGGCGCCACCGGGAATCGGGTGCATCATCGGCGTCTCGACTTCGAGGAAGCCGTGCCCGATCATGAAGTTGCGTATCGACTGAACGATGCGGCTACGCACGACGAAGGTGAATCGTGATTGCTCATTGGTGATCAGATCGACGTAACGCATGCGGTACTTCTGTTCCTGGTCGGTCAGGCCGTGGAACTTCTCCGGTAGCGGTCGCAGCGACTTGGAGAGCAGACGGATTTCCGAGCACTGAACGGTCAGCTCACCGGTGCGGGTGCGAAACAGCGTGCCGACGGTGCCGACGATGTCGCCGAGGTCCCAGCGCTTGAACGCCGTATAGATGTCCTCGCCGACGTGGTCGCGGCTGACATAAATCTGGATGCGCCCGGAGAGGTCCTGAACGCTGATGAACGACGCCTTGCCCATCACCCGCTTGAGCATGATGCGACCGGCGACGCGGACTTCGACGGGCGCCGCGGCGAGTTCCTCGAGCGTCTTTCCTTCGTAGTTCTCGCTGATCTTGCCGGCGGTGTTCGCGCGCGCGAAGTCGTTCGGGTAGGCCTGACCGGTCTGTCGCCACTCGGCGAGCTTGGCCCGACGGTCGGCGATAATGTGGTTTTCGTCCGCTTGCGGCGAAGTGTCGTTGCTATCGTTCTGGGACATGGAGTCTCGCGATCGGTGCTTTGGCGGGTAGGGCATGCGTTTGGGGTCTATACGCCCTGCTTCAGGCTGGCTTCGATGAACTGGTCGAGGTCGCCATCGAGAACACCCTGGGTATTGCCGACTTCGACGTTGGTGCGCAAATCCTTGATCCGCGACTGGTCGAGCACGTAGGAACGAATCTGGTGGCCCCAGCCAATGTCGGACTTGGCGTCTTCGAGCTTCTGCTGTTCGGCCTGGCGCTTGCGCATCTCGGCTTCGTAGATACGTGACTTCAGCATCGCCATCGCTTCGGCACGGTTGCGGTGCTGCGAGCGGTCGTTCTGGCATTGAACAACAATGTTGGTTGGCAGGTGCGTGATACGCACCGCCGAGTCGGTCTTGTTGATGTGCTGACCACCGGCGCCGGACGCCCGATAGGTATCGATGCGCAGTTCCGCCGGGTTGATGTCGACTTCGAACGAGTCGTCGATTTCGGGATAGGCAGTCACCGAGCAGAAACTGGTATGGCGGCGCGCGTTCGAGTCGAAGGGCGACTTGCGCACCAGGCGATGGACCCCGGTTTCCGAACGCAGCATGCCGTAGGCGTAATCGCCGGAGAGCTTGATGCTCGCCGTCTTGATGCCGGCGACTTCCCCTTCGGATTCCTCGAGCACCTCGACTGCATAACCCTTGCGTTCGCCGTAGCGGATGTACATGCGCAGCAGCATCGCCGCCCAATCCTGCGCCTCGGTGCCACCAGCGCCGGCCTGGATGTCGACGAAGCAGTTCAGCGGATCGGCCGGGTTGCTGAACATGCGCCGGAACTCGAGCCCGGAAACCTCCCTCTCGATGCCGTCAACGTCGCTGACGACCGCGTTCAGCGTATCATCGTCGTTCTCTTCACGTGCCATCTCGAACAACTCGCCGGCGTCACGCAGGCCATCACCAACACGGTTCAGTGTCAGCACGACGTTCTCGAGCGACCGCTTCTCGCGGCCAAGGTCCTGTGCGCGCTCGGCGTTGTCCCAGACCTTCGGGTCTTCGAGTTCGCGCTCGACGGTCTTTAACTGATCGGCTTTCTGATCGTAGTCAAAGATACCTCCGAAGTTCGCTGGCCCGCTGACCCAGGTCGGTGAGCCGGTTTTCGATGATGTTGAGTTGTTCGGCTTCCATGGTGGCTGCGCTCGCGTGATGAATGAGGTGCGCATTATATACGCCCGACGCGGCGGACCGACTCTGGGAGGCGAGGATCTCCGCGCCGCAGTACGAATGGGGATCGCGAGGATCCGATTGATTGACGCCAGTCGATTGCAGGACATATACTTTTTTCGCTGTCGCCGGGTTTCCCATTTCTATACTTGCCCTCGATCACCATCGAAGGCAGTTCAGGAGGATCACGTCATGTACGGGTTTCAGCCCATCGCCTGCGCAGCCGCTGCGCTTGTCTGCCTTTACACAGCGGCGCCAGCCAAAGCTGACCCCACCTCAACGACTCTCGAGGCTTTGCTTGGGGGCGGCAGCCTCGAGATCGACGGCGTGAAATTCTCGAACTTCACGCCGCTGCTTGCACCGGAGATACCCTTCGGCAGCGCGCTGCTCCATACCTTGGTCACTAATCCCGGCGCGCTTAGCACCATGCCGTTGATCGCTACGACAGGCGGCGTGCTTTCCCACGCCTTCGGCAACGCGACACCGGCTGTGGCGTCCAGCATCACCGTTTCGTCGCTGTCTGACGATTTGGCTACGCCTCCGTTCGATCCGGGGCTGCAGTTCACCGGTCCGACGACTTGGTCGGTCACTGCTGGCACCATTGCTTCACTGCAGATCACCGGATTCTTCTACGACGTGAGTCGCGAAAAAGACGCGACTGGCGCATTTTTGTCCGGACCGATCCGGAGCGCAAGTCTGTTGCAGGACGCGGCAGTGAAATTTACGGTCGGCCCGGACAGTTTCCCCTCGGGTGGTCTTCCCGATTTCGCCGGTGCTGGTGCGCTGCAGTTCCTTTTCGGTGCGCACGGGCTCATCGATGGCAATGCCACGGGCGAACTGTTCGCGCGCTTTGACTTTGTCGGGCTGGTCCCGCTTTTTTCCCAGCTTTCATCCGGTTTCACCTTTCCAGATGAAGACTCCGTCCGGGTGTACAACCTGATCGCCGTCGGCGCCTCGTCAGAAGGCGCTTATACGCTCGGCGCCCTGACCGAGCGCTATGATCCTCCAGTGCCACCGGGAGGCGGCGGCTTGGGGCCATTCCTGCCGGGAACCATTGACGTGCCCGAGCCCGCGTCCCTCCTGCTTCTCGCAACTGCTGCCTTCGGTCTCGGCTTCAGTCGCCGTAGGTTGGCGTAAGCGCGCGGGTAAGGTTCTTCTCTTCGGCTGGCGCCGGCAGCGCCTGTCGTCGCGCCGGCTGGGTCAGCTGCTGAGCAAGCTGGAATCGGTGAAAGCTATCATCCGGTCGAGAGTGGAGCACCCTTTCCACACCACTACCAGTTGGCTTCGCGCTCGGGCGTTGCCGTGATCTTGTGGATCGAGAGATCGGCGCCGTTGTATTCCTGTTCCTGATCGAGGCGCAGACCGACGACGGCTTTCAGCACGCCATAGACCAGGCAGCTACCGACCAGGGCAATGCTGATGGCCATGCCGGTCATCAGCAACTGTGGCATCAGGGCAACGCCGCCGACGCCGCCCAGCGCCCGGCTGCCGAAAATGCCGGCGGCAATTCCTCCCCAGGCGCCGCAAAGGCCATGCAGCGGCCAGACGCCGAGGACGTCGTCGATCTTCCAGCGGTTCTGGGTCAGCGTGAACATCATCACGAACAGTCCGCCGGCGATACTGCCGACGACCAGCGCGCCGATCGGATGCATCACGTCGGAGCCGGCGCAGACGGCGACCAGGCCGGCGAGCGGTCCGTTATGGACGAAGCCGGGGTCGTTCTTACCGGCTACCAGGGCTACCAGCGTGCCGCCAGCCATCGCCATCAGCGAGTTGATGGCAACCAGGCCGGAGATCTTGTCGATGGTCTGTGCGCTCATGACGTTGAAGCCGAACCAGCCGACGGTCAGAATCCAGGCACCCAGCGCCAGGAACGGGATCGATGACGGCGGATGTGCGGAAACCCGCCCCTCTTTGGTGTAGCGTCCGTAGCGTGCGCCGAGCAGCAGGACCGCGGGCAGGGCAATCCAGCCACCCATGGCGTGCACCACCACCGATCCGGCGAAGTCATGGAACTCCTCGCCATAGCGGGCTTTCAGCCAGGCCTGGATGCCGAAGGCCTGGTTCCAGGCAATACCTTCGAAGAGGGGGTAGATGAAGCCAACAATCAGAAAGGTTGCTGCCAGTTGCGGGTAGAACCTGGCACGTTCGGCGATGCCGCCGGAAACGATGGCCGGAATCGCGGCGGCAAAGGTCAGCAAGAAGAAAAATCGCGTCAGTTCGAAGCCATTTTTCTGCAGCAGCGTTTCGGCGCCGGCGAAGAAGTTGATGCCGTAGGCAATGCTGTAACCAACGAAGAAATAGGCGATCGTCGATACCGAGAAATCGGTAAGGATCTTCACCAGCGCGTTGACCTGGCTCTTCTTGCGTACCGTGCCCAGTTCGAGAAAGGCAAAGCCGGAATGCATCGCCAGCACCATGATGCCGCCGAGCAGAATGAAGAGAACGTCACTACCAGACTTGAGTACTTCCATGACTCCTCCGGAAAATCGGGTCGAAGCCATCAAGCAAGTTATGTTCCAGGGTAAAGGAAGGCCCGAATTCAATGACTTATGCTCCCTTTTGGGGATCGTTACGCACTATATTGGTGCAATCCGTCGCCTTCACGCACCGTAACGGGGATCTGGCGCACTGATTTGCTTTGTCGCTGGCCTACTTTGGTGCAGCCCCCGGCGGCAGGAGAACCCACATCTGTCCCTGTTGCTTCATCCGCCCAGCCTGGTTACCCGCCGCGGTACCGAAACCCCAGAACAGATCGGCACGCACGACCCCGCGAATCGCACCGCCCGTATCCTGTGCCAGAACCAGACGGCGCAGCGGCAGCGCTGAGTCGGGCTGGCTGGTGGCCAGGAAAACGGGTGCGCCCAGGGGTGCGTAGCGGGGATCGACGGCAATGCTGCGCTCCGGCGTCAGCGGCACGCCCAAGGCGCCGTTCGGGCCGTCACCCTCGTTTCCCTTGGCCGACTGTTCGCGGAAGAAAACGTAACTCGGGTTGGCGTTCAGCAGTTCGTTGAGCCGGTTCGGGTTGGCGCGCGCCCACTGCTTGATCCCTGCCATCGAAGCCTGTTCGAGGGTCAACTCACCGCGGTCGACGAGCACTCTGCCAATCGACTGGTAAGGGTGACCGTTCTGGTCGGCGTAGGCGAGGCGCACTGTGCTGCCATCGGGAAGTCTGACCCGGCCGGAGCCCTGCACCTGCAGAAAGAACAGCTCGACTGGGTCGTCGACGTACAGGAGGGTGCGCTCGGCGTAGTCCTTCTCGTGACTGGTGATTTCGGCACGCGAGTAATAGGGAACGACCTTGTTGCCCTGCAGGCGACCGCGCAGGCGCATGTTCTTCAGGTCTGGCAGGACTGTGCCGAGATCGATATTCAGCAGATCGGGCGGCACCCCGAGGACCGGCTGCAGATACGGTTTGCCACGCGTACGTGAACCGCGCAGCAGCGGTTCGTAGTAACCGGTCACCAGTCCGTTGCTGCTGCCATCGGCATTGGTCGATCGCCAGGGCTGGAAACGCGACTCGAAGAAACGGCGTATGCTGGTCGTCGACGGCCCACTCAGGCCCTTGGCTTCCTCACAGACGGCTTTCCATTGTGGCCACTGCGGCCGGCTGGCAAGACCGCGGCAAGATTGTAGGAAGGCTGGCCAGGCAGCAAGCAGATCATCGTCGTTCCAGCCTGGCAGATCGCTCCAGCGCGCGGCCTGTAGTGGCCTGCTCCCTTCCGGGCTGGTGGTCGATGGTGCGGCAGCACCACAAGGCAGACAGCTCGGGCAGGCGCTACAGCCGCCGGCAGGCGGGGCGGTGCCGCAAGCGCTAAGCAGCGTCAGCAGCAAGCTGGCGGCGCTGGCAAGGAGCGGCCGTGATTGGCTTTTGCGCATGGTTTGGCTAGAGTGTCGGGTTCGTCAACCTCTCAGTATACTGTCTGATGAGCAAATCTCTCCCGCAACTTGCGCGCTTTCTCGTCCGCGCCGAGCAGTTCCTCGATCGCCTGGAGCCTTTGCTGCCGCCGGCGTCAGCGGCTCCTGACTGGGCGGCGGCCTGCGCTTTTCGCTGGCGCAGCCGCCGCGGGGTGGGCCAGCTGCAACCGATCCTGCGCCTACCGGACATCCGACTTGCCGACCTGCAGGACATCGATGACCAGAAGGCACGTATCGATGCCAACACGCGCCACTTCGTCGCCGGTCGGCCGGCCAACAATGTCCTGCTGACCGGCACCCGCGGATCGGGCAAATCGTCACTGCTCAAGGCGCTGCTCAACGAATACGCGCCACAAGGGCTGCGCGTGATCGAAGTCGAAAAGGGCGATCTGACCGATCTGCCGGACATCGTCGACCTGATTGACGGGCGTCCAGAACGTTTCATCGTCTTCTGCGACGACCTTTCCTTCGACTCCGGCGACGTGCGCTACAAGGCGCTGAAGGTCGTGCTCGACGGGTCGCTCGCAGCCGCTCCCGAAAACGTCGTAATCTACGCCACCTCGAACCGGCGGCACCTGATGCCCGAGTATTTCGCCGAAAACCTCGAGAGCAGCAAGCGCGTTGGTGAGGAAATCCACCCTGGCGAGGCGAGCGAGGAAAAGATCTCGCTGTCGGAACGTTTCGGCCTGTGGATTTCGTTCTATCCATTCGACCAGGATGCTTACCTCAACATTGCTGCGCACTGGCTCAAGTCATTCGGCTGCGCGCCCGACGAGATCCAGCGAGCGGAACGTGATGCGCTCAACTGGGCACTCGAACGAGGCTCGCGCAGCGGCCGCGTCGCCTGGCAGTTCGCCAGAGATTGGGCCGGTCGGCACATCGATCCCCCGCAACGCCCAAAAACACCACGCACCAGAACGGTGCGTGGTGTTTCGTCAGCAACCGCAAGCAAACGTTCGGGCAGCGCATCGTGAGTTGCTGGCCGAGGGGGGCCGCAGGAGCCATCACGCGATGACGCCGGTCACCGAAGTGGTGGCGGCGGTGATGCTGCGTGGCGATCCGGCAGCGCCCGAGTTCCTGCTCGCGCAGCGCCCGCCGGGAAAGGTCTACGCCGGCTACTGGGAATTCCCAGGCGGCAAGGTCGAACCAGGCGAAACGCTCTACGCGGCATTGCTTCGCGAACTGCACGAAGAGCTTGGCGTCACGATCGACGGCGCCTGGCCGTGGGTCTGCTGCGAGTTCACCTATCCGCATGCCAGGGTTCGCCTGCGCTTCTTTCGCGTCCGCTCGTGGCAGGGCGAACTGGCGCCGATCGAGCACAGCGCCCTGACCTGGTTGCAGGCCGGAGCGGCCGCAAGGGTCAGCCCAATCCTGCCGGCGAATGGCCCGATCCTGCGCGCTCTGGCGCTACCGCCGGTGTATGCGCTGAGCAACGCCGAAGAGTACGGCGTGGCGACAGAACTGCAGCGGCTGGCGAGGGCGCTGGCGAACGGGCTGCGCTTGCTGCAGGTGCGCGACAAGACGCTGGCGCCGGCGCAACGCCGCGCCTTCGCGCAGGCGGTAGTGACGCTGGCGCAAGCTCATGACCGGGCGATGGTGTTGATCAACGACGACCGGGAACTTGCCCATATGGTTGCTGCCCAGGGACTGCATCTCTCGTCGAAGCGGCTGTGGGAGATCGAACAACGTCCGGATTTCGAGCGCGTCGCCGCTTCGTGTCACAACGCCGCCGATCTCGCGCGCGCCGCCGAACTCGGTCTCGACTTTGTCGTCCTCGGACCAGTCTTGCCGACCGCCAGCCACCCGGGATCGACCGGCATCGGCTGGGCGGAGTTCTCGCGTCTGGCCGCCGGCTCGCCTTTGCCGGTCTATGCGCTAGGCGGGCTACAGCCGGAAATGCTCGAAACTGCGTGCCGCAGCGGCGGGCACGGCGTTGCGTTGCTGCGTCGCTGGCGATAAGGCGTCGCGCGGCGGCACACCTACGCTCGTTATCGCCGCCAGGGTCACTCGCGGTGGAGGATTTGCACGCTGCGTGCAGCCACCGGACTGGTTTTCTCGCGCCGACCAGCGGCGAAGGGAGAATGCGCGCTACTGTCGCAAACCTGTTGCCAGACCCCTGTCGGCAACAGGAAGGACACCGGGATCTCGTCGCGGTTGATCAGACATAGCAAAGTGTCGTCGAAGCTGCCCGCGGACGCAGTCTCGGGTGCGAGCTGCAGACCAAAGGCACCGAGCTTCCTCGACTGCCAGTCAGCGACGCGCATCGGTCGTCCCGCCGGATGCCACCAGTCGACATCTGGCTGGCCGTCGGCAGTGACTTCGCCGCTTAGCCAGCGACATCGTCGCAGTTGCGGGAAGCGCCGACGCAAGCCGATCAGGCCGGCGACAAAAGCCAGCAGATCGCTATCGGTCTTGTCCCAGTCGATCCAGGTCATGCCGTTATCCTGGCAATAGGCATTGTTGTTGCCGGCCTGCGTGCGCCCGAGTTCATCGCCAGCCTGCAGCATCGGAACGCCCTGAGAAATCAGCAGAGTGGTCAACAGCGCACGCTGCAGGCGTCGGCGTCGTTCGAGTACCGCCGGATCGTTGCTCTCGCCTTCTTCACCGCAGTTCCAGGAGCAGTTATGGCCGTGGCCGTCGCGATTGTCCTCGCCGTTGAGTTCGTTGTGCTTGGTCTGATAGCTGACCAGGTCGCGCAAGGTGAAGCCGTCATGCGCGGTGACAAAGTTGGTGCCTGCCTGTGGCGCCCGTCCCGCGACACGGAAGATTTCGCTCGATCCGGCGAGCCGCTGTGCGAGTTGCCCGACACTTGCCTCGTGAGTCAGCCAGAACGCACGCACGTCGTCGCGGAAACGGTCATTCCATTCGCTCCAGCGCGGCAGAAAGCGTCCCAGGCGGTAGCCATCGGGCCCGATATCCCAGGGCTCGGCAATCAGCTTGACGCGTTGCAGCACCGGGTCCTGCGCGACTGCGGCGAGAAACGCGCTTTCGCGAGTCAGCGCGGCAGCCAGGTCGAAGCGGAAGCCGTCGACGTGCATCACCTCGACCCAGTAGCGCAGTGCATCCATCAACAGTTGCAGCACACGCGGATGGGCGACGTTGAGCGTGTTGCCGCAGCCACTGAAATTCTCGTAGCAGGCGAGGTTGCCGGCCGACAGGCGATAGTAACTCTGGTTATCGATGCCACGGAAAGAGAGGGTCGGGCCCCACTCGTCGGTTTCCGCGGTATGGTTGAAAACCACGTCGAGAATGACTTCGAGGCCCGCGGCATGCAGTGACCGGACCATGCTCTTGAACTCGGCGATCACCGACTGACCGCCAATGCGCGCGGCGTAGCGCGGTTCCGGCGCGAAGAAGGCGAGCGAGTTGTAGCCCCAGTAATTGACGCGACCTTCGTTGGCCAGACGTTGCTCGTCGAGAAAATAGTGCACCGGCAGGAGACTGAGGGCGGTGATACCGAGGCGCTGGAAATGTTCGATCATCGCCGGTGCAGCAAGACCGGCATAGCTGCCGCGCAGCACCTCGGGTATCCCGGAATGCTGCCGGCTGATGCCTTTGACATGGACTTCGTAGAGCACCGTGTCAGACCACGGGGTCGCTGGCGGAGTGTCTTCGCCCCAGGTAAACTCTTCGTCCACGACCGCAGCGGTCAGGCAGTGTGCCGGATCATTCTGCGCCGGCCACGAGAAGCGGCCGACGACCTCGCGCGCGTAGGGGTCGAGAAGCAGGCGTTGCGCGTCGAAACGTTGGCCCTGCTCGGGCGCGTGCAGACCGTGCACCCGGTAAGCATAGCGGAGTCCCGGAGCGGCACCGACGAGGTAGCCGTGCCAGACCTGGTCGCTGCACTCGCGCAAAGGCAGCGGGCGCATCCGCATGCCGTCGAAAACACACAATTCGACGCCTTCGGCATGCGCCGAAAACAGCGCGAAGTTGACCCCCTTGCCGTCCCAGTGAGCGCCGAGCGGCCAGGGTCGCCCGGCTTCGAGAGTAATGCTGTCGATCATGCCACCCATTCGAAGTACAGCGCCGCGAGCGGCGGCAGCGTCAGATTCAACGACCATTCGCGACCGTGTGCCGGAACCTGCTCCGCACGCACCGGTTCAAAACCGTTGCCGACGTTGCTGCCGCCGTAATACTGCGAATCGGTGTTCAGTCGTTCGCGGTACTCACCGGGATGCGATACGCCGATCCGGTAGCCATGCCGGACGATCGGCGTGAAGTTGCCGACATAGAGGATGGCGCGTGAATGATCGCGCGTCCAACGGACGAAGGCGACCACCGAGCACTCGGCATCGTCAGCGGCAATCCATTCAAAACCGGCTGGCTCGAAATCGACCTCGTGCAGAGCCGGATTACTGCGGTAGATGCCGTTAAGATCGCGGATGAGATCGCGAACGCCAGCGTGCAGCGGGAAGTCGAGCAGCCCCCAGTCGAGCGAAGTGTCGTGATTCCACTCGTTCCACTGGCCGATCTCACCGCCCATGAACAGCAGCTTCTTGCCCGGATGCGCCCACATATAACCATACATGGCGCGCAGGTTGGCAAACTTCTGCCAGTAGTCCCCGGCCATTTTACTGATCAGCGAGCCCTTGCCGTGGACCACCTCATCGTGCGACAGCGGCAGGATGAAGTTTTCGGTGTAAGCGTACATCATTCCGAAGCTGAGCTGATTGTGGTGATACTTGCGGTGTACCGGATCCTTCGTCATGTAGTCGAGAACGTCGTGCATCCAGCCCATGTTCCACTTGTAGTGGAAACCCAGTCCACCCATCTCGGGAGGGCGGCTGACCATTGGCCAGGCGGTCGACTCCTCGGCGTAGGTGGAGGCGCTTGGATGCTCCTGGCCAAGCACCTCGTTCATGCGACGCAGGAAGGCAACCGCTTCGAGGTTTTCGCGACCGCCATGCACGTTCGGCAGCCATTGCCCCTCCTCGCGGCTATAGTCGCGGTAAAGCATCGAGGCAACGGCATCGACGCGCAGGCCGTCGATGCCATAGCGTTCGATCCAGAACAGCGCATTGCCGATCAGGTAGTTGCTGACTTCGCGCCGGCCGAAGTTGTAGATCAGCGTACCCCAGTCCTGATGCATGCCCTCTCGCGGGTCGGCATGCTCGTACAGCGGGTTGCCGTCGAAGCGACCGAGGCCGTGCTCGTCGGTGGGGAAATGCGCCGGTACCCAGTCAACAATGACGCGCAATCCGGCGGCGTGGCAGGAACTGACAAAGTTGCGGAAACCGGCCGGGTCACCGTGACGGGCGGTGGGAGAGTATAGCCCGAGCGGCTGATAGCCCCACGATCCGTCGAATGGGTGCTCCGAAATCGGCAGCAGTTCGAGATGGGTAAAGCCCAGGTCTACGGCGTAAGGGACCAGTGTTTCGGTCAACCGCTGCCAGTCCGGGAAGCCGCCATCGTCGGGCCGCCGCCAGGAGGCCAGATGCACCTCGTAGACCGACAGCGGCGCGCCCAGTTCATCGCCGGCCGCCACTGCTGCCGCTTCCACGGGCGCTGGCAAGGGGCAGACGATCGAGGCGGTCGAGGGACGCATTTCGCCCTGGAAACCGTAGGGATCCGCTTTCAGTGGCAGCAGATGGCCATCGCGCGATCGTATTTCGTATTTGTAGTGCGCGCCGGCGGTCACCCCTGGCAGAAATATCTCCCATACCCCGCATTCCCGGCGCAGGCGCATCGGATGCCGACGACCGTCCCAGGTATTGAAATCGCCGACGACGCTCACTCGCTGCGCGTCCGGTGCCCAGACGGCAAAAGCGGTACCCTGCACCCCGTCGATCTCGCACAGGTGCGCACCCAGACGCTCGAACGGTCGCAGGTGCGACCCTTCGGCAAGCAGCCAGACGTCCATCTCGCCGAGGACCGTCGGGAAACGATAGGGATCATCGGTGTCCTGTATGCCGTCGGCCCAGGTGATGCGCAGGCGGTAGGGAAAACGTTGGCGGCGGCGGGGCATCACTCCCTCGAAGAAGCCTTCGACTCCCTCGATTTCAATATGCGCCAGTTCGACAATCTGCTTCCCTGTCTTGGCATCAATGACGGCCACTGCGCTCGCACCCGGTTGCAGGCTGCGAACCCAAAGGCCACCGTCGGCGTCGGTGTGCATCCCGAGAACCGCATAAGGGTCGCTGTGTTCTGCCCGGCAAAGGGCGATGATCTCTTTTTGGTCAAGCATTGGAGACTTCCTTACTTAAAGTGTGCGTATCTTCCACGTATCGTTGGCGTAGTCAGCGATGGTTCGGTCGGCCGAGAACGGGCCCATCCCGGCGACATTGAGAATTGCCTTCTGCTGCCACTCGTCAGGCGTCAGATAGAGGGCATCGACGCGTGCCTGAGTGGCAACGTAGTCAGCGTAATCAGCGAGCAGCAGGTAGTGATCGCCATAATGGACCAGGCTGTTGAAGACGTCATGATAGCGAGAGCGTTCGCCGGGCGAAAAAAAGCCGCTGTCGATCCGGTCGAGTGCCTGCTTGAGAACGACATCGTTCTGGTAGAGATCCATCGGCTGATAGCCGGACTTCCTGATCGCGCTGACCTGCGCAGTGTTGTTGCCAAAAATGAAAATGTTGTCGGCGCCGACGTTGTCGCGAATCTCGATGTTGGCGCCGTCCTCGGTGCCGATGGTCAGCGCACCGTTGAGCGAGAGTTTCATGTTGCCGGTACCCGAGGCTTCGGTGCCGGCCGTCGAAATCTGCTCGGAGAGATTGGCCGCCGGCATGATCAACTCGGCGACGGAAACGCCATAGTTGGGAATAAAGACGACTTGCAGCAGGTCGCGGGCTCGCGGGTCGTTGTTTATCACTGCTGCAACATCGTGGATCAGGCGGATGACCTGCTTGGCCATGTGATACGACGATGCTGCCTTGCCCGCGAAGATCACACTGCGAGGCGCAAAATCACCGGCGGAGCCATCCAGGATGGCGTTGTAGCGGGTGATCACGTGCAGCACGTTGAGCAACTGCCGCTTGTATTCGTGGATGCGTTTGACCTGCACGTCAAACAGGCTGTCCGGGTTCAAGCAGATGCCCACTTCGCGTGCGACGTAGTTGGCCAGACGCTGCTTGTTGCCAAGCTTGGCCGCTGCGAAAGCGCTACGGAAACCCGCATCGTCGGCGCTGGCGCGCAAGCCCTGCAGACGGTCCAGATGCAGGCGCCAATCCTTGCCACCAAGGTGCTCGTCAAGCAGGCTGGAGAGGGCCGGGTTGGCTTGCGCCAACCAGCGCCTCGGGGTAACGCCGTTGGTCTTGTTGTGGAAGCGCTCTGGATAGAGGCGGGCAAAATCGGCAAAGATGGTCTCCACCATCAGATCCGAATGCAGCTGCGATACGCCATTGACCCGCTGACTACCGACGATGCAGAGATGGGCCATGCGCACGCGCTTGTCCTTTTCGTGGCCGCTGCCATCGTCGATCAGCGAGACACGCCGCATCAGGTCGATGTCACCGGGGTAGAGCCGAACCACCTCGTTGAGGAACTCCTGGTTGATCCGGTAGATGATCAGCATGTGGCGCGGCAGTACGCGCTGCATCAGGCTTACCTTCCAGGTTTCCAGCGCCTCCGGCATCAGCGTGTGATTGGTATAGGAGAAAACGAGCCGGCATTGATCCCAGGCCGCAGCCCAGGTCATGCCGTGCTCATCGACCAGCAGACGCATCAGCTCGGCGACGCTGATCGCCGGGTGGGTATCGTTGAGGTGAATCGCTACCTGCTCGGCCAGATTGGTGAAGCCGCCGTGCTCATTCAGGTGGCGTACCAGGATGTCCTGCAGCGATGCCGAGACGAAGAAATATTCCTGACGCAGGCGCAGTTCGCGACCCGCCGCGGTGCTGTCATTGGGGTAGAGGACCCAGGAGATGTTCTCGAAGCGGTTCTTGAAATCGGCGGCGCGCTGGTAATCACCGGTGTTGAAGGCGCCGAGGTCGATCTGTGAGGGAGCGGCGGCCTTCCACAGTCGCAGTGTGCTCACCCGATCCGTACCATGCCCGGGAATGACGTAGTCGAAGGCCTTGGCTTCGACCGAATCGGCAGCCTGCCATTCCGCCCATTCGCCGTGATGCTCGGCGTGGCCACCGAAACGGACGGTGTAGTGCCTGTTGGTCCTTGGGAACTCCCATGGCGAACGATCCTGCAGCCATGCTTCCGGCTTCTCGATCTGCTGACCGTTAAGGATTGATTGCGCAAACATGCCGTACTCGTAGCGCACACCGTAGCCCCAGGAGGGCAGTCCGAGGGTGGCC
The DNA here is from genome assembly GCA_016713625.1 of Candidatus Accumulibacter affinis. Classification (GTDB taxonomy): domain Bacteria; phylum Pseudomonadota; class Gammaproteobacteria; order Burkholderiales; family Rhodocyclaceae; genus Accumulibacter; species Accumulibacter affinis. Next base: position 104,115 of record JADJOT010000013.1, read on the forward strand.
ATCGAGTCCAGAAAACAGGCCGCCAGCCTGCCGAGGCCACCATTGCCGAGTGCCGCATCGGGTTCGCATTCGATTACCTCGTCCAGCGAGGGTCCTGGTGCGGTGAACAGCGCCGCCGCCTGATCACGCAAATCCAGCGCTGACAGCGCATTGTTCATCGCCCGGCCGATGAGAAATTCCATCGACAGGTAATAGATTCGCCGCGCCTTGTTTTCGCGGTCGGTGTTCTGCGTGTCCACCCACCGCTGCGCCAGTTGCTCGCGCGCCACCTGTGCAAGCCCCTGATAGAGGTCCGCTGTGCTCGCTCGGGATGGCTCGGCAGCTACTGTGCATACCATTCTGCGGTTGATCGCTGAGCGCAGTTCTTCGCCGTCACGACGGGATTGAGCGGAATCGGACATCAGGCTGGTACTCCAATAAGGTTCATGAGCAGCTCTCGCGATCGGCCAGGGCATGGGCAGCGCCCAGCAAAGCCGGCGTGGGAGAAAGCATTACGTAGGTCGGAATGGCGGCCAAGTAGGAAGCAAAGCGCCCCTTGGCCTCGAAGCGGGTACGAAAGGCCGATCGATCGAACAGTTCGCCCAGCCGGGGAATGATACCACCGCCAATATAGACGCCACCCTGGGCGCCAAGGGTGAGCGCAAGATTTCCCGCGATTGAGCCAAGCATCGCGCAGAAGCAGTCGATTGCAGCCCGACATTGAACATCTTCGCCATTGACGGCACGCGCGACGATCTCGGCAGTCGACAGGGCCTCGCAGCGACGATCGTCCACCTCGGCGAGCAGACGGTGCAGCAGCGGCAAGCCGGTGCCGGAGAGCAGGCGCTCAGCAGAAACATGGCCAAACTCACGCCAGGCGCGGGCCAGCAGCGCCGACTCGCGCTGGTTGGCCGGAGCCAGCGAGCAGTGGCCTCCTTCGCCGGTTAACGCCAGCCAGCGCCCACGATCATGGAGAACGCCTGAGACACCGAGACCGGTACCGGGTCCAAGGACCGCCTTGGGCGCCAGCGCAACCGGTGTGCCAGGGCCGACCTGACGCAGGTCGGTGGCCTCGATATGCGGTAGCGACAGAGCCAGGGCAGCGAAGTCGTTGAGCAGAAGCAGGCGCGTCAGGCCGAGTCTCGACTGGATCTCGGCGCGTCTGAAGGTCCAGGCACCATTGGTCAGCCGCACCACCTCGGCGTGCACCGGTGCCGCCAGTGCGATTGCCGCTGCCTGCAGATCCGGGCCGCCAACGTCGGCGAGGTAGGCCTGAACCGCTTCCACCGGACCCGCAAAATCATCGACGGCAAGAATCCGCACCAGGCCTGGTGATCCTGACTCGTCGAGCAGCGCGAATCTGGCGCGCGTGCCGCCAATGTCAGCAACCAGCCTGCCGTGCGGGTTCATTGACATGGCCACCGGCCGAGTAGTGGTCCCGGTCGATAGGCAGGAAGGTGTTGAATCGTCGGGGAGCGATCAGCGATGGTCATGCTTTCAGAGAATGGTGACGCAGCCGCCAGTGGTCGTCTTGCCCGCCACGCCGCTGCTGGTTATGGTTCAAATGCCAGACCGCAGGAAAGGGTTGAGCACAAGCCGAATCTTCGCACCAAATGCCGCATTAATCAAAGACCCTGCGCGCAGGTGACCTTCTCCCCCACAAACCGGCAGCAACGGTTGCAGAGTCTCTCCGGTCTACGCGGTTTCTGTCAAGCGGGAACGTGCCGCATGGCCGTACAATCACTACCGTCTCCGCTGGCCAGGGTGTTCGCTGTCCCCGCCCGGCCGCTTGTCGGACAGCCAGGCGCCGAGCCAGGCTCTGGCGCGGTTCTTCTCGCTGAAGGCTATTTGTGAATCATCTGATCAGGACTCTTGCCGAACTGCTGGGCACCGACCACGTGCTGACGACGGCAGACAGCATGGCCGCCTATCTTGGTGACTGGCGTGGCCGCTACCGCGGCGCTGCACTCTGCGTCGTCCGGCCGGCGAGCACCGCGGCGGTGGCGGCGGTGGTCCGCGCCTGCGCCGGGGCCGGGGTGGCAATGGTGCCGCAAGGTGGCAATACCAGTCTGTGCGGGGCAGCGACACCAGGAATGGAGGGACAGTCGGTAGTGATCAGCCTTTCCCGGCTCAAGCGCGTGCGGGCGGTCGACCCCGCCAACAATACGATCACCGTAGAGGCCGGCTGCGTGCTGCAGACAGTGCAGGACGTGGCAGCGCGTGCGGGCAGATTGTTTCCGCTGTCACTGGCGGCAGAAGGGAGTTGTCAGATCGGTGGCAATCTGTCCACCAACGCCGGCGGCGTGCAGGTTCTACGCTACGGCAACGCGCGCGAACTGACGCTTGGCCTGGAAGTGGTGCTGCCCGATGGAGAAATCTGGAATGGCCTGCGCGGTTTGCGCAAGGACAACACCGGCTATGATCTGAAGCACCTGTTCATCGGCGCCGAGGGCACCCTTGGAATCATCACTGCGGCAGTCCTGAAACTCTTTCCCTTGCCTCGGGCCACGGCAACCGCCTGGCTGGCCATCGCCTCGCCGACCGTCGCGGTCCGCTTGCTGGGGGACCTGCAAGCGAGCTTTGGCCCGTCGCTGACCGCCTGCGAACTGATTTCAGAGAAGGCTCTCGGCCTCGTCTGCAAGCACATCCCGGGGGCCTATCCGACGCTGTCGGGAAGCCCATGGCACCTCTTGATCGAACTGTCGAGTGCTGGCGAAGACGCAGCCTTGCACGAAGCGCTGACGTCTTTCCTGGCTGCGCTGCTCGATAACGACACGATCAGCGACGTCGTGCTGGCGCAGAGTAGTGAGCAGGCCAGGCGTCTATGGGCTTTGCGCGAACATATTGGCGAGGCGCAGAGGATCGAAGGCTTGAGCATCAAGCACGATGTTTCGGTACCCATCTCGCGCATTCCGGAGTTTGTCGAACGCGCTGACCGAGCGCTGTCGCTGGCCTTTCCAGAGATTCGCCTGGTCACCTTCGGCCACATTGGCGATGGCAATCTCCACTACAACCAGTCGAAATCCGCAGCCGGCGAGAATGCAGAATTTCTCGCCGTGCAACCGGAGGTCAACCGTATCGTGCATGATCTGGTCCATGAACTGGGTGGCAGCATCAGTGCCGAACACGGAATCGGACAGTTGAAGCGTGGGGAATTGTTGCGCTACAAAAGCGCGATCGAGATCGAGATGATGCGGGCCATCAAAAGCACTCTTGATCCGCAGGGCTTGATGAATCCCGGCAAGATCCTGTGAGCAAATGCGCGCCAGCCAAAGTCATCATCGGCCTCGCCGGCGCAGAGCTGGGAGCGAGCGTTTGCCGCGGTGCAGGCGGATCGTACTGATCAGCAGATCGCTGACGAGTACAAGCGAATGAAAATCATGCCGATCCCTGACCACTTGTAGCGGCGTTTCGGCCAGCCCGTTTGGGATGGCCGATACACAGATCACCGCCGCGGCACGCTTGTGCCAGTACTGCTTGCTGCGACCACCGCTCAGTGAAAATGGACCCGGTCTTCGCCTTTGACCGCGCCAACCAGATTAGCGCCCAGGACTCGCGAAAGGATGGTCACGAGAGCCACGATGCCAACGAATACTCCCAGCCACATCAAGCCATCCGTGTTGATCACGATCGGCCCGGCCTTGGTCGCCAATGCGGCGGCCGCCGCAGCTACAGGCTTTATGTAAGTCGGAACGACGCCGGGGAATACGTACGTCCACAGCATGTGCAGGAGGCCGATGATCACCACCAGGAAAACCGAGTGCTTGAATGTGAAGCGAAAGATCTCGGATTCCCGACCGACCAATCCTGTGGCGCCTGTGGCAACGGCAATTGATTGCGGCGAGATCATCTTGCCGCAAACGCCGCCGCTGGTATTGGCCGACATCGTGATCACCGGGTCGATGCCGAGCTGCTCGGCAGTGACCGCCTGCAGCTTGCCAAACAAGGCGTTCGTCGAGGTATCTGAACCGGTCATGAACACCCCCAGCCAACCGAGAAGGCTGGCGAAGAAGGGGAAAGCCCAACCGGTGGTGGCAAACGCGTAACCAAGCGTGATCGCCATGCCGGAAAAGTTCATGATGTAAGCAAAGCCGAGGATCGTCGCAATCGTCACGATCGGCCATTTGAGGGTTTTCAGCGTATCGCCGGCGACGCCAACTGCCGTCTTGAGGGATGCCCCCATGACCACAATCGAGAATAACCAGGCGAACAGTATAGCGGTGCCGGCTGCGCTCAGGATGTTGAAGTTAAAGACCGCAGGCTTGGCTTTGCCGACCTGGTCGATGACCATCTGGTCCAGGCCGGTAATCGGTATGGCATAGTCGAAGACCAACTTGGTCATCTGGTTGAGGGCTTGATTGACCGGCTTGATGCCCCAGGCGCAGACGAAGAGGGAAAGAATGATGAAAGGCGCCCACGCCCGGAAAATCTGACCGCCGGTGTATTTGAGCGCTTCTTTGCCAAGGCTGATGGGTTCATCGGGGAAACGCCAGCTTTCTTTCGGATGCCAGAACTTGAGGAAGGTGACCGTGCACACGATCGATGAGAGCGACGCAATGATATCCGGAAGCATCGGCGCAGTGATCGGCGAGTTGGCCGAAAAAAACTGTGCAATGGCGAAGGAGGCACCGCTGACCAGGCAAGCGGGCCAGACCTCCAGACCCTTCTTCCATCCCGTCATGACGACAACCAGATAGAGGGGGATGAAAACGCTGACGATCGGCAGAGTCCGGCCGACCATCTGGCTCAGCGCGAAGTCGGGAATTCCCGCGACCTGCCCGCCGACAACGATCGGAATGCCGATGGCACCCCAGGCGACCGGCGCCGTGTTGGCCAGCAGACAGATGCTTGCCGCATAGAGCGGATTGAAGCCGAGACCGGCCAGCATCGCCGCAGTAATCGCCACCGGGGTACCAAACCCGGCGGCCCCTTCGATGAAGGCACCGAAGGAAAAGGCGATCAGCAGTGCCTGCAGGCGGCGGTCGTCCGAAATCGAGGCCAGCGAGTTCTTGATCACCTCGAACTGCCCGGTCTTGACGGACATGTTGTAGATGAAGAGCGCCGTAATGACGATCCAGCACACCGGGAACAGACCGAACGCGCCACCATACAGGGTCGCCAGTGCTGCCAGATCGATGGGCATCTTATAGACCAGCACCGCGATCAGGAGCGCCAGTCCGGTGCCCCCCATCGCCGCAAACTGGCCCTTCATGCGTTTGATGGCCAGGGCCCAGAACAGGAAAAAAATCGGTATTGCCGCGACCAGCGCCGACCAACCGATACTGCCAAGCGGATCAACATTCATTTGCCATGTCATAAGAATCTCCTTTTTGATGAACTACGCCATTAGCTCTTGTGGCGATGGTTGCCAGGGCTTAGCAAGCTCCCATGGTTTCCGTACGACTACACTCCTCCAGCAGGTAAGCGATGGAGCGGTAGGGGCGGCCGGTTTCGGCGGTGAGGCCGATTTCGCAGGTGCGGTTGGTGGAGACCCCCTCACAGCAATTCGTGGGCAGTGCCTCGTGCACCTTGCGCAGGGCGTGGACGTTGAGTTCCGGGACAACGAAGCCGCGGTCGCCGGCGAAGCCGCAGCAGGTAACGCCAGCGGGTTCGACGATTTCCTCGGCGCAGGCCGCCATCACGCGGCGTAGCTTGCTGTCCGAAGCCACGCGGCGGACGCTGCAATTGATATGCAGCGCAATGGGTCCCTGTTTGCGGGTAAGCATCAGGCGGGGCAGCAGCGCATCGTGCGCGAATTCATGGAAATCAAGCAGGGACAGGCGACCGGCGAGGTGCTTTTGCATGCGCACCGAGCAAGTGCTGGCATCCATGATCACCGGATAATAGCCACCGTGGCCATCGTCCGCTGCCTTGAGCAGCGCAGCGGTGACCGTATTGGCCATCTGCTCCGCCTCTTCGGCCATGCCCTTGCTGGCGAGCATCTGGCCGCAGCAGAGCTTGTCGAAGCCTTCCGGCAAACGCGGGTCGTAGCCAGCCCGCAGCAGCAGTTCGATGACGACTTCCGGCAGTGTCGCCTCGTCGGGAGTGTTGGCGCCAAAGATGCGACCGCCGCAAGCCGGGAAATAAACAACCGGATCGCCGGTGCCGGCATCTCTGCGTGGTTTTGGCACTTTGCCGGCCTGTGGCATGCCACGTTTCCAGGTGCCGCCGGAGAGGCGAGCGACGAGGCCTTCGCCAACCACGCTGGAGACGGCATGGCCGATGGACAGCCCTATCCGGGAGGCGGTCGCCACCTTGCCGAAATTGCCTGCGGTCCACTGCGCGACCTGGTGCGAGGGTGCCTTGTTCCCCAGCCCGCGGCCGCGCAGACGGCGCGTCAACTCCCCGGTGTCGATGCCGACCGGGCAGGCGGTGGAGCACAGGCCGCAGCCGGCGCAGGTGTCGAGGCCAAAGTAGGCAAAATCTCTGCCGACGTCGGCCGCCTCTTCGCCGGCGGCGGCGCGGCGCGACAGTTCGCGCCAGCTCACGATGCGCTGACGGGGTGAGAGGGTCAAGCGATGCGACGGGCACAAGGGCTCACAGAAGCCGCACTCGATGCAGCGGTCGATGATGTCTTCGGCGGCAGGCATTGGCTTGAGGTTTTTCAAGTGTGCCTGCGGGTCGTCGTTGATGATGACGCCGGGGTTCAGCAGGTTGTCCGGGTCGAAGAGCTTCTTGATTCGGCGCATCAGGTCGGTAGCCTGCCGGCCCCATTCCATCTCGACGAAGGGAGCCATGTTGCGGCCTGTGCCGTGCTCGGCCTTGAGCGAACCGTCGTACTTGTCGATGACCAGCTTGCAGACGTCGTCCATGAAGCGGGCGTAGCGCTCTACCTCCGCAGCGTCGGAGAAATCCTGGGTAAACACAAAATGCAGATTGCCTTCGAGCGCATGCCCGAAGATGATTCCTTCGCTGTAGCCATGCTCGCGTAGCAGCGCCTGCAGGTCGAGAGTGGCGGCGGCCAGGGATTCGATGGGGAAGGCCACGTCCTCGATGATGACCGTGGTGCCGGCTCGGCGCATCGCACCGACCGAAGGGAAGGTACCCTTGCGCACTTTCCAGTACATTTCACAGGTCGCGGGGTCGGTTGAAAACGTCGGTGTTTCGACCGTGGCGATGCCGTCCAGCGCTGCGAGCGCTGCGTCAATGCGCTGCTGCAGGAGCACCGCGTTGTCCGCGCGTACTTCGATCAGCAGGGCAGCCGCATCGTCGCCCAGCGTGCGAATGATGGCGGGCAATCCGGGCTTTTCTTCAACCGAGCGCAGGGCTGCGCGATCGAGCATTTCCACCGCCGACACCGGCTCCTGCTTGAGGCGGATGACGGCTTGGCAGGCGGTCTCGATGGTCGGGAAAAACACCAGCGTGCTCGCCTTGAAAGGGTCTTCGACGACGGTGCGGTAGGTGATGCGTGACATGAAGCCCAGCGTTCCCTCCGAGCCGATCAGCAGGTGCGCGAGAATGTCGATCGGGTCTTCGTAATCGATCAGCGCATTGAGGCTGTAGCCAGTGGTGTTCTTGATCTTGTACTTGTGGCGGATGCGCGCAGCCAGAGTCTCGTCGGCGCGCGTGGCGGCGCCCATGCTTGCCAGTTCCTCAACCAGGGCGGCATGGCTCTGGCGGAAACTGGCGACGCTGAGCGGGTCCTCGGTGTCGAGTAACGTTCCGTCGGCGAATAGCACGCGCAGTCCGGCGAGGGTCCGGTAACTGTTCTGTGCCGTACCACAACACATGCCGGAGGCGTTGTTGGCAGCGATGCCGCCGATCTTGCAGGCGCTGATCGAGGCCGGGTCGGGGCCGATCTTGCGGCCATGCGGGGCGAGACGGTAATTGACCTCGCCGCCGATGATGCCGGGCCCGACACGCACGGTGGTGGCATCTGGCCCGATTTCACAGGTGGCGAAGCCTTCGCCGATGAGCACCAGGATACCGTCGGTCACCGCCTGTCCCGAAAGACTGGTACCGGCGGCGCGGAAGGTCAGATGAATACCCTGCTGTGCGGCCACCGTCAGCACGTACGCCACGTCGTCTTCGTTCTCGACGACGACCACAACCTGTGGGATCAGCCGGTAAAAGCTGGCATCGGTGCCCCAGGCCAGCAGACGCAGTTCGTCGGTAATGACGCTCGCGACAGGGAAATACGTGCGCAGGGCAGAAATCAGTGAGTTCATTCTTCGCCTCCTCCTCCAGAGATCCGACGGCTGGTTGGGCCCCGTCCTGGCTGCGCCGGCGGGGTATTCATCTTATGGTAATACGTTGCACTTAGCGAAACCACTGGCGCGAAGAATAATCAGAGATAAAATTGAGCGGAAATTGGTAGTACCAATTATTTTTTCAGCGCCAGGCAGGTTTGGGAGGAAGCTCCCGGAGGATGGCTATGGCATCGCACAGCGTTGCGGAACAGACCCGACGGGCACTTGAAGTGCACCTGTTGGATGGTTCCTGGCCGGTCGGCACGCGTTTACCGGCCGAACGGGTCCTGGCGGAAACGATGGGTGTTTCGCGGAACTCGGTGCGTGAAGCGATTTTTTGCCTGAAGGACCGTGGCCTGCTGTTCAGCAAGCATGGCAGCGGCGTTTTCGTCAGTGATCGCCTGCAAACGGCAATTTCGTCGCCGTGGCGGCAGCTGGTGGCCGAACATCCGGATTTGCGTTGGGATACGCTGGAGTTTCGCCGCGAACTGGAGGGGGCGACCGCGTATTACGCCGCGCTACGTGCTAACGCGAGCGATTTGGAAAAGATCGAAGGCATCGTCAAGCGCCTGACCGCAGCCTACGACACGGGCGAAAAGGAGGAAGAATACCGTGCTGACGCCGACTTCCACGCGGCCATCGCCGAAGCCTCGCACAACAGCATGTTTCTTTACCTGCACTCAGGCATCGTACGCATGCTGCGCGAACACATCTGCCTCAATCTGATGGCCATGGAAGATCCGACCGGAGCCGTTACCGGACACCTTCGCCAGCAACATCTGGGCATCTGGGACGCCATCCGCGCGCAGCACCCGGACGAGGCGAGGCAGGCAATGCTCGCCCACATCGACTTTACGTGGTCGGAACTGGCGCGGCGGGAAGAGCGAAGGGCCAGCCAGTAGGCAGCCCCCGCTATTGGATCAAGGAAGGTTGATGAAGGTGGCCGGGTAGGCGGCCGGGTTGGTGACCGTGCTCTGCGCTGGCTCGCCAAGGCCGGCGAAAAGCTGTTGCAAGCCTCGCCACGCGGCAAGAATGACCGAGCCGGGGGCGTCGTATGATTTCTGCTCGCTGTTAGCGTCAGCTACGGTAAGGATATCGGGATGGTTCATGGCGTCGCTTCCTTGCGCTTGAAATTGCCCTTCGTGAGGGAATGTCGCCACCATATAGAGCAGCTTGCCGCGCGGCAAACGATCGATTCTCATGCGATGCCCAAGAAAAACTCATCCATCCCTCAGCGGCCTCCCACCCGCGTCAAATGGCCAATCCCGCATACTCGCCTGCTAGCTGCGGGTCGTCGAAGCTGGCTGCCGGTGTTCGGTACTGCCGCCGGCCGTACCCGGAATGCTCGCGCAGGAACTGTGGAGGTTTGCCGCGCGACACTTACAGATAGCGAAACACCACCCCATCAGCCCGCGTGTCGGTGCCTTGGCCTCTGGGCACCACTACGATGCCCGAATCGGTGACCGGAAAGCGTTGGCGGTCAGCGTCCGTATCGTAACCGATGCGGTCACCCGCCTCGATTGTGTTGTAACGGTCAACGATAACGCGCTTGAGCCGCACTCCTCTGCGCAGAACTGCGTAATCCATGACGATGCACTCATCAAGTTCGACATCCTCCTCGATAAGCACTTCGCTGCGAACGATCGAATTGCGGACTCGAGCACCCTGGATCAGCCCGCCGGAACTGATGATGCTGTTGTCGATCTCGGCGTGGATGAACTTCGGCGACGGGCCTTGATAGTTGCTGGAGCCGATCCGCCACTTCGGATTGAACATGTCAAACTTCGGTTGGCTACCTAGGAGGTCCTGGTGGGCGGAGAAATAGGCATCGATCGTTCCAACGTCGCGCCAGTACGCCGGTTCCTCATAGTCGCGTACGCCCGGGATTCGGTTGCCACAGAAATCGTACGCAAACACCCGCTGAGTCTGGATGAGCCGTGGCAGGAGGTCCTTGCCGAAATCCTTCTCGCCCCGCCGGTGACTCTCGCGCAGCGCTTTGACCAGGACATCGGTACTGAAAATGTAGTTCCCCATCGAGGCGTAGGCGCGTGTTGGATCGTGCGCCATCGGCGCCGGGTCGACGGGCTTCTCGCGGAAACCGCGGATCACCCCGTCGGCAGCGGCGTCGATGATGCCGAATGCCGAGGCCATAGCGATCGGCACCGGCAGCGCCGCGACGGTCACGTCGGCGCTGCGACTCAAGTGAAAGGCGACCATCTGGCGAATATCCATTCGGTAGATGTGGTCGGCACCAAACACCACCACGAGGTCCGGTGCCTGCCTCTCGATGAGCCGCAGGTTCTGATAGACGGCATCGGCAGTCCCCTGGAACCACTCGGGGCCTTCGCGCATCTGCGGCGGAACCACGGTGATGAACTGCTCGGGAAAGATTGGCGCCAGGCCCCAGGAACGTCGGATGTGCTCAATCAGCGACTGCGACTTGTACTGGACCAGGAGATAAATGGCGACGATCTTCGAATTGACCAGGTTGGAGAGCACGAAGTCGACGATGCGGAAGCGGCCGCCAAAGGGAACCGAGGGCTTGGATCGATGGCCGGTAAGTGGATGCAGACGGGAGCCTTCGCCACCTGCAAGGACTACGGCCAGAATATTCGGCGTATCCAATGTTTCCTCTACTCGATCTGATCCGGAAAAAGACCTGAGTCCGTGCCCTTATCCCGGATGATGGAAGAAGTTCGTGCTGCTTACACGACAGGCCACCCTCCCGCAAGCGAGCGAGTGGAGGTTCGCCACTTGCTGAAGCCACGTCCAGTTTAGCACATGCTTACGGGCGTGCAGTACGCACGTGGCGTCATCGCGCGCGGCGTGAACCCGCTGTGCATCGTGAATCCGGCGGGGTTGATCGGATAGGGACTCTCCATCACCTTTGCTCCCGGCAGCTATTCTGGAACCTGCGCCGAGAGCAGGACGAGGGGGCGCACACGGTCGCGGCCATCAGGCTCGCGCAGGGCCTGCGGAACTGGCAGAGTCCGAATGCTCGCAGAGACTTCGCAGCTGATCGCGGTCGACTCGCCACAGGTCTGGCGTTTCCTGCCAGCAGCGCCGCTCCGCACTGGACATTGCGTAGTGCTGGCTTTCTTCGGCGCTTTGCTGCAGGAAGGCACCGAGGGTACGTCGCAGATGGCTCGGAACGGGTGGCATGCTGCCGTAGAAGAGCACCCATTTCTTACGCTTGATGATCAGAGTCGGGAAGTTCTCGACCTCGAGATCGCCGAGTTCCTCGGCGTGCACCTCGATATCGAGCCAGTAGAATCCGGCCGCCGGGAACTGAGCGGCCAATTCCTCGAAGCCGCTTCGGTATTCCCGGCAAACACCGCACCATTCGGCACATAGACAGACGACCAGAAACTCTCCGACGATGGCAGAGGGCCACGCCGGCGCCGGGGATTGCTGGTGCGGAGTCAGGTCCATGACACGGCTGCCCGGGTAGCCGCGATGGTGGATCCCCTCGGACACCATCCAGGTCGCTGCTGTCCGTCAGTCATCAAGCACCAGCCTGTCCACGCATGAGTTGCTGAATGTGCCCGATGAGTTGCTCTTCGGGATAAGGCTTGCCGAGTACCACGTTGACTCCGGCGGCAACCGCTTCCGCACGCAATTGCTCACTGTCGGAAGTGACCATGATGATCGGGACGTTTGCGGTGTGCGGGTTGCCGCGTACCTGACGCGCCAGATCCAGTCCATTCATGCCCGGCATGTCCACGTCGGTAACCAGCAGGTCGGGCGCCGAACTCTCGATTTGCCGCGCCGCATCCAGGCCGTCTTCGGCCGTTACCACCTGATACCGGTGCGCGGCAAGGAGTCGGCCGGTCTTCACTCGTACGACCTTTGAATCGTCGGCCACCATTACCACGGTCTGCTCCACGGTCTTGGCCGGCAACGCCAGCTTTCGCGTAACTTCGGCGAGTGCTCGACGCTGGGCTTCCTCGGCAGCCTGGCGTGCGGTCTCCCGCTCGATCGCTGCTTCAACGGCCTGGCGTTCGTCCTCCTCCTGACGAAGAGCTTCCTCCACCACCAGGCGGTCAGCCTCGCGCCGTGCGGCTTCCGCAGCGGCCTTGCGTTCAGCTTCGCGATGAGCGGCCTCCTCGGCTTCCTTGCGATCCGCTTCGCGACGAGCGGCTACCTCGGCCGCCTGGCGCTCCGTTTCCCGACGAGCGGCGACTTCAGCTGCCTGGCGCTCTGCTGCCCGACGAGCGGCGACCTCGGCTGCCTGGCGCTCCGCTTCCCGACGAGCGGCGACCTCGGCTGCCTGGCGCTCTGCTGCCCGACGAGCGGCGACTTCGGCTGCCTGATGCTCGGCTTCACGACGAGCGGCTACCTCGACCGCCCGGCGCTCCGCTTCCGCGCGTGCCGCTTCTTCGGCGGTCTTGCGCTCGGCTTCGCGACGAGCGGCGGCCTCGGCCCCTTGGCGCTCCGCTTCACGACGAGCGGCGACTTCGGCTGCCTGATGTTCGGCTTCACGACGAGCGGCTACCTCGACCGCCCGGCGCTCCGCTTCCGCACGTGCCGCTTCTTCGGCGGTCTTGCGCTCGGCTTCGCGACGAGCGGCGGCCTCGGCCGTCTGACGTTCGGCTTCGCGGCGAGCGGCTAGCTCAGCCGCCTGGCGCTCCGCTTCACGATGCGCGGCTGCCTCGGCCGCCTTACGTTCGGCTTCGTGACGAGCGGCTTCCTCGGCGTTCTTGCGCTCCGCTTCACGATGCGCAGCGTCCTCGGCGGCTTGGCGTTCAGCTTCGCGGCGCGCGGCGACCTCGGCGGCCTGACGGGTGGCCTCGGCGAGAAGCCGCTCACTCGTGTCTCGATCCTGCCGTTTGGCGGTCGATCGGCGAAGTTTGAAGAAATGCCGCGCCAGGATAGCCGCCAGCACACCCGCTGCGATCAACAACAAAATCTCAATGATTGACATGGAAGGTCCTTCGCTCTGACGATCAGTTATCACCCTCGGAACCTGCCGAAGCAAACCCGGCCTCTGTCCCAACCATTGGCCGATGCAGCAGCCCAACTCGTAGCCACATGATAAAACGAATAACCAGGCGATTGGGTGATCGCTTCGTCGCGATGCTGCCCTGGCGTCGGTGCAAATAACGATCGAACAGCGACGGGCTGCCCGTCCGGGCCGGGCCACGACCGTCCGTCTGGAGAGCATGGTCCAGCCACCCACGCCCCCAACCAACAGGTCCTTGCGCAGGCCGACAAGGTCGCCGGCTCGACGCTCGCAGCCCGCCAGCCGGGTTTGCCAAGAAAGGGAGGAAAGCGTTCTCGGTCGACAAGCTCGCATAGCGGTCAGGCGCGGAAACTGAGAGAATCCGCCTTCGGGAACGCTGCGGGCCAATCGGAAGAGTCCAGATTGGCCCGCAGCGACACCACGGAACATCAGGATTCGCAGCGACTCCTGAACAACATGCTGTTCGCTGGCCCGGCAGACGGGTGCGGCGACAGAGGAGGCAGGAATGGCACCACAAAGCACTTCTGGCGACGTCGCGCCGATCGAAGAGATCATTGTCGAAATGCGGGCCGGGCGCATGGTTGTCCTGGTAGACGAGGAAGACCGGGAAAACGAGGGCGATCTGATCCTGGCTGCCGAGCATGTAAGTCCCGAGGCGATCAACTTCATGGCGCGCTTTGGCCGCGGCCTGATCTGCCTGACTCTGACCGAGGCACGCTGCCGGCAACTCGGCCTGACGCAGATGGCGCGCGACAACAAGAGCCCCTACAGCACCGCTTTCACGGTCTCGATCGAAGCAGCCGAAGGGGTGACCACCGGCATCTCGGCGCAAGACCGCGCGCTGACCATCGCGGCGGCAGTGGCCAGAAACGCCCGGCCTGACGACATCGTGCAGCCAGGCCATGTCTTCCCGATCATGGCTCGCCCCGGTGGCGTCCTGGTACGTGCCGGCCACACCGAAGCCGGCTGCGACCTGGCGCTGCTGGCCGGACTCGAACCGGCGGCGGTGATCTGCGAAATTCTCAAGGAAGACGGCAGCATGGCGCGTCTGAGCGACCTGGTCGAGTTCGCCCGTGAGCATGGCCTCAAGATCGGCACCATCGCCGATCTGATTCACTACCGCAGTCGGCACGAAACGCTGGTCGAGCGCACGCTGTCCAAAACGGTGCAGTCCGAACACGGCGAGCTCACCCTGCACGCGTACACCGACTGCACCTCGAATGAAGTGCACCTGGTCCTCACCAAGGGCGAGATCCGCCCGGACCGGGAGACGCTGGTGCGCGTACACGAACCGCTCTCGGTCGTCGACTTCCTCGATCCTGGCGGTGGTCGGCATACTTTCCCACTCAGCGTCGCCCAGGCAGCACTGGCGCGCGTGGAGGCCGGCGTGATCGTTCTCCTGCACCGCCCCGAAAGCGGCCAGGACCTGCTGGCCATCCTGCGTGAGCCGGTCGCCACCAAACGTCCGGCCACGCGCTGGGATCCCCGCATCTACGGCATCGGCGCGCAAATCCTGCGCGACCTCGGGGTCGGGAAAATGAAACTTCTCTCGAGCCCGCGCCGGATGCCCAGCATGACCGGTTTCGATCTCGAAGTGACCGGCCATATCGCCACGCCGGCAGACCTTGAAAGGCTCTGATGGGCACCCCGAACCAACTTGCAGGCACTCCTCACATGGCACGCTACGAGAACATTTACGAGTACAGGGTTTCGCTTCAGGGCGCCGGACTGACCATCGGCGTGGTCATGAGCCGCTTCAATCAGGACATCGGTGAAGGGTTGCTCAGTGCCTGCACCAGCGAACTCACACGCCTTGGGGTCGGCGAAGACAACATTCGCATCGCCACCGTTCCAGGGGCTCTGGAAATTCCGCTGGCGCTCCTGACAATGGCTCGCAGCGGCCGTTTCAATGCGCTGATCGCGCTTGGTGCGGTGATCCGCGGCGAGACCTATCATTTCGAGATCGTCGCCAACGACTCCTGCCGGGCGCTCATGGAGGTGCAACTCACGACCAGCGTACCGATTGCCAATGGCATTCTCACCTGCGAAGACGACGACCAGGCACTCGCCCGCATGCATCAAAAAGGTTCTGATTGCGCACAGGCGGCGATCGAGATGGCCAACCTGCTGCGCGCCATCGGGGAGCCATCATGATGGCCAAGCAATCGCCAGCAAACCCGGCCGGCAAGACCGTCGGGGCCAGATCACCCAGGCGGCGAGCGCGCGAATTCGTCCTGCAAGGGCTTTATCAGTGGCGGGTGAGCGGTAACGACGAAGCCGCGATCGAAGCGCATCTGCGCGACACGGACGGTTTCGACCAGGCCGACCGCGACTTCTTCCTTGGGCTGCTGCGCGGCGTTCTCGCGCAGCGACTCGCCCTCGAGGGACAACTGCAAGGCTATCTTGACCGCCCGTTCAGCGAATTGTCGCCGATCGAAGCTTGCGTTCTGCTGGCCGGGGCTTACGAGTTGGGCAATTACCCGCAAACGCCTTACCGGGTCATCATCAACGAGTCGATCGAACTGGCCAAGGCTTATGGTGGCACGGACGGTCACCGGTACGTCAACGGCGTTCTCGACAAACTCGCCGCCCGCTTGCGTCCGGCCGAGGTTGCCGTCCGCGGAGCGGCGCGTGGCAAAGGCCGTTGAGTAAGCGCGCCGACTGACCTGCCCGACCCTGCACGAAAGCGACGATGCCCAGCGAGTTCGAACTGATCCGGCGCTTTTTCTCCAGACCGACGCCGCAGGCTGTCCTCGGTCCCGGTGACGATTGTGCCCTCCTCGCCGCGTCCCCGGGCATGCAGCTGGCCGTCACCACCGACATGCTGGTCGCCGGCACGCATTTCCTGCCCGACACGGATCCCTGCCAGCTCGGCTGGAAAACCCTGGCTGTAAACCTCTCGGATCTTGCCGCGATGGGAGCGAGGCCGCGCTGGGCCTTGCTTGCCGCCAGCCTGCCAGAAGCGCGCGTCGCGTGGATCGCGTCCTTTGCCGAAGGGTTGTTTGCCTGCGCCAGTCACTACGCGGTCGATGTGGTCGGCGGCGATACCACGCGCGGTCCGCTCACCTTCTGCCTGACCGCGATCGGCGAGGTGCCGGCCGGTCTGGCACTGCGTCGCGACCTTGCGCTGGCTGGAGACGACCTCTGGGTTTCCGGCCAGCCTGGCCTGGCGGCACTGGCCCTAGCCCACCTGCAGGGCCGCACGCAGCTTCCAGCAGCGCTTGCCGATCGCTGCCTGGCGGCCCTGCAGCGGCCGCTGGCGCGCGTCGAACTAGGGCTGCGCCTGCGTGGTCTTGCGCATGCTGCGATCGACATTTCGGACGGCCTGCTCGCTGATCTTGGCCACATTCTCGAAGATTCAGCACTTGCCGCCGAGGTCTACCTGGCGCAGTTGCCGCCGCTGCCTGCGGCAGCGGAGCCGATCCTGGCGCGCAAATGTCAGCTCGCCGGCGGCGACGACTACGAACTCCTGTTCTCCGCATCTCCTGGAAAGCGCGCCGAGCTGAACGCACTCGCTGGCGAGCTGGCATTGCCGCTTTGGCGTTGCGGCCGGGTGAGCGGCGCTGCCCCGGGGCAGGTGATCGTGGTCGGCGAAGACGGCCGGCCGGTGGCCATCGAGGACAAAGGATTCGATCATTTTGGCTAAACCTCCGACGCTACAATTCCTGCTCGCGCATCCCGCGCACCTGGTCGCCTGCGGCTTCGGCAGTGGTCTGTCACCACTTGCGCCGGGAACCGTGGGTACTCTCTTCGCCTGGGCAATGTTCCCGCTGCTACGGCCATCGATGAGCGACTTCGGGATGCTGGGCTTTCTGCTATTGTGCTTCGTCGGCGGCGTCCTGGCGGTGCACCGGACCGGGGTTGACCTCGGCGTCATCGATCACGGCAGCATCGTCTGGGACGAGATCGTCCCCTTCTGGCTGGTGCTGCTCTTCTGCCCGACGCCGTGGTTATGGCAGACGACGGCCTTCTGCCTGTTCCGCTTTTTCGATATCGTCAAACCGCAGCCGGCACGCTACTTCGACGAAAACGTCAAGAACGGCTTTGGCGTTATGTGTGACGACCTGATGGCCGCCGGCTATACACTGCTGGTGCTGGCCATCCTGCGCTTTGTGCTCGAATGAGCACTTGTGACCAGGGGTCGCTTGAAGGCCTGGCCACAGCCGTCGGCTGCTTGCTGTTGGCCAATGGTGAGCGCCTGGCGACGGCGGAATCCTGCACCGGTGGCTGGGTAGGGCAGTGCCTGACTGCCATCGCCGGGAGCTCGGCCTGGTTCGAACGTGGCTTCATCACCTACTCGAACGACGCCAAGACCGAGCTGCTTGGGGTCACCGCCAACACCCTGGCAACGCAGGGTGCCGTCAGCGAAGCGACCGCCGCCGCCATGGCCCTGGGCGCGCTGCGGCACAGCCATGCCGATTGGGCTCTGGCGATCACCGGCATCGCTGGCCCCGATGGGGGGTCACCAGACAGGCCAGTCGGCACCGTCTGCTTCGCCTGGGCCGGGCCGGCAGGTCGTGTAGATACCGCCACCCGATGCTTCCAGGGTGACCGTGCGGCCATACGAGCACAATCGGTCGCCCACGCGCTGACGGGTATCCTGGACCTGGCCAGGCTCCGTCTGGCCTGATCGCTGGCGACCTGGACGCCGCTGGTCATTTCCTGACAGCTGTATATAATGACAGTATATTGGCGGTGCTGAGACGGGCATCTTCAGGACGGTCGAACGTGGGATAATTCCTCTCAACCAAGAAAAAGGACAGGCGATAATGGAAGACAACAAGTCAAAGGCGCTGGCTGCTGCGTTGGCCCAGATCGAGAAACAGTTTGGCAAGGGCTCGATCATGCGCATGGGCGAAGGTAGCGTCGTGACCGACCTGCCGGTGGTTTCAACCGGTTCGCTGGGACTCGATATTGCGCTGGGGATTGGCGGCCTGCCACGTGGTCGGGTGGTCGAAATTTATGGCCCGGAGTCTTCGGGGAAGACAACACTGACCCTGCAGGTGATTGCTGAAATGCAGAAACTCGGCGGTACGGCAGCCTTCATCGACGCCGAACATGCTCTCGATCCCGGTTATGCGCAGAAACTTGGCGTGAATCTGGATGAATTGCTCATTTCCCAGCCGGATACCGGCGAGCAGGCTCTGGAGATCGCTGACATGCTGGTGCGCTCGGCAAGCGTCGATGTGGTAGTGATCGATTCGGTGGCCGCTCTCGTTCCGAAAGCGGAGATCGAAGGCGAGATGGGCGATTCCCTGCCGGGTCTGCAAGCCCGTCTGATGAGCCAGGCACTGCGCAAGCTGACCGCCAACATCAACCGTACCAACACCCTGGTCATTTTTATCAACCAGATCCGCATGAAAATAGGCGTCATGTTCGGCAGCCCGGAAACCACTACCGGTGGCAATGCCCTCAAGTTCTACGCTTCAGTTCGTCTTGATATTCGCCGCATCGGCAGCATCAAGAAGGGGGACGAAGTCATCGGGAACGAAACCCGCGTCAAGGTCGTCAAGAACAAGGTCGCCCCACCCTTCCGCGAAGCAATCTTCGACATCCTCTATGGCGAAGGAACTTCCCGCGAAGGCGAGATCATCGAACTCGGAGTGCTGCACAAACTGGTCGACAAGTCCGGATCCTGGTACGCCTACAATGGTGAGAAGATTGGTCAGGGCAAGGACAACGCCCGTGAGTATCTCAAGAGCAAGCCGCATATCGCCCAGGAAATCGAAGCAAAAATCCGCGCAGCGGTCAATGTCCCGTCGCCGGCGATGATCGCACCCTCTTGAAAGTCCGGTGATGCGCAACGCGGTGCGCGAACGGGCTCTCCGTCTGCTCGCCCAGCGCGAACACACGCGCCAGGAACTATCGACCAGACTGGCAGCCTCAGCTGAATCGGCGGAGCTGCTTGAAGCCTTGCTCGACGAGTTGACCGCCAGCGGACTGCTTGCCGATGCGCGTTACGCAGCAGCGCGCTTCCACGCTCGATCCACGCGCTTGGGCGATGCGCGGCTGGCCTATGAACTGCGGTCAAAGGGGGTGTCAGTCGAACTGATCAGCGCCACGCTGGCCAACGGCGAAGACGAACTGACGCGCGCACGTCGCGTCTGGCAGCGACGCTTTGGCAGTCAGCCAACGGTCGCCGGCGATACTGCCGGGCGTGCTCGACAAATACGCTTCCTGGCCGGGCGAGGGTTTTCCGCTGAGACCATTCGGCGCTTGTTGCGTACCACTCTTGAAGATGATTGAACGATGGCAGACCCGCAGAGCACACTGTTTACACGCAACCTCAGAAAACGCTACAAGTCGCGCACGGTGGTACATGATGTTTCCTTCGACGTCGTCAGTGGTGAAGTGGTCGGGCTGCTCGGTCCAAACGGCGCCGGCAAGACCACCTGTTTCTACATGGTGGTTGGTCTGGTCGCTTGTGATGGGGGCGAAGTTCACCTCGACGCCGCCAGGCTTACGCACTTGCCGATTCACAAGCGTGCCCGACTGGGTGTTTCCTACCTGCCGCAGGAAGCCTCCGTTTTTCGCAAGCTGACAGTCAGCGAAAACATCAAGGCCGTACTCGAATTGCAGAATTTGTCGGCTGACGACATCGAAGAGCGAACCGAAAGTCTGCTCGAGGAACTGCACATCAGCCATCTTCGCGCCAACCCCGCGACCTCGCTTTCCGGCGGCGAAAGGCGTCGAGTCGAAATTGCCCGTGCTCTTGCCAGCAGGCCACGTTTCATCCTGCTCGACGAGCCTTTTGCGGGCGTTGACCCGATCGCCGTGCTCGACATCCAGAAAATCATTGGTTTTCTCAAGGAACGGGGAATCGGCGTACTGATTACCGACCACAACGTCCGCGAAACGCTGGGCATCTGTGACCACGCGTACATCATCAACGAGGGCTGTGTGCTTGCCGCTGGTCGGCCAGAGGAAATCATTTATAATGAAAACGTCCGGAAAGTGTATCTGGGCGAGAATTTCCGCCTCTGAACCCCGACGGCCCTTCAGCTATCATTCGAGAACCATACGGGCAGTATCCCATGCCAACGCGGCGGCTTACCCGGTTCCGTACATGAAACCATCCCTCCAACTCAGGCACACCCAGCATCTTGCGTTGACCCCACAACTGCAGCAATCGATCCGATTGCTGCAGTTGTCGACGATCGAGCTGGAACATGAGTTGGAAAAGTACTTGCAGGAGAACCCACTACTCGAACGGGAAGAGGAGTACCCCCTGCCTGAGGCGACACCAGGGGAGAGGAACGAGGATGCTCCGCCTGAGGCGGGGCTTGCCGACAGCCAGGGAGAGCGCACTCTGAGCGATGACGAAAGCTGGGGTGACGACCAGACCATATCGTCTGGCTCGTCCAGTTCCTTTG
Source organism: Candidatus Accumulibacter affinis (assembly GCA_016713625.1). GTDB lineage: Bacteria > Pseudomonadota > Gammaproteobacteria > Burkholderiales > Rhodocyclaceae > Accumulibacter > Accumulibacter affinis. Next base: position 124,619 of record JADJOT010000013.1, read on the forward strand.
ATGACGATGACGGCGACGGCGACTACCAGGACGTCCAGGCGGCAAATGTCTCGCTGCGCGAGCACCTGCTCTGGCAGCTCGGCCTGATGACCCTTTCCGATCGCGACCGGGTGCTGGTGCGCTGTCTGGTCGAGGCATTGGACGACGATGGCTACCTTACGCAGTCGCTCGATGAACTCGTTGAAGCAATGCCTTTGGAACTGGAGATCGCTCAGGAAGAGCTGCAGATCGCACTCAGGCACCTGCAGTACTTTGACCCGACCGGTGTTGGCGCCCGCAGCGCACAGGAGTGCCTGCTGCTGCAACTCGAAGCTTTGCCCGCGGATCAAACCGGCAGTCTGGCGCAGGAAATCGTCTGCCATCATCTGGAACTGCTGGCCACTCACGATTTCCCCCGGATCAGGAAGCTGACGGGTTGTGACGACGACGCACTGCGCGCTGCGCATTTGCTGATCTGCAGCCTGAATCCACGGCCCGGTGCTGCTTACGGGGCTGCTGAAACGCGCTATATCACCCCCGATGTGGTGGTGCGGAAAGTGCGTGGACAGTGGTCGGTGTTCGTCAATTCCGATGCCTTTCCGCGCCTGCGTATCAACAACCTCTATGCCCAGATTCTGTCCAGACAGCGTGGTTCCGGCCTTGCCGGCCAACTCCAGGAAGCCCGTTGGCTGATCCGGAATGTGCAACAACGGTTTGACACGATCCTGCGTGTGGCGCAGGCTATTGTGGAACGGCAGCGGCAATTCCTCGACCACGGGGAAGTCGCGATGCGGCCGTTGGTATTGCGTGAAATCGCTGAGGTGCTCGGGCTGCATGAATCCACCATATCGCGGGTGACTACCCACAAGTACATGGCTACCCCACGCGGGATCTTTGAACTGAAGTATTTCTTTGGCAGCCACGTCGGCACGGAGGCCGGCGGGGCATGTTCGGCAACGGCCATTCGCGCGCTGATCAAACAAATGATCAGTGCTGAAGAGCCCAGGAAACCGCTCTCGGATAGCCAGATATCCGAGGTCCTTGGCCAGCAGGGCATTGTCGTCGCACGGCGAACAATTGCAAAATACCGTGAAGCGCTCAGTATCCCGCCGGTCAACTTACGCAAGTCCATCTAAAGAAGGAGCCACATCATGAACCTGCAAGTCAGTGGTCACCACCTCGAGATCACCCCGGCCCTGCACGCTTACGTCACCGGCAAGCTCGAACGAATCACTCGTCATTTCGATAACGTGATAGACGTGAACGTGATTCTATCGGTGGACAAGCTGACGCAGAAGGCCGAAGTGACCGTCCATCTCGCGGGCAAGGATGTCTATGTCGAGTCAGTCGACGAGGACCTCTACGCAGCGGTGGATGGACTGGTCGACAAGCTTGAGCGCCAGGTCCAGAAGTACAAGCAGAAATTGCAGGACCACCATCGCGGCAACAAGATTACCACTCACATCGTTGCCGAGTGATAGCGCTGTAGCCTGTGCACCGCTGGTCGTTGTCACCGACCAGCGGTGTGAGTCCTGGGCTATATTGATCCACGTCCGCTTTTTCAGGTTTTTGTCGCATGAGCCAGATCACTCAATTACTACCCCTCGAAAACATCATTCTTGACCTTGACGCGAGCAGCAAGAAGCGCGTTTTTGAACACGTGGGTTTGCTTTTCGAAAACTATCTCGGCATCGCTCGCAGTACGGTGTTCGACAGTCTGTTTGCCCGCGAGAAGCTGGGATCGACCGGTCTCGGGCAAGGCGTGGCGATTCCGCACGGACGTATCAAGGGATTGAAAGATGCCACCGGCGCCTTCCTGCGGCTGGCCGCCCCGGTAGCCTTCGATTCACCTGACGGCAAACCGGTCTCGTTGCTGTTCGTTCTGCTGGTCCCTGAGGTAGCGACCGAGCAGCACCTGCAAATCCTTTCTGAACTGGCGCAACACTTTTCCGACCGCAAGTGCCGTGAAGCGCTTGCCAAGGCTACCGACTCGAGCAGCATTCGCCAGATCTTCGCCGACGGAGTATGAATGCCCAGCGTCAGGCGAGTGTGACTCAACTCTACGAGGACCACCGCGACAAACTGAAGCTTTCCTGGGTCATCGCCGTCGGCGTCGACCGACCGATCGAACTCAAGGATCAGGGCTATTTCGGCGCCGATGTCGTCGGCCACCTCAATCTGATTCACCCGGAACGGCTGCAGGTGATCGGCAGAGCCGAGCAAGCCTGGGGCCACCGCGTGACGACAGAACGTCTGCGCTCGCAGGTGAAGGAACTGATGGCCGCCAGACCACCGGCGTTGATCATCGCCGACGACCTTGAGATCCTGCCAACGATTCGTGATGCCTGCGAGTTGACGGAGACGCCGCTGTTTGTCAGTCCCAAGCCCTGCTCGGCGGTAATCGAGCTGTTGCGCATCTACCTTTCTCGCCGGCTCGCCGGCTCGACGTCAGTCCACGGTGTCTTGATGGATGTGTTCGGCATGGGTATTCTGATTACCGGCGATTCCGGCGTCGGCAAGAGCGAACTGGCGCTGGAACTGATCTCGCGCGGCCATGGTCTGGTGGCCGACGATGTCGTCGAACTGGCCTGCATTGCTCCGACCACCATCGAGGGACGCTGTCCAAGCATGTTGCGCGACTATCTGGAAGTGCGCGGCCTTGGCCTGCTCAACATTCGCACCATTTTCGGCGAAACCGCGTCGCGCCGGAAAATGAAACTGAAGCTGATCGCCCACCTGCAAAGACCGCTCAGTGGCACCGATGGTCCTCGCCTGCCGCTCGACGCCCAGTCTCAGGAAATTCTCGGGGTACCCATACGCAAGGTGGTCATTCCAGTTGCTGCCGGGCGCAACATTGCCGTGCTGCTCGAGGCGGCGGTACGCAACAGCATCCTGCAGCTTCGCGGTATCGACAGCATGGGAGATTTCATCAACCGTCAACAGCAGGCTCTTCTTGACGACGACCTGTAGCAATGGCTTAATCACCAGACTTCCTCAACCCTACGGAGACAACCCCGATGAAAGCCATGACCGTCCTTGTCGCTCTCGCCGTCGCTGCCGGCAGCGCACTTGCCGCCGATGAGAAGAAGGAACCCTCAGCAGCCCAGAAGGCGCAGCAGGAAAAGATGAGCGCCTGTAACGCACAGGCTGGTGAAAAGGATTTGAAAGGCGACGATCGCAAGCAGTTCATGAGCTCGTGCCTCGGCGCCAAACCGGCGACGGCAACTCAACAGGAGAAGATGAAAGCCTGCAATGCCGATGCCGGCAGCAAACAGCTCAAGGGTGACGAGCGCAAAAAGTTCATGAGCGAGTGCCTCAAAGCGAGTCCGACATAATCGGCAGGTCGCCGGCAATCGTCGCTTCCCGACCAGTAGCGGTTTCCCCGACGCTGGCGAGCAGCTGGCTGTGCTCGGCCGCTTGGCCGCGCAGTGGCCGGGCGCTCGGCACAGCGAACGCGGCTAGCCATCGCCAGCCGCGTCCGTTATGCAAACCGCCAGGCAAGCCACGTAACCTCGGCGACCGCGCTTGAGCAGTTTGCCCAAGCGTCGATCAGCCTCTTGCGAAGTCACACAGACCTGGCTGAGAAAAACATTGCATGCTGCCCAGCGTCCTTCCTGAGTGCGCAAGACGACCACCGGACGGCCACCGTCAAGCATCGCAAACAGGCAACTCGACTCGGCCGCCACCCACGACGCGGCAACGATGTCCATCGCTTCGTCACGTGCGACACACAAGGCGACCAGCGCATCGATGGGTGAGTCACGCTCGACACAGACAATGGCTGGAAAATAGCCGTGACCGGAGGACCTGGCGGAGGTGTTCATGATCGTGAGCTTCTACCATCCCTGGCCACACTTGTAAATTCGCGATCGAGCAACGCACGCTCATCACCTATCTGAGTTCCCCAACATGCAAGTCACGGAGTTCGACGTCCTTATCGTTGGTGGTGGCCTGGCCGGTCTGTCGCTGGCCTGTGCGCTGCGCGACACACGTCTCCGGCTAGCCCTGCTGGAACAGCGGCCGCCGGTCGCTGCAACCGGCTGGGATGCCCGCGTCTACGCCATCTCGCCAGCCAACGCGGCTTTCCTGCAGACCATTGGCGCCTGGAAGCACCTGCCCGCCGAGCGCATGGCGCCGATCCAGGCAATGGTAATCCATGGTGACAGCGGCGCCGAGCTCGATTTTTCAGCTTACGCAGCGGGCATCCCTGAGCTTGGCTGGATTATCGAGTCGTCGCTGATGGCTGGCGAACTGTGGGAGAGCGTCAAGCGCCAGGGCAACCTCACGCTGCTTTGCCCGGCGACGCCGCAGAGTGTGGAAATTGACGCCACAGCCGCAGTACTGACCCTGACCGATGACCACAGGGTGTCCGCTCGGCTGCTCGTCGGTGCGGATGGACGGGACTCCTGGGTACGCGCCAAAACAGGCTTGCGGGCGATCCAGACAAGCTATGGGGAGATGGGGTTGGTGGCCAATTTCGCGTGCGAACGTCCGCATCGCGGCATTGCACGTCAATGGTTTCGCCACGACGGGGTGCTGGCGTGGCTGCCGCTGGCGGGAAATCGCATTTCCATCGTCTGGTCTACCCCTGACGAAAACGCGCGCGCCATGCTGGCCATGGCGGCCGAAGAACTCTGTGCCTGGGTAGCCGCCGCCGGCAATCACGAGTTGGGTGCCCTCGAACTCTTGACCCCGGCGGCAGTCTTCCCGTTGCGCCTGATCCAGGTCCCGCAGACCGTCGGACATCGGGTGGCATTGCTTGGCGACGCCGCGCACGGCATTCACCCGCTGTCCGGTCATGGTATTAACCTCGGCTATCAGGATGCGAAAGCGCTCGCTGGCCTGCTCGCTGCCACGCCGACCTGGCAGGACATTGGTAGCGAGCGCCTGCTGGCTCGCTATCAGCGGGAACGACGCGAAGAAACGCTGCTGATACAGACGGCAACGCATGCACTGCACCACCTTTTCCGGCGGGATTTCCCAGGAATCAGGCCTTTGCGCAATTGGGGAATGAACCTGACGAACGCTTTGCCAGTCTTGAAGAACCTTCTTGTGCGCTACGCCATCGGCGCTTTCTGATACCTTCCTTCTTCGGAGAAACCTACCAATGTATGCAAGACTAGTGCCGTTCGCGCTCGCCGCAGTAATCAGCCTGCCCACCCTGGCCGACGAGGCAAGCGTCAAGAAAGCCATAGAAAGCAAGCTTGAGCGCACGGTGACCAGTGTTACCAAGACCCCCTACCTTGGTCTCTATGAAGTGTACGTCGATGGCCAGATCGTCTACACCGACGACAAGGTTTCCGCCGTGCTCCTGGGCTCGCTGATCGACGGCAAGACGATGAAGAACGTCACCGATGAGCGGATGCAGAAACTCACTGCCATCAAGTTCTCGGACTTGCCGCTGCCGCAGGCGGTGAGGCAGGTGCGTGGGGATGGAAAACGTGTTTTCGCGACCTTTGAAGACCCGAACTGCGGCTACTGCAAGAAAATGGCCAAGGAGATCGCAAAACTGGACAACGTGACGATTTACATCTTCCTCTACCCGATCCTCTCGCCGGATTCGCTGGAGAAGTCGAATCAGATTTGGTGCGCCGCGGACAAGGCCAAGGCATGGAATGACTGGATGGTTGATGGAAAGACACCCGCCGGCAAGGGTGATTGCGACACCACTGCGGTCAAGAAGAACATCGAACTCGGCCGAAAACTCGCCATCAACGGCACGCCGACGGTCTTCTTCGCGGACGGTGAGCGCATTCCCGGTGCGCTTTCGCTTGCCAAGATCGAGCAGAAGCTCAGCCAGGCTCAGGCCAGGTAAGTCCGCGCTCGCCCACTGCTGCGAAGCAGCCGTCCGCTCACCAACGAGCTTGGCTAGCCAGGTTCTGGCCGAGCGGAGCCCGCTGCCGGCGCGTGCTCCCCGGCACTTGCAGCAATCAGTGGCCGCGGGCTGGAAAGACCTGCCGGGAATAGCTGATCGACAGGGCACCGAGCAGGGGATGCTCGGCAAGGCGCCTGGCAATTTCGCGTTCAGCCTTGATGACCAAGGCCGGGTCAGGGAGGGCGTGGCGAGGCAGATATACCTCGGCTTCCACCCGGCCGTTGAGGTAATGCAGAACGATCCGCTCGGCTTCCGGCAGGTCGCTGAGCATGGGTAACAGGCGCTTCAGCAGTTCGCCGCGGTCCGGCATGACCTGGCTCTTGCTGTCGTGGTCCAGATCGTCCTCGACGTCGACGTGAACGAGCACGTCAGATACGGCAGCGTGGCTGTCGAGTACCCGCTTACGAGTCATCTCGGCGATGCGGTGGCCTTCCGAAACGCTGATGCGCGGATCGACACAGACGTGCGCATCGACCAGCGAGCGGTGAGCCATGCGACGGGTGCGCAATTCATGCAGACTGCTCACCCCGGGGGTATCGACGATCACCTGCCGGATGCTGTCGACTTCTTCTACCGAAAGCCCGGTGTCAATCAGCTCCTGCACGGCATCCCACGCAAACACCACGCCCATGCGGACGATCATGAAGCCGACGATCACCGCCGCCACCGAGTCGGCAAAATTGTAGCCCATCAGATTACCGACGATCCCCAGGGCCACCACCAGTGACGACGCGGCGTCGGAACGGGCGTGCCAGGCGTTGGCGATGAGCATTGGCGAGCGCAGGCGCTCGCCAATGCGGAGCATGTAGCGAAACAGTCCCTCCTTCGCCGCCAGCGCCGCAATCGCCGTCCATAGGGCCAGGGTAGCCACCGGCGGCAGGTCTTCGAGATTCTGCAACTTCACTCCGGCGCCCCAGATGATTCCGGCACCAGTCGCCGCGAGAATTGCTCCAAGCGCAAACGACGCCATGGTTTCGATGCGAGCATGGCCGTAGGGATGCCGTTCATCGGCCGGATCCTTGCTATGGTGGGCAGCGAAAAGGACCAGGAAGTCGCAGACCAGATCGGAGAGTGAATGCAGGCCGTCGGCGATCAAACCCTGGGAATGGGCGACGATACCGGCAACCACCTGGGCAATGGTAAGGCAAACATTCACCACCACGCTGATCCAGGTCACCCGCTGGGTCATGCCGTGTCGCCCAGGATCATCGAAGGAGATTTCCTGGGCGTCGTTACGGGTGCTCATGGCTCGGTCCCTTCCTTCACCAGTGCTCAGTGGCTCAGCGAACTCACCACTTGCGAGAACGTTTGCGCGATTTCCGTGGATTGCGCAAGTCCGATATCGCGCTCGATGCGGGCCAGCGAAAAGACGCCGCAAAGGATGTGGTTCTCCTCTTCATCATGGTCCACAACCAGGCAATAAGGCGTTCCCAACTCCTTGAGGGTAGCCACCACGTTGCCGACTCTCGCCGCCGTCACATCGCGCAGGTGCATCACCTCGGCATCGTCGTGCTGCTTGATCATGACATCGCCGACGACCAGTTCATTTGGATGAACTCCCAGGGTATGGGCGACAGCCAGTGGCCGGTGACCCTTGCTCCCGGCCTCGGTCACCAGCCCCTGTAACTGCCGGTGCTCATCGGCGACCAGCAGGTAATGCACGTGGCACAGATCCATGACTCTGTTGGCATCGTCGAGCGAGGCGTCACGCGCAATCGTGACCGGCGTCACGCGCTGAAAATCGATCATGACAGCCAGCGCAGGTGAGTTAAGGTCCACCGCGTGGTGGGCCGCCACCTTTGGCAGGTAACAAGGGACGCCTCTCTGCAGCCTAGTCCATGGCAGAGGCTTGAAGCGTGTATCAGGCATTTCCGGATTCCTCCTCGTCGATGGTGACGCAAGGATTAAAGCACCGATACTTGGCAATTGACAAGCATCCTGTCGCACGGACTCACTTTCTGGTCCTTTGGCGCAGGTTCTGTGTACTGCATCTGCTTTCGCAACCGGCTTGGCACGGCGACACCAGAATTGCGTCAATCGAGTCTTGAAGGTAGTATCCATGCCGCGCGCCGCATGATTGTGCAAGTCCTGTCACCCAGCCGGTTCGGCAACCCATGCCGAACCGATCTCCAGCTTTCAATGCGAGAAAGAACCGGCCCCGCTGGTTGACCGGGTCCTGATGTTAACTTCGCAGCAATTTTCTCTACCGTTCCCAGAATGATTCCCGGCCTACTCAAGAAGATTTTCGGCAGCCGCAATGATCGGCTGATCAAGCAGTACATGCAGGTTGTCCGCAAGATCAACGCACTCGAACCGGGTATCAGCGCGCTGTCCGACGAAGCCTTGCGCGGCAAGACGGCCGAGTTCAAGACCCGCGTCGGCAATGGCGAAATGCTTGATGCGCTGCTCCCTGAGGCTTTCGCGGTCGTTCGCGAAGCCGGCAAGCGTGCACTGGGCATGCGTCACTTCGACGTCCAGCTGATCGGCGGGATGGTGCTGCACGACGGCAAGATCGCGGAAATGCGCACCGGCGAAGGAAAAACGCTGGTAGCCACACTGGCTGCCTACCTCAATGCGCTGTCAGGCAGCGGCGTGCATGTAGTGACGGTCAACGACTACCTGGCCAATCGCGACGCTGAATGGATGGGACGCCTGCACCGCTTTCTCGGCCTCACGGTCGGCGTGAACCTGTCGCAAATGGCGCACGAGGAAAAACAGGCGGCCTACGCAGCCGACATCACCTACGGTACCAACAACGAGTTCGGCTTCGATTACCTGCGCGACAACATGGTTTATTCCGGCGCCGAGCGGGTGCAGCGCAAACTCAATTTCGCAATCGTCGACGAGGTCGACTCGATCCTCATCGACGAAGCCCGCACGCCACTGATCATCTCCGGCCAGGCCGAAGACCACACCGATCTCTACGTGCGCATGGACCAGGTCGCACCGCTGCTCAAACGCTGCGCGGAAGAAGACGGTCCCGGCGATTACTGGGTGGACGAGAAAGGTCATCAGATTCTGATGACCGAGGAAGGCCACGAGCATGCCGAGGAGATTCTCGCTCGCGTCGGCCTGCTTGCTGATGGCGGCAGTCTCTATGACGCCTCCAACATCCTGATGATCCACCACCTGTACGCGGCCCTGCGCGCCCACAACCTGTTCCTCAAGGACCAGCAATACGTGGTACAGAACGGGGAGGTGATCATCGTCGACGAGTTCACCGGTCGCCTGATGTCCGGTCGCCGCTGGTCGGATGGCCTGCACCAGGCCGTCGAAGCCAAGGAGGGGGTCAGGATTCAGAACGAGAACCAGACACTGGCGTCGATCACCTTCCAGAACTACTTCCGCATGTACGGCAAGTTGTCCGGGATGACGGGTACGGCGGACACCGAAGCCTACGAATTCCAGCAGATCTATGGTCTCGAGACGGTGGTCATTCCGACCAACCAGGCAATGCGTCGGACCGACCACAACGACCAGGTTTTTCGCACGGCCAAGGAAAAACACACCGCGATCGTCGCCGATATACGTGGTTGCCGCGAGCGCGGACAACCGGTGCTGGTGGGCACCACCTCGATCGAAAACTCCGAGTTGCTGTCGGCGCTGCTGGACCACGAAAAACTGCCACATCAGGTGCTCAACGCCAAGCAGCATGCGCGCGAAGCCGAGATTGTCCGCGAAGCCGGGCGCCCGGGCATGATCACCATCGCCACCAACATGGCCGGTCGCGGTACCGACATCGTGCTCGGTGGCAGTATCGAGAAGCTGATCTCGCAAGTCCGTGACGACGAGGCGCTGACCCCGGTCGACCGCGATGCGCGGATCGCCGAAATGCGCACTGCATGGCAGAAGCTGCACGATCAGGTGGTTGCCGCGGGAGGACTGCATATCATCGGCTCGGAGCGACATGAGTCGCGGCGCATTGACAATCAGCTGCGCGGCCGTTCGGGTCGCCAGGGCGATCCCGGTTCATCGCGCTTCTACCTCGCCCTCGATGACTCGCTGCTCCGGATCTTTGCCGGCGATCGCATCAAGGCGATCATGGAACGTCTGAAGATGCCCGAGGGTGAGGCGATCGAGCACCCGCTCGTCTCGCGGTCACTCGAATCGGCGCAGCGCAAGGTCGAAGCACGCAACTTCGACATCCGCAAGCAACTCCTCGAATACGACGACGTCGCCAACGATCAGCGCAAGGTCATCTACGCGCAGCGTAACGAACTGCTCGAGACCGAGGATATTTCCGAAACCGTGACCGCCATGCGCGAAGGCGTCTTGCTCGACACATTCCGGCTGCACGTGCCGGCCGAAAGCGTCGAGGAACAGTGGGACCTGCCCGGGCTCGAAAAGGCGCTGGCCGCAGAGCTCCAGGTGCACCAGCCGATTGTCGAGTGGTCAAGGAATGAACCTACTCTGCGTGACGCCGACATGCTCAGGCGGATCATCGATGCCGCGGCTGCGTCCTATGCGGAAAAAATTGAACTCGTGGGCGCCGACACCTTCCACCAATTCGAACGTAACGTCATGCTGCAGAGCCTCGACACGCACTGGCGTGAGCATCTCGCCGCGCTCGACCACCTGCGGCAGGGGATACACCTGCGCGGCTATGCGCAGAAGAACCCGAAGCAGGAGTACAAACGCGAAGCCTTCGAGCTTTTCCAGCGCCTGCTCGACAGTGTGCGTGTCGACGTGACGCGCCTGCTGATCACCGTGCAGGTGCGTGCCCAGGATGTCGAGGAAAGCATGCCGCATGCCGAGGTACAGAATGTCCGCTATCACCATTCGGACTACGACGAGGCCCTCGGACAGGGCGGCGAGGCGGCGGCTGGCAGTGCCTCGAAACCGCTGAACGTGGGTCACAAGGTCGGCCGCAATGACCCTTGCCCCTGCGGCTCCGGCAAGAAGTACAAGTACTGTCATGGCAAGTTATCGTAGGCGCTCGCGGCGAGTCGAGGGCCGCGGCGGGTAGGCGCAACCTGGGCCATCCCGCCAGGTGACCGCTTGGCTGCTGCCGCTAGCCCCCTCGGCCGTCTCCGCTCACGAGGTTGCAATGCCCGTCAATTACCGCACCCCTTCCCCCGAACAACTCTTCCCGGTCGCTGGCGTTCGTCTCGGTGTTGCCGAGGCAGGTATCCGCAAGCTCGCGCGAAACGACCTCACCCTGGTCTCCCTCGCTGCGAACGCCAGAGTCGCTGGCGTATTCACCACCAACCGCTTCTGCGCTGCACCGGTAGTCGTGTGCCGTCGCCACCTCGAACTGGGCAGCGACATACGTGCGCTGGTGATCAATACCGGCGTCGCCAATGCCGGCACCGGCGAACAGGGCCGGCAAGCGGCGGAACAAAGCTGCGCTGCCGTCGGCGAACTGCTGGGTATCGCAGACCGGCAGGTATTGCCCTTCTCAACCGGCGTCATCCTCGAACCCTTGCCGGTTGACCGGCTGGTCGCCGGCCTGCCGTCTTGCGTCGCCGATCTGCAGGCGGACCACTGGCACGCCGCCGCACACGCGATCATGACCACCGACACGGTCGCAAAAGCGGCTTCGCGACGCCTTGAGGTCAACGGAAGAACGGTCACCATCACCGGCATCAGCAAGGGTGCCGGCATGATTCGGCCGAACATGGCGACCATGCTCGCGCTGATCGCCACCGACGCCGGTATCGCCACACCCTTGCTACAGGAACTGTTGCACGCCGCCGCCGAGGCTTCGTTCAACTGCATCAGCGTCGACGGCGACACCTCGACCAATGACTCCTTCGTCCTGATCGCCACCGGGCAGGCGGGCGTCGAGTTTACGGCAGCGGCTGAGCCCGGCTACACGGCGCTGCGCGAAGCCGTGATCGCCGTCGCCGTCGAGCTCGCCCAGGCGATCATTCGCGATGGTGAAGGCGCCAGCAAGTTCATCACCATCGCCGTTGAAGGCGGCCGCAATCGCGACGAGTGCAAGCGCATCGGCTACGCGATTGCACACTCGCCACTGGTGAAGACGGCTTTCTTTGCGTCCGATCCCAACCTTGGCCGCATCCTTGCCGCGATTGGCTATGCTGACGTTGACGACCTCGATGTGGAGCGCCTGAGCGTCTCCTTGAACAGTGCAGGAACCGAGATTCTGGTCGCTGAGAAGGGCGGGCGGGCGGCTTCCTACCGCGAGGAGGACGGTGCTGCGATCATGCAACAAGCGGAGATTGGCGTCCGCGTCAGCCTTGGGCGCGGTGTCGCCAAGGCCACCGTTTATACCTGCGATCTCTCCTACGACTACGTGCAGATCAACGCCGACTACCGCAGCTAGACTCGAGACTCAATGGCTAGCAGTCAATGCAGGACGTGCGGAACAGCGAGGGTGAATTCGGGGATTTCCGCCTCGAACTGACGGCCGTCCACTGCCGTCAGCTGGTAGCTGCCACGCATCGTCCCAACCGGCGAGTCGAGCTGGCAGCCACTGGTGTAGGAAAACACCTCGCCAGGTTGCAACAGTGGCTGCCGGCCGACGACGCCAAGGCCGCGCACCTCCTGGACCTCGCCACTGGCGTCGGCGATGATCCAGTGCCGCGAAATCAGCTGCGCCGCCACCGTTCCGACATTCTCGATGGTGATCGTATAGGCAAAAACGTAGTTGTCCTTCGCGGGATCCGACTGCTCGGCGATGTATTGCGGGAGCGCACTGACAGCGATCTCGTATTTCTTGCTTTCGGCCATGTCTGCTCAATGTCGGAACGATCGGAACCAGCATTGCACACCAAACCGACGCCGCTGACAAGCTCATTTAAAAACCGGATCGTTCCTCTAAGCCGACGAGCCGATTCACGATAGAATCAAAGGCAATTTCCGAAGGGGTTCCTGCCATGTACGTGATTGCTCCCAGCATCCTGTCCGCCAACTTCGCCAAGCTTGGTGAAGAAGTCGTCAATGTCATCGCCGCAGGCGCCGACTGGATTCACTTTGACGTGATGGACAACCACTATGTCCCCAATCTGACCATTGGTCCGCTGGTCTGCGAGGCAATCCGGCCGCTGACGCAGGCACCGATTGACGTGCATCTGATGGTCAGGCCGGTGGATCGCATCGTCCCCGACTTCGCCAGGGCGGGTGCCAATATCATCACCTTCCACCCCGAGGCTTCCGAGCATGTGGACCGCACGCTGGCGCTGATCCGTGAGAACGGTTGCCAGGCTGGCCTGGTCTTCAACCCCGCGACGCCGCTCGACTACCTCGATTACGTCATGGACAAGGTGGATATCATCCTGTTGATGAGCGTCAACCCGGGTTTTGGCGGACAGAAGTTCATTCCTTCAACGCTGACCAAGCTCGCCGCAGCACGCGCCAGAATCGACGCCTACCAGCGCGACAGCGGGCGGCGAATCCGACTGCAGGTAGATGGGGGAGTGAAGGTCGAAAACATTGCCGAAATTGCCCGCGCCGGAGCCGACGCATTTGTCGCCGGCTCAGCGGTTTTCGGCGCCGGTAACGACAACGATGGCCACCGCTACGACAGCGTCCTCGCAGCGCTGCGTGCGCAGCTGGCGATGCCATGAATACCTCGGCCTTGGCGGTCCGCGCAGTGCTCATCGATCTGGACGGTACGCTGCTTGACACCGTGCTGGATCTGCATGCCGCGGCGAACGCCATGCTCGGCGACCTTGGTCGCCCAGTGGTATCGGTCGACTCGATTCGCAGCTATGTCGGGCGCGGTATTGCCAATCTGGTGAAACGCGTACTCGCCGGCTCGATGGCCGCGGCAGATGATGGAGCGCCTCCACCAGCGGCAGCCCTGGCCAGCTTCAAAAAGCACTACACGACGGAGAACGGTCGCCATGCAGCTCTTTTCCCTGGCGTCCGCGAAGGTCTTGAAGCCCTCAAGGCACTGGCCCTGCCACTGGGTGTCATCACCAACAAAGCCGAGGCTTTCACTCTGCCGTTGCTGCAGCGTACCGGACTCTTCCCTTTTTTCGACGTGATCGTCAGCGGCGACGTTCTGCCACGCCCGAAACCGGACCCGATGCCACTGCTCTGGGCTAGCGGCCGCCTGGCGGTCTCGCCGATCGACGTCCTGATGATCGGCGATTCGGTGCACGATTTTAATGCCGGACGGGCTGCCGGCTGCCACGTCTTTCTCGTTCCGTACGGCTACAACGAGGGACGTGATGTTCGCGAGTTGGCCTGTGATGGTATAGTTTCGACCCTCGCCGAAGCCGCGCAACGCCTGACGCACGCATGACCGCACTCCACCACCAACTGCAGCCGGGACCCGCCCACAGGGTAGAGGCCTGGCCCTGGCGAAGCTGGCGCCCTTAGGCCGCTTCCTTGCGGCGCCGCGGCGGGCGTGCATGGCCAGCCCGCACCCGTTCTCGCAGTGTTCCCTAGTGGAGTTCCGATGACCGAAGCTTATTTCAATCGCCTGGCTGCCGAAGGCTACAATCGCATCCCGGTAACCCTGGAGACCTTTGCCGATCTCGATACCCCCCTGTCGATCTACCTGAAGCTGGCCAACGGCCCCTACAGCTACCTGCTTGAATCAGTACAGGGTGGCGAGCGCTTTGGCCGTTACTCGATCATCGGTCTGGTGAGCCCCACCCGGATTGTCGTGAATGCGCACCAGGTGCTGGTCCTCAACGGCAATCGCATCGCCGAACGCGAAGACGACACCAACCCGCTCGACTTCATCGGCAAGTACATGAAGCGCTTTCGCGCCGCTCCAACCACCGGCCTGCCGCGTTTCTGCGGTGGCCTGGTCGGCTGTTTCGGCTATGACACCGTCCGCTATATCGAGACGCGGCTGACGCGCTCACAGAAAGCGGACGACCTCGGCATTCCCGACATCGTGCTGCTGCTGTCTGAAGAAATCGCCGTGGTCGACAATCTGTCGGGCAAGCTCACCCTCGTCGTCTATGCCGAGCCGGGGGTTCCCGGTGCTTACCAGAAAGCGCAGGCCAGACTCAGGGAGTTGCTCGCCCGGCTGCGTGAACCGGTTGGCATTCCACCCGAAGCACCGCAATCCTCACAGCCAGCAGCGTCGATGTTCGGTGAAGCACAGTTCCGGCAGGCGGTGTTGAAAGCCAAGCGCTATATCACCGAGGGCGACATCATGCAGGTGGTCCTTTCGCAGCGCATGAGCAAGCCGCTCGCCGCCAGCCCGATGGCGCTGTACCGGTCGCTACGCTCACTGAATCCGTCGCCGTACATGTTCTATTTCGACTTCGAGGACTTCCACGTCGTCGGAGCGTCGCCGGAAATCCTCGTCCGCCTTGAAGGCGACATGGTCACCGTCCGCCCGATCGCCGGCACTCGCCGGCGTGGCGTTTCTTTCGAGGAAGATCAGGAACTCGCCGCCGAGCTGCTGGCCGACGAAAAGGAACGTGCCGAGCATGTCCAGCTCCTCGACCTCGGTCGTAACGACGCCGGACGGGTCGCTCGCGTCGGCACCATCAAGCTCACCGAGAACATGATCGTCGAGCGCTACTCGCACGTGATGCACATCGTCTCGAACGTCGAAGCGCGGTTGCGGCCTGAACTCAACGCGCTCGACGTGCTCAGGGCCACCTTCCCGGCGGGAACCGTCTCCGGGGCGCCCAAAGTCAGGGCCATGGAGATCATCGACGAGCTGGAACCGGTCAAGCGCGGCATCTATGCCGGGGCAGTCGGCTATCTCGGCTTCAATGGCGACATGGATCTGGCAATCGCCATCCGCACTGCCATCGTCAAGGACGGCCAGCTGCATGTCCAGGCCGGCGCCGGTATCGTCGCCGATTCGGACCCATGTTCCGAATGGCAGGAAACGCAGAACAAGGCGCGCGCCGTGCTGCGCGCTGCCGAACTGGCCGAGCAGGGCCTCGACACCCGTATGTGATGACCGGCGGCGCGCCTCCCTGCGGATGCAGCGGCAAGGTTGAGCGCCTGCGTGGTCATCGTCAACGCCTAGACCACCCGGACATTGCTGAACTGCCATGGATCGGAGCTGTCGATCTCTTCCGGGAACAGGCGCCCGCGCTCCAGCAGCGGGGTCCAGTCGGTGTAGACCCCGACGACCGGTCCGAGGTAGGGGCTGCAGATCTCGATGATGCGTTCAAAATCCATCGCTTCGGGCTCGATCACCCCGCGATCGGGATTCTCCATCGCCCAGATCATTCCGGCCAGCGCTGCTGCCGTGACCTGCAGGGTGGTCGCACTGTTGTGGGGAGCCAGCCGCCTCGCCTCATTGACGCTGAGTTGCGATCCATACCAATAGGTGTGACGGCCTCCGAGCAGCACCCCCAGCTCATCGACGCCACCCGGCGAGATCTCGTCGATCAGGATGCGCTTGCGCTCCTGCTGGACAAAGTTGCGGCCGCAGAACTCGTGCAGCGAAAGCACGGCATCGTCGCAAGGGTGATAGGCGTAGTGCACCGTCGGCCGATAGGCCGGCTGACCGCCCTGGCGAACGGTCAGGTAGTCGGCGATCGAAATGGACTCCCCGTGGGTTATCGCAAACCCATGGAAAGGTCCGGCGAGCGGCGTCCAGCTGCGCACGCGGGTCGCGCATCCCGGCTGGCGCAAGTAGATCGCCGCCAGCGAACCGCTGACATGCTCCCGACCGTCGGGCGGAAAGTGACGCTCATGCGACCCCCAGCCGAGCTCGCAGGGTTGCTGCGCCTCACTGACAAAGCCATCGACCGACCAGGTGTTGACGAATTCATTGGGCTGCTTGCGCTGTGGTGAAAGCTGCGTGTCGTGCTCGGCAATGTGAATGGTCCGCACCTCGAGCCGGCGGGCCAGATCTGCCCAGGCCGCGCCGCTATCTAGTTGGCCTGTATCGATAGCAGCGTCGGCAGCCAGGTTCAGCAAGGCGCGCTTGACGAAATGCGAAACCAGGCCCGGATTCGCGCCATGCGTCACCACCGCAGTCGGCACTGCCGAATTGCCCTCCTCGCGTAGTGCCAGCACTTCTTCGCGGAGGGCGTAGTTAGTGCGCTGCGCCGCTGCGATGGCCGGATTCGTGTAGCCGCCCGGCCACGGCTCAATGCAGGTATCCAGGTACAGCGCGCCCTTGCTGCGAGCATAGATGATCAGCGCTGCGGACGCGACGTCGACAGCAACGTTGAGCAGGAAGTCGCCGTGGCCCAGCAGGGGATCGAGCAACTGCCGGTAGTTCTCGGCCAGCAGCGGCGCGACGAGCAAGCGAACGCCGTAAGCCGCTGCCACGGGCCCTCCGTGCGCGTCGGCCGAGACGATCGTGATCGCCTCCGGCCGCATGCCGATATGCCGCCGGATCAGCGGCAGCAGACCCTGCCCGACACTGCCGAAACCAATGATCACCAGGCGTCCCGGAAAGTGAACAAGAAGCTGCGGATCGTTCATGCTCACCCTCCCGCGAAATCGGACGTGTGGATCAAGCCTCGCGGCCGACCCGGTCAGGTTCGGCTCCGCCCCGCTTCATTGTCTGCAGCGCTCGCGCCAGCAGCCCACGCCCTCTCACTGCCGCATCGCGTGACGCACCGCATCATCGACGTTCTCCAGAAAGATGAATTCGAGCCTTTCCTTCGCCTGCAGCGGCACTTCCTCGAGGTCCCGTCGGTTCCGCGCGGGCAACAGCACGCGCTGAATTCCCGCGCGCATTGCTGCCAGCACCTTGTCCTTGATGCCGCCTACGGGCAGGACGAGTCCCCGCAGGCTGACTTCACCAGTCATCGCGGTATCGTTGCGTACCGGGCGGTCGACAAACAGCGATGCCAGCGCGATGAACATCGCCACGCCCGCACTCGGACCGTCCTTGGGGATCGCTCCGGCCGGCACATGCACGTGCACGTTGGTCTTCTCGAAGCTGGCCGCATCGATCCCGAGGTTCGCGGCGCGCGTTTTCACCAGAGTCAACGCCGCCTGCGCAGACTCCTTCATCACGTCGCCAAGCTGCCCGGTGAGGATCAGTTTGCCGTCGCCGGCGGTGCGACTCGCTTCAATGAACAGGATGTCGCCCCCGACCGGTGTCCAGGCCAGGCCGGTGGCCACGCCGGCGAGGCCGGTGCGCAGAGCGACTTCGTTATCGTATTTGCCCGGCCCGAGGATTGCCGCAAGATCGGATGCTTCAACGCGCAACGCGTGGATCGTTCCCTCGGCAATATTCACCGCCGCGCGGCGACAGACGGCGCCGATTTCCCTCTCCAGCGAGCGCACGCCGGCTTCACGCGTGTAGTCACGGATGATCGCCAGCAGCGACGGCTCGGTGAACTCGATCTGTTCCTCTCGGAGGCCATTCTGGATGAGCTGGCGGCCGACCAGATAACGCCGCGCGATTTCCAGTTTCTCCTCCTGTGTATAACCGGGTAACTGGATGATCTCCATGCGATCACGCAGCGGGCCGGGAATATTGTCCAGCACATTCGCCGTAGTGATGAACAGCATCCGAGACAGGTCGTAGGGCAAGGCCAGATAGTTGTCGCGGAAGCTATTGTTCTGCTCCGGGTCCAGCACCTCGAGCAGCGCCGACGACGGGTCGCCCTGAATACCGGCACCGAGCTTGTCGATCTCGTCGAGCATCATCACGCAGCCGCGCGATCCGGCCTTGCGAATCGCCTGAATGATGTTGCCGGGCAAGGCGCCAATGTAGGTCCGTCGATGTCCGCGAATTTCGGCCTCGTCATGAACGCCACCGAGCGACGCACGCACGAACTTTCGCCCCAGCGCCCTGGCGATCGACTGACCAAGCGAAGTCTTGCCGACTCCGGGCGGACCAACGAAGCACAGAATGGGCCCATGCCCGCTGGGGTTGAGCTTGCGCACCGCGAGAAACTCGACGATGCGCTTCTTGATCTGTTCGAGGCCGAAGTGATCGGCGTCGAGGATGCGGCGTGCCTCGGCAATTTCGATGTGATCCGGTTCTGGTTCCTTCCACGGCAACTCGACCAGCCAGTCGAGATAGGCGCGCACCATCGAGTACTCGCCTGAACCATCGGACATGCGCTCGAGACGCCGCAGTTCCTTGTTCGCCTGCTTGACCACCTCCTCTGGCATCTCGGCCTCGGCGATGGCTTTGCGCAGCGTCTCCATTTCGATGCTGTTGCCGCCATCCCCCTCACCAAGTTCCTTCTGGATCGACTTCAACTGCTCGCGCAGGAGGTATTCGCGCTGGCGCTGATCGATGTTGGCTTTGGTGCGCTCGTCAAGTTCGCGCGAAAGGCGAAGCACCTCAAGGCGGCCGAGCAGACAGTCGAGCACGACGTCGAGTCGCCGCTGCAAATCCACGCACTCGAGGACCCGTTGCCGGTCGGCTACCTTGAGCTCGGAGACGCTGGCGACCAGGTCAGCCAAAGCCCCTGCCTGACCAATGCTCTTCACCGCGTTCTGCAGTTCCTGCGAGGCCTGCGGCAGGAACTGCAGAACCTCCAGCGCGCGCTCCCTGAGCTGGATGATCCTCGCCTCGATCTGGCTGTCGGTCATCTCCGGCTCGTCGATACGCCCGATGCGCGCCACCAGGAAAGGATAGCCCTGCAGGTACTCGACGATGCGAAAGCGCTGCAGCCCCTGACAAACGATGACATGAGTGTTGTCGGGCAGGGTAACGTAGCGCAGAATGTTGGCCACCGTACCGACCAGACCAAGATCGTCAGGACCCGGCACCTCGACCTCGATGTTCCTCTGCAGGAGGATACCCACCGCTCGCTCCGTCTTGACGGCCTGCTGCGCCGCGAGCACCGACTGCTCACGGCTGATGGTCAGCGGCAGGATCATGCCGGGAAACAGCACGACATTGCGGATCGGCACGATGACCATCGCGTCGTCAGGAATCACCAGCACGCCATCGATTGCGACACGGCGCCCGCTGCTTCCTTCTTGCCAGTCAAGCGACATGCTCTTCTCCATCAGTGGCGGCGAAGAACGAGGACCAGGCAGCCTTCCTCGATGAATTGTTCGGACAGTCGGTAGGGTCCTGGCGGCAGCGCGATCCTGCGCTCAAACCGTCCATAGGGGATCTCCAGGCGGTGGATGGCGGCCTGCTGGCAAGCCGATGGTATCGGACGCTCACCACGCACTAGCAAGCCCTGTTCATCGAGGAGCACTTCCACCTGCCGGGAATTGACCCCCGGCAGGGCGACCAGCAGTCTGAGTTCGTCGGCATTCTCGTACAGATCCACCGACGGCTCCCAGCAGGGCAACGATTGCAGGCTTTCGACGGTGAAGAATCGGCGCCGCAACTGCTCTCCTCCCTGCAGCAGATCAAGCGCCTCCGCCCACATCCAGAACCTCTCGTCACGCGACCTCATAGCTTGCACCCTTGGCGAAACCCTCACCTATTTATGATAACCCCCGCCGCCACCCGCTACGCGCGCGGTCTGAGTGGCGGCGTCCCGCTCGAAGAGACTCCAGCCATAGTACTGAGCGTAGGTGAACAATGCCAGTGCCAGCAGGCCGGCAATCCAGTTGGCCTTGATCATGTCAGGCCGCACCGCCTGCGCCACCGAGATCGCTTGCACTCCAGCGCCGCGCCTCGAAAGCGTTCTTGCGCCAGCGCGTGAGCAGCGGGAAAACTGCCAGAAAGATCAGCACAAGCACGAAGTTTGACCAGCCTGCCGGATTGCGCACCACCTCCAGCGTGTCGACGATCGCGGCCGCATTGTCTGTCCCGAGTTCGTATTCGATGACCAGGTAGTAGGTTCCGCCCGGCACCGCCTTGAAGACGATCTCGTCGGACGGTGAGCCTTCGGACCAGCCGTCGCCATCCTCGACTCCCTTGTAATGGCTGATCTCCTGCATTCCCAGGTAGGCCTCACCGGTGTTCTTCTCGACCAGCGTGGTGTTCACCGACAGCCAGTTATTGGCGACATCGGTGCCGTGGCGTACCAGCAGGGAACGTGCGCGGCTGCCAAGGACGAACTCCTGGCTGGTCAGCGTCGCCTCATCATTCTGCGGCGAGAGTACGATCCGCTGCTTGAGCACCAACTGCGACGCGAAGAACAGGGCAAACGCGAGTTGCACCACGGTCGCCGCCAGCGCCAGTTGCCAGAACTGGCGGCAGATACAGCGATGGGTGTCGAGCAGGGGGTTCGGCTGGTTGGCATAAACACCGTTCTGCCTGGGCGCTGGCGTGTTGATGCCGAAAGCGGCACAGACCTGGTCTGGCGGCAGGTACTCTGCCTGCGACCAGCTGGCCTCCTTAGCCGTCACCTCGCGTGACAGCAGCAGCGGCGGGCAGATGTAGTCGTCCACGGCACAGCGCTCGCCGACGCTCACCCGCCAATAGAACTCGCCGACGACGTAAATCACTTCCGCCTCGCCGCTGTAGAAGAGTTTGAACTCCTGTCCGTCATGCCTGAACTTTGCCTGCCGACGGCTGACGGCAGGTGGGCTGGCGAGAGTGCGGGCAAAATTCCAGTGGCCCTGATACTCGATCAGCCAGGCAAAACCCTGCCTCGGGTTGAACAGCAGGTATTCACACCACGAATCGTCGCTGCCTGGCGCGGCGCTACAGCGGCGCATGCAACCGATCACTTCCCAGTCGATGCCCTGCAGCTGGCCCTGGCTGGCCAACGGCAGCCAGGGCACCTCGCGCAGCGCCAGCGCTGCCGCTTGCAACAGTCTGACGTTTTCGTCGTCGACCCCGAGGAGCGAACCGCAACTGTCGCAGGCGATGCTTTCGATGGCTGACGAATGGATGCGCAGTGGCGCCGCACAGTGCGGACAATTGAAGGCACGCGCAACGACCTGCGACGAGCCGCCGGCAAGCGGATCGCGTGCCTCCTTGAGTTTTTCGAGCTGCAGGTCAGCAAAGGTGACCGCCTGGCCGACATAAACCAGCGGTGGGGTT
Organism: Candidatus Accumulibacter affinis; assembly: GCA_016713625.1. GTDB lineage: Bacteria > Pseudomonadota > Gammaproteobacteria > Burkholderiales > Rhodocyclaceae > Accumulibacter > Accumulibacter affinis. The sequence continues at coordinate 146,242 of JADJOT010000013.1, forward strand.
TCGCTGTAGTCAATGGTCAGGAAACGATCCTTACTGCGCAGATCGGCGGTATCAACGTCGTAACCGGCCGCAACCTTGAAAGGCAGTTCCCCTTGTCCGGAGATACAGCGCGCCGTCTGCAGGTCGGTGACCGTAAAACTTCGTCCGTCCACAGTGACCAGCATTTCTGGCGTCAGGGTCGCGAACGCCGGCAAGGGGTCGCTGACCGCTACCTGCGCGCTGACCACCCATTCGCCAGCAGCTTCGGCAAGCCAGGCACTGCGCCCGTCGTCGAAGAGGATGTGCCACTCGTTCCAGATCCCCGATTGGTAGTTGAGCTGGATGCGGCCGATGACCAGAAAGTGGCGCTTGCGGAAAGTGCCTTCACTGCCGATCTGAATCAGTGAGCTGTCTTCCAGCAGTTCGGCCATGCGTCCGAGATTCTGCAGGTCGTCGCCAGTGCGCAGCAGCGTGCTGCGGCAGAAGTCGCAGATGACATAGAGCGAGGCAGCTGACCGGAAGGTGAGCGGCGCACCGCAGGAGGGACAACTGGCTCTTTTCACGTAGCTGCGGCCCACAGCAGCGCTGACTTAGAGGGTCATCCGGATCACACCAGCTTGCCCAGCAATTCGGCCTTTTTGGCGTCGAACTCGGCCTGCGAAACGATGCCTTTGGCGACCAGCCCGTGCAGCTTCTCGAGCGTCGCGACGACCTCGTCGGCATGGCTCGCGGCTGCCGGTGAGGCTGCCGCTTGCGGCGCAGCGCTGCCTGCCTGCATGGCCTGGGTCATCGCCGCACTGATCGTCTGGCCGATCCCCAACCCGGCGCCGAGGCCGGCACCGATACCGGCGATGCCGCCCTCGTTCTGTGCCGCCAGCGGAATGCTGTTGGCTACCTGATACTGCGTGTAGCGCCCGAGGTCGCCGATCATGTTCATGCCGATGCGGCTGTCGAGGATTTTCTGGAGTTCCTCAGGCAGCGAAACATTCTGCACGACGAAACTGTCCAGCGCCAGTCCGTAGCGATCGAACACCGCTTCCAGCCTGGCTTTGAGGGTCCGGCTCAGCTCGTCCTGGTTGGCCGCCATGTCGATGAAAGGCACCCCCGATTCGCCGAACAGGTCGGTCATCGAACTGATCACCAGATTGCGCAACTGGCCATCGAGGTCAGCGACCGTGTATTGCTCGCGCGTACCCGAAATTTCACTGTGAAACTTGCGAGCGTCGATCAGCTTGTACGAGTAGATGCCGAAGGCGCGCATGCGCACCATCCCGAAGTCCTTGTCGCGGATGGTGATCGGGTTCGGCGTTCCCCACTTGCAATCGAGCTGCAGCCGGGTCGAAAGGAAATAGACATCCGACTTGAAGGGGGACTCAAAGAGCTTGTCCCAGTTCTTGAGATAGGTCAGCACCGGCAGAGTCCGCGTCGTCAGCGTGTAGAGACCAGGGCCAAAAACGTCGGCGACCTGTCCTTCATTGACGAACACTGCCATTTGCGATTCGCGCACCGTCAGCTGCGCACCGTATTGAATCTCGAAGTCCCGCATCGGATAACGCACGGCGAGCACCCCGTCGCCATTTTCAGTCCATTGAATGACATCGATGAACTGTTTCTTGATGAAATCCATGAGAGCCATGGCAATCTCCTGCAAGCAAGCGGTGGCGATCCGGCGTCGAGCGTCGGGGGAGGGGTCGGTCAATAGGTCATGCAGGCGGCGTTGAGCAGGCCGACGCTGAGCGACACGACAGCTAGAAAGGTCGCCGGGGCGACCTTGCCGGCCGGGATATCCTGATTGAGCTGCGGCAGCGCGAAGCGTGCCGCCAGGTAGGCGAGGATCTGGATGACTCCGGCGATCACGCCCCAGGCAGCCAGGTCGACCAGCGTATCGCTGTGCGCGATGACATTTGCCACCGGCATGGCAAAGCCGATGAGTGCGCCCGACAGACTGATTGCCGCCGCGCTATTGCCGGCACGAATCAGCGCCAGCTCATGGTACGGCGTGACGTTCACGTAGACCAGCAGGAACAGCGCCAGCAGCAGCAGCGCCACCGCGAAGTAGGCGAGAAAGGCGGGCAAGGTCGTCAGCAGATGCGGGGGCACGTGGCGTCTCCTCTTCGCGGTTCGAACTCATCACAGGGAGTCGGCATAGCGCAGCAACCCGCTGAGGATCAGATTGTCCACCACCACGAAGGGAATGTTCAAGTACCTTGCCAGCCGTTCGGCGGCGCCACCGGTCAATAGGCAGCTTGCGCCGGGCTGGCCAGCGATTGCCGCAAACATCCGTTCGACGGCGCCCAGCTGAGCCTGCAGGCAGCCGCTGACGATGGCATCCATGGTGTTGCGCGGTTCGGCGCGAAAAACGCCATCCGCCAGCGGTAACTGGGCCGTATTGGCCGCCAGCGCTGCCCGCATCAGGTCGAAACCGGGAACGATCAGGCCACCACGAAACACTCCGGAAGCGTCGAGCAGATCGACGGTGGTCGCCGTTCCGGCACACACCACCAGGCAGGCGCTGGCCGAGCGTGCGCGCGCACCGATCAGCGCTGCCCAGCGATCGGCACCGAGCTGACCGGGATGCTCGTAGGCACTGCGGACACCACAGGCCTCGGTGCTGGCATGCAGAAACGAGGCCTTCGCATGACGCTCGGCAAGAAGCGCAGAAATGCTTGCCGCAACCTCGCTGCCGGCGACATTGCACACCACCACGCGCGCTTTCGCCGGCCATTCGTCCGCGGCCTCGCTCAGCCAGGCGACATCGGCAGTGGCCAGCACGCCGGTGTCTAGCCACCGGCTCCCGTCATGGACGCCCCATTTGATGCGGCTGTTGCCTGCGTCGATGGCGATGTTCATGCTGCGCGTAGCGACAGATCGCCAGACAGGCAGCGCTCGATTCCCGTGGCCGTGCGCAACAACAAGGCGCCGTCGGCATCTGCCCCGAGACAGATCCCCTCGCGATCCAGGAGTCCGCCATTGAGCAGGCGCACCTGGCGATCCTGCCAGACGTGGTGTGCCTGCCACTCGTCACGCAAGGCGCTGAAGCCGGCAGCCGAAAAGCGATCGAGAATGGCCGCCAGTTCGATCAGCAGCTGCGCCAGCAATTGGTGGCGATCGGGCACTGGCGACAGCGCTTGCGCCAGTGCCGCCGGGCGATGCAGGAACTCCTCAGTGTCGGCGGCAGGCAACTGCAGGTTGAGGCCGATGCCGATCACTGCCAACATGCTGCCGGGCGCGGACTCGAGTTCGACCAGAATGCCTCCCAGCTTGCCACCATCGAAAAGGATATCGTTTGGCCACTTCAGACCAATCTTGCTGACTCCGCTGGCCTCGAGCGCACGCGCCACCGCGACGCCAACCGCCAGGGACAGGCCGGCGAGCTGTGCCACGTTGCCCGCGAAACGCCAGAGCAAGGAAAAGGTCAGAGCGCCTTCCGGAGAGGATAACCACCGGCGACCACGGCGGCCGCGGCCGGCCGTCTGCCGGTCGGCGACCAGCAGCAAACCCGACGGCGCCGCCTGGCGGGCACGTTCGAGCAGCAGGGTGCTGGTCGAACTGCATTCGCGCAGTGTCTCGACCGAGAAGCGACGGCTTGCCTGACCGAGCAGGACGTGCAGGCGGACAGGATCGATCTGGCAGGGGCTGAGGGACTGGTGCATGGCTTCGTCATCACAATCAACGCCGCCATTATCGCCGATTATCGCGGCAATGAACCTTCCCGATCTTCGCCGGTGTTGCCGCTGTCGAGTCCGAGTTCCTGGATCTTGCGGGTAATCGTGTTACGACCGATACCAAGTGCCTGCGCGGCTTCGATCCTGCGTCCCCCGGTCTGCGCCAGGGCGCGGTTGATCAGGACCCGCTCGAAGCAGTGGGTCAGCTTCTCGTGCACCTGTCCGGGATCACCGACCAGCAGGCGGTCCACTTCGTTGGCCAAGGCGCCTTCCCAGTCGTTGACCGGCAGCGTTGGCAGTGCTTCACGCAATTCCGGCGGCAGGTCGGCGATTTCGACCAATTGCCCTGGCGCCATTACCGTCAGCCAGTGACAAAGATTCTCCAGTTGCCGCACGTTGCCGGAAAAGTCGAGCGAACATAGATGCTTCAAGGCCGCATCGGAGAAGCGCTTGCCCTCGACCCCGAGTTCCTGGGCGCTTTTGTGCAGAAAGTGACGTGCCAGTATGGGGATGTCTTCGCGCCGTTCGCGCAGGCTGGGCAGGCGCATACGGATGACGTTCAGGCGATGAAAGAGATCCTCGCGAAACAGGCCCTGGCTGACTCGCGCTTCGAGATCCTGATGCGTCGCGGCAATGATGCGGACCCTGGTTTTCAGCGGCGAATGGCCGCCGACCCGATAATAATGGCCGTCTGACAGCACACGCAGCAGGCGCGTTTGCAACTCAGCCGGCATGTCGCCGATTTCGTCGAGGAACAAGGTCCCCCCCTCGGCCTGTTCAAACCGTCCCTGTCGCTGCGCTGCCGCGCCGGTAAAGGCGCCGCGTTCGTGACCGAACAGCTCGGATTCGAGCAGATCGCGGGGAATCGCCGCCGTGTTGATGGCAATGAAGGGCTTGTCGGCACGCGGACTGTGGCGATGCACGGCGCGCGCCACCAGTTCCTTGCCGGAACCGGACTCGCCGGTGATCAGAACGGTCGCGCTCGACTGACTGAGGCGGCCAATGGCACGGAAGACTTCCTGCATCGCCGGCGCTTGACCAAGAATCTCGGGCGTCAGCCCCTCGTCGTTTGGCGCACCGCTTTGGTGCATGCTTTCGCCGATAGCGCGGCGTATCAGTTCCAGAGCCTGATCGACGTCGAAGGGTTTCGGCAGATACTCGAAAGCCCCGCCCTGAAACGCCGAAACCGCGCTCTCCAGGTCGGAGTAGGCGGTCATGATAATCACCGGCAGGGCCGGAAAGCGCTCCTTGAAAAGCTGTAGCAACTCGAGCCCGGACTGACCCGGCATGCGGATGTCGGAAACCAGCACCTGTGGTGCTTCGGCACCCGCGTCGAGCTGGGCAAGCGCTTCGGTTGCCGAAGCAAAGCTTTGGAAAGCGATCTTCTCGCGGGCCAGGGTCTTCTCGAGGACCCACCGGATTGATTTGTCGTCGTCTACGATCCAGACCGGTTTCATCGATTCCTCAGGCAGATTGGCAAGTGTTATCGACTACAAGCAAAAACCTTGCCAAAGCGCTCAAGCCAAAGGCAAACGAACGGTAAAACAGGTGTGGCCCGGTTGGCTTTGACAATCGATCGTTCCCTGGTGCTGTTGTACAAAACTCTGTGCCAGCGTCAGGCCGAGACCGCTACCGCCTTCACGGCCGGAAACCAGCGGATAGAACATGCGTTCGCGAATGTCCTCGGGAATCCCCGGACCATCGTCGATCACCTGCACTTCAAGCGCCAAACGGTGGCGCCGCTTGAACAGGGTCACCTGGCGAGCGGCACGAGTGCGCAGCGTGATCTCGCCCTGCGCGACGGCAGTGCCACCGGATTGTCGCCCGATCGCCTGAGCGGCGTTCCTGGCGATGTTCAGGAAGACCTGGATCAGCTGTTCCCGATCCCCGACCAGTTCCGGCAGGCTGGTATCGTAGTCGCGACGAACACTCAGGGTGGTTGGAAACTCGGCGGTCAGGAGACTGCGTACGCGCTCCAGGATCTCGTGGATGTTCACCGGCCCGGGCTGCATCGGGCGGTGTGGCGAGAGCAGGCGGCGCATCAGATCCTGCAGGCGATCGGCTTCCTTGATGATGACCTGGGTGTACTCGCGCAGTCCCGGATTGTTGAGCTCGCGCTCGAGCAATTGCGCTGCACCGCGGATGCCGCCGAGCGGATTCTTGATCTCATGCACCAGGTTGCGTATCAACTCGCGATTGGCCTGTTGCTGCTCGACCAGGCGCTCCTCCCGGCTGGCTCGCAATTGCTGGTCGATAGGCCACAATTCGACCAGCAGGCTGGCGTCCGGGGAATCCACCGGGTTAACCGTGCAGTTCAATTGCAAGACGTTACCACCGACCAGTCGCAGGGCGACATTCTGCCCGGTGTAACCCCAACCGTGCTTGAGAACTCTATCGAGCGCCGCCAGCAGTGTCGGCGGACACTCCATCACGCCATCCAGCGGGCAACCGGCGAAAACCTTGTTGCTGATCGCCAACAGGTTCTCGGCTGCCGCATTCAGATAGCGGATGGCCAGGCTCTTGTCCAGCAGAACCACCGCTGATGACAGCAGGTCGAGGCCGACAAAGGGATTTTGCGAACCCTCAGGCATACGCGTTGATCCGCAACGCCAGGTTCTGGCCACTAGCGCAGATTGGCGATTTCTCTGTGGATGGCCTCGATATTGCGCTGGTGCAGGGCGACCTTGTCCTTGTAGGTCTGGATACGTTCCTGCACCTTGCCGCCACTGATCGCTCCGCCCTGCATCCGCTCGCTTGGCAGGACAATCCCTTCCTGCTCGGCAAGTTCCTTTTTCGCCTGTTCGGCATTCTTCTGTTCCGCCGCCAGTTCGTTCTCGAGAATTCGTCGGCGATCACCATCGCGCGACTTCTGCGTCTGCTCGTCGACCTTTGGAAAACTGCCAGGAGTCGCCGTCCTGGTCCCGGTTGCTGCCGGCGGCTTGGCCGACGGCGCCAGGTTGACCGGGTCGAGAATCAGTTTCCGGCAACTCTTGGTTGGCACGTTCGAGTAGGTGACCCGCCCATCGGGATCCGCACACTTGTAGATATCCTGCGCAAGTGCGGGCACCGCAGCCAGCAGTGCGAGCGAAAGACACAGGTTTTGCAGCTTCATCGTCGTCGTCTTCCTTTGTCACAAATCGCGCCGCCGCTGGAAATCCGTCACCAGTTTCGTGAATGCCACAACAGGTGCGCACAGTGGAGCATCCAGGCAATACTAACGCGTGCGGAAGGCGATCGGTAGACAAAAAAAGGACGGGCAAACCCGTCCTTTCTGCCGCGAAGCTCGATCAGCAGCTGTAGTACAGCTCGAACTCGACCGGGTGAGTGGTCATGCGGACCTTATTTACCTCGTCCATTTTCAGTTCCAGGTAGGCGTCGATCCAGTCGTCGGAGAAGACTCCGCCGCGGGTCAGGAACTCGCGATCCTGGTCGAGCGAGGCAAGCGCTTCTTCGAGGCTGGCACAAACCGTCGGGATCTTTGCATCCTCTTCGGGTGGCAGGTCATAAAGGTTCTTGTCCGCCGGGTCGCCGGGGTGAATCCGGTTCTGAATACCATCGAGACCAGCCATCAGCAGCGCCGAGAAGCACAGATAAGGGTTGGCGATCGGATCCGGGAAGCGTGTTTCGATCCGCCGTGCCTTATCGGAAGCCACGTGCGGCACACGGATCGAAGCCGAGCGGTTCTTGGCCGAGTAAGCCAGTTTGACCGGCGCTTCGTAGTGCGGCACCAGACGCTTGTACGAATTGGTACCGGGATTGGTGATCGCGTTCAGTGCCTTGGCGTGCTTGATGATCCCACCAATGTAAAAGAGCGCCATTTCGGACAGGCCAGCATAGCCATTGCCGGCAAAGAGGTTCTTGCCATCCTTCCAGATCGACTGGTGGACGTGCATGCCCGAACCGTTGTCACCGACGATCGGCTTCGGCATGAAGGTGGCCGTTTTGCCGTACTGGTGCGAGACATTGTGGACGACGTACTTGAGAATCTGCGTCCAGTCGGCACGCTTGACCAGCGTGCTGAACAACGTTCCGATCTCGCATTGACCCGCGGTCGCAACTTCGTGGTGATGCACTTCCACTGGTACGCCGAGCGACTCCAGCGTCAGGACCATCGCCGAACGAATGTCGTGCAGGCTGTCGACCGGCGGCACCGGGAAGTAACCGCCCTTGATCCCCGGACGGTGACCCGTGCCGCCTTCGCCTTCGGATTTTTCGCCACTGGTCCAGGCGGCTTCCTGCGAGTAGATCTTCAGGGTGCAGCCAGACATGTCGACGTTCCAGGACACCGAATCGAAAATGAAGAATTCGGGCTCCGGACCGAAGTACGCCGTGTCACCGATGCCGCTGGACTTGAGATAGGCTTCGGCACGCCGGCCAATCGAGCGCGGATCACGGTCGTAGCCGCGCCCGTCGGCAGGATCAACCACGTCGCAGGTAATGACTACCGTCGTTTCGTCGAAGAAGGGATCGATGTAAGCGGTGCTCGGATCGGGCATCAGCTGCATGTCCGAAGCTTGAATCCCCTTCCAGCCGGCGATCGAAGAGCCATCGAAAGCATGACCGTTCTCGAACTTGTCTTCGTCGAAAGCGCTGACTGGGACGGTTACATGCTGCTCCTTGCCACGGGTATCGGTGAAGCGGAAGTCAACAAACTTCGCTTCGTTTTCCTTGACCATGTTGATTACGTCTTGCGGGCTTGCCATTGCGAGGTCTCCTGAACAGGTGCCGGTTCAACCGGCGGCAGTAGAAAATAGGTGTGCGGGGGGTACTAGCAGAAAACGTGCCAACCGATGCACTGCTGGATTTAATTGTGCCACAAGGGCTGGTAGCGTTCTTGAGCTTTTTTGTCGCACCGCGGTAGTGCGAACCGAAACGTAGCGCACCAAATCGGTGCAAACCAACAGGAACGACCGCGCGCCGCGAACGAAGCAAGTGATTTATACTCTCACTTTCATGTTTCCTCTAACAGGCCTCGCCGGACACCATGGGAAGATTGACCGATCTGCTGCAACTCGCGCAGGAGCGCGGGCACGAACTTGGCCTGCCCTACGCGGGCGCACTGACGCCACAGGAAGCCTACGAAGTTTGGCAACTGGCACCTGGTGCCAAAGTTGTCGACGTGCGCACGCGCGCCGAGTGGGATTGGGTTGGGCGTATACCCGGTGCGATTGAAATCGAGTGGATGAGCTACCCGGACAACCGGCCGAACAGCCACTTCCTGTCGCAACTGAAGCAACAGGTCGATCGCGAAGCGCTGCTGATGTTCATCTGCCGCAGTGGCGCGCGTTCGCACAATGCTGCGGCATTGGCCAGCGAAGCCGCCCAGCGCGACTGCTACAACGTGCTCGAAGGTTTTGAGGGCGACAAGGACGCCAGCGGCCAGCGTGGCAGGGTTGGGGGCTGGCGCCACGCCGGTCTGCCTTGGCATAGCTGAAGGTTTTTGCCGCCAGCCTGGCCGGCCTTCACTGACATCGATTCGAGTACCAGCCCATGCAAACCGTTCCCATCAGCTTCGACCGCTTCAACCAGTTGCAGGACGACGCCTGTCATCAGCGTATTCGTTCCGCTCGCCAGCGACTCGGCAGTGAAGCGGTGCTGCTCTGCCACCACTATCAGCGCGCCGACGTCTATCAATACGCCGACCTCACCGGCGACTCGCTGAAACTTTCTCGCCTCGCCTCGCGGACCGATTCCCGCTATATTGTTTTTTGCGGCGTGCACTTCATGGCCGAGGTCGCCGACATCATGTCAAAACCAGAGCAAATGGCCATCCTGCCGGACCTGGCGGCCGGTTGCTCGATGGCCGACATGGCCAATCTGGCCAAGGTTGAGCGCTGCTGGCGCGAACTCGGCGAGGTGCTGGACGTCGATCAGCAAGTGACGCCGGTGACCTACATCAACTCGGCGGCCGATCTCAAGGCCTTCTGTGGTGCCCGTGGCGGTATCGTATGTACCTCATCGAACGCCGGCACCATCGCCGCCTGGGCTTTCGAGCGCCGCCCGAAAATTCTCTTTTTTCCCGACCAGCATCTTGGACGCTGGACGGGTGCGCAAATGGGTATCCCGCTCGATGAGATGGTGGTCTGGGACCCCGACCTTGAACTGGGCGGCCTCACCGCAGAGCAGATCCGTCACGCGCAGCTGCTGCTCTGGAAAGGGCATTGCTCGGTGCACCAGATGTTTCAACCGGCGCACATCCTGCGTTTTCGCAATCAGCATCCGGACGGCCTGGTGATCGCCCACCCGGAATGCAGTTTCGAGGTCTGCAGGCAGTCGGATTTCGTCGGATCGACCGAGCACATCGTCAGAACCATCAAGGAAGCCCGCCCGAACACGCGCTGGCTGGTCGGTACCGAGCTCAATCTGGTCAACCGTCTCGCCGAAGAAGTCAGGGACGAGGGCAAGATCGTCCAGTTCATGGCGCCAACCGTCTGCATGTGCTCAACGATGCAGCGCATCGACCCGCAGCATCTGGCGTGGACGCTGGAGAACCTGGCCGACGGCAAGGTGGTCAATCGCATTACGGTTCCCGAGCACGAGAGGGATCTCGCCAAGCTGGCCCTCGAAAGGATGCTCTCGGTATCCTGAGGCAGCGCGCCGACTTGCTACGCCGACGCCATCGCGAGAATACCTTGCCGAAATGGTGAGGCGCGTGACCCGCCAGGCAAGATCGGCTTCCCGACCAGGAACACACAATTGCCGGAAGGAGTGTGGATCGTGCCTTTGGTTTCAGTCGTTATTCCAGCATACAACTGCGTCCTTTACCTTGAGGAAACGATAAGAAGCATCCTTGGGCAAACCGCCAGCGACATTGAAATAATCGTCATCAACGATGGCTCGACCGATGCAACCGGCGCCATCGCTCGCAGTTTCGGAGAGCCAGTCAGAGTCTTCGATCAACCCAACTCTGGAGTCTCGACGGCGCGGAATCATGGCGTAAGGGAAGCGCGAGGGGCCTTCATAGCGCTGGTCGACCATGATGATTACTGGTTTCCCAACAAGCTGGCCAACCAGTTGACGGCTTTCGAAGGCCATCCTCAGGTCGACGTGGTCTTCAGCGATTTCACGCGCTGGCACCAGAACGGCGGAGGTGGACGCTTCCCGGAGCCTTCCACCTTTCTCCCGCAGGCGGCTCCACAAGGAATTGATAACGAGTATTCAGGCTGGATCTACCACCAGATGTTGCTGGATAGCTGGGTGCTGACGAGTACTGCCCTGGTCCGAACCGAGGTGGTATTGGCAAATGGGGGTTTCGACGAAACCCTCCCCTATAGCGAAGATTGGGACTTCTGGCTGAGACTCTCCAGAACTTCGCAGTTTCTCAAGCTGCGTGAAGCCACGACGCTCTATCGACAGCACGCAGATCAGGGGTCTCGGGTGACCAGAGCCGTCGACTACCGAACTCGCCTTCTTGAGGCAGCAGCAGAACGCTGGGGGCTTTGCAGTCCGGATGGGGGCTATGTTCCACCCAGGGTTTTCAAACGGCAATTAGCGCAGTATTCTGCCTTCTTTGGTCGCGATCACTTGCTGGGCGGGGTTGGCGCCAGTCGCTATATCGCAGCCAGGTCATTCATCAAGGCTTGGCAGATTGATCACACCTACTGGCGCAGCCTTCTTTACCTGGCCGCAACGCCTTTTTACACGCCCCGAGGATAGCAGCCCGAAGCCAAGGTCGCCGACCAAAACAGCGAGACCCCGGCGCGCCGGGGTCTCGGGATTGCTACGGCAGCAGCTACAGGGCTGGATACTTGGCCGGATCCGACATTTTTTCGAGGACCTTGTTCAGCTCCGCCAGGGTGATCCCTTCATCATAGATTCCGGCGCTCACCTGGACCCCCGAGGAAAACGAAATGTCCGCAGCCATGGCGTAGGAAACCTTGCGCGACAGGCGTCCGGCACCGGGTTTGGGCCAGCTGTACTCGACCCAGCCACCGCGCGCTTCGCTGCCGACCTTGCAAAGCTCCTTGAAGATGAACTTGCCGGAGTTGTCGGTAATCTGCATGATCGGCTTGCCGACCAGATCCGGCCGCAACGGATGCGCGATCATCCGGTCCTTGCGACAATCATAGACGAACACGTAACTGTCCTTCCACACCCACTTGCTGTCCTTGTGGTGGAAATCGGCAAAGGCTGACGTGCCCTTGTCGTGTAGATACCTGGCGGCGGCTCGTACCTTGCTGACCACCTCTTCGGCATTCGCCACCTCGGCTTCGCTCGGTCCGGCGGCGCGTGCCGCTCCGCAGGCAACTACCAGCCCCATCAAGCCAATCGTTTTTGCAAAGTTCATCACTCGCTTATCCCCTTGTTTCTGTTCAGACAGATCGGAAACACCAGCCCTGGGCGTCCGTTTCTCGTCGCTGGCGGCTGCAGCCAGCATCCTTAACTTAGCCACGGCTTGCCCACCGGAAGAACGTCCCGACCAAACAAATCCGCATAAATGATATGCGCCATGATGTACCACGCCATCGCCGCTGTCACCATCAACTCGTAGCCGGCCACCACCGTCAGGTCGGGATAGCCGAAGTGGGCCAGATCGAGCAGAATGAAACCGATCAGCAACAAGGTGAAGGTGATTGCCAGCGCGCTGCTGACGCGCATCGCACCAACCCAGAGGATGACTGTAAACAGTGTCCAGGCAACCAGGAACCACCCCACGTCCGTCTTGCTCGAGGTATAAATATTGTAGTGGTTGCCGAGCAGCAGCAAGGCCAGAGCGATCCAGAAACAACCATAACCGGTGAAGGCGCAATAGCCGAAATTGTTGCCGGTCTTCATTTCCTGCAAGCCGGCAATCATCTGCGCCAGGCCACCAAAGATCAATCCGAGCCAGACGACCGGACCCAATCCCATCCACCCCACGTTGTGAAACTGCAACACCATCGTCGTCAAGCCAAAGCCTGCAAGACCGACGACGGCCGGATTACCGAGCTTCTGATCTGCCATGAACTACCCCTTTTATGCTCGCTGCGAACGCGACGGGAACTGCCCCGCCGCCCTGTTTAACTGGTCTTCCTGAGCACCGGCGAATTCCCCTGACTGTGGTGTGGACGACCCCTGGAATTCTACATGCAGGGACCCCGAACTGGCAAACCAGGCGCCCTGGCCGACGTGTGTCCTGCCGTCAGCCGCGTGCTAGAATCGACCCCCGCTTCAACTCACTGCCGCGATGTCCGCGATCTCCGTCCTCAATCCTCCGCAACGAGAAGCGATCCGCTACCTCGATGGGCCGCTGCTGGTCCTCGCCGGCGCCGGGTCGGGCAAGACACGGGTAATCACCGAAAAGATTGTCTACCTGATCGGTTCCTGCGGCTTCAACCCGAGCAACATCGCCGCGATCACCTTCACCAACAAGGCGGCGCGCGAGATGCAGGAGCGGGTAGCCAAGCTGCTCGTCGGCAAGCCTTCGCGGGGGCTGACCATCTCGACCTTCCACGCCCTCGGAGTGCGCATCCTGCGCGAGGAGGCCAGCGCACTCGGCTATAAGCCGAGCTTCTCGATCCTCGATTCGAGCGACTGTTTCGGCATCGTTTCGGAACTGGCCGGCAGCGTAGACAAGGCGACCATCCGCAGACTGCAATCGCTGATCTCGAACTGGAAGAGCGCCCTCGTCTCGCCGGAGCAAGCCCGGAAGATTGCGCAGAATGAAAGCGAAACCCTCGCCGCCAACGCCTTCGCAAGCTATGCGGCTACCCTGCAGGCTTATCAGGCAGTCGATTTCGATGACCTGATTGGGCTCCCCGTGGCGCTCTTCACGAACCAGCCGGCAGTGCGCGAGAAATAGCAGAACCGCCTGCGCTATCTACTGATCGACGAGTACCAGGACACCAATGTCAGCCAGTACCAGTTGCTCCGCCTGCTGGCCGGAGCACGCGCAGCATTCACCGCGGTCGGCGACGACGATCAGGCGATCTATGGCTGGCGCGGTGCCGACATCGCCAATCTGCGCGGCCTGCCGCGCGATTACCCGAACCTCAAGGTCATCAAGCTCGAACAGAACTATCGCTCAACGATACGCATTCTCAAAGCAGCCAACGCCCTGATTTCGCACAACGAGAAACTTTTCGACAAGCAACTCTGGTCGGACCTCGGGCATGGCGATCCGATCACCGTCAACACCTGTCCCGACAAGGAGAAGGAGGCCGAGTCGGTGGTGATGAAGTTGCAGGCGCACCGTTTTGCGCATCAGGGAACGTTCCGGGATTATGCGATCCTCTACCGCGGCAATTTCCAGGCGCGCGCTGTCGAGCAGTTCCTGCGCAAGCAGCGCATCCCCTATCTGTTGTCCGGCGGCCAGTCGTTCTTCGAGAAGTCCGAGATCAAGGACATCACCTCCTATCTGCGCCTGCTGGCCAACAATGACGACGACCCGGCCTTCATCCGCGCCGTCAACACACCCCGGCGCGGCGTCGGCACCAGCACCTTGCAGGCACTCGGCAGCTATGCAGGCGAACGCCAGATCTCGCTCTTCGCTGCCGCTTTCGAGCAGGGTTTCGCCCAGCGCGTGCAGGCGCGCCAGCTATCGCCCTTGCTCGAGTTCTGCGATTTCATCCAGCGCCTGCAGGCACGCGCTGGCAGCGAACCCGCCGCGCAGCTACTTGCCGGCCTGCTCGGCGCAACCGCCTACGAGGCCTGGTTGTACGATCAGGACGAGGCGCGCGTAGCGCAAGTGAAATGGGGAAACGTCCAGGAATTCTGCGACTGGTTGGGCAGGAAAGGCAGCGAGGAACAGAAGACGCTGCTCGAACTCACCCAGGCCATCGCGTTGATCAGCATGCTCGACCACGAAGATCCTGACGTCGACGCCGTCCAGTTGTCGACGCTGCACGCTGCCAAGGGCCTGGAGTTCAAACATGTCTTCCTGATCGGTATCGAGGAAGGCGTTCTGCCACACCGCGAAGCCGAGGCAGAAAGCCGCATCGAGGAAGAGCGCCGCCTGATGTATGTCGGGATCACGCGTGCGCAACGGTCGCTGCACCTGAGCTATGCCGAGAAACGCCAGCAGGGTCGGGACGTGATTCCCTGTCAGGCATCGCGCTTCATCGGCGAGATGGGTAGCGAGGACCTGCGCTTTTTTGGTGGCAAGAACGAAACGCCGCCGGACAAGGCGACCAACGCCGAGCGCTTTTCGGCGCTCAAGGCAATGCTTGGCAAAGCGAAAGTCTCCTGAAGCCAGCCGCCAGGCCGCTCCCCACGCGACCGGCAGTGCGCCAAGCCGACGTCCCGCCGAGGAAAGCAACTCACTCCCGGCCCGGACTTTGCCAGAACCCTCGGGCGACGTTCTCAGGGACGGGAGGCTGGACCAGCCTCCTCCCACTTCGGATCAGAACAACTCTACTTGGAAAGATTGACCAGGTGCTCCACTGCAGCCTTGATCTCGCCGTCGGTCAAGTCGGGACTGCCACCCTTTGCCGGCATCGCATTCTTGCCGTTCGTCACGCTCGTGATCAACGCGGCGGTGCCGGTGGCAATTCGCGGCGCCCAGGCGGCCTTGTCGCCCGCTTTCGGTGCGCCGGCTGCACCACTGGCGTGGCAGGCCATGCAAACCGAGTTATAGACCGTGGCGCCGTCACGCGGCTTGCCGTCGCTCTTGGCCGCAGCCGCCTTCGCCAGTTCCAGCCTGGCCACCGGTTGTATGCGCAGGTCGACCTCAT
Organism: Candidatus Accumulibacter affinis; assembly: GCA_016713625.1. Lineage (GTDB taxonomy): Bacteria > Pseudomonadota > Gammaproteobacteria > Burkholderiales > Rhodocyclaceae > Accumulibacter > Accumulibacter affinis. The sequence continues at coordinate 161,537 of JADJOT010000013.1, forward strand.
CGCCGCTGCCGGTCTTGACGCTGCCTTTTCCAATCATCGAAAGCGGCCAGATGACGATAATCAGAACGATCGCCACAACGATGGTGATGATCAGAGTCAACCGTGAAGAGTTTTGTTGTTGAGCCATGCCAAATCCTTAGTGGTCTGCGCGTTAGATAGCGGATTGTACCGCCGTTTCGCATTGCCCAAAAGCCCCGGGGAGAGTGGACTAGCCAGTGCAAAGCGGTTAAGCTTCCGCCTCTGCACGCGCCCGTAGCTCAGTTGGATAGAGTACTGCCCTCCGAAGGCAGGGGTCGGACGTTCGAATCGTCTCGGGCGTGCCATGAATTCACTGACTTCAGTTGCCGGGTCATGCGAATCATCCCGATGGGCCGCCACGCTACGTCGTACGTCCGCGAGGTGTGCGCGCCTCCAGGCGTCGGCCTGGAAAAGCGAGGGACGCGGACATTCCACAGCCCTCGCTATTATTGTTCTGGAGGCGAGCGGCGTACTAGCGGCGCGTGATCGGGATCTGGACCTCCTCGGGGTCATCGTGGTCGCGGCGATCACAGCCATCGGAGGAGGTACCCTTCGCGATCTCCTCCTGGACCGCCACCCCATTTTCTGGGTCACCGATGCCCGGTACCTCGTCGTCATCATCGCATCCGCCATGTTGACGTTCGCATATGTACGGGTCTGGCCACCGCCGAGTGCCACACTCCTCGTGGCCGATGCCCTGGGACTAGCGCTTTTCGCGCTTTCTGGGGCCCAATTGGCGGAAGCGGTGCAGTGCCCACCGCTCATCGTGGTGCTGATGGGCACGATGACTGGCGTTACCGGAGGTGTCTTGAGGGACGTCATCACGGCGCAGGTCCCGCTTATCCTGCAGCGGGAGATCTATGCGACGGCCGCGCCATCGTGGGAGTCGCTGTGTACCTGACTTTGCACGCGCTCGGGATGCCACGTGCACCGGCATTTTGGGCCGGAATGATCGTGGTGGTGGCGATGCGCTTACTTGCCATCCGATGGGGCCTGCACCTACCCGTCTTCCGCAAATTCTAGCAGCCGGCGGCCATTCGATTCATTTACGGCCGGAGCGAGCAGGGAAAGATCCCGGCTTCGGTGACCACCGCGTCCAGTCGCTGGTCGTGCGGCTCGGGCCCGATCGACTCCAGCCGCGACAGTTCGAAGCCGACGCCGACCGCTAGCGGGCGCGGGCAGAGCGAAGCCAGCGTTCGGTCGAAATAGCCGCCACCGTAGCCGAGGCGATAGCCGGCGGCGTCGAAGCCATTGACCGGCATCAGCAGGACCTGTGGGATCAGGAAATCGCCCGCCGCCGGAGCCGGTATGCCATAGCGGTCGGGCATCAGCAGCGTGTCTGGCAACCAGGCGCGAAAGGCGAGGGTCTGGCTTTCGTCGATCACTACCGGCAGCAGCGCCGCGAAGCCTTCCCTGCCCTCGTTCGCCCAGCTGGTGAGCAGAGGCCGCAGGTCGGGCTCATTGTTGAACGGCCAGCAGAAACCGACTCGCATGCCCGGAAGCTGTGGAAAACCAGACTGCAGTAGCGCACAGATTCGGCTGGAGTGGCGAATCCACTCGTCTGCCGGCAAGGCCCGCCGGCGTTCGAGCAGCGTCTTGCGCAGAGTGCGCCGGTCGGCAACGCCGGGGCTGACGAGGTTTTCGGCAACTATTCCAGGCGTCAACGGGGCAGCCATGTGATATGCTCAAAACCGGTTTTTTCGAGAAGTCCAGCTTACCATGAAGTTCCGCCACGCGATCCTGCTCATCCTCCTCCACCTGTTTCTGGCGCCGGTCACGACCTTCGCGCTGACCGTCGATGAACAATTCCTGGCTGCACGCGATGCGGTTCGCGCCGGCGACAGAGCCAAGCTGGAACGTCTGGCGACGTCGCTGCAAGGCTACGAACTGGAGGCCTACGTCGAGTACTGGACGCTTCTCCTTGATCTCAAGGAGACCGACCCGGCGACGGTCCGGGCTTTTTTTGGCCGCCATGCAAACACCTACGTTGCGGAAAAATTGCGCATAGACTGGCTTCGCCAGCTCGGCAGGAAGCAGCAATGGGAACTTTTTGACAGCGAGTATCCGCGGCTGGCACAGCCCGATCAGGAACTGGCCTGCTATGCGCTGCAGAGCCGACGCGCGCAGGGTGACGCACGTGCCCTTGACGACGCCTTGCCGCTATGGCTCACCCTTCTCGAACCGCCCGAGGCCTGCTACCCGCTACTGGAAGCGCTGATCGTCGAAAAGCGGGTGCTGGCCGATGCAGTTTGGGCGCGCATCCGGCGCCAGTTCGAGGCCAACAAGATTGCGGCGGCTATCTACACGATGAATTACCTGCCCGCCAGCCAGATGCCGGACAAGAAGCTGGCGCAGACGATCGCGGATGCGCCGTTGCCCTGGCTGAGCAAGTTACCAAGCGATTTCTCCGGCAATCGCGCGCAACGGGAACTGGCGGCACTGGCCATCCAGCGCGTGGCGCGCAACGATCCACGTATGGCGGCAGATCAACTCGAGCGAATCTCCGGATCGCTGAAGGGCGGTGAAAAGGCCTGGGCATGGAGTCAGATCGGCTGGCAGGCCGCACAGCGGCACCTGCCGGAGGCGATGGAATGGTACCGGCAGGCCGGCGACACACCGCTTTCGGACGAGGCAGCCGAGTGGAAGGTGCGCGCCGCCCTGCGTGTGCAGGACTGGGGCAGTGTCCGGGCAACGATCGAGAAAATGCCGCCGGCTCTCGCCGCGCAGCCAGCCTGGGTGTACTGGCTGGGTCGCGCGTACCGCGCTGGCGGCCGGCTTGAAGAGGCCAACGCGCTGTTCGCCAGAATCGCTGGACAGCCGGATTTCTACGGTAGCCTGGCCAACGATGAGCTCGGCCGCACCACCATGAGCCCACCCAAGGCGTCACCACCGAGTCGGGAGGAGCTGGCGCAAGTCAGTGCCAACCCAGGCGTACAGCGTGCACAGGCCTTCTTTCGCCTGAACATGCGTACGGAAGGCGTCAGGGAATGGAGCTGGGCTCTGCGCAACATGAGCGATCGTGAACTTCTGGCGGCCTCCGAGATTGCCGTGCGCTCGGGCAATTACGATCGTGCGATCGCTGCTGCCGACCGCACCCGCAATGAGCACGACTACTCGCTGCGTTACCTGGCGCCGTATGGCGACCAGGTGCGGCCGGCGGCGCGCAATCAGGCGCTCGACGACGCCTGGGTGTACGGGCTGATGCGCCAGGAGAGCCGTTTCATCAGCAGCGCCAAGTCGAATGTCGGCGCTTCCGGCCTGATGCAGCTGATGCCGGCAACCGCCAAATGGGTGGCCAACAAGATCGGCCTCAAGGATTTTAGCCAGAGTCGGGTCAACGACACCGAAACCAACGTCTTGCTGGGCACCACCTATATGCGCCTGGTCCTCGAAAGCCTCGACAACCACCCGGTACTGGCGTCGGCTGCCTACAACGCCGGCCCGGGGCGAGCACGCCGCTGGCGTGCCGATCGACCGCTGGAGGGCGCCATCTACGCGGAAACCATCCCCTTCAACGAGACTCGCGACTACGTAAAAAAGGTGATGAGCAACTCCGTCTATTACGCAGCCCTCTTCGATGGCAAACCACAAACCCTCAAGAGCCGGCTCGGCGTCATTGCGCCGCGCACCGGCGGCGAGTCCAAGGTTGAGGATTTGCCTTAAAATGACGGTTTTTCGATACTTAATTCACCGGTAGGACGCTATGGAACTCGAGAACGTGCTGTTGATTGGCGGGAGTGGTTTTGTCGGCGGTTGGATTGCCAGCTGCCTATCGGAACGAGGCGTCCGGGTGACCATACCGACTCGCCACCGCGACAACACCAAGAAGCTGATCATGCTGCCCATGGTCAGCATGATCGAGGCCAACGTGCACGATTCGCTGACCCTCGCTGCGCTGATGCAGGGTCAGGATGCCGTGATCAACCTGGTCGGCATTCTGCACGACAGCGATTCGCGACTGCCTTATGGCAAGGGTTTTGCGGCCGCGCACAGCGAACTGCCGGGAAAGATCATCGCCGCCATGCGGCAAAGCGGAGTTCGCCGTCTGGCGCACATGAGCGCGCTGCAGGCAAGCATCAAGGGCCCGTCGGAGTACCTCCGCTCGAAAGGCGAAGGCGAGGCGCTGGTCCGTGCCGCCATGCCTGATCTGGATATCACGATTTTTCGTCCGTCGGTCATCTTTGGTCCCGATGACGCCTTTCTCAACATGTTTGCCAAGCTGATCAGGCTTTTCCCGATTCTGCCGCTTGGCGGCGGCGCGGCGCGTTTCCAGCCGGTCTATGTCGGAGACGTCGCCAGGGCCTTTGCCGACTGCCTCAGCGACTGCAGCACCGTCGGGCAGACTTACGACCTTGGCGGGCCGGAGATCTACACCCTGCGTGAAATGGTCGAGTACACCGCACAACTGGTCGGCAAGTCGCCGCGCATCATCGACCTCGGAACCGGTGGCTGGGCTTATCTGCAGGCCGGCCTGCTGTGGCTGCTGCCAAACCCGCCGCTGTCGCCCGATAACCTACGTTCGATGGAAGTCGATAGCGTCACCGACGGCTCGCACGACTATCCCGGCTGGCAGCCAACGGCACTCGAAGCCATCGCGCCGACCTATCTTTCAGCGACCGAGATGACTCAGATCCGCCTCGACCGCTTTCGCTATCGCGCTGGTCGCTGAACGAACTGGCTGCGCGGACTGCTGGTCGCGGCGAGCATGCAGATCTTCACGGTTGGTGGCGCGATTCGCGACGAACTGCTGGGTCTGCCGGTCAAGGATCGCGACTACGTCGTCGTCGGCGCATCGCCCGAGGAAATGCTGGCGCGTGGTTTCCGGCCGGTGGGCAAGGATTTCCCGGTTTTCCTGCATCCGCACTCGCACGAGGAATATGCGCTGGCACGCACCGAGCGCAAGACCAGCCATGGCTACCATGGCTTCGCTTTTCATACCACTCCCGCAGTTACCCTGGCCGAGGATCTGGCGCGCCGTGATCTGACGATCAACGCCATGGCACGTGCTGCCGATGGCTCGCTGATTGACCCATTTCACGGCCTCGACGACCTTGGCGCACGCGTCCTGCGGCATGTCGGCCCGGCTTTCCAGGAGGACCCGGTTCGCGTTCTGCGCCTTGCCCGTTTTGCGGCGCGGTTTCCGGAGTTCACGGTTGCGCCGGAAACGGTGGCACTGATGCGCAGCATGGTGGACAAGGGCGAACTCGATCATCTGGTTGCTGAACGCGTCTGGCAGGAGTTGGCCAGGGGCCTGATGGAAGACCGACCCGCACGGATGTTCGAAGTCCTCCGTGACGGCGGCGCCCTGGCCCGTCTGCTGCCCGAGATCGAGCGGCTGTATGGGGTGGCCCAACGCGCCGACTATCATCCCGAAGTCGATACCGGGGTGCATGTGATGATGGTCGTCGACCAGGCGGCCCAACGCGGCTGTGTGCTGCCGGTGCGCTGGGCGGCGTTGTTGCACGATCTTGGCAAGGGCACGACACCAGACGCCGACCTGCCGCGTCATCCGGGCCACGAGGCACGCAGCGTCAAGCTCGCCGGCGAAGTCTGTGCGCGCCTCAAGGTCCCGTCAGACTGCCGCGATCTCGCTCTGCTGGTGGCTCGCTACCATGGCGACGTTCATCGCGGTGACGAGCTGACGGCAGCCACGATGGTCAGAATTCTCGAAAACACCGACGCCCTGCGCCGGCCCGGCCGCTTCGAGCAATTGCTGGAGGCCTGCGCCTGCGATTTCCACGGCCGCCTCGGCTGGCAGGAGATTCCCTACCGCGCGCCGGCACTCTTCCGGCAGGCGCTGACCGCGGTCCGCAGCGTCGACGCGGCCAGCATTGCCGGTGGCTGCCACGATCGCACGCAGATTGCTGCACGCCTGCACGAGGCGCGCGTCGCAGCGGTCAAGCGGGCGCTGCCGATGGCAGCGATGTGAGGCGCGGTGGGTCGCGGGCGAGCGAATCCCGGGGCTTTACGCTCATTCGGCAGCGCGAAAGCCTGGTGTAGGGGGCATCAACGTGCATTCCGGATAGGCCTGACCGGCGACGACCACGCTGGCGCGTTCGGCTTTTGACCAGAACGTCGAACGATCGTCGCTGACCCCGACGTAGCGTGCGCCCGATGCGGCGGCCACCGGGCGCAGGGCGACGCTTTGGTCACCCGCATTGAGTTGCCACTTGTCGCCACGCTGCGTCAGCACCACCCGCTGACCACCGCAGCGATAGGTGAGCGTCGAATCAACGCTCGCGACTGGAGCCATGGTCACCGCAGACCCGCTGTCTGCCGCCGAGAGACTGAGTGCCAGAGCCCCGGCGGCGGTGCGCAGTTCCAGCCGATCGCCATCCAGCTGCCAGGTGGCTGCGCTGGCGAGTGCGCGCAGGAAGCGTCCTTCCTGTTCCATCACTCCGTCCGGCTGAGCACATGTCCTGCGCGTAGCGGCGGCCTCGCCGATACGGATCTTCTGGCTCGAAGTCGAATACGTCGCATGGTAATGGTTGCAGCCGGCAAAGCCCGAGACATTCCCGCTGGCAGCGAAACCGACCGTCAGATCGCTACCAGAGAGCAGGCTCACCACCGCCTGCTTGCCGTTGTTGTAGCCAGTCACCCGCCAGAGGGTGGCAGCCAGTTCGCGCGGTTGATCGCGCAGCGTGGCGAGAGTGCGGCCATCGGCGTCGAGCAGGGTCAGTTGCCGGCTGTCCTTGCGAAAGGCGGCGCTGCGGGTGAGCGCGTTGCTAAACGCATCGGCCTGGCGCATGACCGGCTCAGGGCAGGCCATTCGCGTCGAGGCGAGTGGGCCCACAACGCGCAGCTTCTCTCCTGTGGCGGTATAGCTGCCGGAGTAACGATTACAGCCATCGCCGCCGTGGACCTTGCCGTCGGCAAAATGCAGCGTCACCCGCTGCCCGCTGAGCGGCTCCTCTCCGGACAGTGTCGACAGGACCCAGCTGCTGTCGTTGAGCACGTCGGCGCTGCCGGACGCAGCGGCGCCAGTACCGGCCAGGAGCATCTGACCGGTGATCAGCGAACCCGCGAGGAGCTTCCAGTTCTGCATTGCCTTCTCCGTTACTGATGGATTGCGATGTGCCAGGTCGTTGCGCCCGCGCGCTGGCCTCGCGATCCTGCCAGGCAGCGACCGCGGCTCACCATCCTGCCGACGCGCCAATGACCGGCGCCGGCAAATCAGCGGCAAGCCCCTGTCGCATGCCGAGGAAACGATCGACGATCTGTCGGCTGGCCGCCGACATTCGCTCGCTCAGCGCGCGGTCGTCGGCAGTGAAAAGATGCAGGGCGGTCGCGTCGTCGCCGGCCAGCGCTGTTCCCGCCGCCGCTGCCCAGAAAACGGTGTGACAGTGGCTGGGCGACTCGTGGCTGAACAGGAAGAGTAGCGATCGTGCCACCAACTGGGTTTCTTCGGCGAGTTCGCGGGCCGCTGCCTGCAGTGGCGATTCGTTCGAAAGGATGCCGCCACCCGGCAGTAGCAGCAGTCCGCTGCGGTTCTGCACCAGCAGGATACGCGTGTCGATCTCGACAATGACTGTGGCTCTCTGTCGTTTCATTTTGTCTTTCTGCGGTTTGCAGGACTGCTCCGGGAATCGGCATGACCAGCGGCGGCAAGATTTGCCCAATTGCACTGGCCTTCCCTGCCGCGCCTCCGCTCTGCTGGTCATTATGCATAGGAGGCGGGTAGAATCAATTTTTTCCTATCCGCTGGGATGAACCGATGACTCCATTGCGTACCCGATCTTTGCTGGCTGTTGCATGTTTGCTGCTGCTCGGCGCTTGCGCCAGTCGACCGATCAATCCGCCGATTGAGCAGACCGACCTGCACACCGGCTACCGCTTCGAGACGCGCCAGGCGCACGCCAGGGAGAAAGACAAGGAGAGTCTGGTCATTCTCGCCTTCTCGGGCGGTGGCACGCGCGCCGCCGCCTTCTCCTACGGAGTTCTCGAGTTTCTTCGCCGTACCGAGATTGTTGGACCACAGGGACAGCACGTTCGCCTGCTCGATCAGGTCGACATCATCACCGGCGTTTCCGGCGGCAGCTTCACCGCGCTGGCCTACGGCCTGTACGGCGAGAAGCTGTTCGGCGAGTACGAACAGCGCTTTCTGAAGCGCGACGTGCAGGGCGAAATCATCGCCCGCACGCTCAGCCCGGGCAATTGGGGAAGACTCTGGTTCACGGACTGGGGTCGCTCTGAACTGGCCGCCGAGCTGTACGACGAAATCCTGTTCAATGGCGCCACCTTCGGCGATCTGGACCTCGTCCGCAGACCGCTGATCATGGCGTCGGCCACCGACATCTCGACCGGGGCCCGTTTTGTGTTCAACCAGACCACCTTCGACGTCATCTGCTCGCAACTCAATGCCTTGCCCCTGTCTCGCGCTGCTGCCGCCTCATCGGCTGTGCCGGTAGTGCTCTCGCCGGTGACGATCAACAACTATGGCGGCACCTGCAATGCGCTATTTCCCCCCTGGGTGAAGGTGTTTGCCGACGCTCCTGAACCGCCGCGACCGGCGGCGCGGGCGATGCGCAGCTTGAAGGACATGCGGGCCTACACCGACGGTGCTCATCGGCCCTACCTGCACCTGGTGGATGGCGGCGTTTCCGATAATGTCGGTATGCGCGCGGTGCTCGACGCGCTGGAAATCTTCCAGGCCCTGCACGAGGCGGGCGCACCAACACCACTCGACAGCGCACGCCGGATCGTCGTCTTCATCGTCAATTCGCTATCTTCGCCACCCACCAACTGGGACGAATCCGAAGCTCCGCCGGGCGCCGTCGGCATCCTGTTGAAGTCGGCCGGCGTGCCGATCGACCGCTACTCGTACGAAGCGGTCGAACTGCTGCGAGACATGGCATGGCGCTGGAAGACCTTGCGCCTGATCGGCAACTCGGCCGCGATGGCCGATAACAGGGATCCAGCAGTCGCCAAGGCGGTGCGCGTGCCGAACGCCGAGATCTATGCCATCGACGTATCTTTCCCCATGTTGAAGGACCCGGCGGAGCTGGCGTATCTCAATGAACAGCCGACGTCGTTTGTGTTGCCTGCCGAGGCCGTGGATCGCCTGCGTGTCGCGGCAGGTACGATCATCATGGACTCGCCGGAATTCTAGCGACTGCTGAAGGACGTCGGGGCTAGGGTCGTGGCTGAGCCGCCGCGCGCCGCGCCAGCGGCGACGGACCCGGCTGCAAACTAGCTTTTGTCGGCGTGAACTTTTTTGCACGATTAGCACTCTAATGCGGCGAGTGCTAAAATCATGCACGTAACGTTTGCAAAGGAAGCATCGACATGACCCAAGTCCTGGCTTTTCCCACGGTCTCCGCAGCCGGTAGCATTGACGCGTATATGCAGGCCGCCAGACAGTTTCCTCTGCTGACCGCAGAGGAAGAATTCAGTCTGGCAACCCGTTTTCGCGAGGAAGAAGATCTCGACGCCGCGCGGCAGTTGGTACTGTCGCACCTGCGCTTGGTGATTGCCATCGCGCGAGGCTACCTTGGCTACGGCCTGCCACACGCCGATTTGATTCAGGAGGGCAATATCGGCCTGATGAAAGCGGTCAAGCGCTTCGACCCGGGGCGAGGTGTGCGGCTGGTTTCGTTCGCCATTCACTGGATCAAGGCCGAGATTCATGAGTATGTGCTGAAGAACTGGCGAATGGTCAAGGTGGCCACGACCAAGGCGCAGCGCAAGCTCTTCTTCAACCTGCGCAGCATGAAGCCGACCAACGAGACGCTCGCTCCGGGACAGGTGGCCAATATTGCTCACCGCTTGAGCGTCAAGGCGGACGAGGTTGTCGAAATGGAAGCCCGCCTGTCGGGTCATGATCTGGCGCTGGATGGCGACACCGACGATGATGATGTGTATGCACCGATCACCTACCTGGCCGACAATTCGAGCGAACCCTCGCAGGTGCTCGAAACCCGTGCGCGCAACCGTTTGCACAACGAGGGCCTGCAAAGCGCCTGGCCCGCCTCGATCCGCGCAGCCGCCGGATCGTCGAGGCGCGCTGGTTGGTCGACGAAAACCCGGCAACCTTGCACCAGCTGGCGGCAGAGTTCGGTGTCTCCGCGGAGCGCATACGCCAGATTGAAGTCAAGGCAATGCAAAGGATGCGTGCCAGCCTGGCGCTGCAGGTGGACGCAGCCTAGCGCTTCGCGCCTGACGGCTGGCACTGTCGGCTCGCTTGACTCGTCCGGAAGCTCTTGCCCCGCGCCCGCCCCCTCTGGTGTCGAGCCCTCAACCCGAAGGCCGGCACCGAGACCACCGTCGCCGCCGGTCGCTACAGCATTTCAAGAGACCTTTCCAGAGACTCCCCCAATGGGTGCGTTTGTTAAAGCGCCCTGAGGGGCTCACCCCCTCAACATCGCCCTGCTGATCATTCAGGCAGGGAATTCCATCACGATCCTCAGCGGTGTACTACTCAAGCTCGCGCCGAAGGACTTTGATATATGGACTGCCCCAGACAGCCTCCTCGCGGCATTCCAGTTTACCGGCACCCATGCCCTTAACAATCAAGACCCGGCTCACGCCATATTCCTTGGTCGCCGTTACGTCACTGAGACTTGCGCCTTTGCTGATCCATTCTCCGTGTTCCGCCATTCCTCATCTCTCGATCGCACCATGCTGGCGGCGGCTACTGCCTTCGGGACATCCCACGCCGCATCTACTCTCACACGCCTGAGCCCCGATAGTCCTCTAGCTCTTCTGCGCAAGCGCTCGCTTGGGCGGTTTCGAGAAGTTCTTGAACATCGTGTAATGGCGTTTCAGCCGATCGACGTAAGACTTGTCCTGGAGCGCTACGTGCTTGAACAGGCCGAGGAAGGCTCCGGCGTGCGCGGACTGCGGATTCAGAGGGTCGAGAGTCGGGCCGAGCCACTCCGCAGCGCTCTGCGTTCCCGGTGACCACTGGCGATAGAAGGCGGCGTCTTCCCATCCGTAGCTGATTGTCGCCCAGACCTTGTCGGCGCTATTCTCGCTGACGACCTTGATGATCACCCGCCGGCAGTCGCAATCGTCGTCGGTACAATAGAATTCGAGCAAGCCATACACGCCAGCCGGTACCGCTTTCCCGGGAGGAACGGTGACTACCCACGTTTCCGCAAACGCGAGATCGCCAAATCTCTCGAAAAACGCCAGCATTTCCATCGTCCATCCTCGTCGGGCCAGAGCGAATATGCTACAACAGAAACGCTGCTCTGGTCAGATCGGCGACGACGAAACGCGGCATACCTGCTTGCTGATCCTCGTCGCACGTCTTGCTTACCGCTACACCAACCGGAAATTTCGCGTTGGCCTACCTCACCAAACCAAAGTATACGCCAATGCGAAACCCGTGAAACGCCGTCAAAAGTTTGCCGCGCCCGGTTGGAGGCTACGCGAGTCCCTCCGGTGCGAGCAGCACCACGCTGGGAAAATACGAGGCGTAGCGTCGTGTGTCCCTGGTCAGAACGGGATAGCCCGACACTGCTGCGTGCGCCCCAATGAAGAAATCGCCAAGGACATTGATCCTGGTGCCCCCTTGTCGCCGGTAACGTACGAATGCTTTGCCGGCGAGAAACAGGGCTGGACGCGGCGCCTCAATCAGGACCAGGCTGAGGTCATGGAGGGCCTGATCCAGGGCTTCCACCGTCGAGAAGGTCAGCGACAGTTCGGAGTAGATGATCGGGTTGATTGCCAGCCGATGAATCTTCGATTGGGCACGCAATTGATGAGTCGACCAGTCGGCCCATTCTGGATCGTCCTCCAGAACGTCGACCAGCACGTTGGTGTCGACCAACAGCATCAGCCCTCACCACGTAGCAGGGCCATCAAGTCGTCAGTTCGCCACTTTACGTCAGCCTTGCCTCGAGCCGCATCGAAACGGTCTGGCTGACGGCTTGGACAAGCGTCAACCTTGTGGATCACCACATCGCCATCGCGATTGACGGCGAACTCCACAGTGCAACCCGGTGCCAAATTGAGGGCATCGCGAATCTGCTTGGGGATAGTGACTTGTCCTTTGCTGGTGAGTGTCGTCGACATGGCAAATCTCCTGTGTATTACACATGGTCGCATTGTAATACCTTTGCGAGTCCCCCGCGTGTTCCTGGCCCGGTCAGCTGCGAAAAAACTTCCAGTATTCCTGGGAAAGGATGTGGGCATTCGATGGCGCCAAGTACATTGCGCTGCTGCCTTTAGCAATCCGGCTAGTGCGGAAATGCTGTGTACCTGCTGTGCGCACCCGCCAACCCCTGATCAGCGCGCGTGGTCGGCAAAGCTCCATCGCTGCGTTTTTTCAGGCGGCCAGTTTCCCTCGCAGTGCGCGCATCAGCCAGCCAAGCCCTGGCAGTTTGGCATAGAGCTCTTCCGCGGCATCCCAGTAATCGCGATGCCACACCACTTTGCCTTCAGGGTCGAAGCGAAGATGCGAGGAACCACGAATCAACTCCCTGCGGTCCGGTCCCCACGGTAATCGAAGTCGATAGTGAAAATCCCATACCAGCAGCGCACCCTGCCCGTCGACGACCCGCTCGAGAACGACGAAACGTGGTTCGGAAACCTGCCTGAACATGTGCGTGAAGATGCGCTCGATCGACTGCAGGCCGCGCACCTCGTTGAAGGGGTCCTTGAAACAGGCATCGGCCGCATAATACCGGGGAAGGTTTTGCAGGGTTTCCGGGCTAAGGCCCTCGTAAAAGGCGATCAGTGCATCAACTGTCAGGCGGTTGTCCATGCATAACTCCTTCGTTATCCAGCGAGACGACGAACGAGTGGAAATAGATTCGGTAAGGCAGATGCGCGAGCAATTTGAGTACGCACGTGAAGCGCTTCGGATAATGGATTTCGAAAGTGTCACTGGCAAGACCGGCAAGCGTTTCCACGGCCGCCTGTTCAGGGGTGAGCAGCGCCGGCATGGCGAAGTCGTTTTGCGCAGTAAGCGGCGTGGCGACGAAGCCCGGATTGATCACCCGCACGCCAATTCCTTTCGCGTGCAGATCGAGATACAGTGCCTCGGCAAAGTTGATCAGGGCGGCCTTGGTCGGACCATAAATCAGCGACTTCGGCAGACCACGATAACCGGCCACACTGGCGACGAAACCGATTTGGCCCTCGCCCTGCTGCAACAGTTGCGGGACCACACAGGCAGCGAACGACACGGCACCGCCAAAGTTCACATCGATCATCTGGCGCGCCTGACCACATCGAGTTCCCAGGCGCGCATCGGAACATAGTCGCCAGCGACATAGAGCGCCACGTCGACGCCACCCCACGCCACCAGCAGCGAGTCCCAGGCGCTGCGCAGGCTTGCCTCGTCGGCAGCATCGCAGGGAGCACCAGCGCCTGCGGAGCACCATTGGCCACCGCTCGCAGTTGGAGCGCCTTACGTGCCGAGAGTGCGACCTTTGCGCCGCGCGCCAAAAGCAAGCGGCCCAAAGCTGCGCCGATGCCACTCGAAGCGCCGAGCAGCCAGACGCGTTTACCCGACCAGTCGTCGATGTGCGGATTCATCATCTCAGCGCTTGGTGAAACTCAGGGTGACTTCACCCAGATGAAAACCAAACTTCGTCATGGCCGAACGGTTGAGCATCACCTTGTCATCGATCAGAAACATCCAGTCGTCGAAGTCCACGTTCCACACCCGGCCATCGACCGGCAAGGCCAGCACATAACGCCAGCGCAGCGCGTTGCCGGCGGCTTCGCCCTGCGCCTCGCCGACGACGTCGTCGGCACGGCCGATGCAACGCGCCGCGTCGACACGGGTGATCGTCCATACCCGGCGAGGTGCTGCCGTCCGACCACGAGAAATGCTCGTCAAGGGTACCGACATCGACCCCATCGCGCTTCTCCCAGCGAGCATCGATGACCACGTGAAAGCGCTTGATCACTTCGCCCGAACGATTCTGAAACATCCCCAGCCGTCGATGGTGCCGTTGAAATACTGGGTCAGATCGAGCACCGGCTGTTCGGCGCGGTAACGTTCCACCGGTACGCCACTGCAGCCACCAAGACCGAGGAGACCACAGGCGAAGCAGGCCAGCCACAGGGTTTTCATCAAGGTACCTCCAGAGTATTGCGCCAGCGCCACGCCAAAATGGCGGCGATGGATTTGAAGAACAGCGGCAGCAGGCAATAAATGGCCGCCAGGCCAGCGGTTGCCCCGGCGACACCCGGCCGATAACCGACCAGATCGAGCAGTGGCAGGGACAGGCCGGCGGCGAGCGCCAGGTTGAGCTTGGCGACCAGATTCCACCAGCCAAAGTAGGCTCCGGCCTGCGCCTGCCGGCCCACCGGCTGACCGTCACCGGCAGCTTGTTCGGAAATGTCGGCCAGCAAGGCCGCCGGTAGCGTCAGGTCAGCGCCGAGCGTGGCGCCGGAGAGCAGACAGACGACAGCAAACGGCCAGACATCACCCGCTCCCAGGCCCCAGGCCCCGGCGAACGAGGCAACCGCGACGAGCATCGAGGCAACCCAGGTCGACACGCGTCCGTAGCGCCGGGCGAGAACCACCCACAGAGGCAGAAAGGCGACGCCGCTGACAAAGTAGAGGGCGAGAAATGCACCACTCCAGGCTTCGGCGTGCAGCACGTCGGCCAAAGAACAGCACCAGCGTCGCCGGCAGCGCCGCGGCAATGCCATTGACCACAAACACCAGCAGCAGGCGCCGGAAGCGGCGATCATGAAGCACGCTCCACAACTCGCCGAAACCCTGCCGGTAGCGGGTCGTCGGGCGCTTCGCCTGCGGCGTGCCCAGGAAGGTCCAGGTGGCCAGCAAGAGCAGTAACAACGGGAACAGTCTCGCCAGCCCCGACAGGCCTTGCGCCAGGTCGGTTGCCAGCAGACCTGGCAGTGCCGCCGCCAGGACCACCCCGAGCAGGCCGAAACCCTCGCGACTGGCAGTCAGCCGCGTGCGCTCGCCAGCATCACTCCCCAGCTCGGCACCCCAGGCCTGGTAGGCGACGCTCGCCAGCGAGAACCCAAAGTACGTGCATAGCATCGAGGCCAGCAGCCACAGCGGCGCGCCAACCGCCGGGGGATGTAGCAGAGCCAGCATGCCCAACGCCAGGCAGGGCAGGGCGATCAGAATCAAGCCCTGCCGTTTCTTGCTGCGGTCACTCCAGGCCCCAAGCAGCGGATCGATACCGGCATCGAGCAGGCGCGCCGCCAGCAGTAACCCGCCCAGCAAACCCAGGCTCATTCCCGCCACTTCCGCGTACAGGCGCGGCATACACATAGACCGGCAGCGCAGCCATCGCCAGCGGCAGGCCAAGCGCGCCATACGCCAGCAATTGTGGATGTGGCAGCGGCGCGGGAAGCAGACACGCTCAACTCTCCGAACGCCGGAACAGCGCCGCCCGCAGACTCGGGCTACGGCTACGCGGGTCGAGCCAGATGGCAAAAGAACAGCCGAGCGAACTCTGCATCCAGCACCTCGCCGCGCGGACGCCCGCGATAGAAGAACGCTGCACCTCGCCCCGGATAGTGCACGCCAATGATACTGTCACCTTCCTTGACATCCGGGAAAACTCGCCGCAGTTCGGGTTCCCAGCGTTGCAACTGGCTTCGCTGGCGCCCATTCGGCGCATTTCATCAACGCTGGTCTGTACCAGTCGATCACGCGGGATGTCGCGCCGGTAGTCGAGTTGCAGGGCGGCGGGCGAATCCGGCGGGAGGTTCGGAGTCGGCTCACCGACGACCCAGAGAGTCGCGCGGTAGAGCGAAAAGCCGAGCCAGCTCATTTCGCCGCTACCCCACTGACGCCAGCCAGCTTCGCCTTTGCGCACCGCCTCGGGCAGCGCCTGCACCAGGCCGCTGCAGACCAGTAGCAGTAGTGCCAGAACGGTTTTCATTGCGCATGTACCGAGCTCGAACTGCATCACGTCAGTGCAACCGCTGTTGAAGCCGGCCTGGCAGTACGCCAGATAGAATCGCCACAGACGGCGGAAACGGTCGTCGAAACCCAGGGCGGCGATCTGCGGCCAGTGCTGCTCGAAGTTTGTCGACCATTCAGCCAGCGTTCGCCCGTAATCGCGGCCGAGAGGCCAAGCCAGCTGCATCCGCTGGCGGGCAAACTGGCGTTGTGCCGGCGACAGGGGTCAGCCCGGGACTCGAGACCAGCCTCGCAAGCCGTTTCGGCGAAAGCACCCCAGCCACGCCGATTTCGCGCGCACGCTGACCGGGCCGGGCGTCGAGGCGGTGCAGAATTCGCCGATATTTGGCCAGTTGTGCCGACGCCAGTGCGCGTGGCGCATCGCTTGAATAGAGGGCGCTCGAATAGCTCATCGTCGGATCGAGCCAGAGCTGGTAGAACTCGTTGCCGAGATCAATGCGCCATGATGTTGCGGCGGGAACCGGAACGGGTGTTGGCGTTCAGCAGATGCCGAGGCGACAGCTGTGAGTGGACCCCACCGCTGACCGTACAAGGCCCTCGCGAGCGCTCGGCGCGTGCTGGCCAAAAGGATGAGCAGGGGTGGCGAGGTCCGAACTTTGCCAGTCACCGCTGAGATACGCGCCTCCGGCAGCCGACATCGCCCCGTTCCAGGACGCTGTCAGACCGACCAGGCGGCGATCAGGGTGCAGCAGGTCGGCCCTGGCTCACCGAAACGCTGTCGAGAACCGTCCGGCAGGCGGAACCTCCGGGTCCATGTTCGATTCGCTCCAGCAGCGCCACTTTCAGTACGCGGGCGTTACGTGGCATTTGTCTGGCGGCCGAAGTGGCCGGCGCAAGGTGAGGGTACTCTCCTACGGATTCATCGTGTGTGTTTCCTCCAGCGGGTTGCGGCTTGGAATGGAGGAACTCGCTTGACCCGCAGCTTCAGTGCCTGCCAGTGAATACGCAGCACCACCACCAGAGTCTGTAGCGGAAAAACGAAAAGAAGGCCTTCAGCAACGGACCGGTTGTCAAAGCCTCGGCACGGCCGGAAATGGCGAAGTGCAACAGGTCGCCGCCGCATCGCCATGGTCGATCGCGCCATGCTCCAGAGGGAGACCCTGTTCGCCATTGCGCGCATGAAAGCAAGCGATAGTGACCGGTGACCGCCATGAACGGCGACACATGAAAAGCTTGCGCCTCTCGATGGTCCCGCCATCGCTGATCGCGCCGACCGTCGGCATGCGTCAGCAGGCAATTGTGTCGCTCGCCGAAGGTGTTGTTGACTTCCCGTACGGCGATCAGCTTGCCCGCACGGTCAGCGGAACCACAGGCTGATCGGGGTTGAAGGCGAAACCGAGAGCCGCGGAAAGCACTGCAGCCAGACATCTCCATCGGCGTCAATGCCTTCCCGCTGCAGCATATTGCGAATCCAGGTCGGATGCGATCCGTCACGCGCGCCTGATCCGCAAAACAAGCTGAACGATTCCAGCGGTAGACCCAGCGGACCCGCTACCTGTTCGAGAGGGGAGAGGGGAAGCAGACAGAAATGCACCGGGAGGAACAAAACGGTTGGCTGCCGGCCGCAAAGCGGGTGGTGCATGACCTGCCCAAAGAAGAGACGCGCTGGCGAATTGTTCGTGCGAAAACGCTCTCGCGCTGCCGCAAAGATGACCTCGAGGTGCAGTAGTGGTCGCACCTTGCCGGGGCGCATCACAGGCCAGGAGCATTCGCCACCTGCAGCCGGATTTCAGACCATCTTCGGTGAAACCCGTAGCCACCCCAGGCGCCGCAAAACCGCTGGCCCCGAAATGATCGGCAGCTCGCTTATGGGCAACGATCGCTGGACCGTCAAAATCGGATGGGCGTAATCGAACTCGGCGATCACCCTCTCGTCCCTGGGCTCGCGCTGCGGATTTGGGCGAGACCATCAACGGCGTGCTGAAGGGCAACGGCCGCGCCGATTGATCAGATAGGAACTGACCGGCCGCAGGTCCAGCGCCTGTGCGCTCAGACAGTAATTCCACGCCGACCAGAGGGTCGGATCGCCCGGGACAAGAGGGCGGCGTCCGTGTGCAGTATGGCACGATTTGGCGCGTAGCGGATGACACCGAGCGTGCGCCGCTCGGCCGCGGTGGCTTCTTCGCCAAGAATTGCCAGCGCCTGGTTAAGCCATGCAAGCACAACCTGGTCCCGGTAGACTCCACACCTTCGTCGGTATGCAAGAGCAGGCGGAGTTCGCGGCGCTGCGCGGCGAACCGGCGTCGCCATCCGAATGTCGTCCAGTCCAGCGGCCAGCTTGCAGACATATTCACGGCCACCGCCGCGGACGGTGCGCCAGAGTGGTCGATCGAAGACCTGGAGCAGTCCGTGATTGCGGCAAACGCACAAAGCTGGCCAGTGGATAGTCGAGGTCTGGCCCGCCGGACTAAGACCAGATCGCCGCCGCCATGGGCAGCAGATACCACTCGGTAAAGGGCCGCGACTACCCGCTTCCAGGAAGAAGCGGCCCGGCTCATACTTGCTCGCGGGATATCATCGTTCCAGGCCAGGCAACGCCGTCGGGGTTGAAAGTTCCGCAGGATGCCGGCAAGCATTCGCCAGAAGTCACGCCGCAGCAGATTGCGTTTCTGCCCGAAGACGGTTGCCAGGCTTGCCGCCGGTCTAACCCGCCGGTGGCCTTCTCGCGCTCACCGCAGCGACATTTCGTCTCTGACGCTGCTTACCCCCAAGTGAGCGAACATGGCCGTCAGGTTCGGTAGGTTCCCCGGTTGTTATAGACTAAAGCCGGTATCGACGCGGATGTGCTCGACGCCATCCACAGTGACGTCGACGGTATTGGTGTGACCGCCGAGATAGGATTCGCCGCCTCGTAGGAGCGGTACCAGGTGCTTAAGTGACAGCAGCCAGGCGACTGGGCCAGACCGGCACCCCCGATCCGACCACGGCGATACGTTGTACGTCATGGCTGTTCTCGTCCTCTGGCTT